>CAWHZM010000001.1:0-91393 GCA_963833875.1 uncultured Acidobacteriaceae bacterium
AGACTAAACCTTACCCAATCAGCGCTCAGCAGACAGATCACCGAGATCGAAAAACAGCTTAGATTTCGCCTGTTCACTCGTGACAATCGACGGGTTGTCCGTGTGGAGCTTACCGACGCTGGGCGAGTGTTCGTCGCAGAGGCTCGCTCTTCGTCTTGCATATGGAGCGGGCTTTTCATCTCGCACGTACCACCCATGACGGAGCAGAAAACGTTCTGACGATTGGGCACTCGCACGAAGCCGATCAAGCCTGGGTTTCGGACCTTCTTGCAGTTCGTCTCCCCCTGTACCCCAAGCTCGCCATTCGACTGATCAGTCAGTTCTCAATCGAGTTGGTCCGGAGTGTTCTAGCAGGCGAACTAAACCTGGCCCTGGTAACGGCACCGCCGAAGGACTCTCAGATCGAGGCCTCGCCGTTCCTAGTGGCGCCCCTCTATGCGGTTCTCCCAGAGGGCCACGCGGCTGCCCAAAAAGAACACCTCGCGCTCCAAGATCTGGCCAAAGATGAATGGATTCTGTTCGCGCGCCGAGTTCATCCAGTCCTTCATGACGCAATCATGGATGCGGCACGACGCGAGGGAATTGTTCCTAAGCGAGCGCACGACATTATTACGCCACAAGAGGCGATTCACTTGGTATCTGAGCACGTCGGCGTGGCCATCCTCACCAAACCTGCGGCCCTGGGCTGTCGCGCTGAAGGTGTGGTGGTAAAGTCTCTTTCTGATGAGTCATTGTGCTTCCAAACGTGTGTGATTATGCGAAAAGACGACGATTCCCGATTGACGAACGAGTTCGCCCGGTCCTTCCTCCGCAGATATGCTTACCAGCGCCGTCCACCAAAGCCAATTGAATTGCCGCGGTCGTCCCGAGTTGTCAGCATGAAAAAGGCAAGTCCGCAGCGATGACGTCCGGACGACGCGTTTATTTGCAAGAGTGGGTGCCACGGGGAATCTAAGTTTCAGCTGGCCTCTTCACAACATCGACGACCGTCCCGCTAATCATGAAATCGTCGGAAGGATGCAAATAAATGGGCTCGTAGTCGAACGAAGAGTCGGCGCGTAGCACTATTTGTCCATTTTGCCTATCGTCGATGAAACGCTTAATGGTCGCCCTATCGTCAAAAATCGCGACCACCACGTCGTTGTTCTTAGCCGCAATGCGCCGACTATCAACAATCGCATAATCGCCATCCTCGATTTTCTTCCCGTTTATTTCGGCTCGATTCATTGATGTGCCATCCGCCTTGATCGCATAAAGGCCGTCGGGCTTTGACCGACCAAGAAGCCTCCCAGATATCCTTAGAAAGCCCTGAAAATTCTGCTCCGCGAAAATCGTCGCGGGCCCACAATTTGCCGTTCCAATGATCGGAACCGAAAACAGCCGAGACCCCGTATCGAGAAGCCCCGTCGCCCAAGCCGGAGAGTTGGAGGAGCGCTCCATTAGGCCCTTGGGTCTGTCGATCGCCAAAAATCCCCTCTTCTGGAGTTGTAGAAGGTGGTGCTTGATTTTTTGCGGAGACTCACGAGGCAGGCCAATTAGCCTAGCCATCTCACGCAAACTCACTCTCGCGAGATTCTGGCTCTTCGAAAGCTCAAGCAACTTCACCTGAATTATGTGCATACAGAAGTTCTAGCAGGTTGCAGCCCGTAACGCCAACAATAACCTAACACTTGACTGCACTTAAGGATTGACACTCTTGACTCGCCGGGTCTATCGTTGAGATCTGGGAATTCGATTGGAGGCAAGAATGCCTGGAAATGAGACAAGGTCGAACAGCACCACTGCAGCCAGCGTCCCGGTTGCTGAAATTCCTCAGAAAAGCAACAATCACAAGCCTGCCCAGGTAAAAACGAAACACCACGCCCGAAAAGCGGCCGCCAAGAACGCGAAGCGAGTCACAGGCCGCGCAGCTAGCAAACCCTTCCCTACGTTTTCCTTTCAGGAAGCCCTAACAATAGCCGACGCGATCCAGGCCCACTCGGGCGGCACGGGGAAGATCCGAAGACTAACCTTGTTCGACACACTAAACAAATCGCCAGATAGTGGGCCAAGTCGGCAATTGGTTACGAATTCAGCCAGATATGGCCTCACGACAGGAAGCTACATAGCTGAACACCTTGAGCTCACGCCAAAAGGGAACGTGGCTACCAACGCGGAGGGAGACCCGAAGGAAAAACTCAAGGCAAGATTCGAGCTCGCGATAAGCGGCATTCCGCCCTTCAAGGCGCTATTCGACAAGTTCGCCGGCAACAAGCTTCCAGCGAAACCTGTTATGCACGATGTATTGCGCGAGGCTGGAGTGCCGGATGCTGATCTTGCGGAGTGTGCGGACGCGTTCATTGTGAACGCGAAGTACCTCGGCCTCCTAAAGACGATTGCTGGTGCCGAGCGGTTGCTTAAAATCGACCACGCGATTGAGGAGCTGCCGTCCAATGGGAAAGTGGTAGAGTTTTCGGCAATACCCCGACCCTCCACGATAGCCGGGGCGCCACCGGCCAGCTCTGAAACCTCCGATTGGTCAAAAATTTGCTTCTATATCACACCAATCGGAGATGAAGACACCGCCGAGCGTCGCCACTCGGATTTATTCCTGAACTACGTCGTGGAACCCGCAATAACAGAGCTGGGACTGAAGATAGTCCGTGCCGACCTAATCGGGAAGTCGGGTATGATCGGTCCTCAGCTTGTGGAGCATGTGCTCAGGTCCAGGTTGGTAATAGTGGATCTTTCTTTCCACAACCCAAACGTCTTCTATGAACTATGTCTCCGCCACGTGAGCGGGCTGCCGACGGTGCACATCATCCGTCAGTCGGACAAGATTCCGTTCGATATTCAGCAGTGCCGCACGATTCTGATCGACACGACTGACATCTATTCGCTGGTGCCAAAGCTGGAAACTCATAGGTCCGAAATCGCACAGCAAGCACGTCAGGCGTTGGAGAACGAGTCACAGATTGCAGAGAACCCCATCACGATCTACTTTCCCGGTGTCAAATTGCTAGTTCCGCCTTTAACCGCGAAGGCCGGATCCGAGAAGGCGGTCTGACCGGGCAGATTATTGCTCGGATAAGAGCGAACGCGCACACAGATCTTTACGAGGTAATGCAATGAAGACAATCCGAATATCTGCGAAGGGATTCGCGGAGTTCGTCCTGGCCGGCCCGAGCAAGAAAGCTCGGATCGTGCGCAACATCCTCAAACCCAAGTCCAAAGAAGCCCAGGCAATTGTCCTCTATTATGCGAAGGCGATTCGAATTATCCGTCTCTATCATGCCAAGGACAACGACCGTGAATACCTAACACGCGAGATTCGGGCACTGGAAAAGAAATTGGAGTCTGCAACAACGCCCCAGGCCAAAGCGTCGCTCAGGAATAATCTCCGGGCAATCAGAAGCTACATGGACATCTACGGGCAGCGGAGGAGAATCACAGTTCCCCGCCCACGGATTTACTACACGCACGGATCGGTACGACTCTCAGCCAGTCCGGACATCGCCATACAGGAGGACGGGAGGCTGAAGTTGGTGAAATTAGGGGTCACCAAAGACGGAGATAACCCGGAAGTCATTCGAATCATGCTTCGGGTTATCTATCAGGCAGCGAGCATTCAATATCAAGTAGAGCCACGTGATGTTGTTTACTTCGACATTGCGAATGCCGCACGGTTGCGAGGCAGCCGCGAGGATTCTGACCTTGCGTCAACTATTGACAACGGGTGCGACACCCTTGCCGACATCGCGTAGCAACGTTGAGGGAAATCTGGGACGGACAAACCTAGGAACACACGAGCGGTTCCTCGCATTCGCAGGCCCGGTCGAAATTCGCACCTCTACCGTGACGTCCACCCTTGCCGCTACCATAAAACTGCGTAAGCATGGTCGAGGCCGCGACGGTCGGCGATCAACTAAAGAGAGACAAATTCGTCTCCGTCGAAGTCAGTTTAGGACGGCCAAGCTTTCGACCGAAGTGATGATTATCATCGACCGAGTGGAGGGGCCCTCCGACAATTGGCTCCTCTCCCGAAACACATCCGAGCCAGAAGTCCGGTTTATGGAAGGTCGAGCCTTTAGGGGCATCCACCTGCAGTTCTGTCAGTTCTGAGCCAGCTATTCCTGCTGGGAATAGCTCTCGCCCGAGAATTCATTGGACAATTGGAAAGGCTGGAATCAAGTTAGTTAACATCCAGCTGCGGTTGAGGTCACGTCATGTCTGAATTCGCTCGAAAACCAGCCGAGTCCTCCCACGCCCTCCACACGGTTTCCGGCCCTTCGGCTGGTCCGGCGATTGAACTAGCTCGCGAGAAGCACTACTCGATCATCGAAATCGCCGAGCTCTGGGCACTCAGCGAGAAGACCGTTCGCAAAATATTTGAAAAGGAACCAGGCGTGATTCACTGGAGCACAGAAGAAAAGTTGCACAAGCGCGGATACCGGACACTCCGAGTGCCTGAGACAGTTCTTCACCGCGTTCATCGAAAGCTACGCAGAGCAAGCTAGAGATCCAACTACCTGGCAAAGACGGAAACAATCTCCGTCAGGCGCTTTTCGCGCGCTTCGGCGATTTGCGTTTTCTCGTTTGGTTGCCCGCAGCAAGTACAGTCCAAGACTTTCGGACGTTGACCGCAAGCTGCTCCTGCCGCGCCTTGACCCATGGCGCGTAGTGCTTCTCTGTGATCTTCACGCTTTTATGACCAAGCAACATTGAGACCTGTTCCAGCGGAACTCCGGCAAGCAGCATCTCGACCGCGAATGTGTCCCGCAACATGTGCGGATGGCAACGCTTGGACGATCCGTCGTCGCTGCGCAAGTCTGCGATTTTGAAGAGGCGTCGAAAACTCCGCTGCCAATTGCCAACTACCGACTTCGGTGAGCCGTTGCCAGACCAGAAGAAATAGCGCGCATTGGGACTGGGGCCTGGCGGAATATTTCTCAATGCCTCCGCCACATCCGGAGGCAGCGGAACGTAAACAGGACTGCCGGTTTTGGCACGATAGAGAAACAATTCGCCATGTTCATTTAACCGGCGCCGTTCCAGAGTTACGGCGTCCCTGATCGCCAGTCCACTCCAGCGCATGAGCAAAGTCAGAATCCGCAGACGCGTTGCTTGGTTCCGGCATTCCACCCAGCCTTTGGGCTGATAGATGTAGGTTGCGTCCATGATCTTGTCGAACTCGGGCGCAGGGAAGTAATCCGTCGGAGGACCATCTGCTCGGATTCTACCCAGCAGAACAGCGGGATTCGACTTGATCCAGCCGAGTCGCAGGCAGTAGTAAAGGAAGCCGATCAACCGCTCCTGTTTCTTTTTCTTCGCGAGTGGGCCATCGGTCCAAGTGTCACGAAAGTCTTCCAGGTCGGCAGTCGTAATCTCAGTGATGTGTACGAATCCGTAGGACGTGGCCCATGCGAGGAACTGCTTCTCGAAGATCGTTGTCAGCTTGTCGAGAGTTGAGTCGGCCAAATTTTCATTGCGCTTGCTGGTCAGAAAACGTGACACGGCATCTTTGACGGTTACGAGAGCAGGCTTCGGCCGCGAGGCCTCTTCAAGTCCTCGCTGCTTCGCCTCATATTCCTCTTCCAGCTTGCGTTTGAAATCCTCAGCCTTTTCCCAACTGCGGCTCTTGGCGCTGCGACGGATGAAGGGGCCATCCGATCCGAGAATGCCATTGATCCACTTTGGGCAGCGGCAACGTTTGTAGTTGATGTCGTCGGAAGGGCAGGGAGGATAGTGGCGAGAGTAGACGGAGAGCATGAATTCGGCCTCTTTGCCAAATCCATTGTACGTTTATTGTACGATTTTTCCTACGTTTTTATAACTAGTGTATTATCAGTAGTTTATAGTGGTGGAGGCGGCGGGAGTCGAACCCGCGTCCGAAAAGGTTACTGGTCAAGAGACTACATGCTTATTCGCGTTCATGCCCCAGGCGTTTGGCGCCTTGCGGCGCTTCCCCCGGGACGTTCGCGGCCCACGCTCAGAACGGACAAGAAACGCTAGCCACTAGCCTGTGATCTTAACTTCCCCGCCCAGACGTAGCGGAGAAGAGCAGCCCTCTGTGTGACGTTCGCTCACCGCCCAAGGGCGAAGCGGTGGAAAACGGCTGCCTAATTAATTAGGCTGCGTATGCCATTTGTTGATTGGCAATTATCATTTTGCACGCGATTACGGGTGTGTGCACCCCGGCATGCCTCTTGGCCGCAAGCATCTCCGTCGAAGCCGTGACGCCCCCACTGGTGGGTATGGCCATACTCAAAGAACCACTTCCAGACTAGGTGGGAAGCCTAGTGAAGTCAATCGTTTGATGCATGATCACGACTCTTTGGTTCAGTCTGAGAACTACCACTGCGGATCAAACGGTTCCATTTTAGCTGCCGCAACAAATCCCCGCCTACGCCCAACTTAGTCCGCCCTAAGTAATGGTTTAACTTCATTGTGACATCGGTCACAGACGTCAGGGACGGCTGGTAGCTAAAACACATCTACTGGATCAGCCCCCGGGAACGAGTCAAAGGATGACCAGACCTCCGCCTGCTCCGTCCCACGCATCGCCGCCAAAGGACTCCAAAGCAAGGCTCTTGGATCGAACTCAATTCATTACCCACAAGGGTAAGCGCGTCCTACTGATCGATCTTTCGAACTGTTCGGCTTCCGAGATCGAAAGCATTTTCAGAAAGCTTCCAGACATCGTGGCGGTTAATCCGCGCGCTTCAATGCTGATTCTCTCGGATTTTACCGGCGCATCTTTTGACGCCGAAGCCATTCGGGTCATGAAAGAGACAGCGGTTTTTAACAAGGCCTACGTGCGAAAATCGGCATGGGTTCGGAATACAAAGGTCCGTGCCGCGTCTTCTGAGAAGATCGCCGAGCAGGTCGGAGGCTTTTCCCGCCGCGAATTTCCTGGGTTTGACTCCCGAGCAGATGCTCTCTTGTGGTTGACGAAGGACTAGAAGCAGTTGGCCCGCCTGCGTTCATTTAAGGCTTTGTTAACGATTCTGCCGACCACTGGAATTCGTCTTTCAACGTTGCGATTAGAATTTAATTGGAACCACTGCGCTTCTTAAGCCATCTATGGGCTAGAGGAGAACCTTACCGACATGAGCGAGACCGCGTCCACGATTACCGTAGATAAGAAAGGTGCGACCGGAGCAACGGCGGGATATCGTGCAAAGGCTTACGCAGCACAGAGTGCGACTTCCAAGGTTGCACCATTTTCCATTCACCGCCGTGACCCCGGCTCCAGCGATGTCCAGATCGACATTTTATTTTGTGGTGTCTGTCATTCTGATCTCCACCAGGTGCGCAACGAGTGGGAGAACATGTCGCCGACGGTTTATCCCTGTGTGCCGGGACACGAGATCGTGGGACGCGTGGTGAAGGCGGGCAGAGACGTCAAGAAATTCAAAGAGGGCGATCTCGCGGGAGTCGGCTGTATGGTTGATTCCGATCGCACTTGCCCGAACTGCCGTGCGGGTCAGGAGCAGTTCTGCGATAGCATGCCGGTCTTCACCTATAACGGGCCGGACAAACATCTGGGCGGGATGACCTACGGCGGGTACTCGGACAGCATCGTGGTCGATGAGGCGTTCGTGGTAGGCGTTCCGAAGGGGATGGATCTTGCAGCCACAGCGCCGCTGCTATGCGCCGGTATTACCACTTATTCGCCGCTCCGGCACTGGAAGGTGCAAAAGGGACAGAAGGTTGGAGTCGTAGGACTGGGCGGGCTTGGGCATATGGGAGTTAAATTCGCCAATGCCTTCGGAGCACACGTAGTTCTATTCACGACCTCGGCCAATAAGAAAGAAGATGCGCTGCGGCTGGGTGCCCACGAAGTGGTGGTTTCGAAAAATGAAGCGGAGATGGCCAAACACGTAGGAAGCTTCGACCTCATCCTCGACACGGTTTCCGCGGAGCACAATGTGAATGCGTATCTTGATCTCATCAAACTGGATGGAACGCTGGTGATGGTTGGCGCGTCGCCAACTCCGCTGCCGGTCGGGGTTGGCAGCTTGCTGTTCCGTAGGCGATCGCTTGCAGGGTCCATTATTGGGGGCATTCGCGAGACCCAGGAAATGCTGGATTTTTGCGCGGAACATGGAATCGTTTCCGATATTGAGAAGATCAATATTCAGCAAATCAACCAGGCTTTCGAGCGACTCGCAAAGGGCGACGTGAAGTATCGCTTCGTAATCGATATGGCTTCGTTGAAGTAGGAATTACTTCTTCTCGCGAGATTTGAATCCCGCGCAGCGGGGAAGATCGCTGCGCGGGAGCCTTACTCGTCCCCCACCAGTTTCTTTTGTAATGCGACCTTCACCTCTGGCCATTCGCTGTCCAGAATGCTGAAATAGATCGAATCCCGCACCCTGCCAGTCCAGGTGATTAGGTGTTTTCGCAGCGTGCCTTCCTCTTTTGCGCCCAGGCGGAGAATCGCCCGGCGCGACTTTTCATTTAAGGCGTCCGTCTTCAGTTCCACTCGCATGCATACCCAGACTTCAAAGGCGTGGCGCAGCATGAGAAATTTTGCTTCGGTATTGACTGGCGTACGTTGCCACTGCGGAGCGATCCAGGTGGAACCGATCTCCACCCGGCGGCTGGTGCGGTCGATGTTCATGAAACGAGTGCTGCCGATGACTTGCCCGGAATCGCGCCTGACGGTTGCGAAGGCCACCGAATCACCGCGCGCTTGCTCATCAAGCGTCTTGGCGACCAGATGCTCGAAATCTTCCCGCGTCTTCATCCGATAAGGGATCCACTGGAAAATATCGTCGAGTGCGTCTTTGGCGGCTTGCCAGAATAGCTCGGCATGCTCGCGCTGGAGTGGTTCCAGGCGAACGAACGAACCCTCGAGGGTTAGCGGAGTTACGATTACCAGGGAATCACCCTGAAAAGTCATTCGGCGAGCTTTCCCACGCAGCAAGGCGGCATGTCATCATTATCTTGCATCTTGATTATCTTGCATCTTGGGCTCATTGCCGGCATCTCAGATAAGACGCGCATTACGGGTAAGGAGCTTGCCTGCGACCAATGACGCATTCTAGACAATCCGTCAATGATATGTTTCGGGAGTGTTGCCGGTGAAATCGCAGTGTTTATCCTTCGCTCAGATTCCGCACACGACTCGCCTTTTCACTGATTTCCTCTCCTATCTTCCCAGCGTTCGGCCCTTTTATCCGCATTCCCCTCATTTTCGCGAATGGCTGACGCCGCAAGCTTCTACATTGAACTACGATCCAGCGCGACGCGAGCGCGTCAGCACAATTCTTGAAAGGCAGAACAAGTCCTGGGAAGCTTCGCCGCGAACTCTATCCAATCTGAGCCGCTTGCGGAATGGCGCCGCGGCCATCGTCACCGGACAGCAGGTCGGTCTTTTTGGCGGCCCAATGTTTGCGGTCTACAAGGCCCTGACGGCGGTAAAACTTGCGGAGGAAGCGACCGCAGCGGGAGTCGACGCCGTTCCGGTCTTTTGGCTCGCGACCTATGATCACGATCTTGGCGAAGTGAACCACGTATCAATTCCGAGCGCAAATGGTTTGCTCCACACGCTAACCACTCCGAGCCACGGAATCCCGGGCGCTCCGGTGAGCGAAATTCGCTTTGGGCAAGAGATTATACCGGTGGTAGAAGAAGCCGCCGCCTTGCTCGGCGAGTCTGAAGCCACGCAAATCCTTCGTGAGACTTACCGGCCCGGAGAAAGCCTGGGCACCGCTTTTGCGCGTTTTTACACCCGCTTGTTTGCGGCATACGGCGTGATTCTGCTCGATGCCTCGGACCCCGAGCTACACCGAATTGCCGTTCCCATCTATCAATCCGCGGTCGAGCAAGTGGCTGCGATCGACGACGCACTCCTGGAGCGAGGCAAGGCCCTGGAGGCCGCCCACTATCACCAGCAGGTGAAGGTGACTTCCTCTTCCGTTCTCCTGTTTACGCTGCAAAATGGCGCGCGTACTCCCATTCACCATCACTCGAATGGGGGTGGCACAAAATTTGTAATCGCGAGTGGCGAGAGTCCTGAAAAACTCTCCGCCTCAGAACTCCGTGACCGCATCGCGAATGCTCCGGAAAAGTTCAGCCCGAATGTTCTATTGCGCCCGGTGGTTCAGGATTATCTTCTGCCCACTCTGGCTTATGCCGGCGGAGCCGCGGAGGCAGCTTACTTTTCGCAAGCGGGGGCGGTGTACGAGAAAATCCTGGGCCGCGTGACTCCCATCGTGCCGCGTTTCTCGGCCACTCTGGTTGAGCCGAAGGTACAGCGTTGGCTGAAGCAGTATGCGCTGGACGCAGCGGATGCCTTTCACGGGCTCGATGCATTACGCAAGAAGATGGCTGGGCGCACTCTGCCTGTGGATTTGCAAACAGCCTTCGAACACGCCGGCAGGTCCGTGGAGCAATCTTTTTCCGGTTTGCATGAAGCGCTAGCCAAACTCGATCCTACTTTGCTCAATGCCAGCGAGACCGGACTTTCGAAGGTACGTTATCAGTTGGACCGCTTGCGGGAACGAGCCATGGCCGCCGAGTTACGGCGTAGCGAAGTCGTGGGCCGCCACGCGGAAGCGATCAGCCATGCCCTCTATCCGGAAGGTGCGTTGCAAGAGCGCGGGATTGCCGGGGTATATTACCTTTCAAGCTACGGCACTGATCTCTTGAAAACCATCTACGATGCCGTGCACACCGATTGCCTCGATCACCAAGTTCTGGAATTCTAGCCTGCCGCGATTTTGCTTAAGCGGTTTTCGCTAGTTGCAAGATTTGTCCCCCGCCCACTCATAATCGCCCCAGTCACCGTCCTTTGGCGCCCGCGAAATACAGCTGACGTCCGAATCTTATTGCCCCAAAGGCCCCGCACCTCGCGGCTTACTTCACTGGGTTTACCTGTCGTGACCCGTGTCAGGAAAACAGGTAATATCCAAGAGATTGTCGCAAGCTATGGTTTCGTCAGGGTTAATGATTTGTCGCAGGCTGGTTTGTGCGGCCGGGAACGGAGCGCTCCGTGCTCCAGTCACCGCCGCACTTGTCAACTCAGGCTCGCTTGCCCTGGCAATATTTCAATTCGATCGATCTTCCAGCCGGCGCGACGATGTTTATAATATTCTTTGGGCGGTGGTCTTTGGATTCGCCACCCTGAATATTCTGAGCCTGGCGGCTCGCCGCTTCGAACCCAATCGCCGCGGGCTTACTTTCGGTGAACTTTTGGCAGTGCTGATTGTGCTGCTTTCAATCGTGCTGCTGGGTTGGGAACTGCTTAGCGTTTTCCACATCTTTCCGATCAAACTGCACCGCTAACCTGCCCATACCGTTTTGCGGTATGATTCGCAAAATGGCGAAGCATTCCCGGGACGACAACCCCAAGACTTTTGAAATCACTTGCCCTTGCTGCAGCGCATTGCTGAAGGTCGATACGGAAACCCGCTGCGTGATCGCGCATACCGCAGCGGTGAAGCCGCGGATGTTCAACGACATGGAAGATGCCGCGCGAGCCATGAAGGAACAGGACTCCCGGCGCGAATCGATTTTCCGGCAGTCGGTGGAGGCGCAGAAGCACGCCTCCGAGCTTTTGGAAAAGAAATTTCAGGAGGCCGTCAGGAAGGCCAAGGAATCGCCCGATACCGGCAAACCGATCCGCGACTTCGACTTGGATTGACGCTGCATCCTCGAACCGCCATGCCAAATCGTCCGCTGCTTCTTGGCCACCGCGGCGCTCGGGGCGAGAAATCCGTTCCTGAAAACACGCTGGCATCGTTTGATCTCGCGCTTGCCCGCGGATGCGATGGATTTGAATTCGACGTGCGTTTGTCAGCCGACCTGCATCCGGTGGTTTGCCACGATGCAACTTTCCGCCGATTCAAAGTTGCGCAATGTTCCGCGCAACAATTGAACCTGCCGCTTCTCCGCGAGGTTCTGCAGCGATATCAGAACTCCGCCTTCCTCGATATCGAACTCAAGGTCGGTGGACTCGAAAGTGTAGTCCTGGATTTGCTTCGCCTTCATCCGCCCGCGCGCGGATATGTGGTTTCATCATTCATTCCCGAAGTAGTGTCGACCTTCCACGAAATGAGCACTGCCACCCCGCTTGGCCTGATCTGTGAGACGCATGCGCAATTTCGCCTGTATCCCAAATTGCCCGTGGAGTACCTGATCTTGCATCACAAACTGGCAAGCGAAGAGATCATCTGTCAGATGAAAAGGGAAGGCAAGAAAGTCTTCGTCTGGACGGTGAACTCTCCGAGGGACATAGAAAGGTTCAAACACCGGGAAGTGGCCGGGATCATCTCCGATTATCCGGAGCGCCTGGTTGGGAATGCAGAGCTCGAGAAATAGTTCGCCAAAAAACTTTTTTCTCCGAATCCAATTCGAGTCTTCCTCCGTACATCCCCCAGAGCGGTTGAACAAGACCGCCTGTGGAGGAAATCATGAGATGGTCAGCATTCCGGCCCGCACTATTTGCGGCTGCGGCATTAATCGCGTCCACTGCGTCCGCGCAGACCCTGAAACCCAATCAGACCCTCGGCTTTGGCAACAGTAAAGTGCTCACATTCACTTACACGGAAAACTTTGACTGCGTCGAACAGCCCGGCGACGACCTGAACTACAACGGCATTCCCGCCGATAAAGATCCCGGCGAGTTGCAGACTCCCATTTGCCAAAGCAGTTTCAGTCCCGACATCAATCCCCCCGGCCAAACCGGTAATCCTTTTGTGACCACGGAACCAATTTACGTGCTCGTGCCCATGTTCTCCGTGGACAACGACCAGAATGCGAACGACGCCATCTCTTGCAACAACGTGGTCGCCGGAACCCTGTGCGGACCTGCCTTGGGCAAAACTTTGATCAGCCTGTTTGGCGCCGTGCCGGAGGGATTCAAAGCCAAGCCTGAGGTCTACACGCAGTGCCCCGAACCAGGCGGCGCTCCCGGCACCTGCACCATGCACGCCTCCCGGCTGGACCTCTCGAAAACGCTCGCAGCCCTCGGTTATATTTCCAGTCCGCCAACAGCGAATGTTTTCCTACCCACGCCGAATCACAGCCACGTGCTTCTCCGGCAAGATATCAGCCTTCCGGCGATCTGGTGGCAGGTGATTCCAGTTTTGGTGACCAGCCAGAGCGATTGGCCGGACAAGGCCGGAACCTCCGGCATCACTTCCTACGAAAAACTGCTCGCCGCCAAGAAAGCCGGAACCGCGATTGTGGCTAATTCGAACTTCTTCCTGTTCTTCAGTTCCATGAGCGATGGCAGCCAGTCCATGAACATGAACTAGACCTGCCTTGGTCAGTACTGGCAAGGTTTGAAATGCCCCGTCCTGTCTCAGCGGTGTTTGCAGAGACAGGGCGGGGATTTTGATCTCGCCTCCTCTTCTGCGCAGTTCTTAGTCCGCGGCAGCCTCGACCGCGGTCTCGGCTCGTGCCGGCTGTAAAAAAGCGGAACGTTCCGTTTCAAAGGCTTCCAGATTCGCGCCTCTCGTCAGGTCGTTCCAGCCGAGAACGGTTCCAATGCGCAACGCAGCTTCGCGGCTGCACGATTCCGACCAGCAGGCGCCGAGCGCCACCGGAACTCGCCGCAGCAATACATCGCCCAGCGTCATGGCAAACTCGCTGCGATATGCCTCCGCGGCTTCGGCAACCACGTGCGACGTATGCGGGCATATCGGCGCGCGCAACTCCGCGCTGACCAAAGCCATGCGGGCAATATCGGCGGCGCGCCGGCCGTGCCATTCCAGCATGCCGCGCGCCGATTCCTCGCTGATGGAACCCACCCGCGCAATTTCCAGCACGGCATCATCCAGCAGTGGATCAAGTGCAGGCGCCGGTCCCATCGCCATCGCCAGCGGTTCCTTCGTATTTATCCCTATCTTGCGGACGCATTCTCGCGCCACCGACGCCGCGGTGGTCAACTTGCCTCCGATGACGGAAATCATCTGGCTCGCGCCTTCATCGGAATGATCGTGAAGAATGTGGCGGCGGGTCACGGCGGAAGGTTTACCGTCCGGGCAATAGGGCAGGGGCCGCACACCGGCGAAGGCATACTTCACCTGTTGCGCCGAAATCCTTGCCTTAGGAAACATTTGCACCACAGATCTGACCAGATAGCTGATTTCCTCCGCCGATGGAGTCGTAGTGCCCGGATCGGCGCCATCCGCCACTTCCGTGGTTCCTACCATGATCTGTTCATTCCAGGGCAGCACGAAGATCGGGCGGCCGTCCGCGGCTTCGGTATACAGCGCAGCGCTCGGAGAACCGGAAAACCGCGGAAGGATGATGTGCGATCCCCGCACCCCGCCGACCAACGGCTTCGCCATGCGAATGGAGGACCGCTGGCAGATCCGATCCGCCCACGGTCCGCTGCAATTGATTACCCACCCCGCGCCCACGCGATCGTCCCGCCCGGTGATCTGATCCCGGAGTAAAACGCCGTGCACGCGCCCATGCGAAACGTCGATGGCCAGCGCTTCTGTGTGGTTGCGCACCACTGCCCCGGCTTCCGCCGCTTCCAGCAACCACTCGGCAACCAGGCGCTCGGGGAATTCGCATTGCGCATCTTCATAGTGGAAGAAAGACCAGTGGTGACCGGCGTCCAACGCGCGTTCGAGACGGCTTAGCTCCATCTCACTAAAGTCTGTGCCTGGCGTTTTTCCGGCCACCCGCTGATAAAGCCACAATCCCGCGCGCACTTTCAGCGCACTGCGCCGGCTGGTTTCATTCAGCAGGAGCAGGAAGTGCATGGGCTGCACCAGGTGCGATCTTTCGCGCAACAACTTTTCGCGCTCGCGCAACGACTCGCGTACCAAACCCAGTTCGCCATGCTCCAGATAGCGCAGTCCTCCGTGGATGATGCGTGTCGACCGGCTGGTCACTCCGCAACCGAAGTCATTCTGCTCCACCAGCAGGGTGCGCTTTCCCGCGCGGGCACACTCCCGCGCCACAGCCACGCCGTTGATTCCACCGCCGATCACCACGACGTGGAAGTTCTGGCCGTCCAGCCGGGCGCGTCGATTCTCCGCTAAGGCCATTGCTTTTCGACCAATAGCATAAACGTGGGAGCTCTATCTAACTTTTATGTTTACGATGTTGCCCCTTTGAGATTAGTTGAACGGCGAGCCTTAACTAGGTCACCTAAGTGCTGCCCTGAGCGCGAGAAATATAGAGCCGAAAGACCAGGCTGCGCGATGCAGCTTCAAAATGGCCGGCCCAGCTTGGGTATCCGGACCGGCTACCTGCAACTGCTTTAGTTTAGGCCGCTTTTCGGGAATCCCTGCCGCTCGCGTTAACTCCCTTGGAGAATAGTTCGATCATCTCCGGATTAAACGCGGGGATGTCATCTGGCTTGCGGCTGGTTACTACGCCGTTACTTAAGACAACTTGTTCATCGACCCACGTGCCACCGGCGTTTTGAATGTCGGTCTTCAGCGAAGGCCACGAAGTGACCGTGCGGCCCTTCACAGCGCCGGTTTCCACCAGCATCCAGGGTCCATGGCAAATCGCCGCCACCGGCTTTCCCTGGTCGAAAAAGCTTTTTACAAACTTCACCGCGTCGGGATCCATCCTCAACTTATCGGGGTTCATCACCCCGCCGGGCAAGAGCAGCGCGTCATACTTGGAAGCATCCGCTGATTTCAGCGGCACATCCACCTTAATCTCTTCTCCCCACTCCTTTATGCTCCAGCCTTTCAATTTCTTATTGGCAGGTGAGACCACTTCGGTCTTGGCTCCTGCTTCCTCCAGTGCTTTTCTAGGCCGGATCAGTTCCACCTGCTCCACTCCATCGGTTGCCAAAATTGCTACGGTCTTTCCTTGAAGATTATTAGGCATGGTTTCTCCTGTGATTGAATTTGGACGTGTAGTTGAGATGCGACGGCAAGAGGCGCGGTTGATCGGAATCTTATCCGACTAAGATTGAGCAAGCGCATTGCCGCTATCGGGGCTGCTCGTTTAAAGTGAATGCAATGTCCACCACCGGGGAGCGTTTTGAGCGGGCAGTTGCAATCATGGAGCGCCTGCGAGCGCCCGGCGGCTGCCCCTGGGATCGCGAACAAACCTTCGATTCCATCAAGCCTTACACCCTCGAAGAAACCTACGAAGTTCTCGAAGCCATCGACAATCGTGACTGGCAGGAGTTGCCCGGCGAGCTGGGCGATCTGCTGCTGCAAGTGCTTTTTTATTCGGAGATGGGGAAAGAGCAGGGAAGTTTTTCCATCGACGACGTGCTGGACCGCTTGAGCACCAAGCTCGTGAACCGGCATCCTCACGTTTTCGGGGAAGCGAAGGCCGATACCGCCGAGGATGTGAAGCGCAACTGGGAAGCCCTGAAGACCGAAGAACGAAAAAAGCGCGGCCAAGACAGCGACGCAAACCAAGGGTCGGTTCTCTCTGGCGTTTCTTCTTCCATACCCGCTCTGATCGAAGCCCAGAAACTCAGTTCGCGCGCTTCTCAAGTGGGGTTCGATTGGCCGGATATCGAATCGTTATTCGACAAGCTCGCCGAAGAGACTTCTGAATTGCGTGAGCATCTGCGGGAGTTTCCCGCGCCTGGGCCGAGGCCAACTGGCCGTGGAGTGGCGGGTTCAGGGCGTCAAGATATTCCAGAAGACCTGCGCCAGCGCATGGAGGAGGAAGTGGGCGATTTGTTCTTCGTGCTGGTGAACCTTGCCCGATATCTCTCGGTCGATCCGGAATCTTCTTTGCGCAAAACCAACCGCAAATTCCGCCGGCGCTTTCAGTGGATGGAGCAGAAGCTGTGCGAAAGAGGCGGAACGCTGGAAGGCGCTTCCATGGACGAGCTCGAATCGTTGTGGCAGGAAGCCAAACAATCCGAGAGGTCTGCGTGAAGGCTGAAGAGATTATGATTCGCCGCTGCCGCGGACTGGATGAATTGCGCACCTGCATCTCCCTGCAGAAGGAAATCTGGAATTTTACCGATGCCGAACTGGTCCCACTGCGCATGTTCGTAGTTGCCGAAAAAGTGGGTGGGCAAGTGATGGGCGCATTCGATGGCGAAGACATGGTCGGCTTTGCGCTCTCGGTGCCTGGGGCGCGTTCGGGATACAGTTACCTGCATTCCCATATGCTCGCGGTTCGCTCCGAGTATCGCAACAGCGGCTTGGGTCGCAGACTCAAGCTATTGCAACGCGAAGATGCCATTGCGCGCGGCATCGATTTAATCGAATGGACCTTCGATCCGCTCGAGATCAAGAATGCTTATCTGAACATCGAGAAACTAGGAGCGATCGCCCGCCGCTATAACATCAACCAATACGGAATCACCTCTTCTCCATTGCAAGGAGGTCTGCCCAGCGACCGTCTGATCGCCGAGTGGTGGCTGAAGTCGGACCGCGTGCAAACTCTGTTGACTACGGGGAAGAACCCGCCATTCGCCCAGCGTGAGGCCATCGAAGTTCCGGCGCAGATTTACCAATGGAAGTCTGCACCGGAAACGCGCGGTAAAGCGCTGCAGGTGCAGGAAAACAATCGCAACCAGTTCTTGCGGGCGTTCGATGGCGGCCTGGCGGTTTTGGGCTACGAACGCGATTCGCAGGGAAACGGAAAGTTCCTGCTGGGCAACTGGGATGAAGATTGGTCGTACGCATCCAGAGACTGACATGATTTTTCAAAGTGCATGAAAATTGAAGCCATTACCCTCCGCGAAATCCAAATGCCGCTGGTGCATTTTTTCGAGACCAGCTTCGGACGAACCTATAGCCGCCGCATCCTTTTACTGACTGCGCACTGTGAAGGCATCGACGGTTGGAGTGAATGCGTTTCCGGCGAGGATCCGTTCTACTCCAGCGAGTGGATCGAAAGCAGTTGGCCCACCATCGTTCACTATCTTGCCCCGGCTGTTCTAGGACGGAGCCTTGATTCAGCGCGAGATTCCGTGAATTTGTTCGCCAGGGTTCGCGGGCATCGCATGGCCAAAGCCGCCGTTGAAAATGCCCTATGGGATGCGGAAGCGAAGCAGAAAAAACTTCCGCTATGGAAGTTGCTGGGCGGCGCGCGCAGCGAGATCGCTTGCGGGGTCTCCATCGGCATTCAGGATTCCGTGGAACAACTCCTCGATAAAATCCAGACCGAGCTTTCCGCCGGATATCGCCGGATCAAAATCAAGGTCAAGCCCGGCTGGGATGTAAACGTAATGGAGAAGATCCGTTCGCGCTGGTCGGATATCACCTTGAGCTGCGACGCCAACTCGGCATACTCGCTCGATCAAACCGAACACTTGCGCAGCTTCGATCAGTTCAACCTGCTCATGATCGAACAGCCGCTGTGGGATGACGACATCTTCTACCACGCTCGCCTGCAAAAAGAGCTGAAGACGGCGATCTGCCTGGACGAATCGATTGTGAGCGCCCGCACCGCGGCCATCGCTTTGGAGACCGGCGCTTGCCGCATCATCAACATTAAGGTCGGCCGGGTCGGCGGCTTCAGCGAGGCAAAAAAAATCCACGACATCTGTCATTCCCACAAAATTCCGGTGTGGTGCGGGGGAATGCTCGAATCCGGCATTGGGCGGGCGCACAACATTGCGCTTTCGACGCTGGAGAATTTTAGCCTGCCCGGCGACGTCTCGGCTTCCAAACGCTACTGGAAGGAAGACATCATCGACCCTGAAGTAGAAGTTTCGCCGCAAGGCATGATCGCGGTCAGCAACCAGCCCGGAACCGGCTACCGTATCAAAGAGGATTTGATTGAGAAGTTGACGGTTCGGAAGGAAACAATTCGCGCATCCAGATGAAATCGGCTAGTGAGACGGGCCCCTTGCGGTCATCTCTTGCACAGTCGCAGTGTTTTGCGCCAGTTTGATTTTTTCCGCCTTCAACATTTCCACGCCTTGCGCGAATGTGGTATCGTTCGGGACGCGCCGGAAATCGGCGAAGGTTTCGTCAGATTTGATTGCCAGGCTCTTGAACAGTAAAATTTTGCCGGTAAATGCCAGGGACATGTGCGAAACCTCCCAGGAGCCGTTTCCCACGTCACGCTGTTCCACAAGAAAATGTCCGCCCTTATCCAGATGACCGAGAATTCCCCAGCCAAAGGCCACTTCTTTAAATAGACTGCCGTCGATCTGAGCAATCCGCTTCGCGATGGGATCGATAACCAAAACTCCCTGCATCCCCACCAGAACCTGTTCGATATGTGAGGGCGGCTGAAAAGCGGGGTTGGGCCGGAATTTCAAACGAACTAATTTGTGTCCATCGCCCCCCACACCGTCCGCGCCTACTACCTCGCCATCATATTCAAAGAGGAAGGCGTCCGGCAGCGCTTTCATAATGCAAAGGCTGCGTTGCGCGTTCTCTGCTTCCTGCGCGTGTTTGCGATTCAGTTGTTCGGGACTGGCGGCCAGTTGAGCCAGCCGGTTTTCCTCGCCGCTTAACTGGTCTGGAGCAAGCGGCTTGTCGTTATAGGCGATGGTCAGCGCCGCGGTTGCCTGCTGCGTCTCTACGTAAAGGCGGGTCTGTGATCCCTGAGCCGTTTGCTTGCGCGAGCGGAATATGTGCTTGATGGTACTGTTGTTGGCGGCGACTTCGTTGTTCGCGGCCGCCCGAACCAGTTCTACCAGGGAGACACCATCTGGTTGGGATGTGGCTCCCGCCCCGACGCTCAATGCAGTTAGTAAGGGAATCACCAAGAGCAAAGCGGCTGCGCGGCTGGTCATCTCTAGGCGGATTCCCATGTCTAACCCGATCACCTTACAAAATCAGTCTAACAATAACAAGCACGAGGAGCCTAATCTCTACAGGAAACTTCGTATCCTGCGCTTGCCGCACACTCTATGCCTTGCGTATAGTCGATAAAGCAGTGACCTTAAGGTTACTTCGGTGGGGCTGCCTCAAAGGGCGCTGGGGCTAGTTAGGAAGGCCCGTAACCCCGTTAATTCGCGCGCTTAGCACTGTATCGGTTGCATCATTCAGCAAAATCAGGAGCGTTTTCTAATGAGCACATCAGCCAGCGGTTTGGCGCAGATCGGAAAGTCGGTATTCGTCAAGGGCGAGCTCTCGGGCAGTGAAGATCTTTATGTAGATGGCCAGGTGGAAGGAAGCATCGCCCTGAAAGGTAATAGTCTTACCGTTGGCCCAAATGGCCAGGTCAAGGCCAGTGTGGACGCCAAGGGGGTTGTGGTGCAGGGGAAACTGGATGGCAACATTCTTGCCAGCGATCGAGTGGACTTGCGCAAGTCCGCCGTGGTCAATGGCGACATTTCGGCGCAGCGGATCTCCATTGAAGAGGGCGCTTTCCTCAAGGGCAAAGTGGATATCCACCGCACCGATGGAAAATAGTTTGGGCAGGGGTTAGCGCAGCAGAATGGCGGTGGACTCATCATGTAAATGGTGTGCAACATAATCCGGCTTCTCGGGTTTTTACTGCCGCAACCAAGAGTCCACAGTTTGGAGTATGGTGTCGTCCGTTTCGCAAAATTTCATGAGATTTTTTCGCGGTTCATCTGGATCCGAAAGCGTTCCAACGCAGGGTTCGCAAAAATTAACTCGTCGCTCCAGCGGATTGGGGGAGTTGTCTCGTACGCTCGATTCGGCGGAGAATCTCTGCATTCTCGATCTGGGCTCGACCTCGGCCACCAACATTCGGCGTTTCACCGAGCATGGTCACAGAATTTATAGCGAAGACTTGCTTACCGCCTCGATTGACCCGGAGTTGGTCACCAAGGATGAGTACGGGGCGGAAGTGCTCGACAGCCGGAAATATCTTGCCGACAACCTGGTCTACCCCGCCGCTCATTTTGACGTGGTGCTGTGCTGGAATCTGCCCGACTACCTGCCGGAGAGCCTGGTGAAGCCAGTGGTGGGTAGATTGTGGTCGGTGCTGAAGCCCGGCGGAATGCTTCTGGCGTATTTTCACACTCGCGACGCCGGTCCGGATTCGCCGTGCCATCGCTTTCATATCGTCGGCGCCGATGTCCTGGAGATGCAGAAGATCGAGTTGCGCCGGGATGCCCGTCCCGGATCGAAGGCCAATTCCGATAGTTTTCAACTGCAGCGGGTGTTCAACAATCGCCACATTGAAAATCTCTTCCGCGATTTTGCATCCATCAAATTCTTTCTGGCCCGCGACAATATCCGGGAAGTTCTGGTCGTCCGCTAAACGCCAGTTATTTGTTCTGCGTTTTTCCACACTATCACTCCCATGCGATAAAGAAATTCGCGGGAGATTTCTGTCCGGGTCAGAACCTCAGGAGAAAACGCGGAAACCAGAATGCCACGAAGCTCGTCCGGTACGTAGGCTCTGCGCACCGAGGTCAATCCGTCGAGCCACGCGACACGATTGCGCATGAGCGGAAAGCTGATATAAACCAGAGCCAGGTGCAACCGATGTCGCACCAGATCATTGATGAGCACCGCGCGACGGCCGACTCGCATGGCCTCTTTGACGAACAGTTGTAATTGCTCTGGCGCCAAGTGATGCGCGAATAGATTGCAGCTCACCAGGTCAAACGCGTCATTCCCAAAAGGCAGGGCCAGGGCGTTTCCGACTACGCTGCTCTTTCGGCCGTTGTCGGCTGAGTGAGTCCCGGGCAAATGCGATGCAGCCAGATCCAGCAGCGTTATATCGAGCGTGATCCCAGCGCGCTCCACATTCCGCTGAACCACGTACGGAAGCTTTCCCGAACCAGCCGCGACTTCCAACAAGGAAAGCCGCTGGAGGCCGGTGGCCTGAGCCACGCGTTCGACCATTCTCTGAGTAGTGGCTACGCCTCCGAACCGGCGGTTGATGCTTTCGACCACAGCCAGCACCGCCTGAGCTGCGGCGGGCGAGCATGCATCAGAATCGAGAATCTCCGGCGCGTCGACTCGCTGCATAGAAGGGTTAAGAAAAGTGATCAGCGGTTGGTGGTCAGTGGTTAGTAAAATCGCTGTCGCGCTGCTTGACCACCGACCACTGACCCCAGATCACCGACCACTGACCTTTCACACTTCGGCTAATTCCTCTTCCAGCAATTGCTTGTTATACAGGTCGTTGTAGTAGCCGTTCAAAGCAAGCAGTTCGTCGTGCGTGCCTTGCTCCACAATGCGGCCATCGTGAAGCACCGCAATGCGGTCGGCATTGCGCACCGTCGAGACCCGGTGAGAGATGAAGATGGTGGTGCGGCCGTGCATCACTTCGCGCAGATGATTCAGGATTTTATCTTCGGTATGAGTGTCCACGCTGGAAAGCGCATCATCCAGAATCAGAATGCGGGGATCACGGATCAGCGCGCGGGCAATGGCGGTCCGCTGTTTCTGGCCGCCGGAGAGAGTGATTCCTCGCTCGCCAACCATGGTTTGATATCCCTCAGGAAAGCCCTCGATATCGGCCGCGATGTTGGCGGATTCCGCCGCCTCGCGCACTTCCTGATCACTGGCCGATTCCAGTCCCAGCGCAATGTTTTCGCGAATGCGGTCGCTGAACAGAAAGGTCTCCTGCGGCACGAAACCCACGCTATGCCGCAGCGACTGCAGGGAAAATTCGCGAATCGGCCGTCCATCCACGAGAACCGCTCCCCGCTCCGCATCGTAGATGCGCGGAATCAGGTTCACCAGCGTGCTCTTTCCCGATCCCGTGGGACCGACAATCGCCATACTGCTGCCGGCTGGAATCCGCAGGTTCAGGTCACGCAGCACGGGTTTGCCCTCATAGGCAAAATTTAGTCCCCGGAATTCGATCTCACCTTGTACCGCGCGGTTTTTTGCTTCCGGTTCATCTTTAATCTCTGGCTTCTCCTGCATGATCTCGTTCAGACGCACCAGGGAAGCTGTGCCCCGCTGGAAAATATTCACCACCCACCCCAACGCAATGATGGGAAATGTCAACTGCATCATGTAAATGTTGAAAGCCGTAAAAGCGCCGATCTGCATACGACCGGACAGAACCTCGCGCCCTCCCATCCAGAGAATTAATACCAGCGCGAGTCCCAGCATCAACTCCAGCGTGGGCCAGAGCATGCCCATGAGCCGTACCAGTTTAAGACTGCGCGAAACATATTCCTGATTAGCAGCCTCGAAAGCCACAATCTCTGCCTCTTCCTGCACGTAAGCGCGGATTACGCGCGCGCCCGAGAAATTCTCCTGCGCCCTCGCCGAGATATCGGAAAACATCGCCTGAATTCTCTCGAAGCGCTCGTGGATCCGCCGTCCAAAATACTGAATCGTGATGCTCACGATGGGCAGGGGCAGAAACGCATACAGAGTCAGCTTGAGGCTGCTGTGCACCATGAACCACAGGGCCGCCACGGTGAACACGAGGGTGTTCGCCGAGTACATAATGGCCGGCCCCATCAGCATTCTTACTGCGTTCAAGTCGTTCGTGACTCTGGCCATAATGTCGCCAGTGCGCATGCGCTGGTAATAGGAATACGAGAGCGTTTCCAGGTGGGCGAATAAATCATTGCGCAGATCGAATTCAATATCGCGCGAAATGCCGATCAGCACCCAGCGGGTGAGGAATAGAAAGATACCGCGAATGGCCGCAAGCGCCAGCACCTCCATGGTGAAAATAAAAAGCTTATGCGAGGTGACGCCGGTGAAGAGGTCTTGGGCGGCGTTGCCGATCACCCGCGGCAATCCAGCCTGAGCGCCATTACTGAACACAATGCAAATCGCCCCAAAGACAAAGCCCCAGCGGTAGCGCTTGAGGTAGGGAAGTAGCGGACGCATCCTTTTCGGGATCATGCGGGAATTCAAAGATTAGAATGTTGATCGGATTTTAACACCAGGCGGTGCAAATTATGGCGGAGGCACGAGACTTAAGCAACGGCGCTGCCCAATCAGTTTTGCTGATGGGACGACCGGCCGATCATCAGACGTATGTCGCGTCCGAAGGCGATTGCGCTGACAGCCGCTAAAACCGTTGCCCACGCGCTGAAGAAAATCCAACCAGCATCAAAGATAAAATTCTGAGCCACTTCCATGGCGTTCTCCTGATGGCGGAGTTGATGAACGGGGTCTGACCAACTAAAGATCAGACCAACTATGGGTCGAAAGATCAGCGGGGTTGGACCACCCAACCCCGCGCCGCAGTTATACCACCGTGCCCGGCAAATCGCAAAGCTGGGCCGGGTTACTGCTCAGGCGCTGGAGCGCTTTCGTTTTGCATATGTTGCTGCATCTCCGCTTCCCGATTGGCCTGGACTTCTTTCAGTTTGGCCTGTTGGTCGGAAGTGAGCATTTGGTACAGCTCACTGTGGATGCGGGCCTCGTTTACCTTCAGTTGTATGAGAGTTTGAGACTGCGCCGCTACCAGGGCCTGCACCTTGGTTGCATCGTAAGTGCCTTCTTCATACTGCTTCAGTTGCGAGTCAAGCTGGTGCATCTGCTGCATCAGCGGCTTCATGGTGGCATGTTCTTTTTGCAGAACTGCCTTCATCTGCGTCTTCTGGTCGTCGGTAATCCCCAGTTCCTTGACGTAGAATCCCATTTCATGACCCATGCCAAATCCGGGACCGCGTGGCGGCGGTGGCGCGGTGTCCGCAGTCTGCGAGTGGGCCAGTGCACTGCCCAACATGACTGCCAAAGCTGCGACGAGAAGACGAAAACGAATCGATTTCATAATTCCTTCCTTGAGGCCCGGTTCCAAAATTTTCGGAACCTTGACTGTTTGCGTACATTCATAGAAACACGATTCCGGCGGCAAAGTGGTAAAAAGTGAGTAAAACCGAGTAAAGTTTTGTATGTCGGGAATGCCGCTAACTCTGACAATTCTTTACTCTTTACGTTTTCCCGCTGGTGCACAATGAAGAACAGGATCATGGAACGCATTCTGGTTATCGACGATGATGTGGAACTCTGCACCCTGGTAGGCGAATACCTGCAAGCCGAAGGGTTTGTGGTGGAGGCCGCCCACGACGGGGAGAGCGGTTTGCAGCGCGCCGCCGAAGGCGACTATCTGCTGGTTGTGCTTGACGTGATGTTGCCGGGCATCAACGGATTTGAAGTATTGCGCCGTCTTCGAGCTACTTCTCGCCTGCCCGTGCTTTTGCTTACCGCGCGGGGCGAGGATGTGGATCGAATTGTCGGCCTCGAGATTGGCGCCGACGATTATCTGCCGAAGCCCTTCAACCCACGCGAATTAGTGGCGCGCATTCGAGCCGTACTGCGGCGCAGCCATGGGGATAAATCTCCGGCGGCGCCGGAAATCGTGCGAGTTGGCGAGATCGAACTGGATCCCGCCACCCGCAGCGTGCGCCGCGATGGCCAGCCCGTGGATCTCACGTCAGTAGAGTTCAACCTGCTGGAGGTGTTGTTGCGGGAGGCGGGCCGCGTGGTTCCACGCGAACGCCTGGTCAATGCCGTGCTCAGCCGGAAATTTTCGCCCTTTGATCGCAGCATTGATATGCACGTCAGCAAGGTACGCAAGAAACTTGGCGACACCGACAACGACGAGCACATCAAGACCATCCGCGGCGTGGGTTACATCTTCGCGCGGCCGCGCGAAAAGGTCCGGTCGTGAAGAGTCTCTTTCTTAGAATATTTCTTTCCTTCTGGGCCGCCCAAGCCTTCCTGGTCGTGCTGGCCATCCTGGTTACTCTGGCGCTCCGCCCCAGGAACTCGACGTGGGAAGCTCTTCGCACCACTACTTTGAACGATTCTGTGGCAGCCTATGAAGAAGGCGGAGCAACTCAGCTGCGCCACTATCTCGACAATCTTGATGCCACGCAGCACGTGCGGGCTTTCCTCTTCGATGAGCAAGGCAAGGAAATTTCCGATCGCCTCGCTCCCGACTGGGCGATCCGTATGGCCTCGGGGAAACGGCATATGCCGCACGAAGGAGTTGTTTTTCCGCCTCCTCCCGTGCAGCGTGAAACCCGTGCGTCTTCCGATGGCAAGCATCGCTATACCCTGGTGATGGGTCTTCCGCCCGGCCCGCTGCGCGTGTTCATTGGGCCGCGCGGACTGCCATTCCAAGGCTTGCTGATTGCCATACTGTCCTCTGGGCTTGTCTGTTATTTCCTTGCCTGGTATGTCACCAAGCCGGTTGCCCAGTTGCGCGCTGCTACTCAAAAACTTGCCGCCGGCGATCTCACCGCCCGCGCCGGCCACTCCTACCGCCGCAGCCGAAGGCGTGACGAGATCGCCGGATTGATCCGCGATTTTGATACCATGGCCGGCCGCCTGGAATTGCTGGTTAAAGCACAATCGCGTTTGCTGAACGATATTTCTCACGAGCTGCGTTCTCCCCTGGCGCGCTTGAATGTAGCTCTGGGTTTAGCGCGTCAACGCTCCGGGCCGGAGAGCGCGAGCATGCTCGAGCGGATTGAACTCGAAGCCAGCCGCCTGAATGAACTCATCGGCCGTCTGCTCACCCTGGCCCGGCTCGAAGATGGTGAGCAACGCGTTCCGGCGACCCCGGTCTTGCTCGACGAAGTTGTTCAGAATGTCACCGAAGATGCGGAATTCGAGGCCCAGGCGCGCCATTGCCATGTGCGCAGCGACATCCAGGCAGGGAACTGGGCAGTGCGCGGGGAAGCCTCCTTGCTGCATAGCGCCATCGAGAACGTAGTGCGTAATGCAATTCGCTATACCCGCGAGGGTTCGACGGTAGAGATTCACCTGGAAAGAAGAGACTCTCCCGCCGGTACCGAGGCGGTTGTGGAAGTGGCCGACTGTGGATCGGGAGTTCCTCCCGATGCCCTGGAAAAGTTATTCCAGCCCTTCTATCGCCTGGATGATGATCGCGGCCGGCAGACCGGCGGAGTCGGCCTGGGCCTGGCCATCACCGAAAGAGCTGTTCGCTTTCATGGAGGGCGTGTCGCGGCCTTCAACCGCGCCGAAGGCGGCCTTCTGGTGGAGATCCACCTGCCGCTTCTAATGCAAGGCGGTCTCCAGAAAATTTCTGAACCGCTGCCCGCTGCCCAGGAAGCATAAGGAAAAGTGGTCAGTGGCTAGTGGCCAGTGGCCAGCACGGTCTCGATTGCACCTGAATAAACAGATTCTTCACTAACCACTGATATCACTGACCACTGATCACTCCCTGCTAATCACTGTTCTCCGGGCAACTTCCCGCCGTTCGCAAGGTTCCAATGACCAGCCGGGTTTGCTCTTCCCGCGTATTCCTGATACACAAATGGATGGTAATTCAAGCCCATCCATATCATGTTCTGACCGGTCTTTCAGCCGGGGAATGAAGCAGTGCGTTCACAGGAGATAAAGCGAAGCATGCGGACAAGGTTCACCTGGGTTCTGGCGGTTGCGGTTCTGGTATTGGCAGCGGTCATGCTGGCGTGCAGCACCAATTATTCGTCTTCCAGCAACGGCTTGGTCGTGGTTTCCACCCAGACTGATTACGTGATGGACGGTTTCAGCCTTACCCTGGGTAACGGGCATATCTCGCAGATTTATAATGCGGCCGGGCCGCCTACGAACGGAATACCCACCGCAGTAGTTCTTGATCCCGCGGGCGCAAATGCTTATGTGTTGATCGCGCAGAGTACATACGTAAACAACAGTTCTACTGGAGTGGAATCGTTCCCGGTAAATTCGGATGGCAAGCTGGCCTCCGGGAAGACAACCGTACTGCAACCCCTTAAATTCACTCCGTCAAGTACCGGCGTGCAGGAGTCTGTTTCCGTAAGGCCGACTGCTCTGGCAATAGATTCCGGCGGGAAGCTGCTCTTTATAGCCGACGTTCAAACCAGCGACAGCTCCGGCAACGCAGTGCCGGGGGCTGTTTCGGTGCTGTCAGTGGGCAGCAATGGCGCCCTGACTGAGGTTTCTGGTTCCCCTTTTCTTCTGACCGGATTGCCGGGCAGCACTACTCTGACGGCCATACCCAGCGCCTCAGCGTTGGCGGTGACTCCAACCGTTTTTCCTCCATCTTATGCGGCTTGCTCGGGCAATGTGGCCCCGACCACGGAGAACCTTTATGTTACCGATTCCAATAACTACGTGGTGCTGAACTATTCCGTTTCATCGGCGGGAGCGCTCACTCTGGTTTCGGAAAATGCCACCGGCAAGGTACCGTCGGGCGTCACGGTCGACCCCTGTAACCGTTTCGTTTTCGTTTCCAACAGCCAGCCCGATAACACCATCAGCGCCTTCACTATTTGCAGCAGCGTCAACCTTCCGACTTGCACGCTGGGGGACTACAGTTTGATACCGGTGAGCGGCCCGGCAGTTCCCGCCGGAGGCAATGCCCCAGGACCGTTGATGATGGATGCCTACGCGAATTTCCTATACGTCTTGGACACGGGGCAAACTTCGATCTCAGTGTTCAGGGTGGGCGCTACAACCGGCGCACTGACGGTCTCGACTCCGGCTACCGTCGCCACCAATTCATTTCCCACTTCGATGGCGATCCGCAGCGACGATACCTGGATGATCGTCACCAATCTGAGTTCCTCAACCCTTTCGGAATATTCGATCACCCCGGCGACCGGTGTATTGACCCCGCAGACTCCGATCCAAACCGATCCATTGCCGTGGGGTGTGGCAATAAAGTAGAGTGCTGCGGATGATGGTTGATTTTTGATTGAGGAACCCGCCTCCCGCAGGATCTTAATCATCCATCAGCAATCAAAGATCTCAGCAATCAAAAATCATCGATTTCATCCTAGGTCGGAATCCTCAACACCAGATACGCTCCGACCATGGCGAAGATGATATCCGGCGACCAGGCTGCCAGCGCGGGCGGCAGTTGGCTTAGATCACCCATCGCCTCGAAGAGTCTCGAGATTACCGTATAGACGACCGCAATGCCGACCGCGACCGCGACTCCGGTGATGGCGCCCTTTTTAGCCGCGGAGATTGAAAATGGGATGGCCAGCACGGCCATAATCAGCGTGATCAGGGGGAAGGAAAGTTTCTTGTTGAGCTGCACTCGCAGCCGCACCACGTCAAATCCGCTCTGTTGCAGGTCGCGGATATAACGCCGGAGCTCCTCGTAATTCATCTCCGAGTACTGTTTCACTTCCTTCTTGAAATATGCGGGTACTTCTGTGACGTCGGCAAAAGTCGAGACTTCAAAAGTACGGTAGCCGTTGGGCGCGATCGCCGAACCATTGAGCGAACGTTCCCAGCCCTGCTCAAAGACCCACCGGTTCAAGCCGTCTTCCCAGTGGGCGCGCTCGGCATGAATCCGCTGCGCGATCGAGAAACTCGCAGGATCGATTTGAAAAATTGTCAGGTTGCCGAACTGATCGTGATCGGGATCGAAGAATTGATAGTAGTAAATGTCGTTGTGCTGTCCGAAAATCCATTTGCGGTCGGGACGAAGATAAGTCTGCGCCGGCTTGCCCTTAATCTGATTGTGCAGCGCTTCCTGGCGCTGGTTGGTGCTGGGCAAGTAGAACTGATCCGCGAAAAACAATCCTACCGCCACAATTGCGGCCGCGAACAGCACCGGCGTTACGATGCGGTAAATGCTGGTTCCGGTAGCTTTGATCGCCGTGATCTCATTGGCGCGGTTCATCAATCCAAACGTGATTAACACGGCCAGCAGCATGATCAAGGGCGCAACGCTGTAGAGCAAATAAGGCGAGACGTTGAGAAGGTATTCAGCCACTACGAAAAACGGAGTTTGATTGCGCAGAATGTCGCCCAGCAACTCGAACAGGGTGAATACCAGCAGCAAAACCAGGAATGCCGCGAGAATCATTCCTAAGTAAACGAAAAAATCGCGCAGCACGTAGTCATCGAGCAAGGTCGGGAAACTGGCGCTGAAAACCCGGCGGCGGGACGCGGCTCGTTCAAAAGCATTGGCGCTGTCGCGCCGGCCCAGGCGGAACGCGGAGGCGTGGCCATCAGGACGAAGAGCATCGCGTTTGCCCGACAACCGGAGGGCGGAAAGCGCGATCGGCCGGCGTTCGGCCTGCCATAGCAGGATGGCACCAGCGACGAAGAACACGATGTTCGCCAGCCACGCTCCCAGCATTGGCCCGACTTTGCCTTGCCGCGCAAGCGACACTCCCACCAGCGAAAGAAAGTAATAAATGAACACCAGCGCGATGGTGAGCACGAATCCACCGGACTTCCCACTTTTCTTGGAAGACAGTCCCAGCGGAATTCCCACCATCGCGAGCACCAGGCAGGCCGTGGGCAAGGCAAAACGGCGATGGAATTCGATCAGATACCAGCGCGCGGAGACGGGATCGACACGGCTGGCGTAATTGCGAAGCTGGGATGTCGGCACCAAGCCTACGGGAACCTGTTCCTCCGATTTATTTTCCGTCGAAGGAAGATCCAAAGGGATATCGGTCTGCTGAAAGGTTGAAATCTGGTAGTGATCGGCCTGCTTGGGATCGGTTTCATGAGTCGAGCCATCGACCAGATGTAAATGCAGACGATCCTTGCCCTCGGGAACGAGTATTCCTTGCTGAGCCAGCGTAATCCGCGGATTGGCGGGATCGGAGATGTCGGCGAGAAACACACCCTTCCACACCGCAGCCCCTTGCGCCGTGTGCACGTCCTGCACATAGAGGACGATCTTGGGAAAGCCTTCATAGAAGACGCGGGGCTGCACTTCGAACGAAACCTGCGAGCCTTTCAGTTGATCCTCAAGATGTCCCAGCGAAGCCATGGACCACGGCGCCAGATATAAGCCATTGAACAGCGCCAATCCCCATGCGCCGATCACGAAAATCGAGAGCACGCGGCCAAAGTCCCATACCCCCATACCACTGGCGCGCATGGCAGTGATTTCGCTATCGGCAGCCAGACGGCTCAGCCCAAGAAGAATCCCCACCAGCACGCTCATGGGAATCGTATAGGTGAGCGCAACCGGAACGGTGTAAAAGAAAATCTCGGCCACGCTGGGCAGCGGCGCGCTGGCTCGGACCACCAGTTCGAGAATGCGTCCCAAATCGCGAGTGAAGAGGACAAACGTAAAGATCGCCGCGCCAATCAAGGCGTGCGAGCTTACTTCGCGAAGGATGTAACGGGTGAGAATCCGCATGGAGCAGTTCTGACGGCAGAATAGCATGGAGGGCAAAGAGCATCGGGCAATGCGAATTCGGAAGTGATCGGTGATCGGCGATCAGTGATCAGTGATCAGCGATCAGCGATCAGTGTCTAGTGTTCGGCGTGTAGTGCTAAACGTTCGTCATCGGGAAATCGGGAGTGGTGGTTTGTCGCTACCCAGGTGGTTCTATCGATTGAGGGCTTCTTGTGGTAATATTTCCTTGTTTCCTTGTATATTGCAATCATGCTAGCCAAAAAGACTATAAAAAATCAAATAACGCTGCCCAAGGCCGTGGTTGCGCCCTTTCGAGAGGTGGAATACTTCGATGTGAGCACGGATGGCAAATGCATCGTTCTGCGTCCGTTGCAAAGGAGCCGCGCCGATGAGGTGCGCGCCCGCCTCGCCCAGCTCGGGATTGAAGAGCAGGATGTTCCTGACGCCGTCCGGTGGGCGCGTGAGAACGGGTGAACCGCGTCGTTTTTGATACGACCACGGTTGTGTCCGCCCTCTTGTTTCCCGGTGGCCGTTTAGCTTGGCTTCGCCCGCATTGGGGCGACGGTGGGTGCGCGCCGCTGATCTCGACCGCCACTGCGGCGGAACTTACGCGGGTTCTCCGTTATCCGAAGTTCGGGTTATCCGCCGACGATGCCGCAGAGCTTTTAGGTGACTATCTTCCCCTCTGCGAAGTTATCGAGCGCGTGCAGCGATGCCCAATTGTTTGCCGGGATGCCAAAGACCAACCCTTTCTGGACCTGGCGCAGAGTGGGAGCGCTGACGTGCTGGTGAGTGGCGTTCAGCATTTGCTGTCGATGGCGGGGCAGACTAGCTTTGCGATTGAAACTCCGGAAGCGTATCGGCAGAGAATTCGGAATACGACGGAGTGACCCCAGCCTTGGGCGGATAGTAGCATCTGTGGCTTATCTTGCGTAGTCGTGGGGAGGCAGGACCGCGTCCTAACCTCCCACGTCTCGCAAAACCAGCGAGACATGGGGCACTCATCGCTGTTCGAGCTATCCGGCTTTCAAAAACAGCGCCCCCAGCGGCGGAAGCGTGAGCCTCAGCGAATGCGGGCGTCCATGCGCTTCAGTAGCCTCCGCATGAACGCCGCCTAGATTTCCCACGCCGGTGCCGCCGTATTCTTTGGCATCGCTGTTGAGGAGTTCGCGCCAATAGCCGCCGGTGGGGACGCCTACGCGGTAGCCGGTGCGCACGACCGGGGTGAAGTTGCATACCACGAGCACGGTGTCGCTGGGAGATTCGGTTTTGCGCAGAAGAGAAATCGTGCTGGTGAGGTTGTCGTTGCAATCGACCCACTCGAAGCCGGCGGCATTGTTATCGAGCACGTGCAGGCCAGGTTCGTTGCGGTAGGCGCGGTTCAACTCTGCCACCCAATTCTGCACGCCGCTGTGCACAGGATATTGCAGCACGTGCCACTCCAGGCTGGTATCGTGCGCCCACTCCCGCACCTGGCCGAATTCGTCGCCCATGAACATCAGCTTCTTGCCGGGCTGGGCATACATATAGGCAAACAGCAGGCGCAGGTTGGCGAAGCGCTGCCACTCGTCGCCGGGCATCTTGCCGATGAGCGAACCCTTGCCGTGTACCACTTCATCGTGCGATAGCGGCAGCACGAAATTCTCATGGAAGGAATACAGCATGCGAAAGGTGAGATTGCGGTGATGGTATTTGCGGTGGATGTGATCCTGCTGGAAATAATCCAGGGTGTCGTGCATCCATCCCATATCCCATTTTTCGCCGAAGCCCAGCCCGCCAAGATAAACCGGTTGCGACACCATGGGCCAGGAAGTGGATTCTTCCGCAATCGTCTGGATTTCCGGATGCTCCTTGTAAACTTCCTGATTGAAGCGCCGCAGGAAATCGATCGCCTCTAGATTTTCCCTTCCGCCGAATTTGTTGGGAATCCATTCGCCTTGCTTGCGCGAGTAATCGAGATAGAGCATCGAGGCGACCGCATCCACCCGCAGGCCGTCGATGTGGTACTTGTCCAGCCAGAACATGGCGCTCGACATGAGGAAACTGCGAACTTCGGTGCGTCCGTAGTTGAAGATGTGCGTCTTCCAATCGGGATGGAAGCCCTGGCGCTCATCGGCGTGCTCGTAAAGATGGGTGCCATCGAAATATGCAAGGCCATGGGCATCGGAAGGGAAGTGCGACGGAACCCAGTCCAGGATGACCGCGATGCCGTGCTGATGCAGGTAATCCACCAGATACATGAAATCCTGCGGCGTGCCGTAGCGCGAGGTCGGAGCAAAATATCCGGTGGTCTGGTATCCCCATGATCCGTAGAAAGGATGCTCCATCACCGGCAGGAATTCTACGTGCGTGTAACCCATGCGCTGCACGTATTCGGCGAGCCTGGGAGCGGTCTCGCGATAAGTCAGCGGACGATTGTTTTCCTCCGGCACCCGCATCCAGGAGCCGAGGTGGACTTCATAGATGGATTGCGGCGCGCGCAGAGAATTGCGCCCGGCGCGGCTTTCCATCCAGCCCCGATCGTTCCACTCATAGTCCAGATCCCATACCACGGATGCGGTGCGCGGGGGGATCTCATGCAAAATGCCAACCGGATCGGCCTTATCCACGCGATAGCCGTGAGCTTGCGACTCGATGTGATATTTGTACAGCGTTCCCTTGCCCACGCCCGGCAGAAAACCTTCCCAGATGCCGGAATCGCCACGACGCTCCAGCAAGTTGCCGCGGGCGCTCCAGGAGTTGAACTCGCCGATGACGGAAACCAGCCGCGCATTCGGCGCCCATACGCTAAACATGGTTCCGGCCTTGCCGTCGCGCGTGACCAGGTGCGCGCCCATGGTCTCGTAGATCCGGTAATTGCTGCCCTCATTGAACAGGTAAAGGTCCTGCTCGGAGAGCAGGGTCGCGCGGGCAGGCTTGGCGGGGGTAAGGATTTCGGGCATCGTTTCGAGTATTAGTGTACCGGAAGACGGGCGGCCCTACATCGGGTCTCGACTGCATACTGAGAGAGGGAGCGGACGGTGCCCAACCCGCAGTGGGCACGATCCTTCGTGCTCGGAGCGGGGAAACGTCCGTGCTATCCTGACTGTTCCGCCATGCCCGCGCTACGTCTGATCCTTCTCTGGCACCAGCACCAGCCGTTTTACAAAGATCTGGTCACGGGATCATACCGCCTGCCTTGGGTGCGCCTGCACGCCCTCAAAGACTATTACGGGATGGTGAAGCTGCTGGATGAATTCCCCCAAGTTCACCAGAATTTCAACCTGGTGCCGTCCCTAATCACGCAAATCCAGGACTACGTGGAAGGCACCGCGCAGGACCCTTTTCTCAATGTGGCGGCCAAGCCCGCGGCCGACTTATCTCTCCCGGAGAGGCTCTTCGCCCTGCAATATCTGTTTCAGGCCAATCCGGGGAACGTGATTGGGCGTTATCCGCGGTACCGGGAGCTGTGGGAGCGATACCGCGAGCATTCGTTCTCGCCCGAAAAGGCCGAAAAGCATTTCCTGACTCGAGACTTTACCGATCTGCAGGTGCTCTCGCAGATCGCCTGGTTCGATGAATTTTTTCTGGATGAAAAAGATGTTGCGGCCTTAATCCGTAAAGAGCGCGACTATTCCCTGGACGATCAAAAATTTGTCATCGCCTATGAGCGCGCGTTGCTGGCTAAGGTCCTTCCCGCCTATGCCGACGCAGCGAAAAACGGATCCATCGAGATTTCGGCAACCCCGTTTTACCACCCCATACTGCCGCTGGTTTGCGATACCAATGCCGGGGGTGTCTCCTCCCCCGGTTTGCCCTTGCCACAGAACCGGTTTCGGCACCCCGAAGATGCGCGCGAACAACTGGTGCGCGCGCTTGATCTTCATCAAAAAGTTTTCGGAGTGAGGCCGCACGGTGTCTGGCCTTCGGAAGGAAGTGTCTCCGAGGAAACTTTGGCGATTGCCCACAGCCTGGGCATTAAGTGGATGGCGACCGATGAAGGCGTTCTTGGGCGAAGCACGGGAGTGTTTTTCCAGCGCGATGGAAACGGCCGTTTGCCAGCCCATCTGGCTGAGAGGCTTTATAACGTACATCGCTACGAAAACGGCGCCGCGGAAATGCATCTGGTATTCCGCGACCACACCATCTCCGACTTGATCGGATTCGTCTATTCCGGTATGGATCCAAACGAGGCTGCGGGACATCTTCTGCGCAACATCAAAGATGCGGCCCAACCTGTCTTGTCGCAGGGAAAAGACGCCGTAGTTTCGGTCATCCTCGATGGTGAAAATGCCTGGGAGTATTACCCGAAGTCGGGGCGGGAGTTCTTGCGGCGCTTTTACGATGCTTTGCAGCGCGAATCGGACCTGGAGGCAGTAACCGTCTCCGAGGCGATTTCCCGGACCAAAAATATTTCACCGCTGAAATCGCTTGTCCCTGGCTCCTGGATTAACGCCAACTTCAACGTTTGGATCGGCGCTCCCGAAGACAATCGAGCCTGGGACTACCTCCATCATGCCCGCGAGTTTTACGCGCAGAACTACGCGCGAGCCGCCAAGGCGCAACAAGAATTAGCCTATGAAGAACTTTTGATTGCCGAGGGCAGCGATTGGAACTGGTGGTACGGTCCCGAGCATCATTCGGCCAACGACCGCGACTTTGACGAGCTTTACCGCAAGCACCTGTCGAACGTTTATCAGGCTCTGGGGGCGATGCCGCCGGATTATCTCTCCCTGCCGATCACTGGCGGCGAAGTTCGCCCGGCTTTTACTCCACAGACCGCCTATATTCACCCTCATATTACCGGCGATAAGATTCGATATTTCGAGTGGATGGGCGCGGCGATCTTTACCGCCGACCAGCGCGCCGGCGCGATGCACGGAAAACAGTTTCTGCTGGATTCCGTCTACGCCGGAATCGACACCGACTATGTGTACGGGCGATTGGATTTTGTTGGCGATGTCCCTGAGACCGACTTCGATTTGGTGGTGAATCTGGAATCCTGGGCCAACGGCGAGCCTGGCGTGCGGAAAACCTTGCGCCTCGATGCCAAAGTCCAGTACCGCAAGCTGGTGGAATGGAAAGTGGAGGGTGCGGAGAAATCCGCTACCGCTTCTGCGGTCAAGGGCGAAGAGAGTGCCAAACTTGCGCTGCTGAAAAATTTCGAATTCCGTATGCCGCTAAGCTGGCTGTCGGCTAGATCCATGTCCGGCAACGGAAATGTGCCAAGCGCAAAGGCAGCGGCGACCGCGCTTAGCGGCCGACTGAAGCTTCGCTTCAGCCTTTGGCAAAACCGCTTGCCAGTCGACGCCTTGCCAGTGGAGGGCTGGATCGAACTGCATCTGTTGAGCGAGTGGGAATTGGAGTCAGTTTAGGGAGCCGATCCGAATTAACCTAAGGCCTGAGAATCAGAAGGTGCTTGGCATTTCCTTGGAGACTCCGATCAAATGTTACGAGACGTAGATCCGACACCGAGGCGAACGCTGCGAGGTAGGAGTCTGACCAAGTCTTCGGGCTGGCGGAATGTTGTCCAGAGAGCGCACGAAATTCCTCTTCGATATTAGCCGGTTCCTCAAGGAAGAATACCCGACTGTCAGTGAACCACGTGTCGTATGTCGCCCAAGCTTGTGCTTGGGTCATCACCTCATCGCCTCCCATGACCGCTTCCGTGGTAAGAAGCCGAAGCAAGCCGAGTTGCGTGAACCGGCAAAAGCAAAGGCGCTGGTCCATGTCGACCTCTAGGAACCAGGTCTTCGCCGTGAGGTGATGAATATGCCCGGCGTAGCTGAGGGCAATCCAGACGTTCACGTCAGGGAAAAGGAATGATCTCGAAGATCTTGGCATTGTCCAGATTCAGCGATCCCGGCCGCTTGGAATGCACGATCGGAAGTGCGATTCGGCGCTTGCCGCGGCCGCGGCGGCTCTTCGATTCCTGCTCGATGCTTCGCAGGATCAGCTGTTTAATCGACCGGCCCTCGCTGGCTGCTCTGCCCTTAAGCTCCCGATACAGGGGGTCCGGAATGTCCACGGTGGTCCTCATAAAGCCTATTCTGCCATATTTATGGCTCAAGGACCAGCAGATTATGTTAGCCGCAATAAAAGCCGGACCTGCCGGTCCGGTGCCAAAAATATAGGAGCTTCAGTCGGTTTACTGCCCGGCGCTCGCCACCGTCGGATTCATCGTGAGCGGCCGATTTAATTCCAGCGTCAGCGTGGTTCCCGCCGGCAGCGTAGCCGAATGATGCTTGGTCAACCAATAAGCACCGGTCGATCCCGCGCCAATTGCTCCGCCCACTACGATCCCTACCGGCCCGCCCGCCAGGCCGCCAATCAGCATGCCACCCACCGTTCCGCCGCCCACTTCCTCCTGATCGCGGCGATCATGGCCGGAACCTTTAAATTCCCCTTCCTGGTTCACGTCCGTGCCGCGGATATTCGTATCGACCAGCGTCGCATCCAGAAAAAATCTTTCGCCCGTCGGCATAATCAAAGCTTCGGGCAGGATCTTAATCGTCGGCTTACCTGAGATGCGGCGTGGCTCCGCCACTTTGGTCACCCTGCCTTCCACGGTCGCGCCCGCGGGAATCACGGTTTTTCCATCCAATACGACCGGCTGGGTTAGGGTTCCGCGAAAGGGATCGCCAGGTTTATTGCTGAATGTGGCCAGAGTAGTGTCGAGCTTGACCATCAAGGCCGTGCCCGTCGGAATCGGCGCCGTTTGCGCCGCCACTATCGCCGAGAATGCCAGAACGCCGCTCAGAACTGCCCATTTCTTCATAACCCCTCCACCAATCCGCCGCCTTTATAGCACCGACGGTAACTGCTCTGACTCTAGTTCAGACCGATGGCAGGAACAAGATCCCGAGTTGCCTCGGAACCAGAGAAGATAAGGCCGATCTCCTCAGACCGAGGCCAATCGCGCCCTCAAGTCTTTTTGTTAGTCTGGAGCCTTGCCGATGCAATCGGACAAGCCGGCGGCAGTGTCCCCCCTAGGCTTAGTTGCCTCGGGACTGATCTTCGGAGCTTTCTCGATCCTTCTGTGGGCGACGCTGGCGATCGCTATCCCGCTGCTGAAAAGGTCGTTTGGTCTTCCCGCATTGATCGCCTGGTACATTAGCGGCACTGTCGCCGTACTCGCACCAATTCTCTTGTTTGGCGTCCTCAGGGCATGGTGGGAATTACCGCGGCGGAATCTGAAAGAGCTTGCGAGAAGGTTGCGTGTCCGTCCCGTGCAACGCGGCGATCTAGCCTGGAGCGTCGCCGTTCTGCTCCTGATCGTTCTTGGTTCGGGGATGATCTTCGCTCTGGCCCGTCACTACGATCCTTATTTCCGCCCTTCGCCCGATTTCCTGCGTCAGCCTGCGGGATGGCATGCCTGGGTTTTGATCGCATGGATTCCATTATTCATCACCAACATTGTAGGTGAGGAAATTTGCTGGCGCGGCTACGTTCTTCCGCGGCAGGAAGCTGCCTGGGGACGCTGGGCATGGCTCTTGAACGGAGGATTATGGTGCCTGTTCCATTGGAGTTTTGGCTGGAGAGTGATGCTGCTCTTGCTGCCCATCGCGCTTTTGCTTCCCTGGATTGTGCAGCGGCGGAGGAATACATCGGTTGGCCTTCTGATCCATGCCATATTCAACGCCGCGGGCTTCCTCGCCGCGGTGAGCGGACGCTCCAACTTGTAAGTTCGAAAGCCCGAGCTCTGAATTTCGTCATCCATTCCGCTATAATCGTGAGTTTCGTATCGCAGCACGGCGAAGACTTATAAAGGCACCGGCTACTGACCGGCCGGCGTTTAAGCTTCAACACGGTCCTTCCCATCAAGCCGTGCGAGTGGACGACGATTTCAGATCGACCTAATTCCGTTCTCATAAGAAAGGTAAGCATCTCATGTCCAATATCGCAGCCATTCATGCCCGAGAAGTGCTCGATTCACGCGGCAATCCCACAGTCGAAGCTGAAGTTTTTCTAGCCGACGGCTTCATGGGCCGCGCCATCGTCCCCAGCGGAGCCTCCACCGGCGAGCACGAATCCGTCGAACTGCGCGATGGTGATAAAGCGCGCTTTCTCGGCAAAGGCGTGCTCAAGGCCGTCGGAAATGTGAACGGCGAGATCGCCAGCTCCCTGGCCAATTACGACGCCTTCGATCAGCGCGGCCTCGACAACGCCATGATCGAACTCGATGGCACCGAAACCAAGGGCCGCCTCGGAGCCAACGCGATTCTCGCCGTTTCCATGGCCGCCGCGCGTGCCTCCGCCGCATCGCTCGACCTCCCTCTCTACCGCTATCTCGGCGGCGCGGGCGCGAACACGCTGCCTACGCCCATGATGAACATTCTCAACGGCGGTGCTCACGCCGATAACAACGTCGACTTCCAGGAATTCATGGTGATGCCCGTAGGTGCACCGTCCTTCTCGGAAGCTCTGCGCTGGGGCGTGGAAGTTTTTCACACGCTAAAAGGCGTACTGAAAAAGCGCGGCTACAGCACCGCCGTCGGCGACGAAGGCGGATTCGCCCCATCGGTCAAATCGAATGTCGAAGCCATCGACGTCGTGCTCGAAGCCATTCAGCAGGCTGGTTACAAGCCCGGCGAAGAAATCGCCATCGCTCTCGACCCCGCCTCCAGCGAGTTCTATCAGGACGGCAAATATGTCTTCAAGAAATCCGACAAGTCAGCCAAGAGTTCCGACGAGATGGTGAAGTTCTACGCGAAGTGGGCGAAGGATTATCCCATCGTCTCGCTGGAAGACGGCCTCGCCGAAAATGACTGGGAAGGCTGGCAGAATCTAACCAAGGAACTCGGCGGCAAAATACAACTGGTTGGCGACGATCTGTTCGTCACCAACGTGGAATTTCTCCAGGAAGGAATCGACAAAGGCGTGGCCAACTCGATTCTGATCAAAGTCAATCAGATCGGCACCGTCAGCGAAACCTTCGACGCCATCGACCTCGCCCGCCGCAATGGCTACACCAGCGTCATATCGCACCGCTCCGGCGAAACCGAAGATACGTTCATCGCCGATTTTGCCGTGGCCACCGGCGCCGGCCAAATCAAGACCGGCAGCGCCAGCCGCACCGATCGCATCGCTAAATACAATCAGTTGCTTAGGATTGAGGAGGAATTGGGGAGCGGGGCGAGGTTTTTGGGATTGAAGGCGCTCAATTACCATGGGTGATGCCTCGCTCACGGGCAGGAGCGGGAATTCCAAGGCGGCCCCAGGGTGGGATCAACTTGACTAAGTCCACGACTAAGCTATAATACCTGCATGGAAGTTAACATCCACGAAGCCAAGACTCACTTCTCCCGCCTGCTGGAACGCGTCGCCATGGGGGAGGAAGTGATAATCGCCAAGGCCGGGACCCCGGTCGCCAAGCTGGTGGCAGTGAATGAGACGTCAAAGAAAAGAGTTTTCGGCAGCGCAAAAGGCGACTTCACGGTTCCGGATAACTTTAACGATCCCGATCCTGACATCGAGGACCTGTTCTATAACGGACCTCTTGTACCGAAATGAAGGCCATCCTCGACACGCACGCCTTCTTATGGGCGCTTGCCGGGGATGCGAGGATGTCGGATCACGCCCGCGACATTTTTACCGGAAGCGCCGATCTCTCGCTCAGCATTGCCAGCCTCTGGGAAATTCTCATCAAGGTGCAGTCGGGCAAGCTGAATCTCCCTCGCCCTGCCGTTCCATACCTGCTCAGCAGATTGGCGGAGAACAGGATCAAGATTCTCCCCATCAGCCTTGATCACTTGCTGGCCCTCGAGCGTCTCCCCATGCACCATCGCGACCCCTTCGACCGCATGCTGATCGCGCAGAGCTTGGAGGAGAATCTGCCGGTAATAACGGCGGACCCCCTGTTTAAGAAATACCCAGTTCAAATCATTTGGTAGGTCACGCGTCCCTCAGAATCCCAGCGTGTCATCCGCGCTCGGCCCGTAAGTCGCGGGCACTGGCTTGTCGTTCAATCTCAAATACACGCCAAGTTGTGCCCGATGATGCACCAAGTGATTCAGAAACATTTCTCTGTAAGCCAGGAAACGCGTTCCCTCGAAAATCTTCTTGCCTTGAAAGCTAAGCTTCCAGGGTTCCTTCCAGGCCTCGTCCTTTATCGATTGCAGGACGGTGCGAACCTTGGCAGCACCTTCATCGAAAGCCTCCACCAGTTGCGCCGAGGATTCGAAGGGCAACGGTTTGTAACTGCCCTTGGAGAAGTCCAGTTCGGGTGTGGTCAGGATCGACAGTCCAAACCCGGCAAGCTGCGCCACATGCGGGGCGAGTTTGCCCAACGGCATGGACTTGGCATGAGGGGCGTAGTCTTTCTTGTCGACCGGCACGCGTTCCAGCGTGGTGCGCGTCTTTTTCATTTCCTCATCGAATTCGGGCAAGAGCAATTCATTCACAGGCATGATGACCTCCGTCGAAACAGTATAGCCGCTGGCGGCGCGCACGATGCAGGCTGATCTCGTTTGAAAAACTCTACGCGCCCGTATAGATTCTTCTCATGCCTTCCCGGTGTATCTGTGTTTCTGCTCTGAACCACATTCGGCAAAATGCCTAGACCGAAACCACTCATCCTTATCATCCTCGACGGCTGGGGATACCGCGCCGAAACCAAAGCCAACGCCATTGCGCTCGCCCGCAAGCCCACGTACGACCGCCTGTTGCGCGAGTATCCCAACACGCTCATCCACACCAGTGGGCCGTTTGTCGGCCTGCCTGAGGGTCAAATGGGCAACAGCGAAGTCGGGCACCTCAATATCGGCGCTGGCCGCGTCGTGCACATGGACATTACCCGCATCGACCTGATGATCCAGAACGGCGAGTTCTTTTCGCATCCGGTGCTTCTTGCAGCGATGAAGCACGCGCGTGTCGGCGAGCGTAGACTGCATCTCTTTGGGTTGGTCTCCGATGGCGGCGTGCATTCACAGCAGGCTCATCTCTACGCGCTGCTGAAAATGGCGAAACAGAATGGCGTCGATCGCGTCTTCGTCCACGCCTTCATGGATGGCCGCGACACCCTGCCCACCAACGGCGCGGGCTATCTCGAGCAACTCCAGCAGAAGATGCGCGAATACAATTCCGGCCAGATTGCCACCGTGAATGGCCGCTACTACGCCATGGACCGCGATCGCCGCTGGGAGCGCATTGCCAAAGCTCACAACGCCATGGTCTTCGCCGATGCAGAAGGCGGCAAATCCGCCGATCCGGTGCAGGGCATGAAAGATTCGTACAACCAGGGCGTGACCGATGAATTCGTCGTGCCGTTTGTGTGCACAGACAAGAACGGACAACCCCTCGCGACCATCCGTGACGACGATGCCTGCATCTGCTTCAACTTTCGCGCCGACCGCGTCCGCGAGATCACACGCGCCCTGGCGCGAAACAGCGGATTGAATGCGCAAGGCGGCAGCGACCTTCCCGGCGCAGCCGATCTCGATTCCACCATCCCTCGCGACCGGGTTCCGAAAAATCTGCACTACGTTTGCATGACGCAGTACGACAAAAACTTCAGCCTGCCCGTGGTCATTCCCGCGGAGTCGATGGCCAACATTCTGGCCAATGTGATGGGGGGAATGAATCTGCGAAATCTTCGGGTAGCTGAAACCGAGAAATATGCGCACGTCACTTACTTCTTCAATGGCGGCGTCGAACAGCCGTTCCCCGGTGAAGAGCGGGTCATGGTCCAATCGCCGAAGGTTGCTACTTACGATTTAAAGCCGGAGATGAGCGCCGCCGGAATTGCCGACGCCGTGGTGAAAGCCACCGAAGAAGGCACATTCGACGTGATGATCGTCAACTTCGCCAATGCAGACATGGTGGGACACTCAGGAAAGATCGAGCCCACGATCAAAGCTGTCGAGACAGTGGACGCCTGCCTGAGCCGGATCGAGAAAGCTGTGCGCGCCAAAGGCGGAGCGATTCTCATCACCGCCGATCACGGCAACGCCGAAATGCTGATCGATCCCGTTAGCGGCGGCCCGCACACCGCGCACACCACCAATCCAGTCCCGTTCATCGTGATTGCAGAAGGCGCGGATCGGTTCACGCTCAGGCCGAACGGATCGTTGCGCGATATTTCTCCCACCATGCTCGGAATGCTTGGGCTGGACGAGCCAAAAGAGATGACGGGATCCGATCTGCGAAGCTTTATCAAAACAACGTAGAGCCGCCCACCGGTGGCAAAAACGCGGCAGGGTTTGTGACATGTAACCTTGTACACACCCCTCCGTTTATTCCATCATTGTTCCAAATATTCACCCCGCTCTTTGAAAACTAAAATCGCGGCTTTATCGCCGCTAACTGTTTGTTCCGGAATATTTTGAAGCCAAGCCGCGTGGATTCAATATTTTAACCAGATCGCTCAGGTCGCACTTCTCGCAACCGGCTCATTCCAGAGATTTTACGGGCCTCGATCTGTGTTTTTTTTGATCTGAAATCCGCCGGCAAGCGAGGACGGGATCATGCACAGACCAAGAAAAAAATTGGCACATCCCGAAATGATAAGGCTTGACCCTGAGTCTCCTCGCGGCGCGATCTCCAATCATCCAATCTCCTCCGTGCTACATTTCTTTCACGGGAACACTCTCCCCGTTTCATGGAACCGCGACTCATTTGGATCAATCTGCTGGTGAAGCTGGGCGTGGCTGCGGCCGTGTCCAGCAGTCTGGTTCGCTCCGTCGCCTTTAAGTCTCTGTTGTTTCGCGAAGAGCGCTCATTGCGGCAGAAGATTTACCTGGCTTTCTGGTTCTGCCTGCCGATCATGGGCGGAGTGGGGATCCGGTTCTGGGCCAGAAGTTTCGTCGCCGGAGACCTGACCTTCGAAACCGCGCTCTTATTGGGAGCGATCGGTGGACGGTGGGCCGGCATGATTGGTGGCGTCCTGTTGGCAACACCGGCACTGTTGCATGGAGAGTGGGCCATGATGCCCTTCGCCGTCCTGTGCGGCTTGATGGCGGGCCAACTGCGCACCATGGCGCTCGACAAAGACGATATCTGGTCGTTTTCTCCGTTCATCGATCTCAGCATTTACCGCCTGATTCGCCGCAACCTGCCGACCCCGCGCTTGTTCGACTGGCAGATCATGTTCTTCACCACGATTATTGGCTTGCGCTTCGTGCAGAGCCAACTGGCGCGCTCTTTTCCGGGTTCCATTTTCAGCATGGATAGCACCAACCCCTGGATTGAGGTCGCGATCTATGCCGCTTCAGCTATTGCCATCGGCATCGAATTGAAGATTTTTAACAGCGTCCGCATTCAAATCAAGCTGGAAGAGCAGGAGCGTTTGCTGCTTCATGCGCGCATGGAAGCGCTGCAGAACCAAATCAATCCGCATTTTCTTTTCAACACTCTGAATTCGATTTCTTCGCTGGTGCGTTTCGATCCTGACACCGCGCGGGAGATGATTTCCAAACTGGCGACTATCCTCCGGCGTCTACTCAACAGCACCGATTCATTTGTGCCCCTGCGCGAAGAAGTGGAATTCATCGACAACTATCTGGATATCGAAGTGGTTCGGTTCGGAAAGGACAAGCTGCGCGTGGTCAAGGAACTTGCGCCCGACTCGCTCGATGTGATGGTTCCCAGCATGCTGCTGCAGCCGCTGGTGGAAAATTCAATCAAGCACGGGCTCGCGTCAAAAGTGGAAGGCGGCAGCATCCATCTGCGCAGCCGGTTATCAAAATCCGGACTGGTGATTGAAGTGGAAGACGACGGGGTCGGAATGGCTGCGGCGCAGCAACTTGAATCTGATTCAGGCCGTGGCACCGGAATCGGCATGGCAAACGTTTCCGAACGGCTGCAGGTGCTCTACGGAGCCACGGCGCGCATGACCATCGACAGCCAGTCGGGGAAGGGAACGCTGGTGCGGATTCGGCTACCTTTGCTGGAAACTGAAGGGGGCGTGCCTGAAGGCTTTTACGAGGAACGTTCGACGATCCGCCGGTAGAAGCGTTCGTACTCCGGAACAATTTTGCTCGAGCAAAATCTGGCCTTCGCTACTGCGCGGGCGGCTTTACCCATTTCCCGCAGCGCGCTCTCGTTTTCCAGAAGCTCGACCGCATAGCGCGCCATCGTATCCACATCCCCCACATCGGCAAGATAGCCGCTGATGCCATGTTCGATCACCTCCGGCACTCCGCCGGTGCGAGTCGCAATTGGCACACACTCGCACGCCATGGCCTCGAGCGCCGCCAGGCCAAAGGATTCCAGCTCACTCGGCATCAGCAGAATGTCGGCAATTCCGAGCTTCTCTTCCACCTGATCCTGTTTCCCCAGAAAAAGCACGTCTTCGTGAATGCCCTTCTGCACAGTCAGCCATTCAGCCACCGATCGATCCGGTCCATCGCCAATGAGCAGGAGTTTAGAGGGTACTTTTTTGCGCACGCGATCGAAGATCTCGATGACGTCGGTGACCCGCTTTACGGGGCGAAAATTGGACAGGTGTACCAGCAATTTCTCGCCGTTGGGCGCGTACTCCAATCGGCGCTCCGCCACATTCCCGCAGCGGCAATACACGTCGCAATTCACCGAGTTGTAGATGACTTCAATTTCCTTTTTAACATCGAAAACCCGCAAGGTCCGGTCGCGTAAATAGTTCGAGATCGCAGTCACGCCATCGGATTGGTTGATGGAGTAGCGCGTGATGGGCAGGTACGACCGGTCTAGCCCGACGAGAGTGATGTCGGTGCCGTGCAGAGTGGTGACGAACGGGAGCCGACGTCCCCGAGGGCCATCGGCCAACATCTGCCGCGCCAGCAGCGCGCTCACCGAGTGAGGGATGGCGTAGTGAACATGCAGCAGATCGAGGTCGTACAACTGCGAGACTTCGGCCATGCGCGTGGCCAGCGCCAAATCGTAGGGCGGATAATCGAACAGCGGATACCGCGAGACTTCCACTTCGTGATAGTGAATATTGGGTTCTTCGCCGCGCAGACGAATGGGTTGAGCATAGGAAATGAAATGGATTTCATGGCCGCGCAGGGCCAGTTCCAGTCCAAGCTCGGTGGCTACCACGCCGCTGCCGCCGTAGGTTGGATAGCAGGTAATCCCAATCTTCATTCCGAGACGCCGATCCTCTCACGTTTCTCGATTAGGTTCTGTAGTTCGATGGCTAGAAAGTTCAGAGGATGCAGATTCTGTCCCGATCGTTGCCGTTTACAAGGATAGGCGGAGTCCTGAGAGAGCTATTCCTCAGTAGTCGTACGGTCCGCGCCGACGATGCCGGGATCGATCTTATCGAGATGGGTTTGGAATCGCCGCTTCATCTCTTCCGTCACTCCCGAAAATTCTATGCCCATGCCGACTCCGGGATCGCGCGTACATATGGTGGCGGAGGCTGAGACGTGCTCCTGATCGATCCAAAAGTCCACTCGCAGCACAGTCGAGAGCGCCAATGGCATTACCGTCTCAACATAACAGCCGTTCCCGCTGATATCCGTGGCATTCACGCGCATGGGCGTATTGATGCGCTCGTCTCGGAACTCAAGGGGGAACGCGATCTTGTGACGCTGAAATCGCCGGCGATTATCGGGAGTGGACGAGCGAATGTTGGACCGCACTTCAATCGGCAACTGGGAGAGCCAAGGACACTCCTGATCGGCGACCAACTGAACCCCGACCTGAATTTTTTTGAGGCCGCCGGCCTCCAATACCCAGATCACTTTGCAGCGCGCCTTTTTGGCTTCGAATTGGATCCCGATAACATCTCCCACCTTTAACCCTTGTTCAATCCCGTTGATGCAGGCGCCGGTGGCGCTCACATTCTGGGCGACGGCATTCTGGTGGAAGGGTTGATCGTTGGCTCCCATGCCCCAGACACGGAGACGTAGTTCCAGAGTGGCTCGCGGAGCTGCGCCGGCGGCGGAAATAATAAAAACCTCCGAACAAAAAAATCTGATTCCCGAACCCATGATAGCCCCGGCGAAATCCCCGGTAAGAGTACGGAAGTAATGTCGATCCAATATACGGATCAGGCACAAAATCCACAAACCTATTTCGGAATGAAATCACGATACGAGATTAGAGAAATGCCTTGCCGCTCCAGCAACTGCCGCGCTTCAGGCGTGGTCAGAACTGCGAGTTCAGTCTCCCGCGATTCTCGAAGACGAGTGTTGGCGCGTTGCAGATCGGCGTCATTGTAGCCGGGATGGCACACCAATTCCCATGTACCTTCCGGAATAATCTCGGCGATGGCGCTGAAAAGTTTGTGATCCAGCGTGCCGGTTACTTCGATCCCCAGCGTGCCGTCCGGAGTTGCCAGCCCAATCCGTTCCGCAGCCTGACGAAACTTTCCGGAAAGTGTGCGCAGAATTCGCACTTCGGCATAGCGGGTCCATAAACCCGGACGGGCCAGGAGTTGACCTGACTTCAACGGCTTGCGCGGGCCAAACGGATTTCGGATCGCACGGACTCCACATGATCGAGCGGCCTGCATAATGGGCCGCATCACCGCGGGGAACAGGTGAGTGTGCTTGTGAGAATCGACATGGGAAACGCTAATGCCTGCGGACTGGATTTTGCGGATCTGCGCGGTGGTCTCGGCTTCAATCTCATCCGCACTCATGCGTCCAGATAAAGCTCGAAGCGCGAAGGTGAAAAGTCCGTCCCGAAAACGCGCGGGCCCTTCGTCCAGCGTGGTAATGCTGGGAAGGCGCCTTGCGTCGAGAACGGGCTCGCCATCGGTAAGGACGACATGACAGCCGATACTGAGGGCAGGGACTGGTTCGGCAAGACGGACGGCATCCTCGAAGGCTCGTCCGCCAGCCATTAGAGTGGAGGACGTGACTATTCCTTCGGTATGCGCCTTGATAATGGCGCGGTTTACGCCCGCGGTAAAGCCGAAGTCATCCGCGTTGACGATGAGCCTGCGCACGCGCCAGTCTAGCAGGGTGGTCGAAGAATGTTGCAGACGCGTGCGGGAGTCCTTAAGGCGGCGTTTTCTGGTTCACTGCCAACTTAGTAGGAACCGGCTGACGCAGCGGAACCTTTGCCCAGGGCCAGCGACCGAGTTGGCGGGAGGACCGTGCCGGAGAAGTCGGATTGCACTTCGTGCGAATGCGAATCCAACTTGAACTGATTTACCAGGTTTCGCAGATCGAGGGCGAGGTTGGAAAGACTGGTGCAGGCGCTGGCGGTCTGATTCGCGGCAAGAGCCGATTCCTGTACCAGACTTGAGATCTGCGACATGCTGTTGTTGACCTGTTGGGTGGCCTCTGACTGCTGGTTCGCGGCGGAGGTAATTTCGGAAATGACATCGCCGACCTTGGACGACATTTTTATGATTTCCTGCAATGCCGCGCCCGATGCCGATGTTTTTTCCACTCCCGCGGCCACGTCACGTGTGCCTTGATCCATGGCCAGTACCGCGTGGCCGGTTTCGGTTTGAATGGATTCGACCATCGCCGCAATCTCTTTGGTGGCTTGGGTGGTGCGTTCCGCCAGCTTTCGCACTTCATCGGAAACCACGGCGAAGCCGCGTCCCTGCTCGCCCGCCCGAGCCGCCTCGATGGCAGCGTTTAGCGCGAGCAGATTGGTCTGGTCAGCGATGTCATCGATTACGCCGACGATTTTGCTGATGCGCTCCGAACTTGAACCTAGCGTCGTGATGCTGGCTCCGACTCCTTTTGAGGAATCTGAGATGCTGCGTATGGTGGCCAAAGCCTCTTCGACAACCTGGCCTCCACGGCGAGCAGCCTCGGCGGCTTTTTGGGAAGAATCCGACGCCGTCATGGAGCTGGCCAATACCTCTTGAACTTTTGCCGCCATTTCCTGCATGGCTACGACTACTTGTTGGGTCTGTGCGCTTTGCACCCGCGTGTTCTCGGCCGACTGTTCCGCGGAGGAAGACATCTGCTGACTGGCGCTGGCCACCTGCTCCGCAGTCACCGCGATCGAATCGATCAACTCCCGCAACGTGTTCTTCATGGCGTTGAGTGCGCTTTCGGCCTGTCCTATTTCGTCAGCGGTATTCACGGCGATATCATCCTGGGTCAGGTTCTTGGCGGCAATTTCGTGGATCATGCCGAGCATGCGAGACATGCCATGTGTGATGGAGCGCGCAATGAAGATGGCGATCACAATCCCGATGGCAAATCCACACGATACAAGCGTGAGGGTCACGAGATTTGCGCGGGCCTGGGCGCCGCGCTCCGTGGCTAGAGCGCCTTTGGCCAGCGTGTCTTCCCAGTCCTCGAGCTCGGAGGCATCCGCCGATACGGCTTTAATCGCCTGCTCTTCCTTAGGACCGAACGCCATGTCGGTGGCTTCATAGTTCCGGTTCGCCCGCCGCAGCGCAATTTCCTGGTCGGTGAAGCCGGAGATTTGGCCGGCACTCTTCAGCAAGGCCGCGAATAGTGTCTTCCCTTTTTCCGTAGACAGCATCCCACCAAAGACGTCAAGTCTGCGCTGGACGTCCGCTTTCGCCGCACCGTACCTCTGCAAAGAAGCCGCCTCGCCGGTGAAGGTATGCTCGTTCGCGGCCTGAACTTGCTTTCCGACCCCCACCTCGATGAGAGTGACGTATTGTTTTCTAGTGAGCGAATCATTGGCGCCTTCGGTTGCGGCAGTCACCCGGCGAAGCGAGTAATAGCCAACGCCGCCGAGAAGCAGCAGCATGGTCAGCAACATCCCGAACCCTATAGCCAGTTTGGTTCTTAGTCCGACGCGATTCATTCGCTTCTCCAGGAGTGCTTTGGCATGGCGCTGCGCCAGCTTGGGGAATCGAGCGACTCCCTACTCTGTCCTGTACAGCTATCGGCACGAATGGCTTTAGCTTTAGTGATCGAGTGAAAGAAGGGCACAGCTTTAAAAGTTGCTCACTCCAGTTTCAGGTGGGCTTCGGGTACAAGGCGAACCGGGCCTATCAACCCCGACGGCATAAAGAATGTGCGGCGCAGGAACATTATAAAGTGAGGATCTCCGGCCGCTCCGTCTCCCACGAGCCGGTTGCGCAGCGTATTGGTCACTATGATTTCAAAATGGTTGCTGCCTGGTTTCAGGTAAGGCGCGACATCCATGCAATATGGCCGCATGATCAGGGAATCAATTTTCTGTCCGTTGACCCAGACCTCGGCCACATCATGAACTTCTCCCAAGTCCAGCTCGAGCGCCAAGTGGGGCCGCAGATAAGATTTGGGGATATTAACGTCGAGGCTATAGTGACCGTGACCAGAAAAATAGCGCAGGTTTTGCGACAGGCTCCAATCCCGCAGCGGAGCGGCATGAATCTTCTCAGTCCACTCTTTACCGTCTTTATCGTTTCCGATAAGACTAAGGTCCCAGTTCGGACCGAGGGTTAAAGCGGGTGGAATGTCTTTTTCGGGAATCGGCGTAGTGATTTTCTTCTGGTCGTTGAGTTCGGTGTAGTAGCTTCCCGCTTCGGCGGCAACGCCAAAGAGTCCCTCCGGCGTACGTTCAATCGCAGGAAAGCTGGTGCGAATCACATGTCTCTCCTCCGGCGCATCCACCAGACCGATCAGCTCAGATCCGTAAGGATCGATATGGATGTCAAGGGTTACCTCGCCGTTCTCAGACTGGTAGGTGGGTGCTTCGACTATTGCACCGGTCCAGGGATTCCAAATCTGCGGGATGCGTCTGCCGGCGTCTAATGTCACGCGAAAGGTTTGCGGCAAAGACTTTGGATTGCGAAAGAAAAAGAAAGTCGCCGAGTTCACCTGAAACTGCTGAAAGAAGACGTTTGGTTCGGGAGTAGCAAACCTCACGTTGGGCGCGATCTTTAATTCGGATTGCAGCAGCTCAGGAACGATGGTTGCATCCTGGACAAAACGAACGTTTCCGCGCCCCCCGTCTACCGCCGACTTCGCAGATGCCTTCGGGCTGCCCAGGATTTCCTGCATGATCTGCTGAATTTGCTTGCCATTCTCCCGGTAGTCTTTGAAGGAAACTTCTTCGGAAGGCATCTGCTCGGCGAAGACGATGGGCAATCCCGCGCGGGCAAAATCCCTTAGTTTCTCTGCTAATTGAAGCGTGATCCTGGTTTCGTTGCGCAGTACTAAGGAGGGATAGACACTTCCCGGAGTGTGCAGTTCATGATTTTCCACGGTCGCATCGTGCAATAAGGTGTCTTCGTTGATGAAATCGAAGTTATAACCATTCGCCATTAGCGAATATTCCAGCGGATAATCCTCATCCACCGGCATCCAGCTTGGATAATAAAGACGGTGCGAGTAGAGCGCGACTCGAGAAACGCTATGCCCGGCCTGCGAAAGCGCTCCGACGCGGCCCATGTAGTCGTTCAAAGGTTTAAAAAATGGCCAGAACGGGTTGCGAAAATTCAGATGCGAAGAAAAGGTATAGATAAGCTCATACTGTGAGGAAAATGGAAACCAGCCTGGGTCAGGGCGATCCATGTACTCATACGGGAACCCGTGGTAGCCGATTCGCGTGATGCCCGCGGAGAATAGCTCATCGGCGTTTATCTTCATCAATTCGGGCGTGGTCTCGTAGGGGTGGTCGCGCCAGACGAAGCTTTCACTCGAGATCGTATTCTTACCAAACAGATGTCCGCCGGAAGAAGCCAGCTTTAGAAAATCATAGCGGCCGTCGGCGTAGAGCACTTCAGTTTCCGGATAGTCGGCATGGCCGTAGATTCTTAGCAAGTCGGCGGGCGCGCCGTGAGCCTGAATGCGGACCTTGAGATGATTGTTATGCCCCCAGTCGATCAGAGGCTGGTAGAAGTTGTCGATCATCAAATCTGAGACGGTCATCCAGTAATCGCGGCGAACACGCTCCCCGATTTCCGGATCGTCGAAGTAGGGAAGGGACGGATACTCTTCTCCAGGATCGCTCTCCCCGGGTCTTTGCACCAACGGCAAATAAGGAGTGAGGTCGTAGCCGCGGCGTTTTTGAAATTCCATCAGGAAATCATCGGTCCAATACATGCTTTCGGCAGTCACTTCCAAACTGTCGCAGAAAATCGCCCGTAACGACTTTCCGAAGTCCTCGCCGAAGTATTTTTTGGAAGCTTCACCCACCGCCTCGATGTGCTGGTCAAGCGCCTTCCGTTTGAGATGGTCGAGAACCCACTGGGTGCCAACACCCGCTCCACCCTCCACGGTTTGCAAGGTTGGACCTTGAATGAAGCTGAACAAAACCCACTGACCAGCGGGTACATCCCACTTCAGCTTCCCGTCCTCACCAACCCTCTGCGTGAGCACAATCGAGGATGCGACGTTGACCTTGCCCGAAGCAAGGATGGCATTCATGGGTACGGAATCAGAAAATTCCTGGAGTTTTCTTTTGCCCAGGGTGGGTAGCGATCCGGGTGCCGCGATGACAGCGACGAGCTTCTCCCCGGTTCCGAGAGGTGACCCAGGGAATTGGTTTGAAAATGTAGCCGGGCCGGTGAGGGCAATTTGGTGAACGATTAATCTCTGCGAGGCAAGCTCCAGCGGAATATAAGGTCCGCCAAAGGGCCACCCGGAGCCGAAGGTCAGATCCACATCGAGGCCGAGGCGTCCGCCCTCTTCGATGGCATACTTCACATGATTAAACCACTCGGGTGTAAGAAAGCTGTCGACGCGGCGGGCGACGTCGCCGGTGGGCAGGGGATTGAGCCCGTCCTTAAAGGATTGAATTTCGACTCCCCCCAAACCCGCATCCTTGATAATTTTCAGTTCGCGGGCGATTTCTTCATCGGTCACGTCACCTCCCGGCCACCACCATCGCACCATGGGGCGCGCGGACGCCGGCGGATTCTCAAAGCTGGCCTTCAGTTGAGCATCAGTAGTTTGCCGCTGCGGGGACGCAACCTGAGCCAATGACGGCAACGTGAGGCCGAGAAGACCAGCGGCCAGCATGAAGAAAAAAACTTGGGTGGAACGCATAAAGCAGAATATTCTCGACTGTTTTTTAAGCACTGGGAAGGGCCCTTTTGGAATGCAAAGCCAGACGATTGCTTACCGCGGTTATTTTAGGGGAAAGTTGGGATCGGGTCGACTCGCGGACAATCAGAGTTGCTGCCATGCGCGCCACTGTAGGCTGCTTGGGCGCTCTGCCCTCGATCCGATCCATCAGCATTGCCGCGCCCAGCGCACCAATCTCATATCCAGGCTGCGCCACAACGGTCAGGTGCGGATGAAAAGATTGACCACCAACAATGTCGTCAAAAGTAGCGAGCGCAACATCTTCCGGGCAACGCACTCCCAGCTCCTCAAAGGCTTGCAACACTCCCAAGGCCATCATGCCGTTGGAAACCAAGATTGCGGACGGTCGGGCGAACTGCAACAGAAGGTGTTTGGCCAGTTCGTAACCGGACCTCTCACGGAAGTCTCCTTCAAGAATTAAATCTTTCGCGACTGCAATTCCTGCCTCACGAAGTCCCTCTTCGTATCCTCGAAGGCGCTCGCGGGCAACTCCCAACTCCAGCGGTCCGGTGATAATCGCGATACTGCGATATCCGGTCCGAATGAGATGGCGCACGCACTCTTGCGCTCCGCGGACATTGTCTAACAGGACGGCATCGATCTTCATACCGGTAGGAAGCCGATCCAGACACACCACCGGGATTCCGGAGTCAATGGTTCGCCGGATGTGGTCAACGTCCTTGCCGCGGGTCGGGGCAAGGAGAATTCCGTCCACTCTGCGGGAACGCAAAGCGGAGACGATTCGTCGCTCGCGTTCAATTTGCTCGTCGGTGTTGGCGGTGACGAGCAGAAACCCTCGTTCCAGGGCCCGGTCTTCCGCGCCGCGTATTACTTGCGGGAAAAAAGGATTGGTGACGTCGGGCAGCACCAGGCCCAACATATAAGTTTGGTTTACTTTAAGACTGCGGGCAATCTCGTTGGGATGAAAATCGAGATCTCGAATGGCAGCCTCGACGCGAGCGCGCAGCGCCGGGCTGACGCGGGCGGTTCCACGGATTACGTTGGAGACCGTCCCCGTGGATGATCGAGCGCGCTTTGCCACTTCTGCGATCGTTGCCATAAAAACTTCCGCTCGCGAGCCAGCGATCTCGTTCTTACATTAGCGTGAGTGCCAGCTTGGTGACCGATGCGGGCGCGATTTCTACCGTGATCACCTTTCCCGTCGCTTGCAGGTCTTTGAATTGTGGCGCCACTGCATCTTTCTGATCGAAAGTGTTGCGGGCATGAAGATCGGTATTAGCGAGCGTGGTTGACTTTCCGGATCGAATCGAAGCACCTCGAACCAGAATTTCAGTCTCCCGCGTGTCGCTGACGCTCGGGTTTACCAGGGTCAGGGTTAAGTCCTTGCCGCGCATCGAGGCCGAACCCGCCATCCCACTAAATGAAGCTGGTTTGTTGTCGCGCAGGTAGTGGATGCTAGGCGCAGAAATAATAGCGCGCACCGCATCGCCTCCCTGATGTGCGCTGTACATTCCGAAGACATGTCCGATGGGCGTAACGCAGAACTTGTCTTCGTGCGCGAGATACGGGCTGTTGAGACAATTCACCAGTTGCGCGGGACTCGCCAGCGTGACTTTTTCCGGATGCCGGTTAAAAGTATCGAGCGCCATGGCGCTAAAAACGGCGTCCCGAAGTGTGGGGACCTGCTCCAGAAAATTGCCGGGGGTGAGTTCGCTGCCGGGACGGTACCATGCGCCCCACTCGTCCACTACCAGCTTCACTTCGTGGTCGGAATCGAACTCGTGCATGGCCTGCCAGTGGCCCTCGATGAGCGATTCGAGCCGATTGCCCTCGCGAAGAACCTCATACCAGTCCTGAACATCGAACTTGATGGCGTCGCCCTTGGCGTCATCCCAGTTTTGCGTGCGCCCGCGGCTCAGATTCCACGAATAATAGTGCAACGCCCAGCCGAAGATAGAGCTGAATAGACCTTTATCCTTGCGCGCGATCTCTTCGAAAAATCCCTGCGTCCACTGCCAGTCGTCGGAGTTTGGGCCGGAGGCAACAAATGACAACGGGTGTCCATACTCCGGCACCCAAGTCGTATAGCGGCGAAACGCGACGGCATATTCCTGAGCGGTAAAGTTTCCGCCGCAGCCCCAGGCCTCGTTTCCCACGCCCCAATAGCGAACGTCGTAAGGTTCGGGAGATCCGGACGCGGCGCGCTGCTCCGCCAGTGAAGTACTGCCCGCGGGAGAATTGCAGTATTCCACCCAGCGGTAGAACTGCTCTGCCGGCAGGCTTCGCACATTCGCGGCGAGATAGGGCTGGCACCCGATCGCCCTACAGAAGCGCATGAATTCATCCGTGCCGAACCGGTTGGATTCAAAATGGTGATTCGCGGGCGCTCCCTTGGTCTCATCTTCGTTATTCCAAAAATTGGTTCGGTGCGGCCGCGTTTCTGCCGGGCCCACTCCATCGCGCCAGTCGTAGCTATCGGCGAAGCAGCCTCCCGGATAGCGAACCACGGGAGCTTTGATCTTGCGCATTTCGTCGATCAGGTCTTTGCGAATCCCGCCGACGTTCGGAATCTTCGAGTCTTCCCCCACCCATATTCCGTCGTAAATCACCCCGCCAATGTGTTCAATGAAATGGCCATAGATATTCGGAGAAATTGTTCCGAGGATTTCCTCCGGAAGTATTTCGATACGGGTGTCAGGTCCGCTCGATAGCGCGGCGCCGGCAAGGTTCGCTGTTTGAGTAAACAGAAGCGTGCCGGCCCCCAGGGCGCTCTTGCGGAGGAAATCGCGGCGGTCGATCATGACCGTTCCCGAAGCGTACGAGGTGACAGCGGATGGGTTGAGCGATCTCGCATTTCAGCTTGTCCGATCATTTTTCACTGCCTGACTGAATCGCTTCAAAATTTGCCCGCCCATCCTCCGTCAAACTCAGTCCCGGTGTCAAGGCAAAAGCTGGAAGCCGCCAATCGCCGATTCCTTCTTGAGGCGCATGAAAAGGGATCAGCCGATTCATATCGCGGTAAAAACGATTACGCGCTCGAATGTTTCGCGCAATGAAAACCAAATTGAAACCTTCCAAAAACCTCGACCTCCGGTCTATACTCGCAGGGCAACGCGACCACTCGTTCGATTCATGAATCGCTTCGTCTTTTCATTCCGGCTACGCCGTGGGCTTGCCCTGAGATTCGTTTTAGTCTGCGGTTTAGCCGTGCCCGGTATCCGGGGATTTGCTCAGGAGCCGAAACCGTCTCTTGAACTTTCGCGGCCAATTCGATCCTGGGAATTTGTTTCAGCGGTAGGTCAGCATGCCGCACTTTTCGGCAATGAAGGCGGTTCGTTCGAAGCGTGGGTTTATCCTGTAAAAATTTTCCGTGATTTTCATTTGCGCTTTCGGGTCGGGAATACTGTGTTGCCTGCCGAAACTCTGGCTCGAACCTTGATCGTTCGCCCCGAGTCCAGCACGATCGTTTATACGGGCGATGTTTTTTCCGTCCGCGAAACTCTGTTCGTACCGGTGCACGAATCCGGCGCCGTCATTTCTTTCGAGGTTCAGACCACGGAGCCCCTGGAGATCGAAGCCATCTTCCATCCCGACTTTCAACTGGAATGGCCGGCCGCTTTTGGGGGCGCGGGTGGAGATTGGGATCCGGCCCTCCGCGCTTTTCGCTTCGCCGACGAGTCCAGAAAGTTCGAAGCTATCGTCGGTTCTCCCACGGGAGTCGAAGGCTCGGAGGAACAATCCACTAACTACTACGCTTCGGAATACGATTCCATTTTTCTAGGCCCAACCGCGAAAGGGCCTGACACGAAGCTTCTCGTGATTGCCGCCGCTTTCGATGATAAAGGATCTCTACCTCAGTTCTATCATCACCTGGCCGCGGATTATCCGTCCCTGTTGCGCATTTCGGCGAGCTACTACAGCGACTATCTTGATCGCACCATCAGCCTTGATCTCCCGGATAAGCAAATCGAAAATGCTTACGACTGGTCGAAAATCAGCATGGTGCAAGGCGTGGTGCAGAACCCTTTCCTGGGGGAAGGGCTGATAGCCGGATACAACAAATCCGGCGACGACTTCCGCCCCGGCTTTGCCTGGTTTTTTGGGCGCGATGCGGAGTGGACTTCTCTGGCGCTGAATGCCGAGGGTGATTTCCCGACGGCGCGCACCGCTCTCGAATTCTTGAGCAAGTACCAGCGCGCGGATGGAAAAATTACCCACGAAATCTCTCAGAGCGCAAGCTTAGTGGACTGGTTCAAGACCTCCTATGCGTATGACGCAGCGGATGCGACCCCACTGTTCCTGATCGCGATCGACAATTACGTGACCCGCAGCGGAGATGCCGAGTTCGCCCGCCAGAAATGGGACAACCTCTGGCGCGCGTATGAGTTCCTGCGGTCGACCTATGACGCACAAGGGTTTGCCGAAAACGTCGGCGCAGGAACGGGCTGGATTGAGGGAGGGCCACTCTATCCGGTGCGAACTGAAATTTATCAGGCGTCGCTCGGCATCGAGGCGGTGCGGGCGCTTTCTCACCTGGCTCATCTTCTGGAAAAAAATGATCTTGCAAAAGAATTAGAGGAAGCCTTCGAGCATCAACGGCCGCTGCTGGACAAAACTTTCTGGTCTCCCGAACAGAAAAGTTATGGCTACGCCATCGACAAGAATAATCAACTCGTGGACGTGCCGAGCGTTCTCGGCGCGGTTCCCATGTGGTTCGAGCAACTGGACGCTAACCACGCTGAGAGCATGATTGAGAATCTCGCCAGCCCCAGTCAGCAGACTGATTGGGGCATGAGAATCATTTCGTCGCATGACCCAAGGTACGATCCCGGCGGCTATCACTACGGAACGGTGTGGCCTCTGTTCACGGGATGGGCATCGATTGGCGAATACCGTTATCACCGCGCGCTTCCCGCGTATTCAAACCTGAGGGCGAACGCTCTGCTGGCTTTGGATGGGTCGCTCGGACACGTCGCCGAGGTTCTCTCCGGTGATTACTATCAGACGTTGGCGACAGGTTCGCCGCAGCAGATTTGGTCGGCAGCCATGGTGGTCAATCCTCTGCTTACAGGATTGCTGGGCTTGCGGGCGGACGCTACCATTTGCCATCTGGATTTTTCTCCTCATGTTCCGGCGGAGTGGAGTGCATTCTCGGTCAATCATGTTGTGATCGGGGCGGAGACGCTGGATCTGCGTTACCGGCGAACCGCTGATGCGATCACGTTGGAAGTGCAATCCACGGGAACGGAGAGATGTTCTCTGGAGTTCTCACCCGCGTTAAGCTTACGCGCCAAGATTACGCGGGTTGAGCTCAATGGCCGAACTCTGCCATTTCATCTGCAAACCAATTCTTCCGATCAACACGTAAGCGTGAGCCTGCCATTGACCGCCGGCAAGAATACGCTGGAGATGCAGATGAAGGACGACTTTGAGATCGGCGAATCCGCAAACCTGCCACCATTGGGAACTGCGAGTCGCGGCTTGCGCGTGATCTCCGAATCGTGGACACCCTCGCGGGATGCGCTTACGTTGGTTATCTCCGGCGCCGCCGGAGAAAGTTATGAACTCTCCGCGTGGAATCCAGGCCAGATCAGCTCGGTGCAGGGAGGTAATCTTGAGAAGGGCACTGCCGAACTGGCTAAAGTGCGCTTGCAGCTCCCGGAAAGCGCTCCTGGCGTTGATCCGCAGGCGACCGTTGTCTTTCATTTGGTTGCACGTTAGCGGATGAAAAATTTAATCTGATTTGAGAAACGTTGGAGGAACCAATTCGCATGTCTCAAAAGTTTCGTTATGCCGCTTCTTTGCCAGCAATTGTGCTTCTCGCGTTGTCTTTCTCGCAAGCGCAGGCCCGGCCGGTGGATGCCGCAGGCCATCGGTGGTGGCAAAACGCCGTCTTCTATGAGATTTATCCTCGCAGCTTTGCCGACAGCAATGGAGATGGCATCGGAGATCTCAACGGCATCGGTTCAAAACTGGACTACTTAAAAGATCTGGGCGTCGATGCCATCTGGATTTCTCCCTGTTATCCCTCGCCGCAGGTTGATTTCGGCTACGACGTTTCCGATTATGAAGATATCGATCCCATGTACGGCACGCTGAAGGATTTTCAAAATCTGGCCAACGACGCGAAGCAGCACGATATTCGCATCATCATGGATTTCGTTCTGAACCATACTTCGCCGCAGCACAAATGGTTCATCGACTCGGCCTCGTCGCGAACCTCCGCACATCGTGACTGGTACATCTGGAGGGATGGCAAGGGGCCGGGCGTTCCGCCGAACAATTGGCTTTCCGGCTTTGGCGGCTCCGCGTGGCAGTTCGATCCGAAAACCGGCCAGTACTATTACCACTATTTCGCGGTCGGCCAGCCCGACCTGAACTGGCGCAATCCCGCGGTGGAGAAGGCCATGTTTGACGTGACCCGCTTTTGGTACGAACGCGGAGTTTCTGGCTTTCGCCTGGATGCCGTCGATCTTCTGTTCGAGGATCCGAAGCTTCACGATAATCCGGTGCTGCCGGGCAAGAACGAGTTCGGCGACCCCAACATGGATAATAAATACAACGACAAGTTGCCGGAGGTTCACACCGAATTAAAAAAACTGCGCAAGGTCGCCGACGAACATGATGCCGTTCTGATCGGGGAAACCTACACTTCCAATCGAGACGAACTAAAGGAGTATTACGGCGACCACAATGACGAGGTCCAGTTGCCCATGGATTTCATGTTCTGCACCGTGAACAAGCTTTCCGCCAGCGATTTCCGGGCGCAGATCGCCAATGCGGAATCCACCGGCGGCTGGCCGGTCTATGTGATCGGCAATCATGATATGACGCGGTCTTACGATCGCTATGGCGATGGCAAGCATAACGACCAAATCGCCAAGCTTATGGCTGGAATGTATCTGACCTTGCGAGGCACGGCGATCATGTACTACGGCGAGGAACTGGGAATGGAGAACAACGATCCGGTACGCAAGGAAGACGTCAAGGATCCCATCGGCATCGCCGGGTGGCCCCAGGAGAAAGGCCGGGACGGCGAACGCACTCCCATGCAATGGAACGATTCACCGAATGCCGGATTCAGCGCCGCCAAGCCGTGGTTGCCGGTTCCGGCCAGCTATCGGACGCACAATGTAGCCAGCGAACTCGCGGATCCCAATTCGGTTCTGGAATTTTACAAACATCTGCTGGCGCTTCGGCATGAGGACTCTGCATTGCTCGATGGCGATTACGTTGCTTTGAACCAGGACAACTCCAATGTCCTATCGTACCTTCGCCGGTACAAGGACGAAGCCGTGCTGGTTGTGCTGAATATGTCCGCGACGCCGCAGACGATGAGTTTCAATCTTTCCGGAGAGGGATTCGCGCAGGCCAAAGTCACTACGCTGCTTACAACGAGTTCCCAACCCTCTGGCCCCCTGGAGCACGTCACGCTTGATCCATTTGCGGTTTACATCGCGCGAGTTTCGCGATGAAGAAGGCCGGGCCGTACCTCACTGGAGTTTATTGTGCGGCCTCCATTTTACTATTCTCGTTTTGTTCCCAGCCGGCAGTTAGCCAGAGCGCGCAACTTTCCGGCCTCATTTCACCGCATCCCTACGTCCAGAAGCGTGCTTCCAGCTACGACCGTAGCGGCGGAAACGATGACTTCCGCAAGATCGCTCCCAGCGAAACGCTCACCTTGCTCGATGGCTCCGGACCTGGAATCATTACTCACATCTGGATCACCATTGCTTCGTCCGAGCAGTATCACTTGAAGAAGCTGGTTCTGCGAATGTACTGGGATGGCGAAACTTCGCCCAGCGTGGAAGCTCCCATCGGCGATTTTTTTGGTCTCGGCTTGGGAGATTATTTTCTGTATGAATCCACACCGCTCTCAGTGGCTTCCGATAAGGCGTTGAACTGCTTCTTTCCAATGCCTTTCCGAAAGCGGGCCCAGATTACGGTCACGAATGAAGGCAAACAGGAAACTGACGCTTTCTATTTCAATATCGATTACCAGGATTGGCAGAAAGCTCTTCCCGCGGACGCCATGTACTTTCACGCCCAATACCGCCAAGCGACACCGGCGAAAGGCTGGAGCAATCAGTGGGAATCGAACGATGCAACAGCGGTGAATGCCAAACAAAATCTAGATGGCAAAGATAACTATGTGTGGCTGGAAGCAACTGGGCAAGGGCACTTCGTGGGCGTGACCATGTCGATTCTCCAGAATCAAGATGGCTGGTGGGGCGAAGGCGACGACATGTTTTTCGTCGACGGAGAAAAACTTCCGTCTATCAACGGCACCGGCTCCGAGGATTACTTTCTTGGCGCCTGGGATTTTGGCGAGCATCCGTTTTCTTATGCTTCTTTCGGAGCGCCGGTGAAGGGATCCGAGTTCGCGGGCAGCCGTTCTTCGGTGTACCGTTTTCACTTGGATTCGCCGATCCCGTTTACCAAGTCATTGCGCGCCACCATTGAGCACGGCCACGCCAATCATCGTTCGGATAACTTCTTCTCAGTCGCATACTGGTATCAAAACGAGCCGCACGCCTCGTTTCCGCCCTTACCACCGCTGGAGCAACGGCTTCCGCGACTTTATCCCGTGGGAGGTCCGGGTAATGCGGGGAAGTAACAATTCGAGGAACGATTGGAAGTCTTCGGTCAGAATGGCGTTGGCCGCGACCTTGATGTTCACCTGCATCTTCTCTGCGGCGCAAGAGTCTGTTATTTCCGAACAGCCGGTTGTCGTGGGTTACTTTCCCTCGTGGGGCATTCACAAGCGCTTCTTCGTGAAAAATCTCGTCTCCGACGGGGCGATGCGAATGCTTGACCAAATCAACTACTCTCAAGGGCACATTCAGGACAATCAATGCGTCATCGCGGATGCGAGTGCGGATTTGAACTATTTATTTTCGCCCGAGGATAGTATAGACGACACTGCTGACTTTGCCGAGATGCCCTTGAAAGGGAACTTCCATCAATTGCAAGAGCTAAAACGACTTTATCCTCGAATTAAGATCGTGATCTCGCTTGAAGGAAACCCTGAGGCGTTTGCGGAAGCGGCACAGCCCGCCAACGTGTTCGCCTTTGTCGCCTCTTGCATACAAACCTTCATCGAGGGAAATTTTGCCGACGGCGTTGAGGCGCCTGGCTTGTTCGATGGCATCGATATTGATTGGGAATACCCTCGAGAAGTCGACAAGTTTAACTTCCTTGCGCTACTTGCGGAGTTTCGCCGCCAGCTCGATGCCGCGCGTCCCGGTCTTTTGTTGAGCGTTGCCATGGGAGATTTTGGCGCCAGCTACCAGCATCTCGATATGGAGACGGTCGCGCTCTATGCCGACCAGATCGGGGTTATGAACTACGACTATAGCGGGCCGTGGAGCGAGAGAACCGGCCTGGTTGCTCCTCTTTACAGCTCGATGGGCGATCCGGAAAAAAGCAATGACGTCGATCACACCATTCGTGGGTATGAAAAAGCCGGAGTGCCGGACTCGAAGATTCTGATGGGCCTTCCGTTTTACGCCTACTCCTGGAGCAATGTATGGCCTGACAATCACGGATTGTTTCAGTTCGGAAAGCCCTCGCACACCGATATTCCGTACAACTACATCCCTTCCATCCGAAGTGCGTTTACGCAGTATCGCGATCCCAATTCCATGGCGCCATGGCTTTTCGATGGCGTTACATTTTGGACTTACGATGACGAAATTTCGATTGGAGCCAAGCTCGAATATGCAAAACAGCAGGGACTGGGTGGGGTGATGATTTGGGAGCTGAGCGGAGACACTTCCGACGGAAAATTGTTGCAGACAATTTCAGAGCAATTCAGAAATCCAAAACGCGCGACACCCTGACTCGAAGGAGCGACTTCTTGAAAAGCAAGCTCGCAGTTCTAGGATGTTCTTCTGCCGCCCTTTTTCTTATCACAGCATTCGCAACATTCTCCGCCGCGCAGACCATCAATGTCGATGTCACTCCCAATCACGCCACCAATCATTTTCGCCCCAACCAGACTCTCGGTGCGGGAATTGATCGCATCCCTCCCGAGGCCATCGACACTGGCTTGACCCAGCCAAATCTGGCCCGCGCCATGGCCTCCGGCTGGCAGCCCGTCAGCTATCGCAACAATACCGAACTGTCCATCGAGGCCTGGCATTGGAATCCTGAAGGCAGTTGGAGCGAGCCGGGCGAGAAAGGATACTTCACCGGATCTACCACGTCCACAAAGCCGATTCGCTATTCCTACGGATACTCTTTGCCGCATCGGGGTTTTACTCGAAATGACGGCACGCCCAATGCCGGCTTTTCCCGGATGACCGACGGCGATGAGAACACGTATTGGAAAAGTAATCCTTATCTTACTCACGCCTTCACCGGAGAAAGCGATGCTCTCCACCCGCAGTGGGTCATCATCGACCTGGCTCAGGTGCAACAAGTCGACTCCGTAAAAATAAGCTGGGGGGAGCCGTATGCCACGCAGTTCAAGGTGCAGCAGTGGACGGGTGAGGATCCCATGCACCACCCTACAAAGGGAGCGTGGCAGGATTTCGCGCAGGGCTCAATTGACCACAGTCAAGGCGGGTCACAGCTGCTTCGGTTAAGTCCCGCCGCACTGCCCGTTCGATTTCTCCGGATCTTGATGACGCAGTCGTCGAGCAGTTGCGGCAGCCATCCCGCCTCCGATCCTCGCGCCTGCGTGGGCTATGCGATCCGTGAACTCTATGCGGGGACAACTTCCGTCGACGGCGAATTCCACGACATCATGCGGCATACGCAAGACCAGGAGCAGACCACCACGTACTGTTCTTCGGTCGACCCGTGGCATACGTCTTCCGATCTCGGCACCACTCATCAGGCGCAGGTAGGCTTCGATTTTTTCTTCGCCAGTGGCGTAACCCGTAACCTTCCGGCCATGATTCCCATTGCACTGGTTTACGACACGCCGGAGAATGCGGTCGCGGAAATCTCTTATCTCAAGAAACGAAATTATCCGATTTCTTATGTTGAAATGGGCGAGGAATCCGATGGCCAATATCTGGCGCCGGAGGATTACGGCTCGCTCTACCTGCAGTGGGCCACCGCGTTGCACCGCCTTGATCCGGCTTTGAAGCTGGGAGGGCCGTCGTTTCAGGGAGTCAACGAGGATATAGAAACCTGGCCTGACGCCAACGGCAAATCCTCCTGGACGGCGCGTTTTCTCGATTATCTCAAGCAGCATGGCCGCATGAACGATCTGGCGTTTTTTTCCTTCGAACATTATCCCTATGAAGGTTGCCGGACTCCCTGGGGCAGTCTTTACGATGAGCCGCGACTGGTGAGCCATATCATGCAGGTCTGGCGCAAGGATGGAATCCCGGCCAATCTCCCCACCTTTATCACCGAGTCAAATCTCTCCGCCGCCGCCAGCGAAACCTTCATGGATATTTTTTCCGGCGTCTGGCTGGCTGATTACATCGGCTCCTTCCTGACCGCTGGGGGAAATGGAGTTTATTTTTTTCACTATCTGCCTCTGCAAATGGAGCACGGATGCAACGATTCCCCGGGAACCTTTGGAATGTTTACGGTGGACGCTCAATACAAGATTGAACGAGAATTGCCACAGTTCTTTGTCTCCCAACTGATCAACCTCGACTGGGTAGAACCCGGCGCCGACGACAATGTGATATTTCCCGCCAATAGCGATATTGACGACGGTGCAGGGCATGCCGTGGTGACCGCGTATGCGGTGAAGCGTCCGGATGGCCAGTGGTCGGTTATGGCGGTGAATCGCGACCAGGAAAACTCCCATCGCGTGAAAATCAGATTCTCGGATACATCCAGCGGAAGAAAAGATTCCTTTGACGGCCCAATCGAGATCTTCACTTTCGGTAAAGGTCAATATCAGTGGCACGCCGGGCACACTCGATACGTGGGCCATGCCGAATATCCGGCTGAGCCTTCGGTCACAGCGGAGAGCTACGGATCGGCTGACCCGGATGGCCCCATTGTCCCCACCACGGAGAATGCTGGCGCGGATACTTCCTACGAATTACCCCCTGCGTCAGTGGTTGTGATTCGCGGCAAGATTCAACCGCAGTGATGAGGTAAATCAACAGCGTCGCGCGCAAAGAGCAACATCCGCCGCAAATAGGCCAAAGGCGGACCTCTGCTAGAATACCTTTCTGGTCGGGCGGTTAGCTCAGTTGGTTAGAGCGCCTGCCTTACAAGCAGGAGGTCGCAGGTTCGAGTCCTGCACTGCCCACCAATGTCCGGTTGCTGGAGAAATGACCTCTTGTGACGGGGCGCGGCATTTTCTGGATCCTCACAACCCTGTTGACTCGGCGATACTCCAAAGCTAAGTGAATCCTTTCATTTTTCCGCGATGCAGTGGAATCCTTCTTCACGTGACCTCGTTGCCGGGAGGGCTTGGCATTGGCGATCTCGGCAAGTCGGCATATGAGTTCGTCGACTTCCTGGCGCAGGCTGGAGAAAAAATCTGGCAGGTGCTTCCTCTCGGTCCGACGGGATACGGGGATTCTCCCTACCAGCTATTTTCTGCGTTCGCGGGAAATCCATTGCTCATTGACCCGGAGGAGCTGCGGCGGCGGGGATGGTTAAGTGCTCAGGACCTCGCGGATGCCGCAAGCTTCTCGGATGAATATGTTGACTACGGACGCGTCATCGAGGTGAAGCAGGAATTATTACGTAAGGCGGCGGAAACCTTTCTTGCAAAGTGCAACTCGATGGACCGCCAGTCCTTCGAAAGTTTTTGCGAAAACAATTCCGCCTGGCTGGATGACTACGCACTGTTCATGGCATGCAAGGCGGAATACAAGAATGCGGTTTGGTCGGAGTGGCCCAGAGGAATTCGCAAGAGGGAAGCAGGCGCAATCGCGGAATGCCGCGGCAGGTTGAAGTCTCAGATCGCGGCGCACAAGTTCGCCCAGTTCGAATTCTCGCGGCAGTGGCGGGCCTTGAAAGATTACGCCAACGGCCTGGGAATCCGGATCATGGGCGATATTCCGATTTATGTGGCGCACGACAGCGCGGATGTTTGGGCGCATCCCGAATTATTTCGGCTCGATGACAATTCCAGGCCTACGGCGGTTGCCGGAGTTCCTCCCGATTATTTCAGCGCTACCGGCCAGCTTTGGGGCAATCCACTTTATCGTTGGGATGTATCGGCCGCTTCCGGCTACCAGTGGTGGATCGAGCGTTTCCGTTCCTCCCTCGCCAAATTTGACATGGCTCGGCTGGATCACTTTCGCGGTTTTGAAGCCTTCTGGGAGATTCCGGCGGATGCATCAACGGCTCAAGGCGGCAAGTGGGTGAAGGGTCCGGGAGCAGAGCTGTTCGTAGCGGTGCAGAGAGAATTAAGAGAATTGCCTTTTGTCGCTGAGAATCTGGGAGTGATCACGCCCCAGGTCGAAGCCCTTAGAAAACAGTTCGGCTTCCCCGGCATGAGCCTATTGCAATTTGCCTTCGGAAACGATCCGCAAGGGCCAAGTTTCCGCCCGCACAACTATTCCCGCGAACTTGTAGCTTACACCGGGGGCCATGACAACGACACGACCGTAGGATGGTGGACCAGTTCGGGCGTTGGCGAGAGTACGCGAACTGCCGATGATATTCATAAAGAGCGCGAGTTCACCCGCGCCTACCTGGGGTTTAAAGACGAACCGGTGAATTGGGTTTTCATTCGTGCCGTGCTTGCTTCGGTTGCGGAGATTGCCATCATTCCATTGCAGGATGTGCTGGGGCTTGGCAGCGCAGCTCGCATGAACCTGCCGGGTACAGTCTCGGGAAATTGGAAATGGCGCTTTCACCGCGGCGATCTCACGCCCGATATCGCCCAAAGACTGCGGCAGTTGAATGTTCTCTATGATCGATGAGCAACATGAGCTCGACAGTTGCGGTTTAAGTCGCCGCATTCTTCACTTGGCAGCGTCCTTCAAGTCGCATCACCTTCCAAATCCAGTTTTACAGCGGTGAGAGTTCGTCCTCGTTTTCTTCTTTTCTGGTACGCCCGAATCTTCGTTCAAGGAAGGCCTGCGCTAAGTCTTTGCCGCCAAGTCCAAAGGCAATTGCCAGCCCCAGCATCAGCGCCCCGAAGACGATGCCGAAAGCCACCAGCATGGTTCGTTCCGCCAGGCCCAGCTCTTCAAACACAATCGAAAGCACAAAAACGATAATGATGGTTCGCAAAGCCTGGCTCAGGAACCTGGGAGACGGGACGTTGGCGTTGACCGACGCCAGGAGTACAGCGCGCGCGAAAAAACTGGCTGCCAGTAATCCGAAGAAAAAGATAAACATCGCCACAAACAACCGTGGGAGAAAAATAAAGAACCTGGCGACTTGCTCCTGCAACCCCAAAATTCCCAGGACGCTTACTCCAAGCAGAACGAATCCGAGCCAGACTACCCAGAAAACAAACCGGCTTACTACCTCGGTGGCCGAAGGGAGCGCGGCCTTATCCAATAGTTGAGAGGCGCCGGCATTTTCCGAGAGCCGGTCAAACTTCATTAAACGGAGAATGCTGCGTAAAATTATCTTCACCACGTAGGCAATCAACCATCCCGCCAACGCGAGGATGAGCATGACGACCAGGCGAGGCAAATAATGGGCGAATCCCCGCGCCATCTCCTCGAGCACCTGAGTCAGTTCCTGAATGATTAGTTCCCGCATAACCACCTCACTGTCCCGATTTCCACATCTGCAGGAGATATGGCTTCAATCGTTCGAATTCAAGACATAAGTCCTCGATATTGTTTTCGACGTCATTGGCTGAGCCGCTCCGATTCTGGGCAATGAAGGTGCACGCTCTTCCGCGGAAAAGCGGGGCCAGCGCCTGAATGATGTGATCCCGGTTCATCACCGACTTCTGATACGAAGCGGCAAACTCATAAACGGTCTTCACCCATAACTCCGCCGGATACTCGAACGCGGCATCAGTCTGCTGGGCAACTCTTTGCAGTTCCGTCAAGGTTGAGGGAGAGAGAATTGTCTGAAAGACAGAGGACAATTCTGCAACGCCAGTGGTAAACATTTCCCGCAGCCGTTTGCGGTTGACCCGCACTGGCTCAAGAAGTTCCGGGATATCTTGGTCGGTAGACGGTACTGGCTGCGAACCCGTAACCGCGCTCCACAGCGGAAAGTCAGACTCCATAACGGAAAACAGCGGGCCTACGGTTTGTCGCAGGGCCGGCACCAGATCGGGAGCCCGACGCTCGACGTGATGTTTGTTACCCAAAAATGCTTGACTCATGCGGCAATGGTGTCGGATGGCGCCCAGGGCAAAGCGCAGTTCGCCGCCCAGTTGGTGAGCGCCATCCTCCCAGCGGTTTTCTGCCAGGAATTGGCTACCAAGATTACCCGAAAATGCGAACTCGCTGGGGTAGGGTTCACGGATTCTCAACCCGTAGAGCGCTCGAGTCATCGGATACAGCAAATTCGTAACCAGCACTCCGTCGAACCTGTGCCGGGAATAGGTGGGAGTGACCAAGTCGCAGCCGTCCTTGTAAACCGGGTGCAGTAGTCTCCACAGCCATTCCGGCTCAATATTTTCGGAATCGGGCGAGAGTACAACGCAGGCCTTGGCGCGAAGCAGCTCGGCGGCGGCAAGAATGCTATGCAACGCGGTTCCAGCTGCCGGAGTGCTGGCGTATTTTGTGCTGACGGAATGAAGGGTACGTAACGCATGAAGCGAGAAGGCGGGACGAGCGTCATCGATGGAAACTCCGGTGACCAGTTCGCGCGTGCCATCGCGTGATCCGCCATCGGCATTAATGATGACCGCGCGCTCCCGTGGAAACCAACGCAGGATGCCGCTCTGCACCGACTGTACAACCGTTCCTATGGTTTTGGCGTTGTTGTAGGTGGGCAGGCCGACAAGGATATCGACTTCGCCGACGTTGATCAGTTGGCGCAGAAAATCGTCGGTGAGCAGGTTTTCGTCCGCCAATGTCGTCTCCGCGCGAAGTATCCGTGTAAGTCCGCTTGCAGTTTCGTCTTGTGCAGCTGTATCCACCATGTTTAGAGGAGGTATTTGCTTCTCGCGCTACACCCTTCGCAGCTTAAACCAAAAAAACTGATACGGCCCCAAGGTCAAGAGATAGGGCTGATCGGCGACCCGGGGAAATATGTTCTTGCCAAACATCTCAATCAGAATGTTTCCTTTGTATCGTCGCATGTCCAGTTCCACTGCTTGCGCGGCGCCAGAAAGATTGTTGACCGCCAATACCGCTTCACTCCCCAATTTTCTGACATATGCCAGGATGCGGTGATTCGCCGGGTGAAGGAACTCGATGGATCCCCGCCCGAACACGGGACTGGATCTGCGCACCATTATGATGCGCTGCATCCAGCGGAGGAGCGAATGCTCGCTCCCAAGTTGCGATAAAACGTTAACGACCGGATACCCATAAACCGGGTTCTGGATCAGCGGCGCATACAGCCGGTCGGGTTCCGCGGTCGAAAAACCGGCATTCCATCCTCCGCTCCACTGCATGGGAGTGCGCACGCCATTGCGGTCGCCCAGATTAATATTGTCGCCCATCCCGATTTCATCGCCGTAATAAATGATGGGAGTGCCGGGCAGCGACATCAACATTCCGTTCATCAACTCGATGCGCCTGCGGTCATTTTGCAGCAAGGGCGCAAGCCGTCTTCGAATCCCAAGATTGATCCGCATGGTCTTATCTTCGGCGTACATGTCATACATGTAGTCGCGTTCCATGTCGGTGACCATCTCGAGCGTCAGTTCGTCGTGATTACGCAAGAAAAGCGACCATTGGCAGCTTGCAGGGATCTCCGGCGTCTGCTGAAGAATCTCGGTGATGGGCTTGCGGTCCTCCAGCTTTACGCCCATGAACATTCTGGGCATCAGCGGGAAGTGAAACGCCATGTGAAATTCGTCTCCGTCGCCGAAATAAGGACGAAGATCCGACGGCCATTGATTTGCTTCCGCGAGCAGCATTCGGCCTGGATATTGCTCGTCAATCTTTCGCCGCAGCTCTTTGATAACGGTGTGGGTCTCCGGAAGATTCTCGCAATTGGTGCCCTCGCGTTCCACCAGGTACGGCACCGCGTCCAGCCGGAACCCATCCACTCCCATGTCCAGCCAGAAGCGCATTAACTCCCACATTTTGTCGCGGACGGCCGGATTATCGTAATTAAGATCGGGCTGGTGGCTGAAGAAGCGATGCCAGTAATAAGATTTCGAGATCGGATCCCACGACCAGTTGGATTTTTCCGTGTCCAGAAAGATGATGCGCGTTCCTTTGTACTTATCGTCCGTATCGCTCCACACATACCAATCGCGCCGGGGATTGTCCCTGGAACTGCGCGATTCCTGGAACCAGGGGTGCTGGTCGGAGGTGTGATTCAACACCATCTCGATAATCACGCGGATGCCACGACTGTGGGCCGATTCCAGCAGTTTTCGAAAATCCTCAAGGGTCCCGTAGCTGGAGTGGACGGCGCAATAATCCGCGATGTCATAACCATCGTCGCGCAGGGGTGAGGGAAAAAACGGCATCAGCCAGATCGCCGTGGTGCCCAGTTCTTGCAGGTAACCCAGCTTCTGTTCCAGGCCTTGAAAGTCGCCGATGCCATCGCCATTGCTATCCTGAAAGGTGCGGACGTGCACCTGATAGATGACGGCGTCTTTATACCAAAGCCCATCCTGCTGGAGCGGCAAACAGTTTTCCTCCGTGAGGTATCTTACTTTTCTAGCAGAAGCGCGGAAGAACTGCACATGAAGTAAAAAAGGTATGTCGAAAAAGGTATCTCGGCCGGAATAGTTTTTGAGGCAGGGGTTAAAATTTGCCGTATGCGAATGCACCTGAGGGCCAGGGAGATCGTGGGAAGTTGCGCCATGTGGCTGATGATCGCCTATTGCGCGGCTCAGACGGGAGTGCAGCCCAACCCACCGCCCCCGAATAGCGAAGAAGTGCAGCTACACGCGTACTTAAAACAGGCCGCGGAGGCCATGCACAAAGGCGACAATGCCAGTGCCGCGGACGATCTGCGGCGCGCGTTGAAAATTGATCCCCACTCAATCCCAGCACTTAATAATTTGGGGATTGTTCTGGCGCGGATGGGGAAACCCGCCGAGGCGATACCGCTGTACGAAGAAGTGTTGAAGATTCTCCCCGACGACCCTTCCACCAAACGAAATCTGGCCATCGCGTACTTTAAGGCGCAACGCTATTCACCGGCTTGGGAGCTACTTCGCCCGATGGCGGCCAAGTATCCGGCCGATTTTCAGATTCTCGATCTGGCTGGCCTCTCGCTGTTTGCTCTCGATCGCTATTCGGAGGCCGCGGCTTATTTGGAACGGGCCAACCATGTCGATCCCTCCGATCTTGAGACCCTCGACATGCTCGGCAAGGCCTATCTGCGGATGAAGGATTTCAAGGCGCTGACCAGCGTCTTCGCCCGGATTATGCAGGTGAATCCGAACTCGGCATCCGCTCACGTCCTGATGGCCACCGCCGACGACCAGATGTCGAATCGACCGGAAGCCATCAAGGAGTATCAAGCGGCCATACAGGCCGATCCGAACTTTATGGGCGCGCATTCCGGCCTGGGTTTTGAGTTTTGGCGAGATGGCAAGAACGATCTCGCGGAAAAGGAATTCCGAGCCGAGTTGCAACGTTTTCCCAGCGATCCGGTCTCGAACTGCATTCTCGGCGAGATTCTTCTGGATAAATCGCAGCCGGCGGCGGCCGAGCCTCATTTCCGCGCAGCCCTCGTCGTGAATCCTCGTTATACCGAGGCGTTGTTCGGACTGGGAAAAGCGGAACTGGCGCTCGATCATCCCAAAGCTGCGGTTGAGTTGCTCCGCAAAGCCATCCAGATCGATCCTAACTACTTCGAGGCCCATTTTGTTCTCGGCAAAGTGTTGCGGCAGTTAGGAGAGACCGCAGAAGCAGCAAATGAACAAAAGATTGCGCTCGCTATTCAGGAGAAGCACCGGGCGGAGGCGATTAAGAAGAACGAGAGCCAGTAAAGGTCCGCAGCCAAAGCATTCGATCACCGGTCAATCGGTCATGAAAGACAAAGCGCACGCCTTGGCGTGCGCTTTGTGCTGCGGGGAGGGAACGCTTAGAAGTTGACCTTGGCTCCGATCTGCACTTCGCGGGGAATGTGATAAGCCGTGACCACGCCAAAGCTTGACGTGCCTACGATGCAGGTGCCCGAACCAGAGTCGTTGCAAATCTCAGATGGACTGCCGTGATTGAACGTGTTGAACGTCTCCAGCCGTAGTTGTAAACCGACGCGTTCGCCGAACTGTATATTTTTAAACAGTGACGTATCCCAGCGTTGGAATCCTGGTCCGGTGACGGTTCCCGGGGCCGAGTTGCCAAAGGCACCCACCGATTGTGAAAAGACAGCCGTATTGAAGAATTCGTTCACGGTCTTGGGGCCGTTGTTCGCGTTGCCACTCTGGTTGGCCCGATTCGTAGCATCGCCTTGTATAAAGCCCAATCCACGGTTTCCCGCGCCTGGAGCGTTGGCGTTCGCGGTTCCGGGATCGAACGGATCCAGTGGCTGCGTAACTGAGATCGACTGACCGGTTTGGAAATTGACGATACCTGAAAGTTCCCAGCCACCCAATACCCAGCCCAGGCCACGCTGGCCCCTGAAGAATGGCTCCTGGTACACATAGCTGAGCACCAATATCTGCGGCGTGTTCAGGGTTGAGAGTCCATAACCTTGTTTCAAGTCGTAGGTGTCGGTAGCTCCAAAGCCCCGGTCCACAGGATTGGTCGTCAAAAGCTTCGACCAGGTATAGGAAACCCCAAACGTCAGCCCGTGGCTCATCCGGCGATTTAGTGAAGCTTGAAGCGAATTGTAGTTGCTGGTGAATACCGGAGATCGATCGGCAAACGCCCCGTAGCCGGCAAATGGCCGTATGGCATTCACGTCCACGAGTTCATTGGCGGTGCGGGCTGCCACCGTAGGCTGATTGAGATCGATGTCGCCCAGTAGATGAGTTCCTTTCGTGCCCACATAACCGACTTCGAAAACCGTGCTCGGCATGATTTCCTTTTGCACGGTGAGGTTGTAATCCTGATAGCTCGGAGCTTTGAAATCCAGCGAACCGCTTGCGGTTGGTGTTCCAGTCATAACCGGATTGATGGGCGTCACCGATGGTCCGGGAGCGGTTCCGGCGGCCGAGTTGTCGAAGAGGTTTAGGTTCTCCTTCGGGCTATTGGTTGCTGCTGTCTGAACCAGGGGAGGGTCAGCATTGAACGGGTAAGTCCCGAACTCATTCTGTTCCCAAATACCGTTGAGGGTGCGGTCGTAAAACAATCCATACCCGGCGCGAATGGCCATCTTTCCATTGCCTTGCGGGTCCCAAGCCAAACCGAATCTGGGGCCCCAGTTGTTATTTGAGGCGGGATTGACCGCGCTGCCATAGGGAGAACAAGTTGCCGAAGCATAAATCGCCTGCGCCGCAGAGCAAGTCGCCCCCGTGGGAAAGATCATGCCATTGGCGTAAGTTGCCGCGTTGGCCGCCGGTCCCGGGTTTATGTTTCCCGCGCTGTTAATCGTGACCACATCAGGAACGAACTTGGAGGGATCGAAGTTGACAAGGAAATGGTTCGCATCCCACGGGGAAGGGAAATAACTGTAGCGAACGCCGAGATTCAAAGTAAGGTGCGGCGTCACTTTCCAATCGTCCTGCACATAGGCTTCAAAGTTCACGTAGTGGAGATCCGGAATCGTATCTTTGTCGGCTTGCGTATAGCTGGCAGCCTGTCCCAACAGGAAGTTGGCGAAGGGATCATTCCCGTTGGCGCCGTCGAAGTTAAACTGGGCCAGACCGGAGGAAGCATTTTCCGTCTTGGTCATCCACATCGCGGTAGCCCCAAGGCGAATCGTGTGCCGCCCGTGCTGAAGCGACAGGTTGTCAAACAGGTTCTTATCGATGTTTCTCTCAAAGTAGGGAGCATCTCCGTTGGTCAGGCCCGTGTAGCCGACGATGCTGACGTTAGGAGCGCGGCCATAGGGATCCTGATAAGCCGTCTTGCCGGTGAGCTGGCTGGTAAAGGACGGCGAATTGGAGACACCGCTCAGGTTCGCGTTGATGGCTCCCCAGGAATCGGCGAATTCTACCTCGTTGACTACCCTCGATGAAATGTTCGAGGTAACATTCGCAACCAGATTGCGGCCCGGAGCATTGAGCGCAATCGCATCGGTGCCGGGATAATTCGCTGTGCCCCAGAGCCCCTCAGGAAAGTTCTCCGGAACGCTATCCTGCATGTAGCGGGCGAACACGCGCACCCGGTCGCCGACGTTCTGGTCGAGGCGGATAATATCCTGACGGAAATTATTCAGCTGGCTATAACTTTCCACCAGCTGATTCCCCCCCGAGTTAGCTGGATTCGGGATCATGAACGCCTTTAGATAGGCGGCGGCGTTTGCACTGTAGCAGCTGGGATTGATGGTCCAAGTTTCACTCGCACCCGACCCAGCTGTAGTTACACATCCGGCTGGTGCCGCGGGGATAGGGCTGGCGTTTGAGCCTGTGATTTGGGCGGTCGTGAATACACCGTTAAGTTGTCCAGCGGTGGGTACGGGGATTTCCGCACTTCCCGGAGTGCTCGCCTTGCGCCACTCCTCCGACCAGAAAAAGAACGTTTTATCCTTCTGCGGATGGTAAATCTTGGGAACAAACAACGGGCCGCCAATGGTGAAACCGAAATCGTTATAGCGCTCAATCGGGGTGCCGTCTCCCCCCGGGCCAGGAGTGTAGCCTAACTGTTCTATAGTTTGCCGGTTCTCGAACGTATTGGCGTTGTAAAAGTTGTTGCGATTGAACTCGTACCCGCTGCCGTGGAACTGGTTCGTCCCGGACTTGGTGGCGACTACAACCTGCCCACCGCCGCTGCGGCCAAAGGAGGCATCGTAGTTGCTTCGTTCCAGAGTGAACTCCTGAATGGCGTCGATGCTGGGCGTGTTCAGCAAAGTACCGTTTGAGCCGCTATCGTTGATGTCGGCTCCGTCCACTGTCCAGTTATTGGCGCCGGCGCGCGCCCCGTTAACCGAAATCGCCGTGTTGCTCGACAATCCAAATCCGGGTTCGTCGCCCAATTGGTTGGCCACTCCAGGCTGAATCAGCACGAGCTGCTCAAAGTTGCGGTTGTTGAGCGCCAGCTCGCGCACCTGCTCGCCAGTGACCGTACCGGATTCCTCTGCGGTCGTAGTTTGAATCTGCACGTTTTCCGCAGTCACTTCGACCGTTTCGCTGGTTTTGCCGGTTTTCAACTGCACGTCGAGAGTGTGCTTTTCGGCAACGTTGAGAATCACGTTGTTCGCCAGGAAGGTTTCAAACCCGCTGCTCTTGACAGTTACGCTGTAGCGGCCGGCAGGAATATTCGTGATATTGAAACTTCCGCCATCGGTGGTAGTCACCGAGCGGATGTCCGAGCCGGTTTCCTGGCTGTGGACCACGATGCTCGCGCCCGGCACCACGGCTCCGCTTGCATCGGTCACCGTGCCGGTGAGTGTTGCCGCCAGTTCCTGCCCAAGAACTGGCGCCGACAAGCTTAAGAAAATTACGCAGAGCGCGAGCAGCGAAAAATGCTTCCACGCGCCGCCGCGATCCCCTCGGTTTAAGCCCTTACGCGCTTCCCACGTCAGCTTCGTCATCACGGATTTCCTCCAGCAGACTTCTAAACTTGGGCGCTGCAAATCAGCCACTAATATAAACGCACTATGCTATATAGCACGCGGTAGTTCGTAGTCAAGAAGAAAAAAACAATCCCCCGTAGAAAATAGTTCGATCTTGGACCGGGGTTTCAGGTCTTTTCTCAGCGACTTGGTCGAGGAATGAAAAGCCCCGCAGAATAAGGCTAAAATTAACGGGAGAAGGGGCTTATTCGCTAAAAATGCCCCGCGAAGGCCAATGCGGCAGCGGTCTGGCTCAGTTGCGCACGGATTTCGCACTCTCCGGAGCATCATGAACGCCATTGCTCTGGTGAATTGCGCTTTACATCAAGGTCGCAATACGCTATATAGCATAGGGCGCGGCGCATCGACGATGTCGGTTTCACGTATTCTATTGGCCTCGCCTGAACCGGCTCGCCCCGAATGAGTCTGAAACGGATAACTATGTCTGGAAATCATCACGGCAGGATGCCCGCCTACAAAAGAATCCAGGACGTGATCCGTACTCGCATCGCATCTGCAAGTCTGAAACCTGGCGATGCAGTTGCCTCGGAGCGCGAACTCGCCAAGACCCACAAAGTGAGCCTGATGACGGCTCGCCACGCGCTGGCTGGACTGGAACACGAGGGGATCGTCGAGCGCCGATTGGGAGCCGGCACCTTCGTCGCCGTGCCGAAAATCCATTTCAATAAGTTGATGAGCTATACCGAGCAGATGTCGAGCCGGGGTTTGGCTCCGCGCTCGCGAGTGCTGGCAGCAAAGGTAATTGATGGCGACGCGGAAGTTGCGGCCAGGCTTGGGCTGCCCGCGGTCAGCCGGCTGGTTCGGATCCAACGTCTCCGGCTCACCGGGGAGGAGCCGTTTGCACTCGAAACCTGCTACCTGCCGGCGGCCGACTTTCCGGATCTGGCGTCGGCTCCTCTGGGACGAAGTTCCCTGTTTGCGATTCTCGAGCATGAGTATGGGACGAAATTGGCGTACGCGGACGAAGAAGTTGATGCTACGTCGGCGGATGCCACCGTCGCCGAGTTGCTCCACGTACCTCGGGGAGCTTCGGTACTGCGTATTCGCCAGATTATCTATTCCAGCAAGGGCAAGGCTTCCATCTACGTAGTCGGTTTCTACCGCTCGGAACGGCACACGCTGTTTATCCGGCGCTTCCGGTAGGAACGACGCAGCTATTGCCGCTAAAAAGAGGCTGACATGCGTCTAGTAGTTGCTGTAATTCTTGCCGTTCTCGCAGCATCGCTCAGCGCGCCGACTCAAACAACGCCGGACCAAAGTTCGTCTCCTTTGTCGGTCAATGCGTTCGTCAACACTCTAATGCCGCAACCGTCACAGCTCTCCAGCCAGGAGGGACAACTCCGCCTTAAATCGCCTTTTGCTACCGTCGCGGATCATTACCGGGACGCGCGCCTGGACGGAGCCATAGCGCGCAGCCTTGATCGCATCAAGTGGCAAACCGGCATTTCGATTTCAACATCTCCCTCTACCGGCGGCGCATCCGGAGCGCTGGTTGTCAGCGTTGATGGAGCCGGAGAAGCTATTCAATCGGTCGATGAAGACGAGTCCTACTCACTCGAGGTCACTCCCTCGGGTGCGCGACTTCACGCCGCCACAGTGGTTGGAGCCATGCGCGGGCTCGAAACGCTTGAACAGTTGGTGCAGTTTGATGCCTCCGGTCACTTCCTTCCTGCCGTGTCGATTCACGACACCCCGCGTTTTCGTTGGCGCGGCCTGATGATCGATTGCGGACGCCACTTCATGCCGGTTGAGGTCCTTAAACGCACCCTCGACGGAATGGCCGCCGTTAAGCTGAACGTTTTCCACTGGCACTTGAGTGAAGACCAGGGCTTCCGTATGGAGAGTCGAGCTTTCCCCAAACTTACGGAACTCGGCTCCGACGGCCTTTTCTACACGCAGGAGCAAGCCCGCGAAATTGTTGCCTACGCGCGCGAGCGCGGCATCCGCGTCGTGCCTGAATTCGACATGCCGGGACACAGCAGCGCGTGGTTCGTCGGATATCCCGATCTCGCCAGCGCACCCGGCCCCTTTCATATCGAGCGAGAGTTCGGCATCTTCGATCCGGTGATGGACCCTACGCGAGAAGCCACGTACAAATTCTTGGACAAATTTGTCGGGGAGATGGCGGCGATCTTCCCCGACCACTTCATGCACATCGGAGGCGATGAAAATAATGGCGTGGAGTGGAAGGGCAATCCACGCATCCAGGCCTTCATGCGGGACCACAATCTCAAAGACACCGCCGCGTTGCAAAATTACTTCAACCAGCGCCTGCTCAAAATTCTTGAGAAGCACGGGAAGCACATGATCGGCTGGGATGAAATCCTTACTCCCGATCTGCCCAAGGACATTGTCGTCCAGAGCTGGCGAGGTTTCGATTCACTTGCCGCCGGAGCGAAGGCCGGGTACAGCAGCATTCTCTCCGCCGGTTATTACTTGAACCTTATGAGCAGCGCCGCAACCCATTACATGGTGGACCCGTTGCCTCAGGGGAACGCTCTCAGTCCGGAGGAGCAGGCTCGCATTCTCGGCGGAGAGGCTTGCATGTGGATGGAGCAGACCACTCCGCGAGATATCGATTCGCGCGTGTGGCCTCGCGCCGCGGCGATCGCCGAGCGGCTCTGGTCGCCGCGTGACGTAAACAATGTCGATGACATGTATCGCCGGCTCGAGGTTGAATCGATTCGTCTGGAAGGTTTAGGTCTGACGCATATCTCTCAGGAAGCGGTGAGCCTGCGCCAGTTGGCCGGAACCCAACAGATCGAACCGCTGCAGATCTCCGCGTCCGTTCTCGAGCCTGTCACATTTGGTGAACGCGCGCACATGCAGCACCCGAATCAACTCACGCCACTCAATCAACTCATTGACGCTCTTCCACCCGATCCTCCTTCGCGCCACAACTTCGAGTCGCTCGTGAAGGCATATCTGCAAAATCCCGCGACTAGACTCGAGCAAGAAGCCGAACTTATCACCGAGTTCAAGGCGTGGATTGTAGCCGAGCCAGGAATCCTGCGTTTGATGGCTGGCTCGCCCACGCTCGCTCTGGAGCAGGCGCGGGCCCAGCAACTCACTACCCTCGGCGCGACCGGCCTTGAAGCGGTTTCCTATTTGTCGTCGGGAATGCCGGCGGTTGCCGGATGGAAGGCCCAGGAACTGGCTCTGCTCGATGAGGTCGAGAAGCCGCAGGCGCTGGTTCGTTTCACCGTGATCAAGCCATTGCGCGATCTGGTCAACGCGGTTCCCGAAGCGTCCAAGAATAAGTAATCAACAAAATTACGGCAGGCTGAGTTCTTCGCCAGCCTGCCATAGTTCTCGTTTGTAATTCACCAAGAAAGTGCCAGGCGTTTGTGACTAGCGCCCCAGCCCCGCAGCCATAGTTTTCACCATGGTTCCGTTGGCATCATCGTCTTTCACTGCCCACACGTATGCACCGCCGAGACCCCCGGGCGCCTTCAGGTTGATGTAGGTCATCTTCAAGAACGCAGTCGCGGGATCGTCGTAGGTATAGAATGTGCCGCCGTTCGGATCGTAGAGCGACACGGCAATTCTTGTCGGATCGAAGTAATTACGGTAGCCATTCGAAGTGAGTGTGGAGAGCGTCGAATAGGTCAACAGTCCCGGCGTTAACAAGGTGTCGCATCCCGGGGTATCACCGCTCAGGTCAGGACAAACTCCGGTCCCGTTCGCCCATAGCACCGGAGATGGACCAGTCGAGTTCTGGTACAAGCCGTGGTTTACATTGGGCACGCCGGTCCACCCCGCGCCATACAGTGGCACACCCATGGTGTATTTGTACGGAGGCACGCCGGCTCTGAGATAAGCGTTTACGGTGTCGTTAATGTCAAGATCCTGTCCCAACAGCGGATCCCCCCAAGCATCGAACAGTGGCGATGCATCATTGGTCTGTGTGACCCATGAGCCGGAATAGTTGTAACCGTCGATGGTGATGAAATCCACTTGCCCGGCAGCTTGCTTAAGATTGATGTTGACATAATTCTGCGAGCCCGCAGGCCCATCGAATGACAGTGTGTATTGCTTCCCAGTCGTCTTGCTCAAAGCGTTCAGTTGACTGCGAAACTCTGCCAGCAGCGCGGTAAAGTTTTGCGTGTCGGTCGCCGTCGGGAACTCCCAATCGATATTGAAGCCGTCGAATAGCCCGGGAGCCGTGATGCCGGGAGCGATGTTGCCGCTGACAAACAGATCGATACAGGAAGCGGCAAGGGCTTGGCGCCCTGCCGTGGTGCTTGCAGCGGTGACGAACGCCGCGGTATTGGCAGCGGACGCTCCGCCCAAAGACATCAAAACTTTCAGCTTGGGATGGAGGGCCTTGAGCTGTTGAATGGCTGCAAAATTTCCATAGAGCGGCCCGGGGTACGGAGTACCGTTCACGCTCGGCAGATACGGCGATTGATAGTCAGCCCAGGTATCGGCGTAGGTGCAGGCTGGCGCTGGAGCTGCCGTCACATCGCCAAAGGCGTAGAGCAAATGGGTCAGTTTGTCCGCAACGCCATTCTGTTGCAGATTTGCAATGTTGTAGCCGGCATAGTAGATGCTCCACTCCTCGAAGTATCCTCCAAGAATCTTTTCGTGATTCTGGAATTGCGCAAACGCGGGAGAGATGCATGCAACGAAGGCCAACAAAGTCAGCAAAGCCGTTCGGAGCAGGCGCGTCAGAAGATGGGTTGGCATGGCAAACGCCTCCAGGATTCGTAAAGTGCGAACCGCCGGAGTATAGAGCTATATAGCGGAACTTTGCAACAGCTTATTTTCAAACAAACACGAAAGGCGGACTGACTTTGAGTCAGCCCGCCTTCGCGGTTGTGCTGTCGCCAATCTCTACGGATTGAGATCGTTCGCAATGGCTTTGGTCAGGTCACTGTTGGAGTCGTCATCTTTCAACGCCCAAACATAACCGCCGCCGAAGCCCATACTCTTGATGAAGTTCACCTTACACTGCACCGAAGTAGCATTGTCATAGCTGAATACTGTGCTGGTGGTTGAGTTGAACATACGCGCCGCGCAGCGGGTGGAATCGTAGCTGGGCGTGAATCCGTTGCTCAACAGGTTGACGATGGTCCCGTAAGTGGCCAGGCCGTCGGTCAACAGGACGTCGCATCCTGCTGCCGGACTGCTCTGGTTGTCACCCGTGGAACAGTTGCCCACACCATTAGCGTTGGGAACCGGAGAAGTTCCATTTGGAGTAAGAACTCCGGTGGGATCCGTGACTCCGGTCGCGTTTTGGTACATGCCGCCGTTCGCCGAGGTCAGACCTCCGGCCCAACCCGCACCATAGAGCGGGAAGCCCATGGTGTACTTAGCGGCCGGCGCACCTTGTGCCAGATAATACTGCACGGTAGCGTCGATATCGTCAGCCGGTTTGCCGTACATCGGGTTGGCGGTTTCATCGAACAACGCAGACGCGTCATTGGTGGCATTCGACCAGTCTCCGGCGTAGTTGTAGCCGTCGATGTTCATATAATTCAACTCCGCGGCAACCGCCGGGATGTTGATCGTGTCATAACCGCCATCGTTGCCCGAGTCCGCGGCCGCGCCCGGGGTGGATGGGCCGGCAGCCAGATCGGCCAATAACTGATACGTTCTGCCGGTGGTTCCCGTCAGTGTATTCAGTTCGTTGCGGAACTCGGTCAACAACGCAGTGAAGTTGGCCGTGTCGTTTGCGTTGGGGAACTCCCAGTCGAGATCGATACCGTCGAAGAGAGTGCCGGTGGAAACACCCGAGGCGATATTGCCTTGGATGAACAGGTTGATGCAGGAGCCGACAAAGGCCTGGCGTTGCGCAGTCGTGCTCGCTGCCTGGTCGAACAGCGTGTTGTAGGTTGGTGGATTCCATCCGCCAATCGAGATCAACACTTTCAGGTTGGGATTGAGTTGCTTGAGTTGCACCAGCGCACCGAAGTTCCCTTGCAGCGGGGCTGTGGCTGGAGTAGCGCCCGTCACCTGCGGAACGACCTTCTGATAGTCGGCGTAGGTATCGGCAAGCTCGCAATTCACGTTGCTGCCGTTCGCTACCGGCTTGGCAAAGGCGTAGATGAGGTGCGTGAGCACGCCGGCTACGCCATTCGACTGCAATTGGGCAACGTTATAGTTGGCGTAGTAAGTGCCCCACTCCTCATACCATCCACCCATAAAGAGAGTGCTGGGAGCGGATGTCTCCACGGTTGCGGTGGTCGCAGACGATGAGCCGGCATAGTCGGTCGCAGTCAGCGAGAAGGTGTAACTGGTGGAAGGCGTCAGTCCGCCCTCGGTGTCGGAGGTTGAGCTGGTAGTCAGTGTTGAAGGCCCTCCCGTAATCGAATAGCCGATCGTGCACCCGCTCGGAGGAGTGACCGCATTCCAACTCAGGTTCGTGCTGGAATCGGTTGTGCCGGAAGCTGCGAATCCGGTCGGCGCACTCGGCTTCGTCGTGCACGAGCTCGCTAGAGTCGTCACGTTAACCGCCGAACTTGCCGCCGAGGTACCGGCTGAGTCCGTCGCTTCTACCGAGAAGCTGTAGCTGGTCGACGGATTGAGACCTGTTACCGCATCGGAGGTTGTTGTGGGACTTGCGATTACGGTAGAACTCTGCAGGACTTTATAGCTCACAGTGCATCCTGCGGGAGGAGTAACCGCCGACCAACTCAAGTTGGTGCTGGATTGCGTCGTGCCCGAAGCCGCCAATCCTGTGGGAACAGCCGGTGCAGCCGAGCAACTGGAGCAAGCGCCAGTCGCAGTCCAGGGTTCACCGCTGCCAGCCCCGCCGCTGTTGGTTGCTGGACTCTGATTCTGCGTCCAGAAATTGGCGACGTAGTTTTCTCCATTCAGGCTCGCCGTCATGCCCGCGGTGTAAACCGCTGTGGCGCTCCATGCCGTAGCGCACGTGCCGCCGCCACTGGCCAGCGTCGTCACATTCACGGCGACGCTTGCTGAAGAGGTGCCGGCAGCGTCGGTCGCTTCCACCGTGAAGCTGTAGCTCGTGGAAGCCGCAAGACCGCTTACCGAAAACGATGTGCCAGTCGCAGTTCCAATCGAGCTTCCGTTCTGCAACACAGTGTAGCTGCTGATGGTGCAGCCACTGGGAGGTGTGTCCGCAGTCCAACTCAGGTTCGTGCCGGAGCTGGTGGTGCCGGACGCAGCCAACCCGGTTGGCGCGCTCGGCTTGGTCGTGCATGAGTTCGCCAGTGTGGTCACATTCACCGCTGAACTTGGGCCCGACGTACCGTTACTGTCGGTCGCTTCCACCGTGAAGCTGTAGCTAGTTGAAGCCGTGAGGCCGGTCACCGTAAATGTTGTGCCGCTTGCGGTGCCAATCGATGTTCCGTTCTTGAGTACGGTATAGCTGCTGATGGTGCAGTTCGTGGGAGGCGTGTCCGCGGTCCAACTCAGATTGGTTCCAGAGCTGGTTGTGCCCGATGCCGCCAAGCCGGTTGGCGCGCTGGGCGTGGTTGTACAACTAGCTCCGCTTCCGCCAGTTCCACTGAGAGCAGAGGTTTGCGTGCCACTACTATCGGTCACCGTCAGCGTGCCGCTGGCCGCGCCAGACGCAGTTGGGTAGAAATATACGTAGATCGGGCACGACCCATTGGCGGCCACCGAGGATCCGCAATTGCTGGATAAAACAAACGGCCCGCTGACCGTCACGTTGCTGATACTCACGGCAGAGCTGCCGCTGTTGGCCAATGTGAAAGTTTCCCACGCAGTGCCGGTGCCGACCGCGGTGCTGCCAAAGTTGTAGCTCGACGGGCTGAGAGTGACGGACGCTTGCGCCAACAGCGAAACCGAAAGAAAGACGCAGAGCAGGGAAGAGAAAAGTAAGGCTCGCTTCATGGTGGCTCCTCGATTCGGGGGACGTGCCAGAGCGTTCCGCCCGCGGTTGGGTGATTGGGGGAAGAGTCCTGCTGCGGTTACATCGGACTCCGCGTCGTGAGAGTCAGCTATATTCAGCATTCATGGAAGATTTAAACTTCCAAACTGCTCTATAGCACTAATGAGGCAGCAGACTACTCCGATTTAGTAATTCAATCAAAAAAACTTTTTTTTGTTCCGCAATCCGAACGGCTTCTACATGCGCGAGTCGCTAACCACCAGAAAGCGTAGGGTGTGCAAGCGCCGCAGCAGGATTTTTTCAGTGTGGAAAAGGGCAACACTAAAGAACGATCTTGTTACGAAAACCGAACATGATGCGGAGCGCGGTCCGCGAATCCGGGGATTACTCGCGTCCATTGCCCCCTTCTCGCTTCCTTCGGAACAAATGGCCACGTTGGAGGCGAGAAGGATTTAGAGTGGCTGAAAGTCGCAATGAAACGTCAGCCGAGTGTACCCGGCAGCGTAACAACAGCTTTGATTGAAGGGGCCAACCATATGTATGCGGGGCAGGAAGACCGCGTCGCCCAGGTGATTGCTAGCTGGGCCGCGACACTGCTGCCGCTAACCAGATAAATAGCTAAGACCCTGACTCAGCGTAAGCGGAGTCAGCAGGACAATTCTCGAACTAGTAGACACCGAAATCTCGTTTACTTCAGGCCGGCCGCAATTGCCTTAGTCAGAGACGCGCTAGCATCATCATCATTCAGCGCCCATACGTAAGCGCCGCCGAGTTTGTGCTTCTTGATGTAAGCCGTCTTCGCTGCGGCTGCATCAGGGTTGTCGTAGGTATAAAAAGTTGCCGTGGCGGGATTGAAGAGCGTAGCCCCAACTCTCGCCGAATCGTACCAGGCGATGTAACCGTCACGATGCATAAGGTTCTCGATGGTTGAGTAAGTAGCAAATCCCGGAGTTAAGATGGTGTCGCATCCGGCCGAAGGATCGGCTTTATCCGGTTTCGCGCACAGCCCCGAGCCGTCAGCTAGAAGAACCGGAGCCGGGCCGGTTGCATTCTGGTACAAGCCATGGTTCACGTTGGGGACGCCCGTCCAACCGACGGCATACAAAGGCAGACCCATGGTGTATTTGGCGGGCGGAACACCGGCCTTGAGATAAGCCCTTACGGTCGCATCGATGTAGCGATCATTGGAATACACCGGGTCCGCGCTCGTGTCATACAGCGAGGAGGATTCGTTGGTTTGCTTCTCGTCAGGCGCAGCATAGTCGTAGCCGTCGATTGTCAGGAAGTCCACTTGCGCGGCAGCAGCCTTAAGATCGATGTTGACATATTTCTTCGGGTTCGCTGGCGAGTCGAACGTTAATACATATTTCTTGCCGGTGCTTTTCGTTAAGGCATTCAGTTGGGTGCGAAATTCTTTCAGAAGAAGTGTAAAGTTCTTCTTGTCCGCTGCGCCGGGAAATTCCCAATCGATGTTGAGACCGTCAAACAGACCGGGTGCTTTCACGCCGGGAGCAATGTTGCCGTTCACAAACATGTCGATGCAGGAAGACGCGAGCGCCAGACGGGCCTCCGCCGTGGCCGCACCGGTCACAAAGCCCGACACGTTGCCCGCCTGGCCTCCGAGAGAGATCAACACTTTGAGCTCGGGATGAAGGTCCTTGAGTTGTTGGATCGCGCCAAAGTTTCCGTAGAGTGGCGCGGTGTAAGGCTTGCCGCTCACGCTGGGCACGCTGGAATTCTGGTAAGCGGCCACCGGATCGGCAATCGCGCATGCCGCCGGAGAAGTCGGAGTCACATTGCCAAAGGCGTAGATCAAGTGCGTCAGTTCATCGGCCACACCATTCTTTTGCAAATCGGCAATGTTGAAACCGGCGTATTTCACGCCCCATTCTTCGAAGTAGCCGCCAAAAATTCTGTGGTGAGCAGATTCCTGCGCCAACGATGGAGCAGCACACAGAACAAGGGCGAACCAACCCGTTAGAATCGGTCGAAGCAAGCGCATGATCAAAGTCCTCGGCATAAAAAAATCCCGGTTTTTTGACAGCAGAAATTCCTGACAAATGACCGGTGAGTATACTATGCAATGCGAAGCGGTTCAGCCCCGGATATGCAAAGTAAAGTAATGTAAAAACCCTAACCCAATTTTTCTTATAGAGCAGAGACGCGCAACTGTCGCATCCGTTTGGGGTTTAGAATTGATATCACTTCCCGCCGGGCCGCATGATCACCGGACGGCAATTAGGTCCGCGGCTACAACCTAGCCTGCGCGAGCCAGTCAGAGGCATTATGAGACCCTACGCTGTTCCTCCCGGTTCTTCTTCCAGCGGCAGAGTTGTTGTGAGATCCTCAGTTGCTCCGTCGTTGCCCGTCTGGGTTTATCTTTTAACGCTGGCGCTCTTTTCTTCTACTGCTGTGTTCGCTCAGGATTCTGACCGCCAATACCAGCCTGCGCCGCAACCAAACCAGCAGTATGGCTATCAACAGCCAGACTACCCACAGCAAGACTATCCACCGTCCGGCGCCTACGGCGACAATTCGCAGCAGCAGCCCTACGCAGAACCACCTTATGGAAACGACGCCGCGCCTGGCGCGCAGCCTTCCGAAGCGCCTCCGCAAAGTTATGCTCAAGATTCCGGCGATGCCCAATCCTTAAGCGAGGCACAACTCGAGCAACTTGTCGCCCCCATCGCGCTCTATCCCGATATGCTCGTGGCCCAGGTTCTCGCCGCTTCGACCTATCCGCAACAAGTCGCAGCTGCCGACCGATGGCGTCACTCCCAGGGCTATGCACCTCCAGACCAAATTGTGGCAGACGAAAACGCGCAAAACTGGGACCCGAGCGTGAAGGCCCTGGCTGCATTTCCGCAAGTTTTGGCGCAGATGGATCGCAACCTGCAATGGACGATCGACCTCGGCAACGCCTACTACAACCAGCCGCAGGACGTTTTGCATGCCGTTCAAGTCATGCGCCGCCGCGCCCAGGACGCGGGTAGTTTGCGCAACTCGCCGCAGGAAGCCGTGGAGTATCAGCAGGGCAACATCGTGCTCGCGCCGCCAAATCCCCAGGTCGTCTATGTGCCCGAATACTATCCGTGGGCCGTATACGGTGCGCCGGTCGCACCGTATCCCGGGTTTTCCGTGCTGGCTGCGGCTGGCTCGTTTCTCGGCAATGTCGGAGTCCGCTTCGGGTGGGGCATAGCCACCGCGGCTTTTGCTCACAGTCCTTTTGGCTTGTTGGCTTGGGGGCTTGACTGGCTGGCTCATGCAGTTCTTTTCCACGGTTCGACCTACGATTCGCACTCCATGACGGTGCGGGACTGGGGCCTGCCTCATGGCGGTCCACGCGCATTTTCCCGAGGAGCAACCTTCGCGGCGCGGTCGAATAGCCCCTATCGTCGCGGGGATGGCTTTGAACGCGGCAATAGTGGATTCAGGAATTTTCGAGCGCCGGGAAGTTATCGAACGCCAACTTTTAATGAGGGTAACCGGGATCTCTACGCGCGGTCTCGACCGGAAGACTACCGTAGCTGGCAGGGCTCGAGAGACAATTACGCACACTCATCAGAGCGCGGCTTCCGCAGCTTTCGCACCGTGCCGAACCAACCACTGCGGGACGCGCGTTCGAACTACACCGCCGGCTTAAGCAGTCGGGACTCCTACAACCGTGGCTTTTACGGTCAAGAGAGAAACGGAAGACAGAACAGCGAATTCCGATCGAATGGGTATGCGCAAGGAATGCAGGCAAGTCGCGCGTCGCACTCCAGCCTGGAACGCAATTTCAAGCATTCCAAGAGCTTCAAGGCAGATAGCTTTTCCCGCTCTTTTGCGAAGAACAATCGTTCCGCGGAACATTTTGGCCGACCCCGAGAGCCCAAGCAGTCTCGCCATGAGAAAAGTTTTGCCAGTGCGAAAGGCTTTGGCAAGAGCCACTTTTCCGAACACGGCCACTCCGGTGGCCACGGAGGCAAACATCACGGTTAGTTGAATGAAGAACCAAATTGCCCGTCCGGCTGTACTTCCAGCGGTTGGTAGTGGGCTACTTAGCCCACTACCCAGCGGTTGCTAGCTTTCCCATTGTGACGCGAAGCTGTTAGGATAATTTGGTGCCAAACATCCGCTCGGAAGGCGTTCGCGATTTTGCCCGAATCGGCAACGGCTTTGGGTTTGTAAGTGCGTTCTGAGCAGATCGCTTTGTGGTTGCGACAAGGCAGGGAACTGGCCAACCTTGGGGCCGATTTTGCGGATGGTTCATCCAGAAATCGCACCGTTTTGCAAGGCCGGCAGTCTTCTACAATTTGTGCAGATCGTGCAAAGCGCATGAACAGTGACGATTCGATATATCATTGATTTGGCGAGTGGGGACGTAGTTCAGTTGGTTAGAACGCTGCCCTGTCACGGCAGAGGTCGCGAGTTCGAGTCTCGTCGTCCCCGCCAATTCTTTCAAGCACTTGCAAGGAATTGGCAATTTGCGTCATGGTCCAATTTAGCCGACTAAGCTAATGCTTCTCCCTTGTTGACCACCAGTCGACCAGGTTTACTTTGTGCCAGCCTCGCATACCCGCCTTAAGCCTGAGAATCGCAACGTGACGCCCCCGCTTGCGCAACGCGCCCCATAATCGTGGCCATGATGATCATTCTTTCCCTCATCATTCTCGCCGCCCTCATCGCGAGGCATCCTTCCGTCGCCGCCGCTCGCTCTCCTTTATTATCTCGCTCAAATCCGCAACCGGCCGTATCTCAACCGGCCCAAGTCCATACTTAAGGCCTGGAAGCTGGGAGACAAGCTGAACGGCGTGATTGAGGTCTCGCGCCTCCAGAATCTGAATGCCGCCGACCTGTTCCTTGGTTTCCGCGTAGGGGCCGTCGGTCGTCGCGACTTTGCCGTTTTTCCAGCGCAGGGTCAACGCGGTCTCCGGAGGCTGAAGCGGCACTTCGGCAACCAGATGTCCGTTGGCCCGCAGATGCTCGTTGTACTCAAAACAATCGTCGAACGTTGCTTGTCGCTCGTCCTCCGTCATCCCTTCGAATTTTCCTGGCTCGATGTATCCCAAACAGATGTATTTCATGGATCGCTCCTTGCTGCTATCAGATAGTCGTTCGGAAGGCCGAAAATCGACGGCTACTCAATTTTTCTGGCTTCGTGAACATCCGCCTGCATGCAAGAGCAATGTACGGGTAATGAGCGGCCTGCGTATGCAAGTCGCCGCGGCTGGCAGATCGTCGAAGAATTCACGGACCAAGGAGTTTCGGGCTGCAAAGAGTCCCGGCCAGCACTCAATCGATTGATGTCGGACGCTTGCCGGAGGAAGTTTGACGCCATCCTCGTTTGGAAGATCGATCGCTTTGGAAGATCGCTTAAGCATCTAGTGAACTCTTTGGCCGAACTCGCGGCATTGGGTGTGGCATTCATCAGCCTGCGAGACAACATTGATCTGAGTACACCATCAGGCCGGCTGATGTTTCAGATAATCGGAGCGATGGCGGAATTCGAACGGGCCTTGATTCAAGAGCGAGTCCGCGCAGGTCTGCGAAATGCGCGCGCCAAAGGAAGGCGACTAGGAAGGCCGCGGGGCATCGTGGACGGCTTAAAGATCGCCTCTCTGCGCTCGCAGGGCTGCTCCTGGGCGCGGATTACGGACGAGACAGGGATTAGCAAGGGCACGGCGCAAAGGGCGGCGTTAGTCTTCGCCAAAAGCGGCTTATGAATATTCTGGATTAGGTGTTGCCGTTCTCTGGAGCGGCGCCATCAATCTTGGAATTGCCTTAATGTATTCCAGTCTCTCAGCTATCGTATTGCGAGTTCCGGCGATCCAGCTGAGGGATTGGCTGACGTCGAAGAGATTACGTGTTGGGGCGAAAGCTCCGGGGACGGACTTTGCGCTTCTGATGGCGAGTTGATGAGGCTTGAGATTCCGAACCTGTTCAACTTCCCCATCGCAACCCTGCTTCTGGATGTTCCAGACACGTGCCGCGGCTTGTTGGCCCCATTCCTCTGACACTTTTTCATCGATCCACCCAACTAAGGCCGAATCTTCTACGACCTGCTCGCGCCATCGGACATACATACTCTGGTCAACCGGGACCTGATCAAGTTGCTCTCTCAGGTAGGCTGCAATGTACTCCGGGTCGAGGGATTGAATGTGCCTCTTTCGTAGCCGACTGTCCTTTATACCGAACATCATCCCGTTGCTGCAGACAAGGCGATACCAGGCGAAAGCGATTTCGAGGGCAGTGCTGGTGTCCACTGAGTTCAAACAGTTAATTCGCAGGACGATGGGGTGCCCGTCCCCAGGATCGAAGTCGATATTCGGAATCTGACAACTCCAATGCATCCGCTCTCCATACTCTGAAAGCAGGAGCGACGAAGCTACCTCAGAGATGTCGATGCCGATAAGGCTCAGTGCCCCAAAAACTGACATCAGAACGTCCCGATGCTGGATACCGCGAACGCTTGTTCAAGTTCGTCGAATCGCAAAGTGTCGAGATCAGTTTCTCCGAGCGAATTGGTCCCGCAAAGGGTCTCTCCTATGGCGGGAAGATCACGCTCCTATCAGGGATGGAGCCCGCCGAGGAGTTTTCCACGCTTGTCCATGAGATCGCCCACTTATGTGGCGCAGGGATTTATGTGGCGCCAGCCTCGGGATGCGCGTCGAGACGCGCCGTTCGGCGCGGCCAAGCGCCACATAACTTGACTCGTTGATGTGCAGGCTCCAGAGGGGAGCATTCCGGGATGCAGTTCTCAACTTCCGAACCGCCCAATCAGCCGCCTGAATTTGGAACCAGGAAGGACAGAGATGCGTAATCAAGGATATGCGCAGACACTTTTCTTGGATGATCTTTAGTTTGAGCGTCGTTGCTGCCACGTCAACTGCAACCTTGCATGGAGGAACGGACCAGGCCGACGACCAAATACTAACCACTCTTGCGAGCCATCAGTACGACATGGAAAGCGAAGGACGGCACGTTCTCCTTAGTGAAGCCAAAAACAGTCACTTCTTCCTCTTGGGGGAACTGCACGGAGATAAGGAGATTCCGGCGCTTCTCCGAGTGCTTTGGCCTGAGATGTGGAGGCAGGGATACCGATACATAGCGGCCGAAGTCAGTCCTTGGGCCGCTCACCAGCTCGAATCTGTGCCTGCGGGAAAAGGCCCTGAAGTTCGGGGTCTTTGGACAAAACAAGAAGCAACTGATTTTCATGCGCTCGCCGATACAGATGCAAAGGTCGTTTGGGGTTGCGATATGGAGGAGGAACAGCCACAGTCTCTCATACGGCAACTCGCCGCCCTGAATCCCGGCGACTCGAATCTGAGGCGGATGGCGGAGCTTACGAAAGATGGGTACAACAGAAAAATGGCGCCTAATCTGCTCGATCTGGCTAAAGAGAGTAAGGGGCACGCAGATGAAGTGTTAAATGATGTGTCTCTTCGTGAAAACCTTATGGCCACTTTAGAGATCGAAACAAATCGCCTCGGTCCAGACACGAAGATGATCGCCCAGGATGAGCGCGAGCGTCTCATGAAGGAACAGTTCCTTGAACACTACCGCCATCATTCAATGCCGGGAACTCCATCGAGGGTGCTACTTCGTTTTGGGCGCAACCATCTGCATCGAGGTTATGATGCCCGCGGCATCTCGACTCTGGGCAATTTCATGGCGGAGTTTGCAGTAGCGCAGGGTAGCAAGGCTTTTAATGTAGGAGCGTTCGGTGCTGGGGGCAAGGCAACACTGCTGGGAAACACTTGGAACGCTGACGAGCGAGAGGACGAACTGGCTTTCGCCTTGCTCGCTGAAAAAGCAAAGTACCCAGCCACGCTCTTTGATCTCCGGCCTATTCGGGCGCTGCTGCACCAGATTCCCCCAGAGAAACGCTCTGCACTACAGAATAATCTGGTCTATTGGGCTGACTCATACGACGCTCTGATCTGTTACAAAACGGTAACGCCGCTGGCGCCCTGAACACGCCTGATCTAATCCGAGGGCAGGGCACGGAATCTTAAGGCCGTCTTTATTACGGATTCAGCTATCCGACGGATCGCTCTTTATGTCAGGTGAATCTGACTGGGACAGGCGCTGTTCTCGTCGTGTCGTTTCCACACACAAGCAGACTTTCCGGGTGTAGTGCAGGTCCATGCCAACAGGGCGGATACTGGGTGGATTTTCGTGTGAGAGGAGAACCACCATGTCGAAATCAATACCCGCCGGCCAAGCCGAACAGTTG
>CAWHZM010000002.1:0-240000 GCA_963833875.1 uncultured Acidobacteriaceae bacterium
TCGGAGCTCCTCACTGAAACTGGTATCAGTATAGGTATCACCGACTTGCAAGTGAAAGATAACAAAAGTAATGGCGGAGAGGGAGGGATTCGAACCCCCGGTACCCTTTCGGGTACGCCGGTTTTCAAGACCGGAGCCATCAACCACTCGGCCACCTCTCCGCGGCAGCTACAATTCTACATCCACCCTTGCAACGGTCTGTTGCTGGAAATATTTTTGCGTGGATTGCATCTTTCATCGGCTGCATCTAAGGGGAGTGACTTTCTTCAGCATCCAGCGAGCTCTTGGCAACACCTATCGCGATCTGCTCAAGGATGAGATTCTGCAGGCCGCGGCCGCTCTCTCCTACTATGCGCTTTTCGGCGCGTTTCCCGCCTTGATTCTATTATCCGCACTCCTGGCGCACTTTCCGGTGCCGGATTTTTTCCAGGATGCGCTGTTCGCGATTGGGCGAGTGGCGCCCCCCGGAACCTTGGCGATGCTGCAGTCGGCGCTCAGTGATATTCCCGTTAGGAATCCTGGCGCTTGGCTTTCCCTTGGGACTCTCGGCGCACTCTGGGTCATATCTTCCACTTTCGACGAATTGATCGAATCCCTGGATGCAGCGTACGGCGTACAAGACTCGCGCCCGTTCTGGAAAACGCGGCTTCTGGCGATCGGACTGGCTGCTCTGACCGCATTGTTCTTGATATGCGGAATCGGAACTATGATTATTGGCCCGCGAGCTGGCGGATGGATCGCGGCCCAATTTTCCTTTTCCAACGCTTTTATTTTGGTCTGGCCCTATCTTCACTGGGGGCTGGCAGCACTGTTTGCCATGCTGACGGTGGAGACGATTTACTTCTTGGCTCCGCAAGTAAAGCAGCGCTTCGTGTCAACCTTGCCCGGCGCGGTTCTTTGCGTTGTCTGCTGGATCGGGCTCTCTCACTTGCTTGGCATTTACTTCCGCCATTTTGCCAATTACAACCGGACCTACGGCACCCTGGGCGGGGTTATGGCTGTGATGACCTGGCTCTACTGGGGATTCTTCATCCTGCTGGCTGGTTGTGAATTGAATTCGGAACTTGAAAAGGAGCGGAATGCCTCGAGGTTGTCGCCTGGCGAATCGTTGCCAAGAGACCGGCGAAGCGGCGACCGCGCTGCCTAGAAACTGGTGTGGTATTTCCCGTCCACTGAAACTCCGCCAACTTCGTCGCGGGTTACACTGACCGACCAGCGCTTGTTGATGCGGTAATCTCCCTGCACAATTTCGGTTCCAGGTTGCGACAGGTCAGTGGAAAAAGTGAATAGAAAATCCTTTGTCACCCTTTGTTGAATCGCAACCCGGGCGGAAGGATTTTGATTGCCTCCGAGCAGCGGATCGATCTGCAGGCTGGAGATGCCCGCCAGATGCTGAATTCCGCCTGTCACCTGTCCGGCGACCTGCGAAGCGATAATCGAGTCAGTGCTGGTGCCTGCCGCGCTCGCCTCCGAGGTGGTCTGGCCATTGGCGATCAGACTGATGACGTCGGCGGTGGCGAGCGGCGGATCGGAACTATAAGAAGTTGTCAGCTTATCGAACGGCCCATGCAGCGCGAGGGTGAGATTGTATTGTTCGATCGTGGTGGTCACGGAAACGTCGAGGTTCGGCTCGGTTTCTGCGGGGTTGTCAAAAGTGATAATTCCGCGTTGCAGCTGATAACGAACATTGCGGTAGAAAAGCTCGCCGGAAGTCAGGTCCGTTCTGCCGATAACCACCGGATTCGCTGCGGTCCCGCCAACCCTCAGATTCACGTCGCCCGCGATGCTGATCTGAGAACTGGATGCGCTGAGGTTGCTCTTGGATTGCAAACCCACCGCCAGTTTAACGTTGTCGGCGAAGCCAGGCGTCGATGGCAAGCTACTTCCGCCAAGCTGGTCGCTGAATTTCGAGAGATCAAAATCGGAGGTGAACGAAAGCGAATCGATCAGAACTAATCCGGTCAAAGTTGATGCAGCCCGGTTGCCGGTAAGAACCACGCTGGCGTCGAGTTGCGATCGGATGCCTTCGGGATAACGCAGCCGCACCGACTTGCCTTGCAGGCTGACGTTAAACTGCAGGTCTGGCCGGTAGGATATCGACCCTCCCGCGGAAACTTGTCCCCCACCCACTTCTCCTGTGAGTCCGGTGAGTTGCAAACTGTTGTCGATGATGTGAACCGTTCCATTTAATTTCTGAACGCTTAAAGGCGCGCTCGACGTGGATAGAGCGACCTCCTGAAAACGAAGCTGCCCCTGCACGGCGGGGTTGGCCGCAGTTCCGGAAGCACGGATGTCCAGTGCAACCGTGCCGGAGCTTTGCAGATCGGGATCGACGATCTTGAGAATACGAACGTCAATCGATCCCTGCGCGGTAAGGCTTGGAGATATATGGCCGCTCAGCGGAAACGCGCCTTGCACGCGAAGCGAGGTGCCGGTCCCCTTTATTTCCGCGGGCTGCAGCGTGATTACGGAATTAGCGAGGTCCGCGCGAATTGGGCTGGCGGCGCCGATTTCGAGCGACTGGTAGCTGGCCTTCAGGACGGGAATGTTGATGTGCGCCTCAATCTTCGAAGCGTCACTCAACGGCCCTTTGAGCGTCGCATGCAATTCGGTTTCGCCGTGCAAATCCGGCGGCAGGTTGGGAGAATACATTGCCAGCAACGGATCGAGCGGCACACCCGATGTATCGATTGTGGCTTCGGTGTAATAGCCACCGCTGAGATTGATTTTTGCCCGCGAATGCACCGTAGCCTGCGCCACTTGAGAATCAACACTTAACTCTGCGACATGATTGGCCACTTCGAGCTCCGCCTCGATCTGCGAGATCGATTTATCACGCAGCTGCAGGTGCGGTATTGCTATCGAAGCCTTCAATTCAGGATTCTCCAGGGTGCCTTGCCCGCTTGCGGATAGCGTCGCCGTGCCATCGAGTCCCAGATTCTTGGCCTGCACCGACTGCAACTTCTGCAAGACTATTGCCGGAGCACTCACTCGAACCACGTAGGCCTTGGTTGTCGGCGTGTAGGTAAGGGTTCCGTTCGCTTCTCCAGCCTCGATCTTGACGTTCAGGGTTGAAGAGACCGAAGTTTTATCGCCGCTGAAGGTTGCCGCGAACAGCTGAATCGGCTGCCCGTAAGCCTGGGCGTTCTCAATCCGCGCAGAGCCGCTTCCGGCGGGGTTAAGCTCCGATCCTCGCAATGAAATGTCCGCCGACAGTTGTCCAGACAGCGGATAGTGCGCATTTGCCAGCCGCTGCAGGTCGGCAATCGACATTTTCTGCACCGACAATTTTCCCGCGATCGGATTGGAAGGCTGATAGCGCCAATTGCTAAGCCCAATGTTTGCGCTAAGCGAAGCTCGACCTTGTTGCGCACTCACTAGGAGGGCGTTGCGAACATCGACCCGCGATGCGCTGGCTTGAAATCCAGCTTGAACCGTGCGCCACTCGCTGCCCTCAAGGTGTAAGTTCAAGGCACTCAATTCGCCAGAGACCTGCGGTTCCTGAATCGTCCCCTGCACCTGCGCATTCACGGAGGCGCTGCCTGCAATCTCCAGCGAATCGGCCTGCTTGCTCCCGAGAGCCGAGAGCAATTCCGCAAGTGTGTGCAAATCGCTGCTGGAGGCCTGCACTTGCAGCTTCGAATGATCGCCGATCTCGCCCTGCAAGGAGACCGTTGCAGATGGAATTTGCAGGGAAGTATTTCTCACGTCCACCATATTTTTTCGCCTGTCGTAGGAAGCATGAATCGCTCCACCGAGCGGCAGGACCTTCGCTCCCAATCCAGCCTTTTGCTGAGCCGTTGAGCTCAGCGTCAAATCCCCCCGAGCAATTAAATTGCTGACGTTGCCGCTCCAGGTTGCAATGACCGTGCCAGCTATATTGCTTGAGAGGCTGATCCGCTTAGCATCTGCCTGGCGTAGCGCCCCCTGTATGGCTCGGAGCGAGATGCCGCGCAAGTTTGCGCGCACCTGGCCATCGGGATTTGTTGTATCCGCTCCTTTCAGTGTGATCTCACTCGCTACATTCCCGTCCAGCGTTTCGAAAATGACGTCACGTGCCTCCAAAGTTCCATCCGCGAGTGCGTAACGCCCCTTTAAATTCCGAAGATTCAACCGTCCCTGTGGCGAATCCAAAGACAAGGCGCCGCCGGAGATCTGGCCATCCATCGAAATATTGCGTAAAAGGGGCTGCCCCTCGACCGGGCGGTAGTGAACGGTTCCGCGAAGTGACACCTCGCCCACGGGCATTAACGGTTGAGCCATCGCAGCAAAATCCTGCGTATGAATTCTTAAATCGTATTCGCCTTCCACTGCCGGATCGCTGTAGTTCGCAAGGTCGGCATGAGCGGTCAATACAGAGGCCCCAATCTTCAGCTCAAGCGACTGGAGTGAGAACCGGTCCGGACTCGCGCTGAAGCGCGCATTCAGACTGTGACGAAAATTAGGATCGTCTCCATATTGAAGATCACCATTGTCATATGATAGCGATCCAACATAGCGCGTTCCCACTGGCTCAAAATGAATGTCGGTTTGCAGATCGTATAAGTCTGCCGCGACTGGAATTTTCTTATCCTTGTACTGAAGCTGCCCGTTCGTCAAAAGCACGTGCTGCGCGGCTAAGTCGAACACGCTGGTGCGGCCGGTGGTTTGCGCCGGCGCTTGTGGCAGATTGCTTTTTCCCTCGCGGTCAACTTCCACATCGGCCGTAGGATTTTTGATTACGAGTTCTGTGAGGGTAAATTTGCGCAGAAGAATGGACTGGATTTTCAGACCGACGGTGATCTCGTCTACATGCAGCAGAGGTGGTTTGCCGGCGCGTTCCGCACCGCGAAGCGTAACGTCATACAGGCGAGCGGTCAAGGTCGAGAGTTGAAAACTAAACCCGCCGATGCTGGAGCGCCCGCCGGTAGCCTGATTCGCGTCCTCAACCAGGGTTCGAATGGCCAGCCGCTGAAATGCGGGCGTCCTTAAGAACCAGAAACCACCAATGATCGCGGCTGCCAGCACAATGCCAAGCGTTGCCAGCGTCCAACCGGTAATTTTCCGCCATTGCATAAATCGCTCTCTAGAACGCCTGACCCAGTGTGATGAAATATTGCGTGGGATTGATGCCTGGTACCGGATTCACGTTGTGGCCCAGATCGAGGCGAACCGGGCCGATCGGAGTCGAGTAGCGCAGGCCAATTCCAACCGTATTGGTGTAGTTGGTCACGAAACTGCTGAAATTGATGGCACTGTAAACATTGCCACCGTCATAAAAAACCACACCACCCAACTTCTTATTAATGGGTAAGGGAAAACGAATCTCAGAATTAAAAATAAATAATTGCGTTCCCCCAACGGGCACGGTGATATTCACGCAACCGGTCTGATTCTTTAGCACATTGCAGAAAGGCACAATCCGCTGCGGACCGGCTTCATCAATGGGAAATCCGCGCAGCGTGGTGCCGCCGCCTGAGAAATAAAGCTGGCTGGTGGGAACAAAACTTCCCGAAAAAGCTTTGGCCAGCCCAAGGCGAACGCTGTTGGCGAATACTACGGAATGAAATGGCTTGTAAAAAGCATACTGGCCAAAAAGTTTCGCGAAGTTCACGCTGGAGCCCATCGCGGTGGGCGACATGCTTACGGTCAGATTTTGCAGCACTCCCCGATGGGCATCCAGTGGATGATCACGAGTATCGCGGAGGAGGGTGGCCGAAACCGTGGAAAGGTGAATGTTGCGATCCTGCGGCAGCACAAGCTCAGGCACCAGCAACTGCGATAGATCGGTCTTATTAAAATCGTAACGGAGTTCCAGATGGGTATTGGTTTTGCGGTTGAGTAATCGTGCCAGCTGAAATGAGGCGTCGCCCAGGCTGGCCGCAAAAAGCGGATTCTCCGTTGTGCGCTCGAGGGAAATACTGCTGATCGAACTCCAGGAAGAGCCGAAGAAGTGCGGCTGCAAATAGCTGACAATCGCCCGCTGGTCGAGCCGCGAGAGCAGGATGGATCCGCTTGCCGTTTCTCCCAGCCCGCGCATGTTTCTGCGGGCCAGTTCGATCGAACCCAGCGGGCTGGCATAAATCGCCTGGTCGGCCGCGATCTGGTTGCTGCCTAACCCAACCGTCGGGCCGCCAGGAACCGCAACCGTCCCGGTGGGAACGTTGCCACCGCGATGAGAAACCTCGAACCCGAATCCATATGTGATCTCGTTGCGTTTTGCTTCATGCACTTTGACCAGTGCCACCTCCGCCGTCTGGTCCGTGACTGGCTTGCTCGGACCTACGCTGGACCAGTCGAAGATATTCAAGTTGTAGAGCCGGGATTGCGCCGCCAGCAGATGATCTCTCCTCATGGGAGTTTCGGGGTGCAGCTCCGCAGATTTCTCCAGTAACGAAAGCTTCGTGTGTTGTTGCCCCAGATAAAGCACTTTGCTCATTCGCACCAGCTGGTCTTCGGTGATGTCATAAGTGACATTGACACGATGAGGATTCTTGGAATCGCGCGCGATTTCGGTCTTTACGTCAGCGTTGAGATATCCACGATCCAGGTAAGTGGCCGCAATGCGACTGCGATCTTCCGACAACGCGCGGGTTGAGAACGGGCCGCCAGCCTTCAGTTGGAAGCCTTTGGGAGCGGTCAGCTGATTCTCCGCAATTTCGTGATTTCCTGTAACGCGAACCTCCTCCACCAGTGTCTGCTGTCCCTCCTCGATATTGAAGGTCGCGTCGATCTTCGGATCATGCTCGGCGACCTGGGCGGTGATCTTCGCTTCTTCGTATCCTTTATTGCGGTAGTAGGCGGTCAGATTGTCAGTGCTCTGTTGCAGCAGCTTTTGAGTGATGGCGCCGTGGGTCCATAGATGAGAGCGCTTGACCGTGACCAACGGGAACAAATTCTTTGCGGAGACCTGATAGTTGCCGTGAAACGCGATGCTCGCCACCTTGTGCTTGCTGCCTCGATCGATTTTGTAAACGAGTACGATTCGATCCGGTTGCTGCTCGAGATCGGGCGTGACCTTGGCGTCGTAATAACCTTTGCTTTGAAAATAGTTAACCAGATTCTGCTGGCCCTCCTGCACCAGGTCCGGATCGATGCTGCCTTCGGAATAAATAGGAATCAATCGTTTCATTTTCCATCCGGAGAGGAATGGAATAGAAGAAAGCTTTGCCCCTGCGTTGCGAACCAGAACCACCGGACCGATCTCCACCTGGAATGAAACTTTCACGCGATTGGTGGCAGCATCGTATTGCGGCGGATTCTCGTGAACCTTGCTCTCCAGGTAGTGCTGTTTTGCCAGATACTTCTTGAGCAGCGCAGTGGCGGCCTTGATCCGCTCCGAAGTATAGGGCTTGCCGGGTTTGAGCAACGCTCCGGTAAATCGTGCACGGAGCGACCGGGCTTTGCGCAGCAACCAGAGTTGCTCCGCGCTCGTGGTGCCGTTAAGCTCGATGCTTCCGATGCGGGCCTGCTTGCCGGACTGCGCCACGAACTCGACGTTCACCAACTGGTTTGCATCGTCGATTTGCGGTTCCGCGCGAACCTGCGCCTGAAAGAATCCATTGTTTTGCAGAAAATGGGTGAGAGCATTTTCGGAAATCGGAATCTGCGTCTTGTCATAGGGATCTTGATCTCGCAAATTGACCACCTGGAGAAGACGGGTATAGCTAGAGGATTTCGCGATTCCCTGAAAGTTAACCACCCCGAGATAGTAGGGAGGCTCCAGCGTAAAATCCAGGCGCAATCCAGAGACTTCTGGAACCAGATGAGCAGTGACTTTCTTGAATCCGCCGGCTTTTTGTAGCGCCTCGATGCTGGCTTCGACTTTGGCCTGGGAGTACGGCTCCCCCGCCTTCTGAACCACGGAGGCGAATAAGGGTTCCACATCGCGGTGAGGATTTGCAATCAGATCGATGGAGGTCACGGTTTCGCCGTTGTAAAAGCCTTCCGGACCAGTCGAGGAGAGTTGCGCCGCTGCGATCACGGAACCGACAGCCAATAGCGAACTTAAACCCAGCACCCAGAATGAGAACTGACGCATAGAAATCGATCAGACACCGATTAGCCGAGGAGCAAACCTCTTCGCAGCGAGTGACCCTATGGGATGCGCCAGCTTCCAGAGAAGTTGGCAGCGCAAGGGCGGCGTGCCTGCGCTATGTGATTAAGTCAAATAATGTTTGCGCGAAAGATTCGTGTCGAGTACAGGAACACGGAAGAAGCGATGAAGCATCCCGGCCCGCTGAAATGGACGGATAATTTCGCCATGCGCAACTTCACCAACGCCAGCGTGTTCGATGATACGTTACCGCTCGCAGGGTCAGACTGGTTTCGGCGCACAAATTACATGACTAACGACCCGAAGTTGATACTCGACGAATTGGGCTAGGCGGCGTTAAGCCTACTATGAAAGATGTATCAGGGTAGTGTTTGAACCGCTCGCGGCCCTCGGAACCCCCCGGAGTCGGTGCTTTTTCGAGCAGTAAGGCCGTGTTTCAAACAACTTTGGAGATGTTAGAAACGTCCTATTTTCGCTCTTCAGGATGGAGGCTTATGTGCTGAGGAGCACTTGGAGGTGCAGATATTATGAGCTACCAATCAAGGCTCAACCCCCTGTCTCGCACTGCTGAAGCCGCACAAAGGAAACCGCCTGCGAAAGCTTTGCCCGTTCACAGTTGGTGGGGCGTGCCACTCTCGAGGCAGAACGCAAGCTTTCTGCGGTCGTGGATGCTGTCTAGTTCCACCGGCGCTCCGGTTTACGATTGCCCGGTCAATATTGACGCCCGAAAATTTCGGGATGTGGCATTGGGCCTCGCCCTGGCCGTCAGTATTAGTGCTGGCTTCTGGTCTGGGTTGGGACTCTTGATCTCCAGGTTGATGCGCTGAACTTGCCGATTATTTGGTGTAATGCAGCAACGACATCACATCGTAGTTCTTCAGCTTCTCCCGCCCTTTCAGGAAGTCCAGTTCTACCACAAAGCCCAGTCCAGCGATCTCTGCTCCCAACATCGAAGCCAGTTTGGCCGTGGCTTCTGCCGTGCCGCCCGTCGCCAGAAGATCGTCGACGATAATCACTCGCTGGCCTTTGACGATCGCATCCTTGTGAATTTCTAAGGAGTTGGTTCCGTACTCTAAAGCGTAATCGTATTTCACCGTCGCGGCGGGAAGTTTACCGGGCTTGCGCACGGGTACGAATCCGGCATTCAACCGGTAGGCAAGCGCGGGAGCGAAGATAAACCCACGAGCCTCCATCCCCAGTACGAGGTCTATCTTCTTATTCAGATAATGTTCGGACAATCGGTCGACCAGTGCGGCGAAGCCGGTCTTGTCCTTCAGCAGCGTGGTGATGTCATAAAAAAGAATGCCCTGGTTGGGGAAATCAGGCACTTCGCGAATCAATTTCTTGAGTTGATCCTGGTCGAGCTGATTTCGACCCAGAGCTGAATTGGAGGACAATCTACCACGCTCCTTCAATGCGGAATGTACTAAGTCCCTCAGTGACACGGGCTGGCGATGCCTCGACGGCATCCACACGCGCGGCTCGTGGTCCTTGCTGCAATCGCTCCTGCAATCCTGCAAGCCGCTCGCGCGTTCCCTGGGCAGACACTTCTACGCTGCCATCGGAATTATTGCGCACCCACCCCGCGATTTCCAGAATGTGCGCTTCCCGCTCCACGAACCAGCGGAACCCAACTCCCTGCACGCGTCCACGCACGATAAAGCGACGAGCTTCCACTGGCTTTTCTACGCTCATGGTCTCTAAACGAACCTGATCGGACGCAGCCTGATCGGACGCAAGAAGAGACGCAGCATGCTGCGACTCTTTCATGCTGCGCCTCTTGAAAAGATCGTCTGCTTCTACGCTCTCGACAAATACACGCCCTCAGCCGTATCCACCTTGATCTTTTCACCTTCATTAATAAACGGTGGAACCTGCACCACCAGCCCGGTTTCAGTCTTGGCGGCCTTCGTCACGCTCGATGCCGTTGCGCTCTTCAATCCCGGCTCGGTCTCCACCACCGTGAGTTCGACGGTTTGCGGCAATTCGATTCCCACTGCTTTGCCGTCAAAAAATTCGACTTTGATTTCCAGGTTAGCAATGAGGTAATCGACCGCATCGCCTAGAGTGTCTTTCGTCAGGTGAGTCTGCTCGTAATTCGACGTGTCCATGAAGTAATAGTTGTCGCCCTCGGCGTAGAGGAACTGCATGTCGACCTCGTCCACATTGATTTTTTCGATGGGATCGGGCGAGCGGAAGCGGTGTTCGAACATGGCTCCAGTGCGAAGGTTGCGCAACTTAGCTTGAATAAAGGCGCGCAAGTTGCCGGGCGTGCGGTGTTCCACGCTGAACACGGAGTGCAGATCATTGTTGTGTTTAATGATCATGCCGGGACGCAGTTGGGTGGCAGGGATCGACATTGCTTAAGACAATCTCCTTCAAAATAATGCGGTTGGAGCCGGCGGAAGGCGGGCAGGCCACATTTTCCGCCGCACACGAGGACCGAAAGCATGATTCTACACGCCGTCCGCCAGAAAGAAAACCTCGCGCCAGCCAGCGGCACTCAGAGCTGGGATAACCCTTCTCTAACTCGCATCAGGCTTTCTCGTGAGACTACAATTGAGGCAGGCGTAGTTTGTGCACTTGCCTGAGAAGACAAAATCATTACGAGGTGGATTTATGAGTTCTGGACGTTACGAACCTGCCAACATCAATTTCGGAACGGCTGTTACCTTTCTGCTAATCGGTGTCGGTGCGGGAGCATTGGCCGCATTGGTGCTCGCACCTAAATCCGGCAAGCAACTCCGCCGCGATCTGAAGCGCGGCTATGAAGACGCCCGAGAGACACTTCAAGACTGGAGCGAAGAGGCGAAGGACCGCGCCCGCGGTGTGAGCGATCGAGTCCGGGAAGTGGCGGAGCGCGGAGCGGATTTGGCGGATGAACTCCGCGAAAGAGTCGAGCCGTTACGCCGAGCTGTTCGACGCTAGATCAGCCACGAAGCTCAGCCAAAGACAGCGGAAAAGAAGCCGCGAATCCGGCGCATCATTCGCTTGGGAGCGGAAGCTTGCGGCCGGGGAGTTGCCAACTTCACGGTTGCCGGCTGTGCCGCCGCCTGAGGGTTGGGGGCGCGCGGCGAGGTCTCGATCGGCGGTAAAGCCTTCGCCTGATCAACCGGTGGTGGTGCAGCAGTAGCCTGTTGCTTTCCATGAAACACCATCGGCGCTTCCACTTTAACCTCTATATCCCCAGGCTTTGACGGCGGAAGCGGCTGAACCTCTGGCCCATTGGAAAGTTGTCCCGAACCTGGGCTCCCCGCCGGCGCGGGGTTCGCGGCGGGCGTCAGGTTGACGGCGGTTTTCGGCGAGTTAGCCTCCGGCGTGAGCGTTGCGCCACGAGGCGCGGAGACTTCGTGCGTTGAAGGGGGTGTACTCGCGAGCATCACCGGAACGGGCGCCGGGCAGCCACATTCCAGCGGCACGTTGCTATCGACCTTGTCGATCTGTCCGGTATGAAACACGACCTGCTCTCCGGGCTTGACCTGATAAGTGCGCGAGCCCATCAATTCCGAAACCATGGCGGACGAACTATTGCCCGGCAGCCCGCGCACACACGTATTGCCGTGCGGGTCCGCACTCATGGCGAAATCGAATTCTCCCGGCCCCGCAAAAAGCATCCGGAAATCAGGAGTCAATACTGTGTCGGAGGATGCCTCGAGCTGATAATGCATCTCCAGTGCGCCCGTGCTTATGCCGAGCATCAGATCCTGCGCATTTTTCGAGGGCGTAATGGAGACCGTGGTCCCCGGGCAAACCCGCACTTCGCCGCCCCGTGACAATCGTAAGACAGCCGTCTCTGCCCCGGCCGTCAGTGACGATCCGGCCGCGATCTTGCTGCCATCCACCATCACCTCCCCAGGATTTCCGGTGACCGGCACAATCGAAGGCGCTCCGTGGGCGAGGAGCGAAAGTTCAGCCGGAGGTTTGGATCGCGCCTTCTTATGCGCATTCAAATCTTCCGGAGGCTTCAGCCGAACCGTGAGCCGATTGCCGTCCTCATCCCACGTATAACCGTAGGGTGCGGCCAGATCAAGCACCACTCTGGTAATTGGCGGATCGGCCTGATACTGCTCCGCACGCACACCCACGATGTTCGCTAATTGGACCGGCGCAAGCTTGTCCTTTAATCCGATACGGGCATGAAGTAAATCAACCACGATGCGTGGCGGCGATTCCAGGAACTGAATCGACGGCACCGAAGGCAGGGTGGAGAGAATCTCCAGGGCAGGATTACCGCGATCCTCCACCACGTTCACCGCCGTAACCACGCTAATGGGGGTCGCCACGGGCGTAGAAGACTTGGTTGCGGGTAGCGTCTTGTGGGATGCAGGAGGTTGCGCTTGCTGCGGCTGCTGTTGAGATACCGCGCCTGCAATCGCGAGGGACGCCAGCAAAAAAGTGCCCAGAAGTTGAATGCGTATTCGCCGCAAAAGAGAATCGACCCCTCTGAGAGGAACCTTATCATTTGCGGCGAAGGCAGAGAAGAGGTCGCACAAAGAAACTAACCCCTTGGCGCCTCGCGTTCGCAGCTTCCGAGATGATCCTAGCTCTCCGGAACGAACTCGTAGTCCTCGATGACTGCGGCCACAGCCATCTTGCCGTTGGCTCCCTGGTCTTCCACCCTGACGATTCGTCCCTTGCACCGCACCCGAATACTCTCCGTAAGAGTGATTTCTGGCGGAAGAGTGAGCGTGAAACTGAGCGGCGAACCAGTCTCAATGATGGAATCGAGATAAAGCGAAATCCCCCGCGCGCTTACATCGCGCAGTTGAGCGGGTTCGCTGTGTTCCAAACTTTCGCCGCGTGCAACCGCAACCGGAATCCGGAGCGTAAAGCGTCGTGCAGCCCTTTTCTCCTGGGCTTCTGGCATTTATTCTTACCTCTAGCGAACGAAGTGGCTTGCAACTATGCTGGAGCATGATGACTTCTTCATGAATCTTCCGTCAATACCACCATCGAGGATGGATATAGCCCGTTCCGGTAGCTCAACCAACGTTTTCGCCTTCATTATGGAACGCCCATGCGAACCCAGCCGCCGGTGTTAAGCTGAATACTTGGTGCCGCCGTGGTCTTCGTCCTCGACAACTACGATTCCTTCACCTATAACCTGGTGCAGTATTTCGGCGAACTCGGCGCCCAGCTTGAGGTCCGCCGCAACGATCAGATCACGGTCTCTGAGGTCGAAGCGATGCAACCCGAGCGCATCGTCATCTCGCCCGGCCCCTGCACCCCGCAGGATGCTGGCATCAGCATCGATCTCATTCGCCACTTTGCCGGCAAAATCCCCATTCTCGGAGTTTGCCTCGGCCATCAGGCCATTGGCGCAGCTTTCGGCGGAAAAGTCGTACGCGCGCCTCATCTTATGCACGGCAAGACCAGCGCGGTTACTCACGACAACAAAACCATCTTCAAAGGCCTTCCCACTCCGATGACTGCCACCCGCTATCACTCCCTCATCGTCGAGCAAGAAAATCTGCCGGAAGATTTGGAAGTGAGTGCGTGGACCGTCGAAAAAGATGGAACTCGCACGATCATGGGCCTGCGCCACAAAAAGTTTGCGATCGAAGGCGTGCAGTTTCACCCCGAGAGCATACTGACAGATACCGGGAAAAAGCTGGTGGAGAATTTTCTGGCAGTGATCAGTGATCAGTGATCAGTGGGCAGTCAAGCGCATCGTTCAGTCATATCGTGACCGTATCGTCTGGAAATGGTCGATGGCATTCGTTTACTGCCCATTGGCCACTAATCACTGATCACTGCCCCTCGCCATTTCCACCGCCCTCAACAGCGCCTGTGCCTTATTTATGCTCTCCTGATATTCGCTTGCCGGATCCGAATCGGCCACAATCCCCGCCCCAGCCTGCAAATAAGCATGCTTGCCTTGCATCACCATGGTCCGAATACCGATGCAGGAATCCAGATTCCCTGCAAAGTCTGCGTATAGCACCGACCCGCCATAAATCCCCCGCCGCACCGGTTCCAATTCTTCGATGATCTGCATGGCGCGAACCTTCGGCGCTCCGCTTAAAGTGCCGGCCGGAAAGCAGGCCGCGAAAGCATCCAACGCCCCAAGATCCTTGCGCAGCGTCCCTTCCAGCGCCGAGACCAGATGCATAACGTGAGAGTAGCGCTCCACATACATCAGGTCCTTCACCTTGACGGACCCATACTCGCTCACCCGCCCGAGATCGTTGCGGCCCAGGTCAACCAGCATCACGTGCTCGGCACGCTCTTTCTCATCGCTCAGCATCTGTTGCGCCAGACGCAGATCTTCGGCTTCATCACGCCCGCGGGGATGCGTGCCGGCGATCGGTCGGTATTCCAGCTTGCGTCCGGTCACCCGCACCAGCATCTCCGGCGAGGAGCCCAGAATCTGCATCCCTCCCATGCGGAGAAAATAAAGATACGGCGAAGGATTCACCTGGCGCAAAGCGCGGTAAAGATCAAAGGGCTCGACTTCTGGCACGAAGTCGAGCCGCTGCGAAAGCACCACTTGAAAAATATCTCCCGCTGCAATGTATTCCTTGCCGCGCTCCACGCTGCGCATAAATTTCGCACGGGTGGTCCCTGCATGGATCTTCAATTTTCCCGGCACGGTTTTCGTCGCCCTGCGCCACGTCGCAGAGCTCAATCCCGCAGCCAGCTTTCTTTCCAGCGCCGCAATATCCCGCACCGCGCGATCGTAAGCGATACGCGGCTTTTCCTGCGAAACATCCGCCGAGGCCACAATGTGAATCTGGTGCCGCAAATGATCGAAGGCCAACAAGCGGTCAAAGAACATCAACTCGCAATCGGGCAGGGATAAATCATCCTTGGCGTGATCGCCAATCTTCTCCAATTGCCGCACCACATCGTAGGAAAAGTACCCAACAGCCCCCGCCGTGAACGGCGGCAAACCCGGGATTGCGGCTGGCTGATGCTCGTTCAACAACAACTTCACAAATTCAAAAACGCTGCCCTCATGACGTTCGCGCCGGCGCCCCCGTTCAATCTCAATCATCGAACCGCGCGCCCGCACCCGCATGTAAGGCCGCGCCCCAAGAAACGTGTAGCGCCCAATCTGCTCGCCGCGCTCTACCGACTCCAGCAAAAACGCATGCGGCTCTTTCTCTGCAATCGCCAGAAAAGCTGAAACCGGCGTAAGCAGATCGGCGCTCACCGATTTCACCACCGGCACCAGCGTGGCCGACCGGGCCAATCGCGAAAATTCTTTAAAGTCGGGAATACTCATCAACGAGTCGAGGCTGTCTATGCGAACTGCGGTTCATTATAGGCGACCCGGGATGCCCCAAACGGGACGCAGGTGAGAGCTAGTATGGGCCGAACTTCCCACCCTGTATCGGCGGATTTTAACCATGAACCAATCCGGCAATTGACGGATATGACCCGCCGTCGGATGATACCAAGGAACACACCAGGCAACCGGGCTCTCGTGTACTCACGAACCTATGCTCATTAAGTTCTGGGGCGTGCGCGGTTCCACGCCAACCCCACAACCCGAGAACATGCGCTATGGAGGCAACACTTCCTGCGTCGAAGTTCGCCTCGGCGATCAGATCTACATCTTCGATTGCGGTACCGGCTTTCGCGTCCTCGGCCAGCAACTGCAAAGTGAATTCGGCGACCGTCCGTTCTCCGCCCACGTTTTCGTTTCGCACTTTCACTGGGATCACATTCAGGGCATGCCGTTCTTTCGTCCTCTGTATGCCAATCCCCAAAGCCATTTTCTGTTTCAATGCTCCAGCCGCACCCGCAACCTGAAACAGGTTCTGGCCGAGCAAATGGCCCCTCCATATTTTCCCGTCGCCATCGATGAAATGAAGGCGCGCCGCGACTTCTACGAGATCGAAGCCGGACGCACCACCATCGGCGACGGCATCCAGATGCAGACCGCGTGGCTCAATCATCCCCAGGGCTGCATGGGTTTCCGCATGGAAACCAAAGATGGGATTCTGGTCTACGCCACCGACAACGAACCCGGGGACCCGGCTTTCGATAAGGCCGTCCGCAAATTGGCTGAAGGCGCAGACATCCTCATCTACGACGCGCAATATCTCCCCGAGGAATACCAAGCCCGCCGCCGCGGCTGGGGACACAGCCACTGGCGCGAAGCCGTCAACGTCGTGATGGAGAGCGGCGCCAAGGAATTAATTCTCTTTCACCACGACCCCGAGCACACGGACGCCATCATCGATAAAGTGGTCCACGAAGCCCGCAACTACTACCCCAAAGTGCGCGCCGCCGCTGAGGGAATGGAAATTAAGCTATAGCTAGTCCTCCCCGCGAGTTCGAGTGCGGCTTCCACGCACCATTTCGAACCGGTCCCATGATGGGACAATCCGCATTAAGGTTCTGTCTTAAATTAAGACACTACCCAGGCTGACCGCACCTTGCTTCCCCACCCTCCCGCCTCATATACTCTGAACGTTTGCCCTCTAGCATAGGCGAGCGTCCAAGCATCGGCTGGCGCTCGAATCGCAATCGTTCCGGAGATTAAATCTATGAGCACCACCACCCTTCCCCACGTTGATAAAGAAACCAATCCTTGGGAGTCGCAGCGGGCGCGCTTTGATTTGGCGGCGCGAAAGCTCAATCTCGACGAGGGCTTGTGGCGCGTGCTCCGCTCTCCCAACCGCGAAGTTACGGTTTATATTCCGGTGCAAATGGATGATGGCCGTCTCGAAGTCTTCACCGGCTATCGCGTTCAGCACTCGATTGCCCGCGGCCCGGCCAAGGGTGGAATCCGCTATGCGCCCGACGTTACGCTCGATGAGGTCCGCGCGCTCGCCAGCTGGATGACCTGGAAGTGCGCCGTCGTTAACATTCCCTTCGGCGGCGCCAAGGGCGGCGTGATCTGCGATCCCCACAAAATGTCGATGGGCGAAATCGAGCGCATGACTCGCCGCTACACCTCCGAACTGATCGAATTCATCGGCCCTGAAAAAGATGTCCCTGCCCCTGACGTCAATACCAACGAACAAATCATGGCCTGGATGATGGACACCTATTCCATGCACATGCGCCAGACTGTGACCGCCGTCGTCACAGGAAAGCCCATTAATATCGGAGGTTCCCGGGGCCGTCGCGAAGCCACCGGTCGTGGCGTGATGGTAGTTTGCGACGAGGCTATGAAGAAGCTGGGTCTGCCCCGCGAGAACAGCCGGGTGATCGTGCAGGGCTTCGGCAACGTCGGCTCCAATGCCGCTCAGTTGATGTATCAGGCTGGCTACAAAGTGATCGGCATCGCCGAAGTGGGCGGCGGACTTTCGAACAAAAACGGAATCGATCTCAATGCGTTGGTCGAATACCGCCAGAAAAACGGAACAGTACACGGATTCCCAGGAGCCGAACCGGCCGATGCCGCCGACCTGCTCACCACCGAGTGCGAAATTCTCATTCCCGCCGCCACCGAAAACGTCATCACCTCCCGCAACGTCGATCGCGTGAAATGCCGCGTACTCGCGGAAGGCGCGAACGGCCCCACTACTTCCGCCGCCGATGACGTATTGACCGACAAGGGGGTCTTTGTCATTCCCGACATCCTGGCCAACGCCGGCGGCGTGACGACTTCCTATTTCGAGTGGGTGCAGGATCGCCAGGGTTATTTCTGGAAGGAATCCGTGGTCAACGAGCAACTCGAAGAAATTATGATTTCTTCTTTCGGAGACGTGGTCCGCTACGCCGAAACCCACCACGTGAACAACCGCATCGCCGCCTATATGCTGGCCATCGACCGCGTAGCCTATACCATTCGCCAGCGCGGCATCTACGCCTGAGCTAGCCGGACTGGCGTATGGCAGCCGCACGGGGTTGGGTGACAAGTCTGCAAGGGCACGGCTTTAGCCGTGCCATATAGATTCGACGAAGATCGGGGCTTCAGCCCCTGAGGTTTGGGATTCGCGAGAGGATTCGATGACGCGCCTTAAAAACAAGCTGATAGTGCAAATTGCGGTTCTGGTGTTCGCCTTGTCGCTGGGGAGCAGCGCCGGTATCGCGCAGCCATATCTCAATGGCGAACCCGGCACAAAGCCGGAAACCGTGGCGGCATCGGCGCAAATGGCGCCGTCGGCGACCGACAAACTCGACATCAACACGGCGACGACCGATCAACTCAAGGCTCTTCCCGGAATCGGAGACGCCTATGCCCAGAAGATCATCACCTCACGCCCTTATCGCACCAAGCTGGATTTAGTTCACAAGAAAATCATCCCTCAGGCAACCTACGACAAAATCAAAGACCAGATCATCGCCAAGCAGCCAAAGGCCGCAATGGCTCCAGCGCCTCCGAAATGATCTAGATGTAGATTTCCTGAAAATCCTCGCGCGAGATTTTCTGCACTAAAGGTTCACTCCCCTGATTGCGTTCCCCTCGGCCCTGGAGCATAATCAAACTGTTTCCCGTTGCCTTCCGGGGAACTGCCGAGCTGTGGTGAACCTGCCTAATTCCATCACGCTGATCCGCATCTGCAGTATTCCACTGTTCATCTGGATTTTGTCTTCCAGTCATTTCAGCAGCGCGCATGGCGTCAAGGAATTGCTTGCCTCCGCCATCTTCATCGCCGCCTCCATGACCGACGGCATTGATGGCTATCTTGCCCGCAAACGCGACCAGGTCACCACCATGGGTATTCTGCTCGATCCCATGGCCGATAAACTTCTCATCGCCGCCGCCTTCGTCACACTGGTTCAATTCGATCCTGCTTTGGTTCCCGCCTGGATCGCCGTAATCATCATCGGCCGCGAGTTCCTGGTGAGTGGTCTTCGCTCCATCGCGGCCTCCGGAGGTTTCACTATCGAGGCCAGCGATTTGGGCAAGCTCAAAATGGTGGTGCAGATTGTTTCCGTGGTCGCTGTCATTCTCGATCATCGCTGGGCAGAGTGGCCTATCTATGGCCACTTCGTACTACCCATCCACTGGATCGCCTATGCTGCGATCTGGTTCGTGGTATGCGTTTCGCTGATCTCCGCCATCGACTATTTTGCCGCCTTCTGGTCGAAGATCGACCGCCAGGTTTCGAAGCGCCGCCGCCGCGCATTTATTCTCAGCCGCCGCCGCAAGCCGCAACGAGCGGCTGGAGCGGCCGATGCTAATGTCGCTCCCAGTTCCTAATTCGTCTCCCCCTCAAAAGTCTTGCTCGGAAGCAGGCAATCAGGCTTTATCGGAACCAGAGTTTTCTCCGGAAGAACAAGCGCAGCTGTTACAAATCGCGCACCAGTCCATTGCTTCCGCCTTGGAATCGCGGGAAATCTTTTTAGAGCCGCCTTCGGCTCACCTGGCTGAACCGCGAGGCGTTTTCACTACGCTGCACGTCGCGGGCAATCTGCGCGGATGCGTCGGGTATGTTCGGGCCGACTCCCCGGTTTATCGCGCCGTGGGCGAAACCGCTCGGGCTGCGGCCTTCGAGGACAACCGCTTCCCGCCGGTTACCCGGGAAGAAGCTCCTCTTCTCGAAATCGAGTTAAGCATCCTCTCACCACCGCTACCCATCCCGCCCGATGCAATTCAGGTGGGGCGCCATGGGCTCTTCATCAGCCAGCACGGCCGTCGAGGTTTGCTTCTGCCGCAAGTCGCCGTCGAACACCAGTGGGATCGTGAAACCTTTCTGGAGCAGACTTGCCGAAAAGCCGGATTGCCTCCTGACGCATGGCGCAACGGCGCGTGCGTCGAGGCCTTTACTGCCCAGATCTTCCGCGACCAACCTCTTTCGGCGAATCCCCTCGACCCATCGACTTCATTACATTAGTTCCAACCGTCGGTTACTGCCGTTACGGTAAATCGATCGGCGAATCCCTCCAGTGTTCCTTCCCACTGCCGAAAAGACTCTAGAGCCGCAATCTGCTTTGGAGGCCGAATGCTCTTTCCGATCACCCCGCTCGTCCCTCGCCGCGCGATTTCACTCGTTCTTTTCTCCATCCTGGCATTGATATGCCAGCTCTTACCCGCTTCCGCCCAGTCTTCCTCTGACCCCCTTGCCGTTCAGCCTCGCGACCGTATCACCGGCTATATCGATGATGAGGAGCGGGTGGTTCTTCAGGGCAATCGGCATCCTCTGGCAGTTGCGCAATACGACGCTGGAGAAGTCGCCCCCGAATTTCTGATGGAGCGGATGGTCCTCACGCTTCAACCCGACACAACCCAGCAAGATGCGCTTCTTCAGTTGCTTGATGGACAACACGATCCTGACTCTACTTACTACCATCGATGGCTCACCCCAGGGCAGTTCGCCGACCGCTTCGGCGCGTCACCGGCCGACGCGGCACAAATTACCGCATGGCTGCAGGCGCACGGCTTCGAAGTCGAAGAAGTTGCGGCGGGAGGCCTCTCCGTCACCTTCAGCGGCTCGGCCGAGCAGGTTGAATCAGCCTTCCACACCCAGATTCACACTTACAGGATCGGCAAGGAGATTCATCACGCCAACGCCAGCGATCCGGAAATTCCCGCCGCCCTGGCCCCGGTGGTAGGAGGAATCGTTTCGCTGCACGATTTTCGCACCCATGCCCAGAACACAGGTGCGCGCCTGCCTTCCCCGCAATTCACCAGCGGGGGGTCTTATTACCTGGCGCCGGCGGATTTCGCCACCATCTACAACCTCAACCCCGCTTACCAGCAAGCCATTACCGGCAGCGGAGAGTCCCTTGCCGTTGTCGCTCGCTCCAACATAAACATTTCAGATGCACGCCGGTTCCGCTCCGCCTTCAATTTACCCGCCAATGACCCGCTGATCATCGTCAATGGAACCGATCCCGGAATCTGGAGCTCTGCCGAAGAAACCGAGGCTGATCTTGATGTCGAATGGGCCGGGGCCGTGGCCAAAGCTGCCACGATAAAGTTTGTAGTTTCGAAATCCACCAACTCCACCGACGGCGCCGATCTCTCGGCACAGTACATCGTGAATCACAGTCTGTCGCCAGTCTTGACCATGAGCTTCGGAGAATGCGAGGCGGCTCTGGGGTCCTCCGGAAACAGTTTTCTAAATAACCTGTGGCAACAAGCCGCAGCCGAGGGCATTACAGTTTTTGTAAGCTCGGGGGATAACGGGGCAGCCGGATGCGACCTGGCGTCGGCAACCCGCGCTACTCGCGGTTTGGCGGTTAACGGCATCTGCTCCACCCCTTACAGCGTTTGTGTCGGGGGAACTGAATTTGCCGACAGCAATGGCTCGCTGTACTGGTCGCCCTCAAATGCCCCGGGCACCGAGCTATCGGCCCTAAGCTACATTCCCGAGTTCGCCTGGAATGAGAGCGGTCCCAGCGCAGGTCTGTGGTCAACCGGCGGGGGCGCAAGCGGCATTTACTCCAAACCCGCGTGGCAGAGCGGAACCGGCGTTCCCGCCGACGGCAGGCGCGATGTTCCCGATGTCTCCCTCACCGCGGCTGGTCACGACGGCTATCTCATCTATCAAAATGGCGGACTCTACGTGGTTGGCGGAACCTCCGCGGCCACTCCTTCATTCGCCGGGCTCATGGCGCTCGTGGTGCAGAATACGGCGGCGCGTCAAGGCAACGCCAATACTGTCTTATATTCCCTTGCGGGCAAACAGAGAGCCGGCGGTGCGGCCATTTTTCATGACATCGTCACCGGCAACAACACCGTCCCTGGGCAAACTGGCTTCAGCGCGACCACCGGATACGACCGCACCACAGGTCTGGGTTCAGTGAACGCCTCTGTTCTAGTGGGACACTGGAGCGATGCCACTGCCACGCCGGTATTCCAAGCGACCTCTTCCGCAAGCACGCTCTCAGTTTCCGCGCGCTCCAGCAACACCGTCACCATGAAGGTTGCGGTAAGTGGCGGATTCAATGCCGGGGTCGCATTCTCAATCACAGGCTTACCTGCTGGCGTCACTGCCGCGTTCGAGCCGGCAAGCCTGGCTGCGCCAGGATCGGGAAACAGCATGCTCACTCTCGCTGCAGCCAGCGGGGTGCACGGCGGGGTGTATTCCGCTACGATTTCGACAACCAGCGGCGGAATGGCACAGCATATACCGCTGCTAGTTACGGTTAAGGGGTTGTCCAGTCTTGCCGATCACCCTTCAGCCCGCCGATGAGCTAGTCCGGGAATCAGCCCGGCAAAGACAAAGACTTAAAGACTAAGACGGTTGTTTCGGTGGGCTTATTTCTGAGCTCTCGGTCCAGCAGCTCTCACTTCGGGGGGAGCGTCGAATGATTCAAAATTCTTCGCAAAGCGTTGGCGAAGATCCTCGGCTGCCTTGTCGTAAGCGGCCTTGTCTCGCCATGCGTTGCGCGGATTGAGCACCCTCGGTGGAACTCCGGGACAGACTTTCGGGATACTGAAACCGAAAGTCGGTTCGATCTCGAACTCCTCCTTGATCAATTCCCCCTCCACCGCCGCATCCACCATCGCGCGCGTGTAAGGGATCTCCATGCGCTTGCCCACGCCATAAGGACCGCCCTGCCAGCCCGTGTTCACCAGCCAGCATTGCGCATTGTGCTCGCGTAAGCGGCGGCCCAGCATTTCTGCATAAATCTTGGGGGCTAGGGGCAGGAACGGCGATCCGAAACAAGTGGAGAACGTCGCCTGAGGTTCCTTCACGCCAGCTTCCGTTCCGGCCACTTTCGCCGTATAGCCAGATAGAAAATGAAACATGGCTTGTTCGGGAGTCAGACGGGAAATTGGCGGAAGCACTCCGAACGCGTCGGCTGTAAGAAAGACCACATTCCTGGGATGTCCGCCCACTCCCGGGATCACGGCATTGTCGATAAAATCCACCGGATAAGCGGCGCGAGTGTTCTCCGTTTTGCTGTCGTCCTCGTAATCCGGAATGCGGGTGTGCGGATCGAGGGCGACATTCTCCAGCACGCATCCGAAGCGCAGCGCATTCCATATCTGGGGCTCGTTCTTTTGCGACAGCTTGATGCACTTGGCGTAGCATCCGCCTTCAAAATTGAAAATTCCGTGGCTACTCCAGCCGTGTTCATCATCGCCAATCAGGTCGCGAGAAGGGTCGGCGGAAAGAGTTGTTTTTCCTGTACCCGAGAGCCCGAAGAAAAGGGCGCTTACGCCATTGTGTCCCACGTTCGCCGAGCAATGCATCGGGAAGACATTCCGCGGCGGCAGCAGAAAATTCATGATGCTGAAAATGGACTTCTTCATCTCTCCCGCATAGGAAGTTCCCCCAATCAGCACCGTCTTGCGGGAAAAATTGAGCGCGATAAATACCTCGGAATTGGTCCCATCCCGCAGCGGATCCGCCAGGAACTCCGGCGCCGCGATCACCGTGAACTCCGAATGGTGTGACTTCAGTTCCTGCGGAGAGGGCCGCAGGAATAACTGCCGCACGAACAGGTTATGCCAGGCATATTCGTTGACGAACCGAACCGGCAGCCGGTATTGCGGGTCGGCGCCGCAGAACAGATCCTGCACAAAAAGTTCGCGGCCCCGCAGGTGCTCCATAACCCGCTCATAGAGGGCGTCAAACTCGTCGGCTCCCATGGGCGCATTCACCGCGCCCCAATTCACCGTATTGGCAGTGACCGCGTCCTTCACAATGAATTTGTCTTTGGGAGAGCGTCCCGTGCGATTGGTATAGCCCACCAGGGAGCCGTTGGCAGCTAGCTTGGCCTCGTTGCGACGAATGGAGTGTTCAACCAGAAGGGCGGGACTGAGATTGAAGTGCGTCCGCCCCTCGCTCAGCAACTCCGCAACGTCGCTGACGTGCATTGTGGTAGCCATAAAATCTCCCTGATAACCGCGCAAAACGCAAACGACGTATTGTCCCTCAAAGAGGAGAACCTGCCAAGTGCAGGAATCACCACCGAGTGTCCGAAATGAACCATTTCGCTCCGAACTCGCGTGTCTTCATATAGATGCGTTCTTGCGGGAGAATGAACAGGGTAAAAGACCGGCCTATTGGCCAACGGCGGCAGGCGCCTGCATGGCGGAAACCGCAGCCTCAAGGTGGGACAGAGTTTCCTCCGTAGTCAGGGAATACATCTCGCGGCCCAATCCTTCACCAGCTTCGAGAGCCGCCCACAGATAATGACCCGCGATTTCTACCGCCAGAGGATCCGTAATCGACTTACCCGTGCGCTTCTTGTATTCCACCCACGCGGGATGCGGCAACGCTATCCACACAGCTTTCCCGTTCGCCAGGAATTTGATGTCCACGGCATCGGCGTGGCGAGTCGCAATCGCCACAATCAACGCCTGATAGACGCAGTGAACCTGCTTCTTTGTCCAGCGATCGGTGGCAGTAAAGTCATCAAACATACTCCCTAAACTATAGCGGACGGGAGGAGACCGGAGCAAACCCGGAATGTTATTGTCCCTTGGATTAATGTTCCAAAATGAAACATGCTGTAACTCTTTTCCCATGTTTTTCGCCTACAGCTTACTCCCTAGAGTAATCGGCAATTTTACCGATAGCCCCTCGTCAGTGGGATGGCCGACCATGAACTTCTTATTCCCGATTATCGGAGGAGGAGCATTGGCCAGCGCTAGCCATGAAGTGAACGCGCAACCGGACGCGCACATCGACCCGCGAGTGAACACCGGGTGCTCCGGTTTGGATAATATCCTCGGTGGAGGCCTCCCGCGCGGCCGGCTTTACCTTGTCGAGGGCGACCCAGGCGCCGGAAAGACCACGCTGGCCATGCAGTTCACTCGCGACGGCGTGAGCAAGGGCGAACGCGCCCTTTACATCACCCTCTCTGAATCCCGCGCCGATCTCATTCATTCCGCGGAATCGCACGGTATGTCCCTGGATGGGATTGAGATTGTCGAACTGCTTCCTAACGAAAATGACCTGCTTCCCGAGCAGCAGTACACCGTTTTTCATCCCGCCGAGGTCGAACTAAACGACCGCATGCAGCGCATCGTAAAAGAACTTCAACGCGTCCGTCCTGATCGCCTGGTCATCGACGCGCTCAGCGAATTGCGCATGTTGGCCAAGGATCCTCTCCGTTACCGGCGTCAGATTTTATCGCTAAAAGATTTTACGGCGGAACAGGAATGTACCGTCATTCTGCTCGATGATCGCAGCTCCCGCGAACCCGATCTTCAGTTGCACAGCATTGTCCACGGCGTGATCAGCATGGATCGCGTGCCCCGTGAGTATGGCAGGACCCGCCGCCAGATCGAGATTGTGAAGCTCCGCGGCAGTCCCTACCGTGAAGGTCTTCACGATTACGCCATCGCGACCGGAGGCGTGCTGGTTTTTCCGCGCCTGGTGGCGGCCGATTCGCGCGCCGAGCATTCCTCCGAAGTCGTTTCCAGCGGCATCGCGGAACTCGACGCGCTGACCGGAGGCGGCCTGGATCGTGGTACCAGCACTCTCTTGATCGGTCCCGCCGGCACCGGCAAAACCACCATGGCGGTGCAATGGCTGGCCACCGCCGCTGCTCGCGGCGAGTGCTGTACGCTGCTGGCTTTCGAGGAATCTCCCCACACCCTCCTGACCAGGGCCAAGGGCCTGGGCATTGATATCCGCCAGCACGTTGCGGATGGCACGATTGCCATTGAACGCATCGACCCCGCCGAGATGTCTCCCGGGGAGTTGGTGGCCAAAGTCCAGGAGCATGTCGAACAGAAAGATGTTCGCATGATCGTGCTCGACAGCCTGAACGGATACCTCCAGTCAATGCCGGGAGAAAAGTTCTTGCCCATATACCTGCACGAGCTGCTTTCCTATCTGGGCAATCGCGGCGTCGTGACCATCCTGATTTTGGCTCAAGCAGGAATGATCGGATCGTCGCTCCAGGCTGCCGTCGATGTCAGTTATCTCGCCGACTCTATTCTTTTGCTCCGTTATTTTGAAAGTCACGGAGAGCTCCGTCAGGCTATTTCCATGGTAAAGCGCCGCAACGGTAGTCACGAACACACCATTCGTGAATTGAAACTTGGACCGGACCGGATCAATATCGGCCGCCCACTGAAAGAATTTCAGGGAGTGCTCACCGGTACTCCAACCTTCCTTGGAGGACAGAAAGAGAATTAAGGACTACGGATGGCTAGCTTCCTGCACTCGGATTTTCGCGTACTGGTGCTGGCGCCCTTCGGCAAGGACGCCTTCTTGGTGCGCGAAGTGCTCGAGCGCTCAGGCATCCCCGTGGGCGTGGTCGCAAATGTTGGCGCTATCGCCCGCTGCCTTGGCGGCGGAGCCGGCGCTGCCGTCCTCGCCGAGGAATCTCTTACCGAAGAATCCATCGAACTATTAGGCCGCAGTGTGGCGGCGCAGCCGGCCTGGTCCGATTTCCCAATCATTGTCCTGACCGGTGGCGGCGCTTCCACTCCCTACACCGAAATGATGGTCCGTTCCCGCACCCCGATGGGCAACATCAGCCTGATCGAACGGCCCGTGCGCCCCGCAACCCTGATCAGCAGCGTCCGCACCGCCATCCGCTCGCGCTCCCGGCAATACGAAATCCGCGACCGCCTTCGCGAGCGCGAGGAAGTCGAGGAGGAATTGCGGCGCGCCCATGACGAACTGGAATCCCTGGTCGAGACGCGGACCATGGCGTTGCGCAAGCTTTCCGCCAAGCTGGTGCGGGTGCAGGACGAAGAGCGCCGCCGCATCGCCCGTGAATTGCATGATGGCCTCGGTCAATCGATGGCCGCCGCTCAAATCAATATCGATATGTTGCTGCTGCGCGCCGGAGGCAATCCATCTCCCATGCTCGAAGAAACGCGCAAGATGATCGATCACGCCGTCTCCAGCATTCGCACCATGTCTTATCTGCTGCACCCGCCGCTCCTTGATGAGGCGGGCTTCGAAGCCGCGGCTCACTGGTTCATTGATGGCTTTTCCAAGCGCAGTGGCATGAGCATCGATACCAATTTCACCCACCCGGATGAAGTTCCCACCCAGGCACTGAACGCAGCCCGCATGCCGGAGGCTGTCGAGATAGCATTATTCCGCGGCTTACAGGAGGGGCTTACCAATGCGCACCGCCACTCTGGAAGTCCAAGCGTTGAAGTCACATTCCATCGGCTGCCCGAACAGGCAGTGCTTGAGATCAAGGATTTCGGCCACGGTCTTCCCCAAACCGTGATGGATCGCTTTCACCGCACTGGCGCCGGCTCCGGCGTGGGACTTGCCGGTATTCGCGAACGAGTGAAAGAGCTGGGCGGTGATTTCTCCATCACCTCCACCAACTCCGGCACCACTTTGCGTTCCGTCGTACCCCTTAGCGAGGCAAATAAGTCGAAAACCGACTCGGATCAACTCTCCAATCACCGCATCAATACTCTGCTCACCAATTTCAATTCGATGGGATGAATGCGTTTTTTCTGTTGTCCCTGAGCGTAGCCGCTCTTCCGGCGAAACCAGGGATTTCCGCTACTACGCTGTTATGCGACTACAGATGAAGTTGCGGATCTCAACCATGCTTCCATCTGTTCATGATTGACCAATCCGGCCTGCTGCATCACGAGCCGGCCGGCATTGAAAACGATGAGATTGGGTATGCCTCGAACATTGAACCGCGCCGCCACTTCCGGATAACGTTCAGTGTCAAGCTTTATCACGACCGCTTGTCCGGCCATATCAGCGGCGGTACGCGCAACCTCTGGCGCCGCCATGCGGCACGGCCCGCACCATGATGCCCAGAAATCTACCAGCACCGGCACCCGCGCACTTTGAACGATCTCATCGAATAATTGAGGATCGACGTCCAGCGGTTCGTTCACCGGCGGCAACGGATTCTTGCAGACGCCACATCGCCCGGTATCGGCAAGATGCGCTGCCGGAACCCGGTTCATGCGCCCGCAAGCTTTGCAGGCTCGAATTACAGGCATAGGGCTCCTCCCCGGCAAATTAGATGAATTCATCCTACAACTTGTTGTCAACGCGGATGCCGGTTCGCGCTCAACGCCGTCGGTTTTATCGGCATTGCGTTTTTCCAGTAAACTGGCTATCCATTGAGGGGATCGCCACTTGCACAAACTTAGGTCGTTTTTTCGCAAGAGTTTCATTTCATTCTTCCTTCTTCTGCTCGCCGCTGGCACCGCACAGTCGGTTCCTCCGCAACTGGTAAACGATCTCAAATGGCGGCTCATTGGCCCGTTTCGCGCCGGCCGGGCGGTTGCTGTTGCCGGCGTGCCCGGCGACTCGACCACCTTCTACTTCGGCGCGGTGGATGGCGGCATCTGGAAAACCACCGACGCCGGAACCGTCTGGAAGCCGATCTTTGATAACCAGCCAGTGGCGTCGATCGGAGCCATCGCCGTCGCGCCATCCGACATGAAGACAATCTACGTCGGAACCGGCGAGTCTGACATTCGATCCGACCTTTCCTCTGGTGACGGCGTTTACAAATCCACTGACGCCGGTTCCACCTGGACCCACATCGGCCTGGAGGATACGCGCCAGATCAGCCGCATCGTGATTGATCCCCACGACCCCAATATCGTTTATGTCGGCGCTCTGGGCCATGCCTATGGGCCCAACCCGCAACGCGGAGTTTACAAGTCCGTCGACGGAGGAGCGCATTGGGACAGAGTGTTGGATCAAGGACCGGAAGTCGGCATTTCTGATCTCGCCATCTGTTCCGGTAACGCACAAATTTTATTCGCCGGAGCCTGGAACTCGCATCGCCCTCCCTGGAGCACCTATGCCCCGCTTGATGGACCCGGCGGCGGTCTCTATCGTTCGCAAGATGCAGGCAAAACCTGGTCCCACCTTAGCGGCACTGGATTACCCGATAGCGATTGGGGACGCATCGGAGTTGACGTTGCCCCCGATGGCAAGCGCGTTTACGCTCTGATCCATGCAAAAAAATCTGGTCTCTACCGATCTGACGATGGCGGCGACACCTGGACTTTAGCGAACGCAGACCCTCGCCTTACCAGTCGGGCGTGGTACTTCAACGGCATCACCATCGATCCGCAGAATCCTGATGTCCTCTATGTCCCGAACGTCGCGCTTTATCGATCCGTGGATGGAGGAAAAACTATTTCGATCGTTCGCGGCGCACCCGGTGGCGACGATTACCATCAGATCTGGATCGATCCCAGAAATTCCGCCAGCATGGTTCTCGGAACCGACCAGGGCACCACAGTGAGCCTCGACCACGGCCAGAGCTGGAGCACATGGTACAACCAGCCCACCGCGCAGCTTTACCATGTCATCACCGACAACCAGTTTCCTTACGTGGTTTACGGCGCGCAACAGGATAGCGGAAGCGCCGCTGTCTATAGCCGCACCGATCATGGCCAGATCACTCCCCGCGACTGGTTTCCCTCAGGCGAGAGCGAGAGCGGATACATGGCCCCCGATCCCAAAGATCCGAACATCGTTTACCTGAGCGGCGCCTATGGCAGCGTCGACCGCTTCGACAAGCGGACTGAATTTAGCCAGAATGTCAGTCCGTGGCCCGTCGTGACTTTTGGTACGGCGATGACCCAGCTGAAATATAGAGATCCCTGGACTCCGGTTCTGCTTTTTTCTCCAGCCGACCCCACAGCTCTCTATCTCGGTACGCAATACGTGATGAAAACCGTCGACGGCGGCCTGCACTGGGAGACCATCAGCCCCGATCTGACCGGCTCGGAGTACAAGCCCGGAGAAAAATCCGAAGGGCCCGCCACCATCGAGAACGCAAAGCAGCGTGGCTATGGCGTGGTCTTCACCATTGCGCCCTCCGCGCTCAACCGCGACTTGATTTGGGCGGGCAGCGATACCGGACTCATTCATCTCACGCGTGACGGCGGTAAGAACTGGAAAAACGTCACCCCACCGGGGCTCTCAGCATGGAGCAAAATCTCGTTGATCGAGGCTTCGCACTTCGATCCGGCGGTTGCTTACGCGGCCGTGGACCGAGCCCGGCTGGATGATCAAAAACCTTATCTCTACCGGACGCGCGATTACGGCTCCTCCTGGCAACTGATCACCAATGGCATTGCGTCCAATGCCTTCCTGCGCGCGGTTCGTGAAGACCCCGACAAGAAAGGGTTGCTCTTTGCCGGAACCGAATTGGGGGTGTATGTATCGTTCAATGATGGTGACGACTGGCAAAGTTTGCAGCTGAATTTGCCCGTAGCTTCCGTGCGCGATCTCGCCATTCACGGCGACGACTTGATCGTCGCCACTCATGGTCGCTCCTTCTGGATTCTCGACGACATCGCTCCACTGCGGCAGGCATCGGATGCGGCGAAGGCCAATCAGTTCTGGCTTTACCACCCGGCGACGGCATTTCGCATCGATAACGATTCTTTCCCCGGCACTCCGCTTCCCCCGGAAGAACCAACGGCAGAGAACCCGCCAGCAGGCGCGATCCTTGATTATGTCGTTAGCTCTTCCGTCAAAGCCATCACACTGGAGATTTTCGATGAGCACCAAAAACTCGTCCGAAAATTCTCCTCGGACGATAAACATCCGCAAGAGCACCCGCCACTAGCCATCGCTGAGCGCTGGTTCCCCAAGCCCGAGGTTCTGCAAACCACTCCCGGGATGCACCGTTTTCTATGGAACCTCACCTGGAGCAGTTCCGGAGGCTCCGGTGTGGACGACGAAGACTCCGACTACCTTAATCCCAGCGGTCCCAAAGTAGTGCCGGGAATTTACACCATCAAACTTACCGTCGACGGCAATCCGCAAACCCAGAGTCTCAAAGTCGTCATGGATCCCCGCTCTCCCGCCACTCCCGAGATACTGCGCCAGCAACTGCAAGTCGGACAGGAAATGTTTTCACAAACGATGGAAGCCCGCCGTGCGCTCGCTGAAATCACTTCCGTACAGAAGCAGCTCTCAGATCTCACGCAGAAGCTGGACGATAAAAATTCAGCGATCAAGTCAGGGCTGACGGAAGCTCAAACTGAAATCTCCACCATCATGAAGCCGCAGAACAATAACAAAACTTCCGCGCCGGCCGGAGGGTTGGAGAACGGCTTCAGCGATATGATTACCGCCCTTCGCGTCGTCGAAAGTGGCGATCGCACCGTCCCTTCGCAAGCCATCGTGGCTTACAACCAGTCCAGGCAGCAAGTGCAAGCCGCGATTGCAGCGTGGGGCAATTTTAAAACCAACAAACTCCCCCAGCTGAATCGTAAGTTGTCAGACAGAAATCTGGCGCCGATCGCCATTTCTGAAATCGAACAGGAAGTTGAATTCTTAATGTCACGCTAAGGAGGCGTTCTAAGGAAACGTTCTAAGGAAACGTCCTAAGGCACGACCGCCGCTGCCGCCACCCCGACGTTGGCATCCGCGCCTCCGTAGTAAAACAGGTATCGATCTCCCTGCCGTACCATCCCCTCGACGAACACAACATTCGGAACCTGACCAACTTTCTCCCATGATTCTTCGGGAGCAAAGATGGGATCGTCGGTCCGCGAAATCAGAGCGGCAGGAGTGTTTCGGTCAAACATCGCAATGCCAGTCCGGTATACCAGCTTGTCATCCGCACCGTTGTAAATAAGGAAGATTCCCTTCGGAGTGACGATGGGCGCGGGCCCCGGCTCCGCCACCCGCGAGTCAAACTTACCGGCGCGTACCGGCAAAACCGGAGCATCGGCCACGTCCGTCCAATGAATAAGATCCTCGGATGATGCCAGCCCAATCTGGTCACCGTGATCGCGGGCCGTCCCCAGAAAATACATCCAATATTTCCCAGCGATTTTTTCCGGAACAATCGCTCCGGATTTCGTCCATCCCACATTCCACTTTCCCTTGTAGGCAGGCAGAATGACCCCCTTCCGCTCCCAATGAATAAGATCTTTTGAAGTCGCTAAACAAAGCTGCGCGTCCTTCTTGTTGTAGCCGGTATAGGTCAGGTAATACGTATCGCCAAACTGCACCAGCCGCGGATCTTCCACGCCGCCGTCTTTTTCGTAATCGGTTTCAGGGGAAAGAACGGGTTCGCTGCGCTGCGTGAAGTGAATTCCGTCGGTGCTCTCCGCATATCCCAGCCGCGAAGTTCCGTGCATGTCCTGAGCGCGGTAGAGCATGATAATCTTACCCCCGCGAACCATGACGGCCGGATTGAAGGTGCCGGCAGACTCCCAGCCATCGCCTTGCCGCGAAATGATGGGAGTTTCGGAAAGGCGCTGCCACGGCCCGAACGGCCAGCTTGCGCTATTCTGTGAGGCCAGAGCCAGCAACAGCGTCAACAGTTTTATGCAGCCTTTAGCGTGAAGAGAGCGAATCATCGAAAGTTCGTCGCAACCGTTGGAAGATGATTGGGTGATCGGTTAAGAGACCCGCCTATGCCTCGATTTCAACTCAGGCTTCCCGATTCTCCTCCAGTCAATTCGTTCTTGCAACTCATCTCATATCCGCAAACCATTGCCTTGAGAAACTTTCCATGCTGAACGAACCCCGCACTGTCGTGGGCCTGGGCGAGTTGCTATGGGATTTATTTCCCGCCGGAAAGCAGCTAGGCGGGGCTCCGGCAAACTTCGCCTACATCACTTCGCTGCTCGGCGACCGCGGAATTCCCGCCAGCCGTCTGGGCAATGACAAGCTGGGGGATGAAGTCATAGGCCGCCTTGGCCAGCTTGGACTCTCAACCGAATTCGTGCAGCGCGACGCGGAGCACCCCACCAGCACAGTGAAGGTGGAAGTGGACTCTGCCGGTCAGCCTCGATTCGAACTTTCCGAATCGATCGCCTGGGATTTTTTTGACTGGAACGCACAGTGGCAGAAACTCGCAGCCGAACTCGACGCTGTCTGCTTCGGTTCGCTTGCCCAACGCTCGGAACGGAGCCGCGCCACCATTCGCAACTTCCTGTTCGGTACCCGTCCCAACGCGATTCGCGTCTTTGACGTGAACCTGCGCCAACACTTCTTCACTGCCGAGGTCATCGGCACGTCAATGAAATTGGCGACCATCGTCAAGCTGAACCACGAAGAACTTCCACGCGTCATGAAGTTATTGGGACTGGAGCATCGCGGCCAGAAGGAATCTGCACAGCGTTTGCTGGATGAATATGAGCTTGCGTTGATCTGCCTAACCCGCGGTACCGATGGCAGCCTGCTGCTTTCTGAAAAAAACAGTTGCGAACATCCTGGATTCCGCGTGAAAGTCGCCGATACCGTGGGGGCCGGAGATGCCTTCACCGCCGCCATGGTGCACGGCTATCTTCGCGGAGTTTCTCTTGCGGAAATCAATGAAACCGCAAATCAGGTTGGAGCCTGGGTGGCCAGCCAGCCCGGCGGAACGCCCGCGCCCGAGAACGGCGATTTGAAACATGCATTGGCCCAGATTCGATAGTTCGCTTCACCCTGTTTGAATCGTTTTAGGTTATGCTGTCAAGTTTGGCGCAAAACGACCCAGGGGGCAAAATTGACCGCATCGCGCTTCATCGTAGGCTTGTCAGTTGGTATTTCTTTCTTCTTATCGATCCACGCAAGCGCCGCACAATCAGTTCCTGAGAATAACTATCAGGATCTGCATTGGCGGATGATCGGTCCGTTTCGCGGCGGCCGCACGCGCGCGGCTTGCGGTGTTCCCAGCCAGCCGAATGTTTTCTACATGGGCCAGGTGAATGGCGGAGTTTGGAAATCCGACGATTACGGCCGCACCTGGACACCGATCTTCGATCACCAACCCACCCAGTCGATCGGCGCCATCGCGGTTGCTCCCTCCGATCCCAACATCATTTACGTAGGCAGCGGCGAAGGCCTGCATCGTCCCGATCTCTCGGTGGGCGACGGGATTTATAAATCCACGGATGCTGGCAAGACATGGACTCATCTCGGCCTGCGCGATGGCTTGCAGATTCCGGCTCTCGCCATCGATCCGCGCAATCCAGATAAGGTTTTCGCGGCCGTGCTTGGCCACCCCTACGGCCCCAGTGAAGAGCGCGGATTATTTCGCTCCACCGACGGCGGCCAGAATTGGCAAAAAGTTATTTCCAAAGATGAGAACACCGGCGCATCCGATGTCGAAATCGATCCTACGAATCCCGACGTGGTCTATGCCGGTATGTGGGAAGCTCGCGAAGGCCCATGGGAGGATGGCAACGAAGTCAACGGAACCGCTGGCGGATTGTTCAAGTCCACCGATGGCGGAAACACATGGCGTCAGCTGACCAATGGCCTGCCGAAAGATCTTTCGCAAATTTACGTGACCATCGCAGCCAGCAATCCCAAGAGGCTATACGCTACCGCGGGCATGGCTTCCGGAGCGCTTGGTGTCTATCGCTCCGACGACGGCGGCGAGAACTGGTCCAAAACCACCGACGATCCACGCCCCTCCGGAAGAATCGGCGGCGGCGATCTCGCCATTCCGCGAGCCGACCCAAAAAATGCCGATGTGATTTACAGCGCCAGCACCGTCACCATGAAGTCCACTGACGGCGGCAAAACCTGGTCCGGCTTTCGCGGCGCGCCCGGTGGCGATGACTATCAAAATCTCTGGATCAATCCCAACGACCCAAACACAATTCTTCTGGTCAGCGACCAGGGAGCGATCGTCACCGTCAATGGCGGGGCATCCTGGAGTTCCTGGTACAACCAGCCCACCGCGCAGATTTATCACGTCTCTATTTCTCCCACATTTCCTTATCGAGTGTGCGGCGGCCAACAGGAGAGCGGCTCCGTCTGCATCTCCAGCCGCGGCAACGATGGCGCCATCACCTTTCGCGACTGGCATCCCGTCGGCGTGATCGAGTACGGATACGTCGCTCCCGATCCGCTGGACACGGACATTATTTACGGCGGCGGCCGCAACGAAGTGTCGAAATTTCACTGGTCCACCGGCGAAGTGGAAGACGTCACGCCCATCCCACTCCGCAGTCCGAAGTACCGCACTGACCGCTCCGAGCCGACCATGTTTTCGCCCGTCGATCCGCACACGCTCTATTACGCGAGCAATGTCCTCTTCAAAACCACTGACGGCGCAAACTCCTGGCAAGCCATCAGCCAGGATCTCACGCGCGAGAATCCCGGCACCCCGGCGAGCGTTGGCACACTCATCCGCAAAAATGCCGAGAAGCAACGCGGAGTCATCTATGCGCTCGCGCCTTCATTTAAGAACGTGAATATGCTGTGGGCCGGAACCGACGACGGATTAATTTGGCGCACTCAAGACGGCGGCAAAAACTGGAGTGACATCACTCCGAAAGAACTTACGCCCTGGAGCAAAGTCACCCAGATCAGCGCCTCGCACTTCGATGAAGCGACCGCCTACGCATCAGTCAGCCGCTTCCGCGTCGACGACAACCATCCTTATATCTACCGCACCCACGACTCTGGCAAAAACTGGAAGCTGATCGTCTCCGGTCTGCCGGATTTTGGTCCGGTCGATACGGTGCGCGAAGATCCCGTTCGCAAAGGCTTGCTTTTTGCGGGAACGGAGAACGCGGTGTGGGTCTCATTCGACGACGGCGACCACTGGCAGTCGCTGCAATTGAATCTGCCGCACACCTCCATGCGCGATCTGTGGATTTACGACAACGATCTCATCGTGGCGACCCATGGCCGATCATTCTGGATTCTGGATGACATCACCCCGCTGCGCGAACTGGCGAATTCGCCAAACTCAAACAGCGCGCGCCTCTTCACACCCACGCCTGCGTACCGCATTCAGCGCGACACCAATACCGATACGCCGCTTCCTCCCGACGAACCTGCGGCAGCGAATCCTCCCGATGGCGCTGTCATTGACTACTACTTGCCGCACGCCCCTTCCGGTGCAGTTACGCTGGAAATTCTGAATGCCCGTGGCCAGGTCGTCCGCAAATTCTCCAGCGCCGATCAACCACCCGTTTCGGAAGAGGACCTAAAGAAGCAACTAATTCCGCTCTACTGGCTGCGTCCTTTCCACGCGCTCTCAGCCGATGCTGGCATGCACCGCTGGGTCTGGGATCTGCATTACGCCACACCCGTTGCCACCCACCACGAATATCCCATCGCGGCAATCCCCGGAGACACGCCGCGCTTACCGCTCGGACCAAATGCTCTGCCCGGAACCTACACCGCCAAGCTCACTGCCGACGGTAAGAGCTACAGCGCATCGTTCACTGTGAAGATGGACCCGCGAGTAAAAACTTCAGCGGCCGGGTTGGATAAAAAATTCCAGGCGGAAACGCAGCTGGCTTTATCTCTGAGCCAGACTTCAGAGGCCGTCTTGCAAGCCGGATTAATTCGCAATGTACTGGAAAAGCTGACGCAGCAATCCACCGGATGGGTGCACGCTCCGCTTCAATTATTCCAGGACAAACTGAATGCGCTGCTTGGGCCTCCGGGCGCCACGCCTGCGCCTGCGTCTAGCGAAGTCACACTCACACAAGTTAACGGGGAGATTGCAACTCTGTACGGTCAGGTATGGCAAGCCGACGCAGAACCCACTTCCGCCCAGACCGAGGCCATTGCGGCGACCGAGCGCAATGAGCAGGACATGATGAAACGCTGGGAGACTTTGAAAACTTCCGACCTACCCACGCTCAACCACGACCTGAAGCAAGCCAATCTTCCGGAATTGAAAATCGAAGATGCGCCGCAAGCGGAAGATCAGGACAATATGGACGAGGACTAGAGGAGAGTGGCGAGTACCGAGTTGCCAGTACCGAGCAAATGCGCTTAAGGTTTCCCGCTACTCGATACTCGGTACTCGGTACTACCGTCCAAGCCCCTCCACTGCCGCTTGCAACTCCCGTGCAATCTGAGCCGGATCTGTGTCCGCCACGAATCGCAGAGGACGCCCGATTCGTACTCCGATCTCGAAGGGGCGCGCAAACTTCCTCCCCGCTTGCTTGACTTCGAACAATCCTACAATTCTCATCGGCAGCACCGGGATGTTCAAATTATTCGCCAGCAGCCCAATTCCCGCGCGAAACGGATTCATCTTCCCATCCACCGTATGCCGCCCCTCAGGAAAAACCAGCACGCTGTATCCGCGGTCAACGGCGCGGCCAGCATAAGCGAAGCTCTGCCGAAATCCAGCCTCCCGCGGCAGCGGAAAAAGATTCAGCAGAGAAACTCCCAACACCCACTGCAAGCGGTCGTAAAGCTTTCCGAAAAATCGTCTGCCCGCAACAGGCGAGTGCAGCTTCTCCAAAGCCTCGCCTCCAGTAGCCGTCGCAATCCGGTTTCGGAATCTCGCCGGCAGAGCCGCTTGCACGAATCCCAGATCTATATCCCCAATGTGATTACACACAATCAGCAGCGGCCCATCCCAGCCGCGCAGATTTTCCCGGCCTTCAATACGAGGCCAGCCGAGCAAGATCACCGCCGGCATCATCAACAAATATTGCGCCTGCCATCGCAACCAGGTCACTGGCCAGCGCAAAACCCACCCTGGATAGTGATACGTAACGCGTTGCTTTACCTCGCCGAGCAGCATCCTCTCCACATCGCGAACAGTCTGCGCCGCGCCGAAGCTGGCCTCGCTCAAATCCATCTGGTAGCGATCCTCCAAGGCGCTAACCAATTCCACGCGGTCGAGCGAACTCAAGCCGAGATCGGAATCGAGCCTCGCATCGGCGTTCATCCCGCCCGCCTTGCGTCCCGTGATGCGCCCGATCATCTCCATCACCGGATTGTTGCTCGCGACATTCTTTGTTCCCCCGTCCAGAATCTGCTTCTTCGCGAACTCCGCAATCACATTCCGCCGCGGCTTCTGCGTGTTGGTCCGCGGAAAATCCTCCTGCGGCCATTGCACCCACATCCGCATGCGCTGGAATTCCGCCAGCGCCTGGTTTGCGCCATCCACCACTTCTTCCGCACGAGCATCTCCGCGCAAAATCAGCACCGCGCATGGTTCTGCATTTCCCGCACGCTCAATCCCTACGACTACGCAGTCTTTCACCTCAGGCTGGCGCCGCAACGCCTCTTCCAAATCTTCGGGATAAATATTCAACCCTGCCGGAGTGACAATTACTTCTTTCTTTCGGCCTTTGAAATAAAGATTGCCTTGCGCGTCGAGCGCTCCAATATCCCCCGTGTGATACCAACCGTCTTTATCTGCCACACCACGATCTGCCACACCACGATCTGCTACAGCACCATCCGCCACACCATCGCCGCCCGCGTCACCCTGCCCCCAATATCCCGCCGCCACCCCGCCGCCACGGATCAGAATCTCTCCATCCTCCGCCACCTTCAATTCGCGTCCCGGCAATACCTTCCCGATCGATCCCTTTCCCAACTTGAAGGGATGATTCACGCTGATCAGCGAAGTCGTCTCCGTGAGTCCGTATCCCTGAATCGCAGCGTAGCCCAGCCGTCCCCAAAATTCCTCAGTCGATGAATCCAGCGCCGCACCGCCAGAAATGAACGCCCAAAATTTCCAGCCAAATTGTCGTCGCACGTCGCGAAAAATCCACCAGCGATGCAGAAAGTGCTTTCCTTCTGAAACTCTAAATCGCTGCCGAAAGTTTTCAATTTTCCCGCTGTCTTCAAGATCGCGCTTTATCTTTTGTTTGAGCGATTGCAAAACTCTGGGCACGCTCACCAGCACCGATACCCGCTCCCGCCGAATGGTCCCGATGATCTCGGACGGCTTGAACTCGTCCTGAAAAATCACCGTCCCACCTAGCAGCGGCGGCAAAAACATTCCCAGAAATTGTCCGAAGACATGGCTCAACGGCAGCAAATTCAAAAACCGCACCGGATGCACCCACCGCTCATACTTCAAATAGGGCTGCATCTCGCGCTTCAGCGGAGCAATATTCGCCAGTACATTGCCGTGCGTGATCACCACCCCCTTGGGTTCCGCCGTCGTTCCAGAAGTAAAGACAATCTGCAGAGTATCGTCCCGCTGAATGCCAGCATCCGGCAAAATCCCACGGGTGCCCCGTCCAAGCTCCGCTTGGGCGGGGACTTTGATTTCATCAAGAGCGATCATCGGACTTGATCGAACATCACTTTCCGCCGCATGCTTCCGCGTACAAACCCAAAGCTTCGCCTGAACCTGCCGTGAAACCCTCCCAGCGAAATCCACGGATGCCCCATCATCCATCGGTACCACCACCACGCCGCGCATCGCGCATCCAAAAAACGCCGCAACCCACTCCGCCGAGTTCTCCCCCCACAGCATCACCCGGTCGCCCTTGCCGATTCCGCGCTCCCCCAGTTCCCGGCAGAAAGCGAGAGCCATTTCCAGAACCTGACCGTAGGTGAACCACTCCATCCGGTATCCGCGCCGCTGCCCATAGGCGCGCTCCTCGCGATGTTCCTGAAAATGCCGAACAAAAAAATTTGCTAACGATTCGGACATAGAGTGAAAGGATCAGCCTTCCCGCAGACCCTGTTTCTCGGAAGTAAGTTCCTACTTGGCTGCCGTTCTTTGTTTACCGTCACGCTAACAGACTAGCGCGAGCAGCGAATCCTTGGGCTAAGACCCCGTCCCGGCGTCACTTGGGCATGCACTCCCCGCTTTCTAACCCCATGATTCCCTTGGTAACCCACTCGTACACTCCCTTCTGGTAACCCTTGGTAACCATGCGATTCACCCCCTCCAGCCGTACAATTGCCCTTGTCCAACCGGCCATCTCCGGAACAGGAGTTTAGCCGTAAGACGTTTTCCCAGGTAATTCCCAGGAGCCGGGTATCACTCTCCTGAGTACAGGGTTTTAGGTTCAGAGCACGGCGGAGTTCGTACTCATATGGCGTTCGGTTTCGGTTTCAACAAACAGAAGGTGCTCAGCGCTGCGGAGAAGTACGTCCAGCAGGGCAAGATGCAGAATGCCATCGCTGAGTACGAAAAAGTTATCAAGGCCGACCCTAAGGATCTCACGGTCACCAACACCATCGGTGACCTTTATTCCCGCCTGGGTGACGCCGATAAAGCCACCGACTGCTTCAAGACCGTGGGCGATGCCTACGCCGCGCAGGGCTTCACCGTTAAAGCCATCGCGATGTACAAAAAAATCAGCAAGCTCAAGCCTTCGCTCGAAAGCTTGCTCAAGCTGGCTGAACTCTACACCCAGCAAGGCCTGTTTAACGATGCCCGCGCGCAATACCTGCAAGTCGCAGAAGAATTTCTGAAATCCGGCGAGCTTGAAAACGCCGTACGCATCTTCCAGAAGATTCTGGAAATGGATCCCGAGAACTCCGCCATGCGCATCAAGCTGGCGGAAGTTTACGTTCGCCTCGGCAAGAAGACCGAGGCCTGGCAGATCTTTTCTTCTGCCGTCGAAACCCTGCGCGCCAAAGGCTCGCTCAGCGGCGCCGAAGAAGTATTGCGGCGCATGCTCACCCTCGACCCCGGAAACAGTTACGCGCTGCTCATGCAAGGCCGCAACCTGGTCGATACCGGGGATGTTGAAGGCGCCATCGAAAGCCTGCAAAAAGTTCCCGATCTTGATTCCAATCCGGATGGCCTGCGCGATCTGCTCAAGGCTTATCTAAAGACTGGCCGCCTGTCCGATGCCGGCGCTCTGGCCAGCAAACTTCTCACCGTTCATAACGACCTCACTGCGATCTCGACCCTCGCTGACGCCCTGATGCAGGCCAGCCAATACGAGAACGCGCTGCAAGTCTACGATCAGCACGCCGACCGCCTGCTGGCGGAAGATTCCGAGAAAGTCATCAAGAATCTGCATTCCATCATCGGGCATGTGCGCGATAATCCCGCATCGCTCGAAAAGCTTCTCAAACTTTTTCAGAAGGCCGGCGAGTCGACCCACCTTGCCGAAGTTCTCGAATTGTTGGCGCACGCCTCCGTCCAATCCGGCGACTTGCCCCGCGCCCGCGATCTCTATCAAAAGCTCACCACCATGGAGCCCGGCAACCCCCTGCACATGAATCATTATCAGCAGGTGGTCAGCCAGCTCGGTGGCCCCGCGGCGGAAAAGTTAATCTCGGCGGATGAAGCCGCCGTTATCGTGGACGAGCTGGAAGCCACGTCGCCCTCGATTCACCAGCATTATTCCGATGCCGTGGCCCTCGCCGTACGCGCCGCCCTCACTGACGCCGAGCTTTTCATCTCCTATAACATGCCCGCCAAAGCGCTGGGCCCCTTGACCGGCGCTCTGCCGCTCGCGCCTCAAGATTTGCGTCTCAATCAGCGCCTCGCCGCCCTGCACACGCGTGCCGCCCGCTTCGCGGAAGCTGGCGTTTGTTGCCGAACTTTGCAAAGTGTCTATTCCGAAGCCGGCCATCCCGAAGAAGCTACCCGCTACGGCGAACTTGCCGAGCGTTACGAGATGCGCTCGGCGGCCGAAAATGTCTCCTCCCAAACCACCGAACAGGCTTCCGAGTACGCAATGCCGGAAGCGCTTGCTGAAGAAGTTCACACCGCCCCAGCCGCGTGGCCTTCCGCTCCGCAACCACCAGCGGAGGATTTAGAGTTCGCCATCGTCGCCGGCGAGAGCACCGAGCCGGAAGTCAGCGACCAAATCGCGGCTCAATCCGAAGAGGAAATTGCTCCCGAGCCGCCCACAGCCGTAGCCGCGTCGGAGCCCGAAGAGATCGACCTTTCATCCGAGTGGGATGACACCATCACCATTGATGCTGACGCTCTCGAGGCGGAAGCCGTGGACGCTACCATCAGCGAAGCCGTCGGCCAACCGGTTGCCAGCGTCGAAGCCGAAGCCGAAGCCGCGACTGCCGAACAACCACACCTTGAATCCAAGGCATCTGCTCATCCCAAGCCCGACCCGGCCCAAACCGCCGAGGCCATCGAAGAGATTCGCTTCTACATCGAGCACGGCATGCCCGAGCAGGCCACATCCTCCTTCGAGAAGCTGCAGGGCCTGACCACCGACGAAGAAATTCTGCAGGCACTGCGCGCCGAAATCGATGCCGCCGCCAAGCCCGAAGAAGTTGTCGAGGAAGTCTCTACGGTCGATTCCATCTCTGAATTCGCCATCGATGAGCCCTCGCCCGATATCGCCGGAGAAATACCGGTCGCCGCCGCCAAAGTGCCTGAAGAAGTGCCTGAAGCGGTCTCGGAGCTCGCTCCTGAACCAACTGTTCAGCCTGCAGAGGTCGAAGCTCCCGCTCTGCAAGCCGAGCCTACCGTGGTCGAATCGGTAGAAACTGCTGAAACCGCAGCCGAAGTTCCGGTGGTCGAGCATGCTATCGAGCACGCTGCCGAGCAATCTCCCGGTGTCCTCCAGGAATTTGTCTCCGATTTGGAATCTTCTCTTCCCGAGAATTTGATTCCCGCCGTTTCGCACGAAGCCTCACCGGAAGCCGCCTCGGCCGCCCAGCCCAGCGCTCCGCCTGAGCTTGAGCCGGTGGGACAAGCTACCCCAACGGTCTTCGGAACCAAACAGCCTGCAGTTCTCGGCGAATTTGTGGCCGACCTGGAAGCTTCCCTTGGAGATGATTTCCTCAAAGGCGCTCCCGTTCCCGAACCTGCGGAACATCCGTCGCCGGCTGCTCATTCTGCTGTTGCCGCAACTGCGGCTCAAAGCCAGCCCGCGCCTGCCGCACCGGTCAGTGCCCCTCTCGCCGCAAGCGCAGCAGCGTCCTCCGGCACTGCAACCATCTCGTCCCAAACCTCGGCTCCGGTTCCGCACCAGGCCGCAGCCGCTCCTGCGATCATGCAGCCGCCGGTTATGCCCACCGCGCCCGGCATTCCGAGCGACGCATCTCCTCTTGTAAAGGAAGCCGGCGTCGATCTCGCCGAAATGTTCGGCGAACTCCGGCAAGATCTGGAATCCGGATCTTCCGCCACTGACGAAGATCCCGAAACCCATTACAACCTTGGCATCGCCTTCCGCGAAATGGGCTTGCTCGATGAAGCCATCGGAGAGTTGCAGAAAACCTGCCAGGCCATCGATCGCGGATCTTCTTTCCCGCAAGTCATGCAAACTTATACCTGGCTGGCGCAATGCTTCCTCGACAAAGGCGTTCCTGAAGCCGCCATCCGCTGGTATGACAAGGCCCTGCACACCAAGGGCGTCGACGAAGAAACTCGCACCGCTCTTCACTACGAACTTGCATCCGCCTACGAAGCCTCGGGCGACAAAGCTTCCGCGCTCAAGCACTTCATGGAAGTCTACGGCCGCAACATCGACTATCGCGACGTGGCCGAGCGCATCAAGCCCTTGAAGTCGTAGAATAACCCGATGGGTTTTTTCCCTTATCTTGTCTTTGACTGTTCGATATTTTCATCGAATAACTTCGGAGGGCGTCCATTCTCCCAGCGGAGCGCCCGGTGACCATCGAACCCAAGTTGCCGCTTGAGAACGGCATGGACCCCGGCCAGCCGGTCGCCCCATCGGTCGAGACGGCTACCGCACTCCTCGATGGCAAACCCATCGCGGCTCGTCCCACCCACTCCCGCGTGCAACTTCTGCTGCATCGCACCTCTCTGTTCCTCTTCGTGCTGATCAGCGCCGTCGCCGGCGTCCTTCTGCTGATCTTGCCCTGGACGCCCGAGTGGACGGACAATTCTCTTCTCATTTCCTATCCCTGGCTCAGGACGCTGGTCTCGACCGGATTCTTCCGCGGCCTGTGCAGCGGCCTCGGTCTGCTCGATATCTGGATCGGCTTCTGGGAAGCCCTTCACTACCACGAACGGCAGTAATCGAATGATTGCGGCGAAGAATCCGTTTACTTAAAGGTGAGTCTCGACACATGGTCGATAAATTAAAGTCCGCGCCCCTGGCCTATCAGAATGAGGCCTTTCTCAAAAGTCCCGATGGACGCATCCTGCGCATCCTCGCCGAATATCAGGAACCGCTCTCCCGTTTTCGCCGCGAGCAGATTCAGGACACCGTCGTATTTTTCGGTTCGGCGCGCTTTCAAGGCGGCGAAGTCGCACAGCAGAGTCTCGCCGCGATTAGAAAAAACGAACAAAACCTGCCCGCCGAGCACCACGAGAAAAGTCTCAAGCGTGCCTCCGCCGCCGTCGATATGGCCCGCTACTACGAAGACGCCCGCCGCCTGGCCTTCATGCTGACCGAATGGTCCATTCAAATTCCCGCCCGCCGCCGTCGTTTCGTGGTCACCACCGGCGGAGGTCCCGGCATCATGGAAGCCGCCAATCTGGGCGCTCACGAAGCCGGAGGCAAGAGCATCGGCCTCAACATCAATCTGCCCTTCGAGCAGAATCCCAACTCCTATATCACGCCCTCGCTCAATTTCGAGTTTCACTATTTCTTCATGCGTAAGTTCTGGTTCGCCTATCTCGCCAAAGCCCTGGTGATTTTTCCCGGCGGCTTCGGCACCATCGACGAGCTTTTCGAGATCCTGACCCTCGCCCAAACCGACAAGCTCGCCAAGAAAATCCTTGTCGTGATTTATGGCAGCGAATACTGGCATCGCATCATGAACTTTCAGGCCTTTGTCGACGCCGGAACCATTTCTCCGGAAGACCTGAATCTCTTCAAGTTCGTCGATTCCCCCGAGGATGCCTTCACCTTTCTGCGCGATGGCCTCACCGAATACCATCTCGGCGGCCCCGCTCCGAAAGAAAAAGAAGCTCTTCCCGAGATCGCAAAAACGAGGCCCTAGACTTCCGCTGCAAACCGATGCCCGCGCGCTCTCTGCTCTACTACATCACCGATCGCACCGCGTTCCCAGGCAACGAAGCATCCCGCCGCCTCCAGCTCCTCGCCAAAATCGCGGAGGCCGCAGCCGCAAGCGTCGACTACATCCAACTCCGCGAAAAAGATTTAACCTCGCGCGACCTGGAATCGTTAGCCCACGAAGTGATGCAAGTCATCCGCACTGGTAGCGGCCTGGCCACTGACCACTGCCCACTGACGACTGCCCTCCTGATCAATTCCCGCACCGACATAGCCCTCGCCGTCCACGCCGCCGGAATCCATCTCCCCGCAGACGATGTCCTCCCCGCGGACGTCCGCAAAATATGGTCATGTGGCGCGGGCGCCCCCGCCCGCGAAATCTCACCAACAGCCCCACTCATCTCCGTAGCCTGCCACTCGCCAGAAGGAGTAATCGCCGCCTCCCGAAACGCCGCGTCCCTGGCCCTCTTCGCCCCTGTCTTCGAAAAAAAAGACGCGCCCGGCGCCACCGCCCAAGGCCTCGCCGCTCTGAATCAAGCCTGCCAGGCTAACATCCCAGTGCTCGCCCTCGGAGGAATCACCCTGGAAAACGCTTCATTCTGTCTGCAAGCAGGCGCAGCGGGCATTGCCGCAATCCGTCTCTTCCAGGAAAACAACATCGCGCATGTCGTACACAAGTTGCGCGAAACCAGCCTCTGAGGCCCTTCCATGTAGGGACAGCCGCCCTCGGCTGTCCGTCGAGCGAAGCTCGACTTTTTTCCCTTCTCAACGATCTCAAATTGCGCCATTGCCGATCTCTACTGCCTAAGTCTTCAGGCAGCCATCCGCATGGATGGTCGGTCCACGCGCTTTCCCATCCCATTACAATAAGTCCGTGACCCCAGCGACCATCCCCGAAGCTCCCGCCGCCGAGGCCACTCCCGGTCCGCGCCGCTTCACTCTGCGTCAACGAATCATCCTTCGCATCATCATCACGCTCGGATATTGGTTCATCCGCCTGGTCGGCCCCACCCTCCGAGTCTGCATCTCCCACGAAGAGGGCGCGCAGAAAACCCTCGATCAGCGCCCACTGATTGCTTCCTTCTGGCACGCCTGCATCATTCCCGCCACCTATATGTGCCGCGATTTAGGCGTGCGCGTGATGAGCAGCAACAGCTATGACGGCGAATACATGGGACGCATCATCCGCAAATTCGGCTTCGTCGCCGTCAAAGGATCCAGCAGCCGCAACGCCGTTCGGGCTCTGCTCGGCCTGCGCCGCGCCCTCCAGGCAGGCTGGAGCGTCGCCTTCAGCCTCGATGGTCCCCGCGGCCCGCGTTATAAAGTCAAACCCGGCCCGGTGGCGCTCGCCCGCTCCTCCAGCGTCCCCCTCACCATGTTTCATATTGCTGTTGAGCGCGCCTGGGTGCTCAATACCTGGGATCGCCTCATCATTCCCAAACCGTTTTCCCGCGTCCTCATGCGCTTCGGGAAGCTCATCCCCGTGCCGCCTGAGGCAAGTGACGCGGATCTTCGTAACTATGAACAGCAGTTGCAGGCCTCTCTCGATCGCGTCTGCGAATTCGCGGAGGCGAATGTACAGAAGGTAGGAACTCCGGAATTTCCGTACAGTAGCTGAGCCCGACCGGCGCCGTTTAGCAGAAAAGAGAAGACTATGCCTATCGCATACGCCGCCAAGCGAATCAGCCCTATGCTGGCCGTGGCTGACATGGAAGAAACGCTGGGCTTCTACCGTGACGTTCTTGGCTTCGCCCCAACCCTTCAGTCTGAAGAATATTCCATCGTGGAGCGCCATGGCCAGACCATCCACTTCATGAAAGCCGCATCCGAAGAGGTTATGCGCTCGGTTCGCGGCCATGCTGAAATTTACCTGGAAGTTTCAGGTATCGAAGATTTGTGGGAGCACGTGAAGCAGTTTAAAGAGCGTTATCGCATTCGAGACTTATTTAACCGCGAATACGGCATGACCGAATTCCATATCCTCGATCCCAACGGTTGCCTGGTTTTCGTCGGCGAGGCCACGCGAAAACAATAAGCGCGACCTTAACTAGCATTCCCCGTAGGTCGCCCCATCCCCATCGGCATCGCGGCATTCATTTTTCCGCCGAAATACTTCGTCCGCGCCAGCAGTAATTTCTCAATATCCACGCCACTGAGCGGCCGCTGTCTTCCCAGCAGATGCGTGACCAGCGCAATCTGCGCAAAATGCTCTACCGTCTCCATCTTCATATAAGCGTGCTCGAGCGTATCGCCGTACGCTACCACCCCGTGATTCGACATCAGAATGGCGTCATAGCTCGGCACATACGGCACCAGCGTGTGCGCCAGCTCCGCCGTCCCCGGCGTCCCGTACCCCGCCAGCGGAATGCATCCCAGCCCCATCACCACTTCGCAAACCAGCGGCTCGGTCAGCGCCATCCCCGCCGCCGCAAACCCGGTCGCGGTCGGCGGATGCGCATGCACAATCGCCTGCACATCCGGCCTCATGTCATAAATCAAAACGTGCATCCCGATCTCACTGGTCACGTTCCGCCGCCCCGCAACCCGCTTGCCTGCACGGTCCACCACCACCATGTCGCTGGCCCGCATTCCGCCTTTACTCACGCACGTGGGCGTAACCAGAATGCGGTCGTCCTTCAGCCGCACCGACAGATTTCCATCCATCGCCGCCACAAACCCGCGCTCGTGCAGCATCCGTCCGTAGCGAACGATCTCTTCCCTGTGTTTGCGTTCCGTGGACATGAAGTACTCGTTTCGGGGGAATAATAATGACGAAGAGGCGAAAGCTACAGCTTTTGCATGTTACCCCACTTGCTTCAGATCAGACAAACAAATTCACCGGGCAGAACATAAGTATGTCGAATTTTATCCGCATACGCTGCTCCGTGGCGCCCCCCTTTACCTTCTCACCCTATAATCTTAATCCGTGCGGGTCTCCGAATTCGACTTCCATCTTCCTGAGGAACTAATAGCCCAGAAGCCCCTTCCAATCCGGGACGCTTCCCGCATGTTGCACCTGCAGCGCTCCTCCGGCGCATGGTCCGATCGCAATTTTCGCGACTTTCCTCAGCTCCTGCGCCCCGACGACCTCCTGGTCTTCAACAATACAAAAGTCTTTCCCGCGCGCCTGCTTGGGCGCCGCCAAGGCGCCCGCGCCCAGCCTGTTAGTTCAAGCAACCCCGCCGCCCGCGATTTCCTCCATGGCCGCATCGAAGTCCTGCTAACCCAACAGCTTTCCATCGACCCAAACGAGTGGGAATGCCTGGTCCGTCCCGGCCGCAAAATCGGCATCGGCGAACGCCTTTTCTTTGCTGAGCCGGGCCGCGATGAGCAGGGCCTTGGTGAACAGGGCTTTGGTGAACAGAATGGCGATGAACTGCAAGCCCAAGTCCTCGCCTGCGGCGAATTTGGCCAACGCCGCATCCGCTTCGATCCCATTTCTGATTTTTTCGCCCTCCTCGACCGTATCGGCCACGTGCCCTTGCCGCCCTACATTTCACGCGCCGATTCTTCCGAGGATCGCGACCGCTATCAAACCGTCTATGCCGACCCGCGCGGTTCCGTCGCCGCTCCCACCGCCGGCCTGCACTTCACGCCCGAAATCCTGCGTAGCATCCACGACTGCGGAATCGAGACCACCCAAATCACCCTCCACGTCGGCCTCGGCACCTTCCAACCCATTCGCGTCGATCGTGTGGAAGATCACAAAATTCACACCGAGTGTTACAGTATCTCTCCGGCCGCTTCCGCTGCCCTCAATCAAGCCCTCCGCAGTTCCCGCCGCATTGTCGCCATCGGAACCACCACCGTCCGCGCCCTCGAGCACGCCGTTCGCCTCGGCTCGGGCAGCCTCAACCCAGGAAACGCCACGGCCGATCTTTTCATTTATCCCGGATTCGAATTCCAAGCAGTCGGAGCCCTGCTCACCAACTTCCACCTGCCACAATCTTCCTTGCTGATGCTGGTCAGCGCCTTAGGCGGGAAGGAAAATGTCTTGCGCGCCTACCAACACGCCGTCTCCGCCGGATACCGTTTCTACTCTTACGGAGACTGCATGTTCATCGAATGAGGAAACTCGTTGCGAGAATTAATTCCTCAAGCAGGAAACGAAAATCGTCTCGGGAGTGATTCTGGGAGCCACGATTTCGTTAGTTGCAGAAAGACCGGCGTCCAGCAAGCCTCGGGAAGGGCACGAGTTCACTCGTGCCACTACGTCTTTCCAATCCACCGCGCTTTAGCGCCTGCGGTCCGCCTCAGCTTGCGGAAAGCGAAAAGTTAGAACAGCGCCGTCGGACGCCGCTTCCATGCCTTGCCTTTTTCCTTCGATACCTTCTCCATGTCGCCGACGTAAGCTCCCGCCTGGGTGAGAACATGATGCAGATCGTTGCCCACGCTGATAAACGTGAATCCTTTTTCCAGAAACTCACCCACTCGCGAAGTTCCAAACAGAAAGAGCCCGAGAATCACGTTGTTCTTGCGCGCATGTTCAATCAGCTTCTTGGTCGCGGCGTCGAGCTCCGGCGAAGTATACATGAGGGGAAATTCGTATTTGTTGTAAAGCCCCATCGACATGCAAAGATCGTTCTGCCCCAGGAAAAGAATGTCAACGCCCGGAACCGCCGCAATCTCCTCGATATTTTCAATGCAAGACGCAGTTTCCACCTGTAGAGCGACAATGCCGTCATTATTAAAATTCCCCGCATAGCCGAGCAACCCCGCCTTGTTCATGCTCCGCTGCGGAAAATAAACCGACCGCGTCCCCACCGTTGGATATTTCGTGCAACTAATGGCCTGCCGCGCCTCTTCGGCTGTATTGATATAAGGCACCAGCACGCCGTCAGCGCCCAGATCGAGCGCCTGCTGAATCCCCGGCCGGTCATCATATCCGCCCACCCGCACCAAAGATTTCGCTCCGCCATTCGCAATCCCGCTCAGCATCGCCGAAAGCTTTTCATAGTTCATCGGCCCGTGCTGGGTATCGACCAGCAGCCAGTCATATCCGCTGTGCGCCAGTTGCTCTGCCACCGTGGGACTATGCGCATTAAGGAACAACCCCATTTTGGGCGATCCCTGCCGTAGTTGCTTCTTGAACTCGGAACCGCTCACCGCCGCGTCACCCATGCCACCCTCCTGAAGTCGAATTGTGTAGTGTATCGTAAAGCAACTCATGTAGGGACAGCCGCCCCCGGCTGTCCAGTCGAGCGCAGCTCGACCCTCTCTATCTCGAAGCCGCCTCGTCGCGCAACTCAGAACCCTCCCAGGAATTGGTATAGTGTTCCCTGAACATTTGCTGTACCTGTTAGCCGTGCAAGGAGCCACCATGCGGATGCTACTCAATTGGGTTCTCAGCGCCCTGGCAGTCTGGATCGTCTCGCGCGTAGTGCCGGGGATTTACGTCAGCGGCGCAGCCTCGGCGCTGATCGCCGCGCTGGTCATTGGCTTCATCAATGCCACCATCGGAGTCGTGCTGAAGATTATTACCTTTCCGCTCACCCTCGTTACGCTGGGATTGTTCTGGTGGGTCATCAACGCGCTAATGCTGAAATTCGCTTCAGCCCTCGTCCCCGGTTTTCAGGTGCGCGGATTTTTCGCTGCCTTCATCGGAGCGATCCTGCTCAGCTTGGTCAACATGCTGCTCAAGTGGCTGGTCTATCCCACCCGGGACTAACGAAAACTCGAGCGCTACTACCTTTTCGCCTTGCCCGGCTTGAGCGCCGCCCAGTCTTCATCCGTCAGCACCCGTCCCAGGTTGCTGAATTCTCCCGCGCCCTGCAAAAACTCTCCGCCATCCATGCGGATCACTTCCCCATTGATGTATCCCGATCCGTCGCTCACCAGAAACGCCGCCAGATTCGCCAACTCCTCGGTCGTCCCAAACCGATGCAGCGGATTCCGCTCCAGCGCGAGCGTTTCCAGTTCCGGCCGCGGCAGCACGCGCGAGAAAGCCCCCTGCGTCGGAATCGGTCCCGGCGCAATCGCGTTCATCCGAATCCCACGATCCCCCCACTCTACTGCCAAGCTTCTCGTCAGCGCCTCCACTCCAGCTTTCGAAATGGCCGAAGGCACCACATACGCCGAACCCACCGGCGCGTAAGTCGCCGAAATACTCAGCACCGTCCCCTTATTTTTCTCTTTGAGCCAGCGCCGCCCGCAAGCCATGGTTGCATGCAAAGTTCCCAGCAACACAATCCCGATCACCGATTCGAATGCGCGCGGCGAAAGCTCCTCCGTCCGCGCAATAAAATTCCCCGCTGCATTGTTCACCAGAATATCCAGCGGACCCTCTGTCCAAATCGAACCAATCATGCCCTCCACGGCATCGAGATTCCGAACATCGCAGGCCAAGGCGTGAACCGGTCCCACGGCCGTAAGCTCAGCCGCCGTCTCCTCCAGCACGTCTTCCCGCCGCCCGCAAATGTGCACCGTGGCGCCGAGTTCCAGAAAACGCCGGGCCATGGCTTTGCCCAGGCCAGTGCCGCCACCCGTGATGAGGATGCGCTTATCGCGTAGAAGATCTGCCTGGAACATTTTCGGATTTCCTCGTCGAATGCTCGTCACATGCCGTCAAACCCAAAAAGGCTAACACAAGCTTCTGACGGTGCGCAGGATTGGCGCCAGGCGCGAGGCGTCAGCGGCCGCCGTTAAGCATTGCACGCCACCCGAAATCCATAATCGGCATACTGAAACTCAGGAGGGATGCTGGATCGCGCTGAGCAGCGCGAGACTTTCACATGATGCCGCCACGATCCTCCGCGCGAAGCCTTACGCTTCCCTTGCTCCGGCCCGCGCGGATTGCGCTCCGAAGAAATCGCGTAGTACTCCGGATCGTACCAATCGCTGCACCATTCATGAACGTTGTCGCAGAGGTTATAAATGCCAAACCCGTTCGGAGCATATCGGGCGACGACTTCCGGCCCGCTCTGCCAGCGAATTGCATAATCCGGAAGCGACTGCGGCGGATCCTCACCCCACGGAAACTCCCGCTGCTCCAAATCTGCGCGAGCTGCTCGCTCCCACTCCGCCTCGCTGGGCAGCCGGTAACCCCGTCCAGTTTCCGCCGCCAGCCATCGGCAAAAACTCTCTGCTTCAAACCATGACACTCCCGTCACCGGCTGCTGGGGATGATTAAAGTGCGGATCGTTCCAAAACGGCGGAGCCTTCTCCTCCGTCGCGCGCAGGAAGCGCTCATACTCTAGGTTGGTGACTTGAGTAGTCGCGAGAAGAAAAGCATCCACCCATACCCGATGAACCGGACGCTCGCAATCCTGACCGGAAGTCGAACCCATCAGGAACCAGCCGCCCGGAATCGACACCAGTTGCGGCTCGATGCAAACATTCACTTCCGGTTGAGTATGTGAACGGACAGCCGCCATCGTAGGATTTTGCCGGGTCGGAATGTCGAGGATTCTAATACCGATGATTCTAATACCGATGATTCTAATGTCGATAGAGAATCGGAGTAGCTTTGAAAGGGCGCGTCTTCAGACGCGCCGCTGCAGTGTTCTGCTGCAGTGTTCCAAAAGATGCGGGCTCTAGCCCTCGCACCCGCCCTAGTTCTCCAGATAGGAAGCAACCCAGTCCTTTACCTTCTGCCTGCGCTCGTCATCCACATCAAATCGCAATCCTAGCGACTTGCTCTTGCGCCACGTCACCGCCCCGCGTACATTCACCCGCGGCAGTGTCAGCAACGAGAACGATATTTCCACATTCGTTCCCGCCGGCATATCTTCCGCGGTCTTCAGTGACATGCCGCCCGAGCTCACGTCAAGGCTGGAGGCAACCAGCCGCCGCCCATCCTGGCCGACCACCGTCACCTCGGTCATGATTGGAACCCGCGCGTAGCGCCGGAATTCGTGCAGCACCAGCATGTGCGTGGCCCGCACCAGTTTCAGCGTCGCCGGCCGCTCCAAAGGTTCCTGAAACATCGCGTTAATGCCATATTTCGAATAGCGCATCGCCTCGTGCGCGCTTCCTCCCAAGCCGTAAAGCACAATGCGGGTATTGGAAGGCGAAGTCCGTGCCGACTCCATAACCGCCTCGGCGGCCGGATTCAGGTTGACCACGCACGCCTCAAATTTCTCCTGCCGCAGCCGTTCCGCTGCTCCGGAAGTCACCTGAACACTTTCAATCCCAAATTGCCGAAAGCATTCGGTGAGCAGAAATCGAGAAGACTCTTTGAGGTCGACGAGGGCGGCGCGCGCAACCCCTTTTTTGGCCAGGGTTGGCGCCAGAGCAGTACCGAAGGTCTTTTCCATAGGTCGGGGCCCAGTTTCAGTACGAAAGTTTATTGTGCCCCGCCCCGGCTAAGACGCCTAGACCCTTAGGGACTAGGCTGCCGGGTACTAAAGTCGTATTACCTCGGATGGACTGCCGTGAATTGCCAAGGACGCCCCAATCTGGACCACGCCGAATCGACGGGAATTTTCACGCCAACTTTGCAGCTTGGTTACGCAGCTCGAATTCGAACCACCGCAACACCCCCACCGCGGGTTCCGTCCCGCTTGATCTCGCACGGGAAACGCTCCAAATCGCTCTCGGTGCAGATCTTGGCTGCGCCTCCGGACCAAAGATCGGTCACGTCATATTTTTGCTGTCCGCCCAGTCCCATATCGCTCAAAACAATCTTCAGCTGCAAATGCGCTTCTCGATTTCTGTCTCGATTCCCCGCGATCACAATGGCAGCACGATCGCCCCAACGTACGTACGGAACCGGCACCTCGATATCAGCCTCATACTTCAAAGCTCGCAGCTTCGGCATCTTTCCCGCAGGGCACATCGCCAAAATCCCTGAATGTTGCTTACGAATCGCCATCATCTTCTGAACGTCGCGGAACATATCCCGGTGCCCGCGTTCATCCAGCTCACTCCAATCGAGCGTCGCCCCATAAAGCCACCGGCCCTTTCCTGCATTCTCGCCTCCATATAAATCCGGAGACAACTCCGGCAGTGCGTGGAACGTCGCATCAAATTCCTCTCCCGAAAAGAAAATCGGAATCATCGGCGAGAACAAAAACGAATACCCAAACAGCGACCGGCTTCCCTGCGCCACAAACGGATTCTTATCCAGCGGAAATCCTGTCCAGCCATTATCGTGACAACTCAGTTGAATCGACGATCCCCACGCCAGCGTTCCAATGTAAATATCCACTTCCGGCCCCACCAGGAGCGGCCCCAGCGATTCTGGTGCATCCACAAAGAGCGGGCGGCTAAACCACTCCCGCGGATGAAGCTGCCACTCTTCCCCCATATCATTCCGCACCGTAATATTCGCAATTGGCTTCCGCGAAACATTTTCCAGCCTCAGTTTTACATCCGGAAGCCCATCCGGTCGCGCCGGCGTTTCCTCCGTTCTCCGGCTCACCCGATCGTCAGACAGCCCTACCAAACGCACGCCCAACCGCCCGTCTCCCTTTGTGCTGCCTTTAATGGCTTCGCGGTCGTCATACTCAATCTCCACTTCGTAGTAGCCGGTGCGTCCGAACTTGCGATCATAAAAACCAGGAAGATCGTTGACCAACACCTCATTCAAACGACCTTCCGCCGTGGAACTGATCACGTTCTCCCGCTGCGAGAAATCCGTCACTCCCGGGATCACTGAGTTCAACTCCTCCCAAATCACAATCGGATGCGCCGCTCCAGCCGCATTCCTCCGAATCCGTTCCCATAAATCCGAACGATAAATATTCACATCCAGCCGGTAGCCATCCACTCCGTAGACGGTCACAAAATCCGTATACATCTTCACCCACCACTCATCCAGATCGGAGTGCCCGCCATTCCAATCGAAATCCGTCATCCCCCAACTCCCGCCGCGAAACCACGCCGGATGCTGTTTAATCATGGGGCTATCCTTCATCAACCCGTGCGTGATCACGTCGAGAAATACCTTGATCCCACGCCCATGCGCGTCATCGATCAGCTGCTTAAACTCCGCCGCCGTACCCAGCGTAGGATCGAACTGATCCGGCTGGATCACCGCGTACTGCGTCCACACGTTGTAAAAATGATGAGGGTCGCACAACGAATAGCCCGTCAACCACAGACCGTTTATTCCCAGCTCTTGAACATACCCAAGCTTCGCGCGCAGACTCTGAAAGGTTCCACTCTCCGGACCATGCGGCGAGGTGAATCCCTTGGTTGCAACCTCGTAAATAATGAGATCCTTCATCCACTCCGGCGATGGCGGTTGCGAAGCATCGAATGGAAATTTCGAGATTGGCTCTGGCGGCTGCTGCGAAGCCCGGGCCAACGCGTTCAGATGCATTGCAGGCGCCAGCGCAAAGACGGTTCCAGCCTTGACGAATGCTCTCCGAGTAAGCGCACTACTCTGCTCCGATTTCGACATAGCCTTATTTTCTCGCTTTGATTTGCTGATTTTGCCGGATCCGGCAGGACTCATCCCAGGCAGGAAGGCGACCCAGTTCGCTTCTACTCTGACCATCTCCGGAACAACAGCGCTCCATTCGTTCCCCCGAAGCCGAATGAATTCGACATGGCATATTCCAGCTTGGCCCGGCGCGCCTGGTTAGGCACAAAATCCATGGCATCGGTCTCTGGATCTTGATTCTGAAGATTGATCGTCGGCGGCAGAATCTGATCGCGCAGCGCCAGCACCGTAATCCCTGCTTCCAATCCTCCAGCACCGCCGAGCAAGTGTCCGGTCATCGATTTGGTCGAACTCACCGGAATCTTGCGCTCACCAAAAAAATTCCGAATCGCGTGCGCCTCCAGCGTGTCGCCGATCGGCGTCGACGTTCCATGTGCGTTCACGTAATCCACCTTATCGGCACCGATTCCCGCGTCCCGCACCGCATTCCGCATCACGCGGAACCCGCCTTCATGCTCCGGCGCCGGTTGGGTCATGTGATACGCATCACCCGACATGCCATATCCCGCAACCTCCGCGAGGATCGTCGCCCCGCGCCGCTTGGCATGTTCCAACTCTTCCAGCACCAGAATCCCCGCGCCTTCGCCCATCACAAACCCATCGCGGTCGCGGTCCCATGGGCGGCTGGCTTTTTCCGGCTCATTATTCCGCGTGGAAAGCGCCCGCATCGCCGCAAATCCGCCCACACCCATCGGGGTAATCGCCGCCTCTGACCCCCCCGCAATCATCACGTCGGCGTCATTGTGCTGAATAATGCGGAAAGAATCTCCCACCGAATGGGCGCTGGTGGTGCATGCCGTAGCCGTGGCCTCATTCGGCCCCTTGGCTCCGAACCGCATCGAGACATGCCCGGCCGCAAGATTCACAATCGCCGCCGGAATAAAAAATGGCGAAATCTTGCGCGGCCCACCTTCAAGCAGCGCCGAGTGTTCACGCTCAATAATGTCGAACCCGCCAATGCCGGACCCGATGTGCACGCCTACGCGCTCGTCATTTTCCGGCGTGATTTTCAAACCAGACATTTTGAACGCTTCATCCGCTGCCGCCAGCGCCAGGTGAATGAAGCGTCCCATTTTCTTGACTTCTTTTTTCTCCACAAAATTCAACGGATCGAAGTTCTTGACCTCGGCTGCGATCTGGCAGGCAAATTTACTGGAGTCAAATTGCGTGATGCGCCCCACGCCGCTCTTGCCTGCCAGCAGCGCCTGCCACACCTCCCCAGTGGTATTTCCCACACCACAAATCAGGCCGATGCCTGTCACTACGACCCTGCGTCCCAACCTACTTGCCGCCTTTCGCGTGCTTGGAGATGTAATCAATGGCGTCCTGCACCGTGCGAATCTTTTCCGCGTCTTCGTCCGGAATCTCGATGTCAAACCCCTCCTCGAACGCCATCACCAGTTCCACCGTGTCCAGTGAGTCCGCGCCCAGGTCGTCCACGAACGAAGCGCTGGGCGTGACTTCACCCTCGTCCACGCCCAACTGCTCGACAATTATCTGTTTCACTTTTTCGTCAACGGCTGCCATGTTTCTCCTCGCTTATCCTCAAATTAGATTTGAACTTAGACGTCTCGAACTCAAGCCTCTCTCCAGCCGCGCGCTGACGCCTGCGCTCCAGCTTCGTCACTCAGATGCTGCGCCACGGAAAAGGGCGAACGTGTAGTGTAACGGTCCCGCTAAATGACTGTAAAGGAAGCATCCCATCCAGGGACAGCCGCCCTCGGCTGTCCGTCGAGCGAAGCTCGACTCCTTCTCTGCTCACGAGGCAACCTGCGCGCCACGCGAAAATTTCGTGCTTCCTTTCTGTGATATACCTTCTGCATCCTAAACGTGCCGCTCGCACCGGTCAAACAACCTCAACCCACTATGCGTGCCGTCATCCAGCGCGTAAGCCGCGCCAAAGTTACCGTTAACCAGGAGATCACCGGCGAGATTGCCCTCGGCCTGCTCGTTCTTCTCGGAGTCGCTCGGGATGACTCCGAATCCGATGCCAACTACCTCGCCGAAAAAATTATCGGCCTCCGCATCTTCGAAGACGATCAAGGAAAGATGAACCGCAGCCTCCAGGATGTGGGCGGAAGCGTTCTGGCAATTTCCCAGTTCACCCTCTACGGAGACGTCCGTCGCGGCAAGCGCCCGTCCTTTGACGCCGCCGCTCCTCCCGAGAAAGCCCGCCAACTCTACCAGTTCTTCGTAGATCAAATTCGCGCCGCCGGCCTGCGTTGTGAAACCGGCCGCTTTCAAGAAACAATGAAAGTAGAATTAGCGAACGAAGGCCCAGTCACGATACTTCTGGATTCGCAGAAGTCGTTCTAATATATCGTGCTCGCTTTTGACAACTTCGAAGGAGAATGACTTTGTTGTTCCAGCGAAGGTGGCTTCTGTTCGCGGCAGCGATGGGCGTGTTCCTGCACACACTACAGCCGTTCGGCCAGCAGAACTCCATCACAGCGGACCAGGTCGTTTCTAGCTACTTGCAAGCGATTGGCGGCTCCGAGCGAATTGCATCCATCAAGAGTTTCTCTGAGAAAGGCGAATTGTCTGGCAATCTTGGAGGCGCGTCCCGCCACTTCACCGCTCCAACACTGCAAAAGGATCACGCCACCTTCGAATTCTATTTTCGCGCCCAAACCTTCGCTTCAGCATGCTGCTGAAGGAAAACGGCTCGATTGTCAACATGGGTGGTTGCAACGGTGTCTTATCTTGGTACATCGGGCCGGATGCCGTACCGCATGAGTCTAAGCCCACGGCCGGGAATGGGTACCAATGCCAAAAGGGGTACGAGCTAATGCCGCTTCTGACCCCCTCTCTCAGCATGCGCCTTGAGCTCAAAGGCAAGAAGAAAGTTGCAGACCGCATGGCCTGGGTCGTCCGCGTTCGAGATTCAAAATCAGCATCGGCCGGAACATACTATTTTGACGCGGAAACCTTCTTGCTGTTGCGCCGCGAAGTCATAATAATCTCGCCGCCTCCCAGCACTGGGCTCGCGTATGAAGCCAGCGAGTTCTACTCCGACTATCGTGATGTAGGTGGGATCAAGCTTCCCTTCATGACCGTCCAACAGACGGAGCGTTCTTCAGCCACGACAATCCTGCGCGAGGTTGAGATTAATGCCCCAATTGATGATGCCCGCTTTCAGGAACCAAAAATAACGGGAGCGCCCGGTCATTCTCAAGTCCTTCTGGAAAGCTCCTCGAACACTCCACAGGCTCACCCCGAAAACCCACCGCCGGTGCCGCCGAACTCAAAGGAAACTGCAACCGCCCTGCAACCTGCGCCCGAGCCTGTGGCGAGAGTCACGTCGAGCTTTGTTTCCGCTTCTATCGCCGAATTGCAACAGTACGTCCCAGAATTGAAAGGGCTCAAGACCGCGGACGATCAGCTTGCCTTAGCTGCCATTCTCGACAAGATCGGCCAACGCATCCTCGATGTTTCCTCCAAAATTCCCAACCTCATCTGTCACGAGGAAATCGAGGAGTCAGAACCCGGCGGCAAAGCAACTCGCGAAAACTTCTCTTATCTCATCCTGGCTCGCCGCAGCCGCGATGCCATTACCCTCGACGAATTCAGAACCGACTTGAAGACGGGCGCAACTCTGGAAACTGATGACGCCCCGAATCCTGTAGCGCCAGAAGCATCCGCCCCTCCCGAAGCTTGGCACGATCTGGCGGGAGCCAGCCAGAGGATCAACACTCGCTCCATCGGCCGCCCTCCCCTGAGTCTGGGCTTCGCCTACATGTGGGTCCGCTTTCATCCATCCAACCGGTCAGAATCGACTTTCCGCTACCTCGGCCAGCAGAAAATGGATGGTCACCGTACCCTGGTCGTGGCCTTTGCGCAAAAGCCTGGATCGGTCCGCTTGCCCTCCGAAGTTCGTCTCCGGGACAAAACAATTCCCGTTTACTACCAGGGAATTGCTTGGGTCGACCCATCGGACTTTCGCATTCTGCGTTTGCAGACTGATCTCCTCGCTCCTCCCGCCGATCTTCCCCTCAACAGATTGACCTCCCGGGTTCAATTTGCCAGCACGCAGGCAGCCGGATTTGCTTTACCCTTGTGGCTCCCACGCGACGTTGCGGTCACGTCTCAGGTGAACGGTCATACCTTTCACGATAGACACCGCTACTCCAACTATCGCTTATTCCGCGCACACGCCAAACTCGTCATTCCCTGATGTTCACCGCGTTTGACTCCGACTCTTGCTTGAATGCATCGCGCCACTCATTCCGCCCAGTGTTACCCTTGCAACATGCCTCCTGAAGTGGGCGCCCGCCCCGTCAACCCTGCTCGATCCCTCCCGCGGTTCGCGCTTGTCTTAATCGTTGGGATCACGCTCGGGGCATTCGCGGTCATCTCTGTCGGATTCTTATTAGCCTCCCGGCATCCTGGGTCCGCATTCTTCAATCACGCCTGGTCTACCCTGACCGGAAGAACCCTGAACATCGACGTCACCCAGCCCACCGTCGTCAATCGCATTCAAAAACTCCAGCGCCTTGAAACCGTCGTCTACACTATGGATAAGGTGGTCACTGGCGCGAAAGAAAACCGCGTCTTCCCCGATTTTCTCGCCGGTGATCGCCTTCTGATGATGGTCCACGGCGAAGTCGTCGCCGGAATCGATTTCTCGAATCTTAAGTCCGGCGACGTCAAGGTGCACGGCCGCGCCGTTCAACTCCATCTCCCTGCCCCCGAGGTCTTCAGCACTCGCATAGACAACGACAAAACTCGAGTCTATTCCCGCCAAACCGGACTGCTGGTGCCCACCGATCCCAACCTGGAGACACAAGTCCGTCAGGAAGCCGAGCGTCAATTACAAGAGTCCGCTCTCAACGGAGGCATCCTCCAAACCGCGCAACAAAACGCGACCTCAACCATCACAAGTTTGCTGCAAGGCTTGGGCTTCGACAGGATTGAATTCAACTGAAATCTTAATACGAAGGTGCCGAATGAATCTTATGCAGTCTTGCGCACGGTTTCGGAAGGGCATGACTTCAAAGGCTGCGGAAAAACTCGATTCGCGACTGAGTCTTGCAAGGGCGCGGCCTCCAGCCGGGCCGTAACCGCTGCAAATCAATATCGGCTTCAGCCGCTCAGGAAGTCGCTGTTGCACTTCATGATGAGATAGCTCGATGGCTTCGAAAGAAAAACTCCATCCCCGCCGATTTACGACGGGCTCGTCTCCAGCAGTGGATCGGCCTCTGGAGCCGACAAATCAGCGAGCTCAAGCTGTAAGTTATTGGCGTTGGTTGCATAGGCCAGGCCGGTTTCCACATCGAGGATCCCAGCGCGAATCAGCCTCTGGATCTCGCCATCGAAGTGTTGCATCCCCTCTTCGCCTCCAACCCGCATGGCGTCGAGCAAAGTTTTTCCGTCGCCTTCGCCCTTTTCCACGTACTCGCGCGTCCTCAGCGTGGACTTCAATATCTCAATCGCCGCCACGCGTCCGGCGCCATCCTTCCGCGGAATCAGCCTCTGCGAAATGATGTAGCGGAAACTTTTCGCCAGGCGGTTTCGCAGCGTGTGCTGTTCGGCCATCGGGAACGCTCCCACAATCCGCTCTACCGTCTTCGACGCATCGATCGTATGCAGAGTCGAAAGCACCAGGTGCCCCGTCTCCGCCGCTTCCATCGCAATCTCAATGGTTTCGCGGTCGCGCATCTCGCCCACCAGAATCACCTTCGGAGCCTGCCGCAACGCCGCCCGCAAAGCCAGCGCAAAACTCGGCGTATCGCTGTGCAATTCGCGCTGATGCACCAGGCAATTCTTATGCGGATGCAGAAATTCGATCGGATCCTCCACCGTGAGCACGTGATAGGACTGATCGCGATTGATCTTGTCGATGATGGCCGCCAGCGTCGACGACTTTCCCGACCCCGTCGGCCCGGTCACCAGCACCACTCCATTCCTCAGGCCGACAATTTTTTCCAGCTCCGCAGGCAAATTGAGCGCCGCAAAATCCGGAACCTTGCTGGGAATCACCCGCATCACAATGGCGCACGTCCCGCGTTGCATAAAAATGTTCACCCGAAAGCGGCTGGCTCCGGGCAAGCTATAAGAAACGTCGCACGATCCCTGCGTCTTCAGGTTCCCGATGGCGTGTTGATTATCGCCAATAAACTCCGCCGCAATCCGCCGCGTGTCCTCGTTGGTCAGCGGTCGCGCCGCTCCCGCGGGAGAAAGCTTTCCGTTGATCTCCACCAGCGGTGGCTTCCCCGGAGAGAAAAATAAATCGCTCACCTTCGCCGATGTCCTCAGCATGGCCGCCAGCAGATCATGAGTAGACATGGGCGCCACCGCTGGAGCCGCCGCCGCTGCCGCACCTGCAACTGCGGCCGGTCTTGGCGCAGGAGCAGCCGCTGGCGCTGCCGAAGTTGCAGCTACGACCGGCTTGGGCGCGGCCGCGCCCACCGGAGTGGGCACATTTGGAATGCGATTCGTAGGCGTAGACATAAATGGGCCCTGGGTTTTCCCTGTTTCCGATTTCTCTCGATTCCAGATTCTTGGTTATTCCCGGTTCGTTGTTTCGTGGATGTCTCGGGCAGAATATGTGCGCTTGCTGAATTGCTTCGTCACAATTGGATACTACAACGGCTTCGCACCGCACCGGCGCCGCACTCCATGCGCTTCCGTTACCGAAGTCACTTTCGACGCGAATCGATTCGTGAAATATTCAATGCGCTCCAAATGTGCTGTCCAGCGCGGAATCACCGCATCGTGCCGCACGAAAAATCGTAGCTCGCACTGATCACTGACCACTAATCTCACTGATCACCAACCACTACCAACTGATCACTACCGATCACACCCACGGATCACTTTTTCTTCTAAGCATCGGCTATAGCCCCCGCGCCGCTCCACCCTTCAACCAGAATGAATCGAGACCCTCGCGCCGCCCCCGATCACCACGTGGAAGAGCGGCGCTTCAGCGCCGCGTAAAGACCCCAGGCAAATCTTGAGCTTCAGCCCCTGTAGCTACATTCTCCGGCCGCCCGCACCCAACTATCGAATTACAAATTCCCGCATCCCGCTGCTAAAATCCTTGCGCCAAGCGCAGCTGTCTTGCTATTCACTGCTCACTGACGCTAACCCTCCCCACGCTCCTTCACCACCGCCCGGATCTCCCCCTTCGCCACCTTCGCCAAAATCTCATCTCCACTCTTCACCCGCGCCGCATCCTTCACCAGCTTTCCGTCCGCATCAAATACCAACGCATATCCCCGCTCCAAAATCGCCAGCGGAGAAAGCATCTCCAGCGCCCTCCCCATCCGCTCCGCCCGCACCCGATACTGCAACAGCAAATTCCTCATCGCCCCGCCCAGCGCCGTAGCCTGCGCCAGCAACTCCCCGCGCATCCCCGCCAGCACCCTCCGCGCGTCATAATGCCGCACCGCCGCCGAAGCCATCTCCCACCGCCGTCGCACCTGCTCCAGCCTCACCCGCTCCCCGCGCTCCAACCGATAAGTCAGATCGTCCACTCTCTGCTGGCTTTGCCGGATCAAATCCATCATCCGCGCAAACGCCCCATGCTGCGTGCGCACCATCACTTCGTTCTTCGCCTCGAGCAAAATCCGTTCCATCGCCCGCACCAGCCGCCCCCGCACCGCCTCCGCCTGCGTCTCAATCTCCACCCGCGACCGGATCACCAGCTCCGCCGCCGCTGAAGGCGTAGGCGCCCGCAAGTCCGCCACAAAATCGCAAATTGTAAAATCCGTCTCGTGTCCCACCGCCGAAATCACCGGAATCTCCGACGCTGCCACCGCCCGCGCCAGCCCCTCATCGTTAAACGCCGCCAAATCCTCCGCCGACCCTCCTCCGCGCCCCACAATAATCACTTCGACACTTTTACTCCTATTAAAGTATCGAATCCCGCTCACCACCTCCGCCGCAGCCAAATCCCCCTGCACCTGCGCCGGATAAATCACCGCATTCGCCGAATGATGCCGTCTCCGCAAAATATTCAGGATGTCCCGCAGCGCCGCCGCCTGCGGCGAAGTCACGATCCCGATCCGCCCCGGCAATGTCGGAATCGCCTTCTTCCGCTCCGCCGCAAACAATCCCTCCGCCTCCAGCTTGGCCTTCAGTTGCTCAAATGCAACCTGCAACCCGCCCGCGCCCTTCGGCTCAATGTATTCCGCCGCAATCTGCAGCTCGCCGCGGTCTTCATAAATCGTCACCCGCCCCCGCACCACCACCTGCATCCCATCCGCCGGACGAAAACGCAACAGCCGCGCCTTCGAACTGAACATCACCACCCGAATCTGCGCATTCCCATCCTTCAGCGTGAAATACAAATGCCCCGAATCCGGCGCGCGAAAATTGGAAATCTCCCCCTCCACCCACGCATCCGCATACTCCCGCTCCACATGCGCACGCACCGCCGCCACCAGCGCACGCACCGTCCACACCCGCCGCTCCGGCGCCGCAAAACGAAACCCGAGTTGATCCCTGGTTCCCATCCAGTAAGAGAAGTCTAGAACAAATTCATCCCGGCCCGTGTGGAGCGGACGCCCCCGTCCGCTGCCTTTGACCTACGCAGGGACTTTCCTTCTTAAAATTTCTGGAAAAGACCTGCCCTGGAAAGGGCGCCGGAAATGGTTGTATTACGGGTGCGGATGCTCGGGTACAACGCCAGCGTAAGCCGCGCCGACTCGATAAACGCCCGGAAATCCTTGTCTCGCGTGATCAAGGTAACGCCGCCATCGACACAGGTCTGCGCAACCAGCGCATCGCCCAGCCGCACCTTTCGCCGCTTCGCGAGCACCTTCGCCCGCAAAGCTCCCGCTCTTTGCCAGTAGCCCCCCTCCACTTCGATCAACGGAACCTCAGCCAGAGTTTCCGCCACTCCAGCGGGAAGACCCGGATCGCTCAAAAGCTCCGTAAGCACCACTGGGATCATCAGGACTTGGCGGTCCGTCAGCGCCTGCTCGAGAAGTCGCGTATCTTCGCCAGGCTCGCCCTGAAGAAAAGCGATCCAGGTGCTGCTGTCGGCCGCAATCACGTTTCACTTCCCATGACTCAGCCTCATCATTCAACCATTAGCGGTCGGCCTTCAGCTGCGCCAGAGTCCGAGTGAAACGCACCTTGCCGCGCATTTGCCGAAGCCGATCGTAGGCCTGCGACGCCGCCAGTAGTTGCAAACCAGTCCGCACCGTCTGCGTAATGCCAGACCCGCTGGCCTGCTGCGCCTTCTTCAACAGAGCATCCGGGATTTCCACCGTGATCTTGCGTGCCGTTGCCATTGAGATCGATTATACCGTATCGAATACCAGCATAGAGTATGGCATCCGCAAGCTCGTCTGGAGCGGACGCCCTCGTCCGCCGCCTTTGACTTTAGGGTTTTGATTGAGGCCTCCAACTCTATCCACCCAGAAAACCTTAGCCCACTCCCCCGCATCAACACCCTAGCCGCCAGGAGGCACAATTGAGCAAGAACAACGGTTCGAGAAACGCGTTAGCTGACCCTTCCCGCCTTGCCCCCGTGGACTCTGACGATAAGCAGTTGTTGCGCGTGGTCATCGAAACTCCAAAAGGCAGCCGCAACAAGTTCGCTTTCGATGTCAAAGAGCGTATTTTCGAACTCACGAAAGTCTTGCCCAGCGGAATGGCCTTTCCCTACAGCTTCGGATTCGTCCCTTCCACCAAAGCCGCTGACGGCGACCCTGTGGATGTTCTGGTGCTCATGGACGAACCCGTTTTTCCCGGATGTGTCTTGACCTGCCGCCCCATCGGAGTCATCGAAGGCGAACAAAGCGACGGGAAAAAAGTGGAGCGCAATGATCGCATCCTGGCTGTCGAGCAGGGATCCCATGACTGGGCAGATATTAAAACGGTGAAGGACCTGGGCAAGAAATTTCGCATGGAGCTCGAGGATTTCTTTGAGAACTACCACCAGCTCTCAAAAGAGCAGTACCGCGTCTTGGATATCAAAGGCCCAAACGCCGCATGGAAGCTCGTGAAGGACGGGAGGAAGTGATCTTCTTTTCACCTTAGTCAACGCCATGAAAGAACTCCTGGTGCGTTTTGTTATCGGCGGCGCAGTCGTCACTTCGTTCGCAGTTATTGGCGATTTGTTCAAGCCTAAAAGTTTCGCGGGACTCTTCGGAGCCGCGCCGTCCGTCGCACTTGCCACATTGGCATTGACCGTGGCCGCTGACGGCAAGGCCTTCGCCGCAACCGAAGCCCATTCCATGGTAGTCGGCGCCGTGGCATTTTTCCTTTACGCTTCTTTAGTCAGCTGGCTGACCATGCGTTATCACTGGAAGGCATTAACCGTCACCAGTTCGTCGATGCTTTTGTGGTTCGGTTCCGCGTTCGGCCTGTGGTACCTATGGCTGCGGTAACTCCACTTATGCAAATCAAAGTCGATCTCTCTGCCCTTCACGAAATTCGATGGTATCAATATGCCGTGCGATTTCTCTTTGGTGGATTGATCACGGCAATCGCAGGCTTGATTGCCAAGGAGTTTGGGCCCGTCGTTGGCGGCTTGTTCTTAGCCTTCCCAGCAATCTTTCCCGCCAGTGCAACCTTGATCGAAAAGCATGAGAAGGAGAAGAAGCAAGAGCAGGGATTGAACGGGACCGTGCGGGCCGCGGAAGTTGTGAGTACAGACGCGGCCGGAGCAGCGATCGGAAGCCTGGGTTTAGTCGTTTTTGCAGTTGTCGTCTGGCGGCTTCTACCGAATCATTCCACCTGGTTGGCTCTCGCTCTCGCAACCTTTATTTGGCTTGCAACTTCGGTACTGCTGTGGGAATTACGCAAGCGCATGTAGTGACGACGAGTAGATTCTCGATCGATGCCGGGGGTGCCCCATTTCTCGCGTCCTTTGCGAGAAGTGGGAGCTGTACTGACGTCCCGCCGCAAACTCTCCGTCTCCGTCAAGACACGCGAGTCAACCCGAGCCCTAGCGCCACTTCCACAACTGCTTCCAAACCTGCACCAGCGTCTGCATCTGCTTCGGACTCGGCAGCCGTTTGTAGATCAATCGGCAATCGCGATACGCGCTATCGTAGAAATCCCGCACCGCCGTCGCGCTCAGATGCGCCAGGTTGTGACGCATTTCCTTCAGCTCCTGCTCGCTTAGAATCTCCACTTTCTCGCGATTCGGACGGCGCGCCATTGTCGAACAATATCATATTCGCTTTTTATTCTCCTGTGTGAAAATGAGCTCTGCCCAGCCTGCGGCAGTGAAAAAAATTATTCACTCCGCTAAATCCTTAAGTTGGCCAGATAATAATTCCCGGTAATAATTTAAAGAGACGAGAGTTCAACCCATGGCCCCCTTCGGCAAACTCCTGATATTCCTGGGCGCAATCCTTGCCGCCGCCGGCATCATCCTGATCCTGCTCTCCCGCACCAATCTGCCCTTCGGGCGCCTCCCCGGCGATTTCCTCTACCGCAACAAACACACCACCATCTACTTCCCCCTCGCGACATCCTTGCTCCTAAGCGTCGTCCTCTCGCTTGTCCTCTACCTCATCAGCCATTTCCGCCGCTAAGGAAGCGCTCAAAAAGCGGAGACACCGCATTTCTCGCCGCTTTTGCGGGAGGTGGGCCGTAGGCTTCAACTCGAATGAAGTTCCACACACAGTCGTCAGTTCATGCGACCCGGGGACGGCCGTGCGAAGCGCCGTGCGATCGAACGCGCCGTCTGTACCACCGTGGAAGAGCGGCTGCTGGCTAAAGCGCTTTAGCGCTGGAGGATCCCGTCAGCGCTACAATCAATTTTCCATGCACTCCGCTCGCATCGCTGAACTCCTGGCCCCCTACCTGGCTCCCTGTCATTCCGAATCCGTCCGCAGGACGGACGAGGAACCTGCTGTTCTCTCCCCCGCACAACTAAGTCATATATCGACGTACATCGATCTACTCCTTCGCTGGAACGCCCGCATCAATCTCACCGCCATCCGCAACGAAGAAGAAATCGTCACCCGCCACTTCGGCGAATCCCTCTTCGCCGCCCGCCATCTATTCCCCGTTCCATCCTCTGTGTTTTCCCCTGTGTCCTCTGTGTTCAAAGATTTTGACGTTTTTCCCGAAAAAAAGATCTCGACTCCGTATGACGCCAGCACTCTTCACTCACAGCCCGAGGCTCGCAACTCGCTCCACGCCGCCGACCTGGGCTCCGGCGCCGGATTCCCCGGCATCCCCCTCAAACTCTGGGCCCCCGAAATACATATGACCCTGATCGAATCCAACCACAAGAAATCCACCTTCCTCCGCGAAGTCGTCCGCGCTTTTACATTGACGAACATCGATATACAATCCGCCCGCGCCGAGTCCCTCTTGACAACCTACGACCTAGTCATCCTCCGCGCCGTCGAACACTTCACCTCAATCCTGCCTGTTGCCGCCCGCCTCACAAAACCCGCCGGCCGCCTCGCCCTCCTGATAGCCTCGTCCCAACTAAACCAGGCGACTTCCTCACTCCCCACTGTAATCTGGCAACGCCCAATCCCGATCCCAGACTCGCAGTCGCGCATCGTCCTAATAGGGACTAACGAGCCAAGTTAGTAAAAGTGGAATGAGATCGAGAAATATCCACCACTACCTCCGATACAACGTAGATTAAACAGACAAAAGTGGATACATCTCACAATGAGACGATAGCTCGGACTTGGTCCGCCCATTCTAATGTTCCGCGTGGAACATTACACCCAATGTTCCGCGTGGAACATTGGGGGACATTAAAGCCCCTGGGGCGTTCCATCAGGAACATTATTAAGCCAGATTTGCACAAAGCATTCTTGATATGCACAGCCTGTATCGGCTTGTTTCGTAGCGAAAACCGAATTATTCTTCCCAAGACTCTTGGCTCTCCAAAACTTTATGGGACGTGTGATTGCGGTTGCCAATCAGAAGGGCGGCGTGGGTAAGACTACGACTGCCATTAACCTGGCTGCATCGTTTGCGGCTGCTGAAGTGAACACACTGCTCATCGATTGCGATCCGCAATCGAACGCCTCCAGTGGGTTGGGCCTGGTAAAAGATCCCGACCGATTCTCTACCTATCACTTGCTCATGGGCGAGGCGAGCGGCGAAGAGGCGCTGGCCACAACTGAGCTCGAGCAGCTCTGGATTATTCCTTCCCACAAGAATTTGATTGGGGCCAATATCGAACTCGTAGAGGCTGAGCGGCGCGAGTACAGATTGAAAGATGCGATCGCGCCTTTGCGCGATCGTTTCCAGTACATCGTTCTCGATTGCCCACCTGCGCTGGATTTGCTTACTCTGAATGCGCTGGTTGCAGCGGATTCGGTTTTGATTCCAATGCAGGCGGAATATTTTGCGCTGGAAGGAATCAGCGAGCTGCTGGACACAGTGGAGCGCATTCGCGCGGAATTGAATCCCGGGCTGGAGATTGAGGGAGTGGTGCTGACCATGCTCGATGAGCGCACCAACCTGGCGCAGCAGGTGATTGCGGAACTGAAAAAGTTTTTTGGCGATAAGTTGTGCGCGGCGACTGTACCAAGGAACATACGCCTGGCGGAGGCGCCCAGCCATGGCAAGCCGGCGCTGGTGTACGATCCGCGATCGAAGGGGGCGGAGAGTTACATACGGTTGGCGAAGGAAATTCTAGGGCGGGATCCGGCTTCCGGCAGCGGAATCGCGGGGGAGATGGATCGGACGGCCTGATACATTTATGCGTGTCTATATTTACATTGACATGTATCGATGTATAACGGGCAGGGAAAAAGAAGATCTTTAACACAGAGGACGCAGAGGGGCACAGAGGGAAACCGGGAGGGTTATGAGTGAGACGGGGACTGTGGAGAAGAAGGACGAGAAGCGGAGGGCGCTGGGGCGGGGGTTGGCGTCGCTGTTACCGGGGCCGCGGGCGGTGGGGCCGACGGCCGGACCTCCTCAGGGGCTAAAGCCCGAAGCAGCGCCCAGTTTCAGCGGTGCGGCGGTCGCAATGGATGATCGAGTTCCGGGAAGGAGCAGCGCTGGACAGCCCGGGGCGGCTGTCCCTACATCGGCGGCAGCGGCTAATACGGTGGCGCTGATTGAGTTGGACACGATTGAGCGGAATCCTTACCAGACGCGGTACGCGTTTGATGAGGAGTTGTTGAAGGAGCTGGCGGAATCGATCAAGGCGAATGGGGTGGTGCAGCCGATTGTGGTCCGGCCGGCGGAGAAAGAAGGGCGCTACGTTCTGGTACTGGGCGAGCGCCGGTTGCGGGCGTCGAAGATTGCGGGAAAAGAGACGGTTCCGGCGCTGGTGAGGCGGCTTTCGCTGCAACAGGCGGCGGAGATGACGGTGCTCGAGAACGTACAGCGGCAAGACCTGAACGCGATGGAGCAGGCGGAGGCCTTCCGGGTATTAAGCTCAGAGTTCAAATTGACCCAGCAGCAGATTGCGGAGCGGATTGGAGTGTCGCGGGAGACGGTCTCAAATTACATGCGGCTTCTGCGGCTGCCGGAAGAGGTGATGCAGTATCTTCTGGAGGGCAAGCTCAGCTTTAGCGAAGCGCGAGAGATGCTGTCGCTGGATACGCTGGAGAAAATCTCGCAGGTGGCGAAAGAGGCGGTGGAAAAGCACTGGAACCTGGGGCAGATTGAGCAGCGGGTGCGGGAGATGAGTGGATTTGGAGGTTCGGAGGATGGCGAAGCGGGGCAGAAAAAATCGCGCGGGGCGCGATGGATAGATCCGAATGTGCGGGCGGCGCAGACGGAGATGGAGCGGACGCTGGGGATGCGGGTGAGGATCAGCGACCGGAACGGGAAGGGGAAAATTGTGATTGAGTACGCGACGGTGGATGACTATCAGCGGGTGACGGAGATGCTTAGAGGAAAGTGATCAGTGGCAGTGGGCGGTGATCAGCAGGCAGTGGGTAGCAAAACCTAATTTTTGGGCTAGGGAAGATATTAGGCCGTTTAGGATTCGGCCTACTTCGGCTGTCATGGATAAGAGGGCTTCGCCTGTTCGGGTTGCAGGTAGCCTAAATCCTTGGAGATTAGGATCTGCGTTTCGATTTCTGCCAGGGAACCACGGGCGTTTTCCGAGAAGTGTTTGAATTCTCCCGTTGAGAGTCTGGCTTGGCCTTCGGCGATTTTGCTGGGGATTGAGACTGCGGCGCGGTGCAGTTGTGAAGTGAGGGGTAATAATATACTTGGCAAAATAAGGGCGGTCTAATGTAGACTTTTCATGCACCTTCGATTTGCAGAGGGGAGAGCAAATGGTCTCGCTTCGAACGCTTGCTGAAGTGATCGGCATTTTCACCGTGTCGATGATTTTGCTGTATGTTTTCTACATGATCACAGAGAAACGAGCCACGGGCATCGGTTGGCTTAACTGGAAAGGGTATGTCCTGATGGGCGTAGGCGTGCTCTACCTTGTGTTCGGAGCGATCTTAACGCGAGTAAGGTAAGCACATCTGTGCGGACTACTTCTTCGGTCGCCTTTTCTCTTCCCGTTCTTTCTTGTCTTGCTCCCGCTGTTCCCGTTCTAGCAGTTCACTCTTTGACACCGTCAGCACCTGGCGCACGGCATTATCAAATCGTTCAAATTCCGTTTTGCCGGGAACGTGAGGGGTCGGTAATGGTTTCACCCTCGCAATTATAACTCCTAAACCGCATTGTAATGTCGTAAACTCTTGCGGCTGTGAAAATTACGTCCAAGCAGATCGACTTTTGGCGCTCGGCTCCGAATGAAACGGAAAATCTTGAGTTTAAAGAAGCCAAAAATCAATTCGACACTGACAAGTTGCTCGAATATTGTGTAGCTATATCAAACGAGTGTGGCGGTCATCTCATTCTTGGAGTAAAGAATAATCATCCACGCGAAGTAGTTGGTACTTCCGCTTTTCAAAATCCCAATAAAATCGCCGAGAAATTACTCCAGTCGCTTAAATTTCGGGTGGACATACACGAAGTCGCTCACCCCTCAGGTAGGGTTTTGGTATTTGAGATTCCCTCGCGACCAAAGGGCACGCCACGCGAGATTAATGGGCAGTATTTTATGCGTTGCGGAGAGTCGCTAGTAGCGATGACTCCTGATCAACTGAGGAAGATTTTTGATGAGGGCAAACCTGGATGGTTAGAGGAGCAAGCGGCAGAGAACCTAACGATTGCGAAGGTTATTAGTCTACTGAACACACAAAAATTCTTCGAGCTTATTAACCTGCCATACCCCACAGATCAGTTCGGCGTCGTGGAGCGCCTAGAGAGCGAACGATTGATCGACCTAATTGGTGACAGATATTCCATTAGAAATATGGGGGCCATTCTTCTTGCAAAGAACCTTGATAAATTCCACGATTTGGCATTACGGGCACCGAGAGTCGTCGTCTACACCGGAAAATCGAAAACCGCCACCAAACTAGACCAACCCGGAACAATGGGTTACGCCGTTGGATTTTCCGGTCTCGTGGGTTTTGTAATGAGTCATATCCCCCAAAACGAGATAATCAAAAACGCTCTTCGGAAAGAGATGAAATTAGTGCCGGAGATTGTCATCAGAGAGATTTTGGCGAATGCTATTATTCATCAAGATTTCTCGACAACTGGCGCGCGAATAACCGTAGAAATATACAGTAATCGCGTTGATATTTCCAATCCCGGCGTGCCGATTATCGCGGAGGAGAGATTTATTGATTGTTATAAATCGCGGAATGAACGACTTGCCGACCTTATGCGTCGGATGGGAATTTGTGAAGAAAAGGGAAGTGGAATTGACAAGGTAGTTATGACTGCTGAAGTCTGCCAATTACCAGCTCCCAGTTTTACGAAGGATGGGATCCGAACGCAAGTCACGATTTTTGGGCCAATGGAAATTGATGCCATGGATAGGGGAGACCGAATTCGAGCCTGTTACCAGCATTGCTGTCTCAAGTATGTAATGTCAGAACGAATGACGAACCAATCGCTTCGCACTCGTTTTGCGCTTCCAGAAGCGAAAAGTACCATTGTGTCGCAGGCAATAGCCGCCACGGTGGATGAAGGGAAGGTAAAGCTCGATGAAAAGGTGGGCAATTCAAGGAGATTTGCTCGTTACGTTCCCTACTGGGCTTGAGTCTTTTTTATTTAAACCTAGAGCCTCATAAAAACACGGAACTGAGGTAAGATGCTGATTCTACAAGCCTTGTTTATTTAAGCGTTTGCCTTAAAAAGGCGGGCTAGCATTTTGCCCGCCTACCACGCTTCAGGCGAAACGGACTAGAAAGCCGTTTCACCCTCCTTCCCCGTCAGTTCTGCATAGGTCAATCGCTTCCCTACAATCTGACGCACGGCGAGATCAAAGCGGTCTGAATCGTTCAGCGGATTGTCACTTGTGGCGCGGTTGTTGTAACGAAAAACCTGTTCGTCAATGTAACGGTCAAGATGGAATGGTTCAACCGCAACATACGTTCCTTTCAATCCACGTTTCAGCAGGCTCCAGAAGTTTTCCATGCCGTTGTCGAGCGGTGCGGTCCAAGATGCCTTGAACCACAGCCTTGCCCGATGCTCCGCCCTTAGCTTCGTAGCGAACCTTTTTGTTGAGGTGCATATTCTTCTTTTGTCCGCCCACGAATGTTTCATCAACTTCCACTTCGCTATCAGGACCACCGATCTTATTCAATGGGCCATGACCAAAATCTTCTTTCATCGCGAGGCGGATTCTGTGCAGCATGAACCATGCCGACTTCTGAGTTACCTTGACGGCGCGGTGAATCTCCCAAGACGCGATTCCGTTCTTGGAGTTAACAATCATCCACATCGCCATTAACCATTTGTCGAGCGAGATCGGCGAATCTTCAAAGATCGTCCCTGTCTTGAGCGTAAATTGAGGGGCATCGTGCTTCTCGCGGCAATGCCAGCGGTTATACTTCTCAAGGAATAGGACGTTCTTGCTCTGGCAGCGTGGGCAGATCACGCCATCGGGCCAGCGACGGGCTACAAGGTACTCGCGGCAGTTCTCAGGCTTGGAGAAGTAGAGGATGGCTTCTTGTAGGCTCTTCGGTTCCATGGTTGAATCTTAGAGCGAAGAGTCTATTTTGTCAAGTATATTATTGCCAAGTGAGGCCATAGGTTTCGATTTTTGGGAAGGCTTGTGTGCTGCGATAAAACTCCAGCACGAGGGTCGTTGATTTTTTCCAGACTGATAGGTCTCGATACGACAGAACGATTGGGCGAACGGCGCGACCGGACGCCGCGATGTCGGACATGGGGTGAAGTGAATGGTTTCCGGTTTGCCGGCTATTGGGAAGTTGGCTTAGGCGGGTGAAGTCCGGAGGAAGTCAGTAACGCCTCACCTCAGTCGCGGCACGCATATCCAGCGTTTGGACCATATGACACTTTGTCGCCGCTCTGCTTGAGTCCGAGAATCCAGCCTGTGACGCCGTCGCTGGTCTTCAGTTGCATCCACCATTCTTGCACGCCGGGCTTTGTGATATTGACGTGGCAGTCACTCTTATCGGCGAAGCCGCAAGCGCCTTTAAACGCAATATTGTCCCCGTATTCGGTGAACCAGACGCCTTTGCCCCAGAAGGATACGAAACCGTCAGAGTGCAAACCATAGCCGAGAACCTCGTCCCCCTGAGCCAGCGGACGAAGCGACTGATCAACCTCGCCTGTAATCACGCCCCTGTCCGGTTCCCGAATAATGTTAACGGCTCCGATTCTGGTCGCCTTTGTTCCATGTGGAAGGCTGCGTACAAAGACGCGGCTATCTTGCCAAGATGAATACAAACGGTCATCTGCTTCTAGCTCGAACGGCAAAGGTTCGCCAGAGTAGATGCTAGGGTTGGGGCTCCCGCAGGCGTCGAAATCAACTACCGGAAGTTTGGGCGCGGGCGACTTCCCTGATTTCGGAACCGACGTCTGGGACGCGGCGGCCACGAGGGCCGCAAAGAGCAATAAAGCGCCAAGTCGTGCGGTCAACATGGCCCCAATGTACTCACTGGGAGCTAAAGAAGGAAGTTACCTTTGTTTCTGTCGGTGTCAAGCACGGCTCGATGCGGCCTTCGCCTCCACTCCCCAATCACGACCAAACCGGAGGTTGAGAACGGCATATCGCTGCGGAGCTACAATGATCTTGCCGGGTGAAACGGAAGCGGGCACTGCGGGAACGCAACCATGCTGGGGGATAGTCCGATGGGCTCATCGAGACCCTGAACGGGGGCGCGAGGACTCGTTCTTGCGCGGCCCAACCTCCATCGGATCGAAAGACCCCCATGCCTTGAAAATCCCCGCCCGAAGGGTGGAATACTCACTTACGGAGAACGTCGCTTCTCCATTTCAGGCTGAACCAAGACAGTAGCCACAGGGGCTGGGGCCCAAGTTTTGCCTGTGATGTTTACGCGGCGCTGAAGCGCCGCTCTTCCACGTGGTGATGGGCGGCGGCGCGGGGGTATCGATTCATTCTGGTTGAAGGGTGGAGCGGCGCGGGGGCTAAAGCCGATGCTTAGAAGAAGAAGTGATCACTGACCACTCATTGGCAGTGATCAGTGATTGGTAATCGGGGCGTACTTCGGCGGCTGTTCCTGGAGGGGCGGTGGTGCATTAGAATGATGAGTTCTGTCAGATAAATTTCGCGAGGATCTGAGGGCACGGGAATGATCACGCCATGGATGAGAGTGTCGTTTACGGTGGTCGACATTCTGCTGGTGGCATTGATTATTTATGAAGTGCTGGTGATGATCCGGGGGACGCGGGCGGCGCCGATGCTGGCGGGGTTGGCGGCGGTGGGGGTGGCGTTTTATTTTGCGCGGGTTGGCGAGCTGGTGACGTTGAACTGGCTGGTGAGCCACCTGGTGCCGTATGTGGTATTCGCGCTGATTGTGGTTTTTCAAGCGGAGATTCGGCATGTGCTTTCGGATGTGGGGCGGCGGGTGAGTTTTTTGCGGGGGAATGCGCCGGAGGGCGACGCCTACGACGATATTGTGCTGGCGGCGAATTTATTTTCGCAGCATCAAACGGGCGCGCTGATGGTGATTGAGCGCGAGATTGGATTGCGGACTTACATCGAGAGCGGCGTGGCCATGGATGCGAAACTTTCTTACGATCTGCTGGCGACGATTTTCCGGCCGAGCGCGCCGTTGCATGATGGGGCGGTGATTATCCAGAAGGATCGGCTGGCGGCGGCGGCTTGTTTTTTGCCGCTGTCGATGAATCCGGTACTCTCGACGCAGATGGGGACGCGACACCGGGCGGGGATTGGGATCACGGAAGAGACGGACGCGATTGCGGTGATTGTGTCGGAGGAGACGGGCGCGATCAGCATGGCGGTGGGGGGCAAGATTGAAAGGGATTTGACGGTGGAGCAGTTGCGCGAGGCGCTGGGGCATGAGTTGCGGCGGTATATGTCTCCGGTGGGGCTGCCGACGGTGGCGCGGGAAGACGAATCGGATGCGGGGATGGAGGCGCCGTTTCGCGCCGAGGCTGGGGTGAGCGCCGAGCGGGAGACGGAGTCGGAAACGGAGCGTCCGCTGTGATGGGCTTGTTCCGGAGATGGGTGCTGCACAATTTCTGGCTGAAGATTCTGTCGCTGGTGATTGCGACGGGATTATGGATGATGGTTGAGCCGAACCAGCAGCCGGCGGAGGTTGCGGTGCATGTGCCGATTGAGTTCCAGCATGTGCCGTGGTCGCTGGAGATCAGCTCGACGACAATTCCGGAGGCGCAGATCCGGGTGCGGGGGCCGGAGCGGTTGATCCACGATCTGAGCGCGAGCGATGTTCATGCGGAATTAGATTTGGCAAACGTGCAGGCGGGCGAGCGGACGTTCGATTTGACGGCGCAGCAGATCCGGCGTCCGCGGGATTTGCAGGTGGTGCAAGTGGTGCCGGGGCAGGTGCATTTGAGTTTTGATACGCGGATGACGCGCGAGGTGGAGGTGCGACCGCGAGTGATGGGGAATTTTGTGACCGGGGAACAGATCGCCAAGGTGCTGGTGGATCCGGCGAAGATTACGATTGTGGGGCCAAAGCAGCATGTGCAGGAGATGGATGCGGCGACGACCGATCCGATTGATGTTTCGGGGACGACGACGCAGGCGACCTTTGTGACCAATGCATATGTGTCGGACCCGCTGATCCAGGTCGTGCAGCCGACGCCGGTGCGGGTGATTGTGATTATGGAGAAGACGGGGAGCGGGCATTGAACGACGACCACGGGGGCTAAAGCTCGCTCTCAAGGGACGCTTTATGCGGCGCTGAAGCGCCGCTCTTCCACGTTTTGCTTTCGGGCGCCGGCTCTCGAGTCTTGCTTCCTTGCGGCTCTTCTAGCCTTCGGTTCGAGGTGCCTTTCTTGGTTGCTTCGTTACGTTTTATTTCTTCCCTTCTCTCTTTCGCGGCCTCCCTTCCAGTGATGGTTTCGACCGAAATCGGAGATTGTCATTTATCATTCTCGGTTAGGCATTTCGCGTAAAAATTTATGAGCAATCAGGGCAGGCAGTTGTTTGGGACGGATGGAATACGTGGCGTGGCGGGGGATTTTCCGCTGACGGCGGAGAGTACTTTTTTGATTGGGCGCGCGTTGGGGCATGATTTGTTGCGGGGGACGCCGAAGGCGCAGGCGGTGATGGGGCAGGACACGCGGGAATCGAGTGGGTGGATTGCGGATCGTGTGGCGTCAGGGTTGGCGGCCGTGGGCGTGGAGGTGCACAGCGCAGGCGTGATCACGACGCCGGGAGTGGCGTATTTGGCGCGGTCGCGGGGGATGGCGGCGGGGGTGGTGATTTCGGCGTCGCATAATCCGTGGACGGATAACGGGATCAAAGTTTTTTCGGGGGATGGTTTCAAGCTTCCGGATGCGCGGGAACTGGCGATTGAAAAGGAAATTTTTGCGTTGCTGGAGCGGCCGGGAGCGGCGGACGATACGGCGCTGAAGATCGCGAAGCCGTCGTTGCCGGGAGAAGCGGGGCTGCGCAAGGCTTACATCGAATCGCTGGCCGGGAGCGTGAAGGCGGATTTAAGCGGGCTGCGGGTGCTGGTGGATTGCGCGAATGGAGCGGCGACGGCGGAGGCTCCGGAGTTGTTTCGGAGCTTGAAGGTGCAGGCGACGTTTATCCATGTGACGCCGGATGGGAAAAATATTAATGATGGATGCGGGGCGCTGCATCCGGAGACCTTGGGGAAGATGGTGGCGGAAGCGGACGGGAAGTTTGATTTAGGGGTGACGTTTGATGGTGATGCAGACCGGGCATTGTTTTGCGATGCTATGGGAAGGGTGGTGAATGGGGATGGCGTACTGTTGCTGACGGCGCGGGATTTGAAGGCGCAGGGGAAGCTGGCGGGAGATACGGTGGTGGCGACGACGATGTCGAATATGGGAGTGGAGATCGCGCTGAAGAAATCCGGGATTCAGATGTTCCGGGCGAATGTGGGCGATAAATATGTGCTGGAAGAGATGTTGAAGATGGGGGCGACGCTGGGCGGGGAGCAATCCGGGCATATTATTTTTCGCGACGGCGAGGCGACGACCGGGGATGGGCTGCTGACGGCGCTGCGGGTGATGGATGTAATTGTGCGGAGTGGAAAGTCCTTGGCGGAGTTGGTAAGCGATTTGAAGGTGTTTCCGCAGAAAATTCAGAATGTGCGAGTGCGAGAGAAGATTCCGTTTGCGCAGGTGCCGGAGGTGCAGCGGGCGATTGATGCGGCGGAGCGCGAGTTGGATGGGAATGGGCGGGTGGTGGTGCGGTATTCGGGGACGGAGGCGCTGGCGCGGGTGATGGTGGAGGCGGAGTCTGAAGAGCGGATGTTGGCGATTACAGCGGGGATTGCAGGGGAGATTCAGCGGGCGCTGGGAGTTTAGGTGCTGCGAGCAAGTCCGAGCTGCGCTCGGATGGACAGCCGAGGGCGGCTGTCCCTACATGAGTAGCGTGTCACGAGGCCGTTCGCTCGAAACACCTCACTCGAAGATTGGCGCTAGTCTTGCCAGCACTTCGCTGATGATTGCATCTGGAATGGTCTCCAGTTTCTTTGCGCCGCGGGCGGAGAGATCGAGGGCGCGGGGCTGATCGCAGCGAATGATGCCGGTTGTTTTGGTTCCGGCGCCAGTTAAGGGTACGGCGAAACCTGCGGCGCGCACGAAATTGCCGCCGCTGGTGATTGGCAGGACGATGGGGACTTTCATTCGCCGATTGAAGGCTTCCGGCGATACGATCAGCACCGGACGGCGGCCTTTTTGCTCGTGGCCTGAAGTGGGATCGAGACTGACGAGCCAGATTTCGCCGCGCTTCATCTTTAATATCTACTCACGTTTAGATCAGCTCGCGGCCGACGGGTTTACTGTTGAGCCATTTTTGTTCTGGTTTCGAGCGCCGCTTGCCTCGACGAGACTTCGGAGAGCATTGGACCAGGAGTTCGTCCAGGGTATAGCGACGGCGGGGCTGGGGATCGACGATAAGGCGTCCGCTTTCGATCGCGATGCCGACTTTGGCGCCGGGCTGCAAATCCAGGATGTCGAGCAGAGGGGGTGGGACGGCTAACATGACGGAGCCGCCGACTTTGCGCAGGTTGGTGGTGTGCATTATTACTCCAGTTATCTTTTAGTATAACAAATTCACTTGAAGAGCCTACGAGCGAGTCCGAGCTTCGCTCGGATGGACAGCCGAGGGCGACTGTCCCTACATGGGCATTGCCGCTGCAATACGCGGGCGGGGGCGCCCGCGCCACACTAACTGTCTAGATCTCTCCAGTTTTGCCCAACACCTATTTCTACTTGCAGGGGGACGGTGAGGGTGTGGGCTTTTTCCATATGCTCGCGGACCAGGGATTTCATTTCGTCGATTTCGTTTTCGGGGACTTCGAAGACTAGTTCGTCGTGAACCTGGAGGGTCATTCTTGATTTCAGATTGCGGGCGCTGAGGGCGGCGTCGATGCGGATCATGGCGATTTTGATCAGGTCCGCAGCAGTGCCTTGCAGCGGGGTGTTTACTGCCGTGCGTTCTGCAAAGCCTCTTTGGTTAGCGTTTTTGCTGTTGATGTCAGGGATGGGGCGGATGCGGCCGAAGAGGGTTCTTACATTTAGATTGCGGCGGGCTTCTTCGAGAGTTTTGTCGATGAAGGCGCGGACGCCAGAGTACTTTTCAAAGTAGGCGGCGATGAATTGTTTGGCTTCGGAGGGTTCGATGCCGAGATTTTGCGACAGGCCGAAGGGCGAGAGGCCGTAGACGATGCCGAAGTTGACGACTTTGGCGGCGCGGCGATGGTCGGCGGTGACCATGAGCGGAGGGACGCCGAAGACTTGCGAGGCGGTGAGGGTGTGGATGTCATCGCCGCGGCGATAGGCTTCGACGAGGAGCGGATCGCGGGAGAAGTGGGCGAGCAGGCGCAATTCGATCTGCGAATAATCGGCGGTGAGCAGGACGTGTCTTGGTTCAGCGATGAAAGCAGCGCGGATGCCGCGTCCGAGTTCGGTGCGGATGGGAATGTTTTGCAAGTTGGGGTTGGCGGAGGAAAGCCGTCCAGTGGCGGTTCCGGTTTGGGCGAAGGTGGTGTGCAGGCGTCCGGTGGAGCGGTTGATGAGCGCGGGGAGAGTATCGACGTAGGTGGATTTGAGTTTGGTGAGCTGGCGGTAGTCGAGAACCATGCGGGCGATGGGGTGGTCCTCGGCGAGGGTTTCGAGAACATCGACGGCGGTCGATATAACGCGACCCTTGCCGTATTTGATGGGCTTGGCGAGGTTGAGCTTGTTGAAGAGGACGTCGCCGAGTTGTTTGGGCGAGCTGACGTTGAATTCGGTTCCGGCGGCGGCATAGATCTCTTTGGCCTTGACGCCAATTTCGCGCTCGAGTTCGTTCGACATTTGCGCGAGGGCCGCGGTGTCGATTTTTACTCCTGCCTGTTCCATGCGGGCGAGGACGGGAACGAGCGGGAGATCGATTTCTTCGTAGAGTTGGGTGAGTCCGGCTTGTTTGATTTCTTCACGGAATGCGTCCGCGAGGCGGAAGGTGATGACGGACGCCTCTGTAAGATCGCCCGAAAGCTTGAGATTGAAGCGGCGGAGGGCGACATCGGCGAGGCGGTGCGAGGAGTAGGTGGGGTCGAGCAGGTAGGAGTAGAGCATAGGATCGTGCGCGACAGATTGCAGAGGGATGCCGAGGGAATCGAGGGTGTGAATGGCGGATTTGTAATCGTGGATGGTCTTGGGGGTGGTGGTGTTCGCAAGGATCGAGCGGAGTTTTTCGGCGGCTGGGGCGGAATCGAGTTTGACGATGGCGGCTGTGCCGGCGGCTGCGGAGATGGCGATACGGCGGGCAGCGGGTTTTGGAGTGGGTTCGGGAGAGGATGCGTCGGTAAGCGGGAGCATCGCTTCTTGTGGTTCTTGCTCGACAACCTCCTCTTCATCTTCGGTTGAGGTCGATTCGGATTGGTCCAGCTCCACTGCGATGGCGAGAGCGGCATCTTTCGGGAGAGAGTTTACGATGCGCTCGACGTCCTCGGCTGACTCCGCTTCGGTGTAGTGAGTTTCGGTGACTTCAATCTTTGGCAGGATTTCTTTCAGCAGCGAAGTGAATTCGAGTTCGGTGAAGAGTTGGCGGAGGAGATCGAGATCGGGATCGCCGGCACGCATGGCCTCGACGTTGAACTCGACGGGAACATTGGAGTCGATGGTGGCCATACTTTTGCTGAACATGATGATGTCGCGGTTGTTGAGCAAAGATTCGCGGTAGGTTTTCTTTTCGACTTCGGCGGCGTGGTCGAGGGCATTCTCGACGGTGCCGAAGCGCTTGATGATTTCGACGGAGCCTTTGTCGCCGATGCCGGGAGCGCCAGGGATGTTGTCGATGGAATCGCCGCGGAGGGCCATGATGTCGATCACGCGGCTGGGAGGGACGCCGAGAATTTCCTCGACCTTGGTGGCATCGCAGATCAGATTGTCTTTGGGAGGGTTGAGGATGAGGACATCGTCGTTGACGAGTTGCATCATGTCTTTGTCGCTGGAGACGACGTAGACGCAGTAGTCGGATTCGGCAGCTTTGCGGGCGAGGGTGCCGATGACGTCGTCGGCTTCGAATCCGGCGAGCTCGAGGATGGGGATGCGATAGGCCTCGAGGGCGCGACGGATGTAGGGGATTTGCTGCGCGAGATCCTCGGGCATGGCGGCGCGGTTGGCTTTGTAGCCTTTGTATTCGATCTCGGTGAAGGTTTGGGTTTTGATATCGAACTTGCGGACCTTGGTGATGGCTTCGGCCTGGGTGTCGCGAAAAGTCTTGGCGGCTACGTCGAACACGGCGGCGAGATAGGCGGGAGAAAAATCGTCGCGGAGTTTGCGCAGCATGTTGACGAAGACGTAGACGGCGGCGGTGGGTAGTCCCGACTTGGTGGACATGGAGCGCTGGCGGGCCATGGCGTGGTAGGCGCGAAAGATGAAGGACATGGTGTCGATGAGGTAGATGCGGGGTTTGGCGGGGGCATCTTTTTTGCGCGGGACGAGGGTGGGGGCGGGGGCTTCGGGGGGCGGAGCCGGGGATTTTGTGCGTGGGGACAAGTTATTAGTTTAGCAAGGGTGGGGCGAGTGGGGAGGAAATCGAAATCTTTACCACAGAGGGGCACGGGGGGGGCACAGAGGGATTGGGCGCAGGTAATTTAGAAATTGACTTTGAAGTCGGCTTGGACGGTTTTTCTGGGGTAGCGGGGGTTGTTGCGAAAAACCAGGTAGTAGGTTGCGGGTTGATCGAAAGAGGCGGGCAGGCCGAAGTTGACGTCCTGATTGTGGGAGGAGTCGACGGCGATGAGTGAGTTGCCGAGGTGGCCGTGGAGGAAGTTGTCATATTCTTCCTGATTTAAGAGAAGAAAAGCGATATCGGGGCTTTCGCTGGTGGAGTCTCCGTGGGCTTGCAAGGCGGACTGAAAGGTTCCGCGGAGTTGCGGGGTGGCAGCGTGGGCGGGAATGGTGAAGGGGAAACTGACTCCGCGAGCGACGGGAAAAGTTTGGTGCAGAACGACACCGCTGGTACCGGCGGGTGAAGGGGCAATGTGATCGTTGGCGTGGGCCTTCCAGGGAGTGCGCTTGTCGGGATTGTTGGGGTTAAGGTTTTTCATCCATCGGGCCAGGGGGCCGTCGACGTTCATGACCTTGCTGGGATTTTTGATGGCTTGATCGGGGTCGAGTCCCTGATTGTCTGCGGTGCCTGGATCCAGTTCCCTGGATTCGGGTTCCAGGGATGCATCGGAGGAGGAGTCCGGCTTGAACTGCGGAAGATGGTTGCCGTAATGCACGAAGGCCGCGACCAGCAGGCCAAAGAAGATGAGCGAAGTTAAAGATGCTCTCACAACGACTCCACGGCGGCGCTTGAAATCTTTTAGCTAAAGAAGTTTAGGTGCTGAAATGCAGGGGCCCGATGTGGTGCGCTCGAATTTTGGAAACGAGCCGCGAGAGAAATCCCCGCGCGAAGGTATTTTCCCAATCCGAATCAGGTATGGCAAATGCCTAAAGTCACTTCGGTGGGTCACTTCTTACCGGGTCACTTCTTACTCGGTCACTTCTTAGTCGGTCACTTCTTAGTCGGTCACTTCTTGGGGTTGCCGTATTCGGTGGTGTAGTGCAGTTGAATTTCGCCACAGGTGCCTTGTTCGGCGGAGTAGACGACGCAGGTATCGAAGGGGCGGGAATAGACGTGCAGACTGACGGCGCGCTGGTTGAATTCGCGGGGATTGAAGACGCGATGCACGGGCTCGGCGGGATTGACGGCGCAGGGCTGGGCGGGATTCATCTCGACGGTTTCGGTGGATTGGATGATGCATTTTCCCGCGGGAATGTCCTGCTCGATGACGTGGAAATTCTCGACCAGTAAACGGCCGATGGGGACGGCCATCCAGCAATTCTGATCGCGGTGGTTGTGGACGGAGCTGGACTGGCCGACCTCCCAGCAGATGGCGAGCAATTCGTAGAGAGGAGTTTTATCGATGAGATTGCGAGTGTAGTGCTGGCGGTCCCAGAGGAGATAGGGAGCGAGAGAATCGGGATTAAGCGGATTCGACTGGAGGAATTGGCGGAGTTGTTCGGTGCGATCGAAGGCGGACGCGGGGAATTTGCGGAGTTCGGTGACGAAGTGCTCGATGGGGATTTGATTGGTGGTGGTGGTCATGGGCTCAAGGGAAAGTATAGCGCGGGGACGCGAGCGCATGGCGTGGGTGAGACCTGAGAGAGGAGCGTTTTGCGATCTTCGCGGTGAGATAAGTCGAGCTTTGCTCGACCGGACAGCCGAGGGCGGCTGTCCCTACATGGGATTTTTCGGGTGAAGGACTGGCAGCAGAGCGAGGGCAAGCAGGTAGGCGGCGACGCCGCAGGCCAGGGTGACGTTGAGGCCGAATTGAATAGCGATCACCATGGCCAGGACGGAGCCGAGCACGCTGGCGGCGGCGTTCATGGCCCAGGCCCATTCGATGGCGTTATCTTCGCCTGGGAGAACGTGGCCTGGGAGAACGTGGCCTGGGAGGACGCGGCCGGCGAGGACATGCGGGTTAGGGTTGGGGCGCGCAGCCAGAGCGCGAAGGCCGGTGGGGAAAGGCATTCCCATGACGAAGCCGAGCGGGGCTAACAGGAGAGCGCTGATGGCGATGCGAGCGCTGAGTTCGAGTCCCACCCATGCTTCCAACCAGCGGGGCAGAAGAAAGACATCGAGCAGCAAGGCGGCGATTACGAGGGCAATGGGCATCCAGGCGAGTGGAGTGCGAGGCAGCCAGCGGCGGGAAAACAGGCTGCCGGCGCCGCTTGAGAGCATTAATAAGAAGATGACGACAGTGAGGGCGTAGGTAGGATGCCCCAAAAAAAGTACGAAGCGCTGGATGAAGGCGATTTCCACCATGATGTAGCCGAGACCGACGGCGACAAAATAAAGCAGAGGGAGGGGAGATTGGCGAATGTGGCCGGCCTTCAAGGCCAAAGGCAGAATCAAGAATGCGATCACGGCGGCGAGGGAGATGACGAGAACGAGGAGCAGGACGAGCACGCCAAGGTTGACCTTCCAATCGATGCCGTGATGGAGGGAGTGGCCGTTGGCGAGGATCTGATCGGGCTTGAGGGTGAAAAAGAAAAAGGGAGCGTTGTCGTCAACGGGGGCAACGTTGTAGGCGTAGGTGCGGGCAAAGGAATAAGGATCGTTGCCGGCGATCAGGTTGCCGAAGGGGTTGGGCTGAGGCTGCGAGGGCAGGTATAAGGGATGAAGGTCGGGGTACTTTAAAAAGTGCGCCTGGACGGCGGATTCCTCTTCGGGAGTGAATGGGGCTTTCCTGACCAGGACAACAACGGGGATGCCGTCTTCATTCAGAAGGCCCTGGGAGGCGACGATGAAATTGCGGGCGGGATTGGCGATCCCGAGGCGGTGCAGGGCCTCCATGGCTTGGGACACGACGCGCAGGGCTTCACGAGGTTCGTGAAATTCCCAGCGGGTGATGGCGATCATGCCATCCGGGTTGAGGTGTTCGAAATACTCCTGAAAAGCTTCGACGGTGTAGAGATTATTTTCGCTGAGGGCGAAGGCTCCGGCGGCGGTGGAAGCCCAGGTATCGACGAGGGTCATCTGGACTACATCGAATTTTTTGGGAGAGGAGCGGAGATAGGAGCGGCCGTCGGTGACGTGCATGTCGACCTCGGGGCGCTGATAGAGGTGTTTGGAGTAGGAGGCGTAACGGCCGCGCATGATGGTGTTGGCGATGATGGGATTGATTTCGATGCCAGTGACGCTGCGGCTGCCGCTGGATAAGGCTCGGAGCACGTCGACTCCGCCGCCGGGGCCGATGATGGCGAAGTCGCCGTGGGGGCGCAGAACATTTGCCAGAGCCGGGGGCGCGGACATGAGAATGCTCTCCCAGGGAGAGCCCTTCACATGGTCGGGCTCGACATTCATGATGTAGGTGGAGGCGTCGGCGTCGATGACCACGGCTTTGGCCGGGCCCCAGCGATCGACCTCAACGCGGGAAAGGGCGTTCCAGCGAGCGAACTCGACCCAGGCGGGATTGCGGAAAAGTCCCTTGGCATAGACCACATCAATTAATTTGCCGGAGAAGTTGAAGGAGATGAGGATGAGAAAGCCTGCGAGATAAGCGGCTGAGAGCCGGCGGGTTCGCGGCGAAGGCGCCCAGATAGCGGCGGCAACGGTGAGCGCGGCGCTCGCCATAAGGATGGTATTGGGGCCGCCGATCCAGTTGAGGAGGGGGACGACGGCTACGCAGGCCAGCGCTCCGCCGCCGAGATCGGAGCCGTAGAGCAAGGGAATGCGGCGCGATTCACGGGAGAAGATGACGGAGAAGAGAAGACCGGTGAGAAAAAAGGGGACGGCTGCGGCAAGATAGATAACGGTGAGGCGCAGGAAATTTCTTCCGGAGACTTCCAGAGCGACGGGCACGTGCAAAACGATTTCCAGAACCAGGAGGATGACGACCGCGTTGATCAGGCAGAGGCGAAAGGCGAGAGAGCGGGTGGGAAATTCGGAAAGCTGGGACTTGCGCAGGTAGGCAAAGACTCCGCCAGCGCCGAGGCCGAGCAGTGCGATTGAAATTGCGAGGAAGGCGAAGTGGTAGAAAAGGATGACGGAGAAGAGCCGGGTGAGGGCGAGTTCGAGAAGAAGCGTGGCGAAGCTGGTGAGGCCTAAAGCGGTTAGCAGCGTGCGTTCGGAGACTTCGGGGATCACGGAAGGCGGAGAAAGTTGCGTGGTGAGCGACATAAAAAGGATGCGACAGTCTAGCAGATGGCCGAGTTGGATTCGGCAAAGTTTAGGGCGGGATTGGGATCTGGAATGCACCGATTTCGGAGGCAAAGCGCGGAGCGTGGGATTAGAGCAGGCGGTCGCCGCGATAAATCAGTTGGGCATCGATGAGACGCGCGTCCGAGGTGAGGGCGTGAGTTTTCAAGGGCCCGGGGCCATCGATGTGAAGGACCGTGTGGGCGTGAGCCAGCAGCCAGTCTGAGATCAACATGCGATGGCAGCGGAAATAGAGGCGCTCGGCGCACATGTAGGCGGTGCGGGAATTTTCCGCCAGAGCGACAAGTTCGGACATGGCCTTGTCAAATTCTGGAGTGAGCATGTAGTCGGCGTAGTTGCGGAAGCTGGGGTTGCGCATGGCGACGTGGGGGGAATCCTCGCGAATTTTTTTGCGGTAGCCACCGAGAGCAGGCATCCAGAGGTAATGGATTCCGGCGGTGGAAAGGTTTTGGCCGAGAGAGTCGCGGTTGAATTGGGGCAAGCGGCGGGACATGGGGAAGGCGCGGATATCGAGGAGGGTTTGAATCTGGTGCGATTGAAGGGCGTCGATAAGGTCGTTCAGGGAACGAGTGGAATGTCCGATGGTACAAAGAGTGGCCACAGGGCTTCGATGCGGCAGGATCAGGTGGCGATGCGTTCGAGAGCGGAGATGAGTGCGGCCTCTTGATGGGGAAATACGGTGCGCAAGTCGATGAGGACGCGGCCTTCTTCTACTCTGGCGATGATGGGAGGATCGGAGGATCGGAGCTGTGCGGAGAGTTCATCGGCGCTGAGTGTGGAATGAGTTAAGGCTAGAAGGCAGGTAGGGAGAACGGAAGATGGCGCGGCGCCGCCGCCGAGAAGGGATTCGCCATCGTGAAGTTCGAGCTTTAATTTTGGAGAATTGATTTTGGATTTCAATGCGCTGGCGCGGCCGGCGATAGCGTCTTTCGAAAGGCGCATCATTTTTAGAGTGGGAATGGAATCGTGGTCCTGGCGCAGGTATGCGAGAAGAGTGGCTTCCAGGGCGGCGTAGATGAGCTTATCCACGCGCAGGGCGCGGAAGAGGGAGTTTGATCGCATGCGCGCGATGAAATCCGGACGGCCAGTGAGCAATCCGGCTTGCGGGCCGCCGAGAAGCTTGTCGCCGCTATAAGTAATGATGTCGATGCCGGAGCGCAGGCTGTCGAGCACTCCGGGTTCGCCGGTGATTCCGACCGAGCGGAGATCGAACAGAGCGCCGCTGCCGAGGTCTTCCATGAATGGGAGGTTGTGCCGGCGCGCGAGGTCCACCAGTTCTTCGGTGGAGGGTTGTTCGGTGAATCCGGAGATCTCGAAGTTGGAGCGGTGCACACGGAGGAGAAGGCGGGTTTTTTCGGTAACAACGTTTTCATAATCGGCGATGCGGGTGCGGTTGGTGGTGCCGACTTCGCGGAGGATGGCTCCTGACTTGGCCATGACGTCAGGGATGCGGAAGGAGCCGCCGATCTCGACCAGTTCGCCGCGAGAGACGATTACTTCGCCGCCCTCGGCGATGGTGTTGAGAGCGAGGAGAACGGCGGCGGCATTATTGTTGACGACGATGGTGGAAAGGTTTGCCGATTCAATGGTGCTTCCATCCTGGTGGAGCAGGCGTTGGAAGAGGCGATCGACGTGGATGTCCCGCTTGCCGCGAAGGCCGGAGGCGGTATCGAGCTCCAGATTGGAGTAGGCGGTGGCGGTTTCGCGAATGTGGTCGATGGCGGCGTCGCTTAACGGAGCTCGGCCCAGGTTGGTGTGGAGGATTACTCCGGTGGCATTGATGACCGAACGCAGAGAATAGCGAAGGGATTGGCGAAGTTGTTTCTCGACGGCTGCGGGCAGGGCAGAAAGAGCGAGGGTTAGCGATGGTTCGTTCAAGAGTCCGGAGGTAATTTCCTGGCGAAGTCGTGAGAGGACGACGCGGGCGGCGTTCACGATGGAGGGGTGGCCGTAAGCGGCGGCGAGGTCGAGGATGGCGGGGATGCGCATTACTTCATCCACCGCGGGGAGTTGGCGGAAAAGCTCGGATTGTACGGCGAGCTTCATGCAGGGATTATGACATGAGAGGGAGATGAAACTTGCAAGGGCCGAAGTCAAAGGCTCTTAACACAGGGGACACAGAGGGGCACAGCGGAAAACCGGCTATGCATAACGCGAACGCGGGGGATCGAGATGACAACGGCAGGGCCTATGCGGCTTCGCTTCAGAGAGTGTGCAGGTAGGCGAGCAGGTCTTGAAGATCTTGAGCACTGAGAACCTGGCTGTAGCCGGGCATATCGGGGCGGCCGTTGCGAATGATGTCAGTGACGCGGTCGTCATTGGCGGGAAGTCCGCTCAAGGGGAGATATTGGTGCTGGAAGATGCCTTTTAATCCGGGACCTTTTTTGCCTTTGGTGGAGTAGGGGCGGTGGCAGCGGTCGCAGTCGTTATCGAAGAGCTTGCGGCCGGCGACCTGCTGCGGATTGAGGCCGAGTTCGGCATCGGACTTGCGGCGTTCGACGTCGCAGCCCGTGGCAAAGCTCAGGGCCAGCGCGGCGAGGGCGGACAGCAAGAGAATTGGAAGAAGTTTGCGGGCTGGTTTTCTTGCCGATGTCATTGCGAATTGTTCAATCATAAATGCTGAGACACGTTCCAGGACTTTCTTTCACTCCGAATTCTTCATTTAGAATTCGGGGTCGAGCATATCGGGTATGAGATCTGTATTTCAGTGGAACCTGGGCAGCCGAACGCTTGAACTGGGAAAGCGAACGCTGATCATGGGGATTGTCAACGCGACGCCGGATTCTTTCTTCGATGGCGGTCTGTATTTCGATGCCGAAAAAGCGGTGGCTCACGGGTTGCGGCTGATAGAAGAGGGAGCGGACATTGTGGATGTGGGTGGGGAATCCACGCGGCCGGGAGCGAAGGTTGCGGCGGGTCCTTCTACTGGTGAGGACGAGAAGGTTGCGGTTAGCGAAGAAGAGGAGTTGCGGCGGGTTTTGCCGGTGATTGTGGGGATCAAGAGAGAGCGCGGTGAAGCGGTGATTTCGGTTGATACCTACAAGGCGGGCGTGGCGCGGGCGGCGGTAGCCGCTGGGGTGGAGATTGTGAACGACGTGAGCGGGCTGCGCTGGGATGGGAAGATGGCGAAGACGATGGCGGAATTGAAGTGCGGCGTGATCCTGATGCACATGCGCGGAAGGCCGGAAGAGTGGAAAAGTTTGCCGCCGCCGGGCGATATTGTTTTGCAAGTGAAGCGGGAGCTGCGGGAGTGGGCGGAAACGGCGGTGTTGGCGGGGGTTCGCAGAGAAAAAATTGCGGTCGATACGGGGTTTGGGTTTGGAAAAAATATGGAACAGAATTATCCGTTGCTGGGACGGTTTCAGGAATTGCAGGCTTTGGGATTTCCGCTAGTGGTGGGCACGTCGAGAAAATCTTTTATTGGGCGGATGCTGGCGAGAGATGGGAAGGATGCTCCGGTAGAGCAGCGGCTTTACGGAAATTTAGCCGTGCACACGGCATTGATTCTGAAAGGCGCGCACATTCTGCGTACGCATGATGTAAAGGAAGCGGTGGAGGCGGCGCGAGCGACGGATGTGATTTTGGGGGCGCGGTAAGAGCGGACAGTGATTAGTGATTAGTGGTTATCACTAACCACTGATCACTGCTCACTGCTGGAGTTGGAGGGGGCAAGGTCAAAGGCAGCGGACGGGGGCGTCCGCTCTACATGGGCACGTAATGCCCTAGTGAGATTGGATTAGTCAGCTTGGGGAATTGTGGGGGGATATAGCATGGAGGTAACGCCCTAAGAGCTCAAAGTCCCTCCCCCGCTTGGACGGCGTGATTTTTTGAGAGTTAAACGTAAGGAGGAACAAATGAGCCCATCCCCAAAGGTTATTGTGTGTGCGCTGGTGCTGACCCTGTGTACAGGGTATGCAATGGCGCAGACGGCTCTCGCTCCGGACACGCTGAAGGTGGATTATTTTGCCAACGCCAACAGCAGCGATCCGGCCGGGACTTTACGAATCACGAACGCCGGCACGTCGGGCGGCGAGTTGTGTGCGGCGGTGTACGTGTATGACGCATTGCAGGAACTAACAGAATGCTGCAGCTGCGCAGTGACCCGCAATGGGCTGCTGACGCTCTCAGTAGATACGAATTTGTTGAGCAATCCATTGAACGGGACATCGCCGAGCACGGGCTCGATCCGGATTGTTTCGACGACGACGGTGGGTGGAACGTGCCCGCTGCCGCTGGCCGGAAAAGTAACTCCGACTGCGGGGATCCGTTCGTGGGCAACTCATATTCAGGGTTCGTCGATCACGGAAACAGCTTCGCAGGACGCTACGTTGAGCTCTTCCGAGTTGACGTTGCTTGAGGCCGATTGCAGAGCAGTCTCCCTGGTCGGCAGCGGCCACGGTGTATGCAGCTGCGGCACGGGTGGATAGTTCTGGATTTTTGATTTTTTGGATTTTTGCGCTGGCTCGAGTTTGGAGCTGGCGCTTTTTTTTTGGGCGGGAGTGTGAGGTGTGTAGGGAGAAGTGGTCAGGGGACAGTGGCCAGTGGTTAGTGAACAAGTAATGTGGCGGAGTGCGGGTATCCAGCTAGTCATCGGGTGGGATTGTTTTGAGGGAATCTATAGAAGATTGCGGGATTGGTGCTGAATTTGGGTTGGAAGTGGAATGGGGTGGTTGGTGGCGATGAGACTTCGGCTCTGGCTGAAATTTTGGGAGATGAGTTTTTTGGAGTCGCTCGCGGCGCATCTGCTGTTGTGTCGATCGAGTCTGGCTGCATTGATCGAGTCTGGGTTCCACTTTTTGCTGTTAGCGGGCGGGATGCAAGGGTGTTTTGCCGATGGACGCGGATGCTTTCCCACAGGTTAACTTTCAGGATTCTTGCTCAGCTGAGTTCGAGAGCTGACGGCCGGGGCTGGTGTAAGAGGACATTCTTCCGCGTTTACGGGTTTTCACCTGTGGGCGGACAATGCATCCTCGTCTTACGGCGGCCGATGAACATCTGCACGATACACAATTATCTTAGGTGCGCATGGGTTGTATGTCGGTGACGGCTGTCACGTCGTGCGCAATGGGGCGGATCGGCTGCCGCCTCCCACTTTGCCGAATGGCGGTGGCCCAGGGGATTTTCTGAGCGTCGATTTGGTGGCTGTTCTCCCACCGGTTAGCTTTCAAGATTCTTGCTTAATAAGGTTCGGTGGCTGGGATAACGGGCGACCCTCAGCGGATGAAGCCGCTGGGGTATCCTTTGGGCATAAAGCAGATCTTTTCCCCAAGTCGCTTTACTTGGCAAAAAAGTAGTCGAACGACTTCACCGCCGTGAACTCGTCGTCCTTAATATCGAACACCGTATAAAGCTTGGTGATGTAAAGAATGTCGCGCACCTTCTTGGTCAGGCCCAGCAGCTTCAACTCTCCGCCGGCATTGCGCACCGCGGTGTAGCTGCTCACCAGTTCGCCCACGCCGGAAGAATCCAGGTAATCCACGTGCGCGAGGTTCAGCACAATCTTCTTCTTATCCGCGGCGATCAGCCCGCGAATCACCTCGCGAACCTTCTCCGTCTCCTCGCCCAGGGTGATGCGCCCGTGCAGGTCGACAATGGTGACGTGGCTGACTTCGCGAGTGGTAACGGTCATAATCCAGCTTCGGGCCTTCCGGGAGGAATGTTAGTGAGGTCCGTACGATTCGTCAATGGATGGCATATAGAACAGCCCGTGTAGGGACAGCCGCAGAACTCAACTCACCAGGAAACCCCGCGCCGGAACTCAGCTCTACGCGGTGGTGAAGTCCCGTATTTCCTGAATCGGTGACGTAATAATCGGCGTAGCGTACTCCGGATGCCGGAATTCCAAATGCATTCCCCGCCCCACATAGCGGAGCTTCAGCATGGACCCGCCAAAAGAAGATCCCGCAATCGCCACCTGCACCGGAATCGGGCAAAACTCCGGATGCCCCGAAATCAGCGCATCGCTCCCGCCCAACAGCACAGCGGTATAACAATGATTCAAGGTTTGAATTTCCAGTACGGTCGAGGGGGGCAAATCGTGCAAAAACACTCCGCCTTCAATTTCCGACTGAACGATGGCGCGATTCACGTCATCGGCAAGGTTTGGGTGCGGCGTGAACATACACTTTGAAACGTTATAAGGAGTGTACCCCAAATCGCCCCTGGGAAAGAATCCCATCCTTGCCCGATGGTACACCCGCCAAAGGTTGGATGCCCATCTCCGGAACCGGTTCCAACAAAAAGCTCGCTGAAAGCTACTCGAACCAAAAGCACAGCCGCATTACGGGGTCGTGGCGATCGACCCCTTCGGCCCCACCAACAGCGCTCCCCCACCGGGAAATGCTCCGACTGCATTAAACCCAATCCCCGATTTCTTGCGCGGGCTGATCCGCGTGGGATTCCTCGGCGGCCGGAAGTCGAAAATAAACTTCGGCGCCGCCAGAAACAACCGCACCCCTGCCCGGTTGAGATCCTGCTTCGCCGTTTCCGGAGTCAGCTCCCGCAGGTCGTAAGCCACGGCCGAATAATAAGCCTGCGGATAGATGGTCGAGAGCGACCACGTCTTCCCGCCATCGTCGCTAAACGCCAGATTGGGCCCGTCCCGATCCGGACGCTTGTAATCCCCTCCCGCAATCACTCCATGATCCGCATCTCGAAATGCAATCGAGAAAATTCCCTCCGAATCCGCTCCGTGCACCATAGGAGTCGAATAAACCTCCCATGTCATCCCTCGATCGCCGGAATGAAACACCCGGGCCACGCTCCCGCCCGTGGCAAACCAGATATTGTCCTCCGGGGCAGCCACAGCTTTGGCTTCGCCAGCTTTGCCCGCCGCCGCTACCTCGCTCTTCCCTCCGCGCAAAATCGCCATGCAACTATTGCTGGCCGCGAACGCTCCCTCGCCCGCAACCGCCTCCGGCATCTGCGACGAAGGCGTCGCGCTCCACGTCTCCCCGTCGCTCGTCATCATTAACTGAAATTTCAGTTTCCCACTCTCGTCCGCCACCGGATCGCCCAGCACCACGCCATGCTTCGAATCCCAGAACGCCATCGCATCAAAAAATGCCTTCGGATTCGTGCTGGTGAATTGCGCCTTCCAGTGCTGCCCGCCGTCTGTGGTGTGATAAATCCTCGACTGTTCTCCCGCGCCTGAGGACATCAGAAATGCCTCGTCCGGCGAGAACGCCACCACCCCGCGAAAATCCAGCGCCTCCGCGCCCGGCACCTGCCCCACGCTCCAGGTGCGCTCGCCATCGGTAGTGCGCAGAAAAGTCCCGAGCGTGCCCGAAGCCCACGCCACCTGCCGCGAAACCACGCTGACCCCGCGGAGATCTTCTTTCGTCCCCGGAGATTCAGTCTGCCTCGGAACCTGGGCAAACGCCGCGCCCACCGTCAGCAAGATCAACAAAAATCGCATCCCGGCATTGTCTCAAAAAACCATTGCTCGTGAGGCCAGGAACGAAGAAATTTTGCCCCTGGCGGATCATTTGAATTGGCTTTGAATGAATTGGCTTTGACGAGGCACAACTTCGGTCGTGCCGTTGCGACGCTCATAACAACGCGGGCTTCAGCCGGGGAGACGCCGTGAACCTAGGCAACCTTCGGTTTCGGAGAGGAATTGCGTTCCGCTAAATACCTCGCATAACAATGCTCGTGCATTGCGGTGCCGTTTTCATCGGCGCAATTATCTGAGGTCAGCGAAACCGGTTGCTTGCACAGCGGGCAGATCAACACGAAATCCTGTGAGCTTTCCATGCAGCACCCCTTGAGCTTGCCGAAGAGGCCAGCGAAAAAAATATTAGGGCGATCCGGGCAAGCTCTTCAAGGAAAAAACCGTGTTCCCATAAAAAGTTGCTGGTTAGCCCACTTCTGCGGACGCCATCTTCCGCAGTTCGTCCCTGATTTCGTCCAAACGCACACGCCTCCGTGCGTACTCCGCGCGAGCCTCGCGCGAGTGCTCTCCGCCGGGCAGTACCCAGTACTTGTAGTTGGCCTGGTGGATGAAGTCGATCTCTTCCTTCAGGATGGCAATTCGGTTTTCTTGTGCAGTTTCGGGCGGCATAAAATGCCTCCCTCTTTGCCGCTAACTGTCAGCGCAAGTCTACTGTACGCTGCCGTACATTGCAATGTTATTTATCGTAAATAAGGTCGCCCAAGGTATGCATACCCGCGAAGCCTAAACCGAACCATCCCCAGCTTTGTAAGCGGGAAGGCCACTGTCCAAAAAACGAGAAAATTACCGCATTGGGACATCACTCCACCGATACGCTTATTTCACGCACGTATGCCCTTGCGTGCGTTTCCTCCGGATCAAAACTTTGCCAGAATTGCACCATGAAGTCAGCCGTTGAATGGCCCTCCTCCGGTCAAAGTCCCTCCCCTTCAGTTTCGCCTCACGCAATCGCATTTCAGCCCGGTCGCCCCTTCCTGATTTTCTTTCCCTCCCCCACACCGTATCTTGCAACTAACCTCAGCCCACTCGTCGCGGCGCACTTCGCGCCTGTTTTAAATCTCAGGAGGTTTTCGTGCCCTTCCCCCAAGTGTCCCAGGCCGGTCCCCGTCGTTCCCTTTCAACCCTTCCGATCGTTCTTATAATTCTTACCCTCACAGCATCAAGCTTTCGCTCGGCTCTCGCGCAGGACGTTCGCACCTACCACAACGACCACTCCCGCAACGGCTCCAACATCGCGGAGACCACGCTCACCTTGAGCAACGTCAATTCCGCTTCGTTTGGAAAACTGTTTACCGTAACCGTCGACGGTTTGGTGGACGCCGAGCCGCTCTATCTGTCGCAGGTGACGACCACCGCAAGCGGGACCCACAACCTCCTCATCGTGGCCACCGAGAACGACTCTGTCTACGCCTTTGACGCCGATTCCGGCTCGCAGATCTGGCAGATCAGCACTCTGGGTTCCGGCGAAACCGCGTCTGACGATCGCGGATGCAGCCAGATCACTCCGGAAATCGGCATCACCTCCACCCCGGTCATCGATCGCCCCAAGGGATCGAACGGCGTCATCTATGTAGTCGCGATGTCGAAGGACAGTTCGGGAAATTATTATCAGCGTCTGCACGCGCTCGACGCCGCCAGCGGCGCCGAACTTCACAAGGGCCCCGTCGCCATCGCCGCCCAGTACCCCGGCACCGGCGACAACAGCACCAACGGTTATGTGATCTTCGATCCCGGTCAATATGAAGAGCGCTCCGGGCTGCTGCTCCTCAACGGCCAGATCTATCTCGCCTGGGCTTCGCACTGCGACGTTCGCCCCTACACTGGATGGGTCATGGCTTACAACGCGACCAGCTTAAAACAAACCTCGGTCATGAACGTCACCCCCAACGGAAGCGAAGGCGCAATCTGGGGAGCAGGCGCAGGCCTCGCGGCCGACAGCTCCGGAAATATATTCTTTCTCGATGCCAACGGCACCTTCGATAGCACGTTGACCGGCACCGGATTTCCCGGCAGCGGCGACTACGGCAACGCCTTCATCCGCTTAACCACCAGAGGCGGCCTTGCGGTCGCCGACTACTTCGAGATGGCCGACGGCATCCAGGAGAGCGGCGACGATACCGACCTCGGCTCCGGCGGCGCCATCCTCTTCCCGGACATGAAAGATTCCTCCGGCAACATCTGGCAACTCGCCGCCGGCGCCGGCAAAGATGGAAATCTCTACATCGTCAACCGCCAATCCATGGGCAAATTCAATTCCTCCGGCGACGCCATCTATCAGGAACTCGACGGAGTTCTTTCCGGCGGCATGTGGGCCATGCCCGCCTATTACTATGGGCGCCTTTTTTACGGACCCGTCGGTTCGCCGATTCTGGAATTCGAATTTAAGGATGCGAAGCTAGGATCCGGCGCCATCGCCAAAACCGCCACCACCTTCGCCTATCCCGGCGCAACCCCCAGCATCTCCGCCAACGGCTCACAGAACGCCATCCTCTGGGCTACCGAAAATACCAACCCCGCCATTCTCCATGCCTACAACGCCCGCACCCTGGTCGAGCTCTACAACACCAGTCAAGCCGCCAACGGCCGCGACAATTTCGGCGTAGGCAACAAGTTCATCACGCCCATGATCGCCAACGGAAAAGTCTACGTCGGCACCACCACCGGGGTCGGCGTCTTCGGATTGCTCGGCGATCAAGCCAAGCCAGATACCAGTAAGGGAGCTGTGCGATTCTCGCCGGCACCAGAATAAACAGGGCTGCCCCAGCTTTGCGCTTTTTGCAAAGCTGGGCATGATGCCGCCAGCGCAGGAAGATTGTCACTAGGCCGACGGGGAGCCTGATCCGGTTCGCATCCGCAAAACCGCCTGATACCATCATTCCCAATTCCCACCTTTCGAAAACCGCGAAAGGTGGGGCAGCCGACTTATTGGTGGAGCAAGAAAGGCAAAGATGGCCCAGCCGTACTCCTATACGACACGGGATGCCCCACCCGTGGCCCTTCACGGGTGGGCTGATGCGCACTCTCCCTGCCATGTTAGCCGGTCACGGCAAAATCGCCCACTACGCCTACGACGAACGCGGCCCAGTTCTGATTCGTGAGACCCGAAAATCGGAACTTCACATCCGCAAAACCGCCTGATACCATCATTCCCAATTCCCACCTTTCGAAAACCACGAAAGGTGGGGCAGCCGACTTATGGTGGCGCAAACAGAGGCAAATGTGGGCCAGCCCCAATCAAAGCTTTTGACTTGCCCGACTGAACGCCCATAAGATAGCGCCTGCGACCTGCGCACGCGCCAATGATCGGCCAGACAATTTCTCACTACCGGATAATGGAGAAGCTGGGCGGCGGCGGCATGGGCGTCGTCTACAAAGCCGAAGATCTCAAACTGCGGCGCTTCGTGGCTCTTAAGTTTCTGCCCGATGACGTCGCCAAAGATCCGCAGGCGCTCAGCCGTTTCCAGCGGGAAGCCCAGGCCGCGTCCGCCCTGAACCACCCCAACATCTGCACCATTTACGAGATCGACGAACAAAATGGTTTCGCCTTCATTGCCATGGAGTTTCTGGAAGGCCAAACTCTCAAGCATCGCATTGAAGGCCGGCCAGTCGATACGGAAACGCTGATCGGCCTGAGCATCGAGATCGCCGATGCGCTCGACGCCGCGCACGGCAAGGGCATCGTCCATCGCGATATCAAGCCCGCGAATATCTTCGTCACCAAACGCGGACAAGCCAAGCTGCTCGACTTCGGACTGGCGAAAGTTGCGCCCGCCTCCACCGAACACACCGCGACCGAAGCCACTCCGCAAACCCTGGTCACCAGCCCCGGATCGACCATCGGCACGGTGGCCTATATGTCTCCCGAACAAGTGCGCGCGCAGGAACTCGACTCCCGCACCGACCTGTTTGCTTTCGGCGCCGTTATCTATGAGATGGCCACTGGGCGCATGGCCTTCTCCGGTAGCAGTAGCGGCGTGATCTTCGAAGCCATTCTCAATCGCATGCCGGCACCGGCATCGAGCCTGAATCCTGCCATCCCCGCCAAGGTCGACGAGCTCATCACCAAATCTCTCGAGAAAGAACGCGATTTGCGCTACCAGACCGCCGCCGAGTTGCGCGGCGACCTGAAGCGCATCAAGCGCGATCTCGATACCTCGCGTGCCCGCGCCAGTTCCACCAGCATTCCCATCGTTCCAGATTCTGCAATCACTCCTGCTGCATCGTACCCAGTCGCTGTCGCTGCCGCCCCCGCTAAGCGCAGCCCGTTGCCGCTGGTGGTCGTTTCTGTCATTGCATTGCTGATTGGCCTGGCGATCGGAGCATTTCTCCTGCAGAGGCCGGTTGCACCTACCTTCGCCGCTTACCATCCACTGACCTTCCGTCGCGGCCTGGTGCTTTCCGCGCGCTTCGCGCCTGACGGCAAGACCGTAATTTACAGCGCCGCGTGGGAAGGCAAGACTCTCGATCTTTTCAACACGCGCCCGGAGAGTCCCCAGTCGCAGGAAATGGAACCCAAGGGGGCGGAGGTCCTGGCAATTTCTTCCTCGGGGGAGATGTTGTTGTCGTTGGACAGCAAGCCCCGAGACGCATTCCTCTACTCGGGGACCCTGGCACGTGTGCCGCTGGTCGGAGGCGCGCCGCGTGAAATTCTGGAAAACGTGGAATGGGCGGACTGGGCGCCGGATGGAAACTCGCTCGCCATCGTCCATGAAGTGAACGGCCGTAAACGTCTGGAGTTTCCTCTGGGAAAAGTCGTCTACGAAGCCGATGGCTGGATCGGCAATCTGCGTGTGTCTCCGAAAGGCGATGTGGTGGCCTTCATCGACCATCCTCAACCGAGAGACGACGGTGGTTCGGTTGCCATGGTCGACTCGGCGGGCAAGAAGACCGTTCTCTCGGAGGGATGGGACAGCATTCAGGGAGTAGCATGGTCGCCCAAAGCCGATGAAATCTGGTTCAGCGCCACCCGAACTGGAGGCGACCGCTCGCTTTACGCCGTGGATCTTTCCGGAAAAGTCCGCTTGCTGGCGCGGGTGCCCGGCGAACTCACCCTGTTGGATGTAAGCCGCGACGGCACCGTTCTCCTGACTCGCGGCAATGATCGCGCCGGCATGATCGGACTGGCTCCCGGCGAAACCAAAGAGCGCGACTTGTCCTGGCTGGATTGGTCCGTTCCCAGCAGCCTTTCGCCCGATGGCCAGATGATCCTGTTTCAGGAAGCCGGCGAGGGCGGTGGGCCCAAGTACGCTATCTATATTCGCAAGACCGACGGTTCGCCCGCCATCCGGCTCGGAGAAGGCAGTGGCATGTCGCTCTCTCCGGACGGCAAATGGGCCTTGGCGCGGCTCAACACAAACCCTGCTCCCCTCATCATCTTGCCTACCGGCGTGGGCGAAATGCGGCACGTGAAGGATGATGGTCTCAATCACACAGGCGCTGCCTGGCTGCCCGATGGCGACCGCATCGTATTCTCCGGAATCGCCGCCGGTCACGGCATGCGGCTCTATGTGGAATCCTTAAGCGACGGCAAACCGAAGCCGATCACCGCAGAAGGCGTGGCCCCGGGAGTCATTCTATCGCCGCAAGGAGACCTCGTTGCCGACGTCGGCCCCGACCATAAAATATACCTCTTCCCCATCGCGGGTGGAGAGCCCCGGCCCTTGCCCGGCACCGGTACCACCGAAGTTCCCACCGGCTGGACGCCAGATGGCCGTGAAGTATTTGTTCTCAGCCGCGGTCAAATTCCCGCCCAGGTCTTCCGCGTCGACATCGCCACTGGAAAACGCACTTTATGGAAATCCCTGGAACCCGCCGACTCCGCCGGCATCGACACGCTGGGCCGTATCCTGCTCTCCACGGATAACAAGTCCTACGTCTACAGCTACGTCCGCACCCTCTCCGATCTGTATCTGGTCGATGGCCTGAAGTAAAAAAGGGTCAGGCCCACCCCATCCTACTTCGCGATAAACTCCGCAAACGTCGCCACCTTCCCGTAGTAAATGCGCAGCGTGCATTTTTCTCCCACGTGCGCAAACGCCACTTCCAGCTCATCGGCCGCATCCGGCACCTGATCCGTTTCAATGGTCGAGCGCACCAGATCCTGCTTCTCGTCGTAGCTCGCCCCATGCGTAACATTCTTATTAATGGCCAGCGTCCACTTGTCTCTCCCGGGAATGGGATACACCGAATACGCCCCCAGCGGAATCGTCGATCCCGCAAAGGCCAGTGGAGCATCCGTGAACAGCGTCATCGCCGTTCCTCCCGGAAGAAACGGCTTCCCATTCGAGATCTTCTCCGCCTTCCCGTTCACCGGAGTGTAGCGAATATAAACTTGCCTCCCATCATCCAGATAGCAAGTAGCCGTGCTCTCCTCCGATTGCTGGCCGAAACAAACACTGGCAGACACCAATAACATTGTTATTACCAATCCCGGGACCACGAAGCGCGAGCGGACCATGTCAGGTTTTTCCTCTGGCCCAAAAGTTTAGCGCTGAAACGGTTCAAACGGAAGGATTTTCGTCCGTTCGTCGCTGTCCTTCAGTGACGTTCTCCCCGCACCTCCCCATTGCTACCGTGTCTCTGCCACTACCGTGCATCCGTACTGGCGCTATGTACTCGGGAAGGATGGGAGCCAATGGCGAAAACAGGAAAGCTGAGAATTCTATACGGCGAAGCCGAGGAGCAAGCCCAATCCGCTCCCGCCGCCGCCTTTGAAAAAGCCGGACACGCCGTGCAAAAAGCCCTGGGCCGCAAAGCCGTCGTCGAGGCCCTCGAAAAAAACGCCTTCGATCTCGTCGTCCTCGGGCCCAGCCTCACCCGCAACGACCGCCATCATCTTCCCTACGTGGTCAAGAAGGCGCAAGCCGAAACCGCCGTCTTAGTCATGCACGCCGATGGCAGCCGTCACCCCTACGTCGATGCCTGCACCGACACCGGCGCCAGCATCGAAAATATTCTGGAGCGCATCGAGAGCATGAAGATCGCCGGCATGTTGGCTTCCGCCGCCTACGCCGGAAAATAATCTAGCCGGGTCCGGCACTCCTTTTTCTTGCAAGGGCACGACTTTTAGTCGTGCCGTTTGAATCGCTCTGTCGTCGCGGCCATTTAGCCGACAGAAAAGCGATTCATGAGCTAGATCCTAGCTTCCGTACTCCTGCACTTTGCCATCGACCGAGACGGCTATGTATTTGCCGAGTTTGACGTCGCGAAACTGGACGACCTGGTGTTTTTCGCGGGCGAGCTTGCCCCAGCGGCTGGGCTTTTCGGGATTCTGCTCGATGGCTTCGAGGAGGCGGCCATGCAGTTGGAATTGCGCCATTCTGAGGCGGGACCGGCCTACGCGCTCGATGGGGTATTTTTGATCGGCGATGGTTATTTGTTCGGCAGTCATGAGTTGAGCGGCAATTGAGGATAGAGGGTTTTCGGGACCGGTCATGGGTGCTCCTGCGGGGCCGGAGTGCGAGGGACACAGGCGGGCCTGCCGGTAATGGGAATGTTACGCCAAAAATGGTGAACCTCAGCGGCTGAAGCCGCGATGAAAAAGTGACGCTTACGGCACGTCTGAAGCCGTGCCCTTTCAAGGCAAATTCGACTCAATCCGTTGCTGAAGCCGTGCCTTTTCAAGGCAAATTCAAATCAATCCGCTGCTGAAGACGTTCCTTTTCTGGGCAAATTCGAATTAATCCGGTACAAATGGCGGAAGAAGGCGCTTGCAATTCTCTGGGAATGCGGTATAGTGGGTGCCTCCCCTTTTAGTATCCCCCAAAGTGTCCCTCCCCACAGTAAGGCGAATGAAGCCTTCGCGCGGTGGCTGCTGATGCCGGGCTGAAGATTCATTCGGAGCCCATTGTCCGGAGATGCAGTATGAGAGCGGTGACGCAAACGCCTCCTCGACGAGGATTCGCTACCCAGCAACGGCCCGGTTGGCAGGGGCCTTCCAAGGAAATCGCAGAGCGGAAGACAGGGAACGCGTTGGCATCAAGCGGCGCAGGTGGATTCTCCTCTGAGCTTTCTTCCGAGCTCTCCGCGGAGATCATTATTGTAGGCGCCGGGCTGGCGGGGACGGCTCTGGCTGCGGTGTTGGGACGGCAGGGCCGGCGGGTGATGCTGGTGGACCTGCATGCCAGCTGTCCGCCTTTATTTCGAGCGGAGAAAATCGAAAAAGAACAGGTTTTGATCCTGCGTAAGCTGGGTCTGCTTGAGCCCTTGCTGCCGTATTGCGGGCGGGTGAGGGAAGTGTGGGGAGGCTATGACGGGCGCATTTTCAAGACCAGCCCGATTGAACAGTACGGTCTGAAATACGCGGAGATGGTGAATGCGCTGCGGGCGGAAATGCCGGCAACGATACATGAGCGCGTGGGGCGGGTGGAAAGCATCAGCAACGGCGACCAAGTGCAGCGGGTCAGGCTGGTGGGCGGGGAAGAGCTTAGCGCGAAGCTGGTGGTGCTGGCTTGCGGCAGCCGCGGAGAATTTCAAAACAACCTGGGGATGAAACGCCGGGTGGTGCAGAAAGACCAGTCGCTGGGGTTCGGGTTTGATATTACCGCTGAGGCGGAGGGGTTTCCTTTTGACGCGCTTACTTATTACTCGATGAGCCCGTCGGCGCGAATCGACTACCTGACGCTGTTCAAATTCCGCAACACCATGCGCGCGAATCTTTTTGTGTTTCGTTCGGCGAGCGACCCCTGGGTGCGTGAATTCATTCGGAGGCCGGAGGCCATGCTGCGGCGCCACCTGCCCAAGCTGAGCCGGGTGACAGGCGAATTTAAGGTGAGCAGCAACGTGGAATCGAGCCGGGTGGATTTATATAAGGTTGATTGCGATCCGCAACCGGGGGTGGTGCTGATCGGCGACGCATCGCAGAGCGCGTGTCCGGCGACGGGCATGGGGCTGGACAAGGTGCTCACCGACGTGGATGTGCTGGCGGAGTGCGTGCCGGGCTGGATGGCGACGCCGGGCATGAGCGTGGAAAAAATGGAAGGCTTCTACCAGCATCCGCGCAAGTTGGATATGGATGGGCGGGCGCTGCAGCGTGCGCAAGAGCACCGGCGGGTGGTGGTGGATCCATCCCTGCGCTGGCGGGTTCACCGCTTTCTGCTGCATACCAAATGGCAGATGTTAGCTACTTCCATGCAGCTGCGGAACGCGCGGGAGACCTTTGGTTCGATGGCGGGATTGCTGTGGGGAACGAGCGATAACACGTAGGGATGCCCGGTTAACGGGATCAATGCGTGAAGGGGACGTTACGCCGCCGTGCCTTAGTCCACTCAGTGCTGATACTTCTTGGGTAGGAGTTCTTTGCGAACCAGCCTCAGCCCGACACCATCAACCATTTCGAAGTCATAGAATCCACAATTATGCTCGCCGGGACACCCATTGACCTGGAGTAATCGGCTGTCCGGGTGCTTCTGAAGTAGGTCTCGCGATCGTCTCTATTCCGTCACCGGGCAGAGTGGGGCGGAGTTTTGAAGGCAAGACATTTGTCCAGTATCATGATTTCTTGCCGCGTGCCAACTTGTCCACCCTAAAGAGCATTTTCCGCCAGCTTTGCCCACGCTGCCGCACCGGCAAAATATTTCGTTCGACCATTTACTGGGGCTGGCCCAAGATGAACGATCGCTGTCCGGTCTGCGGCCTTTATTTCTATCGCGAGCAAGGATATTTTCTCGGTGCCATGTACATCAGCTACATTCTGGGCTCGGCTGTGATCTGCGTATTTGCGGCGGTGCTTTGGGGCCTGACCAACTGGGGTTTGGAGAAGATCACGATCTGGGCGATTCTACTTTTCCTGCCATTTGCGCCCGTGATCACACTGCTTTCACGTGTCCTGTGGATTTACGTGGATCAGGCGATCGATCCGGCGGTAAGAAAGCCTCCGGTTTGATGTTGGAATTACGCACATTGAGCCCAAACCGCTGAGGTTGCGTTTGGGGATGTTTCGACAGTCGAGCCTACCTATTTCTCCATGTCTTTCTCCATGTCGACGAATAGCGCCACCCAGTCGCTATTGCCAAGGACGCGGAAGGTATGGCCTTTTCCAGTCAAATCTTCCGCCAGCACGATTTGCCCCGGCTCGGCGATCATTTTCTGCCCGCCTGCGACCTCGACCTCCGCGCGGCCACTGATCGTGATCACATACCGGCGTGCATCCGCGTTATGCCAGCCGTCAAAGAAGCCCGGCGCAATGCGCACCACGTAAGACTTCTTCATGGAAACTGGCGCCGACTGCTCCACCGCGTTCGGCGTGCCCGGAACCGGAGAAAACTTCACGCTCACCGGTTCGAAATGACTCAGGCCATCTTCCCCGGTGTAAAGCCGATTGACTTTCACGGGCGCATGCTCCTGCGCCAAGGCCACCTTCCCTATGCTGGCAAACAGAAAAGCAAAGGTCATCAGCAGTTTCACGTTTCGCATAGGATTGCCTCCGGTGGGAGTATAGCTGACGTCAGGTTGTGCCCCTGGGGATGGCGGTCAAAGGTATGAATGAGTGTAATTGCGCACGCTTTGCCAACTATCGGGTTGCATTCGCTCGCGCCGCACGATGAGAGCGTTTGAGCAGGGAACGGTTGCTGACGATCTGAACCACAGCGAGGCACGGATCGACCCTCAATGGCTGAAGCCGCAATACAAGGGCGAACCTTGCGGCACGTCTAAAGACGTGCCCTTTCAAATCACTTTCAAGGCAGGTGGGGGTCAGTGCGGAGTGGGGACTGCGATGATTAGTGCGGAGCTAGCGTTTCGCTGCGGGGGTCAGGGGCAATGCGGCCCTGATCAAGGTTCCGGGTTCGATCGAGACGACCTCGAGCAGGCCCCCCAGGACCGCGATGCGTTCGCGCAGGCCGGTGAGGCCCAGCCCCCGGGAACGACCATTGTGCACATCCTGCAATTGCTGGGAAGAGAACCCGCAACCGTAATCGCGGATGATGATCAAAACCGCTCCGCGATCGAGGCCGATGGTGATGTCGACCTTCTTGCTTTCAGAATGGCGGTGGACGTTGGTCAAGCCCTCCTGCAAGACACGGAACAGGGCGGTTTCAACCTCCTGGGGCAGGCGGCCCAATTTTTCGTGGATGTGCAGGGCAACTTCAATTCCGCTGCGTTTGGAGAAACCTTCCAGATACCATTTGGCGGCGGAAGCTAAGCCGGCCTCGTCTAAAAGCGGGGGATGCAACAGATGAGAAATGGTGCGGGTTTCCGACAAGCATTGGTCGACCACGTATTCCGAATCGGCCAGGAGCTGCGCGTTTCCGCCCGGCAGATATTCCTTCAGCTGGGCGAGGTTCATCTTGAGCGCGGCGAGATACTGGCCGATGCTGTCGTGCAGTTCGCGAGCGATCCTTCGACGCTCGTCATCCTGCACACGCATGAGATCCGCGGAAAGCTGGCGCAGCGATGAGGTGCGCTGTTCCACCTGCGATTCGAGTTCGTTGCGCGATTCTTGCAGTAGCTGCTCCCGGTCGGTAAGCCGGACGGAAATGCCGGCGAAATCGCCCAGCGCATTTAACAGTTTGTAATCTTCGGCATTGAAAGTTTGCGGGGAACCGTGGGAAATCGCCCATATCGTTCCCCGGTGTCGATCACTCGTCCAAGGGATGAGCATGCCATCGGTAATGGGCTCCGCGACTACGCCGAGAAAATCGTAATAGGGTTTGGTGACCCGGAAGTGTTGGGGACGGCCCCTGGAAAGGCAGGTTCCGCAGGGGCTGAAGAATCGGGGAGTCCTGCCATTCAAGTATGGCGAGAAAGTTCCGGAGATGGCGACCCAGCGGAACGTGGGATTGCCGTGCTCATCGGGTTCTTCGAGGCTGATGCCGGCGCTATCGGCGCCGCAAAACTCAACGGCGATGTCGACCAGCCTTTGCAGTACAACCTCGGGAGCGTCAGTAAAGACGCGGGCGAGGGTTTGCAAGGCTTCGAATCGGGTTTTTGCCCGGTTGGAAGCGTCCCGGCGATCGAGAAACTCCGTGTAGGTGAGGAGATCCTGGAGTTCCATTCCCGGGTCTTTTAAATTGGGGGCGGTGGTCACAGGGTCATCATCTCAGGGCTTGTATTCTGGCATCGGTCAGAAGCCGGTCATATACAGGAAACACTTTAGGACAGGCTTGGCGGGATGGTTGCTTCCGGACGAAGCGAGGGCCCCAGCACAAGGGGCAAACAGCGAAGCAGATGGTTGGCTCTTGCTGTCAGAATCGGGATAGGCTACCCCATTGATATTGCTCCGGCCTGCGATACAGACGAAAAGGTTTTTTCTTGTGCGCAGCTAGGCGGCCCTCCCGAGGACGGGCTGGGTGCAATACATGCAGCGGCGGGCGGCGATGGGGATTTCGCTGAGGCATTCGGGACATTTTTGCGTGGTGGGATCGGCGGGCTGGTCGCCACGGTGCATGCGGGCGATGAGGGCGTTGACGGGCAGCACCACAAAAAAGTAGACCGCCGCGGCGATCAGAAAAAACGAGATGCAGGCATTGATGAAATTGTCGAGGGGGAACGCGACATTGTGAATCGTGAACTGCAGAGTTGAAAACTTTTCGCCGCCGCCTGAAGCCAGTTTGATCAGAGGATTGAGAAAGGCCGAAGTGAGCCCGCCGACCACGCCCGCGAAGGCTGCGCCGATGACCACGCCAACTGCCATATCGACCACATTGCCGCGCAGGATGAATTTTTTGAAGCCGTCTAGCATGGGAAAGCTCCTTGAAATAAGGGTTGGGTCAATTTATGACAGGCGCGGGGGAAGGTCAAGCGGGGGCTAAAGCCCGGAGGATTTCGGAATGACTACGCGGCGCTGAAGCACCGCTCTTCCACGGTGGCGCAGGCGGCATGGTGCAGGCGGCATGGTGGCGCACTTCTCGCAAAGGGCGCGAGAAATGGGGCACCCCCGGTCGAGCACGTAGAGGCGGAAGCGAGCCGCAGAACTCACTGTGTTGTGTCCTTGCGAAAGGGAAACCCATCGAGCTTCGCTCGAATGGACAGCCGAGGGCGGCTGTCCCTACATAGTCAAATGCGCATGGGCATGACGATGTAGCGGTATTTGTAGTCGTCGCCTTCGGCGGGGCGAAGTTGACCGGCGGATTGGGAGTCTTTGAGTTCGAGGCGAATTTCGTCGGTGCCGGAGGCTTTGAGGAAGTCGACGAGGTATTGCGCATTGAAGCCGATGGTCAGGGTTTCGCCGTCGTAGGGAGCTTCGATGGAATCTTCGGACTCGCCGGCTTCGGTGGAGGACGCGGAGAGTTTGACTTCGCCTTTTTCCAATTTCATGCGGACGGCGCGGGAGCGTTCGTCGGCGAACTGAGCCACCCGGAGGATGGCGGCGTTGAGATCGGAGCTGTTGAGGGCGATGCTCTTGTTGTTATCTTTAGGAAGAACGGCTTCAAAGTTGGGAAACTGGCCGGTGAGTTGGCGCGAGGTGAGCAGGCGCGAACCGATGCGGAAGTAAAGCGTGGAATCGTCTTTGGCGAACTCGACGGTCTCGGCGTCGGTGGAGTCGAGCAGTGATTTGAGTTCGTCCATGGCTTTCTTGGGGACGAGGGTTTTCATTTCGCCGGAGACGCCTTCGAACTTTTCGCCGCTGCGCTCGCAGTGGGCCAGGCGATGGCCGTCCGTGGCGACCATAGTGATGGATTCGGGCTTAAGCAGCATCAGCGCGCCATTCAGGGTGTAGCGCGATTCTTCGCTGGAGATGGCGAAGCCGGTGCGGGCGATCAATCCGCGCAGAACCTGGCCGGGAATTTTTATGACGCCCGCCGTGGGAAATGCGGGCAGGCTGGGAAAATTCGATTTCGCCATGCCGACCATTTTGGTATTCGAGCGTCCGCAGCGGATGCTGACCCAGTGATTATCTAAGAGCTTGATGGTGATTTCGGCATCGGGCAGAAGTTTAACGTAGTCGTGGAGCTTGCGCGCGGGGATAGTGCAGGAGCCTTCCTTTTTTACTTTGGCGTTGCAGGAGGTGCGCAGGCTGAGATCGAGATCGGTGGCGGTGAGCGAGAGTTTGCCGTCAGCGGCCTCGAATAAATAATTCGAGAGAATGGGGATGGTGGTCTTGCGTTCGACCACGCCCTGAGTGGCGGTGAGTTCGCGGAGCAGTTCCGATTTGCTAACGGTGATTTCCATATTTCCTACCGACGTTCCTACCGACGTTCCATCTGCAACGGGCGCTTCCACCGGCATAATTATCTCCCGCGATCCTCAGGGGCTAAAGCCCAAATCTTTGGAACACTCCAGCGGCGCGTCTGAAGCCGCGCCCTTTCAAAACTACTCCGATTCTCTATCAATGTTAAATTCATCCGAAAATCATGGGCTCGCTACTTTTATTACTTCCCTTATATCAAATACAAAAGCTATAAAACCAGCAGTAACAGTAGGCGAGCCGGAGAAGTGGAAAACTTTGGCAACCGGCCTATTGTCACCGCGTTGGGGACCGGACCTTCGTGTGAGAAATCGGTCCCGAACTTGACGGAGAGCCTACGAGAAGATTTCCGCATTTCTGATTTCGACCGGGGCTTGCACAGTTTCCACATGAGGTTCACAGAGTTGAAAAAGGAAGACTGCGCCGCACAGTGCAAAAGTCAGAGATCCCCACGCCTATCCGCCTAATTGCTCGGTCAATTTATTCAGCAGCCTGTTTAAATCTTTGTCGTTCTTGCGAACCTCTTCGATTTTTTCGACGGAGTGCAGAACGGTGGTGTGATGCTTGCCGCCGAACTGGCGGCCGATTTCTGGCAGCGACGCTTCGGTCATCTGCTTGGCGAGATACATGGCGATCTGGCGCGGATAGACGATGGCGCGGGAATTGTCTTTGGCTTTGATCTCGACCAGGCGAAGGCCGAATTGCTCAGCCACCATTTTCTGAATGGACTCGATGGTGATCTTGCGGGCTTGTGAGTCGATGAAATTTTTCAGGACCTGTTGCGCGTAGGGAAGAGTGATTTCCGCGCCGATGAGCGAGGAGTGCGCGACTAAACGAATCAGAGCGCCTTCGAGCTCGCGGACGTTGGAGCGGATATTCTGCGCGACGTACATCGCGACATCGCTAGGCAGGGTGACTTTTTCCTGCTCCGCTTTCTTTTGCAGGATGGCGACTTTGGTTTCGAGATCGGGCGGTTGAATATCGGCGATCAGGCCCCACTCGAAGCGGCTGCGCAGGCGGTCTTCGATTTCGGCGAGCTCTTTGGGAGAGCGGTCGCTGGCGATCACGATCTGCCTCATGGTGTCGTGCAGGGCGTTGAAGGTATGGAAGAATTCTTCCTGGGTGCGTTCTTTGCCGGCGAGGAACTGGATATCGTCGATGAGGAGAACGTCGACGCCGCGGAATCGGTCGCGGAAGCTGGTCATCTTGTCGTAGCGCAGCGAGTTGATCATGTCGTTGGTGAACTTCTCGCTGGAGACATAGGAGATGGCGGCTTGCGGTTGGCGGCGCTTGACCTCATGACCGATGGCCTGCATGAGATGAGTTTTTCCCATTCCGACACCGCCGTAAAGAAAAAGCGGATTGTAGGCTTTGGAGGGACGCTCGGCGACGGCCTGGCAAGCAGCATGGGCGAATTGATTGCCGGAGCCGATGACAAAGGCGTCGAAGGTGTAGCGCGGGTTCAGTTGCGCGGCGCCATCCCAATCGAAGCGGGCTTGCGAGGGCGGGGAGGAAACTGGCGGCGCCGAAAGGCCGCCGTTGTGGCGGACGGCGGTGGCGGCGGGATCGTCCTCGGGAGTAACGAATTTCACGTCGTTGAAATCGAGGCCGAGATTATCGATGGCTTCCTGGATGAGGTCGGCGTACTTGTCGCCGGCGTGGCGGAACTCAACCGTGGGGACGCGGACGAACAAAACTCCGCCGCTGGAATGGCTGTAGCGAGTGGGCTTGAGCCAGGTATCGTAAGAGTGCCGGTTAATCTTTTTTTCGAGCGCATCGAGAATGCGCATCCATGGATTCGGACCGGGATTTGGGGAAAGAGTTGTACCTGTGACTGACATAAATTATGAAATACCCGCGCGGCATCCCGGCGGCTGGCTGCGGGCGCCTGTTAAAAATGCGTTTAACGACTTGCCAATTGAACTTTAAGTTTACTGTGGAATGCGCCGAACGTGCGGTGCGCGGTTGCCATGGTGAACAAGAATTTTCGAAAGCCGAACAGTGCCGAATGGTAGCACGAAAAAATTTTCATCGCACGGAAATTTTCATCGACAATTTTTGTTGCCCGCTGATTCAAACTCCGAACGCCGAGCGTGTCAAGTGCCTTCGATATAACTGCAACACCGGCGGTGCAGGAAGGTTGCGCGGCGAGAGGATGGAGTTTAAAAAAAAAGCGCGGCGCAGAGGAGTGCGTCATGAGCCGACAGGGCGCGCGGAATTAATCCTTCCGTATTGGTTGACTTGCTGCATTATTTGACTTGCTCTTTGTCCAGCCCTAAGATTTCAGCGCTTGAAAGGGGAGAGTTTGCCGACGGCAGATGAGTTTTGGTCAGCAGCGGAAGAGGTGGCCTCGCAGCGCGGTCACCTGGTAGTTGGGTTTAGCGCAGGTTCGGATCAGCCTGAGCTGGGTTCAATGCTGGAGAACGTCCTCGGATTTAGGCCCCAGCAGCGCATTGCGGTGGTCGAGCTGACGGACTGGAGTGACTGGAAGGAGCAGGTAGAAACCTTTTATGTGGTCCGGCCCGCCTGGGGATTAGGAAGCGCTGGAGATCCCGATGCCACCTACTACCGGGTAAGGTTCTGCGCCCCTGGTACGCCGTTTCTGCCACGGGCGGCGGCGCGCCTGATTGACTTCGTTCTTCTCACCTACCTTGCACGCATGGCGGGGAGGCTGTTTAGTTTTTTATTAGCCTTGGCGGCAGGCGGCGTCTCGACCAGATCGGCGGTGCTAAGGATTCTGCATCATCGCCCACTGCTGACTCTCGCCGTCGTGTTGGGCTTTTTTGCTTATCAGACGATTTGCACAATTGTGCATGGGAGCACGCTGGGTAAACTACTGCTCTCTCTGCAAGTATTGCAAGATGACGGCTCGCCTTGCCGGCCCTGGCCGGCTGTAATCCGTGAACTGGGTTATTTCGTGGATGTACTCTTCTTTGGTTTCGTTGGCTACGTGGTGATGCAGCGAAATCCGCAGCATAAGCGGCTTGGCGATATTTGGGCGCACACGGTTGTCAGCAAATCCTCCGAGGTGCCGCCTGAGAGCAAATGCGGCGCCGACCGGTTTGTGCTGGGACTGGCGCTGGGCCTGATGGCGCATATGGCGATTCTGCTGCTGGCTTTTTTGGTCATGATGAACTATTGAAAGTGGGTTGCAGCTCTGAGTTAAGACGCGAGGGCTGTTATATCCAAGCGATTTCACGCATTGGCGTTTGCAAGTCAGAATGCGTGTAATTAGGGATATAACGGCAGTTGTCGGCGAATGCGGTAAATAGAAGATTACTCGGAACGTCGACAAATGATTCCTGAGACGACAAAATAGCCGCCCCTTCGCAAGAGCGGATCAGTAAGGTTACTGCCAAGTTCACAACCTACTTCAGCACGCGGAACGGCGCGTTGCTGGTTAAACACGCCGGTGGGCATGGTCACGTCCGGTCGGTAACGACGCCAGTCTTCCGCCCTACGATTTTTTCCATTGAAACTTATGGAGGCCCTGTTCCGTAAAAAGCAGTTGGGGGCACATCAATGACAGCTCAAGAAACCACAGTACGACATGATCCTCAGAGACCGCGAGCGGACTCGACAACCAAGCGGATTTTCATTGGTCCGAATGGCTTGCGCGCGGGATGGCGCCTGCTAATCTTCATGGCGATCGTAAAGGCAATGTCGACCGTAGCGCAAAAGATCATCATGCGCTTCTTCCCGGCCGCGCTGGATCCGACGCAAATGACACCTATGAGAATCATCGTGCCGGATCTACTTTTCTGCTTCATCTTGGCGGTTGCGGCCTGGATCATGAGCATGATTGAAGGCCGCAGGCTGGGCCAATATGGCCTTCCCAGGAGCGAGGCGTTGAGGAAAAACTTTCGGGTAGGACTATTGATAGGCCTCCTCGGTACCAGCTGTACGATGCTGGCAATTTTTGCCCTGCATGGCGTGCGGTTCGCACGTGCGGAGATCCATGGCACCGCGATTTTGACCGCAGCGGCCGCCTGGGGGCTGGCATTTTTGCTTTCCGGCTTGGCCGAGGAATTTTTGTTTCGCGGATACGCGCAGTTCACACTGACGACTGGCATGGGCTTCTGGCCGTCCGCATTTTTGCTCTCGGGCTTATTCGGGCTGATTCACGCCACCAATGGCGGAGAAGCCCTTTTGGGAGATCTGTCGGTGGTTTCATTCGGTTTGTTGTTGTGTCTGTTTCTCCGCCGGACTGGAAATTTATGGTGTGCGGTCGGCTTTCACATGGGATATGACTGGGGTCAGACGTTCTTGTACGGTGTTCCAAATAGCGGCTTACTACCCTCCCAGAATCTTCTCAACGCATCGTTTAGTGGGCCACGCTGGCTGACCGGCGGAACGGTCGGGCCTGAGGCCAGCATCTTTTGCCCGATCGTCTTGGCCATCGTGGCAATCGTATTCAGCTTGCAATACCGCGAGGCGCGATATCGACCATTGAGTGCGCCTTCAGCTTCCTGAGTCGAGCCACGGCGAACGCACGAGGATTGAGCATTGTCGAACCCGTCGATCGGCTTTACTTAGTAGCCGTCCAGCTTCGCGGCGCGCGCACGAGCCCCGGCTGGAATCAAAGTCAGAAGCGAGATTCTTCGTGGGGTGTAGGAATTTTCGCGGCCTCGACAGTTATCTCCGTGAGCCTTTGCCGGGATGGCGGTCCGTCATTTATACTCATCGTTTGCCTTTACACCGTTGACGGAGTCAGGAGTCAGTATCTTTCATGCCCAAGCGAACGTTCCAACCTAACCGGCGCAAGCGAGTCAAGAAACATGGATTTCGTACGCGCATGAAGACCCAGGGCGGCCAGAAGGTGATCTCGCGCCGCCGCGCCAAGGGGCGGAAGCGGGTTTCGGTAAAGCCCGGATTCCGCGAGTAGTTTTTCTCGTGCCGCACCCATTGCTAGCGGAGACAACGATAGCGGAGATACCCAGCGACCTGTTGCAGCCTGAGGGTTGGATGGCGGAGGCCGGGCTGCGGACGGGGCCGGATTCCATGCCAGCGAAAAAGGCAGCACGATTTCCGCGCGAGGCCCGGCTGTTGCGCCATGCGGATTTCGAGCGCGTGTATAAACAGGGCCGAAGGCATTTTTCCGTCACCATGACGGTTTTTTATTGGGCGCGGGTGGAGGGTGCTATCTCGGGTATGCAGGGGTCCGAAAAGAAGCGGGCGGGGGCGCCCGCTCCACATGGGCTTTTGCCACACAAGGCTGTGCCACACGGGCTGCGCGTTGGATTTACCGTGGGACGGGCGCTGGGTGGGGCGGTGCAGCGGAACCGGATGAAGCGGCGGTTGCGGGAGGCGGTGCGGATGACGCGGCCGGTGGATGGAGTGGCGGCGGATGTAGTGATCAATCCGAAGAAGACGATTTTGAGCGCTGAGTTTACCGACGTGGTGGAGGAAGTGAAGCGCGCGTTTGAAGTGATTGAGCAGAAGTTGTCAGGGATTTCAGGAGAGCGGGCGAGTCGCCCGCTGCCACATGGGTCATTGCCAGATGGGTCACTGCCACGCGGGTCTCGGGCATGATGGGGTGCGCTAAATTCGTGGTGTTGCGGGTGTTGCGGGCTTACAAGTGGGCGATCTCGCCCATGCTGGCGCCGGCTTGCCGGTATGTGCCGACCTGTTCGGAGTATGCCATGGAGGCGGTGGAGCGATATGGCGCGGTGCGCGGCGGGATGATGGCTTTGTGGCGCGTGTTGCGGTGCCATCCGTTGGTGCGCGGGGGATATGATCCGGTGGTGAAGCCGGAAGCGCTGCGGCGGGAAATGCAGGCGATGGAGCGGTGTGGGGTGAGTGCGACAGAGATTAACGTGACCGGGAATTAACGCGATCGGAAAATTGAGGCGTCAAGGAAACTTTGGCCGATTATAAAAATCCGCAGCAGCAGGAACCGGGGTCGGAGCGGCGGCTGATGCTGGTTTTTCTGCTGACGTTTGTCGTGCTGATGGTTTTCCAGCCGCTGTTGAAAAAATACCTGCCGGCGCCCGCTCCGAAAAAAGCTGAAACGGAGCAAAGCGCGCCCAGTTCTTCTGCCGCAGTTCCAGCAACGCCTTCAGTCAGTACTCCAGCGACGGAGGTGACTTCGGCGCGGGCAGGTTCTTCCGCAGCTTCTTCGGCAACTGCCAAATCAACTGCTCCGGCGAATAAGCACGCCGCGGCGGAAGCGGAGACGGTGATCGAAAGCGATCTTTATAAAGTCACGTTCACCAATCGCGGGGCGCAGGTGAAATCGTGGATCCTGAAAAAATTTAATAACGACGCGCAGAATGGTCCGCTCGATCTGGTCAATTCGCCGGCGGCGCAAAAGTATGGATATCCGCTTTCGCTGTGGAGCTATGACGAGGCGTTGCGGAATAAACTGAATTCGGTTTTGTATGTGGCCTCGAATGAGGGCCAGCAGAGCGCTCCGGCGCAGATTACGTTTGAGTATGCGGATCAGGATTTGGAAGTCCGCAAGACATTTCATTTCGATCAGAGCTATGTTTTGCAGGTTGAGACCTCAGTGATTTACAAGGGCGCGGAAGTTTTTGCGGCGCCCGCGTGGCCATCGGGATTCGGAGATGAACAGGCTGCGGCTGCCTATGCCGCTTCGCGCATCGACTACCACAACGACGCCTCGACCGAGCGCAGCATGTTTATCTTCCCCAGCTACACCACCCGGCTGGCGGTGAAGAATGTGAGCGGCGGGAAAACGCTGACGGGCTTTGAGTGGGCCGCGGCGGGCGATCAATATTTTACGGCGGTGTTTATTCCGGAAGATCCGAAAAGTGCGGCGCTGGTCACGCTGCGCAATTCGCTGGAGGTTCCGCAAAAGCCGGGCGCGACTGAGCTTACCAAGGCGGAGGTGCTGGGCGCGGCGGTGGGCGAGCAGCGCGGGCCGACTGCGGAGCGCATGTATGTTGGGCCGAAAGAATTGGCGTCGCTCGATGCGGTTCCGGTTCCGGCGATCCGGAATGGGGAGCCGAATCTTGGCGACATTGTCGACTTCGGAAAGCTGGAAATTCTGGCCAAGCCGCTGTTTTTATGGCTGAAGTGGACTTACAAGCACATTGTGCCCAACTGGGGATGGGCGATCGTGATTCAGACGTTGATCATCACGGTGGCGCTGCTGCCGCTGCGGATTACGCAGATGAAATCGATGCTGAAGATGCAGCGCGTGGCGCCGCAGATTAAATCGATCCAGGAAAAATATAAGAAGTACAGTTTGCGCGACCCGCGCAAGGCGGCGATGAATGAGGAGATCAGCGCGATCTACAAGAAGGAAGGGGTGAATCCGGCGGGCGGGTGTTTGCCCATGATCATCCAGCTGCCGTTTTTGTGGGCGTATTACAGCATGTTGCGGGATGCGCTCGACTTGCGGCACGCGCACTGGCTGTGGATCCACGATCTCTCGGCGCGCGATCAGTATTTTATTTTGCCGATTGTGATGGTGGTCAGCATGGTCGCCATGCAGCGGATGACGCCGCAGGCGGGGATGGATCCCTCTCAGCAGAAGATGATGACGGTGATGATGCCACTGATGATGGGATTTATCTTTTTCAATCTGGCCGCGGGGTTGAATCTTTATTATGCGGAGACCAATTTGATTTCGATGGCGCAGCAGGCGGTGATGAACCGCACCAGCCTGGGGCGCGAGATGAAAGAGATGATGGAGAAGAGGGCGAGGAAGAAGGAGAAATGAAGCTGTTAGCTGTTGGCCGTTAGCCCTTAGCTTGGGGCCTGAGGTAAAGGGCACTGCGCGGGGCGAGCGAAATCTGGTTTCAGCTAACGGCTAAGAGCTAACAGCTAAGAGCTTTCTTATGGATAAAGTTGCTGCCGCGAACCGCATCAATGAATTTTTGCAGGCCGTCGTGAGTATGGGCGGCCTTCACATTAAATATCGGATTGTCGTCGATCCTCCGGCGATCAGCGAGTGGGAGAAGCCGGAAATCTTCGTCGACTTATCGGGGCCGGATTCTTCGTTGCTCCTGGATCGTGGCGGGGAATTGCTGCGGGCGCTGGAGTTGCTGGCGTTCGAGATTTTACGGCTGCATCCGGGCGAGCATGAGAAGTTGGCGTTCGATTGCAAGAATCAGCGGGCGCTGCGCTTTCAGGAGCTGCGAACGGCTGCGACCGTTGCGGCGGAGAAAGTCCGGCGCACGGGTACGCCGTTTTATTTTGCGCCGATGTCTTCGCGGGAGCGGCGGATGGTGCACTTGGCGCTGCGGGATGAAGCCGATCTGCGGACGGAGAGTGATGGCGAAGGGCGCGACCGCTGCGTGGTGCTATATCCGGCGGATTATAAGGGCGCGGGCGCGAAGACGGAACGGCAAACGCTGCCCTAGATTGATGATTGATGATTCAATGCCTGACGATGGCAAGCATCGATCGATTTCTGCCCTGTAACATTGGAGGGATGCGCATTCGCTACAGCTTCCTGGTTTTTTCTTTGCTCAGCTTCGTGCTCGCGGGTTTTTCTTCAGGAAATGCGCAGGCTTCCGGGCAAGCGTCCTCTTCCAGCAGTTCTTCTTCCACAAAACATTCTGCGAAGGCTGCAGCCGAGTCGCGGCTGGATGCGGGAGCGGTGAAGAACGGAATTTATCGCAATGCGGAATTTGGGTTCGCGTGCAAGATCCCGGTTGGATGGGTGCTGCGGACGGAAGAGATGAATGCGTCGGATAAAGGCGAGGCAGCGGAAACATCAGCGCCGAGTAGAGAAGGTCCGACTACGCCGGACCGGACAGCCGGGGGCTCCTGTCCCTACACAGGCTGCGGGCACGTTTTGCTGGCAACGTTTTCGCGGCCGCCGGAGGCGCGGGGCGAGGACGTGAATTCTTCCATTGTGATTGCGGTGGAGAGCGTGGCGGCTTATCCGGGGCTGAAAGAGGCGGCGCAATATTTTGGTCCGGTGACGGAGATTGCGCAGGCGCGAGGGTTTGAGATCGCGAACGAGCCGTATGAATTTACAGTTGGAACCAAGAATCTGGCGCGGGGAGATTTTCAGGAAGATGTAGGCAAGCGGGTGTTGATGCAGTCGACGCTGGTGATGCTGGCGCGGGGATATGCGGTTTCATTCACGTTCATTGGCGGTACGGAGGATGAGATCGAGGAATTGATTGGCGGGTTAAGTTTTGCAGCAGGGGCGAAAGCGGCGGCACACTGAGTGAAATTGATTGACGAGATACAGGAAGGGCAATCCGGCGGCATGAAATTGAAAATTCCTGAAGGCAGGTTTGGAGCGTACCTGTTCGATTGTGATGGGACGATTGCGGATTCGATGCCGCTGCATTACAAGGCATGGAAGAAGGCGCTGGCGGAATGGAATTGCGAGTTCGAGGAGAAATTGTTTTACGAGTGGGGCGGGATGCCGGTGGTGGAGATTGTTTCGACCTTGAATCAGAGACAAGGATTGAACATGCCGGTGGATGCGGTGGGACGGCGGAAAGAGAATCTCTATTTTGAATTGTTGCATGAGCTGACCGCGGTTCCGGAGGTCTTGGAACACATCGAAGCTGCGCATGGGAGAATTCCGTTTGCGGTGGTCTCGGGGAGCACGCGGGAGTCGGTGACGGAATCTTTGGCGGCGCTGAAGTTGAGCGATCGCTTCGATACGCTGGTGTGCGCGGGAGAGTATGAGAAGAGCAAGCCCGATCCGGAGGCGTTTCTGCTGGCGGCTTCGCGGTTGGGAGTTGCGCCGGGGGAATGCCTGGTGTTTGAAGACACGGAGATGGGAATTCAGGCGGCGAAGGCGGCGGGGATGGCTTGGGTGAAGGTGCCGCCGCCGTGGGAGCGGGGAGAGGGAAGTTAGGGCGCGCTTGCGGTTGCGATTCCCGGGGGCTCGGAGCGGGACGCGAGAGCAGCGGTCAGGAGGTCCTTCGCTTTGCTCAGGATGACAAGGCACTCTTAATCGTGGTGTAGATCTCCGATTAATCGAAAGTTCAGTCCAGAGGTTCGGGTTCGAGGGCGATGTTGGTTTCGCCGGCGGCTTTTTTGGCGGCGTATTTTTTCATCCAGGCTTCCCAGCTTTTTCCGGCGGCGGTGTCGCGTCCGGTGAAGGCGAGGGCGGCGATGTCGGCGTAGGGGACCGAGATTTTTTCGTTCGCGTTCTTGGGGTAGAGGCGGACGACGGAATCTTTCAGCGTGGCGGCGGTGCGCCGGTCGAAGATGTAGCCTTCGATTGTGGAACCGTCTTTGCGGGTGAGGGTGACGTCGCCGCGGTAGTCGAAGGCTTTTTCGAGGGCGACGCGAATTTCTTCGTCGGTGGCAAGTTGTGGAATCCAGCCTTCAAGTTTTTCGTGGATGGTGCCGGGAGCGAGTTCGAGGGTGTCGGGATTCGCGTGCGGGACAGATTCCGCGGATTCGTGATCGATGTGGCCGGATTCTTTGCCTGTCATTTTTCGTAAGGCCGACTCAAAGTCAAAGTCAAAAGCTTAAACACAGAGAACACAGGGGTTTCACAGAGCAACACCGAGGTTATGCTCGGGTCTCGTGCATGGGCGTGGACGGCGTTGCGATCTGCACCAGCGGATGAATTGGAGCGGGCGGCTCATCCAGCATGCGCAATGCTTCTTTGTCGCGATAGCTCGTGAACAGCGTGCCTTTTACCGTGGCCAGAAATCCGGACAGCGAACTGAATGTGGCGTTGACCGCGGAAGCCTCGTAGCCGCTGTGGACCATGCAATTAGCGCAGGCGGGATTGCCGGACTCGGTGCCGTAGTTGGACCAGTTGGTGGTCGCGAGCAGTTCGGCGAAGGTTTCGGCGTAGCCGTCCTGCAGCAGGTAGCAAGGCTTTTGCCATCCGAAGATGTTGTAGGTGGGCATGCCCCATGGAGTGCAGGGGTAGGTTTTCTTGCCCATGAGAAATTCCAAAAAGAGGGGCGAGAGGTTGAAGCGCCAGTTCTTTTTGCGATTCGACAGGATCGCGCGGAACATGCGGCGGGTGCGGGCGCGGCCAAGGAAATGTTTCTGGTCGGGAGCTTTGTCGTAAGAATATCCCGGCGAGAGCATCATGCCTTCGAGGCCGAGATCCATCATCTCATCGAAGAAGGCGCGAACGGACTTGGGATCGGCACCGTCGAATAAAGTCGTGTTGGTGGTAACGCGGAAGCCGCGGGCGAGGGCTTCCTTGATGGCGTCGAGGGCGATATCGTATCCGCCCTCGCGGCAGACGGCGAGATCGTGCTCTTCGCGCTGGCCGTCGAGGTGAACGCTGAAGGTCAAATACTTACTGGGCTTAAAGAGGTGAATCTTTTCTTTTAGCAGCAAAGCGTTGGTGCAGAGATAGATGTATTTCTTGCGGGCGACCAGGCCGTCGACGATCTTATCGATCTGCGGATGCATGAGCGGTTCGCCGCCGGGGATGGATACCATGGGCGCGCCGCATTCGTCGACGGCGCGGAAGCATTCTTCCGGAGTGAGATCTTTTTTCAGGATGTGGGCGGGGTATTGAATCTTGCCGCATCCAGCGCAGGCCAGGTTGCAGCGGAACAGTGGCTCGAGCATGAGCACGAGGGGATACTGCTTGCGGCCGGCGAGCTTTTGCTCGAGGACATAGCTCGAAACGGTCCACATTTGGGATACGGGAACGGCCATTTTGAGTCGGTATCTCCTTCCGGCATTTTAGCAGGGCTGCGGGGTTAGATGGCGAGGGGGCGGCGTGAGGTGCCGGAAATTGAACCGGTGAGGAGAAGAAAACTCAAGGATATTTTCGCTGCAAGGCGGACACTTTAGATCGATGATTCCAGCTTGTGAAATGAGCCTGGAAATGGGCCATTTACGGAGGAGATTCGGCGGTCGGAAACGGCGCGAAACGCGCAATTTCATGGTATAATCAGGTAGTCGTAAAACGAGCCTAAGTACAAGAAATTTCAATCACTTGAAGTCAGTTCGTCCGGTCGAATCCAGAGCCGTTAAAGCGGGTTATGGAAGTCGAAGAGCGGCGGGATTGACTGAAGTTTTGCGTCAGAAATCAGGCACGCTCCACGGAGCTTCATGGCCACTAAAGAAATCAATACAGAGATGGCAGAAAACAAAACAAAAAACTCCGTTACGCCCATTGCCGGAGGTAACGGCAACAACGACGGAGGCGGAGGGAAGAGCGACTATAACGCCGACTCGATTAAGGTGCTCGGCGGAATGGAAGCGGTGCGCAAGCGTCCGGCGATGTACATCGGATCGACGGGCGATCTGGGGCTGCATCACCTGGTGTATGAGGTGGTCGACAATTCGGTCGACGAGGCGCTGGCGGGATTTGCTACGAAGATTGAAGTCACGATTCACATCGACAACTCGATCACGGTGATCGACGACGGGCGCGGCATTCCCGTGGATGACATGCTGATTGATGGCGAAAAAATTTCCGCGGCGCAGGTCGTGATGACTACGCTACATGCGGGCGGGAAATTTGATTCGTCGACTTATAAAGTTTCGGGCGGGCTGCACGGCGTCGGGGTTTCGTGCGTGAACGCGTTGAGCGAAGACCTTGAGTTGGAAATATGGCGCGAGGGCGCGACCTGGGAGCAGACCTATTCCAAGGGCGAGCCCACCAGCAAGATGAAGAAGGCGGGCGCGGCCAAGCGGCGCGGGACGAAAGTTCACTTCCTGCCGGATCGAAGTATTTTTACCGCGACCGAGTACAACTACGACACGCTGGCGCAGCGGCTGCGCGAGTTGGCATTCCTGAATAAAGGATTGCTGATCACGCTGACCGACGAGCGCACGACGGACGCGAAGACCGGCGAGCCGAAGCATACTGAATTCAAGTACAACGGTGGCATCGCAGAGTTCATCAAGCATTTGAACCGCGGCAAGCAGGTATTGCACGACAAACCGATCTACATGGAAGCCGAGCGCAATGGCGTGGTCATGGAGATTGGGCTGCAATACAACGACGCGTATTCGGAATCGGTGTTCAGCTTCGCCAACAACATCAATACCGTCGATGGGGGCACGCATCTTTCCGGCTTCCGCATGGCGCTGACACGGACGATTAATTATGCCGGGCAACAGATGGGACTGTTCAAAGATGTGAAAGAAAACCTGACTGGCGACGATGTGCGCGAAGGCCTGGCGGCGGTGATCAGCGTGAAGCTGTCGCAGCCTCAGTTTGAGGGGCAAACCAAAGGCAAGTTGAATTCGGATATCGCCGGAGTGGTGCAGGCGTTTGTGAACGAGCGGCTGGGAGCGTTCTTCGAACAGAACTCGACGGTCGCGAAAAAGATTATCAACAAAGCTGTAGACGCGGCGCGGGCGCGGGAAGCGGCGCGCAAAGCTCGGGACTTGACGCGGCGCAAGGGGGCGCTCGATTCCGGCGGGCTGCCGGGGAAACTGGCGGATTGTTCGGAGCGCGATCCGAACCGTTGTGAATTGTTTCTGGTAGAGGGCGAATCGGCAGGCGGAACGGCGAAGCAGGGGCGCGACCGGCGCTTCCAGGCGATTCTGCCGCTCAAGGGAAAAATTCTTAACGTGGAAAAAGCGCGCTACGACAAGATGCTGGCGCACGAAGAAATTCGCGCCATGATCACGGCGCTGGGCACGGGCATTGCGAAAGACGATTTCGATCCCACGAAGGTGCGCTACGGGAAAATCATTCTGATGACCGACGCCGACGTGGACGGATCGCACATTCGCACGCTGCTGCTAACTTTTTTCTTTAGGCATATGCAGGAGTTGATCAAGCGCAACAATGTTTATATTGCGCAGCCGCCGTTGTACTCGATCAAGAAGGGCAAGTCGATGCAGTACATCAAGGACGACGATGCCTTTGACAAAGTGATGCTGAAGCGCGCAGCGGATGGACTGGTGGTGCGCTACGGCGAAGGCACGGCTAAGATCGAAGGCGCAAACCTGACGAAGTTCATGAGCGTGCTGAAGGAGTATCTGAACTTCTTTGACAAGGTGAATAAACGGCTGCGCGATGAGGCAATTACCGAGTTGCTGCCGCGGCTTGATCTCTCGAAGCATGCGGATTTTGAAGGCGACAAGAAAAATCCGCCAAAGAAGATTGAGAAGCTGGAGAAGGAACTGAACCGGCTGCAGAAAGAACGGAAGAACACGGGCGTGGTGAGCCGTCTGGATGGAGAGCGCAGTTCACGGCAGCCGCTCAAGGAGATTGAGAGCCGCTTTGACGAAGACCATAATCTGTGGGAAGTGCGCTATGTGGATTCGCAGGGCGCAGAGCACGTCATCAACTGGGAGCTGGTCTCGACCGCGGAGTGCCGGCAGCTTACGGCGAAGTTCAAGCTGATCGAACAGTATTTGGAGCCTCCGTATATTGTGGAGGTCAAGCAGCAGACGAAAAAAAGTGCGGGCGATGCGGCGGCCGATGAAGTTGACGACGAAGAGGCGAGCTCAAGTTCCAATGCTAATGACGAGAGTCCGAAGGTTCTGCTGAACGACGGCAAGAATACTTTTGACAATGCTTCGTTGCGCGAGCTCTTCGACTACGTGCTCGAGCAGGGCAAGAAGGGCTACATCATTCAGCGCTATAAAGGTCTGGGTGAGATGACGGCTCCGCAGTTGTGGGAGACGACCATGGATCCGGAGCGGCGGACGCTGCTCTCGGTGAAGCTGGAAGACATTGCGGAGTGCGAGACCATCTTTACCACGCTGATGGGCGAAGATGTCGAAGCGCGGCGGAAGTTTATTGAAGAGAATGCGCTGGATGTGAAGAACCTGGATATCTAGTGATGGCTCTGACCAGAGAGTTCAAATTGACAGTCCGCGCCAAAGTGCAACGCGACCCGGCCTTCAGCGAAGAATTGCTTCGTGAAAGTGTGGAGAGTTTCCTTGCGGGCGACGTTGAGACCGGAAAAACCATACTGCGCGACTACATCAATGCCACAGTCGGATTTGAGAAGCTGGCGAAAATTACGCATCATTCTACGAAGAGCCTGATGAGGATGCTCGGGCCGTCGGGGAATCCTCACGCCAAGAATCTGTTCGAAATTCTTTCCGCGTTGCAAGAGAAAGCCCAAGTGCAGTTCAAACTAAAGACCTTCGGAGCGGTTGCGGGAGCCTGACCGGCGTGGATTTTCCGTGCACGCGACTTTTATCGCAGCGGCGACATGCTGCGCGACCCAAAATCAATCTTGATCTTACCGATGACTATCTCCGCCCGCTCACAATCGGCAGGTTTACGGTTATCACATTCGAGGGATCATCCCGGAGTTTGAGGTAGATGGATTTGCCGTCGGGCTGGGGGATGGTGAGGGTGGATTCGACGAAGCCGTCGGGGACGGTGACGGAGTTGGTGAAGGCGGGGTCGGCGCTGACGGCGTCGATGAGAAAGAGTTTGTCGCCATCCAGGGTGCATTGTTTTTCGGCGGGTTTTGCTTGCTCGGGTTTTGCTTCAGCGATGTTGCCGTCGCCGATTTTTTCTTCTGCGCTCTTGGCTTCGGCCCTCTTGCCTTCGGGAATCTTCACGCACTGAATTCCTTCCAGGACCGGGATGCGGACGAGAGTAACGAGGGGCTGCCAGTCTCCGGCGGTGCCGTCGGCGGCGACGGGGCGAAACTTGAGCGGGCCGAAGGCGGAGGGGCCGAGCAGTTTGACGGGGTCGAGCACGCCGAAGATGGTCTTCGAATCCTGCAGGGTTAAGTTGCCGTCTTTCTCGCTGAGCTGGACGTGGAAGGAATCGTCGGCGGTTGCGACTTCGATTTTTTCGGCGGGAGGGAAATTCTCCGGAACTTGCGTTTTGAGAAAGAAATTCAGGCGCGCGTCCTGGGGAAGTTCGTTCTGATTCTCCAGCGAAATCGAAGACGGAGAATCCGAGGGATCGAGTTGCACGCTCTTGCTGAGTACGGTGACGCGCGGGCGCGGCTCTTCGACGGAGCTTTGCAGGTCGAGATGGCGGCCGTCCTTTAGGGTGACGTGAACGGCGAGGGCGGCTCCGGACTGTAATTTCTGGCTGACCGATGCATCGTGGCAGATTACTTTGAGTTGGTCCTGCTGGTTGACGCGAGTCAGGGCTTCGGGGGCGAACTGCAATCCAGCGGCATCGATGGCAACGATTTGGTCGAGGCGCGTGCCTTTGAGCACGCCTTCGGTATCGCCGGAATGAATGTTGAAGGCGTCGAGGCGTCCGGCTTCGGCGTAGGTGTGCAACGGGACTTCATCGGGCTGCGCGATGCCGAGTTGATGGACTAGTAGCGTGAGCGTTCCGGCGGTGGCTTTCTGCAAGGGGACTTTTACTTCCAGATCTTCAGTGTTAGTTTTTGCAATCTCGGGTTTTGGACCTTCGGCCTTCGCGACCTTCCATACAACCTCAGTGACTTTGTTTTTTTCATCGCGCATGCTGACGGACTTCACGCAGCAGGCGGCGGGAGATTGAAGATGAAGCGTGTCTTCGCGTCCGACGATCAGGGCGCTGGCATCTTTCGAAGCGACGATCCATTGTTGCGGGCTGGAGGCGCGCAGGGTGAAGTGAGGGCCTTCGAAGGAATGGAAACCCCAGGTGCCGCGGAGGGTTCCGGTGATCTCGCCTTGCAGTTCGAGCGACTGCACGGATTTGGTATCGATTAAGAAGCCGCCGCGAGCGGGATCGGGGGCGGCGGGAAGATCGATTCCAGCGGGAGTTTTGATGGGTACGTGCAGAACGAAATCGTGTGCGAGTTGTGTGCCGAAAACCAAAGGAGCGCCTTCGGCGGGAAGGACTAGCGCGGGATTATTCAGACAGAAAACCTGCGTGGCGTCGACCGGGCGCAGAGGAGGGTTGGCGGACGGAGCCACCAGCGGGAGCCCGATTACGATGACGGATTTTGGATTGCGAAACGAAGGCGGATTATTGAGGCGAAGATTCAGGTCGTCTTTTTTCGGCAGGGCAAGAGCGGGAATGTATTGGTAGAGCGCGGTGTGGGCGGAGCCGAGAATTCTAACCAGGTCGACGACTGCGCCCACGTAAGCACTGTAATATCCAGCACCGGCCGTGGGCGTGGCGCTGGCCTGCACCAGCAAGTCGCTGGAAGGTCCGGCAGTCAGGGTGGCGACCAGGGTCTGGCTGTTCGTGTCGTCGAGCACGAGTTGGTCGGGATTTTGCGTGAGGCAGGGAACCTGCTGGGCGGTGGGTTTGTCGAAACACTGCTGATCGACCTTCATGTTCAGGCTGCGAGCCAGAAGAGTGGTGCGCTGTTTGTTCTGTTCGGGATCGGCTAAAGGCTCGCGAACGGAATCGAGATACTTCTCCAGGCGCTGGCGGTCGAGGCTGGCTTGTTCAAGATCCTGAGCGGCGCGGACGAAGGCTCCGGGCTTGCCGCGTACCGCGGTACGAACCGTGGAGAATGCGCCACCGGTTTCCGGCGCGAGGAAGACGACTACTTGCTGCGCGCCTTCGGGAACATTGACGTAAACGCCTTCGTTGCTGGCGGGCTTGGTCCAGGTTTCGACGCGCGTGAACCAGGAATCGGGAGGTGGGTTAGTCGATCCGCGCAGGAAGGAAATGATCATGAGATAACGGACGGATTGGGAATCGGGGAGATCGGAGTGAATCCAGAGGCGGTCTCCGGATTGGAGATTAGGAACTTCGGCGATGGGGAGAGTGTGGCCTTCGCGCTGCACGCGAACTTGAACTTTGGGACCAATTAGATCGAAGGCGGCGCCATCGGCCCAGAGCGAGGCCGGGCTGGCGACAAGTGCGGAAAGTATGGCGAGAGAAGCGAGTATGAGAATGCGAACACGGGAGCCCAAATCAGTCAAAAGAGCTTCTCCTGCTTAGAGTGAAGAGTCACAGCAATCAAGCATGCTTATTGGATGCTGCGAACGCCGAGACCATGCAAGCGGGTGAGCCGAAGAATGCATTATTGCCGCAAACTTAATGGTAATTCGGGCGCAGGAGCGAGGCAACCATTTCGCGGAATCGAAGGTGCAACCCTGGGGCACGGGACGACTGCACAGATTCGATGCGCCGTCCGAAGTCAGGAAATTTGTGAGTGAATCTAACAGGTTCCGTTGATTGATTGCCCGCACACAGTCCCAGTGGCGGTGCAGCTGGTAAGAGAATTTATTGTGTAGGTCACGTTCAGCTGGCAGCTACCGGATGGGTGCGGCCCATAAGAAATGCCGCCGGTCTCACTGAAACTTAATGGATAAATCGGGGCAGTGTTGCTGAAGTTTATTTGCCCGCTGACAGAGACACTGGGATCGCCGTTTACGATCAGATTGGAGACCGAGCAATTGTCCGGGCTGATCATAAATTGCGTGCTTATCGAGCCTCCACCCGAGTTGCTCAATGATCCATCGATATCGCCAGTGACGGAGATCGTTCCTCCGCCGGTTCCACTGCAGGGGAAATTAAGCAAGGAGATCGGCCAATTGCAGTTTTCGCCGGTCGAGGTCGATGTACATCCGCCGGATGAATCCGGGTGAATGCGACTTATGGCGCCCGCCAGGTTTGGATGAGAAGTGTCCGCGACCAATGGACTCGAGGTAAATGTATTCTCGAGAGATTGGGTTAAGGCTTGCACGACTTGGCCGGTGACCGCCTGGGCCTGGGCTGGAGAAAGACTGCTATCAGCAGGAGTGGTCGAATTCCCGCCACCGCAGCCGCTGCACAGGATAAAAAGAGCGGCGATTACTGCAGTGGCGCATAGGGCATTTCCCGTGGACCGATGCATAGGAACTCCTTCAACAAAGAGCGGATCAAGTCAGATTTGCGCTCTGGGGCCCGGGCGAGCTGCGAACGAAACGTTCCGTCGATAACTAAACGCAAAAATTTTAACTCTCGGCTGGTCGGTGGCGCAACATTCAGAGATCGGCCGACCACGAAGCGGGGCTGAGGGAGAGAAGGAAGTCGAGCTTCGCTCGACTGGACAGCCGAGGGCGGCTGTCCCCACATAAGCATCTTGGCTACAAGTGCAATGCGGCGGATACTCGCTGCTGTTGCGAGTCCGCCGCCGATCTTTTCCCAGAACTTGAACGAATTTCTTTTCTACCGAATTAAATCTCGAACTATGCTCGCGCGCCGACTGCCGCTGGCTCGGGAGTGGAGACGGAAGCGCTTTCTTCTTTGCCGTTGGGCTTTTGGGCGTTGGGCTGACCGCCTTTGCGGATATCGATTCCACCCTTAAAGAATGCGCCGTCTTCGATGGAGATGCGGGCTGCGACAACGTCACCGGTGAGCGAGCCATCGCTGCGGATATCGACGCGATCGCTGGCGGTGAGATTGCCACGCACTTTGCCGAGCACGACGATTTCACGGGCATTGATGTTGGCCGCGACTACGCCATTGCGGCCAATGGTGACGCGATTGCCGGCGAGGCTGATCGAGCCTTCCACGCGGCCATCGATGTAAAGCGATTCCGATCCAGTCACCTCGCCCTTGATCACCAGCGACTTGCCGATGGTAGCCTGGTCCGCGCTAGTGGTGGCAGTGGGGGTCGCGGGACGCGGCGCAGGGGCAGGCTCGTTCGCCATCATTGCAGGCGCGCTCGGTATATGCACGGTAGGACGTTCCGGCTCAGCGGGACGTCCGGGGGTCTGAGGTTGATTCGTCGGCTTCCACATGGGTTACAAAGTTCCTTTCCTTGATGGGATTAGGGATCACGTGCCGCACTTGCGTGACCAAATCGAATTGTACTCCGTCGTCTCATAATGAGTGCTGTGGAAAAGCTTTATTTTCAACAATGTTTCCTAGCGTGGTACGGGCTTTGGTGTGCATGAGGGCTTCTAGGGAGAGTCTGGCGTCATCCCCTTTTGTCTCAATATGGTGTAAGGTTTCCCGAAACTATACAGTCGGTTTGAGCTTTCCACAGTAGATGGGAGTATGCTCTTGGCTCCGCGAAAGTCTTTCCAGGGCGAGGTTGCAAGGGCGTCTGGCCGAGCAAAATTAAGATCATTGAGGGTTAGTTCATTGAGGAGGGTAACGTGCTGCAACCAGCCGAAACGTTAACGCCAGCATTTCCAGTCGCGCGTCCGCAGGCCGATGAATACGCGCCTTATTACGACCGCTACATTGCTCTGGTGCAGGGCGAGGATATTGTGGGCGCGCTTGATCAGCAGCGCCGGCAGACCATGATGCTGCTGTGCAGCCGCAATGAAGCCGACGGCGATTATCGTTACGCCCCGGGAAAATGGAGCGCCAAAGAAGTGCTGGGGCATGTTTGCGACGCGGAGAGAATTTTCGCCTACCGGGCTCTGCGCATTGCGCGGGCGGACGCGACGCCGCTGGCGAGTTTTGAGCAGGATGATTACGTGAGAAATGGTCCTTATGCGCAGTGCAAGTTGACCGATGTGGTGGAAGATTTTATTGCGGTGCGGCGGGCGACGATTTCAATGCTGCGTTATTTGGATGAGGCGGCATGGACGCGGCGCGGAGTTGCCAGCGGGAAGGAAGTGACGGTGCGCGCGCTGGCGTACATGATTGCGGGGCACGAGTTGCATCATCGGAGGATTTTGGAGGAGAAATATTTCGCCAAATCCAGCGCGGCTTGATGATCGAGAGCCGGGCTTTGCCGGGTGGGCAGCCGAGGGCGGCTGTCCCTACATAATCTTCAATGATTACGCAGATGAGCCGACTGTGGCTTGAGGGGCGTAGGAGCTTTCCCGGTCTTCTGGCGCGTTCGGCTGGGTGACTTCTTCCCAAAGGCTTTGGTCGCGGAGGATGCGCGAGACCAAGGCGGTGTGCATGGCATGGCCGGCGCGGTCGGCCACGATCTTGCCTAAGATCGGTTTGCCGAGCAGTGCGAGATCGCCCACTAAATCCAAAACTTTGTGACGTACAAACTCATCGGGGAAACGCAGCGGGCCGTTTTCCAATCCGTCGCGCGTGAGCACGATGCAGTTCTCGCGCGAGGCGCCGCGGATGAGGCCCATGTTGCGCATGGCTTTTTCGTCCGCGCGGGAGCCGAAGGTGCGAGCGGGCGCGATCTTGTGAAGGTAGCTTCCGTTCGAGAGCTCGACCTGGAAAGTTTCCTTGCCGATGAGGGGATGCGGGAAGTTGATGGAGTAGGAAACGGAATAACTGTCGGCGGGATAAACGGAAATAAATTTGTTGCCCTCGCGCATTTCGAGTTCGCGAAGAATCTTCATGTACTTGCGCGGACGGCGCTGCTTGCGGATGCCGGCTTTCTGGATGAGATCGACGAACGGCTGCGCGCTGCCGTCGAGGATAGGGAGCTCGAGGTTATCGAGCTCGACGAAGGCGTTATCGATGCCAAGTCCGGTGAAAGCGGAGAGCAGGTGTTCGGTGGTGGAGATCAGCACGCCTTTCTTCATCAGGCTGGTGGCGTAGCTGACGCGGGCCACGTTGCGGCTGGTGGCTTCGATTTCGAAGCCGTCCAGATCGACGCGGCGGAAGACGATGCCGGTGCCGGGAGGCGCGGGCAGCAGGCGCAGGTGGACTTCCGCGCCGCTGTGCAGGCCCACGCCACTGCACGCGACCGCTGAGCGAACTGTCTGCTGTTGAATCAATGATGGGTGGAGGGTATGTCTTAATGCGGCTATAGATTACAGCCGTATGAACATTTGCGACTGTGGTAAAAAAGCCACACTTTTGGGAGTTCGGGAGGAGTTTGTGCCAGTCTGGCGTCTCCAGCGGCTGGATTCCGGCTTCCAGCAGAGGCAAATCGTCCTCAGCCAACATTCAATGCTTCTTGGATATTTTGTTCGGGTTGTAGTGGGAAAAGGGGTCGAACATGGTTTGGTCCAGATTCTGATTGTAGGAGGCCGAAGTGATGAAGCGCTCGGTCTGCATGTCTCCGTTGAAGTAGCGCGTGAAATTGAAGCAGGTCATTACGCCCTGGACGGTGCGGTAATTGTCATAACTTTCTTCTTCGGTGTTCTTTTCCCGGTCGGCGGGGTCGCGCCAGGAGTAGCTCTTGCGGATGGGCAGGTTGGTGTCGATATCGAAGTAAAGGCTGACGGCCTCATCCTGGGCGTTGATCAGCGTGACTTTTTGGGCGGCCAGCGCGCCGGCCAGGGCGTCTCCGTCATAGAAAAGCGCAACCTTGGGGTCGTTCACCCAGGTACGGAGAATCGTTTCCAATGAAAAGCGGTGACGGCGCTGGTAGTCGTCGAGATCTTTTTTCTCGATGGGGTGCGGGCCTTTATAGGTGACCTCATAGCCTTTGCCGCCGCTGAAGACTTCGGCGACGTCGCGTTGGGCAGTGAGCTCGATGCGCTCCTTGTCGGGGAACTCGGTGAAGCGCCAGAAGAAGACGCCGTTGCTGGTGGGGTTCCCGTGGTAGAAGCTGTAGGTGCGGCCCTGCTCCTCGAGGTCTTTGGCGTTGAGGTAGGCATCTTCGCCGAGGGCTTGAATCCCCTTCTGGATGAGTGCGCGCGCCTGGTAGGCGCTGCGCTGGTTGGGAGGAATGGAGGCAGGGACGGCGGGAGCGGAGATTACGGGCTGGTCGGTGGAATCCTGCTGGGAGGAATCCTGTTGGGCTGAGCTATCGGCTACAAAAGTCGCGAGTGAAAAAGCGAGCGATGCGATGAAGAATAAACGTCTCATTGAAAGGGCGAACCAAGAAGCGTGAATAAGAAATTGTAGCCGCTTACGACGGAGTAGTGAAACTTTGGGTTTTGATGCAGGAAAGGCCCGGAGAGTCAGCTGCGCGTATAGGGCGCCAGGCGTGCGGACATCCCGTGTGATGGAGAGAGAGTCGAGCGTCGCTCGACCGGACAGCCGAGGGCGGCTGTCCCTACATGGACTTGCTAGCCCACCAGCACGGCTCCGCCGTTTACGTTGAAGATTTCGCCGGTGATGAAGCCGGCATGCGGAGTGCAGAGGAACAGAATGGGAGCGGCGATCTCTTCTGGGGTGCCGACCCGGCGCAGAGGGATGGTGCGGCGAATTTCTTCTCCGCTGCGGGGATCGTCGATGGCGGGTTTGGACATGTCGGTATCGACCCAGCCGGGCGCGACCGAGTTGACGTAAATTCCAGCGGGAGCGAGTTCGGCGGCCAGGCTTTTGGTCATGCTGATGAGCGCGCCTTTGCTGGCGGAGTAGTCGCAGTGGTAGGCCTCTCCGCGCTGGCCGCTGGTGGAGCTGATCAGCACGATGTGTCCGGCAACGGAGCCGTTGCGCGGCTGCGACTTTATTTGCGCGACCGTGTGTTTTACCAGTCCGAAGACGGCGTCGAGATTGATCGAGAGCGTGGAGCGCCATTGCTCGTCGGACATTTTTTCAATGGCCACATCTTCGGCAGGCCAGACACCGTGGTTGGCGACCAGAATATCGATTCGGCCGAAATGCTTGGCGGCCTCGGCGACGAGCTCGCGGGCGGAATCGGGCGAGTTGAGGTCGCTGCGGATGGCGCGGCAGTTTTCCTGCCCGCATTCTTTGGCCAGATCTTCAGCCTGGGAGCGCGCGCTGCGGTAGCTGAAGACGACCTTGGCGCCAGCTGCGGCGAAGAGGCGAACGGTGGCCGCTCCGATGCCGCGGGAGCCTCCGGTGATTAGGGCGATTCTGTTGGGGAGGGATAGGGTGACGGGCATGGATTGTAGTGTCACGGTTCCAGGGCAGAGTTGCAAGCCGTCCCTATGTTTTCGATCCTGGTTTCGATGGAATGTCGATCAGGTGGTAGGTTCCAGGAAGGGCAGGATTCACGATCACCGCGATGCGATCCAACTCCGGTTCGATCAGGCTCCAGCGATTCTTGCCGAGGGCCACAATGGCAATTCTTCGTTCAGAGAGATTTTGTTGATAGGCAAGATTCTTGTCGGCAGTCAACATAAAGATCGAAGCCGGATTCCTCGGCGACGCGAAGCAGACCGCCGTTGAGCAGCGTGCTCCAACCTTGTTGGTAAGCGGTTTTGATGATGTGACCAGGAAGAAACTTGTGGAGCGGGTATGGCGTTGCCTGATCGATCAGGATCAGCATCAGCGAGCCAGCAGTGGGACGTCCAAGCTTTGAGCTGCGAATTCGAGCACAGTTACCACCAGGTCTTTGGAAAGCCCGTCAAACATTTGGACGATTTCGTCGATCGTGAGGCCATCTTCCAAGTTCTCGAATACCGCAGACACGGGGACTCGAGTGCCACGGAAAACCCAGGCGCCACTGAGTTTGCCGGGAACGCTTTCGACGGCCGGACATTTTGACCAATCCGAGCGTCGGTACAAGAGTTGAAAAACAGACATCAAATGTCTCAATTCCTGATCGGGGAGACCGAGAAGAGACCGGGAACAGTATTCCCCTTAAGCCGCCGCTCGGCGATCATTTGTGTATCGGCCCTGTTACGTCCACAATGCCAAATCAAGCAGGACGTTATTGTTATACTCACTCGCATCATGAACATCCGGCTCGCGTATGTGTTGCTTTTGTTGACAGTGGCAACTCGGCCAGTCACGCCGTGTGTCGCACAAACTGTCCCAAGCAGAGATCAGTGGGGTGCGCAGTTTAATTCGCCTGGGGCAAAGCTCTCTTACTAAGGAAGTCGGACGAACCACAATTCAAGGAAGGACGGTAGTCACCTATAACCTGTTTGCATCTGGGCTCCCCAGGGATCAGCATTATGTCCTGTGCATTCTTAACGTCGGCGGCGATCCGCAACCCGTCGCTGATGCCTACTTGAATGGCGACGGCAAGGTCGTGAACGTACTGGCGGACCCCGCCCACAACGTCGCCGAAGACCCGATCGATGCCAAAGCGTTTGGTGGCAAGGGTGAGCCAATCCAATTTGCCCTGATTTCTGATGAACATCATCTACGCGCATTCACGCAGGTAATCCCCTTCCCATGGAGGAAACTGCGGGTCCGTGCCATCTTTCGGTGGTCGAGACGGGACTATGCTACTTCGTCGTTCAAATCAGACTGACTGGTTTTCAGCCGGATGAGGAGTTCACTATTGAGCAGCGGTCCGAAAATGAAGGCGGGCCGTCAAAAGGCAAAGCCGACGCTCAAGGCATCTACAACGCAGTGATTCTTCCCTTTGTGAAAGGAAAGCGATCCGGCAAGGCTCGATTCGTCGTCTCAGGAAAATCCTGCAAGATTGGAATTGAGTTCCCTTGGGGCGAGGGCAGTTACCAATACCAATAAAAACAGCACATATTCTCGTGCGCTCCATTCCAAAGGCCAACGGTTAGAGCCGATTGTTGACGCAATCAGCCAGCTATTCAAAAACGAACCATCGAGAGCCTCAGAACCCATCCTTCGCCGACGACGCCCGCTCTGACTTCAGCTCTCGAAGCAACAACCGCACCAGCATGCCGTCAAAACCGATGCCACTCATCTTGGCCAGTTCGTCGAGCGCTTGTTGCTGAGTGCGTGCGGCGCCGATGGAATGTTCGGTGAGCATGTTGGCGTAGGCGTCGGCGAGGGCGATGATGCGCGACCACAGGGGAATCTGTTCGCCCTTGGCGCCGTCGGGATAGCCGGTGCCGTCGAAGCGCTGGTGGTGGTGATCGATGGCCTGGCGCATCATGGCGCTGTGCGGGAGGATGGCTGCGATCTCGGCACCGACGCGGGCGTGCATGCGGACCAGGAAAAATTCATCGTCGGTGAGCGGACCGGGTTTGTTCAGAATGCGCTCGGGGACAAATATTTTTCCTACGTCGTGAATGCGGGCGGCGAAGACGAGGTCGGCGACTTCTTCCGGCGGCAGTTGGAGCGCCTTGGCGACGATTTCGGTGTAGCGGGCAACCAGGTCGCCATGGCCGGAGGTGTGGAGTTCGCGGGATTCGGCGGCGCGGCTGAGGACCTCGATGGATTCTTTTAATAGCGGTACGTTGCAGTCTTCTTCGCCGCCGCAGAGTTTTATCAGCATGGAACTCAGCTCTTCCAGATGCTCCGGGCCGTTGTGCTCGCGCTGCAGAAAACCTTCGATGTAAGTGGAAATCTGCTGGCGCTGCGGGGCGAAGTGCTCGCCTCCGGCAAATTCTTCGGCGGCGGAGACGCGGTTGCCGCCGGAACGCTTGGAGACGTACATACCGGCGTCGGCCACGCGGATGATGTCTTCGATGGAGAAGCCGTGCGCGGGAAAGCTGGCCACGCCGAAGCTGCCGGTGATGTGATGCTCGCTGAGCATGGCGTCGGAGGTGATCCACTGGCGCAGGCGTTCAGCCAAAACTTCGGCTTGTTCGGGCCCGGTTTCCGGCATGAGGATGATGAATTCGTCGCCGCCATAGCGGGCGACAACGTTCGACTGGCGCGACTTTTGTTCCAGCAGACGCCCGACGCGGGCGAGGACGAGATCGCCCTCGAAGTGGCCCATGGTGTCATTCACTTCCTTGAATTTGTCGAGATCGATGAGAACCACGGAGAACGGTCGGCCGGAGCGGGAAGCGCGCTTCCACTCGGCGGAGAGCGATTCCCAGAAGAAGCGGCGGGTTTTGATTCCGGTCAAACCGTCGGTGATGGATTGCTGCTGCAATTTCTGGAAGACGAATGCATTGTGCAGCGCCGTAGCCAGAAGATCGGCGAGAGTGTTGAGGATCAGGACATCCTGCGGAAAGAATGCACTGTCGTTGTGGCTCTCGATGTTGAGCGCGCCGAGCAGGGTTTCACCATAGGTGATCGGTATGCAGAGCACGGAGCGCGACTCCGGCAGGATGGCGCCGATCTGGCCTTCCATACCGTTTTGCACCAGGGCGCGCTCGCCGGTGCGCGCGACCCGGCCGAGAATGCCGACGCCCAGAGGAATGCGGCGGCCCATGGCGTGCGCGGTTGCTCCGGCCTCGGCTTTGATTTCGATCTCTTTGGTGCCGTAGTCGAGCAGGCCGATCCCAATGTGATCGAAGCTGAAATTTTTCTGAATTTCTCCGACGATCTGGCCCAGCATGTGGACGGGATCGTCGCTGGAAATTGCGGTGCGGGAGATGTTGTTCAGGAAGGCCAGCTGGCGGGAGCGGCGCTGTTCTTCGGCGAACAGGCGGGCGTTTTCGACTGCGACGGAGACTTGTCCGGCAGCGGTCATGAGCACATCGACGTCACGCTGTTCGAACACGAATTCATGATTCTTGCTCATGGCAACCATTACACCCGCGGGTTTGCCGCTGAGCAGAACGGGCGCGGCGCAAAGGCATTTGGCGGGATGATCAGGCGTGAAGGTGAGGCCCAGCTTAAGCCGGGTCTTCTCGAGATCGGAACGGATGAGCAAGGGCTGTCCGGTTCGAATCACATATTCACTGAATGCATTCTCTAATTTCCGCGTCCGCTTGGGCAGGATGCGGTCGTCTTCGACTTCGAGTTCGAAGCGGATGACGTCGCCCTCCTGGAAGGCAACGTAGAAATTGCTGTTATTGAAAATCTGGCCGAGTTCGGCATGAATGGTGCGAAGGACTTCATCCTGATCGAGGCGGGAGCTGATAGCCTGGCCGATTTCGGTGAGCAATTCGTATTCTTGCGTGCGGCGATGGGCATCGTGGGCCATCAGATAGTTATCGAGAGTCAAGCCGAGTTGCAGAGCGAGCCCCACCATGAGGCGCGGACCGGATGCGCCGAAGGCTTTGCGCTGGGCGTGAGGAAAGAGCATCACGCCGAATGCGTGTTCGCGGGTTTGCAGGCTGACGGCGGTCAGGTTGCGAATTTCGGCGTTTTCGAGCGCGGCCTTGGCATCGGCAAAGTTTCCGGCGGAGCCCACGGGAAGCGGCTCGGTCATCTGGCGAATATCGCGAACGGTGAACAGGCCGCCGTTGCGGTAGGCCAGGTCGCAGATGTATTCTCCAGCGCCGCTTTTGGTGAGGACGTCGAGAAATTCCGGAGAGAATCCGCGCTGCACGGAGGGAAGCAATCCACGCCAGCGCTCGCTGATGTAGATGACGGCGCGGCCGGTGGACAAGGCTCCGGAGAGCCGCTGTAATGCCGACTCCATGCTGGGAAGGAGATCTTCGGCGGAGAGAAGGCGGCGCGGGTCGGCTCCAAGGGTGGAGAGTGCGAGCGTATTTTCCTGCACCGCATTGCGCTCGTTCTCGAAGAGCACCATGATCATGGCGATGCCCAAGAGCATCTGCGGGATGGGCCCAAGGATGTGGCCAACGCTGCCGAACATTTCCATGACCGGATTGCTGGATTGGGTCGAGACCATTAGCACAGCCCAGAGGGCAAGGGAAAAGGCCAGCAGCTGAAAGGCGACCGAGCCTTTGCGATGGGCTTCAATATAAAAAGCCGCTGAACAATAGAGAAGCACGGCGCTGAGGAAAAATGCCGTCAGCTTGACTGGAGCCGCACCCGCCCCGGCGGCGAGATATCCGCGCAGGTCGACGCTGGCGAAGGCCACGCCTGCAGTTGCCAGCGCCCAGTCATACCAGCGAAACTGAAAAGACTTGCGTGTAAGGCGGGTGGAAATGAAGATGCATACCGCCATTGCGACAAGGAACAGGGAACTTAAGAAAGAAGCAGCGGGAGCGGGTCGGTGATAAAAACGCACGGCCGCCAGCCCGTAATAGATGGAATAACAAGCCCAGGCGATTTGCCAGGCGCGAAAATAAACCTGCCGGCTTTGTTGATAAAGGTAGGTGAACAGCAGGCATAACAGGAGCGCCACTACGCCGGGAATGATCACGATGCTGGGAGAGGCGCTATTCATAGTGGCGGCGGGCCTGGTCGCGTGCGCGATCGGCTGACAACGTTAACAGATGTTTTCACAGCTCGAGGTAAGAAAACAATAAGATTTAAGTACAGTGCCGGACGAGGGTAATCAAGGCTGGGTAATCAAGGCTGGGGAATCAAGGCGGGGGAACCGGGGCGGTGGAATCGGGGCTGGGTGATCGAGCGCAGATATACGAGTCAGGGTATTCAGGTAAAGACGTTCGAGCCCGGTCGCTTGACGATACTTTTCTTCGGCCCATACCATCAGAGTCTGGCCATTCATGCACGCATCCCCTGACTCTATTTTAGTAAAGCCGCGGGTTCGATTTGCGCCTTCGCCTACCGGGTTTCTGCACGTGGGCAGCGCCCGGACGTTTATCTTCAACTGGCTGTACGCTCGCCACCATGGCGGGACTATGATCTTGCGTCTCGACGACACCGATGTGGAGCGAAATACGCAGGCTTCGGTGGATTCGATTTTTGAGGGGCTGAAATGGCTGAGTCTGGGCTGGGACGAGGAGTATAAGCAGTCGGAACGGCTGGATTTGCACCGCAAGATTGCCTGGAAGATCTTTGAGAGAGGCCTTGCCTATCGGGACTTCACTCCGGCTCATACCGGGGATGCCGAGAAGTCTGGCGCGCAGGGGACCTGGCTTTTCAACCCCGGAGCGCGCGAGCTTTTACCAGCTGAAAGTGATCGCCGCGCCGCGGCAGGTGAGCCTTTCGCGTTGCGTTTTCGCGTGCCGCGCGGCAGTGGGCAGCAGGTGCGGTTTGCCGATGCGGTCTATGGCGAGCAGGTGAAGGTCGCGGACGACATCGAAGACTTTGCCTTGCTGCGCTCGGACGGCATGCCGACTTACCATCTTGCCTCCTGTGCGGACGATGCCGAATTGCGCATCTCGCATATTATTCGCGGGCAGGATCATCTATCGAATACTTTCAAGCACGTGCTCATTTTCGAAGCTGCAGGGAGTCCGCCGCCGCAGTTTGCGCATTTGCCGTTGCTGGTAGCGCCGGATGGGACGAAGCTTTCCAAGCGCCGGCATGGCCCGGTGGTGAGTGTGACGACTTACCGCGATGCGGGATTTCTGCCTGAAGCTTTCATCAACTTCTTATGCCTGCTGGGATGGTCGCCGAAGAACGACCGCGAGAATATGTCGCTGCAGGAATTGAAGGATGTGTTTTCGCTGGAGGGGATCAACCGTTCCAATGCGGTAGTGAACTTCAAGGAGCCAGCAGCTGCGCCGGAGGAGACGTTCGATCCGAAGGCAGTTTGGTTGAATGCGGAGCACATTCGCGGATTGCCTTTAGAAGAACTGAGTGCGCGGTTGTTGCCGATTGTGCAGGGGGCGGGCTTTAACGTTTCTTCGGAGAAGATGCTGCGGGTTACGCCGCTGATTCGCGAGCGGATTAAATTGCTGCGGGACGTGCTCACCGCGGCTGACTTCTTTTTTGTGGACCAACTGCCGCCCTATGATCCGGCGGAACTGATCCCGCAAAAGGGCGACATGGCGATGGTGCTGAAAGTTCTGGCGCGAGCGCAGGAAGTTCTGGCGAATGTGGAGTTCAAGCACGATCCGCTGGACCAGACTCTGCGTGCCGCCGCGCAGGAATTGGGAGTGAAGGCCGGGCAAATGTTCCAGCCCATTCGCGTGGCGGTTTGCGGAAGGAAGAATGCGCCGCCGCTGTTCGAGACGCTGGAGGTGTTGGGACGAGAATCGACGCTGGATCGAATCGAACGGGCCATCGAGCTAGCCAGCCCTGAGGGAGTTTGAAACCGCTTTTCGGGCGTGCCTGCCTCCAGGATGTGACCCTCCTGCGATAAGATCCGTTCCTGCGATAAGATCAAAGAGTAATGAGTCCAACGCATCCGCCAACTGAAGCTGGAGAAGCCGCTGTGTCTGCCTCGCCGCCGTCCGCTCCGTCGAATTTTATTCGCGACATTATTCTTGAGGACATTAAGTCCGGCAAATATCACGGCCGCGTGCAAACGCGATTCCCTCCCGAGCCGAACGGTTATCTGCATATTGGACATGCGAAGGCGATCTGCCTGGACTTTGGCCTGGCCGATGAATTCGGCGGGCATACTAATCTTCGCTTCGACGACACTAACCCTGAGAAAGAAGATACGGAGTACGTTGATTCCATCAAGGCTGACGTCAACTGGCTCGGTTTCAAGTGGGACGGGCTTTTTTATGCGTCGGATTATTTTGATCAGCTGTATGAGTGGGCGGTGAAGCTGATTAAGGATGGCAAGGCTTATGTCGACGACCTGACCGCGGACGAGATCCGGCAGCATCGCGGCACGCTGACTGAGCCGGGCAAAGATAGTCCTTACCGCAACCGGAGCGTGGCGGAGAACCTGGATTTGTTCGAGCGCATGCGCGCGGGAGAATTTCCCGATGGATCGCGCGTGCTGAGGGCGAAGATCGACATGGGGTCGCCGAACTTTAATATGCGCGATCCGGTGATGTACCGCATTCTGCATGCCGAGCATCACCGCACCGGCAATAAATGGTGCATTTATCCCATGTACGACTTCGCGCACGGCCAATCGGATTCGATCGAGAAGGTGACGCACTCCATGTGCTCGCTCGAATTCGCCGATCACCAGCCGCTTTATAACTGGTTCATTGAACAGCTGGGAATTTTTCCTTCGAAGCAAATTGAATTCGACCGGCTGAGCCTGACCTACACCATGATGAGCAAGCGCAAGCTGCGCCAGCTTGTCGAGGAAGGGCGCGTAACCGGCTGGGACGATGCGCGTATGCCCACGCTGCGCGGTATGCGCCGCCGCGGCTATACGCCGGAGGCGATTCGCAACTTTGTTACGGCGGCTGGAGTCTCGCGCACCAACGGCGTGGTTGAGCTGGCGATGCTCGAACACTTTGTTCGCGAGGATCTGAATAAGCGTGCGCCGCGGGTGATGGCGGTGCTGCGTCCACTGAAAGTGGTGATCGATAACTATCCGGAAAATCAGGTAGAAGAGATGGACGCAGTGAATAATCCGGAAGATGAGAACGCGGGTAAGCGGAAAGTTCCGTTCGCGCGCGAGCTTTATATCGAGCAGGACGACTTCCGCGAAGTGCCGCCGAAGGGATATTATCGGCTCTCGCCGGGGCGCGAGGTGCGGCTGCGCTATGGATATTTGATCACCGCAACGAGTGTGGTGAAAAACGAAAAGGGGGAGGTGATCGAGGTGCACTGCACCTACGATCCCGCCACGCGCGGCGGGAATACCCCGGATGGACGCAAGGTAAAATCGACCATTCATTGGGTATCGGCAGCGCACGCGATCGATGCCGAAGTGCGGATTTACGAGAATCTTTTCACCAAGGAAAACCCGAGCGAGTTAGAAGAGGGCGAGGATTTTACCGCGAACTTAAATCCCAACTCGCTGGAAGTGATTGCGAGTGCGAAAGTAGAACCGTCGCTGGCGAAGGCCGTGGTGGGTGAAAGATTTCAGTTTGAGCGGCTGGGATATTTCTGCGTGGATTTGGATTCGAAAGCGGGCAGGCCGGTGTTCAACCGCACGGTCGCGCTGAAAGATACCTGGGCGAAGGTGGAGAAGAAGCAGGGCGGGAAGTAGAGCTGGCAGCGGTCTAGTTGCCGGAATGTGATGTGGCGACAGTCGCTCTCGGCTGTCCGTCGAGCGAAGCTCGACCCCTTGCGGCGGGGAATTGCACCCTAACCTAAAGCCGCCCTTCCTGCCGCAATCTGGCGACATCCTTGGTGGGCGCACTTCCGAAGAAGCGGCTGTATTCCCGGCTGAACTGCGAAGGGCTCAGGCAGCCCACATGCTGGCTGGCGGTTCCCGCATCCATCATGCCGGGGAACCACTCCGGCGGACCTTTGGCGGAAGGTTGCGTGCCAACCGGTTTGATCTCCACGGTTCTCAACTCCTCTATTTAGTTTGCGATTTGTCTTTGCCCTGCGGTTGCTCCTGGTCCGCATCCAGCATCCTTACAAGCACAATGTGGGAAATGTTGTCGTAGGAATTGTGAATGCCGGTGAAGAGAAGTAACAGCGCCGCGCCTCCGACGCTAAACAAGGCCTGGCGTGTGCGGGAGGAAGCCGCGAAAGACGACAGCATGAGCACCGCGTAAGCGGCCAAAGGCAGTACCGCATGAAACAGCCAATCCTCAAACACAGGTTTGTAGACGGTTTGGCTTCGCAGTCGCAGGACTACGATCGCCGTGTAAGCAACCCCGGCCAAGCCAAGCAGTCCCCAAAGCACGGAGACGCTCGTGATCCTCTGCCAGGGAGCGTGCAGAAGCGCGGATAGAAACAAGACCGCGCCGAAGTGAACCACAATCGGATGGCCGAAGGCCGGGGTAGCCTCCGCCGAACCTGCCACCGGCCTCTGCGCCAGCAGCGTCAGGACGACGAACTGCAGTCCGATCAAGGCCCCGGCGGACGATCCGACGATGACGTAGAAGCCATCCCAATTTATGAGTTCCGGCATGATCACGCTCATTCCGATCGGTCTCCTTTGTCCAATTCATGCGGTCTTATTCATCCAGACTCTCCAAGTCACCGGCCCGGCTTTCTCATTGTCTAGAGGAACTCCCGCGCATTTGAGAGCCAGCTTTACTTGCCCGTGATGGTAACCCTCGTGCCAGATCATGTGCTGAAGGAACAGAATCGGATGATCGTAGTGAAGCTTCATCTCCTCGCCCGTTTCCACCTTGCTCTTCACCACATCCCGAACAATTTGTGCGCTCTGGCTCAGCATCGCCGCAATGCGCTCCCGGTCGCGCTCGGCACGCCATTCGCCATCGGGTAGAGGTATGGCGAACTCGGGCGCATCCTCGGAGACGAATACAAGCCGCACAAAGTGGATGTGCGTGAACATCTCCGCAACCGACGGACTCTCTTCCGTCGCTTTTGCCTCCAGCCCGCCCTCCGGCAGGATGCGAAGCAGGTTGACCAGAATGCGATTGTTGCGGTCCCAGGAATCCAGTAGAGCATCGAGCAGGTTTTTATCTGGTGTATTCGACATATCCACGCTGTCGGTTAATGCCTGAAATTGTGACGGATTCTACATGTGGTTGCCTAGAGTCCCGTCATTTTCTCCAGGCGTTCTGGATAGCGCTCGCCTTCGAGTTTGATCTTCGATGCCGCGGCATCGATCTCGCGAAGGTCTTCCGGAGTCAGTTGGACCGATACTGCACCGATGTTTTCTTCCAGGCGATTCAGCTTGGTCGTGCCCGGGATCGGAACAATCCACGGCTTTTGCGCCAGCAGCCAGGCGAGCGCAATTTGAGCTGGGGTGGCTTTCTTCTTTTGCGCAATCTTAGCGAGCAGGTCAACCACGGCCTGATTTGCCTTGAGAGCTTCCGAACCAAAGCGAGGCAAGGTGCTGCGGAAATCGGTGCTATCGAACTTCGCGTCTTCCTTAATTGTTCCAGTCAAAAAACCCTTGCCCAAGGGGCTGTAGGGCACGAAGCCGATTCCAAGCTCCTCGAGCATCGGGATGATTGCTGCTTCCGGCTTCCTCCACCACAGCGAATATTCGCTCTGCAGAGCGGTAAGCGGCTGGACGGCATGGGCGCGGCGAATCGTCTTGGCGCCGGCCTCAGACATGCCAAAGTGCTTCACCTTTCCCGCCTGAATCAGTTCCTTCACCGCCCCCGCCACATCCTCGATGGGCACGTTCGGGTCGACGCGGTGCTGGTAGAGCAGGTCGATAGTCTCGACCTTGAGCCGCTTGAGCGAGCCTTCGACCGCCTGTTTGATGTGCGCCGGTTGGCTGTTGACATTCAAGGCGCCCGGCTTATGATCGCCGCCGCTGACATCGAACCCGAACTTGGTGGCGATTGCGATCTTGCCTCGGAGTGGAGCCAGGGCTTCGCCGACGAGTTCTTCGTTCAAGAAAGGACCGTAGACTTCGGCGGTGTCAAAAAATGTGATACCGCGCTCCACGGCAGCGTGCAGAAGAGCGGTCATCTCCTTTTTATCTTTGGGCGGACCGTAAGAAAAGCTCATCCCCATGCAGCCGAGGCCGATGGCTGATACTTCCAGGTTGTTTTTTCCAAGTTTGCGTTTTTGCATGATTGCTCCTTGCAGGTAATTGGATGTCTCACTCGACAGGTATAGGACAAAGTGTAGTTCGCCTGCGCTGGGCGGGCTTGCCTATTTCACTTAAGTTCTTGCCGGATCCTCCGAGCCCGCGGCAAAGCGACGGTTCTACTGCTCGTTGGCGGAAGCCAGGCCGGCGGATCGACCCGAGAGCTAGTTATGGATGTGCGGGCTTTGCGCCGGGTTGGCGTGATGCGCTGCCGGTTCTTTTATCACTTTCACATCAAAACTTACTGGCAAAGTTTTTGGCGGATAGCAGGCAGCATTGTCGCAGGCCTGATAACGAAGCACGCCATGCATGATGTATTTTCCCGGCGTGACGGAATGGAGGGGATGGACGGCTACGGCCACGGTGAAGTCTCCGGTGTAGACGCTAAGTTTTTCGTCCGGTTGAAAAGGAAAGACCAGATCTTCGCCGGCAGGGTATTCAATTTTTCCCAGGATGATGTCTGTGGGCAGATCCATCTTCAATTGGGTGGCGATAAGGAACTCCGACCTGGGGGTGTTGGAGTTAATGTGATACCCCGGTGGAACGCGAAAATTCAGATCGACCATGGTCGCTTGAGCGCGGGGCGCGGTGATCAGAGGAACCGCGCCGATGCTCACGTCCGGCGGTTTGCCGGGAACTTGCGCGGAGGCAACAATGGCGGTTGCTACTGCAAACGGGAGTAGGGCGCGCAATTTCATAATTTTAAATCTTCGCGAGATTCTAAAATTTCGTGCCGCCGATTGCCATCAATTAATTACCGAGCAACTATTGAGCGTCCAGGACCGGTTGTCGAGCGGATGCCGTGCTTGTGGCGGCGCGCGTGTTCAGCGCCTTTTTGATCGAGTCCTCGATTTCGGCTTTGCCGCGCAGGCCGAGAATTTTGTCGACGATTTTGCCGTCGCGCCCGATGAGGAAGGACTCCGGTAAGGCTGGTACCCCGCCGTATTCATCGCCGACTGATTCTTTTCCGATCAGAATGGGGTAGTTCACGCCCATATCTTTGGCGAACTTGCTGATGTCTTCTTTACTGGCGTCGTCCATGGCCACGCCGACAATTTGCAATCCCTGCGAAGCGTATTGGTTCTGCAATTCGACGAACCAGGGCATCTCGATTTTGCAGGGGCCGCACCAGGTCGCCCAGAAGTTCAAGAGCACGGCTTTGCCGCGCAGGTCGGAAAGACGGACGTTCTTGCCGTCGAGCGACTGGAGGGTGAAATCCGGAGCGAGGCTGGCGGCTTTTAGGTTCGGCGCGAAGGACGGGCCGGAGGGGCGAGCGTGATGATAGCCGATGTACAACATCAGCGCTACGACAAACGCTACGACGACGAGAGTAAGAGGACTACGTTTCAAGAGAAAAACTCCGTTCAATTAACCTTAACGATCTTACAAAGCAAAGCGGTTCAAAAACGATAGCCAGTTCGAAATTAAAGTAAACCGGCCAATCACTAATAAGACTCCGAGGGCGATCAACAATCCGCCACTCGCCACTTCAACGGCATGCATGTGCGAACGGAAGCGGCTATAAAATTTCAAGAAGCGCTCGATGCCGAGCGCGGTCAACAGGAATGGTACGGCCAGGCCCAAAGAATAAATCGCCAGCAGAATCATGCCTTTCGACAATGTGTCCTGCTCGGCCGCCAGGGTAAGGATGCCGGCGAGGATGGGGCCAATGCAAGGCGTCCAGCCGAAGGCGAAGGCGAAGCCGATCACGAAGGCGCCGACCGGCGTGCTGCCGCCCTTCAATTCGTGCAGGCGCGTATCGGAATAGAGGGCTTTGATCTTCAGCAGACCAGTCAGGTGCAGGCCGAACAGAATAATGACCACGCCAGCCACCACCGCCAGCGTGTGCTTGTATTGCGCGGCAATCTGGCCGATCTCAGTGGAGATTGCGCCGAGCGTGATGAAGACCACGCTGAAGCCCAGAATGAATCCGACCGAGTTGGTCATCACCCGGCGCATCAAGCGGCCCTGCGACGACTTCAGCTCGTCGACTCCTGCGCCTGAAATCAGCGAGACATATCCGGGCACCAACGGCAACACGCAGGGCGACAGAAATGAAATCAGCCCGGCGAAGAATGCGGCGATCGGAAGTGGAAGGCTCGACATGCGTCCTTATTGTACCTGCCGGGGTCGACTTATGTGGGCGCGGGCGGCCCCGACTGCGCAGACGGGCGAATCGCCCGTCTCCACACGGGTTGCCTGTCTCCATGCCTAAGACGGTTGGGTCGGGATTTAGTTGCAGTTTATTGCGGTGAATGACCTAGGCTAGTGGGCCTTGGCAGGGACTTCCACCGCCTGGGAGGGTTGACTCATCTCGGGCGCCGATTCCGCCAGCATCTTCTTTAAGAAGCCGTAAGGCATGGAAGCGTTCAGCACAGCGCGCTCGCCTTCCTGCTTGACCTGAACGCTCTGGAAGAAAGTTTTCACATCCTCGTCGGTGCCCTGCATTCCGGCGGAATTCTCCGCCGCGCCCGACAAGGCGAGAAAAACATTTGCCTTGTTGATGAGAGTGCGCGCATCGTCTGGACTTTGCGTGAAAGCCTCGGCGCGCAGCCGAACTGCGCCTGACGTGAGATGAAGCGGGCTAAGAATGCTTCCGGAGATGACGACGGTCGCGGGCGTAGTCAACCCGAAGCTCATCGCACTGGCGCTGTTTCCAGAAGGCTCGACTCGCGCCACGCCCCAGGCCAGGCTGGCGAGTTGAACATGCTTGTAGTACTGGCGCAGCAGGGCCGGTCCTCCGAAAGGAGAAGCCAGGCGGCGGGAACGGTCGATCACGCCGCGAATTACGGCCGGATCGTCATGATTGGAGATGGCCACGGAATCGGCGCTGAGCACGGCCACGCGCAAGGTTCGGCCTTCCACCGGGACAGTAAAGATGTCGATGGAATTGTAGTTCTCGACTGACTTGGCGATCTGGCGGAGATAATTGGCGAGGCGCTCGCTGTGGAATTTGCCGACCAGTACTTCGGAAAAGCGCGGCCCGGGAGCGGAACCGCCGGTGCCTCCGCCCGGCCACATGCTGGGGTAGTGAACCGCGAACGCCGCTTCCTCAAGGTCGCGCTCGAACTGAAAACCGGTGTCGCTGATGAAGCGTGCGTATTCCGGATCGTGGCTGACGGCGGGCAAATCTTTCCCTCCGGCCGCCCGGCGGGCCCAATCGAGATTCACATAGAAATATGCGTCCGCTCCGGGTAGCAGGCGGGCGGCCTCGGGTGGGGCGCGCTTGCGCAATTGCACTGCGACGGTCAGCGCCGCAGCGATTACAGCCACGGCCAGCAGAATTGGGAGGATTCGCCTAATTCGCATGGAATGCGGGGAACGCGATAATCATATCACCGGGAACGGCGAGGGGTCAGGGCTCCAGGTTGCCAGCCCAAGCATCTGCCGCGAAACGGATTGACATTTGGCTTATCCTAAGGTCGCTTGGAGATCAGGCCACTCAGATGATTGTTGGTATTTTATTCTCGCTTCTGGCGGTTACCGCGCTGATAAGCATTTGCGGGGAGTTCCTCATGAGGGCTCGCCTCACGCGAAGAGCCTTGCATGACAAAATAGCGTTGTGGAGGCGCGGCGGCGACGAGGTTGTGGCTGCCTATGAGTTAGCATTCCCGGGCAGTCGGCTCCCGCTTTTCAGGCGCCTTGCCTTCTGGCTTCTGATTGGTTGCGCCGGCGTTCTGCTTCTCTTGATCTTCCTGCGAAGGCTAAACTGATCTCCAGCCTCTACGCGAACTATTGGTTGCGCCAAATTTCCTGGTTGTGATAACTTAACTAATTGTCCCGGACATCTGGATGGGATCAGGGGTATACTTGTGCCTGAGGGCACTCCCCATGCTGGCGTAGCTCAGTCGGTAGAGCACCTGATTTGTAATCAGGGGGTCGGGGGTTCAAATCCCTTCGCCAGCTCCAGGCATTGAAAATCTGGAAACAGCACTGGAAACAACAGAAGATTGGGAACGAAGTCCTGAAGCGTGATGGAAGTGGATTCCGGCGGGTGGCAATCGGTAAGCGGCGGCGCAACAGGTTTTTCCAAACGCACTCTTTTCGGAACTATTCCGGCTTGTGTGATCTTCGCGCGATAATCCGTTAGCGCGATTCTTGGTTTCCCTGGTTTGCGAAAATTTATGAGCGAAAGTCTGGCAGGACGGATTTTGCCTGCTGGATGGAAGCGCGATGACTGCATCGCCCGGCAGTTTTGCACAGGTGGGTGAGTGGTTAAAGCCAACAGACTGTAAATCTGTCCCTCCTAGCGAGGTACGAAGGTTCGAATCCTTCCCTGTGCACCAGTTTGAGGCGCTTGCGGGCGTGAGCGGAGCGGGAGCCCGCAGCCGAAATCCCGAGCGGGTTTTGCGAGGGATCTGATCGGAATTGGCGCAGCAGGAATTATGAGTCGCTTGGCAATGGCGTTGATTGCGTACGTGGCTTTAGGTGCGCTGGCATTTGCCACCCTGACCGATTACCGGGTTCGAACGCTAACGTTTCTGATTTTGGGTTTGTTCGCGTTCAAGACCTGGATCCGGCGTAAAGATGTGCTGCACCCGGACGTGGACGGCGAACGGGATTGATGTTGCTGAGAGCTGACGGCCAAGCGCTGACAGCTAAGGTTCTTTAAAGGGCCGATGTAGCTCAGTTGGTAGAGCACTCCCTTGGTAAGGGAGAGGTCACCAGTTCAATCCTGGTCATCGGCTCCAGTTTTGAAAGGGCTCGGCTTCAGCCGAGCCGTTGGTGGTAGTAGGGTCGGCGGTAGTAGGGTGAGCGGCTTCAGCCGCTGCGGTGAGGGCGGGAGTAACTCAGTGGTAGAGTCACAGCCTTCCAAGCTGTTGGTCGCGGGTTCGATTCCCGTCTCCCGCTCCATAGATTGAGTTGGGCGCAGGGCGAGAAAAAATGGGTTTTGAGCAAGCGACGATCAAGATTCAGAACGAAGCGGAGTTCCGGCAATTGCAAGGCGCGGTGGAGCAAGCGTTCTTGCCCGGGAAGACCGAGCGCTTCCTGAAGCAGTTGGATCGTAAGGGAGTTCGCGTTCGGGATTTCGATGGAGTGCTCGCGGCGCAGGCGCTCGAAGATGCGGCGGGGAAGCAGGCGGGTTTGAAGGCGCGGCAGTTGTATGAGGCGCTGCCGGTTTCGGATCAGGCCCAGATGCGCGAATTTTATTTGTCGAAGCTGGAAGGCATCGATCAGGCGCTGCGACATAAGTTTAAGAAGTTGTATCAGTACTACTGAGAAAGTTGCACAGGTCCTTCGGCGGCTGAAGCCGCCTTGGGATGACAAGGGTTTTGAGCTAGAAGCTAAGAGCTAGGAGCTAAGAGCTGATTTATGGCGAAAGAGAAATTTGAGCGCAATAAGCCGCACTGCAACGTAGGGACGATTGGTCACATCGACCATGGCAAAACCACGTTGACGGCGGCCATCACCAAGGTTTTGTCGAAGCACAATCCGAAGAACACGTTCCGGTCGTTCGATTCGATCGATAACGCTCCGGAAGAAAAGGCGCGCGGCATTACCATCGCGACCGCGCACGTCGAGTATGAAACGGCGAACCGGCACTATGCGCACGTCGATTGCCCGGGCCACGCCGATTACATCAAGAACATGATCACCGGCGCGGCGCAGATGGATGGTGGCATTCTGGTAGTTGCGGCGACCGATGGTCCCATGCCGCAGACGCGCGAGCATGTGCTGCTCGCCCGCCAGGTGGGCGTGCCCTATCTGGTGGTGGCGCTGAATAAAGTGGATGCGGTCGACGATCCCGAACTGCTCGAACTGGTTGAGCTTGAAGTACGCGAGCTGCTGAAGAGCTACAAGTTCCCCGGCGACGACGTTCCGGTAGTGCGGGTCTCGGCTTTGGGCGCGCTGAATGGCGAAGAGAAGTGGGAGAAGCAGATTGATGCGCTGATGGAAGCTGTCGACAAGAGCGTGCCGCAACCGGCGCGCGATCTCGACAAGCCCTTCCTGATGCCGATCGAAGACATCTTCTCGATTCAGGGCCGTGGCACGGTGGTCACGGGACGTATCGAGCGCGGCAAGGTGAAGGTGGGCGAGGAAGTGGAAATCGTCGGCTTCCGCGACACCCGCAAAACAGTCGTCACCGGCGTCGAAATGTTCAAGAAGCAACTCGACGAAGGCATGGCGGGCGACAATGCCGGGCTTCTTCTCCGCGGCATCGCGAAAGAAGATGTAGAGCGCGGCATGGTGCTGGCCAAGACGGGATCGATTACGCCGCATACCAAGTTCAAGGCGGAAGTCTACATTCTGACCAAAGAAGAAGGCGGGCGGCATACGCCATTCTTCAAGGGATACCGTCCGCAGTTTTATCTGCGAACGACGGATGTGACCGGAGTGGCGGAGTTGCCGGCGGGCACGGAGATGGTGATGCCTGGCGACAACGTCTCCCTGGTGATCGAACTGATCACGCCGGTGGCGATGGAAAAGGGTTTGCGGTTTGCGATTCGTGAAGGCGGACACACGGTAGGCGCCGGAACCATTGCGGAGATTATTCAGTAAGTAATGTGGCGCGGGCGCCCTCGCCCGCGTCGGCATGCAGCATGATTAAAGCATTCGCGGGCGAGGGCGCCCGCGCCACATAAGCTGGAGTGAATTATGCCCCGAGAGATTGTGACGTTACAGTGCGGTGATTGCAAAGAGCGGAATTATTCGACGACCAAGAACCGGAAGACGACGACGGAACGGCTGGAATTCAAAAAATTCTGTAACCGTTGCCGCAAGCATACGCCGCATAAGGAAGTGAAATAGATTGGGCGATTGAGTGATTGGGTGATTTCGCGACTGGAAGAGCGGAGACGCAGATTTTCAATCGCACAATGACCCGATCACTCAATCACTCAATGGTTACAGGGGCGTAAGCTCAACGGTTAAACTGTCGGTCTCCAAAACCGAACTTGGGGGTTCGAATCCCTCCGCCCCTGCCAGATTTTGGAAGGATGCCGGAATCGACGGAGCTGGAGCAGACCAGGAGATGTAGCAGTATGGGTGTGGAGACGAAGAAGAAGATGGCAAACTCACTCGCATCGGCCGGAGATAATTTTGGAGACCGGCTGAAGTCCTGGCCGGAGCGGATCAAGACCTTTTATAACGATGTGCGCACCGAAACCCGCAAGGTGACGGCGCCGTCGTGGAAAGAAGTGCAGGCCACCACGACGGTCGTAGTGATTACGGTATTTCTTTTTGGCGTGTACTTTTTCATCGTAGATAACCTGCTGCAGAAGGGTGTTTCATTCTTGTACAGCTATTTCGGGAAGTAGGCCCTAACGCGCGAAAGCCGGAGTTCAACTTTGATTATGCAGGAAGAAGAAAAAAAAGCAGCCGCAGCGGAAGAATTACCACCGAGCGCGGATGGCGCAGTCGCCGCCGGCGAGCCGCCTCGCAACCCGAATATGAAGTGGTACATCATCCACTCCTATTCCGGATTTGAACGCAAGGTGAAAGAGTCGCTGGAGTCGCGCGTGATGGCTTTTGGCCTTCAGGAGAAGATCGGCAAGGTGCTGATCCCGACCGAGTCGGTGACGGAAGTGCGCGGTGGGAAGAAGTACACTTCCGAGCGCATGTTCTATCCCGGCTACGTGCTCGTGGAAATGGATATGGACGACCATGTGTGGCATGTGGTGAAGTCCACGCCGCGAGTGACTGGATTCGTCGGCACCGGCCAGCAGCCCACGCCGCTCTCCGACGAAGAAGTGCAACACATTGTTTACAAAGTCGCCGACAGCCGCGAGAAGCCCAAGCTGAAGGTTAAGTTCGAGAAAAACGAATCGGTGCGGATTACGGAAGGCCCGTTCGCCACCTTTACCGGATTAGTCGACGAAGTGAACGAGGACCGCGAGACAGTAAAAGTGATGGTCACAATTTTTGGCCGCTCGACCCCGGTGGAGTTGGAATTCAATCAGGTGGAGAAGGTGGCGTAGCGGCGGGCTAATCTATATGGGCACGTTTACCACGAAGTTTAAAGTTTGGAATCCGACACGCCCAGAAAGCGTTCAGGAGCTGGAGGCTTTGGTCGACACCGGGGCGGCGTTTAGCTGGATCTCCCGCAGCCGTCTGGAGAGCCTGGGTTTAAGCCCAAGTCGCCGAATGTCTTTTCGCACCATCGATGGAAGATTGATGGAGCGAGATATGACCGCAATCTATATCGCCAGCGCCGGCTATTCCACGCCAGACATGGTTGTGATGGCGGAACCGGGAGAGATGGAAGTTTTGGGAACGCATAGCATTGAGGGTCTTGGACTGGCGGCCGACCCGGTACAGAAGAGGTTGACGCCCACGATTATGCTAGCGCTTGCTGCGAGATCGAATCTTGTTTAGGAGATGATAAGCGGAAGTATTCGCTTGCTTAGAGATTATGGCAAAAAAAGTTACAGGTTTTGTAAAGTTGCAGATCGCCGCGGGTAAAGCAACTCCGGCGCCCCCGGTGGGTCCGGCGCTTGGTCAGGCTCAGATCAACATCATGGAGTTCTGCAAGCAGTTCAACGCCCGCACCAGCCAGAAAGAGATGGAAGGGCTGATCATCCCGGTCGTGGTCTCGGTTTACAGCGACCGTTCTTTTACCTTCATCACCAAGACGCCTCCGGCTTCAATTCTATTGAAGCGCGCTGCGGGCATCGCCAAGGGATCGGGCACGCCGAACAAAGATAAGGTCGGCAAGGTCACTTTGAAGCAGGTGGAAGAGATCGCCAAGCAGAAGATGCCGGATCTGAATGCGGCCTCGATTGATGCCGCGGTCAAAAGCGTTCGCGGTACCGCGCGCTCGATGGGAATTGAAGTTCTGGGCTAAGACTTGTGTGGGCGCGGGCGACTCGCCCGCGCGCAGCTGGAAACTGTAAGTCGAAACTACCACGGCACATCGAAGTAACGGTGAGCGGTGGAAGACAAGGAAAAGCAGATGAAAAAAGAAGGAAAGAATATCGCCAAGGCGCATTCCTTAGTAGAGAAGCGCCCTTACACGCTGCAGGATGCGGTCCCACTCCTGCAAAAAGTCAAGTTCGCGAAATTTGACGAGACGGTCGAAGTCACCCTGCGGCTGGGAGTCGATCCCAAGCATGCCGACCAGATGGTGCGCGGGACGGTCGTTCTGCCGCACGGGCTGGGTAAGTCGAAGAAAGTCTTAGTCATCGCTACCGGCGACAAGATTCGCGAAGCCGAAGCGGCGGGCGCAGATTACGTGGGCGGCGAAGAGATGGTCGAGAAGATTACCAAGGAAAACTGGACCGACTTCGACGCGCTGATTGCTACGCCGGATGTGATGAAATCTGTTGGTCGGCTGGGAAAGATTCTAGGACCGAAAGGTCTGATGCCCAATCCGAAGACCGGCACGGTCACCATGGACGTGGGCAAAGCGGTGCAGGAAGTGAAGGCCGGCAAGGTGGAATTTCGCACCGACAAGACGGCTCTGGTGCACGTCCCGGTGGGAAAGATTTCGTTTACGCCCGACAAGCTGATCGACAATGCCATGGTATTGATTACGAGCGTGATCAAGGCCAAGCCGTCGGTTGCCAAGGGCAAATACATCAAGGGCTGCACGCTGAGTTCGACCATGGGGCCGGGGATTATGTTGGATACGGCTCCGATTGAGGCTGCGGCTAAGGCTTAAAAGAGCCGGACGGGCGGGTCGCCCGTCCCCACACGAGCAATGCTCGCGACAACCAAGATATTTAGAGGAATCGAACATGGCGGTTACAAAGGCTAGAAAGAAAGAGCAAGTCGAGAAGTTGAGCGCGGAGTTGAAGAATGTTTCGAACGCGGTCGTCGCCACATACACCAAGATGACCGTGGCCCAGGATTACGAACTGCGCAAGGCCCTGCGTGGCGCGGGCGCAAAGTATCAAGTTGTAAAGAACACCCTCGTCGAGCGCGCGGCCAAGGGCACCAAGGTTGAGGAAGGCCTGAAGAATCTGGCGGGCGTGACTTCGATCGCCTACACCACGGGCGATCCCGTGGCTATGGCCAAGGCGCTTACCAAGTACGCCAAGGACGTGCCCGAGTTTACCTTCAAGGTGGGCGTGGTCGAGGGCCGCGTGATTTCGATCAAAGAGATCGAAGCGCTCTCCAGCATGCCTTCGAAGGAAGAGCTTTATTCGAAGCTCTTGTTCCTGATCAACGCTCCGGCGCAGCGTTTGGTAACCGTGATGAATGCGGTTGGGCGCGATGTAGCCGTAGTGCTCGGCCAGGGCGTAGAGAAGAAGAAGTTCAAAGAAGCGTAGATCGTGTGGTGGCGCGGGCGCCTTCGCCCGCGAGGTTTTAGCGCTGCGGCACGTGGCAACGGGGCAAGTGGTCTGTTGCCGCATAAGGTTTCGGGGTGGGAAGGCCGCCCAAAAGATTTTTGGTTATCTACAGTCAGGGGTTGCGCGGTTCGAATCCGGCGTTGTCTGGCGCATGGACAAAGAACCTGTCGCACTGGAAACCCGGCCAGAGATAGCGAAAGCAAGCAAATTCATAACTCGAAAAGTGGAGACCTAACATGGCAGACCTGCAACAGTTGGAAGATTCAATCGTAGCCTTGTCGCTGCTGGATGCGGCAGAACTGGTAAAGAAGCTCGAATCAAGGCTGGGCGTCTCGGCGGCAGCGGCAGCACCGGTGATGGTGGCTGGCGGCGGCGCGGGTGCCGGCGCGGCAGCGGCTCCGGCGGAAGAGAAGACCGAATTTACCGTGGTGCTGAAAGAAGTCGGCGCCAATAAGATCAACGTAATCAAGGCCGTCCGCGAGGTCACCAGCCTGGGCTTGAAGGAAGCCAAGGAACTGGTGGATGGGGCCCCCAAGAACATTAAAGAGGGCGTGAACAAGGACGAGGCCGAGACCATCAAGAAGAAGTTCACTGAGGCGGGCGCGGTTGTTGAAGTAAAGTGAGCGCGTCTAGCGGGCGTAAGCGAAACGGGAGCCCGCTGCGGTCATCCTGAGCGCTTTTTGCGAAGGATCCAGGAGCAAGCTCTGTCGCTGTTGCCCCAGATCCGGTGCAAGTCTCAGAAAATTCAGCGTTCTAGTTGTGAAGCCAGGGCGGGGGTGTTAGCATCTATATAACACCGCTTCCCCTGGCCTCACTCAAAGGCGAGCTAGGCTCGCAGGGAAGCTTGGGCACTGTTCCGTGGGCAGGCGGAACGGAAACGGCCGAAGGAAACTGGCGCGAAGGATCACAAATTCATATTGGCGACACGCCAAGCATGGCGTCCGCGGGAAGTCTTGTCCCTGCGGATGCCTCGTCGTGTTTTCCGGCGATTACTGCAGTTCTCGACAGTTCGCACAGCTTTGTATCAGCCAGGTTTAAACAGCTAGACAGCGTGGCGCGATTTCGCGCCCCACATTCCGCGGGTAATCGCAGCGCTCGGCTGCGCCTGACATTGGGAGTTTCTTGACGATGAAGAATAACGCCTTCCGTAAACGTTTTGATTTTTCGAAAATTCCAGCCACCATCCAGATCCCGAACCTCATTGAGGTTCAGAAGCGCTCCTACGACCGCTTCCTCCAGATGGACAAGCTGCCCAGCGAGCGCGAAGACGGCGGATTGCAGGCGGTGTTTCAGTCCGTCTTCCCGATCACCGACTTCCGCAACGTATCACAACTTGAGTTTGTGGATTACGCCATTGGTAACTGGGAGTGCAAGTGTGGTCACCTCAAGGGACTACACCATCTGCGTACCACTTGTAAGAATTGCGGCAACACCGTCATCACCGATCCGTTTCATCCCGGCGACGTGCTTTGCCAGAAGTGCGGCACCTACAACGCCAACACGCCGGATTTTTGTAACAAGTGCGGCGACCCGGTTGGCTTGCAGTTGAAGTATGACGTGGCCGAGTGCGAAGAGCGCGGCATGACGTACTCCGCGCCGCTCAAGGTCACGATGCGTCTGACCATCTTTGACAAGGACGCCGAGACCGGCAACCGTTCGATTCGCGATATTAAAGAGCAGGAAGTGTTCTTCGGCGACGTTCCGCTGATGACCCAGAACGGCACCTTCATTATTAACGGTACCGAGCGCGTGATCGTCAGCCAGTTGCACCGCTCGCCCGGCGTATTTTTTGAAACCGCCAACAACCGAACCTACTTCCTGGGCAAGATTATTCCTTACCGCGGATCGTGGGTGGAATTTGAATACGACCAGAAGAACGTTCTCTATGTCCGCATCGACCGCAAGCGCAAATTCCTGGGAACAATTTTTCTGCGTGCCCTTGGCCTGCGTTCGAGTGAAGACATTCTGCGCTCGTTCTATACCGTCGACCGCATCGCCATCAAAGACAAGAAGCTTTACTGGACGCTTGACCCCGCCAGCGAGAAAGCTACCAACCTGCTGGGCATGAAGCTGGCCCACAGCATCAAGAACAAGTCCGGAGACGAGATTGCCCACTCCGGCCGCAAGCTGAACGCGGCGACTCTGAAGGAAATCCAGAAGGCGAAGATCAGCGAGATTGAAGTCGACATCACCGACCTCGAAGGCGCCTGGGCTGCTGCCGATGTGGTCGATACGACCACCGGCGAAGTCTTGGTGGAAGCTAATACCGAACTCACCGCCGACAAGATTTCGAAGATTCTCGATTCCGGCGTGGTCGAGATGAACCTGTTCTTCCCTGAGCGCGACGACGTGGGCACGGTCATCAGCCAGACCTTGAAGCGGGATTCGGTGAAGACTCCGCAGGAAGCGCTGATTGAAATCTACCGCAAGCTGCGTCCCGGCGATCCGCCGACTTTGGACACGGCCACGGCGCTTTTCCACGGCATGTTCTTCGATCCGCGCAAGTACGACTTCTCCAAGGTCGGCCGGCTCAAGTTCAACATCAAGTTGTTCGAGAACCAGGATGCGACCAGCCTCGATAAGAGGACGCTCGATCCCGACGATTTCTACGCAACCATCGGCTACCTGCTGAAGCTGCGCAAAAGCATCGGATCGGTCGACGACATCGATCACCTGGGCAACCGCCGGGTGCGCGCGGTCGGCGAGCTGATGGAAAATCAGTTCCGCATCGGCCTGGTCCGCATGGAGCGGGCGATCAAAGAAAAGATGTCCGTGTATCAGGAAATGTCCACGGCCATGCCGCACGACCTGGTAAATGCGAAACCCGTCATGGCCGCGATCCGCGAATTCTTCGGATCGTCGCAGCTCTCGCAGTTCATGGATCAGACCAACCCGCTCTCCGAGATCACGCACAAGCGGCGTCTCTCGGCGCTTGGGCCGGGCGGTTTGTCGCGCGAACGCGCAGGATTCGAAGTCCGCGACGTTCACCCCACGCACTACGGCCGCATTTGCCCGATTGAAACGCCGGAAGGTCCCAACATCGGGCTGATCTCCTCGTTGAGCTGCTATGCGCGCATCAATGACTACGGCTTTATTGAATCGCCTTATCGCAGAATCAAGGCAGGTCGGGTGATTGACTATGTCACCGTGGTGAACACGGGCGACAGCGATTACAAAGTCGGCGATCACATGGAGAAGCATGAGATCGAGAAGATCAACAACGATTTAAAAGAAAGGCGCAAGAAGCCGGCGCAGGTCGATCCGTTCTCTTTCTATCTTTCCGCGTGGGAAGAAGACCGGCACACCATCGCGCAGGCCAACGTGGAGCTTGACGACAAAGGCCGCATCGTGGCCGAACTGGTCAACGCCCGCAAGGCCGGCAACTTCGTGCTGGTAAGCCGCGACGAAGTCGATTACGTCGACGTCAGTCCGAAGCAGTTGGTTTCCGTCGCCGCATCGCTGGTTCCGTTCCTCGAACACGACGACGCGAACCGAGCGCTGATGGGTGCGAACATGCAACGCCAGTCCGTTCCTTTGCTCCGCGCGCAAGCGCCGATCGTCGGCACGGGGATGGAAGGCGTGACGGCTCGCGACTCCGGCGCGGTAGTGTTGGCTCGCCGCAACGGTATTATTGATTCGGTCGATTCCGACCGCATCATTGTGCGTGTTGAAGGCGAGCACCATCCCACGCAGTTGTCGCGTGAGGTGGGCAGCGATATTTATCAGCTGACCAAATTCAAGCGTTCTAATCAGAACACTTGCATCAACCAGAAGCCCATCGTGACGAAGGGGCAGCGCGTGCTGAAGGGCGAGGTCATTGCCGACGGTCCTTGCACCGATCACGGCGAATTGGCACTCGGACGCAACGTACTCGTGGCCTTCATGCCCTGGCGTGGTTACAACTTTGAAGACGCAATTCTCGTCTCCGAAAAGATGGTCAAGGAGGATTACTACACTTCGCTGCACATCGAGGAGTACGAGATCGAAGCGCGCGACACCAAGCTGGGTCCGGAAGAAGTCACGCGTGATATTCCCAACGTCAGCGAATCGATGTTGCGCAATCTGGACGAAGCGGGCGTGATCCGCATCGGAGCCAGCATCAAGCAGGGCGACATTCTGGTGGGCAAGGTTACGCCGAAAGGCGAAACCCAGCTTACGCCGGAAGAGAAACTGCTGCGCGCCATCTTCGGCGAAAAGGCCGGCGACGTTCGCGACGCATCGCTCTACTGCCCGCCGGGCATCGAGGGCGTAATCGTCGACGTGAAGATTTTCTCCCGCAAGGGCCAGGAAAAAGACGAACGGGCGAAGTCGATTGAAGCGACGCAAATCGGAAAACTGGAGAAAAACCTTTCCGACGAAATCCGCATTCTCACCGACGAGCGGCTCAAGCGTTTGGAGAACATTCTTGGTGGCAAGGAAGTGCAGGCTGACCTGCACGATGAGCGCACCAACAAGCGCTTGCTCACCAAGGGCAATGTTCTCGACCGCGACGCGATCGAGCGCATCTCCACTCGCAATCTGAAGCGTATCAAGTACAACGACAAAGATCCGCGGGTCAACGAGCAGATCGACGAGATCGAAGAAATGACGTCTCGCCAGATCGACGTCCTGAAAAAGATCGTCAACGAGAAGAAAGAAAAACTCACCAAGGGCGACGAGTTGCCGCCGGGCGTGATCAAGCTGGTCAAGGTCTACATCGCGATGAAGCGCAAGCTGAGCGTTGGCGACAAGATGGCCGGCCGTCACGGAAACAAAGGCGTGATCGCCCGCATTCTGCCGGAAGAGGATATGCCGTACCTCGAAGACGGAACCCCGGTCGAGATCGTTCTCAATCCGCTCGGCGTACCCAGCCGTATGAATGTGGGGCAGATTCTCGAAACGCATCTCGGGTGGGCGGGTTATGTGCTCGGCGAGAAAATCTCGAACTTGCTCAAAGAGAACACTCGTACCGAGGCAATCCGGCGCGAGTTGAAATCCTTGTTCAAGGATTCGAAACTGGCCGACACCATCGGTGAAATGGGTGACGAAGAACTGGAAGCGCTCGCACCTACGCTCGCTCGCGGCGTCTACATGGGTTCGCCTGTGTTCGACGGCGCGAAAGAGGGCGAGATCAAGGCGCTGCTTGAGCATGCTGGCCTGCCGACTTCAGGCAAGACCACGCTGCACGACGGCATGACCGGAGACCAGTTCGAACAGCCGGTCTGCGTTGGCTACATCTACATGCTCAAACTCTCGCACTTGGTGGACGACAAGATTCACGCGCGTTCCATCGGGCCCTACTCGCTCATCACCCAGCAACCGCTGGGTGGCAAGGCGCAGTTCGGCGGACAGCGCTTCGGGGAGATGGAAGTCTGGGCGCTGGAAGCTTACGGCGCGGCATTCATTCTCCAAGAATTGCTGACGGCGAAGTCCGACGACGTATACGGCCGCACCAAGATTTACGAGGCCATCGTCAAAGGCGAAGCCGCCATGGAGCCCGGCGTACCGGAATCGTTCAACGTGCTGATCCGCGAGTTGCAATCGCTCTGTCTTGATGTGGAGTTGATCAAGACCGGAGAGAAGCGTCCCGCGGCCAGTGCGGCAGCAGACTGAGAAATGGTTTTGGGAAGGGCACGGCTTCAGCCGTGCCGCCCGAAGCACTTATAAAGAGGGGCTTTACCCTCCGAGGTTTAACGATTTTAGAAATACCTGCCTCTGCGGCATATGAGCTCAATGCCGCATGAAAGGCGAGAGTTCAACTCGGTTTGCCGAGAACTGGGAACCGGACTGAGAACTTGTTTTAGAGCTCCGTCAGCGGACGCGTGAGAACCGCAGGAAGCGGAGGAACCCTTGTTTCGTTCGAGCCCATTCGAAATGCAAAACACGATCGCTGACTTCGACGCTATCAAGATCAGCCTGGCGTCACCGGAGAAAATCCGGAGCTGGTCGCACGGCGAAGTCACCAAGCCTGAGACCATTAACTACCGCACCTTCAAACCAGAGCGGGACGGCCTGTTCTGCGCCCGCATCTTCGGTCCGGTAACCGACTGGGAGTGCTTGTGCGGCAAATACAAGCGCATGAAACATCGCGGCGTCATCTGCGATAAGTGCGGCGTGGAAGTTACGCTCTCGAAGGTGCGCCGCGAACGCCTCGGACACATCGAGCTGGCTTCGCCCTGTTCGCACGTGTGGTTCTTCAAAGGACTGCCCAGCCGCATCGGCCACCTGCTCGATATTTCCCTGCGCGATCTCGAATCCGTTCTCTACTTCGAGGCCTACGTAGTGGTCGAGCCCGGCGATGCTCCGGTCAAAGAGCGCGAAGTAATTAAAGACGAAGCCAAGTTCCGCGAACTCGACCAGCAATACCGTCCCGCTGGCTTCAAAGCCATGATGGGTGCGGAAGCCATCAAAGAACTTCTCAAACGCATCGACACCGACGGTTTGTCGGTCGAGCTGCGCGAGAAGATGAAGAACGAGAGCTCGCTGCAAAAGCGGCTCAAATACACCAAGCGCCTGAAAGTCGTCGAGGCCTTCCGCAAGAGCGGCAACAAGCCGAGCTGGATGATTCTTGACGTAATCCCGGTCATTCCGCCGGAACTGCGTCCCCTGGTTCCACTCGATGGCGGCCGCTTCGCAACCTCTGATCTGAATGATCTTTACCGCCGCGTCATCAACCGCAACAACCGCTTGAAGAAGCTGATGGACCTGCACGCGCCTGAAGTCATCGTCAGAAACGAAAAGCGCATGTTGCAGGAAGCCGTCGACGCGCTGTTCGATAATGGCCGCCGTGGCCGCGTGCTGCGCGGCGCCAACAACCGGCCGCTGAAGTCGCTCTCTGACACGCTGAAAGGCAAGCAGGGACGTTTCCGCCAGAACCTGCTCGGCAAGCGCGTCGACTACTCCGGACGTTCCGTCATCGTGGTCGGCCCCGAACTCAAGCTGCACCAGTGCGGGTTGCCCAAGAAGATGGCGCTCGAGTTGTTCAAGCCGTTTATCTACCACCGGCTGGAACAGACCGGCAACGTCACCACCATCAAGCAAGCCAAAGAAATGGTGGAGCAGCAGGAGCCCATCGTTTGGGACATCCTGGAAGAGGTCATCAAGGATCATCCGGTGCTGCTGAACCGCGCTCCCACGCTGCATCGCCTCGGCATTCAGGCGTTTGAACCGGTATTGGTGGAAGGCAAAGCCATCCGCATTCACCCGCTCGTCTGCACCGCCTTCAACGCAGATTTCGACGGCGACCAGATGGCCGTGCACATTCCGCTGTCTCCGGAAGCGCAGGTCGAAGCCAGCGTCTTGATGCTGGCCTCGCACAACATTCTTTCGCCCGCCTCGGGTCACCCCATCACCGTGCCCACGCAGGACATGGTGCTTGGTCTCTATTACCTGACCAAAGGCAAGCCGGGCGCAAAGGGTGAAGGCCGCGTCTTCGCCAACATCGAAGAAGTTTTGCTGGCACTCGAAATGGGTGAGGTGGAAACCCTCACTCCGATTCGTCTGCGTTATACCGGCGAACTAATCGACCTGACCACCGCGTACGACGATCAGGACATCATTCACACCGAGCCGATTCACGTGGACCGTACCTTTGTGAATACAACGGTCGGCCGCGCGATTCTGAACGATCACCTTCCCGAGGGCATGCCTTACATCAACGGCCTGCTCAAGAAGAAGGGAATCGGCGCGCTGGTGAACTACGGCTACTTGCGCTTCGGTCTCGAAACCACGGTCAAGATGCTCGATGAAGTAAAGGACTTCGGCTTCAAGTACGCAACCAAAGCCGGCCTTTCCATCGGCATTGATGACATGGTCATCCCTGACAGCAAGCGCACGCTGGTCAAGGACGCCGAGAAGCAAGTGGTCAGCGTTCAGCAGCAATATCTCGACGGTGCCATCACCAACGGCGAGCGCTACAACAAAGTCATCGAAATCTGGTCGGCGATCACGGAAAAAGTTGCCGACGAGATGTTCGGACAAATGCAGCGCGCCGACAAAGAAGGCTTCATCAATCCGATTTACGTCATGGCCGATTCCGGCGCTCGCGGATCGAAACAGCAGATTCGCCAGCTCTCCGGCATGCGTGGATTGATGGCCAAGCCTTCCGGCGAAATCATCGAGTCTCCGATCACGGCCAACTTCCGTGAAGGTTTGACGGTGCTCGAATACTTCGTCTCGACTCACGGCGCACGTAAAGGCCTGGCTGATACGGCGCTGAAGACGGCGGATTCCGGCTATCTGACGCGGCGTCTGGTCGATGTGGCGCAGGACGTCATCATCAGCGAATACGATTGCGGCACCGTGGACGGCATCTACGTCCAGGGTATCGTCGAAGCCGGCGAGATTATCGAGCCGTTGCGCGACCGCATTGTGGGCCGCGTTTCGCTCGAAAAAATCAAAGACTACGACGGCAACGTGATCGTCGACATCAACAACGAGATCACCGAAGAGCTTGCCGGAAGCATTCAAGCGGCCGGCATCGAGCGCGTAAAAATTCGCTCCGTGCTCACCTGCGAATCGAAACGCGGCGTCTGCGTGATGTGCTACGGACGCAACCTGGCCTCTGGCCGCCTCGTCGAACTTGGCGAAGCGACCGGTGTCATCGCTGCTCAGTCGATCGGCGAGCCAGGAACTCAGCTCACCATGCGTACCTTCCACATCGGCGGCACGGCGTCTCGAGTCTCCGAGCAGTCGCGCCTCGATGCCAAGAATCCGGGCACCGTGCGCTTCATCGGATTGCAAACCGTCAAATCGAAGTCTGGCGATCTGGTCGTCATGAATCGCCAGGGCTCGATTGCAATCGTCGACGAGAAAAACCGCGAGCGCGAGCGCTACTCCGTGATCTACGGCGCCAAGTTGAAGGTCAATGAAGGCGATCAGGTGCAGCAGGGAAAGGTTATGGTCGAATGGGATCCTTACACCTTCGCCATCCTTACCGAAATCGGCGGCACCGCGCAGTTCAAAGACTTGCAGGAAGGCGTGACGCTGCACGAAGAAGTGGATGAAGTCACCGGGTTGTCGCGGCACGTTGTGGCCGATTCGCCCGACGAGAAGCGCCAACCGGCGATCGTGGTCAAAGGCAAGGGCAGCAAGCGCTACCTCATGCCTTCCCGCGCTCACTTGATGGTGCAGGATGGCGACACGGTTCATCCCGGAGACGTGCTGGCGAAGATCCCGCGCGAGACTACCAAGACCAAGGACATCACCGGTGGTCTGCCGCGCGTGGTCGAGTTGTTCGAAGCCCGCAAGCCGCATGAAACCGCAGTCATCAGCGAAATCGATGGCACGGTCAAATTCGGCGAGGTCTCGAAGGGCCAGCGCAAACTGTATGTGCAAGCCGACAACGGCACGGAAAAAGAATATTCCGTTCCGCGCGGCGTTCACATCAACGTGCAGGAAGGCGAGCGTGTCAAAGCGGGCGAACCGCTGATGGACGGCCCGCTCAACCCGCACGACATCCTGGCCGTCCTTGGCGAAAAGGAACTGCAGTCTTACCTGGTGAACGAAATCCAGGAAGTCTACCGCTTGCAGGGCGTCAACATCTCGGACAAGCACATTGAAGTGATCGTCCGCCAGATGATGCGCTGGGTGAAGGTGGAGGACGTGGGCGACACCACGTTCCTGCTGGAACAGCAGCTGGATAAGTTCCGCTTCCGCGAGGAGAACGAGCGCGTGATCAAGGAAGGCGGCAAACCGGCTACCGGACGCCCGCTGCTCCTCGGCATCACGAAAGCTTCGCTCTCGACCGACTCGTTCATTTCGGCGGCGTCGTTCCAGGAGACCACGCGCGTGCTCACCGAAGCTTCCATCCAGGGAGCAGTGGATCACCTGCGCGGCCTGAAAGAGAACGTCATCGTCGGACGCCTCATCCCTGCCGGAACCGGCATGGAGTACTACCGCAACGTGCGCCTCTCACCAGAAATGGAAGAGGCCGCGGCCAAGGTCCAGGCGGAAGTTTCGGCGGCTTATGAAGAAGCCGAACGCGCTCTGGAGATGATGCGGCAGGAGGGCGAAACCGAGGAATTAGCTGCGGAGTAAGCCAAAATACGCTAAGGTAACGGGGGCGAACCAGTTTCGCCCCCGTTATTTTTAGCAACTAATTAACCGGCAACTAATTAACTAACCATGCACGCCAACCCCAACCGATTGCAACTTGAGGAACCTCCAGCGCTTCCTTCGTTGCTTCCGGCTCATTCCGGCCCTAAGCTGGGAGCAGCGATGCTTCGTTTTCTGCGGCTCTTGCGCCTGGCCTTCTGGCGTGCCTTCCAGCACGATGCGTTTTCCATTGCCAAGGCGTCCGCGTATTCATTGATTCTTACCTTGTTCCCCGCGCTGCTGATCGTGGGAGCGGTGCTCACTTCATTCCACAAAGGCGCGCCTTATCTTCGGGAAATTACCTACGCGTTATCGAGCATTCTGCCGGCCGGCAGCAATGCTGTACTGAACTTTCTTCGCGGAGCCTCGCAGCGCCCGGTGAGCCTGCTCATCACCGCATCTCTTCTTGCGCTGTGGACCGGATCCGGCGTCATGGTCTCGTGGATGGACGGCTTCCGCCGCTGCTACGAGCTGCCTAAGACATGGGGCTTGGTGAAAGAGCGGCTGGTTTCGTTCTCACTGGTCGTATTCGCTCTGATCCCCATGATGTTCGCCACGCTGCTGGTGGCCTTCGGCAGCAAGATAGAAACCAGCATCCTCTTCTATACCGACCATGAATTCAGCGCCTACATTCTGCTTATGTGGACCGCAATCCGCTGGCTGATCGCGACCCTCACCAGCATCGTCGTAATCGCTCTCATTTATCACAACGCAGTGCCGCGCACCCAGCCTTGGCACTCCGTGATCCCCGGCGCAACCCTTGCCACGGGTCTGTGGTTCTCGTCCACGTTGGTGTTTGGTTTCTATTTGCAGCATTACGGCGACTACGGCGTTATCTACGGATCGCTTGGCGCGGCCATCGCCCTGCTGGTGTGGATGTACATGGTCTCGCTGATTGTGCTGGTGGGCGCGGAGTTCAACGCCATGCTGTTTCCGCGCGCCATGCTGGGGAAAGAATTGACGGCGATCACTCACAACAAGGGATAAACCGTTCATGAGGCTCAAGCAGATTGCAGAGAATCCAATATCTGCCGATCTTGAACTTCATGGAAGTCTCCCGATGCGCATCCCTGCCTGAGTTTGTCCGAGGAAAGTCCCCTACAGCATTTACAATCAGATTTCTCGTCGCGTCAATTCTGACTCATACTCATGAAACCAGGTAGCCAAAGGGTCACCAATGATAGTTTCGCTTGATGCAGCAAGCCGCCGCGCCAAAATTATCTGCACGATCGGCCCATCCTGCCGCGCCGAAGCGGCGATGCGCGACCTGCTCCGCCTGGGTATGGATGTCGCTCGCCTGAATTTTTCCCACGGATCGCACGCCGATCACGCCCGCAACATCGAGTGCCTGCGCAGCGCCGCCGAAAAAGAAAATCGCACCGTCTGTATCCTCCAGGATCTGCAAGGCCCTAAAATCCGCACCGGACGCCTGGAGCGCCACCAGCCGATTCTGCTGAAAAGTGGTTCCACAGTCGTGATCACTCCCCGCGACATCGCCGGGACAATCACGCGCATCTCAACCACCTTCGTCGATCTCGCCCAGGAACTTTCCCCTGGCGCACGCATTCTCTTGTCTGACGGGCTCATCGAACTGCGCGTCCGCACCGTACGAGGCAAAGATGTAGTCTGCGACATTCTGAACGGTGGGATGCTGGGCGAGCACAAAGGCATCAATCTGCCGGGGATTGCGTTGTCGATTCCAGCCATGACGGAGAAAGACCGCGCCGACCTGGAATTTGGCCTGAAGCACGGCATCGATATGGTGGCGATTTCTTTTGTACGCACCGCAGCCGACATTCAGATGGTCAAGCAAATCATTGCTGCCCACGGCGGCACCACGCCCGTGATCGCCAAACTAGAAAAGCCGCAGGCCATCGACAATCTGGAAGCAATTCTCGAAGCCGCCGATGGCGTCATGGTGGCCCGTGGCGACCTCGGCGTGGAAATGGCGCCGGAAAAAGTTCCAGTGATACAGAAACATGTAATCCGCCGCGCCGCGCTGTGGCGCAGGCCGGTCATCACCGCCACGCAGATGCTGGAATCCATGATCGAAAACCCTCGGCCCACCCGCGCCGAAGCTAGCGATGTGGCCAACGCAGTTTTTGACGGCACCGACGCCGTAATGCTCTCCGCCGAAACCGCCAGCGGCCGCTATCCGCGAGAAGCCGTTGCCATGATGTCGCGCATTGTGGTCGAGGCCGAAAGTAACATGGCAGAGTTCACCCAACCGCGACGCCGCGACCGGCGCGGCCTTTCGATTGCCGAAACAATTTGCGAGTCCATCGCTCACGCCGCCGAGGATCTCCCCATGGGTGCTATTGCCGTCTTTACCGAGACCGGCAACACGGCACGCATGATTTCCAAATACCGTCCGCAGGCTCCTATTTTCGCTTTCACTCCCAACTCGACCGTCGCGCAGCGCACCAATCTTTATTGGGGAGCGCATCCTATCAAATGCGCGCCGGGACTATCCTCCGAACACATGGTGCAGCTCGCGGAAAGAGAGCTATTAAAGCGGAAGTTACTCAAGCCGAATGATGTTCTCGGAGTGGTGGCGGGCACTCGCCAATCGTCCGGTTCTACCAACTTCATGCGCCTGCATACCGTTACTTCGCAAGAAGCCGGGACCAACACTCCGCCGACTGCCAAACGCCGCAAAACTCTCAAGAAGCTATAATCCCGGAGTATGTCGCAGGAGTATCTATCGATCGCGATCTGGGAACCGCTTCCCGCGATGGAGACGGCCTCGCTCGCAACCATTCGCGAACTTAACTCCATCGTCTCGAAAAAACAATATGGACGCGATCTTCTTTATCGGAGCGGCGATTCTGAATACGTACTCCTGCGCTACTGGAACTCCGAGCAAGCCCGCAGCGCGGCTCAGGAAGATCCTGAACTGCTGCGTTGCTGGGCGCGTCTGGGGAATGAAATCAGAATTTTAAAAGTCTACGAAAAACTGGTCGAGGTTGGCGTACCCAAGTGACTGCCGAATCAACCCCGAAAGTCTTTACCGACGTATCGGTCGATCCGTTCGTACGTGGCTTCCTGCACCGTCCGGCAAACCCCAACGGCAAAGCGATGGTTCTGACCCACGGCGCGGGATCCAATTGCCAGGCTCCATTGCTAGTCGCGCTGGCAGAAACTTTTTCCCAAGCTGGATTTCTCGTCCTGCGTTGCGACCTGCCCTATCGGCAGGATCGCCCTTACGGGCCGCCGGGGCCGCACGATGGCAAGCGCGACCGCGCGGGATTGAAGAATGCGTTCACCGCCGTCAAAAGGTTTGCCACCGGCGCAGTTTTCCTGGGCGGTCATTCCTATGGCGGCAGGCAAGCCAGCATGCTGTGCGCCGAACAGACGGAAGAAGATCGGACGGAAGAAGATCGGACGGAAAAAGCTCCCGATCAGATTGCCGGCCTGCTCTTAACGTCGTATCCGCTCCATCCTCCCGGTAAACCAACGCAACTCCGCACCCAGCATTTTTTCACCTTGCGCGTTCCTGCCCTGTTTGTGCAGGGCACAAGCGATGCCTTCGGATCAATCGCCGAATTGCAGCAAGCCCTCAAGTTGATTCCGGCTCGAACGAAGCTGTTGCCCGTCGAAGGAGCCGGACATGATTTAGGGTTTAAAGGGAAGGCGAAGCGGCAAGAGCTGCCAGGAAAGATACTGGCGGAGTTTCAAAGTTTCTTCGACGAGAAAGAGTAAGACCTCAGTTGACCCACCCCGATTTCGACCCGCCATTTCCCTTGCGTGGCCCATCATCTGGGGGAATGTAATTCCCGTGCTCGTCGAACTCGACCTTGCGATCGTGTTTGCTCATGTAGACTTCAAACTTCTTCGCTGCGCGCCGGCGCTTCCACCGGTAGTATTCATTCCGCCAACTGAAATAGCGCTCCGACGTCGCGTAAATCAAACCCTTCCTTGGCAAAAACTTCAGGTAGAGATAACCGAACAGCAATCCCCCAAGATGCGCAAAATTGGCTACGCCGCCCACTTCCTGGATCGCACCCACCAGCGTCAGGAAGACGATGCCCCAAATAAAGTACTTTGCCTTGATCATGAAAGGCAGGGGGAACATCATGATTTCGCTCTCGCCATAGAGCACGCCGAAGGCGACCAGCAGACCATAGATGCCGCCGGAAGCCCCGATGGTCGCCGTTTCCGGCGACAGGTTCGGCACGTGCATGTAGCTCACGGCAACCGTGGTAAGGGCAGCGGCAACGGTGCAGAAGAAATAAAATTCCAGAAATCGCTTCGAACCCCAATCACTTTCCAGCTGCGAACCGAACATCCACAGCGCCAGCGCATTGAACAGGAAATGCAGCAACTGGAAGTGCAGGAAGGAATACGTGATCAATTGCCAGATCATTCCGTGGACCACCATGCTCGGAATCAGACTGAGATAGACTCCGACCCACTCTCGGGCAAATGGAGAAGCGACTCCCAGGATCGCCATCAGCAAATAAATTCCGGCGTAGGTCAGGATCAGCCGCTTTACCCAGTGGGTAAAGGGTGGCAAGCTAAGTGAAATCGTACGTCCGCGATTCATCGGCACAGAGAAGCCTCAATTGCTGCAGAACAAACCGAAGAAAGTTGCAACCTTTATGGTATCAGGTCGCGGACCGCGCGAAATCAGCGTTCCGGGACGGGCACAACCGGCAAACTCCGGTGCCCCTGGGCATCTACAGCCCTTACGGCGAAAAAGACATTGTCTTTGGAAAGTTTCAAAGTCGCGCGGGTCACATTCCCAACTTTCTCCGCGTGTTCCCATTCAGGACTGGTTGTCGCCCGCCACAGAACTTCGTAACCCGTAGCCAGTCCTCCCGGAGAACTCTCCCACGTCAGCGTCGAGTCGTTTTCCAGATCTTTCGCGAGCAAATGCACACCCGCTGGAGGCGCAGGCGCTGAGGCCAGAGACGCCAGAGTGGCCGCATTCAGCCGCGCAACTTGCGCCACGTAATCGAAATCCACAAACTTCACCAGGTCGCCGTATTCAATGCCATGTTCCGTCCGTACATTCTGATGCTGATGATGAAAATCCTCACGAAACTCGGTAAACCGCACAGCGGCGAATCCCTGCTGGTTGAACGAATAATGGTCGCCCCCGCGCAGATAACGGTCGAGACGAAAAATCAGCATCGGCTTTACGCCAGAATCGTACGCCCGGCCCACATCGGCAATATACCGAGCGAGCTGCCGCGAGGCCGAATCATTCTCCCCGCCCAGCCCGCGAATTCGCCCGATCTCCTGCTCCGTGGCCGCGGTCGGCAGCCCCTCGGAGAAAACCCGCACCACAGCATGATCCTGCTCGGGACTTGTATCTCCGCCAACGATATCGTTATTCAGAACCGCCTCAATATCCCAGCCTTGCTCCTTCGCCATTTTGGCGAAATGATCGCTGCCGTTAAGACCCTGCTCTTCACTGGCCACAGTCAGAAAAATAATCGTGGCCGGAAACTTCAGCTTGCTCAACACCTGCGCGCACTCCAGGCTCACGACCGTTCCGCTGCCATCGTCGTTTGCGCCCGGAGCATCGCCCTTTACGTCGGAAATATTGCTGTTGCGGGAATCGTAGTGGCCGGTCACCAGCACAATGCGTTTCGCGTTCTCCGCATCCGTGCCTTTGAGAACCGCATAAACATTGGTGATTTGCGTTGCCTGAGGAATCCGATCGGCGGGAGGTTGAATAAAACTATCGATCTTCACTTCAAGGCAACCGCCGCAATCCTCTGAATAGCGTTCGAACTCGGATTCGATCCACTCCCTCGCCGCTCCAATTCCCCGGCCAGCCTGGATCGCACCCGGATCTTGCGCCGAGATGGTGGACCGCGTGCCGAAACTCACCAATTTTTCGATGTTGGCCCGAATGCGATCGGCCGAGATCTGCCGTAGCGCAGCGGCAAACCGGCGATCGACCGCCATCCCGCTATCCGGAGCATTCGAATCGCCTTGTGCTCCGGCCAATGCTGATGCCGTACCCACTAGCCACACCCCAGCCAGCGCCAGCGCTTTACTGACCAGCCTTCGCCTGAGAAGAGAAATCATGTAAGCTCCATCATCCCAAATGTCAAGGTCAACAAGCCTTTTCCACAAAAAAACAATCTTTCCGTCTACAGCACTCGCCCCCTTGACCAGCGAGGGCGGAAGAATCTAAATATTATCAAGGGTATCTAAGGGTAGTACCGATTGGAGTGGAGAAAACATGGTTCTTTGTCCTGAATGCGAAACCGATCTGGATGTGGAAGAAGAAGAAGTCGATGAGGGCGAAATTGTTTCCTGCCCCGAATGCGGCACGGACTTCGAAGTCATCACCACCAGTCCGCTGGAGTTGAAGGCGGTTGAAGAAGGCTATGTGGAAGAGGAAGAGGAAGTCGAGGCTGAAGACGGTGACGACGCCTAGCGCCTGCCGTCTATGGTCTGTGGTTCGCTGTTCCCTCCCGTTGTTCCTCCTCGCTGTTCTTATGCCGCAGTTCTCGGCGCGGGCGCATGCTGCGCCGGCGGAGAAGAAGCTCAAGCCGACCGATCCTTATGCGCTCATCTTTGGCACGGTCTGGGGCCCGGATAATCACGCGGCCTATGGCGTGAAGGTTCTAATCCGGCGCGCTTCCGATAAAAAGCCCAAGTGGACGCTCTACTCCGACCACTCCGGAGAATTCGCCCAGCGCGTTCCCGCCGGCAAGAATGACTACATCGTGACCGCCGACGTGAAGGGCGTGAAGACTCAAGATGGCCAGGCGGTGCATCTCGAAGAAGATGTTCCGGTTCACGTGGAGTATGATGAACGCGTGGATATTGGCCTGCACCTGGCCAGGTAGCATCGCATGAAATTCAGGATTTGAAGCAGAACCATTTTAAGCAGAACCATCGAGGAGTTCGCCCGCTCGCCATGACCCTCAGAACGCGCAATCAGATCTCCGCCCTTCTGCTTTGCTGTGCGATTCTGCTGGCGCTTACCGGGATGCCGGCTTCCGCTCTCGATAAGAAGAATCAGCAGCAGGGCCGCCTGCTCTCCGGTAAGGTCCTCGACCCGCACGATAATCCCGTGCCCGGCGCCGTGGTCTACCTCACCAACACACGTACCCATGCCATTGAAACCTACATCGTTGGGCAGGACGGCACCTATCGATTCCCCGGGCTTTCCAGTGTGGATTACGAAGTCTATGCCCAGCTCGACAAGCACAAGAGCGATACTCGTTCCGTGAGCCAGTTCGACGAGCGATCCCAGGTTTATATCGATCTTAGAATCGATACTCGTTAGTAAAGTTTTGTCAGTTTGTGCGGATGAACGTAAGTTTCGCCAAACGGCGGCAGAGTTCGCCCAGTGTTTTGTATTGGCGAATGCGTCATGGGAAAATCCCAGCGCGTCCTCATGCAACTCTTCTGCAATTTCTGGGTTCAATGTATACGGATGCCTAAGTTGGAGGGGAACTTGAAAGTATTGCGCCCGTTTCAGAAAAATACACAAAACAATCGTCGCGGAACGGCTATTGCCGCCGCATTCGCGGTATTACTCTCGATGACAGTTTCAACCTTCGCTCAACAGGGCGCCATGAGCCCGTATCAGGATGAGCAGGACGGCGTAAGCGCCGGTGGAGCATGGATGCAGTTCCGTTCGGAAGATAAGATGACCGGCGCCAAGAAAGTCCGCTTCGAGCTGCTCTCGAACAACTACTTCCGCGAGGATCCCGACTACAAGCCGCGGGTTGAAATCGTCTGCACCGACGGCAAGTACCAATATGCCGATTTTAACCCCGGCGAACGGCTGGGCCATCCCGATTACCCTGGCTTTTGGGGCCAGCCGAAGATGGAGGTGAGGGTCCGGATCGACGGCAGCCACGACAATAAAGGCTGGAACTGGGTGCGCGGCCGCTTCCTCGCCATGGACAAAGGCACGATTCGCGGGGCCATCGGAGCCCAGGTGTTCAACATTGAAGTGCGAACCAGAACCGGCTACGCCATCGCGGAATTCTCCCCTGCAGGCCTGAATCTGGATGAAATGAAACATTCCTGCGATCTGACTCCGCACAAACCTTAAAGATCTAACTGGCCGGAGGTGCAAGGGCTGGGCTGCGAAGCTCGGCCCTTTCTTGTTGATAGTGGGTAGCACCGCAACTTGAAAAATCTGTCAGTAACGATTTGTAATTCCGAGCACACGTTGAAAATAGTTTGTCATTCCGAGCCCAGCATCATCGCGCGAGGAATCTGCTTCTGACTCGCCAAGGCTACGCGGCTGATATGCGGCGGATCAGATCTTCCTGCTGCACTTTGCTTTCCGCCCCGATGGTGAAGGCGTCCAGAATGCCGAGTGACAGAGCGTACTTGATGGCTTCATCCTGCCGGCTCGACAGATCGCCCTGGCCGAGAATCTTCATGCCAACCACCGCCTTGCCCGCAGCCTTCATCTCGCGCAGCACGCTGACCACGGTTTCAGGATCGGCATCCATATGCGAGCCAATCGGATTAATCCGCGCGAAATCCACTTCCACCCAGGGTGATTTCGCCGCTGCCCGCAGAGCTTCAATACTGTGGCAGGAACATCCATGGGCCCGAATAATTCCCTTCTGCTTGGCCTCGGAAAAAACATCCATCACCCCGCGGTAGCGTTCGGTCCACGCCGCGTCGGTCAGGCAATGCATCAGGCAGATGTCGAGATAATCCGTGCCTAACTCGCGGCGGAAGCGGTCGAGATCGGCACGCGCCGTAGCCGGATCGCGCGCCCAGGTTTTCGTAAGCACCGTAACCTTATCGCGCGGCACGTGCTTCAACGCCTCGGCCACATGAGGATGGCTTCCATACGCATCGGCCGCATCGAAGAAGCGTAGGCCCTGATCGTAACCATTCAGCAGGAGGTCAGATAATCCTTTAACTCCAAGAGCGGTCTGATTCGAATGATGCCCATATCCGACGGTTCCGGTACCCATGGCAAGGCGGCTGGTCGTGATCCCAGTGCTGCCCAGCATGACCGTGTCAGACGCGGAGAACTTCCCGAGAGCCGGTTGCCGGGCCAAGGCGGCCAACAATTCTTTCGAAGTAAGCCATGCGGCGGAAACGCCGGTGGCGGAGCGAATGAGGAATTCGCGGCGATGCATTAACCCTCCAACGACCTCGGCCCTTGGCTTCGGCCACAATCCTTCTCATAGGCTACATCAACGGGTCGACTTAGCTACTCAAATTGTTTACGAAATTCCGCGAGCTGCTGTCGCATCTCCGCAACCTCTCTTTTCAGTTCCACGACCTCGTTTTCGAGATGCGCAACGCGGTCTTCCGCCGGCGAAGAACTCGCAGCTCCGCGCGACTGCACCGCCTCGACCGGCGGAGCATCGCCCGAAAAAAGCTGCATATACCGCGATTCCTTCGTCCCCGGCTGCCGCGGTAACACGGCTGCCAACGCAGGCTGGCGCTGGCTGAGCCGATCCAGCGTGGCAATCACATCATCAAGCGCTTCAAAACGATACATGCGCTCGGTACGGCCGCGAAGCTCTCCTGGAGTCTGCGCTCCGCGAAGCAGAAGCACGCACAGAACGGCAATCTCCCGCCGATCAAAGTTAAAAACTTCCTGCATGCGATGTTCATATTTCGTGACCCGGCTGTCCGCCCCGCTCGCAGGGCCAGCCAACCGCTTCTGCTGAAGCGAGTCGAGCGCATTGCGCACCGCTTCCTCATCGAGCGTCATCACCGGTTCTCGATTATTCTTCTGATTGCAGGCATTCATCAAAGCGTTTAGCGATAGCGGATAATAGTCGGGCGTAGTAATATCCTTCTCAATTAGTGCACCCAGAACACGCACTTCGACATCCGTTAACAGATCCACAAGCACCGCCGTTGGGAAGTTGCCGCGTCAGGATTGTACTGCACGCACGTCGTAGGAAGATTGTCGCCAGTTTGCTATGATGCTGCGAGGAATGGCGAAGGTCGCAGCTGTTCCGTGCGCAGTTAGGCGCCATGAGGGATTCTATTGCCGGGTCAGAAGCAGCTTAAATGGTCACAGCTTCGCGTGGGCCTCACGGTAATTTTCGCCAGCCTGGTGCTGGTGCTGCTTCTCTTTCTCATGTCCGGCACCGGAGGGTTTTTTTCCAAGCGGATCACCCTGGTCTCCTACTTCGATAATGCCGGCGGATTGCGGATCGGCGCTCCCGTGCGGCTCTCCGGCGTGGACATTGGCAATGTCTCCCGCATCCGCGTCGTCCCCGATAAGGACAAGCGTCTCACTCCCGTCGAAATCACCATGAAGGTGGGGACAAAATATAATTTCGACCTCCGCGAAGATTCAGTCACTTCCCTGCAGACCGCCGGGGTCCTCGGCGAGACTTTCCTCGATATCGACAGTGCACAGGCCACGGGGCCTCCGGTCAAGGATGGCGATACACTCCTTACCCACATTCATCCAGATTTCAACGAGGTCGTCAGCGCCAGCCAGAGCACTCTGCAAAACATGGATGCCTTGCTGAAACGTGCCGACCGCATCCTGGCATACGCCGAAAGCGGCAAGGGATCGATCGGCAAGCTGATCTACGATCCGAAGCTTTACGATCAACTATCCGAGACGGTCACGGAATTTAAGGCGGTGGTCGATGACATCGCGAAAGGCCGGGGCAGCCTGGGAAAGCTGATCAACGACAACGATGCGTATAACAAGTTCGTTGCCACTTTAGATAAAATCAATCTGGTGGCCGACGACCTGCAAGCCGGCAAAGGCACCGTCGGCAAGCTCCTTAAAGATCCCACTCTCTACAACAACGCCAACGATACGATCGCCAACCTGAAGCAGGTAAGCGCCGATATTAACGCCGGCAAGGGAACGCTCGGCCGGCTGACGAAAGACGAGCAACTCGCCAACAAGATCGACACCACAATCTCAAAGCTGGAAGCGATTACTACACAACTCGAGGCCGGCCAGGGAACAGTTGGAAAACTGTTTAAGGACGATACACTTTACAACAACGCGAACCAGATGCTGGTCGAGACCAGAAACCTGTTAGACGCCTTCCGCAAGGATCCGAAGAAGTATCTCACCATCAAATTGCACATTTTTTAAAAGGCAGTGATCAGTGACTGGTGGTCAGTGTTCAGAAACGCTTGGTCTTTCTGACCACTAACCACTGACCACTAACCACTTTTCTAAGAGACTGTCCTCGCGGTCGCAGTCGATGCCGCCTGCTCGTGCGCATGATAGCTCGATCGCACCATCGGCCCAGACTCCACATGCCGGAAGCCGAAGCGCAAGGCTTCGTTCTTTAGATGGACAAACTCTTCTGGCGTATAAAAGCGCGCGATGGGCAAGTGGTCCCGCGAAGGCCGCAGGTACTGCCCGACAGTAAGAATATCGACTCCACGGGAACCCAGATCACGGAATACTTCAATGAGTTCCTCCGTCGTTTCGCCCAGCCCCACCATCACACCACTCTTCGTGACCATTCCCGGAGAAAACTTCTTGGCGTTCTCCAGTAAGTTGAGAGTGCGCTGGTAGCGCGCGCCGGAGCGCACCGCGCGATAAAGTCGAGGCACAGTTTCCGTATTGTGATTCAGCACGTCAGGCTGTGCCTCAAGCACAATCTTCAACGGTTCTTCCAGCCCTTGAAAATCGGGAATCAGCACTTCAATGCGGCAATCCGGAATCAACTCGCGTATCTCGCGGATCGTCTCCGCAAAAACTTTCGCGCCGCCAACATTGTCATCGTCGCGATTCACGCTGGTGATGACTGCATGCTTCAATCCCAGCGTCGCAACGGCCTCGGCCACCCGTCTCGGTTCGTCCCAATCAATCGCCTCCGGACGTCCCTTGGGAACGGCGCAAAATCCGCAGCGCCGCGTACAAATATCGCCGAGGAGCATGAACGTCGCGGTCTTATGATTCCAGCACTCGCCGATGTTCGGGCACTGCGCCGACTCGCAAACCGTGTGCAGGCCCAATCCACGCGCCAACTTTTTCAACTCGTGGAAGTTGTCGCCCACCGGAGCCTTGGCCCGAAGCCATTCCGGCTTCGGCACCCGCACCGGCGGCCCGACCTCGATCTGGATCAGTTGCGAAACACCTGCCATCCTTCGATTCTACCAGTTCAGCAACCGCCTTTAGCCCACCTCAACCAACCCATAGGTATGCTGCCAGCGCATGCGCAGGGCCACCATCGCCCGGCTGATCTCCACCTGCGTAACCTCAGTATTTGGTCCTTCCATTACCCCCGCCGCTTCGCGTTTCGCCAGTTCCAACAATTGCCGGTCGCGAATAAGATTCGCCACACGAAAGCTCGGCATGCCAGCCTGCCGCGTCCCAAAAAATTCTCCTGGTCCGCGAAGCTCTAAATCTAACTCCGCAATCTGAAAACCATCGTTCGTGCGCACCATCGCGTCCAGGCGCCGCTCGCCCTCTTCCGTCACCTTGCCGCCGGTCATCAACACGCAGAACGACTTCGCCGCGCCGCGCCCGATCCGCCCGCGCAATTGGTGAAGCTGCGCCATTCCAAACCGTTCCGCGTGTTCAATCACCATCACGGTGGCGTTTGGCACATCCACGCCAACTTCAATCACCGTGGTCGCAACCAGAATTTGCAACTCCCCATTCTGAAACCGGCGCATCACCTGATCTTTCAAATCGGCATCGAGCCGCCCGTGCAGCAATCCAACTTTCAGATCGGCAAAAATCTTCCCACTCAACTCCCGGTACATCTTTACCGCAGCCTTCAGTTCGTTCTCTTCGCTCTCCGCGATCACGGGATAAACCACATAGACCTGATGCCCCGCCGCAACCTGCTTGCGCACAAACTCCCAAACTTCCGGTGAGCGCTCGTCGGTGATCCGTCTGGTCACAATCGGCGTTCGCCCCGGAGGCAGTTCATCCAGAACGCTGAGATCGAGATCGCCATAGAGCGTAAGCGCCAGCGTCCGCGGGATCGGCGTAGCCGTCATCACCAGCACGTCAGGCTCGGCGGAAGCGGCATCGTCCGCACTTTCTCCCGACTTCTTCATCAACTTCAATCGCTGCAAAACTCCAAACCGATGTTGCTCGTCCACAATCACCAGCCCCGGCTTCGCGAACTCAACTTTCTCTTCGAGCAGTGCATGCGTCCCAATGACAAGCTGTGCATTCCCCTGCGCGATGTGCCGGCGAATTTCGCGCTTGCGGTCCGCTTCCAGAGACCCGGTCAGCATTACAATGCGATATCCCGCGTTCTCCAGAATTCTCCGCGCGGAAAAATAATGCTGTTGCGCGAGAATTTCGGTCGGAGCCATCAGCGCGACCTGGTAGCCATTTTCAATGGCGATGATTGCCGCCTGAAAGCTGACGATTGTCTTCCCCGATCCCACATCCCCTTGCAGCAAACGCCGCATGGGGTAAGGCTTTTGCATATCGTCCGCGATTTCCTTCAACACCTTCTTTTGCGCCGCCGTGGGATGAAAGGGAAGTATCTTCTTAATCGCCGCGCGCACCCGCTCATCCAGGCGAAAAGCAATTCCGGTTTCCGCCTTGAGTTGCCGCTTTTTCATCTCGAGCCCCAACTCGATAAAAAACAATTCCTCAAAAATCAGCCGGATGTGCGCTGAGGTACGCGACGATTGCAAATCCGTCAGGCTCTCGCCCGCCTCCGGCCAATGCACTTTCCACAAAGCCTCACGCAGCGAAACCAGCGCCAACCGCTCGCGGACGGCCACCGGAATTGTTTCCGCCATATCCGGACTCAGATCCTCAAGTGCTTTGCGGATGATTCGCCGGAACCAGCGCGTCGTAACCCGCCCCTGACCCGCCGATTCGTAGATCGGAACGATCCGCCCCACTTCGAGCGATGCCGCCGCCTTGTCATCCGCCCCCTCCGCGTCAGCCTCGCCCAGCATCTCAAACTGCGGCTGGATAATCTGCAACTCTCCGCTCTTCGGATCCTGCTCAACTTTTCCATATAGCGCGATCAATTGCCCCGGCTTGAACTTATCCTGCAAATACGTCGCATTAAACCAGAGGCAGCGCAGCTTGGCGCGTCCCTGCCCCACCGTGAGCTGGAAAATAGGCATGCGGCGGGTTCGAAACAAACCAGAATTACGGACTTCTCCGATCACCGTGGCCATTTCGCCCGCACGCAACTCCGCAATGCCGCGTGGATTCAGCCGGTCCTCGTAGCGAAACGGCAGATAAAGCAGCAAGTCGCCAACCGTCGTGATTCCCTTGGTGGCGAGAACCTCGGCGAGCTTAGGGCCGACTCCCTTGACGTACTGGACGGGGGTTGTGAGTTCAAGCATCAGATTCTGTTAAGAATACGCTGTCCGCGCGAACAGATTCGGCGAAAGAGGGGAATAACATTGCGGACGCAAGCCATCCCCATCAGAGGCGCCGCACGTCTTTGTAAAACACGCAGTAGGTTTCCAGGTACCAGGAGAGGAGGAATAAAACCAGCATAATACTTGTTGCCCAACAGAACAGCTGAAGCGGAAGCGTGGAGATGAGCCGTATCTGGTGAGCCTGCGGCTCCGGCTCCGCCGCCCGAAAGCTCAAGCCACTGATTACGGAGACGATCGCCGACAGCGCCAGCAAAAGGATCGACTCATAAACTTTTTGCTGCAGATCGGATGGCGCCATGAACGCTGCATGGAATACGGCATACAAAGACAGAATGCAGAGAATAAAGGTGACCGGTTTGGCGACCTCGACCAGCATGTCGGGAGAACTCCGATGGATCCAGTTTACCGCCAGGCACTGATGGCCGCATTTGCAAAGATCATTCTGTATGGGCGCGGTCTGTGTGGACGCGGGCGACCCGCCCGCGCTCTTTCATCATATTTCGGCCTTCGTCATAAACATCCTGCAGCCCTGCGGCTCGAATTTAGCGTCTAATTCAGCTGTGCTGAACAATCTGGTTCAAGCTCTCTGCGCCATCCTACTGGGCAATGTTGCGTACTTTTTAATGTCCTATCATCGCCTGCTCCCGCGTCACCGCCCTTTTGAGGTCGACACCGGATTGGTCATCGACTTCTTTTTTTGCCTCGCCCTCTATGTCCTGATTCGCAGGATCAGCGCGAAAAAGTAAAGTATTGACTGGCCTTCGGCGCTTATCCACCGGTTACTTTCGGAACCTTCGCTACACCTTCCTTCACGGTACCATTATGCCTAAGTTCTCGAAAAACTTTAACTTATGGACAAAATCGCGGTCCTGTACGATGCGGGGCAGGCGGTGCTCTCCACCTTTGATCTGGATGAGGTGTTGCAGCGCATCCTGGCCATCGCGCATGACTACTTTCATCTTCGCAACGTGGCGATTCTACTGCTCGATCAGCAGTCGCAGGAACTCTACGTGCGTTCGCAAATTGGCTGGGATGAGGGTCAGGACAAGATTCGATGGGCGGTTGGCCAGGGCATAACCGGTACCGCTGCCAATAAGAAGCAGCCGGTTTACGCCCCGGATGTCAGCAAGGATCCGCGTTATGTCTGCTCCGCGAAGTCTACGCAATCCGAACTCGCCATCCCATTAATGGTGCGCGATGAGGTGGTGGGCGTACTCGATTGCCAGACCGACCGGGTGAACCATTTCGATCCGGAAACGATTGATCTACTCACGCTATTTTCCACTCAGGCCTCAATGGCCTTGCAAAATGCGCGCCTCTATTCTTTAGAGCAGCAGCGCGCACGGCAACTACAGGCGATCAACGCCATCGCCCAGCAGACCACCGCGGTTTTGGAACTGGAAGATTTGCTGGGCAAAGTTTGCGGCCTTATTCAAGAGGCATTTCGCGTATCCCATGTATCGCTTTTGCTGCGCGAAGATCATGACCTTGTGCTGCGCGCCCATCACGGAAAGCTGACGCCGCGCATCGCTGTCGGCGGAAGATTCTCCGCGAGTAGCGAGCCCTGGTCCACCATTCTCGCCGATAACTGCACCATGGAGTACGACCTGGCCGGTATCCCAGTCCACGAAAAATTCTTTGCCGAATCCGCCTCACGGCTCTGCATTCCCCTCATTTCATTCGGCCAGACGCTTGGAATTCTGGGCCTGGATAGCGAAAAAGCAGGTGCCTTCCGTGGTGGAGATCAACAATCGCTGGAATCCGTGGCTGATATCTGCGCCACCGCCATCCAGAACGCCCACTACGTCGAGCGGGTAAAACAACTCGCCTACCTGGATGGTCTCACCGGCATTTTCAACCGGCGATTTTTCGAGCTGCGCATCACGGAAGAGATCGAGCGGGCACGCCGTTATGGCAGCGGCATGGCCGTCATCATGGCTGATATCGACCAGTTCAAGCGGCTCAATGACGAGTTCGGACACTTGCTGGGCGATGAAGTGCTGCGGCAGGTTTCTTCCCTATTTCATCAGCAGGTCCGCAAGATGGATGTGGTTTGCCGCTACGGCGGCGAGGAATTCGCCATCCTGCTGGCCCAAGTGAACGCTCAGGAAGCATTCGCGGTGGCGGGTAAGTTGAGAAAAACCGTAGCTGGCTGGCAATTCCCCGGAGTGCCCCGGACGATCACCATCAGCGCCGGGACTGCCGTTTTTCCGGAACACGGCGCCACTCGCGATGAGCTGGTGCGATCCGCGGATACGGCGCTTTATTCGGCAAAACAAGCGGGACGAAACACCGTTTGCATGGCCTCGCTCTCCGCCCGCCAAACCGCTGGTTCAAACAACTAAATCTCCAACAATTAAATCTCTAACAACTAAATCTCAAACAGTTGTCCATGCATCTGCTGACGAAGCCGTTCCATTTCCTGTCGTAGTAAGCGCATGCTTTTCTCTGCTTCCTGCATGGCGCGTCTATCGACTTCCTTCTTCACTTTTTCGGCCTGTTCCTTCACCAGCTTTTCCTGTGCGCATCGCACACTCTCCATCGCCGCCGAGGACTTGACCGCCTCCTGCCGCGCCAGCTCCATTTGCGGTCGCAGCCTGGCGACTTCGCTCTGTAATTCGCTGAATTCCCTCTGCCTCTCCGCGTTCAGGTCCGGCGCCTCGAAGCTCTCCTCTATTATTTCGCCGGAATCGCGCTGCTCCGGAAGCGTCAGTGTGAGAGTTTGTTCCTTCTTATCCCGGATCACTCCCACCGGCACCGAACCAGCGTGACGAGAATGGAGGGCGTGGGCGAAGTCGCTGGTATCGTGAATGGGCTGATCGGCAATTCGAATAATCACGTCCCCGGCGTGCAAGCCGGCCTTCTCCGCGCGGCTGCCCTTTTCCACCGAGCGCACCAGAACACCATTTCCACTTTTCGTACCGAAAAACTCTCCCAACTGCGGTGTGAGGTTCTCCACCATTAGCCCGCTGCGCATCGACGATCGCACATACACGACTCCAATATTGGGCATGTCCATCTCGGGCAAATTCGGAATCGGAGGAATCTCGATATGAAGATCCTTCACATTATCCATATTGTCGAAATGGCTGAAGTCCTTGCTGCGGCTGCCCAGCTGTACCTTAATCGTGACCGGCTGGCCATCGCGGCTCAATCCCAGCGTAACCACGCGCCCCGCCGGCGTTTCGTGAATCATCCGCTGCAATTGCGCTTTGCTCTCAATCGGCGTCCCATTCATGGTCAGGACGACATCATGCTCCTTGATCCCAGCCTTTCCCGCCGGGGCGTCCTGATCCACCATGGTGATTTCCACGCCCTTTTCTTCCTTCAACTTCAGCGCCGCCATACGGTCAGTCGTGATGTCGGCGATATCCACTCCCAGGTAAGAGGTTGGACCCGAGTCTTCGCTGCCAATTCCGTAAGGCTGCGAAGAATCCACCATCCACGTTTGCGCGGCGTGCGATCCGCTGAGCAGCAACGGCAACGTCGCCAGCGTCGCTAGAAATTGTTTACGCATGGCCCTTCTCCTCGTGTTCCTAATGCACGATGCGCCAGGCATTCTTAAATCCTGGCGCAGCCCGCATTTATTCCGCTACTGTGCGCGCCTGAAGCAGATATCGCCCGTCGTCGTCTTCACCTTCAACAGCGGTCCGCCGCCGTTCAGTTTTCCTTCGGCATTCAACGTCCTCGGACCCCACTGGTCTCCCTCGCTGGCCACATGAATGTCCGGAAACTCGGATGTAATGCGATGTCCGTTGCCCATATCGACGCTCGCGCGCACCGAAAGAGCGACATCCGGAGCCAGATAAACCGTAATATCTCCCGCCGAAGTTTCCAGCTTTGAATCGCCTGCGGGAGCCCCGGTCTTCACCAGCTTCACCACGATTCCGCCCGCGCCCGTCTCTACTCGCGCCGAGGGGACTCCATAAAGCTCGATCGCTCCCCCGCCGGTGCGCGCGTCAACCGGGCCTTTCGCTGAGGCGAGGTGAATCGTGCCTCCGCCCGTCTCAATGTCCGCCGCGCCGCCTATGTCTCCCAAATCAATGTTTCCACCACCTGTAGAGATTTTTATGTTCCCGCCGCACTGCCGCACCTCAATGCTGCCCCCACCGGTTTCAATGCGACCACCCTGTGAAGCGGACGTGATCTCCACGCTTCCGCCACCAGTGTCCGCCACCAGCTTCCCATTCGCGCGATTTACCTGTATCGACCCTCCGCCGGTTTGCAGCCCAATATCGCCGGTGATCGTTCCCACCTGAATCGACCCTCCTCCAGTCTCAGCTTTAACCCCTCCGCCAATGTCGTCCAGGTGCAGGCTGCCGCCGCCACTCTCCGCCTCCACGCGGCCATCCACGCCAGTGGTATCGATGTTTCCCCCGCCCGTATCAATCTTGACCAGTCCCATGGCGCGCGGAAGGTCGATTTCAAACTCGCTCGATAACTTCCGCTCCGATCCGTTATCGATTGACAATCTCGCTCCACCCACATGCACGCTGTGCGAACCTTGCCACTCGCCCACCACCCAGGCCGTGTCTCCCTTCACATAAGCGCTGACTTTGTAGGCTTGAAACTGGTGCCGCGCATCTTCTTCCGAAGCATTCCGGGAGTGCATATGTAGCGTGTAATGAATCGCGTCCTGCTTTGCTCCACGCACCACTACCGATCCCATATCCAACTTCACTCTCAGGTTCTTGACTCCGGCCAAAGAGCCCGTCAGCATCTCAGTCCAGCCGCCGCCCTCGCGCCATGTCTTGGACTCCTGCGTCAGCGACAACGGCGCCAGAATTGCCACCATGCCAAGCAGCCCGATGATTTGTTTCGAATGCTTCAAACGCACCACCCCGAATTCGGAATATCGCAATACATCGTCATCAGTCAATCTCCGGCAACTGCGCCAGCATGGTTCGCGCCTGCGACTTGATGTACTGGTTTTGATCCTTGGCCGCCAGCGCCATCAACACGCCACGCACGCTGCCATCGGCCTTCACCGGCTCAATCAAATGCAACGCCTCCGTCCGCACTCCCGGGCACGAATCATTCACCAGCGCTTCCAGCACCACGTCGCGCACCCGCACATCGTCCTTCACAAACTTTCCCAACCCATCGAGCGCCTTCAACCGCACCCCTGGATTCGAGTCATACCGCAGTGCATAGATCAACGCGTCCCGCACCTGCACCACATTCGGCCTCTGCGTCAGCAGGTCCACCGAATCCATCCGTACGCCCGGATTGTAATTATTCTGCGCTGCAAACAGCAGCAGTTGCTGGATGCGCTGGTCGTTCATCGATCCCTGCGCCTGCTGCGTCGAAACCGTATCGTACTTGATGTTGATCTCCTTGCTGCCCGGCTCCTGCGTGATCGATCGTATGCCGGTAATCGACGCCTCCGCCGGATTCGCTGCCACACTGCTCACCGCATTCGGCCCCTGATGGTCGAACACTTTATAAGCCGTTCCCACCCCGCCCGCAAATCCCAAAATTAAAATCACCGACGCCAGCGCTGGCGAAAACTTCACCTGCCGCAACCAGTTCGCCGGATCGAACGCCAGCCTCTGCCAGAATCCGCCCTGCTCGGCCGTCTCCAGCGCCTCCTGCAACCGCATGCGCGAGGCCGCCAGCAAATTCGGCGACGGCTCCTCCGCCCGATCCTGCGCCAACAGAGCGTGAAACTCCCGCGCCGCTTTCAACTCCGCCGCACACTCCCCGCACCGCGCCACATGCTGCTCCAGTTCATGACGAGCATCATCCGCCAGCTCCCCATAAACATGCAGCGTTATATTTTCCCGAACCCATTCGCATTTCATAATCCGTATTCCTCACTCAGTCCATGTAACCCATGGGGATGGGGGTGCCCCACTTCTCGCCTCTTTTGCGAGAAGTGGGAATCCATGCTGCATGCCCCAACATCTCGCCCTCCAAAATCCCCTGTCATTCCGCCGCAAAGGCCCGAAGGTCCTAATCACCGCATATCCGCCAGCTGTCCTCTCAACTTCTGCGTCGCCCGGAACAGCGTATTCTTCGCCGTCTCTTCCGTCGTATGCAAAATCTCTCCCACCGTCCGCAACTTCATCCCGTGATAATGCTTCAACTCAAACACCATCCGCTCCCGCGGAGTCAGCTTCTCCAGCGCTCCCGAAATCCGCGCCCCCAGTTGCCGCCGCATCAGATCGCGCTCCGGATTCGCTCCCGCCCGCCCATCCGGCACCCGCTCCAGCAAGTCATACTCTTCGCCATCGCCGCCCTTTGCCACTGGAGCATCTTCCTTGCGCACATTCCGCTTGCGCAAATGATCCAGGCACAAATTGGTCACAATGCGGTAAATCCAGGTGTAGAACGAACACTCGAAACGAAAGCTCCCAATGTTCTTGTACGCCTTGAGGAAGGCGTCCTGGTACACGTCCTGCGCCTCGTGATCGCTCCCCATCAGGTGCAGCGCCAGCCGCAGCACCGGCTGATCGTAGTAGCGCACCAGTTCCTCGAAGGCGCCGCGGTTTCCGCGCTGCGCCTCACGAATGAGGATCGTGTCGTCGATGCGGCGTTCTTGACCAGCCATGCGGCCCCACGTGGGGTCCAATGCCAATGCTAATGTCCCGCTGTCTTCCTCTACTCGTCCGCGCCCCGCTTGAGCCTGTACCCGCCTGCCAACCGTCAGCGCTCCCGCCCAAGTCTCGGCTGACATCTTTTTGTCCCTGTCCTCTGCCCGCCCAGGATTTGATGCTCTACCGGCCTGGCACTGGTATAGACGGGGAATCAGCGAAATCGTAAGCAGGGATTATAGGCGGGATTTGCAGTTTTCTGCTTGAAACTCAATAGCTTGGAAGACAAAACATCTTACCGCCGTAAAGCCATACATCTTCGCAGCCTGACCTATGCTCTCGTCCCAGCCTGGCCAGGGACCTTGGCACATTCCGGGCGCAAAAAGTATCTCTGTCGCACATAGCACTTGTGATTCGATACAGAACTTACCCTATAGCTTAGGCTGTTTCTGAACGCAAGAATGAATTCCATGAAAGCCGATGCGTCGATGTCCTTCCCCCAGCGGATCGTCAGTCTTTGGCCCTATGCAATGATCACTATTTCGGTCATCGGGCTGACGTATAGTTTTTGGTCCAATTTACGATAAATTTCCCGGAAAACTTCTTAGATCCGAACCAAGGCGTCCCGCCAGGGCCAACCCCAGGGCGGCCGGTCTTAACTGCGCCCTTCGCCGACCGGAATGGCTTCGCGGCGCATCCCATTGCAGGTTCCCTGAGACTGGGCTCGATAGGGCCGCTGACTTGCGCTAGGATGGGCTCAACCCAAGCACTAGGAGCCTAACGTGACCGTCTGGAAAGTTGCTCTGCAAATCGCAGCCATCATCCTGCTCATCCTGATGGCGTCTAATACTTATCTCGCCATCGATCACTTGAAACGAATTCAGGCAACTGCGGCGCTCAGCCTCGAAAGCGCCAGTGTACAGGCTGGCATCGCCCGTGTTTGGCAGGATTTCACCGACATGGACACCGGGCAGCGCGGCTACCTCCTCACCGATGACTCTGCCTACCTGCAGCCCTATGTCGACGTGAAAAGCACCATAGCTACGCACTTCGCTGCTCTTCGCTCCGCCTTGGCCAATCACCCGCAATCCGAGCAGGCACTCGAAACTCAACTGGAATCCCTGAGCGCCTCCAGGCAAGCCGAAATCGAGCGAACCATCTCTCTGCGGCAGCAGGGATACCGACACCGAGCCTTCCAGCTCGTGCAAAGCAACCAAGGCAAGCAATACACGGATCAGGCTCGCGCTCTGGTGTATTCCTTGTCTTCAATGGAGAACAGCAGCTTCGGCGCGCTCGAAAAAGACAGGGCCGCCGCCTCCAGCCACGCCATGTCACAAACCATCGCCGCCAATCTGGGTTTGCTCGCGCTCGCCGCTGGTCTGTTTCTGCTGATTCGCCTCCACGAGCGCAGCCTCGAACAGCAAACCCTGCAAAGCAGACAAACATTAGCCGAGCGCGATTCGCAATTGGAGAAAATGATCCGCCTGATCTCCGCCGCTAGCGACCAGACTCGGACCCAGATCGCTATCATCGAGCAAAATGCCAACCTGCTCCTCGAAAAATACGACGGATTCCTGCCGCCTCTCGGCTATACCTGCGCCGAGCAGATCAACCAGGCTGCCGCCCAACTCGAACATCTCCGAAAGGATATTCTTGGCCAACCAGAGTCCGGCCTCCAAAAAGCTGCCTAAACCGGGTGGGGCGGGCAATCTTAGAGGCGAGGCAGTCAAGGCTTGCGCTTTTCTGCGCTGAGCGGCCCGGGCGTGGACGGCGATGGCCTGTTCAGTTGTCGGGCGGATTTTTCGCCCGGAAATCCTTACAGCATGATCATTTCCGACGACACGGATTTCTCCTATGCCGAATCTAACGACGGGCTCACCTGGAGCGTTCCGGTTTCAATCGGCACCTTCGGACCCATAGCAACGGCGTACCTCACCGCCGTCGGCCTGGGCGAAGACCCGCATACACTGGATAAGACCTACTACGTCTATTTCACTCACTTGCCGGCCGATGGCGCAGGATGGACGGATGGTTCCCTCGCAGATTGACTCTTACTTGCCAGTGATCTACTTGAGAAAAATGTACCATCCCAAAAAAGAAAACCCGAGCATAAGCCCGGGCTGTTCAACCGTTGATGATTCGCGCTACTCTGCGACCGCTTCCTTCTCTATCATCACTTTCAAGTGCGCAGTCACGTCCTTGTGCAACTTCACCGGGATGGTGAACTCGCCCAAAGTCTTCAGCGGTTCGTGCAGTTGAATCTGCCGGCGATCCAGGTTGATTCCCTTCTTCGCGATCGCTTCCGCGATATCGCCCGAAGTGACTGACCCGAACAGATGATCGTGCTCTCCCGAACGCCGCTGGAACGCCGCCGAAAGCCCATCGAACTGCTTGGCCAGCTCTTCCGCCTGCGTCTTTTCCTTGGCCGAGCGCCGCACCGAGGCAGACTTCATCTGCGCGACCACAGCCTTGTTGTCCTCATTAGCCTGAATGGCCAGCTTGCGCGGCAAAAGATAGTTGCGCCCATACCCCTCGGCAACCTTCACCACGTCGCCGCGCGCGCCCAGTTTATTCACATCTTCTTTGAGAATGACTTCCATTGATAGCTCCTAAGCTCTTAGCTCTGCTCTTAGCCTTCAGCCAAACCTAGACTCCGATCCCATGAGATCGAAGCTAAAAGCTAAAGGCTAAAAGCTGATTTTCTACGATGCTCGTCCCGCGAACGGCAGCAGCGCGATGTTGCGTGCCTGCTTAATCGCCGAGGCAAGCCGGTGTTGGTGCGGCGAACAGACGCCGGTCAAGCGCCGCGGCACGATCTTGCCGCTTTCCGCCACAAACTGGCCGAGCAAACGGTAATCCTTGTAGTTGATGTCGGCAATCTTCTCGGTGCAGAACTTGCAGACCTTCTTGCGCCGGAAAAACTTCCGTCCACCTTCGCGTGGAGGACCGCCCGGTCCAGAACGCCCACCTCCGCCAAATCGCGGACGATCTCCTCCCGAACGCTCCCCGAACGGCCGCGACGGCCGCTCTGCGGGTGCCGATGGTGCTTTCACTTCGTCAGCCATAACTCTCCTTAGTAAGTCAGGGGCCAGTGATCAGTAATCAACGATCACTGGCCAGTTAAACCCTTCGTCTCGCATCTGGTCGCTGGCCACTGGCCACTGACCACTTTTTCTCAAACCGCCGCCGGAGCATCCGCCGCAGGCGCTTCGCTCGGAACCGGCGCTTCTTCCGGAACAACCGCCGGCTGCGCGCTCATTTTCTTGCGTGATTCGCGAAGCTGCTTGATCTTCTCCAGCCGCTTGTGCTCCTCATCGACGCGAACCGTGATGAACTTAATCACCTGCTCGGTTACGCGCAGGCGGCGTTCCAGTTCGTGAACCACCGCTCCTGCGCCTTCAATGGTCATCAGGACGTAAATGCCTTCGCGGAACTTGCGCACCACGTAAGCCAGCCTGCGCTTTCCCATGCGCTCCACGTTCTTGACCGTTCCCGATGCTGAAGTAACCGTGCTCTCCAGCGTGGAAACCAGTTTTTCCAAATCTTCATCCGCCATATCCGGACGGACAATAAACATCAACTCATAAGTACGATTCATTTGCTCTCCATCTGAAGCAGTGGCCTCTGGTCAGTGATTGGTGACCAGCAAAACTAGCCCTGCAAAGTCAATTTCCCCGCCGAACCTCGGCTCCGATCAAACCTGGTGACCCTGGCCACTAAACCTTGACCACTGATCACTGATCATTGATTCCAGCTCACTCTTCTTTTCGGTTAAACCGGTTCATTGCTGCCGCCGCGCCATCCTGCAAAATCATCTTTACCGCTTCTTCCGCCGTATCCAGCACTCCATCCACTACGGCTAAATCTGCCTTGCGCATGGGCGCCAGCAAATAGCGGGCACCGTCTTCGACTTTGTGCTCGGGCGCTACGCCGATCCGTATGCGCAAAAAATCCTGAGTATCGAGCGCACCAATGATCGACTCAATCCCGTTATGCCCCGCCGAACTTCGCCGCGCATGAATCCGCAGCGTGCCCAGCGGAAAATCCAGCTCGTCCTGAATCACGATCAAGTCCGATTCCGGCTTAGCTTCGTACTCCGCAACCAGCTCCCGCACCGACAAGCCGCTCAGGTTCATGAACGTCTCAGGCTTTGCGAGCAGGACGGTTTCGCCGCCAATCACTGCCCTCGCCGTCAACGCCCGGCACTGCCGGTTCCTCACTTCAACGCCCAGGTCGCTGGCGATACGATCCACCGCCAAAAACCCCACGTTGTGCGGCGAAAACCGATACTCGATGCCAGGGTTGCCGAGACCAACAATCAGTTTCACGCCGTCGCCCATGTGGGGACAGCCGCCCTCGGCTGTCCAGCCGAGCGAAGCTCGGCTATGCTCACCACCGGGCTACTTCTTCTCCTTCTTTTCAGCCTTCTTCTCCGGCTTCTCGGCTTCGCCTTCTTCCTCAGTCTCGGCCTTGCCCTTCTTGATGACTTCCGGCTCGGACGGAGTCGCGCCCGCCTCCGCCGCAACCGCTTCCGGCGTAGCTACAACTTCTTCCTTCACGCTGGTTACGTGAGCCACCGGCTGATTCGCGTCGGTAATAAACTTTAGCTTTTCGTTGTGCGGCAGATCCGCAACCCGCAGTACCTTTCCGAACGTGAGCTCGCTGACGTCGACATCGATGTGGCTGGGAATATCCCCCGGCAAGCACTCGATCTCAACCTCGCGCAGCATTTGCTCGAGAATGCCGCCTTCGGTCTTCACGCCCGCCGGCACACCCTGCAACTCGATCGGCACGCTCACCCGCAACGCCTTATCCATGGCGATGCGCTTCAAATCGATGTGCAGCAAATGCCCCTTGATCGGCTCATATTGCCAGTCGACGATCATCGCCTTGGTGCGCTCGCCGCCGTTGCCGTCGCTCACTGCCAGATCGAAAATCGTATTGTGCCCGCTGTCCGATCGCAGAATCCGTAACACATGCCGGGGATCGACGCTCACCGGCTGTGCGTCCTTGCCCGCTCCATAGACAACGGCTGGTATCTTGCCCTCGCGCCGCACTCGCCGTGCGTGATTCTTGGTTCCCGGCTCCCGCGGATTCGCTTCCAAAACATTCTGCTCGATTGTGCTCGCCATAATTTCCTATCCTGTCGAAAAAGTCCTGTTTAACAGCCTTCGTTAGATAAATAATCTGCTGACTGAAGTCTCTTCGTGAATGGACTGAATCGCGCGTCCAATCAAACCTGCAATCGATAGCACCCGAATCTTCGGCTCCATCTTGGCCTCGGCCGAAAGTGGAATCGTATTGGTCACCACCACTTCCCGAATCACCGAATCCCGAATATTGCTCACCGCCGGCCCGGAAAGCACCGGATGCGACGAGCACGCATACACTTCGGTCGCGCCGTTCTCCAGCAAAGCCGTTGCCGTCTTCACCAGCGTGCCCGCCGTATCGATCAAATCGTCGATGATTAGGCAGGTCCGCCCTTCCACGTCGCCGATCACGTGCATTACTTCGGCTACGTTCATTTCCACTCGCCGTTTGTCGACAATGGCCAGAGCCGCATCCACTTTCTTGGCAAAAAATCTGGCGCGCTCCACGCCGCCCGCATCGGGCGATACCACCGTCAAGTTCGGCAAACTCAACTTCTTGAAGTGATCCACCAGCACCGGCGAAGCAAATAAATGATCCACCGGAATATTAAAAAATCCCTGCAACTGCGGCGTATGCAAATCCACAATCACCGCCCGATGCGCTCCCACGGTGGTCAGCAAATCCGCCACCAGCTTGGCCGAGATCGGCACCCGCGGCTTGTCTTTTCGATCCTGCCGCGCATATCCGAAATAAGGAATCACCGCCGTGATCCGCCGCGCCGATGCGCGTTTGAACGCATCGATCATCAGCAGCAACTCCATCAGGTGCTCATCCACCGGGCGGCACGTCGGCTGCATCACAAAAACGTCGCAGCCGCGCACATTCTCCTGGATCTGTACATAGGCCTCGCCATCGGCGAAGCGCGTCAACTGTGCCTGCCCGCGCTGCATGCCCAAAAACTGGCAGACCTCATCGGCCAGCGGAGCATTCGCGGAGCCACTGAAAATCTTGAACTTCTCATCCACCCGTATCCGCGGCCTGCGTTCCGGCTTTTCTTCGGAGGCGGGTGGAGGCGTGGGCGGAGCCTGCTTCTCAGCTTTCTCGGTCTTTTCCGGCGGCGTCACCAAAGTGGCCATAGTTTAGCTCTTAGCCTTTAGCTGTTAGCTCTTAGCCAAACCTCGCGCTCTTAGGTTTCAAAGCTAAGAGCTAAAGGCTAACAGCTAAAAGCTGAGTTCTGGCTGGGCCGCTAGGATTCGAACCTAGACAAAGTGCTCCAAAGGCACTTGACCTACCATTAGTCGACGGCCCAGTAGACCATTGTTGATTTTTGATTGCTGGCCGTGCCAGCACCTTTATTGTCAATCAACAATCAAAAATCAACAATCAAAAATTTGTCCGCCAACTTATACCCACATCCGCTTCCAATACTGCCGCCGAGTCAGCGTAGTCGTAGCCTGCGCCGCCCAACCCTGCTTTCGCAGCTTTTCCACCGCCGCGCCTGCCGCCTCTTTCGAAGCAAACAGCCCATACAAAGTCGACCCGGAACCCGACAGCGACGCATACTTCGCGCCCGCGCGCTCCAGCGCCTTCTTACCTTCACTCAGCTCGGGATATTCAGGAAAGACGACTTCTTCAAAGTCGTTCTTGATCCCGGCCCGGACAAGCGCGAGAGGTGGATTCTCGGCCCGGCCCCTTTCGGCTCGACTACTGCCAGGAGCACCGGAGTAACTCTCGCTCAGCCACGCCGACATCTCACGGCCAAGCAAATTCATTCTATCGGAGGCGTCCAGCATCGTCAATTCGTCGTCGCCAAGCGCAGCCTTTGTAGGGACAGCCGCCCCCGGCTGTCCAGCCGGGCGAAGCCCGGCCTTGCCAGTGCCCCGATCAGCCCCCGATCCAAACTCAGCCCTCGGCCCAGGCTCAGCCCCCGACCCAAACTCGTTCCTCGTCCCAACCGTGGAAGAGCGGCCCTTCAGGGCCGCGTTAGCCTCCCGAGATGACCCGAACTTTAGCCCCCGCCTCCGATCCCACTCCGCAAACGCCTTCGGGGTCGAAACTCCCACCTCCGGCGTTACCACCACGCACGCCGTCGCCGGAAAATCCTCCAGCGGATAAACCCGCTCTCCGCGCCCCAACCCCAACACCGTCCCGCCAATCAAAAACAGCGGCACATCCGACCCCACCTCCGCCGCAATCCGCAACCGTTCGGTCGCCGATAAACTTTTCTTCAGCGCCCGCTCCAAAGCCAGCAACGCGGTCACCGCATTCGCCGAAGCCCCACCCATCCCTCCCTTCACCGGCAGCCGCTTCTCAATATCAATAATCACGCGCCCCTTGGCGCGAAGCGCGTCCATAGCTTTCTCGACGATGCGCCAGCAAGTATTCGATCCATCCGTCGGAACGCGCGGGTCATTGCAGCGAATCTCAGTCCCGCTCCCTCGCGCAACGGTCACACGAATCAGATCATGCAAACCGATTGTCTGATACACCGTGAGCAGTTCGTGAAATCCATCTGCGCGCGCCGCACCAATCCGCAGGCCGAGATTAATCTTCGCGAAGGATCGGGCAGTTACAATCATGGACGCATGATTGTAAGGTTTCAGACCAAATTTTTCGATTATTGATTTTGTCTGTGTGGAGAGCGGACACTGCCGCCCGAGAGACGCTCGCAGGGAAATTAAAGCGAGTACTGAGCTGTCTCACAAATGGGCTCGGGAAGGCACGACCTCAAGTCGTACCGTCGCAGCCCTCAAAAGATGCGGGCTCTAGCCACTGGGAAGCGCCGCGCTACCTCCTCCGTTCATTTATGAGGCAGCTTCCGTGGATTGTTTCATCAGGGAGGATGACAGACCTAACTCCGCCGCTTATACAGCACCGCAAACTCAAACCCCGCATTTGCCGGAAACAGCTCCGCCACTTTTCTTAACCGTTCGGCCAGCGCCGAAGGTGCCAGCAGCGGATAATCCCGTTCCCGCAGATCGTAGTAATCCACATCTAAATAAAGCGACAACAAATAAATCGAAATCGTGTCCGCAAACGTGGCTTCAAAATATTCGTTCTTACAGCGCTCCGCCTCCGGACCGCCCGCCACGGCCAGCTTGCGAGCCTCCCACGCATCTAGAGACGTTTCCCCGCGCACCCCAGCCACTACCTGCTTCCACGCGATCTCGCTGAAGTCTTCGGATACACCCGCTGCTTCCACCAGCGCATGCCCCACGTTGATGTAGAACTCGAACGCCACGGAAAACTTGTCGTCCGTGAGCCGCGTAGAGATGAATACGCACTGCGAGTCGCCCAGATTCAAATTGCGATGGCACACCGCGTTGTCGCTGAGCGCGACATCGTAGCGGTCGGCGATCAGAACCTCATCCCCTTGCGTGACCGCGAGCGGAACAAAATAATAAGCCTTGCGCTTCAGGGCTGTCGCAGCCTTGTCTGGGACCGCCGCAATCATGCGCTCCAGGTCGAGCGCGCTAATCGACGCTTCGCCCGCCATGGCATAGCACACCCCATTGCGCGCCTGCGAAACCGGCGTCATCCGTACCACGTCCGCGGGGCTCCGCGTAATTGCTGGCGCTGCCTGCGACATTCTTCACCTTTTATACACTAAGCCGCGGAGCGGATACTTCTGTCCGCCGTCCCTCTCCCGTTCTCGCCCAGAACGCCTTAGGGTCCTCTGGTTACCTTCGTGCCACACCCGTCGGTGCCTGTGCCTCACTCATCGGGGCCATTCCAGTTTCCGTGAACTTCGGCCAAACTGTTTTTACAAATCGATGCAATCCGCCAAACAAAAAGTATGCAATCGCAAGCAAGACCGTGTCAGAGGCGTACTCCCGGTTCGAGTACGCGGCACCGATGCAGACGGTTCCTGCTTTGAAGAACTGGCCCACACCCTTGACCTCACGACTACGGGGGCGCGCCTGGGAGCCATCCATCGCAAGCTGAACGTTCGCGACACCCTGGTTGTTCTGTTCCGCCAGCGCCGTCTCGAATTTACCGTAATGTGGACTCGAGTACTTGCGGGCGGCGAATATCAGGTGGGACTTCAAATGCTTTCGAAGGACAGCGATCCCTGGAATCTAAACGTAGGCCAGTCCACGGCGCCGCTCGCGACGAAATCGACAGCGGCCTGGGGGGCGGCATGAACGGCGTGAGAGGTGGCATGAACGGTGGCATGAACGGCGGTATGAATAAGACAGTCGCGGGTGCTCATCGCACCGGCAAGCTTTGGTTCAATCGGCTCGGCCTGAGCACTCTCTGGGCAGACGACCAGGGGCAGGATGTTGCCGAGTACGCCATGATGATGGCGGTAATTCTGGTGATCGTGCTCAGCACGGCTCAACTGATCGCTTCCAATGCCGGCAATGTGTTTTCTTCCGTCGGCAGTGCAATCCAATAGCTGAATCCGCAGTCGACGCCGCCGCAAGCAGGCACCGCTTTCGCGCGCTCAATTGAGTCTGAAGAGAACGAAACCGGACTTAAGGCTTCAGCGAATTGCCCATCATCAGCGCAAACAGCAGCGGTAAATAGATCACCGTGGCTTGCAACACGTGCCGGGCGAGCATTTTGGAGCGGGGATTATTGAGCGGGAGTTTCAGGAACGCCAGGCGCGCTCCGAAGTAGAACAACGCGACCCCAAGCACCAGCGCTCCCACCAGATATATCTTTCCCGCCATCCCGAAAACGCTGGGCAGAACGCTCAGCGGAATCAGAATCAGCGAGTAAGCCAGAATGCGGTGCGCGGTCGACCGGCCATCTTCTTCCACCACTGGCAACATGCGAATGCCGCCGGCCGCGTAGTCCTCACGATAAAGCCACGCAATGGAAAAAAAGTGCGGAAACTGCCAGACAAAAAGAATGGCGAAAAGAATCAGCGTGCTCCATTCCAGCTTGCCCCGGGCGGCCGTCCATCCCAAAACCCCGGGCATTGCGCCGGGGAACGCGCCCACAAAGGTGCAGATCGGCGAAATTCGTTTCAGCGGCGTATAAGCGGCAAGGTAGACGACCGAAGTCAGGAATGTCAGCAGTCCGGTCAGCGGATTGGTGAACAAGGCAAGATAAATCGACCCACCGATCGTGGCCAGCAAACCGGCCGCAGCAGCGTGGAATAGACTCATGCGCCCGGTCGGCAATGGCCGCTGCGCGGTACGCCGCATGTGCCCGTCCACCTTGTACTCCATCACTTCATTGAGGGCGGCGGTTCCACTCGAAACCAATCCAATTCCCAGCAGCGCATGAAACAAGCCCCAATTCACTGACGACACGCCAGCCTTTTGCGCGCCAAAATAATATCCGCACCAGGCCGTCATCACGATTAACGTGGTGACTCGCGCCTTCATTAGTTCCGAATAGTCGCGCAGCAGGGAAGTCGTACGGCGAAGAACGTCAACAGGTTGGGCCATCGTGCTCACGGGTGGTTGGGTCGTCTCGTAGCTAAATACTATACTGCAAGCCTTGCATAGGTAATCTGAATGCCGCCCTAAAGTCAAGCTAAAACCGAAACTGCAATCCCAAAAGCGGTACCCAAATCAAAACAGCGCTATCGACTCGCCGCCGCCGCCGTAGTGGGAGCCGGGATAAAGGTTTCCGGAGGATCGAAATAACACTGATGCCAAAGCGCCGCATCGGAAATGCTCCCGGCCTTCCACTTTTGCAGGGTTGAAAAAGTGGCCGCGATCATTCCCCCGTCCGCTGAATCGAAGATTAACACAATTCCCTGCATCTCTTGTGGTTTGCCCGCGAGCTCCGCGTAGTCCTTGTCCATCACGGATTTGGCGAATTCGAGCCTCAGCTTCGGATCCAGATCTTTAGCCTTCTCGTCGGTCTGCTCCACCGAAACGATCTTCACGCTTTTATTGCGAAGCGGTTCCCAGTCGCCGGGAAAGGGCGCAACTTCCTCGCGCGAGACATGAAACGCCGCCGCCGTCGCCCCGCCTGCGGTTGCGGGCGCATCGCCCTCGGGAACGCTGTCCGGCATCTCCAAATTATTTCGCCAGATCCATCCCCGCGAGAGCCCGGAAATCTTTACGTGAACCCAATCCTGATTAAAATCCAGCATCTCGAACTCATCGTGCGCAGTGGCCAGGAATAAAGTCCTGGCGTTCAGGCTGGCCGAAGACACAACCGGCGTTCCCGAATTTTTCACCGCGACCAGATTCTTGGGATGTGCCTGGTTTTTAAGAACTTCTTCCAGACTATTCAGTTCCGCTTCCAGCGGCCCGGGATCGTCCAGCTTTTTAGCCCCCGGCTTTGCTCGCGCCTTTTCCTGTTCCTCCAGGCTTGCGGCCAGGGATGAGGAAAGCCCGCTTCGCACCTCTGGGAGCCTGGGAACCGGAGCGGACAGACTCGGCTCATTGGACGCAGTCGGCGAAGCTGCCGTAGCCGTCGACGACGAAGCTTGCGCCGGTCGCTTGGGCAAGGCGGTCGGTGCTGGACTGATTCCCGCGTCCGTGGCCGGAACAGGCCGACCCACGCCCGTTCCGCCAGCGGCAAGTTGATCGGAAAGCTGATCTAGAAGATCCGCCTCAATCCTTCCATTCGAAGGTAGCAACTGGTAGCCAGATTTTGCCCCGCTCGGATCGACGTAGAACGCCGTGACTTCGACGATTACGCGGACCACCGATCCACCCGAAGGCGCCGCGCTTACCTGGAACTTTGATTGATAGTATCCGCGCTGGTAGTGGTCCAGAGGATGCGTCGAAGGATTGGCAAAGCCTTCCAGCACAGGTAGCCGCCCCGATGTGGATTGCAGGTCTCGCAATGTCTTTTCGATCACTGCCTTGGACTGCGGAAAGCTCCGTTCGTTGGCACTCTCCTGCGCATGGCTGACTACCACGCAGCCCAGCAGCGCCAGCCAAACCAGGCGGGAAGCCATGCCACCAAACTTCGGCGTACGCGGGCTCACGGCACCTCCAGTTGGTCGCGCATCATCCATCCGTGCTGTCCTTGATGGGTCTCCACGCCATACCAGTAAGGCGTGGAAATGACGATAAGAACATCTGCGCCGGAATTTAGCAAAACCAGCGTGCTCGCCGTGTGGAAGGGCGCTGATTTGAGCGGAGCGCCCGGCGATTTCACCTTGCGCTCTACTTGCTTGCGGACTTCCTGTATCCGTTGTTCCAAAGTCAAGCCGGCTGAAGTCAGGCCTGATGAGGTTTGGCCATCTGGAGTTTGGGCGTCAGCGGTAAGATTTGATCCCGCTATCTCAGTTGTCTGCCCAGGCGCCACCGGCGAAGCGGAATTCGGCCCGGGACTGCTCTCCGCATCCTCGATGTCCACTCGCTGCGAATCAGGCTTCGACGAAGAGTCTGTCCCCATCGACGAATCGCCCGGTGCCGCTACGCCCTGTTTCTTCGCCACTTTTTCCAGGCGCTCTTTCCGAGCTTCGATATCCTGCTGCTTCATGACCTCGATGGTATCGAGATGTTCGCGAATATCTTTGAACTCGGCCGTCTCAACCGAGCCATCCGATTCGTGAAGAACATGACGGAAGTCTTCTTTGAACAGCGCATCGATTCGCAAGACCGTATTCTTGCTGCCCTGGGGCTGCACTACGTATCGCACTACCACCGTGCCGACATCATTGGTGTCCTTGAAGTTGCGCGGATCAATCGCCCCCTCGCGTACTTTGTAAAATACCTGTCCACCCTGATCCCAGGCTGGAAATACTTCCGAAGTATCGGCGGCCTTTGCTCCGGAAATGAATTGATCCTTGTTGTACTCCTTTGTTCCCCGAATGACCCCGTTCTGCGCCACATCCTGCACGACTTTTTCTACTTCGCTCTCCGGCAAAGGGAGGTTTACGATCAACCCCTCGCCATACGCAATTTTGTTTTTGTCTTTCGCAGCCGAGGCGGAAGGAACCATCCCCACAAGAAGAAGAAGGGCAAAAAAAGAGACTGAAATCGCAGACATGTTGCCGCTGAGCGCTCTGGAGCACCCAGGAAACTGGAAACGCTTCTGCGGCGATCGGTGGGGGCAACCCTGTAGGGAACAACGGCAACTCATGGAGCGCATTTCCTGACAGAGAGTCTTATACGCCCGTGACGAGCCTGTCAACCCTCGCCTGCAGTTGGTCCAGAGCCGCAACTCTGGCTCGCGTGTTGACTGTTCGGAGGCGTCTAGAAAAAAAATTGTTAGATGGTACTTGAACTTCTGCTTTGCTCCGTAGTAGGATTCACCTCCGGTACGGTGGCCTGACCCAAACCTGAGTCCAGCCATTGGGATTCGCCAGTTCGTGAGTGCGGTTTAGCCCGAATCAGATCTCGATTTGAATGCTGAGGAGTCCGGCCATGCACGTTTCAAGGCGTCTGCGGATTCGCAGTTTCGCTACGTTTGCTACCTCTCTTTCTAGTGTTTCCCTGATTCTCATTTCGCTGGTTTTAACTTGCAGCCAGCCGGCGAACGCGATTCCCGCCTTCGCCCGCAAGTACGGCTTGCGCTGCTCAGCTTGTCATGAGTCATGGCCGATGCTGAATTACTTTGGACAAAAGTTCAAAGACAACGGCTACCAGCTCATGAATGACCGCGATTCTCCCATCTGGCAGAATCCCGGCTACTGGCCGATAACCTTCCGCATCACGCCCATCTGGCACCGGCTCAGCGCGAATGAGAACGTCGACACGTACTCGACCGTGGGCGGCGTTTCGACCGTCACTGGCACGGCCATCGAACGCGTTACCAGTACTGGCTTCGACCTTTCTGGTCTCGACTTTCACACGGCTGGTACGCTGGAGAAGAACTTCTCGTTCTACGTCCTTCCGTCTTCCGATCCGACCGGTGCTTTCCACTTCGAAACCGCCATGGCGCGGCTCGACAACGTTTTGGGCTCTCCGTGGTTGAATGTGAAACTGGGAAAGTTTGAGCTCGACAACCTGCTCTCGGAAAAGCGCATTCTCACGCTGACCGGTAATGGCGGCGTGTACCAGACCTACCACTTCATTCCGGTGGGCGATGGCAACATCTTTGGCCAGATGGGCGACAACCAGCTTGGCCTCGAATACTTGGGTCATTCGGCGGACGATCGGACGCGCGTCTCCGCAGCCCTCATCAGCTCGAACGATGGCAACGTTGGTCTGACCTTGGGCTCCAATTCCTACACCGGATTCTTCACCGGAAGCCAGGCCTTCGATGCCGGCAAGCTCGGCGTCGAGCGTCTCGGTTTCTACGCCATGGTCGGAGATGCCGCAACCTACTATCGCACGGTAGGCGGTGTTCCCATCCCCGGTTCGGGTATTGGGAATAAATCATTCAGCCGCGAAGGTTTCGTTGGACAATTTTATTTTGGCCCCCACTTTGATCTGCAAGTCGTCACCCAGCACGGCCAGGATAACGCCTGGTTTGGTCAAGGCTACGGCAACGCAGTCGCGACCGACGGTAACGGAGGTACCACCTGCGTGGGTAGCCCCGGCACCAACGGTTGTCCGCCGGATAATACTCCCGGAACTACCCTCCCGGCGGGTGCCCAGGCGCCTAGTTGGAATGGCGCCACTTTTGAAGCTCACTATGTCTACAGCCCACAGTTGATCTTCATTGGTCGTTATGAGTTGGAGCGGATGTCACAACAATCAACCGTGGGCCTGGCCTCGAACCTGGGAAACGTCAGCAACTACGTAATCGGCTACCGCTACAACCCATTCATGACCAGCCGCGCGGGTTTCGCGTGGCACAACGAATTTAACGTATTCCACCAGAATGGAACTGGACCAACATCGCCGAGTACCGGTGCCCCAACCAATCTGACTGTCAGTGAACTGTTGCTCGGCTTTGACTTTGACTTCTAAGCTCTGATTTTGAGAGGGATCGACATGCGGACAGGATTGCGGAAGTGGTCGCTTTGGCTGGGCGCGGCTGCATTTTTGGCGCTCCCGCTAACTTCACGGGCGCAAGTCTCGACGGAACAGCTCCAGACTTGGCTGAATATGCCGTCGTCAACTAGTCACGTTGGGAATCTCACCGGCAACCCGCACGCAGCGGAAGCTCCCTACCGCCGCTACTGCGTCGGTTGCCACGGCGACTTGGGTGACGGCAACGGCGAGAATGCGAAATGGTTTGACCCGCCTCTGTTCCCCAAGCCGCGCAACTTCCAGTTGGGGATATTCAAATGCCGCTCGACCCCCAGCGGAACCTTGCCTACCGACGAAGACCTCGCGGATAGCATCAAGCGCGGCTTCGACCGTTCGAATATGCCGCCTTGGAATACCCTGACCAATCAGGAGCGCGCCGACTTAGTGGCTTGGGTCAAGCACTTCTCACCACGCTGGCAGAGCGAAAAGCCGGGAGCGCCCATTACCATCCCTTCCGAGCCGGAAGTTACGCCGGAGCGTATCAAGGCAGGTCGCGATGTCTTTGCCCGCGTGCAATGCTGGAAGTGCCATGGCGTGCAGGGGATGGCGAACGGTCCTTCCGCTCCCACCTTGACTGACGACCTTGGGGCTCCGATCGCGCCCTTTAACTTCACCGAAGGCTCACGCCCAAAGTGCGGCGATACCGATCGGGATATCTACCGCATCTTCATGACTGGCTTGGATGGCACGCCCATGCCTTCCTATGCCGACAACATCAAGCCGGAAGAGGCATGGGATCTGGTTTTCTATCTTCGTACTTTCATGCAGCAGCACAGCGTCGAAAAGGAGATGGCGAAGAAGCTGGACCTGAAGCCGGTGGATCCCAATGCTCCTGCGCCCGGAGGGCAACAGTAGCAGAAAAAGTGGCATCGCATGTGCTGTTTTGAATTTCACCCAGAGTCCGGTTTTAGGAGAAAGATCTAATGAGAACTCGGTACAGTTTGGCCGTGGCATTATCCGCGGCAGTCTTGGTAGGTTGTGGGGCGCTTATTCTCAGTCAGAATGTCAGCGCCGCCGAAGAAGGCAAAATCACCGGCAGCGTCAAATTGCAGGGGACTGCTCCTCACATGAGGGGCATCGATATGTCCAAGGACCCTTGGTGCGCTAAACAACATGCCAGCGATCCGGCCCATATTGAAGAGGTAGTTGTAAGTAAGGATGGAGGGTTGGAGAACGTTGTTCTTTACCTTTCCGAAGGCTTGACCGCCAGCGCTCTTACCGGCTCGGGCGGCGCCATGCCGGTGTTGGATCAAAAGAACTGCATGTACACGCCTCACGTTTTAGCGGTGGACGTAACCGAACAATTCAAAGTCATCACCAGCGATCAGACCACCCACAACATCCATCCCAATCCAAATCCCATGACCGGCAACATTCCGTGGAACCAGTCCCAACCTCCCGGCGCCTCTCCCATCGTGAAGAGTTGGAAGGCTGCAGAAATGATTCCGGTGCAATGCAACATTCACCCCTGGATGCACGGTTACTTCGCGGTCGTGAAGGGTCCCTACGCGACTACGGATGACAGTGGCAACTACACCATCAACAACGTGCCCGCGGGCAGCTATACGGTTACTGCGTGGCAGGAAAAATACGGCACGCAGACCGCGAAGGTCACGGTTGCTGCCGGCGCCCCCGGAACCGCGAACTTTACCTTCAAATAAAACCTGATTGGAATCTCAGTTGTATCGCGCGTTGCACAAAAGAATCGCCGCAGTGACTCTTTGCGGCGATTCCTTAATTCGGGATCAATCCCAACCGTAAGGCAGGAAATATGGCGAAACTGTTCGCGGTAGTCATTGTACTCATCGCAATTGGGTCGGCGATTCCGATTATCAGTCACACTTGGCCTCTGCCGCAGGATATCTCGGTGCACGGCCATTTCATCGACGAGCAGTTCGCGGATACGATGTTAGAGACCGGTGTCGCCTTCTTGTCCTCGCAGTTTCTTTTGGCCTTCTTCATCTGGAAGTTCTCCCAGTCCAAGCCCACCGACAAAATCAAGCGCTTCCCCGGCGGTGCCTCGGGATTGGTTCTCGCCGCCTTTCTGTTGGTCGGTACGGAAGTCTTGGCGCTGGGCGTATTTGGCGTAAAAGCTTGGGGTAGCGTGTATCTTAGTCCCCCCGCCCCCGATGCCTTGCAGGTGCAGATCCAGGCAGGGCAGTTTGCCTTTTACTTCCGTTACCCCGGGCCCGACGGCAAGTTTGGGCCCCTCCATCCCAACCTGATTAATGAAGCGAACGCGAATTTCTTCGGGCTCGATACCACCAACGACCAGGATTCCAAGGATGACATCGTCACTGCCGAGTTGGCGATTCCGGTTAATAAGGAAGTCCATCTGCTGATGCATTCCAAGGATGTGGGGCACTCTTTTTACGTTCCCGAATTGCGCATCCAGCAGGATTTCGTTCCTGGCCTCGATCTTTCGGTCCACTTCACGGCCACGAAAATCGGCAGATACGAAATCGTGTGCACGCAGCTTTGCGGGCTCGGACACTACAACATGAAGGCGTATTTGGAGGTCAAATCTCCGGAAGATTACGACGCCTGGATTAAGCAACAGGCCGCACTGCAATAAAGCCGATTCGCGCTTTGCGCCCGGCGGATTAGTTCGACTGACATTTCTTTTTCAGGGTGAGCCCAAATGCACGATATGTCCCAACCCGCAGTCCAACACGGAGCGCCAACCAGCTTTATCAGAAAGCATGTCTTCAGCCTTGATCATAAAGTCATCGGCAAGCAGTACTACGCGTTGGCTCTGGTCGCCGCCGTGATTGGCATGTTCCTTTCCTGGCTCATGCGCCTGCATCTGGGTTGGGGGAACCTGGCCATCCCCGGCCTCCATCTGCTTTCTGCCAATGGCGCTCCTGGGGATGTAATGACCCCCGAGTACTACCTGCAATTGATGACCATGCATGGAACCATCATGGTCTTCTTTGTCCTCACAACCGCGCCCTTCGCGGCCTTCGGCAACTTCTTCCTCCCCATTCAAACCGGCGCGGAGGATATGCCGTTCCCTCACTTCAACATGATGTCGTTCTGGGTCACCTTCGTGTCCTTCGTGGTTATGGTGGCCGCGTTCTTCGTGCCTGACGGCCCCACCCTCGGCGGCTGGACACAATATGCCCCGCTCAGCGCTGTGGGCGCAGTCAGTGGTCCCGGGCAAGGCTTGGGCGTGGTTCTATGGGCGGCTTCGATTGCCATTTTCTGCATCGGCCAGTTGCTCGGCTCGCTCAACTTCATTACTACCACCCTGGACATGCGCTGCAAAGGCATGTCGCTCATGCGCCTTCCCCTCAGCGCCTGGTCCTGGTTTATCACTTCCATCATGGGCCTGACCGCCTTCGCGGTCCTCATGCCAGCTTGCATCTTGCTCATTCTCGACCACGTCGCCGGAACCAGCTTCTTCGTCCCCGGCGGATTGGTGATCAACGATCAGATTCTGCCTCACTCCGGCGGATCGACCTTGCTCTGGCAGCATCTGTTCTGGTTCTTCGGGCACCCTGAGGTTTATATCGCCATCATCCCCGGCATGGGCATCGTTTCCCACGTACTCATCACCAATATGCGGCGGCCCATGCTGAGCCATAGAACCCTGATTTATTCCATGGGTGCGCTGGCAGTTCTCAGCTATATGGTCTACGGGCACCACATGTTCGTCAGCGGAATGAATCCCATTTCTTCGCTGGCGTTCTCCTTTCCCACGCTGATTATTACCATTCCCGCCACCATCGTCGTGCTGATCTGGCTGGGTAGTCTGTACGGCTCAAAGTTGAGAATCAACTCGGCATCCCTGTTCGCGCTGGGATTCGTCTCCATGTTCATCAGTGGCGGCGTCAGCGGATTCTTCCTGGCCCAGCCCTCGCTTGACATCATGCTCCATGCGACCTATTTCGTGGTCGGGCACTTCCATTTGGTAATGGCGGTTGCCGCCATGTTCGGTATCTTCACCGGAACTTATTTCTGGTTTCCCAAGATGACCGGCCGGATGATGAACGAGGGTCTTGGCAAAACCCACTTTATTCTCAGCTTCATCGGGGCCTACTGCATCTTCATGCCCTTCCATTATCTGGGCATCGCCGGCAATGTTCGCCGCTACCAGGCCTTCACTGACGATTATCTGATCCCGCTGATTCCGGTGCACAAATTCATCACGGTTGCGGCCATCCTGACCGGTTTCGCCCAATTGATCTTTGTCTATAACCTGATCTACAGCCGCTTCAAGGGTGCGCCAGCCTCCGATAACCCGTGGCAGGGCACCTCCCTCGAATGGAGCACGGCCACCCCGCCGCCGCACAACAATTTTGGCGATCACATGCCGGTCGTGTACCACGATCCGTATCAATACAACGTTGAAGGTGCCAGCGCCGATTTCATCATGCAGACTTCGCCCGAGAAAATTTCCAGTCCGGACGAAGAAAAGTAGTCTTCACGCACGCAGTAGAGAATTTCGCAACACAGAATTTGGAGATTCAGCAGTATGGCTACCACAGTTCACGAGCCGCCAAAAATCGATCTTGAAAGATTGCCCAGCCCAGGTTCGGGGAACGGCGGCTGGGGAAACCTGGCTCCCGCCGATGGTGACCAGCGTCGTGTGAAGAGTTCATCGCCTCCGCCCGCCAGCACCGGCATCTGGGTGGGCCTCGCATCGATTACCATGACTTTCGCGGCCTTTACCAGCGCCTTGGTCGTTCGCCAGGGTTCGGCGCGGGATTGGCAGCACTTCAGCCTGCCTTCGATTCTCTATCTGAACACACTGATCATTCTCCTCAGCAGCGTTACGCTGGAAATCGGCCGCCGGCAGATCGCAGCTTTTATGACCGCCGCGAACCCGGCCAGCGGGGAAACCCGGCAAACCGCTCCCGCGCGCTGGCTTTACATCACCCTCGCTCTAGGGCTTCTTTTTGTCGCCGGGCAAACCGTTGCCTGGCTCCAGCTTCGCCAGCAGGGATTGGGACTCGCCACCAATATCAGCTATTCGTTTTTTTATGTCCTGACCGTGGCCCACGCCCTGCATCTGCTCGGCGGTCTCGGCGGCATGACTCGCGTGATCGGGAAAGTGAACCATTCTGCGTTACGACGAAGCACGCTGTATGCGACTTCGCTGTATTGGCACTTCATGGGCGCACTGTGGCTGTATCTGCTGATACTGCTTTGGATCAAGCTTTAAGCGCTTTACCGCCAGGAGGCATCGTGAGCCAAGCCGACTTAACCATGCACGGACATCCGCCCGCCGGGGCAATGGCCGAGCCCGCATTTTCGGTCCCCGCCAAAAAGATGGCGATGTGGCTGTTCATTATCGCCGACACGGCTACTTTCGCCGGCTGCCTGTTTGCCTACGGCTTTACTCGCAACGCCACTCCCAATTGGCCCCGCCCGTTTCACAGCATAGTGAACGTCGCCTCCATGACTTTCATCCTGCTCACCAGCAGCCTGACCATGCTCATCGCGATCCGGGAAGCCGAGCATGGGAAAAAAGATAAAGCCTTCCGCTGGATGATGATCACTGCCCTTCTCGGAGCTCTATTCGCTTTCCTGCACATCCGCGAATGGCTCGACCTCATCGACAAAGGGCTGACCATTTTTCACAACCCCTTCGGCACTCCCTTGTTTGGCGGGTTCTTCTTCAGCGTCACCGGGCTGCACCTGACCCACGTCCTGGGCGGCATCATCGCTCTCATTGCGATCGGCATCCGCTACCGCAGCGGCCGTTACAACGCCACCGACATTGAAATTACCGGCCTTTATTGGCACTTCGTCGACCTGGTTTGGATGTTCGTCGTGCCCTTTATGTACCTCATGAATCTGGGTCACTAAAACGGAAGGATTTCTTCTTAGAGTTGAAAGCGAACAGGAAGCAGGGAGGAACCATGGCGGATCCAGTTTATAAAGGCAGCATCACCAAGGATGTCGGAATCTACGTGACTTTGCTAATCCTGGCCGGAGTGCAATTCATCTTTGCCTACCAGAACATCAGCGCGATGCAGATGTTTGCCCGCATGCTGGCCGTCGCCGTAATCGAAGGCGGCGTGGCTCTTCTCTATTTCATGCACTTGAGCGAAAATCGTGGCCTCCGTTGGTTTGTCCTGATCTTTACCATCGCAGTTCTTCTTGGCCTGCAATACGGATGGACTGACAGCTTCCGTCTGCTCGATGGCGTGCGCTGGGCGCAATAACCCAAGCTGGCGCCACTGAAGTCTGAGAGAATACAGCTAGTAAAGTGAATCGGTAGTAGGGTGAATGAAATGAAGTACTCGAAATCGATTTTGATTCTGGCCTTCGCGCTCTTGGCGCTGACCGTATTTCTCCCGTTGCCCGCTTCCGCGCAAAGCTGCGCCCTGTGTTATACCCAGGCGGCCAGTTCCGGATCCCGCATGATCCAAGCTCTGAAGAGCGGAATCCTGATCCTGATCGCTCCCCCCACCTTCATGAGCATCGGCCTGATTTTCGTCTGCTACCGCAAGCGCAACCAAACCATGAAAGATGATAGCCGCAAATCTTTGGATGATTGGAACAACGCGTAGACCTATCGCTGGCAAGAATACTTTGTCATCCTGAGCGCAGCGAAGGACCTCCCTTGCCGCTACCGCAATCCACGGAGTGACTCGTCACTTCTTGTAAACCACCCCACCCTTCATCACAAACGAAACATTCCTCAGCACTCCAATATCCTGCAACGGATCTCCCTCAACCGCGATCACATCGGCAAAATACCCCGGCTCGAGCGATCCAATCTTTCCATCCCACCCCAGCAGCTTTGCACCGTTAATCAAATCTGCCTGCAGCACGGCCAGTGGATTCATCCCAAACTGCACCATCAGCTGTAACTCCCGCGCCTGCGTGCCGTGTGGGAACGGCCCCACGTCGGAACCCACCGTCATCGGAACCCCCGCCGCCACCTGCTTGCGAAAGTCCTGCACCTTCACATCCAGCATCTCGCGCTCGTGCGCCGCCCGCGCCGGAGTCTCCGCATGGTCGGCAAAATATTCGAAAATGGTAAAGGTAGGAACGGCAAAAATCTGCTTCTGCTTCATCAGCCGCATGGTCTCATCACTCAGCTGATTCGCATGATCAATGGACGCCACGCCGGCCTGCGCCGCAAACAGAGTTCCCGGCTCGCCAGTCGCATGCACCGCCACGCGCCTGCCAACCCGCGCCGCTTCCTGCACTGCGGCGCTTAATTGCTCTTCCGTATATTGATAAGGCGTGGAAAATTTCCCGTCTTTCACGGTATCCGCACCCGTTTCATAAATCTTGGTGAAGTCCGCGCCTTCCTTATATTGCTCCCGCATCACCGCGATTAGTTCATCTTTATTGTTTGCGTAGTTCGCGTTGGGCAACACGTGTTGCTCCGGGTTGTATCCAATCGCATCTTCGTGCCCGCCAAGAATATTGATGGCATTCCCGCTGATCCTCAGCCGCGGCCCCGGAACCTGTCCGCCATCGATCGCGTTGCGCACTGCCGTGTCCGCCGATCCTGCGCCCTCCGTGCCCATATCGCGTTCCGCCGTAAATCCGGCCATCAAATCGTCGCGCGCCGCCTGTACCGCCGTGATCGTCCGTTGCGGCACCGATTCCTCCACCGTCTGCAAATCTTCCGCCCCGGGATGCAGAAACAGATGCACATGCGCATCGATCAACCCCGGAAGCAGCGTCCGATCCCCGAGATCGATCACCTCCGCTCCCGCCGGGCGTTTCACCGCGCTACCCACTTCCACGATCCTGTCACCCTCTACCAACACCTCGCCCGGCTTGACGATCAGCCCATTCTTAACATCCAGCATCCGCGCCGCATGCAACACAATCGGATGTGGCGAAGGCGATTGCGTCTGCGCGGTACCGCTGCTTCCATGGGGCGCAAACGAAGATACCAGCAACCCAAGTAAGAACAAACGAAGTTTGATCATGTTATTAGTACGGGATGGTATCACTTTGGAAGGGGAGACTACAGAAGGAAGCAGGAAGGCAGCCCAGACCGTTGTTATCTCACCCTTGTTACCTAACCTTCGCAAAATCCTCGACCACAAAAAGCTGGCCGCCGCGCTCGACCACGCCGATTCCCACCGAATTCATATCGCTATCCAATATGTTGGCGCGATGATTGGGTGAGTGCAAAAATTCCGATTCAACCGCCGCCGCGCCAATTCCCTGGCACACATTTTCCGAGAGCGATAAAAAATGCACACCCGCCTGGCTCACGCGAGCCGGCAGCGAGGGCTCGCCCGGAAATCCATGCTCCACCACCCCATGCCGCGCCATCACCTCCGCATGCCGCCGCGCCGCCAGCGCCAGTGCTTCATTCCACTTCAAACTCGGCAATCCCTGGGATATGCGCACCCGATTCACGGAAAGAAAAAGCTGCTGCTCAGCCGCCGCACTCGCGCTGACCTGTGCCTGTGCCAAAATCCCCGACATCCCGAAAATCCCAATCGCCGTCAGCCGACCCGCCCGCCGACCCGCCCGCCGAACCGCCTGCCGAACTAAGACACGCATAAGCCCCACCCTCGCAAATATTAACCCCGATCAACTCAATTCCTCTCGCGCTCCCCGCAATCGAAAGTAATCGCCTCCCCCCTGTGCCCCTCTGTGCCCACCTCTGTGCCCCTCTGTGGTTATGATTTTGACTTTTGATCTCACTTCGGCCCCGCAGGCTTGGCGAACTTCGCATCATCCACGGGAACATTGACCCTGATCTCGTTAATCTGAATGGTGAACCGTCCCCCCGGCCGCGCCAAAGTCCAACTCAACGGGATCCTCACCCCGCTCTCCTCCTTATAATCCGCATAATCGATCTGCGTCGGAAGTTGCCCCAGCGGCGTCTGCCCGTATCGCACCAGCCGCACCAGCAGTCCGGACTCTCGATCGAAATAAAGATGTAGCGCGGTCTTCCCTGCGCGTTCCCCAATCACCACATAAGCCTTGCGCCCGTCGATCTTCTCCGTACCCTGCACCTCAGTCTTGCTGAACATGCCCTTCAAGTGCGCCGGAAAATAAAGATCCGCGTCCATCGATGCCCCATCAATATCCGGCCCATGCATATCGTGTACTGGATGCCCCGGAAAACCCAACCATCCCTGATGCCCGTCGAATGTGGTCACGTTGTCACCGTCCGGAGTGTGTGAAATCGAAACCCGCATATCCGGCGCCTTGGCATAAATCTCAATCGGAACTTTGCTGTCGCCAAACGTGATCGTGCCCTTCATCACCCGGCTCGTTGTCTTTTCGAGAGCGGAAGCTCCGCCGACAGCTTTCAGATACTTTTCGATCAGATCGTCGGCGGAAGGACCACCCACCTCCTTGATCTCGCCGCCCGCCTCCGCTCCATTATTTTCAGCCGCCGGCGCGGGAGCCTGCGCCACGTCCCCCATGACGAGCGGCGTGGCCACGGGATGAATACTTCCCCGATGGCAGCTATAACAAGTAACCATGAGATTTCCGTCAAAATTCTCCTGATCGATGGTCAACATCATCGCCATCATAGTGCGCGCGATCTTCTTCGGCTTTTTGTCATCCTTCTCAAACGCTCCCTGCACATGGCAGAACTCGCACTCCACGCCCAGCGACGCCGCAACAAACTGCATCGCGGGAATCAATTGATCCGCCGGAATATCCTTGAGCACCTGAATATTCTTAAACTGCTGCACCGCAGTCTTATGTTGAGGAGCCGCTGCCGCTTGTGCAGGCGCGCCAGATTGCGCCTTCGCACCGCCAAGCAAAGTTCCGCAACTCGCAAACACCGCTATCGTTCCAAGAACAAATCTAGGGACAGCCGCCCTCGGCTGTCCGATCGAGCGCAGCTCGATTCCTCTATCCTTATCGATCATCGTTGCCTCAGTATGAAATCTGGAAGCGATTGAATGCCCACACAGACTGCTTATTTTCCCTCATGCCGCACAAAAAACTTCCACTTATCCATCCCCGCCGGAATCGCCACGTCGAAAAATCCTACCATCATTTCCTGCGAAGTCTGGTCGCCCCAGGTCACCAGCTTATCCGGATCCGGGTTATGCGGATTGTTCTTCGAATTGTCATACCACGCCACCGCTCGCAACCGTGTCCCGGCTTTCAATTCGCGCGGCTCCGCCAGCTTATAACTCAACTGCCAGTGGAAGTGATAATTCACCCGCAGCAGCGGCTCCACCGTGCCGTCGCTGTGCACAATATCGTACTCGAACCGCTTGCCCCGCAAATGCATATGAGGAAAAAGGCTGAGCAGAGTGCAATCATTGGGCAGCGTGCCTTCCACTTCCACGCGAAAATCATCCGCGCCCGGCGGAATCAGCAGCGCATGATTGTTCAACTGCAAAGTAATCACGCGTTGCTTCGGCGGAGTCTTCGCGAACACCAGCCCTGCGCTGGTCTCATCGCTCGCCGCCTCGCCGTTGGTTGTGTAGTGCATCTGAAACACCAGATCCGATCCCGCTGGCACAAACTTCGCCATCCCGTCGCTAAATCTGTCCGGCGAACTTCCCGGCGCGTACACCAGCAGCAAATCGCTGGTCGTTTCGTGTGCCTGCCGCCGCTCCTCTGGATCGCTCAACATTGACGCCGTGAACGGCTCGCCCACCGGAGCATGCCGCAGCCAGTTCGAATCCGGTGGCCGGATGTAAACCACTGCATGGTGCACGTGCGCCGGCGACGAAGGCCGCACCTCGACCATCTGCACCCACTTGTCTTCGGTAAAATGCGTGGGCACAACTTCGTACGTATACTCCACCTCGCCGCGCGCCGGAATCTGCGCTGGCTTCGGCATCTTCACCACCGCATCCGGCGAGGGGATATTCCATCCCTCGCCCCATTGGCGCGGCGCAGGCGCATCGCGCACATCTCCCGCAGGTGCGCCCGCATCGGCCCAGGCCGCAATCGTCGCAATGTCTTTATTAGTAAGCGAAGGGTCGTTGGAAAAATGCCCGATCTTCGGGTCGGCAAACCACGGCGGCATCACCCTCATCGCAACCGCAGCCGCCATCTTTCCCGCGTAAGGCCGCGCCTGGTCATACGTCACCAGCGGCATCGGCGCCGGTTCGCCCGCGCGATGGCAACTCTGGCATTTGCTCCGCACAATCGGCAGCACGTCTTTATAAAACGTCGGCGCCAAATCAGCTTTTGAATTCGCGGCCGTTACCGACCGCGATTCTAGGCTCTGCCAGGCCGCTCCCGTTGCCAATAAGGACGCCGCCGCCGCGAAAAGAATCCAGAGTTTCTTCACGAACGCAGAAACTCCAGCGTCAGCGCCCACGCCTGTCTCGCCGACTTCGGCTCATACGCGGCCCTTTCGTCACAGAAGAAGCCGTGATCGGCGTTCGAAAACTCCGCGTTCACATAAATCTTTTTTTTCGCCTTCAGCGCTTCGGTCACTGCGCGACGCTGCTCCGGCGGAATATTCTTGTCCAGCCCGCCCCATATTAATAAAGATGGAGCCTGCACCTTCGCCGCCCGATCCAGCAATCCCGGCGCGATCCCTCCTCCATAAAACGAGACCGCTGCCCGCAGCGGAACCGCACTGTTTGCGATAAACGAAACTCGCCCTCCCATGCAGAATCCCACGCATGAGATGAAATCCACCTGATTATTTGCGCGCAGCCAATCATAAGCTGCTCGCGCGTCAGCCTCCGCCGTCTCCGCAGTCACCTTCTGGTAGTGCGGCATTGCCGCCGGAAAATCCGTATAGCTAACCTCAAATCCCGGCGGTGCCGTGCGATGAAACAGCTCCGGGGCAATCGCCACATAACCTTCCGCCGCAAACCGCTCGGTCACGTCACGAATATGGTGGTTCACTCCGAATGCTTCCTGAAACACCAGCAGCCCGCCGCGCGGGCTCTTTTCCGGCCGTGCCACATAAGCCTGCATCTCTGTTCCATCGCCAACGCTCAATTTCACTTTTTCTTTTACGATTGCTGCTCCCATTCAACCGCCCTTTTCTTTGCTGATTATCGAACCTTGTTTATCCTTGTTTATCGACCCTTTCAGTTTCGCATACTCCCCGCCGTCGTTCGCGCACAGCTGGCTTCAAAAATGCTAAAGTGATCGGTCTCTCATTTCACTCATGTCCGCGCCCAACTCCAGCTTTGTTCGAGCCTGCAAATCGCAAGCGGTTGATCACACTCCGGTGTGGTTTATGCGCCAGGCCGGCCGCTACATGCCGGAGTATCGCGCTGTTCGTAAGCAGCATTCCCTGCTCGAAATTTGCAAGAAGCCCGAACTTGCCGCTGAGGTCACCGTCACCGCCGCGGAATTTCTCGGCGTCGACGCCGCCATCATTTTCGCCGACCTGCTGCTTCCACTAGAAGTCATGGGTTTGCCTTTTCACTTTTCTGCCGGCGAAGGTCCCGTCATCGAAAAGCCGCTTCGTACGCAGGAAGATGTCGCCCAACTTCGCACCGACCGCGCCGCCGAACTCGGCTATGTCTCCGAAGCGGTCAGTCTCGTCGCCAAACATTTCGCCGGTAAACTTCCCGTCATCGGCTTCTGCGGAGCCCCATTCACGCTTGCCAGCTACATGATCGAAGGCGGAGGCTCGCGCCACTATCTTCACACCAAGAAATTAATGTACAACTCGCCCCAGATTTGGGATGCGCTGATGCAAAAGCTGGTTGACGTGACCGCCGAATATTCCGCCGCGCAAGTCGCCGCCGGCGCGGATGTTATCCAGATTTTCGATAGCTGGGTTGGCTGCTTGAGCGTGGAGGATTACCGCCGTTATGTTCTTCCGCATGTGAAAGTCATGGTCAAACGACTGCAAAAAACCGGCGCACCCGTCATTTATTTTGGAACAGACAGCGCCACTCTGCTTCCCGCAATGAACGAAACCGCAGCCGAAGTGATCGGCCTTGACTGGCGCATCCCGCTCGACCAAGGCTGGAGTGATCTCAACCACCGCTGCGCCGTGCAGGGCAATCTCGATCCGGTTCTGCTCTTCGCCGATTGGAAGGAATTAAAATCCCGCGCCGAACACGTGCTCGAACTGGCCGCTGGACGTCCCGGCCACATCTTCAACCTCGGCCACGGCATCCTGCCCGAGACTCCGGTCGAGAACGTGAAAAATCTCGCGCGCTTCGTTCAGGAATATTCGGCTTCTCCAAAAACTCCACCAGGCTAGGAGGGCGAGATAATACGCGGCAGTAGTTAACGTAGAAGGCGGCAATAGTTAACGTAGAAGAATGACTCAGTAGTAACGTGGAAGAGCGGCGCTTCAGCGCCGCGTACGAGATCGGAAATGATGTCGGGCTTTAGCCCCTGTGATTATCCGCAAGCAGTCAACAGCCTTCCCAGCCCATCATGAAACGTATCGCGATTATCGGCGGCGGCATCTCCGGACTCGCCGCCGCCTTCGCGCTTGAAGAACACCGCCGCGCCGGATCGCTCGAGTACGCGCTCTACGAATCCTCTCCGAACCTCGGAGGCGTTCTCCGCACCGAGCATATTGACGGCTGCATTGTCGAGGCCGGACCGGATTCCTTCATCACCGAAAAACCCTGGGCCGCCGAGCTCTGCCGCGCCCTCGGCCTCGGCGATGAGCTCATCGGCTCTAATGACGCCGGTCGCATCACCTACATCTTCGTGCGCGGTCGCCTCATTCCCATGCCCGACGGCCTTATGTTCATGGTTCCCACCAAAATCCTGCCCACTGGCTTCTCGCCACTTTTTTCTTGGAGCACGAAACTGCGCATGGCGCAGGAAATGTTCCACCCTCCGCGCGCCGCCGATGCTGACGAAAGCGTAGCTTCCCTTGTGGAGCGCCATTACGGCGCAGAAATGGTCGACCGCCTCGCCGATCCGCTGCTCTCCGGCGTCTACGGCGGAGAGGCCGCCAGCCTCAGCGTCCGCGCCGTTCTGCCCCGCTTCGCCGAAATGGAGCGTACCCACGGCAGCCTTGGCCGCGCCATGCTCGCCTCCCGAAAGAAAACGCCTAAGCCGGCAAATAAACCCGCTGCACCCTTATTCACCTCCCTGAAGAACGGAATGCAGCAACTGATCGAAACTCTCGTCCCGCGCCTCAACCCGTCTTCACTCATCACGAGCACTGCCGTGCAATCAATCCGGCGCCGCGACTCGATTTGGAATATCTCCGCAGGCCCGAACTCAGCCGACTTCGACTCGGTCATCGTGGCCACTCCCACTCACTCCAGCGCGCAGCTCCTCGCAGCCTCCAGCCCCGAACTTTCCGCGGAACTCGCGGCGATCACATACAGCTCGTCAATCACCGTCGGCCTCGGCTATGATCGCGAGGTTCGCCAGTCGCTGCCCGCAGGTTTCGGATTTCTCGTCCCACGCAGCGCAGGCCAACGCCTGCTCGCCGTGACTTTTGTTCACAACAAATTTCCCCACCGCACGCCGCCGGATCGCGCCCTGCTCCGCTGTTTTTTCGCGGCATCCACCGCGGAAAGCATCTGGGAGCTTTCCGACGACGCCATCATCGGCATCGTTCGCAATGAACTGCAACAAATCCTAGGCCTGCGCGCCTCGCCGCTCTTTGCTCGCGTTTATAAGTGGAAATCCGCCATGGCGCAATACGGTGTCGGCCATCTCGAGCGCCTTGAGAGAATCGATCGCCTTCGCCGGCAATTGCCCGGTCTCGCGCTCGCCGGCAACGGCTACCGCGGCATCGGAGTCCCGGATTGCGTCCGCTCCGGCCAGGACGCTGCGAAACAACTGCTGAATCTGTAAAGAAACGCTGGCGCGAATTCTAGAGAATACCTTCAGCCGGCAATGTCGTAGTAGCGCCCATTGACCTCTTCACCCATGATGGCAAAATCGCATTTCGAACTCTCCCGCGGATCCGACCTCCACGAGAACCCAATCGACGGTACCTCGATCTGCGCCTCTAGCTGGCACACCGCCTTGGTTCCCGTGAACCGGAAATGTTTTCCGGCATCTTCGTAAGTCACCGGTTCGCCGGTCGACTTCCAAACTATCCTGAACGACATTCGCGCCCGGGTTGCGATCGAATCGAGCGCAGGCCACCGCGGTTGGTCAACTACCGGCACGTTGCGCATTTCCAGCGTAAACATTTTTCCACCCGCGCTGATTTGCAATTGCTCCGCTGCCACCGGGACCACCCAGTACAATCCGCTGGAAGAAATTGGCGGATGCAGATCGTGAATCTGATTGGCGGGAACCGACGGTCCCCGAAAAAGCGTGAGTCAAATATGAGTAAAAATTCCCGGCTGAGCCGCGCGCGCCGCCCAATACTCACCCTGCATCAATCCGTAATCGGTGGTCGGCGTGCCGAAGGCAATTCGATTCCCTTGATTGTCCGTGCCCATGCCGGTAAACGTGCTGCAACGCGCCACCGCTCCCTTGAAGTGATAGATGTGCGAGGGCTCAAGGTTCGGTCCCCCCGGCTGATTGTGACTGCCGTTCTTGTCCAGCCATGGAATCGGATAAGGATCAGCCCCGCCATTCGCCGTCATGCCGTGCTGATCATCCGGCGATGCAGCCGCAGCCGGAATCGCCAGTCCAATCCCTGCCAGCGCTGCACTTTTCAATAGTGATCTTCGGCTCGAGGACGCTTGACCTGAAACTAAGCCACTGGATTGCTCACTGATCTTCATTTTTCCCCCATGACTTCACGCAATTCTACGCCGCCCAATTAAATTCCCTAAGCTGGAACCGCCTTCTTCACCGCTTCATCCCGCCGCCACTTCCCCACCACCAACTTGATCTCATCATAGGTAATCTCCGGCGGCAGCACATCCTTCAACGGTTTCAAGAAATTCGTTCCCGCCTTCGCGCAGGCCGCTTCAATCACCGACTGCTTTTCCCTGCTCACCCATTTCTCCTGAAAATCCACCACCCCAGTCTCGATCAGATTCGCGACCGCGCTCACCACCGTTGAGATCTGCCGCCCTCGAGCCAGCGCAATCTCTTCCAGTGTCCGTCCTTCATTCAACAAACGCAAAGTCTCGTCGGCCGGCTTGGCCTCGCGCTGCGTCCACTTCGCACGCTGACCTTCCTGAAACTTCTTGAGCACGTCCAGAATTTCATTCCCATACAACTCCGCTTTGCGCTCACCAATCCCGGGAATTTCCAGTAGCTCCGCAAACAATTTTGGCTGCCTTCGGCAAATCTCCTCCAAGGAAGAATCATGCAGCACAATATACGCGGGAATGCTTTTCTCCTTCGACACCCCCCGCCGCCACTCCCGCAGATACTCGCGCAACTCCTCGGCTTCCGTGCCCACTGCCGGAGCTGCCAACGGCGGCAACGGCAACCGTTTTCTCGCAACCGCTGCGTTCTTTCCCGCTGCCGGCCTCGCCAGCCACTCCGCCGTACTCCCGCAAACATCGCACGCGCTGCAACTCTCCCACTTCGGAGTCTCTCCAAAATGCGTGCAAATCTGCCGATGCCGGCAGCGCTTCGACTCCACAAATTCCCGAATAATCCGATATCGCTCCCATGCCCGTTCTCGCTCCGCCGAATCCGTAATCTGATTGGCAAAAAATCCCAGCAGCCCTGCATCCTTCTTCTGCCATAGCAAAACGCAATCCGCGCTCAATCCATCCCGCCCCGCCCGCCCCGCCTCCTGGTAATACTGCTCAATCGATTTCGGCAGCGACAAATGGAGCACCGCCCGTACCGCCGCCTTGTTGATGCCCAACCCAAACGCAATCGTCCCCACCAGCACCCGGACTTCATCCGACATCCACCGTTCCTGATTGCGCCTCCGGTCCTGCGCTCCCATCTTCCCGTGATATGCCACTGCCGCAATATCGCGGTCTGCGAGAAAATCCACCGTCTCTTCCACCCGCGCAATGGTCGGCGAATAAACAATTACGTTGCTGCCCGCATAACTTTGCAATGCCTTTAACAGCAACTCCATCTGCTCCAGTCCTTCACACTCGCGCACCAGGTAACGCAAATTCGGTCGATGAAAGCTGGCGATATATCGATCGGGATTTCTCAACTGCAATTGCGCCAGAATGTCGTGCCGCACATGCCGCGTGGCGCTCGCCGTAAACGCCGCAATCGGACGATCCGGAAATTTCGTGCGCAGCTTGCTCAACTGCCGGTATTCCGGACGAAATTCATGCCCCCACTCCGAAATACAATGCGCCTCGTCAATCGCAAAAAACGTTACCGGAACTTTCTGCAACCACCCGATCGTATCTCCCCGCGCTATCCGCTCCGGCGAAACGTACAGCAACCGGCAAGCCCCTTCTCGCGCCTGCGTCATCACTTTCGATTGCTCGCCTTCACTCATCGTGCTGTTCAGCACCGCCGCCGGAAGTCCCATCTGCGCCAGTTGCGTCGCCTGATCCTGCATCAGCGCAATCAGCGGAGAAATCACCACTGCCGTTCCCCCCGAAACCACCGCGGGTAACTGGTAGCATAAAGACTTTCCTCCCCCCGTCGGCATCACCACGCAAGTGTCGCGTCCCGCCAGCAGGCTGCGCACAATCCGCTCCTGCAACGGACGAAACGTGCTGTATCCCCAATATCTCCGCAGCGGCGTGATCAAATCGGCTTCGGTCATGAATAATTCAGAGTACAGCCAGGGCGAATGTAAGGAGAAGAGAAAAATCGAAAGTGCAAAGGAAACGTTACTCCAAATCAGGAACCAACGTACTTATCAACGCGGCATAAAGAATTGGTAGTGAGTCAGTACTTTTCCATAGTTAACGCGATGTCCGCATTAGCAGCGCGTAATCAACCAGGACTGCGCACAGCCAAATGAAGATTCCTACGCAGCGCATGAATATTGAATACCAGGGCTTCAGAAAGAAGTTGCACCTGTATTGGCTATGTGCCCGCCTGACAATTGCGCTTGTTCTAAAGATCAAGAGCCAGCTGCAATAGCCCAAGAACAGGCTGACTGCTACATACCAGACGATAATGAATATCCTCATCTGAGGCCCAGCACCGAGAGATTGCATTACTTCGCAGCAATCGCGCCGTGTTTTTTCAGCAGATCGACCGTCTCTTCGAGCGGCAGTGCCTTCACCGTGCGCCCATTTCCCGTTACATCGTGCGCCCGGAACATTGAGTTGTAAATCGCTTCTTCGGTAGCCTCTATTACCGCTTCGAACAGCGGCGACATACTCTCATTGCTTAGCAACTCCTTGGGATGGTACAGCGGTCCACTCGGATCAATCCGTACACCTGGCGAACTCGAAAACGCGATCACATAATCCCCGCTGCCATTGGTTCCACTCGATCCCGTGCGTGCCAGCCCCATCATCGCGCGCGCCGCCAACCGGCTTAGATTGCGATGATCGAGGGGAGCATCGGTCGCCACCACCATCATGCAAGATCCATCCGCGGTTTGCGGCCCGCGGTCCAGGGCATTTTCCGAGGCGGAAGCTGTGGGATAAACTTCCCCCAACTCGTTTCCGATCGGGACACCCGCAATAATCAGATTCCCGCCAAAATTTGTCTGCACTAAAACGCCCACGGTATAGCCGCCTAGCGAATCCGGCAGCCGCCGCGACGACGTTCCAATCCCCCCCTTCCATCGGAATGCAATCGTCCCCGTGCCTGCGCCTACCACGCCTTCTTCTACCGGCCCGCTGGTTGCGCCATCGATCGCCTTGAACACGTCCTCCGGAGCAATCGGGCGGGAGCGAATATCGCTCAACCATCCATCGTTGGTCTCGCCCACTATTGGATTCACCGACAAAACATTTTCATTGCCTTTGATATTGAACATGTACGTGACCAGAGCATCCGAGGCTCGAAACACAGAGTCAGTCCCGGTCAGCAGGATGGGCGTTTCGATCTCTCCCATCTCGTTCACCTGTGTCGAGCCGGTCAGCTTTCCATATGCATTCCCCAGGAAAACCGCGGCCGGAACCCGATCCTTATAAAGATTCCCGCCCTGCGGCACGATCGCCGTCACGCCCGTACGAATGTTGTCTCCGCGAATCAAGGTAGTCTGCCCCACCTTAACTCCCGCTACATCCGTAATCGCGTTGAGCGGTCCCGGCGGCAACACTCCAACTCGAATGCCCAGGTCGCGTGCTCTGGGACGCGTTTCCGTTTGCGCGTAGAGCGGAGACGCGGCAATGTACATCAAAGCGACAAACCAAAAAAATCCTCTAATCAATCTATCCTCCTCCAACGGCTGTGGCCACGAACCTAATCAAAGCCTTTGACGCCCCCGTGCTCCTCTGTGCCTGCCCTGAGCGCAGCCGAAGGGTCCCCCGTGTTAAAGGTTTTGATCGCATACTTCACCTCGGGATACACTCTCGCAAACCCGGCCCAAACCACCGCAATCACCACGAAACACAACACGCTCCCCTCCGGCCCAACCTTTCCTCCAGTAAGCCATTGCGGCCCATGAAATGACGACTTCAACAGATGCCCCGGAAACACCGTCCCGCTATCCGGCACCGAATAAAAAAAAGTTTCCCCCCAATCCCACGCCGCATGGAATCCCACGGCGAACCATAACGTCCCCGTGCGCCGGAGCGTGAGACAAAAGAAGAATCCGATCACCGCCGCCGCCAGCAATCCCGGCCACTCCTCGCCTGCATTCGATAAATGAATCAACCCAAACGTGCATGATAAAAGCACCGCCGCCGGCCAGAACCCGATCACTCGCGTCAAAGTAAACTGCGAATACCCGCGCAACAAGAACTCTTCAAAAATTCCGACCAGCAAGAAAAAAACCGCCCAGAAAACCGCAAACTTCACCATCCGCCCGCCATGGATCGCCAAATGCCCGAAATCAACAACCCGCAATCCATACATCGCGCCCAGCAATAAAGTAATGCCCGCAAATCCCCAACCCGTTCCCACCCAAAACAATTTTCCAAACGCCGTTCGCCCCCGCAGCCCATAAACTCCCCACTTCCGCTTCTCCACTCTCGCCAACACCACTGACGGAATTACCGCCGCCGCCAGCACCGCAAACTCCGCCAGCATCGTCGACCACAATGCGCCAACCTTCAGCGACCCAGCCCACCGGCTGGCCGCAAACTGCAGCGGATAAAACATCGCTACATAAAACGCAAATCCCCACCCTGGCTTTAATCCATCCGGACCAAGAAACACCGTCCGCACATAAGAGGGCTGCATCGAGAAATCGGGCGTTGCCGTCGCTTTTGATTCGGGCTCGCCGGACAGCTGTTCATGCTCGTGAGTATTCATTTCGGATGAGGCATTCTCTGATGTTTTTTCCCGGCATTTGGCTTTGAATGCCTTCTGCCGCGCCCCGTTTCCTTAAACCAGCTCGCTCATGGTAAAACACTCGCTTCGCTCCTATGAGCAAATTCTTCACCCGCGAACGCTTTGGCCGTCCGCAATTTCTCGCCGGGCTGCTATTGCTCGCGTTCCTCGCGCAAGGAATTTGGCTGGTTCACTCCGAGTTCCAGTCATCGGAACTCCCCACCGCATCGGAAGAAGTCCGCGTCGCCGCCGGTTGGCGTCAGCTTCACGGCGGAGCCCTCGCTGGCGCACCGTTCCCCGACCACCCCATCTGGTTGCCCGAAGAAATCTCCCTCGACCCCGCCGGATTCGATACTCAGCATTCCCCGCTTCTTTCCCTCGTCACCGCCGCGCCTCTGCTCGCCGTCCCTAAAAGTCTGAACCTGCCACAGTCTTCGCCCGACTGGCGCTGGCTCCCGCGCATTCCATTCCTGGCCGTCGGAGTCTTTCTCGGCGCATCGCTCTGGTACGTCTCCCGCCGCCTCTGCGGCAATGCCGGAGGATTCCTCGCCCTCACTCTATATTGTTTTTCTCCCGCCATGCTTCAGGCCAGCGCCGTCTGGCACACCGAGCCGGAAATCGTCGCCGCCTGGGGATCGTTCGGTGCCATCTTTACCGCCATCGCCGTCGCCCACACCCTCTACGCCCCGCGCGAAGTCATTCTCTGGAACTGGCGCCGCATCGTGCTGCTCGCCATTTCCATCGCCATCGCCGTAGGTTCCCAATTCTCCCTGATCATCGTCGTCCCTATGGCATTGGCATTCATGCTCTATCTCGCGCCCATCCGCCGCGGCTCAGCCTTAGTCATCTGGGCGGCTGCATGCGTGATCGCTTTCCTGATTTTCCTCGGTTTCTACTTCTTCCACTTTCATGCTTTTCTCGAGGCCATGCGCCACGCGTCCTTCTCGGGAGTTACCTGGAAGACCTTCACCACCCCCGCTGTGTATCGCAGAATCCTAACCTTGATCCTGCGCACATGTCCGGCCTTTGTCCTTTTAGTCCCCGCCGCGCTGGTCACTTATTTCGCCTGGCCCCGCACCCGCTACTTCGGGAACACCGCACCATTTCTTGCCGCACTGCTCCTGATCTTCCTCGGAATTGCCCATCCCCGGGTCGCAGGGGCAGGGTTCTTTCTGGCTTCCATCCCTTTTGTTCTTATCTTTGTCTCGGGCGTGCTTTCCGACCTCATGGAAACCCCCGCCCGCCCCCTCGTCACCGCCTCGGTCTGGGCGTTGGTTGGCGCCTCCATCCTCTGGAGTCTTCTGTCCCTGGCCCGCATTCCACAGGGATAGGCAACGAATTTTCCGCGCATCTTAAGTTTTCGCGCATCTCAGATAGTAGGAGAGCGATCTAACCACATAGACGTTGTCCCCCGCGGCGTCCGAGTAGTCGATCAAACCGAATGTGTTTCGAATCAAATGTGCTTCGAATCCAATCTGTTTTGAATGAAATCTGTTTTGAATGAAATGTGCTTTGAAGTGAATGTGTTTCGAATTAGATGTGCTTTGAAAGGGCACGCCTTCAGGTGCCGTAAGAGTCGCGTTTATTGCGGCTTTAGCCGCCGAGGGGTGGCGTAAATTAATCGCCGCAGCGTTCCAAGAGGCCTTCCATGCGCCCGAAGTTGGAGTATCATACTACCGTGCGGTTTCGTATTGCGGCTGCGCTTTCCGTTCTCGGATTTCTCGCACCCTTGCTGTTTTTGCCTTCAGCCGGCTCCGCCCAGAACAGTAGCGTGCATTCTTCCGCGCCCGCGCATTCCAGCAGCGCCGCTCACGCCAGCAATTCTCGCCACTCCACAACTGTTCCCACTTATCTGCCCACTCCGCCGCCAACTGCGCCCCGCAATAACACGCACAACAACGGCAACACTAAACCGTTTCCCTTGTACGGCAGTGGCTACTACTATCCATACATCTACGCCGTTCCCCTGCCCTATGCGGTGGATTCGAACGGCGATGCCGCCCCGGCGGACGACGCCGACGAACAAGGTGGCCCGACTATTTTTGACCGCCGCGGATCGGGCCCGGATTCTTACGTTCCGCCATCCGCGCCGCCAGACGCCGCGCCGCAAGACGTAGCCGCCGACGATCCTCCGTCCCCTTCACCGGAAGCAGATTCAGCTCAACCCCAGACCACACTGGTTTTCAAAGACGGCCATCAACTTGACGTTGGCGATTACGTGATTGCCAACCAGACTCTTTATGACCTGACTCCCGGTCACCCCCGCAAGATCGCCCTCGCCGATCTCGACCTGGCAGCCACCGAAAAACAAAACGACGACCGCGGCGTCCCCTTCCAGATTCCGTCATCCGCACAGGCCAATTGATATGCAAGTCATCCATCCAATCCGGCTAATGTGGCGCGGGCGCCCCCGCCCGCGAACTGCCAATTCAAAGCCCGCTCGATCGTGGAACAATTTATTGTGCGGTTTTTGCCTCTTACTGGCCCTCCTCACCCCGTGCCTTGCCCAACGCGGCGGCGCCGCAGGCGGCCACAGCTCAGGTCTGGGCCACGCTCCTTCTCATCTATCCGGACGAAGCTCCGCTTTCCTCCGCGGCGCCGACTTTCGCCGATCCTTGTACTCGCCTTACTCCTCTCTGCCGTTCCCGTTTTTCGGCGATGCCTTCGATCCCGGCGACCTCTATTCCACCGGATATCCCGTCGCCTCCCAGCCGCCGCCCTACGTTTTGCAAGCCGCCAGCCAGATGGCCGCTTCCGGTGCCAGCTTCATGCCCTCGAATCAATCCGACGCGCGCCCTCCTTCGCAGCCGCTTTTGATTGAACTCCAGAACGGCCGCTATGTCAGCGTTAGCACCACGCCCATAGACGGCGAAGCCCGCGACCTCACCGCTCCGCAAAATCCCCCTCCGCCCGCATCGGCAAGAAACTTCAATCGCCTGATGGCGGCAAACTCCGCAGCTCCAGAAATTGCGCCTTCATCGCCGCCGCCCCCGCTCCCTCCAGTTACCCTTTTCTTCCGCGACGGCCACAGCGAAGAAGTCCGCGATTACACCATCGCCAATGGCATCCTCTACGCCGCTGGCGATTACTACACCGACGGATACTGGAACAAGAAGATCGACCTTTCCACCGTCGATCTCACGCGAACCCTCCAGGCCAACGCCGCGCGCGATGTAAAATTTATCCTGCCCGCCTCGCCCAACGAAGTCATCACCCGCCCCTAAGAGATCATGTAAGGACAGCATGTAGGGACAGCCGCCCTCGGCTGTCCAGTCGAGCGAAGCTCGACTCCTGCCAACCACGCAGCAGGACGCCGAGAGACTCAGGGTCTTTACAGTTGCGGCTGTGTTAGCTCAAAAAAATGGACCAGCGAATCGCAATGCAGAAATCCCCATTGCCACTTGACGTGCAGATCTACGCGTACACATCAATCATCTGCCCGCTCCAGCTATTAGCGCCGGCCGCGCCGGCCGCGTATGAAAGGTAATGCCCGACCGCCGTGTTTCCCACCAGATTGCTCACCCATCCCGAAACATATTCCCAGGCCGAGCGTTCTTTCTCATTGCTCGGGGAATCTTCCACCGGCGTTCCGTAGATGAGATACGGTTCGCCCCGGCGCGTCGAAGACGACCAGGCGAAAGCATCGGCGGGGGGAACCAGGCTAATCTGGCTGCCCCGCCCGCTGATCGCCCTCTGACCCAGAGGCACCAGGCTCGTCGACCCCTCGGGCGCCGGCGACGGATCGACCGGACCCACCAATGCCGGAAGCAGTTTAATCGACATCTTAATCAACCCGGAAAATCAGTTGGCCAACCCTCAATCTATCGGCAGTTCCCGCCGATCTGAACAACACGGCGGTACTTTAGCCCCCGCGCCGTGAGGAATCATCCCCACTAGCGGCAATCGAACCCAATGCTCTCGCAGCGCCGCTACACAAAAACCCCGGCGCGAGGTGCGGCCGGGTTCCTGGTTTTCCTGTTCGCCTCAGAACGTGAACCGCGCGCCGAACTGGAACTGGCGCGGAGTGTTCACATTGTTGGTGATCTGTCCAAACTCCTGGCCCGGCTGAGCCGCAGTAGCCAGGTTGATCACGTTTGGGTATCCGTATTGCGGCGTATTCGTCGCGTTGTAAGAGGAGACATCGAAGCGCAGCGCTTTCGTTTCTCCCACCTTAAATGTCTTGTGGATCGAGAGATCCAGGTCGCGCGCTCCCCGCGTGCGAACGTTGTCCAGATAGTCCGGAGCATTTCCCGGAATGTAGGGATTCGCCGCGCCACCGTTTTCAGTTCCCGGCTGAACAAAACAACCGATGTTGAAGCAGGCCGCAGGCGTGTGCGGAGCGCCCTTTGCCGGATTGCAGACCATATCGGCCCGCTGATTGAAATATGAGACGGGGTAAGGCTACCGGGAGTTTACAGATCTCCCCGAGCAGGTCCAACGATACTTCGATCAATTCGGCCCCACGGGCCTTAGCGCTTATTGACCACGTGCGGGTCCAACGTCGTTTCCAAGTCTTGTTGTTGAAAGCGCAAAAATGCACGGGTGTCGCCGCCAAAATCCCCCCACATTATGCTAAAATATCTTTATCCGATACCGAATTAACTACTTGCAAATGCAATCCCTTAGCGGCAATCCGCTTAGCGAGGCAGTTCGCCCGACAGGAAATTCCGTGCGTAAAAATTTAGCCTTTCCCAAAGGAAAACGAGCTAGTAGCTAAGAGCTAAGAGCTAAGAGCTAAGAGCTAAGAGCTAAGAGCTAAGAGCTAAGAGCTAAGAGCTAAGAGCTAAGAGCTAAGAGCTAGTAGCTAGCAGCTAAAAACTAGTAGCTAGAAGCCGAACAACCATGCCTGACGATCAAAATCCAGAACTCCCCCTGACTCCACCCACGCCGCCCGGCGGCGGCGATGGCAGTCCCGGCGCACTGCACATTCAACCCGTCAACATTGAAGACGAGATGCGCAAGTCGTATCTCGACTACTCCATGTCGGTCATCATCGGCCGCGCCCTGCCCGATGTCCGCGACGGCCTTAAGCCCGTGCACCGCCGCATTCTCTACACCATGCAGCAGATGGGCCTCCAGCCCAATCGCGCCACCCGCAAGTGCGCCCGCATTGTGGGAGATGTGATGGGCAAATACCATCCCCACGGCAACCTCGCGGTTTACGACGCCCTCGTTCGCCTCGCGCAAACCTGGAGCCTGCGCTACCCGCTGATTTTTGGCCAGGGAAATTTCGGCTCGGTCGATGGCGACCCTCCCGCAGCCGACCGCTATACCGAAGCCAAGCTTGCGCAAGTTGCAACCGCGCTGTTAGAAGACTTAGATAAAGAAACCGTCGACTTCCGCCCCAACTACGATGGCAGTGAAGTCGAGCCCGACGTTCTTCCCGCGCGCATTCCGAATCTCCTGGTCAACGGCTCTGACGGCATCGCCGTCGGCATGGCCACAAAAATTCCGCCGCACAATCTCACCGAAATCGTCGACGCCACCATCACCCTGGTCAAAGATCCCACCGCACAACTCGCCGAGATTCTGAAATCCGTCCAAGGTCCCGATTTCCCCACCGCAGGCATCATCCACGGCCGCGCCGGAATCTTCGAAGCCTACCGCACCGGCCGCGGACGCTTCATGATGCGCGCCAAAGCTGCCATCGAAAATTTCAGCAAAGACCGCGAAGCCATCATCGTCACCGAAATTCCCTATCAGGTAAACAAGTCCGTCCTCATCAAACGCATCGCCGCCCTCGTCAACGATAAAGAAATCGAAGACATCTCCGACGTGCGCGATGAAAGCGATCGCGACGGCATGCGCATCGTCATCGAACTCAAACGTGGCGCCGAGCCTCAGATCGTCCTCAACCAGCTCTACAAACACACCGCCATGCAGGAAGGTTTTTCCATGATCCTGCTCGCGGTGGTCAACGGACAGCCCCGCGAAATGGGCTTGATCCAGGCCATCAAGCACTTCATCAATCACCGCGTCGAAGTCGTCCGCCGCCGCACCGCGTTCCTGTTACAGAAAGCCAAAGACCGCGAGCACATCCTCGAAGGCTATCTCAACGCTCTCGATCATCTCGACAATGTCATCACCATCATCCGCGCCAGCGCCAACCGCGCCGCCGCCCGCGAAAATTTAGTCGCCTACTTCAGCGGCAAAAAAATCGACATCAACACCACCGGCCGCGCCCCCAAGCTCGATCCCGAAAGGCCCTTCACCGCGCGCCAGGCCGATGCCATCCTCGAACTGCAACTGCATCGCCTCACCAAACTTTCCATCGACGAAATCTCCAACGAGCTAAAAGAAGTCCGCACTCGCATCGAAGAGTACGAATCCATCCTCGCCTCCGAGAAAAAACTTCGCAGCGTCATCATCAAAGAGCTCGAAGAAGTAAAAGAAGCCTACGGAGACGAGCGCCGCACCCGCATCGAAGACGAAGCCGCCGAAATCGTCCTCGAAGATCTCATCGCCGATGAGCAGGTCGCCGTCACCTTCAGCCACTCCGGCTACATGAAGCGCACGCCTATCTCCACCTACCGCATGCAGCGCCGCGGAGGCAGCGGCCGCACCGGCATGAAGACCCGCGACGAAGATTTCGTCGAGCACCTCTTCATCGCCTCCACCCATGCCTACATTCTCATTTTCACCAACAAAGGCCGCGTCTACTGGCTCAAGGTCTACGAAATTCCCGACGTCAGCGCCGCCGGCAAAGGCAAACACATCGGCAACCTCATCGGACTGCAACCCGGCGAAACCGTCCGCACCATGCTCGCCGTCCGCAACCTCGAAGAAGAAAGCAAATATATTTTCTTCGCCACCCGCAACGGCCTGGTAAAAAAATCCGAACTCCGCGAGTTCATGCACGTCCGCTCCAACGGCATCAACGCCATCAACATCGAAGAAGGCGACGAACTCGTCGCCGCCCGCGTCACCAACGGCAACCAAATCGTCTTCATCGCCTCGCATGAAGGCATGGCCATCCGCTTCGAAGAAGATCACGTCCGCCCCATGGGCCGCGCTGCCTACGGCGTAAACGGAATCAATCTCGACGAAGACGATTACGTCGTCGGCATGACCGTCACCCCCAAACCCGGCACAGATGCCGGAGCAACCCCAGGCCATGTAGGGACGGCCGCCTCGGCTGTCCCGGGCGCTTCAGCGCCCGCCGATGTAGATGCGGCCATCGCCAGCGGCGAGGTCCTAGACCTCACGTTGAAAGGCACCCTCATCCTCTCCGTCACCGAAAACGGCTACGGCAAGCGCACCCCCGCCGACGAATACCGCCTCACCAACCGCGCTGGTAAAGGTGTCATCAACGTCAAAACCACCGAGCGCGTCGGCAAAGTCGTCGCCATTGCCCTGGTCGACGAAAATTCGCAAGTCATGCTCATCAGTCACTACGGAAAAATCATTCGCATGGATTCCAAAACCATCCGCGAATCCGGCCGCAACGCCCAGGGCGTAAGGCTTCTGAACATGGAGCCCGGCGACAAAGTCGCCGCCGCCGTAGTCCTCGCGCCAGAAGAAGAGCCCCCCACCAACGGAGGCCTGCTGCAGTAATAATCTGATAGTTGTCGATTGTGTGGAGCGGGCGCCCTCGCCCGCTACCCCCGCAGGCACTGTTCATGAGGCTCTTCAACGCTGCCTCGGGAAGGGCACGACTTCAGTCGCGCCGCCATAGCCCGCTGGAAATCGGCTTCAGCCGCTGAGCGCTGCGTATCTCTACTGAGGATTATTCATGCCGAACAGGTTGATCGTCGATGCTGATGAATCTCTTCTTGCCATCTACACGGCTCTAACTCGGAAAGCTACGCCCCCTACTGCACTCCCTGCTTCCGATTAATCTCCCGCCGAAACTCCGTCAAAAAATTCAGCAGCGTCCCATATCCCAACTGCCCAACCATACCAAACGCTCCATCTCTCCAAACATTCTGATTTCCTGGTTTCCAGGTCGAGCCGATCATTCCTCCCGCAAACGCTCCCCCATATAACGCCCACTGCGGACGCAAATGCTCCTCGCTCCGGTCGTAAGTCACCAGATTTCGAATGAAGGCATGCCGGATGCGCGGCCATTTCCCCTCGCACTTGCACTGGTCATATCGCACTTCGTATCCCAACCCGTAATTCCCCAGGGCCGCGATCGAATTGGCCGCAATAAATTGCCCCTCGTGTGAAGCCCACCGCTCGCCGAACCCGCCAATCCCGCCCTGCCACTGCCGCGGAGATCCCGTCGCCTGGTCGAACAGCGCCCCAACCATGCGCTTGATGTAAGCCTCGGGCGTGGTCAGCGTTTGCTTCAAATAAATTTCCTTCCGCTGCTTCTCCGTCATCGCCACTAACTTCCGGTTCTTGCCCACATAAATTCCAAAAATCCTCGAGGACTCCCAATCCCTCGCCTTCAGCAGCCCCTTGGTCGTCTCGTTTTTCGTCACGTCGACGATCTGCTGCACCGGATTCGCGCTCCCCGTATCCTTCTTCGTTCCTCCGCTCGTATCCGGATTTTCCTGCCCAGCCTGTCCTGCCGCAGGCGTTGCGCTGCCCGGCTGTGGTGTCTGATCGGGCTGCGTCTGATCCTGCGCCCCAGCGTGCTGCAAAAATAAAAAACCAACCAGCAACAGCGCCGCCGTCACCCTGCCAATCCGAAAATTCCCCGCCCCAATCGTGCCCATCAACCCAGCATACTCCGCCCCACCCTTTCCTCTGTGTCCCTCTGTGTCCCCTGTGTTTAAGCCTTTGACTTCCCGCACCACTAAACTGCGTTTAGATGCCATCCCTCTACAACCGTGTTGCTGGTCTTATGCCACCCGCGCCCACCTCCTCACCGACAATCTCCCACCCGAAGTCCACCCCGCCGTAGTCCGCCGCATCGTCCTCGCCCAATCCCTCTACGCCGCCGGCGCCGCCCTGTGTTTCATCAACACGTATTTAGCGATCGCCGCCATCATGCTGATCCAGCTCAACTACGCAATTGCGCCAAGCTTCTGCTGGGGCATATTCTCCCGAAGCCATCGAGAAAAAGAGAAAAGATAGAAAACCGTGACTCGGAAGGATCCAACGACACCGCGCAGAACAAACACCGTAGCAGCGAGGAAGAGCGGCGCTTCAGCGCCGCGTAAAGACTTACGCATTGCCGACCAACCGTTGTGTGGAACCCATCCAGGTGCTTCCCCGACGTGAGCCAGGGCCCGCACGAATTTGATTCTATGAGCGACTGCGCCAAATATGGAGTATTCTTCGAAAGAACGAGCACCGAATTGGAGGGTAGCTGGTGAATTGTGCCAGGCTTGAAGCTATGAGGCCGCGAGATGGGCACGGACTCCCGATCTAGCCGTTGGGAGATCCGCTGCCGGCGTACGAAGTGCTGTCCGTATAGCAATAAAATTAATCGACTTAGTTTGCTTACCGTTGAGAGAGGAGCCCTTTCCGCCTGCCTGATCCTCTCTTTGATCCCCTCCCTGATCCTCGCTCTAACATCTCTGGCTGCGGTTGCACAGATTCCAGACCCGAACCGTCGCACCCTCATTATTCACGGCTTGATCGTCACCGCACAGGGACGCCCCGTCGCCCGTGCTACGGTGGAGGTGCGAGATCTCCGCGGAGTCAAAATGGCGACGGGCTTTACGGATACCGCTGGAAGCTTTGCCATCACCACGGCTGCGAAGCCCGGCGAATATGTGCTTCTTGCAGCGAAAGAACTGCAGATCGGGGATGAGCGCATCACTCTCAATCAAGCGGATCGTGAACTGACAATGGCGTTACCGTTTATCGCTGCTGTGGATACGGCGCAGCAGACGTACACAGTTTCCGCACAAGAGTTGGAAGTGCCGGCAGAGGCGCACGCGCACCTGAAGTTGGCACGGGAGAAGTTCAGCAAGTCGAACTTTGCCGGAGCCCAGAGGGAGATTGATCATGCGTTGCAAGTCGATTCGAGCTGCGCGGCAGCGTTCTCCATGCGGGCTTTGTTACGACTGGCTTCAAGAGATTTCAACGGAGCGATCCAAGATGCGACGCGTGCTTTAGCCCTCGATCCGGCTGAGGCAAATGCCTACTTGGCGCTGGCAACGGCGTACAACTCAGTGAGCGAATTCCAGAAGGCTGAAGCAGCCGCGCAGCAAGCTCTCGGGATGAGTCCTGATTTATGGCAGGGACGATTGGAGATGGCCAAGGCTTTTTATGGTGAGGGCCGGTTGGTTTTGGCGTTGCGCGAAGTGGACGAATTAAACAAGGATTTCCCCGATGTGCATTTGGTTCGAGCGAATACACTCGCAGGTCTCAGTCGCGGCGAGGAAGCGGCGCAAGAATTTGGTCTATTCTTGAAGGAGGCGCCCGAGGATCGTCGAAGCGAGCAGGTCAGCAAAATCTTGGCCGGGACCGCCTCCCAACCCGCACTCCCATCATCTTCTTTGTTGCATCGGTAACACCCCCATCGATCAAGGACTTTCTTCCCCAGCCGTTCTTCTCGCAGAACGGCATGGGATCCTCCAATGCAAAGTTTTGATGGTCACTAACATTATTTTAACATTATGTCTATTGACATGATAGACATTATTGCATATATTCACTCTGCGGTCTGAAACACGCACCAGGTTATGCCCACCCCCATCATGAAGCTGCCATGTAGCACCCGGATCATCGGGCGTCGACAACGACGCATGATCCGGGCCGCGAAGGGAAACAGTAGTTTCGTGCACTAGCTGTCTCAGAGATGCTTCGCTGTGAATGAATAAGAACGCTAAGCCGTGGGCGTTCCCTGCTCAACAGCGGACTCGTTGGCAAAAGGTGATTCGCAGTCAAAAAGGGGATTGTCATGAAGCAATTGGGGCGTGTGATGACGTTGATTGTGCTGTTGGCGGGTGCGGCGATGCTGCGAGCCCAGATCGTCGAAACCGGCACCATCACCGGTGTGGTGCGGGATAACTCGGGCGCAGTAATCGCGGGTGCCCAGATAAACATTCGAAACGCCGCAACCGGATTAAACAACGCGACGGTCACCGACTCCCAGGGCCTTTATGTGTCTCCGCCGCTGAATCCAGGTGATTACACTATCGAGTTTGAGTCGGCTGGCTTTGGCAAGGTCCAGGAACACATTAGGTTGGAAGTAGGCCAACGCGCCGCCGCCGATGCCGTGTTGACCGTCGGCAGCGCAGGCACGCAGACCGTTACCGTCGAGGCCACCAATGAGCTTCTAGAGAGCGAAACCTCCACGGTCTCCAATCTGCGCAGCGAGGAAGCCGTCAAGGATCTTCCCCTGAATGGCCGCAACTTCGCCGAATTGGTGGGACTGGGCGCGGGCGTCGTTCCGGCGCAAACCCAGATCGTCAGCATTCCTTATACCCAGCAGCGCGGACCCACCTCCTATGCCTTCAACGGACTTCGCTTTCAGGAAAACCGGTTACTGCTGGATGGCATCGGCGACAACGAAAACCACAATGGCCTCGCGGTTGTGATCTTCCCTCCCATCGATGCGGTGCAAGAATTCTCGGAAGAGACCACCGACGCGGACGCGCGCTACGGACGGGGCAATGCCGGCACCATCAATCTGATTTATAAGTCCGGCACCAACCACTATCACGGGGAGGTCTTCGAATTTCTCCGCAACTCCGCTCTCGACGCCAAGAATTATTTTGACACCGCCGCCAAGCCCGGTTTCCGGATGAACGAATTTGGCGCCACCTTCGGCGGGCCGCTATTCGCCAGGGATAATCCCAAGACCTTCTTCTTTGCGGATTATTCCGGGCAGCGAACCCGGCAGGGTTTGACTTACGTCGATACCGTGCCGGATTTCACGCTGACTCCCACGGGTTATAACTTTTCCGCCTATCCGCAGGCCATTAAGAATCCCGTTACTGGGGTTGCGTACCCTGGTAATTTCATTCCATTAAGCGATGTGAACCCGACCGGCGCGAACATTCTGAATTTCATTAAGCAATATGCCGCGCCGAATATTGCGGGCGCGACCACCGCCAACAATTTTCTTTTCAACCCAATCCGAGCGGTCACGGAAGACGCGTTCGACATCAAGGTGGACCATCGCTTCTCCGATTTCGACAGCGCCTTCGTCCGCTACAGCCAGGCCCGGGACAAAATCGCTCAGCCCGGCACACTTCCCGTACCGCTGGTGGGAGACGTGATTTGCGGGCCGGCGCAGGACCCCGCACATCAGGCCGTAATCGGCGAAACTCACATTTTTTCTCCCACCACAATTAATTCCGCGCGCTTCGGGTGGTCGCGCTTCTTCGTTTACGCTCAGAACTGGGATGCGGGCTTGAACCTTCCCACTCTGCTGGGCATTCCCGGAGTTCAAGTTCCAGGAAATCCGGCTTCCGACGGACTTCCCGTCATGACCTTTGCCGGCGACACGCCGATCGGCGATGCCGGAAACAGCCCCACTCACATTGGGACCAACAATTATCAGTTGGACGACAACATCAATCTCGTGCGCGGCAAGCACTCCCTCGATTTTGGCGTCGAGTTCGTCCGCCTGGAATACAACATGTTCCAGACTGGAGACGAGCACGGCTCCTTCTCCTTCGGTACCGCTTACAGCGGATTGGCCTACACGGATCTGCTTTTTGGAGCGCCGAAAACCGGCGTGTACGCGTTCCCCAACGACAATAAAGGATTCGGATTCCGGCAGAGCGACTTGTCGTTTTATGCGCAAGATAACTACAAGGTCAGCAGCCGGCTGACCTTGAACCTGGGCGTTCGCTACGAAAATTTCTTAGGCTGGCCATGGACCGAAGTTGAAAACCGCATGTACAACTTCGTACCGAGTCTCTCAACCACCCAGTTGTTTCAAGTGGGCACCAACGGCGTTCCGCGCAGCGGGGTGAGCGGCAACAACGCGAACTTCATGCCGCGTGTGGGATTCGCCTACAAGGTGACTGCGAACACCATTTTCCATGCGGGCTATGGCATTTACTATTCTGCGCCCAACGTCACGAACTCAGATGGCCTGTCCAACAATGCGCCGGCGCTCGATTACTGGGCATTTAATAACTCATCGGTATATGGCGCGAAGGCCAGCAATGGCACACCTTTTAATTATGCGTCCGACGGATTTGTTCACACTCCGGCGACTTCGGCCGGCGCCTTGCAGGCGGGTTTACCGGTATACGCCCAGGATCCTAACGCCAAGACTCCTTACAGTGAGCAGTGGCACGCGAGCATCCAGCAGCAACTGCCGTCCTCGACAGTGCTCACCCTTGCCTACGTCGGGACGCATGCCGATCATCTCGACGACCTGAGGGACATCAACGCGGGTTCTCCGGGTACCACCAACGTCACCGTGAACCGTCCCTATCCATTCTTCGCTCAGATTTACCAACTGGAGACCAACGAGATCTCCAATTACAACGCGGTGCAGGTCTCGGCCGAGCGGCGCGCACGAGGGTTCAGTTTCCTGGCCTCCTACACATACAGCCACGCTCTTGATGAAAACACGAACAGCCCGGGAACTAACAACGCCACCGGCGATGCGATGAATCCCTATGATCTGCGCGCCGACTACGGAAACTCTGATCTTGATATTCCCAATCGCTTCGTCGCCAGCGCCAATTATCAGTTTCCCTTCAAGGCCTCGGGAAAGCTGAATCCGGTGGTGCAGGGCTGGCAAGTGAATGCCATTCTGCAGTACTTCGATGGCTTGCCATTTTCCGTGGTTTCGGCGAACGGAGTAGGCGACGGTCTCACGCCCCGCGCGGACCTGGTTCCGGGGGAGGGCAACGGAACGCTATCAACCGACAAGCGCAACATTCATGAATGGTTCAACACCTCTGCGTTTGTGAGCATTCCCCTCACCGGATCCCTGGCCAACGGGCAATGGGGAGATTCCGGACGAAATATTCTTCAGGGTCCGGGGACGAAGGACGTAGACTTCTCGGTCTTCAAGAATTTCCAGGTGGCGGAATCGAAGGCATTGCAGCTTCGCGCCGAGTTCTTCAACCTGTTCAACACTCCGCAATTTAACAATCCCTCGGCGACTGCTCCCACGCCCGCCGCGACCAGCACGACCCTGGTGCCGAATATCGTCACCGGTTCAGCTTTCGGAACCATCGCATCGGCGGGCTCTCCCACAACCTTCCAAAGAATTTCCCGGGAGATCCAGTTGGCGGCAAAATTCACTTTCTAGCAAGGAAGCGAGGTCGCACATGGATAAGAATCCATGTGATTTGGCAGCAATGGAGAAGGGCAGATGAACTTTAAAGATGCGTGGCTCCTTACAAAAAAGATTGTGGTTGGAATTGTCATAACCCTGGTTCCTCTGGCCATCCTCGGCGGAGGGCTGTGGCTTACGCAACGGCAAGTCGGCAATCATGTGCAAGACAAGCAAACTACTTCAACTAGGTGGTGATTTATGCAAATTGACGCTGCGGTTCGCAAAAGCATCTTCAAAGGGGTTTCGCTCAGCCTGTTCATCTATGCGCTACCGGTTGCGCTTCTCTTTCTGACATTCTCACTGAGAGGTCAGCATCCATGGCACAACCCGCTTTCCGCCCATCAGAGTTGGTGGCTCGGCCGATGGAATGACTGGGGGATTACCGGCTTCATGGTGATTTTGGGGCTCGCCGAATTTCTGCTGGGCCTTTACGACCACGACCGCTGGGATGGCAACGAGAAGCTCACCGACGTTGCCTGCTTCGCATTTCCTCGCATCATCGTGCGTCCATTCTTCACTTATTTCAGTTTGAAGGTTCTCCCCTTTGTACTGCCGGGAGCGGGACACATTTTCCACTGGGTGCCTTTCTGGTGGGGATTCTTCATCATTTGCATCGCCGATGATCTAACCCAGTACTGGTATCACCGCTTGCACCACCAACTTCCGTGGCTGTGGCGCTTTCATCGCACTCATCACTCCGCGCCCTACATGGGAATGTCGATGGCCAGCCGGCAGAACGCATTTTTCACAATCTTTTTCTCGCAGACTTATCTCACCTCGGCGCTGGTGTATCTGGGGCTTGGCCCCGCGGCGCTGGTGGTGCATGCCATCAAGAGCATGATTACGACGCTGGCGCACTCCAGCATTCCCTGGGACAAGCCGTTCTATCAGCATCGCGTTCTTCATCCGGCTGCCTGGGTGCTGGAACGTTTGATCTCGACTCCCGCCACGCACCACGCCCATCATGCTGACACTTCGGATGATGGCGTGGGCTATTACAAGGGCAACTTCGGGAATATGTTTTTTCTCTGGGACGTGATCTTCGGTACCGCCCACATCTCGCGGCAGTACCCGAGGTCGTATGGGATTTCGCACTACCAGGGAGATCCGTGGTACTCGCAGTTGTTGTGGCCAGTCTTCAAGTCCAACGTGGAAGGCAGCGAGTTGGCGGCCAACGGACCGATGGTGAAGCTAGAAGAACCGTCACCGGATGATTCGCAAGCGGTTGAATCTGGCAGAGGAGCGCTGGGACTCAGTTCGCAAACTGTCTTAGCAGGCGACTGAATGTTGGCCCGATCAGCGATGCTTCAACAGAAAATGACCGACACAAAAAGCCCCATTAGGAGCTCTATGAAAAGACCCAGCATATTGAAAGCGTTGACCTCGGTATTAATACTTGCATCGAGTGCGGAACTCGCACTGCATGCTCAGGAAACTCAACCGTATCAAGGAGTCGTCGGCCGAACCCTGGCTGAGTCAAAAGAATGGTGGCCGGAGCCGGTGAAACCGCCTGCCGGCGCCCCGAACGTGGTGTGGATCCTGCTGGATGACGTGGGCTTCGGCGCTGCTGGCACATTCGGCGGCCTCATTTCGACGCCCACGTTCGACAGTCTCGCCGCCAATGGTTTGCGTTACACGAACTTCCATACCACCGCGATCTGCGCCCCCACCCGTTCCGCGCTGCTAACTGGCCGCAACAGTGCGTCCGTGCATGAGTCTGGATTTTCACACACAGTTCTGTCCGCGGGATTCCCCGGCTGGGATGGGAGGGTTCCCTCCACGGCCGGAACTATTGCAGAGGTTCTTCGTGCCAATGGCTACAACACATTCGCGGTTGGCAAATACGGTGTAACTCCCGACGAAGAAGCGACCGATGCCGGCCCATTCGACCATTGGCCAACCGGAAAAGGTTTCGACCACTTTTTCGGATTCCTTGGTTCGCAAACCGACCAATACAAGCCGGACCTGGTGGAAGATCAGGCTCACGTCCGCCCTGACGGCCGCCACTTGAGCGACCAGATCACCGATAAGGCCATCTTTTATATCGATCGTCAAAAGAAAGCGGCTCCGGACAAGCCATTCTTCCTCTATTACGCCCCGGGCGCCACCCACGCTCCGCATCAGGTCGACAAATATTGGAGCGATCAATATAAAGGCAAATTCGATCAGGGCTGGGACGTTTACCGGGAAGAGGTATTTGAGCGTCAGAAGAAGCTCGGCGTTATCCCCGCCGATGCGATTCTTCCCGATCGCAACCCGGACATCAAGGCGTGGGATCAATTACCGGAGCAGGAAAAAAAGCTTGTATGCGCGCTTCATGGAAGTCTATGCCGGGTATCTGACCTATACCGATTTTGAAGTCGGCCGTCTGATCAACCACTTGAAAGAGATCAACCAACTGGATAACACGCTGGTATTCGTCATGATCGGCGATAACGGCGCAAGCAAAGAAGGCACTTTGAATGGGGACATCGATCGTCCTTTATTCGGCAAGCCTTTCACCGCACAAGAAAACATCAATTACAACTTGAACAAGATTGGAGAGATCGGCACGTCCGCCGCCACCGAGGGAAATTATCCACTGGGCTGGGCGCAGGCCGCAAACACGCCTTTCAAGTTCTGGAAGCAGGATGCGAACAGCGAAGGTGGCACGCGCAATCCGCTCATCATCTATTACCCGAAAGGGATCAAGGACAAGGGCGGAATTCGCACCCAATACAGTCATGTAATCGACATTCTTCCGACAACTCTCGATATTGTGGGCATCAAGGAACCCGAGGAGATCAGAGGAATCAAGCAGCAGCCGATTGAGGGAACTTCATTGGCATATTCGATTGACGATGCCAAGGCGCCTTCCCGCCACACCCTGCAGTATTACTACATTTTTGGTTCGAGATCGATTTATCACGACGGGTGGAAAGCTGAATTGCCTTATCCAAATAGCTTTATCACTGGAAACGCTCAAAGCAAGAAACCTTTCGACGAAAATGCCTGGGAACTCTACAACCTGAATGTGGACTATACCGAGCGGATTGACCTAGCCAAAAAGTACCCCGAAAAACTGGCCGAATTAAAAGCTGAGTTCGAACAGCAGGCCCAGGCTCATCATCTCTATCCCTACATCACCTGGGACGATGTGCTGAATGGACGAATTCACCGCACTCCAGGCTCCAAGTCCTTTGCTGACGCTGTTAAGGATGCAACCAAGAGCGGTGAGAACCAGTAACGTTGGTGCAACTGGAAAAATGATGATGACTGCAACAAGTGAATCGTACCAGTCTTGGCTGAGGCGCATTTTATTGCTCCTGCTGGGTATCGTCGCCGTATCCCAGAATCGTTTCGTCAGCACTCAGAAGGTTGCGGCTCAGAGCACTGAGCCGCAACAATGTGATCGGGGGATTTCTCGTTATTCCTTGCATGCAGCGGCCATGGTTGAGAACGCGGCGGTTCCGGCCCACGCCAATTCCAGCGCTTCGCACACCGCTCCAGCAGGCATGGTCTGGATACCGGGCGGACGCTTCTGGATGGGAACCGATCATATGGAAGACGCGCGGCCGGTTCACCGGGTGGAAGTGAAGGGCTTTTGGATCGATCAGACCGACGTTACCAACGATGAGTTCGCGCGCTTCGTGCAGGCCACCGGCTATGTAACCGTTGCCCAGCGCCCGCTCGATCCGAAAGAATTTCCCGACCTCGCGCCCGACGACTTGGCACCGGGCGCCGTCGTCTTCACGCCTCCACCCGGGCCTGTGTCACTGAATAATCCACTCGCATGGTGGAAGTTTGTTCGCGGTGCAAATTGGCGCCATCCCAACGGCCCGAACAGCGATCTTCGCGGCAAGGAAAAGTATCCGGTCGTTCAAATTGCATGGGCCGATGCTGTTGCTTATGCAACTTGGGCGGGTAAGCGCCTTCCTACCGAAGCCGAATGGGAGTTCGCCTCTCGTGGCGGCCGCGACCGGCAAAACTATGTTTGGGGCAACGAACTCCATCCCAACGGTAAGTGGATGGCGAACACCTTTCAGGGACATTTTCCCGACAGAAATAATTCTGAAGACGGCTATGCCGGCCTGGCTCCCGTGGCATCTTTCCCACCCAACGATTTTGGCCTATACGACATGTCGGGCAATGTCTGGCAGTGGGTCGCCGACTGGTATCGCCCCGACTACTACGCGCAACTGCACCAGAGCGGTTCGGTTGCAATCGACCCGCACGGACCGAATAACAGTTTCGATCCGCAGGAGCCCGCCGTGGCCAAGCGCGTGCAGAAAGGTGGATCGTACCTTTGCACCGCTCAGTATTGCGAACGCTACATTGCCGGTGCGCGCGGCAAGGGAGATCCGGATACAGGAACAAACCATTTGGGTTTTCGCTGTGTGCGCCCGCGGTGAAAGACCATGCTCAATAGCAAGTCGCTGCGGTCCACGACCCAAAGATTCTCGACTCACGGTAGCCCTTGTGGTCGACTTAAAAGGCCTACCGCAGAATCTAAAGGTAGTAGGTTCCGCTGGCGCAAGCCTCGATCAAGCGGCCCTGACTGCAGTGCGCCAATGGAAGTTCACGCCGGCAACTTGTGACGGGGAACCTATGCCAGAATTGATGTATGTCCAAGCCGACTTCCGGCTGTTTTGGCAAACCCTATCTGAAAACCGTAAAACTCTACCCCCGCTCAAACGCGTGCTTCTTCTCCAACTCCTCCACCGCCGCTCGCATCGCGGCTTCAAATCTTTCCGCCTGCCCCAGCAATGCCGGAGTCGCCTCCGCATACTCCCCATCCATCCGCACCAACCCATCCCCCGCCACCAACCGCCCCGCAATCTCAATCAAATGCGCCGAGTTCGTCTCCAAATACTGCGCGTCCGTCGCATCCCCAATCCAAACCTTCCCTTCAACCGATGCCGCGGGTGCCCCATCCAAGCCGTCCTTTGGCTTGGGTGGGGAAGTTGATCTCAACCGCGTCTCCCAATAAACCTTCCGCTCCAAAAACGTCGCAATCACCTCATCGCTAGCTTTCCCAAACACCCACTTCTCCCGCTTGAAGTCGTAATAGCGACTCGAAAACGCCACCGGCACCAGCTTTCCCGACTTCACAAACTCAATCTGCCGCCGGTCCACTTCTTTACGCAGCGCATTGATCACCGGCGCCTCCGCATCCTTCGGCTCCAGCGACGCCATCACTTCCCGCACCGTCGCCGACAAATTCACCGCCACCGGCGCATGCATCCCCTCCGCACCCTCCAGCCGGATGTCCCCATGCAACACCCAAAAATCCGCCCCCGAAGTCGACCGATGAAACGGCCACTCCAACTCAATCGTCAACGGCAACCCCGTCAACGTCACCCAAATCTTTCTCAATCCGTCCTGCGTCATCTTCTAATTGCCCTCAGTCGGAATAAATTCTATCTGATGCTGCGGACCGCTCCTCCGCCATGTGACCCGCGGCGGTCAGACTCCCTCCACCAAAATCCCCCGGTAAATAGCTCCCTTGATCCGATGCTTCCGCACCTCCCGATACCCAGGACTGTCATACCAGTCCTTCGCCGCCTCCACCGTAGGAAACTCCGCGATCACCATTCCTTCAATCGGATCCCCCTCCAGTACTTCATGCTTGCCATAAGAAGCAAGAAGCTTCACCTCATGTCCCGCGAACGTCCCGCGAATCTCCTCCCAATAAATCGCCAACTCCGCGGCGTCGAGCGTCTTCTCCCTCGTAAAAACCAAATATCCCTTCATAATCCTTATCCTTTGCAAGTTTGCACTGCATCGTCCAGATATCCGGCGGATGCCGGGTGCCCCATTTCTCGCGTCCGTTGCGAGAAGTGGGACGCTGCGAACATCCCCTCTGTGTTCCTCCGTGCAACCTCCGTGCCCCTCTGTGGTTAGCTCTTGCGCTTGCCCCGAACCCGGCTCACCTTCGCCCCCATCCGCAACAACTTCCTAACCGTCCCGGTCGGCAAACTCTTCATCTCATCATGCAACTCCGTCACCGCATCAAAAAATCCCGCCATCGCCGCAATCCGCTCGCGCGTAAACTCCACCCCCGCGGCCTTCGGATCCAGCTCCTCCAAACTGTTCTTTAACATCTCCCGCGTCGGATCGATCTCCCGCCGCTTCCTCTGCTCCACCACCAGTCGGAACATCTCCCACACATCTTTCATCGACTCATAATGCTCCCGCCGGTCGCCCAGCACATGCACCGCCCGCACAATCCCCCAGGTCTCCAGCTCGCGAATCGAGGTCGACACATTCGACCGCGCCACGCTCAGCGTCTCCGCAATCTCCTCCGCCGGCAGCGCCCGCGGAGACAGATAAAGCAGCGCATGAATCTGCGCCACCGTGCGGTTAATCCCCCACCGCGTCCCCATCTCGCCCCAATGCAAAATATATTTCTGCTGCACGCCAGTCAGGTTGGCCATATCGAATCCTTCAGTTCAAACAGAATCTACAGAACGAAGATCGTCGCAGTCAATGCGCCGCCGTGTGTTCGCGGGAGACTCGCCGCCCGGAAGCCTCATGTAGGGAGAGCCGCCCTCGGCTGTCCATTCGAGCGCAGCTCGAAGGCTTTCATTGCCAGGATTCACTTCACCGCCGGCAGGGATGCATGCACCCCCGTGGCAAGCGGCGCTTCAGCGCCGCGTAAAGCTTAGAAATAGAAAGGGCTTCAGCCCCCGGCAGCTTCAGCCCCTAATCCTCGCCGTTCTGCCCCTTGCTCTTATCCCGCTCCGGCGCAACCGCCTTCTTCGGAGCAACCTTCTTCGCCGCCTCCGCCCGCTTCCGTTCCTGATACCGCCGATCATGAAACGACTGATCACTCGCCTGTTTCTTCATAACCCTCAGCTTGACACACCCTCGTCAACATATCCACTCCACTCGCGCATCAGCACCACCGCTGCCCATCTAGGGACAGCCGCCCTCGGCTGTTCTTCGAGCGCAGCTCGAAGCTTTTCCTTGTCAATAGCCAAAACCCACTCCGCCGACGCTATCCCCATGACCCCGCACCAAATATAAATTCCCGGTAGTGGGTCAGTTTCAAACTGACCCACTACCAAATTCCCCAAAATGTCCCAATCACCCATAGCCAAATGATATACTGATCTTATAGTCGAATAACCGACGCGACCCGCCATCCGGGCCGCGTTTTTTATTGCCCAAGCCCGTCTTAACTGACCACTGACCACTGACCACTGACCACCGACCACTGACCACTGACCACTGCCCACTAACTTCATCGCAAGGCGCACACTCTCCGCCGCAAAACCCTAACCACGCACTCCACACCCGCACCCCACAAAGGACGCCGCATGCCCAAACCCAACATTCGCCACGCCAAACTCCGCGGCGAGTGGGCCGAACTCCGCTTCATGCAATGCGCCACCGAGCGCGGCTTCCGCGTCGCCAAGCCCTGGGGAGAAACCGCTCCCTACGATCTCGCCACCGACCACCACGGACTCTTCCGCCGTATCCAGGTCAAATGCACCCTCTACCAGCGCGACAACTCCTACGTCTGCACCATCTGCTCCAGCCACGTCGTCTACCGCCCCGACCAGCTCGACTTCTTCGCCGCCTACGTCATCCCCACCGACACCTGGTATATCCTCCCTATCCTCGCCACCCACAACCAACCGACAGTAGTTCTCTCCCCGCACCTGAAAAAATCCAAATACTCCGCGTACAAAGAAGCCTGGCATCTGCTGACGTGATAAGGCTCGGATAGATTCTCCGTTCAATGCGAGTTGCCTTTCGCGCGAAAATAATCCGGATTGCGCCCGTCTCGTCGTCTTCCGCGTGCGCGACAAGTAGTACGTTGTGTGCTCCGATCATGCCGATGGTCTGCCGGCGCGGTTCACCATCGACCTCGCGGTCTTGTGTGGTGACGTGGTAAGGATCGTCGAACACATGCCGAAGGCAATTAGAAAATTGAAGACGGAAGTTAAACGGCAAACAGTAACGGGACGGGCTTTGACTTCCCCGCCAAAAAAAAGAGCTCGCCGCCCTCGCCGCCGTGCCCGACGACCACATCGACACCTCCGATATCCCTGAACTGCCGCCTAATGCATGGAAGGACGCAGTCCGCGGCCGGTTCTATCGCCCGTTAAAGCAAGCCATCTCAATGCGCCTCGACGCGGACGAGGTCGCCTGGCTGAAAAAACGCGGCAAAGGCTATCAGACCCGAGCGAACAACATCCTGCGGCAGCGCATGCTCGACGAAAGCAAGCGCGCCTGAGTTCCGAATCAAAAGCTCGG
>CAWHZM010000002.1:245000-1435258 GCA_963833875.1 uncultured Acidobacteriaceae bacterium
GCTAAGTGGGAAAGGAAGTCGGAACGCCCAGACAGCCAGGAGGTTGGCTTAGAAGCAGCCATCCTTTAAAGAAAGCGTAATAGCTCACTGGTCAAGCGGTCCGGTGCCGACAATTTAACGGGGCTTAAGCTGATTACCGAAGCAGCGAATGCACACCTTACGGGTGTGCGTGGTAGGAGAGCATTCTCAACAGTTTGAAGCTAGAGCGAGAGCACTGGTGGACGGTTGAGAAGAGACCCTGCCGGCATAAGTAGCGATAACGGAGGTGGGAACCCTCCGCGCCGAAAGTCTAAGGTTTCCTGAGAAAGGTTAATCCGCTCAGGGTCAGGCGGTCCCTAAGGCGAGGCCGAAAGGCGTAGCCGATGGACATCCGGTTAATATTCCGGACCTCCCTTGTTTTCGTTATTACGATGGGGTGACGCAGGAGGATAAGCAGGCCGTCCTATGGCTATGACGGTCGATGCGCGTAAGGTGTCTTTCGTAGGCAAATCCGCGAGAGAGTTATCACTGAGGCGCAAAGCAGTACTCCGTATGGAGGAAAGCTGCCGATTCCACGCTGCCAAGAAAAACCTCTAAGGAGAAAGTAAGGGAACCGTACCTCAAACCGACACAGGTAGACGAGGAGAATATCCAAAGGCGCTCGTGAGAACAGTTGGTAAGGAACTCGGCAATATAACCCCGTAACTTCGGGAGAAGGGGTGCCTCACTAGGGTTCATAGCCCGAAGAGGCCGCAGCGAAATGCGCACTGCGACTGTTTAACAAAAACACAGGTCTCTGCAAAGTCGAAAACGACGTATAGGGGCTGACGCCTGCCCGGTGCCGGAAGGTTAAAGGGAGAGGTCAATCGCAAGATGAAGCTTCGAACTGAAGCCCCGGTGAACGGCGGCCGTAACTATAACGGTCCTAAGGTAGCGAAATTCCTTGTCGGGTAAGTTCCGACCTGCACGAATGGCGTAACGAAAGTGCGACTGTCTTGCCGACTGACACGGCGAACTTGTAGTGCCGGTGAAGATGCCGGTTGCCCGCAACTAGACGGAAAGACCCCGTGCACCTTTACTATACCTTTAGTATGAACTATGGCCCTTGCTGCGCAGGATAGGTGGGAGGCTTTGATTCCAGGCTCTCGGGCTTGGAGGAGCCAACGGTGAGATACCACCCTGCGAGATCTGTGGTTCTAACTTAGTCCCGTTACCCGGGACAAGGACATACTAAGGCGGGTAGTTTGACTGGGGCGGTCGCCTCCTAAACGGTAACGGAGGCGCGCGAAGCTACGCTCAGCCTGTTTGGAAATCAGGCGTTGAATGCAAAAGTATAAGCGTGGTTGACTGCGAGACCAACAAGTCGAGCAGGTACGAAAGTAGGCTTTAGTGATCCGGTGGTTCTGCATGGAAGGGCCATCGCTCAACGGATAAAAGGTACGCCGGGGATAACAGGCTGATCGGAGCCAAGAGTTCATATCGACGCTCCGGTTTGGCACCTCGATGTCGGCTCATCGCATCCTGGAGCTGTAGAAGGTTCCAAGGGTTAGGCTGTTCGCCTATTAAAGCGGTACGTGAGCTGGGTTCAGAACGTCGCGAGACAGTTCGGTCCCTATCTGTTGTGGGCGCAGGAGATTTGAGAGGACCTGTCCTTAGTACGAGAGGACCGGGATGGACGAACCTCTTGTGTTCGAGCTGTCATGCCAATGGCACCGCTCGGTAGCGAAGTTCGGTAGTGATAACCGCTGAATGCATATAAGCGGGAAGCACTCCTCAAGATGAGATCTCCCAACCCGTAAGGGATAAGAAGGGCCCAGGAAGACCACCTGGTTGATAGGCTGGAGGTGAAAGCGCAGTGATGCGTGTAGCTTACCAGTACTAATCGCCCGTTCGGCTTGACCATAAAATTTACTCGGTGCAGAAAAACAGCAGTCAGTTCTCAGTTGGGTAGGGCGCGGTTTCGACCGCGCTCAGTTAGAACCTGAACTAAATATCCAGCAAGTTGTTTGAAGTCGTTCGAACCTGGATGACTGAGATAGCAATACTGACCGCTGTTGCGCCGACGAAAAGCCGATGTATCTCTGGTTGAAATCGGAAGTAAGCAAGATGAAAGTAAGCCAGACCCAATCTATTCAGTTGTGAGGCATTGTCCTCACGATCTTTGAAAGTTCGTTCGAGCGTCTGAGTGCAAATCAGACGCTCTGACACCGAAATGGCGAGAGAGATCCGTCGCCGCTGAAAAGCGCGGCTCAGGATTTCGGCAGCAGGCTCCCAATCGCCGCCTGACGGCGGCTCATTCACGCCTGCTAGCGCCTCAAGTTGTCGGTGATCTTACCGCGGGGGATCCACCCGTTCCCATCCCGAACACGGAAGTTAAGCCCCGCAGGGCCGATGGTACTGCACGCGCCAAGTGTGTGGGAGCGTAGGTCGTTGCCGGCATAAATAAAGGCCAGTCTGAGAAATCAGATTGGCCTTTTCCTTTTGGGCTTAGGGTTAAGACTTTCCTAATTTCCGGGTCACTGGACCGGGTATTCTGATGCGAGTTGGTGGCATTTTCGGGGGTAGTGGCATCGCCGCCGCCGAATGCAGTCTTTCGAGGTTGCGTTCCAATGTTGTGGTATCAAAATCTTTGTCTAGTTCCTTAATTTTCTCGATGGCATTTTTCACACACGCAATTGCTGCACTCACTGCAAGGGTAGCTCCGCGCGAGTCAAGCGTGTCAATATTTGCCACCCGTGCGGCTGCGAACTCGAAAACACAGCCGTTACTGTATTCCCAGTTACTATTGAAGCGTACCGCTTTCACGCGTGTTCTTATGAGCTCTTCCCAAAAGGAAAGATATTCAGGTTGATCCCAATCAGGGACCTTTAAGGGAGCTGGAGTGATGACGGGCGTATTGTCAGTCTGTGAGTCACGAACCAATTTGGCAAAGTGATTCGCCGATTGACTGTTGACCTTTAGAATGTTCTCTTGATACCACGCTTCGCCAAGTTTTGCTTTCAAAGCCCCTGGCGACTTTACGTTGTGGCTCCGCATCTTGTTGTAGAGGTTCCAACCGGAAGTAATTTCACTACTGCAATAGATCGCTTTCTCGTCATTTCGGATACAGTCGATCGCAGAGAAATACGGCGCGGTAAACTTTAGTTCGCTGAGGCTATAGAAACTCATGAGCAGTAGCCTAGCCAGTCATCACGTTGAAATAAATATTACTGGCATGCATCGAGGTAACCAAGGTAATACAGATAAACGCCAGCCGATGGTACTGCACGCGCCAAGTGTGTGGGAGTCCTTCGACAAGCTCAGGATAAACTCCGGTCGTTGCCGGCATTTATAAAGGCCAGTCTGAGAAATCAGATTGGCCTTTTCCTTTCCGAGGGTGGCTATTCTTTTGTGCTCTCTCCCCCTAGGTCTCCGGGTTCCTGGTCGCCCACCACCTTCATGATAGCCCGCGAAATCCCGGCTGCACGATCGTGCACTTGGAGGCCGTAAGCGAAATAGTCCAAGCTTCTGGCTGTCGACCGCATATCGAGGTGACCCTGAAAAACGCGCATGCATGCAGTGGAGAGGAGCGATGCTGCTTTCTGCGGAGTTTCCATTAGTGCGGAAACTGTTAATGAGACCTCTTCCACTTTGAACTGCGTGCTTGTTGTTACACGCGCGGCGACGACTCGATGATCCATCGTTGTGGCGTGTGACTTCATTTCTTTGAAGCTAAAATAAAAGGATGGAGGTTGCGAATAGCGCTTCCATTTACTGTGCCACCTCTCGTAGAGCCAATCACAAAAGTCGGTGCCGAGAAGGACGGCTAGTCGAAGCAGGCAATGAATTCCAGGACTTCTCGGGTGCAGATATAGTTCGGCGAACGTCTCAGCAACGGCTGCCTCTGGCAAAGACAGCGTCCAGAACAAGGCGGGGGCGTACAAGTCGAGGACTGCGCTGCGGTGTAACAGGGCGATGTCGTCTTCCCTCTGAACGACATGTTGCCGTTCTGCGTAGACTCGATAATAAATCGGCGCTCCAAGAAAAAAATGATGCTGCCCTCGCGCCAGGGCGCGATTGGCGTCAATGACGTTGTTGATCTCATCGAAGATACCTTCGGAAACTTCCTCATGGACAAAAACGCCCGCCGCCTTTTGGCGATCTCTCGTCAGCAAGACTGGGGTCGCCTTTGGGTCTTTGACTCCACGCAAGGTTGGCGAAAACGACGAGGGCCCTGTGCCTCCGGTCGGGCGCACCGTTATGATCTGCGAGCCCTCTGGGGCTTCAACGACTTTCCTCACGCCCTTAATCCATGATTTTCGAATGAATTCGAGTTGTCGCTCGATCACGTTCCGGATGTCGTCGCTATTGCCCGGTTCACTCTTTGCACCGTGCCGGAAATAAACCGTTCCAACGCTGAATGCCGTTTTCTGTTTACCCGAACCAATGTCGTATGTGCCCGGCTTCTGAAATACAATCGGAACCGAAACTGCTTGCACGATGAAGGCATGAAGTGTGCTGCCTTCCTTTTCCAGTTCGCGACTCTCAAACTCTAGCTGAACCGGGCCGGTGTATTTTGAAACTTTGTTCCCGACGTCTGCAGAGTCGAGGTTAGCCAGTGCTGAGAGAGACGACCCGGTTGGTCGCCCCGCACTATCTAGCCCGAAAATGAGGATGCCACCGCCTGAGTTGGCAATTGCGACAATGTCCTTTACAATCTCGCACCAGTCGGCAGGGGAACTCGGGTCGAAATTCTCCTTGAACTCGATGTACTTTGACTCGCGCTTCGCGGCCAGTGCTCTTTGAACAAGATCGAGCATGAGTGAGGTTACACGGCTATTCTAGCCCACAGGGCCGATGGTACTGCACAAGCCAAGTGTGTGGGAGCGTAGGTCGTTGCCGGCATAAATAAAGGCCAGTCTGAGAAATCAGATTGGCCTTTTCCTTTTGAGTTGCGTGTGGCGCGGGCGGGCGCCCTCGCCCGCGTATGCACGCGAGGAGTCTCATCAGTGGATCAAGGGATCAAGACATCTCCGCTAACCCACAGCCACCGATAATCCTCGGGTCTTCCGACCAGGCCTCTTCTCACCGGGTTCTGCCGGATGTACTCAACTTTGTGTTTGAGGCTCTCGTCTGACCGGAGCACGTGATCGAATGATTCTTCCTCCCACACTGGCCCGGCGCGACTCAGCAATTTATTGATGCGATGCGCGGTCGAGCCTTTCAGGCATTGCAGAATGTCGACGAGCGGATACGGCCAGCCGTTTGGGTCGCGCAGTGGCCTCAGCAGAAGATGCACGTGATCGGGCATGATAACGACGGCATGAAGAAGAATTCGCGCTATGCCCACGAGGGGCAAAATGCCGCCCTCGCGTAAGCAGTGTTCGAGGACAAGATCACGTGAGGTGGCGGGCAGCACCAGCGGCCCGCCTGCGCAAAAGCTAACAAAAAGATCTGCGTCGGCCTTCTGCAAATGCGGGAGCCGTCGGCGGTATCGGTACTTTGCAAGTGTTGTAGCGCCGCTGGACACAGTGTAGGGCGGGCGCCCCGGCCCGCCAACTCCCGCAGAATAGATATAGCTTCCGCTTTGGTCTGTGACATATAAACATCCGCAGGCTGTGGATTCCACGGCAGAAAAAGTGCATTGCCGAGGGACGGATTCGCGGGCGAGGGCGCCCGCGCCACACGCGTGGGAGGGTAGGTCGTTGCCGGGATAAATAAAGGCCAGTCTGAGAAATCAGATTGGCCTTTTTCTTTTTGTACGCCAGCCTCCTCAGGAGACATCACTAATTGTGGCGTCGTGCGGGGCTAGGTGCCGACCGCGGCTTGCCCTGTGCCGCGTACTCCTTCAGTTTGCGGTAAAGGGTAGTTTTCCCGATCCCCAGAAGTCGCGCCGCCTGCAATTTATCACCGTTCAGCTCAGAAATAGCGTTCAGGATCGCCTGCCTCTCCGCATCCGACGGTTTAAGGTGGTGCGCTTTCGTGGCGTTCCGTTGCCGGACCAGGGCTGCCGATGCCCTGGGCGCGGTAGCGCCGCGTAGCAGGCCTTCAGTGCTGAGGTCCTCGTCGAGGTCGGGCCAGTGAATGCCGTAGCCGGCGCCGGCGATTTTCCAATTGTTGCGCTGGGCGGGGGTGGCGTTGAGCAGACGGGGATACCAGACGAGCGGGACGGAGATAACGCGGCTGTCGCGCAGCGATACGCTCAATGCGTCGTCGCTGAATGCAACGCCCAATGCGCGCTCATCTGCCGCTGCTGCCGAAAAACTCATCCCAGGCCTCCAACAGCTTAGACTGCTGTTTGACTACGATTGATTGTATCTCCCGAAAGTTGATGGGCGCGAAATCCAAAAGATCCGTTCCGGGAGATGAACAGCAGATTCCTCCGGTCTCGCTGCGCTCGGGCGTCGGAATGACAAGGCGTACGGTGCCGGTTATGGCGATTTTCGTAGTCGTTATCGGCGGATTATTTTGATTGACTTTGGGTGGGGTGGATGTAATCATTTAGCTATAGCCGAGGTGGCTGAGTATGCCCCTTCCGACCGGTGGTCGGAGGGGGCGTTTGCGTTTTGGGGGCGTTCCAGTTCCATGTCTCGCAAAGGACGCGAGACATGGGGGACCCCGGCATCAGTGGGACAAACAAAAAGCGGGTTCCTCACTGGGCTGGCGCCGGTTCGGAATGACATCGGGGAGAATTTTAATGACATCGGGAGAATTTATGGTCGGCGGGTTGGTGGGTGCTGAGAATGAGATTGTGATTTGGGCGATGGCGGAGGATTTCGGGTCGGAGGCAGCGGGCGGGGGCGCCCGCTCCACACGGGGGCTGACGCCGAAGCAGTTGGGGGAGATTGCGGAGGCGGAGTTTATTGCCAAGGCGGTGGAGAAGGGGTTTGTGGTGGCGAAGCCGTGGGGGGATAGTGAGCCGTTTGATTTTATTGTGAATGTGAGGAAAGAGTTTAATTTTTGGCGGGTGCAGGTGAAGTCGGCGCATGTGGTGGGGGAGGATGGGACCTATAGTTTCCGGGCGCACGATCATGCGCAGAAGTCGTATACGGCGAAGGAGATTGATGCGCTGGTGGCGTATGCGCGTCCGGAGGAGGCGTGGTATGTGATGCCGGTGGGGGTGGTGGAGGGATTGAAGTCGGTGAAGCTGTATCCGGGGAGCAGGAGGTTGCGGTCGAAGTATGAGCGGTGGAGAGAGGCTTGGGAGGTTTTACAGCGAGTGGTAAGGAGAGTGGGGCGGTAGCGGGGACGGGTTAGGCTGGCGGTCGAGTTCCCATGTCTCGCAAAGGACGCGAGACATGGGGCACCCCGGCATCGGTGGGCAAAATAAAAGGCGGGTTCCTCACCGGGGCTGGCGCCCGGTTCGGAATGACAAACAGTGTAGTGTGGGCAGCAAGAATGAAAAGGCCGCCGAGATTTCTCTGGCGGCCTTCTGTGCGAACTGCCAACTGAAGCTATTTTTCGGGTTTGATTTAGTTGGGCTTGGTTTTGTTGTTGTTGTGCTTTTCGTTGTAGATCTGTTTGCTGTTCTTGTTCTGTTCTTTGTTGGCCTGTTGCTTTTCCTGTTTGGAGAGCGCGCCTCCGTTGGCGGTGCGCTCGTTGTGAACCTGCTGGTCGACCCGGCCCTGGTTGCGGTTGGTGCGGGCGGCTTCGCCGGAGGTCATCTGGCCGCTGCGCAGGCCGTTGGCGGTGCGCTGCTGCTGGTTGGCCTCACGGTTGTCGACTTCGTTAGGCTTCACGGTGTTGTCGTTGTGTTTTTCGTCGTAGATCTGACGGCTAGCGGAGTTTTGCTCCTGGTTGACCTGCTGACGCTCCTGGTTGGTGAGCCTGCCGCCGTTGGCCTCGCGATCGTTGTGAACCTGTTGGTCGATGTGGGACTGGGTGCGCTCGGCGCGGGCGGCTTCGCCAGAGGTCATCTGACCGCTGCGCAGGCCGTTGGAGATGCGCTGATCCTGGTTGGCCTCACGAGTGTTGGGGTTGTAGTTGTGGCCGGCAGAGCGGTCGGCGGTCGAGATGGGCTGCGACTGTGCGTGCTGCTGGGCTACCTGATGATAGGCGTTCACGTTGGAGCTCGCGGTGGTGGCGGGACTTCCGTGGTTTACCGACGCCAGCTGAGCGCGATCCTGCGCGGCAAAGTTTTGATGCTGGAGTTGGTTGGGCGTGGGCTCGATGTGGTGCTCGTTGGCGGCCTGCATCTCGACGGCTGTGGCGTGGACCTGGATGCCGGCGCCACCGTTGAAGGAAGTGTGGTTCACATTCACGATGGTGTTTTGAGTCACGATGGTGCGATTCTCGTAGACATTGGTGACGTGGACGCTGCCGAAGTTGGCGACGGCGCTGTTGTAGGCGAAGACTCCGCCGCGCCACTCACCGCCAGCGAAGCCGATGCCGCCGTAGCCGAAGCCGTAGTTCACACCGCCATAGAATCCGATGTGCGGACCCCAGTAGCCACCGTGCCATCCATAAGCGCCGCCCTCAAAACCCCAGTAGCCGGGGGTCCAGAGAACGCCTGCGCTTGGGGGCTGCACCCACACGCCCGGCACCCAGTAATAGCCGGCATCGCCATAACCCCAGTAACCGGGAGTCCAGAGATAGCCGGGAGCGGGCAGAGCCGGCTGAACGTAAACGGGCAGCACGGGAGGGGCAACATGAACAGAAATAGCGATGCCGATCTGGGCCTGCGCGGGGGACATCGTGAGCATGGGCAGCGCAATGGCCGCGGCAAGCAATAGCGTGCGAAGTCTTAACTGACAAGACATAAATAATTCCTCCTGAAGTGAGGTGAAAGAGACGGCAAAGCTCGCCGGCTGCCCGAACGGCATGGGTATTGATTCAAACCCAGGATCGCGACATTTGTTCCGGCGAAACTTAGCTTTCGGAATATTAAGATTAACAACCTTATATCACCAGAACTGAAAGTATCCATCCTTTCGTCTCTTCGAGTAACCGTCGGTAACATGGAATCGACCAGTCCTTGGCTTATTTTTTAAGCGGAGCTAGAGATCATGGTCAAAGTAATTCTCATCGCGGGGGTTGCTTACCTGTATGTGTGGAATATTCGCCGGGTGAGTCGATTCGAGAGAGACTACAAGTATGAAGGTATTTTTTCGGGTAAGCAGTATGACTGCAGGGTAGGCGGCTTTAGCGAAGACCGCGGCACGCTTTGCTTTCTGGGCGCGGATGCGAGTGGGCTTTACCTGTTGCCTCATCCGAAGCCGGCGTTCTCGCTGTGGCGACGCCGAGATGTAGTGTTTAAGAAGGCTCTCTTTATTCCGTGGACCGATCTGGGGTACCGGAGCGCCAAGGTGTTGTTCAAGGACTCGGTGTGGTTCGAACTTTCCGCGAGGAAAGTTTATTTTTATGTGCCGAAAGATGTTGGAGAAAAGTTATTGAATGATGCGGGACGGGGAATCCCGCTTTGATCGAGCGACGGGGCGCTGCGGTTCTTTACTTAGCGCTGAGTGCGTGAGCTTCGTGGTAACATCCGGCGAGTGGGCGCCGCGAAACACAATCCAAATTTGGCTTCGAATCCTGACCGCCTGGTGTCGGCAGCCGCGGTTGAGGACGATTCGACTTTTGAGTTAAAGCTGCGGCCGCAACGGCTGGGCGAGTTCATCGGGCAGAATAAGGTTAAAGAGAATCTGGCGGTGGCGATTGAGGCGGCGCGGTCGCGCGGCGAGGCTATGGATCATGTGCTGCTGTATGGGCCGCCGGGGCTGGGAAAAACTACGCTGGCCAATATTATTGCCAATGAGCTGGGAGTGCATTTTCAGCCGACGGCTGCCCCGCTGCTTCAGATCAAGGGCGACCTGACCGCGATCATCACCAACATGCAGGAGAAGCAGGTCCTGTTCATCGATGAGATTCATCGATTGCAGCCGGTGCTCGAAGAGTTGCTGTATTCGGCTCTGGAAGATTACAAGCTGGACATCATTATTGGGCAGGGGCCTTCGGCGCGGACGCATACGCTGGAGGTGAAGCCGTTTACGTTTGTGGGAGCGACCACGCGGGCGGGATTGATTTCCGCGCCGCTGCGCTCGCGGTTTGGGATTGTGCTGCGGCTGGAATTTTATACGCCGGAAGATTTGCGGGTGATCGTGGAGCGGTCGGCGGAGATCTTAGGAGTGGAAGTGGATGACGCGGGGGCGATCGAGATTGCTAGCCGATCGCGTGGGACGCCGCGAATTGCCAACCGTCTGCTGCGGCGAGTGCGGGACTATGCGCAGGTGCGCGGCGCGGGCAAAATCGATTTACCCACGGCGCAGGCGGCGCTGCAGATGCTGGAAGTGGATCAATACGGCTTCGACGAAGTCGATCGCAAGCTGCTGCTGACCATCATCGAGAAATATCAGGGAGGGCCGGTGGGCCTGAATACGCTGGCGGCGGTTTTGGCGGAAGAGCCGGATGCGATTGAAGAAGTTTATGAGCCGTTCCTGATGCAGATTGGATTTCTGAACCGCACGCCCCGCGGGCGCGTGGCCACACAGCTGGCGTACGATCATTTCAAAATCGCGCCCAATCGACGACAGAGCTCATTGTTCTAGCCTTCTCTGTTCTACCCTTCTCTGTCCCAGCGTTCTCTCGATTTCCCTGGCTTCCCACTTATTCCGGATTTCGTTACAAACAGACATTTTTTGTTCGGTTGGGGCGAAATTGGTGTATGGTTTTCGATCCTCCCCGGGGGCGGGAAGTCCTGGGTCTTTCTTGGGGTCGCATCGAGCCATAATGCAGTTTTGGAAGTTCATAGTCCTGGCGGTGATTTTGTATGCCGGGGTTGCATCCCATGCTTCGGCCGCGCACCGGTGGCAGGTGCAGGCAAGTCCGGGTGCGGGTTCTGTGGCTCCAGTGGCGTCCTCGTCCTCATCCTCATCCCAGCAAAAATCGCCTCCGCAAAATCCACAGGGCCAGCAAAATCTTTTTCCATTGCCGCAACTATTGGCCCCACCGGTTAAGAACTCCGAGGTGCAGCCGATCACGAAGGACGCGTCGCTTCCGCCCACTTTGATAATTCCGCGATTGACTCGATCTCCGGTGCTCGAGGATTTCCTGAGCATGCAGCCGCAGGGAGAAGCCGCGCAGCAGATGGCAAGAGTGACGGGCTTTGTGCAGCGGAATCCGCATGACGGGGAGAAAGTTTCCGAGAAGACTGTGGCTTATCTCGGCTATGACCAGAAAAATTTGTACATCGTTTTCGTTTGCTTTGACGACCCGAAACAGGTGCGGGCGCGAATGTCGGTTCGGGAAGACATTAACGACGACGATCAGGTGGCCGTGCTGCTCGATACGTTTCATGACCGGCGGCGGGCTTATGAATTTCAGACCACGCCGCTGGCGGTGCAGTGGGATGCGATATATACCGAAGCGTCGCGGGCGGAAGTGGGGGGAAATTGGGATACATCGTGGGACGCGGTTTGGGATTCGAAGGGCAAAGTAACCAGCCAGGGCTTTGTGGTGTGGATGTCGATTCCGTTTAAGAGCCTGCGCTTTCCCGCGACCAAGTTACAGCAATGGGGAATCATTTTGTACCGTGGCATTACGCGCAAAAATGAGGAAGCCTTCTGGCCACGAATTTCCTACCAGATAGCGGGAAGGCTGGGACAGGCGGCCATGCTTGACGGGTTGGAGGGAATTTCGCCGGGTCGGGATATTGAGTTGATGCCTTACGGGATTCTGCGCGGCTTTCGCGCGCTCGATCAGCAGGATCCGTACAATCCTTACTTTCAAGATGCGACCGTGCAGGGGCAGACGGGGATGGATGCGAAGTTTGTGATTCATGACCATTTTGTATTGGATATGACTGCGAATCCTGACTATAGCCAGGTCGAGACCGAAGATCCGCAGATCACAGTGAACCAGCGGTTTGCGGTTTATTTCCCGGAGAAGCGGCCGTTCTTTCTGGAGAACGAAGATTACTTTCGCACGCCGATTGATTTGTTCTTCACCCGCAATATCGAAGACCCATCCGCCGGCATACGGTTGACAGGAAAAGAGGGACCGTATTCGGTGGGGTTGATGAGCAGCGATGACCGTGCTCCGGGGGTGGCGGTGCCGAGTTTTTGCCTTCCGACGGAGCTGCTCTGTTCGAGTAGCCTCACCGGAATTCGGTCGTATTTCACGATTGCGCGGGTAAGCCGAGATATTTTTAAGCAATCGAGTGTGGGAGCGATCTACAGCGACTGGGAGTGTCCGACTACCGGCGAGTTCAACCGCGTAGGAGGAGTGGACACGCGGCTGAGGTTCAATGCGAACTGGACATTGGAAGGGCAGGCGGTGACCAGTTCGAGCAATCTGAAGGGGCTGAACGCATATCTTTCGCCCGGCGGCAATCTGGAAACGACGTGCGAGTACAATCTGTTTCCGTTCAGCTCGGGAAACGTGGGCAAGGGGGAACATTTTGCCGGGCCGGCGGAGAAGCTTGAACTCCGGCGCAACGGGCTGCACTTAAATTACATCGGCAGTTATCAGGACGTGAGTCCGGGATTTGTGACGGTGCCGGGATTTGTGAACCGGGTGGATATTCGCGGGCTTTATAACACGATTTATTACCGCTTTCGGCCGAAGAAGGGCTGGGTGCTGGCCTGGGGGCCATCGCTGCGGCAGCGGTATGTGTTCGACCACGAAGGCAATCGGCTGGATACTTACTATGACCCGTATTTAAGGATTGAAGGCCGCGGGCAGATGCACATCTGGATTACTCCGTATGAAGAGCTGCGCGAGCGGCTGCGTCCGCAGGATTTTTCTTTTATTGGTTTGCCGGGCATCGATCATAATCAGGACTATCACGAGCACAGCACGTCCGCTAACTTCCTATCGGGTTATTTTCGTAAGGCGACGCTTGGAGCAGGTTATAGCTGGGGGGATGCAGTGAACTTTGTGCCGGTGGCGAGTGCGTTACCGCAGTCACTGCTAGCGCGCTCGAATACGGCGGATGCCACCGTGACCATCCGTCCGCTGAAGCCGCTGAAGATTGAAAATACTTATCTATTTGAACGATTGCGGGCGACGCAGTTTGATTACCTGTTGGCGCAATCGCAGCTGCCGGGTACGCCGATTGGGCGGGGCATTTTTAACAATCACATTGTGCAGAGCAAATGGAACTGGCAGTTCACGCCGCAACTTTCGATGCGGCTGATTATGCAGTACAACTCAGTGCTGGCGAATACGCCGGGGAATACGGTGTATCCTTATACTTACCTGCCCACGCAGAAGGAGTTCAATTCTTATTTCCTTCTGACCTACCTCGTGCATCCGGGCACGGCGGTTTATTTGGGTTACAACAGCGATCTGCAGAACTACGATCACTCGCTGACCCCGGACCCTGCCGGCCTGGCGGGGCTCTATACCCGCAGAGGGCTGATCAACGACAGCCGGCAGGTGTTTATTAAAGTGTCTTATTTGTTCCGGTATTGAGATCGGGGGCTCAGGTCATGGGCGGTCCGGGATTGCTGAATCCAGGGGCATTCCGGTAGAATCTAAGATTCGAATCGAGGTAAACCCATTATGAAAGCAGCCATTCATCCCGCTTATAACGAAATTCGTGTGCACTGCGCGTGCGGCAATGCGTTTGTTACTCGCTCCTCGCATAAGGGCGATATCAGCGTTGAAATTTGCTCGGCGTGCCATCCTTTCTTTACCGGCAAACAGAAGCTGATGGATACCGCCGGGCGCGTGGAGCGCTTCCGCCGCAAGTACGCCAAGAACGAGCCCGCGAAGCCTGAGGCGGCGAAGAAGTAGTCCAATCTTTGTTTAAAGGGAGCCCTCGCCTGCGTGGCGGGGGCTTTCGTTTGCTCGGATAGGTAGAATAGACGGACGTGAAGAAGTTTTGGGACAACGCGAATGGATTGGGCTCGGCTCCAGCAGGTTTGGGGGAAAGGCTCGCCGACGGCGCGGGGATGAAGTTGGTTCCCGTGAGCCTTGCGATCGGCGACGTCCGCATCGCCCCGGCTACCGTGCTGGCGCCGATGGCTGGGGTTACGGATACGGTTTTTCGACGCTTCATCCGTAACCTTGGGGGCTGCGGGTTGATCATGACGGAGTTTACTTCGGCCGATGGGGTGTTGCGGAAGAAGGACCAGAAGGCCAAGCGTTATCTGCATTTCTACGAGGACGAGCATCCGATTTCGGCGCAGCTTTTTGGCAGCAATCCGTATGTGATGGCGGAGGCGGCGAGGATGGTCGAAGGGCTGGGGTTCGATCTGGTGGATTTGAATCTAGGATGCCCGGCGAAGAAGGTTGTGAAGTGTAATGGAGGGTCGGGGTTGTTGCGCGATCTGCCGGCCATTGGGCGCATTTTTGAGGCGGTGCGCGCGGCGGTGACGATTCCCTTCACGGTGAAGTTTCGCGCGGGATGGAGCGATGAGGAAATCGTGTGCGTGGAACTGGCGCGCATGGCGGAATCCTGCGGACTGGCGGCGGTGGCGTTGCACGCACGGACTCGGGAGCAGGGTTATAGCGGGCAGGCGCGCTGGGAGTGGATTGCTGCGGTAAAAGATGCGGTGAAGATTCCGGTGATTGGGAATGGAGATATTCGGACGCCGGGAGATGCTTGTGCCATGGTGACGCAAACGGGTTGCGATGCGGTGATGATCGGGCGAACGGCGCCGTCGAATCCGTGGATTTTTCGGCAGATTGAACAGTATTGCGCACAGGCAGGCGGTGATCGTGATGGAAAGAGATCGGGCCTTTGGCCCGATGGACAGGCGAGGGCGGCTGTCCCTACATGGACATCGTCTTATGACGAGCCTAGCGAGGCCGACCGGTACCAGATGATCCGGACTTACTTCCGGATGTTGATCGAAGAAGAATTGCCGGATGCGGTGGGCAAAATGAAGCAGTTTGCGTCCTGGTTTACGCACGGTGTGCCGGGGGGAGCCGGATTGCGCAAGGCGATCTACGAATCGAAGAGCTCGGTGGAGATTTTGAGGCGGGTTGAGGAATTCTTCGAAGCGCGGCTGAGCGCAGCGGGTAGCGTTACCACAGTTGGGGCGCAAGGTGCTGCGCGGGAAACGATTGCCACGGGCGCGGAGCTGTAGGGCGTGAAGGAATTCTCCGGCAACAGAAGGTACGACCACCGGGGCTGAAGCCTATCTCACTGAGATGCCTTTACGCGGCCCTGAAGGGCCGCTCTTCCACGAGGCGGAAGAGTAGTGAGTCAGCAAGATTTCGCCGCTGCCGATGCAAGGGCAGTGAGTCAGCAAGATTTTCTACTGCCGATGGAAGGGTAGCGGGTCTGGCCTAGCCTTCCTTGTCATATAATCGCTGCGAACATGGCTCTTGGCTCCGGAACGAAACTCGGGCCGTATGAGATTCACTCGCCGATTGGCGCGGGCGGGATGGGCGAGGTTTACCGCGCGCATGACTCGCGGCTGAACCGCGACGTCGCCATCAAGATTCTTCCCGAATCGTTTTCCGCTGATCCTGAGAGGCTGAGCCGATTTGCGCAAGAATCGCGCGCAGCGGCAGCGCTGAATCATCCCAATATTCTTTCGATCTTCGATATCGGCGACGTGAACGGTGCGCCGTATGTTGTCTCCGAACTTCTAGAGGGGGAGACTCTGCGCGATCGTTTGCGCGGCGGAGCGCTCGGCACGCGCAAGGCCATCGACTATGCACGGCAGATTGCCAGCGGACTGGCGGCGGCACATGAGAAGGGCATTGTTCATCGCGATCTGAAGCCGGAGAATATTTTCATTACTAGCGATGGGCGGGCGAAGATTTTGGATTTCGGGCTGGCCAAGTTTACGCGGCCAGAGATTGACCAATCCGGCGACGCGCCAACGCTGCAGATTGCCACCGACGCTGGAACCGTGATGGGGACGGTTGGGTATATGTCTCCGGAGCAGGTGCACGGCAAGGCCACCGATGCGCGCTCGGATATTTTTTCCTTCGGGGCGATTCTTTACGAAATGCTTTCGGGCAAGCGGGCATTTCATGGCGAGTCCGCGGTCGATACCATGAGCGCGATTTTGAAGCAGGATCCTCCCGATCTTTCCGAGACCAATCGCAGCGTGTCGCCGGCGCTCGAACGCATTGTGCGGCATTGCCTGGAAAAAAATCCGGCGGAGCGTTTTCAATCGGCGCGCGATGTGGCTTTTAATCTGGAGGCGCTCACCGATATTTCGACTTCCAGCCGCAGCGGCGGGGTGCGGGTTTTGCCGGCGGAAGAGACGGCGGCTCGCCGCTGGCGGGTGCCCGCTATTGCCGCGGTGCTAGTGCTCGCCTCCTGGGCTGGCATTTATTTTCTGGCTCGGGGCCGCGCGGTCACGAACCCTACATTCCACGAAATCACTTTCCGCAGCGGCGCGATTTGGGATGCGCGCTTTGCCCCCGACGGCCAAACCGTCATCTACGGCGCAACCTGGGAGGGCGCACCGCAAGAACTTTTCTCCACGCGCTTCGACAGCACGGATTCGCGTCCGGTGGGTCTACCATCGGCGCAGATCCTGGCAATCTCTTCCAAGGGTGAGATGGCAGTCAGCCTTCACCCCGCGGCTTATAGCGCCTTCACTCAAGCCGGCACCATGGCGCGGCTTTCGTTGGCCGGCGGCGCTCCACGCGAGGTTCTCGATCAGGTGATGTGGGCCGATTGGTCGGCAGACGGCCAATCGCTGGCCGTGATTCGCCCGGGCGGAGGCAGTGGCAATGTTCTGGAATATCCCATCGGCAGGGTGATCTACGCGCCTGCGGCCTGGGTCAGCCATGTTCGCTTTTCGCCCAACGGTGAGTTTCTCGCGTTCGCCGATCATATTCAAAGCGGCGACGATGGACGCATTGTCGTCATCGACCAGCACGGCAACCGAAAAACCAGTTCTTCGTTTTATTCCAGCGTCCAGGGCCTGGCCTGGAGTCCCAACGGCAAGGAAGTATGGTTTTCGGCGGTTCCCACCGGCGCTGCCCGTTCGCTCTACGCTTTGGATTTTTCCGGCAAAGAGCGCCTGATTTACCGCGCGCCCGGCGGGGTGACGATACACGACATCAGCCGCTCCGGCAAAGTGCTGCTCACTACCGATAAAACGCGCCTGGGCTTGTTTGCGCTGGCTCCGGGTGAAACCCACGAACGCAGCCTCTCGTGGTTCGACTGGTCGCTGCTCAACGATCTCTCTCCTGACGGCAAGACGGTGCTGTTTTCCGAAAGCGGCGAAAGCAACAATGGCGGTGTTTTTCTCCGCCACACCGATGGCTCCCCTGCCGTGCGTCTCTCCGATGGAGATTTTAGCCAGCTTTCACCCGATGGGCAGTGGGCGCTGGTGGAGAACGGAAAGTCGGGACAACTCATGATGGTGCCGACCGGGGTGGGCGAGCCGCGGCAAATCGGCGGTAATACTCCGCATTACTTTGCCAACTGGCTGCCTGACGGCAAGTCTGTGATTTTCACCTCCGCCGAACCGGGCCATGGTCGCCGCACTTTTGCGCAGGGTATCGATTCCCCCGGCAGTGCCCCGCGCCCGGTTACGCCCGAGGGCACATTTGGCAGCCTGGTGTCGCCCGACGGGAAATGGGTCCTGGCCACCGACGCACAGCGTCAACGCTGGCTCTACCCGATTGCCGGAGGCGAGCCGCACAAGCCGAACGTTGACATTCGTCCTAATGAAACCGTTCTGAGTTTTTTCGACAGTGGCAAAAGCCTTTTGCTGCGCACCCGCGCTCTGCCTTTGGAAATCACTCGCGTCGACCTGGCCACCGGAAAGCGCGAGCCGTTTAAAGAGATCGTTCCCGCCGATCCCGCCGGAGCGCAAAGCATTCCTTACATAAAATTCAGCACGGACGGCAAATCGTACGCTTATTCAATAGGCCGGCAATTGTCGGATTTGTATGTGGTGGATGGGCTGAAGTGAGGGTTGTGGCCGAAGGCCCGACCGGTATGCGCCCGCACGGGTGCGGCATAAACTAGTCGAGCTTCGCTCGACCGGACAGCCGAGGGCGGCTGTCCCCACATCGGCAACGCCGCCTAGATCGCCCGCGCGACCATCTTTCCGGTGTGATCCTTTTCCGCACAAGCCCAGGGCACAACTGGGTCGTGGGTGAAGACGGTCAGCCATTTCTCCGGAATTGATTTCGCGTAGTACTGTTTTTTGCTTTCGATGGTTTGCAGAGGGTAGAGATCGAAACCCATGCCCCAGGCGATGTCGATGTGGGCGGTGGTGGGGATGAGGTCGGAGATGTAGCAGGCGACCGCGGGAGCTAAAGCCCCGCTCTCTTCAGGCGCGTCTGACGGCGCGGCCTGAAGCCGCGCCCTTTCAAAGCTTGTGCCCATCGGCACGACTGAAGTCGTGCTCTTCCCGGTCGTGCTCGCGCCAGTTATCCTCTTATCGATCATTCCGCCCGCGCCGCTCTCGCCCCGGTTTCCGCTCACGATTACCGCCTGCATGTGGGCGGTGTGGCCGGGGAAGGTTTTCACCGAAATGCCAGGAACAATTTCTTCGCCGCCTTTGAGGAGCGTCATCTGGCCACTCTGGACCAGGGGATCGTAATTATCTGGAATGTAGCTGATGGAATCGCGCTCGCTGGGCTTGCGGGCGTACTGCCATTCGCCTTCGGGGGCGTAGTACTTTGCGCGGGGAAAAGTGGGGACGATTTTTCCGTGCTTATCGCGAATCGTGTTCCAGCCGCAGTGGTCGAAGTGGAGATGGGTGTTGATGACGATGTCGATGTCTTCGGGGGCAATTCCTGCGGCGGCAAGATTGGTGAGCAACTGCGCGGGCTGGCCGTAGAACTTGACCATGCGCTCGGAAAGCTTGTTGCCCATGCCGGTTTCGACGAGGACGTTTTGCTTTCCGGTGCGGATGAGCAGCGAGTTCAGGCCGGAGGTGACGAGGTTCTTTTCGTCCGCTGCGATTTTTTGCGACCACATGATTTTCGGAATGACTCCGAAGAATGCGCCGCCATCGAGCGGGTAGGTGCCATCGGAGAAGATGCTGAGTTCAAAGTCACCGAGGGTGAGGCTGGGCATGAATTGAGTGTGCCATAGATTGAACAGCAACTTGTCATTACAGTTGATACCCTGAAGCTGTGGAACGTCCTGCCAGCCTGAAGGTGATTGCGGCGCTGTTTTTTCTGGTGGCGGCGTATCTGATTGTGATCGGGATCGCCGAGTTTGTGACTCCGGGGACGCTGGCGATGACGCGGGCTACGGGCATCACTTATGGGCGGGAGTTAGATGGACCACAGACCGCGATTTCGATCGGCGCTGGATGGGCCTTGGTTGCTTGGGGGCTTTACCGGTTGAGCAATTGGGCGCGCTGGTGCGCCGTGGTGCTTATGGTGGTTGGAGTGGCGGGGTCGGTACCAGCGGTGTCGGCGGCGGCACGGGATTTGGGTTGGCGCTTCTTCTGGTATGGCGCGCAGGTCATGGTGAGAGTGGTTGTGATTTGGTATCTGATTTTTTCGCCAGATGCGGCTGAGGCTTTTGGGGTGCATTCAGGCTCGAATCGGAACGCTGGGTAGAGTCGACGGTGGATGACCAATGCGATCCACCGTCTGCGCTATTACCGTTTTGCCTTGACTGGCTCTTTTTCTCCTACGCGCTTGCTGACTTCGAACTTCATCTTGGCGGCTTTCTTGTCGGCGTCGATTACGATGTGATCGCCGTGGAGAATCTCGCCGTCGAGAATCTTCAGGGCGAGCGGGTCTTGCACCAGCTTCTGGATGGCACGCTTCAGCGGACGCGCGCCGAAGTTGGCGTCGTAGCCCTGCGCGAAGAGCAATTCTTTGGCGGCGTCGGTGAGCTCGATCGAGATTTTGCGATCGGCGAGCAGGCGGCGCACGTCTTCGAGGCGAAGTTCGATGATCTTGACCAATTGTTCTTTGCCCAGCGGACCGAAGACGATGATGTCGTCGACACGGTTCAGGAATTCGGGACGAAAGTGGCCATGCAGCGCCTCCATCACCTGTTCGCTGGCTTTTTCGAAATCTTCCGGCGTGCGCAGGTTTTCGGCTTGCAGGTAGCTGGAGCCGAGGTTCGAGGTCATGATCAGGATGGTGTTCTTGAAATCGACCACGCGTCCTTTGCCGTCGGTAAGGCGGCCGTCGTCCATAATCTGCAGCAGGATGTTGAAGACGTCGGGATGCGCTTTTTCGATTTCGTCGAACAGCACAACGGCATAGGGATGGCGGCGAACCTGCTCGGTGAGCTGGCCGCCTTCTTCGTAACCGACATATCCGGGAGGCGCGCCGATCAAACGAGAGACCGCATGCTTCTCCATGTATTCGGACATGTCGATGCGCAGCAGGGCACGCTCGTCATCGAATAAAAATTCGGCGAGGGCGCGGGCGAGTTCGGTTTTGCCGACGCCGGTTGGGCCAAGAAAAATAAACGAGCCGATGGGGCGCTTGGGATCGCTGAGCCCGGCGCGGGAGCGTCGAATGGCGTTGGCGACGCGTTCCAGAGCCTGATCCTGGCCGACCACGCGATGGCGCAGGCGCTCTTCCATGGTGACGAGTTTTTTTACTTCGCCTTCGAGCATCTTAGAGACAGGGATGCCAGTCCATTTGGAGACGATGCGAGCGATGTCTTCTTCGTCGACTTCTTCTTTGAGCATGCGCGGAGTGCTCTTGCTCTCCATCTGGGCGCTGAGCTTGGCGAGATCGGCCTCGGCCTGGCGAATGAGGCTGTAGCGAATCTCGGCTACACGCTGGAGATTGCCCTTGCGCTCTTCGGCCTGCTCTTCGATCTTCAGCTTTTCGATTCTTTCTTTGAGCTCGCGAATGCGCGCAATCGACTCTTTCTCTTTTTTCCAGGTTGCTTTGAGCGTGTTCGATTTTTCGCGGATTTCGGCAAGCTCGCGGTCGATGACGGAAAGGCGATCACGGGAATTCGCGTCGTCTTCTTTTTTCAATGCCTGCTTTTCGATTTCGAGTTGCATGGCGCGCCGCTCGAGTTGATCAATGTCGGTGGGAAGCGAATCGATCTGAATGCGGATCGAGGCGGCGGCTTCGTCGACCAAGTCGATGGCTTTATCCGGCAGGAAGCGGTCGGAGATATAGCGGTGCGAGAGGGTCGCGGCGGCGACGATGGCGGAATCTTTGATGCGAACGCCGTGATGCACTTCGTAGCGCTCTTTCAGGCCACGCAGGATTGCGATGGTGTCTTCGACGTTCGGTTCGCCGACGAAGACAATCTGGAAGCGGCGTTCGAGGGCGGCGTCTTTTTCGATGTACTTGCGATATTCGTTCAGCGTGGTTGCGCCGATGGCACGGAGTTCTCCTCGGGCGAGCGCGGGCTTGAGCATGTTGGAGGCGTCGATTGCGCCTTCGCTGGCTCCCGCGCCAACCAGGGTGTGGAGTTCGTCGATGAAGAGAATGATCTGGCCCTGCGAGTCTTCAATCTCTTTCAGAACAGCTTTGAGGCGGTCTTCAAATTCCCCACGATACTTTGCGCCGGCCAGCATCGATCCGAGATCGAGCGAGATGACACGCTTATTCTTGAGAACTTCAGGAACGTCGCCGGAAATAATGCGCTGGGCGAGACCTTCGACGATGGCGGTTTTACCCACGCCGGGTTCGCCGATGAGTACGGGATTGTTTTTCGTGCGGCGGGAAAGGACCTGCACCACGCGGCGGATTTCTTCATCGCGCCCGATCACGGGATCGAGCTTGCCGCGGCGGGCTTGCTCGGTAAGGTCACGAGCATATTTTTCCAGAGCCTGAAATTTGGCTTCAGGATTCTGGTCGGTAACTTTTTGCGAACCGCGCACGGACGTGAGAGCTTTCAGGATGGCGTCGTAAGTTGCGCCGTGACGGGCGAGGATCTGCTGCGCGGCATCCTGCTTGAGGTGCGTGATGGCCAGCAACAGGTGCTCGGTGGAGACGTATTCGTCTTTGAAATTGGAGGCTTCTTTGAAGGCCTGTTCGAGCAGCTTGTTGGTGGCGTTTGACATCGTGGCCTGGGCGGACTGGCCGGAAACTTTCGGAAGATTCTCCATGTCGCGATAGACGTCGGTGAGAACGGCCTGCGGGCCGATGCCGATTTTTTCGAGGACGGGCGGAACGATGCCCTCCTTATCTTCGAGCAGCGCGGCGAGCAGGTGGACCGGCATGAGCTCTGGATTGCCGTGTTCAGAGGCGAGGTCGTTGGCGCGCTGAACTGCTTCCTGTGCTTTTACGGTGAATTTATCCCAACGGATGGCCATGGGTGACTCCAGTGATTACTTATGAGATTTGGTAATTGTGTAACTTGAAAACTTAGTTCAATCTTTCTTTTTCCAAACTGGTTCATCGCGATGCAGTGTTTCGGTTTTTCGTCTGAGGCCCGCGGCCGCGATTGCCGTATCACGGTCGCGCAATTTTTCCAAAATCCTGATCTTTTCGGTAAAGCTGAGCGCCGCTAGCGTCTCCCTCATCTTTGACGTATCCATGAGTTCCTTCCAAGAATCTGCTCTCGAATTGCTTCCATTTTGAGGCCAGGCCATGGCGCTCGATGATGGCCTGCAGTACGGCCATATCAACCGCGCGCTGTTCGATAAATTGCAAAATCCGAAGATAGTCTTTCATTCTTCCAGTTTGAAGGGCAATGGCTACGAGATGCTCTTCCATAATGACCCACGTACCGACTCCATCGACCGTGGTGGGCAAAGAGCCGGCGATAGCTTCGCGCTCCAAATCGTTGTTCGGAACCAAGAACCGCACCGGCCAGCCGCCAATTAGGATATGTTCGTGCTGCGCTACGCCGCCGTGGGCCGTTAGATGTTCGTAGATGGGAGCAAGGCTTACAAGCGGGCTTGCATCTGCTGCCGGAAGAATTACAAAGATATCCAGGTCGTACGTTGCCGCCGGCTCCAGGTAAAAAGTTGCTCCGACGGCTCCGCCAATGGCGTAATGACAAATGACTCCATCCGCCTGCATCTGGTTGATCGCTTCGAGCGTTGCTTTCACAGTTTCATGCCCCTGCAACGTTTCATGCCCCTGCAACGATTGTGAACTAAGTCCGATCCCGAGCCAAGGGTTCGCGATAAAACAAAAACGGGAGGCTGGCAGTTTTGCCGCCTCCCGTCGGAAGCAAGTCGAGCTACGCTCGACTGGACAGCCGAGGGCGGCTGTCCCTACATAGTTAAATTCAGAATCTTACGCGGCTTTGCTGGGGGCCTTGGCTTCCAAGGTCTTGTCGGTGGCTTTCTGGCTGCCGATGTTGACCTTGATCTGCTTGGGCTTGGCTTCGGCCTTTTTGGGCAGAGTGATGTTCAGCACGCCCTTGTCGTAATTGGCGGAGACCTTCTCGGCATCGACGGTGGGAGGCAGAGTGAAGTTGCGGGTGAAGCTGCCATACTGGCGCTCCACGCGGCGGTAGTTCTCTTCTTTCTCTTCCTTCTCGATCTTGCGCTCGCCGTGCACGGTGAGGGCGTTGTTCTCGAGGCGAATGTCGATGTCTTTCTCGTCGATTCCGGGCACTTCGATTTTCAAGGTTACGTTGTGCTCGTCTTCGTAGACGTCAACGGCTGGGGCAAAGCTGGATGCGGTGAGGGATTCATCCCGGCCACCCTGGTTGTAGGTCTCGCGGAAGATGTGGTTGATGCGGTCCTGGAGGGTGGAAAACTCACGGAAAGGCTCAAAACGGGTAAGAACTGTCATGGCTAGATTCTCCTTCGGTGCTGTTTTTCAGAAATTTAAGTGCTTCAAAAGGTTAGATGTTTATTCAGCACAAAGGGAGCATAAAATATGAGTGTGTTGTTGTCAATAGTATACTATATGCTTTATTTCAATTACTTACAGAGGCAATAACGCATTTCAGGTAGGAGGTTTCTGGCACATTCAGCAGGACGGGATGATCTTTGGACTGGCCTCGGACTTCGAGAAGGCGGAGGGTGCGGTGGGCGTCCAAGGCAGCTCCGGCGAGCATTTCGAGGAAATCCGATTGGCTGACGTGATAGGAGCAGGAACAGGTCACGAGAATTCCACCCGGGCGGAGCATTTTCAGGGCGCGGAGATTGAGTTCTTTGTAGCCGCGGAGGGCTGCATCGAGGTCGCGCTTGGATTTGGCGAAGGCTGGGGGATCGAGAACGATGATGTCATATTGCTTGCCGCCGGTGGAATAGTCCTTGAGGAGGTCAAAGGCGTTGGCTTCGATCCACTCGATTTTATGAAACTCGATTTTATGAAACTCGGAAGCGTGAAACTCGGAAGCGTGAAACTCGGAAGCGTGGAGCTCGGAGGCATTGAGGGCGGCGTTCTGGTCGGCGACTTCGAGCGCGGGGCGGGAACTGTCGACGCCGGTGACGTGGGAGCAGCGCGGGGCGAGATGCAGCGCGAAGCCGCCCTGGTAACAGAAGACATCGAGCGCCTCGCCGTGGGCGTAGTGCGCGGCGGCGAAATAGTTTTCGCGCTGGTCGAGAAAGGCTCCGGTTTTCTGGCCGGTGAGCGCGTCGAAGTGAAAGCGAATTCCGTTCATGGTGATGGTGGTTGTGGTCTTCTCGCCGTGCAGCAATCCGGATTCGCGCGGGGGAAGGGTTTCAAGTTCGCGGACGCGGGGATCCACGCGTTCGACGATCGAAGTTGGCTGAAGGCGGGCGGTCAGTTCTGCGAGGAGGAGCTGGCGTACCGGATCGGCGTCTACTGCTTGGGTGAGGATTTGCAGCGAAAGGATGTCGGCGTAACGATCCACGATGAGGCCGGGCAGGAAGTCGCCTTCGCTGAAGATGAGGCGGTAGGCATCGGTGTTGTGAACGATGCGCTCGCGATAGGCGATGGCATCGGCTACGCGTTGGCGGAGCAGCGCGGGAAAATCTTTGACCGGCTCGCGCGAGATCAGGCGGATGGCGATCTGGGAAGATGAAGAGTAGAGGGCGGTCCCAAGGAATTGTCCGCGATGATCGGTAACGTTGACTACGGCACCCGGAGGTGCATCGTTCGTTGAGACGATGTCGGAGCGGTAGACCCAGACGTGGCCGGACTTGAGACGGGTGGCACCGCGGGGAGAGAGTTTGACGGTGAGCTCGGACTGTTTTGGCGTCGGGGGCATGGGGACATGGTAATGCCTAAGGGGCGGGTAGCGCGGATTGCGCGCAAATGCGCTCGGCACTGCACGGTCGATGAGCGCCATCGCCTGATTGCTTCAGCCATGCGCTAAGGTGGGGCGGCAGTATTTCGGTACGAAGAGGAGTCATAGGTGGAAATACGTCAGCGCATTGCTGTGATCTTGTGCCTGGGGATAGGCCTGGCGTCGTCGGGGCTCACTGTGGCGCAGTCCTTAAGCCGCGGTGTTCCTTACAGAGACTCGACTGTATCTTTGCTGCAAAAGATGTTTGAGGTATTGCTCCCGCTCTTTCAGCAAGGGAGCCGATTCATGGCGCAGTCGAACACTTGGCCAGGGCGATATGGTTTCGATCACGTGCTCCGTCCACCTTTCTTGGAAGTTGCCGATCCGATAGCGGCGATTGCGCCAACGAAGTGTGTGTCCAGGGTAGAATAGTGCCGCATCGACGCGAGTCGACAGCCACGGCATATATAAGGCTGCCGGCGTTGATAGTCTCCCCAATATCCTTTGTCGAGGTATTAGCAGATGGGCTTTCGTATCCCGCTCATGGTCCTGTTGCTCTCGCAATTGGCTAGCGCCGCTGCAAACAAAGTTCCCGTTAACAAACTGCTGGATCAGATGATTCACCGGTCGTCTCTGGCCGAACTAGGGGGAAGGCCTTTTTACCTGAAGGCCACCATCACAGACAAAGACGATCCGAAGTCTGAGTTCAACGGAACGGTCGAGGAATATTGGCTGTCGCCAACAAAATGGCGACGCGTCGTTAAACTCCGCGACTTTTCGCAGACGCGAATCGTCAATGGCGACCAAGTTTATGAAGAGAACAGCGGAGACTATTTCCCGGTGCATGACGAAATGCTGGCCAACGAGATCGTCGATCCACTGCCCAAACCGGCGGTCGATCTGATGAATCAGCTCGGACTGATGGGAGCTGAGCCCGGCTCGGGGCAAGGCCAGTGTATGGCTGAGAAGTATTTCAATAATTCGGAAGGCCGGGAAACCAGAGTGCTCCTGGCATACGACTGCAACAGCGGCTTATTGATCTACCTGTGGTCCCCGACTTGCTGTTATGGAGTGATGACCGACTATCGGAAGTTTCACAACAAGATGATCGCGTATGCGACCAAGGACGATCCAATCAATATTCGAGTCGATACGTTGAAGGATCTCGATTCTCCGGATGAGTCGCTGTTTGCGATTTCTCAGCCCACGCCTCCAAATAAGAAGGTCGTTACGGAGACTCTGACCGAGACGGAAGCCAGAACATTTCTCGTTAGCAAGACGGAAGTTCAATGGCCCAAGGTGAGCAAGAATCCGCCAGAGAAGAGCATGACCGTGAACATCGTCATCGGTCGCGACGGACGCATAAAAGAAGCGCAGACGTATAGTCCGGTTGAGAACGCGATAGAGGACGCGGCGCTCACAGCCGTAAGGAAGTGGACGTTCCAACCGCAGAACGTCGACGGTGTCCCCGTACAGATCTCGACTAGTCTGACGTTTCCTTTCCCGGCGGACTATCAAAAAGTGGATGCGACCCAGCCGCAGGTCCGGCCCATGTTTGACCGGATGCGCACGACTGGAGATTTGCGACTCGATGGTGCTCCCGCTTTCCACATGAAGGCTAGTTTCCGTTCGGAAGATGGTTCCGCCAAAGGCACGTACGAAGAGACTTGGGTTTCTCCCAAGAACTGGCGTAGGGCAGTCAGCTTGAATGACTCGACGCTTGTCGAAGTGCAAACGGAAGCTGCGTTCTACCGAACTTTTCCGGGAAAGTACGCGCCACGGTTGGCTGACGATGTAATGGACGCAATCTCGTTCAGTTTGCCTGGCGACAACGGCAGCGACTTCCACGACGCCGATTGGAGTGTCACAGACGCCAAGCTCGCGAATCTGCCTGTGCTAAGGTTATCGGCCGGTTACATCAACCCGCAGGGAAAACCAGACCCGCTCGCGAGGCTTTATTTCGTTGAGGACAAGACTGCATTTCTGCGAGGCCGTTACCACTATTCGGCTATTACGGTTTTCAATGATTTGCAACCGTTTGGAGAAAAAAACGTCGCCCGCAAACTGACGATCGTCGGGAGCAGTACTGGAAAAATAGAAATCGCGATCGACGCGTTGGAGCCGGCGACAAATGTCAGCGAAGGGATTTTCACGCTCCCCGGAGTGAAGCCGGTCTACACGTCCGAGGCTGAAGATCAGCGCTTCACTCAGCCAGTTGCTGTTTACACCGTCAAATTGTCGATCCCCGGCTGGCATGGACAAGTGACCTGCGCCGTCAAGATCGACGAGCATGGTCATGTTCGCGATGTGGACGTGAAGGGTACTGCGGACGAAGCCGTCATCAAGCCCATCCGCACGGCTCTAATGAGTTGGGAGTATGAACCAGCTACCATCAACGGGCATCCGTCACTCGGCTTTGTCCAAGTGAACGTGCAGTAGCTTATGAGGCCCAATTGACACGGACTCCGGGGTTGGGACAAGAGATGAGTCATGCAGATCGCGAGCCGCCCGGACTGCATGACTTCGATTTTTTATTCGGACGCTGGCAAGTCCATCATCGAAAGCTGAAGCATCGCCTCGTCAACAGTCACGAGTGGATCGAATTCGAAGGGACATTATTCTGCCAGCCACTGATGGGTGGCTACGCTAATGTCGACGACACCGTGTTCGAAGTTCCGGGCGGCACTTACCGCGGCGTAGCTCCCCGGTCGTTCGACGCCAAGACGGGGCAGTGGTCGATCTGGTGGATGGACAGCAGGACGCCACTTGGTCCGATGGATCCGCCGGTGAGAGGCAGCTTTCACAATGGCGTAGGAACGTTCTATGCGAACGACGATACCGAAGGCGGGAAACCAGTCCGCACACGGCTCCTGTGGTCCGAGATCACACCCACCTCAGGTCACTGGGAGCAGGCAGAATCAACCGATGGTGGTAAAACGTGGGAAACGGATTGGATAATGGACCTCAAACGAGTGCAGTAGTTGGTTGAATGGATATTTGCCTTCGAGACCCGGCGCATTGTCAGCCGCAGCAAAATTGACAATGTCGCTGACGACATCGTGAAGTTGCTCGAATACGCGAAAGGTTTTCCGCAAGAACACTTGATGTCGGCGGGTCAACTGTTGCTAAATCGCGATTAGACTCAAAACCATGCGGGAGAGAACCGTTGCCGGTTACCGCCGGTTATTGCGGCCCTTCAAGATTCGCAGGATGGCAGCGATCGTGTTCCAGCTCCGTGTCGTTGCGGGTTCGCCGTAGAGTTTGTCGATCTGGCCGAGGTAGCCGATGGTCTTCATGTGGCGCCTGTACATGCCAAACACGAACTGACCTTCGGAGGCCATCACCCGCACCAACCACTGGCCATCGGAGGGAAACGAAACTGGTAGCGATGCGCGGACGGCGCCCGCCTTCGAAAGGATGCTCACGAAACGAACAACATCCCTCGGGTAGGGCTGAGTCCCAAACGGATTCGCCGTTTCCAAGTGCAGAAGGTCCCGCCCGTGGCACAGCATTACGTCCGCCTCAAATGGCAGCTTGGGAAGCAGAGCCGCCCGGAATTTTGCTCGCGACTGTGGCTTGCGAACGATAAAGGTTCCCGCCGCGCCTACGTTCACGACATCGAATTCGTTCAGCTCCCGTGCGAGGATGCTGGGGCGAAAGGTTCGGTGTCCGCCAACATTAACGCCGCGAAAAGACGACGAGAGCCATACCCCGGATTATGAAGAAAAAAAACAGAACGCGCCATGGCCGCTTACGTTCGCCACTGTGCATAGAGCTGTTCCGGTTGGCAATAAAATCTCTATTACATTCAAAACCCCGAATGCATCTGATGGGAGGTCGAGCTTTGCTCGACGGACAGCCGAGGGCGGCTGTCCCCACAAGTTTTCGGTGCTGAGTCTATTAGCTGGCAGCCTGGCCGGTGGGAACGGTGGAGGAAGGCTCGGGCTTGGCGGCGGGACGGGACTGCATTTCGTAGCGAGCGGCTTCGAGATCGGAGTGGAGGGAATCGAGGGCGGTCATGGGCATCTCTGTGCCCCAGGTTTCCATCTCGGCTTCCGACCAGTTGCCGTTGAGGCGGATGGCGCCGGTGATGTCTTCTGGAAAGGCGTGGCGGAAGTCGCCTTCGCGGATGAGGATGTCGCCGATCAGGCGTCCGGTGCTCATGTCGAAGATGCGGCGGCTGGATTGGCCTCGGGTTTCGTTCAGGCAGAGCAAAACTTCTCCGGCATCGCCGTATTCGGCGCGGTAGTACCAGGCTTGATGGGCATCGATCTTTGGGTGATGACGGCGAGCGCGTTTATGTTCCGGCTCGAGGGCCTGCATTTCAGCGGCGGGATTGAAATAGAGAACACGCTGGCAGGAGTCGCAAACCACGGTCTGCTGGCCGGTGCGGACGTCGTTATAGATTTGCGGGCGCAGCATGACCTGGCAGGCCATGCATTTGTGATCGCGAACCTCGGAGATGCCGCTGCCGCGAAATTTTGAAACCCGCTCGTAGTGGCGAAGCATATCTTCGCTGACTCCGGCGCGCATCTTGTCGCGTTTGGCGCGCCATTCGGCAAGCTGTTTTTCGTCCTCCGCAGTGCGCTGGCGGGCTTGCTCTTTTTCTTTTTCGATCTCAGCCGCTTCCGCCTTCAGCTCGGCCTGCGCGGCTTTTACTTCTTTATCGCGGGCGTCGGCGTTCACCATCAGCTCGAGGATCTTGTCCTCGTTCTCGGCGATTTCCTTTTCCGCGAACTGAATTTCCTGCAGCAGCGCCTTGTACTGATCGTTGGTTTTTACCGCCAGGGATTGATCGCGATACTTGGAGATTTTGCCGCGAAGATCGGTGATGTTGCTGTCAAACTTGCGGCGGGAGGCTTCATCCGCCTTTACGGCCGCTTGTGCCTTCTCTAACTGAAGTTGCGTGGCAGCAAGCTTTTTTTCAATGGCGGCTACGCGTTTGGGGAGTTCGGCGACTTCGTCTTGCAAGCGGCGAATTTCCTTGTCGGCATCTTGCAGGTGGAGCAGGTTTTCTATTTCTGGAAGCATCCCTTGGCTCAGGCTTGATTCTAGCACGCGGAAACCATAAGGTTTAGCGGCCAATGCAGGCGGAGTCCCCGAAACGGGACTTTTCGGTGTACACTTTCCGGTTCGCCTGTGAATTCATGTACTTTCCTTTCCGGGGTCTAGATTTGAGCAAACAAATTTCTCTCTTCGTGGTCACGACTATCGTTATTTTTGCTTGTGCGATGGCTCTGCCGGTTCATGCACAGTCGTCGGCGGCTGCCACCAAGCCACTCACTATTGAGGCGATCTTCGCCACCGGCGGCCTGGGTGGGCGCGGACCCGACACTCTGGAGTGGAGTCCCGACGGGAGCAAGCTGACCTACCTGCAGCGCGACGATAAGGGCGAGGCGGGCGAGCTTTGGTCGGTGGATGCGGCCACGGGGGAAAAGAAAGTGCTGGTCAGCGCGGCCAAGCTGGCTTCCCTGGCGCCCGACTATAACAAAGTGAAAGATGAACGCGAGAAGGAATGGCTCACGCGGTATCACGTGGCGCCCTATGAGTGGGCGCCGGATTCCAAGCACCTGCTGTTCGATTCGCAAGGGCAGCTCTGGTTGTTTGATTTAGCCAGCAACACGGCGGTGCAGTTTACTTCGTCGCCGGATAGCAGCAACGACCCCAAGTTTTCTCCCGACGGCAGCCATGTTTCCTGTGTGCGCAAGCACAATCTCTATGTCAGGCCGGTGGGCGGAAATAGCGAGCGGGAATTGACCAACGATACCAAGGACGATCTGTTCAACGGCGATATCGACTGGGTTTATGCGGAAGAATTCGCGGTACGCAGCAATTATTTCTGGTCGCCCAACAGCAAGGACATTGTTTTTTTGCACATGGATGAGGCCCGGGTCCCGACTTATCCGATTTCGAATCTGATCCCGACTCATCCGACGGTGTACAACGAAAAGTACCCCGATGTAGGAGATCCGAATCCGACGGTGAAGCTGGGTGTGGTGGGCGCGGAGAGGGGTAAAGTGAAATGGATTCCTCTGACCGATGATCCTGAGGCCTACATCCCGCGCTTTGGCTGGGTGCGCGATGGAATTGTTTGGGCGGAAGTTCTGAATCGCAATCAGGACAAGATGGATTTGTACTTTGTCGATGCGAAGTCGGGGAAGTCGACGAAGGTGCTCACCGAGACTGCGCCTAATGCCTGGATCAATGTGAATGATGATTTCCGCGTGCTGAAATCTGGCGACCGGTTTCTATGGTCGAGCTGGCGAGATGGGCATACGCAGTTGTATCTTTACAGCTTTGATAAAGCGAACCCGCTCGCAACGGAGGCGAAACTGGAGTTGCAGCTCACCAAGGGCGATTACGAAGTGCTCGGAGTTGATGGAGTGGATGAGTCGACCGGCATGCTGTTTTTCTCATCGAATAAAGACGATCCGCGGCAGCGGCAGGTTTTTTCCATCAAGCTGGATGGCAGCGGCATGCAGGCACTCACGCACGAAGAGGGAATGTCCTACGCGAAGTTTTCGGACGATGCAAAGCACTACCAGCTGAGTTTTATGGGTCCGGTGACCTCTACGCAGATGTCGCTGTGTGCCGTGGGTGGGGCGTGTTCGCCGATCTGGTCGGCGCGGGACGAAGCAAAAGAATATGGACTGCGCGCTCCGCAGTATCTTGAATTCAAGGCGGACGACGGCACGACGTTGTATGGGCGGCTGTTGCTTCCGGCGAATCCGCCGGCCAGCGGGAAGATTCCGGTGATCGTTAATGTCTACGGTGGACCCGCAGCGCAGATGGTGCTGAAAGAACCGGCGAATCCGTTTGATGAAATTTTGTCGCGCGACGGCTTCGCGATTTTCTCCGTGGACAATCGCGGGACGCCAGGACGCGACCGCAACTTTCAGACAGCGATTCGGCATGAGTTTGGAGCGATCGAACTAAAAGATCAGCTCACGTCGATCGATCAGCTGTTCGCGCAGTTTCCGCAGCTCGATAAAGACCGGCTGGCGATCTGGGGATGGTCGAACGGCGGCTCGATGACGCTTTATGCCATGACGCACTCCGACCGCTTTCGCGCCGGAGTTGCCGTTGCGCCGGTTACCGACCAGATCAACTACGACAGCATTTACACCGAGCGTTATATGGGGCAGCTCAAGGATGATGAATCCGGTTACCACCAGTCGGATGTGACTGCGGACGCGGCGAATCTGCATGGGGCGTTGCTGCTGGTGCATGGCACGGGAGACGACAATGTGCACTTCCAGAACAGCATGCAGATGATCAATGCACTGATTAACGCGGGGAAGCAATTCCGGTTGATGATCTATCCGAATAAGACGCACAGCATCGCGGGGAGCGACGCGCGGGATCATTTGTTCCACATGATGGAAGATCAGTTTCAGAAAGAGTTGAAGTAACAGAACGACTTGAACCATCTGCTGAGATAGAGGTTATCTCCGCTTCTCAGATTTGCGGGAAGAACCTTCTTTGCCCGAGCTTTCCTTGCTCGCGCTCGATTTCCTTGAGTCGTCTTTCGAGCCACTATCTCTCGATGAGCTTTCCTTGGCGGAGCTTTCTTTGCCTTCCTTCGAGCTTTCTTTGGAAGAATCGTCGGACTTGGATTTCGCGTCTTCCTTTCTGGAATCGCCGCCGCCGTCGGACGACGGGGCATGAGACTTGTTGGCGTAGTCGGTGACGTACCAGCCCGAGCCTTTGAACTGCACGGCGGGGGCGGAGATCATCTGCTCCACGCGGCCTCCGCACTCGGGGCACTTCTTGACCATCTTGTCGGAAAATTTCTGAATTTTTTCGAAGCGATGACCGCACTTCTCGCACTGATATTCGTAAAGAGGCATGGGTTCTTAACAGGACCGTGAGAACAATTTCCTTCGAGGTTGATTCTAGGGTGAAGGTTCGATTGCGTCAATGCAGCGGCGAAGTGGCTATAAAAGACGGGAAAAAGGTCGGGATCGGAAGGCGCATGCGCTAGTCCTACTTTTGTTGGTAGCACCCGATGTCTATGTGTTGAGATTTGACTCGTGGTGAGCCCTCAAGGTCCAGTTCTCCCACCGGTAATCCCTCAGCCTTTCCTGCGGCGATCGCGGGAGAATCGGATTGCAGGTGAAAGTCCGCGGTGGACGCGTTCACAAACTGCGGATCGAGAAAACGGGAATCACGATCGTTCCCCGTGGCCTGAACGTAGTTTTCAAATCCTTTCAGGTGGGCAGAAGATTCTTCCCACTGGCTCGCCTTCGATCCGGAGGCACAGTAATAAAGGTTGTGATCGATTGTGACGGGCGGCTGAGCCGTGTCTACCTGAGACTTGTTCACGGTCATTAGACAGCGGGGTCCGGCGTAGACGATGTTGTTCTCAAAGATATTGTCCGCCATGTTCCACTGCATCTGGAATTCACCCGAGCCTGTTGCCGAGGTGTCGTTGTTGTAGAGCGTGTTGTTGATGACCGTGCAATGTTCGGTGTGCCCCCGCTCAGGTGCATAGCCTCCAATGGAAACGCCGGCGGTATGAGAGTGATAGATAAGGTTATTTCTTGCCGTGATGTAACTGGTGGCGCGGTCCTTGTGCTCGCTGGCCAGCTCGATGCCAAAGTCCACGTCGTGCATTACATTCTGCTCGATCAGGATTCTGGTGCCGCCATCGACGTAAATGCCATCGGAATTTTCGTCATTGCCGTAGGCCGGATTGCCGCGCGATGTAATGTTGTAAACCAGATTGCCGCTTACTATTCCGTCGCGAGCCTGGTCGACGGCGGGGTCCGGCGCGGTGCGCTCGAAACCGATCACATCGATTCCGATATTGTTGTTGTCGTGGACGACGTTGTGAGTAATGCGAAAGTTTGTGACGTTCCCGTTCACCACCAGCGATTCGCTCGAACCGGTTTTTAGATGGTGGACCTCATTGCCATCTATCACCAGCTCACTGATGGGCGTCTTGGCGTCGGTTCCGTACACAGCAATGCCAAACCCATTGCCGCCGCGTCCCGGAGCGTCACGACCGTTAAACGTCTGCTCAATATGGTGGACGTTGTTCTTGAGCAGTTCGATATGGGAGCCGCTTCCCATAATGCTTATGCCCAGTGGGGCGAGCCGATGTTCGGCGGTGCGGAAGTTGCGAATCTCAAAACCTTCGATTCGCACGTAGCTCTGGTTGTGAATGGTGAGTACGCCCTGCCTGCCGGAGGGCGCAAAGTGTTCGGCGTCGAGAATTGCGGTCTCGCCGGGAAAGCTTCGGAAGGTAATGAAGCCGTCCGCCGCGTTGCCAGATGTCTTGATAGTCACGAGCTCTGCGTAGATTCCACCGCGCACATTGACGGTGCTACCCGCGCGCACGGTGTGGGCGGCATGTTGAACGGTGCGCCAGGGCGCCGCTTGGGTGCCAGGATTGGAATCATTCCCCGTCGTGGAAACGTAGAAGGAAGAATTGCGCTGGCCGAAAGCCGCGGAGGCGCAGAAAAATAGCATCGCGACGGAAAAAAGTTTCATTTTCTTCCTTTCAACTCGACCGCGGATTTGCGCCCACAAATTTACAGTTATCAAAAGCTCATCGAAGACGAGTTATTTCTTAGGACTGGACAAACGAAATAAAACGATATAAATAGTAACAGTTCGATAGTTGGTTTGGCGATTAATCCGCGACTTGGGGAGATTTCCCGATGCAGCGTAGAGAGTTTCTAAAAAGTACTGTTGCGGTTGCGGTAGCTGCGGAACTTGGAATGGGAAAGGCGCAGGCGATGGTTCCCGCCCACAACTGGGGAAACTACGACTTTGGCTGCGGGCCGCAGGTTTCCGATCGGCTGAATCAGGGACCGTTCCCGCAATATCCTCCGGATGCCGTGATTCCCACCGACGATGTGGTGATGACTACCACGCCTTCCGACGACGTGGTGCCGAACTATGGCAAGGGGCTGGTCACATACATTACGGCAGACAGCGGCACGGAGGAGATCAAGTCCGACAATGTTTCTCAGGCGATCGAAGACCTGGTGCGATTTCCGTTGGGCCAGCAGCTTTATATCCGGCCAACGTGGAGGGAGATGCAGCCGCGGCCGGGACGCCTGGAGATGCCCGATTACGTGAAGCTGGTTTTTGAATTGGCGAAGAAGTACGACAAGCGGGTTGGATTGCGAGTTCAGATGTGTGCGCCGGATTATAAGCACGAAGCGGCGCTGCCGGATTTTGTGCTGGAAAAGGTGCCGAAAGTTGATCTGGTTGCACCCAGCGATCCGGAGAGTATTGCTGAAGGAAAGAGATTTCTAGAGAATCCGCATTCGCGTTATCAGCCGCGGTATGACCATCCTTTTTTTCAGCAGGCATTCAAGGAACTGGTGGGGCAATTGGCGGCGGAGTTCGATGGGAGTCCGCTCGTCGAATATATTGACACGTTCATGTACGGCTTTTGGGGTGAAGGGCACACCTGGCCGTTTGCCAACAATCCTTTTCCGGATTATCTGACGGCAGAGCGGACCTGGATGAATATGCTGGAAGTGCAGCTCGAACAGTTTAAGAGGACTCCTCTGCTGACCAATACGCAGCCGGATTTCAGCCGGGTGGGAAATTCGGAAATGCTGGACCGCACGGTGCGCAGCAACAATTGGATTCGCAGCGATACCATTTTTATTGAGAACGAGCAGATTGAAGCGCTCAGCAACCGTCCGCCCTGGATTGCGGCGTTACTGGAGCAAGGGATTCCGGGCAAACCTCCCGATCCGAACGCGGTACAGGAAGGGATATCTCCGGCGGAGAACATGATTGATCATGTGATCGATATCGGGGCGAATTACTGGTCGCTCTGGAACTTTCACCAGATCAACGCCAAGAATCTGATGAGCTACTACCAGGCTTATCCGGCGCCGTTCGACCGGATCAACCGGCGAATTGGTTATCGGGTGAGGCCGTCGTTTATCTGGAGCTATAAGGACGGTGGCAATCTGGGATTGATTGTCGGATTCGCGAACGACGGAATTGCAGGCGTGCCGGGAGTATTGCGAGTGAGCGTGGAGAGCCCGGACGGAAAAGTACTTAAGAGCGGTTGCTTGGACGCCGGCTATCCGCTACCGGGCAAGATTCGGCAGGCACAGTTCGTGCTTCCTGAGGTTGCCGACTGGAAGGGGTTGAAGCTTCGAGCCGAGATTGAGGTGAAGGGCATGCGCTATCCGGTGCGATGGGCTTGCCGTCAGAAGCTGAATGAGGACGGGATGCTTACACTGCGGTCGAATCTTCGGCAGGCGGTTTAGGGTGTGTGGATTCGGATTCTTGAAGAAATACCCTCGGGATATTCAGCCGCAAGCCGCTTTGGCGCGGTATTGCGCCATGCTGAGCTAAGCGCCTTTAACATGCTTGGCTTCTTCGCAGTCTTGAGATTCACGCTGGTCGCACCGTGGCGTCCCCACGCGCCTTTCACCGGCACGAAAACTTCCGGCTCGGCTTTGGAAAGATAATGCTGCTGCTCCGGGGTGAGCTTGACCATGCCCCAGCCCTTGGCGGGATGCCGGAGCGTGGCGAAGATTTTTCCGCACACGCGAAAGTCTGGGTGGTCCATGTGCTCGCTTTCGACCGCCTCCGGCAACCTCAAGGCGATGCGTCGGAAATCATTTTCAGTCACGTGCACTCTCCTTCCGTTGGTTGAGCCTAGCTCCTGTAACGCTCCGTGAGCCGGGGAAGTTACGGGTAGTGCGATGTTAAACTCCGGCCATGAAGCATGCTGGCGGGAAAGATGAAAAAGCTGATATCCGCGCCTCTGAGAGCGTTCGGCATACCGAGATCATTCATGGAAAAGATACACTTACTCCCCGTCCTGCGCTCTATCTGGTGGGCACGCCCATCGGCAATCTCGAGGACATTACATTGCGCGCGCTGCGCGTGCTGAAGGAAGTGGATGTGATCGCCTGCGAAGACACACGGCAGACGCAGAAGCTCCTGAATCATTACGGCATTACCACCCGCACGGTGAGCTACCACGAACACAATGAGATGACGCGATCGGCCGAACTGGTCAAGGACCTGCAGGAAGGCACCAGCATTGCGCTGGTGACAGATGCGGGTATGCCTGGAATCTCCGACCCTGGATTTCGCCTGATTGCCTTAGCTATTCGGCATCGCTTGCCCGTAGTGCCGATTCCTGGGGCGTCGGCATTTCTTTCTGCGCTGGTGGCGGGCGGATTACCTACCGATTCCTTCCGCTTCAGTGGATTTCTCCCTGCCAAGCGCGGAGAACGACGCGCCGCGTTGGAAGCGATCAAAACCTCGCCGCGCACGCAGGTCTTCTATGAAGCTCCGCACCGAATTGTGGAAACGCTCGCGGATGTAGTCGAAGTTCTGGGAAATGACCGGCATGTGGTGATCGCCCGCGAAGTGACGAAGCTGCACGAAGAATTTTTGCGTGGCCGCTCCGAAGAAGTTCTGGAAATACTGAAGTCGCGCGACGGGGTGAAAGGCGAAATCACGCTGCTGATCGGCAAAGCCGATGAGACGGAGACTCGCATCGGAACGGGCGACTCCGCCCGTCCTTCCATCCACGAAAGAGTTCAGCAGATCGTCACCGAAGAAAAGCTAGATGAGAAAGCCGCATTGAAGAAAGTTGCAAAAGAGAGAGGAATCTCCAAGAGCGAGGCCTACAGGGAATTACAGCGAAGGAAGTGAAGATGTGGCCTACTCTACTTCCCTTCCAACTCCCGCTTCACCGCATCGCTCACCACTTTCCCGTCGACGCGCATGCCGGCGCCGGAAAAGCGGGCCATCACGTTCTTCATTACCGTTCCCATGTCTTTCATGGTCGGCGAGCCCATTTCGGCGATCACGGCCTTCACCCCGGCGACAATTTCCGCCTCGCCGGCTGCTTTGGGCAGGTAGCTTTCGATTACGAGAATCTCGGCGGCTTCCTTATCGGCCATTTCCTGCCGGCCGCCTTTGGTAAACTGTTCCACCGATTCTTTGCGCTGCTTGATGAGCGTATTCAGCACGGAGTGAGATTCTTTCTCGTCGAGCGGCGCCATCTTTTCAATCTCGCGATGCTTGAGGGCGGTTTTCATCATCCGCAACGTGGAGAGACGCTGCTCCGCGCGCGCCTTCATGGCTGCGGTTATGTCTTGCTGAATCTGTTCGATGAGGCTCATGGGGGGATTATAGGGTAGCTTGTGATAAGAGTCACCGCATGGAACCAGTAATTCCAGTAAACTAATGAATTGGATCTCCTTCGTCCGAACTCAAATTTTTTTATCCTAACTTCTTAAAGGACTCAGCCAATGCTCCGGAAGAACCGTCTTTTTACTCCTGGTCCAACCCCGCTCTTGCCCGCGGCGCAAACCGCCATGGCTTCGTTTACGGCGCACCACCGCACGGCCGATTTCCGCGCCCTGTTTCAACGCGTGCTCGCCGATATGAAGGAATTTATCGGCACGAAGAATGACGTGCTGGTGCTGGCTTGCTCGGGAACTGGCGTGATGGAAGCGTCGGTATCGAACCTCACGTCTCCGGGCGATAAAGTTCTGGTGCTGACTGCCGGAAAGTTCGGGGAGCGCTGGACCGGGCTTTCCAAGGCTTTTGGCTGCAGCGCGGACGTACTCTCCGTCCCTTATGGTGAGACTTTCTCGCTCGATGAGATTCGCGCCAAGCTTACTCCTGAAGTTCGCGCGGTATTCGTGCAGGCCACGGAAAGTTCTACTGGCGCGCGCCATGACATCCGCCATATTGCGGAGATCGTTCGCGCCAACGGCAATGACACGTTGCTGATTGTGGACGCGATCACCGGCCTGGGCACGACTCATCTGGATGTCGATGGCTGGGGCGTGGATGTAATCATCGGCGGATCGCAGAAGGCGCTGATGATGCCGCCAGGCCTCGCCTACTGTGCGGTGAGTGAGCGGGCGTGGAAGCGAATGGATTCGACGACTTCGCCGCGGTACTACTTCGATCTGCGCAAGGAACGCAAGTCGGCGGCCAAGGGTGAGTCAGCCTACACTCCGGCAACTTCGCTGTTTGCGGCGCTGGGAGCTGCGTTGCAGTTCATCCGTGAGATGGGCAATGGGGATTTGGCCAAGGGACGCGAAGCTCTGATCGATAATGCTGAGCTTTGCGCCGAGATGACGCGAGCCGGGGCGCTGGCGCTAGGGTTGAAACTCTATGCATCGTCCCCGGCCGCAGCCCTCACGGCAATTTGTTCGCCGGATGGAATCGACTCCGGGAAAATTGTAAAAGAGTTCCGCGAATCCTTTGACGCCGTAGTCGCCAACGGCCAGGGCGAAATGAAGGGGCAACTCTTCCGCATCGCGCACATCGGTTACTACGATTATCTGGACACGATCGGCATCCTGGGCGCGCTCGAACACGTCCTTGGCCGCGTGACAGGAAGAGACGCCAAGTACGGCGCCGCGTTGCGAGCCGCTCAGGAAGTTTATGCGCGTGGCCTGGATAAGGCCGCCCAACTGGTGGGAGTTTGAGAGCTTCCACAAGCAGCTCCTCATCTTAGTTGACCGTAAAGGTCAGTTGATCGTGAAGGACATGGCGTTTGAGGTTTCGGCCAAAGTGCCGCCACCGCCGTAAGCGGCCGTTCCAGCCGTCGCGGGATTGCTGACCGTAACCATAACGGTCGCCGCAGTCGAAATCGCCGAAGCCGGGATGATTGCAGTGAGTTGGCTCGCGCTGACGTCGGTTGTGGATTGAGCGACTCCGTTCCAGTTGATCGTCGCCTTGCCTGAGAAGTTGCTGCCGTTGATGGTCAAAAGGAACGCAGGTTCGCCTGAGTTCACATTCGCCGGAGCGAGTTCCGTGATGGTTGGCATGGTTCCGGCTACTGCCGGGGTGGTAGCTTTCTTACTGTAGCCGCAAGCGACGGTCAGTGCGATCGCCGCGGTCAACAATACTGTCGATAGTGCTCTCATGATCTTCCCTCGTGGGCAGTTGCCCATGAAGGAAGTGTAGGAAGATGTTGAAGCGCTGGTGTCAGCGGCGAGTCAAATGTCTGTCAAGGGTTTGTCGCTTTCTAATTATTTTATTCATTTTGATTGAGTCTGAAGAAGGGACTATTCCATCGTGAAAATTCTTATTGCCGAAAAAATCTCCGCATCGGCAGTGGAGCAACTGAAGGAGCCCGGCTGGACCGTGCTTACGGCCGAACAGCTAGACGGCAAACTTGCATCGGAGCTGGAATCTGCTGACGCGCTGATCGTGCGCTCCGCGGTGCAGGCGGATGCGGAGCTGCTCTCGCATGCGAAAAAACTGCGCGTGGTTGGACGCGCAGGAGTGGGCGTGGACAACATCGATCTCGATGCGGCCACGCGACAGGGCATCGCCGTGATGAACACTCCCGGCGCGAACGCCGTGGCTGTGGCCGAGCAGACTTTGGGCATGATGCTGGCCATGGCGCGTCATCTTTGCCGGGCTGACGCCCTGATGCACGCCGGAAAATGGGAGAAGAAATCCCTGCAAGGTTCCGAACTGCGCGGCAAGACGCTGGGCATCGCCGGGCTGGGCCGCATCGGCATGGAAGTCGCTCGCCGGGCTCGGGCCTTCGGCATGGAAATCGTGGGTCATGATCCGTTCGTATCGGTCGCAGTAGCGAAGGAACAAGGCATCAAGCTGGTCAGCATGGACGAACTTTATGGTGCCGCGGATTACATCACGTTGCATGTTGGTCTTACTCCGCAGACCACGGGAATGATCAATGAAGCCGCTATCAAGAAGATGAAGAAGGGCGTGCGACTGGTGAACTGCGCCCGCGGCGAACTGGTGAATGAAGCCGATCTGGCCAATGCTTTGGCGGGCGGCCAGGTTGCGGCTGCCGCGCTGGATGTATTTAACCAGGAGCCGTTGAAGAATTCTCCTCTTCAATCTTTGGAGAATGTAATCCTGACGCCGCACATCGGCGGTTCCACGCATGAGGCGCAGGAGGCGGTCGGGGTGCAGATTGCGCGCCAGGTGCGAGAGTATCTGAAGAATGGGGTGATTCAGAACGCGGTCAACGTGCCGTCGGTTTCGGCGGAAGAATACGCGGAGATGCAGCCTTACATCGTGCTTGCGGAACGTATGGGGGCTTTTCTCGCGCAAATTTCTGGCGGTTCCATTGAGGAGATTTCGCTGCGTTACAGCGGTCATATCGCGGAATGGAAAACCGAACTCATTCGCAACGCCGCCATCAAGGGAATTCTGAATCAGACACTGGAAGAAAAAGCCAATCTGGTCAATGCCGCGTCCCTTGCCGATCTTCGCGGGCTACGCATTCACGAGGCGCACAAAGCCAAGGCTTCCACCGGCGGCGCGGGCAGCGTACTTTCGTTGTTTTTAAAGAGCTCGACCGAAGAGCACATGGTAAAAGGCGCTGTACTGCATGGGACCGCACCGCGGCTGGTTCACATCGATGACATCGACGTGGAGGCGCCGCTTGAGCGCAATCTGATTTTCTTGCGCAATAACGACGTTCCCGGCGTCATCGGCAAGGTGGGAACGATTCTAGGCGAGCACCAGATCAACATCGCGAACTTCTCTCTGGGCCGCCGCGGCGGCGAAGTGTCTTCAGGACCGCGCGAGGCAATCGCAGTGGTTCACGTCGATAGCCGAGTTCCGGACGAGGTTCTGCGCAAGCTGGAAAAGATTCCGGCGGTGCTTGAGGCGAAAGCGGTGGCACTATTTTGAAAGTGGCGAAAAGGAGAGAAATCTGACGAACTAAGACTGCGAGTTATCCCGGCGCAGCTTTCTGCTTTCGGCCAGCAGCGCCATGGAGTGCATTAGATTTTGTAAGGTGATGATGCCCACTAGCCGCTCATCTTCGACCACGGGGATAATGCTTAGGTTCCGCGCCGTCAGTTTGCGGAATGCCGAGGCCAGCGATTCCTGTCGGATCGAAACCTCAAACAACTTATTCATCACCGACTGCACGTAGCCGTTGCCTTCCGCGCGCAGGGCATCGAGAATGCGTTGACGCGAGATGACTCCGACCATGTCGCTGCCGCGAACGACGGGAAAATCGTCCTGCAAGGAATGCACCGCCTTATCGAGGGCGTCTTCCAGCGTGTCGGCTGGCGAAAGGGTGGCAAAATCGGTGAGCATCACCTCTTCCAGCCGAACATTGTCCAGCACCGATTGAAACACTACGGCGCGTTCTTCCAACTGCGCCGCGGAGAAAATAATTATGCCAACCATGGTCAGCCATGTATTGCTGAACAAACCGGCCACCATCAGGATCATGGCCATGGCATGACTAATCGAAACCGCGCGCCGCGTAGCCGTAGCCGTGTCGCTGGTACGCGCGAAATATGCGCGCAACACGCGCCCGCCATCCAGCGGATAGGCTGGCAGCAAATTTAATGCGGCGATATAAAGATTGGCCCACACCAGACTGCGCGGCAGATTGCCCGGTCCAAACAATGGCCACTGCCAAACTTTGGCCTCCGGCAGCGCCGCGGTGATCACTCCGGCAGCCAGCAGGGCGAAAATAACATTTACCAAGGGTCCGGTAAGCGCGGTGCGAACCTCGCGCTTCCACGTTGCCGCAGGCGTAACGGGGGTCTCCGCGCGCGATTCATCGAAAACCGTAACCCCGCCTAGCGGGAGAAGAATAACCGCCTTGGGGATAAACCCATAACGCCGGGCCACCAGCATCTGGCCAATCTCATGGGCGGCTACGCATGCCAACACAATCCCCACCAGCGCGAGATCGCGCGAACCGCTGGCGGTTCCGCGCGCATTAAATTCCGTCCAGAAAACGAAGAGCGGCAGAAACAAGAACGTAAGATGAATGCGGACTTCCACCCCGAAGAGGCGTCCGATATGAAGGGAGAAACTTCTCATGAGATTTCGCGACTACAGTTATTTTACATGGTTGGTTATAGTAGCCTCGTGAATCGGCGCTTCCTGATAATCGAAAGTTCACCGTCGTGCGCGTGATCGCCGGCAAATACCGCGGCCGCCCTCTGCGGGCCATGACTGGAACCAATACGCGGCCCACGTCAGATCGCCTGCGCGAAACGCTTTTCAATGTCCTCACCGCCGGCAATCCGGAGGCGCTTGCGGGTACGGTCTGGCTCGACCTCTTCGCCGGCACCGGTGCGGTTGGAATTGAAGCTTTGAGCCGCGGCGCGAAAGAAGTGCTCTTTGTCGAAACTTCTCCCAAAGCCGCGAAGCTGATCCATCAAAATCTGGGTAGTCTGGAAATCGCCGATGGACACAGAATTCTCAGCGACGATCTCCCCGGCATTCTCTGGCGACTGAAAAAGGAGCACTTCGTGGCTGACGTCGTCTTCCTTGATCCGCCCTATCGGATGCTGGATGCCTACGAGCGAACTCTCGCAGCGTTAGCCGATTCGGCGCTGATTTGGGCAATGTCCCTGGTAATTGCCGAACACGATAAGAAGTTCGATCCGGGAAAGGAGTTTGGGCAACTGCGCCGGATGCGGAAGCTGGTTCAGGGAAACAGCGCAATCAGTTTTTACCGCATCGGCGGCCCACCCGATCTAAACAGTGGCTGAGAGATACGCGGGATGGAATCTGCGGGAAGGCTATCAACAGCACCCACACCATCTACATCAACAATTCCTCGCTCCGGCGCATGATGGGATGCTGCATCTCCTGCAGGTCGTTCTTCACCATATTCAAGCCGTAGACGCAGCTTTCAAATTCCTGCGACAAATGAGCGAATAGCGGGGCTACTTTCGCATATTCAAAATGCTCAAACTTGGAAACGATGTAATAGCTTTCCTTGCCGGCTTTCATCCACTCCACAAAGTTTTCCAGGCGTTGCTTCCGCAGGCGGAAGTGATTGATGCTCTCAGGAAACATCCCGGCAAAAAACAGAGCGTAGTCTCCGATGTGCTTGCGCACCTGACGCTCGCGATCAAAGGAGGGTGCCGGACCGTAGATTGGATCGGACTCGAGCATCATCTCGCCCAAATCAGTGAGCGGACGGTCTGCCTCATTGTGAATCTTGAATAGCTGGTCGGATTCGCAAAATTCCGTCAGCAGGTGGGCCACGTAGGCTACAATTTCCGGATCGCGAATCCCGATCTCCTCCGCGTAGTGCCTTCCAACCAACTCTTGGAAAAGCTGTCGCAACGGATGGGATTCCGGAATCATAGTTTTTCTCCCCTGGTACGCCGCTCCCCGCGCGGACTTTAAAAGTCCGCTGAGTAACTAGTTACCTTAGCTGCCCCGCAAAATCAAGTGACTTTTGTTTATGGAGCGCATCCGTTTTGCCAATCATTATTCTGCCACTCATTAGAGGACACAATCGGCCAGAAGTTTGCATCGGTTTTTTTGCTGGCACATGGCATCGTCGGCTGCTAATTTCATGCCTTCGGACCATATAATCCGGGAAAATGAGAAGGGGATCATGCAATGGCGCAAATCAACGAGACTCGCACTAACAGCATCCGTACCAACGACCGCACGAATGTAGCTAGCGGCACTCCATGGGAACCAATCGTGGGTTACTCTCGCGCGGTGCGCATAGGCCCGCACATTCAGGTTTCCGGCACTACGGCGACGGGCGCGGACGGCAAGATTGTTGCGATTGGCGACGTCTATGGGCAAACCCTGCAGACTATAAAGAACATAGAGAGCGCCCTGCGGAAAGCCGGAGCCAGCCTGTGCGATGTAGTTCGCACTCGAATGTATGTCACAAACATCGCCGACTGGGAAAAGGTCGGTAAGGCTCACGGCGAGTTCTTTCGTGACATTCGTCCCGCCACTTCGATGGTTCAGGTGAGCGCGCTCATCTCTCCGGAGATCCTGGTCGAAATCGAAGCCGATGCCTATTTGGAACGGGGCTAGTGGTTCGCGAGGAAAAGCTTCCACGGGAGTTCCATTTTTTCTTGACATCCACGCGGGCACGCGCATAATGCATCAATCTCTGAATTTCTGAGCACGAAGTCGTCACCAGGAGGCAGCTATGAACGTGCTGGAACTTTGTGACCGCGAAATCGCCGCGGTGCCGTTGGAAGCCACGGTGGCCGATGCCATCAATAAGATGCTCGATCATCACGTGGGCGCGGTGGCGATCGTCGATTCGGAGTATCGAGTGGCTGGCATCTTTACCGAGCGCGATGTCCTGCGAAAAATGTCGCTCACCGGCTCGGACCCGAAAACCACGCAGGTAAGCGATCTCATGACAACCCCGGTCGAAATGGCCACCCGCCGCACTTCGGCGAGCGAGGCGCTACTCACCATGGTGGAACGTCACTTCCGCCATCTTCCGGTCGCCGATGACAGCGGCAAACTGCTCGGCATCCTTTCGATTCGCAATTTGCTGGAGTGGCGGGTCGACGACCTAAGCCGGGAACTGGAAGCGCTTGAACAATACGCTTCGAATGACGGTCCCGGCGGCTAGGCCGGATTAGCCCTTCTGCATCAAGAATCTTTTTGTAGCCGCAATCGCTCGATCACCCAATCGGTCCAGTAAGAAGAAGCTCCGCTGGCCAGAGGTGAAACTCCGCTCAGCGCCGCATCCACAAAATTTTCGATGATCGGATAATGCAGGTTAGGGTGCGGAGGCAAACTCTCGTCTCCGCCAGAATGCCGCAACTCTGGACCGTTCAGCAGACTCAACTCAATCTCCCCTGTTGTGCCGCGAATGCGGCATTCGTCCCGGTTGATCTTGGAATGCCAGCGCACATCTACGATTCCGCGCACTCCGCCGGCATACTCGATCAATGCGGTCGCATTGTCCTCGACCGCGTAATGATGCACTACATTCGAGACCTGCCCCGTGACCCATAGCGGCTGGCCAAAAAGATAATTCAGCACGTCGATCCGGTGAGAGGCAATGTCGAAAAGCGGACCGCCTCCCGCCTTGGCCGGATCCAGCAGCCAACTGCGGCTACTTTCCTTTCCGCTATCATCCTTACCGTCAAACCAGCTGTGGCAGGTAAGCTCGGCGAGAACCGGTTCGCCAATCGCACCTTCCTCGATCAATTGCTTCGCCCGGTTCAACTTGGGATAGGTTCGGCGATAATAGGCAACACCAAGCGTGCGTCCAGTCTCCGACGCGGCGCGGACCATTGATTCCGCCTCGGCTGTATCCATCGCCATCGGCTTCTCGCACAGCACATGCTTGCCCGCTCTCAGAGCCTGGATCGTCTGGCGTGCGTGCAGAAAAACCGGAGTGGCTACATAGACAGCTTCTATTGCGGGATCTTGCAATGCCTGGTCGAGATTTCTCCAGGAGCGAACGTTCTGAGTCGCGGCGTGAGTCGAAGCGTAAGTCGAAGCCTTCCCGGCGTCTTGCGTAACCAGCCCATACAAGCAGCTTCGAACTTCCGCCTGAATCGCCGGGATTACGCGCCGCCGTGCAATATCGCCGACTCCAATAACAATCCAATTCATCCTGAATCAGCTCTCAGTTCGCAGTTAAAAACTCAGGTTCCGAAAACTGAGAACCGAGAACCGGGAACTTCCTGCGCAAATAAAGAAAGCCGGCCTGAGCCGGCCCTCACTTTAATCTTTCTAAACAGAACTACTTCTTGGGAGCGATCGCGTCCTTGGCAGCCTTGGCGACGCGGAACTTCACCACCGTCTTCGCCTTGATCTGAATGGGCTCGCCCGTCTGCGGGTTCCGTCCTACGCGCGCTTTGCGATGCGCCTTCACCAGACGTCCCAGGCCGGGCACAACGAATACGCCGTTCTTTTTGGTTTCTTTTACCGCGACGTCGGCGAGTTCCTCAAAAAATGCGGCAACCGTCTTGTTGGGGAGCTCCACCTTCTCGGCCATATGCCGGACGAGTTGGGTCTTGGTCAAACCTGCAGCCATGTTTCCTCCTTGAAAAAATTCTTTATTGATTCCAGCGGGCTTGATCTTATAACACTGCCCTGTGGAAAACACCCATATTTTACGCGGGTTCCGCGAATGTAACCAGCGGAAGTGGCCATTTTTACAAGCTTCTACGCAATATGGCATCCCAAAACGGGCTAATCATGCCCATAATCAAGTATTCTTGCCCCAGCGCCCGCTGCAGATCCGGATTCCAGATCGCCACTTCTGGTTTAGCGATGCCATAATGATTCGACAGGAGAAACTGATTTTGAGTTGTGCCATTTGTGAGATTCGGAAGGAAAAGCGGTTCTGTCCCGCGATTCACGGACGCATTTGCCCGCAGTGCTGCGGCGAACAACGCGAAGTCACCCTTGATTGCCCGAGCGAATGCCCCTACTTGCAACAGGCGCGACAGCACGAAAAGCCGCGTGTAGCCGGCGACTTCGACCCGGCTTCATTATTTCTGCAAGTGGAGATTCCTGATCAATTCACTTATGAGCATGAGCACCTGCTCATGGGACTAAGCTACGCGCTCTTTAAGGCCGCGTCCGCGGACCGGGCCCTGAATGACCGCGATTTGATCGATGCGCTTTCGGCCATGAGCACAAGCTACGAACGGCGGGTGAACTCGAGCCTCCACTATCAGGAACCACTAACTGGCTCGGCTCAGCGAACCATCGTGGTGCAAGTGGAAGAGATGATCCGCCAATATCGCCAAGCAGAGCAGCAACACCTGGGGCAGTCCAGTCTGCGCGACTCCGATCTGCTCAAAGCGCTTGTATTCCTGCTCCGCCTGGCTCACAGCCGAACGAACGGTCGTCCAAAGTCGCGTGCTTTCGTCGATTTTTTATCCGCACAATTTCCGGAGAAAGAGCCCGCTCTCATTGCCCCGCAGGATTCCGGCAGCCGCATCATAGTGCCCTAGAATCTTTATTTGGATTTTACTTTTCTTACGATTGGACCGAATGGCAGAGCTTCGCGCAGATCAACAATCGTCTTCCTGAGCAGAGGATGGGTTGCTTGCGGCGCGATCTCCGCCAGCGGCTCAAGCACGAACCGGCGGTCTTGCATCGCAGGATGCGGAATGGTAAGGTCCGCCGATTTCAGCACCGCATGATCGAAGAGGAGAATATCAATATCGATGCTGCGCGGACCTTTCTTCTGAACACGTCGCCTTCCCATTTGTTCTTCGATGCCAAGCAGCGCTCTCATCAGCTCATTCGGGGTCAATCTGGTTTCAAGCGCAACCGCACAATTTAGAAACCAGGGCTGAGCTGTAAATTCCACGGGTTCAGTCTCATAAAAAGAGGAAACGGCCACCACTCGGCCGACCGCGCTCAACCGGTTCACTGCCTCCTGCAATTGCGCCTCGCGATTGCCTACATTTGAGCCCAGCGAAAGGTAGGCGATACCCGGCGAAATGCCGGTATTCCCGTGTTTTTTCGTTGTCCGGTCTCCCAATTTTTCTTCCCTGCGTTTGGCCATTTAAGTGCACACTAAGAATTCGAATCCTAGACCTTCGTCACTTTCCACTGCGCGCACCAACTCCTAGAATTAAAGCATGCTGGGATCTTTGCTGCTGAGTCGGGATGCCGAGGTATTCAGGATCTTGCGGCCCACGCTGGAAAAACTTTCCATTGAAGTGGAAGTTTGCCAGGAAGCGAAAAAGGCCAGCGAGATTCTGCTCGCGCAGAAATTCGATGCGGTGATCGTCGATTGCGATGATCTGCCCGGCGGCGCAGCCATTCTGGAGGGCATAAGGACGACCCCCAGCAACAAAAACACGGTTACGTTCGCCATCGTCAACGGCCGGAAAACCACCACGCAGGTCGCATTCGGCATGGGAGTGAACTTTGTTCTGCACAAGCCGCTCTCCGCGCTGAATGCCGCCCGCTGCTTCAACGCTGCGCTGGGATTCATGATGCGCGAGCGCCGGCGGTTCTTTCGCCATCCGCTCGCCATGCCGGTCACTTTGCTGCTGGACGACAAGAAGCTGAACGCGACTTGCACCAATCTCAGTGAAGGCGGCATAGCGATCCAAACTCACAACGCCCTGCCGAAAAATGCGGCGCCTCGTTTGCAATTCACCCTGCCGGAAACCAGCATGGCATTCGATGTAGAGACCGAAGTGGCGTGGGCTGATCTCAAAGGCCGGGTAGGCTTGCGTTTCGTCAAACTCTCCGAAAGCTCGCAGCAGCGCCTGGAGGGCTGGCTGAACGCGCAGGCGGAAAAAAATCCAGCCACCAAGGAATCGCTGCCTCTCCAGCACATTTGATCCAACTTCAAGGTATCTAACTGGTGACTTGCACTCGCCGGTGAGCGTGGCAATCTGCAAGCTTGAGGAGATTGCCCATGGTGCCTTCCGCCTATCGAGTTGCGCGCATCCAGAAAACTTTGAGCTGGTTTGAGAACGATATTCCCCTGCTGAATCTGCGAGTAAAGGATCTTTCCGCCGAACGCCAGCAATCGGCCCAACAATTCGCCGCGTCCCTAATCGATCAAACCCGCGCGGAGCTGCAACGCATGCTGGAAGAAGAGCGAGAGCTTCCCACCGATCCCGATGAGCCCCCCTGCGAACCCGCGGACTGAGGCGGAACTCGCGGCTCGGATACTTACCGACAACTCAGAAGTGAGACGTGGGAGCGCCAAAAGCACGAGTCTGGGGACTCGCGATATCCTGTGGTCTGACGTCCTATCGAGCCGCACGTTCTCAGCATGATCTCTGACGCAACCATTCTGAAACACATCGCTCGCCAACCCAAGCGTGCCGCGGGGTTCAAGCAGCTGGTCCGCGAGCTGGGCCTGCATGGCGATGGCCGCGCCGAACTGAATAATCGCTTGAATAAGCTGGCCGCTGAGGGGCAGCTTGTGCACCTGGATTTGGATCGTTGGGCGCTGCCTTCAACTTCCGCTGACAAGAATTTGGTTGCCGGACGCCTTAGTATGCATCGCGATGGTTACGGATTTGTGATTCCAGACGCGAACTCGATCAGCCCCGCGATGAAGTCGCGGCTGACGGGGGACATTTTTATCGCGCCGCACGCCATCGGCAATGCCATGCATGGCGATCGCGTCTTGGTGGACGTGATCGCGACTCGTCCCGACGGGCGCGCCGAGGGACGCATTGTACGTTCCGTGGTACGCGTCCATCCCACCGTAGTGGGAATTTTTCACTATGGCGGCCGCCATAATTATGTGAAGCCCTTCGACAGCAAGATCACACAAGAGATCGTGATTCCGGCGGGAATGGAAGTGATTGTGCCGGATGCTTCTTCTCAGGGGAAAACGTCGGTCGATCGGGTATTGGGCGAGGAAGTGGCGCGCCTGGCGAAATGGGATAACCTGGAAGGGGTGGTGGTCGACGTTGAGATTACGGATTTTCCCACGTCCACGCAGAATCCGCGCGGGCGCGTGATTGAAATCCTGGGACGCGAAGATGATTTCGGGGTCGACGTTGAGATCACCATACGTAAATTTCATCTCCCCCATCACTTTCCGGCGGCTACGCTGGAAGAGGCGCAGAAGATCTCACCGGTGATTCCTTCGACCGAGCTGCGCCAGCGCCGCGACTTTCGTGATCTGCCCATCGTCACGATCGATGGCGAGACGGCGCGCGACTTTGACGATGCGGTGACCGTGAGTCAGCTGGCGAATGGAAACTTCGAATTGCAAGTGCACATTGCAGACGTAGCACAGTATGTGACGCCGGATTCTGCATTGGACCAGGAGGCGCATCTGCGGGGGACCAGTGTTTACTTTCCCGACCGCGCTGTCCCGATGTTGCCGCTGGAACTCTCGACCGATATTTGCAGCTTGCGCCCGCACATGGACCGGCTGGTGGTTTCGTGCGTAATGGAGATTGATCCGCGGGGCGAGGTTGTGGGCTACGAGCTGTGCCAGGGCGTGATCCGCTCGGCGGAGCGGATAACTTATACCGGCGTGAACGCAGTGCTGGAAGGCGATGCGGCCATGCGGCAGCGCTACTCCACGCTGGTGCCTACATTTGAATTGATGCGTGATCTGGCGCTGATTCTGAATCGCAAGCGCGAGCGGCGAGGGTCAATTGATTTCGATTTGCCGGAGCCGGTGATCGAGTTCGATGAGTTGGGGTTGATGAAGAGCATTACGCGGTCGGAGCGCAATATGGCGCACCGGCTGATCGAAGAGTTTATGCTGGCGGCCAACGAAAGCGTGGCGCAGTACTTGGAATCGAAACGCATTGCATCGATATATCGCATTCATGAGAAGCCGGACGCCAAGCGAGTTTATGACTTTGAGGTGATTGCCGCGACGTTTGGATATTCCCTGGGGGTGGGCGCGCTGCCGATTCACCGGGTGCAATTCAAGAGCGACCGGCGTGCGGCGCGAGGAACGGGGAAGCAGGCGCGGACGGTCGAGGTGCCGAAGGACGTGCACATTACGCCGCGGATGTATCAGAAGCTGGCGGCGAAGATTGCCGGGAAGCCGGAAGAGCGCATCGTGAGCTACCTGATGTTGCGGTCGCTGAAGCAAGCGCGATATTCGGAGGAGAACGTAGGGCACTTTGCCCTGGCGGCCCCGAGCTATACGCATTTTACGTCGCCGATCCGGCGGTATCCGGATTTGATCGTGCACAGGATATTGAAGGAGGTGCTGCAAGATTTGGCGGAGCGACATGTGGGGGAAGTGGCGGTGGGAGTCTTTCCATTGGCTGCCGCGGCTTCGCACGGGGATGGAAAGCGGGCCGGGCGCCCGCTCCACACGGACGGAGATGCGCCTTCGCCCTGGTCGAAGCGCAGGGATCGCGGGGAGTTGGAGCCTTTGGGTGGGCCGATTCCGATTGAAGAACTGCATAACATTGCGGAGGAGGCCAGTCACACGGAGCGGCGGGCGGACGAGGCCGAGCGGGAGCTGATGGAGTGGAAGAAAGTGAAGTTCATGCAGGATCGGGTGGGTGAGGACTTTGATGGACTGATCACCAGTGTGACCAAATTTGGATTTTTTGTGGAGCTTACGGATTTATTTGTGGAGGGGCTAGTTCCGTTGAATTCCCTGACCGACGACTATTACACATACTACGAGAATACGAGACAAATTATCGGGCAGCGGTCGCGCAAGACTTATAGTTTGGGGCAGAGAATTCGGGTGATCGTTGACCGGATCGATCCGGTGGAGAAGAAGATTCAGTTTGCCGTGTTGGAAGAGAAACCGGTTGTGAAGCCTAAGCGCAAGAAGCGTTAAGCGGAACTTATGTCGATCAGGAACGTGCGTAAGTGGAGGTTGGCCAGCCTGATCTCAGTGTGCCTTCTTTCCGCGTGCTTTCTTTCAACACTCTGTGCGAATGCCCAGGCTCCCGATTCCTGCCGCTCCATATTTATTAAGGTATCGCTTAACGTCTATGAAGATTTCCAGCTTGAACTTGGCGGCGGCTTGCTGTTTCGGGTGATGAGCGAAAAGGATCCCGGCTGGTTTATTGACGTCGTTCCGGCGGAAGCGAATACCAAAGATTATGTCTACCCGGTGAACTTGCCGTTGCGGCTTAATCCGAATCAGACTCTCGGCCCCGGATATGGAGAGACGGTTAAGTCCTCTTTATCGCACCCGCACGAAATGAATTTTCTGCTTGATCACGCCGACTACGATCGAATTTTTGGGCTGGTCGACAATGTTCTGCGGTCTTATCAAGCTTCCGATCCAGACAGGGCGCTTTCTGACTACACGAATGCCGTGGACGACGCACGGAAGGGATGGCTCCGAGTCAGGATTTCATCCTACAAGACGGATCCCAAGAGTGGGGCGTTGTCGCGCCTCAAGCTAAAGGTGCAGATTGTAACTCCGTCAGATTTCCAATTTGCTCCCGGTGTGAGCCCCTGGCCTGCGGCCTGCCATCGGTAGGGAAAAGAAGGATATCCCCCAGCGGGTGAAGCCGACGGTGATTCTGCGAGACTTACGGCACGACTGAAAGGTATTGTCCTTCCCGAGCCACGGGCTGGACTTCTGGGAAGGTTCGCGGCTGAAACCGGATTCGTGACAATCGGGCGGGCGCTTGCTCAGGTTAACGGGCTGTGAAAAACTATGACGGTGAAGCGGACGTTGTTTGAAAAGATTTGGGATGCCCATATGGTTGCGCAGCCGGAGGGCCGGTCGCCGATCCTTTATATCGATCTGCATCTCGTACATGAGGTGACCTCGCCGCAGGCGTTTGAGGGCTTGCGGGCGGCCGGGCGGAAGGTGCGTCAACCTGGGCGCACGGTGGCGACCGTGGATCACAATATTCCGACCGAGCCGCGGGGAACTCCGATTACCGACCTGATCGCGGCCAAGCAGATTGCGGCTTTGCAGGCGAACTGTAAAGAGTTTGGGGTGCCGCTGTTCGACATGGACTCGCCGGATCAAGGGATTGTGCACGTGATTGGGCCGGAGTTGGGGTTGACACGGCCGGGGATGACGATTGTGTGCGGCGATAGCCATACCAGCACGCACGGCGCGTTTGGGGCGCTGGCTTTTGGCATTGGGACTTCGGAAGTGGAGCACGTGCTGGCGACGCAATGCCTGGCGCAGCAGAAGCCGAAGACAATGAAAATTGAGGTGCGCGGGGCTCTGGCTGATGGGGTAACGGCCAAGGACGTGGCGCTGGGGATCATTGGGCAAATTGGAACCGATGGCGCGACGGGGCACGTCATCGAATATGCGGGCGAAGCGGTGCGCAGCTTGTCGATGGAAGGGCGCATGACGCTTTGCAATATGAGCATTGAAGCGGGCGCGCGGGCGGGGATGATTGCTCCGGATCAGACTACATTTGCCTTTGTGAAGGGCAGGCGATTTGCCCCACGGGAGGGTGAATGGGAGCGCGCGATCGAATATTGGAGCGGCTTGCCCACGGATGAGGGCGCACGTTACGACAAAGTGATTCAGATGGATGCGGCGCAGCTCTCGCCCTTTGTTACGTGGGGAACGAATCCGGGAATGGTGGCGCCGGTGAGCGGGCGGGTGCCGGAGATCGGAAGCCTGGCGGAAGCGGACCGGCATGCGACCGAGTTGGCGTTGGAGTATATGGGGCTGGAGCCGGGAAAGCGGATTGAGGAAATTGGAATCGATCGCGTGTTTATTGGATCGTGCACCAATTCGCGATTGGAGGATTTGCGCGCGGCGGCGAAGGTGGCAAAGGGAAAACGGGTGAGCCCGAAAGTGCGGGCCATGGTGGTACCCGGATCGCAAGCGGTAAAACGGGCGGCAGAACAGGAAGGGTTGGACCGGATTTTTCTGGAAGCAGGGTTCGAGTGGCGCGAGTCAGGATGTTCAATGTGCCTGGGGATGAATCCCGATATTTTGCAGCCGGGAGAGCGATGCGCTTCGACCAGCAACCGGAACTTTGAAGGACGGCAGGGGCGCGGTGGAAGGACTCATCTGGTGAGCCCGATGATGGCGGCGGCGGCGGCGATTATGGGGCACTTCACGGATATCAGGAATTGGAATTATCAATGAGAGTTCGTTGCCGGTGGAGCGTGGTAAAGATGAACGGGATAAACGTGATGGGGTCGAGCCGATGAAACCGTTTCGTATGCACACCGGGCGGGTCGCCCCACTGGATCGGGTGAATGTGGATACCGACCAGATTATTCCGAAGCAATTTTTGAAGCGGATTGAGCGCACGGGGTTCGGGCAGTTTTTGTTTTATGACTGGAGATTTGCTGCGGACGGGAAGAAGCATGCGGGCTTTGTGCTTGACCATCCTCGCTATCAGGGTGCGAGCATTCTGGTGGCGGGAAGGAATTTTGGCTGTGGCTCATCGCGCGAACACGCGGTGTGGGCGCTGGGGGATTTTGGATTTCGCGCAGTCATTTCGTCTTCCTTTGCCGATATTTTCGCGAATAACAGCACGAAGAACGGTTTTCTTACGGTGCGGTTGAGTGAAGAAGAGACCACGGAATTGCTGCGGCGGGCGGCGAGTATTGAAGGTTACGAACTTACCATTGACCTGGAACAATGCGAGGTGCGGGATGACAAGGGTTTCCGCGCGAAATTTGCGGTCGACGAATTCGTCCGGCATTGCCTGCTGAATGGATTGGACGACATCGGATTGACACTGCAACACGAGCCGCAGATCGCCGCCTACGAGGCCTTGCATCTCGCGAGCGGGTTAATCGCCTGAGCAGCAAACTTTCCAGAAACAGGGAGGGTTGAGGGGTGGGCAGTTTTCGTTGCTCGCTACAGCGGTAGTGTATGTTTATTGAGTTCTCTGAGTGAAATTGACTTTGAGTTGGCGGCGCGTCGGCCAGAGATACGGGTGAGCCGAAGAGGCTGAAGCGCAGGCGCTCTTGCGGCGATTGAGTGGCACGCCTGAAGTCGCGACCTTCCCGAACGCTGGCCGACCGGAGTTCCCGGGAGTGGTGGATGCAACCGCATGCGACGGGCCGAGCATCGCAGAGATGGTCGTCGCGGTATTACGCCGAACATTGGATTGGAACGCGGCAGGTTGAAATGCCGATTTCGCGGCTGCCGCGTATTATAGTTCTTCGGCGCAGCTTAGGCTGGCAGATTTGGTTCTGGCTTGGTTCTTGGTTCTTAAATTTCTTCAGGAGTTACGGATGCTTCATAAGGCACTGGCCACGATGTTTGTTTGTGCAAGCATTGCTGGTGGCGTGGGATGCGAAAAGACTGGAAATCACTTTGTATACGTGACGGTTCCGGCGGCGAGCCAACTGGTGGTTTTCAGAGAGGATCCTTACTCCGGGATACTTACGCAGCTTTCACAGAGCCCTTTCACAGTAGGTAGCGGCGCGCAGTTCGTGGTGGCCCACCCTTCGGGAAAGTTTTTGTATGTGGCGAACCCCGGTCAGAATGAAAACGATGTCTCGCTTTTCGACGTTAACAGCGACGGGACCGTGACTGAAATTACTCCGAGGACGGTGGTCGGACAACTGCCTTCGGTTCTGGTGATGGACCCTGCGGGAAAATATCTGTATGTAGCCAATGCTTTGTCGAATAACATTTCGGTTTTCTCGATTGCGAGTTCGACCGGGGAACTGACGGAGATTGCGGGATCGCCATTTAACATCAATTTGCCGCCGAAGAACATAGTGATCGCGCCCTCGGGAAACTATCTTTACGTGAGCGCGCCGGGGCAGACCACGGGTTTTATCGAGGGTTTCAGCGTAAATGCCGGCGTGCTCACCGCGCTTCCGAATCCGACGCCTACGAGTGACAATAATCCGACCGGGCTGACCATCGATCCCAAAGGGACCTATCTATACGTCGCGAACACTACGAGCAGCACGATTTCAGTTTATTCGATCGCCACGGATGGCACTCTGGGGCAGGTTGCGGGATCGCCGCTGCAGGACAACGATGAGAGTCCGATTGCGCTTACGATGGATCCGACGGGAAGTTATTTATACGTGGCCAATGAAGGGTCCAACAATATTGGGACGTATTCGATTACGAGTGGGACCGGATTTCCGGTGGCGGTAACGGATGCGCCATTTGCCTCGGAAGGTCAGCCAAACTTTTTGGCGGCTGATCCGAATGGACGATACTTGTATGTGGGGAATCAGGGTACGACGCCCGGCGTGCAGGCGTTTGGCGCGGCCAGTGGCAGTCTCAATTCGATTGCTAGTTATAAGGTGGGAAATAGCCCGACTTCCATCGCAGTTGTGCAATAGAGATAGAGAATGATGCTGCTGGTGCAGCATGGATCGTGCACCAGGGCATACGCACGGCCAAGGCGATAAACAAAAATCGTCATCTCTGAGACAATATGTACGCTGGCAAGCCATTGCGGTCGCAGCCGCGGTGAGGGCTGCTATCTAATTGAAGAGAGGCTTGGTAGTTCTGTCGGCTGAGTGCACTTCCGCGCCGAGACCAAGGTTAGGACTCCGAACGCATGAAGATTGCAAGCGCCGCAAGCGCGTTCCCCAAGCACTACTACACCCAGAGAGAGCTTCTTCAGCGTCTGCAGGATTATTGGGGAGCGGAGTTGAAAAACCCGCTCTTGCTGGCGCGGCTCCATCGCAACGTGACGGTGGATGGGCGGTACCTGGCGATTCCTGCGGAAGAATACCTCGATATAAAAACCTGGGGACAGGCCAACGACATTTGGATCAGGGTGGCGCAGGAGTTGGGTGAGCAGGCGCTGTGCCGGGCTCTGCAAACTGCGGGAATGGGCACCGAAGATTTGGGAGCGTTACTGTTTACGACGGTGACGGGGGTTGCCAGCCCTTCGATAGATGGGATGCTGATTAACCGGATGAAGCTTCCGGCGAAGATCCGGCGCACGCCGATTTTTGGGTTGGGATGTGTGGCGGGAGCGGCGGGGATTGCGCGCGCTTCCGACTATGTGCGGGCGTATCCGAAACAGGCGGCGGCGCTGGTTTCGGTGGAACTATGTTCGCTGACTTTGCAGCGCGAAGATTTGTCGGTGGCGAATTTGATTTCTTCGGGACTGTTTGCGGATGGCGCGGCAGCGGTGATTGTGACGGGAGACGAATTCCAGTCCGTGGACGGGCATGTGAACGGGAACGGGAACCACGGACCCGAGATTGTTGCGACGCGTTCGGTTTTTTATCCGGCGACCGAAGACATGATGGGATGGAATATTTCGGAGAAGGGATTCCGCATCATCCTGTCGACGGAAGTTCCGAAGCTGATTCGGGAGAATCTGGGGCGCGATGTGGATGCGTTTCTGGCCGATAACGGGCACCAGCGAAGCGATTTGAAGAGTTTTGTTATGCACACGGGTGGGCCGAAGGTGCTGGATGCTTCGGCGGACGCGTTGGGATTGCACAATGGGGAGCTGGATGCTTCGTGGGCGTGCTTGAGAAAAGTGGGGAATTTGTCTTCGGCGTCGGTGCTATGCGTGCTGGAGGATGTGATGAAGAACCGGCGTCCAGAGCCGGGGACGCTGGGGTTGCTGGCGGCGATGGGGCCGGGATTTTGCTCCGAACTGCTGCTGCTGCGATGGTGAGGGCCGGCGATTGACAAGGGAAAGAGAGTGGGATTGCCGACCTGCGTTTTCAATCTTCTGCCCCGTTTTTCTGCTTGTAGCTTCGCTGGTGACCGCGGCCGCACCTGCGGCGAGCCAGGTCGTCACCCTCCAGGCTGATGCCCAGCACACTACGGTAGCCTTTACGCTCAAGGATGTGCTGCACACAGTTCGCGGAACATTTCGAGTGGAGCGCGGCAATCTGCAGTTTGATCCGGCTACGAACAAGATCAGTGGTGAGGTGGTGGTCAACGCCAGGAGTGGCGAGAGCGGAAACGCGATGCGGGACCGAAAGATGCATCGTGAGGTGCTGGAGAGCGATCGCAATCCGGAAATTGTTTTCCGGCCGGACAGGGTTGATGGTTCCGTGAGACTGCAAGGAAAATCGCCGGTGCGGGTGCATGGAATTTTTGCGCTGCATGGAAACGAGCGCGAGTTGACCGTGCCGGCTGAAGTGGAGATGTCCTCGGATCATTGGAGCGCGGTTCTACAGTTTGAACTTCCGTATGGGAATTGGGGCGTGAAGAACCCGAGTACGCTATTCTTAAAGGTGAGCGATACGGTGCAGATCGATATTTCCGTTGGGGGTAGCGTAGTGCAACGCTGATCGTCTCCCATTCGAAAATAAATTTTAGAAAATCAGAAGCCATCCAGCGGAACGACTCCCTTGCCTTCGGTACATTCGTAGCATCGCCCTGGAGCCAGATTCTTGTAATCTTCCGTACGGCCGCTCGGCCAGGCGATGACGATGCTCTCGACACTTTCGCGTTTCCCAATTCCAAAAGTGACAGGGAATTCGGATTGCGAAAGATAGCTGGAGCCGCTTTTTACCATGCGGGATTGAGGGAGACCGCCGCTGGTGATGTGGACGGTGGCGCCAATGGCGTCGCGGTTGGATTTGGTGCCGATGAGGCGAAAGCGGACGCTGCGATTTCCTGCAAGTTGATCGTTACGGTAGAGGTAAGCGGGGCCGTTGTTGGTAGAGAGCAGTAGATCGAGATCGCCATCGCGATCGAAGTCAGCGTAGGCGAGTCCGCGCGCGACTTTGGGCTGGGCGAATCCGCCGCCGATTTCGGCAGCGACGTCATGAAAACCGCCTTTGCCGTTGTTGAGAAACAAAAGCGGAGGCTGGGCGTAGCCGACATTTCCCTTAATATTTCTGACGGTTTCGTCGATGTGACCGTTGGCGATGGCGAGATCGAGCCAGCCATCAAGGTCGGCATCGAAGAAAGTGCAACCGAAACCGAGGGTGTTTTGGGAGGCGAGGCCGATGCCGGATTTTGGAGCTACATCCTCAAAACTGTTGCCGACGAACTGGTAGAGGCCGGTCATTTCGTTGTCGAAGTTGGTGATGGCCACGCCGGGCCGGCCGGTGTTGGTGAAATCAGCTGCATCCACGCCCATGCCAGCGCGGGCTTTGCCTTCGCTGCTAAAAGCTATGCCGGATTCGACGGCGATATCCTTGAAAGTTCCGTTGCGCTGATTGCGGTAGAGCTTGTTGGGTTGGGTGTCGTTGGCTACGAGGAGATCGGGCCAGCCTGCGTCTTTGTTGTCGAAGATGGAGTCATCGAGCAGGGCGACGCCGAGCGATTTGGAACTGCTGTCGAAGATGCCGCTGGAGGCGGTTACATCCTCGAAGGTTCCGTTGCCGCGGTTGTGAAAGAGCCAGCAGGTTTCGCCGCGATAGGCCTCCGGAGTGCAATAGGATTTGTGTTTTCCATCGAGGCTGCAAAAGATGTCGCGCTCGGGCGACCATTTCACGTAGTTGCACACGAATAAATCAAGCAGGCCGTCGCGGTCGTAATCGAACCAGAGAGCCGAGGTGCTGAATGCGAGGCGCTTGCCCAAACCGCTGGAGCCGGTCACGTCGACGAAAGTTCCCCTGCCAGTGTTGTGAAACAGGCGATTCTGTCCGACACAGGTGATGAGGATGTCCTGGAACCCGTCGTTGTCATAATCGCCAACGGCCACGCCCATGCCATACATTTCGAGATCGAGTCCGGCACGGGCGGTCACGTCAGTGAAGGTGCCGTTGCGATTGTTGTGATAGAGCCGAAGGGTTGAGCGAGATAGCTCATGAGCGGGCGACTCTTTTCCAGGCCAGTTCATGCCGTTGATGAGAAGAATGTCTGGCCAGCCGTCGCGGTCGTAATCGAGAAAGGCGCATCCGGAGCCGAGGGTTTCGGGAAGCAATTTTCCGCCGAAGGCCCCGCTGTTGTGATGGAAACGGATTCCCGCGCTGGCGGTTACATCGGTAAAGCGAAAGCCAGGCTGAGTTTGATCGACGGCGAAAGCGCGGAGCAAGGGCAACTGCGGGAGCGTCACCACACCTGCCAGATTTCGCAGGGTTCGCAGAAAAGACCTACGATCGAGAGGAGACTCGATCACGGAACGTTTACCAGACCTGCGCGGATGGCATAGAGGACGAGTTCGGCTGTCTTATGAATGTTGAGAGCGTTCATGATATTGGCACGGTGAACCGCGACGGTGTTGGCGCTGAGCTCGAGAACTGAGGCGATTTCTTTGTTGGAGCGACCGTTGCAAATGAGCTGCAAAACCTCGAGCTCGCGAGGAGTGAGACTAGGATTGCGCTCGCCTTTGAGCGGTGACGGCAGATCGACCTGCGGATCAAAGACCGTTTCGCCGGCGGCTACGCGCCGCACAGCGGGGCCGAGTTCGAGATTCATGGCGTTCTTGAGAATATAGCCCTTCGCGCCAGCCTCGATCGCCTGCCGCACCCAGGTACTCTCGGAGTGCATGCTGAGCATGAGAACGGCAGTCTCGGGACGATCCTGCAAGATTCGGCGGGTGGCATCGAGGCCGTTCATGTTGGGCAGAGCGCAATCCATCAAGACGACTTGCGGGTGCAAATTCCAAGCCATTTTGACGGCTTGGTCTCCGTCTCCGGCTTCGCCGACAACTTTCATGTCGGGTTCATCTTCGAGCATGCGGCGGAAACCCCGGCGTACCAGGGTATGGTCATCGACCAGCAATATTGTGATTGGTGGTTTGCTCATTATTGTTTGGTCACTGCTTGTTTAATTACCGAGGCTACTTCGGACGCTAACGCTGCAATTCGTTGACGTGGAACAGTCAATTGCAGAAGCGTGCCGCCGGATGCTGGAGTGGAGAATGAGATCGCTCCGCCCATCAGTTCGGCGCGCTCGCGCATGGCGACCAGTCCGATTCCCTTTCTGGAGGGCTGCGGGTTGTACGATTGCTTAAAGCCCACGCCACAGTCCTCCACTTCCAACTCCAAAGCCGAGCCCAAAAAACGAAGCCTAACCCATGCTTTCTTCGCGCCGGAGTGGCGAGCTACATTATTCAACGCTTCCTGCAGGATCCGGTAAATCTGCACGGCTGCATTGTTTTCAAGGTCAAAGGAAACACCCTGCTTTTCATAGGATATGGTAATCCCACTTTGCCGTTCCATGGTGGGGATGTACCAATCCAGAGTCGGCTCAAGGCCGGCTTCTTCGAGCATGACGGGATGGAGAGCTTGCGAGAGCGTGCGGACGCGGTCGAGGGTGTCCTGGGCGATGAGGCGAACTTCCTGCAAGTCAGCGCGAAGGGATGAACCCTCTGGGGCATGGGCGCCGGAGCGGGCGAGCATGGCGCCCATAGCGGTTAGAATCTGGCCGAACTCATCGTGAAGTTCGCGGGAGATGTAGCGCAGGGTTGATTCCTGCGCGGCGATGAGTTTTTGAGCGAGTTCGCTGCGGCGCTCGGAAAGTTCGGCGATGCGGGTGAACAGGCGGCGGTTCCAGCGGATCAACGAAAGACCGGTGAGTGAGACCGCCGCCAGAGTGGCGGCGAGGAAGAGATATACCTGGCGTTGAACACGATCGTAGATTTCGACGATGCGTTTGGCGGCTTGCTCTTCGCTTTCGCTATCCTGCACCAGAAAACGGGAGACGGTGGTGCTGAGCGCGGCCTGGCGGGCTTGCAACGAAAGCTGAATTTGGGCTCGCGCATCTTTTTCGTCGCCAGAGGATGCGAGGGCGAAGACACGGTCGACAGCGTCCCAGAACTGCGTCATGGAGGCGGTGAGAGCCGTGCTTTGTTCCTGGGTGCGAGAAATGGGAGCGAATGCGGCTTCGAGTTGCATGGCGTCGTTTAGATCGGTACGGATGCGCTGGAATTGGGCGGACCAGGCGCTGAGCGGGTAAGGTTCGTCGTTATCGATCATATCGCGCATGGCAACGGCGAGGAGATTCAGGTCATTCTGGATGCGGAGCAACTGAAGGGAATCCTTGCGGTTGCGATCGATCAACCCAGATTGCAGCTTTCGCAAACCGGCGACTTGCCAAGTGATGTAGGCGGAGTAGGCGACAACCGCGGCCAGCGTGATCAGCAGGCCGAGCAGCAAGCCCAGGGTTGGAGAACGCTCCTGCGAAGGAGAGCGAGGCACGCCCCGAGGATACAACGGCGGGGCGCGGCGCGCCAGAAAAGTAGCGCCTCGGACCAGGCCCGAACGCTGTAATAATGAAGCGAATCAGTACCGGGAGGAGTCCAACTAGAGATTGAATTCCGATTCCAAGGCAGAAAATAAAGCTCCGAAGATCGAGAGGCTCCGCGCTGTTTTGCCGGAGGTCTGGAAGTTGATGCGCCCGCGGCGCGGCTTATTGGTGTTGGGCTTTCTGCTGATGGTCATCAACCGGGTGGCGGCGCTGGTCCTGCCGTATTCCACCAAATTCCTCATCGATACTGTCATTAATAAGCACCACATGGACAAGCTGCGACCGCTGGTGCTGGTGGTATTGGGCGCGACGCTGGTGCAGGGCATTACTTCCTTTTCGCTGACCCAGTCGCTCTCGAAAGCGGCGCAGCGGTTGATTACGGAGCTGCGCCAGCAGGTGCAAGTTCACATTTCGCGCTTACCGGTTGCGTTTTATGACGTAAACAAAACTGGGGCGCTGGTTTCGCGCATCATGAGCGATGTGGAGGGCGTGCGCAATCTGTTGGGAACGGGGCTGGTGGATTTTGCGGGTGGATTGATTACTTCCGGAATTGCGTTGGTTCTTCTGCTGCGAACGAGTCCGCAGATGACGATGATTGCGGTCGGCTCCCTGGCATGTTTTGCCGTCACGCTCAACAAGGCGTTCGCCACCATCCGGCCGATTTTCCGCGAGCGCAGCAAAATCAATGCGGAGGTTACGGGCCGGCTCACGGAATCGCTGGGCGGCGTGCGGGTGATCAAGGGATATCACGCGGAAGAGCGCGAAGAAGCTGTGTTTGCGAGTGGCGTGCATCGGTTGCTGCAGAATGTGATGCGCACCCTGACTGCGACGTCGCTGATGAGTCTTTCGGCAAGCGTGCTGTTGGGGCTGGTGGGAGCGGTGACGATGTATGTGGGCGCGCACCAGATTCAATCAGGCACACTGACGGTTGGCGGGTTTGTTTCTTACACCCTCCTGCTGGGTTTTTTGGTAGCGCCGATCATGCAGATCGTCGCCATTGGAACTCAACTTACCGAGGCGATGGCGGGACTGGAGCGGACGCAGGAAATTATGCGCGAGCGGCCGGAAGATCGGGATCCGCGGCGAGTCAGGGCGCTGGGCGATATTGTGGGGACGATTCAGTTTGAAGATGTGAGTTTTACCTACGATGGAATTCACGAGGTTCTTCACGACATTTCTTTTCGCGCTGATCCCGGAACGGTGACGGCGCTGGTTGGATCTTCGGGATCGGGCAAGTCGACGACGATTGGATTGATCTCGGCGTTTTATACGGCAACTAAGGGCGAGATCCGGGTGGATGGGATCGATTTGAGCACGGTGCTGCTGGACACTTACCGGACGCGGCTGGGAGTGGTGCTGCAGGAATCTTTTTTGTTCGACGGAACAATCCGCGAGAATGTGGCGTTCTCCCGTCCGGATGCGACGGAGGAGCAGATCATGCGGGCCTGCCGGATCGCTCGCGTGGATGAGTTTGCGGAATCGTTTGCAGACAAGTACGAAACGGTTGTCGGCGAGCGTGGGGTGAAGTTATCGGGCGGGCAGAAGCAGAGAATCTCGATTGCGCGCGCGATTCTGGCGGAGCCGCGCATTCTAATTCTGGACGAGGCAACTTCGAGTCTGGACTCCGAATCAGAACAGATGATCCAGCAGGGACTTTCCTATCTGATGCAGGGCCGCACGACGTTCGTGATTGCGCATCGCTTATCGACAATTCGGCGGGCGGATCAAATCCTGGTGATGGAGCAGGGACGAATCGTGGAGCGCGGCACGCACGAGGAACTCTACGCGCTGCGCGGGCGATATCACGATCTTTATACGAGGCAGCACGGGGTGGAGGAGAATCTTTTTCTCGCGCCCGGCGAGGGGGATTCCGTTGAGTTCGATGAGGCGGGGAATCTCAGTTCGACGGGCGGCCGCGGCGGCGTCAACTCGGCTGATGCGTTGAGCGTGCTGAAAGGCGAGGTGCGCTAGGGCATGGGCACGAGCGAGCGATCTCATTCCGGGGCGGCGATTCGAGCGGAACAGCTTTGCCGTTATTACCACATGGGCGAAGCGGTGATTCGCGCGGTTGACGGCGTGACCCTTACGATTGCGGCGGGAGAGTTTGTTGCGCTGCTGGGAAGCTCCGGGTCAGGAAAATCCTCAGTGCTTAATTTGATCGCGGGCCTGGATCGACCTACCTCCGGAAAGGTAATCGTTCACGAAAAAAATCTTGCGCAGCTTTCTCGCGAAGACTTGGCTCGGTACCGGCTGCACACGGTGGGGATGGTGTTTCAGTCGTTCAATCTGATTCCGAACATGACTCTGGCAGAGAATGTGGAGCTGCCGATGCGATTTGCGGAGATTGAGCGGGGCAAGCGGGACAGCTTGGCGCGGGAAGCGCTGGCGCGAGTCGGGCTGCAGAGCCGGATGAACCATCGGCCAAGTGAGCTTTCGGGCGGAGAGCAGCAGCGGGCCGCGCTGGCCCGTGCGCTGATCAATCGTCCTCAGCTTTTGCTGGCGGATGAGCCCACGGGAAATCTCGACAGCCGTACCGGGACGGAGATCATGAATATGGTCCGTGAGTTTAACCAGCAATTGGGGATGACGATTGTGATGGTGACGCACGAGCGGGCCTTGGCGGAGCGGTATGCGCAGCGGCTGATTTTTCTTGCGGACGGCAAGCTGGTGGGAGATGAAACGAATGCGGCCGTTGCCGCGGGTGCCTCGGGGCCGGATACATTTGCGCAAGGAGAGCGGGCGTGAAGTTACCTGACTTAACGGAGCTGGCGCTGCGCAATCTACGAGAGTCTCTGCTGCGGAATTCTCTGACCACGATTGGGATTTCGGTGGGCGTCGCGTCGCTGGTGGCGATGCTTTCGCTTGGCATTGGACTTCAACAGTTGGCCTCGCGGCGATTGATGAAATCTGGGTTGTTCGACACCGTGGTGGTGACCTCGCGGCGGGATCTGCGAAATTTTAATCGTCAGGAAGAAAGCAATGGGCCGGCGCCTGGAGAAAGCGCCGTTCTCGATGAGACGAAGCGGCTGGAGATTCAGCGGCTGCCCAATGTGCTCGAGGCGTATCCGGACATCCGGTTCATCACGGAGCTGCGTTTCGAAGACAAGCCGCATCTGACCATGATTTCGGCGCTTCCGGAGTCGGCGAAATCGAACGACGCATTCGACTCGATGCAGGGTCATTTCTTTTCTTCCGATACGGCGCCGGAAGTTATTTTGCAGAAAACCTTCGCGGAGGAATTGCTGGGCGAGAGGCCTCAGCGCGGGGTCGACGAAACGAATGTGGCGCAGCTTGCCGCCCCCTTGCTGGGCAAAGAATTGACGATGAGGTATGCGCAGCGCGAAACATCAAGCGCAGTGCCGGGGATGGCCTCGTCGGCTCCCGCGACTGCTGAGAGCAATTCGGCGGACGACGAGAGTGTGGCAGGCTCGTCTTACTCTGTGGTGTCGCGCGAGCTTCAACTGAAGATTGTTGGCGTAGCCGATCTCGATCCGGAGAGTATGCGAGGACCTACGCGGGCGCGAGTGTTTCTTCCGCTCAAACTGGCGGAGAGCCTGCACGTGATGCAGCCTACAGATCTGCGAGAGGTGTCGCGCTCCGCGGGTGACCAGCCGGTGTATTCGTCGGTGAGCGTGCGGGTTAAGAATCCGAGCCAGGTGCAAACGGTGGAAGACGCGATCAAGAAAATGGGGTTCAGTACTTTCTCGATTCTAGATGCGAGCCGCAGCATACAACAGTTTTTCAAGGTGCTCGATGTATTCCTCGGAATCTTTGGCAGCCTGGCTTTGGCCGTGGCGTTTATTGGAATTGTGAACACACTGGTCATGGCGATTCTGGAGCGGCGGCGAGAGATTGGAATCATGAAGGCGATTGGTGCGAGCGATGGGGATGTCAGAAAGCTTTTCTTTGCCGAAGCGGGGGCGATGGGCATTCTTGGGGGCGTGGTTGGGGTTGCGTTGGGCTGGGCGATCGGGCAGGTAATCAATCTCGGCACCAATGTTTACCTCAAATCGCAGTCGTTCCCGCCGGAACATTTTTGGGCGGTGCCGTGGTGGTTGGTGGGTTTCGCGATTGGGTTTTCCTTCCTGGTAAGTCTGGCGGCGGGACTGTATCCGGCGGGACGGGCGGCGCGGCTTGATCCCGTGCAGGCACTGCGCTACGAGTGAGTGAATGACTCATTCCTTCCTGCAATCTCTAACCATTCTTGCCGCGCTGATGATTGCAATTCCGGGTGCCGCGATTCCCTCTGCAGCGCAGAGCCGCATTGACTGCGGCGCGATGAACAGCAAGATACTGAGGCATCCAGTGCGCTACTGCGTCTATCTGCCTGGAAGTTACGACGCGGTGAAGACGCCGCCGCAGGAGTATCCCGTTCTTTACTATCTTCATGGGCTGGGCGGGAACGAGCAGCAGCTATTCAGCGATGGCGGTTGGACCATGCTGGACGAGTTGCGGCGGAAGCACAAGATAGGCGAGTTCCTGATCGCTGCTCCTGACGCGGCGAAGACTTTCTATATCAACTCAGTGGATGGGAAGATTCGGTATAGCGACTTTTTTGTGCAGGAATTTATTCCGTACATTGAAGGGAAATATCACGTCTCCAGGCAGCGCACAGGCCGTGCGATCACCGGTATTTCCATGGGAGGGTTCGGAGCGCTGCGGTTTGCCTTCAGTCATCCTGAATTGTTTGTGGCGGTGAGCGCGCAGAGTCCGGCGCTGACGACAGAGTCGCCGAAAGAAATCGTTGTTTCCATGCAATCGGATCCTTCGCGGGCGAAATTGATGGCCGAGATTTTTGGAGATCCAATCAACCTGCCGCACTGGCGAGAGAACGACCCACTGGTGCTGGCGCGGGAAAATGCTGTGGCCTTGCGAAGGCTGGCGATCTATTTCAACTGCGGAGAGGAGGATGATTATGGATTCGAAGAGGGCGCGGCGGCGCTGAATGAGGAGTTGAAGAAAGAGAAGGTAAAACACGAATACCGGTCTTATCCGGGCGATCACAGCGCGGAATATTTCACTTCTCATTTTGATGAAGTGATTGAGTTTCACTCCCGAACCTTCGGTCTAAAGCCATAGCCTGGCTCCCGGCGCCGTTTTTTACTTCATCACGTTTTCTCACAAGTCCACGATCATCGGACAGTCTGATCCATCCAATGAGAAATTTGAATTGGACTCGCCCTGCGCGTGGCTTTATCGTCTGCGGTCAAGGAGAGGACTGCGATGAATGCCGGGGCCGGTCGAAAAGTGACCCGGCGCTGGAGTATCTGTTGTCCCTGCGATGGATCCAAATCCCCCAGAGTGTCCAGCCTGTGAAATGGGAGCACCAAAGATGAGGAAGCGAGCCGACTGGCATTATTTGCGCCTATGGTTGGGGAAGGCGCCTGCAATCATGGTTTTATCCGCCGCGTTGTTGCCCGGTCTTTTACCTTTGAACTGTTTTGCCGATGACGGTCCGAAAGCGGATCCGGCAGGGACCGCGACCGGCGACCGGAACGCCGCCGTGGACGCCGCCGGAAATGCGTTTGTGGTGGCGGAACCGACCGACAAAACGGCTCCGGATTACGCGGCGCAGAAAAAGGCGTACGACGACTATCAGGCGCAGGCGGCAAAGGAGCCGCTGGCGGTGAAGCTGGCGGACAGCGTGGGGCATGTTCGCGTGGCCACAAACTTCGCGTGGACGTTGAATACTGGTTATCTCGTTCTCTTCATGCAGGCTGGTTTCGCGCTGCTCACTTGCGGGCTGGTGCGAAAGAAAAACGCCGCGCACTTGATGATGCTGAATTTCGCAGCGTATGTATTTGCTTTTCTGGCTTACTACGCCGTCGGCTATGCGTTTCAATTCGGAGCGGTTGCCATTAATGCGGCGCCGGCCAACCTTGGCGGGCTTCCCACGATGAATAAATTTCTGGTGGGGAGCGGGCAATGGGGATTCATGGGAGGAAAGGGCTTTTTTCTGTTAGGGCCCGCTTACGATGCTGGAAGTAATTGTTTCGCGTTGTTTGAAGTGGTGTTCATGGAGACGGCGGGATACATCATTGTGGGCGCGGTTTGTGAGCGGATTACTTTCTGGGCGTTTCTTCTTTGCGAGCTGTTTATCGGCGCATTGCTGTATCCGATTGCCGGGTGCTGGACCTGGGGCGGGGGGTGGTTGTCGCAAGTGGGTTCTACTTTGAACCTTGGCCACGGCTATGTGGATTTCGCCGGATCGACGGTAGTCCACGCGGTGGGAGGATTTTGTGCCATGGCTCTGGCTATGATTCTGGGGCCGAGACTAGGAAAGTACGGGCCGGGCGGGAAAGTGAATGTTTTTCCGGCGCACAATATCGTCTATGTGGTGACCGGGACTTTCATTTTATTGTTTGGCTGGATGGGGTTCAATCCGGGCTCAACCCTGGGAGCAACGGACTTGCGCATCTCGGTGGTTGCCGTGAATACCAATCTGGCGGCGGTGGCTGGATCGGCGGTTGCGATGCTGCTGTGGTATTTCATGTTCGGTAAGGCTGACATTACCATGGCATGTAACGGGATGTTGGCTGGATTGGTGGCGGTTACCGCGCCGTGCGCTTTTGTGTCGCCGACTTCCGCAATTGTGATCGGCACCCTGGCCGGTTGCGTGGTTTGTTTCGGTGTGCTGTTGAATGATCGGGTTCTCAAGATTGACGATCCCTGCGGGGCGATTTCCGTGCATGGATACTGCGGATGGCTGGGCGCGGTGTGCGTTGGTATTTTCGCCGACGGGACTTATGGGGCGGGATGGAATGGAGTGGGAGCAGCGACGTATCTGGGGCATGCAGGCCAAGGGGTCACGGGGCTGCTGCACGGAGATACGCGGCAGTTTGTGTGCCAGCTGATGGGCGCCAGCATTTATGCTTTTTGGGCCTTTGGAGCCACTTATGCGGTGTTCTGGGTGGTCAATCGAGTGAAGAGCATGAGAGTTGTTCCAGAGTTCGAAGAGGAAGGCTTGGACGTGCCGGAGTTTGGCATGTTGGGATATCCGGAAGATGCGGTGACCGCGTCGTATTGAGGTCTGCGAGTCTCGACTGGCCAGGTCAAAACGAACCTGGCCAAAATAAGTTCGTATTTCCCGCCCGCGGCCCAACCTGAGATTTAGACACTTGGGATTCGAGACCTAAGCTACACTGTTGCTGCGCGTCCGCTTGGCGTAAGCGTTCCCGCCTTTCTGTCCGCATGAACATTCTTGACCTGATCGTTGGCAAGCCCATCAGGACCGATGACGAACGTGCCGAGCAGATCGGCCCGACGCAGGGTGTTCCGATCTTTGGATTGGACGGGCTGAGTTCAGCGGCGTACGGGCCAGAAGCAGCGCTGAGCCTTCTGATTCCGCTTGGCCTTTTGGGCGTTCGCTACATCGTTCCGATCAGCGCTGCGATCATCACATTGCTGGTGATGGTTTATTTTTCCTATCGGCAGACGATTGCCGCATATCCCTCCGGCGGTGGCTCCTACACGGTAGCGCGTTTTAATCTGGGAGCGCCCGCGAGTCTGCTCGCGGCTGCGGCGCTGCTGGCCGATTACATTCTAACCGCGGCGGTTGGAATTTCCGCCGGGGTGGGGGCGCTCATCTCGGCAGTGCCATCGCTATTGCCGCATACTGTGTCTTTGTGCGTGGGAATTCTTATCATCATCACTATTCTGAATCTGCGCGGCGTGCGCGAAGCCGGCGCGGTGTTCGCAGTTCCCACTTATCTGTTCGTCGGCACTCTTCTGGTCACGATTGTCGTGGGAGGCGTTCATGCCGCCCTGAGTGGAGGGCATCCCTCGCCGGTCGTTGTGCCACCACCACCGCCAGCGATGATTCAGGCTGTTACTTACTGGCTGCTGCTGAAAGTATTTGCCAGCGGCTGCACCGCGCTCACTGGCGTGGAAGCGGTAAGCAATGGCGTCAAGGCTTTTCGCGAACCGACCGTCAAGAACGCGCAGCGAACGCTTACCATCATCATTTTTCTTCTCGCGGTCCTGCTGGCGGGGATTTCGCTTCTGGTCAAAGCATATGGGATCGCAGCTACCGATCCCGGCAAGCCGGGCTACCAGAGCGTTTTATCGATGCTGACTGCCGCCGTGTTCGGAAAAGGATTTTTCTACTATCTGACCATCGGATCGATCTTGGTGGTTCTTTCGCTTTCCGCTAACACTGCGTTTGCGGATTTTCCACGGTTGTGCCGTGCCGTCGCACTGAACAATTATCTTCCACGAGTGTTCGCTTATCGCGGCAGGCGACTGGTTTATACCTACGGGATCGTGGTTCTGGCGCTCTTGTGTGGAGGAGTTTTGATCCTGTTTGGCGGGGTCACTGACCGGCTGATTCCCCTTTACGCTGTGGGAGCATTTACGGCGTTCACGCTCTCGCAAGCGGGCATGGTGATGCATTGGCGTAAAAAGCGCGGACCGGGCTGGGTGAGGAACGCACTGGTCAATGGGCTTGGCGCATTCGTCACCGGTATCACTACTGCCGTGGTACTGGTGGCGAAGTTTGTTGAAGGCGCATGGATCACTCTGCTTTTCATACCCGCGACGATTTTTTGTTTTGCCATCGTCCGCCGCCACTACCATGCGGTGAAGATGCGGACGATTTGCAAGATTCCAGTGGATGCAGCGGGGCTGAAGACGCATCCGATTGCCGTGATTGCGATCGACCGTTGGAGCACGATCACGCGGCAGGGTATCGAGTTCGCGGCCCGGCTTTCTCCAGACATTATCGCTGTGCATGTCGAGCCCAACCCGCACACGGAATTGCTGCGAAGCGAATGGGAGCACTACGTGGAGAAGCCTTTTCGCGAGGCCGGCAAACAGCCGCCCGAGTTGCATTTCCTGCCTTCACCTTACCGCTTCGTCATCGTTCCCTTTGTCCAGTTTGTTCTTGAACTTTCAAAGAAAAACCCAGGTCGCAACATTGTGGTGGTGATTCCCGAGCTGGTCGAGGATAAGTGGTATGAGTATTTCCTGCACAATCAGCGCGGCCGGCTTCTGGAGTGGGCGCTCATGGCTAAGGGCAACGAACGCATTCACACGGTGAGTGCCCCGTGGTATGTCGGGCATACCTAGCCTGAGCTATTTCTCGAAGATGCCCAAATCTTCGATGTGAAGCAGCATATCGGCGAGATTTACATGCTGCCGGGACATCTGCGACGTGCCGTCAGCCTTCTTCAATGGGTACAAGGATATTGAATGTTCTTTCCGGACGGTCATATTGCTTGGATAAACGGGAAAGGATTGTAAAATTGTGCTCTGCCTTAGAAAGGCCGTCGGGACAGGGGTCTCGATGATGGTAAGGTAGGAGTTTCCAACGAGTAGCAGTGTCAAAGCTGGGGCGAACCCCCGATAGGAAAAAATGGAGCCGGAGAGCTTGGGTACGGAAGAAAGCGAACTTCAAGAACTGGAGTCGGGTGGCCGCCCGCGAGATGTTGCGGACGTACTAACGCTGGAGGAGATCGCCAATCTCGCGGCCAAAGAAGGGCAACCAGCTGAGACGCTGATGAACGTCGTCGCGCTGATTGCCAAGCGCTTCAGGACCGAAGTTTGCTCTGCCTATTTGCTGGAGCCGGACCGCGCGAATCTGGTGCTGGCCGCAACGGTTGGCTTACGCCGGGAGTGCATTGGCAATCTCCGGATGGGAATCAACGAAGGGTTGGCCGGGCTGGTGGCGGAACACGTGCGTCCGGTTGCGGCGAAGGAGGCGCAAAGGCATCCGCGCTTCAAGTATTTCCCCGAGGCCGGCGAAGATTCCTATCACTCTTTCCTTGGGGTTCCGCTCATCGAGCGAGGAGTGCTGCAAGGGGTTCTGGTGGTTCAGACGAAGGAACCAAGGGAATTTCTTGACTACGAGATTCAAATGCTGACCGAGGCGGCGGCACAGGTGGCTCCGGTGGTGAGTGAAGCGCGAACCCTGGATCGTTTTATTGCGCCGGCGCAGGAGCGGCTTTGGGCATTGGCCCGCAACTTATGGTGGAGCTGGGACCACGACGCAGGCAGCTTATTCCGGGATCTCGATCCGGTGCGCTGGAGAGAGTTGAACCAGAATCCGGTTTCGCTGCTGGCGGAGCTACCGCTGGCGAAATTGGAAAGCCGAGCGGCGGAGCTTGTCCTGCACGGTCGCATCAACTACGCCTACCGCCGCTTACAGGAATATCTTCACGCCGATCGCACCTGGGGTACGAGACATGCGGGCGTGTTGCGGCCAAGTCCGGTGGCTTACTTCTCCGCGGAGTTTGGCATTCACGAATCTCTGCCAGTGTATTCGGGCGGTCTTGGAGTTCTGGCTGGCGATCACATTAAGAGTGCATCGGATTTAGCCATCCCGCTGGTAGGGATTGGGCTGTTTTATGGGCAAGGATATTTTCGTCAGCGTTTGGATAAGGCAGGCTGGCAACAGGAGGAGTATCTCGAGACCGCCGTTGCACAATTACCCCTGGAGGTTGCGATTGGCAAGAATGGCCGCCCGGTTACCGTACAAATTGAAACGCGGGGCGGACCAATTCATGCCAAAGTCTGGCGAGTGGCCGTCGGACGCTGCGATCTTTTCCTGTTGGATTCCGATGTTGAGGGCAACTCGGCGGATGATCGCACGCTGACTTCCCGGCTCTATGGGGGGGGTGCGCGGACGCGCATTCGTCAGGAATTGTTGCTTGGAGTTGGAGGCTTCCGCGCTCTGACAGCCATGGGAATCACACCGGGCGTTCTTCATTTGAATGAAGGTCACAGCGGATTTGCGGTGCTGGAAGCGATTCGTTCGCGAATGGTGGAAGAGGGCATTGCGTTCGATAGCGCCGTTCCTCGCGTCTCGCGAGAAGTGATTTTTACCACCCATACTCCGGTGCCGGCTGGACATGATCGATTTGACGCCGAGATGATCGAAGAACATTTGGGGCCGATTCGTGATGGCCTTGGATTATCCCGAGAAAGTCTGATGGGTTTGGGACGAGAGAAGCCGAGTGATCATCAGGAAACATTCTGCATGACGGTTCTCGGGCTGAGGCTTTCGCGGCGGGCGAATGCGGTCTCTGCGCTGCACGGAGAAGTCTCGCGGGCGATGTGGACTGGGCTCTGTCCGGGCAAGCCGGAGGACGAAGTTCCCATTGGGCATATTACCAACGGGGTGCATGTTCCATCGTGGCTGTCGCCGCAGATGTTCCGGCTATACGACCGCCATCTAGGCACGAACTGGCACGAGCACAGCAGCGATGCTCGTACCTGGGAAGGCATTGAGAGCGTAGATGACGGCGAACTGTGGGAAACACATCTTAGTCTGAAATCCCGCCTTTTGGGATTTGTGCGGCGGCGCGCTTTGGAACAAGCCGAGCGGCGGGGTGAACCGTTGGAGACGTTGCAACGACTGGCCACGGTGCTCAGTCCGGACGCGCTGACCATCGGATTTGCGCGGCGTTTCGCTACCTACAAGCGGGCGAATCTGATCCTCAGCGATATTGAGTCTCTGGCGCTGATGGTGAACGATCCGAAACGGCCGGTGCAGTTCGTATTTGCGGGCAAGGCGCACCCCAATGATGAGCCGGGGAAACGGCTGCTGCAGCAGATTGCGGAATTGATGCGCAACCCCCGATTCGGCGACAGGTTTGTCTTCGTCGAGGACTATGACATCAACGTGGGGCGCTATCTGGTGCAGGGTGTCGATGTATGGCTGAACAATCCGCGGCGCCCACTGGAAGCTTCCGGCACCAGCGGCCAGAAGGTGGTGCTGAACGGAGGGCTGAATCTTTCCGTGCTCGATGGCTGGTGGGCGGAGGCTTACGACGGAAGAAATGGATTTGCCATTGGCACCGGGCGTACGCACCTGGATGTGAATGTTCACGACAAACGCGACGCCGAGGATTTGCACCGCGCGCTTCAAGATGAAGTGATTCCTCTTTTTTACCAGCGCGATCGAGACGGGCTGCCGAGGGGTTGGATCAAACGCATGAAGCGGACAATCCGAACGCTGGGCTGGCGTTTCAACGCCGATCGCATGGTGATGGATTACACGCAGAAATGTTATGTTCCTGCTGCCGGGGGGACATCGAGCGATATGAGATCCGCGTGGTAAGCGGCTGTATACTCGTGGCGTGAATATTCGGACGAGTTTGCGATTTTTGTTTTGGCTCACCCTGTCATTCTTATTCTGCGCGTCTCTTCTTGCGCAGGGACCGGCCGCGTCCTCCTCTCGTGCCGCAGCCGTCCTCGACTCCATGCCGAACGCCAAAAGGATTGGCGAGGTTTCGTTGTCTCCGGATGGCGCATTCGTGGCCTACGTGGTGGACGGGAAATTAACCGTCTGCGGCGTTGATGGAGCCTCTCCGCATTCCATAGAAGTCGAGGGTAATCTCCGGCTTAGGGATGCTGCCTGGTCTGCGGATAGCACAAGGCTTGCTTTTATTGCCGATCTGCCGGGCAATACTCCTTCCGCCCAAGTGTGGACCGCATCCGCCGATGGCAGCGCTTCCATGAAGCATGCGGAGTTGGAGGGATATGTGCAAACGCCCCGGTTTTCTCCGGATGGGGCGAGGCTGGCGATTCTGTTCATCGAGGGCATGCCCCGCGCTGCGGGACCTTTGCAACCGATGACACCTCTTGGTGGAGTGGTCAACGAAAGGATCTATGAGCAGCGGATCGCGACCATCGATCTGAGCACGGACCGGCTGGCACAGGTGACTCCCGCCGATATGTATGTCTACGAGTATGACTGGGCGCCGGATGGAAAATCCTGGCTGGTGAGCGCGGCGCATGGTGCAGGCGATCCTAACTGGTGGGTTGCACGGCTTTATTCGGCGGATTCACAGAGCGGCGAAGTGCGGGAGATCTATAAGCCGAAGCTACAAATTGCGGATCCTCGCGTTTCACCCGACGGAAAGAACGTGGCCTTCATCGAAGGATTGATGAGCGACGAAGGTTCGACTGGAGGCGATATTTTCGTGGTGCCCATTGGCGGAGGCGCTGCCCGTAACGTCACTGCCAACATAAAATCGTCACCTTTCGCTCTTGCCTGGGCAGGTTCTGAACGCATTCTCTTTGCCGAAAATGTGGATGGCAATTCCGGATTCGCCAGAGTCAGTGCGAAGGGCGGGAAGGTCGAGACGGTCTGGACTGGAGAAGAGACGGCTCGCCCAAGCGGGAGTGCCTGGACAAATTCTGTCGGCGACGAGACCGTCACCGCTGTCGCCCGGCAGTCGGCCAGCGCTCCGCCCGAAGTGTGGGCTGGACCGATCGGCCATTGGAAGCAATTGACCACTCTGCACGCTGCCATGATGCCGGCATGGGGCGAGATGCGGAATGTGCATTGGATGAACGGAACGATGCGAGTGCAGGGATGGCTGATGCTGCCCAAGGATTTTGATCCGGGGAAGAAGTATCCGTTGGTCGTGAATGTCCATGGCGGGCCGTCCGCTGCGTGCTCATCGCGCTGGGATCCCGGCACCATGGGTCCGCAGTCAGCCATGGGGTACTTTTCTCTATGCCCGAATCCGCGAGGCAGTTACGGGCAGGGAGAAGCATTCACCCGAGGCAACGTGAAGGACTTCGGCGGCGGAGATTTCCGCGACATCATGGCTGGGGTGGATGCGCTCTCAAAGCAGTATCCGATCGACCTCAAGCGCCTGGGTATCCGCGGCCACAGCTACGGCGGGTATATGACGATGTGGGCGGAAACTCAGACGCACCGGTTTACCGCCGCGGTCGCGGGCGCAGGACTTTCGGATTGGTTGAGTTACTACGGATTGAACGACATTGACGAATGGATGATTCCGTTCTTCGGAGCCTCGGTATACGACGATCCGGTCGTGTATGCCAAGAGCGATCCCATGCATTTTGTGAAGGCGGTAAGAACTCCGACATTGATTCTGGTGGGCGACCGGGACGGTGAAGTGCCCATGGAGCAGTCGGTGGAGTGGGGCCATGCGCTCACAACTTTTCATGTGCCGAATAAACTCGTGGTTTATCCGAATGAAGGACACATGTTCATCAAACCTGCCGACGCGCGCGACTATTCTCTAAGGTCGCTGCAATGGTTTGAAGAATGGTTCGGCAAAGCGCAGTAGTTTGATTTCTGTCTCGGATCTCATTGCACGGTTAAGGAGATCGTTGCGGTCTGGGTTTGTACTTCATTACTAGTTCCTGTAACCGTGATTGTGTACGTCCCGGCCGGAGTGCCTGAGCTACCCGTCCTGGTTGAAGTGCTTGTGCTACTGGCTTGTCCGGCGCTGCTGCAAGCCACTTCGAGGATACTGACGCCTAGAACTAAGAAAATCAGGCCAAAGCTAAAAAGTCTTCTTGCGCTTGCCTTCTTAAATCCAGATCCGCTCAGCAAAAGCGCTGGAATAATCAGGCCCAAAGCGAAAAGACCCTTCGAATCCAGCGGTGAATCCAGCTTGGCCTGAGATCCCGTAGTGGTCACGGCGAGAGTGGATGATCCGGCATTGTTCGCTATGGTGATCGATCCAACGGAGCACGTGGGGGCTGGTGCGGTTACGGGAGCGACGCTACACGTAAGAGTGACTTGGGAAGGATTCAATCCGCCCGAGGGACTGATTTTGATGGTCGAAGTTGCAGACGCGCCCGGAGCGACAGACAACGCCGAGGGCGAGGGCAAAAGGGTGAACCGGGGCGCGGCCACCGCCAAGGTCAATAAAGCCGAAGTGCTGGCGAGATAGTTGCCGCCTCCGCCATATGCTGCCGTGATGTTGTGCGCTCCCGCGGTGAGGGCGGAAGTGGAGAAAGTGGCAATGCCACTTCCGTTCAACGTTGCTGTGCCGAGTTGAGTGCTTCCGTCCAGGAAGGTCACCGAACCCGTAGGGGCCGCCGGAACTTCAGAGGCTACGGTCGCAGTGAGGATTACGGTTTGGTTCAAATCCGGCGAGGAAGGACTCGCCGTCAGCTCAATGGTTGTGCTCGCCTGCCCAACCACTTGATTTAATACGGTCGAATGGCTTGCTTTGAAGTTGCCGTCTCCACTATAGCCGGCCGTTATGCTGTGGGTGTCGGTACTTAGGCCGCCAATGGTCACAGCCGCTTGGCCGCTGGCATTTACCGTGGAAGAGCCGATGATTGCCGTTCCATCCATGAAGGTGACCCTGCCAGTGGGTAGTCCGCTCGTACCCGGCAGTACCTTTGCAGTGAAGGTTACTGACTGATTCGGTTGTGAAGGATCTGCCGAGGAAAGCAAACTTGTGATGGTCGCCGCCTGCTGCACGGTTTGGGTTAAGGAAATTGTGTGCGGCTGATAGTTGCTGTGACCGGAATAAACCGCTGAAATCGAATCCACTCCCACCGGCAGAGCGCTTGTGCTGAACGCAAATGCTCCGTTTACTAAGTCGCCGCTGCCGAGGACGGAGCTTCCAGTCGAAAGAGTCACGGTCCCGGATGGAGCCGCTCCGCTCGGAACGCTTGCGGCTATGGTGGTGGTAAAGGTAATTGACTGGCCAAAACTCGACGGGTTGCCGGATGAGACCGTGCTCATATTTGTACCCTGCGTATTCAACAACACGCTGACAGTGTTGCTGCCGGAATTGGCGACCGCCAAGTCCTTGGCCCCATCTCCGTTGAAGTCCCCAACCGCCGCAGAGTAAGGCAGGTCACCAACTCCGAAAATGGCGAACGGAGTGGTCAGGCTGCCAAATGTTCCGTCGCCGTTCCCCAAGAGCAGACTGACTACGTTGCTGGGGAAATTGACCGAGGGAGCGCCCGTCATCGCGAGGTCCAGTTTGCCGTCGCCGTTGAAATCGGCGACTACCATGGAAGATGGATAGGTATCCACGGCGTATTTGACCCCCGCCTTAAACGTGCCATTGCCATCTCCAACGAACACGCTAATCTCTTCGCTTTGGTAGAAGACGACAGCAAGATCGGGAATGTTATTCCCGCTGAAATTTCCGGCTACAATCCACTGCGGGTTGGAGCCAATTCCGATATTCGACTGCGCATTAAACGTGCCATCGCCGTTTCCCAGCAGAACGCTGATGGTATCGTTGCTTTCGTTGACCGTTACCAGATCGAGCTTGCCATTGCCGCGCAAATCTGCGACTGCCAGAGACACGGGACCAGTTCCGACACTTATGGGGGAGCCGGGTGCCTGGGAGAATCCGCCGCTGCCATCGCCTAACAGAACGCTGACGTTATTCGTATTGAAGTTCGCCACCGCGAGGTCTTGAAAGCCATCGCCGTTGAAGTCGCCGACGACAATGGAGGCCGGTCCGTTCCCGGCCGCGACTGTGGTGGCAGGGAGGAAGGTTCCGCCATGCTGACCTAACAAAATGCTGACCGAGCCACTGCCAAAGTCTGCCACCGCGAGATCGGGTATGCCATCACCGTTGAAGTCGGCCACGGCTAAGGCGCGGGGAGTTCCCGCCGAATACGTGGTCGAAGGGGTGGGCGGCTGGAAAGTGCCATCACCATTGCCGAATTCAATTGAGATTGTGCCGGCGCTATAGTTGCCGATGGCTAGATCCAGATTGCCGTCACCGTTGAAGTCGGCCGTCACGATCGAATAAGGGTCGGTGCCCGCCGGGTAATCGGTACGCGCCTGGAAAGTGCCAGTGTTCCCGTTACTCAGGATAATGCTTACGGAGTTTGATCCGTTATTGGCCGCTACCAGGTCAGGCGTGCTACTGCCGGTGAAATTGCCTGCAGCGACGGAATAAGGCAGGTTTCCCGTCCCGACATTGTCTTGCCCGTGGAACGTGCCATCGCCCACGCCCCAGAGCACGGTGACGGTGTTACCATCGCCATCGGACACGGCTACATCGGTGTTACCGTCGCCATTGAAATCCCCCGCGGCAACCGATGTTGGGAATAGTCCAGTCGGATACTCCACATGTTTTGGAAAAATTCCAGTTCCGTTGCCGAGAAGGATGCTGATGGTGTTGCCTTGCTGATCGGCGGTGACAATGTCCAGATTACCGTCGCCGTTAAAATCCGCGAGCGCAATGGAAACCGGGGTGTTTCCGGTCGAGTCCTGATATTGGGTGTGAAACTGGCCGTTTCCCACTCCTGCGGTTCCAAGACCCAGCAGTACACTTATGACGTTGTTATTGTTGTCGTTGGCTACGACGAGGTCGGGGATGCCATCGTTGTTCACATCCCCGACGGCTATCGAGCTGGGATTAAAACCCGTGTTATAAGTAAATTCCTCACTGTACTGCCAGCTCGTCTTGGTGCCCTGGAACAAAAGCACTCTCACAGTACCATCCGCGGAGTTGGTCACAACGATGTCCGGGATCCCGTTTCCCTGAAACTGACCCACCGCTATTCCCCAAGGTGCGGTTCCGGTCGGAAAATCTACTTTCGGTTGAAAGGTTCCGTCTCCGTTGCCCAGGAGCACACTGACGGTGTTGCTGCCTGAATTAGTAACGGCTAGGTCGAGGTAGCCGTCTCCGTTGAAATCTCCGGTGGCGATTCCTTTGGGTGCGCTGCCAGTTACACAATTAACTGAGGTTGCGGTGCAATTTGGCGCAGGAGTGAAAGAGCCACTTCCGTTTCCGAGGAGGATGGTGACCGTATTGCTCGCAAAATTGACGACCGCAACATCCTGGTTCCCATCTCCATTGAAGTCGCCAACAGCCACTGCCTGGGGATTGGTCCCAACTGGATATTGAGGCGCTTGGGCGAACACACCGGCTTGCGCCAGTTGCGCTCCCGCCAGGATGGCGAAGAGGAGTTCCAAAGCTTTACGCCGCAACATGAAGCCTCCTAAGGTCAGCGGTTTCGCATCACTCGAAGGTGCGAGGGTAGTTCGAGATGCTGCCAGCATGTCCACTGAGAGATAGGGCACAAGACGCGAACGAACGATCTACCGCCGAACCCAAGACGACGGGAAAATAATGAACCGCAGGGGAGATTGAGGGAGGTAAACTCTGTGGCTGGAAACGAATCACGCTACAGAGTATCGGCGACTATATACTGGCTGACTCAGTTTTTGCAACCACCCATTTGGGCTAAACAAATAAGGGGAGACTAAAGTGCTTAAGTCGAAAGGCTCACGCAAAATGGTTAGTTCTAAGAAGAAAGGCCCAAGTGCGAGGACTTGGGCCTTCGAAAACATAGGCTGAAAAGGGGGATTTCTTCAGCTATTTGCTCCCGGCGTTACCGGTGCTGTGAGTTTGCGCGGCCAGTTGTTGTTCTACGATTTCACGCAGAGCCGCATAGTCAACCGCTCCGCTGAGGAAGTGACCATTGATAAAGAAAGCGGGAGTTCCATTGATACCGAGACGCGCGCCTTCTTTGCGGTCAGTTTCCACCACCGCAGCTTCTTCGCCTGAATCCAGGCATTTATCGAATTGGGCAGGGTCCAGCTTTAGCGCCCGGGCTTGAGCTTTCAGCTGGTCCACATCCAATTCTTTGCTGCGGAATATTTCATCGTGGAATTCCCAGAACTTGCCTTGTTTGCTGGCGCAGCGGCTGGCTTCCGCAGCCTTTTCCGCACGCGAATGCATGGGCAGCGGGAAATCCTTGTAGGTCAGCGTGAGCTTGTCGCCAAAGTCAGCTTTGAGTTTCTTGACGTCTGCGGCGACCTTCTGGCAATACGGGCACTCGTAGTCGGCAAATTCCACCAGCGTCACCGCGGCCTTGTCCGGGCCGAGCGACAGGGCGTTTTGAGTGTCCACGTCGACGTGAGGCGGAGCCAGCAATATGGAGACGTTGGTCTCGGCATGCAAGGCTTTGATGTAGGCAACGCGGGCCTTATGGATGCGGACATCGCGAATTTTTTCCAGAATTTTTTCGCGAACCGCGTCGTAGGGTTGGTCGGTTTCGAGGCCCTCGTAGAAGACCTTCATCTGATCTTCCGTAGGATCTTTCACCTGCGAGCTGATATCCCGCTTGATCAGTTCATCGACGCTGATGTTTTCGCTCTTAGCTTTCTGTTCGAGCAATTTCTTGTCGATCAGATCGTTTAGCGCTTTGGTCTCGGCCTGATAGGACTCGTAGTGCGCCGACAATAACCTGGCGGACTCCTGTTGTTCTAGTTCACCCATGGTGACCTTGACGCCTCCCACCTCGGCTACTACGGCGGTTGCGTCACTCTGGGCCGATACTATTCCCGCGCTCAGCAATCCGAGCACTGTGCCCAACGCCAACTTTACAATTTTTCCGGAAACAAACATGAGATCCCCCATCTCATCAAGATTTGCAGATTTGCAGACTTTGAATAGCAGTTACGGCTGAATTGCTTACAGATTGTTCTTGAGACCAGATGGGGGTCGGATGCAGCCCCCATCCGGAATCAAGTGAAGCAAAAACTAGTCGCCTGTTCCGCAGCTGCACTTGCCCTTGCCGCTGCCGACCAGAGTAACCGCGTAGCAATCGGACTGAAGCAAGGTCTGCTCAGCCGCACTGAAAGTAGCATCTTGCGATGCAGTCTCAGTGATCGCTCCGCCGGTCTGAATGTGAGTTGCCCAAGCGCGAACGGTCGGCGTGGGTACCAGAGTTCCCGGAAGAGCCGGGCAAAGGCCGCTGGGAAGCACCTTCGTTGATACGATCCGAATCGATCCGGTAGCGAGGGTGACGCCAGTCAGCGGATTGCTGGTCAGGTCGGTGTTCACCGAGAGGGTCAGAAGACCATTCGGAGTGACCTTGCAGCTGCAGCATTCAGACAGTTCCTGGAAAGAATCATAGACGTAGATAGCGGCGCACAGATTGCCGCCCGACGTTCCAGGATTCGTGATCCGAACGGTTCCATCCGGGCCGCCAGAATTGGCCCCCGAGAAATAATCGACCTTCAACGTATCGGCCGGTGGTGTGGTAACGGCTGCCGATGCGTATCCAGCGAAAAGAGCCAGAGCCAGCGTACAGACTACGAACATAGTGGTTCGACGCATTTTTTCCTCCTTGAGATTACGCCGCCAAGCTGGGGAGGGGTTGGCTCGGCTTTCGTGGCGCATCGGCTACGCTACTCTAGTTGAAGGCGTGCGCGAAAGTCTCCAAGAGCACTAATCCATTCTCACTAACCCGCGCGAAGACCCGTTACTGGAGCCGGTTTCAAGGCCAAGACCGGCCTTCCAGCCAACGATTTTTCCGATGATTCCAGAACGGGTCGAAACGTTCATTTTGACCATTACCAAACGGATAAAAGCCTTGACGGTATTCGGGCTGATATTCATACGGTCGGCGATTTCCTTGCTGGTCAATCCCTCCAACAGGAACTTCACCGTTTCCTGCTCGCGCGCGGTGAGGCCGAAGCGCACGGAAAGCTCAGCGATGGTGACCGCCTCATTATTTTTTCTTTCGAGCATGACAATCAGTAACCCCCGAGATGGTGTCGCGCCATTCGCGTGGTTTACGTTCTGGCCCCCTGGGACGCCAATGGGAAACGAACGGCAAAGGTAGGTGCGCTTGGCGGAACGATATTCTCCCACCACGCGAAAAGGAGGCCGCCTTTCCACGAGAGTCGATCTAACCTTGTTGGATAACCAGGCGTCCAAGCGATGGATTTTTTCTGGCCGTTCCGGAAACGCAAGAATTTGCAAAGCCTCGGAATTCGAACCTACGACAGCCAGGGAATCATCCACCACGATCAGACCCGGTCGTGCAGCAGCAGCAGTATGCACCGATTTTCCCCTTTTGAAGAGACAAGCGCTCACAGTCGCCGCCTCCACCGATCCAAACCGGGGCCCCGACCCAAGTTACGTGGTCACCAAGCAACCGAGCAAACTTCAACGATCGGTTACTTTAAATGGACTAGCCATAAATCGTATTCAACGCAGACAATCACTTTCCCGGGGGTTGGAAAGCTGTGCCCAGCTTCGCCTCAGGAGGATGAGGATAAAGCCGGGCCTATTGTGCCAACAGAAGATGTCGATGTCAAGCAACAATGCACCCCTTTGGGCTCATTGTTGAAGTTATCTCTAGAATCTAGTCCCGAGTGATTAGCCCAAACGGACTAATTCATCGTCTATAGCCCATTTCCGCAGTTCGCCCTACTTGTTGGAGGCTCGCGAAGCCTTAGATCGTGCGGCGCCGCGTTTGACGCCATGCGACGTTTTTTTGCTGGAAACCGTGGATTGCCGGATCTTCCGGGAGGGGGAAGCCAGAGCCAGAGCAGGCACGGCTGACGCAGATTTTTTCTTTCGCGACTCCGGCGGTTGGGTAGTAGGCTTGGTCACGTACGCGGCAGCTTTCCGGCAAATGCCGGCGATAAACTCACGAATTCTTCTACATCCTGAAATTTCTGGCTGCTTTTGATCGAGAGCAGCTCGATATTTGGCGATCCATACTTCTTCGGAACCTTTCGAAGCAGTCTGATCAAGGCTCATAACTCTGTATTCCTTAACATCTCAGCTTTTTTGGTTATTTTCTTATACGCCGAGCCGAAGCGAGATACATCGCCCCGAAGGAACTACTTCATTGGTTGATTCATTGCATTTCGCTCGCGGCTCGCAGGGATTCGACGACATATAATGCGGTGAGATATTCTCGGCGAGGTCATATCTGCGGCCTCGTCTAAGTATCGGTTGAGCCGAAAAAATGGGAGATAGCCGGATTCCGATGACCTGGACAAGAAATGCCGCCTGCATCGTCGCTATATTCGTTGTGGTTAGTTTTCCGCAGATCGCGACGGCGGGCAATTCTTATTTGAGACAGGCTGAAGTTAGCGAGTCGAATGGAACTATCCGAATCGTGGCGAACAGTCCCCGCCCCCTCGAACAAGTTCTGGACGCTCTCGATCTGAAATACAAATGGGACGTCAATTACGAAGATCCCCAATTTGTTTCTAAGTTAGATCTGGTGGAGGCGGAAGGGCCGGCAGGCAACCTGCTTCCCGCAGGTATGCCATTTACGGTCGAGTTTCCCGCCGCTACGGAAGAGGAAAAAGTCCTGAAGGCGATAGTGGACTCCTACAACTCGAGTACGAGTCCAGGGAGATTCGAGCTGCGGAAAAGTGCGCAGGGTCAGTTTTCCGTGGTTGGCGCACAGGCACGGGACGTGCGCGGACAATTGACCCGCCAGCCCGTCCCTTTCGATGCGCCGATTACGATTCCAAGTCAAGAGAGAAACATCTCCGACACGTTGAGCCTGATTTGCCAAAAGGTGAGTGCAGAGGAACACATCGAAGTCACAATGGGTGTGTCTCCGAGAAATTTATTAAGCGGTACGGATGTGACGGTAGGCGGGAGCCCGGCTTCCGCCCGAGATCTGTTGCTGCAGGCGTTATCTTCAACTCACCGGCATTTGTATTGGCGCCTGCTCTTCGACCCGACTACCAAGACATATTTATTCAACGTTCATTTGATGCCGAAATAGCCAACTTCCTGTTTGACAGTTCCAAGGCATTCCGATTCAATAAAACAGTTGGCTTTGTAGTTCACGATTGGCAAACTGAGCCGCGGATTCCAGAGAAAACCATCGCCCGATGATCGTCAATTTCGCTGAGCGGGCGCATAACCACAACTGGGAATTGGACCCGGTTACCCGGTCCTTGCTCGATACTGATTTCTACAAGCTGCTGATGTTGCAGTTCATCTGGAAGCATTTTCCCCGTCTTCACGTTTCCTTTTCACTTTTCAACCGCTCGGCTGCGGAGCGTCTGGGAGATCTGTTTTCCATCCACGATCTCACCGCGCAAATGGAGCATGTAAGGAAATTGCAATTCCGAAAATCCGAATTGGTCTGGCTCGCGGGAAACACCTTTTACGGAAGACGGGGCATTTTCGAGCCGGCATTTCTAGAGTGGTTGGAACACGACTTCCGATTGTCGGAGTATGAGCTATCTATAAAGGATGGCCAGTTTAACCTCACGTTCGATGGATTGTGGACCGAGACCACGATGTGGGAACTTTATTCGTTATCCATTCTCGACGAGCTGAAAACCAGGGCAAATTTGAAGCGGCTGAGCGAATTCAGTCTGGATATTTTGTATGCCAGAGCCAAGACGAAGCTCTGGAACAAAATCGAGCGCCTGCGCGGGGTTCCCGGATTGACGATTGCAGATTTCGGAACTCGCCGGCGTCACAGTTTCTTATGGCAGGAGTATGTGGCGAATGCCATGGCTTCGAATCTGGGAGCCGGATTTATCGGGACCTCGAATGCGTTTCTGGCTCACAAACACGATCTCGAAGCAATTGGCACGAACGCCCACGAAATCCCCATGGCCATCGCTGCGCTCGCCACCGATGATGAGAGCTTGCGAGCTTCTCAGTACCGCACGCTGGAACTTTGGCAGAGCACCTACGAAGGTGCGTTGAAGATCATGCTTCCAGATACTTTTGGCACCACTCAATTTCTTGAGAATGCTCCCAACTGGGCGGCGGATTGGACCGGGCAAAGAGTTGATAGCAAGAATCCATACATAGCTGGCGACGAATATATCGGATGGCTGGAATCTCGCGGCCGGGATCCGCGGGACAAGCTGCTCATCGCCTCGGACGCACTCGATATCGACGAGATACTGGGGCTTCACGCCTATTTCGGCGGCATAATTCAGTCGGGCAAGAAGGTTGGCGATTTCCGTAGCGCCGATGATTTCCATGACCGAACAAAATGGATTCAGGGACGCCGCATCCGGTTCAGCGCTGGCTGGGGGACTCTGCTGACGAATGATTTCCGTGGTTGTGATCCGACCGGGGAGAGCGGCTTCGATCCCATCAGTTTGATCTGCAAAGTTTCAACCGTCGAAGGCCGCCCCGCCGTAAAGCTTTCCGATAACTATTCGAAGGCGCTCGGACCTGCTGACGAAATCGAACGATACCGGCGCGTATTCGGCGTGGCGGGTGTTTCCGATATGCCCGTGATTGCCTGAGATCCTCTCTTTTTGTGGGCTCGGTGGCGATATGCTTACCCTCGATTTTCTCTTTCGCATCCAACTTCGGTTCCATCGAGTGAGTGACAGATCTAAAACCCCGAGTAAGAAAGTACAAGGTTGATATCGGCCCATCATCTTATTGTGGCGGTGATCGTCGGAGTCAGCATTCTGCTGATGTTGCTCCGTCCGCGCAATATTCCGGAGGTTTGCTGGATAAGCGGAGGAGTCTTTCTGCTATTGAGCTTTCGCCTGGTTCCGCTGGGACTAGCTGGCCGCGCGGTGGTGAAATCCCTTGATGTTTGTCTTTTCTTGATTGGCATGATGTTGATCTCGGAACTCGCGCGTGAACATGGCGTATTCGATTGGCTGTCATCGGTCGCGGTTCGCAACGCCAGAGGCTCCAGCTCGAAGCTTTTCTTGATGGTGTACGGCGTTGGAATAATCGTCACCATCTTTATGTCCAATGATGCAACTGCCGTGGTGCTGACGCCGGCGATCCTGGCGGCTGTGCGTAAGGCAAGAATCCGACCATTGCCATATCTCTTTATGTGCGCTTTGGTTGCAAATGCAGCGTCATTTGTCCTGCCTATCTCTAATCCAGCGAACCTGGTCGTTTTCGGCAATCAAGTTCCTCGTCTAGGCAAATGGCTACACTCCTTTGCGCTTCCGTCTCTTCTTTCGATTGCAGTGACGTACGCGGCGATTCGTTGGCTGTTTCGAAAAGACATCGATTCAGAGATGGAAAAAAATATAGGCGTCCGCCCGCTGGACTCCGGCGGACGATTCGTTCTATGCGGAATAGCAGCCATGACGGCAGTTCTGTTGATGGCGTCAGCGTGCGGCAAGGACCTGGGATTGCCGACTTGTTTGGCCGCTCTGGCAGTGACGGTCCTGGTTTCGATCATCGGTCGAAGCAATCCCTTACCGCTGGTTCGCGAAATCAGTTGGCAAACGCTGGCCCTCGTTGCCGGTCTCTTCGTGATGGTGGATGCAATTGAGAACGTAGGAGGCATGGAAGCGACAAAGCGATTGCTAGTCTGGGCTCAGAATTTGGGATCTCAGACCGCCACCTTGGTTGTCGGATTTACGGTTGGACTGGCGAATAATCTGGTAAACAATCTTCCGCTGGGGCTCATCGTAGGTGGAAGTGTTCGGTCTGCCCATATGAAAGGGCCAATCCTCGATGCTGCGCTTATCGGAGTCGATCTGGGACCGAATCTCTCGATCACGGGATCGCTGGCTACGATTTTGTGGCTGATCGCATTGCGAAAAGAAAAAATACAAGTGAGTTTCTGGGATTTTTTTAAAGTGGGAGTTGTCGCAATGCCCGCGGCTTTGCTCGCAGCGCTCATAGGAGCGGCGCTGATGCGCTTTTTTTCCCCGTCAATGTGACGCAAATCGGACAGGGCTCGGGTTACTTCACAAGCTTTTGAATCACAGAGATGAGTTGCTGTTCGTTGAATGGTTTCACGATCCAACCCGTGGCACCGGCTTTCTTCCCGGCATCTTTTTTTTCAGCCTGAGATTCGGTGGTAAGCATGAGGATGGGAATAAATGAATAGCCCGGCAACTTGCGCACGGCGGTGATCATTTGAATTCCATCCATCTGGGGCATGTTGAGATCGGTGACGATAAGATCGAACTTGTTGCCCGTGACCTTTGCCATCCCGTCCTTGCCGTCGACCGCCTCGACTACCTCATACGCCTCTTCTCAAGTCGATCAAAGAAAGGTGGGCAAGCTGGCTTTGGCGATTCAAGTGGCATTCCAGGAGATGGGAGTGTTTCCGGCATCTACCACGGAGATTCCACTAAACCTCAACGAGCCCATGCCATTCAGCACCGTGCAGTCCATCGAAAATGTGGAACGAACTTCTGAAATGGGGCGTATCGCCTCCTCTCCGACGAACTCGCTAGCGGGCAGCTCCGACGAGAGCGATCTTTCCACTCTGCAAGGCGAATTGGAGCAAGCTCTCCACGGGGAAATCGCTTCCCATCAAGTTTCCCTCCATCGTGAAACCGAGGGCTTGGTGGTAAGCCTCCGCGAATTTGGCTTCTTTGATAGCGGCTCGGCCACCATTAAACCTGCAGCTTTACCGGCGCTGGATCGGATTGCGTCCATCCTTGCGATTCGGACCTGCAACCTGCGTATTGAAGGACATACCGACAACATTCCCATTCACACCCCGCAAATGGCCTCCAATTGGGAGCTCTCGACGGGGCGAGCTACCGAACTGGTTCGCCAACTGATTGTGCGCTACGGTTTCCCACCGGAAAGACTCTCCGCCGCCGGCTACGCTCAGTATCACCCAGTTGCCAGCAACATCACCGCCCAAGGGCGGGCTCAGAACCGACGGGTGGATATTGTGATCCTGCCGTCCCAAGCAGTCGCCGAAGGCGGGCTACCCGCAAATGCTAGGGCCGCCACGCCCAAATAGCGGTGCGAGCACGGAGCTTCTTTCGTGAGGAGTCGCTGGTTTTTCACGCTGGCCCATCTCGTTTTATTAAAGTCCATCCTCCTAATGCCGATAGATTTCATGGACGCGCGCCTTCTTTGCCGGTCAGGGCGAGGGTAATCACACCTATGGATTCCGAACGTCGAGCGCCGAGCCTTTCCCGCGAAGCCGGTCAAACGCGCGAAGAATTGCTCCAGCTGGTCGGCTTTCACGTCGGCAGTGAAGAATTCGGGATCGACATCTTGCGGGTGCAGGAAATCATTCGAATCCAACAACTCACCCGGGTTCCAAATTCCCCGGACTTCATGGAGGGAGTGATGAACCTACGCGGAAAGATTATTCCTGTGATTGCGCTGCGCAGGCGTTTTGGCTTGGAAGAAGTCGCCCCCGACAAACAGAACCGCATTGTAGTGGTGGAGATTCAAGGCACCATTCTTGGCTTTATCGTCGATGCGGTTTCTGAAGTCCTTCGCATCCCTGCGGCTACGGTCGAACCGCCGCCGCGTCTGGGCGTGGTCGAGCGCGAATATGTCTCAGGCGTCGGCAAGCTTGGCGACCGGCTGCTCATTTTGCTCGATACCGACCGCCTGATGACTGAGACGGAGCCGGAAATGCTCAGCGCCGCTGCGGCTCAGGCCTAAGGTTCTCCAACAATTCAGGAGCAACAAACGTTATGAGCGATGCATCCTTCGATGATCCATCCCTGGTGCAGGATTTTCTGGTCGAATCGGAGGAATTCCTCCAGCGAATGGATCAGGACATGGTGGCATTGGAGGCAACTCCGCTCGATGCCGAGTTGTTGAACCGCATTTTTCGCGCGCTGCACACCATTAAAGGTACATCCGGATTCCTGGGCTTCGAGCCCGTTGTACGCCTCAGTCATCGCGCGGAGGACGTTCTGAATGCTCTCCGCAAAGGGGAAGCTCAGCTGAATCGTCCCATGATCGATGCGCTCCTGGCGGCGCGCGATTATCTCGGCAAGATGCTCCAGGATATACGCGATGGAGGCTTGCGACAGTATGAAATGGACGATCTGTTGCAGGAGCTTGAATCGGCGCAGGTGTCGCGACAGAGTCCTCCCACCCTGGGCGAGTTGCTGGTCAAGCAAGACGTCATATCTTCCGCGACCTTGCATTCGCTCCTGGAAGAACAGTCCGTCACTCCAGTTCCCCGCAAACTCGGCGAAATGTTGGTGGATAAAGGGTTGGCATCGCCTTCCGAAGTGGGCGAGGCCCTGGTTCGGCAGAAAGAAATCAACCAGCCGCGCGCCGCCTTGCCCACGATGAGAGTGGAGGCAGCCAAGCTTGATGACCTGATCAATCTGATCGGCGAGTTGGTGCTGGAACGTAATCGCCTGCTGCAATTGTCCCGGGATGCGACCTCTGGCAAGACTGCCATGAGCACCTTGAGTTCATCGCTCTCACAATCCGCCGCGCGCTTGAGCTTTATCACCGAGGAATTGCAATCGGCGGGGTTGAAGACGCGAATGGTTCCCATTGAGAGTGTTTTTCGCAGATTTCCGCGACTGGTCCGCGACGTAGCCGGCAACTTAAAAAAGGAAGTAGATCTTGTCCTTCTCGGGGAAGAGACCGAACTGGATAAGACGATGGTCGAGCTGATTGGCGACCCGTTGGTTCACCTGGTCCGCAACTCCCTCGATCATGGTCTCGAATTACCGGCAGTTCGCGAACGGGCTGGCAAAGGCCGAAAGGGCACGATCCAATTGGAAGCCCGTCAGGAAGGCGATCAGATTGTAATCAGCATTTCTGACGATGGCGCGGGCATCGACCCCGAACGAATCGGGCGCAAAGCGGTCGAAAAAGGGCTGGTGGCGGCAGACCGGTTGCGCGGCTTAAGTTCCCGAGAAATTCTTGACTTCATTTTTCTTCCCGGCTTCAGCACCGCCGAAAAAACTACTGATCTCTCCGGTCGCGGTGTGGGCATGGATGTGGTCCGCACCAACTTAAAGCGGTTGAACGGCTCGGTGGAAATCGACAGTCGGGTCTCGCAAGGCACTACAGTAAAACTCCGCTTACCTCTAACCCTCGCGATTCTTCCTGTGCTCCTGGTTCAGGTGGGTAGCGAGATCTATGCGTTGCCCCTGCGTTCCGTCGCTGAGACGGTTCAACTGGATTCGAAACAAGTGCATCTGGTCGAGGGAAATGAAGTTCTATGTTTGCGCGGCGAAACTCTACCGCTATTGCGCCTCAGTCGCCTCTTCCCGGTAAGCGCCACTCCAAGATTGATTCTGGCCAAGGATCCATCTCCGTCCATCGGTAAAGATGAGGAAGATGAGGAAGAAAATAACCAAAAGATTGTCATCCTCGCGGCCACGGAGAAACGTTTCGCGCTACTTGTCGATCAGTTGCTGGGGCAGGAATCCACGGTGATTAAACCATTAGGAAACTACCTGCACGGTTGTTCCAGCCTTTCCGGCGCGACCATCAGCGGCGACGGCCAAGTCCGGCTGGTGCTGGATCCCGCCGGACTTCTGGCGAATTTACAAACCGTTGGCACCGGTTTCGCTCGAAAGGCTTCCGCGTGACGGCGGCGTCTTCAATTGGTGCGGGCTTCGCGGACTCCGTGCCCGAGCCGGAACTCATGCTCATTCGTGATGTTATTTACAAGGCTGCGGGAATTTTTCACCCGGATAATAAGCTTCGTTTGCTGCTGGATCGTTGCTGCCGCCGCATGAAGGAGCTGCGCGTACCCAGCCTCCGGGAATACTGTGACTGCCTTACGGTTAAGCCAACGCGGCAAGCAGAATTGGTCGCGCTCCTCAATGAGATCACGATTGGGGAAACCTCTTTCTTTCGGAATCAACCGCAGCTCGACGCCTTCAAGAACGTAGTCTTGCCTAAGATCATCCAGGCAAAGGCACACTTACCCATTCGACGGCTTCGCATGTGGAGCGCCGGATGTTCCACCGGAGAAGAACCGTACACCCTGCGGATGATGCTGCTCGAAGAAGCGAGTGCGCAACTTAGAGATTGGACCACGGAACTATTGGCTACCGATTTGAATGAACGGTCGCTGACGCATGCCCAAGAGGGAGTTTACGGCAGCTACAGCACTCGCAATCTCACTCCTGTTTACCGCGGCAAGTATTTCACCGCACAATCCGACAAGCTGCAAGTGAATGCGATGGCGCGTTCGAACATAAGCTTCAGCCGGCTGAACTTATCCGACGATTCGCGCATGACCTTCATGAAGAGCATAGATGTCATCTTTTGCTGCAACGTGCTTATCTACTTCGATCTGGCTTCCAAGCGTCGCGTCATTCAGCACTTCTTTAATAATCTGTTGCCTCATGGATACCTTTTCCTGGGTCACTCGGAATCCCTGTATGGAGTGAATGATGATTTTCGTCTGGTCCACCTGCCCGGAGCCACTGCCTATGTGAAAGGCGAGCGCACGTTAAGTGGAGGGAAATCGCTATGACAACCGTAGCCGGAACGCCAACCAAACAGACTCTGCTGCAGCGGCTCGACGGCTTGCGGCAAATCCCGACCATCCCGGCCGTGCTGGCGCCCCTGCTTTGCCACCTGCAGCAACCGGTCGAGCAGATTGATGTACAGAAAGTGACCGATTTGCTCTCGCAAGACGAGTCGCTGGCGGCGCAATGCCTGCAAATGGCGAATTCTCCCCTTTTCGGGCGCGCCAAAGATGTGCAATCTCTCCGCTCGGCGGTCGTGAGCCTGGGGTTTCATCATGTTAGCGATATTGCCATGTCATGTGGAATGTTAAAGATCCTTCCGAGCGATAAATCCAATCTGGATCCGGTTGTTTTTTGGGAGCATTCCCTGGGATGCGCTCTGGTCTGCCGGCATCTGGCCAGAAAGATCGAGTTCGGGGATCCCGGGAAAGCCTATCTGGCGGGCCTGCTCCATGATCTTGGAATCATCGTAAATTTGTGGGTTCTTCCCAAAGAATTCCGCGAGGCTTGGGAACTCGCCAGGGCCGAAGGCATCCCACTGCACGAAGCGGAACAGCGCTGCCTAGGATTTACTCACTGTGAGAGCGGGCGTCTTCTCGCCGAGCGCTGGCAACTTGCCCCCGAGATGATCGACGTGGTGAATCATCATCACTCCCCGGAGCAATCGGCGGATGCCACCGGTTTAGCCGCGCTCGTGCAGTTGGCTGATCTACTCTGTCGGATGAGCTACCTGAATTATGGCTACCTGGAACGGCGGCAGGTGAATTTATTGGAGCAGTCCGGCTTCGCTCAACTGGCTCAATACTCCAAGAATCTTAAGAACTTCGATTGGGCGCGTCTCACGTTTGAGTTGGAATCCTACGTGGAAGAAGTTCACAGCCTGGTTCGCGCCATTTATCGCACATGAGTGGCTGATTCAAGATCTGTTCCACCCTTCGCAAAAGCGTGGTAATTGAGAACGGCTTCTCCATAAACCGTATGCGTTGCCGACTGCTAGCCAAGGCGGCCACCTTCAATTCATGTGCGTAGCCGCTTATCAGCAAAACCCGAAGTCCGGCAGATAAATCCATCAAATCATGGGCCAGTACACGTCCATTCGTTCCCGGCAGAACAACATCCGTCAGCAGCAGATCCACGGATTCGGGATACTGGTCGTGGATCTGCGTGGCTGCAAATGCACAGTCAGCGGTCAATACTTTGTAGCCCGCGGATTCTAATGCTTCGCAAATTGCTTTCCGGATGAACCCATCATCTTCTACCACCAGAACGGTTTGTCGTAGTGGGCGCGCAAAGTGAAACTCCCAGGCGTGGTCAATAACATCAGGCGAGGAAGCGCCTTCGATCACAGACCCGATTGCCGCCTGTCTGACGAACTCTGGTTCTTCAGGCACCCTCGTACCTCCCATTGAAGTTTTTTTCGAAGCAGCTGGGTTGCCATTCTTCTTCTTTACGAACGGAGGCAACGCACAGGAGTCGGGTCTCCGGCCAATTACTTTGGGCTGGTGAGTACGGTGTCGTCCGGGTCGAGCAAGAGTTTGCGCGTGCCCAATGGCGCAGAGAAGTGAAAGGGAGTTTCCGGACCGTCGGCGAACACCCGGCCCAGGAGCACCGGAGGCTTGCCAGAGATGGCCGCGTAGACGGGTACTGAGGTTACAAAGGTATCTGTAGCGTCCTTTTGCCGTATCTGGCCGCTAACCGATACTCCCTTTGCTTTTTGTGAAAGCCTGACTGCCTGGAGTTCCAGTCGAGGCAATGAAATGCCATTTATCCAGTTATCAAAAAACCAATCAAGAGAGGATTTGCCTTCATAGCGTAAAGAGGGGGGCAGGTTCTCTGCGAAAACATTGAGAAGTTCGCGCGTAGTGATGGCTTGCCCTTGATACCGATCACGAAGCTTGTGCAGAGATCGCACGAAGGGCTCTTCGTCGATACTGCCGCTGGGATTCTTCCTTGCACTCTCCGTCTCTGCATCCCGCAACATCGACCGCAGCATATGAAACAACCAGGTCGCCCTTCCGTAGCTGATGGCTTGATAGCCCTGCGGAAAACGCGACGAGAGAAGACGGGTTCCCAGGGTTACGGGGCCCGCGTCCTTCGGCATGTCACCGTTCTTGTCTTTGACAACCAAATCTCCCCGGTATTTCTCCATGACGCGCCGGAAGCTGACGGGATCTTTTTCCTGAAGAATCATCAACGCACAATAATTCGCCAGCCCCTCCGAGAACCACTGGTCGCGGTATGTGCTCCAGGTCACCAGATCCCCCCACCATTGGTGGGCAGCTTCGTGGGCGGGAATCTGCTGATCAATTAACTCCTGCGCGCCGCTTATGTGGAGCTCGTGCCGCTCTTCTTTGGTTAGGAAGGCGTAGGACGAGAGGAAGACTAATCCCGGCCATCCTTGGCTTTCCGTGCCCGGCAGCTGAGTAAGCGCTAGATGGCTATACGGAAACGGGCCAAATCGATCGGAATAAAAAAGAACCGCTCGGGCCGTGGTCTCTGCTACTGTCATCGCATGGCGCGCCGGGGAAGGCGCAACGGCTGCGATCGCTGGCGCCGGCACCGGGTGTTGAGGCTGCAGCGTTTCCGGAGATATGGCTGGAATCGGCGCCTCCCCCGTTAGGAAATCGCGTTCCACACCGGTTGTGGCGTAGGCTTCAATTTTAATATTCCCGGCCTGCGCCGCCGCCTCCACGTACTTGCCAAGATCAAATCCAGCGACTGGGATGGGACGCTCGGAGATCCAGCGAGTTACTTGCTCGTCGGCTGGATGCGCTCCCGCTTGCTCCTGTGGAACAGCTTGCGGCCTGCCCGTGGCCAGCAACGTCCAATCTTGCGGGTAGTGAAACGTAAGATCGAAATTCGACATGGAGACGCTGCTGTTCGGGTACCAGTTTCCCCGCGCACCCACATAGAGCAATCCTTTCCCCGCTTCGGCAAGAACATCGCCGCCGTAAACAAAATCAAGCGTGATCTCCTGTCCGCTCGTTACTTCGCTCGGAAGAACCACCCCCAACACATCGTTTCCGCTGCGTGCGAGTTGCGTCCCCTCCATGGAGGGATTCTGAATGAACTCAACTGGGGATCCGTTCCATTTCACCGACTGCACCTTTAAGTAGCGAGACAGCTCAAATGCCAGAAAGCGCGTCGGCCGTCCCTTGACTTGCAGCCGCAGCGTCACCTTGGCGTCGAGCTCTTTTGGCGGTTTGAGCTGAGCGTCGATGACATAATCCCTGGCTACAAACGGGTCCTCGTTGGGTTTATCTTCTTTACGAACTTGGGAATCACCGGAAGCCGACTGATTACGCCGATCCTGATCGTCGGTTGAGAACGAGGTCCAAACGTCGTAGTAAACGGTTCCGTCGGCTGCGGCTTTCGACTGCCCAGCTTCGACTTGTTCCATGGCCGTGGAGTCGAAAACAACATTGAAGGCGCCAAGGATGTTTCCCTGCAAACGTGCGTGCAGCAGGCGATCGCCGCTGTCAGGCTTGTTGGGCGAGGAAGTTGAGGCATATCCGGCAGGAAGCCACTGGCTGAAAGTGGCTAGCAGCCTCATCGCGTCAGTTCTCGCCAGGCCACTTGCAGTTTCGTTCCATCGGGCAATGAATTCCTCAGGATCCTCCGGCGCCCGAAGGCTTGGCTGGAGCTCAGTAGCGGTATTGTCGTTAAAGCGGAAGTAGGCGGTACTGAATCGCTCCTCAAGGATCGCCATTCCAGTGAACAACATCATCGATCTGCGTTCGACTTGATTAGGAGGCGGCAGCAGAACTTCGCCGTCTCCTTCGAAGAACGCGCCCGTAATCCTGCCCAACACATCTTTGGTGAAGGCGATGGTCCCATCTTCAAGGGTGATGTGGATGGAGGCCTTATCGATAGAGCCGCCGCGCACGCGAAACACACGTGCCGGATCAAGTCCAACGTTGCTAAGCTGCAGGTATAACGATTCGGCTGTTTTCGGCGGCAGGGCCGCCGCTCGCGCAGTTTGAGCTGCACAGCCAGGAGCAACGTGGCAGCAGATTGCAAGCGCAACCCCAAGTTTTAGAGACGCGGCCAACACTTTGGTGATGTAGGACTCAATTCTCTCCGTTGCTAGAATGCGCTTCAATGGGGCTTCGTGTCACTATCGCGATTTTCTTGACGGTTTGTGCCCCGTTGTATGCGCTGGGCGACACTATTCATCTTAAAAATGGACGAACCATTCTGGCTGACCATGTGAGCGAAAATGGCAGCCACTATCAATACGAAATTGGCGATGACAGCTATGCTATCCCAAAGAGTTTAGTGGAAAAGGTCGAGGTTGGCGGCATGCCCGCCAGCTCCGGGGCAGGCTCAAACCAGAGCGACCTTCCAGCGTTCACACCGGCTGACAGTCTGGCAGTCGCAGCCGATCTTCCTCAAACCGTCATCAAAGATGGCAAAATCGACGAAGACGCACTCTCGAAACTAGAAGGCAAAGGCAGTGCGGAGTTGGGCGCCACTGCAGATTTTATTGCGGGCAAATTTGAGTTCGATCACGGAAATCTTGATCGGGCGCGCCGCTATTTCGATAGCGGGCTTCGCTTCCAGCCGGAGAATTCCACGATTCTGATTTACTACGCTGCCGCGCTGGTGCGAACCGGCAACGCATCGCAAGCGTTGACGTATGCTCGGCGCGCCGTGAACGCTGCCCCTAATTCACCCGACGCTTATACCGTTCTCGGCTATGCGCAGCAGGCCGCCGATCGCACCAAAGACGCGATCATGTCGTGGAAGCGTTCTCTGGAATTGCGTCCCGATCCCGCCGTGCAACAGTATCTGGCGAAAGCCCAGCGCGAACAGAATGCCGAAGCGGACTTCACCCAGCGTGAAAGCAGCCACTTCGTCATGCACTATGAGGGTAAACAAACTTCCGAGTCATTCCGCGAGCAAATTCTGGCAGCGCTTGAAAGCGATTACGATGATCTGGCCCGCGATCTTGGCACTCCTCCGCACGACGACATCCTTGTGACCCTTTACACCGAACAGGCATTCTTTGATGTAACCCGCGCGCCTTCCTGGTCGGGCGCGCTGAACGATGGCAAACTCCGGATTCCCATCAATGGTCTTAGTGCAATGACTCCGGAACTGGCGCGAGTGCTAAAGCACGAACTCGCTCACTCTTTTATCAATCAACTTTCGGCTGGGCGTTGCCCGACTTGGCTGAACGAGGGAATTGCGCAGTTTCTTGAGCCGAAATCTCTGGGCAGCGATGGTCGCCAACTTGCCCAACTCTTCAAATCCCAGCGCTATATCCCGCTGAATGCGCTGGAGGGTAGCTTTCTCCGCTTCTCGGGCGTTCAGGCTTACGTGGCATACGCGGAATCTCTGGCTGCGGTTTCTTATATTAGCGACACCTACGGCATGGGCGACATTCAACGAATTCTGCAGCGTATCAGCCAGGGAAGCTCCACCGAAGCAGCATTACGGGTAACCATCCATTCCGATTACGGGCAATTCGAATCCGACCTGGCGAAAAATCTCGCCGATAAATATGGGGATTAGTCTTTATCTTAAATTTTAGCTTTTCCTAATTTAGTCCCAACGAAGTTTGCGGCCCACTCCTGGTTGTGCTACTTTCGCTTCTGGGCCTTCGCGTCGAATGTGCTCCTTATTCCATCCTCGTGAGCCCGTACCCCTGCCTGCCACGGAAGCGGCGGCCAACGATTTCCCGAACATAAAGGGCGCAGAGATAGCCGCCACCACATACGGCCCGCGGGTTGCGGGGGATTTCTACGATTGTTTGCGCGTGGGCCCCGAGCGGATTCTCTTCGGACTGCTGGATGTCGCCGGGCGCCGTAAGAATAATCAGGCAATCCTGACGGTGGCGCAAACCATGTTCAGAACCGTGGGCGCCGAGCTTTTCTCCGGCGGCGACTTCAATGAGGCGGAGTCTATGACCCAACTCTCGCTTCGCCTCAATCGAGGTCTGATGGAAGCTGCGGGAGGTGTGATCTCTTGCCCGGCCTTCATGGCTTGTTATCACGAAAAGTTCGGAACTCTCTGCTACACCAATGCGGGGCACACCCCAGGGCTGTTGAAAGATCATACTGGAGTTACGGAATTGCCCTCTACCGGCTTGCCGCTCGGCTTGTTTTCCCACGCCACCAGCGATGCCCCCACAGTCGGGCTCGAGCCTGGCGCGGTTCTCCTGCTGGTTTCGCGCGGAGTTGTCGAGGGCAAATGCAAAGACGATAAGGACGAAGATTTGGAATATGGCTTGGATCGCGTCAAACAACGGCTGAGCGAAGACGCTTCTCGCAGTGCTCGAGAAATTTCCTCTTCTAATCTGAACTCGGTGGGCGAGTTTACCTGCGTGCCCGTGGTCCCGGATGATATGACTGCTCTGGTCTTTATTCGAGCGCAATCGTTCCGCCAGCCATGAATCCTGCGACAAATCATCGGATATAATCGTTGAACGCCATTCGAGTTCGCCCTGGAGCTGGTAAAACTGGCGTAGTAAAATACGAAAACGGCCCTGACCCGCCACGGTACGGCGACGCGAGCGGCGGCCCTCCCTGGAATCTTATGAAAAGAATCGCTCTCCTGCTTATCGGTTTGTCTTGTCTATCCGCGTTTTCGACCGGTCAAGTGGTCGAAGAAATTGTCGCCCGCGTCAACGGGCAGATTATTACCCGCTCTGAATTTCTCCGCAGCAAAGATCAACTCCGAGATGACGTTAAGCAGCAAGATCCGAACAATGCGGACAAGCTGTTTAGCGATCGCGAGAAGGACATCTTGCGCGACTTGATCGACCAGCAGCTTCTTCTCGAAAAGGGCAAAGACCTGGGAATTACGGGCGACACCGAGCTGATCAAGCGACTCGACCAGATGCGTAAGGACATGAAGCTGGAAACGATGGAGGAGTTGGAAAAGGCCGCCACTGCGCAGGGCATCTCCTATGAAGACTTCAAGCAGAACATGCGTAATCAGATCATTACGCAAAAGGTAATTGGCGAAGAGGTGGGCTCTCACCTCAACATCACCAAAGACGAAGAGCAGAAGTTCTATGACGACCACAAGAGCGAGATGGAGCAGCCGGAATCGATTCGTCTGAGCGAGATATTGATTGCTCCCGAAAAGCCGGCGGCGACCAAGTCGGAAAATGGCGCGGCTGGAGATGTCCAGAAAGACGATGCAGCGAAGCAAGCGGACGAGGCAAAAGCTTTGACTGCCGCTGAGGCCAAGGCGAATGATCTGCTGAAGCAGATTCAAGGCGGAGCCGGTTTCGATGAAATCGCAAAGAAATATTCCAATGGTCCTTCTGCGGGCCAGGGCGGAGATTTGGGCGTGTTCAAGCGTGGGACTCTGGCCAAAGAGTTAGAGGATAGAACTTTCGCGATGAAGTCGGGACAAGTCACCGACGTCATTCGCACCAAGCAAGGCTATGTGATCTTAAAAGTTACCGATCACCAAATGGCCGGTATTCCACCTATCAAGGACGTCGAACCGAAAGTTCAGGATGCCTTGTACTACCAGAAGCTGCAGCCCGCGCTGCGCGCTTATCTCACCAAGCTGCGCGAAGACGCCTATATTAAAGTCGCGGATGGTTACGTCGACTCAGGCCACAGCCCGAACCAGACCGAGCCGATTGAAACTGCCAGTGTCAAAGAAACAGGCGCGAAGAATCTAAAAAAGAAGAAAAAGAAGTTTATGGGCGTTCTGTAGACAAAAGGCAACGGGCCAGCTGGCAGATCTTAGGCCCACGCCGCCCCGTTTGGTTTACACTCTTTGAGAAGATGAAGGATTTCTACATCAGCGAGTGTACCCGCCACGAAAACAAGGTCATCACTTCCAATTTTGTTGTCGTAGCCAAGCAGATCAAGCCCAAAAAGACGGGCGAACCCTATCTCGCCTTAACCCTGGGCGATCGCAGCGGTCAACTCGATGCCAAGATGTGGGACAACGTGGAAGAAGTGCTCAACGCCTTTGAGCAGGACGATTTCCTCAAGATCAAGGGCCTGGTCAATAAATATAAGAACCGCTTCCAGCTCACGATCCACAAACTTCGCAAGCTTGGCGATTCGGAAATCGAATTTGCCGATTACCTTCCCAAGACCGCCAGAAACATTGACGAACTCTGGCAGGAGCTCGCTGCTTTTGTGTGTTCCTTCCAGAACGTTCACCTGAAGGCGCTGGTGCAGGCCTTTATGTCCGATCCGGAAATAGCCGCGGCCTACCGTAACGCTCCCGCCGCCAAGACCTTGCATCACGCCTACATCGGAGGGCTGCTCGATCACGTGGTTTCACTTTGTCGATCGTGCGACCTGATCAGCCGCAATTATCCGCAGGTGAATCGCGACCTTTTGCTGACTGGGGCTTTTTTTCATGACATCGGCAAAATTCACGAGTTGGCTTACAACCGTTCGTTCTCCTATACAACGCGAGGCCAGTTGCTCGGGCACATGGTAATTGAATTGGAAATGCTGCAGGCGAAACTGGCATTACTTCCTGACTTTCCCGCCGAGCTGAAAATTCTTCTTGAACATCTCATCATCAGCCACCATGGCGAGTACGAGTTCGGTTCTCCCAAATTGCCCATGTTCCCGGAAGCTCTTCTGCTGCACTACATGGACGATCTCGATTCAAAGATGGAGGCGATGCGGGCTCAATTCGAGCGCGAAAACGACTTAGAGGGCCCATGGACTAGCTACAACGCTTCGCTCGGGCGTCCGCTCTTGAATAGCGCGAAGTTTCTCGCGCCAAAGATGACTGCAGTTCCGGTCGACACGGTTGAGCCCCAGACGGAAGCAGAATCTGCTGTCAGTTCCCTCGAACAAGCTCCCATCCTTCCTGGTTTCGAATCCTAAATCTTTCTCTGTCGATAGCGGCCATGCTTAACCTCAGCCAATTCGAAGTTCTTACCTTCGATTGCTACGGCACTCTCGTCAATTGGGAGGACGGAATTCTTCGCTGCCTGCACGCTTTATTGTCCGAACATGGCAAAGATGCCGCGGACCCCACGATCCTGAAACTCTACGGAGATTTCGAAGCCAACGCGGAACAGCAGGCGTTTCGCTGCTATCGTGAGGTACTTGGCTCGGTCGTCCAGCAGTTCGGAGAGCAGTTTGACTTTATTCCTACCAGTCGGCAAACCGAATCTTTGGCGGACTCTTTGAAAGAATGGAAGCCCTGGCCTGATACGGTCGAAGCATTGCGAAGGTTGGGAAGAAAACATCGATTGGCCATCATTTCAAACGTGGATGACGATCTTTTCGCAGCCACTCGGCCTGAGTTGGAAGTCGAATTCAGTCAGGTAATCACAGCTCAGCAGGCGCGAGCTTACAAACCCTCCTTAAAGATTTTTGAACTGGCACTCAGCCGGATCGGCGTTCCCACCGGTTGCATTCTGCATGTTGGGCAGAGCATCTATCACGATGTAATCCCGGCGCAGTCGCTGGGAATAGCTACCGTTTGGGTCAACCGTCCTTCGGCGAGAAATGAAGTGGGAGCGGTGAAATCCGTCGAGGGTCACCCCGATTTGGTGGTTCGAAGCCTGGCGGAACTCGCCACAGCTTTTGAATGAGTCTAGTTCTTCCGATACAGTTGAGAATCTACAACCCGCTCACGGATGGCCCACATGACCAACTCGGCTTTCTTGTGGATGCCGAGCTTTTTCATCAGATTGAATTTGTGAGCGTCGACTGTTTTGCTGCTTAAGCCGAGGTCGGCAGCCGCGGCACGCACGGTTTTTCCTTCCGCCAGGAGCTTCACAATCTCCAGTTCACGCGGAGTCAGTCGATTTTCGCGGACCGGCGTCGTTAGTGCGCTGCTCGACAAAACGGTTTTCCCCTCGAGAGTTAAAAGGCCGGACAATCGATAATTCTATAGAGACGAAAGTAGCAAGAAGCGGCGCACTGGAAAACAACTTGGTGCCATTGTACCAATCTTTAATTGGATCGTGCTGCTGCGCCGCGCCAAAAAGATCTTCTGCACCCGAATTCAGGGCGCGGTCGCTCGCAATTTGTTTACTTCCCCGGACAAAACCAAGCGCCGCATCAGGTAGAATCTAGCACTTATGCTGCGCTATTTCACCGCTGGCGAATCCCATGGCGAAGCCTTGGTTGCGTTCCTGTCAGGCATTCCGGCCGGGCTCAAGATTGATCAGGCGGCGCTCGACCGCGAACTCTGGCGGCGGCAGCAGGGATATGGCCGCGGCGGACGAATGAAGATTGAACGCGATACCGCTCACATCCTTTCCGGGGTTCGACAGGGATCGACGATCGGCTCTCCCATTTCCCTTCTCCTCGAAAATAAAGATTGGAAGAACTGGCAGGAGGCATTGCCCGTGGCAGAGGGCGATCCCGCTCTGCACAAGCGGGTCGCCTCTCCTCGACCCGGTCACGCCGATCTGGCTGGCGCCCTGAAGTTCAATTTTCCAGAAGCGCGCTATGTTTTGGAGCGAGCATCCGCGCGTGAATCCGCCGCGCGAGTCGCCTTGGGTGCAATCACCAAAGCCTTTCTGCGAGAACTTGGCATCGAAGTTCTTAGCCACGTGGTTGCGGTGGGAAATGTCTCGGTGCAAAAAGAAGTCCCGTGGGATCAGATTCAGATTCTCAACGATCAGCAGGAAATCTTACTGAATTGCGCCGACCTTGATGCGCAGGCGCGCATGAAAGAAGAAGTCGATAAAATTCTGCGGACAGGAGATTCCCTGGGAGGAGTTTTTGAGGTGGTTGCCCATGGCGTTCCGCCTGGGCTGGGCACTTACGCTCAGTGGGATGAGCGCCTGGATGCCCTGCTCGCGGCTGCTGTGATGTCTTTACAAGCGGTGAAGGCGGTCGAAATCGGGTCAGGCATCGCCGCCGCAGCTTCGCCCGGCTCCGCGGTTCATGATGAAATCGGATATGGCGACAGCGTGAATTTCACGTCGTTCACTCGAAACCATAACAACGCCGGCGGAATCGAAGGCGGTGTCTCCAACGGAGAAGAGATTCGCGTGCGCGGCTATCTGAAGCCGATTTCCACCCTGCGGCGCCCTCTGCAGTCCGTCGATTTTTCGACCCGTGAACCGGTTAAGGCTGCTTATGAGCGCTCCGATGTTTGCGTTGTGCCAGCTGCCGGTGTCGCTGCTGAAGCCATGGTTGCGCTTACGCTGGCTCGCTGCGCCCTCGAGAAATTTGGCGGCGATTCCATCGGAGAAACTCTCCGCAATTTCGAGGGCTATCGCACCCAATTGGAAAACTACTGATGATCTATCCCATCGTGAAATTCGGCAATCCTGTCCTTGAGAAGCCGGCCGAAAAAGTGACTGTCTTCGACGAAGAACTGAAGAAGCTCACCGAGGATATGTTCGAGTCAATGTACGCGGCCCGAGGAGTTGGATTGGCTGCGCCTCAAATTGGCATATCCCAGCGCATCGCCGTGATCGACGTGACGTTCAAGGAGGATCCCAACGCCCAACTTGTTCTCATCAATCCGGAGATCATCCATAAAGAAGGCCGCCATGCGCAGAGTGAAGGTTGTTTGAGCATTCCTGATTTCCGCGAAAATGTAAGTCGCGCGAAAATTGTTACTGTCCGCGCCCAGGATCTAACCGGCAAAGTTTTTGAGAAGACCGGCGAAGACTTGTTGGCTCGCGCTTTTCTCCACGAGACCGATCACCTGAACGGCAAGCTTTACATAAGCCACATCAGCGCCCTTAAACGAGATTTGATCAAGCGCAAAATTAAGAAACTGGCGAAAGCGGGAGAATGGTAGCAAGGTTGGATCATTGCGCAAGTTGTGATTGGGTGATCCATGCAGCCGCTTCGCCAAATTTCGATTACACCTTCATTCCATCAAAATCTCCCGGTGATGTCCTCCCTCAATCTCGTCTTCTGCGGTACTCCCGGTTTTGCTGTGCCCACGCTCGAAAAATTATCTAGTGCCGGGTACAACGTTCAGCTGGTGGTCACACAGCCGGATCGACCGAAGGGACGCGGACTGGAATTCGTTGCATCGCCGGTAAAACAGGCTGCGGTACAGCTTGGTCTACCCGTATTGCAGCCGGAAACCATTAAGAAAAACGAGGAGTTTCGCACCAAACTCAGCGATTTAAAGCCGGATGCGATCATTGTAGTGGGATACGGACGGATCGTCCCGCAGTGGATGCTGGAACTCCCGCCGCTCGGCAACATTAATCTGCATGCCTCTCTTCTGCCAAAATATCGGGGAGCGGCACCTATCCAGTGGGCGATCGCGCGTGGCGAAACTGTTACGGGCATCACTACGATGAAGATTGACGCTGGCCTCGATACCGGCGACATTCTTCTGCAGCAAGAGATTCCCATAGCGTCCGATGATACTTCTGAAAGTCTGGCGCCGAGGTTGGCGGAAGTAGGAGCGCAACTGATGGTGAAAACTCTTGAGGAGTTGCAGAGTGGGGTACTTCAGGCTCGTAAGCAGGATGATTCGCAGGCGACACTTGCGCCTATTCTAAAGAAAGAGGATGGTCTTATCGATTTCTCGAAGGGCGCCCGCGAGATATTCAACCGTCTTCGCGGCTTTCAACCATGGCCGGGCGCTTATTCGAGATTTCGCGGCAAGAATCTGCAAGTCTGGCAAGCGGCCACCTTGAGTCTTGCACTGCCGCAGTCCGAGCTAAAAATAGAAGGGAATCGGCTTCTCGCCGGATGCGGCGAAGGGACGGCCCTCGAGCTCATTGAATTGCAATTGGAAGGCAAGAAAAGAACTTTAGCGGCAGACTTTATTCGCGGTTACCGTCCAGCGTCCGGCGAGCGGTTGGGCTTGTAAAAGAAATGAATTCGCCTTTCTAGTAAACGATTCAGTCATACTGGCTCAGTGACAAAGACCCTCTCTCATCCGACAGTCTCCCCAGCCAGAGCGGCGGCTTTCGATATCCTTTTGCGCGTCTTGAGGGACTCTTCCTACGCCTCGGAATTGCTTCACTCCGGGAACTATGCCTCGCTCTCCGTCTTGGATCACTCGCTCACCACCGAACTGGTCATGGGAACCCTTCGCTGGCAGCGCGTGCTCGACGTAGCAATAGCCGAAAGCTCTTCGCAGTCGTTGTCAAAGATGGATGCGGAAGTTCTCATCGCGCTTCGAATCGCAGTGTATCAACTTCTTTTTCTCAACAGAATTCCGCCACGCGCAGCAATTAACGAAAGTGTAGAACTGGTGAAACGGGCCCGCAAACGGTCCGCTGCCTCATTCGTCAACGCCGTGCTGCGCAAGATCGCTTCCCGGTCGAAGAATGTCGCTTCACCGCTTCCCGATATCACTGGGGATAACGCCGACGCGCTTGCCGCCAGCGGTTCCCATCCGCTCTGGTTGGTCGAACGCTGGACTCAAGCTTACGGACTCGAAGCCACCCGCAGTATTTGCACTTACGATCAAACCGCTCCAGTCACAGCCATTCGTCTTCGCGGCGCTGAAGCGGAAGCCCATCTTCTTGCGGAGGGAATTGAATTAGAGCCCGGCGCGTTGCTCACCTCGGCGCGGCGAGTTCAGCATGGGGCGATTTCCAACAGCGCCACTCTCCGCTCCGGCGAGTGCGTGATTCAGGATGAGGCTTCGCAACTCGTCGCCATGCTAGTCGGACGTGGCGGGCAAATTCTGGACTGCTGCGCCGCTCCCGGAGGAAAAACTCTGGCGCTCGCCGACCGCAATCCGCCGGCGTTTCTCGTTGCCAACGAGCTTCATCCTCATCGTGCGCGACTTTTGCGACGCTTGATCGGGGCGGGTTTCCACCGAGCAGATGAAGTGAAGAGTATCAATGTGGTTGCGGCCGATGCCCGGCATCTCCCTTTCCTGGCTAGCTTCGATCGCATTCTCGCGGACGTTCCTTGCTCCGGCACCGGCACTCTCGCCCGCAACCCGGAAATAAAATGGCGGCTGACACTGAGCGATATTCTTGACCTGCAAAAGCGCCAGATGGAGATTCTGCAGTCCGCAATGAAACAGGTTGCCCTGGGAGGCCGCGTGATTTATTCCACGTGTTCGTTGGAGCGGGAAGAAAACGAAGAAGTGGTGGAGAAATCACTTTTGCAAAACTCGTCATTCCGGGTAATCGACTGCGCTTCTGAACTGGATCGGCTTCGGCGCGACGGCAAATTAAATTGGACCGATCTATCTTCACTCACGAGCGGACCCTATCTGCGAACTTTGCCGGGAATTCACCCATGTGACGGATTCTTTGCGGCAATCTTGGAGAGGACGGAGTAGATGTCTTTTCATCTCGGATTGAGCTGGCAGCCTCAGCGCACTTGCAAAGTCACGGTCGCGCCTTCTGTTATTTTCTGTCCGGCCGCCGGGCTCTGGACCACCACAATACTCGCGGGCGCGGGTTGCGGAGGTGCCGCGAACGTAGCGGGAGCGTTGCCCGGCGCATCCGCCGCCGGCGCAGCCATACTTACATTCCCCAACTTGAAGCCATTATCCTGCAAGATTCGGCTCACGTCGCCCAAAGACTGGCCAACGAAATTTGGCATAACATAATCCGGTGCATCTGCCGGTACGGAAACCAGCAAGCTTGTCCTCGGCGCGGCTACCTGATTGGCATTCGCTGGTGGACTCTGCGCCAGCACCTGATCCGGCGGAGTTCCCGGTAATTGCATCTGCGCGACTGAAGCCACATCGAGCCCCCGGCGCCGAATATTCCATTCCGCGGCGCGCTCGCTTTCCTTGGTGACATCGGGAATTGCCACGCGCTGTGGCCCGATGCTTTGCGCCACGCGCACTTGCCATCCGCGGCGCACCTTTGTTCCCGCCACCGGTAACTGCGACATGATCCGTCCTGCGGCAATTTGCGGACTGTAGTATTGCCGCTCGATCTCGATTTGCAGGCCCAGTCCGCTACCCGCACGTTCCGCTTCAGCGGGCGTCATTCCAATAAGTGCGGGAACCTGCACCTCTTGAACGTGGATGGCAAAGCGCATGGCCGTTAATGCGGAGACCAGCGCGACCAGGACCAATAGAAGCGCCAGCATCGCAAATCGGAAGAATGACTTCATGCGAATCTTCGCCACTTAATGCGTCTCATCCCCACCAGTCAAATCATCGGGAGTGTCTAACTTCTGAGTCACTTTGAGCGCGGGTTCGGGCGGGGGCTGGAACTGCCCGGTGTCTTTTCCCGCCATGGCGGCGCTCATAAAGTTCATCCAGATCGGGAGCGCCGCATGCGCGCCGGTTTCCTTCGCACCCAAACTTTTCTTTTCGTCGAAACCCACCCAAACTCCGCACGTCATGGTAGGCGAAAATCCCACGAACCACGCATCCGTAAAATCGTTTGTCGTGCCTGTCTTACCCCCCACGGGAAAGGGCAGCTTTGAGGCGGCAATACCCGTGCCGTGCAGCACTACCTCACGCAGCATGGAAGTCATGATCCTCGCGGTGCGGGCGCTGACCACATCTTTCACGTCGGGATAATTCTCCTCCAGAACCCGACCTTCATAATCCGTCACTTTGGTAATGTAGCGAGGCGTGACCCTGACCCCATCATTGGGAAACACGCTGTAGGCCGAGGTTTGCTCCATCAGAGTGATTTCAGCCGAGCCGAGCGCCACTGGAAGATACGGCGGCAATTTTGCGGTGATGCCAAACTTCTCCGCATAATCAATCACAGTGTGAATGCCTACTTTGCTCGCCAGCTTGAGCGCGGGGATGTTCCTTGACTGGGCCAGCGCCCGCCGCAGAGTGATGAGACCTTCAAATTTCTCGTCATAATTGTGCGGCGAATAAGGTCCGGAGGCAGTTTCAAAAGTCACCGGTTCATCCAAAACCGTGTCGTCGGGACTACCACCCCGATCGATCACAGTGGTGTAGACGTAAGGTTTGAAGGACGATCCTACTTGTCGAAGGGCCTGCGTGGCCCGGTCGAATTTCGATACGCTAAAGTCCCTGCCTCCAACCATGGCATTGATTCCACCGGTCGTATTGTCAATTGCCACCAAAGCCCCTTGCGCGCCGGAATCTTGCTCCAAGCTTACCCTCGCCGCTCCATTCGGGCTCAAGGACAAGATTCTGACATAGCAGATATCCCCGGCGTGCAGCAAATTCTGAATCTTGCCATTCGTCCATGCCATATCCGCCTGGCTGAGTGCGGCGGAGTAGCGCCCGAACTTCACTGTAGCCAGTCCAATTTCCGATGACGTTACAAGCGCATGGATATAGCCATTCACTTCTGGTTCATCATCCCAATCTGGATGTTGATACTTATCAATGCTGCCGCCTTCGGCGATCACATTTTCCAGATGGCCCTTCCATCCGTGCCGCCGCTCATATGCGGCCAGGCCATCCAGCACCGCTTGATTCGCCGCTTTTTGCAGATCGACATCCAGCGATGTATAAACTTTCAAGCCGCCTTCATGGACCTGGTCTGCCCCATATTTATTTTCCAGATAGCGGCGCGTTTCCTCCACAAAATAGGGTGCCAGCGAATTAGGGTCATGCGCCAGATCCAAGACCAAAGGCGCAGAGCGCGCGTCTGCAGCCTGAGCCGCGGTTATCTTCCCGTCTTCGAGCATGGCATTGATCACCAGGTTGCGCCGCTTCACCGCGCGGTCCGGATGATTGATCGGCGAATAGACTCCCGGACCTTTCGGCAGGCCCGCCAGTAGCGCCGCTTCCGGCAGGGTTAGCTTTAAGGCTGGCTTACTGAAGTAAAACTCCGACGCTGCCTCGAAGCCATAAACTCCATGCCCCAGAAAAATCTGGTTGGCGTAGAGTGTAAAAATCTGCGGCTTGGTGAAGCGCCGCTCGATTTGAATGGCTAGCATGGTTTCTTGCACTTTGCGATGAAAGGAGCGATCGGGAGAAAGAAACAGATTTCGCGCCAACTGCATGGTCAGTGTCGACGCGCCCTGAACCTTGCCTCCGGATTCCACATCTCGGTAAGCAGCCCCCACGATACGCCAGAAGTTGATCCCGGAATGTTTGAAGAAATCTTTGTCCTCGATCGAGATGAGAGCATCGCGCAACACTGGAGAAAAATCATCGTAATTCGCTACCACCCTGCGTTGCAGCGCGAACGATCCAATCACGCGTCCATGATCGTCATATAGTTCAGTCACGGAACTGGGGCGGTAGGCCTCCAAAGCTTCCACTTGGGGCAAGTCCGTCGTGTATACCAGCAGCAATCCGGCGGTTGCTCCGATGATGGCGGAAGCCAACACCAGAGCCGCGAACAGCACGCGGCCCACAAACTTCCGCCCGGCGACCTCGACCGGAGGAAGATCTTCATAGATCGACTTCATGGGAATTGGTCTCAGAATAGCAGGGAGAGCTGAGCGCTGGTAGTCGGCAAGAAAGTCGTAGCAGCTCTAAGCGCGCGAGCAAAAGAATCGCGCACCCTGAGGTGCGCGGTTCGCACAAAGAAAGATCGGGAGTGCTAGCTGGCGCGGCTCTTGAGCACTTCGATCGCTTTGTTCAATTGATCATCTTGCGTATTTTTTGGTTTGGCGTCGGGTTCGGTTGTCGCGGGTGCCTCGTCTTCATCGTCAGAGATGAAGTTGTCGGCTTCATCCGCCACCACAACGTTGGGCGTGACCGCCGTATCCTCAATCGCTTTGCCGCTCGGAGAATAGTACTTTGCAACCGAGAGAATGAGAGCGCCGCCGTCCGGCAAATCGATCGTCTTCTGTACCGAACCGTCGCCGAACGTCTTGTCGCCCACAACGTCGCCGCGAGCATTCTCCAGAATCGCTGCTGCGACCACCTCCGCCGCTCCAGCGGTTCCTTTGTTTACCAGCACGGCCACGGGAAGAGAAGTTACGGCCTTGGAAGGATCCGCGTTGAAAGCCTGACGGGGAAATTTCTGCCCTTGCAAATAAGTGATGGTGCCGTGATTCAAGAACAAATTCGCCGTGGCGACGCCTTCACTTTCTTCACCCTCTGAAGTGTTACGCAGATCCAGAACCAGCTTCTTCGCTCCAGATTTTTCCAATGACTTGATTTTGGCCGCAACCTCCTGGGACTTACCCTTGTTCAGAGCGTCCACTTTTATGTAGCCAATCCCGTCCTGCAACATTTTGTCGGCAACGGGCGGGATGGTGACGACGTCGCGAGTGATCGCCATCTTCTGGGGCTCAGCCTTGCGCGCCCGCACCACGGAAAGATTGACAGTAGATCCAGGCGCGCCGGCAAGCGCCTCGCGAATCTCCGGCAAAGACATGTCACGGGTGCTTTGCCCTTCAATCGATTCGAATATGTCGGTGTCCTCGATGCCCGCCTTGTCGGCTGGCGACCCAGGGATAACGGAGATCACATCCGCATAACCGAAACGCTTGGAGACCACTGCGCCGATCTCCGCTTTCCCCTCCGCCTTATGCCCCTTCAAAGCTTTGTAGGCCGACGGAGTCAGGTAGCTGGAGTTGGCGTCGAGGGACTCGAGCAGGCCGTGGAGTGCTCCATCCGTCACCTTGGGAATGTTCGGATCCACAACGTACTCCGACTGGACGCGGGATAGCACTTCGCTATAAACCTGCATCTGCCGGTAGGAGCCGTCATTGGACGAGGCATGCACACCCCCCAGAGACCCCACTACCACGAATAACAGCACCGCAAACGACGAAACCAAAATTACCGCTTTAGTTTTCATGGACATCGAGTTTTCGTTTCTGGAAAGAATCACTTCCGCCTAACTTGCATTCATTATATCTGGTAGATGCCAGTTTTGGCCCCCTGGCTGCATTGTTGGGCCGAACCTAGGATTGCTCTAAAGTTTATTCGCAAAGACAAAAAGACAGAGACAAAGGCAAAGAATCGAATCCTACGCTGGTTTAAAACTCAGGGTGATTGTGCTCTGCACCGAAACCGGCCGGCCATTCAATAGATACGGCTTGAAATGCCACTGCTTCACCGCATCGATGGCCGCATTTGCAAACATGAGCGAGCCCTGCAGAAATTTGGCGTCCTGCACTGTGCCGTCCCGGGCAATCAGCACCTGTAACACAACGCTGCCGCTCTGACCACTTGCCTTTGCCCCAGCCGGATATTGCGGGGTAACCATTTCAGCCAATAGGCCTCTGGCCATGGCTTCTGGCAGCACTACCGGTTCGATCGACGACATTGCCGCCTCGATCGGCTTGGTTCCACTGGCTTCTGGAGTCATGGAGCCGAGCTGAGATCTCAAACTCGAAGGAATCGGTATAGCGGCTGCCGGAGCGTTTGCGCCCGGTAGAGCAGCAGTTTGCACGGCGGGGGACCTCGGCTGCGCTGGTTCTGGCTGCGTTCTCTGGGGTGAGGCCGCTGAAACGGGGGCCGTTTGAGCCGGAGTTTGGACTAAAGCCGGTGCTTGAACTAAAGCCGGTGCTTGGAGTAAAGAAGGAGCAATCGTTCCCGGCGGCTTTTCAGCCTGGACCGCGGTTTGGGGCCCGAGGTCGGTAGCTCCAGCCTGCGGTTGTCCATTGGAATCGGTTGCAGGTTGACTTGCATCTGGGGCCGGGCTATCGGCTGCTGCAGTTTGTGCGTCGCCCGAATCCGAGTTCTTTCCCGCTTTTGTGGGATCAATAATCGGGACCACCCTGATCTGAGAGGGGTCGGTCGTCGCATCGGGAATGTTCCCTGCCACCGGGAGCTTGTATTCGTCGCCATCTTGACCAAAACTATCGTGCTGCACCGGCACTTGCTGGAGTGGCGCTGGTCTTGGATTCAGCCAATTGAGTGCGGCGGTGGCTGCCTTGCGTCGAATAAGCTGCAACTGAAGACGAGTTTGGGGAATTACCACCAGAACTGCCACCAGCAGACAAATTGCGCCAAACAGCAGAAGCGTACGGCGTGCGGGTCTATGCGCACCAGCGGCTGTCTCAACTCCATCTGGCTCGCCAGCCATATAGGCGTGCAAGGCCGCCTCAGAACGGCTCTCCTCAACTTTTTGCTTTTGGGCTGCGGTTGCCAGGCTGTCGAAAGTCTCCGCGGTTTCCGGCGCAGCCTCAGGTGCCTCCGCCTGTAATGAGTTCTGCGGGATGGGCCGTGTCAAACGGCTTTGTACCGCCGCCCACCCCGTCAGCGCTTCCCGATTTTCTCTTCGCGCCGGGGCTGGCGCCGCCGCCCCGCTTAACTGTGCGGCCATCGGCTCCAGTTCCGTAAGCGCATCAACTTCAATCGCTGGGGTGTCGGCCTCCGCAATCGATTTTTGAATATCCGATTCCGTGTCGAACTGCGCGCCTGGCGCTGATCTCGATGATTGCAGGAATTCTCCAGCACGGAAGTTTTTTTCCGTCTTTCGAGGAAAGAAGGTTGTATCGGGTGCCTTCGCATGGGAAACGGAGGCTCCAGCTCTCGCGGAGGGTGGCTGACCGGAAAATACTGTCGTCTGCAGCGGCGCAGCCGCCGGCGCGGAAGATGTCTGCTTCGTGCGAAGCAATTCGCACGCGGTCTTAATCGTGTCGCGGACCTGCTCCGCGCGTAAGGGCTTTAGAAGAACCGAATTCGCTCCGGCTCGCAGTGCTTCCGGAACGCGGGATTCATCGCCCACGATTGCCAATGTCAGCGGACGATTAGCCGCTTTCTGGTCTCGCGCGGTCTGCAGCAGGAATGAGGCCTCGGGCTGATCCTCCCAATCCGTGACCACGATTTGAAAGAGTTGGGTGGTAATTTTCTCGACTGCATCCACTGCGCTCTGGCACAGTTCTCCTTCAACACCCAAATCGGCCAGCACCTGCCGAATCGGCTGAACCATGTCTTCATCAGTGGCAAACAATAGACAGCGCAAGGGCATGCTAATCCAGACTAGGCACGCTCAGTAATCGCGGCAAGTTACTGAGGTGGAGTGACGCGGCAAAGAACTTACCGGCTCATCTACGGTACATGTACCAACGATTAACGTCTGAAGTGATCTTTGGACGGGGGAATTATCTCGGTAGTCCCGACGACGATGCCCCCACGTCTGCGATAGAATGCGGGGTCGTCACTTCCAGACAGCGAACTCATGCAGACCGCGAGTGTTGTCATCATTGGCGGAGGCATCGTCGGCGCCAGCATTGCCTATCACCTCGCCGCGAACGGCTGCCGGAATATCCTGATCATTGAGCGCGAATCCTCACTGGGCAAGGGTTCCACCGGGAAGAGCATGGGCGGGGTGCGGGCGCAGTTCTCGACTTCCGTGAGCATTCAGATGTCACTCTATTCCATTTCTTTTTACGCCAGCTTCGAGGAGCATCTCGGGCATCCCAGTGACTATCGTCCGCAAGGATATCTATTTTGTGCTACGACCGACGGGCACATGGAATATCTGCGCACCAATTTCACGAGACAACTTGAGACCGGACTGACGAACGTGCGCCTCGTTGCGGGCGATGAAATTAGCACGATGTTCCCCCAGTTGCGCGCGGATGACATCATCGGTGGAAGCTTCTGCTCCACCGATGGATTCGTCGACCCTTACAGCGCCATGAATGGATTTATGACATGGGCCTGCGAGCATGGTGCGACCTTGTGGAAGAACACCAGGGTGACTGCGATCAAGCAAGATTCGGCGGGAATTACTTCGATTGAGACGACCCGCGGCCCGGTGGCAACGCGCAAAGTCGTCAACTGCGCAGGCGCCTGGTCTTCGGGTGTTGCCAAATTGGCTGGAATCGATCTGCCAGTTGAGCCATTGCGCCGTATGCTGGTTCCCAGCGAGCCATTCGACGAATTCCCCCATAACGCTCCCATGATCGTCGATATGTCGAACGGATTTCACTTTCGTCCCGAGGCGCGCGGATTTCTTCTCGCCTGGAATGATCCAGAAGAGGCGACTGGCTTCAACACCGATTTCGACCCTGCATTCATTGAAAAAATCCTCCTCCGCGCCGCTGATCGTGTCCCGTGCTTCGCCAATTTGCCGGTGAATCCCAAGCGAGCCTGGGCCGGTCTCTATGAGATGACGCCCGATCATCATCCCATCCTCGGCGAATCGCCTGCCGTTCCCGGCTTCTATCTCGCCAACGGCTTCAGCGGGCACGGCGTGATGCACGCTCCTGCCACCGGTAAAATTCTCAGCGATATTATTCTGACCGGAAGCACGGACCTGATCGACGCTTCACTGTTGAGCCTCGGCCGCTTCGCCGAAGGTCGCCTGATCCACGAAACCGCGGTCTTGTGACCAGTGAAATGACCTTACAAGAAAAAAATTACTGGCTGACTACTGCAAATTTTCCGCAGACCGATCCCGCGCAGTCACTGCCTGATCGAGCGGATGTCGCCGTCATCGGCGCAGGATTCACCGGCCTTTCCGCCGCTCGCACACTGGCCCAGCGCGGCGCGAAAGTCGTGGTGCTCGAATCGAACACCATCGGCTGGGGCGCCAGTTCACGCAATGGAGGCATGGTGCTCACCGGCATGAAGCTGGGTGTGAACAAACTTATTTCTATGTTTGGCCGCGATCTTACCCGCCGCATGTACGCCGCGTCGCTGGCCACCATCGATTGCGTCGAACAAATTATCCGCGAAGAGAATATCGATTGCGATTTCTCCCGCTGCGGCCATCTTGAAGTGGCCTGCAGGCAAAAGCACTTCGACGACTACGCCCGCCAGGCAGAAGTGATCGCGCGGGAGTTTAATCATCCGCTTCGCGTAATAGAGAGGAACGATCTGAGCGCCGAGATCGGATCGACCATCTACCACGGCGGCATGGTCGATGAAGTCAGCGCCGGGGTGAATCCCGCGCGTTATGTCGCCGGGCTGGGCCGTGCCGCCGCGAAGGCTGGCGCCGCGATTTTCGAGCACGCCCAGGCACAAAGAATTGAGCGTGCTTCGAGCCAGGGAGAACTGGGCTGGAGCATCACCACGGCAAGAGGTTCATTCTGGGCGCGGGAAGTATTCGTCGCAACCAGCGGTTACACCGGCAAAGCCACTCCAGCGCTGCGGAAGAAACTAATCCCCATCGGATCGTTCATCATCGCCACCGAAATTCTGTCGGAACCGCTGGCCCGCGAGCTAAGCCCCCGCAACCGCATGATCTACGATTCGAAAAACTATCTCTACTACTACCGCCTCACACCCGATCGCCGTATGCTCTTCGGTGGTCGCGCCGCCTTCTTTCCCGAAAACGATCAGACCATCCGTCGTAGCGCGGAAATCCTGCGCCGCGGCATGATCGAAGTTTATCCTCAACTACGCAACACCAAAGTTGAATACGTCTGGGGCGGCACTCTAGATTTCGCCTTCGACATCATGCCCCACGCTGGACAGCTTGATGGCATGTATTATGCCGTCGGCTACGCCGGACACGGCGTCGCCATGGCTACGTATCAAGGACAGAAAATCGCGGAGCTAATCGCAGGCGAGAAGCCTGACAATCCTTTCGTGGGGATTAAGTTCCCAGGTGCACCTCTCGGCCTGTATAACGGCAAGCCATGGTTCCTGCCGTTGGCGGGTGCCTGGTACAAATTGTTGGACTGGGTGAGCTAGGATTACAAGGGAAGTACGACACGTAGCGAAATCCTCGCAGCGGAGGTAGCAGGCTATGGCTGTTAGCGAATTGAAGCTGATCAAGCGCTGCGTTGAATTTTGCGATGTCGACGAAATCCAACAAATTCCCTATAACACCCGGGGGATATACGTCCTCTTCAAGAAGTGTCGAAGGAAAGGCGAGGATCGATACGATGTCGTTTACATCGGGATGACTCGAGGGCCCAAATCTGGGGCACGCGGCCGCCTTAGCGCCCATGAGAGATCCGAGAAGAAAAAAGGCAAATGGACGCATTTTTCGCTCTTCGAGGTGTGGGACAACATTACGGAGGCCGAAGTTTCCGAACTAGAGGGCCTTTTCCGCCACATCTACCGAAAGGACACCCGGGCAAATCCACTGAATGTGCAGAAAGGGTTTAAGAAATTGAAACGGGTAGGCAAAAAGAAGCTCCAGGACTGGCCGCCCGCGGCTTAGTGAAATGGATTCCGAATCGTCAATTGCTTCTCGATGAGCTGACCGTGTTGCATGTCTTCCGAGTACAGCGTCGTGCATTTGGCTTCTAGGGCGGAGGCGACGACCAGAGCATCATAAATTTTATAGCCATATTTTCCCGCGACGGCCAACGCCTCTCTGTGGGTATCGAAAGTGATCGGGAGGGGGTCGGGACAGAGGGTTTTGATGGTCTCCACCGCGAGTTGAACTTCGCCCCAGGGCATGTTTACCTTCCTCCGTACAACTGCCACAAACTCGTTCAATATCTGCACGCTCACTGTCCCGCCTCCAGCGATTAATTCCTCCGCACGGTCAGACCGCGGATCGTCCCGCAAGAGCGCGTAGACAAAGACGTTCGTGTCGAGAAACGCTCTATCGCTCATTCGCCTCCTCGCGGTCGAAAACGAACCCAGGAGGGAAAGACCGTCGCAGCTTTCGCAAAGTTGCCAAAGCCCGTTCTCGACTCCGGTCGCGCTGCACTTCGAACTCTCGCTTCCCCGCGACCTTGATCTCGATTTGGTCGCCTTCTTTCAGCTTCAACGCATCCACAACGGCAGCTGGCAACCGAACCGCCAAGCTATTCCCCCATTTCGAGACTTGCATGACAACTCCCTTGGATATACATCCGCTATTGTATATCCTTCATAGCCTTCGGGCAATCAACAAATACACCGCCGGTCCCAGCAAGATCGCAATCGCGCCGCCGACTGTCGCAAAGCGATCGCCACCCAGCAAAGCCACGATAGCCATCACCACCGGCGCACCCACAACATAGACCAATCCCCACCGCTCTCCAGGAATCACGAACGCCCGTGGCATCTCTGGCCGGGTTCGACGCAGCTTCCACGCGGAAACCACAGTGAGTACCGTCGTCGCCGAACGCAGCCAGATATAAACAGAAATCAGCTGCCCAAGGCTCTGCCAGGCCAGTAAGGCATAGATAATTGCCGAGACCACAATCGCCAGCCAAGGCGTTCCGTACCGCGAATGCTTGCGCGTGAGCGCGGATGAAAGATATCCATCTTCCGCCATGGCAAACGGCATACGCGTGGTTGTCAGCACCGTGCTGTTCAGCAGCGCGATGTTGCAGACCATCGCCGCAAGAGTCATCCATGTGCCAAGCCACGGTCCTCCAATGATTCTGGCGGCATCTGAAAAAAATCCCGTATGCCAGTTCTGCCATTCTCCCGCCGAAGCTAACCCGGCGAAGGTTGGCAGGAAGTAGGCGGCAATCGAGAGCGGCACAACCAAAGCCAGCGCCAGCGGGTAGGCGCGTTGCGGATCCGTAACTTCCTCGGCTACCGTCGAGACTTGTTCATATCCCGAATACAACCACAACCCGAGCGCTAGTCCCACGCCAAAGATTTTGAACGTCGGCTGATGCGGCGGAATCAGCGGCGAGAAAGGATTGTGATGCCAATGCAGGAACGCGATCCCAATCATCACGATGACGGGAACAAAAATAAAAATCTCCAGCGCCGTTGCTACTTTTCCCACCATTTGAATGCCGCGCAAATTGATCCATGTAATTACGGCGATCAGTCCTACTGAGACCAGGTAGTGCTTCCATCCCGTGATTCCGGGAAAGTAGTAAGCGAGATAATCGGTGAAGAGCACGGCGTACGCTCCGCCCAGTAGAAACGATGCCGACCAGTTCCACCAACCTGCGAGAAATCCCCAGAAATCTCCGAAAGCCGCGCGCGTCCAGCGATAGAAGCCGCCTTCGACCGGCATCGCAGTAGTGAGTTCCGCCGAAACCAGCGATACCGGAATGCTCCAGAAGAACGGCAGCACCAGCAGATAGATCAGCGTCATCCCAGGGCCCGACGTGGTGACCATATCTTCGAGCCCGAAAGGACCGCCCGTCGTGTAGGAAAACATGACGAACACGAGGTAGAAGAGCCCGGCTTTGCGAATTGCGTTGCTAGGAGATGGCGAGTTGCCGTGGGATGAGGTCAAAGTGTCTATTGAGGAACTACGCTGCCAATCGTCCTGCTAGAGCGCCTTCCAGTTCCAGAAGCATTCGCTTCACATCCAGGCCACCGCCATATCCACACAGTTTCCCATCGGATGCGATCACGCGATGGCACGGAACCACAATCGCGATGGGATTACGGTTGTTCGCCATGCCCACGGCGCGAAACGCCTTGGGCCTATCGACTGCTCGAGCGATGTCGGCGTAACTGCGCGTCTCTCCATAAGGAATCGCCAACAACGCACGCCAGCAGGCAATCTGGAAATCCGTTCCACGAAGATCGAGAGGAAAAGCGAATTGCCGCCGGTGGCCAGCGAAGTATTCTGCAAGCTCGGCTGCGTATCGCTCCATTTCTCGCGCAGACCTTTCGAATGTGAAGTCTTTATTCTCCTCCCGAAGGTCGCGAGGGTTCGGGCGGATCGATTGCTGTCCCGGCAATCTGGCGTCGAATTCCAACGCTACTAATCCTCGAGAGGACGCTGCCAGGAACAACGGACCAACCGCCGAATCGATATTGACACTATGCAGAGTTTCCATCGGATCAATTCCCGCGAAAGCAAATCAACGATAGCAGAGGATGCGAAGCTTATGTCTTACAAAAAACTTCACGCGTTTTCGATCCACAAAATGGTTACCCCTGTAATCCCGGGCACCATACAACTGCTTGCAGAAACATTGAACCTGCGGCAGGGTTATAAGAACTGCATAGTAAAAGTCAGAAATGCGAGGGAAGATTATGCGCTTTGCCATTCCGGCCCGGCTCTTGATTCTGATTTCTCTTTTCTTGTTGGCTGGCGCCACTTGGAGTCCGCAACTGGCGAGTAGCTCTGCCATGCAAAGCGGACAGCAGGATATGCCCGGGATGGATATGTCGGGCCATTCTTCGCCTCAAGGCAAGGCCGCGGAGGACAGCGCCGATAGCGATACCACCCTGCATGCCATGCATTCCATGGAAGGCCACATGGATATGGGCCCGCATATGAAAATGACGGCGCTGCGTCCACCCAAGCCCGGCGACGCGGAACGAGCCCGCCAAGTAGTTGAAGCAGCCCGCAAGGCTTGCGAGAAATATATCGACTACCACGCCGCACTCGCCGACGGCTTCAAGATCTTCCTGCCAAACGTTCCGCAGAAAATTTACCACTTTACCAACTATCGCTATGGATTCGAAGCCGCTTCAACTTTCAATCCCGAGCACCCCACGTCGCTGCTCTATGAGAAACATGGCGATGATTACAAGCTGGTCGGTGTTATGTACACGGCGCCAAAGCGCTTCAGCGAAGATCAACTCGACGAACGAATCCCTCTCAGCGTCGCACAGTGGCACGAGCACGTAAATTTCTGTAGCGCCCCGCTGGGCCGCTGGCATGAGTCGATGGGTCCGCACCCGCAGTTTGGATTCATGGGATCCATTCACACGCAAGAAGCATGCGATGCCGCGGGTGGAGCCTTTCATCCAGTAGTGCTCAATTGGATGGTCCACGTCTATCCCTTCGAGAAAGATCAGGCGAACGTCTGGTCGGTGGATCGGCACGGCGACGGAGACTGACCAAGCCTCCTGTTGGTCGCGCAAGAAGAATTTCCTGTCCTCTCTTCGCCTATATCTCGATCATGCGGGTCTTAAATCGCATCCTGCCGACGCAGCAATTCTGTTTGCTTCAGCTACACAAAACATAGTGTCGCTGTAGAAAACAAAAACGCGAAGACCCGCTAACCGAGGCCGCCGGCTCCCGTCAAATAAGGCGAAGTGCTCACGGAAACAATTGAACTTTTCCCAACGTGAGTGCGTAGAGTACTCAAGAGGAACAGAACGGCGAATTCGGAGGAACTTCCGAATCCGCCGGGTCACAGAGATCATTTTGCGGGGTTCAGGGATTTTCTCATTTCAGGTTTGGCGGCCCAGATGAGAAAACCCTCGTGCAAACTCGGCCAAGCCTACGCTTGAGCGCTGAGCTTTTTGCTGAACCCCGGCGGTTGCATTGTAGGCAATTCGCGGCGAAACATAAAGTTTTTTCGTGAATCGTCAGCCGGGCCGCCCTAGCCATTTCCCGACAGAGTCGGGAAAGAAAAAGGAGCAGTCATGAAATACACAACGTTAACCAAGAGTTTGGTTTTCAGTGCAGCCTTGATCCTGGCTTCAACCACCCTGGCCTCGACCGCCTTCGCATCCAACAAAGCCAGCTTGGAACTCAGCAATTCAGTCATGGTGAATGGAACTACCCTGAAAGCTGGCGACTATAAAGTGGAGTGGGAGGGTGCCGGTCCAAACGTGGAAGTCAGCATTCTGCAAGGCAAGAAAGTGATCGCCAAAGTACCGGCTCAACTGGTCGAACTGCAGGCTGCGTCCCCCAGCAATGCGGCTATTGTGCAGGAGAACGGCGGCGGCCTCAAAAAGCTCGCCGCGGTTCGCTTCGAGGGAAAGAAATTTTCCCTGGACCTGGGCGAGAACAGTGACAACATGCAGGGCGGTTCGAGCAAGTAAACTGCGGCGGATTGCGAATGAGGGGAGCGCGCCGCTCCCCTCGTGTTTTTTTTCAACTCCCTGCTAACTATTGCGGAATCGCCTTTTCCAAATCTGCGTTGAGGTGCAGGGAACTCCCCCCGCTGACCTTCAGGGTTCGCTGCCAATCTTTATATCCAGACTTCTTTACCGAAACGGTGTGCTCGCCCTCGGCGACCTGCACGTCGGAGGGCGTGTTGCCCACGAAGCTGCCATCGACTTCAATGTCGGCTCCGTCGGGAGTAGAGGTTATGGAAACCTTGGCTGTGGACGTTCTCACTGGAGCTACGGCGGAGATTGCAGCAGGTTGCAGTGTCGCGGGCTTGGCCGGCTCGTCCGCGGAGATAGACGCCGCTCGAATCGTGGGACCGTTTGCCGCCCAATCTTTGTCGATTGCCTCGCATGCATCCTGTACCGACCCTCCCAGGGAAAGGGTGGACTTACTCACAACAGCATCCCCCGAAACACGGGCGAATACCGCCACCTTGTTCTTGTGACGGAGCGCACCTTTGCCGCCTTCATGGTCGAGGAGAACTATGTAATCTGCCTTGGTCTGAATATTATTAATTAGTAACTCCGGGCACCGTTGTCCAAACGTTTTAATAATCTCGGCCGTTTGAGGGCGCGCACCTCCTGCCATGCTTCCACCGAATGAACCGTGCGATCCGCCGCTTGCCGCTGCCACCGACCACGATTGGCTATCGGAAATGAATACTCGCGGCCTCTCTGCCGGCGACTGGGCACTCGCCGATTGAGTTGCAGGCTGTTGAGTTGCGGACTGTGCCTCCAAAACGTGAGGCAAGAAAATCGCTAGTGCGGCCAGAAGCGAATGGATTCTCAAATCGATCCTCCCTGATGCGAATGGTTAGATCTGGATGGGGGCCCGGCGAAACGCCATTATGCACTCGGAAAAGCCGAAGTCAACAAATTCTTTTGAGCCGGTTGCCAGGCCTTTGGATGGCGCTCCATCATTGGGCGGTTGGCTTCTGAATGCGGGTTCCGCTCTGAAACTCGGAACCATAACTTAATCCTCGGGCTGCGGCATTGGTCACATCCATCACTCATCTCTTGCGTGCAAGGATTCGCGTGAGGTATGCCTTCAGAGGAAACTCGGTGAGCGGAGTCGCACAATTTCGGTATTCATCTGTGTATGCGGAATACGAGCCCGACCCTCCTGAAGGCCATGTCCCCGGAAAGTCTTCAACAGTATGGCTTAAGCCATACCCTGATACGAACCCTTTGGCGTCAAAGGCTGAAGCAGCCCAGGCTAATAGGAACCCTCGAACCAAGATATGCTTAGTACTTCGGAACCTTGGGGTCGACTCTGTCGGACCACGCCGTGATTCCACCAGCCAGGTTTTTCACCTTCGAAAACCCGGCCTGCCGCAGGAACTCCACTGCTTTGGCGCTGCGTCCGCCCATTTTGCAATGCACTACTATGTCGCGGCTGGAATCGAGTTCGCTCACCCGATTCGGCAGGTCGTTCAGCGGGATCAATTTCCCGCCGAGATTGCATATCTGATATTCGTGGGGCTCGCGCACGTCGAGAAGAAGAAAGTCTTCCTTGGCATCGAGACGACGCTTCAACTCTTCCACCTGAATTTCCGGAACTCCATTCGACACCGATTTTTCCTCCCCGCGAATGCCGCAAAACTCGTTGTAGTCTATCAGCTTGGTAATCGTGGGATGCGTGCCGCAGACCGGGCAATCGGGATTCTTGCGCAGCTTGAGCTCGCGGAATTTCATGCCTAGCGCGTCAATCAACAATAGGCGGCCGATGAGAGGGTCCCCAATGCCTAGAATCAATTTGACTACTTCCGTTGCCTGCATCACGCCGACCAGGCCGGGCAGAATGCCCAGCACTCCGCCTTCCGCGCAGGATGGAACCAGCCCCGGCGGTGGTGGTTCGGGATACAGACAGCGGTAGCACGGACCTTCTTTTGTGGCGAAAACGCTAGCCTGTCCCTCAAAGCGAAAAATCGACCCGTAAACGTTTGGTTTGCCGGAGAGCACGCAGGCATCGTTCACCAGATAGCGGGTTGGAAAATTATCGGTGCCATCGGCAATGATGTCGAAGTCGCGAAAAAGCTCAAGCGCATTCTCGCTGCTCAGCCGCGTGTCGAATTTCTGAACGTCGACGAATGGATTGATGGCGGTTAATTTATCGGCAGCGGAATCCAGCTTCTTGCGCCCAACGTCAGCGGTTGAATGAATGATCTGGCGCTGCAGGTTGGTGTAATCGACAATGTCGAAATCGACGATTCCGAGCGTGCCCACGCCGGCGGCGGCCAGATACAGCGCAAGCGGCGAGCCCAACCCGCCTGTGCCAACGCAGAGCACGCGCGCCGCTTTCAACTTCTGCTGACCCTCCATGCCGACCTCCGGCATGATCAAATGGCGCGAGTAGCGCAGGATTTCGTCTCTGTTCAGAGTCACCGGAGTTTCGGTTAGGGTAGCCATGGAGATTTAAAGTCCTCGCTCCGCGGATGCCAACCGCACCCCGCCCGCGATCGATGGCACGATGGAAATATTGTCACCGTCATTCAGCGGGGTAGCTTCCTTCTGCAGATAGCGGATATCTTCGTCGTTCACATACAGATTCACGAAGGCTCGCAACTTTCCGTCGTCGGTATAAAGATGGCGCTTTAGCTCGGGATGCGCCGCTACCAGCGCATTCATCGCTTCGGCCACGGTGGTGGCCTTCACGTCAATAGTTGATTGCTTGCCTGCATACTGTCGCAGAGGGGTCGGGATATGGATCTTGCTCATAGTGTAAGCATAAAAGATGCGGCAATCGAAGGGAAGATTCAACTGAGTCTGTGCCGCACCAGTCACTTACGATTGCGCAGGGCGCGGCGTTAAGATCGCACCGGAGAACCTCACATCGGAGACCAATGATGACAATTTTTGATCCGGCTCGTGGAAGGATAATCGACGGCGGTCACGGTGGTGCGGGATTACTGCGGCTCATTGGCCTCGGTGCGGCGGCTCTATTGCTGGTGATTTTGCTGTTTAGTGCGGTGACGAGAGTTGGAACCGGTCACGTAGGTGTGCTCACATTATTCGGCAAGGTAACGGGAGAGACGCTCGGCGAAGGCATTCATTTGATCAATCCGCTGAAGACCAACAACGAGCTCTCGGTTCAGACGCAGACCTTGAAGGAATCCGCCAGCGTGCCTTCCAGCGAGGGCTTAATGATGAGCCTGGACACTTCGCTCATCTACCATTTGAATCCGCAGCACGCGTCGGACGTCTTTCAAAAAATAGGTGCGGATTACGAAAACGTCGTGGTCGAGCCGACATTAAGATCGGCGATTCGTGAGGCGACCGCGTCACACACCGCCAACGCGCTCTATACCGGCGAACGCGAAATGGTAGGCAAACAGATTTTCGACCAGGTGAGCGCGCAGTTGAACCAGCGCGGTCTTACCGTCGAAAACGTCTTGCTGCGGGATATCCAACTTCCCGCCACGCTGAAAGCCGCGATTGAAGCCAAACAGCAGGCCGAGCAGGAATCGCTGGCCATGAATTTCCGCCTGCAAAAAGAAACGCAGGAGGCGCAGCGCAAGCGCATTGAAGCTGCCGGCGTTCGTGATTTCCAGCAAATCGTAGCGCAGGGAATTACCCCATCGCTGCTGGAATGGAAAGGAATTGAAGCGACGGAAAACCTGGCCAAGAGTGCGAATTCTAAAGTCGTCGTGATCGGCAACAGCAAGAACGGCCTGCCTCTGATATTAGGGCAGTAGCGGCTGCTAACATCACACTTGTGCTTCCCCTTCTCGACGTTCGCAATCTGAACATCACGTTCGCGGCCCCCGCCAGAAAGCCCGGATCCCATTCCTCTCGGTCTGAACCCGTAAGAGAACCACTGGCTGTCCGCGATGTGAATTTTTCCATCGCGCCTGGGGAAGTGCTTGGGTTGGTGGGTGAATCTGGTTCCGGGAAGTCGGTTACATCACTCGCTGTCATGCGGCTTCTTCCGCCGCAGGCGCGAGTTTCAGGCGAGATAATATCGTCCGAAAATGGCTCACCGCGAAATCTCGCCACCATCTCAGACGATTCCATGCGCCAGCTTCGTGGTTCGCGCATGGCCATGATTTTCCAGGAACCAATGACCGCGCTGAATCCTGTGATGCGAGTAGGCGATCAGATCGCCGAGGCGGTTCTAGCGCATGGTTCCCATTCACGAAGCGATGCGCAGAAGCTCGCGGTCCAGGCGATGCGCGATGTCGCCATCGCCGAAGCGGATCGCAGAGCAGGAGACTATCCTCACCAACTTTCCGGCGGTATGCGCCAGCGCGTTATGATCGCCATGGCAATCGTGAACCGGCCGCAGTTGCTCATTGCCGACGAGCCAACTACCGCGCTGGATGTGACCATTCAGGCGCAGATTCTGGACCTGCTCGCCGAATTGCGCTCCAAATTTGGCCTGGCGATGCTTTTTATCTCGCATGATCTCGCCGTAGTTTCAAAGGTTGCGGACCGTGTTGCAGTGATGTATGCCGGAAGTATCGTGGAACTGGGAAATAAACGGGAAATCTTTCAGGCTCCGGCGCATCCTTACACGCGCGGCTTGTTGGCAGCCGTGCCGGATTTGAAGACGCGGCGCGGGCACCCGCTCGGCACCATCGAAGGCACAGTTCCGCCGTTGCATGCCATGCCCTGGGGATGCGCTTTTGAACCGCGGTGCGCTTTTCGCGTTCCGGAATGCGCGCGCACCTTCCCCGAGCTGAAAGAGGTTGCAACGGGACATTGGGCGCGTTGCCCGGTGCTCAATCCGCAATAGCGAGGCGGGAAACTGGTCTCCTATATTTTCAGCGAGTATCCTGTTGCGGGCCACTCGTTCTATAATCGCCATCCGTCTGGTGTCTTTTGCGCATACTGCTGCTTAGCGACATTCACGCCAATCTCGAGGCCCTGGAGGCTTGCCTGGCCGCAGCGCCCGCCTACGACTTAGTCGCCAACCTCGGCGACGTCGTCGGATACGGCGCATCCCCCAACGAGGTGATCGACCGCTCCCGCGGACTGGGAAAAATTTTTGTCCGGGGCAATCACGATAAGGCTGCAACCGGCCTGCTCTCTCTGGAAGATTTCAATGTGATGGCAGCCGCGGCGGCCATGTGGACACGCGACCAGCTTAGTTCGGAGCATTTCGAGTGGCTGCACGCCCTGCCGCAAGGCCCGGTTCCGCTGGAGAACTTTGCCGAAGTCCAATTAGTCCATGGCTCCCCTGCGGATGAAGACACTTATGTGGTTTCGATTGGAGACGCGCTGGTCCCGCTTCTTACCAACCAAACCCCGATCACTTTTTTTGGCCACACCCACCTCCAGGGAGGGTTCTTCGCCAACGGTTCCAGCGCGGACGGCTTCCGGCCGGAGTACCGCACGGTAGGCAAAGCAGAATCAGTTTCATTGCAGCTGAAATCCTCCACGCGTTACATGATCAATCCCGGCTCGGTGGGTCAGCCGCGCGATGGCGACTGGCGAGCCGCTTTCGCGCTCTTCGATACCGAAGCACAGATCGTCCATTTCCACCGCACACCGTATAACTTGAAAGATGCGCAGGATCGAATTTTTGCCGCGAACCTGCCGGCGCGGCTTGCAACCCGGCTGGCTGCAGGACGATAACTCCAACCTATCGGTCAAATTTTTCAGCACAGAGGTTGCGGAAGTTCGCAGGGAATTCGTGAAGTTGTAAACTTCTTTGCATGCCCTATCCGCGTGCCAGTAGCAAATCTCTTTTTTCGCATCGTGAAGAATCTCTGCCGGGGAAAGTTCCAGAGCATTACCTCATCGCGCATAGCGACGGCGGAGCCAGAGGCAATCCCGGTCCGGCGGGTTATGGCGTGGTCATTCAGGATCAATCCGGACGCAAAGTTGCGCAGCTCAGCGAATACCTCGGACACCAGACCAATAATTTCGCCGAGTATCAGGGCCTGATCGCCGCGCTGGAATACGCTCTGCAGCATGGCCCGAAAGCGCTCAAGCTGATCAGCGACTCCGAATTATTGGTGCGGCAGATCAAAGGCATCTACAAAGTGAAGAACGCCGCGCTGCAGGATCTGCACGGCCGCGCCAAGGAGTTGATTGCGCAACTGGACTGGTTCTCCATCGGACATGCCTTACGCGAACAAAACACCGACGCCGATCGCCTGGCAAACGAAGCCATGGACAAAGGCATGGGTCGCGTGGCGCGGGCGCCCTCGCCCGCGACTTCGTCCACCCCTCCGGCTTCCACTCCGCAAGAACTCGAAGGAATCGTCCGAAATGGCGTCGTCGAACTGACCAACGGCAAACTTCCCGACGGCACGCGGGTTCAGCTTCGCGCAAAGAAATAAATCAAACCGAGACTTACTCCGCCGCTGACGTGTGGTCATGCACAATCTTCCAACCGTTCGGAAACTTCCGAAACACCAGCGTGAACAACCCGTGCGGAGTTTTTCCGTCAGGCATGGTCAGCTTCCAGGCGCCGCGCGCGAAGGCCGCACCGGAGCCGAGCATCTCAATGCGCAGATCGGAGAAATCAAGCCTCCCCATTTCATGCCCCGGGCTCGTATAGGTCGCGCGGTAACGGTCCATCGTAGCTTGCCATCCATGATTTTCTTTCGCTCCTGAGAAAAATGTAAGGTCGGGAGAATTCCAGTAACCCGCCATGAAAGTGTCGAGATCATGGCGATTCCAGGCGTCCTGCTGGGTGCGCAAGACCTTTGCGATTTCAATTTTCGCGGAATCATTATCGGGTGATGCCGCGTGAACCAACGCTGGGCCGACTGTTGCGGCCAGAAGGATCGGGAAGAACAAGCACAAGCGGCGGAAGAACGGACTAAGCACACGAAACCTCCGATGCTGGAGAACAAGGCTCACCAGTTTCGCATGCGCCCGATGAATTGCAAGAGGATTTCGGATGCCGAAGCGGATCCACAGTGGATGCGAACCCCTAAAAGACGCACCGTAGGAAGTTATGCCCGGCCCTTCTTTACCGCGACCGCCTTCCCCGCAACGGCTTTCCCAACTGTCTCCCATGGCCGCTTTGGCCGGTCTACAGCCGCTTTGTCGCGATCCTTGATGCGGTCGTAATGATAAGACTCGCTGACGGTTCCCAGCGATTCGTTGTACAGGCTCGGCAGCCCAAGCCCTTCCTTCAGTTCCTCCGAAAAAGACTGCAACGCTTTCAGGTGCTCGGCGGTAGCCGGAACCTCCGTCTTCGACGTCTTCATGAACTGCTGGTAACCTTTGTTGACTAGCTTGGAGATCTCGCTGCCAATCAGATAACCCGGATAGGCAAATATCTTGACCGTGTCGTCATCCGTTTTCTGAATTGCCGCCGACACGTTATATTTTCTGAGGAACACGCGGCCATTGGTGCCGGGCGCATCCGTCACATCGAATCCATGGTCGCGCAACCAGGCCAGCGCTTCCTCGTAAGTTTTCGCTTCAATTGCTTTCATTTCTTTTTTGTCTCTCTGTCTTAGGATGCAACCGTGGCGCAAACCGCAGCAGCTGAATTAGCCCCTGCATCGGCTGGCGATTTATCTTCATCTAAGCACAACATACTACATAGACTGTTTGGAGCGTTCTTGCATATTACGTTAGTCACGCGAAAAAAGTTCTAGTATGGGAGAGTCCGCCAATTCGGCTTCAACGTTTTCTCCATCGGCCCCAACGCGATGCTCCAACTCGCACTTGGGGCAGACTCCCATTGAGAGCGTGGGGAATACTCCGCTCCTCCGCATTGATCGTCTCACGGAGAACATGCCGGGCGTAACACTTTTGGGCAAGGCCGAATGGCATAACCCCAGCGGCTCGGTGAAGGATCGTGCCGCGGCAAATATTGTTATCGAGGGACGCCGGAGCGGTCGGTTCTCTGCCGGAAAAACTTTGCTCGACGCCACCAGCGGTAACACTGGTATCGCCTTCGCCATGCTCGGCGCGGCGGAGGGTTTTCCCGTTACGCTGTGCATGCCCACCAACGTTTCCGAGGAGCGCAAGAGAATTCTTACGGCCTATGGGGCAAAAGTCGTCTATACCAATTCAGACGATGGCTCCGATGGCGCCATCCGCAAAGCCCGCGAACTTTTTTCCGACAATCCCGATCTTTACTTCTATGCGGATCAATACTCAAACGATGCCAATTGGCGCGCGCACTACCTCGGCACGGCCAACGAAATATGGCAGCAGACCCAGGGCAAGGTCACGCACTTCGTTGCCATGTTGGGTACGAGCGGAACTTTTGTCGGAACCACGCGGCGGTTAAAGGAATTGAATCCCGCAATCCGCTGCATCTCTTTGCAGCCAGACTCCGCCTTTCATGGGATCGAAGGTGCCAAGCACATGGAGAGCGCGATCGTGCCCAAGATATACGATCCAACTTTAGCGGACGAAAACTTCGAGATTGCGACAGAAGATGCCTATGCCATGACGCGCAGGTTAGCCAGGGAGTGCGGACAACTAGTCGGAATTTCTGCCGCCGCAAATGTGGCAGGAAGCCTCCGCGTGGCGGAGGGGCTGGATGGGCGGAATGCGGTGATTGTTACGATTCTTTGCGACTCCGGCGATAAGTATTTGAGCGAGAGATTTTGGACGGAGTAGGGAAAGCAAAATCTTTACCACAGAGGCACAGAGACACAGAGAAAAGCTAGTTCGAATTTCGCAGGCGTTGGCGATTTTCTCTGTGACTCTGTGACTCTGTGGTGAATCGTTTTTTATGTTGAGAATCGCTGGGAAACATTACGAGGGCATCCGGCAGCATGGGGAAGAGACTTATCCCGACGAATGTTGCGGTGTGCTTCTGGGTCAGGTCACGGAAGACAGCTCGCGGGTCGTGACCTCCACGGCGCGTTGCGGAAACACGCGCACCGATTCGCCCCAGAATCGTTACAACATCGATCCTCGCGAGCTCGTTCGCATCCAGCGCGAGGGCCGCGAACGTGGCGAGGACATCGTCGGCTTCTATCATTCGCATCCCGACCATCCGGCGCACTGGTCTCCCACCGATCTCGCCGAGGCGCACTGGTTCGGGTGCTCTTATGTGATTACCAGCGTGGACAAAGGAACGGCGGCCATTACAAATTCCTTTGAACTGGTCGGGTCGGAGGAAGCCAACAAAAAGTTGACAGACGAAAAAATCCTGATCGAATCAAGCGCCGAACAAGCTTGACCGCTTCAAATCCCTTGCCCCGCAAGACTTGCGCCGGATATTCACATGAAGAGCGCCAACCTTCGGCAGCATTCAACTCTCATCCCGCGCTGAGAAAAGCCACGAAAAGTCGCTCTGCTCGCACCGTTTGCGGGAATTCTCAAAAACGACTGCACCAACCCTAAGTCACCCGGCTGTGGACGGTCTGCACTCGTCTGAAAATAGACGGCTTATAAGCGCGCATTTTTCGTTGACTGAATAAATAGAAAGTGTAAAAACATAATCGTTCTTTGACAGCTTCTAAAGTTTTTCCGGTTGGTGCGGCGTCCGGGACTCAAGCGCAGTCACCCGCTTCATGCAAATGAATCGGGAGGGCAAGCAAGGGTCGACAAGCAAAGCGCTGGGCGAGGAGAACAAGAAGAAATGTCGAAGGCAGGATAGAGTTCCGAGGCGTTGGGTAGGTTTTTCCGGTTGGCGGTGAGCCCGGAGCCCGAGCGAAGATCGCACGTCGGCACCCCGCAAGGGACGCCGCGGAGCAGGTCGAGCAAGGGTCGAACGCGAGCTACTGGCCGAGACGAATGGACCCAACACCACCTCGGAACTCTTAATTTTTTCACCGGTGCCGTGGTGCCGAACCCAATCAGTTAAGGACGTTCTCCTATCACTCCCTGAAGTTGAGTTCTTGTGTTAGGTTTCTAGCGTACTTCCCCCATTTAATTTGCTCAGGACGTTCGGAGTTGATTTTCCCTTTTTGTTCGCCTATATTGAGGCTGCTGGGAAATGGATCCCCATCGCACCTACGAGATTCGATGTCCGATTCACGGGTTCATTACCCTGAATGACTGGGAGCTCACGGTTGTTTCGCAGCCCTCTTTTCAGCGTCTTCGCCGGATAAGGCAATTGGCATGGACAGATTACGTGTATCCAGGAGCTATGCACACGCGCTTTGATGCACGTGGCGACCCTGTTGTACGACGCGATCTGCGTCAAGTCCGCCGAGATTTTGAAGTCGGATCGTGAAGGGACGAGTTCCAGGAAAAAACTGGGATTGAATCAAGTAGCGAAGCTTGTCCACGAAGTTAAGCCACATTTCAGCATAGACAAGGTTTTGCAATACGCCCGCCAACTCGCCGACGAGAGCATACTGCAAGCCTCCGCATAGACCTATGTCTACAGCGGTATATTCCCATGCTTCTTCGGCGGATTCTTATCCCGCTTCGTCTCCAGCATGGCCAGCGCCTGAATCAACTTCTTTCGCGTTTCCCGCGGCTGGATGATGGCATCGACAAAGCCACGGTCCGCCGCGACGTAGGGACTGGCGAAGCGGTCGCGGAATTCTTCGATCTTTTTCTGGCGCAGGTCCTGGCGCTCTTGCGGGTTCGCCGTGGCGTCGAGTTCGCGCTTGTAGACAATATCGACCGCGCCTTCGGGGCCCATGACGGCGATCTCGGCGGTGGGCCACGCATAGTTCACGTCGGTGCGAATGTGTTTGGAGGCCATCACGCAATAGGCGCCGCCGTAGGCTTTGCGCGTGATCACCGTGATCTTCGGCACGGTGGCTTCGGCGAAAGCGTAGAGCAGTTTGGCGCCATGCTTGATGATGCCGCCGTATTCCTGCGCGGTGCCGGGGAGAAATCCGGGGACGTCTTCGAAGGTGATCAGCGGGATGTTGAAGCAATCGCAGAAGCGGACGAAGCGCGCGCCCTTGACCGAGGCGTTGATATCGAGCGTGCCGGCGAGCATGGCTGGCTGATTGGCCACGATGCCGACGGAGCGGCCGTCGAGCCGGGCGAAGCCGACGACAATGTTTTTGGCGAAGTGTTCCTGCACTTCGAAGAAATATCCGTCGTCGACCACGGCGTGGATCACGTCCTTCATGTCGTAGGGCAAATTCGATTGCGCGGGAACGACCTTGTCGAGCGCGGCGTCGGCGCGGTCGATTGGATCGGTACACGATTTGCGCGGTGGGTCGTCCAAATTGTTGGATGGAATAAAACTCAGCAGCTCGCGCACCATGGATAAACACTCGGCATCATCGTGAGCGAGAAAGTGCGCCACGCCTGAGGTTTCGTTGTGCGTAGTTGCGCCTCCGAGCTGTTCTTTGCTGACTTCTTCGTGCGTAACAGTCTTAATCACGTCCGGGCCGGTGATGAACATGTAGGAAGTTTTATCGACCATGAGGACGAAATCGGTAATAGCGGGAGAATAAACCGCTCCGCCGGCGCAGGGGCCCATGATGGCGGAGATCTGCGGCACGACGCCGCTGTATAAAGTGTTGCGCAGAAAAATATCGGCATATCCGCCCAGAGAGGCCACGCCTTCCTGAATGCGTGCGCCGCCGGAGTCGTTCAATCCAATGACGGGCGCGCCAACTTTCGCGGCGAGGTCCATGATTTTGACGATCTTGCCTGCATTGGTCGCCGAGAGCGATCCGCCGAAAACGGTGAAATCCTGCGCGAAAACGTAAACCAAACGGCCTTCGATGCGGCCGTAACCGGTGATGAAACCATCGCCATAATACTTTTGTTCGGCCATGCCGAAGTCGTTACAACGGTGCGTGACCAGCTTGTCGGTCTCTTCAAACGTGCCGTCGTCGAGCAGGAACTCGATGCGCTCGCGAGCCGACATTTTTCCTTCTTTGTGCTGGCGCTCGCGGCGTTTTTCGCCGCCTCCGGCTTCGGCAAGATGATTGCGTTTCTTCAGTTCCGCCAGTTTTTCTTCGAGATTCATGGCGGGATTATAGCGGGTGAGCGGGTAGACAAGGCGAGAAGGGGTTGCATCCGGCGCAGAGAAGGCGGGCTTCGCCCGCTGGACAGCCGAGGGCGGCTGTCCCTACATGGGGCTACTCGAGCGTCGCGCCCATTTGTTGGTAGCGGTATTTCTTCCCGTCCCAGAAAATAACTGACGACGTACTTTCGCCCTCGCCTCTTTCTTCCATGTAGATTCCGAGGACAGTTCTCTTCTTCAGCGCCAGTCTTTTGACAGCAAGCGTTTTGAATGGCAGGTTGATCATCACGAACTTGGGCTTTGTCTGTTTAGACCGCCAGGCATCAGGGCCTACTCCATGGACGATGAGCAGACAAACTCCTCTGCGTTCGGGTTCGTCCGAAGCGAAAGTCGAGGTGACTTTCACATCGCCAAATCCGAGGAAGCTATCGTACGGGTCGCTGACCCGAAACCCGTATTCCGCCTGGTCGGCCAGAGGATTCTTGCAGCGGGCCGCGACGACGAGATCGTCGATTCCGTCCCCGTCAAGATCTCCCACAAACTGCGGCGGCCCATCCAAAACCGAGCAATCATCCCCAAACTCTTTGTGGACATAGTCGTCCGTAATCGCGGGCACGGGAGACTTTGCAGGGGCCGGCGGCGGTGGCGGAGCCTTCTTTTCGGCAGAAAGGTTTGCGGACGCGGCGGAAATCGCGAGCACGATAAGTAAAACGCGAACACAGACAATTCGTGGGGACGGCATACCCTCACTCTATTCCGGGCGGGAGAGTGGAGGGTATAGAAGAAGATGGGGACCGGTAACGGAGGTAACATTACTTGCGAAAGTGCTCCCAGCCTTGCGGGCGAAGCGGACGTCGCGATCCGAACGTCTCTCTTATACAAATCTTTTTAGTTCGAGTGATTTCGCCGATCTCAGTGATCCTCACGCCTGCAATTTGTGACGGGAGCCGCCTGCTCGCGGGCGCGGTGAACAGCAGTTCATAATCTTCGCCGCCGTTCAGGGCGAAGTCGAGATCCACTGGGCCACGCGGTTTGCCAATGCGTGCTCGCGGAATCGCCCCCACCTGCAGTTCGGCGCCGACGCCGCTTTCCTCGCAGATGTGGGCAAGGTCGGTGGAGAGGCCGTCGCTGGTGTCGATCATGGCCGAAGCAATTCCTTTGTCCCGCAAAATGCGTCCAACTTCAATCCTCGGTTCGGGGAAGAAGTGCCTTGGATATTGGCGCGGATTGAGTTTGTTCGTAGGATTATCGCGAAGCCTGTTAAAAGTGGCTGCCGAGCCACCGAGTGCTCCGCTCACGTAAATGCGGTCTCCGGGCCGGGCTCCCGAGCGCAGGACGGCCTTTCCTTTGGGAACCGTTCCAAGCACGACAATATCCACTAGAACGCCTTCGGGAGATTCCGCCGTGTCGCCGCCCGCAAGGGCTACCTTGTAACGGGCGGCCAGTTTGAGCAGGGCGGTGAGAAATCGATCTACCCAGATTTGCCCCACATCTCTTGGCAGAGCCAACGACAAAAATACCGCGGCTGGGTCTCCGCCCATAGCGGCAATGTCGCTCAGTCCCCGCGCCAGGCACCGGTGTCCTACTGATTCCGGGGAGTGCCAATCTCGCCGAAAGTGAACTCCCTCCAGCGAGAAGTCGGTCGTGACCAGCGTATCCGTCCGCCCCGGAAGCCGCACCACGGCGCAATCATCGCCAATGCCTTTGACCACCACACGGCTTAAGCTGGGGCGCGTTCGCAGGCGAATTTTTCGTATTAGCGCTTTCTCGGAAATCAGCACCGAATCAATATAACGGGTAGAGTCTCACCCTCGCGCCTAATGGCCGTTCGGGCACCATATCTGGGCGCAAATCCTTCCGGTTAAGGTGTACACAGGATGTTTCGCCGCCCCCGCCTTCAGTAACCTCCAAACGGGGTCAAGTCACGTTGACAGGGGGAACCCAGTTTGCTACCTTTTACCAGTCATTCATCAAACTGTAATTCGAGCTAAGTGCTGTTTTTAGTGAGAATTGCCGAGAACGGCCTGGATCCGAGCGATTTTCCAACCGTTTAAGGTAAAGCAATTAAGGCGCGGAAGGTTCTCCATTCCCAAGGAAGAACACGCGACCCGGCAGTCAGGCTGTTCGAACAGGCTTTCTGCAACCTCAGAACTTGGCCTGGATTTCCGGACCTGACAATCTTGAAAATGGAATAGGGAATACATTTGCGAAAGCGTTTTTACATTCTTTTTGTGGCCCGGGGAGATGACGGTCAACTGCGAAAAATCTCCATTCCCGTCCACTACCTGTATGTATTTGTAATCGGCGCCGCGATCGGATTCTTGAGTCTCACCGGCATCGCCAGCTCTTATACCCGGATGCTGGTAAAGGTTTCCCGTTACAACCAACTTCGAATCGAGAAAGAGCAGCTTAGGGATCGATATTCGCGCCTGGAAGAAGTTGCCCAGGAACGCGATGTTCAGGTTGCATCTCTGGGTTCGATTGCCAGTGAAGTGTCCGCTCTTTATGGTTTAAAGTCCCAACCGACGCTGGTCACGGCTTCCCAGAAAGAGATCCAGGATTCCGACGTTAAGTCCTCCCTCGATCAATTAAGCGCCCTTCGTATCTCCGCTCTTACCGGAGCGGCCAGCGTTGGAATCAGCTTAGGAATGACCAGGAACGCTACCACTGCCGATTGGTACCGGGCCAACTCAGCGCCCAATCTCTGGCCTGTTGAAGGCCAGATTACAGGCAGCTTTGGCGAGCGTATCGACCCGTTTAACGGGGAAGGGGCATTCCACAGCGGAGTCGATATCAGCAGTGCTTACGGCACCCCGATCATTGCACCGGCCGATGGCTTGGTCACCTTTGCTGAGTTCATGGGCGGATACGGCAAAGCTGTCATGGTCGACCACGGACACGGCATCTCGACCCGTTACGGGCACCTTTCCGGCTTTGCCGTAACCCCGGGGCAGCATGTTCACCGCGGCGACGTGATTGGTTATGTTGGATTGAGCGGCCGTTCCACTGGGCCCCACCTTCACTATGAAGTTCGTATCAACGACACCCCAGTGAATCCCTATAAGTACCTTCGCATTACCATCGCGAACAGCGGCGGCCTTCAGACTGGTGGCTAAGGAACCAGTTCTCAGTTCTCTTTCCGATCCCCAGTTTCTCGCCTTGCGCTCGGGCTGCGCCTCAGCTACGTTCATGGGTGAAAAAGAAAGACAATTCTTAGTTCCGCAGTCTCAGAGAGATCGCCGAACGAGGTTCTGTCAGCGCTTCTGAGAACTGAGAACTGAGAACTGAGAGCCGAGAACTCACCATGATCAGTTTTTTCCGCTCCGCCCGCGAGGACGTCGCCGCAGTTTTTGAATCTGATCCGGCAGCCCGTTCCTATCTGGAGGTACTTGTCTGCTATCCGGGACTGCATGCCCTGTGGGCTCATCATTTGAGCCATTGGCTTTGGCTGCATGGGATGCGGTTTCTGGCCCGGTGGGTTTCTCAGGTCGCGCGCTTCTTAACCGGAATAGAAATTCATCCCGGCGCGGAGATCGGACGCCGGCTGTTCATCGATCACGGCATGGGCACTGTGATCGGTGAGACCGCTGTCATTGGCGACGACGTGACCATGTATCAGGGAGTCACTTTGGGAGGGACTGGCAAGGAAAAAGGCAAGCGCCATCCTACCCTTGGAAATAACATTTCGATCGGCTCCGGGGCGAAGTTGCTGGGCAATATTACGATTGGAGATAACTGCCGCGTGGGTGCGGGATCAGTGGTGCTGCGCACCGTGCCGGCTAATTCCACGATCGTGGGAGTTCCGGGCCATATCGTTCTGCGGGATGGCAAGCGCGTCGTTATCACCGACCCCAAGGACATTCGCGATCCGCTCTCGGACGTGATCATCAAACTGGCTGGCGAAGTGCAGGAATTGCGCCAAAAATTTCAGCATCATTCGCACGAATCGCTGGGAGCAGAACCAGACCTGACTATCGACGACGGCACCTCGCCGCCAAATATCGCCCCACAACAACTTTTTCAGGATGACTATCAGATTTAGAAGCAGTGGTCAGTGGCTAGTGATTAGTCGTCAGAAGAAACTGAACGCTTTCCTGCGAGGAGACGTTAGACGGACTTTACTGGGCCGTGATGCTGGAAGCCACGTCACGACCAGCCACTGCTCACTGACCACTGCTCACTGACCACTACTCACTGCCTTAACCCCATCCAACTCTCGGAAACAACCAGAGAATTGCCCGGATTATGCGGATCATACTTTACTGACGTCGGCAGGCCGAGGCGGCAGGAGTGCAGATTGATCCACTGGCGCAAGTAGGTCACGTCTTGCGAGCACTCGTACGACACGCCGGCAACATCGTATTTATAGATGAGCAGCACGGCGGCGTGATGTCCATCACCGGATTGCAACTCGTTCACATCGATGACAGTGCCATCGGTGATGCGGCCAATGCCATCCAGCCAGGTACGTCTTTCTCGCTCCAGGTCCGCCGGGTTCTTGGGTTTTCGTCGCAGCATTGCGTAGGCTCCAAGAGCGACGACGCTTCCTACGGCGACCAGTGAATACAGGCGAAGGGAATCCATACAAATTGAAGGTGAAGGCGGGTCGTGGTTGCTCCCCGTTTTCGATAACAGCATATGACGGAAGCGCCGCCGATGGAAGTGGTGGAAGGGTTACCGAGGTGCCAGCACGCTGTGGAAAACTTTAGAGGCAGTGATCGGTGCTCAGTGATCAGTGATTAGTGCTCAGCCAACAATCATCGAAAGGTGAAATTAGAATGATTATGCATTTGACGTAGGAACGCCAAAACTGCTATACCTAGCCAATGCCTCGTCACATTGCTTGGTTTCAGGAATGTCCACACTGTGGAGCCGTGGAGCGCGTTTCAGAAGCTCAAGAATTTGATCCAGAGAAATACTACTCGAAACCGAAAGTCGCGCTAGGGGAACAGAAGGAGTGCTCTGTTTGCAAAGAGCCATTTCCACTACTTCGCGAGGCGTTCCGTTGGGATAGCTTCGACTAATTTCAGGGGCGTTTCCGCTTACTCTGATCGGCCCGTTCTCACCCTCTTGCCATACACGGAACTCGCGCATGTTTCTAGTATGGCAGAGTTCGAAGGCGTCCGTTCCCCCCATGCCTTATTCCGCCGACATCACGTAAAAACGGTGCTCTTTGCCGTCGTCCAGAACGGTAAAAAGATAGGCCCCTTCCAAGCGATAGGTGAGTTTTTGGCCGGTAGTGAGCGATAGCGCGCCGGTGCGGTCGTGGAACCGTCCATGCATTCTGGTAATCTCGACGGTGCCAGTGTCCGTTTTAACGACGTAGACGCGCCGTTCGGTCGTACCGACGAACCCGCCTTGATTATTGAACGATCCGCCTGTTTCCGCCTGAGAATGAAAGCTAACTACAGTTCCGCTGAGTGGATAATCCTTTTTGTCCTTCGCCATAGCAAAGGACGCGAACAGCAAAAGCGCCAGGATAATTTTCCTCATTCTGACATTCTCGATTCTGACATTCTCGGTTTTGGCGCAATTGGAGGCTAGATTACGACGGTAAGCGCGAGAACAGACGCGTCTGGATTACGTTAAAATGTACGTATGGCCGATACACCTGTTCGCGTGGAAAAAGCTAAGTTTGACGCGCTTCTGAAACAGATGATTAAAACGCCGCCGTTAACGCTGGAAAATATGAAGAAAGAAAAGGCAGCTAAGAAACGCGGCACGAAATGACGGTGGAACAAACTACAAGCATAACGGCGGATGACTTAGAGCATTTTACGTTTGCTTGTGTCAACGTGGAATGCGGAGCCATCATTACTGTTCCCTTGAAAGCAGAGATGGAGCCTGTTTGGGCATGTCCAGTCTGTCGCGAAAACTGGTTTCGGGAATATAAAGAACGGGTGGACGCCTTCAAATCTCTAGTCAAAGCCCTGATCGAATTCAAAAGAACTGATGCACCGTTTAGTCTTCGGCTCCAGCTTAAAACACCTCCCGCGTCAGTTTCCGATACGTCAAAGGCTTCTTAGCTACCAGTTCCCGTGTTAGCGTTTGGAACATGTGCGACTGTATCCCTCTTCGGTTGTAGCGCCAGCAGAACTCCTGCAAATACGAATCCAGATGATCCTTGCTGAGATGGTGGTAAGAGCCGATCACACCGCGTTTGAATAACGAAAACGCGCCTTCGATGGTTCGTGTGGAGGTCTCGCCGAACATCTCCAGTTCTAGCCTGTGATTGGCTTCCGTGTGCTTATCCTTCGGGATGATAACGCTGTAGGCCACCGCCGAATCCGTGAGGACCTGCTTCACGTTCGGGCTAAGGTTCGCCTCGAGTACCGGACGAATCGCAGCGGCCTTGCAGTTCTCTATGGTTTGCATGTGAACCCTACCACCATGCTCCACCATACCGAGCACTGAGATTTTCGCGTCCTTCCCGGCTTTGACTCCCTTGCGTAATTTCTTGCCGCCGATGAAGGTCTCGTCCACTTCGACAATCTGGCCCTGTCCGCCCAACGGAGCCTTATTCAATTCTTCCATCGCCTTGCGAATTCTGTGGCAGAGGTGCCACGCCGTCTTGTACTGCACGCCGATGTGCCGCGCTACCTGATTCGCGGAGATGCCCTTCTTGGCTTCCGCCATGAGTGCCATTGCCATGAACCATTTTTGCAGCGGTAGGTGGGAGTCATGGAAGAGGGTGCCGGTGGTAGCGGAGAAGTGAAGGGCGCAATCGGAGCACTCGTATTTCCGATAAGGGCGGCCCGTCTTGCCCTTCGTGTCGATCTTATAGACCTTGGCGCAGTCACAGCCTAAGCAGCGAACACCGTTCGGCCACCGCTGGGCTACGAGGTAATCAAGGGCGGCGTCTTCAGTCTGGAAGGTTTTCGCTACGGTGAGCAAGTTCATACACAGGACTATAGCGGTAAAGTCGTCCTATGTCAAGTACATAATCATTGAAATTAGTCCTCTGCCGAGAATCGAAGCGGGAAAAACGTTTCACAGCCCACTGCCCACTGCCTTTTCACTTCTGCGCGCAGACAAAATCCCTCGCCATCCCTATGAAATTTCCTTCGGAAGCCTGACCAAACTGATCGTCGCGCCGCATTTTTCTGCTGACCACCAGCTTTCCACCCCGATCTTTGGAATAAAACCACGCCGGGCTCGTCACCGCACTGCCCGTAGAGCAATTGAATCGAACCCGCGCGCGCAGCTCCACGAATGGGCCGCCCTGCGACAGCTTAACGGGATTTTTGTATTGCACTCGAACCCAGGCGCTGCGCAGGCCATTTTTCCTGGGCGAGACGATACTGGCGGATACCTGGTCCCCGGCCGGAGTCGCCCCGATCTGCCGCCATTCTCCCGCCGCAAACGCAACCATCAGCAACAGCGGTGCCAGCACCGCCGCAGCTACGATAAACAGCCTCTTCTTCATAAATTGCTTCGCAGACACTCTGGGGGAAAACTCTGCTTCTGTCAACTTCCGGTTAAGTTGGCAAGCTGACGAGACAAGGAAGTTCTGATACATCTAATAACTTGAGTCTCGAGTTCGCCATTCTTCTTTTCTTCGCGGGAATGCTGGCCGGCGCGCTGAACGCGGTCGCTGGCGGCGGCAGTTTTATCGCTTTCCCGGCGCTTTTATTTACCGGCGTTCCGCCGATCCCAGCCAACGCCACCAACACAATTGCCCTATGGACTGCCGCGGTCGCCAGCGGAGGCGCTTATCGCAGTCGTTTGAACGTGCCACGGCGGGTGATGGTCCCCCTGCTGGTGGCGAGCCTGATCGGCGGACTCGCCGGAGCCATCTTGCTTCTAAAGACCCCAGCGCAGACTTTTATGCGGGTGCTCCCTTGGCTTACCCTGGGTGCAACATTGTTGTTTGCCTTTGGTCGTAAGCTGGCGGGATCTCGTGGTTCCGTGATTGAGCATTCCACCACCACCGCCGCTCTAACGGGTGCTACCGTTTTCCAACTCTGTGTCGGGGTATACGGCGGCTATTTCGGCGGCGGTATGGGCATTGTGATGCTCGCCATGCTGGCCGCGCTCGGCATGACTGACATTCATGGCATGAATGCACTAAAAACCGTGATGGGCACGGTCATTAACGGCGTGGCGGTTATCACTTTCATCGCCGCTCATGCGGTGTATTGGAAGCACGGCATGGTAATGATTGTGGGTGGAATTGTGGGCGGCTATTTCGGTGCGCACTATGCGCTGAAATTACCGCAGACCTGGGTTCGCGTATTTGTAGTCTTGGTGGGAACCGGGATGACGATTTACTTCTTCACGCAGGCTTATTGACGAATCGGCCGGTGGCGCGGTTCACCTCCGAGCAGGCATTTTGTCCTAGATCTATTGCAGCGGCGCCGACACGTGCTCATGAACGATCAGCCACTTTCCGTCCTGATTCTCCCAAATTGAGGTCCAGCGGAAGTTTCCCATCTCCACCTTGCCTGCCTTGGTCGTCATCTCTTCGTTGATCGTCGCCGTGACCCAAACCAAATCCCCATGGGGATGAATGGCGATGTCATCGTTCACCGTGAATCTTGCGCTCTTGTAATTTGCAAGCACACCCTTCACGCCGTTTTCGTATTCGCCCCAGCTGTTGTACTTCAAGGGAGCGATATCGTAAAAGGTATGCGGGCCGCTGGCGTAATACTTGGCGACATTGTTCGTATCGAGAGTAGACCATCCATCCCAAAGCTTCTGCATGTAAGCTTTGTCCGGCGTGGGCCCGGGAGCGGACTTCTTGGGCGCGGGTTTGGCAAGGCCAGCAACAGTGAGAATCAGCAGGCACAGTGGGATGGACATGCGACCAATGCTTGGATATTTCATGTTTGTCCTCCTCCGAGAGTCGGCTAAATTTTCGCACACGGGAGCGAGGCCTGCAAAGCTTACATTGACCGATTTCCACAGCGCACGCTAGAATAGTTGAGTTTGCCTGTACTTGCCGACCCGTTCTGGGGACGCTCGCCTTGGCTGCTGGAGCGCCGCGGCGGAAAACACAGCAAGCGAAGGTTCAAGAGAAAAGTTTGGCAGTCTCGCAGTTGCGCCCGTGTGCGCCTGGGATCACTTTGCTGAGCTGATCAAGACATTTTAACGGAGGCAGACGTATGTACGCGGTTATCCGCGCCGGTGGAAAGCAGTACCGGGTGGCGCCCGGAGATGTGATTCGAGTGGAGAAACTGGCTACCGGTACCGATGGCCACGTGAACTTCCCTGAGGTATTGGCGGTGTCGGGTGGCGAGGGAAAGATTGGCAAGCCGGAAGCCGAAGCCAAGGTTCTGGGCCAGGTGGTGGAAGAAGGTCGCGGCGAAAAGATTCTGGTTTTCCATTACAAGCGTAAAAAACAGTACAAAAAGCTGCGCGGACACCGTCAGTCTTACACAGCGGTGCGCATCACCGAGATCGCATTTGATGGCCAAAGCTTCAAGGCTCCTGAACTGGCCAAGAAGCAGCCAAAGGTGAAAAAGGCTACGGCCGAAGAACATGAGTCGGACGTGGAACCGATCAAGAAGCAAGCCAAGAAAAAGGCTGCCGCTCCAAAGAAAACGGCAAAAAAGAAATCAGCCGCAAAAAAGAAATAGCTGGAACAAACTACGGCAGGACATTGCCAATATTTTGGAAGTATTCGAGGGATGAGCTATGGCACATAAAAAAGGGCAAGGAACTTCACGAAACGGCCGCGACTCCAACGCGCAGCGGCTTGGTTTTAAGGCATTTGGCGGACAAGTCGTTCCCGGAGGAACCATCATCGTGCGCCAGCGCGGTACGCGCGTGAAGCCTGGATTAAATGTGGGCCGCGGCAAGGACGACACGCTTTTCGCCAAGATCACCGGCCGCATCAAGTTCCTGAACAAGGGATCGATGGGCAAGTTCGTGATGGTCGAACCCATGGAGCTTGTCGAGGTGAAGTAGTAGCGGTTGCGGAATCTCTGCTAGGTGCGGATGTCCAGCCCGATCCAGATTACCTCGTTCTCATAAAGCAGAGGCAATCCCAAATGGGTCGTTTTTCCCGGAGAGTGGATCTGATAGTTTGTGCCGGAAAGGACTGTGGGCACGGACAGGGAGCATTGATCTCCGAGGCCAATCTTGGCTTTGAAATATCCGGCAATAATGTTGCAGATTTCTCCCACCGCATCTGCCTTCTGTGCCGCCGCCTCTTCGAATGGAACTCCCAGCATGTGAGAAGAGAGCATGGTGGCGGAATTCAGACTGCACCGCAGGCTGAACATGGCCCGCAGCGGACCGGCAATCCCGACCATACCCGTGACCTCAGCCAGAATGCGCACTTCGCCTTCTTCCGGAGCCACTACCGTGACCCCGACCATGGTGGCGAATACCTCAATCGCGGTTGCACGCAGAATGTCCGGCCACTCGGTTTGTGGCAGCACGGCGCCGGGATTGTGTGCGGCTGAGGGGGCGCTCATCTGCGATACTGGAGTTCTGAATATCTATCCTTCTATCGGCTGGACCCGCCTTCTACATGAGTGCGGATCATCCTTTGGGCAGTCTGAAAATCAGTAAACCGATATACTCAAGAATCGACCACCATGTTCATTGATGAGGCGAAAATTCGCGTAAAGGCGGGCGACGGCGGCAACGGCTGTATGGCGTTCCGGCGTGAGAAATTTGTTCCCCGCGGTGGCCCATCCGGGGGCGACGGAGGCAAGGGCGGCGACGTGATCATGGAATCCAGCGAGCGCCATAACACGCTGGTGCATTTCCGCTTCAATCCTGAATACAAAGCCGAGCGCGGACGCCATGGCGAAGGCTCAAATAAGACCGGGCGCGAAGGCGAAGACGTTCTTCTCAAAGTTCCGGTAGGAACGATCGTCTATGACGAGGACACCGGCGAGAGGGTTTTTGATTTTTCCGCTCCCGATCAGCGGATGGCGATCGCGCACGGCGGCCGCGGCGGCCGTGGCAACGCACGTTTCGCAACTTCTGTTCATCAGGCTCCGCGCGAGCATGAACCCGGCCGTCCGGGCGAGGAACACACCTACCGGCTTGAACTGAAACTGCTGGCGGATGTCGGGCTGGTTGGCTATCCCAACGTCGGTAAGTCAACCTTGATCTCGCGCATCTCGGCAGCGCGGCCGAAGATTGCTGACTATCCCTTCACCACGCTGGAACCAAATCTCGGCGTCGTCGCGGTCGGGGAGCTTAACAACGAAATCAGTTTTGTAGTGGCCGATATCCCTGGCTTAATTGAGGGAGCGCATGCCGGCTCCGGGCTCGGCACCCAGTTTCTTCGGCATATCGAACGTACCCGTTTGCTGGCGCATCTGGTTGACATCAGCGATGGCAGCGGGCGTCCCGATGCCGTAAAAGACGTGGAAGTCATTCTGGGCGAACTGGCCAGCTTTGGCGCCGGTCTCGAAGACAAGCCCATGATTATGATTGCGTCCAAGATCGATGTGGCCAACAAAGATAAAGTCGCGGCACTAAAAAAATATTGCAAAAAACATAAGCTGAAGCTGTATGAGATTTCGGCCGTCACCGGTCAGGGAATCGATGAGCTGAAATATGCCATGGCCGGGGAAGTGAATGCTCTGCGTGAGCAGAGTGAGAATCCGGTCGAACTGCAGATTGAGGAGATTCAGGAAGCAAAGGTGCCGGCAAGGCCTGTAAAAAAAAGGTCCAAGGCGAAAGAAGTGGTTTAGCGGGCTATTTGAAGAATCGGCGCTTTTAACCCTCCTTCACGCCCTTGGCAACTGCGACCCATGCTGAAAGTGATATTGCAGAATCTTCGCTGCCAGCGCCGGCGGCATCTCTTCCGCAGCTGATTTCACCGTCCGCACGATCTCTCCCCGGCAGACCACTTCCGTAGGGGAAAGTCCGGCGATCTCGGCCGGCAGCACCAAATTGATCTCCAGTTGCACCGTTGGCTGCAAGACGTCCTCCGCCTGGAACAGCAAGCCGGAACGGCTGATGTTTCGGGTTTCCCCATCGTGCCAATTCTCTTCGTCAAGCCGCCGATACTTCAAAGGCAGTTGAAGATAAAACCGCGGAGCGCGGGAAGGCGGCGTCTGTTCCCGTCCCCGAGCCATCGCCTGGGCTGCCCTTACCGGGGTATCGACGTCGAGGGTTGGCGTAGAATCCAGCACCTCGCGTACCTTCATCTTTAAATCCTGAAGCGTGAAAGGCTTTTGCAAAAGGCGAACCCATGCCTCCAGTGTGCCATTGTGACCAATGACATTTTCGGTGTACCCAGACATGTAAAGGATCTTCGTATTCGGACGGATTTCCGAAACCCGTTGCGCCAGTTCCCGGCCATTCATGCCCGGCATAATCACGTCCGTCAAAAGCAGATGAATCACGCCTTCGTGTGCCACCGCGATCTGCATTGCGGCCGCGCCATCCGCAGCTTCGATTACGTTATAGCCTTGTTTCTCAAGGAATTGCCGTGCCAGGTAACGCAGGTTGGCTTCATCCTCAGCGAGAAGAATCGTTTCCGTTCCCGGTTCAGTGACGGCGCTTTCGGGAGCGGCAATGATCTGCACAGCCTTTTCCGCTACCTCCGCAACCCTCGGCAAATAAATCTTAAAAGTCGTGCCCTTCCCGGATTCACTGGAGACCCAAATGTACCCGCCGCTCTGCTTCACGATGCCGTAAACCGTGGAGAGACCGAGCCCCGTTCCCTTCGTGCCTTTGGTGGTGAAGAAAGGTTCGAAGATGTGCGACTGAGTTTCCGAATCCATGCCGAAGCCGGTATCGCTGATGGAAAGCAAGACGTAGTCTCCCGGGCGTAGTGGGGCATGGAAGCGTGCGTACTCTTCATCGAGCGATATATTCGAAGTCGCGATGGTGAGTTTGCCGCCGGAAGGCATGGCGTCACGCGCATTGACGGCGAGGTTCATGATGACCTGCTCGATCTGGCCGGCATCCGCCCGTACCGAGCCCAGTTCGGACGCCGGAACCATGACGAGATCGATATCTTCTCCGATAACCCGGGTCAGCATCTTCAGGTTTTCGGTGACGATGCCGTTGAGATCGAGAACCGTCGGCGCCAGCATTTGCTTGCGGCTGAATGCAAGCAGTTGGCGCGTAAGCGAAGAAGCCCGCTGCGCGGCGCCGGCAATTTCCTGCGCCGGAGCACGAAGGGCCGGATCCGAACCGACGCGATCCAGCAGGAATTCCGAATACCCTGAGATCACCATGAGCAGATTGTTGAAGTCATGGGCGATCCCACCCGCCAGCCGGCCGATTGCTTCCATCTTCTGCGACTGGCGGAGTTGCTGCTCCAGGGCACGACGTTCGGTCACGTCCTCGGCAAAGAGTTCAAAACTTCTCTCGTTTCGTGCTCCACATACGGAACGCCCAGAGACCCGAACCGCCACCGGACTGCCGTCCTTGCGAACCCACTCCGCCACCACGCCGGTGAAGGGAGTTGCCGACCGCAGGTGGTCTGCCAGTTCAAACCATTGCTGCGTATCGCGATAGAGAACGGCCAGATGCTTTCCCAGTAATTCCTGAACCGAAGAATACCCGAGAGCCGACAACCATGCCGGATTCACGTCCAGGATTTGGCCGTATGAATCGCAACGGCAAATGCCATAGGGCGCATCGGTGACCAAGGACCGGAAATTCATCTCGGAGCGGCGCAGGCCTTCTTGCGCTGCGCGCAAAGCCGCATTCAGCCAGCAGATCAGAATTGCTAGAATGAAAAACAGCGCCAGCCGGATTATTGTCGAGTGAAATTGCGCCGCGCTTTGCCGGCTCGCAAACGCAAAATACGCGCTCACCGTCAGCGCGAAAGATGTCGCCACCAATCCTGGCTTCCAGCCCCCATACCAGGCGCTTACCATCACAGCGACGGCAAAGACCGCGAGACGGCTTTCGGCGATGTTCGGGAGCAACAAAGCTGGGATCAGAGCCAGGGTGGTGCTCAGCACGGCGACCCCGTACCTCAGGATGGGCGCACGGGTAGGTTTGATGCTGAGTAGGGGGAGGGTTACTCGCATGTTGCTAGGCTAGTCCGAACAATTTAGATGCGAAAGATTACAAGAGTTCAGGCCAAATTCGCGGGAGGTATATTTCTTGGTACGTGGTCGGAATGCGAAATAGGCAAGGACGGCCATCGGCCGAATGGCAGTCATCCGGTTCATGATTTGTTGGCCGCAGGCCGTCAATTGTTCATTTGCGCTTGCAAACCGTAGCTTCAAACCATGAAACTAGGCCACGCATGAACATCGGCCTTTTCGGTGGGACCTTTGACCCGATTCATCGCGGGCACCTCGCGCTGGCGCGCGCTGCGCGCGAGCACTGCAAGCTCAGTCGCATCCTCTTAACGCCTGCCAACGTCCCGCCGCACAAGCAGCAGTGGCCGTTGTCCGCATTTGCACACCGCTATGCCATGCTTTGCCTTGCGACGCTAAATGACAAGGAACTCGTACCCTCCCTCCTGGAATCGCCCGAGGAATCTAAAGAAGGAATCACGAGTAAACGCGAGACAAAAGAAAAAAGTTCTCTGAAGCCAAATTACACCATCGATACCGTCAATAAAATAAAACGAACCCTCAAGAAGACGGACCGCCTCTTTATGCTCATCGGAATCGACGCTTTTAAAGACATCGCGAAGTGGCACAAAGCCGAAGAACTATTTGAAGAGTGCGAGTTTGTGGTGGCTAGCCGGCCAGGCTATTCACTGGCAGATGTCGCGAACGCATTGCCCGCCAGTCTGCGTCCCAGAGACGAAGTGACCCGGCCATTCCGCAAGCAAGCGGCCACCGGAACTTTGGCGCTAAGGGGCGTTACGGTCCATTTGCTCGAAGGCGTGCATCAGCCGATTTCCTCAACCGCGATTCGCGAAGCCGCGGCCGCAGGCAAGCCGCTTACGCGCTTCGTGGAACCGGCGGTTGCGGACTACATCAAGAAACTGGGATTGTATAAAGCCAGTTGAGGCAGATCTCTACGCATAGTTTGCCATCCCGCTTGAAGTCCGCCTCCGGAAGTTCCCATCGCAACTCAGGGAATTTCCACCTGCGGCATGGTTGAACGCGAATCCCGTCATTTACAATGGCTACACCATCGAGCAGCAAAAACTTTTAGAAGCAACCACCAAGAACGATAATCTCTGCATGAAAAAAAATGAGTTGAAGCAACAGGTAGCGGCGGCGATTCAGGCCTGCCTCGACAAGAAAGCCGAAGAACTCTCCATTTTAGAAATGGAGAAGGATTCGGGCGCATTTACCGACTACTTCGTATTGTGCAGCGGAACCAACCCCCGGCAAGTGCAAGCGATCGCCGACGAGGTAGAGTTGCGCCTGAAAACGGCGGGAGTACGTCCCGCTCACGTGGAGGGCTACAAACAGGCGGAATGGATATTGGTCGATTACGTCGATTTCATTGTCCACGTTTTTTCCGAGAAGGCACGCAAGTACTACGATCTGGAGCGCCTATGGAAAACCGCCAAGCGTCTTGAAACTTCGGAGTTGAAAACGGTGACGAAAGCAAAAACCGCAACCAGGAAAAAAGCTGCCCCACGAAAGCGAGCCGCCACGGCGGGATCGGTGCGGAAAAAGGCGTAGCCTTCGCCTGCCGTTGCTACGCTCACTCAATGTTGTATGACGATTCCTCCACCCAATTCCAGCTCGCAACCTTCCTGGGGAAGTTCGTATCGCCTGGTTGCATCGGAAAAGTGGAAGGCCAAGTCTGCCAGCATGGGCAAGGCGGTGACCGCGGCTCTGGTGGAATATGCGAAACCGCAACCCGGTATGCGCGTTCTTGATCTAGCCAGCGGCACCGGGGAACCTGCTATCAGTATCGCAGCGTTGGTGGGTTCGCATGGCCATGTCACTGCCTTGGATTTGAGCGCCGACTTGCTTGCCGTCGCCACGGAACGAGCGCGCGAGCGCGGCCTCACAAATTTCTCCACCCGGCAAGGCGACGCCCACCTCCTTCCCTTCGAGGAAAGCAGCTTCGATCTCGCCACCTCCCGCTTCGGAGTCATGTTTTTTCATGACGCGGTGGGCGCGCTGCGCGATTTGCACCGCGTCTTAAGAAAGGACGCTCGGGCCTGCTTCCTCGCATGGGGAAGCTTTGACCAACCTTACTGGCAAAGCACAATGGGCGTAGTGCACAAGCATGTTGGTGGTCCGCTGCTCCAGCCAGGAGGCCCTGATCCTTTCCGCTTTTCGCGACCCGGCAGCCTTTCGGATGTGCTGCGCAAGGCCGGTTTTCGTGACGTGAATGAAGAAGCAAGAAGTCTGCCCTGGACTTGGCCGGGAACCCCCGAAGAGGTTTGGGAGCAGGCGCGCGCCGTCGCGGTGCCATTCAAGCCGATGCTCGATCGTGTTCCAGAAAACGCGTGGCCTCGAATTCACCAGGATGTGCTCGCGGCGGTTCATAATTATGTTCACGGCGAAAAGATCGAGTTTAGCGCGTCGGTAGTGTTGGCCTCCGGTTCCAAATAAGCCCATTTGCCGTGAAGATCAAGATCGCATGGATCGGGAAAACCAAAGAGCCTGCGCTGCAGGAGCTGACGACCGAGTACCTGAAACGTATTCAGCGATATGTGCCAGTGGAGGGGCTGACGGTGCCAGACGAGAATGCGCTGCTGCAATTCGCCGGGCGATCCGCATCTTCGAAGACCGGTCACCCCAAAAGCAAGCCGGTTGGCGGCAAGTCAACTTTGATACTTATGGATTCACGGGGTGAGCAGTTCTCCTCTGAAGAATTTGCCGACTTCCTTCGAAATTACCAGGATCGAAACCCTCTGCCCCTGATCTTTGCAGTTGGACCCGCGGATGGTTTCAGCGATTTCGCGCGAAACTCGGCACAGCATACTATTTCACTGGGCAAAATGACGTTGCCGCATGAGCTGGCTCGGGTGGCCTTGCTCGAACAAATCTATCGGGCATTTACGATTATCAAGGGGCATCCGTATCATTCCGGACACTAGCAGCCGGCAGAAAGCACTGTAGTGCCCATTCGAGAGTTGTTTTCAAACCATCATCCGCCTACAGTGATTAAAACGACAGCTTGCCAGGTATTCATTCTGTAGGCGCAATCATCGGAGGATGTTTTTCATGAAAGATGTGATGGAGCTCTTGCGGTCGAAAGAACAGGAATTGACGAAGGTGAAACGGCAAGTCGAGGCCCTGCGCATCGCGCTGCCCTTGCTCGAAAACGTTAACCTCGAAGACCAGAATTTGAGCGTGGCAAAGTCAAGCCGCGATGCCGCGTCCTCGACCTAAGCTACGCGCGTCAAGGTTTTTTTTCAGACGCGGGAACTAGAGTGTTCAGGATCGTTCTGGCGAGCTCGCTGGGTCGTTGATCTTCCAGATTGGTTAGCACGACCACTGCAGCACGCTGGTCCGGCGCAATCAAGAATGCGGTGCTGGTTCCTTGCTGTCCTCCATCGTGGCCGACGGCGCGAACTTCCCCGGTCTTTTGTTTCCGCCAGCCCCACCCGAGGGCGTAGAGGTCTGTTTTTCCGTCAGAGGGTTTCAACGGTGCCCAGATCAGATCGCGAGTGGCGCGCCGGATTAACTTATCGTTCAAAATCGCAACCTCGAATTTGGCCATATCTTCCGCGGAAGAGAGCCACCCACCCCCGGGAATCTTGTAGCTGGAGTCGAGAAAATCTGCGTTGTGAATCGCTCCCGAATCAGTTTTTGCGTAGAAGCGAGTGCGATACGGAATAATGGTAAAGCGATCATCCACCCGGGTTTCTTCCATCTGCGCTGGCGCGAGCACATTCTGACGCATGAAGTCCACATACTTTTCTCCCGAAGCTCCCTCCATGACGCGACCCACCAACGTGTAACCTTGGGTCGAGTAATGAAATGACGTTCCCGGCTGAGATACCAGAGGATCGTCTTTGAAAAATTTCAATCCCGCCTGAATAGGATCGTCAAAGTGCTTGGTGTTGCCGGTTTCCGGGTCATCCTGCGAATCCGAGTTGTAATGCCGGATGCCGCCGATGTGCCCCATGACCTCCCGCGTGGAAATAGGCCACGGCTTCTTTGGAAATGATGGGCAATATTTCTGCACCGGAGCGTCGAGATCGAGACGGCCTCGCTCCCAAAGCTCGAGCGCGGCGGTTGCCGTCAGAGATTTCGAGATCGAGGCCAGGCGAAAAAGTGTGTGCTCGCTAGCAGGGACGTTGTTCTCGAGATCAGCAACTCCAAAACCCTGAGCCCACTCGTACTCTCCGTTTTCAACCACAGAGACCGCTAGCCCCGGAGTATGCGTGGAAGACATGTACGCAGAAACCGCTTCCTCAATCTGATGACGTTTCGCGGGATCAAGTCTGGTCTCCTGAGATTGACCGAACGATGAGGCCAGAACGCTGAGCGCAACCCAGATCACAGCCAATGCTGGACGTGGAACCGATGCTCCCTTGATTACGCGCATTGATTTCCCCAGTTCCTCATCGAAGCTGTCCGCTCCACTTTTAATCCAAGACCTCTAGTAGAATCAAAGTTCAGATTACGCCATCAGCTACAGCCAGGCCTGAGACGCTGCATGTTATCTTGACGGGACGAAAGGCGCACCCAAAATTATTGAGGTAGTCGCACCATGACCGAGATGCGGCAGGTGAAGCATGCCTACGAACAAGGAATCATGGCGCAGAGAGGGATTGAGTAATGATTGGGTCATTTTGCGATTGGGCCATTGGGCGATCGAGTTTTGGCGCTAAGATTTTCAATCGCGAAATCGCCCGATCAATCAATCGCTAAATTCTTATGACTTGGTTCAAGCGCGAATCCGGTGACCTGGATACTTCCGGCAAGAAGACCGTCCGTACCGAAGGTTTGTGGGTGAAGTGTGAGAGCTGCCGCCAGATTATTTGGAAAAAAGATCTGGAGGAAAATCTGAACGTATGTCCGAAGTGCGACAAGCATTTTCGTATTGATGCGAGAAGCAGGCTGGCGCTGCTGCTGGATGACAACCAATACGAAACTTCGGATGGCAACCTCGCTTCTACCGATCCGTTGAAGTTCGTGGATTTGAAACCTTATTCCTCCCGCCTGCGCCAGGCGCAAGCCGATACCGGACTCAATGATGCTGTGATCAACGCGCAAGGCAAGCTGCTGGGGAGGCCCGTGGTCGTGAGCGCGATGGAGTATGCGTTTATTGGTGGAAGCATGGGAGCGGTGGTGGGCGAAATGATCACGCGCGCCGTGGAACGGGCGCTCGATTCGAAAACTCCGTTGATTATTGTCTCCGCTTCCGGCGGGGCGCGGATGATGGAGGGGGTGGTCAGCCTGATGCAGTTGGCCAAGATTTCCGCCGCTTTGGCGCGGCTCGACCAGGCCAAGATTCCCTTTATTTCTCTGCTCACCGATCCTACGACCGGTGGAGTGACTGCATCCTTCGCTATGCTGGGAGATTTGAACATCGCCGAACCGGGCGCGTTGATTGGGTTCGCCGGTCCCCGCGTGATCGAGCAGACCATCCGCCAGAAGTTACCTGCCGGATTTCAGCGCAGCGAATTTCTTTTAGAGCATGGAATGCTCGATGCTGTGGTGCCGCGCAAGGAACTAAAACCCTACATCGCGCGCGCCCTGGATTTTATGGCTGCGTGAGGGGCGCCTTCATCCCCCGGCATTCGCTAGACAGCGGGGCGGGCCCCAAGCCTGACTTCGGTCGAGTCTTGACGGACAATTTTACAATCTGAATAAGCGGAGAAAGATGAGCTAGGCGCCGAGAGCTGAAAGGCGCTCTAGCAAACTTTACGGATGTCTTACGAAACCACAGTTGCGCGAATGTTCGCTCTTGGACACGAACTGGCCCAGACGCCTTCGCATAAGTTTGATCTGGAGCATATGCGGGTACTGCTCGCGGCTCTCGATCATCCAGAGCGCCGCTTTCCCAGCATCCTGATCGCCGGCACCAATGGCAAAGGATCGACCGCCGCTACCCTGGCTTCGATCTTGCGGGAATCAGGCTTGAAAACAGGCTTATACACCTCGCCTCACCTCGTGCGCATCAATGAAAGGATTCGCGTCAATGGACAAGAAATCAGCGACGATGAATTTGCCGAGCTTCATGAAAAGATCGATGGAATCGCTGAGGATTTGGTCGACAGGCGCGATCTCCCCTGGCATCCCAGCTTTTTTGAAATGATGACGGCAATTGCGTTTGGACATTTTGCCGACAAGAAAGTTGATCTTGCCGTGCTCGAGGTCGGCATGGGCGGACGCCTCGACGCCACCAATGTTGTAGACCCGCGGGTCAGCGTAATTACGGATATTTCGCTGGATCATCAGAAATATCTTGGGGAGACTGTAAGCCAGATTGCTCGGGAAAAAGTCGGAATACTCAGAACAGGAGTCCCGGCTGTGACGTTGCCCCAGCTAGCTGAGGCGAACGACGTGATCGGAAATACGATTATTGATTGTGGAGCCCAGGGAGTGAATGCGGTGCCCTATGTGCCGCCGCTGTCGCCGGGCAGCGCCCAGTATCGAACGCGAGGTTCCGAACGCTGCACGGCAGCGGACGTCTATCGATATCCCCTCCAGGTGATGGGCAAGCAGATCTTGGTGGAGACACCTTTGGTTGGGCGTCATCAATTGCGGAATATTGCTTTGGCGATTGCCGCGGCCGTGGAGCTAGGTCAGCAGGGATACACGAGCATCACCGCAGAGAGCATCGAGGGCGGCATTCGCAAAACGTGCTGGCCCGGTCGCTTTCAGGTAATCGCTCCCCATTACGGTTGGCCGGAAATTGTTATCGATGTGGCCCACAATCCGGCGGGCGCATGGGCCTTGCGGTCCGCTCTTTCGGAACGGTATGAAGACCGTCCGCTGATTTTCGTTTTTGCCGCGATGCGGGATAAGGCAATCTCAGAGATGGCAGAGATTCTGTTTCCTCAAGCGGAGCGGGTGATTGCGACTCAGCCAAACAATCCGCGCGCGGCTTCGCCGGGAGAGATTCGGCAAGCTGCGGCTCGCACCGGGGTTGAAGTTGAAACCATTGAAGATGTGGCAGATGCCTTGAAGAGGGCGCGGGAGTTGGCCGTTAATGGAACTGTGGTGGTCACCGGATCGATTTATCTGGTCGGCGAAGCGATGAAGATTTTGGGAATCCAGATTTGAGGCAGTCTGAAGCGGTTTCCCCTAGAATGGAGAAAGTGCCGGAAGTGAACTCAGGATTGCAAGTGGAGCCAGGGTCGGAACCCGCGCCGGCAGCGGTGTCCCGTAGAAGTCCGCATGAATTGCCGGGCGTGCACTACGGATGGTTGAGCCGGCTGCGATCGTATTTTATTCTCGATCCGCTGATCTGGCTGTACACGCTGGTGCTTGGGCTGATTGCGCTACCGGGCGGGCTGTTCGATAAAAGCGGCCGGCGGCTGCACTGGTTTTCGCGAACCTGGTCGTGGCTGATCATGAAGACGATTTTGTCGCCGGTGAAAGTCACTGGGCTGGACAAAATCGATACCTCAAAGCCGCATGTCTACGCGGTGAATCATGCCTCAGCGATGGACATTCCGGTTCTCTACGTTTACCTGCCGTTTCAATTCCGCATTGTTTTCAAGAAAGAGTTGCTGGTCTATCCCGTGGTGGGATGGCAGTTGAAGCGGTCGGGGCAGGTGTGCATCGATCAGCAGAAGCCAACCAATTCAATCGCGTCGATTCGATCAGCCGTAAAAAGTCTGAAGGCCGGAATGCCGCTGGTGATTTATCCCGAAGGCGGTCGCACTCCCGATGGCGAGATCAAGCCGTTTTTGCCGGGAGCGTTTTTTCTAGCGATCAAGGCGCAGGTGGATATTGTTCCGGTGGCGCTGGTGGGGACATATGAATTGCTGCCGATGGATACTTACCATATTAAGTGCCGGCCGCTGGAGATGCGCGTGGGCGAGCCGATTCCGACCACAGGGCTTACCATGCGCGACCTGGAGGCCGTTTCAGACAAGGTGAAGAAGGCGATCGAGGAGCTGTACTACGGGCCCGCTTCGCAGTCGGCATAGCGGTTGTGGGTTTGTAGTGCAGCATGGGATGGGCCGCAAGCCTCGCCCGCTTCTCGCAAAGTACGCGAGAAAAGGGCGCCCGGTTTCGCCCGTGTCTGATCGGAAAACGCTCCGCACGGGCGGCCTTTGCTAAAAGAGCGGACAGCAGGTTCCTCACCGCCGCTACGCGCCGGTTCGGAATGACAAAGTAATGGTTTTTTTGGACATAAGGCTATGAGGCTGGGCTTCGGGGAGGCGAATCTACGCGAATTTACCAGCCCGAATTCACCAGCGTATCCGTTTCAATCCCATCACCTGATCGAAGTGGGGATCACGACTCAACAGCGGAACGAGTGCTGGCGGCAGAGGGCTGCGATCCAGAGGTCGTTGGTGGGAATTGGCTTACCTTTGCGTTTTAGATCAAGAGTGGTCTGGGCGTAATGCCGGGTGGTTGGCTCGTTAATGTCGAGTACGTCGCAGTCGCGAAGAAGACCGGCCAGCCAGTTTTCGTAAGCGGCGCAGTGGCACGATTGGGCGATTGCGTAGCGATACTCGCCGAGGACGATCACGGGAATCGCCATGTGGCGGGCGCGGGTGAGGATGGCGATGACGGACGGGTCGTCATCGGCTGCGGCGGACAAGGCGTTGGTATCGACAATCATGACTTTGTCAGGGCGTCATCCCGAAACGCGACGCACTTCAGCCGCGTGAAGGATCTCCCATAGATACGGCTTGTGGGAGATCCCTTCGACTTCATCCCAGGGCAGGCTCTTCGTTCCGCCTGAAAAACGGCTGCACTCACGAGGACCCCGAACTACAAGTCGAACAATTCAAATTGAACCGGCGTCCACTGCTGGGATCAGCGCCAGAGTTCGCGATCGATCTGCTCGAAGGCCTCTGCCACCCGCTCCTCGATCTGCTTGCGGTCTTTGTCGTTGCGGAGGTGCTTGAGCTTGCCCAGATGTTTGGTCCAGGGTTTTTCCTCAGGTGTGATTCTCAGTTTCTCCTGGACCGCCTCTGTCACGAACTGGCGCAGAGGAATACCGCGCTCGGCAGCCACCGACTTCGCCCGGCGGAAGAGAAAATCCGGAATCTCGAGGGTCGTCTTCACGGACCCATATCACCATATTTATGGGAGATGTTTCTCTACACCAGGTCCGGAAGCCAGGGAGGTTTGCTTTTGGGCGCCATTTGCTTTCCACCGCGAAGGGTGGGCGTCCGCCAATGAGTGAGTCGTGATTTTTCGCCAACTGCGTGTCGGGTCTGCCTTAAACTAATTAGAAGCATGATTTCGGGAGAGGCAAGCTGGTTCAAAATGCTTGATGAGTACGCGAGAAGCCGCCATCGGCATTTTCTTGCTGAGATGGACCTCCATGCTGATAAAGCACGTTACAGACTGTGTTTTCGCCCGACGGGAGTAGGCAAGGACTCGCCGAATCGATACGCCTGTTGCTATCTGTTCTTCGCACGGAGATAGGTTGGAGCCGCACGCCAAGTGCTGCCAACGTCCATAATCGAAATGCTGGACGAAGCGCTTCACACATTGCCTCAATCGTAGCTGACGAAACAGATAGACCTAAAGCCCAAGTGATGAGTGTAATGGCGCTTCTTCACCAATTGAGGCGATTGGCTGCGGGTGGTCGCTGGATCGATCCAGTGCGCGTGATGCAGCTGTTTCCGCAAGGTTTCTACGATTAAGCCGACGAAGCCATAGGTGACGGCATTCGCGACCAGACTTTCGTAGAGGCTAATCGCGTGATGCATGCCCGCTATCGCAATAGGGCAGGTTATGCAGACAAGAGTCCAAACATCGCGCATGCGCTCGCTGGTAGATGGGAAGGTTGCGATGGCAAAAAGTGCCCAAAAGCCCGCGACTAAAAAGCCTGCACCCGCCCATATAGCAATGCGGTGTTTCATGGTGCCGCTCCTGACCACACTCATTCTACGACTTTCCGCTCCCCGACGCGTAATTTTTGGAAACAGGCTTACGTCCCGCTAGATGGGTCAATGAGCGTAATCGAGATTTATCGCCAACAATCCTGAGCAGAAACTTGCCGGGCTTCTCAGGGCAGCCTATGGAGATGAAAAGTTGACCTCCACAGCAAGCCGGGTTTCCACCGGTTCTCCGTCGCAGGTGGCAGGGTTAAATGTCCACCGACGCACCGCCTCTAGAGCAGCCGAATCCGAATCGCGGTTTGGGGCAGAAGTTACCCTTAAATCGTGGGGCTTGCCATCGGCGCCCACAACGAGGCTTAAAACGACCGGGGTTCGCTCACCGGAGGTTCGCGGAGACTTGGGGTCCGGATTGTAGATCACTGTCGGATGCTTGATAGGAGTGGGGCAGTTCACCGATTCCTTTGCTCCTTCCGGCGGTGTGAAAGATGTCAGGTCTATCGCAGGCGCAGCAGCCAACTCGTCAACTCTTGCTTCGATTCTCGGGTGCTTGTTCTCATCATCACACTCGTAGGACCGTGCAAGCTCCCGGTCGCCGAACTTCTGATAGTCATTGTAGAAACATACCGCTTCTCCGGTCCGAATCCCCGACTGAGATGGGATAAAGTCAGCGACGATCGCGCCGCTGGTCCCGTCGAAGCACAATGCCGACCTAGCGTAAGGTCCGGTCTTGACTTCTAGACACCGTACCCTGAGTCCATTGAGTTGTCGGTCCGCGATCTGCCCTAGTTTCCATGCCTCCGGCTGGAACCTGCCGATGTTAGTTAAACTGAGAAAATCGCCTAAATGCTCCGGCACTACCGTGGTGCTGCTGAGATCCCAGCGCTTTCGACCCGCGACGACTTGAGTGCTCCGAAAATCCCCCAGGACCATTTCCCTGCGCCATTGTGTTTTAGAGACCCAGATCTCCGTATATGCGCCCTCCACGACCGAGCCATCTTCTTTGATGATCTTGAAACTGAGCTTCAGCCGAAACGGGGGCGCACCTTCCGTGCGAATGTCGGACAACAATTTTGCATGCTCGATCAAAGAAGCAACTTCTGCGTCTTTCTTGGCGGCGAAAGCGGCGGACACAAGCAAAGCGAGGCTCAGCACAAGAGAAAAATTGCGACGAGAACTCATGCAGGCTCCATTGTAAGCGGACACCATTTTGGGCGAGACTCCGTTCGGGAGGGATTATATCTCTTCGCTACTGTTGCAAACACGTTTTGAGCGACGTCAATGTCCCATTTCCCCGAAATTCACCGTAACTTTTTCCTCTGGGCTTCCGTTATGCCTGTGTAACACTACTCCGCGCGGAGAAATCGTTGAAGGCTCTTAAGAAAGAAGCGGACGAGCGGCTTCTGGTCGAGGCGGCGCAGAAGGACCCTGCGCGTTTTGCCGAGCTTTACGAGAATCATTTTGAGCGGGTGTATGCGTATGTGGTGCGGAGGGTGCGGGACCGCGCCGAGACCGAGGATGTGACCTCGGAGGTGTTTCATCACGCGCTAGCCAACTTGCACAAATATGAGTGGCGCGGGATACCGTTTGCGGCATGGCTGTACCGTATTGCGGCGAATTTGATTGCAGACCGTTGGCAGCGCATGGGACGCGAGCCGCTGGCCGATGACGCGGAGCAGATCGAAACCGCGCAGGCTGCCGGCGGGGAACACGAGGAAGTGGAGCGGCGGGCGACTTTGTTTCGTCTGGTGGAGAGTTTGCCGGAGGAGCAGCGGCGGGTGGTGGTGCTGCGGTTTGTGGAGCAGAAAAGCATTAAGGAAGTGGCGAAGGAGATTCGCAAGACGGAAGGCGCGGTGAAGCAGTTGCAGTTCCGCGCGCTGGGCAGCTTGAAAGCCCGCATGGAGGGTGCCCATGGATAAGCGCTCTCTGGGACCGGGAAGGAATGAGGGAACAGCAGCCGAGCGGCTGAATCGCGCCGTGGACGCGATGTTGGCGCGGAACGATGGCAGCAAGGGCAAACTGGAGGGTGAGATCGAAGGCTTGCTGCGCATAGCGGCGGACTTGCGCGATCTACCAGCCCAGGGATTCAAGGCACGTTTGAAATCTGAATTGATGAAGTCTGAAATAACGAAATCTGAATTGAGAGGAGAAGAGACTATGACTACCGTTGCGGAACCGGTTGCAGCCGTCAGCACGACTGCGACTCCGAGGATAACTTTTAAAGATGCAGGCAAGGCGATTGAGTTCTATACGCGAGCGTTTGGCGCTGTGGAGAAGTCGCGCTTTGAGGTGGGAGGAGACATCCCGCATGCCGAGATCGTCATTGGAAGCTCGACTCTCTTTCTTACGGAAGAGTGGCCGGAGGGAGGAAGATTTAGCGCGGAGACACTGGGGTCTTCGCCGGTGCTGCTCTCGCTGCAGGTGGATGATGTGGACTCTTTCGCGGATCACGCTGTGGCGGCGGGGTTGAAAACGATTCTGCCGATCAAGAATCAGTTTTATGGGCGTCGCGAGGGAACGTACCTTGATCCCTTTGGCTATACCTGGAGCATTTCGACGGTCACGGAAGAATTGTCGGTAGAAGAGATGCACCGGCGGATGAAGGGACTGACGACCGGTCCTGAGGGTGGCGCGCTTCGGGCCGAGCAAGGCAACAAGCCGACGGTGAATCCTGTTCCGCGCGGGTTTCATACGGTCACGCCTTATCTGGTAGCGGCGGATGGCGGAGCGCTACTCGACTTCGCCGAGCGGGCGTTTGGCGCGGAGGATACGCAGCGCATTGTCGGTCCGGTGGGCGGGATGCACGGCGAGACTCGCATTGGGGATACCAGGGTGATGATGGGTGGGGGAGTTCCGGGGCGTGAGTTCGCTGGGAAATTCATGAAGGCGGCGCTGCACGTTTATGTGAAGGACACGGATGCGACGTACCGCAAAGCTTTGGAGGCGGGCGCGACTTCGATTGGCGAGCCCAAGGATATGGAATATGGGGAGCGCGGCGCGAGCGTGAAAGATCCGTTTGGAAATTTCTGGTACATCGCGACGGCGTTTGGCGAAGATCCCGTGCCCAAGGGAGTGAATAGCGTAAATGCGTACATGCATCCGCTGCGAGCGCAGCCGGTGATTGATTTTCTAAAGCGGGCCTTCGGTGGGCAGGAGATCGCGAAGTATGCATCGCCGGATGGTGTCGTCCATCACGCGCAGGTTCGAGTGGGCGATGCGGTCATCGAGATGGGCGAGGCCAACGGGCCTTATCAGCCGATGGAGTCGATGTTCTATGTGTATGTGCCGGATTGTGGTGCGTCCTATCGGCGAGCGCTGGCTGCGGGCGCAACCTCAAAGCAGGAGCCAACAGACCAGCCCTATGGGGACCGCAACGCGGCGGTGACGGACCCGTTCGGAAATACCTGGTATGTGGCGACGCATGTGAAGGATGTGAGCTAAGGCCCGGTAGATCTCAATTCCGCGATCGCGTGGGGGCGTGACTAATATCACGCCTCGACGTCTTCGCGCATCAGCCTCTCTCCACAGTGCCTAATTCCCGCGTTTGACCCTCATCATTCCCTCCCATAAACTTAGTGGTTACTTCACCGGCAACACCCAAACTTATGGCAGACATTCATGTGAAGCTTCCCGACGGAAGCGTCAAAGACGTTCCCTCTGGGACGACGGCGCTGGAGATTGCGAAGTCGATTAGCCCTCGGCTGGCGGATGCGGCGCTGGTGGCGAAGACCAACGGCGATCTGATCGATCTGACCAAGCCGCTGGAAAAAGACACCAATCTCAAATTGTTGACCGAGAAAGATTCGGAGGCGCTGGAGGTATATCGGCATTCGTCGGCGCATTTGCTGGCGGCGGCGGTGCTCGAGCTTTTTCCGGAGACCAAGCTGGGGCATGGTCCGGCGACGGAGAGCGGATTTTTTTACGACTTCTACCGGCCGACGGCGTTTACTCCCGGCGACCTGGAAAAAATCGAGAAGAAGATGCAGGAACTGGTGCAGCAGAATATTCCTTATGCGCGGGAATTTATGCCTCGCGATCAGGGTCTCGCGGAGTTCAAAAAAGAAGGCGACTTCATGAAGTGCCATTTCATCGAGCAGTTCACCAAGCCCGATGAAAAGATTTCGATTTATCGCACTGGGAAGTTCACGGATTTTTGCCGTGGGCCGCACATTCCTTCCACGGGGAAGATCAAGGCATTCAAGCTGTTCAATATTGCCGGTGCTTATTGGCTGGGCGACGAGAAGAATCCGCAACTGCAGCGGATTTACGGGACGTCATTTTTTTCGAAGAAGGATCTGGACGCGCACCTGCAGCAGTTAGAAGAGGCGAAGAAGCGCGACCACCGCGTGCTGGGCAAGCAGCTGGATTTGTTTTCCATTCAGGAATTAGCGGGGCCGGGGTTGATTTTCTGGCATCCCAAGGGCGGAATCATCCGCAAAGAGATGGAAGACTGGATGCGCGAGGAGTATTTGAAGCGCGGCTATTCGCTGGTGGTGACGCCGCATGTGGCGCGGCGGCAGCTGTTTTTTACCTCCGGGCACGAAGGCTATTACGGGCAGAACATGTTCGACGCCATGGAGCTGGACGACGCCGAATACCGGCTGAAGCCGATGAACTGTCCGGGGCATATTTTGATTTATGCGGATTCGTTGAAGTCGTATCGTGACCTGCCGCAGCGCTATGGCGAGTTGGGCACGGTGTATCGCTATGAGCGGTCGGGCGTGATGCACGGGCTGTTGCGGGTTCGGGGGTTTACCCAGGATGACGCGCATATTTTTTGCACGCCGGAGCAGGTGGAGAAAGAAATTGTCGGCTGCACCGAGTTTGCGCTGGCCGTGTTGAAGGCTTATGGCTTCGATAAATTTCAGGTGGAGCTTTCCACCTGGGATCCGAATGACCGCAAGAGTTTTCTGGGGACCGAAGAGCAGTGGAACATGGCGAACTCATCGCTGGAGAAGGCGCTGCAGAGTCTGAATATTCCCTACAAGACGATTCCGGGCGAGGCGGCGTTTTACGGGCCGAAGATCGACATCAAGCTGGTGGATGCGATCGGGCGGCTCTGGCAGCTCTCGACTGTGCAGTTCGATTTCAATTTGCCGCAGCGATTCAACCTGGAATATGTGGCGGAAGATGGATCGCGCAAGCAGCCAGTCATGGTGCATCGCGCGCTGTATGGATCGGTGGAGCGGTTCTTCGGCGTGCTGATTGAGCACTATGCGGGGGCGTTTCCGGTGTGGCTCTCGCCGGTGCAAGTGGCGATGATTCCGATCAGCGAGCGGCACGCGGAGTATGCCAACAAAGTTGCGGATCAGCTAAAGGCGATCGGGGTACGCGTGGAAGTGGATGCGCGCAATGAAAAAATGAATGCGAAGATTCGCGAACATGCCATGCAGAAGGTGCCGTTCCTGCTCGTGGTTGGGGATAAAGAAGCCGAGGCCGGCAGGGTGAACGTGCGCACGCGTGGCGCGGAGAAGACCGAGGATATGGCCTCAACCGCATTTGTGGAGAAGATTGGGAAGTTGATTAGGGAGAAGAGTCCGGGGCTGTAGCACGATCATGTAAGACAGCCGCCCCTTCGGCAGGGCAGGCTCTCGATTGTCCGGCGAGCGCCAGTTCGCCATTGCGATACCATGTTTCCGTGAATTCCCTGGCGCAAAACGTTTACAGCCACATCCGTCGCGAGGGCTTACTGCGTGCCGGGCACCGCGTTGGGATCGCGGTCTCGGGTGGGATTGATTCGGTGGGGCTGTTACGGATCATGCTTGAGTTGCGGAGCGAACTCGGCATCGTAATCTCAGTTGTCCATTTCAACCATAAGTTGCGTGGGGCGGAGTCCGAGGCGGATCAGGAATTCGTCGCGGGGCTCGCGCGGAAGCTTGGATTGGAGTTTTATGTGGAGAGCGGGGATGTGGCACAGTTGGCAGCCGAGGAACATTCGGGATTGGAGGCGGCGGCACGGGAGTTGCGGTATGGATTTTTTCGAGAGCTGTTGGGCGCGGGCGGGAGCGTTGGAGGCTTGGACACCCCGGGGGCTGAAGCCCTCGATCCGAAGCGGGCTGATCGCAGCGCTGAAAGCGCTGCGCCACCCAAAGGCATGCCGCAGGGGCTAAAGCCCGGCTCCAATTTAGTGGCTTCTAACGGCGCGGCTGAAGCCGCGCCCCTTCAAAGCAAAATTCCTACAAATCATCTCGATAAGATTGCCACGGGGCACACGCTGGATGATCAGGCGGAGACCGTGCTCATGCGGATGATTCGCGGGACGGGCATGCGGGGGCTGGGTGGGATTTATCCCCGGGTTCTGGTGCAGGAGGATGACCGGGATGAAGACGAAAGCGGCGAGGGACAGGGCGAGATTGTGCGCCCGCTGCTGGGGGTGCGGCGGCGGGAGTTGGAGAAGTATCTGCGCGAGATCGGGCAGCCGTGGCGCGAGGATTCGAGCAATGCCGATTCGAAGTTCACCCGCAACCGGTTGCGGAAATTGGTCCTGCCGCTGCTGGAGCGGGAGTTTAATCCGGCGGTGGTGGAATCGCTGGCGGAGTTGGCGGCGATTGCGCGCGATGAGGAAGATTATTGGGAGAATGAAGTTTCTGGGTGGTTGGGAACGGTGGTGCAGTGGTCGGAGCCAGAGTGGACACGCGGGCTGCCGGGATTTCGCGAGCAGCAAGCACTGGTGCAGATTTTGCCTTCGCAAGCCCAGTCCGCCGATGCCGAGGTGTCGGCGCGGCTGGAAGAGGGTGGGCCGGCGGTGATGAACGCTTCCATCAGCCGGCCCTGGCTGTTGACCGAGCCTCGGGCGGTGCAGAGGCGGGTGTTGAAGGCGGTGGGCGAGCAGGCGGGGATTGCGCTGGAATTCAAGCACGTCGAAGAGATATTGCGATTTGCCGAGGAGGATGGTCCCACCGGAAAAGAGTTGTCGCTGCCACTGGGCTGGAAGCTGGTGCGCGAGCCGGAAGCGATAGTGTTCATTACCCCTGACCTGCGAAGTCAAAAACGCATCCCGGATTACGAATATCCGCTATCGATTCCGGGGCGCGCGTTCGTGCCCGAGATTGAGGGGGTAGTCGAAGCCTTGCTGCTACCTCCAGGAGCCGATTTTGCGGAGTATAATTCGCAGCAACTTCTAAGGGCAGAGTTATTGCCGCCGGAATTGAAGATTAGAAACTGGCGTGCGGGCGACCGCTTTTGGCCGGCCCATACCAAGGCGGCAAAGAAGGTGAAGGAACTGTTGCAGGAACGGCAGGTGCGTGAGCCGGATCGCAGGCTCTGGCCGGTCGTGGCAAACGGGCCGGAAATTTTGTGGATGCGCGGTTTTCCTGTTCCGGCGAGCTTTCGCGCCAGGGCTGGAGAGCAAGGCGTCCTCATCCGGGAGGTCCCGGTAGAGGAGTTCGATAGTGAAAGCGCCTAGTGGTGCCGCGGGCGGCATCATGCGGGGGCACTAAACTGGAGGCAGTCGTTCGATGAATCCACCGAAATCAGAGCCGCTGCGACCGGTCATTGCGGCCGAGCAAATCCAGAAGCGCGTCAAGGAGTTGGGCAGGCACATCTCCGATGACTACCAGGGGCAGACGGTGCAGGCGCTTGCCGTTCTGGAGAACGGCTTTATGTTTATGGCAGATCTTGTGCGGGCGATGGACGTACCGGTGGTCTGCCAGTTCATCAAGCCCAAGTACAGCAGGCAGGCATCGAATGGCACCACGGGCGAAGTGATGGAAATTTTCTTCAGCCACGAGCCCGATATTCGCGGGCAGCACATCCTGCTGGTGGAGGGACTGGTGCATTCCGGCGTGACCAGCGAATTTCTCATGAGCGACTTACGGTCAAGAGGCGCCGCTTCGGTCAAGTTGGTTACGCTGCTGGACCGGCAATCCGCGCGCCGCGTGGCTTTGCAGCCCGACTACTTTGGTTTTCTGGTGGATGACGCCTTTCTGGTGGGATACGGCTTGGGGGCCGCGGAGCAGACCAATCGGAACATTCCATATCTCGCGGCAATCGCGCCGCCGCCGGTGACTTAAGTTAGCTACCATTAAGGCGCCTTTTTTCCCCAAGAACGAGTAAAATAAAAGACCTTAAGCATTTTCCTTATCGAAATCCTTCGAGCGGCATCTAATTCAATGTCGAGGGACTAAAGTTTGGAGCATTCTCAGGGTGGCGCTGGAGCGTGGTAGCGGAAGGTACCCCCGTTGTTTAGGAGTTTCTTGGTGAATTCGACAGTCAAAACCGTAGCATTCTGGTTGGTAATAGGGCTGTCTGCCCTTCTGTTGTGGGAAGTGATCCAGCAGGGTCGCGGTGGACAGAAGGATAAAGAAATCAACTTTTCGCAATTCTTGAACGATGTGAATCAGGGCGACGTCCATGAGGTCACAATCGACGGGCAGCAAGTGCACGGAAAAGCTCGCGATGGTTCCACTTTTCACACCACGGTGCCCGCGAATTATCCCGACATGTTCAAGACGCTTAACGATAAAGGCGTGTCGGTAAATATTAAGGATGTGAACAGCGGCAGTTGGCCTCTGCAACTCCTCGGAACCTGGGCACCGCTGATTCTGCTGGGAGCTTTGTGGTTCTTCATGATCCGCCAGATGCAGACCGGCGGCAACAAGGCGCTGTCGTTCGGCAAGAGCCGAGCGCGTCTGCTCTCCATGCAGCAGAAGAAGGTCACGTTTAAAGATGTGGCTGGGGTGGAAGAAGCCAAAGAGGAATTGCGAGAGATTATCGAATTCCTGCGCGAGGCTCAGAAATTCCAAAAACTCGGCGGGAGAATCCCGAAGGGAGTGCTGCTGGTAGGGCCTCCGGGTACCGGTAAAACCCTTCTGGCGCGAGCCGTAGCCGGCGAAGCTAACGTTCCTTTCTTCTCTATTTCGGGTTCGGACTTCGTTGAAATGTTCGTAGGCGTGGGCGCGAGCCGTGTGCGCGATCTCTTCGAGCAAGGCAAAAAGAACGCGCCCTGCATCATCTTTATCGACGAAATCGATGCCGTCGGCCGGCACCGTGGAGCAGGCCTCGGCGGCGGACACGATGAACGCGAGCAGACGCTGAATCAGTTGCTCGTCGAAATGGATGGATTCGAATCGAACGAGGGCGTGATCCTGATGGCCGCGACCAACCGCCCGGATGTGCTTGATCCCGCGTTGCTGCGCCCCGGTCGCTTTGACCGTCGCGTAGTGGTGAGCCGTCCTGATGTGCGTGGGCGCGAAGAGATTCTGCGGGTTCATACGCGCAAGATTCCTTTGGCCGAAGACGTCGATCTCTCCGTGCTGGCTCGTGGTACACCCGGATTTTCCGGCGCCGATCTGGCCAATATGGTCAACGAAGCGGCATTGGCTGCGGCTCGGCAAAATCGCAAAGCCGTGTTGATGTTTGACTTCGAAGTCGCCAAAGATAAAGTCCTGATGGGCGTGGAGCGCAAGTCGCTCATTCTTTCCGATGAGGAAAAGAAAGTCACTGCCTATCACGAAGCTGGCCACGCGCTGGTAGCTGCCAAGCTGCCCGGTTCCGACCCGGTTCATAAAGTCACAATCATTCCTCGCGGAATGGCGCTGGGCGTGACTATGCAACTACCGATCGACGACCGCCACAATTACACGAGAGAGTATCTGAAGACCGACCTGGCGATTCTGATGGGCGGACGTTTGGCCGAGGAACTGTTCCTCAACCAGATGAGCACGGGCGCTGGCAACGACATTGAGCGTGCAACGGAAATGGCGCGCAAGATGGTCTGCGAATGGGGCATGAGCGATCTGGGACCTCTGACCTTCGGCAAAAAGGAAGAGCAGATCTTTCTGGGACGTGAAATCAGCCAACACCGTGACTACAGCGAAGACACCGCTATCAAGATCGATGGCGAAGTCCGCAAGCTGGTGAACAATGGCTACGAAACCGCGAAGGGCATCCTCCAGGGAAATCCCGACACCCTGCAGAAGATTGCCGCTGCTTTGCTGGAGCGGGAAGTGCTGGATGCCTCCGAAGTGATGATGCTGGTCGAAGGCAGGGAACTACCTCCCATGAAATCGCCCTCGAAGCCGGATGATGGTGTTCAACAGGTGCTGAAACCGGAGCCGGGACGCGGGATCGCAAAGGGTGGAGAGAGTCCGGCGCGAGCGTAAAGTCAGTTTGACTTCGTAAATAAAAAGGGCGACCTCCTGGTCGCCCTTGCTTTTTCGGCAGAAAAACTCTAACCGTTCACCAGGCCCATCATGTGTTCTGGATAGCGCTGACCGGCGGCCGCACCGGTGGGGAAAATATCATCAAGCTGCCGCAGATCTTCTTCACTGATCTTGATATCCAGCGCCGCTAGATTCTGTTCCAGATATTTGCGACGCTTGGTTCCAGGGATGGGGACAATGTTCTTATCCTGCGCAAGCACCCATGCCAACGCGAGCTGCGCAGGTGCGCAACGCTTTTCCTTTGCGATTTCTTCGACGCGATGCACCAGGTCAAGATTCTTTTGGAAGTTCTCGCCCTGAAACCGCGGCGAGGATCTCCTGTAATCGCCTTCCGGGAAATCCTCGAAGCGCTTGAATTCCCCAGTCAGGAAGCCCCGTCCCAGCGGGCTGTAGGCGACAAATCCAATGCCAAGCTCGCGGCAGGTCGACAGGATCTCGTCTTCCGGTTCGCGGCTCCAAAGCGAATATTCGGTTTGCAGCGCGGTAATACTATGCACCTTTACCGCGCGGCGTAAGGTTTGCGGAGACGCCTCCGACAGCCCAATGTGCCGGATCTTTCCCTCTTGCATGAGTTGGGCGAGCGCTCCAACTGTTTCTTCAATAGGAGTATCAGGATCGACGCGATGCTGGTAGTAAAGGTCGATCATTTCCACGCCGAGCCGCTTCAAACTAGCTTCGCAGGATCGCCGAACGTAATCCGGCTTCCCGTTCACGCCGCGAACATTCGGGTTGGCGGGATCGCGCACAATGCCAAACTTCGTCGCCAAAACAACTTTATCGCGCTTGCCCTTGATTGCCCGCCCCACCAGTTCTTCATTCTTATACGGACCATAAACATCCGCGGTATCTAGAAAATTGATGCCCAGTTCGATTGCCTGATGGATTGTCGCAATGGATTCGTCATCATCGCGTCCACTATAGAATTCCGACATTCCCATGCAGCCGAGGCCTTCAGCCGAGACTTTCAGTCCGCTCCGTCCGAGTTCACGAAATTGCATAATGATTCCTTTCCGAGAAGATTCCGATTTCAAGAAGTGAATGAAAAATATGACGAAACACCGGTGGCTACTTAATAGATGCGGATCAAGGGCTTCTGAGATTCAGTCACATCGCCGATTTTGCGCGCGGGCACGCCGGCAGCTTGCAGATCGCGAATCAGATTTTCGGCATGCTCACTTGCGATCGAAATAAGCAGGCCGCCCGCAGTCTGCGGGTCATACAGGAGAGTGTTCAGGTCTGGATCAATCGCGTCGTCGTAGCCGACCAGGCATTCCGTGAATTCACGGTTGGCTTTCAATCCGCCCGGGATATCGCCCGCGCGAATGCACTCCAGCGCTCCCGGCAAAACGGAAATTTCCTTCGAGAAAAACTGCAATCCGACATTGCTGGCCAACGCCATTTCCCGCGCATGCCCGATCAAGCCGAAGCCCGTTACATCAGTCATGGCATGAACTTTGTACTTTCCTTTGGTCACGACTTCGGCGGCCTGCTTGTTCAACGTAGTCATCGATTGCACCGCAGCATCGATCCAGGCGGGTTCTGCTGTTCCCTTCTTGATCGCTGTCGAAATCACGCCCGTGCCCAGCGCCTTGGTGAAGACAAGCGCGTCACCCGGCTGCGCCCCGACATTGGCAAGAATCTTCTTGGGATGCACCATCCCCGTGACCGAGTAGCCGAACTTCGTCTCTTCGTCGCGGATACTGTGCCCGCCAATCACAGTGCATCCCGCCTCGATCATCTTCGAGAGCCCACCCGCAAGAATACGTTCGAGAATCGCCAGATCAGCCTTCTCCGGAAAGCAGACCAGGGCCAGAGAAGTGAGCGGCTTTCCACCCATCGCGTAAACATCGCTCAACGCATTGGTGGCGGCGATCTGGCCGAAGACATAAGGATCGTCAACGATCGGCGTAAAGAAATCGACGGTTTGCACCAGCGCCTGATCAGGGGCGATTAGATACACTCCGGCGTCGTCGGCGTGATCGAGGCCGACTAGAACGTTCGGGTCGTGTTGCCGGGCTAATTTCCCAAGCACCGTGTCCAGCGCCGCCGGACTCAGCTTGGACGCTCAACCCGCAGCTTTTACCGACTCCGTCAACCGAAATGGTTTTACTTCGGACATGTAGCCATTGTACGCAATAAGAATTGCGAGTCGGGATGGACGAGAGGAACGTCAGCCGCGGTCTAGAAGTTGATTCAGCCGCACCTTCACGGAAGGCCACTCGCTGGAAATAATTGAATACCGCGCGGAGTCGCGCGGAATAAAGTCTGCGGCGATGCGATGTGCCCGAAGAATTCCTTCAAACTTTCCGCCGATGCGTTCGACCGCGGCGCGAGACCGCGTGTTTCGCGCGTCGGTATGCAGGCAAACTCGGAGCGCACTCCAGCTTTCAAAAGCGTGGGTCAGCATAAGCGTTTTGGCTTCGGTATTTGCTCCCGTCCGGATCGATGACTTGGCAAACCACGTATAGCCGATCTCGCAAGCATCGACGATCGACCCGTGACGGGGATGCCGCTCAGGCCAGGCCCACCGCTCCAGGTTCCAGAAGCGAGTGGATCCGATCACGGTATCGTCGCTCGATCTCACAACGGCGAAAGGCACGGCAGTCCCGGCGTCACGCCACGCGATCGCCGTATCCACATACTTGACTGCTTCACTCTTGCCCTGCGGGACGGGACTCCATTGGTAAAGCGAAGGATCCACAGCGGAAGCTAACGCCAGACCGTCAATATGTTGATGATCGAGCGGTTCGAGTCGGATGTGTTTGCCGTGCAAAGCAAAGATCGTCGATTTATTCATGCGGAGTGCGATTGAGTTCAGGATAGACGCCGCTACTTCACCGTCACATCGGTGACCTGAATCTCCGGCACCTGATGATTCCATTGGGCGGAAATGCTTTCAAATGTCAGCCGGAAAGGTGCACTCTGACCAGGCCCAAGAGGAGTAACGTTGAAGTCGACAGCCTCCGGATAAGGACCATCCGTCTTCAATCTCTGCAAAGGAATATCTTCGCGCTGTGCAAGCTGGCCCAGGTCATCTTTGAATTGAACTTCCACGGTTGCATGGCTAACAGTTTTGTCGCCTGCATTGGTAACAGTCCCGTCAACGTAGCTCACGGTCGCTCCAACAAAATTCTCCGCCGCGCTCATCCTGAAATCAGATAGCTTAAGGTTCGCTGCATACGGCGGCGGTCCGGAAGCACCCTTGGGCTGGCCGCGCAGAAGAAATGCGCCGACAATCGCGATGACGATAACGCTGCCCACGGCAATCGCTATGATGCGCCGGCTGGAATCTGCTTCTTCAGTGGTTGGAGTTGGCTGGATCAAGCCGCCCATGCCACTCGATTGTACTCTGGGCGCTACTCGCCGGTCTTGAAGAATGCCACGAGAAACAGCGCGCCGAACAACAAGTCAATGCAGCCGAGTACCAGATCTCCCGGGGTCAGCCGATGTTGCAGATAAAGCACCACGAAGGTCCCGCCGCCGCCAAACTTTTCGATCACGGAAGGAATTATCATCGGGCGGAGCCGCACCGGATCTCTCGCGATCACGATAAATGCAAACTGGAACGCGAGCCCTACGCTGATAAAGCCGTAGAAGAACGCGGGGTGGGTAATAGGCGGAGGATCCTGGCGTCCGATGAGATCGAACATGAAATAAAGAGGCGTAAGAATAACGAAGCCCCAGATGCCAGCGACCCAGAAGACGATCTTGGCAAATCGCATAGAAGCGAATTATAGAACCGAATTATTCTCCGCCGACGGTCAGGCCATCGATCCGAAGTGTGGGCGAGGCGACGCTACCACGAAATTCCAGATCGTTGGCGATTTCGGAAATGTTGAAGAACATTTCTTTCAGATTTCCAGCAACCGTGATCTCTTCCACTGGGTAAGCGAACTCCCCGCCGGAAATCCACAACCCGGAAGCTCCGCGGGAATAATCGCCGGTGACAAGATTCGCACCGTGGCCGAGAAATTCGGTCACGTAGAGACCTTCTTTAATTTCGGAAATCATTTGCTTCGGAGTTCTTGCTCCCGGCTGCAAGAAATAATTCCCCGGCCCGATCCCTGGAGTACCCGCCAGACCACGCGACGCATTGCCGGTGGTCGCCAACCCAAGCTTCTTTGCCGTATAGGTGTTAAGTAGGTAGGACGTCAGCACGCCATTCTCGATGACAACCGTTCGCCGCGTCGGCACGCCCTCACCATCGAACGGGCTGGTTCCAAAACCTCCACGAATCGTCCCATCATCGACGATCGTTACATTGTCGCCCGCGACTTTTTGTCCAAGCTTTCCCGCGAGAAACGAGGCGCCGCGGTAAACCGAGTCGCCGTTGATGCCCTCAAAGATATGTTCGAGAATCGATGTTGCCACCATGGGATCGAAGATGATGGGAACCTGCGCGGTCTTCGCCTTGCGCGCTCCGAGACGACGAAGCGTCCGCTCGGCAGCGACTCGCCCGACCTGCTCTGGCGAATCGAGCTTCGATAATGTGCGCGCGACCGAGAACCAGTAATCGCGCTGCATTGCACCGTCATCGGTCTGCGCAATTGGGATTGCGGCCATCGAACAATATGATCGGCGATACTCGCCCACGAAGCCGTGAGAGTTGGCGAGAACTTTGTGGCCGGTGGCGGCGTCGAACGATCCGCCTTCGGAATTCTTGATGCGCGGGTCGAAATCGAGCGCGGCTTTCTCCGCACGGCGGGCGTAGTCGATCCGCTCTTGCCCGGACAACGAATAAACGTCCTCGTGATAAAGATCCAAGTCGCCGGTAAGTGATCCAAGTTGCGAAGGCTCAGGAATGCCGCCGAACGGATCTTCGGACGTGATCTTTGAAAGTTCCAGCGCGGACTTCACCATGCGGTCAAGGCTGGCGGGTGAAAAATCGCTCGAGTACGTGCTGGCGGCGCGCTGGCCGTTGAAGACACGAACGCCGATGGATCGTGATCCGGATTCTTTAAGGGTTTCGACCTGGCCGAGACGCACCAACGTGGAGAATTCATCGCCTTCACGGACTACGCACTCGGCAGCGGTTGCGCCACCCTTCATGGCGCGGCGAACGATGTCTTCGGCGAGGGAGCGGAGGTCGGTTTCTAATTTAGGGCTGCTAGTTTCTAATTCGGTTGAAGGCATAAAGTCTTCATTTATCTTATCCCAAATAGTGCCGGGGAAAGAGCAATCTGGTGGTGGCGAAGTTCGACTCAAGCGGCAGTGCGGTGGCGGGAGATCCCTCGTCCCGCTGGTAAAAACGCGGAACTTCGGGATGACGCCCCGGCTGTGGCCTCTCATAATTCGACCTCGGTTGCTAGTAATGCGATTCTGCATTACAATGAAATTCTGAGGAGTATTCATGACTACTTTGACCGTGACTGCGCGGGGGCAAGTTACATTTCGAAAAAAGGTGTTACAGCACCTCGGCATCAAGCCCGGGGAAAAGATCGCGTTGGAACTGCTTCCCGATGGGCGAGGCGTGATCAAAGCAGCCAGACGCTCGGGGAAGATTGAAGATTTCTTTGGGGTGTTGGCCGGAAAAACGAAGAAAGTAGCAACTATCGAAGAAATCAATCAGGCAGCGGCCGACGGTTGGGCAGGCTTGGTGAAGATGGGCGAGAAGTGAAGGTCGCCGTCGATACAAACGTCCTGGTCCGCGCAGCCGTGCGCGATGACCGGGAGCAGGCGAAGGCGGCGATGAGAATCATGGCACGGGCGGAGATGGTTGCGATTGCGGTGTCCTGCCTGTGCGAATTTGCCTGGGTGCTGCGCAGCGTTTACGGCTATCGAGCGCCCAGCATAGCCCAAGCGCTCCGCGTTTTGGTGGCAGCGGAGAATGTGGAGACGAACCGGCCGGCGATCGATGCGGGTCTGGCGATGCTCGATGCGGGCGGGGATTTTGCCAATGGCGTGATTGCGTACGAGGGCAGATGGCTGGGCGCGGAGACTTTTGTTTCATTCGACAGGAAGGCGGTGGAGATGCTCAACCAACAAGGGCAGCCTGCAAGAGTTTTGTAGCGATACGTTCTTGTCTATGGCAGCATTTCCCCTCGCAGTACGGCGTCAGTCGCCGTGCCTCGTACAGCGGCAACCAGGTCGCGGCTGAAGTCAGCAAGAGCCTGATACGTGGTAATGACTTCCAGCTTAACTACTTTGTGGGACTTCAGTCGTGTCCGGCCAGACTTCCGTCGATAATCGCACCTGCACGCCGATGTGACCACGATTGTCGATGGGATACAGATCGATACCAACGTGCTCTTGCTCTAGCTCGCCGGACATCTGTTTCGAAGAAAATCCGGAGGAGAGGCAACAAGCTTGGGAGTCAGGCAACGGAAATTCGCCGAGTGCACGGGCGAAGCTTTCAAGGCGCAACTTATCAAAATACGCGCCGCCGCGGCCGGCAAAGCCGCCGCCTTCTGCTTCCACTAACAGTTTGCCGGTTCCATCACTATCGTCCCTGAAGGTCAGCTTGAGGAATCCGCGGCTCATCGGTACATGCTACTGCATGAATCCGCCGGGATCTTTCTTCGCAGTTCCCCCCACGGTCATGCGATCGATCTTGATAGTCGGAATGCCTACGCCCACCGGCACAGCTTGTCCATCTTTGCCGCAGGTGCCGACGCCTTCGTCTAGCTTCAAATCGTTGCCCACCATCGAGACTCGCGTCAGAACATCCGGGCCGTTGCCGATCAGCGTTGCGCCTTTGATGGGCGCGGTGATGTGGCCGTCTTCGATCATGTAGGCTTCCGACGCGCCAAACACAAACTTTCCGTTGGTGATGTCGACCTGCCCTCCGCCGAAATTCACGGCGTAGATGCCGTGCTTCACCGACCGAATAATGTCTTCCGGATTGTCCTGCCCGGCGAGCATGTAGGTGTTGGTCATGCGCGGCATGGGGATGTGCTCGTAGCTCTCGCGGCGTCCGTTGCCGGTGTTGGCCACTCCCATCAAGCGAGCTGAGAGCTTATCGCTTAGATAACCCTTCAGAATACCCTTCTCGATCAGCACAGTTTCCTGCGTGGAATTGCCTTCGTCATCTACGTTCAAGGAGCCGCGGCGCCAGGGCATGGTGCCGTTATCGATAACGGTGCAGCCTTCGCTGGCCACGCGCTTGCCGATCAATCCGGCGAAAGCGGAAGTTTTCTTGCGATTGAAATCGGCCTCCAGTCCATGACCGACGGCCTCGTGCAGCAATACTCCCGGCCATCCTGGGCCAAGAACAACTTCCATATCGCCGGCCGGAGCTTCGCGGGCATCGAGTTGAAGAATGGCTTGCCGGGCAGCTTCTTTTGCAAAGAATTCGGGATTCTTATCGCCAAAGAAGAAATCGAGCGCGACGCGCCCACCACCGCCGGAACCGCCGCGGGCGGAATTGGTTTCGGTCTTCGCGATGCAGGAAACATTCATGCGGGCGAGCGGCTGAGAATCCTCGGCAAAAGTGCCGTCGGAGGCGACCACCAGAATATTCCGCAGTTCGTCCGAATAGCTGGCGCGGACTTCCTGAATGCGCGGATCATAAGCTCGCGCAGCCTTATCGGCGCGCATTACCAATTCAACCTTCGCCGTGATCTCGGCATCCACCGATGGCAGAGTTACGGGATATAGACTGCGGGCCGCAGTTTTCTGAAAACCCACCACGGGAGTCTTTGCCGGAGCGCTGGCAATCAGTGCCGCGGTGCGCGCCGCGTGCAAAATTCGGCTCGCCGAAAGATCGTCGGTATAGGCGTAGCCGGTGCGCTCACCGGAAACCACGCGCACCCCGCATCCCGCCGAAATGCCTTGTGAGGCAGACTTAACCATCGACTCATCCACGCTCAATGCTGTGGAGGAGAGATATTCGAAATAAAGATCGGCATAATCCCCGCCGGCGGAAAGCGCAGCCGCGAGATAGCGTTCCAGGTCGTTTTCAGTGACGCCGTAGTTGTCGAAGAAGAAGCGCTGTTTCTCTATCAAAGCCGATTTATCCAAGCTAATCACCTATGAAATTAGATGCCGCCGGGCCGGGGGCAGACTCAGTGGAGCGAGTTGCTTCATTATCCCACATGGCCCTGCGCCAAAAGCGGCGAAGATTCACAGCGTGAGCGTGGCCTTGGTTACATGTCACAGACATATAGGGGTGGGTGGCTGACAATCCAGCCGGTACGTAGCGCTATGCAAACGCCGCAAACCTTATCGCGCACGGTTCAGGATTTCCTCAGCGAGGCTGCGGGTGCAGTGGTACTGGAAAATGGCGCGGTGGCATTCGATCTGGGGCAATCCAAGTATTCAATTTCAGGAGAATACAACCGGTGCCTGCTGCATCTGTGGTCGGCGGAGCGGAACTCAGTGCGGCGAGTCCTGGAAGCGGAGGTAAAGAACGGTACGCTGCGTCTTGCGGTCCAGCAAATGGGGCAAGCCCGGCCATCGAAGATGGAGATCTGCCGCGAACGCGACCGGCGATCACCGGGCGCTCGGCGAGTCATCCGCGCAGCCTATGAACGAGAGCTGCGGCGAACCTTGGACCGGCACTTTCCCGATTTCAAAGTAGTGAGACTGACCAGCGGAGTCGATCTGGAAAAATCTTTTGGGCCGGTCTATGCGCGGGGGTTGATCCGGCGCGGCCACTCAGCGTTTGCTGTGCTGGGCGTTAATGCGCAAGAAACGCAATCTTCGGTTGACGCGGCACTCACATTCGGAATTCTTTGGCTGGAGGTTTGCCGGAAGGCGCAAGCCGCGAACGTGCTGGTGGAGGGCCTGAAAATGTTTTTGCCCCTTGGATCTTCCGAATTAACACGCGAGCGGATGGCGAATCTGAATCGCGATGCCGCAAAGTGGGCCCTGTTCCAGCTGAATGAGCGGGATGACTCGTTAGTTGAGATCGAGTGCTGCGATCGTGGCAACGTTACCACCCGGCTGGTACGCGCCTGCGATGAGATGGCTGCGCGCGCGCGTTTCGCGGACTCCATTTCCAGAGTTCAAGAAGCTCTGCCCAACTGCGAAGTCGCGGTGCTCTCGGCGGCGGAAGTGGTCTTTCGCTGGCGCGGGTTGGAATTCGCCAAAGCACGCTTGGGCTGCATTCCAGGATCATTCTGCATCACGGAGGAGATCGTTTTCGGCGTGGGTGCGGAAGAACGGGTCCTCGAAAAGCGCAACCAGAACGCATTTCTCGAGATGGCGTGTTGCTTGCGCGATACCCGCCATCCCTATGGCCCGCGCCATCACCCATTCTGGCGATTGCGTCCAGAACGATGGTTGGAGTCGCTGGTAGTCGGCGACGTGGGCACGCTGGATGACCGGCTTGACTCCTCATGTCAGTATTCGCAGGTGCCAGCGTTTTCCGCGGCAGATCGCGCCATGATCGATGTGCTAACCACCACTCACTCGGGCAGGCTAGCCGTGGTGGAGCTGAAGGCCGACGAAGACATTCATTTGCCGCTGCAAGGGCTCGACTACTGGTCGCGCGTGCGGTGGCATCATGACCGCGGCGAGTTTCAGAGTTTTGGATATTTCGAAGGGCGGCAGTTGGCGGCCGATAAGCCGCTGCTCTTCCTGGTGGCGCCGGCGCTTCGTGTTCATCCTTCGACGGATGTGTTGCTCAAGTACGTTTCCCCGGAGATCGAATGGGAATTTGTGGGGATTGACGAGCGCTGGCGCGAGGGAGTAAAAGCCGTGTTCCGGAAGAGACCGGAGCGGAGCACGAAACGTGGATCCGAATTACTCGATCTCGCAGCCAGTTGAGCTAGGCGGGGCACCCGCGGAGAAGTTACGGCTTCACACCGTCTATCGGCTATACGCGAGCCAGTTCCGTCGCTGGTTCGCGATTACCGCACCAACGTCGGTAATCGCCTCGGTGATTCTTCTGATAGCTCACCAGCGAATCCGCGAGATCTATAGAAGTATTCCACGCGGCGAGATCGCATACCATTCTGGAGCGAATGCCGAGGCGGGTGTATTACGATATGCCAGTTTTTTTATAGCGTGGTTTCTTGGCTGTTTTGCTCTGGCGGCAATTGCAGCCGTAGTGAATGGGTTGGAGAGCGAAGATGACACAGAGGTTTGGAGGAGTGACAGCTTCCAACGAGCGCGCCAGCATCTGGGCCGATTGCTTCTAGCAGCCTTTATTACGTCGAGTATGTTCTTGCTTGGAATGGCAGTCCTTCTATTTGTTGAGGTCACGCTATTCCGTAGGTTCGGGTGGGCGCAGTTTTCCAAATATAACTATGGCGCGAGCCTTGTCGGCATTTTGATCATCGCTAGCATCGTTAGTTGGTTCGGGATGGCGATTCCACTGATTGTCTCAGATGACATTGGAGGTTGGGCAGCACTTAGAAAGAGCTTCAAGCTTAGCAATGGATACGAGACGTTCTTATCTCTGCTAGTTCTCGAATCAACATTGGGTTCTTTTGTCGCGTGGTACGCTACGCGCTTCGGACTGGACCTTATTGTCCCGGCCTATCTTCGCTACACAACGTGGTACGGGTGGCTCATTTATTTTGTCGGTATTTTCGCAGCTGCAGCCGTCGAGCCACCAATGTTTATCGGATTCTCTCTCCTCGCGTCGACCAAAAGGGACGTCAACTGGCCGCCCCCTGGCGGCCGGCCTGTAAGGTAAGCCCACCTTCCTGTTCCGACGTTCGGTTTTCGTAACAATATTACAAATCTTTACAAGACCCCCTTCTCAGGGTTTAGGATGCCGCGACTTCGAATGACGGTCGCCGCTCAAACCGGCGTTCGTTCTCAAAATTAAATCAAGAGCTCAACACGAGGATAAGAATTATGAATCAAAATACTCCCCCCTACTGGCACGGTTTGCGCTGGTGTGCGCGATCGTGTGCTTGTTGTTTACCATCCCCGGGCAGGCCCAGTCACAGCTTCTATTGACACGTCATGTACGCGAGGCGGTTGCCAGCGGGCAGGCTCGCCTTATCGGCCGGCTTCCGGCAGCAAAGGCGATGAACTTCGACATCGTGATGCCATTACGGGATCGCGCCGGGTTGCAGGGCCTCATACACCAGCAATACGATTCTGCAAGCCCTCTGTTCCAGCAATTCCTTACGCCGAAGGAAGTCACGGCGCGGTTTGGCCCCAGCCAGGCGGATTGGGAGACTCTGGTTGCTTTCGCGAAAGCCAGCGGCTTTCAAATAGTCGGGGGAACCCGCGATAGCAGGGACCTGCAACTCATCGGCACGGTGGCGAATGTGGAGAAAGCCTTCCACGTAACTCTTGGCACCTACCAGGACCCCACCGAAGACCGCACATTCTTTGCCGTGGACCGCGAGCCCACGGTCGACCTGCCGTTCCAGCTCTGGCACATCAGCGGTTTAGATAACGATTCCAGGCCGCATCCGCTCTATGTGAAGAAGAGCGACTACGCCAAGGCGCATGGCATTGCCGAGGCCGATGTCGTGCCGAATGCCACCACGGGATCTGGCCCCTCGGCTTCGTTCCTGGGTAGTGACATGCGCGCCGCGTACTACGGCAGTACGGCTCTCACCGGTACCGGCCAGACGATCGCGCTGTTCGAATTCCTGGGCACCGATTTGGCTGACTTAACTACGTACTACAAAAATGTTGGGCAAACAGAGCCCTACACTCCTACTCTGATTTCGACGGGCGGATACAGCACGAGCTGTACCGAGAGCGGCGGATGCGATGACACGGAACAGACCCTCGACATGACGCAGGCGATGGGCATGGCCCCCGGCTCCAAGATGCTCTACATGTACGTGTGCGGGAACGCATCGACCATCAGCGATACCGACTGCATCAGCGCGATGGTGACGACTACCGACGCACCGCTGTCGAAGCAGATCAGCTGTTCGTGGGGCTGGACGCCAGCCGATCCCTCGACCCTCGACCCGTATTTTGAGCAAATGGCATCGCAGGGGCAGAACTTTTTTGCCGCAGCCGGAGATAGTTCAGCCTGGTCTGCGTCGAATGAGGCCTGGCCAGCGGACGATGCCAACATCGTTTCGGTTGGTGGCACGGACCTGACAACCTCCAGCGCGGCTGGGCCGTGGAAATCGGAAACCGCGTGGGCGGATAGCGGCGGCGGCATTTCGCCGGACGACATTCCGATCCCTTCGTGGCAGCAGCTCTCTGGAGTAATTACTTCGACCAACAAGGGTTCCACGACCCTGCGCAACGGTCCCGACGTGGCGGCCAACGCGAACTTCACCTTCTACGTTTGCGCCGACCAAACTACCTGCACCGCCAACGACTACGGCGGCACCAGCTTTGCCGCGCCCATGTGGGCCGGCTACCTGGCTCTGGCCAACCAGCAAGCGGCCACCAACGGCAAGACGATCGGCTACATCAATCCGATCATCTACCCGGACGCATTGACCTCAAGCTACAGCACTCTGTTCCATGACATCACCAGCGGCAGCTGCGGAAAATATTCGGGCGAGGTCGATTACGATCTGTGCACCGGTTGGGGCAGCCCAAACGGTTCGGGCCTGATCAATACCCTGGCGGGATCGGCGACGGCAAGCTTCACCCTCTCCGATTCGCCGACCAGCCTGTCAATTGCGGAAGGCGGCAGCGGCAGCAGCACGATCACGGTCAACGACGTGAACGGATTTACGGGCAGCGTGACCCTGGCCGCATCCGGTCTGCCGAGTGGCATTACTGCGGCATTCGGCACCAATCCAACCACCGGCAGCAGCTTGATGACGCTGACAGCCAGCAGCACGGCGACTACCGGTTCTTCTACGGTGACCATCACCGGAACTTCCGGCAGCCTGACCGCAACCACTACTCTGGCGCTAACCGTGACTGCCACGGGGACGGCCAACTTCACCGTCGCCGCTTCGCCCACGACTCTGAGCATTGCCCAGAGCGGCAGCGGAACCAGCACCATCACTGTCACCAGCACCAACAGCTTCAATTCCGCGGTTACTCTTGCCGCTTCCGGACTGCCCGCGGGCGTGACGGCGGCGTTCTCCACCAACCCGGTAACCCCGCCAGCGAATGGCAGCGTGAATTCAACGCTGACACTCACCGCCTCCTCAACAGCGACCACTGGAGCGGTTACGGTGACCATCACCGGAACCTCCGGATCGCTTAGCCATACCGCGACCATCGCTTTGACCGTGACCGCGCCGAGCGGAGGAGCGCAAATCGCAACCTATAACACCACGTACACGGCTCCGGCCTGCCTGACGGCTGGCTCGTCCTGTGCCTCCGGTACATCGGTGTCAACCAGTCTGCTGAATTCAGCGGGCAACCTCACTGGCCCGACGGAATCCCACGCACCCAACACGCTCAAAGCGAGCAGTTGCGCCGATGGCACGGCATCTGGCACCTATCACGAAGGCATGGAGTCCGACGACTTGATTTTGGTCTCTACCGCCAACGGCAACCTGACGCACGGCACCTCGGTGACGGTAAAGGCATCGTGGTGGGCTTATAGCACAACGCAGGATTACTTTGATCTTTACTACACGGCGAGCGTGACCAGCCCGTCGTGGGTTCTGATCTCAGCCAACAACCTGGCCACGTCGACCAGTGCGGAAAACACGACGACGGTCACCTTCACTCCGCCCACCGCGGGAACCTATGCGGTGCGCGCGCAGGAACGGTACGATCCGGGCACAAAAGTGACGAGTCCGGCCGCTTGCCACTCCAACAGCGGCTACGACGATCACGACGATCTGGTTTTCGTCGTGCAGTAAACCCGTCGAGCGAGATCGGCGCCGATCCGACCTTTCCATCACTCATCGAGCCGGTCCCACACGGGCCGGCTCGATCTTCTTTATTTCTATTCCGAATTATTTTTCGATTTGTATTAACCCTTCCACGCGCCCAGAAGACGCCGCACATCGATTAATTGCGCGATGTGGTAGGCGTTGTGGTCGGCTACCAGCAGGGCTTCGCGCAGAACCGTCTGTCCTTCACCCCAGAGGATTCGAGCGTAGAGGTCCGTTGCCGGATTTGCGACGAGCTTCTGCATCGCTTTTAGATCTTCGTGAAACAGTTTTATCGACTCTTCCCATTGCGCAGCATTTTGCGGAGTTTCATTCTTTGGCCAGTAATCATCCGGCCATTTGGGCGCCTTGTATTTTGGATTGCGGCAGAACTCGAGAATGTCCCGCTGCGCCATGCGAAGGTGTTCTAAGAGCATCCATGGCGAGTGGGGCAATCCGTCTGGCTTGGCGCCGCGCAGCTTTTCAGGCAGGTCCGTCACGGCATCGTCGAAAGTAGCGTGCGCCCCGCCGCCTTTTAGCAATTCAACCAAGTGATCTCGAAGTTGTTTGTTCCGCGTATCGGACTGGTTCGTTTTATCGATCTTCTTCGCTTGGGTCTTCTTGATTTTGGTCTTCACCATGCCGTTTGTCCTTTTTGTTACTCAATGCAGGATTTCTGCCCCTCCCGATCCCCTCTGCTGAGTACCGTCCTCTTCCGGCTTTTCGCCTCGAAGCACCCGCGCAACCCCGCGTACGATGCGACGCATGGGCAGAGTGCCTTTATCGTCAGCCAGAAAAATCTCGCCGATTCGGCGGCTGCGATAACACCAGCGCTTCAAAAGCGCCAGATGCTCCATGGTTTCGAGCGCGGACGCTTTCGCAAGTGGAAATGAACCGATAACCTCTTGTAGTCGCGACTCCATGGACTGAGATTTCGTATGCTCGGCGGTTTGGATGCAGAATGTAGCGGGGCCGTGCATCGATCCCGCATCGAGGCGAAAGAAAGTTACCGAGTTCGCGGTGTGAGAAGGCTGAATAATGAGGGCCGACAGGTGGTCAATCCGGCGAACGACCTCCGGTAACTGACTCGCAATCGGCTTGAGTTTTTCCAGACGGAGGTGAATTGCCGCTGCGTCTTCAAAGGCAAGGTCGGCCGAGGCTGCTTCACGATGCGCCGAAAATTCGCGCAGCAACGATTCGCCTGCGGAATCAAAATAAGTTCGCACCCGGGCAACTTCGGCGGAATACTCTTCATCGCTGCATCCCTTGAAGCAGGGTGCCAGGCACATCTTCATTTCGGAATAGATGCATCCGGGAAACGCTGGATCGGGATGCAGATCATCAACGCAGCGCCGCATTTTGAAAAAATCCAGCGAGTCGTTCATGAACTTTTCCGCCGCCACGCGCGAAGGAAAGGGACCGTAATAAGTCGAGCGCCCATTCAGTCGGCCCAGCCGGGTGGTAATCGAAGCCCGTGGGTATTCGTTTTCCAGATGTAACTTGACCAGCGGCGCGAAGCGGAGGCGCAGCCGCTTGGAATAGGTCTGAGGAAAAGTGGACCGAAGAACTTTATAGAGGGTGAACGCTGATTCGAAGTCTGACCCAGTCGGAGCGTATTCGATCGAATGAACGCGCTCCCGCAGATTGAGTCTTCGAGTGCTCTGTTCGACCGGACCCAGCAACCTCTGCAAGCGGCGTCGAAGATTGGCCGTCTTGCTGACATAAGGCTCGGACTGCGCATCACTACCGCGCAGTAAGAAGACAGCCGGCGCAGCAGGCACGCGCGAGAATATCTGCGGGTCGCGTTCCGGCGAGAATTCCAGGCGCTCAGTCAGCACGAAGCCATTGTAAGCAACTCTTCACTTCGATTGGTCCTGATTCGATGGCAACGGAGACAACCCGCGTGGGATTTCCTTTGAACTCACCGGAAGCTGGCGCTGCGGAATTTTTGCCGGAAGTCTTCGCCTTCCATCTTGATGATGCGGCACATCTCATGCAACCGAGAGCGCATGCGTTCTCCGATGCGGTCGCCGAGACTCTCGGCCCGTGTCGCGGCGCGCACGGCAGATCCCGCGCCATTTGCGCCAGCGGCCGGTTGATCCTCAAAGTTGGTGGTGATGATGGTCGTGCGGTTGTCGTTATACCGTGCATTCAGAATCAAGCTCACTGTGTCCCAGACCCATTCCGTTGGTTTCACAGCGCCCAGTTCGTCGAGCACCAAAACATCCGTTTCAAACACCGGACGCAGCACGTCCAGTTCGGTGGTCTGAACCGTCGAGTTGTAGGAGTTTTGGATTTCCTTCAGTAGTTCGCGATAGTCGTAAAAGAGGCACGCAACCCCTTTGCCGATGATCAGTTCTTTTGTTATCGCAACTGCGAGATGAGTCTTGCCCGTTCCAATCTTCCCAACAATCAGTAGGCCGGTTCCATCGCGGGGATCATACTCCTGCGCGAATTTGGCTGCCGACAGATAAGCAAAGGCCAGCGACGGATGGGCCCCGGGGAAATCCGTTGTATAGCTCGCAAGTTCGCAGTGCTCGTACCGGCGGGGGATTCGCGCGGCGGCCAAAAGATTCTGATTCCGCGCCCGCAACTGGCAATCGCAGCGGGTCACGCGACGATCTTTCGGCGCGCCCACTCTGGCAGGCAGCGTCTTCCAACCCGTCCCCTCGCATAAAGGGCAAACTTCTACTTGGCTCTTCGTCAACATCTCGGTTCTTCCCAACTCTTTCTGCATTGTATCTTTATAAGACCTTGCGCCCCGAAGCATTGCACTCGCAAGGGGTAAAGCGGCCGCGACTGTGTAGAAGCTGTGCACCCTCCACGACGCTTGTGGAGAGCTGAGGAAAAAGTGGGCAGTGATTAGTGATCGGTGATCTGGAAATCGGCGCTTCGCCGGGTCCCCGCCTCAAGGTTAGTCGGGCAAAATCGCTAGCCACTGGTCACTAATCACTAAACCCTGATCTTCAAAACCCGCTCCCCCTGCCCTAATCCACCTCGCGGGAGTGCGAAACAGGCTTCCCGTGCGGATTTTCACTGTTGACATTCCGCCCAGAGAGAGGAGAATACCTTCGATCAGGTTTCCCAGCCCACACAAAAGCTGTTTTCCTCCCGGTATTGTGCTGGGTATGAAAGAGACCTGCGAGGAGAAACTAATGAATAAGGCCGATCTGGTTGATAAGATCGCAGGCGCTTGCGAAATCAGCAAAGCGCAGGCTACAACGGCGATTGATACCGCGGTGAGCAGCATTACGGGTGCATTGAAAAAAGGGGATCGGGTAGCTTTGATCGGGTTCGGCACTTTCTCAATATCGCAGAGAAAGGCCCGGAACGGGCGCAATCCGCAGACTGGCGCCACTATCAAGATCGCTGCCCGCAAGGTCGCGAAATTTTCCCCCGGGGCCGAGTTGAAGAAAGCCGTAAATAAGAAGTAACAGCGGAGAAATCCAATTCCAGGAAACGGCGGGGGTCGGCCCTGCCGTTTTTCAATTTTCGCATGTATTTTTTTCTGCGGAACACCGCGGCTACAATAACCTCAACATGATCGCCCATCTGCGCGGAAAGCTACTCGCCAAGCATCCCAACCAAGTGATTGTTGAGACCGCCGGTGTAGGCTATGAGGCCACCATCAGCGTCCCAACTTTTTCCGAGTTGCCGGAATGCGGCGGGGAAGTAGCCCTGCACATTCATACTCACGTGCGGGAAGATCAGATCGCGCTCTACGGATTTCTTCATCCGGCAGAGAAACGTTTGTTCGAGAAGCTAATCACGGTGAGCGGAATCGGGCCTAAGCTGGCCATCACGATTCTGAGCGGAATGGCCGCAAACGAAATGACGCAAGCGATTCGCGGCAACGACCTGGCGCGACTCACAAAGATTCCCGGCGTCGGCAAGAAGACCGCCGAGCGCATGGTGCTGGAATTGCGCGACAAACTCCCCGAAGTTGGCGACGCAACCGCTCCTGCGGCTTCCACGATGAGCGCGGTAGAAGAGGATGTGCTTTCTGCACTACTGAACCTGGGCTATCAACGGCCCGTCGCCGAGAAGGCACTTGCGAATGTCACCAAGAACGGGACCGGCAAATCCTTCGATGCGATTTTCCGCGACGCGCTGGCTGTGCTATCGAAATGAATGCAGTTACACAGTTACAAAGAGCTCCGCACTCTTTGCACTACGGAATTCCAATCGCCACGTTCCGGCTGCCGGAATAGTCGCATCGCGGGATACCAGGGACTGTCCTCCCGCTTTCGGAGCCAGCGCCAATCGGCAGCAAAAGGAAGCAGCACAAAAGTTGTCACGCCCAGAGCAGCGGCCAGATGCGCTGTGGAATTGTCGATGGTCACCACGAAGTCCATAACTGCAACTTGTGCCGCGAATAAGTCGATATCGCGAAACTGATCCACATTTCGATCAATGACTACTGGCGCTTGGGCCGCGGCCAGCTGTTTCCCCAGCGCCTCGTGATCGCCGTATTGCAAACTAATCCATCGAATATCGGGAATCGCAAACAGAGGTGTGAGCACTGCCAGATCAATCGAACGGCTTCGACTGGAGTTCCGGCTATTCGTATACCAGGCGATTCCCGCCAGCCGGGGTCTGCTGGTATCTCGATAGCGATTGCGAAACCGGTCCCGCGCGACCGGATCGGCGATAAGGTAAGGCGATGTGGTCAAAGTGAACGCAGTCTCGGCTGCGCGAAACAAACCGGGCAGGCTGCCGGCTGGCAGGTGTGCGGCAAAGGCAAACTCCGGATTATTCTCATTCGCCCGGGGCCGGCGAGCGACAATTTTTATCTCTGGAAACGAACGGGCAAAAAGCGGTTGCAGGCGAGGATCACAATCTAATATGAAGTCATTGCCCGTGCGGATCGCATCCGGCATTAGTCCGGCGAACATGATTTCGTCGCCGATGCCCTGTTCGCCCCAAATCAATACAGGTCCAGACGATAGCTTGGCTCCCCTCCAAAGCGGTTGCTGGTAGTTCCGCATCGGCGTGTTGTGATCCTTGGTTTGCCAGCGCCAGTCGAAGTTCTGCCAGCCCTCGGCGTAGTTGCCTTGAAGCAGTTGAGCCAGGGATTCGCTGAATGCCGCCTGTGCGAAATCGGGCCGCAAGGACCGAGCGCGTCGATAACCAACGATCGCTTCATCGGGCTTGCCCAGCGCTTGCAGCGCGCAACCGACGCTGTAGTGGGCCTTCGCATAACCTGGAAGAATGCGGAGCACGCGTTCATAACACGCCATCGCTTCTTCCAATTTGCCCTGAGCCTGCAGCGCATTCCCCCAATTATGAAGTGCCTCATATTTTCCTCGATCCAGGGTAAGGGCGCGTTTGTAGCATTGGATCGCTTCCTCAAACTTGTTTTGACTCTGCAGAGCGTTGCCTAAGTTGTAATGGATCTCGGCCAAGGTGGGATTAAGAGCCAATGCATGTTCAAAGCACGCAATCGCGTCTGTGAGTTTGTCCTGCGCATGAAACAGATTTCCCAGGTTATAGTGCGCTTCGGCGAGGTCCGGTTTCAGAGCAATGGCTTTCTGATAACATTCGGCGGCTTCTGCCAACAATTCCTGAGCGTGCAGGATGGTGCCGAGATTGGAATGGTATGCAGCCTGGTTTGGGCTGATGGCTATGGCCGCGCGAATCATCTCAATTGCGTTCGCCTTGTCTCCCATTCCGTACCCAATCATGCCGAGGAGATGCAGGGTATCGGCATGATGCGGATCGATCGTGAGAATACGGCGGTAAATCTGTTGAGCTGCCGCCAAACGACGGGCGCGATGATGCTGAAGAGCGCGCTCCAGCAGGGCAGGGATGCTCGGAGATGTTTTTTGAATTTGCGTTCGTGATAGATACGGCTGCTCCACGAATGGACGACCGTTGGGCTTCGCCCGATTGAGGGAACTCTCCTTATTCATGATGGCGTGAGCTATGGTTCCCGACAAACTGATAGGTACCGGTGTGGGTTAGCCGACTCGCGGTATCCAGCCAGATTTCGCCGCCAATCTTCCGCCAGCGCCGACAGAAGGAATAATCCTCACTGAGATAAGTGCCAGCCTCATCGATCAGGCAATCGAAGAGGGCAAACAAATTCGAACTGGGCAGCACATCGCTACGGCATCCTGACATCGGCAGGTTGTGAACCTGCCGGAAATGAGTTTCGGGATACGCCGCGATCATTCGTTCCAGCGCATCGCGCCGGATGAGTTGAAATCCACCTCCGGCGTAAACAGCGGTTGCGAAATCTTTCTCCTGCTTGCGCTCTGCGTCTGGGCAAAAAGTTCCCACGTAGGAAAGCGCAGCCTCCCCTACGCTCTCGCCATACTTCACGCAGCGTCCCGGAATAAGATCCCAGTCGATCGACTTCAGAGGGTAGAGCGCTCCGCAAAACTCGCGATCGAACCTGAGGAGGCGTTCCACCTGCTGTGGTTCAAAGCTGATGTCCGCATCGACGAACAACAAGTGGGTGGCCCGGGCATCGTCCAAAAATGCTGCGACCAGCATGCTGCGAGCCCGTGAGACCAGCGCGTCATAACCAGCGCAAGACAGTGACACATTGAATCCGGCAGAGCTCCCATAGCTGATCAGCCGCATTACCGACAGCATATAGGGTTGTGTAACCATGCCCCCAAAGCATGGAGTCGCAACCATAACCGAAGTCTGAGTCATGGATTTCGCTTAGGCCCAGTCAGAAACCGATTCTGCTTCAGGCTTCGTTTCCGCATTTTCCCTGGTTCGCTTCCGGTTATCCGACCGGCGCTTTTGTTCGTGATTTTCCGGTTCGGCATTCAGCTGCACAATGCAGGCTTCCTCGGATTCCGATCCGGCCTCCACTTCGTAGCCGAAACCGAGCAACTTATTTCGGGTGCGCTCGACTTCACGCTTCGCCGCGGCCTGTTGTGCGGCATAAAGCGAGTTCATTTCTGTATTCGGAATGGTTGGGTTTGGATGTATGTGCACAGTTCCGCCTCCTTCTTTAATGTCCTGTTGAGGACGCGATAACTAGCAGAATTCGCCGCGCGAGTAGCGGAGCGTCATCATTCAGGGAAGATAGTCAGCAATTTGCTTACCGTGAGGAAAGAATGAAATGGAAAGGCGAGCCCTAGGTGCTCACGCAAAGGCACGAGATGGATCGATTGGCAGGTTGAATTAGTTGGATTGATTCGTAAAGATCACTTTGCCCGACGCCTCGCTGGCCACATGCATCGGTCCTGGCAACAAGGTTCGGACCTTTTCTATTTGATGCTGCGGAACAAAAAGAAAAATCCGCTGCGAAGAATTCCACGCCTGCACCAGTTCCTGGTCATTCCAAAAAATGTGCGGAGCATCGGGGTAGGTCGATCCCCACCACATTGAAGTCGTATTTCCATTCACTAGTTCAACCGGACGGCGCAGATAAAACAGCAACGAAGACCCGAAGGACTCATCCCCATAAATCATCACCAGGTCGGTAGGCCGCAGTTCGGGTTCGATCTGACGCGCCATGTTTCTCGAACCCAGATAAGGATCGAAGCGAATCAGCGCGAGGTGAGCGGCGACCAGAAACACCGCCATGGTAGCGACGGTGGTCCACGTGGCGGCAACCTGCTTGCGCCGTTTTCTCAGCCACAGGGCTAAGGCCGGACCCACCAAAAGAACCACAGCGGCGAGAAGTGCGGGAAGGCGCAGCGCCGCGAAAGACTCTCCCGTCAACTCGAGCATATGGCCCATGGATAGGGTTTCCTCCTGCACGTTCGGTCGTGCCAGTACGGTGCCGATGTCAGACACGAACGGAATGTGGCGTGAAGTCCAGAGTCCCCATGCCAACACGGCTGAACAAGCGACACAAATCGTAGCAAGAATTCCCGCAGACCACGCCAGCCATCTTCCCGAGCCCGATTCCTCTTCCCGAGCTACCCCTCCCGCGATCAGCAACAGAATCGGAAAATACGCCGGGAAAGTGTAGTACTCCTGATTGGTCGAGAAGGAAAAGAAAATCAGCGTAACCCCTGCCCAAACCAGGCACAACAGTTCGGTTCGTGTGCCGAAGGTGAGCGGGGCGCGTTTCGTGCTACCGCTGTTCTTTCGATGTGCCATCCACCTCTGAATGGGTTCGCGCAGCGCCACCGGCAGGTACAAACTCCAGGGAAACAGCCACACCAGATGCAGCGTCCAGTAAAGCGAATCTTTCTGCTTGTTGTAATCCTTCGGAATGCGTCTGCCGAGAAAGCGCAAGAAGTGCTCGTTCACGAAGTAAAACCAGAAAAAATGGGGATTCCGAATTCCCGCCAGGATATGCCAGGGAGCGGCAATCGCCAGAAACAGAAGAGTTCCTGTAACCAGGCGAAACTCGCGCCAACACCGCCACTCTCCGCTGATCGCCGCGTAGAGAACCAGGCTCAACCCGATCACCACAATGGCGAGCAATCCTTTGGTGAGCACAGCCAAAGCCAGGCAGCTGTAGCCGCCGTACCAGCGCCACGCTTTGCCGCCCTCTAAAGCCGTGGCGAAGAAATAGAAGGACAGAGCAACGAAGAAACTGAGAATCGATTCCGGTATCAGGATGCGGGTGAATAGATAGCATCCCGCGGCGGTGACCATAAACAACCCGGCATAAATCCCGGCGCGCTCCGCGAATGCGCGGCGACCCCAGCGCATGGCTAAAAGCGCCAGCAACAGGATAGAAAGTGATTCCGGCAGGTGCGCGGCAAATTCGTTGACGCCAAAGAAAAAATAAGACAGCGCAACCGCCCAGTACATCAGCGGAGCTTTCTCCAGATAACGATTGCCGTTGATCTTCAACGTTACGAAGTCGTGCGTGACGTACATCTCTCGCGCCGCCTCGGCGTGAGTGGAATCCGCATCGTCCTCCAGCCCAGGGGAAAAGAGTGAGCCCACATAAACCACCACGAAGAAGAGCAATACCCCGGCAACCTGCATTCTGTGGATTGCCCGAGCGCGTGCTGCGATCGCAGAGCCTGGCGTCAAGCTGATTGTTGTCAAAGGAGCAGAGTCCTCAAAGCGAACCTAAGCCACATCTTGAAGGCCTCGAAGCACAACGGCTGAATCAGAATTTACCATTATTCATCGATTCTTTGAGCTTCTTGGCTCGTATCGAAACGAGGGCGGGGAGTGCTGGCATCGTTATTCGACGCAGTCTTTTCCTGTGTTAGACTGCCTTTTTGATTGCGAAAGATCCTCTCATCTGCCAAGAGCGGGAGCGTGTGGTGCGTCAGTTTTTCTGCCTTTTTGTCTACTTGAGTATAGGTCTGTCTGCCTGCTGGGCGGCGACTTCCACCGACTATTACAATCACGTAATTTTCGATAACAGCATCACCTCGGATTATTACTATTACAGCAGCGGCCGGGCGGTTTTCCCCAGTACCATCCAGCTTCTGTCCGGTGCGCTCCCAGTAGAAAAGAAAAACTTTTTTACCGCTCCGAATGCTTTGCGCCTGGAGTGGCGCTCCGTGGCGGGCGGAAGTTGGGAGACTGAGCTGCGTGTGGTCAGCATGCGCAACCGCCTCACCGATTTTCGTGGCGACACTCTCTACATGTGGTGCTACTCCCCAGAAACCATCCCAGCCGCGGATCTGCCTACTCTGCAATTGGAAGATGAAGAGCATGACTTCACCGTGCCGGTAAAGCTTGAGGCCGGTTCCGGCGACGTGCCTGCGAAAAAGTGGGTCCAGATCAGATTGCCGCTCAGCGAGTTTGCCACTGCCTCCGTTCATCCCTTTCAGGCGCGTGAATTGCACAGCCTTCATTTCGGCCAAGGCGATGCCGACGATACTCCGAGGACATTGATCATTGATGAGGTGAAGATTGATGACAAGAGCGCCGCTTCGCCGGTCGCGGTCGAGGTGAGAAGCCCCCCGCAACCTCCGGAGAACGTGCAGGCCAAAGGTTATGACCGCCATGTGGATATCAGTTGGGAGCCCGAGGCGGAAGAAAGCAACGATCTGCAAAGCTATGCCATCTACCGATCCGTTGGCGGCCACAAGTTTCAGCCCATTGGAATTCAAAGTGCCGACATCAATCGCTACACTGATTTCATTGGACGCTCGGGAGTCACGGCCACGTACCGAGTAAAAGCAGTCGACCGATCCTATCGTCAGTCGGCGTTTTCAGAATCAGCCCGCGCTGCCACGCGTGAACTTTCCGACGATGAATTGCTCACCATGTTGCAGGAGGCCTGCTTTCGCTATTACTGGGAAGGCGCGCATCCCGTTGCCGGAGCGATGCTCGAGAATATTCCGGGCGATGACCGGATCGTCGCTACCGGCGTCACCGGCTTCGGCATTATGGCGCTCATCGTGGGCGTTGACCGCGGTTTCATTACTCGCGAACAAGGACTCGACCGGCTGAAGAAGATTCTGGATTTTCTGGAGAAAGCTCCTCGCTATCACGGCGCATGGTCGCACTTTCTGAACGGCGACAACGCCGACAGCATGTTGGTTTTCGGCATGTATGACAACGGCGGCGACCTGGTCGAAACTTCATTCCTGATCCAGGGATTGTTAGCAGCTCGGCAATATTTCAAGGGAACGAGCGAGGCCGAGCAGAGCGTCTATCAAAGAATCACGCACCTCTGGGAAACCGTGGAGTGGGACTGGTATCGCCGGACGCCCACGAACGACGCGCTCCTGTGGCACTGGTCGCCGCAGTGGTCATGGTTCATCGATCATCGTCTGACCGGGTTCAACGAGACGATGATCACTTACCTGCTTGCCATCGCGTCTCCCACTCACGGCGTGCCCGCGAATCTTTATTACTCCGGCTGGGCTGGGCAATCGCAAGCCGCCATCGAATATCGCAGCGGCTGGTCGGGATCAAACGAGGGAGAACGCTATAGCAACGGCCATAGTTACTTCGGCATTAAGCTGGACGTCGGCGTGGGAACCGGCGGCCCGCTTTTCTTCACTCAATATTCGTATCTCGGTTTCGATCCCCGCGGCATTCACGACCACTATACGGATTATTTCGACAACAATCGCAATCTGGCTCTCATCGATCTTGCGTATTGCGAATCGAACCCCGGTCACTTTCAGGGTTATGGCTCGGACGATTGGGGCCTGACCGCCAGTGACGATCAGTTAGGCTATTCCGCTCACGCTCCCGATCGAGCCACCGACAACGGGACGATCACACCAACCGGCGCGCTCGCATCTTTTCCTTACACACCGGAAGCTTCCATGGCTGCGCTCAAGTTTTTTTACCGCGAGTTGGGCGACCGGCTCTGGGGAGTCTATGGCCCGCGTGATGCCTTCAATCTGGGTCAAAATTGGTTCTCGCCTGTCTACATGGGGCTCGATCAAGCGCCAATCGTAGTGATGGTCGAAAACTATCGCACCGGACTGATCTGGAAAATGTTCATGGCGAATCCTGAGATCCAACCCATGTTGGATAAAATCGGATTTCAGCGTGACAATGCCGCCAAAGCCTCCACTGCCAATCCATAGTCGCGATTTGTCGAGAGCGGCAGAGGGTCGAAATCCCGACAACTCTTTGTATCCCTTGTGCGTCCAAACGTAGCGTCAGGTAAACTTACCCTCACCGTCCTTTCCATGGAGTTGCCAATGCTTAAGGAACTTCTATCGAATTGGCCACTGCTCAAGCAGATTCGAACCGGCGCAGATGGCACCGGCCCGGAATCGTTTTCGGAGCGGACTCGGAACTTGCGGCCCAAGATTGATGGCGCGGATGTCGCTCGCTCCATCTGTCCTTATTGTGGGGTAGGCTGCGGCCAACTGGTCTATCACAAGAATGGCAAGCTGATTTCCATCGAGGGCGATCCGCAATCGCCGATCTCGCGTGGTCATTTGTGCCCAAAAGGCTCCGACACCTATGAGTTGCACACGCATTCCGGTCGTCTGAAAAAAGTAAAGTATCGCGCTGCGTATGCCCGCGAATGGCAAGAGATGGGTCTGGAAGAAGCCATGGATATGGTCGCCGAACGCATGTGGGATACTCGCGAACGCACCTTTCAGGAAACTAAAGACAATCAATCGCTGATGCAGACTCTCGGCATGGCCCACCTCGGAGGCGCCACGCTCGACAACGAAGAGAACTATCTGATCAAGAAACTCTTCGCCGCCGGCCTCGGCATGTCTTGCATCAGCAATCAGGCCAGGATATGACATAGCTCCACCGTGCCCGGTCTGGGCACCTCCTTCGGGCGTGGCGGAGCCACGACCGCACAACAAGACCTGGCCAATGCGGATGCGATCCTCATCATGGGCTCATCCATGGCGGAGAATCATCCTGTGGGTTTTCAGTGGGTGATGGAAGCGCGTGAAAAAGGCGCGACCATTATTCACGTCGATCCGCGCTACACGCGCACTTCGGCAAGTGCCGACATCTGGGTTCCGCTGCGAGCGGGCTCTGACATTATTTTCCTCGGGGCATTAGTTCATTACGTTCTGGAAAATAACAAGCAATTCCACGAATACGTTCTGCACTACACCAACGCATCCACGCTCCTGCGCGAGGATTTCCGAGACACGGAAGATCTAGACGGTTTCTTTTCTGGCTGGGATGCGGAAAAGAAAAAATACGATCCCGAAACCTGGCTTTACCAGGCCTCGCCGGACAAAGAGGTCGCAGGTTCGCAACCGGGACACTCGGAAGCGAGCGGCGGTCACGGCAAGGATCGCGGCGGCGAGGCGCAAGATGCCGCCATATTCCAATCCGATCCCACGCTGCAAAATCCGCGCTGCGTGTTTCAGGTTTTAAAACGGCACTTCTCCCGTTACACGCCCGAGATGGTTGAGCGCTACTGCGGTGTAAAGACAGAAGTTTTTTTGAAAGTCGCGAAAGCCTTCACGTCCGCCTCAGGTCCAGACAAAACCGCCGCCATTTGCTACGCCGTCGGCTGGACGCAGCATTCGAAGGGCGTGCAGGTTATCCGTACCGCCGCGATCCTGCAATTGTTGCTCGGTAACATCGGCCGCCCCGGCGGCGGCATTCTGGCCTTGCGTGGGCATGCCTCCATTCAGGGATCAACCGATATCCCGACGCTGTATGACATCCTGCCCGGTTATCTGCCGATGCCGTTCTTCGAGAATGCACGCGATCTGGCCACGTACTTTAAAAAGCACAAATCGCGCACCGGACTTTGGGCTTCGTTCGAAAAATACTTCATAAGCCTGATGAAGGCTTATTACGGCGACGCAGCCACCAAGGAAAACGAATGGGGATTTCACTGGCTGCCGCGGGTCACCGGAGACCATTCGCATTTCGGTTATTGGCTCGATATGGCGGATGGCAAGCTCGAAGGGCTCTTCGTTATGGGCCAGAACCCCGCCGTCGGCGCATCCAACGGACGCCTCGAGCGCACAGCGCTTTCGAAACTGAAGTGGCTGGTAGTCCGCGACATGGTCGAAACCGAGACCGCTTCTTTCTGGTATGACTCGCCCGAGGTACATCGCGGAGAGCTTTCTCCGGAGACGATCGGAACCGAAGTGTTTCTTTTTCCCGCCGCCGGCACCGCCGAAAAAGAAGGAACGTTCACCAACACGCAGCGCCTGCTTCAGTATCGCGAAAAAGCGGTCGATCCGCCTGCTGACGCGCGCAGCGAGACCTGGTTCATGTACCATCTCGGCCGCCGCCTGAAAGAAAAGGTCAAAGACGATTCGCGTCCACGCAACGCAGGTTTGCGCGCTCTGACCTGGAATTACACGACGAAAGGCAAGCACGCCGAACCGGTCGGCGAAGAGATCCTAAAAGAGATCAACGGATACTCTCTGCCCGAGCGCAAGCAACTTACCAAAATAAAAGATCTGAAAGACGATGGATCGACCGCATGCGGAGCCTGGATTTATTGCGGCGTTTTTCCCAAAGAAGGGTACAACCGCGCTCTCGAAAGAGATCCGCAAGACGCGCTCGGTCACCACTGGGGTTTCGCGTGGCCAAACGATTGCCGCATCATCTACAACCGCGCCTCCGCGCGACCGGACGGCCAGCCGTGGAGCGAACGCAAGAAACTCGTGTGGTGGGATGAGAGCAGTAAGCAGTGGACCGGCAACGACATTCCCGACTACGACAAGTCCATACGTCCGGACGACCCCGGCGATCTTCAAAACGGCAAAGGCGTGGAAGCTCTCGGGGGTGCGCGACCATTCACCTTGCATCCCGATGGCGTCGCCTGGCTATTTGTTTCCAGCGGATTGAAAGATGGTCCGTTGCCCACTCACTTCGAGCCCCTCGAATCGCTCATCAAGAACGGCCTCTACGATCAGCAGACCAATCCGCCGGCCGATAAAAAAATCCGGCCCGACAACCGTTATGCCAACCCGATTGCCGATCCGCGGTTTCCCTATGTGCTGACGACCTACCGCCTCACCGAGCATCATACCGCCGGCGGAATGTCCCGCCAGCTTTCGCATCTGGCAGAATTGCAGCCCGAATTGTTCACGGAAGTTTCGCCGGAGCTCGCCGCCGGCTTAGGCCTGCAAAGCGGCCAGTGGGCCACCATCGTGACCGCCCGCTCTGAAATTGAAGCTCGCGTGCTGGTCACAAGCCGCATGCGCCCGCTCCAGATCGATGGCCAAACCGTTCATCAAGTCGGGCTCCCGTATCATTGGGGGTATCGCGGTTTAGTGACGGGGGACGTCGCCAACGATCTGCTGGTAATCAGCGAGGAGCCGAATGTGCGCATCATGGAGACCAAAGCACTGACCTGTAACGTCATTCCCGGCCGGCGTGCCCGCGGCGAAGAATTCCTCGAGCAATTTAATTCGCGCATAGGAAGACCCGCATGAGCATCACCGGATTTTTAACCGACTCGACTCTGTGCATCGGCTGCAAAGCCTGCGAAGTTGCCTGCAAGGAATGGAACGGCGTGGAGGCCGATGGCTACGAGTGGAGCGGATTCTCTTACGACAACACTGGCGCTGTCGGTGCTTCCACCTGGCGCCATGTGAAGTTCGTGGAACAACCGCCCGTGCCCGGATTCGGCGGGAACGCCGGCGAACTTGTTTCCTGGACTTTTTCCTCCGACGTCTGCAAGCACTGCGAAAATGCCGGCTGTCTCGAAGCTTGTCCCACCGGTTCGATCGTGCGCACCGAATTCGGCGGCGTCTATATTCAACCGGATATCTGCAATGGCTGCGGATACTGCGTCACCAGTTGCCCCTTCGGTGTGGTGCAGCGCAACAATAAAGATGGCCGCGCCTTCAAATGCACGTTCTGCTACGACCGTCAAAAAGTCGGCTTGCAACCGGCGTGCGCCAAAGCGTGTCCCACGGAGTCAATTAAATTCGGCGAACTCGATTCACTTCGCGTGCGGGCGCAGGAAAGACTGGAAGAGCTCCATTCTCGCGGCATGGAAGACGCCACGCTCTACGATCCGGTTGACAGCAGCGTTGGCGGCACGCATGCCATGTTCATCATTCGCGGCGATCCCCGCACCTTCAATCTGCCTCCCGAACCCGACGTGCCGACTGTTTACTTAAAGAAAAGCTGGACCGCATCCGCCCTGGCTGGCGCTCTTCTTCTCGGCGGCACATTGCTCGCCTTTCTGGCCGAGAATAAGAATGGGCATGGGAGAAATGCGCGGTGAGCGATTCCATTCCAGCCGACTTCGCGCCGAACTCCGCATCGAGTTCAAAAGCTACGATTGATCTCGACCGCGAGCGCCGCCTCGAAGATATTCGCCAAGCCGCCGAGCGGCATGGTGAGCTTCAGGTTGTCGGCGCCCGTCCCGCAGGCGCTCCCTTTCCGCAAGCCAACCCTGAAGACGGTTACTACCGGATACCGCTTCTGAAAGAGCCTTCCTGGACCTGGGAGATTCCTCTGTACTTCTTCGTCGGAGGCGCAGCCGGAGCCGCCGGCGTGGTAGGTGCCATCGCCGATTACACGGGCGCCGACCGTGAATTGGTAAAGCACGCACGCTGGATCGCGGCAGCCGGCTCCATAATTTCTCCGGTTCTTCTCGTCTCCGATCTCGGCCGTCCCGAACGCTTTCTCTCCATGCTCCGCGTATTCAAACCCAAGAGCGCCATGTCGATGGGGGTTTGGACTCTCATGGGCTTTTCCACCGCCGCCGCTGCAACCGCGTTCGCCGCGTTCCTCCAGGAGCGTTACGGCCCATCGCTTCCGCTGCGCGTGATGGAAAATGCCGGACAAGCAGCCTCGCTTGCCTTTGGTCTGCCCTTCTCGAACTATACCGGCGTCCTTATTGGTGCCACCGCCATTCCGGTATGGAATGCGAACGCCGCAGAACTGCCCCTGCATTTCGGCGCCTCCGCTCTGGGCGCTGCCGTCGGACTTCTGGAACTTCTCGGCGACCGCAAGAGCAACGCCCTGCAAGCTTTAGCTCTGGGGGCGGCCGCTTTTGAGACCTGGGAGGGTTTGAGCATAGAGCGCCGCCGGGGCGCGGAGCTGGAGCCGCTCAAGCGCGGCATAAGCGGATTGATTACACGAACCGGCGGAGTTCTTTCCGGCCCCGTGCCCTTGCTTCTTCGCACTCTGAGTCTGTTCGGGTCAAAGAAGCGTTCCTCATCCCTTCGGCGTTGGGCGGCCGCGTCCTCGGTCGCGGGCTCGCTCGTCACCCGCATTGCCTGGATCAATGCTGGCCATGTATCGGCGCGAAACTACAAGCTTCCGCTCCGGATCGAAACTTAGCCGTACGTTCGCAATTTTAAGGAAATCCACAGCCTGTTGAAATGTGGTTTGTTTCTACAGGGTTTACCGTATACCGAGCCAGTAGCCCTCTCAATACTGTAGTCCGTTGCCGCTCGGCGGAACTGCCGGTTCCCGTTGAATTGATTCGGCTTAACCTTTTCTAATATGTTGAATGCGTACAGACGGCATGGCGATTCCGCGCTATGATGTTGGTTTCTGAGCATCAGAAGCAATTAAAGATATAAAGAATTCATAAAGATCGAACTCATAAAGATCAGGCTAGACGGGCTTAGAAAGAATGCAGTCGACCAACGGAAAGAGCAAGGCCAATAAACCTCGCGGCGCATCCAGTCGCGCCTTGCCCAAATCGCCCACCGGCATTCAAGGCCTCGACGAAGTCACGGGCGGGGGTTTTCCACAAGGCCGTCCTACCCTGGTCTGCGGAAGCGCCGGCGCCGGCAAGACCCTTCTCGCCATGGAATTTCTGGTTCGCGGAGCCACTCAATACGACGAGCCCGGAGTCTTCATGGCGTTCGAGGAAAGCGCCGAGGATCTTACCAAAAACGTCCGCTCCCTCGGTTTCGATCTGGATGAACTCATCAAGCAGAAAAAGCTGGCCATCGATTTTGTCCAAATTGACCGCAGCGAAATCGACGAGACCGGCGACTACGATCTCGAGGGCCTGTTCATCCGCCTGGCCGCCGCCATCGACAGTGTCGGTGCCAAGCGCGTCGTCCTCGACACCATCGAGAATCTTTTCGCAGGATTGCAGAATGAGGGAATTCTGCGCGGCGAACTGCGCCGTCTTTTCCGCTGGCTGAAAGATCGGGGCGTAAGCGCCGTCATCACCGCTGAGCGTGGCGAAGGCGCACTCACACGCCATGGCCTCGAGGAATACGTATCCGATTGCGTGATCCTGCTCGATCACCGTGTGGTCGATCAAATTTCAACCCGCCGTTTGCGGGTCGTGAAGTATCGTGGCACCGCGCATGGCACCAATGAATATCCCTTCCTGATTGATGAAGATGGCTTCAGCGTTCTGCCCGTCACCTCGCTGGGCTTGCTGCACCATATAAGCGACGAGCGCATTTCCAGCGGCATTCCACGCCTCGACACCATGCTCGGCGGCGAAGGCTTCTACCGCGGCAGCACCGTTCTGATCTCTGGCACCGCAGGGACCGGCAAGACCAGTCTGTCGGCACACTTTGTGGATGCCGCCGGCCGCCGCGGCGAGCGCTGCCTTTATTTTTCCTTCGAGGAATCTCCCGGCCAGTTGATGCGCAATATGAAGTCGATTGGCCTGAATCTCGAGCAGTGGGTCAAGAAAGATCTGCTGCGCTTCCATTCCAGCCGCGCCACGCTTTACGGGCTGGAAATGCACCTTGCGATCATTCACAAGATCGTCCAGGAATTTCAGCCGCAGGTGGTTGTTCTCGATCCCGTAGGCAGCTTGATCCAGGCAGGCAACCAGCGGGACGCGCACGTGATGCTGATTCGCCTGATCGACTTCCTGAAATCGCGAGAGATCACCGCTTTTCTGACCAACCTGACCGGTGGCGGGGACGCCACGGAAAAAACCGAGGTGGAGATTTCCTCCATCGTCGATTCCTGGTTGTTTGTCCGCGATATCGAATTGGGAGGCGAACGGAACCGCGCCTTGTATGTTCTAAAGTCGCGTGGCATGGCGCACTCCAATCAGCTTCGTGAATTTCTCCTTACCAATCGCGGCGTGGATTTGCTGGACGTATACGTGGGCCCTGAAGGTGTGCTCACCGGTTCCTCGCGGATTTCGCAGGAGTCGCGCGAAAGTGCTTCTGCCTTGGCGCGCCGCCAGGAGGCCGAACGGCGAGAGCGCGAACGCGTGCGGAAGCGCCAGGCTTTGGAATCGCGCATTGTCGCTTTGCGCAAAGAATTTGAAGCCGAGGAAGAAGAGGCTGCCACGCTGAGTTCCGACGAAGGTTCGCAGGAAGAGCTCATCACCGGAGGGAAAGAGGCCATGGCCCGCAGCCGGCAAGCCGACGAAGCAGAGGATTCAAACGGTTCCAGAAAGCCGATCAGAGGTCCATATGAAAAAGTCAGTAGACGGCAATCCCGATAGGCCGCTCAGCCTGAAAGAGATAGCCGAAATTGGCACCGATCCAGGCGAAGTGTGGCAGCTTCGTTTGTACGTCGCCGGTCAAACCCCCAGATCCGTCGCCGCCTTCGCGAACTTGAAAAAGATTTGCGAAGACAACCTGGCAGGCCACTACAATATTGAAGTGGTCGACCTGGTAAAGCATCCCCAGTTGGCTGCGGGCGACCAGATTCTGGCGATTCCGACGCTGGTGAGGAAATTGCCTCAACCACTACGGAAGATCGTTGGCGATCTTCGCGATACGGAACGCGCCCTGGTGGGTTTGCAACTAAGAAGCGCTTTGCCGGAAAAGCAAGTTTGACGAAATTATCGTCGGAGTAATTCCCATGGAGAACCCAATCCCGGTCATCAACGCCAATTTCCAAACCATAGAAGAGGCAGAAGAGACGCTCCAGGCGATTAGCGCCGGCGCCGTCGATGCCTTTGTGATGCGGGACATGGAAGGCCACCGCGTCCGCATGCTGAATGGCTCCGACCTTCCCTACAGCACCCTTGTGGATAGAATGCAGCAAGGCGCGGCCATGCTCGATTCCACCTGCCGCATCATGTACGCCAACAGTAGCCTGGCCGATATGCTTGGCGTCTCCCGCGAGGCTCTGATCGGTTTTCCTCTCACCAACTTTGTTGCTTCGACTGACAAGGCCACTTGCGAGAAGCTGCTGAATGAGGTCCGCGTTGAGCCCAGCGAATGCGAGGTCCATCTGCTGCGCGCCGACGGGAAAATGTTGCCCACGCATTTTTCTTTCAACTTATTGTCGCGGGATAAGTCCACCATCGGAGTTCTGGTCACCGGCCTGACCGCGCGCAACGAGCAGGCCGAGATGGCGTCCCGCTTCCAACGCATGCAGGATGACGAACGAAAGCGCATCGCGCGCGAATTGCACGATAGCGTGGGTCAACTGCTCGCCGCTATGGGCATGAATCAAGCCTTGATCCAAGCTCAAGCCCATAAGCTGGATGCCGATGGCATACGCGCCTTCTCTGAGAATGTGCAATTGGTGGAGGAAGTCTCACGCGAAATTCGCACCATCTCGCACCTTCTGCATCCCCCGCTGCTGGACATTGCCGGCTTGGCTTCAGCCTTACGATGGTATGTGGATGGCTTTTCGGAACGCAGCAAGATAAAAGTGGATCTGGAAATCCCGCCGGACTTCGGAAGACTTCCGGATGACGTCGAGATCGCGGCCTTCCGTGTGATCCAGGAATGCCTGACCAACATTCACCGTCATTCGGGAAGCGCTCAGGCCTCCATCAGCGTGGCCAGGGAAGACAATCATCTTACGGTGAAGGTGCGTGACCAGGGCAAAGGAATCCCCAGAGAGAAGCAGCAGGAATTGCTGCTGGGCCGGAGCGGCATTGGTTTCGGCGGAATGCGGGAACGCGTCCGCCAACTGGACGGCAGCCTGGATATCCAATCCGAGGGATCGGGCACAACTGTCATTGCGAGGCTAAAGGTCGCCTAATACCGCCTTGACGGCTGTCATGCTGAGGCCGCGCCCTTTGCGGGCCGAAGGATCCCTGCAACTGATTGGCTGCATCGCTTGGCTACCTCACCCTCTACTTTCCAATGCAGAAGGTGCTGAAAATTAAGTTCAGGATATCGTCGGTCGTAGTTATGCCAGTGATCGCATCCAAAGGACGCAGCGCATTGTAAAGATCAAGTAAAAGCATCTCGTGCGGAATCTTACACGCGACCGCCTTGGCAGCCGCATCCAGCGCAGCCACCGAATCTTGCACCAGCCCCGCATGCCGAACATTCGTAAGAAATCCGCTTTCGCCCTGCGCTCCGCCGTCGCCCCCAACATGCCGCAAAATCTCTCCCCGCAGCTTCTCGATGCCCTCGCCAGTTAGCGCAGAGACAGGAACGGTCGCAAACGGACCTCTAACCACTGACCCCTGATCACTGCCCACTGCCCACTGCCCACTCGATTCCAAATCACACTTATTCCCCACCACAATTGCCGCCCGACTCTGCGTCAGCCTCAGCAACTCATCATCCTCCGACGTTCTTCCCTGTGACATATCAAGCACCACCAACACCAGATCGGCGTCGGCCAACGCTTCCATGGCTTTGCGAATGCCGATCGATTCCGCTTCGTCAAGCGCCTGCCGAATTCCTGCCGTGTCCACCAGTCGAATCGGAATGCCCCCGATGGCGATGGTCTCGCTCACCAGATCCCGCGTGGTGCCGGGGGTCGACGTAACGATAGCCCGTTCCCGCTCCACCAGCCGGTTGAACAAACTTGATTTCCCAACATTAGGCCGCCCAACAATCGCCAGCGTCAGCCCCTGATGCACGATCTTTCCGTAAGCGAACGTAGCGGCAAGCTGCTCCAGTGGCTCCCGCACGGCGGAGATGCGCTGCAAGATGAGGGCATCCGCCATTACCGAAACATCATCCTCGGCGAAGTCAATTCCGGCTTCCAGCATGGCAATCAATTCGATCAGCTGTTGCTTGACCGGCTGCAGGCGTTTCGAGAGCGCACCTTCAAGCTGCTGCGCGGCAACTTTCGCCTGATACAAAGTCTGCGACTCGATCAGATCGCGCACCGCCTCCGCCTGCGTAAGATCGATGCGGCCATTCAAAAAAGCCCGCATGGTGAACTCACCCGGCTCCGCCAGCCGCGCTCCCGCGGCCACGCACATCGCGACAATGTGCCGCAGCACCACCGGCGACCCATGCGCCGCAATCTCCACAACGTCGTCAGTCGTATAAGAATGCGGCCTCGCAAAATAAGTCACCACCACCTCATCGATCCGCTTAGCAGCTTCATGTGGCGTCGGGTGCCCCATCCTAACCGCGTTTTTTGCGGTTAGGGTGGGGATTTTGACTTCCTCCACACCCGCTGTCACGGATTCTGCTTCGATCAATTCCCCCAACACCGCCCGCCCCGGCTCCATCTCCCGCTTCAATCGCAACATCGGCCGCGCAATCTCCACCGCCCCCGCCCCCGCAATCCGCACCACTCCAATCCCTCCCCGCCCTGCGGGAGTAGCAATCGCAACAATGGTGTCATCAGTATTCACGGGCCGATTGTAACGTTTAAACTAAAGCGCAACCACCCGCAGGAATGCAGCAATGCAGGAATGAAGAAATGAGCTACAAATCAAACGAGGCCAAATGTCAGTCGCCGACGAACTACTAAAAGCCAACGAAGAATTCGTAAGAAGCTTCAACCTGGGCGATCTGGCCGTGCAGCCGCGCCGGAAACTGGCCGTCCTCGCCTGCATGGATTCCCGAATCCTCTTCGAGCGCTGCCTCGGCCTGCACCCCGGCGACGCCCACATGATTCGCAACGCCGGCGGCATCGCCACCGAAGACGCCATCCGCTCCCTGATCGTCTCCCACCATCTCCTCGACACGCAGGAGATCATCATCATCAACCACACCGATTGCGGCCTGCTAAAAGTGAGGGAAGAAGAACTGAAGAAGAAACTCACCGAAAAGATGGGCACCCCGTTCGGTGCCCCCGCGCACTTTCACGCTTTTGACGATTTAGAAGAAAACGTCCGGCAGCAGATCGACCGCGTGAAAACCCATCCGTGGATTCCGAAACACATCCCCGTGCGGGGATTTATTTACGACGTGAAAACCGGCGCGCTGAGGGAGGTGCAGGCCAACTAGACCTAGCGCACCACCTTGTCAATCTCCGCCTTCAACTGATCGTAAGGCAACGCCCCCGGATGATACATCGCCACCTTGCCGCTCCGGTCGAGCAACACCAGCGTCGGCGTAGTCGACGCCCCATACTCATCAAAGTTGTAGGTGCTGATCGGCACCGGTATATCCAGCAGCCCGCCATAAAAGTGTTGGCGCACCGCGTCGATGTAGGCCAACTCGTCTTTAGGCGAAGCATGCTCCACCTGCGCGGTATAGCCATACAGCCGCGTCGGCCCCACCACCGTCAATCCCTTGGCCGAATACTCCGACCGCAACTGCGTAATGATCGGAGCTTCGGCTTTGCAATCCCCGCACCAGTGCGCCCAGAAAAAAAGCAGCACCGGAGATCCCTTCAGCGACGCCAGCGTGGGCGGCTTCGATCCCAGAAATTGATCCGCATGCAGCGCCGGCGCAGGCCGTCCCTGAAACGAAATCAAATTCAGATTTTTTTGCAGCCGCGCCCGCATTGAAGTATTGCCATAAGTCTTAATCGAGGCTTGCAGAACCGCGACGGCCTTTTCATGCTCTCCGCGAGCCGCCAAAGCCTGCGACTCTACTTCGATCGCCGCTCCCAGCCCGATCGGCAGATGCGGCTCCGCATCCAAAGGGCGCTTCTTCAAGAGCTCCACGGCCAGCGCCTCGGTCTGCTTGGCATAAGCCGCCGCCTGATCGTAATCGCTATTACTCAAAGCAGCCCGCGCCAACCACGAATACGCCTCAACGTATTCTCCATCGACCCCATTTTTCCCTTGGTAGGACTTGAGAAAAATGTTGGCAGCGACAAAGCTATTGTCCGCCAACGCTCCGCGGACATCCTCCACAATGCCAGCCCATGCCGGCGTTGCCAGCGGCGTAACCAGTACGATAAAAAGTAAAACCCTGCGCAGATGCATGTTCAATAGTCTAACCTGTGAGTTTAGTGTTGCAAATCTCGTCTTTGCGAATCCGCACTCTCCACCAACCCCGAATCGGCCTGCAAATCGATCTCCAAATTAAAGCTCGACCTGCAACCGCCAGAACCGTCTAAAGCCATATATCCCAGTGTCTTTGGTGTTTCTGAAGCGACTTATTTTGTAGATATTTCGGTACACTTCTCTTACAATTCTCCTGCGTTTGACTTTAGAGTTCCTCGCAGTACGTTTCTCCGCTTATCGGCGCGTGACCTGCCTGCTGAAGAACCCTTCCAAAGTTTCAGCGCTATATCAATCAAAGGAACATTGCAACACATGGAAACAGGAACAGTGAAGTGGTTTAACGACGCCAAGGGCTACGGTTTCATCAGCCGCCAGAACGGTGAAGATGTATTCGTGCACTTTTCCGCCATCCAGGCCAGCGGCTTCCGCAGCCTACAGGAAGGCCAGCAAGTGCAGTTTGACGTGGTCAAAGGCCCCAAGGGCTGGCAGGCCGAGAACGTGAAGGGTGCCTAAACCGCTTCGCTAACAATTCGTTAAAAGGGCAGCCAGGGATGGCTGCCTTTTTGCTTGGATTGAGTGATTGAGCGATCGGGTGATTGAGCCATTGGAAACCGCTGCGGCTGGAGTGCCGTGATCAGTGATCGGTGGTTGGTCGTCTGCGAATTCACTGACCACTGGCCACTAATCACTGGTTTGGCGCTGTTTCCGCCGCTTCCACCGTATCGAAGAAGCGAAAAAACTGCTCCACATGCGTGACTTTGAGCGCATTGTGAATCCGCTCACTCACTCCTACCAGCGCCAGATTACGCCCGCTATGTTGCCGCGTCACGTGCGCGCCCACCAGCGCTCCGATCCCCGCCGAGTCCACATAAGGGACGTTCGTGAAGTCGATAATCAGCGAGGGCGAAGCGTCAGCGCGAACCGTGGACTGGAATTGAAACATGGTCGAGATCACGAGCGCTCCCGTCAGGCTCAGAATGCGCTGTCCCGGCTGCGTTCCGGGCCGGTCTTCCATACGCAGAAAATCTTGAGGCATCGCCAGATAGTAACGCCCGCACAATCTGGAATTGTTAACGCCGGGTTAATTCTGATGACGTTGGAAACGAGAGCCTAGAGTAGCCGGCTAACCTGAATTCTAGATCGCCGCAACCTGCTCCCGCCGCTTGGCCTGAATTTCAATATAGACGTTCACCAGTGACACTGCCGCCGGAGTCACTCCAGGAATGCGCGAGGCTTGCGCCAGCGTCCGCGGCTGCACATGGCTGAGCTTTTCCTGCATCTCGTGCGAGAGCCCGCTCACCGAGTGGTAATCGAACCACCCCGGAATCGCCCGCTGCTCGGACTTCTTCATGCGGTCCATGGCCCGCTGCTGCTGCAAAAGATACCCTTCGTACTTGATCTCCGTCTCCACGGACTTGAGTTCGTTGCGAACCTCAGACGAAAGTGCGGCGACGGATTCCCCCCCATCTACGTGAATCTGTTCTCGTTCAAAAAAGGCAGGATCAGCCGCACGCAGAATCGGAGCCAGGTTCTCGATGACGATTTCCGGACGCTTAAGCAACTGCGCCAAAGTCTGCCCAATGCCCTCCGCAAAACGTGTGGGGACGGACGACTCGCCCGTCCAGTTTGCATCCAACATAGCCTGTGTAAGCCTTGTCTTCTCGAGAAGATACTTCACCTTTTCCAGCCGCAACTGCTTGGCTTGGAAATCGCTCCAAGCTGAATCCGAAATCAGCCCTACACGCCGTCCATGCGGTGTCAGCCGCCGATCCGCGTTGTCGATGCGCAGGTGCAAACGGAATTCCGCCCGCGAAGTAAACATGCGGTAAGGCTCATTCGTCCCCTTCGAAATCAGATCATCGATCAGGATCGCGGTATAAGCCTCGGTGCGGTCAAGAATTAGCGGAGGCTGTTGCTTCACTTGCAACGCTGCATTAATTCCAGCCATCAGCCCCTGGCAAGCGGCTTCCTCGTAGCCAGACGTTCCATTGATCTGCCCGGCCAGAAATAAATGCCCGATCTTCTTGGTCTCCAGCGTGCGCTGCAATTCCGTGGGATCGATCGAATCGTATTCGATGGCATAGCCCGGACGCAGCATCTCCGCGCCTTCCAGTCCGGGAATCGACTTCAGGATCTCCAGCTGGACGTCTACCGGAAGGGATGTGCTCATGCCGTTCAAATAAATCTCATGCGTGTTCAATCCTTCGGGCTCAAGGTAGAGCTGGTGCATCTCCTTGTCGGGAAACTTCACGATCTTGTCTTCGATCGATGGACAATATCGTGGACCGATCGATTGAATCTGCCCGCTGTACATCGGCGAACGGTGCACGTTCTCGCGAATAATGCGATGCGTCTCCGCCGAAGTCCATGCGATGTAGCAAGGCACCTGCGAATCGTGATGCGCCACGCGCTTGGTGCGAAAACTGAAAGGCGTGGGATCGTCATCGCCCGGCTGAAGCGTAAACCGCGACCAGTCAATCGAGCGCCCATCCAGCCGCGGCGGTGTCCCCGTCTTCAATCGACATCCGCGCAGTCCGAGCGCCTTCAATGACTCTCCCAGCAACACTGCATTCGGCTCACCCGAACGCCCCGCCGGATACTGCTGCTCGCCGCAATGAATCAGCCCATTCAGAAACGTTCCAGTGGTAATGATGACAGCCTGCGCGCCAACCGTGCGGCCATCGCGCAGCTTGACGCCGCGCACGATGCGACGCGTGGGTGATCCTTCGCTGCGCTCGGAATGAGCCTGGCCAGTCTGATCGTCCTCGACGATTAGACTGGCCACTTCTGCCTGCTTGATTTTCAGATTGGGCTGTGACTCAAGCACCTCGCGCATCTTCAGGCGATAGGCCTGCTTGTCGCACTGCGCGCGCGGCGACCACACCGCAGGCCCACGCGAGGTATTCAGCAGGCGAAATTGGATTCCGACTGCGTCCGTGATCTCGCCCATGATGCCGCCCAGGGCGTCGACTTCGCGCACCAGGTGTCCCTTGGCGATGCCCCCGATGGCCGGGTTGCAGGACATTTGCGCGATGAGATCCACGTTCAGCGTGTAGAGCGCGGTGTTCAAGCCCATGCGCGCCGCGGCCATGGCGGCTTCGCAGCCCGCGTGCCCAGCGCCCACAATGACTACGTCGAATTGTTCCGTGAACTGCATGCAGGTCAGAGATTTGGATCGATCTTCATTCTAGATTCTAGCAAGAAGGGGCCGCGTTTGGCGGAGGAGCGGGGGCGAATTGGGCTAATGTTCCGCGTGCAAGCGGGGTACGGGAACGTGTGCAGGCATTTCCATGTCCCACCCTTGCGCAAAGTTCGCGCAAGAGTGGGGCAGCCGTTGTCTCGGTGCGATAGAAAGGGTCGAGCTTCGGTGGACGGACCACCGGGGCCCGCTGTCCCTCACAAGCGTTTGTGATCCGGATCACTTGCCCGAAACAGGGGTGCTCCGTATAGTAGTGGGTCATACTTGCATACGAGGGTATTTATGAACAGCACTCTGTTTTTCGAAAGATTGGAAGCATCGATTGGGAAATATGATTTGCTCTGCCATCCGTTTTACCAGGCGTGGGCGGCGGGCGAGTTGACGCGCGAGGATCTGCGCGATTATGCGCGGAACTACTACCATCATGTGGAGGCGTTTCCGTCGTATCTGGCGGAGCTGGCGCTGCGGCTGGATGAAGGCGAGTTGCGGCGGGCGGTACTGGCGAATATGTGTGAAGAGAAGGGTTGTGATGCGAGCGGCGCGGCCAAGGGGACGGGCAGGCAGGCGGTGCCGCACTCCGAGTTGTGGCTGGATTTTGCCGAGGGGATGGGGGCGCGGCGGGACATGCACTGGCACCGTCCAGTGGCCGAGGTACGGGAGTTGACCAGGCACTTCCACCGCGTGGCCAGCGAAGGCACGCCGGAAGAAGCATTGGCGGCATTTTATGTGTACGAGTCGCAGGTGCCGCGGATAGCCAAGGAGAAGGAGCGCGGGCTGCGCGAGATGTATAGGGCCGACGACAAGACTTGCGGATACTTTGAACTGCATACCACGGCCGACGTTTTTCATGCGAAGGTGTGGCGGGCGCAACTGGAGAAGCGGCTGGAGGCCCATCCGGAGGCGGCTCAGGGTGCGCTTGATGTGGCGGAGAACACGGCAAAGATGTTGTGGCGGGCGCTGGATGGGATTGACGTCGCCCGGATGACCTGCGCGGCTTGAGTGAGTAAAGTTTGATAGGACAGTAAAGATCAAGGCCTAAAGCTGTTAGAGAATCCGTATCTCAGTTAAAGGCACCAGGAATTAAAAGTAAATATCAAGCAAATCGGAGCCAATGATCTTTGGGGATTTCTTATTCCCGGTCATTGGCTTTTGATTTTCAATGCAATACTCGACAGCTTAAAAGGAACTGGCACATGGCTAAGGAAGCGCCAATCGGCGCGCCGGGGAAGCGGAGGAGACGGTCGAGTTTAAACATATTCTGAGCGCGCATCACCATGAGTTGCCTCCGGTGTATTCGACGCCGGACATGATCCGGCTGATGGAGACGGCGGCGTTTCATGCGCTGCATCCTTATTGTGAGGGTGACGAGATTACGGTGGGAACGGCCATCAACATTCGACATCTTGCGCCCAGCGGGCTGGGATCGACGATACGAGCGGAGGCGGTGCTCGAGTCGTTCGATGGGCGCTTTTACACCATGCGAGTGCGGGCCTGGGACGAAGTAAAGGAGATTGGAAGCGGGACGGTGGATCGCGCGGTGGTCAGCATTGGGAAGTTTATGGAGAAGCTGAAAAAAGAAGGCTGATTTTCGCGGCGGCGAAAACCGGGGTGGAATTTCGGACGTGAGTTCGAGTCTTTGGTATTTCACTGATGGAGCATTTCTATGATCCATGGCGCGCATGTGGTGATCTATAGCAAAGATGCGGAGGCGGATCGGGCATTTTTTCGCGATGTGCTCAAGTTTCCTGCTGTGGATGCGGGGCATGGCTGGCTGATTTTCGCCATGCCTCCGGCGGAGGCGGCATTTCACGACGGCAGTAACGATAAGCACGAACTTTATTTCATGTGCGACGATCTGACGGTTACGCTGACCGAGCTGAAGTCAAAGAACGTGGAAGTTTCGAAAATCACGAAGGAGCGCTGGGGGAATCTGGCTACGCTTACACTCCCCGGCGGCGGGCGCATCGGCATCTACGAACCGAAACATGCGAGCCCGCTGTTTCCATCACTTTAATCTGCATGTCGGCCATTCTGATCGGCGTCATCTCTGATACTCACGGTTTGCTTCGGCCTGAGGCGGTCGACGCGTTGCGCGGCGTTGAACACATTATTCATGCTGGCGACGTGGGCGATCCTGAAATTCTCGAAAGGCTCAGGGTAATTGCGCCGGTCACGGCGGTGCGGGGGAATATCGACAAAGGAGTTTGGGCTGACAAACTGCGGGAAACTGAGGTGGTTGAATTTGGCGGCGTACTGTTCTTTGCGTTGCACGATTTGGCGCAGTTGGATTTGAAGCCCGAAGCTGCGGGATTTGCGGCTGTGGTCAGCGGACACAGCCATGTACCTAAGCAGGAGACGCGGCACGGCGTGCTGTATTTTAATCCGGGGAGCGCGGGGCCGCGGCGGTTCAAATTGCCAGTGAGCGTTGGAAAGCTGGTAGTGGACGATGGGAGAGTGAGTGGGGAAGTGATTGTGATCAGTGAATAGTGGGCAGTGGTCTGTCATGGGTGATCGGCGGTCAGTGATCAGAGAATTGTCGCGTTCCGTTCGCGGCGGCAGCGCGCAGACGAATCTTCTCGGCTGCGGTGAACCTCGAGCGCTGAGGCGCTATTGAGGAGGGGCTTGCGGAAGCGAATCAAGAAGTTGCGAAAAAATCGGGCCGATAACGAAAGGGCGACCACCGGGGCTGAAGCCATCTCATCGCGAGATTCTTACGCGGCCCTGAAGGGCCGCTCTTCCACGGTGATCCGGGCATTTGCGAGTTTTCGCAGGCTGGCGCCACCCTTTCCGAAATCGGTGCGAAGGGTACAATCGCAAGTCGATACAAATCCGAAAATGTCCATTGAATTTCATGTTGATGCGCGCGTGGGCGCGACCCGCGGCGGGCGGTTAATCACGCCGCATGGGGTGGTGGAAACTCCGGTTTTTATGCCGGTGGGCACGGCAGCGACGGTGAAGGCGGTGCCCCAGGATGTTTTGGAAGAGTTGGGAGTGCAGATTCTTCTGGGGAATACGTATCACCTTTACTTGCGTCCGGGAGTGAAGACGGTGCGGCAGTTTGGCGGGCTGCACGGGTTTATGGCCTGGCCGCGGGCGATTCTGACGGATTCGGGCGGGTTCCAGGTTTTCAGTTTGAACGAACTGCGCAAGGTGAGCGAGGAGGGGGTGACGTTTCGCTCGCATCTGGATGGGTCGTCGCACTTTTTTACTCCGGAAAGCGCGATGGCGGCGCAGATTGGGCTGGGGGCCGACATCATCATGGCGTTTGATGAGTGCACCGAGTATCCGGCGGACCAGGGGCGCACGCGGGCTTCGATGGAATTGACGCTGCGGTGGGCGGAGCGGAGTAAGAAGTATTTTGAGGAGCATCGGCATGAGGTGCCCTGGGCGAGTGGTGCAAATGTAGGGACAGCCGCCCCCGGCGGTCCATCGGGCCTAAGGCCCGATTTTTCTCCCGGGAGATTGGCGCCGCAGTCACGAGTCGAGCTTCGCTCGACTGGACAGCCGGGGGCGGCTGTCCCTACAAGCCCCGGGGCGACCCAGGCGCTTTTCGGCATTGTCCAGGGTGGGATGGATTTGGCTCTACGCAAGGAGTCGGCGGAGCGGACGGTGGAGGTTGGGTTTCCCGGGTACGCGATCGGAGGGTTGAGCGTGGGCGAGCCGCGGGAGCGGACGCGCGAAGTGATCGAGGCGACGCTCGAATTTCTACCCAAGGATAAGCCGCGTTATGTCATGGGAGTAGGGACGCCGGAGGAGATTGGCGAGTACGCGAGGCTTGGGGTTGACATGATGGATTGCGTGCTGCCCACGCGGGCGGCGCGGCATGGCTTGCTGTTTACATCGGAAGGGAAAATTTCGATTAAGCAGGCGCGCTATGCGCAGGATGGCGGAGCGCTCGATCCGAATTGCGGGTGCCGCGTGTGCCGGCGCTACTCGCGCGCATACTTGCGGCATCTTTATGCTTCTAATGAAGTTCTGGCGCAGGTCTTAAATTCTATCCACAACCTGAGTTTCTACCTTGACACTATGCGGCGGGTGCGTCATTCTATTCGACTTGGGGAGTAGTCCCCTTTTTATCTAGCGCCTGGTCTCGATCAAAAGCGTAGACCTTCCTGGAAAGACTTCTTGCCTGGCTGTGGAAGCTTGCAGCGGGCGAAGGCTCGCAGACCGGCTTCCGGCTCTCGGTTTCGGGATCTTAATGGGTGGATCGGTGGAAGCCGAGTCCCGCGAAGGCAGATAATTGACTATGCAACTTTTAGCAGTGCAGGCAGGTGCGGGCGGGATGGGATGGTTGAGTGTCGCGCCTCTTATCTTTATTTTCGCAATTTTCTATTTTCTTTTGATTCTTCCGCAGCAGCGCCGTCAAAAAAAGTGGACGGCGATGCTCGATTCGCTCAAGACCGGCGACAAAGTGACTACCAGCGGCGGCCTGCGCGGAACGATCATGGCCATCAAGGACGATTCGATTCACCTGCGCGTTCCTCCGAATAATCTGGTGGTGGAAGTGACCAAGGCCTCAGTAACGCAGGTTACGACGGACGAAGAAGCCGCGAAGAAGTAGGAATTGGGCAATTTGATGATTGGGCGATTTTAGAAAACCTTGGATTTTGGGAATTGTTTTCATCATGAATAAGAATCTTCTTTGGAAGCTGGTAATTATTTTTGCGGCGCTGCTGGTTTGCGTCTACGGGATCTTTGGCATTCCGCAGAGTTTTTCTGGCAATGGATTGCTCACCGCCATGACCAACCGCATTCACCTCGGGCTGGATTTGCGCGGCGGAACCCACTTGATTTTACAGGTGCAGGTGAATGACGCCATCAATGTGGACGCGCAGAATGCCATCGAAACGCTAAAAGAGCAGCTCAACAAGCGCAAGGTCGCCTTCTCCGATATTTCCCAGCCGGACGCTCAAAATAATCCCGACAAGATCGTTCTGAAGGGCGTGCCGCCGGAAGCCCGGAAAGACTTGTTGGATATTACCAACGAAAATCTTTCCGAATACAACCTGACCTCGGGGGCGGAGAATACCTGGACGCTGGCGATGAAGCCGCAGATCTTGACCGATCTGAAGGACAAAGCGGTGACCCAGGCGATCGAAACCATCCGCAACCGGATTGATTCTCTGGGCGTAAGCGAGCCCACGATTCAGGAGCACGGCCTCGGGCAATATCAGATCTTGGTGCAGTTGCCGGGCGTGGACGATCCGGCGCGGGTGAAGGATATTATGCAGTCCACCGCCATGCTGGAAATTAAGCAGGTGCTGGGTGGGCCGTACCCGAGCGAGGATGCGGCGCGGCAGGATAAGGGTGGTGTTTTGCCGCCGGATGCGATGCTGCTGCCGGGGCACGGGGCTCCGGGAACTCCGGCGAGCGAACAGGCGTGGTATTTGGTTTCGAAGGTTTCCGCGGTGCGCGGTAAGGATTTGCGGGATGCGCAGGCCAGTTCCGATCAGAATGGCCAGCCGAACGTAAATTTTCAGCTTACCAACGAGGGCGGCCAGCGTTTCTACAACTTTACCTCCAGCCACGTGGGCGACAGCCTGGGGGTGGTGCTCGACAACAAGGTGCAGGAAGTTGCCAATATTAAGGAAGCCATCCGCGACACCGGACAGATCAGCGGCGGCAGCATGAGCCAGCAGCAGGCCAAGGATTTGTCGATGATCCTGCGCACCGGAGCGCTGCCGGCGGGCATTAAGTATCTGGAAGAGCGGACGGTCGGGCCGTCGCTGGGAACGGATTCGATTCGAGCCGGCATTCGCGCGGCGGTCGTGGGCATGCTCGCGGTGCTCATCTTCATGCTGATTTATTACCGTGCGGCAGGCATCAACGCGGATATTGCGCTGCTGCTGAACCTGATCATCCTGCTGGGTTTCATGGGTTACTTCGAGGCCGTGCTGACGTTGCCGGGAATTGCGGGAGTGATTCTGACGGTTGGTATGGGTGTGGATTCCAATGTACTGATTTTTGAGCGCATCCGCGAAGAGGTGCGGAATGGCAAGACGGCGGCCTCGGCGGTGGATCAAGGATTCAGCCACGCCTGGGTGACCATCGTCGATACCCACGTTACGACCATTGTTTCGGCGGCCATTTTGTTCTTGTTCGGAACCGGACCGGTGAAGGGATTTGCCGTAACGCTGACCTTCGGCTTGCTGGCAAACCTGTTCACTGCGGTGTTCGTTTCGCGCGTGATCTTCGACTGGGTGTTGAGCCGGAAGCAGCGCGGCGAAGCGTTGAGCATTTGAGAAATTGAGTGATCTGATCATCGGGTCATCGGGCGATTGAAAACCTAAGAGCTGACTCTTGGGAACTTGGTTTTCAATGGCCCGATCACCCGATCGCCAGAACACCCGATCAAGTTTAGGGGGCTTTCTCGGTGGAGTTTTTTCGCAATACTAATATCGATTTTCTGGGCAAGAAGTGGTATTTCCTTGCCTTTTCGCTGGTGTTCAGCGTGGCTGGCGTGTGCTCCATGCTGTTCTGGCACGGTATTCCTTATGGCGTGGACTTCCGCGGAGGGACCCTGGTGTATGTGAAGTTTTCCCATACGCCGAATGACAATGCTCTGCGCGCCGCCATGGACCATGTCGGGCTGCACAATGCGAAGATCCAGCGCTTCGATCAGCCTTCCTATAACGAGGTGCTGATTGACCTGGACGTGCAGGAGACCAGCGAACAGGCGCTCGATCGGGGCAAGACGCGGATTATCAACGCCCTCGAAACCAACGCTCCCGCCGGCAAAGACGATCTGAACAATGCCAGTTCGCTCGCCGTCAAGAATTATCTGATGGATAAAGATCCACTGCACCTGGGCTCAGACGCGGACCAAAGATATACGCAGCAGGCGCAGGCGATTGTCGACGCCAGAGATAAAGGGCATAGCGGCGTCCTGACCTCATTCGACGATTTGAAAGGCACGGTGGATCCGGCTGTGGTTGCCGCCTTGCAGGACCAGTTTTTCATCTCGGATTTTAGTGTTCGCAATGTGGAGATCGTGGGGCCGCAGGTGGGCGCGCAGCTACGGCGCCAGGCTCTGTTGGCGACACTTTATTCGCTGGCCGGAATGTTGATCTATCTGGCGTTCCGCTTCGAGTGGATCTATGGCGTTGCGGCCGTGGTTACGGTTTTTCACGACACGTTGATCACGGTCGGCGCTTTCTCCCTGCTGAACAAGGACATCTCGCTCACTGTGATCGCGGCCATTCTGACCTTGATTGGTTACTCTAATAACGACACCATCGTGGTATTTGACCGCATCCGCGAAAACATTAAACTCATGCGGCGCGAGAGGCTCTCAGAGATTGTTAATCGCAGTATCAACCAGACTTTAAGCCGAACCATCTTGACAGCGGGCCTTACCTTCCTTACAGTGCTTGCACTCTATTTGTTCGGTGGCGAAGTGCTTCGCGGGTTCAGTCTTGCCCTGGTCATCGGAATTCTGATAGGGACTTATTCCTCTATCGCCATTGCGGCCCCGATTCTGGTGGCCTATCAGGACTGGCGAATCAGCAAGGGAAAAAGACCCGCAGCCGTGCCAGTTGGAAAAAGGTAGATTGCCGGATGGTATGGCGAACGATTTTGTGGTAGCCATTAGATGTTTTAACGAACTTACTTGTGGGAGCAAATGGGAGCTGGGTGGTGTCTAAGAGTTCATAGGTCGTGGTAGGGAGAGACAACCATGTTTGAAGATAGTCTTCTTGAGTCCGGTGGCAGGCTGAAGACCAAGCGAGGGAGAACGACAACCTTCGCGATCATTCTCGAGATAGGGCTGATTGGCCTCATGGTTCTGATGCCGTTGATTTTTACCGAGGCGCTGCCGAAGCAGCAGTTGATGACATTCCTGGTGGCTCCGCCCCCACCCCCCCCACCCCCTCCTGCCGCCGCTCCGGTTCATGTTGTGAAGCAGGTTCAGACCGACATTGTGAATGGCGCTCTGCGTACCCCCACCAAGATCCCTCAGAAAATTCAGATGATTAAGGAAGACGAGGCCCCACCATCGATGGCATCGGCTGGAGTGGTCGGTGGCGTACCGGGCGGGATTCCGGGCGGTCAGATGGGCGGCGTGATTGGGGGTATCATCAGCTCCACGCCGGTAGCCGTGCCCAAAGTCGCCGCTCCGCAGCGCATACGGGTTTCCGCTGGTGTAACTTCGGGACTCCTGGTCCGGAAGGTGAATCCGGTCTATCCGCCGCTGGCTCGTCAGGCTCGCATTTCCGGAACAGTGGTGCTGAGGGCGGTGATCGGGAAAGACGGTTCTATCCAAAACCTTTCGCTGGTCAGCGGGCATCCAATGCTGGCTCCTGCGGCCATTGACGCCGTGAAGCAATGGAAGTACAAGCCATATCTGCTGAATGGCGAGCCGGTCGAAGTGGACACGGAAATTCAGGTGAACTTCACCCTGGCCGGATAAGGGCGACGATAAAAGCGGCGGTAGAACCAGGTGGTATCTAAATGTTCTTCGCCAGCAGGCCCTCCCTGCCCACCTTGCAGAGTGTCCGGGGAGTGTGGGCGGAGTGGCGTTCGTGTCCTAATTTCAGAACGTGTTCCAATCCGGGAATGTTTCATAAGTGCAACATTCCTGGTGCTAGAGCTTGGCACAGTTTCAGAATTACGCATCAAAGCCTAAAGGAAGTTCCGAGGAGGAAAAGCAACTCATGTTAGCTAACTTTGCCGTAGCAGCGGTTCATCATGTTCCCCGGGTTGCCACCTGGATTGTGCAGGAGGGTGGCGCAGTGGGTTGGGATCCGATTTCGCTCTGGAAGCAGATGGGTATTATTGCGAAGATCGTGGTCATTATCCTATTCATTATGTCGGGCTGGTCGATCGGCGTCATGATCGATCGCGCCATGGCATATAGCGCCGCCCGCAAGCAGTCTCGCGCCTTTGCTCCCGCAGTTGCCGGGGCGCTGCGCGACGGCCGCATCGACGAAGCGATCAAGGTCGCCGAGCGCAATAAGAAGAGCCATCTGGCCAAGGTTGTCACCGCCGGCTTGATGGAGTTCAAGGCTCACCAGGATTCTCCCGGTGCCATCCCCGGCGAGACCATTGAAGCTTCCAAGCGCGCTTTGGAGCGCACCGAAGCCATCGTTCACGCGGAATTGAAGCGTGGCCTTGGCGGGTTGGCCACCATCGGTTCTACGGCTCCCTTTGTGGGACTGTTTGGAACGGTGATGGGCATTCTGAACGCCTTCAAGGGTATTTCTGAACAGAAGGCAACCGGTCTGGGCGCAGTCGCAGGCGGTATTTCCGAAGCCCTGGTCACCACGGCGTTCGGCCTGCTGGTCGCGATTCCCGCCGTCATGATGTTCAACTACCTCACCGGGCGCGTGGAAGCGTTCGATGTGGAGATGGACAATTCTTCCAGCGAACTGATCGACTACTTCTTGAAGCGTCGCGACATTCGCCGGTCCTAGGTCGATTTTTTTGACGGGACTGCGCTTGCAGTGAGTTGCTGTCCGGCGCTGGAGTGACTCCAGCGCCGGGCTTTCCAAGATTTAATGGCACTGGCCACGGGCAACTGGCCGCTGCCTGGGAGATTCATCTATGGCACTGGCAAAAAGAAATGTAGGCGCCAACGTCAACTCAGACATTAACGTCACTCCCATGGTGGACGTGATGCTGGTGCTGTTGATCATTTTCATGGTGATCACGCCCATGTTGCAGAAGGGCATCAGCGTGGATATGGCGAAGGTTAACAATCCCACGCCCATGCAGGATGCAGATAAAGAAGACGCCCTACTGGTTTCCGTGATGCGGGATGGCACGGTTTACTTTGGCGCGGACAAGGTTTCACCGGACAGTTTGGGAGGCAAGGTAAAAGATCGCCTGACCAACCGGACCAACAAGATGGTCTACGTGAAGGCCGATGCACGCGCCCATTTTGGCGCGGTGGTCCAGGTAGTGGATGCAGTGCGGTCTGCCGGCGTGGACGATCTGGGCTTGCTGACCGAGCAGAAGAAAGAGACGCCGAAGGGTCCGAACACCCCGCCAGAGGCACCAGCGGCGCCGGGACAGTAGCGTAGGAATTCAGGAATCGAGGAATTCGACCATGAGTATGGCAATGGGAAGTGGCGGAGGGCAAAGCGCCAACATTAACGTCACTCCGCTCATCGACGTGCTTCTGGTGCTGCTCATCATCTTCATGGTGATCACGCCTCTTACGCCGAAGGGTTTGGACGCGCTGGTTCCGCAGCCGCCCCCACCGAATGCGCCGAAAAACAATACGCCCGACCGCACGATTGTGGTGCAACTGATCGACCGCGGCGCCGGCAATGAGCCTGGTTTGAAAATCAATCAGGAAGATGCCACCTGGGATAATCTCCAGGGCCGTTTGGCGGATATCTACAAGACGCGGGCGGAGAAGGTCATGTTCGTGAAGGGCGATGACGCGATCCCGTTCGCCGATGTGGCCAGCGTGATCGATATTGCTCACGCTGCCGGGGTCGACAAGGTTGGCCTGATTACGGCGAAGATCGAAGCAGGCGGATAGGACGCGTAGTTCACTGGTTGCCGCTTTCGCGGCTTAGAAAAGACCCACGCCCTTACATTCGGAGTGGGCGCGTATAGTAACCAGTAATTGCAGGCCGTTGATCATTAACCATCGATCTTTAACCATCGATTTTTAATCATCGATTTTTAATCATCGTTCTTTACCGGTCGATCATTAATTCATCGATAGTCGTCTTCGTCGATGATGGATCACTGCTCATCTGCAATCTGTTCCGTGCGGCGTCTAGCCAAGGCGTGCGCCAAGGAATGTTCGGCCTGCGCTTGTCAATTTGCTGTCTCTGGGCCTAGGATGCTGTGTGGCAAGGGAGACTTATACCGCAATGAATAAATCGATTCGACTGCTAACGCTGGCGGCCGCGATGCTGGCGATCCTATCCTCCGTGGGTTGCAGCAAACTGCGCGCACGTGACCAGCTCAACAAGGGCGTTACCGCCTATAAGAACGCGAAATATGAAGAGGCGATCGATCACTTCCAGCAAGCGGTCGTGCTTGACTCCGGTCTGATCAATGCAAAAATGTATCTGGCCACCGCCTATGCCCAGCAATACATTCCCGGCGTAGACACTCCCGACAATACCAAGATGGCGGACGAAGCCATCAAGCAGTACCTGTCTGTGCTTGATACCAACGCCGTTCGGGACCAGAAGGTGAACGCCGCCAAGGGCATCGCTTATCTTTATTTGAACATGAAGAAGTTTGACGATGCCAAAAAGTACTACCGCATGGCGGGCGACCTGGATCCGAACGATCCCGAGCCCTATTATTCGGTCGGCGTGATCGATTGGACCGCCTGCTACCAGCCCCGCATGGAAGAGCGGGCTAAACTCGGCATGAAGCCGGATGAAGAACTGAATCCCAAGAACAAAGATCAGAAAAAAGTTTGCGATGAATTAAAAGCAAAGAACATGCCTCTGATCAACGAAGGCATCGATAGCTTGAATAAAGCGATCCAGCTTCGGCCCGATTACGATGATGCCATGGCCTACTTGAACCTGATGTACCGCGAAAAGGCCGATGTCGAGTGCGACGATCTGGCTGCGCGACAAGAGGATCTCAAGACCGCCGACCACTGGGTCGACGAGACTCTTAGCACCAAGAAGGCGAAAGCTGAGAAGCAGCCGGGTGCTAACGGCATCACCATGGATCAGCCGAAGTAGGCGATATTTGGAAAGTTGAAGGGGATGACGGTTGCTCCGTCATCGCTTTTTCTTTTTGCCGATTACTGAATCTTTTCCGTCTTGCTGTCGTATTTAACCAGTCCGTTGTTCTGATTCAAGCGATCCACATCAGCGTTCGACAAAGTTTTAACCGGGGTCTTGCCCGGTGCGGCGGCGGGCTGCTCTCCGGTGGGCTTTGCCGAACTGAAGTAAACCCAAGCCAGATTAATGGCTTGCTCACTCTGAGGCGGCCGCTCCGCTTTAAACTCGGAGGAGAGTGGAGTGAAATTCCGCTGCGATCTTGCCCATCTCTCATGTGCTGAGGTCTCGCGCGCAATGCCCTCGTGGGCAAAGCGCTCGCGCGGCGGCAATGTCCCCATTCCGGAGGAGCCTCGCATGAACGTCGAAACCAGAGGTGCCTGGCCGCCGGAATACCACACCGGGACCGTGAAGACCGCGCTGGTGTCCCCGGAGACTTCCGATAAGGTGGAATCGGTCGCTCCGGCAACCAGTCCGCCGGTGGCATCCGTAGCGCCGATAGGATTTCGAGAAACGGTTGCGAATGACAGGCTGGGAGTTGTGAGCAATGGAATGTAGGGAGCGCAGCCGTAGGGGCAATAGCCCGCAATCCCGCGCCAGTTATGGCCGTAAGTCTCCTGGCCAAAAGTGAGTGCGGAGAAAAGTAGAACTGTAGAGAGCAAGGCGACCGTCCGCATAACAACCTCCGAGTAAATTAGATGCTGCTCCTGCGCGGCTGGGCATACGGGATAATCTTGTTTTTTCTCGGCCCCGACCGGAGAGCGGCCTGTCTAAGCCAACCTCGTCTCCTGATAGACTCTCGCTCAATGCAGAAAACGTTGCAGCCGAATATTCCGAGATCGACGCCTTGGTTGATTCCAAGATCGATTCTGAATCTCGCCCTGCTGTCTTTCATTTTGCAGGTGTTAATGATTGGCGTGTTTCGCGAATATCGCACTCGCCCGGGCGAGGATCACTTTGGTTTTGGTTGGGAAATGGGCCGGGTGGCGCGATCTATTGCCCTGGGGCAGGGGTTCAGCAATCCCTATGGCGGGGATACAGGGCCCACGGCGTGGGAGCCTCCGCTCTATCCGTATTTGATGGCAGGAGTGTTCAAGCTCTTCGGCATCTACACCTATGCATCGGCGTGGGTTTTGCTGACCATCAACAGCTTGTTTTCGGCGTTGACCACGATTCCGATTTTCCTGATCGCCGAGCGAACCTTTGGAGAGCGAGTTTTCGGAGAAAGACTCGCGAGATGGGGGGCGTGGGGCTGGGCCCTAAATCCTTATATTTGGTATTGGTCGATTCACTGGATTTGGGATACGACCTTTACACCCCTCGTGTTAAGTCTCATCTTTCTGGTTGCTCTGGAAATGCAGGAGTGGCACGGCTTTCGAGGCTGGATCGTTTTCGCCGTTCTGTGGGGAGTGGGTGCGCTGGCGAATCCGTCGATGCTGGCGTTTTTGCCATTTTGCGGAATATGGATATGGTGGCGGAGACATAAGAACGGATTGCCGTCGCTCGCCGGCGTTGTCCTTTCTTCTTTTATTTTTTTTCTTGTGCTGTCGCCCTGGATCATCAGGAACTATGAAGTCTTTGGACGATTTGTTTTTCTGCGCGATGATTTTGGACTTCAGTTCCGCCTGGGCAACAACAAACTGGCGGAGGGAATGCTGATCGCCACTCTGCAACCGAATCTCAACAAGCTGGAATTCGAAAAGTTCCAGCGAATAGGAGAGCTGGCTTATTCGACCGATTGCAAGCGGCTGGCCTTCGAATGGGTGAAGGAAAATCCTGGTCGGTTTGCTGTAATCAGTTTGAAAAGATTTTTTTATTACTGGAACGGCGTTCCCAAGCCGAGCGACAGCCGCTTGCCCTTCGATTTTCGTAACTCTCTTTTTCTGGCATGGTCGGCGCTGGCGATCTGGGGAGGGGCTCGCGCACTGCGGCAAAAGGTGCCAGGGGCGTGGCTTTTCGCTGGCCTGCTGCTCACCTACCCGACGACTTATTATTTCGTATTTCCTCATGCGCGCTACCGGCATCCGATCGAGCCGGAATTGGTTATTCTGGCGGTATTCTTGCTCTTGCAGATTGAGAAGAAACCTAAGGTGCAATCGGCTGAGATGAGCGGCAGTTGATTGGAGCCGCTGCTTTCGGGCTAAGGCTAGTCGTGGCGTGCAGCGGGGCTACAAAATCTCCTGTAAAATTCTCGGTTCGCGCGGCGTCGACCATTTTTGAAGCCGGCCATGTTCAAAAAGATTCTCATCGCAAACCGGGGAGAGATCGCGGTGCGCGTATTGCGCGCATGCCACGAGATGGGAATTTCCGCGGTGGCAGTCTACTCGGACGTAGACCGCGCCTCGCTGCACGTGCGCAAGGCCGATGAAGCTTATCCGATTGGGGCGGCCGCAGCGGCTGAGTCTTATCTGAATATTCCAAAGATCCTTGACGTAGCACATCGCTCGGGTGCAGATGCGATTCATCCTGGCTACGGGTTCTTATCGGAAAACGCAAGATTCGCGCAAGCCTGTGCGGATGCGGGAATAAAGTTCATTGGACCCACGGCGGCGGCAATGGACGCGATGGGATCGAAAACTCGCGCGCGGCAGGCCATGGAGAAAGCGGGCGTGCCCTTTGTTCCGGGCACGTCCCGTGGAGTGGAATCCCTTGAGGAAGCGCAGCAGGTTGCGGCAAGGGTCGGCTATCCGGTGATGCTGAAAGCTGCGGCTGGTGGCGGCGGAAAAGGCATGCGCCTGGTGCATGCTGCAGAGGAGTTGAAAAGCTCGCTGGAATCGGCGCGCAGCGAGGCGCAGCGCTCGTTTGGCGACAGTGAAGTCTACATCGAAAAAGCCATCGTCAATCCTCGGCACATCGAAATGCAGATTCTGGCGGATGAGCATGGCAACACGGTTTATCTGGGCGAGCGCGAATGCTCTTTGCAGCGGCGTCATCAAAAAGTGCTGGAGGAGGCGCCTTCGCCGATTGTAGATGCGGATATGCGCCGAAGGATGGGCGAAGTTGCCGTAAGAGTGGCGCAGGCTGCGGGGTATACCAATGCCGGGACGGTGGAGTTCCTGGTCGATCGGCAGAAGAATTTCTATTTCCTCGAAATGAATACCCGCTTACAGGTGGAGCACCCGGTGACGGAATTGATCACGGGACTGGATCTCGTCCATCTGCAAATTCGCATCGCGGCGGGAGAAAAACTACCCTTCACCCAAGGCGAGGTGCAGATCCGCGGCCACGCCATTGAGTGCCGGATTTATGCGGAGGATCCAGACAACAATTATTTCCCCAGCCCCGGTAAGATCACGCTGTTGCTGGCACCCTCGGGCCCCGGCATTCGACGCGACAGCGGAATGTATGAAGGATGGAACGTACCCATCGATTATGATCCGCTGCTGGCCAAGTTAATTGGATATGGCACCGACCGGGAGCAGGCGATTTCGCGGCTTACGCGGGCGTTGAACGAATATTTCGTTGGTGGGATCAAGACCAACATTTCCTTGTTCCGCCGAATTTTGCGCGATGAGGATTTTCGAGCGGCGAAGCTGGATACCGGATTTCTGGACCGCCTGCTGAAACGGCCGGAAGACAAAATAATCGACCCCAACGCTGCGGAGGTGGCGGCCATTGCAGCGGGAATCTTCGACGTGCTGAACAGCCCGCGCGCGAACACAGCCAGCACGCTTGCGAGCGACGGCTCTTCCAATTGGAAGATTGCCGGCCGCCGCGCGGCCCTGGAATCGGAATAGAACGCCGGACGAAAGTTTCCTAATGGTCTACGAAGTAAACATTGACGGAAAGAGCTACCGCCTCGAACTCAACCGCGATGAAGGGCGCTGGTCCTGCCGTTTGGACGGGCGCGAGTTGGAGGTGGATGCGGTGCTCGCGCGGCCGGATGTGCTTTCGCTGCGCATCGGGAACCAGGCATATGAAATTAAGTCGGAGCGCATGGGGAGTGACTGGCATCTTTGGGTGGGCAGCACACGCTTCGCGGCGGAGCTCCGCGATCCTCGGTCGCTGCGCGGGCGCGCAAGGAGCGGAGATGCTTCGGGTCCTAGAAAGATTGTTGCGCCGATGCCGGGCAAGATTGTGCGCTTGTTAGTGGGCGAGGGGGATGAAGTTACCGCAGGCGCGGGAGTGGCGGTAATGGAGGCGATGAAGATGCAGAACGAAATCAAATCGCCGAAAAAAGGAGTTGTTCAGAAGATTCTGGTAAGCGAAGGTGCGGCTGTGAATCCCGGCGACGTAATCGCGATTGTGGAATGATCAGCCGCCGAAACTGTTCGCGTTGCAGTGAAGCAATTACTTCATCAGTCCGTTGCTCTCGAGGATTGTCTTCGCGTAATAATTGTCGACTTTCGCGGAATCCCGCAACACTTCGTAATAGGCTGCCTTAAGCAGCTGTTCACGGCGATCATGCAGTTGGGAACGGATTGCCTGCTGCACGCGGGGATCGGACAAGTCGCGCTGGCCAGCTGGTTCTTTTGCAACCAGCTTGATGATGCGGAATCCGACCGGCTGCTTATTTGTGGGATTCGTCACGATCACGATGGGGCTGTACTGCCCCGGCTTCAGCTTGATCACCGCATCTCGCGTGCTGGGATCAGTGTTGCGCAGCGAGGATTCCGGAACGGTCCCTAAATCGCCGCCGCTGCCGGAAGTTTCCGGGTCTTCGGAGTAGTTCATGGCGAGCGTGGCAAAATCGTCGCCGCTATCCAGGCGGTTTGAAATCATCTGGATTTTCTTCCGCGCATCGGCCTCATTCTGTGCCTTGTTGTTCTGGTTGTGCACCTGCGGATTTGGGGTGGGCGTAACGAAGATCTGCGCCAGATGGTATTGCGGCTCGATCAGGTTGAACTCAGCCTTGTGCGCCGCGAAATAGTCGTTGATGTCCTGATCGGTGACGTTGATCTTCGAGGAAACTTCTTTGTTCATCACTTTATCGACGGTGATGGAGCGGCGAATGTCCCGCTTGAAGTCGTCGAGCGAGATCTTCTTCTCCTTGAGTCGCTGGTCAAACTCCTGCTGGGTGTAGGGAGATTTGATTTCGTTGAGCTTGCGGTCGACCTCTTCCTCGGTAGCCAGCAGGCCGAGTTTCTCGGCGCGGCGCATGACCATTTCATCATCGATCATTTGCCGCAGCATATTCAGACGGAGGATGGTGGCTTGCTCCCCGACCGGCGCTTGCTGGGCGCTGGCCACGTAATTGTCGTAATACTTGTCGAGGTCGGAGCGGAAAATCTTACGGCCATCGACTGTGGCCATCACATCTCCGCCAACCTTGGAGTTGCAGCCCAGAAGACTTAGCAGCAAAAATGCAGCAATCATAATTGCTGCCAATGGGGCTGAGAGCGGCGCCGCGAGCCGGGCAGATTGCGGATTTCTTCTCAAAATAGTTATTCTCCTGCTTTCAATTCGCATCGAGCCAAAGCGTGCGCGTCACCGGGCGATCATCGGGCAACCGGGGCAGTGGATGCGGTGTGAGCCGGCACGGGAAGGTTTGCGTCTTTAAGGGCCCGATCCAAAGCAGCGCGCAGTTCAGTGGGCGGGACGGCGCCGTCGATTTTTTCGCCGTTGATGAACAGCGTCGGCGTCGCTTCCGCTCCGACCCCCTCCCCCTCTTTGATGGATGCTTTTACGGCGCTCTCATCCTGAGCCTTGACGCAGGCTTGTAACTTGGTGGCGTCCAGATTGTGTTTTTGACCCTGCGAGAGCGTAAGGCGATCAAGCGCGTCGAAGCGGGCCTGAGGCGTAGCTTCCTTGCTGATTTCATGCTGATTGGAATGAATGTAGTCGGCGAAATCCCAATAGGCGTCGTTGCTTTGCGCGGCCAGACAATTCGCATCCACGGCGGCATGCATGGCCCAGGGATGAATCTCCACCAGCGGAAAATCCTTGTAGATGAAAGTGATGCGGTCCCCGTATTCTTTGAGAATTTCGGGAAATAAAGTCTGGTGCATGCGCGAGCAGTAGGGGCACTCGAAATCGTCAAAGTTCACCACGACCACCTTCGACGTCTTCGCTCCCCGCGTGGGCCGGCCGGCGGTATCAATCTTGCTCATGGTCTCAGCGTAAGGATCTTTTTTCAGGTCGAACTTGTTGATGCGGATCAGAGTGTTGTGATCTTTAGAGAGCAGAAAATTGAGATCCTGCTTTCGCTCGCCATTGTCGACGGTCACGGTGACAGTTTCGAAGGTGGGGAAGTCCGGATTTGGAGCCGCGGGGCCGACCAGGACTTTTAGATCGGGCGGAACTTTATAGTACGAGCGAACCTGGCGTTCGATTTTCTGAGATAAGTCGGGCGAAACCGATTGGGCGGCGCAGCCCAGACAAACGATCAAAAGTAAGAGACAAGCGCGTCGAAAAAGGGCCACCAAAAACCGCCTAAACATTGGGAGTTAAAGGTTGATTATCTCACAGCGAGGAGTGGAACGGGGTTTGGGCGAAGCGCGAAAAGGCGCTAAAGACAGCGTGATCAAGCCTGCGGGCGCTCATCCAGTTTGGCGCAGCAGATGCTCGGCCGGCAAGAGAGCGTTCATGGAGCCGGAACGGAAGCCTTCGAGATCGAGAGTGACGAATTTGAAGCCCAGCGCCCTGAAGATGCTGCTGAACTTTGCGGCCATGGCGGAGTCGAGGGCGCGCGCGAGTTCGTCGCGGGAGATCTCGATGCGAACCATCTCGCCGTGATGACGCACGCGGAACTGGCGGAACCCGAGAGCGCGAATGGCATCCTCGCCCTTCTCGACGACCGCGAGAGCTTCACGCGTGACGGGTCGGCCGTACTCGATGCGGGATGAAAGACAGGCGGATGCAGGTTTGTCCCAAATGCGCAAACCGGCCGCGCGAGCGAGAGCGCGAATATCTTCCTTGCTCAGCTTTGCGTCGAGTAAAGGAGCGACCACATGATGGTCGACTGCTGCTTTCTGGCCAGGGCGAAAGTCGCCTTGATCGTCCGAGTTCACGCCGTAGGCGATGGCTTCGAAGCCACGAGCAGCACGAAGGCTCTCCATGAGAGTGAAGAGTTCGTCCTTGCAGAAAAAACAGCGCTGCGAGTCGTTGCGAATGTATTCCGGGCGATCGAGTTCGCCAGTCGCAACCACTTCCAAAGGGATCGACTGCTCCGCGGCGAAGGCGATTGCATCGGCAAGTTGCGTGCGTGCGAGACTGGGAGAATCGGCAATCACAGCCAGCATTTTGTTGCCCAGACTTTGATGCGCAGCCCAGGCGAGGTAAGCGGAATCTACTCCGCCGGAGTATGCGACAAGCAGCCGACCTCGCTTCGCCAGGTCTTGTAGCAACCGCACCTTCTTGCACTCCAGATCCATGCGCTCCAGATCTTTTTTCTCCGGCTTGTGGGTTATAGCTGGCATGGGCGAGACAGAATCATCTTAGCAGCCTTAGATGCGCCAGCATGCTTCTTCGGACGCGCCAAAATTAGTAAAGGCGTCCTTGCGGGCGCAGGCTTCCAAAGCCGCCGATATTCGCCAAATTGAAGTTAAGCAGAAAGAGATTTTCATTGCGCACGTTGGCAACCGCATAGGTGCGGTATTCCAGGGTGACACCGCAGCAATCCCAATTGTAGGTGGCCTGCGCGCTGGCAAATTGCAACTGGTGAGCGTCGGCGTCATAGCCAAAACTGCTGGCGCCGCTGAATCCCCGCTTGTTGATGGCCCCATATCCGAGAGCGGCGCGAAATTGGTTGAAGTGTACGGGTTCGGCCGAGGTGAAAGACGGGGAGGTACTCGAAGCCAGATTCTGGCTGGGGATCTCCAAAATAGCATCCCCGCCCCCCACGGTTACTCTACCGAAGTGATAGTTCACCAGCAGGGTGCTGGCATTGGTGCGGCTGTTCTTAAAGTCGTAGTCGAAATCCCATTCGGCATCGGTGCGGGAGCTGGTCTCCACCCGTAGTCTGGAAACCAGCGGCGAGAGATGATGCGGCTCGGTGAGGAATGCGATTCCGGTCAGATCGATGGTGCCGGTGAAGACGTTGCGCTCTCCCGGAACCAGCGCGCCGCCAAAAGTGGGATCGATAAAATATTTCTGTGCCAGCTCCCACCTGACAATCTCCCGCGCCTGCGGCCCCGTCTGGCAGGGGCGATTGAGCAGCGGATTGGTGCGCTGCCAGGGGATAGTGGATTGCGGCGCCGGAGCGCCGACGGTCAGCGCCGCCATAATGGGCTCGCAATTCTCCGGCTTGCTCGCGGTAGGCTTGGCGTAAAGACGAGTCACAAAGCCATACTGAACTTCATTGGTGTCGCTGAGGATGTCGCGCTCGTCGAACTTGAGAATATTGCCGAAGTCGTTGACCCCGGTCACGTAGCGGTAAACCACGCGCGGCTCGATGACGTGCTTCCATTTTCTCCCCAGGAATGCCTTGTCGAAGGTGCGTTCGAGTGCGGGCGGCCGCAGTTCCACAGACGTTTCGAGAGCCTGGCGGTTAGTGGGATCATTCACCGCTTGCCCTGGGTTGGCTCCGCTTTCTCCAATCAGCCGCTGGGTGTAATAAGTTTCGTGAAGGGTCAGATCGGGACGCACCGACCATCCTTGAAACAGCAGCGGCAAGGATATTTCGGGATTCAGATCGAAGCGGCCGACCAGGCTCGCGGTACGGAAAGCTGGAATGCAGGATTGAACGGTGCCGACCGTCGTGCATTGCGAAGGCTCGCTGCGGGAAAGGCCAGTGGTAGAGGCGTCGAAAGACCAGAACAGCGGCGTGTGCTCAATGGGATGATCCACGCCGGAAAAATCAAAGCTGGGGGTGTGCAGGATGGTAATGACCTGGCCGGGAGTGGTACTCAGGAAGTTCTGGTAGCGCTCCGAAAATCCGTTGAGGCTGTAGCCGTCGGTCATTTTCGACAGAAACGCCTGTGACTTCACTTCCGAATAAACTGCCTGGCTAAACACTTCGTTGAAAGCTAAACGGAAGAGAAACGAGCTTAGGTAATCGATGTTGGCGACGCCGCGGAAACCATCGAGGTTCCCGGCGGCATTCAGGCGGGCGTTCTCACCGCCTTCTTTCACCGGAGGCGTGCCAATGCCACGGTCAATCACTCCGAAATAGTTGAGGTCGAGGTAGGAGGTTTCGCTCGGCCGCATGCGCAGTTCGCCGCGCTGGGACCCTCCGCGGGACGAGAAAAACTCCCCGCCGAGGGTGGCATCCATCATGCGGTTGATGACCCAATAGTAGGCATCGCCGATCATGTATCCGTTGGTGGAAGAGTGGCCTACCGATGGCACCAGAAAACCCGATTGGCGGGATTCCTTTTCGACCGGGTGCGTGGCGTAGGGGAACCAGAGAATCGGGAGTCCGTGCAGATCGAATGTGCTGCGATAGATTTTGGCATTTCCGCCCACATCGACATCGACCTTACGGGCTTCGAACATCCATTTGGGATGAGGCAGCTCGCAAGTTGTGATGGTGCCGTCGTAGACCAGATAGTGAGCCGGGCCGACTTTATCGACCAGCTTTCCGGTGAAGGCAAAGGGAGAACTCGAGGTGAGGATGGGACGGTTGGAACGGAAGCGCAGGCCGGTGGTGCCGGTTACGTCGTAAAATTTTCCCGTCTCAAGCGTGAAGTCGTAGGTGCCGTGGGAGGCGCGGATGTGATCGTCATTGGGTCCGCCATCGAGGGCAAAGTGGCCGGTGGCGGTGGCTTCATTGGTGTCAGAGTCGAATGTGGCTTCATCGGCTTTCAGAACGTAATTTTCATAATAAATTTCGACGGCACCGCGCAATTTGTAGATGTCGCCGTCGCGTTCCTGCTCGATGGCGCAAAGTGTGGGACGGTTGTTGGATTCTGCGGCAAAGGCGCGGCCGCAGGGGGTGGTTTTCGAGTCAGCGGATTTTTCTTCGGAAGGATTCGTGTGCGCAGGCGCGAGCGATTTCTCGGGCGGCAACTGGCTGGTAACTAATGGGGTGAGCAGAAGCAGGTGACAAAGCATTGCCGCCGTGATAAGGAATCTGTTGCGAAGAGTCATCGGTGCAAGATCATTTGAAACAGACGCGACGAGAGAAGCGCGGAAACCTCTTTCGGCAGCAGCCGTGGTGAACTTAGCACGGTTGGGCCCAGGAGGCAAAGTAGTTCGATGGTTTGGATTCCTGCCGGCTTCTTCAGGTTATCCAGGGCGGCCAACTGCAAGGATTATCTCGGCATGACTCAAACGGCACTTCACGACTGAAATAAGAGATTGGATTTATGCTTTGTGCGATTTGTGGTGAGATTTGCCGGTGTTCGTCGGAGGAGGATTCCAACCCGCTACCGCGCTGGTTGCCAGATGAGGATATCCCGACCGCGGCGCTTGATCCTGCTACGGGTCGAGAAGGGAAGCTGGCGCCTGCAGGTCCCGGCTCAGGCGCTCTGTCTGCCACTGAAGCCGATCTGTCCGCGGGGCAGCAGGAGGTTGAAGAGGAAGGCACGTCAGCCTGGCGGGAGGAACTCGCCGCCCGGCTGAATCGATATCAATCCCGCCGCAAGCCGCGGCCGCCGCGCTATCCGTCACTGCGATTGCGTTTCGAGGAGGCGCCTCCGTTTAAGTCGGATCGTGCTCCGGCAGAGGCTGCTTCTGTTCCACCAGTATTGCCGACTGCGGCCAGCCATGCTCTGGCATGGGAGCGATTTGAAGAGGCGGCTGACGCTTCCGATATTCCACCACCGTTCAAATTGCAGCCTGATGAGGCCGGCGACGTTTCCACTCCGCCATTAGCCACGGCCAAGGTGCTGGAGTTCCCGCGATCCTGGACTCCACCCGTTCCCGCGCGTGATGAATTGGCCGAGTCGGTCATGGAGCGGCCGCGTATTTTGGATGTTCCGGAAGTCGTTCCGCCGCCACCAGCACTGGGTGGCATCATCATCGAACCGGTGCAGCAGCCCGAGTTAGAGAAGCGACCGGGTATCGATATACCGCTGCGAAGTGCGCCGCTAGGCCGGCGACTCTTGTCGGCTTTGATCGATGGCCTGATCATCGCGTCGAATTGTGCGGTTTTCAGCTTGATCTTCTGGAAGGTCACCGCTCTCGAACCGCCGACTCTCCAGATCGCCGCAGTGCTCACTTCTCTTTGCGTAGTACTTTGGGCCGGGTATCAATATCTTCTGCTGGTCTATACCGGAAGCACTCCTGGGCTGCGGCTGAGTGGGCTAAAACTGGTCCGCTTCGATGGAAGTGTAGCTGGACGAAAGCTCCGGCGCTGGCGTGTGCTGGCGTCGTTCCTGTCGGCGTTCTCCTTGGGAATGGGCTACGCGTGGGTTTTTCTGGATGAGGATTCACTCTGCTGGCATGATCGCATCACCCACACCTACCTGGAAGAAAAAAAGCAGGCCGGTTAGGATTCGGTTCGCGGAGCGAGCGGAAATAGTCCGGCTTTTTCCTCGTTTACCTTAGAGGGACGTTTTTCGCGCAGCCGAAGCGCCGGCCGTTCCACCAAATAGTACGAGACGCTCGCCATCCCCAGGGCCAGCAATGGCCCATACCACGCCCGCGGCTGTCTGCCGTACACAAACAACTGCTGCCACAAGTATAGGCTGTAGCTGACCTTGCCGAGCCATGCAATCGGCTTCGCGTTCAATATCCAGGTATGGGACTGCACGGCGCACAGAATTAACCCAGCGATGGAAAAATGCATGGCCGGCCAAAGGAAGAAAAGAAGGGCAACATTCAGGTGAAACTCGCGAGCACCCCAGTAAAGCGGTACCAGCAGCGGTGGCAACACCAGCAGGAAGATGAGCGGCGGCCTCCAATTTTTGCGCTTAAGCAGGAAGGGCAGCAACTGGGGCTCTAGAATAGCCAGCAGGCAACCGGTCGCAAGAACATCAGCCACCGCCGGAAAAGTCTCGTCCGCTTGCCCATGCAGCCGCAGGAAGTAGCACAGGATGCGGTAGAAGGGAGCGAAGGCGATAACGCCAAGAAGAATATAAATTCTGTTTCGCGCAGAGATGCATTTCTTGAGTACGCCGGGCCACAACAGATAAAACTGCTCTTCCACGCTTAGCGACCACAAATGGCCGAGAAACCAAGGATGGGTAAAATCGTAATTCGCCAAGTAGAACATAGCCGCGGCTGCGTGGTACCAGCGCAGATCGTGCCGAAAAATGACAAAAACGGGCAGCATGAAGAACGTGGCAGCCGGCAGAATGCGGTAGGCGCGGCGAATATAGAACTGGCGCAGGCTGATCGTCCCAGTCTTGCGGTTCTCTTGCAGGAGCAGCTTGGTGATGAGATAGCCGGAGATGACGAAAAATATGTTCACTCCCAAGTTGGCAAATGCCCCCGCCACATCGAAGCCGATCTTGGAGGTGGAGCGCGACTCTGCCAGATGGCCGATCACCACCAGAAGAATTGAAAGTGCTCTCAGGCCGTCCAGCGAGGGAATGCGGTGCATAACTTGGCGCAGAGTAACACGATAAAACGCACGATCGTGGTGACGCCGGACCTTGAAGCCAGAGTTTTCTTGAGAGGATTCCTGATCTGGGCCGAGCTACTCAGGTGACCTCCTGACTCTTCCTGCTGAAACTGGAATAGTTCGAATTGGTTTTCCGCTTGCCTTCTTAAGACTCCTCTAAATCGCCAGGCTCCAGAGCTGTGCTATCTTCAAATGAGTCTCCAAATGAGTCTCTCCGTTAAATCCCTGTGCTAAAGATGTTTCTGGGGCATGGCCACATCCGCTGAAGGTTCAAAACCGGGAATAAGGGTTTTCGTCGCCACCACGGTGATGCTGACCTTTATCTCCTTCTGGCGCGCGTCCGCGATCGTTCTCTCCGATCTGGCCTCCTCCGCCTACTATGCCGGCGGTGACGCCGAAAAGGTCATCGGCAAGAGCGCCCCCTGGTTCATTCTGGCGGTAATGCTGTTCAGCTATGCGGTGCGGGCGCTTTATATCGAATCCAGCAGCATGTTCGTCCGCGGCGGGGTCTACCGCGTCGTAAAAGAGGCCATGGGCGGAACTTTGGCGAAGTTTTCCGTCTCAGCTCTTCTTTTCGACTATGTGCTAACCGGGCCGATCAGCGCCGTATCCGCCGGGCAGTATCTGGCCGGGTTTATCAAGGATATGGGCGAGTATATGCATCGCCCATTGCATTTTTCCGACGATCATTTCGCCGCTGGGCTAGCCGTCGTCGTGGTGCTTTATTTCTGGTGGAAGAACACCCAGGGCATGCACGAATCCAGCCAGAAGGCATTGCAGATCATGATCATCACGACGGTGATGGTGGTGATTCTGTTGATCTGGTGCACGATTACGGTTTTGCGAGCACCGATTGTATTGCCGCCGAATCCGCTTCATCCGGGGGTGGTGCCGCTCAACAAGGAATCTTTGGGATGGCTGAACGGAACCATGTTCGCGCACCTCACCTGGATCATTGTTTTTGTGGGGTTCGGGCACTCCGTGCTTGCCATGAGCGGCGAAGAGACACTGGCACAGGTGAACCGCGAGATTGAACACCCCAAGCTGAAGAATCTGGAGAAGACCGGGCTGGTGATCTTCATTTATAGCCTGCTCTTTACTTCGCTGGTTTCGTTTTTCGCGGTGATGATTATTCCAGACAAAGTCCGTCCGGATTATTTCGCCAATCTGATTGGCGGAATCGCGATGTATCTGGCCGGGCCGACCAGCCTGAAACTGCTCTTCCACGCCTTCGTCGTGCTGGTGGGGGTGCTGATTCTTGCCGGGGCGCAGAATACCTCGATTGTGGGCGCGAATGGAGTTTTGAATCGGGTAGCGGAAGATGGGGTGCTCACCAGTTGGTTCCAAAAGCCGCACAACCGCTTTGGCACGAGTTACCGCATCATCAATCTGATTGTCGGCATGCAACTGCTGGTGATCTTTCTGAGTCTGGGCAACGTGTATGTGCTGGCGGCGCTCTACGCTTTTGGCGTGATCTGGAGCTTTGCCATGAAGTCCATTGCCGTACTGGTGCTGCGATTCACTGAGCCCGGAAACCGCGCCTGGAAGGTGCCGGGGAATCTGCACATTGGCAAGACGGAAATTCCGGTGGGGCTAATTCTGATTTCCGCGGTCTTGCTGATGACGGCCGTGGTCAATCTATTTACGAAGTATCAAGCCACCATCGCGGGAATCATTTTCAGCGCCGTATTCTTTACCATCTTCACTCTGTCGGAACGGCACGTGGCCAGGGAACGTCACGGCAAGCCTGAGCAGTTGGATCAGTTCCGGGTTTATGGAAACCAGGAACTGGGCAGCGGCGCCATGGGCGTGCGTGAAGGGAACATCCTGGTTGCGGTTCGCGATCCTCGAAATCTCTACTACCTGCGGCAGGTGCTGGCTCACACCCACACCGGGAAGCAAGACGTCGTGGTGATGAGCGCGCGCATGTACCATCGCGAGCACAGTTTCAGCGGCAGTGCGGTCCTCGACGCCAGCCAGGTTTTTGATCACTACGAGCAGGAACTTTTTACCGCGGCCGTGGCCGTCGCCGAAAAAGAAGGCAAGCCGATTTCCCTCCTGGTGGTGCCGGCGACGGATGTATTTGAAGCGATCATGGTTACGGCACAACGGCTGGATTCCGCCCGCATTGTCTGCGGACTCTCCAATAAACTCACCGCCGACGAACAGGCCAAGTTTCTGGGAGACGCATGGGAGCGCCTGCCCGAGCCTCGTCCGCGGCTGACTCTGGAGGTTGCCGCGCCCGATGGAACGGTGCGTGAATATGCCATCGGTCCGCACAATCCGCGCCTGCGACCGCAGGATGTGGACCTGATGCATCAACTGTGGCTGAATATCACGATCGATCCCAAGTTCGCGGGGGCGCACCATTACCATATTGTGGCGCTGGCGCTCGAGGAATTGAGGCGCGAACTTAGTACTGAGCAACGCGCCGGACTCCTACAGAAGCTGCAGGAAGAAATGAAGCGCTCGTGCGCCGAAGCTAACGAGCCCGATTGAAACCTTTCCCCCTCGAGAACGGGGCTTAGTGCTTGAGCAGAGCCTCCAGCGACGCCCTTAGTTCGCGATAGCGAAACGGATACCCGCTGGAGATGAGCTTACTGGCTTCGACCTTCTGACTGCCCAGTAGAATCTCCTCGCCCATTTGGCCAAAGGCGAGCTTGAGAGCGAACTCCGGCAGAGGAAAAATTGCCGGACGGGAGAGCACGGATGCCAAGGTCTGGGCGAACTCGGCATTCATGACCGGCCGGGGAGCGACCAGGTTCACCGGTCCCTGGATCAGGTCATTCTTCAAAATATGGTGAATGGCGCCGACCATATCGCGAATATCGATCCAGCTCATCCATTGCTTGCCGCTCCCAATGCGGCCGCCGAGGCCGAGTTTGAAGGGCGTGAGCATTGCAGCCAAAGCCCCGCCTTTTGGGCTTAAGACCACTCCGGTACGGATGTGTGCGGTGCGAATATCAGCCTGTACGGCGGGAGTGGTAGCTTCCTCCCAGTCCTGGCAAACTTCGACCAGAAAACCGGCTCCAGGAGCGCTTTCTTCATGCAATGATTCGTCGCCGCGGTTGCCGTAGTAGCCGATGGCGGAGCCGCAGATGAAAACTCTGGGTTTCTCCTCCGCCTGGGCAAGAGCCGACGACAAGTTGAATGTGCCGACCACCCGGCTGTCGCGGATTTTCTCTTTCTTAGCGGTGGTCCAGCGTCCGAAGATATTTTCTCCTGCCAAATGAACCACCGCGTCGAAGCCGGAAACAGTCGCGGGCGATAGCGGGACTGCCGGATCCCAAGAAATTTCATCATTGTTTGCTGGGCCGGTCGCGGGGCCGCGCACCAGCCTGACGACCGAGATGCCGTTGGTGCGCAGCGAGGGTAGCAGCGCTGTGCCGATCAGTCCGGAAACTCCACTTAGCAGGATTCTGGAATTCATGACCTTGGGACTACTTGGTGTGGCAGATTGTAGCTGTAAAAGGCGCGCCCGCTCGTACAAATTTGCCTACGAGTCTTTGGGCCGACCGGGCCCCAAAAGGGAGGTCCTGGACATGACCCTTTAGGTTCCCCGCAAGCTGCTGCCCGGGGCGCGTTCCAGTGTAATATGGCTTCAGGATTTTCCCCTCGGAGAAGTCAATGAAAAAAATTGCGGCATTGGTGCTGCTGGTGAGCCTGTGTTTTGCCGGGTCGATGGCGGCGCAGAGGGAAAATAGAAGCATCGGGGAGAATGCGCGCGAGGCCAAGAAGGCTCAGAAGCAGTATCAGAAGTATGGCAAGAAGCAGGCGAAGAAGCAGCGCAAGGCTGCGAAGCGGGCCCAGAAAGCGCAGCGGAAAGCAGCGAAACGGCACCATAGATAGCCGTCCAAAGCCCTCGGCAGTCGTCCATCCCACCGGAGTTGCACCGGCTCGCGGGCTATAATCCTACATGGCGAGCTTGCGCCAACAGATCGCAACTACCGCCCTCACACTCACGAAGTACCGCGAGTTATTGAAGCGGATTGAGCAGAACCGCCCCCAGGACGACCTCTCCATCGTCAAGAAAGCCTACGAGTACTCTCTCAAGCATCATGATGGGCAGACCCGCGCTTCGGGCGAGCCCTATCTGGTTCATCCTCTGGAAGTGGCGCTGGTGCTGGCCGAGATGAAGATGGACCCGGTCGCCATTTCCGCCGGGCTACTGCACGATTCCGTAGAAGACACTTCCGTCACCATCGTCGACATCCGCAAAGAATTTGGCGAGCAGGTTGCGCACATCGTCGAGGGCGTTACCAAGATCAGCAAGATCGATTTCGCCACCCGCGAAGAAGCGCAGGCGGAAAACCTGCGCAAGATGATGCTGGCTATGGTCGACGACATCCGGGTCGTGCTCATAAAGCTGGCCGACCGGCTGCACAACATGCGGACGCTCGAACATCTCCAGCCGGATCGCCAGCACAAGATCGCGGAGGAGACGCTCGAGATCTATGCGCCGATCGCCCACCGGCTGGGCATGGGAAAAATTCGCGGCGAACTTGAAGATCTGGGCTTTAAATTCCTCGATCCCGCCGGCTACGAGCAGGTGGAGAAATCCGTCAACGCGCGCCGGAAAAAGGGCGAGGCTTTTCTGGCGAAGATGCAGTCGATCATCAACGAAAAGCTCAAAGAAGCTGGCATTCAGGCCAAGGTCGAGAGCCGGATCAAGCGGCTTTACAGCATTCACAAGAAGTTGCAGCGGCAGCGGATTTCCGTCGATCAGGTCTACGATTTATTTGCCATGCGCGTGATTACGCAATCGCTGCAGGATTGCTATGCGGTGCTCGGCATTATCCACAATATTTGGCGGCCCGTGCCGGGGCGCATTAAAGATTTCATCGCCATGCCAAGGCCCAATTTCTATCAGTCCCTGCACACTTCCGTTATCACGGAAGATGGAACTCCATTCGAAATTCAGATTCGTACCGAAGAGATGCACAAGGTCGCGGAAGAAGGCATCGCCGCTCACTGGAAATATAAAGATGGTCCCGTCTCCGCGCAGGATGAGCAGCGCCTGGCTTGGCTGCGGCAGGTGGTTGAGTGGCAGCGCGATGTAAGCGATCCCAACGAATTCCTGTCGGCGCTGAAAGTCGATCTTTATCCGGAAGAGGTTTACACCTTTACGCCCAAGGGCAAAGTTGTGGTGCTGCCGCGCGATGCCACGCCGATTGATTTCGCTTATACCATCCACACCGAAGTAGGTCATACCTGCGTAGGCGCGAAGGTCAATGGACGCATGGTACCGCTGCGCCACAAGCTGCACTCGGGTGACATTGTTGAGATTCTCACCCAGGCGGGACACAAGCCGAGCCGCGACTGGCTTGCAGTGGTCAAGTCGTCGCGCTCCCGCAACAAAATCAAGCACTGGCTCAATATTCACCAGCGCGAGCGCTCCATCGAAATTGGACGGAAGGTGATCGAAAAAGAGGCACGCAAGTACCGGATCTCGCTGAAGGAAATCAAAGACGACGACCTGCTGAGAGTTGCCGGGAGCTACGGTTTCGGCAAGATCGACGACTTGATGTCCGGCATCGGGTACGGAAAATATTCTGCGCGCCAGGTTCTGGCGCGATTGCTGCCGCCCGGTACTGCAGCGCCCTCGATGGCGGGAGACATCGCAGCCGAGGGTCTCTCGAATTCTCCTGGCGCGATTGCGAATGTGGTACGACGGGTTTTTGGCGACCACAATGCCATCATGGTCAAAGGCCAGGGAGATATGCTGGTCTACCGCGCGCGCTGTTGCAATCCTATCCGCGGAGAAAGCATCGTCGGCTACATCACGCGCGGCAAGGGAGTGGCGGTGCATTCCGTACACTGCCCGAATGTCACGAATCTGATGTACGAACCGGAGCGCCGCATCGACGTGGAGTGGGCCCGCGATGAAACTACGCCTACTGCTTATCCGGTCAAACTAACGGTCTATTGCGACGATCGTTTTGGCATGCTGAAAAACATCACCAGCGTCATCGGCGACGCGCAAAGCAATATCCGCAATATCGGCGCCCACACTGCCAACAGCCAGGCTAGTGTCGAGATCGTCCTCGATATTTCCGACATGAAGCATCTCGAGCAAATCATGGGCGGCCTGCGGAAGATTCCCGGCGTCCACGAAGTGCAGAGATTGCAAAAAATATGAAAATCACTCTCTCCGTTGGGAAAGCTCAAACTGTCGGCCCAGATACAACTTCCCAGGAGGAGTTAGAATCAGAAAGATGCTGCGGCGGACCTCTTTCCGAGGGTCGGCCCGCAAACTGGAGATCCCATGGCAGAGCAGTCGAGTGCGATAACACAAAATGAGCATCCTGATCCGAACGAGAAGCTGGTCAAGGTTTTTGACACCGAACAAGAGTCGGAGGCGCTGATCGTCAAGGGATTGCTAGAGTCGGCAGGGATCGAGAGCGATTTGAAATCCGGCAGTTTTGTGCAGGAAGCATTTCCCGGCCTTGGTGGAATGATCATCCTGGTGCGGGCGGAAGATGCGGACCGGGCGCGCAATTTGATTACTGAGTCGCTCCAGACTGCTCTCGCCGACGAAGCGGCCGAGGGTGCCGATGAGGATGTCACTAAGGGATAGCCGGCAAGAACGGCGTGACAGAATGGCCGTCCAGATAGAAGGTTACGGCTCCGTCTAGATCGGTACGGTAAGTGCGTGCCCCAACGTTTTGCAGGCGAGCCAATACGTCCTCCTTGGGCAAGCCATAAGAAGTGTGAAATCCAACTGAAATTACAGCCAAGGACGGCCTTACCGAGGCCAGCAGTTCCGGGGTGCTGGATGTATCGCTACCGTGATGGCCCACCTTTAGCAGCTCCGCATGCGGATGGTGAAGTAGCGTGATGCGCCGCTCCACGGCCTTCTCCGCGTCCCCCTCCAACAGAACCGAAGTTGCGCCGTAACTCAAGTGCAGGACCATCGAATCATTGTTCTTCGGTTCCAAGCCGACTGGCCAGTCGCGCGGCGGGAAAAGCACATCCACTTGAGTACCTCCAAACTCGAAATGGTCCCCCTCCCAGTGCCGCATCACGGCGATTCCCAAAGTGTGAGCTTCGGCGATCAAGGCGTCGAGTGCGCGGCTCGGCGGCAAGAGCCCAATCCATAATTCCTTGGGACGAAAATCCCTCAGCACGGCCGGCATGCCTCCGATGTGATCGGAATGGCCGTGCGAAATGGCAACTGCGTCCAGGCGGGTGATGCGGCGCGTCCACAAGTATGGTGCGACGACATCTTCGCCAAAATCCAATTGCGACGAAGCGCCCCACGTGGGGCCGCCGGCATCGATCAATAACATGCGGCCTTGAGGAGTAACCAGCAGAATGGAGTCTCCCTCGCCCACATCGATGGAAGTGACTTCGAGGACGCCCGCGCGAATCTGCGGTTTTGGCGGCAGGAAGGCGAGAGCCAAAGATGAAGCGAGCAGCGTGGCTAATCCAACGACGGCAAACGGCGCGCGCTTTCGCGACAGGATCATGGCCAGGACCAGGGCCACGGAGGCGGCCGTTATCAACACCAGAGACGGGGTCGCGATGCGCAGATCAGCCAGCCGCAGGCTTCCCAATCCGCGCACTGTGCCGGTGATGCCCTGTAACGCGAAAGAGGTCAGCAACGCGGGAATTTTTGAAAACCAGATGGAAATGTATCCCAACATCACACTGAGAATCGCCAGTGGCATGAGGATCTGTGTCAGGGGAACGACTGCGATATTTGCCGGGAGCCCGATGGTTGTGGCGCGGTGAAAATAATATGCCATGGGAAGCGCAAGTCCGATTTGCATGATCGCCGAAACCAGTAGTAACTCAAACGCATGCAACGAGAATATTGTTGCCCCGCGGATGAGCCGAAGCGACCACGGTTTTCCGATAAAACGTGAGAGCCGCGCTGCAATCAATCGAAGGTCAGCACGAAACTGTGCAGCTTGCGGAGGCAGAGAAGCGCCGTAATTCTCCGCGCCCCAGTGGGCGAGCGCCCGGCGGTAAAAGCCTGAGGTTCGCTCAACCAGCGGCAGACCGATCGCGGCCACGATCAGCACGCACAAAAACGTCATTTGGAAACTAGCCTCAAGTAATTGACGCGGGTCGAAAACCAGCAAGCCAAGTGCTGCCGCGCCGAGTGCGTTCACCATGCCGCGCTCGCGATACAGTAGCCGGGTGCCCAGGAAGATGGCACACATGAGCGTAGCTCGCCAGACCGGAGCGCCGACTGCGGTGAGAAACGCATAGGCGACGCAACAAAAAATCGTGAGAAACGTAGCCGGAATTTCGCCAGTGCGCAGCCGCCGAAGAGTCCAGAACGTGACGAACGCGAGAATGGTCACGTTCATCCCGGAGACCACGAGAATGTGATAGGTGCCGGAGCGCTGGAAATCGACGCGCGTGTCGCGGTCAATAAAAGCCGCTTCGCCGATCACCATGGCATTGATGAGTGCAGCCTGCTGTGGTGGCCAAAGCTCTTCCACTTTGGCGATGATGCTGGAATGAATTCGAGTGCGTAAGAGTTCAATCCGGCTGCCGACGAATCCGGGAAGCACCTCTACGTCTTCGACTTTGCCCGATGCCAGAGCGCTGATGCCGTCCGAGGCGAGGTAAGCTTCATAATCGAATGCTCCGGGATTGCGGAAATTGCGCGGTACCTTCAGCTTTACCGGAAGACGGATCCGCTCGCCGTAATGGAAAATTTGCGGCGGTGGTGAGGCCGCATGGTTCGGATGAGAGAATGCAGCTGGGACTGCAGCGTAAACGCTGAGTCGTACTCCGGAACGCACCGAAGTACGAGTGCCGTCTTCCGCGACGATCTGTTCGCTTTCCACATCCTGTCGCTCTTGAATTTCTCCAGAGGAGGTTTGCAGCCATCCGCCTTCGCGAACCACATGAGCCGTCATTTGCACCTGCGGACCGTAGGCGAAGGGGCGCAGCCCGTCAGCGGCCGGAATGCTTGATGATGCTGCCATCTGGGTGTTAAGAGCCGCCGTGAACAGGATCGCTCCCAAGGCCAATGCCGTGCCCAGCCAGCGGCGCCGATGGAGAAAGAAGAGCCCGAAGGCTAGAAATGCAAATGCTGCGCCGATCCACCACAGATCAGGGCGAGATGCGTGTGCTCCGTAGATGATTCCCGCGGAATACGCAACCGCAGCCCAAAGCATGGGCTGCCGCGTGGGCTTGAACTGGAACTCGAAGGGAGAGTGAGATTCCTCAGCCAGCTGGCTTACGTGAATGGGATGCACGAGCAGCGGTGAAGTCGGCATTAAGCACACGCTATCGAGGCATACAGCTGCCGATTAAGCTAAAAAGGGTGCCCTCGGAGGAGTTTAGCGCGCCAGTTTGACAACGCTTTCGAGATGGTAGGTTTGCGGGAACAAATCAACGAGATGAACCTCCTGCAAACGGTACCCTGCCGCCAGCAATGGCACTAGATCTCGGGCTAATGTTGCCGGATCGCACGATACGTAGGTCACGCGCGGCGCACCCACACCCGCGAGCAGGTGCGCCACGCGCTCGCCCAGGCCGCCACGAGGCGGGTCCATTACCACAAAGTCGGGCTTAAGGGGCAGTTGGGGGAGGGACTTACCACCGCCGTCCCGGCTCTTGTCTAGGATTCCCGCCAGGTACTCATCAGTCTCGGCCTGCACCGCCTGGCCATTTACAGGTTGATTGTATTTGAGATCTCCCGCCGCCGAAGGTGACGTCTCGACCGAGATAATGTGACGGATGTCACGCGCCAAAGCTGTGGAAAACAGACCCACCCCTGCATACAGATCCAGCGCGAGTTCTCCTGCGGCGCCAGCGGCAACAATCTCAATCAGTTCGTCAGTAAGAAAACGGTTTGTTTGAAAGAAAGCTCCGGCGCTTACACGGTAGGCGGCGTGCCGTGTGTGGTAAGTCAATTCTGAAGCGCCTACCGTAACCATAAGCTCCCGCACGTTCTTCTGACGCTCACGAAAGGCCACAATGCCGACGATCTCCGGCATCGCGGCGCACAACTCTTCTGCCCAGATCCGAACCGCCGATCGTTTGGCCTCCGGGGCACACAAAAGTTCGAGCAGCAACCGCGAATCGTCGGCATTGGCAAAGAATTCAGCCTCGCGCACACCATCCGCACCCTTCTCCGCTCGGCCAGACTGCCATAAAGCCGCGATCCCGCGATTGATGAGTGGCGAACTAATGGGGCATTGCTCAACCGGAAGCACGTCGTGCGAGGCGAATCTGAAGTAGCCTAAGGCGAAATCCGGTTTCGTGCGTATCTGCAGCCGGGATCGATTCCTATAGTTCCAGGGCGGAGAAGGGTGAGTCTGAATCTCTTCTTGCAGTTCGATCTTCGCGATCCGCCGCAAGTTCTCCCGCAAAATCTCTTTCTTGATTTCGAGCTGATGCTCATAAGAAGCATGCTGGTAATGGCATCCGCCACAGCGGCCAAAGTAAGGGCAAGCCGGGGAAACCCGATGTGGTGAGGGTTCCAGAATCGCACTGGCACGGGCGCGGGCAAATCCTGACTTACTTTCGATTAAGGCCGCTTCGATCTTCTCCCCGGCAAGCACGAACGGAATGAATACAGCCTTGCCTCGACCATCACCGTCGGCAGGCAAGCGAGCCAGTCCGTCGCCGCCATAGATAAGCTTCTCGATCTTCAGGATCAAGACTTGATTCTACGGCATGGGAAACAGAACGAAGAAGTGCCGGCACAGCCGGGCAGCTATCCAGCCGAATAGCCGCGATAATCTAGAGCGCAGGGCCGGCCTTCGGTTTCCCTACTTTTGCCACTCGTTATCTTTTTCTCGTGGCAATCGAGAAGGCGGTTCATCTCCTCGATGATCGAAGAAAGTCTCTGAGGGTCGGTTTCCTGCTGCGCCATATGTTGCAAGGATCTCCAGCCTTGGGGCTCGTCAAGCAGTCGCACGGTCGTCATCCTCCAATGGAAAATCGATGAATCATACTTATAAATAATTGTTTTAAGGCGCCGAAGACAATACCGGGAAGCATGTAAAACCTTCGAGATTCCCATTTTGGGAAGTGAGAGCGCGCGGATTATCTTTTAAATTGCTCCGCAAGAAATCGCCATTTACCAAGACGGCCGGTTAAATCGCTCTCCCCGCCGCTGCTCCCGAGGCCCAGGCCCATTGAAAGTTGAATCCACCGAGATGGCCGGTTACGTCGACCACTTCACCAATGAAGTACAAGCCGGGAGCCTTACGGCTTTCCATTGTCTTGGCCGAAAGTTCATCCGTATCAATACCACCAACAGTGACCTCCGCTTTTCCGAAGCCTTCCGTACCAGTGGGATAGAGAGTCCAGGTATGTATTTGCCTTTCCAGAGTGGCCAGGGCTGTGTTCGAAAAGCCATCCGTCGTATGCAGATCGAGCCAGCGATCCGACAGACGATGGGGTAGAAAATTTCGCAATTCTGTTCGAAGCGCGCTCAAATTTCTGGTGACTTGTGGATCGCGGAATGAGGCGGTGATTTCCCCTCCGGGTGCAAGATCGATCAGCAGAGGCTCTCCCTGTTTCCAATAGGAAGAAATCTGCAGGATGGCTGGACCGCTGAGTCCGCGATGTGTGATCAGCATCTTTTCGCGGAACTGTTGTCCCGCACAGGACGCGACGACCTCCGCCGAAACCCCGGCCAGATCGCAGTAGCGGGAATATTCTTCCTTGCCAAGCGTCAGCGGCACCAGCGCCGGTCGAGGCTCACGAATGCCTAGACCAAACTGGCGCGCGAGGTCGTAACCAAATGTACTCGCACCCAGCTTTGGAATGGAAAGGCCGCCAGTTGCCACTACGAGGGCTTCGCCATGAAATTCCGCCTCGGCGGTTCGGAGAACAAACTCATCCCCGCGCTCGACCTGCCGAATCTTCGTATCGAGAAAGACGCTGACCTGAGCCTCACGGCATTCGGCCTCGAGCATCGTTAGGATGTCGCGAGCGGATCGATCGCAGAAAAGCTGGCCCAAAGTCTTTTCATGATAGGGAATACCATGCTTCTCTACTAACGCAACAAAATTCGCCGGGGTGTATCGGGCCAGCGCCGATTTGGCGAAATGCGGATTCGACGAAAGAAAATTCTCCGGCCCGCCGTGCAGATTGGTGAAGTTGCAGCGGCCACCGCCGGAAATCAGGATCTTCTTTCCCAGTCGTTCCGCGTGGTCGAGCACGGCAACGCGGCGCCCTCGCTTGCCGGCTTCGATGGCGCACATCAATCCGGCCGCGCCGCCGCCCACAATGAGTACATCGAAGCGATGAATCATATTGATCAGGGCCGCGGCTGGACTTACATATAGAACAAGCTCAGTCGAGGCAAGCCATATTTTTCCAGAAGCCGCTTGTGGACGTACTGCTTGTGCAGTTGCTCGATCTGAGCCGCGGCCATGTTGCGGCGATAGGGCAAGAGTTCGCGGTCGGCCTGCGCGCGCACCGCGACCACTTCTTCATCCGACGTGCCTGCGAGCAGTGCGGCGAAAAGCTTTTCTTCCAGCACGGTGAGATGTCGCTCTAAATCCTCCAGCCTTGGGCCAGAAGGCTGCTCGATTTCCTGCGCAAGCCTGCGCAGCGTCGCGGCAGAATCGGACGCAATTGAGCGGACAGAAAAGCGCGCGCTCTCCGGTACTTTCGCGACTTCAAGAAAGTCAGCATTGCGCCGCAAAAATGCCGCGATTGCTTCTGGCTCAAACCCCTGAGCCGCGCCTGTTTTGCTCCCTGATGCCTCTGCCGCTGCGGCGCCGACCGCAGCTTCTTTCATCTCTTCCGCAGCCGCCAGGACTTCCTGCGAACAATAAGCGAGGCTGTTCACTTTCTTCACTCTCGACTTTCGCTGGTCGTAACGGTCAAACGCCGCGTCGATCCCCCGCAAAGCGGCCTCGAGCGGGATGCCCGCATCCTTCCACATTTCAATCAGCGCCCAATCCAAAGTGGTCAACAGCAATCCCCCGCCGCGCCGGCGCAAGTATTGCTCTTCAACTTCGGTGAAGTAATTAAAGTAATTCGACTGATCGTGGTCGGCTTGATCGTGACTGGAATGATCTTTGGATTGGTTTTCCACGGCGGTTTAGCGGGCGGAGCGCAGCTTCGCCGAATTCGCGGTAGCGTCATCTTTCGTCTTCGAAGAAATCTTCGATGCAGCCTGAGCAGGAGTTTTCGCTACTGCATTGCGCTCCCAAATAATGCGCAGCCCCTCGAGCGTCAGCAGATCGTCCACCTTTTCGATGTACTTCGATCCCGTGCCAATCATGGATCCGAGTCCGCCGGTGGCAATCACTTTGGTTTGTTTTCCCATTTCCTCCAGCAGTCGCTCGAGAATGCCATCCACCAGACCCAGATAGCCGTAATAAAGGCCGGACTGAAGACTGCCCACCGTATTGGTGCCAACCACCCGCGCCGGCTTGCGGATTTCGACACGCGGCAGGCGCGCAGTGCGCTGGAAGAGCGCATCCGCAGAAATGCCAATCCCCGGTGAAATCACTCCACCCAGGTATTCTCCCTTGGCGGAAACGCAATCAAACGTCGTCGCGGTACCGAAGTCGACCACGATGCAAGGGCCGCCATATTTATCGAAAGCCGCCACCCCATTCACAATACGGTCGGCGCCAACTTCCGCCGGATTTTCATATTGCACTGGCATTCCGGTTTTCACGCCAGGCTCAATGAAGAGAGGCTTCGAATTGAAATAGCGCTCACACACCTGCCGCAGCACCGGATCGAGCGGGGGAACCACGGATGAAATCACAATGCCGTGAATGCCAGAAGCCTCAAGACTCGCCATCGAGAACAAATTTCTAAACAACACCCCATATTCGTCGACCGTGCTGCCCTGTCGCGTGGCCACGCGCCAGTTGGCCACCAGTCGCCGGTAACGCGGAGCGGTGTCAGCATCGCCCTCGGGATGCACTTTTGCAACCCGGGCGAAGACTCCCAGCACTGTATTCGTGTTGCCAACATCCAAAACAAAAAGCATAGAAATCTCAGGCAATCAGAGGCTGGCAGCCCTTACCGTCCCACTCAAAACGGTCTGTAATCCTTGTGTGGTGCGCACTTGCAAAAAACCTCGCTCGTCCAGACCTGCTGTCTGTCCCTCAATGGTAGATCCATTCTCTTCCACCCGAACTTGCTTTCCCCGCACCCACGACGAGTGTTCAGAGAAGCGTTGCAGAATGGATCGCCGCGCATCTGCGCCTTCCATCAGCAGACGATATTCCCGTTCGAGAGATTTTAACAAAGCCGTCGTCAGCTCCACCCGCGACCATTCGCTGCCCGTGATCATCCGCAGGGAAGTCGCCTGATGCCGCAGTTCTTCCGGAAAACTTGCATGGTTCACATTGATCCCTATTCCCACGACCATGTATCGCACTCCTGTGGCTTCGGCATTCATCTCAGTTAATATGCCGCCAACTTTTTTCCCTCCGATGAGCACGTCGTTGGGCCATTTCAAATCCGCTTGCACATGCGCATTTACTTGTTCGATTGCAGCGCGAACCACCAATCCCGCGGCCAGCGCCATCACCAGGACATCCGCGGGCGGCAGCGCCGGCCGTAGCACCACCGAACAATAAATTCCCGCCGAGCGCGCCGAGTCCCAGGTATGCGCTCCGCGTCCGCGTCCCGCAGTCTGTTCTTCGGCCAGAAAGACGCTGCCCTCCGCTGCGCCCTTGGCCGCAGCCGCCATGGCTGTCGTGTTGGTGGATCCGATTTTGTAGAAGTGATGAATCCGATTGTCAAAAATCGTTCCGCGCAGCAGCGGCCCCAGAATTTCCGGCAACAACAGGTCTGGAACCGATTTCAGCCGATATCCCGTCGCCGGATGCCCTGCAACATCGACTCCCAGCCCGCGCAACTGTTGCACCAATCGCCACACCTCGGATCGGTTGGATTGAATCTCTTCGGCGATTTTGGTTCCGCTGACCACTACAGTTGCGTGCTCCATCAGCAGGCGCAGAACCTGACCGAGGCGCGCATCGGGCGCCGGTTCAAAAGGCGCGGGGGATCTGCTCAGGTTGGCCGAACGAGTTGTTGCCGTGTCCTTGATGCGGGAATTATGCGGGACCGCAGGGAAAAGCACAACCAGAGCCGAGATTAAATGGGTGTAACCCGCATGCTCATATCCACGGCCTGCGGCGAATGCGTCAAGAGCCCGACGGAGATGAAATCCACGCCCGTCTCGGCATAGGCGCGCACATTCTCCAGCCGGATTCCTCCCGAGCACTCGATCGGCAAGGGATGCTCCAGCGTCGCGCACCGCTCCACCGCGCGGCGGACTTCTTGCGGAGGCATATTATCGAGCAGAATTGCTTCCGCTCCGTGTGCAATCGCGCCTTCGAGTTCTTCAATGGAGCGAACTTCGATCTCGATGGGCTGCGATCCCCGCCGATTGCGAATCGCATTTTCCAGCGCGGGCACAATGCCCCCCGCCAGCGCGATGTGATTGTTCTTGATTAGCACGCCATCCGAAAGATCCAACCGATGATTCTGGCCGCCTCCGCACCTCACCGCGTATTTGTCCAGCACGCGCAATCCTGGAGCGGTTTTGCGCGTGTCAAGTATGCGGGCCTTGGTGCCGGAGACAGCTTCAACAAATTTGCGCGTAGTGGTGGCGATGCCGCTCATGCGCTGCAGAAAATTCAGAATCACCCGCTCGCAAGAAAGAAGGACGCGCGCATTATGCCGGATCACGGCCACCGATTGCCCTTTGCGCAAACGCACTCCATCGAAAATTTCCGGATGCGTGGTTACTTCGTAGTGCGAGGTCACGGCGCCGTCGAGCGCGGCGTATACGTCCAGAATGCGCGCCACACAGCCAATTCCGGCGAGAACGCATTCCTGCTTGGCAAGGATCGTGGCCGAGGCGCGCTGATTGGCTTCAATGCAGGCATAACTGGTCGCATCCCGCGTTGCCCGGTCTTCGAGCAGCGCGTTTTCGATAATCGCCGTGATGCGCCGGTTGTTAAATTCCATATTGCAGTTCCACCACTTACTTGCAGCCCAGTTCTTCCAACTTATCCTTCGATTTCTCGATCATCACTGCAAGTTCCCGCGCCCGGCTGCGCAACCCGTCCACAATCTTCTCCGGAGCCTTTCTCAAGAATTCTGGATTGTCGAGTTGCCGCTGATTATTCACGAACTCTTTATCCATCTTCTCCCGTTCCTTTCTCAGGCGCTCGCATTCCGCGGCCACATCGATCTTGCGCTCGTAGACCACGCGCACATCAAAGCGAGCCGTGCTGCGCGCATCCGCGCTTCTCGCCAGCGAGCCATTCACAAACGCGATCCGCTCCACATGCGCCAGGCGTTCGATCGAGCCACGATTCTGCTCGATCATGCCGCGGATTGGCGGCTCCGGTGCAAAGATTTCAACCGGCACCTTGACCTTCGGCTCAACTTTCATTTCCGCGCGAAGATTTCGCACAGTCACGATCAAATCCTGCAAAATGGCCATCTCGGTTTCGGCGGCAAGATCGATCTGCTGAGCGTTGGCCTGAGGAAACGGCGCAAGCGCTATAGATTTCAATGGCGCCGCCCCTTCGTAAATGGCCTGCCAAATCTCCTCAGTGATGAAAGGCATGATCGGATGCAGAAGTCTTAAAGCCGAATCGAATAGGTTCACCAGATTCGCGCAAGCGGCTCGCGCCCGCGAAGCGTCTGCTCCCTCCTCGAAATTCAGCCGGGGCTTGATCAGTTCAATGTACCAATCGCAGAATTCTCCCCAGAAAAAATCATAAATGCGATTCGCGGCTTCATGAAATCGGTAGGCTTGGAGCGCATCGTTCACCTCGGCTGCTACCCGATTAAAGCGGGAGAGAATCCAGCGGTCTTCGAGAGTGTTAACCGTGAATCCAGAGATTCCATCCGCATCCCCCAGCGTGGGCTGCATTCCCGGTTCAATGCGATCCACATTCATGAACATGAACCGCGCCGCATTCCAGATTTTGTTGGCGAATGCCCGGTAACCCTCGGTGCGGCCTTCGCTGAAGGCAATGTCCGTTCCCGGCGCCGCCATCGCCGCTAAAGTGAAGCGCGTCGCATCTGTGCCAAAGCGCTCAATAATCCCCAGAGGATCGATCACATTCCCTTTCGTCTTCGACATTTTTTGGCGGTCGGCATCGCGCACCAGCGCGTGGATATACACATGGCGGAACGGGACGCTGTCATTTTTCCCGTCATCGCCGCTCGCATGCTTGATCAACCGATCCTGTTGATGGCCATCCATGAAGTGGCAGCCGAACATGATCATGCGAGCCAGCCAGAAAAAAAGAATGTCGAAGCCGGTGATCAGCAGCGTGTTGGGATAAAAAACTTCGAGATCGCGCGTCTTCTCCGGCCAGCCGAGGGTTGTGAAGGGGAGCAGTCCCGAGGAAAACCAGGTGTCGAGCACATCGGAGACCTGCTCCAACTTTTCACTTCCACATTTGGAGCATTTTGCCGGCGCCTCGCGGGCCACCATCACTTCGCCGCACTGGCCGCAAGTCCATGCGGGAATCCGATGTCCCCACCACAACTGGCGCGAAATGCACCAATCGTAGATATTGTTCATCCAGTTCAAATAAATCTGCCGGTAGTTTTCCGGAACAATCGTGATTTCACCGCGCGCGACCGCATCTTTTGCGCGATCGGCTAAGGGTTGGATCTTGATGAACCACTGCTCGGAAAGCCGCGGTTCGACCACGGTTCCGCAGCGCTCACATTTACCCAGCGCGAGCGCGTAATCTTTCTCGCCAACTAAAAATCCCTGCTCCTGTAAATCCGCGAGCACGCGCTTGCGCGCCTCATAACGATCCAGTCTGGCGTACGGGCCCGCATTTTCGTTCATGTGCGCGTGCTCGTCCATTACGTCAATCTGCGGCAGATTGTGACGTTTACCGGCGGCAAAATCATTGGGATCGTGCGCCGGCGTCACTTTTACCGCGCCGGTCCCGAACTCCGGCTGCGCCAGTTCGTCAGTGATGATGGGGATCTCGCGCCCCATCAGCGGCAGCAAAACTTTCTGGCCGTGCAGATGCTTATAGCGCTCGTCTTTCGCATTTACCGCAATCGCGGTATCGCCCAGCATCGTCTCCGGCCGCGTGGTCGCCACCGTAATGAACTCCGTGGGGACAGCCGTCCCCGTCTGTCCAACCACGGGATAACGAATCTCCCACAACTTTCCGGCCGTCTCCTCGTGCTTCACTTCCAAGTCGGAGATCGCCGTCTCGCAGCGCGGGCACCAGTTCACGATGTACTTTCCGCGATAAATCAGACCTTCTTCATAGAGCCGGACGAACACCTCGCGCACTGCGCGCGAAAGATTCTCGTCCATGGTGAAATATTCGCGGTCCCAATCCACGGACGCGCCCAGGCGCTTCATCTGGTCAAGAATGGCGCCCCCATAAAGCTTTTTCCACTCCCACACTCGCTCAATAAATTTCTCGCGCCCCAGGTCGCGGCGCTTCTTGCCTTCTTTGGCCAGATCGCGCTCCACCATCATCTGCGTGGCGATGCCCGCATGATCGGTTCCGGGCAGCCATAATGTGATGAAGCCGCGCATGCGATGCCAGCGCACAATGATGTCCATCTGCGTCTGGTTGAGCATGTGCCCCATGTGCAACCGGCCGGTCACATTGGGAGGCGGCAGCAGCAGCGTAAACACCGGACGGGTCTCGCCCGCCGGAGGAGTAGGAACGGAGAAGAGTTTTTCTTTAACCCAGTAATCGGCCCAGCGCGTCTCAATCGCGCCCGGCTCATAAGATTTCGGCAGTTCGTGGGGCATCTGTGTATAGCTACGGAAAATATTGTGGGGACAGCAACCCCCGCTGTCCGGCCGGGCAAAGCCCGACGGCGTGGCCAGCAAAGTGGGGAACTTTTGATCTTACAGGCCGAGGAAAAGAAGGGTCAAACGCAAGGAGGGGTTATACGCACTGAGGGGATTTTGCTACACCCCCTCCACCCCCACCACAGACCCGGTTTTGACGTTGACTTTGGCCAGGGCCCGCCCGCGCGCGCGCAGGGCAAGAGGGGGCTCGTGACGCTCGTGGCGTTCGTAGCGTTGCTAGGGAGGGGCCGCGCTGGGATGCGAATTCCTCACCCGTAAATCTTCTTATGCGCACTGTCAAAATATTTGTGAAGAGTCGCGGATAATCCATCAAGAACCTCAGAATCAAGATAACCTCGATGGCCCGAGTCGTCGTGCGGAAAGGGGCCGTCAGTCAAGATTTTCGTGGCACGAATCGCTTCATCCGCGTAGTCCGAAATGCCGAGCTCTCGAAGCTGGATGATTAGACCTGCCCAATTCACCTCTTTGAATTCTGGAAGCGTTGTTGCGAAATCATTTCCGTTCACGGCCTTGATTGTCATAATTGAGTTCACACCCCAGACTTCTGGGGTTCCTGGATTGGCATGATTCTGAGCAATTCGCCCATCCAGGTCGATGAGTCGCCACTCGTACTCCGCCAATAGCTTCTCTTTCGTTCCTTGTTCAATTCGAACGTCCTTTGTCCTTTGAGTCCAGTATGTGAACAATCCACCTAAGCCCGTGACAAAGATTGTGCTGAGCAGGAAGAGGCCGAAGCTCGAATTGAGGAATTTTACAAGCCTCGAACTGGATTCATCGGACTTTCGCTTAAGGAGCTCTTCGCGCACTTCAAGTCGAATAGTTTCTTCCGCTATGATTCGCTGGACGGTTTCTTCTGCCAGTTGCAGTTTCTCAGGCATCTGTTCTCGTGCTCCTTCTCTGATTTCCTTGCGCTTTTGGAAGCGCGAGGTGCATTGTATCGTTTAACAATTTTGCTTGATCGGGATACGAAAACTTCCGCTAGGAATGGTGCGCGGATGGGAACGTGCGAGGGTGCCGAGGAGACCCAACGGGCTATCACGCTATGGTGGTTTCACAAGAATGCTATTTGTGGGGCGAGATCGCGAGGCTCGCGCATTACGATGAAGCGCTCGTTAGGCGTCTGCAGGTTTTGGCGCTCTCTATTCATTTCAAATCCCATCGCACTACGGCACGATAAAGCCTGAACTTCAGTGCCTCCCAGACGCAACGGAATAAGCAGAGAGTCCTCAGCGCCGTCCACCAGCTTCGCTTCATGTACTGCACGACGGCACCGTAGGTATTGCAGTAGATATCTTGCGGTTCTCCGTGAACGATGTCTTCGTTAGAACCTAGCTTGCTTAACCATCCCGCGCCGAGGAATCGCTGTCTTGCCATGTGCGTGGTACCAAGAGCGTCCGCATAAATAGCAATCTTCTGGTAGCCGAATTCAAAATCAGAATTCTGGCACGCTTGGTAGCCAAACTTCTGCTGAAAGACTGCCATGAAATCCGCAACTGGGACCGCAGAACCCATGGGATACTTCTTAAATCCCGGCGGCCAATAGAAACTTGGATGGTCCCACGGCCACCATACTCGGTCCGTTCTGCAGGCGGCCCAAGCAATGCACTGGTAGTCCGTGTCGAACGGGCTTTTGATTGACCACTCAACGTTTTGGAGATGAGGGAAAGCTGGATAGAGGTGAGTGCGAGCTTCGGCTGCGCTGCGAAATACGATCATCCCTACAATAATCCTTCATCCTCACCCCACTTAATCCACGCTGCGTTTACCTTGTCAGTTCTCCCGTAATCTCTGGGGTTGATGGGGTTGTGGTGGGTCAAGTAGCTAAGTGCCAAGGACCACTCTCGATGGTTGTCTTTCAGGTCCCGAAGCATAAAGCGAATGACATCTCGTTTGTTCTTGGAACTCTCTGCGCTCATTCCAAGGATAGCCTGATAGCTGTGGTGCATCATCTTCTGAAGAGGAGATGACATGTGGGCTGTTTCTTTGCCCCACTTCTCCGCCTCTTCGCAGAATCTCTGTTCCAGAGTTAGGCTCTTCTCAATCCGGTCGAGAACCTGCGAGAGCGAACGCCACTGTTCCTTACGCTTCAGCCACAAATGGCGCGCATGATTTCTTTGTCGCAATCGAAACGAAGACGCTTTTAGCCAGCCACAATCCTTCCTGTATAGGGATCGATAGCGAAGAGCGGATTCAAGCGGATGAGAGTCCGTATATCGAGTTTCAATTGAATCGAGACGGTTTCCGCGAAGTGACTCCGTTGCACTTGGCATAGCAAATATCCCTACTGCCTACCGATGAGTCGCAAATGGGCCGCGTCGAAATACGCAGATAAGCTGCGTTCTTTCTCCTGGGCTCGAACCAAGACCTCAATGAATTCCGAAAGGTCAATTGAATCCAGAGCGATATAAAATTCCCGAATTTCGCTAGAATCGTCGTGATAAGCGAGTCTTAATGTGTGATTCAAGGTTGCTGCTTTTGGTGGAACCGAAGGATCAGCGCCAAAAACCGGGCGAACATCCGTTAGAACACGGGCTTCATGGTATCTGCGCTCATGTTCCAGTTGCAAAAGAACGGCTTTAGCCGATAGGCTCAGCGATTCAACATTGAAGAGCTTTTCGAGTCGCTTTCTGAATTGAGTCCAGTCGGTGGAGGTCCATCCAGGTTTAGTCTTTAGCGTGTCTTCGAGGTCTGACAGAAATGTATTGGGTTCAACCTCGAAATACGTGCGCCCTTGATATAGAGAGCAAAGAGCATCAAACGCTCGCTCGACCTCGGCGGGGACCGCATTGCGCAAATCTGGAATGGAAGTTGGAGACTTGTCCAGCTGCGAAAGGAAGTCGTTCAGAGTTTCTTCTGGCATGTCTCGCAGAGTTGCGAGGCCTGAGACTTCCGGATCATGTAAGCGAAGGTCTGACAATATTTAATCCTGAATCCGTCTCTTACATGAAAGCTTGCGCCGCCGTGTCAAGAGAAAAATACCACAACTGCCCCCAATGCTGTGCAAAATCTGGGTAAAACGATGTTAAACAAAGGCTTGCATGAACCTCGCGTGTCAATAGTCTATAGCAATCTGCGGTGTAGCGCGACTCTTCCGGACACAACATATTGGGTCTTCCTGTTTTGCAATGTCGAGTGCTTGTTATGCCTTTGAAACGGTGCACTCCGCTTCCCATTGTTGAAGCACTTTCAACGCTGTAGCCAGTTTGCTCGCTCGCACAACTTCTTTCCGACAGATTTTCTCCAATGTGTGTTGATTGACCCCCCGGCGCATGAATTCCCGCTTGGGAACTTTTGCGATTCGCGCTAATTGTTCATCGGAAGCAACGGCGTTTCCCTTGCGCTTATATTCAACTGCTTTGAAATCCAGCAGACTCAAATCTTCGCCCTCTTCCCAATGTTTGTCGGACTCTTTGCCGATGTAGATCGGCGGCCAGTTCGCGACGACATTCGCCCGCTGCAATAATCCTTGCGTGTCGAATTCACAGGGCGCCCCGTCTGGCCCGAGGCTCTTCGCTTCCGGGTGGTTTTGGTACGAATCCAGGAGCATGAAGAAATTCTTTACCACAGCTCTGCGACCGTCATACTCATCCGTGAGTTCGTAAACGGGAGATTGGCAATCGTGGATGTTGATGCACTTTGAGTGCATCCATTGATCCCGCTCGGATGAAAACGCCGTTATCATCGTGAACTTGTCTGGGTCAACGCCTTGCGGACATCCAAAACGGCATATCTGCGGGATCATCATGAAATTGTTTGGACGCGTGAGCGGGCCTTTTGCGAGATATTGCAACGCGTGGTGCGGAGTGCTGAGGGTCAACTTCATCATTACCGGAAGATCGAACCATGTGGGCTTGGTGCGCTTCAGCCCGAGGACACCGCGCATGATCCAGTCCCACGCTTCGAATATCCACGCCGGGGTTTCACGTTTCCAGCCTTCCGGCGAGTCCTTCGGCGGATAGAAGTAGCCAAGGCCATGAGCCTTCGGTTCCACAATCTCGATGTCATCGCGTGTTTTCGTGTAAAGAGTGTATCTTTTCGCGGCAATGCTGTATCCGTACAGCTGCCGTCGCTGTTTATTGGGATCCCAGTTCAATTTGTGAATCTTCAGAATCGATCCATCCAGGTCGTATGGATTGAGCGAAGTGAATCTATCAACGATGCGTTGCACTTCAGCCCCGGATAGTGCTGTGATCGGTTTTGCCCCATTGGGCATCGGGATTCGCTGTCTGTGCGCCGTCGAAACGATAGCTGCACTATCCGTATCGCAAAACAGGAACGTTCCCCCGGCATCCGCTATGCACTTTTCGAGCATTCCCAAGAGCAAGCGACCACCGGACGTGATCAGAGAACCGATGTGTGGCGCGAACCACTGCCCCGGTTCTTCCACCACGTCTGAGGTTGTTTCAAAAGACTCGTCGCCTGAGAGCACTTTCAACTTGGCCGCATCAGCTTCGTTCGGGTTCAGTTCCACGAACAGACCATACGATCCGCTGTTGGCAAGAATTTTCAGCCAATAATGCAGCGCTGGGTTTGATTCGTGCGCCGCTCGCTGTTCGATGACATGCCTAAAGAAGCTGTTCTTATTCGCATCCACTTTAACCATGCCGCGCAGGGACGTTGAAGCTAATCCCCGCTGTTTGCCGTGCGGTTTCACGCGAATTGCTTTTTCGATACGCGGTACTCTCCCGGTCAAAAGAATGGACGCAATGATGTCCGGGCCTGCAAACCAAATTGGCTCCTCGCTTGTGAGGTAATTGATTCCGATGTTCTGGGTTGTGCCGTTGTAGACGGCGCGCACAGGGAGAATGTCGTTGTCCGGGCGAACGAGGGCGAAAAACTTAAATTGCGGCCACAACTGGCGGTCGAAGCATCTTTCGAGCGTGATCTGCGAAAACAGTTTGCGCACCGCCTTTGTCGAATCAGGAAAAGTTACGTTCTTTGCGGTCAGAACACTCCAATTACCCAAAAGTTCGTTCACGGTGGGATACTGCGACATGAAATCCACGAGGCAGACTGGAACCTCCCAACTACGAATGCGGCACTCCGCGCGTCCCCCGAAGTAGCTTTGCATGAAAACTGCGTACGCAGCATCGGCATCGTTAACTTTTTCGCTTGGATGCGAGACGTGCAGTTCTTCGAGATAGCTCTTCGCCACGCTCGCCGGGCTAAACATTCGGTCGGGACCAGGTGCGATAGGATGCAGGTCGAATTCCTGTTTAGCCGCATTTAGCAAACCGACCGTGGAGCGTACATCCTGTCTGCAATATTCGATTTCCTCCAAATCTGCCCGTCCGCTCGGTTTGTGGTCCAGTTTGCCTGGGATACCGAATTCCTTGCATCCTGTTCTTAACGAATACGATCTGTTGCGAAGTGCCCACAGCAGAGTGCGCACATCGAGAAACCTAGCGACAGGCCAGAGCTTAACCTTTTCATTTTCTTCCCTTGGCTCGGACATCGGCGCGCGGGTTGAATGAATGATTGCGGTTTTGCTATTCAGAGCTTTAATTACAATGCGTGGAAAGAATTTGTTTGCCTTAAGCTCGCCAGTTTCGGGATTGTGCCATTGAGACAATATTAAAGACCATCCGCCATTTTTTGCGTTTTCCCAATCAAGAGCGAGTCTGCTCAAATCGAACCCGGCATTAAAACATACGATGAGCGCTTTGGCCTGAATCGCCATTCCGAAGACTTCCTCAATAAACTTCGGATGCGAGTAAAGCCGCAAGCGGTCGCAGCCGTCGCTCGTGGTGTCCGGCTCTGTGGTTCTTGCAAACTTGTGAAGCACATGCAGTTCCTTCGCGGTAAGTCGCTTGTCGTGAAACATTCCCTCTTCTAGGGGAACGTAAACTCCTTTCCGCAACTGGCAGGAGCGCCAAAATCCAAACGTCAGAGTTTGATCCGCTGTAGTCCTCGATTCGCAGTCGAGGACTAGCGCGTTGTCGGGCCACTTTTTTGGTTCATTGTTCAGGTGGTTGCTATTCTTGTTCTCGCGTTTGTCCTCGTCCTGTTGAATGACCGTGTGCGCCCGAACGTAGATGTCACTATTCATCTGACTTCTCCAATAAAATCGCCCACTTGCGATAAGAAGAGGCCAAGGACTCGAAAAGCACGGCTGAGCCCCTGAGCACTAGAGCTACAAGCTTGGGAATATTCCTTTCTGGCTGCATGCTGACTCCTTCACACGCCAGACCTTCCGTTATTTCCCTGTGGCAGTTGAGGCAGAGCGTTACCAAAAGAGCCGGATCATGTGATTCGCCTACTACGTGATGTTCTTCGAGCAAGCGATTCATCCGTTCCTTTTGGATTCCTCTCGCTTCGAGACTCCGCCGCGATACCTGGGTTAGTGATTCCAGACAGCCGTAGCCGCAAAATAAGCAAAAGGGGTTGTCTCCGAAGCGATCTTTCCTCAACGCCTTGCGTCGTGCCGTACGCATTGGCGCTTGATCCCTCACGCTGTACCACCGTTGAATGCGCGGTACAGAGAAAACTCGGATAGTGCGGGCTCGATGGCAATAATGGTTCGACCGGCAGTGACAAGGGAAACTCCCGCGATCTGTTTTCCGTGCCACGGTGCAAGCGCGTTGCGACTGCCGCGCAAGTATCGTCCTAAATCCCGAAGGTATCGGCTTAGCGCTTTGCGATCTTTCGACGAGCGCGTGTTAACTGCGACGGAATTGCCGTGGGCATCAGGAATGTAGAGCGTGGCTGCGTTGCGGTCGCTCTTCGTCACACGAAACTTGCCATCTGCTTGTTTCAGTGCGGATGGGAAGTACCTCTTAACCGTTTCACGTTTGACGCCTTCCAACTTGGCAGCGTGAGTTAGCGACAGCTTCGGATCGCGGCGCATGGCGGCGAGAACGTGCAGAGAACGCTCGTACGCAGACCGGCTCCGCTGCGAAAGCTTAGCGTTCGAGAGGTTGCGACGAGGGTTGCGTTTTGACTGTCGTGCCGTTCTGCGTGCCATCTGATTGGCACCTTACCAATTCTTGAATTTCTCATCGGACATGAAAACCCAATCTCGTGTCCGACGCAGTCCCCAGCGGTAACTTGACTGTCTTCGTTACCCAGTCTGAAATGCCGTATGTGAGTGAGAATCAAGGACATCGCTGGAGGGATTGGCTCGACAATGACGCAGTTCGTCAGATTCTGGAAAACGCCGCAGAAAACATCGCCTGGGCGTGGGGAGTCGACCAGGAATATCCGAAATCCTATCCTGTCAATACCGGACAATTACTTTACGAGATCAAGACTCGGATTGAAGAGAGTCTGAAACCGAAAGAGCCCCTACCGATACGGAAGCACTCGAAGGGGATTCGACCAAGGCCTCCAAGAAGCTTTTCAGAACTCATTGCGGACAGGGCGATTCAGGTTGTTTACGAGGATCAGAATTCAGGCACTTATAAAGATGCATTGGTACTTGCGTCGAGGGGCGACCGCGCTACATTTCGCAAGATCGTGCGCGCAATCGAGAATGTTTATGTGATGGACCAGAGTGGACCGGAAACTTTGCCTCGACCCAAAATCCAGTTTCTACACAGAAATATTCTTCAGATCGCCAAGGTATCAGGCCTGAACGACCTGAAAGACGAAGGAATTCTTGAATTCTTAGACGATCTTTGTCCGTGCGGAACCAAGCATCAACTGGACGCCATCCGAAAACTCCGAAAGCGCCTGGGTTAATGCTTCCCGCGCTCCCCATTGACTTCCCTGATGTTCCCAGAATTCGCGGAAATAGAGGCTATCTCATTGATATAATGAGACTAAGAGCACGGGCCTGCCGACTGTTACTAGCAGCCGACAAGCCCTAACCACCACGGAGGAACGAACTCCAATGGCAGCTTCAGGCACCCTACCGCAACAAGTCGAATCCCGCAAATCGCCTGTTTCTAGAAGAGGTGTTCTAACGCTCACCGGCTTTGGAATCAAAGTACGAATGCAGTCTGGCCATCTCGAAATCGAAGACGGTATTGGACCTGAGCGACGCACAATAAGACTCGCCCGTGTCGGTCACGACCTGAAGCGTTTGGTCTGCATTTCCGAAGACGGTTTCGCGACACTCGGTGCGCTGAAGTGGCTCGCGGATGTGGGCGCTTCGTTTGTGATGCTGAGCCGCAACGGTAAAGTCTTGTTCGTGACCGGACCAACCGCTTCCAGCGATGTGCGTTTGCGCCGCGCACAAGCCCTAGCTCACTCATCGGGCGCTGCTGTCCGAATTGCGCGGGAACTCATTGACCAGAAGCTTGCAGGACAAGAACAGGTTGCTCGTCACAAATTATCGGCTAATCGATGTGCGGAGGCGATTCATTGTTACCGATCTGAGCTGGCGGAGGCTGACACAATCGATAGGGTGCGTTTGGTCGAATCCCGCGCGGCTGCGGCCTACTGGTCGGCGTGGCGGACGTTGCCAATCAATTTTCCGAGGAAAGATCAACCCAGACTGCCCGCGCATTGGCGTGAGTTCGGTACGCGCGTCTCCCCTCTCACGGGTTCTCCTCGACTTGCAGTGAATCCGCCGAACGCCATTCTTAACTATCTCTACAGCCTTCTCGAATCCGAATCGCGTCTTGCTGCTGCCGCTCTCGGTCTCGATCCAGGTATGGGAGTACTCCATGTTGACACCAAAGCGCGGGATAGTCTCGCCTGTGATCTCATGGAACCCGTTCGCCCGAAGGTTGATGCATTCTTGCTCGATTGGGTCATGAAGGAACCGCTCAAACGTGAGTGGCTGTTTGAGCAGTCAGATGGGAATTGCCGGTTGAGGGCCGAATTCACCGCTCAGTTATCGGAGACAGCGCCGATGTGGGGACGTGCAGTTGCACCGTTCGCTGAGTGGGTCACTCACGCACTTTGGTCGAGTTCCGCCAAGCTTGCTCGTGAATCCGCTCCTCCGACGCGGCTAACGCAGCGCACGAAGCGAGAGGCAAAGGGTGCACCGCAGATGCCATCTCCGATTCGAGCGCCGCACCGAGATAACCTCTGTCGCGGATGCGGGAAAGCGATCCGAGATGGGCATACGAACTGTGCCACGTGTGCCGTTGGCGATGCGACCAAGAACATGCTCGACGCTGCACGGGTTGGACGCCAAACGGCGAACAGTCCTCACGCTCAAGTCAAGCGAGCGGCCACTCAGCGCAAGAACGCCTTAGCACTGCATGCTTGGAAGCCGTCGGACCAGCCCGCGTGGCTGACTGACATGTTCTATTCGGAAAAAGTCCAGCCGGTTCTCGCCACAATATCGGCATCCGCCATCGCTCGACAAATCTCGGTTTCGCGCTGGTACGCTGGGCGCATCCGGGAAGGCTACCGTCCGCATCCGAGGCACTGGAAGACGCTGGCGAAATTGATCGGAATAGGTCGGTAAAGACCCAGAACAGAAATACTCAGGATGGATCAACTGACGGAGGAACGGATACATCGTAATCCGTCAGGTCCGGGCCGTCACTACCGCCAAGCAGCCTAAGTACTAGACGGCCAGTTTTCTTCTGAATAACAAGGTGCCAGTAGTGTCTCGTCTCGCCCTTCGTCACGCTCAGTGATCCGAGATTTGCCTGTACTATCGCTAACGGTACCAAGAGAGTGTAATTCGCGGACCCGCAACCCAAGCAAATGAATGCCTTCTCAGACGTGCTGAGGAACTCCAACTGGCTTCGATGAAAAGCGAACCAGTAATAGGGGGTCCCACTTGTCTCTTTGTGCTCGCCAGACACCGCGCAGACCATGCGAATATGGTCGGCTCCGGATTCATATCTCGTTTGTGACAGTTTCGAGAATTGAATTCGCAAGTGTTCCTGAACGAGCCGAACACATTCGTTATGAAATGCGGCAGGGGCTCCCTTAACGGCTTCGACCGAATCCCGAACAGTGTCAGCAGGTCGGGGCCAGAGCTGCAACGCAAACTTGAGCAACGTCGTTGCACGATCTGCAATCATCGGTTGGCCCCAAGACTCAACGTCGGCGAAATAGCGGTTGAGCTCAAAATGGCTGAGCCCGTAGACAGTTCGCTTTTCGCTATACGCTTTATTGCTGAGTTCGGGGTTGTAGCCGGTGAGCGTCAAATTGCCAATCGTGTGCAACCACTCAGCATGTGTCCGCAGCGAGTTGGTACCTAGCATGTCCTCCCATTCAGCGGTAAGGGTCTGAGGCATTACGTGCTCAATTGTTATCTGGTCCAGTTGGACCGCTTCATGGTGTTCGAAATGGTCTTCGATTGTTTCCAAAATGACCGAGCAGGCTCGGCTTCCATACAACTCCGTGTGTATCCAAGCTTGCGAGAATTCGTTGTCATTCGGCCAGCGGCGGTTCTTTTCCTCGGAGCACAGTGCCACCGAAAGCCACGCCGATGGAGTTTCGGTGACAGGCTTGATCTTGCATAAACCAACGAATAGTCCTGCGAGGGAATTCGATGGTACGCCCACAACCATGCGACGGATGATGAAAGAAAACAGCATCTGCAGAACATTCACGAATTCTTCCTCTGCAAACTGTCCGTCTTCGTAGTCCTCGTACAAAGCCAGAAGAAGAGGATATACAGTACCAAAATCCAACCGTCGAAAATCCTCAAAGTAGTTTCTGAATTGGATATTTGGCTCCAGATTTGAGGTCGCAATTCGACCGTAAAGGACCGAAAGCTGTTCCATTCGGGTCATCAACAGTCTTACCGAAGCAGACTCGGAGTCGGTGACCAGCCTCTTAATAGAAGCGTATACGTCCCCCTTACGGACATCCTCTCCCTCCGCGCCTAGAAAGTGGCGCATGAAATCTGTAAGGGCGGGACCTAGTCGATTCTGCATAGGGAGCCAAAGGTGCTCGTAGACCGCCTGCTGCTCGTTCACCGCAAACCTCATGAGGAAATAGTTCCTGACAAGATCAGCTTGTTCGAGCGGTGATCCCTTAAAATTTAGGCTCTCGAAGATGAGATATGGGTCGTCGTTGTCGCTTAGGTTGATCATCACAACCATCAACCTGCTCTCAACTAGCTGTAGAATCTTGCTGACATCAATGCTGTCGCCTTCTGCGTCCTGATCGCGGAGTCGGCGACGGAAGAATTCGTAAGCCTTCTTGAACTGGGAGTCGGGGAACGGAATGGCCGAATTCTGGACAATTGGTGAATAGCCATTCCTGTCACCTTGGGTCGGCAGCAATTTGAAGAAATCCATTCCGTCATAGCCGTCATTTGTCAGATAGAAGTTCTGAATCTTGCGTTTCCGCACTTCGTCGGTTGACGGAAGAGCGTCGCGAAGGGCACACATGAGCAGCGCGATGCTGGTGAGTCTCTGCTGTCCGTCAATGACGAGAAATTTCGAGACGCCAACTGGGACACTGCGGGCAGGCATAGTCACAACCGCCCCCATGAAATGCGTCGCTCTGCCCTCGCCTTCGGCGTAGCCGTAGAAATTCAGGATGTCTTCCCAAAGCGTTCGCCACTGCTTTTCACCCCACGTGTATGGCCGCTGGAAAAGCGGTATTAGGTTTTGTTTGAAGCCACTAAAGTAGTTGATGATCAGCGTTGGGTTGGCTTCCATGATTGGGCCATTTTACCGTTAACAGTCCACACCTCCGCAACTCACAGCATGCTTGGAAGCCGTCCGATCAGCCCGCATCGCTCACTGACACGTTCTATTCCGAGAAAGTCCAACCGCATCTCGCTATGATATCGGCCCGTTCAGAGCCCTGGGCGCGACGCGACTATCGAGGAATGGATTTGGCAATTGAAATGTAACGCTGGCCGCGCGCGAAATCAAAACTCTGAACATAACTCGCCCACCCCAACAACTCTGTCGCCCTGTCACTAAAGCGATTTGGGTCCATCTGTGCTTGGTGGAACATCGCTCTCATTTTTCTTCTTGTTTGGCGATCAACCTGAGGACGGACATTCACCACGAGCCCAGTGACATATCTCGCTTGGTTTGGACCAGCAAAGCGGGTCTTCTGAGGGTTCAACCTGAACCCTCGTGCCAGGAGCATGCGATCCAGTTCCATAACAAAGCCCCGAGGAATCGGACGCACACTGGAAAACGTCAGATCGTCAGCATAGCGCGAATAGGTAATCCGCTGGACTGAGGTCGCAGCCGCAATCTCATGGTCCACTTCAGCGAACACGAGGTTCGACAGGGCCGGGGAAGTCGGCGCTCCTTGTGGGAGTGACCCACCAAAAGTACACAACTGCGCAAGCGCATCGGAGGCTGCCAGTGGGAAACCGATTCTTAGAAATTGGTTGCGCACTTGACTAACGGTGACTGAACCGAAAAAATCTGTTAAATCGACGTTCAGCAGAAAAGGTACTCCGGCGTGCAGTCGGGCATTTTGCACAATGCCTTTGCCGCGCACAAACCCGGTCGCAAACTGCGAAACTGGCTGCTTTTGCAAAACAAACCGCAGAATGTAGTACTGCACCGCTTTTAAGAACGTCCTTGGCGCCATTATCGTGCGCTGACTACCGTCTTTTTTCGGAATGGTAAATACTCTGTAGTAACGTCCTGGATTTCGTGCCATTGAAGTGATCAATTTGGGACTCACGCCCAGAATGAACGCGAATACGGTCGGCGAAACCAAGGGCGGGAGGTCTTTTTTTATAAGCTCATCAAAAAGATGATCGTCGAAAGAATATCGCAGGTCTGAGCCCTGAATGGCTTTCTTTAAAGCGTCCGGCGAACCGTAGGAGATGAGTGGCGTCAGCAAGTGAACTCACCAGTTGGAGGCACGCGTTCTAGCCTCCCCTGCTTCGAGCGCAGGCACGTTCGATCAGACGCGTTTTTGGTTCTTGCGTCTGAGCGAACGGGCCGACCTTATATCCCAGACCATACACCCTAGTGCGGTTGGCGATGCACCAACCATGACTACATGAGACAATCGCCTTCCGCCACTCATCGATCTTGATTGTAATCATGTCGGAGAGAATTCTTCAGAAAAAAAAGACGATTCTTGTCGCGAGCCCTCCGGAGACCCAGCTTCGCGGCCCTTTGATTACCCAAAATAGTACAAGAAAAGGTTCCTCGATACTCGGTCACCAACCCTTTCTTCATGAGTTCTTTCAACGCCTCTGATGCAAAATGTATGTCTAAATTTTCCGGCGAGGGCTTGGCTGTTCTTATCACTTCTTTAAACAAATCACCACGGGTGACCGGCTGTAGGACGTTGATTAAATAGAGCACCAAGAAATATGTGTCTCCGAGGTTCATTTTTTTTCATTCACCGAGTAGCTTGTTCGTTCGTTTTATTGACTTCTTTGCTCGGACTCGCTCGACCACAGCTTCGAGGACTTGATCTAGGTTCTTATAGTCCATTTCGACGACTGTGGAACCACGCGGTCTAGCTGCCTTGATCGGTCCGTTCCAGATATAACTCCCTCGTCCAAATTTCTGATCGAACAAAATGAGGAGTTTCGGGGTGAATTTCGTTAGTACAGCGAACATTCCCAGTTCGGCGATTGATCCGGGACTACTCGGGAGGATGACGATTAGGTCAGCCCAATTAGCGAGCTCAATTTCAAAGTCCGTCAAGTTTGAGTGTTGAGGGGGACCAGGGGCCAGGCCTTCTTTGGCTCCCCGGTTATAAGCCTCTACGAGCGGCGTATGCTCAGCCAGGGTAACGACACAGCCCTTAACCTCTCTCTCGATACCCACTTTCAAGTAAGCCCGCAGGTTTGACCCTGTCTGATCTTCGATAGTCTTGGAAGAGTCCAATGCTTCGCCACACAGAAAGACTTTCACTCGTATATCGTCCAAGTTGCCGCTTACAAAATGCTGAAAGTCTTCCGCGAGCTTCTTGTCGAACTCATCAGCCATGGCGTAAGCACACTTGCGCGAGCATTTTACACTGATCCAGCGTGTCGGAGGAACACGCGATTCACACGTGCCCCGCACGCCCAGGCCGTCACTTCGCGCCCGCGCAGCATCCACACGTCAATCTTATTTGACGGCTGATCGCTCGACGTTCCAGCGCAGCCTTCGTATCCCTTCCCCGCGCAATACGCACGCCCCTCTTGCCCTGCGCGCGCGCGGGCGGGCCCTGGCCAAAGTCAACGTCAAAACCGGGTCTGTGGTGGGGGTGGAGGGGGTGTAGCAAAATCCCCTCAGTGCGTATAACCCCGTCAAACGCAAGGAGGGGGATGCCACCCGATAGCCGCGAATCTTGGGAACTCGGACAGTCGTCGAACCTACTCGGTTACATTCATACGCAATTCGTAAATCTTAGCTTTGATGTTAAAGAATTGAATTCCTTGATAAGCGCAGTACAGAAAACCGGGAATACCGTCCAGAAATCCCAGGCGAAACAAGTATCGGTAAAGGAAGAAGAGGACGGGAGAGCCGGGCAAGCCCAGGAAATGCTTTCGCAGCCATCTACGGCGCTGCGCCTGGCCCGCAAACAATGATGGTTTCAGTCCGGTCTGCCTTTCTTTGTCCAACCAGACCTTCGCCTCCCAATTGGAATATTCGTTGTGTTTAAGGAAATAGCGGGAAAGGGATTCTACATTGTGATGCGTGAGTAAATGGTCGAGCCGGTCAGTCTGTCCGTCGATCACAACGTGTTCGTGCACTTCCATGTCGGCCATCGACGCGTCCTGGTCCTTCAATCGGCACTCGAATGCCCCCTTGTGACGGCGGAACAGTGACATTTTCCAAAAGCTCGCACCACCATGGCGAAGTGCGCGATTCAGAAAAAACAGCTGAAGTTTTACGTAGTAACCGTCGACCCTGCTGTTGGTGATTGCTTTGTCGATTTCGTCCGCCAATTCGCGGGTCAATATTTCATCGGCATCGAGCAACAACACCCACTCATAAGACAACGGCAGGTTGTCGAGCGCCCATTGACGTTTCTTCGGCCACCCACCTTTGTAGAAAAATTGCACTACTTCGGCATTGTGCGAACGGGCGACCTCGACCGTCGCATCGTCACTTTGCGAGTCGATTACGTACACCTCGCCGAAACCGCGCAACGACTCCAGGCATCGAGGAAGATTCTTGGCCTCATTGCGTACGGGAATGATCACGCTCACGGGAATTGTTTTGCCCCCGCGCGCCTCTATCCCTGCTTCGTGGAGCTGTTCCATCGCAAATCTGCGCTTGATTCTTAAGTCGAAAAATTATACCAGTGCGATTGAGCGCGAGAGAATCGAGGCGCGGAAGAATCGAGCGCTTCCGCACCGCGTAGAGATATACTTCCGAAATGCAGGCCTCTCCTGTCCCAACTGAACTCAAGGAAAAGGTTCGTGACTTCTGGAATTCTGATCCGTGCGGAACCAGGTATCTGGAGGACGCTGACAACTTTGCCGCTCACGCGCGCGCGCGATATGCACTGGAACCCTATATCTTCAGATTTGCACAATTTCCTTCGGCAGCGGGAGCCAGAGTGTTGGAGATTGGCGTTGGGATGGGAGCCGATTACCTGGAGTGGCTAAAAGCCGGCGCTCTTGCAACCGGCATAGACCTCTCCCCGTCTTCCGCCGACCAAGCTCGACGCAGGTGTGAACTCGCCGGTTATAAACCCGATCTTCAGGTTTCGGATGCCGAAAATCTCAGCTTCTCAAACGACACGTTCGATTTGGTGTACTCCTACGGTGTGATGCACCATAGCGTCGATGTGCAGCGCTGCGTGAATGAAGCGTGGCGAGTGCTCAAGCCAGGCGGGGAAGCCCGGATCATGCTTTATCATCATCCTTCTTTGACCGGCTTCATGCTCTGGTTGCGTTTTGGTGTATTGCGGAATAAATCCCTTCGGCAGACCGTCTACGAACGGTTGGAGAGTCCCGGCACACAGTCGTTTTCAAGAGCTGAGGTTCGCGAGATGATGAAGGACTTCGAAAATATAAGGATGGAACAAGTATTCAGTCCGGGAGATTTGCTTTTGCACACGCCTTCATCACGATTCAATGGATTTCTATACCGAATGGCGTGGTCCCTTTATCCACGCTTTATCGCTCGCTTGCTCTGTCGCAGAATGGGTTTGTTTCTTTTGATTTCGGCGCGCAAACCGGCTTGAGGTAAGGGAGCATTTACTCATGTTCCTGGGTTTCGACCCGCTGGCAATCTGAGAACTGAAAAGCCGGGAACAGCTGGCGGGCCTCTACTTCTTCTCCGCCATCTTGCGTGAAATCTCTGCCATCAGTTTTGGCCGGAGATCCGCCAGCACGCTATCCACAATGCTGGCAACGTCGGCCGCATTGTGTGAGTCGGCCGCATTTTCTGAAGAAGAAGCAGCTTCCTGCTGCGGAGATTGCTCGGCGCCCGCAGCCACCGCCATGGCTGCTACATCGGGGTTTTGTGGGACGGACATCTCGAAATCCTGCGGCGCCGGTTCCGGAGCCTCCGATTTTGTCTCGTTCGCGTCGCGGATTTGACGCCAACTCGCCCACGCTGCGGCCGCAGTTCTGACGGTTTCAGTTTCGGGCAACTGCTCCGGCTCCGGAAGCTGCATCGCCGGAGGGGCCGGGTTCTCAGCCGCCGCAGCCTCAGGTGCAGCTAATTCAGCCTCCGTTGGGCGGTCCAAGGACTGTTGCGGCGAATCGGACTCCGTCGATGATTCTGCCAGGTTGGCTTTCGGGAGTTCTTCTTGCGGCACTTCCGGAGCTACCGGGTCCTGCCGCGGCAACTCGACCGAAATCTCCGGTGCGCTCACGCTATTCGGTTCGGCGTCGCGGGCCCCGAGCGGCTGCACCGCCGCGGCCTCTGCCATTTGCGCCGTAGTTGTGAAGGACTGAACTTCGGGGTCGGATATCTTATCTTTCTTATCGTTGCTATCGTCCCTATCGTTGTTATCGTTCGTTCCTACTGCAGAAGTGCTTTCTGCTGCCGCCATCCCCGGCACGATCTCCGGTGGCGCAACCAGTGCGCCCACATTCACTTCTTCCCGAACAAATGCGGCGTACGCTTTTTGCATTTCCTGCTCGAGCAGGAGATTGGCTTCTTCTCCCTCCAGCGCGACCCCAACGGCCACCCACCGCGAAGATCCCGCACTCGCTGCTGCGGCCATGGTCATGGGCAGATCGCGGGCTTCTTCGTGCGTGTCTTCAATAAGCCTTGCTTCCGCGGGAGCAGGAAGAGCAGGAAGAGCGGGAAGAGCGGGAAGAGTCAAATTCTGTCTCGCGCTTTCGTTGTTCCTATCGCGGCTTTCCAGGGATGCTTCCGCGTGCGTCCCAGCAGGCACTGAATCGGGATGGCTCCCAAGGTCAGATTGCCGAGCCGCCGCGGCCTCCGCTGCGGATTCGGCTTCCGCCCTGGCCACGTCCGCAGCCATCTGGATTTGCGCCGATGCCGCAGCGATGGCCGCAACTTCTTCCGGAGTAACGTCGCTTGGCAACCCAGGTGGCACCAACGCCGCAACATCTACACTCGCTTCCACTGCTGGCGCAGTTTCCTGCCTCTCCACCGCTTTTTCGGCGGTGGTCTGCACAACGGTACGAAGATCGCGATTCATCGGGTTGTAGATAGTGGCATCATCCGCAACCTTTTGCTGGGTCTCGCTCTTCTTGGCTGGAACCCTGATGCGGGTCGCCCAGCCGCTTTCCTGGCTGGATTTCTCACTCGCGCTAAGGGTGGTTTCGTCTACCGCTGCCACCGTGCGGGCAAAACGTCCGGGCCTGGACGGCTCCGATCGTGGCACAACTTTGTCTTCGAGCTTGGAAAGCGCACTGAGCAGCTCGCTGGCTTCGAACGGCTTCACGATATAACTATCGGCGCGGACTCGCTGCGCCTCTTCGGGCTTGAATGGCTCCAGCTTGCCCACGCTCAGCAGTACTGGAATGCGCGAAGAATCCTGCGATTCCTTGAGCCGCTGGCAGACTTCCAGCCCGCTGTAGCCGGGCATGTAAACGTCGAGAATCACCAGGTCCGGCTTCAACTCCGCTATCTTTTTCAAAGCGGCAGAGCCGTTGTTGACGGTCACCACTTCATAACCCGCATCTGCGAGGATCTTGCGCCCCATGTTCTGGGCGGTCACGCTGTCATCGGCGAGCAGTATTTTACGAGCCAAGATTTTCCTCTAAAGAGGGGAGATAACGCGAAGGTAACCTGAGAGCGAAGGTAAGTCAACGATCCGACGGGAGGTTACCTGGTTACCGCCGTTCAGCGTCTACCGCGCAGAAGTTAAATCAGTCCGGAATCCGAGCCCCCTGAACCGACACACGAGATCGAAAACTAAAGCGATAGGATCTTTTTTAGCCCCTTCTTTTTCTTCTTCTTGCTGCTGGAGATATCCTTATCGCTCGCCAGCGTGGAACTGGAAGCGGCAGCCGGAGTGCTGCTCGACGAAGCCTGCCCCTGCTGAATTTCATTCACCTGCACCGGAGGGGGAAGAGGCTGCGTACCCGCGTCGGCATTTTGCGCTTCTGCAGCGGGGGTTAATTCATTCGGATCGGGCGCACCGCTCGGCTTTGCGACTGCCGCATCCGCGGCGGGCTTCAATTCGTTCGGGTCAACTCCGTTGGTTGCCGTCGGCCGTGCGAACGGATCGGCATTTGCGACTGTTGGCGTATCCGATCGCGGAGCGGGTTCGTTCGGGCCAGGAGCTCCACTCTTTACCGCCTCCACACTTACACTGTGGTCGCCGTTCGAAAGGCCTAAAGCCCGGCGCGCCGTTTCTCCTGCCTCCTGATTGGCTGCTACCGGCGTAGGATCGACCAGCGTGGGCTCGCCCACCTTCGCAGCCTCCGAGGTATCCGGTCCACGCTTTACGACGGTCATCAGGCGCTCGAGCGTATCGGCCTCGCGCCGGCTATCTTCTTCTCGCTTGTTCTGCGCGACTGCCGCTCGAGTGGGCCGCGGGATCGGTTGATGCATAGCTGCCAGCCGCTTCTTGGCGTCGTCTTCGCGCTCCATGAGCGGATAGCGCGTGATGATCTGCGAATAGGCCGCGGAAGCTTCCTTGGTCAGTTCCTCGACCATCTTCGATTTAACTTCCTCTCCCACGCACCCAGGTTGAGGGCTGGTCTTAATGCAGGTGGGCCGAGAGCGCATTTGCAGCATCTGTCCTTCGTAATTCTGGCCCAGCAAAAACAATGACTCATCGGCCTTGCTGTAAAGCGGATATTTTTCGATCAGCGTCTTCAACCGCGCAATTGATGCAGGATAGGACTGTCGCAGATAATAAAATCGTCCGATATCGAACTCGCGCTCCGCCAACACTTCCTGCACTTCCAGCAGGCGTTCTTTGCCTTCCTTCACCAGCTTGGGATTATCGGGATACTGCATGATCAGATTGCGGTATTCTTCTTCGGCACGCAGCGCGTGGGTGTAGTCGCGATCTGCCTTCTCCATCTGCTGGTACTGAATGTTCGCGATCTTTAACTGCGCTTCGGCTGCCTCCGGCATATTCGGAAAGAAAGTTTCGAAGTCGCGGTATTCCTGCTCCGCCTGCGCCAGGGATGCCGTTCCACCCTCCGCATACCAGGAGTCGCCCACCGCCAGTTTGGCCCGCGCAATGTATTCCGAGTCGGGATAGGTGTTGATCAGGGTCTGCAATGTCATGCGAGCCACATCGAAGCGATTGTGCTTCATCGCATCCATGGCTTTGTCGAAGAGAACTTTATCCGGCTGTTTTGTGCCGACGTTCGCCAATGGATTGACCGACTTCTTATTGGTGCAAGCCACCGTAAGCATCAGCAAAACGGACAGCGATACAACGAGGGAAGCTCTGCGTGACATAAGACCTCTACTCATAATTTTATGATTGCCGATTTCCTGCTGGCTCGGCCGAACCCTTCGTAATCCGCCCACATCTGTGAAATCGGACAATTAGAATCGCCTTAGACTTTCACCAATGCGGCTTCTGTCGCTGCCTTGAGAAGCGCTTGCACATTCTTGGTTGGATCGCCGCTGCCGAACACGGCGTTGCCCGCCACTAAAACTTCTGCCCCGGCACGGACCACATCGGCCACCGTGTCATGGGACACCCCACCATCTACTTCGATGCGGTAGCTCAAGCCGCGTTGGCTGCGTATCTCCGCCAACCGCCGCATTTTGTGTAGCGCGCCCGGAATGAATTTTTGCCCGCCAAAACCCGGATTCACCGACATCACCAACACATAATCGACAATATCGAGCACTTCGGCCAGCGTCTCCACGGGAGTCGCCGGGTTGATCACCACCCCTGCCAGACAATTATGGCTCTTGATCAGATGCAGGGTGCGGTTCAGGTGCAGGCAAACTTCCTGGTGAACCGAAATCCAATCCGCGCCGGCCTCGGCGAACACCGGAATAAACTCATCCGGATTATCGATCATCAAGTGGCAGTCCAGCGGCAGCTTCGTAACCTTGCGCAGAGACTTCACCACCGGCGGCCCAATCGTTAGATTGGGAACAAAATGCCCATCCATAACGTCCACATGGATGACGGCTGCCCCACCCTCGGACGCCGCGCGTACCTGTTCGCCCAGACGGGCGAAGTCTGCCGAAAGAATCGAGGGTGCCAGTTCAATCACGTTGTCTCGGAACCTGGGACGTCCAAGGAAGCGGCTTCGGGAAATTCTAACACGCTGACCGCTGGGGCGTGTGCTCGGCTTGGCCTCGCTTCATTCCCGTGTACCACTTCACTGCTGGGATGGCGAACCTGGCGATGCGGGCGCTGCATCCTTCTGTGTTTTCTCCAGTTCCTGCCGCGTGTGCTGCTGCCATTCGCTCACATACCTGCTGATGATCGGAGTCGCCGCCTGCATACCCTGCTGCATAACCGCCGGCAACTGCTCGAGAACCTTCTGGCCGACTGGCGAAGAATAGAACGTATTCATGGCTTGGATATCTCCTTTGGTGAAATGCTGTTGGTAGGCAGGGATCATCGCCTGCGTGATTTCATCCATCGGCATATTCTTTACCAGTTCATCCATCCTCTTCTTCATACGCGCGTCAAAGTCGGCCGGCACGGAGGTTCCTTCCTTGCGTATCTGGTCCTTCATCATCCGTTGCATCGCCTGGGACTGCACTTCCATCATTTTTTGCATCATGTCGTGGGAATGCATGGTGCGCAGGTAAAGAATCACATCGTCTCTGGTGGCCGGGTCATTGTCTGCGGTCTGATCTGAACCCTGCGCCATAACCGGTGCGCTCAAGGCCAGGAATAGCGAAGCGATCAGGAAAACTTTCATCGTGAACCTCCGAACAGCCGCCTCAGCGTATCCCAAGACGCCGGATGAATCAATTCAGATTTAGTCAATTTAATCCGTGAAGAACTCCACATGTTACCCTCGTCAAACATGTCCGCCCCACCTCAATTCACGTCTGCCGCCTACGGCGTAGCTGCGGTCTTCGCCTGGGGCACCAGCGATTTTCTCGGCGGATACGCCACCCGCCGCGCCAACGCTTTTTTGTTGACCGTGTTCGTCAATATCGGTGGACTTGTCTTAGTAGGCATCCTGGCCTCGGCCAGCCATGCCGTTTTGCCCTCTCCAAGAGGGGTGGCATGGGTGCTGGCCGGCGGCATTTCGGGCGGTGCGGCCCTGGGAATTTTCTATCGTGCGCTCTCCTCGGGAAGGATGGGACTCACCGCTCCCGTCGCAGCCGTAGTCGGCGCAGCGATTCCAACCGTGTTCTCCATGTTTACCGAAGGCTTCCCTGGGCGCGTTCCCTTGATCGGGTTTGTCCTCGCCGCGGTTGGACTATGGCTGATCACGCGAACCGAAGACGGCGGCGCTCCGGAAGGCATTGGTCTGGCTCTTCTGGCTGGGGTAGGTTTTGCCGGATTCTATCTTTGCGTGCGGCAAGCCGGCGCTGGCTCTGCCTGGTGGATCGCAACTTTCACAAGAACCGGCGGATTGATCATCACCGGAATGATCGTTCTCGCGCAAAGAAAGTTCAGCGACATCACCGCGGCAGGCGTTCGCTGGGGTTTACTCACCGGCTGTATCGATTCCCTCGGCACCATCCTTTTCGTTCGAGCCAGCCAAACCGGGCGGCTCGATGAAGCCGTCGTTATTTCGTCTCTCTATCCAGCCGTCACTGTGTTGCTGGCTCGCGTATTTCTGAAAGAACATTTCACCCGTTGGAGATTTGTGGGGTTGCTGGCCGCATTGGCAGCCGTACCTATGATCGCTGCGGGATGAATAAAATTCATTCCATATTCTGGAATTTGGAATAAGAAATGCCCCTGCTCGAAGCCCGAAATCTAACCAAAGTCTATTCGCACGGCAAGCACGAGGTCCGCGCGGTGGATGATGTCTCACTTGATATTTTTCCAGGCGAGACCGTTGGCGTCGTCGGCGAATCCGGCTCTGGCAAAAGCACGTTGGGACGATTGCTCTTGCGGTTAGTTGAGCCAACCTCGGGCAGCATCCGCTTCGAGGATCACGATCTGCTTGCAGCCAGCCACGCCGAAATGCGCCGCCTGCGCCGCGAAATGCAGATTATTTTCCAGGATCCCTTTGCCTCGCTCGATCCCCGCTTCCGCGTTGAAGACATCATTGCCGAGCCGCTGATTATTCACCGGAATTCGTCTCTCGATAGAGAGGGGAAGATCAACGCAAGCGCCCGCCACGCCCGCGTCCTGGAGCTGCTCCGAGCCGTCGGCCTCGACGGATCCATCCTGCGCCGCTTTCCTCACGAATTCAGCGGAGGCCAGCGCCAGCGTATCGGCATTGCCCGTGCCCTCGCACTGCGCCCTAAATTTATCGTCGCCGATGAACCGGTCTCCGCGCTTGACGTCAGCGTGGGCGCACAAATCGTAAACCTGCTCGCCCAACTCCAGCGCGACTTCGGCCTGACTTATCTTTTCATTTCGCATTCCATGCCGGTCGTGCGTTATCTTTCGACCCGCATCGCGGTGATGTATGGCGGCAAGATTGTGGAGATAGGGTCGGCCGAGCAGATCACCGAACGCCCGCAACATCCCTACACCAGGACTTTGCTTCAGGCCATCCCAGAAGTCGCCGTATAAACACCCATGTAGAGACAGCCGCCTTCGGCGGTCCGACGAGCGCAGCGAGGCGCGCCCGCGCGGAATCACCTGGAACCTCTATACTCTCCCAATGTCTGTAACTCAGCCCAGCCGCCCCCGTGACCTCATCGAACTTGTCCTTGGCTATAGTTTGATCGTCGGCATCATCTGGAGTCCGGAGCACCTGCAGCGCATTCTCTCTCCGATTGCCCTCGTGCTCACCTTGCTGGCCGTGCTGGTTCGCGGTAAAAGTCGGGACGAACTAGGCCTGGGCTGGCGCGGCTTCGTTCCCTCGCTCTGGATTCTGCCCGCAGCCATCGCGCTTTCCGCGGTAAGCATGTTCGTCGCTGCAAAATTCGGGACGCTACATCCGCTCTACAAGGGCGACTTTAAACACGTGGCCGGGTACGTTCTCTGGACCATCTACCAGCAGTTCTTGCTCCAGGATCTTTTTATGGATCGGCTGCTGCGCCTTGTATCGAGCCCGGCGTCCGCCGTCACTCTCGCTGGCACGCTATTCGCCTTAGCTCATCTTCCCAACCTCGTTCTCTCGGCAGCTACTTTGGCCTGGGGCATCATTTGCTGCGCTCTCTTCCGCCGCTATCACAATCTCTGGATGCTCGGTCTTGCGCAGGGCCTGCTCGGCCTGTGCTTTGCAATCTGCGTTCCCGAGTCGCTTCATCACCACCTGCGCGTTGGCCTGGGATATTTGCGATACCACTCTGTGCAGCCGGTTCCGTGATTTACCTGTGGCCAAAATCTCGACGCCTAAAACCACAGTCCCCATAACCAGTCCACACTCGCATGAGTAATGGTCGAGGCCGGCACGCGCCGGTTCTCCCGCCATGCCCGTCCGTAAAAAACCCCGGCGACGGTTGCCAGCAACACATACCGCCAGTTGAAATGCACCGACCGTTTATTGAAATGCGAGAGCCCAAACAGAATCGAGGCAATCATCAACGCCGGGCGACGGCCCACACGCCGCTCCAACAAGTTCTGCACCCACCCGCGGAAGAATAATTCTTCGGGCAGCGCGGTAAAGAAAAAGATCAATATCCAGCGAAATACCGCGCTTCCGATTCCCGGTACATTCCGATGAGGATGGATAAATCCCAGCCCCATTCCGCAGACGATCACCACCGGCGCGAAAAAGATCAACTCCCGCAGCCCAGTCTTCCAATCGCTCCACTTCAAACAAAAATTGAATCCCGTTCCGCTCAGTTGCCGGATCGCCAGAAATCCATACAAGCCCGCATCCACCAGAAGCAATTCATTCAAAGCCCGCAACCCGCCGGGCCACGCTGCTTCAAACCAGCGCAAATCGACCGCCAGCCCCAACACCAGCAGAACAAAAGCATCGCGCCAGTTGCCGCGCTGCTCCGGATCAACCCTGGCCGCCCGCATCAGCATTCCGGCAATCGCTACCGGCAGCACTGCATAAAGCACAAACCAGCTCCACTGGAACATATGAGCCGAGAGCGAGACTATCAAATAAGGCAGGACGAACAGCGCAGGGAAGCTCAACCGCAGCGCTACAGGCCACCGCGATACGACCCGCGCAATTCGCTCGGCGGCAAAGCCGAACGCAACCGCCGGAACCAACTCCGCGGCCAGCGCCGCAATCGCCATTGCAGTCACATTCTGCATCGCATTATCTTAAACTCGCCTTGGTATTGAGCTCCCGTTCGATCCCCAATTCGCTTGTATCGATGCCCTCGCCAGTCTAAAATTCCACTCTGTTCTCATACAGGAGGTACGCATGGCCGCCGCTCCTCTGCCACCGATCGCCGCACCTATCCCGGCTCCCGGCTCCGCACCTCTTTCCGAAGGCGCGCGCATTATCAACACTTTCATCGCTCCCTCGAAAACATTCGGCGACCTTCACCGCAATGCAAGCTGGTGGGCTCCTTGGCTTCTGATTTCCGTATTCGCACTGCTCTTCGTCTACGGCATGGACCGCCAGGTCACATTCGATCAGATTACGCGGAATGAAATTGCGCATTCGCCACGCGCCGATCAGTTCGACAAGTTGCCCGCCGACCGGCAGGCAGCGCAGATTCGCTTCACCACCAATCTGATTCGCTACTTGTCCTATGGAATTCCGGTGACCATCCTGTTTTATTTTGCGATCACGAGCCTGGCGCTGTGGGTGACTTTCAAAATCGCTGGCGCGAATGTCACTTTCAAAACCGCCTACGCGATTGTTTTTTATGCTGCACTGCCGGGTGTTATCGGATCAATATTAGGTGCAATTGCAATGTTCGCGGGAGTGAATCCGGAGGGCTTCAACGTAAACAATCCGGTCGCGACCAATCCGGCTTACTTCATGGATCCGACTGGCAACAAATTTCTCTACGGAATGGCTTCCGCGCTCGACATCATTTCCATCTGGACCATCGTGCTGCTGGGTATCGGATTCTCCAGCAACAGTAAAGTAAAACGCTCTACCGCCATCGTCATCGTGGCGGCATGGTATCTATTCTGGAAACTGGGTGCCGCGGCTCTGGCCGCTCGCTCCTAACGGTTCAAAGTGCCGCCAGCATGAGAATTTAAACGGCTCGCCAATTAGCGCGAGCGTCGTCTAACTGCTAATTACTAATTGCCAAGTCGTAAGGAGACTTTATGAATCGCATTCTCGTCACGTTTCTCTTCGCCGGTGCCTTCACCGTTTCCGGCTGGTCACAGGCCGCTTCTTCCACAATGGCGCCCGCGGCGCAAGCCTCTGCGCCCATCAAGGATCCCGTCACCGCGTCGCTTCGCCTTCTGTTGCCGCGCTCGCGAAACAATATTCTCGGCGCCATCAGTGCTATGCCGGCGGATAAATTCGGCTACAAGCCCACGCCGGAGCAAATGACCTTTGGCCATCTCGTCGTCCACATCACCGAATCAAATAATGGCGGCTGCGCCCACGCCGCCGATATTGAGCCGCCAAAGGTCGAGGAACTCAAAGACACTGACTCCAAAGACAAACTGCTGGCGGCCGCAACCGCTTCCTTCGATTTCTGCGGCGAAGCGCTTGGCAAAATGGACGACTCCAAGCTGGGCGACGAAGTGGTGTTGTTTGCCGGGCACAAGTTTCCCCGTGCCATGGCAGCGCTTGGGCTGGCCAGCGGTTGGGCCGACCACTACGCTGCTGCTGCGCAATATTTGCGTTTGAATGGAATTCTGCCGCCGTCGGCGCAGCCGAAGAAGTAACGCTTACTTAATCTGCACCAGTTCTCCCGCACCCGCTGCCGCAGGCAGCGGCTGCGTGGGATGCTGCGGCGCGCGCCACGAATCGAAGATCGAAACCTGATGCACGCATGAAACCGTGCAGTGCGGCGCGCATCCCTTTTCCGCCAGATATTCCCGCCTTATATCGTCCCGCGTATAAGTTGCGAGCGGAACTCCGGGATACCCGCGCTGCTGGGAGCAGTAGTGCACCAGCCCATCTTCGCAAATGTAGAGGTATCGCGCCCCCGCGCGGCAGCGCCAATCGTTCGGCAGCCCCTGCGCAATGTTGTCTTGAAAAGCGTTGATGCGGGTAAAGCTGCGCTTCTCCCAGGATTTCATCTCATCGTAAATGCGTCGCTCTTCTTCGCCCAGCGGCTGCAATTGCCCGCTGCCATCGTGAATAATCCCGATGGTCGAAGTGAATCCCAGCTCAAGCGCCCGCTTGCCAATCGTCAGCGCATCCTGTGGATGGTGAATCCCGCTGCCCACCACCGAGTTGATATTCACGTGAAAATCCGCATGCTCGGCCAACAACTGCAATTTCTTATCGAGAACTTTCAGGCTCTTCTTCGAAACCTCATCCGGATTCACGTTATCGATCGAAATCTGCAACCACTCAAGCCCCGCCCGATTCAGCCGCCGAATTCGATCGGCCACGAGAAGATATCCATTCGTGATCAACCCCGCGATCATTCCATTCGCCCGGATGCGCCGGATCACCCCATCAAGATCAGGATGCAGCAGCGGCTCCCCACCGGAAATGGTTACGATGGACGTTCCCAGCGCGCCCAGTTTGTCGATGCGGCGAAACATCTCTTCGGTCTCAACCGGCTTCGAGAAATCGTCAAATTCATTGCAATAAGTGCAAGCCAGATTGCATCGCCGGACCGGAATAATATGCGCCAGAATGGGATGATCGCTCGAAGCAAGCGCCCGCGCCGCCATCGCGGCCCCTCGCAGGTCGCGCCGCAGTGCCTTGGCTCGCCGTCGCACATTTGTAAGGGTAGATGGCATATCTCTCTGATAACTATTACAGCACGGATGGGTAAGTAGTGTCAGGCTTGCGAACAGCGGGTGGAGCATTTGAAGGGCCGAATGGCGGCTCATCACACATGAGCGCTCTGCTGTTATCGCGCCGCAGCCGCGTCAAACAAATTCAAAAACTCCAGCTTCTTCTCTGCCGGCAGAAACGATGCTTCAAATGAGTTGCGGGCCAACTCCCGCAGATGTTCGTCGGTAAATCCAAAAACCTGTTGCGCCAGTTGATACTCCCGCGCCAGCGAGGTTCCAAACATCGCCGGATCGTCACTATTAAGCGTGATCATCACTCCATGATCAAAATAACTCTTCGCCGGATGATCGTTCAGATTCGGACACAATCCCGTGCGCAAATTACTGCTCAGGCAAATCTCCACTGGCACCTGCCGCTGCGCCAACTCTTCCACCAGATCGGGATCATGAAACGCGGTCAGCCCGTGACCGATCCGCTCGGCGTGCAAATTCAATGCGCCCCACACCGAATCCGGCGGTCCAGTTTCCCCCGCGTGCGCCGTGAGCCGCATTCCGTGGTCCTCAGCCCAGGCATAAACGTCGCGAAAAAGCTCGGGAGGAGCCTTCTGCTCATCGCCACCGATGCCAACTCCAACCACCTCGCGGTCATGATAGCGAACCGCAAGCTCGAAAACTTTCTGCGCTTCCTCGACGCCAAATTGCCGTACCGCGTCGAAAATCCAAAGAAGCGAGACTCCAAAGTCGCGCGCGCCCCGCGCTCGTCCGCGATCCAGACCTTCGAAGATCGCGGCAAAATCCTGCTTACGCCACAGGCATACACCCACGGAAACATAAACCTCGGCATGCAGCACATGCTCTTCTTTCAACCGCTGCATCATCCGATAAGTAATGAGCTCGTAATCCTCCGCCGTGCGCAGATGTTCCGTAATATTTTTGAAAGAGAGCAGAAAACCAGGAAAGTCAGAATACCGGTAAAGATGATCGATCTCCGCCCGCATGGGATGTTCGCCCCTGCGCTGGCGAATCTCCAGCAGCGTCGCCGGTTCAATCGAGCCTTCAAGATGCAAGTGCAGCTCGGCCTTCGGCAAAAGCCGCACGAAACTGCTCGGTACTCGATCCAGCGCGGAAGACATCACCTTTGATTGTAGATTCTAGATGGAAGATTTGCGAGAGCGATGCAGAAAACGTTCTACTTCTTGGCGAACTCGCTGCGATGCCGGCTGTAGAAACAATAGATAAGTAGACCAAGGCCGAGCCAGATCACAAACCGCAGCCAGGTGATCACGGTGAGACCGAACATCAGGCCGCCACAAAGAACAATTGAAATCAGCGGGAACCACGGCACGAACGGCACTCGGAAAGCGCGCTTGCGATCGGGCTGCCTGCGGCGCAGGATGATCACCCCCAGCGAAACCAGAACGAAGGCAAACAGCGTCCCGATGTTGGCGAGGTCGGCGGCGTCTCCAATATCCACCAGCCCCGCGGGAATTCCTACGGCGAAGCAGGCGATCCAGGTGGAGTAATGGGGCGTCTTGAACCTCGGGTGTACCTTGCAGAACAGCTTCGGCAGCAAGCCGTCGCGGGACATGGCGTACCAGATGCGCGCCTGCCCGTACTGAAACACCAGCAACGAAGAAATCATGCCCGTGAGTGCACCAATCACAATGACCGACCGGAATATCGGGTGCACCCCCAGATATTTCATCGCATAAGCCACGGGCGCCTCGGCGGCGGCGCCGGAAACGAAGGTCGTGTACTTCATCATGCCGAGCAGGACGACAGCCACGCCGACATAGAGCACCGTGCACACCACCAGCGACATGATGATGCCGAAGGGCAAATCTTTTTGCGGATTACGCGATTCCTCGGCGGCGGTAGAAACCGAATCGAACCCGATGTAAGTAAAAAAAACGATGGCCCCTCCGGTAACGATTCCGGCAAAACCGGAGGGCGCAAACGGTACCCAGTTGGCGGGCTTCACCAGCATCCCACCGACCACCAGAAAGGTCAGGATGGCGCCAATTTTAACCGTGACCATGATGTTATTGGTCTCCGCCGATTCCTTCACCCCCCGCACCAGCAGCAGCGTGAGAATAAAAACGATAAGGAAGCCGGGAAGATTAAAATACGCGCCGGTCCATTGGCCGCCTGCCCAAACCGGGCTCGCCCATTTGTCCGGCAAGTTCAGACCGAACACCGCCAGTTGCGCTTTTGTGTAACCGGCGAAGCCCACCGCGACTGCAACATTCGAGACTACATACTCGAGGATGAGATCCCAGCCGATAATCCACGCGAAAATTTCACCGAGCGTGGCGTATGAGTATGTGTAAGCACTGCCGGCGATGGGAATCATCGAAGCCAGTTCGGCATAGCACAAGCCCGCGAAGCTACACGCGACAGCCACCAGAAGAAACGAAATCGCAATCGATGGCCCGGCGGGCGGGCGTCCATGCATGAGCGCTCCCGCCGTGCTGCCCGTCCGCAGCAAATTTATGATGATGTCGAGCGCCTGCGCATGAAGGATTGAGGGCGCTTGGAAATATTCGCCCGCTGCCGCGGTGCCAGTAAGGATGAAAATCCCCGAACCGATAATGGCGCCGATCCCCAGCGCGGTCAGCGACCACGGCCCCAGAGTTTTTTGCAGCCGCTGCCCCGGAGCTTCCGATTCGGCGATCAGTTTGTCGATCGACTTGCAGCAGAACAGCTGACTATCGGAGGTGCGCACGGTGCCGCTGGGTTCCGTGGATGGTTGTGACAAGTGGTGGTCGTCTCCTCACCGCGAAGTCGGGAATGAACCGCCGCTCGATGATGGCCGTCAATCAGCAAAAATCGACGGCAAATCTCGAACGAGTCGGCGGTCCACCCCCGCACTGCTGAACCCAGCCTTACCGCTTCGACTGGCCGCGAACCAACTTCTTCACCTTGCGCTTCTTCGATCCGCGCGCATAGTCGCGGGGCTTCTTCGGCTTTTCCACTTTCGCCTTCTTGCGCGCGGTGCGTTTCGATTTCTTGCGTTCTTCCTTCGTCAACTCTGCTGTATTTGCCATGAATGCTTTCTGGAATCCTTATTTTGTGATTTGGTAATTGCGTAATTTTGTAATTTACAGAGACGATATTCCAAAGTCTTTAAATTACTAAATCACCCGATTACAAAATTACTAAGTGCTTTCTAAGCGCGCTCCAACTGCGCGTATTTCTCCACCAGCTTCTTCAATCCGAAGCGAGGAAATTGTACAGTAATCTTCGCTTCTTCGCCTTCGCCTTCTCGCTGATAGACCGTTCCTTCGCCATATTTCGGATGGCGAACCTTTTGTCCGGGCCGGAATCCACGCTTCCCGGCAGGCTCTTCCAGAGGAACTTTCGGCACCGTAAACTTCTTTCCCCGGCTGGCAAAAAACTCCGCAATGTTTTCGATGGAGTTGTAGGGTTTGGCCGGGGTCGTAGTTTTTTGCCGATTCGCCGGAGTGCCGCCACGCTTCCAACTCGCACTTTGATCCTCGTCTTCGTAGGAGTAGTGAGACCCTCCGGCGTCGTCGTGAACACTTTCACGACTTGCCGGCCGCGAGTAAGTACCCGTCCCGGCATAGGTTCTGCCAACGTTTGCAGTGCGCCGCGTTCCCAATTCTTCAATCAACCCGGCCGGAACTTCCTCCAGGAATCGTGATGGCACACTGGCTTCCGGCAAATCCGTGCCGTACCTCCTTCGGTACACCGCACGAGTAAGAATCAGCTGATCCATGGCCCGAGTCATGCCCACGTAACAGAGCCGCCGCTCTTCCTCCACATCGTCCGGCTGCAGCATGGTCCGCGAGTGCGGAAACAACCCTTCTTCCAGTCCGCTCAGAAAGACCAACGGAAACTCCAATCCCTTGGCCGCATGCAGGCTCATCAGCGTAATCTGCGATCGCTCGTCGTAATCATCTGTGTCACTGATCAACGCCGCATGATCGAGAAATTGATCCAGCGATTCACCCCGGTCGCGCGAATCCATCGCAGCATTCACGAGTTCGCGCATGTTCTCTATGCGCGAAAAAGCTTCCGGAGTATCCTCCGCTTCGAGAATCTTGATGTAGCCGGTCCGGTCGATCAGAAACTTCAGAACGTCAGCCGTGCTGACAACCGGAGCCGGAAATGCATCGGATACAGCAGGCGCGGCCTCAAGCGCAGCCGCGTCGCTTCCTGAATTGTCTGCGGGTGATGGGAAACTTGCGCTCGCTTGAACATCAGCGCCCGATTCATTTTCCCCCACATACGCTCCGCCGAAATCAAACGCAGCATTCTCAAACGCGGCAGGATCGAAAGCCGCCGCATCCTCCTCATTGTCCAGCTCAGGATTCTCTGGCTCGCTGTCAGCCTCAGTGCCCTCAGCTGCCAACTCTGTCGATGCATTCTCTGCAGCCGTATCTTGTAACTGATCCGCAAAACTCCCCGCCAAAATCGCCTGCGCATCCACTATCAACTGCTGAAAGCTTTTCAACGAGGCTAACGCCCTCTGGGGCAGCAACTGCCGCCGAATCGCCTCTCGAATCGCTCCCCACAACGACAAGCCCGTCTCCAGCGCCAGCCTCTCGATAATCTCAATCGTGCCTTTCCCGATTCCCCGCGTGGGCGTATTGATCACGCGCAGCAGCGCGACCGAGTCATCCGGATTTTGAATCACCTTCAAATACGAGATCATGTCCTTGATCTCCGAGCGCTCGTAAAAAGAAAATCCGCCGACCACTTTGTACTTCAACCCATATCGCCGCATGGCCTCTTCAAACAGCCGCGATTGCGAGTTGGTGCGATACAACACCGCCGCCCGCGGAGTTTCCCCGCGCTGCGCCGCTTCGCGCATATATTTCGCCATATGATCGGCGGCGAAGAGTGCCTCGTTCTCTCCGTCCGGAGCCTCGTAATAACCGATCTTCGTTCCGCCCTGCCGCGAGGTCCAAAGATTCTTGCCCTTGCGCCGCACATTATTCGCGACCACCGAAGACGCAGCCTGCAAAATGTTCTGCGTGGAACGGTAATTCTGCTCCAGTCGGATGATTTTGGCCTCGGGAAAATCTTTTTCGAACTCCAGAATGTTGCGGATGTCCGCGCCACGCCAGGAATAGATCGACTGATCTTCATCCCCCACCGCGCAAACGTTATGCCGCTCCCCCGCCAGCATACGCATCAATTCATATTGCGGACGATTCGTATCCTGGTATTCATCGATCAATAAATACTGAAATCGCCGGTTGTAATACTCGCGCACCTGCGCAGAGGTTTTCAGCAGCCGTGTAGCTTCAAGCAGCAGGTCGTCAAAGTCCAGCGCATTGGCCTTGCGCAACTCCTTGCGATACTCCTCGAATAAATGCGCGATCTTCTCCGTCTTCGGATCGGCCGATTGCAGATAAAGTTCCTGCGGATCGAGCATGTGATTCTTCGCCCAGGAAATTCGAGAAAGCACAGTGCGGGGCGTGAGTTGCTTATCATCCAGCCCCAGCCGGCGCATGATCCCTTTCACCACCGACTGCATATCGCTCTCGTCATAAATGACGAACTTCTTCGTATGCCCGATCGGCGGTTGTCCGGGCGTGGCTGAAGGAATTTGCAACGCATCAATATCGCGCCGCAGCACCCGTACGCAGAAAGAATGAAAAGTGGAAATAACCGGCTTGGCAATGCTTAACCCGCCGACTAGCTTCTCCACTCGCTCGCCCATCTCAGCGGCGGCCTTGTTGGTGAAGGTCATCGCTAAAATCGATTCCGGCATCACGCCCGCATGCTCGATTAAATAAGCAATCCGGTAAGTGATGACGCGCGTTTTCCCGCTCCCCGCACCGGCGAGGATCAGCACCGGCCCATCGACAGTTTCGACGGCCTCACGCTGCTGCGGATTGAGTTGATTGAGAAAAGACAATGCGGAATATCCTAAACGCTTGGGCGCCTCGCCCGCCCGATTGCCTTGGCGGTCTGCTTCCTCTGAAAAACTCGGCCGATGTACCAAACGAGCCAAACGAAGAGAGGATATGCAAGCCAACGCACCCAGTCAGGCAGGGTTAGGCGCAGCGCAGCCGGCGCGAAGATTACTAGAAATCCAACAGCGATGACTGCCAGCTCAACGATCTCAAAAGGCAACCATTCCAATTCAAACTGCCAAAGCCCTTCTCGGCTCCGCGAGATGCCAGCCTGGTCAACCATGACGAGTCCGTAAAAGTCATCCTTGCTGAGCGCCTTCAACGCGGAGTTCCACGATGCCTTTCCGTCCTGGGTTCTCTTGTCGCGCGTGTAAGACCGACGGAGCAGCTTCGTAACTTTTGACTCATAGGCTTTGGAGTCATAATCCCTGTCGAACGTCTCCTGCGCTTCGAAGTCCGGTCTGGCGGACGCCTCCGAAAAAAGAAACATCCTCTCCTCGATTTCATCAAGGACAAGGCCGTCATGCATCGCCCGCGCGGTGAGCTTCGACACGAGAAACTGCTTAGCGGAATCGGAGGTGAATTCCATGAGCTGATTGAATTTTACAGGATTGCTGATTTCCCCTTTTGGAACGTCTTATATCTTGAATGTCCACATGACCGTGATCATTCCCCTGAGCCGCAATAGACTCAAGGAAGGGCCCGTGGTGTAATGGCAACATAGCGCCTTGCGATGGCTGCAGATGCGGGTTCGAATCCCGCCGGGTCCACCGCCCCGGGGTTCCAGGGCGTGGGTTCTGTGGGAAGTGAAAGCAAGGATAGCTTCCTGCAAAAGTAACTTGACTAAGAATTTGGGTGGCCTATACTGAAGTCACATCGCAAGGCGCTGTTTGCCTGAATTTGATCGGCCCCGAGCAATCGGGGCCATCGCTTTTTCAGAGCTCCGCCTACACCCACGCCCCCATCAAATGCCCCAACCCCCCGCGTACCTTCAGCCCATCCGTACGCCCGCTAAAATAGCGCGCATTGATTTGCTCCCCTTGCAGGAACTCAGTCCGGTGAAATCCCATCGCCTTCAACTCTTCCTGCAACTTTGCCGGATGAAAAAATAACTGAAACGGCTCTCCCGCCGCCGCGACACGCCTCGCCAGCGCATCCAACGCCATCTTCTGGCCGAAATTCAGCAGTGATCGATCCACGGCAAAATCGAAAACCACCCCACTTCCCGCCAGCATCTGCGCAATAAAGCTCAGGGTGGTCATGCAAGCATCGTGGGTAAGGTAAGGCGTAACTCCTAGCCAGGAAAAAAAAGCCGGAGCCTTTGCGTCAAAACCGCTCTCCTTGATCCCCACTTCCAGGGATTTCCGCTCGAAATCAACCGGCACGAACGCCAGGGACGAGGGCAGCGGAATCTCGGCCGCTTCCAGTTGTTCGCGCTTCCACGCCTGGGTTGCGGGATGGTCCACCTCGAACACCTTCAGCCCGGGATGCGAGTTGCGATACGCGAATGTGTCGAGTCCCGCTCCAAGCACGACATATTGACCAACGCCCGCAGCGACGGCCCTTGCCAGTTCGTCCTCCGCATAGCGGCTGCGCGCCACCATGAAAGCGCGAAAAGCCCGGGCAAACAAATGATGCTCTTTGGGATTGGATCGTAGTTCGTCCGCGGCTTCGCGCCCAATAATTCGCAGGGCGAGCGGGTCTTCGAGAATCTTAGGATTGTCTAGCAGTTGGTGTGCCGCCCGTCGCACCGCCACCCGATGCGCCGTGCTGCTGAATTTACCCTCTTGCATCAGCCCCGCTCAGCCTGTACCGCCGCGCGTTTGCACTCTTCGCACGGACAGATCTCCCGCAGCAACTTCCAGGAGTAAATACCAAGATCATGTTCATCGTTCCAGGCAAACCTGATCGCGTACTTGCCGATCCCTTCGGCAGAGAGCGGCCTGGCCGCTGCTTTAAACATCGGCAGCATGCCGGGCCCTAACTTTGCCGGCTCGCCCGGCCTGCGCCCAGCCTTCTCCCGCTCTTCATTGCACATGGCGCAAGGGCAAGCGTCGCGCAGATAAACAAAATTGTAGTGGGAGATGTGGCCGTCTTTCCACTCAATATCCAGCCCACTTCCGGTGGTCAGATTCACTTTCACGGATTTGGGATCCGTGGCCACTGTGGGCGTCTGAAGCGGAGACTGCATGGCTCAGTATCGCATAGCGGAAATACGGCCAGGCAATCCGGCCTCTACCTGTTCGTTGTTGCAGCGGAAGCAGCCTTAGGCCCAGTAACCACTCCAACGGCCAACCCCCCGACCGCTCCTGCCAGAATCCCCAATAAAGCCAGCAGCAGAGTGCTTTCCACCAAAGTCGAATTGCCCCGTCTTCTCATAATCCCTCGTTTCGAAAGGCTAGTTTACCCTGTCGGCCTGATCAATAGGAATTTGTCGGGAATCGCCCCCATCCGATACAATAATGGTTTCTATCAGGAGATTTGAGAGGATTCAGTCGTCATGGCCCAGGAATGTGATATCTGCGGCAAGAAGCCGCAATTCGGTAACCGAATTAGCCACGCCCACAATGTCACCAAGCGGCGCTGGAACGTCAACTTGCGTCCAGTGCACGCCCGCGTGGGCGCTACCACCAAGCGTATACGGGTTTGCACCTCGTGCATCCGCAGCGGCAAAGTGGTGAAGGCGTAGAAACAACCGCAGCCGTTGCCGAGTCCGTTACGGACCGGCTTCTTTATCCAGAAGATGAATTCCAAGAAGTGCTTCTCAGCGTAGTCGGCGGTAAATCCCTACTGCACATTCAATAGGTGAATGTCGAAGATAAGCGTCGCATTCGGCGGGATCGATCCATCTGGAGTTCCATCAGCCCCATAACCCAGAGCCGGAGGAATGCGCAGCTGCCGTTTGCCGCCAACTCTCATGCCGGTTACGCCTTCTTCCCAACCCCGAATCACCTCGCCATTGCCGATGGTGAAATCAAAAGGCTTTCCGGCGTCCACCGAACTATCAAATTTTTTCCCGTTGGTGAGCCAGCCCGTGTAATGCACGCGCACATGGCTGCCTTCCTTGGCTTCCTCGCCATTGCCCACGCGGATGTCCCAGTATTGCAGGCCGGAATCCGTCTTTACCCCCGGCCCGGTCACCCGGGTTGGCGAAGCCGTATTCGGAGCTCTCCTCGCGGAGGTTTGTGCAATCACGAGCCCCGTCGTGAGCACAAGAATCATCAAGATTGCTGCGGAGTGCTTACTCATTCCAGACTCCTTCGAACCATAACCTCTTAGACTCATAGATGGTAAAGACATGTGTAAGGGTTTGATGATGAAGTTCGGCTCTCCTATTCCGGTAACTTTCATTACGCTATCGCAATCACGTCAATTTCCACGAGCACATCTTTCGGCAAGCGCGCCACTTCCACCGTGGACCGCGCTGGCGGCGTGACGTTGAAGAATTTGCCATAAATTTCATTCATGGCGGCAAAATCAGCCATATTCTTAAGGAATACCGTCGAACCCACGACCTTACCCAGCCCGCTTCCCGCCGCTTCCAGAACCGCCGACAGGTTGCGCAAAACTTGTTCGGTTTGCGCCCCCACATCGCCAGCGATCACCTTTTGGGTGGCTGGCTCGATGGCAATCTGCCCCGAGGTAAAAACGAAACCGTTCGCCCGGACCGCCTGCGAGTAGGGCCCGATAGCTTGGGGAGCCTCTTTGGTGGAAATAATATCGCGCATCAGAATCTCCGATCTGAATAATGCAGACGAATGCTGGAGAAGTCAAACCAACCGTGAGAAACTGACGGCCACGAGAGATGGCGCAAGGAGACATGGGCGCAACGTAGGCGCTGCTTGCGTCATCAAAATATAGGCAATTGTGGCGGGATGATGACTGGGGAACAATCGAATCGCGAGAAAGATCAACCCTATCGTGGGGAACCTGGCCGCGGCGGCGAAGTCAGCGAATCGGCTGACGAAGCTCGAAGAATTCGACGCCTGCAAGTGATGATCAGCATGGTTTCTTCCGTCATCAGTCAGGATCCAAGCCTTACCATCGAAGAGGCCTCCGAACTGGCGGCAGGTGCCAAGCGCGCCGCTCTCGCCATGTTTCCCGACAAGGAGCTGGCCTACGACCTTCTCTACAAACCCCGCTTGCAGCGCCTGATGCGCGAACGTTTTCGCCTACAATGATCGGATCTGCAGCGATCGGATTAAGAGACGACTTACTATTCGTCCGCCACCGAGTTTCTTAGCGCTCCCACTCCCTCCACGCTGACTTCCATCACATCGCCGGCCACGACCGGCCCCACGCCGGCCGGTGTTCCGGTTGCGATGAGATCGCCGGGATAAAGCGTCATCGCCTGTGCAATGTGCCGGATGATTGTATCCAGCGAAAATATGAAGTCCCGGGTGTTGCCCTGTTGGCGGATTTCACCATTGACGCGGGTCTCCACGCCCAGCCCAGTCCATGGATCAAGCCCGTCCACCACCACCGGTCCTACTGGACAAAACGTATCGAAGCCTTTGGCGCGGCTCCATTGCCCGTCGGTATTTTGCAAATCGCGTGCGGTTACGTCGTTCACGCAGGTGTAGCCCAGAATATATTTCCTGATGTCTTCATCCACAGCCGGCTGATGGCATTGCTTCCCAATTACAACGCCGAGCTCGCCTTCGTAATCCACCCGCTGCGAGAGCTTAGGCCGCTTCACCACGCCGCCAGGAGCCAACAATGCCGATGGCGCTTTCAGAAACAGCAAAGGCTCCTTCGGCACATCGTGCCCTAATTCCGCGGCGTGCTCGCGGTAATTGCGGCCAACGCAGACAATTTTCGAAGGTCGCACGGGAGGCAATAACATGGCCTCCTCCAGAGCGATCGGCTCGATCCGCCGGGTTCGCAATCCTTCCACGTCTCCATCTGAATCTTCTGGAGCGGCTAGGAGAATCCGGACAATCGCATCGCGACCGCCCATAGACTCGACCATTCCATATAGGACTTGATGATCCCATTCAAAACGGCAATATCTCATGAAACTATCTAATCACGAGATGGCCCATCCAGCGACACTTTTCCCTCCACCTCTTGCTGTCACAAGGTCGCCGACCCCGTGAATCATCAGGGCGCGATTTCACTGGTTTCCTCGGAGCGCGCACTTTCATTGCCCCGTTGATCGACCGCGGATACGGAATAAAGGTAGGTCCTTCCCGGTTCAACCCGGGCGTCTCGGAAGGCCGGGGTTTGCACCACCTCGGCATTTAATCTTTCCGGAGGCGCGTCCGCAAGATGCCGGTACACGTTGTAGCCCGCGAGGTCCGCATCGTTCACCGGCGACCAGATCAGATCTATAAATGGCGCCTGGCCCGGACCCGAGGACACGGCCTGTAATCCCGAGGGCACCACGGGAGGAAAAATGTCATTCGCAAATACTCTTATTGGGGGCGTGTCGTCGCCCTCGACTTCCACCGCGGGTTGGCCTGGTACTTCAATCGCGCTAACTACCGTGCCATGGTAGAGATACGTTTGCTGCCACTCGAACGTCTGATCGAGAAACGAGCTGGCGCTGCTCTCCTCGGTTTGCGGAACGGCCTCGGCGCATTCCGTGGCAGGAACGTCAGCAATTTTCGTGTACTTTGACTCCGATTCCAGTCTGCGATAAAGGCGGAACATAAATCGAACGTCCTTGAGGCTGGCCGCATTGTGTGGGCAGTGCCATGAGATCAGCATCCCTGAAGCCTGTGGTCGAGCCGCAAAATCGTCAAACGGTGGCAGAGTTGGGACCAACGGCACCCTGGCTTGATTCGAGGTCCCCGCACTGCGGCCAGCGGCATTCTGTACTTCCACGGCATACACCGCGAAGCTCCTGGAACGCTCGCGCTCCATCGCGGACGAAAGACTGTCGGTAAAAGTCGCCTCCAGTTTCTTAGCGCTCGTTTTTGAGCTCCGCTCAAAATCCGCCGGTGGCGCAACGGAACCGACGGTCGCCGTGCATCCCTTGAGCGGGGCCTCGAGACTTCGGCAGATCTCAGTTTGTCCCAGATACCGTAGACTTTGGCGAACTGTCGTTCGCGAAGGGATCGTCCAACTCAGCACCACCTTGTCGCCTTTACGCGCCGCTCGCAGATCGGAGGGAGGCTTCGCCAACTCGAGCGATGGCGGTTCGGGCGGCCCAATCGAAGCACAACCGGTCCAGATTGACGTAACTATTCCTAACAGCAGCGTTGCTCGCAAAGCGCTCATTCGCAGAGCAACAGAGTACACCAGAGCGCGACACGGTTTTGGGCCATTCGCTTACTTCAGCAAGCCTCCACGCGGAAGGTCGGCATTCCTCACGGAAAACTCTCCAAAACATCCTGTATGAAAGCTGAGGTTCCGGCTGCGATCTGAATCTGTATCTCCAGTAATCCGTTGAACGGCCCCACGCTGGGTACAATGCTCGCCAGTCCATTCGCGTTACTCTGAACAACGCTCTGCGCGGCACCCAGAATCGAAGGAACTCCCGTTTGCGTAGTCGTTGAATCTCCCGTGACGATCGTCAGGCCGTCTCCGGAGGGCCGCATTACGGTCGACTGGAAAAGAACGCTGGCGCCAAGCACGGGATTCGGGGGTGTCGACGAATCGGTTACGCGCACCGTCAATGGTTGAAATGACTGCCCAGTGATGACTTGCACCCCTCCAGCCACAGGCTGCAAGTTCATCAGCGCAGTGGCGACTGCGTTTCCATAAATGGTTTGGCAAGGCCCCGGACCTGGCAAAACGCAGGCGCTCAGTTGAACGTTGGAGGTAAAGTTCGTCGAGCTGAGGGTTACGGTTGCGTATCCCGCGCTGTTTGTAGTCGCCGTGGAAGAACTCAGGGAAGCGGTTCCCTGATCCACGATGAAGTTTACCGTTACTCCGCCCTGAGGAGATGCCAGGCTTAAGACTCGGGCCGTCAGAGGGACGCTGAAGGATGCCCCCTGAGCGATCCACAAGTTGGGTGCAGTGACGCCAATACTCTGTGACGGAGAAGTTGCGTCGAGCGTTCCGGAGACCGATTGCGCAGGGTTGTACACGCCCGGCGCGAGGGTGGCCGTAATGGTTGCGATCCCTGCCACGCTTGGAGTGACCGACGTAGATGCGTTCCCGCCCTCATCGGTGATCGCGGAGCAGCTCGAAATTCCCCCGCACGATGACAATGCTGCATTGTTCGTGCCAGTCCATCCCACGGTCGCACCCCATACCGGGGTGACTCCGTCCGCAGCAACCACCCGCACACTTACCGGATTGGTGGCTTGAACCCCAACCGTGCTCAGAGGATTGGCTCCCTGCAGCAAGAGTATTCGGTCGCTGGCAGCCGCCCCGAAAGTGAGTACGCCAGTCATCGTTGAGGATGCTCCAGTGATCGGGTCGGTAATCGTGACGCTCTGCGGCCCATCACTTTGGGCCGCAGCCGTCAGTAGAATCTGACCCGAATCGCTAGCGATTGCAGGGATATTTGTATTCCCCACGGTTACACTCTGCCCGGGCGCAAAACCGATTCCCTGCAGCACTACCGCTCCGCCGCTGACCGGAACCCGTGGTGGGCTAACGGAATCGCCATAGAGCAAATGAGCGTGATATTGGTAATCGGGGCGTCCGTCGCCCCGAAGATCGCCGACGCCGATGATAAAGCTGCTGGAACTGAGAACCTGAGCAGCTAAGAGACTCATGGCGAATGTTTCCGAGTTGAACGGCAATGGTGTAAAAGCAGGCGGAACAGTCCCTTGTGGATCCCCCTCAGCCCAGATGCCCATTACCGGTTCAGCTTTCGACTCACTCGGCCCACCGACCTCATCAAGCGCAGTCAGCGCGAGTGAGAACGTGCGGTTGGCTTGCGCGTTGACCAGGAAATAAGCCGTGTCACCGTAACCGCTTATAGAACCAATCCAGTCCCCCGCTGCCGGAATTACAGCCGGGGTACTCCAGGTCTCCGCCGCCCAGGGCTCTGCGCCCAGTCCGCTGCCGGACATCTGAATGTTTTGTTCGAATTCACCTCCAGCCGATACGGTCACGGTAATGGGCTGAAAGGTTCCGGACGGCGTCACCTGCGAATATTCATACGGGCTGACCCCTGCCGACCACGCGGGGTCGAGAGCTTCGATCGAGATCTGGTATTGTGCAGTGCCTGCCCCGTTCGGAATCGGCAGCCCGCCGAGGTCGAAGAATCCTTCCGATATTTGGTTGTCCGAGCCGAATTCGCTATAGGCGTTGCCCAACGAATCGGTCCATCCCGTGATCGGATTCCCCGCATTCCCCGTAAACAGAAATCCGGAGACGGAGGAGGCTGCATATCTATGCGAGGGCAGGCTGGTGGAAGGGTCAATCCACCGCGCGAAAACGTTAACCCCTTGCATTGGCTGTCCTTCGCCGCCAATACGATTGGAAAAGTAGACTGATCCGTAGATGCGGGCGGTGGTTGGCGGAGGAGAACTCAGCGGATACAAGCGCGACAGCGCGGCTATGTCATCCGCCGCAAGTTGATAGGGGTTGGCATAACACACCGTTATTGGGATACAAGTCGCCGGGTCGGCGGAATGCATGACCGGAAATCCCGCGAAGTCGTCTGTCGTGGGCGTCGGATATCCCGTGATCACATTCAAATTAAGTTGTGACCAGCCCAGCCCCAGAACATTTCCCAGAACGCGAACCAGACGGTATTCCACATCGGTTAGCTGAGAAGACTGCACCGCGCACTGGCCATTGATCACCACCAGTGCGTGTTCAAGATTTGCCGCTACACCGAAATTGTCCACCCCTCCATAGACGGCATTCCAGAAGCATTGCGAAGCGTCTCCCGCCCCCGCTCCGAGCAGAGCATCGGTCACCGAACCATCGTAGTCATAGACGATCCCAACCGGCGTGTTCATCGCCGAGGGCGTTATGTCTGCCGGAGCGGTGACGGTTCCGCTGAAATTCACTTCAAGGTTGCTTCCGTTCACGTCCTCGGCCAGCTGCCCGGCATCGTTCGCGATCACAGCCGCGCTGGCAACCGAAGTCCATTGCAGAAAAGAGTTGGCTACCAACACATTGGCTGCCGAATTTGGCAAGATCGGACTCAGGTCGCCCTGATCGGTGTAGTAGTTGATCTGTCCTCCCGCCCAAACCAGCGGTTGTCCCATGGCCGATGAATCGAAATAACTTGAACCTGCTACATACTCCGGTCCGCCCGCATGCATCAACCGGGCACAGCAAAGCACAATGGCCATCGCAATTGCTATCCGCAACGCGGGGCACATCGAGCTTCGAGCGTGGTGTTTTTTCCCCATCTTGCTTTTCACTTCTCGTGGACGGCCAGCCGCAAAGCCCGCGCAAACTCGGGATAAGCAACAACGGCTCTCGTCCCAGGCCGCGCATGCGTTTGTAGAATCCCCGCGTGAATTGCGTTCAGCACGATCCTCCCCCGCGGATCGACCTCAAATCTCCCCCATGCCCCACCCACAGGGCTGGTCAGGCCCAGCCTGCTCGGGGGAAAAAGAAACAGCATCACCCGTTCACCCACGCGATAGCGTTCTCCTCTGGCCCACAGTCCAGCCCATTCGTGAATCGTCACATTCTGGCCTAACGAAACTCCGCGGATCGCTTGCTCCACTTGAAACGTAATGCTGGTTGAGGCAGTATTCACGCCCGCTGCATCAGATTGACCCACAGCGATTACCTTGCCAGAGAAGATAGCTCCAGCCGGCCTGGCGATCTGGGACAAAGGACTCCGCCGCGGCAACACTGGAGCAGGAGCGGGCGGGGCAGGAAAAACAGGCGTCTGATAAGCTTCTTCAAACTCAGTACGAGCCGAATCGACCAGAGTCCGCGGGCTAACTGATGTGGCTCGACCCGGCGCCAACTGCGCCCTTGAGAGCACTTGTATAACAAAGACGAGTAGCGCAGCGGCGAGCAGACGCCGACACAAACTTCCGGTCATGGCAACCACCAGCGAAGGAATGTCTGCTCAGAGGGTTTGGGAAACCACAGACACCTTAACGAAGCATTTCGAAATTAACCGTGACGGATGTCACCGTCTGCCTGTGAATATCCAGTAATGGCAAATGCAAAGTTCGGGCTCGTCTACCCTCTGCGTCCCACATACTCTCGTGCGCTCAGGTTCGCTCCAGCCAACAGCAACAATCCGGTAAGAAACGCCCAAAACATCATGCTGACCGAAATTGCAAACGGCCCATAGATCTCCGCAAAATTCAGCCAGGGCAGTGCCAAAATGTATCCATACTTCAACGCTTCCGAAAGCAATCCCATGATAACGGCCGTCGGCAGCACCGCCCGCGCCGGCACTTTGCCATTGGGCAGCAGCCAGTAGATCAGGAAGAAAATCGCAATGCTGGCCCCAATGGCGAAAACTTTCATCATCACAAATCCCGCCAGCCGCACCGTTTCACTCCCATGCCCGCGCAGCAAAAACTGCAGCAAAGGCTCATCTCGCGCCGTCATCGCCACCGAAAGCAGAGCCAGCACTCCGCAACTAAATGCAAGCCCCAACGAAACCGCTTGATTCGCCAGATAAGACCGATTATTCGGAAACTGCCAGATCCGGTTCAGCGCAACCTCAAGCGGCAGAAAAATCCCGGAAGAAGTCACCAGCAGGATCAGCAGAGACACCACCTGCACCCGGTGCCGCGTATCCACCATGGCATTCAGGTTCCGGATCACAAATTCCTGCCCTGCCGGCAGATAATCCCGCAATAGCTCCACCACCACGTCATACATCACGCGTGAGTGAAACACCCACCGAATCAGCGTCATCAGCAGCACCAGAAACGGGAAAAATGACAGGATCGCGTTCGCCGCCACCGAAAATGCAAAAGTATGCACCTCGGTCCGTAACAGGTATTTCGCCGTCGACCCCATCACGCCCGACGAAAGCTCTGAGGACGATCGCGACGGCCGTCCCGGAGGATCTTCAGAGGGAAATCGCCCCAGGCGAGGCTCTACCGCTTCGCTGGAACCGATTTCCGGCCGGGTAACCGCGGCTATTTTCTCGTCGGGCACTGTTTGCACCATCCTATCAAGAGCCACCAGCCTCCGTCCGGCAATGCTTATCAAACCAAAGTTCTAGCTGGACGACCCCCTTTGGCGCCCTTTACCGGTCAAAATTAAGCCTGGCGGCTCCGTTTATTTTTCCTCCCAAACCCCTCTAATTCTTCTTGTCAAACGATTTAGTAGTGCTTATTATCGCCAGTGCTCATTTACTGGTACGCCGGAATGAGCCTTACACAGGGTTGACGTCTTGAGTAGTTCCGTAGAATCCAGCGTCGGTTCAGGGCTCCGCAAGTTCGCGCCGCAATTTCTCCGCGTGGCGTTAACCGAGGAGTCTTTTGCATTGGGGCAAGTTCCAGGGAACTCAGAAGCACAACCCGCTTCCACCGTTTTTCTTGAAGGGGGCGTCCCGGGCAGCCGGGGCAACAGACGGGAGATTCGGGGAATATTCTAAGCGATTAGCGAAAGGAGTAATCAGTGAGAGAGAAGGGAACAGTCAAGTGGTTCAATGGGGCGAAGGGATATGGTTTCATCCAGCGCTCCACGGGCGAGGACGTTTTCGTACATTTCTCCGCCATCCAGGAGAATGGCTACCGGTCGCTCAATGAGGGCGAGACCGTCGAGTTCGATCTGCTCAAAGGCCCCAAGGGCTTTCAAGCCGGAAACGTCGTCCGCGGATAGCGCAATCTCCGTCGATTGCACAACCCTCCCGCTCCCATCGGGAGGGTTTTCTTATTGAGGCCTCTTCGGAAAAAAATTGGAGCTGGAAAAATTGGTTCTGAAAAAAGTTGGTGCTGAAAAAACCGGGGGTGCCCCATTTCTCGCGTCCTTTGCGAGAAGTGGGATTTCGTCCGTGTAGGACGGGCACTCCTGTCCGTCGCCTTTGATCTTTGATGTGGTCGGCCCCGGTGTGTTCGGCGTCGATGCGCCCGGCTTTTGGGTGGCGCAGCGGTTCACCGCTGCGATAATCCAGCAAATTCCGAAATCGGCTTCACATTTTGCTGAAAACTCAAGTTTCCGTATCCGGGCATCGCTTCAGGGGTGCCGCCGGGTGCCCCATTTCTCGCGCTCTTTGCGAGAAGTGGGGCTTTTCGCCGACACCCTCCCGACCCTCAACCAGTGCTCTGTCGAATTTTCTCCTCCCACCAACTCCAATCGTTGATCCGAACCAATCCTGCCTCTCCGTAAGCATAGGAGCGGTAGCTACTCCAACGCCACTCCTCCGGACTCGCCACCAGTCCGCGCACCACCGGGTTGCGATGCATGTACCTCAGCTTCTCAACTTCTTTCTGCTGGCCCCACAGATTGAAATCATAGAAACGGCTCTGCCAGAACCTGCCCGAGAATTCGCCCGCAATGGCCAGCCGCCGGGAGACACTCAGCTTCACGGCCTGAATTACTTTCGAGGGATCACCAATCCAAGGATCGCCAATCCAAGGTTCGGAAATCAGTAGATGTACGTGTTCGGGCATGACCACGTATCCGATCACGGCAAAACGATAGCGGACACGCATCAGATCGAGGACAGTAAGCAACAGGTCGCGCGCGCGGGATCGCAAAGTTGCGGCCTGCGTCGGTAGCAGCTCCAGGTAATGAAATGAAGGCTTCCTGTCCCGTAATAACGCTTTAACCCCCAGGGCATGAAAAACCCTACATGCCAGCTCGATCTCATGTCTGTGACGGATGAACGTTAGTCGGGCTTATCGTGAGCTCAAGCGAAAAGCCCCACTTCTCGCGGAGAACGCGAGAAATGGGGCACCCTGCCATTTAAGGATCCTTCACGAATGGGAGACGTGAGCCACCCGCCCATCCTCGATTCCCACGGGCAAGCATCGCAAGAATCCAAGCGGGGTGGGGCTGGGTAAATATGTAAACTCTCCCTATGGCACACCGTTTCTTGATAGTTCCGTTCTTGATAGCACTGCTTCCCCCTTTTTTGCCAGCGCAGGATATTGGAGCGACGCAAGGTGAGATCGCGCAACGTGTCCAGCACCTTATGAGCGTTGAGGTAGGCTTCGAGGAGATGGTGCCGCCAGGCACATCAATCGAAGCAAAGGAGATTTCTCGCAATGGCAAATCTGGCAATGACCTCATCGTGCGGTATCACATCTTCGTGAAGGGCGTTGGTGGCTGGCCCACCCTTCGCCCGCCGGGCCAGAGGCTGCCCCACCCTTCGCGTCTTTCGAAGGGTGGGTACCGATGCAGCCAGTCACCAGCGCCTTTTACCGGAGCCCACCCCAAGTTCATCCATCACACGAATAATCCCGAACTCTCTGTTACAAGATTGCGATGCCCAAAAAACTCCAACGCCACTACGGCGCCGGATACTTCCACTTCATCACCCGCGGACCCGTGCTCGTGAACGAACTCTAGAAGGCCGAACTTCAACCGAGTGATACCATCATTTCGAATTCCCACCTTTCGAAAATCTCGAAAGGTGGGGCAGCCGACTTTAGGTGGCGCAAAGGGACATAAGGTGGGCCAGCCGCCCCACAACGACCGGCACCACCCGGCGGTAAAATTCGGGCATGGCGAAACTCAACTCAGCCCCGCTCTATCCCGTCAACCTCTCCGGCGGCGGTATCCCGGTCAACCTCGTCCTCAACAAGACACCGGAAGGCAAGTTTCAGATCGCACGAGTGAACAAACCGGGCGGTCCCCAGGAGGGCGACTTCGACGTGCTCAAGGAGTTCCCGGACGAGCACTCCGCTCGCGAGTATGCCCGCTCCCAAGTTCGCAAGGATTTCCCTGGTCTCATCTGAGCCGTTTCCAGCCTCCAAACGGGATCGAATCGGGCAGCTAATCAGGCCGGGACCACGGTGCAGATCGGCAGGCCACAACACCCCGGAATCAGGTACGGATCGCCAGCACAAACAGCAAGGGCCGCGCCTCAGTTCGGCACGGCCCTTCTTTACCCCCTCAGCATCGGATCAGCAGCTAAAGAAAAAACCGTGACCTCACCCGTTCATCCGCTCCCGAACTCACGCTCTAGCGCGCCGGGAAACGCCAGCAATCAGCCGTTGTAGGAGATACCGGCAAAAACGATCTGTAATTTGAACAGGTCCAAGAGAAGCCGACACTTCTTTTCGAAGTTCACTTCTTTTGTAAATTTGTTGAACATCGAAACAAACTGCGCCTGGAACGACTCCCTGGAGGAAACCATGCCCCATTCGATCCTGCTGCCCGTCGCACCGTCCAGTTTGCTGTAGGCCGAGTTTAGGCTGCAGAAAGAGTCCACTCCCGGAAGGATTGATTCACATACGTAGTTGAGATCGTACTTGTTGAATGGGTCCGCGCTGGCGCTCTGTAGATCCTTGCGAAACTCCGTTGGGAGAACCCCGGCGTAAGGCAGCTGTTGCATACCCCGCGCCATTTCGACGCTGCCGTGTTCCAGGTAGTCACGGAATTCCACAGTAAGCCTGATCACCGCGCGCAAGTGGCCCAACTCGGAGTCGTCGAAGCACGATTTCGCGGACTCCTCCATCAAGGACTGAATCTCCTTCACGCGTTTAAAGACGTCCGACGTTTGAATCTCTTCCACTCGTCTTGTCATCTTGTCGTTCATTTTTCCTTATGGTGCGAAACAGGGTTCCTGCGAACAAAATTGTCGTATCGTGTCGGCTATTTCTTCGGCCAGTGCCACGGCGGCGGCCAGGTGCAGCAGCAGCTTCCGCCTTGAGAAGGTCGCAGTTACAGTACTTTTTTACAGCGTCTATTGCTTTCTGCAGATTGTTAAGCGCGATGCCCAACTGCTTTGCGTGCTGCGGCTCCTTGTCTCCGTATGCAACGAACGCAGCAAACCGCTCACTGGCTATGTACTGCGCCTTTGCTAAATCGGCCAAAGCCTTAGCGCAGCTCTTCGGCGAGTCACCCATTCCGTCGGGATCGGTTCGATTGACCGGATTGTTTCCGACGTACGCAAAGAAGTCGATTCCACCACGGAACCGGATCGGGTCCTCGCTGATGAATCGACCTGCATTCTGGTCGTAGTAGCGCGCCCGGTCGTAGTAAATCCCGGTTTCCTGGTCAAACTCGCGCCCGGTGTACTGGAACGGATTGGTGAGCGTTCCGGTTGAGCCCGTCAACTTGCCAAAGGAGTCAAACCTGTACGTGTTGGCGAGCGCTCCGGCAGAGTTACTCAGTGAAGTGACCGAGCCGAGACCGTCCCACTCAAAATAGCTGGCCGCTCCAGAGCGCAGCATCGACAGAGGCTCGTCAATTAAATCGCTCTGCGTGTACCTAGCAAGCACGTTTCCGCTCGAATCTATCTCCTCGATGACATTAGAATTTGCACCCATCCCGTCATAGACAAAGTTGGTTGTTCCCAGCGGACCGGATTTCTGAATGCGTCTGCCGAAGGGATCGTATTTGAAATTCACCGTCCCTGTGCCCGGCACCGTCGCCGAGACGAGCCGGTTCTCGAAGTCCCAGGTGTAGGATTTGCCGGAGGGCGTCGGAGAGGGTATTGCCGTTTGCGTCGTACGTGTAGCTGCCCAGCGAGTTCTGGGTTAGCTCGTTCGACGAATTGTAGCTGTAGGTCGGCACGCCGGATGATGACAGTCTATTCCCGACCGCGTCGTAGCTGTAGCTCTCCGTGGTACTTGCACCTTGGGTTACCTGCGTCAGCTCGTAGAGCGGGTCGTAGGCGTAATTCGACGTGAGCCCGCTCTGGTCGTTGGTCTTCGACGTGCGATTGCCGGCGGGTGGCCCATTCAAGCCTTCCTTTGGCTTGAGTGGGGCAGTTCTACAGCGGGACACAAATTCCCCGCCGCTTGTTCGCGCTTTTCGCGCCGTCCATTCCGACTCGATCTCAACTCGTTGCTCACCACCAGTTGCGTTGCGACGGCGCGGGCGAAGAACTTTTATCCTTCACTTTTCCACACCACCTTGTGACATCCGACCTTGCTCTCACAATCCAAATCAGCAATCATGGTCGAGGACGTGACGGTCCGCTCCCCAGCAACCCATCGCGATCGAACCCGTTGGTTCTAAGGATTTAATTTCTAAGTTCTTTGAAAAACGTATTTTGCGAGGGGTTTTTCGCCAGAACAGTGATTCCAAAGGTTTTGGAAAAAGCGAGGGGGTGGGGGGTACACCCAAAAAATGAGTGCGAATCGACGCGAATCGAGCCGCCGCCCGCTTCACCGGATCGCATCCAAAATTATTTCCCGAGGAAATCCACAGCGGGAATCGACGCTACCGCACTTCCACGGACACCAAATCTCCATCCGCAATTCCGCCGGGCTTGTAGTTGACGGACACTCTGCGGTCGCTCCATTGGCAGGAGAAGGTATCCGCGCCGATGACCAGCAGGGATTTGTAGTCTGCCGTGCGAAACTTCAGCAACGCCTCGCCCGAGGCCACGGTGAGCACCGCGACCGGAGGCTGGGAGCAATCCACCGCAACCAGTTTGCCTTGGACAAATTTCGAGACGCGCCGGTCGGCGACAGAGTTTTGTTTCGCTTGCGCCTCCGCGGCGCGTTTGGCCGCATCCTGCTCCAGCACGTCGAAGGGAGATGGTTGCGCGGCGAGCTTGGGAGCGTCGCCCAGCGTGGCCGAGAGCCCATACTTCTGCTCGCTGGCCAGCTTGCCCAGTTCGTCCCTGGCTTCGGCCGCGACCTGCGGATTGCTGCTGGTCTTCAACCGGCTCAACAGTTCAGTCGCTGCGGTCCATTTCTTATCACCCACATAAATCTCGGCGAGGTGAAAAATGTATTCCTGATTGCGGGGACTCAAGTTGATGGCCGCGCGCTCGGACTGCATGGCTGCGGACGACCCGCCGCCGACCAGCCGAGCCATAGCCAGCAAATCATAAGCATCGGCGAACTCGGGATACCATTCGAGCACCGCCCGCAGATCCTGCATCATGTTGGGCAGGCCTTGCATGTCGGTGTGGTTGGCTTTCGAGACGCGATATTTCAGCACCGAAAGGTAATAGCGAATCCACATGTCGCGCTGGTTCAACGCGGCCGCATCGCCCAGTTCTTCGGTCGCGGCTTCAAATTCGCCGCGCTCGATGTGGTCCCGGGCCAGCGCGCGATGCGCGATCTCATTCCCGCTGGCGACGATCATCGGCGTTGTGTCGTCATCTTTATCGTCTTTCTGTTTTCTTATTTTTCTCGGAGAACTCTTGTCCGACGCAGTCGTGGTTTCCGGAGGATTCGCCAGCGTTAGCAAGTCCCTCAGCGCGACATCGCGCCGCTCCGGAATTCTGATTTTCATCTCGTCCACCGTGGCGCGCGCGTCGTCGATCAAGATCATCTTGGCCATGATCGCGCTGTCATCCGCGCCAACGGGAACCGGCAACTGGTATACCTGCGGGGTGTTCGCGGAAGCGTTCGCCTGCTTCGACGCGTCCAGCGCGGTAAACAGTGGCGTGAGCGAGTGGAAATAATCCTTTACTGCTTTATCCAACTGCTCCGGAGACATGCCGTAAGCTTTCTGCACTGCCTCCGGCGCTGGGACGTGCTGATTCTCTACCAGGCCGAAATAGGCTCCAGTCTCGGGGAGCTTATTCTCGTGCAGTAGATAGTGAACGGTGATCCATGACTGCGCGTAGAACAGAGTGTGATGCGTGCCTTCGTGGTAATCAGAAGTGTCGTGCTTGATGGTGAGCAGGTCGGGCAGCGCCAGCCAAACTTCCGCGCCCAGCAGTTCGGTCAACGACTTCGGCGGATTGCGGGTCTCATTCTGATTGCCGACCAGATCGGTGCTGTACACACTCGTCAACTCCGGATCTCCGCCGATTTCGTATTGCTTGTTATCGATTCGGATCGAGCTGAAATATTCCGCCAGGCCTTCGTCGAACCATCCTTCGACGGGAGGATAGTTGTAATGCAGCATGAGATGAGCAAAGTCGTGCGCGACGGCGCGCCAGGGATCTGGCTCGAACAAGTTCAACACAATGAAATTCTGATCTTCTCCAGCGAGAAAAAATCCCGGAGCGGTGATCGGCTGAAGCTGACCGAATGAATCTTTCTGCAAAGGCGCGCTCTGATAATAGTCCCGGTCGTTCTTGAAGGCGAGAATAGTCAAGGGCTCGGAATCGTTCAGCCGGTCTTTCATCAGCAGCGTGGCGAAGACCGCGCGCATCTGCTCGAAACGCAGCGCGACGTCCCTGCCTTTTTTCTCGCCGGCATCCGTGATTACAGTGAAGTGAGTGGAGTGGATCTCAAGCCAGGGAGATTTTTCTTCTGTGGCTGCGAAGGAAGACAAGGAAGATAACGAGCAGCCGAGAATCAGGGCCAACGAGAAAGCCGGGATGGAACGACTGCGGGCCATGCGCATTCCGCTGAAAACGACCTCAAGCAAAATGCTAACACGGAGAGGATTCGAGGCGTCTACTGCGACAGTCCCATCTTCCGCAGAAACTCAGCGAAGCGCGGATCGGAGTGCAGCGAGTCGAGCGCGGGAAGCCGAACCGCGAACAGCAACTCGCTGTCTCCGTCTGCATAGGCTTTCCCCAGATATTGGAACGCCTGCTCTTTATTACCGGCAAGCGCGGAGGCGATGGCGATTGAGGCCGTGCGATCCGCATCATCCATGGCCATGGACATTGCCAGATAGCCCTTGGCGTCGGGAGTGGCGGCGACCGGTTTTGTAACTATCTGCCGCATTTCGGATACTGCGTCGCCGAAGCGGCCCATGATGGCGTAGAGCTGAGAGAGTTTGTAATGCGCCGGAGAAAAATCAGGATCGCGGGCCAACACCTTCTGGAATTCGGCGAGCGCCTCCGGGTAGCGCCGGGCCTGCGTCAACATCAAAGCGTAGTTCGCATTCACGATCGAGGACAGCGGATCGAGCGACAATGCGATGCGGTACTGTTCCAACGCCTCTTCGGCCCGGTTTTGGGGCGCCAAGCAGCCGACTGCAAAAAAGTAGTGGGTACGGGCGCTGTTGGGGTTCAACTCTATGGAGCGGCGAAATTCCGCTTCCGATTCGCTCCATTTCCAGAAGTTCGCCAGGGTGAAAGCCCGCGCGGCATGAGCTTCCGCCAGACTATCGTCCAGAGCAAGGGCTTTTCGTCCGGCTTCGTCGGCGAGCGACGATGCCTGCTTTGAGGTGATGGGAATGTAGCTGGGAGCGACGTTGTAGGTGTCCGCGAGTCCCGCGTAGGCGAGCGCATAGTTTGGGTCGGCGGTGATCGCTTCGTGGAACAGTTCGATGCTTTTCTTAATCCCCTCAGGCGTGCGCCCGTACCAGGCCTGCCGGCCTTCCAGGTAAAGTCGATAGGCTTCGGGACTGTTCGTACCCGCATTGCCCAGATTTTGCGGCAGCTTGGCGGAGTTTGCGCGGCGCAGCCGGGTCGAGAGGTCGTGAGTGATCTCGCTTTGCAGTTGGGTGATTTCGGCTGTCTTGCTTTCGTAATGAGAGCCCCACAGTTCGCTGCCGTCGGCGGTATTTACCAAATCGGCTTGAACCGTGATCTGGTCGCCGCGTTGGGTAATGCGTCCGGTGAGAACAGCCCCTACCTGGAGCGTCTGCCCGATCTTCTGCGGATCGTCTTCCTTGCCTTTGAACTTAAAGACCGTGCTGCGCGCCATTACTTTGAGGTCGGGCAGTTGGGAGAGCGTGCCGATCAGGCTCTCGGTCAAGCCGTCACCCAGATACTCGTTGTTCGGATCGGCTGTGGCATTGACGAAGGGCAGCACGGCAATCGAGTTGATTTGCTGCGTCTGCGACTTTCCGCGGAGAAAATAGACTGTAGCCGCGATCAGAACGACGGCAAGGACGGCCACGATGGCCGCGATCAATTTCACGAAAGAATGCGTTGGCGCTGGGGCGAGCGATGAAGATGAAGAAGATGAAGCTGCGGCGCTGGCTTCCGGCGCAATCGCGCTGCCTGATCTTCCGGAATCGAAGTCGCGTTTCAGCCGCGCCAGGTCCGTGCGCAGGTCGGCGGCCGACTGATAGCGCAGGTTGCGGTCTTTCTCCAGCGCCTTGTTGAGGATCCTTTCGAAATCAGCCGGCAGGTCGGGATTCAGCCGCAACGCAGATGCCGGGGTCGAATCGAGAATCGATTTGAAAATCTCTGCCGGACTTCCGCCGCGAAAGGGTAGCGTGCCCGTGGTCATCTCGTAGAGCACGGCTCCGAAGGAAAATAAATCGCTGCGGGCGTCGAGTTCTTTGGCTCGAGCCTGCTCCGGCGACATATACGAAATCGTTCCCAGCGTGGAGCCGGGGCTGGTGAGATGCGCTTCCACAGCAGTCATCGTATTTGCGGAAGCAACTTGACCGGAGGAAGCGCTTGAGCTGGCGATCTTCGCCAATCCAAAATCCAAAATCTTCGCGTGGCCGCGCTTAGTAACGAAGATGTTCGCTGGTTTGATGTCGCGATGAACAATAGCTTGTGCATGTGCTGCGTCCAGGCCATCGGAAATTTCCAGCGCCAGCGAGAGTACGGTTTCGTTATCCAGCGGTTTGCCGGAGATCAAATGCTTCAGGGTCACGCCATCCAGAAACTCCATGGCGATGAATGACTGCTCGCCATGCTTGCCGATTTCATAGATCGTGCAGATATTCGGATGATTGAGCGCCGAAGCCGCTCGCGCCTCGCGCCGAAAGCGCTCCAGCGCTTGCGGATCGCGCGACAATTCATCGGGAAGAAATTTCAGTGCGACGAAGCGGCCCAGCTCGGTGTCTTCGGCCTTATAAACCACGCCCATGCCGCCGCCGCCCAGCTTTTCAACAATGCGGTAATGCGAAATGGTCTGGTCGATCACGATCTTTTGTAGGAGACAGCGAAGAACGCCGGGAATGAGTCGATCCATCTTACGGAGGACGGTTTGGGGAGTCAACGAAGGCAAAGCGGAGGGTTGGAACCGTCGAAACCGGCGCATCCCTGCCAACTGGTTACAACAGTCACTTTCACGGACCTAATACATAAGTGAGAATTAATTCGCCAGTTTCGTGGCAAGCCGAACTTCCAAACGGTTCTGAAGTCCGGTCCAGAGCGGCGCCGGACGTCGCGCAAGGAATCCTTGGCGATCCAGAGGAGGGCCCGATGAAAAGCGTCAGCGCAATCTTGATTCTAACTTTGGCGTTGGTCGGTTGCGGCGGCGGCAGTGGCACATCGGCACCGCAATCACATTTGCTCACAACACTTACCGTGGCTCCGTCCAGTGCGGCTGTCTACATCGGGGGAACGCACGCATTCTCTGCCAGTGGAAAAGACCAAAATGGCAATGCGTTCTCACCCATGCCTGCATTAACTTGGTCCAGCAGCAGCGCTGCCGGAACGATAAATTCTTCGGGCCTTGCTACTGGCGTCTCTGCAGGTACAACTAACATCTCCGCGACGGCAGCCGGAGTAAGTAGCTCACCGGTCACCCTGACTGTATCGGCAGATCCTTCGGTCTTGACCACGATCACCGTCACGCCTGCGACCGCCAGCATTCAAGTTGGAGGGACGCAAAGCTTGTCAGCCGTGGCGAAAGATCAATACGGCGCAACCATGAGTGGGATCGCGTTTGCGTGGTCGGTGCCGAGCGGAACGGCGGCGACAGTAAATTCGACCGGTTTGGTTACGGGCGCGGCGGCCGGCACAGCACAAATTGTTGCTTCGGCAGACGGCGTCAATAGCAATCCGGCGACGATCACGGTTGCCCCCGGTCAATACACAATTGCTGGGACGGTCGTGAATCTTGCGGGAACCAACGGCGGATTGGTCCTTCAGGACAACGGTAAAGATAATCTTTCAGTAAATACCAACAGCAGTTTTCAGTTTGCCACCACGATTACCGGCGGCAGCGCATACAACGTTACCGTGCTTACCCAGCCCTCCAGCCCGGTTCAGCAGTGTACTGTGGCCAACGGCAGCGGCCCGGCGATGGCCAACGTAACTAATGTGAAGGTGGATTGCGGGCACAACGAGTGGGCCTGGATGACAGGTTCGCAGGCCGTCAACCAAAATGGCACTTATGGAACACTTGGATCGCCAGCACCGGCGAACACTCCCGGTGGACGCCAATCTCCCGCAACCTGGACCGACAGCTCAGGGAATCTCTGGCTGTTTGGTGGATATGGCTACGACTCCAACGGAACTCTCGAGCCGATGAGTGACCTGTGGGAGTTCAGCGCGGCTGAATGGACCTGGAAGGGTGGTCCGGCGGTCGCGGGGCAAAGTGGAAATTATGGTTCTCTGGGCGTTGCCTCTTCGTCCAACATTCCGGGGGCGCGTTTTGGAGAGGCCAGTTGGATGGATGCATCCGGAAATTTCTGGTTGTTCGGCGGAGAGGGCTTTGATTCGGCGGGAACGGAAGCTTCGTTGAACGATCTTTGGAAGTTCAGTGCCGGCGAATGGAGCTGGATGGGCGGTTCGAACATCGCCAATCAAAAGGGTCAATATGGAACGCTCGGCCTTGCGAACTCCAACAATTGGCCCGGTGCGCGAAACTCCGCCGTGATCTGGAAGGATGCTTCCGGCGATGTGTGGATGTTCGGCGGGTTAGGTTACGATGCGTCCAGTGCAAACGTAGGATTTCTGAACGATTTGTGGAAATACAGCGGAAGCGAATGGACCTGGATGGGGGGAGCGGATGTTGAGTCGCAGAAAGGTGACTATGGGGCGGAAGGAACGGCGGGCTCGGCGAATGTTCCCGGGGCCCGGGCTTACTCTCACTCTTGGACGGATGCATCCGGCGGCCTGTGGCTGTTCGGTGGAAATGGGTACGATTCCAACGGAACCGACGGCCTGCTCAACGATCTTTGGAAATATGGCGCCGGCCAATGGACCTGGATGGCAGGATCGAACGAGGTGAACGGTCTTCCGGTCTACGGTACCCAGGGCACCGCCGCCGCCAACAATATTCCGGGCGCTCGCGTCGACGGAATAACCTGGACGGACACTTCCGGAAACGCCTGGCTCTTTGGCGGGGATGGATACAATGCGCCGTCCAGCGTCGGACTTCTAAACGATCTCTGGAAATACAGTAGCGGAGAATGGACTTGGGTCAGTGGATCGAACCGTGTGAATCAGAGCCCAACCTATGGCACGGAAGGAACTCTTGACCCGGGAAACACTCCGGGTGGACGAATCTTTCTTAACGGTTGGGTGGACGATAACGGAGACCTCTGGCTCTTTGCGGGCTACGGGCAGGAAACAGGTTCAACCGGCAACCTGAACGACTTGTGGATGTATATGCCGTAGGATTGTTCGCACAATGGAAGAGATACGGCAGCCGCAATTTGGCTGGCCGTCTTATGTTTGTTACTTCAGCGCATTGCTTCGTCGCGCTACTTCAGTCCGAGGCCGCCGTTAAAATGCTGAATGACTGCATAACACTCGCAGGCGGCGGCTTCCAGGCTCTTGCGGTTCAATATCTTTACCGTTCCTCTTAGGTTTTCAATCAGCCCGGCATCTTCCAAAACCGCTGCGGCCAAACTCACGCTCGGTCTGCCTGTGCCCAGCATCTGGGCCAAAAATTCATGGGTCAGCGGAAGCAATTTCGAATCCACGCGGTCCTGGCACATCAGCAGCCATCGGACAAGTCTTTGTTCCGTTTCATGCAGCCGGTTGCAGGCGGCGAGCTGCGCTACCTGCATTCCTTGAACCACGGCAAAGCGGCTTAATTCCGCCCGTAACACTGGAGCCCGCTCCAGCACACTTTGAAATACTTCAGAGCGCACCCGTACTCCATTGCCAGACATCTGCATGATGGCACGGAACATTTCGCGGCGCAGCCCCACCGTCAACGACATTCCGACCATGCCTTCTCGGCCTACTATGCCAACTTCGACACTCCGTCCGTCTCCACTCAGGGCAACCAGCGAGGTCATGCCCGCATTGAGGAAATATGTGTGCTCCAACTTCTCACCAGGCTCGTGCAGGATCAGGTGCTGGGGCAGGTCGGCCGGTTCGAGGTGAGGACACAGCAGATCGTACTCCTCATCGGGGAGTGACAATAAAATCACATTGCTCACAGCCTTACCTGCGGCATCCGAACGGGAGCCGGCAAGCAAAGGAGCAGGTTTCGTTGGTCTTGTCAGTCTTCTAACGATGGTATTTCCTTCGAAGATGAGGCCCATACAATCCTTTGGATGCCATGGATTTATCTCATCCTGCTCCGGCAGCCTGTAATTACTGCCGGCGTCTGCTGTATTTTCGGGGAAAACTGAGGAGGCTGAATTAACGGAGAATAGGCTCTTTCAGTTCTCCACGGGAATGTGTGAAAGGTGGCGTTGAGCCACTCATTTCTACATGGATCCAGCTTGATGCATGTGGGTCAACCTTCCTTGCCATTCAAGTCTTCGTGAAGCAGTCGCTCCTCTTTGGCGCTCAAGAGGCGGTTTAACTCCTTCACCAGATCCATGAACTTTTCCCGGTCTTGCTCTTCGGCAATCTGCGCGCATAACTGCTGAATGCGGCTGGTTTCAGCTTTGTCCATAGGCGAAAACGGAGTATTACAACTTCCACCAGGTGTGTATGTTCGATGTCGAACAATGTCATCAACCACGCACCGGCGCGAACCTTCGGCGACATCCCTGGCGAGGGGATCTTGGTAAAGGCGAATTTGCTTGTCGCTAGTAATCATCGGTGGAAATGTGCGGACGCTTGAGGGTTTCCGCGACCGCACTGCCCCCGCAATTTCGGACGGCGTTTACGACAAGGGCGTGGCAGAATCTCACATATGGCGCAAAAGAATTCGGTGATGGTGCTGGCCTCGGAATACGATCCGCAATTCGCCCGGCTGAAAGAAATTCCATACACCGTATGTGGGGATGCGGCCTCGTGCTCCCAGGCGGCGCAGGACGCGACGGTCATTCTGCTCTGGTCGGCTGCGCGGGAGTTGCTGCGCGAAGTGTTTCCCATTTGCAAACAGTTGCGCTGGGTGCACTCCCTCGCAGCCGGCCTGGATAACGTTTTATTTCCAGAACTGGTAGAAAGCCAGATCCCGCTGACCAATGGTCGTGGTGTGTTCAGCGCGTCACTTGGGGAGTTTGTGCTGGGGGCAATCCTATATTTCGCGAAGGATTTCCGGCGGATGGTTCGCAACCAGATGGCCGCGGTGTGGGAGCCATTCGACGTGCAGGAGATCAGTGGACAGACGGTTGGGATTTTGGGCTATGGCGACATTGGCCGGGCAGTAGCGAGCCGTGTGCGTGCGATGAGCATGCGGGTGCTGGCAACGAAGCGGCATGTTTCTGGATCGGGGGATGCTCGAGTGGAGCGCTTCTACCGCCCAGAGGAGCGGCGCGAGATGTTCGCGCTCTGCGACTACATAGTTGCGACCGCTCCACTGACTGAGGAGACGCGAAACATGATCAGCGATGCGGAGTTCAATGCGATGAAACCAACGGCAGTGGTGATCAATGTGGGGCGTGGAGCGGTCATTGACGAAGCAGCGCTGCTGCGTGCGTTATCGGCCAACAGGATTAAGGGAGCGGCGTTGGATGTGTTTGACCACGAGCCGCTACCGGCGGGACATCCACTGTTCAAAATGGAGAATGTTTTGTTGTCGCCGCATTGCGCCGACCATACGGTGGATTGGCGGGATCAAGCCATGCTCTTTTTTCTGGAGCAGTATGACCGGTTCGAGAAAAATGAGCCCTTGAAAAACATTGTGGACAAGCGGCTGGGATATTAGCGGGCAAACTTTAAGGCGGCGGAAGTGCGGCAGAGAACGAGTTGGCCCGGGCAGGTTTTAGTCCCCGCTGGCGTGGTTCTGGGTAGGTACAAGAACCAGTTGCGGTCTCGCTTCCGCGGGCTTCGGTCGCGATGCGCGCCCGCAAGCTTCGAGAATTCCAATCACTGCGGCATAGGCGGTGACTACACCAATTCCAACCGAGGCAACCACCGTAAAGCAGAGAATCAGAGGCATGAAGAGCGAAACCACGTAAAACCACCCTTTTCCGGTTAGTAAAGCGAACGGCCGATGATCAGATGCCGGCACGTCGACTTTCGTCTAGCGGCATCCTCCAATTTATCTTCGTTCCCGCGCTCCGCAAGTGACCACTCAGATGCCGCGACTTCCGCGCCAGCGTAGTAAAATACGGAGTAGAGTTGTGCACCTCTAATGTCGAACAAATAAGCAGACCTGTCGACGTTACGGAAGGCCTATCCAGCGCGGGTTTTCAGGCGACACACTAAATGGCTATTACCAAAATCTCAGTGCGCGGAGCGCGCCAGCATAACCTCAAGAATATCGACGTGGAGATCCCTCGCAACACTCTCACCGTCGTCACCGGCCTGAGCGGGTCCGGCAAGTCCTCGCTTGCGTTCGACACGATTTACGCCGAAGGCCAGCGCCGGTATGTGGAAACGCTCTCCACCTACGCCCGCCAGTTTCTGGATCAGATGGAACGGCCGGATGTTGATGCCATTGATGGCCTTAGCCCGTCGATTTCCATCGAGCAAAAAACCACCAGCCGCAGCCCGCGCTCGACCGTTGGAACCATCACTGAAATTTACGATTATCTTCGTCTTTTATTCGCGTCCATTGGGGTGCCGCACTGCCCCAAATGCGGACACCCTATCAGCCGCCAATCTGCTGAGCAGATCGTCCAGCGAGTTATGTCGCTGACGCCGGAAGACCGCGTGATGGTGCTGGCGCCGATCGTTCGCGGCCGTAAAGGCGAGTTCAAGAAAGAGATGGAGACGCTGCTCAAGCACGGCTACACCCGAGCCCGCGTCGACGGCGAACTGGTGAATCTGGAAGACGATCTCAATCTCGACAAACGCAAGAACCACACGATCGAAGTTATGATCGACCGCCTGCTGGTGAAGCCCGGCATCGAGCATCGCCTGGAAATGTCGGTGGGCCTGGCGATGAAGCTGGCTGGTGGTTTGGTGCAAGTAGCTGTAGTCGGCGGCGAGGAAACACTCTATTCCGAAAAACTGGCCTGCCCCGATTGCGGCATCAGCGTGCCACAACTGGAGCCGCGCTCGTTCTCGTTCAATAGCATGTACGGCGCCTGTCCGGAGTGCCACGGCCTGGGCAGCCGCTACGACTTCGATCCCGCAAAAGTCATCACCGACTGGTCAAAACCGTTGCTGGACGGCGGCCTTGGCCCCGGCTCCGCGTCGCAAGGACTGATCCATGCTTTGCAAGTCACGGCGGCCGCACACGGGATCGATCTCTCTATTCCGTTCGAAAAGTTTCCCGAGAAGATTCAAGACTTGCTGCTGAACGGCGAATCGGGCCGCGGCAAAACCGGATTCCGCGGCATCTTCGGATACCTGAAACAGAATCTCGAAGAGTCGACTTCCGAAGGCTATCGCGAGTGGCTTATGGATCACATGTCGGCCAGCGCATGCCCCACCTGCCGCGGCAAGCGCCTGCGGCCCGAAAGCCTTGCCGTGAAGGTGAATGGCATGTCGATCGCCGACTTCACCGCGCTCCCGATTTCGCGCTCGCTCGAAGTTGCCCGCGGTATCAAACTCGCCGGGCGCGAAGAAAAAATCGCCGGCCGCGTCATGCACGAGATCACCGAGCGCCTGCAATTTCTAAATGCCGTCGGTCTGAATTACATTTCCCTTGATCGCTCGGCTGCCACTTTATCTGGAGGCGAAGGCCAGCGCATCCGGCTGGCGACGCAGATCGGCTCCAAACTCCGGGGCGTGCTCTACGTTCTTGATGAACCCTCGATTGGCCTGCACCATCGCGATAACAGCCGCCTGCTCACGGCGCTCGAAAATCTGCGTGATCTCGGCAACACCGTGCTGGTTGTGGAACACGACGAAGACACCATCCGACGCGCGGATTATGTAATCGATCTTGGCCCTGGCGCGGGACGCCACGGCGGCAGCCTGGTCGCGCGCGGAACGCCCGCCGAGATCATGGCCGATCCCGATTCCCTGACCGGCGCTTACATCTCCGGCAGGGTGCAGATAGAGATGCGCCCTGAGCGCCGGGAAAAAAATGGCGCAGCCCTCACCATTCTTGGCGCAAGGGAAAACAATCTTAAGAATGTCGATGTGACTTTTCCGCTTGGTGTTATGACCGTTGTGACTGGCGTTTCCGGCTCCGGCAAATCGACGCTGGTCAATGACATTCTCTATCGTGCCCTTGCCCGCCAACTCTACCGCTCGCGCGAAAAAGCCGGAGAGCACAAGTCGATTGTAGGCGCGGAGAACATCGACAAAATCGTTCGTATCGATCAGTCACCAATCGGGCGAACTCCGCGGTCGAATCCGGCAACTTATACGGGTGTCTTTACCGCCATTCGCGAGATCTATGCCATGCTGCCGGAATCGCGGGAGCGCGGCTACAAGGCCGGACGATTTTCGTTCAATGTATCCGGCGGGCGTTGCGAAGCTTGCCAGGGTGAGGGGCAACGCCGCATCGAGATGAATTTCCTTCCCGATGTGTATGTACTCTGCGAAGTCTGCGGCGGACGCCGGTACAATCGCGAGACGCTCGCCGTAAAATACAACGGCAACTCCATCGCCGATCTGCTGGAGATGCCGGTCGCGGATGCGCTGCCCGTTCTTGAAAACATTCCGCAGGTGCGCCAGAAACTGCAGACCCTGGTCGATGTGGGCTTGGGCTACATTCACCTCGGCCAGTCAGCGGTTACGCTCTCCGGCGGAGAAGCACAGCGCATCAAGCTGGCGCGTGAACTGAGCAAGCGCCAGACCGGCAAGACTCTTTATCTGCTAGACGAGCCTACAACCGGTCTCCACTTCGACGATGTTAAGAAATTGCTCGATGTGTTGCATCGGCTCACTGACCTGGGCAATTCGATCATCATCATCGAGCACAATCTGGATGTCATTCGCAACGCCGACTGGGTCATTGACCTTGGCCCCGAAGGCGGCGAAGAAGGTGGCCGCCTCGTTGCGCAGGGCACACCGGAACAGGTGGCGCGGGTGAAAAAGTCGTATACCGGGCAGGCGCTGGCTGGATATTTCTCCAAGGGGCTCAGAATGGCCACCGGATAGTGGCTGCTATCTGCTGTTGAGTTCGGATTCTGGCGCGAAGCGCTGGGACGGCAGTGTTAATCTTAGGTCTCGCTATTAAAGCATTAAGGAAAGCCAGTTTCTGTCCTCGCCCGACAACTCGCAGTTTGATCCGCAGCCGATGAACGACGTGGTGGATCCTGCCCCGGTTTCCCTTACGGCGATTCCTCCTTTGCGTCCGGAGCTTCCTGAACCTTATCTTGCGCCGCAGGCGGGCGAGAATCCCGCGTGGAGCGGGTGGGATGTCCTGGTTCTCGCCATTCTCACGCTGGGCGTCATGTTCCTGGCACAGCTCATTATCGTGGTCGTCGCGCGCCAGTTGGTCTATACGCACGAGAGTTGGATCGAGGTCGCGCAGAAGCCTTCGCTCGCGCTGCTCTCGGAATTCCTGGCGTACATCCCGGTGCTGCTTTACATGTTTCTGCTGCTGGAGGGCAAGTACCGCACGCGCTTCTGGCAGGGCATTCGGTGGAACTGGCCGGGGAAAGCCGGCTTCAGCCTTCTGGGAGTGGGCGCGCTCATGATTGGCTTTGATGCGCTGGGGCGCTTTCTACCCATGCCCAAAACTACACCGTTCGACCAATTCTTCGAGCGCCCCGTGGACGCATATCTTACCGCAGCCTTCGCCGTTACCCTGGGCCCGCTGATGGAAGAACTTTTTTTTCGCGGATTTCTTTATCCGGTGATAGCCCGACGGCTGGGCGCATTTTGGGGAGTAATTCTGACCGCGCTGCCCTTTGGAGTGATGCACTATTCGCAATACCGGTCATGGTCGGCAGTGCTGATTATCGTTCTGGTAGGGATCGTTCTAACGACAGTTCGCGCAGTGACGAAGTCGGTTGCCTCGAGCTTTCTGGCGCACGTGGGATACAACGCCGCCTTGATGACGCTGGCTGGAATTGCAACCGACGGATTCAGGCACATGGAAAAAGCGGGAGCGTGGTTGTTCTAAGTACGGAACCCCGACCCTTAGGGGCTAAAGCCCAGAATCAGTTTGTGATCTTTAACGGCACGGCCCTGGCTTTCCCAAAGCTGCTGAATGCAAAATCACTTGTGCGCGGGAGCGCTGCGCGGTTTACTTTACCGTTACCGTGAGCACCTGCGCACCGGAGACTACGTAATCCAGCGGCGGCGTGGAGGTTTCATCCACGTTCGATTCGCCGCTGACGATCATCTCCTGATTGCCGCGCATGCCGTCCATCACATTCATGATCGAGAGCGGCAGCGTGGGCATTACTTTGTCAGCGACTCGAGCTTCGGGATCAGCCTCAAGCAGCGAGACGTAAACCCGATTGTTGGAATGCTCCTTATTCAGTAAGGCAATTGTGGATGCCAGATCCAGCTTGCGGCCGAAGGCGGCATTGGCGCGTCCGACATGGTCGAGAGTGTCTCCGTCACATACTAGAATGCGCAAGGTGCCTTTGCTCGCGGAAGTCGGAATCTTGACTGGAATCTGCTGCACGATGCGCTCGCCGCGATAAGGCGCCAGCACGGTCTCAAGCGTGATCTCCTGACCGGGACGCGCTTCGCTCACATCGGTGCGGGCGCTCTCCAATCGCGCCCAGCGGCGCTCGCGGACTAAGTCGAAATCCAGGTTTACCCCTTGCACCGCGGCAGCAGTGTAGGGATTGTCATAGATGCTTCCAAAACGTTCCCCCAGAGACATGGCCGCCTGCATGGCTGCCGGCTGCGCTCCCTCGGAAGGTGAAAACATGTTCTTCATGGTGACGTCAGGAAAACCCTTTACGCCGATGTTTCCGTTGAGCCGGTAAGTGATCTCTTCGCCAAACTCATTCACGCCGTGGAGAGCGTTGAATACCGTCACCATGAGTGCGACGGGCGTGAGCTTGGCATTGTTCAGCACTTCGTAGTGAAATTGCTTCACCCCCGTGTTGCTGTGAATGCTCAGCGTGACCGGAATCATGTCCGGTTGCTTGTCAAACACTCCCATGATGCCGGTATGACGATCCTGCACAAAAGTTCCGACGGGCTCAGTAGTATTTACAATTTTGAAAGCGTTGAGCGGCGAAGCCAGAGTGGCTAAAACCTGTGCCTTGTTCATGGGAAGATCGACCGAGCCAAACTGCAGCAGCGGATGCCCACAGGCCAGCAGGCGCTGTGCATCGACATAGGTGACGCTGCACGTAGCTTCAATATTCATGTCGCCGCGCACCAGAACCGCGCTGACCGCCGATCCCGGCTCCAATGGTTCCGGCTGCTTGTCGTTGCTCACCGAACCTGCGCCCATCACGGGCACAATTCCGGCGGAGCCAAGCTCTCCGGCAAACATCTGGATCGCCTCTTGCGAAAATCCATTGAAGACCAGCGGGGTTTCAATCGGCTGCAGATAATTAGTAAAGCTGCCAGCGGAATCCTGCGCCGACTGATTCATGGATCCCGGCAACGCGGCAATTCCGGGCGTGCTGGTTTTCCCGGCGACGTTATTTAACGCAGGCTTAACAGCCACGCTTTCCTCTGCCGGGGATTGATCGAGAGCATTGATTTCCAGCATGTCCGCGATCGGCGTAACTCCGGCGATCGGCTCTTTCGAAAATTCTCCGATGCGAAACGCCAAGGCGCCGGCGAGTTTTCCATTCAAATAAACCGGGCTGCCGCTCATGCCCGCGACGACTCCTGTGTACTCCACTTTCTGCCCGTGCAGCCGCACCAGAATCACGTCACCTTTGGGGCCGTTGACGTTGTGCAGCACGCCCAAAACTTCCACGTCCATCGACTCCGGCTTGATCCCTTCGAACACCGTATAGGCGACGCCGCGCATGCCCGCATGGATCTCGCTGACAGGAATAGTGGACGGATTTTGCGGAATCACAGATTGCGCAGAATCAGACTTTTGCGCGAAAGCTGTCAGGGAGGAAAACAGGCAAATAACGGATAACGCGACAGCTAATTTTTTCATGTACGACGCCCTACGGGACCGATAGAGCCCCGCACGATGGATTAGATTTCGCCAGATTGTAAGTCGTTGCCTAGGGGGAAGAACGCGAGCCGGGCAAACATCCCAATCGCGAATCGCTGCGTCTATACTAGCACAGGGTATTTGCCCTCCCAACTACCGATTTCTTTTCCCGGGGTACTTATGTTTGCTCATTTTCCAGTTGCCAATGGTCGGGTCGCAGATGGTCCGGTCACAGCCAGTCCGCTACGCGCCCGGCAATTCGCCGTTACCATGCTGGCTTTGTTGTTTCTTGCGGGCGGCGCAACCCTTCCTGCCTTCGCCCAGAATCAAAGCCCGGACCAGACGCAGTCGGGGCAAACCCCAGCCCAGTCCGACGACGCCGGCAAGCCGCAGCAAGATGTGCCTGCCGAAGCCGGCGGTCCCGGCGGAGACATGGGACCTTACGCCATTCCGAAGAAGAATCCCGAGGACGCTCCTCCTCCGCCTCCTCCTCCTGCGCCGAAGAGGGTCGAGGGCATGCCGGACTATTCGATCCGGGTGAATGCGCCCTTGGTCAATGTGGATGTGCTGGTCACGCTCAAGAACGGCCAATTTGTTCCAGGCCTCAAGCAAGACAACTTCCGCATCTTCGAAGACGGCGCGCCTCAAGCCATTTCCACCTTCAACATATCCAAGGCGCCTATTACCGCGGTCCTGCTGGTAGAGTACGGCGCCACAAATTATGGCTTCATGATTGACGCCCTGCGCGCTTCCTACGCCTTCGCCAACACTCTGCAAAAGGACGACTGGGTCGCCGTCGCCTATTACGACATGCTGCCCCACATCCTCGTCGATTTCACGCAGGACAAAAGAGCCATTTACGGTGCGCTGAACGAACTACGCATTCCCGGGTTTTCCGAAACCAATCTCTTTGACGCTTTATACGACACGCTCGACCGCCTCGACCGCATTCAGGGCAAGAAATACGTCATCCTCGTGACCACCGGGGTCGATACGTTCAGCAGATTGACGCTGGATAAAATCACCAAAAAAATCAAGGATACAAAAGACGTAACCATCTTTCCGATGAGCGTGGGATGGATCATCCGCGAAATGTATGAAGCTCAAGGCCGCGCTGCGCCGCATGGCATGGGCATTCCGGTGAGCAACATGGATTACCTGCAGGCGGACAACGAGATGCGCACCTTTGCCGCCATGACCGGAGGCCGCGCCTACTTCCCCCGTTTCCAGGCCGAGTACGCTGAGGACTTCCAGGATATCGCCAATGACATCCGCAACCAGTATTCGATCACTTATCGCCCGACCAACGACAAACTGGATGGAACCTACCGCAAGCTGAAGGTACAGGTGGTCGCGCCCGATGGAGGCGCGCTCAAAGTAAAAGACCAGAAGGGCAAGGAACAGAAGATCGATGTGGTTGCGCGCGACGGGTATACGGCGCGGCATTCGGTGGATTAGAAAGTAATTGCGAACTCGAGCATTGTAAGGATAAGACTCTCGAAATCGTTATTGCTGCAGCAGCTTGTGTTGGGGTTCTTCTGTCGGCGGCGGGTTGAATCTATTCCGGCCGTAGGAGCGGTGAGCAAAGGCAAAAGGCAGGCGAGAAATTTCAGGAGCTAATTCATAAATCGGTCGAAACCTCCGACGATCCGAATGAGCCAGCCATTTTGGTCCCTAATAACTAGTCATTCAACGCGCATTTGAAGTTGGATCCTTCTATGTATATACTTGGTGTATATACGCGGAGGTGGTTCATGGGAACGGCGCGGGTCTTTCGGTCCGGGAACAGCCAGGCGGTACGTCTGCCAAAACAGTTCCGGCTGCAGAGCGCTGAGGTAGAAATTTTCCGGCGCGGAGATGAAATTGTCTTGCGCGAAAAAGATGGGAACATGGTCCGGGCATTCGATTTGCTGGCCGGTTTGCCGGACGACATCAGCCTCCCAGGCCGCAGCAAGGATAAGCCGCAGAAGCGCAAAGGTCTTTGATGGAGGTGCGGATGGAACCGCGCTATCTGCTCGATACAAATATCTGCATTTACATTCGACAAAGGAATCCGGAGTTGGTTTTGCAGCGATTCCGGAAGCTTCGCCCCGGTGAAGCTGTACTCTCCGTCATTACGTATGGAGAACTTCTCTATGGCGCGGCCAAAAGCGCGCATCGTACCGCGGCCCTCGAACGCTTACGAGAACTGGCCCGCCTACTTCCCGCAATGGCGTTGCCTGAAGCTGCAGCAGAAAATTACGGTACGGTACGGGCCGAACTGGAATCGAAAGGCGAGTTGATTGGCAATAACGATTTATGGATCGCTGCCCACGCTCTAGCAGCGGGACTGGTGCTGGTCACGAACAATGAAAGGGAATTCCGTAGAGTGCGGGGGCTGAAGATTCAAAACTGGGCGGCGTAGACGCTAGGCGAAATCCCTCGTCCAAATTGCGGAGTCCGGCGGGCGTCTTTGGTTTACAATTAATCGTCTTCACGCATTCATCCGCTCATGCAATTCTGGAGGATTTTATGAAGCTTACCCCTGGAAAACTTGCCGGTCTTCGGAAGGTTTCGAACGATCACGGTGTAATCGCCGCCGCCGCCATGGACCAGCGTGGCTCGTTGCAAAAATCGCTAGCCAAGGAAAAAGGCGGAGAAGTCAGCGATGCCATGATGGAAGAGTTCAAAATCCTGGTGACGGAAGTTCTCACGCCGCACGCTACCGCCATTCTGCTTGACCCGGAGTGGGGGCTTCCGGCCTCGAAGCGCCGAGCGAAAAATGCTGGTCTGCTTCTGGCTTACGAGAAAACCGGCTATGACAAGACTGGTCCCGGGCGCCTCGGCGATCTGCTCGATCACTGGTCGGCGCGCCGGCTGAAAGAAGCCGGCGCAGATTGCGTCAAGATTCTGCTTTATTACACTCCATTCGACCCTAAAGAAGTGAATGACAAGAAGCACGCCTGGGTCGAGCGCATCGGCGACGAATGCCGCGCCAACGACATTCCCTACTTCCTTGAATTCGTTGGCTACGACGAGAGCATGGACGAAAAAGGGTTGGATTACGCCAAGAAAAAACCGCAGATCGTGACCGAGAGCATGCGCGAGTTCAGCAAAGATCGTTATGGGGTAGACGTTCTCAAAGTGGAAGTGCCGGTGAATATGAAGTTCGTTGAAGGCGTGCAGTGCTTCGCTGGACAGAAGGCGTATTCGAAGCAGGAAGCCATCGACTTCTTCCACAAAGCCGCGAACGTTGCGACCAAGCCGTTTATCTATCTTTCCGCTGGAGTCAGCAATGCCGAGTTCAGCGAAACCCTCGAACTCGCGGGTGAATCCGGAGTGAAGTTCAACGGAGTGCTGTGTGGACGCGCTACCTGGAAGGACGGCATTGCGATCTATGCTAAGCAGGGGGCGGGGGCATTCCGCAAGTGGCTGGAGACAGAGGGCGTGAAGAACATCAACAACGTGAACAGCAAGCTGAAGGCTGCGACCTCGTGGTACCCGATCTACGGTGTCGAGCCGGTTTTGGCCAATGCATAGATATTCTCATTTTCATTTCACAGGCGCAGGCATTTTGCCTGCGCCTTTTGTTTTTGATCCTATTACCAGCCTGCCAGTTTCACTACATGTGAAACAAAGCACCCAGCAAGAAAACTACTCCAGCTCCCACGAACACAAGAAAGGCCATTCTTACTCCCGTTTCGCGATTGACTTCAGGAATCAGATCAGAAGCTGCGACGTAAATTGTGACTCCCGCTGCCAGGGGCAGGCCTGCGCTTACGTGATGCCGGAACACGGCCATCGTCAAAACTCCTGCCAGCGTCGCGCCGCCCAAAAGCACCGAAGCTCCCCAAGCGGTTCCCCGGCTCCGACCGCTGGCCAGCATCACGGAACTTACCGTGAAGCCTTCTGGAATCTTGTGCAGAAAAATGGCTAAAAAGATGATCCAGCCGAGAGCGTTTGAAACCAGAAATCCCGCGGCAATGGCAATCCCATCAAAAAATGTGTGGATGATCAATCCCAGCAGCACTGAGTATCCCTTGTGCGCGTGCATGAATTCGTGATGATGGGTCTCTTCGCCAAAATGGAAGTGCGGGGTGAGCGTGTGCTCGAAGAAATGAGTAATCAGGTAGCCGAGCAGAATCAAAACCGCGGCGCTCTTGCCCTTCAGTTCGAGACTTTCGGGCACCATCTCAACTAGAGCGGTCGCCAGCATAAACCCCGCGCCCAGCGCCACAAAGTAGCGCAAGTAGCGCCGCTCCCAGTTGCGCTGCACAATAATGGCCCCGCCAAAGACGTTGGCGGCGGCGGCAGTTAGGCCGAGCAGGATGCTGATGAAAATGGCGCTCATGTCGGGTGGCGAGGATGATAGCAGAACGATTTACCACAGAGACACAGAGTCACAGAGAAAGCCAATCTTTGTTTTTTTCTCAAACTCAGTCAAATTGTGATTTTTACCCGCTGTGCCGAATGTGCATCACATCGCCATCCTGCACGATATAGTCTTTGCCTTCCAACCGTAGCGTGCCCTTGGCGCGTGCATTGGCTTCGGAGCCGGCCTCCAGCAGTTGATCCCAGCGGATCGTCTCGGCGCGGATGAAATGTTTTTCCAGATCGGAGTGAATCGCACCGGCGGCTTCCTGCGCGCGCGAGTTTGCCGGGACTTGCCAGGCGCGGCACTCATCTTCGCCGGCAGTGAAAAATGAAATAAGTCCGAGCAATTTATAAGTTGTGCGAATCAGGCGCGAAAGGCCGCTTTCGGTCAATCCGTAGCTAGATAAAAATTCCGCTGCATCCGCGTCGCTCATCTCGGCAAGTTCGGCTTCCACCTTGCCGCAGATTGCCGTGGCGGCGGCATTGGTGCGTGACGCAATTTCGGTCAAGCCATACTTGTTCACCGCTTCTTCCAGCTCTTTGCCGAGATCGGTCGATTCGCCGATATTCAGCACATAAAAAATCGGCTTCTCGCTCAGGAACATGAAACCCTTGATACGTTTCTTATCTTCGGCAGACATCTCCATCTCGCGCAGCGGCTTGTCGGATTCCACTTGGGTCTTCGCCCGCTTCAGCAATTCGAATTCTTTCTCGAGCTCCGGCGTCTTCATCTTCTTCAAATCTTTTTCCAGCCGCTCCAGCCGTTTTTCGATCTGCCCCAAATCGCTCACCAGCAAATCGAATTCAACGTTTTTGATATCTTTTAAGGGATCGATCTCGCCGGCATGCGGCACCGAGGGATCGTCAAATACCCGCACCACATGCGCCAGCGCATCCACATTGCGCAAGTGCGCCGCATAAGCGCTGTCTTTAAGCGCCTCCTGCCCAATCGCGCCCACATCGACGTATTCCACCGAGGTGTGCGTCAGTTTCTTTGGGTTGTAGAGCGCAGCCAGCTTGTCGAGTCGGTCGTCGGGAACCTTGGCGACGCCGATGTGCGCCTCGCGCGGATTGGCCCGCGCCGAATCGGAAAGATGCGCTTTCGTTAAAATCCGAAACAACGATGTCTTGCCCACCTGCGGCAGGCCAATGATGCCAGTCTTCATAAGGGAAGCTTCTAGCTTTTAGCTCCTAATGCTTTTAGCGAATGGGACGCTGGTGCGAGTTACGAGTGGAGGTTACAGAGCGTTCCAGCAGCCGTCAGACAACACTCCAGAATAAACGATCGGGCAGATATTGCCCACATGTGGGCGCTTTAATGGCGCTTTAATGGCGCTTTAATACAGATGCCGCGCTGCCTCTCGGTCACTTCTCGTTGTAAGCCTCGGTCAGAGAGATCACTTTCAGCGCACCATTCACTTGGTCTTGAGTCGCGGCTGACTTCAAATGAACGGCGACGGCTTCTCCCGGCAGCAAATCAAAATAATTATCCGAGACTTGCGCGTCCAGATTGCCGAAAGACAGATAGACGCTGCGGGCCAGTTGCGCCGATTTCAAGCTTACGTCGTATCCATCCTCAGTCTTATTAACCGTGGTCTCAATCTTGGGCGCAACCGGTAAATCGAGGTCATGCATTGTGCCAAAGAAGATCGAATTTCGCGATACTTGCTTTCCTCCAACATTTAAATCGAAAACCAGAAAGCTGCGCCGCAGGTCGCCGTTTGCCGCCATCGCCGCCTTATCGACGCTGAAATAAATTGTGTTCGATTGAGCCGGAACTTGCACGTCCTTCGTTTGATCGAACAAAACGTTTCCCGAAAAATCGAGCAGTCGCATGTGAACTGTCCCCGCAAACGGCTGCAGTTTGTCGGAGACGACATAGACATCCACTTTATCGTCGTGCAAAAACGGCGAGACTAGAATGTCGTCATAAAACCGGCGCGCATAGTAATTCAGCGCCTTCCATCGGCCGTAATAATCGATGCTGGCCCACGACGCCACCGGCCAGCAATCGTTCAGCTGCCAATAGAGCGATCCCATGGTGCGCGGGCGCTGCCGGCGGAGATGCTCGGCGCCGATCTTTATGATCTCCGCCTGCTGCACCTGGCTCAGATAAACGAAAGCAGCGAAATCCTTGGGCTGGCGGTACTCACGCAGCATATAAGTGAGAATGCGTTCGTTCCCGCCCTTATTCTTCTGGTGCGCCTGCATCACCGTCGAGCGGATATCGAAATCCTCCGGCTGGTGGGCGAAGGTTTCGATGGTGCGCATCTCGGGGAAGGATTGGAACCCGTACTCGGTCATGAAGCGTGGAAATTGCAACGTATAGTCAGACGCCGGAGCTTGCTGGTGCCAGACTGCCCAGTAATGCATATCGCCGTTGTGCTGGTTATCGGGAATTTCTTCGAAGTTGGCGCTGGGAGAACTCGGGGTGTAGGGCACGGGATCGGCATACTGCTCGACCGTGTGCCGCAGAATATCGCCGAAAAGAACCACGTAATCCTGCCAGACTTTTTCGCGTTGGGCGGGAGAAACCGCCTCTTTAAATTCCTGCCGGTCTCCCCAGTGGTACCACCCGGTTTCCACTTCATTATTTCCGCACCAGATCACGATGCTGGGATGGTCGCGCAGGCGCTTGATCTGGTCGATCGCCTCTTGCTGGACGTTTTCTTGAAAGGGAACATCGCCGGGAACCATGTCCCCACCGAACATGAATTCCTGCCACACCATGATTCCCAGTTCATCGCAGATGTCGTAGAAGTCGTCGGACTCGTAATAACCACCGCCCCACTCGCGGACCATATTCATGTGCGCGTCGCGGGCAGCCTCAAGAATTTTGCGATGGATCGCGGGTGTCACGCGGTTGGGGAAGCTGTCGAAGGGAATCACATCTGCGCCCTTCGAAAAGACTTCAATACCGTTCACTACGAATTCGAAACTCTTGCCCCATTGATCGTTAACGCGGCGCATTTCCACGGAGCGCAAACCGATCTTAGTCTCGGCGCGGGCGGCAGGCTCTTTCCCGATGCGAATCACGGCAGAAAAACGATAACGATTCTGCGGCCCGTATCCCACCGGATACCAGAGCTTCGGCGAAACAATCCGGACAGGCAGGGAAACATGATTGATACCTGCATTGAGCTGCAATGTCAGGCTGCCATCCGCCACCTGCGGCCCACTCATTTCATCGTGAGTGACGGTGAGAACGGCCGTAGTTGGCGCGCTAGCGTCAATCTCAACTTCCGCGCTGGCATTCGCCAGTGCGGAAGTAATGCTTTGCTGGTGAATGTGGAAATTATCGATCCGCAGCGCATCCCAGGTTTCCAGATGTACGGGGCGCCAAATGCCTTCGGTCATGAAGCGAGGGCCCCAATCCCATCCATAGTTGTAAGGAGCCTTGCGCGTGTAGGGAGCGGTGGCGATGTTCTCTTCATTGCCGTGAATGTTGGTTGTCACCGAGGGCAAAATGTACGGTAACGATTTAACGTAAGGAATCATCTTCTCGATGGCCGAATGGAATACGATGCGAAGCGTATTCGATCCCGGTTTCAGGGTGGACTTGGCTGGAATCCTCCACGTGCGGAACATATTGTCCGCGTGAAGCACCGGTTGTTCATTTAAGTACACGTCGGCGAAGGTATCGAGGCCATCGAAAACCAGATCGACGTGATCGTGGGCCAGAGCGGCCGGGTCTACCTGAAATGTTGTCTGGTATTCCCAATCGGCCAGGCCGATCCACTGCAGCCGAAATTCGTTATCTCGATCGAAGGGATCGGGGATCAGTTTGTTGTCGAGCAGATCGGTTTGCACCACGCCCGGAACCTGCGCCGGATGCCACTCCTTTACGTCAACTTGATCCGCATTCGCGACCGCGCGGAATTGCCAGCCGGAATTAAGTTCACGCGACGAAGGCTCAGACGCGTGCAGCGGTGCAGCAGCCAGGAAATAAAGGGTGAGACAGAAAAAAGAGGAGAAGATCATAGAAAAATGCCGCACAAACGGGGTGCGCGTCAGCTTCATTACGGGCTCCTGGTTCTATATGTAACTATATGTAACTGCAATTACTGCGGCGAATCTTTTGGTACAGACGGTTGAGCTTGCGTCGAACTCTGCAAACGCTCAAACTCCTGCATCTCGTGCTTAGCCTCTGCCGTTTTTCCTTGCTTTCGGTAGATCGCGGCCAATCCAAAGTGCGCCTGCGCCGCCAGCGAACTTTGCTTCTCGATCGAAAGAAGTTTGGTCCAGTCTTTTTCCGCGGCGGCGGTGTCGCCTTCGAGCGAAGCGGCTTTGCCCAGGGAATAAAGTGTTTCCGGCATATCGGGCATCAGTCGATCTGCACGCATGAGCTCCGTCCGCGCTTCGTGGGCTTTGCCTTGTTGCAGCAATGCATCTCCCAGGCGATAGGCAGCTTCGGCATTGCCCGGCTGCAGTTTCACCTGCATGCGGAATTGCTCTTCGGCCTTCGGCCACTGGAACGCTCCAGCGTATACCAAACCTAAGGCAAGGTGTGCTTCGGGTAAGGCCGGCCGCAAGCGTAAGGCCTCGCTATATTCCTTTTCAGCGTCCTGCATCCGCCGCAACACATAATAGTTTTCCGCCATCGCTTGATGCGCGCGCGCCGAGTCCGGATAGGCAGCAAGCAGAGTATCGATAGACTGTTTCGCCAGCAGCCCGCTCGCGCGGCCGAGATAATAAAGGATGTCCGGATCGTTGGGATGCGCCAACAAAGACGCCTGAAGGTTTGCCACAGCTTCCGGCAATTGCCCGGTTTGAATCTGGGCAATGCCCAGCGCGGTTTTATCCGGCGACTTTTGCAGGTGCGGAATTGCCTGACTCGCGTAGCCCTGAGAAAGTAAAGCGTAACCGATTAGCTGATGCGCGGGCAGTGAATCTGGCGTTAGCTCCAGTGCGTGCTTCAGGGGCGAGATCGCCGATCCATAGTCGCCCGTCTCCATGTAAGCCTGGCCGAGGCTGATGAAGCCATCCGCGAGCGACGGATCGAGCTCCGTCACTTTCTTGAATTCTGTGATCGCGACATCGAACTTGCGCGCCTTCTCGGCCGCGATTCCGGCCTGCATATGCTCGACCGTCTGCGGCGAAGCGGTCTGAAGCAGAAGCGATAGCAATAATATCGTGCGGATCACGGCTTCCCCGCTGGGCGCACTTCGGGTTCGGTCACGGCGAGGAACTGATCGGCGTGAACATCGCTCAAGGTCTGGTGAATGCCGGAGGGCCAGGAGATTTCCACCTTCGCCTTATCCGCGGTTCCCAACCCGAAATGCAGGCGCTTGTCGCTGGAAGAAAGATAGCTGCCCGCGGAGGTCGCGAACCTCACTTGTCCGTTCACTTGCACGCGCGCGCCGAAGCCATCCCGATTGCTGCGAGTGCCGCGCAGCGTGATCACCAGCCAGTGGAGCTTGCCGCCTCGATTCATCAAGACCTGGGGATGGCCGCCCAGCGTAGTCATCACAACATCCTGCCAGCCATCATTATTCAAGTCGCCGAACGCCGCGCCGCGCGCGGCCCAGGGAACCGTGCAGCCGGAGTCGACCCGTTCGAATCGCCCGCTGTGATTCATCGCCAGCAGCGGCAGTTCAAGATAATGAAGCGAAGGGTCAATCTGCTCCACATTGTCGAGCACATGCCCCTGCGCCACAAACAAGTCTTTCCATCCATCATTGTCAAAGTCTTCCAACCCGACGCCCCAACCGGAACTTCCGCTCGATAGCAGTCCGAGTCCGGTTTCCAAGCTGCGATAGGTAAACGAACCATCGCCATCATTGTGGTAGACGCCGTAAATTTCCCTGGGCAGTTCGGTCACGATAGCGTCGGGCTTCCCATCGTTGTCGTAGTCCTGAAAAACCACGCCCATGCCGGAGAGTCGCCGCCCATCCTGTGAAAGTGCCGTCCCCGCTTCCATCCCCACTTCGGTGAATGTTCCATTGCCGTTGTTGTGGAATAAGTACTGTTGCATTCCATCGTTGGCCACGAATATGTCGGTGAAGCCGTCGCCGTCGTAGTCTGCGAACGCAACTCCCAAAGCCCGCCCTTTTTTCGCCGCGATTCCGGAGCGCTGGCTCACATCGGTAAAAGTTCCATCCCCGTTGTTGTGATAGAGAATGTTGGTCGTAGAAGGAAACTCTTCTGGCGGGCAATAAGTATGATAGTTGCCGCCGCAATCTTTGCTGTGCTTCGTATCCCAATCCATGTAGCGGGTCACGAATAGATCAAGCTTGCCGTCGTTGTCGTAGTCAAAAAATCCCGCAGAAACTGACCACCCACCCCCGGCAACTCCCGCCTTCGCCGTTACATCGGTAAACGTCCCGTCTCCATTATTGTGGTAGAGAATGTTCTTCCCATAGTTGGTGACGTAAATATCAGAATAGCCATCATTATCGTAATCGCCCACGGCGACGCCCATGCCGTAGTTCCCATCTCCGGCATTGGCCAGTCCCGCCTGCTGCGTCACATCGGTGAAGCTGCCATCCTTATTCTGGCGGTACAAACGATTCCAATACTTCGGATCGTGCCGAGCAAAGTTCTCCGGCATCCCCATCGGATTGGTCACCCGCCCGCCGTTCACTACAAAAATATCGAGCAACCCATCATTGTTATAGTCGAGAAGAGCCACGCCGCCGGGCATGGTTTCGATCAGATATTTGGCGGGTGTTGGAGAATTCTGCAGGGTGAAATCCAGCGGCGACTTCACGTCGAACACCTGCGCGGAAAGCGCCAGGCTGCAGCCGACCACACTCAAAACGCAGAGTCTGCGAAGCCAGACATGCAGAAATCGGCCATGAAGCAACCAGGGGTTCGACAACCAAGTCTTCGGCAAAATATACCCTTCAACAGGACCGCGTATCGCGATTGCCCAAGCTAAACAAGGTAAAAGCGTAGGATCTCATGGTGCGGGATCTCATGGCTTGCCAACCGTCGACTCACGCTCCACCAGCTTCGGGGGAATCAAGATTGTTTCCGGCTTAATGGTCCGCTTCGCCCCAATCCGCGCCATCAGCAACTCCGCCGCTAAAACTCCAATTCGCCGCGTCCCCTGGTCGATGGTCGTCAGCGGCACCGCCAGCAGATCCGAGTAATGGATATTGCCCGAACCCGCCACCGAAATGTCTTGCGGCAGCTTCAGCCCGGCATCCAATGCGGCCCGGATCGCCCCAATCGCCACAGGATCGTTATAGCAAAAAACACCGTCCGGCATAGGACGCAGGTCCAACAAGTGCCGCATTGCGGCGCATCCGCTCTCGTCCGTGCGCCCACCGTGGACTACATAATCCGGCGAAACTCGTAGCCCCCGTTTCGCCAGCGCCTGCCGGTAGCCTGCCAGCCGGCCCTCGGAGATTCTAGCTTCCGGACCCCGCAAGTGGGCGATGCGCCGGCATCCCCGGTCGATGAGATGCTCCGTCGCCACTCGCCCAATCGCCTGATTATCGACTCCAACAAAACAAGCTTTTGCGCCTGCAATCGGACGGTCGATCAAAATATAAGGTACCGCGCGCTGCCGAATCCTCTTAAAAAGCTCCAGGTGGCCCGGCGGTTGCGACGAGGCAATGATCAGCCCGTCGACCTGCCGCGCCAGCATGGCGTCAGCCTCGCTTGATTCCAGGGCTGGATCTTCCTCAAAACACGAAAGTACCACGTGGTAACCACCCGGACGTACCGTGTCGGTTACTGCCCGCGCCACCTCCGCGAAGAACGAGTGGGTGAACTCCGGTAGCAGCAAGCCAATGGTATAAGTCCGGCGGGTGACCAGGCTCCGGGCCACCCAATTCATCTGATAATTCAGCTCTTTAGCCCGTTGCAGCACCCGTTCCCGGGTGGCCGCACTGATCCTGCCCTGGTTCCGGAGCGCCTTCGATACCGTAACCACGGAGACGTCAAGGTCTCTCGCAATCCGCAACATCGTGACCGGCATGACCGCGACAGCATAACATTTTCTGTTGAGTTAACGATTATTCACATCGAAATTTTTCATTTTATTCTTGACAACGGATGTGCATGTCGCCGAAAATCCATCCGCTCCCTAGTAGGGGAATTCCGGTAGTTGAAAAGGACTAGCATGCCGCGTCGCATCCTGTGCACCCTCCTCGTTTCATTGAGTCTGCTCCTCTCCGCTTCCATTCCCATTTTCGCGCAAAGCACCTACGGCACAGTCGCCGGCCAGGTGACCGATGCCTCTGGGGCTGCGATTACCGACGCCGCGGTAACTCTTACCAACGTCGGTACACAGGAGAAGCGCACGGAGTCGAGCGGCGCCGACGGCCTCTACACCTTCGTCAACTTAAATCCTGGCCAGTACCGGATTGACGTGGAAAAATCAGGTTTCAAGCACTTTGCGCGCATTGACGTAACCGTCCAGGTGCAGCAGTCTTCGACCGTGAATGCCGCCCTTCAGGTCGGCGAGGTGAGCCAGGTTGTAGAAGTCACGTCCCAGACTCCGTTGCTTCAGTCCGAGACTTCCTCGCTCGGACAGGTGGTTGATACCCGTGAGACCAACGAACTTCCCTTGAATGGCCGCAACGTGTTCAACCTGCTCATCGCTTCTCCATCGGTGGTAGCGCAGGGCGGCGCAGGTGGAACCCCCGTTGGCCAGAATCCCTTCAGCTGGGGCAATTATCAGGTGGGTGGTTCGTTCGCCAACCAGGGCGCGGAATACCTGGATGGCCAACCACTGAACATCGGCTACATCAACCTGCCGATCGTGATTCCAACTCAGGACTCGGTGGGCGAGTTCAAGGTTCAATACAACAATATCGGCGCGGAGTGGGGTAAGTTCTCCGGCGCGGTCATGAATTTCAGCACCAAGTCAGGTTCGAACGCGTTCCACGGATCGGCTTATGAGTTTTTCCGCAATAAAGTGCTGAACTCGAACGAATACTTCTATAAGGGTTCGGAACTTGCCGCCGGCACCGACAACACTCCTCCACCGTGGGTGCAGAACAATTACGGAGTGAACGTGGGCGGCCCGGTCATTAAGAACAAGACTTTCTTCTTTGGGAGCTTTGAGCAGTTCCGGCTGCGCACCGGCGGTGTTATCACCACCGATGTACCTACCGCCGCATTCCGCGCTGGCGACTTCTCTTCGCTGCTGGCGCAAGGGGTTCAGCTCTATGATCCGTTTACAGTGAATCCCACCACCGGAGGGCGTTTGCCGTACGCCGGCAATATCATTCCGACCACCCAGTTCAGCAAGGCTGCGACGACGCTTTGGGATAAGTACTATACGCCCGTCGCTCCTGCCACCTTCAACCTAAGCAATCCTGACAACTTTACCTCAGCCAGCAGCAGCGGCGGCAACACTACGCAGTTTGTGGGGCGCGGCGATCAAAACATTACCGACAGGACTCGTCTCTTCGGCCGCTTCAGCTACTACGGATTGCTCGATCTTCCCACCAATCCGTTTGGAACTGGCCTCTGCCAGGATCGTTGCGCTGAGGATTATCACACGAAAGCTCTTGCGGTTGACCTCAATCACACCTTCACTTCAAACCTGATTGGCGACTTGAACGTGTCGGGTAGCCGATTCATCTACCTGCGCGCACCAATCCTCGCCGGGTACGATCTGACCCAGCTGGGATGGCCTGCGAGTTATAACACCGTCATCCCCTCGGCCGCCAGAACGCCACCGACGCCCGCATTTCCCTACCACGATGACGTGGGCATCAGCCAGGGCAATAGCGCGATCGGCGACCACAACACGCAATACAACATCTCTCCATCGCTGACCATTATCAGTGGGAAACACACCATTCAGGTCGGTGCTCAGTATGAGTTGGGCCTGGATAACTACTATCAAACCAACATCGCCAGCGGCGCATTCGGTTTTTCGGGAGCATGGACCACCAACTATGCCCTTCCCGATTGCACTACGGCCAACAATTGCACCATCGGGTCGCCGTATGCCGACTTCCTGCTTGGCTTGGCGCAGAATGGTCCTACGACCTTCGTGAATCAAACGGAAGGTTCCGCCCAGGTTCCCGCGCAGACTGCGGGCCGACAAACCTACCGGGCATTCTACGGGGACGATACCTGGCACGTTCGACCGAAGCTGACTTTGAACATCGGACTGCGCTACGAGCTTCCCGGGACATGGTCCGAACGCTACAACCGTTTGAGCTACTGGAACCCGACCGCAGTCAATCAGGCGGTTACAGGCTGCGGCGGCACTCTTGGCTCTCCTTGCACAGGCGACGCCAACTTGGTCAACAGCGGCATAAATTCCAGCAACAACAACCTGCCACTGGATAAGACGCAGTTTTCGCCTCGCCTGGGTTTCGCTTACAGCGCGGATGAAAAAACGGTGATTCGCGGCGGCTTCGGGATATTCTTTATCCCCAACTATGTGTCCTTCGCGCTTAACCCGGATAACGACGTGATCAATCTGGCCACCACCCCCTTCCACGCCTCACTCGACCAAGGCTTGACCCCGAACTCCAGTCTTGACGAGAGTAGCTGCACCTTTGTCCCGCAGGGCGCTGCGGGAGCACCGACGACGGCCGCGCTGACCAATTGCACGCCCGGGCCATTTGGAGCGGCAGGAATTCTGCCGCCTCCGGGTCGAACCGGCGGGAATGCGGCTACCTCGGCCTTCGTCGCGACAAACGGCAATCCCACCCTGGCCCCCTACAAGAGCCCGGAATATGGATACGTCGAGCAATACAACTTCGACATTCAGCGCCAACTCCCGGCGGGCTTCTTCGCCGATGTGGCGTACGCGGGTTCGCACGGTGTGCACCTCCAACAATACTCAACGAACATCGATCAGATCCCAGACTCTTTCGTCAACCAGGCCGCAGCGCAGTTCGCGGGCGGACAACCGGTAACTATTGCCCAAGACATCCCGAATCCTTTGAGAAGTCCGAATCCATCGATTGGCGGACTTACAGGTCAGAGCCCGACGATCCCGGCCGGACAGCTTGACCGGCCCTACCCGCAATATACGGGCCTCAGCCTTGGTGGCTACGGATGCTGTGGCAGCAGCTATAACTCTCTGCAGGCCACGGTCACTCGCAGATTCCAGGGGGGTGGCACGCTGTTGGTCGCTTACACGAACGCTAAATTGATGACCAACACCGATACGCTGACCAGTTGGCTCGAAGGCAACACCGGCGGTACCGGCGCGGTGCAGGATTACAACAATCTGAACGGCGAACGGTCGCTTTCCTCGCAGGACGTCTCGCAGCGCCTGATCATCAGCTACGTGCTGGATCTTCCCTTCGGCCACGGTAAACCGTACGCCTCCGGAGTTTCCAACGCGATGAATGAGGTCGTCGGCGGCTGGGGAGTTGACGGCATCACCAGCTTCCAGCGCGGCTTCCCGGTTAAGGTCGACTGGTCGGGTACGGCTACCCCGCTCGAAAGCACCGGCTTGGGCATCAGCAACATTCGTCCGGATGTGATCGCCGGTTGCGACAAGAAAGCTGGTGGTGGAACGATTGACCACTGGTTCAACACAAGTTGCTTCGCTGCGCCGCCAGCTTGGGGATATGGCAGTGAAGCGCGCGTGGATTCTGATATCCGCATGCCGGGAATCAACAACTTTGATTTCGCGGTCTTCAAGCGCTTCGTTTTCAACGAGAAGTATGGGCTCCAGTTCCGTACGGAGTTCTTCAACCTCTTCAATCATCCCCAGTTTGGACCTCCGGGAAACGGCTTTAACCCGACGACAACTGGTGGTGTGGTCGACACAACCGCCAACGGCTTCGGAGCAATCACCGACACGGTGAACAATCCGCGTCTGATTCAGTTCGCTCTTCGATTCCAGTTCTAAGGAAACTGGTTCACAGGGGCTGGGCAATTTGCCCGGCCCTTTTTATTGCTTCGGAAATGCAACGTCCGATTCAACGCAACCAAAAGCTCGAATCACCGCCGCGAGTACGCAACCGGCGCAATGTGCCCGGGACCGTCGCCAGAATGGTCGCGCAACCGTGGAAGAGTGGCGCTTCAGCGCCGCGTCAGCGGCTCAAGATCAATAAGGGCTTTAGCCTCCGCGGATGTCGCTGTTATGCTTTCTCCTATGCAAACTATCCAGTCCATCGGCTACTCAGAGGCCAAACGCGCTCTCGATCTCATTCTCGAAAAAGCTTCACAACTGCAGAAAGCCGCATCTGTGGCTGTCGCCGATTCTCATGGAGATGTCATCTGTTTCGCTCGAATGGACGGCGCCCCTGTCTCCTCCATTCAAATTGCCATGAACAAGGCCTGGACCGCCGCGCGCGAGGGCAAGCCGACCAAGGAGATCGGGGACAAAGTCAAACATCCGGAGAAGGGACACGACATCTCCTACTACGGCGATCCGAAGTACGTGGGTTGGGGCGGCGGCGTTCCAATTGTGATAAATGGGGAAATTGTTGGGGCTATAGCCGTCAGCGGACTCAGCTCCGCCGAAGATGCAGCGCTCGCCACCTTGGGCGTTGATCTGATCAAAAGCCTCTGAGAGGTCCCGCTATATCGCGACTCTTTCGCACTGAACAAAACAATTCTTGTCCGGTTTTCGTAACAAAAAACCATTTTTTTATTGGCCGCTGAACTTTGATGCAACACTCGATCCAACTGAGGGGGATGAGTGGATCCGAAGGACTGCCCGCGCTGCGGCGGTACCGGATATGTTGCCAGGCCCGTGGACATCTCTGGGAAGTCCGAGGGCGTGGCGTTTATCCGCCAAAAATGTCCGGCATGTGCCGGCACCGGACGGAAACACCCCATTTCACCTTCGCCCACGGGCTGACCGCACGGCCTGTGGAATTGCTCTCGCGTGAGCTCGGATCATCTTCTTCCCGCCTTAACGAGATGGTCTCGGGCTCACGCGTGGCTTCCGCGCTTCCTAGCCGGTTTGCTAATCGACACTCGCTAATCAACACTCGCTAGTTAACGGCTCGCTAGTTAACGGCTCGCAGGTCAGGCGATCCCCGCCGTCTTGCTTCGTGCGCGGCGCGGCTTCGTGGAATCAGTTTCGATCCGGTTGCGCCCGCCCGCCTTGGCCCGGTAGAGAGCTCTATCCGCGGCCTTGATCACTTCCTCGGGGGTGGAGTTTCTCTTGCTGGAAGTAGCCACGCCAATACTCGCGGTCACTGAAAGTTCGGTCTTCATCGCCGCCGGGTTCGCCAGGGTTCGAGTTGCTTTTCCGCCGGATCGTACCGGTTTGGCCGCTTCGCGCCGATCAGGGCCACGCGTTTCCTGACGGCGGTCTACGCCGCGCAGCCGAAAGCTGCCGCTCTCGATGCTGGCCCGCAACTCTTCCAGGTGCGGCATCACTTCGCTGGTGGCTTTTCCCGTGAAAACCACGGCGAACTCCTCCCCGCCGCAGCGGTACGCCCGCCCGCCTCCGGTCACGCGCGCCAATCGTCCGGCCACCAGTCGAAGCACCTGGTCGCCGGTGTCATGACCATAAGTGTCGTTGCAGCGTTTGAAATGATCAATATCCACCATCGCAATGGAATAAGTACCCTGAAGTTGGAGCAGGCCCTCATGAAACGCTCGCCGCGAAGGCAGGCCCGTGAGCTCGTCCTGATAGGCGAGTAAATACGAGGCTTCTACAATGGCTCCCGCAAGAATGAACGCCGCTGCGGCGAAATAGCCGGCAGGGATGCGGCCGCCGCCGCCAAATCGCAACGCCAGAAAACAAGCCGCCAGAGCCCAAAACATTCCGCTCTCAGTCGGCTTGCGATAAAGCGCAAATCGTATGAGCAAGAGCGTCGCCGCAGCAGCAAATGTCACCACTGTGGCGAGGGGTAGAGGGGCAGGCGAAAGAACGTGGTGCGGGCGCGGCGCTGCCGTCAGTGGACCAGGCCGGCAGAGCACAGCCACGATCACCGATTCGATGAACAGCAACAAAGCTGGTGGAGCGATCGTGGGAAAGGTAAGACCTTTTTCTTTGTGCAGCGAGAGCAGCACAAAATCGATTGGCAGCAGCACGCCAATTGCCGCCAGCGCCAATGCGCCGGGCCCATGCGCGGAAATGCGTCCCGAAGAAAAAAAGGAGATGGCCTGTTGCGAGAAAAACAGAACCAGCAGTGCAAAAAGGATGCGGCTGGAGTGAAATCGCCAGGCCAACAGCAGGCCGGCGATCCAAGCGCCATAAAAAGCGTAGCCGATCAGCGCTGCGCTGGGCGTGACCATCCCCGTATGCAGCAGAATGGCTGTGGTTGCCAGAAACACGCCGGGCGTGAGCAGAGACTTCATTCGCTTGCAGTGATTATCGCTAAGGGTGAGCAGCGAGGGTGATGACGGATCGGGTACGCGGGGAATTCGCGGGAAGGTTCCTGCGGGAACATCGTGCATTGCACAAAGACGGAGGCAGCGGAGAATCTATTTCGAACGAAAATTCACAGGCTCATGATGGAGCACGCTGACGATGAAAGTGGCGCAACGGACGATCCTCTTTTGAATCACTTTTCCATTTCCGAAATCCCACACTTTCGTGCGCCACGCTTTCCGTTTGAACTGAGTTCCCTCTAATTAGAATCGCTCTGTAATTACGAGTGGCTTATGAAAATTCTGATTGCGGAAGATGACGCGGCGCTGGCGGGATTTGTCCGCCAGGGCTTGCAGGGGGAACACTACACGGTGGAGGTAGCGGAGGATGGCGAGCAGGCGCGGGCCATGGGGAGCGAGTCGGATTACGATCTGGTGATTCTGGATTTGAATCTGCCGCGGCTTGATGGGGTGAGCGTGCTGCGGCATTTGCGGCTGCGACGTCCCAGCATGCCGGTGCTGGTGTTGACCCTGCGCAGCCGGGTCGAGGACCGGGTGCAGTGTCTGGATATTGGGGCGGACGATTATCTCCGGAAGCCCTTCACCGCCGATCAAGTGAAGGAGCACATTGTTCCGGTCCTGGCAGGCAAAGCATGAACGCCCCCAAACAGCATCCGAGTGCACCCGATAGTCACGAAAGCTGGCGTCCCGTGCTTCAATTGGCCACAGAAGAAGTCTTTGACACCATGCTCGCGAGCCAGTTGGCAATCACGCCCGAACCCGCTTCCGTTGACAGCCTGGATATCACCGCCATGGTCGGCCTGGCCGGCGTGTTATGCGGTGTGCTCATCATTCGCTGCAACACCAGGGCTGGCACCCGCATGGCTTCCAAGATGCTTGGCATGAACATGGAAGAAGCCGCCTCGCAGATCTGCGATGCCATGGGCGAAATCTGCAACATGGTGGCAGGAAACTTTAAGAACAAAGTCTCTGGCATGGGGGACGGCTGTATGCTGTCGGTCCCCACCGTAATTACCGGCGGAGATTACAACTGCCATTCGCTGGGTTATTCCAGTTCCGTAAGAGTGAGCTTTTTGTTCGAGGAGGACAAGGTTTTGGTCGAGCTTCAGATTCAAGGATAGCGCAGTCGCCCGGCAAGATTCGGGCTCGGCGATAACACTTTCGGAAAATTCTAAAAGTGGGACGCAGCTTGGCTGCGTCCCTTTCCTCTGTTGATCACAAGTTACCCCTAGAAATGAAATCCCAGTGCCGCAGTCACGGTTCGCGGCGTCACGTAGTGTGTGCCGCTAAAGGTTGAGAGAAAATTATAGAGAACGTAATCATTCGATAGATTGATCAAGGTAAGTTGAGCGCTCCATTTGTACTTGTCACCATGAAACAGGTTGTCATGTCCCAGGGAAAGATCGAACAGATTTCTGGGACGGATGCGCGGCGGATCGTGATCGTCGTTTTCCTTTCCCGATGCAGGAATGTCGATGAGACTGGAGGTAAACTCATTCGCCGGGCACACGGCTGGTAGCGGCCGTGTCGGTGTGGCGCGCACTCCGTTGCAACCAAAGCCGGCTTCGAACTCCAGATCGGCAGTGAGCGGGTTCCCGACATAATCATTCATCAGAATGCCGGGCTGTCCGTTGGGGAGGGTGGTTGACTGTGGACAGTCGTTATACGCCGCCATCCCGTAGCACGGCGCGTTCCCGGCGACCAGTCCACTGTCGTACCGCCAATTGAATCCCATCCATGGGCCGCGTTTCCATGGCTGGTATTGCAAGTGCGTCGTCTCGTTGAATTTCTCGTCGTGATCAATGCGGAACGGCAGGCCAGGAGCCCCCACTGTGGCCCCTGCTCCGCCTAGTTGCGGCGGGAAAAAACGAGCGGCCACGCTGGAGAATACGATCAGCGCTGAAAATCCATGATAGTTCGGCACGCTCAGGCGCCCCGCATATCCTGGAATCTTGGATTTCGTCCACTCGATCGGGAATGTAATGGGCGTATCACCCAGCACGCTGAAGTCGTAGCCGAGATGGGTGTACTTCCAAATGTACTCGCCCGAAAAGACAACGTACTTTCCGAAGGCCTGTTCGATTCCGACGTGGTATTCATTCCGTATGCTTGGGCTCAGAGGAGTGGTCTTTCCCGCCAGTTGAGAGCCGCACAGAAGCAGAGGGGCGAGAACGGGATTGGCGCAACCCAGACTGGAAAGGATCAGATTTTCATTGAACGGGGACTCCAGCGTGTGCGCATACGACGCCCGCAAAATGGTGTTTGTCTGTTTGATGTTGTAAGCCGCGCCGAGGCGAGGCTCAGCCTGGCCGTGACTGGTAAGACCGTTGTAAGTGTCGCCGCGCAGGCCCAGATTCAGATTCCAGTTCCCTTTGGTAATTGTATCCTCAATGTAAGCGGCGAATTCTTTTACATCGGTATGAGTGAGAGCAGGATCCTGCGTGTTCACCACATAGGGAACCCCACCGCGAGTTAAATCATAGGGTGCGAGGGTTGGATTAAACAGGGGATAGAGAGTGGAACCGATGGTATTGGCTGCCGTATTCGCCAGGAAACCAGCACCGGCGCACTGAGCAGGATTGGCGAACCCCGGCACCGCAACTAATGTAACCGGCGTGATGCAGGGCGCGTTGTAAGCGGGGTCAACAATTCCTACCGTGTCATCTTCGTTTAGAAGCGTTTGCTCGTAACTAACCCCGACCTTCACATTGTTAATCCCTTTGACATAAGACACGGTAGTGCGCAGGCCCGAATTCAAAAGGCTGCGGTCCTGGCCCACGGTCTGCCGCTGTAAGCTCGGTGGTCCAAGATCGGCGAAAGGATTGCTGCTTCCATAATAGTTATAGCCGTCACGGCGCACCCATCCCCCCAGAGTGAACACGGAGTAGTTCCCCAGCACTCGCGTCCACGATGGCGCGATGTTAAAGGTCCCAATCTTCGAGCGCTGGTCGGTGGGACCAACAACCACGCCGTTCGGGCCGATGCCGCCATAGTTCTCAATCGAGGGAAGAATTCCATCCAACCCGCTCCATGGTGTGGCGGTCTCGCCGTCAATGGTGTTCGGTGTTTGAAACCACGAACGGCTATACCCGAAGTCCAGGCGGATGGAATCATTGTTGTTCAGTTGGTAATCCACGCGGTCGAAGGCGTTCTCCTCGTTACCCTTGTCATGCATGACCGTGAACTCCGGAGGATCGAGGAAACGGCCCGTGTTCAGACCACTTAAGGAGATGAAATTTCCCCAGTTCTTACCTCCATATGCAACCTCAGCCGCCAGGTTGGAACTTCCAAAGGTTCCATAGGAAGCGGTGACGCTGCCATGAGGAGTGGTTACGCCCTGGCCGGAGCGCGTGGTCGCCACAATTACCACGCTGGTCTTGCCTCCGAATTCCGCCGGGGGCGCTCCCGAGATCACTTCCATTGACTGGACCGCGTCCAGCGGGAGCTGATTGGAGAATACCTTGCTTTGTTGATCCGTGATTGGCTGCCCATCCACCGAAAACGAATTTTCCGCGTGATCGCCAAGTCCGTGGAACAGCCCGTTGGAATCGGCAGCTATGCCCGGCGTTGCCAAGGTCACCGCTGAGCTCAGTCCCGAGGTCGTGCTCTCCAGAGGAATCTTGTTCAACATGTTTCTGTCCACGTCAGTGTGGAAGGTTGGGTCGTTTTCAATTAGATCTGTTCCGGCTTCGACCGTCACCGAGGTCGAGGATCCCATGACTTCCAGACTGATCTTGGGGTTGACGGGGACGACGGACCGCACGTTAACATCCTGCGAAGTAGGAGCAAATCCAGCCGCGTTTACCGTCAAATGGTAGGGATTGAAGGGAACATTCTGAAAGATGAAGTTTCCCAATTTGTCGGTCGTGGTCGAACGGTCATATTGGCTGACCGGGTTGTGAATTTCAATCGTTGCATCGGACACCACTGCGCCCGTGGGATCTAAGACGGTGCCGCTGATGGACCCGGAGTTGCTGCCGGACTGCGCGTAGATATAAAGGGTGAAACACAGATAGAAAACCGCCACCAAAGCCGCGAAACGCGACTTCCTGTAAAAAGCCAGCATGATTCCTCCATAGAAAACTGTCGTCGAAGAAGAAGATTAAAAGAAGCGGCTCGTGCCACAAACGAACCGGCTCATATCCGGCGGGATCTCAATCTCTAAACAGCAGGAGGCGGGCGAACGTAAAGGGCAAAAATTCTAAGATGGTACTTCGCGGCAGTAGGCTGTGCGAGAGGAGCAGCCATTCGCCGGAACACTGGCTTCGGAGCCAGCGAAGGGCTTGCCGGGGAGGTCGAATGGGCGGCTACGCAAATCTGGCAGCCGTCCGACTCATCCTGACTCGAATGGTGATGCACGGCAAACGCCACTGCAGACCACAGGGTTAGCAGCAGTGACAGCCATGCGAGCTTCTTCGAAATCGATTGCATGAGCACCGTTATGCCGATACAGGATTATAACCAACCGCTTGTTTCCAGGAAGCAAAACTTGGTCGCTTGGATGCAATGATCCCAAAAAGGTAGCATTCAATGTAGGAAAATGTTTAGCTTTGCAGGGCCATGTCGGGATTATTGCGCTTACGCGTCTACTCCTGAGGGAGCAACCAGAGGCAGAATCACGTGCAAGCCGCACTCGGTTTTGGCGGTTCCAGGCCAGCGCCCCGATCTTGGCTCGTCTCCAGGCCGCACGGCGCGGGTGCAATGCGTGCAACCAATGCTGGGATAATTCAACTCGTGCAGTGTGTTGTAGGGCACTTTGTGTTCGCGGATATATTGCCATACCTGCTTCGAAGTCCAATCGGCAAGAGGATTAATTTTTACCAATCCGAACTTTTCGTCCCATTCGATTTTGCCGGCGCTCGCGCGCCCTGCGGTCTGGTCGCGCCGGATGCTGGTAATCCATGCCCGTAGTTCGCCCAGCTTGCGCCGCAGCGGCTCAACCTTCCGCAGATTGCAGCACTCATCCGGGTTGCTCTGCCACAATGCCGTCCCATGCGTACGCTCCTGCTCTTCCGGTGAGATCAGCGGATACACCTTCTCAATCGCGATGCCATAGCGCTGCTCCACCTGATCCATGAGGTTGTAGGTCTCGGGAAACAGAAATTCCGTATCCAGCGTGAAGAGCCGAAAGCTCTTCCGCGCACGCGAAGCCATATCGATGAGCGTCATGCCTTCGACGCCGAAAGCGGAGGAGATTGCGACATCCCCGCCAAAAGTGCCAAATGCCCAGTCGAGCACGCGCTCAGGCTTCCAGTTCTCGGCCGCAATCTGCAAACTTGGTATTTCTTCTTTCATGCCAAAGGCCCCTCTTTCACTCTCGTTCAGACAGAAAGACTGCATGAGGCGAACCCTGCGCCAACTGGGCTCGCGCGCCGAAGCTTGCTGCTTCCTCGACCAAATTTTCATCCGCAAATTTCACTACCTCGCCCACCACTAAAAGCGTCGGCGACGCGAGTCGTGGCGCAAGATGAAGATCCGCAACCCGAGTGCGGTAGATACGCTGTGCCGCCGTTGTCGCCCGCGAAATGACTGCGCAGGGAGTTTCTTCGCGGAAACCGGCGTTCAGCAACCGGTTCGCAACTTCTGCATATTCGTACCCCGGCATATACACGACGAATGTCGATTCGGCGCCGGCCAACCCCTTCCACTCGGGGTCCGAACCCCCCGTCGCACGACCTCCGGGTGCAAGATGACCCGCCGTCAGCACCACAGTTGACGAGACTTCCCGCTGCGTTAGCGGGATTCCCGCCGCCGCAGCGGCGCCCAGACCCGAGGTCACGCCGGGAATAATTTCGTACTCAATATTTGCCCGCCGAAGCGCTGCGATCTCTTCTCCCGCCCGTCCGAAGATCAGTGGATCGCCGCACTTGAGCCGTACTACTTGCTGTCCGGAAGCTGCCAGTGTCACCAGCAGGAAGTTGATCTCCTCCTGCCGAATCGACTTAGTGCCGGCACGCTTGCCTATGTTCTGAACTTGGGCCGTCGGCGGAATCAGGGCCAGGATTTCGGGTCCGACCAGATCGTCGTGCAGCACAACGTCGGCAATGCGCAATAGACGTAGAGCCTTCACCGTAAGCAACTCGGGATCACCCGGTCCCGCGCCCACCAAATACACTTTGCCGCTCATACCATCTCCTTTACGTCCTGATTCGCTACCTCTCGGTTCACACCTTCACGTTTTGCAACTCGACGGTTCGCCAATTCCCGCTTCGCATCCGCTTCCGCCAACGCTGCCTTCAGCGCTTCACCGCTGGCCAGCGAATGCAGCAATTCACTTTTTCGTTCAGGACTAAGATCGCTGCCCAGCACTAACCTTCGCGTTTCGCCCAACTCCTCGACCCATTCCGCGTATCCGGGGCCAAACTGCCGCTCCAGTTGTTGCCGAAGCTTTTGCGACAGCGAAGGACTGCGTCCGTTGGTCGAGATCGCAATCTGCAAATCCCCGCGACGCACCACCGCCGGATAGTAAAAGTCGCAATATTCGGGAACGTCGACCACGTTGCACAGCACGCCGCGCCGCTGCGCCTCGCGATAAATCGATCCATTCAGCGCACGCGATGCGGTCGCAACTACGGCGAGAAACGCTCCATCTAAATCGTCATTAGCGAAAGCGCGCAGTTCAAGCGTGATCTTTCCCGCCTCCGCCCATGCTTTCACCGCCGCGCTCGCCTGCAGCGCAACTACCTCTATGCGCGCGCCCGTATCAATCAGGCCACCGATCTTAGGTTCACCGACCTTTCCGGCGCCGACCACAAGGCATCGCCTGCCTTCGAGTTTCGCGAACATGGGGAACAAACTGCTCATTTTGTTGTTTTCGAAAACCTTCAACCTTCCACTCCACTCGGGACGCGCCCTTCTGGCACATCGCGCGCGACCGCTTCGACGAAATCACCCGCAAGAAACGCCCGCAGATCGGAATCGCTATGGCGCGCAAAAAAGCGCCGCAGATTCTCACCGGGCCGGCCATCCAGCAAATATCGGCGCAGCAGGCGCTCGATGGCTTCGGGAACCTCGGTGGCCAGGCAGCGGAATCCCACCGGTCTCGCGATGCTCTGATTCAGCCCAACCGCGCCGCCCAGACAGAAGTAGTAAGCGTCCTGCATGCGGCCATCGACTTTGATCTTCTTGCCTTCAATTCCAATGTCGGCGATCCAGTGCTGTCCGCAGCTGTTGGGGCAGCCGGTGACGTGCAGCTTCAAATGCTGATCGAAGCCCGGCATGCGAAATTCCAGTTCTTCCACCAGCCAGCGGGAAAAACTTTTCGTCTCGGTAATCGCCAGCTTGCAGAATTCGGTCCCGCTGCACGCAATGGCGCCGCGCCAGAATGGCGAACCTTGCACCGGCAGCCCAATCGCCCCCAGCTCTTTCGCCAACTCGTCAGCCTGCAACCTCGGTACGTTGACGATCAGCAGGTTCTGCATATTGGTGGTGCGCAATTCTCCGCCGGCAAATCGATCGGAGAGATCGGCCGCCGCCTGCATTTGCTCGGGTGTAATCCTGCCGCGCAGAACCGTAGCCCCCACATAGCAGTACCCCGGTTGTTTCTGTGGATGAATTCCGATGTGATCGCGGTAAATGTCATCTGGGGGCTGCTGCGCCGCTGCCGGCTCGAATTGAAATCCGATTCGGCGCTCCAGCTCTGTTTGAAAAGACTGTGCTGTCCAGCCGTGCTTCAAGAAAAGAAACTTCAGCCGCGCCCGCTCGCGGTTCTCCCGAAGTTGCTCGGAGTCGCGAAAGAGCTCGGCAATTCCCTTGATCGCTGGAAGAACCTGTTCCCAGCGCACGAACGCGTTTAGGGGCGCGCTCAAGTAAGGATCGGTGGAAAGACCGCCGCCCACCCGCAGAGCAAAACCAATTTCAGGTTTTCCGTTGGTCCGGCGCTCCACCGCGGTAAGCCCGATATCGTTAATCTCCGGATAAGGACACCAGACGCGGCATCCGGTGATGGAAATCTTGAATTTTCGCGGCAGGTTATAGAATTCGGCATTCCCCGCTAGCATGCGGTCCGCTTCGAGAGCGAGCGGCGATGCATCGCAAATCTCATCGGCGTCCACTCCGGCCACCGGGCAGCCCGTAATGTTGCGGGTGACGTCGCCGCAAGCGCCCATCGTGTTTAGCCCCACCCGCCAGAGTTCTTCCAGCACTTCAGGCAGGGATTCGATCGTGATCCAATGCAGTTGAATGTTTTGCCGAACCGTAAGATCGGCAATGCCACGCGCGTGGCGGCGAGTCAGGTCGGCAATCACTCGCAGTTGTTCGGATCGCAAAAAACCGTTGGGAATTCGAATCCGCAACATGAAAAATGGCAATGCCAATCCCTGGCCATCCTTGCCGCCCACCACGCCGACGCCGTCGCCCTGCGTGTAAACGCCCCACCAGCGGAAATAAGTCCCAATCCATTCCGGAGGGATCGAATCAAAGCCTTCGCGCGCGAAGCGCCGAATTTCCGCCAGGCCGTCCCAGGGATTCATCGCCCGCTTCAGCCGTTCTGCTTTTTGCGCTTTGGTCTCTTTAATCGAATTCATAATGTTTTGCCGCAAAAATGAAAAACCCACCGCCAGATGCTCTCTGGCGGTGGGTTATAAGAGCTGATTGCTATGAAACTTCTAGGTCAGCAGCCTCCCCGCGCCAGAGCACACGCATGCACAACAACAACATGCACACATACACATCTGTCGAGGATCTCTGAAACTGACCATACTTCCAAAATACTAGGCCCAGCCGCCCGGATGCGTCAACTTACTTCAGGCACATTTACATCGATAATTCAAATAGCTTGCATCATATTTTTGCATACCACACCCTCCCTGGATTGCAGAAGTGACCGGCAGCCTTGCTCCAGGACGGTATCGATCTCTTGCGGTGGGACCATCGCGCCCGCAAAGTTGGGGCCCGATCGATAATGAGGGGAAGTGGTTCAAAAATACGTTAGGATCGATCTTCATTGAGCATGGACCGTCGAGAATTTCTGAAAATGAGCGCCTTGGCTTCGACCGGGAGCCTGGTCCTGCCCAAGAGCGCGCCAGCGCGAACTACTGCAGCGAAACAAATCGCCATCCGTACGCTCGCTGCCGACAGTCTGAAGACACGGCTTGCAACTCGGGAGCTGATGTGCGGATTGCGAATGCTGAACGGCGTACCTGAAGTAGTACAGTCGAGCGACGATCACGTGGCGAATGCAACCTTACTGACGCTTGTTCTCGATCTCGCACGCTTCAAAGGAGCTGAAGATTACGAGATCGCAGCCTCAGACCACGGCGCTATTTTTCACGCCGCCAGCGAACAAGCTCTCCTCTATGCGGTATTCGATTTCCTGGAACGGCAAGGACTGATCTTCGGGATCGACGGAACAACAGCTCCGCTCGATCATTCGACGGGATCGAGTCCGGCTGGTCTTCGCCTGCCCGCGCTCGGCCGCCCCTGGACCGGATCCCCGCGCTTCGCGGTGCGCGGACTTTTGCCCTGGCCGGATTTCTTGAATTGCATCAGCGTTTTCAACGAAGAAGATTTTCGCGCGTATTTCGCCGCCATGCTGCGCATGCGCTTCAACACGTTCGGCATGCACGTTTATACGCAAAACGATCCTGGTCCTTTAGCCGAGTCGTATTTGTCCTTTGACTTTGCGGGCAGCGGTCACAGGGCTGCCCTCGAGGACTCGACCATGACCAGCTGGGGCTATCTGCCACAGCGCACTTCGACTTTCAAGATGGGCGCCGCCCAGTTCTTTGATGGTGAAACATTCGGCTCCGACGCCCTGCGCATGAGCGCAGACAACTGGGAGATTGCCAGGCGCACCACCGCAATGTTGAGCGCCGCTTTCGATTTTGCCGCGGAGCTTGGTATCCGCACCGGCATCGGCTTCGAACCGTACCAGAATCCGGCGGAAATCGTCCGCGCGCTTCCCCCGGAGGCGCTTTCGCATCCCGGCGGCTTTATCGAGTCTCGCACCGCGCACGATCTTCTCGATCGGCGACTCGGAGACCTGCTGGAACGCTATCCCATGGTGGATCACGTATGGCTGTGGCAGGATGAAGGCGCAAACTGGGACAGCCGAGATAAAAACGTCCCGCTCTCAATCACACCTTTCGCCCAAGCCCATGACTTCCTGCAGCGGCACGCGCCCAACAAGCGGCTGGTGCTCGCCGGGTGGGGCGGAGTAACGCGGCATTTCGAGTCCCTGCATCAGCGGCTTCCGGAAGACATAATTTTTGCGGCCTTGAATGATTCCCTCGGATGGGATCCCGTGAATGAAGTTTTTAGCAAGCTCGGCAGCCGCGAACGTTGGCCCATCCCGTGGATCGAAGATGATCCCTCCATGTGGTTTCCCCAATTCCGAGCCAGCCGCTTTCAGACGGACATGCAGCGTGCTCAGGAATTCGGCTGCCAGGGCGTGCTCGGCATTCACTGGCGTCATCGCATTGTTGACCCCACTGCCACGTACCTTGCCCGCGCCAGCTGGGACGGCCAACTCAGTGCGACCACTCATTACCAGAATTTTAGCGCTTCACTGGCTTCTGAAGCGCGTGCTACAGAATTGGCAACCCTGTTCGACCAGTGCGATCGCAATCGCGCGATTTCGTCAACATTTGTCGGCAATTACGATCAATCGGGATTCGCGAATCGAGTCGAAATCGCAGGCGACTACGATGAGGCATTTGATTATGCCCTGAGCGAACCGGATCTCGCCGTCTTACCTACTCAACGTGTAATCGCAGCGAAGTTTCGCCAACTTGCATCGAGCGCATCATCCCCTCTTGAGCGTGACCGTATCGCTTACTTCGCCGGCTTTGTCGGCTTCATGGTGCCTTATTGCGACGCCTACGAAAAAGCCCACAAGCTCAATGAGATCTTGAAACAAGCGGTGGAGCTCAGAGCCAAGGGCGAGGAGGATGCCGCCCGCGCGCTGGTTGCGAATAGCGCCGTTCCACATTGGCTCGAGATGGCGCCCATGGTAAGAAACGCCATGCTTCAATTTCAAGCGGTAATTGCCACGCGCAACGACCAGGGTCAGCTTGCATCCATGCAAAACAAGTTTGTCCGGATTTCGCTGGAGCGGCTGCGGCTTTCCATCAAAGAGTTTGTGGATGAACTGCCGCCTGAAATGGATCAAGCCTATGCGGCCGCGGTCTCACCCGAAGCCGCGAATCCGCCTCGTCTCTTTATCCCTACCCGACCGTCGCTGCTCAAACCTGGGGAATGCTTCCGCATCTTCATCATTGGTCCAGGCCAAGTGGAAGGCACCGAGGTGAAACTCCTTACCCGACGGCAAGGCACGCAGCAATGGCAGACTTGGGATGCCGCCCACGCGGGCCGGAGTGTATATACGGCGAAGCTCGGACCTTTTCGCGCCGTCGACGGTGCCATCGAATATTTCGCGACTGCAACCAGCAAGTCAAAACCGCTGTACGATCCGCCACATGCGGCAGGGAATGTCTACACATTGAACATGATCGCGTAACCCGGGTTGTGGTCTTTGTAGATTCAGCTGATCGGATTCTCGGCAACTCCTGTGAAGCACCGCGTGATGACGTAGTTGTCGCCTCACCAAAGGTTTTATGCCCGGAAATGTTCGGATGATTATTGGGAAATCTCAAGCAGGTTGGCTAGACTAGGTTGGTGCGTTCCCGATGGGTGGTCCATCTCACAGTCGCGTTCGGATTAGCGATCCGAATCGCCGCGCTCTCGCGCGTAGGCGGGAGATTTCTGTATCACGAAAACCCTTCCTATGACCGGATGGGGCTGCAACTTCTTGCCGGGACGAAATTCGATCTCTACTGGCCGCCCGGAGTGCCTTATTATCTCGCCTTCTTCCATTGGATCTTCGGCCCGGGAATGCTGGTCGCGCGAGCTTCAATGCTGCTGGTCTACGTCGGTTTCTGCTACGCGCTCTACGCGCTGGTTCAGAGGTTCGCGTCGAGGTCGGCGGCAAATCTGACGGTGCTTGTATTCACACTCTACCCGTCCTATGTGCGCTGGGCATTCAATCCCTCCACCGAGTACCCCACAGCGATGTGTCTCGCCTTGATCGCGCTGCTGGCCTTGTTCGCGGCGGACCAGCGCTCCTGGTGGGCCGCGGCGGCGCTCGGACTGGTGCTGGGTATGTTGGCGCTGGTCCGACCCAACAGCCTGGGGCTGACATTGGCGGCCCCGGTGTGGCTGTGGTTTCGCACGCGAAAAGCGGGGCTGGCGCTGGCGGTGCTGCTGGTCGCTGCGGCACCCGTCTCGGCTTGGGTGTTGAAAGTGCACACGTTGACCGGACGGTTCGTTATGATCAACGACTCAAACGCGCTGAACTTGTTCCAGTCCAACAACCCCTGGACCCCGCTGTACAACACCTGCGCGGATCAACCTCTCGGATGGACCGAACCGCCCGAGCTCACGAAGCTGGAGCATGAGATTGAATGCAGGCCTGCGGTAGAGCGCCAGCCGATTTACCGGCGTATCGCGCTCGAACATATTGCCTCCCGGCCGGACCTGTTCCTCCTGAGGTCCTTTAATCGCTTTCGCGCGTTCTTCTGCTTTCCGATTCATGGCGGCGAACCGCTATCGCGGACAGGGAAAGCACCGGCCGGGATGGGCCTTGCCATCACAGCGGTTGAGGTCATTTTCTTCTACTGGCCAATCATGGTGCTGGCAATTCTGTACTGGTTCGCAATCCCCTCGCCTGCGGCACAGGCGGACGCACGCGCTGTTTTGGGTGTGGCGTTCATTTATGCCGTGCCATTTTTTCTCACTTGTTCCCAGCCGAGGTACAACTTCCCCATAGTTCCTTTGTGCGCGGTATTCGCCGCCGCTTTCATCGAAGCCGTGTGGAAGCGGTCGTGGAGGGAAGTGATGGAACCGTTGCGGAATTCCGCGTGGCGCCGGCGCGCGCTGTATGTCACGCTGGCGTTTTTCTTCTACATACAGGTGGAGTGGATGTGGCTTGTAGGCCATGCCGCGTGATGAGCGATCCTAGCCGACCGAACGAGACGTCGCTAGGCAAAGTCACTTCTGTAATATTATGTCGTGCCATCGTCCGATGCGCCTAGCTCGGAACCTGCGAAGTCTGATTCGGACGAGACAGTGGCATGCCGCCAAGTAGTGATAAGCTAACGCATCGCTCTGCTGATGTCGATCATTGCTTGCAGCCAACTCGAATTCGCAGCTAGCCGGATGGGTGACAAAAGGTGCAAAACGCGCTTTCATAAAGAGAATCGGCATCATGGCATCTGCAAGAAAATAAAGTTCCGGGCCCGTAGCTCAGCGGTTAGAGCAGTGGACTCATAATCCATTGGTCCAAGGTTCAAATCCTTGCGGGCCCACCAAAATCCAATTCTTAGCGTAGTGTCTTGGACGTATTCAAGGAAAACCTCCGCTTATCCGATGTATGGGGGCCCCGGGCGGAGTCGAACCGCCGACCAACAGTTTAGGAAACTGCTGCTCTATCCATCTGAGCTACGGGGCCGTAGGCAGCGCAAATTACTTCATGCGGCGCCTAATTATCGCATGCTAAGAGCCTTGCCTCTCAGTTCGGGCGGGCATTGGACTGCTCAGCGTTTGCCGGAATCTCCTCGCGATGGGACAATAGCGGCATGCATAAATCAATGACAATAGTGGTAAATACATTGGCGGCTGGGACGTTGCTGCTGGGTTGCGCCCTGGCGCAGCAAACTCCGGCGGCGACAACTCAAACAGCCCCATCGACCTCCACCCCGGCGAAGAGTTCGACTTCCGGCAAAAGCACAACGACCAAGCGGACGACCACGGGCGCCAAGAGCGCGGCGCCGCTCACCCTGAAAACTCAAAAGGAAAAATTCAGCTACTCGCTCGGCATGAAGATGGGGCAAAATCTGCACAAGCAATCGGTTCCGGTTGATCCCGCAATCCTGGCGCGTGGCTTGAGAGATGGTTTGGCAGGAGGAAAGACGCTGCTGACCGATGAAGAAGCTCAGGCGGCGATCATGGACGTGCAGAACGACATGCGTAAAAAGCAACAAGAAAAGATGCAGGAAGAGGGATCCGTGAACAAGAAAGAAGGAGATGCTTTTCTGGCTGCGAACAAGGGGAAAGATGGCGTCGTCACCTTGCCCAGCGGCTTGCAGTACAAAATTATTAAAGAAGGTACCGGCCCCAAACCGACCACGAACGATACGGTGATGTGCAATTACAAGGGGACTTTGATCGACGGCAAAGAGTTCGATAGTTCCTACAAGCGCGGCCAGCCGGCCACGTTTCCAGTGGGCGGCGTGATCAAAGGCTGGACTGAGGCGCTACAGTTAATGCCCGTGGGATCCAAGTGGCAACTCTTCATTCCTTCGGATCTGGCATACGGAGACCGCGGCGCCGGCGCTGACATTGGTCCAGGTTCCACGCTCATCTTCGAAGTAGAACTTATGTCCATCGAAGCCAAGAACGCAGATAAAGGTGGAGATAAGGGCGCCGAAAAGCCGGCGGATCAAAAATAGTTAGTCGTTGCTAACGAAAGATGGTTGAAACGAAAGAACGCAGCGAAGTCGCTCCGGCGGCTTCGCTTTTCTTCTTGCGAGGATGATTCCTTCCGGAGCCGTCGCTTATAATCAACCTGGCGAAGTGAAATCCTCATCGAAGGAAGTGTATGGCGCATACTGTATTTTGCGTGAAACTGAAAAGGGAACTCCCAGGGCTGGACGAGCCGCCGTTCGACAACGATCTGGGGCACAAGGTGTATGCCAACGTTTCTCAAGAAGCTTGGAGAATGTGGACTGAGCATTGCAAGATGCTGCTGAATGAATATCGATTGAATCCCGCGCGGCGCGAGGATCAGGACGTGATCGTCAAGCAGTTGGATCAGTATTTCTTTGGCGAAGGTTCCGCGGCGCCCAAGGAGTACGTCCCGCCAGCGCAAAAGTAGCCGCCATAACGTTTAACAGTGCGTTTCCGAGCGGAGAATTTAACTGATTGAAACATTTCGCTCAATGGGCTTCGCTAAGTCGTTTCTTCTCAGCATTGTCGTTCTGGTTACTTCTGCACCAATATTGATGCATCTTTAATCACTCCTTAACATTCATCGTCTACAACTAAATTATGGATCTGCCCGTGCACAACACGCTGATCCTTTCCGACCTGCACCTGGGTGCAGAGACGAGTCATGCACGCGAGGCCCTCTGCCTCCTTAAGCAGAATTCCTTTCGGCGTCTAATCCTTCTCGGCGACATCTTTGCCGATCTCAACTTTGCTCGGCTCACCAAAGATCATTGGAAATTTCTCTCCTGCATCCGCAAGCTTTCGAATCCCAAGCGCCACATCGAGGTCGTATGGGTGGAAGGCAACCATGATCACGGCCTGGCTAACATCATGTCGCATTTGGTGGGCGTGCGGGTTTACCAGGAGTACGCCTGGCAATACGCGGGGCTGCGCCACATTGCAATTCACGGCCATCAATTTGATGGCTTTCAGGTAAACAACGTCCGCCTGAGTAAGCTTGGCACGTCGTTGTATCTGCAATTGCAAAAACTGGATTTCAAAAGCAAGCCGATTGCGCGCTTTATCGACCGGCTCAACACGCGCTGGCTGCGTATGTCTTCCAAGGTTTCAGCCGGAGCGTTGCACTACGCGCGGCAGCATCATGCCAGCCGCGTTTTCTGCGGCCACACCCATCACGCGCTTCATGTCGAACAAGATGGAATCGACTATTACAACTCCGGTGGCTGGGTCGATTCCCGTATGACATATCTCACCGTTGATAAAGAAGGAGTTCGCATCCATGAGTTCAATGAGCATGAGTTCAACGAGCACGAGTTCAACGACCATGAATACGACCAGCGAATTGACGATCGTGATTCCGGCGAAGAACGAAGCGAAGTTGATTCCGCGTTTGCTGACTTCGTTGATGAATCAGGATTACTCGAAGATGTCGAGTACGAAGGTATTAGTAGCTGACGCCAATTCGACCGATGGAACTCGCGAAGTTGTTCTCAGCTTCGCCGACCGGCTGAACGTAAGCGTCATCCGGGGTGGGATGCCTTCCGTCGGCCGGAATCTGGGTGCGGCCCAGGCCGACAGTGCTTATGTTCTCTTCCTCGACGCCGATATCGAGTTGGCGCATCCCTCGGTGGTTCGCCACGCCGTGGAGTTGGCCCAGCGCAAGCAACTGCACTGTGTGACTACAAATATTATTTGCCGCGATGGCAGTTGGATCGACAAGTTGATTTATGTGGGCAACGATCTCTTCCAGTATCTCTCGCGCCTGCACCATCCCTTCGCCACCGGAATGTTCATGCTCTTCGACCTGCGGCAATTTCGTAAACTCCGCGGATTTCATGAGCAGGTCACCTTTGGCGAGGATTATCTCTTGACCCAGCAGGTCGAGCGCAAGCGCTTCGGAATCGTCCGCGGAGGCGTCTACACCACCAACCGCCGCTTCAAGAAAATGGGACATCTCCGGGTGGGCTGGCTCTTCTTGTGGACCGCGATGAATTATTGGAACGAAGATCATTTCATGCGCGATCACAAGTACTGGCGCGCTTAAGTTTGCGCAAGCCTGCCGGAAATCCTAACTCTCGGTTATGAGGAACACTCGTTTCTCTGAGAGCCGGGAACTGAGGACCGGGAACCGGTTCAGAACCGCAGCACCAGGCCGGTCGAGACACGCACATTATTCTGCGTATTTCCAAAGAATTGGGTTACGACGTAGTCGCCCTGGAAGCGCCACGCGATTGGTTTGAGAATACGGTAATCAAACCCTCCACCCAGCGCGCTGGCGAACGATGTGTCCGATCCTGCTAATCCGGCATTCACGTGACCCGCACCCACCAGTACTTCGGCGAACGGACGAATCTTTCCGACCGACATCGAGATTCTCGGGCCAAACAGGTAGTTGTATTCGGTGATGTTCGCATTGAAGTTGGTGCACGTAAAGCCTGCGCACGCCGGAAAATTCTCCGATCCGTAGTGTCCGTCGAAATCCGCGACCAGGCTCACCCACGGAAAAACCTTGCCTTCCACCGTCGCTTCCCACCCATTGGTGTTGGCGCGGTCGACGGTCGAAATGTCAGTATTGAAATAAGAATAACCAAAGAAGACATTTCCCTTGGGAATCTGCGCGCTCGCCAATCCGGCAAACGCAAATAAACAAAACACTACGAAGCTGATTCTATGAATACGGATTTCACGCATGGCAATGCCGTACCTTTCCTGTGAAGCGCTAAGACGCTTGAATCTTGAACTGGGAGATTAAGATGCGGCGGGAAAGAAATCGGTCTACAGCTTTAACGTAAATCTGTGTCAACTCAAAATGTCAACACAATACCCAACGAAGAGCGGCAAACCGCTCTGGGCTGGGTTGACCGTTCCGTTTGCAAACAGTAAGTTTCGGATTCGGAGAAACTTTTAGAGACGATACGCCTACGTCAGAACCGCCAAACTAACCCGGTCGATCCGCGGTAGTCATTCTGCGTTGCGCTTAGCAAGTGGGTGCGCATGTAATCGAACTGCAGACGCCATGAAAAATGATGCAGGAAGAGAAATTGAAACTTGCGGTCTACTCCGCCGCCAACATCTTCCGAAATCGGGTACCGCGTGTAGCCGTCCGAGGTATTGCGCTGCCCGCCGGCCATGATGTGCGCGAACGGCCGCCACTTGCCGTAGTTGATCGAAAGTCGAGGGCCGATCTGGGCGGTGTATTGTTGCACCCCCAGTCGGTAATAGCCGGTGCCATCGAACACAAAGCTCAAATGGGTGTAGCGGGTGAAGGGGAAACCTTCAAAAGAAGCGTTCCATCCGCGAAAGGTATAGCGATTGACCACATCCACGTTGTCGGCGTAGGCCAGCCCAACATAAACATTTCCACTTTGGATCAGTTGCGCTCTGGAAACGTTGGCAAACAGCATAAAGCTCAGAAACGCCAGCACCACGGCTGCGGTTTTCGACACGAAAATAATTCCTCCTCTGGCCCGAACAAGTCCAGCAGCAAATTCTACCTGATTGCGTGAAATTCGTTAGATGCAGTGTACCCGAGGCGCAAGATGCCCGCTGTCCCAAAATTGTCTCGACGGTGCAACTTGGGAGCAATTTGCGCAATTCACATTATTTTTATGATTCCTAATCATTGGCGGGAGCGTCTATCCAGTAAGCTGCAATCTCGCGCGACCAACCTGAATACGAACATTCTAACCAAGGGACATCCCTACGAATTATTCGAAGGAGTCGAAGTTGAAGCTTAATTTGAAAACCCGGCACGAAGGAGATGTGGTCATCATTCAATGTCAGGGGCGCATCGTGTATCGCGACGAAGCCGCCGCTCTGGCGCAACTGGCGGGGAGGAATCTTGGAAACAATGGCAAGCTCGTGCTTGATCTCAGTGATGTCAGCTGTATTGATAGCGCTGGTATCGGCGAACTGGTTCTGCTTCACACCCTGGCGCAATCAAAAAATGCTGATCTGAAGTGTGCCAGCCCCAGCCCGTTTGTCCGCCGTTTGCTCGATCTCACTCGTTTAAATTCCTTCTTGGAAATTCATCCGAGCCTCGAGGAAGCCCTCACGGTCGCCCATGTGGAGTCGGAAACAGTGTGCGCCGATTGCTAAGTAAGGAATCGTAGAAAGAAGCAGTCCATTAGAGATGGTTCAACTTTCTCGCTGAAAGCGGTAGCGGCCCGCGCGTTCGGTCGCCACTGCTTCAGCAGTCTTTAAGAATGCCCGCGCAGCGTGCGAGAGCGCAGCCTCTTTTCTATAAATAAGCCGCAGCTTTCGCTGCACGTGCAGCTCGCGCACCGGAATCCGTACCAGTTCTCCACGTGTGACTTCCGTTTCCACGCTGATCTCCGGCATCAAAGCCACTCCACTACCCAACGCCACAAATTGTTTGATGGCTTGCAGCGTGGGCAGTTCTAAACCCATGTGCAGCGGCGTTTTATATTTCTTGAACGTTTCCAAAACCTTATCCCGGTAAGGTGACGGCACAATGTGCGCGACAAACGACTCCGCCCCGAGCTGCCGAATGCTCACCTCTTTCGCCGCCGCCAAGTGGTGCTTGGGAGGTACCACCAGCACTAACTCATCGAGGTAAGCCACAACCGAATGCAGCCGCGGCTCTTCCGGTTTGTAGGAGAGCACACCAAATTCGGCACTGTGCCGCAACACATCGTCGGGAATGCGGCTGCCCAGCGCACGCTGCACCGTAATTTTGATCATGGGATGCAGTCGGCGAAACTCCGACAGCACGGGCAGCAAATAGAGGGCCGTCAACTCATTAGCTGCAATCACCAGCTTGCCCTTTTGTAATTCGCGCAACTCAGTCAGCGATTCGTGCGCATCGTGGCGCAGGTTCAACAGCTTCTCCGCATACTCATAAAGAACCTGTCCAGCGTCGGTGAGCACTCCCTCCCGTGATGAGCGGTCAAACAAACTTTCTCCCAGTTCACCTTCGAGCTTGCGAATAGTCTGGCTCACCGCGGACTGGGTTCGGTAAAGCTTCTCCGCCGCCCGGGAAAAGCGCCGCTCCCGGGCTACGCTAAGAAATACTTCCAACTGCGAAAGTTCCATGGAGGCCGCCTTAATCAATAATGCTGAATCGATTAGTAAATCTTATTATAGAAGCGGTGCTGATGCTATCAGAATAATTATAAGCATCGCTTCATCGCTCCCCAACCGTAAAATTGCCCCTGTAGGGAAGTTTCTTCGAGGAAGTAATAATGGCTACGGATCCAGTTCGCATCACCGTCTTCGACACCACTTTGCGCGACGGAGAACAGTCGCCCGGCTGCAGCATGAATCATCAGGAAAAGCTGCGTCTGGCGCACCAACTCGACCGGCTGGGTGTCGACGTGATCGAAGCTGGATTTCCCATCGCCTCAGACGGTGACTTCGAAGCGGTGACGGCCATTGCCGGCGTGATTCGCCGCCCCATCATCGCCGGTCTCGCCCGCGCTTGCCGGCCCGATATCGAACGCGCATGGGAAGCCTTGCAGGGTGCCGCCCGGCCGCGCATCCACGTCTTCCTCGCGACCTCTGACATTCACTTGCAATTCAAGCTGCGCATTACTCGAGACGAGTGTTTGGCGCAGGCCCGCGATTCGGTTCGTTTTGCCAAGTCACTCTGTGACGATGTCGAGTTTTCTCCTGAAGATGCCACGCGCACCGATCCTGATTTCCTGTGCCATGTGCTGGATGCGGTGGTCGAAGCTGGCGCTACCACGCTCAACATCCCTGACACCGTCGGTTACACCGTTCCGCAGGAATTCGGCGAGCTGATCGCGACCATTCGCCGCCGCGTCAAGGGAATTGAGCACGTCACGATCTCCGCCCACTGCCACAACGATCTCGGAATGGCGGTCGCCAATACCATGGCTGCCATTGGCGCCGGAGTGCGCCAGGTCGAGTGCACCATCAATGGCATCGGCGAGCGCGCAGGCAATGCGGCGCTCGAAGAGATCGTCATGGCCATGCGGGTTCGCTATGACCGCTACCCCTACGAAACTGCCATTGCATCCGATCAGTTGTTTCCCGCCAGCCAAGTGTTGAGCGAAATCACCGGTGTGCCCGTTCAGCCAAACAAAGCTGTCACCGGACGCAACGCTTTCGCACACGAAGCCGGCATCCACCAGGATGGAGTTCTCAAAAATCCGCTGACGTACGAAATTATGACGCCGCAGTCGGTCGGGGTGCCTGATTCAAGACTCGTTCTGGGCAAGCACTCCGGCCGTCACGCGCTCAGCATTCGTTGTGAGCAACTGGGCTATCAGTTCGACCGCCGCGCGCTGGATGACGTCTATCGCCGCTTCGTTCGTCTGGCTGACAAGATCAAGCACGTCGAAGATCACCACCTGCTCGAGCTGATTCGCGATACCCACAAGCCCGCGGCATCGGCAACACCTCTGTTCGAGCCTGCTCCCGGCTCCGCGACGACAGAATCGCCGCGGCCATTTCCTTTTGTTGCCCCGGGCGATGCCTTCGCGCGGCCTTTGGCCGTTCCCGCCGATCCGCATCACGATCAGGAAGACTATCTCTGGGGCGTGTAGATTCGTCTGTCTCGCCGCATGGCCGAATCCAGCTCGACACCGGTTTTCTTCGAAAATAGTCAACCCATCCTGCGGGTTGAAAATATGCAAGCAAGCCTGCGCTTCTATGTAGACCTGCTGGGCTTTAAGAATGCCGCATGGGGCAACTCAGAATTTACCAGTGTGAACCGCGACCAGGCTGGAATTTACCTGTGCCGGCGCGCTCAAGGTCAGGGCAAAGCATGGATTTGGATTGGGGTGGGAGATGTCGAAAAATTACTGGAAGAATTCCAGGCGCGGGGAGTAAGCATTCTCATGCCTCCCACAAATTTTCCATGGGCGCTGGAGATGCACGTCGAAGATCCCGATGGCAACGTGATCCGGTTCGGATCGGATGCGAAATGACAACCGGAAATTATTCTTGCCTTCGGTTCACGCTAAACTAATCCCGCATGCTCATGAATCTGACCATCCTCCCGGGCGATGGCATCGGTCCCGAAGTCACCGAACAAGCTGTCCACGTGCTACAAGCCGTTGCAGAAGCGTTCGGACACAAACTTCAACTTCAGAACAAAAACATTGGGGGCGCTGCCCTCACGGCCGCCAATGACCCTTTGCCCGCGGACACCATCCAGGCTTGTCTTTCGTCTTCCGCAGTGCTGATGGGTGCCGTGGGCAATCCGGCGTTCGATCAGAACCCCACGCGCCTGCGTCCAGAAGCTGGACTCCTCCGCCTCCGCCGCGAACTCGGAGCCTACGCCAACCTTCGTCCCGCGATTTGTTTTCCTGCGCTCGAAGATTCATCTCCGCTGCGCTCTGACTTGGTTCGCGGGACCGACATCATGATCGTTCGCGAGCTGTTGGGCGGGCTCTATTTCGGCGAACCGCGCTCGATCCAAGGCTCGCCCGGATCGCGCATCGCTACGAATACTATGACGTACGGTGAATATGCCATCGAACGCATCGCGCGTGTTGCCTTCGACCTTGCGCTAAAACGGCGCCGCAAAGTTTTGTCGGTCGATAAAGCCAACGTTCTCGAATGCTCCCGCCTGTGGCGCGAAGTGGTAATCCGCTGCGCAAAAGATTATCCAGCCGTGCAGCTCTCGCACATGTACGTCGATTCCGCCGCCATGTCTCTAGTGTTGCGCCCCAGGGATTTCGATGTCGTGCTCACAGAGAATATGTTTGGCGATATCCTTTCCGATCAGGCCGGTGGTGTCGTCGGCTCACTTGGGCTGTTGGCATCGGCCAGCATCGGCGGCCCTGTGGGTTTATACGAGCCGGTTCACGGTTCAGCCCCGGATATTGCCGGAAAGGGAATCGCGAATCCACTGGGAGCAATTCTCACGGTTGCCTTGATGCTGCGGCATACGTTCGAACTAGAACGCGAAGCCGCCTGCATCGAGAGGGCCGTTAACACTGTTCTAGTTCAAGGAGCGCGGACCGCGGATCTTGCCCGTGCGGGAGAGAAACCGATCAAAACGTCAGAGATGGGAAGAAAGGTAGCTGAAGAGGTAAAAACTGCGGGACAGAAAACAATATAGGCTTAGACCCGCGGTGAAGGTCTCCCGGGTAGCGGTTTGGTCTGCGGAGCCACGGCTCCTCGGCCGTCGTACTTGCCCGTGAGGTCATACCACCGGATACGCAACATCTCTTCGCACATCCGGGCTCCGTCAATCAGCGGATTGATGCGGGTCCCGCCACTGTGCCCCCAGCGCACCGGCACTTCCTCCGTACGAAATCCAAACTTCCGCGCGAGAAAAAGAATCTCCGGATCGAATCCCCAGCGCTCGATCCTCTCCAACGGGAAAATCGTCTCCGCCGCCCGGCGCGTAAAGGCCTTGAAGCCGCACTGCGTATCTTTGAATTGCAACCCCAAAACCGAACGCATGAGCAGATTAAACATCCTTCCAAAAAGTTGCCGATGCAAGGATTGCCGCTGAGTCTGCAATTCTGCCCGCACCCACCGCGATCCAATCGCAATATCCGCTCCCCCGGCCAGCGCATCCAACAACTTCGGCATCTCCTCGATGGGCGATGATAAATCCGCGTCGCTGAACACTACAATATCGCCCCGCGAACTCAACACTCCGTTGCGGACGCTATAGCCTTTGCCGCGGTTTCCCGGATTCTCGACCAACCGAACCATGGGATTTTTAACTGCATATGCCCGCACAATCTCCGCCGTATTATCCTTGGATCCATCGTTGACCACGACGATTTCAGCGTCCCACCCCTGACCCCGCACGTATGCGAGCACCTTATCCAAGGTAGCTCCCAGGCGCTGACTTTCGTTATACGCGGGGATCACGATGCTGTAAGTCATGTCGTCGAATTGGCTCATGGCAAACCGGCCCACCCAGAACTCTTAAGATGTCATTTTCCCCGGCAGCGTTGCCACGCACCGACACGCAGCGCCATTGTACGCCCGAACGTCCTTTAAGGAATGGTAACTAAAGAAGATAACCCAAGTGTTGATAACGCCTGGAGATACTCTCGCTCGCCTCAGGCCACGTTGCGCTTCTCCTGCAACATGCAAAAAAAATCGTCCACCAGATCGCCATCCAGCAACCCCTGCCAGACCTTCTCTCGCATCGTCTGCGCCGATTGATCATGCCCGATTGCCGGCTTATAGGGCCGCGCCGTTCGCAGCGCATCATACACGTCCACCACCTGCAGAATGCGCGCCAATAGCGGAATCTCTTTGCCCTTCAACCCATCGGGATAGCCTGACCCATCCATATGCTCATGATGATGCCGAATGATGGGCAAAACCGGCCGCAACGACTTTAATGGCCTGCAAATATTTTCACCCGTAACCGGGTGCTGCTTCATCACCGTCCACTCCTCGGCGGTCAAATCGCTGCCCTTTTTTAAAATCTCGTCGGGAACGGCAATTTTTCCCAGGTCGTGAAGATATCCCCCACGGCGAAGCGCCAAAATCGAGTCCTCATCCAAGCCAAGATGCCGACCCAACTCGGAGGCATTCCGCGCCAGTCGTTCGCAATGCCCCTCCGTATAAGGATCGCGACCTTCTACAATCAGTCCCAAGGTGCACAACACCGAATCCGCTGTCTCCAGTTCGTCGGTAAACTCTTTCATCTTCAGCAGCGACTTTACCCGCGCCGTCAACTCTTCCGACAGCACCGGCTTGTTCAGAAAATCGTCGGCTCCCGCCTCGATTCCCCGCAGCTTTTCCGCGCCATCGGTTAAACCGGTAATCAGCACAAAAGGAATCAATCGCGTCGCCGGATCTTCCTTCAACCCACGACAGAATTCGTATCCTGATTTTCCCGGCATTCTGACATCGGAAAGAATCAGATCCGGCGCTTGCCGCCGTATTTCGGCCTCTGCCGCGTGCGCGTCCCCGGCAGTTACCACGTCATATCCACGCATTTTGAGCAACTGGCTCATCAGTGCCGCAATCCCGGGATTGTCATCCACCACCAGAATGCGCGGAGCCTGCTTGCGCGTCCCGGCAATGTTCATCTCTGAATCGGAAGCTGCTTCTCGTTGGCGAGCTAGATCGGTACCATCGCGGGACGCCGGGCGGAAATCACGAGGGAAACTCATGAAACTTATCTGTTGCAATTCTACTGCATTCACAGCGCTATAGCCTTAATTCCTGTGCGTTGTTGGAAAATCTAAAAACGTAAGTCATTCCCAATTCGGAAAACCCTGACTCTAGTGTGTGACGTTTAACCTTTTCCCTTACCGCACTCCTCTCTAGTCTGGTCCCATGAATATCCTTTCCGAACCTGGTCAAAGTATTGTGCTGACCTTCGTGCTCATCTGCGGGCTCGCCGTTCCCGCTTTCTCCACCTCGAAATTGCACACCGTCAACTTCGGCAAATGGATCAGCGTTCCATATTCCGACGACGCTGGCATGCCCAATGACAAACTCGGGAACGACAAACTCGAAAACGAAAAGCTCATTCCTCTTAAAGTGCGTCCCCTCCTCGTCGACGCTCACCTGAAGGAATTCACACTGGGCACTCCGCATGAAATCACCGATCGCCTGTTCGTGGTGCGCCGCGCCTTCCGCCTCAATGACAGTCTCCCGCAGGAGTCCGGGACTGCGCACTGGCGGTGGCAACGCGGCGGGTGGCTCCTGATCGACCGCGCGACCGGCCGCATCTCTCCTGTCAATTTGCCTGAGTTCGACGTCGTCTATTCCGAGGTCAGTTGGTACCGCGACTACGCGGCTTACTGCGGCGTCTCCGACGACAGCAAGCAGATTTATGCCGTGGTTGCGCAGATTAATCGGCGCAAGCCGGTCGTCAAGTGGCTGGTGGAAGAGACGAAATTCACGGTTGAAACTCAGCAATGGCAGCTTCCGGAGCCGTGCCGCCCAGCGAATTGGGAGCGCTCTCCTACTCGTGTGACCTTCGAACCAAATGCGGCAACGAAGCGGACCTACGTGATTCGCGGCCACTTCGTCGATTTGTCGACTGGCGAAGAAGAAGATGAAGAAGCTGCAAAGTAGCCGCGAAAATTCTACAGACCTCCCGCCAGGGCTACCGTCTTAATGCCGGCGACTCTGTCTTCGACAGTTCCGGGTTCGACGAAGACCATCTCATAACCGAAGCTCCGGTAAGTCTCTTCATGAATGCGCTCAAAACGCAACGCTTCTTCAAAGCTGATTCGCCGTGCCTGAGTCGGCGCGACGAAACCTAGGTTCCGTATGAAGAAAACTCGCCTCTGGTAAACAGATTCCCTTTCGATGCGACCCAGTTCGTCAGTAAGCGTCTCGGGGATCGGATGTCCGAAGTACGCCGCCAGTGCGGCGGTGCAGATTACTGATCGGTCGTGAAACTGCACTTCATCCGGCTCGCTCGAAGCTCGAATTTGGCGCTCCCTTTGAAGTCCCGCCTCTGCATCGATGAACAAGGGATCCGTCCAAGGTTCGGCGATGCCTTGGGCTTGTCTTAAAACAATAATGTCAGTCGCCGCTTCTTCCACGACGCTGAAGCCTTCAACTTCCAATTGCCGGATAATCGCTGTCTTACCGGCGCCGGGAGCGCCGGTTAGCACAAATCTTCTCATTCCAGGCATCACCTTCTCGATCTCGACCCGCCTGACTGAACGCGTTAAAGCGGAAATGAAAAACCTTCGTCATCCTCGGTCAATCCCCCGTGGTTTCTACCGCCGGCAAGTCCGTTCCTACCTTCGTCTCGCGTACCTTCGCGCTCGTAACCAAAATTACCGAGAGCACCACGATCACGCTGCCCATTGCGATAAAGCGATCCACGCGCTCATGCAGAATCAACCATCCTAAAAACACCGCCGCCACCGGATTCACGTACGCATAGGTTGATACCTTTGACGTTGGCACGTGCTTTAGCAGCCAGATGTAGGCCGTGTATCCAATCCACGATCCGCATACCACCAGATACAACGTCGCGCTGATCCCGCGCGCCGTCCACGCAACTCGCGAGAAATCGCCCACCACCAGCGCAAATAAAAAATTCGCCGCTCCCGCCGCTGTTATCTGCCATCCAGTCGCACTGAAGACATCCATCCCAGACTGCCACTTCTTCGACAGCACCGATCCCAGCGCCCACAAGAACGATCCCCCCAGCAAAGCGACGGAAGGAAATAATTCGCGGCGCGCCATGGACGAGTCCGAATGCAATTCCGGCCAAAACAAAACCAACAATCCCGCGACGCCCAATGCCAGCCCGGCCTTGCCGCGACCCGAAATGCGATGATGCCCCAGCAATAACGAATCCAGCACTAAAAACCACAAGGGCGTCACCGCAATGATCAGGGCCGCCAGCCCCGATGGCACAGTCTGCTCCGCCCACGACAAAGTCAAATTCCCGCCCATTAGCAGCAGAATTCCCACAACCGAGGCCCGCGCAAGCTGCCCCGCCGAATACCAAACCTTGCGCCCCATTGCCGCGCACACCGCCAGCATCACCACCCCGGCAATTGAAAACCTAACCGCGCACATCAATGCCGGAGGAATGCTCTGCACTGCGATATCAATCGCCAGATAGGTCGAGCCCCAAAACAAATAGACCAGCCCGAAGGCGAAAATCACCGCAAAACGGCTTGGGCTTTGAGCTTTCATGATTAGAAATTCAGGAAGATAAAAGATATCAGAGAGCGGGATCAAAGAATTCGTGGAAGTCGTGTGGAAACTGCCGGCCGAAAGCTGCTCACAATCCTCAGTAATAACGGGGGTTACGCCACGGCTCTCCGCCACGTATAATAGTGTTGAATAAGATGTTCACTGATGCTGAGCAATCGTTCCAATTCGAGTCAACTCAATTCGCACAAGCCGGAGTGCTGGCTGCACTTCCTGGTGTGCCCGCGCCGCTATCGCGCGAACCTTCCCTCCCGTCTTCGTCCCAGCCTCTTCGGTAGCGACTAAACAATTCTCCTCAGCCTGTGATCTGAGTGCGCCTGTGTCGAATGCGACCGCGCGTGCCGATAGCCTTTACGACTGGCCACTGATCACCAATCTCTGGCCACTGCCCCCGAGGAGGATTCCATGACCACCAAGACCGTAGCCGTTGAAGAAAAAGCCGGACCAAGAATCAAGACCGCGCTGCCCGGCCCCAATGCCAAACGCGTACTCGCCAAAGATGGTCAATACATCTCGCCCTCGTACACCCGCTCCTATCCTTTGGTGGCCAAGAGCGGCAAAGGCATCGTCATTACGGACGTTGACGGCAATGAATTCTATGATTTCTCCGCCGGCATTGCGGTGACCTCAACTGGCCATTGTCATCCGACCGTGGTCGCGGCCATGCAAAAGCAAACCGGCGAACTGATCCACATGTCAGGCACGGATTTCTATTACGAGAACATGGTGGAACTCGCGGAACGCCTCTCGAAGATCGCGCCCATGCCCGGCCCGCACAAGTTTTACTACGGCAACTCGGGTGCGGAAGCGATTGAGTGCGCGCTGAAACTGGCGCGTTATCATACCCGGCGGCAGAACATCATCGCATTCTTTGGCGCGTTTCATGGGCGTACCATGGGAGCCATGTCGCTGACTGCTTCGAAACCCCAGCAGCGGCGCCGCTTTTCGCCGCTCATGCCGGGAGTAACCCATGTCCGCTATCCCGATGTCTACCGCGGCTGCTCAGGTGGCGCGCAAGACGCAGAGAAATTCGCGCTGGGTTGCGCGCGTTACATCGAAGAGAAGCTTTTCAAAACCATCCTCGCGCCTGAAGAAGTGGCGGCAATTTTTGTGGAGCCGGTACAAGGCGAGGGCGGATACGTAGTCGCGCCGACCATCTTCATGCAGGAGCTGCGCCGCATCTGCGATCGCCATGGAATCATGCTGGTCATGGATGAAGTGCAGAGCGGTATCGGGCGCACTGGCAAGTGGTGGGCGGTGGAACACACGGGCGTGCAGCCGGATATGGTTTGCATGGCCAAAGGAATTGCCTCCGGCATGCCCCTGGGCATCACCATGACGCGGGCCGAGATCATGGACTGGGTCCCGGGTTCGCACGCATCCACTTTCGGCGGCAACCCGGTGTGCGTGGCGGCTGCGCTGGCTACGCTCGACGTAATCGAGAAGGAAAATCTGCTCGAGCACTCGGCGGAAGTGGGCGCGCACATGATGAAGCGCATGGCGGACTGGCCCGCAAAGCTGCGCCTGGTGGGCGATGTGCGCGGGCGCGGCCTGATGATCGGCGTGGAAATTGTGAAGGACAAAACCACAAAAGAATACGGCGCCGCTGAGCGCGACCTGATCGTCGAGAAGGCATTCGAGCATGGCGTGCTCTTCCTGGGCTGTGGTCCGAGCACGATTCGCATATGCCCTCCACTCGTAGTGACGATGGAGCAGGCTGACGTTGCAATGGACGTGCTCGAAGCGTGCATCCGCGAGGTGGGCAAATAGGAGTCCGGGTTCGGCCGTCGGCTACAGGGTGTGCGACATTACATTTCTGAATGGCCAGGTGGCTAGCGAATCTGCGCAGAAATTGGCGTTTCCCACCCTTCGAAAAAGGGCAACCTCTGATCTGGAGGATGAAAAAATAAGTCATCCCCGTTCACATTTTTGTGGTCCGGGGATGGCCTTTCGCGATACGGCTATTGCTTATTGTCTTCTCTGGCTTCGGCTACATGGGATTGATGGCCGGCTTCGGAGACGGCTTTCACAAACGCGTCCGCACTGGCGGGTGTGGAAGCTTTACCGGAAAGAATATTGCGAAACATCATGTGGTGGCCGTAGATGGCACGAGTTGAGTCGTTATCCTGTTCGATCACCGCGCCTTCCAGGGTGATGCCGGCGAATGCGCCTTTGGAGCGCGAGTAGGTAAGGACTTCGGTGTTCATCAATATGTCGGTCCCGGCGGAAGTGTGACGGCCGACTGGGCCGGCTGCGACCGATCCTTCGCCTGTCAGTTCAAACTTGCTGGAGAGCAAGTGCTGCAGACCGCGGTCGTTCATGACCAGCATGACGAGGTCTACGCCTTCGACGCCGATCTGCAATCCCCAACTGCCTCCGCCTACTGAGATGAATGCGGGAGCGCTCCAGCCTTCAGCGGTGCGGCAGGATGCCACGCCACGGCCATGCTTGCCACCGATGATGAACCCACCTTTTATCAAGTCTGGCACCACGACGATGCACTTGGCGCCGTTGAGTACTTCTTCAGGAATGCCTTTGTCGGGGGTGGACATGATCGATTGCAAAACCTCGACGGATTTCTGCATGCGATCGATGGTTTCCTCCCGATCTGAGCCGGCAAAAGCATAGCTTCCAGCGGTGACCAGCAAACTCATCAATAGGAGCGAAGTTGTTTTTTTCATGAATTATTCCTTTCGGGATTGTGGAACTAAGGAGAGACAACTTCAGATGGCTGACTTAGTTCAGAAGACCTGAAAGAGAGAGAAGAAGTGCTCGGCTCTGAACCATGATCGCCCAAGCTGAAGGTGGTTGCTGGTCTGAATTGCTCACTTTGCTCTCGCCGCCAGGAGAGGAGTTCGCGAAGCTCCATGTTATCCAGGGGCCACGATGCCGCTCAAGGGAGTTCGGGCGATTGTGAGCAATCCGATACATCATGACTGTGGCCAACCTGTCATGGTTGACTTGCGACAGTCTCGAGATATAACAGAGCAAACACGGGTGGGGTGATGACGTTTGGCCGGTTTCGCTATCGTTTTTACAAAAGACTCACGGCTATAGCCGATTCCTGTTCGCGCCTAACCCGCGGCTTTAGGCCTGCGCCTCAAAACTTTGCATTACAGCGGATGTGCCCATTTTGCAAGCTGATTACACCGCGATCCAGGAGATGTTGCCTGGAGTGTGGCAAGGCTCTGGGGACGGCTTGAACAGTAATTCAAGACTTCTCGACATGATCAAATCGACATGATCAAAGGAAAAAAACTATGCTTTGGACGATTTTCGTTGTGCTTCTAATTCTGTGGCTTCTCGGCTTCAGTCTTCACATCGCCGGCGGTCTGATCCACCTGTTGCTGGTGGTGGCGTTGGTGGTGCTGGTCATCAACCTGTTGAGCGGGCGCCGGGCGGTGTGATGGCCGGTGCGAGAGCCTGAGTTGAGAACTCCGGTTTCCGGTCGATGCCATTAATCGCGTTTGAAAAGGGAACGTAAACCCTGGCTGGTAACTTTCTTCATCGCGCGTAGAGACGCCTGGCCAAAGTTTTCCGGAGGGGGAACCTTGGCTGCTGCAGTCGCGCGGACGAGATGGGTTTTGATGGACGGATGTCCGGTGGTAAGCGTGCATCGCTCTTTCGGCTTAGCCCGGCACATGGGACAGGGCACGGACAAGATATGACGCAACGTTAATGTTTCCGCTTCCACCTTCACATGATTCAATATCGGCAAGTTCCCGTAAATTGCCACTTCCGAAGCGGCTAGTCAAACCTGTTGATTGGTAGAGGCAAATGTTCGAATCGATCTTATACAGAGCATGGTTGATCCCGTCCCTATTAGTTAAACGGACGAGCTTTCCTTAAGTCTGCTCACAATTGCTCACTACTGGACGGAAAACGCCGCCGGATGGGCTTTTTCGAGGGTGAAAATGTGAGCAGTATAGACCAGAACGGTCGTCATCCCCGGCTTAAGCTCTGACTTGGGGCAGGAGCAAATGCATGCAAAAACACTATCTTCACTTGTCCGCTTATCCTTGTGACACTTGTGCCGGTCCGGTGATTGCCGGCTCAACGGGGCTTCGCGAAAATGAGATATCGAAAGAAACTGAGATAAAGTCCGTGGGAACGCCAGTCTGCCTGTCATGCGGCCATCGGCAAAGCACGGCGACGGGGCCGGCACGGGCTCGTCACCTATTGCCGATTGAATGGGAACCACTGAGCGGGAACGGCACAGGTCATGTGAGGGCCGCCTATCTGGGGAGCTATTAATCGTGCAGAACTACATTGAGTAACGAGCTGTGGACCTGCAAGGCCCCTTCCGCGCCGCCCGCGTAGTTAATGAAGCCCAGCTTCCTGAAGCGGTTCATGAAGAAGCTGACCCGGGAACGGGTGGTGCCGACCATTTCAGCCAAGGTCTCCTGGCTCATCTTAGGCACCACGGTTTCGGGAATGCCATCCTTGCCGAAGTGAGCCAGCAATAAAAGGACGCGGGCCAGGCGCTTTTCGCTGGAATTGAAGAGTTGGTCCACCAGATCTTCTTCGTAGCGGATATTTCTGGCTAACAGATAAGCGACGAACATCTCGGAAAGCGCGGGTTCGCGGTGAAGCGCTTCCATCATGGTTTTCTTCTCTACGCGGAGAATCTCGCAATCGGTCATAGCGGCGGCGGATCCCATGCGCAGCAGCTGTCCCGCCAATGCACCTTCTCCGAAAAAGTTTGCCTGACTTACGATGCCAATGGTTGCCTCTTTGCCGACTTGGGATACGACCGTGAGGCGCACTTTGCCTTTTTGGACATAAAAGATTGCGTCTGCGTTATCTCCCTGTGTGAATATCGGTTGTTTCTTGGGGACCATCAGAATCTTCCTGCCAGCGCCGATGGTGGCGAGAAAAATGCTGGGGTCGAATCCGCCGTTTTTCTTCGGCGCTACGGTCGGGCTCATCGTTGAAAGTATAGTCCTCGAAGCGGTAAGCGAGGTAGTTCTTTGTCGGAAGCCTCCAATCGCAGGCCGTGCGGTTCGGTCCGAGGGAGACCTATACTAGACTCGCATTTTTCGCGAGCCATGGCCCCGCAAGTAGGGCAGCGAACCGCGAGGGCTTGTTTCCGGTAGGGATACATGGCAATACATTGCTACATTGCTACCAGGTTCGCCATAAAACTGTTCAATAACGACCACTGTGATTCGTTATTTAATAAGTGGTGCGTGGTTCCACATGCTTAAAATTCTTCCGCCAGCCGAAATACGGCGGCGAAAGCCTTATTTCTGCGAGTGAGCTATCTTGCTCAGACGCGAAATCTTCCATCTGTCATTCTTGATCATCTTCTGGTGTTTGTTTGGAAGCTGCTTCAGAAGAGTCAGTAACCCTTCATCCGTGTGGCATGCCGGCCAACCTGCGGCGGAACACGATTCGACCCTAAGGATTCCAGAAAATCGAAATCAGTTCAGGCGGATGAGGGAGTGGTCTGTGAGAAAGAAGAGAGGTCAAAGAGTATGCCGTTACTTCAGCTGGTGGAAGTTCTCATCGTGGTGGGTGTTCTTCTGTGGCTGGTGAATCGTTTCATCCCCATGCAGTCGTCCATCAAGTCAATTTTGAACGGAGTTGTGGTCATTGCCGTGGTTCTCTGGCTGCTGAACGTTTTTGGTCTGTTTCATTCGCTATCACGAGTTCACGTCGGTTCGTGAGCTTGGGCGAGAAGCCAGATCCGGAGCCGCACTTAACCAGAAATAAATCGATACAGCGCCGTACGGCAGATAACTGCCGCCAAGGAGATCGTATGAAAACAAAATTGTTCTTAGCAGCCGCAGTCGCTCTGAGTTTGCCGGCAATCGCGCAGACTAATTCTCAAGCTACGGTTCAAGTCGAGTCTGCGAATTCGATGCCAACGTTCCGGGTCGTGGTGGTCAGCCGGACCGTTCAAGCGGTCAATTACCGTTACCGCAGCGGGAGTTCGAAGCTCGATTTCGCCGGCACGGCGTTGATGCCATCGGCCAATGGCGAAGCCAAGGTGAACAGCCGTAGAGGAACCGTTGAGATTGAAGCGGAATTTGCCGATCTGCAAAAGCCGACGGTTTTCGGCAACGAGTATCTCACCTATGTTCTGTGGGCGATTTCGCCGGAAGGCCGGGCAGTGAACCTGGGCGAAGTGGTGATTGGCGACGATGACCGCAGCAAACTGCACGTTACGTCGGATCTCCAGGCTTTCGCGATGATCGTGACCGCCGAACCTTACTATGCGGTGCGGCAGCCCAGCAATGTGGTGGTGTTGGAAAATGTGGTCCGCGAAAGCACCAAGGGGACCAGCGAAGCTGTGAATGCCAAGTACGAGTTGATGGAACGCGGCGGGTACATTCCTACTGGATTCAAGTTCGATCCCGTAGTCTTGAATGCCAAGTTGCCATTGCAGTTCTTCGAGGCGCGGAATGCCGTGCGAATCGCGCAGTCTGAGGGCGCGGAAACTTATGCGACCGACAGCTATCAGCGTGCCGTGCAGTTGATGGACCGTGCAGATGGTTACGCCATCAGCAAGCACATCGACAAAAAGGCGCTGATCGCAGTTTCGCGTGACGCGGCGCAGACCGCTGAAGATGCGCGCGCCGTCGCTGTGAAGAAAATGGACGATGTCCGGCTGGCCAACGAGCGCCAGGATTCCGCAGACGCACAGGCAAACTCGCAAGCCCAGGCGGACGCCGCGAATCGGCAGAAAGAACAAGCGCAATCTGATGCAGCGGCAGCCCAGAGTCAGGCTGCGGACGCACAAGCTGCAAACGCGAAGGCACACGCGGACATGGCTGCCAACCAGGCTGCTTCTGCAAGCGCGGTTTCGGCCGCGCAGGCGGATGCGGAACAATCCCGGCTGGCAGCACAGCAAGCTCAGATGAACGCGCAACAGGCCGACACGGATAAAGCGGCCATGCGTGCGAAGTTGTCCGAGCAGCTGAATTCGATCCTTCAGACTCGCGACAGCGCGCGTGGGCTCATCGTGAGCATGTCCGATGTCTTGTTTGACAGCGGGAAATATAGTTTGAAGTCGGGTGCGCGCGAGAAGCTGGCAAAAGTCGCCGGAATTCTGCTTGCCTATCCGGGGCTCAACATTGAAGTCGGCGGTTATACGGATAACGTGGGCGGCGACGCGATGAATCAGACTTTATCGGAGAATCGCGCCGGCTCGGTGCGCGACTATCTGGTGCAGGAAGGCGTATCCACGAACTCGGTCAGCGCCAAAGGCTTCGGCAATACCCTGCCGGTAGCGTCCAACGACGACTCCGCGGGTCGGCAGCAAAACCGCAGAGTAGAGCTTCTGGTATCGGGTGACGCCATCGGCAGTCCGGTGAATGCAACGACAGGAAGCTTGCAGTAGGAGTCGCAGATAACTGACCACAATGACGAATCGCAATGGAGGCAACACAATGAAATTAATCACAGTAATCGGAACCACAGTATTGTCTTTGAGTCTTACGGGCGCGGTTTATGCCCAGGAACAGCACGATCAGCAGGATGACCAAAAAGATAAATCCGCCCAGGAAGAAAAGAAGGCGCAACCGGAGAAGCAGGCAAAGCCGGAAGAGAAAAACGCGCAGCAGGAAAAAGAAAAGAACGCCAGACCGGAGGAAAAGAGTGCTCCCGAGCGCGCGCAAGCGAAGCCTGAGGAGCGGAACGAGCACGCGTCTGCGGGACGTATTCCGGCGGACCGTTACAAGGCGAACTTTGGGCGCGAGCACACGTTCCGTGTGAGCGAAGGCGATTATCGCAATCACCGGTTCCAATACGGCGGGTATTGGTTTGGATTCGGCTCGCCGTGGCCGAGCAACTGGCTCTACACCCAAGACGTTTATGTCGTGGAGATCGGCGGATTGTATTACCTGTGCAATCCCGCATATCCGGGAGTCAACTTGACGCTGAACATAACGATATAGCGCCAGCCGCCGTTAACGAATAGGCGCGGGCCACACCCGCGCCTTTTCTTTCATCGCAAGTAAAAGAGGAGCGAAACATGCTTGGAACCATACTGATCGTGATTTTGATTCTGGCGCTTCTGGGAGCGCTGCCGCGGTGGGGTCATAGTCGGGACTGGGGTTACGCCCCTACTGGAGGGGTTGGACTGATCCTTTTTGTGGTCGTCATCCTGCTAATTCTCGGGCGCATCTGAGCCGCGGAGTTTCATCTGGGAAACCATGGGAACAGTCGTCATGAGCAAAAGCTAAACGAGACGCTGGCCTCGGTGGCCTGTTTCACCTCGCGCAGGTTCCCGACTCCAACGGGACCCGCGCGGGCAGCTGGATCTCCTAGAAATCCAATCGAAGCGCAAATTGAATCTCGCGCGGAGTGCCGGATCCCACTGGGCTAATCGGTGTGCTGGTGTTGACCGTACTGATGATGCTGCCAAATCCGGTGGTGTTCGACGGATTAAAAGTGGACTGCGGCGGACCTAGCTGCGGATGATTGAAGATGTTGAAAAACTCGGACCGAAACTCGAGGTTCGCGCGCTCCGTAAGTAAAATGTGTTTAGCGACGCCGAAATCCACTTGCCAGGTGCCCGGCCCGCGGAAAAGGTCGCGGGGCGCGGTGCCGAATTCTCCAGCCGGAGTAGCGAATGCGGCGGGATTGATCCACTCCGCGACGGTCTTACCCCCCGGCGGAACGAGAGACACACCCGGAACCAGATCGGGGCGTTCGGTGCCGGAAGCGCCATCTGGCGCGGTATAACTGCTGGGCATCAACACATTCACCGGAAAGCCGGTGCGAGCCAGGGCGGTCGTCGTCAATTCCCAGTTGCCGGCGATAGTGCTTGCAATCCCGCCATCATTCAATAGGGCCTTGCCCTGCCCGAAGGGCAGCTCGTATACCGCATTGCCGTTGATCACGTGGCGCGCGTCCCATGCGCCGCTGGCCCGATCACAGGCCAGGCACAACGGATTCTGCGGTGATATCTCGTCGCCATCGCCACTGCCATTGGAGCCATTGTCGATCTCGTGTGACCAGGTGTAATTGGCGGTCACCAGCAGGCCGTGGGTAAATGAACGCCGCAATGCCACGGAAAGTGCACTATAAGAGCTCATGCCGACGGAGCCACGCCAGGGGATGGCAGGAGCAAAGGCCGGATATTGCACATCTCCGCTGGCGGGATTGATCAGGTTCACCACGTTGGTTTCCAGCAAATGAACGCCGTGACTACCCAGGTAGTAGACCGTGCCCACGAAATTTGCAGGCAGCTCCCGCTGCGCCGAAAGGCTCCACTGCTCTACATACGAATCCTTGCGGTTGCGTTGTTCGGCGTTCGGTGAGAGGGTTCCCGTGCCGGTAAAGTAGGGATCGACCGGGTAGGTGAGTTGCAGGCTAGAACCGCTGGTCGCCGAATAGGAGGGCACTTCGTTTTTGGCGGGCAGGTTCTGGTCGTCCAACTGACCGTCTTCATGGTAAATGCCGAATCCGCCTCGAATCACCGTCTCGCCGCTCCACGGCGTCCAGGCAAAAGCAACCCGAGGATCGACATCGCCGTAGTTCTGCTGGCCAAAGCTGGCGCCCACTCCGCAGAACCCCTGCGGCCCGCAAGTGGCAAAATCGAACGGGTTGGCCAGGCCGTTCACCTCATGGAAGAGGTCGAAGATGGTATAACGCAGGCCCAGGTTTAGGGTGAGGTCGGGGCTCCACTTGTACTCGTCCTGAGCATAGCCAACGTAATCGTTCTTGCGCAAGTGATTGACCGGCAAGGCTCCGGTGAGACTGGTTTTTTTCACCAGATCCGCCGCCAGATCCTCTACGGTTGAAAAAGTTACTTTCCCGTGCTCACCGTATTCCTGATTCAACTGAATGCGGCGGATCTCGGCTCCCAACTTTACCGTATGCCGGCCGTGGACCCAGGTCAGGTTGTCGATCCCGGAAAATGAGTTGCCCACGTAGATGCTGGTGTAATCGTAATTTTGGTTGATGAATCCAGGCCCCGGACCGGTGGCCACTACAACCTCGTAGATGGTGCCATTTCTGCCCGTGTTGTAAGTGTTGGAGGTGGAGCGATTAAATCCAAATTTCGCCTCGTTCACCAGGGTGGGGCTGAAGATGTGCAGCAATTCGAGCGCGCCATTCACCGGCGCGGACACCCTCTGCTGCAAGTCCGTGGCGGCAGCGGAGAACGGCTGGGTATCGACTGAACGGTCATAATTGAATCGCATGAAGGCGGTGGTGTCTGGCGAAAAATGCTGGTCAAGGCGCAGCATCGCGGATCCCTCGTTGACCACTTGGGTGCAGGAGCAGGTCAGCAGGTCATAGTCCAGGTAGTTGGGGTCGCCAGGATCGGTAGCCGGCGTCCAGGGCGTCAGAATTGTTCTTGGACCTGCCCCGGGGAAAGCATGCATGATCCCGTAGATTGGCGACGACGTGGGAACGGTTGCAATCAGGGCCGCGCTCGGTACGTCACCGCTCACCGGATAGCCCCAGTTTTGCCGGTAGATTTCGGAAGCGATAAAGAAGAACGTCTTATCGCGGACAATGGGGCCGCCCAGCGCTCCACCGAACTGATTCAGACGAAGAGGCTGTTGCTTTTCGCCGTTGGAGGCCCATTCCGGCACGGGTGCGTCAAAAATGCTGTTGCGGAAGAATTCGAAGAGGCGCCCGTGGAGGCGGTTGGTTCCCGATGGCGAGGTGACGGCCAGCTGCGGACCGCCGGTTGCACCTTCTTCGGCAGATGCCAACAGCGAATCGACGCGGAACTCCTGAATCGCGTCCAGCGGAATGGCCAGCCGCACCCACGGTCGCTGCGTCTGATTCACGATGTTGGTCGAGTCAACCCCGTCATAGGTCCAGTTGCTGTCATCGAGGCCCCGTCCGGCAAACCGAATCGTACGCTGGTTGCTGCCCCCGGTATCGATAGCGCCGGGGACAAATGCGGTCAGCGAAGCCCAGTTGCGGCCGTTCAAGGGCAATTCATCCGCCTGCTTTTTTTCGATCAAGCCGGTCACTGCGCTGGTGTTGCGCTCGATCAGCGCCGAACTGGCCGACACTTCCACCCGTGCATTCACCCCGGAAACCGCCAGCGCCGTATTCAGAGTTCGGGTTCGGCCGATGACCTCCTCGACATCGACGAAGGTGACTGATTTGAAACCCTGATGCTCAAAAGTGATGGTGTAAGTTCCTACCGGCAACTCTGGAATATCGTATCGGCCGGTCGAAGAGGAAACGGTGTCGCGTTCCAGCCCGGTCGCCATTTGTACGGCGGTGACATGGGTCTGTGGCAGTACGCTGCCCGAGGGGTCGGTAACGATGCCGCTCAATGCTGCACGATCAACCTGTGCCGCGGATGGGAATACAAAACACAGAATGATAACAAGCAGACTAGAAAGCCGAATACTTTGCTGAAAGAGGATTGAAAGGTGGTCGCCACCAGACCGATGATAAGAGTTGTTGGTCGATCTCATGACTGTCGTCCTTTTCTTCAGAAAGAGCCTCAAAACTGCATTCGCTTCGCGAAACAAAAGAGGGTATTCCCGCCTTGTTGAGGAGGATCGGCAAGCAGATTAATGTTTAAAGAATAAGGCCAATTAAATCAATAGCCAATTTCTCGCCAGCCATTGGATGAACATCTTTGAAGCCATGCTGGAAGGCTATCTGCGGGCGGGGAAAGCAGCGGATTTCTTCGGGTGGGAGGGATCAGGCTTGGTCGCGGGAAAAAATTTGTTGCCGCTGAAAACCTCCTGGACGGCACGGACCAGGTCGCGGGCAGCCTGGGTCTTGATGACGTAGCCTGAAGCGCCGGCGGTTTGAAGCGCGTCGGCGAGTTCTTTGGATTCATGCATGGTGAGAACCAGGATGCGGGCCCGGGATTTCATCTGAATGAGTTCGGTGAGAACTTCCAGCCCGTCCTTGCGGGGCATGCTGATATCGAGGATGATCAGGTCGGGATCGAGGGACTGGGTTTTGGCGATGGCTTCGAACCCGTCGCCGGCTTCACCGACGATTTCCCATTCAGGATGGGCGCGAAGAATAAGTAGGACTCCGTGGCGGACGACATCATGGTCGTCTACGACGAGGATACGATTTGCCACTGCGCCTCCTGTTGCAGGGGGATGACAGCTTGGACGGTTGTGCCCGATGGAGTGGACGTGGTGGACGTGACGTGCAACTGGCCGCCGAGTTCGCGAACCCTTTCGCGCATGCTGGCGATCCCGACCCCATCTTTCGCGGGATGACCATTGCCGTTGGACATGCCTTTTCCGTGGTCTTCAATGGTGAGCAAGGCCTTGCCACTTTCGATGCGCAGGGAGATTCTAGCCAGCTTGCTTTCCGAGTGTCGATGAATATTGGTGAGACTTTCCTGCACCACACGAAACAGGGCGAGTTCCAGTGATTGAGGCAAGCGTTCGGGATGCAGCGCCATATCAAGCTCGACCTGGATGCCGCTACGCTGGGTGAAGCCTTCGAGGTACCAGGGCATGGCGGAGGCTAAGCCCATCTCCTCAAGCAGCGGAGGATGCAGCAAATGGGAGAGAGTGCGGACTTCGGATGTGCAACGGTCGATGAGGATGAGTGATTCGTTCAGAGCTTCGGTTCCGTTGCCTTGGGGAGATTGCTGCCGGGCGACTTCGCAGGACATCTTGATCGCGGCGAGATATTGGCCAACGCCGTCGTGAAGTTCGCGGGCGATGCGGCGGCGTTCGCCATCCTGAATGCTAAGCACTCGATTCGAAAGCTGAACCAGATTGGAGTTGGCCAGTTCGAGCTGCTTCCGGCGATCTTCCGAAACGTGTGCGGAGGCGACCATCTTGTGAACTTCCGGGATGAGGCCAGGCAGGGCAATGGCCGTGACCACCGAGGCTAGAGCGGTGAGCAGCTTGATATCGCCGGCGAGCCAATAGAGCGGCTTCCATAGGACGACGACCTCCATGAAATGAGTAAAGCCGCAAGCCACAATGAACAGGCCGAAGGCCAGGAACATCCAGCTGAACGGGATTTCGCGACGCGTTCTCCATACCAAATAAACCAGAGTACAGGATATGGAGACGTAGGAGAGCCAAATGACGGCATCGCTGCCCACGTGGAGGGCAATCAGCTTCGTGTCGTAAAGGTAGCAGTAGGCGTGGGGCAGGAAACGCGAGGAGAACATGTTGCCCAATGCGGAAGGTATCAGGACGAGGGCGGTTGCCGCCAATCCTACGGCCGCGATCGTGCTACCGACCACGAGTTTGCGGGTCGCCGCAGTGGTGGGATCCGGCATAGAGAACGGAACTTCCGGTAATGGTGAGGAAGCTTCGCAAATTTTACATTATTTAGGCCGGTCGAAATATCCGTGGAACCCTGTATGCAACGGGGTTCCACCTCCAAACTCGGACTGGGATCAACCAACAGAGAAGCTTTAGGCTTGAAATTCGGAAGCGTCGGGGAAGCGCAGGTTGCACTTGGCCAGGGCCAGGGTAAGAAGCTCCTCAATCTTGGCCTCTTCGCAGCTGCGCGACATGGCAATTTCGCTAACCAGAAGATAGCGGGCGCGCTCCAACATTTTCTTTTCGCGAAAAGAGAGTGGTTTGGCCTGGTGAAGCGCAATCAGGCTCTTGAGAACGGAGGCAACTTCGAGCAGCGAGCCGGTACGCATACGATCGGAATTATCTTTGAATCGCTCTTTCCAGTCGGCGGTGCTCAGGTCGTCGGCAACGGAGAGAAAGTCCAGAATTTTTTGGACCTCGCCATTGCGGACTACGCGGCGGATACCCACGCTCCCCACGTTATTGCAGGGAACCATCACTTTGAGGCTACTGGCCTTGATATTAAGAAGATAAAATTTTTCTACTGTGGCGCCGATAGAACGGCTGCTGATCTGTTCAATCACGCCCACCCCGTGGTTGGGATAGACCACTTTGTCGCCGATGTGGAAATTGAGATCACCGTTCATAAATATAACCCGGGCAGGTTGAGGGCTAGTGAGGGTAGACCTTTACAGTACTACAAATAGGTTATCCCGAAATGGCACTGAAAGCAAGGCAATTGGGATGGGCTCATGAGTAGGTCTGGGGGCACATTGGGCAGGAGTTTACGCGTAAAACTTTTATGGTCAATATCTTAGGGCGATGATTACGGTTGAATTCTGCCGAGGATGGCCGAGCCCTGCGAATATAATGGCGGCGTGAGCTCTCGGGAGAGAACAACAACGGGCGAACCGAATCCAAACAGATCGGATCCCGACAGATCGGATCCAGCCAGACCGGCTCCCAAGCACCGGAATGTACGATCCCAGGGTCGCATTCTAGGACTGGACGTGGGCGCGAGACGAATCGGGATGGCGGTATCCGATCCGCTCGGGATTACGGCGCAGGGTCTGGACACGCTCCAAAGACAGAACAAGCGGACCGATCTGGCGGCGCTGGAGCGGGTAATTCGCGAATATCAGGTAAAGGAGATCGTGGTAGGGCTGCCGCTGCGAATGAGTGGGGCGGAGGGAACGCAATCGGACAAAATGCTGCTATTTGCGGAAGAGTTGCGGAAGCGGTTTCGGCTGCCAGTACATCTTTGGGATGAGCGTCTGACCTCCGCTGAGGCAAACCGGCTGTTGCGGGAGACAGAGATGTCGATTCAAAAAAGAGCCAAGGCCGTTGACCGGATGGCTGCGGTATTGATTTTGCAGGGATGGATGGAAATGAGGCGGATTCCGCATGAAACGTGCTAGCCCTCGCCTATCCTACTGTTCCCGCAGGGCGCGGCGGTAGGCAGCGACGTTCTGATTGTGTTCTTCGATGGTGCGGGCGAAGCGGTGGTGGCCCTGCGCGTCGGCGACAAAATAATAGTAGTCAGATTGTGCTGGGTGCATAGCGGCTTCCAGCGCGCTCTTGCCCGGATTGGCGATGGGGCCCGGAGGGAGCCCCGTGTGGGTGTAGGTGTTGTAGGGAGAATTGAAGTGCATGTCGTCGTGATGCAGCGCGCCGGTGTAGGTTCCGGCTAACAGTTCTGCATAAATGACGCTGGGATCGGCGTCGAGAGCGATATTTTTCGCAAGGCGATTGAAGTAAACGCTGGCAACCAGCGGCCGTTCATTGGGTACGGCGGTTTCTTTCTCGATGATGGAGGCCATGGTTACGGTGCGTTCAAGATCGTTGGGGGGCGCGCCCGAGTCGGGAATGTTCAGGTTTGAGGCTATCGCCATGCAGATGTGCCCCGATTTGGCAGTCTCGCCGGCAGAATGTTGCGGCTCCTGGCCCGCCGGGGGCTTAATCAGACCGATCTGTTGTGCCACTGCGTGAAACTGACACACCATTGCCGTGGCCATTGCTTCCATGCTCATCATGCGGCTGAATTGATAGGTGTCGGGGAAGAGATAGCCTTCAAGAGATTGCGCGGACGGGGCAATGTCGGAGATGAGCGCGGTATCCGACTGCGCTACTTTTATGAAATCCTGCGCAGGGCCAAGACCCGCCGCCTCGACAGCGCGCGCAATATCGAACATGGTGAAGCCTTCGGGGACGACGACGGTGTGGAAGTAGACATCGCCGCGGGCCAGGCGCTTCTGCACTTCGATGGTGCTCGCTGGTTTTTCGAAAAGATATTCTCCGGCTTTGAGCGTCCGGCCCCGATGCAGGTAATGCCAGAGGATGAAGGCGTCTTCGCTGCGGATGATTCCGTTTTTCTTGAGTTCGGAGGCGATATGGCGGGTGGAGTAGCCGGGATGCAGCATCACAAATGTTTGGGCGAAGGGAGTCGTCGGAGCTAGAAGTGCCCAGGCCAGCCAAGCAGCCGCAGCCAGGAAGACGATTATTATCAGCGAGAGAATTCGCCTCACAATCACTAGTGTAGACGATGCCGACAGGTCGGAAATAACGTAGGTGCGTGGACTCTGGGACAAGATCGCGACCGGGGCAGGAACAACTTCCCAGGAAAGCCAGAGATATCAGTAAGGTGCGTTATTTTCATTGCATTGCGAATCCTGCACCCTTTCCTCCGCGTTATACTCAAATGTTCTGGAGACCCCGGCAGACCGCATGAGACGTAGCTCGCTCTATTGGAATGGGATGTTGCTGCTGTTGCTGTTGCCTGCGACCGGATGTTTGTTCCACACGCGTCCGGTGGAAGAGACGTATTCCAAGTTGCCGCTGAAGGAGGCTACGCAACAGCAGTTAATCGACATCATCAACCGTCAAGCCAGTGCCATCCAGTCCCTGCAGGCGACGGTCGATATCGATACCTCGGTGGGAGGCGCGAAAAAAGGGCACGTCACCGATTACAAGGAGATTCGCGGCTACGTGCTGGCGCGCAAGCCGGCGATGTTGCACATGATCGGGCTGCTGCCGATTGTACGGACAACAGCGTTTGACATGGTCAGCGACGGCGAGAACTTTAAACTGTGGATTCCGCCGAAAAATCGGTTTGTGGTCGGGCGTAACGATGTGCACACGCACGAGACCAACCAGGCGATGGAGAGCATTCGTCCCCAGGAAATTTATGATGCCTTACTGATAAGGCCCATCGATCCGGCGAACGAAATTGCAATTCTGGAAAACAATCTGCAAATTCTGCATGACGCCAAGGGGCATCGGGTCCTGCAGGACGATTACGAGTTGATCGTGATTCGCAGGCAGGAGAACGGTTGGTTTCTCTCGCGAAAAATTGTTTTCAGCCGCACTGACCTGCAACCTCATGAACAATTTGTTTACAACCAGCAGGCCACGCTGGTGACAGATGCAAAGTATGCGGACTACAAGGAATATGACTCGATTAACTTTCCCTCGCGGATTGAGATTTTCCGGCCGCAGGAAGAATACGACATTACGTTGAACATCTTGAAGCTTGAGATGAACAAGCCATTGCGCGACGATCAGTTTGCATTGCAGCAGCCGCCTGGAGCGGAGGTGGTGGATTTGGATAAGCCGCAGCCGCAATCGAGCGCGGTGGCTTCGCCGGGTGGGTTCGAGCAGTAGCGATCAATTAAGACATGATCAATAAAATGGTGGTCGCCAATCTGGTGCAAAGGCCGATGCGGTCGCTGATCAGCATCAGCGCGGTTGCTCTGGAAGTGATCTTGATTCTGCTGATCGTGTCTTTCTTTTACGGCCAGTTGAACGGATCAAAGGCCAGCCAGTTGGGGGTGGGCGCGGATGTCATGGTGCAACCGCCGGGATCCTCGAATCTGATCGGGGTTTCCGGCGCGCCGATGCCGGTGAAGGTTGGCGATGTACTCAGAAAATTGCCCCACGTGGATGTGGCCGCTCCGGTCATTTGGGATCTGACCACCAAGCCATCCTTGCAAATCATTTACGGCATCGACATCGCCACCTACAACAGTATCCCTCCATCTTTCCACTTTCTTTCGGGAGGGCCGTTCGAGAGATCCTCTGACGTGATTGTGGATGATTATTTTGCCGGTTCCAAACACGCGAAAGTGGGAGATTCCACCACCCTTCTGAATCATACGTTTCGTATCTGCGGAATCGTAGAGCACGGAAAAGGCGCGCGGGAATTTATACCCCTCGCCACCATGCAAGATTTGATCGGCGCTCCGGACCATGCATCGGTTTTCTATGTAAAGGTGGACGATCCTAAAAATGTTGATGCCGTGGTCTCCGAGGTCAAAGGTGTCCCTGGGATGGAGAGCTACTCGGTGCTCTCGATGCAAGAATGGCAGACGATGATGACGCCGGAAAGCCTGCCGGGATTCGCCACCGCGATTCGCATTGTGATCGCAATCTCAATGGTGATCGGTTTTCTGGTGATTTTTCAGTCGATGTATACCGCGGTGATGGAGCGCACGCGCGAAATTGGCATTCTGAAGTCTCTGGGCGCAACCAAGCTTTACATCGTGAATGTAATTCTGCGGGAGACTGCTCTGCTGGCGATTGTCGGCATTGTGGCGGGTACGATCCTAAGCTTTATCGTGCGTCGCGTCGTTCTCATTGAACTGCCTACGCAACGGTTGTTCTGGAGCGCCGATTGGGTGGTGCGGGCTACGGTAATCTCGCTGGCCGGGGCGCTGTTGGGAGCACTCTATCCGGCGTACAAGGCGGCGCAGAAGGATCCGATTGACGCGCTGGCGTACGAGTAGTGAGCGTCGGTTACTCTCAGTTACCGGACTGGACGTCGTCGAATTAACTCGCCGTTGACAATCCCTTGCACCCTCCGGTATCTTTAAAGCTTTGGGAAGTCTCGCGGTTGCCCGCCTGATGGTCTGGCGTCCTCGCCGGGGAATCAACGAGCGGTCTTCTTTCGTAATTCAATAGCGTAATTTTCAATCGCGGTTCGCTATTTTTTCAATCTGGGAGAGTTCAGATGTCAACCTATTTCCCCAAAGCGGGGGAAATCGTGCGCAAGTGGTACGTCGTGGATGCGGATGGACAGACGCTCGGGCGTCTTGCCTCGCAAGTGGCGCGCATTCTCATGGGCAAGGAAAATCCGCAATACACTCCGTTTCTTGATACCGGCGATCACGTCATCGTGGTCAACGCCGAGAAGATCAAGACCACGGGCGTGAAATCGGAACAGAAGCAGTATCACCACTACACCGGTTATCCGGGCGGATTGCGCACCGAAGATTACCGCAAGCGTTTGGCGCGCAAACCGGAACAGATCATTGAGGATGCGGTGCGGCGCATGTTGCCGAAAAACAAGCTGGCGGCGCACATGTTTTCGAAGCTCAACGTGTATCGCGGCGAGAAACATCCGCACGAAGCGCAGAAGCCGCAGGCGCTGCAGTTGGAAGTACGGGCCTAGAAGGAGCAGTTCTGCGGGAGATCCTTCGCTCCGCCTGAAAAGCGGCTGCGCTCAGGATGACAAACAAGTTTAGGAGCAAAAGCTAAATGGCAGAGTTGGTTCAATACTACGGAACGGGACGTCGGAAGCGGGCAATTGCGCGAGTTTATCTGCGCCCCGGTAGCGGCGATTTCAAGGTGAATGGACGCGAGTTTGAGGAGTACTTTGTAACTCCGGCGCAGCGTTCGGCGGCTAAGTCTCCGCTGGCGACCACGGACACGGGTGCAGCCTTCAACATTATTGCCAGTGTGCTGGGCGGCGGAGTGCGTGGCCAAGCCGATGCGGTGAAGCTCGGCATTGCGCGCGCGTTAATGGAATTTAATGCCGAACTGCGCGGCAAGCTGAAGGCCGAGGGCATGGTAACTCGCGACCCCCGCGGCAAGGAACGGAAAAAGTACGGGCAGAAGGGCGCCCGCAAGCGGTTCCAGTTCTCGAAGAGATAAGTCGGGAGTGCCGAGTCAAGAGAGGAAACCAAGGTTCCTCGCTTCGCTCGGAATGACAACGATTTTTCGGAATGATGACGATGTAAGGGCTCTTGGCTAAAAGCTGACGGCTAATAGCTGGTTCCAGGGTGTTCAATTCTTCCTGTGCCTCGCGGCGCGGGGCAGGGAATGGCAATCCGGCGCGGCAACTACGCAAAGGATGCAGACTAAATAAGGAGGTTCATTGGCTACTATCACCATGAAGGAGTTGCTCGAGGCGGGAGTTCACTTCGGGCATCAGACGAAGCGCTGGAATCCCAGGATGAAGGAATACATCTTCGGAGAGCGCAATGGGATTTACATCATCGATTTGCAGAAGACGCTGAAGATGTTCAAAGAGGCGTCGCGGTTTGTGCAGGAACTGGCGGCCGACGGCAAAATTGTGCTGTTCGTGGGCACCAAGCGCCAGGCGCAGGATGCCATCGCCGAAGAGGCCACCAAGTGCGGCGGATTTTACATTAACCAGCGCTGGTTGGGTGGACTGCTCACCAATTGGGTGACCGTTCAAAAATCGGTGAAGCGGCTAAAAGAACTCGATGAGATGGCCACGGATGGCCGTTACGAGCTGCTGCCGAAAAAAGAAGTGATTAAGCTCGAGCGCGAGCGCAAGCATTTGCAGGCCAACCTGGCGGGCATCAAGAACATGAGCCGGTTGCCGGATGCGATCTTCGTGATCGATTCGAACAAAGAACAGATTGCGGTGCGTGAGGCGCGCAAGTTGGGCATTCCGGTGGTCGCGGTGGTCGATACCAATTGCGATCCTACCGAAGTGGATTACGTGATTCCGGGCAACGACGATGCGTTGCGCGCAATCCGGCTGTTTACTTCGAAGATTTCGGAGTCGATTGCCGAAGGCGCTCAGTTGATGAGCGACAAACAGATCGCCGATATGACGGCAGCTACGGAACAAGCCCAGGCCCGCGAGGCGCAGCAGGCGGAAGATGCAGCGGCTGCGGCTCAGATCCGCGAGCAAGCGGCGGCCGCAGCTTCCGATCTCGCCGACATTGGCGAAGACATCAGCATGGAAGAAGTGCTGGGTCCGGGAACGGTGAAGAAGCCGGTGTCGAACGAAGAAGTTGAGGCTGATATTCCGCACGTGGAGAGTCAGACGGTTTAGTAGCAGTGGCCAGTGATCGGACAAACCGGGCACCATCCCTATAGGGAAATTCAGACCCGCGCGGGTCGTCCGGCGCGGGTCAAAGTTTGTAAGGTGTACGAATTCAATCGTAGAGAAGCTGCTGCAAGCGGACTCCACGAAAGGTCAAGAAGGATTTTATTGTTATGAGCACTACTTCTGTGAACATTTCGGCAACACAGGTGAAGGATCTCCGGGAAAAGACCGGGGCCCCCATGATGGATTGCAAGCAGGCCCTGACCGAAGCCAAGGGTGATATGGAGCAGGCAGTCGTGATCCTGCGCAAGAAGGGCGTGTCGGTCGCCGCGAAGAAGGCGGCGCGCGTGACCAGCGAAGGCGCGGTGACCAGCTACATTCACGCCGGCGGAAAGATTGGCGTGCTGCTGGAAGTAAATTGCGAGAGCGATTTTGTGGCGCGCACCGAGGACTTCAAGGAACTGGTCCACGACATCGCCATGCACATCGCGGCCAGCGATCCGAAATTCGTGCGCAAGGAAGACGTGACCAAGGCCGATTTCGACCGCGAGAAGGAAATCTACATCGCGCAGGCCGTCGCATCCGGCAAGCCGCAGAACATTGCGGAGAAGATGGTGACCGGAAAAATGGAAAAGTTTTATGAGGAAGTCTGCCTGCTTGAGCAGCCCTTCATCAAAGATCAGACCGTCTCCATCGCGCAGCTGATTGCCGCCAAGATCGGCAAGTTGGGCGAAAACATCAGCGTGCGGCGATTCGCGCGCTTCAAGGTTGGCGACGCCGGCGAGACCATTGCGATCACCAAGCCTACAGAGCAAAAAGCAGAGTAACTCAGGGCGCCCCATGGGCGCTCTTTTTTTGCGCCAAAATCACTATGACATCCGCAACTCCTACTCCTGCTTTCAAACGCATTCTGCTCAAACTTTCCGGGGAAGCTCTGGCTGCGAATCAGGGCTTCGGAGTGGATACGGCTCGCATTCACGAGGTCGCGGCGGAACTGGCTGATGTGCACAAGCTGGGAGTGCAGATGGCGATCGTCGTGGGTGGGGGTAATTTCTTTCGCGGCGTGGCCGACCAGGCCAGGGACATGGACCGCGTTTCCGCCGACCACATGGGGATGCTGGCAACAGTGATCAATGCACTCGCGTTGCAGGATGCGCTGGAAAAGCAAAAAGTTTATACCCGCGTGCAGACCGCGATCGAGATGAATCAGGTGGCCGAGCCGTTCATTCGGCGGCGCGCCATTCGTCATCTGGAGAAAGGCAGGGTCGTTATTTTTGCGGGCGGGACGGGCAACCCTTATTTCTCGACCGACACAGCCGCTTCTTTGCGCGCGATGGAAATCAAAGCGGATGCGATCCTGAAAGCCACCAAAGTCGATGGCATCTACGACGCCGACCCGGTAAAAGTGAAAGACGCCAAGAAGTTCACGGATATCACCTACATGGACGTTTTAAGACTGGGGTTGAAAGTGATGGATTCCACCGCCATCAGCCTGTGCAAGGACAATAATCTTCCGATTATTGTTTTCAATCTGAATCAACATGGCAACATTCGCCGGGTGGTCAGTGGAGAGAAGATTGGGTCCAGGGTTAGCGCGTAAGCCGCTTTACGCTGTTTGGATTCGATTGGAATTCTCGTCCCCGCTCAGGCTCCATACTTTCGCGGCACTCGTTTGGAAATATTGCAGAGAATTTCGTAAGGTGAACTGTTCGCCAGCCGAGCATGCTCCAGTGCATCGACGCTAAGGCTATCGCTGGCCCCCAGCAAGATCACTTCATCTCCCACCGCAATGCCGGGAATGCCCGTCGCATCCACCAGGGTAAGATCCATCGAGATGCTGCCGATGATGGGTGCATAGTGATCGCGAACGATGACCCGCCCGCGGTTTGAAAGCTGACGGTTGTAACCATCGGCGTAGCCTACGGGCAGGACAGCAACCTGCGCTGGTTCCTTGGTCAGATAAGTTCCGCCATAGCCGAGCGCTTGATTTGCGGCAAACTTGCGCATGGAGAGAATGCGCGTCTTCCAGGTCAGCACCAGCTTGACTGCGAGCCGCAGGGTGCCTCCGCTGACTTCGCGCCCCGCGCGCTGGAACGGCAGATAATATCCATAGAGCGCAATCCCGGGGCGCACCATGTTGTTCCAGGTTTCGCGGCGTGAAATCAGCGCACTGGTGTTGGCCATGTGCACCATCGCCGGATCGAATCCCGCCGCCCGCACCAGTTGTTGCGCCTCCTCAAACTTTCGCTCCTGCTCGGCCACCGACGGTGCATCCATAATTTCGGACGAAGCCAGATGGGTGGAAAGCCCCTCGAGAACAATATGCGGCGAAGCGCTTAGGACTTTAAGGACGGACGGAAGCTCATCCAGCGATACGCCCAACCGCCCCATCCCCGTATCGACTTTCAGATGTACAGCATGACGAAGGTTGGCGCGGGCCGCGGCGATCTCGAGAGATTCGATGTGCCAGGGTTCCCACACCGTCGCAGTCAGGCCGAGGCGCACGATCTCACTTTCTTCGCCGCGCCAGAACCCAGTCATCAAGAGAATCCGCGATTCAATGCCTACATCGCGGAGAGGAATTGCTTCATCGAGGGACGTTACCCCGAGCCACTTCGCACCTTCGTCGGCAAGAGCGCGAGCACACTCAATGGCGCCGTGGCCGTAAGCATCGGCCTTCACCACAGCGCATACGGTTACTCCTGCGCCCGCATGCTTTGTAACCGCGCGAAAGTTTTGGCGCAGCGCGGCTAATGAAACCTCCGCCCAGGTGGGACGGGTTGCCACGCGGCTCGGCATTTCTACTGTGGTCGCCACTAAGCCGATTATAGCGGGAGCCGCCGTGGACCTCAGGTTACGCACGGGCTACTCCCCGCTGATCTTCGTTGGATATTGACAGTGCCTCAGGAATTCGCATCGCCAGCAATTGCATCCGGCATCCAAATCAGTTTCCCGCTAAGGAGAAGTTAACCGTGATCTGAGTTTCCACTTCGACCGGCTCGTTGTTCAGGATGTAAGGCCGATAGCGCCACTGGCGAACCGCGTCCATTGCCGCTTGCACCAGCATGGGATGGCCGCTCAGCACTCGCAAATTCTCGATTGAGCCTTGCTTGCTAATCATCGCTTGTAGCACAACCGTGCCTTGAATGCGGGCTGTACGCGCCAAAGCTGGATAGATCGGCTGCACCTTGCGGATTAGATCTCCCTCACTCATATGCGACAGCCGAATCGTATGAGCGACCGGTGCCGGAGGAGGCGGTACGACCGGGCGCGATCCACCAAACAAATTGGTCAGACCGCGCGGATCGCCATTGCCGCTGCCCGGGCCGATGTAGGTGCCCGGATTCGCGATCGCCGGCGGACCAGCATCGGAGTTCGTAAGGGGCCCACTTGGGATGTGCGTGGGCATCCGCAAAGCGTTGTCGGGCGGGATGATAGAAACGCTTCTCGAATCAGAATGAGTTCGAACCGGCGCAGTGTCGCCTGTATACGGAGCCAGGCTGATGGGTGAGGAGAGCTGATGGAACGAGGGGAAGCCAGCCGGTCGCAGCAGCGGCAAAAGCAACAATGCACTCACCACCAGAGCCTGCAGTCCGAACGAGGTTAGGAGTGTCGATCCTCGGCGCGCCCGTTCCGTCCATGGAACTTCGAGACTGTTGGCGAACATGTTTTTCTCAAACGCATTCTTGGTGAGCACGATGTCCTCCTGAGGAAAAATGCTGCTGATGCTAAGGACACCGAAACATGGCTTGCGGTCACGTCTATTGCAAATAAAAAAGCCGCGCAGAGCGCGGCTTTTTCGGGAACTCTCGCGACACTTATGGTGTCGCAATCAAACTACTGGCTTGGCGTGCTCGGTTTAGGAGTCGTCGTCCTGGGTGCACTCGACTTCGGCGTTATCGGCTTGTTCACTGCGCCCGGTGCGGGCGGAGCAGCGACCCCGGACTGCGTGTTATACAGATCCACCACGGCCTTGGTGATGTCGCCGCCATCGCCATACCACAGGATCGGACTCTGCGGCCAGGGATTCGAGGTATCGACGATCATGGCGTAACCGGTCTCCTGCGCGTGTTTGATGATCACCGGCGCCATCTTCTGCAGAATGCGTTGGAAAATTTCCTTTTGCTGGCTCTGCGCGTCCTCCTGAGCATCCTGCACGGAGCGGTCAAAGGATTTCTTCTTGGTCTCGATCTGTTTGACCAGGGTGGCGCGTGCATCTTCATTCAACTTGTCGCCCTGAGTCTGCAGTTGTTTCTGCAAGCTCTCTAATTCGTCGTTCTGCGCCTTCAACTCGTTTTGCTTGGGCTCCAGCTTTTTTTGTAGAGCCTGAAAATCGCGCTGGCCTTCGTTGGTTCCGATCACGGCCTGTTCTATGTTGATGGTGCCCACGCGCGTGCCGGTGCTGCCCGTAATCGCAGTAGGAGCGGATGCGGATGGCGCATTAGGCTCGCTCGCCGCTTTAGACGGGGCAGCTGCGCTAGCGGTTTGAGCCCATGCAGAAATCGCAAAGAAAACCGCAGTGGCCAGGAGAGACTTCAGAAACTTGCTTGTCATTGGATCGCTTAAACTCCTTGGAACATTGTTCCGTTAAGATGGTCCCGTCAAGATGGTCACGTTAAACGTCCTTCCGTTAAACATTTCCCTTGATATGGTCTGGGACGAATGCAGATCGCTTCTCAGGCACGCTGGGCCGTAATCACAAAATCGTCGCACCTACACTGTCGCACTCACACTTTAGAACGGCCGCCTTCAGACGTCATTGCACAAGGCGCACTGGAAACCAGCGTCACACGCCGGGGTTGCGGACGTGCCGTCCACCCTTGGCCAGCTTTCTGCAATGGCGTGGATGACCGCAATTATAAAAGCCCCGCCCAGCCCCGTCAAACCCGTACGCTTGCATACTTCTTAGAAAGTTGTCGCCACCGTGAAGCGGAACGTCTTGCGCGGCTCGCGCAGCAGGAAACTGGGCGAGTAGGTGTTCACCGCCAAATGATAGGTGTAATCGCCCGCGGCCCCGGCCGGGAACATGGCCCGGGTGATAGGTATTGGAGGAGTCGCCGGATTATCCAGGCGCAACGGATTGTATGCCCAGTAAATGCGGAAAGGCGCGTTGATCACCGGCAGGAACATCTGGAGCTCGATACCAGTATCCACTCTCGGTTTCCAGTTGGTGGAGTGCAGAACCTGCAACTGATCGGACGGAGTGGGCTTCAGAATGCTCCCCGGCGTGCAGCCCGTGCCGGTCGCGGTTGCAGTAGCCTGATCCAGCGCTGGACAACCGAATTGAGTACTGATCACCTGATCATATTGTTCAGTGGCGATCTGTAATTGCGAAGGCCGCAGAATGGGATCCATACCGGCATCGACGAACGGCGCAATCGCTACTGGCCCATAGATGGTGATGCGGTATTCGAGGTTCGCAATCATGCTCAGGTCGCCGCCGGGGAAGGTGATCTGATCCACCGGGATCGGAACCGACAGATTCCCGAGCAGGGGATTCTGCGGATTCCTTGGCACTGGAGTGCCGTCGGGATTGGTGAGCGTGATCGCCCCGACGCTGGGTAGGAATGCGACCGGTGAAACGGAGCGAATGTCGAAGCCGCGCAAATCGTTTTCCCCGCCCAGGTAAGAGCGCTGGAACGGCGGAGCGACCAGACCGCCATAGCCCGAGATGAACGATCCCTGCACCCTATAGCCAATCGCGTTGCGCCGATTTTGCACTGGAATAAACTTTTTGTATTCCACGATCGGGCGAACGGAGCGCACCGTGCCCCCAATGCCCGCCAATTCCGCGCCCAGTGTGAGCGAATGTCCCCGGTGCGGCGAAATGGGACTGTCGATGGTGCTGAAGGAAAAGTTGGGGAATAGCTTGCTGGTGACGATCCCCACCAGAGCATTCGGCCCCGAAATTCCGCGGAAGGCCAGATACTCGAACAGGTTTTTCGAGGCCGAGCTGAGAGCCAGCAAAGAAGAACGATCAAATGAATAAGTAATGCCGACCCGCTTGAAGGAGCGGCGCAGCGGGTAGCTCAGCGAAGTGGTGAATCCCGCGCTCGATTGCGTGTAATTCTGCAGGTTCTGCAGCACTGCACTCGGCAGATTCAAAGTTTGCCCGCTGAAAACCGAAAGCTGCCGGGCCTGGTTATAGCTGACCCGGTTCAGATATACGTTGAATCCAAATTGCAGAGGCCGGTCAAATAAGTAAGGCTGGGTAAAGCCGAAGCGCACGCTGCGGGCCAGGTTTCCCAGACTGGCCTGGATGGAAAGCGTCTCGCCCAGGCCAAGGAAATTGTTGGTTGAGTAGTTAACACCAATAAATGCACCTTCCAGTCCACTGACGCCGCCGTTCAACCCGATGCTGTTCTTGCCCTTTTCTTTGACCTTCAGGGTCAGGTCGACCAATCCGTCTTTTTCGTCGAGCTTGCGATCGGTAACGTTGGGGTCGTCGGGTTTCAACTGGTCGAAGTATCCCAGTTGATTCAGGCGCAGCAAGCTTAATTCCCAGAGGCGCGAATTGTAGATGTTGCCTTCTTCCAGCGCGATTTCACGACGGATCACCTTGTCGCGGGTGGTGGTGTTACCCTGGAATTCGATGCGGCGGACGAAGAACTGCTTGCCCTCGTCGACGTCGACGTCGAGGAAGATTTGTTTCTTTTCGTCGTCGAACCGGGTCTCAGGAACCGAGGTGAAATTGATGTACCCGCGTTCGCCATAGGCCTTCCGCATATTTTCCAGGCCTTTGGCGATTTTTTCCTTGCTGAAGATGTCGCCGTCTTTAATGGGGAAGAGGCCTCGCAGAGCCTTCACATTGGTGACTGCTTTATTGTTCTTGAAGGTGATCCCACCCAGCGCGTAACGGTCGCCCTCCTCAATGGGAAGCGTAATGTCCACGGCTTTGCCCGGGCCGGCCTGCAACAGAGGGATGCGCGGACCCTTATGCCCAGTGTCGTGAATCTGGGTCTGGGGCTCGTTTACGATAACTTTGAAATATCCGCGATTCTGGTATTCATTGCGGACCCGCTCGGTATCTTCGTCCAGCTTGGTCGCGTCATAAGTTCGGGCGAAGAGATCTTCCAGGAAGATGGAGTGCGGGATGCCGATAGGACGCAAGTTCTTCATGGCATAGCGCAAAACCCGCGTCTTGACGTTCTTGTTGCCCTCGAACTTGATCTTCCCGACTTTAACTTTCGGCCCTTCTTTGATTACAAAGGTGATTCCCACGGCGGCCGGAGGAATGTCGCGAATTTCCGTGCGGATGGTGGAGAACTGCCGTCCATGCTCGGCGAGCAGTCCCTTGATGGCAACTTCCGCCTTCTTGACCTTAGTGGGATCGTACTGATTTTCAACGGTAAGGCCGACCTTGGCTTCCTTGAAACGATCGAGAACGTCGCTGGTGCTCACCGAGCTCAACCCGACGTAGTTGATATCCCGAATGGTCGGCTTTTCCTTCACCGTGATGGTCATACGCCAGCCCTTTGGAGTTTCTTCGCGGGAGAAACGAATGTCCTGGAAATAGCCGGTGTTCCACAAAGCGTTGAAGTCGCGCTCAAGTGCTGCGGGGTCGTAAACGTCACCCGGATGGGTGAAGATTCGCGCCAGGATGGTTTCTTTTGGGATCCTTCGATTGCCTGCGACGTCAATCTCCGAAATTATGTCGCTCTGGGCCCAGCCTGCGGAAGCAAAAAACATGGCAAGCACCATTCCCAGAGCCCACCCACAGCGCTTCGCCCGGCGGGAAAGCCGGGGAAACAAAGAAGATGGAGTCGGTGCGGCGCCGCAGGCGGTCTCGGGCACAACAATGTCCGTATGAAAGCGAAAATGAATCGCTACGACCTCGGTCCTAGGGATGTGGGAAAACGCCAATTATACGGTAGAAAACCAGAGCGCGTCCAAGCCTCCACTCTTGCTGGCGGCTTTATGCAGCGGAGTTGGTTGACTCCACTTCAACCAAGACGGAATAAAACGTCGCGGAGTTGCCCGGATGGGAAAGTTTTTCTCTGGTGAGCGCGTTTACGTTCGCAAACCGGGACCCAGCCGCGCCTGATTCAGCGTAAAAGACACCACGCCGGGCCGAACCACGCCGTCCTCGCGGGTTTGCAAAAAGATCTTGCCGCCATGCCTGAAGACTCGCAGGGTTGGTCGTTTGCAATACGTCGTTTGCAATACGATGATCTTGCGTATCGGTGCTGTGGATTTCCCGCAGCGGATTTCCCCAGGAAGCTCGACATGTTCCATCGTTGGAGCAAAGGCCGACGCACGAATTAGCAATGCGAAAAAAGCCGGACCGCCTTGTCGGCAGTCGAGGCTATGTTGTGCCATTTAGCTCTAGTTGCTCTGGGGCGGATCGGACACTATGCCCGCATACATCTCGGGATTTCCGCTGACCGGGTCTTTCAAGAACAGTCCCCGCGTGACCAGCGGAATCGCGGTGGTCGTAGTCTGCAACTGCCCCAATCCATTCAGGTCGTAGAAGTAAGTCAGGTTGAAGGTATTCACCGTGACCGGACCACCGGCGGAATACCCCACAAGCCCATCGTTCGAGAGCTGGAAGCTGCCGGTGTTGTTCTCGATTATGCTCACGCTGCCGGGAACGAACGTGCCGTACACGCCCTGCAGCCGCAGCGAAAGCATCGACGGAGTGAAGGTGCCATTGCTGAAGCTGCCGCCGACGAAAACTCTCTGCCCAACCTCAACCGAAGTGTTATTGAAGAGATACTGAGTCAGCGGTCCATTAAAGAAGCAAATGTCGTAAGTGCTGATCGCGCTCACGTCCACAGTCTGAATGGTGTCCACGTCGCTGACCATATCCGCTCCCGTTTCTCCCACCCACATAATGAGCTGCTGCGCCTGACCAGAAGAGTTGCTGGTCACCTGCAACACGCGCCCCGAGATAAACGATTGCGAAGTGGTGATGACTTCCACGCCGGAAGCGATCAGCGTGCCATCCGCTTGATATTGTCCCTGCACACCCACGATTGCCGGGGTCGCAAGGTCGTTGATGTTCCATCCGCTATTGAACTTCGTGCTGCCGTTCACATCGACGGTGAGCTGATGACCATAGGGACCTTGGATCACGAATGAATTACCGGAAGTGCTCACCGAAACCAGACCGCCCATCAGATCGGTGATCTGTGCCTCGTTATCGCTGGCCTGCACCGCTTTGACGTAGATCGTGGGGTTCACCGCGCCAGTGACATTACCACTGCCGTCAACTGCAACGGATTGGCGGATATCGAAATCCATTCTCAAACCAGCCAAGCCGTTGCTGCCCACCACCATGGGCGCAGGGAAGTTCACGGTCACGCTGGTCTGGGTGGTCGAATTCGTGGTCGGACTGAAGGTGGCGTTCACGGTGTTTACCACCGGCGTCGGATTCAACTGCACGTAAGAAATCACAGGATTCGAGAGCGAAATGGTCGCGCTGGTGTAAGTATCCGCGGGGACGCTATTGAAGCCCAGTGGCGAGCGCAGGCCGAGCAAGCGCGCGAAATCCACCGTCGTCGCTGTGGATAACACCTGCGGCGTGCCGTTCTTGCCGGTCAGCGTAATCGAGTTGATGGTGACGTCGAAACCGACCACGGAAGCCAGCGGAGCGTCCTCACCGGTTACAAAGACGTTTCCCGACTGCGCGGATGACGTGGGTGTAGAGCTGGATGAGTTCGACGATGAGCCGCAGCTCGCTCCTATCAGGCAGAGCGCGAACATCAGTGCAATCCCAAGGAATTTTTTCATAGCGAATCTCCTAGTCTGAAAGCTTGTGGTGAATCCGGAAAGCCTTGTCTTCGGGGGAACGGCGCTTTACTTCCCAGTGATGGGAACACGGGGTTCGCGAAGATGTCGCGTAACTGCAGTCGCGGCCACTGGATGCACTTCCAGAGGGCAGAATCGGCTATGTGAGGGGAATTTAACGACTTACGCAGCGCAAACGGGGGCGTGCGGCGGGTAGGACATGTACTTTGGTTTTTATTTTGGTGTCGAAAACCGGGCAATTACCTAGGCAGTGCAGCGAGCTTTTCCTATTTAATTTCAAGGACTTCTTTTTCCTTCGCCTTGTTCATCTCCTCCATCTTCTTGATTTCGTCGTCGGTGAGCTTCTGGATCTCCTCGAGCGCCCTCTTTTCGTCGTCCTCGGCGATCTTCTTGTCTTTCATCGCCTTCTTGATCGCGTCGTTCCCATCCCGACGAATATTGCGGACGGCGGTGCGGTGCTCCTCAAGAACTTTATGCAGATGCTTCACCATCTCCTGCCGCCGCTCCTGGGTAAGCGGTGGCACCGGGACGCGCACCAGTTTGCCATCGTTCATCGGGTTGAGCCCGAGTTCGGCGTTCCGAATGGCTTTTTCAATCGCGGGCAGCGACGACGGGTCGAAAGGCTGAACTGTAATCATCTGCGGTTCCGGGGCATGTACCTGTGCGATCTGGTTGAGCGGCATCTGCGAGCCGTAATAGTCGACGGTCACGCTATCCAGCATGTGCACCGAGGCGCGTCCCGTGCGCGTGGCAGTCATGGCTTTGCGAAAGTCATCAACTGCCTTCTCCATGCGGGTCTTCAACTGAACGTAGGTTTCTTTGAGGCCGGGAATCGCGGCCATCGATGCTTGCGCCATATGTCGGCAGCTCCGTAAAAAGATTAATCGGTAAAACGATGAATTATAAACCTTGCTCTTTCGGCAAGCCATTCAGCAGCCTTGATGCGGATCAATGAGACGCTTGTGAGCTTTTCCTCCAGGAACGTCCGGTTACTAACGAGCTCAGAGTAAGGAAGTCAGGCGTGCTGACGTTTTTGCGCTTCCATGTACTTGCGGAGGACGGCGTTCATGGTGGTCTGGTATCCGCGACCGTGCTTGCGAAAGAACGTCAAAACGTCCGGATCGACTCGCAAGGTAATTTGCTTTTTTGGTCCGGGCCAGAGGATCGCATTCTTGAAGAAGTCGGGCCCGAGCTCAGGCGAGTCAGAAAAATCGATGTCCTCGTCCCGGAGTGCGTCAACTCTCTTCCAGTCGGTTTTAGACGGCCTTTTCGTACTGTTTGTTTTCACTCCGCGTTGCCTTTCTGAGGGACACGATGCGGATCGAGCCGGGTTCGCCCGAGAACACTACCTGTGCCGCGCGTCTGCGAATCATACCAAGCCCGGCCCACCGGTTTTCTCCGTAATCTTCCCGCGTGTCCGGCTCCGCAAAAACTAATCCTCCGAACATTTCTACGGCCTCCTCGAAATCGAGGCCATGCTTCCGAAGGTTCGAGCGGTTCTTGGCTTCGTTCCACTCAAATATTGTAACTCCAGATGTAGCTACGTTGCAAAATGAATCACCCCCAGATAAAAGCCGCCAACTCCCGCCGCCGGCCTCACGGGAGACATTGTGCGCGCCTTTGCCTCCGAAATTCCGGCGCTCAATGCCAGACTTGACGGTTCGCTGGGGGCGCGATGTTGGCGCATAAGGGGTTTGCTATATTCAACATACATGCCCACCCGCTACGCGCAATGGATGTACAACTGGGAACACCGCCTCACCTCGGTAGACAATAACCGTGTGGTCCGTCCCTTGGAGTGGGGGACCGAGTGGGCGCGGGACTGGCCCTGCCGCAACGGCACGCCGCCCGGACGGGAGGTCGAAGATCCAGCGAAATTTTTAGTGGATTTCAATCGGCGCATCGTAGCCTCGAGCGACGAGTTTTTTTCCTATAAAATGCCCACTGATTTTCGGCTGGAGAAGCGCGAAGTGCAGGTTTTCTCCACCCGCGAAGTTCCCGATCCGAAGTTAGAAGAAAAAGTAAAGGGAACATTTGCGGAGTTTTTACGTTTTACGGCGCCGGTGAAAACGCCGTATGCGGAAAACGATCTGGTGAACGCCCGCTGGTTTCCTGCGCGGGGGCAGCGCGCCGTGGTTCTGTTACCACACTGGAACGCGGATGCCGTTGCCTATGTCAGCTTATGCAAAGTCCTGAACCTGATGGGCATTTCGGTGTTACGGCTGACCATGCCGTATCACGATATTCGCATGCCGTCGGAGATCAGTCGCGCCGATTACGCGGTTTCCGCCAATATTGGGCGCACGCTCGATGCAGTGCGGCAGGGCGTAGTGGATGTGCGCTGCTGTCTCGATTGGCTGGAGCAGCAGGGTTACAGCAAGCTCGGCATTGTTGGGACGAGTCTCGGATCCTGTTATGCATTTATCGCCGCGGCGCATGACAAGCGCATTCGCGTGGCGGCCTTTAATCATGCGTCGACCTATGTGGCCGATGTGGTGTGGCACGGGCAGTCGACGCGGCACATCCGCCAGGGAATTGAATCGCAAACCACGCTCGAGACCCTGCGGAACTCGTGGCTGGCAGTGAGTCCAATGGCCTATTTCGATAAATTCTCCCGCTGGCCGAGGAAGTCGCTGATCATCTATGCGAAGTACGATTTAACTTTTCTACCGGAGTTTTCGCGCCATGTAGTGGAGGAATTCGAGCGCCATGGCCTGGACCACAAAGTGGTGGTATTGCCCTGCGGCCATTACACCATGGGTGAGACGCCATACAAATACATGGATGGATGGCAATTGGTTTCGTTCCTGCGGACGGCATTCGAGGGCTGAGGGGACAACAGCGGGTGGTGTCGCCATCGGCAGGTGACTAAATCGAAGTGCGATTCTGTTCGCGAGTTAGAATACCCTGTGGACGACATTCGCATCGGCGGCCTTGCGCCGCCACTCGTGGAGCACCAGCGCGGCGAGTTTTCGATCAGCACCGACCCCGCTCGGTTGAATCTGGATGTGGTTCACGGCTTCCTGACGAATTGCTATTGGGCCACGGGTATTCCGCGAGAACTGGTGCGCCGCTCGATCGAGCATTCTCTGTGCTTCGGCCTTTATGCCGGCGGCGGTGCGCAGGTCGGATTTGCCCGAGTAGTCAGTGATTTCGCCACCGTGGCTTATTTGGGCGATGTATTTGTTCTGGAGTCGCATCGCGGGCGCGGGTTGAGCGAGTGGCTGATGGAATGTATTACCCAGCATCCCGCGCTGCAGAATTCGCGGCGCTGGATTCTTTTGACTCGCGATGCGCACGGGCTCTATTCCAAGTTTGGATTTACCCCGGTGAAAACTCCCGATCGCTATATGGAACTGCACCGGCCTGACGTGTACGCGACCTACGCTTACGAGAAGACCCAGGAAACCATATGAAGAATTCAGCAGCTACAAACATGTATCGTCCGCTGCACGAATCCGATCCGCAGATCGCCGCTGCCATTGATAGTGAGACGCGACGGCAGCATGAGGGGCTGGAACTGATTGCCTCGGAGAATTTTGTAAGCGAAGCGGTTCTCGAAGCCGCGGGATCGGTATTCACCAACAAATATGCGGAGGGTTATCCCGGCCGACGCTATTACGGCGGCTGCGAATTTGCCGATGTGGTGGAGAATCTGGCGCGCGACCGCGCGAAACAATTATTCGGCGCCGAGCACGCCAACGTGCAGCCTCATGCCGGCTCGCAGGCGAACATGGAGGCTTATGCGGCCGTACTGCAACCGGGAGATACGATCCTGGGCTTGAATCTGGCCCACGGTGGCCATTTGACGCATGGCTTCCACCTGAATTTCTCCGGCAAGACTTACAAGATTGTTCCTTACGGAGTGACCAAAGAAACTGAGACCATCGATTACGACGGATTGCAGCAGTTGGCAGAGGAGCATCGGCCGAAGATGCTGATTGGCGGCGGCAGCGCCTATCCGCGGATTATCGATTTTGCCCGCATGCGTGAAATTGCGGATGGAGTGGGAGCGCTGTTTCTTGTCGATATGGCGCATTTCGCTGGCCTCGTGGCCGGCGGTGCGCACCCTTCGCCGGTGCCACACGCGCATATTGTGACTTCGACCACCCATAAAACCCTGCGCGGACCACGCGCCGGCATGATTCTTTCCAAGGCGGGGTTTGCCGCAGCGATCGATAAAACCGTGTTCCCCGGCATGCAGGGTGGTCCGCTGATGCACATTATTGCGGCCAAGGCGATCTGCTTCCAGGAGGCCATGCAGCCGGAGTTCCGCGATTACGCGAAGCAAGTGGTTGCGAATGCTAAAGTACTGGCTGAAACTCTAGCGGCCGAAGGCTTTCGAATAATTTCCGGAGGAACGGATACCCACCTGATGCTGGTGGATGTTTTCTCGAAAGGAATGTTCGGCAGCGAGGCCGAAAAAGCTCTGGGCGAGGCTGGAATCACCGTGAACAAAAACGCCATCCCCTTCGATACCAATCCGCCGCTGAAGCCCAGCGGAATTCGCATTGGCACCCCGGCGCTGACCACGCGTGGAATGAAAGAACCGGAGATGCGCCAGGTAGGTCGATGGATCGCGAAGGCGCTGTTACAGCGCGCTGACTCTTCCGCGCTGAGTAAAATTCGCGGGCAGGTACTGGAGCTGTGCGAGGCATTCCCGCTCTATGCCGGGCGCAGAGCGAGAGCGCAGGCGGAAGTACAAACGGAAGTACAAACGGAAGTACAAGCATAGATTTATCTCCAAAGATCTCATCGACAGTTGTGATGAAATGCCTCCCGTGAAGATCGCAATCGACATTCGACGGATGACGGAGTTCGGCGTCGGAACCTACATCCGCAATGTGGTTCGCACGCTCGGGCGCCTCGATCATGAGACTACCTACGTTCTCATTGGTTCGCCCGCCAAGGGCAAGGAGATCAGTCCGCTTCCGGAGAATTTCCACAATATTCCGCTGGCTTATCCGGAGCGGTCGCTCAAGGGCTATCGCGAATTCCGCGCCATCGTGAAGCGGATCGAGTGCGATCTGGTGCATATCCCCAATCTTTTTTCGGTGCCGCGCGCACTGCCCTGTCCTTATGTGATGACGGTGCATGACATGCTGCAGCATCTGACGCGGGAGCGGCAGAAAACCGGGTTTTGGGATTCCTGGCATTTTCAGGGAACCAAGCAGGTGCTGAAAGGGGCGGCACGCATATTCGCCGTCTCGAATTTCACCAAGATCGAGATCGAAAAACTTTTTGCCATCCCAGCCGGCCGTATCGAGGTGATTTACAACGCGATTGACGAGCGCTTTCTGCGAGGGCATGCCAGCCCGGCTGACCGGCAATTGATTGCCGAGCGATATCAGGTGAACTACCCATTTCTTTTGTATGCGGGAAGAATCAGTCCGCATAAAAATGTGGTGCGGATGATCGAAGCATTCTCCGCGCTAAAGACCGAACTGGAGAAGGAACATCTGTTCCCCGATCTCAAGCTCATCATTATTGGAGACGACGTTTCCGGCAATCCCGACTTGCGGCGCACGGTAGTCCGCAGCGGGGTGCAGAACGACGTGCGCTTTCTGGGGTTTGTGCCGATTGAAGTCTTGCGTACTTTTTATGATGCAGCCAAGATCTTTGTCTTCCCGTCATTGTACGAAGGCTTCGGACTGCCTCCGCTGGAGGCGATGGCGCTGGGCACTCCGGTCGTGAGTTCAAACGTGTCGTCGCTGCCCGAAGTGGTCGGAAATGCCGCGGTGCTGGTCCATCCGGAGAACGTTTTTGAAATCATGCGCGCCCTGCACCGGGTGCTGCTCGATCAAGCGCTGCGCGAGAAGATGAAGGAGCGCAGTTATCGTCAGGCGGCCAAGTTTTCCTGGGAGAAATCCGTGCACCGCCTCATGCAGGCATACCGCGAGATATTGGCGGCTAAGGGCAGATCGGGAGTGCCTTCGAACCCGGCCGGCAGGGACAGCCACACCACAGCCGGCGTCGCATAGAAAATAGAAAGCAACTTTCTCCTACTTCACTAAAGGCTGTCCCGGAGAAGCGATCGAGAGCTTGTGCAATTTCGCGGTGACGCGAGTCTGATCGGCGTCGCTTGTGGCTGCGGCGAGACGCTTGCGAAGGGTTGTGATTTTGTGCTGACGGGCGCGGCGCCGGCGAATCTCCGGACGGCGGCTGGGTGCGGACATATTTATGATCTCCTGAAAAGTTAGTAGCACGGCACGGACGGAAACCCACCGTACAACCATTCAATCGGAAGCGCCGGGAACTGTCAATCTCGCTGGGTAGTTGCGCGCAGAACACAAGTCCTCCTGCCTTGGATAAAAATCCCGAATTGATCCCCTATGTCCCTTGGTAAGCGGTTTGTGCTCAGAAGTTGTGGCTGTCCGACTGGCTAACCCTACTATCCTTTATCTGAGACCAAGACGTTTCGCTAGCCGATCCGTCATATAGCCGATTCGTTAATCGCGAACAGGTAATGGAAGATCAGATGAAGCCGATTCGAACCTTCAAGGTGCGCCCTTGCTTGCCGGAGCCACTGTTGCCGTTGCTTGAAATTGCCCGCAACCTGCGCTGGAGTTGGGACCATGGCGCCATCCAACTGTTCCTCAGGCTTGACCGCGACCTGTGGGAGAGTTGCGGCCACAATCCAGTTCTTTTTCTGGGAACCGTGGATCAGCGCATCTTGCACAAGGCGGCTGCGGATGGTTCATTTCTGGCGCATATGGCGGGAGTGGCCGAGGCGCTCAAGCGTTATCTTTCCGGCGAAGGAAGCTGGTATCGGCGCGAGCACGGCAAGAAAGAACTCCAAGTTGCGTATTTTTCCGCCGAATTCGGAATCACTGAGTGCCTCTCCATTTTCGCCGGCGGGCTGGGGGTCTTGGCGGGCGATCATCTGAAGGCCGCGAGTGACTTGGGAGTGCCGCTGGTGGGCGTCGGATTGTTATACCAGCAGGGGTACTTCCGCCAGCACCTGAACGCTTCAGGCTGGCAGAAGGAGGTATACGAGGAGAACGACTTTCATAATTTGCCGATCAGCCCGCTGCCGGAAGCCAAAATCCAGGTGGATTTTCCCGACCGCCAAGTAGCGGCTCAGGTATGGTCCGCCAACGTTGGTCGGCTCAAGCTATTCCTGCTGGACACAAACATCGCGGAAAACAGTCCGGAAGACCGGCAGATCACCCACCAGCTCTACGGTGGCAACATCGAGATGCGACTGAAGCAGGAGATCGTTCTCGGGATCGGTGGTTACCGTGCGCTCGAGGCCATGGGACTGAAGCCCAGTGTCTATCACATGAACGAAGGTCATTCCGCCTTTCTCGGATTGGAGCGCCTTGTTCGGATCATGGAAACTGAACATATCTCCTTCAAGGAAGCCAGGGAGCTGGGTTCAGCCAGCCTGATATTTACCACCCACACTCCCGTGCCCGCAGGACACGACTATTTTTCTCCCGAGCTGATGAATCGCTATTTCGGCCGTTATCTTCAGCGCCTTGGGATAAGCCTGGAAGAGTTGATGGCACTGGGCCGCGTGGATCCGATGAATCACGTGGAAGATTTCTGCATGACGGTGCTGGCGCTTCGGCTGGCCTGCTTCAGTAACGGAGTCAGCAAGCTGCATGGGGAAGTTTCGAGATCCATGTGGAATGACCTTTGGAAGGATCTTCCGGAATGCGAAGTTCCCATCGGTCACGTCACCAACGGCGTCCACTTCCGCAGTTGGATTTCCTTCGAAATGAATCAGCTTTATGACCGCTACTTGGGGCCGGACTGGCGGGAAGAGCCCGCGGATGCAAAGCTTTGGGCAAGGGCGGAATCCATTCCCGCGACCGAGTTGTGGCGGACTCACGAGCGGCGGAGGGAGCAGTTGGTTTCCTATGCCCGCCGTCGCTTGCACGATCAGCTGGTGCATCGTGGAGCTCCGCGCGCGGTAGTCGAAGAGGCGGACGAAGTCTTGAGTCCGGATGCTCTGACCATCGGCTTCGCGCGCCGCTTCGCGTCCTACAAGCGAGCCAATCTGCTCATCCGGAATCCGGAGCGGCTGGCAAAAATTCTCAACCATGCGGCGCGGCCGGTGCAGATCGTTTATGCCGGCAAAGCTCATCCGCAGGACGATACCGGGAAACGCATTATTCAGGAGATCGCTGAACTGGCCAAGCGCCCGGAGTTTCGCCGGAAAATTGTCTTCCTGGAGAATTACGACCCGGTGGTGGCCCGGTATATGGTTCAAGGTTGCGATGTTTGGCTCAACACCCCCTTGCGTCCGCAGGAAGCCAGCGGTACCAGCGGAATGAAGGCCCAGGTGAATGGCGTGCTAAACCTGAGCACGCTGGATGGTTGGTGGGACGAGGCATGGCAAATCGGTATCGAGCGAGGCGTCGAGATCGGTTGGGCGATTGGACGGGGCGAAGTCTATAGTGACGTCTCGCAGCAGGATGATATTGAAGCTGAAGCCTTATATGACACTCTGGAAAGTGAAATCGTCCCTGCATTTTATGAACGCCGGGCAGATGGCTTGCCGCGGAAGTGGATCGCCTACATGAAATCATCGATCGCGGCATTGTGCCCGCAGTTCAATATGCATCGCATGGTGAAGCAATATACCAACGAATATTATGTGACCGCGCACAAGCGCTTCGGCGAATTGAGCGCGGACCACGGTCGTAAGGCCACGCAGTTAGCGGCATGGCTGAGCAGAGTGGCGCAGGCATGGCCGCAGATGCGGATCGAATCCGTTAGTGGTGGTACTGCCGAGATTGAATTGGGTACCGGATTTGAGGTTGCAGCCACAGTTCTGCTTGGCTCTCTAACCCCAGACGACGTGGCAGTGGAAGTGGTAATGGGACGGCTGAGCGCCGATGGGCGACTGGCGGAGTTTGTGACCTCTCTCATGCAGGCGGAAGGGCAAGGGCAAGGTGCGGGCGGACGGTATGTCTTCAAATCCACCGTCCAGCCAACCGCCCACAGCGGCAGGTATGGCCTCGCCGTGCGAGTGCTCCCCAGGCACGTCGATGCACAAAGCCGGTTTCTGCCGGGATTGATTCTCTGGGCAGAAAACCAATCCGATGACGGCGCAGTTTCGAGTCTGGCAGCCGGTTCCGGCTTGTAAAGTTGCCGCGTTCGCCTCAAGAAATCACAGAGCAAAACGTTCCGCACGAGCGCATTCCGCACGATTGCGCAACGGCTAAGCTGCGCGTTTGAACGTTTGCAATTCGGCCGGACGAAACTTTTTTACCGAAATTACCGTGAGTGCGATGAATAGCGCTAACACGAGAAGCTGCACAATTTTAAAGGGGGGTTCAGACTGCGTGGGAGCCAGCGCTTTGAGTGCGGGAACTTTTTCGAAAAGCTGCACCACGAGAACGAAGACGTTGAGATAGAGGGCAATCGAGGCACTGACCACGAACGTCGACCGCCATCTACCCTCCAGGTGAAAGCCATAACGCGCCGGGATCGCGATCGCCAGCGCTACGAGGGAAATGATGCCAACAATGTGAGACGGCAGAAGGTGAGCCACGGGAAATCCGAAGCCGGTTACGCTGGTCAAGACGGTAGTGACCAGAAATACTGCCGTCATACTGTCCAAACGCTTGCGGCTAAGAAATCCGTACATCACAATCAGTCCGGATCCGATTCCAATCAAGCTGATTAAAACGTGAAGAAACGTATAGGTTGCGGTCGACATGCCCAGAATCATAATATGTCTCCTCTCGAATGGATGAAGCGCGTTCTTGACGATCTGGTTCGACGAATCCGCTAAACAATTTATGGCAGCCGGACCTGTAAGCCGAATTCTGTCCGCCGGATTGCTCCGGTGGGACGGCCATTCCTCTGGGCCACGCATTACTGCGAGGCTCAAGCGACCTACCCGAAGGTTTGACGCACCGAGCCGGCACGTGCGCGAAACCTGATCGTGAAATCAAGCTCCGAGCTTCCTCCCTATTTGGTCTTGCTCCGTGTGTGGTTTGCCCTGCCCGCTGCATTACTGCCGCGGCGGTGCGCTCTTACCGCACCTTTTCACCCTTACCTGCGCCGGTGAAGGCGCGGGCGGTATGTTCTCTGTGGCACTTTCCGTCGAACGGGCTTGAACCCGCCCTCCCGGACGTTATCCGGCACACTGCTCTGTGGAGTTCGGACTTTCCTCTCCCCGCATTCGAAAACACGGAAAGCGGCCGTCCGGTCCAGCTGCCAACTCGATTATTATATGCGACTGAGATATTTAGACGATGAAGATTGTTTAGCGCCGCAAGAAGACAACGCGGTTCGTCCAGTCCTGATCATCGGCCTCTTTAGCCAGGTCAGCAAGGGCCCGAACCAGGCCTCCGACCTCCGTCGGCGATATGGTTTTTTCGTCGATGAATATTACTCCGCCACGATTGCGTCCGGCTTCCGCCCAGATTTTCAGCAGGGGCGGAATAGTCCTGCGATCATACGTTACCAGCGTCAAACCCTGGCGGGCAGCGGCACACAGGCAGGTCGAGTCGTCCTGACCAAGAAACGCGCCATCTTCCCATTCGGCCATTCCATAGACTTTGAGGGTTCGGGCGCGCCGGCGCAAACCGGTAGCTCCGCTGGCCGCGATGTGCTCATCGAGAAGCAACTTGAGCATTTAGCCGGCGTTTCTTCTTGTGAGCGGAAAATATTTCGGCCTGCGGCAACATGAGCTTCAGCGCATCGAAATCGAAACTCTCGTTCTCTTCGATGGCTTCGGCGATTTCGCCGGGAAACACGTTGGCGTAGTTTACCGCCGCTTGCACCTTGGCCTGTGGCCAGCGCAGATGTCCGGCGACAGAAGATACTTTTCCCTGATAGCTCCGCACAAGCAGCATCACCTCCCACACCGCCAAACTGCTGCCCTGAATGCAAGCCTGACGGCCGGCAGGCGAGTCACGGAAATCGATGAAGGCGAACTCCGAGCGGCGCAGGCCTTCTTCGACCAGGCGAGCGCTGGCATCGCTCGCAGTCCATCCGTGACGATTAGCCATGCGCTTGAGACGCTTACCGCTGGCCAACGGAAGACGCATGCTGATGACCGTAGAGCTGGCAGATCTCAAATACGCGCTCCTTAATGTATACAATGTAATCATTGTAAATATGAAGCCAGGGCGAATCAAGGACGATCGAACTTCGACGACGCGGCGGGGCTGCTAAACTCATTTCAAAGGTCGCCAACTCATGCACGTTACCGAAGCTATCCGAATCGCGCTCCAGTCGCTTTGGGTGAATAAGCTGCGCTCAGTGTTGACCCTGCTCGGCGTGGTGATCGGAGTGGCGGCGGTGATCGCCGTCGTCACCTTTGTCTCCGGCATTAACGATTATGTGGCGGAGAAGGTGTTCAATCTCGGCGCCGACGTTTTCATCATCTTCAAAGTTTCCCCTGCCGTCACCAACGTAGATCATTTCCTCGAAGGCGAAAAGCGCAAAGACTTGACCATGGAGGATTATCAGGCCGTGGCCGCCGCCTGCGGGCATTGCGAGTACATTGGCGCAGTCCTTCGCAACGAAACTGGACAGGTGAAATATGCCGAACAATCGATTAGCGATACTTCGGTTCGTGGCATCACGCCTTCCATGGCTCCCATCTATGACACAGATCTGAGCGCGGGTCGAATGATCAATCCGACCGACCTGAACAATCATTCGCCCGTGGCCGTGGTGGGCGTCGATATCGTTGAGCATTTAATGGCGGGCGCGGACCCGGTGGGGAAGGAAATCCGCCTCGATGGATGGACTTATCAGGTAATTGGGGTGGGCACGAAGAAGGGCACGACCCTGGGCCAGAGCGCCGATAACTACGTGATGATTCCGATCACTGCCTATCTTAAACAATACGGCGCACACAACAACAGCATCCGCATCTCCGGAAAGGCGGAAAGCGCCGGAGTCACGCTTGACGAAGCGGTCGATGAATCGCGCGCGGCGCTCCGGGCCAAACGCCACGATACGCCCGGCGGAGATGACAGCTTCGACATCGAGACGAATGCCAGCCTTCTGGGCATTTGGACCGGCTTTAGCCAGACCTTTTTCATCGCGACCATCGGCATTGCATGCATCTCTCTGGTAGTGGGCGGCATTGTCATTATGAACATCATGCTGGTTGCGGTGACCGAGCGTACCCGGGAAATCGGGATTCGCAAAGCGCTGGGAGCGCGGCGTGAAGATGTACTCCTGCAATTCTTGATTGAGTCGGTGACCCTCGCAGTGACTGGCGGGGCGCTAGGCGTATTGTTTGGAGTCACTGTTGCCGAGACCATAACTTTGTTGATCGGAATGCCTTCCTCCATCAAACTGTGGGCAGTAGCGGCCGGACTCGTCGTTTCCGCCAGCGTGGGAGTTTTCTTTGGAGTCTACCCGGCGCGCAAAGCGGCAAAGCTCGATCCGATTGTCGCATTGAGATTTGAAAATTAATCGGGAAATGCCGGCCAATCAAAGATGATCCACAAAGACGAATTCGCTGAGATCGTTCAGATGGCGACGGATACGATCCGCGGCAACAAAATGCGCTCCGGCCTGACAGTGCTGGGAATCGTGATCGGCATTGCGATGGTCATTAGCGTTTCATCCATCGGACGCGGTCTGGATGATAATGTTCGCGATGTGGTCAGCAGCATCGGTTCGAATGTTATTTTTGCCTATCATCTCGAACCCTTCACCTTCGGACGTCCCACCGAAGAAATGCGGACGCGCAAAGAGTTGACCTTCGAGGATGCCGAAGCCATACGGCAACTGCCGCATGTCAAGGCCGCAGGCGCCGGCATCCGTTTTTTTCGCCCGGAGCTTGGAATTGGCACCTATGCCGTGAAGTATCAGAATCGCAAAGCAAAGAATACGATTCTTGAGGGGGATACACCTTCCGTCAAAGATGTTGTCGACCTGATCATGTCCTCGGGAAGATGGTTCTCCGAAGCTGACGATGAGAGGCGTGCCCCGGTTATCGTCCTGGGCCACGATACCGCAAGAGAATTATTTCTTTTCGAAAACCCGCTGGGGAAAGAGATCAATATCGATGGCCGATTGTTTGAGGTGATTGGCGTCCTGGCAAAGGTGAAGTCGGTGTTTGGAGGTGGAAAGGACCCTAACGATAACCGGGTATTTTTCCCGCTAAGGACCTTCAGAACTCTTCATCCCGAACTGAAGGACCATTGGATTATGGTCAAGGCGACGTCGCACGACGATATGCCGAAGGCCATCGACGAAATCCGCGACTTGCTGCGCCGTCGCCGCAGGGTTCCACCAAACAAACCGGATAACTTCGCGGTGTTCACCACCGATTCGATCTCGCAGGTTTGGAATCAGCTGACCGGCATGTTATTTGTCGGAGTATTCGCCATTTCAAGCGTCGGGCTGATCGTTGGCGGGGTGGGCGTGATGAATATCATGCTCGTCAGCGTGACCGAGAGAACGCGCGAAATAGGTATCCGCAAAGCCATCGGCGCGCGCAAGCGGGATATCCTTTTACAGTTCACCCTGGAAGCGACGATACTTACTGCGGTTGGCGGTATCATCGGGATTCTGTTGGGAACGATCATTGTCGGAGTGATTCCGATGCTGTGGCCTTCGCTTCCAGCTCACATGTCGATGTTCTGGGTGATGTTCGCTTTCACTTCCGCAGCCGGAGTTGGCCTCGTCTTTGGCATCTACCCGGCATGGAAGGCAGCCAATCTTGATCCCATTGAGGCATTGCGCTACGAATAGTTCGGCGGACGCCCGGGCATAATGCACATTATTCTTGCCATTGTTCGAGTAGTCGCCGTCATCGGCGTCTTCAGCAGTTCCGCGTACTATCTGCTTTGCCTGTGGAGTGCGGCGAGGTTTTTGCGCGAGAGACAAGCGGCCAGTCCCGCACAGGCTAGTTCCGCATTCCCTCCCGTTTCAATTCTCAAGCCCTTGAAGGGGATTGATCCCGAGATTTACGAAAGCTTCCGCAGTCACTGCGTTCAGGATTATCCCGAGTACGAAATTATTTTTGGCGTTAGCGATCCGAACGATCCCGCCATCGAGAGTGTGAAGATGCTGCAAAAAGAATTCCCTCAGCTCGCAATCCACTTGCTGGTCTGCCAGGAGATTCTCGGGACAAATGTGAAAGTTAGCAATCTCTCGCAGATGGTGAACATTGCGCGATTCGATCACCTGATCGTGAATGACAGCGACATTCGGGTACAGCCTGATTACCTGCAACGCATAATCGCCCCTCTCACCGATTCTAAAATTGGAATGGTCACCTGCCTTTACCGCGGGGTGGCGCAGTCCACCATGGGGTCCCGGCTTGAAAGCTTAGGCATCAGCACCGATTTTTGCGCCGGAGTTTTGGCCGCACGGCAGTTACAGGGCGGAATCCGCTTCGGATTAGGATCCACGCTGGCGTTTCGGCGCGGTGAACTGGAGAAAATCGGAGGCTTCATTTCGGTTGTCGATTATCTTGCGGACGATTATGAACTGGGCGAACGCATCGCATCGCTTGGGTTGAAAGTCGAGCTATCGGATGTCGTGGTGGAGACTTTCCTTCCCCCATACCGTTTCAAAGATTTCTGTGCCCATCAACTTCGATGGGCACGCGGAATGCGCGACGCACGTGCGGGGGGATATCTAGGGTTGGTTTCCACTTTTGGAATTGCGTGGGCATTGGTCGCGCTCGCGGCCAGCCGGGCGAGTGCATGGTCCTGCGCCGTGCTGGCATTCACGCTTCTGCTCCGCCTCACCGTCGCCATTACCGTCGGCGCGAGCGTACTGCACGATCGGCAGGTGCTCAGGGATGCGTGGTTGATACCACTCCGCGATTTGATTGCGGTGGCAGTGTGGATTGCGAGCCTTGGAGGCAACACCGTCACCTGGCGTGGAGAACGATTTAGATTGAGCAAAGGCAGGCTCACGCGGATTTCGAATTAGCCCGGAACAGGGTGCCCCTCGGCCGTTGGCGCAGTTTACAGAGGTGCCAATGCTTTCATCGGAGGTTTGCCCGGCTCCTCCGGCCTTCGATCTGCCGTCTGATCTTTCGCTTGATCATTTGGTTGATCGTTTGTCCGATCAAGGACGTCACGCACCTTATTTGCCAGCTGGCGTAGGGTGTAAGGCTTCTGAAGAAAATTGTTCTCCACGTCCATCACCTGGTGGTCAAGAATGGTTTGCCCGGCATAGCCAGAAACGAAGAGCATTTTTATTTCTGGACGAATTACGGCAAATTCCTTAGCCAGTTGACCCCCGCTCAAGCGGGGCATCACCACGTCACTCACCGCCAGGTCAATGTGGCGTGCGAACTTCTTCGCGACCGACAAAGCCTCCTCGCCGTCCTTGGCCTCGAGCACCGTGTATCCCCGAAGATTCAGGAACTCGGCCGTGGCCTTGCGCAGGGGAAATTCGTCTTCCACCAGGAGCAAGGTTTCGGTTCCTGTGGCTATCGTGCTCGCGGGCTTGGCGGCGACCTCGGTTCTTCTCGCGCCATCCAGCACGCAGGGCAAATAGATTTTGAAGACTGTGCCTAGGCCGGCTTCGCTATAGGCCCAAACGAAGCCGTGATTTTGCTTCACGATGCCGTACACCGTAGCCAGTCCCAGGCCAGTGCCTTGGCCGAGGGGTTTAGTGGTGTAGAAGGGGTCAAATATGTGGGGCAAATGATCGGGCGAAATCCCTGAGCCGGTATCGGTCATAGCCAATGCAACATAACGGCCCGTAGGTATCACCGATTTCTTGCGAGAGACATAGTCTTCGTCCAGATATACCGAGGAGGTTTCAATGGTGCACTTTCCACCTTCAGGCATGGCGTCCCGCGCATTGGCGGCGAGGTTCATAAGAATCTGGTCGATTTGCGCCGGATCCAGGCGGATCCTCCCCAGGTCTTTTCCCGGGATAAATATCAGCTCGATGTCTTCTCCGATCAGCCGGTGCAAGGTCTTAACGGTTCCCTCGACGATAGGGTTGAGTTCCGCAACCCGCAAGGCCTGAGGCTGGTTGCGGCTGAAGGCCAGCAGTTGACGGGTCAGCTCGGCGGCGCGGCGAGAGGCGGAGAGAATTTCCTGCAAATGGGTTTGCGTAGCGCTTCCAACCGCCACCGCGTCCAAAGCCAGCTCCGAGCAACTGGTAATGATGGTCAGAAGGTTGTTGAAGTCGTGTGCGACTCCGCCCGCCAAACGGCCAACCGCATCCATTTTCTGCGCTTGCAGCAATTGTTCTTCGAGATGCAGACGTTTGGTAAGATCGCGCCCATTCGAAACAAAGTGAGTGATGTTCCCAGCCAAATCGCGGATGGGGCTGATGCTCTCGTCCACGTAATACAATTCGCCGTTCTTCTTCCGATTCACCGTAATGTTGTTGTAAACGCTTCCCACGCTGATGTTCTCCCAGAGCTCGCGGTAGAGGGCTGGAGCTTGCTGGCCGGAAGTTAGAATGCTCGGACTCTGGCCAACGGCATCTTTGTGCGAATAGCCAGTCAGCGATTCGAATGCGGGGTTCACGTATTCAATAGTTCCGGCGCTGTTGGTGATCATAATCGCGTCCGCCGATTGCTCCACGGCGCACGAGAGTTTTCGCAAGGAGTCTTCCGCGTTCTGGCGTTGCAGTTGCGACGTGTGGAGATTCATCGCAAAGCGGATTGTCCGGAGCAGGTTCGCCCCATTGAGTTGGGATTTTTCGACGCAGTCCGACGCTCCAGCCTGAATAATGCCGGCAATGGCTTTTTCGTCCGCATGCTCCGTCAGGACGATGAATGGCGGAGTATTCCCCTGGTCACGAAGTTCGGCCAGCATGCTCGTGGCTCTCAAATCCAGGATGGCATGCTCAAACAAAACCAGCCCGTAATGGCCCCGCTGCAACATACCCCTCGATTCCTCCAAAGAGGATGCATGGTCAAGTTCCGCAGGCAGCGTGCTCTTGTTCCGGTCGAGAATCTCGCGAATTAAAAAAAAGTCTTCCTCTTGATCGCCCACCAGCAAAACCGAAAGGGGCGCCACTGCGAGTTTTGCTGCCGTTGACATGGGAGAGAGGCCACGGTCCTACTCTTGTCACATCGGAAATCCCCGGCATACCCACCCGTGATGCGGGAGGAAGCTCAAAATTGGTCCAATGACTGTTTCCCAATCGGGGAGTGGTTCAATCTGGGAGCACATCCTAAGCCCAGGGACTGCAGGCCGCTACCTTCGTATGGCATACAGGGGCGCTGATCCGTAAAGGGTCGATGTGGCCCTGCAAACCAAAGTTCGCCAGCCACGTCTAAATGCTAAACAACGATCCTGGGAACCTTCACCGGGTTTCCGCCGTATCGTTTACCAGGCACAGGAACCCGTAATGCTGTGGAGGTTGTATGAATGGCCAATTCGCTGCAATGAAAACGCAGGATCATGACATTGGACATGTGCAGGAGGTTATCCAACAGGCCCATGCGGAACTGGAGCACCTGTTGCAACAGCGCGCGGACGTTACGCGCAAGATCGGCACCGTAAAACAGACAATCTCCGGGCTGGCCAATCTTTTCGGGGATAGTGTACTCAGCGATGATTTGCTGGAGTTGGTCGACCGCAAAACCAGCCGTCGCCAGCCCGGCTTCACCAAGGTCTGTCGCAGAATTCTGATGAATGCCAACCGTTCTCTTAGCTCACGAGAAGTCTGTGAGCGAATTTCGATGGAAACTCCTCACGTGCTGCAGCGGCATAAAGATCCCACTGCTTCGGTTACCACTGTGTTGAACCGCTTGGTGGCCTATGGCGAAGCCAGAGCCGTAACCTTGGACAACGGTCGTCGCGGTTGGCAATGGGCTTCCGATGCGGAAACCGTAATCAATACAAAAAGAGAGTTAAACAACGCGACCGTATAAGCGTAAGACTGCGAGTTTTTTTCGATATTCAGACTCGATTCTTACACACAAGACACGCGCTGTGACATCATAACGGCGATGAAACCGCCGTGCGACGAAGCGGCAATCCTTTCGAGAGCTGTCGGAAAACCCTGTCCAAACCCTTCCAGAACCTGGATATTAGTCGCCACTATTCTGGGTTCTAGTTTGGCGTTCATCGATAGCACGGTAGTGAATGTTGCCTTGCCTGCGCTTCAGGCCGGCTTTCATACAACTTTGGTGAATGTGCAGTGGGTGGTTGAGTCTTACGGGCTTCTGCTGGGGGCGTTGATCCTGGTGGGAGGGTCGCTCGGCGACCTGCTGGGGCGCCGCTTGGTGTTCGTAGTGGGCGTGGCGATTTTCGCCCTTTCTTCCGTGGCTTGCGGAGTTGCCTCGAACATCGATCAGCTGATCGTTGCCCGAAGTGTTCAGGGCATAGGAGCTGCATTGCTCGTTCCCGGCAGCCTGGCCATAATCAGCGCATCGTTCGATGAGGAAAGCCGTGGCCAGGCGATAGGAACCTGGTCCGGATTCACCGCAATCACCACGGCGCTCGGACCGCTGCTGGGCGGTTGGCTGGTTCAATATGCCTCCTGGCGATGGGTCTTCTTCATCAATCTGCCGCTGGCCGCTGCTGTGATTGTTATTTCTCTGTGGCATATTCCAGAAAGCCGCAGCTCCTCGGCAGGCCGTATCGATTGGATTGGGGCACTGTTCGTCACCTTGGGGTTGGCTGGCTTGGTTTACGGTTTTGTCGAATCTGCGGCTCTGGGCTGGACGAATTCTCTGGTGGTCGCCAGCCTTATCGTCGGCTGCGGCGGCATGGTTCTGTTCCTCTTTATCGAAGTGAAAGTGTCCTCGCCAATGGTTCCGCTGAAATTATTTTCGTCCTCAAGCTTTAGCGGTGCCAATCTCCTTACTTTCTTTCTTTACGGTGCGATAGGATTTTTTTTCTTCCTTATGCCCCTGAATCTTATCCAGATTCTGAAATATTCCGCGACGGCCACCGGTGCCGCCATTCTTCCCCTGATCCTCCTCATCTTCTCGCTTTCCCGCTGGTCTGGAGGTCTGGTCAGCCGCTATGGCGCACGTTTGCCCCTTATCATCGGGCCCTTGGTGGCGTCGCTGGGATTTGGATTGTTCGCCATAGTTCCGGACGCCCATAGCTACTGGAGCGATTTGTTTCCCGCATTATTGATATTGGGTTTTGGCATGGCAATCACTGTGGCGCCGCTCACCACAGTCGTCATGAATTCAGCCCCACAGGATCGTCTGGGAGCTGCATCCGGCATCAACAACGCAGTCTCCCGCGTAGCGGGCGTATTAGCGATTGCGGTTCTTGGGATCGTAATGGTCGGCGCCTTTGCTCACCGGCTCAATCGCACCTTGGCAAGCCTGTCTCTGCCCGCGAGCGTCACAGAAGAAATTCGGTCGAGCGAAATCAAACTGGCGGACTTGCCGATTCCGCAGGAGCTTAGCCCCGTAACCAGATCCGCCATCAGGAAAGCGGTCGCGGAAGCCTTCGGATTCGGCTTCCAGGTAGTGATGCTGATCTGCGCCGCGCTCTCCATCGCAAGTTCGATGGCGGCGTGGCTTCTGATTCCGAACGGAACCGTCTTACCGAAGGTGGCTAATCCGCCGGCAACGTGATCTCAGCGCACCGGCAAAAGCATTCCCTTTTCCAGATGCCGGGTCACATGTGCGTAGGAAGCCGCGTGCGGATCGTGGGTCACCATCACGATGGTCTTGTGAAAATCCTGGTTCAGTCGCTTTAGAATTTCCAGCACTTCCGTGGCCGAGTTGCTGTCCAAATCGCCGGTAGGTTCATCCGCGAGCAACAAAGTCGGATCGCTGACGATGGCTCGCGCAATGGCCACACGCTGCTCCTGACCGCCGGAAAGCTGCTTCGGGAGATGATTCACACGCTCTTCCAACCCTACAAGTTTCAGCGCGGTCATCACATGATCGCGCCGCTGCTTGGGATTGAGCTTGGTCAACAGCAGCGGCAGTTCGACATTTTCAAACGCGGTTAATACCGGGATCAGGTTGAAAGTCTGGAAGACGTAGCCGATGTGCTCGTTGCGCCAGTGCGCCGCCTGAGAATCGCTGAAGCGAAAAATATTCTGATTCTGCACCAGCAGTTCGCCGGAAGTGGGCCGATCAATAGCCGCGATCATGTTCAGCAGTGTGGTTTTGCCGGAGCCGGAGGGCCCCATCAGGGCAAGAAACTCCCCCGTCGCGATATCGATGGAGACGTCGTCCAGAGCTTTTACTTCAAACGCCTCCCGCTTGAAGATCTTGCTCACATTGCGGGCTTGAACCACTTTCGTTCCGGTTGCGACGTCGACTTCGGCTACTGTGCTCATAAGAATTACCCTTTCACTTTGATGGCGTCGCCATCTTTCAAATCCTGCGGTCCCTTGGTGATGACACTTTCACCGCCTACCAATCCGTCGACCAGAAATCCGTCGGTGCGCTGGCTCAATACGTGAATTTCCCGCATGCGCGCCTTTCCATCAAAAGCGAGAAACACAAACTTCTTGCCGTCGTGATCGCGCAAAGCGGTAGCAGGCACAAAAGCTCCACTCGGCTGAGTGCTGGCAGCCTTTGGTGCGTCCGCCAGAAACTTTACCGTGGCATTCATCTCCGGACGCAACTGGACATCCGGATATTTGGCCGGATTCAGAACCTGCACTTTAACCTGCACCGTAGCTTTCTGCCGATTGGCCTCGGGAGAAATTTGCGCGATCACTCCGTCGTAGGTTTTGTCAGGATAAGTATCGGTAGTGACGATCGCCTTCTGATTGGGACTGAGCCGGGCAAAATCCGCCTGCGCAATGTCGAGTTCAACCTGAAGATCGTTCAAATCCGCCAGCGACACTACCGATCCCTGGGGGCCCCCGGCGGCCGCGCTGGCGAATTGCGCCGTAATCAGTTCACCTTTTTCCGCAGTACGATCAAGAATCGTTCCCGTGACTGGCGCACGAATCACGGTGGCGTCCAGTTGCGATTTCGCATAATCCTCAAGGCCCTGCGCCTGCGCCACCGATCCGCGTGCGCGCGCAATCTCTTCCGGCCGTGGACCGATCTTCATCAACTGGGAAGCTCGTTCCAAAGAATTCACTCGCTGCTGGTCCGAATCAAATTTTGCCGTGGCGTCATCCAGCGCCTGGCGCGAAACCACTCCTCCCGCGGAAAGCTCTTTGGTGCGGTCGAGAGTGAGTTTGTCATTCACCAGCGTGGCCCGCGCTTCGTCAAGATTGTGCTGTGCCTCTTGAATTTCTTCCGGCCGCGATCCATGCTCCAGTTCTTCCAGATAAGCCCGTGCATTCTCCAGCGCGCCTTTTGCCTGTTCATAAGAAGCGCGGAATTCCTCATCCTCCAATCGAACCAGAACTTGTCCTTCTTTGACCTTGTCGCCTTTTTCCACCCCGATCCACGCCAACCTTCCAGTCACTTTCGAGTTCACGTTGATGGTGTGGTGAGCCACAATGTAGCCGGTCGCCGAAAGCACGGTGCCGCCCACATCGCTGCTCTCGGCTGAGGCCCGCGCCACCTCGACCTCCGGCACATCACCCGCGAGCATGCGGTAGGAGACCGTTCCCAGACCGAGCACCACTACAATCACAATTCCAATCACGATGTAGCCCCGTGCCCATGCGGGAGGTTCCCCGCCGCTCGCGCTGCCGCGCTCCGTGCGGTCAATCCGCAAGCTTTGCAGGTCTTGATGTTTGGAATCGATCGCCATACTTAAATACTGATACGAACTTCGAAACCGCTCAGTTTCCTATTTTCTTGCCCCAGCTTCACCCTCGCAGCGCGCTAAGAATGTTCTGCCGCGCCGCGTGCCATGCGGGAAACAGCCCACCGAAGAATCCCATCGCCAGCGCGAATAGAATGGCATATCCCGCCACGATGGGCGTGATCTGCAAGCTAAAAACGACTTCGCTGAACGTGACCGCATTCGAGGTCCCGGTTTGCAGGCCGTTGAAAGGCAGCATCAAAAGAATCCCGACTGCGGCTCCCAACATTGCAAGCATCAGAGATTCCAGCACGAACGAAGTCAAAATAGCGGGCCGCGAGAATCCCAACACCCGCAAGGTGGCAATCTCGCGCCCCCGGTATGAAACGGCTGCGTACATGGTATTCATCGCGGCGAAACTCGAGCCGATCGCCATGATGATTGCCACTACAATGCCGATATATTTGATCGGTGCACCCGAACTGGTTTGCTTGGCGTAATAATCCGACTCCATCATTCCTTCCAGCTTCAGCCTCTGATCATCGCTCACGCGATTCTTCAACGCATCGGCGGCAATGGGATCGGTCGCATGCAGGTAGGCAGAGGAATATCCGCCCTGGCGATCGAAATCAGCCGCCATCTGGTTCACATCGCACCAGATTTCCGACTCGTAAGCCGACCCTCCGGCGTCGAACACTCCCACAACTTTCCATGATCCTTTGCCGAACTCCATGGTGTCGCCAATATTAGCGTGCGAGAAACGTGAGCGAATCGATTTGCTCACCACCACTTCGCGTTGTCCGGTATTGAACCATCGGCCCTCGATCAGCTTCGCGCTGGGCCGCAACTCCAAGCCATCCGGCATCATGCCGCGCACAGTCACATTCACCTCACCCGTGCCGTCCTTGCGCGGAAGAACGATAACCACCACCCACTCCCCGGAAACCATCGGTTCGCCATGACTGTCCTTGGCGATGCCGGGAAGAACCTTCAGCGTGGGAAACAGCGCCGCATCGAAGCCGCCGGAGAGTTCCGCTTCCGATCCCTTGCGCAAGACCAAAACGTTATTAGGATTGCCGCTGGAAACAAAAGCCCGCTGCAAACCCGCCAACAACGCCATCAAAAAAATTGCAGTGGTCACGGTGAGCGCGATGCCCAGCGCGGTCATTATCGTGAGACCCTTGCGCAGCTTTAAATTGCGGATGTTGTAGCTGATCGGTATCGCCATAGATTTTCTGCTCTCAACCCGATGCGTTTCAACCGATGTGGCGCAATCCCTCCACAATGTTGGTGCGCGATGCATTGTACGCAGGCAAACAGCCGCTGATAAATCCCACCGTCGCTGCCACCAGCAAGGCCACAAACACAGTCGGAAGCGTGACCTTCATCTCCGCCGGAAGTCCAATGGCGACCGGAGAGTGAGTCAAGGCCCGAAGCAAAAACGCCGCGCCCAGCACTCCCAGAATTCCCCCCGCTACCGCTAAAGCGATGGCCTCGCTTACAAACATAGAGAGCACGCGCTGCCGCGTGAAACCAAGCGTCTTCAGCACCGCGACCTCTCGCGTACGTGCCCGAATCGACATTGCCATGGTATTTCCGGAGACTAATAAAATTGCAAAGACGACTGCCGCGCAAATAGTCAGAATGAACGCCTTCACATTCCCCAGGGAAGACACAAAAGAGAGACGAAACGCCTGCTGGCTTTCAGTCTTGGTGCGCTGCGGAGAATTGCGAAACATTTCATCGATCGCCTTCGAGACCGGCGCCACATCCTGCGGCGATGCTACCTGCGTGACGTACCAGCCCGCCTGACCTTTGAACCAATCTACTGACTCTTCCAGATACTTGGTATTGAAATACAGAGAACGAGCCGGCGGATCGATAGTGTAGATCGCGCGAATCGTAACTTCCGGATGCACCGGAAAGTAGGGGCTTTGCAACACAAGATGGTCCCCAATCTTCCAGCCGAACTTTTTCGCCAGTTCAGCATCGATCATGGCCCCAGTGCGGTCGCGCTGCCATGCCACCAACTGCTCCGGAGGGACGATCTTGTCCGGCGCAACCATAAGATATTCGTCCGGATCGGTAACAACCTGCGCGAAGGAATTCGTCGCTCGGTCATCCTTATAGACATTTCCGAAATAGGTCATGGGAACAACCGCGACCACTCCCGGGACGGCTCGGATTTTATCGCGATAGTAAGCGGGCAGGAAAAACGCCAGCGAAACCCGGTCCCGGGTAATGATGGTCTTGGCCGTGTTGGGCGGTCCCTGGTCGATATAGAACGTCCGCCAGATGGACATCATCATGGTCAGCAACAACAGCGAGAAGCTAATGCTCAGCATGGTCAGCAGGCTGCGCCGCTTGTTGCGAAACGTATTGCGCACCACCAAGCCGCCTAGGGTCATAGCATTAACCGGACTCTAACCGCCAGCAAACAACGCCCCCCAACTACCTACTCAGCCAATGTGCCGCAAGCCATCCACAATGTTGATCTGTGACGCGTGGTACGAAGGAATCAGAGAACTCACCAGGCCCACCACTGCTGAAATAAACAGCGCCACCGCCCACATGCCGGCAGTCACTTTCATGTTGTAAAAACTCATGTAAGGAGAATGACTCACCGCGTAGATCAGCAGATAAGCCAGGCCGACACCGATCGCACCCCCGACCGTAGCCAACGACACCGCTTCACTCACGAACAGGCCGAGCACGCTCCGTCGCGTGAAGCCCAGAGTCTTGAGCACCGCCACTTCCCGCGTCCGTTCGCGGATCGACATGGCCATGGTATTGGCCGAAACCAGCAGCGTGGCAAACAATACCGCCGAACAGATCATCAGAATGAATGCCTTCACATTGCCCAGCATGGCGACAAACTCCAGGCCGAACGCCTTCTCACTCTCCGATTTCGTGGGTTGCGGCGAGTTGCGGAACATGTCATCCACGGTGCTGGCTACCCGGCTCACATCCCCCGGGGAAGCCGCCAGAATGCTGAACGTCCCCGCTTGCCCCTTGAAAAAAGCGACGGCCTCTTCCACATACTTCGTATTGAAATAAACCGCCTTATCGTCCGGATACGAACTGAAAATCCCCCGCACATATAATTCAAGGTCGACCGGATAGATGGTGCCTTGCAAAACCATCCGGTCACCCAGCTTCCATCCGTATTTCTTGGCCAGCGTATCGTCTACGATCACGCCCTGCCGGTCCCTTTGCCACGCAACCTTCTGATCTTCCGGCATCTGAATATCGCGGAACACTTTAAAGAACTCCTCGGGATCTGTCCCGAACTGCGCAAAAAAGTTCTCCGGCTTCTGATCTTTATAAATTCCACCAAACCATGAAACTGGAACCACCGCCACTACCCCGGGAACGCTGCGGATTTTTTCCCGATAAAATCCCGGCAAACTGAAAGTAAGAGAGACGCGATGCCGAACCACTAATCTTTCCGCAGACTCAGCGCTCCCTTCATCCATGTAGAAGGCCCGCCAGATCGTCATCATCAGCGTCAGCAGCAGCAAAGAAAAAGCGATGCTCAAAACCGTGAGCGTGCTTCTGCGCTTGTTGCGGAATGCGTTCTTGCTGACAAACCGGCTCAACGTCATACCTGAACCCCGGGAAGATCGAAAGGGATACCGGGAACATCCTGCCGCCCGGCACCGCTCAAGGATAAATGACCTCGGTACTCCTCACAACCAACTTCTAAGACAGAACTAACGTCCCCGGTTCCAGACTTATCTTTCAACACTGCTCGCCTGGACGCCAGTGGAGATCGTCATCCGGGAAACGTGACAAATGTCACGCTCTCTAACTCTTATTCAGTAGAAACGCTTCAGCGAGCGCAAAGGTTACGGATTAGATCAAGCTTCAAGCCCGTTTTTCAAAAAACAAAACAGTAAGAAGAATGCTGGACCACCCCGCAACTGATTCAGTTCCTCATTCATTTCGGTCGCTTGGGCGCGGCAATCGATCCTTGAATAGCCGGTTCCCTCCATCCTTGCTCAGGAAGTCGAAGTACTTTCGTAATTCGTAAGGCCTCGCCGGGAACGCTATCCTAAAACCTGCCCTGCCCTGGATTTGACGGACACTGTCTTCCCTCTGGACGTTCAGGGGTCGCTTTGGTGTGCTGAGGCACGAACATAATGTCCAAGAAAATCGGTCACTTTGAGGTACTAAGCGAACTATCCAAGTCCGCCACCGGAGTGGTGTATAAAGCCAACGATCCGGCCACCAGCCAAACCGTGGCGCTGAAGGCGATCCAGTTGTCGGTATTCGGCGATCGCGCCCCTGAATTACAGAAGTGCCTGTTGCAGGAAGCCGAGGCTACAAAAGTCCTCAGCAATCCCAACCTGACCGTGGTCTATGGCGCGGGAGAAATCGAAGGCAGATTCTGCGCCGCCATGGAGTATATCCAGGGCAATAGCGTGGCCACCATGCTGGAGCGTAAAGAAGGGTTTTCCATTTGGGACCTCCTCGATATCGGGCGTCAGGTCTGCGGAGGCTTCGATCACGCGCATTCTCACCGGATTTATCACTATAGCCTCGAGCCGGCAAAAATCATGTGCGGCTGGGATGGCACAGTTCGGGTCTTAAGCTTCGGAGTTTCCAGCGTCGGCAAGTTCACCGCGCAAATGCCCGGTGTTCCCTCGGTTCTGCACTATATGTCGCCCGAACAAATTCGCGGCGAGGAGATCGATGGCCGTTCGAACCTATTTAGTTTGGGCGCCTTGTTTTACGAAATGGTAACCGACCACCAGGCCTTCGAAGGCGCCGATGCCGAATCGCTGCGCCAAAGCGTCCTTACCAGCGCGCCCATACCGCCGATTCAGTCGAACCCCAAGCTGCATCCCTTGCTAAGCGACCTTATTCTCAAAGCACTCTCCAAAAATCCCGGCGAACGTTATCAGAGCGGAAGAGAACTGTTGGACGATCTGGAGAGGTGCAAGGAGTCGAAGTCTTCGGCTGCTGCCAAAACGCCCGCCGCGGCGGCCAAGCCTCCGGCGGTTGCAGCGCGGCCCAATGCAGTTCCTCCGGCAAAGCCACTCTCGGTTCCTCCAGTTGCAGTCCCTAAAGCAGTTCTGCCGCCATCTGTGCCCAAGCCGGCCCCCACGCGGAATGTCGCGGCCGCGGCCGCAGCTTCAACAACAACCCAAATGGCATCGCTGTCTCCGGTTCGAGTTGCGCCGGCCAGTCCAACCGCTGCCGCCGCCACGGCCGCCGCGCCAGGCAGATCGACGACCGCTGCGCAGCCGGCATCGGTATCTTCCCCGGTAATCGGTGAGCCGCTGCTGGAGACTTTCGCAGACTCGCAACCCGTCGTTCAGCAAAAAAGCGCAACGCCGAACTTTGTCGTCGATCCCATGATGGCCGAGGACGGCCCATCTCGAGGCAACAGCAGCGTCAGCTTCTCCGAGATGACTGAACTCCCGCCGTTGAAAGAAATCCATATCACTCCGCCTTCTCCGCCGTCAGCCTTGCCGGAGTCGGCAGCTTTTTCTGACGATTTCGGTGCGGAGCCCGAAAAGCCGAAACTTCAACCCCGGGAGGTGGCGGAAAAAGCTCTCAAGGAAATCAAGAACGTCCCGCCTAGCCTCATGATTTATTCCGTCGCCGGCGCGGCGGTATTGATTCTTATCATCGCTATCGCGTTGGTCCTCCACATCAACCATCTAAATACCGAGGAAGATTCGCCGCGGCCAACCACGGAACTTGCCAGTCCGTATTCCGCGAACCCGCCCGCACCCGTTCCGGCCGCTCCTCAACCAACTCAACCCAACGCGGCAGATGCGCAGAATGCAAGCCCACAAGGTCAAGCCAGTCAGCCTCCTGTGTTGGACTCCGATTCGCAGCCGGCGGCAACGAATTTACACAGCGTCAAGTCCGCGCGCGGAAAATACGCGAAAAAGAAATCTGTCGCCGCACCTCTGGCTCCGGCCGTTCTACCCGGCCTGATGACCATTGATTCCACTCCGCCCGGTGCACAGGTGCAGCTCGATGGAAAAACCGATCCATCCTGGGTTACGCCGGTCACGCTCTCTGGCATCGATGCCGGCCAACACACCATCACGGTCAGCAAAGCAGGTTATGTAAGTGACACTCACGCCGTCTCAGTGGCCTCCGGTGGCAAAGCTTCCGTCGTAAGCCACCTTGTCCAGTTACTGGCCACGCTTTCCGTGGCCAGCACACCTCCCGGCGCCAATGTCTATATCGATGGCAAAGACACCGGCAAAGTAACTCCGGCACAAGTTTCCGTGGACAAGGGCCAGCACATTGTTCTGGTCCGCAAAGCCGGCTTCATCGACGAAACCTTGAGCGCGCAGTTCGTGCTGGCGCAGACTGTCACCTTCTCACCCGCGTTGCGCGAACTGGGCAACGTCGATGGCATCCGAACCGTGGGCAAGTTCAAAAAGCTCTTTGGCGGCAAGGAAGCCCAAGCCATGGCTACAATTGTCGTCCGCACCCAGCCCAAAGGCGCTCAGGTCGCGATCAACCAGCACATGCTGGATAAGCCATCTCCCGTCGATTTTATGATTGACCCGGGCAATTACGTAATCGACATCACCCTCACCGGCTATGCTCCAATCCACAAAGTGATCACCGTGGATAAGGGCGGCAAAGCCGTCGTCGATGAAGTCATGCAGCACGACTAGCCCAAAATTCACCCAGGTATGCAATCGCATTTTGTTTGGTAAGCCTGCCCTTTTTCTCGAGAACTGTTTCTTTGGCGCTGCTTGATCCCACCACGGGTTAGGTTCACTCGTTGCAACCATAATCAGCCAGGAATTAGATTTCCTTTGGCTTGTTTTGTGAGGCCGCGCCCGATCTCAGGCGTGGCCTCATTTTCTTCCCTGCAGCCCGGTCCAACCTGCCTCACGCTGTCGCGCATCTGAAGAATTGGCTTTACCATTCGAGCGGGCGTAAATCAGTTTACAATTGGCTACTACTTTCAACCGTGAAGGCGGCTAGTCTGCCTGAGCAGACCTATCCACGGACAACGAAGGGAATGGTGTCAATGTTGACGGTCGGTCTTTTCAATCGCTTGCGGCAGTTCCGGGTTTCCTCTCTTGCAGCCTTCTTTTTGTTGATTTGCTCCCTGCCATTAATCGCCCAAACCACGATCTCCACCGGCAGCATTCAAGGCACCATTACTGATCCTTCTGGCGCGGTGGTGAGCGGAGCCAAAATCTCCGTCAGCAACAAAGCCACTGGACGCGTCATCAACACCACCAGCACCTCCGCCGGCGCTTATACCTCAGGTGCCTTGACCCCGGGCGACTACACCCTGCGGGTCGAGGCCACGGGCTTCAAGACATCGCAGATTCCGGTCACTGTCGAGGTTGGCGTCACCGCGCCGGGGAACGTCAAACTGCAGGTGGGCCAAACCTCAGAAGTCGTCCAGGTACAGGGAACTGAAGTTCAAGTAAACACCCAGCAAGCCACGGTGCAGGGCGTGCTGAATGCGCAGCAGATCGAAAACCTGCCCATCAATGGCCGCAACTTCCTCGACTTGGCCCAACTGGAACCGGGAGTGCAGATCCAGGATGGCGGAAATTTCGATCCCACTAAGAATGGATTTTCTTCCATCTCATTCGGCGGCCGCTTTGGCCGTACCGCCAGAATCGAAGTGGATGGCCTCGACATCAGCGACGAAACCGTTGGCACCACCACTCAAAACGTCCCCGCCAGCGGCATTCAGGAATTTCAAATTCAGCAGTCTTCGCTCGATCTCTCGACCGAACTCACTTCCTCCGGCTCGGTAAATGTCACCACGAAGTCCGGAACGAACAAAGTTCACGGCGAAGGCTACTACGCCTTTCGCGATCAGAGCCTTGATGCCAACCTGCCCGGCGCCAGCGACAATTATTTCCAGCGCAACCAATATGGCGGAAATGTTGGCGGGCCGATCATCCATGACAAATTATTTTTCTTTCTGGATGGCGAGCGCACCAAACAGGATCTGCTCAATCCGGTTCTTCCCAGTGGTCCGTTCTCGGCCCTCGTTGGCAATTACGACTCGCCCTTCCGCGAGACAGAGGCACTGGGCCGCCTCGACTGGCAGATCAACAACAATTACAAGTTTTTCTATCGCTTTTCCTACGACCAAAATCACAGTGTCCTGGCCATCATCCCCAACAGTTTTCAGCCTTTCGGCAACGAGAATCACACTCCGGTTCACGCCTTTGGCCTGGATTTCGCCACCGGTCCCTACACTCATAGCATCCGTTTCGGCTACACAAAATTTCGCAACGGAATCGTGGACGCAACCGCCGGAACGAATATCTTCAATCCACTTCCCGGCATCGAGTTGGCCATCGGCAGCGATCCCGATTGTCTTTCCGCTGGCGCCGATTATTTCTGCTCCGGTCCCAGCTTTCTGGCGCCGCAGCAGACTTATCAATCCGACCACCAGATCAAATACGACGGCAGCCGCGCCTGGGGCGCGCACATTATTCGCTACGGTGGCGGCTTCAACCACATCTTCGGCGGAGGCTTCGCCAGCTTTCTGGCGCTAGGCCCGGCGGTGGGGGCGGGAATATCCGACTGCAACGCAGCCTGCCTCGCATTGCCCGGTGGCGCCTCGAATCCGCTGAATTATCCGGCGAACACCGTGGTCCTGGGCAACGGCCAAGGCTATGACTCGGAAATACCAGCCTTTGGCTTTCCCGCCGGTGGCAGCGGTCCGGACAATCGCATCTCCTTTTATGTGGGCGACGCCTGGAAGTTCCGGCCCAATCTGACGATCACCTATGGCTTGCGTTACGTGCGCGATTCGGGACGCACCGATAGCGACCTGGGACCGATTCCATCCCTCTACCAATTCGATAACCAGTATTACTCGGGCCTGGGAAATCGAGTGCGCCAGCCCAACCTGAACTTTGCGCCGCAAGTAGGCCTCGCCTGGGATCCTTCGGGCAAAGGAAAGACTGTATTCCGCGCCGGAGCCGGCATTTTCTTCGAGAATTCTATTTGGAACAATATCGAATTCGACCGCCCCGCGCGGCTGCAAAAGGGCTTGTTCCTGGCGGACACCACGGTTTGCCCGGGAATTGCTAGTTTTTGCGGTGAGCCCATTGGTCAGGCTGCCCCCGCGATCGAGGCCGCCCAGGCGCAATATCAAGCGGCTACCATTGCTGCCGGACCAGCCAGCAATCCGTCATTTATCGGTACACAACTGGCGGCGGGACTCGACGCCACTGGCACGGACTTGTTGGCGCCAAACTATCGCAGTCCCCGTTCGCTGCAAATCAACGCTGGCTTCCAGCATGAGCTGAAACCTGGAATGGTTTTCACCGTGGATTATCTGCGTAACATCGAAACTCACACGCTGCTCGCGATTGATACGAATCACGTCGGCGATGCGCGCTTCTTCTACTTGGCGAACGCGCAAGCCGCCATTTCGGCCACCAACCTCCAGTTTGGCTGTGGTAACGGCTTCGATTCAGCATCCATTAACTGCGCCATCGGTGGCAAACAGAACGGCGGGGTTGGCGCGACCATCGCCGACTATGCCTCGAATGGTCTCGACTCCGGCTACTCCCTCTGCGGAGGTTTTCCATGCGTCGCGGCTGGAGCGCCCGGAGCCGCTTTCGCTGGCATCAACCAGAACCTCGGCACCAACCAAATGTTGTTTCCCATTGGCTACGCGAAGAATAATGCGGTGCAGGCATCGTTGAAGCAACACCTCGATCATCCCTTCAGCGGCGTCAGGAATTTCGATCTGCAAGTTTCGTATCAGCTGGAGAGCTATGTCGCGGCGGCCACCGATAATGACTTCATCAATATCGCCACCGATTTTAATAAGCCACAGAGCTACTTAGGCCCGAATGGCCTCGACCGCAAAAATCAGATTTCTTTCGGCGGCACCATGGACCTTCCCGCTCACTTCCGTCTGGGAGTGATCGGGCATTTCTATAGTCCGCTGCCCGTGACTCTTACACTGAATCCCACCGGCAATCCTGGCGGAATTTTCGTCACCGATGTCACGGGAGACGGCACTGGCGACGGGAGCTTCGCTTCCAACGGCGGCTTGGGGGACGTGCTTCCGGGCACCAACATCGGATCGTTCAGCCACAAGGTCAACTCGGGAAACATCAACACTTTTATCACGAAGTACAATCAGACCTATGCCGGCCAGGCAACGCCTGCGGGGCAGACCCTGATTAACAATGGATTATTCACTTTCGGCCAATTGCAATCGCTCGGTGGTGTGCAGCAGGTCATCCCCACCGCCCCTTACAACGAAGCCGGCATGGGCTGGCTGCGCGCTCTCGACGTCAGTTTGAATTGGATTTACCGCTTCAGGGATATCGTGCAGATTCAACCCGGTGTGTCGTTCTTCAATGTGATGAACTTCTCAAACTTCGACGGACCGGCAAATCCACTGAGCGGCGTGCTCAGCGGCTCTCCCGGCTCGGTAGATGGAACATCAGGTGAGCAACCGAGCAGCAATCGGCTCGGGCTCGGCTCGGGAGTTTTCTCGCTAGGCTCTCCCCGGGTGCTCGAATTCTCGTTGAAGTTTAATTTTTAAGCGACAGTCCTGCATCTCGAATATCGGCCATTGACCGGGTGGCTCACAGAGTCGTCGCCCGATCAATGGCGTCGATGTGACATCCAACCTTGTGCTTTATTCCCGCTTTGTCCATCATTGTTAAACTATGCGCCGTATTAAAGAGCTAAGAAAGAATAATGAAGTTAAGTCCTTTACCCGCAATATTTTTGCAAAAAGTCATTTCAATTCAATATTTTGGCGGGATTTGCCCAGATCAGCATTCCGCAAGTCGTTCAATGCAAAGATTTTAAGCGGATCGATCTGTATTTTTTTTTGATCTGGATCTGGGTATGACTCCGAGATTGGCGGAAGACGTAAGGAGAACCGTACGCCAGAACTTCCTGCTTGCAAACTTGTTTCGGAACCCAGGAAAACTTCGAAGAGTTTGACCCTACTGGGGCAGCTTGAAGTTGATGGTTACTTGCGTCTGAATTTCTACCGGCTCGCCATTTAGCAAATAAGGTTTGTACTTCCATTGCTTCACCGCTTCAGCTGCGCCGTGCGCCAATCTCGAATCGCCACTGAGAATTTTCACTGCGGAGATGTCACCGCTTTTCGAGATTGTGGCCATAAGCTGTACCTGGCCTGCGATCTTCAATCGCATCGCCTCAGGAGGATAAGTGGGCTGGACCTGTTTCACCAGCAATCCCCGCGACACCCCCTGGGAAACGTTAAGCGTTTGCAGCCGCGGAGCAGTGCTGCTCCCGGCGTCCTCCATGAGGCTGGGCATGGCTCCGTCGCTTGCCGAGGGCATTGCTGTAATCGCTGGAGGGGATGCGTCATCGCTCGCTGTACTGGGGTGCTCCATGGAATTTTTCAACTTGATGGTCCGCGGCGCCGGTGACTCCGCTGGCTTATTCGCTTTCGCAATCCGCGTGCCGGCGTCCGCCTCGTCGCTTGCCGTGTTCGGCTTAACCACGGGAGCTCTTGGAGATTCCGCTTTAGCCGCTGAACTTGTGGCAGGCCTACTCGGCTGCTCCGTGCTCGCTGCGCTCTCTGTACCCGATGTCATCGGTACCGGAGCCGGGGCTGGGGTCGAAACCGGTAAATTTGCAGCGGGAGCGCTCGGCGTATTTGGTAAGGCAGAAACCGGGGCAGAGGGAACGGACCGTCTGGCCGGACCAAACTGCATCCAGGCGAGATATCCAGCCGCTGCCAGCACAACAATAAGCGCAATCGCCAGCAACATTTTCTTGCTGCCCGGACTAGCCGCGCGCGTCTTGCCGATGGCGAATGTGGGTACGGACGAGGTGATCTCGGCATCGGTGGAAACCGCAGCCTCCGCAGTTTCTATTGCGGTTGGTGGCTCGGCGACAGCGTCCAAAGATTTCTTGGGCGTCAGCTCGATGGTTTTCATCTCCCGCGCCGGCGCTGGCGCGCTGGCAGCACCGGAGGACGTTATGACCGATGACCGGGCGCTGAGTGGGCGCACCGGCGTGGCTCCTGCCTTCGGCACCTCTTTCGATTCTGAAATTTCGACCGCAGGAGCGGAAGCCAGAGCGGCAAAGCTGGGCTTCGGTTCGGGTGGCTTTGGTCCAATCTTGCCCGGCCCGGTGGGGATTTCAATCTGCGGTTCGGCCCTGGGCTCGAACTTTGCTTCGGTCTTTGATTCGGTCTTGGCTGCCACGATCGGAGTTGGTGTTGCAGCCAGATCTGCATCCCGCTCCTCAACCACCGGGGCCTTCAGCACAGGTTTCACAGGGGTCTGGGCAGCGATAATCTTCGGCGCCGAAGGCGCACCCGCCGCGGCTTTTGCCGTCTCATTCTTTCGCAGAAGCCCGCGGGCAACGCGGAGAGTGCCTTTCGCCTGCTCCACATTGATGGGCTTGGTGAGCACCAGGTTTGCGCCAATGCGGAACGCCTTAGCCACTCCCGCCTGTCCCTCGACCACGGCCACGGCCAGCGCTGATTGGTTGTTAGGAGCATTGCGCGCGCTCTTAAAGAGGAGCGTGGCGTTTTGCTCGTTATCGCAATCGACCACGATGGCGTCGAAATGCGCCGCCATCATCTGTTTCACGGCGGCGAATGGTTCCGTGCAGGGAATTACTTCGAAGTCGAGCTCGCTCAAAACCTGCGTGACCGTGCGGGCGGTTTTTTCCTCGGGGCAGAACAGTAGAGCTTGGTAACCCATAATGAAGTCATCGTAGGTACACTCGTAAGACTCATCAAGTTACGCCCGTAATCGTACCTCCGCGGGTTAGGCTTGCGGATTGATTTGCGCTTACCGCTCGTGGCACCCCGCGCGCTTACAATAACTCGTCATGCGAATCCCGCTCTGGATCAAGTTATTGTGGACAGCTTGCGTGATCGCATGGATCCCGCTGTATTGGCGGCAGTATGGCGCGCAGAATTTTCTGTTCTTTTGCGACTTGGGAAATCTTTTTATTCTGGCCGGACTTTGGCTGGAAAGTCCTCTCATATTTTCCTGGCAAGCGACGAGCCTATTGTTATTTCAAACCCTGTTTGTGATCGATCTTGTTGGAGCTCTTGCGACCGGGCGCCATTTAATCGGTGGCACGGAATACATGTTCGATCCACACGTGCCCCTGGCGATCCGACTGCTGAGCTTGTTTCACATTGTCACGCCGCCATTATTGCTTTGGGCGATCTGGCGTTTAGGTTACGACCCGCGCGGTTGGAAATATCAAACGGTCACTGCGTGGCTGGTTGTGCCCATCAATTATTTGTGGCGTCCGGAATTCGACGTGAATTGGGCCCGAGGGCTTTTCTTTCGCGAGCAGCACGTCATCCCCGGATTTCTCTATCTCTTGATTTATCTCGCGGCAGTTCCCGCAGCCGTTTATTACCCGAGCCATCGCCTGCTGCTTCGGCTTTTCGGAAGCCGAGCGGAAATCTAACTATCTAACTATCCTTGCGCAGGTTCTTTGTGCCCATCGCTTGCGGGTTGCGCGCTGCGGGTTCGCTTCCATCGCCATTGCTTGGCGCTGCCGGGTCCGGACTTAAATAGAACTTTTGCGTGGTTGAAGCCAGGTTGACTCCGGAGTCTTCCACCAGATTCATAATGCGCAGCAAGACCTCTTCACGCACCGCGGCGAATTCATCAAAGTCCTTTGTCAGGATGTAGCAAAACAGTTCGACATTGATCGCGGTTGCAGTCAGCTCGACCAGGCGCACGCGAAAGGTACGTGACTCGATCTTTTGATGCTCGCTGAGTACACGCCGTATCTCGGACATTACAGCGCTGACACGCTGCTGCGAGGTTTCCGTGTGCAGGGCCAAAACAGTTTTGAAGAGGATTTTGTCACGCCGGCTGAGATTCTCGACGTTAATGGTTGCGACAGTGCCATTTGGGATGGCGAGTAGCGTACGCTCTTCGGTGCGGACGCGGGTGGATCGAAGCCCGATGTCTTCGACCGTGCCGGTGCGGTCTCCGAACTTGCAGACGTCGCCCACTCGAATGACTTCATCCCCGAGCACGGAGACCCCACCAAAGAGGTTCGCGATGGTCTGCTGCGCGCCGAAGCCAATTGCCAAGGTTCCAATGCCAACGCCAGCGAGAGCCGTGGTTAAATTGAAGCCCAGTACGCCCATGATGAAAAACACCGTCACCACGAAAATGGCGGCCTTTACCAGGCGCTCACCCAGCAGCATCAGCGAACCGGTACCGCCGCGGCCGCGCGCCAGGGCGCGCATGCGCACGCGATGCATGAACCAGCGAACCACTCGCCACAGAATCCAGTTGGCGCCGATGATCAGCGCGATCGTGGCGGCCTCGCCGTAGAAGTGGCGCTGCAAGAGCGGCATGCCGAGATAAGCGGCAAAGATTCGGTGGATCAGCGTGCCTAATAAAAGCCAAGCCGGGCCAGAAACCGAGCGCATCCGCGCAATTTCAGGTTGCCCGTGCCTGTGGGCCCAAAGGCGCAAAGGGAATTGCAAAACGATCAAAACAAACCAGGCCACGCCCGCAGCGACAGGGATCATCAGCAGAAGAGCGAACCATTGCCATAGCGGCATGCCCGCCAGTTGGTGCTTGACCACCCATTTGGGCAATTTGCTTTCGACTTGCCGCGCTTCGACCTGATCGTAGAGTTCGGGAACCTTGGTCAGCGTTTCGGAGGAGATCAGCCAGATTTTTCCGCCGCTCGGATCGGAGACGCGTACCAAAATAAGTTCCGCTTCCGCGTCGCCGGAAGACATGGTTCCAAGATTTTGCCGGTCCGTGGGAACGCCATCTTCGGGGGCGCCTTCGGGCTGCGTGCTCACGTGCTTCAGGCTGCCGGCAAAGGCCCGGTCCATCACGAGTTTCAATTCTTGTGCCAAGGTCTCTCCCTCGGCTTGGCGCCGGGCAGGGCTGAGCTGCAAATACTGGGCCGCAGTTGCATAATTTCCCGCCTGCGCTGCTTCGAGGAACCCGAAAACCGCGCCCGAGGGACTGTTGCGGTTCAGCCAGTCGGTTTGGGCCTTCGGTGTGTTCGCCGGAGCTTGCGTAGGAAGAATCTGCCCCATCGCTTCTGGTGCGGAGATAGGGAGACACGCGGCGAGAGCGATTACGGCAAGTGCGGGCGCTCTGAATATTCTCGACATAATTTCCATTCGGGCCGCGTCTACGGCCGAAGGCGGAGACACGCGAATCCAGCGAGGGAAAGCTTATTGTAGCGAATTGCAGAGATTATGAGCGGAGAGCTTTATGAGACTCGAATCTCGATTTAACGAGCCCGTGAAATCGCCGGCTCAAAGCCGGGCGCGCCTAGCTCCGCTTCGGGCGGTAAATATCCGTGCTGGTGCCGAAGAAGACCTCTGCAGATTGCATGACGGTTTCAGACAGCGTGGGATGAGGATGGATGGTCATGGCGACATCGCTGGCGAGCGCGCACATCTCAATTGCCAGCACGCCTTCTGCGATCAATTCCCCAGCTCCAGCACCGACAATTCCAACGCCCAGCACACGTTCTGTTTTTGGGTCGACGATCAGCTTCGTAAGACCATCGGGGCGATCCACCGTAAGCGCGCGCCCGGAAGCTGCCCAGGGAAATTTCGCGACTTTGACTTCGCGGTTTTCTTTCTCGGCTTGAGTTTCGGTAAGTCCGCACCATGCAACTTCCGGATCGGTGAACACCACTGCGGGAATCGCGTTCGGTTCGAACGCCACCTTGTGCCCGGCAATCGCTTCAGCGGCGACACGGCCTTCGTGGGATGCTTTATGCGCCAGCATGGGCTCGCCCACCACGTCGCCGATGGCGTAGATGGAGGGATCGTCAGTTTGCAGTTGCTTGTTAACTTCAATAAAGCCGCGCGAATTCAGTTGCACTTGCGTGGTGTTGAGGCCAGGAATTTCAGAATTCGGCTTGCGCCCCACGGAAACCAGCACGCGATCAAAAACTTTTTCGCGATTGCCTTCTTGAATGGCGGGTCCCTCGAAGGTTGCGCGGATTCCTCCGCCCTCCTCTTTGAGGGAAGCAACCGTGGTGTTCACCAGAATTGCCTCAAACATTTTCTCCAGACGTTTGTGCAAAGGAAGAACCAGATCGCGATCGGCTCCGGGTAGCAAGCCAGGAAGCATTTCAACGACCGTAACGCGGGTTCCGAGCGCGGCGTAAACCGAACCAAGCTCGAGGCCGATGTATCCGCCGCCGACCACGAGAAGAGTTTTTGGAATATCTTCAAGATTCAGGGCGCCGGTGGAATCCATGAGCCGCGGCGAATCTATTGTGAACGCGGGGATCACCGCAGGGCGGGAACCGGTGGCTAGAATGATGCGGTCAAAAGAAAGAACGGCTTCAGTGGAATCGGCTTTGCTGATTTTCAACGTGGTGGAGTTTTCAAAGGCAGCGCGACCTTGAATGTATTCCACATGACGTTGTTTGGAGAGTTGCCCAAGGCCGCTCGTCAGCTTTTTGACGACGCCTTCCTTGAAGCCGCGCAGGCGAGCGAGATCGACCTTCGCAGGAGGAAAATCGATTCCCCAATTCTTGGCCTGCTGCGATTCTTCAATCAGCTTGGCCACGTGCAGCAACGCCTTCGAGGGAATGCAGCCGCGATACAGGCAGACACCGCCTGGGTTGAGTTCGGGATCGACGAGCGTGACCCGCATGCCGAGGTCGGCGGCGAGGAAGGCCGCAGCGTAGCCGCCCGGGCCGGCGCCGACCACGGCGACCCGCAGCGTTGGAGTTGCTTCGGGAATGAGCTGGTTTGTTTGATCGGGACTTTCGTTCATGAACTTGATGTTTCTTTCTAATTCGTGGCGGCGAGATTACCCCTGCACCGAAAGAAGGAACGGCTGTTCGAAGGCTTCCGCAATCCAGCGCAGAAAGCGGGCAGCATCGGCGCCGTCGATCAGGCGATGATCGTAGGAAAGCGAGAGCGGCAGAATCATGCGCGGCTCGAACTTTCCGCCGATCCACTCCGGCTCCATGCGCGACCGCGAAAGACCCAAAATCGCGACCTCGGGATGATTCACAATCGGCGTAAACGCCGTGCCGCCGATGCCGCCGAGATTGGTGATGGTAAAGGTTCCGCCTTCCATATCGGCAAGAGTAATTTTCTTTTCGCGCGCCTTCTGCGATAGTTGAGACAATTCCACCGCCAGCTCCACAATGTTTTTCTTGTCCACATCGCGGATCACCGGCACCAGTAACCCGCGGTCAGTATCCGCCGCCACGCCGATGCTGATGTACTGCTTGTAAATAATTTCTTCCTTCTCCATATCGATGGTGGCGTTGAATTGCGGAAAGACTTTGAGCGCGGCAGCGCAGACCTTTAGCGCGATGGCGGTGACCGTCAGCTTGCCGCCCGCCTGCTCGGCCTTGGGAGCAAAGCGAGCGCGAAGCTGTTCCAGTTCCGTGATGTCCGCGCGGTCATGCTGGGTGACGTGGGGAATGGTGTTCCAGGATTCCGCGAGATGCTCTGCGGTTTTGCGCCGAACCCCCCGCATGGAAACGCGTTCGATTTTCCCCCACTTCGAGAAATCCGGCAGTTTAGGTTCGATGAAATGTCCGGCGCGCGGCGGGGCCTGCGCTGCGCCAGCCAGCATGGTCAGTGCGGCTTTGGCATGCGCCTTCACGTCATCCTCGCTGATACGGCCGCCGGGGCCAGTGCCTTGGACCGCGTAGATGTCGACGCCGAGTTCGCGAGCCAGACGCCGCGTGTGTGGAGCAGCGGGAACAGGCCCGCGCTGCTCTGCTCCAGCCACTTTATCGAGTTGCAGGGGCATGGAAAAGGCCGCAGGCTTTAGTGTTGGCTGATCGGGAGGCAACGCCTGCTCTTCGGTTTTGCCTTCAGCCCGGATGGCGGCTTGAAAAGCCAGTCGCGCTCCGTGCTGGCCGGAAACATGCTCCACGGGTTGGCGCTGCGGGCGCGGACTTTCAGGTTGCGAAGTCGCCCCGCCTTGCAATGTAAATATCAGCTGGCCGACTTTAATCTTTTCGCCCTCTTTGACTTTGACCTCACTGACGATTCCACTCACAGAAGACGGTACCTCGACCACGGCTTTGTCGGTTTCAAGTTCCATCACCGGCTGGCCTTCCGAAACTTTGTCTCCGGGGGCGATCATCAAGCGAACCAAGTCGCCCTGCGAAATGTTTTCGCCAAGCTCTTGCAGGCGAAATTCGCCGGCTGGCGCATCGGTGGATCGAGTGCGCGCTGGGCTGGGAAAAGTCTGCGATAAGGCCGGACCCTTTGATCCGGTTGTCGAAGTCGCCGAGGCGGCGGCAGCTCTGTCTTGTTTCGGGCTATCTTTTTTAGAGCGGTCTTCTGTTCGGCGATCTTCTGTGGGTCGATTTTCCTGGGAGGCTGGCCCAGTTGCCTTGTTTAGCGCTCCATTCTCCGCGGTAAATATAACCTGACCGACTTTGATCTTCTCGCCTTCCTTCACTCGAACTTCCTTGACCGTCCCGCTTACCGACGAAGGCACTTCCACGACCGCTTTGTCGGTTTCAAGCTCCATGATGGCCTGACCTTCGCTCACGGCCGCGCCTGGGGCAATCATCAGGCGCACCAGGTCTCCCTGTTCAATGTTTTCACCAAGTGCCGGAAGTTTGAATTCGATCACAGATTCCATTCCTTGCGTCAGATTCGTTGAACGTTGAAGAGCCGCATGCGATGCGAAATAACTCGCTTTTAGCTACTGGCCGGGTTCATCTTCTCCGCGTTAATCCCCAAATCACGAATTGCCTGCTTCAGTACAGCCGGTTCAATTTTCTTCTCGCGGGCCAAAGCTCCGAGCGTAGCTAATACGATATGCTTGGCGTCCACTTCGAAGAAGTCTCGCAAGGCGGCACGGTTTTCGCTGCGTCCGAAACCATCAGTGCCCAGTGAAACGAGTTGCCCCGGCACCCACTTGGCCAGCGACTCCGGCAATACCTTCATATAGTCAGATGCCGCGATGAAGGGTCCGGGCGCATCTTTCAGCTTCTCGGTGACGAACGGCACTCTGGTATTTTCGCCGGGATGCAGCATGTTCCAGCGTTCGCAATCGTTGGCGTCGCGATACAGTTCCTTGTAGCTGGTCACGCTCCAGACATCCGCCGCCACGCCGTACTTCTCCTTGAGAATTTCTTGCGCTTTCAGAACTTCGTACATGATGGTTCCGCTGCCCAGGAGTTGAGCGCGGAGCTTTGCACTCGGGGCATCCGCCGCTTTGAAGCGATAGAGACCGCGCAATACGCCCTCGCGGACATTGCCTTCGGTTGGCATCCCCGGCATGGGAAGCGGTTCGTTGGTGACGGTCAGGTAATAGAAGATCGATTCCTGATCGATGTACATGCGCTTGATGCCGTCTTGAATAATGATGGCAATTTCGTAGGCGAATGCGGGATCATAAGCCATCAGATTCGGAACGGGGAGCGCAAGCACGTGACTGTGACCATCCTGATGCTGCAATCCTTCGCCAGCCAGCGTGGTACGGCCCGCGGTTCCACCTACTAAGAAGCCGCGACAGCGCATATCGGCGGCGGCCCAAATCAAATCCCCGATGCGCTGGAAGCCGAACATCGAATAATAAATAAAGAAGGGAATCGTGTTGATTCCGTGGTTCGCATAAGCCGTGCCCGCCGCGATAAAGGAACACATGGAGCCGGCTTCGGTGATTCCTTCTTCCAGAATCTGCCCGTTCTTTGCTTCCTTGTAATAGAGCAGCGTATCCATATCGACCGGTTCGTAGAGCTGGCCGACGCTGGAGTAGATGCCGACCTGCCGGAACAACGCTTCCATACCGAAGGTGCGGGCTTCATCGGGAATGATGGGAACGATCAGCTTGCCCAGCTGGGGATCGCGCAGGAGCTTCGAAAGCAAGCGGACGAAAACCATGGTGGTCGAAGCTTCGCGGCCGTCGGTGCCTTTGTAGAACTCTTCGAAATACGATTCCGGCACCGGATCGAGTGGGGTGGCGCGCACCGTTCGTTGCGGCATGTATCCGCCCAACTGCTGGCGGCGCGCCTGCATGTATTTAATTTCCGCGCTGTCATCGGAGGGGCGGTAGAACGGCGCATTGTGCAATTCGTCGTCGGGAATGGGGATGCCGAAGCGCGAACGGAACATCTCCAACTCTTCTTCATTCAGTTTTTTCTGCTGGTGAGTGATGTTTTTGCCTTCGCCCGCTTCGCCCAAGCCATAACCTTTAATCGTCTTGGCCAGAATGATGGTCGGAGTACCGATGTGATCGACCGCGGCCCGATATGCGGCATGTACTTTGATGGGATCATGGCCGCCCAGACGCATGCGCGATAATTGCTCGTCGGAAAGGTGCTCGACCATCTTCAATAAGCGCGGATCGCTGCCAAATAAGTTCTGCCGGAAGTAAGCGCCACTCTCGACAAAATATTTCTGATACTGGCCGTCGCTGATTTCGCCAAGGCGCCGCACCAGGATTCCGTCGCGATCGTTGCGGATCAGGCTGTCCCAGTCGGAGCCCCAGATGCACTTGATTACGTTCCATCCCGCGCCGCGGAAGATGGCCTCGAGTTCCTGAATGATCTTTCCGTTGCCGCGCACCGGACCATCGAGACGCTGCAAATTGCAGTTCACCACAAAAATCAGGTTATCCAGATTCTCGCGCGAGGCTAGAGTTATCGAACCAAGGGATTCCGGTTCGTCCATTTCGCCATCGCCCAGGAAGGCCCAGACTTTTCCGCCGGTGGATTGTTTCAGACCGCGATTTTCCAGATAACGAATAAAGCGCGCGTGGTAGATCGCCTGGATCGGCCCCAGCCCCATGGAAACGGTGGGGAACTCCCAAAAGTTTGGCATCAGCCAGGGATGAGGATAAGAACTCAGCCCTCCACCGGGCTTCAGCTCGCGGCGAAAGTTTTCCAGCTTTTCTTTGGCGATGCGGCCTTCGAGATAAGCGCGGGAATAGATTCCGGGCGCGGCATGGCCCTGGAAGTAAACAAAATCGCGGTCGCCGCTCTCGGTTTTTGCTTTGAAAAAATGATTGAAGGCGACCTCATAGAGAGTTGCGGCTGAGGCGAAGGTGGAAATGTGCCCGCCAATGCCTTCCTGAATTTTGTTGGCGCGGACCACCATGGCCAGAGCATTCCACCGAACCAGGCTCTTGATGCGGCGTTCCATCTCCTGACTGCCGGGGAACGGCGCCTGCTGCAATGCCGGAATCGTGTTCTGGTACGGCGTGGTGGCGGAAAAGGGAAGGTTCACGCCGGCGGCATGGCGTGCGTGCAGTGCCAGTTGCTGGATCAACCGCCCCGCGCGCACCGGGCCACCGCCCTTGGATAACACGTAATCGAGGGAATCCACCCACTCCCTGGTTTCCAATACTTCCTGACCGTCAGTTTCCGTCTGAGCCACGTCGGACCTCTTCGCCTGATTGGGTTGAGCAGTGTGTCGAACCCTCTATGATATTCAATTATGCGAAATCGTGCTGAACGAAGGTCATCGGCCAAATGCTCCATCGGCAAAAATGGCTTGAACTTTTGAGCAACGGGAAGTCCGCCATCTCGCAGCGGCAAATGTTTGCTTTTTCCCGGCGTAAACTATTGCCATGGCAACGGCAGTGCGACCGGAAACGGAGTCCTCAAAGAAGCGGGAATACCGTTTTCCGCCCGGGATGCAGCGCAACCTTCTTTGGTTTGCGCTGCGCAAGTTTCGTCCGGCAAATCCTATCTTTCTCTTTCAGCATCTTGCCGAGACTTATGGCGATATCGCCCACTACAAAATCGGACCCCACCACATTGTTTTTCTGAATCATCCCGAGTACATCCGCGAAGTGCTGGTCGTACAGAACGACAACTTCATCAAGGAACGCACCGTGCAGCGCACCAAAATGCTGCTTGGCCAAGGCATGATTACCAGCGAAGGCGCTACACACCGTGCTCAGCGAATGGCTGCACAGCCGGCGTTCCATCGGCAACGGATCGGCGAATACGCCAGCGTCATTGTCGAAGAGGCGGCTTACGTTCGCGACTCCTGGCACGCGGGCGAAACTCGCGATATCGCGACGGACATGATGCACCTCACTTTAAACGTCGTGGCCCGGACATTGTTTGCGACGGACCTGCGCGACGAAGTTTACGAGCTGGCGGAGGCGATTAACCGCATCATGGGGCTTTACAATTTTCTGGTGATGCTGCCGGCGGCGGAATGGCTGGTGCATTTTCGTCCACCGGGCTTGGCGGCATTTGTTCGGGCACGGAATCGAATTGATGTAGTGGTCTACCGCATGATCGACGCGCACCGGCAACGCGGAGTGGATAGCGGAAGCCTGCTCGATCTCATGCTCGCCGCTCCGCCGGCGAACGACGAAGCATCGCGCCAGTCGTTGCGCCAGTCCTTGCGCGATCAAGTGATTACGATCTTCCTTGCGGGATATGAGACCGTCGCCAACGCACTGTCATGGACGTGGTATTTGCTTTCTGAAAATCCAGAATGCCAGAGCAAGCTGTCGAACGAAATTGCTGAGGTGCTGGAGGGAAGATTGCCGACTGTCGACGATGTCCCGCGCCTCCGCTATACAGAAAGTGTGCTGGCGGAATCGCTGCGGCTCTATCCGCCCGCCTGGGCGATGGGACGGTACGCGCGCGAGGATTTTTTCCTTGGCGATTATTTTCTTCCGGCTCGAACCACCGTATTGATCAGCCAGTTCATCACGCATCGCGACCCGCGATTTTTCCCGGAGCCTCTGCGCTTTGATCCCAACCGCTTCACGCCAGAGAACAAAGCGCGCCGGGCAAAGTTCACTTACTTTCCATTCGGCGCGGGCGCGCGGCAATGCATTGGGGAATCATTTGCCTGGATGGAAGGCGTCCTTATTTTGGCTACGCTGGCGCAGAAATGGAAACTGCGATTAAAAGTAGGTCATCGAGTTGAGCCGCAGCCTCTGATTACGCTGCGTCCGAAGTATGGGATGGTGATGCAGGTTGAGGCGAGATAAACTTGTGTAGCAGGTTAGCTCCGACGAACTGAACTCGGGTGAAATACGTTGGCTGGTCAGCCCCAGGTCAGCCCCCTCATCGCTCACTTGCAACCCCGCCGGAAGGATATACAATGGCTCGCGATAAGGTTGTCGGCCTCACTCCAAATCCAAATTCACAAGGGGAAGCACATGAAAAAGAGACTTGTGGTTGCAAGCCTTCTGGTCTTGCTAACCGCCGCATTGGCTGTTGCACAGAACCCCTTCGAGGGCACGTGGAAAGCCGATCCCAGCACCTTCCAGTATCCCACCAAACCCGACGTCTATCTGTTACAGAACGGCGTGTATGAGTGCAAGACCTGCGCTCCCAAGATCAACGTCAAAGCGGACGGGACCGACCAACCGTTAAAGGGCGATCCTTACGCCGATACGACCGCTATCAAGGTAGTCGACGACCATGCGATCGAGATCACGAGGAAGAAAGATGGCAAAGTGGTGGCGACCTCCCAGCGGACGGTTTCCTCCGACGGAGATACAGTCACAGTCAATTGGACCTATAGCGGCAACCCGGATGGCAAGGAGCAATCCGGCGCTTACACCGCCAAGCGCATGGCCAAAGGGCCGACAGGCGCGCACTTGATCTCGGGGTCTTGGAAAACCCAGAAAGAGCAAGACCCTGACGCGACCCTCACTTGGAGCTACAAACTCAATGGCGATGAGTTGACTATGAACACGCCAACCGGCCAGTCGTATACCGCCAAGCTGGACGGGACCGATGCCCCCTACAAGGGGGATCCAGGAACCACCAGCGTCTCGGTTAAGATGCTGGGCAAAGATACTCTACAGGAAATTGACAAGCGCAACGGCAAGGTCATCAGCGTAGCCAAGACTACGGTTGCGCCCGATGGTAAAACACTGCACGTCGTGATCGAAGACAAACTGAACGGCACAACAGTTGGGGGCGACGCGCACAAGATCTAGATACGAAAAATGGGGCTGGGGCATCCCGTGCTAGCACGGGATGCCCAAAACTCTTCCTACTCCGGTTTTGCGGTGAAGATCAGAAAATAGTCCATGCCGTCGGCTTTCACGAAATCCTCCGTGTCGCGCAGTTCGTATCCGGCCTGGGCGGCTTCGCGAACGATTACGTCTTTGCTCACTCCGTGATTTTCTCCGTTGCCGTTGCGATCAATGATGCCAATCTTCGCTCCTGGTTTGAGCGATGATCGCAGGTTCCTAAGCAGCATAACTGGATGAGCTATCTCGTGATAGGTCTTAAGCATCAGCACAGCGCCGATACTATTGGCTGGGAGTTGGGGGTCGTCGGGTTGGCTGAGAATCGTCTTTATGTTCTGGAGGTGCTCTTTTTTTGTGCGCTGGTCAATGTAATGAATGGCTTCCGGGTTGATGTCCACGGCATAAACCGTGCCTGAGTTCGTGACGCGGCGGGCGGCGCGCACGGTGAACCAGCCTGATCCGGCGCCGATGTCGGCAACGTTCTTGCCGGGCTCGATGCCAAGCAGATCCATGACGCGGTTGATCTGTAGGCGCTCATCGCGCCCCGGAGTTTCGAAGATGGAGAGATCGCCGGTGTAGGGATTGCTGGTTTTGCGTTGGGTTGACGATGCTGCGGAGCCGGCTTGTGCAAGAATCGGCGCAGGTCCCGCCAGAGCTGCCAACAGCAATGTGAACAGCCCGATGCAACTGAGGGTTCTGCCCAAAGGATTCCAGTTCATCGCTTCCCCGAGTGCTTGTCGCCAGAAGTCGCTCTATCGGGATTTTACGCCGAGCTATCCAATCGGGCTGGACACACATCAGTCTTGTTGAATGCGGCGTTTGGGTTCACGTAAAGACCATCGACCCTCAGCAACTGAAGCCCCTGCTAAGTTTGTGGGAGTCACGGCGCGGCTAAAAGCCGCGCCCTTTCAAGACGTGCCGATCGTCAGTAGTCGTCGGGATCTTCGGGTGGACGCTTGTCGTTGATGAAGTAGTCTGCCTTCAGCGGGGTGACAATGGTCTTGAACTTAGCCGGAGACTGGGTGAAGTCAAAGCAATCGGAGAAGTCGTCCGCCACGGCGTCCGCATATCCGAGCGACGGCAGGTTATAGGTGGTCTCAATGAATCTCACGATGCTGCCGAAATCGTGGGTGACGTGCGAGATGTAAGCCTGTTTGGCGTAAGGAGAGACTACGACCAGCGGCACCCGGAATCCGTATTCGTAAGAGTTCAGGATTTGCGGCGGAACGTGATCATACCAACCTCCCCAGTCGTCCCACGTGATAAAGATGGCGGTGCTGGACCAGTAGGGGCTATTGCCGATGGCATTGACGATGGACGAAACCCATGAGGGGCCTTCCCCGGCGTTGCCTTTTGGGTGGTCAGAATATGCGTTGGTGGGGATGACCCAGCTCACGCTGGCCAGGTTGTTGTTGGCAATATCGGTGAGCACCTGCGGACTCGACAATACAACGTGGCTGGTGTAATCGGCTCCGCTGCACTTGGTGGCATTTGGCGGCGCAACATTGGGGCCGCACATGTGCTCGATGGCGGTGGGACCATTCCAGATGGAGCCGGTCGAGGGCGCGTAGTAGCGCCATGAGACGTTTGCCTTCTCGAGCAAGTCAGTCACCGTGGGGTGGTCATAACATGGATACGCCGACGTGGTTTCGTTGGTCGCAGCATCCATATTGGTGATGTCAATCAGGCTGACGCTCTCGTCCGGCGGTGCAACGCAGCCGCCCTTGGGCCATACGTTGGTGTTCGGGCTCTCCGCGTCATAGTAGTTGGTGGGAACGTCAATTTGGGTTGAGGCCATGGAGGTGGCCGAGATAATGTATTGGTGGGCGGGGAAGCTCGACGACTGGTTGGTCTGGAACATGCGGTCGCCAAAGGTATACTGCTCCGCCAAGTCGAAGTAGGGCTGCACATCAGCCTGCGTTACATACAGGAACTGCGGATTGGGAGGTGGGCAATTCACAGCTCCTTCCGTGCAATTTGCGGCAATCAGGTCCGCCCCGTCCATGGCGCACACCCCGGTGGCTTTCATGTCGCACATGGCCAGCCACGAGCGGTGAACGTGCATCAGGTCAAAGTTATCCGGGTTCGAGCCGACCGTGCCAAGATCGATCTGCCCCAGCGGAATGGTCTGGCCTTTCGAGTTGATTCCGGAGCTCGCAAGGTCCGCGCCTCGCGCGATCAATACTGGATCGTGAAAAAGATTATCGGTTGAGCGGTTTTCCTGGAAGATGATAACGATGTGCTGAATGGGCGTGGACGAGGTCCCCGTGACGGTAAGCGTCGTTGTGCCACTGATCGCCGCGTAGGTAGCAGTGATGGTTGTTGTTCCTGGGGTGGAGGTTGCTTGTGCCAGTCCTGTCGAGTTTATAGTCGCAACCGATGTGGATGAAGAGGTCCAGGTTACATAGTTGGTGATGTTCAGGAGCAGACCTTTCGGCAGGCTGCCTGTGGCGGTCATTTGTTGCAGGCCGGAGGGCGCCACCGAGGAATTTGCCGGGGTGATCGAAATCGCACTCAATCCAGTAAGGGTGCCCGTGCCTGAGAGTTTCGCGGTTTGCGGGCTGGTGCTCGCATCGTCAGTAATCGTTACTGTTCCAGTAAGAGCGCCCAGAGTGGTTGGGGTGAACGTAACCGAGATCGAACAGCTCGCGCCCGCTCCCAGGGTGCCAGGAGACAACGGGCAAGTTGATGTTTCTGCGAAATTAGCGGAAGCAGAAATGGCTGAGATGGTCAGCGGCCCCGCCTGATTATTCGTCAGAGTCACGATCTTCGCGGCACTGGTGGTGCTCAGCACATGGTCCCCAAATGCCAGACTTGCAGCGGACAAGCTGACCGGCGCCTTTCCCGCTCCATTCAACTCGGCTGTTTGCGGGGCATTCGCCGCATCATCGCTGACGGTCAGAGCCCCGGTGAGATCACCCACGACTAGAGGAGTGAAGGTAACGGAGATTTGGCAGCTCAGCTTCGCCCCCAAGGTACTCGGGGACAAGGGACAGTTGGAGGACTGGGCATAATCGCCGGAAGCTGCGATCGAGGAAATGGTCAGCGGTGCTCTTTGATTGTTTGCTAACGTGACGGTCTGAGGGGCGCTGGTTATGTTGAGGACCACATTGCCGAATGTCAAGGTTGCAGCGGATAGGGTAGCGGCCTTCACGCCGGTCCCGCTCAATCCTATAGTTTGAGGGGAAGTTGACGAATTGTCGTTCACGGTCAAGGTTCCAGTACTCACACCCAAAGTGGTGGGGCTGAAGGTGACCGAAATCTTACAGCTCTTCCCTGCCGCCAGCGCGTCTGGATCCATTGGACACGTGGAGGTTTCTGCGAATACCCCTGAGGCCGCAATGCTGCTGATGGTCAGCGGCGCGGTCAGGGTGTTGCTCAGGGTGACCGTCTCAGGCGTGCTGGTGGTCTGCACCACCCAATCTCCGAAGAATAGAGTGCCCTGGCCAAGGGTCTGAGCTTGCGTTACCAGAGGGAAGCAGGCGAAGACTACAAGTGCGAATAGCCAAAACGCAGTGAAGAGACTTGTCCTGGGTTTTACCACGATATATCCAACTTCCTTCTGCGGCCGAGCACAGAATCGATTTTGGAACCGCTTTCTCAGACTATCGAGGGGAAATCCAAAGCATGAAAGAGCGAATACAGTTACTCGTCAATGCAGGAATAACGATCAATGAGGACCTAAAAAATATACTCCCGCAACCGGAAATTTCAATAGCCCATAGGTGCTAAATGGCCCATTGGGGAAGCTAAATCAGAGTGGAGATCAGTTCGCCTTAAACCGCGAAGTAGGGGAATGCCAAAGGAGGTTGGAGGCGCGGGTCGGAATCGAACCGACGCATAAAGGTTTTGCAGACCTCTCCCTTACCACTTGGGTACCGCGCCCTGCTCATTAAAGTAGCGTTACTGCCCGAAAAAGTCTACCCCACCAGGCCGCTGGTGATCCAGGAAAAGTGCGCAACTTTCTTCATCTAGCCGCCCTTCAGATACTCCTGCCCAGGACCGGCAGAAAACTACTCATGCAGCACGGATCGGGGTTCGAAAGCTATCTATAAGGAGAAACTTGGAGCGGGAGACGGGGGTCGAACCCGCGACATCGACCTTGGCAAGGTCGCGCTCTACCACTGAGCTACTCCCGCTCGACTAAGCCTGAAGAGAGACCGATTATAAATCAGCCGTTACGCTGGGGCAACGCCGGTGCGTTTCTGGTCGCCGGGGCCCACTGCGGATCTTCTTCCGGCCTCACAATATGCCCGTCCCGCATGTGGATAATGCGGTCTCCGTATGCGGCCGCCTCGGGATTGTGGGTGATCATCAGCACCGTCTGGCCGAGTTCCTGATTGGACTGCCGCAGCATCTTCAGGACGACGTTCGAGTTCTCCGTATCCAGGTTACCGGTTGGCTCATCAGCCAGCACCAGCGCTGGCTTATTGATAAGTGCTCGAGCCAGGGCCACGCGTTGCTGCTCACCCCCGGACAGTTCGGAGGGTCGATGCTTCAACCGCTTACTCAATCCCAGTAAATCGGTGATGCGCGCGAAAAATGTCGGATCGCCGCCGTTGTTGCCGGAAATTTCCTGCGCGATGGCGATGTTGGAGCGCGCGTCGAGCGTGGGCAACAGATTGAACTTTTGAAATACGAATCCGATTTTTCGCTTGCGCATGCGCGTGCGCTCTGCGTCCGAGAGCGCGGTGAAGTCGTCGCCCTCCAGAATTACTTTGCCGGAATCGGCCTTGGTCAGTCCGCCCAGCAGATAAAACAGAGTCGACTTGCCACTGCCGGAGGGCCCGACGATCGTGACGAATTCGCCTTTTTGTATGCTGAAGGACACTCCGCGGAGCGCGGGTACGTCTACCTTTCCCACCCGATAAATTTTGTGTAAGTCAATGGCTTCGATGAATGCGCCCATGCCAGCCTTGATCTTACACGATTAGTTTTTGGCGTATCCCTGCAAGAGTGGCGGCACATCAATTGATCACGCGACGCCGACTTGCCGCGGAAGCTGGGGCGTTCCCAGAGTCAATCGTCTTGGACCCCGCTTGCGCACCAGCAAGAGCCGGATGCGTTCCAGCAGATCGGCTGGCGCGTACATCCCCCTGGTGAGAAATACGTCTGCCTGCGAGTCATGATCGTAGATGCGGACTTTGCTCGAAATCAGAATGGCCGGAATCTGAGGGGCGAGGGCTTTGATTGCGGCAATTAATTTTGGCCCGTCCATGCCGGGCATCGCCATGTCCGTTACCACGAGATCGACGCCGCCCAGCCGGAACCGTTCCAAGGCGTCTTCGCCACGGGAATAGCTCGCCACGCGGTATCCACGGGTTTCCAGCATGATTTTTCTAGAGGAAAGTGACTGCTCGTTGTCATCGACACACAAAATCGTACGCTTAGGTTTCATTCACCGCCTGTAACCGCGGCTCCGGCTGCGACCGGGGCAAACGGAATTTTCTCTAATCGCGAAGGGTAGCAGAGCGAAGCGATGCTAATGGCAAGGGATGACAACTGTAAAGTATCGTCAAAGCAAACTGCGCGAGATAATTGCATTTAAAAGCTGCGGCGGTGAAGGTCATGATTCTGTGATGCTTGCGCGAGTTCGGCTAAAGAAAAACTTCGCCGCGCAGGACTTCGACACAGTTGCCGCCGACGCGCACGTTAACTACTCTGTCATCGGAGCGCGACCCGCGAACAAAAATCCGACTCGGACGCTTCATCTCCACTCCCTGTTCGATCATCACCTGCTCGTCCGATTTGGCCACATTATTCGCGACCATCCACGCCGCCGTGCATCCAGCCGCCGATCCCGTGGCCGGATCTTCGCCGTTGTAGAACAACATGCGCGCGTGCAATCGAGCGGTTTTGTCGACGGTCTCGCGGGTTACGAAGTAGAAGAATTTTCCTTCAGACCGCTCCAGATACTCTGCTGCGCGCCGCAAGTCAAGGCGAAGCCCCTGGATTACTGCGAGTGATTTGAGCGGAGTAATGGTGTAGGGAAGGCCGGTCGATACAGTCTGGATGGGGAGCGATTCATCGAAATCCTCCACGCGCAGCCCGGTAGCACGGGCCAGGGCTTCGCGTTCGTGCCGCGCTCCAAAGGTGGGATCGATCTGCGTCATCTCGCCAAACAATGGCTCACCGCCACGATCTTCAAATCGCACTGGAACCTTCCCCACGTTCAATTCAAGCGCCACTTCTTGCAGGGAGCCCTTGCCGCGCAAAGCGAATGCGGTCCCGAGCGTGGGATGACCGGCGAAAGGCAATTCCTCCTGCACCGTGAAAATGCGCACCCGAACGCCCCGCTCCTTTTCGACTTCCGGCTCTCGGGGCAGGATAAATGTAGTCTCCGACAGATTCATCTCCATCGCGATCGACTGCATTTCAGCATCGGTCAGGCCACGCCCATCGGAAAATACCGCCAGAGAATTTCCTTCCATGGGGCGCGCGGAGAAAACATCCCACTGCGTCATCGCGAAGCTTCTGGTGGATTGGGCCATGCATCCACAGATGCCGGCATAGACTTTTCGATGCAATGATGAATGAGCATCGCATGAGTAGGGAGTCGTCGCTCGATCCGAGGCTTGACTCTCTCCCCTCAGGTACTTATTCTTAAGCGATGATTTGTTCCCACCACGCCGCCGCAATGGCTTGTTGTTGTATGAACTCACGGGCGTGTGGGTAGGTACAGCCTGGATTTCTTCCACCCACCCGCGAATCGGGTGGGTTTCGTTTTTCAAACCCTATTCGGCTCGAATTAGCGATTACGAGAAAGCAATGACGAGGAAAGAACGATGACTACGCAAACCGAAGAAATGACCAATAGAATTCCGCGCATCAACGATACCGCGCCGAACTTCACCGCTGAAACCACTCAAGGCGCCATCAATTTCCATGAATGGATCGGCGACGGGTGGGCCATTCTATTTTCGCATCCCAAAGATTTCACTCCCGTTTGCACGACTGAACTTGGTTACATGGCGCGCCTGCAGCCGGAGTTCGCCAAGCGCAATACGAAAATCATCGGCTTGAGCGTGGACCCGGTCAGCAGTCACGGTAAATGGGCGGCGGATATCGAAGAGACGCAAGGCGCCAAGGTGAACTATCCCATGATCGGCGACCCGGAACTTAAGATCGCGAAGCTCTACGGTATGCTGCCGGCGGAAACTGGGAACACTTCTGAAGGCCGGACGGCTGCCGATAACGCTACGGTACGAACCGTGTTCGTGGTTGGCCCGGACAAGAAGATCAAGCTCCAGCTCAGCTACCCGATGAGCACAGGCCGCAACTTCGACGAAATTTTACGTGTGATCGATTCCATGCAGCTCACCGCCAGGCACAAAGTTGCCACGCCCGTGAACTGGAAGCAAGGTGACGACGTAATTATTCTCCCTTCAGTTTCGAATGACGAGGCGCAGCAGAAGTATCCCGGAGGCTGGAAGTCGCCGAAGCCGTATCTTAGAATCGTGCCGCAGCCCAAGTAGGCTGCTTGATGGAAGCGCATGCGGTCCGGTGATCGTCCCGGTCTTCAAAACCGGCGGGCGGCGGGTCACCCCGTCACCGGTGGGTCCGACTCCCACTCGCTTCCGCCAATTCAGTTCTTTGAGAATAGTCGGCTGGTTTTATAGTCTACTAGTGGAGTAGACTTTGTTTTCCTGCTGACTTGGGACGGAGCAATCCATGAAGATCGCTAATGACGTCATCGAACTGATCGGGCACACGCCGCTCGTGCGGCTCAATCGAGTAACTGAAGGCTGCGTGGGAGAGGTTGTGGCCAAGCTCGAGAGTCAAAATCCTGTTGGCAGTGTAAAAGACCGCATCGGCGCGAGCATGATTGGCGATGCCGAGCGCGCGGGGAAAATTCAGCCCGGAAAGACCACGCTCATTGAGCCCACCAGCGGCAACACCGGAATCGGTCTGGCGTTCGTGGCCGCGGTGAAGGGCTACAAGCTCATTCTTACCATGCCGGAAACCATGAGCCTGGAGCGGCGCGTATTGTTGCTGGCTTTCGGTGCCGAGTTGGTGCTCACTCCGGGACCACGCGGAATGAAGGGCGCCATTCTCAAAGCGGAGGAGTTGCTGGCCAAGACCCCGGACGGTTACATGTTGCAGCAGTTCGATAATCCGGCGAATCCAAGAATTCACTTTGAAACCACCGGCCCAGAAATTTGGAGCGATACCGACGGGCGCGTCGATTTCTTAGTCTCCGGCGTTGGCACCGGAGGGACGATCACCGGGGTTTGCGAATACATAAAGCCGAAAAAGCCATCGTTCAGGGCGGTCGCTGTAGAACCGACGGAAAGTCCGGTGCTTTCCGGCGGCAAGCCGGGGCCGCACAAAATACAGGGAATCGGAGCCGGGTTTGTTCCAAGCATTTTGCGAACGGACTATATCGACGAGATTATTCAGGTCAGCAACGACGAAGCTATCCGCATGGCCCGAAGGCTTCCGCTGGAAGAAGGTTTGTTCGTGGGAATCTCTTCGGGTGCAGCGGTCACAGCCGCGGTGCAGGTGGGGCGTCGTCCGGAGAATAAAGGGAAGCTGATCGTAGTAGTGCTGCCATCGTTTGGAGAGCGCTATCTGAGCACCGTTCTGTTTGAAGAGCTTCGGACGAAAGCGCAGCAGATTCCTACATCTGCCCTGCCGGAGTGAGGTAGCGCCGCCAGAGCAGAGAGTGCGGTTAGTGCATGACTCTTTCGTAATGTTATCCGTAAATTTCCCCCCGGATAATATTTAGTGGAGAATGGCTGCGACTTGCGCCATTGCGGAGAGAGCTCATGCGCGAGAATCCTGCAACAGAGAAAAGCAGACGCACTGTGGTGCGGGCGTTTGCCATCTGCCTCCTGGCCGTGGCGAGCCAAGCGCAGGATTCGCCTTCACTGGGAGATCTGGCCCGCCAACAACGGCAGCAAAAGGAACAAGCCAAAGCTACATCCAACAAACCGCGAAAAGTCATCACTGTTATCACGAACGACCAGCTTCCGGAATCGTCCAACCCCACGAGGCTTGCCGATAAAGACGGCTCATCGAGTTCCACCCCGGAGAATGGAGCAAAACCGTCAGCCGAAGAAGCCAAATCGCAAATTTTAGGCGAGAAAAACCAGATTTCTTCCCTGCAAGCTCAGATTAGTGAACTGAATCAATCGATTCGTTTTGCGCCGGCAAACTGCGTGGCGAATTGCGTGACGTGGAATCAACGTCAAGAGGAGAAGCAAAAGCAGGTAGAAGGAATGCAGGTCCAGCTCGAAGAACAAAAGAAACGACTTGAAGAACTGCAGGAGTCGGCAAGAAAGCAGGGCTATGGAAGTTCGATTTACGATCCGTAAACGAAAAACTTGAACAAAGAATAATGCCGCCGCTTCGTCCTCCCGAAGCGGCGGCAATTCTTGGACACCCTGAACCTCGCCGATTCTACTTGCCTTGGTTCGACTGCGCGTAAGGGTTCTGATACTGCAGGACCGTCGACAGGTTGATTCCTCGAATGATGCCGTCGGAGTGATAAAGCAGGCCCCACGAGTCAATTGTGGAGTTGTCAGGGAAAATGCAGGCCTCCAGCACTTCGTCGATGGTGTTGAGTTTCACCCAGCCGCCGCCAGCTAAGCCGGTCCCGCCGAACTGGTCGGAACCGCCCAGTTGCGTGCAGTAAAACGAAGCGGGGTTGCCATCTCCCTGCCCGTTCCACGGGGTTTCCGAGTAATAAGCCAAGGCCGCTAGTGTCGGCTTCTTGGTGTAGAGGGTTGCCAGGCTGATGTGAATTCGCGACCCATCGGATGCAGTGTACTGGCAAAATTCCTCATGGCCGGAGAGCTTTAGCCATTGTTGCTGCGAATTGTTGGTACCGTAGACAGGCTCCCGATTCTCCAGTTCGCCGCCGGTGGTGGTGCAATATTTCTCCGACGGGCGAGCCGAAAAGCCTTCGCTATTTGCCGCCGAGTTCGCAACCTGAGCGCTCGCGCTGAATAGCCCTCCGCACATCAACATTAGTGACAAAACCTCAACCGCTTTTCGATAGATGCCCACTGGATTCCCCCGGTTCGTGTTTAGAGATTCTCAAAAATCGCGAAAGTGTAGCATGCGCGAGTGGTTCGCACTAGAGCCTTTCGGCGGGCAATTGGTCTCGAATCCGTCGCTAGTCTCCCCACGGGTGAAGCCGCCATGGATCGATCGCTACTTTCCGCTTCAGGATCGTCTGGGTTGATGAAAAATAGTTCATACGCTCTTGTTCGCTCTTCCTTCAAAGCTCTCTTCGTGCGAAATTAATAAAATGGCTCTGGTCATCCGTCCCTCCCGCATTCATGCAGCCGGTGTGTTCACCACCGCCCCCATACGCAAAGGCGCTCGCGTGGTTGAATATACCGGCCCGCGTCTCACCCCGGAGGAGGCAAACCGGCTCTACGAAGGGGCGTCGCGTACTTACCTGTATGGAATGGAAGACGGCAAGACCGTAATCGATGGCGAAGGCATGGGCGCCTTCCTGAATCATTCCTGCGACCCCAACTGCGAAGTGGACGAGGTCAAGAACCGCGTATGGATTCTCGCACTGCGCAATATCCTGCCGGGCGAAGAGTTGCTGTGGGATTACAGCCTTTATGATGATGAAGACCCCGCCCCCTGCCACTGCGGGACCTTAAAGTGCCGGGGCACCATGTATTCGCGAGAATGGATGGCGAAGTTACGGCGCAAGGCTCGCGCAAAAGCGAAGAGAGATTCGGCCGCGCGACAGGCCAGGAAGCGCCCGGGAGCGCGCGCGCAACGGAAGAAGAAGTCGGCAACTCCGCCACGGACTGAATCGCGTCCGGCGGCTTAGCTCAATCGGAACGCAAAATAATTCTGCTACATTGTTGCCTTATGGAGCAAACCTCTTCCTCGATTGTTCGCAGCTTCGCCAGCGACAATAACGCCGGTGTGCATCCCGAAGTCCTGCAAGCCATCAGCCTTGCCAATCAGGGCCATGTGGTGGCCTATGGCGCCGATGCCTATACCAGATCGGCTATCAAAAAGTTTGAGGAACACTTCGGAGAAGATATTGCAGTTTTTTTCACCTTCAACGGAACTGGTGCGAACGTCCTCAGCTTGCAAGCTCTAACCAGGTCATTTCATTCCGTACTGTGCAGCGCCTACGCTCACATTTATACCGACGAATGCGGAGCGCCGGAAAAGCACACCGGCTGCAAGCTGATCCCGCTGCCGCAGGAAAATGGCAAGATCACAGTTGAGTCGGTGCGCCATGCCTACCACGGCATAGGCGACGAGCACCATTCGCAGCCGCGAGTGATTTCGATCACACAATCCACCGAGATGGGCACGGTCTATCGCCCGGAAGAAATCCATGCGTTGGCTGAGTTTGCGCACCAGAATGGCATGTTCCTGCATGTCGACGGCGCTCGCATCGCCAATGCCGCGGCATCGCTGGGGCAGAGTCTGCGGCAGGCTACGCGTGATTTAGGCGTGGACGTGTTGTCGTTCGGGGGCACCAAGAATGGAATTCTTGGGGGTGAGGCTGTCGTATTTTTTCAGCCCGGTCTAGGGCAGGATTTTCTCTATCTCCGCAAACAGAGTATGCAACTGGCTTCAAAGATGCGTTTCATTGCCGCGCAATTCGAAGCCCTGCTCACCAACAACCTTTGGCTGCGCAGCGCCGACCACGCCAACCGCATGGCCCGCTTATTGGAACAGGAAGTTAGCCAGATTCCGGGCGTAAAGGTGGTATGGAAGGTGCAGGCCAACGGCGTCTTCGCGCAAATTCCGCGCCATGCCGTCGAGAAGATCAAGCGGAGCTATTTTTTCTACACCTGGATGGAGGAGGAATCGATCGTGCGCTGGATGTGCTCTTTCGACACCACCGAAGCGGATGTTAGAGACTTTGTGAAAGTGGTGGCGCAGGCGGTGAAAGGGTGACTTCCCAGGGACCCATAGTGTTCGTCGATTTATTTCGATACCGCTTGATTTCCCAACACTTTTTGAATACATTGAGCCAAACCTCATTAAGCCCGAGGCGTTCGACTCCGGAGCGTTCATGATTTACAAGTGGTTTGGTCTGGCGGTGATGTGTGCGATGGGTATCATTCTTCTCAGCTGCGCGGACCCTCAAGAATTGGTCTCCATCACTATTCAACCTTCGACCGAGACGGTCGGGAATTCCAACATTCCCGTGAACCTGGACGCCGGATTTCGCACCCAGTTGACTGCGGCGGGGACGTATATACACCCGCCGGTGACTAAAGATATTACGAGTCAGGTCACTTGGGCATCGGCTAGCCCGCAAATGTTTACCGTCAACTCGGCGGGGCTATTGACGGCCACCGGCGATGCCTGTGGAAGTACTTTGGTTTCGGCGACGCTGACGACCAATCATGATGGGTCAGGAGTGTCTTCTTCTGGCGCGGTGGTAACTGGCTATATGACCGCCAACGTCGTGTGCTTCACCGGTACCACCAGCGGCGGCGGGGGCGCGGAGCCGACTTTAACCGTCAACTTCACAGGCAGCGGCACTGGGACAGTAACCAGTTCTACTTCGGGTTTCAGTTGCGCGAGCACGGCGGTCAGCTGCATTGACAGCTTTCCGTCTGGTACTACCGTTACCCTGAGTGCTACCCCGATCGCTCCATCGACCTTCGGGAGTTGGACCGGCGGTTGCACGGGGGCCTCCACCTGCGTTCTGCTTTTGCAAAGTGACACCATAGTGACGGCAACGTTCAATTGAGCACGAATCGATAGCGGCAAGGCTTCGCGCCATCAGTCGCTTTCGCCCAACAGCTTTCCCAGCGTAGCCTTGTGCTTAGCCGGATTCTTCTTTTTGTGGGGAACCACCTTCTCACCCGGAGGCGCTCCCAGACGCTCCCGCGCCAGTTCCTTGACCGCCTGCACCGCTTGAAATCGCTTCACTTTTTTCTTGCGCGCCATCTTACGCCCACCCCGAAGTTCATGTTGCCATAGCTTTGTGCGAGGTAAAACTGTAATAATTGCAATTCGCGGTTTCGATATCCGGTTCCACTTGTAAAAATCCGGCCCGCGAGTGACGATCGACAACTAACGATCAGCGACGAATTTCATGGAAGAACGCGAATTTTTTGACGAGCGAACCGAGAAGAAGCCAGCAACCCTGAACTGTCCGCATTGTCACCAGCCCGCGGAGTATGAAGTGACCTGGGTGGTGCGGACCAAGAAGCGCCAGCCGGGTGGGCGTGCCGACGAGCGCGACCGCGCCCGGTTCGCCAAAGCCCGCTCCTACATGCTGCGCAAGGACGATCTGATGGCTTGCAAGAATATGCGTTGCCGAAAGCGCTTCGAGATTTCCGGTGTGCAATCTGTCGTTTTTACCGACTAATGCGAGACCCTTCACGGGTTTTCGTTACGTTAACCTCGCGCTCTCCCATCCCATCATCGATTCGGCGGCTTAGACTTGCCGGAAACTCCCCACCGGCGCCAGCTTAGGGTTCCCGCAGCCGGCTTTGCTCGCCTGTGATTTATACTGACGGGTTTGGCTGCTGAGCTAAAGCCATAGGCAAGGAGCGATCTGGTGAAGATCCTGGTTTGCATGAAGCAGGTGCCGCAGAAGGATGCACCGCTCAAGCTTAACGAAACCGGCGCGTGGATTCGCGAAGATGTTTCCTACGAAGTGAATGAGCCGGACGCCTACGCTTTAGAAGAAGCGCTTCGTCAAAAAGAAAAACATACGGGCGAAGTGGTGGTCATCACATCCGGCCCGGCACGCGCGCAGCAGGTTTTGCGCGAGGCTTTGGCCAAGGGCGCCGATCGCGCCATTCACCTGGAAGACAATGCATTCGTAGCGCTGGATGCCTTCAATACGGCGAAGGCCTTCGCCGCAGCCATCAAAGACGAAAAATTCGATCTGATCTTCACCGGCCTGCAATCGGATGATTACGGCTACGCACAAACCGGCGTGATCCTGGCTGAGTTGCTGGGCTATCCCCATGCCACCATCATCATGCAGATCGAAAAGAATGATTTCGGCATTCGGGTGAAGCGAGAACTCGAGGCGGGATTCTTTCAGTTTGTCGACATGCCGCTGCCGGCCGTGCTCACCATTCAATCCGGCATCAACAAGCTGCGCTATGCGACGCTGATCGGCATCAAACAAGCGAAGAATAAGCCCTTACGCAAAGTGCCGCTCGCGGAAGTGCAATCGGCAATCGGTGAAAATCTGCAGAAAATTGAACGATTATATGTTCCGCAGAAGACCAAGAAGACGGAACGCATTGAGGGTTCGCCGACAGAGGTTGCAAAGAAGTTAGTCGATAAACTGCGCAATGAATTGCGGGTGCTGTGAGGACAATGCTGGCTGATCGGAGATCGTGTTATTTCCGGCAATAAAATTTCGTGAAATGACCCTTGCGCCCCAATCCCCGTCCGCCCAGAACTGGAACGCGGCTGGCTATGCGGCCAATGCCCACTTCGTGCCCGCGCTTGGACAGCCTGTCTTGGAATTGCTCCAGCCGCAGCCGGGCGAGCGCATCCTCGATCTGGGTTGCGGAGATGGAATTCTCACTGCGCAACTGGTCGCGCTCGGAGCCAAAGTGGTGGGCATCGACAGTTCGCCGGAGATGCTCGCTGCTGCGCGCCAGCGCGGGATTGATGCGAGAATGATGGACGCCAGATCGCTCACGTTTGAAAACGAGTTCGATGCGGTCTTTTCCAATGCCGCATTGCACTGGGTGAAGGACGATCCGGACGCGCCACTCGCGGGCGCGTTTCGCGCCCTGGTGGCGGGAGGAAGGTTTGTGGGGGAATTGGGTGGTCACGGCTGCGTGGCCGCAGTCACGGTCGCGCTAATGGCGGCCCTTGAGCGCCGAGGAGTCTCGGATACCGCCGCCTGGATCCCCTGGTATTTTCCGACCGTCGACGAATACGAAACGCGTTTGCGGCGGGCCGGATTTGTGCCCCAGAGTGTGCAATTGATTTCTCGTCCCACTCCGTTGCCAACCGGAATGCGCGGGTGGTTGCAGACCTTTGCCAATCCGTTCTGCGCCGCGCTGGCGCAAAATGAGCGGACAGGTTTTCTCGACGAAGTCACTGCCATGCTCAAACCCGTACTCTGCGATACTCAGGGACACTGGACCGCGGACTATATGCGCCTCCGCTTTGTGGCTATGAAGGTCTGAGGTCGCGGAGCGGATCTCATCGCAAGGCCGACACTAGAATCAATCTCTTAAGGGAATCAAATGGCAGACACAATCCTGGTAATCGTCGAACAACGCGATGGTAAGCTCAATCGCGTTTCGTGGGAAACAATTACGGCGGGACAAGCCATTGCAGCCGCCACCGGCTGGACTTTGGAAGCCGCCGTCGCGGGCTCGGCCATTGGCTCAATCGCCTCCGAAATCGCTGCCAAAAAGGTGGCAAAGGTCTACGCTGTCGAATCCCCGAAGCTGGAACGGTACACCTCAGACGCATTCGCGAGCGGACTCAAGCAACTGCTATCTGCGAAAATGCCCAGGCTGGTGCTGATGCCCCATACCTATCAAGTACGCGATTTCGTTCCCAAGCTGGCGACCGCGATGGGGCGTGCGGTCATCAGCGACTGCATCGGCTTCAAGTACGAAAACGGTAAGCTGGCTTTCACCCGTCAAATGTTCCAGGGCAAGTTTGCCGCAGATGTCAGCTTCGCAAGCGAGGGCCCGTGGTTCGCCACTTTTCAGAATGGGGCATTTCGTGGAGACCAGGCTGAGGCGGGCGCGGCGGTTGCTCCGGTGGAAACTATCAACGTGGATATCCCAGACGACGTTATTCGCAACCAGCCGCAGGAAGTTTTTAAAGAAGCCAAACAGGCGGTCGATCTAACGCAGGCCGAAATTATCGTTTCGGTGGGTCGGGGTATCAAGGAGCAGAAAAATATCGAACTCGCGAAGCAACTCGCGGAAGCTCTCGGAGGAGAGCTGGCGGCATCGCGCCCTATCTGCGATTCCGGTTGGCTTCCCATGGATCGTCAGATCGGGTCGTCTGGTCAAACCGTTGCGCCGAAGCTTTACCTGGCTCTTGGGATTAGCGGCGCCATTCAGCATATTGTCGGGATGAAGGGCTCCCGCGCGATCATTGCGGTGAACAAGGACTCCGAAGCACCTATTTTCGAAATTGCGGATTATGCGGTTGTGGGGAACTTGTTCGATATTGTGCCGCCGTTGATTGAAGAAGTAAAGAAGGCAAAAGCCGCCACCTAATCCAGCGGAAAAGCGCCATTTGACCTATTTTATGACTATAGTTAAGATAGCAGTCATGCAGGATATTTCTATCTCCGAATTCAAGGCCAAGTGCCTTGGCTTGATCGAGCAAGTCCAAAAAACACGGCAGCCATTACGCATTACCCGCCACGGCCGGCCGGTGGCGGAAGTAATTCCCACGGGGCCTGACCGCAAGAGAAAATTCCTGGGTGCCATGGTGGGCACCGGTAAAATTGTGGGCGATATCGTTTCGCCCGTCATCGATCTGGACGAGTTTGAGGTATATCGCGATTGAATCTGCTGCTAGATACCCACATCTGGATCTGGAGTCAGCTTGATCCGGCACGAATCGGAAAGCGCGTGGCCAGGGAACTTTCCTCCGAAGCCAACGAACTGTGGCTTTCTCCGGTGAGTGTATGGGAGGCTCTTATCCTAATGAATAAAGGCCGGGTACAAGTTGACGACCCACCAACCTGGGTGGAGCGTGCGGCCGAACAAATGCAGGAAGCACCGTTGACGCGTGAGATTGTTCGCACGAGCTTTGCCTTGTCTTTGGTGAATGCCGATCCGGCCGACCGGTTTCTTGCCGCCACGGCCAAGGTGCTCAAATTGACTCTAATTACTGCAGATAGAAGACTGCTTGGGCTGGGCGAGATTTCCACGCTCGCCAACCGCTGAATCATGTTTATCTTCCGCAAACCGATTGAAGGCGTTGACCGCCCGCAAATGCCCGCCGATGTGGTCATCGTCGGTGGCGGCCCGGCTGGCATGGCCTGCGCTTTGCGTCTCTCGCAATTGATCGACCAGCATAACTCGGCGAATCCCGAGTCGCAGCTCAGCAAAGAAAATATTTACGTGCTGGAGAAAGCACGTGAGATCGGCCAGCATTGCCTGTCCGGCGCTTTACTGGATCCGCGCTCCATGCGCGAATTGCTTCCCGGATTCGAAAAAGAAGCGCCTCTCGATGCCGAAGTAAGTAAAGAAGCGGTCTACTTCCTGACCCGAAAAAGCAAATTCAAACTCCCCATCACTCCACCTCCCCTTCGCGATCACGGCAATTATGTCATCTCACTCAATCGATTCGTGAAGTGGCTAGGCGGCAAAGTGGAAGAGACCGGCATTACCGTATTCACTGGATTCGCCGGCTCCGAGCTTTTGTTCGACGGCGATCGTGTCAGTGGCGTCCAGACCGACGACAAAGGTGTAGATAAAGAGGGCCATCCGAAATCCAACTTCGAGCCTGGATACGATCTCAATGCGAAGATCACGATCCTCGCCGAGGGGCCACGCGGCTCGTTAACCAAGCAGTTGGTGTCAAAATTTGATCTCGCACGTAATTCCAATCCGCAAACCTACGGCGTGGGCGTAAAAGAGTTGTGGGAAGTTCCTTCGGGCCGCATCGCTCCGGGCGAAGTCATTTATACCCTGGGCTGGCCGCTTACTCCGAAAGAGTATGGCGGAGCGTGGATCTACGGCTCGAAAGACGATATCGTCTCACTCGGCTTCGTGACCGGCCTCGACTACCCCGACCCGCGCCTTGATCCCCAGCATGTGCTGCAGGATTTCAAACAACACCCCATGATTGCGAAACTGCTCCAGGGCGGCAAGATGATCCGCTACGGAGCCAAGTCGTTGCCTTACGGCGGATGGTGGGCGCTTCCGCCGCTCGCCGGCAAAGGATGGATGATCCTCGGCGACTCTGCCGGATTTCTGAATTCCGCGCGGCTCAAAGGAATTCATCTCGCGATCAAGAGTGGAATGCTGGCCGCTGAGACCGCATTCGAAGCCCTGAAGAAAGATGATTCTTCAGCAGCTATGCTCGGCGAGTATCAGAAGAAAGTCGAATCGAGCTGGATCAAGGACGAACTCTGGAAAGTTCGCAACATGCACCAGGGATTCGAGCAGGGCCTGTACGCCGGAATGTTTCATACCGGGTTGCAGATGATCACTGGCGGGCGCGGCCTGCGCAACCGCTATCCCGCGAAGGCCGGCCACGAGCATATGCACAAGCTTGCTGACATGCCCGCCGACGGAGGAACCGAAGTCCATCTGCTCGGCCCCGCCAAAGGTGACGGCAGGCTCACTTTCGACAAACTCACTGATCTCTACCACTCCGGCACCAAGCACGAAGAAGATCAGCCTTCGCATTTGATCATTCATGACACGAACATTTGCAGCGAGCGTTGCATAAAAGAGTACGGCAGCCCGTGTCAGAATTTCTGTCCGGCGAACGTTTACGAAATGGTCGATGACCCGAGCCAGCCGAACGGCAAACGCATCAGCCTGAACCCTTCAAATTGCGTTCATTGCAAAACCTGCGACATCGCCGACCCATACCAGATCATCACCTGGGTGCCACCGGAAGGTGGCGGCGGGCCGAACTATGACGGGATGTAGGATTGAAATCGAGCCAAGAAAATAAGTCATGACATTGCGAGCATCAGCGGTCGAGCTCATATCAGTCGTCTTCTTTGCGCTCCCCGGACTAGCCCAGCAGCCCGCCATTCCCACCACCGGCTTTCCCGGCCTCGATCAATACCGCGCCTCGCGCCTCGCTATATACACTGACGATTTCGGAGAATTGAAGCGCTATCGTTCGGCGGATGCAGCGCTTGCATCGCCCGCGCCGTCTGAGAATCGCGTCGTATTTCTTGGCGACTCCATCACTGACTATTGGAAGCTCGCAGGCTACTTTCCCGGCAAGCCTTACGTTAATCGCGGCATCGACGGACAGACTACGCCGCAGATGCTGGTGCGCTTTCGACAGGACGTGATCGACCTGCATCCCAAAGTGCTGGTCGTGCTTGCGGGCACGAACGACATCGCTGGAGTTACCGGGCCTGCGCGTAACGAGGATATTGAGGCCAATTACGCCACCATGGCCGAGTGGGCACGGTTGCACCACATCCGCGTGGTGTTCGCGTCGCTGCTGCCTGCCAACAACTACACGCAGGAGGCGAAAGAGTCTTTTACACTGCGTCCGCAGGAAAGAATCCTGGCGCTGAATGCATGGCTGAAGGATTATTGCGCCAAGAACCGTCTGGTATATCTCGACTACTTTTCCGCGGTGATCGATGACCGCGGCATGCTGAGGCGCGAGCTGTCGGACGAAGGATTGCATCCCAATGCGGCCGGCTACAAGATTATGGCGCCCCTGGCGGACAAAGCGATTGCCGCTGCACTAGCCAATGAACGCGAACCGGCAAGATCGAAAAAAGGAAGATGGTAAGAGATGGAGCATTTAACGATATGAAATGGGCTGGCAACATCCGAGAACACATCCTTCTTGCTGCTTCCTCTCTTTTGTTTGCATTAGCCGCTTTCCCCACGGCCGGTGCCCAGCAATCTGCTTCCGCCCCTGCCATCCCCCCCACCGCGCTTCCTGGGCTCGATCGATACCGCGCTTCGCGGACAGCTATCTTCACCGATGATTTCGGGCAACTAGCACGTTATCGCGAAGCCAACGCTGCACTTGCAGCGCCCAAGACAAAGGGGAACCGAGTTGTATTTTTCGGGGATTCCATCACCGACAAATGGAATTTAATCGAATCATTCCCGGGCAAACCCTACATCAATCGCGGCATCAGCGGCCAGACCACGCCCCAGATGCTGGTTCGCTTCCGGCAGGATGTGATCGATCTCCATCCGAAAGTCGTCATTATCCTCGCTGGCACGAACGACATCGCAGGCAATACCGGCCCCATGCGCCTGGAGGACATTGAGGCAAACTTCGCTGCCATGGCCGAACTCGCCCGCGTGCACCAGGTCGAAGTGGTTTATTCGTCGGTGCTTCCGGTTAACAATTACACGCCGCAGTCGCAGGAGCTTTTCGCCGAGCGCTCGCCGGAAAAAATTCTTGCGCTTAACCGCTGGCTGAAGAACTATTGCTTAGCATCACCCAGCCGCGAATCAAGTCGTTGCATCTATCTCGACTACTTCAGTGCCATGGTCGATGACAAAGGCTATCTTAAGAAGGACCTGGCGGATGATGGTCTGCACCCTAATGCTGCGGGATACAGAATTATGGCGCCCCTGGCACAGTCGGCGATCGACAAAGCTCTTGGATCGTCGAAACTCTGAAACCTTTTTCCCTGCGGAAGGCTCTATAAACACAGATCCGATTCGTTTACGGTGCGAAATCCCCCGCGACCAGCCGCCGTTAACGCAGCATTAATTTTCGAGATGCCTCTCCACGACAAATTCGGCCGGGCCATTACTGATCTGCGGATCTCCATAACGGATCGCTGCAACTACAAGTGTGTCTATTGCCGCACCGGAAACGAGGGCGCGCTCTATGGCGATTTGCCCTTCGCGGATTACCTGCGGATGGCGCGCGTTTTGGTCGGGATGGGCGTGACCAAGATCCGGCTCACGGGAGGCGAACCGCTGTTGCGCAACGGCGTCGTGGACTTTGTCCGCGAACTCTCACAGTTGGGCGCGCTGAACGGGAACGGCAGCAGCGAGCCGCTCGATATTGCGCTCACCACCAACGGACATCTGCTTGCCGAGCTCGCGCAGCCGCTGAAAGATGCCGGACTCACCCGCGTTACTGTTTCCATGGACGCGGTCGATCCCGAGCGTTTCGCCCGCATCACCCGCGTTTCAAACGGATACGATCACGTGCTCGCCGGAATTCGCGCCGCGCGCCGCGCCGGCCTCTGGCCGCTGAAAGTGAACTGCGTGCTGATGCGTGGCTTCAACGAAGATCAAATCATTCCCTTCGGTATGTTCGCCCGCGAGGAAGGCCTGACTGTGCGCTTCATCGAATTCATGCCGCTTGAAGAAGGCCGCACCTGGTCGCCGGATACGGTGGTCACGCTCGACGAAATTCTGGCGCGCATGCGGGAGTATCGACCGCTGGTCGAAATCCGCCGCGCTCGCTCGGAAACCGCCCGGAGATACCGTTTCGACGACGGCATCGGTGAAATCGGCATCATAGCGCCGGTCTCGCATCCTTTCTGCGGCCATTGCAGCCGCATTCGCATCACCAGCGACGGAAAAATCCGGACCTGTTTATTCTCGGTGTGGGATCACGACTTGCATGCGCAGATGCGGCGCGGAGCCAGCGACGAAGAGTTGGCAGGGTTCATTCGCGGTGTGGTGCAGAAGAAAGAAGAACGCCACCATATTGGCGAACCGGATTTTGTGCCCGCATCCCGTACGATGGTTCATATTGGCGGCTAAAATATTGAGGTTACGTCGATGACAATCACACCGGCCCTGGACGACGCTCCTGCCTTCATCGAAGGAGTGCAAGCCCTGACCGTAGGATTGCTGCGCACCTACGCTCCTCCCTCCGTAATTGTGATCAAGATCGACAACTTTTTTGGCTGGCGGTGGCTCAGGTTCTCCGGCAAATGGCTCGGCCTGTTGTCAATTCGGAACAAGAAGCTCAATGTCCCTCCTTTCGTGCCGAATCGGGTGGTGTCACAGAAAACTTTTATTGGCCCAACATACGATGAGGCTTCGATCGCAGAGCCGATTCATATTAAGACCGAGGGCAGAAATGGACTTCGGCGTTACATTGCGGATGTTGCGCACGACGCCTTAGTCGTCTGGTACAGCGGAAATTCCGATAGCTCAGGGCAAGGTGCTCTGATGGCTTATGTCCCGAATGCCGATGATTACTGGCCCATCTATGTGCGGTGGGCCAACCGCGACTCGTGGCGTGTCGTTGAAGCCATCGAAATAACCGCTCAGGTGGTCGAAAGGCTGAGCCGACCCGAGTCGGTTCTCGGGGCTGTTCAATTCGCGTGTGAACCTCCAACGGCGTGAGGCAAGTCACTGCAATTGTGGTTGTTCTTGCGGTGCTTGGATTAATCCTCATTCCCAAGGCGAGCGCGCAACTTCAATCCGTCTCCTACCTCGGCTTCGACCGCAACACCTACCCCGGCGACGCCAACCTCAAAACCCTGCACCAAACTTTCTCCTACACCGGCTACTGGCTCAACAATCCTCCCGGCGAGCGCTCGAACACCTGGGCCAGCCACCGCGCGGCCGTCGAATCCGCCGGCTTCGGCTTCCTCGTCCTCTTCAACGGACGCCTTTATGCTGAGCTCAAATCGGCCGAACTGAAATCCGTTGCCCACGCGACGAAGCTTGGCAACTCCGACGCGCAAGCCGCCGCCACTTCCGCACGCAAGGAAGGCTTTCCCGCGCACACAATCATCTTCCTCGACCAGGAGCAAGGCGGACGCATGTTGCCCGAGCAGAAAGCCTACATCTACGCCTGGGTCGATGGCATCACCGCCGCTGGATTCCGCGCCGGTATCTATTGCTCAGGCATTCCGAATCCGGATGATGGCAACGTAGTAACTGCGGAAGACATTCGCGAGCGCGCTGGCGACCGGCAAATTGTGTACTGGGCGATCAACGATGCCTGCCCGCCGGCTCCTGGCTGCGCCTTTCCGCAACCGCCGCCGAGGCCTGTGGAAAGCGGCGTCCCGGCCGCCGAAGTCTGGCAGTTCGCGCAGTCTCCGCAGCGCAAGGAGGTCGCCGGTCATTGCTCAAATTACCGCCGTGACGGCGAATGTTATGCTCCGGGCATCGCCGCCGCGCAGAAAATCCATGTCGACGTGAACACGGCCACTTTGCCCGACCCGTCGCACGGTCGGTGGCCTTAGGAAGTTTTTTCAATGGCGAATCAGCACTCAACAATCATCGATTTAAAATCTCAGTCTGCGGTAAAATAGAGTTATGTCCGACCGAACCTTTACCCTCGACGAAGCCCAATCGTTGCTTCCGGTGCTTGAATCTCTTCTGCGCACCGCCATCGCCGGCAAAAAGCTGATCGAGGATTTCGAGGGTGAAATGCAAGCGCTCAGCCATCGTATCTTCCTTAACGGCGGCACACACGTGGATGTGGTTTCCGTTGCCCGCCGCAAGGCCGAGCGCGCCCGCGCCGAACAGCGCGCTAAAGACGCTATCGCCGAGATCGATTCTATTGGGGTTCAGGTTAAGGATCTTGATATCGGGTTGCTCGATTTCCCCTGCGAGGTGGATGGCCGCGTGGTTTTGCTTTGCTGGAAGTCGGGAGAAAAATCGATCACCCACTGGCACGGCATGGAAGAGGGTTTTGCCGGGCGGAAACTGATCGACGAGCGCATCGCCCGATCCAGAAAGGCCAACTAGTTCCTGCGGTCGGCCCGCACCAATAATTTGACAAAAGTTTACATTCCAACCAACTCCTCACCCCACAATAGACTCCAAGAGTCCGGCGTTTAAGTAGACGAGCCATTCGTCAGGCCAGATCACTGGTCGCTGCATCGGTTTGCCAGTGTCTGAGCCGGATCGGGCCCTTTTGGCGCTGCCAACCTTAGGCAAGCCCACGGGCTAAGAGGAAACGAATATGAAGTTGCAACACGCGGTTCGCTTTCTGGCTTTCGGACTTTTGCTGCTGGTGCTTCCAGCGGTTTTCTCATCTCCATCCGCTGCACAAATCGGGATCGGCATCTCGGTTCGCGTCGGTCCGCCAGCGCTTCCGGTTTATGAACAGCCCATTTGCCCTGATCCGGGCTATATGTGGACTCCCGGCTATTGGTCTTGGAGCGACGACGACGGCTACTACTGGGTGCCCGGCACCTGGGTCGAAGCGCCGCAACCCGGATTGCTCTGGACCCCCGGCTATTGGGGCTGGAATGATGGTGCTTATGCTTGGAATGGCGGCTATTGGGGCCCGCAAGTTGGTTTTTATGGTGGAATCAACTACGGCTTCGGATACGGCGGGAACGGCTTTTATGGCGGTGAATGGCGCGGCGGAAATTTCTTCTACAACACCGCCGTGATGCATGTAAATACCACGGTGATCCGGAACGTCTACGTAAATCGCACCGTTATTGTGAATAACAGTTCGCACGTTGCCTTCAATGGCGGACAAGGCGGAGTAGCCGCTCGTCCCACGGCACAACAGGAAGCTTATGCGCACGAAACTCACACGCCTCGGGTTGCGGCGCAAGTGCAGCAGGAGCACGCGGCCAGCCAGAACCGCGCCTTGTTTGCTTCGACCAACCATGGCCGTCCGGCAGTAGCGGCAACGGCGCGCCCCGGGGAGTTCAGTGGAAAGGGCGTAGTCGCCGCCAGAGCGGCCGGAGGCACCTATCACGCTCCGGCAATGTCGCCGAAAGAGGCGGCGGGTCGCGCAGAAAACCGGCCGGCGGAAGGCCGTCCGGCAGAATCCCGTCCGGCGGAAAATCGTCCAGCCCCAACTCGTTCGACCACAAGTCATCCGACAGCAAATCGTCCGGCTGCAAATCACTCGGCTCAGCCTCGCCCGGCGGAAAAAACTCCAGCGGAGAGTCGGCCAGCCGAAAAACCTTCGACTGAGAAGACTCCGGCGGAAAGTCGGGCTACTCATCCAACCACTTCAGGTACAGCTCACGAAGCGACGCCGCGCGAGAACAACCCTCGCGCCGCCGCTCCTCGCGAGAAGAGCGCACCCAAACCTGCGGCCCACCCTGCTTCCCATCCGGCGTCTGAACCCAAGGAGAGCGCACCGCGAGCGAGCGCGTCCCATCCGGCGGCCCAGCCTAAGGAAAGTGCTTCGCATGAGAGTGCCCCGAAGGCCGCAAAACCGGCTGCTGCTCCTCGCGAGAGCGCCGCGAAGGCGCCCAAACCCGCCGCCGCTCCTCATGAAAGTGCACCCAAGGCTAAACCGGCGGCGGCTCCTCGTGAAAGCGCTCCCAAGACCGCCAGGCCAGCTCCAGCCCCACACACGGAAAAACAGGCCGCTCCGCCCAAGCAAAGCGCTCCTCCGAAGGAAGAGCACAAAGGTCAATAGGGTATTGACAGATGGCGGGCCGGTGCTGACCTCAGCACCGGCCTGTTTTTTGCTCAATTCTTTTCCTGCAACTCTTTTCCTGCAACTCTTTACGCGGGTTGCGTTCTTACCCAGTCAGGGCATTAGCCGCGGTGGTTCAATGCCTGCACGGAAGTGCTGGTACCGTAAGCCCGCAAACTTTCTTCTGCTACAATTTTTTACAACCCGCGGGAGTGAGAAGCCGTATCTTAAAGTAGGTGGTTGAGAAGCAGGTAGTCGAGCCGTTTAGCTGGACAGCCAAAGGGTGTTTTCGAGGCTCGTCGAAGGAGTTTCCTATAACTATGTCGTCCCGCAAAAACAAACTCCGACTCGCAGGCGCATTCGCCGCCCTAGCCACCCTAGCTCTCGCTGCAAGCTGCCGAGGATTTTTTCAGAACCCTACAATCACCTCGATCACGATTGAACCAAGCACTCCGAGCGTAAGCCAGGGCCAAACCGAGCAGTTGAACGCGGCGGGGACTGATAGCGAGGGAAACTCGTACACTTTGACCGGCGGCACCACCTGCGCCGGGACCACAGTTTGCTGGTCCAGTTCTGACACTAGCATCGCAACCATCACCAGCGGGGGGCTGCTGAAAGGGCTCACGGTCGGGAGCGCGACAATCACAGCATCCTCCGGAACCGCCAGCGCTACGGCCAGTGCCACGGTAACTCTGGGGAACGTGACTGCTTTGACGCTCAGTCCAACCTCCGTGAGCTTGGCCGAGAGTACGACCGCTACGGGCAGTCAGTGCTTCACGGTCATGGCAACGCTTTCCAGCGGACCGGAACAGGACGTAACCGCCACTGTCACCTGGGTTGCGGTCAACAGCTCGCTAATCACGGTGGCAAATGGAGAAGACCCAATGTGCGTCGAGACTTCAACCACCACTGGTAGCACCACGGTTTACGCGCAATACACTAGCGGCACAAGCTTGATCACATCAAACAGCGCGACCGTGAATGTAAATTAAGCGCTGCACGATGCCTCACAAGAAAGGCTTCCTTACGGCGTGGGAGACGAAGCTTGCTGGCAGCCGCTCGCTTAAGTAGCAGCCAGCTGGGTGCCGTCCGCTACTGCAGCCGCGATCAGCTGCCGCTCCAGCGTAGCCAGCGGGATTTTGCGGCGCGAGGCAATTTCCAGATAGGCGGCATCGTAAACTGTGAGCCGGTGGCGCTCAGCTAAATGGATGGTGTCATTCCACGCTTGCCGGTCGGCTTCAGCATCGACTTTCACCGGAAGCATCGCAAGGCTGGATAGGGCTTCGTCACGAAAATCCGCTGTGTGGCGTTTGCGCCTGACATTCGACTGCAGCACGTTCGCAATTTCCCACCGCCACAACCCCGGAACCCACGCTCCGTGGATTCTTACGATGTCGAATAAATGTAGAACGGCGTCTGTTGTTTCGTTGGCATAGATCCAGGCGAGGGCCACCGAACTATCGAGAACCAGGCTCATGGCCAAAATTTAGGGGCGGCCTCGGTTGCCATCACGGGCGACCCTCGTCTCGCAGCTTCTTGAGTTCTTCCCAATTGAATGTTTGGCGTCCCGGAGTTTTCCTCACAAGGTCCTGGGCGCGCTCGCGCATTCGCTGGAACGCTGCCTGCACTTCATTTTGATCGGGAACCCCGCTGTTGGGAACGAGGCGAGCGACCGGCTTACCGTGGCGAGTAATAATAATTTCCTCCCCACGCTCAACCCGGTCAAGCAGAGTCCCGAGTGTATTCTTTGCTTCGAAAGCACCCACTTCGGATGCTGTTCGAGAAGTGCCTTTCATTTAAGCTAGCTTAAGCTAGCTTATCGTCGAAGTCAAATTGTTAGGTCCGCTCGCCCCTTTTGCTCCTTTTGCGATCTTTAAACCCATAATAAAAAAGCGGCCGGGTGGGTCTCGGCTGACAAGACCGAAGACCCAGAGCCGCACTTCATTCAATAATCGGTTGCTCCTTACGCAGCCAACCGCGTCGTCGGCGCCGCGCCGCTCAGCGCGCGCCTTACCGCCATCGTCATTCCAATCCGCGTAGCCCCGCTGATCATCAAACTTATTCCCACCAGTATTCCAATTGCCCACAACGAGCTCGACGGCCATTGTGCGTAAATCATTCCGCCCAGTGCCAGCGTGATCAATCCATCTGCCAGCAGCCATGCCGACCCATGCAGCGGCCGCATCTTGAAAAACAAAATCAGATCCAGCACCCCTTCAATCACAAACAGAGCCGCGAGCACGAGAGTGAGAGAAGCTACTCCCAGTACGGGATGTACCAGCAAATATCCGCCAAAACACAAATAAGCGACACCCACCAGGAGTTTCCAGATGATACTTCCGGCACCATGGGAGTGGAATGCAACCACAATGTGAACCACTCCCGCCAAAATAATGAGCCATGCAATGACCACGCTCACCGCCACCGCCGCCAAGAATGGCGCCCCAACCGCAAACAACCCGAGGACAATCAGCAAAACGCCCCATACGATTGACAACGTCGAACCCTGCCGTCCTACCGCGACCGCGCTAGTTGCTGCCATGCAGCCTCCTTAATGGGACCCCGTTACCCGCAACCGCTTTTTCCGGGTGGAGTTCCCGATAGGAGGTAAGAATACTCCCAACCGGGGCAACTGGATATTGAATCTTGTCCCGCCTCAGCTCGATCATGGCACAATATCAAGTCGCGCCAACCCGTCGAAATTTGGAGATGCCACCCGAAATGTCCCTTTCGTCGCCAGCCCGGATCCACTCGAAACTTCGTCGCTCTCGATTGTGCTTTAACTTATTGAGCTCAATTTCAATTGCCTTCTTCCTGACCCTCGCTGTAACGCTGGCATGGCTGTTGCCCACTGCGCTTATGGCCCAGACGCAACCTCAAATCCAATCTTTGCCGAAGGCTCCGGGCGGGGAAGTATTCACCCTCACTCCTACGCCTGGTTCGTTTACCGAGCCTTCCGTGGCGGTCAACCCAAACAATCCCAGGCAAGTCGTCGCCGTGTACCAGGACAACGCCCGCGCCTCGTACTCGGAAGACGAAGGCGGCTCCTGGCATCCCGGGGGAAATGTTGCCCCGGAGAACTTCCGCATCTCCGGAGACGTGTCTACAACTTTCGACAATCAGGGTCATGCCTTCATTTGCTATATCGCGTTCGACAAGCTGGGCACTTTTAACTACTGGGGACACGGCGCTTCGCGCAATGGCATCTATGTTCGGCGCTCATCCGACGGCGGCAAGACCTGGGACGCCAAAGACGTCCCCGTCAGCGAATTTCCCTCCACGCCTGGAATTCCGTTCGAAGACAAGCCGTATATTGTCTCCGACATCAGCAAGAGCTCGACTGCGGGAAATCTCTACGTAGGCTGGACCCGCTGGAATCTAACCAATTCGCAAATCGTGCTTTCACGCTCCACGGATGATGGGCAGACCTGGTCGAAGCCGATCGAAATTGACAGCCACCCCGGCCTGCCGCGCGACGACAACGGAGCCGCTGAAGGCTTCGATGGAGCGGTCGACGCCGATGGCCATCTATATACCGTCTGGAGCCAGGACAACGATATCTATCTCGCTACATCCCATGACGGCGGAATATCCTTCTCGCGAGCCCGCCCCGTCATTCACACCGCGCCGATAATGTTCGCCATTGAGACTCTGGATCGTGCCAATGGCTTTCCCCAGATTGCCATCGATCCCCGTTCCCGCCGCCTCTTCGTCGCCTGGACGGACTATCGCAATGGCGATCTCGACGCTTTCTGTTCGACCTCGACTGATGGCGGGAAAAAATGGTCTGACCCGGTTCGGGTGAACAACGATCCTCTACACGATGGCGCGGACCAGTTCTTCCAATGGCTCGCCGTCGATCCCATCGATGGTTCCGCGAACGTAATTTTCTACGATCGCCGCGATGATCCGAGGAATCGCAAGCAGACGGTTACCTTGGCTCGCTCGACCGACGGAGGAGTTACTTTTCAGAACTATGCCTGGACGACCGAGCCGTTCGAAGCCGGTGAAGTCTTCTTTGGGGATTATTCAGGTATCGCCGCCTACGGCGGCCGAGTCTACGGAGTGTGGACGGAGAAGCCGGTTCCTCCACCGGTGGAAAAGCCTTCTGACGAGAAGGGCGCGAGCAAGACCGAAGCGGTCGTCCCGCCCAAGCCCCGGGGCGCTACGGTCGTAAAAGTTGGAGTTGCCGATTTCAATTCCACACACTAATTTTCACCCCGGATCTTTATCCGGACCTTGCTCTGGGCCGAGTGCGTGGCTGCGTCAGTTTCGGTTGCACCATCCGTTACCCCGGATGGCAATCTCCGGGTTTCGGAGCTATACTTCTTTTCACCGTCGCGCCCACAGTCCATCTTAGAAATTTAAAGGGTATTCAACATGAGCCACAAAGCTGGAAGCCCCTTTGAGAGCATCGAGAGCGCCCACGAATTTGTCGCGCTCCTGAGCGAAACCGTCGGCGAAGCCAAGAAAGACGTGGCCGCGGATGTCCAACGCGAATCCGGCTCCGAATTTCCCCGCCGCCTGGATGCCCTGCGCACGGCCCTGTATAGCATGGAGAAGCTCGAACTCCACATGAACCAAAGCCGCCGCATCCTCAATGATCTGCGATCGCTGCGCCGCCTGCTGTTCGACGAACGCTCCACTCCAGTGGCTGCGAAGAAGACTACCGCACAGCCCGCCTCACTTTCCAAAATGGGCAACTAAGTGTTGCCGCCTCCTCCCGGATTCACACTTGGGGCTTATGCGCTAAACGACACTCCGCCGGGTGTCACCGTCCCAGCACTTGCCGTCTCCGATGTGGAAGCTGAGGTCGAACCTGCCGAGGTGCTCTCGAACTGCTGCGCCAGCGAGCTATAGGCCTGTTGTGCGCCGGATAGATTCCCCGATTGCAACGAGGTTGCCAGCTGGCTGAGCAATTGGCTGATCTCGCTCGAACCCCCACTCCCATGGTGATGATGGTGTCCTGAGGTCTCCTGGGTCGCGCCTTGGGCGGACTGGTTCTCGAAATCCTGCTGGATGTTGGAAAAGTCCTGCTGCGCTCCGGCCAGGTTGCCGGACTGCAAGTCCTGCCCCAGCTGGCTAAAGGCTTGGGCGATGGGATTGCTGCTCTGGGTTGAGGTGGCAGTGGACGAACTGGACGCCGATTGCGGTACCAGGCTTTGCAGGGTGGAGAAGTCGGATTGCGCCGCCGACAGGTTGCCCGCCTGCAAGTCCTTGCCCAGCTGCTGAAATTCCTGCTGAATCTGTTGTGCGTTGTTCTGAACGCTTTGTGAGCTGAAAAGACTGCTGCTCGAAACGCCCGATACTGACATGCTTATCTCCTTTGCGGGAATTCAGGGATGGCTTCGCGAGGATGCCTCGTCGATTTGATCGGCCACTTCGCGCGCGGCTTTAATCGCGGTGCCGCAGCGATAGAGGGCAGATTGCATGCCAAAGGGGATTAGAGAATTGTTAATTCGACTGCTTTCCTGCCCTCGACCGAAACAGCGGCGCGCCCCACGCGCTCGCCGCCAGAAACGCTCCAAACAAAACCACGACATCAATACTGGTACGTCCCTGCGGTGACCAGTACACGTCACGCAGGTTGAGCCAGAGCGCGAACTCATCCAGCGTTAGCGCCGCGCCTACGCCATAAAGAATCGACATCAACCGGCTCAGCAGGATCGAGGAATCGTCTTCGCCCGTGCCAATATCCGCCAGCCATCCGTAGCCGACCAGGAGCAGCATAACGATCCCAATCACCAGATGATGAATATGGCGCCCACTGGGCTGAATGATGAAATGGAACGGGGGAATATGATGCAGCACCGCATAGACTACGGCTCGCACCGCGGCGAAGGTGAGGAAGAAGCTGACCGATGCCACAAATAGCCTGCGCCGGGGTTTATCCGGAATTCCCTCATGAAGAGTCTGGCCGATGGGCGTGCCTTGCAGCAAGAGCAGAAAGAATGCGGTTCCCGCGATGACCAGAAGTAGGATGAACCAGAAATACGCCATGCGACATTAAAGCATGCGAAGCGGGCTTAGGCCTTCTGTGCTTCGCGCCTCAAAGCCCGTTCCAACGTCTGATCCAACGCCGCTTTGGCCTTGTCGTATTCCAGTTGCGAGATTTGCCCCTGTTTGCGCTCGATTTCCAACTGAAAGAGTTCTTCCTTGATGCCTTCCATGAGCATGGAAGAGGAACGCGCGACGGGGGCGCGCCTCGTTCTCACCACGCCGATATCTGCTGTTTCGTAATCATCTTCCACGTCCACGGCCTGCGCGGAAGAACCGGCGCGTTGCACCCGCAACGCCCGGACCGTAGATTGCTGACGGGACGCCACATAAACTCCACCAAGGAGCAGAAGCGCGGCGAAGCTGCCCAGAATCCACCAGCGGTATTTCTGCAAAGGATCGGGGGCATCGATCGGAGGGCCTAAACCACCGCCGGGCCGGCCATTGGCTTGCGCCCCCGGAGGGCCGGAGCTCTGTTCGCCCTCGGCCGACCCTTGTCCTTGTCCCTGTTGATTCGCCCCTTGCGCGCCCGCCTCTTGCGGGCTTTCAAGCGTGCCTTCGCCGGAAACCTTGAAGGAAAGATTCTCGTTCTGCCTGGTATTCGAGGCCACTTCCACCGCCGCTGCCGGTTCCTGCGGATAGTTCACCAGATTGAAACCGGCCGCGGACGATGCGGCGGCAAATTGCATCGTCTTCGGCGCCATCACCACAAAGTGATCGAGCGGATAGACCGATTTCGGATTGACGTTGGCGCTGCCGCTGTAGGGCATCTGATACGCCACTTCGAAGCGGGTCAAGCCTGGGCGCAGAGGGAAGATGAAAGAGTACCGGTTTTTCTCACCTTCCGGCACCGGAGCCGATTTCAATGGATTGCCATTCTCGGTTGTGGCGGTCGCCGAATCCGGAATCACCTGCGCTCCATCGGGGATGTAGAACTCGAGATTGTGCTCGTCCATCTGGGTTCGCGGCGGGACGGATGAGTTCTGCACGCCGAACTCGCGGATGATTTGCATTTGCCCTTGCCCGGCTTGGATCCGCATGATATCTGCGACAACTTTGATGCCGTCGACTTTCTTCGCCACATCGTAAACATCCAAGTCCACCGATGTGGTTCCGGGAGGAGCCATGCGGTGGTAGGTCACATCATCGTGAATGGCGCGAACCAGGTGCGGCGCCTGCGCGTCATCCAGCTTGAAACTGAATTTTCCCTGGGCATCGGTCTTTGTCCGGCCGGATTCTTCCATGCCCTGCCCCAGCTTGAAGATAACAACTTCGTCCCCGGCTGAGGGTTTGCCGGTGGTGGCATTCTTTACCGCGCCAGTTAAGGTTTGAGCCGAGGCGCCCGAAACGAGAAAAAGGAGGCAAAGGATCCGTGCCTTTAAGATGACATTGAGGGAGGTTTTCAAAAGCTGCGTTCCTTTCAGGTTCGTATCTTCCGAAGCGGCGGCGCGGGATTGTCTTCCAGACGCGCGATCTCGGCCAATAATGTCGCGGCCTCGTCCTGCAAAGAGGTCTTCAAAGACTGATAGTCGGCATCCGGAACTTTGCCGGCCTTGTACTCGAAATTGAGATCGCGCAGGTTCTCATAGGCTGCGTCTTTGCGTTCGCGCAAATATCCTGCACGAGTCTTCTCCGGGCCCAGGAACAATCTTCCCGGCAGATAAAAGACGTAATAAAGTGACGCGATGGCCATCATGATGCAGAGCGCGAGCCAAGTCATAAATCAGTCTCCTTGCGGGCTTGAGCGCGAAATTGTTCTAGCTCCGAACTGCGCACCGGAGTGAGTCCGTCAGCAAGCGCTGGTTCGGGGCGATTCTTCCAGGCGCGAATTACCAGCACAATCAAACCAAAGCCAAGAAATAAAGCGACGAACGGGACGATATAAGCGGTGCGGTCGAACCCTCTGTTGGTCGGAGCGGCAAGCACCGTTGGACCATACTTTTGCACGAAGCTTTGTTCGACCAGGCTGTCGCTGTCGCCGCGACTTACGGCTGCCATTAGTTCGTTGCGCATGCCGTCAGAATCGGGGCAGCCCACGTGATTACATTCCAGAAGAATCTGGTTGCAACCGCAGATGCACATCATCTGATGGCCAAGCTCGCTAAAACGGGTCGCCGGATCGGAAGCGCCGAGCGTGAAATAAATCGCAGCACAAAGGATGAGAGTTTGGGCGAGTTTGCGGCTCGAAAGTCCACGTCTCGCAAAAGCGGCGAGGCATGGAACACCCGATGCGCCCCGTGTTGAAAGTGATCGAAAGCTACTGAACATCAATCTCCTGTCACCACCGGCTCGGCATGGGCTGACTTTAAACGCGAAGGCACGGAAACCCGCACCGGCGCTGGCGCATTCGGAATTAGTGCCAACACAGTTCCGATCAACATGATCCAGACGCCCATCCAAATCCACATCACCAGCGCATTCAAATGGGCCTTGAGAATCGGATGATGGTTATCCTGATTGACTCCCTCGAACACGACGTAAAGATCCTCGTTGAGGGTGGAGCGGATATCGGGCATGGTCGAGGTCTGCTGGCTGGCGTGATAGAAGCGCCGTACCGGGGTCATGGTATCGATTTGCTTGCCGCCTTTATAGACGTCGAGAACCGCCCACTGGCTGAAGTAGTTGGGGGCATCGTCTTCGGTGTAAGAACGGCAGACAAGGGTGAAGGGGCCAATGTTCATCTTGTCGCCATAGGCCATTTCCTGCTCGCGATCAAGATTAAAGGCCGAGCCGGCGAAGCCGATGATCACGACTACGACACCGAAGTGAACGATATACCCGCCGTAGCGGCGCGTGTTGCGATGAGTGAGCTGCACCATCGACGCGAACATGCCCTGGCCGGTGTGCTTTGAGATGACGCGGCCGCCGCGGTAGAACTCGCTGGCCACGGTGAGCGTCACCAATATCGCGAGCGCGATAGCCATCAGCGAGTAGAAGTAAGAGATATCTTTCCATGGCCTCAAGCCAAAGACCGATCCCCAGCTCTGTGGCGTGACCATCAGGAAGATCGCGACGACAATGGCTCCGACGGCCGGCCACATGAAATTACGCTTCAAACTCTCAAATGAAGTCTTTCGCCACGCCAGCAGAGGCCCCAGAGCGGTGAGAATCAGCAGGAGTAAAGCTACCGGGATGGCGACACGGTTATAAAACGGTGCGCCAACCGTAACTTTGTTGCCCTGCACCAGTTCAGAAATCTTGGGGAACCAAGTTCCCCAAAGCACGGTGAAGCAGAGCAACACGAACAGCAGGTTGTTGAACAGGAAGCTTGACTCGCGCGAGACCAGCGATTCCAGCTTGTGTTCGGTGCGCAGATGCGACTTGTTTTTAAAGAAGAAAAACACGAAAACGACCAAGGTGATGCAGAGGAACCAGGCGAACCAGTCTCCGATGGAGGACTGCGCGAAGGCGTGTACGGAACTGATGATGCCGCTGCGAGTGAGGAACGTTCCCAGAATCGCCAGCCAGAAGGTGGCGAAAACCAGCCACATGTTCCACATCTTCAGCATGCCGCGTTTTTCCTGCATCATCACCGAATGTAGAAATGCAGTGCCCGTGAGCCATGGCATGAGCGACGCGTTCTCGACCGGATCCCATCCCCAATAACCACCCCAACCGAGCACGGAGTAAGCCCAGTGCGCGCCTAGAAAGACTCCGCAAGTGAGGAAGGCCCAAGTCACCATGGTCCAGCGGCGGGTGATGTGAATCCACTTCTCGCCGGGATACTTCATGATCAACGCTCCCAGCGCGAAGGCGAAGGGGACGGTGAAACCCACATAGCCGAGATACAGCATGGGTGGGTGAATCACCATCTCTGGATATTGCAACAGTGGATTTAAACCATTGCCATCGGCGGGGATGGTGCCTTGCACAATGGCGAAAGGATGGGCGGCAAAGTTTAACAGTAGAAGAAAGAAGATCTGAACGCCGGATAAAACCACCGAGGCGTAGGCAAATAGGCGGGGGTCGGTCTTGTAGCGCAGCCGTAGCACGAATCCGTATGCGGCCAAAAGCAACGACCAGAACAGCAACGAACCTTCCTGGCCCGACCACAGCACCGCGAACTTATAAGGGCCGGGAAGATCACGATTGCTGTGATGCAGGATGTAAGCGATGGAGTAGTCGTCCCGAAAAGCGCAAATGACCAGGACGATAGACGCGAGGAGAACCGCCGCAAAGGTCGCGATGCCGGCGCGGCGGGCGGTTTCGCCAATGCGCTCCGAACCCCGCCGGAGCATTGCGACGAATGAATCCTCGTCGGAAGGCAGAGTGACCGAAGAGTGGCCCGACCCAGCGAAGGCCAGTGGAGAAGAAGCGCGCTTCTGAAACGTCAGCGCGACGATTCCAGCGAGGAACGAATATGCGCTTAACGCCAAAGCAAGAAGCAGCGCAAAACTACCGATTTCCGCCATGTGGGAGAACCCCAGCCTATTTTTTCAGAAACTCTCTTGAAGGGCAACCGCGGGACATGATACCCCTCGGGCCAATATCACGGAACAGCCACGATCTAGGATTCACCAAACCACTCGCAGAAGTAGCTAAAGCGGCGGCTGGCTTTCCAGTCCGCCGCATGCTCGGAGCTAGCCGCTCGATTAGGCGCTGTGCTGATGGTAACGCTGCATCACCTCGCGCTCAGCCATGAACCAGTCATCGGCCTCACCACCCGTTCCGGGTGCGCGCTGCTGCGAAAGTTCATAGGCGCGGCGCCTGATTTCGTCTTCAATATTGATGGGTACCACATTCTTGCGCGGCTCCGTCTTTCGAACCTCGAACATCTTGTTGTTGCCGTCCGCCTTGACAGCTTTATCGGAGGCGCTGATGTCTCCATTCGATTGGTTGGAAACTTCGGTCTTGATGGGGTCTGACACGACTTGCGGTTCGGTGGCGCTAGTAGATGCCGCTACCTGAACGCTCGGATTCACTTGCTGTTGCTCGACCGGCGTCTCGCTCGGGATATTGGCCGGATCATTGACATTGGATTGACTCTTGCTGGCACGCGTAGCTTTGCCGCTGATTGAAGATTTGGTTTTTGCCATGCTCATATACTCCTGCCTAAATGTAGGATGGATTAAATTGATCCGCGAACCGCATACAACTTTGCCCGCGAATGGAAAAGGCCATGAATTTTAAGTTTGCGGATTAGATTCAGTATAACTCCAGGTGGGGCTGTGAAAAGCAAGACCTTTCAGAAAAGTGGGGGCCGGGTAGCTTTGTTATAATCGGAGCTCTCACGGATGGCGCTGTCATCTAACGGTTAGGATACCGCCCTCTCAAGGCGGGTATACGGGTTCGATTCCCGTCAGCGCTACCAAGGTTTTCCGACGGCCCATTTCCGACGGAACATCACGTGGATTTAGTACAGAGACTTTGTGGTCTTCATCTCCTTCAGGACTGATAGTTCCTGCTCTATGGCTTGTTGATCGCCGCTCATCGCTGCCTGTGCATAATATTCAATGAGTTTTTCTTTCAAGTCTTCCGGAATCCTGCGCGTGGGTTGTGATGTCAACCGGTTCAGGAGTTGAGCATAGGTCCTGTCCGCCAGAGCATAGGTGCCCAACTTTGCTTCATGTCCCGTATCAAGATCAAGGTTTGCGAGCATAAGCGGCGCACCGGAGTCGTAGCGCAGTTTATCCAGCACTTCCCGGAATGCGTCCACCGTCTGATTGACGCCATGCAGATACCACTCTTCGGTCTTGGAATCTGGAATCTTTATTGCCAAATCTGAAGCGGGTCCAACTTTTGGTATGACAAGAACCAGTACCGCCAGCAAATGGGCTGTGAAACCCGGTTCCCGGTTGGCATGCTTCCAATTTCGTTCATAGTTCGTCTGGGCTACACGCTCGTTGAACGTGCGATATGCCTCGTCGTTCGGGTGAGCAGGGAATTGATGACGGTGAAGCACGACCTCCGCTTGCGCAAACACCGGAATAAAGGTGCGCACCATGGTGCGATAGCTGCGGAGGGCAGGGTGCGCCCGGCCCAGCACCTGATGAACATCAAATCCATAAGTATTGACAAAGGCTTGTTCCAGGAACTTTCTCGGCACCTTGAAGCCGATGAAATGCAAGTAGGCGGGAGGCGCAAAGGCAAGATTTGTGAGTTCGTCAATGTCAAAGGCAAACTCGGTCCGGATGTGGCTGTGTGGGCTTTCACCATAGGTGACAATCGGTCCGAATTTCTGCCGAAGGTTAGGGAACTCCGCCGCCACCGCCGGATTAATTGCTTCCGAGTGACCGATCGAATCGCCCAGGTAGTGAGACAGCGCGCCGATGGCAAAAGCATACTCATCGATGGAGCGCGCATTTCGAAAGAGCCATGCAACAAAGTCGCCCGTGCGCACGTAGTGAGTCAGGTTGCTGAAGAATGCCTTGCCGAACGGGTAGTATCCCATGTCCTGAATGGCGGACCCGCCGTAGGCATACGCATGCGCCTCGCGCAGTTGTTCCTCGGTTGCGTTGGGAAAACGGGACAGCAGAAGGGGACGGATGGACCCATTCCACGCAAGATCGATCAATTCTTCGTGCGTAAGAACGGAGTACGACAGGGCATTCGGGCTCGATATCAGAGCAACCAACATCAGAGCTGTCGCGAAGTAGCTTGATCGCTGAAATTGGCGAGCCATTGCGCAGTGCGTGCTCGCAAACGGCGAGGCGCGTCTTCAAACACTTAAGCTTGAGGGTTGCGCAAATGGGCGTGTATCGGGTATTCGCGGTATTTAGAAACAATAGGAATCAGCCCGCAAGAGCGCGGTTTAGCAGACTGCCCTGATTTCCTGAGCGATATTCACAAACACAGGCCTTTGCAAACCACTGTGCTCCAAACGATAGATCACTCCCAGCGGGCAAAGCCTGCATGCTTCGAAGTGATTGCCTTCGATATAGATTTCGTGATGCACCAGCTTATGCGGGGTGGAATGAAAGGCGGCATAAGAACCGGAGGTAGGGACAACATCGCCGCTGGTATAAGTGTTGAAGATTTTCATAGGCACCTTCTTCGGCAGGGAAATTATCAGTCAAAGCAGGCACGCGGAGCAATACAGAATTCACTGGAACTCCGGATTGGGTTGCGCTTTAGCTCTCGTGGAAGCGCAAAGTACGTGGCAAGGCAGGCGTTCCCTTAGCTCGTTTTAATGGAACTGATAGCCCGGTCTGAGTTCACAGCGGTAGTTCCTGGACTGATCACGATCGACAACCATGCTGCAGTCGGCCCAGCGCAAGAAGATGTCCGGTCCAAGCGGAAAAACGATGGGCTCACCCGAAACGTCCGCTTCAATGCTGGGGCCCTCGGCGGAAGCCGGCAAACTGAAGTTCAGAGCGCGTCCGAAGATGACCGGGTAAGTTTCTCGTACCAGGTCGCTGGTCATGGGATGAACCACTTCGGCTTCCAGAAGAAACGTAACCGTGTCGGACCAGCTAAGCGCCGAAACGTTGAAGTGGCGGCGATCCGGGGAAAAGCCTTCGGTCACGACTTTTGTAAACGGGCAGGGTCCGGCGATGCACGAGACCCGGGCGTTGCGGAACTCGTTGCCTTCGCCGGCATCAAGCGAAAGCGCACCAATACTTGCCTTCCATTTGCCGTCCGGAGAACATGGGACGCGCTTCTTGCAAAGCACATTCCCAGTATTGACGATTTGGAACGTTTTCACAGCGCTTCCGATGTTCGCCTCCGTCGTGGCTTTCACGGAATATCGTATTCGCGTGTTGGAGATGGGAGTTCCGCCTCGCGTTTCCGCTGGCGTCTCCTGATGAAGAGGGACCATGTGTTCCACATAGATCTTGTCGCCGATAAAATCATCCACGTCCAGCGGTCGATAGTTTTCCCGCCGCAGCTTCAGAAGGACAGCCTGAGTTCTTCGGAGTCCCATGGGCAGAGTAATCTTGAAAAAACCGGCAGAGTCCGATTTCGTGGTGGCGTTTCCCAGCGCGTTGATCGCGATGATCTGAACATCTGCCAGTGGCAACTGGCGGTTGGGATCCGGATCGGCGCGCAGCACCGCTCCCCGGATAGTCACTGGTTTCCGGCGGGCCCGGTAGGCGATTATGCCTCCCACAGCTAATAAAACGAGCGTCACAATACTTCCGAGCGTGACCAGCTTGCGTCGAGTCATTGCTACACTATGTTAAACATTCTCGGACCGATTGGGGGGACGTAAGTTTGTCCTTTTCAATCAATCGAAGCGAAGTCCAAGTTCACATATTTTACCGGCTTTCGAGCATTTAAACTCAATTCATGCCCAAGAAAGACAGCAGTTCCTTCACCACCCGCCTTACCCGCAGAGATTTGCTTTTGCAAATGGGTGCACTCGGATTGATCGGGACGATGGAGCGCGGTAAGGCATTTGCGCTATTTCCCCGGCCGGAACAACAGGCGTCCTCCCAGGTTTTGGCAAGCTCGGCGCCTCTCTCCGCGCAGGACGATGCATTTCTCGAGGATTTGGAGAGAAAGAACTTCCAATACTTTTGGGATCAGGCCAGTCCAGATACTGGATTGGTGAGGGATCGATGCAATATCCAAAAAAAGGAGAATTCCGTGGTGGCCAGCATAGCGGCAACGGGCTTCGGGCTGACGGCGCTCTGTATTGCCCAGCAGCGGGATTTTCTTGCCTTTGAGGATGCACGCGACCGGGTGCTTGCCACGCTTCGCTTCCTGTGGAAGAAGATGCCTACCCACCGCGGATTCTTCTACCACTTCGCCGACATCAATACCGGAGAGCGGGTGTGGGATTCCGAAGTTTCTTCGGTCGATACTTCTATCCTGCTTTGCGGGCTGCTCACCTGCCGCCGGCATTTCGAGGAGCACTCTGAAATCAGTCTGTTGGCGTACGAGATCTTTAATCGAGTGGATTGGAGTTGGTTATCGGAAGATACCTCCCTCCTGCCCCACGGATGGACGCCGGAGTTCGGTTTTCTTCCTTATCGCTGGGATTACTACAGCGAGATGATGATGATTTACTTGCTGGGCTTGGGCTCGTTGCCTCATCCGCTGCCAGCAGGTGCATGGAATGCCTGGAAGCGCACCATCTTTGAGTATGAAGGGATTCGTTACATCGGGTCGTTCGCCCCGTTGTTCGTGCATCAATATTCACAAGCCTGGTTCGATTTCCGCGGCAAGCGCGATCAATATGCCGATTACTTTCAGAATTCGATCCTCGCGACCGACGTCCACCGGCGCTTTTGCATCGAGCTCGGCAAGCAATTTCCCGACTACAGCGACGATCTCTGGGGCATCACCGCTTCCGACTCGCAGAAAGGTTACGTGATTTGGGGCGGGCCGCCGATGATGGGGCCGATCGATGGAACCGTCGTGCCGAGCGCAGCGGCGGGGTCGTTGCCGTTCATGCCGCAGGCTGTGATGCGCGTGCTCAGAAACATAAAAGACCACTACAGCCGCGCCTGGTGCCAATATGGCTTTGTGAACGCCTTCAATCCACTAAAGAATTGGTATGACACCGATACCGTGGGCATCGATGTGGGAATCACGATGTTAATGGCAGAAAATATCCGAACTGGTTTTGTTTGGAATACGTTTATGAAGAACCAGGAAGCGACGCGCGGCATGGATCGCGCTGGGTTCAAGAAGTACCAGCCGTGATTTGCGGATTCTATTTTAGTTCGATTACCGCCAAACCGTAGGTAGGGAGTGTGATGCTCAGCTGCCCATGTTCGAGGGGAGTTGATTCCGGCGCCGGCAAAGCTGCATCGCCCTGAAGCTCCTGAATCTGTTTTTGCGTGGGATTTGCAGGGCTACCCATCTTCTGGTACGCGGGATGAACATCCCCGTGGTTTGCGTCCACGCGCGAAATCAATGCGTTCGTCGCGTTCGAGTTCTTGAGCTCCACTGTAATAGTTTTGTCGACGCCAGGTTCCCCGGGAGGCGCGTAATTCCAGACCGCTAATACCAGCGTGCCATCATTTCTGCGCGTAAGCAGCGCGGAATTGGAATCGAGCTGGATGCGTTCGTCTCCGAGCGTGTGAAAAAGTTTGAATGCGTTGAACGCTGGTTTGGGGATATCATCTTCGGCGATCAGCCCAAACCCTCCGTAAAAGGGCGTTTTTACCACTCCTTGTTCCTCGAAAACGTCGGAGAAAGTCCAGTAGGACATAAGGTCGACAAGCCCATCGCATTGACTGATCGTGCCCGCCATCCACGGACCCATGTAAATGGTATCGGTTACCTCCGGTTCGTTCTTGTAGCTGGCGTTAAATTCGCTCCAGATCAGAGGCAGATTTGGCATGCTGGAAGATTTGATTTGTCCATGAACTTTCTCGACGGAGCGGCAGACCATGCGGTCGCGGGGAATGTTTTCCTGCGTGCCGAAAACGTCCTTTGCGGTGTCATTGGCGTAAACGTGGGTTGAAGCAAAATCGACTGGAATGTGCTTCTCCGCGCAGTGCCGAATAAAGGCATCTACCCAACCCGCCTGTGCGCTGGCAGGCCCGCCTACTCGCAGGCGAGGGTTAACTTTCTTAAGCGCAATCGCGGTATTGTCGTAGAGTTGCCAGTAAGTCTCCTGCCGTGGCTGGCCGGCCCAGAAATCGAGATTGGGCTCGTTCCAGACTTCGAAATACCACTGCGCCACTTCATCCACGCCGTAGCGATCGACCAGATGCTGCGCGAAAGCTGTAATCAGGTCGTTCCATCGGTTCCAGTCCTTCGGCGGGGCTACATTCGGGTGGTACCAGAAATCTTGAAGCGTATGACTTGCAGCCAGTTGGTTCGGCATGAAGCTGATCTCGACGAAAGGCCGCACGCCATCGGCCAGCAATCCATCGTAGATCTGATCGACATAAGAAAAGTTGTAGATCGGTTTGCCTTCAGGATCTTCGCTGTAGACGCCAACTTCATCATCGAGAATGGCGTGGAAGCGAATGTACTCAAGGCCGGTAACTTGTTTCACCTGCCGTAAGTCCCGGCGATAGTTATCGCGAAGGCTAAGGATGGCCCGTCCAGAGCCAAACATTTTTTCCCAAAAATGGGGAAATGGATGTGCCGGGGCAGTGGCATCCACTATCAGCACTTCCTGCTGAGGGCCGCTTTGAGCGCAGAGTTGGGAAGAATTTAAGAAGATCGACAATAAAGTTGCGGCGATAAGACTATGTTTGACTCGCATAGAGGCACGCAGTTTGCAGCAACTCAAACGCTTCTCGGTTCAACTCAAACGCAGATAACGGTCAGTCGCGTTTTCAGGCAGTCCGGCTCAATGGTTTTTCCTGCAACAACAATTCCGTAGCCTGCACGCGCGGATGACTGTGGAACCAATTCTGAACGACGTTATCGTGCAGGAAATTCGCGATGGAAAGCAAACTCATCCCTTGGTGATGCGCCATCCAGCAGCGTACGGGCTCAACTCCCCGCGATCTTGATGGGCGGGAACTGGATTCGCGTTTTCGGCTGAAATCCAGAGATTCATAGAATCCGTAACTCGCAAGCCAGTTCTTACGCTGCATGTGGCGCAGATTTTTCAGAGCGGATATGGAATCGATATCCAGCGCGAGGAAAGTGGAATAAGGAGAAATGACCGGGCCATCCTGCTCCGGCTTGAATATTGCCAAATCCGGAACGCCGAAGGCAAAGTAGTGAAAGTTCCCAGCCGCATCCCGCCTGCTGGAAGCAGATTCGGAGATTCCCCAGGGAACGCCCTTTTCCGCCGCGTAGCCTCGCTGCGCGAGCACTGCAGCCTCCGCCGCACGCTGCAGCAGCGTGTTCGGATAAAGCCGCATCCACAAGGCGGGCATCAAGTACTCGAACATCGTGCCCGTCCAGGAGAGTAAGCCGGTGATGCCTTGCCGCTCGAAGGGAGGACGGCTCAACTGAAACCAACTCTCCTGCGAGATGTCGTCTTTGGCGATGGCGACGAAGTAAGCGATTCGCGCCTCACTGGCCAGCAGGTCGTAACATGCAGGATGGTTCTGACCTTTTTCCAATTCAAAGGCGACAGAAAGAAGCTGCCGGCCCCGGTTGAGCAAAAATCCAAAATCCATTTCATCGACAAGCGTACTCGACTGGTGAGCGATTTCCCTGAGTTCCTCTATCAAGGCGAAGATGCGGGTGCTGGCCACCGGCAATAACTCCAGCAGTTCACCGCGAAGTTTGTTCGTCTGCTCATCTGCCGAGGAAGGCTGCGCGGCAAGTTGCGCGACCAGACGGTCGATAAACCACGTCATGTCCTGTAAGGCGGGAGCATCGCCGTTTTGCACGTGCGCGACATCGTCCATTACTTGCGCGTATTTCGGAAGCACCCATGGAGCATAGGTTTGAGCCGCGCTGGCAATCTGCCGGATACGCTCCTGCGCCTGCTCTCGGAACCAGATAGCGTCCGTTACCTGCGAGCCAGCTGCCGGCGGTTGAGGCTCTTGGAGAACGCTGTCAGGCATACTGAGGATGTACCGCAGCCAGCTCGGCTGCCGTAAAGGCTTTTCGAGCGTCGAAAAGGTGCGGCTGGGCATCGCTCCCACTGTGGTGAGAAGAGAAAAATGATCCAGCAGGCCTTCTGCCAGTTCCTTGCTGAACAGTGGCCTGCGAAGAAGTTCAAGCGAACCTTCCTGCAAGGTCCAAAGCGAAGCGACGAGGTTGCCGTTATCTACGCTGGAAATGACGGCTGGCGTCAGAGCCTGCAAGGATTGCGTGTCATACCAGTTCAGCAGGTGGCCATGGTGACGTGGCAAATGACGCACCGTGTCCAGCGTGAGCAGGGTCTGCTGCGCGAACTCGGGCACGGTAAGATACCCGAGATTACACGCTGCCTGGCGCGCGTTTAGAAGCAGGCCCAGATTTGTAGTCGAGACGCGAGGCGCGACTTTCTTGTCTTCTTCCTGAACGTTGTCGGGAATCAGAAAGTGATGCTCCGCCGTGCTGAACTCGGCAAAGTAGCGCCAGGTGCGCAGCGCGGCGGCACGCAGCAAGGCGCGGTCGCGGTCGGAGACTTGTTTGCGCGGAGCGCGGGCGGGCCGGTCCAGCCACGATGAAACCGGTTTACTAAGCGCCCATAAGGCAAGAATCGGCAGCGCCGGCAGCAGCGCATTGTGGCGTTCAAACAACAATACAAGGAACACGCCAAGGGCGACGGTCGGAGTCCAGTTCAGGTAGATGTCCAGAGTGGTGCCCTTGTCGCCCGCGAGTTCCGCTTCCGCGGCAGTCTCCCATTGCAAAAGCCGCTGGCGGGTGATCATGCGCCGCACCATGGTTCGCACCACCGCATCCAGGGACAACAGCGCCTGGTGCGCGAGAAAAGTAATCGTCAATATGTTGGCGATACTCGCGTTCAGGAAAGTGTCGAAGGCGTCGCTGACGATCGATCGTCTGCCGGCTGATATCGATTGCGCCACATCAATGGCCAGTTGGAAGAGAGCCGGCAGAAAAAGAATCGCCACTGTGGCCGCAGTCCAAGTTGCCGGACCTCCCGGCAGGCAGAGCCATCCCAGTAGAAACAACAAAAAAATCGCAGGCTCGACCAGACTCCGCCGCAAGTTGTCGAGAATTTTCCATCGCGAAATGACGGAAAGAGGATTAGGCACCCGATGGCCGGATTCTTCCGGAACCATGGGAAGCAGCCATCCGGCGATTTGCCAGTCTCCGCGCAGCCAGCGATGTTTGCGCTTGTTGTGCGCGCTGTAATGCGAGGGGTAGTCCTCGATAATTTCGATGTCGCTGACCAGACCCGCGCGGGCGTATGCACCCTCGACGAGATCGTGACTAAGGAGAGCATTTCTGGGGAAGCGACGATCCAGCACGCGATGCAGCGTCGCTACTTCGTAGATTCCTTTTCCAACAAAAATCCCTTCCCCATAAAGATCCTGATAAACGTCAGAGGTGGCGTGAGTGTAAATGTCAAAGCCAGTCTGCCCAGAGTAAATCCCCGCCAGCCGGGAGCGAACCGAACTCTGAACACTCACGCCGACGCGGGGTTGAAGGATGCCGTAACCGGCGACCACGATACCATTTTCCGGATCGATGACGGCTTGATTTAGAGGATGCGCCATCGTCCCCACCATGCGGGTGGCGGAGCCGCGCGGGAGTTCGGTGTCGGAGTCGAGCGTGATCACATATCGAACACTGGACAAGATAGAAACGTCGCCCACTTTTACCGGAAAGCCATCAAACTGTCCGCCGATCAGCTGGTTCAGATCCATGAGCTTGCCGCGTTTCCGCTCCCAGCCCATCCATATTCTTTCGCGCGGGTTGTAAACCCGGTTGCGGTGAAACAGAAAAAACGAGCCCCTCCGCTCTCCCGCGTACTTTCCGTTCAGCTCATGAATCAGGTCCGAAGCCAGCGTAACCAGGGGATCGTCGTGCCGCGGTTCGGAAGCCGAGTCCGGAAGATCGGAGAGCAACGCGAAGTGGATATTGGGATCGTGATTTCCAAGATAGCGAACCTCAAGATCCTCTGCGAGTTTGCGCACCTGCTTTTCACTCAACAGCATGGTGGGGATGGCCACCATGCTGACGCAGTCGGCTGGAAGCCCCTCGGAGAAATCGAGCTTGGGCAAGGTTTCCGCGGGAAGCAGCAGAGTCACCAGATAATTCATGATCTGCACCGCGCTCTGCGACGCTGGGAGCAATACCGCCAGGATAGAAAGCAGAACCATCCACAGCGAAGTGGTGGGAGGAGTCAGGAGAAGAACCACCCCTGAAACGATTGCGAAGGTCAGTGCCGCAATGCCCGGCAGATAGAACTCGTCGGGATGCCGCAGAAGAAAAGCCCGCAGTCGCCGTGCGGGAGGGGGGTGGTAGCCGACCTTGTGCTGGAGCAGGCCGCTGCCCTCGGCGATCAGATAGGAACCCACATGCGAGTCGCGCAACGTCACGCGCGGATCGCTGTTGGGATTGGCTTGCGCGTCACGCGCGAGTGCCAGCACTTCGCTGGCGACTTTTGACTCGGAACAATCGCAGCGGTCCGCAATCTTTACCAGGCTCTTGCGGTACTGTTCGCGACTCTCATAATCCATTCGCGCGTAGGCCCCAGCGGGATCTTCCCGCAGGATCTGATCGAAAAGAATGAGCGGTTCGATTACCGATTTCCAGGAAGCTTGTTTGATCTCCTGTACGCTGCGAATTTGATCCTGAACACCATAGGACGCCGCTGGATTTTGGAGCAAGCGGCGACCTCGCTCCGTGATTTGCTCCAGCAGCACCAGCTTCATCACCGGCACGAGCATCCACAACTCCGCTAGCCGCAGAACGGTGACTTGCTGAAACGCCTGAATGTAAGCCGCGAACTTTGCTTCAGTGAACTGGAAGGAAGTGGCGGCGAGAAAATCTCCCGCCAAAGCGGCGATTCTCGGGATGATGGCGCCGCCGGGAGTGCGTACCTGGGGAAGCTTGTGAGCTGCATGGAAGGTGGTGCAAGTCTCTTGCAGTTCACCTTCCAGCAAGAAAACGTGCTCCTGCAAACGCAGGAAATCGTCTGAGCCACTTTTGACGGATCGAGATTCCAGTTTTCCAAGAAGCGGCCGAAGAATGCGCGAAAGAACCTCGCAGCGGTCGCGAAACTGGCTCGACTCCTGCTGCCCCGGAGCCCACGCCAGATTGCGCGCCAGCTTGCTCGCGCTCGCCGCTAGGGCCTCGACGCCAGCTTCCCCATCGGGTTCGGTCCTGGACACGCTGATCGGCTCCACGTTCTCGAGTTCCAGGGGACCGCTCTGTGGTGTCATATCCATGCTTAGCGATAGCTCGAAGCCTGCATCTCAAACATCTCGGCGTACCGCCCTCCCTGCTTCGCAAGCTGGTCGTGCGTTCCTTCCTCCGCGATCCTGCCATTTTCCAGAACTAAGATGCGGTCGGCCGAACGCACGGTTGAAAAGCGATGGGAAATAAAGAGCGCCATCTTGCCGGCGGTTAATTCGGCGAAGCGGTGGAAGACTTCAAACTCGCTGCGAGCATCCAGCGCGGCGGTGGGTTCGTCGAGTATCAGGAGTTGTGCGTCACGCAGATAGGCCCGTGCCAGAGCAACTTTCTGCCACTCTCCGCCCGAAATGTCGACGCCTTGTTCAAATCGGCGGCCCAACATTTGATCGAAACCCCGCGGCAAACGGCCAATGGTCTCATCGGCCATGCTTTTCTGAGCCGCACTTTTCAAAAGCTCCAGATTATTGATTTCTTCAATGCGCCCGACCGCAATGTTTTCCGCCGCTGTCATCTCATAGCGCATAAAATCCTGGAAGATCACCCCAATCTCGCGATGCAGATCATCCAGGTCATACTCGCGCAGGTCGACCCCATCCAGAAGAATTTGCCCCTCAGTGGGATCATAGAGCCGGGTGATTAATTTTACGATGGTGGTTTTCCCCTGCCCGTTTTCTCCAATCAAGGCCAGCCGCTCATTGGTATGAAGCTTGAAATTGATGCGGTCGAGTACCCGGCGCGAATTTCCGGGATAAGAGAAGGATACGTTTCTGAACTCCACGCCATGCACGATCGGCCGCGGTGCCGGCAGGGCGTTGGGCTTCGATTGAATGGTCGGCTTCATTTCGAAGAACGCCAACAAATCGGTTAGGAACAATGCCTGATCGCCGATACCGGCAAAGGTCGAGAATATCTGTTCGATGTTGCTGCTGGCCTGCAAAATGGCTCCAGCCAGAAGGGTTAAGGTGCCAATGGTAAGGGCGCCGGCAATCGTACGCCAAATGACAAACGCATAGGCCGAGTAGTAGCCCATGGTGCCGATCGTCGAGAGAGCAGCGCCAGCGATGAGTTTCCGACGCGACAGCGCGATGTTTTCTTCATAGATATTGTCGGATAAATGGGTGAATCGCTCGCGCAGAAAATCCTTCAATCCGAAAAGCTTCAGTTCCTTAGCCGCTTCCTTGCTCCCGCCAAGAATTCGGAGGTAATCCAGTTGCCGACGAACTGGGGTCTGGCGGAAATTTTTCGCGTAGCCCAGAAAGGCGAAATGGCTCTCGCCGAGGAACGCCGGCACCACGCCAGCCACCAGCATCAACATCAGCCAGGGCGAAAATACCATGATCGTGACCGACAGCGTAATGGTGGTAATCGCCTGTTGCACCAAGCGTCCGATTTGCTGGATCATCACTAACCGGTCGGTCGCCTGCACCCGGGCGCGCTCGAGGCGATCATAGAAAACCGGGTCCTCATAAGCCGTAAGATCCAGGCTGGCGGCATGGTTCATCACCCGAATGCTGACGTGCCGGGTGTATTTATCGCCCAGCAGCGAATCGGAGTAGTCGATGGTGCGGAGGAGAATGCTGTTCAGCACGGCCAGGGAGAATTCCGCGACCACCAGCCACCAGAATCCCGGCTGCAAGGGGTGGTGACCGTTGACCGCATTGTTGATGCTGTCAATAATGATCTTCGTAACCCAAAGAAGCCCTACCGGAAGAAACGAGGCGAATACTCGGGAGACCAGCCCGAAAATGACCACTCCCCGGCCGGAATCCCATACGATCTTCAACACGGCAGGGACATTTCGGAGCGCAGAGATTCGTTCCTGCCATCCCGACCAGAAGTTTTGGCGCTCCTTCATCTTGCTTGTCCCCGTCTTCGGGCGGATCAGTGCCGGACGGAGGCACAAAAGAATGCCATGAAGTATGACAGCCCCACCCCGATGATTGCAACGGCCCGTACAAAAGATGCCTAAAGCTGGTGCAAGGTTTGTCGCGGGCATTTCCGGCCTGCTACGATTGGTTTTATGAATCCTGGTCGCAGCGTCAGCGCTCTTCCGCAGCTACCTCTCCGCAACGGTCGAATAAGGACGGTACCTATGCAAAGCAATCCGATCGGCTCCTGTATCTCGGGAACTCTAATATTGAGGACTCTTGTGGTGTTGATGGTGTTTTGCAGTATCTGTTTGGGGCAGACCAGGCCATCTACCGCCAAATCCGCTAGCCAGTCCGCAAGCCCCAACGATGGCGCCGCCGCGCGCGGAGAATACATCGTGAACAACGTAGCGGTCTGCAGCCAGTGCCATACCCCGCGAGATGGTGAGGGTAGACCGGAGCAAACACATTGGCTCGAGGGCGCGGCGTTATGGCTTCAGTCCGCGGAACCGGTTGCCGATTGGCCTTTGCGCGCCCCGCGGATTGCCGGAGCTCTTCCGGGAACCGACGACGAGATGATTATTCTGCTGACTACTGGGATTTGGCGCACGGGAACGTACTTGCGCCCACCCATGCCGCAATTTCGTATGACCCGGCAGGATGCCGAGGCAGTGGTCGCATTTCTCAAGACGGTAAAGCCTGCCGGAAAATGAAAGGACGCAGCACCTGCTGCCGTTCCGCTCCGTTCAATTTTATCCATACATATATAGCGAGTTCTTATGATGGCTGAGCCTGTCGGGAATCCTGACGTAATTGTGATCGGAGCGGGCGCGGCTGGAATGTCGGCGGCGATTGATCTCGCCAACGCCGGCCTTTCGGTGACGATTCTCGAAGCTCGCGACAGAATAGGAGGGCGCATTTTCACCGTCTCCGATCCCGTGCATCAACTTCCGGTTGAGTACGGTGCGGAGTTCATTCATGGCTTGCCGTCGGAGATATGGGATCTCCTCAATCGAAATAAAGTTGTAGTTCGAGAAGTGGATGGAGAGGACTGGTGTGTGGAGGATGGACGTTTGAAGACCTGCGACTTTCTCTCCGCTGCGGATGAGGTTCTCGACAAGTTGAATGATCGCGAGCCGGACGAGTCCTTCGCGGAATTTCTAAGAAAGTATTCTTCGACAGTAAAAGACAGTCCGCAGCAGCGCCATGCAGAAAACTGGGCAACCCGCTACGTCACTGGCTTCAATGCCGCCGATCCGGCATTGGTAGGCGTGCACTGGCTGGTCGCGGGAATGCGGGCCGATGAAAAGATTGAAGGAGAGCGTGCATTTCGCGCCCAGCACGGATATGCGGATTTAGTCGATATTTTGCATCGACAACTTCGGGATGCTCGCGTTTCCATACGGCAGAGCGCCGTGGTTCGGAGCATTGACTGGAAACGCGGCAGAGTCGAGATCAGCGCTTCTTCTCCCGATAGTTTTAAGATTTCCGCACCGCGGGTGTTGGTCACCGTTCCGCTTGGCGTGCTGCAGGCACGAGCGGACGATAAAGGAGCGATACAGTTCTCCCCGGACTTGCCTTCTCCAAAGCAGAATGCAATACGAAACATCATGATGGGCAAAGTAATTCGAGTCACGTTGCGATTTCGTGAGCGCTTTTGGGCTGGGCTTCCTAAATCGCCGGAGTCGAAATCCAGGACGATGGAGAGCATGAGTTTTCTCCTCTCTGAGGATGACTGGTTTCCCACCTGGTGGACCATGATGCCCAGGAAGTCGCCATTCATCACTGGCTGGGCGCCATTTCATTGTGCAGAAAGGCTTTCCGGCAAAGGCCAGTCTTTCGTGGTCGAACAAGCTCTTGCGACGCTGCATCGGGTGCTTGGGGTGAGCGCAAAAGAACTTGAGGCGTTGCTCGATCATGCTTACGTACACGATTGGCAGAGTGATCCATTCGCGCGTGGCGCATATAGCTATGGGAAAGCCGGGGGCGAGGATGCGCCGCTCGCGCTCGGCCTGCCCGTTGAAGATACCTTGTTCTTTGCTGGTGAGGCCACCGATCTTACCGGACACAACGGAACCGTCCATGGCGCAATCGCCAGCGGCCGGAGGGCCGCCGCGGAGATCTTAAGTCTGCCGCATCCAGCTTAGGTAAAATCGAGGCCAGGTCACAGAATTTTTGAGGTGGGATTCGTCGCTGCAGGCTCAGGCGGCCTTGTTATCCCGGCTTGGCGGCCTCTTCTGTTCGGCCTGTATCTGAACTTGCTCGTGCTTGATATCCAGCCGGAGATGGTTGTAGATGCTTATGTACTGATTCGCAACCCATACCAGCGAAAAGAAGGCAATCAGGTAGCCCCGCCAATCGGAGTACAGGACCTTGAAACCTGTGAGAATTAGAAAAAGAGCCGAGATGTAATGGCTGAAGCAGTACTCGCAGGTAAATAAATAGAAGAACTTGCGGCGCGGCAGGGATACAGCGATCTTCGACTGCTCCTGGCAATACTCGCGAGGCTCGCGGAAGACCTCTTCATGCGTAACCGTCCAGGTGACGCATGCGACAGGTATCGACAAAACCAGCAGCCATACCAATTGCAATGCAATCGATGCCATCAGAATTGGATGCAGAGCATCCCTGCTGCGTTGACGGACGATTGATCCGGCGGGAATTCGTCCCACGCACTTGGCGAATGCTAAGCGCTTGCCGCGGCCCGAACCTCAAGACAGTTCTGCAACGCCCGGAGGGCATAGAGCGCATCGTCCAGAGCTTGATCTTCCTCGATGGTATCGTTACCCGCGGAGAAAAGCTCCCGAGCACGCGCAACAATCGCTTGTTCGGCATCCGCGATCCGGGAAGGGATAAGTTTTTTGTCGCTCTCAAAGAGAGCAGCGAGATAAAGCTCACGCCAGGTATCCAGCGTATGGTGAGGGCAGCTCAACGTACTCATAAAAACCTCGAAACACACACCCCAGAGATAATGCTGATGGCTTCACTCTACTGCTAGGACCGGGTCCTGTCCATGAGGTAAATCATTTAGGACTCCCTACGATTTGCTCCTGAGTTTCACTCTGGGAAGCACAGGGCTAGCGGGAAGCTGGCCAGGATGTTTGCGAGATTTAACTTCCCGTAACCGCCATCTTCCTCAAAATTGAGCACTTCTCCAGTAAAGGCATTCCGAAACCGGAGGTAACTGCCGAACGGTAACTGAAGATTGGTATCCTGCCAAATTCTTGCTCCGATCGGGGCCCGGTCGTCTCCGTCGAGCAACCGGTCAATTAACCGCGGTGCAACAATCAGGACGCTCGTGCCTTGGAAGGTGCGGAGGAAGGCAATAACGTGGTCGGATCGTTTTCCGTGGGCCGTTAGCGGAATGTAATCGCCTTTTTGAAAGACGTCCGCCAGTCCCTTTCGCAAGCACAGAGTTTTCCAAGTCAGGTACAGCTTGAGCTGGTCATTATTCAAAACTTCAAGGAGCGCGGTAGGCGAAGCGCCGGGAGCTCCTCCCACCGCGGGAAGACTACGAAATGCCTGCTGGTGGAAGGCATAGTCCACGGGTCGCCGGTTATCCGGGTCCACCAGGCTGAAGTCGAAGACGTCATTCCCCTGGTAAATATCCGGAACGCCGGGGGATGTGAGTTTGAGCAAGGTCTGGGACAAGCCATTCCACACGCCCAGGCGAGCCACACGTTCCTGGAACGGCAGGAAGTTTTTAAGAAAACGATTTTTCGAATCGGGATTCAACACTGCCCGCACGAATGAGGAGACGGCGTTTTCGTACTCGGCGTTGCGATTGATCCAACTTGTGTTCTGCTTGGCCTCGCGGATGGCTTTCATCATGTAGCTTTCGATCCGTTCCCGAAAAGCCTTCCAGTCATTCTCCTCGATCAGCGGTTCAGTCGGCCATGCTCCTACCAGAGTTTGATAAAGAAGATACTCATCGTCTCGGGCAGGCGCGGGTTCGCCATTTACCAGAACTTTAAAGCTGCGGTTAAGCCGTCGCCAGTCGTGAACGCGCAACCTCCACTGGCCGGGCATTTCCGAGAGCGCATTAATGCGCGCGCGGACATCTTCCGACCGTTTCGAGTCGTGGGTACTGGTGGCCAACATGGAGTGAGGCCAGTCGGAAATTCGTTCCTGGTTGGCAGCGTGAAATTCGGCCACGGAGACACCAAAGCGATGGAGATCGCTGCCGACATCGTTCAGAGAGATCAGCCGGTTGTAACGATAGAAAGCAGTGTCTTCCAGTCCCTTCGCCATCACAGGACTGGTGAACTGCTGGAACTTCATGGCGAAACCCAGAACCGCCTTCTGGTAGGCGCTATCCTGGTCCTCAGAAATTCGAGTGAGAAGAACCTCATGGATAAAATCGAATACGCTGGTATCGGCGGCCGGGCTGCGCAATTTTGCGGCGGTGATTGCCCTGCCGATGTATCGCGCGTCATTCTCTGAAACTTCGGTGGAAGTCACGTAGGTGCGGTAAACCGGAAAGCTGGCGACCACCTCGGCAATGGCATCGCGAAGACTGTTGAGAGTAAAGTCGCAGGTGCGGCGCTTGGCAAGCGCGATGCGCGAGAGTTGGTTCGCCAGCACATTCAACTCGCTGACCAGGGAAGTACGGATAATCAGCTTACGGCAGGCGTAGGCCAGATCGTCATATTCCGTGTCATCACCAATGAAGTTGCGATAGATGGTATCGAATCGCGAGGCAGATGCGGAATCCACGAACAGACCATTGACCAGGTCGGAAAAGTCATAACCGGTCGTTCCGTTAACGGGCCAATGCTTCGGCAAGCGTTCCGATCCAGTCAATATTTTCTCGATGACGATGTAGAAGGCGCCAGATTCACCATCCTGCGATTCTTTCCTGGCCTGGATTACGCTTCGTCTCAGCCGCTCGAAATATTGAGCCGGGTCGTATAACCCATCGGGATGATCGACGCGAAGGCCGTCCACCTTGCCACTTGCCACCAGGCTCAAAATGAATTTGTGCGTCGCTTCGAACACCTGTGGGTTTTCCACGCGCAAGCCGGCAAGATCGTTCGTATCGAAAAAACGCCGGTAATTAATGTCGTCGGAGGCGACGCGCCAATTGGCCAGCCGGAAAGTCTGCGTTTTGATCAGCTCGTGCAGTGCCTCGAAGCTGGATGGCACGGCCGGATCGCCGTTCAACTCCTTCACCTCCTCTTTGATCGCCGCGGCAATCTCTGGAACTCGCTGGCAAAGCGCGGCTAGTCTTCGCTTGTGAATTTCTTTATCGCGATTTCTTTCCGCAGTGCGGCTGTTGTCCAGTTCCTGGCGTCCGGGCAGGTGGCTGAATGCCGTGATTATGCTTTGAAATTCCAGCAGGTCGGAATTTTGTTCCCCCATGAGGGCCGTCAATTTTTCCGTACAGGGTTGCAGCACACGCGTGTACTCCCGCGGATCGATGGGGAATCGATTGTCTTGAAAACAAATATCGAATTCGCCCGTCGGTTCACGGAAGACAAGCTTTAGCTCGCCGCTTTCGAGTACCGCGCCGTAGTGATCGGGAAGCACCGGCACCAGAACCTTCCCCTGTAACTCTTCTTTCGATGGATGCCAGTCGATGTCAAAGAAACCCGCGTAGGAGGATGCCTCTCCGTTCTCCAGCACATCGAGCCACCAGGCGTTGTCACTCCCCATCACCGCCATGTGATTGGGAACGATGTCGAGGATCAACCCCATCCCATGTTCATGCAACACCCCGACGAAACGATCGAATTCTTCCGGGCTGCCGATCTCGGGATTCAACGAATTGTGATCGACGATGTCGTAGCCATGCATACTCCCCGGCCGCGCCTTCAGGAAGGGAGAGATATAACAGTGGCTGATGCCAATGGCTGAAAGATACGGAACTATTTCCGTTGCCTGGGCAAACGTAAATTCGTGGTTGAGTTGCAGGCGATAGGTGGCGCGCGGGATGGGCGAGGGCGAATTCATGTTCTTACGAACCAGGCCACCGACCACGGCGGCAATGCGTGTTGTTGCAGGCACCCATTCACCGCATCATCGCTCACGTAAACGATCTCCCCAGAAGGAACATTCACACCGGTGAGGGAAACATTCTTGAGATTGGCCAGCAGTGAAAGCATCGTGCGATTCGAGAGCTCCCATTCCGCGAAAATGCCCTGATTCCTAATTACTTCATATCTCGCCTTCATTCCGCAGCCTTCAGTAAGACCAGGAACGATGTACCTGTTTCTTAGCCGGATGAGTTCGCGATGCAGGCCCCGCCAATTCTCACCTTGAGAATGATGAAGCTCATTCCAATTGAGCTGGGAAGCTTCGAAAGTTGACTCGGCGTTAGGATCGGGAATCCCCTCCCGCGCAGCGGGATCGTTGAATCTCGTGAAGCGGGCGAATTCATTGCGCCTGCCCGCCGAAACTGCCTCCGCCAGATCCTTTTCGAAGTTGCAGAAGAACAGGAACGGACTTTGCGCGCCAAACTCTTCGCCCATGAAGATCAATGGGATCGAAGGAGTGAGCAGGAAAATCTCAGTGGCCGCGCGCACCGCACAGGGCTCTGCAATGGTAGTAATTCGCTCTCCGAAAGCACGATTTCCGATCTGGTCGTGATTCTGAATAAAAGAAACAAACGCGGTCAAAGGAAGTCCAGCGGTTGACTGGCCGCGTCGCTTACCATCCGCATAAAGAGATGGGTCTCCCTGATACGCGAATCCTGAAACCAGGCAGCGCCCCAGTTGATCGAGAGGCTGGGCCGAATAGTCCGAGTAATAGCCGTCGCGTTCGCCGGTGGTAAGAACGTGCAACGTGTGGTGTATATCGTCATTCCACTGAGCGTCATATTCCAGCGGACGACATTGCGGGTCTCTCCGCAGATAACTGGATTGGTTGCGCTCATTCTCGAGGATCAGGTGAATTTGCCGGTCGGGTTCCACCGAACTTCTTACAGTATGAGCCAGTTCGTCGAGGATATGCGGAGTCGAGGCATCCACGATGGAATGAACCGCATCCAGCCGCAATCCGTCGAAATGATATTCGTTCAACCAATAGAGCGCATTGTTAATAAAGAAATCCCGAACTATCCTGCTCTGTTCTCCGTCAAAATTGATCGCATTGCCCCACGGCGTCTTGTGCCGCGGGGTGAAGAACTGCGGCGCATAGAGACCGAGATAATTTCCTTCCGGGCCGAAGTGGTTATAAACCACATCCAAAAACATCATCAGCCCTCGCGCGTGAGCGTTTTGGATGAGATCCTTTAGATCCTCCGGGCGGCCATAAATGCTGTCCGGCGCAAAAGGCAGAACGCCATCGTAACCCCAGTTGCAGTTTCCGGGAAAATCGGAGAGCGGCATGAGTTCGATTGCCGTGATGCCAAGATCCGCAAGATAGTCGAGGCGATCCTTCACCGCGGAGAAAGTTCCGGCCTTGGTAAATGTGCCCACGTGAAGTTCGTAAATGATCGCCTGCTCCCACGGCCGGCCACGCCAGCTGCCATCTTGCCAATCAAAATCATTGGGCGCTATAACCCCGCTGGGCCCGTGAACATCGAATGGTTGGAAGCGCGAGGCGGGATCGGGAACCTCTTGTCCCGAATCGATTTGAAACTTGTAATGACTTCCCGGCCTGGCCGCGCCGGTCACCAGCTCAAACCAGCCGTGATCCAATTTCTTAAGCTCCAGGAGTTTGCCGGAATCGGCAAGGCACAGATCCACTCGCTTGGCCGCTGGAGCCCACAACTGAAATCGGACGGAGCCATCGTCAAGGCAGTCGGCGCCAAAATTCATGCTATGACGCCGCTTCATTGGTTTCTTCCTTCTTTCCGTTCCCATGGCGCTCCATCATGACTACGAGCGAGCGCGCCTGTAAGGGGTAAACGGCGCCTGCGTCATAGGTATCGCCGGGGCGCAAACCGTTTCCCCTGGAAGTATCCATCCAGGCGATCCAGCGTGAGCTCGGCTGGAAGGCAGGCAAGGTGAATGCCACATCTTCGTGGTAGGAGTTCAGCAGGACCAGAAAATCCGAATCGCTTACCCGACGGCCGCGCTCATCGAGTTCGTTGAGACCCTGGCCGGAAAGGAACATTCCCAGGCAATGAACTGAGGGATCTCTCCATTCCTCTTCGCTCATTTCTTTTCCGCCGCTATTAAGCCAGAGGACATCCTTTACGCTCGCACCCTTGATTGGCCTGCCCTGAAAAAATCGCCGGCGGCGGAAAATGGGATGACGCTTGCGAAGGCTGATCATGCGCTGCACAAATCCCAGCAGTTCGCGGTCTTCCGTTCCTAAGTTCCAATTCAGCCAGCTGATCTCGTTGTCCTGACAATAGGCGTTATTGTTCCCCTGCTGCGTGTGACCCATTGCATCGCCTGCGTAAAGCATGGGGATGCCTTGGGAAAGAAGCAGTGTCGCCAGAAAATTTCTTTTCTGCCTGGCGCGCAGAGCGTTGATCTCCGGATCATCCGTGGGACCCTCTACCCCGCAATTCCAGCTGTGATTGTTGTTGTTTCCATCGCGATTCTCTTCGCCATTGGCTTCGTTGTGCTTATCGTTATAGCTGACCAGATCTTGCAGCGTGAACCCATCGTGGGCGGTAACAAAATTCACGCTCGCGTAGGGGCTGCGTCCGCTATGCCCATAAAGATCGCTCGATCCAGTCAAGCGGTAAGCCAGATCGCTGACTCCAGCGTCGCCCTTCCAATAAGAGCGCACCGTGTCGCGATAACGATCGTTCCATTCCGCCCATCCCACGGGGAAATTGCCCACCTGATATCCGCCTTCGCCAAGATCCCAGGGCTCGGCAATCAGCTTGACCTGGGAGAGCACCGGGTCCTGATGGATGATGTCGAGAAATGCTCCGAGCCGATTTACCTCATGAAGTTCGCGTGCCAGAGTGGCGGCCAGATCGAAGCGAAAGCCATCGACGTGCATATCCAGAACCCAGTAGCGAAGACTGTCCATAATCAGCTGCAAAACGCGCGGATGCTGCATGTTCAGCGTGTTCCCAGTGCCGGTGTAATCCTGGTAGTAGCGCTGATTTTGAGCTGTCAGGCGATAGTAGGTGCTATTGTCAATGCCCTTAAGCGAAAGCGTCGGTCCCAGATGATTGCCTTCCGCAGTATGGTTGTAGACCACATCCAGAATTACTTCGAGCCCGGCGGAATGCAAAGTCTTGACCATGGTTTTGAATTCGCGGACCGAGTTTGTAGAAAGATAGCGTGGCTCGAGAGCAAAATAGCCAAGGGTGTTGTAGCCCCAGTAATTGCGCAGACCGCGCTCCACCAATCGGCGGTCGTCCACGAAACTGTGCACGGGCATCAATTCCACGGAGGTGACGCCTAACCGCGTCAGATAATCGACAATCGGAGCTGTCGCGAGACCCGCGTAAGTTCCCCGAAGATGCTCCGGAACGTCGGGGTTGCACATGGTGAAACCCTTCACATGCAGCTCATAGATCACCGTCTTGTGCCATGGAATATTAGGGGGAGCATCTGATCCCCACGTGAAAGCCGAGTCGATGACCCGATTCTTCGGCATTCCAGCTGCATCATCGCGCCGGTCAAAAGACAAATCCTCCTGCTTGTTCCCCACGCGATAGCCGAAGTGGGAATCACTCCAGTGGATGGTTCCTTGAACTTGTTTTCCATAGGGATCGAGAAGTAACTTATGGGGGTTGAATCGTTGCCCCTTCTCCGGGGCATACGGCCCATATACGCGATACCCGTAGAGTTGCCCGGGACGGATTTCCGGCAAATATCCGTGCCAAACCATGTCGGTTTGTTCGGGAAGAGCAATGCGGACGGTTTCACGTTTGCCCAGAATGTCAAACAGACACAGCTCGACCTTCTCCGCATGTTCTGAATACAGCGCAAAGTTCACACCTTCGCCATTCCAGGTTGCACCCAGAGGATAGGGTTGTCCGGGCCAGACGATCGGCTGGGATGAGTTCGCCATTCAGGCGCGACTCCTTACAGGCGGATAGGGTAAACATTCCGGGGCGGCAAGTTGGATGAGTTGCAGAAGCGAGTGCATCGGGTTCGATCCTCGAGTTATTACGATCGCGTTATTACGATCGCGTTATTACGATCGCGTCATTACGATCACTAAGATACCGCAACTCAAAAGGTGTCGTTGGTGCTTCCAGAGTCGAGTCAGTTCTTGTCCGGGGTTGGCATGGCCTTTGGCCGCAACTCTCCCTGAGCGCTCACTTCGATGCAATGAACGCCCCTGGGTTTGCCGCCCGCCTCAGCGCACTCGCAAATCAGCAGCCTCTACCGCATTAGCCGAGCTCTCGCGCAAGCCGTCTTGCATACGGTTATGAATAAGTTTTCCGGGTTTTGGCGGCCTTCTTCGCTGCCTTACGTCGCGCTTGCGCTCCACGTTTTTTGGCCGCGCGCTCAGCCTGGCGAGAGAGCGCGGCGCGGCTGGTCGATCGGTGGGGCTCGCGTTTGAGCGCACCCTCCACCCCACGCGACCGAGTCGGCGAAGGTGTATGGTTCTTATGTTCTCCAGCGCGCTCGTCCTGGGCGGCCTTCCTTCGCAGGGCGCTGGAACCTTTCGGTGGGTTCAACTTAATTCCTGCTCTTCGCGCCTTCGATAGCCCGATGGCGATCGCCTGTTGCGCAGACCGCGCCCCGTGCTTTCCTTCTCGCACATGATGAATTTCCTCACGGACAAATTCTCCAGCCTGCGTAGATGGACTTTTGCCTTCCCGTGCATCTTCACGGGCTCGCTCGATCGGCATCGCATCCTCCCGATTAAAAGAATTCGCTGCTTTGATCGTAGGGTGCCCTGACAAGACTTAGAATCCGAGATTTACGGTATCTGCGTGAACGGGATTGCCTAGGTATTCGGTCCATTGGACTAGGGTTCAAGGCCGTCGCAATCGAGGTTCCTTCAAACCTTGATTCTGAGTCGGGACCGAGGAACGGGAAGACCGCTAGCGTGACAACGGTTCTTTCGCGCCCACCTCGTCGGAGTGGGAGGGTCGTGAGCGTGGTGCCGGAAGCCAGAAATAGAAAGTTGCGCCCTGCTCAACGGCCGCGCTTGCCCAGATTTCGCCACCGTGCCTCCGGATTATCCTCTGCACCGTGGCCAAGCCGATGCCGTTGCCAGGAAATTCAGCAGTGGGGTGCAGCCGTTGAAAGGGCTGAAACAATCGATCTGCGGACCGGGGATCGAAACCCGCGCCGTCGTCGCGTACGAAGTAGACCGTGCGTTCATTTTCGAAAACCGAACCAAATTCGATTCGAGCTGTCTCGTGCGCTGAAGCATATTTCCACGCATTGCGCAACAGATTGTCGAGAACAATCCGCAGCAATCGCGGATCCCCGGTGGCTCGATCGACCTTCGGAATAACAAATTCCACTTTCCGGTTCGGATCTAGATGCACCAAGTCATCCGCGATCGAACGCGCGATGGCCGAGAGGTCGACCGGTTCTGCCTGCAATGCGCTGCTGGTAACCCGCGATAGATTAAGCAGGTCATCAATCAACTGAATCATGCGTCGGCCGGAGCCGCGAATGTGTTGCAAAAGCTCTTTGGCTTTCGCATCCAGTTTGTCGCCATACTCTTTCAGCAGGACATAAGTGAAGCCATTTAGAGCGTCCACCGGACCGCGAAGATCGTGCGAGACGGAATAAGAAAACGCCTCCAGTTCACGATTGGCCATCGACAACTCCCGGGTGCGTTGGGTGACGCGGTCTTCCAGTTCGTCATGCGCTTTTCGCAGTTCTTCATCGCGACGCTGAATCTCCGCCAGCATCTCGTTGAACGCCGTGATCAGAAGGCCGACTTCGTCGGCCTCAGCGCTGGGAGTCGCGCGGGCGGAATAGGTTTTTTCCTGAGAGACGGTAGCAGCGACTTTCGCCAGATCAACAATAGGTCTGGCGAGGGACCTCCCGAATAGCGCCGAGACCAAAAGCGCCGCGATTAACGAAAGCAACAGCACCGCCAGCGCAATCGCCGCATAACGCTTCAGCCGTAGATCGATCTGCTTCAGATCGGCGCGAATAAAGACCAGTCCCACGGGATTTCCCTGGAAGATGATCTTCCGCACCAGCGTCAGGTGAGATGGTCCAAACCGGTAGGTTTCTACCTTACCTTCCGGGACCGGAGGAAGGGTGATAAGGTTGTCGGCGCTATCCGTGGTGAAACTTGCAAATTTCCTGCCGTCGAGAGTGAAGATACCAGCCGAGGTGATACTCTGCGAACTCTTGAGGGCCGAAAGGGTGTTGCTGGCCGACTGTGGATCGTTAAACAAGATTGCCGAAACGCTGTTCGATCCCACGATATCGGCCTGCGCCGATAGCATGTGGACGAGGCTCTGGCGGAAGGTAAACTGGTCATAAGTAAAAAAAGCCAGGCAGGCCAAGATCAGGGCTGCGCCACTGACCAGCATATTGATCAGCGTGAGCTTGCGCAGGATGGACTTTCGCCGAGGAGATGGCATTATCGTTGCCTCCCCATCTGCCCAATTACCCGGATGGCTACTTTAAGCAATTCAGAGCTGACGCTGAGCCCAGCCTCCCTCAGGGGAACGAGATTGACGGCGAACCGAATTCGGTCGTCGAAATTAACAAACTCGATCATCCCTCCGCGGTCAGTGAAGTGCGGAATGTTGCTGACGGTCAAAATTCCTTGATGGCGCAGCGCGGGCAAAATCGCGCCGAGGCGCCCTTCTTCGGAGGCGCTGATAAAGACGATACGGCAACTCGCTGCATCTTGAAGGCTTGGAATCGTTTTCGCCACTACCGGCCTGCCATCAATCGTTTCGCCCCGGACCGTTGAATCCAGCACCGACCCGAACGAACTCTTACCCAACACGCAGATGTTGAGCGGCAGCAAATTGCTTTGGGCATCCTCGCTTAATGGCCATCTTACGAACTTGCCAAAGTTGAATAAGTAGGCAGCTTGGACCTCCACGTCGGTGGGTCTTGCCTCCTGGGCTTGCAAACAAGGAAGCAAAAAGACAAAGAGAAAGAGAAGGAGCAAAACAAATTTGAGGCGGCGCGGCCACGCAGGAAACTTGCCGGGACGCCTCTTCAAATCCGGCAGGAGCCTGCCCACTACCGCCAAGGTTTGGAAGGTTGGCGCCAAGTTTAATGCCTCCAGGCGATTTGTCCGTAGACGGCTCTCTTGATGCCGATCAACGGCCCCGGATCGCCATTCGATTCGTAGTGATAGGGCTGAAAGAGGTTTCGGCCATCGACCGAGAATTGCCAATGCTTGGATGGCTGCCAGGCAAATCGTGCGTTGGCTGTGGAATAGGACGAAACCGTCTGACCTGGTAATCCACTTTCGCCCGGTAAAGCGCTAATGTAGCGAAAGTCAATATCCAGAGTAAGCGCCTTCGAAAGGTCGAAAGCGGATTGAATCATCACCTGGTGCTTGGGGCTTGATTTCTCCACAATGGGCGCTGAGCCAATATCAAGCGAGCCCGTCCCTTTCTTCAACTCCATTTGCAGGAAAGAATAAGACGCCTGCAGTCGCCACCAACGAAGGACCTTCCAGTCCGGAGCGATCTCACCGCCCGTGGTCGTGCCCACCAGGCCATTGCCGAAGTCAGCCGGAATGAGTATGTGGGGTGGGCCAGGATTGGTCTCAAGGTAGGGAGCCCCGATGATATCTTCGCTGAAAAGATCTCCGTAATGGTTGTAGAAGGCAGCCAGATCGATGTAAACATCCTTTGTAAAAAGACGCCGATACCCGGCTTCGTAACCATTCAGTTCCTCGGAGTGAAAGTTGGGATTGCCATTGAATCGGGCGAGCACAGGCAGACCATTCACGAAGGAGCCGGTGTCACCCAGAAGATAGAAATCTCTTTCGGCATCGGAGGGCGTACGCAGGGCGTGAGTAAAAGCTCCCCACAAGGTTTGATGTGGTCTAGGAGTCCAGAGTAATCGTCCGCTGGGTTCGAATTGAACTCCGGTGTAGTTCGTCTTCAGTGCTTTTGTTCCCAACGAAAATGTAAGCTTTTTCGGAACGAGCGCAATCTCGTCCTGGAAAAATGCGGTGAAGAGCAGATCGGTCCGATCGTAGGGAATAAAGGCAAGACCGGAGACGACCACTCGGTCATCGCCTTTGCTTGAACGGGCGCCGAGGCCCCACGAAATCTGCTGGCGCGCCGGAAGCCGGAAGCGATCGAGAAAGTCGATATCGAAAGTGTTGCGAATGTCGCTGAAGTCGGATTCTTGCCGGTTGGTTCTGTCGAAGTAAGCCCCAAGTTGAAGATCGTTTCCTTCGCTGAAAAATCTGCGCCACTGCCCGGTTAGGTTCGCTCCCGAAAGCGGAGCGGTGGAATTGATGATCTGCGAGTATGGAGGAGCGTAAGTCGTGGCATCGACGCTTTCCCCATTTCCCTGATCGTACATGTCTCCGTGCAGGCTGAACGTATCCCGGGAATTAGCGCTCCAGTCCATGCGGAAGCCGGCCTGAGCGTCGCGCCAACGATCGAAGTTCACACCATCGCTGTGATATTCGGGGCCATCGACGAAACCCTTGGCGTACATACGATAGTCAAGAGCTTTACCATTCGACCCCCCATAGCGCGCATTGAAAAATCCCTGGTCTACATTTCCGCCGCCCACACTCACATATTCGTCCTGGGTGTCTTTTGCGTTTTTTGTGATGATGTTGATAATGCCATCGACCGCGTTTGGGCCCCAGATGGTTCCTCCGGGACCGCGAATCACCTCGATGCGATTGATGTCTTCCATGAGATAGTCCTGGACTTCCCAATAAGTGCCGGCGAGCAGCGTGGTATAGACGGTTCGGCCGTCGATGATGACTAAAACATTGCGGCATAACCGGCTGCCGAACCCGCGGATGCCGATGGACCAGCGGCTGCTATCGATGCGGGCGACCTCGACTCCTGGCGCCAGCCGCAGCGCTTCGGGAATGCTGGTTGAACCCGAACGCTCGATATCGTCGTGAGTGATGACGTAGATAGCCGAGGCAGTGTTCCAAACTTCCTCGGGCTCCTTGGAAGCTGTAGTGACCTTGACGCTGCCCAACTCTTCCAGACTGAGATGCTTTAGGGGATTCTCCGAGTCTTGCGTCTGAGCGATCACCGCTGCGCCGGTGAGAATCAGAGCAAGTAAAATTGTCGTGGAACGAGTTCCGAACCCACACTGGCGTGTAGAAGGATGACACTCTAAAGAATTAAATTTCGCCACGGCAATCGGACATCGTCGGAAGCGCTTATCCATTGTGAGCAAGTCTCGGGCGAATCCAACTTTTTAAACCATACTTTATGGAGGATGAACCGAAATCAATCAGTCGAGTTTTTGCGCGTCTGCACAATGAGTCGGTTAACTTCGTTCAAGAGTTCACTTGGTTCGACGTCACGTTTCTGCAACCAGGAATCGACAACTCCAATCGTCTCATCGGGCAGTGCGGAAAAACCGGATAAAACCAGGATCGGAGTGTCGGGGCGCAACTGCTTCATCGCGCGGGCCACCGATATGCCCTTCATCCCCGGCATCCAGTAGTCGAGAACGACTGCATCCACAGGATTTGTGCGAAATATCTCCAAGGCCTCAGTTCCGGTTCGCGCCAGTAAAACGTTAAAGCCTGCCGATTCGAAAACCAAGCGCCGCGAAGTGAGTTGATCCTGGTCATCTTCAGCGCAAAGGATGGTCTTCTGCTCAAGTTCAGAGCCTTTCATGAGTACGGCCTCTTTGGTGTTGGACTTTAACAATCTGGAAACCGCGCTAAGAAGCACATCAGGGTCTTGGCCTTTTTGGACGTAGCCGTCGATCACGGTGAGAAAATGCGGAGGCAACTGAGCGACTGCCGATACGACAACCACGGGGAGATTTGGATGCTCGATTTTCAGCTTATGGGCCACCTCGTCACCGTCCATGCCCGGCATCATGTAGTCGAGGAGAACTAAATCGACAGCGTTACTTTCCGAAGCCAGCCGAAGTCCGTCGGTTCCGGAGGATGCCGTAACTACGGAGTAACCGCAGCTTTGCAGGAAATGGCGACGCAGGGCGAGCGTATCCGCATCGTCGTCGATGCAAAGTATGGTAGGGGCGTGGTGCTGCATCATTCGAAAGGACAAGCAGATAGCTGAATTCAAACAACCGATAATTTCAGGGGCGATGCGTCGCTGCCATACAGTGTTTCATGTAGCTCTTCTGCCTCTTCGTAACCTCGGGTTCTGCTACCTGCTGGAAATAAAGTCAACTCTGTACCGACGCTCGGCGAACCGTCGGCTGACTAGAGCGTGAACCCGATTGGCGAATCCAGAATTGAGAGCCATAGTAAATACAATCCGTTGTCAAATAACAAATCTATAGGCTTCAGTGTCCGCTCGTTTGCTAGAACCTCAATCTTTAAACCGCAACTATCAAGAACCCTGGAGGCATAATCCCAATGAAGATGAAGGCAGTTACTTACGAAGGCGTCCGCCGCATGTCAGTCTCGAATCAGACCAAACCTAAAATTGAGTCCCCGACGGACGCTTTGCTGAAAGTCACCACTACGGGAATCTGCGGCAGCGACTTGCATATGTACGACGGCCGCACTCCGCTGGAGGAAGGTACTGTGGTCGGGCATGAAATTATGGGCGTCATCGAAGAAGTAGGCGATGCAGTTCAAAGCATCAAGAAAGGCGATCGCGTGGTTCTGCCGTTTAATGTTTCCTGCGGATACTGCTTTAACTGTCATCGTGGCCATACCGAAGCCTGTCTCGTCATGAATCCTGAACAACCTCACGCCGCCTACGGTTACGCCGGAATGGGCCCCTACAAGGGCGGACAGGCGGAATATGTTCTTGTTCCTTATGCGGATTTCAATTGTTTGAAACTTCCCGGGAAGCCCGGCGATGAATGGGAAGATGATTTTCTTTTACTTTCTGATGTTTTTCCGACGGCCTATCATGCCACGGAGTTGGCATGTGTGACTCCGGGCAAGACGGTTGCGGTCTTCGGCGCAGGCCCTGTCGGTCTTCTTTCGGCATATTGTTCCGTGTTGAAGGGCGCATCAGAGGTTTACGTAGTTGACAGTATTCCTGAGCGGCTTGAAAAGGCTGAGGAGTTGGGCGCGATTCCCGTGGACTTTTCGAAAGGCGATCCAGTGGAGCAAATCTTCAAACTTCGCAAGAAGAACAAGGGGATCCAGCAAAGTCTGCGCCCCGGCGAAGAGAAGATGAAGGGAGTGGATTGCGCCATCGATGCGGTCGGATACCAATCCCGAGACGACGAAGATCCCAACCGGGAGAAGGCGACGCAAGTATTGGAGAACTGCGTAAAAGTGCTTAATCCAACCGGCGCCATCGGCATGATCGGCGTCTACATCGCTCCCGATCCCGGTGCGAAGAACGAATTAGCCAAGAAGGGCATTTACTCCTTTCCGGTGGCTGATTATTTCGATAAAGGGCTGACCATGGGCAGCGGGCAGGCGCCGGTGAAGAAATATAACGAATATCTTCGCGATCTGATTGTGAATGGCAAGGCTAAGCCGAGCAAGATTGTCAGCCATCGCATCCACATCGACGAAGCCCCTGATGCCTATGACAAATTCGACAAACGGATCGATGGGTACACCAAGGTACTCATCAAATTTGACGAAAAGGTCGCAGCTTAGGTGCGCTCCAAGTGGAGTTCTCTGAGGGTCGGCCGGTCTGTTTGACGGCCGATTTTTAGAGAAGTTGTAAAATGCCGAGCTTCAGCAGGAAAATCGGGTCGCTCCTGTTTCCCGACCATCCACCCCCTGGTACTCCTGCAACTAAGAAGAGAAATCAACGTTGTGCCGCCAGGCGGCAAAATTTAGGAGCGTGGAAACCATGGATAAGAATTCTCTGAAGGGTCTATTCGTCGACGAACTCAAAGATCTATTTAGTGCTGAGAACCAGATCACCAAAGCTTTGCCGAAGATGGCGAAAACCGCCTCCTCGGACGAACTGCGCGAAGGTTTTGAAGAGCATCTTGAACAAACCAAGGGGCAGATCGAGCGTCTGCAACAGATATTCGAGAGCCTTGGCGAAAAGCCTACTGGCAAGAAATGCGCGGGCATGGAAGGTTTATTAAAGGAGGGCGCCGAGGTAATGGGCGATGATTTTGAGGACGCGGTGATGGATGCCGCCCTCATCACCGCCGCTCAACGCGTCGAGCACTACGAGATTGCCGCCTATGGCAGCGTGATCGCTTTCGCCGAGTTGCTGGGCGAAGACGAAGCTGCATCTCTTCTGAAGGAAACTCTCGAAGAAGAGAAAGAGACCGACGAAAAGCTCACGGAATTGTCACAAGAGATCAATGCCGAAGCTCTAGGGGACGAGTCCGCCGAAGCCGAGGGAGAAGAACTGGAAGAAGAGCAGCCGAAACGGAGGCCCCGCAAGGTTGCATAGACGTACCGCCTCTGGTCGAGGCGATCAAGAAGCACGAGAGCGGGGAGCCAGAGGTGGCTCCTCGCTTTTCGTCACTTTTGCTGGAACCTGCCCATCGGTCTCATCTGACTCGGCCTGCTACCGCTTTGCTGACTCTTTTTCCCGTGCGATTCGTTTCAGAAAGCAGGTTTTTCGCTTTCTCCGACTCTCCGCGGCGCGATGCAGACAGATTCTCCCCGGCCCGGTTAGAAGTAGTTCAGCACAGTTAGCGTTAAGGGACCTTCGGAGGAGGCTGCGTAGAGGGATCATTCTCCAGACTTAAGATCATTTCTGCATGTTTGTCGAAGGTAACGTGTAGGATTTGCTCGTCGCCGCTGGTCAGGTTAGCGGAGATCGTTGCCGCCTGATCGACCTGCGCTTCGCCGCCACCGACCTCAACGCGAATTTGATGCTTGCCCGGCGGAACCTGAAGCGCATGGAACTCATGCCCCTCCAGATGGTGAAACAGACCCAGTCGCTTTTTGTCCGTTCCTTCGAGCGTGTGAGTGTAGTTCACGCGATCGTCCACCCAGAGTGTGAGCGTGGCCTGCGAGAACTTGTGTTCCACATCGATCTCAAGGGTGGCCGGCGACAAGAGCGGAGCCGGGGCGGTAGAAGTAAGGCTGGCAGCCTTGATTTTGGGTGGCGCAGCTGGGGCGCGTGTGGCGAGAATCTTCTTCTCGGGAGGAGTGCGTGGAGCGCCACTCGATGTTTCCCGGGTGCTCTTCCGCGGGGGTAGAGTGGGCAGAACAGCAGGCTGTGAGGCCGGCTCGATGGGCGTTGGATCGAGGGGTTTAATAGCAGCGGCCTCTCCAACCGTGGGTCCTTGCCCCAAATCGCTCTGCGCTTGGCTTTGCATGGCCGTTGTTTTGTGCCCAAAGGAATGGCTGACTCCCCAGGCGACAACAGCAAGTCCTAATACCAACGTGGCTACGAACGCGTGCTCGCGGATAAACTCAAACTGTCTTTTTGGTGCCGGTTTTCCTTGTGAACTGCCGCCGCCTGGCTCTACTTCAGGGGTCGGATGTTCAGTCGCTATCGTGACTGGCGCGCTGCGTTCTCTTGCCCTGCTTCGAGGTTCCCGTCCTTCTCGCAGATCCTCCAAATCGAAAGCCATCTCCATGCCGCGCTGGTATCGTTGCGCGGCATCCTTCGCCATGGCCTTGTCAACGATGTAATCGAAACCTTCGGGAAGATTGGTTTCGAGCACGGTCGCGGGAATGGGTTCGCGGTTAACAACCTTGAATGAAACAGTAAGAGCGCTATTTCCCTGAAAGGGCCGATGGCCGGTTGCCATGGTGTAGAGGATCACACCTAGCGAGAAGAGATCACTGCGACCGTCTACTGCTTCGCCGTTCAGTTGCTCGGGAGACATGTACGCGGGGGTGCCGAGTGCGCGTCCTGCCAGAGTGTGGTTCGCGAGGTTTAACTTAGCAACGCCGAAATCGGCGATTTTGGCATGACCGTCTTCTGTGATCAGAATATTGGCGGGCTTAAGGTCCCGGTGCACAACTCCCTGGCTGTGCGCGCAATCAAGAGCCTCGGCCAATTCGCGTGCCAGTTGAAGGGCGGTTCCAAGCCGTACCTTACGGGCTTCTTCCGTTAACAACCTGTCGAGGGATCGGCCTCCCACATATTCCATGACGATATAAGGTTCGTGGGTTTCCGGTTCCTCGCCCACATCGAAGATGGTCACAATGCCGGGATGCGAAATGCGACCGGCGGCTTCCGCTTCGCGATAGAAGCGTTCGCGATATTCCCGTTCTTCTTCCGCCGCCTGGCCGGCCATGGAAATGGTTTTGATGGCAACGGTGCGGTTGATTTTGGGGTCGCGCGCTTTATACACGACGCCCATTGCTCCGCGTCCCAGTTCGGCGAGGACTTCATACCGTCCGAAACGTTCGCTCGTGAGTCTCGCCATATGGAATTTGCCGTTCGAAGTTGTGCCATCTACTCGTCGCGAGAGCGGTCGCAGACGAATAGGTACGTGCTCGCCCATTGTCCACGAGGCGGGTAACAACACCAAGTTACCGACGTGTCAAGATTCTTGCTTGGCCATCCAAGTCGGCACAGCATCCGGGCACGAAGAAAAGGGCTTGCCCGACGGGCAAGCCCCAAGAAATAAACTCCAAAGATCTCACTGATAGCTGAAGGTCAGTTTGTCCAGATAAACGTCATAGGACTGTTGCTTGTCATTGCCGTCCATTTGATAGTTGATGGTCACTCCGTACCAGCTGGACGGAGCGGGACCGTGCGCGTAAGTCCAATTGAGGTTGTTGGTGACCCCGTTCAGAGTGATCGATTGATAGAGCAACTCGTTGTTGGAGGTTCGCTCAACCTTAATCGTAAGGTGGTTCCAGGCGTTGCTGTTGGGATGGCAGGGAATTCCGGTGGGCACCCAATGAGCGGTCACGTTGTCCCAAACGTCCCACTCGTTCCCTCCGGCGATGCGGCACTCATGGCCCCAAATAAAGCCCATGCCGTCGTAGAACTGATTCATGTCAAACTCAACCGCCTGCGAGAGTGACAAGTTGCTTCCGTAGAAGTACACATCGTAGGTGAAATCGTGAAGTGTCGGGATCAGGGTGTGATCCGTATCCGGCAATCCCTGAGAGGATTGCGACCCGATCAGATGATTGTTGTACAGGGCATCAGAGTAAACCGCAGTGCCGCCAACGTTGTATTCTGTGGCAATTCCATCCATCGAGGGCGAACTCACTCCTTCATTCATTTTGAAACTGATGCCATCGCAGGGAGAAGGCGAGCAGTCGATAAAGTTCGGCGGACCCTGGCCATATTGTCCCCAACCGCCGCTATGCTGCAGGTTAGAGAACGATTTGCCGCCGCCACCCGTGGTGCTTCCACTGACTGTGATGGTGACTGGAGTGGTGGCTGCTCCGCCGCACTTGTCCCACTCTTCGACAACTGTGTTGTAGGTTCCGGAGCTCAGGGCGAGATCATGATTCATGCTGTCTCCGCTGACTGTGTAAGCCAGCTTGCCCGGAGCGGTATAGATTCCCATGGAGGCAACGCCCTGCGCACAGGAAGTAGTGGCGGTCGCGGCGAAATTAACGGGAGAGCCGACCGTGCTCTTAGCCGCCGGAGAGCTCACGTGGACTCCGGTCGAGTTGCTGACTGTGATCTTAATGGGAGCGGTCTCCGCGCCACCGCAATTGTCCCAGGCTTCCACCGTCGTATCGTAGGTGCCAGCTGCCAAGCTCAGATTGGTATTCATGGAGGAGCCGCTCACCACATAGGCTAATACGCCAGGCGCGGTGTAGATTCCCATGGAGCCTATGCCTTTGGAACAGGAGCTGGCTGTGGCCGAAGCTACATAATTGACGGAGCCTTGGACGGTCGAGTCATTGGCGGGTTTATTGACGGTGACTCCAGCGAAGAGCGCGGGGGTACACACGGCCAAGAGGCACACTGCGAGCGCTACAGACTTGGACATGCGAGACTTCTCCAGTTTGTGTATTTAGCTTCCGGTTTTCTGAACTGCCAGGAACTGCGTCCTCACGCGCGAGCGGGCGCGATCTGGATTCGGAAGTGGCGTATTAACGGTCCGGCAATGCGAATCTTGAAAACCCTTCGATCCCGAAGCCGCCAAAAAACTTAAGCGACCATACCAGAAACCCTGTATCCCCTCCAACAAAAAATGAGGAATTTTTTACTCGAAAGTACTACTCGCCTTCGCCCAAGGCCAAGACCTGCTCGATTGCTTCTCGCAATAGCGAAGATTCCACCGCTTGGCAACCTGATCGTCAATCGAGGAAACTAATGCTCCTCACCGCGGACGTTTTTTCGTAGTGAATGAATGGAGAAAAAATCATGGAGAACCAGCAAAAGTGCGCTCACCAAAATTGCACCTGCGCAGCATCGGCAGGCAGCAAGTATTGCAGTCCTGCGTGTGAGAAATCTAGCGCCACCGGCTCCTGCGAGTGCGGCCACCCAGGTTGCGCCGGTGCAAAGGCCGCTTAAAGAAAGTTGCTTAAGAAAATGGAGATTGGCAAGAAGTCAGGTTGGAATGTACGGGCAGTTCCGCTAAAAAGCGGCTGTAAGAGCTTTTAATCTGCTACGACGGAGTGGAGCAAACTTTGGCGCATTCACCGGGCGTTGCAGCCTCCTCCAGGTCTATTGTCCTGATCGCGTTTGTGCTGGTGATTGGGGCACTCTATCTAGGGCGACAGATTTGTATTCCCCTCGCGCTGGCGTTCGTCTTGAGTTTTCTGCTCTCGCCTGCCGTCGCCCTCCTTGAAAGAATCAGACTTGGGCGCATTCCTTCCGTCTCGATTGTTTTGATTCTCTCCTTCGCTCTTGTGGGTGCGGTTTCTTGGGCAGTGGCTCGGCAGTTAGTAGAGATTGTGGACGAACTCCCGACCTACAAGGCCAATCTTGACGAAAAGATCAAGACCTTGCACGCTCCCAAAAGCGCGACCTTGAGCAAGGCGACCGCGACGGTTGAGGAGCTGAATCGGGAATTGTCCGCAGTTCCCGGAGAACTCTCGGCCGAACGTTCGCAATCGAGAACAGCGCGCGCGCAACGTCCGGTTCCCGTGCAGGTAGCCGCGCCCCCCTCAAACTTTCTCGAAGATCTTCGAGAATTGTTAGGGCCGTTAGCCGAACCCGCAGAAACAGCCGCCATTGCGATTATTTTCACCCTCTTTATGTTGGTAAAGCGCGAAGATTTGCGCAATCGTGCACTTCGCCTCGCCGGCCGCGGCAAGCTTAGCCTAATGACGCAAGCATTAGATGACGCGGCCAAGCGTTTGAGCCGCTACCTTCTGTTGCAGTTTCTGGTGAATACGAGTTATGGCGTGGTGTTTGGTTATGCGCTTCATTTCCTCGGGATACCGCATGCCCTGCTGTGGGGAGTTTTTGCGGGAGTTCTCCGCTTCGTACCTTACCTGGGCACGCTCGTCGCCGTTGCTCTTCCCGTAATGATGGCGCTCGCGGTTTTTCCGGGCTGGCATCAGGCGGGCCTTACTTTGGGAATATTTCTTGTTCTTGAACTGGCCGTCGGAAATTTCATTGAACCGCTTCTGTACGGCGCTCACACCGGAATTTCTGCCCTAGCCATACTGGTGGCGGCTATTTTTTGGGCGATGATATGGGGGCCCGTAGGGCTTATCTTATCGACTCCTCTTACCGTTTGCCTGGTGGTGTTGGGGAGACACGTTCCGCAGCTAAACTTTTTGGAAGTGGTACTGGGGGACGAGCCGGTTCTGCTACCTCAACAATGCTTCTATCAACGCCTTCTTGCCGGCGATCCGGAAGAGGCACGGGCGATTGCCGAGGCGCAGTTCAAGAGTGGTTCTCTGGAAAGCTTGTATGAGTCCGTGGTCCTGCCTGCATTGAAGCTGGCGGAATTGGATCGCGGCGCCGATCGTTTGGATGACCGGCACTACGAACTCCTGCTCCAAACGGTGAAAGAGCTCATCGAAGACTTCGGGGCGCAAGATGTGGAAGATACTCCTTACTCCACCGACGAGTCATCGAAACCGAGCATAGCCTGCATTGCGGCCGCGAGCGGTGCCGACGAACTGGTGGGGACGATGCTGGCTCAATTGCTGCGGCAGTCCGGCCACCGCGCTTTCGAGGTGAGTCCTGAATCTATCGAGAATATATCGGCGGCTTCACATCACGACATCGGCATTATTTATTTGTCTTCCATCTCGACGTTTGCAGTCGGCCAGGTTCGTTCCCTTTGCAAGAAAATGAGGGCCGTAAATCCCGATACGCGGACGGTCATCGGCATGTGGAATTTTGAGAGCGCCGCGGCTCGTCAGAGGCTTGGTCCGGGATGCCATGGCTTGGTAGTCACCAATCTTGCGGAAGCCCTCGCTCCGGTTCGTCAACCAGCAGGACTCCCGATTACGAGCGAGTCTTTTGAAGAATCCAGAAAACCCGAAGACATTCCGGCATGAAGCATTCGAAAGCGCTCGCCCAAGGCGACAAACCGCTGGAAAGATACTTGCGTCTAAGTCGCTTCCCTCGGCGACAGGGAAATCTACGTTATAATGGCGCAAAAGAAAGACCGAACTGCGGATTCCCGCTTAATTCAAAACCCAGGAGCTTGCATATGAGTGAAAAGGCGAGCACCACATTGCCTGCAACGGTTGAGAAAATTATCAAACCCCCATTCCCGAATGGAAGCGAGAAGGCGCAGATCTCGGTTGAAGGAGCCGACCATCTTTACCGGGAGCTGCGGATTGAGAACACCTTGATAGACGAAAACGGAGAGAAGGTGCGGCTCAAACCGGGAGCGGAGGTTGAAGTTACCATCGCCGCGGAAGATGTGAATGTCGCCAAAGAGCAGGGAGATTAGTTGATGGCCCGGTCGCGCCCTGGCCGCTTCGGCTTAGGCAAAGGTTTTGCAGCAGGGTGAGCGGTGCGCTTCAATCGCTCGTCAGCTTAGGCCGCCGCCGGACTTCCTCGAGTTCGCGATTTAGATTTCTCGGTTCCATCAAGCCTAACTTCGCAGAGTTCCGTCACCAGATTTCCTGCCCAGTGGTAGATGTTATTTTCGCGAATAATTTTTCGCATGCGGTGAACGCGCATCTGTTTTTCTTCAGGCTCCATCTCTAAGGCGGCGCGAATGGCGTCCGCAGTCTTGTCGATGTCATAGGGATTCACCAGCAGCGCATCCCGCAGTTCCCGCGCAGCCCCGGTGAACTGGCTCAAAATAAGGACTCCGCGCTCGTCCTTTCGCGCCGCCAGGAACTCTTTGGCGACCAGGTTCATACCGTCGTGCAGAGACGTCACCAGGCAGAGGTCGGCCGCTCGATAGTAGGCTTCAATCTCTCCATGACTGTGTTGGCGCTTCAAAAACAAAATAGGTTTCCACTTGCCCGACTGGAAACGCCAATTGATGCGTTCGGCCTCAGCTTCGAGCTCGGCCAATAGGTCGTGATAGCGCTTGATATGAGTCCGGCTGGGTGCGCCGATCTGAACGAAGGTAAATAGACCCTGATACTTAGGATACTTCTCGAGAAATCGCTCGATCGCGTGGAACCGCTCGTGGATGCCTTTGGTGTAATCGACGCGGTCGACTCCGACCCCCAGATAAGCGGACTCCACGCCCAAGTTGCGCATCAGCGCCGAGCGCTCCTGGTAGCTGCTGGCATACTGTTCTGCCTCAACGAATTCGTCGTCCGTAAGCTCCACACTGATGGGGAAGGGACGCACGATAGTGCGATGATTCTGCCGCAGCACAGCAAAATGCTCGCCATCGATGCGTGATTCAACGACCCGGTCCACGGTCTGTAGAAAATTGTTGCAGTGCGATTGAATGTGGAATCCGATTAAGTCAGCTCCCAGTAGGCCATCCACCAACTGACGCTGCCACGGGCAAATTCCAAAGGATTCGGGATTCGGCCAGGGAATATGCCAGAAGATCGCGACCCGTGCGTCAGGCCTTTTCTCCTTAATGAGCCGCGGCAGCAAAGCGAAGTGGTAATCCTGCACCAGCACGATTGGCTTTTTCGTGTTGGCAATCTCCTCCAATACAGCCGCAGCGAACTTGCGATTCACCTCCTCATAGAGCTGGAAATCGCGTTCACGGAAAATCGGCCGCGTATGGGCGATATGGCAAAGCGGCCATAAGCCTTCATTTGAGAAGCCGTAGTAATAACCCTCCTCTTCCTCTTTACTCAGCCAAACCCTCCGCAAGGTATAGCGGGGATCGTTCGGTGGAACCCGCAGGCGATCGTGCTGGTCAACTACCTCGGTATCCGCATCCCCGCTGCCGTGGGCGATCCATGTGCCATCGCAGGCGTTGAGCACAGGTTCCAGCGCCGTCACCAGTCCGCTTGCCGGAACATTTACTTCAATCGACTTGCCATTATGCTGATGAATATAAGGTTCGCGATTCGATACGACGAACAAACGGCTGCCATCCAGGCGTGCCTGAATCTGCACCGCAAGTCGATCGGCGGTCCAGGAGGACTCACCCGCCTCCCGCAGACGAGCTTCATTTTCGGCGGCACAGCGAGCCTGGTTCAGACTCTCGGCGAACGTGACGACTTCCCATGCCAGTGGTTTGAATAGATCCAGATCCGGCATTTGCTGCGGGGAAGAAATCCTCCCCATCCGCAATGCCCGCATCCACTGCGCGGCACGAGCGATTGGACCGGCAATGCTCCAGCGCACAATCAAGAGCGTGATTAGAACGATCAGAACCACTTGAACCAGAATGCTGAGGAACGCCTGCCGCCAAGTGCGAAGGTTCTGCGTCCGGATGTACTCAACATCGTGGACCAGCACCAGCCCTCCAACGGTGGCATCCGCCCGTTGCAGCGGTAAGACGAAGATCTGAACCCTCTCCTTATTCAAAGTAAGGAACGAGCTCTGTTCTCGATCCGCCGACATTGCCTGGCGCACTTGACTGGGAGCCTGTGGCAACATTTGCGCAAGAGATGGAGTGATCGCGAGCGTCGCTCCCGCGCGGTCATAAACCGCCACGCCCAGAAGGTGTTCGCGATTCCCGAAGGAATTTACCAATCGCTGCAATCCGGCGACTGATCCGGTTCCCAGCTCCTTCTCGACATTCTCCCCCAGGCTCTCGCCAACCACTTCAGCTCGTCGTTCCAGGTCGCTTCGGAGAGTGCGTTTTTCGCGCAAGACCTGGTGGTAAGAGAAAGCCAGGGAGACCAGCGTGATTCCCACAATCAACGAGACGATCAATCGCAGACTTAGCAGTCGCATGTTCAGTCTTCCGCCATGGAAATTTGTGTAAAACCCCAAACCCCGCTAGAACAGATAAGCGCCGCGCAGAAAACCGGGGCAAAACCAGAAGCGAATACAATCCGCCTCGGCGGGGATTCTGCCGCGATCTCCTCGGAACCCGCCTGTATGCCGCGTCGCCCCGTCCACCATCGGTTGCTCATAGGGTAAACCTGCACCCTACAAAAGCCTACGGGTTCGATGGCATCGGCAACATACCTAAATCCCTGTAAATCTATACCTTTTGACCGCGTGCAAGAAAGATCGATAGGGCAGCGTTTCTCAACGTCTGGAAGCGCAGAGACCGCAGGAATATACACTTCAAGCTCCCGCTCTTCTCAAGGTTTCTACCGATTGGTGAACCATACAGGTTGCAGCAAGCTCTTGCAAAGAGGCGGGTCAATGGAAAACGCTGGATTGATATTCGCGATTTATTCAACTCGCGGCAAAGCTGAGTCCGCAGTAGATGCTCTGAAGGGCGTCGGATTTTCCAACACAGACATATCGGTTTTGCTGCCAGATGACAGTGGGTCCGAAGAAATATTGAACGAGTTACCTATTGAACAGAGCGGCAGATCGCCGCAAGGCGCTGCACTCGGAGCAGGGTCGGGAGCGGCTCTTGGGGGAGCAATCGGTTGGCTGATCGGAATCGGCGCTCTCGCGATACCTGGTTTAGGTCCAGTGATAGGCGCCGGCCCACTCCTGGCTATTCTGGCTGGGGCCGGCATCGGGGGCACTGTCGGAGGCTTCACGGGGGCGCTGGTTGGAATGGGAATACCCGAGAACGAAGCCCGGGTCGTCGAAGGAGACATCAAGAAAGGATGCGTTTTGGTCGCCACTCATTGCGAAACCCAGGAAGAGATCAATCGCGCGCGGAGAGTGTTCTCGCACAGCGAAGCCCAGAACGTCTCCACATCTCCCCAGACTATTTCACAGAGCCCTATCGCAGCCTAACATCGCAAAATCGCGTTTGCCAAGTCATTGCAGCCGAGCTGCAATACTGCTCCCACCTTACATTGCGCCGTTTGTAACCTTAATCAACCTCGCCGCAGTTCCAGGCTCATACCGGCTTTGCACAGCTCCCGAGTTTAGTTTACAGCCCGAACCGGATGGAACGGCGACGCATTCGCGGCTAGTTTTGCCAGAGCAGGAAATTCAAACAAACAGTTGCTCGCTTCGAGCACAGAATGAAGAGGTTGGCTTATGAGAAGCATTAGTTCCACGCTACCGAGATTTGTCCTGGTGCTCGGCGCAAGTTGTCTACTACTGGTGGGAATGGGTTTCTCGCAGGATGACACCAGCACGAAAGACGAAACGAGTATCCAAAAACGCATCGTGGCATCCGCCCATGTTCTCGACGAGATTATGGGAGTTCCGGACAAGGCAATTCCAGACAAGATTATGCGCGATGCTAAATGCATTGCAGTCATCCCTTCGATGGTAAAAATTGCAGTTGGATTCGGTGGACAGCATGGACACGGCGTTGCAGTGTGCCGCTTGCCCAGCGGCCGATGGAGTGGTCCCGCACCCATCAACATCACCGGTGGAAGCTGGGGGCTGCAACTTGGTGGTCAAGCTATCGACTTAGTATTGGTCGTAACGAATCAACAGGGTATGGACCATCTATTGTCCGATAAATTCAAGATTGGGGCCGATGCTTCAGCTGCTGCCGGTCCAGTAGGGCGCGACACTGCCGCCGATACAGACTGGAAGATGAAGGCTGAAATGTTGACCTATTCAAGGGCGCGCGGGCTGTTTGCCGGCGTGGATCTGAGCGGCTCGGTAGTGTCGCAGGATAAAGATGAAACTCATCTGCTTTACGGAAAATTCGTGCCGTTTGCAGATATTCTGACCGGTAAGGTTCGTCGACCCGCGGGCGCTGCTCCGCTGGAAGCCGCGGTTCGGAAGTATGCGGGTCAGGCTCACGATCATGCCGAAGTGAAAACATCCCCCACCGACTCTGAATCGGCGAGCCGTTAATTCGGCGGTAGACGATCAGGTAACTTGCAGGCCAGGCTTAATTGCCTGGCCTGCAGTTTTTTGGCGAGGGCATTGCGGCCCACCCGGCTGAACTTTACAGCTCCGACCCGATAGAACCGGGCTGCCGGCAAGGCTTAAAGTTCTTCGAGGCTGGAAAAAACGCAATTCGTTAACCGCAGAGAAGAGGTCGCACGTTATGAAAAAGAGAGAGGTTGCACTAGCGAGATGTTTGGTGGCCGTTTGTAGCAGCGTGTTGCTGTTCGCCGGAATGGCATGGTCATCTGACCAGTCGGACATCGACAAACGGATCGACAAGTCAGCTGAAGTTTTAAACGAGATTATGGGTACGCCTGACAAAGCGATTCCCGACAAAGTGATGAAAGACGCGAAGTGCATCGCGGTGATTCCCTCCATGGTCAAAATCGCAGTGGGTTTCGGCGGAAGTCACGGGAAGGGCATTGCTAGTTGCCGCACCGCAAATGGAAACTGGAGCGCTCCAGCCCCGATTACGCTAACCGGCGGAAGCTGGGGTCTTCAACTAGGTGGCCAGGCTGTCGACGTGGTCATGGTCGTGACCAACGATCAAGGCATGCAGCATTTGCTTGCCAGCAAGTTTAAGCTTGGCGGCGATGCTTCGGCCGCTGCCGGCCCGGTCGGGCGTGACGCGGGCGCGGATACCGACTGGAAGATGAAGGCCGAGGTTTTGACTTATTCCCGCGCACGTGGAATTTTTGCCGGAATCGATCTCAACGGAGCGTCGGTTACGCAGGATAAAGATGAAACTCGAATTCTCTATGGGAAATTCGTCCCCTTCGAAGACATTCTGGAAGGAAGAACTCCCCCACCCCAGAGCGCAGCTCCATTCTTAGCTGCCGTACAGAAGTACTCCGGTGCGGCCCAACAGGGTGAGCTTCAGGCGACGCCACCGGGTGGCTCCGCTGCTCGTTGAGCCGACTAAGCCGTTATGCTCTTTGTCCCTAGGGTCAGATTTTGTTGTTGGCTGTACCTAAAACCAAACGCTTGCAAACTTAACGGAGGCTTTTAATGTCAACGATCCTGCTTATCATTTTGGTGTTGTTACTCGTAGGGGCATTACCAGCCTGGCCTTACAGCCGAGGGTGGGGATATTATCCGAGCGGTGGGGTAGGGCTGGTCGTGGTCGTGTTGCTGGTATTGTTGCTGGCCGGAAGACTGTAATCCGTCACGTGAGCCAGGCAGGTGCCGATGCCTATGCTCACGGAGGCGCTCACTTATCATGAATTGCTCGTAAACACAGGAGAGCATGTTTGCTCTCCTTAATTTTTGTCTTCTCTTCTCGCCGCAATTATGCCGGCCTGAATTATCTGGCCTGAATTATCTGTCCGTTCCGGGAATCTCGACAACTTGGCTGGGCGATTCCGTTGATACCGGAATACTCAGCTGAAGTTGCTTTTCTGGGTCGTCGAAGCTCGCCGGTTTAAACTCGTGAAAGTCTCGCAAGCCGTAAGCAAGCGCTGGCTGTGAAACCGGTTGCGGCTTCTTCAGATCGGACCAGGCGATGAGTTGAGCTCCGATTTGGCTGGCAGGGTTCCCAGGGTTCGGCCGCAGTGGGGGCATTTCCTGGCCAAACATTTCCAGGCCAAACAATGAGATTGCAAGCGCGGCCCAAATCGCGCTCCCAACAAGAATTCTCGCGTGTGCTCTCATACGATTCGAAATGTTGCGGGAAGCAGACTGCATCAAACCTCTCTCTTATAGAAGCCTCCAGGATGGTCGTCCATACATCCTTTCCCGTAACGCGACACATTTTCTTTCACTCGCAATGCAGTCGCGAAGTCAGGTTCCGGCAGCTTATGGGTCATATGAAAATTGGCGGCTGAATACCGAATTGACCGTATGGCCGACGCTTCCGGCATTCAGTATTTTTAAGTCCTACTCGACAGACGCCCCTAACGGAGTCGGTGCTGAGTATCTGCACAGGTAATTGGCACCGGCTCCCTCCTCACTAGACACAAACGCAATCGATTACAGCAATCAATTACAGCGATCCCAAGGCTGGAATACACAGTGCAGGGGATTGGTGGACTGCAAACGCCGGGGCTACAGTTGCTGGGCAGGGCACTTAAGGAGGAGGGAAAATGCTTTATTGGACAATCGTTTTTCTGGTGGTGGCGATTATCGCGGGGATTCTAGGGTTCACCGGTGTGGCCATAGCGGCCGCCGGGGTAGCAAAACTGCTGTTTTTCATTTTCCTGGTTCTCTTCGTGATTTCGCTGATCAGTCACTTGGCGCGTGGGCGCAGCAGCGTATAAATCACAGCTACCGGGTCTTCGATTTATCGCGACGGGACGCGCGCACGGAATTGGACGGGTAAACTCAGTTTATCTCTCCATCCCACCGCGCGCCCTGTTTTACCATCATTTCATAGCATTCGCAGGCAGCCGCTTCCAGTCCTAGCCGGTTTACAATCTGCACGTGGCCGCGCGTGTATCGAATTAATCCAGCTTTTTGAAGGATGGAAGCCGCTACGGTTACGCTGGAACGCCTGGTCCCCAACATGTGCGCGAGGAACTCCTGAGTCAATTCAACGTTGCTTGAGCCAAGGCGGTCCTGACTCATCAGCAGCCAGCGCGCCAGCCTTTCATCCACCTCATGCAAGCGGTTGCACGCCGCCACTTGTGAGCTTTGTGCCGAGAGGACTTGAGAATAACGGTGCAGTCTCCGCTGAAGCTCGCTGCACTTGCGCAAAGCTTTCAAAAGAGCGGGCGTATTCAAGCGGAACGCTGACCCGGATACCTGCACGATCACTCTGGAAGGGCTGGATTTGAAACCCACAATCACCGGTAATCCGACGAATCCTTCTTTCCCTGTCAAACCGACTTCAACGCTTTTGCCGTCCTTCATGACATTCAAAACCGAGGCCAGACCGCTATTCATGAAATAAGTGTCCTCAATCTCGCCTTCGGCTTCGTTCAAAATCGCATGCGTACTGAGGGTCATGAAGGTTAACTGGGCGTGAATCAGTTCTCGTTCATTCTCCGGAAGATGAAGCAAGAGTTCATTCCGCACCTCCTGCCCGTCAACTCTGTCGGCCCTGCCGATTGGGCGAAGCACTGTAGCTTTGGCCATGGATCACCTCCTGGTTGCCGCCGGTTGTACGGTCGGAATGGCAGCCACATTGCGCTGGGCGGCGAGGCTGGCAATGAGAGCGCTATTTTAAGTCGAGAATTGAGAGGGTGTCTGTCATTGCAGCGACTCAAATATGTGCGCTATTGGGCATACAAGCACTGTTTAAAAGGCGTAAGTTTGTTTGGTCTCTTTTAGCAATTCCGAAGAAAGCCACGGGGCTTACACGGTTCCTGCGAGATCGGACTGAGTTCTGTTGTCTGAAACGAAGGGAACCATCTTATGGCCAGCCAGTTGAGCCGGGGTTCTACAAGCCGCGTAGTCAAAGCCGACCACGACAAAGAAATAGGAAATTTGATCCTCCGGAGCCTCCCGCGGGCGGAATGCGCGCGGGTGTTCTCCGCTCTGGAGTTCGTGCGCTTGAAACTTCATCAGGTGCTCCACGAGCCCGGGGAAATCATCAAGTCGTGTTACTTCATGAATGACGGGATGTGCTCCGTGCTGACAGTCCAGCCCGATGGGGAGAGCGTTGAAGTAGGCTTGACCGGCAAAGAAGGCTTTGTAGGTCTGCCAGTGATCTTCGGTTTCAAAACCAGTGCACTGAGAATCATTACGCAGGGAGACGGTTCCGCCTACCGTTTGGAAGTGAGTATGCTTCACAGTCTGCTCCCCCAATGTGCGGCTCTGGAGAGGCAACTGCAACGCTATTCCATGATTCTAGGGATTCAATCCACCCAACTTGCAGCCTGTAACCGTCTGCACGACATGGAAGAACGCCTGGCCAGGTGGCTCCTGATGAGCTATGACCGCATCGGCAATACGACCATGCCGCTTACCCAGGATTTCCTTTCGCAAATGCTGGGAGCTCGAAGATCGACGGTCAGCGTGGCCGCTGGCGTCTTGCAGAAGGCGGGAATGATTTCCTACACCCGTGGGAACGTAACCATCGTGAACAAGGCCAGGTTGGAGGCTACCGCTTGCGACTGCTACCAGATCATCCAGCAACAGAGAGATCGATGGCAGTCTGAAACTCGCTAACGTCCGCTAACTTGCCGGGGAAGTGTTGCCAAGGTTGTGATCCCCTCTTCTTGCTCTTCTCGGTTTTGTCGTAAATCAGGCAACGCTCTCTTCCCGGCGTGAATCCTACTCGCGGGTTTCTTGTCGTGCGGACAGAATATTTATGAAAATCCCCTACACGCTTGGACGGTTGGTTTTCGGCGGGTACTTTCTCTACAACGGTATTCATCATTTCCTGGAGCGCAAAACCATGGCCCGGTACGTCGAAGCCAAGCATGTGCCCATGCCCGACGTGGCGGTAACGGCAACCGGGGTGGCCCTTACGTTAGGAGGCGCCAGCCTCATGCTTGGGATCAAGCCCAAGTTCGGTGCCGCTGCCGTGGCAGGATTCCTGGCCGGGGTTTCGCCAGTGATGCATGATTTCTGGAAAGCTCAGGATCCGGAAAAGAGACAACAGGAAATGATCAACTTCAGCAAGAACATGGCGCTGCTGGGGGGATCCCTTGCCCTTATGGGCGTGGAAGATGGTAGACCGTAGATCGCGCCAACCCCGATCGGTCACTTCTTGAAAGCTCCGCTTCCATCACCGCATACCTACAATCGCTGGCGACGCAATCAGGTGAAGTCAGTATATCGGGTAGAGATACTGCTGGTGCCTCCCTTCCGCCATCTCGTAGATTCGTTCTTCGGCCTTAGTTGTGTAAACCGCTCTCAACTTATCGGCATCTATTGCTTCGTCGTTTTCCCGGGTCCAGCCAGGCGACAAGTTCCCAAGGAGCGCTAATGTCGAATTCTCAGGGTCCACAGCCATCCGCTTACACGCTGTCTCCGACTGGTCCCTTCGAGAGACGTAATACTTTGTACTCTAACCGCGAGCCCAGTTCCGGTCGCCCGAGGGTCGTTCCAGTGGTCAGAATGTCTTCCCGTCCTCGAGATCAGAGGTTGCTTGCCCCGGACGCAATCTGGGGTCAATACAACAACTACCGCTCGAACGGTCTGGTTGGCTCCGTGGTGTTCCACATTGTGGTTGTGGGCCTGATTTTGGCGGCGACAATTTTTGGCCACAAAGTGGTCGTTAAGGCTCCGGAACATGAGGAAGTAACTTTGATCGCCCCCTCACCGGATTCCTATGCGCTCCCGGTCGCAAAGAAGGTGGTGAGCGGCGGCGGTGGTGGTGGCGATCACGATGTTTTGCCCGCGCCCAAGGCAAGATTGCCCATGCTGGCGATGCAGCAAATCACTCCTCCGGCCATCGTGCTGCGAAATGTTCATCCGAAGTTGGCCGTCGCGCCCACGGTAGTTGTGCCGCCGCAAGTGCATCTTGCTCAAAACAACATGCCGAACCTTGGGGTACAGTCGGCCGCACCTATGCCGTCGGCTCCGCCCTCGAATGGTACCGGATCCGGGGGAGGCATTGGCTCTGGATCTGGAGGCGGCGTTGGCGTAGGCCACGGGCCGGGAGTTGGCGCAGGAAGCGGCGGGGGAATCGGAGGAGGCGTATTCAAAGTAGGCGGAGGCATCTCCGCTCCTCAGCCGGTTTCAACTCCTGATCCCGAATACACCGAGCAGGCTCGCGAAGCGAAAACTCAAGGCACCTGCATCCTGTGGATGATTGTGGACGATCAGGGACATCCGCGCGACATCAGGGTGGTTCGAGGTCTCGGATTCGGCCTCGACGCCAAAGCCATTGAAGCTGTGAAGCAGTGGACGTTCCAGCCGGCAATGAAGGACGGAAGGCCAGTGAACGTGCAGATAAGCGTTGAGGTTGGATTCAAGCTTTATTGATTCGACCTGCAATTTCGAAGCGGCAGATCGATTTCAGCGCATCTGCCGCTTTTTCTTGCCCGAATTTTCGCCAGCAACCCGCGTTCCGAGCGAAAGTTTCGCGCCCAGCCAGATAAAAATTACGCAATGCGATAAAAAATTACTCATTCTCCGGTACAGCAAATCTCGCATTCAATTACAGGTGCACCCTTATGGGACCCCCGAGCGTTCTCCATTAACCTTTCTTTCGACGCTGACAGTTCCTGATTCTCAGGGGAACGGCAATAGAGGCGCGGTTCACACGAAGGAGACTAAAGTGGCCACTTGCGTAATTTCCGCTGCAGCAAGCGATCTGATTCCAGCCCGGGTCGAAACCAAGAAGGACGATTCCGAACGGAGTTTGGTTCAGAGGGCTCAACAGGGCGACCAGGAAGCCTTTGCAATGCTTTTCCAATTGCACAAGAAACGCGTGTATTCGGTTTGCTTGCAAATGACAAAGGATGTCGCCGATGCAGAAGATCTCACCCAGGAGGCGTTTCTGCAAGTTTTCCGCAACGTAAACTCTTTTCGGGGCGATTCCGCCTTTTCGACATGGCTGTACCGGATCGCGGTGAACACGGTTCTGATGAAGCTGCGCCGGCGGAAGGCCCCGCCACTGCTCTCACTAGATGAGCCGGTCTCTCCTGAATCTCCCTCCCTGAAGCGGGATGTCGGTAAGGCAGACCCCAGCCTTTCCGGCGCTGTCGATCGTATCGCACTGCGTCGCGCCATTGAAGAATTGCCCGAAGGATGCCGGCAGATCTTCGATCTTCACGAAGTTCAGGGTTTCCAGCATCACGAGATCGCCCGGCAGCTGCAATGCTCAATCGGCAATTCGAAATCGCAGCTTCACAAAGCGAAGATGAAGATGCGCGACTTGCTCTTTCCGAAGAACGGACCCGCCAGGTCCGCGGCATCGGCGACGCCCAGTGAAGATCTGGTTGTCGGCTAGCCTTCTTACGCCGCTGAGCAACTTAATGGCATGGGTTGGGTTCGAAAGGGGTAGGTCGTGGAAAACGGGGCCATCATAGTAATCGGAGCGACCTCGGAATCTCGCGATGACGAAGGTTCTCTCGGAATCGGGCGCGTCGAGTGTGTCGAGGTGGTTGGCCGGTCATCCTTGGAGAGGATGGTTGAGCGTTTCGACGCCATTGGCGCCGAGACGATTTCGATCCTGGTTAATTCGAAGGATTGCCCTTCGCTCCAGCCGTTTCGAGAAAACCACGCCGATGTGAGCGTGCAGATAACCAACGATCTGCAGTCCGCCCTGAAAGGCAGGCTTGCCACTTATAGCGAGCAGGGAATCCGAAATTCGTTTGTCAGTTGGGGGTCAGCTTATGTTGAGACCGATCTGCTCGATCTCTTGTGCTTCCACCAGGAATCGAAGCAGGTGGTGACTCCGACGTTGAGCAGTGAGGGACCTTTGCCGCTGTGGGTGGTCGACTGCTTCGCAGCCAGCCAATCTCCGCTGGCGAATTGCCTGCAGCATAGCGAGCAGGCTTCGTCACGATATTTTGTGCGGGAGTACGCGAGTTGCCTGGAAGGGCCTCGAGATCTTCGACGGTTCGCCGCTGACATATTAACTCGTCGCTGCAAGACTCATCCCTCAGGTCAACAAGTGCGGCCGGGCGTGTGGATCGATCAAGGCGCGGATGTTCACCGGCGCGCGCGCATTGTTGCTCCCGCATACATAGGGTGCGACTCGAGAATAAAAGCGGATGCCCTGATCACGCGCCTTAGTAACGTCGAGAGAGACTGTCTCATTGAAAGCGGCACTGTAATTGAGGATAGCTCGATCCTGGACAATACCAGCGTTGGAATTTGCCTGGATGTGTGTCACTCCGTGGCCAGCGGGAACCGCCTCTTGAATCTCGAACGTGATGTCGTTGTCGAAATCCTGGACTCCCGCGTTATGAGGTCCAGTATAGATTCACGCAATTCCTTGTCGATGGAAAGCGAAGATTTGCAGCCAATGCTCGATTTACCGGTTTCAGCACCAGTGCCGGACACTTTGGCAACTGGAGAATATCTAACCCAGGAGTGACGTCAATGTATACGCGAGGCCCCGTGATCGTAATGGAATTGCCGGAGAAGCTCAACCATGTGGAGGCTGACGGTTTCTTGAATGAACTGCGGCCTCTGCTTGAAGATGACCGTCCTTATGTTGTGCTGGATTGTTCGTCGGTAACCTCCATGGATAGCGCCGGGGTAGAGATGCTTTTGCAGTGTTTGCATGAAACCATGAAGCGCGATGGAGATCTGAAGCTGGCCGCTGTTCCGCCCTCTGCCGCCGTAATTCTGGAGCTTATGCGGGTGGATCGTTTGTTTGAAGTCTTCGACACCACGGCGGAAGCGGTTCGTAGCTTTCAAATCTTCGCTCCGGCAGTGGTTGTTGAGACGCAACCCTGGTATGCTGCCCCGGCGTTGACAGATTTGAAAGTTGCCAGCTGATGATTCTCGATCGTCGGAGAGTGCTTGTGAGGAATAAAGTAATGCAGTTGGCTCGGCAGGGATGCCTCATCCTGACTGTGTTGGGATTGATATCGACGGCGTGGATGCCGTTGACGCACGCGCAGACAGTCGACTCCAGTGTTGCTTCGACGCCGGCAGAGTCCACAACGCATCGCGCTCCCACAGGAGCGAACCTTCCAGATAGTCCGGGAGCCACCCTGGCCAAGCTGATGCCCCCGAGCATCTTTGCTTTGCCGGTTCCCAGCCCCCAGGATCAAAATGCGTCGACCTCAAACCCGACGACCGCGGCTGAACCGCAGGCACAGCAGCCATCCCAGCCCGCCCCCCAATCTTCTCAGAAGCCGGTAGGCACGGCTGCGGCTGAACCGACCAACGTAAATGGCATTGCCGCGTCGCAACCAGCTGGTGTGGCCATTGCTCCCGGCAAACAGCACCGGGTAAGGACCATCGTGATCGCTACCGGAGCCATCATCGCCGCCGGTATCGCAGTTGGTTTAGTGGCAGCGCTAACCGCTGGCACTTCCAGCCGCCCGCCGGGAGCACATTAAATTCCAGGCAATCAGTGGCAGACGATGCGGAGCTCAATCCAGTGACGATCGTAAGTTTTTCCGGAATCGACGGAGCTGGAAAGAGCACCCAGATCGGGCAGTTCGAGTGCTGGCTTCATGAACTCGGACTCACTACGCGCCTATTCACTTTCTGGGACGACGTGGTCGTTCTATCCCCTTGGCGCGAGTTCATGAGCTACAAGGCTTTCAAGGGAGAGCGCGGCGTGGGTAGTCCGCAAAAACCTGTGCAGCGGCGCGATAAGAATGTAACGTCGTTTCCCGTGATCGCGGTACGTTTTTTTCTTTATTTCGCCGACGCGCTCAACCTTCGCCGTAAGGTGGCGCAGTCGCGGCAGAGCGCGGACGATGTTGTCATTTTCGATCGCTATATCTATGACGAGCTGGCAAATCTGCCCTTAAAGCGAAGTTTAGCGAGATTCTTCGCACGGTTCATTTTACGAATAATCCCCAAGCCCGATCTGGCCTTCGTAATCGATGCCCACCCCGACGCCGCGCACGCCAGAAAGCCCGAATATCCCCTGGAATTCGTACGCCGAAACCGGGAAGCATACCTCGCATTAGCCGATCTTTCCGCCACCATCTCGGTTGTCCCACCCGGTTCTCTGGAAGCGATGCAAACCAGAATCCGCGAGGAAGCGACGCCAAAACTGCCTCTGCAACGGCTTTCACACATGAAGGCCGCGACCATCCTGCCCTCCCGTGTTTATCCGCCAGCCAACATCTCACGCAGCGAATTCATCGAACCTTGATCGAATCGGGGTCATGATCGCCGAATCGTGATCTCAATAAGGATTGACCCCCCGGCTCCGATCGATAGAGGGCGGAAAAGCAAATGAAGATCTGTTTGGTAACTACATTTCCCCCTAGTCAGGGTGGTCTGAGTGAGTATGGCTTGCATCTTGCAAACGAGCTGCAGCGCAATCCCTTCATTCGCCTGACGGTGCTTGCAGATACCATTTCCACTTCCCAGCCTGAGCTCGAAAGGTTCAGGGTGGAACGCTGCTGGTCGTTTGACGATCCCGCCAGCCCTTTCAAAATTTTGCGGGCAATTCGCAAATCAAAGCCCGATGTGGTTTGGTTTAACCTGCTTTTCAGCACGTTCGGGCGGAACCCGTTAATTGCGTTCGCTGGACTCCTTACTCCGGTGCTGTCGCGGCTCACCGGCTGCTACACCCACGTCACCCTTCATCATTTGATGGACACGGTCAATTTGAAAGATGCTGGCGTCCGCCATGCCCGCACCTATCGACTCGCTGGCGCTTTTGCGACGCGAATGCTTCTCCTGGCAAATTCGGTGTCGGTACTCATGCCGGGATACCGCAATATTTTGCATGAAAAATACGGCCGGGATAACGTGCATCTCCGGTCGCACGGCATTCTCTCCCGTGAGCCCCAGTTTCCGGATTTTTCACGCCGCGGAAATCCCGAGCATCGCATCCTGGCCTTTGGAAAGTGGGGAACATACAAGCGGCTGGAATTAATGGTGGAAGCCTTTAAACGGGTGTCGGAAGCATTGCCCCATGCTAGGTTAGTCGTGGGAGGGGGGAATCATCCTCAGGCCGCGGGTTATGTCGAGTCAATGAAGAAGAAATGTGAGGGGAATCCGGCCATCGAATTTACCGGATACGTGCACGAGGAGCAGTTGCCGAGTCTCTTTCAGAGTGCTTCCGTCGCCGTGATGCCCTATTCCTCGTCGACCGGTTGCAGTGGAGTGGCTCACGTGGCCTGCGCTTATGGAGTTCCCATTGTCTGCGCCGACCTCGAGGATTTTCGCCAAATGTCTGACGGCGAGGGCATGGCCATCGAATTTTACAAATCCGGCGACGTCGAAGATTTAGCCAACTGCCTCATTCGATTTCTCGGCGATCCCCTTAGGCAAGAGGCCATGGCTGAACAAAACTTTTCAGCGGCCCTCCGCATGACGATGCCTAACATCGTGCTGAAATATCTTCGTCACTTCGATCTGGAAAAGAGAGCCTTGGCCCTGCGTCAAATCATGCGACTACGTAAACTCCCGAGCTGGGTTCCTTCCAAGCCGCTGCTTCTGCGCTTGATGACTCACAACTCACTGGGCTGGGTTCCCCGCACCGCTCTTCACCGTCCGTCCAACGCTAAGAAGTCATTGAACCACAACGGTAATGGGAGCGGAGAGCTTGCCGGCGCTGGAGGTTCCATCAACCGTCATGGAGTAGGTGACAGCAGGCTGCGAAGCATTGGGGACTTTGTTCCCGGTACTGTATCCGGCGCAGGCAGTAGTGGCCGTGCCCATTCCGAGAACAGCGAAGAGGGCAAGCGCTTCGAATCCCCTCTTGCGCTTACCCAGGAAGCAGAAGCCGGCAAGGCCGAAGGGCAGCATCCAGCCGGCGCTGATTGGGAGAAGGTCACGCCCATTCGGCGGATTCATGCTGGCACTGACGGTAGTGTTGAAGATGACCAGCGTAGAGGTCGCGGGCCCATTCCCGGGAGTGATGGCGGCGGGGTAAAAAGTACAGCGGAGATTACTCGGGACAGAACCGCAAGCGAGTGAAATCGCATTATTGAATGATCCCGACTGCGGCGTTGCGGTAACCGTTAAGGTGCCCGCCAATCCAGCCTGTATGGTGAGCGAGCCGGGAGACGCTTTTAGTGAGACGGTAGGGGTTGGACCCGGTCTTGGCCCCGGCGCTGGTGTTGGACCGGAGGTGGAAACTTCGCACGTAGGGCGATAGGACTTGGCTTCGCTCATTTGATTCGCCAGGTTTGGCTTGCCGATGGCCTGCACGAAGAGTTGGTAATTCCCGTTCGGGAGAGGGAAGGCGCAGAGATTCAGTGAACCCACTCCCGTCGCGATATCGCTGAGCGGCATTAAATTTTGCCCATCGGTACTAACGTAGACGGTGTAATGGTCGACGGTATTTTCGTTTCCGTTAACACTCCACTGCAAAGTATTGCCGGAAACCGATTCCGATACCGTCAGGCAGTTGTCTATTCCGGATTCAAGCTCCGTAGCTTCTTCGTAATCGTTCCATGTCACCAGTTGCAAGTCAGGCAACTGATGCCCCGAATCGTACATGCTGTTCAATTTGGCAAAGGTTTGCAGCCAGGTTTGGCCGCATTGCTGGTTCATGATTCGATTTGATCCCCACGAAGCGAGCGCGTCATTAAAACCCTTATAGGTCGCCCCTACGGTTTGTTCTTTGGAAAATTTGTTGCCGGCATCATAGAAGCTCGCCAGGTAATTCAGGCCGTAGTCGTTAGCGGTGGGCATAACCCAGGAATAGCTGCCCTCGCTCAATGCCTGTGTGAATCCGTCGTTGTTCTGGAATAAGAAGGTCGGATGGGTGCTCGTGGCGGCATTTGCAGCATCCCAGTCCACGGAAGAATAAGAAAGGCTGACGTTGAAGTTCGTCACCATTGGCTGCCCGTTGATCTTCATATAAGCCGGCGAAGGGAAATAAGTGCGTTCGATGTATTGAAGTTCGTTAATCAGTGCTTGTTGCGGGGAGCAGGCCTCGCAGGAGTACCACTCAATAGCGCCCTTATCGATCATGATGGCGAAGGTGAATCCGGGATGGTTCTCCGCAGCTGCCATGACAAGCTTGGTCGCTCGATCAATAGCATTCCCCGGCCCATACCAGTCGATAATCACTCCGTCAATTCCGCGGCTTACCATATCGTCGATCTGGCTCTGGACCTCGGTAGGATTGGTCTCGCTGTAACCGATGTTCATGTGATCGGACTGGCCAAACCATAAAACCATATGGGCGTAAACCTTGGTCGTAGCGCCTGGATAGAGCAGAGTATGGATGTCTACCTTGCTGATATTTCCAGCTCCACGGTCACCGTTCGATAGGGTTTTAAAGGTGTTCGCGGCGCTGGTATTGTTCGATGTCTGAGCGGCCAGGGTTGTCGTGGGCACTACGTAAGAAGAACTAGCGGTACACAGAGAAGACGTGAGAAATAGAGAAAAAGCAAAAGCAAGTTGACGCATAGCTCCTCAGGGGCGGAGGTAGAACCGAGGATCTTGCTTCGGGTCCATGTCTAGTCTTCTGACCAACGCAAGGGAAGGCGCGCCCGCCCATAAATTTCTTGCGGTGGTTTTATTTTGTTTTGCGGAACGGCGCCAGCTTAGGAGGAATACAACATTAGAAAAAGATAACCTTGGTTCATCGTCCCTTTAGTGCGTGACGATGCAGCCAAAATTCGTCGCAATGTTGAGCCGAAAGCGAAGACGCGAATCGTGGTGACTATCGATGTCGCGCCTTTAGTTCCGTCGCATTAGTTCCCGAGCTCAGTGAGATTCACATTCTTTATATATTCGACGATCGTGGCGTTCTTTAGTGTTTCGCCGTTCCTATCCAGTTGAAAATTGAGTCCACTATTGTTTGACCAGCCTGCGGGAATTGGGCCTGCCGGTTCGGTCGTGGCGAATTGGGTATAAACCCCATCTACTCCAAGCATGTCGTAGTACATGCAGGGATAGCCCTCGCAGCTCGTGTCGCCGTCGACGCGGTGCGTCCACCATTGAATGTGGTGCCACACACCGAAGTCCATCGAGCAATCACGAGTGGTATCCAACCATTGGCCGTGCAGGTGATCCCATATCTGCCACTTGGCGCCGATGACACACTCACTCCCGAACATGAACTCGTAGGGGCTTTGAAACTGAAAGATGTCATACTCAAGCGCCTGCGTATTGCTCTGACTCGCTTTTGGAACGAGTTCCCAAAAATCAGAATTAAAGTAAGTGGCGGAGGTCGCTCCGACTTTGTCCCACGCGAGGAAGTTAGTCCAGGCCGGCCCGGTGACCGATAGTCGCAAGGGAACGGGCGATCTCGTGCTTTCGTCTTCTGTGATGGAAAATCTGGTCGGAAGGCCCAGACCGCCTGGGTCGCAATTCGGCAACACACAAGGATTCCAGGCGGGAAGGTTCTGATCCATGGCCATGTTGAAGGTCTGCGCCGAAGCTGCAATGGGCAACAGTAGGGACAGCCAGAGAAGCTTACTGCTGAAATTCACTGATTACCTCCAGCGGACATCGACATCACGCGGAAGGAATTCCGACCAATCGAATCCGAGTTCTGCGCGCCGTTAACAAGAGTCGCGCCGAAGGCCTTTGGAAGTCTGTGGGATGTTGCCAGAGGCCACGTGACGGATGTCACGTTTGCAACGACAAGGCCAAATGTCTACGCGGATACTCCGCGCATCGGAATGGTTTGCTCGGATTTCGCAGCCAAAGATTTAGGAGTGGTAACTTCTTCAGCTCTCGCTAGCGGGAGTTCACCGTGAGGCTCTTCGCCGTATACCGCGTGCCGTCGAAGTTGGCTACGGTCGTCACGTCAGCCCCGGGACGGAGGGTATCGTCCACCGAGACTGCGGAAGGATCTAAATAAATTTCGTAAGTCTGGTGATCGCTAACGGAGTTTAGTACCAACAAGCCAATGTGCAAGTCGAGCGACGTCACTTGGCCCGAGAAGGTGAAGTCAGATCCAGGTACGGCCAGAATGGAAACATGCTCTGCGTCCCGCACATCCTTCAGGGATGCAAATTCCACGTCCACCAATGTTCCTGGAACTAAGTCGCTGGCGGAGGCGGCGTGTCCATTCTGCACAATCTCAGTTCTGGAGTCGAGACGCAGCTTTACCGGGGAGGGAGAGAGCTGATCACGCACCACCAATTCGCTCTTGTCAGGACGATAGCTCACGACCACCCCTTGGCTCTTGCCCGCCGCTGCAGTTGTGGCAATGCGAATCGTGCGCGCGAACACGGCGCCGCCATTCAGGATAGTGTCAACGTAAATGCGCTGGCCAGGGCGTAAATCGGGAGCCGCAGCAACCGCGCTTCCGCGAAGGATCTGGGTCCGGGGGTCGTAGAAGATCTTCATCTTCCCAGCACCAAACACGTGCACGATTACCTCATCCTGCACACGGTCAACTTTCTGAACGGTGCCTCCGATCAGACTGGCGTTGGCATGGGGGAGCGCGGGCAGATCGGGAAGCAGGCTGGCCGGATCGACTAAAGTGTCTTCGTTAACAGCCGGGATGCTCGGCTTATTGGTGGATGTGGTAATGGCCGACGAAGCCACCGAGTCCGAAGTCACAGACTGCGAAGGAACATCTTGGGCGTAGGCCGCAGATCCTGCCGATGAAAGGGCCAAGATCGACCCCGCGAACATACTTATAAAAAAGCGACCCATTATCTCCCCGCGTGCAGAAATATCAAAGCCGCCATTAGATGCCAAAAGGTCGACTGGCGGTGGGTAGTTTCGGCTGGAAAATCGGCTGCTGCCTGACAAACGTACGGACTCTATTAGCATCTTAAGCTAGGCATTATTCGTCACTTTTCAAGCCAGAGGGGTCCTGAATGTCCTGGAGAACACGCGTGGTGGCTGGAGTGCTTGGCATTACTTTCGGCTGGGCATCGCAAGCCCGTGCGGGCGAGTTAAAGATCACCATTCCCAGGCGCAGCCACCTGACTCCGGTGCAGCGATTGAATCAGGAAGGGGTCGAAGAAATCCAGAAGCGAAAATATGAGAAGGCCGAATCGCTGTTTTACAAAGCCTATCTGCTCGATCCGGAGGATCCTTTCACCCTGAACAATCTGGGCTATATCTCCGAGTTGAAGGGGCAAATTGACCGCGCTCTGAATTTCTATTCCCTGGCGGGACAAGAGGCCACCGATGCCGCCATCGCCAAAGCGAGCCTGCCGCGAGTGAAAGGGCGAACTCTTAAGGAGGCGCTGGCCATTCCTGACCTGGAACTCCAGATTAATCACGACAATGTGGAAGCAGTGCGCTTGCTTGCGCAGAGCCGAGGACCAGAAGCCGATCTGCTGCTACAGAAGGCCCTGAACTCCGATCCTAACAACGTATTTACTCTCAATAACATGGGCGTAGCCAAGGAGATGGAAGGAGAATCCCAGGAGGCGCTGAAGTATTACGACTCCGCAGCGGCCGAAAATTCCAGCGCCGACGCCATCGTTACCTTGAATCGTTCCTGGCGAGGCAAACCGGTAAGCGAGATGGCGGCGCGCAATGCCCGCGATCTGCGCAATAAGCTCGATAAAGAAATGACCGCGCAACTGCAAATTGCAGAGTTAAACGCTCGCGGCGTAGCTGCGGTGAATCGCAATGAATTGGTCACGGCGGAGAAAGACTTTCGGCAGGCTTATACTCTTGATCCCAACAATGCGTTCGCCGTGAATAATTTCGGCTATTTGGCAGAGCTCGAGGGAGATCGCGAGACCGCACAATTCTTCTACGACAAAGCCCAAACCCTCAGCGGAGCCAACACTCCTGTGGGATTGGCGAGCCGCAGCTCGGCGCAGGGGATGAAGCTTAGCCAGGTGGCTTCCGGTAGCGACGCGGATGTGGAAGCGAAACTCCAGCAACAACGCGACGCGCGGCGTGAGCATCAGCAACCCGTCCTGCTTCTTCGCCGCGACAACACTGTGGTGCAGGAACCACCGGTTCCTTCTGCCAGCACAACTCCGGCCCCACAATAAAAGCTACTCGATGCACGGAAAATGAACGCCCGCCTGCCTGTAGTGGTTGACGTCGGCTGTTCTATATGGCATGATACGTCTAGTCAGACTAGTCGTTTTATGGTTCCTAATTCCAAAGATTCGATCCCCAATGTTCAAACCCCGTCCCCTCAATCCACTCGCTCTGGCGATTCCTGGCAGCTGCAAACCGCAAAGGCCCGCTTCAGCGAAGTGTTTCGGCGTGCCCGCATCGAAGGTCCGCAGCGCATCACCCGGGGGGCAAGGAGGGCGTGGTCATATTGGCCGAGGAACAATATGATCGGCTCGTAGGAAAGTCACATCAACCAAGAAGCCTGGTGCAGTTCTTCCGCCAATCTCCGCTGGTCGGGGTCGAACTTGATCTCGAACGTGATCGCGATCCGGGCCGCGACCTCGAATCGCCCATCGAGACCGATCTCGAGTCATGATCGGCTATCTGCTGGATACAAATTGCATCTCTGAACTCGTCCGCAGCAAGCCCGAGACTCGGGTCTTGGAGTGGATGGATACGACCGACGAAAACTTACTTCATCTTAGCGTCCTCACCTTGGGAGAGATTCGAAAGGGGGTCGCGGGATTGCAACCGAGCAAGCGGCGTGCTCGTCTAGAAACCTGGCTGGACGTCGAATTACAGCTTCGTTTCGCAGATAGGATTCTTCCCGTCGATGCGGCTATTGCCAACCGATGGGGCCTCCTGGCCGCGGGCGCAAAGATGGAAGGAAGATCGTTGTCGGTGATTGATGGTTTGTTGGCCGCCACAGCCCTTCAATACAACTTCGCTCTGGTCACACGTAATGTCTCTGACTTTGCTCAAATCGCCGTGCCGATTATCAACCCCTGGGAATTGTGATCCCATGAAGCGTCGGTAGTCTATGGCTTGACCAATTCGTCCGATAGCAGGCGTGCTTTCATCGCCAGGTCATGGCCGCGTTCGAGGTCGCCTTCGGCAATGGCCGTTTTCGATTGTTCAAGAAATTCCTTTACCTGGCTTAGCGTTTGCTCCTGGCTGGTGTCCAGAGTCCGCCCTGCTACTTTCTTCAGGTTGTCCTCAGTCGCAGCTGTGATTTGCTCCGTCGTCGAGCGTTCCTGTTGCTCATTCGATGTCCCTTTTAGCTGTACCGCGGTTTCGTTCGAGCCTCCGTCTTTAACCACAACTTTTGGAAGAGGGCAGGGAGTTTGGCTCGAATTTACAGGCTTGTTTCCGGCGCCCGCGGTCCCGGCGGAGCAATCGCTGCGGCGCTTACGACGCTTCGCCGCCGGCTGCGCGCCGGGGGATGCTTTCTTAGCGGGCTGGCTCGCTTGACCGGATTGACCGGGAGCTGCAGTCGAGGGTGTCGCAGGCTGTGTTCCCTGCTGCGTTGTTTGCACTGGGGCCGGACTGGCTTGATCCCAAGACGCAACAAGCTCCGCACTCCCCCCTGCTTCCGCTCTTAAAGCAAAGCTAGACCCGGGAGCGAGATTAAATAAGGAAACCCCGAGGATTGCGGCCAGAATCATCTTTCCAATCCTGCCTGGTTTAACCCAGCTCTTTAGAGTTTACGCTCAGGACACCCCTCCGACCCTGATGTAGAGGTGTTAATACGAAAAAAATACCCCATAAATCGCTGATAAGCAGTGTGCCGGAAGCCTCACGAAGCTAGAATCGACGGCTTCGAGAGGAGGGGGTTCAGCGTAGCCTCTCCCTGTGCCTCGACCCGCTCCGCAGCCAACGGAATTCTGAACCGGAACGTCGTTCCCTTTCCTTCCGCCGATTCGAATTCGACCGATCCATGATGCCACTCCAAAATCTGATAGGTCTGCGCCAGCCCAATTCCGTTTCCATCTTTCTTGGTAGTGAAATAAAGCTCGAAGACCTTCTCGTGCATATTCGACGCAATGCCAACCCCCTGATCGGAAATTTCAATCATCACCACGTCGTCTTCCTGGCGAGCCGCGATCGTGAGCTTCCCTCCATCAGGCATGGCCTGCACTCCGTTGAGCACCACATTCAGCAGCGCCTGCTTCATCATGTCGAGATCGGCTTTGATGGGCAGCGGATAATCGGGCATGGCGCGCTGCACCGTAATTCCATGCGTCTCCGCATCGGGCGCCGCGAGTAGCGTCACGTCATTGAGCAGTTCGCGCGCATCCACTTCCTCCAAATGCAGCTCGCGGGTCCGCATGAAGTCGACCAGAGTCTGCACCACCCGATCCAGGCGATGAATTTCACTTCCGATAATATCCATGTGGCGCCGCGTGTCCGGATCCAGCTGGGAAAGCTTATTCTGCAAGAGCTGCAAATGCAGCACAATCGCATTGATCGGATTCTTCACCTCGTGCGCCACGCCGCCGGTCACTCGGCCACTGGCGGAAAGCCGCCGCGACATCTCAATCTCGTCGCCAATCCGGCGCACCGATTCCGCATCTCGCATGATCAGCAAAGCGCCAATCTGCGTCCCTTTTTCCTGCACAAAATCCATTGAAACCTGCATGCGCCTGCCGCCCACGGCGCTGAACTCACGCTGCGAAAACGGGCGCCTCCGTTCAATGGCATCAATCACCAAGGTCCCCAGCGGAGAACCGCCGGAAAAAACCTCGCGAGCCGTTTTTCCCAACAGCTCTCCTCGAGGCCGACCCAGGAATCGCTCCACCGGCGCGCTTACCAGCACCACCCTCGAATCGCGCGTAAAAAGTACCAGCCCGTCTTGCAGCTTGGACATGAGCTGGTCCACGTTGTCCTTCAGCGCGGAAAAAATCTCCTTGGTGTCCCGCATCTGCCTTCCCAGGTTCGCGATCTTTAGCGTGACCAGCCCAAATTCATCGTGCTCGGATTCCTTGCCGGAAAAGTCCTCTGTCCCACCCGAATTCATACTGTCCAAATTGCGGCTGATCTCCCGCAACGGACCAAGCGCAAGATTCGAAATCACCGCGGCCAGCAACAGCGAAGCGAATATCGACGCAATTGAGAAATACAGCGCGTGCAGCAGCCGGGGTGTAATCTCGCTCTGCAGGAAGACGGTCGAAACCCCAATCCGGATGGTGCCAAAGGCCTGTCCATTCAATTGCAACGGAAAAGTGACGTCGTAGACCGCAGCCGGACGGTAAACCAGCCGAAGTTGCTGCCAGAAACGGGCGGTCGTAACTCCATGAAAATTCGGCCGCTCCGAAACGATCGTGCCAACTAACTGCGCATTCGAATGCAGCAGCGCCTTTCCGTTCGCATCTTCGAGCGATGCGTCGTAGATGTAGGGCCAAAGCGCCGTTTCCGACTCGATATTGTTCAGCAGATTCGTATCCATCGGCAGATACTCGGCTAGAGCTCGCCGCACCGCGGCCGGATCGTTTGTATCGATGCGAGTGCTGCTTAAATCCGGAAGATCATTGTCGGCGAAGTAAGCCAGTTGCTGTGTGAGCCGCAGCGCGCTTTCATAAGTGTTGCTAATCCGCTGCCGCAACAACTGTGAAATATACAAATACGAGAAGGCAGCCACCATCACCGCAACCATGAAGGTGATGGCGAAAACGATAATGGTTTTACGTCGCATGAGAAAAACCGGTAGTCAGCGGCCGGCGATCAGTAATCTGTGATCAATCAGTGGCCTGCCGAACGGCAGCTCGGAGCGCAAACGCTATCCTGAGTCAGTTTTTCCTGACCACTGACCGCTGATCACTGTCCACTGTCTCTTTCCACTTCCGCTTCCTGCTGGCTACTGCCATATTCCTTCAGCTTATTATGCAGGGTTTTCAGGCTAATTCCGAGAATTTCCGCAGCCCGGGTCTTGTTATTGCTGGTCGATTCCAGCGTCTTGAGGATCAGCATCTTTTCCGCCTCTCCCACCGTCGTCCCCACCCCTAGCCGGATCGCGTCCGGATCATTGGCGCTGGTGCGCAAAATGGCATGGCCGAACCCAGGCGGCAGGTGTTTGGTCTCGATCATGCCGCTGTCGCATACGATCACGGAGCGTTCGATCGTATTGCGCAGCTCGCGCACATTTCCCGGCCAGGTGTAATTGATGAACAGATTCATCACCGCTTCGCTGACCGCGGAAACCTTCCGCACATGTTTTGCACTCATTTCCGAGACCAGAAGCTGCACCAGATCTGGGATGTCCTCCTTGTGCTCCCGCAACGGCGGCATGTGGACGTTAAAAACGTTCAACCGGTAATACAAATCGCTTCGTAGTTCACCCGAAGCCACGGCGTCGTCGGGAACTTTATTGGTCGCGGCAAGTACTCTAACGTCTACCGAGGTCTCCACCTTACTTCCCAGCCGCCGCAACTTATGATCTTCGAGCACCCGCAACAACTTGGCCTGGGTGCCGACCGGCATTTCCCCGATCTCATCCAGCAATATGGTTCCCCCCTCCGCCAGTTCGAAGCATCCCGTGCGCCGCTCCAGCGCCCCGGTAAAGGCCCCTTTTTCATGCCCGAAGATCTCGCTCTCAATCAGGGTTTCCGGAATCGCCGCGCAATTGATCGCCACGAAGGGTCTATCTTTTCTGGGGCTAAGTTGGTGAATCGTTCTCGCCACCAACTCTTTCCCAGTGCCGCTGGCTCCCGTAATCAGGACTGACGCCGTGCTCGGCGCCACCAGCTCAATCAGCCGAAAGATCTCCTGCATTTTGCGCGAGGTCCCGCGCAACTGCCCTAGGGAACCCGAATCCCGCAGCCTTTTCCGCGTGCTCTCTAACTCCGCCCGGGTTCCCAAAAGCGCGCAGGCATTCTGCAACATCGAGCGCAATCGCTGGGTATCGATGGGCTTTGTAATGTAGTCATAGGCTCCCATCCGCATCGCCTGCACTGCGCTGTCGATCGTACCCTGAGCCGTCACCACAATTACCGCCATAGCCTGGGTCTGTTCTGCCAGCTTTTCCAGTAGCTCAAGTCCCCCCATGCGCGGCATTTTAAGATCTGTGATCACGATCGAAGGCGTCCAGTGCTCCACCTTCTCCAACCCATCCAAACCATCGCGCGCAGTTTCCGTTCGGTAGCCCCAGGAGGAAATCAGCTCCGCCAGGCCTGTGCGCTCGTTCTCTTCGTCCTCAACGATCAAAATTTTTTCGTGATTCATTCTTGCTCTGGTCGCCCCTTGCTTGCAGTTGCGGTTGAAATCTGGTCGGAAAAGCTTCCGGAATTACAAACATACGCGGGTGTCTTCACCCCGGCAAGGTCGGCTGAACCGTCACCCGTCTCGGAGAGAATCGACGCACGGTCGAATTTGCCCCCCCGCCGTTTAGGCGGAGCCAATGATCGAAGATCGAAGATCGAAGATCGAAGCTCGAAGCTGGAAAGCTCGAAGCTGGAAAGATCGCAGCTCGGCGGAATCTCTAAAGTCATCTCAAAAAAAATCACCGCCGACTTGGTCCCGCGCAACTAACCACCCCAAACGTTGCCATTTTGTATGTCAATTTGAGACGGGAACGCACAGTAGAACAGCGAAAAAAACATAGTAGCCATCGGCAAAATGATGAAAATTACTTTCTCTATTTTGATTGCCTAGGTTAGAATTGCGGGTTCCCAAAATGGCGTTTAATTCAAGCGTTCGACTCAGCAGTGCTTTTTTGACTCGGCCCCGACTTATCCGAGGGTAGTCGAGCTGAGTATCGATAGATTCACGGAGGAAAGTAATGTCACGATCCGTTAGAGGCAACAAGAGCCGTGTGTTGGTCGGCCTGTTGACACTATTCGCAGTCTCACTCATCTCAAGTTCCGCGGTCGCGCAAAGCGATTCCAATCCTAAATGGGACTTGTTCGCGGGCTATCAGTGGATTCATCCCGGAGGTAGCGTCCCCGGTGCTTTCACCGATTTTTTCAGCCCCTCCCCCTACAAGATCCCCGATATGGCGAAAGGGTTCGGAACCTCCCTCACCTACAACTTCGATCCCCACTGGGGAGTCGAGGCAGACTTTGGACATAACTGGGGAAGCGGCAACTACGAATTAGAAGCATCCGTAGGCCCCCGATTTATCTGGCGAACGGATGGGGCGAATTATTTTATACACGGTCTCGTCAGCCTGAACCGCTTGGCTGTTAATGGCTTTGACGCCCAGGATGGAGTCGGAGTCGTCCTCGGCGGCGGCATGGATTTGCCCATTAAGAAGTGGCTCGCTTTCCGCTTGTTTGAAGCCGACTACGTTTCGGGTTACCACAACTACTACAACAACGCTACTACGGTGAATGGGAACCTGTCGCGGCCGGAACTGCAAGGCGTTCGCCTGCGCACCGGTTTCGTCTTCAGTTGGGGTGGTGCAGTCCCTGTAACTCCAACCGCCAGTTGCTCGGTTCAGCCGACTGAGGTCATGGTGGGTGAGCCCATTACCGCCACCGTCACCACCAGCAACTTCAACCCCAAGCACACCGTCACTTATGCCTGGACTGGTAACGGCGGCCAGGTTACCGGGAAAGACACCGCTGCTCAGATCGATACCAACGGCGCTGCCCCCGGCACCTACACCGTTACGGCTCACGTAACCGATCCTAAGATGAAGAACAATAATGAGGCGAGCTGTTCGGCCAGCTATACCATCAAGCCGTTGCCGCCCAAGAATCCGCCGAGCATTTCGGTCTCGGCGAGTCCGACCAGCCTCCAGGCCGGTGGAACCGTTAACCTCTCGGCTACTTGCACCAGCCCGGACAGCGTTCCAGTCTCCGTGGCGAATTGGACCGCCAGCAGCGGAAACGTTTCCGGCAGTGGCACTTCGGCTACATTAAACACCTCCAACGTAGCCCCCGGCAGCGTCACCGTCGGTGCCACTTGCACCGATTCCCGCGGCCTCACCGCCCAGGGTTCCACGCAGGTCACCATTGAGAATCCGCCGCCTCCGCCGCCGAAGGCCTCGAAACTCAGCCAGTGCGATTTCCCAAACGAGAAGAAGCCCTGGCGCGTCGATAACACCTGCAAGGCCATCTTGGATGACGTAGCCAAGAACCTGCAGCAAAATCCCGACAGCAAACTGGTGATTGTCGGCAACGCCGATCCCACAGAAAAGCGGAAGAATCTCGCCGGCGAACGCGCCGTCGATTCCAAGTTCTATCTGGCGGAAGGCGAAGCCCAGCAGCACATCGATCCAAGCCGTATCGAAGTGCGTACCGGCGGCGCCGGCACCAAGACCGCTGAGTACTGGATCGTTCCTTCGGGCGCGACCTTCGACTCCACCGGTACTGAGTCCGTGGATGAATCCAAGGTCAAAGCGGTTCCGGATCATCCCAAACCGGCAGCTAGAAAGAAGGCTGCCCCGAAAGCGCAGTGAGTTCGGAAAAGGAATGGCATCGCCGGTCGGCGCAAGTCGACCGGCCCTTTTTTTGCGTGGCCTTCGGTAACTTGTTGTAGGCTGGTTTAGCCTGTCAGTCTAGCTCTCGAATCTAAACTCTTGCTTAGTCTGGGGATCTATTCGCTATGAAATCTGCTTGGCTCAAGCTGTTGATGGTAATGACTTTGGCTCCGATCTGCGCCGCTGCTTCCCAGCCTTGGACGGTTCTCGGCCCCGATGGCGGGGATGTGCGCAGTCTGGCCTACGATCCGCAAAGCCCCGATCATGTTCTTCTCGGCACCAGCACGGGTGTCATCTATGTTTCCGACGATGGCGGCCACTCTTGGACGCGTTTCGCCAAACTCGGCGCCGGTGACGACTACGTCCTCGATCACATCGCCTTCGATCCCCAGAATTCCAAGACCATTTTCGTTTCCGCCTGGAGCGTCCAGGATCAGAGCGCCGGCGAAATTTTCCGCAGCTACAACGGCGGCAAAAGCTGGCAAGTCCTGCCCCAAATGCACGGCAGGTCGGTTCGCGCCATGGCCATCTCGGCCTCGGATGACAAGGTCGTAGTTGCGGGCGCGCTCGATGGCGTTTACCGCAGCACCGATGGTGGCGACAATTGGCAGCGCATTTCTCCCAATGATGGCATCGTCAAGAACGTCGAATCCATCGCCGTCGATCCCAAAGATCCCAATACCGTTTATGCCGGAACCTGGCACCTGGCCTGGAAGACCAGTGACGCTGGCGCCAACTGGCAGCACATCAACAAGGGCATGATCGATGACTCGGACGTTTTCTCCATCATCGTCAGCTCCACCGATCCTTCCGAGGTCTTCGCCAGCGCCTGCTCCGGCATCTATAAGAGCACCACCGCCGGCGGCGAATTCGAAAAGATCAAAGGCATTCCTTTCACCGCGCGCCGCACCCGCGTACTTAAGCAGGATCCCAGCAATCCGTCCATCGTCTACGCCGGAACCACCGAAGGCCTGTGGAAGACCATCAACGATGGCAAAGACTGGAAGCGCGTGAGCAGCCCCGAAGTGGTTGTCAATGATGTCCTTATCGATCCGCGAAATTCCCAGCATGTTCTGCTTGCCACCGATCGCAGCGGAGTGCTCGCCAGCGACAACGGCGCGGCAACCTTCACCAGTTCCAATCACGGTTACTCACACCGTTACGTGAGCGCGATTCTTCCCGACGGTAAAGAAGCGAATACCCTTTACATCGGCCTCGTGAACGACCGCGAATTCGGCGGAGTCTTCATCTCTCACGACAACGGCCAGAACTGGCATCAAGAGAGCGCCGGTCTCGATGGCCGCGATGTCTTTACCTTGAAGCAGGCCAGCAACGGCAGCATCATCGCCGGCACCAACCGCGGCATGTTCGAACACCTGCCCGGCACCGCCACCTGGCACCCCATCAACAATATAGAGACGGAAAAAACAGTAGCGCGTTCCGTCACCCTAAAGAGCGGCAAGAAGAAGATTGTGACTTCCATTACCCGCACTCACGCAATGCTGGAAGGCCGGGTCAACGACGCCGATCTCGACTCACCTCGCTGGTTCGCCGCAACCTCCACTGGTCTCTTTGTCAGCAAAGACCACGGCAAGATCTGGATGGGCGGGCCGGTGGATGGCGAAAAGGATTTCGTTTCCGTCCAGTCTCAAGACAGCATGGTGGTCGCTGCAACCCGATCCGCCGTCTTGGTTTCGCAGGACTCCGGTACGGTCTGGCAACAGACTGCCAAACTGGCTCCTTATCAAGTCAACATTCGCAACGTTACGGTTGCGTCTGACGGCCAAATTTTTGTCGCTGCCCGCGAAGGCGCTTTTCATAGTGCTGACTCCGGCAAGACATGGGACCACATGATCGCCGGCTTGCCCGACAAGGACATCACTTCCGTTACCTTCGATGGCACCCGGAAACGCCTGCTTGCAACCAGCGGCCAAACCGGCGTCGTATTCGAAAGCACCGATGGTGGCGCCACCTGGCAGCGCGGACCTGACTCCGGTTACCCGTTGCGCCGCATCAGTGTGGTTCACGGTCGTTATGTTGCTGCAACCCCCTTCGACGGCGTAATCGCGCAGCCCGAGAACGAATCGCAAAGCGCCAACGCCGGCGGCAACTAACTCAAAAACGAAATTCCGCAGCTCCACTAACCGCGGAGAGCCAAGGCTCTCCGCGATTCTTTTGCCCGAAGCAACGGAAGTTCTACATACCAGGCTTCGGATTCCCCTTCTAAGTGCTTAATTATCATGGTCTCCCGTCTGGTATTTCACTTGCCACTATGCTTCGGTTACGACCTTGCGCCAACATACTGAGTGTGCAACCCAGAAAGATCCACTATCGCGGCACGTCACCTCACCGAGCGGCAGCCGCTGCCTGCCCTGAACCGAGGCGAACGCGTTGCCCAGTTGAGCGAAGCTCGCCCTGCTCTACTCTAGAGAACGCCAAAACGAACCATCCTGATTTGCCCATCAATGCTTTGTTCATCGAGGCTCTGGCCATCAACGTTCTGGCTCTCAGTCTTTTGACCCTTACTGTAAGCTGCGGCAGCTCGGGAAGCTTCCATCGCACGCAGTCTTTCTCATCCTCCAACCAGCAACAACTACCTTTTCATCCCGGCGTGGAGCAGAGTTCCGACGATACTTCCCGTCCAAAAGTTCCCGCCGCCCAAGACACGCCTCATAACAGCAAACTCTTCATCGCAACCTCGCGGTCGCATACAATTCCCACCGGAACCTTGGTCACGATTCGTCTGCAGGATCCGCTTCTTCTATCGCGCATCCATGCCGGAGATGGCTTCTCCGGTTCTGTGGCCGACCCCCTCGTGGTCGACGGGGATGCCTTGGTCGAAAACGGCGACCTCGTCACCGGGAGAATCGAGTCCACTCAGCCGCCACCACTATCTCAATCTTGCCGAGGACCCGCTCCCGGCTACGTACGCCTCTCGCTAAGCACGATCACGGTCGATGGCACGCCAATTCCCCTGCAAACTTTGAGTCTGTTCGCCAAGGCCATCGGCCAAGCCACTACCCCTCAAGCTTGCGAGTTCCAGCTACAAAAGGGACACCTCCTAACTTTTCGTCTCAGCGCTCCCCTGACCATCGCGCAATCCCAGGCGCTTGCCAAGCTCAAGCCCTAGTAGAGAAATCGTCTGAACCCCTTCTAATTTCCGCATAACTCCACGTTCAATGCTCCTCGCGCGGTTTTCCACAGGCAGGTCCACCCTTCGCGTGACATATGTCCTTCGCAGTTCCTCTTTTGCCCTCCTATAGTGGGACTCGAAGCGAGGTCAAACCCAAAAAGTCAGGCGGCTAGGCCGTATAAGGAACTGAAAATCCGTTCCGGGAACACCGAGGTATCGTCAGCCTCCGTGCCGGGTTCCTTTCGGGTCGCCGCCATTGCAAAGTATCGATATGAACATTGCCACTCCCATTTCCCGGCCCATGCCTCCAAAAACTACGCTTCCAAAAACGGAGAATGCCTGTTCCGGTTTTTATTCCATCTTCGAACATGCTCCCTTCGTCGCCGCCCGCTGCAACCAGCAGGGCTTGATTATCGAGATCAATCCCGCTTTGAAGAAATGTCTTAATGCCGAACTGGCTAACCGGTCCTTCCTCCGCCTCGACGATCTGGTTTCCTCCTCATCCCGCTACCCGGCCCAATCTATTCTGCGGGATGTATTGGCTGGCACCGCGGCTTCCGCCCGCATTCCCGAAGATCGGGAGGCGACTTCCCAACAAATTTCTTCCTGGTCCGTGTGGCGCGTACCGGTCGATGCCGGCGAATTGCCTGAAGTTTTGCTCACTGCCGATCTCCGCTCGGAAACGGCAGACGACGACAAAACCCTTCTTCAAGCACAACGCTGGGAAGCCGTGGGTCGTCTCGCTGGAGGCGTGGTCCATGACTTCAACAATCTTTTGACCGGAGTCATGCTGTATACCGACCTGCTGTTGTCGAGCATCGATCCTCGCGACCGCCGCCGCCGCTATGCCGATGAGATTCGCTCGGCCATTATCCAGGCGAGCGGCCTGGTCCGCCAGTTGCTGGTTTTCGCCCGGCCGCAGAAACCTCAGATCCGCTCTCTGTGCCTCAATCAAGTGGCGGAGGATATGAAGGACCTCCTGACCCGCCTGATCGGCGAAAACATTTCCCTCGAATTCCGGCTCGACCCCGATCTGGGCCCACTCACGATCGATCACTCCCAGGCCCAGCAAATCATCTTGAACCTAATCCTTAACGCTCGCGATGCCATGCCCAACGGGGGCCGCATTGTCGTTGAAACCAGCAACTGCAAATTCCAAGGCGTCCTGGGAGCGACTCTCCCGCAACCAAGTGTTCCAGCCTTTCCCTGCATACTCTTTGCGGTCAGCGACAACGGTTGCGGAATGGACGAGAGCACGCGCCGGCATCTTTTCCAGCCATTTTTCACCACGAAAAGCGCGGGTACAGGTACCGGCCTCGGCCTCACTACCGTACACAGCATTGTCACCACTCACTCCGGTTTAATTCACGTGGATAGCGAACCGGAACGCGGTACGCGCATCATGATTTTGTTCCCCAGAGCTTCTCAAATCACCAATGCAGTTTTTATTTCGTCGCCAGCTTCGTCTTCGCAGCCCTCCCCCCAGCCACTTCAATTCATTCCAAAGGAATCACACCTATGACAGCAGCCGCCGTTAGTCCAGCTCTGGCCACGCCTCAAATTATGGCCGCGAATTACCTCAACCTGCTCATCGTGGATGATGAGCGCTCCATCCGCGAAGCTTGCCGTGAAGTCGCCATGTCTCTCGGCTTCCTGGTTCATGTAGCCGATTCCGCCGAGCAGGCATACCGGCTGCTGCAAGCCAACACCATCGACGCTGTTCTGCTGGATTTGCGCCTGCCCGGCGCCGGCGGGTTGGAAGCGCTTCGCCACATCAAAAGCCAGCGCCCGGAAGCTCTCGTGGTCGTGGTCACCGGCTATGGGACGGTTCAGTCCGCCGTTCAGGCCATGAAACATGGCGCCTACGAATACGTCACCAAGCCCTTCAGCATTGAAGAACTCAAGCTGCTGCTCGAGCGGGTCTCGAATCACCTGAAACTGAAGACCGAGAACCGGCTCCTTCGCGAAAAGCTCAAGTCGCGCCAGGGGTATGGTGGCTTGATTGGCCGCTCGCCTGAGATGGAAAAGCTCTACCGCATCATTGCCAAGGCCGCCAACAGCTCCCACCCCGTGCTGATTCTCGGTGAGAGCGGTACCGGCAAGGAGATGGTCGCTCGCTCCATCCATTTTTCCGGGCCGTTCCGCGACAAGCCTTTTATCCCCGTCGATTGTGGCTCACTGGTGCCAACCTTGATTGAAAGCGAATTGTTCGGTTACGTGCGCGGAGCTTTTACCGGCGCCAATCAAGCCAAGGACGGCCTGCTCGCTATCGCCGAAGGAGGAACGATATTTCTCGATGAAGTCGGCGAGCTTCCCGTCGATCTTCAGTCAAAACTTCTTCGCGCTATCCAGGAAAAAGAAATCCGCCCCGTGGGCAGCACACGCCGCATTCCCATCAACGTTCGTATCCTCGCCGCCACCAACCGCGACTTGGAACAGGCCGTCACCGAAGGCGCCTTCCGCCGCGATCTCTATTTCCGCCTCAACGTCCTCAGCCTGCGCATCCCCGCTCTGCGCGAACGCCGCGACGACATTTCGCTGCTGATCTCTCATTTCATGGAGCGCGCGTCACGCACCTCCGGCCAGGAAAAGACTCTTACCGACGAGGCCCTCAAAGTCATGTTGGCTTACGATTGGCCAGGGAACGTCCGCGAGCTGGAAAACTGCCTGGAGCGGACTTGCGCCTTCACCAGCGGACCGCTGATCCATGTGGTTGATCTCCCGGCAGCCATCGCCAAAACGGCTTCCACCGCTCCCACCAACGGGCACGGATACGTTTCCAACAGAATCGTCCCCATGGCGGAACTCGAAAAGCAGTCCATCCTCAGCGCGATCGCTGAACTGAACGGCGACAAATTGCAAGCCGCCCGCCTGCTTGGCATCGGCAAGACCACGCTCTACCGCAAGCTTAAAGACTACGCGACACACGTCTCGGCATGAAGGGACGTAAATTCGGCCTCAGTGGCGTCATCCCGAAGTCCCGCGTCTTCACCAGCGGGACGAGGGATCTCCCACCGCGACCTCCGGCCAGGATGGGCTATGAATTCGCTCTTGGGTGCGCAGCGCTTTAAGCGCTGCGTTCACCACTCCTTCAGATTTAGAATAAAGAGGCTTCAGCCTCGGCAGCAAATCCGCCAGACGCCCAGTTTATCCCAGCCCCTGCCATCTGCTACTCTTGCCCCTTACCATGGATTATCTCTGGACACCCTGGCGCTACGCCTATGTCTCCACTGCCGAAAAGGCCGTCGGGTGCATCTTCTGCGCCGCTGCTAAAGCCAACGATGACGCCAAAACCCTCATCGTGCATCGCGGCCATCACTGCTTCGTTATTCTGAACGCCTATCCCTACACCCCTGGCCACGCGATGATCGTCCCCTACGCCCACCTCGACCAACTCCGCAATCTGCCGCCCGAGGCAGCCTCTGAGATGATGTCTCTCACCCAGCGCCTCGAGTCCATCTACCGCGATCTCTACCACCCCGACGGCGTTAATCTTGGCATGAATATCGGCAAGGCCGCCGGTGCCGGCATCGCCGGGCACATCCACATGCACGTTCTGCCCCGATGGATTGCCGACGCGAATTTCATGACCGTCGTAGGCGAAACCCGCATTCTGCCGGAAACGCTGGACGAAACATGGAAAAGATTAACCGCGGCCTTTCAGACCCAAACCGGCTGAACTTTTTGGCGAACGAAGTCCGGCGTTGCTCAGCTTCGCCGCAGCGGACGCGTTAGACAAGTCGGACCCCCGCCGCCGTTCACGCACAGTTCTCCTCCCGGGAAAGTTCGCACGTCGAACCCGGCGCGCCGCAGCCTTTCGTTCGTCTCCCGATTCCCTTCAATGGCCAGCAGTCGATTGTTTCCCAGCGCCAGAACATTGCAGGCCAGGGTGGCGCGCTCCGAGTGGGCGATTTCGATCGGCCTAAACCCGCGCGACTGCAAAAGCTCAACCGTTTCTACCGCGAGGCAAGGCAAATCTACCAGCGCAGTTTGATCGTCCAGCAAACTGATCAGCGACATAAGATGCAGGCATTCCGACGGGCCACTTCCGTGTGGCAGAGGCGCCGAGAGTACTTCGATTCCTTTCGATATCAGCATCTCTCGAATCTGCCGGATTCCATCCTGGTTCGTGCGATAGCCGCGTCCGATCAGCAAAGTGTTTTCATCCAGCCACAAAATATCTCCCGCCTCGCTCGTGCCCGGAGCAACAATATTCCCCAACATTGGAATGCCCAGCCCTTCGCAGAACTCTCTCTGATAGGAACCTTCGCATACCCGGTTCGCCTTCCCCGGACGCATCGCGATCACTCCATAGTCTGTGGGAAGGGAAGCATCGTGCGTGTATACCGCATCCAGCGACAGATCCCGCGCCGCAGGCAACTCGAACACTTCCGCTCCCACGGCCTTCAATTCGCGGCAGAGCACTTCATGCTGAGCCTGAGCCGTGGCAAAATCCGGCGCATGGCGAAAGCCCAAGCCCTTCCATTGCGCCGTCCATTCCGCCTGGCCCCATCCCGCCGCACGCGGCGAACAAACCAGCACCCGGTCCAAAGCTCCCACCATGGAATGTCCATTAAAAGTAGTCTTCATCGCCGTCTCTAACATTTTTCTCTCACCTCTGAACCCGCCGCATCCTTGTCGAATCTAAATACTCACTATGGCAAAAGCAATGTGGGAAGGCGCACTCCTCGCCGAAAGCGACAAAACCATCGAAATCGAAGGCAATCAATATTTTCCGCCCAACGCAATTCACAAAGAACATTTCAAGCCCAGCGACGCGCACTCAGTCTGTCCCTGGAAGGGTACGGCCAGTTATTACGATCTTGAAGTCAACGGCAAACAGAACGCCGGAGCCGCCTGGTACTATCCCGAGCCCAAAGACGCCGCCAAACAAATCAAAGGCTACGTAGCCTTCTGGAAAGGCGTTAAAGTGGAGAATTAACGCAGACCCATGTAGGGACAGCCGCCCTCGGCTGTCCAGTCGAGCGAAGCTCGACTTTCTTACTGGCGGCGGTGGCGATCTCGCTATCAGTCCCTTTACTTCATGCTAAAATGTAAAGCATGAGCCAGGCCACTGTATCCTCGAAGAATCAAATTGTTATTCCCCGCGAAGCGCGGGAGGCCCTCAACCTCCGCGCCGGCGACCAGGTTCTAGTGGTAGTTCGAGGCAAGCGAGTGCTGGTCTTGCAGAAGCCAGCCTCTCACCGCGCTGCCATTCGCGGCATTGCGAAGCAATCCTATCCTTTCCGCCATCTCGAGAAGGAACGGCAGAGTTGGGAGTAGATCGGCTTCGCCTGTTTTTACGTCGTCACCGCAAAATTGCGTTGGACACCAGCGTCTTTATCTATCAACTGGAAGCAAACGCCCGGTATGTCGCGCTCACGGATGTCGTCTTTTCCTGGCTGGAACGCTCGGGACATACGGCTGTCACCTCGACCATCACTATGACCGAACTTCTGGTCCCCTCGTATCGCACCGGCGACGAGCATAGAGTCGACGAATTCTATGCTCTGCTGTCCACTTATCCGAACCTAGACTGGATCCCTCCAGACCTGAATTTGGCTGACTCAGCCGCGCGCCTGAGAGCCCTACACCGCCTGCGTACGCCGGATGCCCTGCAAGCCGCTACTGCAATCCATGCAATTGCAACCGCCCTGATCACAAACGATCCTGCCTTCGTGCGAGTCAAAGACTTCGAGACCGCAGTCTTGGATAACTTCTTATAACCACACATCCAGCGCACCTAGAACTCCACATGCGCGCGGAACGTCGGCACCAGCACCGGCCCGCGATCGCGGTTGTAGCCGGGATTGTTAATATGTTGCACTCCCGGCGCCACATAAATCCCTCGCCACACGTGCGCCGTGTAGTACGTCTCCACAATGTTTTCTCGCCCGTAAGTGAGCCCGCCATCCCCCAGCAAGAATCCCAGTCCGCCATCCGCCAGATAATTCTGATGATCCTTCTTGATGGCGTTCGAAACGAACGCAACCCCGGCCCGATCAAATTTGCGGTGCCACCATTCGCCGTTCGCGCCCACTCCCTCTACAAAAGTCTGGTCCACCTCAGTGTAAGCAAATGACTCGGTCTTCCCGTTGTCCCACCCAAACCGCGCAAACGCCGCCACATACCGCGAAAGATTCTGCTCCAAATTCGCCCCAAATCCGTACTTGCGCGTGATGTGCCAGGGATGATTCGCAATCTGCGGCACCGTCTCCGGAAATGGCGAGGTATGATCCTCAAACTGCACAACCGCATCCCGGTAAATACCCATATTCGCGTAATTTGTATATGTAAGCAGTCGAATCACGCCCTTCTTTTTCGGAATCATTCCGCGGCGCAATTCGTACTCGTAATTCTCCGCATGCACGTCCCACGGCCGGTAGACGAGATTAATTCCGTTCGCAATCTGCGGCATCAGCGCTTCCACAAAACGAAATCCCCAGTTGCGGTCCTCGTAGTCCGCATAAGCTCCGACCGTGTACCCGCGCGTGTCCGCCGCATAATCCCACGCGCCGTTATTGTCTGTTGTCCAATTGATGAATTGCAGATGCGTATCCGAGCCGACCGAATTCGCATCGAAAAAGTCCGGCAAAGTAAACTTCCCGAAACGCACCTCCAGTCGCCGCCGCGGCAACTCTTCAAACAACGTCAGAAAATCGCGATCGTTCTCCACTTTATCCTTGCTCAGCGCGAATACTTTGTGAATCATCGCCCTGCCCAGATACGGCGCCTTACTGAGCAGCGGGTTTCGCACAATATCCAGATCCGTATTCCCCGCCAGCCCGAACCCCTGGCTCAGAGCGGCTCCGCCCGCTTCTTCAATATCGACAAGAATTTCGGTGGAGCTATTAAGCCGCACTCCGGTATATAGCGTCAGCACGCGAGATGTGGCCTTTTCATACCTGGAGCCCAAACTATGGGGTCCGTTGTATGCCGCAAAAAACGGCGGATGGGTCTGAAAAATAAAATTGGCCTGTCCAGAAAGCCAGAAACGCGTATCCGTGAAGTGTGGAAGCATGGTTTCCACGGTCTGATCCGCCTCGGTGTCGGAGGTCTGCGGATCGTGGGCCGGCGCGGCAGTCGGGGCTCCGCTCGGCTGTGGTTCTGGCTGCTGCTGCGCCATAACGGGCGTAGCGATACTTACAGCCATCGCACACACCGCAAGCCCATAAAATATAGATTTCAATGGCATCATTCAGATTAGTTCTGTGGATGGCCCAGTCTCGCCCACCCACCTCAGACAGCAGAATTCAGGCAGCGGATTGTATTCCCAAATTTAGTTTAACGATCGTATACTACCAGATATTAACCATAGTTAACCACTATTAAACATTATTAGATCAAGCCCACAAACGCTTGCTTTTCTTTCCCGAGGCTATGTCCTTTTGGTTACAGGAATGTTACAGGATTGAAATTGAAGCAGCCGCCAAGGGTGGGCACTCGACACTTACGGGAAGAGACAACAACAGCCGCAAAAATAAAAGGGACGGTCCGGAGCCCCCGAAACCGTCCTAAAAACCCTCCCGGTTAGAAGGGCGACTTGATGCTCTAACCCTACCCAGTCCATGTTGCAGCATGATGGCGCTCACATGAATTTCCGGTGAATTCGTCGCGCCGGTGGCTGATATAGTAATCGGTTGTGTTCATTCCTTAGTTGAGTTGTCGGCTTCACATCCTCGTTCTCGTGGGAGCCTCGATGCCGTCCACAACCTCTCGAAAAGTCGAGCAGTCGCGCCGTTTACAGCAGCGCGCCGAAAATCTCATCCCCGGTGGAGTGAACTCTCCGGTGCGTGCTTTTGGTTCCGTCGGAGGCGATCCGCTCTTCATCGTCCGCGGCAAAGGCTCGCATATTTTCGATGCTGACGAGAATGAATATATTGACTATGTTGGATCATGGGGCCCGCTGATTCTTGGTCACGCTGCCCCTGATGTCGTCGACGCAATCATCAACGCCGCGCGCAATGGCGCCAGCTTCGGCGCATCTACCCCGAGTGAGGCCGATCTCGCCGAATTAGTTGTCTCTGCATTTCCTCAGATGCAGAAAGTACGCTTCGTCAGCTCCGGCACCGAAGCCACCATGTCGGCTATCCGCCTCGCCCGCGCTTATACCAAGCGCAAGTACATCGTTAAATTCGAAGGCTGCTACCATGGCCACTCGGACGCTTTGCTGGTCAAAGCCGGCTCCGGCGTGGCCACGCTCGGAATCCCAGGATCGGCGGGCGTTCCCGACGAATTCATCCAGTTCACCTTGGCCCTGCCTTTCAACAATATCAAGGCCGTCGAGCACGCATTCCAGAGATTCAAGCATCAGATTGCCTGCGTAATTGTCGAACCGGTCGTCGGTAACATGGGATGCGTCCCCGCCGCTGACGATTATTTAGTTGCCTTGCGCTTGATTACCGAACGCGAAAAATCGGTACTCATCTTCGACGAGGTGATGACCGGATTCCGCCTCGCCTTTGGTGGCGCGCAGGAACTCTACAACATTCGCCCCGACCTCACCACCATGGGCAAGATCATCGGCGGAGGCCTGCCCGTCGGCGCCTACGGCGGCCCCGGCGAGATTATGAATCTCGTCGCTCCGCTCGGCCCTATGTATCAGGCCGGCACGCTCTCGGGAAATCCTCTGGCCATGGCCGCCGGATGCGCCACCCTAAAGCATCTTCGCGATCACAAACAGGAAATTTATTCCCGGCTCGACAAGCTCAGCGCAGAACTGGTCGAAGGCGTCGCCGCTGCCGCTAAAGATGCTGGCGTTTCGCTCACCCACAATCGCGTCGGTTCCATGTTCACCTGGTTCTTCACTTCCGGCCCGGTCACGGATTGGGATTCCGCTTCAAAATCCAACACCCAGGCCTTTGGAAAATTCTTCCGCGCCATGCTCGATGCCGGAATCTATCTTCCGCCCTCGCAGTATGAAGCCGCCTTCCTCAGCGCGGCCCACTCCGCCGAAGACATCCGTCAAACCATCGCCGCGGCGAAGCAAGCATTCAAGACTGTGCACATGTAGGGACAGCCGCCCTCGGCTGTCCAGTCGAGCGAACCTCGACCGCCTTTTCTTAGCCTCAGTGCAAAACTCCCCCGGGGACCGCCATCATCTGCGGGATCGTCACCAAATCATATCCTCGCGATCTCAAACTCGTAACCAATCCTCCGGTTGCAATCACGCTCTGCGATCGATCCGCCCCCATCCCTTTATGCCCGCCATCGTGCAACAAAATCACATCCCCGCCCCTAACATGCTTTCCGATCTTGCTCTCAATCTCCGCTGCCGGAGGCGCATTCCAGTCATTCCCCGCCACATTCCACATCACCGGTTCCAAGCCGAGCCCGCGCACAATGCGCAGCACCGCCGGACGGCGTCCCCCAAACGGCGGACGAAATAGATTGGAGTGCTCTCCAATCGCATCCTGCAACGCAGACCGGCAATCTGAGATCTCCCGGCGAATTTCAGCGCCACTCTTCAAAACCAGCAGCGGATGCGTGAAGGTATGATTTCCCACCACGTGCCCCGCTTGCACAATCTCGCGGGCAATATCCGGCCGCTGCCGCACATAGCTTCCTACCAGAAAAAATGTCGCCGTCACTCCCTGTGCAGCTAACGTTTCCAGCAGCCGCAACGTATGCGGATCGTTCGGCCCATCGTCATAAGTAAGCGCAATCTGTCGAGCCCCGCGCGGCAATCCAATAAACGTTTTCCCGTACCACTGCCCGGTCCACGCCATGGACTGATACCCCGCCGCCCCAACCGCTGCGGCGCAAACCCCGCCAGCCAATGCAAACTCAAGCATGCAGGAATTGTAAGCTGTACCGGCCCACTGGCCACTATCCACTATCCACTGCCCACTGCCCACTGCTCTGTTAACTCTTCCCTCAATTGTCACCTCGCGCCATCCGAGCTATCCTGCCAGTTCCGGAATATTTTCAAACTATGGCGAATCTGTTCGAGCTGCCCCGTTATATTGCTGTGGAAGGACCCATCCGAGTCGGCAAAAGCACCCTGGCACGCATGCTGGCCGAGCGCCTGAACGCGCAGCGCGTCATGGAGCCGGACTCAAATCCTTTTCTCGGCGCATTTTATGAGGGCGAACGCGGAGCCGCCTTTCAGGCCCAGTTCGCTTTTCTGGTGCGCCGCTTCGAGCAGCTGCAAGCTCTTGACCTAGGCGCTCGTTCGCAAAGAACCGTTGTCGCGGATTACATCCTCGAGAAAGACAAGCTTTTCGCCTGCCTCAACCTCACCGACCAGGAACTCGACACCTACAATCGTTACTACACCCACTTCCGCAATCTGCTGCCCACCCCTGATCTGGTGATCTATCTGCAAGCCACGCCGGAAGTTCTAAAAAAGCGCCTGAAGAAAAAAAACGCGCCCGACGAGCGCGCCGTCAGTGACGACTATCTGGAAGAAGTGGTCAAAGCCTATGAACACTTCTTCTTTCACTACACCTCATCCGACCTGCTGATCGTGAACACCTCTGAAATTGATTTCGTGGACCGCAACGAAGACCTTCAGGAATTACTGCGCAAAGTTACTGAACCCATCAAAGGCACGCAATATTTCCTGCCCCTGGGCGGCCAGGAAGCGGTGGGAGCGTAGCCGGAACCAAGAACCAAGAACTGAGAACTTCCCTAAAACTCAGACGGCGTCTTTGTCGGCCGGAAGGGAATCCAAAAAGTCGCCTCCACGTCCACAGGCGCACCCGCTTTCGTCGCAGGTTCAAACTTCCATTTGGAAATCGCGTCGCTCGCGAAGCGATCCAGTCGCCCATCCACGCTGCGCAGCACCCGCACGTTACTCACGCTGCCATCCGCATGAATCACGCCATATAGAATGACCGTTCCCTGCACGTTCTGCCGCATCAGTTCCAACGGATAAGCCGGATCGACCTTCTGTGTCGCTACCGGCGATGAGACTTGTTCCTGTGCATGCGTTGAATCCTCACCCAGCGGCGCGAAACGGATAATCCAGCTCCCGCCTCCCGAGTTCAGATTCGGCATATTCAGGCTAAGGGAATAAATCTTACGGTCGCCGAAAACCTGCCGCTCTACCGCAGAAACGTTGCCGGCGCTCGTCGTCTGCTCAGACCGCCCAATCCGCGGCGGCCGCGCATTCGCGATCAAATTCGGATTCACCCCGTTCACACCGGAGTTATTCCCGACATAAAGCCCCGACGGCAGTTTGCTGTTGCTGCTCTTGCCCGAAGCGCCTTCATTGGCGCCTGAATCGGCAAGCGCACCGGAGGCGCCGCGATGTCCCGATGGCGTGGAGGAAAATGTGCCGCGCCGATTTCCCGCAACCGCAGGCGGAGGCGCCCCCACCGCCGGATTCAGACTCAGTGCGACCATCGCACCGCCCGAGCGTGCGCGCCCCGATGCACCCAAAGAAGGCGGCGGAGCGATTACCTGTGAGCCATTTCTGCGAAGCGCGGCGCCCGAGCGCGCCATGGTACGCTGCTCCGCTACGCTGAGTTGTGGCGCAGGTGCAATCACAGCGCTGTGCCCAATGTTCATATTCATATCGCCAATCCGGCGGTCCGAAGTAGCATCCAGCGCGGGAGGTGGTGCAACCACCGCCAACTGCGGCGCTTGCATGTCTTGCCGCTCTGATTTGTCCACGCTGGGCGGAGGCGCCACAACCGATCGCTCCAGCCGTGGCGCCAGGCGGGAGATCTGGGAGGCAGGCACCAGCGGCGCGGGGGCAATCGGCATGCGCGGTGCGTCAGACCACGCCACCGTGTTGGGCAGTTGAACATCATGCTTCAGCCGAACCGCCGGAGCGGCAACGATGGTTTGAGAATGATTGTCAGATTCTGGGGGCACGGAAATGACCGGCTGCGGAGAAAATCCAGGATCGGCCTTCTCCTCGCGCCGGGTGTGTGGTGTGCTCCCCCGCACCCGAAGAGTATCGATCGGCGGCAAATAGTCGGCGGCCGTGTAGTACACAACGTCGGCGTGCGCAAGTTGGGATTGCGGAATGGCATGTGGTTGCAGCGCCAGAAAGCGCGATCCCGCCACGATAGCCATGATCGCGAGCGCATGATATCCACCCGACTCGAAGAACCGCCGCCAGGGCAGCTTGCGGTCGACAAAAACGTCCGACCAGAACGCGCCCGGAGCAGACTGAAGCTGCAAGGGAGGAAGCTCGCGTTGTTTGTCGACGAATAGATCGCGAAGATTACGCCCGAAAGTGCGCGACCAGGGATCGGTTTCGACTAGCAGACGCGGAACTGCGTTCTGGATCTCATTCAGTCCGGTTTCTCTTGCAACCGCGTCTCCTGCAATCTTTTCTTCGGCGACCGAAGAATTGGAAACTTCAGGCATCGTCCTATCTTAGATGCAAGCCCGATTCCCTGCTGGAGTAAGAATAATCGGAAGGACGGCAGGAGCCTCGATGGATCTGAAAGGAAGCAGATTTACAGTCTTGCCAATTGCCATTGTGTTTGATGTTTTGAAGGCGATAGCTGAGAGTTTACATGTGACCCACATGAAAGTATACTGTTCACATGTCGAGCTCACAGCCAAAAATGATCCAACTCCGCAATGTGCCGGACGCCTTGCATCGCAGCCTGAAAGCCCGAGCCGCCATGGCAGGCATGTCGCTTTCCGACTACCTTATCGCGGAGATCAAGGAGATCGCCGAGCGGCCAACCCTGGCGGAGTTGCGCGAACGGCTGCACGCCCGGAAGCCGGTGACTCTTCCGCTCGATACTGCTCGACTTGTCCGCGAAGAGCGCGAAGCGCGGTGATCGTCCTCGATGCGTCGGCCGCGATTGACTGGCTGCTTCAAACCTCCGCGGGAGAACGGATAGAGCGCCGCATTTACTCGCGCGGCGAATCTCTGCACGCACCGCATCTCTTGGACCTTGAAGTTGCGCAAGTTTTGCGGCGGCTGGTGCGGGAATCTGCGGTTTCCGCGCCGCGGGCCGATCAGGCCATCCAGGATTTGATGAGCCTCCGTGTAGCCCGCTACCCCCATATTGATTTTCTCCCCTACATTTGGCGAATGCGGCACAACCTATCCGCCTATGATGCGGCGTACCTCGCGCTCGCCCAGGAACTCGGCGCCACCCTCATTACACGCGATGCCCGCCTCGCCTCCGGTTTTCCCCGTGGTCTGAGCTTCGAGCTCTTCTGAATTCTTCCCTTGCAGCGTGAGCATCACTGCCGTACTCCCGAATTCCGCAACCTCGTGTAAAAAATAATTGTTGACGTGACTATATACTCACGTTACCATGTATTCACGCTACGCCGCTCGAAGGAGATCAAACATGACCCTGGAAGACCTAACCCTCGACATTCAGCAACACATAGACGTCAAATCGACCCCCGAAAAAACATTCGCCGCCGTGCTGTACCGGCTGGGCAAGGGCAACACTCGCCCTGACGGTCAAACCCTGGAACTAAATCTGGAGCCCAAAGCCGGCGGCCGCTGGTTCCGCGATCGCGGCAACGGCATCGGCCATCTCTGGGGATTCGTACAGGTCATCAAGCCTTCCGAGTTGCTCGAATTGAGCGGCCCCATGTTCATGTCCTATCCTGCGATCAACCACATAGAGGTAAAGATCGAGCCGACTGCGGGCGGCTGCCGCATTTCGTTACGGCATCGTGCCCTGGGCATGATCGATCCCGAACACCGCAAGAACATCGGCACCGGCTGGAGCCATATGCTGAGCCAAACGAAAAAGGACTGCGACGCGGCGTGACCGAAAACGTCGCTCACGGCCGCGCTCCGGATGATCTCGACCCGGTGTGGAAGGCGCTTTCGGATGCAACCCGGCGCGCCATTCTGGATTATCTGCGCGACCGTCCCCGCACCACCACTGCGATCGTGGAGACGTTCCCGCATCTCAGCCGCTTCGGGGTGATGAAGCACCTCGACGTGCTGCGCCAGGCCCATCTGGTAAGCACGCACGAGGAGGGAAGGCAGCGGGTGAACTCGCTGAACGTCGTGCCCATCCGGCAGATTTATGAACGATGGGTGGGACCATTCCAGGAGTTGTGGACCAGCGAATTACTGCGCATAAAAGAAATCGCCGAGCAACATTATCCGGCCGAAAAACAAGGAACGTCGCGTAAGCAAGAAATGCACCGCAAGGAGCCGGTTCGAACAAAACAGCAAAACTCAAAACCGAAACACCGACATTAATGAAACACCCAGACTAACTTAGGAGAATCCGTATGACCACACTAGCTACCAGCACGGGAGTTCAAGAACACCAAGTTGTATCGCCAAAACAATGGATGGAGAGCCGAAAAGAATTGCTCCGCAAAGAAAAGGAATTCACCAGGCTCCGCGATGAACTAAGCCGAAAGCGCCGTGAGCTGCCCTGGGAAAAAGTTGAACAACAATATATCTTCGACGGCCCGAACGGCAAACAAGCTCTCGCCGATCTCTTCGGCGGCAAGAGCCAGTTGATCATCTACCACTTCATGTTCGGCCCCGGCTGGGAAGCCGGCTGCCCAAGTTGCTCCTACTTGGCCGATCATTTTGACGGCAGCCTGATCCATCTCGCCAATCGAGACGTCACCCTCGCCGTCGTCTCACGCGCTCCGTTCGCCGAGATCGAGGCTTTCAAAAAGCGCATGGGTTGGCGCTTCCACTGGGTCTCGTCCTTTGCCAACGATTTCAATGACAACTATCACGTGTCGTTCACCAAAGAGCAGGTGGCGAACGGCAAGGTCGACTACAACTACGACCAGATCGAGTTCCCCAGCGAAGAAGCGCCGGGCGCCAGCGTCTTTTACAAAAACCCCGCCGGCGAAATTTTTCACACCTATTCCACCTACGCGCGCGGCCTCGACATTCTGGTCGGCGCCTACAATTTTCTCGACCTCGCGCCCAAAGGCCGCGACGAAGATGGTCTGGCCTTCTCCATGTCGTGGGTTCGTCATCACGATCGCTACGCGCAAGATTACTTCGTCGATCCCAAGGCGTTGTACACCGCTCCAAAAGTCGCGGGACCCTCATCCTGCTGCGCCGGGGAGCACCACTCGTGAACCGCATCTGCTGCGAACCGATCTCGACTGGTTCGCAGCGGGCAACCCGCGGAGTGCGGATCGTAGCCGGCGGTCCGCATCCCGCGGCGTTCGTGCGGCATTGTTGCAAGAGCGTCGGATGGATTATTCCCGGCAGCATCCTGGTGCTCCTGCCGAAGTGCCCGGCCTGTATCGTTGCCTACCTGGCGATTGCCGGCGGGATCGGGATCTCGATAACCGCCGCGGCCTATCTTCGCATGGCACTCGTGATTCTCTGCGGAACTTTGCTGGTGTATCTCGCAGCCAACTGCTTCGGCCCGGCGCGGGCGCGGCGCTCCCGCTCCACAAGAACTGTGCAAAACCGCCGGGAATCTTGTCAAGCCCTTCGATCGCGCGATTCTTGATTAACTTCCTCATTACACGAGAAATATAAATCCCCCAATCATGTCCCAGCCGCCATATTCAAACTGCTATAATAGAACTATAGAGTAAATCTTTAGGAATTATCGATTCGAAGCGAAGGCGCAGCCCTCCAGCTGCGCCTTTTTGCGTTTATGCATGTGGAATAGGAAACGTGGGTGCCGCACTTCTCGCGTTCTTTGCGAGAAGTGGGAACAACTGAACTGCGCACCACCTATGGGTCAGGCAGAAAATGGGCCGCGGCGCCGCCATGTCGCAGCTTTAGCTCCGCCCGCCTTGAAAGGGCGCGGCTTCAGCCGCGTCGCTAGATGAGATTTTGGGTGGCGCAGCGCTTCAGCGCTGCGCTAAAGGGCCCAATTTAACCTGAATTCCGACCGCAGCGGAGCAACCCGCGTAGTAGAGCGCTTTCCTACGCGCGGCCGGAGCGGCGGTGCTCACGTGCGAGGTATTGCTGGTCGAGTGCTTGCCGAATGAGAGTTTTGATGACGGCCTGGCGGCTGATGTTCAGTTCCTTCGCGGCCCGGTCCAGTTCTTCTAACATGCCGGGGGCGAGGTCGACGTTTACGCGCTGGATTGGGGCCATCATCCGGCCGGCGTTGGTGAAGAAGCGGGAGACGTCCTTGCTCCCGTCGGCAAGGCGGGCGATGCTTTCTGCAGGCACGGGCTTGCTGTGCTTACGTGTTTTGTTCATAAAGCTGTTGCTCCTGCCGGGTCGAGCGCCAAAGCGTGACGACGCGGTAATACTCTCGTTCTTTGTCCTCGCGCATTTCAAAAATGAGCGTATACAACCGCGCCGAAAAACCCAGCCGATGGCGCGGTATTGTTCCGGCAACTCGAAGCGCTGGTCGAGATAGTAGGAATGCGAGAAAATCTCCTGCGCTTCCTCGAATCCGATGCCGCGCTTCGGATTCACCCGGAGCCGGGCGCTTTTGCGCTCGTCAAACTGAAACCGCATTTGGTGTAACAGTTATACCACTTGATTCAAAGTCGCGTATCTTTCGACGAGGGGATCTACACTCCGACGGGCTGCGGTTTCCCCGCCAGCAACCCCCGTAACACATACTGCAAGATCCCGCCGTTAGCGTAGTAGAGCGCTTCCTGCGGAGTGTCGATGCGGACAAAAGCCTCAAACTCGACCGCCTCGCCCTTGCCCATAGCGCGGACCTTCATCTTCTGATTAGAGGAATAACGATCGATCAGATTGCGAATGCCGGTAATCTCGAAAACCTCTTCGCCCGTGAGATGAAGCGATTCGGCATTTTCTCCAGCAGAAAATTGCAGCGGCAAAACTCCCATGCCGACGAGGTTGGAGCGATGAATGCGCTCGTAACTCTCGGCGATGACGGCGTGGACGCCGAGCAGCCGTGGCCCTTTCGCGGCCCAGTCGCGCGACGAACCGGAGCCGTATTCTTTTCCGGCGAGAATGATCAGAGGTGTGCCCTCAGCCTGATATTTCTGCGAAGCATCGAAGATCGACATCTCGGTGTTCGAGGGCAGGTGCCGCGTAAATCCGCCTTCGGTCGCGACCAGTTTGTTGCGCAGGCGAACATTGGCAAACGTCCCGCGCACCATCACTTCATGATTGCCGCGCCGCGAGCCGTACGAGTTGAAGTCAGCCGGCTTCACCCCATGCTCCTGCAAATATTTTCCGGCGGGACTGTCTTTCTTGATTGATCCCGCAGGAGAAATATGATCGGTAGTAACACTGTCTCCGAGAACCGCTAAAACGCGGGCAGAGTGAATGTCTTCGACGGGTGAGGGTTGAATCTTCATGTCGTCGAAATAAGGGGCGCGGCGGATGTAGGTCGAATTTGGATCCCAGGCGTAAGTTTGGCCTTGGGGCACGGAGAGGCCGCGCCAGCGCTCGTCTCCGGCGAAAACCTGGGCGTAACTTTGAGAAAACATCTCCGCGGTGACGGAGTGTTCGACCGCCTCCTCCACTTCGCGCTGGGTCGGCCAGATGTCGGCAAGATAAACCGGCTTGCCGTCTTTGCCATTGCCGATAGCGTCTTTGCGGAGGTCGGTATCGATGCGTCCGGCCAGTGCGAACGCGACGACCAGTGGCGGAGACATCAAATAATTCGCGCGAACTTCGGAATTGATACGGCCTTCGAAGTTACGATTGCCGGAAAGCACGCTGGCGACAACCAGATCTTTTTCGTCGATCGCTTTAGAAACTTCCTCAGGCAACGGTCCGGAGTTGCCGATGCAGGTGGTGCATCCGTAGCCGACGATGTGGAATTTCAATTTCTCGAGATAGGGAGTGAGGCCCGCATTTTCGAGATAGTCGCGGACAACTTTCGATCCGGGCGCAAGCGATGTCTTCACCCACGGCGGAACCGAGAGCCCTTTTTCAACGGCCTTCTTTGCCAGTATTCCAGCGCCGATCATGACCGAGGGATTTGAAGTATTCGTGCAGGAAGTGATCGCGGCGATGACCACGCTGCCGTGCTTTAGAGAGTCTTTCACGCTGACCGAAACATGCTCGTGCACGTTGGGATCTTCCACGCCGACCGCCGCGGGATTGCCGCCTTCGGTTTCCCAGGTCTTTGCATTGCTGGTGGATGCACCGTTCCCACTTCCCGCAAGTTCGGCGAGAAGTGGGGCACCCACGCTTGAGGTGGTTTTGGTTGCCGACTTCGGTTTGATGAGCGATGGCAAAGCTTTGTTGAAAGATTCCCCGGCCTGGGAAAGAACGACTCGGTCCTGCGGACGCTTCGGTCCGGCCAGACTCGGTTCGACAGTCGCGAGATCGAGCGAAAGCAACTCCGAGAATTCCGCCTCCGGAGTTTTTTCGTCATGGAAAAGTCCCTGCTCTCGACAGTAAGCTTCGACCAGCGCAATCTGTTCCGCGCTGCGCCCGCTAAGTTTCAGATACTTCAGGGTTTCTTTATCGACAGGGAATATTCCGCACGTTGCACCATATTCCGGTGACATATTGGCGATAGTTGCGCGATCCGCCAGCGGAAGATCCCGCAGGCCGGGACCGAAGTACTCAACAAATTTCCCCACCACGCCATGCTTCCGTAGCATCTCCGTAATGGTCAAAACCAAATCAGTAGCAGTCGCTCCTTCGCGCAACCGCCCCGTCAATTTCACGCCAACCACCAGCGGAATCAGCATGGAGACAGGCTGCCCGAGCATCGCTGCTTCTGCCTCAATGCCTCCCACTCCCCACCCCAACACCCCCAACCCATTAATCATTGTCGAGTGGCTGTCGGTGCCTACCAGAGTGTCAGGGCTGGCGATGTTCCTGCCTTCCACTTCGGTCACGAAGACGACGCGCGCGAGGTATTCGAGATTAACCTGATGGACTATGCCGGTGTCGGGAGGGACGATGGCGAGGTTGCGGAATCCGGTTTGGCCCCAGCGGAGGAAGGAGTAGCGCTCTTTGTTGCGCTGGAATTCCAAAAGCGCATTCGTGTCGAAGGCGCTGGCGGTGCCGAATTCGTCGACCTGCACGGAGTGGTCGATGACAAGTTCGACGGGCTGAAGGGGATTGATTAAGGAGGGATCGCCCCCGAGTTCTTTCATGGCGTCGCGCATGGCGGCGAGATCGACCACGCAGGGAACTCCGGTGAAATCCTGAAGCAGGACGCGGCTCGGGGTAAAGGCGATTTCTTTATCGGGCGTGGAATTTTTGTTCGTTTTTCCGCCACCCCAGGCTGCTAAGGCGCGGATGTCTTCTTTCTTGACGTTGCGGCCGTCTTCGGTGCGGAGCAGATTTTCCAGCAGGATGCGAAGAGAGTAGGGAAGATGTTTCGTGGAAATACCTTGTTGGTCCAACGCGTTAAGACGGTAGATCTCGTACTCTTTGCTGCCGACCTTGAGAGATGAGCGGGAATCAAAGCTGTTCGAAGACATGACGGCCTTCCTGTAGATCGATGCCGCAAGCAAATCGACTACGGCTGGAATTGAACAACAGCGTGGAACCCTCAAGTTTAGTACTTTTTGCCGGGGATTGCGCAGGGTCCAGCCACCACAAAACTAAAACACAGACGACACCGAGGAATGCCGGCAGAACGAAAAAATTAAAAGCGACTCACCTGTTTTGTGTCAGCAGATACAAGTCATCGTAGCCACCGGGGCGGGCAAAAACGACTGCGGAAAGATCAGGTGCGACGGAATACGCGTTGCCCACATAGTCTTCGCGCAAAGCAAATGGAAGCTTCAGAGCGGGAACAGGCGAGCCGATCAGAGCTCCGTTTTGCCAGGGCTGCCGCCAGATCGTGGTTTCGCCATGTGAGGCGAGAGAATACAGGAACGATTTTCCATCCCTGGCGAACATGGCGAGGTAGGTTGTAATTCCAGACTTGAGTGGCGTGCATTTTTTATCGGCGAGCGAGAATTGATAAATACCGGGATTCTCGCCCCAGATCACGCTGCTGAGGAGGAACTTATGGTTGCCAGAAACGTCGACTGCCATGCCACAGTTCTCCGACAAAAGAACTGATGGTGAACCGTTTAAGAAAATCCTCCAGTTCTTGGGGGTGCGCCGGTCTTTGGCATAACCGCTGACAATAAGCGATTGATCGCCTGGATCAAAAATTATAAAGCCGACGAATTCACCGGACCAAGGTAGTTTCTGCTGATGGGTGCCGTCGGTATCGATAAGGAAGAGCTGCATCTCGTCGCCAAATATTTCGGAGTAAACATACTTTTTATTGTCGTTAGAAAAGCCAAGAGTCTCCAGATGATTGCCGGAAGATGTGGCAATCTTCAGGCGATTATTGGTGGTAAGATCAGCGATCCACAATTCATCCTTGCCGGGCTCAGGGTAGGTGAGATAGGAAACGAGGCGGCTATCATCGGAAAATTCTGGCTGGGTAGCGTCTTCATTCACGATGTCAGAAAATTGCTTCGAAGCGAAGCGATAGAGCGTGAGCGTTCCCGCGCTCTTGCCGTTTACAAAGTAAACCCCCTTGCCATTGGGATCGGCCATCGCGCCCAGGTCGGGGCCGGTGCCGTTGGTGAAGAGGACGGCACCGAATGAGAAAAGGTCCGAGCGAGCGTCAAGTTCTTTGCCGCGGACTTGTTCGGGAGACATGTAAGCCATGGTGCCGAGCGCGGAGCCTGGGCTAGTGAGGTGTTCGGAATCAGCGCCAACCGTGGCGAACGTGGCAGAAGGTTCGGCTTGCGGGCGAGAGTGAGTGACTTTGGCGAGACCAAAATCCAGGATTTTTGCGTGACCGCGTTTGGTAACGAAGATATTGGCGGGCTTGATGTCACGGTGAACGATGCCTTCAGCATGGGCGGCATCGAGGGCGTCGGTAATCTCGATGGCGATATCCAGCAAACGCTCCAGTTCCATCGGCCGGCCGGCGATTGCATATTTGAGAGTTTGGCCCTCAAGACATTCCATGGCGATGAAGGCTTTACCATTTTCTTCGCCGATGTCATGGATGGTGCAGATGTTGGGATGGTTCAGCGCAGAGGCAGCTTTGGCTTCGCGGCGAAAGCGGCTGAGGGATTGAGGATCCCGGGCGAGGTCTTCGGGGAGAAATTTAAGAGCGACGAAGCGGTCGAGGCGGGTATCTTGTGCTTTGTAGACTACTCCCATTCCGCCGCCGCCCAGCATCTCGATCACACGATAGTGAGAGATGGTTTGCCCGATGAGTGAGGAGGAATCCGGCATCTTTATGTGGACCCCAGGGGATCGCGTGCGACTGAATGCACATCTTAGGTCGCGGGCGAACGCAAGTCAACGAAGACAAGCCGGCTATCCTGACAGCGTCCGTGGATTCTAGCGGGCGCTCCACACTTGGTAGGCGATTACGGCGATCATGAATATGAGGTAGAGGCGGAGGGTCCAGAAGATTGCAAGTTCCGTGGCCTTCAAGTGTCGGCGGGGGATGTGGCGTTTTTTTGCGCCGACGAGTTGGTCGTGTTCGAGCGAGGTGAGGACGAGGGTTTCGTCGGCGGAGGAAATGGAATGCGGGTTCGTGTGCTTTTCGGTCATCGGGATAGGCTCCTGCGGTGATCGGACTTTACCGATGCAGGCAGAAAACCATCGAGCTTTGCTCGACTGGGCAGCCGAGGGCGGCTGTCCCTACATGGGCATTTTTGGGAACGAAGATTCATGACTACTTCCCTCCCAGGGCGGCGAAGATGTTGGGGAAGAGGATGCTGAGGCCGAAGAGGATGCCGGCGGCAGTTAGGATAAAGACCACTGCAGTGGCAAGGATATTTGCCCAGAGCGGACTCACCAGATCGCCCATGACTTCCTTGTCGTTCACCAGCATGAAAAGAAATACCAAAGCAGGCGGCATGGCGAGGACAGCGACGACATTGACGAGCAGGACGACATACACGAGCGGCAGGCCGGGGATGAGGACGATGGCGGCGGCGGCGATGGCGCAGAGCGTGAGGACGGCGTAGAACGATTTGCCTTCCGACATTGGAAGGTTGAGGCTGTGGGGTTTGCGAGCGACTTCGCCGAAGGCATAGGCGGAAGAAGCGGAGATGGTGATGGCGGCGACGATTCCCGCCTCAACCATGCCGAGGGCGAAGAGCGATGCACCGATGCGGCCGATGATTGGCTGTAGGGCCTGGGCGAATTCGGCAGCCTGAAAATTTTCGTTGGTCATGGCGTGGGCGAACAATGGGGCCGTTGCGAGGATGGTAGCGATGGCGGCAGCAGAGGCGAGTGCGGCGCCGAGGACGGTATCGATGCGGCCGAAGTGAATGTCTTTGGCAGTCATGCCTTTGTCGACGGTGGCGCTCTGCTGGAAGAAGAGCATCCAGGGGGTGACCGTGGCGCCGATATCAGCGAGGATCAGTAATAGTGTGTCCTTATTGAAGCCGGGCAGGGGCTGCCAGTTGATGAATGCGCGGCCCACGGCGGACCAATGAGGATGGGTCATGAGCGCCACGGGAATAAAAATTAGATTGAAGGCGGCGGCGGCGAGAGTGATGCGCTCCCAGGTCCAGTAACGATGACTCATGAGGGCGGCGAAGAGGACGACAACGGCGAGCAGAATCGCGATCCAGGGAGGGACACCGAAATAACCGAGACCGGCGCGGATGGCGATGAATTCGGTGATGAGGGTAAGGAAGTTGCCGATCCCGAGATCGATCATGGAGAACCATCCCCAGAAAGGGCCGAAGCGATCGAAGATGAGTTCGGCGTGGCCACGATGGGTGGCCGCGCCGAGGCGCACGGTCATTTCCTGTACGACGATCGCCATGCAGAAGGTGAGGACGACGAAGGGAAGAAAGAAGCCGATGCCGAACTTGGCGCCGGTAGCGGCGTAAGTGAGCATGCTGGGGCCGTCGTTCTCGCCGAGCATGACCAGGACTCCGGGGCCAGCCAGCAGCCAGAGCAGGCGGGCTTTGGAAGAAAAACCCCGTCGGGCACGAGCTCGCGAAACGCGGACGCGATCATGGGCGCGGTCGACATCTTCGTGCGTGATGACTACTTCGGATTGAGTGACGGGCTTCACAGTGGCGAGGCTGCCTTACGGGTGATTCCTTCCCCAGCAGAGATTAGCGTAAGTATACACGAAGATATAAACCATGGTTAAGACGGTTGCAGCTATGGTTTGCTTCAGGGGAAAAAGAAGAGTCGAGCTTCGCTCGACGGGACGGCCGAGGGCGGCTGTCCCCACATAGGTAGCGGATTAGTTCGAGGCTGAGACCCAGACACGATCGGCGGCAGCGCGACCGAGGGAAACGGTGCCGGAAGTGGTCGACAGGGTAAGAGTCTGGTCGTAGTTGCGTTCGAGGATGCGAAGTTTAGCGCTGGGGCGGATGCCGCGGGCTTCCAAAAACTCAAGCAAACGGCGGTCGCGTTCATAGATTCCGCTGACGGCGTAGGTAACACCGGGTCGGGCGTCGGCAAGCAGGACAAGACCACGATTGCGGCGACTGGTGGGGCTTTCCATCTCGCTCATGTTGCCGTGAGGGCAGATTCCTCCCTTGCCCAGTTTGGCGAGGAGTTTCGCTTCGAAATCCGGCGAGACGGCATGCTCGAGACGTTCGGCTTCGTCGTGGACTTTCCACCATTCCATGCCGAAAAGTTCTGCCAGCATGCGCTCGATCAGATGGTGACGAAGGGTGAGACGACGGGCGATTTTGCGACCGGCCGCAGTAAGGCGGACGTGCCCGTCACCTTGCACGCGGACGAGGGAATCTTTTTTTAAGCGGCGCATAGCCATGGTAACGGCAGGCGCGGAAACTTTCAGCCACTCGGCGAGGCGGGCGGAGATGACGGACTCACCTTCGCTCTCGGCTTCGAGGATGGCTTTGAGATAGTCCTCTTTGGAGACGGTGATCATCTGGGGAGATTATACGATGGAGGGTTAAGTGCGGTTAATGACGGAGATCAGAAGCTCCGCCACAGAGGGACACTGAGGGTGGTACAGAGGGACGCAGAGGAAACAGGTGAGAGTGGTTTGACAGGCTGGCCGCTCTCCCCTAACCTTTATTTTCTTCTATGAAAGTTTTGGTTCTGGGCAACGGCGGGCGCGAGCATGCGCTGGTGTGGAAGCTGCGGCAATCGCCGCGGGTTTCGAAGCTTTATTGCGCGCCGGGGAACGGCGGAATTGGCGAGGAAGCGGAGTGCCTGCCGGTAGATCTGAAAAGCTTGGATTCGATCATCAAGCTGGCTCAAGAGCTCCAGCCGGATCTCACTGTGGTAGGGCCCGAGTTGCCGCTTACGCTGGGGGTGGTGGACGAGTTTATGTTGAGGGGATGGCCGGTATTCGGACCGACCAAGGCCGCGGCGCAACTGGAGGCGAGCAAGAGCTTCGCCAAGGAATTTATGCAGCGGCATCGCATTCCGACCGCGGCTTATGCGATTTGCGATTCGATGGAGGAGGTGCAGGATGGGTTGGCCCATCTTCATGCTCCGGTAGTGGTGAAGGCGGATGGGTTGGCGGCGGGCAAGGGCGTGGTGATGGCGGCAAGCAAGGAAGAAGCGGCGAGTGCGGCGGCAGAGATGTTAAGCGGGAAGATGGTCGGTGAGGCAGGCGCGCGCGTTGTGCTGGAAGAATGTTTGATTGGGGACGAACTGTCGTTTCTGGTGTTAAGCGATGGGGAGCGGATTGCTCCGCTGGTGGCGGCACAGGATCACAAGCGCGTGGGAGATGGCGATACCGGGCTGAATACCGGCGGCATGGGGGCTTACTCCACTTCCGCAATGTTGGACGACACGATGCGGGATTGGCTGGTGAATCATATTGCGAGGCCCGTGGTGGCTGGGATGAAGGCGGAGGGCGCGGAATATAAGGGCGTGCTTTATTGCGGGCTGATGATGACGGCACGCGGGCCGATGGTGCTGGAATTTAATTGCAGGTTTGGCGATCCCGAGACGCAGCCGATTTTGATGCGGCTGGAGAGCGATCTGGTGGATGCGCTGGAGGCCTCGATTCAGGGGCGGGTGAGCGAAGGGGATTTCAGGTGGTCGAGTGACGCGGCGGTGTGCGTGGTGATGGCTTCGGGAGGATATCCGGGGGCGTTTGAGGCAGGGATGAAGATTGGCGGGCTTGATGAGGCCGGCGCGGTTGAGGGAGTGAAGGTTTTCCATGCGGGAACTTCGAAGCGCGATGGAGAGTTCTATACGACCGGCGGGCGCGTGCTGAGCGTGACGGCGCGGGCTGTGGAGTTGGAAACGGCGGTGCAGCGGGCTTATGAGGCTTGTGGGAAGATTGGATTTGAGGGCGCGCATTATCGAAGGGATATCGCAGGGAGGGTGCTAGGGAAGGGTTAGCGCACGCGTCTGTGGTTCTGGATGAAACATTTTCGAGAGGATACTGTGGGGGAACATGAATAAAGTTCTGGTTTCGATTGTGATGGGGAGCGATTCTGACTTGGAGATTATGCGCGAGGCGGGGAAGGCGCTGGATGAGTTTGGGATTGGGTATGAGATGGATGTGACCTCGGCACACCGGTCGCCGGACCGGACTGCGGACTTCGCGCGCAAGGCGGCGGGGCGCGGGATTCAAGTGATCATCGCGGGGGCGGGTGGGGCGGCGCATCTGGCGGGGGTGATTGCGGCGCATACCACGCTGCCAGTAATCGGAGTGCCGATTCCTTCGACCTCACTGCAGGGGATGGATTCACTCTTGGCGACGGTGCAGATGCCGGCGGGGATTCCGGTGGCGACGGTGGCGATTGGAAAACCTGGCGCGACCAATGCCGGAATTTTAGCGGCGCAGATGATTGGGTTGAGCGATGCCGCGATCGCGAAGAAACTTGAAACGCATAAAGAGACGCTGGCGCGTGGAGTCGAGGAAAAATCAAAAAAACTGAAGAGCTCGCTCGGCGGCTAGAATTTTGTCTGCGGTTTGCTGCTTTGCGACGAGCCTGGCGCACGCGCGGCTTTCTTGGCGAAGGGCGCGAGATTATCGAGATAACGGCGAATTTGGTCGCGGTCTTCTTGAGAGATTTCGATGAACTTCAAACCGATTCCCATGCCGGGGGTGCGATGAGCGACTTGAGCTTCCGCCCAGGCCTTATTTTGTCCCAGCCAAATTCCTACTCGCAGCTTTGTGCCGGTTTCAAGGGGGATCGGCATCTCCACGTAACATCCTCCCAGGCTAAGATCTGCCACGGTACCCCAGAAGGACGCTCCGGTTTTCAGGTGGACCTCGATTGAGTTTTGACATCGGAAGCGCGTGGCGGTACGTCCCTCCACGCTTCCCATCTGGTAATTATCGAGAGCGTCGGGAGGGAGGGGAAAATCCCAGAGAGGTTTTTCAGGGGCAACATTTAGAAGGCCTACGTGTCCGGCTCTTGGAGTTCCTGTTTCGCCAATCCACTTTACGCGGAAGTGCACGCGGTTCTTGCCGTAGGTTACGCCGATGATTTCCTCGAGTTTAAGTTCGGGGCGCACGTCCGCGAGTTCCGCGCCGTTTCGGCTGGCGTTGACGATACGCGCCTTTTCTGAAAAAGTCTGACCGTGTTTATCGGTGCCGAAAATGCGAACCGGCACGTCGACTTGTTTACGGGGCTGGCTGCGCCTGCCCATCGGCGACCTCCGTCCTATCAGTTACTTCAGAGACTCGGTAGGAGCAGGTTCGGGAAGCATAGGTGCCTTAGAATAGCCCGCGTAAGAGAAAGTCTCAACACACCAAAGTTTGTCATTAAGGTACGGCCCGCAGAGGTGCGGCCCGCAACTGGAGAAGCGGTTACAGCTTTAATCCTTTCAGGTATTCGCGAAAGGGTTCGCCCATGTCTTCGCGCTTGAGGGCGAATTCGACGGTGGCTTTCAGGAAGCCCAGTTTGTCGCCAGTGTCGTGACGTCGGCCTTCGTAGACGTAAGCGTACATTTTTTCCTTTTGCAGCAGCAGGCGCATGCCGTCGGTGAGTTGAAGTTCGCCTCCGGCGCCGGTGGGCGTGTTGGCGAGGGCATCGAAGATTCCCGGGGTAAGGATATAGCGGCCGATAATGGCGAGATTGGAAGGAGCTTCTTCGGCTTTAGGCTTCTCCACCATGTTCTTAATTTCGAAGAGGCGGTCCCCGAAACGGCTGTCATTCACGGGTTTTACGTCGAGAACACCGTAGGAGGAAATCATTTTGCCCTCGACGACCTGAGTGGCGAGGACGGAGCATTGCTTTTCGTCGAAGACTTCGACCATCTGTTTCAGGCAGGGAACTTTGGCGTCAATGACGTCATCGGCGAGGAGCACGGCAAAGGGTTCGTGGCCGACCAATTCGCGGGCCATGAGGACGGCGTGGCCGAGGCCGAGAGCTTCCTTCTGGCGGACGTAGGCGACATAAATCATGTCGGAGATGGAGCGCACGATGTTGAGCAGATCGGTCTTGCCGCGTTCTTCGAGCATGCGCTCAAGTTCGTAGCTCACGTCGAAATGGTCTTCGATGGCTTGCTTGCCGCGGCCAGTAATGATGAGGATCTGGTTGCATCCAGAGGCCATGGCTTCTTCCACCCCGTACTGGATGATGGGCTTATCGACCAGCGGAAGCATCTCTTTGGGTTGAGCTTTGGTGGCGGGCAGGAAGCGGGTGCCCAGTCCGGCGGCGGGGAATACGGCTTTGCAGACTCTCATCTTGGTCATAGGGCGGTCACAGGTTCGTGGTCGTATTAGTCGTCGTAGTTTTTCGTGGAAACAGCAAACTGATAATTTTACCTTAGGATCAGGGTGTTGGTCCGCTGGCGGCTCGGACAGCGGTTGCGGTTTCGGTGATGGAGAGTTGCTCAAGCACGGCGCGGAGCGCGCGGAGAACTTCTTCCGGGGCTGTGGCTTTCAAAATAAATTTCAGGACGCCCTCAGGAGTGAACTGAGCGCCGCGCTGGTCGGAGACGAAGCGGGCCAGTTGCTCGGGATCAACCACGGCGTTTTGCTGAAATTTCATGGTCACGGAATCGCGCTTCCGTTCGATGGCGTTAATGCCCACTTTCATGCACAAGAGCTTGAGCGAGGCGTAGTCCAGCAAATTGCGCACGGCAGGCGGAGGCGGTCCGTAACGGTCTTGCAACTCGGCGGTTACGTCGTTGAGTTGCGATTCAGTCTCAACGCGAGCAACGCGTTTGTACATTTGCAGGCGCTGATTTTCTTCGGGAACGTAATCGGCCGGGATGCGGATGTTCAGGCCGAGATTGAGTTGAGTTTCGGCTTCGTCGGCAGCGGCTTCGCCCTTCATTTCACGGACCGCGCGCTCGAGCATCTGGGTGTAGAGCTCGAAGCCGATGGCTTCAATGTGACCGCTTTGTTCACCCCCGAGCATGTTGCCTGCACCGCGGAGTTCGAGATCGAGGGCGGCAATTTTGAATCCAGCGCCGAGATCGGAAAATTCTTTGAGCGCGGCGAGACGGCGGCGGGCGATGGGCGTGAGCTCGACTTCCGCGGGAAGCAAAAGATAGGCGTAGGCGCGGCGATTGGAGCGGCCGACTCGTCCGCGAAGCTGATAAAGCTCGGAGAGGCCGAGGCGGTCAGCGCGGTTGATGAGAATGGTGTTGCAGAGCGGGATATCGAGGCCATTCTCGATGATGGTGGTCGAGACCAGGATGTCGGCTTCGTGGTGCATGAACTTGAACATCACTTTTTCCAGCTCGCCTTCCGACATCTGCCCATGGCCGACGATGATGCGTGCGTTGGGAACCAGCACCCGGATCTTGGCGGCGATCTCGAAAATCGTATCGACGCGGTTGTGCACGAAGTAAACCTGGCCGCCGCGTTCGAGTTCTTGTTCGATGGCCGACTGGATTAACTTTTCGTCCCAACTGGCGACCATGGTTTGTATCGCCATACGATCTTTGGGCGGGGTTTCGATGACGCTCATGTCGCGCAGGCCGACCAGCGACATGTGAAGCGTGCGCGGGATGGGCGTGGCGGACATTGTGAGGACGTCAACCTGCTTGCGCATTTGCTTGATGCGCTCTTTGTGGCGGACGCCGAAGCGCTGTTCTTCATCGACGATGAGCAGGCCGAGATCGGAGAACTTGATGTCTTTGGAGAGAATGCGGTGCGTACCAATAAGGATGTCGATTTTGCCGGCTTCGGTTTTCTGCAATATTTCTTTTTGCTGCTTGGGACTGCGGAAGCGGCTGATCATTTCGATGGTGACGGGGAACGGGGCGAAGCGCTGTTTGAAAGTTTCGAAGTGCTGGAAGGCGAGGACGGTGGTGGGTGCGAGAACGGCGACTTGCTTGTTGTCGTTGATGGCTTTGAAGGCGGCGCGCATCGAGACTTCGGTTTTTCCGTAGCCGACATCGCCGCAGAGCAGTCGGTCCATGGGCTGTGACGATTCCATGTCGCGGATAACGTCTTTGATCGCCTGGGCTTGGTCTTCCGTTTCGTTGAACTCGAAGGCGTCTTCAAATTCGCGAAACCATTCATTGGCGGACGGGAAGGCGTGTCCGACTGCGGTTTTGCGCTCGGCATAAAGCTTGAGAAGTTCGTCGGCCATGTCCTTCATGGCCTTGCGCACGCGGGCTTTGGTCTTGGACCATGATTGCGTGCCGAGATGACTTAGGACGGGCTTGGCGCCTTCGGAGGAACGATATTTCTGGACGAGATCGAGGCGCGTGAGCGGAACGTAGAGCCGGGCCGCATCGGCGAATTCGAGCAGCATGAATTCTGCGGGGCCGTCTCCGTGATTAATTTCTTTGAGGCCCTGATACTGGCCGATGCCATGTTCGACGTGAACAACATAATCTCCGACCTGTAAGTCGCGGAAGTCTGAGAGGAAAGCGGAGACTTTGGATTTGGATCGTTGTGGACGAGAGGCGACGGATTCCGATTCGTCGAAGAGATCGCGCGAGCCGAAGATGGCGAGATTGGCCTCGGGAAGCAAGACGCCATCAGGAACATAGGCTGTGGCTAACGTGGTGGTGAAGACTTCGCCTGCGAAGTAACTGGTTTCGTCGGCGTAGCTTTCGCCGCCGCGGGTGCGACTGCCAAGCTTGAAGGAGGCATTGTATTCGGTGAAGACATCGGCCAGGCGCTCGACTTCGCCGATGTTGGGCACAGCCAGCAGGACGCGCTTGCCTTCGGCGTTGAGCTTTTGCACTTCGGCGAGCATGGCTGGGACCGCGCCGTGGAAGCGAGGGGAGGGTTGAGTCAGAAAGGAAATTTCAGAAGGATCGTCAAGAGAGCGAGTGATGCCGAAATGCTCGATGTTGGCGCCAGGAAGGCTCGCGGTTTTCTCCCACCAGTCGGCGGGCGGCAGATAAAGATCGTCGGGCCTCACTAAATTGCCGACGCCGCTGCGCTCGTGAACTTCGGCGACGCGATCCCAGAAGCGGTCGAATTCCTGTTCCAGTTGATCGGGTTCGTCGAGGAGAACGGCAGAGCGGGGAATGAGATCGAAAATTGTGCTATTGGCTCCGGCCACGGGAGTGTAGAACTCCCAGCCTGGGAAAACGTTGAGGCCTCCGGTGCGGACGGCGGCTTCGATAATTTCTTCCGAGCCTGCGATGCGTTTGCCGCTGAGACGGGTATGAATTGCGCCAAGCAGGTGCTCGCTGACTGGAGTTTCGGTAAGTGGAAGCAGCAGAGCTTCGTCAACTGGAGCGGAGGATCGCTGCGAAGCGGGATCGAACTTGCGAATGGAATCGGGTTCGTCGCCAAAGAACTCGATGCGAAGTGGGCGATCGGCTTCTGGGGAATAAACGTCGAGAATTCCGCCGCGCAGAGCATACTGGCCGGGCATTTCGACTACGTCGGTGGAGACGTAGCCGACGGTGTTGAGATGCGCGAGTAGTGAATCAATGTCGAAGGGTTCGCCGCGACGGATGGTGCGGGCAAGATCGGTGTAGTAATCGCTAGATCGCAAGCGGATGGCCGTGGCTGCAACTGGAGAGATGACGATGGAAGCTGCGCCGGTCGCGATCTTCCACAAAGCTGTGGCGCGTTCTTCCTGAAGTTCCGGATGCGGGGAAAGGTTTTGGAAAGGCAGAACATCGCGGGCCGGGAGGGACACGATCGAATCTGGATCGCAGGCGGAGGTAAGTTCGCAGAAACCGCGCAGCACGGGAAGAAAATCTTCCACGGTGCGATTGTCATTGACCACGAAGATGATGGGGCGCTGGGCGGAACGCTGAAACAGCACGAGGAGCAAGGCTTTGGCAGTGGGGGTAAGGCCGGAGACACGGATGCGCCCCGTGCCGTCCTTGAGGTGGGAGGCAACGCGCGTGAAGGCAGGGAGTTTTTCTACGTCCACGAAAAGATCGCGGACGAAGGGAAGAAGCATAACGTTTGATTTTAACAGGAGAAGGAATACGAAGGCAGGATGCGGGTCAGCCTTGGTCCAGGATTTTTTCCATTTCTTTTTCGTCGACTACTTTCACGCCCAGATCTTTGGCTTTATCGAGTTTCGATCCGGCGTCGGCTCCGGCGATCACGTAATCGGTTTTCTTGCTGACGGAGCCGGTGACTTTGCCCCCGGCGTCTTCAATCATTTTCTTGGCTTCATCGCGGGTGAAATGCGACAGGGTACCGGTGAGAACGAAGGTTTTTCCGGCAAGCTTGGTGCCGCGCTCTTTCCTTTTGCCGGTTAACGTGAGGCCGGCTTCGCGCAAGCGCCCGACCAGTTTGCGATTGGCTGCGATGCTGAAGAATTCGACGATGCTTTCGGCAATGCGCGGGCCGACTTCGTTTACGTTCTGCAACTCTTCAACGGTTGCCGTTTCCAGAGCTTCCATCGATCCGAAATGCTCGGCGAGAAACTGCGCGGTGCGCTCCCCCACCATGCGAATGCCGAGGCCGTAGATTACGCGCTCGAGCGGGAGGGTCTTCGAGTTGTCAATCTCGCCAAGAATGTTCTGCGCGGATTTGTCGCCCATGCGCTCCAGGCTCAGCAGATCGGCTTTAGTCAGCTTGTAGATATCTGCGACATTTTTTACGAGGCCGCGATCGGTGAGTTGATTGACCAGGGCATCGCCCATGCCGTCAATGTTCATGACGCCGCGCGAGGCAAAATGCAGGATGGTCTCGCGCAGTTTGGCGGGGCAGTTTGCATTGACGCATCGATAATCGACCTCGCCTTCGGTGCGGACGACTTCGGTGCCGCAGACCGGGCATTTTTCCGGCATGTGAAATACCCGTGTTCCGCGCGGGTGATCCTTATCCTCGATGACCTTCGCAACTTTTGGAATAACGTCTCCACCACGCTCGACCTGCACCCAGTCGCCGATCTTTACGCCGAGGCGCTCGATCTCATCCATGTTATGCAGCGTGGCGTTGCGAACCGTGGTGCCGCCGATCAAAACTGGCGCCAGCATGGCAACCGGCGTGAGCTTGCCGGTGCGGCCTACCTGTACGCGAATGTCTTCGAGTTGAGTGATTCCGGCGCGCGCTGCGTATTTGTAGGCGATGGCCCAGCGCGGGGCTTTGCCGGTGAAGCCGAGTTCATCCTGCAACGCGGTGCGATCGACTTTTAGAACGATGCCGTCGATTTCATAGGGCAGCGATTCGCGTTTTTCTGCCCACTCACGGATGAACGACCAGGCTTGGTCGATGTTGTGGACCAGCTTGCGGCTTTGATTCACCTTGAAGCCGGCTGTTTCCAGGGCATCCAACGTTTTCCAGTGGCGGTCGAAGTAGGTGCGGCCGTTTTGCAGAAGAATGTAAGGGAAATAATCCATCCGGCGCTCGGCGGTGGCATTTGGATTGAGTTGACGGACGGTACCCGCAGTGAAATTACGCGGATTCGCAAATGTTGGTAGCCCCGCGCGTTCGCGTTCCTGGTTGATCTTCTTGAACGATGCTGTCGGCATCAGCAGTTCGCCGCGGACTTCGAAATTCGCGGGGATGCCAGCCTGCTTTAATTTTTCTTTCGAGATCGAGAGCGGCACGGAGCGAACGGTGCGAACGTTCAGCGTTACATCCTCGCCGATAGTGCCATCGCCGCGCGTGATTCCGCGTACGAGTTTTCCCTCTTCGTAGATCAGGGCGAGCGACATGCCGTCGAGCTTTAGTTCGCAAACATAATCGACCTCACTGCGGCCGCTGAGTTCGTGGACGCGGCGCTCCCAGTCGCGCAGTTCGTCTTCGTTGTAGGTGTTGTCGAGCGACAGCATGGGCGAGGAGTGCCGCACTTTGACGAAGCCCTCGCGCGGCTTGCCGCCGACGCGCTGCGTGGGGGAATCTTGGGTTAGGAGTTCGGGATGTTCGGCCTCCAGGTCTTTCAGTTGCCGCATCAGCTTGTCGAATTCGGCGTCGGCAATCTCGGACTGGTCGACAACGTAATACAGGTATTCGTGGTGGCGGATTTTCTCACGGAGGGAGTCGATCTGCTTCTCGACAAACTTCTCGGCGTTTTTGGCCGCGACGGGCATTGCCAAGATTATAAGTGGGAAGAACCAACCGAGCACGGAGGACGCGCTGCGAAAGAAATCCCCTTTGGTTCCGCTCAGGGCAGGCTCTCGGCCCGCTGGTGAGAAAGCGGGCCTTCGGGATGACCCCCATCAGGGCGGTCGCCGAGGCAATCAATTCACACAAAATTCTTCGTCGCCCAAGTACAATCCTTCTTCCGTTCCTCTCATGCGCAAGGCAGCCCTGCTCTATAACCCAGATTCCGGCGGCAGCCGCAGACGGCGCGAGTCGGAGCTGAACTCCGTTCTCGCGATCCTCGATGAAGGCGGAGTGGATGCCACGCTGATTCCGGCTCACTCCCGCGCACATGCCGAGGAGAAGGCACGGCAGGCAATGCTGGCCGGATGTGACACGATTTTTGCCTGCGGCGGGGATGGGACCATCCACAACATTATTCAAGTGCTGGCGAATACGCCGGTGGCGCTGGCGGTGCTGCCCATGGGAACGGCGAATGCATTGGCGCATGATCTTGGTCTGCCCATGAACATCGCTGGTGCAGCAAAGTCGGCTCTGCGGGGCACGCCACGCCGGGTTGCGCTTGGACAGATTCGCTGCCAGGATTTTTCCGGCAAGGCGTGCAGCCGCTATTTTGTTATAGCGGCCGGCATGGGCGTGGACGCGGCGCTCTTCCATGCGCTGACGCCGGAGACCAAGCGCCGCATGGGCATGACGGCGTATTACGCCAAGGCCTGGCATCTCTGGTTTAGCTATGCGATGACGCGGTTTCAGGTCGAATACAGTGCGAGCGAAACAGGCTTTCAGGATGTGCAATGCGTGCCGGTCACTGAAATAATGGCCGTCCGTATTCGGAATTTCGGCGGAGTGCTGAAAGAATTTGCTCCGGGAGCATCGCTTGACCGCGGTGACGTTCGCTTGATTCTCTGCCGCACAGCGAGCCGGCTGGCGTATCTGGCTTATGTTACGCGTGGACTGCTCCGACTTAATTACAAGGTCCCTGGGATCGATTTGGTTCACGCCGGCAAGGCGGTTTGCCAGACTATTCCCTCGCCAGATGGTTCTTCGCCGGCAGAGATTTACGTGGAGGCCGATGGCGAGTTGCTGGGCACGCTGCCGGCGGAAATCAGTATGGTGCCGCATGCGCTTACAATAGTTTCTTCTGACTAAGCCGCGCCTCGGCTAGTTTTGGCATCTGTAATTTGCTCCTCCTTGAGAAGAGAAAGCTATCGAGCTTCGCTCGAGGGACAGCCGACGGCGGCTGTCCCTACATAAACATTCTGCAAACCGCACTTTTACTCTGGGCGTTTGTCTTTTCACCGAGATACGGCGTATATTAAGAAACTGAGAACTGTTGTGTGGTACCGGCATTTGGCGAGGCACACCAGTGGGCGCAAGCCCACTTTTTCGTTGGCAGCGGGCGCGGCGTGGTGCTCCCGAGCGAAGTTATTGGATCAATGGCACTTGAGCTTGATCGAGTACGCGAAATTGCGGAGCGCGTAGCGGCTTCCAGCGGGTTGGAAGTGGTGGATGTGGAGTTTCGCGGAAGCGGCAACGCGCGCATGCTGCGCGTGTTTCTCGATAAGCCGGGAACGGCAAGTGGAGATCCGCTGGCGGGAGTGACGCACGGAGATTGTGCCAACTTCAGCCGGGACTTTGGCACGATCCTCGATGTGGAGGATGCGGTGCCGGGCACCTATACACTCGAAGTGTCATCGCCAGGACTGGACCGGAAGTTGAGCAAGGCGGCGGAGTTCGAGCGGTTTGTGGGCAGCCGGATGAAGTTGATGACCCGGCAGCCCTTGAACAACAACCGGCATTTTGAGGGACGGCTGGAGAGTTTCAAGAAAGGCCGCCTGACGCTGGATTTGAGCGTGGCCAGCAAGAAGTCGCGCAAGAAGATGGGCGCGGCAGCAGCGGAACAAGGGCAAAAGATTGAGATTGAATTCGCCAATGTGGAAAAGGCGAATCTGGTCCCGGAAATCTAGGGCATTGAGTGGTGGGGCGATTTGGTGATTGTGCGATTTAACGGGACTTGTTTTTGATTTTCAATCGCAAAATCACCCAATCACTCAATCGCACAAGATTGAATTGGTTTTCCTATGGCAAGTGAGCTCTACAACACGATCGACGCGTTGAGCCGCGAAAAAGGAATCGATCCGCAAATTGTGGTGGCTGCGGTGGAAGACGCCATTGTGATGGCCACGCGCAAGTACTACAAGTCGCAGGAAAACCTGCGCGCGGAACTGGATCGCGAAACCGGGAAGATTAATGCGTATGCCGTCAAGACCGTCGTGGAGACGCCGGAGCAGGTAGAAGATCCGCAGTTGCAAATCACGGTGGAGGATGCGCGCAAGACCGATCCAACGCTGGAAGTGGGTGGGGAACTGCGAATTCCGAAGGTGACGGAAGGAATCCTGGGACGCATTGCGGCGCAACTGGCAAAGCAGGTGATTTTCCAGAAGGTGCGCGAGGCGGAGCGCGACACGGTCTACAACGAATACATTGGCCGCGTGAACGAGGTGGTGAACGCGACCGTGAAGCGGGTGGAAGGTCCGGATGTGATCTTCGACATCGGCAAGGCAGAAGCCCGCATGCCGCGGAAAGAGCAATCGCGGCTGGAATCGTTTGCGATCGGCGAACGCGTGCGGGTGGTGATTGCGCGCGTGGAACGGGCTGCAAAGGGGCCGGGGGTGGTGGTTTCGCGCGCCGTACCGGATCTGGTGCAGCATCTGTTTCAGACCGAAGTGCCGGAGATTTATGACGGCACGGTGGTAATCCGCGCCATTGCGAGAGAAGCGGGCGAGCGAACGAAAATCGCGGTCATGTCCAAGGACAAGGACGTGGACGCCGTGGGCGCCTGCGTAGGCATGAAGGGAATGCGGGTGCAGTCGATCATTCGCGAACTGCATGGTGAAAAGATCGACATCATCGAATATCACGAAGATGCGGTGACGTTTGCCGAGAAAGCGTTGCAGCCGGCCAAGGTTAGTAAAGTCACGATCGTGGATTCTGGCGGCAAGCACCTGGAAGTGGTGGTGGATGACAGCCAGCTTTCCCTCGCGATCGGCAAGAAAGGTCAGAACGTTCGGCTGGCGGCGAAGCTGCTGGGCTGGAAGATTGATATCAAGAGCGAAGAAGAGAAGCGCCAGGAAGTGGAGCAGCAGATGTCCGCCATGGTGCCGCAGACTTCTACGCCGCTTGAGAGCGTGCCGGGGCTGGGCGATGGCTTGGTCGAGAAGCTGGGTGCTGCCGGCGTGACTACGGTGGAAGCGCTGGCCGATATGACGCCGGAGCAACTCGAGGCCATTGAAGGCATCGGGCCGAAGACGGTGGAAAAAATCAGCCTGGCGGTGAATAATTACTTTGCCAGTCTGGAAGGCGAAGTGGCGGAGGGCGAAGCGGCCGAGTCTTTGGAAGCTGGCGCCGAGGGAGCGGCGGTTGAGGAAGCGTCTGTTGTTGAAGAATCCGTTCCCGACGAAGCGCCAGTGGGTGAACAAACTGCTGCTGAGGAACCAGTAGCCGCGGCGGAAACCGCTGCTGAAGAAAGTGAAATTGAAGGCGAGCGTTCCGCCGAGCAGATTGCTGAAGAAGAAAATGCAGCTACGGAAAAAACCGAGCAATGATGTCGCGCTGGCAATGGTGCGATGAAGAATCGATCGAAGAAAAGGACTCCGTGAGGTCGCAATGAAGACCTAACTACAGCACGGAGAACCGAAAGGCCGGATGAGTAAGGTTCGAATTAACGATCTAGCCCGAGAGCTGGAAGTAAAGAGCAAGGCTATTCTGGATACGCTTCCGATCGTGGGGGTGACCGAAAAGAAGACGCATTCCAGTTCTCTGGAAGAGCATGAAGCGGAGAAGGTGCGTTTACACATCCGTTCCACCGGGGACGGTCCTTCTTCCGGCGGCAGATCCAGTTCGCGCTCCAGCCGGGGCGAAGAAGAAATCAGGACCAAGATTGATTTGTCGAACATCTCCCGTCCCGGAGATGTGTTGAAGGCGATTACCCAGCGGAAGGAAACGGCGGCAGCACCTCCGCCGACGCGACCTGCGCCTCAGCCTGTGACAACTCCGCCCGCTGGGCCGTCAATGGCGCCGCCTGCAGCGGTGGAAAAGACTGTGGCTGCGCCTCCTGCAGCGGTGAGCCGCCCGACCACGGTTGCTCCTCCGCCGGTGAAGCCGGCAACGGAATCTCCCGCGCCTGGCGCAGTCTCGACTCCCGTTTCCACGATTGCTCCGCGACCTGTGGCCGCACCGCCATCGCCTGTAAGTGCGCAGCCTTCCGCGTCAGCGTCTTCGGTGACGCCGATACGTCCGCCGGCAACGTCCGTTCCTCCGCCAGCGCGTCCTGTGGTTTCGGCGGGTGCGCCGGCAGCGACGGTGGTTCCTCCCAGGCCCATTGCTCCTGCAACGCCTCCGCCCCGCATGATCGTTCCGCAAACCGGTCCGCGACCGGTGTATAAGGCTCCGGTGCGGCCTGCTCCAACGCCGCCTCCGGTGCAGCCGGGAGTTCCGATTGGAGGCGCTCACCGTCCTTCTGCGGGCCGCCCAGTGCCGGGACAGCCAATTTTCCAGCGGCGACCGCCGATGCAAGGCGGAGCTCCCTCCGGAGCGCCGCGGCCTCCGCTGCGTCCGGGCGAGCGTCGTCCCATGCATCCCACGCGATCAGCTCCGGCTGGCGCGCGTCCACTTGGCGTGGGGCCGGCGCTTCCGCCACCGGGGACTACACGTCCGGGCAGCCGGCCGGGAGCGCCGTCACGGCGTCCGGGTCAGCGCTATGTTCCGCGTGGAGTGAAGGAAGGCCCAATGAAGGGCTACACGCCGCCGCCCCGCATGGTGGTGTCGAATGAGCCTTTGCCGATCACGCGCAGCATCACCATTACGGAAGGTATCAGCGTAAAGGATCTGGCGGAGAAGTTGGATATTCGCGCGAAAGATCTGATCTCGCGACTGTTGTCGAAGGGCGTTTTTGCGACGATCAATCAGACGCTGGATGCGGAACTGGCCAGTGAAATGGCACGCTTCTTCGGCGCAGATACGAATGTGATTACGTTCGAAGAGCAGACCGCAAAAGAAGTCGATGAGGCCAGAGCAGGCGAAGAGTCCGCACCGGAAACTGGCATCCGTCCGCCGGTGGTCACGATTATGGGTCACGTGGATCATGGTAAAACCACGCTGCTCGACTCGATTCGACTGACGAATGTGGCGGAAGGCGAAGCCGGCGGAATCACACAGCACATTGGCGCCTACAAGGTGCGAATTACCGACACCGAATCTCCGGCGTATGGGCGCGAGATTGTTTTCCTGGATACGCCGGGTCACGAAGCGTTTACCCGCATGCGTTCTCGCGGAGCGAAGGCGACCGACATCGTTGTGTTGGTGGTTGCTGCCGATGATGGCGTGATGCCGCAGACGATTGAAGCAATCGATCATGCCCACGCCGCTGAAGTGCCCATCATTGTAGCAGTCAACAAAATCGATAAGCCGGATGCCATGCCCGACCGCGTGAAGAAACAACTTGCCGACCGTGGGCTGATGCCGGAAGACTGGGGCGGCAAAACGGTTTTCGTGGATGTTTCGGCGAAGAAGAAAACGAATCTGAATCTGCTGATGGAAATGATTTGCCTGGTTGCTGATCTCGGCGAGTTGAAGGCGACTCCTGAACGCGCGGCCACGGGCGTGGTGCTCGAAGCCAAGCTTGATCGTGGGCGCGGTCCGGTGGCGACCGTCCTGGTGCAGAACGGAACTTTGAATGCGGGCGACAATTTTGTGGTGGGCAACGTCTACGGCAAAGTGCGCGCGATGTTCGACGATCGCGGCGCGCAGTTGAAGACTGCTCCGCCTTCCACGCCGGTGGAAATCATCGGCATGGAATCGCTGCCGCAGGCGGGAGATCAGTTCGTGGTCGTTGCGGACCGCGATAAGGCTCGTGGGATTTCCGAATACCGCGAACAGAAATCGCGCGAAGCCGCTCTGGCCAAGAGTTCCCGCGTGTCGCTGGAAGGTTTGGCGGAACAGATCAAGGCTGCGGGCACGAAGGAACTAAACGTTATCTTGAAGGGTGACGTGCAAGGCTCGGTGGAGGTGATCACCGACTTGCTGACGAAACTTTCGAACGACAAAGTTCGGCTGAAGCTGCTGAGGTCGGGAGTGGGAGCGATTACCGAGACGGATGTGCTGCTGGCGTCGGCCTCGAATGCCATCATCATTGGCTTCAACGTGCGTCCGGAGCGCAAAGCGCAGGAGATTGCCGAACAGGAAAAAGTCGACATTCGCCTGCATTCCATCATTTACGAAATGCAGGATGAGATCAAGCGCGCCATGAGCGGCTTGCTCGAACCGACGTTCAAAGAACACTACCAGGGCCGCGCCGAAGTGCTCAACGTGTTCCGCATCCCGAAGGTTGGTACCGTGGCCGGTTGCAGGGTAAGCGATGGCCAGATCAAGCGCGATTCCGAAGTACGCTTACTGCGCGACAACGTGCAGGTTTTCAAAGGCAAGGTTGGATCGTTACGCCGCTTCAAGGACGACGCCAAAGAAGTCACGAATGGCATGGAGTGCGGCATCTCGATCGCGAATTACGGCGACATAAAGGTCGGCGACACCATCGAGGCTTTCGCCACCGAGAGAATTGCCGCGGAAGTGATAGCGTAACCCAGCTCTTAGCAATTAGCCTTTAGCAATTAGCTTTTTGATTTAGCTGATGGCTAACTGCTAAAGGCTAAGAGTTCATGATCGCCTTCCTCACCCTCGAACTTCATATTGAAGCGGCGCAATCCTTGAAGGACAAACGCCAGGTGCTGCGCAGTTTGAAGGACCGACTGCGCGCCAGTTTTAACGTCTCCGTCGCGGAACTCGAACCTAGCCCTTTATGGAATCGAGCAACGATCGGCGTGGTCAGTGTTTCCGATTCGCGTGATTATCTTGACGGGCTGATGAAGAATGTGGAACGTGCGGCCACGCGCATTGCCAACAATCACGGGGCGGATGTGGCGGACTCGTTTGTGGAATTCTTGTAAAATTCGTGGAATTAAGACTTGCAGCATTAAAAGTACATATTAATGTACAATGTACTAAATAAGGTGCAGTTGTGGCTGAAAAGCCTCGGCAGAAAATCCCGCTAATTTTCTTTCGGACCTCGGTTGGGAGCGAGCCTGTGCGTGAGTGGCTCAAGGAATTGCCCGAGGTTGAGCGCCATCGGTGCGGACCTGTTGCGGGCGCAATGGCGTTGGCCGATAGGTATGCCACTCTGCCGGTCCATGACAGGCGGGTTGTGGGAAATCCGGACCGACCTGCCTACAAAACGGACGGCACGTGTGCTGCTCTGTCTTTACCAGGAGCATCTTGTCGCATTGCACGGTTTTATTAAGAGGACTCGCGCGACTCGGGACGAGGATTTGGCTCTGGCGCGCAGGCGCAAGAAGGAGTTAGAGCAATGAGCAAGAAACATATGGGCTCGGGCATTGACGACTTCCTCAAAGAGGAGGGCGTCTTCAAGGAGGCGGAAGCACAGGCGGTGAAAGAGGTTGTTGCTTGGCAGCTTGGGAAGGCCATGAAAAAGAAGAAAATCTCAAAAAATAAAATGGCGGCGCTACTTAGAACAAGCCGGACGCAGGTTGACCGGCTGCTCGACGGCCAAGACGACATTACGCTGTCCAGTCTCCAGCGGGCGGCGGCCGCCGTCGGTCGTCGCGTCTCGATCAAATTGGTCTGACGTTCGTTCTTGTCTGGGCGCAGTCCCCCTATTACCTCTGCGCTTACCGGGGGCCCCTCTCTTGTGCGCGACAATCGCACTGCCTGGCCAACACCTAGGGCCCTCGAACTCCGCATCGAAGCGGCGCAATCGCTCAAGGACAAACGGCAGGTCCTGCGCAGTTTGAAAGACCGTCTGCGCGTCTGTTTTAACGTTTCCGGCGCCGATCTCGAGGCTAGCGGTCCGTGGAGTCGCGCGAGCATTGGCGTGGTCGCATCTCTGATTCGCGAGACTATCTCGAGAGATTGATGAAGGATGTCGAGCGACAGGCCACTCGCATCGCTTACAGCCACGGAGCGGATGTTAGCGACTCCTTTATCGAGTACTTCTAAAAGCTGGCAAGCCGATTGGCCGTTCTCACCGACCGGATGCGATCAGGACCGAAACGACGTTGACCATGGAAAGGATCACGACGAACATTAGAATAACGCTGGGACCGTGGACATTGATGCCGACGGCAAAGGTAATGAGCAGACTCGCGGCGGCAATCGAAGCGGCGATCTTGAGAGGCTGGCGAGCAGGAGTTCGTCGCGCCCAGATAGGGGAACCTACGATGGCTGTTGCAAATCCGCCAAAGAAGGCAGCCATACCTGCGCCAACAAAAAAGCCGCAAGGTGCGCTTCCGAGCCTTAGATTCTGGATTCTCTCGATTTGTGTGAAGAGCAGAGTTCCCGTAGCTGCCAAAGCGTATCCAATGAAAGCTATGGACTTGGCCCTCTTAAATTCCGGCATCCTTTGAATTCTAACCTGCCATGGCATTCAAGATTATCCTTGCCATCGTCCGGAATGCTGGTAGCGAGCTTTTTCCGGCCCCTTGCTACCTCTTCACTGCCCTCCCTCCACCAATGTGCGCGACAATAGCACTTCGGAGGGCGGCACGGGAGCGAGTTTTCTGATATTCTCATCCGTTTTACGCTGAGGTGTGGAGTGGAAAAGCGCGGTTTGAAGTATCATCGCGGGCGGTTGGGCGAAGCCTTGCGCGAGGAGATTGAAACGCTGGTGGAAGGCGAGTTGGCCGATCCACGCATCGGGCTGGTGGCCGTGACCGCGGTGCAAGTGGCTGACGATGGCCGTTCGGCGCAGGTTTTGGTGGATGCGGATGGCGATGACGAAGCTGCGGAACGAAGTCTTGAAGGTTTGCTGGCAGCCAAGGAATATATCCGGCATGAATTAGTGGAGCGGTTGCGGCTGCGGCGCGCGCCGGAATTGTATTTCCGGCTGGACCGGTCGGAGAGGGAAAAGGCGCGGATTGAAGAACTGCTGGCGCGGGCGAAAAAGAGGGCCAAGGCGAAGGCCCATAGCGTCCCCAGCCCAGGCGCAAAAAAGCTCGACGTGAAGAAGCAAGACGTCAAGAAGCGAGACACAAAGAAGGCATAGCAATGTTGCAGGACGTACTCCACCAAATCGAGCGGCGTGACCGGTTCGTGCTGACTTCGCACGCGCGGCCCGATGGCGATGCGGTTGGTTCTGCGCTGGCTTGCTGCCAGATTTTGCGTGGCATGGGGAAGCGAGCCGACGTTGTATTGCATGATGGAGTGCCGCGGATTTATCGGTCGCTGCCCTTTGCGGACCAAGTTTTGCAGGCCGACCGAATCGATGGCAATTATGACGCCGCGATCATTCTGGAATGCGACAGCATCCATCGCACGCGTCTGGAGGGCCTGGAGAATCGCTTCCTGATTAGCATCGATCATCATCTGAGCGGGCGTCCGTTCGCGCATGTAAATTGGATCGATCCGCATGCGGTCGCGACCGGCGAGATGGTGTTTCGGCTGGCGCGCGAGGCGGCGAGCCCATTTTCTCCGGAGATGGCCACCTGCCTTTACACGGCGCTAATGACCGACACGGGATCGTTTATGTTTCAGGGCACGAATGAGCACACGTTTGCGCTTGCGCGCGAACTGGTACTAGCCGGCGCCGATCCTTCCTACTGCGCCCGCAGCATTTATTTTGCACACTCCGTGGCCAAGATGAGGCTGCTGGGTGAAGCTCTGCGCAATCTCAACACACAGGCTGGCATTGGCTGGACATGGGTGACGCAGGAGCAGATGGAACGTTGTGGGGCGATAGAAGAAGATTGCGAAGGACTAGTGAACTACGTACTCTCCATTGGAGAAGTAGAAGTGGCGGCTTTGTTTCGCGAAATTCCCGATGGACGTTTTCGGGTGAGCTTGCGTAGCAAGGGCGCGCTGGATGTGGCGCGTGTAGCCGAGCGATTTGGGGGCGGCGGCCACGAGTGCGCCAGCGGTTGCTCGGTGGAGGGACCGCTGCCGCAGGCTGTACGACAAATATTGGATAGTTTGCGCGGCGGTCCCTTCGTACAATAGTGCTCCGCGCGGTAGCTTTGAGCGGTCGCCTTCGCGAGAATAAACAATCTACAATCCACAAATGGCGCGCATCCCGCTCTCTTCTTTTCCTTCATGACAAATCGAACCCGCACCGACTTTCTTTTGCTGGCGGGCTTCTGCGCATTTTTGTTTTTCTACGGGTTGGGACAGTTCGGTTTAATCGGCGCCGATGAGCCGCGCTATGCGCAGGTTGCACGGGAAATGCTGCAACGCCACGACTGGGTCACTCCTACACTTGGGGGGCAGCCGTGGCTCGAAAAACCGCCGCTCTATTACTGGCAGGCGATGCTTGCCTATTCGGCATTTGGCGTGAGCGATGGGGCGGCGCGGCTGCCCTCGGCCTTCGATGCGACGCTGCTGGTGGTCGCGATCTATTTTTTCTTGCGGCGATTTCGGCGGGGATTTGAAGTGGACGGCGCGCTGATTGCGGCGTCCTGCGCCGGGATGATCGGCTATGCACGTGCGGCCTCCACGGACATGCCGCTGGCCGTGGCCTTCGGGATCGCAATGCTGGGTTGGTGGGCGTGGCGCGAGAGCGGAAGGAAATTTTACCTGGCGGGTTTTTACGCGTTTATCGCGCTGGGAATGTTGGCGAAGGGGCCGGTTGCACCGTTTCTTGCAGGTCTGGTGATTATTTGCCATGCGCTTGCCGCACGCGAACCGAAGACAATTTTGAAGACGCTCTGGTTGCCGGGAATGATCCTGTTCTGCGCGATTGCTTTGCCGTGGTATGTCGCCGTGCAAATTCGAAATCCGCAGTTTTTGCGCGAATTCATTCTTGAGCACAATCTGGGACGGTTCTCGCGCAATCTTTACCATCACACCGAGCCATTCTGGTATTACCTGCCGGTGGTTGCGTTGGCCATACTGCCCTGGACTGTTTTCGCGGTTGGGGCTTTTGTGCAATCGGCACGGAGATGGTGGGACCGGCGCAGTGTCGCCGAGCTAACCGCTGAGACAGAAACGCGTTTCGGGATTTTCGGGTGCTGCTGGCTGATCGTGCCTGTCATTTTTTTCTCGTTCTCGGAGTCTAAACTTCCAGGCTACATTCTTCCCGCGATTCCCGCGGCTGCGCTGCTGCTGGTGGATTATCTGAAACGCCATCTCGAGCAAATGGATTCCAGACCAGTCGCAAAATGGCTTGTCATTCCGCATGCTGTGTTTGCAGCGGCTCCGATTGTGCCTGCCTTGCTGATCGCGTACTTGGTAGAGCAGCACCGGTTTTCGGGCGGGCGGCCTCTGGCGGTAGCCCTCTCGATCGCACTTCTACTCTGTGCCGGAATAATCTTCACGTTGCTGCGCAAGAATGGCTTGCGCATGCTGCGCTTCGTCACGCTCATACCCGTCGTCTTGAGTGTAGCCGCGGTGCTGAAGCTCGGATCCCAACCGCTGAACCAGATGCTCTCGGCGCGTCCCGTAGCGCAAGAAATTTCCGCACTGGAAACGCATCCGCTTCCACTCGCGGTCTATCACGTGCGGCGCGAACTGGAATACGGGCTGACTTTTTATCGCAATCATTTAACTTTCAATTACGACTGGGGCCGAGTTCCGGAGGAAGAACACTTACTCGTAGCTCCGGAGAATTCACAGACAGAAATCGCCAAGCTGGTTCCTGGACGGCGAGTAACTTACCTCGGCTCTTATGCGGCGCAGCATTTGGATTATTACTGGGTTGCCGCGGCCCAGACTTTTCCGGCTCAGTGATCCCCTAGGGCATTATTTTGCCGCTATAAGCCAAGCATGTTGTTCTCCCATATTCCACCGTTTGCCCTCGCACCTTGGAACGAACTAAACTCGGAGTTCTGCCGCCGCGAGCCAGTCGGGGTAATCGACCCGGCTGAGTTTGCAGGAGCCCAGTGGAGATTCTCGACCTCAGACATTTTTCCTCAGTGGATCTGCGTCCCCTGCTCGATGACGAATCCCGAGTGTGGGGTAACCTGCTTTCGTGGGACTACAGCGGATCGGCGGAGATGATTCTGCGCTACGTGGATGCGAAGATTCTTCCCGGCTACGCGGCCATCGAACGCGGCAAAATTTTCGGGTATACATTTTTTGTGTATGAAGGCAGCAAGGGAGTAGTTGGGGATTTGTTTGTAGCGAACGGCGGGCGTTTGCCGAACCCGCGCGAAGTGGAATTGAAGCTGCTGACCCACGTGATTGAAACCTTGCAGCAGTCTCCTGGAATTCATCGCGTGGAAGCCCAGCTACTGGCGCACGAAGCGGGAAGCGTTTCCCGGCCGTTCCTCGATCAGGGATTTCATCGTCATCCGCGGCTGTTTATGGTACTCGAGCTGGGAAAGACTACGCCGATGACGCCTGCGACGCATGCCGATGTCGAAATTAGACGCTGGACCGAGGCCGACTACCAGCCTGCGGCTGCGGTGATCACCGCCGCTTACCGGGGCCACGTGGATGCCCAGATCAATGATCAGTACCACACATTGAGTGGGTCTCTGCGCTTCTTGAATAACATTGTGCGCTTTCCGGGATGCGGGCTGTTCGATTCGGAATCTTCTTACGCCGCAGTAGATCGCAAGGCCAAGAATCTGATTGGACTGATCCTTTGCTCGCGGGTTCGAGGGGACGTGGGCCATGTTACGCAGGTTTGCATTCTGCCGGAATATCGATCGCATGGGATCGGCGAATCGCTCATGGCAGCGAGCGTTGCCAATCTTCGTAAGCGGGGTTTTACCATGCTTTCGCTGACGGTGACCGAGGCGAACGCGCGCGCCGTGGCGCTCTATAAGCGCCTGAACTTTAATACGAAGAGAGTATTCGATGCCTTTGTGTGGGAGGGATGAAGCTGTCTAAAACGCCGAAAGAAACTTCTGAAGGCTATCTTCTAACCAACCACATGGCCCAGCCGGCGACGATCACTCCGCCGATGAACATCACAAAACAATAAAGACCGTAGCGGAACATATCGCGGGCGGTTTCACGGTGCGTAATGCCGAACACGATGGAAGCGGCTAGCGCGAAAACCAGAGCCGCGCTGAAGTGGGTAAGTTGAACGGTCATTGTTTGTTCACGGTCATTGTTTGTTTCCGGTCATTGATTGTTCCCGATCATTTCTTATTTTTCCTGCTGATCATTGTTTCTTCCCGATGGCGATGTGGTAGGCGTCCGCCACGGCGATGAAATTCAGCAAGCCAGCGACGATCATAAACTTGGTGCCGTAATCCGCAATGGCGAAGGCGATGGCGCCCTGGCCGCCGTTGGCCGCCAGCGTCGCGATATAGAGGCCGCCCGCGCCGAGATCGCCCACAAACCCCAGAATATCGAGAATGTCGCCGCCATTGGCTTTGTAGATGTGGCCCTGCATGAGCAGTCCAAGCACAAATAGCGTCGAAATCGAGACCAGAAGCAAAAGCCCGCGAATCCAACGACGCTGTATCAGATGACCTGCACCGGGGATGAACCAGCCTAATGCTGGAGCCAGCACAGCCATCATGCTGGATGCCGGGGCAGAGTTGGTTGCGGGATTCGGATTCATTCTTGCTGAGGTTGAATTTGCCATCAGATGGTTACGATCTCGCGTTGAATTTTGCCGGTGACTTCCGCCGATTTAGCGTGCACCAGCATGTTGACTTCGCTTCGCACCCCGAATTCCGGAAGATAAATTCCCGGCTCGATGGAAAAACAGGAATTCGGTAGAAGCCGCCGCTCGTCGTGAATTTCCAGATCGTCCATGTTCGCGCCATTGGAATGGACGTCAGTGCCGATGGAATGCCCGGTGCGGTGAATAAAATAATCCCCGTAACCTTTTTGCTTGATGTGATTGCGTGTGGCGCGGTCGACTTCCCAGCCCGCAATTGGCCGTCCCGCGCCGATTGCATCCGTGACGGTCTTCACACCCGCGTCGCGGGCATCACGCACGATCTCGAAAACCTCGCGCATGCGCGTAGATGGCGCTTGGCCGACAAATCCCACCCAGGTAATGTCGTAATAAACGGCGCCGGGAATGTTTTTCTTCCCCCAGACGTCGAGCAACACCAGATCTCCCTGGCGAATGGGAGCGGAGCGATCGGCGCTGGGCTCATAATGCGGATTGCCGGCGTTGGCATTGACCGCGACAATCGGGGGATCGTCAGTAAGCAAATCCTCCCGGCGGAATGATTCCATAAACCACTGCTGAATCTCGTGTTCGCTGGTCCCACCGTTGCGGGTACGTGTGCCAATCTCGCGGAAAGCGGCGGCGACAATGGAATCCACGCTGTCGCGCGCCGCGAAGTGAGTTTTGATCTGCTCTTCGCTCCAGGTGCTTTCGAACTGCGCCACCAGGTCGGCGGAGCTGACAATGTTCTTTCCCAAACCTCGCAGCAACTCGACCGTGCCCGCGTCAACTAACGAGATCGTGAAAACGCTGTTGTTAGGCGAGTATTGCATGGCGATGTCGCGATAAGGCCCGAGCATCGACTTTAGAGCGTCGAACAACTCCTGCCACCCGGAATACTGCCGCTTACTGCCGGGAAGAGAGTCGAGGTGACCAGCCTCAATTTTGTGCACCAGTTTCAAAGGCTCGCCCTGAGCCGGAATCAGATAAAACCAGCGGCGCGTGACCATCAAATTCGGGGATAGTCCAAGCACCCGATAGGCGATGGGATCGCGATGGTGGTGATCGTAGAAGAGCCACGCGTCGATATTGCGTTCCCGCAAAACAGATTGGATTGCAGCCAGGTCCATGAGCAAACCTCTATTGTAAACAATGCAACAGGTTTGGGCGAATCAGATAGCGAGAAGATGCTTCGAGGTGCGGCCATTCTTTGACCCCAGGTCTTGTTACACTGTCGGACAAATGGCTGCGATAGGCGAACCCGTGGCCGCATCGGCGGTAGCGAAGCGATTCCGGGTTGAATCGATCGATGTGGTGCGCGGCTTCATTATGATCCTAATGGCCCTCGACCATACCCGGGACTTCCTGGGGGTGCCGGGCATCAGTCCCACAGATCTCACGCAGACGAATATTCCGCTATTCTTAACCCGCTGGATCACGCATTTCTGCGCGCCGGTATTCTTTCTGCTCACTGGAACCGGGGCGTATCTCTCGCTGCGCAAGAAATCAAAGCGCGAATTGTCGCGATTCCTCTTTACTCGCGGGCTGTGGCTAATCTTCCTGGAAGTCTTCGTAGTGCGATGTTTCGGATGGCAGTTTAACTTCAACTATCATTTGCTGATCCTGAATGTTTTGTGGGCGCTGGGTTGGGCGATGATCACGCTATCGATTCTGGTTTACCTGCCGGCGTCGGTCGTTGCGGTGTTTGGGGTGGCCATGATTGCAACCCATAATCTGCTTGACTCGATAGATTCCAATAACCCGATCTGGACCATGCTGCACTCACCCAACTTCATTCTGAACGAACCCGGGCGCATAATCTTGATCGCCTACGTGCTGATTCCCTGGGTTGGAGTTACGGCCGTCGGATACGCCCTCGGGCAGATTTACAACTGGCCGTCAGGACGGCGCAGAATGTTTTTGTTATTCACGGGAATTTGCCTGATTCTGGCTTTTGTTATCGTGCGTGGCATCAACGTCTACGGTGATCCGCAGCCTTGGGCCGCGCAAAAATCAGCGGCGTTCACAGCACTGTCGTTTTTGAACACGACGAAATATCCGCCGTCACTATTGTTTCTCCTCATGACGTTGGGCCCGGCTCTTTTGGCTTTGTGGGTCACGGACCGCAAGACGCCAGTCTGGTTGCGGCCTGCACTAACCGTTGGGAAAGTACCTCTGTTTTACTATCTATTGCATATTCCTCTCATTCATCTGCTTGCCATTGCCTTTTGCTACGCAAAATATGGACATGTGTATTGGATGTTCGAATCGCCAACACCCGATAAGTTTCCCATTACGCCTCCGCCGGGCTGGGGATGGTCTTTGCCGATCGTTTATCTGGTGTGGGCGGGGGTCGTTCTTGCTCTGTATCCGCTTTGCCGCTGGTTCGCCGGACTAAAACAACGGCGCGGTGGCGATGCGTGGCTGAGTTACTTTTGAAGTGGTGAGTCTGCCGCCTTTTGGTTGGGCCAAAGTGGATAAGATTTCAATTCTGACATCGGCGGGCAGGGTCTCGCAGGCGGTTCGCAGCACCAGACGCGGAGCGCGTCCTCGAATCTTCATTAGATACGGGACGGTTTTATTGGCATCGAACTTTGCCGTCTCGCGCAGTAGCCAGCCTAAGCCTTTTTGAACCATGTCGTCTTCATCGTCGAGTAGAAAATCGGAGAGTTTGGTGATCTCAAGAAAAAACATTCGTGCGCGTGCCCCGCGAATCAAGGCCACACAAGCGGCGCGGCGGCGCCATCGATTTGGCGACTTCGCCCAGCAGAATACTATTTTTGACCGCGCGGGTTTAGAGGCTATCATCGGCGCTATCAAATCGTGCACCAGTGCGTCATGGTCGGCCCAGGTGCTGATGCGGGCGAGCCAGGATTCGAATAGCTTAAATTCGGCATCGCCGAATCCCCGATCGAGCTTCTCCAACAAAAAGACAGCGGCGATCTTTTCCTCAAGCACCGAACCAGCAAAAAGTTGATCGGCCACACGAATAAGAAAATCGAGCCCGTATTCGTCTTTGAGCTCCCGGCGGAAACGCACAGCGGCCCGGCGCAAATCTGCGGCGCGCCAGCCATGAGATTTGATTTCATCTTTGAAGAACCACTGCACGCCCTTGGCGTGTTCATCAGAGCCCCCATCTTTCAGAGCGCGTCGAATCTGCGCGCCGATGGTTGCTGGCGTTCCTTTCCGTCGCGCTGGAGATCGATTTGTGACTCGCTCACGCATCGCTCACATTTTGGCTTTAGGATGTTGCAGCGACTCTGAAATATCTGTCATATACCCAGAGCAGCGCCGTCGTTCCAATACCTACGGCGGTGACGATCCACCAAACCCGCTGCGGCTGGTGGGTGACTTCTCCGAAGTGGTGCATCAACGTTCCGCCGAACCAGCCGCCGATCAGTGATCCAATTCCGATCGGCAGGAATGCGAATCCCATGTATGTACCTTGCTGTCCCGGAGGCGCGAGCAATGCAATGTATTCGTAATAGCGCGGCTGCTGGATGATTTCGCCGAGCGCCAGGACGAGCAGAGACACGATCGCTCCCCAAATTGTGGGATGAAATGCCAGAATCAGCCATGAAAGAGACGTAATTAGAGTTCCGAGGATTACGGCCTGGAATGCGGGAATTCTGCGGGTCAACAAATTTACCGCCAGGGTGAGACAGATTACAGTGAGGCCGTCGGTGACGAGGATGATTTCGACATCGGCGTGCGAGTTAATGAAGCCGTGAATGTATCCCGGCAGGCTGATGTACTGTTGCCAGAAGACGACCCAGTAGCCGGTGAAGATCATCAGAAACCACATAAAACGACTGATGCCGGTCAGGACCAGCCCGAGTAATGCAGCCCAGATCCACCAAGGCAGATTGAGTGTCGGGTGAATCCATAGGCCGATGCGGAGCAGGAGAGCGACGGCGAGCGCGGGAAGTACTAGCCGATAGTTGCCAACTACGACGCAGAAATTTCGCGCGACGGTTGCAATCGAAGGCGGAGGCGCGTCGCCTGGTTGCCGCGGTTCGCGGAAAAAAAATAGGACGAAAAAAAACATTGCGAAAACGCTGAGGGCGGCCACGCGATAAACACTTTCCACGCCCAGATGACGGTGCGCCCAGGATGCGTAGTAGGGCCCCGCAGCGCCGCCAATATTTACCAGCGTGTAGTAGATCGAATAACCAATGGACCGGACGTTCGGCTTGGACGCTCTAGCCGTTGTTCCGACGACGCACGGTTTTACCAGCGCAATGCCGAGCGCGGGAAGGATGAGAATGAAGCCGACAAACAGTTCGAGCGGCACCGCATTGCGTACCGGCGCGAGCCACGATGCTCCGATCGAGCCAATCAGAAAATATGCGGCGGCGAGAATGAGATATGCGATGGATAAGGCTCGGCGAAATCCGAGCCGGTCGGCCGCGGCGCCGCCGAAAATGGCCATGAACCAGACCATGCCGCCGAAGATGCCAGTCAGCGTTCCCGTCTGTTCCACCGAGAACTTCAGCTTCTCCTGCAAATACAGGGCAAGCGAGGCGAAGGCGCCGTAATAAGAAAGGCGCTCGAAGATCTCGCTAATGTTGGCGACCCAGAAGGGACGCTCGAACCCGGTACGAATTTCATGCAAACGCTCGGAAAAGCTCAATGGTGGCTCCGTGACGGCTTGAATAAGATCGTTGACGCTACAGTCCGATTCGTCGCTGCAGTTCTTCGGCAGAGAGCCCCGATATATGGATCACCTTGTTGCGGCTGGTCTGGCCGGAAGCAATGGTAACGGAAGATCGAGGCAGCTTCAAAAGGTTTGCGAAGAATTTGACGCACGCATCGTTGGCTTTGCCGTCGGACGGCGGCGCGGTGAGGGAAACTTTGATTGCATTGCCGAGTTCGCCGGTGATGGCGTTTTCCCTGGCGCGGGGATGGACTCTGATTGAGAACGTGACGCCAGCGGAGGTTTCATGGATTGCGATCACAAGTTTTCACCACAGAGTCACAGAGACGCAGAGGAAAACGAAACCAGAAGCGTGTTCTCTGCGGCTCTGTGACTCTGTGGTTCAGGCCTTTGTTCGTTCGCCAAAGATCGCTGTGCCCACACGGACACAAGTCGAGCCCTCCTCGATTGCGACTTCGAAATCGTGTGACATGCCCATAGAAAGCTGATCCATTACCAGGACTGGCAGCTTGCGAGTTGCAATGGTATCGCGCAATTCGCGCAGCTTGCGGAAATAAGGGCGTGCATCCTCGGGATCGTCCGAAAATGGCGGGACTGTCATTAAGCCTCGAAAGCTCAGTGCTTCCAGCCGAGGTGCGGCACTCAGCAATTCTTCGAAGCCCGGGGCATTCGGGTCGATGCCACTCTTCGCGGCTTCGCCTCCAATGTTAATTTCGATGAGTACCTCCAACTTCTCGCCCACGGCGCGAGCTGCGGTATTAAGCTTTTCGGCGAGCTTCAGAGAATCCACCGAATCGACAGCATGAAACAGTTCTACCGTTTTGGCGGCTTTGTTGGTCTGCAAGTGGCCGATCATGTGCCATTCGGCGTCTTGCAAATCGCGCAATGCCTCGATCTTCGCCGCAAATTCCTGAACGCGATTCTCTCCGAATAATCGAAGTCCCGCGTCATAGGCTGCGCGAATGTTTTCAGAAGGATTAGTCTTGCTGACTGCCATCAAGGCGATTTCTTCCGGCGCGCGTCCGGCGCGTCGCGCAGCTTTGTCGATTCGCTCGCGCACCGCGGCGACATTTTCGGAAATTAACATATAGAACAATAAACCACGATGGACACGAAGTTGCACGAACGAAAGCGCCGAGATTAGCGCCCTCAGAAGTCTATTTGTTCAGGAAACCTACATCATGGCAGTGGGCGGCGCCGGTTCGTTTGGATCGCCAGCGGCGGAAACAGGGACAAAGATCATCAGCGCCGCCAAACCCGCGAGCACGATCATTCCGCCCACCAAGTAAGAAGGGTTGCTAAAGATTTGCGGAGGATGATTGGGCGCGCCCCAGGAGGGGACGAACTGTAACCCGGCCCAAACCAGGCCGAGCAAGGCTTCTCCAGCGATCAATCCGGAAGCGACCAACACCCCGGCATTTTCCACGCGAGCTTTTTGCGCGAGGTTGAATCCGCGGCGCTCGGCAGCCCAATCCGCGATTGAGCGAATCACGCCGCCGACGAAAATTGCAAATGTGGTCCCGAACGGCAGATACATGCCTACAGCGACCAGCATGGGACTTTTCACCTGCATCATGATCAGCGCAATGCCGAAGAAAATTCCGACGATCACCAACGGCCACGCCATATCGTGGCCCACGATGCCCATGGCCAATGTGGCCATCAGACCGGCCTGCGGAGCGGGCAGTTCAGGGCCACCGAAACCGACGCCACCGGCTTTGATGCTGCCTTCGTGCAGCAACATCAGCGGAAAATACATCACCAAACTGGCGACAACCACGGCGATCAACTCCGCAGCCTGAATCTTCTGCGGCGTGCCTCCGAGGATGTAACCGACTTTGAAATCTTGCAGGAGCTCACCGGCGACAGCGGATGAGACACACACGACAGTCGCTACTCCGAGCACCGCTGCTACGCCTGATGTGCCGGAGACCCCCAAGGCTACCATCAGCAAAGCTGCGATCAGCAAAGTCGACAGTGTCAAACCTGAAATCGGGTTGTTCGATGAGCCGATGAATCCCACCAGATTCCCGGAGACGGTCGCGAAGAAGAATCCCACGAGAAGCATCACGATCGCAGCCAAAATAGCGGGCAAAAATAAACTCGAGAGCTTGATGTAGAGCAAACACATCAGAACGAACATCAAAGCGATCAGACCGAAGACTATTTTCGAGCTCATGTAGCGCTCGGTTCGCGCCAGCTTGGCTTGTTCGGCAGAAGTCTGGCGCAGATCGGAGAATGCCTTGCCGATCCCGGCGGTCAGGCTGGCGCGCATTTTGAATAATGTATAGGCCGCGCCTACCAGCATTCCGCCGACGGCGATCGGGCGCACAATATATCTCCAGACCGCGTCGGCCATATTCGCCCAATTGTCCGGAGTGTCGGCAGGAAGATAGGCTTTGAGTTGCGGGCCGAGAAAATAGATCATCAAGGGGACCATCAGTCCCCACGCCAGTACACTACCGGCAAATTGCAGCGAGGCCAGCTTTACACCGATGATGTATCCCACTCCGAGATAGGCCGGGCTGACGCTGGGCGCAGCGAAAACGCTGGTTCCACCAGTCGGCACCACATGCGTGCTCCCCGCTCCGCCGAGGCGAACCTGACTGTGGCCCAAACTGCCAACGCCGACGTGAAGATCAGTGTCGGCGGCGAACAGTCCAAACTTGCCCAGCATGTACACCACTCCGCCGATTCCGATATTCCAGAAAAGATACTTCGCGGCTTGAGCGCCGCGCTGTCCGGCTTTGTGAATTTCCGATGCCGCCAGGGATTCCGGGAAGGGCAGTTCGGGATCTTCGACCATGGCGCGGCGCACGAGAGAGATGAAGAGCACGCCGAGAATGCTGCCCACCATAATGAGCGAAGTTGATTTCCAGTAAGCGTCGGCGGGACGGAATGATGGCCATGCCTTGGCCAGAAGAAACGCAGGCAAGGTAAAAATCGCGCCAGCGGCTACGGACTCACCAATCGAACCCGCAGTGCGGGCAATATTCTCCTCCAGTAGCGAACCTTTCCATGCCCGCATTGCGGCCATGGCAATCACGGCGGCCGGATACGTCGCCGCGATCGTGATGCCGGCGCGAAGCCCGAGATAGGCATTGGCCGCCCCCAGGACGATCGTCATGAGCAGTCCGAGCAGCACCGCGCGCAAGGTGAACTCCTTCATCTCCATGTGCTCGGGTACGAAGGGGACATGTTTCTTGGGCCCGGTAGTTGGACCGGTCGGAGAGGAACTGCTCATAGGAGGATTCCTTTTAAGAAGGTGGATGTAAACGATGTTGTTTTGTGAGCTTTTTTCGCGAGGGTCATTGTTCTTGTTCTTGAGTGCGGGAGCTTCTTCGAGCTGCGCAAAAGGCGAAGGGCGCACGTTAGCACGGGCGTGGGTGGTTTTACAAGTGCGAGTCAGCTGCGGGGCGGCTTGGCAGGAAGAGCAAATGGAATGCATCGGAAGACGTGGTTGGCGTGGCGCCTGCTTGCGGATACAATGAGTTCAATCTGTTTCCGCCCCGTCTTTTAGCATGTTCGGAGGTGCACTGTGTCAGGCAATATCTTTTCACATACCTGGTGGGAGCGGTATTTCGAATTTCACTGCGATGATTGCGGAAGCAAGATTGGTTTTCGTTCGCGCCCGCGTACGTTCTCTGAACATTATCTTCTGCCCCTGTTTCTTCTGCAGGCCGTGCGTTGCGGAGAGTGTTTTCGAAGAGACTATCGACTGATCTTTATGCCGTTGAGAGACCGATTGTCTTTAGTCGACGGGATGAAGCGGCCGGCCTCGACCGTCCATTCAGGCGGCAGCCGCAACGTTGCCTAGAAATCTGGCGCGCGGTTATACTTGTTGACAAGCAAGCGCGGGAAGTTATCCCGATTGTTTCGTGGGCATCACGGAGGCCGTCTTCAGCAGTAGTGGAGACCGAATTCGGGCTATCCAGGTCGAAGCCGCAACGGCAGGGCATTCTATTGCCGTTAAACCCCTTCATACATGGGCCGGACGAGTGTCAATCCGGCTGGCCGCGAGTGTTTTCACAGTTTTGTTTCCGTCCGATTGCCGCCTATGCGGCCTTCCTTTGGTAAACATCTCGCGCCTGCCCGTCTGCCCGGAATGCCTTTCGGCAATGCGACCGGCCGCAGGAACGTTGTGCTCGCTTTGCGGAGAGCGGCTGGTTTCAATTTACGCCGCTTCCTCTTCGGATGGCGAAGTGAAGTGTGGCTTGTGCCGCCGGATTGAGCCGCCGTTCATGCGTGCCGTCGCTTATGGCGGTTTCGAGGGCGGCTTGCGGGAACTGATCCATCTGCTGAAATACTCCGGGGTGCGTCCGGCAGCAAACGTATTAGGACGCATGCTGGCCGAGGCAATTGCGGAACTGAAGCCGTCCTTTTCTCCGAGTTCAGTGATTGTGATCCCCGTACCCTTGTACCGTGGCAAGCTGCGGCAGCGTGAGTTCAACCATGCGGAACTGATCGCGCGAGCTGCCACCAAAATTGTGGGAAGGTCCGGCCGCTTGCAAATGGGCCCAGACTTGTTGGAAAGAAAACGGGAAACGTCTTCGCAAGCGGGTCTGACCAGCCATCAGCGCCGTGAGAATGTCCGGGGAGCTTTTGGCGTGATGCGCCCAGAGTTGGTGAAAGATCGCGAGATCCTTATCGTGGATGACGTTTATACGACGGGCGCAACGGTTTCCGAATGCGCACGCGTGTTACGACGGGCCGGCGCAACCAAGGTGTGGGTGGCGACTGTGGCTCGAACCATGAAGATTGTCCAGCAACAAATAAAAATTGAGCTACCCGGCCAACCGCCGATGGAGGTTTCTGGTGAGGAATTTCCGCTAACGATTGCGGCGGCCGGAGGGAGTGGCGACTGATGCGCCGGCCCGGATACGCATCTAAAGATTGACTGCAAAACCGGGTGACGAAGCGGTATAAGGGCGGTTAAGGGAGACGAGCGGAATTTCATGTCAGCGAGAAGCGAAGCCGATCCTGGATTCATGGCGCGACACGCGGGCTTGTTCGCGACGGCAGCCGTGCATCGCGACAGCAACGGACACGCGCTGCACGCGCCCGTGCTCGTGCTCAACGCGTCCTATGAGCCGATCAACGTATGCGCCGCGCGCCGGGCGTTGGTGTTGGTGCTCAAAGGCGTGGCCATGACGGAAGAGGAGAACGGTCACTTCCTGCACGCCGCGCGGGTTGCGATGCGCGTGCCATCGGTGATTCGTTTGCTGGAATATCGCCGCATCCCGCACCAGAGCCGCGCTTTATCGCGCAAGAATATCCTGCTGCGTGACCGCAATACCTGCCAGTATTGCGCGACGGTGCTGCCTTCCGGCGAATTGACGCTGGATCATGTGATTCCCCGTTCGCGCGGAGGCTCCTCTACTTGGGAGAATCTTGTCGCCTGCTGCCACACCTGCAACCGCCGCAAGGGGAATCAATTTCCGCTTGAGGCGGCCATGAAGCTGATGCGCGAACCCCGCGCCTTCAACCTCCACACCAGCCGCCACATCATGCGGTTGATGGGACGCAGCGACGATAAGTGGCGGAAGTATTTGTTCTACTGACTCCGGGCTACTTCTGCGGTGGCTGCGGAGTCGGCGGCGCAGTATCCGGAGCCTTTTGCTCCGGCGCAGTCTTCTGATCGCCCTTGGGAACTTCCTGTCCGTTGTACAGAATCCTTACGTTCGATCCAAACCGCTTGTAGTCCTCATACTTCACAATCTCGCGGATGTGAATGTCGTTCAGATTGAAGTGCAGCGTGTCATCGGCGCGGGTGTAGGTGGGGAACCAGTATTTGCCGTCGATTTGCTGGCGCCAGGTGGTGAACTTGGGGTAGAGATGTTCTTCTTTGTTGCCTTTCTTTTTCGTGTCGCGAATTTCCGGGACCGCCTGGCCATAGGTCTTTACGATTTGCAAGTCATGATCGTCGACCCAGATGCGGCCCTGGAAGTAACGCTTCTTGCCAACAATTTGCTTGGGAGCGATGTCGAAAACGTAGCAGTGCAGTTCATCCTCCGACTGTTGCCCCACATAAAGAATGTTGTATTCGGAAACCTCATCGCTGGTCAGGACGAAGGGCAGGCGGTTGCGGAAGTCCTGCACGTCACCTTCGTCGAGCGAAAGGCCCCCCTTGTCGAGGGTTGACGCTGGCGCGAATACCACATTTTCAATGCGCCGACCCTTGTCGTCAAACAGCACATCGAAGACTTCGTGGTACTCGCCCGTGGTCGTCGTGCCGTCCAAGGTTTTTACCGTAATGTCTTGACGGTAGGTGTACTGATCGCGCGCTTCCTTGAACTCTTTTTCCTTGGCGGCAAAGCGGGTAATGATCTCCTCCGGCGTAATTCCCTTGGGCTGCGTGTTTTCCAGTGGACCTTCTTGAGCGAGAGCAGCGGAAGTGAGGGAACAAACCAGGACAGCGGCGGCAAAAAACAAAGAGAAGCGGTGCAACCGGTTCATGGCTCTATTCTAGCGAATAAATGTGCAGGAAAAAGGGCATAACCGCAACAACCCTCCCCCGATCCCTCTCCGCTCAGTGAGACCGGGGGTAGGGCGCTGCAGTTCTGCCGGTAACTTGGATGCCAAAGTGGTAAAGGGGTTGCCGTGGGGGAATCGCGACGGAGTCAGGCTGTGAGTTCGTTTCGCAGATCAACGTCGGAGTGGGAAGGAGTGCTTCCCCGCAATGGCCTCGCGCACCGAACCAGCCCTGAAACCCCGGCGAAGTTCTCCGTATATCGAGGGTTGCAATCATTGCAATCAATGATATCATTGATGACATGGCGAGCATCACCATCCGAAGGCTCCCCGAAACCACGAAGCGACGGTTGCGGATGCGGGCCGCCCGCAATGGCCGTTCGATGGAGCAGGAAGCACGTGAGCTGCTGGAGGCAGGTTTGGCTAGAAACGAAGCTCAACCCGAAAACGTGGGCGAAAAGATCCATCGACGTTTCGCTGCGTTAGGCGGGGTCGATTTGAAAATCCCTCCCCGCGGTCCGATTCGCGACCCTGAAATCCGATAATCTTTCTTCGGCCGATGCTGATCCTGGATACCAACGTGCTTTCGGAAATCATGAAGGCCTCGCCCTTCCCACGCGTCATGGAGTGGTGGTCGCAGCAGCACTCTGGAGACCTCTTCACTACCACAGTCACGATGGCGGAAATTCTTTATGGGATCGAACTTCTTCCCAAGGGCAAGCGGCGCGATAGCCTGCGTCATGAAGCTGAGGTGGTTTTCGCGCAAGATCTAGACGGGCGCATCCTGGCGTTTGACGAAGACGCCGCGCAAGTCTACTCGAGGATAGCGGCCACGCGTCGTCTACAAGGCCGTCCCATTGCATACTTCGACGCGCAGATTGCTGCCATCGCCATTTGCCGCGGCGCCAGCCTGGCGACCCGGGACATCGCCGATTTTGAAGGCTGCAACTTGCGCTTGATCGATCCGTGGGGCCGAGAGTAGCACCGGTCTCCCGACTGTGCACGGCATTCAACCGCCTTCGAAACCTGCTAAACTCTTCGGTTTGCCAAGGAGGTTTTCATGCGCCGTGTAGTTTCTTGTCTTCTTGCCATGATGGTCTTCACGTTTCCCTGTTTCGCCCAGGTCAAACACCCGTTCACCTTCGAAGACATGATGAAGCTCAAGCGCGTGGGGGAACCGGAAGTTTCGCCCGACGGCAAGTGGGTGATCTTCAGCGTGGTCGATGTCGATTTGGCAGCAAACACGAAGACGCCGCATGTTTGGATCGTGCCTACGGCTGGCGGCCAGGAGCGGGAGATCATTGGTGATCAGGACGCCGATCGCCCGCGCTGGGCGCCGGATGGAAGGCGGTTTGCGTTCATCTCGACAAAAGAAGGTGGATCGCAGATTTGGATTGCGGACTTCAATGCTGCGGCTGGAACCGTCAGGGGCGTTTACAAGCTGACTTCAATCGCGACTGAGGCTGGTGGTGAATTGTGGTCGCCAGATGGTAATCACATTCTCTTTACTTCGGACGTGTATCCGGAATGCGACAACACCTCTCCCTATATCGAAGAGACCTGCAATGCTAAGAAGCTAAAGGAGGTCGAAACCTCAAAGGTGAAGGCGCAAATTTTTACTCACCTGCTTTATCGCCATTGGAACGCGTATAAAGAGGGCAAGCGCAGCCACATCTTTGTGATGCCCATCCCGCCTATGCCGAAGTTGCCAGCCGGGGGTATAGTGCCAGGCCATGTGCCCGAGAGAATCGATCGCGATCTCACCCCCGGCGACTACGATGCGCCCGTGTTCTCGCTCGGTGGGCAGGATGACTACGCCTTCTCGCCCGACGGGAAAGAGATTTGCTACACCTCGAATCACGATAAGAATCCCGCCGCTTCCACCAACAACGATCTGTGGATCGTCCCGGTCAATGCTGGGACAGGCGCGGACCATGTGGGAGCGGGCGACTCGCCCGCTCAGGTTCTAGCCCAATCCAAAAATATCACTGCCGACAATCCCGCCAGCGACTCGACGCCACTCTATTCGCCCGATGGCCGCTACATCGCCTACCGCGCCCAGCAGCGCCCGGGATACGAGAGCGACCGCTTCCGGCTGATGGTTTACGATCGCAAGACGGGGGAGAAAAAGAATCTGACCGAAGGCTTCGACCAATGGGTGGGAACGTTCGTATGGTCCACGAATTCAAAAGAGATTCACTTCACCTCAGAGACCGAGGGGCAAAATTCGGTACACGTAGTTCGGCTCAATCCGACCAGCGAAGAACCGTTCGGGCCGGTGGCGTACCAAGGTTTTTTTGATGACGATTTGGCGGCAACGCCGGATGGCAAGTCGCTGCTCCTCGGTAGGATGTCGCTGCAGGCCCCCTCCGAGATTTTCAGAATAACTATCCCGCCAAGCGGCGAACCTTTACCCGCCAAACTTACACACTTCAATGACACAGTCCTATCGCAAGTTGATATGTCGCCACTCGAACATTTTTTCTTCCCGGGGTCGCGCGGAGATAAAGTCGAAGGCTTTCTGGTCAAGCCGCCGAATTTCGATCCCAACAAGAAATATCCCGTGAAGTTCCTCATCCACGGCGGCCCGCAGGGCGCGTGGGGAGACGACTGGAGCTTTCGCTGGAATCCCGAACTCTTCGCCTCACCAACTCCAGCGGCGCCCAGCGGATACGTGGTCATCATGATCAACTTCCACGGCTCGACCGGCTACGGGCAGAAGTTCATCGACGCCATCAACGGCGACTGGGGCGGCGCACCTTACGAAGACCTGATGAAAGGCCTCGACTACGCGGAGAAGACCTACCCGTTCATTGATAAAGACCGGGAGTGCGCGCTGGGCGCCAGCTACGGCGGATACGCCATCAATTGGATCCTAGGCCACACCGACCGTTTCAAGTGCCTGGTATCGCACGATGGAATGTTCGATGCGGTATCGGCCTGGGGCGCGACCGAAGAAATCTGGTTCAACGACTGGGAATTCAAAGGCACTCCCTACGATAACCCCGCCATGTATGAAAAGTGGTCGCCGAGCGCGTATGCGAAAAATTTCAAAACACCCACTCTGGTGATTCACGGGCAGAAAGATTATCGGCTCGACGTCTCGCAGGGACTCGAACTCTTTACGACCTTGCAAATGGAAGGGGTGTCCTCAGAGTTGCTCTATTTCCCCGACGAAGGGCATTGGGTGCTGAAGCCGCAGAACTCCGAACTCTGGTACAAGACCGTGAATGATTGGGTGGATCGCTGGACCAAAAAGTAGGGAGGGAAACTGTTGTGAGGAGCAGAGAAATTGTGTGGGAGAGCAATCCACTCACACAAGCAACCCACTTACAGAATGTATCTGGACAAATCCTGATCCTTCACGATGTCGGTCAGCATCTTGCGCACATAGTCGGCGTCGATGTTCACGCTCTCCCCTTTTCGCTCCGGCGCGTCGAAGCTGAGTTCGTCGAGCACGCGCTCCATGATGGTATGCAGACGACGTGCTCCAATGTTCTCGGTGCTCTCGTTCACGCGGAAGGCAAAGTGGGCGATTTCCTGAAGAGCCTCGGAAGTGAATTCCAGCTTCACTCCTTCGGTTTCGAGCAGCGCCGTATATTGTTTCACCAGAGATGACTTCGGCTCAGTCAGAATGCGGACAAAATCGTCCATGGTGAGCGATTGCAACTCAACGCGGATCGGAAAACGGCCTTGCAGTTCGGGAATCAGATCGCTGGGCTTCGAAACGTGGAAGGCTCCGGCCGCAATAAATAGAATGTGATCGGTGCGCACCATGCCATAGCGCGTATTTACGGTAGTACCTTCTACGATGGGAAGAATGTCGCGCTGTACGCCTTCGCGCGAAACATCCGGACCATGGCCGCCTTCGCGGCCGGCAATCTTGTCGATCTCGTCGAGGAATACGATTCCCGAATTTTCCACGCGGTCAATCGCGATGCGAGTCACTTGATCCATATCGATCAGGCGCTGCTCTTCTTCCTGAATCAGATATTCGAATGCTTCGTTCACCTTCATCTTTCGCTTCTTGGTGCGCGCGCCGAAGATGTTGGGCAGCATGTCCTTGATGTTGATATCCATCTCCTCCATGCCCTGGTTGCTCATAATTTCGAAGGTGGGAAAGTTGCGCTCGCGAACGTCGATCTCAACCTGCCGTTCGTCAAGCTTTCCCTCGCGCAGTTGCTGGCGGAGTTTTTCGCGAGTGCGGGAAGATGATTCTGCAAGAGCTATGCTGCTATCGATCACCACTCCGCCCGCAGTCGTGCTCTCTCCTTGCTTGGACGTTGGCGGCGTAGGCGGCAGAAGAATATCCAACAGGCGTTCTTCCGCGTTGAGTTCCGCTTTATCGGAAACGTCTTCCAGTTTTTCTTCGCGGACATTATCGATTGCAATCTCCACCAGATCGCGGACCATGGACTCAACATCGCGGCCCACATATCCGACCTCAGTAAACTTGGAAGCCTCGACTTTTAGGAATGGCGAATTCGCCAGCTTGGCTAATCGGCGTGCGATTTCTGTTTTTCCCACGCCCGTGGGGCCGATCATGATGATGTTCTTGGGGATGATTTCTTCGGCCAATTCCGGAGTAAGCTTTTGGCGGCGCGTGCGGTTGCGCAGGGCGATCGCCACGGCGCGCTTGGCGTCCTTCTGGCCGATGACGTGTTTGTCGAGTTCGACCACGATTTCACGCGGCGTGAGTTCGTCGAGTGCGAGTTGTTCTTCTTCAGCGCTGCTAGGGAGATAGATGGCCATAAGTTAAGTGGGCAGCGGTCAGTGATGAGTGGTCAGAAAATCCAAGAGGTTTTTTGCTGACCGCTGATCACTGCCCACTGCGCTTCATAATTCCTCAATTGTTACCGCATCATTGGTATAGATGCACATCTTGCCCGCAATCTTCATGGCTTCTTCGGCAATCTTGCGGGCGGGTAGTTCGGTGTGACGCGCCAGCGCCTCGGCTGCGGCTTGTGCGTAGGGACCTCCGCTGCCGATGGCCGCGACGCCGCCGTCCGGTTCAATCACATCGCCTTGTCCGCTCAGCAGGAAAGTCTGCTCTTTGTCGCAAACCAGCAGCAGGGCTTCCAGGTGGCGCAGGAATTTATCGGTGCGCCAATCTTTGGCTAGTTCGACCGCGCCGCGCCCCAGGTTGCCGTGATATTGCTCAAGTTTCGACTCGAAGCGGCTGAAAAGCGTGAATGCGTCGGCGGTGGAACCGGCAAATCCCGCGAGGATTTTATCGTTGTAAAGACGGCGAATTTTCCTGGCGGAGTGCTTTATTACCGACTCGCCGAGCGTAACCTGGCCGTCGCCGGCCAAAACCACGCTGCCGTTGCGTCGAATGGACAAAACTGTGGTGGATCGAATCAGTCGCTTCGTAGGCATGAGTGCAATCAACAATTATAACAGCGCGCGAAGCGCAAAACATGGACGGGAGTAGAAGCAATAGCTTAAAAACTTCTCCGCTGGAGCTATTCAATTTCGGGCCGCAACAAAGGTTCTCCGCCCAGAGAATGGTAGAAGCCCCAGCCGGCCAGCGCGAGAACGCTGAGCAGGGCCAAAATGGAAGTGCTCGCGTACCAGGCGGAGAAATCTGTGGTGAACGGCACATTAGCCAGCATGTTAACCGTGAAGATCGCGCAGGCCAGCGGGATCAGTCCAAAACGATAGACGATGAGCACGGCGACGGCATAGATCAGAACCCACGCCGGCAACTCCACCGCCACGTAAGAAGAAGTGAGCCCCTGGAGGAGCGCGAAGATCGCAACGAACACAATCGCTGCCAGCCAATCCCTGCGCAACAGGACCTTCAAGCCGAGCAGTAAAAAGAAAAATTGCAGAGTGGCAAAGATTGAGGCGGGAACCTGCATGAGCCATGCGCCCAGCGCTTCGCGGCCTCCCGCCAGGTATTCCGGCTGGGGCAGCCCGGGCGCCGCTCCCAAGTGCATCATGGGAATGGAGCGTATCTGAAAAATGAGGATCCACACCATCCCAAGCATTACTCCGAAAAGAATATCCCGCCCCGCCAGCGGATCGCGAAGCTGGCCGGAAAGCACGCGACTCCACGAAATGATGGTCTGCGGCCAGCGCCGCCGCACCCAAGGCTCCAGCGCGAGATACAATACCCAAGTCATACCGGAGACGAACAGAGCGGTGCTGACGGCAACGATGAATGCACCCAGCGTGTCGAGGCTCAGAACGAGATGCCCGCGACAGAGCCACAACAGGATTTCCAGCACGAACATTACCCACGCCAGGCGCAGAGCGCCCTCGCGATCGCCCCGACCCCGGCGATAATTCTGTCGCGCGAGGTGAACCGCACCGAGTGCCAACGAGAAGAACAAAATGATCTCGATGATCTGCTGCACTTTCTCTCCGGTGGACTGCTCTGTACTTTGCATACGGTCCGGCTTGGTCCAGTCGCCGGTAAGGGAGAAGAAAACAGGTTTGCCGTGCCATGCGGCCGCTTCCACGCGCAGCGGGCGAGATGTTCCGGGCCAGGTTCCGGTCCAGGCCATGCGGGCATCGGAAGTGGCCAGTGAATTCCACAATGGCTCCGCCTTTTGAAAGTGGGTGATATCAAGCCCCGCAGCGTTGAAGAGAAGAGTCCAGTCAAAACTTGCAGCTTGGCTGGCATCATTCGATTTCTGCGGCGGGATCGCCAGAAAATGAGTCAGCCTTCCCTGGGGATCGAGGTTGACGTTGATCATTCCAGATAGAGTGGTCGGAGGATCGCTCTGAGTGACGATCCCGGGAGTCAGCAATTGGTCGCGGAAGCCATCGGCGTGCATCGTGTCCGGACTCTGGCGGTACCAGAAGCCAAGCAGCCCAGGCCGCGCGGCCAGCACCGCATTCCAGTCGGGATTCGGCTTGTCATTTTTTTCCACGTATGCCTGCAGATCCGTATCGAAGTACAAATCGGAGGCGCTATCGGCAGGGCGATCCGCATAGCCCAGGCTCGCGATAATTTCGCGCGCCTTATGCTCAAGCACTTCCGGCGTAAGTTCCAGTTGCATCTTTCCCAACCCGCCATAGTGGATGCCCAGGAACATTACCAGACCCAAGCCAGCCAGCAGCGCCGCCAGGCACGCGACTGCCGCGCGCGGGCGTAAGCCAGCCGTTTCGCCGGAAGCAGCCACCATCTGCGGCGAGGGCGTCTCTCCGGCGGCCAGAGCTGCGGCCAAAGGATCACCACCCGGCAAAGCTGCCGCCACACTCAATACTGTCGCCGGCCGGGCGGCGGGTTCGGTTTCCAGGCAGCGGAGAATGACACGCTCGATCACGGGATTGAGATCCTTGACAACACTCGATGGCCGACTTATATCTCGATCACTGCCACGGTGCGACGCCGTTGACGGTTTTGGGGAAAACACCCGCTTGCCGGTGAAGACTTCGTACAAGACCAAGCCCAGCGAAAAAATGTCGCTGCGCGTGCTGACTTCTTTTCCTTCCAGTTGTTCGGGAGCCATATACGCCGGAGTACCGCTCCGCACCTCGGCGCCTTGGATCTGATCGGCAATGCCCGCCAGGCCGAAGTCGGTGATCACGACCTGGCCGCGGCCGTCCAGCATGATATTTGCCGGTTTCATGTCTCGATGGAGAACTCCCTTGGCATGAGCAGCCGCTAGCCCGGCGCAAAGCTGGCGCGCGATATCGAGCGCCTTATCTTCGGGAAGCCGGCCGATGCGCCGCAGGAGCGACGCCAGATCTTCACCATCGACATATTCCATTGTGAAGAAGACGTGACTCTCCACCTCTCCCACGTCGTAGACCCGGCAAACATTGGGATGAGAGACGCGCCGTGCGATGCGCACTTCATTCTTAAAGCGCTCCAGCAGGCCCTCATCGCGCGCCGCCTCGTCGGGCAAGAATTTCAAGGCGACAGCTTGGCCTAGCGTCAAGTCGTCGGCACGATAGACCTCTCCCATCCCACCTTTTCCCAGCAAAGCAATGATCCGGTAACGCCCAGCCAGCAAACGGCCGGGGAGAAATCGCCCTTCGCTCAAATATTGTTCGGAACTTGATGGCCAAGACGAAGTTCGCGAGGCTTGTCGAGGCGGCAACGGCGATGCTGCGGTCACCGCGTAGTCGATCGTGACGGATTCGTTGCCATTGGCGGAAGGGGCTCCACAGGCCGCGCAGAAGCGCGCACCCGATGGCGTTTCGCTGTGGCATGAGGGACAGGTAGGCATGATTTTTTCCGATCCAGTGTACAACGTCGGAAGATCAAAAAAGATACAGGGTTCTTCCCCAAAAGGTAACTTGAATGGGCCTCCATTGAAGTTACCGAAGATTGAACCTCAAATCTAGAAAAACTCACGCGCCTTCACCGCTGTGCCGATCCTGACTATGCGCTTGTTGTGCGCAACGAGGATACTCATGCGACTGCCCACCGCTCTTGGTATGTGCCCACTTATTCTTCTCTTGAGCTGCAACTCCACCACCACGGCTCCCGTGGGGACTGTGGCGCCGCGCTCGTATCATGGCACGGCATCGGTTGGCGACTTCTTAACCATCACGGTCAATTCCAGCGCTCAGACCATCACTTATACTGACGTTTCAAACAATACCAGCGGAACGGTCCCGTACACGGTCAATTCCAATGGCACTTATACGTTGAACGACCCGACTGGCAATTTGATTGGTGCCTACGAGGTTCCGAATTACGCGCTGCTGATTCAAGCGGAGAAAACGGGACCAGATGCCGACGCGCCTGCGCTGATTACAGCAGTCGAGAGCGGGCAAATCTCGCTGGCTACTTTTGAGGCGCGACCCTACAACATCATGCAATTCCGCACGGCGGCCGGAGGAGTGGAGGCTGGTTCAATTAGCGTCAATGCGCAGGGCGTGGGCTCAGTCTCGTCTTATTGGCCCTTCGGCCAGTTCAATGGCGGCAATCAGGGCAATAGCCCTTTCGATGTTGGATCGATCGACATGAGCCAGGCACAGCTGGATCCCACCGGCACGTTTCTCAAAGTTCCGGAACCCGATGGCCCGGGTTACGCCTACGCCTTCGGGACTGCCGATGGCATCTTTGCAGTCGATACACCGAATGGGGCGATATTGGGGCTGACGCAGGCGGCCACCAAGGAATTTGATCCATCCGTTGCCGGCTCCTACACCGCTATTTATTACGAAAAAACCAATGCCACCACTGGTCAGGGCAATGTAGAGAGTGGCACCCCAAGCTTAGGGAACGCGAGCATATCGGTCAGCTCGAGCGGACAACTTACATTGACTGATGACTTGGGCAACCGGATGGCGCAGGGGGCGCTCGCCGCCGTCGCGGATGTTCCAGCCTTATATGGCAGTGCTGGCGAATTGGCTAACCCTTGCTATGGCCTGTTCACCTTTCAATTGACCACCGCGACTTCTCAGCAGTATGTCTTCGTTAGCTTTCTGGGCAAGGCGATGCTGTTTTCGTCCTTCACCGCAAACTTAGCCCAACCGGGCACCTACAATTACTTTTACGGAGTGGGATTGAAGTAAGACAACAATCGCAAACCAGATTGCTGGACCGCCGCGGCCCAAAGTCCTGTCTGTATTACCATTCAACCGATGCCTTTGCTCACTCGTCGTTGGATGGCCGACCCTATTATCTTGCTTTGTCTCGTCGCGGGACTGCTCGCATTCGTCGTACAATCCGGCGAACTTGGGACTGCCGACACGATGCATCGCCTGCAGACCACGCACTGGCTCTGGACTTCCGATCCGCAAGTTCCGCCCGGCGATTATCCCGAGTTTGGCCTGCACGGTCGCGGTGGCAAAATTTACAGCTGGTATGGCATTGGGCAATCGCTACTCATGTTGCCCGCCGATCTGGTTGGCACTTGGATTTCCCATTGGAGCATCTTCTCCGATTATGAGGACGACCCCGCGGTGCGCAGTATTGTGGTTGTCTATCTGATCAGCATTCTGGTGAACGTGCTCACGGCGTTGATCGCTTTGCGACTGCTCAGGCAGTTGTGTTTCAGCGTGCGCGAGTCCGTACTGGGCGTGCTGGTCCTGATGTTCTGCACCACCCATCTGCATTACACCCAGAACATGATGGAGAACAATTACATCATGCTTCTCACCTTGATCGGATTTTCCTTCCAATATGAATGGCTGAAGACTGGAAGCAAGCGGGCGTTATGGGTGGGAAGCGCCGCACTGGGACTGAATCTGCTGACGCGGCTGACGACAGGTCTCGATCTTATTGGGGCAGGGGTGTTTCTTCTTCTGGTGCTTGGGTTTAAAAAGGTACCACGCAAAGAGATCTGGCTGAAGTTTGTGGCCTATTGCAAGGTCGCAGCTCCCGTATACGTATTTTTCATTTTAATAGAGCGCTGCTATCAGTTCTATCGCTTTGGATCGTTTACCAGCACATATCTACCTCTCTTCGCCAAGGAACAGCGGCTTCAAGATCCTTCGTTGCCGGCGAATTTCCCCTGGAGCACGCCATTGGTAGAGGGCTTTTTGGGACCGCTGCTCAAACCGGAAAAGTCGATTTTCCTTTTCGATCCTCTGTTCCTGCTTTTGCTTATCCTTCTCGTTGCGCTCTGGAAGCGCCTCTCGCCTGAAGTGCGTGCTTATGCGGTGGCTTCGCTGGTGCTTCTCGTTGCGTACATCAGTTTTTATGCAAAGTACACCTATTGGTCTGGAGACTTCGCCTGGGGCGACCGGTATGTTTCCACGTCGGTTGAATTCGCGGCGCTGCTGGCCGTGCCACTCCTGATGCGCCACCGGAGCGCTCTGAAGGTATGGATCTGGCGTGGCGGACTTGTGCTGATCGCAATCAGCCTGATGATTCAGCTAGCGTCGCTAGCATTCTGGCTGCCTCTGGAGATCTACCAGATGGAAGCCCTGGGACATCCAACGTTTGTAATCGCTTTGCGCTTTAAGAACATCGCCGCCTTTGCCCTCGGCAAAATGGATGCCTGGGGATTGAACAACGAAGCCATGACGCAAGATCCCTGGGATTACGTTCACATTACCACCTGGAATTTCCTGCCGTTCCTGCTGCGGAGGGTGGGAGCCGCGCCGAAGTGGGCGGTCGACGCGGCATTCGCCGTGTGGTTCGCGGCGATTGCCGCGCTTTTGTATTGCCTGACAAGATTGGGAACTGTGGTAGAATGGTAGAAGTGAAATGGTAGATGGTAGAACCATCTGTAACTTATGAGTTTAAATATCAAAGACGAGGAGGTCCATCGCCTGGTCCAGCGATTGTCCCACCTCACCGGCGAGAGCATGACCGGAGCGGTCGGGACTGCTGTTCGCGAGCGACTGGAACGGGTTCGGAGCAGCAACGGTGGGGGCAAGGCGCAGCGGCTTCTAAAGATCGGAAAAGAGTGTGCCGCCCGCCTTAAAGAACCTTTTCGATCGATTGATCACGGGAAGATGCTTTACGACAAAAAAGGACTGCCACGATGATCGTGGACACTTCCGCTATCATTGCGATTTTGCGGGATGAGGCGGAGGCCCCAGCCATGGCGGAAGCCATCGAGCAAGCGGAAGCCTGTCGTCTTTCGGTTGTTAGCTATGTTGAAGCCGCTGCGGTTATTGACGCCAGCCGCGATCCGGTCGCCAGCCGTCGATTCGACGACTTTATTCGTGAGGCAGAAATTGTTCTCGAATCTGTTACCCCGCAACAAGCCACGATCGCGCGTGAGGCCTATCGTGATTTCGGCAAGGGGCATCATCGCGCTGGATTGAATTTTGGGGATTGTTTTTCTTACGCTTTGGCGAGAACTGCAGGCGAGCCATTGCTGTTCAAAGGCAAAGATTTTCGCCATACCGACATCAAGTCCGCAGTGGATTGAAAAGGGGCTCAGCGGTTTTTTCTTTGTCCTATCTAAAATATCATGGACATCCTCGAACACTTTCGTCGCCAATTCTCCTATGATCTGTGGGCAAATGGTGAAGTGCTTTCGCGAATTACGCAGGTCCAGCCGGAGTCGTCCGTCCGTTCTCTTCAATTGCTTGCGCACATCGTTTCGGCGGAACGGTTGTGGCTCGAGCGAATCAGACATCAGCCGCAAACCCTACCCGTCTGGCCGGAACTCAATGTCGAGCGATGCCAGGAGCATATCGCCGAGCTGACCCGGCTATGGAAGGAATATTTCGCTGGCCTCGCGCTAGCCGATCTCATGGAGGAGATTGCCTACAAGAACAGCAAAGGTGAATCCTGGTCGAATACAGTGCACGACATATTGACCCACGTCCTTCTGCATTCGGCCTATCACCGGGGGCAAATCGCCAACGTAATACGCAGTTCCGGAGCGATACCTGCGTATACCGATTTCATCCTTGCCGTCCGTCAGGGCTTGCTTAAATAGCTGAGCAGAAGAGGGAAACAATCGATGGAAGGCCTTCGTTTGCATGCGTTCACAGTTGCCCGGGTGGCGTCCACGATAGCGTTTGTGTGGTTCATTTTTTTCCTGCCAGGTGCGTGGGATTGGCAACGCGATCTCGGCGCCGCCTTAGCTGTTACCGGAGGCATCGGTATCCTGATCGCTCACGCTCAACTGGGCACATCTTTTTCGATAAAGGCTGAGGCACACCATTTGGTGACTCGGGGAATCTACTCGAAGATCCGTAATCCAATTTATGTGTTCGGCATGGCCGTGATTGCTGGATTCGTCTTCGTGGTTCACCGCCCACAACTGTGGATCATTTTCGTCATTGTGACTCTTATTCAAATCGTCCGCGCCCGTAGGGAAGCTCGTGTTCTGGAGTCTGCCTTTGGCGATGAATACCGCGACTACCGGCGGAAGACCTGGTTTTAATGGACAGGAGTTCTCACTCGAAACTTGCACCCGGTGGATCGGGTAATATCTCAGGAATGAAAAAACCCTGTCTTTTCCTGGTCACGATATTTTGCGCTCTGACCGCGATGGCTGCGGATGAGCCGAAGTTCCCGCCCATGCCCGCTGCTGTCTCCAGTAACGCGGTCGCCAGTGTGAAAGGTGGCTATCTGCTTTTTTCCATGATGGGGGTAGGTCCTAAGAAAACCTGGGACGACGTCACCAACAAGGTCTACATCATGACCCTGACCCGCTCCGGCAAGTGGACAATCGGCCGCACCGTTCCCGGCCCCGTGGGCCGCCTGAGCGCCGCTGCCGCCGGAGCCAAGGGACTAGTCGTACTGGTGGGGGGATTCACGGTGGACAACCAAGGAGGAGAATTGATTGTGCCTGACGTAAACATCTATGAACCGGGGGCACGCCGTTGGTCTCGTGGCAAGGATATCCCCGTGCCCGTGGACAGCGCCGTCGCCGGGGTTGTGCATGACCGATTCGTTTATTTGATTGGCGGGCGCTCGCCCAACGGCCCAGTGAATGATGTTCAGATTTACGATGTCGAAAGAGATGAGTGGAGCGAGGCAACTCCATTTCCTGGTACTCCGGCTTTTGGCATGGCCGGGGGCATCGCTGACGATGCCATCGTCATTGCGGATGGGGCCAAGGCTGGTTCTGGACCCGGATCGCGTTACTTAGCCTCCAATGAGTGCTGGTTCGGCAAAATCGATAAAAAAGATCCCACCAAAATCGAATGGAGTAAGCTGCCGCCCCATCCTGGCACCGCTACGTTTGGCATCGCAGCCGGCGGCGCCGAGAAAGATCATCGGATTTATTTCGCCGGAGGGACTTCTACGCCGCACGATTACAAAGGCATTTCTTACGACGGGCAACCCGCGGAAGTTTCCGCCGTCACCTTCGACTTCGATGTGCATGCGCACAAGTGGGAGACAGTCACAGATGCTACGGTTGATCCACGCGCCGACGGCCGCGGCCTGGTGGAAACGCCGCTCGGCCCGGTGGTGTTGGGAGGTCTCGCGCAAAATCTAGCCGTGACCGCTGGCGTGACCCTGTTCCAAAAGAAGTGAATTGGCTCCGCCAAAATAGCGACATACGAGAAAAGAGAGCAGAGAACTGCTATCTCGCCCGCGCCAGTACCAGCGTAATGTCATCCGGCTGCTCATTGTCGCCAATCCAATCATCCACCGCCGAGGTTACCGATTGACTGATTTGAATCAGGGGCTGATGCCGGTTGGTTCTGACCATGTCGATCAGCCGTTCTTCGCCAAATTCTCCAAATTCATTTTCCGGCTCGGTCACGCCATCACTATAAGCTACAAAAATCTCGCCCGGATGCATCTGCACCGAACCTTCGTCGTACGTCATATTGTCGAACAAGCCCACAACCGTTCCCCCCGCTTCAAGCCGCCGCGTAGCGCCATCTTCGCCGATCAGAATCGGCGGCAGATGTCCGCCATTGCTGTAAGTCAACAGGTGGGAGCGTCCGTCATAAATGGCAAGAAATAAGGTCGCGTATTTTTCCGGCGGTGTACTTTCATAGAGCTGGTGGTTCAACAGTCCAAGCAGCGCTCCCGGAGAAACCTCGATTCCTTCCGGCCATGCCGCCATAACTCTTCCTGCGCCCGCGCGCGCACCCACCGCAACCGGCTCGCGCATCTGCGGCAAGCTTTCCACGCTGTAGGCGCGAACCGCCGAGTGGATCGTGGCCATTAACAACGCCGCCGAGATTCCTTTACCACTAATGTCGCCAACGGCAAGAATCAGCTTGTGAGAGCTGGCCGTCAGAAAATCGTAATAGTCGCCACTCACGGTCCGCGCTGGCCGGCAGAAGCCGTGCACCTCCAGCGATTCCAGTTCCGAAACCTGGCGGGGGAAAAGTTGCGCCTGCACTTCCTGAGCAATGGCCAGTTCCCCTTCTAATCGCTGCTTTTCTTTCTGCTCCTGAATCAGCTTCTCGATGGACTCCGTCATCGAGTTGAAGGACAAAGAGAGTTGCGCCAACTGATCTGACGACTTCACTGGAATACGGTGGCTGAAGTCGCCACGATCGACATTCCTGGTGGCGTCATAAAGCTTCTCCACTGCTCCGGTCACGGTCCGGGTCATGCGCGTGCCAATGATCAGTGCGGTTAGTTCAATAATCGCGAAGAAAACTAAAACGGCGAGCAGGATGTACTCGATGCCTCTCGCAATATCCCCCAGGGCTGCAAATAAATGGTTGTAGAGCACGGACGGGCGGGTACGCACTCTGACGAGTGCTCCAGTTCGCTCGATGTCGCCCGTCTTCCAGTCCACCACCGGTAACGGCGTGCCGAAAGTGATCTCGCGATCCACCATGCTCGCGGCGGCGGGGAGCGCTCCCACGGTAAAGGTTGGACGCAGCACTTCTCCGTCACCCTTGACGCCAATACGCTCATGATTCTCGCCGATGGCGATGCCACCACCCTGGTTCTCCTTCACGGTGAGGTTAGTCTGAGCACCGTCATTCTTTCGAGCGGTTTTGCTGCCGGAGGGCTGTGCCTGCTCGCGCGGTCGCTTGTCTTCTAGCGAAATCCCTGCCGCGTAAAGGGTAATCTCGCCCAGGTTCGTGGCAATTTCCGCGACCAGATTTCTGTCCAGAGGTTCGCCAGTGACAATGGTTAGCTGTTCCTGTCCCACCGCAAAGACGGAGGCCACTCGCAAGTACAGTTCACCCTGATCACGCACGATCTCCTTGAAGGGCTGCCCCTCGTGAGTCTCTTTCGAGAACTCGTTGCCGCTCTTATTGAAAAATTCGGGAAAGCTTATTGGTGAGGAATTTTCCGCGCTACCGCTGAGCAGTAGAATGCGCGTGCCGTGCCAGGCTCCCACTCGTCTCCTTGCCCACCCTCGGTCACGCTTTCGCAAACCCTCCAGCGATTCCGCCGTAGCTGGCTCGCCCTTTTCAATACGCGCCGCCAGTTCGTTGCCTACTGCCGCATTCACCGCCTGCATGCTACGCAACTGGGAATTGATTTCGGAGGTTACGACGAAGCTGGCGAACTGGCCGGCAAAAAGATAAATCGTAATCAATGACATCGCCACCAGCAGAGCTGCCGGAATTACGCCGATGAAAACATAGGTAACAATCAGGCGGTTGCGCAGACGCCACAGGATTTTTTGCTTCAGCACGCGGTATGCAAGAATAAAAAACAGTAGAGCAGCATCGAAAATGAGGAACCTAACCCATCCGCCCAGCCCTCCAGCCGCGGAGGGTGCGAACAGCTTCAAAACCATCTGCAGCGCCAGCAGCAGAATCGCCAAAACTAGCGAATAGCAAGCGCCGCGCGCGACCCAGCCTTGCGGCCACAAACCGGCGGCCGTTATCCGTGCGCGCAATTTCCAATAAAAGTCTCGCATTGCAGTTTAGATCCGGAGCCGGTAAAGACAGATGTATCTGAATCGCTAACACTCAGGCCGAGTCCTCACCGAGAGTGTCAGATTTCGGGGTAGAGATCGAAGAACGCCTCCAGACTTGTGCGCAACTGCTTTTCGATCTCTTCTTTGCTGCCCTCGAGCACGTGCATGGTGACGTGAGCTTCGTGTCCATTCGCCAATTTCACCGGAGCCTGTCCCACTTCGAGCACATCTTCGGCAGGCAATAGCCGCATTCCATAAACCAGCGTTAAATTTGCCATGGTTGGATTCTAATCGCGTTCTGCGGCAGGACCAAACGTTTCACGCCGCCTTCCACTTAAGCTTTTCGTCGTCATCATTTAGAATTCCGCAGTGATCTCAAAAGCCCTTCTCGTCGCACTAGCGTCCTCCTCTGTCCTTTTTGCGCAACAGGCGCCCGGCAATGCACCCAATCAGCCGCAGGTGAAGGTAAATGTCCTCAATGTTTGTACGCCTTCCACCGAAGAGCAAAAAGAAATTTCCGCCGCCTTGGCTCGAATACCGAAACAACCATTGTTCAGTCAGGACTTCGAGATCTCCCACGGCGTGTCAACGCTGACCGATGCCCCTAACTTTCTTCAACCTGGGCAAAACACACATGTCGCCGGAGAGCCCTCGGTTGCTCGCTACGTCCGCATCCGGCGCGAGTTTTCCGTGCAAGCGCTTTTTTCAAGCGTCCAGTATTCCTTCAGCGACGATGGGCAGAACATGGTGGAGACTCTCGTATTTCACGTGCGCGACCCCAAGGAATTGATTCAGGTCTCCATGGAGGATAGTGCCTCCGCAATCGGAACAGACGCCGCCATGGTGGCGGCCAATACTCCGGCAAGCCGCGTGCGGCTGGAACGCTACGGCAAGTCTTCGATCGCGTTGGCCCGCTGCAACGCTTCAGAGAATGGACCGGCGCCTGATCAGAGCGCCTACGAGCCTTTGTTTCAAACCGCTTCGGAAGCGCTCACCAGCTACCGCCGTTTGCTCGGAGTCAAGCACACCGTGCCCGCCGAGCTGACTCAGATTCCTCCATCCTCCGAACATGCGGCGAAAGACAAGAATCCCAAAACCGTTCAAAATAAGAGGTGAAGATGGGGAATGAAACAGTCCGGGCCTTTAGGGTTTAACCCGGCTATGCATCGAAATCTAAGATCCGCAATCTAACCAATGCACTTAAAACTTAAATGAGCGAAACTCGCAACGTCGTTATTATCGGATCCGGCTGCTCCGGACACACCGCCGCGCTGTACGCCGCGCGCGCCAATTTGGCTCCGCTTCTGGTCGAAGGTCACGAGCCCGGCGGCCAGCTCTCGCTCACCACGCTGGTGGAGAATTTCCCCGGCTTTCCCGACGGGATTATGGGGCCGCAATTGGTCGAGAACATGCGCAAGCAGGCCGAGCGCTTCGGGGCGGAGTATCGCCTGGGGCACCTGACCAGCGCCGACCTGAGTCAGCGGCCGTTTGTGCTGCATTTAGGCAAACATCAGGTACACGCGCAAACCCTGATCATCGCCAGTGGCGCGTCGGCGCGGTGGCTTGGCTTGCCGAACGAGCACAAACTCATCGGCCACGGCGTTTCTTCCTGCGCTACCTGTGACGGCTTCTTCTTCTCCGGGAAGGAAATCGTGGTGATCGGCGGTGGTGATTCCGCCATGGAAGAAGCGCTGTTCCTTACGCGCTTCGCTTCCAAAGTCACCGTCATTCATCGCAGCGATAATTTCCGCGCTTCCCACATAATGCTGGAGCGTGCCCGGCACAACGACAAAATACAATTCTTAACTCACACTGTGGTCGAAGATGTGTACGATCCGATCCTGCAGGAAGTTACCGGCCTGAAGCTGCGCAATCTTAAAACCGGCGAAGTATCGGACTTTCCCGCCAGCGCCATGTTTCTCGGAATCGGCCACGAACCGAACGCGAAGATGTTTCATGGCCAACTCGATACCGACACGGACGGGTATCTCAAGACCCACGACTACGTGTTCACGAAAGTTCCCGGCGTATTCGCCTGCGGCGATGTGCAGGATCGCCGTTACCGCCAAGCCATCACCGCGGCGGGAAGTGGTTGCATGGCCGCCATCGAGGTCGAGAAATTCCTGGAAGAACACGGGAAATAACCTGCGATTGGCCTCATCGTCCGAAAAACTATTTTCGGAGATTACCTTCCGGGGTACGAACGTAATCTTGGGTGCACATTAGATTACTCGTATTCTGCAGGTGGTGTCATGAGGTCCTCTTGCGCAAGAAGATTGTAATTGCAGCACTTTTCCTGATCCCAGCCTTAATATTCGCACCCCGTCCGGTTTCAGCGCAGACCGCTGCAGATGCTCCTCGTAGGATTGTGACCAAAGTGATGCCGCAATATCCCAGCCTGGCGCGCACTATGAACATCCAGGGCACGGTTCGTGCCGATGTTCTTGTGGCCCCGAACGGTACGGTTAAGTCCGTCGATGTGAAGGGTGGGCACCCTTTGCTCTGCCAATCCGCTCAAGAAGCCCTCCGGCAGTGGAAGTGGGGGCCAGCCCCGCATGAAAGCCACGAAAGCGTGGAGTTGAGGTTCACTCCGTAGCGAAGCGGTTCTCGATACGAGCTTTGTCATTTCCTGATAACCGCCTGGCCGCGACTCGCCGACCTGCCGCTGTGATACAACGTTCTGTTGCTTTCTAATCCGCGCAGAGGATCGCGGAGAGATGAAGTTGGCGACGAATGTCAGGGGCACCATGTTAAGAGCTTTTTTCGTCGGTCTTTCGGAAAATCCAGCGCTGCGAAACTTTGCCGAGAGCTCTGCTTTAGGTCGCCGCGTTTCAGGCCGCTTTGTCGCCGGCACTCAAATCGCTGATGCGGTTCGCGCCACCGAGGCCATCAATCGCGCCGGCATGAGCGTCAGCATCGATAACCTCGGGGAAAATGTCAGCAATCCAGACGAGGCCCGCCAGAGCGCCCATCTCTATCATCAGATTCTCGATGCCGTCGTCGCCCAACAACTCAATGCCAATATCAGTCTCAAACTCACCCACATGGGACTGGACGTTGACCAGAAATTGGCTCGTGAACTCGTCAGTGGTTTGGTCGCCAAAGCCGCATCGTTGAATCCGCCCGGTTTTGTCCGGGTCGATATGGAAGGTTCGCCCTACACCCAGCGTACGCTGGACTTCGTACACGAACTACACAGAATGCCGGGCAACGCGAATTCTGTTGGGACCGTCATCCAATCCTATTTAAAGCGCTCGGAAGATGACGTCGCCCAGCTGCTTGCCGAAGGCATACGGATCCGGCTTTGCAAAGGTGCCTATAAAGAATCCGCGGACATCGCCTTCGCCGAAAAATCAGAGGTCGATGCCAACTACCTCAAGCTGATGAAAACCTTGATGAAGAGCGGCATCTATCACGGCCTCGCCACGCATGATGAAAATATAGTTTTGCAAGCCCAGGCGTTCGCCACCGCCGAAAAGCTTTCCCGCGATTCCTTCGAGTTCCAGATGCTTTACGGCATCCGTCGCGACTTGCAGCAAAGATTGGTGCGCGACGGCTGGCGCGTGCGCGTCTATATTCCCTTTGGCACGGAATGGTACCCCTACTTCATGCGGCGGCTGGGCGAGCGGCCCGCAAATGTCTTGTTCATCGCGCGCAATCTTCTAAGGGCCTAGGGGATCATTCTCTGCCGATGTCCTCGTTCCAAATCTCAGGATTAGCCCGAATATAGTCGCCGAGCATCAAGGCGCATTCGTCAGAGTCCATGTCGATTATCTTCACCCCCAGCGATCGCAGCCAGTCAACCCCGCCCTGAAAGTTGCGGCTCTCTCCCACGATCACCGTGCCGAAGCCAAATTGACGCGCCAGACCGCTGCAATACCAGCAAGGCGCAAGCGTCGTGACCATGATCAGCTTACGATAACTTCTCTGCCGTCCCGCGTTGCGAAACGCATCAGTCTCGCCATGCAGCGAAGGATCCCCGTTTTGCACCCGCCTGTTGCGCCCGGAGCCCAGCAGTTTTCCGTTCTCGTCGAAAATCGCGGCTCCAATGGGAATACCACCCTCGGCTAATCCTTTGCGAGCCTCCGCAATCGCGACCGCCAGCATTGGGGAATAATCAAGAGTTTCCATCGGTCCTTAAATTATAAACAGGCAGCCGGCGGTGACTGTGGAAGTAAGCGATGGGGAGGAATAGGACTGGGGGTGATGGAGCCGACGAGCGGACTTGAACCGCTGACCTGCCGATTACGAATCGGCTGCTCTACCAACTGAGCTACGTCGGCTTCTGGCTGGCTGAATCAGTTTATCAAATCGCGGGCGGGCGAATCGCAGGAGTGGCAGGTCGCAAGCTCTAGCATCATGCTGCCTCGCGCGCCGCGGGGAGGATTTCATGTTCCCGCACGCGTCGCAGAAAATAGTTCCTCCGCTGTTTACCCAATCAACATACCAATATGGAAACAAATCGATTGCTTCCTGCTCTGGTTGACCGCAAGGATTTTCGCGGGAAGAGAAATCCGGCAAACAAAAAGGCCGCCCGGCAACAGGGCGGCCTTTTCTTTTCAAGGGAGAATAGTTCCAACGAGGCTTGAAACCCGTCAAAACTTTCTGGAGAAAATCTTATGGGCCGAAAAAGCGGGGTGTCAAGCAATTTCTAAGACTTAAAACCTTTTATAATCAATGACTTATAGCATAGATCAACAAAGGGCCTGAGTGCTCCATTTTGAGACGAACATTCTCGAAAATACCCGTAAACTGCTAACTTCAGGGCATTTAGGTAAACTTTCAGTGCTTTGGGGCAGTTTCGGATCCGTTTCCGCTTGGTCGTCCCGCTGGCTCGCGAAGATCGAGTGAAATGAACTCCTCTTCGTCGGCATGCCCGAAAACCCTTCCAGGAAAATAGCGGCGAAGCAGAACGCGTGCGCCACCGAATGCGACCCCCGCAGCCAGGGAAATCGCACCGACGATGATGCAAAGAACAATGATATTGACCAGCAAGTTGGCAATATTATTTTTCTTATCGAAATATGTATTCTCATTCCAGGTCACGCTAGCTTCGTAATTCACAGCGCCCAGCAAAGTCTGCGCATCGCTCTGCGAAAGCGGCCCGGCGGCGATCGCGACAATTGGGCCGGTGCGCTTGTCAAAAAACGGCCCGAGGTTTTCCACTGACTCGACGCCCGCCTGGGGTTGGGCCGCATGATGAGCTGCGTCAATGCGCCGCAGGTGTTCCGCAGCTAGGGCCGGGGTGGGATATTCGATCAGCATCAAAGTCGCGTCGCCACCGGGAGTCGAATATTGCCCCAGCACCACTTCTGGGCTGGAGCTGAAATCGATCAATCCCGCAGGAAGCGGAGAGCCGATCGCCGACGCTGCTAACGGTCCTTCGGCGTACTTCTCGGTTTCGCTCTGGTACCCGTGATGGGGCATGTAGGCGAGCAGCGGCGGCAGGTTCCCATTGTTTCCCGCAGGCCGAGGCAACGCGCCCGCCAGTTCGCGCAAACTGGCTGCCGACATGGCCGAGAGTTCACTGAAAACTGCGTCGACCAAAATGTTGCCACGATAAAACAGCACGCGCCTGTCTGCCGACGAACCCTGATCGCCGATTTCTTCCGGAGCCGTCCCCGGCTGCACGTAAAACGTATAGGCTCCGAATGCTCCCGTGGCATCGGTAAATCGGGCTGCGCGAATCTTCAGCGTCCGGCCGTCGTCGCTTTTGTAGCTGGCGGATTCGAAGTCCGTAAAACCGTATTCCTTAAGAAGCGCCGCATTCGTGGGATCCGCAAGATTTGCCTCGGTGCTCGGTTTCGTCGAACCCTGCACCTGCCAGGAAGCAAACTGACTGGGCAGAATTGGCGGAACAGAGGCTCCGGACGGACTTCCCGCGGCCGAAGCAATGCCGGCCAGGAAAATGATGAAGGAAGATAAGGGAAAAAGTTTGCGTAAATCCATGGACAAACCGCTCCGCACAGCGGCTTCTTTGATTAGACCACAGGCCGCCGAAAAAAGTTTCAAGGGCGGCATAAAGCCACCATCTGGAAGTTAAGAGAGGCTGGTAGGGATCGCCTACTGCGCGGAATCTTTGTCCATCTTACTGGCGAGCTTGACCCCGCTCAGCCCATTCACATATTTCGCAATGCCCCGATAAAGCGACTCCGCGATGCGCTCCCGGTATTCGCTTGTAGCCAGCCGGTGTTCGTCGGTGGGATTGCTAACAAAGGAGATCTCGGCCAGAATCGACGGCATATTCGCCCCGATGAGCACGATGAACGGGGCTTTCTTCACGCCCCGGTCCCGAATTGCCGGACTCTTAATTGCCAACCCGGTGTGTAGCGACTGTTGCACGTCCGCGGCAAATTCCTTTGATTCTTCGATTTTTTCCTTAAGAGCGATCTTCTTCACCAGATCCTGTAGTTCGAAGATAGATTTCTCCGAAACCGCATTCTCGCGTGCCGCAACCTCCAGCGCCTGCGGCGACGAGGTGAAATTCAGGTAGTAAGTTTCGACTCCGCGCGCGTCAGGATCGTGGCTGGAATTGGCATGAATGGAGACGAACAAATCGGCCCGCGCCTGGTTGGCGATGGCGGTCCGAGTCTCCAACGGGATGAAAGTGTCGTCCTTTCGGGTATAAACCACTTCCGCACCCAGCCTCGTTTCGAGCAGCTTACCAAGTCGCCGGCCCACATCCAGAACCAGATCTTTTTCTTCCAGGCCGTTCGGTCCGATGGTCCCGGTATCGTGCCCGCCATGGCCCGGATCAATCACAATCTTGCCGATCTTCAATCCCAGCGCGCGGATCAAGGAGCGATCGCCGCTGGAGGTGGGTTTCGCTTCACGAGTCAGGCCCGACTCCGAGTCGGAGTTGGATAGAAGAACTGGCCGTCCAGTGCGCGGTCTACGCCTGGCACTGGCGGAGGCGGAGCCACTGCTATCGTCACTCTCGTCTTCGACCACCACTTTCGTTACGAGGGTAGGCTTCGCGATGCTGGATTTTAAGAGGCTCGATTCATTTTTCTCGTTCGCTTCTGTTGGAACGGGAGTTCTGACTTGATCGCTCGATTTGGCGCCGTCCTCTGCTACCGGCGTATTTTCCTCGGCAGGGGTCGAACCATCCTCCACGGCCGCGAGGTCCTGCTCCGCGGGGTCAACCTCGCTGCGGATGTTTTTATTGCCAGGGGCCGTTGCGTGAAGCTCCTTGCCATGGAGATCGATGATTAAACGATAAGGATTGGGTAGAAGGAAGGCGTCATAATCCGAAAGGCTGTCGACCTCCAGAACCACTCGCGTACGGCCGGGGGTAAACTGTGAGACTCGAACCTTCTTCAGGAAACCATCATCCACATCGAAGCTCTTGCCCACCAGCGTGGAGGCTAGCTTGGTATCGCGGAGATCGAAAACGATACGCGAAGGAGTTGCGATCCGCTGCGAGGAAAACTGGACGTCGCCTTCCACGTCGATCGCCACGCGCGTGTAGTCCGGCGTGGACCAATGGCGGATGCTGGTGACTCGCGCGAGGTGAGCAGACTGGCGCTCCCGCCTGGTAGCTGAAGTCGAGACTCCATCCGGTGCGGGCGAAGGAGATCCCTCCTCCCCAGGATTGCCGCTCTCTGTCTTTGTCTTTTGCGAAACGGATCCATGCTCGACCTTGGCGAGCTTTGCCTCCACCTTTTTCTGCTCTCTGTCGATCTCAGCAATCGCCTCGCGCGCGTCGTCTACCAGCCGGTTGTGGGGGTATCGTGCGATAAATTCCTCGAAAGTCGTCCGCGCCGCGCTGGAATCATTGAGGTCGTCCTTGTAGATTTCACCCACGGTGAACAGTCCATCCGAGCGGTACTTGCTACCGGGATATTCGCGGCGAAGGAATTTGTATTGCTCGATGGCTTTGTTGAGAATCTGATCGTCGTTGAAGCGCCGCCCCATCTCGACCATGGTTTCGGCAACCGCCACCACGCTGGGATCGGCCTTGGTGGAAGAGGGTGCCGCCAGGTAGATTGCGCGGTAAGCATTCAGGACTCGTTGATAGTCGTGGCGAGTTCTTTCCTGCGCCGGCTGGCCGTTCAGAGCCTCCCGCATGCGCTCCGCCCGGGCGAAATGCTCGCGGGCCCACTCTTCGGAATGGAACGTGCGAGCCTGCGAGAAAGGAACGGTGAAAACCGCCAGCAGGGCAACTGAAAGCCATGCTCCCATCCGACTACGCTCGCGCGGTGAGCTTTTCAAGTTATGCAAGGCCCTGGGCTGAAAGAAAATAAGAAACTATTCTAGAAAGACAGGGAATCAGATGCCCCAATCTTTAATCCGTGTTACTGATGTACAGCACGCCCCGTGCATCTCGCTGCATAATCACGGGATCGCGCGATGCGCCCACGCGGCTGAAAACTGACCCGCCGGCAATATTGTTGTAAAGATTGGTGATGCGGCGAACGTAATTCTGGGTCTCGGCATAGCGCGGCACGCCGGAACTTCGGGCCACCGCACCAGCGCCCGCGTTGTAGGCGGCAAGTGTGAGCCTGACATCGCCGTTGTAGCTCTCGAGAAGCTGCTTTAAATGTCGAACCCCGGCATCGACATTCTGTTCCGGGTCGAACGGATTATTCACGTTCAACTGTCGCGCCGTGGCAGGCATGAGCTGCATTAATCCCATTGCGCCCTTACGCGACACCGCATTCGGGTTAAAGTTCGATTCCACTTTGATTACCGCCCGAACCAGATTCGGATCGACATTGTGCCTCGCCGCGGCCTGTTCGATGGCGCTCTCGATATCTGCCGCGGTAGCCGGCGACGCCGACTCTCCGTGAAAGTTGGCCGCCATAATCTTTGCATTAGCCGACTGGCTTGAATCTCGAACCATATACTGGCTTACTTCCGCAGCCGCCGAACGAGCCGCCTTCATCGAGGCCGCATTAGCCGAGGGCACGGGCTTCCAGCGACTCTCCTTGGAACTCCAATACATCAGAGTTTTCCGCGGCGGCTGGGGTATTTCCGCGTGTCTTGCCGGGCTGGCTGATTCGAAATCATTCACGTAAATCGTGCGCCCATGGTCGTCACTCGCCGTGATCGGCGTGGACTGGCTATCGCCGCCGTCTGCGGCATGCAGTTGAGCGTTGGGAGAAAAAGAGATCGCGGCTACCGTGCTGGCCATCAGAGCGATTTGCAGGCGCTTGCGCATGTCCGGGCTTCGATAATCCTCTTTGCTGTCGCGGCTGGCGAAGATTTCGAGCGAAGGCAGACTTCACCCTCGCGCCTTCCACCCGGAAGCCTGACAGAGAATCTTCAACCAGAGTAAGTCGATTATAGGCGTGGCAAGAGGGACGAACAATCTAACTGAAGGGCGTAGAACCACCGAAGTAATCTCGGCAAGTTGATGAAAATGCTCAAATTACAAAATCGGTCACCCCGTTTTTTCCAGCGCCAAGCCGAAGCCGTCAAGAGAAAGCGAGCGTAGCAGATTCCGGCGCATCCCACGCTCAACCTCTGCCAGCCGATCCGAGGCCATGGAGATCCATTCGAAATCCGCTGCTTCCGCCAGCCTCTTGAGTTCGCTCTGAATGTCGGTGTTCTGAATCAGCCCCGGCGATCCCGACTCCAGGAACATCAGATCGCGCAAGAGCGAATAGAGCGCACGCAACAATTGCTCCGTCTTCTCCCGCCCTTCCGCGCCTGGGCGATAGGTTTCCGTAATCTTAAACAGATCGGTGTGCTCTCTCGCGGTCAGCGCAGACTTAAGAATCGCCAACGCGTTGCTCCGCGCCGCGACATATGCCTCTATGTCGAATGTGCGGGCACGTCCCAGCGCACCTTCGGACAGCCGCGCCACCAGCGCCCGCTCCGTTGCTTCGGTCTCTGGCCGATGCTTCTCCAGATATTTTTCGACTTCCACGCTGGACAAAGCACACAAAGAAAAACTCATCGCCCGCGACCGAATCGTCGGCAGCAGTTCTCCCGGATTTTCCGACAGCAAAAATATGGTGGCAAAATCCGGCGGCTCCTCCAGGACTTTCAGCAGGGAATTCGCCGCCTCCTTCATGAACGCCGAGTCAGTAAAGACGTAAACCCGCTCCCGCGCCTCCGACGGCCGATAGTAAATAGTCTCGATCACTCGCCGCACTTGATCCACTTTGATCATCATCTGCGGCGGATCGGGCGGGATAATCAGCACATCCGGATGAGTCTGCACAAACAGCCGAGTTTCTTTCTTGTCAGCTTCGCGCAGCCCCTCGCGAGCCTCTACGGCTTCGGCAAAGCGGGCATCGAGATCGAGCGCCTGGGCAATGCGCGTGCAATTCGCACAGTGCCCACAAAAATCCGGCAGCCCATCTGTCTCGGTCGGCTGCAGGCAATTCAGCGCCTGGGCCAGCATCAGCGCCAGCGTATATTTCCCCGACCCCCGCGCCCCAGACAAAATTACTGCATGCGGAAATCGCTCGCGCCCCAGCATATCGCGCAAGCGATGAACGGTTTCGGTGTTGCCGTGAAAATCAGAGAAGCTCATTTCTCTTCTTTAGCCCCAGAAGTATTAGAAGACTTTGGTTGTAGCCGATTAAAGGGCGAAAACATGGACCCGGCAAGTGAGTAGAGAACCCTTGGAGGGTCGCCCATACAGACAAGGCCGCCAAACGTGACGGCTGATTCTCCAACCCCATCGACCCGATTGAACCCGGCCAAACGAAAAAGATTCCTCCCCCAACGTGTAACCACTGAGAAAGAACACCATGAGACGGACGACCGGATCTACTAGTCCGGCTATGGCCGACACTATGAGCCACTTTTTCATCTCTTAAGAAAGCCCGGTTTTCCAACGCTCCGTTACCGAATTACGTGGATGGGAACTCCCACCTTCAGCCCTTTCCATATCCTGTCAGCCGTATAGACCGGGGCCCTGAGAACCATCGCCAGCGCCAGGCAGGCGCGGTCCCCTAAGGAGAGTCCAAGAGACCGCGTTCGAAGCAATAGCTGTCCGGCGATCCTGGCCTGTTCCGCATCGAAGACGGAAATGTGGGGGACCGGTCCGGTCACTGCCTCCCACGCTTCTGCGGCCCCAACTCCCCGGCCGATCAATTTCCCGTAAGCTTCCGATACATTCACTGTGCTCATGGCAAATACATCCAGTGGTTTCTGTGAGCCAGTGAATATTTCGGAGCCGCGTTCCTCGTTCACAATTGCCAGCAGAGCGGAGGTGTCCAGCACCACATTACTCACGCTTTGCCGCCTCGCGGCGTTCCGCAATCAGCTCGTCCACCAGAGAGACCGTTCGAGGTACATGTTTGCGCACGATTTCCTGCGACCGTTTAATACGCTGACGTAAGGTGGTGATTCTGAGCTCGCCGTCATCCAGACGCAAAACAACCGTATCTCCTGAAGCGATGCCCAAGGCTTTTCGAAACGAAGCCGGGATCACCAGCCGTCCGTTTTCGTTGATGCGCACGTGACTTTGTTGCGTTTCCATGACATTTTCTATCTTATGTCAAATTAGAACGCCAAGTCAATTGTGGCAGGAACTGTCATAAAATGGCAATGAGACAAATCCTCCTGTTTATCGAGGACTGAAACTCACCTGAGCCTCTTCTTCACCGCCTCCGCCACCCTCCGCCCCGTTTCCCCCTTCTCGCCCGTGGCATCCACCACCACCACCCGCCCCGGCTCCCGCTTCGCAATCACCGCATACCCCTCTTTTACCCGCGCAAAAAACGCCCGATTCTGCCGCTCAAACCGATTCTCATCCTGATGATCATGTTTTCCCGCACTCTTGGCGTGCTCAACCGCTATTAAATTCCGCCGCCGCGCCCGCCCGAGACTCTTCCCCAAATCGTTATCCAGCAAGATCGTCAAATCCGGCTGCAAATTTGCGCACAGCACTCGATGCAACTCCAGCACCGCCTTACTCCCCAATTTCCGCCCGCTTCCCTGATAAGCCTCCGTCGAATCCGTGAACCGGTCGCAAATCACGATTGCCCCTTGTTCAAGCCCCGGCAGAATCACCTCGGCAATGTGCTGCGCCCGAGATGCAAACATCAGCGCCATCTCAGCCATCGGCGAGAGACCCTCCGTTTTCGAATCCAGCAGCACGCGCCGAATTTTCTCGCCAGTTGCTGTCCCGCCCGGTTCGCGCGTTTCAACTACCTTGTGCCCCTCCGCCCGCAGGGTGACCGCCAGCTTATGCAATTGCGTGCTCTTCCCAACTCCATCGAGCCCTTCAAATGTGATGAACTTCCCGCGTCGTGACATCGTGGAGATGATAGCAGCGCAGGCTCATCTCTGTACCATCGTGCAGGCTGGCTGCTAAAATCAGCAATTCTGCAACGCCATGAATTTTGTCTCGATGCACCGGGAGCCCTATCGAATGAAAATGTCCAGATTCCTCGTCGTAATCTGCGCCCTCTTCTTCTCGCTTTCAGCATGGTCTGCGACCCCGCCCACCGTCACCATCTCTGTTGACGCCACCTCCGCTCCCCGCAAAATATTCCACGCTAAACTTAATATCCCCGCTACCCCGGGCGATCTGACGCTCTACTATCCCAAGTGGATCCCCGGTGAGCACGCCCCAGACGGCCCCGTCATCGATCTCGCCGGATTAAAATTCTTCGCCTCCGGCAAGGTCTTAAAATGGCGCCGCGATCTGCTCGACGGCTTCACCATCCATGTCGATGTCCCACGCGGCGAAACTGAAGTCAGCGCTGAACTCGATTTCCTTTCGCCCGCCACCTTCGAAGGCGGCTTCTCCGCCGGATCTTCCGCCACCGATAAAATGGCTGTCATCAGTTGGAACCAGGTCCTGCTCTATCCCAAAGGTTTCAACTCCAGCGAAATCAATTACATCGCCAGCCTGAAATTACCCGCCGATTGGAAATACGGCACCGCCCTCCCGATCGCTTCCACTTCGGTCAATAATGGTGAAACCCAAATCGCATTCCAGCCCGCTCCGCTGAACACGCTGGTCGATTCGCCCGTGATCGCCGGCGAATTCCTTAAAGTCGTTCCTCTCGCCTCAGACCCACCCACCGAGATGGATATCGCCGCCGACAGCGCCTCCGCTCTCGATGCCCCGCAGGAAGTTTGGGATCACTATAAGAATCTGGTTGAACAAACCAACAAACTCTTCGGCGCTCATCACTATCGCGATTACCACTTCCTTCTCAGCCTCAGTGACCACGTCGCGCACTTCGGGCTCGAGCACCACGAATCCGACGACAGCCGCGTCGAGGAGCGTGGACTGGTCGATGAGACCGCTCGCAAGTTGGAAGCCGATCTGCTTCCGCACGAGTACGTTCACTCCTGGAACGGAAAATATCGTCGCCCGGCGGACCTGGCCACTCCTGACTACAAAGAGCCCATGCAGGACGATCTGCTCTGGGTCTACGAAGGTCTCACCAACTATCTGGGCACGGTTCTTGCCGCGCGCAGTGGATTGCGAACCGATGCAGAGGCGCGCGACGCTTTGGCTGTAACCGCAGCTCAAATGGATCACACCCCCGGTCGAACCTGGCGCAATCTGCAGGACACCGCCGACGCCGCTCCGGAACTTTATTTTTCTCCGCAAGCGTGGGAATCCTGGCGCCGCAGCACCGATTTTTACGATGAGGGCACCCTCGACTGGCTGTGGGCCGACGTCATCATCCGCCAGCAAAGCAAAGGCACAAAAACTCTCGACGACTTTTGTTATCTCTTTCACGGCCCGCCCAGCACTGGGCCAATGCTGAAAACTTATACCTTTGACGATGTCATCAACGCCCTGAATCAGATCGTTTCCTACGACTGGCGCGGCTTCTGGACTGAGCGCCTCACCAACCACGGCCCCGGCGCTCCGCTCGGCGGCATCGAAGGCAGCGGCTGGAAAGTTGTCTACGACGAAACCCAATCCGATATGCTGCGCGGCGCCGAAGCCGACGGCCACATCGCCAGCGGAGCCTATTCCATCGGCCTCGAACTGCGCGACGACGGCATCATCGTCGATACCATCGAGAACATGCCTGCCGCCATCGCCGGAATCGGCCCCGGCATGAAACTCCTCGGCGTCAACGGCCGCCACTATACCCCGCAGGTCATGCGCGACGCGCTCAAAGCCGGCAAAACCAGCACCGCCCCGCTCGAACTTCTCATCGAGAACACCGACTACTACAAAATCTATAAGCTGGATTACCACGGTGGCGAGCGCTATCCACACCTGGTGCGCGACGAATCGAAGCCCGACTTGCTGACGGAGATATACAAAGCAAAATAAAAAATAGCGACCGAGGAGAGCAAATGCATCACCAATGTATCTGTGCCCCTCTGTGTTCCCCTGTGTCCTCTGTGTTTAAGGTTTTTCTCTGTACTCAGAAAGCCCTAGCCTCGTTCGCACTCCTAGCCCTTACCGTTCACGCTCAAACTCCCATCCTCGGTTTCACCCCCGCCTCGGCCGCCCGCGAATCCGCAGTCGAAGAAAAATTCAAATCTATTCCCACACCGGACGAAGAACGCCGCCAGCACAAAATCTTCACCGCCGAACCTCACGTCGCCGGCTCCGTCCGCAACAACGAGCTCGCCCGCTACATCGCCGACCAATGGCGCAACGAAGGCCTCGAGGACGTCATTATTCGCCGCTACGACGTCTACGGCAGCAATCCAAAATCTACCTTTTTGGAAATGACCGCGCCCGTGCACTACCGCGCGCTTTTGCGCGAGCTGCCCGTCCCCGGCGATCCTGACCTGAAAAATAAAGCCATCAGCACCGCCTGGAGTGGCATGTCCGCCTCCGGAGAAGTCACCGCTCCGCTCGTCTACGCCCACAGCGGCAATCCCGAGGATTACGATCTGCTTCGCCAGCAGGGAATCGACGTCAAAGGCAAAGTCGTCCTCGTACGCTACTCCAACCCCTACAGCTATCGCGGATTCAAAGCCCTCACTGCGCAGCGCGAAGGCGCAGCCGCCATCCTCATCTATAGCGATCCCGCCGAAGACGGATACGCCAAAGGCAAAGTCGTTCCCAACGGCCCGTGGGGTCCCGAATATCACATCCAGCGCGGCTCCATTACCTACGACTTTATGGTTCCGGGCGATCCGCTAACTCCCGGGTGGGCCTCAATCCCAGGCGCAAAAAGAATTCCGGTGGAAGACGCGGTTTCAATTCCCAAGATCATGGCCCTCCCGCTTTCCTGGCACGATGCCAAACCCCTGCTTGCCCAAATGGACGGTCCGATCGCTCCGACTGATTGGCAAGGACAAGACTGGCAAGGCGGACTGCCCATCAAATATCACCTCGGCGGCAATCGCGTCCGCGTGCACGTAAAAGTTGAAATGGATAATTCGACCCAACCGTACTTCGTGGTCGAAGGGCGCGTCCGCGGCTCGGAATCTCCCGACGAATGGATCGTCCTCGGCAACCACCGCGATGCCTGGGTCTTCGGTGGCGTTGACCCCTCCAGCGGCACCGCCTCGATGATGGAACTCACACGCGCTCTCGGCCAGCTAAAGAAAGATGGCATGCGTCCCCGCCGCACCATCATCGTCTGCAGTTGGGACGGCGAAGAAATGGGCCTCACCGGTTCCACCGAATGGGGGGAGCAGTTCGCCGACGAGCTCCGCAAAAAAGCCGTCGCCTACATTAACGTCGACGAAGCCACGTCCGGCCCTAACTTCCACGGCCAGGCCGTCGCTTCGCTTGCGCCCATGCTGGTGGAGGCCACGCACAGCTTGCAGGACCCGTCAGGAAAAACTTTATATGAAGCCTGGAAAGCCACCAGCGTACGAGATAAAGAAGCAGGCAAGCAGTCGGGCCAGATGAACGATTCGGGCGTCAGCGATGGAACTCTCGCTGATACCCGCATCGGCAGCGGCTCCGATCACACCGTCTTCCTCAACTTTGTCGGCGTCCCCGTCCTCGGCTTGGAATTCGATGGGAACTACGGCGTTTACCACTCCGCCTACGACGACTTTTTCTGGATGAACCACTTCGGCGATCCCGGCTACCGCTATCACACGCTCATGTCGCAACTCTGGGGAGTCTTAGCTCTTCGCCTGTCCAACGCCGACATCCTCCCCTTCGACTTCGCCACCTACGCCCAAAACATCCGTCAGTTCGTAATCGAACTTCAGAATAATAATAAAAAGTTGGGAGCAGATAAGCACATGTGGGGACAGCCGCCTCCGGCTGTCCAGTCGGGCGAAGCCCGACCCTCCTCGCCACTCGATCTCGAGCCCGTACTCACGGCGATCTCTGACTTCGAAGCCTCCGGCCAGCGCCTCAACGCCTCGATCGCTCGCACCTTATCCGCCGGTTCAATCGATGCCAAACTCGCCGCCACCATCAATCACGGCGCCATGCAAGTCGAGCGCAACTGGCTCAACCCAGACGGTATCCCCGGCCGCCCGTGGTTCAAACACATCCTCTACGGTGCGCGGTTCACCTACGCCCATCTCGAACTCCCCGGCCTAACCGAGGCCGTAGAAAAGCAAGACTGGACTGTCGCCCAACAGCAAGCCGAAATCCTCCGCCAGGCCCTGATTAACAATACGAAGTTGCTCGACGATCTGAACGCCACCTTGACTGCCGGGACGGCAGTTCCAAAATAGCGTTTGATGAGAAAGCCGATGGAATGCGTCCTCGGCTTCCTGCGCGGACGCGTCCCTTGCTCGTTACTCCACGTCGAACTCAAAAACTTCCTGCATCGGAGAGTTCCAAACTGGGGCGAACGATTGCCGGTGCAGCGGAGTCGGCCCATACTCGCGCAGCGCCGCCAGATGCTTCGGCGTGCTGTAGCCCTTATGAGATGCCAACCCGTACTCGGGAAACACTGTGTCCCATTCGCACATCAGCCGGTCGCGTTCTACCTTGGCGAGAATCGAAGCCGCTGCAATCGACGCCGAAAGCGCGTCCCCGTGAATGATGGCCTTTTGCGGCACATCGCAATCCAACCGCATCGCGTCGATCAGTAGATGATCCGCCGCCGGTCGCAAACGGATCACCGCCTCATGCATAGCCAACCGCGACGCATGGTAAATATTGATCTGGTCGATGCGCCCCACATCCACCGCCGCAACCGCCCACGCTACGGCATGTTCGCGAATGCGCGGCGCCAGCAACTCGCGCCGCTCCGCCAGCAGCAGCTTGGAATCGCGCAGCCCGCGAATGCGGTAGCCCCGGTCAAGAATCACCGCCGCCGCCACCACCGGCCCGAACAACGAGCCGCGCCCCACTTCATCCACGCCTGCGACCATGATGGCCCCGGCCGCCCAAGCGATTTTTTCGTAACGCAGCGTGCAGCGCAGCCTCTTCAGCAGCCGCAGTTTCACCGCCGAAGGAGAAATAGGATCGTCCGCCTTGATATTTATCTTTACTTTCGTCTTTGTCTTTGCGCTGCTGGCCATGGGACGAGAATGATTTTTACCATCTTCACTTGCCGCGGAGATTTCGGCAAGTTTGAAAACACAACATTTCCCGAAATAACTAATAGCTTTGCGGGTCACACCACCTTTGGCCCATGGCCTATTGCCGCTCAGTAACGCCGCATAGTAACAGTTACTTAGGTTACGGACGTACGTTGCTCGCGCCGACAGGTGTTGCTATCTTCAGGACAGACTCCCAGGAAAGTTTCAGAGAAACTGACGTGAACCAGGAATCAGTTCAGCAGCAAGCTAATCTGCCACCAACCGAAGCGTCGTTGGAGAAACTGGTCCATCTCGCGCTTCCGGTTCGGCTGATCCATATGGCAAATGGTGGGCGCGGCGTGCTCGAGATGTCCTGCACTTACGACATTCATCCTCGCGGCGCACGCCTGCTCAGCGTGCATGATGTGAAAGTGGGAGACCGAATCACGGTCGAACGCGGGCGCAACAAGTCAATGTGCCAGGTGACCTGGACGGGCGATCCGCACTCCGCCCTGCGTGGCCAGTTCGTAGTGGAGTGCATCGACGGAAATAAAAGCCCTTGGGAAGATGAGTTGCGGCAAATGCAGGAACAGTATCTGCCGATCCTGGCGGGCGAAGTCGCCTATCGCCCGTCGATGCGAGCGAACCGGAAGGGCCGGGAAAACCGCCGCCGCAGCCCGCGCTTCAACGTCGGGGGCGACGCCGATCTGGCCCAGATAGGCGGAGAATCACGGCTCGTAGGCCGTCTGAATGATCTTTCCGAGCATGGCTGCCAGGTGAGTGCCAGCGGCGTGATCGAGCCCGGAACCAATCTGAGAATTGTTCTGAATCTTTACGACGTGACCGTGGCCCTGAAAGGCGACGTCAAACACGCAGCCGAAAACCGGGCCATGGGCATTGAGTTTCAGGCCATTCGCCAGGGTGACCGGCCGCTCCTTGATTACTTGCTGAACGATCTGAAGAAGCGTCGCCCTGACGACTTCGCTGACCTCGAAGTGGTCACTGACTCGTTCTCGGCAGCCGCAGGATAGAGGCGGCGACGAAAGAAATCGACGGAGCGGCTGTACGCAACCGCCCCGCCAGGGCAAAATTTACTCCGCATCGCGCAAGCGGGCCGCTTTGCCGCGAAGGCCACGAAGATAATACAGCTTGGCGCGGCGTACTTTGGAAGAGCGCACCAGATCGACTTTGTCGATCACCTTCGAGTGAACCGGGAAAATGCGTTCCACGCCCTGGCCAAAGCTGATTTTGCGCACGGTGAAGCTGGCCTGTGGCCCATTGTCCCGCTTGATGACAACGCCTTCAAACGCCTGCACGCGTTCCTTGTCGCCTTCCTTGATCTTCACGTGGACCCGAACAGTGTCGCCCGACCCGAACTTTGGAATATCGGTCCGTTGAGTTTTTGCCAGCAGTCTTTCAATAATTAAGTTGGACATGATTTTTGATTCCTTCTTGAATCGAATCTCGATTGTAAAACTCAACCGCGATCTTTGTTTATGCTTATCTCGTCTATGCCTACTTCTCGCAACTTGATCGCAGCCAAAAACTTTTCATCTTCCTTGCTTAGAGCCGCACCTTGCAGCAAGTCGGGACGATTACGGAGCGTTTTCTCCAGTGCCCGCTGCCGCCGCCACTTCCGAATCTCTTCGTGGTTGCCGGACATTAATGCGTCCGGAACCGCGATCCCGCGAAATTCAGCCGGCCGCGTGTAATGCGGATAATCCAGCAAACCATCCGAGCCACAAGTCGAATCCGCGCCGGTGGCTTTTTTCCCGTTCCCATCCACCGTAAACGACTCCTGCCGTGTTGATGCTTCGTTTCCCACCGCTCCGGGAAGCAGTCGCATTACGGCTTCCACAATCACTGATGCGGCCATTTCCCCGCCGCTCAACACGTAATCGCCGATCGAAAGCTCTCGGTCAGCAAGAAAATCCGTTACCCGTTCATCTACTCCCTCGTACCGGCCGCAGACAAGCACAACCCGTTCCAGCAAAGCCAGTTCCGTCGCCACTCTCTGCGTGAATCTTCGACCCTGCGCCGAGAGCAATATCACCGTTTCCTTCGCTCGGCCCGCAGCACGATCTTCTCGCGGTGGAACACTCAACGACTCTAAACATTCAAACAGCGGCTCCGGCTTCAGCACCATGCCCTCGCCGCCACCGAAGGGCCGGTCATCCACGGTGCGGTGCCGATCATGGGTAAAATCCCGCAAATCGTGGACTTCAATCTTCGCCAGGCCCAATTCCTGAGCGCGGCGGGTGATGCCATAATCAAGGGGTCCGCGAAAGAAGTCCGGAAAGATCGTTACTATGTCGGCCTTCATCGCAGGGAACCTAAGACCTTAAACACCGAGGACAAAGGGGAACACGGCGAAAAACCTTCTCCCTTTCTATTCGTGTCTAGCGCCTCTTTTTCGAATGCGACTGCTCTTCTTTTTCTTCTGCCGTCAGCGGCGCATTCACTTCCAGCAATCCTTCCGGCAATTTCATCTGGATTTTCCTGCGATCCACATCCACACTGTCGAGATATGCCACCGCAAAAGGAATTTCCACCAAGCGCGTGGCGGCGTCCCTCACCATCAACAGCGGCGCTTCGCCGGCTCCAAACTGCACATCTTCGAGCTGGCCAATCTCGCGCCCCCGATCAAACACGACGCAGCCGACCAGATCGCTCACATACTTCCAACCCTCATCGAGTACCGCCCGTTGGCTGCTGGGGAGCTGCAATTCGCATCCCACCTGCATTTCTGCGTTGGAGATCGAATCCACCCCGACAAACTTCAAAACCAACATCCCCTTGTGCGGCCAGAGTCCCTCGACTTCCAGTTCGCGACGCTTTGTATTCTCGCCTCGCGGCAGCGCCAGCAATCTCATCCCCATGGTAAATCTGTCGGGAACATCGCTCAGAACCTCACAGGCGACTTCGCCGCGGCGGCCTTGCGTTTTCACCACTCGGGCCAGAGTGATGAATTCCTCGTTTGTTTCAGGATCGCGAATAAGGCGGTTTCCTTACTCAGACTTCGGAAAGCGATTTACGCAACGCTAGTCGATGACTTCCAGCGTGTATCGCTTATGGGCCCTGACGCCGGCAGCGCTGAGAAGCATGCGCAAAGCGCGAACGTTGCGTCCCTGGCGGCCGATGATTTTGCCTACGTCGCCCTCGGCCACTTCCAGTTCGACGACATCGTCTTCCAGATGATCTACGTAAACCTCATCGGGAGCGTCGACCATCCACTTTGCGATTTGTTCTATCAGGCCGCGAACGTCCACACTAGACTCAGTCATCATCGGTTAGGCGACCGTAGCCGCTGGGGCAGGCACCGGCTTCAAGTAGAGCTTGCCGACCCGCTCTGACATTTGCGCGCCCTTGGAAACCCAGTAATCCACGCGATCACGTTTGAAGTCGATGCTGGTGGGAGTGGTGCGGGGATTGTAGGTCCCGACAACCTCCACGGGGCGGCCGTTGCGGGCGCGAGCCTTCTCGATCACCACGATGCGGTAAAACGGTTGTTTGCGCGCACCCATGCGCGCCAATCGAATCATTAACACAGATATATCCTTGTTCCGGAAGCGTCCGGCGAGGTCAAGACAAACTACTATTATGCCGGAGGTCAGAGCGATTGGCAATGACCAGCCAAAAAGTCCAGCCAAAAAGTCGGTATCGGACTACCTTGAATTTTTCGGGTGCAGCAAAAAGGCCAATAGGCCGAACATAGCCATTGAAACAATCGCGAGCCACCACGGATGGAAAACAATCGGAAAGAGAACAAAAAAGGTAATGAACACCACCCGTCGCCATGTGAGAAATTCTGACACGCCGCTCTTTCCCGCCCTCCGCTGCTTCATAGGTTACCAAGTTGCTGCCCGGGCTGTTAGAGTAGGATATAAGCCACACTGAAATAGTGTACACTGATGTAGAATGAAGAATATCACGCTGAGTGCCGAGGAATCGCTTATCGAACAGGCCCGGCTTGTGGCGCAGGCTCGGCATACCACCTTGAACGCTGCTTTCCGCGAGTGGTTGGAACAATATTCGGCCCAGGCTGGCGGCGGTGCAGCGGTAGACGCGCTCATGCGCCGTCTGAGGCACGTGCGTTCTTCCGGACCGTATACGCGGGATGAGATGAATGAGCGGTAGATTCTTCCTGGATACCAATATCTTCGCTTATGCGTTCGACGCCAATGCACCGGCGAAAGCGAAGAAAGCGGCTCAACTGATTCGCCAAGCTGCGGATACCGGTGAAGGAATCATTAGCTATCAGGTTGTGCAGGAGTTTTTTAGCGTCGCGTTCCGGCGTTTTGTTCAGCCCATGAGCGTGGCGGAGGCCGAGCAGTACTTCATTACAGTGCTTCGTCCCCTGCTCGCGGTGCATTCCTCTCCGACCATTTATCTGGCGGCCATGAGAATTGCGGAAAAAAATCACCTCGGATGGTATGACTCGCTCATTGTCGCTGCGGCTTTGGAGGGCCAATGCGAAAGGCTTTACAGCGAAGACCTTCAGGACGGACGGAAGATCGGAAGTCTTCGGATTGAGAATCCCTTCGCTTAGACTCCCCCGCGTTCAGCATCTTTCCCGGCCCTGCTAGACTCCAATGCCTGGAGGTAACAGGTTGCAGCCAGTCTATATTCTCTCGGGAGTCCGCACGCCGATTGGGAAGTTTGGCGGGGCGATGGCGTCATTGACGGCAGCGGACATGGGCGCAGTCGCGGCCAAGGCTGCAATCGAGCGCGCAGGAATTCAGCCAGAGCAGGTGGAAGAGACGATCTTCGGCAACGCCCGGCAAGCGGGCGGGGGGCCGAATCCGGCGCGGCAGATTTCGATTCGTAGCGGCGTGCCGCAGGAAGTACCGGCGTTTACGGTAAACAAGGCTTGCGCGTCAGGGATGAAGTCGATTGCCTTGGCATATCAGGCGATCCTGCTCGGCGATGCGAGCTGCATTCTGGCGGGTGGAACGGAATCGATGTCGCGGCTTCCTTATTATCTGGAAGCTCGCTGGGGATATCGGCTGGGGAATCAGGAGTTGGTAGATGGCATGTACCGCGACGGATTCTTTTGTCCGATGGCGAAGATGGTTATGGGCAAGACTGCCGAGGTGCTGGCAGAGCGCTACAAGATTTCGCGGGAAGAACAGGACGAGTTTGCTTTGACTTCGCAAACGCGTGCGGCGCGCGCGATCAAGGCGGGACGATTCGACGACGAGATTATTCCAGTCACGATTGAAAGCAAGAAGGGCTCGACGATTTTTAGTCGTGATGAACATCCGTTTGCCGAGGCCAGTATGGAAAAGCTGGGCAAACTCGATCCGGTGTTCTCGAAAAGCGGCAGCATTACCGCTGGGAACTCTTCGGGAATTACGGATGGTGCGGCCGCGGTGGTTGTGGCAAACGAACATTTCGTAAAGAAGAATAATCTGAAGCCGCTGGCAAGAATCTCAGCGGTCGCCTCGGCGGGAGTGGATCCGCGCGAGATGGGGATCGGTCCAGTGCCGGCACTGCGCAAACTGGAAGACAAGCACAATCTGCGCCTGCACGAATTTGGACTAATTGAACTGAATGAGGCTTTCGCGGCGCAAGTGCTGGCTTGCGACCGGGAGTTGAACTTTAATCGGGAGCGGCTCAACGTGAATGGGGGAGCGGTCGCGCTGGGGCATCCTATTGGCTGCACCGGAACGCGTATCACGGTCACGTTGTTGCATGAGATGCTTAAGCGAAACACAAAGCGCGGGGTGGCCACCCTGTGCGTGAGCGGCGGTATGGGTATGGCGCTGGCGCTGGAAAATGTAACGTAGACAACGCAATGACCGATAGGATCGCGCAAGAACGCGTTATACTTTTGAAGCCGCAAACTTCGGAGACACCATGACCCTTTCCGCCGTAATCGTCGACGATGAACAGCTGGCCCGGGATGAATTGAGTTTTCTGCTGAAGAGCGCGGGAGACGTGAACGTTGTGGCGCAAGGCAGGAACGGGCTCGAAGCCATCAATCTCATTAAAGAGCATAATCCGGATCTCGTATTTCTAGATGTTCAAATGCCTGGCCTGGACGGCTTCGGAGTCATCAAGAAACTTCTCGATAAGAAAGTCCAACTCCCTAAAATCATCTTCGCTACGGCCTTCGATCAATATGCGGTGAAAGCATTTGAAGTGAATGCCGTCGACTACCTGCTGAAACCCTTCGACAAGAAGCGAGTGGCACAGTCGCTGCAAAAGGCGCGCAGTCAGCAGGAAGCCGAAGAACTGCCGGGGGAGAAAATAGACAACCTGGTGCGCATGTTGCAATCGCCCAAGACGCAGAGTTCCAAGATTTTATTGAAGGCTGTCGGGCGCATGTTTCTGGTGGATCAAAAAGATATTTGCTACGCCTCGATTGAAGATGGAGTTATTACGGTGGTGACAGCGGGCGCGGCCGGGATGGAGGGACACTCGAACTGCCGTACGCTGGAGGAATTACTCAGCAGTCTGGACCAGGGACTGTTCTGGCGGGCACACCGGTCCTACCTGGTCAATGTGAATCGAATCCGCGAAGTCGTGCCCTGGTTCAAGAGCTCTTACCAGCTGCGCATGGATGATAAGAAGCAAAGCGAGATCCCAGTCAGCCGGGCGCAAACCAGGAGATTGCGAGAGCTTTTTGGGCTCTGAGTTTGGGAGATATCTCTCGGCCCTTTCGACCGAAGCAAGAAGGTCTTGAATCAACGATCCGGAATACAAATCCAAGCCGCCTTTTAGCCCGATAACCAACAGCCTGAGCGCTCCGGCATCGGAAGATTAAAACGGGCCCTCACATCGCAAGCGCTTCGAGTCCGGTTCGGTCGCGGATAACCAGAGTCGCGCCTTCGATGCGGATTAGCCGTTTTTTCTTCAAAGTACTGAGCAACCTTGTGACCGTCTCCCGTGACGAACCTATTCTTTGGGCCATCTCCTCGTGGGTCATGCCGGAATGCACCCGCTGTTCCTCCATTGCAGACATTCCGCGTGGGGCGCATGACAGCAGAAGCTTAGCCAGTTTTCCAGAAGAAGAGCGGGCCAGCACCAGATCGTGAATATCGCGGTAAGCGGCCTGAAATTCGCGGCTCAACGCCTGGGCTGCGTGAACCCCCACTTCACTTTCGTTTTGCAACAGGATCATGAGGTCCCGTCGACCAATGAAGTTGAGTTGGCACGCGGTCGAGGTTTCCGCGGTCATCTCGTAACTGGTGCCCGAGATGGCAGCGCTCAAACCCATAACTTCGCCCGCTTCGGCCTGCTTCAATATCAGCACTTTCCCGTCTTTTGAGGTGGTCGAAAGCTTCACCTTGCCCGAGCAAAGAATATAAACGCCGCGCGGACTCTGACCCTCGACGAACAGCAGCGCCCCCGCCGGCATCACGCTGTGGTAACTGACGGCGTCGGCGGAGCGCAGCACGGTAGGCGAGAAACTACAGAAGTAACTTCCGCGACAGGCCTTGCAGCTCATGCAACTTTCAATTACTTCCAGACCGTAGGGAACTCTCATGCCTGACTCCTTGTACAAATGATGGGGCACCTCACACCCGCTGTGTTTTTCTCCCAAAGACTGGCTGATTGGTTCTTGCATGCGTTCCAATAAAGCGAGGGCGTGGGCGCGGGTCCCCTGGTGCGAGCTGCGTGCAGCCGTAATAATTTCCCAAGCTGAGCTTGGATCCGACTTCTCTTCCCATTCCGCCCGGCAAGCCAGCAGATAGAGCGGGTTGATTTCTTCCGCGCTGACGGCTTCGTCTATCGCCGGTGCCGCAACGGCCCCGCCAACTGCCGCGGGCGAAATAGATATCCAATTCTTCGATGGGTCCGGGTTCCCGTTTTCCCAGGACTCGCTTTCTGAAAGCTGCCTGGGTTTTAATGCAGCGCTGGTGCGTTCCGGTAACAAGCGCACTAAATTGCTCGGCAAATAATTCCTGGCCACCAACACGGTTCACGCCCCAATACTTAAACGGACTCGCCATTGTCCTGGAGCCTCACTGGAGACTACAGAACTTTACGTTTCCCGATTGGGCAAGGCGTTGCACTTTCCGTTCCAGAATGGAGACCTTCTGAGCAACCGCTAACGTGCGTTAAAAGAACAGAGTTAGAAGATACCTTTCCAAATGACCCTGGCCTAATTGCCGAAGGGTCGGCAGGGGATTAAGGAATCGGCACTTTAGCGCTTAGCTCGGTCGCGACTACTTAATCAAGGGGTCCGTCGGAATACTCATGAGGCATGATTCCGAGGCGCTCGATCTTCGACTGCAGGGTAGTGCGCTTAAGAGCCAGGCGTTGAGCCGCGCCATGCGGTCCTGAGATTAATCCTCCGGTTTCGCGGAGTATTCGGATGATGTGTTCGCGCTCTGAGCTTTCGAGCGAAAGATCGGGAAGCATGGAATTTTCGGCCTGAAGTTGGGTGAGCGGCGCTCGCAGGACCGCACCTTCGGTCAGAATGACAGATCGTTCGACAAAATTCTCCAGTTCCCGCACATTCCCGGGCCAGTCATAATTCACCAAAGCGGTCATGGTGTCAGTGGGAATGGTTTCGATCATCTTGTTCATGCTGCTGGCGAATTTCCGCACGAAGTGTGAAACCAATCTGGGAATATCCTCGCGACGTTCGCGAAGCGAGGGCAAGCGAATCGGAAAGACATTCAAGCGATAAAATAAATCGCTGCGAAATTCTCCCTCCATCACGCTTCTAGCCAAGTCACGGTTGGTGGCGGCTACCAGCCGCAAATTCACTTTAATGGTCTTGACGCTGCCCAATCTTTCGAACTCATGGTCTTGCAGCACCCGGAGCAGCTTGGGCTGCAAATCATAGGAAATTTCGCCGACTTCGTCCAGAAATAGCGTGCCGTTCTCGGCCAGTTCCAAGCGGCCAATTTTCTGATGGATGGCGCCGGTGAATGCGCCCTTTTCGTGGCCGAACAGTTCGCTTTCGAGCAAACCCGTGGGAATAGCTGCGCAATTCAACGTCACGAATTTCTTATCTTTGCGGCGGCTTTTTTCATGCAATGCCCGGGCGACCAACCCCTTGCCTGTACCGGTTTCCCCCAGAAATAGAACCGTGGCCTCGCTTGCGGCGACGATTTCGACTCGGCTCAGAACTTTTTGAAGTGCGGGGCTCTCCCCGATGATCCCTTCAAAGGAACTTTGGGTTTCGCCTTCCAAATAGCTTTTTTCCAACTCCAATCGATTCTTGAGTTGCTCGACCTGGCGGGTGGCTTGGTCGTTTTCAAGCGCAATGGCGAGCTGGGCTGCGACCTGATTCAGGAGGCTGAGATGGTCATGCTTGAACGCACCGGCCCGTGTGCTGCCAAGAACGAGAACGCCCAAAGAGCCTTTTGGCCGGGTTAGAGGGATGCAGCACAAGGACTGAAGTCCTTCGGTGAGATAGTACCTCGCCACCGCAGAGTTGGAATTTCTCAGGTCTTCCTTGGTAAGAATCAGAGGTGCAGCTTCACGCAAAGCCGCCTCTCGTGGATCGGGGCTGGAGCAAATCTCCGCATCACTGCCGACCGCCCGGCGCAATGGAAAATCGATCGCTTGCAGAGCTAAGGCTCCTGTCTCTTTGTCGCGCAGAGAGAGGGCGGCATACTCGTGGTATAAAATCCGACGAAGATAAGCGGAGACTCTAGGGAAAACCTGATTTGCGTCCCAATTTTCCGTAAACAACCGAGTCACCTCGGTCATGATCTGCACGCGCTTTTCTTCGGATTGCAGCTTCTGGGAAAGGCTGCGAAACGATTCTTCAAGTTTTCTCTCTTCGGTGACTTCCACGACCACGGCACCAATTTGAACGATATCGCCGGAAGCGTCCCGGATGGGAATGTAGTGGGCGATCCAGTGCGCAATTCCGTCCCTGCCGGGGAGCAGGCCGCTGACCTGCCGATTCAGCACCGGGCGCCCCGTGGCTAATACGCTGCCTATGTAGCTTTCCACCGGGTCGGCGGAATCCCCCAGTACCTGACGGACATTTTTTCCCAGGTGGGCTTCGGGAGAAACCCCGTTCATCTTCGCGAGCATGCCGTTTACCGCCCGGTAACGAAGTTCAGTGTCGAAGATGCAGAGTCCGACTTGGGACGCATCGGCATAAACCGTCAGGAGTTGCTCCCATTCTTGAATTGACTGAGGCACTGAGAACGAATCGAGGTGGCTGCGGCTCCTGCTCACAGAAAATTGTCTGGCCGCAGGAGTGTTTGCTGTTGTGTCCAACGAACTAGTCGAAAGCATGGAATGCAGGCCTTTTGCCAGTGGCCGCGGCTTCTTTATTGTCTGTGCCCGCTTGATCAATGGAAGGAGTGCTGCGGCAATTTGTCGCAGAAAATCCAAATCACGCGCCGTAAAAGGTTCATCCTCGGAATTTGGCTTTCTAGATTGATGGGTTGTATTCCTGGCTGAGACCAGTGGGGCTAGGCTTAATGCCACTTCAGCGAGGGAATTGTCCATGCAGAGTGCCACCATGTCAGAGGCACGGCGAAGGAAACTCACATCCTGGGGAGTGAAAACTTGCTGGTGTCTGCTGCCAAATCCGAGAGCCCCAAGTTTCTCGCGGGTGGTGGTCAACGGTAGCGCACAGTACGAGGAGAGATGCCTTTCTCGGAGCCAATGCAACCCTTTCTGGAATCGTTTTTCCCGCCGCAGATCGCCAATCGCGAGGATAGATTGGTTTTGCCAAACCCATCCAACAACAGCTTCCTCAATGGAGACTTCGATTGGCTCCGCCGGCCAATCTCCCCCTTCCCACACATACATCTTCATTTTGCTCCGGGAGGGATCGCACAAAGAGAAGTTAACGAAGTCAAACGGGATGATGGTGCGCAGCCGCGGGGCGAGGTTTTGGAATAAGATGCCGGGCTCGTGGCGCAACGAAACCGTATCGGCCACTCCGAGTAAGCGCGCGTATTGTTGGTAGTTCAGTTCAAAGTTCGAGGCGTCTGCTTGCGACGTGTCTTCTAAGGGGCACATTAAATCTCCTCGGCACTGCTCCCCTCGTAAATAGCAATCGGTGCACGTCTGCTATTTGCCGGTTTGAATTATAGGCACAAGGGAGCATTTTTTGGAGCATAAGAGCAATAAATTTCGTTTTTTGTAAAAACCGTACCAGAACGGGAGCAGGCAGACCGCAGGAACCAGCCTCCCTTGCCTCGAAGATAGGAAGCGAGGGCCGGCACTATAATTGGGTATGGCTCGGGGATGGGAAAGTAAAGCAATCGAGGCGCAGCAGGAAGAAGTTGCGGCGCGCGATATCAGCCCAAGAGCGCGTCTGACCAGCGAAGAGGCAGCCCGCGCTCGTGCCGCCGAGAATTATCGGCTGGCATTGCAGAATATTCGGCAACAGCTCAGTATTGTCCAAGATCCGCGGCGCCGGGAAACGCTGGAGCGGGCTAGAGCAGACCTCGAGCAGAAGATCCAAGAGCTTGGCAAACAGGGCTAGTCGGGAAGCATCTACAACTCAAACCCTCAGATAAAACCCTCAGACTCGCAGGATCTCTCCCCTCGTGATCGCAGTCTGAAGTCTCGACACTATTGGTCCTCGGTCCATGTAATCCAGCGAATAATGTGTGACGTATAATTGAGGCTCTCATGAAAGCCTACGTCTACGTTTCCCTCAAGAAAAGTGTCCTTGATCCTCAAGGAAAAACCATCCACGGCGCCCTCAACAAGATGGGGTACAAGGGACTGAAGGAAGTGCGGCAGGGGAAGTATTTTGAGATTGCACTGGATGGGGAGCTGAGCCGCGAAGAGGCGCAGTCAGAAGTGGAGCGCATTGCCCGGGAAGTGCTAACCAATCCGGTGATCGAGGAGTTTCGTTGCTCTCTTGCAGAGTAGCCCCTGAGGCTCGTAAGTCTGGGTTTCGTAAGTCTGGAGTTCATAAATCTTGAGTTTATAAATCTTAAGTTCATAAATCTGGAGTTCATCAATGTGTGGCATTGTGGGATACGTCGGGAACAAGGAAGTTGTCCCGATCATTATCGAGGGTCTTCGGCGGCTGGAGTACCGCGGTTATGATTCGGCTGGGATTGCGGTCTCCGGAAATGGAGACAAGCTGCAAATCCGACGAGCCGAAGGGAAGCTGCATAACTTAGAGGAGGCGATCCGTCTTAAGCCGCTCGATGGAAGCTACGGCATCGGCCACACGCGCTGGGCGACGCACGGCCGTCCCACTGAAGAAAACGCGCATCCGCATCGCGATTGCACCGGCAAGATTGTGGTGGTGCATAACGGAATCGTCGAGAACTATCTCAGCCTGAAGAAGAAGCTGATTGAGGAAGGTCACAAGTTCGTCACTGAAACTGATACCGAAGTCATCGCTCACCTGATTGAAAGGTACCTTTCCACGACGGGAAATGGTCACAGGCCATCTTTGGAAGATGCGGTTCGAAAAACGGTGAAAGAACTCAGCGGAGTCTTTGCCTTGGCGGTGATCTCGGTTGATGACCCGAACAAGATTGTGGCAGCGCGGAACGGCCCGCCCCTGGTGATTGGATTAGGCAAGCAGGAATTTTTTGTCGCCTCCGATGTTCCGGCAATTCTTTTTCACACCCGAGATATCTTTTTTCTCGCCGATGGTGATCTCGCAGTAGTGACTCGCGAGGGTGTTCAACTCACGGATTTCGAAGGCAAGCCTATCCAGCGCCAGGTACAGCATGTGACCTGGGATCCGATCATGGCGGAAAAGGCTGGTTTTAAGCACTTCATGCTTAAAGAAATTTACGAACAGCCGCGCGCCATCCGCGAAACCACACTGGGCCGAATTTCACTGGACACGGGGCATATCTTTCTGGATGAGATGCAGATCGGCGAAGCGGAATTTGTGGCGGCAAAAAAGATAAATATTCTGGCCTGCGGTACGAGTTGGCATGCGGGACAAGCCGGCAAGTTCATGATCGAGCATTTCGCGCGGGTTCCGGTCGAAGTCGATTACGCCAGCGAGTGGCGATATCGTGATCCCATCGTGAGCCCGAATACGATCACGCTGGTGATATCGCAATCCGGCGAAACTGCCGATACCATTGCCGCACAGCGCGAGGCAAAAGCCAAGGGCTCCCACACCGTGGCCATTTGCAACGTGGTGGGATCGATGATTACTCGCGAGGCCGCGGGAACCATCTATACTCATGCCGGCCCTGAAATCGGAGTGGCCTCGACGAAGGCCTTTACCTGTCAACTCACCGCCCTGTATCTGTTTGCACTTTATCTTGCGCAGGTGCGCGGGGTAATGAGCCCTCTACAAGTACGAGAGGCCGCCGAGGAATTGACGCTCATTCCCGCCAAACTGGAAACCATTCTGGCTCATGATGCGGCGTGTGAAGACTTGGCCAAGCGCTTCCAGCGAGTGCATGATTTTCTTTTTCTGGGACGCGGCATTCATTATCCGATTGCCCTCGAAGGCGCACTCAAACTCAAGGAAATTTCTTATATCCATGCCGAAGGGTATCCCGCGGGCGAGATGAAACACGGGCCGAATGCCCTGATCGACGAGAACCTTCCCGTCGTGGTTATCGCCACGCGAGATGTTCGCGACCCTGAATCGATGCAGCGGTACGAAAAGACGATGTCGAACCTGAAGGAAGTGAAAGCACGTTCCGGCGTGGTCATCGCGCTGGCAACCGAGGGGGACGAAGAAATTAAAGAAGCGGCGGATCATGTCCTCTTTGTTCCCGCCGCGCCGGACGAACTCTCACCGATTCTGGAGATCGTTCCATTGCAACTGCTGGCCTACCACATTGCGGTTCGTCGCGGCTGCGACGTGGATCAGCCCAGAAACCTGGCGAAATCGGTGACGGTGGAATAGCGGCTGACGGGAATCCGGTTTCTGTGCCGGGGATTGACCTGTGAGATATTCTGGGATGCAGCGGCTCCCCTTTTCGCGCCACTTTTATGCCCCGTAAAACTGCCTTATCCCGAACGCCCTCCGCAGATCTGATCGCAACCGGACCCCGCGCTGCGCGTGCCGATCACAATCACCGCGCGACGTTAAGGGTCGTTAAAAAGAACGCCGCATCTCTGGACGATCTGACTCAGACAGCGCTCAGGGCTTTTCTCATTGCGCAAGATGCAGCTTTCAACGTGCCCGATTTGTTCACGCAATCTTCGCGCATGGCGTTTCTCGCGATCAAGCAATGCGAGCAGGAACTTGACGTGATTGAGCGCTATATTGATGAGCGCTTGCCGGCGGCGATCACCCGAGTGAATGAGGCCCGGGCCAGACAATTGCTGACCAGTCTGAAAAGTACAACAGATCTGGAGCGCATCGGCGATCTGGTGATGAGCATGGCGTTGCGAGTGCAGGCGCGGACCGCGAAAATGTCGCCCTCCGACGAACGGCAACTGGTGGAGATGTCGGCGACCTTAAAGGAGATGTTGGATATTGTCTACCGTGGATTTGTGAATCTGGATTTGGAGTGTGCGCGCAAAGTATTGCAAATGGACAAGGAGATTGACCGGGTGTGTCATGGCCTGTTTCAGAAGCACCTGACAGGCAGTTCCGCACGCGCCAACCCTTCCAGTTTTGAAGTTCTTCTGATGGCACAGGCCTTGGAGCGCGCCGGTGACCACACTACCAATCTCGCCGAAGATCTCTACAATCTAATCGAGGGACGCAGCTTGCGGCATGCTCCTAAGAAGAAAGCGGCGACGTAACAAATAGTTCTTAGTTCCCACTTGTCAGTAGGTGAAGCGCTCGATCGAAGCTTTTTTCTGCGGCTAGAACTGAGAATTTCCCGCAAATTCATCAATCCTTAACAGCCTGTAAACATTCTCGCAACATTCCCAAACTACATTCGACCAGTAAAACCAGACAAGGAAATTGGTCTGGCGTATTACCCAAGCCACAATCCACGATGCACGTTCCCAGGGAATCCTTCGAACCGCGCGGCGACGCCGGCACGGCAGGCGTGTCTCGTCAGCTTGTGTTCGTTGTGGAGGACGAAGAAGACATCGCACGCCTGATTTCTCATAATCTCCAAGCTGCGGGCTTTGAGGTGCAAAGCTTTGTCAATGGGATCTCGTTGCTCTCGGAAGCGATAAGAGAGATGCCGTCGCTTTTTCTGCTGGATGTAATGTTGCCTGGTGCAGACGGTTTCGATCTTTGCCGGCAGATTCGCCAGACCTCGATTCTTTCCACAACGCCTATCATTTTCCTGACTGCAAAAACTGCCGAGGCCGACCGTGTAAAAGGACTTGAGCTCGGCGGCGACGACTACATTACCAAGCCCTTCAGCCCGCGCGAACTGGTGGCGCGGGTGCGGAGCGTGTTGCGCGGCGTTCGGCAACCCGCGATTGTGCCGGAAGTGCTGCGAGTCGGGGATCTTACAATTGATGCCTCCTCCATGACTGTTCAGAGGGAAGGCAAAGTCATTCTCACCACCGTGCGTGAGTTCCGTCTGCTGGAATATCTGGCAACGCATCTTGGCCGTGTGCTGACTCGTGATCAGTTGCTGGATGCAGTATGGAAAGAAACTCCCTTTGTTACGCCCCGCTCGATCGACGTTTATGTGCGGCGACTGCGCGAGAAAATTGAGTCTGACCCGCATCACCCGCGTTTTCTCAAGACTTTGCGTGGGATTGGTTATCGCTTCGAAGAGCCGAAATAGTTCATGCTTCTCAGTTGTGGAGCGCAACCCAACCGTTTTAACTCGTTGTTCTGCTTTCTTTATCATTCTTCTCTCTTCTTCCTCGACTACTCTCCTCCGGGCGCGGGCGGCTTTCGAAGTCGAGAGAGGCCGTTCGCTTTTCTGAGAACTGAGAACTGAGAACTGAGAACTGCCTTTTGATTTATCCTGTCTCTTAGTCACCCCAGAACGCACTCCATGACCCGGCAAAAACCACTGTGGAAAGCGGACGACCAGAAGGCCCGCCTGTCTGAGCTCACAGCGGAATCGGACGATTCCGCGAAAGATCACTCCTTGCGGCGCGATGTGCGCTCACTCGGCTCCTTACTGGGGCGCGTGCTGGTGGAGCAGTGTGGCCAGGAAGTGTTCGATACCGTCGAGGAATTGCGGCGTCTGATGATTCGGCACCGCGAGCGAGTTGCCCATAGCGCCAAGGCGGCGGCTCATGGCGAACTTATGGCTAACGCACAGGCCATGATTTCAGCGATGGACGTGACTCGTGCATATCAGGTCACCAAGGCGTTTGCGATCTATTTTGAATTGACGAATTTGGCCGAGACCAATCATCGCAAACGCCGCCGTCGCGCCCGCCAGTTACATCGGCAACAGCCCTTGCCGGGATCGTTTCGCGGAACGTTGCTGCGGATGAAAGAGGCTGGGATGGCGACCGATGCAGCGTTGGCTGCTCTTCGCCAGATTATCGTCACTCCAGTCTTTACGGCGCATCCCACCGAAGTAGCACGGCAGACTGTTTTGTTGAAGAGGCGCCGCATCGCCGAGCAACTAGAACGGCTCGATCGTCTTCCTTTGACCACGGACGAGGCTTTGCGGTGCGAGGGGATCATTCATGCTGAAATCTCAGCTCTTTGGCAGACGGACGAGGTTCGGCAGACCAAGCCTACGGTGGACGATGAGATTCGCATGGGTTTGCGCTACTTTCGGCTTTCACTTTTTGAAACGCTGCCGCACATCTACTCCGAGGTGGCGGAATCGATTCGCGAAATTTATGGAGCGGCCATCGATCCAGCGGATCTGTCGAACCTGCTGAGCTTTGGTTCGTGGATCGGTGGCGACCGGGATGGCAATCCTTTGGTGAAGCCAGAAAGTATTACGGATGCTCTCGAATTGGCCCGCCAGGTGGTGCTGGGCGAATACATGGGCCAGGTGGAATTCCTAAGCGATTGCTTGAGCTCTTCGGCACGACAAACCAAGGCGTCGGAGGAAATTGTCGCTCGGCTGGCGCAGTATGCGCGTTCCATGCCGAACGTTTCCATGGCGTGGGGACCGGGCAATACGGTTGAGCATTACCGTAGGTTTCTTTCCTACGTTTTTAACCGCTTGCAGCGAAGCCGCCAGGGCCCCAGCAGCCAGAATGCCTACGACAGCGCTACGGAGTTTGAATCCGACCTGATTCTATTGCGCGAGAGTCTGATGTCGAATCGGGGCCAGCGCCTGGCGGAAGCCTATCTTGACCCCGTATTGCGGGAACTCCGGACCTTCGGCTTTCATCTCTACACTCTCGACATTCGCCAACATGCGCGCGTACACGCCGAGGTACTGAAAGAGATAACGACGCGAGCAATCGACGCGCAATACATCGATCCGAGGAATTTCGAATTAAAGAAGAACAAGGTCAGGAAAGATGAATTACGGGATGCTGCCCCGGCCTTGGTGTTAAGTGCGTCTTTGCCCGAGCGCGGCGAAATGGGTTCCCCGCAAACCAGGGAATTAATCGAAACCTTCCACACGATTCAGCGCTTGAAACATACTTATCCCCCGCAGTCGATCCGGCAATACATCATCAGTGGTGCTGAATCCGAAGAGGATGTGCTCAAAGTCATTCGGCTGGGGAAGGCTTGCGGTGTGGCCATGGCTGGGTCCGTCACTGATCCGGGTCTCATGCCGGTGCCGTTATTTGAATCGATTGACTCTTTGCGCACAGCCGCCCCGTCGATGCGGCGATTATGGCAGCTTCCTGAATACCAGCCTTTTCTCGACTCCTGGGGACGATGGCAGGAAGTGATGCTGGGATATTCCGACTCCAACAAAGATGGAGGCATGCTGACCAGCACCTGGGAGCTGCACAAAGCGCACCGTGAGCTGCATTGCGCCGCCAAAGATTCCGGGGTGAAGCTCCGTCTATTTCACGGCCGCGGAGGGACCGTGGGACGTGGAGGCGGACCAACGCACTCGGCGATTCTGGCGCAGCCGGAAGGTTGTTTTTCGGGACGCATCCGGATCACCGAGCAGGGAGAGGTACTGAACTGGAAGTACGCCGATGCCGTGCTGGCGGAGTGGAATCTGGAGTTGATGATTGCCGCCAGCCTGGAAGCGCTGACGCGTAAGGCCTCAACGCAAGCCAAGGATCGCGCTCTCTGGGAAGAGGCCATGGAAGAAATGTCGCGGGAAGCCTATCGCGTTTATCGCCGCGACATTGCGGAGAATGCCGAGGTACTGGAGTATTTTGAGCAAGCGACTCCAGTGCTCGAACTGGATGCGGCACGGATCGGGTCAAGGCCGTCTCGCCGAACCAAAGGGCGCCGGCTGGAGGACTTGCGCGCGATTCCATGGGTTTTTGGATGGATGCAAAGCCGCCATGCTGTTCCCGCCTGGTACGGGGTTGGAATTGGACTGGAAAGTTTTGCCGCCAAGGGGAAGAGTCATCAACGGCTACTGCGCGACATGTTGAAAAACTTCGCTCTGTTCTCCGATCTGATGGGGAACGTCGAACTTGGTATGGCAAAGGCCGATCTCGATATCGCTCGAGTTTATTCCGGCCTGGTCAAGAACGCGGCATTGCGCGGTCGCGTTTTCGGGATGCTGGAAGGAGAATTCCTGCGAGCACGGCGGATGATCCTAAGCATTTCCGGTCAGCGCGAGCTGCTGTCACGGAATCGGGTTCTGGCGCGGTCGATTCATCTGCGCAATCCTTATGTGGACCCGATGAGCCTGATTCAGGTTGAGTTGATGCGCCGGAAACAGCGTGGCGAGGATGCCGCAATGCTGGAATATCCGTTGGGCGCCACGATCAACGGCATCGCCGCGGGATTGCACAACACGGGATGACCCGCGGAATGTAGGGCGCCTCGGAATGTACGACGCCGAAATCGGTTGTTTCGCGGAAGGGTTTAAACTTCGAGACTTTGGCAAAGTTGCTGCCGTGCGGAACTTTCCCCGCATTTTGTCCGTAGTCGTCGATGAGAAGCTGTGTGCACTTCACTTTAACAAGAGGTCTCATGCCAATTTCAAAACTTGTCGTTTGTTTTTTGCTGGCTCTGCCGGTCGCTGCGTTCGGGCAAGTACCGGCGGAAAATGCCGCAACCCCCAAGCTCGATCATTTCAATCCTGACCTGGTGGATCGATCTCTGAATCCTTGCGATGACTTCTACAAATACGCGTGCAGTAAATGGATCGCGGCGAATCCGATTCCATCCGATGAAGTGTACTGGAGCACCGGCAGCGGGCTGGAGATGTGGAACGATGCGGTGCTGCGCGAGACTTTGGAAGCCGCCAGCAAAGACGACCCCAACCGCACTCCGGTGCAGCAGAAGATCGGCGATTATTGGGCTGCCTGCATGGACGAGGGTGGGATCGAAGCCGCCGGATTGAAGCCTCTGCAACCGGTGCTGGATCGTATTGCCGGACTGAAATCGAAGACAGAGATTACGCTTGAGATCGCTCGTCTTCATCATGAGTTTCCCGGAGTCTGGGAAAGTTCGGACAATCAGACGAATGCGCCGTTTTTTGGTTTTACCGGCGGCCAGGATTATGACGACGCCTCGAAGGTGGTTGCGCAGATCGATCAGGGCGGACTCAGCCTGCCGAATCGCGATTACTACATCAATACCGACGACAAATCAATCGAGACTCTGAAGAAATTCCGCACTCACGTGCAGAAGATGTTCGTTCTGGCGGGCGAACCGGAGGCGCAAGCCGGGGGGGATGCCGATACGGTGATCGCCATCGAAAGCGCGCTGGCCAAGCCGCAGATGGATAACGTCAAGCGCCGCGATCCCAAGAATATCAACAACAAATTCAGCCTGGCGCAGTTGCGCGAACTCACGCCGCACATTCAGTGGGACGTATACCTGAAGGCGGTGAATGCTCCGGCCAGCGAGCATTACATTGTGAGTTCACCAGATTTTTTCCGGGCCGAAGACAAACTGCTGGTGGAACAGCCGCTGGCGAATTGGCAGACCTACATGCGCTGGCAGGCAATTCACCATGCCGCGCCCTATTTAAACAAGGCAATGGTCGATGAGAATTTCGACTTTTTTTATCACACGCTGGCCGGGCAAGCGGAGAATCAGCCACGCTGGCGGCGCTGCGTCCACAATGCCGACAGAGATCTGGGCGAGGCGCTTGGTCAGGCCTATGTAGATCGCGCCTTCCCGCCCGAGAGCAAAGCCCGCACCCTGGAGATGGTTCATGCCATCGAAAACGCGATGCAGAGCGACATTGAGACCGTGAGTTGGATGACCCCGGCGACCAAAGAGCAGGCGATCGTCAAGTTGAAGGGAATCGAAGATAAGATCGGTTACCCTTCGCACTGGCGTGATTATTCCAGCGTGAAGATTGTTCGCGATAATTATCTTGGCAATGTCGGACAAGCTTCGTCATTCGAGTTCGAGCGCTGGGTGGCAAAGATCGGTAAGCCAGTGGATCGCGGTGAGTGGACCATGACTCCGCCAACCATTAATGCTTATTACGATCCGCAGTTGAACACCATCAATTTCCCGGCAGGGATTCTGCAGCCGCCGTTCTTTGAGAAAAATATGGATGACTCGGTGAATTACGGCGCCATCGGCATGGTGATCGGCCATGAGCTTACCCACGGCTTTGACGACCAGGGCCGCAAGTTTGACGCCCACGGCAACCTGCGCGATTGGTGGACTGCGGAAGATGCCAAGCAATACGACCAGCGCGGAAAATGCATCTCCGACGAGTACACACAGGACGTACCCGACGCGGGTCCGGGCGTGAAACAAAACGGCTTGCTTACGCAAGGCGAGGATACGGCGGACAATGGCGGAATCCATTTGGCGTTGCTTGCGCTGGAGGCTGATCTCAAAAAACAGGGCAAATCGCTCGACGACAAAGGTCCGGACGGTTGGACGGAATTGCAGCGCTTCTTCCTGGCGAACGCTTATTCCTGGTGCTCCAACATCCGCCCCGAAGTGACCCGTTTGATCGTCACCACGAACCCCCATTCGATGCCGGTTTTTCGCATCGACAACGTGGTCTCAAATATGCCGGAGTTTGCCGGAGCCTTCGGCTGCAAGGCTGGCCAAAAGATGGTCCGGGCCAATGCTTGCAGGGTCTGGTAACTAGGGCTGAAGAAGAAAGGGCCGGCGTGCCGCGCTGGCCCTTTTGCTTTTTCCTGGCTTCTAGCGGTTGATGTCGTCTTTCGATTGCAGACGCTTTATGTAGTTTTCCAGATTGGATTTATTGGCATCATCCGGAACGCCCATGAGGGCGGTCTGCATCTCCTTGACCGCCTGATCGAAGTTCCCCTCGCCGCTGTAAACCCGGGCCAAGCCAACATGCGTGGTCCAGTAGTCGGGATACTTTTTCGCGTTGGAGCGATAAACCGCGAAAGCCTCGTCCTGCTTCTTTTCGCCCTGCAGTAGCCGGCCATAGAAGTAAAGCTGCCGCGCGGAAGCTTTGTCCAAAGCTCGATTGCGGAAGCTGACAGCGTCGTCCTTGCGGCCCATAGCCTCCAGAATGCGCGATTTGTTGATCAAGTTATCGTAGCGCTCTTCCGTATGAATGGACTGATCTTCATCCTTGAGCGCCTCATCGAAATCGGCCTTATTTGCCAGGAAGTAACCGGCGGCGTCATTCCAGCTTTCCCAATAGTATTGATTGAGTCCGCGCATTTGCCGGGGAATGCTCGCCTTGACGATGTCGTTGACCTGCACTGCCAGCTTGAAAGGGACGGCAATCTTTTCCCAGCGCAAGGTAACGACAGCCGAGTCGGCTTTGACGTCATCGAAGTCGTAAGACAGCGCCTCGTGAAATTCCGCGGATTGTGGCTTCACTGTGACGCGCAGCGCGTCTTCGTCCTGTTTATAACTAAAGCTTCCCCACGCGGTAGAGGTTTTCGAGAAAATCACGGTCCAGTGATCTTCGTCGGGAATCATGTGCAGCCCGTAAGTTCCCTTTTCGAGATGCTGGCCCTCGATGGTGACCGGATCGGTGAAGGTAATGGTGGTGTTTTCATTCGCTCCAGCTCGCCAGACTTTTCCGTAGGGCACAACTTTGCCCCAGATCTGGCGGCCGCCGACGAGTGGCCGATGGTAGTCAACCGTGATGTCAGTGATGCCGATGCGCTGCGTAGTCGAGGCATGCTGACTCTGGAGCGGCAGATCGAGCATCACGGTTTGGGCGCGGCAGAAACTCACTGCGGCAAGATAACCGCAGAGTAAGACGAGCAGACGGAACCTGGACATAGGAAACTCCTCCTGGACGGAAATCGACGGCCGATTCAGCCCGCGGCTCGAATCAACACATTGTCAGGGAGTTCAGCGAGCGTGGCCGCCGTGCTGTTCGGCTTAGACGAACGGCCGGTCCGGAGGTGAGCGGAAGAGAAAAAAGGGCAAGTCGAGAGTTACAAGATGGGGAAAACAATGGTGGGCGCTGTAGGATTCGAACCTACGACTTCCACCGTGTGAAGGTGACACTCTACCGCTGAGTTAAGCGCCCACTATGATGCGGTAAGTTCTTCATTATACATAGCAGCTGAGCTGGTTCTCCAGGCGATTACGGCGCAAATTTGCCGGTCGGCAGAAGCGTTCGATAATTAGGAGAGCAAAGGGTCGAGCTTCGCTCGACCCTTCGGCTTCGCTCAGGGCAAGCTAGCCGAGGGTGGCTGTCCCCCACAAGAGCTTTCTGGCATATTGCCGGGCGTGGTAGCCTAATCCCGATGGGGATGAAGACGGACCTCGGCCGCTTCTAATCCCACCAAAGTAACCTCTATGCCCGACGATTCCAGGCCAAGGCGAACCACCGCATCCTTCTCATCTGGCGGAAGTTCGGGCGTTCCCACCGAGGAAGACAAAGAGCAACTTTCCCACCAGCCCTGGGTTGAAACTAGTGTGAGCACCGCTGCCATGGACGGAAGCAGTCTGTTGGCCTCACTGGGACCTGTTCCTATGGGCAGTTTGCAGCCTGCGATGGCTGGTGGCGAGGGCTATACCGACGCCGAAGTCATGCTGCGGGTGAAGGCTGGGGATCAGTCGGCCTTCGATTATCTGGTTCAGAAGTATCGCCGACCACTAGTGGGATTTATGTACCGCATGGCGCGCAATGCGGCGGTAGCGGAGGATTTAGCGCAGGAAGTTTTCCTGCGGGTTTATCGGTCGCGCCAGACTTATGAGGCTAGCGCCAAGTTCACCACCTGGCTCTATCGCATTGCCACGAACCTGGCGGTGAACCATGCCCGCGACACCCGGCATGAACGGCCGGAGGTCACCATTAGCCTAGACGAGCCCGACGAAGAGACAGGCACGACGCCGGACTTAGCCGATGGAACTATCACGGCGGAAGAGGCCCTGGTGCGGCGTGAGCGCATGCTGGCGATACGCGCGAAGGTAGAGGCGTTGCCGGAACGGCAAAAGATGGCCGTGGTGATGCACAAGTACCAGCAGATGGATTACAAACAGATTTCGGAAGTGTTGAAGTTAAGCGAATCGGCGACGAAATCGCTTCTATTTCGCGCCTATGAGACTTTGCGGGAACAGTTAAAAGAATTTGTCTAGATTTACATTTGGTTTTGCGATCTTTCCTTGGCGGCAGTGGCGAAGAAATCAAGGGGAACAGGTTATGAAGTGCGAAGAGGTTCGGGAAGTGATGCCGGATATGGCATCAGGATTGATGGAGACTACGCCGGAGGTGGGCGCCCATTTGGAAAGTTGTGGCGCCTGTTCGGCAAAGATGCGGGAAATGCAGCAAACCATGGCATTGCTCGACGAATGGAAGGCTCCGGAGCCGTCGCCGTATTTTGACGTGCGGCTTCAGGCGCGTTTGCGGGAAGAAATGGCTAAGCCGCAGCCGGGATGGCTGGCTTGGTTCCGACGTCCGGTGTTGGCGGCGGCTTTAACGGTGATGATGGGAGTCGGAGTGGGATTGTTTTATGCCAAGGGCGGCGGCGGATTTGGCTTGTGGGATAGCGAAGTGGCAACCATGGATTCTGCGGCACCGGCAGTAGAGCCGGGCACTGCCGTAGGCGACCTGCAGGCGCTGGACAAGAATCACGATTTGTATTCTGACTTCGATCTGTTGGATGACTTGCAAGTGCAGCACAACGTGGTGGCGAATCCGTAAAGTTGAGACGTAGCTGGAATGAACCGTTGGGCAGGAGAGAATGCGGCTGAAAAATCTCATGATGGGATGGGTGGCGACTGCTCTATTAGCCGCAGCCATCTTTATTCCGGCTCCCTGTTCGGCTCAACGCAGCAACTTCCGCCCGGTACAAGCGCGGCCGGCACTGCAGAATAATCATCCGCCGGGGCATGCCGGAGATTGGCTTCGCCGCTACCGGAACATGTCTCCGCGCGATCAGGAGCGGGCTTTGCAGAGCGATCCGGCTTTTCGCCGTTTGCCTGCGGAGCGCCAGCAGATGTTGCGGCAACGCTTGCAGCATTTTTCCAGTCTTCCGCCGCAACAGCAGCAGCGTATGCTGAACCGGATGGAAACCTGGGAGCACCTCACTCCCGGTCAGAAACAGCAAGCCCGGCAATTGTTTGGAAGGATGCAGCAGCTCGCGCCCGACCGGCGAAACATGGTGAGGACAGCCGTGCGCGATCTTAGCGCCCTGCCGCCGGAGCAGCGCGAGCAGATTATCGACTCCAGCCGCTTCAGAAGCACATTCACGCCAGAGGAGCGCGACATTATGCGGGGAGCTTCGAAGTTGCCGCTGGCGCCTCCGGAAGAACATCCGCAATAAGAATTTGCAGGAAGAGTTAATGAAAATCGTGTGAGATAGTTTCCGCTTTCGTCACAAATAAGGGCTGCACTCTTTCCGCTTTTACTGAAATCACATTGTCTTGATTCTGCAGAATCCCTTCGATGGCCAGGAACCGTTCTGAGGTCAGCAGAAGTCGATGGCTGTGAAATAAATCCGGCGCGACGATGGCGTTGGCTACTCCCGTTTCATCTTCCAGACTGATAAAAACAAAACCTTTTGCGGTGCCGGGCCGCTGGCGGGTGATCACACAGCCGCCGATGCGCAGCCGCTTGCCGCTGGGAAGCTCGCGGAGTTCCCTGGCAGGGCGAATGCCCATGGCCTTGAGCCATTCGCGGCGATACGCCATGGGATGCGGACCGGTAGTGAGCCCGGTGCCGTGAAAGTCGGCCACGAGACGCTCTTCATGGTTCATCGGTTGGAGCGGCGAAGGCAGATCGGGTTCGGGCAAATGGTCCAGCAGCGGTCCGGAGCTGCGAACTGCGCGCTCCACTTGCCAGAGCGCGTGGCGGCGATGGAGGGAATTTCCAATCGGGAATTTCCGATCGGCGATTTTTTTTGATTGAGTCAGAGAAGCAGATGCAGGCAATTGGCGATTGGCAATCGGAAATTCGTCTCTGTATCTGCGGGATGGATCGCCGACTGAATTCAGTGCTCCAATCTCTGCGAGCGTGGTGAGTTCGTCTTTGCGTAATTCAGGCACGCGGCGGGAGAGATCGTGAATGGAATCGAATGGAGCGTGCGAACGTTCCCGCACCAGCGCTTGAGCATTGTCCTCGCGCAGACCTCGCACGTAACGCAAGCCCAGGCGGAGGACTGGCGCCCCGTTGTTATTGCTGGCTTCTGAACACTGGTCACTGACCACTGTTTCCAACGTACACATCCACTCCGAGCGAGTCACATCCACCGGCAGTATTTGCAGTCCATGGCGTTTCGCGTCGGTTACGAGGGTTGCGGGAGAATAAAAGCCCATGGGCTGATTGTTGAGCAGGGCTGCTGTGAATGCAGCGAGATAATGGCACTTCAAATAAGCGCTGGCGTAGGCGATGAGCGCGAAGCTGGCGGCGTGGGATTCAGGGAATCCGTAAAGCGCAAACGATGTGATGGAAAGAATAATCTGTTCCTGCGCTTCATGCGAAATTCCGTTGCGTGTCATGCCGGCGCGCAGCTTGGCTTCGATGTCGCGCATACGCGCTTCCGAGCGCTTGAAACCCATGGCGCGGCGCAGATCTTCGGCTTCGCCGCCGGAGAAGTTGGCTGCGATCATGGCGATTCGCAGTAGTTGTTCCTGAAAAAGAGGAACACCGAGCGTGCGCTTGAGCACAGGTTCCAGCGATGGATGCGGGTAGGTAACCTCTTCGCGTCCTTGGCGGCGCTGCAAAAATGGATTGACCATTTGGCCGACGATTGGCCCGGGACGAATGATTGCGACCTGCACGACGATGTCGTAAAACTTTTTCGGCATCAGCCGCGGCAGGCACGACATTTGCGCGCGGCTCTCCACCTGGAACATCCCCACGGTGTCAGCCTGCTGAAGTGTGGAATAGACCTGCGCATCATCCTGCGGAAGATGCGCCAGATCGATTTCTTCGTGGTAGTGATCGCGAATTAGTTCGATGGAATCCTTGAGCACGGCCATCATGCCAAGGCCAAGCAGATCGACTTTGACGATGCCCATGTCGGCGCAATCTTCTTTGTCCCACTGCACCACGACGCGGCCGGGCATGGATGCAGGTTCGAGCGGAACGACGGAATCGAGTTGCCCCTGGCAGATGACCATGCCGCCCGAATGTTGGCCGAGATGGCGCGGCATGTCCTGCACGGCAAGGCAGAGTTCGTAATATTTGCGCAGGCGCGGATGTTTCAGGTCGAGCCCGGCATCACGGAAGCGACGGTCGAGCGCATCGTTCTCGTCGCGAAATTCCCAGGTGGCAACCGCAGTGGAAATTTTGGCGAGGGTTTCCGGGTCGAAGCCCAGCGCCTTGCCCATTTCACGCGCCGCGCTGCGATTGCGATAGGTAATCACATTGGCGGTCATGGCTGCGCCGCGCTCGCCGTATCGGCGGTAAAGATATTGGATAACTTTTTCGCGCTCGTCGCCGCTGGGCAGGTCGAGATCGATATCCGGCCACTCGCCTCGTTCCTCCGATAGAAAACGTTCGAAGAGAAGCTCCATGCTGATCGGATCGACAGCGGTGATGCCGAGGGAATAGCAAACGGCACTGTTGGCAGCCGATCCGCGGCCTTGCACGATAATATTTTGCTCGCGGCAAAAACGGACTAAATCCCAGACAATCAGAAAATATCCGGCGAGCTTGAGTTTTTCGATGAGAGCGAGTTCTTTCTCGATCTGGCGGCGAGCGCAGGTTTGCATATCGGGTGATTTCCGGCCGTAACGCTCGCGGAACCCTTCCCAGCTACGCTCGCGCAGGAACGAATTCATGGTCTCGCCTTCAGGAACGGGATAACGGGGAAACTCATAGCCGAGGTCGTTGAGAGTGAATTCGAGGCGGGAAGAAAGTTCGAGAGTATTCGCAATCGCTTCGGGCAGGTCGGCGAATAATTGCTGCATTTCTTGGGCGGATTTCAAATAGCGCTCGGAATTGCGGGCCAGCAAACGCCCAGCAGTCGAGAGCGTACGGTGATGGCGAATGGCAGTAAATGCATCGCAAAGTTCGCGATCTTTTTCTGCGGCGTAGCAAACCCCGTTGGTGGCGAGGAGCGGAAGATTAAGCGAGCGGGCAATTTCAATAACGGTACGATTACGAGATTCTTCTTCGCGATGAAAATGGCGTTGCAATTCGAGATAAACATTGCCGCGGCCAAATAGTCCAACCAGTTGATCGACTTGCCGACGAGCCGTTTCAATTCCGCCGTGCTGTAACGCGGTGGCCAGCGGTCCATCCGCGCCGCCAGTCAGGCAAATGAGGCCTTGGGTGTGCTCTTCCAGTTCTTCTTTTTGTGCTGCGCCCTCGCCTTTTTTGGCGCGCAACTTCATCTTCGTAATAAGGCGGCAGAGATTTTGATAACCCGCGCGAGAGGAAACAAGGAGAGGAAGGCGAACTTTGTGGGATGAAAAATTGGCCGTGACTTCCGATCCGATATGCGACTTGATCTTAAGTTTTTTCGCCGCAATGTGGAAACGGGGCGCACCGTAAACCCCGTCAGTATCGAGCAATGCCATGGCCGGCATTTGCAGCTGGGCGCAAGTCCCCGCTAAATCCTCGGGCAGGGAAGAGCCTTCGAGAAAGCTGAAAGCGGAGCGGGCGTGCAGTTCGATATACATCAGTGGCCAGTGATCAGTGGTCAGAAAAAACTGATCACTGATCACTAGCCACCAAACACTTTTCAGTCATACGTTCCTTCCACGAACCAACCCCCACTAAGCAAATCGTGCACCAGTCGATAGAGCCCGATATCTTCTCCATTCTGCAAGGCGATGTCCCACTCATCGCGAGCCCAGGCTTCTTGGTCCCACCAGTCACCGGAACTGCGCCATGGGCCAGCCTTCCAGAGGACGCTGCCTTGTAACTCTCTTTTCTTTGGACATACAATCCGCACCAGTTCTCCACTCTCAAATATCACGGTGACTCGTAGAGGCGGTCGGAAATGACGAAGAGCAGCGACAGCGGCTTCTTCTTTTTCTTTGACTGGCGCAGGAGATTTTCGCTTCTTTGTCGCAGTTCTTTCCTGCGTTCTTCCGGATACAAACCGGCGCATACGAAAACCTTCGGCACGATGGGTGTCTTGCAACTCCATTGAACCTACACACGATTTGCCGACTATATTTGCAATGCGCGCCAGAGTAAGTTCCAGCTTTTCCGGTTCTGGCGATGGAGGCAGGAATAATCCTCCTTGCGCCGAGCGCGGCCGCGTGGGTTTCGCGGAGAGATGAATTTTTACGATGGGCGCGCCCGGCGGGTTGGCATTTAAATCCAGTTGCAGCAGTTTGAGAAAAAGTTTGGCATCGAGCATGGGAAGAGGAAAAGTGAGCGTTCTGCAGAATTTGTATTGCCGTCCGAAAATAAAATGTTGATCCGGAGAACGAGATTGAGATGAGCTGTAAGAATCGCTCTCACCAAAGATCGCAGAAGCATCGAGCCGGCGATCGCCTCCCGTCAGATTCTGTAACTGCAGCGTGAGCCGCAATTCCTGCGTATGCAGCGCTCGCAAAGCCAGCCGCGCGCATATTTGTTCCAGCAGACGATTCAACAAAAACGCCAGCGGCTCCAGCAGCATAATGGGATATTCCAGCTCAACTGCTTCTTCAAAGATTGCAGGTGGTTCCACTGGAATTAAAGTTCGAGAAACCGTGCCACGCGCCAGTCGCCGCAAGCGCAAGCCTTCTTGTCCGAGACGTTCGCTCAGCGCAACTTCGGGCAATGCGGCCAGAGCGCGCAGATCGCGCACCCCCCAACGATCTAAAGTTTCTAGCAGACAGACCGATTCCTTTTGATTGTCTGTCTTTTTTCCTTCGGTCTGCTCTGCAAAGAGAACTTTTAGCGGCAAAGGTGCTAAATATTCCGCTTCTCTATCAGGGGGGACCACCGTCACGCCAGAAAATCCTCGAGCAGCAAGCACGGCGGCATCGGGATTCGAAGCCACGGCAACGTTCACATCCAGTCCTAGGTTGGCGGCACGATGAAAAAGATTATCTGCAATCTGCGCCAGCGAGCCAAGAAGAGATTCCATCCCCGCCAAATCAAGGATCGCGGTATTGGCCGCGGCATCTTCCACGCGCGGAGAAAAGGATTGAGCACAATCCAGCAGAGCGGCTTGTGCTGCGGATTCCTGCAACAAAGAACGCGGACGCAGCGTCAGTTCCGAACAAAGTTCCGCTTGAGCCTTTGTCATGCCAGGAGCGATGCCCAGACGCTTCGCGCCCTCACTTACGGCAAAAACCTCTTCCAGCGGAGGCGTGCCCTCGTAGATAGCGACAGGCCGAGCGCGTAACTCCGGATCGGAGCGGAATAACGCGGCCACAGGAAAATTCGGCACGAAGATGCAGGCAAAAGGCATGACGAGATTGAGTCATTGAGTCATTGAGTCATTGAGTCATTGAGTCATTGAGTCATTGAGTCATTGACTTAATGACTCAATGATTCAATTTCTTCATCCTGCCCACGCAGTTTTGCCGGCGAATGTGATTTCGGCGGAGCGGACTGGCTTGCGTTCCATACGCGAGCGCACAAGCTCCGCTGTGATGTTCACTTTGGTAAGCAATTGCGCGTGGGAAGGCTCGGCAACTTGCGGATCGCCGGAAAACATTTCCCTCGAACCCAGCATGAGCGAGCCAACCTTTATTAATAAAGATGAGCAGCTTCCGGCAATCGACTGCCGCTCAATGGCCAGCAGTACGGTGGGCGTATGTTCCACGGCGCGGCGGAAGCGGAACCATGTGGCAAGCGGGATGCGCCGCGCATTTTGCGGTGGGATATCGCCGAGATCGAAAACGATCATTCCGAAGCCGCCGCTTTCGAGCAGCAGATCCGCGACCCGCATGAATTGTTCCAGGCGTTTTTCGTCATGACGCTCGGCATGGGGGGAATTCTGACCGCAGCGCACCCATAAGAGCCGATCCAGTTCAATTCCGGCCGCAGCGGCAGATTGCGGGTCGAGAGAGTCGCTGGCATCCACGAGCGCGCAAAATTCACCACGCCGCGTAGCAGCGGCAATCGCGGATAACATGATTGTGCTGCGGCCGGAGGAGGCGGTTCCGCAAATTTCCGTAAGGCCGCCACGGGGCAGGCCTCCGGCCAGCGCATCCATTTCGGCGATACCGCTCGAAACCATTTCCGGCGCGGGTCGTATGGCTAATCGCGAGGCCGGAGTGACATTGGCCAGTCGCGCATCTTTGAAGGCGACGCTGGAAATTCCCGGGACTGCTCGCCGGGGTGGACGTGCCTCGCCAAAAAGCTCGGCTTCTCCCTCCATAGGTTGTGGGCAAACTTCGGCTACCGGTTCGCTATCAAATACAAAAGGGCGGCTCTGGGCCGCCGAAGTGGAAAACACTGCGGAAGACATATAATTCCTCGGGAAATTTCAGGGAACGCCGGAGCCGGGAAGCTCCGTAGGCATTTTCGCTTTTTATTCGCCTTAGAGAATTGTGCGCGTTGGGGGCAGTATTGTCAAGCTATTCGATCTGGAGGTAATGGGTTAATTTGAGAAACATGGCCTCCAGCGACTTTAAAGCCGCAATGAAAAATGCGCTCTAACGGCACGTCTGAAGCCGTGCCCTTTCAAAGCAAATTCAATTGATCTACTTCCGATCTGGACAGATCGCGGCACACTCAAGGAAGGACAGCCGGAGGCGGCTGTCCCTACATAACATTTTTACGCTTATTTCCCGCTGTAACTCACCCTCCAGACCGAATTCGATCCATCGTCGCTCACCAGTAGAGAACCATCCAGAGCCACAGTTACACCCACGGGACGGCCCCACACATTGCCGTCGGGCAGTACAAAGCCGGTGAGGAAATCCTCATAATCGCCGCTGGCATCGCCGGTCTGGTGCAAAGGGACGCGGATGACCTCATAGCCCACCCGTACTGACTTGTTCCAGGAACCGTGCTCCGACGCGAAAATGTCTCCTCTATATTCGGCGGGAAACTGAATGCCCTCATAAAAAGCAAATCCCAGCGAAGCGTTGTGCGGCTGCAAGAGCACATCCGGAACGATCACTTTGTCTTTTAACTCGGGATGCTTGCCCTGATGCCGAGGATCCTGATGTCCTCCCATATACCACCAGGGCCAGCCGTAGAATCCGCCTTCCTGCACGTGCGTGATGTAGTCGGGGACGAGATTGTCTCCCAGGCCATCACGCTCATTCACCGAGCACCACAACTCACCGGTCTGCGGATCGATCGCCAGCCCGCCCCCGGCATTACGAATGCCGTAGGCATACACCTGCAACTTGCAGTTGGTGGGGTCGCACCACAGAATGTCGGCGCGATTTTTTTCGCGCGGGCTGGTGTCAGGATCGTCGATGTTCGATCCTGAGCCAACGGCGACGAACATTTTCTTGCCATCCTGTGAGAAGACTACTGAGCGGGTCCAGTGCCCGCCGGGACCGGGCAGATCGGCGATGTGCTCTGGCGCTCCACTCGCCTTCAAATCCCCATTGTGATATGGGAAGCGAACCAATTCGCGCTCGCTGCCGACGTATAAATATTGCGGATCGGCTCCCGGAGGATAAAACGCCAAGCCATACGGACGCTTTAAGCCGGTAGCGAAGGTAGCGGACTGCTCGGGTTTTCCGTCGCTACCTATTCCGCGATAGATAAGAATTTTCCCGGGATCGCTTTCCGCCAGAAAAATGTCGCCGTTCGGCGCAGTCCGAAGAGTGCGGGGATTGTCCAGGCCGGAGGCATAGAGCTCAACTTTGAATCCCGCGGGTGCAATCGGCCAGACATTCTCAGGTCGCGCCACCAGCTTCGGACCATTCTCTGCAGACTTGGTCGAATAGGGCTGCGGCAGATCGTTGACGGTAATTTTGCGACTAGTCCCCGGCTTCTCAGAGCGGAAATCGGTGAATGGCGGGGTCGGCGGGGGAGCATCTAATTTCGAAGTGCTGGTATCAGCCGGAGGCGCGGGAGCCGCCTCAGCCTGCTGCTGACCCTGCGAATTTTGGATTGACTCTATATACGTAACAATTTGCCAGCGCTGCGTCTCGGGCAGGCTGGCCCAGGAAGGCATGCCGCCGGGCATATTGCCGCGGGTGATGAACCAGAAAATTTCGCCGGGCTTCACGGAATTCAGTCTCCCATCGACCAGCGAGGGAATGTTTCCTGTGCCTTTGCCGGTTTGGCCGTGACAGGAGGCGCAGTCGCTGGCATAGAGTTGCCGTCCAGCGTCAGCGGCCGCACTTTGGCCTTCGAGCGGATTTTTCAATGCCTGCGCCGAGGCTGGCGCGTGATGAAAGTTGGCATCCACATCGGCGGCGAACAGAAGCGTCACTGGCAGGAGAATTGCCGCGGTAAGAGCATTTGCAATGGCTGACGAGCGCATGATCCCCCTCAAGAATAGACTCAGAACTTTTCAGATTAAACCAGAAGCTTTGGATGCCGCCACAGAGTGGCTGGATTGTGTAGGTTTGCAGCAAGTTTGATGAACTCGATACAAATCTTTACACGGACCCCTGCCTCGGCTCTTTTTCGAGACGCATTACTTCCGTTACGGCGAGACAAATTTCATAGTGCTGGGTTTGTAAATTGTTTGTAAGCATACAACCTTGGCCGGTTGCGACTTGATCAGAGTGCAAGAAAGCCGTATAAGCTAAGAAACCACCACAACCAAACCAAAAATTGCAGACGGAGTGATTCATGCGACCGTGGAAGTTTTTTCTGCCGCTTCTGGCCTCATCCCTATGCTTCGCCGCCCAACCCGACCGCATCACGGGCCCAATCAATTCTAGTCAGACGGTCGCGCTCTCCGGCAACGTTCACCGTCTCGCGAAGCCGCAATTTGACCAGGGTCTGGTGGAGGATTCACTGCCGTTCGGCTACGTTACGCTTATCATCCCGCCTTCCGCCAGCCAGCAAGCCGCTCTCGACCAACTTCTTGCGCAACAGCAGGATCGTTCGTCGCCGAATTACCACAAGTGGCTTACCCCGGCGCAATATGCCGATCGCTTCGGTCTGAGCCCGGCGGACGTGAACAAGATCACAAGTTGGCTGGAATCGCAGGGCTTCCAGATTGTGAATGTCGGGACGGGGCGCAACTCGGTTGTCTTCAGTGGCACGGCGGTACAGATCCAAAACGCTTTCAAAACTCAGATTCATCGCTACCGAATCGACGGTCGAGAGCATGTGGCGAACTCCACCTCGCCCTCTGTGCCCGCGGCATTGAGCGGCGTTGTTACCGGGATTCGCGGGCTGACCAATTTTCGCCCGAAGCCAATGTACGAGCGGCCGGCGCATGCTTCTAAAAATGGTCCACATCCCAGCTATACAACCACAGTGGACGGCAGTGCCGATTATTTCCTCGCGCCCGGCGACGTTGCCACCCTGTACGATCTGAATCCGCTATACAGCGCTTCGCCTGCAATTGACGGCACCGGTCAAAAACTCGCCATCATTGGCCAGACCGATGTCTATCTTGCCGATATTGCCAACTTCCGCTCCGGCTTCGGGTTGAGCCCGATCTCCGGCTGTACGACGAATACGAGTGGGATCGTCACGGCCTGTGACGCCACTAATTTTCAATACGTAGTTGTGGGTACGGATTTGGGAGCGCCCAGTACCTGCGGAGACATTGTGGAGGCCGATCTCGATATTGAATGGTCCGGCGCTACGGCCCGGAATGCGCAGATTATTTACGTCAATGCGCCCGCCACGTTTAATGCCGATTGCACGCAGTATACGAACAGCGGCGGAGTCGACGCCGCTCTTACCTACGCAATCGATAACACGATCGCGCCGGTCGTCAGCATGAGTTATGGCGGGTGCGAGGCACAGTCCGATCTGCCCGCCGAAACGCTCGAGCCCGAACTGCAGCAGGGAAGCATCGAAGGCATGACGATCATGATTGCGGCTGGAGACGAGGGCGCCGCCACCTGCGATGGCGATCCTCCCAACAATGAGGTGAATCCTCCATTCAGCCCTGCCGTAGGAGGACTCGCAGTGAGTTATCCCGCGAGCAGTCCGTGGGTCACCGCGGTTGGCGGAACCTCGCTTCCTTTCACCGAATTTTCCTCGACGTATTGGAATTCAAATAATTCAAGCACCACCAGTTTCGGCGCCTCCGCCCTGTCAACCGTTATTGGGACGGAGGCTGCATGGAATGACGATGCTGAGTTTGCTGCATTTTGTCAAAGCAATGCCAGTAATCCATTCTGCGCCAATGGAGGCTCTTCGACCGGAGTTGCTATAACATCAACGCAAACTGCGCAGCAAGATCTGTGGGTTTCTGCCGGCGGCGGAGGAGTGAGCAATTGCTTTAATTCTAGCGGCAGCGTTTGCACCAGCGGACTCCCGCTGCCCACGTGGCAGCAAAACTTGACCAATCTCGGTCTGGTGACCCCGCAGACCACCTATCGTGCGGTTCCAGATGTTTCGCTGATCGGGTCTCCCAACTTTCCGGGATACGTTTTTTGCACGCCCGTTGAGAATCTATCCAGCACCAGTCCGTACGATTCGGAAACCACCAGCAGCTGCGGCAGCGGAGGCGCTGCCGGCATACAGGCGGCAGCGGATGGAATTTTTAGTGGAAGCAATGCCACGGTGGACCCCTCAATCATCGGTGGCACCTCAGTCGCGTCTCCGGTGTTCGCGGGCATTGTGACCCTGCTCAATCAATATCTTGGCGGCAGCGGTTTGGGGCTTATCAATCCGACCCTATACAGCCTGGCAGCTAACAACACCACGAGCGGCGCCTTCCATCCGGTCAAATCGGGCGACAATGATGTCTACTGTCAAATAAACACGCCCGCCAGTAATCCTGCGGATGTGATTTGTCCTTCTTCAGGCGTGATTGGATTCAGCGCCTCTAACTCCGACCCTACGACGGGGTACAACCTGGTCGGCGGTCTTGGTTCCGTGGATGCCAATGCGCTGGCCGTAGCATGGTCAGCATCACTAGACCCTGATTTTCAGCTTGCGGCAAGCCCGTCGAGCCAAACCCTTCCCGCAGGCCAGTCTGTCGCGATCACTCTTACCCTGACCGCAATCATCGGGTCCAAAGGGATGGTGGTAAATTTTAGTCCCAGCAGTTGTGCGGGATTACCGACCGGTGCCAGCTGCACCTTCTCTCAGCCCAGCGTTACTTTCGATGGTACCGATCCCGCCACGATCACGTTCACGATCTCTACTCTGGCAGACATGACCTTGCCTACCGGTGGCCAAACCATAACAATAACTCCTACCAACTCGCCGAACACCTCGGCGACAGTCAGCCTCACCGTAGACGCCACCAACCAGGCTTTCACCATCGCTCCCACCAGCGGCGCAGGTACTTACTCGATTGCTGCGGGCGGGACAGAGCCCATTAACTTCACGGTTACGGGATCGGGTTCGCCCACGGTCTTTTCTCCGGCGGCGCTTCCGCTCACCTACACCTGCCTCCAAAGCAGCCTGCCGTCCGAGACGCAGTGCAGCTTCAGTCCGACGAACGGTCAGGCGGTCGCCCAGATTACGCTCACGCTGACCATCACGACCACGCCGCCGACCTCCGAACTTCGGTCGCCTCTGGGCCGCGGCAATGGGATCTTCTATGCTCTGCTGCTACCGGGGATGTTTGGAATTTTGATCGCAGCAGGGTCGCGTAAATCGGGCGCTCGGCTTCTCGGCCTCATCGTAGTGCTGGGCTTCTCCACCATGTGGCTGGGCTCCTGCGGCGGTGGCGGAGGCAGCAACAGCGGCCAAAAGAATCCCGGAACGCCTGCCGGAACTTACGCCATCGTTGTAAATGCGACCACCGGCGGCGCAACCCCGCTCACCGGTACCTTCACCGTTAACCTGACGGTTACGCAATAAGCCAGCTGCCTTATTTTGAGTCAACCAACGCCTCGCATCTCGCGAGGCGTTTTTCTTGACGCTGAACGGTTGAAAATTAGTCAGATGTTACGGTAACCCGCGAACCTGCCACGCGCTGGAGTTTTGTGCTGTTTTGCCGATGTTTGAAGTGTGCCGAAATCCTCTGCGCCCGCCCCGGCCTCCGAAGGTCCCAAGGGCATCAAGCTGCGTTACGTGGCTCGCCAGCCTATTTTTGATCGCGACGAGAAGGTCTTCGGCTACGAGCTTCTTTTTCGCGATGACATGGAGAACGTTTTTCACGAAGTGGATCCCGATATGGCCTCGCGCTCCACGTTGGATAGCTCTCTTCTGGTGGGCCTGGACGTTCTCTGCGACGGCCGCCGGGCCTTCCTGAACTGCACACGCGATACCTTGATCGGCGGCCTGGTCACCTTGCTGCCATCGCATTCCACGGTGATTGAAGTTCTGGAGAGCGTACCGGTCGATGCCGGAGTGGTGAATGCCTGCCAGCGTCTGAAAGAAGCCGGCTACCTGATCGCGCTCGACGATTTTGTCAGCGACGATTCCCGCGAGCCGTTGGCGGAAATGGCGGACATCCTTAAAGTCGATCTGAAACTCACCACCACTGAGCAGCGCGCGGCATTAATTAAAAAGTATGGTCCCTGGCGCTGCCGCATGCTGGCGGAAAAGGTGGAGAATCAAGCCGAATTCGTCGCCGCCAAGGAGCAGGGGTTCGTTTATTTCCAGGGCTATTTTCTGCGCCGCCCGGAAATGATGACGACGCATGATGTTCCCGCCAACTCTCTGAACTACATCCGAATGCTCCAGGCGGTCTCCCGCGCCGATCTTGATGTTCCCGAGTTGGAGAGGCTGATCAAGACTGAAGCTTCCATCTGCTACCGGTTACTGCGGTATATGAACTCGGCGAAATTCGGATTCAAGAGTGAAATTCACTCCGTGCGCCACGCGCTGGCGATTCTTGGCGACCGCGAGGTGCGGCGATGGGTGCGCTTAATCGCTACAGTCGGGGCGGCGCAGGATAAAAGCAGCGATCTGGTGCTCTGTGCTCTGGTGCGCGCCCGCTTCGGCGAACTGCTTGCCCCGCTGGTACGGCACGGCGAATCAGATTTATTCCTGCTGGGTCTTCTTTCCATGCTGGAGGTCATTCTGGAGATGCCGATGCCGCAAATCCTGGAGAAAATCCCACTGGATGCCGAAACCAAAGCCGTGCTCCGCGGCGAGCCCAGCGTCCTGCGGCCAATTTATCAGCTCATGCTGGCGCATGAAAGCGGCGAATGGGAGGCTTCCCGCAGCATCTGCGATAGTCTCCATATCGATGCCGACACGGTGGCGGCTTCTTACTGGCAGGCGCAGCAGTGGGCTCGGGACGTCTCCAGCGGGGCGTGAAAGACCAAGGATGGCTTTCCAGCCTTACACACTGGCCCTAGACAAGCCCCAGATCCCGCCATCCGGCTGTTATGCGTCCTCGGAACCGTCGGGGTGAGCGTCCCAGGCAGCCGGTGACGCCAGAAACCGGAAGGGCGAGTTTCGGTTACGCTTGTGTAAAACCTGGTTACTTGCCACTTGCACGTGGGCAAGTTCACGAGTACCATTAAGTTGTTCTCAGCGGCCTCGTTCCCGCGTAGGCCTTCCGCGTCCCAGGCGGTTCCCGGTGACGCGACTGATCCGACAACGGATAACCGATTACGCAATTTATATTTTTCGCCAATTCGAGTTCGCTCTATCAGGTAACAGTTGCCAACGATTGTTTTGTGCCAGCTAGCAGTCCCGCTTGGAGAGTTTACGCTCGTCGCGTCGCGCAGACGGGCTAGGTGTATTCCCTGAAAGAGACAGGACCCTAGGCGCAGCGGTGATTGTGCCAACTTAAGTCAAGCAGCGTGCAACCAAGTGCCGAAGCTGAATTTGCCAAGCTTAATTTGCCAAGCTTATTTTGCCAAGCTTATTTTGCCAAACCTGAAATTGGGGAAATTGAACAACCAGATTTGACACCCTGCACCGGCATGACAAGTCCGGCACAGCAGGTATGAGAGGACTATGAACGCAGGACCTGGAAGACCTTCCGGTGGTGGAGGCAGAAGTAGAAGGCGTCGTGGACGCCGACCCAACAATGCCCGAGGGCCGCGCCCCGCCGGGCCGAGCCAGTCTCGCCACAATCAGGACGGCATTTACACCGCACCCATGGATCACAGCTACCGCGCCGCGCTGGCGGGAAATGGCAACAACGGGCAAAGTTCGCGCCGCTCGAGACCCGGGTTTGCCGCGCCTTTCGCGCCCGCCGACCCTGAGCCTCTACCGGCTCTCCGGGAAGATTCCAACTCGCGCATTTTCGCTTTCGTCGACGACCTCTTCTTCGCCGCCAAGATTCAGGAGACCGCGCGCAAGCTGAACGTGAAAGTCGAATTCGCGAAAAATGACAAAGATTTGGCGGAACGCATGGAGCACAACGGCGAGGAAAAGCCTTCGCTGATCATTTTCGACCTGAACAACGCCAACGCCAAGCCTTTGACGCTCATCCCTAAGCTGAAGTCAAAGCTGAAAAAGGGAACTTCGATCATCGGATTTCTCTCCCACGTGCAGGGCGATTTGAAGCAGAAGGCTCATGAGGTGGGCTGCGATATGGTCCTGCCACGTTCCGCATTCTCGCAGAACCTGCCGCAGTTGCTTCGCCGCCACGGAGCCCCGGAAGACGAGAATCCTACGGTCCAGTAGTCCCTTGGGCAGGCGACAGACGACTGCTTGTTACCCCGGCGGCCACGCCAGTGACCGTCCGCCCAGCAGATGGACATGAAGATGAAAAACTGACTGTCCCGCGCCCGGGCCCACGTTGAGAACAGTTCGGTATCCCTGTTCGATGTTTCTCTGCCGGGCAATCTCCGCGGCCGCAAGGTGACAATGTCCAATGATTTCGGCGTCGTCCGCTTGCGCTTCTTTCAATCCCGCGAAATGTTTTTTCGGAATGATGAGCACGTGGGTGGGGGCTTGCGGATTGATGTCCTCAAAGGCGAAGACATATTCGTTCTCGTAAACCTTTTTGGCAGGAATCTCGCCGCGAAGAACCCGGCAGAACAGACAGTTGCTGGCTGGATCATCGGTCACGAAACACCTCGGAAAAACAAATTGTATCCTCGGCGCAGGCATGCGCCTATAGCCTTCAATCCAACCTGACCAGGAACACAGCGCCGTCAGGAGTGGTAGTTTCCGTGACCAGCTTTTCCGCTCTTTCGCGAGAGTCCTCGAGCACCCGTACCCGCACCCACCAATCGCCCACCGGACTTCCGAAATGCTGCACCTTGGCCGTGCGATAACGCCGCGTCAAATGCTCGGCAAATTTGCTGGCCTCCTGTTCACGGGGGAAGGCCCCAATCTGCACCGCCCACTTTCCGCCAGTCGCTATTGGCGCCGGGGTTTGCATGACTTCAATTCTTACTTCTGCGATGCCGGGAACATAAACATCGAGCTTGCGTGCAGCTGCCAGTGACAAATCAAGGATGCGCCCAGGAATGAATGGTCCGCGGTCGGTAATTCGTACCAACGCGGTGTGGCCGGTCTTTACATTCGTAACTCGCACGATTGAACCGAGCGGCAGGGTGCGGTGCGCCGCGGTCATGGCGTGCATGTTATAAACCTCACCATTCGAGCCCATGCGGTTGTGGTAGGGAGGCCCGTACCAGCTGGCTTTGCCGATTTCGGTAGCGATGGGCCTTGTACCGGCGCGGATTGCTGGCTCAGCCAACTCAGAGCCGCTCTCTTTCGCGGTCGTAGGTTCCGGCGAAGTTTCAGGAGGGGGCGGCGGCACGGTTACGCGCGCTTCTTTGGAATGGCCGCAGCCAGTGAGCGACGGCAGCATCGCCAGAGCTGCCAATACTGCAATCCTACCGAACCGAGCGCGCAGGCAAGGCTTCATTTGTGCGACGCTTTTTGCTGTTCCATGTAATCCGCCAGCTCGGTAAGTTTTTGACTCGCTGTGCGCAGAGCTTTCGTGGAATGCTGGCGAACCGTGGGAACAACCTCGTCGTTCAAATACTTGACTAACTCGGGAATCTCTCTCTCGATCTTCTCGGCTGCCTCGGCGACGGCTTTGCTGACCCGCGCTGATGCATTTTCCACCTTGCGGTTGAAGTCATTCATAATGCTTCCTCGTGCTGCCGCGGCAAATCGCTGGCAGATTGCGCAAACACTAAAGCTCCAGCTATTATTTCGCGCCTGGAAGTGTGGGTCAATAACGGAGCAGGTTATTGCCACCGAACGGATTACCGCCGTAATCTTAGGACCGTGAAGTCGCGCCCAGTTAATGATCAGTTTCTTACCCTGCCTCGGAAGCGGCGATTTCGCAGGAGTCTCCTTGCCTGGTACGACCAGCACCACCGCAACCTTCCCTGGCGCACGAATCGCGACCCTTACCGCATCTGGCTTTCTGAAATCATGTTGCAGCAGACGCGCGTGGCGGCCGTGATCGAGCATTATCACGAATTTCTGCGACGATTTCCTACGGTCGAGAAGCTAGCTTCTGCGCGCGAAGCCAGTGTGCTGGCAGCGTGGAGTGGACTGGGATATTACCGTCGGGCGCGAATGATGCATGCCGCAGCTAAGATAATCGCGCGCGAATATGCAGGAAGCTTTCCCACAACTGAGGGCAGTCTGCGGAAGCTGCCGGGAATTGGCCGCTACACGGCGGCTGCAATCGCCAGCATTGCTTATAACGAGCCTGTGGCGGTGGTAGACGGAAACGTGGAGCGCGTGCTGCGTCGAATCTCGGGAAGGCAGTTGGATGGGGAAATATTGTGGTCGACCGCGAACCTCCTGCTGGAACCGAAACGCCCCGGAGACTTTAACCAGGCGATGATGGAATTGGGTGCGGTCGTATGTACGCCGCGTTCCCCGCAGTGTTTAACCTGTCCAGTCGTCGAACTCTGTGCAACGCGCGGAGAATTGGCCTCCATCGCAAGGGCCGCATCCCAAAAGAAGCGCGAAATACACTACTCGCTAAGCATCCGAGGAGGAGATCGCGAGGATCGACAAATATTTCTGGTAAGGAGGCAACTGAGTGAATCGCTCATGCCAGGCATGTGGGAGTTGCCAGAATCGGCGATTCCGAACGGGGCGAATAGTCCTGTATTCAGCGTGCGACATTCCATCACCGTTACGGACTACAAGGTGCGAGTCTGGATGGATGCACCGATAACTCGGATTGCAGGCAAATGGATATCGGTCAATCAACTAAAGAAAGTTGCGCTCACCGGCTTGGCTCGAAAGATTCTACGAAGGGCGGAAATTTTTTGATTCTTAAGTTGGTTGCCTTTAGTTCCCTGGCTCCTTTCCGCATCCCGCGCCCGAATCAACTAAAATAAACCGTCAGATCAGGAGTTCGCTTGAGCTGGCTTCGCGATATTCTGGGCCGAAAACACGGAGGACGACCAATGGCGGCATTGACCGCGGGCACGCAAGCGCCCGATTTTGAACTAAAAGCAATGGACGGAAGGCGGTTCGTTTTAAGCGATGAACTGGCCCAAGGCCCGGTAGTTCTCGCATTTTTCAAGGTATCCTGCCCGACTTGCCAATACGCATTGCCTTTTCTTGAACGGCTGAACCAATCCTACGGGCAGTCGGCGGTACGGCTCGTCGGCGTTTCGCAGAACGATCCCAGAGACACAGCCAATTTCACCAAAGAATTTGGGGTTACATTCCCGGTTCTGCTGGATGATACGAAAAGCTATCCGGTATCGAACGCCTACGGCCTAACCAACGTCCCCACGATCTTCTGGATTGCAGCGGATGGGGCGATTGAACTATCCAGCGTCGGCTGGATCAAAACTGATTTTTCCGAGATCAACCGCAAGATGGCGGACTTCGGTAAGACGGCACAGTCCGTCATATTCCAGCCGGGTGAGGATGTGCGTGATTTTCGCGCGGGTTGAGGGTCGAAAAATTGATCCCGCGGTCTGCGGGATACTCGAGAAATACTGAACCGAGTTAGATCGAGGCAAGCAGGCCTCTGCAAGTACCTGCGGTCAGTGTCTGAAAGTCTCAAGATTGACTGGCCTCCCGATGCGCCGACCCACGCGTTCTGCGCGCGAAGAAGCTCCTTCGCTCCGTTACAATTCTCTAAGACATTCGAGATTTTGACACCATGCCCGAGCGGGCATGCCATTTGCTTCCGGGGAGAAGCCTGACCGATGCAAGTAATTGTAAAGAAGACTGTTTTTCTAATTCTCTTTTCGGCTCTAATCGCGATGTTGAGAACAGAAAGCGCCGCGGCACCCGCACCAGCGGCTGCTGCGCCGCCGCACGAGCCAGTTTCGGTGCAGTTGCCCTCGGCGGCTTTTGCCGCGATGCAAACCATCAATCCCGAACATATTCGATGGCATGTGCGATTTCTCTCGCACGATCTGCTGGAAGGCCGGGGCACCGGCCAGCGCGGTGGCGATATTGCCGCTGAATACATCGCCACGCAGTTCGCGGAGTACGGATTGAAGCCCGCCGGCGACAACGACACGTACTTGCAGAAAGTGCCGCTGGTGGGCGTCACCACCCTCCCGGAAACGCAGTTCTCATTTGTTCCGAAGCAAGGCCCGGCCATCAGCCTGAGGCCGCTTGATGACTACGTCGCCTATGATCAAACCCAGCAAACCGCGTCGGAGGTAAACGCCGATATTGTCTACGTCGGATACGGCATTGAAGCTCCGGAATATAACTGGGATGACTACAAAGGTGTCGACGTGCGCGGCAAAGTGCTGCTGATGCTGGTGAATGAGCCCCCGTCCGATGACCCTGAGTTTTTTAAAGGCAAAGCCCTCACGTATTACGGCCGCTGGACTTACAAGTACGAAGAGGCCGCCCGCAAAGGCGCGGTCGGCGTGATTCTTATCCACCAGCAAGAGATGGCGAGCTATCCCTGGGACGTAGTCCGAAATTCGAACTCCGGCGAGAAATCGTTTCTAAAACTTGACGGTCCCAATCTGAAGGTCGCTTCCTGGGTGCAATTCGATGTAGCCAAAAAGCTCGTGTCCGCCTCCGGCATGGACCTCGACAAGATGATGGCCGACGCCCGAGCTCGCGACTTTCATCCAATCGATTTGGGTACGAAATTAAAAGCCCACATGATGAGCAAGGTCCGGAATTTCGAATCGAGCAACGTGCTGGCAATCCTGCCCGGCTCCGACCGCAATCTCAAAGACCAGGCAATCATCTACACCGCGCACTACGATCATCTCGGTATTCGTCCAGAGATGCCGGGCGACAACATCTATAACGGCGCGGCCGATAACGCGACGGGCTGCGGCATCTTGCTGGAACTCGCCCGAGCCTTCAGCAGTGCCAAAGACCGCCCCGGCCGCTCCATCATTTTTGCATCGGTCACAGCGGAAGAGCAGGGATTGCTGGGGTCGGAATATCTGGGCAAGCATCCGCCCGTTCCGGCGGGAAAGATCGCTCTCGATTTAAATTACGACGACGTGAAACCACTGGGCTCGCCGGAAGAGGTTCAAGTCAGCGGCGCCGAGCGGACCACTTTCTATCCATGGGTACAAGCAACTGCTAAGGAATTCCGCCTCGCCATTCGTCCTGATGCTCGTCCCGAGGCCGGACAGTTCTACCGTTCCGACCATTTCAGCCTGGCTCGCGTCGGCGTGCCGTCTTTTTCAATCAATGAAGGGATGAAGTTCAAAGGGCATGACGAGGCCTGGGGAATGGCGCAGGAAGAAGAATTCATTGCCAAGCATTATCACCAGCCCAGCGACGAATACCATCCAGAAATGGATTTTGTCGGCGACGCCGCCACGGCCCGCTTCGGGTTCGCACTTGGCTGGGAGGCCGCGAGTCTGCCGCGCGTCGTCGAATGGCAGAAGGGCGACGAATTCGAAGCGGCGCGCTTGAAAAGCCAGTAGATTTCGTCGAATCCGGCAGTCTTCTGTGTCTTTCTCGTATAACCACCGTAACTTTAGCCGGTGCTCGCGGCATGCTAGCCTCAAACTGTCCATGGAATCAGCAGGTTCCAAGGATGAGGTTAGGACCGCAAGGCTTCCAAAAATGCCACGCTTCCCCATGTTCCGCCTGGGCAAGGAGACAGAACCACTCGCCCTGCCGACCCTGGCTGTCGCCACTCCATCGATCTCACTCGAGGGGTTGAGCGTTGGCGTAGATAACCTTCGCCATGATGTTGCCTTAAGCCCGCATTTCGTCGATGCGGCCCGCGCGCAAATCATGCGCCTGATTGTGCGCCATGGGGAATTGCAAGGTTTGCTCTCCGCCGAGGCTCCGCCGAAAGATCAGGCTCCATCCTGGATGAGAAAAGCGGCCGCGGGTAAGCCTGGAGCCGCACACGCAATCGGTTCAGAAGCCGCCGATTGGAAGCCTTTGCTGACGGAACTGCACTTAGCTGCCTTGAACCGAGCCAAGAAAGAAGAAAACATCTCGCTCGACCTTCTGGCGCGGCTGGCTGTTACGAAACTGTTGCGTGCCGAAATGAACTTGCAGTTCGCGCAAGTGCTGGAGCGCTGCCGCGTACTGCTCAAGAGCTATGAGAGCATGCGCAGCGGTAAGGCGGTTGAATACCGAGAGCGGGTTGCCACATTCCAAGTCCGCAAGAAAATCATCCTGCGAAAAACCGGGCAGGAATTGTTTGAGACGCTGCGGGCTGTCGAGAAGGAAACGCTAGCCCGCACTCGCCGTTCATTTTTCGGAGAAGCGAAGACGGGAGAAGTGAAATCCTCCGACGCGCAAACCGTCAACACACTCTCCAATTACGGATTATTCGTAAATCGGCTGGCCTTCACCGAGGACGGCCGCGATGATTACTTATGCGCCGAACACTATGTCATGCTCGGAAATTGGGACCGCGATCCGGATCGGTACCCGCGCCTTCAGGACCTGGTCTGGGGTTTCATACGCTCGCTCTATGGCGACGACACTCATACCGATGCGATCGACTCCTGGGTATGCGCCCCGGACAACGCCCGCGCACTGGTTGGCACCGGTACTCCGGACGAGTCGACCCCGGAGGGTTTGGCTCAGCAGGACCGACTCGCCAAATGGGTCCGGTTGCTGGAAGACGAACAAGTCATGGAGTGCGTGATCGCTTCTTATCATGCCGTGCCCTTGCTTGGCGAATACGCGCCTCGGATCAATCCACAGCAACTAAAGAATGCTCTGATTTCGCGGCCCGAATGCGACCGGGTGGAGCGCATGATTCAGGAGCACGGCAAGCTTTCGCCTGCCAGCCTTTACGCTGCGGTGGGAAAAGTGGCGGGCTGCCGCGGAGCGGAGCGCGCCAAAGTTGCTGCCCGCTTTCTGCATGATTTCTCCCAATATCATCGTGACCTGCGCCGGCTGGAGACGTTGAATGCGGCCCTCGATTCGGTGAGCCTGATCGCCACTGATAAACTTCGTGAACTCTCCCGCATGAACGGCACGCTCTACGAATTTCTACTGCCGGATGAGCAGCCCGAGCAGCCGGAAGAAGAGCGTGTGTTGCGTCATGTGGTCATGAAGGCCGACGTCCGCGATTCCACCCGCCTCACTCGAACCCTAATGGAGAAAGGCCTTAATCCCGCGTCTTATTTCAGTCTGAATTTCTACGATCCGGTAAATAAACTTCTCGGCAAATATGGGGCGCAGAAAGTTTTTCTCGAGGGTGACGCTATTATTCTTGCCATCCTGGAACGCGCTGGCGAACCGGAGCTCGCGGTGAGCCGCATGTGTGTGCTGGCCCGCGAAATCATTGAGATCGTTCGCGGCTATAACGAATTGATGCGGAAATCCGACATGCCGGAGCTGGAGTTGGGAATCGGCATTACCCTGCAGGAATCTGCTCCACTTTACCTGATGGATGGCGAGCGCCAGATCATGATCTCCGAAGCGCTCAACGAAAGCGATCGTTTGTCTTCCTGCAACAAACGCGCTCGCAAAGTCATGGAATCACAGGCTGGGCCGTTCCACGTTTACGTCTTCCAGCCCAAGGCCGCAGATCCATCCGCTCGCGCCGGCAAGCAGCCGGCTGTTCCGCCAGAGCCCAGTCCGAATCCGGAGGACTCTGTCATCAGCTTCAACCTCGGCGGCATCCGCATGAATCAAGCTGCCTTCCGCAAACTTGAGCAGGAGATTTCCCTGATCCCGCTAAACGAATCGATCGTAAAAAATCTGCCGAATCTGCCGTCCGCGGACAAAGGAGACTGCCGGCTATCAAGCGGAACCGTTCCGGTTGACCGCGAGATTTTCCGCAAGATTGTCATCCGCCAAAGCCGCATCCCGTTGATTAATGGGGAGGATTTTTCGACCCAGGCTTGGACCGACCGCTCCTACTATGAAGTTTGCACAGACCCCGCGATTTATGCCGCGCTGGAAAAAGAAAGAGAAAGTAAGAAAGCCGCAAAAGCCTAGTTACGCCTCCCCAGTGCTTTAAGAAAACGCTAAAGAATTTCCCTTACATTCCCCATCCGTTTGGTTACCCGCTCCCGGTCCAGATATTCCAGGAGCGGAATGGCATATTTTCTGCTCGCTCCTGTCAATTCTTTGAACTGTGTGACGTCGATCGTCGGCGACTTTGCTTTATGAGCCTTCATCTGGCGGCGCAATTGATCAAGCGCTCCGCGATGAAATACTAGATCGTCAGAAATCTTGACAAGTACTCTGTCACGCAAGAGAATAGTCACGATTTTCTGCGCTCGCGCCTTATCGATCTTCAATGCCGCCAGCACATCAGCCAGGGCCGGGACCTTCAATCCAGTCGAGGCGAATGCTTCTTCAATCTTGTTCCTCGACTCCGCTTCGTCGTCTCTTAGCAACACGCCGCGCCCTGGCAGATGTACTAGATCGCCCGCAATCTCAATCTTTTTCTCGCTGATCAACCTCGTTGTTACGCCTTCGAATACCTCAGAAGATACGTCAACAACGGAGCGCAACTCCTCTTTGTTGACTCCTCCCACCAGCGGATTTTTCTTATGAAAGTCGCCAACCACGCCTACGATTCGTGACTTCAATGCTTCGAGCGCAGGAGACTGCAGGAATATTTCTCCGAATCCGGCCGCATCGCCCTTGTTTACCAACTCCTTTAACCGGCTCTCGACTACGGATCTCGTCCATCCGGTTTCTGCGATCAAGGAAGCGATGGAGGCTCCCCGGCTTCCACGTCGCGCGATTCTTGCTGTCAGAGTAGCTGCGGCATTGTTCTTTGACAAAACGGTGAGAAAGTCCACCACTCCTGGCATTCGCGGGATTGGCGCCGCGTCGAGAACAGTGCCCCCTCCGATCGTGGCCACCGGAGAAAACTGCCGAAGAATAAATCGATCCCCCGGCAAAATCAGCGCAGCCTCAGGAAATTTAAACCGCGCCAGAGCTTCTTCTCCGGGATCGATGTGTTTGGCCCCGTGCAGCACCATCTCGACCACCGTTTCCATTGCGTAGGAATGAAAGTGCGCACGCGCTCGATTTTTCAATGATCGCGCTGCGGAAGGAAGTAGCTTTAAGAGAACGTCCGTTCGCCGAGTGGCTGCAAGCAGGCCCGGCGAGGCCAGCGTCATGCCGCGTGCTAAATCCCCGGTGCTTACCGCAGCCAGGTTCAGGGCGGTTCGTTGTCCCGCAATTGTGCGTTCATTTGGTTGCCCGTGCACTTGCACTCCGCGCACTCGCACGCGGCGTTCACCAGGAAAAACTTCCAATTCATCCTCACGGAGAACCGTCCCGGAGACCAACGTCCCGGTAACCACCGTCCCAAATCCCTTCATAGTGAATACTCGATCGATCGGCAGCCGCGCGATAGCCGTCGAGTCTCGATCCTTCAGATCGGCTGCCCGCGCAACAATCGCCTGTTTGAGCCGATCAATCCCATCGCCAGTTAACGAACTGACGGCAATTACGGGCGATTGTGACGCCCCCAGAAATGTTCCGCGAAGGAACTCTTCCACTTCCAGGCGTACCACCGCCAGTGTTTCAGCATCCACGGTGTCCGACTTGGTTAGGACAATGATGCCGCGCTGTACGCCAAGAAGTTGCAGAATGTCGAAATGCTCGCGAGTCTGCGGCTTGATTCCCTCATCCGCTGCAATTACCAGCAGCGCCAGGTCTATACCGCCCACTCCCGCCAGCATGTTGCGAACAAAACGCTCGTGTCCTGGCACGTCGATGAAGCCCACTCGCAGCGTATCGCCGTTCGGCATCGGCAAATCCAGGTGCGCAAAACCCAGATCGATAGTGATGCCGCGGCGCTTTTCCTCCTGCAGGCGGTCTGCGTCAATCCCAGTCAGCGCCTTGACCAGTGCAGTCTTGCCATGGTCGATATGCCCAGCCGTTCCCACCACAATCGATTTCATCTTCGAGGATATTACCGGAATGTTTCATGATGGGCAGGTGCCCACCTAGCCCGAGGTTAGGCCGTAAGCCCCGAAATCGGGCTTCACAATTGCCCTACCCATGGCCCCCGCGAAATGCGACAATATAACTTCCCCATGACCACTGCCACTCATGCCATTTCCCCGGAGGTCCTCCGGCAGCACGGGCTCACTTCCGATGAATACGAAAAAATAAAGCAGCTTCTTGGCGACCGCGAGCCGACGCTTACCGAACTCGGCATCTTCAGCGTGATGTGGAGCGAGCACTGTTCTTACAAATCTTCTCGGGTTCATCTGAAGCGCCTACCCACTCGCAGCATGCGCGTGCTGCAAGGGCCGGGCGAGAATGCGGGCATTATCGATATTGGCGAGGGCTGGGCCTGCGCCTTCAAGATCGAATCGCATAACCATCCATCGTTCATCGAACCTTTCCAGGGCGCGACCACCGGGGTCGGCGGGATTCTCCGCGATATCTTCACCATGGGCGCCAGGCCAGTTGCCGTGATGGATTCGTTACGTTTTGGACCGATCACGTCCGGCCGAGAAAACAACGATTTCCGAGATAACGATCTTCAAAATGGCGATCTTCAAAAAGATATGCACCGCAATCATTCCGTTCTTGAAGGCGTAGTCAGCGGAGTCGCTTCCTACGGCAATTGCTTTGGCGTGCCGAACCTGGGCGGTGAAACCAAGTTTGAGCCGTGCTATTCGGGAAATCCGCTGGTAAACGCCTTTGCCATGGGACTTGTCCGCAAGGATGAAATCTTCTATGCGCGGGCAGCGGGAGAAGGTAATCCGGTAATTTATGTCGGCTCAAAAACCGGACGCGATGGCATCCATGGTGCGACTATGGCCAGCGAGGAATTCAGCGAAGCTTCCGAAGCCAAGCGCCCCAACGTCCAGGTAGGAGATCCGTTCTTAGAGAAGTTGCTGCTCGAGGCCTGTCTCGAAGCCATGAAGACCGGGGCGATCATTGGGATTCAAGACATGGGCGCTGCTGGCCTTACCTGTTCCACTTGCGAGATGGGCGGCCGCGGCGGAGTGGGCGTTGAGATTGAACTGGATAGAGTTCCGCAACGCGAAACCGGCATGAGCGCCTACGAAATTATGCTCAGCGAGTCCCAGGAGCGCATGCTGCTGGTAGCGCAGAAGGGCCGCGAGCAGGAAGTCTTCCGCGTTTTCCAAAAGTGGGGACTGGATGCGGTGGAAGTTGGGACGGTCATTTCGGAGAACAAGTTGCGCGTGCTGCACCACGGCGAATTGGTTGCGGAGATTCCAAATCCGGCTCTCACTGACGACGCGCCGGTCTACAAGCGTCCTCTGGCGCGTTGGGAGCCAGCCGTAGCCCGCGAGATGCCGGCGCAGGTCAAGTTAAACTCCGCGGTCGAATTCGCGCAGCATCTCAAGCAATTGCTTGCCAGCCCAAACATTTGCGGCAAACGCTGGGTCTGGCAGCAATACGATCACATGGTGCAGACCAACACCGTCGAAGCGCCCGGTGCAGGCGATGCCGGTGTGATTCGCATCAAAGGCTCCCAACGCGGCCTGGCGATGGCGCTCGATGGCAACTCGCGCTGGTGTTATCTCGATCCGCGGCTGGGCGCCATGCACGCCGTAGCTGAAGCCGCGCGCAAAGTCGCATGCTCGGGCGCGACTCCAGTGGGCGCAACCAATTGCCTCAATTTCGGCAATCCTGAAAAGCCGCATATCATGTGGCAGTTCTCTCAAACCATCGACGGCATCACCAAAGCTTGTGAGGAGTTGGAGATTCCCGTCACTGGCGGCAATGTCAGCTTTTATAACGAAACTCTTGGCGAAGGGATTTATCCCACGCCAGTTCTCGGCGTAGTAGGAATTTTGGAGGACGTGCATAAAGCGGCGAAAATGCCCTTTGCCGTGGCCGGACGAGCGATTGTGCTTTTGCGCGCCGGAGAAGGCGCCGATTTGACTGACGTGGAAAGCGAATTTGGATCGTCGGAATATGCCAAGGAAATTCTTGGCGAGCTCTGGGGTTATCCCCCGCAGCTCGATCTCGAAAACGAAGCCGCCCTGCAGAAAACGATCATCGAGTTGATTTCGGAGAAGCTTGTCGATTCGGTACATGACTGCTCAGATGGCGGGCTGGCTGTAGCTCTCGCCGAAAAGACTTTTGCGAAGAATATGGGCGCACGGGTGAATCTGACATCGAACGGTTTGCCGCCTGAGTTTGTGCTCTTCGGAGAAGACTCTAGCCGCATTTTGCTCTCGTGCGACCCAGCCAGTGTTTCGAGAATCAAACAAATAGCACACGATCACGGTGTGGCCGCGGAACTGCTGGGAGAAACTGTTTCAGAGCGTCTCGAAATCCAGGTTGATGGCAACTTAGTTGTAAGTGCAACCATTCCGGAACTAAGCGAGGCATATGAGGGAGCGCTCGAAAGCGCGCTGCGGACGGATTCGGAGGCAGTGCTTGCAGGCTAACAACCTAGGCGACGTGAGTCTCGGTAGCTGTCTCGAAGTTGCAAGTAGACGCGAAAAGCCAGAATTAGGAGCGAATTCTGATTCCCGATAAATTTCACGACGAGTGCGGAGTGGTTGCTATTTTCGCGCATCCCGAGGCGGAAAAGTTGGCTTACCTCGGGTTGCACGCTTTGCAGCATCGCGGTCAGGAGTCGGCAGGGATCGTGACCTCCGATGGGCTGACTTCGCGCGTACATAAGGCGATGGGGTTGGTTGCCGATATTTTCACCGAAGACGTGCTCGCCCAGATCCGTGGCACGCTGGCCATCGGTCATACGCGTTATTCCACTGCCGGCGACTCCGCACTGCTGAATGCGCAGCCAATCCTCGTGCAATCGAACAAGGGCTCCATTGGAGTGGCGCACAACGGAAATCTTACTAATGCGGTTGACGTGCGCGCCCGGCTGGAGCGCCAGGGATCGATCTTTCAAACCAATAGCGACACGGAAGTGATCGTTCACCTCATTGCACTCTCGCGCGAGCATACTCTTCCTGAAGCTATTGCCGATGCTCTGCGGCGCGTGGAGGGCGCATTCTCGCTGGTGGTAATGAGCCCGGATCGAATCATCGCCGCTCGCGATCCGCGCGGCTTTCGCCCGCTTGCCATGGGGCGCATTCCGGCGCTCGAAGGTCAGAAGCGCGATACCATCGTGTTTGCCTCCGAGACTTGTGCCTTCGATCTGATCGGTGCGACCTATGAGCGCGACGTGAAACCCGGCGAGTTGATCGTGGTGGGGCCGGAAGGTATCACTTCGCGTTTTTATTCCACCGCGGCTCCGCAATCGAGCTGCATCTTCGAGCACGTCTACTTTTCGCGTCCCGATAGCCGGGTGTTTGGCCGCGCCGTGCAAACCAGCCGCGAAGAGATGGGAAGACAGCTGGCGCGTGAATCGCCGGTCGACGCCGACGTGGTGGTGCCCGTTCCGGATTCCGGGGTTACCGCTGCCGTGGGCTACGCGGCCGAGAGCGGCATTCCGTTTCGCTTTGGCCTGATCCGCAATCACTACGTGGGACGCACTTTTATCGAGCCCAGCCAGAGCGTGCGCGACTTCGGCGTCAAACTCAAACTAAATCCCGTACAGTCGTTGTTGGAAGGGAAGCGGGTGGTGCTCATCGACGATTCGATTGTGCGCGGCACTACCAGCCGGAAAATTGTTCGCATGATTCGCAATGCCGGAGCGAAGGAAGTTCACATGAGAATTTCCTGCCCGCCGACAATATCGCCCTGTTATTACGGCGTAGATACGCCTTCCAAGAATCAACTGATTGCCGCCAACAAATCGCTGGACGAAATCTGCCACTATATCGGCGCCGACTCTTTGTCTTTCCTTTCCCTCGAGGGACTCAAGAAAGCCTGCGGTGAAGGCGACAAAACTTCCTACTGTTCGGCATGCTACACCGGCAAATATCCAACGAATGTCGTCGATGTGGAAGAGATACAGCCTGCCGCCGTTCCGCGGTAAGGGCTGCTCAAGCTCTGACAGCGCCTATCTACAAAGGCTTTCGCGCGGCTACAACCCGAGGAATCCCTTGAAGATCGTCGATAGTCCTTATTTGTTCCCATCCCTGCAGCAGATGTTTTACTCGGTCTGCAATCGAGCCGCTGATTTCCATGATCAGCCAGCCTCCCGGCCTCAGCGCAGTTCGCGCTTGCGGAATGAGCCGCGCGATTACTTCCGCCCCGGTCGGACCTGCAAAGACGGCATTGCGCGGCTCGAACTTGCGAACTTCCAGCTGAACTTGATCTGCTTCGGATTCCCCCACATACGGCGGGTTGGAGACGATCACATCGATCGAGGCCGGTTCGGTTCCCTCCAGCAGATCGGCTTGGCGGAATCGAATACGAGATTCTAGTTCGAGGCGTGAGGCATTTGCACGCGCGATTTCAAGAGCGGAGCAAGAGACGTCCACGGCTTGGATTTCAGCTTGTGGCAATTCCTTTGCTAGCGCCAATGCAATGCATCCCGAGCCGGTACCGACATCGATTAGATGGATGTTCTTCCCGATGTTCGAATTGAATGCGGCATTCCCCTCGCCAAGAAGTTTAAGCACGGTCTCGATTAAATGCTCGGTCTCGGGGCGCGGGATCAGGACCGCGGGACTGACGATGAGATCCATGCCCCAGAACTCCTGGTGACCCGTTATATATTGCGCGGGCACGCCGCTGGAACGTTGTGTAATCGCCTCGTTATAGCGAATGGCCTCGTCGTCCGTGAGTTCCCGCTCCGGATGAGCGTAAAGATAGGACCTCTCGCAGTTCAGCGAAAACATCAAGAGGAGTTCTGCATTCATGCGCGGGGAGGGAACGTTCCCTTCAGTGAGTCGCTTGATTGCAGAATCCAGGGCAGGCTTCAGTTGCACCAACCCATTTCAACATACTTGGGGTCGATTGCGCGGAGAGGGCGGGACGCAGGTGCCGATTCACTAAGTCTCGCGTGGATTGAGCCGGGCGATCTCCGAATTGAGCACCGCGGCGAACGCGACCCAGGCGGCATAGGGGATGAAAGCATTGGCAGCCGCGGTATCGACCTTCCGAGCCGCTCTCATGTAAGAAAGAATTACGCCCTCCAATGCAATCGCATCGGCAAGGGCAAGTGTCGGGCTGTGCAGGCCAAAAAAATACTTCGACCATTTCGCATTTGTGGCCAGCTGCGAGACCCATAAACGCAAAGCCCGCTTTCGTTCGCGCGAGGGCGCAGCACTCCAGATACGCCATCCCGACCATGCCATCAGAGCGTACAGACTCGTCCAAACAATGGGATATACGTGCTTGGGAGGAGCAAAGCTAGGCTTCTCTAGGTCCCGGTACCACGCAGCGCGGCTCTCTCTTCGGCTATAACGCGAGCCATACAACGCCGCACCGGTAACCGCCAGTCCAAAACCACCAAGAGCCAACAAAGAGCGAGATCGTCCGTTCGTCATGATCCACCTTAGGTGCCTGAGTACTGCTTACAGGTTGCTCATACTATCTGGATCTCCGAACTCGACCAAATCGCGTTCGTCGAAATCTCATACAACGGCCGCGGTCTCTTGCTTCAGCTTCTCCGCCTGATAATGGGTCGTGAGCGCCTCGATCAACGGTTGGAGCTTGCCATCCATCACCTGTTCGAGTTGATGAATGGTGAACCCGATGCGATGATCGGTCAGCCGGTTTTGCGGGAAATTATAAGTACGAATCTTTTCGCTACGGTCTCCGGAGCCGACCATCGCCTTGCGCTCTTTCGCCAGCGCCTGCTGCTGCTTCTCCATCTCAATTTCGTAGAGTCGCGACCTCAGCACCCGCATGCCTTTCTCGCGATTCTTGATCTGCGACTTTTCGTCCTGGCAGCTGACTACCGTATTTGTTGGAATGTGCGTGATGCGGACCGCAGAATAAGTCGTATTTACCGACTGCCCGCCGGGCCCCGATGAGCAAAACGTATCGATCCGCAGATCTTTCGCTTCAATCTTTATATCCACATCTTCCGCTTCCGGCAGCACCGCAACCGTGACTGCGGAAGTGTGCACCCGTCCCTGCTGCTCCGTGGCCGGAACGCGCTGGACACGATGCACGCCGCTTTCGTACTTCAACTGGGAAAAAACTCGCTTGCCTTCGATGATGGCAATTACTTCTTTCAAGCCGCCGGCCGCCGACTCGGAGGAAGAAAGTATTTCCACTTTCCAGTGCTGAGTCTCCGCGAAACGCGTGTACATGCGAAAAATTTCTGCCGCAAACAGCGTAGCCTCGTCGCCGCCCGTCCCCGCCCGAATTTCCAGAATAATATTCTTCTCGTCGTTGGGATCTTTAGGCAGCAGCAGAACTTTCAACTCTTCTTCGATCGCGCCCACCCGGGGTTCGAGCTTCGCGAGTTCCTCCTGGGCATAAGCACGCATCTCGGGATCTTTCTCATCAACCAGCATGGCTTTGCTTTCAGCGATGCCCCGAGTCAGATCCTTAAATTCACGATACTTCTCGACCACCGGCGCAATCTCGCTATGGGCCTTGGCAGTCTTCTGGTATTTCGCCGAATCATTCACAATATCCGGCGAGGCCAGAGCATCGGTCAGTTCTTCGTAACGGGCTTCGATCTGGTCTAACCGCTCAAACATAAGTTCTTTCGTGGAGGCGTCGTGTAGCCGCTTTCAGTTCGGCCGCTTTGTCTGCGGCATTCTAAATTCTAATGATTGCAGGATGGGAAGAGCGGAAATATTCGCGGCGGGGCCGCTAGGCGATTACTAGTTCGCCGCCGTTTTCTTTCTCAAGAGCCATGGCATGATTGAGCGCGGTGATGGCGCACTCCGCCATCTCATCCGACGGAGGCTTGGTGGTAATCCGTTGCAGCCACATTCCGGGTGCCGTCATCAGCGCAAACAGAGATCCGCGATGCTTGGCGGCAAAGCGAATGATTTCGTATGAGACTCCGGCGATCACGGGCAACAACGCGATACGGCAGGCAAATCGCGCCCAAAAAGTGGTAAACGGAATCAGCATGTAAAAGCCGATGGAGATCAACATCACCGTCATCAGGAAGCTGGTGCCGCAACGGGGATGGAAGGTGGAGTATTTCTGCACTGCCGCCGTTTTCAGCGGGTCGCCGTTCTCGAAGGCAAAAACCGTTTTGTGCTCGGCTCCGTGATACTCATATACGCGCCGGATATCGGGAAACAACGAAACTCCCCAAATGAAGAGAAGGAACAGAGTCAGTCTGACCGCACCGTCGACTAGGTTAAAAGCGATCTGACCGCCAAATGCCGGATTGAATTTCTTGAGCTCCGTCGCCGCCAGCAAAGGCAAATACTTATACATGAAAATGAAAAACGCCAGCGACAATATGACGTTTCCCGCCGCCAGCCACCCGCTGATGGCCGCAGCCTTCTCCCGCGATTCGGATTTCTTCGATGTGAGCTCAGAGGTGCGCTCAATCTCCCGCGGCGCGCTCGCATCGCCCGACTTCGCGCGCTCCTCGGCGTCCATCACGTCCTCGATGGCAACATTCGCCGAAAAGCGCAATGCCCGGTAGCCCAGCGACATGGCATAACCCAGCGTCATGACTCCACGCACAACCGGCCATGCCATCCACTTATGTTTTTCCGAAGGGCGCTCCATGGGTTGGCTCAAAGTTACCACTTCGCCCGAAGGCTTGCGGCAGGCGATCGCCCAGGCGTGTGGCGAGCGCATCATCACCCCTTCGAGCACCGCCTGCCCGCCGACCAGAGCTTCTTCGCCGCTTTCGAGCGCAGGCAAGAGCTGCACGGCCACCAGAAAACGCACAAGATTTCTAAGAGAACGCACGGTAATTCGATGCTCCAGAGGTGGAAAAGTACCGACCCTAGGGTAGCATACCGGCAGTTGGGCTGACTCTGGAAATCGAGATCCTATCTGCCTGAAAGACTGGCATTTATGGAGTTTTACGACGGGTCCAGCGGGGTCGCGAATGCATCTTAATTGCCATGCAAAAATTTGCCCAGTGCGCTGAGGCGATTGCGGCCACCACCAAGAAGCTGCAGAAGAGGGCGATTTTGGCCGCCTATTTCCAATCGCGATCGATCGAAGAAGCCGCCGTTTCGGCGATCTTCCTATCCGGCAAAGCGTTTCCCGCATGGGAAGAAACTACGATGCAGGTCGGCGGCTCTCTCTTGTGGAGGCTCGTCACCGAATTGTCGCGAAGCGATGAGACCGCGATGGAGGCCGCGTATCGCAGGCACGGCGACTTGGGTGCGGTGGCTGGAGAAGTCCTGCATAGCGGATCCTCGCATCCTTTGGAGATTCTGGAAGTTGAACAAACCTTCCGCCAGATCGCGAAGGCGAGAGGTCCCGCCGCAAAGGGTGCGCTGGTGCGCGATTTGCTTTTACGCGCCACGCCGGTGCAAGCCAAGTACATCGTCAAAATCATGACCGGGGATTTGCGCATTGGCTTGAAAGAGAGCCTGGTGGAAGAAGCTATCGCCGCGGCTTTCAATGCCCCGCTTGTCGAGGTGCAGCGCGCCAACATGTTGCTCGGAGATATCGGACAAACGCTGCGGCTTGCAGCCGATGGTAAGTTGAGCCATGCCAAGATGCGGATGTTCCACCCGTTGGGATTCATGTTAGCCAGTCCCATCGAGTCGGCAGCCGAGGGGCTGAACTATTTCTCGGACGCTGTGGTCGAAGATAAGTACGACGGGATTCGAGCCCAGGCGCATGCCTCGGCTGGCCAGGTGAAGTTTTTCTCGCGTACCCGCGACGAGATCACGGAATCGTTTCCTGAACTGCCTCACGCCCTCTCGGCATTGCAGCATGACGTGATTCTCGACGGAGAGATTGTAGCTTGGGAATACGCCGGCGACCCAGAAGCAGCGCCCGAAATTGTTGACGAAGTGCTGTCGGCGGAAGCGGAAAACAAAGCCGCGAATCTCGGAAGGGCGAGACCGTTCTCGATCCTTCAGCAGCGGCTCGGTCGAAAGAAAGTGAGCGAAGAGATGGTGCGGAGATTCCCCGTAGCTTACCTCGTGTTCGATATTCTTTATTGCGATGGAGAACTCCTGATCGATCGGCCCTTACGCGAGCGCGCCGCGATTCTCGATCAAATTTTGATCATTCAAAGTCTTCCCCGCGCCGCCTCGGTGCCCGCGCTCCGCTCTTCTTCGGGGTTGCAGGGCAAAATGAAAGAACAGATAAGACTTGCCTTTGAGGTCGACGAGATAGTCCCGGCCGCCCAGGTCATCCGTGCCCCGGTGTTTCGAGCGGCATCGCCTGCGGAACTGGAATTGCTTTTTACCGCCGCGCAGGATCGGGGCAACGAAGGTCTGATGCTCAAAGATCTGGACTCTTCGTATTCTCCGGGTAAGCGCGGAAAGTCGTGGCTGAAGATGAAGCGGGAATTAGCCACCCTTGACGTCGTGGTAACGGCGGTCGAGTACGGGCACGGAAGGCGCGTGAGCGTGCTCAGCGATTACACCTTTGCCGTCTGGGACACGGATAAAGATCGACTGGTAAATATCGGAAAAGCATACTCCGGACTGACAGACGCCGAGATCGTCGAAATGACGAGATGGTTTCTCGAGCACACGATCGAAGATCAGGGATTCCGCCGCACGGTTGAACCCGATGTCGTGATTGAAGTCGCCTTTAATAACATGATGCAATCCGAACGTCACGAAAGCGGCTACGCCCTGCGCTTCCCCAGAATCGTGCGCTTGCGTCCCGACAAGTTGCCGGAGCAAGCAGATACGATCGAACGGGTACGAGAGATTTTCGAAAAGCAAAGCCAATAGAAGAACGGCACGAATTAATGGCTGTGGTGATGGTGAGCGCTTTCCGCAACGGGCATTACACAACCATGCGCCACCTCGCACTCCACGTGCTCGAACTGGATGGTGGTGTGGTCAATGCGGAATGTATGGTGCAGCCTGTCTTTCACATCGCGGAGAATCCGTTCGCTAACCGACGGCGGAATATCGGCAATCGCAATGTGACAAGATAGCGCGTGCGTCTCCGATCCGATGCTCCAGACGTGCAAATCATGAACATCGTTGACGCCTTCGATGGTGCGGATCGCGGTCTCGACCAGTTCTAGCTTTACTCCGCGAGGCGTTCCTTCGAGCAAAATGTTCAGCGTTTCTCTTACAATGCCGAAGCCCGACCATAGGATTAGCACGCCAATTCCAAACGAAAGCGCCGAGTCGATCCAGTAATCGCCGGTCACCAGTATCGCCCAGCCTCCGGCAATAACCGCGGCGGTCGAGAGCGTATCCCCTATTTCGTGCAATAGTGCGCTGCGAATGTTGACGTCCCCTCCAGAACGGTAGAGGAGCAGGGCAATCATTCCATTCATCAGAACGCCGACCGCCGCGACCCACATCATCATCGAGGCCTGGACATGTTCCGGATGCTGCAAGCGCCCGAATGCCTCGTAAAAAATGAAGAACGAAACCGCGACCAGCGACACGGCATTGACCAGAGCCGCCAACACTCCTGCGCGATGATAACCGTATGTCTTGGTGGAACTGGCTGGCCGCGACTGTAAATAAACAGCGACCAAAGAAAGCAGCAACGCCAGGAAGTCGGAAAGATTGTGCCCGGCTTCAGAGAGCAGCGCCAACGAGTGGGCGTGAATGCCGGCAACTACCAGAAGCACGATATAGACGAAGGTTACTCCAAGCGAGATCTTCAACACTCGTTTGGGACTGCCAGCGCCGTGAACATGGGCGTGCATTCTGTGATTGTACGGTGGCTCGAAGCTGCTCTCAAGTTGCTGCCGCCGGCGGGATAAATCAGTCGTGGGTCAAGCTCTTCATGTAGCGCGCGTTATACGTGGCTGTCGTACTCTGGACGAATTCAAGAATGCTATACATTTTTTGCCGCGACTCGCGGCTCATCTCTTTGAACTGCACCGCTACTCCGCTGCCCGGATGGATTCTGGCCACGGTTCCTTCGGCGCTCAAATCCCCCTTGTCGATGGAAAAAACGATCTTCACATTGGATCCAGGGGTCAGAATAACGCTGGTTTCCACATAGCAGCCACCTAGGCTGGCGTCGATGAGGTTGCCGAATGCCGGTGGCCCGTCCTCGGGATGCAATTCAACCGTGAGCCGGCATTTTATCCGCGTATGCAGTCGCTGATCTTTCTGCAACGGCTGTTTTTGCTTCTCCAAATACATGCGCCGGTCGGCTCGGGTGAGCAGTTGCTCAGCGTCATCGCCATCCGCCGGAGAAACGGCCACTCCCACGCTCAAAGAAAGGATATCCTCTCCGCAAACTTCAAACCCCGCGTGCCGCGCCAGCGGACGAACTACTTCTATTTTCTTCGCCGCATCGTCCGCGTTTAAACCAGGAGCTATGATTACAAATTCATCTCCACCCATGCGGGCCACGTAGTCGTATTCTCGGCAGCTGTCCTTGAGCGCCTGCGAGAACAGCCGTAGTACCCGATTCCCCTCCAGATGACCGAATCGATCGTTGATCTTCTTAAACCCATCCATGTCGCAGACCATAAGGGTGAGGGAAGAGTTATCGCGTTTGCAGCGCGCCAGTTCGCGGTCAAGTTGCAGAAACAACGAACGGGCATTCGGCAGGCCCGTAAGATAATCGGTGGTGGCCGAACTCTCCGCCTGCTGGAATTTCAAAGCATTCTCAATTGCCAGCGCCATCTTCCCGCTGACGGCCAAAAGAATTCGCAAATGATCGGTAGTGAACGAATCTTTTTCCGCTCGATAAACCGCCAAAACTCCGATCACCCCGCTCACTCCCTCCAGCGGCAGCGCCAGGGCGGAACGCAAGGTGCTGAATTTCGAAGGGTCGTTCAGGTATCCCGGCTCGACTGAAGGATTTCCATTTACAATCGGCTTTCTGTTTTGCGCCACCCAGCCTGAAAGCCCGTCTCCCACCGGAATTCGCAGGGAGGAGAACAATCTGTAATTGTCGCCATTCACGTACTCAGGAATCAGTTCGTTGCCCCGCAGAATGTAAATTGCGATGGCGTCATACGGAACCATCGGTTTGAGTTTTACCGAAAACACCGAGAGTGTTTCTCCCAAACTCAACGAGGCTCCCAAGTCCTGGCTCAATTCAAATAGGGATTGGGCCTCCTGGCGCGCGGCCGCGATCGAAGAAAGAAAATTAGCTTCCTGTCCCTCCGAATCCGAAACGCCGATACTTTCAAAACCGGCGTCGGGCGCGGGACCTCGGTGAATCTTTATCTCCGCCGAAAGGGCCAGGGCTCCGTCCTTCACTCCTGATTTGGCTTTGGCCAGATTCTCCAGCGAACGGTAGCGCTTGGTCAGCACGTTCACTACTTGCGGGTCAAATGATTTCCCCGATTCCTGGGCCAATTGCTTCATCACTTGGTCCAAAGGCATAGCGCGGCGGTATTGGCGATCCGAGGCCAGCGCGTCCAGGTAATCAACCGCCGAAAGAATGCGCGCTCCCACGGGTATTTCCAGCCCTTTCAACCCGAAGGGGTAACCGGTACCGTCCCACTTCTCGTGGTGCGCTCGCACAATGGGGACCACGGGATAGGGAAAGCGAACCCGCTCCAGAATCTCGGCACCGACCACGGTATGAATTTTCATCTTCTCAAATTCTTCCGGAGTCAAGCGGCCGGGTTTCGAGATGATGTGCTCAGGCACCGCGAGCTTACCGATATCGTGCAGCAAAGCTGCGGCGTGCAGCGCCTCCAGATCCATCCCTTTCATGCCAAGTTCTTTGGCTACTTCAATCGCATAAATGCGAACTCTCTGGAGGTGATCGTGCGTAGTCTGGTCTTTGGCTTCGATGGCGAGCGCAAGGGCCTCAATGGTTCGGAGATGAAGATTCGCCATCTCTTCTACATGCCGTTTTTCATCGTCCAACTTGCCCAGATACAGTCGGTAGGAGCGGTAGATCAGATAAACGGCTGGAACGAACAACAGGGAAGTTTCCCAGTTGAAATTTCGATTGAACCACGAGATTGCAGCCGCGATTCCCCCGCCCGCCAAATAATAGGGAAACGACCAAAAATAACAGTCCACCAGAATTCTTTGCAGTGGCTGGCCTTCGCCAAACGAGATAACCACCGCGATGCATCCCGCATTGACCACAAAGTAGATCGAAGCCGCCAGGCATAAAAGCAATGGCCGGATTCCGATGACCTCGTTGAAATAAGAATTGTGGTAAACCAGATAGGCAAGGGCAGTCGAGAGCGAACCGGCGCAAACATTAAATGTAAGCTGGATCGCCGTCGGCTTCCCCGGGTAAAGACTTTGCACTAACATGGCGACCGCGCCCAGGGTAAGCGCTTCCGCGTATCCCAGTTCCGCGATCCCCACCAGGATGAACAAGAAATTAACCGACAGCGTTCCGGTGATTCCCGGCAGCGTCACGCGCAATCGCGAACCGAGAATTGCGATGCCCAGATAGCAGATAAATTCCGCGATGTTTTTGCTGCTTTGGTGGATGTCTGCCACCAGCAGGCATCCGGTACCGGCCGCTATTACCAAACCGACAAATACTTGCGCCGCAAAAGGCAGGCGTTTCCACGAATTTGTGCTGGCGGACATAGGTGCAATACAAGCGCTACTGCGCCTTTAGGATACCCACGCCGCAACCCCACTCCCAGTGCATAACGCACAGCGAAGGAACTTCGGTAACTTCAAAACAATCTTGAGAATTGACCGGAAACCGGGGCTCGACGGGCCGTTTGACATTAAAGTCTGGTGGCGGCGCGTGGACTCGAACCACGGACCTACGGATTATGAGACCGTCGCTCTAGCCACCTGAGCTACGCCGCCATTGGAAGGGAACGCAGCGAGAAGGAACTTTGGTCTTTGCGAATCCTCGCCGCTTGAACGTATCGAGCTGGATTGGCCCGTATGCTCAATTAGTCATTCTAAGAGTGCTGTCAAAAACGTGTCAAACCGCAGCGTCGCGCGGCCGCACTATTTGCGGCCTCAATTACTTGATAGCATACTCAGGAAACGCGAAACTAGCCCTTGATGAAAACGGTCGCCGTCATCCCGGCCCGACTTGCCTCCACCCGGCTGAAGCGGAAAATGCTTCGCGAAATCGCCGGGAAACCACTCGTCGGCTGGGTATATGAGGCCGTTCGCAGCTCGCAAGCTCTTTCTGATGTGATTATCGCTACCGACTCCGACGAGATTTTAAGCGTCTGCCAAGCCTATGGCTGGAAGGCTCAGATAACCTCGTCCGAACATCGCAGCGGCACGGAGCGCGTGCAAGAGATCTCGACCCACGTTCAGGCGGATGTCTATCTTAACATTCAAGGCGATGAACCTCTCACCCGCCCAGAGCAAATTGCAGCCTTGCTGGAGATCATGAAAGATTCTTCCGTCCCGGTAGGCGCGCTCAAAACTCTCTGTCCCAGTGAAGATGTCAGCAATCCCAACGCGGTGAAAGTGGTTACTGCGGCGAATGGACGGGCGCTTTATTTCTCTCGGGCAACAATTCCATTTGATCGGGACTCGAGGGGAGCGCAGTACTTCAAGCATCTAGGGCTCTATGCCTATCGAAAAGGTGCGCTCGATTTTTTCGTAACCCAGCCCGAATCTTCGCTCGAAAAAACTGAACGGTTGGAACAACTGCGGTTTTTGGAAAACGGAATCTCGATTTATGTCGCCGAAACCGCTTACGATTCGGTGGGCGTGGATACTGAAGAAGATCTGCAGAGGGTCGAGAAAATCTTGAGGGCGCGTTGATGTGCGCCCTACTGTCCGGATTCGGCAATGATTACGCGCTTTGCATTCGATTCCAGGCTTCCGCCGCCGCCACCCTGCGTGAGATAGCAGGATGAGAGTGAAATAATACTTCAACCCACTTCGAAGGCGTGCGCTCTGCTAAATTCTGCTGTGCCAGTTTGTTCATTGACGAAATGAACGGGACCACGCTGACAATCGATTCGAATGCATAACGGTCGGCCTGCCTCTCGTTATAGCGCGAATAGGCATTCAGCGCCGGCATGAGCAAAAGTGAAAGCACAGTCAACGTAATTGCCAGCAATGGCAGGTTCGCAAAGTCGGAGAGCTCGTCAAATGTAAACATGTGCCGATCGACCGCATAGTGCAGCACGAAGTTCGCAATCCAGAACCCAACCAAAGTGATTCCAGCCTGCACCAGAATGCTCTTCAAAATGTGCCGATGAACGTGATGGCCAAGCTCGTGCGCCAGCACTGCTTCAATCTCTTCAGGAGCATAGTTATCCAATAATGTATCGGCCAAAATAATTCGGCGCGTACTCCCCAACCCGGTGAGGGCGGCGTTCGCCTTTTTGCTTTTCTCCGAGAGTTTCCACCGATAAACTCCGCGCACCCGGGTTCCGGCGCGCTCACCAAGCAGCACCAGCCGCCGCCGCAGATCTTCATTTTCCAGCGGTTCGAATTTATAAAAGATAGGCAGCAGCACCACGGGCGCGAGTTGCGCCAAAAGAACAAATAATCCCATGCAAATCGCCCACGTAACGATCCACCAGTGCTGCGGCGATTCCCGAATCATGAAGTACAGCAACTCCACCACAATCGTGGTCATTGCCAGCCCTACCAGAAACCCCTTGGCCTCATCCCAAAGCCACGACCGAAGTTTTTGTGTTGAAAGTTGGAAGCGGCGCTCAACGTGGAATCCGTAATAATCGAGGCCAAATCCCAATGCCTTACCAATCAGGAGTAGGAAAAGCAGGTAAATGAAAACCGATAAAGTGTAATTCTGAAATCCGCGCCGCAATGCAACGTCCCGTAACCATCCCGACCATCCGGTGATCAAGAGAACGACCATGAAAGCGGCGCCGATCACAAAATCAGCCACGCCCAGCCAGCGCCGCAGTCGGTTGTAACGGCGCGCTTCCGGCGAATCCTTTTGAGTGGGGGATGGGTTTTCTGCCAATGTCATACCAGCTAGAAGTATCGCATTATCATTGCCTGGACGCGCGGTGAAAGCGCGGTTCCTTAAGATCGATCAAATCTCTAGCAACCCTGCTCTACAAATTCCTTAGCGCTCGCCAGGATATCGCTCACCAAATCCGGCGATGCCGCCTCAGAGTAGATCCGCAGCAGCGGCTCGGTTCCCGAAGCGCGGAAGAGAATCCAAGCCTCGGCGCCATTGCCATGCGCCGGTGCGTCCAGAAAAAACTTAATGCCGTCGAGGGTTTCTTTCCTAACCACATGATAACGTCCGAGCATTTGCGTGCTTTTGTCGGAAGCGCGCGTAATCGCACGTTGTTTGACATCCTCTGCAATGTGCAAATCCCGTCTGCCGTAATAGTGCGGCCCAAACTCGTCTTGCACGTCGGCCACGAGTTGACCTAGCGGCTTGCTCTCTTCGGCCATGACATTCACCAGCAGCAGGCAATTCAGCAATCCGTCGCGCTCGGGCAAGAAGCGCGAATAGCCGATTCCGCCAGATTCTTCTCCACCCATGAGAATTTCATGTTCCATCATCAGATCGGCGGTGTATTTAAAACCAATCGGTGTTTCATAGAGCCTGCGTCCATATTTCGCCACGATACGGTCGATCATTCTCGTTGTGTTGAAAGCTCGGACTACATCTCCCGGCCATTTTTTCCGTGCGAGCAACCAGCGCAGCAATACGCTGAAGATTTTGTGAGAATCGACGAAGCTGCCATCTTCCGCGACCGCGCCAATGCGGTCGGCGTCGCCATCCGTGGCCAGGCCGGCATCGCATTTGTTATGGATAACTGTCTGCTGCAATAGCGCAATATGTGGCTCAATCGGCTCGGGATTTATGCCGGGGAAGAGCGGATTAACCTCCTGCCGGATGGCGACGTACGCCACACCACGTTGCTGGAAGATTCCCGCCAGAACTCCGCGGCCCGAACCGTACATCGAATCGACTGCGATTTTGAACCCGCTTTTTCCAATTAAATCCAAGTCGGCAAAGCGGCAAATCGCCGCGACGTAGGGGGAGTTAAAATCCGCCTCGTCAATTCGAGCGTTTGCACGTCGCGGCATCGCATCGGCTCGCATCTCTTCTTCCACCTGCTTCATGATGGCAGGAGTGGCGGACCCGCCAAATTTCGCCTTGAACTTCACTCCGTTCCAATTCCATGGATTGTGGCTCGATGTGATCATCACCCCACCTGCAGCGCCATTGTTTTTCACTGCAAATGAAACAGCAGGAGTAGGAGTGTAATCGTTCGCCAGCTTCACCGGAATGCCCGCGGCAGCGATCACTTCCGCAGCCACCTGGGCGGCAGATAGCGAAGCGAATCGAGTGTCGTATCCCACGAAGATCCCGCGCGATGAGTCTTCGTATTTGAGCACGTATGAGGCGATGGCCCCCGCGACGCGGCGCACGTTCTCGAAGGTGAAATCATCGGCGATGATCCCGCGCCACCCGTCGGTACCGAATTTAATTTCTTGAGGCATTTCGTTTGCACAATCCGGGCAACCACCCGTTCGATACTCAGAACATTTCCTGCGTTCCGATCACTGACCACCGAACACTGACCACTTTTCTACACCAGCATGTGCAGCTTCTTCTCATCCAGATATTTCACTACTTTTCCGACATCCTGCGCATGTTGCCGGGTGGTGATCAGCAGCGCGTCCGGCGTATCCACCACAATCAGATCCTTGACTCCCATGGCAGCGATGAATTTTCCCGGGGCGTGCAGATAATTTCCGGTCGCGTTCAGCACGAACGATCTTTCCCCATTGATAATGTTTCCCTCGGGCGAGCTGCGCTGCGCCGTGCGATGTTCATGGAGCGCCGTCCATGAGCCGATATCATTCCAGCCAAAATCGGCGCGAAGGCAGAAAATATTAGCCGCGCTCTCACCCTTGGCCGAGCGTGGTTCCAACACCGCATAATCGATGCTGATGTTTTCGCATTTGGGATACAGCCTGCGCAAGGTCGCATTGAACTTGCTTGTGCCATAGGCTCCGGCAATTTGCTCGAGCAGGGAAGCGGTTGCCGGAAGATGCTCCAGAAGAGCATCCGCCAAAGTACTGGCCCGCCATAGAAACATTCCGCTATTCCAATAGAAATTTCCCGCCGCCGCAAAGCTGGTGGCAGTAGCCGCATCCGGTTTTTCGGTAAAACGCCGGACGCGTGCTGCTTCGCCCTCCGAAGAGTTCCCCACCTCGATGTAGCCATACCCGGTTTCTGGACGATTAGGCCGGATGCCAAGCACAACAATATTTGCACCCGCCGCAGCAATTTCAATCGCGCGCTGGATGGTTCCTCGATAAGTTTTCGGGTCGCCAATCACGTGGTCGGATGGGAACATGCCGATGACGGCATTGGGGTTTTCGCGCAGGAGAAGAAATGCGGCCAATCCGATCGCAGGCGCGGTATTGCGCCCCACTGGTTCCGCGACCGCTTGTGCTCTCGGCAATTTTGGAAGCTGCTTCAGAACCGCCGGACGTAGATTGTCATTGGTAATGATCCAAAATCGTTTTACGGGAGCAAGCGGCAGCAATCGCGTTACCGTCTGCTGCAACATCGTCTGCTTGCCGTCAAGTGCGAGCAACTGCTTGGCTCGCTTTTTCCGGCTCAATGGCCAAAATCGCGTGCCGCGGCCGCCGGCCAGAATCACGGGATAAAAGTTCGAGTTCTTGGTCACGTTCTTACGATGCGTTCTTAGGCCCGCGATTTGTAACGAAACACAAATTTAGCTTCGTATTTCGGGAACTGGCAATGCCCTGCCTGGCACTCTTGACCGCAAAAACTCCAGCGTCCACTGCGGACGGACCGTAAATGTTTCCACAGACGCTGGGATCACTACTGCATCACCCTTGGCCAAAGTTACCGCATCTGTTCCTGGAGCTTCCACCGCCCCGCATCCCTCCACGGCCACTAGAATCTGGGCAGAACTTTTCCCTGATTCATCTCGTGTGCTCAAGGCCTGCGGTTCCTTGGTTTCAAAGAGCTCCACTACAAAATACGGCGCGGCTACCAGAACAACCTGCCTGTTCCTGCTTCCATTCAATTGTGAAGGAACCGACCTTAATACTTTTCCTGACAACGCGTTTAACCTTACCGCGGCCAACCCTTCTTTCAAATGAAGTTCCCGCGGGCGACCGTAATCATATAAGCGATATGTCGTGTCCGACTGCTGCTGCGTCTCTACGATTACTGAGCCCGGCCCCAGAGTGTGTACGGTTCCGCCGGAGACGTAAATCATGTCGCCGGTGTATACGTCGACCCAGTTCAGCACCTCTTCGGCACGCTTCTGCTGAATGGCGGCTTCCAACTCGGCGACGGTCACGCCGGATTTCAGGCCCAATCCGATCCGGGCTCCGGGTCTGGCGTGTGCTACATACCAGCATTCCGTTTTTCCCCACGGCTGATTCACTCGGAGGGCCTGCGCGTCATCCGGGTGAACCTGTACCGAAAGTTTTTCTTGGGGAAACAGAAATTTGAGCAGAAGTGGAAACCGCCTGGGATCTCGCGCCGTATCGCCAACCAGATCTCCCTGATGCTGCTGGCTGACTTGCGCCAGCGTTTGCCCGGTAAGGGGACCGTTGGCTACTTTGCAATCGTCCCCGGTGAGCCAGGCCTCGCCAATCTTCTCCTCAAACTTTCGGTTGGGATAAATCGGAGACAGATCGAGCGCGCCCCACGGTCGGGGATCGAAGGCGGGCAACATCAAAAGCGGATAGAGGTTGGACATGGAAATAAAAGCGCGAACAATTCGGAAAGCCGGCGTTCTCTAGAACTGGCGGACAAACCAGAAATATTTTTCCAGGATTCTCACTACAGCGCTGCGAAAAATTTCCGCATCCGCTCCAGTCCGCGATCCAATTCTGCCTTCGAGGTCGCATACGAGACACGAATATGATCGCTGGTGCCGAAGCCCTCGCCCGGAACGGTTGCAACATGAACTTCCCTCAGCAACCTTCCCGCCACGTCGGCAGCGGATTTCACCTTACCCCGTCCGATGAACGCCGAGATGTTGGGATATGCATAAAACGCTCCTTGCGGCAGCGTGCAGGTAATGCCGGGAATCGAGCGCAGCCCCTCCACCACGTGATCGCGCAGTTCGATATATTCGCGCCGCATTTCTTCAACACATTCCTGCGGCCCTTTCAGCGCCGCGACGGCGGCCTTTTGCACAATCGACGTCGGATTCGAAGTGGACTGGCTTTGTAGTTTGGACATGGCGGATATCACCGCCGATGGCCCCAGCGCATAACCCAGGCGCCAACCCGTCATGGCATAAGTCTTAGAGAGCGATCCCAACACCACCATGCGGTCTTTGTACTCGCGCAGCGATCCCACTGAGAAATTCTTCCCCGTATAGTTCAGATATACGTAACACTCGTCAGAAAGCACCCAGATCCCGCGCTCCTGCGCCAGCCTCACAACCTCGGTCAAATCCTCCGCACTCATCACCGCGCCCGAGGGATTCGAGGGGGAATTCAGAATGATCACCTTCGTTCGCGGTGTGATCAAGCTTGCGACCATGTCCGCGGTCACACGAAATCCCTGCGATTCATCCGCATGCAACAAGACGCAATTTCCCCCCGCATAGCGCACGATGTCCTTGAACGAAACCCAGTAGGGAACTGGCAAAATAACTTCATCGCCGTGATCGACCAACACTTGAATCGCATTGAACAATGCGTGTTTGCCACCGGTTGAGGCAATCGCCTCTTCACGCCGGTAATCGGAATCGAAATCTACCGCATGGCGATGCACAATGGCGTCGCGCAACTCGGGCGTGCCGGCGACCGCAGTGTATTTGGTGAAGTTACCCTGAATGGCGGCGATGGCCGCATCCTTGATGTGTTGCGGCGTCGAGAAATGCGGCTCCCCCGCGCCGAAATCGACCACATCGATTCCCTGCGAGCGCAACTTGTCGGCCTCGGCCACCACCGCCATGGTCGCGGAGGGTTCGATTCGATTGATTCGCTCAGTAAGTTTCACGGCTTCGCTGGTCGCAGTCGTCATGCTTTCCTTCTCCTCAACTTTTCTCGTTTTTGCGAACTAATCTCCGCCGCTTGAGCCAAATCTTCCTGCATTTCATCGTGAAACTTGTAGGCCGGTTCAAGCTTCTCCCGCAACTTCTGCTCTACAAACTCCGGCACCAGGCCACGTACCGGACCGCCTGCTTGCGCCACTTCCCGCACCAGTCGCGAACTGACATAAGAATACTTGTCCGCGGGCATCATAAAAACAGTCTCGAGAGTCGGTTCCAGCTTGCGGTTCATCAGCGCCATCTGCAATTCATATTCGTAATCGCTCACCGCGCGAATCCCGCGCAGCACGCAAGTCGCTTCAATCGATTTAGCATACTCGACCATCAATCCATGAAACGCCTCGATGCGAACATTCTTCAAATGGGAGGTTAAAGTCTTCAGCATTTCCAGCCGCTCCGGAAGACTGAACATCGGAACCTTTTCTGAATTCCGCAGAATGCCCACGATCAGCTCGTCGAAAATCTTGGCCCCACGCTCAATCAGATCGAGGTGCCCATTGGTGGGCGGATCGAACGAGCCGGGATAGAGTGCACTGATTTGCTTCAATGATCCTCGCAACGTGCCGTGGGGCGCAAGAATGGATTCTAGTTGGCGAAGGCAGAGAATGGCAATCGAAGAAAGAGTATCCGGCCGTGAAGTAAGGCGGCGTACGACTACGCATCAGTCGCAATAATTAACGGCTGCTGCGGCTACCATGTTCCAACCGAAGGGAATGAAATCGAGGCTTTTTCAATTTGAGCTAATAGTTCTAACACCGCCATGCGGTTGGGCAGGCGGCTGTGATGGGGCATTGCCAGAATCCTTGATTAGCCCCAACATGAAAAGTAGCTTGTAAGTGTTCCACGCCGCCCCAGTCAACGAAATCTCTATCGATCCTGTGTGGTGGAAGTCTCTAAGTTCGAAGGATCCACCTCCGTACGATAAGATACCTCCGCTGTTGATTTCACAGGCAGTGCAGCGAAGTCCATCAAGTTTTAAAACATATCCATCCGATGTTATGACGTGGGCAGCATTCACAAGTTGCCTTTTGGGCACCACGGGTTCGGCACCTCTAACTTCCACTCCAATTGTCTGCGCATAAGCCAGGCTGGGCCCTTCGTTTATGCCGACTAATCCCGTGAACACCACTCCGAGGGTAACGAACCCAATCGCGATATAAGCAATTTTCATGTAATCCTCCGCAGGCACAATCACCTTGCAGGAGGACTGGCAGAATCTACCGTTTTGCCCTTAAGTAAGTGCCTGTCTGACTACCTTCGCGCCGCGACGGGAACTTTCGCAGCGTCGCTTGAATTGCCGCTCGGCATGGTGGTCACGCGTCCGCTGGAAGCAGCCGCGGCTGGCGGAGTTCCGCCTGCTGGACCCGCCTGCGCAGCCGGCCCAATCAAACCTAGCGCCTTGCGCACTTCGGTATCCAGCTTGGCCAAAGTGTCCTTGTTGTCTTTCAAGAATTGCCGAGCATTCTCGCGCCCCTGTCCGATGCGCTCGCCCTTGTAGCTGTACCACGAACCGGATTTTTCCACGATATTGTTGTTTGCGGCCAAGTCCAGAAGATCGCCCTCTCGCGAAATTCCTTCGCCGTAAAGAATATCGAACTCCGCCTCCCGGAACGGCGCAGCCACTTTGTTCTTCACGATCTTCACCCGGGTCCGCGAGCCGGTCACTACATCGCCGTCTTTAATCGCCGCAATCCGCCGGATATCGATTCGTACCGAGGAATAAAACTTCAGCGCCTTGCCGCCGGTCGTAGTCTCCGGATTGCCGAACATCACGCCAATCTTCTCCCGAATCTGATTGATGAAAATCAGGCAGGTGCGCGACTTCGAAACCGTCCCCGTCAGCTTGCGCAGCGCCTGCGACATCAGCCGCGCCTGCAAACCCATGTGGCTGTCTCCCATTTCGCCATCGAGTTCGGCTTTGGGCACCAGCGCCGCCACCGAATCCACCACCAGCACGTCGATCGCATTCGACCGCACCAGCGCCTCCGTGATCTCCAACGCCTGCTCGCCATAATCCGGCTGCGAAACCAGCAGGTTGTCCACGTCCACGCCCAGCTTCTTCGCATAACCCGGATCCAGTGCATGTTCTGCATCCACAAACGCCGCCATGCCGCCCGTCTTCTGCGCCTCGGCAATCACTTGCAGCGTGATGGTTGTCTTACCGGACGACTCCGGCCCAAATACCTCAATCACGCGCCCACGCGGAAATCCGCCCACGCCCAGCGCCGCGTCAAAGGAGATCGATCCCGTCGAAATCACCGCAATGGGGACGATCGCTTCCTTCGACCCCAACCGCATGATCGACCCTTTGCCAAACTGCTTTTCAATCTGCGCAAACGCCAGCTCAATCGCCTTGCCCCGCTCATCCGCCATGGGAGTGGCTCCTTATGGTTGCAAAACTAAAATGGAATTGAATCTGGCCGGATTATACATACAGAGCGAAGCGAATAAAAGGCGAATTACGGGTGAATCTACAAAATAACCGTGGAAAACTTGCCGAAATGGGAGGAGGGTGGTCGGCTCAGCCGGTAAATCAGGAGGCTAAACTTAATATGCCATCGTAAATTTAGCGGTGCGTTGCCCCGTTGTGAAGCTATTCACTCAAGCAGGACCATGTGCGCGGCAATCCATTCGCGAAGCACCGGGAACCGGAACCTACTTTCCTCCATCTTCGTCAGCAAAAATTTATAGGCAGCCTCGCCGCTCACATTCAAGTCGTATCCGTTGATGAGCAGGAAGGTATGCATCGCCGCAAACCCCACGCGCTTGTTGCCGTCCAGAAACGCGTGATTGTTAACGAGAGATTCGAACAGCGCTGCCGCTTCTTCGCCGACGTCGTTGTAGTAGCCGGTTTGAGGCCGGAAAACGGCAGCTTCCAGCGCGCCCTGATCCCGCAGACCGTGTAGGCCCCCGTATTCTTCGATTTGATGATGTTGGATGGCGACGACTTCAGCCACCGTCAGGTAGGTGCGCTCGGCCATTACTTGGCCAGCTGTTTGTACAACTCACGATATTTTTCGTTGGAGCGCTTATAGGCTGCCATTACCTCGGGCCGAACGAGTCGCTGCGAAGGGACCACGTTGTGCAAGTAATGTTCAAGGGCCCGCTCCAGCACAAAGCGCTGCGACTGACCGTTCTTCTTGGCCACGGAGACGAGCTCTTGATAAAGCTTTGCATCGATTTCCGGAGCGATCTTAACGGAACGGGGCATTAAGCAGATTCTAGCCTGAAGGATGTGGCGGGATCAAGACAAATCTAGAGATTGCTACAGGATGCCAGAACCTCATGTTTTCCAACGAATTGAATTCTCTTTAATCCTGAGAGGTTAACGCGCTCGCGCACCGCATCATAAAGTTCTTCGGGCAGGCGCAAGTTGATCGATTTATCTTTGCGCTTCATCTCGAAGCGTACCGTTTGCGCATCCGAGAGGTCATATCGAGACAAGTCGGCTTTGTCGACAAATCCGGACCGCGGCGCGGTCGCTCTTAAACGCCGGGGCTTTCTTTTTCATAGGATTCGATCTCCTTCCTGTGCATGTAACGTGCGCTGATCGGCCGGATCAATTGCTTTTCGCCCTTGCGCCGCAGCGTGAACACAAGAAATACTGCTCGCCCATCGTCGGTTTGTCCCACAGCGCAAAAGCGGCTTCCTTGCGTGAATCAACCGCGCCGGGAAGGATGGCTAGGGGCTGGGCGATCAAACTCTCAATCATTCCAATGGAAAGCCCGTGCTTCTGGCACTCAAATGTATAGGCAAATGAAACCATCCTCACCGCTGTAACAAATCCACCGGCGCCGTCACGTCATGCACCCGAAAATACTTGGCCAGCGCCGGATACTTCCGCGCCACCGCTTCATACATCGCGTAAGCCACGTTGCGGTAGGAGACATGCCCCGCCGGCGTAGTCCGCAGCTCCGAGATATAAACCGCCTCGGCAAAGTCCATCTTGAACAGCGCCCGCTTGCGGAAGGCCAGCGGAATTGCGTACTGCGAACTTTCTTCCGCCTCCGGCTCGCCGCTCGCCGCCAGTTTCTCTACCGTCGCCTGCACCTTGCGCATCGCTGCCTCAAACCTCAGCCGCATGCCCGCGTCTTCTACATCAAGCAGCATCTCGTAGCCATGCAGCGTGGTGAATCCCTGCATCACCTGAATGCAGCGCCGGTGCCGGTGCATGTCGCGGAATCCGCCGGTATCCATCAGGATGTCGAAGCGAAACTGCTGCCCGGCGCGGAATCCGCGCGCCACTTCATCGAACTTCCCGCGATGCCGCAACCCCAGATCGATAATCTCCCGCCGGTATCTCTCGCCCGCAACCTGCACCGCCTGCCGTATTTGTCGGTAAGAAAAATGGCAGTGCTCGTAAATCAGAGTGCTTGCAATTTCCACTTCCAGCGGTTCTTCATCCAACAAATCGACAATCGCCTTGGAGGGCGCAAGCTGCTCGCTCTTCATCAACTCACGCGCCGCCTGCCGCAACTCGCGTCGCGTCTCCATCTCATATGGGTTCGGGTCCGCATATTTCACCAGCGTCGGTGCCACCCGCACTTCATGCAGCAGCTCTTGCTCGGCCCGCGCTCCCAATTCTGGACTCGCCTTCCGAATCTCCTCCACCAAATCGCGGAGCGACTCTGCATTCACGTTGTAAGCCGCCGTGGTCGCCGCCTTCTTCAACCGCTCGCCCAGGACGCGAACTTCTTTATGAGTATGCGAAAGCAGATGCGCCACCTGCATCTCTAGCGTGCGCGCATTCACAATCTCGCCCAGCGAAGTATTCGTGGCCAGCGGCAGCAAATAGCGCGTGATGTCGAACGCCCGCGCTTTCAGCGTCCGCTCATAGGTTTCTTCCTTCATCTCCGCCGGTCGCGGCGTGATGCTGATCAAATAATTCGTCATGTGCGCCGAGAGCTTTTCGTACTCGGTAAAAAGAAAATCCAGTGTCTCGCAGTACACTTTGCGAGACTCGCCATCCCCACCAAAATCAGGCACAAAATATCCGCTCTTCTTAAAGTCCTGATAGCGCGTCGAGCGCTCCTGCCCGTCCCAACGCTGCTCGTCGGCCAACTCAATCGCCGCCAGAATCGACAACCGCTCCACCGCCAACGCAATGTGCGCCAGGTCGGCAATCGAACGGTGTCCGTACTGAAAGTAAAATGTGTTGAGAAATTTCTCCGCCTTCTGCGTGCTGATTTCGCGCAGCGACTCTTTCATCGAGAGCGCTGAGCGCGAATACTTCGCCATGGCGTAAGCCTGAATCTCCGGCTCAACACCATAGACGGCAAAAACCTCGGTGGAAGGTTCGCTCTTCGGCGAGTTCTCGGGGCCTGCTGGTTCCGGCTTCGGCGTAGAGGATTGTTCAGCCGCCGAGGGGCGATGCGTCGAGCGATGAACGCCGTTCGCTACAGAATCGGAGGCAGATGGCATTTGATTCGAAGGCCCGGGCATAGCGACAACATCATTGGTGACGGTTGGAGTCATGGGAGTGTTCGAATGTTAATCGGCAAACGAACAATGCGCAATCGGTTTTGCTGGCATTGAATCGATCCTTGCTGTGGATAACTGGACGCTCCAGATGCTTCGCTACGTCGAATGAGTTGCGGCGGGTATAATCTCACGTTCCGAAGTTACAAATTGTTAATTGAGATCGACGCAAGATTCCGCGATAGTTCAGGAGAAATTCATGTCCCTTTCAGGACGGGTGGCCTTCGTCACCGGCGCATCCCAAGGTATAGGCCGAGCCTCCGCGCTCAAACTTGCCACCGAAGACGCGACCGTTGCTGTCGCCGCGCGCAACCGGGAGAAACTTGACGAACTGGTGAACGAAATCGCCGCGGCTGGCGGCAAAGCTGCAGCCTTCGTTCTCGATGTTGCCGACGAGGAGCAGATCAAGTCCGCAATTAAAGCCGCCATCGCCCAGTTCGGCAAGATCGATATTCTCGTGAACAACGCCGGCATCACTCGCGACCAGCTCGTCCTGCGCATGAAGCGCGCCGACTGGGATGCCGTGCTGCAAACCAATCTGACCTCTGCTTATCTTTGCATCCAGCAGGTGACCAGCACCATGCTCAAGCAGCGCTGGGGACGCATCATCAATATCACCAGCGTCTTCGGCCAAATGGGGCAGGCGGGACAGGCAAACTATTCCGCTTCGAAAGCCGGATTGATCGGCCTCACCATGGCCATCGCCCGCGAATTGGGATCGCGCAACATTACTTGCAACGCCGTCGCTCCCGGCTTCATCGAAACCGCCATGACAGAGGTGCTTGGCGACGAGTTCAAGCAGAATGCCGCCAAACAGATTCCGCTCCGCCGCGTCGGCTCGCCGGTCGATGTAGCCAATGCCGTGGCCTTTCTCGCGTCGGACGAAGCTTCCTACATCACCGGACACGTGTTGAACGTGAATGGCGGCATGTTGATGGGATAAGAACTTAACCCAGAGGATGCAGGGGAACACAGAGGAAAACGAAATGAGCCATCAAGAAATTTACCCTGTGTCCGTGCCCGCTGTTGTAAAGCCTTTGACTTTTCTCCAAGCCACCACCCCGGCAGAAATCTCCCAAGCCCGCGAACTCTTCCTCGAATACGCGCAGTCTCTTGGCTTCAACCTCTGCTTTCAGAACTTTGACAAAGAACTGGCGGAGCTTCCCGGTGATTATGCCCCGCCGGATGGCCGGCTGCTGCTGGCGAAATATGGCGCCAATCTCGTGGGTTGCGTTGCCCTCCACAAACTCGATCCGCAGATGCAGATCTGCGAGATGAAACGCCTCTACCTCCGTCCGGCTTTCCGAGGCAAAGGCCTGGGGCGAGCCCTCGCTCAACGAATCATCGCCGAGGCCCGCCAGATCGGCTATGCAAAAATGCGCCTTGACACCGTCGAGCCGGTGATGAAAGATGCGGTTGCCATGTACCACAAGCTCGGGTTTCAAGAAGTCGCTCCCTATTGCCTGAACCCAATCGCGGGCGCCATGTACATGGAACTGGAATTGTGATCTGTATTTTGAAAGGTCTTGAACCGTGAAGAAAATCTATCTTCTCCTCTCCATCGCACTTTTCGTCTGCTCCTCTTTCGCAGCCGACGGCAAGCCCGTTTCCTACAAAAGCGGCGATGAAACCGTGCAGGGCATTCTCTACACTCCCGCAGGCAAAGGACCGTTCCCGGGCATCCTCGTGATTCACGAATATTGGGGACTCAACGACTGGGTGAAAGAACAGGCATCAAAGCTGGCTGATCAGGGGTACGAAGCCCTGGCCATCGACCTCTATCGCGGAAAAGTTGCGACCGACCCAGAGACGGCTCACGAGTTGATGCGTGGAGTTCCGGACGACCGCGCCAACCGCGACCTTGAAGCCGCATTCACCTTCCTTGCGTCACAGCCCAACGTCAAGAAAAATCGTATCGGCGCCATTGGTTGGTGCATGGGCGGCGGTTACTCTCTCGATGTTGCTCTCGACGAACCTGCACTTGCCGCCGACGTCATCAACTATGGCCATCTGGTCACCGATCCTGCCCAGGTCAAGAAAATTAACGCCCCCATTCTTGGATTATTCGGAGGGCTCGATCAGGGCATCACGCCCGATGACGTTCACAAGTTCGAGGCTGCCATGAAGCAGCAGGGCAAGAAAGTCGAAATCAAAATCTATTCGGATGCCGGCCACGCCTTCGAAAACCCCAACAATAAAAACACTCCGGGCTACCGCCCCGAAGATGCCGCCGATGCCTGGCAGCGCACCGTTAACTTTCTAGCCGAGCATTTAAAGAAGTAAAGGCGCGCCATAGGCTCTGCGGTTTTTCACCGCGGTTCAGTTTCGTCGCATGCGAAATTAAGCGCGAAACATTTGTCAAGCCCGCATTCGCCACGGCTTTTTTCTATGGCACTAATTTCCACTTGCCAGAATATGCCGATCTGGTTACTATGTCGCATCCTGAAATGCTCCCTCAGATAAACATCGGCGAGACCATTCGAAACTACCGACTGCAAAAAGGCATGTCTCAGGGAGACATCGAAAAACGCACTGGCCTGCTGCGTTGCTACCTTTCGCGCGTAGAGAACGGCCATACCATTCCTTCCCTCGACACACTTTCAAAAATTGCCGGCGCCATGGAGATCGCGCTCTCGCAATTCTTCTCGGAGTCTGGCCACACCAATGGCTCCAAAGGCTTGCCGCAACTCTCCGACGACGAAGTCCGCTTTCTCAGCCAGGTCCGCCGCTACGCCACCAACCTCAACGAGAGCGATCGCAAATTGGTTCTCGCCATGGTGAAGAAAATGGCGGCAAATTCCAAGTGAGTTTTTAGCTCTTAGCTTTTAGCTAGCACCAAACCTTCGTTCCACTTTCTGTTGGCTTACTTTGAGATTGCGTATATTTAATCCTGCCGGCACAATCGCTCCAAGCTAACGGGTAAAAGCTAGGAGCTAGTAGCTTCTTTCATTACAAAGCAAAACCCCTCATTTCCTCTGGCTGAAGTCGCATATTTTTGTATTTACCCCGTTCTGCCTGCACAATCGCTCCAAGCTAACGGCTAAAAGCTAACAGCTAAAAGCTAACAGCTAGTAGCTTCTTTCATTACCGCAGTTCCATGACTTCAGTGACCAGCAGTCACCTCGCCTTCAATGCACCTTGTCACTACACTGTCTCTTGGAGACGCCCTCGTGACCACCGATGAAGAACTGAACGTTCTCGAGACCCAACTTCGGCGCTTGAAGATCGAGTACGAAGTTTTTTTCAGCAACCCAACCAAGCGCCCCCCCACGGATATCGAGTGGAAAGTTCTCTCGTTGTTGCGCAAATTCTCCGACGGCGGCCGCATGAGCTTCTCCCAGCGCTTCCGCTATAACGAAATGGCACAGCGCTACGCCGTCTACAGCGATTTGTGGCGCAAGAAGTCTCGCATTCGCGAGGAAGGATATCGCCGGCCCCAGGACGCGCTTCTCTCCGTGCAGGGCGTGCGAGTAGAAGCAGAGCACAAGCCGCAGCACAATCCGGTCTACGGACTCAGTCACGCCGCGGCGGCGGCAGCATCCTCTTCTCAGCCTTTCACCATGCACGAAACCGAGGCCGGGCGCGAGCAGCTTGAGCGCCTGTATAACACGCTGGTCGCGGCCAAGAAAAAAGCCGGGGAGAATGTAGCTGGAAACCTGGATTCCTTCTCCACGTTCGTGCAGAAAAAAACTCAGGAAATTCGCAAGCAGTATGGCTGCCAGGATGTTGAATTCTCCGTCGAACTCACGGGTGGCCATGTCAAACTCAAGGCCAAAGCGAAAACGTAATCTCGACTGGTTACCTTCGGGCTGTCTTTTGTAATCTTCCGTTAATAAAATTTTAATCGTACCCTCGGGCGTAGTTCGTTATGCGGCCTCCCCTGGTCGGTGTTTGTTCCCACACATGAAGAGTAGCGTCCGGCCAGCTTCGAACTGGACCTCGGGAAATGGGGCAAGTCCAAACGTCAAATGTTAAAGGATGTGGGTATGACAATTCTCCGTCGAATCGGGCCTAAGTTCTTCTCCGTTCTGGCATTGTTCTGCTTTGCCTCAACAATACTTGCAGCACAGAGTTACAGCGTGGTCACCGTCACCGATGGTGGAACCATTTCCGGTACCGTAAAGTGGTCCGGCCCAATGCCTCACGCGCTGACCTTTCCCGTCACCAAGGACCCGCAGATTTGCGATCCAGACTCTAAAAAGTTTGTTGATCTGGAGCGCTTGATCGTGGGGCCCCAAGGCGGCGTCGCCAACACCATCGTGTACCTCAAGAATATTTCCAGCGGCAAAGCCCTGGAACTGCCCGAGCAACGTCGGCACCTGGATCAGAAGCACTGCCATTACATCCCGCACATTCTGCTGGTTCCGCAGAATGCTTCGCTGTCTATCGAGAGTTCTGACGCCACCTTGCACACGGTTCACATGGAGGGCGCGGCCACCTATAATCTGCCGTTCCCCTTCGTGAATCAGGTCACCTCCCGCACCATGGCCACGCCCGGACTCGTCCATCTGCGCTGCAATGGCGGCCATGTATGGATGAACGCGGAAATGATGGTGGTCACCCACCCTTATTACGCGGTAACGGATGAAAGCGGAAGGTTTGAACTCACCGATGTGCCGCCCGGGACTTACCGGATCGAGGCTTGGCACGAGGGTTGGGGCGTGGCCGGCAAAGAGCAATCCTACGACGTCTTAACCGAACATCGTGTCGACCGTCCCATCTATACCGAGCCTAAGACTTGGGACAAATCGGTATCCGTATCCGGCGGCAAGACCAGCATCATCGACTTCGTCATCACAGAAAAGGGAGGCAGCTAAATAACTGCCCCTAAACCGGTATTGGGGGGCGAGCCGAGATTGATCGCTCCCCACAGCCTCTTTGATCCATGCCGAGCCCCGGCGCCACTCCGGAAGCAATCGCCGCCTGCAGCAAACCCTTCACATTAAGTTGCTGATAGAATTTTCGGTTACTTCCAATCACTCAAGGGGCCGACCATGTCCGCCAGCAGTTCCAGGATTCAGCGCGCCATTCTCAGCGTCACCGATAAGACCGGCCTGGTCGATTTCGCCCGTGCGCTCTCTGCCCTCAATATCGACCTCGTCTCCACCGGAGGCACCGCCAAACTACTGCGCGATTCCGGCATACCGGTGAAAGACATCTCTGAGCTCACCGGATTCCCCGAAATGCTCGATGGCCGGGTCAAGACGCTGCATCCTAAGGTGCACGGCGGGATCCTTCATCGCCGCGAGAGCCCCGCGCACATTGCTGCCGTGGCCGAACATGGCATCCAGCCCATCGACATGGTAGTGGTGAACCTCTATGCGTTCGAGAAAACCGCGGCCAAGCCCGGCGTGGCCTTGGAAGAGTTGATCGAGAACATCGATATCGGCGGACCCTCCATGATCCGCTCTGCCGCCAAGAACTTCCACGATGTCGCCGTCGTTACGTCCCCGTCGGACTATGCGGCGATTGCTGAGGAGATAGCCGCTTCCGGCGGTCTATCGCGTGAAACCAAATGGCGCCTCGCCCAGAAAGCTTTTGCCACCACCGCTGCCTACGATTCGGCCATCGCCTCGACACTGGAACGCATCCCCGCGGATTTTCACCTGCCGCCGGAGAACGATTCCTTTCCGCAAACCCTTCGCCTCTCATTCAAGAAAGTTATCGACCTCCGCTACGGCGAAAACCCCCACCAGAAGGCCGCCATGTATTCTGATGGCTCCGGCGTAGGCGTGGCCAATGGCCGCCAGATTCAAGGCAAGGAGCTTTCCTACAACAACATCGTCGACCTGCAAGCCGCCTGGGATCTGGCTCAGGAATTCGATCCGGAAATCGATGGTCCGGTCTGCGCCATCATCAAGCACACTAATCCCAGTGGCACCGCCACCGGCAAGACTCTCGCCGAAGCTTATAAGCGGGCATTGGAATGCGATCCAGTCTCAGCCTTCGGCGGAGTCATTGGCGTAAATCGTCCTGTCGACGCGGAGACTGCCGAAGAGATGCACAAGCTGTTCCTCGAAGTCATCGCGGCCCCAGCCTTCGACGAAGCCGCGAAAGTAAAATTGGCCACCAAGAAAAATCTCCGCCTCGTCGAAGTCGCCGCCGCCCCGCAACAGTGGACACTAAAGAATGTCTCGGGTGGAATTCTCGTACAAGACGCCGACGTGCGCCCTTTGCAGAATGTCGATTTGAAAGTCGTCACTCAGCGCGCCCCCACCGCGGAAGAAACCCGCGCACTCCTCTTCGCCTGGAAAGTCTGCAAGCACGTCAAATCGAACGCCATCGTTTACGCCCGCGACGGCCAGACCGTCGGAGTTGGCGCCGGACAAATGAGCCGCGTCGATTCCGCCAAAATCGGCGCCATGAAAGCGCAACTTCCGTTAAAGGGAACCGTTGCCGCTTCGGACGCTTTCTTCCCCTTCCCCGATGGTGTCGAAGAAATCGCCAAAGCGGGCGCAACTGCCATCATCCAGCCCGGAGGTTCGCAGCGCGACCCCGAAGTCATCGCCGCCGCCGACCGCCTTGGCTTGGCCATGCTCTTCACCGGAGTCCGCCATTTCCGCCACTAACCCAAGCCGGAATATTCGGCGGTCGGGAAAACACCCCGTGAACCTCTGTGGAACCCCTGTGCGCCTCCGTGTTAAAGATCTTGTCCTTGACCTTAAGTTCGAGTCCGATCCAAGGTCCGTCCCACTTTACCTATCTTGACAATCCTGCCCGTCCAGCCCTCAGTCCCTGTACTTCCGGACCAGTAAAGATTTCGCCCTCCCGCACTGTTTTTCCCCATCTCACGAATTACAGGTTAGAATTGAAGAACTCCCCTCGGGTGGATTTGCATCCAAATGCTTATGAGGGCGGTCGGCGGACAGGTTCTACCAGCGATTCCATCGCGAATAATTCCAGCATCGTCAGGTTGGGCATGAATCGAATTTTTGGAGTCATTTTAATTTCTTTGTCTGTAACTGCGGCCGCAGCCGTTCAAACTGCCACTCCCCCGGCCGCCGCTTCACCGGAATCGAAGGCTCCGGACGCGAAGTCCGCCCAGTCGGGCCAAACCGTCGACAAAGCCGCCGCCTATTATCACTACACCCTGGCGCATTTGTATGAGGAGCAGGTTACCGCTTATGGCCGCAGCGAGTTGGCCAATAAGGCCATCGAAGAATACCGCCTCGCCATCGATGCCGATCCGTCCTCTGAATTCCTCACCTCCGGCCTCGCCGAGCTTTATGTAAAGACAGGCCGCATCCGCGATGCCGTTATACAGGCGCAAGACATCCTCAAGCGCGACCCCAACAACATTGAAGCCCACAAACTACTGGGCAGAATCTATCTGCGCTCGCTCGGCGATATGCCAGGCAACGGCAATGGCAGTGACAATGTTCTCAAGCTCGCCATTGAGCAGTACGAAATCATCGTCAAAATCGAACCCACCAATGTCGACGACCACCTGCTCCTCGGCCGCCTCTACCGCCTCAATAACGATCTTCAGAAAGCTGAGAACGAACTGAAGATTGCCGTAAAGCTTGATCCCAGCTCCGAGGAAGCCGTCACTACTCTCGCGTTGCTTTACACCGATGAGGGCGACACCGCACACGCCCTGCAAGTGTTGAGCGCCGTGCCCGATTCCGGCCGATCCGCCAAGCTCTACGCCGCGCTGGGCGCGACCTACGAGCAGCGCAAGGATTACAAGAACGCCATCGACGCCTACAAACACGCCATCGAACTCGATCGCGATAATCTCGATGCCATCCGTGGCCTGGCCGAAAACCTGCTCAACGATGGGCAGATCGACGCCGCTCTCGAACAATACAAAGTAATCGCCGACGCCAATCCAGAAGATGCTCAAACTTATTTGCGCATCTCGGAAATCTACCGCCGCCAGGGCAAGTACGATCAAGCCCTCGATAGTCTGAAAAAAGCCCAGGCCATGGTTCCCGACGCTTTGGAGGTTCCTTATAACATCGCCGTTGTCTACGAAGCCCAGGGCCGTTACGACGACGCCATCAAAATCTTGCAGGACCTTCTCAAGAAAACCGAAAAGCCGGATAGCAGCTACTCCCAATCCGATCGCAACAATCGCGGAATCTTCGTCGAGCGCCTCGGAATGGTCTACCGCGACCAGGAAAATTATCCCGCCGCCGTGGAAGCTTTCCGCAAGATGCTCCCGCTCGGCGATGACAACGCTAAGACTGGCTATCAGGACATCATCGATACCTACCGCGAAGCTAAGCAGTGGCCGCAGGCTACCGCTGTTGCCAAGGAAGCTGCGGAGAGAATGCCGGACGATCGCGAGCTTCGCATGGTCCTCGACTCGCAACTCGCCGATACCGGCGACCCCGAGAAGCCATTGGCCGATGTACGCTCGCTGTTGAAGGGCAATGCCGATGACCGCGACATATACCTACGCTTGGCGATCATGTACACCCGGCTTAAGCGCTGGGACGACGCCGAGCAGGCCCTCGACAAAGCCGAACAGCTTTCCACCAAGCCGGATGACAAGGAATACGTAATATTTCTGCGCGGTTCCACCTACGAGCGCGAGAAAAAATACGATCGGGCCGAAGCCGAATTCAAAAAAGTGATAGCCGGCAATCCCCAAAGTGCCGTCACCCTGAACTATCTCGGCTACATGAACGCCGACCGCGGCGTTGAACTCGAGGAATCGCTCAACCAGATCAAGCTGGCAGTCAGCCTTGATCCCACCAACGGCGCTTATCTGGACTCGCTGGGATGGGCTTATTTCAAACTCGGCAAATATGATCAGGCAGAAGACGCGCTCAACAAAGCTTCTCTGCGCATGAGTTCGGATCCCACCGTGCAGGATCATCTTGGCGATCTGTTTCAAAAAACCGGCCGCCTGAAACTGGCCGCCGCCCACTGGGAGCGCGCCCTCGAGGAATGGAACAAAACCGTTCCCGCCGAAGTCGACTCCGATCTCCTCGTCGCCACCCAGAAAAAACTTGACGCCGCCCGCGTCCGTCTGGCGAAGGAAGAATCCACCAAACAATAGATCTGATCGCTGTGGGCAAAGAACATTGCCAGGTTTGCCCATCACGCAAGCACGGAGCTCACCCCCCCGATTCATGCGGAGGAAACGGGGGGCAGAGGAAGCCCGGAACTCACGCAGCGGCCCGCGCGGAGCTCACGCAGCGGCCAAGCCGGGAACCAATAGCAACGTGGAAGAGCGGCCCTTCAGGGCCGCGTAAAGCGAATTGGAGAGGTGGGCTTCAGCCCCGTGTCTCGGGCGCTCGCATCCCACCGTTCGCTGCTGCTATCCTTTCCCTATGCTCGCCGGCTACGCGGTGCACCCGCAACAATCCCGCGGACGCCGCTTTCCCGAACTGTCCCACCCTTACCGCAACGACTACCAGCGCGATCGCGACCGCATCATTCACGCGCGCGCCTTTCGCCGCCTTGAAGATAAGACCCAGGTTTTCACCCGCCGCTATTCCGATCACTTTCGCAACCGCCTCACCCACACCATCGAAGTCACTCAGATTACCCGCACCGTGGCGGGTGCGCTCAACCTGAATGTAGATTTGGCTGAATCTCTAGCCTTGGTCCACGACCTCGGCCATCCCCCGTTTGGCCATTCTGGCGAAAAAGCGCTCGACGCCGCCATGCGCCGGCACGGCTTATTCTTCGATCACAACCTGCACGCTTTGCGCATTGTGGAAGATTTCGAGCAGCGCTACGTCGCCTTTCGTGGGCTGAATCTCACCTTTGAAGTCCGCGAAGGCATCATCAAGCATTCCCGCGACTACGACCCGGCACAATATCCCGAACTCGCCGAATATCTTCTCAACCAGCGCCCTCCACTCGAAGCCCAGCTCGTCGACCTTACCGACGAAATCGGCTACAACACCGCCGATCTCGACGACGGCTACGAAGCCCATCTGCTGACTCTGGATCAAATCCGCCACAGGATTCCGATCTTCAAGAGTCTCTTTTCCGAAGTCGAACAGGTCTATCCCCACGCCCCCGAAAAGTTGCAGTTCAACGAAGCCCTGAAACGAGTCTTCAATCGCCTAACCACTGATCTGATCGAAAATACCGAAGCGCGAGTGAAGCAAGCGGAAATCAAGACTTTGGATGACGTTCGCAATCACACTGACCGCCTGCCAGCGTTCAGCCCGGAAGTCGAAGCCGAGCGCGCGCAGATCAAGGATTTTCTGTATGAAAATCTTTATTACAGTCCATCGCTTGCAGGGGAAAAAGACGACGCAGAGCGTATCGTCACCGAACTTTTCGACTTCTGGATGGCCAATCCCTCAGCCCTCCCGCATCACTATCAGGAGAAAGCAGAAGAAGAATCACTGCCCCGCGTCGTGTGCGACTACATCGCAGGCATGACCGATCACTTCATCATGGAACAATACGAAAAGCATTGCGGGACAAATTGATGCGCCATTAGCAAACCCTTACTTCGTCCCTGCCACCGCCGCCACCACATCGAACAATATCCTCGGCCCGCGCCGCACTTCTTCCACGCGAATCCGTTCATCGTTTCCATGCTCGGTGCTGCCTTCTTCTTCCGTCGCCGTGTAAGGATTAAATCCGTAAGCGTCGATCCCCAGCGGACGGTATCTCTGATTCTCCGTGTACCCGCTGGTAATATGTGGCACCACCGGAGTTCCGGGAAAATACTTTGCCGCCACTTTGCGAATATCCTCGTACAACGCCGTATCCGTCGGCGAGTAATTGGCCTGGCGAAACTCCCCATCCAACGGTTCCACCGTAACGTTGGGATCGTTCACGACCTGCCGAATCTGCTCCAGCAGCGCCTTCGGATCGCCTCCGGGCAGAATCCTCACATCCAGATTCGCCCACGCCTCCGGTGGAATCACATTGGTCTGCTCCGACCCTCCCATCATGGTCAGCGAGATGGTATCGCGCAGCAAAAAGTTCAGCGCTTCGTCATTCTCCACTTCCTGCTGAAACTTCTTATCCTCAATCGCCTTGCGAATATTTCGATACACTCGCGCTTCCTCCGGCGGTTCATACGGAGCCATCTCGTGCAGGAATTCTTCCACCACCGGCAAAACTCTCAGCGGGGTTTGAAAGGCAATAATCTTATCGAGCGCATGCACCAGTCGATTCGGCGCGGAATCCATGATCGGCCGCGACGCGTGTCCCGGACGCCCATGCGCCACCACGTGCAGCCAGAAAGTGGTTTTCTCCCCCACGTCCACCCCCACGTATTTCACCTTGCCGTTTTCCAGCAGATTCTCTCCACCCTCATTAATCAAAAATTGCGCGTTCTCCAATAAATCCCGCTGATGTGCGATGAACCAATCCGTGCCCGTGCCCTCCGCCTCTTCGTCCGACACCGCCAGAAAAATCACGTCGCGATCGAGCGCAATCTTCTCCCGCTTCAACATCACCATGACCACCAGCTGCGCCAGCCCTTCGTCTTTCATGTCCTGCGCGCCGCGGCCCCATAACCACCCGTCTTTAATCTCACCGCTAAACGGCGGAACTCGCCAATGCGCCGCATCGCTGGTGACCACATCCATGTGATTCAGCAGGATGATCGGCCGCTCCGCACGCGCCGTGGTATGCGGCAGCCGCGCCCACAAGTTGCCGCGGTCCGGCGCATATTCAAACGTCCGATTCTCAATCCCTTCCGCATCGAGAATTTTCTTGTAGAAGTCAACCGCTCGCATCTCGTGTCCCGGAGGGTTCGTGGTGTCAATTCGCAAATACTGCTGCATCCACCTCAGCGCCAAGTCCGAATACTGTTGCATATGTTCGGCCGACACCAGCGAAGATGCCAGCGCCGCCCCAGAGTCCCCCGGGTTATCTGGCAAGCCCGAAAAACCAAAGGCTGTTACGCTCAGAACTGTCAGCCCCAACCCCAGCTTCCAAACCCCATTCGCTCGCCACCGTTTCCATCCCAGCCCGCTACGATTCCTACTAACCCCGGACAATCCCAAGTGACCTCCCATAGACTTCTCGTTCCAAGCAGTTTTTATATCAGGTTTGCCAAAATTACCGTGCCTGAACCCTTGCCATCCACTCTCCGCTCCTACTGCAACGTATAATCTCTTGTGTATCAAGAGGTTACCGATTCAACCCGAAACCACCATTTGGCATCGAACCTGATATAAAGAAGGCTGGCACGGTTGATTGCAGGCCTGCCCGGTTTGATAGGTTTTTGCGGTGTGCGTCGCGTCAGCGCATGCCGGTAGCTTTAGGGGACGCTAGTTAAAAATCACGCAATACGCCGCGTTTCGGCGTGCTGGAGTGGAGCCCCAAACGCTCCCCCATAATGGAGGAAGTTTCTTATGAAAGTTCGTACACTCGCTACTTTGCCGTTGGCTGCAATTCTGGCTTTTCCGGCCTTCGCGCAAACTTCGTCTTCTACTCCGCAGGGTCAGTCGAACCAGCCAGCCGCATCGTCGCAGACTACCCAGTCCACCGACAACATGAATGGGACTGGCAAACAGCCTCTTCAGGCTCCGGCCCGCGAGGGTTTCTGGGGACGCGTGAATCCCTTTGCCCGCAAGAGCTACGTCAAGCGGCAGACCGATCCCATCCGTGATCGCGTGAATGAGCTCGACGATCTGACCGCCGCCAACGGCAAGGCCATCCGCGACACCGATGCCCGGGCCCAGGCTGGCATCAAGCTGGCTTCCGATAAAGCCAACGAAGCCGATCAGCACGCCATCGACGCTGGCAACAAGGCCACCACGGCCCAGCAGAGCGCCCAGCAAGCCACTACCCGCATCCAGACGGTTGAGACCGTGGTCAGCAACATCGACCAGTACAAGGCTTCCAATCAGACTGAGATTCGCTTCCGTCCCGGTCAGACCGTGCTGAGCAAGAACGCCAAAGACGCTCTGGACGAGATGGCCAATGGCGTAAAAGGCCAACGCGGCTACATTATTGAAGTGCAGGGCTTTGCTTCCGGCAAGGGTCAGACTGCCATCACCAATTCGCAGAAGATGGCCGAGTCCGTCGTGCGTTATATGGTCTTGAACAATGAGGTCCCGGTCTATCGGGTCTACCTCGTTGCCATGGGCAACGCCCCTGCCCCCGCCACTGATGAGAACGGGAAGACCGTACGCCTGAGCGGCGGCCGCGTCGAAGTCAGCCTTCTGAAGAACGACTTGGAGCAATTGGCATCGAGCGGACCTTCAATGTCGGCCCCGAGCGCCTCGCCGGACCAGCAGCAGCAACCTAAGTAAAAACAGTACCCAGAGCTGCGGGCACCGAGCTCGCGCATAATTGGAAAGGCTCCTCGAGTGTGAGGAGCCTTTTCTTTTCGCCACGACACTCTTAACCGACGTGATGATAATGATGCAGCAATAAATGGGTAACAAAACCGGCGACGAACCACGCGGCCGCTTCCAGGATGCGCTTAAACCGAGGCGTCATCTGGCAAGAATATCCTGAGTCCGCGCTATACGCCAGCGCCGCCGGCCTCAATCTTGACTACGGAAACGTCCCGGATCAATTCCCAGATGGCTTAGTTTGGATTGCAGCGTCGTCCGCTTCAATCCCAGGCGTGCCGCCGCCCCGTTAGGTCCGCCTAACCGGCCATTACAGTCGCGCAGCGCACGAAGAATACGTTCCCGCTCCCGCTCCGCAAGCGTCTCTCCCCTGCCATGCGCGACGGTCGTCGACAACTCGCTCAACGAGACTTGTAACACCTTCCCTGAAGTCAGAATGACCGAGCGCTCCACAAAGTTCTCCAGTTCACGAATATTCCCCGGCCATGGCCATTGCACCAGAACCTCCATGGTTTTCGCGGGGATGCTGGCGATCGGTTTCGCCATGCGATCGGCATATTTCCGGACAAAATGTTCCACCAGCAAAGGAATGTCTTCGCGGCGCTCGCGTAGCGGAGGCATAATTATGGGAAAAACGTTCAACCGGTAATAAAGATCGCTGCGGAATTCGCGCTGGTTCATCGCCACCCGCAGATTACGATTGGTGGCGGCGACGAGCCGGAAGTTTACCTTCAACGTCTGCGTGCCCCCCAACCTTTCGAACTCATGATCCTGCAGCACCCGCAGCAGCTTTGGCTGCAACTCCACAGGAATCTCCCCGATCTCGTCCAGAAAAAGCGTGCCTTGATCCGCCAGTTCCAGGCGGCCCACCTTCTTGTTGATTGCTCCCGTGAACGCCCCCTTTTCGTGGCCAAATAATTCACTCTCCAGCAAGCCCGAAGGGATGGCTGCGCAATTCAGTTTGATAAAGCTTTTTTCTTTTCGCCGGCTCTCCCGGTGGATGGCCCTCGCGATCAGTTCCTTGCCGGTTCCGGTTTCTCCTAGTATTAGCACCGTCGCATCGCTGTGAGCCACCTTCATCACCTGGCCCATGACATCTTTCAATGCCGAACTTCGGCCAATAATCTCACCAAATCCTAATTCCGCATCGATGGCCTGTTCCAGGTAGATCTTCTCTTCTGAAAGTCTCTCCTTGGCTTCTCGAAGTTCTTCCGTCACTACTTGCAAGTGTGCGACACTCTGCCGTAAAGCTTCCTCGGCTTGCTTGTAGTCGGTTATATCGTCCACCAGCGCCATGACCAGTCGGCGGTTAATCTCCAGCGTGCCGTGCATGGGCACAATCAAAACGCGCGCCCACCGCACCGACCCATCCGGGCGCACATACCTCGTCTCGATCTCGAACTGCGCCAACTGGCCTCCCACCAGCAGAGCTATCTCAGGTATACCGTTGCCTAGATCCTCCGGATGAGTAATGGCGCGGATGTCGAGTCGATGCATTTCGTCCGCGGCCCGGCCTACAATCTCACAGAACTTTGGATTGACTTCTATAAGCCGGTAGCTGTCCGAGTCCACCAGTGCGATACCCACAGGAGACCTTTCATAAACCGCCCGAAAGCGCGCCTCGCTGGCCCGGACTTTGTCATCCGCCCGCCGGAGTTCAGTCACGTCAATGGACGCCGCGACTGCGCCTCTGGTCTTTCCTTCTTCGTCGAACAATGGCACTACATTGGCAATTGTCTCCCGGTGGCTTCCATCTTCCCGCAGGATCGTCAGGGGCCGCATATATTCCGGAATGCCTGTGGCTAACACCTTCTGCATCGGCAAAGAGTCCGCCGGAATTTCCACGCCATTCTCCAAAACTCGGAAGCTTGGCTGTTCCGCCGCAGGAGCGCTTCGCGAAATATTGGAGCCCGGCGCAACCCCCAATTGGTCATACGCCGCCGGGTTGCCCGTCATGCGCAGGCACTCCCGGTCATAGGCGATGCAGACCGCCACCGGCACGGCTGCCAGCACAGTTTCTAACTCCTTCGACCGCGCCCTTTCCCTGCCCTCACTCTGGCGGACGGCCTGTTCCGCCTGCTTTTGGTCGGTAATATCGCGCATCACGCAAGCTGCCCGCTCTATGCCACCCTCTCCTTCCACGGGCGAATACGCGAGCGATATATCCCGCGATCCCTTCCCCGGGTAATCGATATTCAGTTCGAACTTGACCACGTTGCCGGCGAAGCACGCGTCCAACTTTTCCCGAGCCACCCGTCCAAATAATTCCGGCCGAATCGCTTCGGCCACCAAATGTCCCACCACCTGCTCTTCGCTTAAGCCCCAGTACTGAAGGAACGCCTTGTTCGCCAGCGTATAGCGGTAACTCCGGTCTACCACCACGACCATCTCTTCCAGGATCTCCACCACCCGCTCGTATTCCCGTAGCCGGTTCTCAGCCTTCTTGCGCTCCGTCACATCCTGCACGATCGCCATGTGCCAGCTTGGCTGGGCGCCCGCCGGCCACATCGCCACCACTTCGATTTCAACCCAGCGTACCGTTCCATCCGGACGCAAGTACCTTTTTTCCATTTCGTAGTGCCGTACTGTGCCGCCCTTAAGCTGACGCCATTGTTCGAGATTCCCTGCCAGATCGTCGGGATGAGTGATGCTCTGGAAATCAAGATTCAATAACTCCTGTTCGCTGCGTCCGAGTATCTCGCAATATTTCGCATTCACGCCCAGAAACCTGCCTGTCCCACTCTCCACTCGGCAGATACCGACCGGGGCGTGTTCGTAGAGCGCGCGGTACCGGTCTTCGCTGGCCTGCGACCGCGCTTCGGCCTGCCTTCGTTTGCTCAAATCGATAAAGCTGACGAAGTTGAGATCGCCGATTACCTTCGCCAAAACTCTGACGTACTTCTTGCTTCCGTCCTTACAATTAACCGTCACTTCCATGGGCTCAATCTCGCCCTGGCTCTCCGCCGCTTTCGCCATCCGGCGCTGCCATTCTTGCGAAACCCACTCCCGGTATACCGGATCGGGATATGCCCGGGGCCACCATTCCTTAACCGTGGGGCAGTCCGCCATCGAATACCCAAACAGCTCCGCACACTTCGGATTTTGATAGAACACCTGCTCGTCGCCGACGCGAGAAAGGATCACTCCCACGGAAAGATGGTCGAGGATGAGTTTCTGAGTTTTTTCCTTCTCCCGCAGTGCATCCTCCACCTGCTTGCGCTCGCTAAGGTCGCGGGACACGGCAATAAGGTAATCCCGATCCAATTCGACCCGCTTGATGCTGACTTCCACCGGAAAAGTAATTCCATCTTTTCTTCGGTGCACACTCTCAATCACCAACGATCCCGATGTTCGCAATTCATCTAGAATTTTAACGATGGAATCCCGGGTGATCGCCGGGTCGATGTCGAATACGCTCAGAGAAAGCAATTCTCCCCGGCTATAGCCCAGGGCAAAGCAAGCTTTCTCGTTCACATCTAAAAACCGCAGGTTCACTGGATCGACCACTTCAATGGCGTCGTGGGTCTGATCGACCAGCGCTCGAAACAACTTCAATGTTCGAATGGTTGCATCCTTCTCACGCGACTCGGAGAGCAAAGTCTCGCCTACCTCGCGCATCTCTTTCTCCCTGCGCAGCTGGTCCGTAATGTCGTGAGCGATGCCACGCACGATGGGGCCATCGACTCCCTCCCTGCGTAAGGTATTGCGGTATCGCCAGACGCGCCGCTCCCCGCTTCTTGTGATCAAGGGGACGACCCCACTGGCGTGGCCCTTGCGCCGAATCTCATCCAGATAATTATCGAACTCGCGCTGAGACTCCGGCGCCACTAAGTCGCGCATGGGAATCTTCAAAAGCTCTTCCACGCTGTAGCCGAGCGTTCGCGCCGGTGCCGGGTTGACGGACAGAAGCTTGCCCGTCAGGTCATGGACGCACAACAGATCCTGGCTATGCTCCACCAGATCTTGATACCAATCCTGGTTTTCTTGAAGGCTGCGGAAGATGGGATCCAACTCCGCTCGATTGACTTCAGACTCCTGACGCTGGTCTAACGCCGGGTGCAAATCCATGGCTACTCCCGTGGTCTGGGTTGAAGCTATAGCTGCCTGCTTCGTCTTCAAGCAATTTTTTGCAAGATAGACAAAAGCGCGCTCTAGGGGCTCTCCAATCGCCCAAGACCAATTGCGGCGAAGTGTATCAGAACAACGTTAACACAGGACAGACATAAGTCAGATACCGCACCATGCCGTCCCACTTTGGTTGACCGCATCTGCTGCCACAGCTACACTCGCTTTTCAGAGAGGTCTCAATGAAACGCATGATTCACTTCCTGGCGGCTGTTTGCAGTTTCCTGATGGCCACCCTGCCCAACAACGCGCTAGCCGTGGACGACCAGGCTCATCACCATGAAGATCTCACCACCGTGCAGCTCGGCACGGTAAGTTTTCCAGTTTCCTGCGCGCCGGATGTCAGAAAACCTTTCGAGCGCGGCGTCGCCCTCCTGCATTCCTTCTGGTACGAAGAGGCTGAGAAAGAATTTACTCAAGTCGCAATCGAAGACCCCAACTGCGTTATCGCCCACTGGGGCATCGCTATGAGCCTCTGGCACCAGCTCTGGAACGAGCCTGATGCCAAAGTGATTCAAAAAGGCCTCGACGAAGTCAACGAAGCCAGGCAAACCGACGGCCCCACCACTCCCCGCGAAAAGGCTTACTTAGCGGCTATTTCGGCCTTCTACAGCAACTCGAAAAAGCTGAATCATGACGCCCGCGCCAAAGCCTATTCCGACGCTATGAAAAAGGTCTACGAAACTTATCCCGACGATCACGAAGCTGCCGCCTTCTACGCACTCTCCCTGCTCGCCTCCGAACCGCACGACGATTCAACCTTCGCCAACCGCAAAGCCGCCGCCGCGGTTCTCGAAAAACTTTTCACCACCGAACCCGACCACCCCGGCGTCGCTCACTACTTGATCCATGCCTATGACAAGCCGCAGCTCGCGCAGCTTGGCCTTCCCGCCGCCCGCCGCTACGCGCAGATCGCCCCTGCCGCGCCGCACGCCCTGCACATGCCTTCGCACATCTTTGCTCGCGTTGGCCTGTGGCAGGATGACATCAACTCCAATCTCGCCTCCATCGCCGCCTCTCGCAAGTCCGCCGCCATGGGCATGGGCGGTGAAGGCCATCAATTTCATGCTATGGATTTCCTCTTCTACGCCTACATGCAAAGTGGGCGCGATGCCGACGCCCGCGCTCTAATCGAAGAGATCCGCGCCATGCCAGACATGAAGGACGATATGTACGGCAGGGGGTACGATCCGCACAAGGCGATGCTGGCCTATCTGAGCGCGCTGTATCCCATCGAGATGCACGACTGGTCCGCAGCGGCAGCGCTGCCTCCCGTCGAAGTGGTCGGTACGGCGGAAGATTCGGAAAGTTATTGGGCTCGGGCAATTGGATCGGCACATCTACGCAAGCCCGATGACGTACGCAAGGATCTCGCCGCGATTGAAACCATTCACAAAAAATTAGCGGCCGAGAAATCGGAGTTTGCCGACATCGTCGAAGACGATCGCAAAGAAGTGCAAGCCTGGCTGGCCTTCGCCGAAGGCAAGGACGATGATGCCGTCGAAGCATTGCGGCCAATCGCCGACAAGGAAGATACGCTCGGCGACGAACCCCACGGCATCCCCGCACGAGAGATGATCGCCGATATCCTCCTGGAGGCCAAGCGCCCGCAGCAAGCCCTCGCCGAATATCAAACCGACCTTAAGTTCAATCCCAACCGCTTCGACGGCCTCTACGGCGCAGCGCGCGCCGCCGAAGCCGACGGCAAACAGCCCGAAGCCTCGGAATTTTATGCCCAACTCCTGAAAGTTTGCGGCGGCTCGAACTCCACGCGCCCCGAGCTGAGCCGCGCTAGGCAACTGGTTGCGCAGAAGTGACCGTCAGATCCTGGCGCTTACCTACATCCTGGGCAAGGGAAGGCTTAACTTGAAGATCAGCACCGCCATCATCCCTACTGCTCCCAGCAGCGCGTTGTACTCCCGGTGCTTCAAATACAACTGCAAAGAAAATCCCGCCGCATCTTCTTTAACTGAATGCGCCGTAAGTCTTGGCAACATCCTCGGTACCTTGTTTGCATAATCCTCGAACTCCGGAAAGGTTCGCCGCAGGAAGGCTTCCTCATCGCGAATCACCGGAAGGTAAATAGCAAAGAACATCACCAGCAACATCACTCCTACCCACCAACTCCGCGCCGCCACACAGAATCCCATCCCCATCACCAACGATCCCAAATACAGCGGATTGCGCGTATAAGCGTAAGGCCCGGAAGTCGCCAGCACCTCATTTTTGCGCACATGCCCGGAAGCCAGTGCTCGAATCAGAAGTCCCGGAACGACCAAGATTGCGCCCAGGCCAATCGACAGCCAGGTCGGCCGCGCCAGCCAGAAATAAAGCACCGCAAACAAAAATCCCAGCGGCACTCGGATCCGCCGCGCGAGTTTTGACCACTCCGCCATTTATCTAAAGCCGGATCGAACGATACATTGTTTCCCGGAATCGCATCTACAAAATATCTTAGGAAGGTTTTTGGGTGGCGCAGCGCTTCGCGCTCCGATAACGTTCCTCTCAAATCTCGAGGCTTTTAGCCCCCGGCTTCTTCGGCCAAAAGCCGCTGCGCCGCCGCAAACACCGCATCGCTCCCAATCCCCAACATCCCTTCATCTGCCGCGGCTTTTCTCGAATGCGAAGTCACACTGTCCGCACTCCGCAACACCAGACTTCGCGTCCCGTAAGGCCCATTTCGCACCGGGTCCGTCGGCCCATAAATCCCCACCACCGGCACTCCCAACGCCGCGGCCAAATGTAGCGGCCCGGTATCACCACCCACAAAAAGCCGCGCCCGGCGGGTCAATGAAATTAATTCCGTAATGGTGCAACTCATCGCCCTCGCCGCTCCATCGCTCGCACGTTCCACATCTTTCGCCAATTCCTCTTCGCCCGGCCCATAATTGATGATCGAACAGACTTCGCGTTCAGCCAGCCCGCGCGCCACTTCACCATAGCGTTCCGCGGGCCATCGCTTTGCGCCCCAGCCCGCTCCCGGATTCAGCATGGCAAACTCTCTGATTCCATCCGCGGCAAGCTTTCTACCGATTTGTTCTTCAACCGCCGCATCCCGCGGGAAGTCACATCGAATATCCGGCACACCCACTGCCGTCGCATCGCCCGCCAACGCCGCCGCGACCGAAAGGTTCTGCTCGATCACATGCCGCCCGCGCTGCACCACTTTCCGCGTATAAAAAAGGCTTGCCGGAGCTTCCCTCGGCTCCGCCGCCCCGTACACAGTTCGCGCCCCCGACAAACCAGCCAGCACCGCCGACCGAATCGCTCCCTGCAAATCGATCGCGATGTCGTATCTCGCGTCCCGCACGTCATTCCAAACCGTGGCGGCGCCCTGCAAAGTAGATAAAGAAAACAGCTTTTTCCCCCAGGTTCTTAAATTTACCGTATGAACTTCATCCGCCAGCGGTCGCTGGCCGGACCGCGTCCCGCGTCGCCCGGCTCCCGCCGCACAAAGTAGCTCAGCCCAGCGATCCTCAATCAACCAACCAATGTGTGCCTCGGGAAACCTCTCACGCAAAAAATGCACCGCGGGCAATGTATGGATCACATCACCCATGGCGCTCAGCCTTACGATTAAGATTCGCTCGATTTTATTTCCCAGAGAAGAATTGGACTTCAAGCGCCCCAGGCTCACGACCGCCTCGGCCCTAGCCGCGATCGCAGAATCTCACTGGTCGAGTGGTTCTTCGCGTCGCCCACAATCGCCACTCGCCCGCCATATTCCTTCACCGTATCCCGCTCCGGCACAGTATCCTCGGTATAGTCGGTCCCCTTGGCCTGAATATCCGGACGGATCTCCTGAATCAGAGCCCGCACATCCAGCTCCGGGAAAATGACCACCGCATCTACATCTCCGAGCGCCGCCACAATTTCCGCGCGCTCCTCCGCCGGCATAATCGGACGCCCTTCCCCTTTCAACCTCCGCACCGATTCGTCCGAGTTGATCGCAACCACCAGCTTTCCACCGAGTTCCTTCGCTGCCTGCAAATACCGCACATGCCCCACATGCAGCAGATCAAAATTCCCATTCGCCAGAACGATGTGCTCCCCCGCGCGCCGCCACTCCTGCACGCGCTCGACGAGTTGTCGCCGCTCCATTATTTTCTTGTTGGAATTTGTGGTCAAAAGTTTTCCGCCGTCTCACCTTGCCGTCGGATCAATGCGCTCTCGTCGCCGGCGGAGCCTTCTCCAGCGCATTCAATAATTCCCCCCGCGAAACCGTCGCCGTGCCGCGTTTCATCACCACAATGCCGCCCGCGTAGTTCGCCAATTGTGCCGCTTCTTCTGTGCTCGCACCCGCAGCCAGCGCAGCCGTAAATGCGGCAATCACGGTATCACCCGCTCCTGTGACGTCGGCAATTTCGTCCGAACCAAAAATCGGAATATCCACCGGCGCTCGTCCCTTATCAAAGGCCACCATCCCATCGCGCCCGCGCGTGATCAGCAATGACTGCAACTGCATCCGCTCCATCACGGTCTCGCCCGCCAGCGCAACCTTTTCCCATTCTTCCCCAATCCGCACGCCCAGCGCCGTTTCCACTTCCGCTTCATTTGGCGTCGCCGCCGTGACCCCGGAGTATTCCAGCAGCCGGTATCGCGAATCCACCACCACCGGCACCGTTACAACTCTCCGCCGCCCCGCTTGTCGCAACCCATTCACAATCGCCGGAGTTGCCGACCCGTATCCATAATCCGAAACCAGCAACCCGTCGGAAGCCCGCAAATATTCCCGCGCCGCCAAGAACAACTCCCGCGTCAAATGGCGGTTGGGCGCGCTCTCCGGCTCGCGATCCACCCGCACCACCTGCTGCCGGTTATTGTGCGGCATCCCCGCCAGAATCCGCGTCTTCGTCACCGTCGTATAGCTCTTGTCCTTCAACACCCCACTCACCGGAATCCGCTTGCGACGAAAACATTTCAGCAGCATTCGCCCCGGCTCGTCGTCTCCAATCGCGCCCACCGGCAGCACATTTACTCCCAACTCCGCCAGATTATTCACCGCGTTCCCACCGCCGCCCGGCACCACCGTTCGTTCGCGATGCTTCAAAATCAGCACCGGAGCCTCCCGCGACACCCGCGAGATCTCGCCATAAACAAATTCGTCGGCTACCAGGTCCCCCAGCACGGTAATTGTGATCTTGGGGAATGCCTCCACAATCTTCCGCAGCCGCTCAACTTCCTTCAAAGGTTTCGTCATCAAAATTGCAATTCGTCACCGGGATAAATGCTGTCAAAATAAATGAAGGATGTCATTCCCAATCGGGCCGAAGGCGCGGTGAGGAACTGCTGCTCAGCGGCATTCTCTCACGTTCTCCGTCGACGCTCCTCGATCACTCGCAGCATGGTATCGATTGCGTTATCCGCATCCACCAGCTCCATGGTCACCGGAACCACCGCCAGCGGCCTCAGCGCGTCCAAGAATCCGCCAAGGTTCACCGCGTCTTTCTCAGTAGTAACAAATCCTCCGGCGTCGCTCCGCTGATGCAACCCGATCAGATCGCGAATGTCTTTTTCGGTGTACAGATGATGATCGCGAAAAATCGCCTCTGCCGCCGGTTCTACTCCCGCCGTGCGCAGCTGCAAAATGAAATTCTTCGGCCTTGCAATCCCGCAAAATACCACCGCCCGCTCCGGAATATTCTTCGCCACAATCCCACGCCGCACTCGCCACACCGTTTTCCCAACAAGATCAAATGCTTCGGCTGAGGCTCCACCACTCAGCACAACCGCATCCGCCCGCCGCAACGCATGCAACGGCTCCCGTAATCTCCCGCCCGGCAGCAATCGATCCCGCGCATCTTCTGCGGTTACCAGTACAATATCGAAGTCCCGCGCCAGTCCCCGATGCTGAAATCCGTCATCCAGCAAATGCATCTGGGCCCCATGCCGCTCCTCCGCACACCGTCCCGCCTCATATCGATTTTCCCCCACCACTACGGGAACCTTGAGCCTGCGCGCCATCAGCAAAGGCTCATCCCCAAACTCCTGCGGCAGCCCGCCCGGATCAACCTCCAGCACTCCGCTCGTCTTCCTGCCATACCCGCGTGACAGGACATCAAAGCGAACCCCGCGTCCGCGCAACAACTCTCCCAGCAAAATCACAAACGGAGTTTTTCCCGCTCCGCCCGCCGAAATGTTCCCCACGCTGACCACCGGCCCCTGCAGCCGTCGTGAGCTCAACCATCCCCGGTCATACAGCCCGTTCCTCGCGCCGATCACCGCTCCGTAAATGTTCGACCCAAAATCGATACTCATCTCCCCGCCAGCAATCGCTCCAACTCGTCCGCAGTGCGCGCCGTAGCTCCAGTTTGCGATTGCACCGTCTCCGCCGCCCGCTGCCCCAAAGCTCTCCGTTTCTCGTCGTCCCCAAGTAGTTCCATCAACACCAGCGGCAGCTCCGCCGGACCGACAATCCTCACCGCATCCCGGCTCTGAAACAACTCCACCATGTCGCGAAAATTTTCCGTATGATTGCCCACCACAATCGCTACCCCATATCGCGCCGGCTCAATAATGTTGTGTCCCCCCCGCGGCACCAGGCTTCCACCCACAAACGCAATGTCGGCAAGCGCATACATTGCCGCCAGTTCGCCGATCGTATCCAGCATCAGCACTCCGCCTGCCAATGCTTCTCCACGCCACTCTGACCGCCGGTAGAACCGGATAGACATCTGCCGCAGCAACCCCGCCACCTCGCCAAAGCGCTCCGGATGCCGCGGCGCCAGCGCCATTACGGCTCGCGGATGCGCCACCAATAAATTCTCAAACGCCTTCAATAGCAGCGATTCTTCCCCCTCCAGCGTGCTCCCGCAAACCAGCACCGGCCCTGCACCGCTCGCCAATGCCGCCGCGTGCATTCTCTCCACAATTTCGGTTGCCGCCGGCGCCGGAATATCGAACTTCGAATTCCCCGCTACTCGCACACGCTCCTCGACCGCCCCAATGTCGCGCAACCGTGCCGCATCTGCTTCGGTCTGCGCCAAAAACAAATCCACATTCTTGAGCATGCCCCGCAACAATCCACGCCATCGGCGGTATCCTGGCCATGACCTATCCGAAATCCGCGCATTCACCACCGCCACCCGCGCCCCGCTCCCGTGAGCCAGTCGCAAGAAGTTCGGCCAGAACTCCGTCTCCGCCATCACCACCATCTCCGGCTGCAGAGCCCGCAGGTAGGGCCGGATCGCCCACCCAAAATCCATGGGAAAATAAAATACGCCGCCTTCCCCAAACTTCTTCCGCGCCAGCCTCTGACCGGTGTCGGTGGTTGTGGAAATAAAAATTCTGTGCGTCGGCAGTCGACGCTTCAACTCCTCCACCAGCCCCGCAACCGCGAGCACCTCACCCACTGAAACCGCATGAATCCATATGGCGCGCCCTCGCGCCAAATCCAACCGCGCCGGCACCCGCCCCAGCCTCTCGCCCAACCCCTGGCGATACTTCCCATGCCGCACCATCTGCCACAGCCAGTAAGGCAGGCTCACCACCAAGCCAAGCCCCAGCGCCGCGGAATAAATCCAGCTATAAAAAGAAGAGATCAAGTCGAGCCCATTCTAACCAACCCAGCCCCACCCTGTGTTCCCCTGTGCCCCCTGTGTTAAAGATTTTAAAATCTATCCCGGCCATTGCTCATTAATTGAATTGCCGTCCCCGCTCTATAATCACCTCATGCAGTCCATCAACCTCAAGCCGGTCAGAATCTTGATCGCACTCATTTTCACCCTGTCCCTTGCCGCCACTGGTAAAGAGAAAGACTTCGTCAAGCCCGAGGCCCAGCCCGCCAAAACCTACGCCTGCCACGACGACCACACTTCCGACAAAGTCGCCATCGCCGCCGACCCCTACGATGCCCGGCCGAAATCCAAGATCTTCTCCATTAACTTCGAGGCCCACAACTTCCTCCCAATTTTCCTCATCATCACCAATGACGGCGACCGCCCCGTCTCCATCGCCAACATGCAAGTCACCCTCACCACGGCCAGCCGCGCCAAACTCACCCCAGTCTCCACCGACGACATCTTCCGCCGCCTCACCAACCCGCATGAAACCACTCCCATCCCCATTCCCATCCCCCAGAAAAAAGTAAAAGGGGGCCTCAACCAGAAAGACCGCGACGAAATTGCTACCAGCCAATTCGCCGCCAAAGCCGTCGAGCCCCATACCACCCAATCCGGCTTCCTTTTCTTCGACACTTCCGACCTGCCCGCTCCCCTCGAAGGCGCACACCTCTACGTCGAAGGCGTCAACGACGCCGGCGGCAAAGAGCTGATGTACTTCGAGATTGCGATGGAGAAGTAACTTAGACGCGCCGACTAAGCCCCGGAAGGTCGCGGCTTCGGAGTTCGCGAAAAAAACGATTTTGATCCTGATTGTGGGTGGCGCAGCGGTTCACCGCTGCGATAAGTCCTACTTTCTCTCCGATCACGGCTTTAGCCGCTGAAAGGGCGCCCGGTGAAATATTTTTTTTCGCAACCTCTTCGGACCTGCCGCAACGCAACATTACAAGGGTTGGCTTTAGCCTCCAAGGGGCTGAGTGGATAAGGATCTTGTCGGGTGCCCCCGGCCTGCCGCGTTCCTTGCGGCAAGCGTGGGGATAGCCCGCCTACTGCTTGTCGTAAACCGCCGTGTAGCTGATTTTCTTCCCATCGGCGCTCCCGCTGGCCTTTACGGTGCGGCTCTTGCCATTCGCGGCAATGATGATGGTCCCGCTCAATACGACCTTGTCGCCGCTCTTGACCGCGAATTTCAGCGCTCTGGCATTGACCTTGCTGTAGGAGCGCGTGCTTTGATTTGAGTCGCCGGTCACAGGATAGTCCTTGCCGTCGAATTTTCCGGTCCATTCCGTGTGGGATGGTTTGCCGTCAGAACTGGTGCCGTCAATCGTTACTTTCACACTGTCTCCGGCAGGTTCGTACACCACCATGGTGCTTTTCGGCGAGCCAGGGCTGAACTTCGACTTAGCCTCATCCATTTTCCACGACCCTGTAGTCATATCCGTCTGCTGGGCCACGCCCGCGAGTGCACCAAAAAAACACAAGGCCAGCGATACTGCAATCATCCTTACGGTGATCATCCTTTTTCCCATGCTGCCTCCTGAGTGAGATAGGTTAACGGCGGACCATTCTATTCCCGCCGAGATCATTTAGCGAATGCCGCGCGAAATCGGTGTCGGGTCTGTTACCCGCGTGAGAGGAGTTGGAAAAAGTGGGGCTGGCGGAAGGGGATTAAGTTCAATGATGGATTCAGGCTGCCAGGAACCAAGTGATTGGAGACGCGACACTGACCACTGATCACTAATCACCGACCACTCCCTTATAATCTCCAAACATGCCGACGATCGCCCAAACTGCCTACGAGCCCGTTATCGGCCTCGAAGTCCACGTCCAACTTCTCACTGCGTCCAAGATTTTCTGCTCCTGCTCCACTCGCTTCGGCGCTCCGCCCAACAGTAACGTTTGCCCGGTCTGCCTCGGCATGCCCGGAGCCTTGCCTGTCCTCAACCGCAAAGCCGTCGAGTTCGCCACTCTGGCCGCAATGGCCCTCAATTGCCGCATCAACGAAACTTCGACCTTCGCACGCAAGAATTATTTCTATCCCGACCTGCCCAAGGGCTATCAGATCTCGCAATATGACAAGCCTTTGGCCGAGCACGGTTTCATCGCACTTGCGAGTGGCAAACATATCGGCATTACCCGCGTCCATCTTGAAGAGGACGCCGGCAAGAGCCTGCACGAAGGCTTTCCCGGATCCGACGAGAAGACTGCCATCGATCTCAATCGCACCGGCGTGCCATTGATCGAGATCGTCAGCGACCCCGACATCGCCGCGCCCGACGAGGCTTACGAATATCTGACCCGCCTGAAAGAAATCATCCTTTACACCGGCGTCAGCGATTGCAACATGGAAGAAGGTTCACTGCGCTGCGACGCCAACGTCAGCGTGCGCCCGCGCGGCCAGAAAGAGTTAGGCACCAAGGCCGAGATCAAAAATGTGAATTCGTTTCGCTTTATTCGCGAGGCGCTGGTCTACGAGATCGCCCGCCAGATCGAGGTTCTCGAGTCCGGCGGCAAGGTCGTCCAGGAAACACGCCTCTACAACTCGCACGAAGGCAAGACCTACAGCATGCGCTCCAAAGAGCAGGCTCACGATTACCGTTATTTTCCCGAGCCTGATTTGCTTCCGCTGGTCGTCGATGAGAAGTGGAAAGAGGCAATTTCCCAGATCTTGCCGGAGCTGCCGGAAGCGCGCCGGGCGCGCTTGGTGAAGGACTACGGGATCACCGAATACGATGCACAAGTTCTGACAGTTTCGAAATTTTTGGCCGATCAGTTCGAATCGGCGGCGAAGGCCGCCAAAAATCCCAAGCGCGTGGCGAACCTGGTGCAGGTTGAATTATTGGGACGGCTGAAAGCGAAGTCGCTGGAGATCGAGCAGTCTCCCATCTCAATGCGAGGCGTCGCCGCCTCCGCCGATCTGGTTGAGAGTGGCGCCATCTCCGGCAAAATGCTCAAGGATCTTTACGATCTTGCCTTCGCGCGCACCAAAGATTTTCCTGAAGTTTACGAAGAAGAAGGCCGTCCGCAGCAGTCCAGCGATACCTCAATGCTGGAGAAGATTGTGGATGAGGTGATTGCCGCCAGCCCCAAACAGCTCGAACAATATCGCGCGGGCAAGAAGACGATGCTGGGATTTTTCGTTGGCCAGGTGATGAAGGCGTCCAAAGGCCAGGCCAATCCGCAAGTAGTGAATGAGCTGCTGACCAAGAAGCTGGATTGATGCCCCAGCCGAGGCCGTCGATGTGACCGAAGTACCATCTGCCCTAGTGACTTCTGCAATCTAATTTCCCTCTCGTTCTCCCCGTAATGTGATCAGTGGGCCCGTGTGTTTCCGGCTGACCATTCGAGAACTCTTATGAAAATCAAGTTCGACCGCATCATCAGCATTGCCACGCTGCTCGCGTCCGTGGGCGCGATCGTTCTGGTGTTGAAGAAGCCGGCGCCAGTAGCGCAGCCGCAGACTCCGGCGGCCATCGCCGCCCACGCACAGTCCTTCGATCAGAAGATGGAACAATTCGAGCAGGCGACGCAGCAATCGGCACAGCCCGCTACATCCACCGAAGCGAGCGATCAACCCGCGCCATCGCCGGTATCGCAAACGGGCTCCTCTGCGCCTTCCCTTCAGCCGAAGGCCGAGGTTCATTTGAACTCGGACGAGGTAGGCGCAGCGCTGGCGCAATCATTGGGCAATGCCGGAGCGGCGAGTCTGGCAGGGAACGGAGCACTCTCGCCCGATACTAATCTGGGCAGCGGACAGCCGACCATCAAGGACCAGCAGGTGAGCTTCGAGGGCGATGTGGTGCACGGTCAATTCCTGACGGAAATCGGGGGCAAAGATGTGTGGGTAACCGTCTCCGGTCACCTGGGTTCGAACAATGGATTTGCGACATTCGATCCGACCGAATTCAAAGTAGGCGATCTGAATGTGCCGATTTCGCTGGTAAATCCCGCATTGCAGAGGAAGCTGGCCGAGCAGCAAGACCGCATGAAGCTCCCGGATAATGTTGGCGGACTGAAAGTCGAAAACGGCGAACTGGTCATGCAGCAGAAATAATTCGGTAAAAATCCTACGTAGAAGCCGCCGACAGGGCATTCGCAGCGGCCACTTTGGCATACCAGCGTCCCGATTCTTTGATCGTACGCTGCTGGGTTTTGAAATCGACATAAGCCAGCCCGAAGCGCTGACTGAAGCCTTCCGCCCATTCGAAGTTGTCCATCAGGCTCCAGGCGTGATAACCGCGCACATCGGCGCCCTCGCCGATTGCTTTGGAGAGCGCCCGCAGATACTGGCGGTGATATTCGATACGATCCGTATCATTAATGTTTCCCTGGGCATCCCGGATGTCGTGATAGGCACATCCACTTTCAGTAATCTCGATCACCGGGCGATCGTAATCGCGGCTGATGCGAGTCACCATGTCATACAGGGCACGGGGCCAAACCTCCCATCCCATGCTGGTTTTCGGACCCTGATCGCCGCCTCTCATCTTCACCGGGTACAGCCAATTCTGAGCACTAGAGATGCGCTCGATCGCGGTGGGTGCGGACGCAAGGGTGCGGTAGTAAAGATTAATGCCGATGAAATCCAGAGGCGCGCGCATCTTCTTCAGATCGCCAGTTTTGATCTGCATAATACGTTCCGGAAGAAAGGTGAAGGCATCGGGATAACGGCCGTTCACCGCGGGCTCGAGGAACCACAGGTTGGTGATAGCGTGGGCACGCTCGGCGGCAAGTTCGTCTTCTTCCGAATTCGTCGCCGGCTCGCACGGAGACATGCTGAACGCGGTTCCAATCCGCGCTGTGGGGCAAGCTGCCCTCAGCGCACGAAAACCTTCGCCCTGAGCCAGATTCACGGTGTGAGTGGCGCGAAGGAAGTCGATGATGCTCTGGCGGCCGGGCGCGAGCTCACCCTGAAGATAACCCCGGTAAGTAAAGGCTGCGGGCTCGTTGAACAGGATCCAGTCGGAAACGTGATCTCCCAATGCTTGACCCACGAGCTGCGCATAATCGGCGAAGCGGGAGGCGGTGTCGCGATTTGGCCATCCGCCAGCATCTTCCAAAGCCTGCGGCAAATCCCAGTGATAGAGCGTTACCAGGGGGCGAATTTTCGCTGCGACTAACGCATCCACCAGACGTTTGTAGTAGTCGAGTCCATTTGAGTTGGCGGTTCCCGATCCCGCTGGCTGGATGCGCGGCCAGGAAATCGAAAAGCGATAGCTGTTCAAATTCATCGACTGCGCCAGTGCAATATCCTCCTGCCAACGGTGATAGGAATCGCAAGCGATGTCGCCGGTATCGCCATTCTTGATTTTGCCCGGAGTCTGCGCGAAACGGTCCCAGATGGACTCGCCCTTGCCCTCGGTATTCCAGCCGCCCTCGACTTGATAGGCTGACGTGGCCGCACCCCAGAAGAAGTTCTTAGGAAAAGAAATCCCCGAGGAGGAATCGAACTGCGGAGCATGAGTATTCGCGGGGGGCGGCGAACTGGCCGTGCGAGCCGCATTTGAAACGGTGCAGCCAGACAAGATTCCAGCCGGAATGGCGACGGAGATGCCTGCGGTGAGAGCAGACTGGGCAAACTGGCGGCGGGTCATCGGCAAAGTAAGATGCAACTCCTCAAGCGGATGCAGGCACGGACTACGATCTGATTGCCGGCACGGTCCATTATTCTAAACCGTAATGCGGAAAAGGATGTGCAACCAGCCTTACGGAGGTCACCGCTAACGAATGCGCCCATTTTCCATTGCCAAGCTGGCACTGAACGGTCACAATCGTCGGCATGGCGGAGACAGCGATCGAAACAGAATCCAACCCAGCATCTTCCGGCAACCAGACTTCCGTGAGTCCTCACGCTGTAGTACCTGCTCCCGGCGTTGTTCCTGAGAAACATTTTCGCTGGCGAGCGGGCGAGATCACCCGGCTGGAAGCGTTCTGCGATGTGGTCTTTGGCTTTGCCATAACCCTACTCGTGGTATCCCTGGAAGTTCCTCACACCTATCCCGAATTGATGGCTGACATGCGCGGATTTTTGCCGTTTGCCGCGTGCTTCGCCCAACTGGCGATGATTTGGCGCACCCATTACCGGTTCTCTCGTCGCTATGGATTGGAAGACCCTTACACGGTCTTTCTAAATGTGGTTTTGCTTTTTCTGGTGCTGTTCTATGTGTATCCGCTGAAATTTGTTTTTACCCTGCTATTTGGTGAAATTAGCGGCACGTCCGCGGCCAGCAGTATGAGTTGGCATGAGGGGTCGATGCTAATGCGGATCTATGCTGCGGGATTCGCGTCCGTTTTTCTTCTCTTTTCGTTGTTGTACGCTCATGCCTACCGTCTGCGAAGAGAACTGGGGTTGAACCCGGTGGAAGCATTGTCGACGCGGGCTTCTTTGCAAGAGAATGTCGTGCTGACGCTGGTGGGGGTGAGTTCGCTCGTGATTGCGCTCAAGTCTCCCGGATGGGCAGGGTGGACGTTCGCATTGATTGGACCGCTGCTGTGGATTCACGGAGAAATCTTTGGGAAACGGGTCCGGTTGCTGGCGGAGAAGCTCCCTGTGGCACCATGAGGTCCGCGCCACACGGCGCATCGCCCTCCTGACCCTGCTATCATCGATTTATCGCGTGTCGAGCACGAAGTGTCGAGCATCGAACATTGAATCGCGGCGGTGGCAGAATGGAAATGGAAGATGACGACGAACAAATCCCTTATATTTCCGGTTCAGGAGAAGGAATTATGGAAGAGGCAGCAACTTCGCACGGGAGCGCGCGACGTAATGAGGATATCGCGCTCGATCTAATGAAATTTGTCGCGATGACCACGGGATACGGGCGCACCACATCGACCGGAGTTGGGTTTCAGGGCAGCGGTTCGGCCTCGAAGCCGGACGAATACGCCGCGCAGCTTTTGGAGTTGTATGGCAAGTGCCGGGCGGCGGTGGAGGGGAAGAAGTAGAAATAAGCACCGAATGCGGGCGTTAGTCGTTCAACGCAATCTCACGAATGTCACCGCTTTTTGGCGAAAAAAAGAGACCGCGGTATGATGTCCCGCGGTCCTGGTTCGTTTCTTAAGTCATTGCGATAGAGTCCCGGCAGTCTAGACTAGCCGGCCTAGATTATCCCCCTAGCGCCGCCGCCCCTTCTTCGCCTTCTTTTTTGCCGTTTTCTTAGGCGCCTTCTTGGCGGCTTTCTTTTTCGCCGGGGCTTTTTTCTTTACAGCCTTCTTCTTAGCAGGTGCCGGCTTTTTCTTGGCGGGAGCCTTCTTTTTTGCCTGGGCCTTTTTCTTTACAGCGGGTTTCTTAGGCCCGCCGCCAGAGGGAGCAGCAGGTTTAGGCTTGGGCGGTGCTGCGGGCGGAGGAGCCGGGGCCGCGGGTTCGCTCATGTCGGATTCGGGCGCACCAGATTCCTCTTCTTCCTCTTCTTCTTCCTCTTCAAAATCCTCTTCGAGCGACTCGTTGTAGGCGCCGCTGTCGCCGAAGTCCTCTTCTTCATCGCGTGCGTAAAGAGTTGGATCGTAAAACGTCATTGCTCCTCCTGATCTGATTTTGGCGGCCTGGCGCAACAGCGCGGCGCAAGACCGCAGGCTATAAGTTAAAAGTCCATCAGAAACTCTTGCTTGACGGCGCGCGATTATAGCATGAGGTTTAGTGCACGCCGCAAGGACCAAAATCGCAGTATGGCCCTCTCATCCTGTTACCACAGGGTAGGGCGGAATGGAAGAAGATTCGACAGCGGGGAAGAAATTTTGCTGCGCTCGCGAAAGAAAAAGCGTCCTGCCGAAGCAGGACCCTAAACTCGGGGGCCGGGGATCGGTCTATTGCAGCCGCTCCGCCAGCCCGGGGATGGTTTTCAGCAGATCGTTGTAGATGACCATTACGGCAAAGAGTATTAGAAACACGAAAGCGGCCTGGTAGACGCGCTCTTTGATGCGCAGGCTGATGTCGTGCCGCATGATGCTCTCAATCAGCAGGAAGAAGATCACGCCACCATCGAGGATCGGGATGGGCAGTAGATTGAATACGCCCAGGTTGAGGCTGATGCTCGAGGTCAGAGCCAGTAAGGGGGTCCAGCCCTTTTGCTGAGCGGCATAGCCGGCTTCTTGCGCAATTCCAATGGGTCCGGAGACCATGCGGGGCGAGACTTTACCCTCTACCAGCTTTTTCGCCAGTTCCAGAAGCAAGAGAGAATATTTCTTATTATCCTGAATTGACAGGGAAAAAGCCTGTGCGAACGGCAGGCTCTTGACCGTGGTTTCTTCCTTGTTCAGGAAGCCCAGCCGATAGCGCTCCTGCTTGGGATCTTCGGTCTTCGAAAGCACAGGCTGCATGTGAAAACTAAGCGTCTGATCGCCTCGGAGCACGGTGAGATCGATTGGCTTGGTCTTGGTCTGCTGGAGATCTTCGATCATGGCATCGATCGAGCCCAGCGGTTTGCCGTCCATGGCGATCACCCGGTCGCCTTCCTTCATCCCAGCTTTGACGGCGGGCATGTCGTCGTCCAGTTTTCCGATGATGACCGGTTCGGCGGGATACCAGCCGGCTGACCCGACTTCGGAGGAAGTGACCGGCTTCGGCGTGATCGTGGTGTGGATAATCTGCCCGCCGCGATCGACAGTGAGCGGCAGAGATTGATTGGGACTAATCATAACCCTGGGCTGCACTTGCTCCCATGTCGGGTTCGCGATGCCATCAATCTGGATAATGCGATCGCCCGGCTGAAGGCCGGCCAAGGCTGCGGCAGAGTTGGCTTTCACGCCATCGATCACCACCGGCTTATCCATGAAGACCGGATATTCGTAATGGACCATGTAAACGCTGGTGAGTAGCCCAATGGCGAGCATAATATTCATCGCCGGACCCGCAATGGCAATCAGAAAACGATGCCAGCGCGGATGATTGAGGAACTCCCCAGGATCGTCAGTGCGAGCGTCCATGGGGTTTTCGCCGCTCATCTTGACGTAGCCGCCGAGCGGAATGGCGCTAATGCGGTAATCGGTTTCGCCCTTGCGGAAGCCGAGCAGGCGCTTCCCGAACCCGATGGAGAATACTTCCACCCGCACACCCAGCCACTTGGCCACGGCGTAATGCCCAAACTCATGAATCAGGATCATGAAGCCGAGAATGACGACGACTGCAATCAGCGAAATGAAGAAATCAGGCATAAAAGAAGTACGTACTCCGTAGTTGGTTAGATTCGGAAATCGGTCTTAGGTTAGGAATAAGAAGTTCACCTGGAATGTCAACCCGCAAATCCAATCCGCGCAGTCCCGGCAAAACCGGCTTTTGCTAACTTCTCCACCCGCTCTTTGGCATATCGGCGGGCCTCGGCGTCGGCTTCAAGCACTTCCTGGATCGAGCCGGGCTTCTGAGAGTTAGATGCTGAAACTGCCGCTTCGATGATCCGGGGGATTTCGTCAAACGGGATACTACCCTCGAGGAAAGCTGCCACCGCCACCTCGTCCGCCGCATTGAGCGCAACGGTCTTTGCCCCTCCCGCCTCGGCCGCCTCGTACGCTAGACGAAGACAAGGGAATTTTTTCATGTCCGGAGGAGAGAAGTCCAGATGACGCAAGTTACCCATGGGAAATCTCATATCTGAATGAATGCGCTCGGGATAGGTTAGGGCATAAAGAATTGGTAACCGCATGTCGGTGACCGAAAACTGGGCCAAAATGCTGCCATCGACAAACTCAACCATGGAATGGATGGTCGACTGCGGATGCACGATCACTTCCACCTGCCCGGGAGGTAGATTAAACAGTCGGCAGGCTTCGATCACCTCGAACCCCTTGTTCATTAAAGTCGCCGAATCGATGGTGATGCGCTTGCCCATCTTCCAGGTGGGATGATTCAGCGCCTGCTCCACCGTAATCGAGCTGAACTCCGAGCGAGGCGTGTTTAGGAACGGTCCGCCGGAAGCCGTAAGCCAGATGCGGTCCACTTCCTCCATGCGCCCGCCGCGCAGGCACTGGTGCACCGCATTGTGTTCGCTGTCGATCGGCAAGAGCGGCTTGCCTTGTTTGCGGGCTTCGGCGGTGATCAGCTCGCCCGCGGCCACAAGGCATTCTTTGTTGGCCAGCCCGAGAGTTTTTCCTGCTCGCGCAGCCTCGTAAGTCGCCTCCAGTCCGGCCACGCCCACGATGGCGCTGACCACGAAATCCACGTCGGCATGCGTGGCGACCGCGACGGTTCCAGCCGCGCCAAAAACTACTTCGATTTCACCCAGGCCAGCTTGCTTGAGGCGTTTACGTAGAATCTCCGCGTCAGGCGCGGCGGCAATTGAAATCACCCGCGGTCGCCAGCGCTTTGCCTGTTCGAAAGCCGCATCCACATTGCTTCCCGCGGCCAGTGTGACAATCTCGAACCGTTCCGGGTACGACTCCGCCACGCTCAAGGTGCTGCGGCCAATGGATCCGGTCGATCCCAGGATGGCGATTTTCTTCATAGAAGGCGAGATTCTATACAATCGGGTGCGGTGTTCAAACTCAAAGCACCATTTTACGCGTTTCTTCTCATTCCTTGGGAACATCCGCTGGGGAAGCGGACTTGGTCCCTACTGCATGACGCGCCACGCCGCATAATACCACAGGACCGGCGCGGCAAAGAGCAGCGCATCGATGCGGTCCAGCATGCCTCCATGGCCGGGAAGAATTGTTCCGGAATCCTTCACCCCTGCGCCGCGCTTGATCAAGGACTCCACCAAATCGCCCAGCTGCGCGGCAATGTTCAGCGCCACCGTCAGCCAGATGATTGGCCACAGTTCTGGTTTTTCCAGCCCAAACATCCCATCGCGGCGGGTGATCAATCCGATCCGCAGCAAGAATGAACTGATCTGCAGCGCATGGTTAAAAAGCAAAACTCCAACCGTCACACTCGCGACCAGGGAAGCCGCCGCGCCCTCCCAGGTCTTCTTCGGACTGATGCGGGGAGACATTAGATGCCGTCCCACCGCTCGGCCGACGAAATACGCCAAAATATCTCCCGCCCACACCACCAGCAGCAGATAAAGAATCCAGAACGCCCCTGCCCACTGCTGCCGCAACTGCACGAGCATGGCCATGGGCAGCGCGATATAGGCGAAGGCAAATGCCGCGGCCGCAGCGGCTGGATATCCATCCCTCAGCGGCGAGCGCCGCATGGCGATGGTCAGAAAAATAAAGGGAGAGATCGCGCAGGCAAATCCCAGGCCGACCATAAATTTGATTCCGTATACCTCCGGCGTTTCGCCCGCCGCACTTGCGGCCAGCAGGAGAAAAAATAATCCAACAAAAATGTAAGTTGGCCAGCGCATGGGCTGGACGCCGTAGGATTCGGTCAGCCTGAGAAATTCCTGCACCGTGACCAGCGCGATAGCTCCCACTACCACAGCCAGCACCGGCACCGGCGCGCGCAGCACCAGGACCATCACAACCGGAATAAGAACCAGCGCCGTAGCGATGCGTTTCAACATGATCAGAGGTGGTTCCGAGTAATTCGATCGAGCGAATCGTGTAGCTGAATTGAAAGGGCGCGGCTTCAGCCGCGCCGAAATGCCAAAAAAAACAATTGTCATTCCGAACCGGCTTCAGCCGGTGAGGAATCTGCTCTTTGCACTTGCCATGCAGAAGCAAGCGCAGACCGCAATGATAGCTAGGTGTGCCCCTTCACTGGATCGCAATGCCCATCAGCCTTCAAATCATGATGATTCAGCCCGCCGTACCGCCGCTCCCGCTTCTGGTACTCGGCAATCCCTTCGAGTAAATGCATCCCGCGAAAATCCGGCCACAGCGTCGGCGTCACCCAGATCTCGGCATAGGCCAGTTGCCACAACAAGAAATTGCTCAGCCGCATCTCGCCCGAAGTCCGCACCACCAGATCCGGATCGGGCAGATCGCGCGTATAAAGATGTTCCGCCACGATATCCTCATCGATCTTCAAATGATCGATGCCGCCATTCTGCGTCGCCGCCTGCACCATCGACCGAAACGCGTCCACAATCTCGCTGCGCGCGCTGTAATTCAGCGCCAGGGTCAGCACCGTCCCGCTATTGCGCGCCGTGCTCTCTCGCGCCCAGGCCATGCGCTCCTGCACATCGTCGGGTAATTGCTGCTGCCGACCAATATATTCCAGTCGGACATTGTTCTCGTTCAGCGTTGGCACTTCCGCCTTCAAATAACGGCTCAGCAGCCGCATCAGAAAATCCACTTCACTCTTCGGCCGCTTCTTCCAGTTTTCTTCCGAAAAGGCATAAAGCGTCAGCGCGCGAATCCCAATGCGCGCCGCCGTCTCGACCGTCGAGCGCACCGCCGCCACTCCGGCGCGATGCCCCGCCACGCGCGGCATATGGCGCCGCTTCGCCCAGCGCCCGTTGCCGTCCATGATGATCGCGATGTGTTTTGGGAGCCGCGCTGGATCGAGATGCCGGTAAACTTCACTTTCTTTACGATCCAGACCGGCGGGAATTTTTGCCTGCAAGGCCATCCCCTTCCGATTCACGAAGCTAACACAGTGGGGAACAGCGGTGCAATGACGCGTGTTGCCCGTGTGGAGCGGGCGCCCTCGCCCGCTGCCCTTGACTTCGAAAGCATACCCACTAAAAGCAACGGGCCTTGAAAGGGCGCGCCTTCAGACGCGCCATCGCTTCCTCAAATAGGAACCCGGCCTCAACCGCTGCGCACCGATGTCCACTCTCGCCCCAACCCTCCGAACCAAGTCGTCCAAGCCCCCTTCCGCCTGCCTAAAATCCTCCTCCGACATTCTCTCTCTCGCTTCCGCTCGGAGCCGGACGAAAGATCCGATCACGGTATCCATCCTAGGCTGCGGGCTCGGCCTGAGTTGGCGCATATCCTACGCGGTCTTCGCTTCTTCCGGCACAATCTTCACTTCAATTTTCTCCGTATGCCGCAGCAGGGTCAGCGAGGAGTTCACGCCCACGCGAACGTCGGTGAGCACGCGGTGCAGGTCGTCCACGCCCGCAACCGCATGTCCTTCCAGCGCGACGATCACATCCCCCTCGCGCACGCCAGCACGTGCCGCCGGACTTTTTTCCTCGACCGAGAGCACCAGCGCACCCGATTCTTTGGTCAAATCGTAAAAGCGCACTATACGCCGATGCACCGGAACCGTCTGCGCCGAGACGCCAATGTAGCTTCTGCGAATGCGCCCATCGCGCAGCAGTCGGCTGGCGACGAACTTAGCCGTATTGATGCCGATGGCAAAGCAAATTCCTTGCGCCGGCAAAATCGTCGCCGTGTTCACCCCAACCACGCGACCCGCGGAATCGACCAGCGGACCTCCCGAGTTTCCCGGATTCAGCGCGGCATCGGTCTGAATCACATCGTCGATCAGCCTCCCGGAGTAGGATCTCAAGGATCGGCCCAGAGCACTCACGACGCCAGTTGTCACAGTCGATTGAAATCCGTAAGGGGCGCCAATCGCCACTACCAGCTGACCCACGCGCAATTGCTGCGAATCGCCGAGAGCAGCCGCGGTCAAGCCCGGTTCATCAACCCGCACCACCGCCAAGTCGCTGGCCGGGTCATCGCCAATCGCAGTTGCGGGCATACGTCTTCCGTCGGTCAACGTGACTTCAATCCGCTTCGCGTCATGCACGACGTGGCTGTTGGTGAGAATCAATCCATCGGGAGTAAAGACGAATCCCGAGCCTCCGCCGCGGCGTTCGCGCTGGGCCCCAGAACGCGTCTGCCCGGCGGAAGTATGGACCTCGATGTTGACTACCGAAGGGCTGATACGCTCCACAGCGCCAGTTACGGCGCGGGAGTAGGCGTCGAGCAAAGCGTCATCATTCGGCGCAGAACTGGCGAGAGGCGGCGCGACGTGGCCAACTTCATTTCCCCACCCGTTCGTTTCTGGCTGATTTACCGAAGCAGAGTACAAAAATGCATTTCCAGATTCTTCGAGTTGCATAATGAGATAGATGAAAATCGATCTATGCAGGACTCAAGTGGGAAGAAGCCAGATTGGCTGGCAATAAAAAACCGGAACCGATATTTCGGTCCCGGCCTTGAGTTGGCTGGTTAGCCCGGATAAAACTTGCGCGTCGAGAACAGCTGGGCTTCGCCCAGCCGGGGGCGGCTGTCCCCACATGAACCCTTTTTCTACGCAGTTCTTCGTGGCCTTATGGTCAAATCCCGCACCTGGGTCAGGATGCTCGACATCTGCATCCCATTCAGCTGCGAAACGAATGGCAGAATTTCCGCGATGAACGGATCTTTTACCAGTTCGCCGATTTCGTCCTGACGGCTCTTCTCGCCGCCGCTGAGCAGTTCCGGCACGGTCACCTCCAGCGCGCGCGCCAGCCGCTCCAAAGAGGACAGCGTGGGCGTGGCTTTTTCGTTTTCGATTTTCGAAACATAGGTCCGCGGCACGGACATGCGTCCCGCCAGTTGGCGCTGGCTCAATCCGCTGCGCAGGCGCAGCGAGCGGATCGAGGTGGCCAGGTTGAGATGGCCGCGCCCCATTCCCGGGATCGGCATCATCACCGGCGGCACCATCACCACCGGCTCGGGTTCGGGCTCCTCATCCATGGACGAGTGGCAGCGTCGGCAATTGTTGTTTACGGTGCGGAACTGAACCAACAGGCAGTGATCGCAACGGACGACTTCCCGTGAGTCTACCGGGGCAAGGTTCGTGGCCATCGGGTTGTGGGAGTGCCAGAGCGGGCTACTCCTGGAACCATCGAGCTGGGGGAAAGGTTCCTACTGCATGGACAATCTGCGGTACATGCCCTGTGGAAGTCAAGTAAAATTAAATTCAGGATGCATGTCCTTAGTTTTTTTTCTGAAAAAATGGCGTGTGACCACCCAAAAACCCGCTGTGGACAAGCAAAACCATGATTGACCGCAATGCTGCGTGGGGTTTACTAACTGAGTTCACCCAGTCAGAAAGTTTGCGCAAGCACGCGCTCGCAGTAGAGGCCTGCATGCGCGCGTGCGCGGGGAAGTTCGGCGGGAGTGAAGAAGAAAAGAATCATGTAGGGACAGCCGCCCCCGGCTGTCCGGCGGAGCAGCGCTCCGCTCGGGCTTTAGCCCCCGAGGGAATGAGTCAGGAAGACCTTTGGGGAATCGTCGGCCTCATCCACGATTTCGATTACGAAAAATATCCCAGCCTCGAAGATCATCCGTATAAAGGCAACGAGATTCTGAAAGAGCGCGGATGGCCCGACATGATTCGCCGCGCGATTATGTCGCACGCCGAATACACCGGCGTAGTCCGCGACACGCTTATGGAAAAAGCTCTCTTCGCCTGCGACGAACTCGCTGGATTCATCACCGCCGTAGCCCTGATCAAGCCCGGAAAATCTTTAGCTGAGGTCGATACCAGGTCCGTGCGAAAAAGAATGAAAGACAAAGCCTTCGCCCGCAAAGTAAATCGCGACGACATTATCAATGGTGCTGCCGCGCTGGGGGTGGATTTGGACGAGCACATAGGCTTCTGCGTCGTGGCACTGCAAGGGATTGCGGGGGAGTTGGGGTTGGATGGCAGCGCGGCGAAGATGGCATAGTCAAAGTTTCTTGAGGAGAGATCCGTGACGACGCGCGGTGCGGTCGCACCTACCCAAGCCGAAAAGGGACGAACATTTCGCGCCCTCCATGAGCGCGCCGGAGCGTTCATCATTCCCAATCCCTGGGACGCGGGCACTGCGCGCCTATTGGCGCACCTGGGATTTGAAGCGTTGGCGACCACCAGCATGGGCTACGCCTTCTCTCTCGGGCGGTTGGATAATTCTCTCAATCGCGAGGAGACTCTAACGTACGCATCCGCAATCGCATCTGCCACGCACTTGCCGGTAAGCGCCGATCTTGAAAATGGTTTTGGAGACTCGCCCCAAGTAGTTGCCGAAACCATCAAGCTTGCCGCGCAAGCAGGAGTGGTCGGAGGGTCGATCGAAGACGCCACAGGCCGCTCGAACCAGCCGATTTATGGGATGGAAGAGGCGGCTGAGCGAGTGCGGGCGGCGGTCGCATCGGCGCGTGCCCTTCCTTTTCTTTTCACTCTGACTGCTCGTGCGGAGAATTATTTGCACGGCCGCCCAGATCTCAACGACACCATCAAGCGATTGCAGGCCTATCAGGAGGCCGGCGCCGACGTGCTCTATGCGCCCGGCCTGGCCACGAAGGACGATATCGCCGCCGTCGTCTCATCCGTAGATCGCCCAGTGAACGCTCTTATGGGGCTACAGGGAGTTCAATTGACCCTGAAGGAACTCTCAACGATCGGAGTAAGGCGCGTGAGCGTCGGCAGCGCCCTCTGCCGCACCGCTCTGGGCGCTTTTATTCGCGCCGCCAGAGAGATGGGCGAACACGGTACCTTCACTTTTGCAGCTGAGGCCGCAAACCCGAAAGAGATAAGCGCCATCTTTAGGACTTAAGGGGAGCGAAACAAAGTCGGCGTAGGCGCAAACTCATGTAGCCGGCCTCGGCTCTCCGCCCGGCAAAGCCCGGTCCCTTCCTCCAGAACTACCGCAAGGCCTCCGCCACCTTCCCACTCGCAATCAACTGCGCGATCCGCGCAAAATCCTTGTACATAATCCGGTCTTTGTCGACCGCAGGACACACCGCCCGAATCGCCGCATGCGCCGCCTGTCCGCGTTTTGAACTCTTCAGCGGAGCCAAAAAGTCGATGGCTTGTGCGACAGCCATAGCTTCAATCGCCAGCACGTTGCGTGTGTTCTCAACAACGCGTGTAAGCTTGTTCGCAGCTGTCATGCCCATGGAGACATAATCCTCTTTGTTGCCCGAAGTGGTGATCGAGTCAACCGAGGCAGGATGGGCGAGCACTTTATTCTCGCTGACCAGCGCCGCGGCCGTGACCTGGGCCATCATGAAGCCGGAATTCAATCCCGCTCCTTCCGCGAGAAACGGCGGCAGTCCCTCGCTAAGCGCGGGGTTCACCAGGCGCTCGATGCGGCGTTCGCTGATGCCGGCTAAAGCACTGAGGGCGATAGCGAGAAAATCCAGAGCGAACGCGAGCGGCTCACCGTGAAAATTTCCGCCGGAGATTACATCGCCTTGTGAACTTTCTGAACCAGTAATGAACACAAGAGGATTATCGACGGCAGAGTTGGCTTCGATTTCAAATACATTCCGGCAATGCGCAAATGTGTCCCGCACGGCGCCATGCACTTGCGGGATGCAGCGGAGGGAGTAAGCATCCTGCACTCGGCCACAAGTTCGGTGGGATTCGCGAATCTCGCTGCCTTCGAGCATCTTGCGTAAATTGCTGGCAGACTGAATTTGACCACTATGCGGTCGTGCATTGTGAATGCGTCCATCAAAGGCTGTGTCCGTGCCCTTGAGAGCATCGCAACACAGTCCGCCCAACACGTCGGCGGAATCGACCAGCGTCTCGGCTGCCAGCAAAGCCAGCGTCCCGACTGCCAGCATGGCCTGAGTTCCGTTGATCAGAGAGATAGATTCTTTCGCCTCCAGCACCAGCGGCTTGATCTGGGCTTGCTTTAGCGCGTCACTGCTCGGGATGAGATTGCCAACAGAATCGAAGCATTCTCCCTCTCCGATCAAAGCCAATGCCAAATGTGCAAGAGGAGCCAGATCGCCGCTCGCGCCGACGCTGCCTTGCGAGGGCACGTAAGGAGTGACGCCGCGATTCAACATCTCACAAAGAGTGTCGATAACGACCGCTCGAACGCCGGAATAGCCCTTCGCCAGAGAGTTCGCGCGCAGAAGCATCATCGCCCTGGTCTCGGCTCTGGGCAATGGATCACCCACTCCGACCGCATGAGACCGCACCAGATTAATTTGCAATTCGCGAATCTGGTCGCCGACAATGCGCACGTCACTTAGTTTTCCAACGCCAGTCGTGACTGCGTAGGCCAGTTTGTCGTTGGCGACGATCTCTTCCACCACGGCACGAGCGCGATCGACGGCTACGCGCGCATCCGGCAAGAGAAGCAGGGGACGATTTTCGATCGCAACTTCGCGAACGTCTTCCAGAGTGAGATCGTTGCCGTTGATATGAAGAGCGTTCAAGAGAATGTTTATCCTGTTCTTCCGATTGCAGCGCGAAATACGGTCAAATACTTTTCCGTGAGTGCGGCTACCTTCATGTCGGCGTCCGTGACGATATGAGTAGTTTCACCCTCAGCCAGCAATGTTCTACCTTCGGCACGGCGCAATTCGTAGCCGAAATGCAGCACCGATTCCCGAACATTTTTTAGCTCGGTGCGCACCACAACTTCCTCGTCGTAACGCACCGGCGCGCGATAGCGGCACTTCGCTTCGACTACCGCGATGAAGCGTCCGTCCTCTTCTTCCATATCCCGATAGGAGAATCCAAGCTGGCGCAATAATTCCACACGTCCCACTTCGAACCAAATGAAATGATTGGAGTGGTACACCACCCCCATTTTATCGGTCTCCGCGTAGCGCACGCGCACCCTGGTTTCATTGATGGCTGAAGAGTGATCGGAGTTCATTTCGCGCTCCACACCGGCTTGCGTTTTTCGAGGAAGGATGAGACCCCCTCGCGGAAGTCGGCGGTGGTGCGGATACGCGCATTGTCTTCGATGGCAGCGGTGACCTGCTGGTCGAGTTGCGTGGAAATGAATCCGTTGATGAGTCTTTTTGTCGCTCGTACCGACGAGGGGCTATTCTCCAGAAGTTGAGCCGCGAGTTCGCGGGCTCGATCAAGCAGACGCTCCGCCGCAACCACTTCATTCACCAACCCGAGGCGATGCGCCTCGGCGGCGTCGAATACCCGCCCGCTCAGCAGAAGATCGCGAGCAATCTTGTGTCCGACCTGCCAAACCAGAATGGAAGAAACAATGGCCGGAACGAACCCAATGCGAACTTCCGTATAGCCGAATTTGGCCTCCGGCAGGGCAAGAGTAAAGTCGCACATGGTGGCGAGACCCGTGCCTCCTGCAATGGCCGCACCGTTCACGGCCGCGATTGTCGGTTTCGGAAAATCGTAGAGCCTGCGGAACAGGGCCGCCATTTTCGTGGAGTCTTTCACGTTCTCGCCGTGAGTCTTGCCGAGCAGAGATTTCAATTCATCCAGATCCATCCCTGCACAAAAAGCTTTGCCGGCTCCGGTGACGATCAGGACGTTCGAAGATGAGGCCTCAACTTCATCCAGCGCCGCCATCAATTCTCCGACCAGTTCGAAGCTGATGGCATTCCGCTTATCCGGTCGATTCAGCGTGATGGTCGAGATGCCGGACTGGTGAGCGAGTTGAATAGTCTTGTAGGACATAGAAGGATTAATCGGCGGCGATGGAAATCGAAAATCTAGCCGCCATTTCGGCCGTTGCGCGGAACAATGTGTCGAGCGATTTCAGCGGCGGCAATTCCGCGCCGCGTTGTTTGAGAGCCTCAATCACCTTTTCGGTCGCAATATTTCCCACCAATGCATCCTGCGCAAAGGGGCAACCGCCAAGGCCGCCGAGCGCGGAATCGAAGCGGCGGCAACCGACATCATAAGCTGCGAGAATCTTGGCCTCCGCCTGCTCGGGGCGGCTGTGCAGGTGAACTCCAATCTCAAGATAGTCGTATTTTTTCATCACCGCGCCTACCAGATCGCCGACCTGCTGCGTGCTCGCCGCACCGACTGTATCCGCCAGAGAAATCATTTTGAGGTTATCGACCTCCATTAATGAAATAGCCTCGATGACCTCATCCGCGTTCCACGGGTCGCCGTATGGATTTCCAAACGCCATCGAAATATAAACCACCACATCGAGCCCGGCATCGTCAGCTCTTTTTTGGATCTTCTCCAGTTCCTCCAGCGCAGCTTCCGCGGTTTGATTCTGATTCTTGCGCAGAAAAGTTTCGGAGATGGAATAGGGAAATCCTAAGGTCTTGACTGCCTGAGTCTCGATGGCACGCTGCGCGCCTTTTTCATTGACCACGATGCCGATGATCTCGACATCGTCCGGGGGATCGAGTTCCTTCAATACTTCTTCGGAATCCGCCATTTGCGGCACGGCTTTGGGCGAGACGAACGATACCCCGTCGATGTGCTTGAATCCCACGCTGATCAAGGCTTGCAGGTAGGCACGCTTAATGTCGGCCGGAATCTGCCTTTTCAGCCCTTGCCAGGCGTCGCGGGGACATTCGATTAGTTTGACTGCGTTCGACATGTCCTTGAAGAATCGGCGATTGGTGATCTACTCATCGGGCGGTTTCAGATCATCGGATGACCGGATCGCCGATCATCCGATATTCAGGTTTGCAGCACTCCCACCTTGAACTCCGGAACATCGGGATTCAGTGCCGCCGCCTCAAGAGCCTGTGTAATGGCATCGCGCGTCTCGATAGGGTCGATGATCTTGTCGATCCATAATCGAGCAGCGCCGTAGCGCGGATCGGTCTGCTCATCGTAAGTCCGCTTCACCGACTCGTAGAGTTCTTTTCTTTCATCCTCGGTAAGCTTCTTGCCGCTACGTTCCAGTTGTTTCACCTTCACTTCAACCAGCGTTCCCGCCGCCGAGTCTCCGCTCATCACGGCGTAACGCGCCGTGGGCCAGGCGAACACAAACCGCGGATCGAAGGCTTTTCCGCACATGGCATAATGGCCCGCGCCGAACGATCCACCCACGATCACAGTAATTTTCGGCACAACGGAATTCGAAACCGTATTCACCAGCTTAGCTCCGGCCTTGATGATGCCGCTCCACTCCGCATCGCGGCCCACCATGAAGCCGTTCACATCATGAAAAAAAACCAGCGGGATCAAATTCTGATTACAGTCCATGATGAAGCGCGCGGCCTTCTCAGCGGATTCCGTATAGATGACTCCGCCAAATTCTGTGCGCTTGTGGCCTTCGTGATCGGTCTGTTGAGCGTGCAGCTTCTGATTCGCCACAATTCCGACGGCGAAGCCTCCGATCCGGCCATAGCCGCAGATCAACGTCTTGCCATACTCAGCCTTATATTCATCGAAGCGGCTGCCATCGAGCACGCGGGCCAGAACTTCCTTCATGTCGTAGGGACGCGCAGGAGAAGAATCGAAGATGCCGTAGACTTCTTCGGCCGCGAGCGCGGGCTCAACCGGCTTCTTGCGGTCCCACGGAGATTGCCGGCGATACCCCCATCTCTCGACCAGCGAGCGAATTCTCGCCAGGCAGGCGCGATCGTCGGGTTCGCGAAAATCCACTGTGCCGCTGATTCCCGCATGCATGGCCGCTCCCCCTAAATCTTCGGCGGAGACTTTCTGCCCGATGGCCGCTTGCACCAGCGCGGGCCCAGCGAGAAAAAGACCGCTGCCATCGGTCATCAGAACGTGATCACACATTACCGGGAGGTAACCACCACCGGCAACGCACATGCCCATGATGGCTGCGATTTGCGGGATGCTCAAGGCGGACATCACCGCATTGTTGCGAAAAACTCGGCCGAAATCGTCGGTGTCGGGAAAAACATCTTCCTGTAAGGGCAGGAAGACCCCGGCGGAATCGACCAGATAGATGGTAGGAATTCGGTTCTCGATGGCGATGTTCTGGGCGCGTATCACCTTTTTCGAAGTCATCGGGAAAAACGCACCCGCCTTTACGGTGGCGTCATTGGCGATGATCATCACCATGCGGGTATGCACTCGCCCCAATCCTGTGATAACGCCCGCGGCCGGTGCGCCACCCCACTCCTCGTACATACCGTAAGCTGCATATGCGCCTAATTCGAAGAAAGATCCCGGATCAAGCAGCAATTCGATCCGCTCACGGGCAGTGAGGCGTCCCTTGGCGTGTTGATTGTCGATGGCTTTCGCGCCGCCTCCCTCGCAAATCTTCTCGCCCTCATTGCGCACCTGAGACATCAGATCCGCGAGGAACCGCATGTTCGCTTCGAAGCGCGCCGAGGTGGGGTCGACCTTCGTGCTCAGCAGGTTCGAAACCTGAGTCGACGGTACGGGCGGTGTTTCGCTGCGTTCAGCCATGGATGCCAGTGGTCGCGAGTCAGCGGACTGTTTACCGTATAACACTCCCGCTACGCGGCGCAACGGCGGCCAGCTTTGCCACCTGACGCGGGAGTTCACCATTCGCGATTCCCGAGACCGCGCATCTCATTCGTCGCCGGCCACTAGGAGTTCTCGAATGTTGAAAAGCGAAAGGCGAAAATCGAAAATCGAAAGCCCAGGTCAGGGAGTCTTGTCGAGCCATTGGGCAAGACGACAGCCATCCTCTTCGAGGACAAAAGTTCCAACCCCGTGGCATTCGCCGAAGATGCGCCCAGATTCCGGGTCGCGTGCGGCGCGAGAAATCCACTGCCGGCCCACTTCGTATTGCGACCCGGTGAACCATCTTTGCGGCAACACTTCGACCAGCCCCGCCCGCAGATAAAGCACCAGCAAAGCGAAAGCCGGGTCGTCGTTCGAAAAGGCTTTATAGCTGGTGGGAAGAATTAGTTCATCGATGGTCGCCAGTCCTTGCGGCACGTCGATCTTGTGCATCCCGGACGGCAGATTCAGAGGAACTTCGAAGTCGGCGATCGGCGGGGTCTTGGCATAGATTCGGTCCGACGATTGCTTGAACCATCCCGCAATCTCCGCCAAGTCGAAGGCCTCAAGCTGGGCAAGGTCGAAACCGGCCACCCGGATATTTCTTCCTTCGGGACACCAAATGCCGAGGCAGTTCGATGAAATAACAAATGGCCGGCAATAAGTATTCAATGCCAGTCGCGGTCGATCGGGCTCGTGCTCAAGCGCGAGCGAAACCAGGTAGCCCACCGGTCCCTCGTCCCCGTAGTGCGTCCAGACGAGCGGTTTGCCGGTTGCCAAATGAAGTGTGGGGAAAGTTTTCCAGTACCAGGGAGTGGGGCCGACGGTGCGAGTAAGCTGTAGCCGGATTGCAGCCGGATTTAAGTTGGGCATGGGAAGAAAGGCAGGTTCGTTGTTGACAGCCACTCCGCGTGCATGCTTTTGAGATCGCGCTCCCCGTTCAGAGCTGGACGCCAGCACTTTTCACATGGGCGCGAATGAATTTTACGATGTCATCCATCGCCGTGCCCGGCTGAAAGATGGCAGCCACGCCGAGCTTCTTGAGCGCATCGATGTCTTGATCTGGAATAATGCCGCCGACCACAACCAGTACGTCATCCATCTTATTCTGCTTGAGCAGGTCCATTACCCGGGGGACGATTGCGTTGTGCGCGCCCGACAAAATGGAAAGTCCGATCACCTGCACGTCTTCCTGGAGAGCGGCGCTTACGATCATCTCAGGCGTTTGCCGCAATCCCGTATAAATTACTTCCATGCCCGCATCGCGCAGGGCCCGAGCGATTACTTTGGCGCCGCGGTCGTGTCCATCGAGTCCCGGCTTGGCTACGAGAACGCGAATCTTGAGATCGGCCATCGCTATTCCTTGTTCCTTGTCAGGGCCGACTTAAGGGCAGGGCGAACAAAAGACTTCCAGAGCACCGCGCATAGAAGAAAGGTCTGACCGATGCCGCCGTAGCTCCATTTACGACGCAGGGTGAACGCCTCCAGTTGAGCGCCGACTATTATGCCAAGCAAGAGCACCATCAATAGAAACGAAATTACAGTACCGCGGGTGATCTCGGGGCGCTCTCTCACGTCTTCGAGCTGCTCAAACATGCAGGTATTATAAGCCAGCCTGTTCCAACGGCTTTCTTATAGCGTTTTCGTATCGATACTCTGCCACAAGTACCAGCAAGCCACGCTGCGATAAGGCTCCCAGCATTTCGCAATCTTTTCCATTTGTTCGGGAGTGGGCAGCTTGATCTTGCGCTTGGATTTCTTTTTGGCCGTTCCGGGTTTTTTCTGCGTTGCAGATTTCGTCGCTGCCTTGGGTCGCTGCACGTCCAGGTAATGCTTGAACATTGCCATGCGCACCCCGAAATCGCCGGTGGGCAGCACGTTCTCGCGCTTTAATGTGAACATCAAAAACATCTGAGCGGTCCAAACCCCAATGCCCTTCACTTGCGTCAAATGCTCGATCACCTCCGCATCGGGCAACTCCGGCAGCCGCGAAAAATCCAGCGCTCCGGCGGCGGTTTTGGCGGCGAGGTCCTTTAAATATCCAGCCTTCTGCTTCGATAATCCGACGCTTCGCATCTGCTCGTCGCTGAGTTTGAGGATGCCTTCCTGCGTCAGTGGATCGCCCGCCAGCGCGGCGAATCGATCAAAGATTTTCGCGGCAGCTTTGCCGTTGAGTTGTTGATAGACAATAGCCTCGGCCAGACTGTGAAGCTCCGGCGGGCTGAACTGCATGTGGCACGGTCCAACGCGCTCGATGATGGCGCGCAGAACACGGTCCGATTTCTTGAGATGGGCTAGCGCTCGCCGCATGCTCTATCTCTATCACAAGCGGGACAGAGGAACGAATAAAAAGCGAATAAGCATCGTGGGCGATCAGTTTTCTCGCGGTCGGTTGCTAAGTCAGGCGACAACGGGCAATTTTGTTGGTTGCGCTCTTGCATGCGCACGGACTACCGCCTTCTGAGGATCGCGGGCGGGGAGCTGGAAACCGATACGCTTGCGAGCCGATCGTCTGATCAGCATCATCGCTTTGATACTCTTGATCAGTTCTCGTATCACAGAATCATGCGTACCGACCCGTCCTTCAAGCTCATATATCTTCTCTGCCAGTCTGCGGTTTGTAGCGAGCATTTCGCGCAAGCGAACAAACGCTCGCACCACCAGCACGCTCATTTCGACAGCGCGCCGCGAATTCAGCACGGTGGCCGCCATGATTGCGCCATGCTCAGTAAAGGCATACGGCAAGTATCGCCGCCCGCCCTTGCTGTTTGAGGTCGCAATTTGCGACCTCAAAGCGTCGCGTTCCTGACTGGTAAGTTGAAACGTAAAATCTGCCGGGAAGCGTGCCTGATTGCGTTTAACTTGTTCGTTAAGGCGTTTTACCGGAACTCCATAAACCTTAGCCAGATCGGCATCGAGGATCACTCTTCGGTGACGTAAAATAAAGATTCGCGATTCCACCTGGAAGACAGAAGTGACGGGGCTCGCGGACGCGGGAAGCAACGTTGTTTTTCTATTTCGAGTCATGATTGAGGTCGCAATCTGCGACCTCAATGATAGAGTGGAATCAGTCAAGAATTCCGATGTTTCCTTGGAAAAATTGAAGATGCGAGCCCATTTTGGTTGGGCGCTACTAGATGATGCTTGCCTCGGTATAAGTGCCGAACACCTCTCGCAGGGCCTCGCAGATCTCGCCCACCGTGGCGTAAGCTCGCACCGCATCCACGATGTAGGGCATAGTGTTGGCGGGGGAGATGCTCCCGTTTTCGGCGGCTCGTGGGTGCTGGGCGGCAGCTTTCTTCAGAGCGTCGAGGCGGCGCCGCACATCCTCACTGGACCGTCTAGCCCGAAGCGTCTTTAGCTTGGCGGATTGTCGCCGGGCCACGCTTTCATCGATATAGAGAATGTGGGGAGACTCTTCCTCCACCACGAAGTCATTGACGCCCACAATTACCTTCTCTTTTGCTTCGACTGCTCGTTGATAGAGGTAGGAAGCCTCCGCAATTTCCTTCTGCGGGTAGCCTCGCTCAATAGCCTTCACCATGCCGCCCATCGCGTCCAACTTGCCGAAGTAGTCGAAGGCGCCTTTTTCCATATCGATCGTGAGCGCTTCCAAGAAGTAAGATCCGCCAAGCGGATCGACGGTGTGGGTAACCCCGGATTCGTAAGCGATAATCTGCTGGGTGCGCAGAGCAATTCGTGCGGCTTCCTCGGTCGGAAGGGCTAACGCCTCATCGTACGAATCGCAGTGCAGCGACTGGGTTCCGCCCAATACGGCGGCCAACGCCTGCAAGGCCACGCGAGCAATGTTATTCATCGGCTGTTGCGCGGGCAGGGAAACCCCCGCAGTTTGCGTGTGGAATCGCATGAGTCCGGTGCGCTGGTTTTTCGCTCCGAATCGGTCTTGCATCACTTGAGCCCAGATTTTCCGGGCTGCGCGGTATTTCGCGATTTCCTCAAAGAAATCATTGTGGGCGTTGAAGAAGAAGCTCAGCCGCGGACCGAATTCATCGACATCGAGGCCGCGGCGCTTCGCCCACTCCACATATTCGACACCGTCGTAGAGCGTAAATGCCAGTTCCTGCAGTGCGGTTGAACCGGCTTCGCGGATGTGATAGCCGCTGATCGAGATGGTATTAAAGCGCGGCGTGAATTTTGACCCGAACTCAAACGTATCGATTACGAGCCGCATCGATGGCGCGGGAGGGTAGATATATTCCTTCTGAGCGATGTACTCCTTCAGAATGTCGTTTTGAATGGTGCCGGAAATCTTCTTCCAATCCGCACCTTGTTTCTCCGCGACCACCAGATACATGGCCCACAATACGGAGGCTGGAGAATTGATGGTCATCGATACCGTGGTTTTTTCCAGATCGATCCCGTCGAAGAGAATTTCCATATCTTCCAGCGAATCGATGGCTACGCCGCACTTGCCCACTTCACCTTCGCTTGCAGGATGGTCAGAGTCATAGCCCATCAGCGTGGGTAAGTCGAAGGCCACAGAAAGACCGCCGCCGCCGTGCTCCAGTAAATACTTATAACGCCGGTTGGTTTCCTCGGGCGACGCAAAGCCGGAGAACTGTCGCATGGTGAAGAGCTTGCCGCGATATCCGGTGGCGTGAATGCCCCGGGTATAAGGCGGTTCGCCGGGATAGCCGAGGTATTTGTCTTCGCTCCAGTCTTCGGGAAGGTCAGCGGGAGTGTAGAGCCGGCGGATCGGAACTCCGGAGATCGTGGTAAACCGCGCCTGGCCGTGTTCGTCGACATTCACCCCGGTTGGAGCACCGATGGGGCGTTCGGGGGCTTTGGCGAGGGTGGGGGCAAGAGTTTTTTCAGCCCAGGCTTTTTCGGGGCCGGAAGGATGACGGTTTTCGAAAATATCGGCGACGAAACTCTCAGCGACTTGCGGCTTGAAATGCTTTTTTTCCATAGACGGCCCAGTGTCTTAACCGATCATAGGCAAGGCGGCGTGCGCGGGCAAGGTGGAATCAGGCCCGTCAAACAATCAGTAGGTACAGGCAGACCCTTGGTTTTATCCAGTTTTCCGATTGTCGCGCGAGATCTCCCAGGCCTTCGAATATTTCCACGAAACGTAAGCTGAGCGGTAAAGATGCAACAGAAGCCCTTCGCGTCCGTCGAGAAAGCCCAGTCGGAAAAAATAGTTGTAGACGAACGTCGCCAGCGGACGCAGCAAGATATTGCTAGCGCTGAACCGCACCCTGCCGTGGGTCTTTGCAACCACCATCTCTGCTCCGAGGGATGAGTAACGATTCATATGCTCGATGTAATCGGAGAGTGTGGGGTAGGAGTGGTGGAGAAGTGCGCCCTGTTTGGTGTTGGCTGCGGTACCTTCAGTTTGTACCGTCTCGTGAACTGACCGATTCTGGAAAATCCCCTTTCCTTTACGAAAGAGACGTAGCTTCCTATCTGGCCAAAACCCTCCATGCTTTATCCATCGACCGAGAAATAAATTCTTCCTGGGAATGAAGAATCCGTTCAAATCCTCTTCATCCAACCCATATTGGGTCCCTCGGTCACGAAGTTCTATCGAGCGAGAATCGACGTCGACCGGAAAGCCGTACTGATCCCATGCACGCGCCGCTTCGAGTACCCAGCAAATCTCTTCGAGCAGCTCCGGTTCAACTTCCTCGTCCGCATCCAAGCTCAGAATCCACTCTCCGCATGCCTTATCAATGGCTGAATTCTTCTGCGCAGCGAAGCCTTTCCACTCCTCGACAAAAACCCTGGCGCCGTAAGATTCTGCGATCTCCACCGTGCGATCGGTCGAGCCCGAATCGACGACGATAATCTCACCCTTCCCGTCGCAGATCAGCGGTTGTACGCTTTCGAGCGTTCGCCCGAGGTTAACTTCTTCGTTGTAGGTGATGATCACAACCGATAGAGTCACGGGAGGAAGCATACAACGTTCCACCGCTCTGGAGAATCAGCCGCCAAGCGCGTCGCATAGTCGCTAAACGAGCGTTTGGATGGCGTTCTACCGCCGGGGCGGCCCGGTTGAGCCCTTGTCAGGCCCTTGATTGTTGATGTTCGCGAACCTAAACCAACCTCACCACCACCGTTTTCCCCAGCAAAGCAGCGGCCCGTTGCAAACTTGACAGGGTCACATCGCTGTGGGGATCGAGAATCCGATCCACCTGCGATCGGCTGGTCCTCAAGAAATTCGCTATCTGAGACTTGGAAATGTTCCGCCTCTTCATAGCCTGAACTAGTTGCAACGCCACTTTCGCTTTCACCGGCGGAGGCCCTTGTTTTCTGGCGGCGATTTTTTCCACTTGTGGCCCGGCCTTGGCCGTCGAACCTGCACTCCGCTTCTTCATAATTCCCCGCTTCCGAGCACGTACCATATAAAGTACGGAACCTCGGAGTCAAGTCTGCTTTAGTGGACGGGAGGCATCGAACGTGGGCGAAGGCGGACAGTTCCGAGCTCCCAAGTCGTTAAATTGAATCCATTCCCTAACGCGATTATTCAGAAATCAATACCTTGCGCGAATCGATTTTGCCAATTTAGAATGGTGTGGCCGGGACTATTGTTGTTGTCTGTAGTCATGGCCGCGGCAACAATTTTGGGACCCTTGCACTCTTAATAGCCGTGCAAACTCAAGCCAACAGCCGGTCGAGTTCCCCCTCCAGTCGCTGGACCATCGCCATTGCCGGCGTCATCATGCAAATCGCGCTCGGCGCGGTCTATGCTTGGAGCGTCTTCCGTATTCCGCTCACCAAGGCTTTCGGCTGGACCATCTCGCAAGTCACGTTGACATTCACCATCGCCATCCTCACCTTGGGCTTTGCCTCGTTCGTCGGCGGCCTTTGGATGCGCCGATCCGGTCCCCGGACAGTGGCCATCGCTGCCGGAATTCTGTACGGAGGCGGCGTCTTCCTGGCTAGCTTTTCCGCCGGCCACCTTTACTGGCTCTACTTTTCTTACGGCATCATCGGTGGCATTGGAATTGGCTTCGGCTACATCGTTCCGGTAGCCACACTGGTGAAATGGTTCCCTGACAAGCGCGGCATGATCACCGGAATCGCCGTAGCCGGTTTCGGGGCTGGAGCTTTGATCACTGCCCCCATCGCCAGCCGGCTCATTGTGAGCATCGGCGTGCTGAAGACCTTTGCCGTGTTGGGCGTCGCCTATTTTATTGCCGTCACTATTCCGGCCTTCTTTATGAAGGATCCTCCGCCCAACTATCGACCCGAAGGATGGACCCCGAGTGCCACCCAGCAGAAACAGCGCTCCGCAAAGACCTATGTGCTGGGCGAGGCGTTGCGCACCTGGCAGTGGTACGGCCTGTGGGCGCTGCTCTTTCTCAATACGTCGGCCGGCATCTCGATCATCTCCCAGGCTGCCCCTATGGCGCAGGAGATCACCCGCGTCACCGTTGCAGTGGCGGCGGGTCTGGTGGGCATCATTTCGATTGGCAACGGGATCGGAAGATTTCTTTGGGCCTGGCTCTCGGACGCGATTGGGCGTCGTTGGATTTTCCTGATGATGTTTGTGCTGCAAGCGATTGTCTTTGCCATGCTGCCGAAGGTCCAAAGTTTTCCAGGCTTCACGATTCTCTGTTTCATCGTCTTGCTCTGTTACGGCGGCGGCTTTGGAACCATGCCGGCCTTCGCGGCGGATTATTTTGGTTCCGAAAACGTGGGCTCGATTTATGGTCTCATGCTCACTGCGTGGGGATTTGCCGGCGTGCTGGGGCCAACCTTGATCGCCCGCATTCGCCAGAGCACGGGCCACTATTCTCATGCCCTCTACGTGATTGCGGTGATCACCTTGTGCAGCGCGGTCATTCCTCTGCTGCTGCGGCCGCCTGTCGCGAGTGGCCCTGCAATGATCAAACCAAAAGCTGTCGCATAAGCTTGGGTCTTCTGCGGTTGTTTACTCACTTTTCCGCCCGCTTCATCGTTTTTCGCGGATAGTTTAAGATTCACTCATCGCCAGCGCTGCCATTTCGTTTCGTCGTGTCGCGCGCCATAATCCGCTGGCGGCGACCGGCTTGGTTCTCGTTGTTGTCTTCGTAATTTTCGCGCTGTTCGCGCCTTGGATTGCGCCGCAAGATCCGGCGGCGATCCACTTACCGATACGCTTGGAGAGGCCGTCGCCCGCACACTGGTTTGGAACCGACGAATTGGGTCGCGATATTTTCTCGCGCATCGTCTACGGTTCGCGCATCTCGATGTTGGTGGGAAGTTGCGTGGTCATTGCTTCCCTGGGACTGGGGCTGGTCATCGGGTCCGCCGCCGGCTATTACGGTGGATTGATTGACCGTTTCGTTAATATTGTTTTAATGAATGCGTTCCTGTCGTTCCCCGGAATTCTTTTAGCCATTGCGTTCGTGGCCTTCCGCGGCCCGGGGATTTTCAATTTGGTGCTGGCGTTGTCTCTCGGAGGCTGGGTTGGCTACGCGCGATTGGTGCGAGGCCAGGTTTTGGCGGCGCGAGAGCGTGAGTTCGTGGAAGCGGCGCGAGCGCTAGGCGCGAGCGACCTGCGCATTGTCGTGCGGCACATTCTGCCGAATATTATTCAGCCGGTAATCGTGCAGGCGGCGATCGGGATGGCGGGCGCGATTCTCGCGGAAGCTACCATGAGTTTTCTGGGGCTGGGCGTGCCTCCTCCCACTGCGAGTTGGGGAGCGATGCTGAATGACGGGCGAGCCCATCTGTTTGACGCGCCCCATCTGGTGATCTTTCCCGCGATGGCCGTGATGCTGGCCGTGCTGTCGTTTAATTTTATTGGGGACGCGTTGAGAGATTTTCTGGATCCACGATCGAGGATAGAGGCGGGCCTGTAAGGCTGGAACATTCGGCCGGCACAGTAGTTGTCTTTCAGTAGCCTCAGCGGGGAACGGTTGGCTTAATGATCCAGAGGCCTGGATCCCTTTCCCACCTTCCAAACTCGCCCTGCCAAGCGCGATGTCTTTCCAGGTTTCGACCTACCACGATTAGGTCTCTTTCAAACCACTGATAAGGCGAGAAATACAATTCTTGACATGTATTCCATATTGCAATATAAATATATCGATTTGCAATATGACAGTAGGCGAAAAGTTACGATACTTGCGAGAGGTGGAGGGTTCGCTGCGCGGATCGGGCCGGCCGATGACGCAGCAGGAGGTGGTGAAGGCGGTGGGGAAGGAATTGCGGAAGAGCATCAGCCAGTCCTATTTGTCGCAGATAGAAAGCGGGAAGCGGCCGCATATGACACAGGCATCGCGGGCTGTACTCGCCGAGTTTTTCAAGGTGCATCCCGGGTTTCTTGTGGACGACCCGCAGGGATATCACACGGAGCTGACTTCGGACCTGCGTACGACGGAGGGGCAGATCGATGTTTGGCTGCTACAAGGGTCGGAAAAGTTTGCTAACGATCCTGAAGTGAGCGAAGTACTGATCAAGGCGGCGCGGGAAAAGGACACGCGGCGGTGTTTGATTTTGTTGGGAGCGATTCTGGAGACGCCGGGGCTGGCGGATCGGTTGCTGGAGGCGTTGAAGCCGGAGGGTAGGTAGCAGTTGTCAGTTCTCAGGTAAGAACTTCAGGTAAGAACTAACGAGAGCTTTCACCGAGAATTGACGGCTGAGAACTGAGAACCGAGAGGAGGCGAAGCAGATGAGCTATTCGATGACATGGGCTGATTTTTACCTGATCTGTTTCGCCGTCGGTTTTTGCTTCAGTTTTTTTTCGTTCGTGTTCGGAGGGGCGCGAACCGGGCGGTTGCATCTACCGCATTTTCACGGGCAAGGAGGGCATATGCCAGTGAGCGCCCCGGCGCATCTTCCGGTTGGCGGGGGTCACGTTTCCGCCGAAGGCAATGCCAATGCGGCTACGGGACAGGGCGGAGGGGTTTCGCCGTTCAACTTCGTTACATTCACGGCGTTCCTGGCATGGTTTGGCGGCGCCGGATATTTGCTGACGCGCTACTCGGGATTGTGGGTGGGATTCGGCTTGCTGGTATCAGTGTTCTTTGGCCTGGTGGGCGGCGCAACGGTGTTCCTCTTCCTGAGCCGGATTTTGATCTCGGAAGAGGAGAACATGGACCCTGCGGATTACGAAATGGTTGGTGTATTGGGAAAAATTTCCAGTTCCATCCGCGAAGGCGGAACGGGCGAGATGGTTTACGCGCAGATGGGCACGCGGCGAGTGTGCGGGGCACGCTGCGAAGACCGCAGCGCCATCGCCAAGGGGACGGAGGTGGTGGTGACCCGGTATGAAAAGGGAATTGCTTATGTGAAGTTATGGAGCGAGATGTCTGGGGAGCAGTAGTGGGAGAGCAGTAGGTTCGCGCAGCGCTGAAGGAGCGCTGCGCCACACAAAATCATGGCGGGTCTTACACAGCGAGCTAACACTGTCCCGCCCCAGCAGTATCTGTGACAGGAGGCGTTATGTTCGAAATCTCAAAGATGATGGAAATCTGGATTTTTGTGGGGCTGGGCGTCATGGTCATTCTGTTCCTGATGAGCAGCATGGCGCGGCTCTATCGCAAAGCGGGGCCGCATGAGGCGCTTATCGTTTATGGGCTAGGGGGAACGCGCGTGGTGCAAGGCCACGGCACTCTGGTGCTCCCCATGGTGCAGATCTGCAAGGATCTATCGCTCGAGTTAATGTCGTTCGACGTGGCGCCGCAACAGGATCTCTATACCAAGCAAGGCGTGGCAGTGACGGTCGAGGCGGTTGCGCAGATCAAAGTAAAGTCCGACCGTGAGTCGGTCTTGACGGCGGCCGAGCAATTTCTGACCAAGACGGATCAAGAACGCGAAGGGCTCATCCGGTTGGTGATGGAAGGGCATCTTCGCGGAATCATCGGGCAGCTCACGGTGGAAGAAATCGTGAAGCAGCCGGAGATGGTTTCCGACCGCATGCGCGGAACCTGCGCCGAAGATATGAACAAGATGGGGTTGGAGGTGATCTCGTTCACCATCAAGGAAGTCCGCGACAAGAACGAATACATCACCAACATGGGCAAACCGGACGTGGCGCGCATCAAGCGCGACGCCGATGTGGCCACGGCCGAAGCGGATCGCGATACGGCAATCAAGCGCGCGCTGGCGCAGCGGGAATCGGCGGTGGCCAAGGCGCAAGCCGATCAGGAGCGGGTGCTGGCGGAGACTTTGTCTCTAGCCAAGCAGGCGGAATCGCAGCGCGATCTGGAAGTGAAGAAGGCGCAGTTCCTGGAGGTCACGAAGCGGCAACAGGCGCAGGCCGATAAAGCCTATGACATCCAGACCAACATCATGCAGCAGCAGGTTGTGGCTGAGCAGGTGAAGGTGCAGCAGATCGAAAAAGAGGCGCAGGTGAAGGTGCAGGAGGCGGAGATCAACCGCCGCGAGAAAGAGTTGATTGCGACGGTGTTGAAGGGCGCGGAGATTGAACGTCAGCGGATCGAGACGCTGGCGGCGGCGGAGAAACAACGGCTGATCGCGGAGGCCGAGGGACATGCGTCCTCGATTCGGGCGCAGGGCGAGGCTGAAGCGGAAATTATTTTCAAGAAAGGAGAATCGGAAGCGAAGGCCATGAACGTGAAGGCCGAGGCTTACCAGGAATACAACCAGGCGGCGGTGATTGACCGATTGTTCACCACCATGCCGGACATAGTGCGGGCGCTGGCGAGTCCGCTGGCGAACGTGGATAAGATCACGATTGTTTCGACCGGGAACGGCGACGCAACCGGGATGAACAAGATCACGGCGGACATTGCCCAAATGGCGGCGCAGGTGCCGGCGCTGTTCGAAACACTCTCCGGCATGCCGCTCTCGGAACTGCTGGGCAAGGTGAAACAGTTAGGAGACAAGAACAAGCCGAAACCGCCGTTGGTGGACGCGAGCAAAAACTGATGGGGTTCAATTTGCTCATGTGGGGACGGGCGACTCGCCCGTCCCGCTGAGCGCCGCGACGCGAGTTGCTAGAAGCTAGAAGCTGGAAGCTGAGAAAAGGAGTTCGTCATGGCATTACTAGAGCGGGTTTCCACGTTGGTACGGGCGAATCTGAACGATCTGATCGATCGCGCGGAGGAGCCGGAGAAGATGATTAAGCAGGTGATTCTCGACATGCAGAATCAGCTCTTGCAGGTGAAAACGCAGGTAGCGATTGCGATTGCGGATCAGCACCTGCTGGACAAAAAGAAAAAAGAAAATGAAGAGAAAGTTGCGGAATGGATGCGCAAGGCCGAACTGGCAGTCGATAAGAAGCAGGACGATCTGGCGCGGGCTTCGCTGCAGCGGGTGGAAAGCTATCGCGAGATGAGTGAGAGCTTCGCGCAGCAGGTACTGGACCAGAAGGCGCAGGTAGAAAATTTGAAATCGGCGCTGCGGCAGTTAGAGCAGAAACTGAATGAGGCAAAAACCAAGGCAGATCTGCTGATCGCTCAACATCGTCGCGCCCGGGCCATGGGAAAGGCAGCCGATGCGCACCTCCAGGCAGGGGACGGCTCGCAGGCCGCGGCATTCGACCGCATGAAACGGAAGGTGGCACGCTCGGAGGCATTGGGCGCGGCGAAGTCAGAAATTGCCGGCGAGAATATGGAGGATCGGCTGGCAGCACTCGAGAAAGAAGATCGGATTGAGCAGTTGCTGGCGGAGTTGAAAGGGAAGCGGGGAGCGTGAGGACGCCCTGGCAGTGGGTCAATTCAAACGGACCCACTACCGGAGGCTTACATCCATTGACCGCTGAGGGCGCATCTCTGTAGTCTTGCGATAGAATTTTACGTCGTATCTGTTCTTCATCCCAGGGCTCAAGGACCATTCATGAAGGAAGTTGTAGTTTTGCTGCTGCTAACGCTCGGCATCGGGGGGTGCGGCTCCCTTCCGACCACGGTAACGACCGGGACCGGGGAGGTTTGGCAGTCGGCAATGAGCGGGGGACTTGGTGGCGCTGACGGAAATCCGGGATCTACCGGCTTCAGCTTTATTACGCAATTCACCGTGGCCAGCAATGGTCTGTTGAGCATTTCGAACTTTGAGCTGGAGAATACCGACACCTGTTTTGGAGATGGAAATGTCTCTGAGGCTGGAAAGCTGAACCTGACCTTTAATGCGGCGGGCACCGTAACAGGAACGTTTTCATTCGCGCTCACTTCCGCGGCCGGGGACACGGTCACGCTTACCAGTACGAATATTACCGGAACCTATGACAGCACCAACACCGTGCTGACCGGCGGCACCATCATTGGCAACTGGGCTTTAGTACCGGGGAGCAGCAGCAAATGTGTGGTTGCGAGCGGGCCGTTCACCATGGTCGAGACCACGCCATAAAGAGTGTTGTGCCGGATAGTTTTAGAACCAGTCGCTGCGGTAGGCCACCCACCAGGCGATGAAGACGATCGGAATCGTGGCGAACAGGCCCCACCAGATGGGAAGCACGAAATCCGCCACCAAGCCGAGGACGACAAAAACGATCCAGAAGATTTTTCGCTCCATAGATTTGGTTAGAACGATTTAGTCAAAACTCTTTATAGTTAGGCTTCCCGCGGAGTTCGTGCTTCATCGAGATTGTAGTTCGGTTTGTAGTATTCTCCGCTAGTCTATATTCTGATGCCGACGCGGGACCGATGTTCGCGTCGCGCTACTGTCTCCACACACATGAACGCTAAACTTATTTGTTTTACGGCAGGAGTGGGCTCGCTGGTTTTAGGCGGATTAGCCCTCAGCCAATCCATCACGCCACATACAACCGGCAATCCTGGGCCACAATATTCGACTCAGGGTGATCTCGCGTCGGCGCAACCGGCGCCGCAGGGCTCGGCGGTCTCCTATGCGTCAGTGACGCAGCTCAACGGCTTGTTGGCGCAGCTGCAAGCCAGCTCCAAGGCCACGCAGGACGATCTGTCAAAACTTCGTGTTGAAAAATGGAAGACCGATGGATCGACGAAGAAGCAGTCCCTGAACGATGTCGATTCTATCCAAAGGAATTTGCAGAGCGCGCTACCGGAGATGATCGAGCAACTGCGCAACGGTCCGGAAGACATGCCGGCGACTTTCAAGCTGTACCGGAATCTCGATGCCTTGTATGACGTTCTAGGCGGGGTGGTCGAATCGGCGGGAGCGTTTGGACCCAAGGACGATTTTCAGTCGCTCTCGAACGATCTGAATAGTTTCGAGGGTACGCGCAAGCAGTTGGCGGATCGAATTAGTAATTTGGCAGTGTCGAAAGAGCAGGAGATTGTCCGCCTGCGTACCGATTTGAAGACCGCGCAAGCGGCAATTGTGGCGGCTCCTCCCAAAAAGGTGATTGTCGACGACACCGAGCCGCCGAAGAAGCCGGCCGCCAAGAAAAAGCCTGCGCCCAAGAAGCTGGCCCCGAGCAAGCCAGCCGCGCCACAGCCGGCGACCGCTCCCACTCAATCCGCGCCACAGTAGGCGACGTCCGGCTCGGGCGCCGGGAGCCGGAATCTGAATCTGCTCTCGCATCATGATTGCATTCTCGGTTAAGCTTCCTTTCATGCATCCACACGGCAGCATCGCCGCGGTCATTTTCGGGGTGGTGATCCTTTGGATAGTGTTTCTGGATGCCTTCGAAACGGTCGTTCTGCCGCGCCGAGTGACCAGGCAGTTCAAGCTGACGGCGTGGTTTTACCGGCGCACCTGGATTCCGTGGAAGTTTATTGCGGCTCACATGCAGGAGGGCCGGGCGCGGCAGAGCTTCCTGGGATATTTTGGCCCTCTGACGTTAATCACGCTGTTGGCGTTCTGGGCCACCACCCTGATCTTTGGCTTCGCCCTGTTGCAGTATGGCATTGGCGGCCACGAGCAACTGGGCAATGAGCCCATCACCTTCGGCAGGATTCTTTACCAGAGCGGGCAGACTTTTTTCACGCTGGGCTATGGCGATATCTTGCCCATCACGGCTGCGGCCCGGGCCTTGGCGGTGCTCGAAGCCGGCATGGGATTCGCCTTTCTCGGTGTAGTGATCGGCTATCTTCCGGTTGTCTACACTTCATTTTCAAGGCTCGAGATTCAGATCTCGATGCTGGATGCGCGAGCCGGTTCGCCACCTACAGCCACGGAATTGCTGGTGCGGCTGGCAGGAGCTTCTGATAATCCGGCGATTGAGCAGGCCGTGCTGGATGCGGTGTTGCGCGACTGGGAGCGTTGGTCGGCGGAGTTGCTGGAAAGCCACCTGTCTTACCCGGTGCTCAGTTTTTTTCGATCGCAGCACAGCAATCAGTCGTGGCTGGGGGCGCTCACCGCCATTCTGGATGCGACTACATTGGTGCTCACCGGGATTGAAGGGGTTCATCCCGGACAGGCTAAGCTGACTTTCGCCATGGCGCGGCACGCAGCCGTCGATTTGGCACAGGTGGTGAATGCGCATTACGATCCCACGATGCCGGAACGTCTTACGGAAGAGACGTTCAAGTCGCTGCAGGACACGCTCGCCAGCGCGGGCCTTAAGCTGCGCAGCGGAGACGAGGCTCGCGCCAAGCTCGATCGATTGCGGTCAATGTACGAACCCTATCTTCATTCCACTGGGAAAAATCTGATGCTCTCGATTCCCGCATGGAAACATCCTCAGAAGATGCGGGACAACTGGCAGGCCGGACCATGGGATCGCGCGATTCAGGCGAAGGGATTGGCGGTGCTGGGGCAGAAGCCGGTGCATCCGCCGGTGATTGGGCTGGAGGATCATTTCTAGGGGCGTGGCTCTACGGCGCGGGCTAGAACGTTCCATCGATGAAAAATATTGGCGAAAACGTCGTCCGAATTGAAGCCAAAGCGCTGGATGCGCTCGCCAACCGTATTGCCGGCCCTATGGCGGGGGAATTTCAGCGTGCGGTCGAGTTGATGTTCCGCTGCGACGGGCGCGTCGTTGTAACCGGGATGGGTAAGAGTGGGCTGATCGCGCGCAAGATCGCAGCCACGCTGAGTTCGACCGGCACGCCCGCGCTGTATCTCCATCCGGTGGAAGCGTTGCACGGAGATTTGGGAATGGTGGTGCGTGGAGACGTGGTGCTGGCGCTCTCGGCGAGTGGCGAGACCGAAGAGATATTGGCTTTGCTAGCCACCATCAAGCGTCTGCGAGTCCCGCTCATTGCGATGACTGGAGATCAGATTTATGCGGGCAAAGCGGGCGAGGGCGCCCGCTCCACACGATCGACTCTGGCCACGGCGGCCGATGTGGCCCTGGATTGTTCGGTGGCCGAGGAGGCTTGTGCGCTCGGACTGGCGCCTACCGCTTCGACAACCACAATGCTGGCCTTGGGCGACGCGCTGGCGGTTACGTTGAGCGAGAAGCGCGGATTCAAGGAAGAAGATTTCGCCAATCTTCATCCGGGCGGGAAGCTGGGCAAGCGGCTGGCGCGGGTGGTGTCGCTCATGCACTCGGGCGAGACCTTGCCTTGTGTGGGACCGGCGACAAAAATGCCGGATGTGATTTATGAAATGTCGCGCAAAAAGCTCGGCGTGACCGCCGTGGTGGAGAACGAAAAGTTGGTGGGAATCATCAGCGATGGAGATTTGCGGCGCCTGCTCGAAAAGCGCGGAAAAGACGTGCTCGACCTGACGGCGGGCGAGGCCATGACCAAGAATCCGCGCACGATTGCCGGCGAAGAGTTTGCCGCGACCGCGCTGGCTTTGATGGAAGAGAAAAAGATTACTTCGCTAATGGTGGTGGATGGAAAAGGGAAGCTGGAGGGCATCGTGCATCTGCACGACCTATGGAGCACTGAACTGGTGTAGCAGGGCTAGAATCAATCTATGTATCATTACGACGCCAAAACCGCGCTGGAAGAATTGACCGAAGATGCCACGCTGCCGAACCCGGTGCATGTGCGGGACATGATGCTACGCAGGCATCTCTCCGTGGATCAATCGCTGGAGTTGAACCGGCTGTTTGTGGAATATCAGAAGTTTTTCGGGGATGCGCAGAAACTGGGAAAAGAAATTTTGCGGCAGCTGGCTGCGTAGAGCGGCGAGTTCCAAGTAGCCTCGGGCTCGCTTAACTGCCGGCCAGAAACTCGATCGACTCCTCGCGGGCAAACCCTGCCTCCCTCAACAAGGACATCAGAGTGCCTTTCGGCAGGTCACGATTGTGACTGGAACGACCGCGCGGCGGCGAGAGGAAGGATGGTAGAAAATGTAGTGACTGCCCGAGGTGTGATCCAAAACAAAACCATTTTGCTCCAGAAAACGGACAACTTGGCGCGGTTTGACGGAAGGTAGCTTAGTCATAGTAATCAGGTCTCAATCTATTTAAACTGCGGAGTCTGATTTGTTTAGAGAGAATATTCTAGATCGAGCGAGGCGACGAGGGTATTGTCGTCGGTTGGGATGGGATCTTTAGTGTTTGCGCAAACTGGCGATGTAGCCTGAGATGGCGTCCTTGGCCATTTCCCGAGCTTCCTCAACGGTACGGCCATAGGTCACGCAGCCTGGCAACGCCGGGACGAGCGCAGTGTAGCCGCCCTCCGGTTCGGGGCGCAGCATAATGTTGTAATGGAAGCGGGTCTTTGCCATACGTTTCTGTCATTGTAACGCTATATTCGGTCAGCGCTGCTACGCTGTCGTACAATTACCGATTCCCTCGGAAATCGGGTTGATAGTCTCTGTCGGAGCCGAAGACGGTACTTCAAGAAAACTCTATGCATCGTTGGTCCCAACTCTTCATTCCTACCCTGCGCGAGGCTCCCGCCGACGCGGAAGTTGCCAGCCACAAATTCCTGGTGCGGGCTGGCTACATTCGCCAGTTGGCGGCGGGGATTTACTCCTATCTCTTTCTCGGGAACCGCTCCTTCAACAAGATCATGGCCATTGTGCGTGAGGAGATGGACAAGATCGGCCAGGAATTCTATTTGCCGGCGCTGCATCCGCGGGAACTCTGGGAGTCAAGCGGGCGCTGGGAGTTGATGGGGGACAATCTCTTCCGCCTCAAAGACCGCAAAGGCGCCGACTTATGCCTGGGCATGACCGAAGAAGAGGTCATGACCGAGATTGCGCGCAAGGAACTGCGCAGCTATAAACAATTGCCGCAGATCTGGTACCAGATTGCGCCCAAATTTCGCGACGAGCCCAGGCCGAGATCCGGGCTGCTGCGCGTGCGGCAGTTCATGATGAAGGATTCCTACTCGTTCGACATCGACGCGGCCGGCCTCGATATTTCTTACAAGAAACACTACGAGGCTTATTGCCGCATTTTTGACCGGAGCGGATTGAAGTACATGGTGGTGGAGGCTGATTCCGGCGCCATGGGCGGGAAGGAATCACACGAGTTCATGGTGCGGACTCCGGCCGGGGAAGATCGGATCGTCAGTTGCGACGGATGCGACTACGCGGCGAACCTGGAGAAGGCAACCTCAAAGCTGGAGACGGTCGAAGACTTGAAATCCGAAGGCGACGGCAAGCCGCTCGAAGTGCATACGCCGGGCCAAAAGACGATCGAAGAAGTGGCCAGGTTCCTAGGCGTTTCGCCGAAGAACAAAATCAAGACCCTGGCTCTGATGATGGAACAGAAAGATGGCAAGCCTGATAAGAACCAGGCCGGCAAGACCAAGTTGAGCGAAATAGTCGTACTCATGCGCGGCGATCACCAGTTGAACGAGGCGAAGCTTAACGGGGCTATAGGCGCGGCCACCCGGCCCATGGAAGATGCGGAAATCAAAAAGTTGTTCAACTCTCCCGCAGGCTATCTCGGGCCCCTAGGCATTGATTGGGCGAAGGGTCTCGACGATGTAGCTCGCCCCATTCTGCTCGTTGACAAAGCTCTCGAAGGCCGCGCCAATCTGATTGCGGGCGCGAACCAAGAGGACTATCACGTAAAGAATCTCACGCCGGAGAAGGATTTCCATCCCACCAGGTACGTAGATCTGCGTGCGGTCACCGCGGGCGAATCTTGTCCGACCTGCGGAGCGCCGTTGCGCATCGACACCGCCGTCGAAATCGGCCACATCTTCAAGCTCGGCTACCGCTATTCCGAGTCCATGGGCGCGCGTGTGCTCGATAAAAATGGCAAAGAAGTCATGCCGATCATGGGATGCTACGGCATCGGCATCGAACGAATCTTGACCGCCGCAGTCGAGCAGAGCAATGACGAAAACGGATTCTGGCTGCCGCCCTCGATTGCCCCGTTTCAAATTGTTGTCTCTCCCACGAATGTGAAAGATGAGAACCTGCTGAAGGCTGCCACCGATATTGCGGCCCGTCTCGAGGCAGCGGCTTTCGACGTGATTCTCGACGATCGCGACGAGCGGCCAGGGGTCAAGTTCAAGGACGCCGATTTGGTCGGTATCCCCTTTAGAATCACGGTCGGAAAGAAAGTTACCGAAGGTACTGTGGAAGTCGTTCTACGCTCGACTCGCGAAGTACGCGATGTTACGATTTCGGCGGTAGTAGAACATTTTCAAGAAATGCTGCGAGCTTAGGCTGAATCATGCGCCCCGCTCGTGGCGCAGAGTCAGCTATGGGGATGATCAAAGCGCTTTTGGGATTTCTCGCAATCGTGGGTGTGGTTGTGAGCCTGTTCCAAATAGGTCCGCCGATGATGGCGAACTACAGTTTTCAGGACGACCTGAAAACCATCTCGTTGATGGACACTTCCGGGCAGAAGAGCGAGGACGACATCCGCAATGATGTAATTCGCAAAGCCAAAGAGCACGACCTTCCGGTCGAACCCAAGCAGGTTTCGGTGCAGAGGTTGAGCTCGCCGGGTATGCCCTCCGTTGTGTATGTGGCGGTGGATTACTCCGTGGGCATCAATCTTCCCGGCTATTCCTTCAATATGCACTTCACGCCGGATAGCGGCAACAAAGGGTTCTAGCCGATCGGCTTCAGCGCATCCTATTTTCATTGACCCCGTTTTCACTGATCCTTGCCTTCATTGACCCCGTTTTCATTGACCCGGCCTTCGGTGACGCCGGCGGCCCTGCTCAATACTTCCCCACAATTCCACGCGGACTCCGACCCGACGCTATCGCAGGAAATCCCGGAATTCGGCAAAGCTTGGCACCAGTTCCTCGTCCGACGTTCCACTTTCGCCGAGTCTAACCGGTCGATTGTGCCAGTGACATTCGTAACGTTGCCCTCGAGTTACCTTCCGCCTAAGATCGCGCTGAGAGTGAGAGTTTTCTCATAGCTCGGGGCGTGAATAGTCTGCAAATCTCCGCTCATTCGTAAATCGATGTCTGCGTAAATCGAAGTCTGCGCAAATCGATGTCTGGAGAGTTCTCAAAAATGCACGCGGCAGAAGTGCCGGTGCGGAGGCGGTTCATGAAGATGCGAGTTCTAGCGGGTTTGATTCTGATCGCCGCGGCCATGATGGGAATGGCCAGTTGCGGTCATTACACTTGCGGCAGTGGCCCGATTCTCAGCGCCACCGGCTGCACGGCAGGCACTACCGGCCTCAGTTCGGGCGGCACCACCGGCAGCGCAAGTGCGGCGTTTGCCTTCGCCGTGGACACCGCAGGCACGATCGACGGCTACACCCTGAATACAACCGCGGATACTTTTGCCGCAACTTCCAATTACACCGCCCCAGAAGCGCCGGTGAGTGATGGCGGGCGTGGGATGGTGGTGGCGCAAAGCCAATACTTATATGCGGGGTTTGGCTCGACCGACCAGATTTATGGCTGGTCGATCGATTCCACCGGCAACTTGACCGCGCTGAGCCAGAGCCCTTATTCGGCGCCCTTCATGGGCGATGTGGGAGGCGGCTATGGAATCCAGAGCATTATCACCAATCCCACCGGGACGTTCCTGTTCTTTGCGGATTTGCTGAACGATGGAATCTATGTCTATTCGATCGGCACCGGCGGCGCTTTGACCGAAGTGAGCGGCTCTCCCTTCTCCGTTCCATTCGGCCCGGTAAATATGGCTACGGACGGTCTGGGGAAATATCTGTATGTGACTGAATCTTTCGACGACCACACGGGCACCGCAGTCGCCGCATATACGATCGGGGGGACCGGCGCACTGACGTCTGTGGCAGGCAGTCCCTTTACTACCGCATCCTATGACATGTGGGAAGTTCAAGGCGAACCGACCGGGAAATACCTAGTCGGCACCAGCGGCAAAAACCTCGATTTGAACGGAACCGACGACGATCACCTCTACGTCTTCAGCATCACGCAATCCGGAGCCAGCGCGGGAGCCATTACGCCGGTGAGCGGTTCGCCCTTTCTCACCACCTACTCGCCCTACAACATCGCGGTGCAATCGAACTCAAGCGGAAACCTGGTCTACTCCTTCAGCATTAACGATACCCTTACCGGATTTAACTCGATCGAGGGCTATGAGATAGGTACGGGAGGCGCGCTCACCGCGGTCACCGGCTCACCCTTTAGCGACGTCGCATTGGGCTCCTGGGGGCAATTCGATCAGAGCGGGCAGTTTCTCTTTGTTTACAGCGCCGTGGATAATTCCGGAACTTATACTTATTCACTGGGCCCGCTGGATGTGGCCTCTGGTGGCGCTCTCACTCAACCGATCGGTACCACTACTCTGTCGACCGTCGGTTTCTGGGCGGTTACTGATCCTCAGTGAACAGCTCGGTGAGTATGTGATCTGTTGAACGATGATTGTTATCTTGCCAGAGACCCGCATGAACTGCGGGTCTCTTCTTATTGCAAGCAGCAGCGTTACAATGCAAGCAAGGCATTCTTACCAGGGCGGTTGGAGATCGGCGGCGGATAGGTGTAAAGGGCAGTGCGCGTCTTGAAACCTTTTCGTGCTCCCCACCGTCTGAACCAGTAGACAGTTTTCCCGGGCGGGCATTCGAGTCAAAGTGGCTATCAAAATAAAGATCCCCAAGAGCAAAGGCAAAGACGGCAAAACCAGCGGCGCATTTCCGCGCGATCCCGTGCTGCGGGCGGCGCTGATTGTTTTCCTGGCAGGGGCCGTAGGGCTGGGCACGTTTTTCTGTTACTTCTACGTCAAATACGACCGCATCATCGCGCAGCGCTTCCGCACTCCGGTCTTTACCAACTCGGCCAAGATCTACGCCATCCCGCGCACCCTGCGCGACGGCGACAAAGCTGACGCCAAAGAAGTTGCCGAGAACTTGCGCCGCGCCGGATATTCCGACAAACAGGACGAATCCAAGCTCGGCACGTTTCAGGTAACATCCGGCGCGATCGAAATCACTCCCGGCCCCGAGTCCTATCACAGCCCAGAAGAGGCACGCATTACCTTTGACGACGGCCGCATTCAACGCATTACCAGCCAGGGCAATGAACTCGCCGCCTATGAACTCGAACCGCAGCTGGTCACCGCGTTATTCGATTCCGAGCAGCGTTCCAAGCGCCAGGTGGTGAAGTATAACGACATCCCCAAAGTGATGGTCGATGCCACCATGGCCATCGAGGACCGCCGTTTCTTCGAGCACAGCGGGGTGAATTTTATCCGCATGTTCGAGGCCGGATGGGTCGATCTGTTGCGCCAGCGCCACGAGCAGGGCGGGTCGACCATCACCATGCAGCTTTCCCGCGGTTTCTTCCTCACCCCGGAAAAAACCGTCCGCCGCAAACTGATCGAGATGCTGATTGCCGAGGAGATGGAACAGAAGTTCAGCAAGCAGCAGATTTTTGAGTTTTACGCCAATTGGGTGAACCTGGGCCAGCGCGGATCGTTCGCCATCAGCGGCTTCGCCGAGGCCTCAAGGGCCTACTTTAATAAAGACCTGAAAGACATCACCCTGCCGGAAGCCGCGCTGCTGGCGGGAATCATCCAGGGTCCAAGCCGCTTGTCGCCCTATCGCCATCCCGAACGCGCTCTCGAACGCAGAAATCTCGTGCTGGATTCGATGGTCGATACTCATGCCATCACGCACGATCAGGCGGAAAAAGCCAAAGCTGCGCCCTTGAAACTCGCTCCGCCCAACGTCGAAGCCAGCGACGCGCCTTACTTCGTCGATATGGTGCGCGATACGCTGATCAACAAATTCAGCGAGCACGATCTGAACGATCAGTCCTACCGCATCTACACCACCCTCGATCCCGACCTGCAGAAAGCTGCCGCTCAGTCCGTCGAAGATGGAATCAAGCTGGTCGATGCGGAAGTGGCAAAACTGCGCACCAAGCGGACCAAGGTCGGCAAGAAAATCGAAACCCACGTTCTGCCCGGTCCGCAAGCCCAGGTCGCAATGGTCGTGCTCGATCCCCACACCGGAGCCGTGTTGGCCTTGGTTGGCGGCCGCGACTACGGTTTCAGCCAACTAAATCACACACTTTCGAAGCGCCCCACCGGCTCCATCTTCAAGCCCTTCGTCTACGCCACCGCGATGAATACCGCGGTCGATGGATCGCAGACCGTCATCACCCCGGCTTCCACCGTGACCGACGCACCTACCAGCTTCGCCTACGGCGATCAAATCTATGAGCCCCGCAACTACAAAGAGGAGTACCACGGCGACGTGACCCTGCGTTACGCCTTGGCCATGTCTCTTAATAACGCGACCGTCAAAGTTGCCGAAGAAGTGGGCTACGACAAGGTCGCCGACCTGGCCAAGTCGGACGGAATCGCCTCCGTCAAGCCCACGCCCGCCATGGCCCTGGGCTCTTATGACGCCACGCCGCTCGATATGGCCGCCGCCTACACCGCTTTCGCCAACAATGGCGAGCGGCTTTCTCCGATTCTGGTGAACTCTGTCCGCAATGCCAAAGGCGATGTGCTTTCGAATTTTAAAACTGACCAGCGCCAGGTGCTCGATCCCCGCATCGCCTACGTCATGACCAACATGATGGAGGGCGTCATCAACAACGGCTTGGGCTATACCGCCGTGCGCCTGCGCGGATTTATGCTGCCCGCCGCAGGAAAAACTGGAACTTCGCACGATGGCTGGTTCGCCGGATATACGTCCAACTTGTTGTGCATCGTGTGGGTTGGGTATGACGACTACAGCGATCTTCGCCTCAGCGGCGCACAAACCGCCGCGCCCATCTGGACCGAGTTCATGAAGAAGGCCTCGCTGCTCCCACAATACAGCGACATGAAACCCTTCGCCCAGCCCCCCGGCGTGGTCGATGTGCAACTAGATAAGCTCACCAACCGCCTGGCAACGGCAGCCTGTCCCGACGACTACGTCTCGGCCTTCATCGTCGGCACCGAACCGCGCGACACCTGCGACCAGCAAAGCGGCACCGGCGGAGTATTCTCCCGCATCTTCGGCGGCGCGAAGCCCTTGCCTCCGGTCCCTCCGACAACCAACGGACCCATTGGACAAACCCCGAATTTCCAGCCCGCCAATTCTCCCAGCCAAGCCAACGCTCAGACCGGACAAGACCCAAATAACCCAGATGCCGCCAAGAAGAAAAAAGGCCTCTTCGGCAAAATCGCCGGCATCTTCAAAGACGACAAATCCTCGGCTCCGCCGGCGAAGCCCGCAGACAATACTCCGCCCGCGCCCCAGTAAGCCCCGGAGGGGCGGCATAAAAATAGCCCCGGACGTAAGTCCGGGGGTAAGCCCCAAAAAATGGAAACGAGTCCTAAAGGGACGGCACGAACTCGATCTGTGCTAGAAAAAAGAGTAGGCAGAACTGCCTGAAGCTAAAAACCGTTCTTGTTGCAACGATAATTCAGCGTCCTTCGAGATTCGTCAGCCGATCAGACACGGACTCAACCAAAGTGATCGTGCACTGTGGGAACCCCGCTTTACTGCACAATCACCGTTACCGCAGCTTGATGGCTCAAGCTTCCCGAAGTCGCGGTCACCGTAGCGGTATACGTGCCCGCCGGAGTCCCCTTGCCGGCGGGAGTTGGCGTGGGAGACGACGAACCACCGCCGCAACCCACCATAAGCAGGATCAAAACCATTACCGGCGCGTATACAAAACGTCGCCTCCTGCCCATCAACAGCAGACTCGAGACCCCTAAGGCCAGCACCCATCCTGCGAATCGAACGCTCGGCGGCGAGTCGCCAAAGGGTCCGCTCACGGCGCTTCCTGCCGCGGTTGTGCTCACAGTTACCGTCACAGTCGTAGCTGAAGTCCCAGTCACGCTGACCGATCCCGGCACGCCGCAAATTGGCGCGGGGCTGGCCGCGGGCGTAATCGCGCACGTAAGACTTACCGTCCCGCTAAATGACCCCGCCGGACTAATCACTAACCCGAAGGTCGCGGTTCCACCGGCAGTAATCGTCGACGAACTCGATCCCCCAGACGGCATGCCAAACGTAAAGCCCGAAGCGGACGCTCCCGTGCCCGAGACCACAACCACCTGCGAGCCACTTCCGGCGTTATCCGAAACTATTAAGTTCGCCGTCACGTTCCCGGCGGCGGTTGGCGTGAAGGTCACATTAATAGCGCAAGTCGCGAGCGGTTGCACCGTGGTGCAGTTGTTAGTTTGGGTAAATTCGCCGGCATCCGCACCGCCCAGCGTTACGGCCGTTACGGTCAGCGCAACCGCTCCACTGTTGGTCAAAGTCACCATGGTCGCTGCGCTGCTGCTTCCGATAGCCTGCGCCGCAAAAGTCACTGGGGAAGGCGAGAAAGTCGTTCCCGGCACCGGTACCGTGGTGTTCAGCATGACGAAGACAATATTCCCGTCTGTCACCACCAGGTCCTGCTTGCCATCCCCGTTCATGTCAGCCACTGCGAGGAGACTCGGCACATTGTCAGGCTCATCCGGAACCACGCTTATGTATGCTCCAAATGTTCCGTCCCCATTTCCCAGCTCGACTCCCAAACCGCTCCCATGGTCCAGCCCCGAAACATACCCGACAGCGTCCGGCTTTCCATCCCCGTTGATGTCTGCCAGGGCTGTGGCATATATTCCACTCGGCAGCGCGCTGGTTAAGGGTGTGAATGTGCCGTTTCCATTGCCCAAATCGACCGAGTCGCCGGCTACTAAATCTGCATTGCCACTGCTGGTCAGCACGGCCGTTAGCAAGAATCCAGAAACCCCCACGGCGGGAAACGTCGCTGGTTGAAACGTGCCATCGCCGTTCCCCAGCAGCAACGCCAAACTTGTTGCTCCAGACGCAATGTCTAGCTTGCCGTCGTTATTAAAGTCCGCAGTCACCAGCGAACCCCCGGCGCCCGCAATGTAGTAGTAGGCCGGCGCACCGAATGTTCCGTTGCCATTTCCCAGCAACACCGCCACGGACTCGTAGCCTGCCGGGAATGCAAGATCGGGCTTGCCGTCCCCGTTAAAGTCGGCTATCAAAACTCCTGACCCAGCCTTGACAACGTTCTGGGGGTACGTGACTGGCGTCTGAAAGCTCCCGTCTCCGTTGCCCAACAGCACCACATAGCTCCAGTTTTGCGTCGGGAAATCCTGGCCTAGTACCACCAAGTCGAGGTTGCCATCCCCATTCACATCGGCAGTGGCAATCGCGGAACCCAACTGTTGCAAGTCGTAAGTGTGCGCTATGCTCAGCGTACCCGTTCCATCATTTCTGAGAATATAAAGCATAGTGTCAGAGTAGCTGCTGAAGAGCACTGCCACATCCGGCGCGCCATTCGTTACAAATATTCCTGCCACTGCGGCCGAAATGCTGTTTGACTGCGGACCTACCGCCAACGCCCCCCAGCCCTGGAACGTACCGTCGCCATTGCCCAGCAGGACGCTGTTTACTGCAGCCACATCCAAATTGCCATCGCCGTTAAAGTCCGCCAGGGCTAAAGCGGCATTGGGTACCGGCGCAGGGAAGTAGTTATGTGTGTTGGTGAAGGTTCCATCGCCATTGCCCAGGTAGATCTGCATAAGCTGAATCGAGTTGGACGTCAACGTCACCGGCCAACCTTGGAGCAGAATTAAATCGAGCTTTCCGTCATGATTTAAGTCGGCCGCAGCTAAAAGCCCGCTATTAGAGAAAATTGTAGTGGGTGCCTGAAACGTGCCGTCACCGTTTCCCAACAGAATCAGAGTCACGGCGGGCGCGCACGTTCCTCCACAGGTCGGGTTTCCTGCAATCACCAGGTCGAGCTTTCCGTCCCCATTGAAATCCCCCGCCACCACTGACGTGGGGTAGTCGACTCCCGTAGAGGTCTTGCCGGCCTGGAAAGTGCCGTTGCCGTTGCCCAAGAAAACCATTACCTCGCCCACCGGATTGTCACCGGTGAAACTTAGGGCGACATCGACGATTCCATCCCCATTGAAGTCCCCCAAGGTAATCGGAACAGGGCCATAGGAGGCGCCGACGGCATAAGAAACCCCCGCAGCGAATGTGCCATTGCCGTTGCTCAGATAAACCACCAGATTATTGTTGTAAAGCCCTAGTACGTCCGCCTTCCCGTCCCCATTCACATCGCCGGCGACGACTGCCCCGAAACTGGCATTGCTGTTTGTGCTGATAGCCGCTTGAAAGGTGCCGTTGCCATTGCCCAGAAGTACCAGCAGCGTTCCCGTTCCCTGCTCCAAAACGTCGGGTATTCCGTCGCCGTTGAAATCGGCAACCGCAATCGGGGTTCCCGTGACCGGAGTGCCAGTTGTGAAAGTTCCGTTACCGTTTCCCAGATTCAACGTTCCATCGGACGCCAGGATGTCGGGCTTGCCATCGCCGTTGAAGTCAGCGACAAATATGGTTCCGCCCCCGGCGTAGCTTGGCGGGGTAAAGAATGTGACCTGACTGTGCCCATACGGGACGAGCGCACAACCGAGAATCAAAAAAATAACAAGCAGGCGAACACAGGAAGAGCCAGATGGTAACGAAGTCAAGGCGCCACACTCCTCGGAGAACTGAACTGCCTGGGCCGACTTTCTCTTGGGGCTGATTGCGCATCCTCGAACGGGGGAGTTCGAGGCCCGGTAGATGATAACCCAGAAGACATTAAGTAGTTGAAGAATCTTTCAAGCCTGAGCTCAGGATTTTCCACATTCACGTTGTGACATCCGACCTTGCCCTCCCGCTCCAATCGCGCGATCCTAATCGAGGCCGTGACGGTCGGGTCAACCCAAACCCTCGCGGCGCTAACCCCTTTGCTTCACGGACTTTGACTCTAAGTTCTTTGAAAAACGGATTTTACTGGGGCATCTTGTGCTAACTTGATGATTCCATTCGACACCCCCCCGGGGGGAGGGTATCCGCAATTCTTGCGTGGCGGGCATCGCCTGCATCTTCTGCGGAATCGCCCACAAACTTTATTTGGTTCGGAAATCCAGCGATCCGATTCGGCACGGCTGGTGCACCCAGGAAACAAATTTCTTCGCCGCCAACCCAAAACTGTGGCAAAATGTGCTCGTTAAGACTTGGGTCGCTTTGGGGGTTTGTATGTCCTACCGGAAGGCCTGCCTGCTGCTTCTTCTTAGTTGTCTTCTTCTGATTTTCTCCACCGCCGTGTTGGCACAGGTTTCCCACACCGAACAAGTGCAGATTGCGCCGCCTCTGGTGCGCGGCGTCGATCCTCCGGCAGCCGATGCCACGCCCGCGCAGCTTGAGCAGCAAGCCGACAACTTGCGCGCCGATAAGCTGTTCCTGGATGCTCTGGATTATTACCACGCCGCGCTGAACCGCAAGCAGAATGACGCGCGCCTGTTGAACAAGATCGGGATCACGGAATTGTTGATGCAGCGCTTCAAGGAGGCGCGAAAGTCATTCGAGCGCTCGATTCGCGCCGACCGGAAATATGCCGACGCCTACAACAACCTGGGCGTGATTTATTACGAGACCCGGAAATACGCGAACGCGGTCAAGCAGTACGAAAAGGCCATTCAGATCGATCACGATTCGGCGTCGTTCTACAACAATCTGGGTGCGGCTTATTTCTCCAAGCGCCAGTTCGATCCCGCCGTGGCCGCTTATCAGCATGCGCTGGACCTGGACCCCGACGTCTTTACCAGAACTTCTCGCGGCGGCGTGCAGGCCCAGTTGCCGAGCCCGGAAGACCGTGCCCGGTATGACTACACGGTGGCCAAGCTTTACGCCAAGATGGGGCTTTCCGATCAGTCGCTCGAATATCTGAGAAAAGCGATGGAAAACGGCTATAAAGACCTGAAAAACGTTTACAAGGACACGGAATTCGCACAACTGCGCAAGAGCCCTAAATTTACCGAGTTGATGGCGTCCAGCGCGCCGGCGATTACGGAAAACTAGATCAAGTTGCAATCGGCGCCTGCTGCGCGAGCTTCTTGCAGAAATTTCTACGAAGTTTTACGAAACTAGACGCAACTTCGTCCGTCCGTGCGGTTTAATAGTTGAAAATACTCCTGAAAACGACAGGGTGAGTAAGGAGAGTCGTAAATCCGCCGGATGCTGACCCGAGCACGCCCCAAGCAAGCATCCGGCGGTTTTTTGTACGTTTTTCTAAGGGCGAATAGTTTACGAAAGTCGTTCTCCTCGTTACAATAGCATAATGGAGTTTCCCCCTTCCTCTCTGGCTTGGGCTCACCCTCTGGTTGCCGAGTGGTTTGTGCGCCGCTTTGCCACTCCCACCGAACCGCAAGAGCAAGGTTGGCCGCACATTCTCGCCGGCCGCACCACACTAATCTCGGCGCCAACCGGCTCCGGCAAAACCCTGGCTGCGTTTCTAGCCTGCATCGACCGGCTGGTTCGGAAAGCTTTGGCAGGCGATTTGGCGGATCGCACTGAGGTTCTCTACGTCTCTCCGCTGAAGGCGCTCGGCAACGACATTCAAAAGAACCTGGAAGTCCCGCTGGGAGAGATTCTGGCGATGGCGGGCGAGCGCGGCTTGCTGATGCCGGAGATTCGCACCGCAGTGCGCACCGGCGATACGCTCATGCACGAGCGGCGCGCCATGCTGAAGCGGCCTCCGCACATTCTGGTGACCACGCCGGAGTCGCTTTACATACTGCTGACCGCGGATAAGAGCCGGGCGATTCTGCGCGATATTGAGACGGTGATTGTCGACGAGATTCACGCTGTAGCCGATGACAAGCGCGGAGCGCATTTGACGTTGTCGCTTGAAAGGCTGGACGCTCTGACTCATAAGCGGCCAGTGCGCATTGGGCTATCGGCCACGCAGAAGCCGATTGAAGAAGTGGCGCGATTCCTGACCGGCAGTGCCGATCCCGAAGGTTCGCGGCCAGACGCGGTCATCGTCAATGTCGGCCATAAGCGCAAGCTTGATATGGCGGTGGAAGTTCCGCAGATGCCGCTGGGGCCGGTGGCTTCGAACGAGATGTGGGACGAGGTTTACAACCGGCTGGTCACGCTGGTGGAGCAGCATCGGTCCACGCTGATCTTCGTGAATACGCGGCGCATGGCGGAACGGCTGGCGCACCACTTGGGCGAGCGTATTGGAGAAGAGAATGTCGCAGCGCATCACGGCAGCTTGTCTCGAAAGCTGCGGTTGGCTGCCGAGAAGAAACTGAAAGAAGGCCAGGTGCGGGTGCTGGTGGCGACCGCGTCGCTTGAACTGGGAATCGATGTGGGCACTGTCGATTTGGTGGTACAGATCAACTCTCCGCGCTCGATTGCCGTGACGTTGCAGCGTGTGGGGCGCTCGGGACACTGGCGAGGTGCGGTTCCCAAGGGACGGTTGTTCGCGACGACGCGTGATGACTTGTTGGAATGCGCAGCGCTGGTGCGCGCGATCCAGCAAGGCGATCTGGATCGGCTGATGATTCCGGAATCTCCGCTAGATGTGCTGGCACAGCAGATTGTGGCGTCCTGCGCGGCGGAAGAGTGGGATGAAGATGCGATGTTCGCGCTGGCGCGGCGCGCCTATCCGTATCGAAATTTGACGCGTACGACTTTTGACGCCGTGCTCGAAATGCTTTCCGAGGGAATTGCGGCGCGGCGCGGACGGTATGGCGCATATGTTCACCGCGACCGGGTGAACGGCAAGCTGCGGCCACGGCGCGGGGCGCGGCTGGCCGCCATCACAAGTGGCGGCGCGATTCCAGACAATTCTCTTTATGCCGTGGTGGCGGAGCCCGATGGTTTGGTCGTGGGTACGGTCGACGAAGATTTTGCGGTGGAAAGCAATCGCGGCGACATCATGCTGCTCGGCAACACGTCGTGGATGATTCGCCGCATCGAAACCAATGCTGGACGCATGCTGGTGCAGGATGCGCATGGCGCGCCGCCGAGTGTGCCCTTCTGGCGTGGAGAAGCCCCGGCGCGGACGGAAGAACTTTCCGAGCACATTGGAAGGTTGCGGCAAGAAATCAGCGATAGGCTGCCGAAGACTTCGCCGGTAGGTTTTTCGCCGACGCAACCGGATGTTGCCGCCGCTGTCAGTTGGCTGAAATCTGAATGTGGGCTGGATGATTCCGGCGCGGAGCAGGCGATTGAATATGTCTTGCAGGGGAGGGCGGTGCTGGGCGCGGTGCCCACGCAAAAGACCGTCATCGCAGAACGGTTCTTCGATGAAGGCGGCGGGATGCAGTTGGTGATCCACTCGCCATTCGGGGGAAGAATTAATAAGGCCTGGGGATTGGCGCTGCGCAAGCGTTTTTGCGTGGGTTTCAATTTTGAATTGCAGGCAGCGGCTACGGACAACGGGCTCAACATCGCGCTCGCCGAGCAGCACAGCTTTCCGCTGGCGGATGTTTTCAACTTTCTGCAAGCCGCGACGGTGCAGCCCATTCTGGAGCAGGCGGCGCTGGATTCTCCGATCTTTGCTACGCGCTGGCGCTGGGACGCGAACCGGGCGCTCGCCCTCCTGCGCTTTCAAAATGGAAAGAAGGTTCCACCGCAGATTCAGCGGATGCGGTCCGACGATCTGCTGGCCTCGGTGTTTCCCGATGCGGCCGCTTGTTTCGAAAACATTCAGGGCGAGCGGAAGATTCCGGATCATCCGCTGGTCGGTGAGGTTATGAAGGATGTGCTTACCGAAGCGATGGACATCGACGGGTTAAAGGCTTTGCTCACTGGCTTGGCAGATGGGCGCATTCGGTGCATAGCGGTCGATACCCCGGTGCCGTCGCAGTTCTCGCACGAAATCCTGAATGCAAATCCCTACGCTTATCTGGATGACGCCCCGCTCGAGGAGCGGCGGGCGCGCGCGGTGCAGATGCGGCGGATGCTGCCGGAATCGGTGCTGGAAGAAGTGGGTGGGCTCGACCCGGCAGCGATTGCGCAAGTGCGGGAAGAAGCCTGGCCCGATATTCGCGATGCAGATGAATTGCACGATGTGTTGCATACGCTAGTGGCGCTGCCGGAAACGAATGCAAATTACGGAACCGGGCAGTGGCAATACTTTTTTGAACGATTGATTCAGGAGGGGCGTGCCACAACCGCGGCGTTTGAGGGACGTAATTACTGGGTTGCGGCGGAGCGTGCAAAAGCGTTTTCTGTCCTGTTCCCAGAAGCGCGATTCGCTCAGAGCATCGTTGAGGTTGAAGTGGATGCGCCGAATCGCGAGGATGCTTTGCTGACGCTGGTTACGGGCTGGATGTCGCACTTGGGGCCGACTACGGCGGAGCAGTTGGGCGAGAAGTTGGGCATTGTGGCTTCTGATGTTACAAGTGCTCTGCTGCGCATGGAAGCGAGTGGAACTGTTTTACGGGGGAACTTTACTGGTGGTGCTTCGCGGGCGGGGGCGCCCGCGCCACACGAACTGGTCGAGCTTCGCTCGGCTGGACAGCCGGGGGGGGCTGTCCCTACAAATGAGACCGAGTGGTGCGAGCGACGATTGCTGGCGCGCATACATCGCCTGACGGTTGCGAGTTTACGCAAGCAGATCGAGCCGGTCACGGCGGCGCAGTTCATGCAGTGGCTGCTGCAGTGGCAGCACGTAGCACCCGGTACACACGTCATGGGTGAGCGCGGCACGCTGGAGGTAGTGCGGCAACTGCAAGGATTCGAAATTCCCGCGAACGCGTGGGAGCGGCAGGTTCTGGCTCGGCGCATTGCGGATTACGATCCGAAGTGGCTTGACCAGCTTTGCCTGACGGGAGCGGTGGGGTGGGGAAGGTTATCGCCGCACCCGGCGACGCTCGACTATTCGCCTGCGCGTGGCGCCGAAACCGACGCGGGTCCCGCGCCGAGGCAGCGGCGAGTGATTCCAACCAGCGTGGCGCCGATCACTTTCTTTGTAAGAGAGGATGCGGATTGGATGACGCCCCGGCACCGGGCTGCCGAGCAAGATTCGAACAATGGCCTAAGCCACGGGGCTCAGCTTGTGCTCAATTTTCTGCGGCAGCGCGGGGCTTCGTTCTTTGCGGATATTGTGCGGGGAACGGAGAAGCTTAAGGCGGAAGTGGAGACTGGGCTGTGGGAGTTGGTTGCAGCGGGTTTGGTGACCGCGGATGGCTTCGACAACCTGCGTTCGCTGATCGATCCGAAACGGCGGGCCGGGCAGGGAAGTGGGCGTAGCACGCGTCCGCGGCACAACGCGGGACGGTGGGCGATTCTGCATGCCGAGGAAGTTGTGGAACGATCGCGCGCGGTGGAATCGGCCTGCTGGATGCTGCTGCGGCGCTATGGCATTGTAATCCGCGACGTTCTCGCGCGGGAGGCGAATCTGCCGCCGTGGCGCGAATTGTTGATGGCCTTCCGGCGGTTAGAGGATCGGGGCGAGATTCGCGGCGGGCGGTTTGTCGATGGATTTCTGGGCGAGCAGTTCGCTCTGCCTGTCGCAGTTGAGTCGGTGCGAGCGCTGAGGAAGCTGGATGTTGGGCAGGAGACGATTACTTTGTCGGCAGCTGATCCGCTGAATTTAATCGGGATTCTGGTTCCGGGAGATCGGGTTCCGGCGATCTCGGGGAATAGTGTGACGTATCAGGATGGAGTTGCCCGTGTCCTGGCGGAAGCTTCTCCGGCACATGCGGCGGTCGCCAGCTGACGTGTCATGCCGATGTTTTCTTCTCTGCTTCGGGATGTCACGCTTACGTTATGATGTCGAGCAATGACTGGCGGCGAGAGAAGAATATTCCGCTTCGGCGTCTTCGAAGCCGACGCCAGCAGTGGGGAACTGCGTAAAGCAGGCAGGCGAATCCGCTTGCAGGACCAGCCTTTTCAAGTGCTGATGGTGCTTCTGACGCGATCCGGCGAAGTTGTGACCAGGGATGAACTCCGGCAAAAGCTGTGGCCGTCCGACACGTTCGTGGATTTCGACCACAGCCTCAATACCGTCATCAACAAGATCCGCGATGCGCTGGGTGATTCCGCCGCCAACCCGATCTTTATTGAAACTCTCGCCAGGCGCGGGTATCGCTTCGTGAGTCCGGTGGAGTCGGTTGCCGAAGGCCCCAACGAGCCCGTTCTAAGGTCTAAGGAAATTCACCCGACCGGAGACATAGGATTCCGGTCAGGTTTTGGGCTTACGCGTGCCGAACAGCTGCCGTCAGTTCCGGACGGATACGTGCGCGGTTTGTTTCTTCTGATTCAGATCATGTATCTGATCTTTTATCTTTCTGCGCTGGGTCGAATTGCGGCTGCGGAAGACTTGCTTGAACGTGCGTCCGGTCATCCTGCGGCAATCGTTGCGTTGATTGCGTCGGCGGCGATTGGAATCCCGGTGCGGCTGTACTTGATTTCGGCAATATCATTCGACGTCAAAGACCTAAGCCGCAATTTCCTCAAGCTGTTTCCGGGCCTGCTCATCCTTGACGAGTTGTGGGCTCTGGCGCCCTTTCTTCTGACGCGTGAAATCGGAACCGGGCTTGCTTTGGGAATCACGGCTGCGCTGATTTATGTTCCATTCGCTCAGCGGACATTGGTGCTCATGAGGCTGCGCACTGCAAGTCGGTCACGTGAGGCTCGCTAGGCCGGCCCAGCAATTTGCAGCGGTTACGTAAAAACCCAGCGATCACTCGCAAGGAAATTGGCGGCAAAGCAGGCGGCGATTGCCGCCAGGTTGGCAGGCAATACCGGCAATCCGAAGCGGGCTACCAAAATCCATATCAATACCAGGTTGCCTACTAGCGAGATCGAGCCGTTACTGACGTGGAAGCGAAGCAGGGCGGAAAGACCATCGCGCATCCCCTCGCCTGTGCGGTCAGCCCAGGTAAACCGCCGATGCCAGATAAAGTTGTGGAGAATCGCGGCCTCCACTGCCAGGGATGTGGCCAGAAGGTAATTGATCTTCATTGCGGTAAGAGCCGCCAACGCGCTGAGTTGAACGACCAAGCCAAGCCCCCCGACGAGGGAGAACTTCAACAGTCGAAGATAAGGCGTGGCTCTCACGCGAGCTTTTCCTCGCGATAAAGCTGAACCGTGTGCCTGATGGTTGACGCCAGCAGCATGAGAGTCATTCCGATGATGGCGATCAGGCCGCCGAGATCGAACAGGAGAATGCGATGGTTAAAAATCTTGATGACTGAATAGCGCAGCAGAGCAATGTTTCCGGTGGCCAGAAGGATGCGAATCTCGGTGGGACCGAACTTCCAATAGGACAAGTGAAACCGCGCGAGAGTATAAGTGGCGAGATAAGTCTCTACGGAGAGCATGAGAAAGGCGATAAGCATGCCGAATGCAATCGCCGGGTGTATGTATCCGGATAGCGCCAGTCCGCCCATCAGAAAGAGCGCGCCGATAGTGTCGGTAACGTGGTCCACGTAGAAGCCGTAGCGGGGGCGCTGGCGGTTTCGGATTCTTGCGAGAGTGCCATCAAGGCTGTCGCCCAGCCAGTTGAGGATTAAGCAGACGACACCCGCGATAAGCATGTCTGGATTCTGTCGGGATAGGGCGTAACATATCCCGGCCATGCACTGAGCCAGAAAGCCGAGTAAGGTCAGGTGGTCGGAATTGATGCGCGCGGGGGTGTGGTGGGCCAGCCAGGTGAGCGTCCGTTTTTCAGCGTCGGCGATCAGGCTCTCTTGAATGCGCGTGGCCGGAGTGAATTTGTTTTCGGAATTTTGCAGAGCGGTCAACGAGTTCGACATATGCCTCCTTGCGGAGACAAATATGGCCGACCGTGATCGGACCGGCAATGCACGAGAAGGCAAATCTAGGTCAAGAGAACATCATCCGCGAAGTTGTTGCGTGCTTGGGACTTAGCTTCCGATGACAATTGGAGGGGTGGCGAAGGAGTGAGTGCGCGCGGAAGCTATTTGGAGCAGCACAGAGTGCATAGAGGGCAAAAGATCAGGGATCCGGTGAGGGGGCCCCTCGGATCCCTGATTTGCGCAGCTCAGCGAAAGACTATGTCAAAAAGCGCTTCCCCCATCGCTTTTTGCCAAGCAGTGGCGCACTCTGACTAGTGCACTCGTGCTGCCAGAACCCGGGCATCCCTGTGGATTGCGGGCAAGGTCTGTAAACCTTTGTAAAGTTGATGGTTAGGTCCAGCCTGTCTCTGCGGTAGGGCTCTCGAAGGGATACAAGAAATGTCCCGCAAGCTAACCGATCGGATAGGGACACTATCTGTTCGGATAACGTAACAGTTTCAATTCGAGAATGAATTTCGGCCGAAACTGTGATAAAGAAGAGCACGAGGTGGACTGCTTGCGTCCCAGACTCCTGGCGCTTTCCGGGCCGTTGATGGATTCGACGATCCCGTTGGCGGAGGGCGAGGTTATCCTGGGGCGGGAAGTGCTCAACGGTCTGCCGATCGTCGATCCTTCGGTTTCCCGAAAGCACTGTGTTCTACGCGGCCGCGAGGGAAAGTTTCGGGTGCAGGATCTGGGCAGCCGCAACGGCACGCTGGTAAACGGCGAAGCGGTGCGGGACCAGGAGTTGAAACACGGGGATGAGATTGCGATCGGCAATTCATCTTTTCTGTTCTTGCTGGAAGAAAACGAGCCCGCGCCACGTCCGGTACGCGTGGAACTGGAAGAGTCGCCGCACACATCCGAAACAACCATCATCCATCCCAGGGACGTAGTTTATCTGCAACCGGAGCGGCTGGAGCGGGAGCTTTCGGCGACTACGCCGCTGGCGCGAAACCTGAACGCGCTGCTTAAGATCAGCCGCATCGTACATTCCATACGCGACCTGAATAGCCTGCAAGGCGAACTGCTGGATTTGATTTTCGAGGTGATACCCGCGGGACGGGGAGCGATTTTGCTGGCGGAGAATGAGGGGAATCAATTCAACTCCATGTTCGCCCGGGCGCGACAGAGGGCGCAGGCTCCCTTAGTGAAGGTCAGCCGCACGGTGGTAAATCAGGTTCTGGAACAGGGTATTTCGATTCTTGGAACGGACGTGCCGAACAGCGGAGACCTGCGCGGGGTCAAAAGTCTTGCCGAGTCGGACGTGCGCTCGCTTCTGTGTGTCCCCTTGACTGTATTTCAACGGGTGATTGGTTGCATCTATCTCGACAGTAATACTTTCGAAGAGCGGCTGAACGGGGAACATCTTCAGTTGGTGACCGCGATTGCCGGAATTTCGGCGGTAGCGCTGGATAACGCCCGGCGGTTGCAATGGTTGGAGAAGGAAAACGAACGTTTGACGGTGGAGGTGAGCCAGGATCGGAACCTGGTGGGCGAAGGCGCCCGCATGAAGGAAATCTACCAGTTTATAAAGCGCGCGGCTCCGACGGATTCAACCGTGTTGATCGAGGGTGAGAGCGGAACCGGCAAAGAGCTAGTGGCGCGTGCACTGCATAGAAATAGTCCCCGCGCCGCTAAGCCGTTCGTGGCGATCAATTGTGCGGCGATTCCAGAGACGCTTTTGGAGAGCGATTTATTCGGTCACGAGCGGGGAGCGTTTACGGGCGCTGCGGGATTAAAAAAGGGGCGGCTGGAAGTGGCGGATACGGGCGTGGTGTTTCTCGACGAAATCGGCGAACTCGCTCCAGCTTTGCAGGTCAAACTGCTGCGGGTACTGCAGGAACGTGAGTTCGAGCGGGTCGGCGGTAATCATCTCATCAAAGTCGATATTCGTTTGATTGCCGCTACCAACAGCAAACTGGAGAAAGCGGTGCAAGAGGGTGAGTTTCGTCAGGATCTGTATTACCGGTTGAAGGTGCTGAACGTGACCATGCCTGCATTGCGCGAGCGCCGGGACGACATTCCTCTGCTGGCGCGGCATTTTATACAGAAGCATGCCAAACATTGCAAAGTGATGCCGCGTCCAATTTCGCGCGAGGCTTTATCACTGTTGGTGAACTACGACTGGCCGGGCAATGTGCGTGAACTTGAAAATGCCATCGAGCGTGCGCTGGTCCTGGGAAGTTCAGAAATGATTCTGCCGGAAGATTTACCGGAGTCACTGCTGGAGCGCAGTCCTGCTCCGGAGATGATTGAAGCAAAATATCACGCGGCCGTAAAAGAACTGAAGAAGCAGTTGATTCTTGATGCGATTGAGCAAACCCACGGCAGCTACGTTGAGGCGGCGCGGACACTCGGCGTGCATCCTAACTATCTTCATCGCCTGATCCGGAATCTCGAACTGAAAGAAATTTTGAAGGACTCACTGCGGGACCTTCCGCCTCGGAGTCTGACCGGGCTTTCCCGCGGGAACGCGTGAGAAGAGGCAGTTAGCCATTAGCGATTAGCCGTTGGCAATTAGCGACCGATAGTCAGAACAGTACAAAGCCGGGCGCGCTAAAGGCCAATTGCTAATCACCACGTGCTAGCTGCTGATTGCCAACTGCTGGCAGCGGCAAGCCGATTAGCCGTGCGGGATCAAGATATGTTCCCTGCCAACGCACTGCGGTGTGCAAGTGAGGTCCGGTCGCCCGCCCGGTGCCGCCACTTAGTCCGATAACTTCGCCGCGCTTCACGCGATCGCCCTCCTTTACCTTGAACTCAGAGAGATGCAGGTAGAGGGTGAGCAGGCCCTGGCCGTGGTCCAGGACTACAAAATTTCCTTCGAAATAGAGCGGGCGAGCCAGGAGCACCGTGCCGTCGTTCATGGCGTGCACCGGAGTTCCGCTGGGGACGCGGAAATCGAGACCGAGATGCGGACTGGAACTCTTGCCATTGAAAATGCGGACCGAACCGAAGACGTCAGAGATCGCCGCTTGCACCGGGGCTTCGAACTGTCCAGACCATTCGCGCTCTGGCGTGACTCGATTCAAGAAATCTTTCTTTACCTCCAGCCCTTCGGCAATCTCTTTCTGCTGTTCGGGGGTGGGCGCAGTGAATTTGCCTTCGACGCTGAGCTGGACTGCGATCTTTGGATACTTGGCGCGGACCACGGTGAATTCCCGCGTGAACGAGAGCTTGGCGCCTTCGGCTTTAGTTTGGCCAGCCAGTTCAAGACCGTACGAGCCCGGAACCGTTTCGAGGCTGATCCCCGCCAGAGCAAACCAAGTTTTAGTGGCGGAATCGTAGCTGAAGGGGATTTGATGTCCGCGCCAGGTTCCCGCTAAAGATTCCAGCGGTCTTGGTGGTTTGACCCGGAACAGGACGGGACCGCCATTGACCAACCGCTTGGGCTCAGCGTGCGCGCTCCAGCTCGCCGCCGAAGCTGGAATGACAAAAGCGCACAAGTACAGAAAAAAAACTCCGACGAAAGCAATCCCCCGAACGCCCATAGCCACCAGCCTAGCATTCCCGCCACACCCGCGTCGTGCCCATTGGATTTGCTCGGCAATGATCCCGGTTAGCGATTGCTTGTCGAGGAACTTAAAACGCTCAGCTCAGATTATTCTTTCGCAACTCTCGTCGCGCGGCGGTTAGCCGTAAGGACTGATCCGGTGACCTTTACAATGGACTCCCCGGCGTAGTCGTTGAATTGCTTCTTGCCGATATGAGCAATGTAGCCATCCGGACGGATTAGAATTCGCGGCCCTTCGACCGCTGCGAACTCCGTTGCGTGAGTTCCTCGCATGTGTTCGAAGAGCCTGCTGCCGTCGGGAAGCGGGAGGTCTGGCATGCGATCTCCGGGATACAAATTTCCCAGAGATTTGCCCGAGGATAGCGGACTTTGCCGATAATGCAAGCCAAGCTGATCGGTTAAAGCACCGCGCTTGATGGATCGCTTCTGATATAAGTGCTTGCTCAGACCCAGGACAGCGGCAGCGACAGGCAGGCGCTCGGATTGGTAACTGTCGAGTAGCGAGTCCGGGCCTCCTCGGGTGACATGGGCAAGTTTCCAGCCCAGATTATAAGCATCCTGCACACCGGTGTTCAGACCCTGTCCTCCGGTCGGAGGATGCACGTGCGCCGCGTCCCCTGCCAGAAACAAGCGTCCGACGCGGTAGCGATTCACCATGCGGATTGCGGGTTGGTAGATCGACTGCCAGACAACACGTCTGATGTGTTGCCCGGTCGCTCGATGCACCGCCCGTTCAAGATCAGTTCCCATAGTCTCCGCCGTTCCCACCAGTTGAAACAGCGGAGTGTTTGGCAATGGACACAGCCCGACGACGCCACCTTTGACAGAAGGCCAAACATGCCAGTCGCGTCGATCGAGCCCCTCGACTTCGACATCTGCAACCAGCATAGGCTTCTCGTCGATGGTTTCTCCTTCCAGGTTCAGGCGCAATATTTTTCGCACGGTGCTGTGGCCGCCGTCGCAGCCGACGAGGAAATCGGCGCGCACGGTTTCTCCATTTGAGAGCTCGGCACTTACACTTTCCTTGTCCTGCCGAAAGGTGACGAGGGCTGTATTGAACTCGACCCGGCCTCCTAAAGTATGAAGACGTTCGCGGAGGATTGCCTCCGTACGCGATTGCGGCACCATCCACAGGTTGGGGTAGGGCACGCCTGCGGTTGGCTGCCTGGAGGAGCCAAGAGAACCCGCGCGAATGGAAAAGGGGCCGAGGTGAATGCGAAGCCTCGGATAAAGTCCGCCGGCGGCGAGGATTGGTTCGATGACACCCAGGTCGTCGAAGACTTCGAGTGTCCGCGACTGAATGCCTTTGCCACGAGAACCTATGAAGGGGACATTCGAAGCCTCGATCAGCCGGCAGGATATGCCCCGGCGTTGGAGATCGAGGGCCAAGGTCAATCCCGTGGGCCCGGCACCAACGATCAATATGGTCTGTTCGTACACTGTACGAATAGATATAGTGGTACAGCGTACGAAATGTCAAGAGCAAAGGTACAACTCAGCCGCCACGCCATTGGCGCCGCGGCGCTCGCGATCGCTGACGCCGAAGGATTTGAAGCGGTTTCGATGCGCCGCGTGGCCCAAAAGCTGAAGGTCGGAACCATGAGCCTCTACTATTACGTCAAGACAAAAAATGATTTGGTGGCGGTCATGGATGACGCGCTAATGAGCGAAGCGCTCCTGCCGGCTGTGCCCAGGAACTGGAAGCGCGCGATCACCGAAATCGCCACCCGGACGCACTCGCTCTTTGTCCGTCATCCCTGGGCGCTCATCTCGATGCAATCGGCTCCTCCCGGCCTCAATGCGATGCGCCATATGGAGCAGTGTCTGGAGGCTCTGGCCGATACATCGATGACCGCGAAGCAGAAAATAACCCTTCTTGCTATCGTCGATGACTTCGTGTTTGGTCATGCGCTCCGGCAAGCAGCCAGTAAAAGAGCAGTCGACACAGAGTTCGCAGAAGCACAGATGGCGAGCGGAAACTTTCCCCGGGTCGCGGAGATCTTCGGCGGCGGGCGGATTGAAACCGGGGCAGACCGATTCCAGGCGGGACTGCGGCTGCTCCTGAGAGAATACGGTCCACGGCGGGCTCGCGCTTTATCCAAGCCCGGTCAAACTCGCGCCTCCTCATCGCGAATCAGGGAGTGATCGTTCTGGTGTTAACTTAGAGGGCAAAGAATGCTCAAGCAATGGAATGCTCACTCCTGGTTAGGACTCGCCTTTGTCGTGTTCGCGGTTTTTGTGAATCCCGGTGCTGCCCAAGACACGAAGTACGTTCCCTCGGGCGCGTGGGAACAACAGATGATCCCTGGGCCAGAGTGCCTGTCCCCGAAGGACGCGTGGGATCCCGGGGATAGCGATCGCACCTGCGAAAACCATGAAGCCTGGCTGAACGATATAACGCATTGGCGAGCGGAAAGAAAGATCCGGATTGGGTACGACGGCACCCGTTACCAAATTCCCTCCTTGCAATGGACTCAGAGCAGCTTTATTCAAACTCAAATGATGGTGCAGGATCGCTATTTCTATGATCCGGTTGCCGGGAAGTACACGGTTGATCGTTATCTCGATGATCTTCAGGCGAGGTACGGAGGAATCGATGCGGTCCTGGTTTGGCCCACGTATCCGAATATGGGGATCGACGACAGGAATCAGCTGGATATGATTGCTTCCATGCCCGGGGGAATCGCTGGGGTTAAGCAAATGGTCGCGGATTTTCATCGCCGCGGCGTTCGCGTGTTTTTTCCCATGATGATGTGGGACCAGGGAACGCGCGATCCCAAGCAGCCATGGCCTGATGCAATTGCCAGCCTGATGGCTCAGATCGACGCGGATGGGATCAACGGAGATACCCAGGATGGCATCCCGTTGGCGTTTTTCCAGGCGGCCGAGAAAATTGGCCATCCGCTGGCATACCAGCCCGAGGGTCCGCCACACGATGAAGCGGTCGCCTGGAACTTGATGACGTGGGGTCAATACAAATTTCAATTCGTGCCGAACGTCGACCGTTACAAATGGCTCGAGCCGCACCACATGGTGAATATTTCCGACCGTTGGAGCCGCGATAAAACAGACGATCTGCAATCCGCATTTTTCAATGGAGTCGGATGGGAAAGCTGGGAAAATGTCTGGGGAATCTGGAATGGAATCACTCCGCGAGATGCGGAAGCTACCAGACGGATGGCCACGATCGAGCGGGCGTTGGCTCCCTTCCTCAGCAGTGCGGGATGGGAACCGTTTTATCCAACAGATTCCTTCGGGGTTTTTGCCAGCAGATGGCCTCTTGGCAAAGCCACACTGTGGACCATTGTCAATCGAAACGAATATGACGTCGATGGTACGCAGCTAGCGGCTCTCGCGTTCGATGGAGCCCGTTATTTCGATCTTTACCACGGGGTAGTACTCGTGCCCAGCATGGTACGAGACGGAAGTCGGACCAACCGGGCGGGCCTCGCATTTCCGATTGAGGCCCATGGGTTTGGAGCGGTGCTCGAGGTCGAAGGCGAACCCGATCCGTCCGTGATGCAGTTGATGTCGAAGATGAAGAGCATGACCACTAAACCTTTGGCCAGCTACTCGAAAGATCACACGATCCTGATTCAACACATGGTCGATATCAAACCGACAAAGCCTCGATCTTCCACTTCGCCGGAGATGGTTCATATTCCCGCCGGCGATTTTTTCTTCGTCGTCGGAGGAATTGAAATCGAGGGCTCAAACGATGAGGGGGTGGACGTGCAATATCCGTGGGAGGATTCTCCGCGGCGTCTGCACGAGCACTTCATGCATGTCGATGCCTTCGACATCGATAAGTATCCAGTCACCAACAAGGAGTTCAAGGCCTTCCTGGACGCAACTCATTACCGTCCCAAAGACGATCTTAATTTTCTGAAAGACTGGAAGGGAGGAATGTATTCCCCCGGCTGGGAAAACAAGCCGGTGACCTGGGTGTCGCTGGAGGATGCTCGCGCCTATGCAACCTGGGCGGGAAAACGACTTCCCCACGAATGGGAGTGGCAGTATGCCTCGGAGGGAGGCGAACATGATCGAAAATATCCCTGGGGAAAAACTTGGTGGCCCGATGCCGTGCCGTTGCCGGACCAAGGTCGAACCATGCGCGGCCCTGACGATGTGGACGCCCATCCGGCGGGTGTAAGTTCTTACGGCGTGATGGATATGGTCGGGAATGTTTGGCAATGGACGGATGAGTATGTCGACGAGCACACGCGGTCCGCGATTTTACGCGGTGGAACCTACTATCAGCCGCAAGGTTCGATGTGGTATTTTCCGCAAGCATACCGGAACGACCAGCACGGCAAGCTCTTGTTGATGGCCCCGAGCATGGATCGCGCGGGAACAATTGGATTTCGTTGCGCGAGCGATAGCCCCAAGGCTCAACCTTAAGGCTCAACAACCTTAATGATAAGTTGGCGAGCTTTTCCGAGGTTACGATTCTGGGTAGTGGTGGCAACGGGCGAAGGGATTATTTGGTGGACCTGGTCGGGATCGAACCGACGACCTCTTCCATGCCATGGAACCCGAAAAGACGTATCTTGCTGACGGCAAGGACTTTAACAGTCGGACGAGTCGGCAAGAACCGTTAAAATCGGCGTGTTTTGCTACCAAAATGCTACCAAAACGTGTGCTACCAATTTGTTGCATCCTCATCGATTCAAACAGATGCGATTGCCGATCGATCCGTGCTGCGAATCAGGTAGCGAGGGCCGACTTCTCAAGAAGGGTCTGCGGCCTCGGGGCTCTCCTCCTCCACAAATAGCCAATTGCATAATCGAAAGAGATTTTTCCCGGGCCAAAGATGAGAATCAGCACAGAGGCAAAGAGGAATGTATACGCGTCGGAGGCATAGAACTTGCCGGGATCCGAGAAGATGGAAAACAACGCCTCGCGGTCGGCTGTGATGTAGGCTACCGCCATATCGATCGTGAGCGGTAGTGCGATGATTCTAGACCCAAGGCCCAGAAACAGTAAGGCTCCACCAACAAGTTCAAGCGAACTGACGAAGTATGCGTTGAACGCCGGTAGCGGTATCCCCAAACTCGTGAAAAACCCCACGACCTTGGGAATGTGCATTAGCTTACCGAGCCCAGTCTGAAAGAATTGCCAGCCCCAGTAGAGGCGAACAGCAAGGAGCAACGGGGACTGCAAAGAGGAGAATGCCCGTTCAAAAAGCGAATATGCTCGCGCACCAGCATCGATGGACTTATTCATGATTGTCTTCCTGAAGCGGAACTAAAGTCCTGGTCTATAGAATTGGGGGCGCAGAACCAGCCTAGGCTCGACCAATTCTCAAACCAACCTTGCACTGTGGCGAGGAGCTTCTTCTCTTGAATGTCTCGTCCCTCGAAAGCCTGCATCACTGCAACCGAGAGGCTATTACCCTCTCGCAGAGCTTTGAGAAACTTGAAGGCTTCAGACTCGATTCGTTTGAAGTAGATTGAATCGTCGACGCGGTGCACGACCAAGAAAATCGCTTGGGGCTTTTGACGCGCGACTTTGCGCAGGTGGGTTCGCTTTCCGCGCTCCGAAACCGCGTTGCTGGCCATCTCGCTGTCAGAGTCATCCTTCCTGATAGCAACCAGCAAATCATCTACTGCGTAATGAACGCTAAGCAGTCGAACGTATGGTTGGAGTCTGAAACGCGGATCCGGATCCGAAGCTAGAACATCTCCAGGGACCAAGACCGGTTCAGCCGCACCGTCGAAAGCTTCGATTTCAGCCCATTCTAAGCGAACCATATCCAGCCCCAAGCCTGCGCGTGGTTGAAGGTGTTCCGGATGGCTTCGTAACCACCACTCCAAGCGAGAGCCCAGGTTTCGAAGAGTAAATGACTCAGAAGGACACTCGATAAGGTAAGCCTTGCACAATGCTTCAAACCGTGGTGGGCCGATGATCGCCCGAAGACCTCGAAAGTCCTCGTCCAAGGAGGCGAGTACGCGAAACCAGTATTGGCGATTGTAGATCTCAAGACGCTCAAATGAGCTCAGGCGATCATTCGGTTTGATGAACTCTGCAGCCACGTCGTGCATGGACTTGCCGTCACGAGTACGCGGCTGCATCTGCTCGTCGTTAGTGAGGGGTTGCATGACCGCTTCTAGCATGCGGTGTTGGATTTCGAGCAGGTTCATGATGTGACCGCCATGTCTGCGACGAACTGATTCGCTTTAAGCGCCTCGTTGTGAACCTCTTCAAAGGATGGAATTTTGTCGTCCCACTCCAGAAGCGTCGCCGTGCGGCCTGTGCGTTCGATGGCGCGCGCGTAGAGTTTCCAGACCGGATCGATCACAGGGTGATCGTGTGTATCCAGAATGTATTTTTCGAACTTCGAGTGTCCTGCGATATGGATCTGCGCCACTCGCTCCGCTGGAACCCCGTTCACGTAATCCAAGGGATCGAAATTGTGGTTTCTCGAAGAGACATAAATGTTGTTTACGTCCAAGAGAATTCCGCAATCGGCCAGTTCTACCACTTCGGTGAGAAACTGCCACTCCGTCATCTCCGACACATGGAATTCGGCATAACTGCTCACGTTCTCAACTGCGATCGGAATCTCAAGGAAGTCCCGTACTTCGCGAATTTTCTGCGCGGTATGGCGAGCAGCCTCGAACGTGTACGGCATGGGTAACAGGTCATGGCTGTACGTGCCGTCTACACTGCCCCAGCAAAGGTGGTCTGTGAGCCAGGGGGTCTGAGTCCGCTTGAGCAGAGTCTTGAGCTTTTTCAGGTGCTCCCGATTCGGTGGTTCTGGGGAGCCAAAATACATGGAAACCCCATGCTGCACGACCCGGTAACGATCAAGAATCTGATCGAGGACATGCAGCGGGCGCCCGCCATCAATCATGTAATTCTCTGAGATGATCTCGAACCAACTCACAACCGGCTTCTCGGCGAGAATATGCCGATAGTGAGGTACGCGAAGACCTATCCCAACTCCAAAATCGGTGAATCCGTTGAAAGGATTTGCTGGCATGTCATTTTTTCCAAGAAAAAAGAGGGCCGGGACACTCAACCCCGACCCATTGGGGTTGAAGTGCGTTAGTTCTGCTGCGGCTTGGGTTGATCACCCATGGATTTATCATCCTTTGGTGGTTTCGAACCATCGGTTGCGCAGCCGCCCTTGCCCTTGCAATCGTTCTTGCCAGCATGCTCCTTGTCGCCGCCGCCCTGGCCCTTACAGTCGTTCTTCCCCTTACAAGCATGCTTTGGAAGTTTGTCTTTGTCCGTCTTCGCGTCAGTGCCGCCATTATCTTGCATGCTCACGGCTCGGAGTCCGGCATTGTCTTGGTTCTGGTTCGTTGTTTGTGCTTGAAGCTTCGCGCTGCTGCCAGTTAACAAGCCGGCAAGTGCCGCCCCAGCCAACATGGCCTTCATGGAAGTACTCATCTTGTTGCTCCTTTTGCGAATTGATTTTGCATTTCGGTACAGCAACACTCGTTCTCAGGAGAAGCCCAAATCCCCTGCTTGGGAGGATTAAAGTGAATTGCCGCAAGTCATCCCCAGGTTGGAGGAAATCTCGCTGTTTTGCTCCCGGTCAGCTGAGTGTCACTTTCTGGCCATACGATGTGGGATTGGACAAGAAAGTTACAAACGGGAAAAGAATGTGAGCCGCGGGACTTGACCTTGATTTCGGCCTGCACTCTCAACTCGACGGAGCGAAGACAAAACCTAATGCGGGTTTACACCGGACTTCAGTTGATTGGGCGAATTACCCTGAAAAATGACTCCTCTGAAGCATCCCTCGTGACCAGTTTGTGCTGATGCAACTTCTGACGATCTGTGAACATCGAACCGCTGAGTTCCGGGCACACGTTCACCAATGCAATTCTCTGCTGATTTCTCAGGCTGGCAAGAACCGCGCTGCACGGGCGCCGCCGAATCGTGGAAGAAAGAATGAACCTCCCATGAATGATTCTTGCGTGCCTGAGAAGGCCATGGCGGAAAGTGGGAAAACCAGCAGCGCAGGAGACATTGATCTCCCGTACGCCCGATCGGTTGACCAACCTCCAACAAGGGTGGACCCTGATGAAGACTCAGGCAATCGGAAGCTCCATACCGGAGGGGGGCGCTGGAAGACCGGGAATCAACGAACCGTTCTATATGTAGACGACAACCCGAAAGCCGTAAGGATGCTGAAGTTCGTGATTGAAGGGAGCGGATATAAGGTCGTAGCCGCTCGTGACGCAGGTGAGGCGTTGGAACGGATGCGGCAAAGCGGGTGTGACCTAGTCCTGGTGAACTATCGAACGCTCAAAATGATTGGAGCCGACCCGATACTGGCCATTAAGCGCTTCAGTCCTGGTACTCCTGTCGTCCTAATTTCTGGTTATGCTCTTTTGCCGCCGCAGGAATTGAGCCATGTAGACGCTCATGTAGGCAAAGGCGCGACCCTGGACATCTTGCTGGACAAAATGCGAGCACTCGTTGTAGCACATGAGTCAAGCCCCGCTGCTGCAAGCGGCTCACTCGAAAAGCGAAATGAGACCAAACTTTCAGCGTAGCGATTAGGTCCGACGCCTTGTTGTCCTCCCCGACCGCATGTTGCCGCATGTTTTTATAAAACAGAAACCTGGAGTTAGGAATGAGGGGAAGTATAGGTTCGTCTTCGCTGTTAATGATCAACGCGCTTTCGAAAGTTGCGCTTCTGACCTACGTGCTCGCATTTTCTAGAGGTACCGGCAGCAAACCCACAACGATCATGGCCCCTGGTGGTCGCATCGATGTCTTTGTCTCCCGCGAGGGAGGGGCTGTTACGCAAGAAGACTTGATTGGCTGGGTCAGCGCTGCTTCCAAGTCCGTCTCCACCTATTTTGGTCGCTACCCTGTACCTCACGTGGAGGTACGAATCTCTACAACCGAGGGCAGAGGCGTTCGCCATGGCAGAACCTTTGGTTCGCCAACTCGAATCACCATTTCAGTCGGCCGCGACACGACCGTGGCTGATCTCAAGCGGGATTGGATTATGACACATGAAATGGTCCATTTGGCGTTTCCATCGGTGCCCGAAAGACATCACTGGATTGAGGAAGGAACTGCCACGTACGTGGAACCAATAGCTCGGGTACAGGCGGGGATTCTCTCACCTTCGCAGATGTGGAGCGACCTGATCCGCGATCTCCCTCAAGGCCTGCCTGGCCCAGGAGATCAAGGGCTCGATCGCACTCACACGTGGGGACGCACCTACTGGGGAGGAGCCCTATTTTGCTTTCTTGCAGACGTGCAGATCCACCAGAAAACTCAGAATCGAAAAGGTTTCGAGAGTGCTTTGCGAGGAATTCTCGCTGCCGGCGGCAACATTTCCGAGGACTGGCCACTGGAGCGTGCGCTCAGAGTGGGAGACGAAGCTAGTGGAACGCATGTACTGGAGGACCTCTACAAGGGGATGGCAGACAAACCTGTAACAGTTGATCTGCCAAGTCTGTGGCGAGAGTTGGGAATTCAACGATCTCAGGACGGCGACGTTTCTTTCGTCGATGATGCCCCACTGGCTTCGGTGCGCAAGTCTATTACGGCCGGTCCAGATTCACGGTAAGCGTCCGGTTAGGTGGGTGGTTAGCAGGAGTGTGTTGCGTAGGCTCGTGTCTCGCCAAGTGGAATTGTCCCGACTTCTCAATTGTCGGCGCGACACCTATTTTATTCGCGGTTCACCGCGGCAAACACCTTCTGATCCACGGACAAGTTATTGTAGCGAAGAGCGGCGATTAGCGCTGCATAGATAGCCGAGTAGAGGAGTTGAACCCGGCAACATCCCAGTCCTGACGAAGCGCAGTTCCGAACGTCAATGCCAGCATTAGAAGGGCACCGGCGACCAGAGCCTCCCGAGTACGAAAACCAATGATGATGAGAAGGCCGAGCGTAGCTTCCAGCCAAGGCAAAGCATATCCGAATGGCGCAACAACGGCCGTCGGAAGGACAGTGTTTTGAAACATTTTGATCATCCCGCTGGCGAAATTGCCAATTCCCCCCAGCAGACGGCTTGTGCCGTGCATGAAAATGTTGAGTCCCAGGGTAACACGCAGCAATGCGTAAGCAAGCGATGAATCGTCGAGGCGCCGCGGTGTCGCGACCATAAGGTTTCAATCTCCGAAGAACAGCCTGTTTGTAGAGTGCAAGGTCTAAGCGATTGCTCTTTTTACGTCCGAATACTCGTTAGATTCGCGGGATTAAAATGAGTTTCGCGCTATTCCATCAAGAGCACTGTAACTTCTGCGCCCATGTACCACTCTAAAGGCCTGAGCATGGGTGCATGACTAAAGAAGAGATCAGACTGGTTGAGTGCCAGCAGCGCGAGAAGCACTGGAAACGCTGGGGTCCCTACTTAAGCGAGCGTGCCTGGGGCACCGTTCGTGAAGACTACAGTCCGTACGGCAATGCGTGGGAGTATCTGCCGCACGACCATGCTCGCTCGCGCGCTTACCGCTGGAATGAGGATGGCTTGGCGGGCATCTGCGACCGTCACCAGTTAATCTGCTTTGCATTATCTTTCTGGAACGAACGTGATCCCATCCTGAAGGAGCGTCTGTTCGGGCTGACCGGCAATGAGGGGAATCACGGGGAGGACGTCAAGGAATGCTACTTCTATCTCGATAGCACACCTACGCACTCCTACATGAAGTATCTGTACAAGTATCCGCATGCCCCGTTTCCGTATGCGCAACTATTGGAAGAGAATCGCCACCGCGGTAAGGACCAGCCAGAATTCGAACTGCTCGACACAGGCGTGTTCGACGAAGATCGCTATTTCGACATATTCGTCGAATACGCGAAAGGCGATGTAGAAGACATCTTCATAAAGATCAGTGTTTCTAATCGCGGGCCTGAAACCGCGCGTTTGCGAGCGTTGCCAACCATCTGGTTTCGAAACACCTGGGGTGGAGACTCGACTCGACCCGTGATGCGCCAGGTTGCCGGGGCAATTGAACTGAACCATCCGAGTTCGGGCAAGCGGTGGCTCTATTGCGAGGGCTCGCCCGAACTGCTGTTTACGGAAAACGAAACCAATTTCAAGCGGTTATTCGGAGTGGGAAACCGCTCCAAATGTGTGAAGGACGGCATCAACGACTACATCGTTCACGGCGTCAAAGAAGCCGTCGCTGCCGAATCGAGCGGCACCAAGGCCGCCGCGCATTATCAGCTCGAAATCGGCGCTGGTGAAACCGCGATTGTGCGACTTCGCTTCAGCGACATCGACTTCTCCGGTGTGGCTGAAGCTGCGTTCGAGGGCTTTGATGATCTCTTATCGACCCGAAAGACTGAAGCCGATGCGTTCTACGCTACGGTGATACCTCAAGATCTCTCCTCCGACGCGCAAAGCGTCATGCGCCAGGGATTTGCCGGCATGCTGTGGTCCAAACAGTTCTATCACTACGTGATTAAGGAGTGGCTCGAAGGCGATCCGGGCAATCCTCCCCCTCCCGCCGAGCGCCTGGGCGGCCGCAACAAAGAATGGTCGCACTTGTACAACGCCGATGTAATTTCGATGCCCGACAAATGGGAGTATCCCTGGTACGCGGCGTGGGACTTGGCGTTCCACTGCGTAGCGCTGGCCCTGGTTGACTCTGACTTCGCGAAGGAACAACTCGTTCTCCTATTGCGCGAATGGTACATGCACCCGAGCGGACAACTGCCTGCGTATGAGTGGGGCTTAGGGGACGTGAATCCTCCGGTTCATGCCTGGGCCGCTTGGCGTGTTTACAAGATCGACAAGAAGCGAACCGGGAAAGGCGATCGCGCGTTCCTGGAGCGCATTTTCCACAAGCTGCTCCTGAATTTCACCTGGTGGGTAAATCGCAAAGATGCGGACGGCATGAATATCTTTCAGGGCGGATTCCTCGGACTTGACAACATCGGTATATTTGACCGCGGCGCGCCTCTGCCAACCGGGGGTTCTCTCGAACAGTCCGATGGTACGAGTTGGATGGCGATGTACACCCTAAACCTGCTCGCCATCGCGCTGGAACTGGCCAGCGAAGATCCGGCCTACGAGGATGTTGCAAGTAAGTTCTGGGAGCACTTCATCTACATCGCCCACGCGATGAATCGTCCTGGCGATGACGGTATAGGGCTGTGGGATGAAACGGATGGTTTCTTCTACGACGTGCTGAAGTTCCCGGACGGCAGCAAGTACCCGATGCGAGTTCGCTCCATGGTGGGCCTGATCCCCCTGTTCGCCGTTGAGACGCTGGAACCGGAAATGCTGGACCGGTTGCCCGATTTCAAGCGACGGCTCGAGTGGTTCATTGACAACAGGCCGGACTTGGTGAAAAACGTGGCCTGCATGCGTACTCGTGGAATGAGGGAAAGGCGGTTGCTCTCTACAGTCTCTCCTGACCAGTTGAGGCGGGTGTTGCAAACCATGCTGAACGATCGGGAATTCTTGTCTCCGTACGGGATCCGCGCGATGTCGCAATATCACCGCGATCATCCCTACGCGCTGTCTGTGAATGGGATGGAATACCGCGTTGACTATCAACCGGCGGAGTCGACAACTGGCCTATTCGGGGGGAACTCGAACTGGCGCGGACCGATCTGGTTCCCGGTGAACTACCTGCTGATCGAATCGCTGCAAAAGCTCCATCACTACTTCGGCGATGACTTCAAGGTCGAGTTACCGTCGGGTTCGGGCAACATGCTCACGCTCTGGGAAGTGGCTGCGGAATTGTCCCGGCGGCTGACGAAAATTTTCTTACGCGACGAACAGGGCCGACGGCCGTTGTATGGTGACCTGAAGAGCTTTCAACATGACCCCAACTGGCGCGACCTGTTGCTTTTCTACGAATACTTCAATGGGGACACTGGCGCGGGACTTGGAGCCAGTCATCAAACAGGTTGGACCGGTCTCGTCACCAAACTGCTGCAGCAGAGCGGCGAGTCTCCCAAACCCACAAGGCGTTCAAAGTTGGCGCCCGTTGCGTTCACCAAATAAAAGATTGAAAATGCGCGCGCGGAAAATATAGAGAGAAAGTATGATCCGTTTTAGACGAGACGTTTGCGACAATTTGAATGAGGCCTCGAGTCGCGAATGGCTGGAGACGAATGGCTTAGGCGGATTCGCTTCGTCTACCATTATTGGCTTGAATACGCGACGGTACCACGGCTTGCTTGTGGCAGCCACCAAACCTCCGGTCGGCCGCTACCTGCTTGTATCCAAGCTGGAAGAGACTCTTCTACTAGACGGACGTGCATTCGATCTCTCCACGAATCGCTACCCATCGGTCGTGCATCCCCAGGGGTTTCGCTATCTCAAGGAATTTCGCCTTGATCCCTTCCCTGTATTTACCTACGAGATCGAAGGCATCGAGATCGAGAAGACGGTCTTCATGGTGCAGGGCGAGAACTCGACGATCATTCAATATCAACTCGGAAACATGGGCGGTTCCAAATCCCTTCCCGAGCAGATCGCGCTCGAACTTAGGCCCCTCATCGCCTTTCGCGATTACCACAGTACAACCCACGAGAACACTGCTCTGAATGCCGCTGTTGCGTCTTTGCCGGGACTAGCGAGTATCACGCCCTATCCCGGCCTGCCATCTCTGCACCTGGCACACAATGCAAGGCAACTTGAAAGCGGCCATGCAAGTTGGTACCGCAACCTCGAATATGAGGCCGAGCGCGAACGAGGGCTCGATTTCACAGAAGACCTTTTTAACCCTTGCCTCCTGCGCTTTGATCTGCGTCCGGGAGCAGGTGCGATGATCATCGCTTCGACGCAGCCGCGCGATGCCGCAAGTGTGGACGAGTATCGCCAGGCAGAGATCTCCCGTCGAGTTTCGATCGTTAGGCACGCTCCGATAAAGGACGCTTTCGTTGAGTCGCTCACCACCGCCGCCGACCAGTTCATCGTCGCGCGAGGCAAGCAGAAGACGGTCATCGCGGGTTATCACTGGTTTAGCGATTGGGGCCGAGACACCATGATTGCCCTACCCGGCCTGACCCTGACGACGGGCCGTTACGACGTCGCGCGCAGCATTCTGCGCACCTTTGCCCGCCATGTGGATCGAGGAATGTTGCCAAACCGTTTCCCTGATGCCGACGAAACACCCGAGTACAACACAGTCGATGCAACGCTGTGGTTCATTGAGGCCGTTCGTTCCTATCTGGCCTACACCGATGACCTGGACTTCGTGGACAACGAGCTTTATGGCGTTTTGACCGAGATCATTTCGTGGCATGTAGGAGGCACGCGTTTCGGAATCAAGGTTGATTCAAACGGACTGCTCAGCTCAGGCGAGCTGGGCGTTCAACTGACGTGGATGGATGCAAAGGTGGGCGATTGGGTCGTTACGCCGCGCTGCGGGAAGCCTGTCGAAATTCAGGCCCTTTGGTACAACGCGCTGTGCGTCATGCAGGATATAGCGCGGCGGCTTGGAGACGAAATCAGCAATCACCGTTATGGGGCCATGGCGGCGCTAACCAGCGAGACCTTCAATCGACTTTTCTGGAACGAAAAGAGTAGGTGTCTCTTCGATGTTGTGAATGGCGGCCCGCCGGACGCCAGCATCCGGCCGAACCAGATCTTTGCCGTGAGTCTTCCTCACACAATGCTCAATCCGGCGCGCGCGAATCGCGTGTTAGACGTCGTCCAAGAGCATCTGCTCACACCCTTCGGCCTGCGAACCCTCGCCCCAAGCGATCCTCAATATCGCGGCCGCTACACAGGGGACCAGGCCAGCCGGGATGGCGCTTATCATCAAGGCACGGTTTGGCCGTGGTTGATGGGTCCATTCCTCACTGCATATATAAAGGTGCATGGTAGAAGTGAGCCGGCGCGGCGACAGGCAGAATCTTGGCTCTCCGCCTTCAAAGATCTGCTGTCAGACTCTGGACTCGGCCAAGTCTCTGAGATCTTCGAAGGCGATGAGCCCCATCGTCCGGTCGGCTGCATTGCGCAGGCATGGAGCGTGGCAGAACTACTGCGTGCCACGGTGGAAGATGTTTATGGCGTCCGCCCAGAAGCGCGAACCTCGTCGGTTCTGGACAACCGCGACGGAAGGTACTCAATGACTCTTCAGCAAAAGCTGGATGACTTTAAAGCACAGTTCGAATCCGGTGGCCCACCTTACAACGCTCCCATGGCAGTAATCGAAATCTTTCATCGGGCCACGGAAGAGCTGCGCCAGTCCGGATTGGCCGAACGCGCTTTGAAAACCGGCGATCGGGCGCCGGCATTCACTCTCAACAACCAGGACGGAACCCCGATCTCTTCTGTGGAACTCCTTGCCAAAGGCCCGCTGGCAATCACTTTTTTCCGTGGACACTGGTGACCCTACTGCAACATGGAGCTGGAGGCTCTACAGACAGCTTTACCTGATATCCAGCGGCTAGGAGCTAGCCTGGTGGCAATCTCGCCGCAATTGGAGAGGTACGGACGCTCGATCCACCGTCGCCTCAATCTGGGCTTCGATGTACTGACGGACCGTGGGTTGCAAGTAGCGAGTCAATTTGGCCTCGTCTTCGTGCTCCCCGATTACCTCAAGACGGTTTATCTGCGGTTCGGAAACAAGCTGGATGAGTTCCACGGCGAAAACGCCTTCCGCTTGCCCATGCCCGCACGATACGTCGTTGACCAACAGAGCGTGATTCGTAGCGCCAATGTGAGCCCGGATTACACCAGACGTCCCGAACCCGGTGAAACCATCGGCGCGCTGGAGGAACTCACGAAGGCCGGAGCCTGACGAGAGACGGCGAGGCCCGGACTTCGGCTTCGAAAGGTAGGTTGTCCCGTAAGCTACGGGACAAGCGGCTTCGCGGTCCTAATTATGCTCCACAGATGAAGCGAACGGCGTGCAACTTTGCTCGCCAAAACAGATCTCACGTCCCAGATCTGTTGAAGAGATCTTCAATCACTCGCGAATCCACCTCGCCAGATCGGTTGTAGACGGGTTCGCCGCGTCCATTCAAAACCAGCACGTGAGGGATATAGCCCTTGTAGTACACCTTGACCAATTGTTGCTGTTCAGGCGAGCGTTGAACGTCAAGATCGATGACCACAAAGTGCACCCGGGAGCGGTACTTGTTGTACAGTTCAACCGTCCGGCGTGCCTGCCTCTTTGAGTTGAAGCATCCTTCGCCGTAGATGATCACGTAGTTTGGTTTGCCTGGAACAAATCCTGATTGAGCGTCCGATCCAGTAATGAGTGGACCGTCGAGGCTGTCACTTCCGTAATCGAGGTGCTCATTGAGTTTCAAGTTGTCGATGGAGAACACAGTAGGCACCGTCAGCAGAAACAAACCCAGGAGCAGGGCAATCTTTTTTATGGTCACTTCGGAATCTCCAATTGAAATGATTCTTTTTCGATTTTGTCTTGATCGGCATAGCGCGTCAGAGCTTCTTCCGCTGCTTCTCTGAATGGTGGTTTGTCACCCTTGCGCTCGGACGGCAGATATCCCCCTCCAAAGTACAGCTTTCCGTCTGGAGTGATGAAAGAGGTGAGAGGCAATCCTGCAGGAAGGTTTAGCACAGCCTGTGCGCGTTGTAATTGCGCCACCAGTTCTGGAGCAGAATCGAAGTCAACCTTCACCGCGACGAAATGCTGATTGATGTAATCGGCGGTCGAGGCGTTGGTATACGTCTCGCGATCCATGAGGATGCACCACGGACACCAAACGGCACCTGCATCCAACAAAATCGGGCAGCTGAGTTGTTTTGCCCGTTGAAAAGCGCCGGCCCCCCAGGGATACCAATCCACGGGTTGGGAAACTGCCCGCTTCAGGTACTGTGAAGTCTGCCCGCTCAGGTGATTAGAGTTTCCCTGCGCCTCACTGGCAGCCACTATGCCTGCCAAAACCAGCGTTAGCAGGAACATATTCTTGCCCATGCCGATAAGATTCAGCCGTGCAAAAGAAGTTACATGTCCCACTCAAAGCGAGGGGCTCGTTCAGCCCCAGTTCGCGCGAGCGCGCTAAATGGAAGCAGCAGGAAAAAGCGGCAAAATGAGCGGCGACGACAGCTCCATCTTTACGCGAGTCACGAGGAACGGTTCGAAGATTCGCACTCAATAGAAATGAGCTCACACCCAGACGTGAGCTCATATCGCGCTGCTTAGGCTCGCGGTGCTTTTGAAGCCAAGATTTCCGGCTGTTCGATCGCGGGCGGTTTCGCGAACAGGTCCTCGGCCTTTGCGAAGAGGGCTTTCGCGACTTCGCCACCAAGGTGGGCATTGCGCCCCGTTTCATCGGGGAATGTGTCGAAGATGCCGAACTTCGATGGACCCATCTTCAGTGCGTACCAGGTTGTGGTTCCGGTTTCAGCCTGCACCAATGGTAGTGCCGACTTCAGGAACTGTTCAACTTCGTGCTCCTTGCCGGGTTTTGCTTCGAGTTGTACCAGAATTGACAACTTATCCATGTTTTCTCCAGGCGCTCAGCTTTTTCGGTCAGCCGATGGCCAATCACTACTCATCCGACGTCACAAAAACTTTTAACGGCGCGGCCAGCGTCATAATTGCATTCGGCGCGCTGCCGGTGGTTCTTACTTATGCTGAATCGGTTCCGGAGAACGCTCTTGATCGAGCGGTATTACTCGCACATCCCAAGAGAGTTCAGATTTCTGGGGTAAATAGCATTTCACGCTGTCGCAGGCCTGATAGAAGAATATACCCTTCAAAGTGACTGTCTTTGGCTGTGCGATAGAACCGATAAACGCACGGTCGGCGGAAACCACAACGTCCTGTTGAACGCGAAATTTGGCTTCATATACCGGCACCGACTCATTGATTACCGGAAGAAATAGTACTTTTGGATCGGGGTAGCGGAGTGGCAGCAACTTGAAATCTGGCGAGGCCTCCATTGTTAGTTGGATCGGCTTGTAGCCATGAACTCCAGGAGCGTAAACGTGGGTTCCTGGAGGGAGGGAGATTTCGGCCGCTACTGTGAAACGGCTGCCGGGACCTACGATCTCGTCGGATTGCAAGAGCGCGAGTTTGATATTAGGTGCCGCCACTTCACGACCGTTGCCTTCTACCAGGTCAGGAAACAATTTGAGGAGCAGGCTGGTGCCGGTTTCGCGGTCGGTGTACGCCGCCTCGAAGAACTTCTCATTGATAATCCCATTTGGCGTTACGTAAAAGTATCCCGGGTACGCCATATTTTTGGTAAATCCGGGCGCGTTTGCGTTCAATACCCCATAACGCCCAATGATCTCGGACTTCGGATCTGCGATTAACGAATACTCAATGCTGTGCCGTTGAGTAAAATCTTCCAAGATCGCCTCCGAGTCGTAGCTGAGTGCCGCCAGCCCGAGACCCTGCCGCTGGAACTTTTCTCGTGCATTCTGCAACTGGACCAGTTGCTGCTTGCAGAAGGGTCACCAATCCGCCGAACGAAAGAAAACCAGCACCAGGCCGTTGCGCCCCATTAAAGACGAAATGGTTTGCTCTTTGCCAAACTGATCTCGCGCCTGAAATATCGGGGCGGACTTGCCCACCGCAACGCCTGGCAAGTCCTGAGCTGCAGCACCGAATCCGATTCCAAGAAAGATGACGCCTACCAGGAGTAATCGCATAGTCCCCAAGATTGTCTCGATTCCCTTCCCTCGCTAGAGAAGATCTGCAATCCATGCGCCGCATTAAGTCTGGTAGATGCAAAGCGCCATTAAAAGTTACGAGTCAATCTTCTGATCGTGCAGCCTGACGCTGAGACACCCATGATTTTGTCAGACCGCGCGCCAAAGGCCCGCAGCTTTCTCGGTCCCGAGATCGATGCGAGTTCTACCCAAGTAGGACGGGCAAGAGTACTCCCAGGACGAGAGCGAAAAACCACAACGGCGGCGCCGGAGTTCCTACCGGACGGATCCGGCGCAGTTCGCGGGCCGCAAACTTCGGATCGAGGGCAAGCCAGCGGGTGTATCGGCGCTCCAGCAAAAGAAAGGTCAAGGCAGTCACAGCGCCATAAATTAAGTGACCTACGAGGGACGGCAAAAGCGCCGAAGCTGCATCGGTGCTCCAGTCGCAGACACCGGTAAGCATAAGAGGCAAAAAGGTCATGGGTCCGAGATACCACCAGATCAGACCAAACAGCCAGCCCCACCCCAAGCCCAGACCGAGACTCGAAGCCTCATTTCGAAAGAGCAGTCCATAACTCATGCCGATCAAGGCGCTGATGAACAGATGGATGAACAGACCCCCAAAAAGGGAAAAGCCGCTGCCCAGTCCTGCAATTTTCGGCAGTATTCCGGTGGCAAGCATCACCGGACTCGAGATCAAACCGCCGACGAGGCCAGCCAGAGCTCCCCAGCCCACCGAATGCAGGATATGAATGCCGGGTCCTTCGGCTTCCCGATTAAGCGGATCGCTCTGAATGAACAGCCGAACCCACACGCGGTCCAAGGTGGCATACGCGACGCCCAGGATCAACCCATAGAGGATATGCCCAACAAGCGAACCGAAGAGTTCACTGCCGTGTTCCGCCGACCAGTCGAGCGGTACTCTGGCGGCGATGGGCAGAAGAGTTAGCGGTCCGAGAAACCAACAGAAGATCCCGTAGCCAAGCCCCCACCCCATCGAAGAGCCGTACCCGCGGATGTCCCTCTGGAAGAGCATCCCGAAGGTGGCGCCGATGAATAGTGCAACGACGAACTGCAGGGTTATGTTTCCGGTACGGGAGTGCAGTTCGCCGACCCCGGCAAGCAGGGGGAAGAAATCGCCCTCGGACATCCAGCGACCGAAAATCAAGCCCCCGAAAGTGCCAGCAAGCCCCCCGGCAACGATGGCGCGACCCATCCGGAACGGTGGCTGCCCCCCTCTTGAGCGAAGTCCGCCCCGAATGCCCAGGCCAACGCCCACGGGCATCCCCAGACAGAGCAAATAGGCTACAAGCTCCGGAAACTGTGCTCGGGCATCGCTCAACATGCCCATGGAACGCTCGTTTCCGTTCAACATAGGCAAAATCCCGGCAGGGACCAGCATCCACAGAAGCAACGCGGAGGCCACACCCCAGATCAATCCAGCACCGGCGCTGGTTGCACGCTTGGCGAAGAACAGGCCAAAAGCAAACCCAAAAAGACCGCCAAGCAACACGCCATGCGTAAGCGGGATTGTCAGGATCACGCTCCGCAAAGCTCCGCCCGCCACACCCACTCCTAGTCCTATCAGAGTGTCAATCCAAACCTGGCCGGCAACCCCGCTTGTGACTCCCGCTCGAATCGAAGACTCTAAGGTTGCCATGATTAAGATCTCCTACCGGAGGACGTCTATCGCAGATCAATGGTCTGGACAATATCTCGGGGAAAGAAAAGCTCCGCAGTCCAATCCATCAGCACACGAATTTTTCGCTCGATACCCGGAAGTTTCGATAGGTAGATGCCGCGCCACATAAGCCAGGCGAGCAAGCCTGAAAAACGTAGGGATTTGGTGCGGACAAAAGGTATGGTCAACTCGGCACAAGCTGTCTGGTGGCCGACAACGCACAGCGCTCCCAGAGAATTGAAGTGGAAAGTTCGGGGTTGGCGCCCTTCCAATTGGGCGTGGATATTCTTAGCCAACACTTCCGCCTGGCGAATTGCAAATTGGGCCGTGGGTGGACACATTTTACCAGTCTTCCCATTGCTCACCGACGCACAGTCGCCGAGCGCCCAGAGATCTTTGTGATTCTTCACGGCAAGTGTGTCATCTACTATGACGGCGCCGCGCTTGTCTCTGTCTACGGGTAATGACTTCAGCAACGGATTCGGCGTCGTGCCGGCGGTCCATACGAGAGTCATCGCGCGAATCTCGCTGTCGCTAAGAATAACCACGCCGCGTTGCGCATCTGTGAGACGAGCATCCAAGCGGAAGCGGACGCCACGGGCTTCCATCTTTTGCTGAGCATACCGGGCCAGGGATTCGCTCAACTCAGGCAGGATACGGTCGCCTGCATGCACCAGCACGATGCTCAACTCCTCGGAATGCAGGTTCGGATAATCGGCAAGAATGCCGTGGGCGAAGTCATTGAGGGCCCCTGCGAGTTCTACGCCGGCGAAACCTCCTCCCGCGATTACAAACGTGAGAAGCTGCTGGCGATGTGAGGGATCCGACTCGCGGTCGGCCAGTTCGAACATCTCAATGACATGGTTGCGAATGCGGATGGCGTCAAGCAACGTCTTGAAGCCGAAGGCGAACCTCTGAACGTTCGCCATTCCAAAGTAGTTTGAGACCGAGCCGAGTGCGAGGACCAGATGGTCGAACTGGATTTCCCGTGGCGGATCTGTGCCGTGATCAGCGCGCAGAATCACCCGGCGCTGCTCGATGTCGATCGCCCCGGCGGATCCGCGAATGAATTCCGTCCGATGCAGACTGCTACGCAATGGTGCGCTGATATGGCTGGGTTCGAGGCTGCTCCCCGCCACTTCCGCGAGCATAGGAGTAAAAAGAAGAGCATTTGTGTCGCTCACCAGGGTGATGAAGACCGAGCGGTCCGCACGGAGTCGTTCTTCCAAACACTCCGCCGTCCGCATGCCGCCGAATCCTCCGCCCAGAATCACGATCCGTTTTGTTACAGACGGCACCTGCAACCGGGATTCTGGCTCCGGGCCGAGCCCATGCTCTGCGATATCACTGAAGCATTGGGTGATGAGGCCGAGCGAGGCGCTGTACAGCACCCAGCCAACCAGAGCTGGAAAGTGTGCTCGCATCTGCTCTGCACTCCACTGCGGCATCTGCCCGGAAACCAATGGGAACGCGATCACGCTGATCAAGCCCCACAGTGGTACACCCAGTGCACCCGCGGCCATTAAGTTGTCCACATAGGCGCCCCGGGTAGGACGCGAAATGGCGGCATAGGCTGCGCCCACGGCAACGCCTAAGATGACGCTCCACCGAGGATGGCCGAGGGTGGCCACTAGTGGCACGCTAGCCACTGCTCCAGCCAGCATTCCCAGAAAGCTTCGCCGGATGAGCTGGTTCATTCGTCTTTCGTCACAAAGTGCTGGCTGGGATCGACGATAGGGCGGCGGCCACGATTCACGGCAGAAGCGCAGCATGTATCGACCTGGGCGAAACTCACGATCGCGTTAGTCAACATGATTCAAAGATTCTCCACCTGAGTTCAGCGCCACAGTCAAAACGAGCCTTGAAACCTGGGAGCAACGAGACGTGCATGTGATAACTACCTGGGGCGAAAAGTTACAGCGCATTTGGCTGCTGTCTGACCGCTTATCGATGTATTACTGTCCAAAAGGTCATTGGATAAGGATGTCTGCGTCCGGCATCATGGGGGCCACGTCTACGTTGTCAATGTAGAGATTGATCTTCCACTCCCCGCTGGAGTTTTTCTGCCAAGTCTCGAAATATCTCTTTCGGGTGGTTGTCGACTCGCCACCTTCCCTCGGAGTCAAAGTGAGGCTATGCCAGCCGTAATCAAAAGCCGCACTAGCAAATACGCGAATAGCGATGATGGTGACGATAAGAGTAGCTTGATGTTGCTCAAAAAGATTCGTCATGCGCATTCGAAATACAGACTTAGCATCGGCGCCAAAGAAGCTTGGTTTTCCCGAACTCATGTCCGCAAACTCGTCCGCGAACACCGTCAACAGGAGATCGACGTTGCCCGCGTTGTAGGCCTCCCTAAGCCTCGCCTTAGCGACGTTTATCTCGTAGACGTCGTTCATAGGGTTACCAATCTCTCGCCTTCACAACTGGCCATCTTTAGACAGTTTGCGGTCAAGTTTCTGATATAAACGATCGCTGAACCCTGCAGGCAACTCAAACGACTTGGCGTCGCCAACTAGCTGCACTACATTACGAGTCCCGTCCAGTATTGCCGTACAATGTTTGCAGCCTTTGAAATGTTCCCGCATCCTGGCGCGTAATTCCGGAGTGATCTCGTCGTCCAAGTAATTTGAAACTTCTCGCCAGACTTCTTCGCAACTGATTTCCATCACCATGGTCTCACCTGTTCGTAGTCCCTCCGGCCGGTGCTCCAACTGCCATCCATACCCGGTGCAAGGGCGTCGCGCATCTGAAGGCGGGCACGCAGGAGGCGTGTTTTCACCGCGCTTTTCCCGATGCCGAGCAGCTTGGCGGTCTCTTCTATTGTGAAGTGTTGCACATCTCTCAGCACAAACACCTCCCTGTGCTTGGGCGTCAGGGAGGTTAGCGCCCGGAATAGCGCTTGCCGCAGCTCTTCTGTTTGCAATGCCTCGGAGGGAATCTCACGCCAGTCGGCGAAGTCTCGAGGAACATAATCTCCTTTCTCATCCTTGCGCCCGTCGTCCAATGAATCGTGCAGTTTCTGGCGGCGTTCCTTTCTCAACTTCATGAGGGCTTCGTTAGTGGCGATACGCACCAGCCAGGTGCTAAATTTCGAGTCGCCACGAAACTTGGAAAGATTGGTAAATGCCTTGAGGATAGCCTCCTGGGCAGCATCCTCTGCATCGGCCTCATTCTTCAGAATGGCCTGAGTAGCCATGAATACGGCACGTTCGCAAGGCCGCACGAGTTCGCGAAAGGCTTCGTGCTGCCCCCTGAGCACGCGCTGGATCAGTTCCGATTCGAGCGGCTCAACCTGAGATTTGGTACCAGCCAATGTTTCTCCGCCGACTCGAAGACTGGTCCCGGGAAGGCCTGTTCGCACGGGTACAGCAGACGTCATCTCGCTGCCTCTTGCTGCCTCAACCTTCCCGAAACCCTGCAGACATGCTCCGCAGCCCATGTCCGTGGGATGCTACTCGGCCTTAAAAGTGACATGTGGATTGGAATTCGTTCAGAACCAGGTCCTCATGAGCTCTCAAGCCGAAATCCAAACTAAACATGCCAAGTCTCCGCATTCCCTAGCAAATCGATCCCGAGTGTAGTCGTGAGATTTTGCAGACGAGAAAAAGTTACGGCTCTAGAAACGGGACGCTGCAGAACTCGCCTCGAGGCTGAAGTGGGCAGGATCCGTTTGTCACTTTTCCGGGAATCTCGAATCAAACAGTGAGGGGGCGTTCTTAAATACTGGAGCCACCCCTTGCACCAATGTGTGGGATAATTTCGTTTGGTTCCTCTAACTGAAACCTAGACTCAAAGAGCATGAGCTTCCCAAGAGCACCGGCGACCGGGTCCAATTCGCCGCGGCAGAGCCCTGAACTCCCAGGGGCTGCGTCCAACGACGAGCAAGAACTTCTTCATGCAGCGCAGTCGGAGCTTCAGCGCGTAAAGGCCGAACTGGAGCAAATGGCGGCGCAACTGCAACTTGCCTCAGAATCCTTACGAGCCAGTGAGGAGTTTAAGAGTCGGCTGATCATTTGTAGCCGGGACTGCATCAAGATCCTCGATCTCGAAGGCCGAATACTGTTCATGAACCAGGCGGGCATGCAAGCGTTAGAAATCTGCGACGCCGACTTGTCTCCGGACAGTTCCTGGATTGATTTCTGGGAAGGGGAAGACAGAGAAGCAGCAAGAGCCGCTGTAAAGGAAGCTGTAACTGGGGGAACGGGACGCTGTGCTGGGTATTTCGCGACTCGAATAACCGGCCAGCCCCGATGGTGGGACGTTGTGGTCAGTCCCATTCTTGATGCGAATGGAACACCAGAACGCCTCCTCGCGCTCTCGCGAGACATTACCGAGCACAAGAAAAATGAAGGCGCTCTGCGTCAGGCGATCCAGTTCAATCAGGAGATCATGGAGGGCGCCGCGGAAGGCATTATCGTCTACGACCCAGAGTTGCGTTATCAATTGTGGAATCCGTATATGGAGCGACTCACGGGTAAGCGCGCAGAGGAATTATTGGGTAAGGTTGCCACTGACGTTTTCCCTCGCCTTATTCCCAGCGGCTTTGAAGCGGCTTTGAAACGAGCATTGCAGGGAGAAGTCATTCAAGTTCCTGATGCTCTGATTCCAAAGCATTCAGCCGAAGGCCAAGACGTTTGGGAATCTTGTACCTTCGCTCCCCACCGTGACGCACAAGGCCGCATTGTCGGGATCATCGGTCTGGTGCGCAATGTCACCGAGCGCCACAGCGCCGAAGAGACTTTCAGATCGATTGTGGTGGGCACCGCGTCAGTAACCGGAGATGATTTCTTCGCGTCGCTGGTGCGCCACATGGCAGCGGCATTTCGCTTTCGTTATGCCTTTATTGCATCGTGCGACGACCAAAAGCGCGCAAAGACACTGGCCTTCTGGGATGCGGATCAGTTGGGGAAGAACTTTGAGTTTGATATCGCGGATACGCCTTGTATGAAGGTTCTGCAAGGCGAAGTGTGTCACTACGAGAAAAGAATCCAGGTTCTGTTTCCTCTGAATAAAGGTTTGGAGGACTGGCACGTCGAGAGCTACCTGGGAGTGCCGATGCTAGATGGAATGGGATGTGTCATAGGGCATATCGCCGCTCTTGATGATAAGCCGATGAAACGCGATGCCCGCGCCATCGACGTGCTCAAGATTTTTGCGGCGAGGGCTGCGGCTGAACTGAAGCGGCAGCGCGCAGAAGAGCAGCTGCAGGCTGCTCTTGTGCAGGTGAAAGAATTGCAGCATAAGCTCGAAGCGGAAAATGTCTATCTCCAGGAGGAAATCAGCAAAGAGCACAATTTTGAAGAGGTCGTGGGGAACAGTCGAGCCCTTATTAAAGTGCTGCAACAGGTTGAGACTGTTGCCCCCACTGACTCGACAGTTCTTATATTAGGCGAGACCGGTTGTGGCAAGGAGTTGTTTGCCCGCGCCATACACAGCCACAGCAAGCGCAAGGGGCGCCCGCTCGTGAAACTGAATTGTGGAGCGATCCCCACCGGCCTTGTCGAGAGTGAACTATTTGGACACATGAAGGGCGCATTCACGGGTGCCTTGGAACGCCGGATGGGTAGATTCGAACTCGCGGATGGAGGGACTCTGTTCTTGGACGAGGTCAGCGAGTTGCCCCTTGATACGCAGGTCAAGCTGTTGCGAGTCTTACAAGAGCACGAGTTCGAGCCGCTGGGCAGCAGCCGAACCCTCCGCGTGAACGTCAGGATCATCGCGGCGAGCAACCGCGACCTGGAGAAGGCCGTCCAGGAAGGACGCTTCCGTGCCGACCTATATTATCGTCTCAATGTTCTTCCCGTCTCGGTCCCACCTTTGCGACAACGCCGATCAGACATCCCTCTCTTGACCAGCTTTTTTGTTGAACGGTTCGCGAGGCAACTAGGCAAGCAGGGCATTGCCATTGCACAGGAGACGATCGACGCGCTCACGCAGTATGACTGGCCGGGTAACATTCGCGAGCTGCAGAACGTTATCGAACGTGCGGTTGTGTTGTCACAAGGACCCATTCTGCGGCTGGGCCGCGACCTCTTGCCTTTTTCCAACGATGACCCAGAACCCTTAAATGAGGTTGGGGATGGAATTTCTTCTGATGAGCCAAAGTCCGAGAGGGATCTTAATGCCCACCTCACATTGCAACAGGTGGAAAAGCGGCACATCCTTGAAGTCCTAGCAAAAACAGAATGGGTGATCGAAGGCCCTCGTGGAGCTGCCAAACTTCTAGGCCTGCACCCCAATACTCTCCGCAGCCGCATGAAGCGGCTTGGTATCGGGCGTTCTTCGTCACGGCGCCCCCACGAAATATCGCAGCCACGAACCTCCAACTAGCCGCTCCCACGAATGTTCGTGGATTCTCCGAACGCTAATTCAAGCTTGTGATCCTCCAATCCTTGCCTAAGCAATCACATAGCCTTTTCTTCTTGCGCTGTTGTCTGTGGCGTTTCGCTTGCCCTAGCAAAGGAGTCTTCGGAGGAAACGTCCCCCAGTGCTCAGAATTTCGGTCACCAGCGACTCAGACGTCTCGATCCATTTCCAATTGGAAGGTAAGCTCATCGGCCCCTGGGTAGAAGAACTGCGGCAATTGAGCGACACCGCTCTCTTAGGGAACAAAGCTGTAACTCTGGACCTCAAAAAGCTTTGGTTTACTGATCTGGAGGGAGCTGGTCTGCTACGCGACCTTCACCGGAGACAAGTCTCCCAAATCAACTGCTCTCAATTCATCACCCAACAATTGCTCGCCGTTCATCAGCCAACAATTGAAGAAAAGGGAGCAACGATGACCAAAACCTCTGAGAACGCTCTGCCGGTTGAGAATCAAACCTGGCCCCGGAAGGCTCGCGGAGCCAACGTTACTAAAACGAATTCCGGGGAATCGTGCCTGATCGATCGCGTGCTAAACGGAGAGAGCGAGTGCTTCTACGAACTTGTGCGACCTTACGAACGCGTCATATTTCTCGCTGCCTTGTCGCTGGTTAGGAACGAGGCCGACGCCGAAGATATCGTTCAGGAGGCAGTCCTCAAAGCATTTAGGGGGCTTCGTAGTTTTCGACAGGAAGCGAAATTCAGCACGTGGCTGATCCAGATCACTCTCAACGAAGCGAGAATGAGGTTGCGAAAGGATCGCCGCCATCTTTATGAATCGTTGGACGAGGGCCAGTGCTCCGAGGATGGCGATTATGTTCCAAAAGACCTCGCCGACTGGCGAGAAATACCATCAGAAGCGTTGGAACAGAAAGAGCTTCGCGAGGCACTTATTAAAGCTGTGAATTCACTCCCTGAAAGATATCGTACCGTGTTCGTATTGCGGGACGTGCAGAAACTCAGTATCGCCGAAACAGTACAAGCGCTCGGCATTAGCGAAGCCAGCGTAAAGACGAGGCTCTCCCGCGCCCGCCTGAAGATGAGGGATACATTGGCGCCTTCTTTTAGGTGTCTTCCCGCCTAATTCTTGATTCGGAGCAGACCGCATTGAGGATCTGAAGACCGCTGTCGCGGAAGCCTGCATTAACTCGATAGAGCACGGTAACCGGATGGACGAGTCTCTGAAAGTGGGGATAATCCTTTCGATGACTGCGACGACGCTTGAAATCAGGGTCTGCGATCAGGGGAGCGGTCTAGGTGCGAAGACTCCACCCCCGGACATTGATTCAAAGATGGGTGGTGAGGAGAACCCTCGCGGCATGGGAAAGTTTCTGATCCAGGCGTTGATGGATGAAGTGGAGTGGATCAACTCTCAGCCGACTGGCGGTTGCGCCCGCTTGGTGATCCATTTGAAGAAGCCCGACGGGGAGTAAATGCAGAATCGGACAACCAGCGTCAGAGTGAGCGAGACAGCAGGACCTTCCGGCAAGCCCATAACAATTTTGCGCTTCTCAGGAGATATTACCAGCACGTCGAAAGAGACAGTGCTTGGCACCTATCAGGGTCTGCCCCCTGAGATGAAGCGTATCGTGTTGGATCTCTCGAAGGTGGAGTACATCAATTCGAGTGGGATCGCGCTGATCATTCAGGTGCTGATGGAAGCATGCAACACCGGGCAGTCGGTCCAAACTTTCGGTCTATCCGATCATTTTAGGAAGGTTTTTACCATGGTCGGCATGACGAAATATACGGATCTTCACGCTGACGAGTTATCGGCATGCGCTGCATTCACGGAATAGTTTGTGAGGCAAACGGCAACCCCGCAGCTGACCGTTTCTTCATAGTGCAAGACTCAATAGTGGCCGACGTCTCCGAATTCTGAAGAGCAACGCAACGAAGAAACCCCACTCCTCGCCAAGGACGCGAGAAATGGGGGCTCAGATCAAATGGACCGAAAACCGAAGCAGCCGGAGTGTCATCCTGTACTGTTAGAAAGCTGCCATTCCTTCCAGGCCAACATCTTCGGAGAGCCCGCCTGCATCGCCCAGGCTGGAAAGGGTTCCGTCCTGATTGATAGCAAAAATGCTGACGGTGCCGGTACCTGAATCCAGCGTGTAAAGATACTTGCCGTCTGAACTAATGACAATCTCCAGGTTGATGCTTCCGCTCGGGTTCGTCCCCACCACGGTTCCGGAGACAGGTGTCAACGAACCGGCTGCGCTGAGAACGAAACCAGAGATGGTGGAAGATGCGGAATTAGAGGTATACACGAACTGACCGTTGGGAGTGACCACCAGCCAGCATGTTGCCGCCCCTAGAGTTGGAACGCTGGCGCTGATGGAAGTGAGTGTTCCGTTGCTAACAACCGCATAGGAAGAGATCGCGGATGCATTGGTACCGCCGGTTGGTCCGGTCTCGGCCACCAGAGCCGTTCCATTGGGTGCGAATGATACCGCAAATGCACCTGGACCAGCACTCGGATTCACCACGATTGGACCCAGCGTGCCGTTGCTTTGAATGTGGAAGGCGTCGATGTTGTTGGTTAGCTTCTCCGTGACCAGGAGGAACTCGCCGTCCGGACTAAATGACAACGACCCAGGTCCGGAGGTTCCGGTGCTCAGATAAGTGGTTGAACCCGTGATTTGCTTCAGGTGTCCATCTGCGGCGAGGCGAAAACCTACAAGGTCGCTCGCGCCGCCGGCATTTACCACGTAGACCAAACTTCCGTGCTCCGCAACCGCAACTGGTTCGCTGCCGCCGCAGGGAACAGTCTCCAGCAGATTGAGGTTCGCACCCTTGACTTGAAATACGGAAATATTCCCGCTGCCGGCATTCACCGCGAATAATAGGCTGTGCTTTTCGTTCAGCGTTAAAGCACCTTGCGATCCCAACGGGTCGGTCACTCCACCGCTGCCCCGGCCTCCAGTTGGAAATGTTTGTCCTTCCTCTAGCGAACCATCCGAATTGCGCTTGTAGGCGACGATCTGATTGTTGTTGGCTGCATTGGTCATGACGAATACTGCTCCGCCGGCGGCACTGCTTGTTTGAGCCTTACTGCGGGCTGGCAACACTGCGCTCATTGCCAAAACTGTGGTCAACAGGAGATGGGACATCTTCAACATGGAATGCTCCTTAGAGTTCGACAGATTATGCGGGCCTCGGATTTTGGAACCACACTTCCGGGTATAGCAGTCCCTGGATAACGGGCCGCGCTTTCCTGAGAGTATTGAGAATGTCGGAAGTTACAACTTCTCAAGAGATCGTTATGGATGGTTGTGGATTCTTGGAGCTGAAATGAAACATGGAGAATGCGAATTTGTTTTCGTCCGATCTCTATGGTTCCTGCCTTCTCAACTCACTGAGAGCCTGCAGAATTGCAATCTAAATAATTATTGGACTAAGACTCCCAGCCTGTAACTTTTCCTCAGAGGCGGCATCAAGGAGGAGAACGAAGGACCATGGTCCAAGGGGAGGGGTCTGTGAATTCGAGCGCCGTCGGCAGCGAGGCCCTGCGCAGCAGTCTTGAGGGAACGCTCCAACTCCCTTCCAGTACCTACGGGCGCTCCGAAATCTCGAAATGATACCAGTCTTCGATCAGGAAACTATCTTGCATGCATGTCTTGATCTCACCGAGATAGAGCGTGAGTGTATGACGCTCGACGTCTCTGGACACTACTCGCGACCTGACCTTTTTCGCTTCAGCGTTGCCGAGGAAAGAAGAGAATAGAAGATGTCAGTTCCTTATTTGCGCGAAGCTCTAAAAGATGACGACTCGGAAAAGCTCATTCGCTTCGTACGCCTACACCTTGGCGATGGCAACGAAAATGTTGGCCGGAAAGAGATCGATAAGTCCTGGACCGAAGCCCTGAAGATTCTTCTGCATGATCAGGAGCCAGATTGCGACTTCATTGAGCAAACCATGCAGAAGGATTCATCCACACTGGCGTTGCTTTACTTTCGTCTGCACTTTTATTTCATTCGCAATTCAGGGGAATGGATTCACGATGGCAGCCGCTAATCTGCACTCCTCGAAGACAACGGAGTCGCCGGTCGACCCCCGGGAGAGCGGAACTCAACTCCGCCCCGGCCTGTGGCAGACCATCAACGAGCGTTACCCCGGCTCGATGATCACCAAGAGTGCGTTCGTACCCCTGGCGCAACTCGCAAAGGCGCTGAAGGACAGCACAGTCTGCCTCATCAGTTCTTGCGGTGTACACCTCAAGCGGGACCGTCCGATGGAGGTTGCGCATCCTTTGGGTGACTTCAGCTTTCGTCGCGTGCCCTCCGATGCCCGGCAACCTGATCTAATCATTCATCAACTCAAATATCCGCATGACGATGCTGACGTGGACATTAACGTCATCTTCCCTATTGAACGATTACAGGATTTGGCGGCTGAAGGAGTCATTGGCGGGCTCACAAGAAATTTCTTCAGCTTTATCGGTTACAACATGGATCCGGAGCGGTTCGAGGCTACGGTAGCCGAGGGCATTGCCCGCGCAGTCGATGAAGAAGAGCGGGCGGACGTTGCCCTGCTCGCTCCGGCCTGACCAATTTGTCATCAGTCGGTCGGACTGATTCAGAGAAAGATCGAAGAACGCGGAATTCCGACTGTCTCGATCACGGTGGCCAAAGACGTGACTGCCGCCATCAAAGCTCCGCGGGCGGTTTTCGTTCCCTGGCCAATGGGCCATCACTTTGGTGCGCCTTTCTGTACCCGTGTCCAGCGACAGGTGATTCTCGCTGCCTTCGAAGCTGTTCAGACGATTAAGCAAAGCGGGACGGTCGTCGATCTCCCCATCTCTTGGGCACAAGTGCGGCAGGAATCAAGATCTCTTACCGAGCAAGGGAGAAAATTATAGGTTTTCATTTCTTCGCGAGTCGAAGGTCTTGTGGCACTCAGGTAGATGTGTTCCCAAAGTCCGCGTCTGCTGCCTCGACTGTACCTTTGTCTGTAGGCAATGCCATTCGATTTATCGAAGTGTGTTTGGTGAATTTTAATAGCGGATGACTCGCAGGCGATCCGCTTCCATCTTAATCGCAATACGCTACTTCTTCATCATCGCGTCCGGCACGGCGCATTTGCTCGGAAGCCATGTTCATGCTCGTGACTCTGAATCCAGACGCCGCCATGCATCATCCCTGTCACGCTGACCTTGTGGCCGACATCCGGTTTGAGGTCATCGGAACTCATCAGCTCGACGCCATCTGGGTGTTTCTTGTTCTTCAACATCTACTTGCCATCTTTTTCGGCGATGCAGCCGGTAATTATCACCTGTTTGCCCACGGCCTGATGCTGCCAAACCACAGAAGAGGTGACTATCGAGGTGGCAAGAAGTTTCAACAAAGGACTAGAGACTTAAACCTCGCGAGATTCCGCTGATGGCAGTTGTTGCCGCTTAATTTCGTTAATTCCAGGCATGCTGACGTCCATCACCCGGGATGCCGTACACCATGCTCGATTGTCCTGCGCGATGGTGACAGACCCAGCGTGCTCTGCCCCACGAAAACCGGCGGCGCGTTTCTTCCCACCCCCTGTTAGCAAAACAAATATTAGTTCTGGCTGAGACCCGTGCCGCGCAACCCGAGCGACTCAGTCACCAGGGCGGACAATCGCAACATTTTGGCCGCTGCGGCCCCAACACAACCGCGATACTCGTTCATCCGAGCATCACGCGAGTTTCTCTGATAGCCCATCGACGCACTAGGCCCGCGCTTCATTGTCCGAAGGTTCGGCGAGACCCATAGTAACTCCCGTCACGCGACCGATAATGGTGGCGTCCACGGGATAGCGAACTTGCTGCGCCCGGCATCTTGAATCGTGGGAAGAAATTAGAATCAATCGGCCATCATGCATTTCGCACCAACTGCACATATAGCGCTCACGGAGTTCAACGAAGAAAATGGGCCGGTCATGATCGCTATGCCAATACACGGCAGGAATTTTCTTCTGACGGGGATCAATCCGGACAAAAACAGATGGTCTACATGGGCAACTTGACTGGGAGAGCATTGCGAAACGCAGCGGCTATCTCAGAGGACTTGGCCAGCAACATTGCGCATGGGGTTCGCTGGTACGATGCGACAACTGTCTTGGAGGAGTTAGGCTTTCGCCTGTTACTCGAGATCCCACCGGGTCACGACAAGCAAGCAACAGGGCAAAGACATTCCTGACGAACCTACCGCTGCTTTTGGGGAGCGGAGCAGACCGTCCGTCGAGATCCATCCTCTTAATTAGTCTGATGAATTTCCATCCGTCCTGGTCGAACAACTGATTCTGAATCAGTTGTTCTGCCGCGGTTGTAAGCCCCCGAAGATAAAGGATGAGGCGTTGACCGCCACTTCACCGCTATTCGGATTACCGGGATTTGCAAAGTGATTCAAGACGGTGCACGTAGTCGAGATCGAACCGACGACCTCTTCCATGAAGTGGAAGCGGTCAAAGCGTTTCCGACGGACAATGACACCGAGCTTGAAAAGCGTGATACCTGCCGGTAGGGAAAACCATGATGGATGATGGGGTTGGCGGGGGACAGAATCTACACCTCTTCCTTGGAAATCGACGCGGTCAAAGGGGGTTTGCTACCAAATGCTACCAAGCCGGAAAAGGGGAAAGCTGTAAGTACTTGAAAATGGTGGACCTGGTCGGGATCGAACCGACGACCTCTTCCATGCCATGGAAGCGCGCTCCCAGCTGCGCCACAGGCCCACGATTGAAGGACAAAAATCCGAAACCCGCTAGCCGGGCTGAGTGGAGTGCTAAATCGTTTACTCCAACATCATTTTCGCCCACATCCTCGGGATAGTCAACGCGCCGCCGCATTCTTCTGTTTCTTTTCACAGGCATCTTCTGCCATAATTGTTCGTGCACCCCACCTGCACCATTTTTCAAACACAATTTAAAGCGAGGAAGAGATGCCAGCGAAGTACATCTTTGTGACGGGCGGAGTTGTGTCTTCTTTGGGCAAGGGATTGGCTGCGGCTTCAATCGGCTGCCTGCTGGAGAGCCGCGCCTTGAAGGTTAACCTGATGAAGTTCGATCCTTATCTAAACGTCGATCCGGGGACGATGTCGCCGTTTCAGCACGGAGAAGTTTTCGTAACCGACGACGGCGCGGAAACCGACCTTGATCTCGGCCACTACGAACGCTTCACCCACGCCAAACTTTCTCGCGACAACAATTGGACTACGGGACGGCTCTATGAGCAGATCATAGCGAAGGAGCGCCGCGGGGATTATTTAGGCAAGACGGTGCAGGTGATTCCACACGTTACCAATGAAATCAAAGCCGCAATGAAGAAGGTTGGCCAGGATGTTGATGTGGCCATTGTGGAGATCGGAGGCACCGTCGGCGATATCGAGTCGCTGCCGTTCATGGAAGCGATCCGGCAGATGCGGCAGGAACTGGGCCGCGAAGACACCTTGTTCGTTCACGTGACGCTGGTGCCATTTATCGCTGCGGCGCAGGAGTTGAAGACCAAGCCTACGCAGCACTCGGTGAAAGAGTTGTTAAGCATTGGAATTCAACCTGACATTTTACTTTGCCGGACGGATCGGTTTCTCGGCAAAGATTTGAAATCAAAAATAGCTCTCTTCTGCAATGTGCAAGAAGAAGCTGTAATCACTGCCAAAGACGTGGCTTCGGTTTATGAAGTGCCGCTGGTGTTCGCCAACGAAGGCGTGGATACGTTAGTGCTGAAGTATCTGCATGTGGAAGCCAAAGATCGCGATCTTTCGAAGTGGGAAGATATTGTGCATCGCGTCTACAACCCGAAGGATACGGTCACGATTGGAATTGTCGGGAAATATGTGGAATACGAAGACTCTTACAAGTCTCTGAAGGAAGCGCTGGTACACGGGGCGTTGGCGCACAATTTGAAACTTGAGTTGAACTGGATCGAAGCTGAAGGGCTGGAGGCGAGCGACCAGGGCGCCGACCAGGTCAGCGCGCAGCTTGAAGGGTACGATGGAATTCTAGTGCCCGGAGGTTTTGGCAAGCGCGGCATCGAAGGCATGTTGATTGCGATTCGTTACGCGCGGGAGAATAAAGTTCCCTACTTCGGGATTTGCCTGGGAATGCAGACTGCCTGCGTAGAGTTTGCCCGGAATGTAGTGGGGCTGGCGGAGGCGAATTCCAGCGAGTTCGATCCGGCCACGCCGCACCGCGTGATCTACAAGTTGCGCGAGTTACGCGGAGTGGAAGAACTTGGCGGCACCATGCGGTTGGGCGCGTGGACTTGCAAGATCGAGCCCGACACCCTGGCTCACAGGGTTTACGGGAAAGGCGAGATCAGCGAGCGGCACCGGCATCGTTACGAATTTAATCGCGAATATGAAGAGCCGATGGTGGCGGCCGGGATGCGAATCTCCGGTTCAACGCCGGATGGTACTTATGTCGAGATGGTGGAATTACCCGACCACCCACATTTCATCGGCTGCCAATTTCATCCCGAATTCAAGTCGAAGCCGCTGGAGCCGCATCCGTTGTTCAGCACGTTCATAGCGGCCGCTCACGAGCATGGCAGCAAGCGGCGCGCGGAAAAGGACGTGGCGACGGTCGAAATGTTTCATCGTCCGGAAAAAGTTGGCCGGCGGTAGGCAGGGATTGACCGCCGAGACCGCGGAGGTCGCCGAGAGAAGTAACCGCGGGCTTGGTTTTGAGGGTTTTAAATCGGCGCTCTCTGCGTGCTCGGAGGGAAAGGCCTTCGATTTGATTTCTTCATTCCATGTCGGCGAAATTCACGTTGGCTCCGGCGATTTGTTCCTCATCGCTGGTCCGTGCGTCATCGAGAGCGAAGAACATGCCATTCGCATGGCGGAGATTATCAAGGGTGTAACTCGTGCCCTAGGCATGCCCTTCATCTTCAAAGCGAGTTACGACAAGGCTAACCGCACGTCAATTCGCAGTTTTCGGGGCCCTGGGATTAAGGAAGGTCTGCGGATTCTGAAGAAGATTAAAAATGACCTGCAGGTTCCCGTTCTGACCGACGTTCACCAGGCGGCCGACGTTTCGCAAGTCGCGGAAGTGGTGGATGTGTTGCAAATTCCGGCGTTTCTCTGCCGGCAGACGGATTTAGTTGTGGCTGCTGCGCTCAGCGGGCGCGCGGTCAATATTAAGAAAGGACAGTTTGTCTCGCCGTGGGATATGCGGCATGCGGTGGAGAAATGCCGCGAGGCGGGGAACGCGCGGATTTTCCTCACGGAGCGGGGAAGCAGTTTTGGTTACAACAATCTCGTCGTCGATATGCGTTCGTTATCGATCATGCGTAAGTTTGCCCCGGTGGTTTTCGATGCGACCCATTCGGTGCAATTGCCTTCTTCGCAGGGCACTGATGGCGGCCCCGCGGTGAGCGGCGGTCAACCGGAATTTATTCCGGTGCTGGCGCGTGCGGCTGTGGCTGCCGGTGTGGATGGAGTTTTTCTCGAAGTGCATGACGATCCTAAGATCGCCAAATCGGATGGCGCCAATGCGCTGGAATCCACGAAACTGCGCGAACTGTTGAAGGAATTGCTTGCGGTGAGGAAAGCTTTGGACGTTGCGCACGCAGTGCCGTGATCTAGAGTTTGTTCGTGTCGGCCTGTTCTGAGCTATGTCTTATCAGTTTATAAATCCTTGCGAAAGGGATTAAGTACCAGAATTTCTTGCGCATGTAGGGTCTGATGAACTTACTGCGCCAGTCATTCGCGACGTCTTCCTTCTCGCGATATTCCGGTCGAACGAATAGATGCACGTGATGGCCGAGTTCATGGTATAGGACCCTCGCAACTGCGAAGTCTCGGAGAAAGGAAATCCACTGTGTCCATTTCGGAAGTGGCGCAAGGATCCGGTCTACGTACAATTCGATCCACGGAGGGCGCCCTTTCCATTTCGCGTGGTACAAGCCCAATACTCGGTGTTTGGGTATGCGTTTCCCACGCGAGGTTATTTTGCCTAGACGATTCCTCCTGGGCTGGCCAGACATGTTGCTTAGGACGATGCAGTCCAGCCCGCGGACATACTGATCGGGAACTCCGGCCAGTAGTCTGCGCACCACCTTGGCCACATTCACCGCGGGCTTGTAGTTTCTGTAAGCCTCGGTGATCTTCACTTCTGAGATTAGCGCCACTCTCTTTTAACTCCGCAGGCATGTATTAAACCACGTCGGCTGTAGCGCACGCGCATACATGATAAGTTTAAATTTTCCCATGAATCAGATTGCCGGTTGGGCTCTTGATGTGACATCCATGCGCGGCGCGAGCTATGCTGACGCGCGCGTCGTGAGCCAGCGCAGCCGCGCTCTCACCACAAAGAATGGCAAAGTTGGCAGCGCTTCTGACGCTGAATCATTTGGCATGAACGTGCGCGCGCTGGCGGATGGGGCCTGGGGATTTGCGGCTTCTGAAGATTTGTCACGATCCGGAGTAGAGGCGACCGCAGAGCGCGCGGTTGAAATCGCACGGGCTTCGGCTCTAGTGAAGCAGGAAGATGTCCGGCTGGCTGCAGAGAAGCCGGTTAGCGCAGAGTGGACCACTCCTTACGTCACCGATCCGTTCTCGATTTCAGTCGAGCAAAATATCGACCTGTTGCTGAAGATCGATTCCGAACTGCGCGCGGTAGGCGGCGTCACGCTGGCCGAAGCGAATCTTAACTTCAATCGCGAAGAACAGTGGTTTGCATCTTCGGAGGGAAGCGAGATTCACCAGACGAAGTATTCCACGGGTGCGGGCTATGCGGCGCACGCATTCGCGGGAAATGAAATCCAGAAGCGTTCGTATCCCAATTCATTTGGTGGGCAGTGGCAGAACAAGGGTTATGAGTTGATTGAAGAATTGAATCTGGTCGAGAACGCCCGACGTATTGCGGAAGAAGCTGTCGCTTTGCATAGCGCAGATCAGTGTCCGGAAGGCGCGTTTGATTTAATTCTAGATAGTTCCCAGTTGGGATTGCAGATTCACGAGTCCGTTGGACATCCCATCGAACTGGATCGCGTCCTCGGTATGGAAGCGAATTTCGCGGGAACATCTTTTCTAACGCTCGATAAGCTGCGCATGCTTCGCTATGGAAGCGAACTGGTGAACGTGGTTGCGGACGCCCGTCAGGAGCACGGTCCCGGCCTGGGTACTTTTGCTTATGACGATGAAGGTGTTGCCGCGCAGTGCACGCCGATCATCACCGATGGATTGTTTACAGGCTATTTGAGTTCGCGCGATACCGCGCACACGATTGGCGAGAGTCGATCGGGGGGAACAATGCGCGCGGAAAGCTGGAACCGGCTCCCGATGATTCGCATGACCAACATCAGCTTGCTGCCTGGAGAGAAGCCGCTGACTTTGGAGCAACTGATTGCATCCACCGATCGTGGCATCCTGATGCAGACGAACCGATCCTGGTCAATTGATGACAAGCGCTTCAACTTTCAGTTCGGCTGCGAAATTGGATGGGAGATTAAGAACGGGCAGCGCGTGCGCATGATTAAGAATCCTTCGTACTCCGGTATTACGACTGAGTTTTGGAATGCGTTGGATGCGATCTGTTCACGTGATGAATGGACTTTATGGGGAACACCAAATTGCGGTAAGGGGCAGCCGCAGCAGGTGATGGGCACCGGGCATGGCGCAGCGCCATCGCGGTTTCGTGGGATCAAGGTGGGGAGCGCGTACAAAGGAAGCTAGTTCACCACAAAGACACAGAGCCCAAGAGAAAAGCAATAAATTTACCGATGCTAAGTCGAGAGCAAGCCGGCAATATCTTCGACCGTGTCAAAAACTTGTCGTCCGCAGACGAACTAGAAGTCCTTTTCTCGGGCGGGCGATTTGCGCTGACTCGTTTCGCCAACAATACGATTCATCAAAATGTTGAAGAGACGAATCATGTGGTCTCCGTGCGGACTGTCTTTGGCGGTCGTACGGCTCGCGCTTTCACCAACAAGTTCGACGATGAGAGTTTGCGGCGTGTCGTTGAATCTTCGGAGTGCCTGGCCAAGGTGCAGCATCCTGATCCCGATCTTCTACCTGTGCCAACCTCAAAGGAAGCTGGTCAGGAAGCGCAATTGGCGGACTACGGCGTCCATGTTCGGTCGCGCTATTTTCCAGAAACCGTTGCGATTACTCCTCAGCTACGCGCCGAGCGGGTGAAAAAGATTGTCGACGTGGCACGCCGGCATAAGCTCACGACCGCCGGAATATTTTCCAGCTCCGAATCCGTCGAGGGCGTTTTCAATTCGCGCGGTTTGAGCCAGTGGCACACGCAAACCCTGGCGGAGGTTTCGATCACCATGCTGGGCGGCGATTCTTCGGGATGGCAAAAAGCCAACTCGCCCAACGTAGAAAATCTCGATCCGGAATCCTTGGCCGAAGTTGCGGCGCAAAGAGCGCTGGACTCAGTCCACCCCGCGGAACTTTCGCCAGGCAAGTACACGGTAATTCTTGAGCCGGCCGCTGTACTCGATATTGTGGGCAGCATGTTCTGGGATTTTTCCGGCATGGCGATTCTCGATCAGCGATCCTTTCTCACGGGTCGAATCGGCAGCAAACTTTTCGGCGACAACGTCTCCATTTGGGATGATGTCACTCATCCGCTGCAAACCGGTTCGCCTTTCGACGGAGAAGGTATGCATCGACATCGCGTTCCGCTGGTGGAAAACGGAGTCGTGTCGCGGGTTGTCTATGCGCGGGCTATTGCGGAAAAAATGAGGCAGTCGGAATACAGGGACAAAGTTGGGCCGATTGAAGCGACCGGCCATGGCTTTCCTCTGCCCAACGAGGTGGGCGAGATGCCGCTCAATATCGTTTTCTCCTCTCCGGAAAGTCCGCAGAGCGTTGCGCAAATGATCGCATCCACCGAGCGGGGAGTGCTGGTGACCCGGCTCTGGTACATCCGTGAGGTGGATCCTTTTGAAAAAATTGTCACCGGAATGACACGGGATGGTACGTTCCTGGTTGAGAATGGACGAGTGCGACAAGGCATCCGCAACTTCCGCTTCAACCAGAGCTTGATTCACCTGCTTTCGAAAGTTGAGGCGATGAGTTCGCCGGTCCGTTCCTGCGGCGAGGAATCATTCGACATGGTGGTGCCCGCAATGAAGATTCGCGATTTTAACTTCACGGAAGTGACCCGATTCTAGCTTAGCCAGTTTTCTTACCGAGCCTCCCGATTAGTACCTTGCGATTTTTAAAATTCGTTGTAATCCTCTCATCCGCAAGCAGTTAAAGCTCCAGCGTTCCATGACTTCCGTAACTTTGCGAGGCTGGTTCCGGGGTGTACGCTGCCCTTGAGTTCGGCGAAATTTCCGCGAAAACAATGTCTGAGTCGGTGCATGCGGCCGAAGGAAGGTACATCGGGACAGTGCCAGGGGAAGCTACAGAGCAACAAATGGTCTCCGACTCGCAGCAGCAAACTGCGATAAGGCACTATGCGGAAATGCAGAGTGCCCCGCGTTTCCCACTGCATTTGCCGGTGGAACTGAAGTCGCAAGGCGACGCGTGTGCTGCCGAAACCCAAAACATCTCTGCCAACGGAGTGTTGTTTGCCATGGATCGTGACGTTCCCGTCGGATCGATGGTGGATTTCACCATTCTCCTCCCGGCTGAGGTCGTGGGTTCACGTTGCGATGTGCAAATTGATTGTCACGGCCGCGTGGTCCGCAGCTTTGAAGACAAAGGGCGCCGTGGCGTCGGTGTGGTGATCGATGAATACCATTTTGAACGAGCGTAGTGGAATGACGTTGTAAGAACGGCAAAGGAAAACAGAAGCGAATGGCCAGCACGGTCCACATTGGAGAAAATCACGATGCCCCAGAGGATGGAACCTCGAGGCATCTGATCCGCGTGATTCTTGCCGATACGCAAGCGATCTTCCGCGCCGGGCTGCGAAAAATTTTTGCGCTGGAAGACGATATTCGTGTGGTGGGCCAGGCTGAGACTTTAGCCCAGACGCAATCCGCGGTAACAAAATTTTCGGCGGACATTTTGATTTTTGAATCGGCCCTGGCGCCCAACCCAGTGGAAGCTGTAACCGAACTGCTTCGGCAAGCGCCGCAACTCAAAGTTGTCGTCGTAACCCCCGGATCCGACGAGCAGTTGACGCTCGACCTGTTCCGCCGAGGAGCGCACGGCATTCTCTCACGCGAAGTTGAACCGGAGATTCTGGTCGACTGCCTGCGCAAGGTTGCCGCGGGCGAGCCTTGGCTCGAGAATGAAGCCGTGCATTGGGTGATGGAAGCTTTTCGTGGTCACAATCTGCGTCCTTCAGGAGCGCGGCCCAAGGTTCAACTGACACCCAAGGAAACTGTGATCGTCTCCTGCGTGACGCAGGGCATGAAAAACAAAGAGATTGCTACACGCGTGGGAACCACCGAACAAGTGGTGAAGAATTATCTTCGCAAGGTGTATGACAAACTGGGGGTTGCCGATCGTCTTGAACTCGCCCTCTACTGCCTGAGCCATCACGTGGTGGACGGAGTTAAGCCGCCACCCATTCCAAATGCCAGCGTAGAGACGGAAAGCGCGCCCGCCTCTGCCAATGGCGCCGCCGCTGGGGCGTCAAACGGAGGCGTCGGGTCAACCACGACTGCGCTTAGCTCCGCAATTCCTTCTATCACCGATAAACTTTCTAATTAGGCAACCGAATAGCGCTGTATCACTATCCGCATTGGCGCGAGTTTGCGCAGATGCACTCATGCCCCATAGAATGAACTGGAGCCAACGGGGCGGGTCCGTTCAATTATTCCCTACGCGCGACTCCCTGTGTATCAGCCGGAGAGATGGCCGAGTGGCTGAAGGCGCACGCTTGGAAAGCGTGTTTAGGGGAAACTCTAACGTGGGTTCGAATCCCACTCTCTCCGCCATATTTCTAGTCCCCTGAAAATAGGAGCCTAGCGCGTCCGGCTACCTATTTCCGCCCCGCTGCGTTCCCGGTTTTCTTGCTGCTACCTGGCCTTGCGGGCTCCCCACAACTTCAACCGGCGACGGGAATCAGCTTCTTGCGCTATTTTCGGACGGCAATGAGCGAGACTTGCTCCAACCCAGGGAAGTGATCGTCTTCATCCGCCTTGCGCTGCGTTGGAGCAATTTGCTGAACTGTGGTTTGCGCGGGCTTCACGGCGCCGAAATATTCGCCGTAAACTTGATCGAAAGCTTTCAGCTCGGATAAATCGTCCAAGTAGATGTTTGTCGCGACGACTTCGTCGAAATTCATTCCGGCTTCTTCAAGATTATCCAGAAGATTGCGCATGGATTGCCGAAGCTGATGCTGCGTCGTCGTAGCATAAATACCGCCGTGCGGCCCTGGAATGAAGCCGTCTTTCGCGGAGCAGTACAAAGTCTCTCCGGCAAAAACGCAGGGGCTGGCGGTAGGGCTAGGCGGCATGTTCTTTGGACGCACCGCCCGTCGCTGCTTGAGATCGCGCACCGCAACGCCGGTGTATTCGATGTGGGCACCGCCCGGCAGGCTAGTGACATCGATCGTGGCGCGCGCCGGGGTGTTGCCGAACTCGAAGCGCCGCGCGTAACGCTGATTCATGACATGCGCCGGCATTTCCGACGTCAGGTAGGGATTAACAAAAACCATGTTGCCCATTTCAAGTCCGGCTGCTTTTAGGACAGCCTGAAGACGATCGAGGGCCAAATCCACTTGAGCCGCCGGATCGTCCGGAACCTTGCCAGTCGAAGGATCACTGCCGCTCATGCTGGAGACAAACATCCGGTCGTGAGTAAGCACTCCGGGGGAGCACGAGTCACTGTGCTGGTAGTTTGGCGGATAGATTGAACGTCGGTCAGCCAAACTTCGTACCGCAACCGCGCTGATCTCGATGGATGACTGTGGAGCTCGCGCCACGCCGAGCACGGCGCGCGCGGGCGGAGCTTTGGGGAAATACTCACCGAAAATGGAATTCATTTCATCGTATTTCCCGATGTCTTCCAGATAAACCTGCGTGTAGACCACGTGCTCCATGGTTAAACCCGCAGCTTCGACGATGGTCTTGACGTTATCAAGCGTCTGGCTGACCTGTGCAGAAAAACTGCCTGGCAATGAGCCGTCCGGACGACGCGGCCCCTGGCCGGAAATGTAAACATAGTCGCCGTTGTCCACACCCGGCGAATAGAAAGCATTTGCAGATGCCGAGCCTGACGCCGGGACCATGGCCTTCACTTGCGCATGTGCTCCAAGAGCGCACGAAAGCAGAAGTAGAATGAAGAGCTGGCGTAAGCGAAAGTTTTGACGTTCTCTTTCCAAAATTGCTTCCTTCTGCTCGACTCTACGAAGCGGACTTTTTTCGTGCAGCGCTTAGAACGGTACGCAATCTTTGCCCGACGATGATCTCTTCTCCGGGCTTAATGGTCATGGAAACCAGTTCGATGCGATCCGGCTCCTTGCGTTCTTTTCGATTCGGATTGCCTTCACGAACGGCAGTCACCAGGCTGGGATTATCGGGACCAAGCACTTCGATCACTGGATTGCCGGCGCGCAGCTCGTTCACGCAATCGGAAGTGGAGAATGCCCACTTCTCCGTATCCCAGGAAACACGCAGCGTTGGATAACGGTTGCCGTCATCGGGGACGTAGATCTCAGTCTTTACGTCGGGGACGGTATCGACCAGTTTTCGAATGCGATCGACGCGGCCGTTCCACTCAGCGTAGAGTTTTTTCTCATCCAGATTCAGCCAGGTCTCAAGGGCTGTCAGGCACCCGATGATTTCTTCTTTGCCCACTTTCATCGGCCGGCACACGGCGCCTTCGCGCGGATTGCAATTCATCAGCGCCGACTCGATCAGATCCTTTCGGCCGAGCAGCAAGCCGCTGCATTGAGGTCCGGACAGTCCTTTGCCTCCAGAAAAACAATAGAGGTCGACCCCCATTCTTGCGTAGAGCCTGGCGTTGTCGGCAGGTGGGATGCCGGCGGCGTCATCCAGCAGCATCGGAATCTTGTGGTCTTTTGCGATCGCCAACTCTTTCTGCAGTTTGTCGCCCAGATCCGTGGTGTAGATCATGGCGGTGTTTTCGTTAATGGCGTTGGTTATTTCTTCGGGCGAATACACCAAGACGAGCTTCGCGCCCACCAGCCGGATGGCGCTATCGAAAGCGCTGCGGCCTCCTACCATGATCACTTCATGCTTCAGGCCGGTAGTGTCGGGGAGTTGCCATATATATTTGTCGTCGCTGCCGGCGATACATGCCGCCGTTGCCGCAGACATCGCTCCCGCCGAGCCGGAAGTCACGATGCCCGATTCGGCGCCAGTCAACTCCGCCAGTCGCCGGCCCACCCCGCGCTGCAAGTCGAACATGTTGACGAAATGTTCAGCCGCCTCCAGCTGTGCCTGGCGGACTTGGGGAAATTCAAGAGAACCGCTGAGGTAGGTCCAGGTGCCGCGGCAATTGATAATCGTCTTTATCCCGAGCCGCGTAAATATATTCTGCCGCGGATCTTTGCCGACGGCTGTGGCGGCTTGCGCGTAAAGCTCGCGTACCGCGATCTGGCTGAGCAGCGGAGCGGCCGCCACTAGTTTGACGAACGACCGCCGGCTCGAATTCTGGATGCTCATTAACGATTCCTCCTCACAGGAGCTCACACCACATCGCGAACCTGAATGACCTTGCAATGCAGAAATCTAATCTTCGTTCTTAGGCAGTGGAATTTGCGATCGCACTGCAAGGATGTGCGCCCTGGCTCCCGGCTTATTCTGATTGTAGAAGCCGACGGTGCAGTTGGGGCGAAAGTAATACGCGTCGCCGGCCTTCGCCGGATGCCGGCCTTCCACTCCATCCAATCCGCCGGCAGCCACCATTACACCTTCGCCGTCCAAAACAAGATAAATTTCTTCCGCAACTTCGTGGTGGTGCGGGAAGTTCGTGCCCCCGGGGGCAAAATTCATCCAGAAAAAACTGGTAACCACATATGCGTCATCGATGGCATCGCGGTTAGCTGTGCGTGGCCCGCCGAGCAGCTTGTAGACAACGGAGGTAGGATGCCCTTGTACGGTCTCCTCTTTTACATCGTTCAAATTGACAATCTTGGGTTTGACCGACGGCGTTCCGATTGAGATTGCGGCCGGGATTTTGAATCCCATGACTAAAACACGCAGCGCCTCACCGGAACTGTTCGAGATTGAGTGCTTCAAACCCGGAGACAGGTATGTGAAATCATTCGTACGCATCGCATAGGCCTGGTCACCGTAATGGAGATCCGCTTTACCCTCGAGAACGAAATAAATCTGTTCTTCGCGATCAAGGGATTCGCTTTGGCAACTGCCGCGGGCGTCGAGCGTGACTTCTTCGAAGCGAGCGACGCTGATCATGGCGCGATTTTCTACATCACCCTCGCCGAAGATCGGCTTGTAGTGGCAGGCCGGGGCCGAAAGATCGCCGCCCTGACTTAAAGTAGGCACGTAGCGATGCAGCCATGTGGGTTCTACTTTCCACTCCTGAGAAAACAGGTTGCAGGAAAGCAGCACCAATAGGAGAAGGAGCCTCAAGTCGATTCCTAGGGACTGAAAAAGATGACGACGCGTCGCCCACTCGGTATATCACAGAATGTACTTGACGCAAATCGAAATCTTTCGTTTCATTGGTTTTCATTTCATTTGTAAAGTTCCAGGCGCTGACTGTAGATACGCCATATTTTCTGAAAACTGCGGTGCATGCTACCTTCAACTCCGGCAGGCTTTTTGGAAAGGACTTATGAGACCGCACTCTAAGGTTGCGAGTCGTATTGGATATTTCATCCTCGATTTTCTTATCGTCTTCGCCGGGCTCGGATTGGCTTCAGCTCGGTCGCCTTCTCCATCGAACCTTCCGGCCGTGGGCGAATGCGGCGTCGAACCCGTAAATTACAAGGGCTGGAGCGCGCATCAGCTCTCGAACAAATGGGTGCAGTTGGTGGTGGTCCCGCAGAATGGCGGCCGATTGATGCAGGTGACTTTCGCCGGGCATCCGTATTTGTTTGAAAACCCCGATCTCGCCGGCAAGTACATGCCGCCCACTACCGGCCAATGGTTCAACTATGGGGGCGACAAGCTGTGGCCCTTGCCCGAGGGAAATGACGACGAACAGCACTGGGTCGGAGACTCTGATGTGCTGGACGACGGCCCGTTTTCCTTTCGAAAGCTTTCGGAAGGAAAACAGTGTGAAATCGAACTAACCGGCCCCGCCGACCCTCAGACCGGAATTCAATATCAGCGCACGATCAGCATAAGTGCCGATTCGCCGCGCATCCGCTTTCATGCTTCCATGAAAAACGTGACTGGCCACTCCATGGAATGGTCGATGCAATCGGTCTCGCAATACAACACTTCCGATCCATCGTCTCCCGGCGGTTTCAACCAAAATTTCTGGACATTCACTCCGGCAAATCCATCCAGCAGTTATCTCAACCGTTATCATGTGCGCTTCGGTCCGGCGCAGAATTCCGCAGTATCAGTGAGAGACGACGGGCTTTTTGCCGTGCACTATGTGCACATGGCTGCGGAACTGTGGCTGGACTCAACCGAGGGATGGCTGGCGGTGGTCGACGGCAGCAGTAAGTACGCGATGGTGGAGCGTTTCCAATACAACGAAAGCAAACCCTACCCGGGAAAAGCGTCCGTTATTTTTTGGACAAACGGCCCGGAAACCAGGTTGAGCAGCGACGGAATAGTTTCTCTAAGCGCTGGCGGGGATGCGAGCCTTACTTACCTTGAAGCTGAGATCAACAGCCCGATGTGCCGACTGCGCCCCGGTGAAAGCTGCGATCTGGACACGGAATGGTTTCCCACGAGAGCCGGAAGTGAATTCCATGGGGTAAGAGACGCAGGCATCGTGATTCGACCGCTGCAAGCCACTCTCATGGACGATGGCAAGATCAGGCTTTCAGGATCGTTTGGCGTGTTTTATTCAGGACATTTAGTTGCGCACTCTTACAACGAACACGGCGCGAGCCTAGGAAGCATGCCATTATTGAACGTAGATCCGGCCGCGCCGGTGGTGCTCGAAACTGAGGTTGTCACTCCCGGAAAAACTGCGCGTGTCTCACTTCATGTCGAAGACGATCATGGCGTCGACTACGGTTCTCTCCAGGAGGTGCAAGTGAGCGCCGGAGATAATCGCTGACATGGGTTCGCCATGCAAAACATTCCTTTTTCTCGCAGTGTTTCTGTCGGTCGCCTGGCCACCCTTGAAAGCACTGGCCAAAAGCGCCGACGCTGCAACTGCCGACTTAACCGCCAAAGATTTGCTGGTTCAGCCGGTTGCCGAGAACTGGACCTCGTATAACGGCGATTACACAGGTCGACGCTTCAGCAGTCTGAATGAAATCAATGTCGCAAATGTCGCGAAGCTTCGTGCGGCGTGGGTGTTCCATCCAGGCAATGCGCAAAATCTCGAAGCGACGCCAGTAGTAATTAACGGCATGATGTACGTGACTGCGGCCAATGACGTGTTCGCTCTCGACGCGCGAACTGGACGGACCGTATGGCACTACCAACGGCCGGTTAGCGCCGGTTTGCTGGATGATGCCGCGGCGCACAAAAATCGCGGGGTGGCCGTGTGGCAGCATTTTGTTTATCTGGAAACCGACGACGCCCACTTGCTCTGTCTCGACGCACGCTCAGGAGGTTTGCGATGGGACGTTGAATACGCCGACAAGAGCAAACACTATGGCGCGACGAGCGCCCCACTCATCGTGAAAGGAGCGGTGATTGTTGGTACTTCTGGCGGTGATTCTGGAGTGCGCGGATTTCTCGCCGCCTACGATACGGGGACTGGAAAACTGAAGTGGAAGTTTTGGACCATCCCCGCACCGGGAGAATTCGGTTCCTCCAGTTGGCCCGGTGATGCTTATCTACATGGCGGGGGCACAACCTGGATGCCGGGCACGTACGACCCCGAACTTAACACTTTGTATTGGACGACGAGCAACCCCGCGCCGGACTTTCAGGGAGATCCTCGCCCTGGCGACGACCTGTACACCGATTGCATCTTGGCGCTCAACCCTGACAGCGGAGAATTGAAATGGTATTTCCAAACCACGCCTCATGACTTGTATGACTACGACGCCAACGAAACGCCAGTGCTGGTGGATGAAGAAGAAAACGGTTCGATGCGCCGGTTCCTGGTGCAGGCCAATCGAAACGGATTTTTTTATGTCCTCGATCGCACCAACGGCAGGTTTCTTCGCGCAACTCCTTTCGTCGAAAAATTGAACTGGGCGAATGCTGTGGACCCATCCGGACGCCCCGCGGTCACCGGACGCATTCCAACTGCAGAAGGGACTTATATCTGCCCCGGCATTGATGGCGCTACAAATTGGTTCTCGCCTTCGTACGATCCCAATACTCGACTGTTCTACGTGATGGCTCTCGAGAGCTGCAATCTATTCTTCGCAAACCCCAAGCCTTTTGCAAAAGGAGAGACCTACTACGACACGGGGACAAAACTGCCGCCCGACGAACACGCCCAGAAAATGTTGCTGGCGCTTTCAGTTGCAGATGGGAAGCAGGTTTGGCGCTATCCGCAGGTGGGGCAGGGTAATTCCTGGGGCGGGATTTTAACCACCGCCGGCGGCGTCTTGTTCTTCGGCGATGATGCAGGATCTCTGGAAGCGGTGGAATCAGCTACGGGCCGCCCGCTCTGGCACTTCGATACGGGCCAGGTCATGCGAGCTTCTCCAATGACCTATGCCATTGATGGCATTCAATACGTGGCAATTGCGGCGGGAAGCGACGTTTTCAGCTTCGCCCTTCCGCATTGAACTCGCGTCTGAGAAACCCCAGCCTCTTCAGTGCTTGAGATAAGGGATAAATCCTTGCGCCTTCGTCTGTAGACGATAGACAGAAGTAGTCGCGGTGATATAGAGCGCGCGGTAGTCCTTGTCTCCCCAGGTTAGGTTTGCCGGTTGTTCCGGCGTGACAATTGTGCCGAGATGATTTCCCTTGGCATCCCATACCCAGATGCCCTTCGGGCCGACTACATACAAATTTCCGTTCTTGTCGAGTTTCATACCATCGGGGACGCCTTCGTCCTTTCCGCCGGGTTCCTCGCCGAAGATTCGGCCATTGCTGAGCGTGCCGTGTGAATCTGCGTCATAGACGCGAATGTTTCTTTGTTCGCTGTCATCGACATAAAAATGCCTGCCATCCGGCGAGAAAGCCAGCCCGTTTGGCTGGGTCAGATCTTTGGTAAGCAGTTTTAGGTTACCTTGTCTGTCGAGTCGGTACACGCCCTGGAAGGGAATCTCCTGCTTTGCTCCCGCTACAAAATCCATTGTGGGGTCGGTAAAATACAGCGCTCCATCCGGGCCCACTACCACATCGTTCGGAGTGTTGAGTTTCTTGCCCTGGTAATGATCGGCCAGGATTTTGACCTTCCCGTCCGGAGTGACCTCAATGACGGCCCGCAGCACACTGGCGCAATCGATGAGCCGATGCTGGCGGTCATAAGTGTTGCCGTCGGGATCGCCGAGAGCGATCAGCTCTTCTTTCTTGTCGTCAGGATAAAGTTTGTAGATCTTATTGAGGGTCTCATCGCTGACGTAGAGGAAACCGGCTTCATCCCAGACCGGACCTTCGGTGAATCCGAAACCCGTGCCCATCACACTGAGTTTTGCATCGTGATCAATCAGATTCCAGAACTGCGGCGATTCGGCTTGCAGCTGAAACTCCCGCCGCGCTTGCTGCGCCGTAACATCCGATGCTCCCGCAATTAGTAGAAAAAAGAAGATGGCAATGACGAGCGTTGGTAAGATTCTAGGCTTTAAGATCATGACGGTAATTTTTTCCTCTGGAAAACAGATTGAAACTGCTGGTAGCTGTATGGCTGCAACTACTCGTCCCATTCATTCACTTTCGGCGGAGTTGCCGATCCGCTGCCCCCGGCGACGCTCATCAGATAACTGATGAGGTCGCTCAACTCCTGCGGATTGAGTCGCGAGCCATAATCGGAAGGCATCAGCGAGTGTGAATCAGGTTCCATCGTGTCGATCTCCGATTTGGCCAGGAAGTGAAATGTCCCATCGAGCGTTTGCAACTGCACGGAGAAGTTATCTTCATCGCGGACTCTGCCCTGAAATTTCTCTCCGTCATAAAGCGTAGCGGTGACGAGTCGAAGCTGGCGGCCACTACTAGGGGGATCCACAATGGCGCTCCGAATTTGTTCCACAGTGTGACTGCGCGCGTGGTCGGAGAGATCCGTAGCGATAAAGCCGCCTTGGCCCTCAACCATGTGGCACTCAGAGCACGCCGCTTTGCCAAAGAAGATCGTCTTGCCCTGGGCTGGGTTGCCCGGCAAAGCGGCAGTTTCATTCTTGCCCTGAAGGGTGCGCAGATAAGCGACGAGGGCGCGAATTTGAGGGGCTTGAAGCGAATGAAACGCAGGCATCCCAGTTCCAGGGACGCCGTTCTCGACCACATGAAATATTTGCGAATCAGAAAGCCGCTGTATGCTCGGCCGGTCTGCAATGTTCGGTCCTCGCTCGCTGCCTTTGCCGTCCAGGCCATGGCACTGAGCACAAGTTGAGGCGAAGATTTGCTTGCCTTGAATGGAGTCAGACTTGGAAGACGTTGATCGCTTTTGGGAGGGGCTTTGCGCCAATGCAACGAACACGCCGCCGCAGACGAGTAGACTTGACAACAGACCCAATGATTTTGTGTTTAAGAGCATCAACAATCTGACGCAAAGCGCTTGCTAGAGAAACAAATACAGTCCCTTCCGACGAGAAACCTAGAACAACAATTTCAAAGCGAGTTGCATGATGCGTGGATTCAGCGCTGAGGTCACATACCCGAACCCGCCATTGCCTGAGTTATCGAAATTTCCCGAGGGATTGTTGAATTGGGCATGATTGAAAACATTGAACGCTTCCGCGCGGAATTGTAGCTGAGTATTCTCCGTCAGTTGTGTATCTTTCAGCAAAGCCATATCAAAGTTGTTGATTCCCGGGCCGATGAAGAACCGCCGCATAACGTTCCCTACCTGCCCTGTAGGCTCCGCCTGGAAATAATTCGGATTGAAATAGGGCTGGCCTGCTGAATTACGCGGATTACGGTTTACGAAGAGCCGGCCGCCATTAGGGTTATAGCTGGGCTCATCAATGGTGTCAGCGAAGGTTCCACTCAGCGAGAGATCATCGGATGGTTCGCTTATCTGGACAGGCTCCCCCTTGGCAAATATTGCGATACCAGAAATCGCCCAGCCCGAGGTCAGCCTCTTGGCCACCCCGCCGGTGAGTTTGTCGAAGGGCAACTGAACCGTGTAGCTGATTGTTAGGTCTTGCGGAACATCGAAAACCGACAAGGCGCGGCTTGCTCTGGGGTTAAAAGGATTGGTCGCGTCAAAGGAGGTCGAACCGTTGTCGATCGATTTTTCGTAGGTGTAGGCAACCAGGAAATTGGCATACTTCTGGGCGTGTTTCAAACTCGCCTGCAGAGAGTTGAAACTTGAACTGACAGCCGTGATCATGTACGGGTTGCTACCGAAGTTAATTCCAAATGTAGGGCGCGTACCATTGACCGTGGTGCCGTTTGCCAGGGTGTAGACGTTGTCTTCACCATACGGCCCGCACGGGCTTTGGCCCGGCGCCAGGACCGCAGCCGTCAAGGAAAGACAGAGTGCCGCACTTGCGGGATTGGAATCTTCAAACGTCAGCAAGTGTCGGCCAACCGCTCCCACATAACTCACACTCGCGACCGTCGACGACCCTAACTGGCGCTGCACAGAAAACTCAAATTGCTGCACCTGCGGGATTTTGTCGTGAGGGTAGAGGTAATCAGCCCCGGAAATGGGCGTAGCTTGTGCCCAAGGGAAGGCGGTATCCGGATTTTTCGGCGATGAGTTCGTGGGAGGAAACGTAAAAGGGAACTTCGGCCCCGCGCTGACCTCGCTAAACCCGGTACCGCGATCAATGAATGGAGACGCGAGGAGAGTGGGTTCTGGAGAGGAATAATACAAACCGTAGGGAGCATCACCGACTTCCACAAAGCCGGTGGCATCCTCGATGGCGCTGTAGAAGATGCCGTAGCCGGCACGAATACTAGTCTTGCCCGGACCACCAACAAGTTTGCCGAGCATGCCGTCTGTTGTATCCGGCGAATATGCGAATCCAATTCTGGGCGCAAAATTGTGATACTGAATGGGAGCTAATGTTCGCGGGACGCCCGGATCTCCCGGAACCACCAATCCTTCGGGCGCGGTTGGGAAAACTCGAGACTGTTCGCCGGCGATGACGGTTTCCAGTTTGTTTTGCGTGTCGTACCAGGGCGTCATGATTTCGTAGCGAAGGCCGTAATTGATGGTCAAGGTTTGCCGTGCGCGCCAGCTATCCTGGGCATAAATTCCGAAATATTTGTCGCGTGAATCGAGCAGTTGCTGGCTGGCCTGGGTGAAATTATCGGGAGCGCCAATCAGGTAATCGGCAAAATCGAGCCCGGTTTCTCCTCCACCAAAGGTATATGCCCCATTCGCGTCGTCGTAGTTTCGTTCGTTAATCTGGTCGTAATGAAAATCTCCTCCGAACTGTAGGCTGTGCGTTCCTATCACTTTCGTGAAGTTGTCGATGATCTGATATGTGTTGTTGTATTGCTTCAGAGCATCCTGAGGAAGTCCGAAGGAGTAGTTGTTGAAGACGAAAGATGGCACTCCTTCCAGTGCCGGAGTGATAGGTGCGATTCCTCCGGGTGTAGCAGGGGTATTGAAGCCTAGCGAGGTCAGCGGAACCCCCGTACCGCTGATTGGGATTCCTCCGTAATAGCGGTCTCTCAAATAGACCAGGCGAACATCATTGACCGTCGAGTTGTTGATCGTAGTCGTCAGGCCCAGGTTGATCATCTCCGCGCGGCCCTGCACGCTACTGTCGAAACCCGGAAAACTGATGCCTTGAGCGTAAGGAGTAGTCACGTTGAATTGATCGAAGAAGTAGTATCCGAATAAAGTACCGTAGTGCGTATTGGTGTCCAGACGGATTCCGAACTTATCATCCCGCAGATGCTGGTTATAGGACGAAGCTTCATAATTGGCGCCTGACGCTAGATTCGCATTGGGTGCCGGAATATATTTCAGGGTAGCCTTCGCGACCGGAGACCACGCTGACGTCGGAATGACTGCGTTCGGGAAAACGCAAGCGGTGCTGCTGGTGCATCCAGGAGTGTAGTACGGCTCTCCCGGCGTCACCGTGTACCCCAGTTCTTGCGAAAGAATATATGCCCAACCTCCGTAGGGATATCCGGCGGATGGTGCGGCTGAGGTTCCGGCCACGGTACCGGTGATCGTGCCTGCTTCATCGCTCAAATTTCCGGTGCGATCTGCGTCGGTAGGAACCGCAAAGGATTGGGTCTGGCCCAAAATTTGCCTGTTTCCCTGGTAGTCGCCAAAAAAGAAAACCTTGTCTTTTTTGATTGGGCCGCCGACGGTTCCGCCAAACTGATTTTGCTTGAAATCTCCCCGAGCCCCTTCAGCGAAGTAGTTGGCGGCGTCGAAATCGGTATTGCGGAGAAAGTCGAAGAGGTCTCCGTGAAATCCGTTGGTCCCGGACTTGGTGACGACATTAATTTGGCCGCCGCTGAAGTTTCCATATTCGGCGTTGAAATTATTGGTGATGATGCGAAATTCGGAGATGGCGTCGAGGTTAGGAATAATAGCCGCGCCGTTGTGAACACCCTCTTGAGCGTCTGCTCCATTCACCATGAAACCGTTCGAACCCATCCGGCCGCCGTTTACCGACTGAGTTCCGTTGGTTTGATCGCCGGAGACCGTCGTTTCATCCGCGCCGATTCCTTGGGTCGTGTCATTGCAATTGCTCGAGGTGCACTGGTAGGGCGAAACCCCCGGCTGCAAAGCCAGCAGATCGATAAAGGAGCGCCCATTCAGCGGGACGGAGGTCATTTTGGATCCCTCGATCACCTCTCCCATTTGTGTGCTCTGAGTCTCAACGTGAACGACGTCGGAGCTCACTTCCATTTTTTCGCTGATGGTGCCGACCTCCAGGCTGGCATCGGCGCGAAGCGCCGAATTGGCGTCGATTACCAACCCTGTAGTTCGAGATGTCTTGAAGCCCGTCTGGCTTATCTCAAGGGTATAGTTACCGACCGCGAGTGCTGGGAGATTATAAAAACCTTTTGCGTCGGTTTTGCCGGTCGTCTTGACCCCCGTCAGCGTATCGGTGGCGACCACAGAGGCGCCCGCAATTACGGCTCCCGACTTGTCCGTGACCACCCCGGAAATGCTGCCGGTAATGCTCGCGGAACTGAACACGGATGCGAAAATTACGACCGCCAGTGTCGCGAATAACGCACATCGACGTTCACGCATAGCTGATCTCCCGGTTCCCGATTGAAATTATCTCGTTCCTGCGGCCAGACCCTACTTTCACCTGGCGAAAGTGCCACTCATTTTCTGAATAACAAGGGTTGGATTGAGGGTTTATCGCAATCGAGGCACATGTGTCAACCAGTTTCGACTGATCGTTCCGATAAGAAAATCGGGTCCGAGCGAAGGAAACCCTGAGGCCCGTTATTTCAGAGGCAGCTATTTTTGTTTCACTGCGATGGCCGATATCTCGATCCGTGCATTATTAACCAGAGCTGCTGCTTGGACGGTCGCGCGCGCCGGCTTTGGATCGGGCAAAATACTTTTGTAGACTTTGTTCATCTCCGGAAAATCATGAATGTCAGCGAGGAAGACGGTGACGCTGACGACGTCTTTCAATTCGAATCCTGCCGCTTTCAAAACTTTCTGAATGTTACCGAGTGCCGCGCTTGTCTCGGGACCGATCCCACCAGCGGCCAACTTACCGGAATCGTCACTGCCCTCCTGTCCTGCAATGTATAGTGTCTTGCCCGCAATGATTCCGTCGCTGAACGGGAGGTCTTTTGCAGCGGACAAATTTACCGCTTTTCGCGATTGGCCCTCGGCAGGGTGTGAAGCGAGGCCCAGGCCGAGCATCATAACAATGGCTGATGAGACCATGCGCGCCTTCAATTGCATCCCAATTTTCATTTTTGTTTTCCTTGAATAAGATTTAGTCTCTTTCACGCCGCGGAAAACGGTGTTAGAGTCCGCGCACATATATACATCCCGGAGGGAAAATGAACAAGTTTCACGGTTTCTTAAAATCTCGCGTAACGGCTGCATCCCTAGTGTTTATCGGAGTTTTGGCGGTCAGCACGGTTGGCGTAAGATTCTCGCCGGCTCAGGCAAGCGATTCGTCGCAATCCGACAACAATTTAATTGCCGATTTTCGGCGCGTGGAAGTTGCTTCGGTCTCCGACGCGCTTGAGCAGTTGACCGGCAAACACATGTATATGAGTCATCGCATGAATCCTATCTTCACCACAAAATTTGCCGGCTTCGCGCGAACGGTTCTCCTTAAGAAAGACGAAGGCGACACCGACCCCGCCGCGCTCACTGGAATGCTAAAAGCCATTGATGACGGTTCCACGAACTCGGTTTACGTGATGGTGGTCGAAGACGGACAGGACATCGCGGGAATGGGAGGACTGATGGGTACGGCAATGTCCGCCCGCGGCTATGCCGGTGCTGTGATCGATGGAGGCGTGCGGGATGTGGCTTATTTGCGCAAGATTGGCTTCCCGGTTTACGCCACCGGCATCGTCCCGTCGACCTCGGTACACCATTACCGATTCGGCGGATCGCAAATTCCGGTTACTTGCGATGGCGTGGTGGTCAATGCCGGCGATATTGTCGCGGCCGATAGCGACGGGGTTGTCGTCGTTCCCAGAGCTCAAGCCGAGAAAGTACTGGCCCTGGCTCAGCAGATGGATTTCAAAGAGCATTCGATGTATGCGGTGATCGAACAGATGAAGTCGATTGTGGAGGCGGTTAAGAAATTTGGCAGGATCTAGAGAAAGGCTATTGCGCGAAATCTATTTTCATCAGATAATTCGCGTTTTCATTTTCCCGTTTAATTGATTTGCGTTTATGCTTATGACAGAAATCTCCAAACCAACTTACAACATCACGGCGCTCCAACGCGGATTACGGCTTTTACATCTGTTCAGCGCATCTTCGCAGGGACTCACGGCCAAACAGGTGGCCGATCGCTCTCGTCTCCCGGTGAGTACGGTTCATCGTTTTCTTGCAAATTTGGAATCCGCGGGTTTCTTGAACTGCAGTGGAAATATCTATCACCTGGGGATCGCCTGTTTCGCGATCGGACAGGCGGCGCTGGCTCAACTCGATATCCGTCGCGTGAGCCTGCCTTACCTGCAGGAATTGAACCAGCAAACCCGTGAGACGGTTCATCTGACCGTTCGGCACGGCGTCTCCGCGGTATACGTTGAAAAGCTCGATTCAACCGAACAACTGCGGATTTACTCCCGCATCGGAGCGACTGTGCCCCTTTACTGCACGGCAGTGGGCAAGGTGATGTTGGCCTACATGTCGGACGAACAGCAAAAGCAGCAAATGCTCCAGCTGTCTCTGAAACGTTATACGCCCAACACTGTCGGAAACGTTCAGCAACTGGAGGCGGAACTTCACCGGGTTCGAAAGAACGGTTATGCGTGTGATCTGGAGGAGCACGAGCTTCACATTCGATGTGTGGCTGCGCCCATCTGGGATCATGCCGGGCTGGTAAATGCGAGCCTGAGTATCACAGCCCCGATCTTTCGCATGGCGATCAGCCGCTTGCGGCAACTCGCACCTGTGATTCAGGCCGCCGGATTACAAATCTCCCGTGAGTTGGGATACCAGAGCATCGGCAGTCGCGTGCCGTCACGACGAAATACCAATGGGGAGGTTGCAATTGCTACCTCTCTCTAGTCGTTCCGGGGCGGACTGCGGAGCCTTACGCTTCCGAAGTTGGACCTCTGTTGTCGTTCTTGTTCTCATCTTCACTAGCGTCGCAGCCGCCGGCGAGGACAAGCACCAGCCCGGGTTCTCCACAAGAATCGATGTTCGATCGGAAGATCTTTTGGCTCAGCCTCCAGCGGCGAACTGGATTTCGTATAACGGCGATTATTCCGGAAGGCGCTACAGCGCGCTTTCGCAGATTAATCCGGGCAATATTGCTGGTTTACAAGCGGAATGGGTTTTCCACGCCAGCAATACGAAGCGGCTTGAAGTCACGCCCTTGGTGGTGAATGGGATGATGCTCCTGACGGCTGCGAACGACGCGATCGCGCTGGATGCGCGCACTGGACGCGTCGTCTGGCGGCATCCATGGCCGATCTCCGAAGGATTGATCGACGACGCCTCGGGGCACATCAATCGCGGCGTAGCCATCTGGCACGACCGGGTTTACATGGAGACCGACAACGCGCATCTTCTTTGTCTGGATGCACTCTCGGGTAATCTCATCTGGAATGTGGCCTATGCCAACTGGAACAAAAACTACGGCGCCACCAGCGCTCCGCTTGTCGTGAAAGATAAAGTTCTGGTTGGAACTTCCGGCGGCGACGATGGAGTTCGGGGTTTCGTGGCGGCTTACGACGCGCTTACGGGCAAGCTGGCCTGGCGATTCTGGACGATCCCGGGCCCGGGTGAAGCCGGTTCGCAAAGCTGGCCCGGCGAATTATATCTTCATGGCGGTGGGACCACCTGGATGCCCGGAACCTACGATCCAGAACTCAATACGATTTATTGGGGCACCAGCAATCCGGCGCCTGACTTTGAAGGCGGCGTGCGTCCCGGCGATGACCTCTACACCGACTGTGTGTTAGCTCTGGAGCCGGACACCGGAAAATTGAAATGGTACTTCCAGTTCACGCCGCATGACCTGTTCGACTATGACGCTGTCGAGACTCCGATTCTGATCGATGCGGTGTATCGCGGCGCCGCGCGAAAACTTCTGGTGCAGGCGAATCGGAATGGATACATGTATGTCCTTGATCGTACCAGCGGAAAATTTCTATCCGCATCGCCCTTCGTAGAAAAACTGAATTGGGCGAAAGGAATCGATGCCGGAGGCAGGCCTTTGCTGACGGGAGTTCAGCCTACGGTGGCAGGAGCGCGCGTCTGCCCTGGCTACTCGGGAGCTACCAACTGGTTCGCTCCGTCCTATAGTGAATCCACACATTCGGTTTATTTTATGGCGCTCGAGGAATGCGAGACGTATTTCTTCAAGCCGCAAAGCTTTCGTGAAGGTCAGGGATACTATTCTACGGGGGTAAAACATATTCCCGATGAGACTTCGCAAAAAGTGCTCGTGGCTTTCAACCTGGACACGGACGCTATTGCCTGGAAGTATCCTCAAACCGGCGCAGGTCGCTCTTCCAGTGGGACGCTGGCGACCGCAGGAAACTTAGTGTTCTTCGGTGACGATGCCGGTTCATTTGAGGCAGTAGAAGTCGGCACGGGCAAGCCATTGTGGCACTTCAATACCGGGCAGGAAATCAGCGCGTCCCCCATGAGCTACGCTATCGCTGGCAAACAGTACGTCGCGATCGCTGCTGGCAGCAACGTTTTCAGTTTTGCGTTGCCTTAATTTCTTGAAAATTCGAACCGCATTGAAAGGATGGGTACATGAACTCGATACTTACTCGCAGAAAATTTGCCGCGCGGTTTGCTTCGATGTTTTCCGCTCTCGGCGTTACCTCAGCTCTATTATCAAAAAGCGGATTCGCGCAAAGTACGGCAGGGCAGAGTGCAGGAGGAGTCCGCAAGCTAAATGACGAAGGCAAGCCGGCCAGCGAGAAGGAAGTCATCACTCCAATAGTCGAACACAACGGCGTACTCTACATTTCTGGAATCGGAGCGCACGACTCGCGGGACTCCAAGGAATGGACGATTGAATCTCACACCACAATCGTCATGGACAAAATCAAGAAAGCTGTCGAAGCCGGTGGGGGATCGATGGACAGCGTTCTTCAGGCAAATGTCTTCTTAGTGAACATCGAACATTGGGACGGCATGCATAAAGTTTTTGCTACGTATTTTCCGCATGGTGGTCCGGCGCGCACTACGGTCGCGGTTGCTGCACTGCCTGGAAATTCGCTGGTGGAGATTAACTGCATTGCCGCCGCTAATCGCAAATAGGGACAAGGAGCCATTTTCATGCGAATAAATTCGAACTGGAACCGGCGCGGTTTTCTTAGCACCCTGGGTGTGATCGCAGGTGCGGTGCTGGCGCCTCGTAAGCTATTTTCTTCCAATCGCACGGCCTCACCTGAGATGCCGAAGGTGAACGGCTTCGGGAGAACCGGGAATCCCTACGAAGAACTCGAGGTTACAACCGTGATCAATTGTGAAGGCACCATGACCATGCTGGGAGGCTCGCTGCCACATCCGGAACTCGAAGCCGTGATGACCATGGCTGGCCGCCATTTCGTGAGCATTCCGCAGTTGGAGGTTGCGGCGGGAAATCGCATCGCGCAAATGCTTAAGTTGCCGGATGGTTACACGGCGATTGTGACATCAGGCGCCGCTGCGGCTATACAGTCGGGACTCGCGGGAATTCTAACCAGCGGCAAGGAAGACTTGATTCGGCAATTGCCAGACCTCACTGGGATGAAGTCGGAAGTAATTATTCAGAAGTCGCATCGCAATCCGTTTGATCACCAGCTGCGCTCAACCGGAATCAAGCTGATCGAGATCGAAACCGCAGACGAGTTACGAGCCGCGGTGAACGAACGCACCGCCATGATGCACTTCACCAATTTCGCCAACGCAGCCGGGCAGATCAAGGTGGATGAATGGGTGAAGTTGGCCAAGCAATACAACGTGCCTTGCATGAACGACGCTGCGGCCGATACGCCGCCGGTCTCGCATCTCTGGGATTACACGACCATGGGCTTCGACCTGGTGACCTTCAGCGGGGGCAAAGCGATTCGCGGCCCGCAATGCGCCGGCCTTTTGATCGGCCGCAAAGAGATGGTCGCCAACGCGCTGCTCAACAACAGCCCGCATGAAGATACGCTGGGACGTAGTCAGAAGGTGGGTAAGGAAGAAATTGTCGGTATGGTAAAAGCACTCGAACTTTTTCTGGCCGAAGACCATGATGCTCTGGCAAAGGAATGGCAGGCTCGTTTGGACGTGGTCTCCAGAGAAATCACAAAAGTTTCCGGTGTTAGCACGTCGTTTTTTGTGCCCGACATCGCGAATCACGTGCCGCACATGCGCATTACCTGGGACGAGGCCCGTATTTCACTGACAGCCGAGCAGGCAGCCAAGCTGCTGCGCAGTTCGAAACCCTCAATTGTGATCAGCAGCGGCGAGGGAGGGCCGGGGTTGTCGATGAACTCGTTCATGTTGCAAACCGGCGAAGACAAAATCGTGGCCGCGCAACTTTTACAACTGATGCGTGAACATTCGGCCTAGACGAAAGAAGCGCGGCGCCGGCACTGAACTCCGGCGCTGGGCTGAGGAGCCTTTGGGGAACACGAAACGCAGCGCCCGCAAAATCGAATCCGGCAGTTCACTTCTCGGGCATGCGGAGCTTGGAACCTTTTTCCTTGAGCCACGCATTGAATTGTTCGATCATCTGCGGCGTCCAAGTTGCGTCAATTTGCCCCGGCGTGTACTTGCCTTCGCGCAGCATCGTGTGGCCCCACTCATCGACCAAGTGATCCATTTCCGTATCGTCGGCAACTCTTGCCGCGAGCTGCGGAGGAACAAACGTCAATCCCTCCGGATCGCCGATAGCAATGTCGCCGGGCATCACGGTTACTTCTCCAATTCGAATGGGAACGTTGATCCCCGTCAGCATCACATTCTCCAGCGCGGACGGATCGACCCCGCGCGTGTACACCTGGAATCCCGGAATCTGCTGGATGCCGGTAACATCACGCACAGCCCCGTTAACGATCAGCCCGTTATGGCTCTTGGCATAAATCGCAGTCGAGAGATTGTCTCCGACGATTGTGCCGTAGCGGATTTTTCCGAACAGATCGACCACCAGGACATCACCCGGTTTCAAAATGTCGATAATCCACGAGTTCTCGTCTCCAATGCGATTTTCTTTTTTGCCGTTGGCGCGAATCACCGCATCCACGTCGGGACGATTCGGCATGAAAACCGCAGTAACCACGCGACCCACGAGGCGCTCTCCCGGATTAAGCACCTTCCAGCCGCCTTCAAACTGATTTTTGTATCCCGCATCCTGCAGAACATCCCACGCCTCATCGGCGGTTACGTCTTTCAGTCGCGTCAGCACCGAATCCGGCACATCGGGCCGACCGTCCGGGAAGCGATCACCGCGCCACTCGGGAGTGAATTCGATGCGTTGTTCCTTCGAAAACAGGTCGAGTTGCGCATTGGCCGGCAAAGCCACGGCCACCGCCATGCAACCTATCAGCGCAGTAAGAAACGTAACTCTATTCATAAGGCTCCAGAAATCATTTCAGGATCAAAATCCAACTGCATCGCGATCGCGAAAATATCACACTGTATCGGGCGCCGCAATTGGTTGTCCATCCGCGGAGACAAGTCGCAGGCGAGTTGCGCGGCGAATGCGTGCTGCCCTTTCTTTTTTGAAAATGCGCCACGGAGCCGGGGATGACCGGTAGAACGAGCCATGTCCGGCGATTTCTGGTGTTTTGGCTGTTCATTCTCAGCGCTGTTTCTTATCTGGATCGGGTAAACATCTCAATTGCCGGGGGCGCTCTAGCCGACGCCTACCAGCTCAGCGATGTTCAACTGGGAAAAGTTTTCAGCTCAATGCTGCTTGGTTACGCGATCTTTCAAACCGTGGCGGGAAGGCTCGCAGACCGTTATGGCGCGCGGCGAGTTCTCACGGCTGGCGTAATTTGGTGGGGCGTGTTCACGGCCTTAACCGCCCTCGTCCCCGCAAAGATAGCGGGAGCACTTTTGCTGTTTGTAATGGTTCGCTTTTTATTGGGTGCGGGGGAGGCGGTGATTTATCCCTCTGCCAATCAATTCATCGCTCACTGGATTCCGGTGCGTGAACGGGGTATCGCCAACGGGTGGATTTTCGCTGGAGTCGGCGCAGGCGCAGGCCTTACGCCACCTCTGATCACGTACATCATGATCCACTACGGCTGGCGTTCGTCATTTTTGGTCTGCTCGATCATTGGATTCCTCGCCGGCGCGATCTGGTTTCTTGCAGCTCGCGATACCCCCGCACAGCATCCCGGAGTCTCGGTGGAGGAGTTGGCCGAGATTGAATCCGGGCTGACGTTATCAAAGTCCGCTGCAGGAACGCCACCGAAGGCCAATGCTGCGATGCAACCATCCCGCCTTATGGTGCCCTGGAAGCGAGTCCTGCGGAGCAAGGAAATCTGTGCCGTTACCGTCAGCTACTTCTGCTACGGCTATGTGGCATGGATTTTCTTCAGTTGGTTCTATCGTTACCTGGCGAAGGTGCGAGGGCTCGATCTGAAAACCAGCGCCTTTTATTCGATGCTGCCATTCCTGGCCATGCTGGTCGCGTGTCTTTTGGGAGGGCTGCTCAATGACCGGCTTACAAAGTGGAAGGGTCCGAGAGTGGGACGCTGCCTGCTTGCCGCAATTGCCATTGCGCTGGCAGGTCTTTTTATTGCGTTCGGATCTCAGGTTAAAAGTGCAAGGCTGGCCAGCATCGTGCTCGCAGGTGGAGCTGGCGCGTTGTATCTCTCTCAGAGTTCCTTCTGGTCGCTTACCGCGGACATTGCTGGGCCATGGTCCGGTTCGGTCTCGGGCTTTATGAATACTGGAAATCAAATTGGCGCGGCAATCACTGCGTCGCTCACGCCCTGGATTGCAGTGCGCTACGGCTGGACTGCCTCGTTTCTGGTTGCGGCGGTGCTTTGCTTTGTAGGAGCAGCATGCTGGCTGGCGGTCGACCCGGCAAGATCTCTCATAGCCGAAAATCGAAACGATGCTATCCGGCGACCCGAGGAGTCCGAAGATCCCGGTCCAGGATTCTCCGAACGGCGCGTAACATAGCGTTCAAGTCGAGCGGCTTTTCGAGCCGCATTCCGCTGGAAATGACGCCCCGCTGGACGAAGTACTCGTCCGTGTACCCAGACATGTAAATTACTTCCATCGAGCTGCGAGACGGTAGAATCTGTCCCGCCACTTGTTCGCCGGTAGCGTCGGGCAGAACGAAATCGGTCAACATCAGGTGAATTGGCCCCTTATGGTTCGCAGCCAGTTCGAAGCTGCCTCTGCCGTCTCGGCCCTCCAGTACTGTATAACCGTTGGCGCGCAGCGAATCGGCGATCAGGGTGCGAAGAGCTTGGTCGTCTTCGACGACTAAGATGGTCTCGGACCCTCGAGCTACTCCCCGTGGGGCCTGCGACAGCAACTGGGGTCCGAAGTTACCGGCAGCAAATGGCAGGTAGACGGTAAAAGATGTACCCACCCCAGGCTCGCTTTGAACCCCAATGCCGCCTTCGTACTCCTTCACGATTGCGCGCACAGTCGAGAGGCCAAGCCCGGTTCCTTTTCCCTTGGTGGTGAAGAATGGCTCAAATATGCGGCTCTGGGTGGCATGATCTATGCCGCAGCCATTGTCACTCACGCTCAGCAGAAAATATCCGGCCGGCGCGAACGGGAGTACTTCCGGCTGGGTTCCGCCCTCACACTTCGAAGTCTTGATGACCAGTTCTCCCCCGTTGGGCATCGCATCCCGAGCATTTACTATCAGGTTTATCAGCAGTTGCTCAATGTGTCCGGGGTCTGCCCAGATTCGCCGCATTTTCGGCTCGAGAATAACCGTCAAGGAAATATTTTCCCCAATGATCCGAGTCAGCATCTCCTCCATGGATACCAACATCGTATTGACATCCAGCAAAACTGGTTGTGGCAACTGTTTGCGGTTCAGTCCGAGCAACTGGCTAGTGAAGGTTGCAGCGCGGTCCACCGCGGCACTAATCTGCCGCGCATACCTTCGCCCGTTGTCGTCCTCGCTCAGCCGCTCTTCGATAAGCTGGCTATAGCCTGCAATGACCGACAAGGCATTCCTAAAATCGTGCGCGATTGTACCCGCCATCTGTCCTAAAGCTTCCATTTTCTGAGCCAGAAGAAACTGTGCCTGAAGACGCTTCCGCCGCGTGATATCTATGAAGCTGACGACCGTGCCAACTACATTGGACTCATGGAAGACCGACCGGCACCAGTACTCGACAGGAAAGGCGGTACCGTCTCGCCGGAAGAAGACTTCGTCATCGGCGTGCGCGGATTCACCCATGCCGAACGCCTCTTCGATTTTGCTTGGGAACAATGAGTCGAGTGTGTCATCCGAAGCAGGGGAATGTTGAAAATGGCGAAATCTCATCCCCAGGATTTCCTTAGGGTTCTCGTATCCAAACATTTTGGCTGCCGCCAAATTACAAAAGGTGCACACTCCTCTTCTATCCAGGGAATAAATTCCCTCGGATGTCGAATTCAACAGCAGCAGGTAGTCAGCTTCTTGCGCCCCAAGACTCAGGCCCCGTCCTTCCGCCGTTCCCGCATCGAGACGCGGCATCGAAAGTTCCTGCAATCGTTGAATGCTGTTAACGATCTCCATAATACGAATCCTATGGGAAGCTAGTCTCGGTTTTCTGTCCGGTTTCGGGCAGGGGGCTGTACGAAAATGACATCTAGTACCTAAGCAGATTCTCTATTCCATTTTGAAGCTTGCTGCACCATCGCCCCATAGCATTCACAGGCGGCTTCCTCCAGTCCTGGTCGATTAAGAAGTTCAACTTGGCCCGGCGAGTACGAAATCAATCCCGTCGTCTGAAAAAGTCCAGCGGCAACCGTTACGCTCGAACGACGCGCTCCTAGCAATTGCGCCAGCGACTCTTGGGTGAGCGGAACAAAGTTAGAACTGATTTTGTCCTGGCACATCAGAAGCCAACGTGCCAGTCGCTGCTCAACCTGGTGCAGCCGATTGCAGGCTGCAGTCTGAGCGGATTGCAAGCCGCTAATCTGGGCGTAGCGCTGTAATATTTTCGACAAAACCGGACACCTGGGTAACAGCTCGATCAAAGCATGGGCTGGGATTCTGTACCCGGCGCCCTGGATCTGTACAATCGTTTGGCCAGGGCTGGACTGGAATCCCACGAGCAAGGGTGCTCCCAGAAAGCCTTCGCGGCCTAACGAGGCCACCTCGACGCTGCGTCCGTCTTCCATCACGCTTAGACTCGAAACCAGCCCGTCATTGATGAAGTATCCGTACTTAATCGATTCTCCCGCCTCGTGCAGGACATCGTTCGTCCTTAGGGGAATGAATGTCAGCCTCGGAAAAAGCAGCTGGCATTCTTCGACAGGCAGGCTCAAGAGGAGCGTATTGCGCAACGGATTTCCGTCAATCTGAGTATCAACCCTGGGGCGAATCATTTGCGCATCCGGTTTGCGCAGGAACGGCAAGGCCCGAAATTCCTTGTCACGCCGCATATTCGCCGATCTGGCAGCCCAGGCTTGTTGCAATGACGTTTGGATTGCATCCAGCAGATCCTGATCACGGAAAGGTTTGGTGAGAAATTCAACCGCCCCGGCCTTCATCGCCCGCACTGACATGGGGATATCGCCGTGGCCGGTAACAAAGATGATGGGTACCTGAACTTTGGATTCGACCAACTCTCGCTGCAATTCAAGACCGCTTTTTCCCGGCAAGCGTACATCGAGCACGAGGCAACTGGGGATGTCTGCCTGCTGCCATTCAAGATATTCGCGTGCATTCGTGAAAGCCTTCACTCCGAGGCCCACAGAGCGGATCAGGCTGGCGAGTGCCTTACGCACCGATTCATCATCGTCGATGACGCAAACCATTCCGGCCGCTTCACTCATGCAGCGACGTCCGTCCGAGCGAGAGTGAATTGAAAAAGCGCTCCCCGCGGAAAATTCGGAGTGGCCCAAAGATGGCCGCCATGAGCTTCGACAATAGAACGGCTGATAGATAGGCCGAGTCCGATGCCATTGGGCTTAGTCGTAAAAAAGGGTTCGAAGATGCCCTCGATCAGCGCGGAATCGAGTCCGGTCCCGGAATCTTGCACCTGAATCAGCAGGCCTTCCGGGCTATTGAATGACGCGATGACCAACTCCCGAGGCCGATCGTTGACTGAACTCATCGCGTCAATGGCATTCAGAATGAGATTGAGTATCACTTGTTGCACCTGGGTACGGTCGCCGCGCGGGGCGGGAGCATCATCCGCCAGCGCGGTCTTGACAGTGACGCCGCTTCGCCGCAGTTCGTTCTCCGCCAGCAACAAAGTCTCGCAGATCAATTCGTTGCCATCCAGAGTCTGTACAGCATCGGGTTCTCTTTGAAGCAGGGCCCGAATCCTTTGGATTACACGGCCGGCTCGATTGACTTCCTGGATTGCCCTGCCCAGCGCCTCGCGCGCTTCGTCCAGGTTGGGCGGTTGCGGCGCGAGCCAGCGCAGAGCTGCGCTGGCGTCCGCAGCCACCGCAGCCAGGGGCTGATTAATTTCGTGGGCAATGGATGCCGTCAACTCTCCCATCGCAGCGAATCGGGTTACCCGTGCCACCTCGGCCTGCGCTTGCTGCAAAGCTCGCTCCGCCTGCTTCTGGTGCGTCACGTCTCGCACGATGCACACGATTCGATCGAAGCCACCGGGCCCTTCGATGGGAAAATAGGAGACGCGCAAATCCCGTTTACCGAGCTTGGGATATTCGTGCTGCATTTCGTACTCAATCACTTTGCCCTGAAAGCATTCGTCCATCTTCTGCTTGATGGTCGTCTCGAACACCTGGCGGTCCAGTACTTCACCCACGGACCGGCCAATGACCTGTTCCTTTTGCATGTCCCGGTAATTCAAAAATGCACGATTGGCGATCACGTAGCGGTATTGTCGGTCCACCACAATCACCGGATCCTCATAGCCCTCGATAACTCTCTCGTATTCCTGTAGCTTTTCCACCACCTGCTTGCGATCGGTAATGTCCCGGGCGATGGTGACGTAATAATCCCGCTCCAGCTGAACCCATTTCAGGCTGACTTCCACGGGGAAGGTGGACCCATCCTTTCGGCGTCGCATACGCTCCATGACCAGGGATCGTGACTTTTTCAATTCCTGCGTAAGCCCGGCGGTCGTGGATCCGCTTGCTTCGGACTCGATGTCGGGGATTCGCAAACACAACAGTTCTTCGCGGCTGTAGCCCAGCGAGGAACAAGCCTTCTGATTTACATCGAGAATGCGAAGCGTTCCCGGATCGACAACCTCAACAGATTCGTTGGATTCGTCGATCAGCATCCGAAAGAGACGCAGAGACCTTTCGGCTCGTTTGCGCTCAGTCACATCGTGGGCGATGCCGCGGACAATGGGCGCGGGAATTGCTTCGGCGCGAAGAGTGTTGTGATATTCCCAGATGCGGCGTTCCCCGGTTCGAGTGATGACCGCCATCGCCCCCTTATCTACGCCGACCGTCTTAATCCGGCAGAGGTAGGCGTCAAACTGTGCGCGAAATTCCGGCGCGATCACTGCCCTTAGGGGCCGATCCAGCAACTGATTGACTTCGTAACCTAAGCTGCGCGCGGCAGCAGGATTGCACGACAACACCTTGCCGTTTAGATCGTGGGTACACAGGAGGTCCTGACTGTGCTCCACTAAATCACGGTAGCGATCTTCACTCTCGCGCAACGCTGCCATCGCCTGGTTGCGCGCAGTAATGTCCACAAAAACACCAACCGCTCCCCGAATCTTTCCTTCACGATCTCGCAATGGGACGGCGTTACCAAGAGTATCGAGCGAGGTTCCGTCGTTCGATACCCAGGTCAATTCGGCGGCTTGGATTTCCCGGCCGCTGGCAACTGCTCTCCGGACCGGCAACTCTGAAGTCGCCAACTCCCGCCCTGCGTTCATGATTTGAAACTGAGAACACCGGTTATTGTTCTCCCTTGCACTTTTTGACAAGTTGGAGTCATAGGGCAACCGCAACAAATCGTAAGTAGCTCGGTTACCGGTGACATGGTCGCAGGTCGGATCGCGAGAAATTATAACGATCCCCGGGATCGCATCCAGGATGCTCGACAATTCTTCGGCGCGCGCAGTGGCTTCGGCTTCGCTCTTCTTAAGCTTATCGATCGTCGAGGTAAGTTCCGCAGCCTGCTCGACCAGTCGGCGCTCCAGTTCCGCGACGTGATCGACGAGACAGTACGCCCGAGTGGGCCACGAAGGAGCGGAGGTCATCAGGCCACCCTACCGAGAACGTCGAAACCGAATGCTGTGATCAGATGTTTTCGCGCCATGACGACAATCCTGGAGCAATTCCCTAATCCCATCGTCAGAAGACCATGTCGTATTGGAATCAACTGTTACTTTCTAGAATCGTCGCGTCACTTTATCATAATCCTTAGTACCATGTTTAATCTACTTAGTAACTAATAAAGAACTTATCATGCGCAGCGTAGGAACCCAATCGGTATAACGTGCGGTCTGCTAGCGACGCTTTCCGATTGGGCTGGCCAATGCCCGGCACGTCGACGGCTGTAAAATGGCTTGCAGCGGGCACGGTTCATTTATAAAAATCAGAAGTCGTTATAGCTTCGGTTCCACAAAAATTGGCCATTAAGATCAAGATTGGTCGCAGTTAGTTAATAAGTTACAAGATTAGTCATGCTATGATAAATTGCTTGTTAAGGCCTAACTCTGTCTTCGTAGTTATTAATAACTTCAATAAAGGGTGGCTTGTGCTTCCACGTTACTTAAATGTTATGGTCGGGAACGGATTATGAGTGTTACAGCTCGAACGTCTAAGATCCGCGCCGCACCGTCGTATTTTGTTTTGGGAGACTCTCTCGAGTCTCCCCCGAGGCACCTGCATTTTCCCTTAGAGTTGTCGCGGAAGGTGCTGGGGCGAGATTCTCGGATGAAAGTGTTCCCTGTTCTTGGATGAATAAGTAAGAAGTGCTGGCAACACGTTGCCCGAAGACATGCCAGCGCGCCTTGTCTGCATTCCGGACATGTGTCCGATTTTCGGACAACATGATGTTTCAAAGCCAGCGGTCCTGTCTTCGAGGGCCTGCACAAGTCCTTCACTTTCTGTGGCATGCGCTTGGGGCATACGTGAATCCCCATTGGAACAAGCCCTGCGAACAGATGTAAGGGGGAAGCGATCGTAGATCACATCCGTGAAGAACCAGGCTGATGACCTTTATGGCAACGCGATCCGCCTGGGTATGCAGCGGATTCAGCGGAGGGAGTGGTGGCTGTGGTCGTCGGCAGCCGTAATCACCTTTCTTTTAACCCTTGGACTTCTTTCCTTCACGATTGCGTGGCTGCACTCGAGAACCTTGGAAATTGGCAACTTTGACGTAAGCCCCACTCCTCGGGGATTGGTTGGGTTGGTCTTTTTATTTTATGTCTATGTCGTATATCAGCAGCTGCAAATCTACCGCATGCGGCGCCGGCTTTTGCAGCGCGAGGAAGTATTTCGGCTGATCACGGAAAATGCCGCCGACATGATTGCCGTCGTCGATGAGCATGGGCAGCGGGTTTATAACAGTCCGTCGTATGAACGCATCCTCGGATACAGGCCGGTTGAACTGAAGAGCACAGAGGTATCGGAGCAGATACATCCGGACGATTTGCCTCTGGTCATGGAAGCTGCCACACATGCACGTGCCACCGGGGTAGGCCGGCAGATGGAATACCGTATGCGTGATAAAGAGGGCAACTGGCATACGTTGGAATCGACCGCCAGCGCAATTTTGGACGGTCAAGGAAAGTACTGTGGACTCGTTATTGTTAATCGAGACATCACGGATCGAAAGCGTTTGGGAGAGCAATTCCGGCAATCGCAAAAAATGGAAGCCATCGGGCGTCTGTCTGGGGGCATAGCTCACGATTTTAATAATCTGCTCGGCATCATCATCGGATACGCCGAGATCCTGCAGGAGAGCATGGACGAGGGGCATGGCGATCGCGAGTGTGTTGATGAAATCTTGAAATCCGGACAACGGGCGGCATCTCTGACCCGGCAACTGTTGGCATTCAGTCGACAACAAGTGCTGGAACCAAAGATTATCGAGCTGAATGCTGTCGTGGCGGACATGGAGCGGTTGCTCCGGCGAGTGATTGGAGAGGACATCGAGTTGAGTACCTCGGCGGCAAGCAATCTTCATCGCGTGAAGGCGGATCAAGGGCAACTGGAGCAGGTACTGCTCAATCTTGCCGTGAATGCTCGCGATGCGATGCCTAACGGGGGGAGACTCACCATTACAACCCGCAATGTGACGATGAGCAAGCTGGACGTTCACAGCTATTCGTATCCCGTTAAGGCCGGCGAATATGTGAAGCTCACTGTTTCGGACACCGGTGTGGGTATGGATTCCGCAACTCTTGCCCGCATCTTCGAGCCTTTCTTTACCACGAAAGAGAAAGGCAAGGGCACGGGCCTCGGACTCTCCACCGTTTACGGCGTGGTTAAGCAAAGCGATGGCTATATCGATACTGACAGCGTGCTGGGGAAGGGAACAACATTCACCATCTACCTGCCTGCAGTGACCGAAGCGGCAACTGCCCCGAAGTCTCCCGGTGCGGTGGTCACCGCATCCCGTGGGAATGAGACTGTTCTTCTGGCGGAGGACGAAGATGCTCTGCGCTTCCTCACGCGAAATATGCTGCAGCGTTTTGGCTATAAGGTGCTGGAAGCAAGAAACGCAGCCGAAGCCTGCCAGATAAGTAGTGAACATAGGGGTTCCATCGACTTGCTGCTGACCGACATCGTAATGCCCGGGTTGAACGGGCATGAATTAGCCAACGAATTGATGGATAAAAGACCCATGCTGAAAGTGCTTTACATGTCTGGCCACACCGGACAAGGAATTGGTGAGGCTATTCTTCCGCTGGGCAGTCACTTTCTGCCTAAGCCATTTTCTCGTGAGCATCTGGCGGCGAAAATCCGAGAGGCGCTGCATGCGGAGTTACCGGCCGCAGTTCTTGACAAAACCGCCGGCCTGCAAACAGTCGAGGAGAAGTCAAAATGAAAAAACTGCTGATCGTAGACGATGAAGACGCCATGCGCGGGCTCTATCGGAAACGCTTGTCGAATACGTACGAGATTTTTGAAACCGGGGATGCGGAGCAGGCGCTAGCCATGGCTCTTGAGCACAAACCCGATGGCATCCTGCTCGATCTCAAAATGCCGAAGTACGATGGATTCGAGCTCTGCAAGAATTTTCGTTCGCTGAGCTATACCTCTTTGCTCCCAATCTTTGTTCTCACCGGACAGGCCGGAGATTACAAAAAGGAATGCGAAGCCATGGGCGCGACTGGGTATTTTGAAAAGCCCATCGACTTCAAGTTGCTGAAGCGCGAACTGGAGGCTACGTTCAAGGCATCCCCGGAGATTCGATCGGAAGGTACCGACCTGACTTTGAAGGTTGCCCTTAAGCTCAAAGGACGAGACGCGGAAGGAGAACAATTTGCCGATTCCGCGGAAACCGAAAGCGTTAGCCCAAACGGTTTCCAATGTATTTCGTTCAGAAGAATGGAAGAGGGATCTCTGTTGGAAGTGTTTATTGCCGGTCGAAGCGAGCAATACGCGGGAATTGCCACCATTGTGGAGCGGGCCCCGGCAGGGTTGTCGGAACACCGGTATCGCTTCAGGTTCGACGGTGAGAAGGAGAATTGGATTCTTCAGTGAAATCGGCGTGAAACTCCCGATCTGTCGGCCCGATCTTCCGGCGAAGCCATTTCACACTCATTTGCCGGGTTGACTTGGTAAACGCAATGATCCGGTTTCTCAGTGACAGTGCATTCTCGCTTTCGATAGGCTAGCGACGCAAGAATTAAATGTTCTGAACCAAAGGAGAAGTGGACAATGCCTTACGTAGAGAGGTCTGAATAAATGTCTCATCAGTCCACCAGATTGCTGGCCATCGACGATGATCCGCACGGCCTGGAATTCATTCAAGACGTTTTGGCGCAAAGTGGGGTGGAAATTCTCACTGCAACCGACCCAAACGTCGGCTTGGCAATTTTAAAGCAGTATCGTCCGCAAGTCGTGCTCTTGGATTTGTTCATTCCAGGGATTCAAGGCCTCGAACTGCTTGAGAAAATCCTGGCGGTAGATCCCGGGGTGGACGTAATTCTCGTATCCGCGCATCACTCCACCGAGTCAGCGGTGGAGGCGATTCAGAAAGGAGCAGCGGACTATTTCAACAAGCCAATCGACGTGGGAAAGCTGAGATTGCGCATCGCCCAACTGCTCTCCGACGCCGCCAATCGTCAGAAAACGTTCCAGCTTGAACACGAGTTGCTAGACGCTTGCCAGTTTGAGGGAATCGTTGGACGCAGTCCTCTCATGCTGGAGGTTTTCGCGAGGATTCGTAGAGTATCACCGCATTTTCGGACCGTGCTCGTGAACGGACCTACGGGAACCGGGAAGGAATTGGTGGCGGCTGCTCTACACCGCCTCAGTCCCGCCGCCTCGGGTCCGTTTGCGGTTTGCAACTGTTCGGCGATCGCGGAGACTCTGGTGGAGAGTGAGCTTTTCGGTTATGTGAGGGGTGCGTTCACCGGTGCGGCCCAGGACAAAGTGGGGCTGTTTGAATACGCCAATCGAGGGACGGTGTTTTTAGATGAGATCGGAGAGTTGCCGTTGGCGGCGCAGGGCAAGTTGCTCCGCGTCTTGCAAAACCAGGAAGTTCAGCGAGTTGGGTCACCCGCCACAAGAAAAGTCGATGTGAGAGTGATTGCCGCCACGAACCGAAACCTCCGGGCCATGGTGAGTGAGGGAAAATTTCGCGAAGATCTTTACTATCGTCTTACTATGGTGACGATTACGCTGCCTCGATTGGCAGACAGGAGAGAAGATCTTCCTCTCCTGCAGAGACATTTCCTCGAAAAGTTTGCCGCGGAATTCAAGAAGCCGCTGAAAGGGATAACCCGACGGGCGCAGGCTCGGATGGGGACTTACTCCTGGCCGGGCAATGTGCGTGAGTTGGAAAATGTAATCGGGCAAGCTTGCATGATGGTAGACAGTCCCGTAATTGATATCAACGATCTCGCGGACCCCTTGCGCGGCATGTCGGGTGACAATAGCGCACCACAGGACGAGAGCCTGCTTTCGCTGCGAGAATTGCAGATGCGCCACGTGCATCGGGTTCTGGCCCTGGCGGGCGGAAATAAGCTGCAGGCGGCTAAGATACTGGGTATTTCCCGGGCAACAATCTATCAACTTCTAACTCAATCCAAGCCAGAGGTGGTTCGCGGATTGAATCAAGTGACGAGTGAAAAAGACCCGGCGATCTGCTAAGAGATCTCCGTATCTCGAATGGTCGACCATACTTCAGGCCGATTCTGAGCCGAGAACTGAAATAGCCGCTAACCGCGCGTTGCCTCGCACCGAACCTGCTACAAACACGCAGATCTAATCCATGGTCACCGATTTTGCTAGATTTCTCAGTTGATCCACCTCGCATTGCTGCAGCAAGCAGAAAATCAGTATTTCTTGGGAAGTTGTGAATCGAAGGAGTTGAGAATTCTCTGAGACTGTTTTCCCCAGGTCGGACTAGAACCGGTAAATGACGGCAAAATCTGCAGTGCTGTCGAAATGCTTTTGTGCGGTCTGTTGCTGCGTGAGGGATAAGTTATTAGGTTCCGTAACGGATTCGTGGAAGCGATAAATGCTAACGGTCTGACGCCAAAACAAGTGTCGCTTTTCGCTCGGAGCAGGAAACCACAGCGCGGCCGTAGGACCGTGACTCCCATTCTGCCGATCCGTACCGGCAGTGACCCAGTCAGCATCGAAACGCATCGAGAAAGCGCGCCGGCATGAGCTGCAAGGATGGAGGAACCAATCATAGCTTCCCCCAAACTCCGGCCGGCTGCCGCCCTTGCTGTAGTTCGCTGTGGAAAGCTGGTTCCAGCGCCATCCCATGCCGAACGACCAGCCGTGTCCGGCACGAAAGTATGCGGCGCTTTCAAGGTAACGATCATGCCCGTTTACGTTCGGCTGATCGCCATCGTCGGTCTTATGACCATTGTCGTAGGCCGCAAGCGCTCGGAATATTGCATGCTTGCTTTCCAGGTCGAGGCCACTCTCGGCGCGATAGGCTAGCGGCGCGTACCCAGCGTCCTCCGTGACCGAAGGGCCCAAAGATGCATAGGGCCGCGGAATCGAACTATTCAGTAGCTCGACATCCCCACCCGATTGGGCACATGCAACCGAACTGCAAATCGCAACTAGTAATACTGCCAGAAAGTTTGTCATCTCCATGTTCCCCCGATTCAACGCGAAGCATCGACGAACAATTGGTGCGAGTAGGGTCTTGGGTTTCCACAGAGAACACTTCTATACAGGCTGGGAGGCGGGAGTCTTTATGGGTGGCCGCACCCATCCAATCGAGCAAGGTGCTGCTTGTAGGATTTGCGCGGCGTCCATTTGGCAACAATGTGCATTCATCAACAGTGAAAAACGCCGTGCGAGCAATTGCTGACGGATTTCACGGACAGATGCGGCAGTTTCTGTCGTCCGTTTCATTTACAAGGCTTCTCTCTTGTCAACCGATCGCTCTATCCAGGCATTCCTTCTGACAAGATCGGCGCGCTTGGCGCATGCTTTAGTCCGCGCCCACAGCGTGTGGTTCGGCGCGCAGGGATTGAAGCAGACCAGGTTGCACCAGAAACCTTTCGTCGATGTCGTATTCAGGGATTATTTGTTTCACCTGGGTGCGTACTTCCGAATACATTTCCTCCGCACCCATAGTGAGCAATACATCGAGCTGCTTCGCCAGGGTGTTCCAATTGCTGGCCTTGCTTTTCGCCTGAGTTATCTTTCCCACGGGAGTGGTGTGCTGTTCCTCGTAGTCATAAAACAATTCCTCATGCAACTTTTCACCCGGGCGCAGACCGGTGAACTCGATTTTCACTTCGGCTTCGTTTACGCCTGACAATTTCATGAGCGTTCGCGCAACATCCAAAATGCGAAGTGGTTTTCCCATGTCGAGCACCAAAAGATCGCCGTGCTCTCCGATCACAAAAGCTTGCAACACCAGAGTGACGGCCTCGGGAATCGTCATGAAATATCGCGTGACCTCGGGATGGGTCACCGTAATCTGCTTCCTGGCGCGAATCTGCTGCTGGAAGAGGGGCACCACGCTACCCTGGGATCCGAGCACGTTTCCGAACCGCACGGTTACGCATCGCATCGAACTGGTGGGCCGGGCGGCGAGAATCAACTCGCCAATTCTTTTTGTACACCCCATAAAGCTGGTTGGATTTACCGCCTTGTCGCTGGAAATCAAAACGAAACTGCTACAGTGGGATTCCTCGGCCGCGTCCAGCATCGACAGCAATCCGGAAACGTTGTTCTCCAGCACTTCGCAGAGATTATCTTCCGTTAGCGAGACGTGTTTGTAGGCCGCCGCATGGAAGACAGTGTCAATTTCATATCGCGACAGCACTGACAGTATCCGTTTTGAGTCCGTAACATCGGCGAGGCAATATTCCACTTTCGTGGTTACGCTTGCTTTGCGGAGTTTCTGCTGTAGCTCGAATAAGCCGGTCTCATCCTGATCGACGCAAACTAGAACGGCCGGCTCGTACTGCAGTATCTGGCTCGCCAGTTCAGAGCCAATGGAACCTGCCGCGCCGGTAACCAAAACCTGGTTTCCTTTCAGTTTCTTGCGCACTGGTTCCAGATCGAGTTCGATGGGATCGCGCCCGAGAAGGTCTTCCAGGTTGACCTCGCGAAGTTGTTGCACGCTCGATTGGCCCGCCACAAAATCCCGCAGGCTTGGCACCGTCTTGTATTTCACGCCCGCCTTGTCGCAAATCTCGACGAGGTGCTGCATTTGCGCCGCCGTCGCCGAAGGGATGGCGATCAGTAATTCAAACGCGCGGTGCTCGGCGCTCAATGCGGCAATCTGGTCAATGGTGCCAAGGACGGGTACGCCGTGGATTTTCGCCCCGATTTTATTTGCGTCGTCGTCTACGCAGCCCACTGCTTCCCATCGGCTCGATGACTGCTGCAGTTCGCGAATTAATAACTGCCCCGCAAAACCGGCTCCGGCAATGAGAACTCGCTGAGCGCGGCGACGATCGCCGCTACGCTGACTGGATTCGGTGCGTTGCCTGAGCAAGCGCCACGCGATCCGCACTCCCAGCAAGATCGCGGTTGTCACAATGGCTTCCAACGCATACACGGAGACCGGGAATGCGTGAATTCCCAACCAGTATCGTGATGTGAGCAAGAAGCCCGCCGAACCGAGTGCAATAGCCTTGATCATCTCCGGCACGTCATGAATTCCGGTGTGGCTCCAGTAACCGTGCAGCAGGCCAAATCGCGCCATGGCGGCAAGCCGGTAAAGGATGAGGACCGGCGCCAGAAAAAGCAATACTGCGAGGTGCGGTAGTTTAAAATCGAAGCGCAACAACCACGATAGGACTACCGACAGAAATACCAGAGCTGCATGCAGGAGTACAATCCCGATCGAATTCCTTTTCATAAACATTGCTGAACTCTCCATCCAAGGGCGAGGTTTCGCCTGTTTAACTTCTTCTCGACAAAGATCAGGACAATTAGGTTGATGCATCCCGAGCAAACAACCGGGACGTGGAAATGGTTGTGCGGGCTAGTCGCGAGCTGCTCGCGCGAAGACGCGCTCGATTACATCGCAGGTTGACACGATGTGCTGTTCTGAAAGCGTTGGATGTACAAGAAACATGAGGCTGGTTTCGCCCAATTGTTTAGCGATCGGCAAACGTGCATGCTCATGCCCGGAGGCGAATGCCTTTTCCAGATAGATCTCGCTGCAACTTCCGACAAAACAAGGAACTCCGGTGTCGTTGATCTCCTGTGCGATGCGATCGCGGCTCCAGCTCGAAAGGAGCATCTCAGGGCGAACGAAAACGTAATACTTGTAATAAGAATGATAAGAGTGGGACGGAGGTTGCGGGATCCGCAATCCGGGAATGCCGGCCAGGCGTGAGCTTAGCAGAGCCGCATGCTGGCGGCGTGTTTCAACCCACGCTGGAATCTTTCTTAAGATGATTCTTCCCATCGCCGCCTGCATTTCCGTCATCCGCCAATTAGTGCCGAAGGAATCGTGCAGCCACCGAAAACCCGGTTTAGGATTTGGCTGGTAAACCGAATCATAGTTTTTGCCATGATCCTTAAAGCTCCAGGCTCGCCGCCAGAGATCGGAATTATTCGTGACGAGCATCCCGCCCTCGCCGCCAGTCGTCATGATTTTGTCCTGGCAAAACGAAAAAGCAGCCGCGTGCCCGATCGATCCAACCGAGCGACCCTTATACGCGGCGCCCTGAGCTTGAGCGCAATCTTCGATCACATAGAGATTAAGTTTGGATGCGAGATCCAAAATCGGATCCATGTCACACGGCCATCCCGCCAAATGGACGGCGATGATTGCTTTGGTGCGGGGAGTGATTGCCCGCCGGATAGTCTCCGCCGTCATGTTTTGGCTGTTGGGATCAACGTCCACGCAGATGGGCTGGGCGCCGCGCATGACACTGCAACTCGCGGAAGCAATGAATGTGCGCGACGTGGTGATAATTTCATCTCCACTTTCGATCCCGAGTGCTTGCAGCGCCGCTTCGAGAGCGACCGTACCATTTGCCAGACAGATGGCGTGCTTGACGCCAACCGATTGGGCAAACTCATCTTCAAACAATCGGCCTTCCTGACCCGTCCAGTAATTGACTTTTCCGGATTTTAGAACGGAAGCTGCCGCTTCAATTTCTTCGGGTTCGAAGTGGGGCCACGATGGAAAGGGAGCCGACGGGCATGCGCCCGCGGACACAAGTGTGCGCCGAACTGCTGTAGTAGTCATGGGATTTGTGCGCTTCGGTTTGAGTGAGGGTTACGTGGGACAAATCGAGTGATCGGTCGAGTGTGCAGCGGCGATTTCAGAGACGATCCGCCAGGCGTTATCGTACTGCTGAAGATCGGATGTACTTGGAATGTGGGAGCGGCGTTCGATCATGTAGTCCCACAGACCGAAAGTCGATGCTGCGTGGTAGGCCAACTGCTTTCCCCGTGCCTTCGCGATTTCGATTCGCCCTTTCAGCGGATGCCGATGAAGCTGTTTGCCAAACATCCGGCAGCAGTGACTCAAAGCCGAACTTACTTTCGTGATCGTGGCCGAACCATGCTCGCGGTAAACATACAGGGGGTCGGGCAGAACGGCGTACCTTTTTCCATACAATCCGCGCAAAAGAAAATCGACATCTTCGGAGATGGGAAAGGATGGATCAAAACCAGTTTTCTTCGCTACCTCGGCGACTATCATCGAAGGCGCGAACGCTAAAGGTGGCATCCTGAGACCCTTCAGAGATGCGCGCATGACTGGAGCATCATGGTCCGAACCTCGTATGCCCACCATCTGATCGCGTGCGTTCGTGATGGCCATCCCTGTACTCACAATCGCCAGCCCACGCTCGCCCTCGAGCAATTCTGCCTGAACGCTGAATTTGTTGGGATAAATCCAATCGTCGGCGTCAAGAAATGTGATGTATGCACCCCGGGCCAGGTCCAGACCGTATTGCCGCGCATACCCGCGTCCCCGGTTACGGTCGAGGCGATAATATTGGATCCGGGAATCACGAACGGCGCGGATTGTCCGCGCCGAATCATCCGTCGACCCATCGTTGACAACAATGCATTCCCACTCTTGATACGTTTGCGCCTGTAAAGAGGCCAAAGCTAAAAGGACCGTATTAGCGGCGTTGAACACCGGCATAACTACCGAGATCAATGGCTTCATGACGCTGTAGCTCCCAAGGCCGTTTGCATATCCAGGCCATCGATCGCGCCAGCACGCCGCTTAACACGTTGCTCGATCGGCATCGAACCAACGATCGCCAGAACTGCGAACAAAACCAGCACGCCAGTGCCGCCGTAGTAATACTCGCCGCTCATTCCTCCGGCGAATGCTGTGAGCAACGCCGCCCGCGTCGCGATACTCACTTTGTTTCGAACTGCGACCTGAAGCCCCGCTTGTTGCCACGCAACCGCCAGAATCAATAAGACGAGGAGCCCGCCACCGATGCCGGTCTCCAAGAACATCTGAATGAAAAAATTGTGGGAACCGTTGGGCCACAAGCCGGAGTTGCCGCCGCGATGATAAAACCCCGTGCCCAGCAAAGGAGCGTTCAGGAATTTCGGAGCCTCTTCGCTCCAACTGGAGAGCCGAGCTCCATCATCCAGCGGCTCTGAACTCGAATTCTCTGCCGACGAAAATGTGAGATCCACCAGAGACTTGAACGTCGGCAAGGTTTCGTATGCGGTCAGAGAAACTGATCCAAGCATGAAAATCACCGCTAGCGTTCTCACGGCACGGGTTCTTTTCCACAGGATGTATCCGAAGCCCGCCCCGAAGGCTACCCAACCTCCTCGTCCGTGGCTGGTGAGAGAGCTCGACAAGAACACGGCGCACCCTGCGAATACAATACCGGCACCGGCGAGTCGATTCCATCTGCGGGAACCTACAGTGTCGATCCACAACCCGGCAATATATGAACAAAGGATCGCCACCGAAACAACAATCACATTGTAGGATTTGTATCCGGAGAGGGAATCCGATGACTGCGCAACCTGCTGCGCGCCCGGATCCGTCCGGCTTGCCAGCAAGCCAAGGCTGAGCATGAACAAGGCTGACAGCAATGACCACAGCCACATGCTGCGGGTTTCCGGATCGGAAAGCTTTCTCGTAATCAGGATGCCGGCGATCACATAGAGGACAAGACGCGCCAGCTTCAAGCAGGATCCGATGAGGATGGGAACGTCATCCAAATAGTCGTAACGGAAATGAATCGATAAAGTCGATAATAAAGCGCAGATCAAAAACCCCCACAGCATGGGATTCAATTGTGAAACGCGCTGCTCGTATTTGTTAGAAGGCGCAATCATAAGCAAAAGCAAAAACGGTACGATCAGCCAGTCCGAAACTTCGAATACGCCGAAGGTAGTTTGTTGAGAGAAACCCAAATTCGGCACGAAAAGAAGGGGAAAGCAAAAAAGCCAGAGTCGCTTCATGCCCTCACCTCGGCGTAGTGACCGCAAACGGGCGGTTGTTTGGCAGCTTGAGCACCATTCAAGAATCCATCGATCCCTGCGCGAAAAATACTTGCAGTCCGATAGTGCCTGGCGTATGAGAAGAAAAGCAGGATCAGACGAAGATATGCAACTGGTGTCTGAAACCAGCGTAGATGTCGGCCGATCAAAATAGCGCGGTTATGGGCCAAAGACCCCATATAGGTTGGCAGGTCGGAGATGCGACATCCGCCGCTCCCGGCGGCGAGATGTTGTACACGAGCGGCTCCGTTGAAATAGATATCGAAGCCACGCTTGCGAACCCGCAGGCAAAGTTCGGTCTCCTCATACAACGATGCTCCCCCCGCCAACGCCTCGTCGAATCCTCCTGCCTCGCGCAAGACCGAGCGCCAAGCTGAAAAATTGCACCCTGCGACATGCTGAACCAAACATTCTCCAGCGCCTGCAAAATTTCGCACCGGAGTTGCACTCCATGAATTGAACCTTCCCGGAGTTTTACCGCCAAGGGATGCAGAATTGCGTTCGTCAATTCCACCGGCCACCATGCCCACCCCTGAGTGCGACAGAGAGTGGAGGTGCTCGGCTACCAAAGTAGGACCGCAACCTATATCGTCATCAACGAAAACCACGGCTTCATGTTTCGCTTGTTGCCACCCATAATTACGGGCCCGGGGTAAGCCGCGAAACTGCACCTTGTGATACGAAATCGCTTCCGGATTATCACGAACCAACTTTTGCAGGGCTGGGTCTTCTGTTTTCGATTGATCGACCACCAGAATTTCCAATGGGTGATGCCGCTGCGCGAGTAAGTCGTTAATCGTATCGATCAAAAATGTGCCGCGATTCAGGGTAGGGACCACCACCGAAACTCCGCGCTTCTTCTGATTTACAACCGAAGCCAGTTCATCTGTCATGGAGTAGCCGTGACTAACGCCAACGCTTTGCAAGGCGGACAAGAAATGTTGCCCGTAGCATTTCCAACTGCCCTCACGAGCCACGCGTCGCCGGGCTTGCTCTCCGGCGGCGCGAAACAATTCTGGCGACCTTACGAGTTGGCGGATAATTTCTGTAAGTTTCTGACTATCCTCCGGCTCGATCAACCATCCTCCTTCGCCATCTCGAATTGCTGCCGGAATTCCCCCAGTTCGAGTGCCTACCACCGGAGTACCGCATGCCTGCGCTTCCAGAAAAACCAGGCCGAATCCTTCCACTGCGCGCTCTTCCGGGGCATCCCGCGTGCAGAGTACAAACAAATCCGATGCACGATAAACTTGCGGTAAATCTTCCTCCGAAACAAAACCGAGCCAGCGCACCTTCGATTCAACTCCGAGTTCGGTTGCGAGTCTCCTTAATTCGGTCTCGTATGGCCCGGTTCCCGCGATCAGGTAGATCACTTCCTCACGCTCATGCGGCGCAAGTGCCGCCAGAGCGCGCAATACGGTATCGTGCGCCTTATATCGATGAATACGTGAAACCGTGCATAGAATGTGTTTACCCACCACGCCGAATGTTTCCTTAGCAGCCCGGCGGTCTCCGGGAGCAAAGTGATCAAGATCTACAGCGAGTGGGATGGTCTGAAGATTTGCCTTCGGCGCCACGTTTGATACGAGCTGTTTGGTGTACTCGCTGTTGGCAATCACCAAATCGGCTCTCTCGAGCACCAGGCGTTGCAAGGCTTTCCACAATGATCTTCTCCAACGATTCTCGGGAGGAAGCAATTCCGCACCGTGCGCCAGAATGATCAGGGGCCGAACTTCTGCGAGATATGCAATGAGTCCCTCGGGATACCAGACTCCGCAGATCGTTGGCCATCTATCTTTCAGCTTCGAGCGCTTCTGCCGCAGCCACTGAAATGCTCGCCACTCGCGCAAGGGGCGCCTCGAAGTCACCCGAACCTCGGGCAACACAGACTGATCGAGAGGAAGTGCGCCTTCTTGCGTAAGAACCTTTGCGCGACCGACCTCGCGGTTCAAAAACTCGGCGAGTCCAGCGCACAATCTGGCAATCCCGCCGGAGACCGGAGGATACTCAAACGCAAAAAGAAGAAACGTATCCGGAGAAGGCGCGGGTGGACTACTTCGCGCAGAAGCGCCATTTTGAGGTCGGTTCAACATTTTCAGAGTCAGCTTTAGGAAAGGGTTCGAGGTCACCACGAAATGACTTGCAGCCCACTGCCGTGGTCCGTATCGAACGGCAGAATTTCCACTTCCGTCACCACGCTGGTATCGGCACCTTTGTCTGCGTCGAGTCTGATCGAGTTTGTTTCCGGGCGCACAAGAAAATCTCGGGAACGAGCGTCGAGGTCCATAAGTGCGGAAGATCGGAAATCCACTACCATTTGTCTTCCGTTTAACAAGAAGGCGAAGTCTTGGGCGGGGAGTCGAGAGCCTGTTCCAAACTTTAAACGCACGAGGTACACGCCATTCGGAACGGGAAGCGGATGATGAAAGCAATTGGGGCTGCAACGTTGCGAAAAAGTCTGGCTATGGCTTGATGTCGCATCGACGCGTAATGCCCCGATGACGGGGGTGTTTGGGATCTCACGGTCGTGGTCGTAGGTGCGGCCATTCGCAGAGTTGGCGAGCGGAATTGGCGAAGCCGGGGAGTTACATCCGGAGCTGCCGGCGATTCGGAAGTCGAGCGGCGTCGCCGGTTCGGGGTTGACGAATTTCGGCTCGGCGAAAACTGAATTCCGATCGAGCCCGCTATTGGTCTGATACGTTGCCAGCGCGACAAGTGAAGTTTTCGAATGGGTGAACACCGGCTCGCCGGGAGTGGAAAAGCAATTGTGGTTGGAAGTCACATTTGTGCCATACGCGGTGAGGGCGACGCCGGCAACGGTTGCAACCGCTATGTTGTCGGAAAATACAATCTGCCCGCCTTTGTTTGAGGATCCCATCAAAAAGAATCTCGAGGCGTTAAAAATTGTATTGTTGAAAATCGAGATGGTTCCGGGCCCGGTAGCGACCGCATTTACGCCTGCGGAGCTTGGCTTTCCTCCCGCCTTCCCGAGGTTGTAAATGTTTCCGTAAACGTTCAGGTCCACTCCATGCGGAGCTCCCGCCGAGGTCACATAATAAAGATAGTTATACCGAACAGTACTGCCTTGCTCGTAGTAGAAGTCCATTCCGCCGCTGCGAGTAAAATAGTTATACTCGACCAGCGTTTTCTGCGATTCTTGCAGTCCGACCCCCATTTTGTCGCCGCTCACTGTCAGGCCAAGAATCTGTTTTTCTACGTGCGAAACCCAGTTGTCGCGAAACGTATTGCGAGAGCCTTTTAAGACGTACAACGCGGTGTTCCCGCTGCGGAAAACCGTATTGCTCTCCACCCGGCAGTCAGAGTCGCTGAGGCGAAGATAGATTCCGATGCCCAGAACGTCTTGAATGTCGTTGTGACGCGCCGTTACCCATTCAGAATTCTCGATATCGATCCCCGTTTGAAATCGCTCGATATCAAGATTCTCGATTTGGATATAACTCGAGTTGCTGAGCGAAACGCCGGCGAGCCGAAAAATCCTTACCTGTTGGTCTGGCGGCCCATCCGGCACTCGAAGCCAGAGATGGCCCTGAAACTGTCCCGCCAGGGTTCCGGATTGCAGCTTAGTCAGAAAAATTGCCAGGTCTGAGCTACCCTTTACCGTCCCAAGCGGAAAGATCGTTCTCAATTGCTGCCCGTTCAGAAAGATAGAACCGAGAACGCTTCCCGGGCCCATGTCTGTTTTGTAGATTCCCGCAAAGTGCAGCTCCGGCTTCCACTGCACGGGCTGAAGTTCTCCGATAATTAAAGGCTTGGGCCCATCTCCGTAGGCTCCTATTGTTACCGGCTTTTGAGGCGCACCGTTGGCTTGCAAGCGGATCTGCCCATCCCACCGATCCCCGCGCTTCAACAGGATGTTATCGCCCGGCTGAAATGCCTCTTTAGAAACGGATTTCATATAAATCTTCGACAGATGATTCCATGCGGTTCCGGGAGTACGACCGTCGTTTGCGTCGTTCCCTGAGCTTGAGGACACATAGTACGTGGCTGCCGCCTCGGCGAAAGGGGCCGACGCCAGGGTCGCAGCACAGATGAGAAACAGAGTCATCGTTGCCGACAGAGAACCGGATGTAGTCTTCATTTATCAGAACTCGTTATCGGCAGGAGACAGAATCGCGCCTAGCAAGCGACTCAAACAGTTCGACAAAGGATTGAACCTGATGACGGGCTGTATATCGTGCACATTCATTTTCATCGGGAGATTGTGATCTATGTTTTCCCAACAAAAAGTCCGTAAGCGTTTTGGCGCGGTCGACTGGGGTACCGTCCAGGAATACGCCAAGCTTGCTTCGCGTTAACGCCGTGCGAGCTTCGGAAGGATCGGGCACAATGGCGACAACCGGCTTGCGCATTCCGATGTAGTCAGTCATCTTTGCGAAAGTTGTCCACCAATAAGCCCGAGGGCCGGGAATCAGCACGCCGGCAACAGCTTTGCTCAACAGCTTGTAGACCTCGCGCTGAGGGCGCTGATCCATGAACTGGGCGTGTTGATGTAAAGCAAACCTGTCTAACAGAGGCATGAGCCGGGTTTGGTTCAATTCCAGCGTTCCTACCACCAGCAATTTGATGCCGGTTTGCCTGACTTCCGGATTATTGACGGCAGTCGCAAACGCTTCCAGAAAAGCGGTGTCGTAATCGGATAGATATTCCCCGGCAAACAGAAGAAATGGAGTGTGCCTTTCGCTATTGTCCTCTGCCGCACCCAGAAGATTCGCATCCATGCCGGTAGGGATGAATACCGGATCAGCGCCCTGCTTGCCGAACATGTCGAAGTAGATGCTGCTGAAGCACGAAGCGGCCACAGTAATCGCATCCGCATTCTTTAGGGTGTTCTTGACGATGCTCCGTTGCTGCGAGTAAATACGGGATGAATCGCTCGATAACCTTTGAGTATAGGCGAGCGGATCGCGGAAATCGGCGATCCATTTTGCCCCTGCGTTCTGCAATGCCTGACCCACCAACAGAGAAGAAAACGGGGGAGCGGTGGTGAGCACAAGATTGATTTTTCGCTCTCGCAGGATTTTCTTTCCCGTTGCCGCCGCGGTACTGGCCCAGGTCCAGTATGCATCTGGTGAGTAACACCATTTCATCACCAATGATTGATAAGCCTTTCGAGCCGTCGACCTTCCATTTGTATTGCCGCCATTGCCACCATGATTCGAGACTAGCGATTTCATGCCTTTAAATGTTCGATCTCTTCCACCCAGGGCCATGCGTACGCCTCTCACAGTCGGTTCAATGTATCGGGTTTGGACAACCTCAACTTCCCCGGGCAACTCTTCCAGCAAACTATCGTCTTCGCCGAATTCGTAATGTTTGTCTACCGTGAGCACCACAGGAATCCAGCCGAACTGCGGGAGATACTTCGCCAGCTTATAGGCGCGAAACACCGCGGAATGATTCTGCGGCGCGAAGAACGGCGTCACAATGAGGACCGAACGATTCATTGGCCGGCTCCGGCTGCGGCTGCCATCGTGATCGGTCGCACTCTAACCAAAGCGCGTTTTCTGCTAATCGCTGCGGCAGCTTTGTTTCCGACAAGGATCATCGGATGTTCGATGGCATGGTAGAGCAATACGCTGCCACCGAAGGTGGTTAATAGAAAGATGGCGATGCGAGCACCGATTGCAATGTGACCGAACTTCACGAACCCGAGCCAGATTGCAGGGTCATGCAGCAGATAAATTCCGTAAGAGTATTTCGCAACCCATCCACAAGCGCGGTTCAATGTTCCGATTTGACATCCTTGAATGTAGGGAATTGCTAGACCGAAACACAAGCTCATGAACATAAACTTGTTTCGATCATAGGAGAGCGAACACATGAGGCACAAAAATCCTAAAAGCACCGGTAACACCCAGAATGGCAAGCTTCGCTTCGACGTCTGCATTTCTTTGTACGCGTATAGCCCGGCGAGGAACCAAAGAAAGAAGTAAAGCATGTCAGGGATGGCAAGAATATGGCCCAGGTTTGCATGCTTTGCGAAATGCGGGCCGATCACGTATTCGACCGTCGCCAGGAGTGCCCACGAAAAAACCAAAAGTCTGGCAGACTTCAGACGCCGCATGGCCAGGAAAATTAGCGGAAATAAGCAATACATCTGAATTTCGTAGGGCAGACTCCACAAAGGTTCCAACAGTTGGTCGAACTGCACGAAGTTCTGCACTAGAAACAAGCTCGGGACAACTTCCGCCCCGGGATGATTTCCCAGAGTGCTGCTTCCGTGATTGAGGTGCGCCACCGGAACATGCGACAGGTAAACCACAGCGATGACAAAAACAGACAAGGGATAGATGCGGAAACATCGCCTCGTCATGAACGAACGGAAGAGATGATGTTCCCCCTGCTTGCGAACGTGTCTTTCAATCGAAAGCAGGTTCACAATGCCGCTATGCACGAAGAAAATCACCACCCCGAGCCGGCCCAGCAGGGAGATTTCAAAGAAACTGAGGTGGATGTCTCCTAAGAACCATCCCAGATGAGCGGCGACCACCAGCAACACGGCCAGGGCTCGAACAAAGTCAAGGTTGGTCTCGTAACCGGCTGAGGGACGATCGATCATCCGGCAACTCCAGCGGCCGCCGCAGCCCGGTGCAGCCTCACCGAGTTCTTCGATTCACTGATTGCGGCCGCCGCCCTGTTGCCAATCACAATCATGGGATGTTCAAGTGCGTGATATGCCAACACGCTTCCCCCCAGAGTTGCCAGCAGGAATGCAATTCCTTGTATCACTCTTGGAAAGTGACCCATACGAATAAAGGCCAGCCAAATTGCGGGGAAGTGCAAAAGATAGATTCCGTAAGAGTACTTGGCCACCCATCCGCAAACGCGATTCAGAGCCGCGACGTTGCAACTCTTGATCCAGGGAAGCGCGAGCCCCAGGCAAAAGGTTACAAAAACGCACCGGGTCTGGTCGTACCCGAGGCACCATATGCTACAGATGAGCGCCAACAATGCCGGCAACGCCCCAAAGCCTACTACGCGTTGTGAGGTTTGCATTTCTTTATAGGCGTACAAACCCGGAAGAAAAAGAATGAAATAGAAAAGTAAATCGGGGACGGTAACGAAATGGCCCAAATCCGCGTGCTTGGCAAAATGCGGAGCTACCAGATAATCGACGGCCGCTAGTAAAGACCATGCGAACAATAGAACTTTCGCCGAGTTAAAACGCCGCAGGGCGAGATAGAGGATAGGAAACAGGCAGTAAATTTGAACTTCATAAGGCAGGCTCCACAGCGGCCCCACTATCTGGTCTAAGCGCAGGAAATTCTGCACCAAGAGCAAGCTTGGAAGTAATTCGAGCCTCGCATGCTGGCCGATCGTTACGGCTCCAAAAGTTTCGAGACGGCCGGCCGGCACCTTCGCAAGAAAGATTATCGAGACCACGGCAATCGACAACGGATAGATGCGGAAGCATCGTCGGGTCATGAACGCCTTGAAAAGACGACGTGTCCCGCGCTTGTCAACCTGCCTCTCAATCGAAAGCATGTTCACAATTCCGCTGTGCACAAAGAAAATGATCACGCCCAGCTTCCCGAGAATTGCCGGCTGAAAAAAACTCAAATGCGGATCCCCGAAAAACCACGCCAGATGGGAACAAACCACCATTAACACGGCTAGGGCTCGAATGAAGTCAAGATTCGTCTCGTGGGTTTCTGCCGCTGGTTGAGTCATGCGCTCGCTCCCACCGCCGCCGCAGCGCATTGCTGCACATTCGCACCATAGATCCGGTAGAGATCGGCAACATAGTTCCGCACAGAAAATGATTCTTGCGCCAACCGGTGACCGTTGTTGCCCATCGATTCGCGCAGAACTGGATCTTTGGCGAGCATGATCATGGCTTGGGCTAATGCTTGATGGTCCAACGCTGGGTAAACAAGCCCGTTCAACCCGTCTCTGACAACTTCCCGAATACCGCCGGAATCCGGCACAACAATGGGAAGTCCTACGGACATGGCCTCAATCGCGACAATGCCGAAAGGTTCGAAAGGGGCGGCATGGCAGAACGCATCACACGATCGAAGCACCGCCGCGACGTCGGTGCGAGTTCCGAGAAACCGCACATGATTGACAACTCCTAGTGAGGTCGCGAGCTGTTCCAGGTTGCTCCTTTGTTCTCCGTCGCCGCAGATCACTAGCATGGCGTTCGTTCCGGCAACCCGCGCCGCGGCTAAGGCTCGCACGCAAACATCTACGCGCTTGTTGACCCCGCGACCCAGCGTCCCGACGACGCAAAACGCTGTAGTTCCTTGCGGAATCTTGAGATCCCCCGCCTGCGGCCCACTGCGGCTGAACCGGACCAGGTCCACACAATTGTGCCGAACAAAGAACTTTGAACGAAAAATCCCGTGCGTGCGATGTGCCCAGTCCGCGAGCGCCTCGCTGCAAACCACAATTCGATGAGCGAACCATTGCGCCAGGAAGTTTGCGGCACGAAATTTCCATGAGTCGAGGTAAATGTCGCCATGCTCAAATGCAATGCGTAAAGGAACGCCGGCACGCCACGCCGCAAACAACCCTAGTAATCGGCTCCAGGTCAGGTGCGCTTCCACAAGATCGGGCCGCAGTTGCGCGATTAAAGTCTGGAGCTCGGCGGAAGCGGCCAGGAAATGTCGGCCCTCGAGATGACAGCGAAGATCAAGCGCATGAATCGGGATTCCGAGATCTCGAATTTCCCCGCTCAGTTGGCCATCCCCGAACAAGCTCACTACGTGGTGTTCAATGCCATAGTGCAGGGTGGCCTCACGCAGCATGGTGATCAGATGGGTTTGCGCACCTCCGGTTCTAAGTTCGTCAATGATGTGAATGTGACGCATGGGCAGTTAGAGCGCCGCGTAGGCGAGTATTTCGGAATAAGTGGAACGTGCGAATTGCCGCAGGCACACCGCGTAAGAAACAATTCCAACGGCTATCTTCAGAAATAGTCGTGCATGGAGCCCGAGTCCCACGACCGTTGCGGCGATGCCGAAGAAGTACACAACGCCACCCATGACGAGAGCGCAGAACAATAAAGGAGCACAGGTTGCCACAGTCTTCTTGATCTCCAGGCCACATGCGCGATGTCCCATGAGAAGCACGGGATAGCAGATGATGGTGTTCGAGACGGCATAGGCGCGCGCCACGCCCACCGGGCCTGAGCGAATACCCAGGGCGAAGGCGATGGTTGCCGACCCGGCCACCAGCACTCCCAGGATGAACATGCCCCGGCCACGTTCTGCCACAATATAGAGCCACTGCGCCGTGTTTTGAATCGGTTGAAGGATGCTCGCAGCCGATAGCCACAGCAGGATTGGTACCACTGCACGCCACTTCGGGCCATAAACGAAATCAATCACTTCAGGCGCAGTCACTGCCAGACCAACCGCAAATGAATATCCGATCACGCTGATTAATCGAACCGCCCGGAGATAGGCCGATTGCATCCGGATGGGAGTTTTCCGCAAAGATGCGAGCAGGGGAATAAGCATGCCGCTGAATAATCCGATCACCAACATCCCCGGCAAAGTCATCACGAAGTAGGCTCGCGAGTAATAGCCAAGCGCATTTGCACCCCAGAACCTTCCAATCAACACGTTGTCCAGATTGCGCGCGAAATAATTCACGATGCCGTAAGCGGCCGAGTAGCCGCCAAAGGTCAACAGCGTGCCAACGCCAAACAGATGCAAAGGTAATCTGGGAAAGTACCCGCTCATGGGAAACGACATTACAGTGATGATGGCCTGCTGAAGGACGAGCTGCACAACCAGCGCCCAGTATCCAAATCCCAGCCACGCCATGCCGATGGTGACGACGGCAGAGATCAATAAGGCGCAAAGAGCGCACAGATTAAACTCCTTGAGCTTCATCTGGCGAAGCAACAAAGCATTGGGCTGCACCGCGACGGCAGAGAGAAAAAGTGTCGCACTGGCCGCAATCACGATCTTCGTAAGTTCTGGACGATGATAGAAGCGGGCGACATATGGAGCCGATAAACAACACAAGAGTGTCAGGACAATACCGAAAGCGCAGTTAATAAGGAAGAGTGCGTCAATCTGGTGACGTTCCAATCGTTCCCGTTGGACCGTCGCCCACGATAAGCCGAAATCGGAAACGGCCTGCGCCAAAACGGTGATGGTCGCGACCATCGCAAGTAATCCATAGTCTCCTGGGGATAGCAGTCTGGCCAGAATCGCCGTGCTTGCGAGCGAGAGCACGGATTTTCCGATCAAAAGCGCGGAGGACCAACCCAGCCCACGGCGGGCCAGCCTTGGTAAATCCGCTTGCTGCGGCATCTCGAAGGAAACGGCAGGTGAGGCGACAAGAGTAGGGACGGCTGCGGAGGTCATAAGGACAAAAGACAGAACAACGGGCAAAACTACATCCGATGATGCGCTGGCTGAAGCTCCATAATCGGGGTTCGAGTCGCAATTCTCGGCCGAGCCGGGACACCCACGACCGTGGTGCCTTGCGAGACGTTGCGCGTTACCACCGCTCCGGCGCCGACGATGGCGTCAGAGCCAATGTGCAGATATTGCAGGACCTGAGCGCCACTTCCGATCAAAACGCTTTTTCCGATAACCACGCCTCCGGAAATATGTGCCCCGGGATTGATTACCGATCCCGCTCCCACTCGAGCTTCGTGCCCCAGGGTGCAGCCGAAGTTGCATAGGGCGAACGGATCGAGTGTGATGTTTACGGTGGCAATGCAGCCGGCCCCGATGAAACATCCTTCTGCAATCTTGGCTGACTCCCGTTCAATAATCGCAGTTGGGTGGATGATGGTTGGCCACTCCGCATCGGGCAGCAGTTGGCGCAACTCGGCGGCAAGTTTCAAGCGGAAATGAGGAGTTCCCACTCCGATGGCCAGGGCATCGATAGAGCTGCGGTTGCTGGTGAGCCAACTGAAATCCCCCAGCACTTGATCGCGACTGTCTCTGGGACCCATGCAGGACAAGTCACTGATCACGTAGCCAAGAAATTCAAACTGTGGGTTGGCACGATTGATGCAATGCAGGGCTGCGGTAATTTCCCGCGCCATTCCGCCCGCCCCAATAATGACGATTCGCTTAAGCGGCATTAGGCATTCTCCTGTTCTTGTCGGGTGGAACCCCCGAGAAATTCCGGCATAGTGGCATGTCCATCTTTTGCAATTCCATTTCGCAGTAAGACTTGCCGCACCGTTTTGGCTAGAATATGAATATCGAGGGCCATGCTGTGATGGTCCACATACCAAAGGTCGAGAGCAAACTTGCTCTCCCAATCCAGAGAATTTCGGCCGTTCACCTGGGCCCAACCGGTGATGCCCGGCTGCACCGCATGTCTCCGCATCTGCTCCGGGGTGTATCGATCGAGATATTGAGGCAGCAAGGGGCGGGGACCGACCAGACTCATTTCTCCGTGAATCACATTGATCAGTTCGGGCAACTCGTCAAGACTTGTACTGCGGAGGAAACGGCCCAATGCAGTCAGGCGCTCGTCGTCGGGGAGCAACTCTCCATTTAATCCGCGGAAATTGGTCATCGTGCGAAACTTTAGAAGAGTAAATGATTGTCCATGCAATCCCGGACGATCCTGGCGAAACAGGATTGGTGTACCCAGAAACAATCGAACCAGAATTGCGGTCGTCACATATAGCGGCGACAGAAACAGGAGCGCCATAGTTCCGGCAGCCAAATCGAATGCTCTTTTATATTTTGTGCTCACCGAATTTAACGTCATCGCGATGTTGAAGCCGTGAGACTTAAAGTTTGGACGGAGGACCCGACAGCAGGACATGGCGAATTCGCGAATTCAAATTGTTCGGACTGAAAGGGAACCGGTCTTGGGGCCTTGAACAATAGATGACGATAGATGGATAGCACTTCGTTGCTGCACCGCGTCACATCAAACATCACTTTTGTAAGTTGCCGGCCGTGTTTGGCCATCTGACGGAATTCGTCGCGGCGATCGAGGGCATTCAACACGGCATCTGCTAACAGCTTTGGCTTGCGGGTCGGAACGAGTTCTCCGGTAAGCCCCGGCCTCACAACCTCAGGTAACCCACCCACATTTCCGGCGACGGTGGGAACACCGGATAGAAGCGGCTCAACTACTCCTCCGCAGTTTTCTGACAACGGGACGTGGACTGCACAGTCGAAATCCGGCCAGCTTCGCGCAACTTCCTGCGCGCTAAACTTGCCCGGCATCAAAATTTTGCCGTTGCCCTTCTGGCGCGCGAGTTGCTTGAGCTTCTGCTCGTATCTCTCAGAATTGCCGAAGGTGGCTCCCGGCAAGACACCCCAGACGTCAGATCGCTTCTGCTGGACGATTCGGATTGCCTCAATGACATCTTCGTGACACTTCAGGCCGACCATCTGTCCCAGGTATTTCTTTGGCGGATAGATGAGGTTAATGTTGCCGACGATGAGCGCATGCTCCGGTATGCCAAGTTTCTTGCGTAAGAATCCTGTTCTGACTGCGGAGAATGAAGCGGTGTCAGTTGGGTAGTAACTCAAGAAAAGCCTGCTCGCGGGCAGACCGCACTGCTCATACAGGCGCAGAATATAGCGGCTGCTGGCGATCCAAAAATCGCCTTCGCCAGACAAGGCCAGCTCAAAATTGCGAGTATGCCAATGCTCCAGATGCAGAGGACCGGGCACGTGGAAGAGTCGTGGCACCGGGTGTGCTGTGCCTAAAGACAAACGCAGCATCAATGTGGTAGTTACGTGGTGTGTATGAATGAGATCGGGTCGAATCGATTCGACAAGACGTTTTATTCTCGAAGCCCTTTGAAAAGCCAGACTCGGGGAGCGCACCGGCAGGCTGCAATCCAGGAAGTGCAAGGTCGCGCCGGTATTCCGCCACGCATTGACGGCGGCTCCGGTAGAACTCGGCAGCACGGCATGGACGTCGATCCCCTCTTTCTTGAGGTGCGCGGCGTGCCGAACCGCCCAAAAAGACGCTTCGGATGTTTTGGTGATTTGCAACACTCTCATACAAGGGGTCAGTTATGTCGGCGGGGAAAATCGTTTTTGTTGTTTGAATCTCTGACGGCGGGATTATAGATTTCCGCTGGATTCTTGAGAGTTCATTTCGCATCTAGGGCAATCGATAAATCGTCGCCGAGGTAGCAATGGGAAGGATGCTCTCGGTGCTTTTCAAAGCCGATCGACTGGCGCTATTGGGCACAAACAGGATGTCGTTATCCTCAAGAACATCATCGTTAGCTTTGGAGGCGAGAATTTTTTTCAAGTCCTCCGGAATCGTCTTATGTCCTTGCGCGGTGGTTCGAATGATGACCGTCGCACTTTTTTTCGCGGAGAAAGTCGTGCCCTGAGCCAAGGCAAGTGCCTGGAGGATGGTGAGGTGGTCGTCATGATCCATGGGAAACCCGCCCGGACGAACAACGTCGCCGATCACATAGATGAGTCCGGTCTTCTGTACGAAGATGGAATCTCCAGGGAAGATCTGCGGATTGTTCTGCGAGTTTGAGGGTGCCTTAGATGAAATTTTGACTTCTTCCGGCCGATCAGGCTGGCTCGAGTGCGTTACGGTCACTGCAGAGCCGGCTGTGGCGGTTAGTCCACCGGCAAGGGAGATATAATCGACTAAATTGTGCGAGCCAAGCGCCGGGTAAACTCCGGGTGCTTTTACCTCGCCAAGAACAGAGACGCCTTGGGTCGCGTATTCGGAAATGAATACTGTAACCTGCGGATCATTCATATAGCCGCCGTCCATGAGTTTCCGGCGTATCAGATTCTGCATCTCATTTGCGCTCAGGCCAGCCACGTGAATCGTGCCGACCAGTGGCAAGATTACATCGCCGGTGTTGCTCACCCGGAGTTTTCCGCTGAGTTCCGGCGTATCGAAGACGCTCATTTCAATCAAGTCGCCCGCCCCCACCGGCCCGGCAGCACCACTGCCGAAGCCCACCGTATTGCCCGTGCTTGCCGAGCCGGAGGTCTTCTGCTGGGCGGTTGCGGCGGCTCCCATAAAACTGAGGAGGATAAGGGCAGTCGCCAGGAGCTTGCAAGACTTGTTCGATCGCTTCAATTCAGAATCCTCAAGAAAATATTTTTGTGAAAAGCATTTTGACGACGGATCAGGCACGGCCGTTCGAGCTGCCATTGCCGTTACTGCCAACGCTGGCGTGATAGTAGCTCTGATGGTCTTGTCCGTAATATCCGTAATATTGTCGATACTCCATCGAATTCAGCGAGAGATCATTGACCACGACGCCGGCAATATTGGCATGAGCTTTCTTAAGCAGATCGCGGGCGCGCACCAGCGATTGCCGGCGAGTTTTGTCGGAGCGCGCAACCAGGACAACCACATCTGCAACTCGCGAACTGACTACCGCATCGGTAACGGCCAAGACCGGGGGCGTGTCGATCACGATGTAGCGGAACTGTTGCCGCCAACGCTGCACCAGATGAGGCAACGCCTCGGACCCTAACATCTCGGAGGGATACGGCGGCATATGTCCCGAGGGCAACACGTGAAGTCCGGGTATTGCATCAATAGGCATGCTCATGGCAGCGGAGTCTTCCGTGCCGGCCAGGCAAGCACTCAACCCCTGGTTCATGGGAAGTCCCAGATATTTATTGATCGTGGGGCGCCGCATGTCCGAATCCACCAGCAACACTTGCTTTCCGGTTTGAGCGAGCACCACCGCCAGATTTAACGAAAGAAAACTCTTACCTTCTTTCATCATGGCGCTGGTGACGAGAATCACTTGCGGCGGTGCGCTGGGAGAGGAGAGCATCAGTGAAGTTCGCAATGCGCGAAATGCTTCGGCGCTGCCGGAGTCCGACTGCTCCATCGCGATCGGGAGAATTAATTGCGGCGGGCCGGTTCTGGCCAAGCTTTTGCGCCGCGGGTTGTCGTGTGCGGCAACCCTGGGGATGATTCCGAGCGAAGGCAGCGAGCAGTAGGTTTCTACATCTTCCGGAGTGCGTATGGAACTGTCGACGTTGTCGACCACAAAAGCCAAAGCTATGCCGAACAGAAGCCCGCCCATGCATCCCAGGCCAATATTTAAGGGAAGTTTAGGCTCGACTGGCACAACCGGGACGCTGGCCGCATCGACAATATTGATGTTGCTGGATTTGAGGCCAGCCAGGATACCGGCTTCCTTGAGCTTTTTCAGTAAGCCTTCATAGAGATCGCGGCTCGATTCTACTTCCCGCCTCATGATGCCGTATTGCACGGCATCCTGGTTCATGTTGTAGGCATCGTCCTTTTGCTTGTCGAGTGCCGCTTGCAGCATCTGTTCGGATTTGGAGGCGGCCAGAAACTGGGCGCGCAGGGTCTCGCTGAGCTTGCTGATTTCATCCGCAATACTGGAGTTCAGCTCTTTCAGTTGCGACTGAAGTTCGATCACCCGCGGATAGGAAGCGCCGTACTTGGCCGCTAATTCCGCGTATTCCGCCTTGCTCTCCGCTTGCTGTCTGTAGAGAACCCCGAGAAGACTTTCCGGGAGAATGTTCGCAATCAACTCCGGATTCTCGGTCATCGCAATTCGATACTTGGCTTCGAGCACAATGCGGTCCGTTTCTGCCTCCGAGAGCGCCTTGTTCATCAGCTCGAGTTTGTCGATCACAATGTTGTGGGTTTCGTCTTGCCCAAACAAGCCGGTCTTCTTCTGGTACGAAATCACATCCTCTTGCGCCATCTCCGCGTGCTTCTTTACATCATCGAGCTGCTTCGCCAACCAATCGGAGGTTTGCCGGGTCGCCTGGTACTTCGTCTGGAAATTGTGCTCGATATAAGTGTGTGCGACGGCGTTGGCTACGTCAGCAGCCAATTTGGGATTACCGCTGCGAAAGTGAACCTCCATAATCTCGGTTTTGGGCACGAGCTGCACGGTCAAGCTCTTGTGAAAGTGATTCGTAAGTGCGGCACGAACCTGCAAGTCAAGGTGGTCAAAATCGCTGGGATAGTGCGCCTGCTTCCCAACGAATGCCGGGTTATTCTGCAGCCCAAGTTGTTTAATAACGGTGGTCGCGATGGTATCGCTCTGGACGATACGCACCTGGGTCTGAAGCTTTGTGTCGAGGTCGATGCCGATAGGCATTACCACCTGGTCAAGGCCCAGATCCTCCTCCCCTTCAAGGTCCAGGAGCAGTTGCGAGGATGCATCGTAGCGCTTGGGCAGCATCAGGGAGACGGCGGTTACCACTACCACAAAAGTGATAAGGGTACCCATGATCAGCCACCGGCGCTTCTGGAGCACGCGCCACAAATAGATGATCGAAGCCCGGTTGTCGTCGGGCTCGACGAATAGGGAGAGAGTATCTGCTTCTCCTCGTTTGATGATGGTTTGATTGTCGTTCATTTTGTCCAGTGGCCTTCTATCGTGCTGAGAGTGTGGCTATGGTCGTGACGGGTCGCGTTGGATCGGTGGAAGCGTTCGAAATCAGCGGGGATGAATTTTGGAAGCTGCCGACGGACTGGAAAGTTCGACCCGTCCGAAAGATCTGCCGGCGCTGAAAATGTTGGCGGCGGTAAATACGAGATCAGGGACTGGCCACCAATGCGTCCGGGCTTTTAGTTTGTAGGTCGCGTAGGACAATAATGCGTCGGTTGGCAGCGTGTAAGCGTATAGCTTCAATCTTGTAGACCCTGGCGCAATCGAGGTTAAACAAGTGTGCTTCTCTGCACAACGGGTGGTCAGCTCGACGTTCGTGATCGTCGTGCCGACCAGCGCCGAAGTGGACGTCCAATAGGCTGCGTCCAGGATGTTCGGGTTGATGCGCGGTGCGGTGGCCGCCACGCTCGCGCCCGTCATTACCGGTCGATTCAAAAATGCAGCCGACGAAAAATCGCCTGCGGTTGCGCTGGGAGCGTCGGGCAAGTCTTGCGCGACGGCCAGTCCGCTCAGCAGTAAGAATGCGATAACAATACCTGGATGTGTGTGACGCATATATTCTCTTCCGTCTAGTTTTTATTGGATTTCGATGAGCGGGATGTTAAGTCCAAGAACGGCAAGCGCCGGAAACCCTTCGGTGGCGCTCAGTCGCACTCCACGTCGGCTGCGCTCAGTTCAACGCTGATCGACCTGGAGATCAATGCAACCGACAAAACGACTCGCAGGCCTTGTTTCTCCCGCGTCAATATTCCAGTCAAACCCGCAAGCGGACCGCGCTTGATTGCGACGCGATCACCGACTGTTAAGAAGGGATGTGGGGACAAGCTCAGCTTGTTTGCCACCGCAAGTTCCAGTTGCGCGATTTCATCGTCCGGCACAGGTGCAGGAGATTGGCCAAATCCGACAAATCGGGCAACGCCCGCCGTTTGCAGCACCGGCAGGCGGTCCTGGAGATCGATGCGAACAAATAAGTAACCCGGAAACAGTGGAAGAGGGCTGCCTTGCTGACCGTTTCTCCACCGTTTGGACGAGTGATAGAGCGGCAGAAAGGTTTCGACCTGCTTGCTGCGTAGTTGCTCGAATACAGACTTTTCATGTTTCGACCACGTGTGCACCGCGAACCATTCTGGATTTCGCGATGTGTGGTTCGGACAAAATGCTGGTGTAGTCATCATTCGCTCGATAAGGGGCAGATGAAGCTTCGCCCCGTCAGTTAGGTAATCACGCTTACGATTCATGTCTACGCACGGCAACTGCCATTTCGGTAATTGCGCGAAAATAGCGGTTAATTGCGGGGAACATCCGGTTTTTGCCCCAAAACAACGGGAAGGATTGCTTGAACGCTGTACAGAAGCCGGACAACCTGTGCCTGCATCGGACAAACGCCGTGGGCGCGCAGTTAATCCGGGGCCAATTGAACTTCGCAGCCTTAGTCAGATTTCAGATCGCGTACATGAATGTAGATAACCTCTCCGAGCCTTCAGACGGCTTCCAGCCATTTCCTTTAGAAATGAATAGTCTGCGAGTCAGACGGTCGTCCAGATGTCAGACATCGATGTTCCATCTTCGAATTGTTGCTGAGGCACTGTATTACCGATCTAAGTCGAATGAATTCGTAGATTAAGGAGTAAGGGGCCTCGGTCATGTTGTGGCACGCCGGATGCATGATGATTAAAGTGGCGGCGAGACCCCATGAACAAGGTTCGAGTTCTACTCATCGATGCAGGTGAAACGCCTGCCATGTGCCAAACCCTAAACAAGGGACGATTGGAGCAATTTCTTTTTACGCAAGTGGGAACCTTGGACGCGGGAATGAAGGCATTGCGGCAGGCTCGCTTTCATTTGGTGCTCGTCAGCCTTTCGATACCCAATGCCTGCGCCAGCGAGTCGGTCACGCAAATCCTTAAATTATCCCCCCAAGCGCCCTTGATCGCTCTCGTGAATGAAGGCGAGATCACAAAGGCAGGCCTTGCCCTGCGTCACGGGATGGACGACTACATCCTGAAAGGCTGCCACTGCGACTATTTGGTGAGAGTACTGCGCCACGCGATCGAACGAAAAGCCCTAACCGCCAGGGGGAAAAAGGTCCAGGCGAGTGTGCCTGCTAAAGATCGGCAACTAACCGCCCACCTATCCCACGAATGCCGCAACGCGCTCGCTTGTATTCATCAGTTTGGAACCATTCTGATCGATGGGCTGGCCGGCACCGTGTCAGAAGAGCAGCGAGAATATCTTTGCATCATGCTCGAAAATGCCTCAAGGATTCGCACTGTTCTGGACAATGCGCTGGAAGGATCTCCGCTGCTATTCGAAGCACCCGGTAACGATAAACCTGCGCACCAGGATGGAAGTTTGCATGGGTAGCGCGAAAGTGCTGGTCGTGGATGACAACGTTGCCATTCGAAAGGGTCTAAGCATCCGCTTGCGAGCGAATGGATACAAAGTGTTATTCGCTGCGGATGCAGTCTCGGCGACCGCCGCTGTGGTGGCGGAAAGACCAGATCTGATGATCCTCGACCTGGGCCTTCCTTGCGGAGATGGCTTCGTAGTAATGGACCGATTGAACAAACATGATGTTCTCTTCAACATTCCGGTGATTGTAGTGACCGGGCGTGAGCTGGCCGAGAATCAAGACCGAGCCCTGAGAGCCGGGGCGGTCGCTTTCTTTCAAAAGCCCGTGGAAGACCAAACGCTGCTTGCCGCAATTAGTAAAGCCCTTATTCCTTAAAGCCGAACCACCCTGCCCGTATGACAGGCACGCCATATTCCGAAATTCAGACACATCTGTTCAAAATCCTTACAAATCAGTCAGCTCGTCCGTCATTCGCAGGCCCGGTTTCAACGACCATCCCCATATCTCCCTAGGGAGTTACCGCGCTGAATCCGATTACCGATCGTTTGGTCTACGAATTGCATTTGGACAAGTAGGGAAAAGATGACAGGGCCGGCCACTGTCGATATGAAGGTTTTGATTTGAGCGTGGCAAGAATTCAGTTAAGAAAATGATCGCAGCTGCGCGAGTGCTGACATGAGCTTATCAGTGGCGATGATGGACAAGATTGCGACCCAGGTTCTCGTCGTAGACGACAACGCCGCGGATCGAAATCTGGTACGCCTTTCTTTGCTTGCGGCGCCCCGTGCTTACAACCTGGAGTGTGCCGCGCGCCTTTCCGAGGGCCTGGAGATGTTAGGGAAACAACCTCCGGACGTCGTATTACTGGACTTGGATTTGCCGGATAGCCAGGGCACGGAAACTATCCAAAGGGTTGTTTCTCAAGCTCCGCAGGTTCCGGTCCTGGTCCTCACTGGGACCGCTGACGACAGCATTGCTCTAGCCGCAGTTCGCACCGGGGCTCAAGATTACATCGTGAAAGGTCAGATCAATAGCGGCGCGCTAACCCGCGCGTTGCACTATGCCATCGAGCGGCACCAGGTACTGACTGCACTGAGGGAAAGCCGGCAGCAACAGCTTGAATTTAAAGACAAGTTCTTATCCCACGTATCGCACGAACTGCGTTCGCCGCTGGCGTGCATTCACGAATACGCCGGGGTGATGCTCGATGGCCTGGCAGGTCCGTTAACCAAGAAAGAACGCCAATATCTGCAGAACGTTTTGCGTAGCGCGGGGCAGCTGAACAACCTGATCAACGATCTTCTCGATGCCGCTTCTGCGAGTGCGGGCAAACTTACTATCGAACCTGGTCGAGTCGATCCCTTGGAAGTGATCCAGCAACTGATGCAGATGTTCGGTCCCAAGGCCGAGGCGCGAGGAGTAAAACTGCTGGCCAATGTTCAGGGACCCATTGTCCCGGTGCAGGCTGACCGGAGGCGCTTCCTCCAGATCTTTATTAATCTGCTCGAAAACGCCCTGAAGTTTACTGAAGCCGGCGGTGAAATTTCGCTGCATGCGGTCGTTTGCCCAAAGGACCCGAAATTTGTTCAATTTTCGGTCGCTGACACGGGAAGAGGCATCCATCCTGAAAACCTGGAGCGTATCTTCGACCGTTTGTATCAGGAACAGAACGCCGTTTTTAACCGGAAAGGATTGGGTTTGGGACTTGCCATCTGCGAGGAATTAGTGGAACAACACGGAGGGCGCATCTGGGCAGAAAGTGAGTTCGGAAAGGGCAGCGTGTTCTCTTTCGTCCTTCCGGTATTCTCGCTGCCTGCCGCAGTCTCGCCAATCCTGGTTCGCGACGGCAAGGTTCAAGAGGCGACGGTCATTGGCGTCGAGATTGCACGCGGCAGTCAGGCGGTAAGCGACGAGGTGTGGGAACTCACCGAACGGCGCTGTCGTGAGATTGTTGGACGTTGCATTCTTCCCGACAAAGATTTCTTGCTTCCGACCATGGACTTTGAACGCCGCGGGATGCTGTTCGTACTGGCTTGTGCCGGTCCCGCGGGCGCGGCGGTAATTGAAAAGCGAATATTGGGACAGCTGACCGCGTCCCCTCAGATTACGAACGCCTGTGTTTACAAGACTTCCTGTTGGCCCCTCCCCACTATCCCCCCTGACGAAAAGCATCTGGATAAACAGGTGCAATGGATTTCGAAAGTGATCGAGAACACAATTCTGCAAGCATGCGGTTCTTGAGAGGGCATCGGTGGGAAACGGTAAAGTTCTAATCGTAGAGGATAACGAGGACCTGGCGCGCGCCTTGGAATTGCGTCTGCGAGCAAACGACTATCAGATAGCGTTGGCGCAAGATGGAGTTTCCGCAGTCGCGATCGCAAACTCGCAACGACCATTCGCCATTGTTTTGGATTTGCACCTTTCCGAGGAGGATGGTTTTGTCGTGATGCAGGAAATTCATTCCTCGCCCGGCCTGGCCGCGACGCCGGTGATTGTGGTTAGCGCAGACTGTTCCCAGCCTACGCAGCATCGGGCACTTGCTGCCGGGGCGCACGCGTTTCTCGAAAAACCGGTGAATCACCGCCTTCTGCTTCACGCGCTCCGAGACATACGCATGCGTTCACAAAAACCGGAGGGCGGGCCAGTGACGGCTTGTTCGAACTCCCGCTGAGGACTCAGGTGAAGGGATGGCGGGAACTGCTGCTCGCTTCTGTTGGTGGCGCTTGCAATCTTCGGGCTTAGCCCGGGTGACGACTGATGAGTTTAGATATAACGGCGCCGGATTACTTCCCCAGGAAATTCCGAGGATCCGCGATGCAATTAAAAGTTTCTTCTATTAGCGCGCGCCTCGTGTTTCGTCACTTGCTACTCTCGGTGCTCTTTGTTTTTTTATTCCTCCTGCTCAATCTTCCCCACACAATCATATTTGCCCGGCTGGGATCCTCGACCTGGTATCCGGCAAATGGAGTGGTTCTGGCTCTAATGGCGGGCGTCAGCCCTTGGTACGCATTGCTATGCGCCTTTTCTGATGGACTGGCCGGGAAGTTGATTTATCACCAGCCGCTCAAGTCATTTAGCGAGGCCTTTGGACCGATCGGCATAACTTTTTGGTACGCGACCGCAGCCAACCTGCTACGTGGGCGATCAGGGATCAACTTTGCTGACTTTCGAGGGCGCGACGTGGTGCATTATCTAACCATAACGGCCGGTGCCGCTCTCGGGGCGACCGCGACCGGGGTCACCTGCCTCGCGGCCGATCACATCATCCCGTGGAGCAGCTTCTGGTATTCCGCACACAAATGGTTTGTGGCTGACGAGATTGGGTTGCTCGCACTGACCCCCTTTCTCCTCCTCCACGTATTTCCCTGGGTTCGGTCGAAGCTTTCACCCGAGCCTGCGGAATCGCACCGTCCAGTCAAAGGTCGCAATACGGCTGATATGTCGATCATCCTTCCGCTGGAAGGGATTGGCCAAGTCCTGGCCGTGGTTTGTGCGATTTGCATCATGTTCTGGCCGCACTGGGGGAACTATATGTTCTTCTGTTTTCTTCCCATCCTTTGGATGGCAGTGCGGCAGGGAGTGGGCCGGGCCACCGCCGGAATCGTCATGCTTACTTTCGGCATTGTGACCGCCACGCAAGTTTTTCCGCCTCCGCCTACCATTTTCTCCGGGATTGGACTTCTTATGCTGGCGGTCTCGGCGACTGGACTCATCGTTGGCTCGACGGTAACGGAACGTCACTTGATCGAGATCGAACTCCGTGAACGGACTGCTTACTTAGATTCTCTGATCGAGAATAGTCCGTTGGGAATCGTTGTGCTCGATCAGAAGGGCCGCGTTGAATTGGTCAATGAAGCTTTCACTAAGCTTTTTCTTCTCGAGAATCGAAGCGAACTTACGGGTGGTGATTTGGACAATCTTTTGCCAGGCCCCGCGCCCGGAGAATTCCTTCCCTGGTCGCAGGAAGTTTTCGCCGGCCAGACGCTGCAACGCACTCTGCGCCGGGAGCGGAGAGACGGAAAAATTCTCGACTTGGAAATCCAAGCGGTGCCTCTGGCAGTGGATGGATCTGTGCGCGGCGCATATGCGATTTGTAGAGATATTTCTGAGCAGGTCCGGGCTTCGAAGGCGGAGCGGGAACATGCCGTCACTCTCAATGGGTTGGTCAAAGAACTGGAACTCCAGACCGACCAGATGAGCCTGCTCAACGATATGGCCAGTATGTTGGAATCTTGCATGACCGTACGGGAGGCCTGCACCGTCATTCAAGATGCGACACAAAAGCTTTTCCCCGACTCCGTCCTTGGCAGCCTCTATACATTCCGGGCTTCACGGAACTTGTTGGAGATGGCAATTTCCTGGGGAAATTCGAGTTTCGAATCTATCTTTGGTCCGGATGACTGTTGGGCATTGCGGCGCGGGCAACTGCAGTGGAGCGACACCGCGGGAGAAGGCATCACCTGCCCACATTTGAGCGGAAAGCCGGCTGCGCGGCATATCTGCATTCCCCTGGTAGGACACGGAGAAACGCTTGGAATTTTGAATCTTGGATTCCCGTGTGATGGAGAAGAATCCCCTGGCGTGCGTTATGCGCGGCAACGGTTGGGACTGTCGGTTGCCGGCCAGATAGCGCTCTCGCTGGCCAGCCTGCAGTTGCATGAAAAACTTCGCAGCCAGTCCATTCGCGATCCTCTTACTGGATTGTTTAACCGGCGATTTATGCAAGAGTCACTGGAAAAAGAGATCATCCGTGCTCGGCGGACTAGCCGCTCATTGTCAGTCCTTCTCATCGATATCGATAATTTCAAACGGTTCAATGACAACTTTGGGCATGACGCGGGTGATTTCGTCCTGCAGTCGCTTTCTGATTTGCTGACCAGATTCTTTCGTGGCGACGATGTGACTTCGCGCTGGGGTGGTGAGGAATTCGCCGTTGTTCTGGCGGATTCCGGCACCGAGCATGCCACGGCGCGGGCAGATTCGTTGCGACACGAGGTTAAAAAACTTGGGCTGCAATATCGAGGAACTGCCCTGGCCTCAATCACCCTCTCGATAGGAGTCGCGACTTTCCCGCACCATGGCGCATCCTCCGAAGAGCTTCTTCGAATCGCGGATAAATGCCTCTACCGCTCAAAATCAGCCGGGCGGGACTGCGTGACGGTCGCGAGTGCGGCGCATGCATGAGTGTTATTTTCAGACTTGAAAGAGCAGAGACACCCGCCAATGAAGATGCCCGGCATTGCTGCGGGGCTGATCCTCATGAGTTATTGCCGACTAAGCCTCTGAAGCTGATAGCTCATCTCACGCTTCAGCAGAGCAAGAAGGCAGTGGTTCAAGGCTCTTCATCCCAGCGGCTCCTCCGCACCGCTCACGGATATTGCCGTAAATCTTCGAACGGTTCAATCGTGGTGGCGGCCCGGTCTCATGCCGTCCCTTTAAACATCACGCCCAGGTTATTGGCTCCGCCAAGGCAGTTACGCCGTAAAGGTCGCCCGCGCTATTCAGAATTGGATACGCGTAGGGGTTTGCGCCAACTTTCCCATTGAACCTCCACAGAACCCTGTATTTATAGGTGTCGCCATTCGCCTCCAGCTCGAAGACCGTTCCCAGAACCGCCTGAACATTCCGTGCCGCCGCCGTACGTTGTTGTGCTCTAGATGTTGCCGGAAGAATCGATCAGAACTCCGCCACCGGGGCCCTCGCCGGTTTTCTCCGCGGTAAAGGCATGAAGGATTTTCTCCTCGTACGTTCCGGCTTTTTCCCCAGTGGTCACCGGGATTAGTTTCCAGACTGATCCGAGTTTCTTGCTGCCGCCGGAGTAGGTCGTTCCATAAGCGTTGCCGGAGCTGTCGACCGCAGGCGGGGCATTCGGGAGACCGTGCGGCGAGACTTTGAAGGCATGGATATTCACCTGAGGATCGGCGGCCTGTGAAAGCTAGATCTTGAAAACGTTTCCCACGCCAGTGACGAAATCCGCATCTACGCCGTAAAGGTTGTATGTGTCATCGATGGCCAATCCGCCTTGAACGGAATTATCCGCGCAAATCAATTCGTCACTCCATTCGCCGTTTTGATCGGGAGACAGCTCGAACACGCCGTTCTTAACCGTGCCATAGAGATTATGAGCCGAGTCCTCGACGAGATTCCCGAACGGATTAGTACCATCCGGGCAGGTACCTCCAAGGTAAGAGGAGAAGGTGTAGAGCACCGTCTCGCACCCGCCGCCGCTCGTGTTGCTGCCCTTTGGGCAAGGGACACAATGGGTTTAGAACCGATTTCGAAGGCGACGCCGGAAGCGTGGCTCCCGCCGGAATAGGTCGTGCCGCAGAGGTTTCCCGGTCGGGTTGAACGCATTGAGGTAGGACACATTGCCCATAGGCTCTCCTCCGTCCGCGCAATTCGTGACGGAGCAAAAGTTGTAAAGGACGATGTCGCACCATCCCTTGCCCGTATTGGTTCCGGTTTCGCACCCGCCTGTCGGCTCTGGGAAGACTTCGAAGACTGTTCCGGAACATGAGCTGGTGGCGCAACTGGTCCCGCCACTACTCCTGGTGCCATAGAAATTCCCGTAAGCATCCGACGCCAGAGCGCCCATGGGATACTCGCCGTCATAGCAAAGACTTACTCCGCCCACCGAGCAAAAGTTATAAAGGACAGTCTCGGTCTGTGCATGGGCCGCCTGTAACAAAGGCAGTGACAGAACTGGGAGCACGGCCATTACGGCCGCAGCGATGCAAGTTGCATGGCACCGTCCGACTTCCGTTTTTTTGCGGCCATCCTGAGGCCTCTATTTATAAAATCGAAAATGGGAGGCAAAACGCGACACTGACATGGAACTTCTTTTGGTCCGAGGTGCAGGGCAAGAGACAAGATGAGCGGTTGACCGAGCCTTTCAACTCAGCACTGTGGAACACATCTCTGACCGACACGAAAAAGAGGGGCGCTTCTTTCGAAGCGCCCCTGCCAGTAAGTGCCGACTCTAATTACTGCACGGTTAAGGTAAGCGATGTGAAGTGTTGCACGCTACCCGAAGTCCCGATCACCAGGACGTTGTAAGTCCCTGCGGGGGTCGAGCTGCTAGGAGTAGAAGGGGTCTTGGTATTGCTGCTTCCTCCGCATCCGACACTGAAGAGCATTCCACTCACCAGAACCATTAGCAGAAGGAGGTTGGTGGCTCGCCGCCGGCCTCGCCGATTGCCAAGCAGGAACATGCCGAACAATCCGAAGCCCAGATTGACTGCCCAGAAGCCGAACGCCGGCCGCTGCGTGCTTCCCGGAAGAGCCAGTTTCGCCGACGTGGCGGCCGTGTTAACGGTGACCGTGACGGTCGAGGCGCTGGAGCCGGGCGTCACGGAAGTGGGATTGACGGTGCAGGTGGCGAACGCCGGTACTCCATCGCAAGTGAGGCTAATTGCGCTGGAGAAGGTGCCTCCGACCGGAGCAATCGCCACCGAATAGGTCGCAACGGCGCCGACCGCGACGCTCTTCGAGCCAGCGGAGGATGGCATGCTGAAGTCGATGCCCGATCCGGTTAATGAAATCAACTGCGGACTATTGACAGCCGAATCGGTGAGCGAGATGCTGCCGGTGCGAGTCCCGGATGAAGTAGGAGTGAAGGTCACCTGGATGGCGCAGGTTCCGCCATTCGCCGCGACCGTGGCGCAATTGTTGGTCTGCGCAAAATCGCCGGTGGCCTGGATGCTCGCCATCGTCAGGGCGCCATTGCCCGTGTTGGTGACGGTGATGGTTTGTGCGCTGCTCTTCGTGCCGACGGTGAGGGATGCAAAGCTGAGGCTGGAAGCGCTTAAGCTCGCGGTTCCAGCGAGGCCAGTACCGCTGAGAGTGATGATGTTCGGATTACCCTGAGCGTTGTCATTAATGGTAAGAGTTCCGCTCTGGGCGCCCGAAGTTGTAGGCGCAAACGTTACCGAGATGCTGCAGTTGCCGTTTACGGGAACGCTGGAACAGTTGCTGGTTTGAGCGAAGCCAGTTGAAACTGACATTCCGCTTACCGTCATGGCTACGCCGCCCGTATTCTTTACGGTCACGACCTGAGCGCTGCCGCTTGATCCCACAGCAACATTGCCGAAGCTAAGAGCGCCAGGAGTGAATGTTCCGGTGGTGACGAATCCGCTACCAGAGAGAGCAATGGTCTCCGGACTGTCAGGGGCATCGTCGGTCAGGGTCAGGGTCCCAGTCAGCGCGCCTCCAACCGTGGGCGTCGCGCTGACTTGAATCTGGCAGCTCGAGCCGAAGGCCAGAGCTGGAGGGCAGTTATTGGTTTCGCCAAAGTTTGTGCTGGCGGCGATGCTGCTTATGTTGAGCGTGGCATTTCCTGTGTTTGAAAGAGTGATAGTCTGTGCCGCGCTGGTCTGGTTTACCGGCAAGCTCGTGAATGTCAGGGTCTGCGGACTGAGCGTGACGATGGGGGCGGAACCGTCGCCGACCAGGTTGATGAAGTGAGGAGATCCAGAGGCGTTATCGCCCAGCAGGATTGTTCCGAAGCGCGATCCGGGAACGGTTGGCGTGAATATGACGGTGAAAGTACAGAAGGAGCCGGCGGGAACGCTCGTGCCGCAATCGTCGGTCTCCGTGAAATCCCCAGTAATGGTTTTCGTCGCGAGATTCAGTGCTTCCGTGCCCATGTTTCGTAGGACGGTGGAGCGCGGAGGACTCGCAACCCCCACATTCAGCGTAGAGAATTGGAGCAGCGAAGGACCGATAGCCACGGCTGCTGCATTCGCTTGTCCAATCTTTAGCATGAAAGCATCAGTCTGACCTCCCCATGAACTTTGGAACGCAGACTGGGTTGCAGGGAAGTAGGTGGACTGAGTGCTGCCCGTGATGTAAATGGCGGCATTGCTATCAAGCGCCATCCCGGTGGCCTGGTCGTATATCCCACCTCCGATGAAGGTCGAAAATAGCTGTGTGCTGGCAGTGGGATCGATTTCAATGAGCAGCATGTCGTTGCCGCCGACGTAGCCCTCGATTTGGCCGGTCGTCGTATATTGGCCGGATGAACCGTCAGCGCCGACAACATAGGCGTCGCCACTGGTATCGACCTGAATGGCCTGCCCCGTACTGTTGTTATTTGGCCCCAGATAAGTGGAATAAACCAACGTCGCAGCAGCAGTATCGAACTTCGTGACAAACATGCCCTGGCAAGTTTGAGTTCCCGGATTGCAAATACTGGTTGCCGTGATCGGGAAACTGTCGCTTCCCTCGTCGTATCCAGTGACATATGCAAAGCCGCTGCTGTCTACAGCAACGGAGGTAGCGTATGCATATCCATTTCCGCCAAAATAACTCGAGTACACAATGGAACCGGAGTTGTCGAACTTGGAAATGAAAGGGACCGTGTTGTCATAGGTCCCGGGATAGGCAGTGAGGTAAGCTCCATCGGTCGTTGGAAAGTTCGTGGTATCGGTATCGCCGACAAGGTAGACATCCCCTGAACTGTCCAGTGCCAGGCCATTGATTGAGGTGTACGGCCCACAATAGTCGAAGCAGGAGTTGTCTAAATTACCGGCAAGATAGGAGGAATAATTCAGGGAAGATCCATCTGCCGAAAAGCGGGCGAAGAAGGCATATTGACCCCAATTGCTGTCCTGATCAGGGGCAATCGCCGATTGGTAGGCGTTGGACAGAGGAAAATTCTGGGAAGTGGCATAACCTGCAAGGGTAGCTTCTCCAGTGCTGTCAACCGCGATAGCTTGGGCATAGTCATAGCTATTTCCGCCCAGATAAGTCGAATACACCAGCGAGGAACCGTCGGCGGAAAACTTCGTCACGAATGCATTCGCATCGCCGCCCAAGGTCGACTGGTACGCGTTCAGCACTGAAAAATCGGAAGAGTATGCTTGGCCGGCGACATATGCGCTTCCAGTGGAATCGACGGCGATTGAGTTTGGACTATCGTTCCCGCTGGTACCTCCAAAGTAGTCGGCGTACAACAGGTTTGAGCCGCTCACATCCAACTCGACGACAAACATTCGCTGCTGATTAGGGCTAAAACTACCGATGGTCGCCAGAGGAAAATCAGGGGACTGGGTGAGTCCGGTCACATAAGCATTGCCTATCGAATCCACCGCAATGGCATTGCCCTGGTCATAGGAGCGACCGCCGAGAAAGGTCGAATACAGAAGTACTGGATCGATCACCAGTGTCTTCGAACTATCGTGCGCGGCTACAGCGAAGCCAACGTGTGTGCTGTCTTTCAAGGCGTAGTTGCCCGGGACTTTCACTTTCGAGCCGTTCACCTGCTGATAGATGGCGGGCGTTTGAAAGCGGAGTTGCTTGGTGCCCTTGGTCAGAACAAGATTGCCTTCGTCATCCACGTTAAGCGCATCGGCGCCCCCCACTGAGAACTGAATCTTGCTGGCGTCGGCTCCTGGTGCGACTACAAAGTCATATTCGACCTGCCGGTTGTTCCCGTAATACAACAGGTCGATGCCCGGATAAACATTTTGATATCTGACTTTAGCGTAGGTCTTGACGTTGGTCTGCCACTTCTTGGGATCGTTTCCAATAAAATAGTTCACTTTGGTCGGAAGAGGATCTTCGCCCACGATTGTGGGATTGGACGCAGCCCCTACCAGGTTGAAGGTCATTACCGCATCCGCAGGGCGAGTGGGCGGCTTCTTTGCCAGCGGAAGTTTCGGAGCACTTGCGACGGCAGTTGAAGGAGCGGCTGGTGCGATGACGGATTCCTCGGGCCGGAGAGCGAGGACCATTCCACCTGTGGTTAGAAATACGGAATAGCCCGTGCCCGTGGAGAGGAACTTCACTCTCGGATCGGTTTGGCCTTTATTGGCCTCGAAGGCCAAAGGAAGTTTCCCGTAGTTTGCCTGTACTTGGCGGTTGATGTTCGGGTTCTGTGGGGCTGCTTGGGTAGTTGTAGGAGTTTGCGCGTTGCATAGCAAAACGCCCGAGAGCGCGATCGTCGCCGCTAAGGCGAACAGGGATCGTATGGCAGATTTCATTGCTGCTCCTTTATCTTTAGTCTTTGTCTTTTTCTGTATCTGTGGGTTCTGGGCTATTTCTTAAAGATCTTCAGTTCCATCGCATTTCTCTTGTCGCCTAGGGAGGGCGCAAGCCGGGCACATCTGCAGCCGCAGGGAGAATTGCAAACGTAGTGCCTTTGTAAACTTATGAAAAGACGAGCCCGGCGAGGACACGACTGTCCAGAGAATGGATGCGCGTCACGAATTTGGACGGGACCTAAAGCAGCGGTTGGCCAGTGTCGGCGGCTAGTTTTCGATTCTCGAATCCAATGCCTGCATCGACGTCAATGGAAGGACGCTTCGGACGCTAAGGAACGGTACCGAAGTTTGGGCTGAATACTTAGAAGTTCAGACTTAGAGACATTTGAATTTGCCGCGGACTGCCAATCGTTTTGTTGGTCACACCCAGACCGCTTCCAGTGGTGGGACAGACGTAAAGCGATCCCGTGAATTGAGTGTTGCATGGAGTGGTGGTGGCCGGCGTCCCTGCGACAGGAAAGCCATTGAAATTAATGTTCTGGCTTACATCGTCAATCGGAATATCGAAGCTGGCCGTGTTGGTGAGGTTGAAGACGTCGAAAGTATATTTCAGAGAGGAGCGCTCGCTGATCTGCATCGTCTTAATCAGCGAAATATCCGCGCGCTTCTGCCAGGACTGGCGGAAAATATTGCGTTCGCCGCGCTCGATGAAATTGGTTTCGTAAGGGTCGTTCGAAGGAATTGCTCCGTTCAGCGCGCCTGGATTGAGCAGCGGAATTCCGAAACAACTGGCCTTAAGCGCGGGAACGGATCCCGCGCCCGATGCTCCGGTGATCGCCTGCTGCGGGCTGCAGCCATCGAGAGGAACGATAGGATTCGTGATGCCATCGTTGGTGCCGTAAAAAATGCTGCCTACGGCGCCCGAGTAATCCACGACGCTGAAAGGCTGCCCACTCTGAATCACAGTCAGACCGGAAAGCGCCCAACCGTCCGCAATTCTGCCTTTGATCGAAGATAGTGAGAAAAACTTAGGCAGTTCGTACCTATAGGTAAAATTGATCACGTGCTTGCGGTCGAAATCCGAGAGGCCGTAACCAGATCGCAAATCCAGCGGATTGTTGCCGTTGTAAAACAGACCCATGGCGCTCTGCTCATCGGTGGCGTGCGAATAGGTGTAGGAAAAGCCGACCTGCAGGCCGTGCCCCATCCGTTTTTCAAGATGAGTTTGGAGCGCGTTGTAAGCGGAGATGCCGGCCGCAGTGTAGGACTCCGACTCGGACGAATATCCGATATAGGGAACGCGCAGGTCGACGTTGCCGCCTTCAAAATTCTGCAGATAAGGCTGGCCGTTCGGGAGGGCCTGCGGCCCATAAGTGACGTTGTTGAGGATCGAATATCCGTAGGTGTAGTCCTGCGCGAACGGTGTGCCCGGCCGGATGGGGTTGGACGGGGAAGCGATCTGTGCCTGGTTGAACGGTAAGGGTACGATCTCGTGCCGGCCAAGATTGCCCACGTAGCCGATATCGACCAAGAGCGTATTCCGCGGCTGCCACTGAATATCAAGAGTTTGATTCAGACTGTAGGGCAGCTTGTTGGCGCGGTTGTAATCCGCAAAAGAAAATAACTCCGCGCCCGATGCAATGGCTGAGGCGTTTGGAAGGACGAGGTCTGCGGGATTGCCGCTTGGCGCCGAACCGAGCGTGGCTCCCCAGGGATTTTCGAATCCACCAGGACAGTTCGTATAAGGCGAGGCACAGACTTGAGAATTCACCCACGGCGGTGACTGGTTTACTCCGAATGGTCCGCCTGCAATCACGCCGGAAGCGAATCCAGGAGAAAGGTAAGTGAAAAGTTCCCCACGGTCGTAGTACAAGCCCCAGCCGGCGCGAACCACAACTTTGTCGCTGAACATCTTCGGGCTCCACGCCAGCCCGACCCGAGGAGCCAATCCCCATTGTCGACCGGTTAATGTGGAATTGCTGACGCCTTTGGTAGGGAAGAGGGGATTGTTGCCGGCGATGATAAAACCATTCGAAACAATGGTATCGGTTGCAGCATCGTAGTTATAGCGCGACGGATCAAAGTTGAAAAGGCGTCCATTTTTTTCCGTCAGGCCTCCGTGATAGTCGAATCGCAATCCGGCGCTGATACTGAGATTGGACCGAACCTGAAATTTGTCTTGAACGTACGATCCGCTCTCCCGCGAGCGATAGTAACGATTGGCGTCGCCTTGCAAGAAAGCGGTAGTGATAAATCCGTCGGCTGTATAGCCGATGGGGGATCCAGTCAAGAAGCTTGCGAAATCAGTGAAGGCAATCATGCCTTTGCCCGTCCTGTCATCGCGGGCGTTCAATTGCGTATAAGAAAAACTACCGCCGAAGGTGAATGTATGTTTGCCGCGGGTCCAAATGGCGTTGGCAGAGGGCATCCAGCGATTCTGAAATATTCCGGTGAAGGCGCCTTGCGAAGCCGCGGTCGATCCGATGTTCAATCCGGCATTGAAAGGCGCACCGCAAGCCGCTGGGTCCTGGTTTGAAGAGCAGTTGCCGGTATTCGCTGCGGCGTCATTCCCCAGGTCGTCGACGATAGTGATGCCGGGAAAATAATTCGAGCCAAACGCGTTAATGCCCACCGAAGCCGGAGTGAAGGGCTGCGCAATAGTGCTGTAAACTTTTTCCCGAATAAAGCCAAACACTTCGGAAATGCTGAGGTTCGGTCGAATCGATTGCGTATTGGTGAGTGACGCGACCTGACTGCCCGCGTCCAGATTTTGAGTGAATCCTTCGACCGAGGAAAAACCGAAAGGCGCCGAGGTGGGGTCGTGCTGGTAGTAATACTTGAGCGACAGAGTGTCTTTAGAAGTAGGGAGGTAATCGAGGTCGGAGACAGCCTGATCAGAAATAAAGTACGCCGGTTCGGTAAGGAAAACATTCTCTGGAAAATTCACTGTGGGAATGAAATTAGCGTTGGCCGAGGGAAACAGATATTGGCCGTTGGGCAACTTATAGTTCAACAGCGCGTAGGCAACCGGATCGATACTGAGCTGCGTAGCTCCGGACGGGTTGGCAGCGACGACGGGGTTAACACTGGTTCCCCAATCGTTCAGCGCTACGGCAGCCAGCGCCGCCGGACTGCGATCGTTGGTCAGGCCGAGTGGCGCGGCTGTGCGGGATGTTCCTATTTCCAGATCGGACACATGAAGGTGTTGGTAGCTGACAAAGCCAAATAATTTGTCCTTGATGAGAGGACCGCCAATGGTTCCACCTGCGGTGTAACGGTGCAACTCAGGAACTTTTTCGGAGGACGGGATGTTCGCATCTTGATTATAAAAATAAGGGGCAGCATTCAGCCAATTGGTTCCGCGATGAACATAAGCGCTGCCATGAATATTGTTCGTGCCGGAAGCGGTGCTCATGTCAATGTGTGCGCCGCTCGTGGAGCCTTGTTGCGCATCGTACATGGAAGTGTTGACATGAAATTCCTGCACGGTTTCGGGCGCAGGAGTCGGTAGCGCCTGGCCAATCGCCAGGTAAGGAGAGGCCGTGCTCTGGATGATTTCCGCTGTTGTGCTGGAAGCGCCCGCGATTCCCGTGTTGTTCACGATGCGTGCCGAAGCGACTTGGCTGGTACTTTTCCCATTGAATAGGTTGCTGGCATCAACTCCGTTCAGAAGGAAGGTATTGCTGGTGTCGCGCTGGCCATTCGCCCAAATAGGCTGGTTGCCTAATCCGGCGTTGGCGCCGGTCCCGTTCGGCAGTTCTGCGTTCACTCCCGGTGAAAGAATGGCCAGTCCGGTGAAACTCCCAGTGGGCAGCGGGATGGAATCAATCTCATTTTTCTCCAGAACATAGCCGTTGGTGGTGTCGACAGCATTCATCAGCGGGTTGGCTTGAACTTCAACTACGACTCCAACCTGTCCGATGGGTAGAACGGAATTGATGGTCGCAGTGCGATCCGCCTGCACTGGAATCGACGGTATCTTCTGCGTCTTGAACCCCTCGTGGCTGAAGGTGAGCGTGTAAGTGCCGATGGGAAGATTCACGAAATCATAACTTCCATTGGCGTTCGTCAACATCGTGCGCGTGAGCTTTGTTTGGTCGGCCACGACGGTCACGGAAGTTCCAGGGAGGGCCCCACCTGTATTATCCGTCACCGTGCCCGTGATGCCGCCGAGCGTTTCCTGGGCGTAAGCACAAGGCGTGAAGAGGAATGGCGCCAACCAAAAAGCATTGAACAAGGCCGCGAGCGCAACCCCGCTAACCTGACGCTTCAATCGCGTCAGTGGCAGACTTCCCGTCATCAACCGGTTGAACATGAAGACCTCACGCGAGTTTCGAAGCATACTTCTAAAAGACCGTTTTGCAAGCCGCTGAACAGTAGGGTGGAAGCTTTATGGTGTTAGCAAAATGAATGGATGAATTTACACGAGCTTGAGTGGGAACGAAAGAGTTGTGATCCGTTAAAATTTACTTCCCGCGGATTGGATTTTTAGATGGGATCGATTCGGCGGCTGCGATGTCGAGAGGCAAGGAAGAATGCATGCCAATTGATCGCACAGCCTTGCGATTCTGTGCAGCGAACGCGGAAGGGAAGCGCCGAGCGATCTCCACACTGCCGCTCCCACTCGTTCTTTCTTCCAGCCCCGACTAAGTCGAGATGCTCTCTTGCTATCCAACCCTTACTTCACGGTTTGCACCAACTGAGCCGACGTGCTGTTGAGGAATCGTTCTCCTCCGGTGTAGGCGGCGGAAAGTGTATGGTTGCCGGCAGCAAGCGTCGAGATTGTGACCTGGGCCATTCCGTCAGTTAACGTCCCTTCCCAGATCTTGATCCCACCTTTCTTTAGCTCGACCGAACCTTGCGGCGTGGTGCCGCTATATTCGGGCGCCACCGTGATGGTAAAGATCACCGCTTGCCCGGAGTTCGACGGATTCACCGACGACATCAGCATAGTCGTGGTTGGGGCTTTATTGACCACTTCCATCAAAGTTGCCGAACTGGGGGCAAAGGTCGAGTCGCCGCCATAGGAGGCGGTGAGTGAATATGTATCCGGCAAAGTCTTTGAGAAGGTAATGCTTGCACTCCCGCCGCTCAGAGTGCCCGTCCCCAGAAGAACGGAGCCCCAATGGAATGTAACCTGCTCGCCATCAGGCGGAGGGCCGTTCGTGGAACTAACTGTGGTGGTTACGGTGATGGGCTGGTTTACTACTGCTGGATTCTCCGCCGAGGTGAGCGTCGTTTTCGTAGTCTCCAGTACTACCTGATCCAGTGGCGACGAGGTGCCACCGCTGTCCGTGGAACTGCCTTCGTACATAGCCGTGATGACGTCGGTTCCGGCGGGCAAAGTTTTTGTGCTCAACGTGGCAACGCCGCCGCTCAGCGTGGCGCTTCCGAGCACCTTTGAGCCATTCAGGAATTTCACTGTTCCTGTAGGTGTTGGCCCCGAAGATGAGACCGTCGCAGTAAACGTCACATCCTGACCCGTGTCCGAGGGATTCTTGCTGGACATCAGCGAAGTCATGGTGCCTGCCGCGTTGACCTGCTGTCCGCCGCTTAACGTCCCAGAACCGCCGGTGTGATTGGCGTCGCCTGAGTAGGTCGCGGTGATCACGTCGTTGCCTTGCGGCAGGGTAGTGGTGACGCACTGCGAGGTTGCAGGGTCGCCTGACACCGGAGTCTCGCTGCAGCCCGTGTTCGAACTCCAGCTGACCGTGCCGGTTATGCCCAAGGCGGGAACTTCACGCACGGACGGCAATTTTCTCTGGTTCAAGGCTCGCTTGCTCGCGGGTGTGCCGCTAACGACCTCTCCATTGCGCCGCACGACCAGCCCATACTCGCCGTCGATGGTAGCCGTAAACGTTACCTGCTGGCCGAGGGTGGACGGATTCTGGCTGGAGCCAACCGACGTGCTGGAAGTTGCCTGCGTGATACTGAAGTTGTTGCTTTGGGTGCTGGCGGAGCCGGTGTAATTGCTGTCGCCGGAGAATGACGCCGACTCCGTGTAGGAGCCGACCGTATCCGCGGCTGAGGGTGTGTAAGTAGCAGTGCAGGTCAGGGTGTTGCCGCTGGGAGCGCCGCAAGTGGTCGCGCCATAGCTGCTCGGCCCGTTGCCGCCGATGGTTACGTCGCTGGCGGTGGGCGAAGAACCGGTACCTGTCCACGAGAGCACCGCTGTGATTGTGACCGAAGCATTCTGGCCATAGGCCTCAGAGGCCGGGTTCACGTTGGTTATTGCGATCGAGGTCGAGGCCTGACTTACGTTCAGCGTGAAGCTTTGCGTCGCATTCGGCGAGACTCCGTTCGAGGCCGTAATGGTGATGGGGAACGAGCCCGGCTGAGTCGGCGTGCCGGATAAAACCCCGCTGGTGCTGAGGGTCACTCCGTTGGGCAGCGCCCCGCTTTCGCTGAAAGTTGGAGTGGGATTGCCCGTGGCAGTGACCGTGAACGTGTTGTAGGAGTTGAAGGTAAAGTTCGTGCTATTGGCGCTGGTGATGGCGGGCGCGCTGCTGGCGGTGACGTTCACGCACCATCCGCCTTCGATGCCGGCCGCGCCGTTGCCCGCGTTGTCGATCGCATACAGTGCCCACGTGCCGTTGGGACCGGTGCCGCTGAACGTCGACGAGAGTGTCGCCGAACCGTCGGTCGCCGCATAGTTCGAATCGTTCACCAAAGGCGCCGGGGCCGGGAATATAAGGCTCGTGCCGCCCGTGATAGAAGTCGGCTTGTAGCTGCCGGAGGTAAGCGGTGAGCCTCCGGGGATCAGGTTGCTCGCCGTGTCATCGAGCGTGATGTTTACGCCGTTGATCGTCGAACCGTCTCCCACGCTGGCAAAAGGAATGATTTTCGCCCCAGTTGGGCCAACCAATAGCAAATCCGTCTGCGCGATGTCACTCGAACTGATGTTGTTGAGCCTGACGGTCACGGCGCTGATGTTCCCGCTGATGCCGCTCACAAAAATGTTGGAAGGATATGGCGTGGCCGGCCCACTCGTATTCGGAACCGTGATTGCGCCTGTATTGCAGAACTGGTTCCCGTTCACCACCGTGTGGTTGTTCACGGTCTGCGTGATGGAGCCGTTACTCGTCTGGAAATTGACTGTGCCGTTGTAGTTTGCGGTGACGCTTCGGCTACCCTCTGTGGTAAACGAGGTGGTACACGCGGCTTGTCCGTTGCTTACTGGCACTGTGTTGCCGCCGCTGCAGGTGAAGTCGTTCGCTGTGTCACTAAACGTGACCGTGCCTTCGTTCACCGTGGTGTCGGAAGTTACTGTGGCCGTGAAAGTGACTGAGTTGTTTGGAGGGCTGGTGAAAGATGGATTGTTATTCGAGGACACCGAGGTGGAGGTCGGAGTGGCCACAATGACAACCGTGAAATTGGCCGTTACGCTCTGTGGCGCCGTCATGGTGATGCTGGTGGAGGCGCTGGTGGAGTTCGCGACGTTACCGGTCCAGTTACTGAAGCTGTAACCGGTATTCGCTGTGGCCGTCAGAGGCACCACGGTCCCGGAATTGTAGTAGTTACCGGAAGTGGGCGCGACGGAACCGTCAGCCGACGGCGAAGCCTGCGTGGTCAGCTGATATTGCGTAGTGAAGTTAGCGGTGTAGGTTGTGGTCGAACTGGGCGCGTCCAACGACTGCGACTGGGCTCCACCCTGCGACCAGCTGTTCCACACATATTGCGATCCGCTGGGGCCTGCCTGCGGCGAAGTAGTGTTGAGCGTATGCGATGACCCCACCACCCAATTAAAGCTCTGCGGTGCTGTATAGGTCGTGCCATCCACGGTGATCGACAGATTGGCCGGGCTAGTCGTGACCGCGACGGAGACGAGAATATCAATCGGCGTGCTGACTTCCTGATGGTCGACTGTCGCTGTGCCCGAGCCGGTGCCTGAGGTTGACCCTGCGGTGTAGGTTGAGGTTGCCTGGCCGCTGGTGAGCGTGGTGCTGCCGGGGTTCACGCTGCTGTCGAGCGTGCCGCCGAAACTAACTGGTGTGCCGTTGGGAACGCTGAATCCGCCTGTGCCGCCGGAATTGTGCGTAAGGTCGGCGGTCAGCGTTGAGGTGGCGTTGGCATTGATCTGCGTGGGGTTGGCGCTGACGCTCAGCACCAGCCAGGGGGTAAAAGTGCTCGTGCCGCCGCCTGACTGGTCGAAGAAGACTGTATCGCAGCCGCTGGCCCCGGGACCGCCGTTGCAGCCCCACCAGTCGTTGGTAATGGTGCCGTCCAGGTTCAGCCCGTAGTAGCCGCTGGCGACAGCGGAAGACGCGCTGACGCTATTCCCGACGATACGGGAGTTACTCACTGAGAATGTGTCTGTACCGCCTCCTTCGGCATCGATGCCCCCGCCGGTTGCCGCGCCGGTTGAAGCAGTAGAGGAGGCGGTGTTTCCCGTGAAGGTCGAGCCCGTCACCGAGCCGTTGAAGCCGGCGGACCCACTGAAAAAGAGGCCGCCGCCGTTTGAGATTCCGTCATTGCCACCGCTGGCGGAATTGCCGCTAAAAGTCGAATTGGTAATCGTGACTGAGCCAGACACGCCGAGCCCGTTAACGATGTTCTCTACCTGAACGCCGCCGCCTTCGGCGCCCCCGGTGCCTGAGGCGGTGTTATCGGAGAAGGTGGAACCTGTAATGGACAACGAGGACCCTGTGTATTCAACGGCACCGCCCAACGTGCCAGAGGCGCTCGTCGCGCTGTTGTGGTTGAAATCGACGTTGGTCAGGGTGAGTGTGTCACCGGTCGCGCCCCCGGCGAGAATTGCACCGCCGCCGTTGTCCAGGCAGTCAAGGCCGGAGTCGGTGCAGGTGCCGTTTTGCAGGGTGAGGTTTTGGATGGAGAGGGGCTGATTACCTTCCAGCAACTCGTCGTTTTCGATAATGCGATCCGTACTGTTCGCCTGCTGGATGATGGTGCTGCCGGCTCCAGCGCCGCTGATCGTGATGTTATTGCCGGACTGGATACCGACCTGAAGTTCACCCGAGGAAAAAGCAGAGCCGTTGCCGCCGAAGGTGCTGATGGTTAGGTCGTAGGTGCCGGCGGGAACATTGATGGTCACAGTGGAAGCGCCATTGTTATTCGCGATGCAAACCGCTTCGCGCAGGCTCAACGTAGCGGGCGGGGTTGTCACGCCGCTGCTCTGGGCACAGGCATTCACGCTGTCAATGTCAGCGGTGGTGTTGACGTTGAATGTGGGGTCGGCGTCGGCGGATATGACCATGGGCGCCGACTGCGCCGAAGTCAGGACCACAATGTCACGGGCAGCATCGATCTTCTGCGGCAGGGCCAAGGCAGCGACGGGAGTGCCGGAGAACGAAACCGCGGCGCTGGGGCTGGCCGTTTTGCCGGATGTGTCGAGAATGTTGAGCTGGTTGCGGCCCGCGTCGAGGACCATTACGTCGTGAGTGGAAGACTGGGCGACGTGCGGCGAGCTGAAGGCCGAAGCTGAAACTGGAGATGCGGGTGCCGACCCGGTGTATGGCAATTGCTTGGCAACGGTCCACGCTCCGAGGGCGGTTGGATTCGAAGGCTGAGCGTTCTTTGCCGCTCGAGCCTTGCGGCGGGAAGGAATCTGTGCCGCGGTCAACGGCGCGGTATTCAGGACTCCGTGTTGCAGGATTTGCACCGAGCCGTCATCGGCCAGCGCGGCGATCTCAGTGCGCCCCTCCTGATCCCAGATAAAGTCACCCAGAGCCAAGCCCATAACTTGGAAGGGTGCAGTGACGGTCTCGGTTTGAGGCTTGGCTAATAGAACGTTGTAAATCAAGGCGATGTTCTTGCCAGCGCCGACTGCGATATCCGCACCGCCTCCAAGATTCCCCCAGGCAATTGAATCTCCGGGAGCGGGCAGTGGGTGGGTCGCACCGGCGATCAGACCTCCGGTACTGGAAGACAGAATCGCCAACTCAGATCCGTTCGGATTGTCCAGGCTCACGGCCACATGATCGTCGGGCGAAACTGCCAGGGCTCGCACCTGCCCGGTCAGCGGAACGATCTGGGCGGGCATCAGGTTGCCGGTTCCGTCTCCGGCCAGCAAGTAGAGATTCCGGCTGCCTTTGGTGCCAACCAAGACATCCTGAAAACCGTCGCGGTTGAAATCCCCAGTGGCTAATAGGTCGGGTGATTCAGGAACGCTAAAAACCCGAGCCTTCGAAAGAAACGTCGGTGCGATACTACCCCGAATGGCCTTTGGATAAAGAGCTGGATTGGTGGGAGAAAAGGCATCCTTGTTGCCGCGAAATAGAGCAACTACACCGCCATTTCCCGTGGAATATCCTGCCACGACGTCGATAGCGCCGTCGGCGTCGAAATCCGCCGCAGCCAGCGCGGTAGGGACTGCCGAGCCATTTTGCAGCGCGCCTACGGCATCGCTTGATCCTATATAAGTCACCTTAAGGCTCTGCGGGTTCTTCAAATGGACCAGAGGTTTGCCTGCGCTAGGCAGTACGGTCGCGGTGACGCTCGCGGCTCTGGTTCGGGAGAGAGGAAAATAAGAGAGCGAGACGAGGGTGATGATGGCCAGCAGAAGCAGAAACGAAGAACGGCAGACGCGACGGCGCTGAATCATGAAGGTCTCCACACCGCAAGATCAATTCTGTAACTGCGTGGGAGGGAGCCGCGGCTATACAGATACGCTTGCAGGCGTTTGGTTGACTTGAGTTTTCCCTGGGTATTGGCCCAACTGCTCGAAGTTCTTAGGGAGTGCTCCCTAAGGGGCGCGGTACGCATGGTCCTCTGTTCGCGCCAAGAAGTCAAGATGAAACAAATTGCAATCCTCTAGTCGGGGTTCCATTTCGGATTGCCTGGCAAGAGGGCTTTCGTCGTTGGAGAAAGAAGCGCAGATAACTTTTTACTTGACAAACTTAGTGCGATGTTAAAGAGTGGCCACTCCTGTTCGTTCTGTGGGGCCCAGCAATTCCAACTTACTCCGGGTGAAGTGAGCCCATGTCCGAGGACAAGCCTCTTGCGTCAAGCCTTGAAGGCCGTAACACGGTTTCTTGTTGTCTTAATAGGCGGAATGGTATGCGACTAAGTGCGCCGGCGATCACGCTCGAGCCCGCGGCCGGCTGCGACCAGGAGTTCTTCTTCCGTACCTTTGCCAGTACCCGGGCGGCGGAAGTGGCACTTACCGGATGGAGTGCCGAGCAACAGGAATCTTTTCTGCACATGCAGTTTGAAGCCCAGAGACGCGGATATCTCCTGCAGACTCCCGACGCCCAATACTGGGTCATCCGACGGAACGGAACTTCCGTTGGCAGGCTGATCGTCGACCGGACAAATAACGACATTCACCTGATCGATATCGGATTGCTTCCGGAATTCCGCGGTTACGGAATCGGTTCCATCTTGATGGCGGCCCTGATTCAGGAGGCGACGCAGGAGCGGAAGCCCATCCGTCTTTTCGTGGAGCGCTTTAACCCGGCTTTGCGATGGTATGAGGGGATGGGATTCAACGTCATAGGTGAGGGACAGATTTACCTGGAGATGGTGTGGCAACCTCCTCGTGGTGAGTTAGGCAAAGATTCCTTAGAGAGCCATCCGGATTCGGCATATGTCGACGTATCTGACTAATGAGATGTTTAAGAAAAATGTGAAGACACGGTTTTGGCTCGTAGATCCCAGCCTGGAAGCGTACGCATTGGATCTAGTCGAGTGCGTTGACGTATATTCGACGCCCAGGCAGGAACAATTTTCACTTCGCTTTCGGGGAGACCCAGGCCAGGTATTTCCACAGCGGACTTACCTTATGAAGCACGATTCGATCGGCGACTTTGAACTATTTCTGGTCCCTATAGCACGGGACGATAGCGGTACGCACTACGAGGCGGTGTTCAATCGCCTGGCTGAGGTTAGCCAAGCTGACGGTGAACTTCAGCATCAGCAGCAAGCAGAGTAAGAGTTAAGTCGAAGGAGGAGAACGATGGGGTCACCTTATATTGGCGAACTTCGCTTGTTCGGCGGCACTTTCGCGCCCTTGAATTGGGCTCTGTGCAACGGGCAATTACTCTCAATCTCAGAGAATGCTGCGTTGTATCAGTTGCTAGGCACCACTTATGGTGGCGACGGCGTGAGCACTTTTGGGCTGCCGAACTTGCAGGGACGTTTTCCCGTCCACCAGGGGCAAGGGAGCGGCTTGCAGAATTACGTCCTCGGACAAATGGCGGGTTCTGAGACCGTAACATTGGTGGCAAATCAACTGCCGGCGCACAATCATGGCGCAGTCGGGAGCAATGGCAGTTCGACGTCTCCGGCCAATGCAACCTGGGGAAGCAGCACTGCGGCGGAGAATTCCTTCGGGCCAGGCACCTCGGCGAACTCAACCATGAACCCGGCGAGCATAGGGTCGACGGGCAGCAACCAGTCGCACAACAATATGACGCCCTTTCTGGCTATAACTTTCATCGTTTGCCTGCAAGGAATTTTCCCCACGCAGTGATACCGGTTGAGGCGCGCGACTTTCGATTTCGGGAGAGAAATTTATGGGTCAGCAATATCTAGGCGAGATTCGTATTGTGGCATTTCCTTTTGCGCCCAAAGGCTGGGCACAGTGCAACGGTCAGCTTATGCCCATCAATCAGAACCAGGCTCTGTTTTCGCTTTTAGGAGCCACGTACGGCGGCGATGGACGAACCACTTTCGGCTTACCCGATTTTCGTGGGCGAACCGGCATGAGTTGGGGGTCGCAGGGAGGATCGCCGACTTTCGTCTATGGACAACCCGGCGGCGAGGAGATGCACACGCTGGTCACGAATGAGATCCCTTTGCACAATCACACGCCGGTAGCCAGCACCCAAGCGCAGAATCAGACCACTCCCTCGGCGAATCTTTGGGCGACGGGACCAAGCCAGTACGCCACGACACCCCTGAATACGCCGATGGCGACCAATGCCATTGGCAATAACACCGGCGGGCAGGCGCACGACAATCGCGCGCCGTATCAGGTTCTCAATTTCATAATCGCCACGACGGGGATTTTCCCCTCGCGCAACTAATGCGAATCCCAAGGAGAATTCAAAATGTCGGACCAGTTCTTAGGTGAGATTCGGATGGTTGGATTCAACTTTCCGCCCAACGGTTGGGCGCAGTGCAACGGACAGCTTTTGTCGATTTCGCAGAACACTGCTCTGTTCTCGCTACTGGGCACGTATTACGGGGGCGATGGCAGAAGCACCTTCGCTTTGCCAAACTTTCAAGCCGTGGGTCCGATCAGCCAGGGCAATGGAAGTGGATTGTCGCCGCGAGTTCTGGGTGAAACCGGAAACAGCTACACCGTCACGCTAACGACAACGCAAACCCCCTCCCACAGCCATCCTGTAAATTGCATTTCCGGTGCAGGAAATTCGACCTCGGCGGCGAATAATGTCTGGGCTGCAGAGGGTGGACGCGAAGGCAAACCACTCTATACCAACAATCCCGGCCCGGTGAACATGAACACGCTGGCGATAAAGTTTGCCGGGGGAGGTCTGCCACATACTAACCTCCAGCCTTATCTCACCGTAACCTTCGTGATCGCTACGCAGGGAATCTTTCCGCCGCGCGGATAGTGGGCCGCGTTAAGGAGATGTAAAGACAACCGCGTCTGATGCCGGGGAAGTTTCCCGCGTTGAAGCTGTAGGTTCGTCTCCTCCGAAATATCGGAGCTCGACTACTTTACTTCCGGGACAATATCGCTCGCGGGCCAGTGGGATGGTTGCGCATTAACGTTCGGCCCGATTGAAACCGAGCCGTCGACCGGCCTCACATCCACGTTGTAGCCATCCAGTTCGACTAATGGCGAATCTCCCTGTAGATCCTTCGTAGCCGCCTGGATTGAGACTGTGGACGATTCGCCAGGCACGAGCGAGATGTAATTATCCGAATAAAAAACGGGCAGTACTCGCGCGCCGCTTTTCTTTTGATGAAGTTGAAGGTGTGTGAGCAACGCGACATTATTGGTGTTGTTGCGCAGCGTTACCGTGAGCACGGTATTCTCCCCGTCAGTGCGCGAACTGACTTCAGCGTCAAGAACCACGCGGGGAAGTTTCATCAGGCCATCGAACTGATCCTGCGCCACATGCTGCCAGTACAAATTGGTGGAGAGTAAGTTGTCGTTCGAGTCGGTGAGATAAAGCTTGATGAAATAAAGCGGGCTGATACGTGCGCTGACGTCGATCTGCGCGACCTTAATCGTGGTGCTGCCCGGAACTTGTGCTACCGGATAAGTTTCATGCGAATCCAGCGTGCCGTCGAAACGATAAATCAGTACCGATACATTGAGTCCGCGTAATGCATCCGGACGATTGTTGACCACTTCAATGCCGCGATTTTCTTCGTTGAATTGCACATGCACGGTCTCGGCGGCTTTCTTGACTGCGTACAGGGCGGCGTTGGGCTCAAGATCATAGTGATACAACTGCCAAACAAAGCTGGGCTGGGCGGGGTGGCTCATCCAGGTAATCACGCCGGTGGTCGTCTTGAACATCTGAGCGTTTCGTCCTTCATACATCGCGCGGAACGCTTCATACGTGGCGAGTTGGCCTTTCTGCACAAAATCGGCGAGATTGCGAATGTGACCGTAGCGCTCCGCGAGCGAGGTTGGAAATTCGTTGCCGCGCTGCGCACCCGCCGCCATATCGTGTTGCGCCCAATCGTCGTTGATCGTTTCCCAGTCTTTCTGCGGCATCATGCCTTGAATCGATTCGATGGTCGGAATGGAGACTGAGCCAGTTTCAGTCTTAAAGCTTTCGTTGAATGCATAGAAGAACCGAGGCGACCGCCAGTAATAAGGTCCGTGGGACGAGACGCCGCGGCCGTCCGCCGAATTCGACTGGTAGAGTCGCGTCGGATCGAGCCGCCCCATGAGCGTCTTCAACATATCGTCAAGCGCCTTGGGCGGATAGCCTTCATTGCGCGCACACCAGACAGCAATCGAGGGATGATTGCGATAGCGCACCACTTTATCGGTGACGTTGGCAATATAAGTGGGAATATCGGTCACGTCCGGACCGTCATTCGGATTGGGCTGAAAAAATTCATCCCACAGCAGAATTCCATACTTATCCGCCATGTCATAAAAGTCAGGGCTGGTGCTCTGTCCCACCCAGTTGCGAATGATGTTTAAATTGGCCAGCGCATGCATGTGGAATTGCGCGTCCAGTCGCTCCCGCGAAATTCGTTTCAACCCTTCATCGAGTCCCCAGTTGCCGCCGCGCGCCATGACGCGAACTCCGTTTACCGAGAGCGTGAGGTTTTCAGAGTCGGCAACCTGATACTCGATCTTGCGAATTCCAAATTGCCGCGTCGCGCTGTCTGAAGTTTGCGACTTTGTTCCGGTATCGAAGCGCAGCGTCAATGTGTACAGGTTCTGCGGGCCGTATCCGTTGGGCCACCACAATTTTGGACTTGCGAGGTGCAGTTCTGGCGTGGATCTGCTGTCCAGCGCGATTGCCTCCGTGCCATTCGCTGCAACGGTCACGGATTTTTGGAAGGTAATGTCGTGCTGGTCTGAACTTGGCTCTTTGCTGTTCTCCCAATGAATTATGCCGGTAAGCGTGCCGGCAACTGGCGCGGTGGATTTGTTTTCCAGCGTGGCGGAAATGTGAAGCTCCGTGGTTTCATGCGACGCGGCTAGATCGGCAGTAACGAACGGATCTTTTACTACGACCGGACCCGTGGAATTCATTGTGACCGGAAGCCAGATGCCGGTGTCGCGATCGCGAACCGCCGGAAGCCAGTCCCAGCCGATGGTGGAGAGGAACGTGGGGCCATCGATGGCCGTCTCGCCGCCATTCTGCCCGACGCCGTTCGCGACCGTGTGTTCGTGGGGAACGCCAGGATGAGGCTGCGGCGAAACCAATACCGCCAGCACGGCCGATCGCCCGGGCTTCACGAACTCTGAGATGTCGAAGTCTCCGCGGATAAAAGCGCCGCGCATGTTTCCGGCTTCATGGCCATTCACCCAAATTTGTGCCGCGTAATTGACGCCCGCGAAATGAAGCCAGACATGACGGCCCTTATAGGAGGAGGGGACGGCAAAATCCGTGCGGTACCAGTAGCTGGTTTTGTTCAAGCTCTCCGGTATCGAGCGCATGTTCTCGCCGTAAAGAGGCTCAGGATAGACGTGATCGTTTACCAGAGTCGTCAGCACGGTTCCCGGAACCGTCGCGGCATACCATCCCTCGGGATGAAAATCCGCCGACGAAACGGTGGATGCTGCGGCCGTAACCTTTGCCGAGTCTTGCATCTGCCAGCCGCTGATTGTTTGGGTTTGTAACTGCGCGAATAAGGACGCAGGAATGAGAACGGCGAGCAGCGTGAAAGTACGAAAGATCATTGGCGTGATTGTCCTCTGAACGGTTCGGCAGCCGAATTCAAAGATCGGAAACGTTGGTCGAGAAGGAAATTGTTGTTCGGACGGTACCGAGGAGTCATCTTAGTTTTCTGAAAAACAGTCTACACTTTCAGGCCGCTCCACGTGGCGCAGCAGCCCACAAATTCTACGCCCGGCGTGCCCTGACAGCGGGCAAAAGGCCTGCGAAAGTACGCTCTAGAAACGACACGTGGTTGCCAACGTAGATTCTTGCGCGATGACATCAGGAGAACGGCCCCTGGGGTTTCGCGTAACATATTCACATGGCTTATTTTCTATGCGTGATTGGCAAGCCGAATCGCGTGCTAATCCGCAATGCTGGTCAAACCGAATTTGGCGGCGCTCGTTTAAGAGGTAGAGAAAGTAAACGCGGCGCATGAAGTCTTCTTCTAATCTGCACTTCAAGACCTACTTGTTAATCTTCTTGATGGTAATCTTCGGCCCGTTGGGAAACGTGCTTCTCGGCAAGGGCATGAAGCGGATCGGGGCGGTGAACTTCGAAACGGCAACCCAAGCCCTACATCTTCTCTTGCGGATCCTTGAATCGGGGACGGTTTGGCTGGGCATAGGGTCCCTCATCATCTTTTTTTCTGTGTACATGCTGGTGCTCTCCTGGGCTGATTACAGCTACGTCCAGCCGTCATCCGCGGCGGCGTACCTGATGGTTCTGCTGCTGGCGCACTTTATGCTGCATGAATCCGTAAGCCTTACGCGATGGATCGGCGTACTGATCATCTGCATCGGCGTTCTCGTGGTAGGGTACACTCCCCCGAGCACCACGAATCCAAGCTGATGCGCACACTCATTTTTTATTGTTTAATCATCGGGGCGGGCACCGGCGGCGAGCTTTGTGTTGCGCGAGCCATGAAGGCGCTGGGCGAAGTGAAAGATTTTCGTCCTCATGCTCTGCTGGCCGTGATTCCTCGCGCCCTGCGAATCTCCTGGATGTGGCTGGGCGTGGCTCTGATGGCCATCGCGTTTTTCTCCTTACTAGCGGCGCTATCTGTAGAGAACGTGAGCTTTGTGGTTCCGGTCACCGCTCTCAGCTATGCTGCCGGAGCGTTGGGGGCCAAGTTTTTTCTTGGGGAGCAGGTCACCTCTAGTAGGTGGGTAGGAGTGCTTCTAGTCTGTTTCGGCGTGGCGCTGGTGATTGCAGGCCGTAAGTAGAACGTCAGTTGCGAGGAATGTCCGGGCATGAGGAGCTCAATCGTCCTTGGTTTGCTCGTTGGACTTTTTTCAACCCCGCTGCTTGCGAACGCGCAGGAGAATCCCTCCAGACTTGAACTCTACGGCGGATACTACTATGTGCGCTTCAATATCAATGCCAACCTCCCCGGTGTTCCACCCTCACAAACCTTCAACGCAAACGGCGGTGGCGCGCAGCTTGAGTACAGCGCCAACCGCTGGCTCGGCTTAGTCGGGGATCTGGCGGGCTATGGGGCGACCAGTACAGCTAACGGCGCGTTGGTTGGAGGAGCATTGAGCTATCTGATTGGGCCCAGAGTGAATTTCAGGCTGCGCAAGGCTAACCCGTTTGTCCAGACTTTATTTGGAGGCATTGCTACAACCACCGGAATTGCCCGTTCGGGAGACCAAAATAATTTTGCGATGACGGCGGGTGGCGGAATTGATCTAAAAGCTACCACCTACGTTTCGGTTCGTCCTGTGCAAGCTGAATATTTCATGATGCGAGCTCCGAATGGGCTTAACGACCGGGAGAACAATTTTCGGATTGGGGCTGGGGTGGTATTGCGATTCAGAAAATAGTCCCGACGAGGCTCTACATGACGAGACCCTTCGGACTGATTAAACATCGTCGGCTCATTTCGCTAGTTGCCTACCAGTCGAACCAGCGCCGCCCGCAGTTCTTCCGACTTAAAGCCGAAGGGACCGGGTCTGGATTTATAGGAGATTCTACCCTTGGCGTCGATGGCGTAAAGCCGATCCGGCCAACCCGTGTAGGCTTGCTCGGTCGAGTTACCAAATTCGTCGATCACGGCGGGAATCTTGATGCCAAGTTTTCTGATGCAGGCTCCCGCCACAAGAGCGCGCTCGGTTTCATCTTTCGGGCTGGCAAAAACAACTTTGTCTTTGAGATTGCTTTCCATCTGCCATACGTCGCTGGGGTGCGCTTCGGTGATATACACAACCAGAAAGTCTATCTTGCCCTGGTATTGCTCATAGAGTTGGTTGAGAGCGGGGACCTCCCGCCGGAAGGGCGGTCACGTGTAGCTGCCAAAGATGAGAACGACCGGGCGTCCTTGTGCGGTCAGGCTGGATAGCTGCACCGACGTATTCTCGTGCAGCTTTAATAACGAGAAGTCCGGTGCAGGATCACCCACGTGCAAGTGGCCGGCCCGCGCGTGCATCCATAGGGTTTCGAAGGGGAGCACAAGAAATGCAACCGGGCCCGGTATTTTCGCCATGAAGCCAGCAAACGTCTCTGGTGGTCGCCGCATGATGTCATACAACGCGCCGCACGCAAGCAGCCACGCCAGAACTATCACACCCAGCACTCTGACGAGTGCGCGCTTCACAGATGCGTATTTTGCACGGTGATCCAATTCGTCTCTTTCGAGCGAGCGATTCGAGATAGGTTGTCCAGACAACCTGCGCGATTATAGGGGGCCGGATTTGTAGTTCAATAATGCGAAAGAACTATATGCGCGCGCCCACCCTCTCTCGCGTCTTGGGGCTCTAACGGGATAGCTCTCTCTTTAAGGTATGATTCGGCAGACCAAATGGGCTTGGGGCTAGAGGATTGCCGACATGAGGTAGTCAATTTCCCTGGGTCCGCTGCTCGCATCAGCAATCGGGCGAGAGTGTGTAACTTTCCGTTCCGAACCCGGTAAACTGTTAATGTGGTGGCCATTGCAATCGTCGTTGCCGTCGTAGCTGTAACGTCAATCGTAGCGATTGTCTTGCCCGCACTGCGCAATGCCCTGCGCTTCTGATCGCGTCATTTCGGGCGAAAATTCCCCGGCGCCGAAACGAGTTTCCTAAACCGAAAGATCGATTTGATTGGTGGCTGCCGTTGTATTTCATACCGGGCACTATCGTGGTAATGGCTTTGCTGATGCTTTGTGGTCCGCACGGTTTCCTGCTGTATTATGTGAGCGCGCCGATCATATGCTGGATTGGCATACTGCTGCTACTGGACGCGGTCATCCGTAAAAGACCGCGAGGATTTCTGTCGATTTTATTGACTCTGGTTTTGTTTCTTGCCCCTTTCAAAACGTTTTTCAAGAGTGAGTCGCAGCTTCGTGCTTCCCTCCGGTGGCTTCTTTGGTCTCACTATTTAAAAGCCGAACTTCTCGCAAAGCCTACACCAGTTAATGGAGAACTCAGGCATATGGAGTGGGAAAGGACAGGGTTCGCCGGAGTGGCCAACAACACTATCTACCTTGTTTTCGATCCGACCGATTCGCTTTCGACGGCGCATTTGCCCGGCAAGTTCAACGGCATGCCCTGCAAGGTTCCCGAAGTACGTCGTTTGGAAGGAAGCTGGTACTCCGTTTGGTTTTATACGGACGAGGACTGGGGCTACTGCCCTTCGAGCGGCGTAGGCGGGGGTTGAATAGCGGCTTGTTCGCAACCCATTGCAGACGAAGACCGGAAGCGTAAATCAGTCCCACAAAGCTGTTAACACAAAAAGCCCCATTTCTCGCGTAAGGAGTGCGCGAGAAATGGGGCATGCGTCGAACATCGTACAGACAGGCCTTACATCCCCGGCTGGTCTTGATTCGTCGTAGTTGCATGCAGCACGCGGAAAGTGTTCCCGCCATTAGACCAGACGAGCACCAGCGCGTCTTGTCCCATGGGCACAGCGGATAATGCTTTCTGCACATCGGCCGCACTCTGCATGGGTTGATGGTTGACCTGCACGATCACGTCTCCGCGCTGCAGGCCGGCATTGTCGGCGGCGCTTCCGGGTTGCACCTGCTCGATGACTGCGCCGTGAACATCGCCTGAGGCTTGCAGTTGTTCGCGCATGTCCGGGGTAATATCGGCGAGGCCGAGACCCCAGCGGGGCTTGCCATTGGCGTTGCTCGAGATCTCTTTCCCTTCATGGTCGCGGTTGCCCATAGCCTCAAGCGTTACCGGAATGTTTTCGTTCTTGCCATCGCGCAGTACATCCAGCTTGATGCTGGTGCCGGGCTGCTTTTGGCCGACTTCGATCTGAAGCTGGCTGGCGTCGCTCACTTTCTGTCCATCGATTCCAGTGATGACGTCGCCGACTTTCAGGCTGGCTTTCGCTGCGGGTGAATCGTTTTCGACTTGCGTGACGATTGCGCCTTCATCGTTGTCGACGTGGAAGAACTTCGCATTCTCGGGAGTCACGTCGCTGATGCCGATGCCCATGTAGCCGTGACTGACTTTACCGTCGCGAATCAGCGAATCTACGGTGGGGCGCACGATCTGTGTAGGAATGGCGAAGCCCATGCCCGAGAAACTATCGGAGTTCGAGACGAGGAAGGTGTTGATGCCGATCACCTCGCCGCGAGCGTCCACCAGCGGTCCGCCGGAGTTGCCGGGGTTGATGGCTGCGTCGGTCTGAATGAAGCTGCCGGGGGCGCGGCCGTTCTTAGAGAACGGATTCGGGCGGTTGAGTCCGCTGACGATTCCACGGGTTACTGTGAAACGGAACCCAAAGGGATTGCCGAAGGCGAGCACAGTCTGACCCGGACGAAGCTCAGTCGAATTTCCCCAGGGTGCGTTCGGCAGATTCGTGCCCTCGATCTTGATGACGGCAAGATCGGTGAGCGGATCGGCGCCGATGAGTTTCGCTTTGAAGATGCGGCGATCTTTCATGGTGACGTTGATGTCGACCGCGCCATCGATCACGTGATTGTTAGTGACGATGTACCCATCGGGCGAAATAATCACGCCGCTGCCGATGCCGTGCTCAATCTGGGTTTGCGGCTGCATCGGATGGTTGAAGAACGGCGCAAACATGGGCGGCATGCCTTGTGGCATCTGCATGTCCTGGCCATCCGCGCTTTCCGACTTGGTGCGCGAAGTGACGGCGACGTTAACGACTGCGGGCGTGACGCGCGCTGCCAGCGTTTCCATCGCTTGATCGAGCGCGAGCAACGCACTGACGCTGCTGTCAGGAAGTGGAGCTTCAGTTGGGGAGACGATCGGCGCTTTGGCAAACGCCGGCTTGGCGAACTCGTAAGCGGTGAATGACAGCGCCAGCGCTACCGCAAGCGCAGGAACCACCATGCGGTGTGTCAGTTTGTTGTTGATGAACTTGTTCGTGGCGAACCAGCTTCTCATTTTTTCTTCTCCTTGTAACTAATTATTTAGTTGTTAAAGACGAATCAATACCTTTTCAGTTAGCAAATGAAATTAGGTTGTTTTTGGTGCGATTTCCTTCCGGACTGTCTCATTGGCCGTGTGAAATACGGTAAGCCGCCAGACCGCAACACTCCAAACCACATTGCCGGAGTCATCGAGCTGCTCGGTTCGCATCACTACCAGCACCGACCTCGGTTGCGCGACCGCGCGCGCGGGCACTCGACTGCTTGCGTTCATCAACTTAGGCGACCGCGCTTGACTACCAACAAATTTCGCGGCGATTGCGGTGCGGGAAACTGCCAATTTCGCGAATGCCTTCGATCCGGCAGTGGCGTTTCGTGAAGAGGGATTCGTTCCAGCAGCGGGATTGGAATCCGCGACATGAAATGACGCTGGGATCATCCTTGCGCTCGTTCCCAAAGAAATCGCTCTGGGCAACGGATTCGCAGGAGATGCCATGGCCTCAGACGTGCCGCTTTCAAATTCCACAAGCCGCGGGGTTCGTGGTAAAGAGATGAGGCAGATCAGGGAGAAGGTCGCTACTAATCCCAAAGCCGGCTTCCAGACTTTGGTGGCCTTTGGACGGCTGGCATCGAGAATACGAGTCACACGTCGAGTAGTCTGATGAACCCGGCCCGCAATGGCCAGCGCGAGCGCGAGGCCGCGATGAAGAAAAGTTTTTTCTGCCACCGATACTAGGCAGCGGGCATAGGCTCCGGGATCCGATGTTCCTGCCAGCACGAAATCGTCGCAGGCCATTTCGCGCTCAGCGGAGAGGCCATGCCCGATAAACCAAACGGCGGGATGGAAAAAGAAAAGGGCTCGCAGAATTTGTTGAGCGAGATTGGTCCAATCATCCCAGCGGCGAAGGTGGGCTAATTCGTGAAGCAGAACCGCATTCATCTCGAGCGGATCGAGTTCTGTCAGGGCCCAGGCAGGGAAAACGATAGCTGCCCGAATAAAACCGAGCGCGGCGGGAACGCGCACTTCCGGCGAAGTGCAGATCTGTACTCGCCTGCGCAAGCCGAATTCCATCAAGGTTTGTTGCAAAGCCGGAGGAAGAGTCTGAGGGTCGACATTTTGACAACCTCGCCGCAGACGCCTCAAGCGCAAAAAGCTGAAGGCGATCCTGGCCAATCCGATGCTTGCGATCACAGCCCAAATTGCAAAAATTTCCGTCGCATAGGAAGCCGGAAGGCGAAGCGCGGACGATACGCTGCCCGCGGCAACGAGATTATGACTTAGTCGTACACCTTCCAACACGGGCAGCGCAGCGATGGCGATTAGTGCAGAAAACCAGACAGCGAAACGAGTGCTGGAGCTTTGGTGTCCAAGCAATCGCATCAAAAGCCATGCGAAGGCCACAATAACTACTCCCACCGCCACGCTGTTCAGCATCCGGTCGGCAAAAAATTGCGCCAGGTCTTGGACGTGCTGCGCTGCAATTGCCATTTATCTGCTTGCCCCTTCCAGCATGCTGCGCAAACGCTTTAACTCGGCGGCGTCCATGCCTTGGTCTTCAAGAATGTTGAGTACCAGCGACTCGTGAGAATTTCCAAAAAAGCGGCTAACCAGCCGTCGAATTTCGGAGCGCGTAGCATCCTTGCGTTCGACCAGCGGGGTGTAGACGTGGGCGCGTCCTTCCTTTGCGTGCTTCACGTAACCCTTTTTCTCCAGGATGCGGATGGTGGTCAACACCGAGTTGTAGGCCAGCGGCGTTTCCTCAGACAGGCCTTCCAGTACTTGCTGCACTGTGGCCAGTCCCTTTTGCCATAGAACTTCCATGAGCCGCAATTCGGCCTCGGTTAGAGTCGCAGATTTTCTCGGAGGCAAAGCAAGACTCCTTATTGTTACGTCTGCCCGTCTAATTAGACGTACAAGCGATTAGATCGTCAACTAGTAGATTAGTTGCACGCTTGGCAACTACGGTTGCATGAGGAGGATTGGAAAGACGCAGGCTACGGGTAAGTTATTGACCTATCAAAGGCTTGGAACGAAAATCCGCGATCCGTTACTTTGCCGCTGGCCCCTGGACAACTTCCACGAAGTCATCTGGGCGAATCCATTTCGCGAAGGCTGCGCTCACTTCTTGGGCTGAGAGTGAGGCGTACTTCTCGGCAGCTCGAACCGGCTCGTCGAGCGGCAAGCCGATGAGCGCACGGGCCAGCAACCCGCCGGCGATCTCCGATTCACTGGATTCGTCGAGGGGAATTTGCCGGAGCAGCATGGCTCGAGCCTGCTGCATCTCTCCCTCACTTGGCGGAGCGTTTTGCATGGCCGTCAGATCCTGCTGAATCAGCGCGCGCGCTTTCGACACATTTATCGGATCGCATCCGTAGGAAACGGTGAAGTCGGTGCGAGTGCGGCCCGCATCGAAGGATTCATCCACGTTGTAGACGTAGCCGGTTTTTTCACGCAGATCACGGTACAGGCGTGTGGCGTAGAAACCGCCTCCCAGAATGTGATTCGCGAGCTGCAACGGATAGTAGTCCGGATCGAAGCGGTTGGTAGGCAATTCCTCCGCGAGCGTCACTTCGTCCTGCAAGCGCGTAGGATCGGGCACGTTGCTGGCGGCCGCTTTGTTGCGCGGCACTACAGGCAAGTCAACTTCCGGCTTTGGCCCCGCAGCGTTCCACGACCCGAAATATTGAGTGATCGCCTTTTTTGCCTCTTCCGACGAAATATCCCCAATCACCACTATCCTGGTCAGATCAGGACGAAAGATTTTGTGGTAGTACCCTTGCACGTCGGAAAGCGCCAGCGCACTCACCTTTTCCGGAGTAGGCTCTCGCAGTTCAGGATCGGCCGCTGGCAAAAGCCCCTCGAGCAGCGCTCGCTGAGCGCGGTAATCGGGGCTTTTCAACAAACCTTCAACCGACTCGGCTGTCTGCTGACGCACCACTTCGAAGGCGGGAGCCGGAAGCGCGGGACTCAATTCGTTTTCGGCCAACAGTTGCAACCCGCGAGAAAAAAAAGGCTTCAACACCTCCAGCTCGAAAGTCGCACCACCAGTTTCATTCGCGGCAATATCATCCAGAGCTTTTTGAAAAGCGAGCCGGTCCAGAGTGGTGGTTCCATACGAAAACAGACCATCGAGCACGCTGGCTACGCCTTCCTTGCCGGGTGGAACTTGCAACGCAGACTCATGTCGTATTTCGCCCGTGATGGTGATCGTGGGCGTGAGCTTTTCAGTTTCAACAATCAGCTCGATACCGTTTGGCAGCGTGCTCACTACCGGGTGCAGATTCCACTTGGGAATGCTGACGCTCTTGGTCAACGAATCCGCCCACTGCGGCAGGGGGACCGGCTTGGTCGGAGTAGGCGTGACCTTTTCTCCACCGCCAAAACCCTTGCTCGCAACCGCCTGCCCTGAAGGCTTGGGAGTCAAGGTAGCCACGATGGCGCTCTGATTGACCAGATATTTTTTCGCCACGCGATTGACATCTTGTAAAGTGACCCGCTCGATCTGTTCGACATCTTCCTCCGGCGCGTTGCGTCCCTCGGCAGCCAGTGCTTCCGACCACAGAGAGGCGAGACCAGGAATGGAGTTGCGCGAGAATTCGAAGGACGCGACCTCGCTGCGCTTCGCTGCTTCCACAAGATCCGCCGGCACTCCGCTCTGCGCGTAGTGGTCGACGATGCCTTGCAGGGTTTTTTCTATGGCCGACGCATCGGCGCTGCTGGGAAATACGGCGTAAGCCAATGCAGCTCCGGCCTTGCGATAGTTCTCATCGAATTCAAAACCCGCGTCGAGAGCTTTACCAGCCGGAACAAGCCCGTAAATATCCGCCCGCTGACTGGAGAGAACATCGGTCAAAATGCGGCTTGCGGCATAATCGGGGCTGTCGGTGCCCGGCATTCGATATGCCACAATGCTGAGGGCGTAGGGATAGTCGCTGGGAAGTGTGAAGTGCTCCGCCTTTACCGGCCGCAGCTGAACCTGCGGCCGCGGCGGGAGTTTCTTGGCTGGTATGCCGGCATACAGCTGCTTGATGGTGTTGAAAGCTTTCTCAGGGTCGACCTGGCCAGTGATCACGAGAACGGCATTATTGGGCGCATACCATTTCTGCTGAAAACTTTTCAGCATCGCCCCGGTGGTGGCGTCGAAAGATGGGCGCGTCCCGAGAGGATCGTGTTCGTAGGGCGTACCGGCGAACATATCCTTATTCATGCGAACCAGGAACTTATAAGTCGGATTGGAAAGGTCGCGGGAGACCTCCTGCTCAATCGCACCGCGCTCCTGATCCCATTGCGCCTGCACATCGTCGATGTTCCGCATGCAGTCGGCGTCCGCGTGCAGGGCAATATCGAGATCCTGGGCGGGAACCGTTTCGTAATACTGAGTAATATTCTGCTGGGTATCGGCGTCATTCTTACCGCCGAGCTGCGCGAAAATGGCTGCGATTTGATCGGCGGAAAGATCGGAGCAACCGCGGAATGCCATGTGCTCCTGGGCATGCGCCAGACCCGGAAACCCAGGCGGCGTTTCGTCCCCTCCCACCAGGTAATTTTCCTCGACGGTCACGACCGGAGCCAGGTCGTTGCGCACAATGACAACGCGCATTCCATTCGGAAGCTTGTACCGGGTTACATCCGAAGCAGAGAGTTTAGGCGGCGCGATCAACGAAGAGTCATTCTGCGCCGCGCCAGCTGCCGCTAACGCGATCACGCAGAAGATGAACGTGGCCGATTTTCTATGACCTGACTGAAGAGGCGTCGCAACGCTTAACATGCCACCATCTCTTTATCTCGCCTCATATCAATATAACTCTTTATTCCATCACGGTCTGACGCAACACTTCCGGGCCGGTGGGCTGCATCCCATTCGCATCGTTTTCTGCAGTTGCGAAAATGTCGAAGGTTTTAAAGTCGTAAGGGGTCATAAAGTGAGCTTCCAGCTTACTGTTCACTTGAAGTTCCCCTTGTTTGACTGGCGTGCCACCACGGGAAGGCAATCCACACTACATAGACCGATTTCGGAGGGGTAACATTTTCCGGTTTTGCGAGATGCTTTACCTTACAAACCGACAATCGAAGTCAGTTGCTTCGATGACTAGGTGGATGGCTTGGTTGTCGACAACGTTCGTGCGTCAGGCCCGCTGCATGCGTGTAGGAAGCGTGTGCCGGCCGGCGAGTTGCAAACGACAGCCACGCCAGAAATTGTGCCGTTGCTTTGGCTCTGTTTTATTTCTGCAGCCAACCGCGCGATATCGAATCTGACTCTTTATAGATTGCGACTCGGTTCGAGGCAAGAGGAGGAGCGTCGTGAAGCGATTTCTTACAGTTCGTCATTCGGTGGCAATCTTTTTTTTGGTTTTTGCTGTGATCGCTGGGGCGGCTGTCGGGGTAGGCTTTACATCGTGGTCGGGACACGCGGTTCTCGGAGCGACCAGAGTTCCGGTTTTCATTGCGCAGACAGACCGCGCACCGGATGGCGCTTCAGCCAATTCGATGGGTTTCGCGCCTCTCTTTAAAAATAATCTTCCCACCGTGGTGAGCATCACCTCTTCGAGGATTGTGAAATCGCAGCAGAATCCTATCTTTAACGACCCCTTTTTCCGTCAATTTTTCGGCGGACAATTCCCGCAACAGCCACAGCAGCAGCGCGAGAGAGGGTTGGGGTCGGGGGTGATTGTCAGCCCCGATGGTTACATTCTCACTAACAATCACGTGGTCGAGAAAAGCACCGATATCAAAGTCACGCTTCCCGATAAGCGCCAATTTGCGGGAAAGGTAATCGGCACGGATCCGCAGACCGATGTAGCCGTGGTCAAGATCGATGCCACTGGGCTTCCCACCATCACTCTGGGCGATTCGTCGAAGATACAGGTTGGCGATTACGCATTTGCCATTGGAAATCCCTTCGGCGTCGGCGAGACGGCAACCATGGGGATCATCAGCGCTACCGGTCGGAACGGACTTTCCATTGAAGACTACGAGGATTTCATTCAGACCGACGCCGCGATTAATCCCGGCAACTCCGGTGGCGCGCTGCTCAACGCCCGCGGCGAAATGATCGGAATCAACACCGCGATTTTAGCCGGAGAATCCGGCGGCAATCAGGGAATTGGTTTTGCCATCCCGATCAACATGGCGAAGTACGTCATGGATCAGATCCTGAAGCATGGCAAGGTGGTTCGTGGCTACATCGGCGTCGGCATTCAGGAAGTAACGCCCGATCTTGCGAAGGCGTTCAATGTTCCCGCGGAAAAGGGTGCGTTGGTCAGCAACGTCGACTCCAGCAGCCCGGGAGGCAAAGCGGGCTTGCAACGCGGCGATGTTATTACGGAACTGAATGGACAACCGGTGAACGGACCGAACGATTTGCGGCTGAAGGTCGGGAGCATGATTCCCGGAAGCACAGTTCATCTTCAGGTAGACCGCGGCGGTAATGCGCGGGACATAACGCTCACGTTAGGCGAGGCACCTGCCGGGAAGGGCGTGGCTAGTGCGGAGGGCGGTGCGGGTGAAAATAGTCCCATGCGAGGGGTACAGGTAGACGAACTTTCTCCGGAGGTTCGCCAGCAACTTGGCATGAAGCCTGAGGTAAAAGGTGTTGTGGTCACCGAGGTTCCCGAAAGTTCGCCTGCCGCCGACGCTGGCTTGCAGCGCGGTGACGTTATTCAGCAGATTAATCGGAAACCGGTAGATTCGGTGGCTGACTATCAGCGTTTGATTGCCGAAGCAGGTAAACAAACGATTGTTCTGCTGGTCAATCGGGGAGGCAACACCACCTTTACTGTCGTGCAACCGGAGCAGTAATTCGATCCGGTTCTCTTCCACAGAATCGATATCGGTCCGAGCATGTGGTGATTATGAGCCGTTGTTCTTAGTCACCACTTTCTTTTCTACTTTCCGTCAGAGATCTCCCTGGTCGCTTAACTCCGGAATCTTCTTTTGATTTGCTTCGTTCTCCGCAATACGTTTCGACTTGCGATAGACGTTTACAACCGCCATCGTCCAGAAGGGAACCAGATCGACTCCCGGCATCAGCTTTCCAAGAAATGACGGCAAGAATTCCCAATGCCAGCCAAGCAGATTAATCAACAGAGCCGCGATTCCGAAGTCGAGTACGTCATCGACAGGCGATAACGCGCCCTCGACGAATGAGGGAAAGACCACAATCTGCAACGCATCCGCGATGACGGCGATGATCATCGCCGTCTTAAAGCGCGGGCCGGCGGAGATGGAGATAATTTCGTCACTCATTGCACAAACGTCCTGGCCAATTCCTATCTTAAACCTAGACCTCCTCTAAGCCTCCGGTTTTCCTCACTCGGGAAAACGTGAATCTGCGCATACAAGTTGCAATGATGGATAATGCCTGGAGCATGTTCCGCACCAGGTTCAAAGATGAGATCGTCGCCGAATTTCTTCCGCCGTTGCGTCCGTGCAAGACCCAAAGGCTCATCATATTGTGCGATGGCATGCCTTCGATTCCCCGCAAACAATCTCTGTCGCAATTCCTTGCTGCCAAAGGATTCTGGGTCGTCTATCCGCGTTATCGCGGGGCCTGGGAAAGCGGAGGGCAATTCCTGGAGAAGTCTCCGCATGAAGACATTCTTCACGTTATCGACGAATTGCCTGGAGAAATCGAGGAGATCGCATTCGGACGGCGATTCCACCTGGCGCCAGACAAAATCTTCGTCATCGGAGGAAGCTTTGGAGGCGCTGCGGCTATTCTTTCATCGTTGGACTCGCGGGTGAATCGGGTCGTCGCAAATTGTCCGGTCGTGGATTGGAGCATTCTGGATCGTTCTGAAAAAGTAGAAACCTCGAAAGGGAACTACGCCGAATACATTCGTGAAGCTTTCGGCCATGGCTATCGTCTGACTGACGCGAACTGGAAGAAACTTCAGAGCGGAACTTTCTATAATCCCTGGCACCATCGCAAGGAAATAACCGCGTCGAAGGTGATGATCTTCCATCCCAAAGACGACCCGAATGTTCCATACGAAGGAAGCGAACGATTCGCGGAGATTACGGGAGTCATGCTGAAGTCACTCAGACGCGGAGGACACATCAGCACGGACTACATCGTTCGAAGATATTGGGCTCAGATAAAGAAATTCTTTGATGCAGCCTAGATTGATCCCTATTCCAGCCGTGATTAATGCGGAGCCTTTTAGCGGGGTATAGCGGCCTTAACCAATTCCACCGCCGCTTTCGGGTCGGCGACTTCCACCACGAGCTCGTTGTACCGTTCGTCGTGCAACTCAATCACGACGGTATTCTCTGCCTCGTGAACATCCCAAAACACGCGCTTCCCGTCTTCGTAAAAAGTCCCGGCCGTGAGCACGCCTGGAATGTTCGTACCGGGCATTCTGAGTCCGTGAAACCAGCCGTTCGCAATCGTCGGATCTGCCCGAATCTGTGCCACATGGGCCAGGGGAATTTCAAGCGAACTCTTGAACGACCAAAGCTTGTCAGCTCCATGCACGTGGAGGATCAAGTTCCCACCTGAAATGGCTAAGTCCACCATCGGCCGCCCCCTCGCGATCCTGAGATGCGAATCCCAAACAACATTCTAGCTCGCGAGTACGATGGGATGCACTTCAATGAATGTTTTTGCGGTGGCGGTCGATCGCCGATCTCACACATCGTGTGGAACCGGGCTAGGGGGCGGCCCAGACGATCGAATCTCCTCTGCCGGAGCCATCGCGGATTGCTGGAGATGGCCGACGGCGTTTTTTAAGTGCGCCAGCAACCGGCCAATCTCCTGCGCGAGTTCGATCGTTTTCTTGGGACCGAAGACAAGCAGTCCCAATAACAAAAGAAATCCGATGAGCGAAATCATGACGCCTTATTTGCTCCTTCAGCTTTCACATTCTCCGTCGGCTTCTCATCCGCATTCATCGCCGATTTGAATCCGCGAATCCCGTCTCCCAGCCCTTTCCCGAGTTCCGGTAACTTCTTGGGACCAAATACCAGCAAGATAACGCCGACAATCAGCAACAAGTGCATGGGTTGAAACAAGCCTTCGATCATTGCAGTCTCCTGATCTTTAATGGTTATCGTTCGAGTGCGCCAGCAATAAAAGTTATCTGGCGGTCGATGTCGCCATCGCCGCCAGGCCTTTCTTACGATTGGCAGATGATGACACCGTTCATGCCATCGGGATAGAAACCGCCGGAGCAGCTTCCACCCGCGTAAACGATGTTGAGCACCTGCGCTGTGGTGCGCGGAATGCTCAGAGCGTTGCTGCTCGTAACATCATAAGGAGCCTGCGATGTCGGCGGGACATCGAGGGAATCCACTGCAGGGCTGGTGACGCGGTTTTGAATGCAAGCCAGGCGAATCGATCCCGAGTGCTGGGCTTCGGTGGCCAGGATTGCTCCCGCAGCAGCTAGATAAGTCTTGCTGGAAATCAGCGGAGCGGCTCCCAGATAGGCGCTTACGCCCACATCTTCGAATTGCCGGGCCAGCTTCAACCAGCTGTCGACACTCGAATAGCCGTATCCCAGCGCGTTCAGGTTAATGGCAGGCTTCTTTACTGCAGCCGATCCTAAAGCCGAACGCAGATACTTGACGTGATCGATTTCGTTCTCGCGCAGCGCCGTAGCCAGAAAAGCCAATGGCGAGGAGCCAAAATCGGGAACCATGTCGCCGCCGGTGGTGGGTCCACTTTCTTCGGAAGAGGTGAGGACTCCAAGCTCCAGCAAGGTCGACCCATAAGTCGCCATGGAGTAAAACTCGGCTTCAAGATATTCGAGGTTTAATGCAAAGTTCAGAATGTCGGCGTCGTTGATCGTGCTGGCCGCATAAGCCTTGCCCAGAAAACTGTTGCCTACCATCGACGCTGCTGCAACGCCAATTCCGGTCATGCCCACCCGCTTCATAAACTTGCGACGGTCGGAGGGGCTATTTACGATTCGCTCAATTACTTCCTTCTTCATCGAAACTCTCCTTGATTTTCGGATTTCGTTCACCCGAGACACACCTCAGGTGTAGGGGGTTAGAAGGGCGCGAACTGAGCGGAATTTCGCGGGACGGCCGGGACGAGAAATCGGTGCTTGGATTTACTGAGCGGAGTACTGATTTCCAGCTATGCTGAACTGCCTTTCATCAGCTTGTACGGGTGAGGATCGAAATCGGATTGCCGGGAAGGAATATTCGTTTTTTGGCTTTGTCCTCGCGGAGCAGTTCGGTGTGTAGCGTGATACAAAGGTTGTCGACAAAAAAGGGGCAATATCGGAGAGGCTGGGGAAAAACTGCGTAGGAGAAATCCTTCTCCCCTTTGTCACACAAAAACTGCTTCCCCTTGGCTTTGCCCAATGGCCCACGACGAGGTCGTTCTTATAGAGTCTTTCGGCATGTCCTTTCGGAACTATCGCGATTGCTGCGAAAACGGCAAACTAAGCCATCCCAAATTAGGAGTTATAGAGCACCGAAAGTCGATTCTCTATGGACCACTCCCCTGCCCACTGGAGTTTGCGTGCAGCCCTGCTGGCGATATCCGCACTCGCGCTGTCCGCGATGGTGGGCTGCCAGGGCTTCAGTTCCGGCAAATCGAGTGCGCAAAACTCACAACCCGCGGCGTCGGGGGATTTAACGGCGGCACCCGCCAGCGTTGCCTTCGGGAATGTCCAGGTGGGCACAAGCCAATCGCAGGTTGACATCCTCAGCAATACTGGAAGTACCAGCCTTACGATTTCGCAAGCAGCGGTGAGCGGGGCAGGCTTCGCCATGAACGGTCTAGCCTTGCCAGTAACATTGGCGGCGGGGCAAAGCACGAACGTGAATATAGTTTTCGGTCCCACGTCGGCGGGAGGCGCAACCGGTACTTTGTCGTTGACCAATGACGGATCGAATAGCCCCTTCAGCATCGCGCTTTCGGCAACTGCGGTTGCGGCCGGAAGTTTGAGCGCAAATCCGACCAGCTTTAGCTTCGGAACTGTGGCACTGGGCATGAGCCAGACGCAGACTGAGACCCTGAATAACGCTGGGAGCCAGAGCATCACCATTACGCAGGCGGCCACTACCGGCACTGGTTTCAGTTACGCGGGCCTCACTCTTCCGTTAACCCTGGTGCCCGGCCAGAGCTCAACCTTCGGCGTCATATTCGCGCCCACTTCCGCGACAGCGAGCAATGGTCTGTTATCACTGACTATCGCCGGATCAGCTACGACCTTCGACATGGCTCTCTCTGGCACCGGAGCTACCCCGGCCAGCCTGACGGCCACTCCCGCTAGCCTGACGTTTAGCGACGTGCAAACAGGAAAGATTCAAAGCCAAACCGTGACCGTGACAAATGTCGGCGGGACAAGCGCGATCATCGCGCAGGACTCCGTGAGCGGATCCGGTTTCAGCATCTCAGGATTAACCACGCCCTTAACCCTGATCCCGGGACAAACAGCTTCTTTGAGCGTGACTTTCGCGCCTTCAAAAGCAGGCAACGCCAGCGGGAGCGTGGCCATCGCTTCGAACGCCACGGATTCCAACCTGAGCGTATCGCTCAGTGGATCCGCCGTGGGAGCGACGCAAGGACAACTAGCTGTCACTCCTACCACGATTAGCGTGGGCAGCATCACGGTTGGACTCACGGGTAGTCAGACAGGAAAACTAACCGCGACCGGCTCCAGCATATCCGTCTTGTCTGCGAGCGCCGGGAGTTCCGAATTTACCATTAGCGGACTCTCGTTTCCTGCCGTGATAGCCGCCGGGCAGAGCGTGGGTTTCACCGTGACTTTCGCTCCGCGAAGCAGCGGCCTGGCATCGGTACCGGTTACGTTTACCAGCGACGCTTCCAATTCGCCCGCCTCCGCTACGGCCACGGGAACAGGGGTGGCCGCACCTTCTTATAATGTGGATCTCTCCTGGAAGGCCAGCACGTCACCCGACATTGCGGGTTACAACGTCTATCGCCGTACCGGAACGGGCGGTAGCTACGCTAAGCTTAATAGCACTCTCGACGCCGTTACTTCCTACAACGATACCGACGTCACTGACGGAGATACCTATTATTATGAGACGACGGCGGTAAACACCGGTGGTGAGGAAAGTTCCGCCTCCGCCGCCGTTACGGCCGTCATTCCCGCTCCTTAAATCGCAAATCGCATTTTTGATTCTCAATTTTTTTCCATTAAGGTGCAACTCGTTGCAATGTGTGAAGAAAACTGCAGCAAATAAGTGGCAAGAGTCAGTCACAAATGTGCAAGGAATTGCAGTTATCTCGGCCCTCCGGATGACCGCGCGCACCGGAAAAAGCTGCCCCATCCTCACCTCCGATCGTCGAGGCAGTTCGCTTGTGGATTCGCCTAAACCATTGTTCGGGCATGGTTTCCGTCAATAGGTCTGGCTGGTCGTGCCAGCGCTGGAGCTGATCACAACCCACACCAGGAGTAATCTACAAATTGTTACAATCTAGAGCTTGCAACAAACTGCAATCCAAGGTAGGCTGTGTTCTCAGTTGGCTATTTCGAGGAGGTCAGCAGGTTTTATCGCGACCTTCGGCATAGCTTCTCGTCGGATTGGAATGACGAAAGCACATGGCACGGAGTGGCGATTGACATAACCTTGGGGATCGGTACAATCATCGTACACAGATAATCGACTCTTTGGTATCCAGTTTGCGACTTTAGTGTTGGCAGGTTGCACGTTCTTCCCCCCGATTCTGCCGGTAAAGATCTTAAGATCTTAAGATCTTAAGATCTAAAGATCAAAGAGACACGGAGTTGTAAAGTCCGGTTTCTCTACTGCGCGATGTACTTTCATTCCCCCGGTTGTAATCCCCCTCAGGTCTCAAGCGAGATCTCGGCAGCAATAATTCGGTGTCTGCGTCTGCATTCAGTAGTTCAAGTTAGGGTCACGATTAATGTGACTTAGAGGGCGAAGCTATGGCAGTCAGCACTTTACCGATGGCATTGCCAATGTCAACTGTCCAAGGATCAACTCTGGGAGAATGCTGGTATGGGTTACAGACCCGTCCCCGCCACGAAAAAATGGTAGCGCAGCGGCTCGCCGAGAAGGGCGTCACCACGTTTTTGCCGTTGCTCACAGAGGAGCACCGCTGGAGCGACCGCAAGAAGTCGGTCGAGGTACCGCTATTCAGTTGTTACGTATTCGCCAAATTTTTGCCAGAGCGGTCCGAGCGACTGCGGGTGTTGCGCGTGGATGGAGTGTTTGGCCTGGTCGGAGCCGGCGGCGAAGGCGCATCCATTCCGGATGAGCAGATTGAGGCGGTTCGCAACGTGGTTGCCGCCAAAATTCAATGGTCGGTTCATCCCTTTCTCAAGATCGGTCAGAGAGTGCGAATCCGCAGCGGAGCCTTGAATGGAGTCGAGGGTATATTGATTGCACGCAATGGCGATCGAACCCTGATAATTTCGGTGGATGCAATCCAGCGTTCGCTGGCCGTGCGAGTAGAGGGGTACGACGTCGAGCCCATTTAATCGCCAGCTAGAAGCAACCAGTTGGTTGCGATATCCGCTTTATAACCAGAGAAATTCCTAAGTTTTCGATCCAGGTGCACACCAGGAAAGAGCAAAGTCCTACCTTGACGCAAAATACAATGGAGTCCACGCGCTTGTTAGTGGTTAGCCGGGAGGCCACGCTGCTCCACCTCCTCAGCTCCCTGCAGGAATCCAACTCCTGGCGGGCAGAAACGGCCGCTAACGGCTGGCATGCCATGGAGCGTGTGCAATCCGGCGCCGCACCCCGCCTGCTTTTGCTGGATATTCCCGCGGGAGATGCCGACACTCTGCACTTTTTGCGCTGGCTCCGCCGCCTTCGTCCGGATATACCGGTAGTGACTATTTGCCATGCCGGGGATGACGCTCAGAGAAATGAAGCCATCCGGCTCGGGGCGGAAAAGACTTTGGTCCGGCCGCTCAAAGCCGAGCAGTTGAGGTCGATAGTTCAAGCTCACTTCGAGTCTCCCGTGAAGCAAGTTACTGAAACCGCCAACGGAAACATGGAAATCGGCCAGGACGCATTTTTCTTCAGCTCCAGCGTGGCCATGCAGAAGCTGCGCGCGCAGGCGGAGTTGCTGGCGCAAACTGACGTCCCAGTGTTGATCGTGGGAGAAAAGGGTTGCGGCAAGAACGCAGTCGCCAGTTTGATCCATAAGCTCTCGGTTCGATCCGGTTTCAAGCTGCTTAAGGTGGATTGCTCGGAAATGCCGCCGGCTTTGCTCGAAGCTGAGATCTTCGGATCCGGCCGCGCCGACTCCCAGCAGAGACCGCGAACCATGCTGGGCAGATTTGGCGAGGGCGAAAAAGGGTCGATCTTTTTCAACGAAATTGCCGACATGCCCCTTGAACTTCAATCCCGGCTGCTGCAAGAATTGCGCAATAGTGAGGCTGCGGGAACCGAGGGCGTCGCGGCTGAAGTGCGAATTCTGGCGGCGACCAGCGCCGACCTGGATCGCGTACTCTCAGAGAAACGCCTCCGCCACGATCTGTATTACCGGTTAAGCGCTTTTACCATCCACGTGCCGCCGTTGCGGCATCGTAAGGATGAGATTCCGCTCCTGCTCCGATATTTTATGCACAAGCTGGCAAAGCATTACCGGATGCCTCCCCGGGAATTCTCCACCGCCGTGCTCGAGGCCTGCGAGCGCTATCCTTGGCCGGGGAATTTGAAGGAACTGGAAACCTTTGTGAAGCGTTATCTGGTCGCCGGAGATCGCCAACTACCGGCATCGGATAATGGTTTGGAGATGAGAGATTTTGGGGCCGATACGAGAAAAAGCAGCACCTTGGCAGTTTCCGAGCCTCTGAACTTATCGTCGTCAAGGACTGCCATGAAGGAGACCGATCCCGAGTCGGCGAAGCCGGAGTCCCTGAAATCGTTGATTCAAGGGATTAAGTCGGAAGCGGAGCGTAGCGCCATCGGTGCGGCCCTCAAACGGACTGGTTGGAATCGCAAGGCGGCGGCCAGGCTTCTTAGCGTCAGCTATCGAACGCTCTTATACAAAATCGATCAATATCAGATGCGCGCGCCAGAGCCTTTTCTTACCCCATCCGTTGCGGACTTTGCGATGTACCGGGAGAATAAAGACGACGGAGAAATGAATTGAGGCGGGCCGGTCAAATAATTCTTGCGAATTGCCCGAGGAGAACTATGAGTCTAACCTCTTGCAGTCGTTGGACGGAACGATTGCTGGTGTCGATGTTTTGCATGCTTGCACCTGGGTTGCTTTTCGGCCAGACTTCCGGCGCTGCCAACGCGAATCCGATGAAACCGTCGGCCGGATACGCTTCGCCCGATGCCAGCTCTCCTGCCCCTTCCAAGCCGCATGACAGCAGCTTCATCATTGGCAACGACGACGTGCTCGCCATCAACGTTTGGAAAGAGCCCGATATTTCCCGCTCCATCCCGGTCCGCTCCGATGGGAAAATTTCGCTTCCGCTGGTGGGAGAGGTGCAGGCGGCTGGACTAACCCCGCTGGCGCTCGAAAAAGATATCGCGGCGAAACTCAAGAACTACATTTCGGAGCCGGAAGTCACCGTGATGGTGCAAACGGTGAATAGCCAGAAGTTCAACATTCTCGGCCAGGTGGTTAAGCCGGGATCGTATGTGATTTCCAATTCTCCGACTGTGCTGGATGCGATCGCGCTGGCCGGCGGCTTCCGCGACTTCGCCAAGAAGAAATCCATTTATGTTCTCCGCCAGGGGGCGGGCGGCGAATCGCGGCTGCCCTTTAATTACAAGTCGGTGAGCGAAGGCAAGGACATGTCGCAGAACATCAAGGTTCAGCCCGGCGATACCATCATCGTTCCGTAGCTTGTTCTGGAGCGACGATCTCCCATTCAGTGCGGGCAACTTTGCAAATGCGAGCTTCTATCTCATCGGCGGTGAAAATTGTTTTGGCGGGATCAGTTCTACTGGCGAGTCTCGGGGCTCTCTCGCAGCAGGACAATCCTTCCTCTTCGCAGCCGAACAATGCTTCGGTCCCTGCGCCGGCGGCGAGCGCTCCGGTGCTTGCCGGGCCTGCGGGGGATGCGAGTGGAAATAACGTTGCGGAATCCAATCTCAATATCAATATCGAAGACCGCATGCTGACTCCGCCTCCAGTCAGCGGCCAGGAGTATCCGCTCGTGGTGGCGTCGGAGGAACGAGCCAATTATCTGCGCGGCGGGGTGGTGTTCAACACCGCTTATTCCGATAATGTTTTATATGCGACCAGCGGCACGCCGGTGAGCGACGTGAGCTACTCGGTTTGGCCAACACTGGCGATCGACCAGACGCTCACCCGGCTGCACTGGGTACTCTCCTACGCTCCCGGATTTACGTTTTATCAGCGCGTCACCTCGCGCAATGAAGCCGATCAGAACCTGTCTTTGAATATGCAGTATCGCCTCAGTCCGCATGTGACCGTCAGCTTGATCGATACTTTTCAGAAATCGTCCGATGTATTCAACCAGCCGGGGCAGGGTTTGGCAGGTGCGGTCTCCGGCTCCGACCTGGGCGCGAATAATTCCATTATTGCTCCGCTGGCCGACCGGCTTAGCAACTATGGAAGCGCAGGCATCACCTATCAATTCGGCGCCAACGATATGATTGGGGCGAACGGAACTTTCTCGAACCTGCATTATCCCAATCCCGATCAGGTGCCCGGGCTCTACGACGCGGCTACGCGCGGCGGTTCGGGATTTTACAGCCACCGTTTGTCCGTCCGGCACTACGTCGGCGTGACCTATCAATATCAGGATCTGCTCTCTTATCCGGCCAGCACCACCAACCAGACCCGGGCGGATGCGGCTCTGTTTTTTTACACTTTCTTTCCTGCACCTAAATTTTCAGTATCGTTCTTCGGCGGCCCGCAATATTACAACCAAGGTCCGCAGTATGTGAGTGCCACTCAAGCCGCGGTTGCGGGGGCGAAGGCCTGGACTCCGGCAGCGGGCGCCAGCTTGCACTGGCAGGCACAGCATACTGCCGTAGCCTTGAGCTACTCGCACAGCGTGAGCGGCGGCGGAGGTTTGACGGGCGCGGTCGAATTGGATAGCGCCAGCGGCTCGCTCCAGCAGCAACTGACCCGCAACCTCAGCGCTTCTGTCGGCGGCAGTTACGCCAACAATGGCGTTTTATCGCTAGTTTCGCTCGGTGGCCATTCGATTTCCGGAAGCGCTGCGCTGCAGCGCCAAATTGGGCAGAGCGTAAGCGTGCAGGCCGGATATACGCGCTTGCGTCAGACCTATAGTTTCTTTTCCGCCGATCCCAACACCAACCGCGAGTGGGTGTCGTTTTCGTATCAATTTGCCCGACCGTTGGGACGATAGCGTTCGCCAATCGCTAACAAGTTTGGGAATACAGTCTTTGAGAACACAGTTTCGAGAACAAAATCATGGTTGAAGAATTAGAAGACGAGAAAAGCGGCGGTTTCGATCTCCAGCACTATCTGGGATTAGTTCGCCGCCGTCACATGCAGTTTTTGATACCACTGCTTGTCGGGTGGTTACTGGTGTGGGCTGCCAGCTGGGTGCTTCCCTCGCGCTACCGCTCCAGCACGCTGATCTTGGTGGAACAGCCCACCATGCCGAAGGATTACGTCACGCCCAACGTCAGCGACAATCTGCAGGACCGCTTGCAGAGCATCACGCAGCAGATCCTCAGCCGCACCCGTCTGTTGCACATCATCGATCAGCTCAGCCTGTATCCCGGGCACATGACCGCCGACGACAAAGTGGACCGGATGCGCAAAGAGATCGAGATCGAACTGGTGCGCGATGGCGACCGGGTCAACGCCTTCAACGTTTCCTATTCCGCGCGCGATGCTCACACCGCCCAACAGGTGACCAGCGAACTGACCAATCTTTTTATCAGCGAGAACCTGGAAGTGCGCCAGCAACAGTCGGAAGACACCACGAAATTTCTCGAGACCCAACTGGAGAGCGCGCGGAAAACCTTGTCCGATCAGGAAGAAAAGATTCGCGAGTTCAAAGGCGAACATGTGGGCCAGTTGCCGGCGCAGGTAGGCAGCAATTTGCAGATTCTGTCCGGCATTCAATCGCAACTGCAAACCGAAGAAGACGCTTTGAACACGGCCAAGCAGCAGCGCGTCTATCTCGAAACCCTGGTGAACCAATATCGCTCGCTGCAACCCACCCAGAAGACCGACGGCAGCGGTACCACGGCCGGTTTGCCCGCGCTTGACGCGGAACTGCAAACCCTTCGCGCCCAGTTGGCCGATTTAAGCTCCCGCTATACCGACCGTCATCCCGACGTTCGCAAGCTTAAGGAACAAATTGCCAAGACAGAGAAGATGAGAAGCCAGCTCGCCGTCCAGCAAAAAGCCGCGGCAGCGGCGGCACAAGCCGATCCCGACTCAGCTTCTGCGAACTCCAGCGCGTCCGATCCTTCCTCTCCGCTGGCGCAGTTGCAAGGTCAGCTTCAGGCCAATCGAACCGAAATTGCCAACCGCGAGCAAAGTATCAAAGAGCTTTCCGCCAAGGTCGGCGACTATCAGGCTCGGCTCAACCAGGAGCCAGTACGGGAGCAGCAGCTCTCCGATCTGACCCGCGGCTACGATCAATCCAAGGCGAACTACGACGACCTTTTGAAGAAGGAAAACGAGTCCGCCATGGCTACCAGCATGGAACTGCTGCAACAGGGCGAGCGCTTCCGCATCATTGATGCCCCCAGCCTGCCGCTCAAGCCGGATTTTCCCAATCGTCTCAAGTTTTGCTTTATTGGATTGGGGGTTGGCTTGGCATTGGGTGTTGTGGTTGCGGGCGCCCTCGAAATGCTGGATGACCGCGTATTCGACGAGAAAGACTTCCAAAAGTTATTGCCGGTTGGGGTCATTTCAGAGATTCCGCCAATCGTCGCCGAGTCTGAGTTGCAAGCCGAACGGCGGCAGCTCCGGCTGGGGTGGGTGACGGCAGCCGCGGTATCCGCTACCATCTTGGTAGGATCGGCACTCAGCTATTTGCGTGGCTAGATTCTCATGTACAAAGCCTTTTACAGCCTGAAGCGCAATCCCTTCGAGATCACCCCCGACCCCTCGTTCCTGTTTCCCACGCGCAGGCATAACGAGGCTCTTGCTGCCCTTTACTATGGAGTGCGGCGGCACAAAGGATTTGTCGTCCTGACCGGCGAGGTGGGAACGGGCAAGACATTGCTGCTTCGTTGCCTGCTGCAATTGCTGAATCAAAGTGCGGATGTTAAGTATGCCTACGTATTTAACGGACGCCTGTCGCCGCTGGAGTTTTTGCAATACATCGCTGGCGATCTGGGGCTGCCTTCCTCGGGCAAGAACAAAAGCGAACTTTTGCTGCAGCTCGCGGGTTATGTCGTATCGCGCGGCGAGAAGAAACTGACGACGGTGCTGGTGGTCGACGAAGCGCATCATCTTTCCACCGACATCCTCGAAGAGATCCGGCTCTTGACCAATCTGGAAACGGCCAATGAGAAGCTGTTGCAGATTCTTCTGGTCGGCCAGCCTGAGCTGGACGACAAGCTCGACTCCGGCGACTTGCGCCAGCTGAAGCAAAGAATTGCGTTGCGCTCTCACCTGGAAGCTCTCGACCTTACCGAAACCAAAGGCTATATCGAGCGCAGACTTCAACTGGCGGGCAGCCCCAATCCTGCCGGCATTTTTCCCGAAAAAACAGTTGCCGCGATTCATCGCCATTCCCGCGGTTTTCCGCGCTTGATCAACACCATCTGCGAAAACGCCCTGGTGGTCGCATACGCCAAACAACAAGCCAGCGTCACCCCGGAGATTATCGATGGCATCGCGGTCGATTTCCGCCTGGGCGTGCAGACTCCGGGTGAACCCAAGAAATCCTCCGAAGTCGACGTTCGCAAGGCCGCCAATACGCTGCTCGAACTTTATGCGCGCCTGCAGGCCCAGCAAACTCGCGAAGAAGCTTTATCCGACCGGGTGCCGGTCGAGATCACGGAACAATAGTCGGGAACAATAATCCTGAACCAAGAACGAAGTTACCCACATGAGCCACATATTTGACGCTTTACAACGATCCGAGGCGGAACAGGAAGGGGCGAGTTCGCCGCTGACTGAATCCACATTTTCGGTGGCCACCGAGTTGCTCGAAATCGCCGAGCGCAAACGGCGAAACCTGACCGAACCGGGCGCCGCGAAAGGTATGCGACCGAGGGTCGAGCATCGCGAAATCCCCGGCGTCCTCGATGAATTCCCTTGCTTGCCGATCAGCCCGACGGCGGACAGCAAACTAGTCGTGCTGTCCAAGGAGGAAAGTCTTGCGGCCGAGAAGTTCCGCTTCTTGGCGGTCCGGCTGCGCCAGCTTCGTCAGAGTCGTGCGGTCAAAAAGATTCTTATTACCAGCAGCATTCCCCAGGAAGGGAAGAGCACGGTTTCGGCGAATCTGGCATGTACACTGGCCCGCCGGAAGCAGCACAAAACCCTATTGCTGGAAGGTGATCTCCGCCGCCCCACGGTTGCCCAAAGATTTGGCCTGGGTGCGGTTCCGGGGTTGAGCGAATGGCTGCGCGGAGAAACCGAGAGCTTGAATATTTACCGCCTTCAGGATCTGGGGCTTTGGGTTTTCCCGGCCGGAAGCGCTCCAGAAAATGCCCTCGAACTCATGCAGTCTGGAAGGCTCCCGGCTCTCATGGAACAGTTGACCGAATGGTTCGACTGGATCGTCATCGACTCCCCTCCGATCCTGCCGCTCGCCGATACCAGCATCTGGGCTCGATTGGCCGATGGAGTTTTACTGGTGACTCGAAAAGACGTGACGGAAAAAAAGCAGCTGCAGCGCGGGCTGGAGACGATCGAGAAGGCAAAACTCCTGGGCGCCGTCGTGAACGGATCCACCGATACCGCGCATAGCGATTATTACCAGCGCTACGCGCCCGCTACCGGCGGCAAAACCTCGCATTAGAACCAAACCAGACGCAACCGATCGACCGGCCCGAGTTTCGATCAGTCAATTCCACAAAACCGAACTTCATCCCATGATCACACAGTGTGTAGCGCCAACGGCGGTCCAGCCGTGAAACCGACCATTCTGATTGCCGCGACATCGCGCTGGATGCCGACTGCACGATTGGCAATGGCTCTGGCGCAAGCCGGATGCGAGGTGGAGGCAGTTTGTCCCGGAGGCCACCCGCTTGAAAAAATCAGCGGGATCAAGCGGACCTATCGTTATCACGGACTGCTGGCGTTACAGTCCATCTCCGAAGCCATCGTGGCGGCGAATCCCACACTGATTATTCCCGGAGATGACCTTGCGACCAGTCATCTCCATCAACTGTATCGCCGGGAGCAGGCGCGCGGCCGGGCGGACCGGCCCATCTGCGAATTGATCGAGCGCTCCCTGGGATCTCCGGAATCGTTTCGCGTGGTCTATGAACGGGCCGAGTTCATCGAGCTTGCCCGAAAAGCGGGCATCCGGGCCCCCCGCATGGAAGTAATTTCGAGCCGAGGCCAGCTTAAAGCTTGGGCCGCCCGCTCCGGTTTTCCCGCTGTTCTTAAAGCGAATGGCACATCCGGCGGCGATGGAGTCAGGATCGTCCGCGACGCAGAGGATGCCGAAAGGGTTCTGCGCACTTTGCAGTCCTCGCCTTCTCCCTTGCGCGCCGCGAAGCGAGCCATTATCGACCACGACAAAACGCTGCTTTGGCCGGCTGCTCTCCGGCGTCGTTTTGTGGTAAACGCCCAGGAATTCGTGGCTGGCCGCGAGGCCACCAGCGCGGTTGCCTGCTGGCAGGGAAAGATCATGGCGAGTCTGCACTTTGAAGTTCTCAACAAGCGGGATTCCGCCGGGCCCTCAAGCGTTTTGCGTTTGGTGGAAAATGCCGAAATGGCGGCAGCTGCCGAAATCATGGCTCGCGAATTGAAGCTTTCGGGCTTGCACGGATTCGATTTCATGTTGGAAACCGGAACCGGGAACGCTCACCTCATCGAAATCAATCCTCGGGCCACCCAAGTCGGGCACCTGACTCTCGGCCCGGGCCGTGATTTGCCCGCCGCCCTATATGCTGTTCTGACGGGTGGGGCGGAGCGTCCTGCCGCCAAACTAACCGAGAAGGACACCATCGCGCTGTTCCCTCAGGAATGGAGCCGCGATCCGCAGAGCTCATTCTTGCAATCGGGCTATCACGACGTCCCGTGGGACGAACCTGAGTTACTTCGGGCCTGCGCGGGCAAGCGCAAAGAGCAGTTGGCCCTCAACCTGCAACAAGTTCCGGCGCAGAGTCTCACTGCGGTTCCGGCGCCTCGGCTCCCGTAACGGAACGAAGCAAATGAATATTCCCTCGAAGATGCCTCACCTATCGCCAGCTGCGCCCTCACCGGGCTCAGCTAGGATTTCCGTTGTCGTCGTGGTGTGGAATGCCAAGCACTACGTCGAGGAGTGTCTCGGCTCCCTGCGAGAGCATTGCAGCGACGTTTATTCTGAAGTCATCGTCGTCGACAACGCTTCCAGCGATGGCACTCCGGAGATGATTGCCGAGCTCTTCCCGGAATTTCATTTGATCCTTAATTCGGAAAATCTAGGCTTCGCCCGCGCCAACAACATAGGCATCGCGCAAAGTTCTGGCGATTACATCTGCCTGGTGAACTCGGACGTTAAATTTATCGACGATTGTGTTTCGCCCATGGTGCGCTACCTGGCGGACCATCCCGAAGCGGGAATGTTGGGGCCCAAGATGCTGGCGCAGGATGGCGAGGTGAGGCGTTCCACCATGCGCTTTCCCACCGTCTGGAACAACTTTTGTCGGGCGATCGGGCTTGACTACCTCTTCAAAGGATCGCGTTCCTTTGGCGGGCTGCTGATGTCTGACTTCGATCACAGCACGACCGCGGAAGTTGAAGTTCTGAACGGATGGTTTCTGGTGGTGCGCCGCCGCGCGGTGCAGCGCGTCGGCCTGCTCGATCCGCAATTCTTCATGTACGGAGAAGACGTGGACTGGTGCTACCGCTTCCGGCAAGCGGGCGAGAAAGTGGTTTTCTTCTCCGGCGCGGGCGCCATTCACTACGGCGGAGCAAGTTCTTCCAATGCCCCGGTGCGATTTTATCTGGAACTTTACCGCGCCACCTGGCAATACTGGCGTAAGCATTACAGCAGTCTGGCCCAACTTGGTTTTCTGGCGGCTTTCGCCATTCATCATTCGCTGCGCTTGGTGGGTTCGGCTTTTGTGTACCTGCTCGCCCCCTCACGGAGGCAGAACACCGCCTCCAAGTTCAAGCGCAGTCTTGCCTGCCTGCGCTGGGTGGGCGCGGGCCAGTTCAAGCGCTTGGAGACCAGCGGTAAACCGGCCTAATCGACTAACGAGAGCATTCCCCGGAACATTCTCTAACCTCCCATGTACGAAACCGAAGCCAACCACTTAATCGAGAGCTCGAACCAGATTCCCTGGGAGGGCTGGCAGGCCTTTGAGCAGCTCTCCGGCCGAATTCTCTCGCGCACCGTTCTGCCCTGGAGCGAGCATTGCACCGAGTGTGTCTGGCCGACCTGCTATACCACCTGCGACCTGTATGCTCCCCGCCAGGATGGCCGATGCCGCCGCTTCCACGATGGCATGGTAAGAATCGAAGCGCCCTCGGCGGTCAATTCCTACATTTTGAAAATCCGCTTCAAGCAGTGGGGCAAGCTCTGGACCCCGGGCAACATTCGGCTTCGTCCCGCAGAAAAAGCAGCGCAACTCGAACGCCGGGATTACCGCGTTGGCAGCCTGCTTCAGGCGTCGCCGCTGCCTTCCCTGGTAAAGATTGCCGTCACCAAAAAACGCTACGGCTTCAAGAAAAGGGTGGCCGACTCCGCCCCGGTCGGCGAGGAACTGCCGACCTGTTTCCTGCTGGAATGTTTCAATCCCCTGATGCAGGAAGTTTCGCTCTCGCTTACCATGCGCGCCACGGATCAGGCTTCCAACATTCCTTTTCAGAAGCTGATCCATTTAACTCCCGGATATCATTCTGTCCGCGTTCCGCTCGAAGAGATTTCCCGCTTCATCGACCTGCGAGAGCCTTTTGGAATCGAGCTGATCCCGAATCAGGAAAGCGACGAAACCACGCTCTATTTCGGGCTGATGGACTTCGTCACCGAAGCCGCTGAAAGCAAAGCGAACGGGAAGGGAAGCGACCAGGATTCAAGCGGGAAGAGCCAAAATCAAAAAAAGATCAAGTGCGTGGTCTGGGATCTCGACAACACTCTATGGGATGGCGTTCTGCTCGAGGATGGCCCGGACCGCCTCCGGCTGAAGGCCGGGGTGAAAGAAGCTATCGAAACTCTGGACCGCCGCGGCATCCTCCATTCCATCGCCAGCAAGAACAATCCCGAAGAGGCCATGCAGGTCATCCGCAAGTTCAATCTTGAACCATACTTCTTGTGCCCGCAGATTTCCTGGCAGCCCAAGAGCGAATCCCTCCGCGCGGTGGCTCAGCAGTTGAACATCGGCCTCGACAGCCTGCTGTTCGTCGACGATTCCACCTTCGAACTGGAGGAAGTCCGCGCCGCCTTCCCGGAAGTGAAATTGCTGAACGCGGAATTCTCTAGCGGCCTTTGCGATCGAGAAGACTGCCAGGTACCGGTGACCGCCGAGAGCCAGGAGCGCCGCAAGCTCTACCAGGTCGAAGCCGGCCGGCAGGCAGTGGCGCAAAATTTCAGCCACGACTACATGGCCTTCCTGCGCCATTGCGAAATCGAGCTCACGGTTCGTCCCATGAGCGAAGAAAATCTGGAGCGGGTTCACGAGCTCACCCAGCGCACCAACCAGATGAATTTTTCCGGCAACCGCTACGACCGCGAAGTGCTTCGCCAACTGCTGGCCAGTCCCGATCTCGATACTTTTGTGCTGAGCTGCCAAGACCGTTTTGGCAGCTATGGCGTCGTCGGTTTCTCCGTCGTGGACCGGCGCGAGCCGCGCATGATCGACCTCATGTTCAGCTGCCGGATCCAATCCAAGCGCGTGGAACACGCCTTTCTGGCGTGGCTGATCCGCAAATATATCGCTGAATCCGGCAATGACTTTTACGCCGATTATCGCAAGACTCCGCGCAACGCCCCCTCCGGCAAGGTTTTTGCCGATCTGGGCATGGAAGAACACGCCAACACCAAAGACGGCGTGCTCTCTTTGAGATTTTCCCGGCTGAAAGACGTTCCCGAGGACGGCGTCATCGGTATCGCTTTGCTGGACGGGAAGCAGGATGTTGTGCACGCTGCCATGCAGGAGACTTCGGCGTGAGGCTTCGATCCACTCTGGGCAAAGCCCGGCGACAGATTCTAAGCTCCGTCTATCGCCATCCCGTCTCGCTCGGGAACTGCGGCCCCCTCGTCTCTTTTACCTTCGACGACTTCCCCCGCACTGCCCTGACGGTGGGTGGTCCCATTTTGGAACGCTACGGCGCCCGCGGAACTTATTACACCGCCATGGGATTGATGAACATGGGATCGATGAATCCCTCGAGCGAACCGGGCGATCTGTTTCGCAGCGAAGATTTAGACGCATTGCTCGAACGCGGCCACGAATTAGCCAGCCACACCTTTTCCCACCTCTCCAGCCGATCCGTCTCGACCGAAGCATTCTGCCGGGACGTGAAGCAGGGTATGCAAGCACTGCAAGCCGCGACGGGAGTAGAAGCACCCAATTTCGCCTATCCCTTCGGAGATGCAACCCTCGCCAGCAAACGCGCCCAAGAATTACAGCCGGGAAAATCCGGCATCACCAGCGCCCGCGGCATCGTTCCCGGCCTCAACGGACCCGAGATCGACCTGAGCCTGCTGCGCGCCAACCGCCTCTATGGGGCCATCGATGGCGCGGCCGCGGCCGAGAAATTGATCGCGGAGAACACAAACCGCAAGACCTGGCTGATTTTCTACACCCACGATGTGCATCCCAACCCCTCACCCTACGGCTGCACCCCGGAGTTGCTGGAAGCCGTGGTATCCTCCGCGGCCCGAAGCGGTTCCCGGATTTTGATGGTGCGGGAGGCCTTGGCGGAGATAGGGGTTCAAAGCGGGAATCCTAAGACCCGCGCACGAAATTACGTTACCGTATGAAATGGTGCAATGTCCTTGTGTGTCTTGGCTTGGCGCTAAGCGCGGTTTACCCTGTTTTTTCGTACTTGCCAACGGGCAGGAACAGATCAAGACAGGAGTCCCCCAAAATGAATCGACTGATTCGATTTTCTCTTGTGATCGCAACCGCAGGCCTGATGCTAAGTCTGACTATGGCCGGAAGCGCCTCTGCAACCACGTACTACATTGCCGCCAATGGCAGCGATACGAACAGTGGGACCTCCAAAACCAGCCCGTGGCTGCATGCCCCCGGCATGAAAACCTGCGTTAATACCTGCGGATCGGTGAGCCCGAAACCGGGCGACCAGTTCATCTTTCGAGGGGGGGATACCTGGCATTGGGGCAACAGTTCCGCCAGCCCATACGTAGGTTCCAACGGTTGGAACTGGAACTGGAGTGGCTCAAGTGGGAGCGCGATCTATATTGGGGTGGACCAGACTTGGTACTCCGGAGGTTCCTGGGCCCGTCCTATCTTTTCTGGCGACAACCCGCTAAGCACATCGTTCGTGGGTAGCTGCTCTTATGACGAATCGGGCCTTCAATTTATCAATTTAACTTCCCTAAAGTACGTGACGGTCGACAACTTTGAGTGGTCGGGAAAGTGCTGGAAGAGCAACTCCACTTATACGGGGGTTATCTACGATCCCGGAGCCACGTATATGACCTTCTCTAACAACTACTTTCATGGTTGGACGACACTCTCTTCCTCCAACGACAGCGATTGGGCAATTTTGGGAGGGTCGCCGTGTTGCACAGCAACCTACAACCAAATTGTAGGGAACGTCTTTGACGGATCAGACTCCTCGCAGGCGGCCGCCAATTCTGCGATCTGCTCCGCCTCGTTCGATCCGCCATCGCCTTGCCAGAGCGGAGGAGCGATTTACCAAGACGGGTACGACGTCCATGGAAATGTATTTCGCTACTTGTCGAACTTCATGATAATAACGGATGGGCACACAATTCACGACAATCTGTTCGAGTATCTCTTCACGACGTATGACCATGCGACGCATTCGAACGTTGTCAACGAGGTCTCCAATATTGCGGGGTCCGATACCTATTTCTATAACAACGTTGTTCGCCACACCCATGTCACCGAAGACCTTTACATTACTGTGGGAAATTCCGCTTATTTCTTCAACAACGTGTTTTACGACAACATGAACTATATACAGGATGTCGCCCCGTCGAATTGTATCGGGTTCGGGGCGGTGAGTCCGGGTGGAACCGAGACCGCATACGTCTACAACAACACGTTTGACAACAGCCAGGGTGGCTGCCAAATCAACCTCGCGGGTGATAACGCGCCAAACTATGCATGGAATGGAACGGCATTAGTGAAGAACAATCACCTCATTGGATATTCTCCGCAAACCCTTCCGAGCTTCACTTACTGCAGTTCTGGCGCCCACTGCACATTTACCGACGCGGGGAACGAAATTTGGCAGACGGAGTCCACGGCAAACGGCCAAGGGTACACGTCCAGCAACAACTACGCGCCGACTTCAAGCACCGGCGCTACCGTCGCAGCTGGGGCAAATCTTTCGACGCAGTGCAGTATATTTTCGGCAAATAGCGAGCTGTGCGGGGGTACGAGTGATGGCGCGACTGAATCGGCTTCGGCAGGGGGGGAGACTGCGGTTTTCCCCGGCATTACAATGGTTCCGCGCAACAGTTCGTGGGACGTCGGTGCCTATGAGTTCGGCAGCGGATCCTCGGCTCCGGCCCCACCCACGGGCCTTGCTGTCGTCGTGCAGTGACGGAGTGACGGCGGCACAGCGCAAAGAGGTCGCTTGACTGAGATCCTCTCGGGCGCTGTTTCCGAAGGCAGATAATCGCAGCCCAAGGCGCGACCGATATCCAAGCAGTGCGAATGACCGACCCCGCCGTTGGCAAACCTGTGCGCATCGCATACGTCACTATGAGGGATCCGGACGACCGGAAATCCTGGTCTGGGACCTTGTACTACATGGCACAGGCCTTGGAGAAGCACTGCGGCGAAGTCTTCCGAGTCGGGCCCCTGTTGCCCACTTCACTCAAGATTGGCCGCCTCCTCCGACATGGTGTTCGGATTCTTACCGGGCGAGAGTACCTTTACACGCACACTCTTTCCCTGTCGAAAACGCTGGGCATGATGGCCGAGGAGAAGATGGAGGGGGAGCGTTTAGACGCCATAGTCGCTGTAGCTGCATCTGGAATTGTCGCTCACCTTCGGACCCGCTTGCCGATTATTTATTTATCCGACACGACAGTGAGGCTGATGATTGACTACAACGTGGAATTCAGCAACGTCCTTGCATCGCACATACGAACAGCTGATCAGTTGGAACAACAGTCGATCCGCAAGGCGAACCGGTTTGTCTACCCCTCTCAGTGGGCGGCTCAGTCGGCCGTCGAACACTACGGTGCTGCCGCTTCAAACGTGACTGTAATACCATTCGGAGCCAATCTTGATCACCCTCCAACACGAGAGCAGGCACTGACGGACCGGGTAGAGGAGCGGTGCTGTCTTCTGTTCGTCGGCGTAAACTGGGAACAAAAAGGGGGAGATATCGCCGTCGAGACGTTGCTGGAACTGAAGCGGTTGGGTGTCCCGAGCGAACTTTCCGTTGTTGGCTGTCGGCCACCACGTTCGACCGTCCATCCCGACATCCGAGTATTTCCATTCCTCGACAAGAAAGATCCAGCCCAACGGGCTAAGCTGGAGTCCCTGTACAGTGAAGCTAGTTTCTTGATCTTTCCCACGCGGGCTGAATGCTTTGGCATCGTTTCATGTGAGGCGAACGCTTATGGCCTACCAGTTTTGGCGACTGCAACGGGAGGAGTTCCCGGTGCGGTGCGCGAGGGAATTAATGGCTTCTTATTTTCACATGAAGCCCGAGGGCGCGAATATGCCTCCCGCATTTACCACTTCTATAGTAGCCGGGAGGCGTATCTAGCGCTAAGGGCCAGTAGCCGAAGGGAATTCGAAAGCCGTTTGAATTGGGACAGCTGGGGTAAAAGCATCTCCCCAATTATCAACTCAGTTGTCGGTCGCTCTGCTCCTTTCGCCTAATCAAAGCATCATGCAACCTGAACAAGGGCCGCAGCATTTTAAGTTCGGCGGGGGAGTTTCAGAAACAGTTCTCCATCCCGCGGTTCTGATCTTGATTCTGATCGCGGGAGTCTTGATATGTATCTGGCCAAGGCAGAAGGCAGCAGCGGCGTTTCTTGCGGCGTCCCTGCTGATTCCCATGGATCAAGTTCTGCTTGTCGGCCCGGCGCATTTTCCCATGCTGCGCGTACTAGTTTTTTTCGGTTTCTTTCGGATAGTCAGGGACAGGATCACATCCAAGATACGATTGTTCAGCAGCGGAGTGAATGCCCTTGACGTGGCGGTGATTTTGCTCACGGTGTTCGTTGCACTGAATGGAATTCTTTTATTTCAGGTGTCCGGAGCCGTGATCAACGAACTTGGGCAGCTCTATACAGTCTTCGGGGTCTACTTTCTGCTGCGTTTCCTGATTCGAAACGAAGAAGATGTAGTAAGTGCCATTCAGACTCTCGCCTGGATCGCCGCTGTCGTAGCGATTATCATGGCGTACGAAATTACAACCGGACACAATCCTTATGCCCTGCTGGGTGGGGCTGAAGCTGCGAAATACGCATCCTTGGTGGCGCGCGATGACAGGTTCCGCGCTCAGGGACCGTTCGCTCACTCCATCACCGCGGGAACCTTTGGCGCCGTGCTGGTGCCTCTCTTCGTAGCCTTATGGTGGAAAGCCACAAAGTACCGAAAGATCGCCGTGCTCGGATTGATCTCGGCCACAGTGATTACCCTCGCGTGCAATTCCAGCACTCCAGTGTTGGCCTATGCCGCCGGCGTGCTGGCATTGTGCTTCTGGCCGTTGCGCAGGCGAATGCGCCTCATTCGCTGGGGAATCGTGATTATTCTCGTCGTTCTACAGTTAGTGTTAAAAAACCCGGTCTGGCACTTGATCACCAGGATCGACATAACCGGCGGTTCCTCATCTTGGCACCGATATATGTTGATCGATCAGTGCATCCGCCATTTTGGCGACTGGTGGCTGATCGGAGTAAAAGACACCAGCGTTTGGGGCTGGGATATGTGGGACACGGCCAACCAGTATGTGGGTCTATGCGATAGTTCAGGGCTTCTTCCATTCCTGTTGTTTGTCGCAACTCTCGTCTACGGCTTCAAGTTCGTAGGAAAAGCGAGGCGGGCTGCCAGCAGAATGAAAGACAAACAGAATGCATTGTTTTTCTGGGCAATCGGATCAGCCCTGTTCGCAAATGTGGTTGCCTTTCTTGGAATCTCCTACTTCGATCAGTCTATGGTGGCGTGGTACGCCTTCTTGGCAATGCTGTCGGCTGCGGTCGCGATCCGTCGGAAAGAATCGGAAAAAAACAAACGGCATCAATCAGCTTGGGACGAAGGGGTGATCGAAGAGCGGGAAAGCAACTCTCCAGCCCTGGCGTGACGACCAGAAGGTTTAACCGATCTACTCTTCGCTTCTTATGAGCTCGATTACCGAATCTCCGATTCTCAGACCCTCCCATCCCATGTCTTCGCCCAGTCTTTCGCACACCATTGGCCGGAACACTCTCTTCGGGTTGATTTCCCGCTTCGCGCAGGTGGCAACCCGGATGGTCATGATTCCCATCGTCATCGCCCATCTGGGATTGGGCGGCTATGGCATCTGGGCGATCGTCATGACGACGGCGGCCTACATGCGTTTCGGAAGTGTAGGCATTAAGTCCGCATTCCAAAAGTATGTCGCGGAAGCGACCGGCAATGGCGACTTCGAGACGGCCAATAAATTATTGAGTACGGGATCGGCGGCGATGCTGGTCTTGTCGGTCGCGGTATTAATCCCGGTCGCTTGTTACTCGAATGTTTTGGCTCGCATGGCAGGCGTCCCGCCGGAATTCCTGCACTCGGCGGCTCAGTCCATTTCCGTGCTCGCGCTGATCATGGTGTTATCCAACGTAGGAGCGGGCTACGAAGCCATCGTAATGGGCGGCCATCGCATCGATCTGGTCAAGAATTTTGCCACTTTCTTCACCATCGCGGAGGCGGTTGCTATTGTCGTCCTACTTCACTTTGGCGATGGATTGTTTGCCATGGCTTGCGTGATGGCAGCGTCTGAAGTGGGGTTTGTGCTCTGCTGTTACATCAGTTCAAGAAAGCTTCTGCCCCAGGTACACGTGGCGCCGGCATTTGTCACGAAGACTGTAGTCCCTGAATTGTTTCGCTTCGCAGGCAGCTACCAATTGGTGAATGTTCTGGAGATCCTTTATGCGTCCATTCTTCCGGTCGCAATCCTGCGCGTTTTTGGTGCGGACGCCTCCGGTATTTATGCCATCGCCACCCGCCTGGTTATGTCGGCGGTAATGTTATCTGATTCTTTCCTGGTCCCAATCCTTTCCGGCGGAGCCATGGTCTATGCCTCTGGTTCCGAGGAGCAGATGCGCCGGCTCATCGCTAAATCGTTCAAGGTCACCTTGGCATTGTGTTTGTTTCCCCTCTCGTTCATCGCGGTCTTTGGCCCGACCATGGTGTTTGCGTGGACTGGACAGGTAGCCCCTTCGTTGCGAATGGCGTTATGCCTAGTATGTGCCGCGGGTTTTTTTCAGGCCTTCTCAGTGCTTGGCTTGGTTTTGTACCGGGTTTCGGGCAATGCACTGCTGGATAACATCCGGCAGGGCCTGCGCATCGTATGCCTGCTAACCATCGTGGCGTTTGCCCGCCAATCCGGTTTCTACGGAGTGCTGGCGGGATTGGCCTTCACGGAGTTTGCTGGCATGGCGTTCATGATCTACGCCGTGGCTAAGACCTTTCGCGCCTTTCATCCCGGAGATCTTCTGCCTGATTTGCTGAAGCTGACCATAGCCACCGCCGCAGCAATGCTAGCCGGCTTAATCGCGAGCCAGGTTCCCCCGCCTGCCATCTTCAACCAAAGATGGATGGCTCTTATGGAACTGGGGGAAGTCTTTATAGCCTGCGTCCTCGCTGCCTGGCCGGCCTTGATGCTGACCAAATCCATAACCGGAGCTGAAGGCAAGACTTTGATGGGGATCATCCTTCCAGGTCGAATCGGTGGGGAGCAGCCTTGCGTCGACGTCGTCACCTAACTCATGTTCACCTTCGAACAGAGCCTCGGAAGGGGGTTTCGGGGATCGCTCCTGGGAGTTCTGACGAAACTGAACACGTTATGGATGCGGAGTTCTTATCATTTTGCACAATTTGGCGATGGCGTCTCGGTACATTATTCTTGCGATCTTCGCCGCGCACAGGCGCCTGAAATTCGGATAGGAAACAGGGTTTATCTTGCGCCCAAAGTTTGGATCGACGTGGCTGGTTCTTTCGCTTCGGAACCGAAACTCACAATCGGAAGTGGATGTGCAATTGGAAGGCGATCCATCATCTCCGCGCGTAACCACATCACGCTGGAGAAGGATGTGCTTCTCGCCCCGTCAGTCCTGATTACCGACCACCAGCGGCAAACCTCGACTCTTCAGGATCGAGAGAACGATCAATTGGGCATTAGCACGGGACGAATAAGAATCGAGCGGAGTTGCTGGCTGGGGATTAACGCGGTAATCTGCTGCGCTTCTGGAGAGCTCATCCTTGGACACCACAGCGTGGTTGGGGCAAACTCCGTCGTCACCCGAAGCTTTCCCCCGTACAGCATTATTGTCGGAAATCCCGCCAAGTTGGTGAAGACGTACAACGAAGAAGCCGAAGAATGGGTGAAAACAAATGAACAGCGTGTTTGAAGTGGAAGACAGCACCGCAGTCGGACCAAAACGCTCGCTGAACCCTCCTGCGACGCCTAACACATGCCCCAACTGTGGCAACCAGGCTGTGGGCGCCTTGTTAAGCGCCCCCGACCGCTTTCACCTGCGCAAGGAAACTTACCGGCTGCTTCGGTGTGGCTCCTGCAGCGGCGTCTGGCTCGACGATCCTCCCGCGCCGGATCAGATGGGGGAACATTACACCGAGGATTATCACCGGGCCATTATGACTGCCGGGGAAGGTTCCGCCGCCAAACGGTGGGCGGGTCAAGTTAAGATGATTTCCCGGTATAAGGCGGGCGGGAAACTTCTCGACATCGGATGCAGCTCCGGGGGATTTCTTAGCACCATGATGAACCCAGCGTGGAATTTGTACGGCATCGAGATGGAGGAATCCACTGCGCAGCGCGCCCGAGCCGCCACCGGCGCAACGGTGTTCGTCGGAGACGCGGTGGAAGCGCCTTTTCTACCGAACAGCTTCGACGTCATCACTTGCTTTGATGTTCTCGAGCACGTCTACTCTCCCCGCCAGTTCTTGACCAAGGTGCAGGAATGGCTGAAGCCCGGGGGAATCTATTACGCCATGATGCCCAACATCGCTTCTTGGGAGGCAAGACTTTTCGGCAGCTATTGGTTTGGACTGGAATTGCCTCGTCATCTGTCGCATTTTTCCCCACGTTCCTTACGCCATCTTATGAAAGAACTTGATTTTGAAGAAGCCTGCGTAAAGACCCCTGCCGTTTCCTATTACGAGCGAAGCATAGACTACGTCCGTTCCGGCTTGATCGAGAAAGTGGGAGGATCTCCCGCTCCTCAGGCCAAGCCGAAACCGCTCGGCATCATGCGCAAGGCCGCCCGCAAGGGAATACGAATAGCAGCTTCGCCACTAATATGCACCATCGCCTGGGCCGGCGCGGGGCCTTGCCTGGAAGTAGTTTTTAGGAAGCCCACTTCGGCAGGTCAATAACCTACAACATCAATGCATTCAGAAACCGTTAAAGAAAAAGCAATGAGCCAACCCACCCGACATTATTCCGAAGATCCACTCCACTGGATCGCACGCATCGGCAACAAATTCCGCTCTCTGAGCATGCAGTGGTTCTATCCATTCGCTTCGATAGGCCGCAATTTCTACGTGCACTATTCCTGTGATCTGGCGCGCTCCATTGCTCCCTACATCCAGCTCGGAGACTCGGTTTTAATCGAGCGCGAGGTTTGGATCAATATCCCAGAAGTACCTAAATCGAATGAGCCAGTCATTATCTTCGATGAGGGGGTCAAACTGGGAAGACGCTGTGTGATCTCCGGGATCAATCGTATCCATTTCGAGCGCAACGTTGTCTTTGCCCCTCAGGTTCTGGTGATGGATCACAACCACGCGTTCGAAGACGTCAATGTTCCCATCAAATACCAGGGCATTACGCGCGGCGGGACCATCCGAATCGAAGAGGGCTGCTGGATCGGATACGGAGCGGCTATTGTCTGCGGCAAGGGTGAACTGGTAATCGGCAAACACTCGGTGGTAGGAGCGAATTCGGTGGTAAGCCGCAGTATTCCGCCGAATTCGGTTGTGACCGGCAATCCAGCCCGCGTGGTCAAGCAATTCGATGCTGCCGCGGGAGGGTGGGTGATGGGTTCGGCTGCCATCTCCGCGACTCAAGGTCGCTGACGTTACCGCACCTGCAATCTCTAAGGTTTGGTGTTCTACCGCAGACAATGATTTCCGTCATCATTCCCGCTCACAACGAGAGTTCCGTAATCGCCAGAACCTTGAAGGCGATGACCGAGGGCGCTGGACCCCGGGAACTCGAGGTCATCGTAGTTTGCAACGGATGCGACGACGACACGGCGGCCGTGGCACGAGGCTTTTCGCCGAATGTTCGGGTGATCGAGACCAAAATTGCGAGCAAGGCGCAGGCACTTAATCTGGGAGATCAAGCAGCTTGTGGTTTCCCGAGAATCTATAGCGATGCGGATGTCGTTCTTACGGTGGATGCGATCCGAACTTTGGCGCGGCGGCTGGAACGCGGCGATGTGCTGGTGGTTGCACCCACTCCGAGCTTCGATCTTGCCGGCTGTTCCTGTCCGGTTCGCGCCTGGTTTGACGTCCGTTCCTATCTTCCTTCCTCGCGGGAGGGAATCGGAGGCTCCGGGGTCTATGCGCTTTCCGCGGCTGGGCGGGCGCGTTTCCGGGAGTTTCCGTCGGTAACCGCCGACGATGGTTACGTTCGAATACAGTTTTTGCAGAGCGAACGTGAGACCGTGTCTTCGGCACATTCAACTGTCTTCCCCCCGCGCACCCTCAGACATTTGATTTCCACCAAGACCCGATCTCACTATGGTTCTTTCGAACTGGAAAAACGATTTCCGGAAGGCTGGAAGCACCGGGGTGAGAGTAACAATCGATCGTTACTTTGGTTATTTAGGAAACCAGTGCTATGGCCAAAACTGGCCGTCTATTGTATGGTAATGATGATCGCGAAGCGGCGAGCCCGGATTCGTTTTCGGGGTGCGATCGCAGGCTGGGAGCGGGATAATACCTCGCGGGCAACCGCCTAGCCTGAGCAGCCATCAGACAGCGTAACCGGCCAAGTTTAATTTCCCCCACAGTAATTTTTCCAAATGGAAGAAGCAATCCAGACCGCCTTGGCGGCCGTGGCAGTTGCCGCTCCGGCTATCTATTTTTCGCCGTGGCTCTGGCGAAGGTACCGGATGAGCCATACCCAGGAACAAGTGGTGACCAAGCGAATGCTAGCTCTCACATATGACGATGGACCTAGCATGGCGCTCACTCAGCCACTTCTCGACTTGCTGCATCGCAGTGCTGCGCGGGCATCGTTCTTCATGCTCGGACGGCATGCGCGCCAATACTCCGGCATCGCCGATCGCGTGTTGCAGGAAGGCCACGACATCGGCTGCCATTCCGATCAACATCTCAACGCCTGGAAGACGCTTCCCTGGAAATCGGTTGCCGATATCGATGCCGGATACAGCAGTCTTTCGCGTTGGATCCAACCGGACGGGATGTTCCGTCCGCCTTACGGCAAAATGACCCTCCCCACGTACTGGTCTCTTCGCCGCCGGAATGCTCCGGTTTGGTGGTGGACCATCGATTCAGGTGACACTCAGAAGGTTCTTCCAAACCCGCGGCAAGTGGCCGACCAAGTGCGACGCGCGGGCGGAGGAATCGTCTTGATGCATGACCTGGATCGGACGCAAGAGCGCAATCAGTATGTGCTCGAAGTGACCGCGTCGCTGCTTGAGGTTGCACGGCAAGAAGCGATCAAAGTCGTACCGCTGAGGGAATTATGCCAGTGAAGGAAAATCCGAATCGGGACAAGGTACTCGCAGTAGCTTCCAGCGGCGGCCATTGGGTCCAACTGCGCCGGGTCACTCCGGCCTTCGCGGACTCCGAGGTCGTCTACGTCACGGTGATCGATTCTTATCGCTCACAGGTGCCGGAAAATAAATTCTATTCGGTACACGACGCAACCCGCTGGAACAAGCTGGGGCTAGTGATTCTGGCCTGCAACTTGATCTGGATCTTCATCAAGGAAAAACCGGGAGTGGTGGTATCGACAGGAGCCGCGCCAGGATACTTTGCGCTGCTGCTGGGAAAGTGGTTTGGAGCAAGAACCATATGGATCGACAGCATGGCCAACATCGAAAATCTTTCGATGTCGGGTTCACGCGTCGGCCGTCACGCGGACCTCTGGCTCACTCAATGGCCGCACCTGGCCAAGAGTGAAGGTCCGCACTATGCAGGAGGTGTTTTGTGATTTTCGCCACTGTCGGTTCGCAAGAGCCGTTCGACCGCCTCATTCGCGCCGTAGATGAATGGGCGGCCTCGCGCGGTCGTTTCGATGTCCTGGCCCAGATCGGAAATTCAAGCTTTCGGCCTCGACACATCGAATTCACCAAGTTTCTTGAACCTTCAGACTTCAATCGTCTGATTCGCCAGGCAAGCGTGGTCATAGCCCATGCGGGAATGGGATCCATCATCTCCGCGCTTGAGATCGGCAAGCCGATCGTGGTCATGCCGCGTCGCGGATCCTTGCGGGAAACTCGCAACGACCACCAGGTCGCCACCGCGGAGCGTTTTGGTTCGCGTGGCCGGGTCATCGTTGCGGATGATCACAAGGACTTTGCCGCCAAGCTGGATTATGCCCTCACTCTGACTGCCATGGACCCCATTAATGCGGAGGCTTCGCCCCGACTGATTTCGACCATTCGTGCCTTTCTCGATGGCACGATTTCTGAACTCGATCCCCCGATCTCGATGGGCTCTCCTGAGGCGCCCGCCGCGACCAAGACCGCTTCCCCTCTGGTTTCTTACATGACCAGAAAGGCTTAAACTGACTCCAATCAACCGCCATCAAAAATAGAATGGCAAGAGGAAATTGACCCATGCAGACGACAAGTATTCACCAGGAAATCCGCGGGTTTTTAGTCGAAACATTTCTCTTCGGGAGAAACGATGAACTCACCGACGACGCCCCCTTGCTCGACACCGTCATCGACTCCCATGGAGTGGTGGAGTTCGTTGTGTTTCTGCAAGATCGTTTCGCCATCCGTGTCGAGGATGAAGACGTCAATACCAACAATCTCGACTCGGTGAACAAAACGGCGGCTTACGTTCGTAGCAAGCTGGAAACTCATGCCGCAGTGAGCGCTTAGGCTTAGCAGTTGAGCCTGTAACAATTAACCGTACGTGTCGTTCGTTCTTCCCCTGATCCAACCCCCGACCGAAAAGCGCGTCCTCGGACGCGACTAAAGCGCGAATATATCAAGAAGAAGGGGCTTTCAAAAGTATGCTTGAAACTGCAATCATTGGCTCGGGACCATACGGACTCTCCATTGCCGCCCATTTTCGGCGCCGGGGGATTCCGTTTCGAATTTTTGGCCGGGTGATGGACAGCTGGCAAAACCACATGCCCAAAGGCATGTGCCTGAAGTCGGAAGGCTTTGCCTCCAACCTTTACGATCCCGAACATGCATTTACCCTCGCAACCTTCTGTGCCGAACGGGGAATCGACTATGCGGATTCTGGACTTCCCGTGCGGCTCGACACCTTTAGCGCCTACGGTCAGGCATTCCGCGAACGCATGGCACCGGAGCTCGAAGACAAATTGGTTGTCGGGCTGGACCGGGGACCGAACGGATTTCAACTGACCCTGGACGACGGAGAGATGTTCGCTGCGCGCCGCGTGATCCTGGCCGTGGGAATTACTCATTTCGAGTACCTGCCGGCGGAATTGAGCGGCCTTCCAGCAGAGCTTTGCTCGCACAGCTTCCAGCATCACGCTTTGGAGTCTTTTCGTGGACGCAGTGTGGTGGTGATCGGCGGCGGCTCTTCCGCGACAGATCTGGCTGGATTGCTGCATGAAGCGGGCGCGGAGGTCCAGTTGGTTTCCCGCCAGAGCGCGCTCAAATTTCATGGCCCTCCACAACTGGGAAAGAAAAGCTTGTGGCAGAGATTCAAGCGGCCGCAATCCGGCATCGGTCCGGGCTGGCGCCACCGCTTCCTCGCCAACGCGCCCAATGCGTTTCATTTTCTGCCGGAGAGCCTGCGCCTCGAGGCGGTCCGAAGAATCCTCGGACCTTCGGGAGCATACTTCGTCAAGGATAAAGTTGTCGGTAAGATTCCACTGCAGCTCGGCTACAAGGTTCAAGGAACGGAGACTCAGAATGGCCGTCTCCGGCTGCATCTGTCAGGTGAAGATGGTTCCAGCCGTCAAATCGCGGCCGATCACGTGATTGCCGCCACTGGCTACAAGGTGAACCTGAATCGCTTGAAATTCCTCAGCCCGGAAATACGATCCCAGGTCGAATGCGTTGGCGGCTCGCCCATGCTTTCGTCGAGTTTCCAGTCATCCGTCCCTGGACTCTATTTCGCCGGTTTGGCTTCGGCAAACAGCTTCGGGCCGGTCATGCGATTCGCTTTCGGAGCCGGCTTCGCTGCGCGCACGCTAACCCATGCCATGGCGAAATCACGTGTTCGAACCTCCGTGGCGATTTCTTCTACCGAACGGCCGCTACATCAGGTGAAAACTCCAGAGCAACGGCAAGCTAGCCATACAACCGACCAGCGAGAGAAAGCCGGCGCTGCCAGCCACGGAAGCTCGCGGTAACAGAAACAGCCAATGAAGCGAGAAACCATCGCGATTCACGCTGGCTACGACGGCGACCCCACCACCCAGGCGGTCGCCGTGCCCATCTACCAGACTGTCGCCTTTGAGTTCGAAAGCGCGGAGCATGGCGCAGCCCTGTTCAATCTGGATGTCAAAGGCAACATCTACACTCGCATTGGCAACCCAACCAATGCGGTTCTCGAAAAACGTGTCGCAGCCCTTGAGGGCGGGGTCGAGGCTCTCAGCGTCAGCTCCGGCATGGCCGCCATCGAGTATTCGCTGATCAATATCGCCGAGGCGGGCACGAATATCGTTTCCACGCCGCAACTTTACGGCGCAACCTACACCCTTCTCGCGCACATTTTCCCCAAGCGCGGCATCGAAGGCCGCTTTGCCAAAACCGACCATCCCGAAGACGTTGCAAAGATGATCGACGAGAACACGCGCGCCGTCTATTGCGAAAGCGTGGGCAATCCTGCCGGCAATGTTGCCGATATCGAAGGCTTGGCAAAAGTGGCTCACGAGCGCGGAGTGCCCTTAATCGTCGACAACACGGTTGCCACTCCAATTCTCTTGCGTCCTTTCGAATATGGAGCCGATGTCGTGGTCCATTCCATGACCAAGTTCATGGGTGGCCACGGCACCTCGCTCGGTGGAATGATCGTCGACAGCGGAAAATTTCCCTGGCGGCAATACCCGAAAAAGTTCTACATGTTCAACGTCCCGGAGATCGCCTACCACGGAGTGGTCTATGTCGATCATTTCGGAGACGCCGCTTACGTGGCGCGCTGCCGTACCGTCTGCCAGCGCAACACCGGCGCAACACTCTCTCCCTTCAACGGATTTCTTTTGTTGCAAGGCGTCGAGACCATGGCGCTGCGCGTCGAGCGCCACGTCGAAAACGCCCGCAAAGTCGCGGAGTTCCTGCGCGCTCATCCTGCGGTGGCGTGGGTGAACTATGCCGGATTTCCCGATAGCCCGCTCTATCCGATGGCGCAGCGTTATCTCGGATCGAACTGCTGCTCGTTGCTGACCTTTGGCGTGAAAGGCGGATTCGAAGCGGGCCGAAAATGTTTTGACGGATTCAAACTCTTCAAGCGGATGGTCAACATGGGCGACGCCAAATCGCTTTCCTGCCATCCCGCATCGACCACGCATCGCCAACTCACTCCCGAAGAGCAGGCCAAAGTCGGCGTCACTCCCGAGATGATTCGGTTGAGCGTGGGCATCGAGCACATTGACGATATTCTTGCGGACCTCTCCCAGGCGTTGGACAAGGCAAAGCTCGAGCAATCCAGGCTCGGACAAGAAAAGCCGGACCAAAAAAAGATCACGGTGGAGGTGAGTCATGGCGCTGCTCATTGATGGCGGACGAATTCCCCCGCGTTGGACAGAAAAGAACAGAGTTGAACCGAAGTCGAAGGCTCAATTCGGCGCGGGTGCCGACTCCATTCGTATCGCCTTTATCAACAACATGCCGGACTCTGCTCTCGAAGACACCGAGATGCAGTTCCTGGAGCTGCTCAATAGCGCGGCGGCCCAAACTCCCGTGCGTCTCAAGTTTTTCTCGCTGCCCAACGTTCCTCGCGGTGATCGCGGCCAGCAGCACTTAACCAGCTTTTATTACGGACTTGAAGACCTTTTCAACAGCCGTTTCGATGCTCTAATCATGACCGGCACCGAACCGGTTCATTCCGATCTGCGCCAGGAACCTTACTGGCACGCCCTGACCGATGTTCTGGACTGGGCGGAACGCAATACAATTTCCACCGTTCTCTCTTGCCTGGCGGCTCACGCCGGCGCCTTGCATAGCGATGGCGTTCAACGCCAGCGCCTGCCCGACAAGCAGTTCGGGGTTTTCGAATCCGCCACTGTTCGCGATCACGAACTCACGCGTCATGCGGCGCGTCCCGTGCGCTTCCCGCATTCCAGATGGAATGAACTGAGGGAAGATTCGCTGATCTCCGCGGGTTATACCATTCTCACCCACTCCGCTCAGGCAGGAGTCGACTCCTTCGTAAAGCAAAAACGAAAGAGCCTGTTCGTGCACTTCCAGGGTCATCCGGAATATGGCGCGTTAACGCTGCTCAAGGAATACCGCCGAGACATAAAAAGATTCTTGCGGCAGGAAAGATCGACTTATCCAACCATGCCCGAAGGATACTTCGACGTGCCTTCCGCGCTGCTCCTTTCGGAGTTTCGCGACGGCGCGCTAGCCCGCCCCAGCGAAGAGCGGCTGGCGTTCTTTCCTGAAGCGCTGTTACTAGGAGCTCTGCAGAATACATGGCAGGCCTCGGCAACATGCATGTATCGGAATTGGCTCCAACACATTCTCTCCCGGAAGAGCGACAGGGTATCGCTCGTGGGGGTTGCGGGCGACGAACTCAAGCACGCCGCTCTGGCCAGCCCGGACTTGGGGTAAACGCTCCGCGTTTTTCCACGTCGATTTCAGCAACACTCCGTAAAAATGAATATGACTGAGACGAATTCTTCCGTTCGCAACATTGCCGATACCGCTCTTTGGGTGGCCTATTTTCGTGCCCGCGAAACCGAACGCCCCGACGCTCTGTTTCGCGACCCCTATGCCGGGCGTTTGGCCGGCGAGCGTGGCTTCGATATTGCCAACACGCTGCCCGAAGGCAATAAGCACGAGTGGGCCTGGGTTGCCCGCACCTATCTGTTCGACAAGTACGCCTCTGAAGAGATCGAAAAAGGCGCGGATCTGGTCGTCAACCTCGCCGCCGGCCTCGACGCCCGGCCCTACCGCATGAATCTTCGGCCCGACTTGCAATGGGTCGAGGTCGATCTTCCAAACATCGTTTCTTACAAAAATGAGATGCTGGCGGACGAGAAACCCAGATGCCGCTTCGAGCGCATCGCCCTGGACTTGTCAGACGTTCCGGCACGCCGCAAACTTTTCGCGGACTTGAACCGCCGCGCCAAGAAGATCGTGGTCATGACGGAAGGTCTGCTGATTTATTTCACACCGGAGCAGGTTGCGGAGTTCGCCCACGACCTGGCTGCGTGCGAAAATTTCAAAAGCTGGGTCATCGATCTTGCATCGCCTGGACAACTGAAATTAATGCAGCGCACTTCCGGAACCCAGCTTAGCGAAGCTGGGGCCGCATTTAAATTCGGTCCGCGCGAAGGGCCAAAATTCTTTCTGCCCTATGGCTGGCAGGCAGTCGATGTCCAAGGCTTGCTGCAAACCGCCGCAAAATTCAATCGTTCGCCGAAAGAATTGCGCCCGGTCGTGCTCGATCCCAATTGCATCCCCGCCAACTTTCCTTGGACGGGCGTTTGCCTGCTTCACAAAATCTAACTCCATTCATGCCGGAACCCCTCGCTTCCGAGCTTCTCTGCACGCTGCCTGCTCGCATCAGCGACGTCGTCAAGCCATGGGCCAAGCATTCGCCGGATCATGCCGCCCTGGTGGAAGCTTCCGGAACATGGACCTACGGGCAACTAGCCTCCGCCATCTCCAAAACTCAAGCATGGCTCGGCAGCCTGGGCGTGCGCCCCGGCGATCGTGTCATGATTGTCGGCGAGAACTGCCGCGAGTTCGTCGCCATCCTGCTCGCCACGGCCGCCATCGACGCCTGGCCTGTATTAGTCAATGCCCGTCTCTCCGCGCGCGAAGTCGACCAGATCCGCGACCACTGCGGCGCCCGCTGTATCGTTTACACGACCGGCGCTTCGCCACACGCCAGCGACCACGCCAAGCGCCATGGCGCGACTGCCGAAGAGATCGAAAAGATGGGCTCGATCGCCGTCGGCTCATTGAACGCTAGCGTCGAGCCCGAACTGATCGATCCCGATATCTCACAGCGAGTCGCCGCACTCATCTACACATCGGGAACCACCGGCACGCCCAAAGGCGTGATGCTCACTCACCGGAACGTGCTCTTCATGGCGGCCGGGGCAGCGAAGATACGCTCGCTCACGCCAGAGGATCGACTCTTCGGCGTTCTTCCAATGACGCACGCAGTGGGCCTGTCCGTCGTCCTGCTTGGATCGTTATTCAGCGGCGCGAGCGTTTACCTGGCTCCGCGTTTCGATCCCATGACCGCCAGCGCGACACTTAGAAACGAAAAGCTGACGATCATGCTGGGCGCGCCTGCCACATTCAATCAATTCCTCCAATACGCAAAGCTGCGGGGCGCTGAATCCGTAAAGTTCCCTTCATTGCGCATCATCTCCGCATCCGGCGCTCCACTCGATGCCGCCACCAAATCCGCTACAGAAGCGCTTTTCGGACTGCATCTCCACCACGGCTACGGCATCACCGAATGTTCTCCGACCATCGCTCAGACCAGGGTCGAAGCGCCGCGCAGCGATCTTTCGATTGGTCCGCCATTTCCCGGAGTTGAAATCAAATTGGTGGGACCAGACCGAAAATCCGTGCCTGAAGGCGAAGCTGGCGAACTGTGGGTGCGCGGTCCCAATGTCATGAAAGGTTATTACCGCGCTTCCGAAGAGACCGCCGCAGCCATTGACGGGGAAGGCTGGTACAACTCGCACGATTTGGCGCGGCTGGAAGACGGTAATCTGTTCATCGTCGGGCGCACGAAGGATTTAATCGTTCACCGCGGCTTCAACGTATATCCCGCCGAAGTCGAGGCCGTGCTCAACGCCCATCCCGCTGTCGTTCAATCCGCGGTCGTCGGCCGGCGTGTCGACGGCGACGAAGAAGTGATCGCCTTCGTGCAGATGTCGCCAGAATCGCAACTGACCACGGCAGACCTCGCGGAATACGCCTCGCGCCACCTTGCCATGTACAAACGCCCCTCAGAGATCATTCTTGTCACCTCGATGCCGCTCACTCCCACCGGAAAAATTGCGAAAGCCGAGCTGACAAAGAAGATCGAATTCACTCTTCAGTCCCGCTGAAGATTAACACCGCCTCTCTATAGAGGCACTTCAATCAAGCTGGGCCCTCTGCTCCCAAATCCCTCGCACAGCGCCTTCTCAAAATCTTCCAACGTGGTGACGCGTGCTGCGGGCACACCCATGCCTTTGGCCAGTTGCACCCAGTCGAGATCGGGACGCCCAATCTCGAACATATCCAGCGCGCGCTTTCCCGGCTCACCCACCCCTAAGTAGGAAAACTCCCGCTTCAACACTGCGTAGTCGCGATTCGCGAAGAGGACAGCCGTGACCTTGAGCCCTTCGCGGGCCATGGTCCACAGCGCCTGCAGTGTATACATTGCGCTGCCGTCGGCGGTCAGGCATAACACTCTTCGTTCCGGGCAGGCGACCGCCGCACCCACCGCCAGCGGCAAAGCAATTCCTATCGAGCCGCCGGTATTCCCCAGCCAATCGTGCGGCGGAGCTCCCTTCGTCGCAGCCATCATGCCTCGTCCCGAGGTCATGGATTCATCGACCACAATCGCATTCTCAGGCAGGAGTGCGCCCACTGCGGCAGCGAGTCCGGGCAGCGTGATCGCTCCACTCGGCAGCGCGGGCCGATCCGATTTTTCTGTGGCCGCTTGTGCTCCACGGACTGACAGTGCGCTCTCCAGCGCAACCAGAGCGCCCACCCCATCCTCTTCCGGTGTCGCCAAGCTGTGAATTTCGCATTCCGGCGAAGTCATTACGCTATCTTTGCCGGGATAAGCGAAATACGCGACCGGAGGCTGTGACCCAACCAGAATGAGCTGCTGAAATTCCTTTAGCTGTTCGACAGCCTGCTCCAAAACATATTGCATTCGCTCAACCGGAGTAATGCCAGCCCCGCGTTCCAATCGCATGACCGGGTACGGAGCGAAAAGCTTCGTGCCCGTTGCCGCCGCAATACGGCCGGCAGAAGCCAACCCCGCGCCATAAAGCGCCCGCCCGCTCAGTAAAATTGCAGTTCTCAGCCCAGAGCGCAGCATGGCCGCAGCCCGTTCGATGGCTGCGTCGGACGGCACAGCGGCTTTAGGGAAATCCGGCGTCTTGGCAACGACTCCGCCTTCACTCCACGCAGCATCGGCGGGAATAATGAGCGTCGTAATCTGTCCCGAAGCACTCCTCGCAGCGATGATGGCCTCCATCGCATCGCGTCCCAGTTCCGATGATGAGCCAGATGTTCGCAGCCACTGGGAATAAGGCCGCGCAATCGCTTCGATGTCCGACGTGAGCGGAGTATTGTGCGGCAGGTGATCACTGGGATGCTGGCCGATAAGATTGACCATCGGTACGTGCGCCTTGCTCGCATTATGCAAATTGGCCAGCCCATTGCCGAATCCAGGTCCAAGGTGAAGCAGAGTGCACGCCGGCGTTTCCGTCATTCTCGCGTAGCCATCGGCCGCTCCCGTCACCACCCCCTCAAACAAGCCGAGCACACAACGAATTTCGCTCGCCCGGTCCAGTGCCGCGACCAAATGAATCTCCGACGTGCCGGGATTTGTAAAGCACACATCCACCCTGCCTGCGATCAGCGAGCGAACCAGACTTTCTGCGCCATTTATCGTTTGCGACATTCACCTTTCGAGCAGCTGGGATTACAGGAATTGCTTCGAATTCTAATCTTGCCGATCACTCAGCCTTCCGCTTCGCGGACGTAGCGGCTAAGCACTGCTGCCAGCCCTTCAGGATGGGTGGCAACCATCCCCAGATGGTCGCCAGGCACCGTCTCAATTTGTAACTCGTTCACTAGTTTCTTCCAAACGCTCAAAAGATTGGTTGCCAGATAAGGATCAGTCCCCGGCCGGACGAATCTGATTGCGCCCGGATAGAAACGGGGTCGATAGCGGGCCAACGCCACAAGATCACTTTGCTTCACTCGTTGCATGGTCTGCGCGAAGGAAAGGGAAGACGCCTTCGCCGAAACCTCATTACGCTCTTCACTCTTATTCATCCTCTTCCAGAAAGCCGTTCTCACTCTTCTCGCGTTGAATCGAAGCTTTTCGCCAAAGGGCAAGTAGCGCGGATGCGGATGAGTGTCGATCATCACCAGCGTCGCAATGCGTTTTCCTGCCGCAGTAATCCGATGCGCCATCTCCAGCGCCAGCAGCCCTCCGAAGGAATAGCCAATCAGAAAGTATGGCCCTTGCGGCTGAAGCTGAGTGATTGCCCTCGAGTAAAACTCAGCCATATCCTCGATGCGCTCTAACGGTTCCTCAAGTCCATCCACGCCTTTGGCCTGAATTCCGTAGATCGCCCGCTCCGTCTTCATGTGCTTCGCCAAACTTGAGAAGCTGGCCCGCCCTCCAACCCCCGGTGCAATGAATATCGGTGATTGCTCGTTTCCGCCTTTGAGCAGCACCAGAGGAGAAAACTCTGGAAGCTCCGGATGCTCGATCACCCGGGCTAGTTCTGAGATGGTCTGCGCGTAGCAGATCGTGGCACTTGGCAGTTCCCGGCCCAGCTCTCGCGCGATCTCAACGAACACAGAATCGACTAACGAATCATCCGTCGTAAGATCGAAGAAATTCTCATCCTGCCGAATCGATGAGCGTTGCAGCACGCGCTGCCAGATCCCAATAAGCGCGTCAACCGTGACTGTGCCGGATTTAGTGCCCACAGTGCACCTCGCGCGGCACTGCCTCGGGAAGACTTTCTCTAAGATGAATGGCGGCGATCCACGCAGACTTTATTGTCGTTAATAATCGACCGGTCATGAGTGAGCGAACTTCCAATACAGCTCGCGGGCTTTAGTGTAGATGGGCCCAAACGGCAGCGCACGCTCCCCAATCCGGGTTGCAGGCACCACCTTTGAATAGTTTCCAGTGGCGAATATCTCGTCAGCGGCTTGGAAGTCCTGATAAGTCAGCGTTTTCTCAATCACGCTCATGCCTGCATCGCGCAGCAATCCAATCACTCGCTGCCGCGTGATCCCCGCCAGAAAAGTCCCGTTCGCGATAGGCGTGAACACTACGCCATCTTTCGCCATGAACACGTTTGAAGTAGCGAGCTCGGCGACATTCCCCAGCATGTCGCAAACAATCGCATTATCGAACCCTCGCGCATGAGCTTCGAAAAGCGAACGCGAGTTGTTGGGATAAAGGCAGCCCGCCTTGGCGTCGACCGGCATGGTATCGATCGTCGGCCTGCGATAAGGCGACAAGGTAATAGAAAACCCTTTCGGCACGCGCATCGGGGCTTCGTAAATGCAAAGGCACCAGCGCGTCGACTCGGGCTCGTGAGCCTGCACCCACGGCCCTTCTTTTTCCGCCCAGTACATCGGACGAATGTAGAGCGCGGCATCTTTATCGAATTTCGCAATCCCTTCCCGCGCCAGGGCGATCCATTTTTCGGCGGGCACGGTTGGTTTGAGAAAAAGCTTTTTCGCGGAATCGTTCACGCGCGCGCAGTGCAGATCCAGATCGGGCGTCACACCTTCGAACGCTCGCGCTCCGTCGAACACCAGCGAGCAGAGCCATGCGGCATGCGTGCGCGGGCCCATGATCGGCACGTTGCCTTCATGCCAGCCATCCTCAAAGTAAGTCCAGGTTTTGGACCACCCGCTCCCTAGCGTCATCCACCCTCCTGCTCTTCCCAGCCAGGCAACCGGCTTTGCATCTCAATCTTTACGATAACTAAGTTTTCTTGCTTCGCGGAAGATAACCAAAGATAGCTTTCTGCTCCAGAAACTCTTCCAGCCCCGATTCGCCCCACTCCCGCCCGTTGCCCGATTGCTTGTAACCTCCGAAGCATGCACCAAAATCGACCCGGGCATTGTTAATGTGAACATTGCCGGTGCGCATGCGCTTGGCTACCCTTTGAGCACGCTCCAAATCCCCTGACGTGACGAAGCCAGCTAGCCCGTAAACCGTATCATTGGCAATTCGAACCGCATCGTCCTCATCTTCGAACGCAATCATGCAGAGAACCGGTCCGAAAATCTCCTCCCGCGCAATCGCCATCTCGTTGCGCACATCCCCAAAAACTGTCGGATTCACAAAATAACCTTTACTAAAACCCTCGGGCCGTCCCAGACCTCCCGCAATCAACGTGGCGCCCTCGTCAATCCCTTGGCGGATCATCCGTTGAACTTTTTCGTACTGCGCCTTGCTGGCCAGCGGACCAATGTGCGTATCTTCAGCAGAAGGCAGGCCTACCTTCGTCGCTTCCGCCTCTCGCCTGGCCGCAGTCACAGCCTGCGACATCTTCGATCTTGGAATCAGCGCCCGTGTGGGTGCGTTACACGATTGCCCGGTATTTCGGAAGCAAGCTTGCACGCATTGCGCCACCGCCGCTTCTATATCGGCGTCCTCCAAAATGATGCAGGCAGATTTCCCGCCTAGCTCCTGAGTAACGCGTTTCACGCTGGGAGCGGCCGCCGTAGCGACTGCGATTCCGGCCCGAGTCGATCCAGTGAACGAAATCATAGCCACGTCCGGGTGCGAAGCAATCGCCGCGCCCACCGTAGGGCCATCACCGTTCACCAGATTAAACACTCCCGCTGGAACCTTCGCTTCATCGAGAATTTCGGCAAACAAGAGGGCAGACAGCGGCGCAAGTTCACTGGGCTTGAGCACGACGGTGCAACCTGCGGCAAGCGCCGGTGCCACTTTCGCCGCGATCTGGTTCATGGGCCAGTTCCACGGCGTAATCAGGCCGCAGACGCCGATCCCTTCTTTCCGCATCAGCGTCGATCCCTTGAGATCTTCAAACTTGAAGTTCCCCAGCACATTCACCATTTCCACCAGATGCGCTAAACCCGCTGGAGCCTGCGCCGCCCGCGCAAACGAAAGCGGAGCGCCCATCTCCTGAGAAATCGCATTCGCCATGTCCTCGGCTCGCGCCTTATACACCTCGATGATTCGCTGCAGCAGTTCGCGGCGCTCTTCAACAGTGGTTTCGGAGTATGAGTCAAAAGCCGCACTCGCGGCCGCGACGGCCTTGTTTACGTCCTCAGCGCTTCCCAGCGAGATGGTGGCGATCACATCTTCATTCGCAGGATTAACGATTGGCCAGTCTTTCGCCTCGGCCGGATTTACCCACTTGCCACCGATATAGAATTGACGACGATCCAGCAAGAAATTTGCCCCCGACTACTTTGATTGAAATCTGCGAACCGCGGCGCGGCCTTAGCAGTACCAGCTTCAATCCTATCCTGATTCGCTACGGAACTCCCACTAATGCAAACGGGCGGCTGTGGCTCAGTTGAACTTATTCTCCTGGGAGGGATCTCCCATAGGAACCGATAGAGGATACTTCGTTCCGCCTTTGCGTTCTCAGCTTTTCACAACGCGCCACTTACCGGTGTGCAAGATCAAAACTTACCGCCGCAGCCGACGATCCGATGTTCACCATGGAGACCAGACGCTCAAGCCTGTGGTGGCCCATCCTGTGGAACGCATAGCTAAGGCCGACCACTCCCGCCGTTTCGCCTGCGAAATTCATCGCCAGCCCGGCAGTACTTCCGCTGAACAAGCTGGTCACTGGATTTAATTCGCGCCCACCCCCGCGCAGGTTGTCGCGAGTCACCACAAAATCAGCCGCGCTCAAAGCGGCGCTAGTTGCAAAAAGGAAGGTATTCTCGCGATCCAAAAAACGATGCTCAACCGGCATCGGCTGCGCAGCGGCGGTCTCGAACGTCATGGCCGCTGGCGCGGGTGAGGCCGTAGCCGGCTGGGCCGTGCCAAATTCAGGCACGTCCAATTTGGCCAAACCCGGTTCCAACACCCCGAGAGAGACCTCTTGGGCTACTCCTGCTGCGGAGAAGGCCAGCAGGGCCAATATCGTCACGCCTAACCTTCTCAAGCCCAGGCTTCTCAGCATCGCGTCAGCCCTCCCACTCCACACAATCATCGGCATTACTTCCGGGCATCATCATACTGGCCGTGTGTACCAGTACTAAAGCACGAAGCAGGCCGTGAGAATGGCCCTGTTGTGCCACTAAGCTATTTAGAATGATTACGTTGGATGAGCCCTCGGTTACTTCAGGGGAAACCTTGCGCAAATTATTGCATACCAACGAGAGAGTCTTCCCAACCGGCAGTCTTTTAAACAGCCAACGCGGACGATCAGCGCAGCCGCAGTTATAAGACCTGCGAGTTCCCCGGCAATCTGGTCTTCACCTAATCGGAGGTTTTAGAAGGTTCTGGGTGAGCAATTTCGTCAGGTGCCTCCACCCATCGTGCTTCTGAATTCGATAAAGAAACTGCAGAAGCGGGGAAGTTATTCGATCTCCGACATCCGTGATTGCCAGCTAAGTGAGTCCTAATTCGGGATCACTGTACTATCTCCGAAGGTCTTATGAACTCTCGGAATCTACACTCTCCTCAGGCGTGATTTCAAACTGGCTGCATGCGACTCCCCCAGCTGCAGTTTCATCGCTCCTTCTCCGCTCTGGCAAAAAGATTATTGTTAATCGGCTTCGCGCTGCCAATTGCGTTCCCGATGCAAGCCGGAGCCCGCAATCCCCAATCAACTGCCACTCTCACTGCTTCCCCTTCCATCTTGCGATTCGAGGCGGTGCCAGTCGGCCAGTCTCAAACCGTGCTCGCGACGGTTACCAATAGTGGCTCGACCAGCGTGACCCTTACAGGGGCATCCTCCAGCAATGCTCAATTCATCACTTCGAGCCTTTCTTGGCCGGTTGTGTTGGCGGCAGGGCAGAGCGTGAATGTGAGCGTGACTTTTACCCCAACAACGGAAGGCTGGACGGGCACGAACAATATCACATTCAGCTGCGCCGCGCCCAGCCCTGTTTTCGATCTTGAAGTTATGGGAACGGGGGTTCACAGCGTGGCTCTAGCGGCGAATCCCTCAACCCTGTCGTTTCCCACTGTCCTCGTCGGACAGACAGACACATTGCCGGTTGTGATCACAAATTCCAATTCGTCGAACGTGGTTGTCACCAACATCCTCAGTCGGACGAGCCAATTCGCAATCAGCGGACCCGCTCTTCCGGTGACGCTGGCGCAAGGTCAAAGCGTGACCGTCAACGTTAGTTTCACTCCGCAATCGGCCGGCACATGGGGTGGGATCGTGGCGGTTTTTCCGGGCATCGTGATACCGCTGACGGGCACTGCCTCGATCGTGGGCCAGCTCGCTCTGGCGCCAACGCCCTTGAACTTCGGCGATGTGACCATCGGCAAGACGGCCACTCAGGAGATCACGCTTACCGCTACGGGTGGAAGTGTCACCATTTCCTCCTCAGCCAGCGGTAGCTCTCAATTCGTTCTCGACGGCGCTTCTTTCCCCTTCACCATTGCCGCGGGCGCGAGCCAGTCCTTTAATGTAGTTTTCACACCCAGCGCCTCCGGCCAGCAATCGGGCTCGCTTTCCTTTGTTAGCAACGCCTCCGATTCGAATGCCGTCGAATCTTTATCCGGGATCGGTACGCAGCCTTCCTACAGCGTGGGCCTTAACTGGGATTCGAGTGCAGATGTAGTCGGCTATAACATTTATCGCAGCTCCAGTCCGAGCGGGTCCTTTGCCAAGATTAACTCCAGCCTGAATCCATCTACCGCCTACACCGATGGCACTGTCGCATCCGGCCAAACCTATTATTATGCTGCTACGTCGGTCAATTCTGCCGGCGTCGAGAGTTCCCGCTCGACCCCGGCGGAAGCTGTTGTCCCCTAGGGCATCGGCTGAAGAATGGCATTGAATTGAGCAGCCGCTCGTCGTTTCGACGGTCGGCTGTTCATATCTTTCGCCGTCCCGTGGTTCTCATCGAATTCCCCCGGAAGTTCTTGTGTCTTCGAGGATGGGCACAGCCCTTTTGCTAGAATGGCAATCCAGCTTCGATCTGGCAAAGGACGGGAAAGATGCTCAAGGGTTTCGTCATCGGTTTCGTATTGGCAATCCTCGTTTTAGCTGGAGGAGTGTTTTATTACTTCTATTCCGGCATGGCTCCCGTCGCCACCGCTGATCCTTCCATGCCCTTCGAACAGAAGATGGCGAACATGGCCCTGGACGCGCACATAGAAAAGCAACATATTCCCACCCCTCCTGTGCCTGCGGACGAAACCAATTTCTTGGCCGGTGCCGTCGTCTACAAGGCGAACTGCGCTCTATGCCACGGATTGCCAGATCAGCCTCCCACCGATTTCGCCACCACTATGTTTCCCAAGCCTCCGCAGCTATTTCGCGGCAAAGGCGTGACCGATGATCCCGCGTCCGAAACGTACTGGAAAACGTCCAACGGTATTCGTCTTTCGGGCATGCCTTCCTTCAATAACAAACTCTCTAATACACAGATGTGGCAGGTGAGCCAATTGCTTGCCCACGCCGACCAAATCTCCGACCCGCTGAAGAAAGCCTTGCTGCCAGACACTCAGGTTGTACCGCCCTCCCCCGCGAATGCGCCATCCGTCTCCCGGTAGGATTGCCCGGTGGTGAATCGTAGAATCGGCTCCCATCGTGGGAGCTCTCGTTCATGGATTCGAATCAAGATGGATAACCGTTTAGAAAGGCCCTGCCGCCGGTTCTCCTTGGGAATGCCCGTCAATGGCTGCCCCCATGACTTCGATCGATTGCTAAACCCTCCCAAAGAAAAACTCCTCTTATTCTTATTCTCATTCTCAATTAAGGGGCCATTCTCGGGTAGGTGGATCAGTTTCAATTTGCTTTGAAAGGGCACGGCTTCAGACGTGCCGTGAGCGCTGCGTTTTCATCGCGGCTTTAGCCGCTGAGGGGCGATTGGTTTTCAAACGGCCCCCCACTACCCATTCTCGAAAACAACTTGACAAAATAAATTGGAGTTATATTATTAGCGTCTCATTGAAATAAGCGGTTAGAATAAGAATAGCTCCTTGTCGAGTTCCGCAGTTGAACGCTGTCTGTACCCGTCGCACAGCTGGGCAGCTTAGCAAATCTCAAGAGCAATACGCTGTTAAAACTGGGGGATGGCATGCGAACTTCGAGAATTGCCAATTGTTTTGATCTTTTGTTAATTGCGATTGTTCTATTCGCGGCAGGTAGAGCCATCGCCGGCGTTTCCGCCAGCATTTCCGGCACCGTAACCGATCCCAGCGGCGCAGTCGTCGCCGGCGCCATGGTCACCGCGACCAATGTGGATACCGGCGTGGTCGCTACGCAATCCACCAACGCGCAAGGTTTCTATTCCTTCCAGGCCCTCGCGGTTGGGAAGTACAAGATTGACGTCACCCAAAGCGGATTCAAGGATTATTCGCAGACCGGCCTGGTCTTGGAGGTCAACCAGGCGCTGGTTGCCGACGTGAAAATGCAGGTAGGCCGGGGTACGGAGCGGATCGAAGTTTCGAGCACTGCTCTCCATGTGGATACGGCCAGCACCCAACTGGGCGAGGTCATCACCGACAAGGAAATGACCGACGTACCGCTGGTGACTCGCAGCTACACCGATTTGCTTTCGCTCCAGCCCGGCGTCATCTCGTCTCCGTCCGGAATGACCGGAGCCTACGCCGGCCCGTTCATATCCGCCGGCTTTGCTGCTCCGCCAGTATCAGGGGATCTCGATTCCGGAGCGCTCTCGGTCAACGGCATGCGCGAATCCGAAAATGGTTTCATTCTGAACGGAATGCTGGTTCAGGAAATTGGATTTTCCGGCGCCGGAGCAATCCCCAACCTCGATTCGCTGGCGGAGTTCCGCATTCTTACCAATAACGCAGACGCCGAATACGGCAACTACTCTGGCGGACAGATCAACGTAGTCACGAAATCCGGGACGAACAGTTTTCACGGCAGCGCCTTTGAATTCCTCCGCAACACGGACTTCGATGCGGCAAACTACTTCGCTGCCGGAGCACGAAGCGCTTACCATCAAAATCAATTCGGCGGCACCTTCGGTGGCCCCATTCAGCACGACAAAATCTTCTTCTTCGCCGACTATCAGGGCAACCGTGTGATTCAAGGCGTAACGGAAGTAATCAACGGCGCTCCGAGCGCCGCCACGGAATCGGGAGATCTATCGGGAATCGCCACCAGCCTGGTGGGCACCGTAAATGGTGCTGCATGGGCAAGCCAATTATCGACGCAGCTCAACCAACCCGTGACGGTTGGCGAAGCTTACTATGTTCCCGGCTGCACGAGTACGGCGCAATGCGTTTTCCCGAACGCCCAACTATCGCCAAGTGCGTTTAGCCCAATCTCCTCCAAGTTGCTGCAATACATCTTGCCAGCAGCCAGTGGAACGGTCGGATCAAGCGGTACTGGCACTTACGAAAACAGCTCAAACTCGACCCACTTAAATGACAACAAGTTCAGCGGACGATTGGACGCCAATTCCAACTTCGGGCAACTCACCGCTTACTATTATTTCGACAAGTTCAACCGCATCGATCCCTACTGGCCCGGCAACGCGCCGCTGTATCCCGGTTTCGCCGTGAATGGCAAAGGGCAGACCCATGACATCACCTTGGCGGACACAAAAACCTTAGGCGCCACCTCCGTAAACGAATTCCGTCTTGGCTATTTCCGCTTGGATACAAAGTTCAACCAGCCTCTCGGAGGGACGAACACCACGCTGGCAGCCCTCGGATTCGCCTCCGGTGCCAATGGCGCTCCCGGGATCGTCCCACTGGCTCCCAGCCTCGAGGGCGTTCCCGAAATCGACTTCAACAATTTTGTTATCGGAACCCCCAGCCGTCCCAATGGCCTGATCGATAATATCTATCAGGTCCTTGACAATTACAGCCGCGTTGTCGGCACCCATACTTTAAAGTTTGGCGGTGAATATCATTTCGATCAGCTCGAGGAAGATTTGATCGATAACGTCTCCAATGGCAACTTCTTCTTCGGCACTAATTACAACGGTGGAGTCAGCGAGACCGGCAGCGATTTCGTCGACTTCCTCCTGGGCGCTCCTAGTTCTTATGTGCAAGGCCAGTCTTATCCTTCCTATGGCCGCAACTTTTATTTTGGCGTCTACGCCCAGGATAGCTGGCGCGCCAAGCCAAACCTCACCTTCAACTACGGGCTAAGGTATGACGTCAGCGCGCCCTGGCACGAGAAGAACAATCAGATTCAAACTCTGATTCCCGGAGAGCAGTCGGTGGTCTTCCCCGGCTCACCGAAAGGTTGGGTATTTCCCGGCGACCCGCACGTTCCCAGTTCGCTCGCCCCGACTCGCTGGAATAATTTTGCTCCACGCCTCGGCTTGGCTTATTCCTTTGGCGGACATGACGGAATGCTGGGAAAAATACTGGGCGCTCCCGGTTCCACCAGCCTTCGCGTCGGCTGGGGAATGTTCTACAGCACGTTTGAGGGTGCGACCGACTTTAATGAAATCGGAGACGCCCCATTCGGAAACTACACCGGCCAATTCGCGTCAACCTTCGCCGCACCCTTTGAAAATCGTGCGTCAGGCACCGCAATCAAGAACTTCTTTCCCGCGCCCCAACCTCCACTCAATTTTTCCGCCAAGAATCCTGCCACCGGATATCCATACGACAATCTCACCGATTTCTTTGGTGCGTTTGGAACCATCGGCAGTTCTCCCGCCTTCTACAATGGAAATCGGCTGCCGTACGCAGAAGAATACGAACTTTCAATCCAGCACCAAGTATCACAGTCTGATCTGGTAACCATCAGCTATGTCGGAACTCAGGGACACAGGCTTCTTTCTTCTGAATCTGCGAATCCCGGAGACCCAGCTTTGTGCTTGAGCGTCAGCCAGGCGAGCGAAGTCGCCCTCAACAGCGCCACTTGCGGACCGGGTGGTGAGAATGGCATCTATACCCGGGCCAATGGTTCCTTGGTAATTGGAACCCGTCCGAACTTTCCTGGCACGACCCTCCCGAATGGTACGCCGATCGTTCCCTTCGGAAACGATTCTTATTTCATCACCGCCGGAAATTCCGCCTATAATTCCGCGCAAATCGATTACCGGCACACCAGCGGTCGGCTCCAGAGTCTGCTTGCCTACACCTTTAGTCGCGCATTTGATAACTCTTCCGGCTACGGCGAGCAGATCAATCCTGTCAATCCTCGCCTTAGCCGCGGTCTTTCTGCCTTCGATAGCACAAACAATTTCGTTGCCAGCTTCACCTACAATTTGCCAGTCGACAAAATGGGGGGCCCACGACGCCTAACCAACGGTTGGGCGGTGAGCGGAATCACGCGGTTCTCCACCGGTCTTCCAGTCACCATGGTGGAAACCGATGATCAGTCGCTGCTCGGCACCGCCTTCGGCGGTCCGATTACGCTGCCCGTCGATACACCGAACTTTGTGGGACCGTTGACCATCACCAATCCGCGGAAGTCAGCGCAGCGTCAGTACTTCAACCCCTCGGCTTTTGCCCAGTCCGCCCTGGGAGTGGAGGGCGATTCCAGGCGCCGATTCTTTCACGGTCCCGGAAGTAACAACTGGGATATGACTCTGCTAAAGAACACCACAGTCACGGAACGTCTGAACGTGCAATTCCGCGCCGAGTTCTTCAACTTATTCAACCACACTCAATTCCTGGGGCCGGGCGGGATCACGGGCTTTAGTGGAGGTCAACCAACCTCTGGCTCATTCGGCAATGTGTCGGCCGCTCAATCGCCGCGCGTTGGTCAGCTCGCTTTAAGATTTATTTTTTAAAATGCGCCAATTCAGAGTGTGCTCTTAAGTATGGCGGCCCAAAGCGCTCTCGCGGCAACGTTGGTGGAACCGGGCCGTTACGAGATACGGGAATATCCCCTGCCAGAACCGGCTCTTGGGTGCGTTCTGGTGAAGGTGGAGCTTTCCGGAATATGCGGAACTGACAAGCACACGTTTCAGGGATATACGACGCAATACGGTGGCCGGGCCCTGGAGTTCCCCATCATTCAGGGACACGAAAACGTCGGGACCGTCGCAGCCATCGGAGGGGACGGAAGCTATACCGATTTCGAAGGCATTCGGCTACGGGAGGGCGATCGCGTTGTTGTCGGCGCCAATGTTTGTTGCGGGCAGTGTTATTACTGCCGCCATGATTTCCCGTACTACTGCTGCGAAAGCACGACGGATTATGGGAACAACTTGAGCGCGAAAAATCCGCCTCATCTTTTCGGCGGATGGTCGCAGTACATGTATATCGTGCCCGGTAGTTTCTTAGTGAAAGTGCCGGACGATCTGCCATCGGAAGTCGCTGTCCTGACTGAGATTTTTGCCGTAACCGTTGGATTGGACCGCGCCAAGCAGATGTCCGCATTTCCGAACGAGTCCTTTCGCTTCGACGATGCCGTCGTGGTTCTCGGCGTGGGTCCGCTCGGAATGTGCTTCCTGATGAAGGCACGGATGCTGGGCGCAGGCACGATCATCGCCGTAGATCTTTCGGAATATCGCCTCGACTTCGCGAAGAAGCTGGGTGCGGATCAAACCATCAACGCCGGAAAATATTCGCAGGCCGAGCGTTTGCAAATGATCAAAGAGCTGACCAGCGGACGAGGCGCCGACATGGTGATCGAATGCGCAGGCGTGCCGCAAGCTGTTCCTGAAGCGCTTGAGATGCTGCGCGTTGGAGGATTGCTTGTGGAAGCGGGAAACTTCTCGGATTTAGGAGAAGTCCCCATTAGTCCTCACCGCCATCTCTGCGCAAAAAATGCTCGCATTCTTGGCGTCGGCGGCGAAGAGCCCGCCGCGTATGGACCCGGAATGCGGCAGATGGCGCGTTACATGCAGCATTACCCATTGCAGGAGTTCGTTACGCACCGGTACGGTCTGCGCGACGTGAACGCCGCGATGCAGAAGTCCATGCAAGCTGATTCCATGAAAGTTGTTATTCAACCCTGGCAGTGAAATGTTTGGAATGATCGAACCGATTTTGATTCGCACTTATAAAGGAATCGACCATGAGTGAAATGAACCAGCGGTTTCTGTTTGCCTCCGCGCCCGACAGTTGGGGAGTGCTGGATTATCCCGGCCCCTCTTGGGCTCAATCGTACGAAAAGATGCTGGATGAAATGGCTGAGGCCGGATACACAGGCTCCGAGCTCGGCCCCTACGGATTCTTTCCCACCGATCCCACTATCCTCCAGCCCCAACTCGACAAGCGTAAACTGAAACTTCTCGCGTCTTTCGTTCCCGTAAAGATGACCGATCCTGGCGCAAGCAAAGCCGTAATCGAACGCATCCGTAAAGTGGGCAATTTGCTTTCGGCTCTGAAGGCGCCATTCCTCGTCATCGCCGACGATCAATCGACTGAACGCAATGCCTTCTCCGGACGCGTCTACGACAAAGGCTGCCCTACGCTCACCGCGGAACAATGGAAGCACATCGGAAACATCGTTGCGGACGGTGAAAAAGTTGCCAACGAGTTCGGCCTCGATCTGGTTTTTCATCCTCACGTGGCTACCTACGTCGAAACCCCGGAAGAATGCGAATTATTTTTCGACGCCACCTCGCACACCAACGTTGGACTCTGCCTGGACACCGGCCACTGTGTTTACGGCCACGGCGACTCGGTCAAAGAGGCAAAGAAGTACAAGAACAAGCTGCGCTTCGTGCACATCAAAGATTGCGAAACGAAAGTTTTGGAACAGGCCCGCAAGAATAAGTGGACCTTCGAAGAAGCCATCGAACACAAGGTCTTTACCGTGATCGGCCAAGGCAATATCGATTTTCCCGCCTTCTTCCGTACGTTGGTCGAAAATGGATACTCCGGTTGGTCGGTGGTCGAGCAGGACGTCAAGTTCGGCGCCACACCCATTCCTCCCGCCGAGAACATTGCAGCAAGCTTAAAGTATTTGCGTGAGGTGGTAAGTGAACTAGGGGTCGCGACAGCGCGCTAGCTCCGGCGCCATCGCCCGATTAGAACCGCAATTAAGAGCTGAATTTACGAGCCAGATTCAGGAGCTGGGTTTCAGGAGCATTGATGCGCAAGCTGGGAGTTGGAGTTGTTGGAGTGGGAGAGATGGGCAGGCGTCATGCCGAGAATTTGCGCCGCAATGTGCCCGAAGCGCGGCTGATCGCAATTGCAGATGTCTCCGAGGACCGTGCTCGCCGCACCGCCGAAGAGTTGGAGCTCGACCTTTACTACAGCAGCCTGGATGCGATGCTCGAAAATAAAGAAATCGAAGCGGTAGTCATCGCCACCCCGGATAAATTTCACTCCCGCGCGATCGAAAGTGCGGCTGCCGCTGGTAAGGATATCTTGTGCGAGAAGCCTCTGGCCTTGAACTTGCCAGACGCGCACGCGGCAATTGCCGCCGTCTCAAAAGCTGGAACCCGTCTGCAAGTTGGTTTCATGCGGCGCTACGACCCCGGCTATGCCGCCGCAATGCAACGAATCGAAGCTGGAGAAATCGGTACCCCGGTCATTTTCAAATCCATCGGCCGCGATAAAGACCAACCTCCGCTCGCGGCTTACGAATCGAATGTAAACGGAATGATCTTCTATACCAACACGATTCACGACTTCGATTTGGCGCGCTGGCTCATGCAGGATGAAGTCACAAGCGTTCAAGCCTGCACCACCAGCACGATTCGCCCCGAGGTTGCAAAGTACGGCGATGTGGTCGCCAGCTTGGTGAATCTTCAGTATCGGAGCGGAGCCATTGGAAACATCGAGTCCTACGCGCAAGCCGTCTATGGTTACGACGTTCGAACCGAGATCGTAGGCTCGAAGGGATCGATCTTGGTTGGCACCCTGGATCGCGTTCCGGCCGTATTCATGACTGCGCGAGGCGGCGAACAGATGCTGGCGGATCATTTTCTGTCGCGCTTCGCAGATGCTTACCTCGCGGAGATGAAAGATTTTGTTCATACCATCTTGACCGATCGCGAGCCCCGCATCACCGGCGAAGATGGCCTGAAAGCACTGGCCATCGCCGTGGCTGCGGAGGAATCGCACAAACGATCTCTGCCAATCGCCGTCGAGCATGAACAGGCTTACTCCACCTCGTAACCAGCAGGCGCGACAACGCGCTGAGTTTGCAAGAAAGAAAAGTTTATGAGCGTTGCGGAATTTACAGCCTACAAAAGTCCGCTGCACAAGATGACGCAAACCACTTCCACCTGCTTGTGGAATGACTCCGCGTCAGTCCAGGAGCTTCAATACTCGGTCGAGCACGGGGCGGTTGGCGCTACTTGCAATCCGGTTATCGTGCTCGGCGTAATCAAGAAGGAACTGAAGACGAGGAAAGAGCGCATCCAGGCGTTGATAAAAGAGCTTCCCACGGCCACTGAGGATGAAATCGCATGGAAATTAGTCCGCGAAGTTTCGATTGAGGCTGCCCGAGTTCTGGAACCGGTTTTTCGCCGGCACCAGGGCAGGAACGGCAGGCTTTCGATCCAAACCGACCCGCGACTGTTTCGCGACTCGCGCGCCATGATCGAGCAGGCAATCGAGTTCAGCAAGCTTGCTCCGAACATGATCGTAAAGCTGCCAGCGACCTCCTCCGGAATTCCCGCAATCGAAGAAGCCACCTACCGCGGCATCAGCATCAATGCCACTGTCAGCTTCACTCTGCCGCAAGCTATCGCCGTGGCGGAAGCCGTGGAACGCGGACTGAGGCGCCGGGAATCCGAAGGTCTGGAAATCGCAAGCATGGGGCCGGTGTGCACCATCATGGTTGGCCGCCTCGATGATTGGTTAAAAGTCTTGGTCGAAAAAAATAACATTGCCATCGATCCCGGCTACCTGGAATGGGCCGGAGTTTCAGTACTGAAAAAAGCTTATCGCCTTTATCGGCAGCGAGGTTACCGCACTCGCTTGCTCTCCGCCGCCTTCCGCAATCACATGCACTGGAGTCAATTCATCGGTGGAGACATGGTAATCTCTCCTCCTTATTCCTGGCAGCTGCGCTTCAATGCCAGCGACATCGAAGTCCGCCCTCGCATCGATGAACCGGTAAGCGAGGAGATTGAATCCGAACTCTCAAGTAAATTTGCGGACTACCGGCGTGCCAGCTCTGAGCAGGGACTTTCCATGGAAGAATTCGATTCTTTCGCTCCAACCCGGCGTACGCTTCGCCAGTTCATTTCCGCATGCCACGACTTAGATACAGTGGTGCGAGACGTTTTGGTTCCCGACCCCGACGCGTCCTAGCGGGTTCGGAACGCCGCAGTTTACCGGCGCGAGGCTCAAACCTCTAGCCGTGAGCTTAGCTAATTTCAACTATCTGACTGGAGGCAGTTCGTGGGAAAACTAGCGATTACCGGTGGCGAACCGCTGCGCAAGACACCTTTCACTCAGTGGCCCATTGCCACCAGGGACGAAGCTGCCGCGCTAGACGACGTGCTTACCAGCACAAAGTGGGGCGGCCAGCCCTTTCCTGGCAAGTATGCTGAGTTGTTCGCCAGAAAGTTCGCCGAAGTTCACACCGTGAAATACGCGCAATGTGTGAACACGGGCACCGTCGCGATTCAGGCGGCATTGAAGGCTATCGACATCCGCCCCGGCGACGAAGTTATTGTCCCGGCATACACCTGGGAGGGAACGGTAGGTCCGGTGCTGCTTCTTAATGCTGTTCCGGTCTTCGTCGACGTTGACCCTGAGACATATTGCCTGGACGCCAAGCTAATCGAGAAGGCCATCACTCCGAAGACCAAAGCCATTCTTCCCGTGCATCTCGGAATGCGCTTTGCCGATATGGACGAAATCCTCCGCATTGCCAAAAAGCACAATCTCAAAGTCATCGAAGATTGCGCCCACGCCCACGGCGGCATGTGGAAAGGCAAGGGCGCCGGCTCCATGGGCGACCTCGGCGCCTTCAGTTTTCAATCCAGCAAGTTGATCACATCCGGAGAAGGTGGCGCAGTCATTTCTAACAATCTCGAATACATGGAGCTGGTGCAAAGCTACATCAATGCTGGCCGTGCCAGCCTTACGGATCAGTACCATCACCGCATCATCGGATTCAATTATCGACTCGGTGAATTTCAAGCGGCGGTGCTGGTCCCTCAGCTGGAGCGGCTTCCAAAGCAAGCAGCTGTTCGCGAGCAGAATATGAAGCACTTCGAGACGCGCCTGCAGAATACCCCGGGAATTGGATTGCTCAAGCCCGAGCCCCGCATCACGCGCCTTGCTCCCTACGGCTACGTCTTCAAATATTTTGCGGACACCGTTAAAGACATTCCCCGTGCCGCCTTCGTCGCGGCTTTGCAACTGGAAGGCATTCCTTGCGACGGGCTTTTCTATGAGCCGGTTTATAAGAGTTCACTCTTTCCAGTTGACTCCGCCGATTTTCCTGCACTCAGCTGGAACCGCGACAAAGCCCTCGATCTGCGGAATATGTATTCCTGCCCCGAATCAGACCGTGCCGCTTACCACGAAGCCGTTTGGCTTCCACATCAGCATTTCCTCGGCAGCAGCGCCGATGTGGACGCCATCGCAGACGCGATTCACAAGGTTCTCACCAACATTGAAGAGCTCCGGGGTCTGGATCACAAGGCAATTCGCAACCAAAACCTTGGCCGAGCCGAGCGCGAGAGCTAGATCGATTTTGCTCGAACTGAAGCAGCGAAATACTCGATGGCGACAAATACAAGGCTCGCGAGAAAGAAGCCGGCGGGCGAAAGAGTAGGCTTCGCGGTCATTGGTCTCGGTAGCATCGCGCAAAGTTCGGTGCTTCCAGCCTTCGCGAATTGCAAGAAGGCGAAGTTGGTTGCGCTGGTGGGACGAGACACCAAGAAGGCTCTGCAGTTGGCCCGGAAGTTCAATGCCAGGTTTCACTATTCCAGTGATCAATTTTCCGAATGTCTAGCCAATCCCAAAGTCGCGGCCGTATACCTCGCCACTCCGCAAGGCGAACACGCCGCGCTTACAATCCGGGCGGCACGCGCCGGCAAACATGTCCTTTGCGAAAAGCCGCTCGCGGCAAGACTGGAACAGTCTGCCTCGATGGTGGAGGCGTGCCGACGCGCCGGCGTTCTGTTGATGACCGCCTACCGTAAGTATTACGAACCCAGCACAGTTTATTTGAAAAAGCTTATTAAGAGTGGAAGGCTAGGCCGCATCGACGTCATACACACGGCATTCAGCGAACTGCATATTTCAGGTGTGTCATTAGCTTGGCTACTGGATGCGCAAATAGCGGGTGGGGGACCGCTGATGGATTTGGGTATCTATTGCGTGAACACAACTCGCTGGCTGCTGGAAGAAGATCCAGTCGAGGTTGTCGCGCAGTCGTGGGTGAACGATACCGTAAGGTACAAGGAAGTTGAGGAAGGGATTTCCTTCCGGCTGCGATTTCCTAGTGGAGTCATCGCGCTGGCCAGCTCTACCTACGGCGCGGCCCCATCGTCGTTTATTTATGTTCAAGGAACCCTGGGCTGGGCTTCGCTCTCTCCGGCATTTCCTTTTGACGAGGAGAGGCATCTGACTGCGAAGATCGGGAAACGATGTATTCAGCGCACATTCAAGGTTCTCGATGAATTTGCCCCGGAGATCGACGCCTTTGCTTCGGCTATCCAGGATCATGGATCGGTCGAGCCGGATGGGGCCGAAGGTCATCGGGATATAATCATCATCGATGCCATCTACAGGTCGGCGCGAGACAAACGAACGGTTGCCATATAGCACTAAGTAAATTCTAGAAATCGAGTTACGGCTCACTGCAGTCGATTCCAGAAACTAAGTCCAAGTTATGTCATCCTCGGAGAACGGCAGCCGAAGGAAATCCTCGAAGTCGGCAAGCGTATACGATGTTGCGCGGGAAGCGCGCGTCTCGGTCTTCACGGTCTCGGCAGTAATCAACGGCAAGGAGCACGTGGGAAAGAAGCTCCGTGAGCGCGTCGACGCCGCGATCCGGAAGCTCAACTACCGTCCGAACCTTATTGCAAGAAGCCTGGCCAAGCAGCGGACTCATACCATCGGCATGATCGTCCCCGATATCGCAAACCCGTTTTTTCCCATGGTTGTGCGCGGGGCTGAGGATGCCGCGCAAAAACACGGTTACAACCTGCTGCTCTGCAACAGTGACGATACGCTGGAAAAAGAGGAAGCTTCCGTCGAGTTGCTGCTGTCAAAGCGCGTCGACGGAATTTTATTGACGAAAGCCGCGGAGGATTTCAGGCCCTCTTTGCGGCAGATGATCAAGGAAGTTCAGATTCCATTTGTGCTCGTTATGCGAACCTATCCGAAGCTGACTAAGGACGCCGTTATCACCGATGACTATCAGGGCGCCTATGACGCGGTCTCGCACCTGGCCCGTTCGGGAAGGCGGCGTATCGGACTAATCAGCGGTCCCTTGAAGGTGAGTAATGCGCTGGCCCGCTGGGAGGGATTCCGCGACGCGCTCAAGGCGGAAGGCTTGCCCTATGATCGCAAGTTAGTTATTGAAGGAGACTATAGGATAGAGTCAGGATTTCGCGCCGGGCACGCTCTTCTTTCTCACCGGCCCGATGGAATCTATGTGGCCAACCATCTCATGTCCATTGGATTGTTGAAAGCGGCGGAAGAGATGGGCCTGCGCTGCCCCGAGGATTTCGGGCTGGTAAGTTTCGACGATTATCCCTGGCTGGACGTTTTCTATCCACGCCTTACCACGGTTGAATTACCCAAGCACAAACTTGGGAGCGAGGCCTCGGAGCTCCTCATCCGGCGAATTGCGGGAGATCACAGCGCGCCGGGCATAAAGAAGCTGCCAACTGAACTGAGGATTCGCGAATCCTGCGGCTTCGCACTCAGCGTATCGCGAGCGCGCTCGCAGGAAACGAACAACCCTCGTTCTGGCGCCAAATATCCCCGCTCATCCAGCTGAGAAGAAAACTGCTCTAGGTCTCGCTGAAATCGATCAGCCTTGGGCGAACCGTGAAACCGCGCGTCTTATAAGCCCCGTAAAGAATTCCAATCGCCAGCCACGCCACTCCGGCATATTTCGTCCAAGTCTGAAGGCTGATGAGCAAAACGAAACAGAAGACGATGCCAAAGCTGGGAACAAATGCATCCACAAAAAAGTTGCGCCTGCCTGCTGCGCCCGCGGAGAACCAAAAGTGCATCATCGCCGCCAGGTTCACTCCCATGAAGGCGAGTAGCGCCCCAAAGGTCACAACTTCCGCGGCATGTTCCCACGGTATCGTGATCACGCAAATATAGGCAACAAATCCTATGATCCAAATGTTGTATACCGGATTGCTTTTTCTTGGACTGAGATAGCCGAATATTTTTTTCGGAAGCACATCGTCCCGTCCCATGCTATAAAGCAGGCGCGACGCGCCCACGTGTCCCGCCAGTCCGCAGGCGATACTCGAAATCAACAGCATCACGCCGTAGGCTGCGAACAGGAACGGCCCACTGGCTAGCTGCGCAACATCCATGAAAGCGGTCTCCGGATTTTGGATCGTGGTGTAGTCCGGCCATACGCGCTGTGCCATATAAACTTGCAATCCGCTGAACAGCCCGGTGAAGACCACCACCAGCACTGACGCCAGCAGCACATTTCTCTTTGGATTCTTAACCTCCTCGGCCAGAATCGAGACTCCATCGAAGCCGATGAACACCAGTGCCGCCAGCGACGTCCCCGCCGCAATCGCCCGCACGTTGAAAGTCGACGGATTGTAAATCGGTTGCATGGAAATCAGTCCCACCAGGCGATGGTGCAGCACGATATAGCGAAACGCCTCTACCAGAAAGATGGTGGTAACAAGCACCATAAAGCCGAGCAGAACCTCGTTCGTTCGCGCTGTAAAACGAATTCCTTGCACCGTCATGACGGTAATCAATCCCACCGTGAAGGCTGCCAGAACAGCGAACGGAACGCGCGGCGTCATTCGTTGAAACGTGAGCACTGCGTACAAGGCATTCTGGACCGGTTGAAAAAGATATTCCAGAAACATCGCCCAGCCCAGCACAAATCCAACATGCGAGTTTAGCTCCCGGCTTATGTAGGTATAGACAGAACCCGACGATGGATAAACTGTAGCCATGCGCCCAAAACTAACAGCGGTCACTGACATCGCAACCATTGCCAGCAGCAGAGTCGCCACCGTATGCCCGTGAGAAAGAACTTGACCTTCTCCAAACAGCGGAACGGCGGCGATCGGCGACGTCAGAATAATTCCGTAATAGACGAGATCCCATAGACTGAGGACTCGCTTGAGGTGAGGCTCTCCCACAGCGGTTTGGCCTGCGCCGGTCGTCGTCGCCACAGTCACCCCTTTTCGGTCTCGAGAACGACTGAACAGAATCACTTCGTAGCGAAAAGTCGGAAAGTTAAGAGTCTGCCAACAATATTAGAAAAAAAAGCGCTCCTTGGTGCGCGCTTCTTCATAGTCGCGGCGGGAAGCCTTGACGCTATCTCGCTCTGAAACCTCTGCAATCGGCACGTCCCACCATGATTCGTATCCAGGAACTCTTTGGTCGTAGGAGGTTTCTATCACCACGACTGCTGTGCGGGTTTGTTTGCTGCCGCAAACCAGCGCTTCCTTAAGCTCCGCGGCTGTGCTCGCTCGCATCGTCCAAGCCCCCAGGCTGGCGGCGTTGGCGGCAAAGTCCACGGGTAAGATATCGCCGTCGTAAGTCTCCCCGCTCCGATATCGGTAATTCGTGCCCATGCCCTCGTTCCCGCACGCGCGGCTCAGCCCACCAATGCTGGAAAATCCGTGATTGTTCAGCAGCACGATGTTCAGCTTGTAGCCTTCTTGCAAGCTGGTCACAATCTCCTGTGCCATCATGAGATAAGATCCGTCGCCAATCAGCACATAGACTTCTCGCGAGGGATCTGCCATTTTTGCGCCCAGGGCTCCGGCAATCTCGTAACCCATGCACGAGTTTCCATATTCCATGTGATAGCCGCCGGGTTCTCGCGTCCGCCACAATTTGTGCAGGTCTCCGGGCAGGCTGCCCGCTGCGCAAACCACGATATCGGAAGCCTTGGTAAAGCTGTTCAGAATTCCGATAACTTCTCCCTGAGTAATCGGCGGCTTCTTCGCCAAACCATAAATGCGATCAACTTCCGTCTCCCATTGCATCCGCAGTTCCTGAATTCGAAACTTATAAGCGTCGTCTACCTGATAGGTTCCGATCGAGCGCCGTAGCTCTTCCAACGTAATCCGGGCATCGCCCGTAAGCGGCAGCGCGGAAAGCTTGTACGCATCGAACTCAGCTACGTTGATGTTAATGAAACGAGCCGATGGGTTTTGAAACGCTGTTTTCGAAGCCGTAGTGAAATCGCTGTAGCGTGTTCCGATTCCAATAACCAGATCGGCTTGGCGCGCAAGAATATTCGCGCCCGGCGTCCCCGTCACTCCGACCGCACCCAACTGCTGGGGATGATCGAATGGCAATGATCCTTTTCCGGCTTGCGTCTCACACACCGGAATCCCTGTGGCACTCGCAAAATTCGCTAGCGCCTGAAACGCCTCGGAATAAAGAACGCCTCCGCCGGCGATAATCAACGGCGTCTTCGAGGCCAGTATCCATTTGCCAGCTTCGTTCAAGAGATGTTCGTCGCACCGCGCGCGCGGAATCACCCAGACACGCTTTTGAAAGAATTCCTCGGGGAAGTCGAAGGCTTCCGCCTGCACATCCTGGGGAAGGCAAAGCGTCACCGCTCCAGTGTCGGCCGGAGAGGTTAAGACACGCATCGCCTCCGGCAACGAGGTCAACAATTGCTCAGGCCGCTGAATTCGATCCCAGTAGCGCGAGACCGGCTTAAAACAATCGTTCGCTGAAATATCCTGCGTGGCTGCCGATTCAATTTGCTGCAAAACAGGCGCGACATTCCGCCGGGCAAAAATGTCTCCCGGCAAAAGTAGAACCGGCAATCGGTTGACCGTCGCCGTTGCCGCTCCAGTGATCATATTCGTCGCCCCAGGGCCGATGGAAGTCGTACACACCAGCGCACGTTTCCGAAAACTCGTTTTTGCAAATCCCGTCGCTGCGTGCACCATCGCCTGCTCGTTGCGGAACAAGTAGTAGCGCAGGCCATGGTCTTGCTCCAAAGCCTGTCCCATGCCCGCAACATTTCCGTGCCCGAAGATTCCCAGGCATCCTCCAAAAAATTGATACTGATTTCCATCCTTCTCGGAAAATTGATTCTTCAAAAACGCCACGGTCGCTTGGGCCACGGTCATTTTTCTTGTCATCGGCAAGATCCTCCCCGCGGCGCCGGCCGCGGTGGGAGCATTTTAACTTCTATCCGTTCACGATCGGCTGAAAACGTCGGGATCGTCTGCGGAGGGCGAATCTTCGTGAAATATTCTAAGCGGAAAGAAGTTGTCCACTTCTCAGGGCTATCGCCGCGGAGAAAGCGGCTTCTTGGCCTGTGCGCCAAAAAACGGCTTTCAAGGCGGTTCGAGCAGTGGCGCATCGGCATGGTGACCCCCTCTCTGGAAGCGCGGATCGCTATTTTACAAGCGGCAAGCGAGGATCGGTGTCCTTCCATGTCGCACGTATCCAGACATGATCGGAGTCTTCTGTCACAGCCAAAGCGCGGTCCGACCCAGCCAGAAAATTCAAATAGTAAACGTCATATCCGGGACCTGCGACCACCGGGTGATATCCGCTATGCACCAGCACCGCATCGCCATCCCGCGGCTTTAGTATTTGCTCCCCGGCGTGGCTGCCAGAGTACAGATGCTGAAAAGCGAAACCGTCGGACTGCTGGATTCGGTAATAGTAGATCTCGTCCAAATCGACTTCTGTCGGCGGATTGTGTACATCATGCTTATGGGGCGGATAACTCGACCAGTTTCCGCCCGGGGTATAGACCTCAATCGCCATCAGCTTGTCGGCGGGAAATGACGGCCCGATAATATCGACGATTTGCCGCGAAGCGTTCCCTCCGCCCCGCAGGCTGCTGACCACTTCGTTTGGAGCGACCAGGCGCGGTTTGAGCGCAGCTTGTGATGGGGAGCGGCACTCGGCAATTTCGCAAACCGTTTCGCTGGCAAATACTACTTCATTCCCGGAGGGCAAATACAAGGTGTAGGGAAACCCGCCAAAAACGTTCTGGCGCTTCCCAATTCGCTTCGCGCCCTCCCCCCAATCGGCCATGCAGCTCCCCCCGAGCAGCACGAATACGGCCTCTTCGCCAGCGGTCTGCGCGCGATATTCCTGGCCGGGAGAAAGTCGGCGGACAAAAAAGCTCATCCACTCCCATCCCGCCTGCTGCCGCGTCAGGTGCAGAAGTTCTCCGCCCTGCCGATCCGGCAACGGGGAAGAATGGAACAGGAAATCAAGCTTGCTCACAGTTCTCCCGGCACCCAAAGTAACCGCTGAATTGGCTAAAAAACGTCATTTCGTCTAACCGCTTTGAGACTATGACAAATGCATGTTGCAATGTCAATATCAAACCTGTCCTGAACGGCTGGACAGCCAGGAAAGCTACTGGAATTGCACTGAAAGAGCGCAGAGATTCGCACCAAGCCCGATGTTGCCCCATTCTTACCCAGTCACTACGCAGTCAACCTTTTCCTGACCACCTCTTCAAGTGCCCGCAACACTCGCAAGGCATTATTGATCGCGACACGTTCCGTGCAGGAGGGACTGGTAAGTATCTCTTCCGCCCGGTCGTGAATTGCAGTTCGCGCTTCGGCAATCCGTTGCGGAAGCTTGGAATAATCCGGCTCCAGAATGGCCGATTCGTAGAGCGCATGCCACATCGGGATCTCAGAAAGGGTAATCGCAGCAGAGGAGTCTTGCACTTAGGCCTCCTTTGGCTTGCAGAGAAAGATTGGTCCCAGTTTACATCTGGCAAAGCATATCTGGCCTATGCCTAGGAAATTTCTTCGAGTGCCTTCCCAACTTAGAATCCAATTCGAGTGGAGAATTTGTTTATCGGCAGTGTATGCTGACAATTCCGTTGTCGGTTGTTCTTCGTCAAGAAACAACGGGGTGCGCCCGGAAAAAATAATCGTGGATCATCAAAATTATGCCAGCTGACGCCGTACAGCGGACTGTCCTGGGCGTCCCTCCCGTTGAATGCCGAATTCGACGCGACATAAGAGCAATCCGGTTCCGGGGCAGCTTGTGGGATCGCCACCTCCGGTGCGCTCGATGATCTTCAGCATCCGCAATCTACTCCTGGCTGTTGCGGCGATTCCATTTATCTATTACTTGATTGTCCTGTTTAGCGCCTGGCAGTTTTTTCGCCGCGCTACACCTCCCGCCAATCTGAACTTGACCCCTCCAATAAGCAATCTAAAGCCGATCCGAGGTCTGGACCCTGACGCTTACGAAAACTTCGCCAGCTTTTGCAGGCAAGACTATCCGGAGTACGAAATCCTGTTCTGCGTTGGAGATCGGGAGGATCCGGCCGTTCCCGTCCTGGAGAAACTCGTACACGATTTTCCCGAATGCAGGATCCGGGTGCTGTTTGGTTCCGGTGGAACAGGAGCCAACGACAAAGTACTCAAGCTGGCGCGCCTGGTCCGCGAAGCTCAGAACGAAGTTCTTGTGATTAGTGACAGCGATGTACGCGTCGAGCCCAACTACCTGCGGAATGTGGTCGCCCCATTGGCCAATCCAAAAGTGGGCGCGGTGACCTGTTTCTACGTTCCGATCGAAGATAAAACATTTCCCGATCATCTCCAGGCCGTCGGCATGTTTTCTGATTTCTATCCGGGCATTCTAGTCGCGTGGCAAATGGACGGAGTGAAATTCGCGCTGGGGCCGACCATCGCCACAACCCGCACGCGGCTGGCTGGATTCGGTGGTTATGAAGCGATTAAAGACCGCCCGGCCGACGACCTCCTGGTGGGACGCCTGATCGCCGAGCAAGGTTTCGAGGTTGAACTTCTGCCTTACACCATTCTGACAGTCGCCGACTTCGGCTCCATGAGTGACCTATTTCACAAGCGATTGCGATGGATCGTGGTAATGCGCCACTTGCGTCCCTGGGGACATCTAGGATTGCTTCTTACCCAGGGCCTACCCTGGTCGTTGGCAGCAATTGCGATTCACCCATCAGCCCCAGTTGCCGCGGGCTATATCGGCACCTATTTACTCCTCAGGTTTGCCATGACCTGGACGGTCGGCATTTGGGGCCTGAAGCATACCGCACTCTGGAAACAGCTGGTACTGATTCCGCTATGGGATGCCCTTGCTTTCGCAATCTGGCTCACCAGTTTTTCGCGCAATAGTATCCGCTGGCGGAACGCCGAATACTATATTCGCAACGGCACGCTCGTACCGGCGATACCGGAGGATGCCGAGCCGACTACCTAGATTGCTAATCCCTTCAATCAGCCCCCTCAGCCCACCCGCGTTTTCTTGGCCGAAGGGCTGCCACCATTCTTGCCGGCATTCGACATAACCCCAAGAGTTGCTTCACTCAGGGCCATCGCTTTTGGATGCGTCTGAGTTCGGCGTTCATTACTCGGCTGCCGCCAGTTGACTCGCGGCATCATCACCGCTCCATCGATTCGGTCGCGATACTTCATCGCAACATTCATCAGCGAATCCAGCAAAGAGTCAGAGAGCAAATGCGGCTTCAATCCCAACTCGATCAGCTTTGAATGCTTCGCATTGTAATAGTGCTCTTCCGCTTCCACTCGCGGATCGGGAAGATGATCCACCTTCACCTTCAAACCCAATTTCTCTCCGGCTGTCTGGACTAAACTTGCCAACTCCAGCACCGAAAACTGTTCCGTGAATTGATTGAACACGCGAAACTCGCCTTTGGCCGCGGGATTCAAGCACGCTAGCTCGACGCATCGCACCGTATCCCGGATGTCCAGAAATCCCCGCGTCTGTCCTCCTTTGCCATACACCGTCAGCGGATGCCCAATCGCCGCCTGCACACAAAACCGATTCAGCACCGTGCCAAATACTTCGTCATAATCGAAGCGATTGATCAGCGCTTCGTCCAATCCCACCTCGTCGGTCATGGTCCCGTAAACCACGCCCTGATTCAGATCGGTCGCGCGCAGCCCCCATATCTTGCAAGTGAAAGTGATGTTATGCGTGTCGTGAACTTTCGAAAGGTGATAAAAAGACCCCGGCTGTTTCGGATAAGGCAGAGTGTCCTTCCGCCCGTTGTGCTCGATGGTAATGTAGCCCTCTTCAATATCTATATTCGGCGTGCCGTATTCCCCCATCGTGCCGAGCTTGATGAGATGGCAGTCCGGCTTGAACTCGCGCAGGGCAAACAGCAAATTCAGCGTTCCCACCACGTTGTTCACCTGGGTGGAAACCGCATGTTTGCGGTCAATCATCGAATATGGAGCCGAGCGCTGTTCGGCAAAATGAATCACCGCCTCCGGCTCGAAATCCTGAATGATCGACGAGAGAAAATCATACTCCGTCACATCGCCAACAAAGAGATCGATCTCTTTCCCGGTCAGCTCTTGCCAGGCCCTGAGTCGCTCGGAAAGCGTGCGGATAGGCGTCAACGTTTGCACCCCAAGCTCGTGGTCCCACAGCCGCCGCACAAAATTATCGGCAATTACAACCGAATGCCCCTTCTTGGAAAGATATAACGCCGTTGCCCAGCCACAGTAACCATCGCCGCCCAGCACCGCAATCTTCATACTCTTCTCACCTCATGTTCCCAAGAATTTATTATCAACGTAATTTCGATGACTGCCTGACCGAACGCATCATCCCAGATTGAGCATCTTTGGCGGCTCTCCCCGAGAAACCACGATTGGATGATTCGTCAAAACCACCTTGCCACCGCTTTCCTTCACAACACTAAGATGCTCGGCTCCCACCAGCGACTCTAATTGGGGAACTACATCTTCCTTCGCCACAATGTAAGCCCGCTCCGGTTTAAGCCAAATATTCTTGAATTGCGCATCATCGATAAACACATCTGGAGCATCCGGCGCATTCGCGCCATATTCCAGATTTAAGATTTTTCCGTTCCGAAGCAGCGCCGTGCGATCCGTATAAAAGAAGATGGAAGAAAACGTGTAGTAGTGATGATCCACAATCAGTGTCCCTTGCGCAGATTTCAATATCGCTTCCGCCAAAGGCCGCGATGACAAATACGGGTCAAAAGTCGCCATGGCAATTCGCGCAGCCTGAAAGAAAAGTATCATCATCAGCGCGGCGCCTAAAAACGCCTTCTGGCCCACGAATTTCCACGTCGCCACAGCGCCCACGGAGAAGGCAATCGCGGCCATCAGCAGCGGCATTCGAAGATAGGCAAAAGAAGCCACCGTCAAATCTTCCATGTGCCCCAGCGAAAGCTTATAAGCTCCGGGATGAGCGCTCAGAGCCTGCGATATGTCTCCCGGCGTGGGCAGGTGGCGAGTAACAAAAAATAGCGCCAGCGCCGCTGCCCCCGCGCATCCTGCAATCACAGAGAGCACTCGCGTGCCGCGCCGTATCCAAACCCCTCCCGCTGCCATGGCCGAGCCCAACAAAAGCGCAAGCGCCGGATAGCAGGGCATCGAGTAATATTCCTGCGTCGTCGAGAACGTAAAAAACACCAGCACAAAACCCGCCCAGCAAAACGCCAGCAGCCGCGTTCTCCCCGCGCGGTCGACCGGCCTAAACGAGAGCTTCGCGATCGCGGGAAAATAAACGCTCCAGGGAAACAACCACACTAGATGAAACAGCCAAAAGTAAAGCCGCGGCACGGTGTCGTAGTCCCGCGGATACCGCATATTCAGAAACCGCAGCAACTGCTCGTTAATAAAGAAGAACCAAAGAAATCCATGGTAAAGTCCCGGTCCGCTGTGCAGCGTAAAGGCGAAATACGGTGGATTATGTAACGTCGCCAGAATGTGCCACGGCGCGGCAATCAGCAAAATGATCAGGGCTCCGCTGAAGGGATGCAATCGCCGCCAGGTATTAGCAGAAAAAAACTGGTGCGTAATCCAAAGATAAATGCATCCAGCCGCTAACGGAAAAACCACAGCGATCAAACTCTTCAGCAGCAGCCCCACTCCCAGGCTTGCCGCCAGCACAAATGCCCAAAACCGCGGATGACGTTCGTCCTCCTCCAGCACGCGGAGGAACGCCCACATCGCCAGCCCAACCGTGAAGGTCAGCATCACGTCGGGGATCAAAATCCGCGTAAATAAAAAAAGCCCCACGCACGTAGCCATGCAAAGCCCGGAATAAAATCCCGCCCGCCTGCCAAATGCCCAGGCCCCAAACCCCACCATCAGCAGGCAAAGCCCTATGCATGACAATCCAATCGGAATGCGCGCCGCCCAATCTTGCGCGCCAAATACCATGTAGCTCACTGCAATCGTCCAGTACACCAGCGGGGCTTTTTCCAGATACGCCACGCCATCCACCCGCGCCGTCACCCAGTCGCCCGAGGCCAGCATGTTGCGGGCGATCTGCGCCTGCACCGCGTCTACATCATCCATGAGCGAGGGAGGAGAAATAATGCAACCCAGGTAGATGGTTGCAGCCACGAAAAAAACTCCTAGATAAGCGTACCAGCTTTTTCCTGCGCCCAAACGCTCGCGCTCCGTGGTGCAGTTGCCTGAATCCCCCACTTTTTCATCCACAAAAACAGCACCATCAGGCCCCATAGGTGGTACCCAACATTAATCTTTCTCTCCAAATGTTTTTCGATGTAAGTCTCAATCATCTCCCGTCGAAACAGTCCATTGTCATCGGTCGATCCATCCATCAGCACATCCAGCATCAAAGACCGCAAACAGCCGCGCAGCCATTCATGCACCGGAATATCGAATCCAATCTTTTTTCGTTGAAGCACTGAAGCCGGAAGCTTATTCCGCATCAACTCCTTTAAAATAACTTTTTGCCGCGATCCCCGAATCTTGAGCGACGCAGGCAGGGAAGCGGCAAATTCAACGATGCGGTGATCGAGAAACGGCGGACGCACTTCTAACGAATGAGCCATGCTCATGCGGTCCGTCTTGGTCAAAATGTCGTCGGCAAGATAGTACTTCTGGTCGAACCACAAATAGGGCGTCACATCATCGGCCATCACCAGCCGATCGGCCAGCCCGCCAAGAATGCTCTGCAGGGCAGCAGGAAGTTCTGCGCGCACCAGCGCCACCTTCTGCTCTTCGGAGAAAGTGCCATTCCAATAGACATGACCCTGCTCCGGCGCCAGCAACGAGCCTTCTAGAAATCGCTTCACTTTGTATTCAAAACTGATCTTCTCATCCGAAACCGGCCAGCCGCGCAGTGCAGCGAGCCCTAATGCAAGAGCCCTTCGCGGAAGTTTTCGCGCAAGCCCCGCGAGGTAATCCGCCCTATGTGTAAGATACCCGCCGAACAACTCGTCAGCGCCTTCGCCGCTCAGGCAGACAGTCGTTTTCGTCTTGCTCAACCGCGAAACAAACCAGACTGGAAGCGCTCCCGCATCCGCCGAGGGTTCATCTGAGTAATCCGCAAACTGCTCGATCACATCCCGCAGATTCTTCTCGGGATTCAGATCCAGCTCTTCATGGTCGGTTTGGTAAGCATTCGCAACTTCCCGGATGTAAGCGGTCTCGTCGAAGCTTCGCCCCTGAAACGAAATCGAAAAAGTCTTCAACCTCGCCCCGGCCTCGGCCGCGTAATGCAAAATCGTCGAAGAATCCACCCCTCCACTCAGCCACATCCCTAGCGGAACATCCGAGACGAGGTGCTCGCGCACCGATTGCCGCAATAGATCATCCAGCTCTTCACACGCGGAATCGACCGTCTGCTCACGCACTACCCCAAAAGGCAGTCGCCAATAGCTGTCCGTCGAAACCTTGCCATCGCGCCACTCCAGCCATTCTCCCGGCGGAAGTTTCTCGATCCCCTCCACCAGCGTCCATGGCGAGGGCACATAGTTCAACGAAAGATAGCAATCAAGCCCATCCAGGCTGAGCTGTCGCTCAATCTCCGGATGGATCAGAATGGCCTTCAACTCAGAGCCGAAAAATAAATCGTTTCCCCGCCGCGCAATATAAAGCGGCTTAATCCCCATCCGGTCCCGCGCCAGCAACAACCGCTTGGTCGATTTCGTCCATAGCCCAATGGCAAACATCCCGCGCAGCCGCGCGAAGCAATCCGTATCCCACTCTAGAAATGCATGGAGAACGGTTTCGGTGTCGCAGTGGGAGTGAAAACGATGGCCTAGCGCCTCTAGTTCCTGCCGGAGTTCCAAGTGGTTGTAGATCTCGCCATTGAAGACGATGGCCACATCTCGGTCTTCAGAAAAAATGGGCTGATCGCCCGAATCGAGGTCGATGATCTTCAGGCGGGCCGCTCCCATCGAGCAGACGCTGGACTGCACCACGCCCTGTTGGTCCGGTCCACGATGAATCAGCGTGGCGGCAGCGCGCTCAATGCGTCCGCTATCGGGCAGCCAGTTTTTGTGCGTGAAACCAACTATTCCACACAAGCGACGTGCACCTCTATTTTATTCATAGAATCAGCTTGCGATCCCCGCCAATCGGATCGAGGAGACTGTCATCCGAAACCAGGGCACGGCGCAATGGGCCAGCTTTAGGGCTAAAGAATAATCGTAACGTATCTTCTTTAGATGCACAACCTTGCCGAACCCGGTGCAGCATCGAGCGGAAGGAGGGAAAAGCTGCTGCTCACCAGGGCAACACTTGAGACCGTCAGCCACAACAAGAAACGAATCTCACCGACCGACCGCGCCCTAATCAAGCTACAGGCTGCACGACGACAATCGTCTGCGGACCCGAATACCGCACTGCGTCGAGTGTTATCCTAATTGGGATTAATCCGCGAGACACTGACTCTTTTCATGTCCAATCCAACGTTTTCCAACGAAGACACTCCCCAGCCCCAACCTGACTCCAACGAATCCTTCGGCGACCTGCTCGCGCAGTTTGAGAAGACCCACTCGCGAAAGCGTTCCGGCAATGAAGGTGCGAAACAACTCGAAGGCACCGTCATCGCTGTCTCCGCCGACTCCGTATTCCTCGACATCGGCTTCAAGAGCGAAGGCATTCTGCCGCTCGCGGATTTCCAAACTTCCGGCGAAACTCCAAAGCCCGGAGACAAGCTGCCAGTCTCAGTCAAAGGTCGCGATCCCGAAGGTTATTACCAACTTTCGCGAACCAAAGTCGAGCAGCCAAAAGACTGGAACGCGTTGGAAAAAGCCTTCGCCGAAAAGTCGACAGTTGTCGGCAAAGTGACTGGCCTGATCAAAGGCGGATTCAGCGTAGACGTAGGCGTCCGGGCCTTCATGCCCGCCTCGCGCAGCGGCGTCCGTGACGCCGCAGAAATGCCGAAGCTCGTCGAGCAGGAAATCTCCTGCCGCATCATTAAGCTCGACGTGGCCGAAGAAGATCTGGTCGTCGATCGACGCGTAGTCCTCGAGGAAGAAGATCGCTCCACCAAGGCTCGCCGCTACTCGGAGATGAAAGAAGGCGACATCGTCACCGGCACCGTCCGCAGCCTCACCGACTACGGCGCCTTCATCGACCTCGGAGGCGTAGACGCCCTTCTCCATGTCAGCGACATCGCCTGGACTCGCATCAACAAGGCCGGCGATGTGCTTTCCATCGGCCAGCCGATCGAAGCAAAAGTGTTAAAGATTTCAGCCGATACCGACAAGCGCCGCATCTCCGTCGGCATGAAACAGCTACTTCCACATCCCTGGGATGCTGTTGCCGGCAAGTACACCGCAGGCGAACGCGTGCGGGGAAGCATAACTCGGGTCGCCGAATTCGGCGCTTTCGTGGAATTGGAGCCCGGAATCGAAGGCTTGATTCACGTCTCCGAAATGTCTTGGGGAAAAAAACTGCGCAGTGCGAGCACCCTGGTCAAGCCCGGCGAAATGGTCGATGCCATCATCCTTGGAATTAACATCCCCGAACGCCGCATGTCTCTTGGCCTCAAGCAAGCGCTGGGCGATCCCTGGGCCGACGCGTCTGAGAAATTTGCCGCAGGCTCCGTGGTCGAAGGCCCGGTGGTCAGCATCACCAAATTCGGCGCGTTCATTCAGCTTTCTGAAGGCGTCGAGGGCATGATCCACGTCAGCGACATGAGCGCGGAGAAGCGCATCAACCATCCCTCCGATATGCTCAAGATCGGCCAACTTGTAAAAGCGCAAGTGCTCGCCCTGGACAAAGAAAAGCGTCAGATCAAGTTGGGCATGAAGCAATTGGTCCCCAGCGGACTGGACGAATACATTGTCGAGCACAAAGAAGGCGACATTGTTTCCGGCCGCATGACGGAAGTTTCGGACGGTCACGCTCGCGTGGAGTTAGGAGAAGGAATTCTGGCGCGATGCAGCTTGAATACAACCCATCCGGAGCAAGAAAAGGAAAAAGATACGCCAGAATCCGGCGCCGCCTCTTCAAAGCCCGATTTGTCGTCGCTGGGATCCATGCTGCAGGCGCGCTGGAAAGGCGCTTCCCCTGCGGCAACCGCCAAGCCTGAACCCGTGCGCGCTGGGCAAATTCGCCAGTTCCGGATCAAGAAACTGGATGTCCCAACAAAAAAGATTGAACTTGAGTTAGTCTAGAAGCCGTCCCGCAAATGGGTTCGGGAAGGGCACGACTTCCAGAGCCTGCGGAAAAACTCAAACTTGATCTTGTTTTTGGGTGGCGCAGCGGTTCACCGCTGCGATAAATCGCCTTTTTTCAATGCCGGCTTCAGCCGCTGAGGGGCGGTCGAATCGCAAATAAGAAAGCCGCTCGTGCGAGCGGCTTCACAGCTTCAATTCTCTTTTGTTCGGTGTCGCGCAACTTAGTGCTGCGCGAACGAGAAATTCAGCCCAGTCGTAAAGATAACGTCGTTGTCTTTTGTTCCGGTCGGCGGGTTTGAGACGTAAAGGTCGTTGAACTGATTTTGCCATCCCAGCCATTTACTGATCTTGGTGACGGTGCCAAGATTGAAGGTCATTCGGTACTGTCCCGCGTAGCCGCTCGACAGGTCTGGAAAGATGTAAAAGTTTTCCGTAATCACTGTGCTCTTGCCAGCCTTATGCATTAACTCTTCGCCCAAAGTGAGCGCGGCGTAGCGGTTCGTCACCCCATAAGAAACCAGAGTAGGAGGGACCGTCGCCGGCGTTACGGGCAACCCGTTGGAATAGGTTTCATGTGTATAGTTCAAGCCCGCTTGAATATCCAGCGTCGTACGGTCGGACTTGATGGCGTGGTAGCCCAGACCGCCTCCGTAAACGCCGCGCAGATCCAGCTCTTGCAGAGCGTTGCTCATGAAGTTGGCAGCGACAAAGCCGAATATTTTCGGATCCAGATTGTGATCGTACTCAACTCCGGCTGTTATGAGATTAGCAACCGTACTCGGCGTGGATAGTTGGTTCGTGGTATCGACTGAAGTGAGGTAAATGCTGGTCTTGTCATTCTGTGTGGGATGGACTGCGTTGATGGCCAGCGCCAGGTTGGTGGTTTCGCTGTTTCCTCGGGTGAGGGAGAAGCCAACATTCGCCCCGCCATTCCAGCCATGCAGCAACCCGGGATGCAACGACTTATCGTAGGCCGTTTGCTCGGCGTCATTGCGAATCATTGCCACTTTTACGGCAGGTACTGCCACCTCGCCCTGGTTCTTGGTGGCGACTTCAATCGTTCCGTTGTTCGCCGTCACCGGGCCGACAACCGTTTTCTTGTCCGTGGTGCTGATGTGCAGCTCCTGGTCGCTCTTGATCTGGGTGATGGCGGAGAACTGTACCGTCACATCCCCGGCAAATTCGGTATGCAATACCAGGGTCTTTCCATCGGATTTCACAATCGTCCCGCTGAGCCGGTCACCATTTTTCAGCGTGATTTGATCGGCAAAGGCCGCCGGAGACCATCCCAATATAAACAACCCAAATAGCGCAACCAGGGCAATCCACTCGACTTTACGCAACACTTCTACCTCCTGCTTTCAGAGTTTCAACAACTTATGTATATAAACCCGGGATTACTGGAACAGGGAAATCAGTACAGAGAAGCGGCTTAGTCGAAGAAGGACAGTCAAACGGGGACTGTTTTAGCTCTTAACGTCCTTGGAGTCGGAGCTTTTGTTCTGCTCGGTCGACGCCTGCGTTGGAGGATTGTCTTTCATTCCTTCTTTCAAGGCACGAATTCCTTCGCCCAGCCCTTTGCCCAGTTCAGGTAATTTCTTGGGGCCAAAGACCAGAAGAGCGATGGCGAAAATAATAATCAGGTGCGTTGGTTGAAACAATCCTTCAAACATGGGAACCTCCACGAACTACGCTTGCGCCTGCCTATACGGTACCGGAGGAGTGAACCGAAGTCAAACCCAGGCAGCATCCCGGTACTTCGGTAATCTTACTTCCGAGGAGCCCGCCAAGTTAGGGTACAACCAGCGGTTCGACTGCTGGCTCGCCGCGAAGTACGAGGAACGAGCAAGGCCACGCAGCGAAAGCACTCCGGAGATTCCAGTGAAGCGTAGTGGCGTGTCTCTTTGTGTCCTTCTCTGTTGGGCCGCCTTGGCCCAGGCCAGCGAAACTCAGCCGGTTAGCGCGCTTCAGCTCGTGGCATGGCTGGTGGGCGGCGTATCCAACGCACGACTGGTGAGGATTGTGCACGAACGTGGCGCCATGGCGCCGGACAAGGTGCAAATCGGCCAGCTTAAAGCAGCCGGTGCCGATGCCAGTCTGGTCCAAGCGATCACAAGCCAGCGAACCCCTGCATCGAAGAATGTTCTGTCTGAAATTCCAGCCTCTCTGCTGCAGGCTGCCATCGATTCAAAAGCTCAACAATTTCATCAAGCCGAACTGGATCTTCGGTCTCTTCTGAGCTCGGACCCCCAAAATTCTGCCCTGCATTTCGCGCTGGGCAATGTACTCATCCGCCAAGAGCAGTGGGACGATGCCTTCGACGAGATCACGCTCGCCATCCACCTCATGCCGGATCTTCCCGAGAATCACAATAGTCTGGCATACATTTTTTATCGGCTGGACGATGGTCCGAACGCCATCGCCGAAGCTCGGACTGCCCTGAGCATGGATCCGCAGAATGCGGAGGCGTACCAGTTCCTGGGCCTGGCGCTCTATTCCAACGGTCAGTATGCCGCGGCGGTCCATGCCTTGGATGAATCGCTGGCGCGCGACGCCGGAAATGCCGATACCTACTATGACATCGGGATCGCGCTGCACGCGGAAGGTAATTTCGCATCGGCCATAGGCGCCTACCGCAAGGCCATTCAGCTGAAGCCTAATTTCTGGGAGGCTCACTCCAATCTGGCCCTGACGTGGCACGAACAAAACAAGCTTGACGAAGCGATCGCCGAATACCGCGAGGCCGAGCGGCTTGCTCCGCAAGAAGCCTCGGTTCGCAGTAATCTCGGCAACACTCTGTGCGACAAGGGTGATTTCGAGGCCGCTACCCAGGAATTGCAAGAGCTCTATCATCTGCATCCAGAGTGGCAGCAGGGACACGGATGCTTGGCCCGCGCTTATATGTCGCGAAAAGAGTACGGCAAAGCCATCCAGGAATGGCATCTTGCGGTCCAGCAGAATCCCACCAGCGCCACCGAGCACCGTTTACTGGGAGAAACATTTCTGCTGAATGATCAAATGGAGGAGGGAGTTCGCGAACTGCGCCTCGCAGTTTCCTTGAATCCGGATTCTGACGCGGCCCATCGAGGACTGGGTACTGCGCTTTTCCGCGAGCAGCAACTGGCCGCCGCGGAAAAGGAATTTCGCGAGGCGGTTCGCCTGAATTCTTCTCCCGATAACCACTTTTCGCTGGCTGCATGCCTGATGTCCATGGATCGTTATGACGAGGCCCTGACCGAGTTAGACGCTGCCGCACGGCTCGACCCGGATCGAGCGCTCTATCGGGCGCGCCGCGAGGAGCTTTTGAAGCTGATGAAGGAAACCAGTTCGCGATGACCGTAGGGTCAATGGTCGGCCTGTACTCAAGACAGTTTCGATCGGAACGCGTCCTTCTTACACTGAGTAGTCATTCCTGCATTCGGAACTAACCATGAATATGCCTCAATCTGCCGCAACAGCCGCTGCCGTCAAACCGGCACAGTCCTTACCGCAATCGGAAGCTGATCTGCGGAATGATGTGCGGAATCATCTTGGAAACTCGGAGCGAGTGTCTCCGGCTTCGCAAACAGAAGCAGCGCCAAAAACCTCGGGCTATGGTTTGCCGTGCGCAAAGTGCCGGCTCTACTATCCCGCGAATCTGGATGCCTGCCCCACCTGCGATCATAAAGAAAGGGTCGCCGCGAATGTGGTCCCGGTAATTCTAAAGCCCCAGGTCGCCGTCGAGCCCGTGCCAGACACGGATCTGGTTGAGCAGGAGCGGGAGGCATTTTTAAAGCAGTTCAAATCGCAGCTTTTTGCCGCGCATGCGGAAGTGACGAACGCCCCGGTGGCTTGCACTTTGGGCGACCATCGTGCGGAAGATGCGGAGCCCGCTTCCATTTGCAAGCCCTGCTATGACCATTTGCAGGAGCGCATAGACGTGTGCGAAGCGGCGCTTCACATCGATCTGAAAGATGCCGCTCAAATTATCTACGATGCAGTTTGGGCCGACCCCTCCGACCCCAGCAAGACTTATACCAACGCGGCCAGCGCAATACTTACCGAACTCCGCAAGCGGGCGGGAATCTCGAGCATGATCGGACCGTTCCAGCCATTGGGCAATTGAAATTTATCTGATCCAACCCCCGTCGTGGTCGCTGTTCCGGTAGTCATTGTTCCGGTAGTCATTGCTCCGCCTTACTGTCGACTTATGCCAGAACGTTCAGCCCACTCTCTCCAGCGTAGAAGCTCTGCAAGATGGAAGTTGTGTTATCGGTGCTTGTGGAAGTGGTGAGATTCGAGTCCAGCGTGCCGAGCAAGCCTTCGACCAACTGCACCGACTCCGACGCCGCAGTCGCCTCATTCTCCTGTGCTGCAGACGCCGATCCTTTCAGGTCACCCAGCACGGTCGCAAATGCGGACTGCGCGGTTGAAAGATCTCCCGAACCGAGTGCGCTGCCCAAAGCCGAGAGATCGGTGGAAAGCTGAGAGTCGCTCGAAAGCGAGTTCCCGCTCGCAGTCGAAGAATTCTGCAGGACATTTTGCAATGTCTGAAATGCCGACTGCGCCCCGGTGAGGTCTCCGGATGCGAGACTGTTTTGTAAAGACTGCAAGGCTTCCTGCTGCGAAGAATTGCTGGATGAGAGCACGTCCTGCCCCAGGCTTGCCGCCGAAATTGCACCGATCGCCATAAATTTACCTCGAAGCGCGCGGATTGGTCTCCGCAGCTTCTGCTGCCTCCATCGACTATCGGCGAATCTGCCTGGGACTTTAGGCTTTGAAACCATGAGCCGCCGCCAACCATTCCACTTTGCCCGCAAGATTCGGATATTCGAGGCCCTTCCGTCACCATAAGCTCTTCCTAATTATGACTACCAATCAGATGACTTTTCCTTTGCCGGCCCGTGGTGCCATACTCGTTGAGGAAACGGCCCATCCTGTGTCGACTGCACAAGCCAATTCGACGAAACAAATGGCGTTATGCCGCGATCCGCAGAGACTAGACCAGGATCAAGATCAGCTTTGGGATTCTGTTTTAAAGCGTGATCCCCAGGACGATGGAAGTTTTGTCTTCGCGGTGGCGACGACCGGTGTTTATTGCCGCCCATCATGTCCAGCGCGCCGTCCTCGGCGCGAGAATGTAACCTTCTTTGCGCACCCAACCCAGGCCGAGAAAGCCGGATTTCGAGCCTGTCTGCGGTGCCGTCCGACATTGCTGAACGCTAATCCGCAATCCGCGGCCGTAAAAGCGGTGTGCCGTTACATCGAACAGCATCTCGACGAGCCGGTTACCCTCAATCATCTCGGTAAAGTTTTCCGGCAAAGTCCGTTCCACCTGCAGCGCCGCTTCAAGGCCATGCTCGGGATCACGCCGCGCGAATACGCCGATTCCTGCCGCATGCGGCAGCTCAAGCGCAATCTCCAGGCTGGAGACAACGTGACCCGCGCCATGTATGACGCAGGCTACGGCTCCAGCAGCCGTTTGTATGAGAAGACATCATCGCAACTCGGCATGACGCCGGACAAATACCGCCGCGGAGCCATTGCCGCTTCCATCCGCTACGCCTGCGCCGATTCGCCCCTGGGACGCATGTTGATTGCCGCCACCGATCGCGGCATCTGCTCGATTCAGTTCGCCGATTCCGATGGCGAATTAATTGACGGGCTGAAGCGCGAGTTCCCGTTTGCCGCGCGCAAGCCCGACGACGGCGCATTGCAAGTCTGGGTAAAGTCTCTGCTTGCGAAGATGAAGGGCAGGGAAGTGGATTCTGCTTTGCCCCTGGACATTCGAGCCACGGCGTTTCAGCGGCAAGTGTGGACCTATCTGCAGTCGATTCCGTTCGGCTCGACCAAGTCCTACAGCGAAGTGGCGCAAGCCATCGGCCAACCCACCGCCCATCGAGCCGTAGCGCGCGCCTGCGCTACCAACCCGGTTGCAATTGCCATCCCGTGCCATCGCGTGGTGCGTGCCGACGGCAGCACCAGCGGATATCGCTGGGGTGAGAGCCGCAAGAAGAAGCTGCTCGAGATCGAGCAGCGAGGGCTGTGAACCACGCATGACCGCTAATTGAAGCCAGGCTGAGAATGATCCTGATTTAGTACCCGGCTTCTCGCCCGTGACGAATTGCCAGAATGACGACTTCTTTCCCGTCATAGTGATACAGGGTGACGTAGGCGCCGTTTCCGAATCTGATAACCCACTCGCGGAACTCCGTGGGCATTTCTTCGAGGGGGCGGCCCATCTCTGGGTGCTTGCCTAGCGCCTTTATGCCCTGCCGGATAGCCTTGACGGCCCGCTTCGCCGAATCTCGGCTCTTGGGAGCGAGGAAATCATAAAGCCGAGCCACATCGAGCAAAGCGGCCGGCGACCACTTCAGTCGTGGCATTTGGGCGGATTGGCCTTCTTGCCCGCTTCCAGCTTGGCCAGCCAGGAATCAGCTTCCTCAGCGGTGGCGTGCAGGCCGGTTGTCTGGTAGTCGGCCCAGGCGGCCAGGGCGTCCTGCCGGAATTGCTCACGCCTTTCTTCGCGTTCCACATACTCCTCAATGGCCTCACGCATCAGCCAATGCGGCGACCGGCGACGCGCTGACGCGAGCCGCCTCACGCGCTCTTTGATCTCCACATCGAGTTTCAAGCTGGTGGTGGAAGAATTTGGCATCGCGGGTGGTCCAAGGTGTTACCTATTGATACTAACACATGGCAGCCTCGGAAATCGCGGAAGTGGGGTGCCCGCAACAGAAGTGGGCCGCCCGACACATAACGAATGCTAGAATCAGGCGGGCGGCAACATGGCAACGGAACCCTGCGCAAGGAACAAGGAGCGGGGCAGTGGTCGCGTCCAGCCCATCGAGCCAGAATCCGAAGTCGCAGGTGCATGATTCCAAGGAATTAAGCTCTAAGTTCTTTAGAAAACGGTATTTGCGGACAAGAATTCGCAAAGATTGTTGATTCTAAATAATTTGCGAAACGAGGGGGGAGGGGGGGTACCCATCCTTCAGACTGAAACCGTTCTGCGGGATACGATTGCCCAATTGATCAGCCCCATGGCAATCGTCCCAGCCAGAATCAGGGACTGGCCGAAGTCTACGCGCGTTGCCAATACCAGACATAGGATCACACCCAATCCTGCGAAGAAATTTCCTGCGGGCAACGCGAACATGGCTGGGGCATCGGCGGGGTCCTTTCGGCGCAGGAGGGGGAGCGCGGCACAGCCTACGGCGTAGTACAGCAGGCGGGCAACGGCGGAGAGAGTGACGTTCCATTTGAAGTCGCCGAACAGGGCAAGGCCCCAAACCATGGCTGCGAAGACGAGAATCGAGTTGTATGGCGTGTGGAAGCGCGGATGGATGGCGGCCAGGGGTTTGGGGAAATCTCCTTGCTCGGCGAGAGCAAATAGAACGCGAGGCATGGCGAGAATCTTGGCGCTGAGATATCCGTAAAAAGAAATCAGCGCTCCAATTGCCACCAGAGCGGCTCCTACGGGACCGACGGCAAGGCGGGCTACATCGGCCAGCGGACGCAGGCTGTGAGCGGCATTGGGCAGGACTCCGATGACCACCCACTGAATTAGGGCGTAGAGCGTTGTGCAGAGAAGTAAAGAGATGAAGAGCGCGAAGGGAGCGTCGCGCCGTGGATTTTTAGCTTCCGACATGGGAGCGAGAGCAGTTTCGAATCCACCATAGGCAAAGACCAGGAGCAGCATGGCCTTCAGCCATTGATTGGTGCCGGGGTTCGCGATGGCTGGACTGGCGATTTGCCAGTGATGCGCGTGAAGAACGTAGATCCCGAGAATAATTACCGCGAACAATGGAATCAGCTTGGCGGCGGTAAAGAGGTTGCTGACCTGCGCCCCGGCGCGCACGCCCCGAATGTTGATGAGAGTGAGAAGGCCGACCAGTAAGGTGAGGATGAGGGCGCGAGGCAGGGGATCTTTGGCATGTGGAAAGAATTCCCCGAGATAGATTACGAATAGATTCGCGTTGGCTGCGGGAGCGGCGACTTGGCCGAGCCAGAGCATCCAGGCAGTTTGAATGCCCATGAGTCGTCCGAAGGCGACGCGGGCGTAGAGGTAGGGACCTCCGGCCTGCTGAAAACGTGAGGCGACTTCGGCGAAGCAAGCAATGATGACGCTCATACCCGCCCCTGCGGCCACCACGGCGTAGGGGCTGTAATTGCCGACCAGAGCCGTCACGACTGAGGGCAGTCCGAAAACGCCGCTGCCGATGATGGAATTAACCACCAGCGAGACCAGGCTCCAGCGGCCAATGGCGCGGACAAGTTCGCGGCGGGGCATGGCGGAGGGCGGCGCTGGCATGCGGGTCTTTGTACCACAAAAGAACGATGCCGAAGAACAATGCCGGGAAAAGGTCCGAAATGGGCGCCGGCCTTTCGCGCAAGTTCTAGATAACCCGAGCTGACTGTCTCTATATGTGAGGCTTTGCACCGAAATGCAGCCGCGCACGGTTAAAAGTTACCAAGATGCCGCTCCCTCCGGAAAAGCGCGCGGGTTGCTGGGTTAGCGACCGCATTTGACCGTGATTCAGCCCCTAATACAAAGGTAATCCCATGAATTACGAAAGCGCATGATCGTGGGACATCTATCCGCTCGATAGAGCCGATGAGATGTTCTAACAACACAATCCAAAACCCACATGGCCAAGGGAATCGATCCACAGATGGACGATCTGCACACAAGAATGATCAGAGTCACTGAAGATTTGCGCGTCATTCAGCGCGAGCTGAATTGCGCCGCCATGCAGGCGCCCAGCGATCCGGAATTGATGGAAGCGTTGAGCGCGCTGCCGGAGACGGAAGCGATCCAGATATTGTGCAAGTCGCTCGATCAGATGCGCCACTTCCTCTGGTTCTATACCCAGGTGATGAGCAACGATCCTGAACTGGGCGACAAAATGCGCCAGTCGAATGTGTCGAAGACTGTGGATGACGGCAAGGTGGATACGTCGTTTCTCGATCAGCTCACCCGCGCCGATGAGGCTCTGCTACTGCGCTACGTGGCGGAAGCGAAAGAACGCAAGCCGAACTAAGAACCAGACTCTCCTACTCTGGGTTCTGAAACATCTCAATCCTTCAGCAACAATCAGCCCAAGCCCATTGCGTGACCGGGAGAATTAAAAGCCACTGCCTCTTACCATCGTCTCGAGTACCTTTCCGTCAGGGCTTAGCAATACGAAATTAGCTTCCGCGCCGGGAACGATTTCTCCGTACCCGGTCAGCCCGGCGGCGCGTGCGGGATTGCAGGTAGCGGCGCGGACTGCGTCCCGCAAACTCCAATCCGCAAATTGCATTATGTTTCGCAGGGCCTGGTCCATGGTCAGAACGCTTCCGGCCAATTTCCCGTCCTTCGTGCACTTGCCATCTTTTACTTCCACCTGGATGGGCCCCAGTTGGTAGGTTCCGTCCGGCATGCCGGTTGCGGCCGTGGCGTCAGTGATCAGAACGGAGCGTTCAAATCCCTTGGCGCGCAGGAAAAGCTTTACGAGTTCTGGGGCCACGTGAATTCCATCGGCGATGATATCGGCAGTAATTCCGTCATTGGTGAGCGCTTCGCCAAGGATGCCGGGATCGCGATGATCGAGCGGACGCATGGCATTGAAGGTGTGCGTAGCGTGACGAGCGCCGGAATGAATCGCCTCGCGAGCGGTGCCTGTATCGGCATCGGAGTGTCCAATGCTCACGCAGACTTTGCGACGCGCCGCTTCGGCAATTACTTCCATTGCCCCAGGAAGTTCGGGTGCGATGGTCATCATGCGGACATGCCCTCGCGCGGCCTGCCACAGGCGATCGAAGATTTCTACCGTGGGCTCAAGCAAATTCTCCGGCGGGTGGACGCCGCGGCGCTTGTGGCTGAGGAATGGGCCTTCCAGGTGAATGCCGAGCGGACGAGCCTCAACGTTTGTCCCGTTGCGGTTGGAGTTCTGCGCCGTTTCAATCGCTTCCGCGAGCCGTTGCAAAGCGGCGCAAGTCTGGTCGAGTGGCGCAGCAACGGTAGTGGGGAAATACCCGGTAACCCCGTGGGTCGCGAGGAACCTGTTGAGACGCGGTAACTCGTCTAGTGCAGCGTGGGTGACATCAATTCCAGCGCCGCCGTGAATGTGGATATCCACGAAACCGGGGACGAGGGTTGCTTGAGGATAACGCACGGTTAAATCGATGACCGTCGTGTTGGTTGGCGCCTCCTGTTCCGCGCGGGAGGAAACAGAGCGGACCATCCCCTCCTCGATGAAGAGCAGCGGATTCGAAATCTCGTGCGAAGGCGTGCATAAACGATGGGCGAGGAGGGCGATCATTTTTCTGTGCAAACGAGTTGTTTCGCCGAATCGCTTCGACAAAGAGATTCAAGCCGAGTTGATGCGCAGTGCGCAAACCAGTGTAGCGCGAAAAATCCGAAGGCGCTCAGGCAGTGAACGGGAGGATCGAGCGATGCTATAATCTCTATGCGAATCGGGCAGTAAGCGCGCAACAACCTCTCGCTTTTTGTCTGCGGCGCCGTCGGGGAGTGGCTCAGCCTGGTAGAGCACCTGGTTCGGGACCAGGGGGTCGGAGGTTCAAATCCTCTCTCCCCGACCAATCTTTCTCTAGGGTATCGACCCGTAGTGATTTCCCTTGCTGTCCGCCGGTGCACTGGGAGCAAGGAGTGAAGCCCGCGATTGACCTTAAATGCTTTTGGGATCGAGAGGAGCGCCGGTTATGCCGTCAAGCATCCATTTAAGCATCGTCAGGGCTCGTTTGGGATCCCCTATTATCCAACGGTGGAAAGCGGCGGCCACGGTTGAGATAACAACTGTAGGCAACGCCAGAGGATAGAATTTCTTAGTAAAAATAATTCGGCTACGCGAGGCGAACTTATCTGAATACACACTGCGCTTGAGCCGAACGAAACTCGATCCGAGACATGCGCCCTCTTTATGGTAGATCACACTTGCAGGTGTGTAGCCCAACTGATATCTTCCGCGAGCGCGCGCGACCCAATCCAGTTCTTCGAAATAGAAGAAATAGCACTCCTCCATCAATCCTACATCTTCCAGAAATGCTCGGCTTACGAGCATGGATGAACCGTTCACGTAATCAAACCGTTCAGGCTTGCCCAACGCGTCGATTGTCGACCTGGCAGGCGCCTGTACCCGCGCTGTCCAGCGATTGTATTTGTAACCACCTTGTACCTGAATTTCGTTGGGTTGATAGTAGGCGAGATTGAGGGAACCACAGATTCCTATCTTCGGATTCTGTTTCATCTCAAGGAGCATTGCCGACAACGCATTAGGCTCGACAATCGTGTCGTTATTGAGAATCCAGAAGAATTGGCACTCCGGATCACCCAGGGCATAACGAAGCCCGACGTTGTTGCCGCCAGCAAAGCCGCGATCCGCGCCAACACGAATAACGACGAGCTTCTCGTGACTTCGAGTGCCTGCCTCCGCGTCTTCGCGGCGCAATTCTTCATAGGAGAACGGCTTGGGTATTCCGGGAGATGTAAAGTGTTGCAAAGCAGGATTTGCGCAGGGCGCTTGAAGCTCTCCCCTGGCCCAATTGCGAATTTTTTCGAGCGAGCCGTCCGTCGAACCGTTATCGCAGAGTATAACCTGATAGTCCGGAATATTGAGGCGAAGCACGGATTCCAGACACTCCAGAGTGTCTTTCCAGCCATTCCAATTAACGAGCAGTACACATTGCTTCATAGGCTGGACGTCCCGTCAGGGATGCATTTCGAATTGATCGCAGAGCTGTTCAATGCTAACAAACGCGGGAACGCGTCGGCAAATTCGGAAGCTCGACGGGTTGCGCAGAACTTTGCCGAGCAGGTAAAGCTGCAATGGAGGTTTCGGCGACAGATTCGATAAATTGTCTCGGAACCCGAATCGCGGGAGGGAGAAACGGCTTTACAATGATTGCTATGCGGTTGGAACAAGTACCTGTATTCATATTGTGCGGAGGTTTAGGTACACGGCTGCGCGAGCAGACCGAATTCCGCCCCAAGCCCATGGTGGCTGTCGGGAACCATCCTATCCTGTGGCACATTATGCGGAGCTACAGTACGCATGGATTCCGGCGCTTTGTTCTCTGCACCGGCTATCGAAGCGAGGTAATCAAGTCCTACTTCTTGAATTACTCGTCGATGAATTCGGACTTCACGGTGAAGCTCCGCACGAACGACGTTGTGGTGCATTCTGTGGACCACGAAGACGACTGGGAAGTAACCGTTGTCTATACAGGCGAGGAAACGATGACGGGCGCGCGCATCGCGCGGGCTGCGGCGAAGTATCTTGGCGAATCCGAGCACTTCGCAGTGACCTACGGCGATGGCCTGACCAATGCGGATCTTCTGCAAGAGTGGAACTTTCATCTTTCCCACGATAGTTTGGGAACCGTGCTGGGCGTCAATCCGCCTTCTCGCTTCGGCGAGTTTAAGCTGGACGGCGCGCGAGTGACTGATTTCGAGGAGAAGCCGGAGTTCCGTGAAAAGTGGATCAACGGCGGCTACTTCTTCTTCCGCCGTGCTTTCGTCAACTATCTGAGCAGCGACACGAGTTGCGTTCTCGAAAAGGAACCGCTCTTAAGGCTAGCGCAGGATCAGAAGTTGCAGGTGTTTCGACATGATGGCTTCTGGCAGTGCATGGACACGCAGCGCGACTGCGACTACCTGAATGATCTGTGGAAGAGGAACGATGCACCGTGGAAGGTCGAATCGACGGTGAGAAGTGGCGCTTGACCGCGGGAGCTCTGCGTCTCCATAGTGATATTTTCTTTTGAAAGGTGAAGACATGCGAGTAGTTGTGACCGGCAACCGCGGCTACATCGGAACCCACCTGGTGGAGATTCTGAAGGCCGAAGGGCATTTCGTTACCGGTGTCGATCTGGATCTGTTCGAGGGCTGCGCGTTCGAACCATTTACGGAGCCTGACCAGCAACTGTGGCAGGACTTGCGCACGCTGACCGCAAGGCAGCTTGAGGGCTATGACTGTGTGATGCACTTGGGCGCGATCTCCAACGACCCGATGGGCGACCTCGATGCCAATATCACCTACTCGATCAATCGCGATGGGTCGATCAAGCTGGCTGCCTTGGCTAGGGACGCGGGCGTGCCACGGTTCCTGTTCGCGAGTTCGTGCTCTATCTATGGCAAGGGGGAGAAGCTAGATTTGACTGAGCAGGACGCCGTTAATCCGGTTTCGGCATATGCTGAGTCAAAAATCGATGCTGAGAAGGGTATCGGGGAGCTGGCCGACAGAAATTTCACGGTCGGTTTTCTGCGCAACGCCACGGCTTACGGCTACTCGCCAATGTTGCGCATCGATCTGGTGGTCAACAACCTGCTTGGCTGTGCAGTATCGCGGGGCGATATCCGCATTATGAGCGATGGAACGCCATGGCGCCCCCTCGTCCACTGCCGCGACATTGCACGCGCCTTCGTTGCTTTTTCCAAGGCGCCGGCAGACAAAATTCAGAATACTCCCATCAATGTGGGCGGCAACGCTGAGAACTATCAAGTCCGTCAGGTGGGCGATTATGTGCAAAGGCTTGTGCCCAATGCTTCGATCGTTTATACCGGCGAAATCGGCAGCGACCCACGCAACTACCGCGTCTCGTTCGACCTGCTCGGCAAGCAGCTCCCCGATTTCGTGCTCGCCTACACGCTCGAGGAGGGCATGGAGGAGTTGCACCGCAAGATGGTAGAACACAAGTTCTCACTGCAGGACTTCAACGGCGATCGCTATGTCCGGTTGCGCACACTCAAGCATCGGATGGATCGTCTGATAATGGATCTCCTGATACCGGATACAGTCGGGCGCTAGATGCTCCGGTCTGTTTTTCGGCCAGCGCCGATTCCGAAGCGAATTTCTTTAACCACGGAGGATTGCTAGAAGTCGTATGCGATTTAGCGAAACGCCCCTGAAAGGCGCCTATCTAATTGATCTTGAGAAGCGTGGGGATGAGCGCGGTTTTTTTGCCCGTTTTTTTTGTGAGCTCGAGTTTGGCGAGCACGGACTGGCCACCAGATTTGTGCAGGTTAACGACTCCCTAAGCGCGCAGCGGGGAACCCTGCGCGGCATGCATTATCAATTACCGCCTTCGGGCGAAGTGAAGGTGGTGCGATGCGTGCGGGGATCGATCTTCGACGTGATTGTCGATCTGCGCCCCAAATCGTCTACTTTCAAGAAGTGGTTCGGCCGCGAACTGACGGCCGAAAACCGCACCATGATGTACGTCCCGGTAGGGTTCGCCCACGGCTTTCTTACGATCTCTAACGATGCCGAGGCCCTGTATCTGGTTGACTCGTTCTACTCGCCCAACGACGAGCGCGGCCTGCGCTATAACGATCCGACGATCGGCATCGAGTGGCCGTTCGAACCGGTGGTAGTTTCGGCCAAGGATGCGGCACACCCGGATTTCTCGGAAGAGCACCATCTGAATGACCGGCTCAAAGAAATGAATGCATGAAAGTCCTGCTCACTGGCGCGAGTTCGTTTACCGGCTTCTGGTTTGTTAGGACATTGGCGGAGCGCGGACACCAGGTCGCGGTCACTTTTCAGGGAGCGCGGAACGCCTATGACGGAGCGCGCGCTCGCCGCATTGAGAATCTCCCATCTGCCGTGGAATGCCTGTGGGAGAGCCCGATGCGATCGGCCAAACTGCGGGAGTTCGTGGCCAGTGAGGGGGGATGGGATTTACTCTGCCTACATGCGGCATATGTCACCAACTACCGCAGCTTCGATTTCGACTACTTGCAAGCGGTGAAAAACAACACCGACGGTCTGCCCACGCTTCTGGAAACGATGGGCACGCGCGGCCTGAGCCGGGTGATCGCAACCGGCAGTGTTTTTGAGGCGGAAGAGGGAGCCGGCGAGGAACCCAGGCGGGCCTTTTCGCCCTATGGTCTTTCCAAGACTCTGACCTGGAAGGTTCAACAGTATCGCGCGGCATTAGCCAATGTCACGCTGGGCAAGTTCGTTATTCCGAATCCCTTTGGGCCATTCGAGGAACCGCGCTTTACGGCATACCTGATGAAAAGCTGGTACGCGGGCCAAACCGCCGAGGTGCGTACCCCCGACTATATCCGGGACAATATTCACGTGTCGCAGCTGGCGGCGCACTATGCGGACTTTGCCGAGGAGGCAAGTTGCGCAGGCCACAAATGCGCGCCAATGGGCTACGCAGAGTCGCAAGGGGCTTTCACGCTTCGTTTTGCCGCAGAAATGCGCCAGCGGCTAAGAATTCCTTGCGAAGTGAGCGTGGGCAAGCAGAGCGACTTCACCGAGCCGCTCATGCGCGTCAACACCCAGTTGCTACCTCTTCCCAAAGAACGATGGAACGAGACAGGAGCCTGGGATCAGCTGGCGAGTTACTACGAGTCGGAGTTCGGCGGAACGAAATCCGCAGGCTAATTTTTGGTGATTTTGACAATATCCTGGTAGTAGCCAGACTCTCTGCCACTCCATGATCCATATTCCGCGACTTCAGCGTGAATATTATGCTGCGCGAACATGCGAAGCACTCCCTGTTCGCGATGTCCAATCGCCGTTTCGTATCGATTGCGGTTGTCCGCCTGGGAACCGTCCCCGACCTCATGTATCAGATTTATCGTAGACCGCCCGGCGGCGATCGAAGCTGTGGATTCTTCGTTTAATAGAAGGAAAGTGATCCATCCACGGCCTCCAGCCTTAAATACTCGCGAAATTTCACTGATGTAATGATCGACATCTCGAGGAAACATATGGGTGAAAACAGAGCCCATAATTATGAAATCAAATTCAGCGTCGTTAAAAGGGAATCTGTATTCGGAGGGCTTGATTTTTCCTGCTGGATTGTAGTGTTTGCTCCAGACATCGACCGCCTGAAACCGAAAATTAGGATAGCGAGAAGTGATTCTTTCCTGACACCATCTCACCTGTTTTGGAATCGGATCAATTCCCTCGTACGATCCTGTAGTCAAATACTCTAATAATGGCAGGGTTTTGCGCCCTATTCCGCTACCAATATCCAGAATTCTGTCAGTCCGCTTAAGACCAAACGACAGGAACCGTTGGAACGCATCAGCCCCATTCTGTTTGAACTCCTTAAAGTCCCTAGCTCCATCCTCCATCAAGTAGAGTGGAGGAACGAACCATGCTTGCTCGCCAAATACACGTCGCTTCACGGGTTGATTAAGAAAGGATCGCGCGACGAGAAAGGTTCGTCGCCCGAGATGCGAAATAGAGGGCGGAAGGGCGTGAGAAATAGAACGAAAAGACATTTTCTTGAAATCTTATAACGTTGATACTAGCGCCGCAACTGATGTGTCCAACCCTGGATTGATTAAACGCGATCAAACTGACCTAATTGCATCGGAGGCCGGAATTCTTCGGAACGCGACACTTCCTGGATTTCTCGATCAGTACGCATTCTTACTGGTAAAAATGCGAACCAAAGTCATGGTGATGATCTGCAGATCGAAGGTCAGACTCCAGTTACGGAGATAATACAAATCGTATTCCACCCGTTTGGCAATGGAAGTGTCGCCGCGCCAGCCGTTCACTTGGGCCCAGCCGGTGATTCCCGCTTTAAACATGTGGCGGGAGTTGTAACGATCAATCTCAGCCAGAAATCTCTCGACGAAGAAAGGCCGCTCGGGGCGGGGCCCGACGATACTCATATCGCCCTTGAGAACATTAAGGAATTGAGGTAGTTCGTCCACATTCGATCTTCGCAGGAAAGTTCCAATTGCCGTCCGGCGCGGGTCCTGGTCGCAGGTCCAGCGCGTATCGCCTTCTTCGCGGCTTCCAACCTTCATGGTGCGGAACTTGAACATGCGGAATACCCGGCCGTTCAGGCCGACGCGATCTTGCACGAAAAAGATCGGACCGCGACTGCTCAGCTTGATCGCCAAGGCAATGAGCAGAGTGAGTGGCAGGGTTAGCAAAAGGATAAAAACGGAAAGAGCAACATCAAAAATGCGCTTTTGCACGAGATAGGGCGCGCTCTCAGCCAGGGTTGGGCGAAGATCGAGCATGCGGATGCCACCGAGGTCGATCAAGCGGTCGCGAAGGACGACTCCGTCTCCAAGATCGATAACAACGCGAGTCGGCACACACAGTTTCTCAAGTGTCGGCGCGATTGAGTGCACTTCGGTTAACCGGGAGGCTGGCAGCGCGACGATCACATCGTTGATTGAATTGCCGTTGGTGAATGTGGGGATTTGGTCGAGTTCATAGACCGGACCCTCGACTGCGATTTCCTGACCCGGCATACGCACGAAACCGACAATCCGGCATGGCAGCACTTCGCCTTGCAGAAGTGAAGTGCCCACTCGACGGGCGAAACGGTCAGTGCCGACTACCAGAATTTTGACTTCGTTCCGGCCATCCTTGCGCAGCAACTCCATGGATACGCGAAACACAACCCGGGCCAGAGTTGCGAGCACAAACAGTGCGACGGCGCTTACGGCGATGACCACCCGGGAGTAGCTCGCTTGACGGTATAGAAAGCCCGCCGCCATGACCACCGCATAAGTGAAGGCCAGAGCCTCCAGCAACCTGCGGCTCTTTCCTCCGGGGGCGTAAAGCTGCTCCACATTCCACAGTTCCGATTCCTCGGCGGCGATCGCCCAGACGATAGTAGTGAGCAGAAGGATGCCCCAATAAGAAGGCAAACCCGAAGGCGCGGTGTGGGAGAACAGAAGGTTAAACCCGAAGCGTATCTTCACTGCGATGAAATACGCGCAGGCAGGCAGCAGCAACGTCAAGATTCTGAGGTACAGACGAGCAAAACTAAGGCGACTACGGATCATACGTTTTAGCTAAGTGCAATTCCGTCGGAAACAGCATCCTAGATCTGGCCCGGTTTTGTCTAGCCATACTCATATGCCGGTAAGCGTTCTTATGTCAAGAAGAGAACCAATTTTCCGGCGGCTGTGGCTTCAACTCATTACCCTCTCTCAAGAACTGGACGCTCGTAGCTTGACTCGTGACGATCGCGCTTTGTGTTCATTTCTGGTGCGCTAATGCCGAATCGGGTTGCCGTTAGCCTCGAACCCGGAAATCGAAAAAAAGTTGCGGGGATCGCCAAAATGAAAACAATTCGACTGACCTGCGTCGGCCAGGTTAGGGCTGATTTGCATCTGCGTTGGCAGCAGAACGGTGCAACCATTTTTGGGGTTCGAAGGAAATTTGTATGGCAGCCGTTACGTTCCTGGCTGCACCTGGCTGAATCACGGGGAAGAGCCATCGCTCATGCTGCACCCAGGCAGAAAGGCCAAGGTTGGATCGCAACTGGTAATCGCCGGACACACCAAAATCGGTCAGGGTGCCGCCCCCAGGAATGAACTCCTTGCTCGTCTTCTGGTGCCGGAAGTTCAATTGGATTTTGCTCTTGGGGTTGATCCAGTAGCTCGTCCAGGCGTCCGCGCCTTGTCCCTGCCGGCCAATCCAGCTTCCGATCAGATTTCCGTTGTTGGTGTAGCCGCTCAGGAAGCGGTCATTGTGGTAAAAGAAGCCGTCTTGCGTGGTTTTGCTGCCAGGAGGGTCCGTATAAATGCCTTCCACCCGGAAATCAACTTTTTGAATTCCCGGGACGCGGGATAAGTACAGGCCGGAGGTGAGTGCGGTCTTGTTCCAAGCGAGCCAGGGATTTGGTTCATCGTCAGTAAACGCATCGGCATAAAAGGAAAGCCAGTCGCGCATTCCCGGCACCCTGTAGTTAAAGTCAAAGCCGCCTCGCCGATCACCGGGATCCGATGGGCTCCCGGGCTCTCCGTTGCCGCTTGAGAAACCGGCTTGAAGAAGCTTGTGCAGGTTCGCGGGAACGCCGGGACCGCCGAACAACGCGGTGACGCTAATGCCTAATTCCAGATCCGAGGTGGGTTTCAGACTGACTTTTTCACCTACGATGAAGGGTTGATCGCTAAGAGTTTGGGTCCATGAACCGCTGTAGCCGGTGGTCGCACTGTTGACCCAATGGTAGCCCGTGAGCCGGCCAACCAGGTAATCCAACCGTGTATTCCCCAGCAGTGGCAGTTTGAATGGTTTGACACGGCTGACTTGGAGCATCAGGATAGGCGCCGCATTGGTGCTGAATAACATGGGTCCGCTCCTATCCGCGCCCCACCAGAGCGCTTGCTTGCCAATCGTGAACTGCCAGTTGTCGAGTTGCATTCCCACGTAGCCTTCCAGCAAATCCATCTGATTTGCAGCGGCAATGGGTGTTGTGGGCGGCGGCGTAGGAAGGAAATCCACGGTTTTTATAGTTTGCGCGGTTAGAGGGGCATCGCCAGGAGCCGATGGCGCATGTTGGTACTCGGTGCGTAGATAGAAAAAGAGCGGGCCGACCGTCGAGTGAGCGGAAAAACCGGTGACATTGTTGAAACCCTGACTGTAGGGGCGTCCATAATCGTTGACGATGGTTTGACCGAAGTGAAAGCCGTCGCGCAGGGGACTGCCCACAATCTGGGTGCCGCGGGTGTATATGGAGTCGAGGCTTATTCCGAGGTTAGGTGCACCATCTAGACGAGCCAGTTCATCCGTAAATTCGGCGGCGAGAACCTTGTAGATCTGCGGCGCTTGCCTGCTATTCGCGGAATCATCGTGAACCGGTTGACTAGCTTCTTGTAGCAATCGGGCGCACTCCATCCGGGTCCAAGGGCGCATTCCGAGATCCGCAGATTGAATGTAGCCCAGCGCGATCAGTCGTTCCATGGCGGGATAAATCCAACTATCGAGAGGCACGTAGGGCGAGCCCATATTCGAGGGGTCGCGACCGTTACCGGCGTCTTCGGTTTTATTGAACGCGCCCCATCTTGCAATCTCGGCGTTGCTGTAATGCGAGCGAGAACTGAAAACCTGCCGCCCGGTATACCACCCGAGCGCGCTCCCCACTAGAACATCCGATGCCCAATGCTCGTGTCCTACGAATCGGGCAGCGTCCACACCCGTGGCCAGGCCGTAGACGAGCAACTTGGTCAGCGGCCCGGAGTATTCATGAGCAATGACACTGGCTATCGCCCAACTGATGGCCGCATGTTGAGAAGGAAACGAGTCTCCGCCGTGGAAAAAGTATCCACGGTCTGTCCCTGCGAAAGGACGCTGACGCCCGAAGGCATATCCGAGAACTTCGGTATCGAGAAATGCATCGAAGCCGGCTTCGGCGCTGAGAATCCCCGTCTCGCGTTCCTGATCGTTGTTTGCAAAATGTCCCAGGAGGAACATTCCCCCGCCGAGAGCCCCCATGGCAGCAAGTCCCGCATTGGATGCAGTGACCGCGTGGGAGACCGTGCTTGGATTGGTAGGAACGCGCTTCTCAATGGCGGTGTCGCTTGCCAGCAATCCGGCGCCGACGAAGGCCAAAGGAACCGTCCACTGCCACTCCGAGGCGGTCATGTGGAAAGGCGAAGTCACAATATTCTTTTGATCCAAGAATATATTGCGCGGAAGTGATTTCAGGTCGACGGGGGCCAGAGCGAGTTGAACCGGCTGTGCCTGCTGTTTTGGCGGGACAGCAGGTTGCGGATCTGAAGGCGACTGGGCGCTCAGGATAAAACTATACCCAACCATCAGCACGATAGTGATCCGCGATCGAAGCAGGAGTCTTCGTCCGACGGTCGCTGCCTATGCTGCTGCCCGTAAAAACATTAGCAAAATTCATTCACTTCCCCTGAAGAGCGGGCAGGCGCAGCGGCAAACTTGGAGTGTAGATGCAAGTTCATTGGTAGCTGGAGGGAAGCGGGAGAATCACGTCCAACATTTTCCAGTTCAGTTCAATTCTGTTCTAAGCTAGCACGAAGCCAGATTGTATTCGGAGGAAACATAGCTGACCGAAGCAGTACACGCTGGCTTGAAGTGCCTTAGAATAACAGCGGGGTTGACCGAGCCTGATAGAATCACTGAACTGCAGGGCTATCATAATAGTAAAGCTGCAAACCTCCCAACACGATGATTCACACTGAGATTCAGACCGAACCGATTATCGACGAAAGAAACGAAGCAGTCACCGAATCATTCCGCACCGAAACCGAGATTTCGCTGCTCGATCTTCTGGTTCTCATGGTGGAGCATAAGCGCTTCATGGTGCAGTTTGTGCTAGGCGCCTGCGTGTTGGCGATAATAGTTTCCTTGCTCCTGCCGAATCAGATACGAAGGAAAGGTAGTATTGCTTCCGCCTGAGCAGAATTCTTCCATCGCTTCGTCATTGATGGGGGAGCTCGGGGGTTCTGGGGCGCTGGGGGCGCTGGGGGCGCTGGCCAGCGGCAGCCTTGGCCTGAAAAATCCGGCTGACATGTATGTTTCATTACTGACTAGCCGAACCGTCGAGGATAGTCTGATCCACCGCTTTGACTTGATGAAAGAATACGATGCGAAGAAAATGTCAGGCGCTCGCAAGAAGCTTGAACGTTGCAGCAAGGTTTTGGCCGGTAGCAAAGACGGTCTAATTCGGATCACGGTGGATGACAAAGATCCGAAGCGTGCCGCCGAACTGGCCAACGGGTACGTCGATGAATTTCGAAAACTCACTGCCTCACTCGCGATCACTGAGGCGGCACGACGGCGCCTGTTCTTTCAGCAGCAGTTGCAGGAGGCCAAGGACAATCTGACTGTCGCAGAAGATGCCATGGCAAAGACCCAGGAGTCGACCGGCGTCTTGGAGATTGATAGTCAGGCGAGAGCCTTGATCGAATCCGCAGCGATTCTTACGGGCCAGGTCATGGCGAAGCAAGTGGAGATCCAGGCCATGAGGTCTTTCGCCACCGACGATAATCCCAGTCTCGTCCTGGCCAAGCAGGAGCTCTGCGCCCTCCAATCGCAACTCGACGCATCTCCGGAGTCGCAACACGATGACGGCTCCGGACATCAATCTTTCCAAGGCAGGGTGACAGAAGCTGGAATGGAATACCTTCGGCGATATCGTGATCTGAAGTACAACGAGACAGTATTCGAGCTGCTGGCCAAGGAATTCGAGGTTGCGAAGCTTGACGAGGCCAGAGAGGGATCCATCGTTCAAGTGGTGGATTCGGCCGTGGTTCCGGATAAGAGGTCGTTTCCCCTCGGACGCTGATTGTGCTTGGAGCAACGGTGCTTGCTTTTTTTATTGCCGTGTTCTGGGTCTTGCTGCGAGAAGAGTTAGCCCGTGCTTTCGAGTCTGCCGGAGAATCGCAACGCGCTGGAGGCTATCAGAGAGGGTTGGAAAGCGTAGCAAGAGCCGGTAAATCGAGTGCAATATTTGTCTGGGCTAGGACCGGTGTTGACGAACGTTGTTTTTGCCTGGTTCGGGTCACTGCAATTGGCATTCCAGGAGTACACGCTTGCGGTATTATTACGTCGCGTGTTGGTTCGACTGACCGGATTTGATATACTCATCTCCATCTATGCGTGTTTTATTTTTGAATCCACCTTTTCACCCGCGTTTTTCCCGGGAGCAACGAAGTCCCGCAGTCACTAAGAGCGGAACACTGTACTACCCGAAGTGGCTGGCCACGCGGCCGGGGTTGCGATCAAGAATGGGCATGAGGTGGATCTGGTCGACGCTCCCGCGGCGGGCTTCCGGTGCAGGCGGTCATCGACCGTATTGCCGCGAAGAACATCGAGGCGGTGGTCTGCGATACTTCCACCCCCAGCATTCTCAATGACGTCAGTGTGATCGAAGCGCTGGTTGCCGCGAAGCCCTCTCTGCATGTGCTGCTGGTGGGACGGCACGTGTCGTCGCTGCCCAAGGAGACACTCGCGATGTCGCCTCCGCTGGAGGCGGTCGCCGTGCGCGAATACGAATATACGGTGCGAGACTGGTTGGACGCGAAAGCCTGTGGTGCCGATCTCTCGGCGGTGGAAGGTCTGGTATAGCGTCGAGCCGGAACTGGAGAGATCGTCACCAACAAGGCCGCGGGAGGCCATCGAGAATCTGGATGAGCTGCCGTTCGTCTCCGAAGTCTATAAGCGCTTCCTGCACACACCCGATTATTTCTATGGCCACTCGCTTTGGCCGCTGGTGGTTTTCGATACTAGCCGCGGATGCCCTTATCACTGTTCGTTCTGCGTTTATCCGCAGACCTTCAGCGGGCACACGATGCGCTATCGTTCGGTAGCGAATGTGGCCGACGAGTTCGATTTCGTCTCGCGCGAGATGCCGGAAATCAAGACCGTGATGCTGGAGGACGATACTTTCATCATCAGCAAGCCGCGCACGATGGAACTGGCGAAGGAGTTGATCCGCCGCGGTAACAAGCTGCCCTTCGATGCCAACTGCCGCGCCGATATCGGCGCCGAAGGCGAATTGCTTTCCACGCTGCACAAGGCCGGCGCCCGGCTCTTCTGCGTCGGCTTCGAGAGCGGCGATGTGGAAGTGATCCATGGGATGAAGAAGAACAACGATGACCGCCGCGATGCGAAGTATCACGAAGAGGCTCATCGCTTTGTCCGTCGCTGCCAGGAAGCGGGAATCATGGTGCACGGTTGCTTCATGGTGGGCAATCTGAATGAAACCCCGGCCAGCATGGAAAAAACGCTGGCTTTGCCAAGAAACTCCAGCCCGATACCGCGCAATTCTTTCCCGATCATGGTGTATCCGGGTACGACCGCCTATGAGGAAGCCAAAAAGCGCGATTACATTCAGATCGAGGACTGGGGCGCGTGGCTGACCAAGGATGGCCTGCACAACAGCGTGGTCACTCTGCCGAATATCACGCACGAGCAGTTGGTCAGTTTCTGTGACCGGGCGCGGCGAAGTTTTTATCTCGAGTCCTTCGTATCTCCTCTACAAGCTGAAGCAGTCGCTGAAAGATCGCCGCGAGTTGCAACGCAATCTGAAAGGCTTCATTACGTTGTCGAAATATCTGCTGCGCGGCAGCCAGCACGAGAAGACCGAGGCACACGGCAGAACCTGCGCCAGGCGTGCACGCATAAGCGCCGGTCCAAGCGTTCAAGGCGGTGACTAGATTGAGGGTTTTATAGTTCTGGCTGTCAGTGAACTGCATTTGGGCGGCTTTGATTGAACCTCGCTTGTCTTCTTCCGCCGGAAAGGAATCAATCGTGCAAGTTGCAGGAGGAGTGATCCATCGACGATAATTCAGTATCGATTATCATTCCGACATTCAATGGTGCCTCGCGCATTAGCAATTGTCTCGAAGCATTCTTGAAGCAGACGAGGTCGACGGAAAATTGAAATTCTGGTCGTCAACGACGGCTCGACAGACAATACAGCGCGAATAGTAGCGCGGTATTCCGGAGTTCGCCTGATTCGCCAGGCGAACGCTGGTCCCGCGGCGGCTCGCAATCGCGGCGCCTGGAAGCCCAGGGAGCGATCATCCTGTTCACTGACGATGATTGTGTGCCGATGCGCGGACTGGCTGGAGGCCATGCATCAAACCCTTTCACGATCCAGAGGTCGTCGGAGCGAAGGGAGTGTACCGCACACGGCAGAAGAGTCTGGTTGCCCGTTTCGTGCAGGTCTGAGTACGAGGATCGGTACCGGCTGATGGCGGATCGCTGTCGCGATCGATTTTATCGATACGTACTCCGCGGCGTTTCGCGCGAGCGCTTCTTAGAGATGAGCGGTTACGATACTTCATTCCCGGTGGCATGCGCGGAAGACATCGAACTTTCCTACCGAATGTCGGCGCGCGGCTGGAAGATGAAGTTTGCCCCCGCCGCAATTGTTTACCATACGCATCCCGACACTCTCTCGGCGTATATCAAGAAGAAGTACAAATTCGCTTTCTGGCGCGTGCTTTGCGGTGCGGAAGAATCCCAGCAAGGCAGTGAAAGACAGCCACACGCCGCAGCTGATGAAGCTTCAGCTTCTGTTCGCGCCAGCGTTGCTGCTTGCGGTGGTTCTGGATCTGGTATACGCTGGCGGTGCTTGCGTCGGCACTCGTACTTGCTGGCTTTGTGGTCAGCACGCTGCCATTCGCGTTGCGCGCGATCCAGAAAGATCCTGTCGTCGGGTTGCTTTCTCCGGCTCTGCTAGCCGCTCGAGCCTGTGCCCAGGTGCTAGGAGTAACTGCCGGCCTGATCTACGCGATTCGCGGGACGGCCAAGGCCCCAACCAAAGCGTCCGCCCAATAACTGCCGTGCCTTCCCCCGGTTTCCTGAGTGTTCTTGGGCTCGTCATGCGGATCGGAGGATGGTCAATTGTCATTCAGAAAGTATTCCGAGTTTGGCAGGGAAGTGAACGTGAGGTGGGCAGCATTCACCCTTATCTCTGCAGGGCCACGCGACTTTATTTCTCACCCGGATGTGTCAAAGTAAGGGTTTATGGGCGCTGTGAACAATGGAAGATTTTTGAGAAGCACTTTTCGTTACCACTGAAGAGATGCTCCGACTAGGTCCAGCGAGAGCAGTAGCGGACCACGTCTGATCTGGATAGAGACTAGGAATCCGAAATCCACGATATACGAGCTGTAACGGGACCTGCATCTTCCAAACCAGCTCGGGGGGATCAGTATATGTGAATTCCTCAATGTCAGAGATGCCGGGTGTCACGGTCATATCATCCGCGATGTCAACCTCCATGTCGCCGTTGGGCAAAATCAAGGCATCCCCGCAGCAGAGAGAATAATAAGGCAATAGATTCGCCTCCCCAAAGAACAGACGCCGTATTTGTCGGTGGACGGGTGGAAAAATAGGAACACTGCTGTAGCAAGCACCTACTCCTACCGTGCCGCAAACATCATTGTTGCTATCCATCAATCGGCTATTTCCATCATTGAAGAACATTAGCGAAAAAACCCCTGAGCTATTTGAGCTCACAATTGTGGGATAATGTTGACCGTAGTTCCACTCTCTGGGAGCCTGTCCCGGGGATAAGGTGAAAGTTCCCCCGTCTCCTTCAGGGTCCACATGATACTGCCATCGCCCATTCCGTTTTGATAGTTAATCTTGATGATCCAATTCTGGTTGCGCATAGAGAGAATCAGGTTCCCGTCGGTGGGCGAATAAACGATTGCGTTGGAATGAGTCCAATCCGCGAAGCCGTACGGCGCATGTGCAAGAGGCAGATGATCAAAGGTTGACCAAATCCATACTGCGCGCTGCTGCTGAGGATCCCAGTCGATAAGCGCATCTCCCTCCATGCCCGTATTCGGTGGAACTCCGGCCACATTGTTAATTGTTTCCCCGTAGTTCACGAGGAGGATCCAGTGCCCGTCGGGTAACACTGCGACATCGTGATGGAAAGATGACAGAGAATGGCCGAAGATACCTTCCACTGCGGCGTTAACGGTACTCAGTGGAAGGCTGGCAATGATGTTGCCCGCGAGGTCAACCTCGCGGATTTCGTTTCCATATCCTGCGCCCGCCGCATCATTAGGAACGATGAGGACAAGATAGTGACCATTGGGCAGCGGCTTGATAGGCAGTGCCCAGGTAGTTAACCCCAGATCGTAGTACCAGATTACGTTGCCTTCCAAGTCCGTAGCGAAGGCGGAAAACTGATCTCCTCCATAGCTATTCACTGTCGAGAACAATTCGACACCCGGACTCGGCGAGCCCACTCCTGTGCCTTGACCGGTGACATTGGGAAGACGATTGGCTGGGATAGACCCGGTTGCAAACGTATGATCTGAGTCGAGGACTTTGGAGCCATTAGCCAGTGTGAGAACAGCCTGCATGTGGTAGGTTGAGCTGGCCCGCATACCGGCAACAAGAATGGTTACTACCCCTCCGGCGGCAGTAGTTGTTGCGGATGTTGTGAGACCATAGCCGGTATCAGGGCCAAACTGCACTTGAACTGACGCGCCAGCCGGTGCGGCTATTAAGTAGGAAGCTACCAGTGGGTGTTGCGTGGGACCAACTGAACCCGAAGGGAATTTCGTAATGAAGCTGACCAGGGCCGAACTCGACTGACCTTGGATGCTGATAGTGGCGGGTTGTGGGGAGACTGCGGAGGGAGCTGTATAAAAGCCTTCCGGCGTGATCGTCCCAGTGGACGACGAACCGCCCGCTACGCCATTGACTAGCAAAACGGGCGCAGACAAAGAGATCCTCGCCACCGTGAATTGAAAGCTCTGTCCGGGGAGAAGCGCGACTGCCGAAGGCGTTATAACCGCTGGGCCAGAGGAACCGCAACTGATTAGAACCAACATGCAGCAGACAACCGACGCAGCTGCAGAAAAGCGCAGTCTCCAATCGAGCATGGCTCCCCCTCCGAGGGACTTAAAAGAACTGAATTTTAAAACGGTGAGCGGAATTCTACGCCGGTGGTCGAGAAGCCGCTACTCTGCAGACGAAGGCACGGTAACACAAAGATATGCCTGCAATCAATTACTATAGTGGGGCTTATCGAAGTTCCCCGCTGCCACTTCGAAGGGTTTTCCTAGGCAGGAGTGTTTTCATATGCGGATTGCAGTGCTGGAAATGATCCCTAACTTCTCCGTCAAGCGAAATAACCAAACCTGCGCCCGATTTTTGATGTGTGTTCAAATGTTTTGGGATGGGGAGTGGCCTCGGTCTCGAAAATTGGAGACCGCGACGCTTGATGTCGCATCTGCGTGATTCCTCTTCATGTAAATCGAAGCGGTCTTTGGATCTGAGTGAGAATGGAGCCTCGCCGAATTTCAGCTATTCTTAACATGAATATCGCTCTTAAGAATAATCAACAGCCTACAGACCACAGCCAACGTCGGGACGTGCAACTTATACAGGGCATTTTTTCGGCGTTAGCCGGGCGCGGCGTAGCGGCGATTGTAAGTTTTGTATCCGTTCCTCTAACGGTAAGGTACCTCGGAGCGGAAAGGTATGGAGCTTGGATCATCATCAGTACGGCGATCGCTTGGGTCGCCCTCGCGGACCTTGGATTGAGCAACAGCTTGACAAATGCCGTCTCCGAAGGTTTCGCGCAGGGCAGGAAAGATTTAGCGCAGAGCTATGTTGCTGCCGCATTCTGGTCGTTGGCGGGAATTGCTGCTTTGTTATCGATAGCTTTTTTCTGTATCTGGCCGCACGTACCGTGGGACCGGGTGTTCAACGTACGATCGTTGCAAGCGCGAGAAGAAGTCGGGCCGGCGGTTGCAGTGGCTTTCGCGATTTTTGTGCTGAACCTCCCGTTTTCGATAACCGGTAAGATTTACGGGGCATATCAGGAGGTCGCCAAGGGTAACGCGTGGGCTGCAGCGGGAAACCTTCTTGGCCTCGCGGCGCTCGTAGCCGTGACACGATTCAACGGTGGCCTGGTTTCCTTAGTGATTGCAGTGTCTGGCGCCGTATTTCTCGTGAATGTGATTAATGCAGTATGGTTGTTCAGCCGGGCGAAACCTTGGCTGATCCCGCGACTCAGCCGGATCAGTTATTCGGCGATTCAAAAGTTAACTTCGTTGGGAGGGATGTTTTTCGTCATTCAAGTCGCAGGGCTGGTGCTTTTCCAGACCGACAACCTGATCATTGCCCATTATCTTGGGGCCGCCGCGGTTACCCCATACAGCGTCACTTGGAGACTGTTTACCTACGCAGCGTTGTTTCAAATGTTAGCTGGGCCATCGTATTGGCCGGCCTATGCGGAAGCTTTTTCGCGTGGCGACGTGGCATGGGTTCGCCGCAGATTCCGAGCGAATCTCGGCATCGCCGTAGGATCCACCCTAGCGCTGGCGCTGCCCCTCGTGATTTGCGGAAAATGGATTATCAGGAAATGGGCAGGCGGTGCTGCAGTTCCAACCGCCAGCCTACTCCTCTGGATGGGAATTTGGAGTTTGATATACAGTGCGATGAGTTCGCAATCCTGCCTGCTCGCAAGCTCGGGAAAGGTTAAAATACAAACGATTTATGCGACCATAGCAGCCGCCGTCAATCTCATCCTGTCAATCATCCTGGTGCGAAGGCTTGGTCTGGTCGGTGTGATTATGGGAACGATCGGTGCATACCTGATTTGCGTAGTAGTGCCGCAAACGCTTGACGTGGAACGCAGTCTCCGAGGGTAGAAGGTTGCTGGACTTGGACTTTTCGACGAACTAACGAGGACCGATCTTGCCGAATCTGAAGCTGTTGCATCGTATGCGCTCCCATTTTATCGGGCGGGTTCAAGCCACGGCTGATGATTCCCTCCTTTTGCTGGGCCGCATGGCTAGTTGGAGGGTTCGCTCGATGGAAGCTACCGCATCCCTCGCCGCAGTCGAATTCAAGGTTTTTTCCCAATGGGGCGAGGATGGAATTATCGATTGGATCGTCGAGCGAGCCCAAATCCCGCCTCATCTTCAAAGCTTTATCGAATTCGGAGTTGAATTCTATGGTGAGGCAAACACACGATTTCTCCTTCAAAACCGCAATTGGCGGGGGCTCGTGATTGATGGCAGCCCCACTCAAATTAAGCGCCTAATGAGAGAGGAGAAGTTATTCTGGAAATATGACTTGACCGCAAAATCCGCCTTCGTCACTCGGGAAAATATAAACGAGTTATTTGCCGACGCGGGCTTCGCAGGCGAGATCGGTCTGATCAGCATCGACATTGATGGGAACGACTACTGGGTGTGGGAAGCAATTAGCGCGGTTCGTCCGATTATCTGCATCTGTGAATACAATGCGGTCTTTGGTGATGTTTGGCCGATAACTATTCCTTACGACCCGCGCTTCGTTCGTTCTCGGTCCGAATTTAGGGGACTCTACTACGGAGCGTCAATTAAGGCGCTTCGATCTCTCGCGACGCGCAAGGGATATCGGTTTCTGGGCACAAATTCAGAAGGAGTGAATGCGTTCTTCGTTCGAGAAGACTACGCATCTCGCTTTAGCTCTTCGATTGCCGGCGCTTTGGCGAGGCCGTCCAAGCTTCGTGAGTCTCGGGATCATAGCGGGCGCTTGTCCTATGTGCGCGGGCTTGAGCGGGCGCATTTGATTCGAGAGCTCCCTGTGATTAATACCGACACTTTGGAACGGCAGCTTCTGGGAGAATTGGATCCTCTATACAGTGAGCAGTGGCGGCGAATTCTAGAAACATCCACCCCCAGTGCGGATCCGGCGGAGTGTCCTTGATGAGAATAGCAGTTTGGCATAACTTGCCGAGTGGCGGGGGAAAGCGCGCTCTTTACGACCAAATCCGGGGGCTTGTTGCCAGGGGCCATGAAATTGAAGCGTGGTGTCCTCCGACTGCAGATCAAAGCTACTTGCCGTTGAGTAATCTGGTTCGCGAGCATGTTGTGCCCCTGTCGATCGAAGCTTATTTGGACCGTCCGCCCTCCTTCTCGCGAAAGTTACGCCCAGTTCATTGGAACGCTCGCGTCAGACTGAGGGCCATGCGACAGCATTGCCGACAGTGTGCTCGACCGATCAACGCGGGGAGATTCGACCTCTTCTTTGGAGCAGGGTGTATGTTTTTTCATACACCGCGGATTGGCCCTTTTATTCAAATTCCCAGCGTTGTATATCTGCAAGAGCCACACAGACCTTTTTACGAGCCTTCGCCCGATTTGCCATGGGTAGCCATGTCCTGGACCGCGCGAGATTTATTCGACCGCTTTTTTTGGCGGAAAGCCTTGCTTCGAAAAGTGCGGCTTCCGGGCATGAGGATTCAGGCGAGGGAAGAACGATTGGATGCCATGGCGTACGACCGAATTCTGGTTAACTCGTTATATTCACGGGAGAGTGTTCTCCGGGTCTTCGGAGTTAATTCGAGGGTCTGTTACCTCGGCATCGATACCGAAAAATTCGTAAATCAACACAAAGCCCGCGAACGATTCGCGATATGCGTAGGGGCCTGCATACCTGATAAAAATATAGAGCTCTTAATATTGTCGTTGGCGAAAATTTCTGCAGCTAGCCGCCCCAGTCTCATTCTCGTCGCGAATATCTTCTCGGAGCCGTATCTTGAAAGGATGCGAGCGTTGGCCGCGCAGAGTGGAGTGAATTTTGAACTCAAACTCCGAATTGATGACTCTGAACTCATCGATCTCCTGAATCGAGCGCGAGTGATGCTATACGCCCCCAGGTTGGAGCCCTTTGGATTGGCTCCGCTCGAGGCGAACGCCTGCGGCCTGCCAGTTATCGCTGTGGCGGAAGGCGGAGTTCGAGAAACCATTCTGGACGGGATCAACGGCCTTTTAGTGGAACACGACCCTGACAGCATGGGTACGGCGATCGAGCGACTCCTGGTTGACGATGGACTTCATCGCCGTCTGAGTGAGGAGGCGCATCGCACCGCCAACACGAAATGGTCACTTCAGTTATCGATCGACCGGCTTGAGCAGAACCTGATGGCCCTGATTAGCCCCGGCGCGCCGGAATCCAGCGACTCTATCCCAGCTCGCGCACTCGCTTAGTTGCTTCCAGAAACGCCCGTCCCCACTTGAGGCAGGGTTCCAGGTGACATCCTTCACCCCACTCGTTCCAGGCATTAATGAATACCCATCGAAGGCCTTCCTCGTCTGGCCGCGTTTTCTCCACGGCTCTTCGAAGCCATCTCTCATATTCCTGTGGTGTCGAATCCTTTAGCATGAAGGCCTTTCGCTCACGGCGCGCAGAATTGTCCCACATCGGGGTCACGCATTCAAATCTGCGATAAGGCGGAGCCTGAGACGCCTCCCAACGTCTGTAAAGGTCGCGGTATTGAAACACCCGATCATTTCGCAGGGGACTTCTTAGGGTGCGTAGCGCCCGGATCAAGGGAGATGCGCTAAAGAGCTGAGTGTTCGGTTGAAAGCGGACAGCGGCATCAAATCCTATCTTGGAGGGATCCTGGGTTGCACGGACGAACGTACTTTCGACATTTACCAGGAAAAGCTCGCCCAATCCGGCTTGCTTCGCCTCATCTCTCCAAGTTTGTGCAGTTCTTAAAGGATCTGGCAGGAGTTCGATTCTATAGATCAGGATAAGAGGCTTATCTTCTATCCGAATATACCGCCAGTCTTCAAATAAGCGCATAAGGTGACGAATGTGAGAAACGTCATCTTCGGCAGAGTATTGCTGCTCGAGGAGTATCCTCCGGCTGTCACCATCCCATGCTCTCGTCCAATTCTCATTCGCCCAGCAGATGCATAAATGGGAAAGTCTGGCTCTACCGTAATCTCAGCACTTCATCGATGAGGCCAGTTCCAGCAGCGCGCCTGTCCGTTGAACCAGTAGTGGTAGTAGCAAAAACCATAAATGCCACGTACGCTCGCGCGAGCTCTGCCTGGGCCTCCCGCACTGTCGGGCAACCGTAAATCGTAGAAGCCGAGATCGGCCGGCAGATGGGGCTGATAATGTCCTAACAACATCGAGGCGCGCGCCTTGGTCAACATTGGTCCATTCGGTAAATCCTTCCCCCCACCAGTTCGTTGTTGTACGGCGTGGGATGGAATTGAGGAAGGTAAAAAGCGATAAAACGTGGGGGAGGGGATGCCGCGTTCTGCGACAGAGCAGTCTTGTTTTCGCCTATCGGCATCGTTGCTTTGATAATATACTTGGTGCAGAGTCCGATGTCATGGAGCTTATCTTGCCAGACCAACCTCAGGCGACGGGAAACAATTTCCGTTGAGTTCAAATCCGCAGGTCGACTGCATTGTTTTGAATTGGAATGGTTGGCAAGACACAATCAGCTGCCTCGATTCGTTCGCAAAATGCACCTACCCAAGCCTCAGGGTCATCGTAGTAGACAATGGCTCGGCGGACGATTCGATTGCCCGGATACGGGCTGCTCATCCCGACATTTTGCTGCTTGAAAATTCCAAAAATCTAGGTTTCGCCGGCGGCAATAACGTTGGAATCGGCTACGCGCTCACTCACGGTGCGGAGTATCTGTGGCTGCTGAATAATGATACGGAACCCGCTCCGGATGCGCTTTGTGCCTTAGTGGAGAAGGCCATGAGTGATAGAACCATTGGGGCGGCCGCTTCCATCTGCTATTTTGCGGACGCTCCGTCTAAGATCCAGGCATGGGCGGGAGCCCGTGTCAATTTGTGGATCGGATACAGCCGCTTAAACACTGAGCCTCGTCCCGACAACTGGTTTCATACTTTGAATGGCACCAGCATGCTCATAAGCCGGAGCGCCGTCGAAGATGTAGGGATGTTAGACGAAGATTTTTTTCTCTACTGGGAGGATACGGAGTTTTGCTTGCGGCTTCGCAAAAAAGGATGGAAAATCGCCGCTGCTCCCCATTCCCACGTGCTTCATAAGGTCAATGCCAGCACTCAAGGGAATTGGAGTCTTCTTGATCGCTATTACACTGCCTCCGGCTTGCGCTTGCTCCAACTCCATTCGCCGGCGCCTCGGTTCGCCTCGCTGATGTTCCTGACGATACGTTTCGCGCGACGTTTGCTAAGACTTCAGTTTGCGCGTTGCAGAAGCGTGTTGGCCGGGATCCAAGATTATCGGCGGATGCTTCCCGCGTCATCTAAAATGGAATAGTGCGCGATCCACAGCTGAATGCGCGCCAAGACCTCGTTTTGGTGGCCAGTTTTTAGGAATTCGTTGGGAGTTTGAACTTTCACTGATGTTGCGAAAGATACAGCACATTTGCCTGGTGGCAAGCATCGGCTTGATAAGCGCTGACCGGATCGATCTGTTTTTCGGCCACGGTCCATTTGTGCTTACCCCATTTCTGGTTTTCGCGCCCCTCGGACTATTGATTGGTTTCATACGGACGGGGCCTGAAGAGCTGTTTCGCTTTCCCGTAGCGCCGCCTGTTCGCCGGCAACTCCCTTTCATTGCAGTAATCATCGTTTTCCTGTTGGTTACGTTTGCTTCCGTTCCGCTAGGGATAGATCCGGGGCGCGGTTTGGTGCTTTTTATTGCCTTATTACTGATTGCTGTTTTGGCGTACGGCATTTCAGTGCAGATATTGACGGATCCGGAGCGGGGGAAGCTGATTTCGCAGGCGATCACGTTAGCTCTTATCGTGTATTCAGTTTTTTGCATTGGAGAGAGTATCGCTTGGAGTCGAGGAATCAGCCTCACCGACGACCCGGTTTCGTGGAGCGAATCGGTGTTTGCAGCCACCCCTTTCGGAGCCTGGATACCGCGACTCTCTGGCCCAACGATTGACCCAAACCGCGCCGGATTTGTGTTAACGATGTTCCTAGTGTTACTCGATAAGTTCGGTGTTAAGTTCCGTTACGCCCGTGTTTTGATAGTACTTTTTATTCTGCTGACTCTATCGAAATCTGCCATCGCATGCTGGGTCGGGTATTATCTATTCTCGAAACGCTTCTGGGCGCGGTTGGCATCCCGGCGTGCGATAGCTTGGCTTACAGTAATTGGTATTGCTGCTTTGGTTGTCTGTTTTGTATATGGGACCCAGGTCGTTAACCTGGCAGAAGCATTGGAACTCGGAGATGCAGTATCCAACAGGATGTCGATGGATAGAGGAAGCTCGGGGGAAAGCCATGTGCTTTTGATAGAACGAGGTTTCGACACCTGGTTGACATCGCCAAAGACGATTATTACCGGGATCGGATTCGGATCCGCGCCTAAAGTATTGGCGGATTTTTTTGGGAACGATAAATACGGAAACTTCCACTGCCTTTATGTGACGGTTCTTGCTGAATCGGGGCTCTTGGCGTTTATGGTTCTAGTCTTTCTCCTTGGATATCCAATCATAGGGCGAATGGGCAGTTTGTCCGCTATAGCCGCGATTGTCATTTTTAACTTGACCTACCAATCCCATATGGAGCCGATATTTTGGCTTGTCCTGGCACTTTTGTGGTCGTCCGAAAGGAGACAGATAATTAAAGTCCGAAGTCTTGTTTTAGCTCGCGTTACAGCGGCCTATCCTTGAGCTGCGGATTGCATGATACTTGCAGACTGTGCCTGGAGGTGTCCCCATGAACATTAAAAAAGCATTTGCGACGGCTGCATCTTCCTTACTATTCACATCATTCATTGCGGCTCAGATTAGCGCACCTCTTAAAGTTGCCGGTAATGATATCGGCGCAGAAATCAATGCAGCGTTTAGCGCTTGCGGCCTCAACTGTGCGGTTGTCATTCCTGCGGGAGCTTATTCCTATAGCACTACCATAGTCATGACCAAGCCTTCCGAGTCTTTAATCGGGGCGGGAAGCGGCCAAACGATCCTGAACTACGAGGGTTCGGGAGACGGAATATTTTGGCAAATGAATCCGGTGACAGTGACAAAAGCGGGAACTCTGAAAGGATTTACGATCAACGGTACTCCGAGCACCGTTAACTTGATTCACTCGGGGGGGGTGCAGAATTCAACTTGGGACGACTTAGTTGTTTCGGGGGCCACGGGTCAAGGCGCGAACGGCATTCTTCTTGAAAATGCGGCGCTGCATGGCTTCCGGTGCTGGACCGAGCGGACTAATATGCGCAACGTTCAGATTGGCGCCAGCGGCGTGGGCAATACAATTGGATTGCACTTGCTGGTCAACGGCGGCACGAAAAGTTTCGCGTATTCCGATTTCGACGTGCAGTTCAATATTGTGGCAAACCAAATTGGGATGCTGGTGGATACAACGGCCTGGGTCTACCATTCGACGGTGAATTTAAAAGGAAATATCGATAGCGCTCCCGCGTCATTCCTTACGGTCAAGGGTCTGATCAACCAAGGCTATCTGACGCTGCTCGCGGAGGCGCAGGGGTCGTTCCCAATGCGATTCATGTAAGTTCAACTGGCAACGTCAACGCTTCGGGAAATGCCGTGGTGCTCTCGATGAGTTATGGGGCCACCACGGGTGGGATAGTCCCGCCTCAGATTGATTCGGGAGGATTCTATGCGGTCCAACCCTGGCTGGCGCTGGATTTCCCGGGGGCTAATGCCGCTAACACGCAGAGGCCGATGATCCAAACTGGTTCGCGAGCGATCAAGTCGGATGGTACGATTGTCGTGGCACAGTCGAATGACCTTCAAGGGCGGCTAATTCTAAGCTGGCCGGCGAATGAAAATCGCATGGCGCTGATGATTTTCGATATAGCTTGCACCCAGTTTGACGCCGCCTGCTCCTTGAGCATACCGGTGAACTATTCTTATGGAGAACAAGCCGTCTTTACAAATCCAACTGTCAAACTGACGAGCGATTCGACCCGTATTCCTCAGCTTCAGGTCACGATTGGAAATCGCAACGGGGGTGCTCAATCGGTGATGGCCTCCTGGTATGGGTCTGCTGGAGAGTCTCCCACTTTATTCCCCGATGCTGCGCTTGGTGCCATGGCCGTGACCTTGTACGGTCTTGCTTCAGATGGGGGCAGGAAACCTGAGCTTTAACGGCAAGAAGATTATCCCCTCTACGGTAAACGGCTACCACGGCGCCGGAGCAAAACTGCAGTTGAGCGACGGGACGGGAACCACCGACAATCAAGCGGTGTTCGCAGGAGATGGGAGTCTGACCAACAGTAAGGCAGGTTCTGCCGGCCATGCTACGTGCTGGAAGGCTATTGGTCAGGTTGGCTATTGTTCCAGCGCGGTTAGTTCTACCGGTACCTGCATCTGTAATTAGTTCGATCGAAGCTCAGTCTGCGAGCTCTCCTGCACGAAAGCGGGCTAACCCGCTAAAGGGAAATTGTTGCCAGCCTATTGGACGAGCTCATTTCAACAGCCGATTCTGCTGTAGGATCATTTCCACGTTGCCCCAATCAATACGCTGTATCTTGCGGGAGAAAAAAGGAGCGTCGCATTGCTTTCCTTCTATAGGCGTCCATTTGGCTCACCGAATGCCGTGATCTATTCATACGAACTATCAAAATTCTTCTTGGATAAAAGCATCACTTCAATTTTGGAAGTTGGGTGCGGGATCGGAATCTTTGCCATGCGCTACGCATCGTCCCGCAGCGACATTTCTGTACTAGGGATCGACTACTCGGCAAGAACGATCGAATTTCTCGCTTCGAAGTACGGGAAATACTACAAGAATCTGCGGCTCAGTAGCTACGATTTCTGCGAAGAAGGTCTGTACCTAGGCAATGTTTTTGACGCCGTATATTCGTCGGACGTTCTAGAGCATGTGGCAAATACGCAGGTTTTTGTAGACAACATCTATCGCCACGTGCGTGTTGGAGGAACGGCTGTGGTAAATTTCCCGAATGAGATGACACATGGCATTAATCATTTCAAAGAAGTTACAGATGTGCGCCGGCTGTTCGCATCATTTAGCGACGTAAAGATATTTGCTGTTGACATCAGCCATCCCTTAAACAAGTTGTGGTTTAGGACCAGGTCCCTGTACGAGGGCTTATTCTCTCGTTCAACGAAAGCGGCCCGCAAGCGCCTGTATTCCGAGCGGGAGGAGCAGGGGATCGATTGTTTTGAGGATTCTACTTGTTTCAAGTTTGTGAACAATAAGGGGAAAAGTTTTCATTTGATAGCATCGATTCTCGCCGAGGCATTTCTTTTGATAAAGCCGGTGTTTGAGGTTCAACAAGTCGAGGATGGCGTTATCCTAAATCGCCCCCGGCTTGTTATCGTGGCAACCAAATAGCAACGCATTATATGCGTACCATGACAGGAGATTCTCGTTCGCAGGATGCAATGGTCTACTTAATGCGGTTTATCGTGAATCAAATTAGCATTAGCTGGTGAACTCTCGCCGTAGTACTTTCCCAGGAGAATCGAGCGGCTCGTGATAATCCCCTTTCTCGAAGCTGTTGGCGGAGTGCGGTTTCGCTTACGATCTGCCTTATTGCCTCGGCGATTTGCTCCACCGAAGTTGGGTCTACAAGCAGAGCAGCGTCTCCGGCAACCTCAGGCAGCGCTGTGACGTTGGCGGTTACGACAGGAGTGCCGCATGCCATCGCCTCCAGCACCGGCAGACCAAAACCTTCATAAAGAGAAGGGAAGACAAGTGCCACAGCGCCGCGGTAAAGAGACGGTAATTTTTCTTCCGGCACCACTCCGGTAAAAAAAACCTGCGCTGTCACGTGGTTTCGCTCTATGAATTCTGAAAGTTCGGCCGTGGATGCCCCCGTAAACACTAGACGTATCTCGGAGGAGAGCCCGGATCTTGAAAACGCTTCGACGACGCGGAACTCGTTCTTGTGGCGCTTGCGGTTGCTTACACACAGAAGGTAAGGAAATGGGAGTCCGTAAGTATCGTCTGCCGGATGATAGGCAGGATCAACCCCACAGCTTACGTTGAAGATCTTCTCGGACGGTACTCCCGACCACTCCACAATCTGCTTGCGCGTAAATTCTGAAATAGTAAGGATACTGAAAGCGCGATGAGCTGCCCATTTGGCGACGGTTGAATAGTATAGCCGAATGAGCGGGCTGCTATTTTCCGGGCAGTGAATGTGACTTAAATCGCATATCGTAAAAACAAAAGGCGAGGGACAGGAGAGAGGAGTGTTATAACCCGGCGAAAAAAAAAGATCCTCGGAAGTCAGACTGCGGAGTGCACGCGAGAGCCTCCACGAATCGAGAGCGGCGGCCGGATTCGAGGTGAGTGCAATGGGGCGATAATCAAGGGAGGCTAGGACATGACGGGCAAAACGTCCGATTCCATGATTTCCTATCCATCGTTGATCGGCGTAAATCATGGCAAGCGCTCTGGCAGGGAGGCGTTGTCCGTCACAAGATTATCGTCGATCCTGTTCCGCCAGTAGACCAGCAAATCCTTGAGAGTCTCTTGCATTGGAACTTCAGGCTTCCACCCCGTTGCACGGTGAATCCGCTCGGCGTTGCCTACTACGCGAGGAAGCTCACTGGCTCGGAAGCGCGCAGGGTCAATTTCTATCTCCACTGGAACAAGACAAATTTTCACCAGTTCGTTCACGAGATCGGCCAAAACATAGCCTCGACCGGAACACACATTGTAGATCTCCCCGATTACGCCTTTGCGGAGCAGACCGCCATAGGCTCTAACCACATCCCGGACATCCATGAAATCGCGAGTTACATCGATATTACCGACCTTGAGCACCGGTGGGCATAGCTCTCTTTCCATTTCCGCAAGCTGCTTGGCGAAAGACGACAGTACAAAGCTGGGAAGTTGACCGGGACCGGAATGATTGAATGCTCGAGCGGTAATGATTCCTCCCGCTCCTGATTTCCGATACTGCACCTTGAGCAATTCTGCCATCGCCTTGCTGGCCGCATAGGGATTGTCAGGGTGTAACGGGCTATCCTCCGTCAACGTACTGTTTGAGGACGCGTATACCTGCGAAGTGCTCACGTTGAGAATTATTGGAGGGGAATCCAAGCCCATCGCAGCTTCGAAGAGATTGTAGGTCCCTCTTACATTGACTTCGAATGTATATCTGGGGTCTCGCCAGGAGTCCGGCACCGAAGAGATGCTGGCCAGGTGGTAGATGTGGTCGGGTTTGACTGTCCAAAGGATTGATTGAACCTCTTTATCATTTCGAATGTCCGCTTTGCGATACTCGATGTCAGATCCTTGACATTCACTCGATGCAACGTCAGGGTCCCGATGCGAAACGACGAAGAGTTGTGCATCAGTTGATCTCAAAAAACGAATGAGATGGGTGCCGACAAAGCCCGTTCCGCCCGTAATAAGGATTCGCAGCACTGTTCTGTCGAGCCTTCTAAAGGTAGGGGTTCGAATGACTCAGCGAGTAAGAGATAGCGCTCCGGAAACGTTTTTCGAAACTCGTTGGAGATCGCTGTCGACCATCATCTCAACTAATGCGTCGAAGCTAACTTCCGGCTCCCACCCGAAGGCGACCCGAGCTTTCGTATGGTCGCCTCGAAGGTGTACCACATCGGCTGGTCTAAGCAATTCTGGATCAATTTCGACGTGGTTTCGATAATCCAGGCCGACGCGGCAGAATGCAACCTCCAGAAGCTGCTTCACACTATGGGTTTGTCCAGTAGCGATCACGTAGTCATCCGGTTTTCCTGCTGAAGCATGAGCCACATGGCGCGAACGTAATCGCCCGCAAAGCCCCAGTCCCTCTCCGCGTCGAGATTCCCCATTTTAAGCTTGTCCTGCAGGCCCAACTTGATGCTGTTACGTTGTAGCTGACGCGACGACTTACAAATTCGATGCCGCGGCGGGGCGATTCGTGATTGAACAGAATGCCCGAACAGGCGTACAAGCCATAACTTTCCCTTGCATTCACGGTAATCCAGCGACATATAGCTTTGCCACGCCATAAGGACTGCGAGGATAGAATCTAGTCAATTCGTGCTGCGGCGACTCTTGAACCATGCCAAACATTTCGCTGGATGATGCCTGATAAAAACGAACCTCAGTTCGCGACGAGAATCGCCTCCAATATGCGCGTCACCCCGAGAGCAGTAAATTCTCCAGTCAAAACCGGCTGACTCCACGAAGTGGGAACAAACGATTGTGCCGCAAATGTAACCTCCGTCGGGTTCAGTTTTCTGTAACAGCGATCAGTGAGCTTTGGTCAAGAGGATCGCCGGGGATCAGTTCCACCTTGTCCTGAAGGTGCTCGATACGTTCGAAGTTGATCGTACTGCTGCGCCGAATGAGTCCGAAAACCCGATAGTTTTGTTTAAGCAGGAACTCCGCCAGAATGAACCATCTTGACCCGTGATTCCCGTAATCAGAGCTTTGCGCGGCATCTTTCCTTCTCGCGAACAAAAAAGTTTAGCATACCCGTCAGAAAAGATAACGATCCCTGACCGTCAAGTGGCCGTAATCATCGCCTAGCGTGTTTTCAGACGCGCCGTTACTTCAGATGGCAACGGCAGCGCCGGCAAGGCCAGTGTGAAGAAATTTGCGTCCAGTCACGCAATGCGCGGACAATGGCTCCAGTCGGAAGCTTGTACGGCACAATAATTTGATCACCGGGATACAAGCGGATATGACCGAATCTCTTGCCGGTAAAAAGACCGTCGACGTTATTGGCGGCAATCACAACGCCATTGGCGCGCAGCACGAAGGCGTGGTGCAAATCGGACTGGGGTTTTCCCTTGCCAGCCATCTCGAGATAGGCGCCAAGGAATGCGGGTCTCGAAGATGAATGAGCCGGGATTGTACACATCTCCGATGACTGAGACGGTGGATGGGGTAGGGGAATCGTCAGCGATCATTATCCTCCATCACCATATTGGGGAAATTATTGATACCCTTGTCTTGCGGATTTACCGGTAGTGCGACGCGTCCGCTGGCTCGAGTGGTGCGCAGCTGAGTGATGATGGCTCTTGCGCCGCCAGCATTTGGGGCAAATTCCCAGGCTGAGCGGAGGCTGCCAGACATCGCCAACTGGCGGATTTGCACCTCCATGGTATTGGCGCGTTCATCCAGGCTCTTTTGCTGATCCATTGAGTCATTCGCGAGTGAATCGCGAGCCGTAGACATAGGCTTCGGGGTAGTCCGCCGCCCGCCGCAAAACGGACTGGAGGGTTTCATTACCTTTAAATTTGTAGACACCGGGGCGATTCACTTCGCCTTCGACAATCCGTACTGCGATCGATCCGCCTGGGGACACTAATGTCTCTCTGAGAGAAGATTGTGACGATGTCGCCCGGCTGCAACTCTAGATTGCTGGCTTCGTCCTTCTCGATAATCGCCTTCCGAGGGCTCATCCAAACAAGCTTCGAGGAGAGATCAACGGGATTGACTCGCTGGATAATCGCGTAGTCCCAGTTGATTTCGGGAGATAACGGCGGACATCTTCTGTAATATCCTGACTACGTTAGGGTATGGAGTTGATGCCGACATCTGCATAGATTGGGGAGCCCCGGTAGCCCCGTTAGTCGACGTGGGTTGTCCATTTGCGGCGGAGTCTCTCCGTTCTCCAAATAAAGCGAGTCGACTCCGTTTGTAGAACCTGCTCCTGTGAGAAATTCGTCGAGGGATAGTTGTTCTGACCGGTCTCCGTACCCTGAGTACCGGCAAGCGCGCCATTGGGGGTGGCACCGCCGGGAGGGGCGCCATTGGGAGATGCTGCGCCATTGGGCGTGGTGCCATTCGCTTGTCTTTGATTGGGATGCCGTTGGACGCGGCGTTCTGCAGAGGCTCGGGGGGAACCGGATATTCGGTTTTGAGGCCATTCACGAGTGCGGCACGGTTCCGCCAATAGCGGCGAGCAGGAGAACCTGAGCATCGGGTATTAAATCCCGGATACGCATCCCCGGCTTCCAAGGATAACGACCTGGATTAGCGACATTGCCGCGCAAGGTTACGGTGTTTTCGAAACGCGGGACAATAGAAAACACATGAACGATGTCGCCATCTTTGAGTGGCGAAGCGCGGGACTGATCGTCGTATGAAAGTCGAGGGTTTTGGCGTGCCTGATGGTCCACAAAGCGATCGATCGTAATCTTCCTGGTGTCGCGGATCGTGCTTAGATCCCCGGCAATCTCAATTAAATCGTTCAAGGTGGAATTGTCTTTGATTTCGTAAATGGCAGGTGAATTCACGGAACCTGAGATCGCCACCAATGGACCAACGTGAGGAATGTAGAGAACATCGCCAGGCAGGAGGCGCACGTCCTTCGACTTGTCTCCTTTGACCAGCAGATCGTAGAAGTCGAAATGGGTAATGGTTTTGCCATCGCGCCTGACTTGAATGTCGCGCAAAGACCCCTGCGGACTGGGCCCGCCGGAGGCGAAAACTGCATTGACGAGGGTGCTCAAAGAGCTGATGGTGTAAGTTCCAGGGTAACGCGCATTGCCAACAACAATGACCTGAATCGATCGCAGCCGGCCAATGCTTGCGGTGACCGTGAAGTTCTTGAATATCTTCGAGATTTCAGTTTTTAAGTGTTGTTCCAGATCGCCATAGTGGACACCGGCAACAGTGACCTCCCCCACTTGCGGAATGTATATTTGGCCAGACCGGTCTACCATAACGCGCAAGCTGGCCTCCACTTGGCCCCAAATTTTAATCTGCAGCTCGTCTCCGGGACCGATAATGTAGTCGCTCGGAACCTGCATCCAGTCGACCGGCGCAAAGGTGCTTGGTGCTTGCACGAACAAGGACTGACCGAACAACGGCAACGGACGGCCGAGCGAGTCGGCCACCATCTGTTCGAACTCAGTTTCCGGGCGCGTGGGGCGCGCCGGGTGCCAGACCTGTGAGGGATTCAGCGGTGGCCTGCTTGGGGTGTACTGGTCTGGGCTGAAACCGTAGGGTGTGCTTAAAACTGGCGTACGTGGGGAGGAACTTGCTGATGCTGCGGCTGATCTTTGACCCTGCTCGCCACTGCATTGGACGCTCCCCGCCATCATGGGATCGGAACAATCTACCGTTGTGCCTTGCGAACTCAGGCCTTGCGAGTTGGTGCCCTGAGAATTCGAGCCCTGGGAGAAATCATCGAGGGTTTGTGAATAAGATGGCGCGATCAAAGAAAGTACGAACAACGCATACAACAGCAACTTTTGCATGATAAGTTTAGAATCCTGCGGTTCGGGAAGTTTGAGACTTCGCCATTCTACATGTAGTAGTAGCGTGATCGCTCTTCTGTATGAGTCTGCTCCCCGTGAGCATCTCCGGCGCGCCAGCATCCCTTCTGCGGTTAACTGCTAAGCGTAACATTCTCCTGCTCCTGGCATTCCAGGCCATTCGTTGAAGCAGAAGACCGCAAATAACCTTTGCGAGCAAATCGAGCCAGCGGCGTTTTCGATTTCAGCCAAACTCTTAGATTTAAATACAGTGGGTGTAGAAGGCTCATGTAACGAACCTCCAGCGATCTTAACCGTTCGGCACCGGGGGTGTGCAATGCGTACCCGTGCTCAGGCAGCGCATCCTCAAGGATTACTTCAATGTCTCGGAGCTGGCGAGGGGTGAACACACGTCGCCAGCGACCAACCGGACTTGCTTTGCTCTCACTGCCATTGCCGCGAAAGGAGGTATTAGGAACTCCGATCATCCCAAAAGCAACTTGCTGAATTTTCACGTAGTCCAGTTCGTGTTCGATGAATCGCCCAACTCGCGCCAATGTTTCGCGAGGATGGTCCACCAAGTCTTCATAACGGATCTCCATGTAATCGCTTCCCAGTGCCTGGCCGTAACGGCGGCCTTTGTTCACAATCCATCTCCAATAGATGGCGCGAGCAATAAGCGCGCGTTTTCGATCCCAGGGCATCGGCCCGAACATGCCCGCGCGCTGCAGAGACGCGGTGACGTCACGGCCGTCGCGAATAACGTGAATGATGAGGGCGTCGGGAATTTGCTTCTTGATCAGAGGCAGATAGTGCAGATGCCACGGCGTCGACTCGGCCCAGCGGCGCACACCTTGCTTGCGGGTAATGGCTTCCATCACAATTTGCAGGAAGTCCCCGGCAGTGCGGCAATTTTCCATTACAGCACCAGAGATGTCTTCCGGAACGAGCCCGGAATCCCGAAACACGTGGCTGGTTAAGTAAGCATCCAGCAATCGCCGGCGATTGCGCCTCCTTGCCAGGTTGCCGAAACACAAGCCGAGCAGGTTGTAGGCGTTGCTCTCGGCATGAGTCACGGCGAACCCGCCGGCGGAAAGCAATGCAGAATACAGGAGTTTGGTGCCGCATCGCCCGCTGCCCAGAACAAACACTGGGGCTACGCTACGTGCTCTTCGTCCAAATTGCGGACCTACTCCTTGCCCACCCTCAAAAGTGACACTTTGTTCCACGCTTAGGTTCTCCTCGTTTTCTTCAATCACAACGACGAAAGATGGAGATCCAATGAAGCGAAGAGTGCCAACTCCAGCTTGCTTTCGAACACAGTGTTCAGCCCCCCTGAGTTACCGAACTAGACCGACCAATTCACTTGCTCAAAACAGTGAAAGAAACTCGGACCTGCCTCCATCCATTGGCAGGACAATTCAGCTTGACAGCGAATTCAGAAACTTGGAAGAGCGAGTGCTTTTCTACTAAGTAACTTTCTAGACTCTGGTTCGAGCCGTAGTTGCACTGCAAAAAGCTTCACCGGGGCCGAAGTGCTGAACGCCTCTGGAACGGAAGAATATTTGCAGATTTAAACGGGCGAAGCGAAATTGTATCGCATTGCCCCCATCCCGTCCACAGACCTTGTTGACTGAATCGTGGCGCGTGAGAATGGTGTGCGGCGTGGTCTTGTAGCCAAAATCGATTATCCAGCCGGAGAGGTCATCCGTCGGGCTGGCATGCCAATCAATACTCGCAAGCCCACCTTAATAACCCAAGTTTCTTCATTTTAACCTCGTGGTATTACCCGGGGAAATTTGTCGAACTCGGGGCACTGCTGGGGGTGTACGCAGGGCCAGCTTACTTGTCACGACATCCTACCAAAAAATCAGTCTTCAAGGACAGAGATTATTTCGTTTGTGGGTACAACCGCACTTCCTACACTTATTAGATTCTCAGGCGCACGCTTAATGCGGCCGCACGTTCTAATTCCACGTACTCGCTAACGCGAAATCAAAACCGCAGTAACCGCGAACGGATATTCGCCGTCCACGACATCACCGGTCACCGACAACGCTCCGGTTGACGAGATGCCCATGGCAACAAGTTTCCCGGGAGTTAGGCAAGGCGGGGATCCATTGCAATATGCGTGTATCGCAAGCAGGAAATGCCCAGTGGGGTCGAGCGCTGCTCCCACAAGATAATCCTCCCCGGTAAGAAAAGGCGACCCTGCAATCTCGGTGAGCTCGCCGGAAGAAGCATCGATTTGGAACACGCGGATGCGCGCCGCCTCCACTGAATCCGAAACGGGCGCGAACAGGAACGATCCATCGGCACTAACGAGGAGCTGCACAAAGCCATCCGACAACTGCTGTCCGTTGGAGAGAATGTTTGTTTCATAGGTGCCCTCTCCACCCATGGCGTACCGGAAGATACGGTTGCTGGGAAGATCCAGCGCATATACGAAACTGCCATCGGGGGTGGGAGCGAAGATGCCCGTACTGATCGAATCTCCTGCGAAATACTGTTCCGCGCCCAATAGCCCCTGGGAGCGAACGAAGCTGCTCAATTCGTTGAGTGGTTCACCCACCTGCGCGATTGAGGTTTGCAAAAGAAATGCGTTTGCATTGCTCAGCATCAGCACTCCACTGTTCCGGCACTGACCATCACTCGCTTGCGCCGCATTGCAAGGCGCCGGAGGAGGCACTGTTTCCTCGATCGGCGGCAAAGGAGTCAACCCGCCGATTCCATCCGTAAAACCAAATAGCCCCTCATCGGTGGTTGCGTACACATAGGTTTCGTCGCTGGCGAGACTTAACGACTCGTCTGCAGCGACCGTTGCCGAAGCACCCACCGGTCGCAGCGTCCCGTTCGGTTCGATCGCGTAGGATTGCAATCTCGCGGTAGACTCGCTGATTGTCTTGGGCGACGCGATTACCAAACCGTGAGCGGTGCCCGTCATCGCAGCGGGTTTCAGGTTTTGCACTACCGACACCAACTGCCCGTCGGCAAGCAGAGCAAATTCTGAGGTCAGTGCGAGCGTGTCTGGCGTAAAAACATAGGCCAAAATACTTGTTCCGGCGCTTGCCGGCGCGAAAATCGGCGCAACATTTTGTGCCGAAGCCATAGTCACGCTGCACGTGCTGGTTCCCGAGCAGCTTCCCCGCCACCCGCCAAAGAAATACGTGCTGCGGGGGGTCGCCCGCAGCTTCACTTTCGTGTTCTCAGGAAACGCCGCCCTGCACCTTGAAGGACAGCTGATGCCCGGAGGATTGCTGGTTACAGTTCCCGCTCCTCCGGCCGGCGGTGAAACGGTCAACTGATAAGACGGAACGGTCGGCTGAGTTGACGAGGTTGATCCTGCGCCTGCTCCGCATCCGGTAAAAAAAATTGAAGAGAGGGCCACCAACGTGCCCACGAAAAAGATACGCAATATTAATGCGACCACATCCCACCCCAGTGTCCGGTCCAGCGTACTTTAGATGCGGAAGAGTTCCTAAGAGTAGTTTGGCTAGACCGATAGTTTATTCAAGAAAAATTCCCCTTCTTAAACTTGCCAGACCGCAAGTGAGACCCGCCATTTGCGGCGCAAGGCAAGGAGTTGTCAGTCGCCTTGAACGAAGGATTGGGGGGCGTGACAGAAAAGCACGATTTTAAAAATAAGTGCGGCTGGCGACGAAACCGTGCTCTACAATTTTTACTCCAAGAAGCCGCGATTTCAATTATTGCGTAGTGCGGTCTTTAATTCGCCAGCATTTCGGCCAGAAACTCAGCTGGATTGAGGTGGTCACATTTGACTGCCTGGTGGAAGCGAGGACCGGATAATCCCATAATTCGTATTGGACCGAGGCGGATAGACTGAAGCTGGGGCGCAGCCAAAATTCTGCGCGAACGTTGACGTCTGCCAGCGTACCGCCGCTCGCGATGAGTTCCCGGCTAATTTCTTGATGCCTGAATCCGAACTGGACTTTATTGCGCGGCGTGAGCCAGTAGGTCGTCCACGCTTGAGCGCCCTGACCTTGCCGGCCGACCCAGCTACCCATCAAGTGTTTGTCATTCTGGAAACCAGTGATCCAGGTTGCATCCCAATAGAAAGCGCCGTAGTTCACATCGGCCGCGCTGCTGGGTGGAGCGGTGTATACCGCCTCCACGCGAAAATCGAGCTTCGGAATTCTGGGCAGTCGTGGAATATAAATGCCTGCCAGCCAGGCGGCTACATCCGGACCGAGGAGCGGAGATATCTCGTCATGCTCGGCCATACCTTCGGCGTAGAACGTCATTCCATTTCGAATGCCAGGAATGCGGTAACTGAAATCGAGTCCAGCTCGCCGTGAGCCTGGCTTGTTCACAGATCCTGGTCCGGTATTGCCGGTGGACAACAGACTTCTCAAGAAAGTATGGACGGTTAAGGGGTAGCCGGGGCCGCCATAATCGGTAGTTCGCGAGATTCCGATTTCGAGGTTTTCGGTTGGCTTGAAACTAATCCGTTCGCCGTGCATTGTGGGCTGAGGATTGAGCGATTCGCCATACTGGCCAAGCAGTCCGGTTGGAGTTAACACGAATTCATAGCCGGAAAACTGGCCGACGAAAGCTTCCAGTCGGATTGGTCCAAGGATGCTGAGAAAACTCGGAAGCGTGAATGGGGTTACGCGATTTACGCGAAACATGCGGAGCGGCGCCGCGTTATTGCTGAACATCAAGGGTCCGCCCTGGGACGGGCCCCACCACAGGCTCTGATTTCCGTAGGAGATTTGCCAGCCGGAAAGCTTCATGGCTACGTAGGTATCGAGAAAGCGACCCTGATCGTATGTCGCGGTAGGAGTATCGGGCGGGACCGGATATGGAAGTGGAACCGTACTGTGGCCGAAATCGGCGTAGGAAATTGCATCGAGGGCGCCGGGTGGCAAGGCTGGCGCGGAAGGAGAATGCTGGTATTCACCCCGAGCGTAAACCACGAACGGACCATCGGCAGCCCAACCAGACATTCCAGAAACGTCGTTAACCCCTTGCTGCTCGGGGCGTCCGTAATCGTTGATGATGGTCTGTCCAAAGTGATCCCCATCGGTGAGTGGCTTACCGGCGATTTCGGAGATGCGTGTGTAAACAGATTCCAGGCGGAATTCGCCATTGTCACCCCCGCCTAACCAGGCCATCTCGGCGGAAAATTCCGTTTGCAAAGTTTCAGAAAGACTTGCGGCTTCCAGGTCAGAATCTTCGCTTTCCGCGACCCGGCCAGCGGCTTCTTCGATCTGCCGCGCACACTCCATGCGCGTCCAGGGCCGCATGTCGGCAAAACCGCTGTGGATGTAGCCCAGAGCGCTTAAGCGATCGATGGCAGGATAAATCCAACTGTCGAGAGATACGTAGGGCGAGCCCATGTTCTTCGATCCCCAATGGGACGGCTTGTCGGGGCGAACGGCCGGAGTTTCCCAACTTTCACCTTGCAGATTGTCGTCGTGGTGATGGCGATAAACGTACTCGCTGGTCAAATATCCAAGGGCCGCGCCAACCAGTACGTCCGAAGGAAAGTGTTCTTTGGCGGTAATGCGGGAGGCGCTGATCGCCGTGGCTGCGCCATAGGAAAGAAACCTCATGACTGGACCAGGATATTCGTGAGCAATGGTTGAAGCGATGGCCCACGCAACGGCCGCATGTTCAGATGGAAACGAGGTTCCTCTGCGGCGGAATGGACCGCTCCCGTCGCCCTGGTAAGGGCGTAGTCGGCCTGCGGCATATTTCAGCGCTTCGGCGGCGAGTAGGCTATCGATTGCGGATTCTCCACTTAGGAAACCACTTTCGCGTTGATGCGGATTGTCCGTCGCAAGCCCGAAAAGGTAGAGTGCTCCCGCTCCCGCGCCCGTCGAATACAAACCATAATCGGAAATATGGCGATACCGCACAAGTGTGCTGGGAGTGTCTGAAAGATGACGGCTGACCGTGCTATCGGTGGCAAGAAGGGCAGCGGTGAATCCTCCCAGAGGAACCAACCACGTGGCATCGGAGAGTTTGAGCCTGGAAGGACTGCTCCACATCCCGGTCTGATCATGAAAAAGATGCTTTGGCAGGTCGAGCAGGGAATTGCGGAAGTAGTCGGGGGTGTCTTTGGAAATAAGCGGGCTGCTTGGGGGTGCAGGGGGGTCGAAGAATATGGCGGAGGGTGCGGGCGCCCTTGGCTCAGACTTCGGTGGGGAGGACTGAGCGATCGCGGCCGCGGTACTTGCAAACAGAAAAGCAACTACTAGCGATCCGCAAGGTCTCGGCTGCATCGGGATAGATCCTTAATTTGCGGCTAATACGCGGCTGCCAAAATTGCGCTGGTACTGAGGGAACTCAGGATTTGCGCATTTTGGAATATGGTTCTCCAGACTGGAGGCCCACCGAGCGCCTTCTCTGGAGCAACCACCATATCGCCGGGGTGCAGTGGATCGTTGAGCGCACTTCCAGTGAGCCAACTGGAACCGTGGCTACCCACGACCGTGCCATCCGCGTGAACCACGAAGATAGCTCTCCGGTTCGCCATGTTGGTGGTGCCGCCGGCCTGTGTCAGATACCACCGCGCGCTTTTCCCCGGACGATAACCCACTGCGGTCGGCCCGTAGACCTGGCCCTGCACCAGCACATAGCTTGGCCGCTTGGGAACCAATAGAATGTCGCCGGCTCTTAGGGTTACGTCGCGAGCTGTATTTGCCCAGGCATGCAAGTTTGCGGAAACTTCAATCGTGACGCGTCCGGTCGGAGGGCTGCTGATCAGGCTGTCGAGCGTGGTTTGCCATTGCACCAGCGCCGACTCGGCGGAAAGTTTTTGGTCAGGGTCAGTGGTGCTGGTGGCTGTCAGTTTCAAGCTGGCCTGCTGTTCCCGGACCCGTTGAACCAGTTCTCCGTAGGATCTTTGTTCCAACTTCTGAACTTCTGTGCGCTCCAGTACCGAGCCATAGGGGTAGGCGGCTGGACCGAATCCGCCTGCGCGCAAAATCACAGAACTCAGCTTCTCTCCGGGGCGAATCCCGTAGCTGCCGGGATGGACCACCTCGCCTCGTAGCGTGATGGAAGCGCCCAGATCAGCCCAACCCGGAACCTGGCGAATCGTGAGTACGTCGCCATTGGTTAAAGCGCGATTGCCTTCGGAATCCGGCCGCGCGTCGGCCAATACGATCTGCTCCTGCTCGCCACTGATTTGCTTCTGATCGTTCCAGAAATAGTGGGTGAGATCCGCAGCTTGCAGATCGGCGCTCTGCTTGAGACCGCCGGCCGCGCGAATCAAGTCGGATACGTGCATGTTGGCGGTGAGTGGATACCTTCCAGGGCGCGCGACTTCGCCCTTGGCGGAAACCGTAGCCGGATCGATCGCGGCTGCGTTTCGATGAATCAGCACCCGATCTCGGCTGTCGAGCACGATATTGTCCGCGGAACTGCCCTCGAGGGCGCTGCTCAGCTTTATATTGATGATCTTCAATGTACTGTCCGGCAGGGTTCGAAAAACCTGTGCATCGAGGGTGGAGGCATCGGGCAGAAGTCCGCCGGCCAAATGAATCGCATCGCTCAGATGAATGTCGCCGGATGTGGGATACGTTCCCGGGGCCCGTACATTCCCCAGTACCGAAACGCTGGGCGGATCTTCGAAATCGTACCGGCCAAAGATCTGCACCGTATCCAAAGGCTGTATGGTTGGAGCTGTCGCGGGATCGGACAGAGCCTCGGCCACGCTGAAGCTCTGCACAGAAGGGTGAAAATCGGGAAGATTCAGCCGAATAATCTCGCCATACTGCAGCGCTGGTTCGGGGAGAAGATCCTTGTAAGAGGCGATCAGGTCGGTGACTCGCATGCCTTCATGGAATGAGTATTTGCCAGGCCGGATGACATGACCTTCCAGATAGACCGCATCCTGATTGTAGGGAGCAATGGGAAAGATCCTCACGCGATCGCCGTCCTGGATGTGGAACGACTGTAGCTGCTGGGTCACGGATTGAGGATTCCCATCCAGAGCCGAGCCACTCGGGATGTCCAGGCTGAGCATGGTTTGCTTCTCGTGCGCCACCAGTCGCTGTACTTCGATATGGCGCAGAGTTGCCGTGGGTAGAAGTCCTCCGGCCAGCGCCAGGGCATCCGCTAGAGATTTTTCGTCATTGATCTCATAAATTGCAGGACGACGCACCATCCCCTCAACGTCGATTTCCGGTCCTAAAGGCGGAGCCATCACGGTGTCGCCATTCTGCAACCGCTGGATGTCACCCTTAACGCCGTGGAGCAGGAGATCGTAGATGTCGACGGTTTGAACCAACTGGTTTCCACGGTAATGGCGCAGAATTCGCAGCGATCCGAGACGAGTCGGGCCACCGGCAGCGAATAGGGCATTAAGCGGCGTGGACAGCGAGCCGACGTCATAAGCGCCGGGGCGGAGCACATCCCCGACCACATAAACACGAATCGTGCGCAGGCGCGAGAGCGAGACATCGGCGGAGATGTCATGGAATTGTGTCCGCAACGTTTTTTGGACGGTTTCCTGGACCTCAGCCAGGGACTTTCCTGCAATCAGGATGGGCCCAACTTCGGGCAGACTGACTCGGCCCTCGCGATCGACCACGCGATACAAACGGCGAGTGACCCCGCCCCAGAGATCGACGGTGAGACCATCTCCCGATCCCAGGACATAGTCAGGACCTACGGGCAAATCGGTGGGAAGCATTTGCAGATCGCGAGTTCCGTTCTCGAAAATCTGCATGCCAAAACGGCCGACCGCTGGAGGGTGCGCGGAGGTTTGCAGGTACATGTCATATAACGATGGGATATCCGCATAAGGATCGCGAGCACGGATCATGCGCTGGCTGAGATTGCTCGATTGCCGGGCGCGCAGCAAGTTGTCGCGCGCGATCGGATTGCTGGCGAAGGTTTCGTAGGCCGGGGAGGTTCGAAATGATCCATACATTGAATCCGAGCCAGGAGAAGATGGAGAGATGGCCGAATCAAGCTCCTGATCGCGGGCCTGGCGAGAAGACTCGGAGGCCGGTGGCAAGCGGTCGAGGTCGGTGGCGGGTGCGAGTGCGAGTGCTGGCTGACTTTCGGGGTATGGCGAATTTTTCCCTTGAGAATCGTCACGGCTGGAACCGTTTTCACCCACCTCCACGTATCCCGATCTTTCCGACTGTGTCCCGGCGACCGGCTGAACCTGCTCAAACGGGAAGAGCCCATCATCGCTGGTTTCCAGCAGCTCCGTGACGTTAATGTCCGGAGATGGGCGCTGCGGCATCGGGGTTGAGGGCGGATAAGAGTGAGGGGTTTGTAGACCGGGCAGTTCGGGTGAAAATTGATCTCGTCCCGACTGCGCTGGGGTTTGCGGGACGGGTAGATTCGCCGAGTTCGCGCCCGATCGAGCCTGGCAGCTCGAATGGATCCGTGGATCGCATTCTTGAGTCTCTTGCACTTTGAGAAGTTGCCGCTGGTTGGCGCGTTCCGTCTCCTCATCCTGCGCCAGCCACTTTACCCGCTCTTGTATGAGAAGTTCCTGCTGTTTGGCGAGAAGCGAGTCGGGATTCAGAGTGGGTTGAAGATAGCCGTATTTCTGCACCAACAGCGTCGCTATGCCGCGGAAGCTGATATCGGCGTCCAAGCGGTCAAAGATGGCCTCATCGGTTAGGTCGGCGTCGGAGATGAGTTGTCCGTGGTCGGTCGCATCTTTTGCGATCCAGCGCTTCAATTCGACCATGAGGCCGGGATCGTGGTGCAGAATGACAACCAATTGTCCCGACGATGCCGCGACCCGGCCCATATTCTGCCGAGCCAATTCGGAGGGAGCGACCGAACTATATTGCGCTGGGGATTGAGCCAAGACACTCATGCAGCAAACTCCCAGGATAATTGCGAGCCGCAAAACCCAACTCGCTCTGCGATCGCTACGTTTGAGAATCATTCGGCGATTCTAGGTCAGATCTATTCCACGCATGCAGGCGAATTAAATAATTCGGATCGCTGCCGCCCGATTCGGGAAGGCAGGAGGCTACGAATTGGCTCTGCCGTAGAGATGAGGTCTTGGTACGAGCATTAGTATTGCTTGGTACCGGTGCCTTCAGATCGATACCCTTTTCGCGTCCGCTTCCTAATACCTTCGAGTGCTCCCGCGAGCGTCCGCGTGTAGATCTTTTTTGAACCTTGTGCACCTCGGCAGAGCCTCCTATGCTTTGCGCTGGGGAATACTCCGTGAAACGAGTTCGTGTATTGGTCGCGAATCATCCGCGTCTCATGCGGGAATTGGTGATGGCCACAATCGCTGACCAGTCCGATATCGAACTGGTGGGCGAAGTGCGAAATGAGAGCGATCTGACTGAGGCTGTCGAGCAAGCTCACCCGGACGTTCTGATCATCGCTATGGACGAGCCGGAGAAACGTCTGGGGCAGTGTGGTTTTCTTCTGGGACGCCATCCGGAGATGAGGATTCTGGCCTTGGCGCCGGAGCAGAACCGGGGAATTTTTTACTGGGCCGTGGTCGATATTCGGACCAGGGATCTGGAGAGCTCCGAGGCTGGGATTCTGAACGCGGTGCGGGAACATCCCGCGTTGGTCGGCATGGCGCAGAACTGACGCGCCGTTGGACCGTGCGTATTTGCGGTCAAGTTCAAGATAGTGCACTACTTGTCCGATAGGTTCTTGTAGTCGAGGGGGCGAAGCTGTGCCCCTCCTGTTTTCGGAAGTCCCAGAATAATCTGCAACCAAACGCCTATGGAACCTTCGATGAGCCCAACCGCGAAGCCAGGAGTCCTCAACTGGTACGCCCTCTACACTTGTCCGCGCCACGAGAAATCCGTTGCTCACCAGATCGAACAGCGGAATCTCGATTGTTTTCTGCCGCTCTACCGTTCCGTGCGGTCGTGGAAGGACCGGCGGAAGGAGCTGGAGCTGGCGTTATTCCCAGGCTATGTGTTCGTGCAAATGGAGCTGGCGGACAGGCTTCGAGTGCTGGCGCTGCCGAGTGTGGTGCACCTGGTAAGTTTCAATGGAGTGCCTGCAAGGCTGCCCGAGGGCGAGGTTGAGGGCTTGCGCCAAAGGCTCATTGGAGCAAAAGTCGAACCCCATCCCTATCTTTGCGTGGGACGCCGCGTGCGCGTGACCGCCGGGCCCATGCAGGGGCTCGAAGGAATCGTGGTCCGGCGCAAGGACCGATGCCGGGTGGTGTTCTCGCTCGACCTGCTGAGGCGCTCGGTCGCCGTGGAAGTGGATCAGAGCGTCTTGGAACCCGTCATTCCGGCGAAGCCCGCTGTCATACGGGCCCCGCGGCCAATTCCGTGACCCCGGCCTCCAGTCCAGTGGCCGCCGAAGAAGCTTTAATCGAGGCTCCGGCCGATGAGGATCGCCACCTTCACGTGGAGATACCTTTGCCTGCGGCATCTCACGCAGGGTCTCACCAGGTCGACGATTTCTCTTCCTGGTCGTGGCTGCTGTGGGAAGGCCGCCGGTTTCTGGCGCGAGTCGTGGCCGCCGGGTTGGCGACTTCGCTGCTGATTGCCTTCCTGATTCCGAAGCGCTACGACTCGACCATCCGCCTGATGCCTCCCGACAGCCAGTCCAGTTCGGCGTTGACCATGCTATCGGCCATGGCGGGCAAGAGCGGGGTCGGGATGGGCGCATTGCCCGAGGGTCTGCTCGGCCTGCACAGCTCGGGCGCGTTATTTGTGGATATCCTGGGCGGCCGGACGGTGGAAGACCGCATCATCGACCGATTTGATCTGCAAAAGGTCTACGGAGAACGTTACCGGTTTGACGCGCGGCGGCGTTTGCAGGGTTACACCGACATCTCTGAGGACCGCAAGAGCGAGGTCATTGCCGTCCGGGTCAGGGATCGCGACCCGCGGCGAGCGGCCCTGATGGCGCAGGCTTACGTCGACGAATTGGATCGCATGGTGGCGCAGGTATCGACCTCCTCGGCGCGGCGCGAACGGTTGTTCATCGAGGGCCGGCTGAGCAGCGTGAAACAGGAGTTGGATCGAGCCGCGCGCGAGTTCAGCCAGTTCGCCAGCCAGAATGCGACCATGGACATCACTAGTCAGGCCAGGGCCGCGTTGGAGGCTGCGGCGCGGCTGCAGGGCGAGCTGATCGCCGCTCAGTCGGAGCTGCAGGGCATGGAACAGATCTATACCCCCAGCAATGTTCGGGTGCGCACCCAACAAGCCCGCGTGGAGGAGTTCCAAAGGCAGCTCGACAAACTGGATGGCAATCATGCTGCGACCGGCGCCAGCTCCGGCCCAGCTGGGGGTGCCGACCAGCCGGTGGATGCGGGAAGCGCGTTCCCTTCCATACGGCAGATTCCGCTTCTTGGGGTGCGCTGGGAAGAGCTTTACCGGCAGGCCAAGCTGGAAGAAACCATCTACGAACTGCTCACCCAGCAGTATGAGCTGGCCAAGATCGAAGAGGCCAAGGAAATTCCCACGGTCAAAGTGCTGGATGCAGCGGACATACCGGAAAAGAAGTCATCTCCTCCCCGGGCGCTTATAGCCGTGATGGGCACGCTGCTGGCTCTGAGTGCAGGGGTGTTTTATGTGCTGAGTATTGCCGCCTGGCGACGCATCGATCCGCAGGATTCGCGCAAGCGGCTGGCGGAGGAGTTTATGCGCCAATCCGGGGTTTTTTCCCACGGCTGGGCTCGGCTGGGGCGACGGCTGATGGGAAAGGCGGCCAATTGAAGGACGCGAGAGTGGGATCGAGCGGGCTGAGATTGAGCTCGGTAAGACGCGACGCCGCCATCAAAGCCGGACGGCTGGCCAGCTGCGGTCCCTATTATTGGAATCTCCTGAAGGCGTTGCCCTACGGGGCAAAAAGGCGGCTGACTCGCGGCAAATGCAGCGACTACGAACTTATGGAACCATTCCTGCGAGACCGGGAAGGCTTGGAGATTGGCGGCCCGAGTTCGATTTTTCGCGCCGGGAAACTGATTCCCGTCTACGACCGCTGTAGATCGATCGACAACTCGAACTTCTCCAGTCGGACGATCTGGGATTCAGCGGGCGCTGGCAACCAGGTCGGGATTTCCTATCGGAACCAGTATCTTCTCGAGGCAACTGATCTTAGAGGAATCCCGGATCGGACCTATGACTTCGTGCTGGCATCCCATGTCCTCGAACATGTGGCGAATCCATTGCGTGCTCTTAAGGAGTGCAGCCGGGTACTTCGGGAAGGAGGAGCCATGCTGGTGATTGTGCCCGACCATCGGGCCAACTTCGATCACCGGCGTATTCCCACCAGCTTCGAACATATCGAAGCGGATTATGCCGGCAACATTCCGGAGCAAGACCTTACGCATTTGGATGAAATTGCCGCGTTGCACGATCTGGCGCTCGATCCCGCGGCCGGCTCCGCTCAGGAGTTCCGCGAGCGCAGCCTCCAGAACACTAGGTTCCGCGCCCTTCATCACCATGTATTCATCCCTGAAGTCTTAGTGCGTATGTTCTCCAAGGTCGCAATGCAGGTTTTGAGCGTTGCCATCGAACGTCCCTGGCACATTATTGGATTCGCCGGAAAAGTTGGGAAGGAGGCAGGGGAGGCGCAAGGCGAGAATCTGCGTTTCTTGCACGAAGATGCAGGGTGGAGGAAGCGCGATCCCCTGGCGAAATCCTGGCGGCCAGCGCAATTTAGTCCGCGGGCGATTCACGGCTCTCGCCAAGGCGGCTCATGAGCGCTGCCTCATCGCACAATCTGTTTTCCGCGGTCCGAATCAGTGGCCTCCTGTTTGCCATGACCTTGGCGGCCTCATTGTCAATGGCAATTTCGCCCTTGCTGGTCGGAGCTTCAATGGGCGCGGCGACCTTACTTTGGATATTGTTTCGCCAGCCGGTCGCCATGCTGGGCCTTCTGTTGGCCTTCATGCCGATGGACTACATGGCGATCGAACTGGGGAAGTTTTTCGGTCTGCCGTATATGACCCTCGTGTCGGCGTGCACCAAAGAAGTTCCTCTGCTGTTGCTTCTATTGATTTTGTGGCGGCGCAATGGCTGCAGGCCGGCGGCCCCCGATTGGTGGCTGCTGGCATTCTTTGCGATGGCCGCAGTTCGCACCGCGTTTGACGGTTCCCTGGCCGGGCTGGTCACCGATTTCAGTTTCATCATCCCTTATTTCGTGGGTAGGGTGACCGTGTTAGGCCCGCGCCAAGAAAAACGGTGGGCGGTGGGAGCAGTGTGGATCGCGGCAATTCTCTCAGTGCTCGGGATGATCGAAGTATTCATTCTAGGGGAGGGGCCCAGGGCGCTCCTGTACCTGGCCACGGATTCACAAACCCGGGACGGACGTTTGACGGCATCGTTCCATGGGATTGGGTTTGCCGGGATGCGCGAGGCTGCGACCATGGTGGGCCCGAACGGCTTCGGAGAACTTTGCATGATTGCCTTGCTGCTCTGGTGGGTTTATTGCCGGAACCCGTTGCCTGGTTCGATGATCGCCGCTGGTCTTATCGGCTCGGTCACGCGCTCGGCATGGCTGGGAACGGCCACCGCAATTTTTCTGCTCGCTTTCCTGATGCGCCAGAAGAGGAGACTCGTGGTTGCTCTCACTTCCGCCCTCGTCCTGTTTGTGCTTTCCATCCCGGTTCTTGGCCTGAACGATTATCTGTCTTTCAATGAAACTGGCCAGGATCCCTCGGCGGAAGGCCACCGCGACGAAATTGCGGATGGCTTGCAGTACGCGGTCGAGCATCCGCTTGGCTCTGGGAACGGCGAGGTAAGCGCGTTGTCTCTTCAGGCGAATCTGAATGCCAAGACTTTCGAGACCACCTATCCGAATTTTGCCGCGGAATATGGTATCGGCGCCGTTCTGTCCTTTGCCGGGTGCCTGGGCAGCGCCGGGTATGTGCTTTGGCGAACCCCCACCCCGCTCGGCCGTGCTGCCTTGGGAATTCTGGTTGGGTTGTCTGTGCTGATGATTTTTACCTTGCCGCTGATCGACCGGCGGTTGGCCTGCTGGCTGTGTTTCCCCATCGGGCTGGCCCTGCGGGAAGCCGATGGCCGGCTCTGCAAACCATCAATCGCCGCGGACCACGGAGGGACCATGCATGTCCGCTAACCCTCTGGCCCAGGCGTCGTATAATTATCAGCGGAGATGGTCTCATCTTCGCCGCCTACTGCCCCGCCCTTTGCGGCGCGCGCTTCGCGCCTGCTATTTCCTGACGTTGGACGGCGTGGATGTTGGTTTGCGGCGGCGGCGCGGGAATCTGGTGCCTCCGCGCTGGCTGAATCCGATCGGCGACGGTGATTTTGAAAGCACCGGCGCCGAGTTTCTGGATTACTTTATCCGCTTCGGCGGCCTCGAGCGTTCGCATCGTGTGCTGGATGTGGGATGCGGCATCGGTCGGATGGCGCGCCCCCTGACCAGGTACCTCGCCACCGGCACTTACCAAGGCTTCGATATCGTGCCTAGAGGGGTTCGATGGTGTGCGGAGAACATCAGTGCACGTTACCCGGGCTTCCACTTTAGCCTGGCTGACATTCGCAATCGAGAGTACAACCCGCACGGTCTGGTGACCGCCTCGAATTATCGATTTCCCCATGAAGACGCGAGCTTCGACTTCGCCTTCCTGACGTCGGTCTTCACTCACCTGCGTCCCCTGGAGGTGAGCCATTATCTTGCCGAGCTGCGGCGGGTTCTCGCCTCCGGCGGAAAATGCCTGGCTACGTTCTTTCTGATCAATGAGGAATCCCGCAGCCTCATTGAATCGGGGCAAAGCTCGCTCGATCTATCGCACGCCATCCCCGGTTGCTGGACTACCAATCTCCGAATTCCGGAAACCGCTATTGGATATGAAGAGACGTGCTTAATGCAGATGATTCGCCAGCAAGGTTTTACTCTTGACTCGCTCCATTTCGGCAACTGGTGCGGCCGCGCCGAGTACTTGAGCTATCAGGATGTGGTGGTGCTGGCAAAAAGATGATTGCGCCGGCTGCTGAGTCCTCGATTGCGAGCATCACGACCGCCTACAACGCCGCCCATCGGCTGCCCCGGCAAATCGAGTCGCTGCTTGCCCAAAGCCGCCCGCTGCAAGAAATCGTTGTGATCGACAATAGCTCGACCGACGGTACCGAGAAACTGAACCAACAATACCCGCAAGTAACGTGGTTGAAGATGCCGACCAATCTGGGAGCGGCCGGGGCATGGTCCGCCGGTCTGGAATATGCCGCTTTGCAGAAGAAGCACGATTGGGTGTGGGCATTCGACGACGACAGCATTCCCGACCGGGATGCACTCGAGGGATTGTTGAGTGCGGTCGCGGCAAAAACGCCGGGCGAGGGCCGGACCGGCATGGTTGCGGTTCTGCCGGTGCATCGGCCCAGCGGATCCTGCTATCCCCCGCTTCTTTGGCAGCAGGGTTTTCATAAACCACCGGCGGAGGTGCTGCAACGGCCAGTCTGGTTTGCCGATCTGGCCATTGTCTCCGGCCTGATGGTGCGTCGGGAAGTGGTCGAGAAGATCGGCTTGCCGCGGGCCGATTTCTTCATGGATTTTTTTGACTTCGAGTACTGCCTGCGCGCCCGCTCGAAGGGGTACAGCATTGCCGTGGTGACCGGGGTTCAGCTTTCCCATGAAGTAGGAGAGGCGCGGCGAGTGCGCCTGCCGGGATACTCGGCCCTGTGGCCGAACCATGCCCCTTGGCGCGAATACTACATGAGCCGCAACCTCGTCTATGTCACCTGGTGGCTTCATCCTAGCCGCACGGCAAAATGGGCGGCCTGCCGCCACCTGCTGCGCCACGCCTGCGGAGCGCTGCTTTTCGGCTCGAAAAAATTTGCCTGTATACAGAAAATGCTGCAAGGTTTTTACGACGGCCGCGAGGCCCGGCTGGGCGTTCGGTTTCGTTCTGACGGAGACTTTCCTGTCCCGGAAGCGCGGCCGGTGGCTTGAGTGGGTTCTTCCCCGCCAGGCTCGCTGACTTTAAGTCCACGGACCGATTGCTCGTCCGCTGCCGCCGGCGCCGAGCGGGCGTCGCCCATGGCTCCAGGGGTGCAAGCAGCCTGCGCCCAGTCATCGTTCCTCCGCCATGTCCTGCTTTTTAGCTTTGCCAACCTGGGATCGCTGGTATGCAATGGCGCGCTGACATTTTTGCTGCCTCGCTGGCTTTCCATGGAAAGCTACGGCGAGTACCGGCTCTTTGTCCTCTATGGAGGGTTCGCCGGGTTGCTGCATTTTGGGCTGCTGGATGGTGCATTGCTGCGCTGGGCCGCCCGCCCGCGGCGGCGGTTGCGCGCCGAGGTACGCCCCACTCTGATTTTTCTGCTGGTGCAGCAAGCGGCGGTGCTTCTGCCAGCCGGTGCATGGGTAGTGATCCGGTTTCGCCATCAATCCTGGTTTCTCGTCGCCCTGGCGGTGCTGCTTTATGCGGTGGTGTGGAATGTTGCGGTGTTGGGACAGTTTGCCTTGCAGGCGGATAAGTCGTTTGCCCTGCTATCGGCGGCGACCTTGATCCAGCCGGCGCTATTGCTGGCCGTGGTGGTTGTGCTGAATCACGCCAAGCAGCTGGCGTTCGAAGCGCTGATCGGCACTTATCTCGGCTCCACGCTGGTGGCCGGAGTCGGAGTCTGGATTTTTCTGCTGGCCAAGTGGCGGGGGAAGCAGCATCCGCCAAGAATGAGAGGCATGGGATATTTCTGGCAACTGGGAACCTGCAATGTGGCGGCGGGCTGGAACATTCTGGCGGCGGCCCTGCTAACCAGCATCGCGCTGTCGCTCGACCGGGTAGTCGTCAGTTTGAGTTTTCCGGTTCGCAGCTTTGCCATCTACAGCCTGGCGGCGTCGGCGCTGGCGGTGGCGAACACGGTGGTTCTATCGGTTACCCAGGTGGTCTTTCCTTATCTCTCGGACGCTTCGGGGGTGCAGCGGAGGCAACGCGCCTATGGCTGGGGCGAGAGCTGTGTCTTTGCTCTGTGGGCGCTCAGCCTGGCGGGATATTTTCCCCTGCGGGTGCTGATTGAGGCTTGGTTGCCAGCTTACATTCTCAGCCTTCCCATTCTGCGGCTCCTCCTGCTTACCACTGGCATGACCGGAGCGATCTACATCCTGCACAACAACTACTTTCGCAGCAGCGGGCGACGGGGGAGCCTTTTACTGGGCGCGAGCACCGGTTTGCTGGCAGCGGCCCTGTTTCTGGCGGTGGCGAGGCACACCGGAAAGCTTGAGAACATCTCCTGGGGCATGCTGGGCGGGGTCGCCTTATGGTGGACGGTGGACGAATGGCTGCTGCGCGAGGTAACCGGGAGGACGCAGCGTCAGATCGGCAAGACCCTGCTATTTTCCGGGGCGTGCGGCGGGTGCTTTCTGCTCTGCGCGTCGGCCCGGAGCAGCTTGGCAGGCTTGGTCGGCTATGCCATCGCCGCCGTATGGCTGACCACGGTGGCTTACGGCCAAAGCTTGCGCTCCCTGCCGCCAATCAAGCTGGGCGGCTTCACATTCGGCGCAACCATTGCCCAAGTCTGAAAGTTTGCGGCACAACCGGTAACTCGCGAGAAAGACGGCCATCGATGAAGATCCGGCAAGTTTGGGCACAAGAGCCTGAGTGGCAAGAAACCGCGCAGGAACCAGAAATGAAAGCAGGAGAGACTTCAGAACCACCGCCGGAGCCGCAGGCCCAGGAAAGGCAACCCGAAACCGGGTTGCCCGAAATCGGGTTGCCAGAAATCGGGATGCCGCCAACGCGAGTGATCGACGACCCGCCGGCCGGGATACGAATCGTTCCCACCGGGCCGGAGCGGCCCGCTCCGCCGCAAGCGAATCCGGACGCCCGGGCGGCCATGCGCATCGCTATTTTTGGCTCTCGCGGAATCCCCCACACCTATGGCGGTGCCGAGGCCTTCGTCGGGGAGTTGGCTCCCCGGCTGGCCGCGCGCGGCCATCGCGTCACCGTATATTGCCGCCGCGCGCTCTTTAAAGACCGGCCGCCGCGCTACCGCGGCGTGGATCTGATTTATCTGCCGAATATCGAAACCAAGGCTCTGGGCACGCCGACTCATACTCTGGCTTGCATGCTGGACGTGGCCTTCCGCCCGGTAGATGTTTTTCTGGTCTTGAACATCGTGAACGGCTTTCACTGCATTCTGCCGCGGCTCCTGGGAAAAACCTTCGCGATTAATGTGGATGGAGTCGACTGGAAAAGAGGAAAGTGGGGGAGGCTGGCGCGCCGGTATTTCCATCTGAACGCCCGCTGGATTGGAACCATCTGCCCCCAGGGTGTGATCACGGACGCAGCCGAGATGCAGCGCATCTACCAGGACGAGTTCGGCACCGCCTCCACCTGCATCGCCTATGGCGCCAACCTCGAAGGCTCGGAGAATCCTGAAATTGTCCGGCAGTATGGCCTCGAGCCCTTCGGCTACTATCTGATCGCCAGTCGCATGGTGCCGGAGAACAATCCCGACCTGATCATCCGGGCATTCGAAGCTTTGCAGACCCATCGCATGCTGGCGGTCGCCGGCGGGGTCAACTACCGCAGCGACTTCCTCCGCCAGTTGCAGCAGACCCGCGACCCGCGCATTAGGTTTCTCGGGCATGTGGGGGACGCGACGCACGTCAAAGAACTGCACTGCAACGCCTACGCCTATGTCCACGGGCACAGCCTGGGCGGGACCAATCCTTCGCTGGTGAAAGCCCTGGGCTATGGCAACTGCGTGCTGGCGCTGAATACGCCGTTTAACCGCGAAGTACTGGATGGTTACGGGATTATGTTTGAACCGAAGGGAGACGATTTGCGCCGGCAGCTGCAGGCGGTGGAGGACAATCCCGCCCTGGTGGAGGAGTACCGTCAGCACGCGCCGGAACGAATCCGCGAGGCCTACACCTGGGAGCACATCACCGATCAGTACGAGGATTTTTTTCACCAGTTGCTCGAAAGCCGCAGATCCAGAAGATGAACCGCCGGCGCCCGGTTGCGAAAACCTGTTGCCCGATATTTTCTTCCCTGAGGTTTGACAAAACCATGCGCCTCGAAGTGGAATCACGCCCGTTGCCCGACGTAGCCGTGATCGTCCCAGAGGTCTACCAGGATGAGCGCGGATTTTTCATGGAGACCTACCGCTGCGATCAATTCCGCGAGCTTGGTCTGCCGGTCGAGTTTGCCCAGGACAACCACTCCCGCTCGGCGAAAGGTGTGTTGCGCGGCTTGCACTTTCAGTGGGAGCCGCCCATGGGCAAGCTGATGCGGGTGCCGCTGGGCAGCGCCTTTCTGGTGGCGGTCGATATACGGCGCGGGTCACCCAGCTTTGGACGCTGGGCGGGAGTCGAATGCTCGGCGGAAAACCGGCGTCAGGTGTGGGCCCCGGCCGGCTTTGCCCGCGGATTCTGCGTGCTCTCCGGGTTCGCCGAGATCCAGTACAAGTGCACCGGGCTCTACAACCCCGGGGCCGAATCAGGAATTTTGTGGAACGATCCCGCCATCGGGATCGCGTGGCCGGTGCGAAATCCGATTCTGTCCGAGAAAGACCGCCGGGCACCCGCCTGGGCGGACTGGATGGGCTCTCCGCAGTCGAACCAGTTTCGTTATCAGCCGCAGGCGGAAGTCCCGCTGCTTCCGCGCTAAGCGTCCACCCAGACTGAACTCAGATTTAATCAGATAAGGAGCCATCATGAAGCTGCTGATTGCCGGCGGAGCCGGCTACGTGGGATCGGTGCTGATTCCGCGCTTGCTCGAGCGCGGCTATAAAGTCGATGTGGTCGATCTTCTCTGGTTCGGCAATCATCTGCCACGGCCGGTCGGAACCCTCAACAAAGATATCTTTCATCTGAGCGTCGAGGACCTCGAACCCTACGATCAGGTGATCTTCCTGGCGGGGCTTTCCAACGACCCCATGGCGGAGTTCTCGCCCAGCAAGAACTTCATCTTTAACGCGGCCGCGCCCGCCTATCTGGCGTATATCGCGAAAAAAGCCGGGGTCAAGCGCTTCATCTATGCATCCTCTTGTTCGGTGTACGGATACACCGAGAACGAACTGTTCGATGAATCACGCCCGGTTTCTTCGACTTATCCCTATGGCGTCTCCAAATTGCAGGGCGAGCAGGCAGTCACCCAGTTGATCGACCACCATTTTTCCGTCATATCCCTGCGCAAGGGCACCATCTCGGGCTACAGTCCGCGCATGCGGCTCGATCTGGTGGTGAATTCGATGTTCCGCAACGCGGTGCGCGACCGGGAGATCACCATCAATAATCCCACCATCTGGCGGCCCATCCTCAGCATCGAGGACGCGGCCACCGCCTATATCCGCGCCATCGAGGCCAGCCCCGGCATCTCCGGAGTCTTCAATATTGCCTCCGGAAACTACACCGTGGGCGAAATCGGCGACCTGGTGAAGGCGGCGGTGGAACAGCGCCTGGGAGGCAGCGTCTTTCTGCTGATCAAGCATGTGCAGGATTTCCGCAACTACAAGGTAAGCATCGAAAAAGCGGCCAACGTCCTCAGCTTCCATCCCGGGGGGACGGTGAAGTCGATCGTCGATCACCTGATCGAAAACATGGACCAGTTCCGCGACTGGGAAAATCCGCTCTACTCGAACATCCAGACCTTCAAAAAGTTGGAGAGCGGCATCGACTCGCATGCCATGAAGATGGCGGTCGGGGCGTAGAAGACAGAAATCTCAGAGGGATGGGGAACCACCGGATGAGGCAGCCAAGGATTGCGGTTGTGGGCGGCAATGGGCAACTGGGGACTTGATGGAGGCATTCTCGGGGAGAGCGGAGGCGTTTTCGCTGACTCACCAAGACCTGGAACTGGCCGCGCTCGATTCGGTGGCCACTTGCCTGCACGCGCTTCGCCCGGACGTCGTGCTCAACACGGCCGCCATGCACCAGATCGAGAGCTGCGAGGCGAATCCCGCCCGCGCCTATGCCGTGAATGGGCTGGGGGCGCGTAATCTGACGGTGGTTACGGCGGACTTGGGGGCCGCCCTCATCCATATCAGCACCGACTATGTTTTCGATGGATCGCAGCGCGAGCCTTATCGGGAGTGCGATCTCCCGCTTCCGCTGAGCGTTTATGGGAACACCAAGCTGGCCGGGGAATATTTCGTGCGGACGGGGAATCCCCGGCATATTGTGCTGCGCACCTCCGCGCTCTACGGCCGGCATCCCTGCCGGGGCAAGGGCGGCGAGAACTTCGTCGACCGCATGCTGCGGTTGGGACGAGAGCGCGGCGAGGTCCGGGTCGTGGCGAATGAAACCGTCACCCCCACTTCGACGCGCGAGTTGGCCCTGCAAGTCGTCGCCTTGAGCGAAGCTGGCCTCTACGGGCTTTTTCACGCCACTGCGGAAGGCTCCTGTTCGTGGCACGCCTTTGCCTGCGAGATCTTTTTGCAGGCGGGCATGGCGGTTCGCTGCCCGGTCGCCGATCCTCGGGAATTTCCGGTCAAAGTGCTCCGTCCCGCCTGCTCGGTGCTGGAAAACGCCGAATTAAAGCGCGCCGGGCTGAACCGCTTGGGCGACTGGCGGAAGGGATTGCATGAGTATCTTGAACAAGCCCGCGCTGCGGTTGCTTAGTCGGGGGGCGCAGGTTTCAGCCGCTTGCCCGGGGCAGGCCTTGTCCGCACCCTCCCCGAACTGGCGCAGCCCTCCGCGGCTGGCGGTGAAGCGTCTGCTTGACATTGCAGTTTCGGCCAGCCTGATGATATTGCTTTCGCCGCTGGGACTGCTGCTGGCCGCGCTGGTAAAAATGAGCTCCCCCGGACCGGTGTTTTATCGCTGGCGGGTGGTCGGAGTGGGCGGGCAGAGTTTCGACGGCTATAAATTTCGTTCGATGGTGGCCAATGCCGACGCTCTCAAACCGCAACTGCTGCGCCAAAACGAAATGAGTGGGCCGGTTTTCAAGCTGACCGACGATCCCCGGATCACGGGCGTAGGCCGATGGATGCGACGTTATAGCCTGGACGAGCTGCCGCAACTCTATAGCGTGCTGGCCGGAGACATGAGCCTGGTCGGGCCGCGCCCTCCGCTGGAGAGCGAGTATGCCCGCTTCACCAGTTTTCACCGGCAAAAACTGACGGTCAAGCCGGGCATCACCTGCCTATGGCAGGTCAGTGGACGCAACCGGATTCGGGATTTCGACGATTGGGTCCGGCTGGATCTGGAATACATTCGCACCTGGTCGTTGCGGCTCGACCTGAGAATATTGCTGCGCACCGCCCGCGAGGTTTTTCGCGGCTCCGGGAAATAAGCGGGTTTCTGCAGGGGGAGCTGGCTCGTGAAAATACTGGTAACGGGGGGAGCCGGATTCATTGGCTCGCATCTGGTCGACCGCTTTCTGCGCGAGGGTTTTCAGGTTCGAATTCTGGACAGTCTGGAGCCGAGGGTGCATCCCCGGGGACTGCCCAGCTATGTGCCTGCGGCTGCGGAATTCATTCGCGGAGAGGTGACCGATCGCACCCTGCTGCTGGCCGCCCTGCAAGGCATCGACGTGGTTTCCCATCAGGCCGCCTACCAGGACTACATGCCGGACTTTTCCCGTTTTCTGCAGGTGAACGCGGTCAGCACCGCCCTGCTGTTCGAGCTCATTGTGGGCCATCGCCTGCCGGTCAAGAAAGTGATTGTGGCCTCCTCGCAGGCGGTGTATGGCGAGGGACAATATTTGTGCCGGCAGCACGGAAACTTCCGACCCGTGCCGCGCTCGCAGAAGCAGCTGCAGGATGGCGACTGGCACGTCGCCTGCCCGGATTGCGGCGAGTGCGCCCAGGCCCTGCCGCTCGAGGAGCGCTGGACCAATCCTTTTAATCAGTACGCCGTTTCAAAACTCTCCCAGGAGCAGACCGCGCTGGGCCTGGGTTGGCTGCACGGCATTCCGACGGCGGCTTTGCGCTATTCGATCACCCAGGGGAAGCGGCAGTCGCTTTATAACCACTACTCGGGGGTGTGCCGCATTTTCTGTACCCGCTCGCTGCTGCAATTGCCCTTGATTTTGTATGAAGACGGGCGCCAAACCCGCGACTTCGTGCATGTCGACGATGTGGTCGAGGCCAACCTGCTGGCGCTCGAAAAAGACGAGGCCAACGGGCAGGCCTACAACGTGGGCAGCGGCCGCGCCACCAGCATTCTTGACTATGCGCGCGAAGTGTTGATGCGGGTGAAAAACCCGGCGGGATTTGAGCTTTCCGGCGAGTATCGCCGCGGCGACAACCGGCACAGCGTCTCCAGCGTGGCCAAGTTAATGCGATTGGGATGGGCCCCCAAACGAGGGCTGGACGATATCCTGAATGATTTCCTCGACTGGGTGGAAGCTTCGGGCGGAGTGCCCATGGATCTGCCCGACCCGACTGCGGCCATGCGGTCGGCGGGCGTTCTTCTGGGCGCCTCGAATTAGCCTGGAATTGAGCTCCGGAATCGGCAGGCGTTCCATGCCGGGGAAAGTCCTCGGGCTGCGCAAGTGTATCCAAGCTTTGCCGATAAGGACTCTATCGGCAGGGCATTACTGTTCCGAAATACAGTCCCTGCACCGTGATTTCAAACCACACACCCGAAGCCGTGACGATCGAAACCATGACGACCGAAACCATCAGCGCCGAATCTATGACCGAGATCATCTCCTCCGACACACTTATCTCCGAATCGCCGGTATTCAGTGCAAGGAATGCGGTGATCGAGTGCGACGTGCCTTCCTATCTGCAGGAGCTGTCCAGCACGATCCAGCGCCTGCCGGTGCAATCGATCAACCGCCTGGCTGAGGTGTTGCTCGGAGCCTATGCCCGCAGTCGGACGATTTACCTTTTTGGCAATGGGGGAAGCGCGGCCCTGGCCTCTCACTTGAGCTGTGACTTGGGGAAAGGCACCGTCCCGGGGGGTGGCGGGAGGCGCCTGCGGGCGGTGGCGCTGACCGACAATGTTGCCCTGATCACGGCCTGGGCCAACGATGCGCGTTATGACAGCATCTTTTCCGAGCAGCTCGAGAATTTGCTCGATCCCGGCGATGTTGCCTTTGCCATCAGCGCCAGTGGAAATTCTCCGAATATTCTTGCCGGGCTCAGTTTGGCCCGCCGGGCTGGAGCGGTCACCGCCGGGGTGGCCGGTTTTCAGGGTGGGAAAATGAAGACTCTGTGTGACATCTGCGTGGTGGTTCCCTCGGAAAATATGCAGATCATCGAGGATCTTCATCTCTCGATTGCGCACGCGGTCTTTCGAGTGGTTCGGCAGCGCATGGAGAGGCCGATGGCGCGGGCGGCGTCAGTTTAATTTTCAATGTTCTATCGGAAGCATCTTTGCGCCGAAGCACGGCACGGACAGCCGAAGACTACCCAGGTTCAAAAAACATGAAGTCGGATCAGTTTCATAGGCGGATTCTGGGGGCCGACCTGGCGTGGATTCCCGCCGCGCTGGCCACCGAACAGAGCCTGCACTGCTTGATCACCTCCACGCACTCCATATTAAGCGCAGCCGATTTTCTGGCGTACTTTGTCTGTGCGACCATGGGATGGATTCTGCTCTCGGAGCGCCTCGCCCTCGACGGCTTTCGGGGAGGATGGCGGCTGTCCTCCCTGGTATCTCACCTGCTCCTTGCCACCGCGCTCTTGGCCATGCTTCTGCTGGCTTTCGACCGCCTCACGGGTATGACGGTGGCGGTTTCGCAAATTAGCACATTCTCTGTATTGCTGCTGCTTGGATTTCTGGGCCTGCGCGGCATCGCGCTGCAAATGCTATTGCGCCGTCACCGCCAGGGCGACGTCAACCGGGTCGTCATCCTCGGTTCTGACCGGTTGGCGACCGAACTGGCCAAAAAATTTGAGGATCATCCCGAATTTATGTGCAAGGTGGTCGGGTTTCTCTGCCCGATGGGAGAGTTTACCGCTTATCGCCAGCCCGCCGGTGCCGGCTTGCGAACCGTTTCGATGGTGGAAATGATCGATTTGTTAACCCACGAGCGAGTGAATGAGTTAATCCTTGCGCACACTCCGGCGACCCACGAGATCCTGCAATTGATCGAGCGGTGCGGTCAGCGGTTTATCACCGTAAGCCTGATTCCGGAACCCTACGAACTCTATCTCTCTCGCCCCAGATTGATGGACCTGGGCGGGCTTCCGCTGCTGCAGCTGGCGGGATCGACGGTTCCGCTTCCTCCGAGCGTGGAAAAACGCCTGCTCGATGTGGGCTTGAGTTTAGCTCTCGCCCCACTGGCGGTGCCCGTGGTTCTCGGTTTCGGACTCGTTCTCCGTTTCTCGACCGGTAAGGCTTTTTGCTGGGAGAGCCGGGTAGGGCGCGACGGAGCTCTGTTCTCCATGCTGAGGTTGAATGTGGAGCGCGACGGCGACCAGCATGCGCCGTTCTTGTCGCGACTCAGCATCTCCGAACTGCCCCAATTATGGAACGTGCTCCGGGGAGAGATGAGTTTGGTCGGTCCGCGCCCCGAGGGCCCGGAACGGGTCAACCAGTATTCGGCGTGGCAGCGGCAACGGCTGAAGGCACGGCCGGGAATCACCGGGCTGGCGCAGGTTTGCGGTTTGCGCGAGCAGCATTCCTCCGAGCAAAAAGCGCGTCTAGATCTGCAATATATGTTGCGTCCCTCGCTGCTGAAGGATCTTTCGCTCCTGATCGAGACCGTATGGACGCTGACTCGGCGATTGATCAAGATTTCTGCGGATGCTCTCGCAGCCGATTTGCCGCTAACCCCGGATACGGCAATCCGTCCGGTTCCACTTGCTCTAAACTTGCAACCCTTCCCGGAGGCCTTGCCGCATGCTCATCGGACGCAGCCCGGTTCGAATTAGTTTCGGCGGTGGTGGCACCGACCTTCCTTCATACTATGAGCAGTTCGGAGGGGCGGTGCTCAATACCGCCATCGATAAGTACTTCTACACCATCCTGGGTAACCGGAGCGATGGCCGCATCCAGGTGATTTCTTCCGACCTTCGGCTGTTCGGAAATTGGAGCGATCTGGCCGCTCTCCCTGCCGAGACCAGCGGTCTTGAAATTCCACTTGCCGTTCTGAAAGAGGTGGGCTGCGATTTCGCGGCCGACCTGTTCCTGGCCTCTGAAATCCCCCCCGGCACCGGTCTGGGCTCGTCGGCCAGCGTATGCGTGAATTTGCTGAAAGTCCTTACCACTTATTTGCGACGCCCAGTGTCGAAATACGATCTTGCGGAACGGGCTTATCACATTACGCGCTTTGGACTGGGACGGCACGTGGGCAAGCAGGACGAGTATGCCTCCGCCTTCGGGGGTCTCAACTACATTCGATTCGACCGCGATGGCGCCTCGAACGTCGAGGCGCTACGCGTCGACCCCGGGGTGCTCTCCGCCCTGCAGTCGCGGCTCTTATTGTTTTTTACCGGAGCGGCCCACCACTCGTGGGACATCCTGGCGGATCAGGAAAAGTCCACCCGATTGTCATCCGGAATCGCGATTGAAGCTCTGCATGAGATTAAGGAATCCGCCGCTCGCATGCGAGACGCTCTCCTGAAGGGCGATTTGGATCATTTTGGTCGTCTTCTTGACGGCGCGTGGCAGGCGAAGAAACGGGTTTCTTCCAGAATTTCGAACCAGCGCATTGACCACCTCTACCAGACTGCCCGGAATCAGGGCGCAACCGGAGGCAAGATCACAGGAGCGGGTGGTGGCGGCTTCCTTTTAATCTACGCCGATCCCGAATGCCAGGAGAACGTGCGCCAAGCGATGCGATGCGAGGGCCTCCAGGAGATGGCTTTTATGTTTGACCACCAAGGGGCTCAGGTCATCGTCAACGATCCCTTTATCGACCATGACGCGCGCGCCGGTTCCCGCTGGACTTTTCTCCCGCTCCCGGCTTGCGTCACCTAAGCCGCGCCCCCAAAGTGCGGCAAGATTGAAGGCGATAGACCAACGATCAAAGGTCAAAGATCAAGGGATCTCAAGATGAAAGATCGATGAAGCGGGCGCTCACCGATACCATCCCCAAGTGCCTTGTTCCCCATCCGCGATAGACCGCTGCTCCAAATCTGGCTCGACCTCTGTCTGCGCCACGGCAAGTGATGTTGGCCGGCCGGAGATTGCTCGACCAGATCCCAACCTTTCTGCCAGCTGATACCGGCGGCCATCTCCTTCTCCGAATGTTCGGCAAGATGGCGGCTTATCCGATCGATGAATATCTCCTCGATATTGGAATGACCCCGAACTACCGAAGGGGCAGGCCACCTGGCCGGGACCCGTGTGATGTGAATATGAAAGATTGGGTTAATCAAGCCGGTAGTTCCGCACATGGTCTTCGCGGGGTCATCTTTGACATGGACGGCGTCCTGGTCGATAGTCATACCGCTCATTGCAATGCGTGGAGGTCATTTCTCGATTCGCTCGGGCGTGAAGCGCTTCCCTCGGATATGGCGTTTATTTTGGATGGCCGCAAGCGCATCGATATTTTGCGACACTTATTCGGGGATCTGCCAGAGAACGATCTGGAGGAGTTTGGCAAAAGTAAAGATTCGATCTTCCGGCAGATTGAAGTCACCGTTTCCGCGGTTCCAGGAGCCGTCCGCTTGGTGCGTGAGCTTCACCAGCGCGGTGTGGCTCTGGCGGTCGCCACCTCGGCGAGCCAAGGGCGTGCTCGATCAACTCTTTCGAGGTTGGGGCTGCTCGGTTTCTTCGATGCGGTGGTGACCGGCGACGATGTCTTGCGGGGAAAGCCCGATCCTGCAATCTACTCTCTAGCACGCGAGCGTCTGCAGCTCGAGGCTAAATATATTTTGGCAGTGGAAGATGCTGTCTCCGGGGTGCAGGCGGCGGTGGCTGCGGATCTTCGCTGTATTGGGATTGCTCTACACGAGTCGCCGGAGAAACTCATGGCGGCCGGAGCGCTCCTTGTGGTCCGCGAATTTAACGCCCTCAATTGGGAAGATATGAAGAATATGCTGCAGCGTCGCAACGCCGATGACGGCCAGATAGCAGCAACTGGCTCAATTAACAGCTGAGGCCCACCTCCTGGCAAACCTCAAGAATGGAAAGGCGGTCTGGAGCACCCAACTTGCGCAGCATGCGATGTACATGATTCTTGATGGTCTGCTCCGAGAGGTTCAACTGGCTGGCCATCTCTTTATTGGTCAGGCCCCGCTTGATCAGCCCCACCAGTTGTTGTTCTCGGCGGCTCAGCCCTAGGCTGGTCTTGAGCTGCACACTCGGCAAGGAGGGCTTGTGCTTAAAAATCCATTGAAATAACACCGCCGAGAGCGATGCTGGGCAGACGGCCTCCCCCGCCGCAACCGCGCGGATCGTCCGCGCCACCTCCGACGCGGATGCGTCTTTGAGAATGTAACCCACGGCACCAGCCTGTATTACCTTCAAAAAGACGGCCGCTTCCGGCTCCATTCCAACCATTACCACCCGAATCGGTGAATTAATCCGCTGCAGCTCACGCACCACTCCCCGGTCCGACAGAACCGAAGCCACGGAGTCGAGCACAACCACATTCGCCCGTGTGGCGACGATCTGATCCAACACGTCGAAGCCGTAGCTGCCTGCTCCAACCACCTCGATATCGTCTTTCTTCGAAAGAATCCGTAGCAACGCTTCTCGGAGAAGGCGGTTCTCAGCCAGTAAAAAAACGGCAGCTGGAAAGGTTAGAGTGATATTTTCCATCGTCAAACTAGCCACCTGAATGCGCTTAGCTCGGTCACCTTCCAACGCTAGGCGTTGAGCGAACGCAAGGTCAAGGGAAATGCCCGCCTTTCGATAGTTCGGTTCCCGGCACGGGAAGCCGGATCATCCCTCCTAAATCGGTTTGCGGATAACCTCGCTGAAACTTGACCCGTTCCGCAACGCGCTGTTATTTTCCTCCTAACTAAGTGGTTCTATTATTCTCGGGGGCGTAGCTCTGAGTTGGGATGAGCAAAAGAACAGTCCGTCGCCCGTCAATCCGATGGCATTGGCCGCTGTAGATCTGGCGCGCCGTAACTTTCTGCTTCGCTGTTGTCAGGGAGCTTCGCTGCTGATGCTTCCTGCAAGTTTTCCCGAACTGGATCCTCTCTCCAAGTTCGCCTCTGCTTCGATCCTTCCCGCCTCTTCGGACGCTCCGTTTTATCTCCATCCTCGCTACCGGACCCGCAGCCCTCTCGACACAGCGCTGTTGAAGGTGCAGCCTGAGTTCGACGACTTTATCTGCGAGAAATATCACCAGAGGCTTGCCGGGATTCTTGCGGAGTGGAGCGCGGCATGTCTTCAATCTCCCAAAAATCTGACGCCGATTGAAAAAGTTCTGGCCGAGGATTTCTTGGGATCGTCTCTGCGTGTAATCGATTCGGCGCCCTTGCGTCCGGGACCATTACAGATATTCCGCAACAAATTCGAATCCGCCCCGACTCTTCAACCCACTCTTTTCTTGGAGGAGTTGCGGGTGGTGATGACTCGGTTCAAACAGATTTATGTTGCTGAGTTCCAGGTGACAAGCATCGCGGTTAATTCAGGGGATTCGCTCCCGCGGCTGAAGGTAAGAGTGCGCTACGAGTTCGTCGGTGGAGGCGAGGATTTCCACCGCGAGCAACGCGTTGGTCATTGGGATCTCGAATGGTACGCATCTTCGTCCGAAGCTTCCGCCGAAGCGTCGCCCGCACCTTCGGGCAACTTTCGGCTGCGCAGGTGGCAGTGGATTGAGGAAACTCGCAGCCGCTCTGTGTCCTCGGCGTTTGTCGATGTCGCAGCGCAGGCCATCGGCGGCAATCGCTCCTATTCCGCCCAACTATTGCGAGGAACGGACTACTGGCGAACGGTTCTCGACGGCGCTTGCGGAATTGACATCTACGGCCACAACGGAATTTCAGCCGCGGATATCGACAACGACGGGTCGGACGACCTCTATGTTTGCCAGCCTGCAGGTCTGCCGAACCGCCTGTATCGAAATCGAGGAGACGGCACGTTCGAGGACGCGACCGAATCTTCAGGGCTTGGACTTCTGGAAAATACGGCGTGCGCGCTTTTCGCCGACTTCGACAATGCTGGGCGACAGGATGTGATCGTGGTGGGCACAAGCGGGCCGAAATTATTTCTCAACCAGGGTGGAGGCAGGTTTCGCATGAAGCGCGATGCATTTCAGTTTGCAACTCCTCCGCAGGGCACCTTTACGGGCGCGGCAGTCGCCGATTATGACTGCGACGGGTGGTTGGACATTTACTTCTGTCTTTATACCTATTATCAAGGGACCGACCAGTACAAATATCCCGTCCCTTATCACGACGCTGAAAACGGACCGCCGAACTTTATGATGCGGAACAATCGTGACGGCACGTTTCGCGACGTTACGGCGGAGTCTGGTCTCAGCCAGAACAATACCCGATACAGCTTCTGCTGCGGATGGAACGACTTCAACCGGGACGGCTGGCCCGATCTCTATGTAGTGAATGATTTTGGCCGTAAAAATCTATACCGCAACAACGGCAATGGCACGTTCACCAATGTTGCAGCTCACGCTGGAGTGGAGGATATTGGCGCGGGGATGAGCATTTGCTGGCTGGACTACGATAATGATGCAAAAGAGGATTTGTATGTGGGTGACATGTGGACTGCCGCTGGAGAACGCATCTCCACGCAATCACAATTCAAGAAAGATTCGCCCGCAGAAGTCCGAGCACAATATCGAAAGCACGCCACGGGCAATTCGCTCTTTAGAAATGCGAGTAGTACCACAGAGAGTACGTTTGACGATAAGACGGCGACCGCCGGAGTGGGTATGGGACGCTGGGCGTGGTCGAGTGACACTTTCGATTTCGATCATGACGGTTTTCCCGACCTTTACATCACGAACGGAATGATTTCGGGCCCTTCGCGCGACGACCTGAATAGTTTTTTCTGGAGGCAGGTGGTAGCCAAATCACCCGATGAGCCCAGATCCTCCGCGGCTTACGAACAAGGGTGGAGTGCCATCAACGAACTGATTCGCGCGGATGGGACGTGGAGCGGTTTCGAGCGCAATGTTTTTTATGCCAATAACGGGGATGGAACTTTTTCCGACGTCTCCGGTGCATTAGGTCTGGATTTTCGGGAGGATGGTCGGGCCTTCGCTCTCGCCGATTTCGATCGGGATGGCCGGCAGGAAGTGTTCCTGAAGAATCGCGATGCGCCACAATTGCGGATACTGAAGAACAGAATTGAAGATCTGCCTCCGTCCATCGCTTTCCGCCTGCGCGGCACAACGAGCAATCGCGACGCAATTGGAGCAGAGGTTACCGTCGAAAGCAGCGCGGGAGGACAGACTCACGCGCTGCAAGCAGGTTCGGGCTTTCTTTCGCAACACAGCAAAGAATTGTTCTTCGGGCTCGGCAAGAGCCTTGGACCGGTGAGGGCTTCAATCCGTTGGCCGAGCGGCCTTCGACAGGAGCTTCGCGATCTCCCACCCAATCACCGAATTTGGGTGGAAGAGGCCAGTCCAGATGTGAGAATTGAGCCCTTCAGCACAACCCAGTTTGCGAGTTCGCAGACTTCAAATGGCGAAGCTCGAGTCGAAGAGCTGCCGACTTCGTTCGATACCTGGCTGCTTGTGCCAGTCCCTGCCCCGGAGTGTTCTTTTTCGGATTTGCATGGAAAAACGCGAAGTCTGAGCGAGGCGAGAGGAAAACCGGCGCTCCTGAGTTTTTGGAGTTCGCAATCCTCAATTTGCCTTAAAGATTTGGAAGTGTTCAATCAGTCGTATTCGCGCTGGGCTGTCCACGGCCTGGAAGTGTTCTTCGTGAACGTTGACGACCCCCTCGACACCGCTAAATTGATAGCGCTAGCCCGGTCCCGTCATTTTTCCTTCCCCATTCTTACCGGCTCGGCCGATGTTGCAGCGATCTACAATCTTCTTTATCGCCATTTGTTTGACCGTCGCCGCGACCTGGCGTTGCCAATGTCCTTTCTGATCGATGCGCAAGGCCAGATCGTCAAGATATATCAAGGCTCAATTCATCGCGCGCAGGTGGAAGAAGATATCGAGAACATCCCTCGAAGCCGCGCAGAGATTCTGGCGAGTGCACTGCCGTTCAGCGGAGCCGGGGAGACCTACGAATTTGGCCGCAATTATCTTTCCTTCGGATCGGTTTATTTCCAGCGGGGATATTTCGAGCAGGCCGAAGGCTCTTTCCGACTCGCGGTGCGCGAGGAGCCCTCGAGTGCGGAAGCCCGCTACGGCCTGGGCAGCGCTTTGCTCAGCCAAAACAAAAAGGATGAAGCGCGGGATAATTTTGAACGAGCGGTTAAGCTTCATGCCAGCTATCCCGACACGCTGGCGAATGCCTGGAACAATCTCGGACTCATCAGCACACAAGAGGGCCGGACCGAAGAAGCAGTCCGATGCTTTCAGCAAGCGTTGCGCAACAGTCCCGATCATCTCATCGCTTTGAATAATCTGGGCAATGCCTATCGCTTGCAAAAGAATTGGGGTGCAGCTCGAAAAACATTCGAACGCGCGCTGGAAGTCAGCCCTTCAGATGCCGGGTCGAACTACGGATTGGCCATGGTGTTCGCACAGGCTGACGACAGCGCTCGCGCCTACGAGTACTTGCAAGCGGCGCTGAAATCCCGGCCGGATTATCCCGAAGCCCTGAATAATCTTGGAATCCTCTATCTGCGCACCAACCGGAGAGACTTGGCAGTCGCCAGCTTTGAAGAAAGTATTCGGGTTGCACCTGAGTTCGATCAGTCGTATCTGAATTTGGCGCGCGTGTATAGCATGGAGAATGATTCGGAGAAAGCTCGTGCCGTGCTGCTGGCTTTGCTCAAGCAACGCCCCGATAGCGCAGCGGCGAAAGGCATGCTCGCAGAACTTTCACGCTAGGCCGCAGTCGAGCTGCAGCCGCCCGTTTCGGCGCGTGGTTAAAACCGATGTATCCAGTTATGCCGACCAATGTAGAAATCAAAGCAGTTCTAGTCGACCGCTCCGCCGTTGAAGCCATTGTGGCTCGCTTGTGCGATTCGGGGCCAGAGGTCATTCAGCAGGAAGATACTTTCTTCGCCTGCAAGGGTGGACGGTTGAAGCTCCGCATTCTCGCTCCCGACCGCGGCGAACTCATTCGCTATGAGAGATCAGATGTTGCCGAAGTGCGGGAATCGCACTATTCGATCGCCCGTACTTCCGACCCATTGATCTTACTCAATATTCTTACCTCCGCCCTCGGGAAAACCGGTGTAGTCCGGAAGACTCGCACCCTGTACATGATCGGGCAGACGCGCATTCACCTGGATTCGGTTAAAGGTCTCGGAGATTATCTGGAACTCGAAGTCGTGTTGCGGCCGGGACAAAGTCGAATCGAAGGAAAAGCAATTGCCGACCAATTGCTCGCACAGTTCGGAATCGAAGAGCGGCACCTTCTCGCGGAAGCTTACGTCGATCTTCTGGCGAGGCTGGCTGGATCGGAGACATCACAATTGCGTGGCGTCGATGGCGGGAATAAACTGGCAAGCTGATGCACTGCCGAACGTGAGTTTTCTCGATCATGTCCCTCTTATGCGCCGCTTCTGCGTGATCAAGTCTTGCATCTTGATGATGGTTACAGTTTTCTTTGCCTTGCCGGCAGGATGCAAAACTTCACAGGAAGAGAGTACTGGAAAGTCCAGCCCCGTGCAGTCGGTTGGCTTATATGGCGTGGTTCGAGATTCGGATCATCGTCCGGTCGCAGGGGCTTTGGTTTGCCTTACATCAGTTAGCCAAAAAGTCTATGCCACCCAAACCGACGTAGCCGGAAACTATCGCTTCGAGTCCCTTCCACCTGGCTCTTATTCCCTTATTGCGGAGATGGATGGAAAAGAAAGAGCAGCGGCTGGACCTTTCATACTGAGAGCCGAAGAATCACTCGCATTTGACCTCGCACTCGATTCTAGAAAAGAGAAGGATACGCATAATTCGTCTGCCGAAAATTTTAACTTCTCCGACGAAGTGCACTTCACGGTGGCGGGCGTCGCCGATACCACGAACTTTGGCGGACACGGATCAAGCGTGGCTGCGATTGCCAATAAGGAAGCTGTAGCTGAGGCAGTCGCGGGGCTAAGTGGGACGCCGATTGGCGGATCGGCAGCGAACTCTCCAGGCTTCGCGGATTCCGAAAACTCTCTCCGCGATGCGGCTTCGAGCAATCCCACTTCTTTTGAGGCCACTTATCGGCTGGGCAAGTGGTTCGTCGACCATGGCAAGCCGCAGGAAGGCATTCAGTATTTGAAACAGGCGAATTTGCTTCGTCCCAACGATTACAACGATGGCTACGAACTAGCGCTTGCCTACGCGAAAAGTGGCGATTACAAGTCAGCCCGCCTTGACCTTAACCTTCTTCTGGCAATCTCGAACCAGCCTCCCGAAGAATCTGCTGAACTCCATCACTTGCTGGGTGACATTGAGGAAGCGTCGGCCAATCCTCTTCAGGCCGTCCACGAATATGAGGAAGCGGCGAACCTGAATCCGACCGAGCCGAATCTCTTCTCCTGGGGCGCGGAACTGCTGCTCCATCACGCAGCTGCGCCCGCGATCGAAGTCTTCAGCAAAGGAACTCGCTTGTTTCCTCGTTCGGTTCGAATGCTGGCTGGGCTCGGAGCTGCGTGGTATGCGCTGGGCTCCTACGATCCTGCAATGAAACGTTTGTGCCAGGCATCGGCTTTGGATCCCACCGATCCTGATCCCTATCTATTGATCGGAAAGATCCAGGATGTTCAGGCCGAGGAGTCTCCATGCGTGACCGACGCGCTGGGCCGCTTTGCGAAGCTGGAGCCAGCGAACGCACAGGCTAATTATTATTTTGCTGTCGCTCTGGTGAAACAACAGAAATTATCAATCGACGCCCAAGACCTATCACGAGTGCAGTCGTTGCTGGAAAAAGCCATCCATCTCGATCCGAAGCTAGCGGATGCACATCTCGAGTTAGGCATCGTCTATTCCCGGCAAAAGGATTTGCCGCGGGCTATTTCCGCTTATCGCGAGGCGATTGCTACAGAGCCTTCTCTCGAACAAGCGCACTACCGCCTGGCGCTGGCCTATCGTGAGAGCGGAGAAGTCGCTAAAGCCCGATCCGAGTTACAGCTTTATCAGCAGATTTCGAAAGAAAAAGAGAAAGGCATCGAGCGCCAACACCACGAAGTGCAACAGTTCATTTATCAGTTGCGAGGTGGAACAGCTGATGCGAAATAGAAATCGAACGTGCAGGTCGTTGCTCAACACGTCACAGAGTCCGGACGAGCCTAGTCTGTGATCGTCGAACTGACGGAACCGCCAACCCAGCTTAAGCTAAAAATTAAGCTTTAGCGCAAACTGCACCAGCCGGGGGTTATTCACCGTGTTGTTGATTACCCCGAAGCTGGAGGTCGTATTGATGTCCTGCTGTCCACTGTCACCATAGCCGTCCAGGTAGAACTGGGGATGGTTGAACAGGTTGAAGAACTCGGCGCGGAACTGCAAATTCATTTTCTCGCGGAAGGATAAGGGAAAATCCTTGATCAGCGACAAATCCGTGTTCACGAACCTGGGGCCGTACACCGGGGCACGCGGGGCAGTGCCAAGTTCGCCGGCCGGCGCCTGCTCGAAGGCGCAAGGATTAAACCAGTGCGTGAGGGTGTGAATTTGAGATGGCGCCGCACAGGTAGGATTCGCCGCCACCGGACCAGCCTGATTCGGATTACCCACCTCATTGGGACGCTGCAAGGTAAATCCGTTGTAGGAGAAGTAGACCCCCGATTCATCTGCGCTATCAACCACAAACAGAGGGAAGCCGGAAGTGGCTCGTTCAATCACATTGACTTGCCAGTTCCCGAGGATTGTGTTGGCAACTCCGCCCCAGCCGCCGCCAAAATATTTACCTTTGCCGAAGGGCAGCTCATAAATAACGCTGGCGGTGAAGCTGTTGTTGAGATTTAGTTCTGACAAACCCCAGTCCAGTTTCCGCGCTCCGGGCAGTGGCCAATAGAGCGCACCAGGATTGGTGCCGAGTCCGTCGGGCAAGCCCGAATCAAAGTTGCGGGCGTAAGTGTAGCCGAGCAGCGCGTAGAGGCCATGCCTCGTGCTCTTGGTCTCCGCCTTGATCTGGAGAGAGTCGTAGCGGGCCTGGCCTACGCTGTTGTTGCTGGCAACGGTCTGGAAAGGCGCCGCGTAAGGAAACGTCGGGAAGCCGCAGCCGATGGTGTAGCCGGGAACCGTACTGGCGCCGTTTCCAGGACACGCGAGAGGCGAGGAGATATTTTCGTTCACCTGGCTCACCAGAATGCGCGAACTGCGCGTTCCAGCATAACCCGCTGTCAGCACAACATTCCCCGGCAGTTGGCGCTCAATATTTAGATTGAATTGCTGGATCATCCCCTGCTTGAAGTTCAGATTCTGGGACTGAATCGTTCCGGTATAAGTGGATGGATTTACCGGAGCGTTAAATACGGCGCCTCCTGCCACTGGCGTTGTGGACGGGGTGCCAGCGGGCTGAAGAAAGCCACCCGAGAGAGAGCCAACCGTGCTGCCATAGGCGAAACAAAAAGTGCAGGGATCCACTTCGGCGTAGAACGGCGGATTCTGCCAGAGACCTTGTCCACCTTGATTCCACGCAGAGTCATGCAAGATCCCATAGCCGCCGCGGAACACAGTTGAATCACTGCCCAGCACCTTCCAGGCGAATCCAATCCTCGGCTCGACTGCCGTTTTATCGAACTGAACGCCCACGTCTCCGTTGGTAGGAATGCAGACGGTGCAGTTTGCCAGGGTAGGACTGCCTTTCGGAACATACCATTTGAGGTTCTGAATATTGAAGTTCGCCATTCGGTTCTCGACTTCGGTTTCAGGCGTGGCGATCGACCATGCGAATCCAAGGTTCAGGGTTAGATTCGAGGTGGGCCGCCAATCGTCCTCAACGAAAGGCCGGAATAACTTCCACCGGCGGCCGGTGGTCCCACCCAGAAAGGTTTGGTCGTGCGCGGCAAATACGCCCAGGCTCCCCAGCAGGAGATCGGCCATATCGTCGCCAGTGGCTCCCCCATCCTCAACGACGTATCCATCTTGGAATGCATTGTTTCTTACATTCATTTCGTTGGCGCGATAGACCGCCCCGAAACGAAGGTTATGTTTGCCGCGTACCAGATCCAGCACGTCGGAAACCGAATAAACATTGGTTCCACCCTGGTAAGGCGCATATCCGCGATCGCCGACGGAGAAGTAACTGGACATCTGGAATGAAGTCATCCCGCAGCTGATGCAGTCCTTGTTCGATTGATTTAGGCTGGAGGGATAGCCCGTGACGCCATCGCAAGCAGCGCCCAAGTCTGCACCCGGAATTCCGAGCGTTGCCGCTTCGCACGTCCCTGTCCCGTAAGAAAGAATGTGATTGAAAATCCGGTTATAGCCGACATTCAGTTGGTTGATCGTGTTCCCGGAAAAAACATGCGTTTCCGAGAGCGCCAGGTTGCGCCCGTGATTGTTGATGTGTTGATTGCTGCCGAAGGCATTGGCTTCCGACCAGGTCGGCGAACCGCCGGGCACGAAGTTGGTCGCTTGATCGTAACTGAAGCGCGCGAAAGCGGAATCTTTACTCGAAAAATTGTGATCCAGGCGAATGTCCCAGGTTCCTTCGTTGAGCTTCCGCGTCGGCAGGTTCACGTAGTTGTAGGCACCTGAGGACGGAGTCGAATTGGGCGTGGGATAAAGCGTAATTACTTTGGCCCCGATCGGATTGATCAGTGCCGCCGGGATCACGTTGCAGGTTGTGCCGGGTGTCTGGCTCCCATCGGCAAGCACTAGCTCGGGGGTAGTGGATCCTCCCACACACTGGAAAGTGGTAGGCTCTGCGCCGGTTGCGTATGGGTTTGTCAGATTACCGTATCCGTAAGGGTTGTTCGGCCCCCGCTGATTGCCGAGCGGATCCAGATTGAAGTTGTAGTCGCCAGCCGCATCGGGCGTCGTCATGGCGGCGGTCGGTACGAACCCCGTGAAGGGCACGCCCTCGCGTTGCATCTTGGCTTGATAATCCGCAAAGAAAAATGTCTTGTCTTTTTGAATCGGGCCGCCCAGCGAACCTCCGAACTGGTTTAAATTGAATTTTTCTTGCGTTTGCGTGAAGTAGTTGGTGGCGTCGAGGTCGGTATTGCGGAAGAACTCGAATAGCGAGCCGTGGATTTGATTCGATCCCGACTTCGTCGTCACCAGGACCGTTGGACCCGCGCGTTCTCCGTACTCCGCGGAGTAACTGTAAGTCAGCACCTTGAATTCCTGGATGTCGTCAATCGATGAGAAAATCGCAATTCCGCCCTCGTCCAACTGATTGTTATCGTTGCCGTCGAGCAGCCAGTCGGTTTCCTGTTCACGCGATCCGCCGACAGAAAGTGAAAACGATCCGCGCGTGGCCGCTTCGCTGCTGGCAGCGCTGGTGAAAAAGCTGGTCGGACTGGTGGACGCCGTGGTGCCCGGCGTCAGCGTTGCCAACTGCACGAAGTTGCGGCCATTTAACGGAAGATCGGCGACCTGCTGAGCGGTGATCACCTGGCCAAGCGTCGGATTCGCGGTTTCGACCGCAACTTCGGTGGCGCTGACTTCGACCGTTGAGGTAACGGAGGCCGGTGCGATGGAAAAATCAATTTCCCGGTGTTCGTCCACCTGCAACCGGAGGTCGCGTTGCTCAGTTGCCTGGAAGCCTTGTGATTCCACTCGAATCGTATATTGGGAAACGGGCAGCAGCGGAATGAGGTAATGCCCGGAGTCGTCGGTTTTCGTTTCGCGAAGAAGGCCAGTTTCCTGCGAGGTGGCCTTTACATTGGCTCCGGAGACTACGGCTCCTGCTTTATCGGAAACCGTGCCGGCAAAACTGCCAGTCGCCTGGCCATAGAGGAATGGAGAAGCTGACAACACCAGCGAAAAAAACACGACACCGAAGAGCGCCTTCTGGTTCAGCATCAAAACCCCTTTCGGCGGCCCATACTGACTGGCAGCGAGCGCACCGCTGCGTTCCGCGTTGCAATCGAGTAGGAGTTTACCGTAGACAGGCCTTATAAATTGCCGCTCATTCCGAAGTCAAGAAGTTTCGGCGGGCAGCTAAGTGTCAATCTGCATTCGATTTCTGTTCTGGCACAATGGAAACTCTGCCAGGCGCGATCGGTGTCTGAGATACTCCGAAAACCCAACTATTCTCCGTAGGGAACCCAAATATTCTTCACCTGAGTGGCATGCTGCAGGAACCATCGGCCTTCGCCTTGCTTTGCATCGAACCAGTCGATGGCGCGCCCTTCGTTGGTGAATACCTGTTTCAAATTCCCCGTCGAGAATGATTTCGCCGCAGCCGCATTGGCGGCATCGGAAAAGCACCAGATGGCGTCGACGTCGTCGTGCTCGGCCAGAGTTTTCAGAAGCTCCGAAGAATATCCTGTGACCAGGTTGATTGCCCCGGCCGGAAGGTCGCTGGTATCGAACACTTGATAGAGATCGCCGGCAATGAGCGGATAGGTTTCGGAAGGGATGGCAACCACCACATTGCCGGTCGCAAGAACGGGCAATGCCAAAGAAAGCAATCCCAATAGAGGCGCATCGTTGGGACAAATGATTCCCACCGTGCCAATCGGTTCGTTCATGGCGATGGCGATGGATCGGGATGGAGGATTGTGCACTGCTCCGTCAAACTTATCGGCCCACGCCGCGTAAGTGAAAATGCGCTCGATGCCGGCTTCAACTTCTTTCTTTGCTTGCGGCTCACCCACGCTGGCAGCCAGCCGCCGAGCAATTTCGTCCCCACGCAACGAAAGGTTTTCAGCCATGTAATATAAAACCTGCGCCCGATTGTGGGCCGTGCTCTTCGCCCAACCGGCGGCTTTTCGCGCCGCTTCAACCGCATTGCGTATATCTTTCCGGTTTCCGAGGGGTGCCTCGCCGAGCAGTTCTCCCCGCCTCCCGCGCACATCAAAACTGTAGCCAGAATCCGGTCTTACCTGTTTGCCGCCAATATAGAGCTTTACCGTACGGTCGATCGTTGTATTGCTGGAGCCGCCCGCTTCACGCGCATCTTCTCCGGTCGAGTTCAACTTATCTGCCCGCGTTTCATCCTTCTTCCCAGCCGGCAAGGCAGAAGCCTGCTTGAACCAGGTCGGTTCCAGATATTCCAACAAGCCCTCGCGCCCTCCCTCGCGCCCGAAACCACTTTCGCGATAACCTCCAAATCCGCAGGCTGCGTCAAACATGTTTGTGCCGTTTATCCAGACAACTCCCGCCTTGATCTGTGCCGCAACCTGAAGCGAGACGTTGACGCTTTCGCTCCAAACCGATGCGGCCAGTCCGTAGACCGTATTGTTGGCCAGCTCCACGGCTTCGGCAGGTGTGCGGAATGTCATGGCCGCGAGTACAGGACCAAAAATTTCCTGCTGAGCGACGATCGAAGCCGGATGAACATTGCTCAACAAGGTTGGCTGGAAGTAGAGTCCACGCTCCGGCATCGCAATCTGCGGCTGCCAACAGGTGGCGCCTTCGGCCACTCCTTGATCAACCAGCCGCCGGATGCGCTCCAGTTGCACTGGCGCAACGATCGCTCCGATATCGATGCTCTTATCCAGCGGCGAACCCACGCGCAACTTCCCCATGCGTTCGCGAATTTTCTCCAGCAGCGTTTCCGCGATGCTCTCCTGCATCAGTAGTCGCGATCCGGCGCAACAAACCTGACCTTGATTCAGCCAAATCCCATCCACCAGCCCTTCGACCGCGCTGTCGAGATCGGCATCTTCGAACACCACGAACGGAGATTTACCGCCCAGCTCCAGCGAAAGTTTCTTATGACTGTGCGCAGTCGCGCTGCGGATGGCGCGTCCAACCTCCGTCGATCCGGTGAAGGCAATCTTGTCTACTCCACTGTGTTTCACCAGTGCTTCGCCGGTCGACCCATCACCAGTCACGATGTTGACCACGCCGGCGGGCAGTTCGATCTCCTGGCAAATCTCGGCGAACGCGAGCGCGGTGAGCGGAGTGAACTCAGCCGGCTTCAGCACCACCGTGTTTCCCGTGGCCAGTGCGGGCGCAATTTTCCAGGCGAGCATGAGTAGAGGAAAATTCCACGGAATGATTTGGCCGACCACCCCGCACGCCGAGTATCCCGGAAATTCAGACGCAAGCAGTTGTGCCCACCCCGCGTGATAGTAGAAGTGGCGAGCCACCAGCGGGATATCAATATCGCGGCTCTCGCGAATGGGTTTGCCATTGTCAATGGTCTCAAGCACGGCAAGCCGCCGCGAGTGCTTCTGCACCTCTCGCGCCATGGCGTACAAGAAACGTGCCCGTGCATTTGGCCTGAGGGCTTGCCACGGCGGCAGTGCCTTGCGGGCAGCCTGAACCGCGGCAGCGATATCTGCCGCGGACCCTTGGGCCACGCTGGCGATCTTCTCTCCGGTAGCGGGATTGCTGGAATCGAAGAATGCGCCTTCTTCTGGTTCGCGCCATTCGCCGCCGATGAAGTGCGCGAAGCGCCGCTGGTGCCTATCCAGCCAGAGCAACGCTTCCTTCGGATCCTCCAATGCCGGTCCGTACTCCATGGCCACGAATTTCTCGGCAATGCTCATGACTCTTCACCTTCTTCACAGCCTGGACTACGCAATGGGATGGCGATAATCCGCCGAGTAGCGCCCGGTGGCATGGTGTTCCAATTGCCGCTCAATGTCATTCAGCAGTCCGCTTGCGCCGAAGCGAAAAAGGTCGGCGTTCATCCACGATCTTCCCAGTTCTTCCTTCATCAAGGCCAGCCACTCCGTCGACTGCTTGGCCGTCCGAATTCCGCCGGCAGGTTTAAATCCAACCGCCATGCCCGTTTCCTGAGCGTATTCTCGGATCGCCCGCGTCATCACGAATCCAACCGGGAGAGTCGCATTCGTCGTTTCTTTCCCGGTGGACGTCTTGATGAAGTCTGCTCCTGCCATCATCGCAACCAGGCTGGCTCGCGCTACATTGCGGAGCGTGAGTAGATCGCCCGTTCCCAAAATCGCTTTCATGTGGCAACGGCCGCACGCGCGTTTAAATTCCGCGACCTCGTCGTAGAGTTGCTGCCATTTTCCACCAAATACGTGAGCCCGGGTAATTACGATGTCGATCTCATCTGCACCGGCTTCCACCGATCGCCGGATCTCCGCCACTCGCTCCTCCACTGGAGACAATCCGGCAGGAAATCCCGTAGAGACCGCCGCTACTCGAACCCCGCTGCCAACCAGTGCTTGCACCGCGGTTTCGACAAACCGATGGTAGACGCACACCGCCGCCACTTTGATGTCAAGATCTTCAATGCCAAGACGCGTCACGAGATCGCGCTGAATTGGTTGCCGCGCCTTGGCGCACAGCCGTCGCACCCGTTCGTCCGTGTCGTCACCGGAGAGTGTGGTCAAATCCATGCAGGTGATGGCCCGGAGAAGCCACGCCGCCTGCCAGTCTTTCTTGACCGTGCGACGCGCTACATGGGTTTGCACCCTCCGTTCAACTGCGCTGGTATTGACCCGAACCTGGTTCACCCAGTCCAGATTGAGCGGGAGGCCGCGATTGGAAAGCAAGGATTTGCCATTGAGCATGGCAATCGCATCCTTGGCACTTGTCGCAGCCGCATCGCGAAAATTGCCGGCCTCACGGAGTCCGGCTCCGTTATGCTTTTCGTATTCCTCCGTCATCTGTTTGCATTGTACGGCAGGAGCTCGTATCCACGTCTGCCAGAGGGCCTATTTCCCTCTGATCCGGCTGACGAACAATTCCAGGAATCGACCCGCATCCGAACCCAGGCATACCCGCGCGTTAGGTTTCAGTTCGATCACTCCTTCGATTTCGTAGTGATCTCCATGCAGCACATTATTCTCATCGGAGCCCATACGATTGGCGACCGTTTCTCCACGAGTGAACTCGCCCTTGGTTTCCACATCCACGTGCATATCCTTCAGAGTGGCAAGTGTGGGATCCAGCGCAACTCCCACGGCCAACGGATCGTACATCGCGGCCCCGCTATAGCCACTCTTCTCGCTGCGGTCCAGATAAAAAGTGGCAATCTTCGCGATGAAATCGCTCTGCGGTCCGTGCGACGACTGAAGCTCGGCGAGATACTTGCGCGTAATCAGAGTTCGTTCTCCCACGTCTGAGCCCACCATGGTAACCATCCATCCCGCATTGAAGACAATCTGCGCCGCTTCCGGATCGTTATAGATGTTTGCTTCCGCGGCCCCATTAACGTTTCCGCCGCCGATGGAGCCTCCCATGATCACAATGTTTTTGACGAGGCTCGCAATGGAAGGATCTTTCGAAACAGCCAGCGCGATGTTTGTCAGCGGGCCGACGGGGATCAGCGTGATCTCGTGCGGGTGCTTGTGCACCATTTCAATAATGAGGTCCGGACCAAATCTGGCATCAGCCTTGCAGTTGGTCGCCGGCAATTCGACATTGGCCAGGCCATTCTTGCCATGCCAGAATTGCGCGGTGATGAGCTTCTGATTCAACGGATGCTGCGCTCCGCCAGCCACCACAACATCGCATCGTCCAGCCAGCGAGACAATCTTCAGCGCATTTTCCAAGCCCTGCCGCGCATCCACGTTTCCCGGCACGACGGTGAGGGCCTCGACTTTTAGCTCCGGAGAATTCAATGCGAAGATGATCGCCATGGCATCATCTGTGCCTGGATCGGTGTCGATGATTACGCGTTGCGGAGAATTTTCTGCAAATGCCCGAGGCGACGCGAGCATGCTGGACGCTGCTATCAGAAGAACAAACGAAATAAGAAGTTGCTTCATAAAAACTCCTTTTAAACTTTAGCGATGCCTACAGAAGCATCCCGGCAATGGATGCCGACATTAGATTCGCCATCGTGCCTGCGAGCATCGCCCGAATTCCCAGTCGAGCCAGTTCACTTTTCTTGTTGGGCGCAAGTGCTCCAATGCCGCCGATCTGAATTCCTATCGAACTTAGGTTGGCGAAACCGCAAAGTGCAAAAGTAGCTATCGTGAACGAACGCGGGTCGAGAACTGCCTTTTGCGGTCCGAGCAGGGAAAAGGCCACGAGTTCGTTCAGCACCATGCGCGTGCCGAGAAGATTGCCGATGGCGTGGCAGTCGCGCCATGGGATGCCGATGACCCAAGCCACAGGCGCGAAAATGACCCCGAGAATTCCTTCCAGGCTTGCGGGGAACCACACGAGGTGGTTGTGAATGCCGCCGAGAATCCCGTCCAGCAGGGCGATCAGCGCAAGGAAGGCGATCAGCATAGCCCCGATGTTGAGCGCCATGTGCAGTCCGTCTCCGGTGCCGCGGGCGATGGCGCCTAGCAGGTTCTCCTGCTTTTCTTTCTCTTCTTCGCTCTGGGGCATGACGACGGTGCCCGCGGTTTTGGGATGTTCGGTTTCCGGCACCAGCATCTTGGAAATCAGAATCGTACCGGGGGCAGTCATGATGACGGCGCTTAGCACGTGGCGCGGTTCGGCGCCGAACGCGAAATAGGCAGCCATGATCGAGCCGGAGACGTGAGCCATACCGCTGGTCATCACGGTCATGAGTTCGGAACGCGTGAGGTCGGGCAGAAACGGGCGGATGGTCACTGGCGCTTCGGTCTGTCCCATGAAGATACTGGCGGCAACGTTGAGCGACTCGGCGCCGCTGGCGCCCATGATGCGCGTCATGCCCCAGGCCATGGCGCGGATCACGATCTGCATGACGCCGATGTGGTAGAGAATCGCGAACAGCGCGCAAATAAAAATGACGACCGGGAGAACCTGAAAAGCGAAGATAAAGCCGATGTTCGAGTTTGGCTTGCCGAGAGATCCGAAGAGAAACTCCGAACCGATGAAGGAATAGCTGAGAACTTTGTTGGCGGCGTCGCCCATGACCTGGAAAGCGCGCCGCCCGAAGTCGATGCGCAGGACGAAGATAGCGAAAGCAATCTGCAAACCGAGCCCCCAGGCCACGGTCTTTACGCGAATTGCGCGCCGGTTCGTGGAGAAAGCATAGGCTAGCGCCAGCATGCTGAGAAGGCCGAGAATTCCGGTGTAACGTCCCATTTAGTTTTTTTCTCCAGACTTCCCGATCACTTGATGGATCAGCGGCCTTTTCTCACAGGGCGGCGAGTCCTCGATGAGATAGCTTTCTTCGATCATCCGCCTGGCTCTCTCTGCTCGCGCCTCTGCATTGTAATGAACCGTTGCCACCGGCTCGCCAATATAAACTGTATCCCCAACTTTTTTATGCAGCTCGATTCCCACTGCGGCATCTACCGAATCTTCTTTGCGTTCGCGGCCTCCGCCAAGAATTACGCATGCGGTGCCGACTTGTTCGCACTGCACGGAAGAAACATATCCATTCCTCGCAGCGTAGATCGTGGTTGTATGTTGAGCCTGCGGCAGCTTCTTGGGATCGTCGATCGTTCGTGGATCTCCGCCTTGCAATTCGACCATCTGGCGGAACTTCTCCAGTGCTTTGCCGGACGCAATTAATTTCTCGCTGCGCTTTTTCCCTTCGTCGACAGAGTCAGCCACTCCGCCGAGGTATAACATCCATCCCGCAAGTTCAAGGCAAAGCTTCCTCAGATCGCCAGGTCCCTCTCCTTGCAGAACCTGCACGACTTCCACAACCTCAAGCGCATTGCCAACCATCTTGCCCAGAGGCTGGTCCATGTCGGTGATCAACGCCACAACCCGTTTGCCCATGCGCTCACCGGTTTCAACCATAAGCTCGGCAAGAAAAACAGCGTCCTTCTCGTTCTTCATAAAAGCACCGGAGCCGGTCTTTACATCGAGCACCAGTGCGTCAATCCCTTCCGCCAGTTTCTTGCTCATGATGGAGGCGCAAATCAGATTTGGACTTTCCACCGTGCCAGTTACGTCACGGAGTGCATAGAGTTTGCGGTCTGCCGGGGCGATTTCCGCCGTTTGACCGATCATGGCGCAGCCACAAATCTCAAGAATCCGGCGGAACTGTTCGACCGTCAAATTTACATTGAATCCTGGGATCGATTCGAGCTTATCGAGAGTTCCTCCGGTGTGGCCCAGCCCGCGGCCGCTAATCATCGGAACGGTCACGCCCGCGGCGGCCGCAAGCGGCGCCAGCACCAGCGAAGTTTTGTCGCCCACGCCACCAGTCGAATGCTTGTCCACTTTTCTTGCGGGAAGCGAGGAGAGATCGAGAACTTCGCCCGAATGTAGCATCGCGTCCGTCAGAGCGGCAGTTTCGGCGCGCGTCATGCCGCGTAACACCGCTGCCATCAACCAGGCGGAGACCTGGTAATCAGGGATCTCACTCTGCGTATAGGCGTTCACAAAAAATTTAATTTCAGCTTCCGACAGTTCAAGACCATCGCGCTTCTTGCGGATGACATCGATTGCCCGGAAATTCTGGGTCGGAGCGTAGGCGGGATTCACTGCAACCGGAATCCTTCCGGAAGGAGTTCGGTGATGTGGGCCTGTTTCGGGCCATTCGCCCCCTCAAAGAAAATCGTTGCATCGGGCCCGAATTCATAAATTACTTGCCGGCACGCGCCGCAGGGCGAGCACGGAACTCCCTGATCATTGATTACCGCAACCGCGCGAATCTCGATCTTGGATCCTAGCTGGGCCACGGCCGAAAAAATCGCGGTGCGTTCCGCGCAATTCGTCATTCCGTAAGAAGCGTTCTCGACATTGCAGCCGGAAAAAATCTTGCCATTCGAGAGCATGATGGATGCGCCCACGCGGAACTTCGAGTAAGGCGCATGCGCATTCTTCATGACTTTCCTGGCGGACTGCATGAGTTTCGCCCGCGTATTCGCCGGCAGCGTGTTCTCCTTGCGCATAGGTGGGAATTTCGCTCATGCGAAATTGAGGGCCATTGTAAACCCTGAGACGCAGTTCGCGTTTTCACTTGTTTTGGGGGAATTACAAGACCGGATGGGCTGGATTGCATTTCTGTACGCTTCGGGGCTAGCATACCCTCATTATTCCTTCGGCGGCTTTCTAGCTTGCCAATCATGCAACGGGTCTATTTCACTTCGGTTCACTAAGGAGCACATATGGGCATCGCTGTTTCCCCGCAGATTCATCCCGATGTCGCGGACTTTATCGATAAGCCGCGCAAAATGTTAATCAATGGCAAGTGGGTCAATTCTATTTCCGGTAAAACGTTTCCTACTTATAATCCGGCCACCGGAGACGTTCTCGCGCAGGTCGCGGAGGGCGACAGTCAGGATATTCAAGAGGCCGTGAAGGCCGCGCGCAAAGCCTTCGACCAAGGCCCGTGGCGGCGAATGACCGCATCCGAGCGCGGTCGTCTGATCTGGAAGCTGGCCGATTTGTTGGAGGCGCACACCGAAGAGTTCGGTTATATCGAGAGTCTCGATAACGGGAAGCCGCTGGCGGTTGCAAAAGGAGCCGACGTTCCGCTGGCAGTCGATCTTTTCCGATACATGGCCGGTTGGGCCACGAAAATCGAAGGCAACACCATTCCGATTTCTGTCCCTTACACACCTGGAGCAAAATACCTTGCCTATACTTTGCGTGAGCCTGTCGGAGTTGCCGGCCAGATCATTCCCTGGAACTTTCCGTTACTGATGGCCGCGTGGAAGTTGGGACCTGCCCTTGCCACTGGCTGCACGGTGGTATTGAAACCCGCCGAGCAAACCCCGCTCTCCGCGCTGCGTCTCGGCGATCTCATTATGGAAGCAGGTTTTCCCGAGGGGGTGGTGAACATCGTGCCGGGTTATGGCGAGACTGCGGGTGCGGCTCTGGCGGCGCATCCAGATGTCGACAAAATCGCCTTCACCGGATCCACTGAAGTCGGCAAATTGATTGTGCACGCCGCTGCTGGAAACTTAAAGAAAGTTTCGCTCGAACTTGGCGGTAAATCACCTAACATCGTTTATAAAGACGCGGATCTGGAGTCAGCCATTCCCGGCGCAGCCAGCGCGATCTTCTTTAACCACGGCCAATGTTGTTGCGCCGGGTCGCGACTCTACGTAGAGAAGCCAATCTTTGATCAAGTAGTGGAAGGCGTCTCCGACTACGCTAAGAAAATCAGAGTAGGCTCCGGCCTTGATCCGAAGACGCAGATGGGGCCGCTGGTCTCCGAAGAGCAACTCAACCGCGTGTGCGGCTATTTGGAGGCTGGCTTCACAGAAGGAGCGACGGCGACGACCGGAGGCAAGAAGAAAGGTGATAAGGGATATTTCGTCGAGCCCACGGTCCTCGTGAACACTCACGAGGATATGAAGGTGGTGCGGGAGGAAATCTTTGGGCCGGTGGTGGCGGCGATGCCGTTCAACGATCCGGAAGAAATTCTGCCGCGCGCCAACAGTAGCGAATACGGCCTCGCCGCCGCCGTCTGGACCCAGGATATCGGCAAGGCTCATCGCACCGCTGAATACTTACGGGCCGGCACGGTGTGGATCAACTGTTACAACATCTTCGATGCTGCACTGCCGTTCGGCGGCTACAAGCAATCCGGTTGGGGGCGTGAGATGGGGCATGACGCGCTCAGCCTCTATACCCAAACCAAAGCCGTTTGCACCAAGATCGCTTAGTTTTAGGAGTCGTAGAAAAATACAGGACGGCGGAACACCGCCGTCCTATTATTTGCGAAAACTATTAAACGTTATTTTTCCATCAGCAGAACTTTTTCCGCAGCGTCAATCTCAGTCAGCTTTACTTCGATCACTTCATTCATGGTGGTCTGAATGTTGCGGCCCACAAAGCTAGCCTCAACCGGCAGTTCGCGATGTCCGCGGTCAATCAGCACGCAAAGCTGCACTCGCCGCGGTCTGCCATGGGAGAACAATGCATCCATCGCCGCACGCACCGTGCGTCCGGTGAAAAGAACATCGTCGACCAAAACAATGTTCTTGTCCTCGATTGAAAAGCCGATCTCGCCCTCCTGCACAACCGGCTTCGGGCCCAGCGTGGAGAGATCGTCACGGTAGAAGGTTATGTCTAACGTGCCGACCGGAACCTCAGCATTTTCAATGCGAGCAATAATCTTGCCCAGGCGTTGCGCGATCGGCACCCCGCGGCGACGGATTCCAATTAACCCCAAGCCTTCGACCCCGCCATTTTTCTCGACGATCTCATAAGCCAGGCGAACCAGTGTGCGTTCGATTTCTGAGGCCGACATCAACTGAGATTTCTGCCGCAACGCTGTCCTTCGCGCAGAGTTTTTCGTATTCGTCATTGAATAGTCCTCAACTTCAATCACCGGAACCATCAAGTCTATTTCGGAATCGCGTTTCACGCCAGCGGCGGCAGGTTGTCGCTGCAAGTTGGGTCCCAGCATGCATCTCTTTCGACAAAGCGCTACACGACCAATAAAGAAAATTTCCGCGCAAACCGAAACACATCAAGATAGGAGTTATACAAGGGCACCGGAGCCACCCTCAAAACGTCGGGCTCCCGCCAATCGCATACCATCCCTTCCCGACTCAATCGATCGCAGAATTCCCGGCCATTCTGGCGAATTCGAAGAGAAAGTTGAGCCCCGCGGCGTGGACCTTCTTTCGGCGTAATGATGTAAAAGTTCGCCGAGGCAGTCGAATTGAGCAAGGATTCAAGATATCCGGTGAGAGAAATACTCTTGGCCCTCAGTCGCTCGATCCCGGCTTCGTCGAAAATATCCATGGACGCGCGAAGCACGCTCATGCTCATGATCGATGGATTGCTCAACTGCCAGCCTTCCGCTCCCGGCATTGGTTGAAACTTCGAAGGCATCTCAAAACGTGACTCCTGGTCGTGTCCCCACCATCCTGCGAAACGTGGCAGATCCCACGCACGCGCATGCCGCTCGTGAACGAAACACCCAGCCACGCATCCCGGTCCGCCATTCAAATATTTATAGCTGCACCACACCGCGAAATCTGGCCCCCAGTCGTGAAGGTGGAGACGTAAATTGCCGGCAGCGTGCGCCAGATCAAAGCCAACCATGCATCCTTGCGCGCGCCCCGCTCGCGCGCTTGCCTCCATGTTGAACGCTTGGCCGGTTGAATAGTTCACGCCTCCCAGCATGACCATGGCGATCTCACTTCCGATTCTTTCGATGACCGACAGGATGTCTTCATCACGCAAGCAGGTTTCACCCTCCCGCGGGGTCAGCTCGACAAGCGAAGTTGCCGGATCAAAACCGTGGTATTGAATCTGGGATTTAACCGCGTAATGATCGGAAGGGAAGGCGCCGCGCTCCATTAAAATTTTATGCCTGCGGGAATTTGGGCGGTAGAAAGATACCATCATTAAATGAAGGTTCACAGTGAGCGAGTTCATCACCACGACTTCAGATGGCTTTGCTCCAACTAAGCTGGCTGTCTTCTCTGCCAGTAACTTGTGATAGGGCATCCATGGATATTTCGCGCGGAAGTGGCCTTCTACTCCCATCTGCCCCCAATCCTCAAGCTCCTGTTGAACGTAAGAAGCGGCAGTCCTGGGCTGCAAACCCAGCGAGTGACCGCATAGATAAATGCAATCGTTTCCGGCATGTTGAGGAATCAGGAAGCGCTGGCGATATTCCGCCAATGGATCCGCTTCATCCATTGCTCGTGCAAAATCCTCGCCAGGTTTGAACTCAACTTCAGTCACTGAATAATTCCCAGCGAAGTTAGATCTCGAATCAGGCAATCGGCCTTGTTCCAGTCGAGATCTTCCACACGATGAATAGATTCGCAAAGTTCGGTTAGCACGCGGTCTTGAACTCTGCCTCGTTCAAGCGCCACAAAGTAGGGAACCCGGTGGAAGGTCACCATGGAATATTTGGGAATAAAGATTTTCGGATATTTCGATTCGAGCGCGAGTTCCACTCTCTTCCGGAGCAGGAATCTGGGATCTGCAACCCGATCGCGCATCTCGATGAAATTCTCGATGGCCATGTCAGCGATGGCATCGGTATTGACCCTACGTTCCTCTTCGAATTCTGGGAGAATCGCCGCCCAATCTGAGCCGTGGCGATCCAAGAGTGCCATTAGAGCAGAGCAATCTTCAAAGCCGCAATTTATCCCTTGGCCAAAGAAGGGAACTATGGCATGCGCCGCATCTCCCAGAAGCAACGCTCGTCCATCCGCGTGCCAGGGAGAGCATTTTACCGTGACCATCGCACCAGTCGGGTTGGCAAAGAAATTGTCGACAAGTTCGGGCATGAGTCGCAGGGCGTCCGGAAAATATTTATCAAAAAAGTTGAATACATCTTCATACGTCATCAGCTTGGCGAAGCTATCGGCACCCTCGAACGGCAAAAATAAGATGCAGGCAAACGTGCCGTCGGTATTCGGCAGAGCGATCAGCATGTGATTGCCGCGAGGCCAAATGTGCAGCGCGTTGGTTTCCAGCGGATGCTGTTTATGCGCTCCAGCCGGGATTGTCAATTCCTTATAACCGTAGTCCAGATAAGATTGCGAAAAGTTGAACCGGCTCAGCCGAAGCATTTCCATTCGAATCGCGGATGCCGTACCATCGCAGCCGATCAAGATATCAACTTCGCGGCTAAACTCTTCACCGCTCTGTTCGTTCCGCAGTCGTATCGATCTTCTTCTAAGGTCGAATCCAATACAACGGTGCTGAAAATGAATGGAGGCACCTTGCTCTTCGGCAGTATTCACCAAGGAAATATTCAATTCCGCTCGTGATATGGAATGAATGACCTCGTTTTCCTTTTGTCCGTAAGGCTGAAATGTAAGCTCACCAGAGACCGAATGCATCATCCTGCCTTTCATGGGGATAACAATGTTTCGCATCCGTTCCCATAAACCAGCCTGCTGCAGCGCGTGAATCCCGCGGGCGGAGAGCGCGAGGTTGATGGAACGGCCCGCGCTTGCTTGAACCTCCCGCATGTCGGGCCGGCGCTCGAAAATCTCTACCGGAAATCCACGCTGCCTAAGCAGGACGGCCAATAGTGGCCCATTCAAGCCGCCACCGATCAGGGTAATTTGTTTAGAGCTCGATTTCATAGCCATGCGGGGAAAATGACTTGGCTCACAGGTGGTGATCGCTACTCGGTCAGCAACGTCCTGGCCTCCCAAAGTTCCGGGAAAAATTTCTTTTCCAAGGTAAGCTTTAGATAGGATGCCCCAGTGCTTCCTCCCGTGCCCATGCGAATCCCGATAATTCGCTCCACCAACTGAATGTGCCGCAACCGCCAGCTCACGATCAATTCGTCAAACTCGGTCAGCCGTTCACAAACATCGATCCAGTCGCGATGATGATTTTCATCTTTATAGAGTTCATGAACCGCGCGAGCCCGCGCTTCAAAGCGTTCGCGCTCGGTCGCAACCTCTTCGGGCACCTTGAGCTTGCCCAATGCTCGCAGAGCGCCGAAAAAGACGTCGCGCAACGAAGGTTCGTCCAATCTGCGCTTCAGGCTGGCGTAACCCTCGGGCGTGGGCCGGTGATAGCGGAGCATCTTCTCGTCTTTCAAGCCGCACAAAAATTCAATCTCGCGAAATTGCTCCGACTGAAACCCGCTGGCAGGTTCCAGCAAGTTGCGAAACGCCAGAAAATGAGTCGGCAGCATGGTTTCGAGAATGGTGAACTGTTCCACCAGAACGCGGGTGATTTCGGTACAACGCCGGAGCAGTCTCGCCGCCTCGTAAACTTCGTCATGCGATTGCGGTGATTCACCTGCGCGTCGCAGGTTCTCTACCACGGCGTCAAGATCGTGCAGCAATTCCTTGAACCACAACTCGTAGGTCTGGTGTACCAGGATAAACAGCAACTCGTCATGATGCGGAGGAGAAGACTGCGGCCTTTGCAGTTCCAGCAATTCTGGAACTTTCAGATATGAGCTATATGTAAGCTGAGTAGCTTTAGGTACGATCGGGAAAGGTTTCTCAGCCAGATCCGAAGCGCCGTGCAGCACCGCGGCGGAGCGGCTATCCAAATGCAAAAAACGCTCTGCGTTGCCGCCCAGCAACTTGGCCCTGGTGGGCAGCGGCAAATTGCTCTGGCTAATGAGCGAACCCACCCGCTCTTCGCCCAGAGGGAAAGGATAATCAGAACCGAGCATCACGCGATCCGCTCCCATCGTCTGCACCAGAAATTGCAGAGCGCGTTGATCGAAAACAGCAGAATCTACATAGAAGCGATTCACATAATGACTGGGTGGAAATTCGCAATCTCCTCGCGCCACCGGGTGATGAAGCCAGGCATTCTCCAAACGTCCGAGCAAGAAAGCGAAACTGCCTCCGCCATGAGCGAAGCAGATGCGGAGCGATTGCGGCAACCGGTCAAACCCTCCGCTCAGGATCAATGCCACTATGGATAATTGCGTCTCCGCAGGCATCCCTACCGTCCACGGCATCATGTACTTGGGCATGCGCTCGCTCGCAAACATCTCCCAGGGATGCACCAACACAGCCGCACCTTCATCCGCGCAATGGTGAAGGAAGGTCACGATCCCGGCGTCATCCAGGTTCGTGTTCCCGACATGATTGCCGATTTGCACACCCAAATGTCCGGCGCTCATGCAGCGGCTGACCTCCTTGCAGGCTGCGTCGATCTCTTGCAGAGGCGCCTGGCAGAAAGATTTGAGCCTTCCCTTTCCGCCGGCGCAGAGTTCAAGCGCAGCATCATTGAACATGCGTGCGCAATCCAGGGCCTGCTCGACTGGCCGCTCATACGCAAACAATACAGGCGTAGCCGAAATGACCTGCAGGTCAACGCCGTCGCGGTCCATTTCCTGCAGGCGCACTTCCGGATCCCAACATGCGGCAGAGATATGCCGGAAGAAGCGGTTCCCCACCATAACGTCGGCCTTCCCCGGCTCGGTATGTTTTATCCATGGCCAATCCGGGGTTCCGTAACGCGCGGTCAGGTCGGGCCACGAGTAGGGAAAAAAATGATTGTGAATGTCGATGACTGGCATGCGCTACTGGCCCGGATGAATCGTTCCGCAATGCTTGCACTTGCGCTGTTCTTCGTTGCCGTAAAAGCGCTCAAAGATCGGTGGGAGATCTTTGACGATGCTTTTAATCTTAACTTCGGCCCGATAAATTAGCTGATGACAGTTGGGACAAAACCATTCGAAAGCGTCCACACTCCCTTCCGGGCGAGGCACTTCAACGACGATCCCCACCGTGTCGGCGGGCCGCTGCGGGGAGTGCCGCATATGCTTCGGAAGTAAAAAAATGTCGCCTTCTTGAATCGGAATTTCAAGCGGAGGCTTTCCCGGAGTTTCCATAATACGCAGGACAATGTTTCCCTTCAGCTGGTAGAAGAATTCTTCAGTAGGGTCGTCATGATAATCGCGGCGTTGGTTCGGTCCTCCCACCACTGTCACCATCATTTCTCCGTCTTCCCACACTTGTGCGTTGCCCACCGGCGGTTTGAGCTTCTCCTTGTTCTGGTTAATCCACGCTTGAAAGTTGAAGGCCTTTAAGGATTTTATAGATGCCATCATTAGCTCCTATGCCTGCGGTTTGTAGGCCATGGCCCTGATCTCGATCAAGAGATGCGGATGCGGCAGTTGATGCACAGCCACCGTAGTTCTGGCCGGGCCATCGTATCCGAAAAATTCTCCATACACTTCGTTGTAACCCGCGAAATCGTTTATGTTGACCAGATAAATCGAAATCTCAACCAGGTCTTCCAACTCCGCTCCCTCACTCTTCAGAATTTCTCCAATGTTCTGGATCGTCGCGCGCGTTTGTTCTCGAATATCCAATTGCGTTGTGCCCAAAGAATCGACTTGAGCTCCGGCGATTGTGTTGTCGGCTCGCCGCGAACTCGTCCCGGACACAAATAAAAAATCTCCTGCCCGCTTGATGTGGGGATATTTCCCCCGCGGAATCGCCTTGCCTTCGACTATCCTGCTATTTGTCTGAGCCATAATCGCCGCCGACCGTGCTTATAACTTTACGCAGACGTTGTTCAGTTCCGAATAAAAATTGAGCGAATGCATCCCGCCTTCGCGGCCAATTCCGGAGAGGCCAACCCCGCCGAATGGTGTTCGCAAGTCACGGAGAAACCAGCAATTTACCCACGTGATGCCGACATTCATCTGCTGCGCCACCCGATGCCCGAGCTTCAGATTGCTGGTCCATATCGAAGCCGCGAGCCCGTACTCCGTGTCATTTGCCATCGCTATGGCTTCTTCCTCCGAATCAAAAGGGGCGACGTGGCACACCGGCCCGAAGATCTCTTCTCTCACGCACCTGGCCGATTCCGGAAGTCCAGTAAAGAGGGTTGGCTGAATGTAAAAACCGTCATCGCGATTGTCACCAAACTCAGGAACTCCCCCGCCCGTGATGGTTGTCCCGCCCTCTTCACGCGCAAGTTTATAGTAGGAGAGAACTTTTTCTCGATGCTGGGTGGAAATCAATGGTCCGAGACTTGTTTTCTCATCGGAAGGCCATCCCAAGTAGAGGCTCTCCGCTTTCTTCTTGAGCGCCTCCACAAAGCTGGGAAAAATCGCGCGCTCAACGTAAACCCGCTCGGCGCACAGGCATACTTGACCGGTATTAAGGAACACCGCATCTGCCATTCCGTTCACCGCAGCCTCGAATTCGCAATCGGCAAACACAATCGCCGCGTTCTTCCCACCCAGTTCGAACGAGACCGGCTTCACGGTATTCGCCACAGATTTCATGATGGCTGCGCCGGTTTTCGATTCGCCAGTAAATGTAATCGCATCTACACCCGGATGCCCGGTGAGAAACTCGCCGGCCGATCGCGGCCCAAACCCGTGAATCACGTTGTAGACGCCATGGGGAATCGCCGCTTCCTGCATCGCCTCCGCAAGCAGAGTCGCGGTTGCGGGCGTCTCTTCCGAAGGCTTCGCGACAACTGTGTTGCCGCAAGCCAGCGCAGGGGCAACCTTCCACGTAAGCAGAAGCAGCGGCAGGTTCCATGGCGTGATTACGCCGACTACTCCCAAAGGCTTGCGCACGGCGTAATTTAGAGCATTCCTTCCGTCGGGGGTTTCCGTCTGGAAAGCCTCAACCCCGGATGTCGTAATAAGGTCGGCGAAGACTCTGAAATTTGCGGCAGCACGCGGGACATCGAGTTTCGACGCCAGCGAGATGGGTTTGCCCGTGTCAGCTACTTCGGCCTGCACAAAGCAATCGAAACGCTTTTCAATCGCATCAGCAACTCGATGCAAACGATCCGCGCGCTCTCCAACCCCGATTCGTCCCCACTCTCCTCGCAATGCCAGCCGGGCGGCATGCACTGCCTCATCGACTTGAGTCTCACTCGCTTCTGAAACCTGCGCAATCACCGACCCATCCGCAGGATTAACATCCGCGAATTCCTTCACGCCGGAAACGGACTGACCGTCAATATAACTTTGAATTCGCTTCACAAACTCCTCATGCAGAAACTGCGCAATCCTAGCAGGGCGCGCAGAACGCAGGCAATTGTCACTGCTTTCAAATCACGCGTTTCGCCGTTTGAGGTAGCGATCGAGAGCATCCTGCCAGGAAGGCATTTCAACGCCCAGAGCATGTAGGCTTGATGGCGACAGAACAGAGTAGGCCGGCCGCGGCGCAGGCCGCGCCATTCTCTCGCTGCTTACCGGACGCACCTCCGTGCCTAGCCCTGCACGTTGAACGATCTGTTGTGCGAACTCAAACCAACTGCAATTGCCGCTGTTGGTCACGTGCACGATTCCGATGGCATTCTTGCGGACCAACTGAACAATGGCGCGAGCCAAGTCGGCGACGTAAGTCGGAGACCCTCGCTGATCGTTCACCACGTCGAGCGAAGGGCGGCTGGCCGCAAGCTTCAAAATTGTGTCCGGAAAACATTTTCCTCCGGTTCCAAATAACCACGAAGTCCTTGCAATGCAGCAATCCGGCATCAACTCGAGAAGCCTGATTTCAGCCTCGGCCTTGGTTCGCCCATACACGCTCTGCGGATTGCGAACGCCATTGGTTTCGTACGGTCTCTTCTTGGTTCCATCGAAAACATAATCGGAGCTTAGAAACAGTAATCGCGCCCCCAATTGTTTCGCCGCTGCAGCCACATTCGCGGCGCCGTCGCGATTCACCGCGAAAGCCAAATCGCCATTACTCTCGCAGCCATCCACATCGGTGTAGGCTGCCGATAGCACGATCCAGTCAGGGTGTTTCTCCTCCACCACTCGCCGTACCGCATCCGGATCACGCAAATCAGCATCTTTTGAGGTCAGTGGGCTAACCACGTCTTCGCCCCACTCATCGATAAGTGCCTTTCCGAGAAGTCCGGACGCGCCAAAAATCGCAACTCGCATGAATTTATTTGAAGATTTCAGAGTCACGGAGCGTTTGCCCGCGCTGGTCTTTTGCTGAAACGATGGGCTCTCCTTGCAATTCCCACCGAATCCCAACCTGAGCGTCATTCCAGATCAACGTTCTCTCGTGTTCCGGCGCATAATAATCCGTCGCTTTGTAAAGCACGTCAGCTCGCGCGGATAGAACCAAAAACCCATGCGCAAAACCGGCGGGAATCCACAACATGCGCTTGTTTTCCGATGAAAGCCGCACCGCCTCCCATCGGCCAAAGTTGGCGGAACTTTTTCGCAAATCTACAGCCACATCTAAAATTTCGCCCTCCACCACGCGCACCAGTTTCCCTTGCGGCCGCCTGATCTGATAATGCAATCCTCTCAAAACGTTCAGGGAAGAAGAAGAATGGTTGTCCTGAACAAAAGAGTCGCTGATGCCCACCTTCGCTATTGACTGCTGGTTATAGCTCTCAAAGAAAAATCCACGCTCATCACGGAATACCCGAGGTTCAAGGATGAAGACGCCGGGCAGTGAAGTTTCAGTTCTTGTGATGGAATCAATTTTCGGAGGAGTTACCGGCGCTTCCTGCATCAAAAAACTTTCTCCCGCAACAGCTGAAGTAGGTAAGCGCCGTAGCTGTTATTTCGCATCGAAGCGCCAGTCTTTTCCACCTGATCCGCAGTAATGTAGCCAGAACGAAGCGCAATCTCCTCGGGACAAGCCACCATCAAGCCTTGCCGCTTCTCGATCGCCTGAATGTAGAGAGAAGCCTCCATGAGGGACTCATGGGTTCCGGTATCCAGCCACGCCATGCCGCGGCCCATGACCATCACTTCAAGTTCGCCGCGCTCCAGGTATGCCTTATTCACGTCAGTGATCTCCAACTCGCCGCGCGCGCTCGGCTTCAACGACTTCGCAATCCTAACGACCTGATCGTCATAAAAATAAAGTCCGGTTACCGCGTAGCGTGACTTCGGCCGCTGCGGCTTCTCTTCAATACTTAGCGCCCGGCCGGAGCCATCGAATTCCACTACCCCGTAACGCTCCGGATCATGCACGGGATAGGCAAAGACTCGTGCTCCCTTACTCCTGCCGGCCGCCTCGCGCAGATCTTTCGCCAGGTCGTGACCGTAAAAAATGTTATCGCCCAAGACTAACGCGCAAGGATTATTCGCTATAAAATTTTCGCCGAGCAAGAAAGCTTGCGCAATCCCTTCCGGCTTCGGTTGTACTTTGTATTGCAGGCTGATCCCAAATTGACTGCCGTCTCCCAAAAGCGCCTGGAATTTCTGTACATCCTCCGCGGTAGTAATAAGCAGGATGTCGCGGATTCCCGCCAGCATCAAGGTGCAAAGCGGATAATAAATCATGGGCTTGTTGTAGACAGGAAGCAGGCTCTTACCCATCGCGTGAGTTACGGGATACAACCGGGTTCCCGAACCTCCGGCGAGTATGATTCCTCTGTAGCTTTTATTTCCCGCGGCTGAGGTCATGAAGTGATGGCGTCGTTTCGATTCAAGTAATTCATGAAGAGTAATGGGTTTCAATCCACTGCCGGTAGCTTCCACTGATCACGTCTTGAATCCATTCTTTGTGGTTCAGATACCAGTGCACGGTCTTACGAATTCCCGTCTCAAAAGTTTCCTTCGGGCGCCAGCCTAACTCGCGCTCGATCTTAGTCGCGTCCATCGCATAGCGGCGGTCATGACCAGGGCGATCCTTCACGAAGGCGATTAATTCCCGGCGCGAAACTGCGCCTCTTCCTGCCATGTCATCCACAATGTCGCAGATTGTCTGAACAATGTCGAGGTTACGCTTTTCGTTCCAACCGCCAATGTTGTATGTTTGTCCGACTCGCCCTCGCTCCAGTACCGTGGTGATCGCGCTACAGTGGTCGTCCACGTAAAGCCAATCGCGCACATTCTGGCCGTCCCCATAAACAGGAAGCGGTTTTCCATTGAGTGCGTTGAGAATCATGAGCGGAATCAGCTTTTCCGGAAATTGAAAACGTCCATAATTGTTCGAGCAATTCGTAGTCAAAGTGGGCAAGCCGTACGTGTGATGGTAGGCGCGGACCAGATGATCCGACGCGGCCTTAGACGCCGCATAAGGGCTATTGGGCGCATAAGCGGTGCTCTCCGAAAAAGGAGGATCGTTCAAGCCCAGCGATCCGTAAACCTCATCGGTGGAAACGTGCAGAAATCTGAAGTCGTTGCCTGCCCGTCCCAGCCCGCTCCAGTAGGCTCTGGTTTCCTCCAGCAAGGCAAACGTGCCGTCGATGTTCGTGCGGACGAATTCCTCCGGCCCGCGGATCGAACGATCTACATGGCTCTCGGCCGCGAAATGAACGATAGCGCGCGGCTTACGCCGAGCCAGCAGATCGCGCAACCGGTCGCGCTCCGCGATGTCGCCACGAACGAACTCATACCCTGGATTATTTTCGACGGTCTTTAGATTGTGCAGATTTCCCGCATAGGTAAGCTTGTCGAGGTTCACTATCTGCGGCTGCCCGCCCGCCATCCGCTGCAGGATGAAGTTGGATCCGATGAAGCCCGCTCCGCCGGTGACCAGAATCGTGTTTTCCATAACCCGATACAGGGACGCCAAAACGCTCTGTGCTGCCCTGAACCTTCAATTGTAAACAAAAAAGGACGGGTCTCCCACCTCCTCCAATCGCTGTTTGCGAGTTGTGCGCCCCCGCTCTGAGCTCACTTTTCTCCAGCTATCCCGCCTTGCGTCCGGATGCCGGGTCGATCTCGCTGGTGACGCGCCCACTTGGCTTCTTGATGTCCGCACTCGACGATACGCCCAGAACGTTGAGATACACTTGCTCAACCTCGGAAGCAATTCCGTCCCACTGATAGTGTTCCGCAATCCTTCGCTTAGCAGCTTGTCCCGCCGCATCGCGAACCGCAGGATTCGCTATCAGAAATCTTAGGCGGTCGGCGAGATCGCATACATCGCCCCGGCGGAAAGTGAACCCCGCATCTTCGACAGCCTCGCGATTTTCCGGAATATCGCTGGCCAAGACGCACAATCCGGCGCCCATTGCATCCAGCAGCGCCAGAGAAAGGCCCTCAAGATCGGATGGCATCACAAAAATCAGGGCGTTTGTCAGCAGTTCGTCCAGCGTTTCCCCGGAAACCCAATCGAGAATTTTGATCCGATCACTGCCGTGGCTGCGCAGAACGCGCGAGTAGTCGTCACAATAGCTGGCAGCCCCTGCCAATACCAACTTTATCTCGGTGCTCAGCGTTTCGTATGCCTCCACCAGCAGGTGGCAGCCTTTCTCCGGAGATAGCCTTCCGAGGAAAAGGATGTATCTTTGCGGCGCCAGTCCCCACTCCAGAATCTTTCGCGCGCAACGATGCTCGCGCAGTAATCCGCCATTCGGAACATAGGTCGTCTCCGCCGCATGATGCTGGCGGTAGTGTCGCTGCAAGGTGCGTGAAACGACTATGGTACGGCTGGGTAAACGCACAGCCGCTCGTTCGCCCACTCGAAGAACCGCTGATGCAATGCGCCCCCATTTTTTTCGTTGCCAGTCAAGGCCCTGCACCGTGACTACGGTCTTTTTCCCCAGCAAGCGTGGAATAAACGAGAAGAGTGCCGGGCCCAGCGCATGATAGTGAACGATGTCACAGGGCTTCGTCAGCACGTGAAGAGTGCTCAATAGTGTATGCAGCGCGGTTTCTGAATGTTTGGATCGGATGGTCGGGACTAATACTACTTTCATGCCTTTGTGCTCTTTCACAGCCGGGGTAAAGTAAGTTCGGCAGTAAGCCGTAACCTCATGCCCCATCTGCGCAAGCCTTTCCCCCACTTCTTCGTAATATGTTTCGATCCCGCTGTACTTGGAAAAAACGCCCCTTCCGCCAATGAACGCAACCCGAAGCGGCCGAGTTTTTGCCAGCGCCGGAATTACATCCATAGCCGGTGGTTTCGACGAATTACGCGTTCCGTCTCCCCAACCCCGTCGCTTCGGTTTGGCGCATGCTAGTTTCTTTTCCTCCCACATCCGCTCGTACAACTCAATCAAAACCTGATAGTGAGATTCCGGCGTGAAGCTCCTTTCTACTTTCTCCTTCCCGGCGAGCCCCATTTTTTCAGCCAATTCCGATCTTGAACTGAGGAATTCCAGCGCCGCAACCAACTCAGGCACATCACCGGTCTTATACAGAAGGCCGTTCTTGCCGTCCTCTATCAATTCCCGCCGCGAGCCCAGGTCTGAAGCCACCACGGCTCTGGCCAACGCATGAGACTCCAGAATTGTTTTGCCTAAGGTTTCATAGGCATGCGAGGGCAACACTGTAAACCGTGAGCGAATGATCTCCCGCTCCAAGTCTTCCCGGCCCAGCTGCCCGATAAACTCCACATTTTTCAGTCCCAAGTTAAGGCTCAGCGTGCTCAATGCTCCGCGCTCCGGCCCTTCCCCTGCGATCTTCAGCCGCAGATGCGGCAATCGCTGCATTGCCCGAAGCAGGTCATCCACCCCTTTTTCTGGGGATAACCGCCCAAAGTAGAGTAGCGGACCGTTCTTAGGGCAGTTGCTTGCCATTCTCGTCGTTTGGAAGTGTGGGAGAACTTGGAATTTTGCCGGATCCCACCCGTGTTCAATAAACTTGTCCCGCACAAATCGGCTGGGCGCAAGAAAGCAATCCACGCACTTGCGATAGGTCGAAACTGCCTCGTGGAAATAAGCCTCCGCCACCAAAGCGAGGCGCTGCGCGAACCCTGGATAGCATTTCTCCGTCACAGCGTGCCAGAAGTGTCCGCCTTTGCATGCCTCGCACGCTTCTCCTCGCAACACCAGGTTGTAGCTGGGGCAAAGCACTTTGAAGTCGTTTAAGTGATAGATGACGGGGACGTTCTGTGCCTTCAATTCCCACAGAATCGAAGGCGATAGATGGTGGTAGATGTTGCGCACATGCGCCACATGCGGGCGAAAAGCCTTGATCATCGCGCGTATTCGACGTCGGGCCTCGAAAGAATAGACCATATTTGCGGCCTGTTTGACCCGTTCGAAGCATCCACTCTGCCCTTTGAAGTTGATATGAGGCATGAAATGCTGGTCGAAGGCAGTGGGTTCGCCGCGGACATCTGCCATTGAGAATAAGGCGGCCTCATGCCCCCGTGATCGCATGAGTTTCATCGCTTCGAAGATGTAAACTTCCGTGCCGCTAAATGGGAAGTTATATTTGTTGCAGTAAAGTATCCTCACTCATCTCACTCCGTTCTCTTGCCGCCACTAACTTAAGAAACTCGTTTCTAAAACGAGCCAAATTCTTCCTTCGGCTGAAATTGAGCCTGACTTGTGCACCGGCGGCGTGCCTAATCCAGTTCAATCGACTTGCGGAAGCATGCCTCTTCAAACGTAGAAGCCGGTGGAGAAACAAAATTCTCCCTCCAAAATCCGCAACATTGCCCGGTTGGTAAAGGAAGCCGGTTTTTCCGGGGATGATTAGCTCCGGGACGCCGGTGATCGCCGGCGCCAGCACCAGGGCCCCGTATGCCATTGCTTCCATTAACACCAGCGGAATCCCTTCGCTAAGGCTGGTAAGTACGAACAAATCCGCCCTTCGATAAAGTGAATTCATCTCCGATCGAGACACGTGTCCGAGCAGGGTCACGCGGTCCCCCATTTTGTTATGTTCGATCTGGGCCTGTAGGCGTTCCCGCTCGGGTCCTGCTCCGGCGATGGCACATTCCAACTCAAGGCCTTCAGCTCGCAATTGGGTACATGCTTGAATTAGAAAAGCGTGATTCTTTACCGCGTGCAGACGGCCCGCTCCCAGCAGAAAGAATCTCCAGTTCTCGCGCAGGAACGACAAATTACGTGCTTGCCCGCAATCCGCCTCCACTCCCAGCCGCGACACTGTAATCTTCTTGGGATCGCAAATCGGAAATCGTTTCAAGATATAAGTACGGTTATATTCCGAGATGGTCACACAGAATTTACAGCAATCGAGCTTTGTATCCAGATAAGCGTCGTGAATCAATAAATCGGAACCGTGCAGAGTAAGGCTGAAGTCAATTCTCAACAGGCTGGCTGCCACCATGGCGATCCAAGATCCGAAGTAGCCGTGGTGCACGTGGATATGATCGACCTTACGTCCCTGTAACAAGACCGCGTAGTAGGCTCCCAGCCAGGTGTGGAGCATCGCTTTCAACCGCCGAGTGAGAGACTCGTCCCCTTCCTGTAGTGCGCGCCTTACGAATCGCGAAACTCGTGCCCAGCGTCGCACGATCAAGCAAAGCGCTCCGAAAGCAATTGCCAAGCGGATCGGCTGCAGGCATACGATCGCATCCGTCCAATTGGGATTTACTGGCGACCTCATATCCTCCTTACGAACGCTGCCCGCAACCACCCTTGTGCCATGAAGTCGCAGTTCGTCTATCTCCGCGCTAACGTATGGTTCCACCGGAGAGGGAAATCGGTTCGCGAGATATGCAACCGTAAACATAAAAAGTTGTCGCTGGTTCAGTTCAGACCACCGGATGGATAATGCGGCCCGACGGTAGAAAGATCATGCGCCGTCTCCTCTCTGTGTCCGATTCTGCTGGGCCGCCAGCATTCCTGCCATTGTGAACAAGAGCCCGTTCACAAACTGATAATTCATGACGACGACAATCGCATTGGCCAGATATACACCGATTAATACCGGCCACATAGCATGGAAAGATCGACTCAAGAAGGTGTTCTCTTCCGCTGGTGGAACTCCGCCTCGCCCAAGTCTTAGGAGCTCCCACATCAGCCAGGCGTAAAGCGCCAAACCAAAAATCCCATGCTCGACCAGCAATTCCAGGTAGGTGTTGTGAGGATACAATTCTCGCTCGTTATATCCGCTGACATGGCGGGCCAATTCCGCAGGCATTTGATTGATGCCCCAACCGGAAATGGGCTTTTCCAAAAACATCTCCCATCCCGCGCTGTAGACTGCCTCCCGAAAATCCACAGGGCCGGACTCTTTCAATCGATCGCACAGCGCATGGCGTTCATCTCCGCACCCCAGAATCATCAGCAGGCCTAAGACACCGATCATTCCGACACCGATGCAAATTCGGCGAAGTTTCCGATGACCAGAGCGAAAAATCAAGAAACCGACGCTGACCACAAACGATAACCAAATCGCGCGGGTCATCGTGGCCAGAATCGCTATGGGTAAGGACGCAAGCAGAATCGCCCCTTTCACTCCACGCATTCTTCCCCGAAGATAGGCATGGATAGCCAGTAGGCCCAGCAGGTTCAGGGAGACGCCGTTTGCCACAGCCTGAAGAAACGGGCCTCGGGCTCGATCCACGTGATATCCAAGAGTTTCGTCCAAAATGAAACGCGGAAAAATCAAGGAATTGGCGCCCACCAGAAAGGCAATCGAGGTGAAACACAGGTAGGCCAGCACCACCAGGGCAAACAACTCAAACTTCCGTAGATTGCGCTCGTTCCGGAAGACCAAGGAAGCCACATGAAAAAGTGCGAAGGGGACTATAAACTTGGCCGACAGCAAAGACCAGTTTTCACTATCGAAGGGCTCCCCAATGACGCTTGCAACCGCAATTAATGTCAACCCCATCATGGGCCATGTCGCTCTTTGTAACCTCAAGCGCTCGCTGCTTAACAATGTTCGAGCCGCTACGCTCAAGAGCAGGACGGCAAAAGCAATCCGGTCAACTTCGTAGAAAGCGACATCCGGCGGGCGAAGCAGCATCGCCGAAAGTGCCGCAAAGAAAAGCACCACCGGTAAAACTGTAAGAATCCGTATGGGAACCATTCCGAATTCAATGCCCTGGCACGCAACAAGGCTTAATCTTTCTGCGGGCCCGGCTAGCTTGATGGAGGCGGAAGAAATCATTCTCCACTTCCGCGCAAAACCGCTCCCGCGGTCTTTAACAGAATTCTGAAGTCCATGCCCAGGGTCCACGAGTCGATATACCGCACATCGAGGTTTACGCCCGTCTGAAACGAAGGATTCGTTCGCGCCGTCACCTGCCAAAGCCCCGTAATACCTGGTTTGACATCCAAGCGCGGGAGATGCTCAATCGAGTACCCGGAGACATCGTCCAGCGGATGCGGCCTAGGGCCGACCAGGCTCATATCTCCTTTCAACACGTTCCATAGTTGAGGAAGTTCGTCCAGGCTGTAGCGGCGCAGGAAGCGCCCGATCCGCGAGATTCGAGGATCTCGCTTGATCTTGAAGAACGGGCCCGATCTCTGATTCTGAAAGCGCAAAGCGGCTTTAAGGCTGTCAGCCTCCGGTACCATCGTGCGGAACTTGTAACAAGGGAAAGGCTGCCCCTTTCGTCCGGCGCGAGGGGCAATATACAAGGCCGGCCCACGCGAATCTAATTTGACGAAAACAGCGATCAGCAGAAGTGCAGGTGCAAGTAGTAACAGCGTGCCTGCGGAGATCACCACGTCAAAAACGCGCTTAAGAAACAGTTCCCTAGTCGGCAATTTTTCTTCATGCATTGCAAGGATTGGAATGTTTCCAAGGTTTTCCACCGCTATCGCTTGACTGCCGCAAAGATCAGCCGCCATCTTCACGTCCAGGTGTAGCTTCCTACCTTCGCAAAAGATGCGAAACATCCCCTCTTTATCATGGGTAGCGGCAACGATGACTTCGTCGACAAACCTCGTGCGCGCGACTTCCGCGAGATCGCTAATGCGCCCCAACACCCCGCCCCCGACCGTTTTTTCGTCATCAAGAAATCCGGAAAACGAGCGTCCTTGCTCAGGATGTTCGGCGACATGTCTCTTGATCCTCTGTCCGAGGTCACCGGCTCCAATAATCAACAGATTCCGCGGCTGTCGAGCACCGGTTGAACTTCGTCCGCTATGTCGTGCCCATCGCACTATCTCAGCCCCGAACGGGGTCGTAATCGAATCGCGATGCTTTGATGGTTGCCCTCGACTAATGGCCCCAAACGCTGCTCCCGGAATCAGCCGTGCAGCGCACCAACTTTCGTGAGGAGACTGATTGGAGCGCAAAGCAACCGAGGAGATCTCACACCATTCGTTCTTCATTCTGTACATACTTTCTGTCAGTCAAAACCAAAACGCGACCAAACCGCTACAGCCTCCGGTAGAGCCGCTCAGGAATTGGAAACGTCCTCTCGCTCAAGACCGTTCCCAAAATGCGCGACTCGGCACCCTGCAGCACCTCTTTTGTTTTTCGGGCGGCAGCTTTCCGCGTGCTATGCGCACCCAGCACCAGGATGATTCCATCTGTTAATTGTCCCAGGAGCGCCGCATCGCTTGATGTCCCCACCGCCGGTCCCTGGATGACGCAATACTCGAACTCCCGCCGAAGGTCGGCCAGAAAAGAAAGCCATCGAATCCTTGCGTTCTGCTGTCCCGTTGGGCTTGCGGTCTTTGTCGGAACGCACCACAGATTGGTTGACGTCTGCGCACAGCTCGCTTTGATCCATCCCGCGCCCTCCGCGGGAGAAGAAAGATTTCTTTCCTCAACCTGCATACCTTCAACGAGGGCCACATCCGCACCCGACTCCGACGCCAAAGCCTGCGCCACTCGGGCGCAAATGCTTGTAATGTCAAAGTGAGCCTCCAGAGGAGCAAAAACGATCTGTCTGGCTTTCGGTTCCCGGCCGATTAAGAATGTTCTTCGCACCAAGCCACGAATTTGCTCCTGCGCGAATTCCGAACGCCGCAAAAACTTTGCCGCTGGAGCAGCTTCGGGTTGCGGCATAATCCGATCTCGCACAGATGACCGCACTGCCTCCGGTCTCCCTAACACGCTCGCATTTGCGCTCATTCGGTCTCCTTCATGCCGACAACTGGTCATTTGATCCTGCCGGCAGTGACGCTAGAACCGGCAAATCAAGACATGCAAAAACTTCTTCGGGCGTGCGTAAAGCCGGGTCCAGCCGATCCACGACAAATGCTGCCCCCGCCCCCGAACCGCAAGCGGCGATAAAACCGGCCATCACCACCAGCCCCGGTGGCCACACAGGCAGGGCGGGTACGATGGGCTGCTCCGCAATGGCAACGTTCACAATGCCTCCCTCATCCAAGGCGTCGCCCACTCGCGCTTCTTCCCGTTTTTTTACGTAGAGCAAATAACTCTCTTCGGCTGCTTTTTCGTTGCTGGCCAGGTCGTCCTGCGTAATCGCATCTTCGCCCAGCTTTTGGGCCAAATTGCGATATTCGTTTAACGCGGCACCAGTCGCCGCCTCCCGCGCTTCCAGGCCTTTCATCTCTACCCGCGCCTTCTCCAGTTCACCTTTGGCCCATTCGTATTGAGGGTCCTTATCCGTGGTTTCATCCCGAACCGGGGTCGTTTTTTCGGCAGCAATCGCCGAGTTTGCCTGCAGAATTTGTTGGTTCACCTCTTGGACCAGCCTGTGGGTCGGCTCAAACTTGGTGAGCAGTTGCGTTTTTTTCAGTTCAAGATCGAGCAAGTTTGCTTTCAAAGCACGCAGTAACTCCGGATTATCCGCGGTGCGAATCTGGGTGGTGGTTCGCTGAGGCAATTCGGCCATCTCGGCTTCGAGTTCTTGAACCCGATGTTCCGCCTCCAACATCTCCACCCGGTTTTTCCCGTAACTGGTCTCGAACGCCTCAAGCCTCTGCAACAGAAGATCGCGCTGCTGCGAGGCTTCAACCACCCCGTGGCTGTCGCCGAATTCCAACAGCTTTCTCTTGGCCAGCTCAAGCTGCGCTCGCGACTGCTCTGTCTGCTGGTCGAAGAATTGAAGCTCGCCGGCCGGTCGGTGAATCTGCTTGTGCTTTTCCAGATAGGCAGCCGACAACGATCGCAATACGCGCGCCGCCAATTCTGGATCAGCCGCCCCATAGCTGACTGCGATAAGATTGGTCTTCTTAATCGGCTCTATTTTCAGCTGCCCGGCCAGTTTCCTGGTCGCCCGCTCCTCGGCCGCCGCAGGGTCTTCATGGGGCCGCAGCCATCGGAGCCAGTCCTTCGCTGCCAAGTTCTCCGATTCGACTACTCGCCGCAGAACTTCGTTATCTCTTAAAAGTTCCACCTCCGAATTCAGGTCTTCTTCACTTACCTCTACCCGCGAAAAATCCGGAGGCGCATTCTCTTGCCCGGTCGCGGGAGGGTCAGAACGTCCGCGCCGTACCATTACGCTCAAATGCGCGTGATAGCTTTCCCCGAAAATTGCATAGGCCACCGAGAGCAGAAAGATGAACCCTCCCACCGCCACAAAAATCCTGGATTGGCGGAATAGCACCGCGGCGAGTTCGCGTGCGGTCGGGGGTGACGAGTCTTTCTCTAAATTCCCCCTGTCTTGGTCCCACATGTTGTGCTGCCTCCCGGCGGCTAATACTGCGTCGGACTTACATACATGCTCATGGAAGGTTTGGTGAGAAAACGTTCGATCTTGGAGATTGAGTTCTGAGGCACGAACACCATGTCCCCCGGATTCAAACTGGGAAGCTCACGCAGACTTTTTTCCTTTAACAGCTGCTTCAGATTAAAAAGGTGCGCCTCCACCAGTTCGTCGTTGACCCGCCGAAACAAAACCACCTGCGAGTGCTTGGCCTCATGAGTGAAGCCTCCGGCGATCTGTACCGCTTCGATGATCGAGGTCTCGGTGCGCAATTCATACTTGCCGGGATGGCCGACTTCTCCGCCAGCCACGAAATAAGGCCGCTCAAAATCTTTGAGTGCGACCGCAACCTGCGGATCGTGAAGATATCCTTTGTAAGCTGCGCCTACTGCGGATCGGAACTCTTCGAGAGTGAGTCCGCAAGCCAGCAGGGAACCGGCATCTTTTAGAAAAACGTAGCAGTCAGGCTGCACGGTGAGGACTTGATCGAGCTCTGGCGATAAAGTGAAAGTTAGCTCCACAACATCGCTTCGGTTTAGCCGGTAAAGCGGACGGCGCTCCCCTCCGAGCTCGGGGTTTCCCATGCCGTCCGCTCTTCCGGATTTTGCAGCCGTAGTTCCCGCACTTCCCACTTCAGTCCCGGTTTGGCTGATTTGAGAAGGCTCTGTCGCTGTCCCCAGAGTTGCGTCTGTTCTTTGTCCCTGGGCGAACACGGCTACGCAAAATTGCAACCCTAAGAAGGCAGTCGCCGCGAACTTTTTAGCCCTCACGCTCTGTCTCATTGCCTTCGCGCTTTCGATCTCGCTGTGACTGCTTTCCATCAGCAAAGTATCGGGAAGGACACTTCGCGGCAAGACATGGAAAGTGCAGTACCTGAAAGTAGGACAGCCCCTTTTGAATACGGGAAGGCGCTGACGCGCGTGCCTGGCAGGCTTTGTTGCGATGACGACTTATGTCGATATGGTCGAACGACTAGTCCCCACTCCTTACCCTCAAAAGTAGACTTGTATGTTCGTCCGTCACATTGGGAAGGATGTTCTACCTGCGCCACCGCGTCTTACCGCATACATCTGCACTGCGCGCAGGAGAACTCTTACCTGATTTCCACACCTGGAAATATCTCTTCCCGATTTGACCGTGAGTCAGAAATTTTGTGACCTGTGCCCTTGAGTAGGGCGCACCGCGCCCCTAAGATCACACTACCCACCAGCGTTTTCCACCGGGAGCTTACCTGCATGATGAGCAAGTTGGGAGCAACACCGTCGCCCGCGGTCGAGGTGTTGATAGCGGACTCCAACCGCATACAGGCGCAACTACTGACGAGCGCTCTGCGTAGACGACCCGAGTTCAGTATTTCTACTTGCGCGGTCGATTTTGTCATCGAGGCGGTCACCGCCAAACCCGCAAGAGTCGTGCTTATCTCACTGAATCAGTCTGTGGAGATCGCGGGTCAAATGGCTGCCATGCGAAGGCTTCATCTGTCGCATCCTGAACCGGCGAAGGTTCTGTTGATGGAATCCTATGACCGCGAGATGGTAGTCGCTGCCTTTCGCTCGGGAGCTCGCGGAATCTTCTGCCTGTCCGACACTCATTTCCGCCTCCTGTGCCGATGCATTCAGCGGGTTGCCGATGGCCAGATCTGGGCCAGCACCGAACAGTTGAACTTCCTGCTCGAAATTATCTCTGAACTGCCGGCCACGCGCGTCGTCAATTCGCGAGGTATACAGATTCTTACTCCACGGGAAGAACAGGTCGTGGCCCTGATCGCGACGAGCTTGAGCAATCGCGATATTGCCCGCGAGCTGAACCTTAGCGAGCACACGGTAAAAAAATATTTGTTTCGCATCTTCGACAAACTCGGGCTGTCATCCCGCGTTGAACTCGCCGTCTATGCCACGAATCAAGGTTCAACGAATCGGGGTCCAACGAGCCGGGGTTCAGCGGACCAGAATTCAACCAATCAGGGTTCAAACAATCAAGGTTCAGCGAATCAAAGTTCTCCCCGGCCAGAGAAATGGCTGCCCCATGTCCGCCAGCCCATTTCCCGAGCCTAGGATGAAAGCCCGTTTGTAAACCGCGGCTCACGCCTGTATAAATCCTGTTACAACAGAACAAGAGAGAATCGCTTCTTGACCGATAGCTCTAAACCCGATCACAAAATGCGGCGCCAGCCGACTCTTATCGCTGCCGGCTTGCTGTTGGCGGCGCTCGCGCTTGTAGTGATCTATACCACCCGCGGGGAATTCATGAGCCCTTTGGCGCTGGTGGTGGTGGCGGCAATCGGCTTGGCTGCATTGCTCCTGCAGCTTCGTTTACGGCCGGGCCTGGCGTCCTCCGCTCGAGGGCCAATTTGGCTGAACGTCATCGGCGTGGTCTTCGCCTTGGCGGCGGTATTTGCCGATTTCTTTCATCTGAAGCCCGTTGCCATGTTGGTGGCCGCACTGGCAGCTGTGGTTTCCTTCGGGGTGAGCGGCATTATTGTGTTAAGCGCTTTGCGTAAGCGCGGAGTGTGAAAGTCAGACGCGTGTCCGCGTCGCATGCAGATCCAGGCTATCTACGGATCTCTAAACATTATGTCCCAGGAGCCGAATTCTAGGGCTTGAATTCCACCGCAACCGTACTCTCCACTGCCACCGCTTGCCCGTTGATTCGATAAGGGCGAAATCGCCACCAACGCAGCGCATCCGCGGCGGGCTGTGTAAAAATCTCAGGACCACTTATCGGCTTCACATTCAAGACCGATCCATCCCGTCCAATGATTATGTCGACTACCACCACTCCCTGCAGATTAGCCGCTCGCGCCGCCTCGGGATACTCGGGATCCACCCGGTGAGTGACCAGCCCCTGCATCACATCGGCGGAAATCTGAGTTTCCGGCGACTCGACCGTTGCGGCATGAAGTCCTGACTCCAAATCTTGCCATCCACGGTCCCAGCGCCACCACAATACCCCGAATAAGATTCCAAGCGACGCAATAAGGAAGACCCATCCCCGGACCCTCGAGGCGGAGGGCGCAGCCCGCGAAGTCTGCGCCGCTACTTGCCGCGAACTGCGTGGTTGCTCTCCCACGATCTTCGATTCTGTGCTCTTCGATTCGGCGTTCTTCGATTCTGTGTTCTTCGATTGTCTGGGCTGTGATTCCCCATACCTGGGTCCTCTATCCCGCAAGCCCGCGGTCCTCGATTCGCCGCTTTGCGGCGCTCCGACCGGCGACGATGGTTTCTTCGGCTCTTCAGCCCTGATCTCACGGAAAGCTTTCTCCGGCGGCGGCTTGATCGGAACTTCAAGTTCGGCCTTTGGACTCTTCACAAAATTCTGAATAGCGGTCTCCTGATCGGGCGAGAGACCAACAAACTCCATGCCGCAACGCAATTTATCGTGATAGCGAACCAGCGCTCGAATCCGCAATCGGCTGGAATCGGGAAGCTCAATCTCAAGCCCCACCGATTCTCCCGGCAAAAGTTCCCGCGCCAAAACCGCGGCGATCCCGCCCGCGCTCAAATCCACAACCCTGCCCGGTACGGTATCCGGAACGCCCGAACGCAGCACGGTCACGTCCACCGGAGCCTTCACCGCCCGGCGGGGGCGTCGTGAAGGCTGTTCCCCGCTTTGTACCCGTACGCCTCTAGGCATGTTGGAAGAGTATTTCACTACACGGCCCGGCAGTCACGTGTCGAACCATTTGGGTCAAAAGGAATTGAAACCCACCGACCAGAAGGGAACTGCGGGCCCAGCTTAGCGCCGGAGCTCGGTCACCCCGCTGCCGTTGGCAATTAGCACAACATTTGCCATTTTAATGAACAGGCCGTGCTCCACCACTCCGGGCATATCGCTCAATTTGTTAGCCAATCCGTCGGCGCCCCGGATCTTGCCAAAATGGCAATCTAGGATGTAATTGTTTTCGTCCGTGAGATAAGGCTTTCCGTCCGCCGTCTGACGCAAGGTCACTTCGGCCCCAAGCTCGGTGATCTTCCTGGCGACCAAGGCCTGCGCGAATTTGATGACCTCCACGGGTAACGGAAACTTCCCCAGCGTTGAAACCCGCTTGCTCTCGTCGGCCACGATCACGTATTGCTTCGTGGCTGAAGCCACAATCTTCTCTCGCAGCAAGGCGCCGCCTCCGCCCTTGATCAGGCGCAATTGCGGATCGACCTCATCGGCGCCGTCCACGGTCACGTCGATCTGCTGGCATTCATCGAAGGTAGTAAGCGGAATGCCGAGGCTCGCAGCCTGTTCGGCCGCTCGGACTGACGTGGGAATCCCGCGAACGCGCAGCCCCTGCTTGACCTGTTCGCCCAGCAGTTTCAGGAAATATGCCGCCGTGGTGCCGGTGCCCAAACCCACCACTTGCCCGTCTTTTATATATTGCAGACTCGCGCGGGCAGCGGCTTCTTTTTCCAGATCGTTGGCCATGATTATTCGATGAGTGCAGCAGCCCAGCCGTCTATCCCAGGCTTTTCTCGACAAAGATCAGATACCCAGCCAAGGCTAATCCGAAGAGCACCGTCAGGATGGTCACCAGATCAACGATAAATCCTGCCGGCTCAAATTGGCCGGCATCGATTTGCGAACGGGTCTTACGATACCGCAATAGCCCAGCTACTACCATAACCACGCCCGCAACAATAGAGCTCATTCCCAGCCATACAGAGAGCCCCGTTGTATTCGCAACCTCACCTTGGAATCTTGCCAACTGCCGGAGCGCAATCGCGAAGCGTCCGATGGCGAAGCCGAACACTACAATGGCCACGCTGGTGCGCACCCATGCCAGAAAGGTACGCTCGTTGGCCAGGTGGTCGCGGGCTCGGCTGGAATTTTCCACGGAGTTCAATGCGGCGTATAACGTCCGCAGCATTATTCCACAGACTTTGCCACCAGCGTTCCGACCCCTGCAATATTTTTCAGCAATTCGTTCGGAATGCCATGCCGCTGCTGTAAATATTCCGGGCTGTTGTAGGAAATCCAAACCTTGCCCTGCTCGTCCTCCGAGACCAGCGCCTTGAGTGGCAAATCGATGGCTACGGATGGCGCCGCCACCATTAGCGGCGTTCCCCCTTTCGGGCTGCCAAAAATCAGCAGTTTCGTAGGGCGCATCTTCAGCCCAACTTTCTCCGCCTCACCGCTGTGGTCGACCAGCGCGAATAATTGCAGTCCTTGTTTAGATATGACTGATTTCAAAGATTGCACCGTTTCGTCCACAGACCGTGGACTTGCGACCTGCAAAAGACCGTTTGCCGGCATAATCTCGCTCTCCTTGTTCATTCCTGAGTGTCATCCTAACAAGTTCCCTTGTTCCGCGGCGTCATCAGCTTCCTACAGTAATTACCGTAGAAAGTTTGGGCAAACTGTTTCCTGTGGATTTCTTTTAATCGGGAATTCATCTCTCCTTCATCCGCCCGTAACGCCACGCCGACTACCTTGACATAAATACCTGCTCTACACCATCACGAGGAAATTGATGTCTTCACGTCGCATCGCGAGGTTCTCCCGGCCCAGGCAATTCACTATTAGCGCGGTTTTGTGCAGTAGAGACCAAACACTTATTCGACTGTGAATCCTGGAAGCCAACCGATGTTGAAGAGCCTTCCCATTGTCGTCTTATGCCTGTGCGTGACTCAGTCGCGCAGTCTGCTCTATGCCCGAAGTGCGCCGGAAGTCTGCCCGCGCCCCGTGGCAGGCAGCGTAGTCACCGAACCGGAAGAACTGCGTAGTCAAAACGGTCTGCTGAAAGTTGAACTAACAGCCTACAACGCAAAGCAAAGCGACGGATCCACCCGTTACTGCTACATCGATGAGAGCGGCGCCGAGTCTCCTACTCTGCGGGTAAATCCTGGTGATCTCGTCGTCCTAACCCTAAAAAATGATTTAACCGCGTTCAGCCCGGATGCGTTGCCGAATGCCCACCGGCAGATGCATCCTGGTGCGGCAAAGAATGAGAACTCGTGCGCCAGCGACTTGATGACGCGGGAATCCACTAACCTTCATTTCCACGGGTTGACGATCCCTCCAGTGTGCCATCAAGACGACGTGTTGCACACGTCGATTCAGCCGGGTGACCAGCCCTTCGAGTATCGATTCCGCATCCCGGAAAACGAGCCCCCTGGTCTGTATTGGTACCACCCGCACATTCATGGCTTCACAAAAGAGCAGGTACTCGGCGGCGCCTCAGGCGCCATCATCGTCGAAGGGATCGAGCGGGCGGACAAAGCGGTTGCAGGTTTACCGGAAAGAGTTTTGATTATTCGCGATCAGGACCTGTTAAACCCCAACGCTCCGCCTGCGAAGTGGGAACCCGTAATCCCCAAGATGCTGATTGATCGCGACGGCGATGCCGCCAATACCGGTACGGGATTCGGCAAGCCGGCAAAGGATCTCTCCATCAATTTTGTGCCTGTACCCTATCCCGATTATCAGCCGGCTGTGATCGAGATGAAACCGGAGGAGCGGCAACTGTGGCGTGTGGTGAACGCGTCGGGAATTACTTATCTCAACCTGGAAGTTCTATTCGGCCATACACCCCAGCCACTTGGCCTTGTGGCCATGGACGGAGTTCCGCTCAACGAAAACGGCATGCCAGCAGACTTTGTGGACTGGCAGACCCACCTCGCTGTACCACCCGGCGCTCGCGTGGAATTCATCGTAAAGGCTCCTCCCGAACGCACCTCGGCACTTCTGGTCACGAAAACTGTAGATACCGGACTTGGTGGCGAGAACGATCCCAACCGCACCATTGCCATAATTAATGCTTCCAAAGACGCACCGGAGCCGACGTCGGAACTCGCCGCTTCAGCCCAACCACTTCCTGCTTCGCAGCTGCCTTGGCTGGGAAGCGTGGCTCCCGTGCGAGTTCGAAAACTCTACTTTTCCGAAAAGCTGCTCGACCCGAATAACCCCAACAGCGCAACTGAGTTTTACATCACGGTCGATGGCCAAACGCCGGCGCCGTTCGATCCCCAGTCAGGTGTCCCGAACATCATTGCGAAGCAAGGGACGGTAGAGGATTGGATCATTGAAAACCGGTCCAGCGAACTCCACGCATTCCATATTCATCAGCTGCATTTCATGCTGCTTGATTACCGCGGCACGCCGGTAAACGAGCCGTTCCTTCGCGATACCGTCAACGTGCCCTACTACGACGGAAAATCGCTCGCATATCCCAGCGTCCGACTGCGCATGGATTTCCGCGATCCGAACACGATCGGCGACTTTGTTTATCACTGCCACCTTTTAGAACACGAAGACGGAGGAATGATGGGGCTGATTCGCGTAGAACCCTGATCTGAAAGCGCAGGGTTCAAAGGCGAGTTTGTTCCGAGAAATCAATCAGCAGCACGAACAAAAGAGAAAAACAAAAGAGAAAGAGGAGGAAAAATGAGTCTCACATCCGTCGCATCAAAAGCGGTGTATTATTTGCGCCTTGGACTGATAACCGTTGCTATGTTCCAGTTCGTTTTCGGCGCAACCTTCGCGGACGCGGCTACACCGCAAAAACCCTCAGCCGACCCGGCAACCGTCACGCCGATCAAGCACGTCATCGTGATCATTGGAGAGAATCGCAGCTTCGATCACGTCTTCGCCACCTACGTACCGAAGAGCGGAGACAGCATAAATAATCTCCTCTCGGAAAAAATTATTCAGTTGGACGCCAACAAGAACGCGATTCCCGGTAAGAATTTCAACCGGGCTCAGCAGTTGTTTGCCACGGATACAGCCGCTGATGGCTTCCTGTTGTCCCCTCCGACGCAGGAATTTCCCAACAACACCCTGCCGGCGCCGCTGGTCGGCGGTCCCTCAGGCCCCAACGGCTATTTCACCGCTACCCCTACCACGCCTCCCTGTCCGACTTTACCAGCGCTCACTCCCGTCGAGTGCGCTAAGGTTTCGGAAGCCGGATTGGCGACCGGCGGCTACGTCGCCTTGGCCAGCGGTGGCACTGGACAATCGAGTCACATCCCCGATGAGCGCATCACCGATGTCACGTCGTTGCGGGCCGGACCGTTCCAACTCACCAACGGCGCGTCGTTTCCCTACAACGCTTATGCCGCCAGCCCGGTTCACCGCTTCTACCAGATGACGCAGCAGCTGAACTGCGACTTGGCGAATGCCACTCCCGAGGATCCTTCCGGCTGCAACAAGCAGCTCTTCTCCTATGTTGAGGTGACAGTCGGGGCGGGCACGAACGGACTCACGCAGCCTCCACTCTGCTCTTCCGATGGCGGCGTCACTCCCTGCTTCACCTACAATTACTTGCCCGCTGTTCCTGATGCCCAAACCACAGGGGAAGGATCGACCGCCCTCGGCTTTTATAACGTACAGCGTGGCGACGCTCCCTACTTCAAGAGCCTCGCTGATCAGTACACTCTCAGCGACAACTTCCACCAGTCCTTCCTTGGAGGCACTGGGGCCAATCACATCATGTTCGGCCACGCCGACGCCATCTGGTTCAGCGACAGCAACGGCAATCCCGCCGCCCCACCGGAGAACAAGAAAGTATTCACTACGCCCTATAAAGGGAATCCCAACCCAGACGCGGGCGTGGTCAATGAAATCGAAAACCCCAATCCCGCGGCCTTAAGCAACAACTGGTATAGCGAAGACGGCTACGGTGGGGGCGGCTATGGTTCCCCGGTTTACGGAGGCGGATCATATAGCGATTGCTCAGATCCCACGCAATCCGGCGTTGGGCCGCGAGTCGACTATCTGAAGAGCATTGGTGTTGATCCGCATTGTGAGCCCGGCCACTATTACCTGCTGAACAATTACAACCCAGGCTATTTCGGCAACGGCAAGAATGCCTACATCGACCAGAATCCCGCAAACACCCCTTTCACCATCCCACCTTCTTCAACCCCCGACCTCGGCGACGACCTTAACGCTTACGGTATTTCCTGGAAATACTACGGCGATCAGTGGAACAACTACGTCCCAGACCCATACCAGGAGAACTACGGAGTCAATGGGCCGAATGCCGATGAATATTGCAACATCTGCAACCCCTTCCAATACGACACGTCGATCATGTCGAACCCAAATCAAGTGAAAGCCCATATTCAGGATGTGGTGAACCTGTACTCGGATATCGCCGATGGAACCTTACCGGCGGTTTCGATAACCAAACCCAGCGGCTATTCCGATGGCCACCCCGCGTCCTCGAAGCTGAACGTGTTCGAGTTCTACTGCAAGAAGATCGTCGACGCGGTCCAGAATTCGCCGTATTGGGACAATACCGCGATCTTTATCACCTTCGATGAAGGCGGTGGATACTATGACTCCGGCTACGTGCAGCCGCTGGACTTTTTCGGCGACGGTACGCGCATGCCGCTGTTGATAGTTTCCAAGTATTCGACCGGCGGTCACGTTACGCACGGCTATGGCGACCATGTCTCCCTCGACAAATTCATCGAGAGGAACTGGAAAATCGGCACCATCAGCTACCGTAGCCGGGACAACTTCCCGAACCCGGTAACGAATGCAGGGAACCCCTACGTTCCCGTCAACGGTCCGGCCCTTACTGACCTATTTGACGCCTTCAATTTCAAGAAATGAGTCCTCAACCGTAACTGTTAGCCGTTCTACCGGCCAGGGAAAGATTCCTGGCCGGATTTGTTTGTTGGAAGACGCTGGAACCTTCGAACCCCCAGTGCATCCGTTATCCTAAGTTTTTCAGCCACATTACCGGGAAGGAGCTTATTTTGCGGAAATCGGAATCGCTGGTGACCAGTGTGGCCTTATTTTCGATCGTCAGGGCAGCGGCAAAACTGTCGACGTAAAAGAGTTTGTATTTGGCCTTAATCTCAGCAGCTCGAAAAGATCGCTCTTGAGTGGCATCCACCATGTGAATGGGTAGTGGGTAAATTGCGCTCATAGTCGCGGCGGCGCGATCAGGCCCGTATTCACGCAGGATCTTGCCATATACCTCGCCGCAGTTCACCGAGGACATTAGAATCTCTGCCCGATTTCGCATCGCATCTCTAAGAAGTTCGCCTATCTTCGCCGCCCCCGTCTTCTTTTCGAGGAAGATAAAAAGCGCGCTGGCATCGAACACGTAGGTTTTCACTTATCGTGCTCGCCTTCTTCGCGATGTTCTTTCTCCCACGATCCCACTAGATCAGGCCCATCCGCCAGGCACCCCATCACTCGGTCGATATACTGCTCCGTGATCGGTTGCAGGATGATCCGGCCAAATTGATCCTCGAGAAAGCGAACCTTGGTACCTGCCTGAATGCCATGCTTGCGCCGTAAGGCGGCCGGAATCACAAGTTGGCCCTTGGATGTAAATGTAGAACTTAGATCGCCCATAGTTTACATTATACATTAGTAAGGCGAAATCATAATGTAAGACGTCCTAAAAAAGTTTTATTCCTGCGCTTATCCACACACTTTGGTGCCCCGCATCATTCCCGAATCCTGCCAGCCCTTCTCCACATCCGTTATTCTTAAGCAATAACATTTATGGCTACTTCTAAACTTACCAGTCCTGGCTCTATCTCCACCAAGTCAATCTCATCAAAATCTGACGCCACAAAATCTGACCCCAATAACGGCCACGCCGCCCCTGTTAACCTGAAACGCGAGGCGGTTTTCAACGCCTTCCGCCAATTTGGATATCTCGAGGGCGATCTCGATCCCCTAGGCTTTTTGCCCCCGCGCCCTACTCCCGAATTGCAACTGGAAGGCGAGTACGCCCGCGAAGCCCGCTCTATCTACTCTTCAACCATCGGCGTAGAGATCAATCACATCTACGCCCCCGAGCGCCGCCGTTGGATCTTCGAACGCATGGAATCCGAACCGCAACCGGAAGATCAAAAGCGAATTCTCGACCTCCTGATCCGCGCTGACGTTTTCGAACAGGTCATGCAGCAGCGCTATCTCGGCAGCAAGCGCTTTTCGCTCGAAGGCGTCACCGCGCTCATCCCGTTGGTCGATGAAATCCTCGATACCGGTTCCCGCCTCGGAGCCAAAGAACTGGTGATGGGCATGAGCCATCGCGGACGCCTCAACGTGATCGCCCACGTCGCCAGAAGAGATCCGGAAGAACTTTTTGCTGGCTTCGAAGATGTCGACCCGCGCAGCGTTCTCGGCTCCGGCGACGTGAAATATCACATGGGCGCGACTGGCGAATACACCACGCGCAGCGGCAACAAAGTTCACATCCATCTGGTTTCGAATCCCAGCCATCTCGAAGCCGTCGATCCCGTGACCGTAGGCCGCACTCGCGCCAAACAAGACCGCAACGGCGAAGGCGGACGCGAAAAATACCTCCCGTTGCTCGTCCACGGCGACGCCGCATTCGCCGGGCAAGGCATTCTTGCCGAAACCATGAACTACGCCGACCTTCCCGGCTACACCGTCGGCGGCACCATTCACGTGGTCGTCAATAACCTTCTCGGATTCACCACCAGCTACACCGAAGAACATTCCACCCGTTTTGCTGCCTGCATCGCGCGCCGCCAGTCGATTCCGATCTTCCATGTCAACGGCGAAGACGTGGATGCCGTAGTTCGTGTGGCGCGCTTGGCCACGGAATACCGTTACCAGTTCGGTACCGATGTCGTCATCGATCTCATCGGCTACCGCCGTCACGGTCACAGCGAAGTCGATGACCCCACCGTCACCCAGCCCCTGCTCTACAAGAGAATTAAAGAACATCCTCCGCTCTGGGAAATCTACGCCGATGACATCGGCGCCGGCGATGCTCCCGCGCAAGCCGCGGCCGTCAAAGCCGAATTCGAAGCCGCACAAAAAGACGCTGGCAAGCTCACTAAAAAGCCGCTCATGCGCAGCCTACCAAATTATTGGGACGAGTATTATGGCGGCCTCTATAAACCCGAGTATGAAGTAGAGACCGGATTGTCTCTTCACGAACTATCGGAGCTTTCAACTCGTCTCACTACCTACCCGCAAGCTTTCCACATTCATCCCAAAGTGAAAAAGTTGCTCGAGCAGCGGGCGGAAATGGGAGCAGGGAAGCGCGATGTGGATTACGGAATGGCCGAAGCCCTCGCCTTCGCCAGCCTGGTAAAAGCTGGCGTCCCGGTTCGTCTATCCGGCCAGGATTCGCGCCGGGGCACCTTCAACCAGCGCCACTCCGTGCTGGTCGACATCGAGAATGAGAACGAATATGTACCTCTCGAAAATATCGCGCAGGGTCAGGCCCGTTGCGAAATTCACAATTCAACGCTCTCCGAACCCGGAGTGCTCGGCTTCGAATACGGCTACAGCCGCGACTATCCTGAATCTCTGGTTCTCTGGGAGGCGCAGTTCGGCGACTTCGTGAACGTCGCCCAAGCCATCATCGACCAGTTTATTTCCGCTGGAGAAGCCAAGTGGAATCTGCTCTCCGGCCTCGTCATGCTTCTCCCTCACGGCTATGAAGGCCAGGGACCGGAACATTCCAGCGCCCGGATCGAGCGCTTCCTGCAACTCGCAGCCAAGCACAATATTCAAATCGCACAACCCTCGAACGCCGCGCAATATTTCCATCTACTGCGCCGGCAGGCCCTGCGTCACTGGCGTAAACCTCTGGTTGTCTTCACGCCGAAAAGCATGCTGCGCCATCCCGACGCTTCCTCGGCGATCGTGGATTTCACTCACAATAATTTCCAAAACGTGATTCCCGACACGGAAGTCGGCGCAGCCGACCGCATTCTGGTATGCACCGGAAAAATCGGCCACGAACTTCAAGCCGAGCGCAAAAAGAGAAACGACACTTCCACCGCAATCGTTTTCCTCGAGCAGCTCTATCCCTTCCCCGAACAAGAACTCGCCGCCGAATTCGCCCGCCACGGCGAAACCGGCGACATCGTTTGGGTGCAGGAGGAACCGGCGAACATGGGAGCCATGTTCAACATGATCCCGCGCCTGAATCGCATCGCCGGCAATCGTCATGTGCTGTCCGTAAAACGCAGCTCCAGCGCCAGCCCCGCTACCGGCAGCGCCAAAGCGCATGAAGTAGAACAGAAAACCCTGCTGACTCTGGCCTTCACAACCAAGGGATAAGCATGTTGCTCAGCCCCGAAGGTGCGGCAGATAGTAGCCCAGGACGTAAGTCCTGGGTAGGACCAAGATTGAGGAACAAAAGTCCCGGAGGGACGGCACGAAGCCTCCGATCAGCCGGTAATTCCATCCGTAATCCGAGCCCATGGAATCCATGTTCTTCTGGAAATCTCTGTGCTTTGCCGAAAGATTCGTTTGCAGCTCTCGCGTCCTGCACCAGTTGTCTTCTAATGTTCATATGACTATAATGACCATGATGACCATCAGGAGCAAAGTATGAATGCGCACACTTGGAGCGTAGCCGAAGCCAAGGCAAAATTCAGCGAACTGATTGACCGCGCTACATCGGAAGGCCCGCAAACCATTACTCGCAAGGGCCGCACCACCGCGGTAGTCGTCGACGCCGAGGAATGGCAGCGGAAGACCAAGCGCGTGGGAACGCTGGCGGACTTTTTTGCCTCCTCGCCGCTGCGGGAAGGCGGCTTGAAACTTCCCCGGCGCACTCGTCCTCGCAAGGTTGAGCTATGAGTTTCCTTCTCGATACCAACGCGATTTCAGAATGGCAGAAGCCCCTGCCCAACCCCGGAATCACCGAATGGATGAACTCCGTTGACGAAGATCAACTGTTCTTGAGCGTCGTCACCCTGGCGGAATTGCGTTATGGAATCGAGCGCATGGCGCCTGGAAACCGGCGTCGGCGGTACGAGCAGTGGCTTGGGTACGAAATGCCCCTGCGGTTCGAAGATAGGATTCTTTCCGTCAATCCGGTCATCGCCGACGCCTGGGGAGGAATAGTTGCCCTGTGTGCCTCAACCGGAAGGCCGATCAGCGGGATCGACGGATTCTTGGCAGCGACCGCACAAGTTCACAGCTTGACGCTCGTGACTCGAAACGTGCGGCACTTTACCGTTCTCAAAACTGTTTTCAATCCTTGGACCTAACTGCGATGTCGCCGGCGCTATGGTCTTTCTGTCACGGCCTTCCCGCCACCACCAGGCAAGCTGGACTTCGGCCCCGCCTCTAACGCCGCCTCCAAACTCCCATACGCATAAATCGTCGGCGCGTGATTCTGCATCAGCCCACCCGTATCCGCCGTTGGCCCATAATTGCTGTGCAGGTCGTGTCCCAGCATGCGCAGCATTGCCATCAACTGCCCGCGATGATGCGAGGTATGCGCGATCCGCCGCGTCATCACCCAAGCCCTCGACCGCGGCACATCGAAAAACTTCGCATCCTCTTCCCACCACGCATCAACCGTCTTCTGCAACGCCGCGAGCCGCTTCCCGCTGTCTTCCGCATAGCGCTTCATGAACTCCAACTGCCTCTCCTGCTTCGGCAGTGGAGGCGCACCCACGTCAATCCCCAGCATGTTCCGAAACCACAAGTCTTCGCTCACGCACTGATGCACCATTTGCTCGTGCACGCTCCGCCCTCGCGGATCGCCCTCGCGTGGTCTTACCGGAAGATCTTCATCGCGGAACTCGCTCCACACACTGACCACCTTCACTCGTTCCGTAGCATAAGTCTCGACTAGGAATTCATATCGCATAGCCGCAAATATTACCGCAAACTTTCTTCTCCAGATTACACGCCAGTCAAATTGTTACAATCCGATGAAAACACCGTCCTCTTCTCTAATCTCGCCACTCAATACTAGGTACTCGCATCTCCGTTGGTTACAATAAAGCCGTGAAACCAAGCATCTTCGTCGTCGAAGACGATCCCGATATCTCTCGCCTCGTTCGCCACCACCTCGAGAACGATGGATTTTCCGTCCGCGTCTATCCCACCGGAGCCACCGTCATTGCCGATGCCGAGCGCCAGCGTCCTGCCTTATTTGTGCTCGACATCATGGTTCCTGGCAAAGACGGCCTGGAACTGTGCCGCACCATCCGGCAAACCTCCAGCCTTACCTCGGTCCCGGTAATTTTTCTCACTGCCAAGAGCAGCGAAGCCGACCGCGTGCTCGGCCTCGAACTCGGCGCCGACGATTATATTGCCAAGCCCTTTAGCCCACGCGAATTAGTGGCGCGGGTTAAAGCCGTGCTTCGCCGCTTCGAGCGTCCGCTGCCGCCTAGCCCGCTCACCGTCGGTGATATCGCGATCGATCCCTCCGCAATGGTTCTCACGGTTCGCGGACAAACCGTCGCCACTACCGCTACCGAGTTTCGCCTGCTGGATTATTTCGCCCGACATCTCGGCCGCGTTTTCTCCCGCGATCATCTACTCGATTCGGTTTGGCGCGACACCTCCTACGTGACACCTCGTTCGGTGGACGTCTACGTGCGCCGCATCCGCGAAAAAATTGAACCTGACCCGGAGAACCCGCGATATCTCAAAACCGTTCGCGGAGCCGGATACCGCTTCGAAGCCCCAAAGTGAGCCGATCAAAATGAGCGGCTCGAAGGCGCTGGGTTGCAATGAACGGACGGAACTGGGCGGACTGAAGTGACAGAGAAACTGAGAAGAACGAAGTGAGACACCGCATCTTCGTGAAGCTGCTGGTAGCCTTTATGGTCGTCATCCTGGCAGCGGCCGTCATTTTCGACTTGATGATCGGTGGGGCCTGGCAAGCTTCGCTGCAGGCAGAAATCGATCGCGGTCTTGTCCAAAAGACTGAACTCCTGGCCCACCGCGTAGAAATTGATCGTAGCGGCAAGTCGCTGGCCGATATCGCCGCGCAGGAAGGTCAAGCGGCCGGAGCTCGCGTCACCATCATCGATCCCACCGGGAAAGTCCTGGCGGATTCCGAAGGTAACCCAGCCGGCATGGAAAATCACTCAGCCCGTCCCGAATTCGCGCTGGCTCTCTCCGGAAGAATCGGCCGCGATGAGCGCCGCAGCGCCACCATCGGAATTCCTTTCCTTTATATTGCCGTGCCCATCTCCGGTGGCGCGGTTCGCCTCGCGTATCCGCTGTCTGACGTGGAAGCGGTTTCGGCGCAACTTCGCCACCGGCTCGAGTGGGCTACCGTTGCCGTCTTCGCCTTTGCGCTAATTGTTGCGGCCATCGCCGCCGCTTGGAGCGGCCGACGGTTGGAGCGCATCGTTCAGGTTGCGGGCCGCATTGCCGATGGCGACCTTCACGCCCGCATCCGCGAAAATTCACCAGATGAAATTGGACGCGTCGCCGGTGCCATCGACAAAACCGCACTGCGCGTCGAACAGAGTTTTGCCGAGGTCCGCTCCAGTCAGCGCCAGCTTGAAACTCTGCTCAACAGCATGCAGGATGCGGTCATCGCGGTCAGCGAGAATGGTTTGGTGCAATGGGCCAATCAGCCCATGGATCGGCTGGTCTCGCGCCGCACACGGCTGAATCAGCCCGTGGTCGAGACCATTCGCGATCCCGACTTCCTTGCGACTGTGAGGGAAGCGACCACCACGCATGAAGTCAAAACTGCACGCGCTACTTCCATTGTTCCCGGCCGAACCTTCGACGTGACAGCTGCGCCGCTGCCTGGCGGAGGCGCGGTTGCTGTGCTCCGCGATCTGACCGAAACCGAGCGCGTGGAAAAAACCCGTCGCGATTTTATCGCCAACGTTTCCCACGAATTGCGCACGCCGCTCACTTCCATTCAAGGCTATGCGGAAACCCTGCTCGATGCCACGCTGGAAAATGGTGCACCTACCCGCGAATTCCTGGAAATCATTCGCAAGAATTCCGGGCGCATGGCCCGTCTCACCGAAGATTTGCTCACCCTGGCACGAGTCGAATCCGGCGAGACTCGTTTTGACGCCGAACCTGTTCCGCCTGCCGAGTTGCTGCACGATGCCGAGGAAAGCTTTCGCGAGATTGCCCGCACGCACGGCATCGATCTCGCAATTAGAGAGTCTCCCGCCGCCGAGACTTTGCCTTCGGTTCTGGCCGATCGCGAGGCCATTCATCAAGTCTTCTCGAACCTGATCGACAACGCGCTCAAATACGGCGCTACTGGAGGCCGCGTGGTCCTGGGGGCGCGAACCATTCCCCACGCCGTGGAATTCTTCGTGCAGGATTTCGGCGCCGGCATCAGCTCCGAGCACTTGCCCAGGCTTTTCGAACGTTTCTATCGTGTGGATAAAGCCCGCTCCCGCGAATCCGGAGGCACAGGACTCGGTCTTGCCATCGCGAAGCACATCATGCTGGCCCACGGTGGCTCCATTCGCGCGGAGAGTGAACTCGGCCACGGATCGACTTTCCTCTTCACCCTGCCGGCCGCATAGGCCGGTCCAGCAGCCCCTTTCCGCCATTACGAACTGTTACAACAATTGACCTAAAATTCACAGCCTGTTAATCATGCGATAAACCAGACCAATTACTTTGAATTATTGACTCTATAATTATGGGTACGGCAAAATCAGCTTCGATCGGTTTGCGCGCCCTCAGCCCGCGCCGAAGGGAAGTTCCCATGAGTACCGCCCGTATTGAAAGCCCGCTTCCGGATCCTTCGCATCACCACATCGTCCTGCGCACCATCGAGGCTTGCCGCTTGTCGAAAGACGCTGCCGGAGCGGCCGCCGAAGGCATCGCCACTGGCTCGGCGCATCTGTTGAACTCTCTGCGTCAACGCGAGCGCGACCTCGATACCTTCGATATGGAGATCGACAGCGCCGTCACCTCCATCATTACCGAGGTCGAACCTGCCGAGGCGCGCGAACTCCTCGCCTGCATGAAATTCATGATCAGCCTGGAGCGCATTGGCGATCTGCTGCTCAGCTTCGCCAACAGCGCGCAAGCGGCCGCCGGACGCATCGACTCCGAGGACACACGCGACCTCACGCACATGGCCACCATTCTCGAGAAGATGCTCACCGACGTGGGCGACGCCTTCTCCACCCGCGACGTCGGCAAAGCCGTGGATGTTCTCCGCTCCGATTCCGAAATCGACCGCCTGCGCAATCTCATCTTCCTGCGCCACATCGAAAACCCGGAAAACATCGCCCGCCAGGCCAGCCTCCAGATCATCTTCATGACCCAGTCGCTCGAACGCGCCGGCGACCATGCCAAAAATCTCGCCGAAGAAGTCTGCCACCTGGTCAGCGGCCACACCATCCGCCACGTGCTCAAAACCTACGACAAGCCGGTCGAGCAAATGTTCATCGATTACCTGCGCAAGCGCGAAGCGCAATAGCTCGCACCGGCCAGGACGCGCGGTCAACTTCGTCATCCTCTCGCAGTTGTGGGATTCGTACCAAAAACTAATTTCGGACGAGTGCGGGTCGTCCCAATGCTCATCGGTGTGCGGAATAACTGAGTGACCGGGTGCATCCCTGACATGTTTTCTTTCTGGGGCCTTCGGCGCAGTCGGAATGATAAGGGATTTATGGTGGGCGGCTGATCGCGCCGCTGAAGCGCCGGCGGTTAACCTACGCGCGGGTGAGGTGAGGGGCGGAGTCGAGGGAGGAGTAGGTTACGGGTTCGTGGTGGACTTTGGTGGCGTGCTGGATGATGGAGGTGGCGGCCTGGGTGCGCAGGTTGCCGAAGTGGGGGTCGAAATCGAGGGTGTTGACGTGGTGGGCGCAGTGGGTGCAGGTGAACTTCATGCCTCCCTTGACGCGCTCGATGGTGTAAAGGCGCTTCACTGATTTGAGTTTAGTCTTTTGGGCGCGTAAGGGAAGGAACGAGGGGTGAGCGGCGAAGGTAATGTCTGGGATGAGGGGATTTTTATTATCGGCGAGGGTGACTGTAACGCTGATGGGAAGTCAAAATCTCCACCCTTACGTCGCCAAGAACGCGACGTAAGGGTGGGGCAACCGCTGCATAGTGGTCACTTTTCCAGGCGGTTGTATTTTTTCAAGACTTCGCGGAGGCGGTCGTGGGGTAGTGCGATCACTTCGTGATCGTTGATGCCTTTCATGGTTTCAGCGGCGACCATGGCGTTGATGACGGCTTCTTCGGTGGCTTGCACGGTAGCGAGGAAAATGGGATCGAGGGAATCGTTGGGGAGCATGGTGAGCGGGTGCAGGTTGCGGGGATCGTTTGCATTCGCATGTTCGAGGGCAGATTTATCGGCGCCGGGGTTGGCGGTGGAGAAGGCGAGGAAGATGTCGCCGGAGCCGTCGCCGGAGTAGCTGCCGTCGCGGCCGAGGCCGAGAGAAACTTTTTTGGCGACACGTTTGAGTTGCGTAGGGATGAGTGGAGCGTCGGTGGCGACGATGACGATGATGGAGCCGACGTCTTTGCCGGCTAGGCCTGAATCGCGCGGCCCTTCGGGCCGCTGGACAGCCGAGGGCGGCTGTCCCCACATGGCATTCGCGTCTTCATAGGCTGGATGTTCGGGAATTTCTTTGCCGACGGGAACGCCGGCGATGCGGAGCTGGGGGCGGCGTCCGTAGTTGCATTGCACGAGGACGCCGACGGTATAGCCGCCGTCTTTAGCATCGAGCACGCGTGATGAAGTGCCGATACCGCCTTTGAATTCGTTGCAGATCATGCCGGTACCACCGCCGACGTTGCCTTCTTCGACGGGGCCGGAGTGGGCGGTATCGAGGGCGTGCCAGGCGTCTTCGGGATGAACGTGGAATCCGTTGATGTCGTTGAGCCAGCCGTCCCAGGTTTCGGCGACAACCGGCAGAGACCACCAGTAGCCCTCCATATCGGGCTCGCCGCGCTTTACCTTCCAGGCGATGACCGCGTCGCGCACCACGCCAACGCTGTGCGTGTTGGTGATCATTACTGGTCCGTTGAGAAAGCCGGAGTCGTCGACCCAGGTGGTGCCGGTCATCTCGCCGTTGCCGTTGAGGGTGAACCAGGCGGCGAAGACGGCGTCGTTGCTAGCCTTGCCACGCGGGTGGATGGCGGTGACGCCGGTGCGGACTGGGCCTTTGCCGACTACAAGTTTGCCGCTGCCGGAGATGAGCGTGGTGTGGCCGACCTCGACGCCGGCAACATCGGTGATGGCGTTGTTGGGGCCGGGAGTGCCGTCGAAAGGAACTCCGAGATCGCGGGCGCGCGGCTTTTGCGCCTGGGCTACGACGGCTATAGAAAGCATGAACACGAATAGGAGTTTCAATTTGGGAGTGGGCGACATGGGTCCTCCGGCGGAATGGGGAAGTATAAAGGATGGCGGGTGAGAGCATGCATCCAGGAAACGAACAGCAGGTTCCTCACGGGGCCTACGGCCCTGTTCGGAATGACAAGGATGTGTCGGGATTCGGAGCGATGACAGAGGGCAACGACAACGGATGAGGGCTAAAAAGCATCGGAGAGAGGTGGGTAAATCATTGAGAGAGCGGGGGTACAATCACGTGAAGAGAAAACGTCGTGGGGGAGATATGGAAGGCTGGAAGAAGGCGGTGCTGGCGGGGTCGGTTGCGGCGGCGACGATATTGTTTTTGAAGCGGAAAAATGCGGCGGGCGTGCTGGCGGGGGGCGTGGCGCTGGCGGTGCTGGCGGCGGAATATCCGGAGAAATTTGAGCAGGTGCGGGAGTCGCTGCCGGATTACTTTGATCGCGGGATGCACGTGATGGAAATGGCGGCGAAGGCCGGCAAGCGGATCAGCGAATCGTCCGGCCGAACCTTGATGGATGCCTGGGAAGAGATGTGAAGAGCAGTGGGCAGTGAATAGTGGTCAGTGGTCAGCAGGAAGCACTGGGACGATGTTGAGTGGGTGCGGCTGGTCAATCGATGCCGAGTTGCTTTTTGGCGTCGGGGCTGAGGCGTTCGGGAGACCAGGGCGGAGTCCAGACCACGTTTACGGCGGCGTTGCGGATGCCGGAGAGTTGCTCCAGGCGCGATTTTACCTGGGCACTGATATTGACGTGCTCAGGGCAGCCTTGCGATGTCAGCGTCAGGTCGACGGCGACATCTTGTTTGTCGTCGGGTGCGGCGTCGAACTTTACGGAATAGATGAGGCCGAGGTCGACGATATTAACCGGGATCTCGGGGTCGTAGCAGCTTTTGAGCGCGCTCAGGACGTCTTGTTCGGTGACTGGCATGTGGGTAACTCTAGTGTACCTTAGGACTTCTTTTTTGGGGACGGATCTCAGAATCTTCAACACAGAGGACGCAGAGGCCACAGGGTAGGGAACAACAAACACCTTAAATTATGACGGAAGACGCGAAGAAGAAGATTCAGGTTGCCCTGGCGCTGGGCATTGTGGTGGCGGGCGCGCGGACGGGGTTCATTCTTTATCGGAATCATGAGGATTACGTCGCGGCGCAAAAGCAAGTAGCTGCGAAGAATGCCGGGTACGCGAATCAGGAATATTATGTGACGCCGAAGAAGTTGCATCCCTACGATTTGAAATCGGCGCAGCAGTTGACGCAGCAGCCGGTGTGGGTGAAGGAGGGTTATCGCTATACCTATTATCGTTATGTGCCGGTAGTGAAGAGCGTGGACTTTGCGCACGAAGCGGGACTTCTGGGGCCGCTGGAGCGGCTTGACATGAAAGATGTGATGACGATGCCGGCGCCGGGCGGAAGGCGGCAAGTCGTGGCGACGTTTGATAAAGATGGGCACAGTTATGCCGTGCCGATTGGATTTGAGAACGAGGGGCAGTACAAGATTTATTCGGACGAGATGTTTTACGTGGAGGATCCGCATGGGCTGTATAAGTTTTGGCCGGCGGATGTTTGGCAGTCAATTGCTCAGCACGAAGTGAAGCTGGGGATGGATGAGTTGCAGGCGGATTTCGCGGTGGGAATGGGCGTGCCGGATGCGGGCGCTTCGTCGGAGGAGAAGACGGTGCACTATCCGAATGGAGGAAAACCGCTGGTGGTGAGTTATAGCGGTGGGAAGGCAACGGAAGTTAAGGCCGGAGCGTAGCGTCTTCTAATTCTTTTTTTCGATCGTGTATTCGCTGCTGACCAGACCGCTGGGAAACTGCTTGGTATCGACATGACGGAGCCGGATATCGCGATCCAGACTGCCGAAGAGCGGGATTCCGTCTCCGATCAAGACTGGAACACGCGTGACCACCAATCGGTCAACTAAGCCCGCGCGCAGGAATTTTTGAATAGTGATTCCGCCATCCACGTAGAGGTTGTGTGCGCCGGTGGCGGCGAGGCGCGCGACGATCTCAGCCGGCGATCCGGACACCTGCTCGACTACGCCTCCGACCGCCGACGATAAATCAACCGGACGGCTGCTCAAGACCACGACGCGCTTTTTGCCGTAAGGCCATTCTGGAAACTTGAGAACGGTCTCGAAGGTGTTGCGGCCGATTACAAGGGCATCGACGCTCGCCATGAGTTCGGCGTAGCCGTGAGGTTCGCCGCCATCGACGGGAAGAAAATCGAGAGCGCCGTCTTTGCGAGCGATGAAGCCATCGAGGCTGGTGCCGACGAAGACGGTGATCACGGGTGAGGCGCTCCATCAGGGGCTAAAGCCCATCGGCTTCTGGAGTTTGGATGGCACGGCTTAAGCCGTGCCCTAGCCAACACTTTTTTTGATATGCGTTCCCGCGTAGCTATTTTACTGCCGCGAGCGCTTTTGAAACTTCGGCGATATCCGGCACAACGGGAATGTCGTAATCCTTGTGCCATGCGAGTTTGCCGTTGCGGTCAATGATGAAGATGGAGCGACCGGTGATGCCTTTGTCTTCGAGATACACGCCATACTTCGCGGCCACGGCGCCGCGGGGCTGAAAATCGGCCAGCAGCGGGTAGTGGATGCCCATTTTGTCGGCATAGGCTTTGTGCGACCAAACACTGTCCACGCTAAGGCCAAGAACCTGGGCATCGAGGTCATCGAATTGCTTCTTGTCGTTGATCATGCACGTGTGCTCTTTGGTGCAGACGGGGCTCCAGTCGAGCGGATAAAAAACAAGGACAACGTTCTTCTTGCCGCGGTAGTCGCTGAGCTTAACGTCTTTCTGATCCTGATCTTTTAAGGTGAACTCTGGGGCGGGCGCGCCGATGGTTGGTGGCATGATTCCTCCGTTCGATTTCAAACCTAAGATAGCTTCTGATTCATCATAAATGAGTTCTGTAGTTGGCAAGAACTGGACGCTGTGCGACACGGAGCCCACCGCGCGAAAGAGATCCTTCGACTGCGGTCGTGCTTCGCTGCCGCGAAGCATAATCCTCGATCAGGACGATAACGAAGTTCGGGATGACAATGGGAAGAAGATCACTTCACCACCGGTGAATCTGCGTTTGCGGTTTTGTCTTCTTCGGCGCGAATTTTGCCATCGTCTTCGGCGTAGAACGAGCGGTGTTCGGCATCCTGGTGCTGGGGCGTCATGAGGAGAAAAAAGCTGTCGTCCTTGCCTTTGAAGTGGACGGTGTAGTCCCCGCGGTCGGGGTTCACCATGCGCTTGGTAAAGGTTCCGGTGTGAACGAGTTCAGCCAGCGAGGTAGCGTAGTGGCCATATTGCTTTTGGAAATGGCGCTGGGCACGGATTACGACGTTCATGTAGGCAATCGCCTGGAATTCCGAGTCGGAACGGGCGGGATCTCCCTTGTACTTTGGCTGGTACGCGACTGCCGGAGTTTGAGCCTGCAACCGACCCGGAAGCGTGACCAGAATGGCGGCGGCGGCGATGATGACAAGAATCCCGATCCTGCGACCAAAGCAATTTCTCATGCTTAATTCTCTCCAATGGGCTGCCAGCAAGGCCTTTTGCATGCCGAATGGCCACCCGCCAAGTGAATGTGCAGACTTTTGTCATGTTACTCCCGTAATTCAACTTGGGTCACGTTCTCTTTGCATTGCGGGGAATTGCCGTTATTCTTTTGCTAACCAATTACGCCCCTTGGGGAAACCTATGAAAGCAGCTGTAGCGAGAAAACCGACCATTAAGATAGCCGTGGTGGAGAGCGACCCGCTTCGATTTGTGGGATTTCGCGCGCTGTTCGATAGCGAACCTGAGTTCGAACTAATCTCCGCCGGACTGCCCGAAATCTCCACGCTGCAAGGCGTGGATCTGATTTTGCTGGGAAATCGCTCCGGGCAAAATCTCTTTGACGTGATGGCCAGTTTGAAGGCTACGCGGCCAGATTTGCGAATCATCGTGACCGGCTCGGGTATTGACGAAGAGACCATTCTGAAGGCAATCGCTTCGGGCGCCAAGGGCTATGTGGACGAGGCGGCTTCGCCAGCGGAGTTTGCACAGGCGATCCGCATTGTGAGCCAGGGATCGGTGTGGGCTCCGCGGCATGTGCTTTCAATGTTTATCGAGCGGGTCTCGTCGGCGCCGGGAAGGATTTTCCCCGCGGGCCGCGTGACCTTTACCGACCGCGAAAAAGAAGTATTGGAGATGCTGGTGGCGGGACGGTCGAATAAAGAGATTGGATCGCAACTCGGGATTGAAGAGCGCACGGTGAAAGCGCACGTAGCGAAGTTGATGCGCAAGGTGGGGGTGCAGAACCGGATTGCGCTCTCGGTGCATGCGATTACGCATTCGTTGGTCGCGGCGAAGTAGTTCTCAGTTCTCAGTATTTGGAATCTACATTGCGGCATTTCGCCGACGGTAACTTTGGGGCGATGACCTCCGTAATCTTGCGCGCGATTTGTCGTTGACGCATACTCGGCTCACCTACCACAGAACCTGGGAGACGGGGTTGGGCGTGGCGATTAGGGTCACCACGGTCAGCCCCGATTTTTTTGCCTGAGCGATTCCCGCTTATTTTCCTCTTCAACTGATCCTTTCTGGTAAAGCGGTCTTGGCGCGCGAACCCCGCCCTTCATTTACAATCCAAAGAAACAGATCCCAGAAAGTTTGTGTGACGAGGAACCATGAAAAAGTTCTTATTATTGCTCGTGATTGTGTCTGTGTGTTCGTTTTCGTTTGCCGAGGATGAACAAGGTAAGGTCGCGGACCGGGTGCAGGCCGCGGCGGATGTTTTGAATGACATTCAAGGCGCGCCCGACAAAGGCATTCCTGATGAGGTGTTACGTTCTGCGGATTGTGTCGCGGTGGTGCCGGGGCTGCTGAAGGGCGGATTTATTGTGGGGGCAAAGTACGGGCGCGGTCTGGCGACCTGCCGCACGCCGAAAGGGTGGAGCGCTCCGGCATTTTTCCTGGTGACCGGGGGAAGTTTCGGCTTTCAGATCGGCGGACAGGCGGTTGACTTGATCATGCTGATTATGAATAAAGATGGGATGAAACATCTGCTTTCGAGCGAGTTTGCTCTGGGGGCGGACGCGTCCGTGGCCGCCGGCCCAGTGGGACGCCATGCGGAAGGAAATACGGATTGGAAGATGCGAGCCGAAGTGCTTACTTATTCACGGGCGCGCGGATTGTTTGCCGGAGTGAGTTTGAACGGGGCTGTAATCAAACAGGATAAGGACAGCACGCGGGAATTTTATGGCCGCATGGTGCCGTTCCGAACGGCTTTGACGGGCGAGATCGAGCCTCCGGCAGGGGCGAATGCGTTCTTGACCTCGCTGGCGAAGTGGGCGCAGGAAGCGGCGAAGTAACCAACTCACGGCTGAAAGTCAAAATCTTCAACACAGAGGACACAGGGGCGCACAGAGGGAAAACCTCAGGGCAGGTTCGTTTGCAAATAATTTTCTACGGTGGTACCGTCACGCTTCCCTCGAATGCGGCAGCGACTTGAGTACGCGGCAGCCTGGCCGTTCATAAAAATCCTCGGTATTTTGCCTCGGCCTTTGGCGCGAGCGGTCGGCGTTGGCCTTTCCTACCTGGTTTATCTTCTGCACGTGCGCTTGCGGCAGGTGGGAATGCGCAACCTCGAGTTGGCATTTCCCGAAAAAACTAGGGCGGAACGAGCGCGGATCCTGCGCGGGGAATTTGCTTCGCTGGGGCGTCAACTGGCGGAGGTCTGTCATTTTCCCGACTACGCGCTGGAGAATGTTGAGCAGGTCATTGCGTATGACGGGTTGGAGAATTATCAGCAGGCCTATGCGCGTGGTAAGGGGGTGCTGTTTCTAACCGCGCATTTCGGCGGATGGGAACTTTCGGCGCTTTCGCATTCGCTGCATGGACACTGGATGCATGTGGTGATGCGTCCGCTGGATAATATCTACCTCGACCGGCTGATCCGCGAATATCGGACCATGCACGGGAATAAGACGGTGGACAAAGATAATTTTGTGCGCGGGTTGCTCGCGGCCATGCATGCGGGCGAAGTGGTCGGCGTGCTGATGGATACGAATATGACGCCGCCGCAGGGGATTTTTGTGGATTTCTTCGGCATCCCGGCGTGTACGGCGAGCGGGCTGGCGCGGATTGCGTTGCGCACCGACGCGGCTGTGGTTCCGACGTTTACCATCTGGGATGCGGAGATGGGGAAGTACCGGCTGCGATTCGATCCGGCGGTAGAGTTGGTGCGCACCGGCGAGCTAGAGGCTGACATTGCGGCTAACACGCAAAAGTTTACTTCGATCATTGAAGAATATGTGAGGAAGTATCCGGAGCAATGGCTGTGGGTGCACCGCAGGTGGAAGACGCGGCCACCGGGGGAGCGGTCGCCTTACTAGAAAGCGCAGCCGCAGAGTCTAGATGCTCGATATGTACTTGATTGATGCGCTCATTCGCGGCCAAGATCTTGCCTACGGCGCTGGCGGAGATTGCGCCAGGTTTGGCAGAGAACTGGCACCTTCTAACGAGGCAGGGCGCAGGTTACGCTGCACCCTTGCGCTCGCGAATCGTGCTGTTTCATCCTTAGAACGTCCTGCGGAAGAGCCAGAACAACATTCCCGAAAGACACATCGCGACGGGTAGTGTGAGCACCCAGGCCAGGGCCAGGTTGCGGACGGTGGACCACTGAATACCAGAATGATTGGCCGCCATGGTGCCGGCGATGCCGGAGGAGAGGACGTGGGTGGTGCTGACGGGGAGTCCGAAGCCGTCAGCGGCGCCGATGGTAGCCATGGCGGTGATTTCAGCGACTGCGCCCTGGGCGTAGGTGAGATGGCTCTTGCCGATTTTTTCTCCCACGGTGATGACGATGCGTTTCCAGCCAATCATGGTTCCGAGGCCGAGAGCCATGGCGACGGCCACTTTAACCCAGAGGGGAATGAAGCGGGTGGCGTGGTCGATATGCTTCTTGTAGTTGGCGAGGATGGCGTTCTCGCTGGCGGTGAAGCTGGGATTGTGACTCTTCTGCATCAGGCGGATGGCCTCGCTGCAAAGATACATATCGTTGCGGAAATTTCGGATCTGGTCGCCCGGGATATTCTTCATCTCTTTGTAGAGAGCGGTCTCGTTGCCGATGTCGCTGACCAAAGTGCGGAGGGCGAGCATGGTGTTGGGCGTGAATTCTTTGTCGCGGATGTAGGAGGTCACGTCCTCGTGAGCGTCGCCAATGACGGCGTTGGGGCTGACATACTTGTTGAGAACGTCGGCGGCTTGCTGAGAGACGGCGATGAAATCCTGAGAGTCTTGATAGGTGACGGCATGGTTTAAAGCGTAGGCGGTGGGCACGGTGCCGATGAGAATCAGCATGATGAGGCCCATGCCTTTTTGTCCGTCATTCGAGCCGTGGAAGAAGCTGACGCCGGTGCAAGTGAGGATGAGCAGGCAGCGGATATAGAACGGCGGGGGCTCGGTGCCTTCGGGAGCGGCGTAGAGTTTCGGATCTTTAATTAAGGCTTTAGCGAGCAGCAAGAGCAGTCCGGCGACTCCGAAGCCGACGATGGGTGAGAGCAGCAGCGCTTTGCCGATGTTGGCGGCCTGGCCCCAATCCACGCCGCTGGTGCCGCTTCTACCGTTCATGAGTTGATTGGCGATGCCGACTCCGATGACCGAGCCGATAAGCGTGTGCGAACTGGAGGCCGGCAAGCCAAACCACCAGGTGCCGAGATTCCAGATGATGGCGGCGACGAGCAAGGCGAAAACCATGGCGAATCCGGCTTTGCTGCCGACTTGGAGAATCAGTTCGACAGGAAGCAAGGAGACAATGGCGAAGGCGACCAAGCCGCTGGAGGCCAGGACCCCGAGGAAATTCCAAAAGCCGGACCAAACCACGGCGATGTGAGGCTCGAGCGAATGGGTGTAGATGACCGTGGCGACGGCGTTGGCAGTGTCGTGGAATCCATTGACGAACTCGAAACCGAGCGCGACCAAAAGGGCGATCCCGAGAAGTACGAAGGGCAAAACGGATGTGCTATGCACAAAGGAAAGGTCGTGCAACAGGCTGGAACCGGCGTAAGCGACGCCAATTACGAGCACGATGCCGAAGACCAGCATGCCGATCTTGCCGGGAGAACGGGAAAGCTTCTGATCAAGGACAGACGGAGTAGTAGTTGCGGTCGCCATGGTTAACCTCAGAAAGAAGCGTGATCAGGGAGAAACTATACGAAAGCATTGTTACGGCAGTGTGAATACGATCGAGAAAACGAAAAAACGAGGCCAGACATCCAATCAAGCTTAAAAGGAGGATACGACCATGGCAGACGTAAGACTGGCATTGCTGGCGCGGGTGGAGGCCAAGGCGGGGAAAGAAGCGGACGTGGAGAATTTTTTACGGAGCGCGTTGTCGATGGTTGAGGAGGAGCCTGAAACGGTGGTTCGCGATCAAGATGGGACCCTCGACATTTGGAATCTTTGACGTTTTTAAAGATGAAGCGGGCCGGCAGGCGCACTTGAATGGAAGGGTTGCGGCTGGGTTAATGGTGAATGCGGGGGCACTTCTGGCAAAGGCTCCGGCAATTGAAAAATGCGAAGTTCTGGCAGTCAAGCCAGGGAATCTCAAGTAAGTCTTTCATGCAGGCTGTCGCAGTTTTGTGTCAACCCTGCGTCCGGCCATTGCAACCAACTTATTAGGTCGCAGTAAATCCAGCAGTGGCGTGACAACACGCCCTGCAATTACGGAGGGAATTAATATGTCAGGCGACGAGAAGAATAAACAGCAGGGCGGTCAGCAGGAACAGGGCCAAGGCAACGAGTCCCAGAAGAGTGGCCAGACTGGCCAAACGGGACAAACTGGCCAGGGCGGTCAGTATGAACAGGGGCACAAGGGTAACGTTGATCCCAATAAAAAGAATCAGACGCAGGACGAACAGGATCGGCAGCGTCGCGCCTCGTAGAAGTTGATTGGAACGGCGGAGTTCCAGCCAATCGGCTGGAACTCTTTTTTATTGGAGGCCAGTTAATTGGAACCATCTTATGAAAGCTGGCTGCGGGGGCTTCTAAAGTTATCGATTCGATAATCAGTATGGGGATTGCGGTGCATTGTTTACAATAGGAGATTCGTCTAGTTGCGTGGGAGAATCCTGCCAGCAGGCGAAGATGCTTTGGAACAGTCTAATCACAAACCCGGCGTGTCTCCCCGCGTTGCGCCCACCGTTTTCTGGCGCGTGGAGGGGAGTCTTCTCGACCTGACCGTGGTGCAGCCAGTGGCATTCTTTACCTGGAACGCGCAAACGTTCTCGGAGCGGCTCCGGCGGCGCGGGTTGATTTTCCTGATGGCGGCGCTGCGTCCTTTCCTTTATTCGACTAACCGGAAATTTGCCACACGCGTGGTGCACACGGTGCTGCGGGGAGTGAGCCGCGACCGTCTTGATCTTCTGGGTGAGGAGTACTTCCAATACAAATTGAAGCCGAAATTGAAGGCGCATGGTGTGGAGCGGGTTCAGGAATTGCTGCGCGGCGGAGCGGACGTGGTACTGGTGAGCCAGGGGTTGGAGCACGTGATGAAGCCGCTGGCACTGCATCTTGGGGTGAAGCGGATTGTTGCCAATCGACTGGAGTTTCGCGATGGCGTGGCGACGGGCCGCCTGCTGGAACCGGTTATCCGGCCGCGGGGAGCCTTTGCGCCGATACGCGATCAGAGTCCGGACGGGCGGCGGGCGCCGAAGACGCTGGCGCGGCAGTTGGACATTTCCGTGGACCAGTTGCGGGCGGCGGTTATCTCTTCGGGCCGGTATGCAGCGGCAAAAGAACGTCCGATCGTGCATTTTGAGGGAACCAGGCAGGAGGGCGCGATTTCGGTACGCCGAGCGCTGGCGGGGAAGCATGTGATGCTGATTGGCGTCACGGGATTTATCGGCAAGGTATGGCTGGCTAACACGCTGATGGAGTTGCCGAAGATCGGACGAATTTATTTACTGGTACGGCGGCAGAAATCGAATCCGGCGCAGAGGCGTTTTGAAAAGATTGTGGAAGAATCGCCGGTATTCGATCCTCTGTTTGAAAAGTACGGATTGGGGCTTGGCGATTATCTCCGGGGAAAAGTGGAGGTAATTGAGGGAGATGTTACCCGCGCAGGCTTGGGCCTGGAGCCGGAGGTCGGGCGGCGATTGCAGAAGAATCTTGACCTGATCGTGAATAGTTCCGGATTGACGGATTTTAATCCAGACCTGCGGGATGCATTGTCGACCAATACGGATGCGGCAATGAACATCCTGGAATTTCTGCGAGGCTCGGATCACGCCGGGCTGTTGCACCTTTCGACCTGTTATGTGGCCGGCGAGCGAGATGGGCGTGTGCCGGAGAGGCTGATTCCGAATTACACGCCGCGTCGCGTCCCCGACTTTGATGCAGAGAAGGAATGGGGCTCGCTGCATGAAGTGATTGCGAAGGCGGAGGCGAAGGCCGAAGGCGAGGAAGTGACCGCAGGGTTGAGGTCGCAGTCTTTGGCAAAAGAACATGCGGCGAAGGGATTGCAGGGAGCGGCGCTGGAAAATCAGATACGCAAGAATCGGATCCGCTGGCTGAAGACTTACTTGACCGAGGAAGGGACGCGGCGCGCGAAGGAGTTGGGTTGGCCGAATACCTACACGCTGACGAAGAGTCTGGCGGAATCGCTGATGGTGAAATACGGACGCGGCTTGCCGATTGCCGTGGTGAGGCCGGCGATTGTGGAGACCTCAGTCGCCAAGCCTTTTCTGGGGTGGAATGAAGGCATTAATACGTCGGCGTCGCTGTCTTATTTGTTGGGGACATATTTCCGGCAACTGCCGTCGAATGAGAGTAAGCGGCTGGACATTATTCCAGTCGATGCGGTTTGTGCGGGGATGACGCTGATTGCGGCGGCGATTGTGGAACGTCGGCATGATGAGTTGTACCAATTGGCGACTTCAGCGACGAATCCATGCGACATGGGAAGATCGATCGAGCTGACTTCGCTGGCGCATCGCAAGCATTATCGGGCGCAGGAGGGGTTGGAATCCTGGCTGCGGCTGCGCTTCGATGCGATTCCGGTATCGAAGACGCGGTACCAGAGAATGTCGGCGCCGGCCCAGCGGGCGATCGTGAAATCGATCCAGAAGATTATGTCGCCGCTGCCGTTGAAGAAGACGCCATTGGTGAAGACGGAGAGAAATTTGGAGCGGCTGGAAAAACTGATTGAGCTGTTCGAGCCGTTCATCCTCTTCAATGAGCACGATTTCGCGGCGGACAACGTGGAAAAGCTCTCACACGCTCTGGTGGACGAGGAGAAAGAAGAGTTTGGTTATAAAGCGAGAATGCTGGACTGGTGGGATTATTGGATCAACGTGCACATTCCGGCGCTGCGGAAGTGGACTTATCCGTTGATTGAGGGCAGGCCGCTGGAAGCTCGTCCTCCACGCAGCCTGCAGAATGGTGAAACGGTGAAAACGGGGACCAACGGGAACTGGTGAATGGCGATTTTTCTGACAGGATCGACGGGATATATTGGGGCGCACGTGGCGGCGAATCTGCTGCGCGATGGAGCAAGCCTGAATGTGCTGGTGCGCGCGCGGGATGCAGGCGAGGCCGAAGGGCGCTTATGGCAGGCGTTGCAGTTGCATCTCGATTTTCCGCAATTTTATGAATACTTGCAGACGCGAGTGCGGGTCTTTCGTGGAGACTTGACTGACTCCGGATTTGGGTTGGGGCGCGACGAGTATGACCGGCTGGTGCACACCACGGATTCCGTAATTCATTGCGCGGCTTCGCTGAACCGGAAGTCCGAGAAGAGCTGTCTAAACGTGAACTTGCGCGGGACTTTGGAAGTGCTGACGCTGGCGCGGCATGCCGAGCATTATCACGGACTGCGACGATTCAGCCAGGTGAGCACGGTGGCGGTTGCGGGTAAACGGCAGAATGAGGTGGTGAGCGAGGATCGGTCGATTGAGTGGGAACGGTCAGATTATGATCCCTACGCGCGCACCAAGAAATTTTGCGAGCACATGATGCGAGTTCTATTGCCGGAGACGCCGAAGACCATTTTTCGGCCGAGCATTGTTCTCGGCGACAGCCGCTATCCGGAGACAACGCAATTCGATATGGTGAAGGCTTTTGTATTTCTGGCGGGGCTGCCGGTGTTGCCGTTTCGTTCGACCGACAAGATCGATATTGTGAATGTCGATTTTGTGGCGGAGGCGATTTCGACGCTGCATCAAAAGGAGAATCCGCAATACGATACCTACCACCTTTCGTCGGGGGTTGGATCGCAGACGTTTCGCGAGATCACGAGGGCGCTGGCCGCGGCACAAAACAAGCGCGCCCCGGTGTTCGTGCCGGTGGTGGAGCGTCCGTTCGCTGGCTCGGTGAACTTTCTGGCGAATCGAAAGGGCGCCGTCGGTAAGACTGCGTCGTTGATGAAAGTGTTCATGCCTTACCTGGTATGGAATACGGTTTTCGATAACAGACGCGCGACGTCTGAACTGGGGAAAACCCCGGTTCCGTTTTCTGAATATTCTTATCCCTTGATGAAGTTCAGCAGCGAGAACAACTTTGCTTACCGGTATCGCCCGTGGCCGGCTGCGGCTGGAGGAACGGCCGCATGATGGATTTTATTCTCGAAGCCTGGGTGAGCAGTTCGATTGAGCGCGCCAAAGCTGGATGGATGCTGGGCGCCGGCAATCGATGGCAGCCGGGCGAGAAATTAAAACTTCTGTTCGCCGGCTATAACGGCACACGGAACATGGGATCGGATGTACGGGTGGAGGAGATGTTGCGGCAGATCCGCCACATCCTCGGAGCGGAACGAGTGGAGTTCAGCGTAATGAGCCAGAACTTCGATTTCTCGCGAGGATATTTTGAAGGTACGAAACAGGTGCACTTGCCGGATATTTTTCCGCCCTTTCTGGCAAACGAAGTCCCGCGGCATGATGGCGTGGTGGCATGCGAAGGCTCGATGTTCAAGAGTAAGTTCGCCAATGCGCTGACCACGATGATGATTGGATCGCTGGGGATTGCGGCGGCGCAGAACAAATTGTCGGTTGGCTACGGCGCGGAAGCCGGACACATGGATCCGCTGGTGGCGAAGATGTGCGGGAGATATTGCAAGAATTCGTTCGTGATTACGCGGAACGAAGAATCGCGTGGAGTGCTGCGCGAATTGGGTGTGCCCACGGAATTGGGAACCGATACTGCATGGACGTTCGAGCCAAAACCTCCTGAGTATGGGCAGAGCGTGCTGCGAAAAGTCGGATGGGATGGCAAGACTCCGGTGCTTGTTGTTTGTCCGATCAACCCTTTTGAATGGCCGGTGAAGGCGTCGGTGGCAAAGTACGCGATCCGCAGTTTTACCGGGGCTTACAAGGACAGCCACTATCGCACGGTTTATTTTCACAACTCAGGACCGGCGGCGGATCGGGCTTACCAGAAATATTGGAATTCGATTGCCAATGCGGTGGATGCATTCCGCAAGAAGAAAAGTGTTTTTATAATTCTGGCGGCAACGGAACGATTAGACGCGCGTCCGGCAAGACGTATCTCAGAGAAACTCGGGGGAGTTCCAGTGCTGACTTCGGACGAATACAACATGTACGAGCTGGTGAGCGTGCTGCGAGCCTGCCATATGATGGCCTCGTCGCGCTATCACGGGATTGTTACTTCGATGCCGGGGCTGGTGCCATCGGCGGGCATCACAATGGATGAGCGTATTCGCAACTTGATGCGGGAGCGGGGACATCAGGATCTACTCATGACGGTGGACGATCCGGAGTTGGAAGGCAAGCTCCTGGCGGCCCTCGAGAAGTTGAGTCGTGAGGGCGAAGCGATTGCGGATGGAATTGCGAAGACCGTGGTGAAGAATTTGAAAGTGATGGCCCGCATGGGGGTTTATTTTGAAGAGGAAGTGCAAAGAAGGTATCCGGAGTTTGAGACGCGGCGAGGGGAATGGAGTTGGGAAGATTATTTGCCGCCGATGAACCAGGGATTGCGGGAGTTGGTGGCGGCCTACAGCTAAATTATTTTGAAGTTTCTACGCTAGTTTTAGTTTTTGCTTGTGAATAATCCGATCCCATTTATCGGCGATATTTTCGCGCAGCTTCAGACTGCGGCGGACGTGCGAGTTCTTGCCGAAATCCGCGATGGTGAGATCACGGGAGTGACCGGCAGCCAACTGCTGGAGTTGGTTCGCAGGGCGAGGACATTTATCGCGTCAAAGAAGCTGAAGAAGGGCGAACGTTGCGCATTGCTGGCAGCGAACAGCATTCGCTGGGTAGCCGTAGATTTGGCGCTGATGGCTGAGGGTTTGATTGTGGTGCCGCTGTATTCGCGGCAAGCGCCCGCCGAGTTAATCGCGATGATGAAGGATTCAACGCCTTCGCTGCTATGCTGTGGCGATGTTGGGTTGCGGGATGGGATTGTACAGGCTTGGGTGCAAGCGCCGCCGCAATGTTTGTTCGATGAAATTTTTGCGGGCGTCGAAGAGATACAACTGGAGCGGCCGCCGCTGGAAAAAGATGATGCGGTAACGATCATTTACACGTCGGGAACTTCGGGCGAATCCAAGGGCGTGGTGCTCACGGCGGCGAACGTCGGTTTCATGCTGGAAAGAACGGCGGAGCGATTGGAGCAGTTGATGTCCGGTTCTTCGGCGGAGCCTACGCCGGGATTGGCGAGGCAAGATCGCATCTTTCATTACTTGCCGTTTACTTTTGCCGCGTCGTGGATTGCTCTGCTGACATTCTTGAAGCGCCGGAGCCTGGTCACGATCAATACAGACCTCGCAAAGATCGCGAGCGATATGCGAACCGTAGCTCCTGATTATTTTCTGAATGTTCCGCAACTGCTCGAGCGCATGCGCCGGGCGGTGGACGAGCAACTGTGGCAGACCGGCGGTGTGGCGCAGGCGATGTATTCGCGGGCCAAGGGAGCCTGGGCGCGCCGGCAGGAGAAGCAATCGAAGAGCGGCGATGCGATGTGGCTGGGTCTGGCGAACCGGCTGATCTTTCCGGCGATCCGTAAGAAGATGATCGGGAAAAATCTGAAAGCCCTGATTTGCGGTTCTGCGCCGCTGAGCGTGGAGACCCAGCTTTATTTCATGATGCTGGGAATCCGCGTGTTGCAGGTGTATGGGCTGACGGAGACGACGGCGATTTGCACCATGGATGATCCTGATCAGGTTCAGCTCGGTTACGTGGGGCCTGCGATTTCAGGGATGGAGATGAGGTTGGGCGAGGACGACGAGATCGTGGTGCGCGGGCCGAATGTTTTTCCCGGATACTGGAATCGTCCAGAGCAAACGGCGGAAGCGCTGCACGATGGCTGGTTCCATACCGGCGATCAAGGGGAGAAAAGCGGAACCGGAAACTGGCGGATTACGGGGAGAATTAAGAATTTAATTGTGTTGGGGTCGGGACACAAGATTTCGCCCGAGCCGGTGGAGACGGCGATTGGGAAACTGTTACCGGAAGCGCAGCAGATTGTCGTGGTTGGCAACGGGCGGGGATATTTGTCGGCTCTAGTGACAGGGAACGTGACTTCTGAGAACGTCCAGGCGGCGCTGGATGCGGTGAATCCGGAACTGCCGCATTACAAACAAGTGCGAGCGTTTTATGTGCTGAACGAACCATTTTCGATTGAGAATGGTTCGTTGACGGTGAATGGAAAGCTGAAGCGGAATGCGATTTGCGCGCGGATGAAGAATGAGATTGAGGATATGTACGGCGCGAAGCAGGCGGTAAGTTAGCGAGAATGACAGGCGTTACTAAGGACATCAAGGTGCAGGAAGTGAAATCAGAGATAGCGTCGGCGACCGCGTGCGCGAGGAGCACTTTGGCCTGGACGCTTAATGATGGTGTGATCGAACTGGCGTTACATCGAGCGCCTTGCAATGAACTGGGATCCGCTTCACTCGAGGACTTGGAGGATTTTGCAACGGCTTTGGAGCGCATGCAGGACGATGCGCACGCGCTCATTATTTATAGCGAGATGAAGCCGGGATTTTGCGCGGGTGCGGACTTACGCGAACTCTATTTGCGCTCCCAGGAAATGGAAAAGAGCGAAGCGATGCGCGACGTGCGTGATTTTCTGGAGCGTATTCATCGTGTGTTTAATATCATCGACGCATCGCCCCTGACTACGATCGCGGCCGTGCACGGAGTCACATTCGGCGGAGGATTTGAGCTGGCGCTAACCTGTGATTTGATCATCGCGGATAAGATGGCGCGGTTTTGTTTTCCCGAACTGCGGCTGGGGCTGATTCCGGGATTCGGTGGAATCCCGCGGCTGAAGCGGGATCTGGGGAATGCGGTGGTGCGGGACTTGTTGTTGACCGGACGGAGTTTTAATGCAACGAAAGCCCAGCAGATTGGGCTGGTAAGCCAGGTCGTGGGAGAGGGCGAGGCCGTGCGCGCGGCGCGGGCGACGGCGGCACAGCTCAAAAAATTCGATCGTGCTACCGCTGTGGCAGCCAAACGGTTTATCAAACCGATTCCCCGAGATGAGTTGCGGCAGGAGATTGATTTATTCTGCGAATTATTCCGAAGTCCGGCGGTGGAAGCGGGGTTGCGGAAATTTGTAGAAAGTGCGGATGCGCAGCCTTATCTGCCGTAGTTGAGTGGCGAGTACCGAGCACCGAGTACCGAGGAAAGGAGGTTTGTCGGCTAGCGCCCGGTTCGGAATGCCTAGGCGCTTTTAATGGACGAGGGCTGCTTGCGACGGGATATGCAGAACGCTGAACAGACGCTCGATGAGATATTGAAGCTGGCGGCGGCGCACTTCAGGGTGCCGCAGGAGAAACTTTCTCCCGATGAAGATTTTTTTAAAGCGCTGGGGATCGACAGCTTGCAGACGCTCGACTTGCTGACCAAGCTGGAAAATCATTTTCATGTGGAACTGCCTGACTACGAATTGCAGGGCGTTTCGGACTTTCGCACGCTGGCGGGGAAGATTCAGGCGAGGTTGTAGGGAAGTTCGAATGGTAGATTGTCAAGTGGAGAGATTGCACTGCGTAATGCCGGGTCGCAAAATCAGAGTCGGCAATCTTAGGTCAACGATCGTCGGCTAATTTCTTGAATGCTCGATCTCCAAAAATATAGCTGCCTGGGAGCGGCCTTGCGCGATGCGTTGGACCGCTTCTCGGGTGAGACTTGCCTGATCGAAGCGGATCGCGATCGCGAGAAAACCCGGCTCACCTACTCAGACTTCAAGGACATCACTTTGCCGCTGGCTCGCGCCCTGGAGGACGCGGAGTTTGACCCCGGCGATCGCGCCGCGATTCTGATGACCAATCAGTCGAAGTGGCTGATCTCCGCCTATGCGATTTTCTATTGCGGCGGAGTGCTGGTTCCGCTGGATTACAAATTGACTGCGGACGAGCAGTTGGCGCTGCTGGAGCACTCGAAAGCCAAAGTGCTGGTGGTGGAGTATTACCTTTGGCGGGCGATTATGCAGGCGCCAGGATTCTCCAGGCTGAAGCCCAAGCTTGTGCTGGTGACCGAAGCTCCGTTACAGGCCGATCTCGACCGAGGATTCCGCTGGGAAGACTTCAAGCGCAAGGGCGCACCGGATTTCGTGATGCGGCAGCGGCAGGATGTTGCTTGCATCGTTTATTCCTCGGGCACCGGCGGCCGCCCAAAGGGATGCGTGCTGACGCATGAAAATTACCTGGAACAATGCAAAGCACTAACTGCGTGGTATCCCTTTTGGCCGGGAGTCAAATATCTCAGCATCCTTCCCACGAACCATGCGATTGATTTTATGGTGGGATTTATTGGGCCATTCGTGTGTGGGGCTTGCGTGGTGCATTTGCGCACGCTGCGCCCGGAATTCGTGCGCGACGCTTTTGTGCGGTATCGGATCGCTTACGTTGCGCTGGTGCCGATGATCGTCAAGAATCTGGAGCGCGGTCTGCGCGCCAAGTTCGACGAGTTGCCGGCATGGAAGCGGACCATGCTGAACCAGAGGATCGGGCTGAATAAATTGCTCACGCGAGGTAAGCCCCGGGTGCGAGTGAGCCGCTGGTTACTGCCGCAGGTGCACCGAGCGTTCGGCGGAGAGTTGCTGGCGCTGATTACTGGCGGCGCATTCATGGAACCTTCGACGATGCAGTTCTTCTATGATCTGGGAATTCCAGTGGTGAATGGATACGGGCTCACGGAGGGGGGCACGGCGCTGACGCTGAACGATCTGAAACCGTTTCGCGCGGATACTGTCGGGAGGCCGCTGCCGGGAGTGGAGTTGCGGGTGCTAAGTCCGAACGAAGAAGGAATCGGCGAAATTGCGGCACGCAGCAAAACCATAATGTCCCATTACCTGGACGATACCGAGTTGACCTTGCAAGCGATTGTCGATGGCTGGCTGCTGACTGGGGATTTGGGCCGGTTTGACAAGAGCGGGCACCTGCAGCTCTTTGGCCGAAAGAAGAACATGATCGTTACGGAAGGCGGCAAGAATATTTATCCGGAAGATATAGAAAATGTTTTTGACGGATTGCCAGTCAAAGAGTATTGCGTGTTCGCCGCGAATTATGTGTGGCCGCAGGGGAAGTTGGGGGGAGAGATGCTGTTCGTCGCGCTGCGGCTGGAACCGAACCAGCATTTCGATAGTGCTTTGTTGCAGGAAATCGTAAGTCGAAATCGCAAGCTGCCGGACTTCAAGCGCGTTGGTGGATATTTGATCTGGGAGAAAGATTTTCCGCGCACTGCGTCGATGAAGATCAAACGGCAGTTGCTGGGCGAAGAGATCGCGAAAAGCATGGAGCGGGGAGCGGTGGTGGGGTTGTGAACCCGCGCCAGCCCTATCTTGCCGTGGTGAACCCGGCGGCGGGAGGCGGACGAACGCGGAAGTTGCTGGCTCCGGCATTGGAGCGGCTTATGGCTGGCGGAGTTGAAGTAGAAATAGTCGAGACAAGCGCAGCCGGCGATGCTACGCGGATTGCGCGCGAGGCGTACGGTGCGGGAAGACGAAGATTTATCGCGGTAGGCGGGGATGGAACCTCCTACGAACTGATCAACGGATTGTTTCCACAAGCCGGCGTGGGAGATCCTCCTACCCTTGGGTTCTTGCCGTTAGGGACGGGCAATTCTTTTTTGCGGGATTTTAGCGACCGTGGAGTGGAGCACGCGCTTGAATCGCTGATTGGGGATCGAACCCAAAGTTGCGATGTGCTGCGTTTGCACCACAACGCCGGAGTGATTCATTACATTAACTTGCTGAGTGTGGGATTTCCGGCGGACGTCGCGAATTTGAGGGCACGGCGATTCAGCGGACATGGGGAATTGGGATACGTGATCTCCATCTTCCTGGGCCTGGCTCGTCTGCAAAGGCGACCGTTCCCGGTGCGGGTGGATGGTGACAGCGACTTTGACCGGAGGCGGTGTTTGTTTCTTACTTTTAATAACAGCAAGTTCACCGGTGGAACCATGATGATTGCCCCCAAGGCTGAAGTCAGTAGCGGGCTCATTGAATATGTTCGCTGGGGACCGATTGGACGGCTGGGTCTGGTTCGCAATTTGCCGAGACTTTACGATGGCACGCATATTCAGCATCCAATGGCTGAAAGGAAAGCGGTAAAGCGAGTGGAATTTGATTTGGATGCTCCGGTGGATGTGATGGTGGATGGAGAAGTGCTCACCCTGCATTGCGAGGCTCTCGACGTATTGCCGGGAGCGTTGAACGTAGCAGCTTGATTGCGTGATATAAAAGTTGATCGGGCGGAAGGGAATCATGTCTGAAAAGCGGCGCGAGCAGCAGAAAATGCGGGTGACCGAACCGGAACCGTTTGTTCCGTCCCGGAAGATGCTGATTTGGGGCGGAGTCATCCTCTTGTTTGCTCTCGCCTATGCGGGTGGGTGGTACTACAGGAATCATAAGTACGACGACTTTGCGAAATGCCTGGCTTCCAAACAGACGAAGATGTATGGGCTGTATTGGTGTCCGCATTGCGCCGAGCAGAAGGCAATGTTTGGTAAGGCTTTTCGGAATGTGCCATACGTCGAATGTGCAATCAGGGGATCGCGGGCTCTGGCTCCAGAGTGTGCGGCGGCGGGGGTGAAATTATTTCCCAGCTGGCAGTTTGGTACGAATAAGCCGGTAGAGGGCGTATTTCCCTTGGAAGAGCTCTCCGATAAAACCGGGTGCAGCCTGCCGTGAACGCGATTCCCGCGCAAGCTGAATCCGCCGCGCCTTCGAAAATCGATCGCCCGCTGCTAATGGTCGTCGCAATTCTGGCTCTCGCGGGAGTACTGATTTCGGCCGTATCGTTGCAGCGGCACTATGCGAACTCGGCCACTGGCTTTTGCGAAATTGGAGAGAAGTTCAACTGCGACATCGTAAATCGCAGCGAGTATTCGAGCCTGATGGGCATTCCGGTGGCTGGGATTGGAGTCGCGGGATATGTTGTTCTGCTGCTGCTTGCCACGTTGTATCGTTCGCGGCGGGAAACGGCATTGCGGTTGCTGCTGGCGGCTGGCGCCGGGCTGGCCTTTGCGCTTTACCTCACCTATGTGGAAGGCTTCATCCTCGATACCTGGTGCATTCTTTGTTTGAGTTCGCTCGCGATTATCGTGATGATCACCGCCCTTGCCTCTGTGCTTAAGTGGCGCAGCCGAGTCAGCCGCTAGCTCTATCCATGGCAAGATTTCAGAAAACCAATGCACAGGCAGCCACCTCTGAGCCGATTCGCGCTCAGGGAGCGGTGGGAGATCTGCGCCTGCATGAATTCCAGAGCCGCGTTTTTCGAAATACCCGCTTCCTGCGAATTTGGCTTCCCTCCGGATACGACGATGCCGAGAATGCGGGCCGATCGTATCCTGTTTTTTATTTGAATGACGGGCAGAACCTTTTCGAGTCAATTTCCGCTTTTGGCGGGGTTGAGTGGGGCGTTGACGAAACGGCAGATCGGCTGATCCGCGTCGGCGAGGTTCCGCCAATGATTATCGTGGGGATCGATAATACGGGCAAAGATCGGATGCGGGAATATACCCCGTATCGATCGCTGCATCCGAAGATGCTGCGGGCGCAAGGGCGTTATTATCCGAATTTCTTGATCAAGGAAGTGATGCCTTTTGTGGGAGCAACTTATCGCGCAGCTTCCGGCCCGGAGAACACTGGACTAGGCGGCTCTTCGCTGGGCGCGCTGATTGCGCTCTATACTGCGATTGCGCGGCCGGATGTGATTGGGCGATTGCTGCTGGAGAGTCCGTCACTGTGGGTAGCGGGGCGACAGGCCATTAAAGACGGCCGGGCGGTGAGGGCCTGGCCGGAGAGAATATTTCTGGCGGCCGGAACAGCAGAAGCGGGAACCGAGGACCGGAGCCGCAGCGTGGTCGACGACGTGCGGGAACTGGCGGCGATCATGCGACGCGCGGTGCTGAGTGAAAGGCGGCTGCGCCTGGTGATCAAGGACGGCGCGGGGCACAACGAGGCAGCGTGGGCCGAGCGATTTCCGGAGGCGCTGCAGTTTTTGTTTGGTGAATAGCTCAAGAGATCGAAGTTGCTGGTATATTGCTGGGCGCTAACTTTGCTGAGGCAGCACGTCGATTCGCCATACTCAACAAAAGCAGAATTGGCGGAAAGAATTCGATTATGAACGAGGTCAGAAAAGGCATCTCCATGGGAGAGTGGAAGTGCGGCGAAAACACAAGAAGCGCCAGGTCCGTAATCCAGGGCCAGCTTACGATGGCGACAAAGACAAGGCGTGAAGATCGCGATAGTGATTTCCAGTCTTGTAGAAGCAGCATAGCGGGCAGAATCAGCATCACCTGGTTGAAGGGGATGAAGAGGGGAAATACGAGCATCGTGCCCATGAGAAATGCGGCGAACACGAACGTGAATTCGGGAAAATTCGCCGGAACTTTTCGCTTTCGCCATGCAAAGATCAGAAGGGCGAGAAAGACGATAGCCGCGACGATTGCTCCGAACCTATCCCCGAGGATGTGCAGCAGAGAAGATGTGGGAGAGTATTTCCGATACGCGGAGAGACCGTCGATAAAATACCGAATCCAACCATGCAGGAGGAGTTCGCCCCCGGCTGCCAGGATGATCATTGTCGCCACAAATGCGGCTGCGATTCGCCATCGCTTAGTCCATTCGCCAACTGCCCAAATGGCAAACCAAGACAAGGGCATCAGCGACATTTGCGGCTTGACGGTGGAAAAAGCCAGCAGAACTCCCGCGGCTAACAGGTAATTTTTCTGAACGCACCATGCGCCCGCGACCAACAAAAATCCCACCACCAACGCCAATTGCTCGTACCGGAGTCCCTGCACAAGCTGCGGACTACAGAAGATGAATAAAGTCAGGGCTACCGCTGTGGCCCAAGGCAAGCGCCAATGCAAAATGTCGAGACAGCAAAGTACGCTCAGCACGGTGAAAACGGCAAGAGCATATCTGCCCCAACGGAGCACGTCGGCAAAGTCCGCATTGATCGTGGGGGCCAGGAGAAACACAACATAAATGGGATACGCGAAACGCTGTTCATTGACCAGGGGCTTTCCGGATTCGCCGTAGGTCTGATCAATGGCATGGCCATAAAAGGCCATTTGAATTTGGTGGCTTACCTCCGGTCCATAGGGATTGCGATGGCGGAGCAGGAGCTCGCGGGTGCCCACCCAAGGCGAATATAAATCACCCATTTGCGCGACCATCTTGCCGGTTTTGACATTGAGGTAGGAGTTGTAACTCCAATAGTCGAGGATGCGGTTCGCAGAAAGCAATGTGATTCCGCCGATCAATAGAGCCAGCGCGAGCCAGGCTGCCGGCTTCATTGGGGAGAAGCCTCAGCGGGCTTCAGGGTAGGTAGAGGGTCGTCTGCGTCAAGCCTCCAGACCTTCCTGTTTCGAAAATAATTCAGCAATTCTTGATTCGAAGAATTCCCTAAATCGCGGGCCCAGACGATCTTGGAATCGTCAATATCCGCGAGGTTGTAGACCCACTCGTCATGAAAATTATGGCTCGGTTCATAGCTTACGATTACTAAATGCTGGCCGGGCAGATGCTCAAGCTGATTCACGATTCTTACCCTGTCCAGATTACCCGGCGGCCATACCTGCCCGAGCTGCACGTGGGCTGCGGCAGCGCTTACCCTCAAAACGATCATGGCGAAGGCTATCAGGATAGTTGCTCGCATGAATTCCCTTCCCATGAAGCTGCGTCGCTGTAGCCAGATTCGCCGAATACACTCAGTTAACAAAATATAGAGTGCGCCCACAGCGGGAGAAAAATAATGTGGAAGAGTCCACGTTTGTATGGAGAAGGCCGCCAGCATTGCCGCACAAACGGCGACGGGCAGGAGCATAGCTTTCTCCCGTATTACCTTGGGCAGAGCCAGCAATGGAATCGTCAGCAACGGGCCGAGATAAAACAGCCACCAGGTGTCGGCTTTGAATATGCCTCGTTGCAAATAACCCTTTAGCGTGAGGTTCTTCTCGAATCCTTCCAACTCCCATCGGTAGAAATCACGCATGGCGTTGTTGTGGTAAGACGGCTCCGGACGGGGTTGCTGCCAAAGGAAATAAGGAGCGGTCGCGTAAGTTTGGCGGTTGACTTGATAGGTCATGCGGAACGGATCGCCTGTGACTCGCCAGTAATAATAGCCGGTAACGACAGCGCCAACGATTAAGAGTGCAAGTAGCGGAAACACAACTCGAGAGAGTGAGAGCTTGATGGCAGGACGCTGCCTGCTCGTCAGCCACCACAGCATGGCTGCGGCCACTGGCAGACCAACCACGAAACCTTCGTAGGGACGGCTATTGGCAAGGATTATTAAGCCCACACCCATCAACAAAGAGTCGCGGACCCGCAGCTCGTTACGCAAACGCGGCCATGCTCCAAGCACCAGTGCTCCACCCAATGCGGCTACCGAGGCACACCAGTAACTGTTCATCCAGTAGCTCAGTATTGCCAGACGCAACACGGCGAGCGCGGCGCCGAGCAAAGCCCATGGCGGTGGGAGCCAGGCTTGCAGCATCCAGCACAGGGCCGAGCACATCAGAGCAGTGATCAGAAGCTGGCCGATCCAAGGATTGCCAAGTCGTTCTCCTGCCGCCAAAACCATGCCTTCCGCCGGCGGATACATCGACATGTAAGTGGGCTTCTGAATGATGTGGAAACTTTCGAAATGAATCCACATGGGATGGGTTGGGTTTGTAAGCCTGCCGTGGGCGAAGGTGTCGCCTGCTAGCAGATAGCTGAACTCGTCATGGAAGCGAGGTTGAGGAACGCCGAGGATGGGGATGAGGGCCGCTCGGATGGTGATCACGCTTAGACCGACCAGAAACACGGCCAAAGATTTCCTGCGTGCGAGGCGTGTAAAGGCGAGTTCGATTCGCTGGAAGGTCTCCGGCGGAACTGAGCGAGGACCGTTCTTTGAATGCAGAAGAATCAGTGTTCCCGCGCCCGTCATCAGCAACACTTCGATGAGCATTACCAGGTGCGGAGCCAGTTCGCGGTATAAATTCTGCATCGTGACCAAGGCGAACGTATTTGCGGTTCGCTCAGACGGCTTGTTTTTCCGCAGACTTCTCGAATAATCCATCCACGATCTGAATCATTTCGTCATCCACAACACGGTTTCGTGAGATGGCTTCCAGCAATGGAATGGAAACAATTTTATTCGAGCGCAGGGCGGCCATTCGTCCAAATTCGCCGCGATGGACCATGTCGATGGCGCCCAGGCCATAGCGCGTGGCCAGGACGCGATCAAAGGCGCTGGGAGATCCGCCGCGCTGGATGTGCCCGAGAACAACAGCACGAGTTTCGAAGCCGGTGCGCTTTTCGATCTCGCGGGCCAGGGTGTTGGCAACCCCGCCGAGTTTTGCATGACCAAACTCATCTTTGCCCATGTCCTGAATCACCGAAGCGCCTTGGCCTAGTTCCGGGGAGGAAAATTTGGCGCCTTCGGCCACCACGATGATGGAGAAATAAAGGCCGCGTTCGTGCCGCTGGCGGATGGAATCGGCGACTTTATCGACATCGAAGGGCCGCTCGGGGATGAGGATCACGTCTGCGCCCCCGGCGATGCCGCTGTAGAGCGCGATCCAGCCGGCGTCGCGACCCATCACTTCGACCACCATCACACGGTTGTGCGCCTCAGCCGTGGTGTGAACGCGATCGAGAGCTTCGCACACAATGTTGCAGGCAGTGTCGAAGCCGAAGGTGTAGTCGGTGCCGCCTAAATCGTTGTCGATAGTCTTGGGAACGCCTACTACTTTGGCGCCGCGTTCATGAAGCTTCTGGGCTACGGAAAGCGTGTCATCGCCGCCAATGGCGACCAGTGCATCCACCTTGTTTCTCTCCAATGTAGCCAGGCAACGGTCGAGGCCGTCAGGACGCTTGGAAGGATTGGTGCGGGAGGTGCGAAGAATAGTGCCGCCACGCGGCAGAATGCCGCTGACTGCTTCGAGGTCGAGCGCGGTGGTCTTGTCCTCTACCAAGCCACGCCAGCCTTCCAGAAAACCTACGAATTCATCGGCATACGTAAACGTTCCTTTTCGCACGACCGCGCGAATGACGGCATTTAGGCCGGGACAGTCTCCCCCGCCAGTTAGGACGCCAATTTTCATGTCTCGATCCCCTTATGAATTCTGATGGAAGACTCCCTGGGATGCTCCATAGCTGCTTGTTTGGATGCTCCTGGCAGCGTGGATTATGCAGTCGCCGGAAGAAATAGCTTATCACCAAAGCTCACGTCGCCTAAGGAATGAGTGAGCGCGGGAATCAGCCGATGCTGATCATTAGATGGGCGAAGAGCAGCAACGACAGGCAAATGGCGAGGAAACTGTTGGTGCGCAATCCCCTGTAGGTCGCGGGCCAGGGAAACATCAAAGTTTCAAAGACTGGCATGAGTTTTTCTGGCCAGAATAATCCGGCCACTCCGGCTGCGAGGCACAATTGGACGATCAGGCAAAGTCCCAGGGCATTCATACGAATCTGATCCGAGGAGAACTACAAGTTTTATGTATTAAAACCGATCTGCGCCTGAGGAAAAAGTGACGAAGGTCACAGGGGAACAAAAATTTTAAAATATCGCGCTGTGCCGTTTCTGAAACCGCGACTAGTTGCCGAGCCCGATGGCCGCGGCCTCAAGCCTTTCGTGAACTTCGGCTGCCCGGCCCAAAGCAGATTGCACATTGTCGCAAATGTTTTGCGCGCCCACCACTTCTTTAAACTGGGCTTGATAAATCAGGCTGGCGGGTTGCTCGCGCGCCCCGCACAGAATCAAAACCCGGCCGCTGGCCTGTAATTGCCTGGCAACCTCTTCCATGGCGAAAAGTCCGGTCGCGTCCAGAGCAGTCATGTTGCGCAAACGCAGGATCACCACCGGCGGTAATGTATGCAGGTCTTTAATGACAGCATTGATCTTGTCGGTCGCGCCGAACAGAAATGGTCCGTGAATGCGGAAGATCGTGGCATAGTACGGGATGTCTTTGTCTTGGAGAATGTGAACCCGGCCATCCTCCACGTACTCGTCGGTCACTTGAGAAACCGTGGTGGTGGAGGCGATTCGCCCTATAAAAAGCAGAGCGGCGAGGGTCATGCCGGCTTCGACCGCAACCGTAAGATCGGCGAAGACGGTGAGGGAGAAGGTGACCAGCCATACGCTGATGTCAGTCTTGGTGAGCTTGAGTAGTTGCGGAATCTCACGCCACTCGCCCATGTTATAGGCGACCACCATCAGGATTCCGGCGAGCACTGCCAGCGGCACGTGACCGACCCAGGGCGCGGCGAAGAGCAGGATGCAGAGCAGGGTGAGAGAGTGGATCATACCGGCGACGGGAGACTGTGCGCCGGAGCGAATGTTGGTGGCGGTGCGGGCGATGGCGCCGGTGGCGGGAAGCCCGCCAAACATTGGCGAAATGATGTTGGCCACGCCTTGCCCGAAGAGTTCGACGTTGGGATTGTGATGATCGTTGCTCATGCGATCCGAGACTACGGCTGACATGAGCGATTCGATCGCGCCCAGCATCGCGACCGTGAGCGCGGGGCCGAGCAGGCCATGAATCAAATCCACGCGGAAGCGGGGAACGACGAAATGCGGCAGTCCGGCCGGAATTCCGCCGAAGCGTGAACCGATGGTTTCCACCGGGAGTTTGAAAACGATGACCGCCGCCGTGCCCAGTAGAAACGCTACGATGGCGCCGGGGATGCGATTCGACAGCATGCGGCACAGGATCATTACCAGCACCGTGCCTCCGGCCAGGGCGGTTGCAGTGTGGGAGATTGTATGGAAGCTTGCGGCGAGAGCTTCTATTCGCAGCCAGAAAATGCCGGGCACCTTAACGAGTTGTAAGCCGAAGAAATCCTTCACCTGAGTGCTGGCAATTAAGATGGCGATGCCGTTGGTGAAGCCGATGACCACGGGACGTGGAATGAACTTCACGGCAGTGCCCATGCCTGAGATGCCCATGATGGCGAGCAAAACTCCAGCCATCACGGTGCACATGAACAGGCCATCGACGCCGTGGAGGGAGACGATGCCTGCGACGACTACAACGAAAGCGCCGGTCGGGCCGCCGACCTGTGTCTTCGAGCCGCCGAGTGCGGAGATTAAGAATCCGGTGACGATCGCACAATAAATACCCGCTTGCGGAGTTAACCCGGACGCGATGGAAAATGCCATCGCCAGAGGCAGAGCGACCAGTCCGACGGTGACCCCGGCGATCAAGTCGTGGATAAACTTGTTGCCGTTGTAGTCACGCAGGCAAAGAACGGACTTCGGCAGCCAACGATCCTCGACGAAACTACGCCCCATGCTGGCATTATCAGGTAAAAAGTTCCTGCAAGTCTGTGATTTCGACGCGTCCAGAACAAACGAAGGAACATGGCCGTTGCGAAACGGGCATCCGACCCAGCTATTGCTTCGCATCATGGCATTCGGCACAATGCTTGGCGAACATCGGGCATGGCGGTATTGGAAGGAGCAATTGGAAAAAATGAATAGAACGGCTCGCGGTTTGTTGTGGGGCGCAATTGCGATTCTGGGGGCGCTGGCAGTGGGGGCAATTGCTCTGCATCGCAGCGAACCGATCAATGCTTTGTGGCTGGTCGCGGCCGCGGTCTGCTGCTATTCGCTGGCATACCGCTTCTACAGCAAATTTATTGCGGTGAAGGTTTTGGCTCTTGATGGCTTGCGTGCCACCCCGGCGGAACGGCTGGAGAATGGACGCGATTTCCTCGTCACCAACAAGTGGGTGGTGTTTGGCCACCACTTCGCGGCCATCGCCGGGCCGGGTCCGCTGGTAGGGCCGGTGCTTGCGGCGCAGTTCGGCTATCTGCCTGGGACATTGTGGGTGCTGGCGGGAGCGGTTTTTGCCGGATGCGTGCAGGATTTTGTCATCCTGCTGTTCTCGGTGCGGCGCGATGGAAAATCGCTTACCGAGATGGCTCGGGATGAAATCGGCCGCGTCGGCGGATTCGTCGCTTACGTTGCGGTCATTGCCATCCTCATAATCCTGTTAGGCGTGGCGGCGCTGATCGTGGTGAATGCGCTGAAAGCCAGCCCCTGGGGAACGTTCACCATCGCCATGACAATGCCGATTGCAGTATTGATGGGTGTCTATCTTCGGCGCATTCGGCCGGGAAAAGTTCTGGAAGTTTCGGCGCTGGGGTTTGTCCTGGTTATGGCTTCGATCTGGGGCGGGCAGTATGTCTCGCAAAATGCCGCATGGGCGGCGTTGTTTACCTTTACGGCACCGACGCTGGCAATTTTGATCATGGTTTATGGCTTTGCGGCTTCCGCGCTTCCGGTCTGGTTGTTGCTGGCTCCGCGCGACTATCTCAGCACATTTGTAAAGCTGGGAACAATCGCATTGTTAGGCATTGGCATCGTCGCACTGCACCCCACGCTACATATGCCGGCTCTGACGCGCTTTGTGGATGGCACGGGGCCGGTATTCGCGGGAAAAATATTTCCTTTTGCCTTTATCACCATTGCGTGCGGGGCCATCAGCGGGTTTCACGCTCTGATTTCGAGTGGTACCACTCCAAAGATGATCGCGCGTGAAACCCAGACCCGCATGGTTGGCTATGGGGCGATGATGGCGGAATCGGCGGTCGCGGTGATGGCGATTATTGCCGCTTGCGTGATGCAGCCCGGAGTTTACTTTGCTATCAACAGTCCGGCGGGAGTGGTGGGGCAGGCCGCCGCGACTGCAACCTCAACGATTTCGAGTTGGGGATTTCCGGTGACCGCGGTCGAGATGCAGGCGTTGGCGCATGCGGTCGGCGAGCAGACGCTATTCAACCGCACCGGCGGCGCGCCTGCGTTTGCGGTGGGCATGGCGCACATTTTCTCCAGCAGTCTGGGCGGCGAGACCCTGATGGCGTTGTGGTATCACTTCGCGATCATGTTTGAAGCGCTGTTTATCTTGACTATTCTCGATGCGGGCACACGGGTGGCGCGATTCATGGTGCAGGATGCGCTCGGGCATATCTACAAGCCGCTGGGGCGGACGAGTTGGTATCCCTCCATTCTGACGACGAGCGCACTGATCGTTGCGGGGTGGGGATATTTTTTGTGGCAGGGCGTCAAAGACCCGCTGGGTGGAATTAATTCTTTGTGGCCGCTCTTTGGAATCTCGAATCAACTGCTGGCGACGGTGGCGCTGTGCGTGGCGACGACGATCATTATCAAGATGCATCGCGTGAAATACGCGGCGGTGACTCTGGTGCCGCTGGCCTGGTTGGTTGCGGTGACCTTCACGGCATCATGGGAGAAGATGTTCAGCCCGAATCCGCGGGTAGGATTCTTGGCGCAGGCGCGAGTGCTAGAAGCAGGGCCGCAAAACAGCGCCGTTGCCCGGCTCATTTTTAATAACCGGCTGGATGCGGCGGTGACCGGAATTTTAGGGTTGATGGTCACGCTGGTGCTGATGGAATCAGGGCGGCAGTGGATGGGGATCCTCCGGGGAACCAGAGAAGCGCGTACGAAAGAATCTCCATTTGTAAGGACGCGGCTGGCGGAGGAGAGAGGATGAAGCAGGCAAAAGATCTGCTAACAGCTTTTATGGGGACCGCAATCGCTGTCCTGCGCGAAGTCTTCGATGAAGCGGCGTATGCGCGGTTCCTGAATCGCGGTGGAATTGTTTCCTCCAGCGAATCTTACGCGGCGTTCCGGAGGGAGTTCGAGGAGGCGAAGATGCGCCGGCCAAAATGCTGTTGAAGTCACCGTGTTCTTGATGAACACAATTTATTTACGCGTGCAGACGATAAAATCGCCGAGCTTCCATTGAGTGCCGGCTAGTCTTTCGTAGGTCATTTTGAAGGAATTCTCTGACTGGCGTTCGTAGCGAAACCGCTCCTGGCTGATTTGTTGATCCAGAATTCCCGCTCGGGTGAATGTCACCGATCCATCTTTCCATCCGCCATCGCGGGTAACCAGACGAGCACTGCCGAAGTTGTCTTCCATCACCGAAATCAGCTTGCCGCTGGGTTGATCCATGCCCCACGCTGCCATGGCTTTGAACGGGCCGGGCGGACGATCGGAGTGGTGGTAAAGAAGCCACTTGCCGTCGAGTTCGGGAGCGAAGCTAACGTCAGCTTCGATCTTTTTCCCGCTGGCGAACTGGCCGGAGCAACTCCAGTTCCCCGTGAAAAACTTCACCATGGCGGGATCGGTTGTGGGCTGTTGCGCGAAACAGCGCAGTGAGCTGACGGTGACGATGACAAAAAGAAAATACTTCACGCGTTCTCCGACGCGTAGGATCGTTCAGATCCGGATTGAAGTCAATCTAGTCTTCTCGACGCTCGAACGGGAACCAACCCTTCAGCCGCTTCGCTACTGTTGAAGCTCAAAGAGTCCGAGGGTCATCTGGATTTCGTCGTTTTCTATGGCCACAATCTTGGCGGGGCTTACGAGGTAATAGGTGAATTGATTGGTGGGATTGTTGTGGGAAGAGATGCCGGTGAGGGCGCCGGTGAAGACTCCGTTGGTGGAAGTGGTGGCGAACGTGCCTTTAACCGCCACGTTCGGGGTTGGGGTTAAGGCGGAGGACGAGACACCGTTCATATCGAGGTATCCGTTCACCGAGCCTATTCCGTCAACGGTGAAAATTCCAACGCCATCGTACTCAAAACCGCCGGCCGGGTCCTGCAGGTCAACATCAAGAGCATAGCTTCCGATGAAAGAAGCGGCGGTGAATGAACCGGTTTGTCTGAAAGCCACGCCGCTAAGCCCGTTGGGGCCGTAGGGTGCTTTGTCGGTAGACGCGGACGGCATGGAAAGCACGAAGGCGTTGCCATTGCCATCGAGGTAGAGCTGAAGGTTGTAGTTGAATGACGGACTCGCCGTGCTGTCAGTCACGTTTGCGATGGTGACTCGACCCATATCATCGATGGTGTAGCAGGGAGTAGCGGCCGATCCCGAAGAACACGGGGTGGCGTTGACCTCGGAGGCAAGGGCCGAACCGCCCTGGGCATTTTGATTCACGACGTCGTTAAAGCTCACATTTCCGCTCAAGCTGCCGTCCGAATTGAAGGTCAGGATTCCGGCTACCTGATCCGTGCCAATGTTATCGGCGCCAACGAGACCAATCACATAGTTTGATCCCGAGATCGAGCTGGCGCTGAAGTTCCCGGTGCCGCTTTGAAGCAGAGCGTTTCCGCCGGTTGTCCCTCTCAGATAATCGACATTCATATCTTCGACGAGTTGAATATCGGCGCTATCGATCATGTAGCCGATCAGCGTGATCCCAGGGGTGCCGTTTCCGCTTACTAAAGAGCTGGAGTTGAGATTGAAGGTAACAAGGCCATAGGCATCGGGGGCCGAAACGGCGCTGGTGGCAAGCGTATTTCCCGAAGTCGCGGCATTGTCGTTATTGATATCGAAAATACTGCCGGCGCCTGAAATCTGACCGGCTCCGCCGGCGTTGTCCACATTGATCACGCCTCCCAGAGCCAGGGGATTCGCTTTCGCAGCATTGATGCCGGCAAGGTAAAACGCATAACTGCCCGACGGTGTGGCGAGAGTTGTAGATTGCAAATCCAGAGTGCCGCTGGCGCTGGCCCAGGTGTCGAATTCCGTAAGCAAAGCGTGTGAATTCGAGATGAGGGCGGCGTTAAGGATTTCCTGTCCGGAGCCTCCGGTGCAATTCACTGTGGCCCCGGGACCGATACAAGGGTCTCCCGTTTGCAGGGTAATCGTGAGGTTCTGGTCTCCGTGGCTGCTGCTCGCCGCGATGGTGCCGCTGGAGATGGCGTCATGTACTTCGTTGTTGTAGTCCAGGAAATCCTGTTCGCCGCCGGTTATCGCCATCGCCGAGCCGCTGGTAGAAACCGTGATGACTCCCGCGACGAAATAGGGGCTGCTATGGGGGTCGTATCCAGAGAGAAAGTAAACGTAATTGCCACTCGCCAGAGTTCCAGATGCGGCAGTGGTGACGGTGACATTGGCGCCAGCGCTGGCGGCGGTGTTGGCCACCGAGGTTGCGGTGAGCGCGACATTGCCTGTGCCGGAGGGTGCGGCGTAGGTGACAGCGGTGCCGCTAGGGACAGCGTTCGTGCCCGAACTGAACGTGCCGCAAGAGTTTGCCGGAGTGCAGCTCCAGGTGACGCCGCCGGATGAAGAATCGTTGCTGACGGTGGCCGTAACACTTGCTGTACCGCCCGGCGCCAGGGATGCTGGTGGAAGTTGACTGAGAGCGACCTTGATTGAAGGGGGTGGACCTCCGCCGGAGTTATTCGAACCGCCGCCGCAGGCTACGAGGCCGACGAGCAAAGCAGTCAGCACACCCATGGATAATATTGAGAATTCTGTGCTCTGATTAGGCTTCATGGTGATTCCCAGGCTTTTCTACAAATTGCGTCGCGAGCGAAACAGGCGTAGCTATCTAATGTAAATGGCCCCGCGGGGTTCGCGACAGGGAAGGTGGTTACTTGGGTGACTCCGGTAATCAGGAAGAGGGCTTTACTTAAACACTGGCGATGAGTAGCGGGAGAGGTTCGATGGTTCGCTTCCACGCGAGTTCCGCGATAGACTGCACTGAATATGAGAGTTCTGGGTATCGATTGCGGCGGCCAATACACCGGGTACGGGGTGGTGGAGATGTATTCGGGGGGGCGGCTGGTATGCCTGGCCTGTGGCGCGATCAAACTCTCGCCAAAAGAATCGTTGGCCCGGCGGTTGTCCCGGATTTATGACGGACTGAGTGCGTTGATTGCGGAGCACGGTCCCGACGAAGTGGCGATTGAAGGGATATTTTACGCGCTGAATGTGAGGTCCGCGTTGCAGTTGGGTCAGGTGCGTGGAGTGGCCATGCTGGCCGCTGCTGCCGCCGGACTAGAAGTCGCGGAGTACTCACCCTTGACCATCAAATCGTCCGTAGTGGGTTACGGGCGCGCCGAGAAACATCAGGTGCAGCACATGGTGACGCGCTTGTTGAAGCTGGCGCAGGCTCCTGAGCCCATGGATGCCTCCGACGCGCTGGCGATTGCCATCTGCCATTTACATACGGCTGGGACTTTGGGGCGGCAAAAGGTTCCGGCGCGCGTATGAGGTCAGGACGACTTTGGCGCTCGATGTTGGGCCTTTTCGTGGCAGTGTCCGCACTTTCCGGTTTTCTGCTAGCCCAGACACCCGGTACCGGAACGGTGGAGGTCGCGTTTACGTTGGATTTTCCCAACTCCGATCCTTCGCACTATTCCATTGTGGTGGATGCAGCCGGACACGCCAAGTTTGAGTGCACAGTGAAGGTTGAAGAGGGTGGCGAAGATCAAAATTACCGGCTGGACTTTGAAGTCTCCCCGGGGAATCGCCAGCGCATCTTTGAGTGGGCCAGGCAGGCCAGGTATTTTGAAGGAAAGATCGACTCGGGGAATCGAAAACTCGCCTTCACCGGAGAAAAAACCCTCAGTTATCGGGACGGGCAACGCTCCAATACGGCACAGTACAACTATTCAAATCTGGAGCCGGTGCGAGACCTGACCAGCCTGTTCCAAAATATGGAACAGACGCTGGACTACGGTCGAAGACTGACTTATCTGCACAAATATCAGAAGCTGGCATTGGACGAAGAGTTGAAGCGCATGGAGGCGCAAGCCCGGCACAATGAACTGAGTGAAGTGCAGGGGGTGGTGCCGGTGTTGCAGGAAATCGTCGATGACCCGTCGGTGATCAACGTGGCGCGCGCCCGGGCCAAAGAATTGATCGAAATCGCCGCCGCCCCGGCGAATTAGAACCCGTCGGGCCGGTTCTGGCCGCAGGCCCCAGACGGCCCGGTCCCAGACAATCGACAAATTGTTGACAACCGGCGGATCGAAATCGTGTTCTAATGGGCGCAGCAATGGTTGGTCTCAGGAGGGCTCCTCCGATGTATAAACCAAAAATTCACGCGATAACATTAGCGGTCTTCGTCTGCGCTCTTGTGGCGCTGCCGGCCGCGGCCGATTCGCAAGCCCGCATCGTTCGCTTGAGTGACGTACAGGGCGGAGTGCAGATCAACAAGAATTCGGGACTGGGATTTGAGAATGCGTTTTTAAATCTCCCCGTCACGCAAGGCACGCAATTAAGGACCCGCGGCAATGGCCGCACTGAAATTGAGTTTGAAGATGGCAGCACGCTGCGGCTTGCTCCCAACTCGACAGTTGTGTTCAGCACGCTAGGCTTGAGCGACAGCGGGAAGCGATTCTCGGCGGTGCATTTGGTGGAAGGGCTTGCCTATGTGAATTGGCTGGGCAAGAGCGGCGATGGGTTCACCCTGAATTTTTCGCGCGAGAAAATCGAGCTTGCGCGGCCAGCACATTTTCGCGTAGCTAGTTCTTCAGGGAAAACCGAGGTCGCTAACTTCAAGGGCGAGCTGGAAGTGGCCGGTCCCGACGGCGTCGCGACCAAGCTTGAGAAAAAGAAGATGGTGACGTTCGAGGCGGATAACGATCAGCCGACGGTAGCTAAAAATGCAAATCATCTTCCGGCCGACGAGTGGGACTCGGATTCCAATACCTACCACGACCAATATGCCAGGAACAATTCCACTCCGCTTGGTTACGGAGTCAGCGATCTCAATTATTACGGCAGCTATAACAACGTTGCTGGTTTCGGATCGCTTTGGCAGCCCTACTTTACCGGCGTTGGCTGGAATCCTTTCATGGATGGAGCGTGGTCGTGGTATCCGGGAATGGGATTCATGTGGGCTTCGGCATACCCGTGGGGATGGATGCCTTACTACTACGGCAATTGGGTCTACGCGCCCGGGTTCGGCTGGGGATGGCAGCCGGGCGGGTTCAGTAGTTGGAATGGCGGCATCCACTATTTGGGAGCAGTGTCGGGATTCCAGGCTCCCGCTGTACCCAGAGGTACGGTGAATGCCGTGGTGGTAGGAAGAAGTGCTGCGGCGCTGGCGTCGGCTCAGACAAGTCTGACCCTGAAGAATGGATCGGCTGGCCTGGGGGTCCCGCGCGGCTCTTTGACAGATATGCATCATCTAAACTCTCAGGTGGCAAAGGCCGGTTTTGTGCAATTTTCGGGAGTGCGACAGTTTTCGGCGACTTCGCCACGTTTTAGCGGGTTCGACTTTGGGGAAGAACGGGGTGCGAACGGAATGGCGGGATCCGCCCGCCCTGGCGTGGCTGGACATTCTTCGGGCGCGGCGGCTCCCGGAGGGCGTCACTGAGAGAATTTTTAATATTGGCTTAACAAAGGCGGCCCGAAAAGGCCGCCTATTTTTTTCCGTGGCCAACTTAGTGGATCGTACTCGCGCAAATACAGAATCTGCTTTATAGGGAATGTTTGCGGTGCATAGGTAAAGTCGCTTTAGGCGGCGGATTCCGCGGGAGGGACTTAATGCACGCCAACGACCTACTCGAAGCGCGACGCGAAATGATCGATTTACTTCGCCAGCAGATGGAAGTTTTAGACTCATTGGCGGAATTGTCCGACAGTCAATTGCGCGAATGCTATAACCGGCAGTGCCGCGTGCAGGAACTGCGGGAAACTCTGCAGACTGCTTCAGATGCGGAATTGGAGAGCAATTGCGCTTCGATTCCGGACTGCCGCGAGTCGAATGTGATCTCGATCGATTCAGTCAGCGCTGCGGCCTAGAGAAAGGCCACGCTGGGCACAGATTTTTGGAGTCGCAAGCGTCAGCGTTTCGATGTGGTCGAGAAATCGCCCGGAGAATGGCAAGCTTCATACGCAAAAGATCATCACCTTTGTCCCTCCACAAAGCTCCTGCAAAAGCTACCTAACGATCACTCCGGCGTAGCCCACCACCATGTTCCGGTCACCTGAAATGTCTCCCGAGGTCGCGTATTTCACCAGCTCGGCGGAGGCAGCGCCAAGCTTCTTTCCCGCCGTGAGCATGGTGACGACGGGTCCTAATCCGCACATGCTAATGTTCTGCAAGGTAGCAACGTCGTACAAGGCGCGGGGATCAAGCGCAACCATCGGGTCGATTGCACTCTGATCCTTACTCCGCGTGAGCGCATCCGGCGCGTAATGATTCATATCGCTCGATGCAATGATCAGGATGGGCCGGCTCTGTGCGGCGATAACCTCAGCGATAACATCGGCGATGGCAATGCCCAGTTCGTCGAGAACCTCGAAGTGCCTCGTTCCAAGTGCCAGCGGAACGAATTTAATTCCAGGCCGCAGAATTTGCAGAAATGGCAATTCCACTTCTATGGCGTGCTCGGCATGGTGAGCGACGGAATCCTCTTCCAGGGCAGGAAACCGCCTTTTGAGCGCGTCGGCGAGTTCCTTGTCGATAGGAACCGGACCGAGCGGGGTTTCCCACACGCCTTCGCTCATAATCGCGAGCGCGCGTCCCATGCCGGTGTGATTGGGGCAAAGAATGATGCAGAGTTCCGGAACCTCCAGCCTGGAGAAAACCGCTCCCGCGACGTGACCCGAATAAACATAACCGGCATGGGGGACGACACAACCCAAAGCACGCACCCGTTTCCGTGACCCTTCCTGAGATAAATAGCTTTTTACTTCCTCTCTTAGAATGGCCGGATCGTTCGGGTAAAAGCGGCCGGCAACCGCAGGATGGCGAACTGGAGTCGCGGTATTCATCTTTCTCCGCGATAGGATGCGAGTAGAAACGAAGCTACCCCCATGCTACGGGCGAGGAAGGTTTTGACGCAAGGCATGAAACAGCGCAGCATTTTCTTCCAGGCTGAGAGTTTCAGCGCGAGCGGTAGGTTTCACTCCGGCCTTTGAAAGAGCCTGGCGCAGCGCGGCTTCGGGATATGCGGGCTTCAAATTATTCCATAGGGTTTTGCGCTTTTGCCCGAAGGAAAGTTTCAAAAACTCGATGAAGCCGTCTTCGATCTTGCCGTCACCCTCGAGCCCAAGTTCTTTTTGCCGCGGAGCTATCGTCAGGCGAAGCACGGTGGAGTGGACCTTTGGCGGAGGCGCGAACGCATCGGGCGGGAGGGTAAAGAGTTTTTCGACCGTTGCGTAGAGTTGCGCAGTGGCGGAGAGCAGGCCGTAGTCGCTGCTTCCCGGTTTAGCGGCGATGCGGTCGGCCACTTCGCGCTGCACGAGGATGACGAGGGTTTCAAAATACTTCGAGTACTCGAAGAGGCGCAGGAGAATATCGGATGTGATGTAGTAGGGGAGATTCCCGATCACTTTGGCCGGAGACGGCTTGAACTCTATGCCGGGACGGCGAAGACCGGGCTTGGGGCCGAAAAGAGAAGCGATGTCGACGGACAAAATGTCCGCTTCAATTACCTCGACATTGGGAAACATGCCGAAACGCAAGCGCAGCTGGGCGGCCAGCACGCGGTCAAGTTCAATCGCGATCAGACGGCGGGTACGCTTCGCCAGCAGAGAAGTGAGGACGCCGCGGCCGGGGCCGATTTCGAGGACGGTATGTTGCGAGACATCTCCCAGAGCATCGACAATCTGCCGGGCAAAACTATCGCTGGCGAGAAAATGCTGGCCGAGCTTGGGCTTGAGCTGCGGGCGTCGCGTGGAGACGGCTTTGGGCAAGTTTGACCCTCTTTTCGTCGGGCATATAAACTGAAATCTCAGCCCGCGCATCTGTGCGGGAGATTAGGCCCGCAATAAATAAATCCATCATAACGTGCGCCAGTAAAAAACGGGTTTAACCCGGAGGGTCCTCCATGCATATTGCGTTCGCTGCGTCGGAAGGTGTGCCATTTTCGAAAACGGGAGGGCTGGCCGATGTGGTGGGAGCGCTGCCGCGGGCACTGGCGGCGCTGGGGCATCAGGTAAGCGTTTATCTTCCTCGTTACCGGCAAACTAAATTGGCCGATCCGGCGACGGTGGTGCGCAGCATCACGATTCCGTTTGACGACAAGTACCGGTTCGCCTCGATCGTGAGCGGTGGAAGCCAGGGTGGGGTGCGGTTTTATTTTGTCGAATGTCCCGAGTACTTCGATCGCGATGCACTTTATGGGACGGCGGCGGGAGATTATCCGGATAACGCGGAGCGCTTTGCTCTGTTTTCGCGCGCCGTGCTGGAAGGTTCAAAGATTCTGGGCGTCCCGCACGTCTTTCATTGTCATGACTGGCAATCGGCATTGATTCCGGTTCTGCTGCGAACGATTTACGAGGAGGACCCGGCGTTCCGCGATGCGGGGACAGTATTTACGATCCATAATATGGGCTATCAGGGACTGTTCCCGCCGGAAACTTTGCCACTGCTCATGCTGCCTTGGGATTTGTTCACCATGACCAAGATGGAATTTTTTGGGCAGGTGAATTTTCTTAAGGGCGCGCTGGTCTACGCCGATTACGTGACCACCGTCAGCCGGAAATACAGTCAGGAAATTCAGACGGCGGAATACGGCTTCGGATTGGAAGGCGTGCTGCGCGACCGCGCCTCCACAGTAACCGGTATTTTGAATGGCGTGGATTACGAAGAGTGGAGTCCGCAGACGGATAAATTTATCGCGGCGAAATATTCGCCGCAGGATTTAGCCGGAAAAGCTCAGTGTAAAAAAGATTTGCTGGACACTTTTGGCGTGAAGAAGGCCGACCCGAAACTCCCTGTGATCGGGATTGTATCGCGATTCGCAGCGCAGAAGGGGTTTGATCTGATCGCGCAGATCATGGACCGGCTGGCGCGCGAAGATATGATCGTGATCGCTTTGGGCACGGGCGATAAGGCGTATGAAGAAATGTTCGTCCGCCTGAATAAACAATTTCCTAACAAGATTGCCGTGAAGGTGGCTTACGACAACGCCGTTGCGCACAAGATCGAGGCTGGGGCAGATATGTTTTTGATGCCCTCGCGCTATGAGCCTTGCGGATTGAATCAGATTTACAGCCTGAAGTACGGAACGGTGCCGGTGGTCCGCGCCACCGGCGGGCTCGATGACACAATTGAGCCGTGGGACGCGCGTACCGGGAAAGGTACAGGATTTAAGTTCACGGAATATAACGGCGAGTCGCTGCTGCTGACGATCAAGCACGCGCTACAGGCATTTCGCGATCAGACCTCCTGGCAGGTGCTGATGCGGAATGGGATGAACAAGGATTTTTCTTGGAACGCGTCGGCACGGGAGTACGGGAAGGTTTATGAGCGGGTAAGGCAGATGCGGGCGGCGGCACTAGAAAAGGTGCTGGTGTGATAAATCTTTCATCTTTAAATGGGCTTGTCATCCCTCGCTGCGCTCGGGATGCAAATCAGTTCGCGATGACAAACGCCGCGGGTCCAAGGTGATGGTGCTGCTACAATTCTGCCCAGGATGTCAGCAATGCCCCTCCCACCGGCTCTCCCTCGCACCATCTTCCACGTCGATATGGACGCATTCTTCGTCTCGGTGGAGGAATTGTTTGATCCTTCGCTGAAAGGCAAGCCGGTAGTCGTTGGCGGGCAGCGTCACGAGCGGGGGGTGGTTTCAGCCGCTTCCTACGAAGCCCGAAAATTTGGAGTGCATTCGGCGCTGCCGTTGCGAACGGCGGCGAAGCTTTGTCCCCAGGCGATTTTTGTCGATGGGCATCCCGAGCGCTACCGGGAGTGTTCGGAAAAAGTATTCAAGGTGTTGATTGCATTTTCGCCGCAGGTGGAGATGGCTTCGATCGACGAGGCTTATCTCGATATGACCGGCACGGCCCGGCTGCATGGGCCGCCGCTCAAGGCGGCGCACAAGCTGCACTTGAGAATGAAGGAAGAGACGCAGCTGAATTGTTCGATCGGCATTGGTTCATCGAGGCTTATCGCTAAAGTTTCATCCGCCCAGGCCAAGCCCAACGGCGTGCTGTGGATCGTTCCGGGCGAAGAAGCGAAGTTTCTGGCGCCGCTCGATGTGCGTGAGATTCCGGGTGTCGGCAAAGTGATGGAAAGCCATCTGCACGAGCTGGGTATCAAGAAAGTTGGCGACCTTGCGCGGCTGGAAGAATCGGAACTGGAAGAACGATTCGGCAAATGGGGACTGGCGCTGGCGGGGAAGGCTCGCGGAGAAGATGCGGGAGGATGGTTCGATACGGAAGTGGGCGCGCATGAGGCCGCGAAATCCATCAGTCACGAGCACACTTACAACGAAGATACCGCCGATCAGAACCAGCTCGAAGCCACGTTGATGCGGCTTTCCGAGATGGTGGCGCGGCGCTTGCGCGAAGCCAACTTCCACGCGCGCACCATTCAGCTCAAGCTGCGCTATAAGGATTTCACCACCATTACGCGAGCTCATTCCTTGCCCGCGGCTACGCAGCTCGATGGTGAGATTTTTGCGCAGGCGCGGGGATTATTCCGAAAAAACTGGAAGCCGGGCAGGGAAGTGCGGCTGCTGGGAGTGCAGGCATCGTCTTTCGAAGTGCAGACAGCGCAGATTGATTTGCTGGAAGGCGGGCGACAGCAGCGCTGGAAAGATGCGCTGGCAGCGGCAGATCGCTTGCGCGATAAGTTTGGGGAATCCAGCGTGAAGCTGGCTGCCGGGATGCGGGGAAGCTTCCGCGAGCGGACCCACGAGAATCCCGCGGGGCTGCCTGGAAAGGGCAAGGCGAAGTAGTCGGGCGGTCACAGCGTTCTCTTTCTGGTTGGTTCGCCGCTGGACAGCCGAGGGTGGCTGTCCCTACAGGAGCTGCTTACAGGAACGGCGGGTTTCGAGCAAACAGAACGAAGGCCGGGTATCCCGGAAGGTGATTCCGGATCCCGGCCTTGTCTTATTGCAACTCGTGCTTCCGAGCTAATTTCCCGAGGGTGAGTTCGCGGCTGCGGTGGTGGGAGCTGCGCCCGTCGTATTCGATGAGTCGTACCGGGTCAGCCGTGGAAAGAACGGAGTGACTTCGAAGGGCATCTTGTCACGCGCGGAAGTGATCGCGACCGGCGCTGCTTTTACCATCTCTGCGGTATCGTTCCAGGGATTGATTTTCACGCGGCCGCCCAAGGGCAGCGCCGCCACCTGATCCAGTTTGGTGTTGTCGAGCGCCGGGCCCTGCTTAACCAGTGCATCCAAACGTACAAGGCTCCCATTGACCACCAGTGGATTGCCCAAATGGGTGGTCAGAAGTGCACTCAGCTGCGGCGCCCGGGCCTGAAGAGCTTTGAGAAACAGGCTTACACTATCCAGCTTCTGCGCGTAGGGAGAATTCTTCAACAGTTCGATCGCCTTGGCGTCAGCTGCGGCTTCTTCTTCCGGAATATGCTTGAATCCCAGGTTGTTGTAAGTCGATTCGTCGCTAAACAGCATGCGGTCGTTGAAGGCATATTTGCTGCCCAGGTTGTGACCTAAAACGATGTGCGCTAACTCGTGAGAAAGCACGGCCGCCAGGCTGGCTTCATCGGGAAGCACGTCAACTAATCCGCGGCTGATCACGATGGTATTGCCTACGCTGAAAGTTTCAAGCGGAGAGGTGAGCAACACCCGGGTGCGCACCGGACGAGGCAGGTCGATGTTGTTGGTGATCTCGATATTGTTGATGACGGTCTGGAGAATTTTGTCGACGTCGCCTTCAGGAGCCAGCAACCCCGCCGTGGTCAGCCGTTCTAGAACGTTGTCCTCCGCCTGTTGCTGCCATTCCCGCTCCGCCTGCAAGGGAGAGGCATCCTGCGTGGCCGCGCTTTCATCCTTCACGCTGTCCACTTTGATCTGGGTAAGTTCGTCGTCTTTGTCCTCTTTTTTCAGGTCGTATCCCCAGATGCGGGTCTGCGCCTTAAAGGCGAGGCTGTTCTTTGCGCCAGCGCTGAAGTCTCCCTCTTCGCTGTAGATGTAGGCCGGAACCCAGTATCCGGGAATGAGGTTCAGTCGCCAGCTATCCATGTGAAAGAAAAACGCATTGTGTGGCGCGGAGGTGTAGGTGCCATTCAAACGAACGATATTGTAATCCTGATCCTCGATCCAGATTCGGCCCCGGAAGCGTCCCCTGCCGGCATCTTTTTTGGGCATCACGTCGAAGACCAGGCAGCGGATATCGCCCAGAAATTCGCGGCGCACATAATGAAACTCGTAATGCGCGCGGTCAAAGTCGGAACGATCCGCATATGCCATCCAGGAGAACCCCAGAGGCTGGTACTGCATTTTGAACAACCGGTTAAATCCGCCCATAAGGCGGCTCTCCATGCTTCTGTCCTGTTCCTTCAAATAGTCTTTGCGGTCCACCACCTCGCCCATGTCCATGCGCCCCAAGAAGTAATGATCCTCCTTGGGTACGGGGCCGAGCTGAGGATCGGCAGTCAAATCCTGCAGATAGGTCTCCACAACCGGCGTGCGCGTGGACAGGGCATTCATCAGCGCGTGTTCCCGCTCGATGAAGCGGTCGACCACCTGATCCATGGTGGTGGGCTGCGGCAGGGCCACGGGCGCAGGCGTCGTAGACGACTTCGATCGCTCCGGCTGGGATGGAGATTGCGCTGATGGGGCGTTCCCGGGCAGCGGTGTCTGCTGCGCTGTGGCAGTCAGGGAACCCAACAGTGCGACCACCATCATCCACTTGCACTTGCCACTCCGCATAACCTTTTTCTCCGAGGTATCCATTCGAACCATTGCTTTCCGCTTCAAAATGATTTCCGTCAAATCTCTTGCACTTTGGTTTCCACGGAAACGGCCTCTTGGGCGACCTTGAAATATCCGCGGCAAACTTTAGTAAGCCATCTGGAATACAACGTGCACTACCGCGGTCGAGTCCACTGGCTGCCCCATCCGGAGCGCGGGCTTGAATCGCATCTTGTTGGCGGCTGCGACGGCCGCTTCATCCAGGCCATGGCCCAAACCTCGAACTACACGATTCACATGCAGTTCCCCGTTGGCTCCGAACATAACTTCGAGCAGAACCTCGCCCTGTAGCTTGAGATTCCGCGCCTCATCCGTGTAGACCGGCTGCGGCTTGGAGAGGATTTCGACCGGAGTGGTCGCCGGTCCCCCGTCCACTTGCGCCAGCTTCGAGCCGTGAACCACCTGCTCGGCGCCGAATCCGCCAGTCGCCACGGCACCGCGGCTGGAGCCGCCGCTGGTCGCGATGCCGCTCCCGAAATCCGTGCTGGCCACCGTTCCCTTGATTCCTTTCGCGCCGCCCGATCCGTTGCCTTGGCCAGCGCCTACAGGCATATCGAATCCACCTGCCTGGGCCGCATAGAGCTTGGCCGCCTGTTTTCCGGTACCGGTGAGGCCATTGGGATCGCCAAAGCCTCCAGTCTGCACTTTCTGAGCCGGGAGACTGGTCGTGGGCGCGACCGAGCTTCCGGCGAAATCTCCCGTATGCAAGAGCCGCGGGACGGTCGCATTCGCCATTTTGATCTGAGGCGCGGCTGCCTGATTAATCACCACTTTGGGTGCTTCGACTGGTTCGGGTTTGGGCGCGCGATGAACTTGCTGGGGCACCACCAACTTGGGTTCGGCGAAGACAGCCGGAGGCGGAAGCAACTTCATCTTTATGACCGGGTGCGGTACAACCGGCGCAGGCTCCGGCCGCAATGCAGGCATTGGAATCAGTTCGGTGACCCGGTAGTGCGTCAGTTGAAGCCGGTCGGGGAACACCATCCCAACATTCATCAAAAGAACAAGCACGACCACCAAGAAGGTGTAACCAGCGGCCAGGGCCCGCTTGTCGACCTGCCGCTCGGGCAGAATGCCGAGTTCGAAATGTACCGGCAAAGCCGCTTCCGGCGAGGCTGATTTCGACATAGCCCGTCCCGTCGTAGCCATAGATGGACACACCCCAGAGGAATCCGGCCGAGGGAGTGCCGGATTAGAATGTTCAGATTATAGGGAATAAGGACAGTGCGAAAAGTGTCTACCGTCCTTGACCGAAGGTAACTGAGGCGTTACTCCCGGAACGGGAAAGCCGCGCGGGAATCCGATGCTACATTGCTTAGGAAGGATGATTTCGCGACGCTGTAGGCTTTGAAGTGTCCAGAGTCCAGATATGCGATCCTGAAATTGGACAGGCGTTTCTATTGCGATATAGCTCCCAAAGAGGCAACGTCGGAGCGTCTCTACTTTTTGCCGTTAGCTTTTCTTGCGCGCTGGAAGGATCGTGAATTTCTTGTTGCGCGGCAGGCGATAGGTTTCGAAGCCGTCGTGGTCGATGGTGAGAATTTGCTCAGGGATTCGCGGCAAGGATTCGCAGTCCGCAAGGTGAACTAACGTAGCATCGGCGAAATCCAGGGGGCGGTCGGCGTATTTTTCCATAAGGGCGTTAAGTTCCCGCAGGTCGCCAATCGCTCATCCGGGAGACCGTCAGCGCTCCTGATCGGACGAACTGCCAGGCTATGTCGACTCGCAGGTTGCGAGCGCGGACCAAATGAAAGAGTTCGGTGAGCACAGCTTCGGTCGTGAGGAGCGGCATTCTCAGATTCGCCAGGGCTCCGAGACAGGCCTGATGTTGAGACGCCGAGGCCTCAATGAGCGCGATGCTGGCGCCTAAAGCATTTTAAGCCGGACACGGCAGGCAGCTTGGGGTGGTGCAAGGCTGGCCTCCGGAGAGTCGTTGGCGCATCCCGCGCCGGGAGAGCGCCTATTTCTTCCGGCCTCGAATCGCTTCCCGGGCCTCTTTATCCGCCGTCCGCCGCCGTTCGGTCTCCCGTTTGTCCCATAACTGCTTGCCCTTTGCCAAGGCCAACTCGACCTTTACCCTGCCGTTCTTGAAGTACATGCGGACGGGAATCAACGTCAGCCCCTTTTGCTGGGTTTTCCCGATTAGCTTGCGGATTTCTTCTTTGTGCATCAGCAACTTGCGGGTGCGGAGGGGGGCGTGGTTGAAAATGTTGCCGTGCTCGTAAGGGCCGATGTGGGCGTTCAGCAGCCATAGTTCGCCATCTTTCACCAGGCCATACGAGTCTTTTAGGTTAGCCAGTCCCCCGCGGACCGATTTGACCTCAGTTCCAGTCAGGGCCAAGCCACATTCAAATTTTTCCAGCAAGAAGTAGTTATGTGAAGCGATCCTATTAACGGCAGCATCGCGCTGGCCGGCAGCGGTGGGATCGCGGCGGGGAGACTTTTCCGGGCTGGGCTTCGTCTGGTGTGTGGACTGGCGGGGCATGGGTTCAGCTTCATCTTAACAGTGACGAATCGGCATCATCATATTCACGGCGGCTTGTGGCGCAGGAGCGGTTAGGGTCCTCCCCGGCGTGCAGCTGGTGACTGCACGCCGGCGCCGCTCTTTTATCCAGTCTAGATAGGGTCCGCCCACTTAGGGACTACGACCAAAGAGTGTAACTGTAGTGCGAGGAACGCGATCAGGAGTCCGGAAAGCCGATGCTATAATCGCTGCAAAAGTCTTCACTTTTATTGAGCCACGCAGATCCGTGCTTGCGGTGCCGCATGCGCAGTCGGTGCTGGTCCCATGAAGACTTCCGCCCGCAATTCAAAGGAATTTAGTAGATGAGGGAACATCGAATGAGACGTCTGATGCCTGCGGCCATAGCGCTGCTGGTTATGGTTTTCATCGCCTCTGCCATCGCCGGAGACAAGGCTAAGGCCGCTTACGCCAGGGGCGAGGACGCCGAGGCGCGGGAGAACTACGAAGCCGCCTACAATTTCTTTAAACAAGCTTACGATCTGAAACCCAAAGATCTGCGCTACAAATCGGCCTTCGAGCGGCTGCGCTTTAAAGCTGCCGCAACCATTGTCCACCAGGGGCAAATCTTGCAGGATCAAGGCAAACTGCAGGAGGCGCTGGCTGATTTTCAGAAGGCGGCGCTGATTGATCCCTCTTTGTTTATCGCGGAGCAGGAACTCAAGCGCACGCTGCAGATGATTAACGACAAGGAGAATCCTCCGCCGCAAGCCGCAGGACCTCCGAATGCTCTGGAAAAGATAATCAGGAATGCGGGCGGTCCGGTGGAATTGGCCCCGATTTCGAATGTTCCCATCACCGTAAAACTCACCGAAGATTCCAAGGTTATTTATCAGACGATCGGGCAATTGGCGGGCATCAATGTGCTGTTCGATCCGGACTACACCTCGCGCCGGATCAAGGTCGAACTGAACGGAGTAACGTTGGAAGATGCGTTGCAGATTACGGCGCTGGAGTCGAAGACTTTCTGGCGTCCAGTGACTAGCAATACGATCTTCGTGGCGCAGGATAATCCCGCCAAGCGCAAGGAATTGGAACAGAGCGTTCTGAAAACATTCTACCTGCAGAATCTGTCCCAGCCTACTGAGTTACAGGACGTGGTGAACGCGATCCGCGCGGTGCTGGATGTGCAGCGCGTGCAGCAGCTGCTTTCGCAGAATGCGCTGGTAGTGAGGGGTACGCCGGATCAGATCGCACTGGCGGAAAAGCTGGTGGAGGATCTGGATAAGGCCCGGCCCGAGGTGGTAGTCGATATCGCGGTCATTCAGATCAGCAAGGATAAGTCGCGCACGCTGGGTTTGCTTCCGCCGAGTAGCGCCACCGTTCAACTACAGAGCAATATCAACACTACGCCGACCACGACCTCAGGCACGACTACCACCACCAGCAGTACGACGAGCGGCACGGGGCTGGAGTTGAATACTCTGGGTAATTTGAACGCGACTGATTTTCAGGTGACGATTGGCTCGGCCAACTTGTCGGCCGTGATGGGCGACAGCGACACCAAGATGCTGCAAAATCCGCAGGTGCGCGCGCTCGATAATCAAAAGGCGACGTTGAAAATCGGCGAACGGGTGCCGGTCGCCACGGGATCGTTCCAGCCGGGAATCGGCGGTGTTGGTATTAACCCGCTGGTGAATACGCAGTTCCAGTACCTGGATGTGGGCGTGAACATTGACGTCACCCCGCATGTGCATGGCGACCGGGAAGTGACTTTGAAGATCACCATGGAAATTTCTTCCGTGGTGGGGCAGTCGAGCATTGGCGGCATCAGCCAACCCATCATTGGACAGAAAAAAGTCGAGCATGAAATTCGTTTGAAAGACGGTGAATCGAGCCTGATCGGAGGAATTTTCGACGATTCGCAAACCAAGTCCCTGGCCGGCATTCCGGGACTGGCGCAGATTCCGATCTTGCGATATTTGTTTGGTCAGGTCACCCAGGATCATTCCTCGGATGAAACGATTTTTGCCATTACCCCGCACGTGATTCGCGGCAGCATGGTCAGCGAGTTGAATCAGCGGGCGATTGATATCGGAACCGCGAATGCCATCCAGTTGCGGCCCATCAGCCATCCCGTGGCCGCGCCTGCGCCCAGTGCGAATGGTTCGACGCCGCAGCCGGCCGGACAGGTTCCGACTCAACCGGCTGTGACTCAACCTGCGGGTGGTCAGGGCGCTACTGCGGGGCTGCAAGGCAGTCCGAACTTCCTCTTTGATCCGGGACAGATCACGGCCAAGAAGGGCGATACCTTTGTCGTGAACCTGATCATGTCGGGTGCGCAGAACGTCTACTCGGTGCCGGTGCAGATTAATTACGATCCCTCCAAGCTCCAGTTGGTGAATGTTTCGAATGGAGGCTTCCTCTCGCAGGATGGGCAAGCTGTAGCTCTTGTGAAGCGGGAAGATCCGCCGGGAACTTTGCAGATTACGGCGGCGCGCCCGCCAGGAGCGGGTGGCGTTTCCGGCCAGGGCGCCATTGTGACTTTGACTTTCGAAGCGAAGGCGAGCGGGCAGACTCCTTTGACGATTACTCGCGGCGGAGCGCGTGATCCGGGCTTGCAGCCGATCACAGTCAATGGCGCGCAGGCTTCGGTGACGGTTCAGTAGCTTTTGAAATGGAAGATAGAAGTGCAAGATCAACATGATGTTCGGTAAATTTCATGCCAGGCGGAACGCGGGCGCGCAATCTGGGTTCACCCTCATTGAACTGATCATTGCGACCACCATTCTGCTCATCTTGTCCACCATGGCGGTGCCGCTGGCCCGGCTGACGATCAAGCGGGAGAAGGAAAAAGAGCTTCGAGCCGATCTATGGGAGATGAGGGACGCCGTCGACCGCTACAAGATTGATGCCGATCGAAACGCTTTTCAAACCAAAGTGGACAGTCAAGGCTATCCCCCCGACCTGGACACCCTGGTGAAGGGAGTGGACGTGCAAGGGAAAAAAGTTCGCTACCTCCGGAAGATCCCAGTCGATCCCATGACCGGAAACACCGATTGGGGAGAGCGTTCGATGCAGGACGATCCCGATTCAGATTCATGGGGCGGGCAAAGCGTATTCGACGTTTACAGCAAATCGACCGACGACGCGCTGGATGGAACGAAGTACAAGGATTGGTAAATGGTGCGTAGATTCCGAACCCGTCGCAGATCAGGCTTCACCTTGTTGGAGATGTTGATCGTGATCAGCATCATGATCATCCTGCTGTCGATTGCCATGCCTCTTTATAACCAGTCAGTGGTTCGCTCGCGAGAGGCTGTGCTGCGCAATGATTTGTTTCAGTTACGGTCGCTGATTTCCCAATATACGCTCGATAAGCAGAAAGCTCCTCAGTCCTTGGACGATCTGGTCACCGGGGGATATATCAAAGTGGTTCCCAAAGATCCCATGACGAATGAAGAGAACTGGGAGGTCGTTCAGGAAGATGTGTTGCTGGCGGTCGATCAACAGGATCCCGGCATCAGCGACGTTAAATCGGCCTCGAGCGCGACGGCCAGCGACGGTACTGCCTACAGCACCTGGTAGGTTGATTCCCGCTCGGATCCTTTCCAGTTCCTCAGTCTTCTCTTTGCAATTCCTCTTTGTATTTCCTCTCTGTAATTCATTTCGACTATATACAGTTCCTTCCCGAGCAGGTAAAAAACTGAAATTCGTTTGTGGGGCGAACGAAGTTCCAGCTAATCCAAAAATTTGAGTTGCCGGAGAACATAATGATCTCTAGGTGGATGCTTCTGTTCGCATGTGTGCTGCTGATGGTGTTGCGTTCCGTTCCATTGTTCGCTCAAACCGATTCCTCCAATTTCTTCTCCAGCTGGGAAGATCGTGTGCGGAGCACTCTGGCCGAACAGCCTTCCTGGCCCATCCCGGTAATCACAGCTTCTTCGGGACTCTTGCAAGTGGCACGCACTGATTTTGTTCGACAGATCACCCCGGTTGGCACAGACACGTGGAATTACGACAATACCAAGGGTGTTTCTCTGGTTCCGTGGTATCGAGTTGAGTTCGATGTGCTTGCGCCTCCTTATATCCAGCACAATTCGAAGGCAGAAGATGGATTTGGCGATTTCTCGATGTTGCTCAAGTATCGTTTGGCGGCAGGAAACGCCGAGAGCGGGAATTATTCGGTAAGCTTCTCGCTTGCCAGTACCCTGCCCACAGGCAGCTATAAGAATGGAAGTCTGGCGGCAACTGTGTCGCCCACCTTGTGCGCTGGCAAGGGGTATCGACGCATCGACGTGCAATCGACCTTGGGGGCGGTTCTCCCCGCGTCCGACACGATAAAACTGGGGCGTCCGGTGGTATGGAATACGGTTGGTCAATATCATGTTGGCAAATGGTTTTGGCCGGAGATCGAGAATAACGCGACCTTCTACCACGGCGGGCCGAATGGCGGCCGCCTGCAAAACTTTGTGACTCCGGGCCTGATGCTAAGCAAATTCAAGTTGGAGCGCGACCCCCGCAACCGTCTGGCAATCGTCTGCGGCGGAGGTATGCAGATCGCAACTTCGCAATTTCATACCTACAATCATGGGCTGGTACTAACGGCACGGCTGTTGTTCTGAGTAGAGGTTCGCGGCGCCATTGTCGCGGCGCATTGAATACTTCCATGTCCACCGATTAACATCATTACATGCCAGTTGAAACCGAACTTACTCAGGCCCCCGCTTCCATCCGTGCGCCGCGCGGAACATCCATTACTTGCAAAGGCTGGCAGCAGGAAGCTGCGATGCGCATGCTGATGAACAATCTGGACTCCGACGTTGCCGAGCGTCCACAGGATCTTGTCGTCTACGGCGGAACCGGGCGCGCGGCGCGGAGTTGGGAGGCATACCATGCGATTGTTGCTACCCTGAAAAAGCTGGGGAATGACGAGACTCTGCTGGTGCAATCTGGCAAGCCGGTGGGCGTCTTCAAGACGCACGATTATGCGCCGCGGGTGCTGATTGCGAATTCGAATCTGGTTGGGCATTGGTCGAACTGGGAGAAGTTCAACGAACTGGAGCGCGCCGGCTTGATGATGTACGGCCAGATGACGGCGGGTTCGTGGATTTACATCGGCTCACAGGGAATCGTGCAGGGCACCTTCGAAACTTTTTCCGCAGCCGGCGAAAAGCATTTCGGCGGCGATCTGGCGGGCAGGTTGATTGTGAGCGGCGGAATGGGCGGTATGGGCGGAGCCCAGCCCTTGGCCGCGACCATGACGGGCGCGGCTTTTCTTGGCATTGACGTTGATCCGGAGCGCATCAAGAAACGGCTCAAGACTGGCTATTGCGACTTCATGGTGAACACGCTCGATGAAGCCCTGCGTATTTTGAAGAATGCGATTCGCAAGAAGGAAAATGTATCGGTTGGGCTGGTCGGAAATTGCGCCGACGTGATTCCGGAACTGGCCGAGCGCGGGGTGGTTCCGGATATTCTTACCGACCAGACTTCGGCGCACGATCCATTGAATGGGTACGTGCCGAACGGCATGAGTTTGGAAGAGGCTTTCGAATTACGAAAAGATGATCCGAAGATCTATCAGGAAAAATCGCTCGATTCTATGGCGCGGCATGTGGAAGGCATGTTACGCCTGCAGAAGATGGGGTCGGTGACGTTTGATTACGGCAATAACATTCGCACATTCGCATTTCAGCGTGGGGTGAAGAATGCCTACGATTTTCCGGGTTTCGTGCCCGCGTATATTCGTCCGCTGTTTTGCGAAGGGCGCGGGCCATTCCGCTGGGTAGCTCTATCGGGTGAGCCTTCCGATATTCACGTGACTGACGAGCTGGTTTTAGAGTTGTTCCCGGAGAATCGAATTCTGCGCCGCTGGATTGATCTGGCCCGCAAGCGAATCAAGTTTCAGGGATTGCCCGCGCGCATCTGCTGGCTTGGCTACGGCGAGCGCGCGCAGTTTGGACTGGCAATGAACGACCTGGTGAAGAAAGGGAAGATCAAAGCTCCCATTGTGATTGGCCGCGACCACCTGGATTGTGGATCGGTTGCGTCCCCGTTTCGCGAAACCGAAAGCATGAAAGATGGATCGGATGCGGTTGCCGACTGGCCCCTGCTGAATGCCTTGCTGAACACGGCGGCGGGCGCTTCGTGGGTCTCGATTCACAATGGCGGCGGCGTAGGCATTGGATACTCTCTGCATGCCGGGCAAGTAACCGTGGCCGATGGAACCGATGAGATGGCGAAGCGCATCGAGCGCGTGCTCACGACGGACCCTGGGATGGGAATTATCCGGCACGCGGATGCGGGTTATGAAGAGGCGAAAGAAGTTGCGAAGAAAAACGGAGTAACTGTTCCCATGAGTGAGTAGCGTTTATTGGCCCCTCTCATCGGCATTCCTACTTCTTCCTGCTAAACTGACCACTGCTTGCATCGAAACCAAAAGCTCGAGTCTCGCGCTCCGCAAGGGCTTCTCCTTATCAACATCGCTCAACTTCTTACGCTGCGATCCTCTTCAGATAGATCCAGTCCTCGGCGTGGCTCTAGTTTCTCCGAGCTCGGCATCATCGAAGACGCCGCAGTCTTATGCGTAGGCGGGAAGATCACTTCTGTGGGCGCCACCAAGGATGCGCTGCGCGATTCCTGGCTGAAAAAGAATCGCAAAAAGGTTCTAGAGATCGACTGTTCGGGGAAGGTTGTCCTCCCCGGCTTCGTCGATTCCCACACCCATCCTGTTTTTGTAAGTCCAAGGCTGGTTGATTTTGAGAAGCGCATCGAAGGCGCTTCCTATGAAGCAATCGCGGTCGCGGGAGGCGGCATCCGGTCGAGCGTGGAAGGCGTTCGCAAAGCAGGGAAGCGCCTGCTGACGGAGAAAGTTCTCGCTGCGTTTCGCGCTATGGCTGCGCACGGAACTACGACGGTGGAGGCGAAATCAGGCTATGGACTCACGGTGGAGTCGGAGATGAAGTCGCTGCAAGCGATTCGTGATGCCGCCTCGCAGTGGCCAGGTACGGTGGTTTCTACTTTGCTGGGAGCACACGTCGTCCCAAAAGAATTTCAAGACTGCTCACAAAAGTATGTTGAGATCGTCTGTAAGGAAATGATCCCGCTCGCAGCCAGACGGAAGCTCGCGCAGTTTGTCGACGTCTTCTGTGATAAGGGCGCATTCACGGCCGGCGAGACGGAGCAGATATTTGAAGCCGCACAACAACATTCTCTGAGTGTTCGGGCTCACATGGGTCAGCTTTCTGAGACCAACTTGCGGCCCTTGCTCCGCTTCAATCCCGCCTCCTTCGACCATATGGACCACGTGAACGATCTCGACATCGTCGCACTGGCGAAGCGCGATACGGTCGCTACGCTGGTGCCGGGAGCGAATTATTTCCTGGGGCTCAAAGAATATCCGCCAGCCCGCATGCTGATTGATGCCGGAGTACCGGTCGCGTTGGCCACCGACTACAACCCCGGCACATCGCCGACCTTGAGCATGCCGATGGCGATGTCGCTGGCGTGCACTCATATGAAGATGACTCCCGCTGAAGCGATTGCGGCGGCGACGATCAACGGCGCGTGGGCGCTGCGCGTGGCTGACCGGAAGGGCTCGATCGAACCCGGCAAAGACGCGGATCTTGCTATATTTGCAGCTGACGATTATCGTGAAATTCCTTATTGGTTCGGCTCCAACCATTGTGAAATGGCCGTGTTGAACGGAGTGCCGGTGAGACCGCGTTGAACTTTTCGACAAGAACTCCGTATAGAAATACAACCGGGCGCGTGTGCACGGACTTCCAACACTGTGGATGTGCGGGTAATGGCTCGGTGTCTTGATAACCTCCCTGAGGAACTTATGAAAAAACTCTTCACTTTGGTGCTGTTTGTGATGTCGGCGATTTCTCTTTCCGTGGCGCAGCGTCTGCCCCACGAGGCCACTCCGGAAAATTACAAATTGACCTTCACGCCCAACCTTGAGAAGGCCACCTTCGAGGGCGATGAGACCATTTCGATTCGCGTGCTGAAATCGACGTCGGAAATTACCTTGAACGCGGTCGATATCGCGTTTCACGACGTAACCATCACCAGCAACGGAAGCACGCAGAATGCAAAGGCATCAACTCGTGGTTCGCCGGACGGGACCGCTTCGCCGATGTGTAGTTCATGGAAGACGGGCGCTGAAAACCGCCGAAGCCACCGGTCAAGCCATACCTCGATCAAGCGACCGACCGAATTACTGGTCAGTGTAAGTGGCCGACTGTTCACACAGTCATCAACGAACACGCTCTTCGCGACGGCCGCACCGTTGTGCGGGTCGGGACGGAAGAATGGCTCCGCCGGGGGCCGAACCAAAGAATGGCTCGAAGCAGGAGAAGACGATGACAGCAAACCACATGGCTTGATCCTAAGCTCTCACCACTCCACCAAACCGGGGCAAGATCATTACCGGACCGGCATCAAGGCCCGACGCGCTCAAAAGAGACGTTAAGCGTGTATTTCAGCAAACAGATGTTGGGGATAGCGCGAGCGGCTGAGGTCGCCGACGGCGAAAAATCCTTGGCGACAAAGATTCCCCGCACGGCTGGCGACTCGTCCATCAGGGCGCCCATATAGACAAGGAATTGGCTAATGGAGGCCTGTTCCGCTGTTCCGACTTTTAGTTCAATAACGACAAGCCTTTCCGCCGAATCCTCTGCCAGAATTTCGATCCTTCCTCCAAAGTCGACGGTTCGTTCTGTTCCGCCGTCGGTTATCTTCAGGCCCGCCTCAAGTTGGGCGATATTCGATCGGAGGGCGTGTTGTAGAGGCCGGTCAAGGCGCGCCCTTGAGGGTGACTGACTGCGGCGTCGGCGTCCTTGGGCACCAGCCGATCAGGCAAGCCGGGCACCACCTCGGGCACGCGGCCCACCAGTTCGGGTGGGTTCAGCCAGCGGTCGCGCGCATTCACCCGCGCTCGGGCGGCGATGGCGATGGCGACGGCATGGGGGTCGGTGGCGTAGGAGGCGGTCGGAATGTTCGGCGTCAGGCCGTCCGGAAACGGGACAGTCTCAAATGTCGTGCCGGGCGTACAGACCGGGTCAGATGCGTGCCTGCCCGGCGAGACCCCATGCAACGTGAAAAACGATCTCAGCACCGGAAGTCCGCGCCACCAGATGCCGCCTCACGCTAGCGAGCCCCCCGCTCCCACCCGAAGACACCCCATGCACCTATTCGACCCCACTGCGGCGGCCCGACGCCGACAACCTCCCTGACCCTCCGTTGTCCTCCCCCCTTTCAGTGTTGAAATCGCGAACCACCCACCCGTCTACACCACCACCCCACCAAGACCCCATGCACCTATTCCACGCCCATCGCCCCCTCATCCCGTTGGGCCGCCGCGCCGCACCCGTGCTACGCTCCCTCCAACGCCACCCTTCGGAGGAACGCCCATGGACGCCCACACGCCGCAACCCGGCGAAATCACCGACCGCAATCTCGCGCTGGAACTGGTCCGCGTCACGGAGGCCGCCGCGCTGGCCGCCTCCGCCTGGATCGGCCTCGGCAAGAAGAACGAAGCCGACGGCGCCGCAGTGGAAGCGATGCGCAAGGCGTTCGACCAGGTCGCCATCGCCGGCACCGTCGTCATCGGCGAGGGCGAGATGGACGAAGCGCCGATGCTCTACATCGGCGAAAAAGTCGGCGCCGGCGGACCGCGGATGGACATCGCGGTCGATCCGTTGGAAGGCACCACGCTGACCTCCAAGGGCGGGCCCAGCGCGCTCGCCGTCGTGGCGCTGGCCGAGCACGGCAACTTCCTGCACGCGCCCGACATCTACATGGACAAGATCGCCGTCGGCGGCGGCCTGCCGGACGGCGTGGTCGATCTCGACGCGGCCGTCGGCAAGAACCTGCGCGACCTCGCCCGGGCCAAGCAGTGCGAGGTGGCCGACCTGGTCGCCTGCATCCTCGATCGCGACCGCCACAAGGAGCTGATCGCGAAAGTGCGCGAGGCCGGCGCGCGCATCAACCTGATCAGCGACGGCGACGTCGCCGGTGTTGTCGCGACCGCGACGCCCGACTCGGAGATCGACATCTATCTGGGTTCGGGCGGTGCGCCGGAGGGCGTGCTGGCCGCCGCGGCGCTGCGCTGCATCGGCGGGCAGATGCAAGGGCGGCTGATGTTCGAGAACGACGAGCAGATCGAACGGGTCAGCAGATGGGCCATCCCGATCCGCGCCGGAAGTTCTCGCTGGAGGAGATGGCGAAGGGTGACGTGATGTTCGCCTGCACCGGGGTTACGTCGGGCACCATGCTGCGCGGGGTGAAGCGTTTTGGCTATGGCGCGACGACGCATTCGATGGTGATGCGCAGCAAGTCGGGGACGGTGCGGTTCGTGGAGGCGCATCATAACTTCAAGATGAAGACGTGGTGATGGCTAGTGGGCGGAATCTGTCATGCGAGACGACAGCGACCCAGCGATCGCGGTCGGCATTAGGCGCACTCGGCGCGGCCGTACTGCGCAGCAGCAGAAGATGAAACCACAGATGCACGCAGATTCAGACAGATGCGCTCTCGCCCACGGCTGGCGGCGCATAGCGATTCATCAGTGCGCATCAGTGTGCATCCGTGGTTTCATTGCCTTCATGACCGACTGCGTCCTCGGCGTCGGTCGCAGCCTGAGCGGGCGGCGATGGGTGTGGCGCGCCGGCGAGGACCGCGTCGGCCTCGGCATTGCTCAGCGCATGGGACTGCCGGAGATCGTCGGGCGCCTGCTGGCCGCGCGCGGCATCGACATCGACGACGCGTGCCACTTCCTCGATCCCACACTGCGCGCGCTGCTGCCCGATCCATCGGTGATGATCGACATGGACGTCGCCGCCGAACGCCTCGCCTACGCTGTGCAGCACAGCGAAACGGTCGGTGTGTTCGGCGACTACGACGTGGACGGCGCGTGCAGCTCCGCGCTGATGGTGACGCTGCTGCGGCAACTCGGCTGCGAGGTGCTCCACCACGTGCCGGACCGCATGATGGAGGGCTACGGCCCGAACGGCCCCGCGCTGCATTCGCTGGTGCTTCGCGGCGCGCGCCTGATCGTGTGCGTCGATTGCGGCACCGCGGCGGCCGACGCGTTGGGCTTCATCGCCGGCGATGCCGATATCATTGTGCTGGATCACCACAAAGCCGAGGGGCCGCCGCCCGCCATCGTCGCGACAGTGAATCCAAACCGGCTGGACTGCACCTCGGGTCTGACCTCGCTCTGCGCCGCCGCGGTGGCATTCATGACTGCCGTGGCGACGGTGCGCACACTGCGCCGCCAGGGCTTCTTCAACGCGCGCAAGGAACCCGACCTGATCGGCTGCTCGATCTGGTTGCACTTGCAACAGTCTGCGACGTGATGCCGCTGACCGGCGTCAATCGCGCGCTGGTTTGCCAGGGCTTGAAGGTGATGGCGCGCCGTGCGCGTCCTGGCGTCGCCGCGTTGCTCGACGTGGCACTGGTCGCGAGCGGCCGACGGCGGGGACGTGCGGCTACGCGCTCGGTCCGCGCATCAACGCCGCGGGACGCATCTCGGAAGCCGATCTCGGGCTGCGGCTGTTGCTGTGCGAGATCCGGTGGAGGCGGCGGCGTTGGCCGCCACGCTCGACGCGGTGAACCGCCAGCGGCAGGAGGTGGAGGCCGGGATCCTCGACGAAGCCATGCGTACGGCCGAAGAGCAGGCGGGTGCCGGCCACGCGGCAATGGTGATCAGCGGCCCGGACTGGCATCCCGGGGTGGTAGGCATCGTCGCCGGCCGCATCAAGGAACGCTTCAACCGGCCGTCCTGCGTCGCCGGCGTCGCAGACAATCTGGCGAAAGGATCCGGACGTTCGGTAGCGGGCATCGATCTTGGCGCCGCGGTGATTGCCGCGCGGCAGGCAGGCATACTGAAGACCGGCGGAGGTCATCCGATGGCCGCCGGTTTTTCGCTGGCGCCGGATCGCATGTCCGACTTTCACGCATTCCTCGATGAACGTCTGGCGGCCGCTGCATTGCTGCCGACGGCCGCCGATCTGTCGGTGGAAGGCACGCTGGCGGTGCTCGGCGCCACAACGGAACTCGCGCACCATCTCGGCCGGCTGGCGCCGTTCGGTGCCGGCAACGAAGAACCAATGCTCGTGCTGCAGCGCGCCCGTGTTTTGCGTGCCGATCGCGTCGGCCGAGAAGGCAACGCGATCCGTGCCTTCGTGGAAGGGCGAAGGCGGAGGCCCGCGCCTGAAGGCGATGTTGTTCCGTGCCAGAGACGGAATCCTCGCGGAGACAATGCTGGCGGGCAATGGCATGCCGCTGCACCTGGCGGGCCATTTGCGTGCCGAGGAATGGAACGGTGCGGTAAATCCGGGTTTTATCATCGCCGATGTCGCGCCGGCTTGACCCTGCCATGCCCCTCCGCTACCCACCCCGAGCCTAGCCAAGACACCGCGGTCCCGTTCGTCTAGTGGCCCAGGACACCGCCCTTTCACGGCGGTAACAG
>CAWHZM010000003.1:0-108905 GCA_963833875.1 uncultured Acidobacteriaceae bacterium
GAATGCAAAGGTCACCGCCGAAAAAGAAAAAGAGATGGTGGTTTTGGCAGTCGAGAAACCGCTGGCCGCAGGTCCGGCTACGATTCACATTACGTACTCCGGCATTCTGAACGACGAAATGCGCGGTTTTTACATTGGCAAGGATGATCAGGGACGAAAGTACGCAGCTACGCAGTTCGAAGCCACCGACGCGCGCAGGGCTTACCCTTCTTTCGACGAGCCAGCCTACAAGGCGAGCTTTGACATCACCGCCGTGATCGATAAAAGTCATGTCGCGATCTCCAACCAAAAGATTGCTTCCGATACCGCTGGGCCGAGTGACAAACATACAGTGCGATTTGCCACGACGGTGAAGATGTCCTCTTATCTTGCCGCTCTGGTGGTGGGAGATTTCAAGTACATCGAAGGCGAAGCCGAAGGCATTCCGATTCGGGTGTGGGCTCCTGCCGGCAAACAGGATATGGGCAAATTTGCTTTGGAGTCGGCAGAGCATGTCCTCGCCTATTACAACAATTACTTCAGCATCAAATATCCCTACGGGAAACTTGATTTGATTGCCCTGCCGGATTTTTCTGCGGGCGCAATGGAGAATACGGCTTGCATCACCTTCCGCGAAATACTTTTGCTGATTGACGAGAAAAACGGTTCGGTCGGTCTGAAAAAGACCATCGCCTCCGTGATCGCGCATGAGATGGCGCATCAGTGGTTCGGCGATCTGGTGACCATGGAGTGGTGGGACGACATTTGGCTGAATGAAGGCTTTGCCACCTGGATGTCGAGCAAGCCAATCGAAGCCTGGAAGCCAGAGTGGGATTTTAAGCTGGATGATGTAATTGACGCGGGCAGAACGCTGAATACGGATTCTCTCGCCAACACCCGTCCTATTCACCAAGCAGCCGAGACTCCAGCGCAGATTCAGGAACTCTTTGACGGAATTGCTTATGGAAAAGCGGCTGCCGTTTTAAGAATGCTGGAGTCTTATTTGGGCGAAAAAACATTCGAGGCCGGAGTGAACGCATACATTCAACGGCATCAATATGCAAACGCCACGGCTTCCGATTTCTGGAGTGCGCAGACCAAGACCTCGAAGAAGCCGGTGGATCAGATCATGCCCACCTTCGTGAATCAGCCGGGGGTTCCGATCGTCAATGTGAAGCCGCAATGTTCCCGCAACTCAACCGAGGTGACCCTGGACCAACGCCGCTATTACTTCAATCCCAAAGACTTTAAGGCGCCCAACGAGCAGCTCTGGCAAATCCCGTTTTGCATGAAAGGTTCGGCGGGAAACGGAGCTCCGCAGTGCGAACTTCTTACCAAGCGGCAACAGACCTCCACCTTGGCGGGTTGTTCGACCTGGGTCTTGGGAAACGCGAATGCCGCGGGCTATTACCGCATAAGCTATCCGCATGAGCAGGTTCAGGCTCTGGCCGGCGCCGCGGAGGCTCAACTTTCTCCAGCCGAACGAATCGTTCTTCAGGAGAATGTGTGGGCTTCGGTGCGGGTTGGGCGGGAGCCGGTCGGTGATTATCTTGCCCTGGCGCAAGGCCTGGGCGGCGATCGAAACCGTGCCGTTTTGCAAGAGGTGCTTGATCATCTCAGCTACGTGGGCACGAATCTGGTGAGCGACCGCGACCGGGATTCGTATCGGGCATGGCTGCGCCAGTATCTGACACCGGTTCTTAATGACGTAGGTTGGGACCCGAAGCCGGGCGATAGCGACGAACAAAAGGCCCTTCGCGCCCGTTTGATTCTGGCTCTAGCTAACGATGCCCGCGACACGGCCGTTATCACTCAGGCTCGCAAAATCGGCGATAGAGCTCTGGAAAATCCTGCCTCTGTCGAACGAGACCTTGCAGATGCCGCGCTTAGGGCCGCTGCTGTAAATGGGGATGAGGCCTTCTACGAAAAAATTATGACTGCGGCGAAGAATCCGAACTCACCGGAAGAATACTACATGTATCTCTTCACTCTGGCGGACTTCAGCGATCCTAAACTGATACAACGCACGCTGGATTTCGCGGTCTCTCCTGATGTGCGTTCGCAGGACGCGCTGGAGCTGATAAGCGGAGTGATGCACAATCCGGCCGGAGAAAATCTAGCCTGGGATTTTGTCCTATCGCACTGGGATTCGGTCCAGAAAGCCGGCGGACCCTTTGCCAGCGCTGAGATCATCAATTCTACGGGCTCTTTTTGCGATGCGCAGATGCGCGATCAGGTCGTGCAGTTTTTTGCCGCCCACAAAATCGAGGCAGCGGAGAGAACCTACCGCCAGTCCATCGAGCGCATTAACAACTGTATCGATCTGCGGTCGGACCAGGAGCCACAACTGGCGTCATGGCTCGGGAAGCAGCAATCTTCTCCGGTCGGTGGTCAATAAATCGGGCGGGGCCCGGAATCGAAGCCGCTGGCATTGCGATCGAGCAGCGGCGATCTCTACCGAGGGCGCGCCGCTCGCGACAAAAACTGCGAATCCACGAAACGCATGAACTTGAGCAGTGGCGTCGCTTTGCTATAATCGGAAAGTTCCATTCGAGTTGCATTGAAGGCTTCTCGATAAAGAGGTCCCCGCAGCGATTGGTTGTAAAGCAAACATTCCCAGCGAACCTACGCTAGCTGCGCGGGTTTCAAACTGTGGCCAGGTAGCTCAGGTGGTAGAGCGCAGCCCTGAAAAGGCTGGCGTCGGCGGTTCAACTCCGTCCCTGGCCACCATAGTTTCAATCACTTAACTCGTCGTCCTAGCCGGCTTTGGCTTCACAATTCTCTTCAACCAGCTAATTCACCGGTTTGTTGTGAGTTGCTACCGTCTGGATGAATGAGTCTCACGTCACTCTTAATCAGTTGTCCCATCTGCATTGCCGTCTTCTTCATTTTTCCTTCCACCGTCCTCATGCCGACGAGCCCACCGAAACATATCAGCTACGCCCAGGAAGTCCACCCAAAATCCGAGATCTCCCAGGTCTAGACAAGACCACAATCGATCTCGGAGCCAGCAGGTATTTTGCCCCCTCCAACGGAATTCCGTCGTCGGAGAAATCATCCGGACCAGGCAAAGCAGTGTCCACGATCCTCTTCCACTCGTGTGCCGTTCCCTCCTGCACATTGAACTCCAACTTTTCCCAGTACGCATTGACCATTGCGTAGATGTCCTCATCATCCTGAGAAGCACCATGCAGACAGAATGCCAGGCTGTGCGAGTCATGAGAGAAATCGACCGCCGGGCCGACGCCATACCAGGAAACATCCTCGCGCCAGAACCTGCTCCGGCTCAGCGAGGGGTGATTTTTCCGGAACGCAATCATCTTCTTGAAGAACCGGAAAATATCCTTATTGGACTGGAGTTGACTCCAATCCAGCCATCCAATCTCCTTATCTTGGTTATAGGGATTATTGTTGCCAAGTTGAGTGTTAAGAAACTCATCCCCGGCGCGAAACATCGGCGTACCGTTCGATAAGAACAGCAGGCAGCAGAAATTCTTCACCTGCTGTCGCCGCAAAGCGCGGACTGCCGCGGATGCTCCTTCATCCCCTTCCTGCCCACAATTCCAGCTGTAGTTAGCGTCGGTCCCGTCTTGATTATTATTTCCATTTTGCCAATTGTGCTTGCGGTCATAAGAGACCAGATCGTAGAGCGTGAAGCCGTCGTGGGAGGTCACATAATTCACACTCTGATACGCGTGATAAGCGTCTGCTCGGCTGTCAGGAAACAAGTCGTCGCTGCCATAGATGCGCCGCATCAGGTCAGGAACCATCCCTGGATCTCCCTTAACGAAACGGCGAATGTCGTCCCGGAATCGCCCGTTCCACTGGAGCCAAGTCAGGCCGGGAAAGCCGCGCCCGAGCTGATAAGCGGCCGTGTCCCAGGGTTCGGCGATCAGACGCACCCGCCCTAACTCCGGGTCCGCGGCGATTTCACTGAAGATGGGCGCTTCGCCCCAGTTGAGCGACCCGTCTGCGTTACGGCTGAATACCGACGCCAGATCGAAACGGAATCCATCGATATGCATCCCGCGCTTCCAATAACGCAGGCTGTCAATCACCATCTTGCGCACGTGGGCCTGGCCGAAATTCAAGGTATTGCCCGTGCCCGAGTAATTGGCGTAGGGGTTGGCCGGATCGGAGGAAAGCATGTAATAACCGGCCGCATCGAAACCCTTGAAACTGTAGATCGGCCCTTTGTAATCACCCTCGCAAGTATGGTTGTAGACCACGTCGAGAACCACGCTGATATCGGCCCCATGAAAAGCTTTCACCATATTCTTGAATTCAATACGCTGCTCATCGGCGCGGGGTGTGCTCGCGTACTGGGCATGCGGCGCGAAGAAGCTCAAAGGCATGTAGCCCCAATAATCGCCTTCCTGGGGATCGCGCTGGAAAACTGGCATCAGCTCTACAACCGTCACCCCGAGTTCTTTTAGATAGGGAATCTTCTCCACGAGACCGGCGAATGTACCGGCACGCGATGGGTCCACACCCGAGTTTGAATTCTTCGTGAACCCTCTAACATGAAGTTCGTAGATGACCGCATCTGACTCATGATACGGGGACCGATCGCCGCCCCAGTCAAATGTCGGCCGGTGATCGAACAGCACTCCCAAAGGCGCGTGACCTGCATTGGATCCTTCTCGCATGGCCAGGTTGCGATCGAAACCCGGCGGGAAGAAAATGCACTTCGCGTACGGATCGAGAAGAACTTTCTGCGGATCGAAGCTATGGAGTTGAGGAATCGTCTCTCCCGAGACGGAGAATGCGTAATAGCGAGCCTCAGGAATCTCGGTGACCGGAATGCGGCAGTGCCAAATCCGCCCAGATTTATTGTGCAAAAAATCCAATTGATGCCTGAGAACGGGATTCACCAGGTCGGCTGGAGAATACAGCAATAAAGTGACACTCTCCGCATGCTCCGAGTGCACCGCAAAATTGAAGGCCTGCTCCTCTTCAATCCAGTGGACGCCCAGCGGCAATGGATTGCCCTCGGCCTGTTCCCAACTCGGACGTTTCATAATTGGGCCTCAATGCGGCAGAGCGGCGACACCGCTAAGCTGCGGCAACGAACTGAGCAATTTGCTGGCGCCGTTCCACAGTATCTGCACTCCAATGCAGACCAGCAGGAATGCGGTGAGCTTTAAAATTACATTCGTCCCGGTGGGGCCCAGCTTGCTCGCGAGCCGATCGGCGTAGCCGTAGCAGAGATAGATGGTTACGGCGATGAAAGCGGAACCAATCGCCGCCGCGAGAATTACCAGCAGGTTTGCTCCCAGGTGTTGCGGCGAATTCGCGCCCAAAGTGATCGCAATCGAGATGGACCCGGGTCCAACCGTCAAAGGAAGCGTCAGCGGATAGAACGCCTGGCTGAGAGCATCGGCGCAGGTGACGGTTCGCCGGGCTGAGCCTTGATCATTCGCGTTTTTCTGATTCAGCATCGCCCAGCCGGTTGCAATCACGATCAGCCCACCGCCAACCTGCACCACCGGGAGCGAAATTCCAAAGAAGGAGAGTACATGCGCCCCCAGGGTAAAGGACACGATAAGCAGGATGAAGCTATCCACTGCAATGCGGCGAGCCAGCACTCGTCGGGTCTCGGCCGCGTAGTCTCGCGTGAGCAGCAGAAAAACCGGAGCCCCTCCGATCGGATCCACGATGGGAAACAGCGCGCTCACCACCAAAAGAATGCTCTTGGCAACTTGAATGACCAGGACGGCCTCCCGTCTGCTTCTAGGTTTGAGCGCTCACCGGTACGCGTTCTACTTGCGCCCCCACCGATGTTGCAGAACTGGCCGAGCGCTCCGAACTTGCCGTCAAATCCCGCAGCCACTGAAAAGACTGAGAGGATAGCATGTCTTCTCGCACACGCCAACGCCAGTTCCCATCCGCACGACCCGGCACGTTCATACGAGCTTCGCTTCCCAGGTTGAGCAAGTCCTGCAACGGGGCAATCGCCAGTGCCGCTGGTGACGACCATGCCAGCCGCATCAACTCCGGAGCGGCATCCGCACTGGCTCCCGGCGCGCGCTTCAGATAGCCCCAGAAATTCTGCCTCTGGTAGTCGGGCAATTCCTCATACCATTGTCGCGTCGTGGCATTGTCGTGCGTGCCGGTATAGGCGACCGTATTGTGGACAAAGTTGTGCGGCAGATATGGATTGTCTGCATGACCATCGAAGGCGAATTGCAGAATGCGCATTCCCGGCAAACTAAACTGGTCTCGCAAGGTCCGCACGTCGTCCGTAATCACGCCCAAATCTTCCGCGATGAATGCTAGATTTCCCAGCTCAGCTTGCGCTGCCTGAAAAAAACTAGCTCCCGGACCCGCCACCCACTGCCCGGACTGAGCCGTTGGCGCTCCCGCGGGAATGTGCCATGCAGCTGCGAACCCACGGAAGTGATCCAGCCGAATCACATCGACGTGAGCCAGCAGGGCACGCAACCGATCGATGCACCACCTGTACCCGGTCGCACGCACCGCGTCCCAGTTGTAAACGGGATTGCCCCACAATTGACCCTGCGCGCTGAAATAATCGGGAGGAACTCCGGCCACGAAGCGTGGGCGATGCTGCTCATCGAGCAGGAATAGCTCAGGGTTCGCCCAGACATCGCTGGAATCCGGGGAAACAAAAAAAGGCAGATCGCCGATCAAGCTCACGCCCTTGGCGTGAGCGTGTTCTTTGAGTTGATCGGTCTGGCGAAACAGCAGGAATTGCGTGAAGCGAATCTGATCAATTTGAGTCGCCAACTCCTGCCGCGCCTCGACGAGAGCGCTGGGTTGGCGCTGAACCAACTCCGTGGGCCATTCCAGGTAATAAGCTTGGTGATACTTTTCTTTCAGCGCCCGGAACAGAGCGTAGTCTTCCAGCCAATGCGCTTGCGCGGCGCAGAACTCGTCGTAAGCGGGTGCGAGATCACGCACTCCCGCCTGACCGGCCTTGAAGTTTGCCCATGCCGTTTCGAGCAGGCGCCGCTTGAACGGGATTACAGAATCGTAGTCAACTGCCTCCTCTGAGAAGCGAGGCTCAGCGTCGTTCCCTTCTCCATCGCTCGCCTGGAGCAGCCCCTCCGAAATAAGAGAGCCGGGACTGATCAGCAGTTCGTTGCCGGCAAATGACGACATGGGTTGATAGGGCGAGTTTCCGTAACCCGTCGGACCCAGCGGGAGAGCCTGCCACCACGTTTGGCCGGCATCGTGAAGACGATCAATCCAGGAAAACGCGGACGATCCCAGATCGCCGATGCCATACGGAGAGGGCAGGGAAGTGACGTGCAGCAACAAACCGGATGCCCGATACTCGGACGAAAACGGCGGAACACTCGCGCGCCCGTCGTTATTGGTCATTATTGCGCTCCCGATCGTACTTCCTAACCCAGCGCATGATTCACCATCGCTTCCGCCTCGCCGAGAATCGCGTTCAGATGGGTCTGGCTCTTGAAACTTTCGGCGTAGATCTTATAAATGTTCTCGGTGCCGGAGGGTCGCGCTGCAAACCAACCGCTCTCCGCCACAACTTTCAACCCGCCGATTGGGGCATCATTGCCGGGGGCTTTGGTCAGCTTGGCGGTGATCGGCTCACCCGCCAGATCTGACTCCTTCACCGCGTCCGGGGTGAGTTTTCCCAACTTTGCTTTCTGCTCGGGCGTAGCCGGAGCATCGATGCGCGTGTAGTAAGGCGTGCCGAACTCCGCCGTCAGTTCGCGGTAATGTTCTCCAGGATTCTTGCCGGTGCGCGCCGTAATCTCCGCTGCCAGCAAGTCCATAATCGGCCCGTCCTTGTCAGTCGTCCATGCCGTGCCGTCCAATCGAAGAAAACTCGCTCCCGCGCTTTCTTCTCCGCCGAAACAGTACGAGCCATCGACCAGACCCGGCACAAACCATTTGAAGCCCACTGGCACTTCGCTGAGCTTGCAGCCAAGTTTCTTGACCACCCGGTCAATCATGCTGCTGCTCACCAGCGTCTTGCCCACCGCAACCGTGTCCCGCCACTGGGGCCGGTGGGTGAGCAAATACTGGATGGCAACCGCAAGATAATGATTCGGGTTCATCAAACCTGAAACCGGAGTTACGATCCCGTGCCGATCGGCGTCGGTATCGTTCCCAAAAGCCACCTGGTACTGATCTTTTAAGGCGACTAGCCTCGCCATCGCATAGGGACTCGAACAGTCCATACGAATTTTGCCGTCGTGGTCAACCGTCATAAACGAAAATGTCGGGTCGATGATTTTATTGGTGACGACAATATCCAGTCCGTAAGTCGAGTTGATCGGTTCCCAATAAGGCAGCGAAGCTCCGCCTAGCGGGTCCACGCCAAGTTTGAGGTGAGCCCCGCGAATCGCATCCATGTCCACGACATTCTTGAGATCACGAACATAGGGCAGCACGAAATCTTCCTGGTGAGTGGTCGAGGATTGCATCGCCTGAGCAAACCGAATTCGTTTGACCCCAGCATTCTTGGCTCGCAGCAACTCGTTCGCGCGATTCTCGACCCAGCGAGTCACGTCGGTATCAGCCGGGCCGCCGTTGGGCGGGTTGTACTTGAAGCCTCCATCCTCCGGCGGATTGTGCGAGGGCGTAATCACGATGCCGTCGGCTAAATGTTCCTGACGTCCGCGGTTGTAAACCAGAATCGCTCGCGAGATGACCGGCGTGGGAGTGATCCCCCCGTCTGGCTGAATGATCGTGTCTACATCGTTTGCCGCCAGCACCTCAAGGGCGGTGCGCTGCGCGGGCTCCGAGACCGCGTGGCTGTCCTTCCCCATATAGAGCGGGCCGTCGGTTCCCTGACCGCGCCGGTATTCACAGATCGCCTGGGTAATTGCGAGGATGTGCGCTTCGTTAAACGTGCCGCGCAGGGGCGAGCCGCGGTGTCCGCTGGTGCCGAAACTGACGAGCTGGTTAGGATCATCCAGGTCGGGACGCCGCTCGTAATATTCCTTCTCGAGAAGAGCTACATCTACCAGCAACGACTTGGGCGCGGGTTTGCCAGCCAGCGGCGAAATGTTTTCCCCTGCAAGGGATTGTGTTTCTAAAGCACTGGGCATGGTTCCACCTTCCAAATTTCGCTTGTGTATTCCGCAATGGTGCGGTCGCTCGAAAACTTCCCGGAGCTGGCTACGTTCAAGATCGCTTTCTGCGCCCATGCGCCGGGTTCGGCATAGAGCTCGCCGAGCTGGTCCTGGGCTTTGCAATAAGAGGTCAGGTCCGCAAGGTTCATATAGTGATCGCCCTGGGTCAGAAGCGTGTCGCGCAAAGGAGCGAATACTCCTGGTTCGTTGCGGCTGAAGTGATCGGAGAAAATCAGGTCCAGAGCGGCCCGCGTTTCCGGTTCATTTTCATAATGCCAGTGCGGGTCATACCAGGCGCGGCTGTTCTCCACTTGCTCCACGGTAAGCCCGAATAGAAACATGTTCTCTTCTCCGGCTTCCTCCGCCATTTCGATGGTCGCGCCGTCACGGGTTCCGACCGTCAGCGCTCCATTCATCATAAATTTCATGTTACTCGTTCCGCTGGCCTCGTAGCCGGCGGTCGAAATCTGGTTGGAGACGTCGCTGGCTGGAATCAGCCGTTCCGCCAACGAAACGTTGTACTCCGGGAGAAAGACGACGTTAAGCCGGCCCCGCGCCGCCGGGTCACCGTCGATCGTGCCCGCCAGATTGTTGATGAACTTTATGATGAGCTTGGCCAGCTTGTAAGCCGGCGCCGCTTTGCCGGCAAAGAAAAATGTCCGCGGTACCATCTTCATGCTCGGATTTTCCCGCAGCCGGTTATAACAAATCACAATCCGCAGCGCATTCATCAGTTGCCTTTTATATTCGTGAATACGCTTGATGTGGCAATCGAAGATGGTATCCGGATCCACCACATCCCCGGAGGTTGATTTGAGCCAATTGGCAAACTGCACCTTCGCCTCCCTTTTCGACTTGAGGAAGCGTTCGCGAGCATGGGAATCCTCCGCGAAGGGCTTGAGCCGTTTGAGCAGGCTAAGATCCGTGATCCAGCCATCTCCGATAACTTGCGTGATTTCGCGCGACAGTGCAGGATTGGCCTCGCGCAACCAGCGCCGGGGGGTCACTCCGTTGGTCTTGTTGCTGAAACGCTCGGGAAACATCTCCGCGAGATCCTTAACTGTCGTGGTTCGCAATAGCTTGGAGTGCACAGCAGAGACTCCGTTGGTGCTATGCGAGCCGACAATGGCAAGATTGGCCATCCGGATTTTCTGCGGGCTGGCTTCGTCCACCAGGCTCACGCGCTGCACTCGCCCCTCGTCACCCGGATAGCGAACCCTAACATCATCTAGCAGGCGGCGGTTGATCTCGTAGATCAGCTCCAGATGACGAGGAATCAGCGTCTCAAACCAAGCCACCGGCCATTTCTCCAGCGCCTCAGGCAGCAAAGTGTGATTTGTGTACCCCAGCGTCCTCTTCGTCAGGTCCCAGGCCTGGTCCCATCCCAGGTGCACATCGTCCAGCAAGATTCGCAATAGTTCAGGCACCGACAAGGAGGGATGCGTGTCATTGAGTTGAATTGCGGCCTTCTCCGGAAACTTCCCCCAATCCGAATTGTGGCGCTGGAAGCGGCGCACCAGGTCGGCCAGGGAGCAGGCGACCAGAAAATACTCCTGTAGAAAGCGCAGACCCTGCCCCTTCACCGTGGAATCGTCGGGATAGAGTACGCGGGTAAGCGATTCCGCCTGCAGAGTTTCGCCGAGCGCGCCTACGAAGTCTCCGGTGCCGAACTTCTCGAAATCGAAATAATCGGGCGCAGCCGCGGCCCAGAGGCGGAGCGTATTGATTGTCTTTCCGCCGTAACCCACCACGGGACGATCAAATGGAATACCGATCAGGCTCGATGGCCGGTCGTGAATGACTTGAAAATTACCCTCTTGCAACTTGAAGGAGACGTTCAGCTTGATTTCCACCTTCTCGTGAAGTCGCGCAATCTCCCAGGGATCGCCGTAACGGAGCCAGTTATCGGGATTCTCTTTTTGCCAGCCATCTACGATCGTTTGCTTGAACATGCCGTACTCATAGCGCAAACCATACCCGGTGCCAGGGAGTTGCATGGTCGCCATCGAATCGAGAAAACACGCCGCGAGCCGGCCCAATCCCCCATTGCCCAGCCCAGCGTCTGGTTCCTGTTCAACCAACTCCAGCCAGTCAATGCCATTCTCTCGCGCAGCATCCGGTAAAAGCGGATCCAGCAACAGGTTAGTGATGTTGTTGGCTAACGAACGCCCGATGAGAAACTCCATGGAAAGGTAATAGATGCGTTTGACATTCTCTCGCTCATAAGTGTTTTTGGTTTGCACCCAACGCCGGGCGAGGATGTCTCGCACGGAATGGGAGAACGCCTCAAAACGCTCCCGCGCACTCGCTGCTTTAGGATCGATCGCTCGATCAAAAACCAGGTGCCGGTCATAAAGAGCGTTTTCCGTTCCGATAAACTGCATCGCACCATCCCCGTACCGTTGCAGAACCTCTGAAACATTGCTTGCGCTGGTGGTCATCGAAACCACTTTTGAGGAACTCGGCGGCGCCACGCGTTTGGTGCTCATAAAGATGATCCTTCAGATTTCTGCGTTGAGAACGGTTCGTGTTCAGGGTTCAAACCTGCGCCAATCAAGCGCCGATTCTCGTCCGGCCAGAGTCTCAATTTTGGAGACGCCAAGGACCGCGTTTTACCCCATCACTTCATTCTTTGATTGAACTGACCACCCTGAGGGTGCTGCTTTTGTTTAGCGAGGCATTTTTATCAGAATCCAGCTGCAGTTTCCCGCCGGGTTTTTAATTTAAGGGGTGATCTGGATTATCGTTTCTCGTACGGGTGGAAAATGTAGTCCTTCGCCTTCACCACCGTGTGGCACGCGTTGCCGCAGTCGGAGAGGCTCTTGGCATCTGCTGTGAACTGGTCCGAGGCGGCGTCGTAGTTGAACACCGCATAGCCCCAGCCGCCGGTCTTCGGAAACCTTTTGCTGTCCTTTTCCATGACGAAAACCTGGGTGAAAAAGTCTGGCACATCCACAGCGAATTGGGCCTCGGCGCTCTTCTTCCGCTTCCATTGAAGCTTCACGATCTTGGAGCCATCCGGGAAGGGCTGGCCACTGCCGGGAATGCCGGCTTTGTAGGCCTTGATCATGGCCGGATTGGCAACGATTACCTTGAGTATTTCGTCTTGCCGGGCGGAAGAGGCCGCCGACCAGTCCTCGTATCCCCTGAAGTCGGAAAACGCGATTCCGCTCGGCGATACCAGCGAGTATTTGTCTTTCGCTGGGACTTGCGCGAAAAGGGCCACAGCCGCGAGGATGGCGAGCATTGCGACGGCTGTCGCAACCATGGTAAAGCCGGCGATACGCTCAGTCCCAATGCGCGTCACTACCTTCTGTTCCGATTGTTCGGGCGCTACAGATTTCGTCTCAAGTTCATCCATACTCTGTTCTCCTTCACAAAAAGTTTTCTGAGTCCGATTAACCTGCATATCTCAGGTGACCGCGATTAAGCCAGATGGAGTGGGAATAAACAATTGGACGATGGTATCGACGACACGTTCGTGTCAAGTCGCGGATGAAAGATATGGGCAATACCATGGTCCAATTGCGCATCTCAGGTTGTTCTGGCTGAATGGTGACAGCTTTCGCACCCCCGCCGAGTGACGAGTGACGAATGAGGAATGTCGAACAGACCAGGGAATCAAAGCGCTGATGGCGCGCGGCTTCCACAAGCCGGGGGATGCCGAAAATCGTCTCGGATATTATTTGGGCCAAATCGAGCGATAGGTCGGCCGCTCGACCTTCGGTTCTCACAAATCCGGACGCTGCGGGTAGGGGTGTTCGAAACCAATCGTGGCGGCCTTATTTTAGAAATACAGGTTTCGAAAGTCCGTCGTGATGTCTTACATTGTCTACACAAGAGGAGTCGTATGTCTCAGGAAGCTAGCGCCGTAGAGCACACCCAGAACCGATCCCGGCCGCACCAACTCGGGGAGGAGGTCTTTAAAACCATCTTGCCCGAAGATGTCGATTGGAAACCGTTCCCGGCGTTCCCACCCTCCGTCCGTCTAGCCGTCGTCGTGGGTCAGCCGTCGCAGCCGGGCCCTTACACAATCAGGGTCAAGGCGCCGCACGGAGCGAAGCTAATGCCCCACCAGCATCCCGAGGATCGAGTCTACACCGTGATCTCCGGCGTCTTTTATATCGGACTGGGTGATCAATTCGACGCGAGCAAGTTGGAAGCCTATCCGCCCGGCGCCGTGATCATTCTCCCCGGCAACACGCACCATTTTCACTGGGCGAAATCCGGGGAGTACGTCACGCAAATAACCGCGATGGGGCCGCTTGGGCTGGAATACCTTAACGCGAAAGACGATCCGCGAAACAACGCGTAGCAGGATCTGAAAAGTTTCTTGTAGTCCCACAAAAAAGATTTTTCTGACTTTGAGATATCGGAAGGAGCCATCAATGAACGCGGTACAAATCGATCAGAAGAGCTATGAGATGCCCCCGCGCGAGGGGATCAGCATCGCGCAATTTCTCACCGTCACTGACATCCAGCGATCCGCTCGCTGGTACGAAAAAGTCTTCGGGGCCCGCATTCTAACCCTGGGTGACGGCAACGCGCCTGCGTACCTTCTGCTTGCAAATATCTGGATGATTCTGAACGTTGGAGGCGGCCCGACCCCGGACAAGCCGACGGTAACGCTCAGCGTCCCAGACCCGAATCACATCAACAGCTTTATGAATTTCCGCGTTGCCGATATTCAAGCCTGCTATAAATTATGGAAAAGTCGAGGCGCCGAGTTCATCACGGAGCCGATCCCCAAGTACGGCGAGATACGCTGCTACATCCGCGACCCTGACGGTTACATCATCGAGGTCGGCCAGAGCACGACTGTCACCTACGGTTAACGCCCGGCCCGGACGGGGCTTCTTCCCTCTAAGCAAGCGAGTGTGATCTAATCGGCGGGCGTTAATCCAATCGTCAAAGGAGTCTGTGTGCCTACTATTACCACTAAGGACGGCGTTGAGATTTTTTACAAGGACTGGGGTTCGGGACAGCCGATCGTGTTCAGCCATGGCTGGCCGCTTTCGGCGGATGACTGGGATAACCAGATGATGTTCTTTCTGGGGAAGGGGTATCGCGTAATCGCGCATGACCGGCGCGGGCATGGGCGCTCGTCGCAGGTAGCCGATGGGCACGATATGGATCATTACGCGGATGACCTGGCGGCGCTTACGGCGCATCTGGGTTTGAAAAATGCGATCCATGTTGGGCACTCGACCGGCGGTGGTGAGGTGGTCCGCTATCTGGCTCGGCGCGGGCAACAGGACGTGTACAAGGCTGCGATTATTAGCGCGGTGCCGCCGCTGATGTTGAAGACGAATGCCAATCCGGAGGGTCTGCCGAAGTCGGTGTTTGACGATCTGCAGGCGCAGCTAGCGGCGAATCGGTCGAAGTTCTATCGCGACCTGCCGGAGGGGCCTTTCTATGGATTTAACCGGCCGGGGGTGAAATCCGTTGAGGCCATCATTGCAAATTGGTGGAGGCAGGGAATGATGGGCGGCGCCAAGGCCCACTATGACGGGGTTGTGGCCTTCTCGCAAACGGACTTTACCGAGGACCTGAAGAAGATCACGATTCCGGTGCTGGTGATGCATAGCGAGGACGACCAGATCGTTCCCTATGTGGCGGCGGGGCCGAAGTCGGCGAAGCTGCTGAAGAACGGTACGCTGATTACGTATAAGGACTTTCCGCACGGCATGCCGACCACGCAGGCGGATAAAATCAATGCCGATCTGCTGGCATTCCTTAAGGGCTGAAACCGTATGGTCCAGCCAAGGACTTACCCTGTTTCTTGAAGACAGCAACCTTATCGCGGATCTCAATTAGCAGGTCACGGAACACAACTTGTCCGATCCCTGATTTTGACCGGATCACCACGGAAGAGGCTGCCCCATCCGTCGCGGCGTTGTTCGACGAGTGAGGCAGCCTAACTTTCGAATGGCGCAAGCGAAATAAAATCCGTGAATGGGCCGGCCCCCGGCAAAGCGTGGAGAGTTTTTTACTACAGGCGCATCTCAGCGGCCGAGAACTTTCTCTGGGGTGTGGGCCATCACGTTCCGGCATTGATCGATACGTTCGTCCAATAGACTGGTCGTCGCGCTTCTGCCAATCTCGCCTCGATCAGTCGCCCTCTCTGACATCGAAAGGAATATCAAATGGACGCCACAAATGAACCGAAGGAGACCTCGCGCATAACGACGCCCGCGCCTGCCGCGACGAACACATTAAGTGTGAACGTCTTTACCGCGCCCGGAAAGGCTATGGTCGGCGAGCGGCCCAAGCCCTTCGGCGAAGCGTTCGGCTTTGACCCGATCACCTCGACTTTGATCTTCGGAGAATACGACGCGGTGCTGGTGGACGCGATGTGCACAGTCGCTGAGGCCGAGGCTCTGGCGGCTTGGGTCACCCTGCACAACCGCAACTTGGAGACCATCTACATAACCCACGCCCATTTCGACCACTTCTACGGCCTTAGCATTCTGCTCGATCGTTTCCCCAGCGCTCGGGCCTTAGCAACGCCTGCGGCGTTGACCGCCATGCAGCCGTCTTTCACTCCCACCGTGGAGCGGCTGGCCCGCCGGATGTTTCCTGGGCAAGTGCCCACGAAGTTGGTTCCACCTGAGCCCTACGCGAACGACACGTTCACCCTCGAGGGCCACGAATTGCGAATCCTCGAGCAGGGCCGCACCGATAGTCCCGATTCCACGTCTCTCTACGTTCCATCGATCGGTCTGATCGTCGCCGGCGACGTGGTGTACAACCAATGCCGCATGTACGTCGGCGACACCACCCCCGAGAGCCGAAAGAATTGGATCGCGGCACTGGACCGCTTAGCGGCGCTCAATCCGACGATGGTGGTCGCCGGGCACAAGAAGCCTGGCGCGCCCGACTCTCCCTCGACCATCCAGGACACCAGGCGCTACCTCGAGGATTTCGATCGGCTGCAGAAAACCGCCACCTCCGACCAGGCGCTGTTCGATCAGATGACGGAGCTATACCCGCATTGGGTAGCCAATCAATCGTGGTTGATGTTCGGATTCCCGGGGGCATAACCTGCAGCAACCGCTCATGCGAAGGTTTCCCCAAATTGAGGAACGGTTAACATTCGCAATACGCATTAAAGTATCGCGAGGTGGAAGCGGGGATGTTTATTCGGTTTGTTGTCGGTCTCGACGGCGAGAGCCACAGAGACCTACCGGGACTCATAACGGAAGCGCGACTTCTTCGAGATGCAGGGAGCTTAGACCAGCTTCAGGTTTCATGGCTGGAGGAGACCTATGCTTGGTTTAACGAAAATCTTCCGACGCCGCACGTTCAAAAGTAGCAAATGGCCTCGGAGCGCAGCATCGTGGTTCAAAGACGATGCGGCCGAACCAATCAAAAAAATGTGGGAGATTGCGGCTCTCCTAAAGCAACACGGTGTTCCTGTCCGAATGCTTCGATCCGCTCATCCGGGCAAAATACTCTACGAGGATGCATTTCAGATCGTCGTCGAGGAGTGGAAGGAGATCTAGAGGAGAGTTGAGACAGACGGAACGTTACCCAATTTCAACGAATGAAGCTTCCCAAGGGTTGACCACACCGACTCCCGTACGCTCAAAGTCGGCTACATTCCTGGTCGCGACGGTCAGACCGTGCACCAGGGCTGTGGCTGCGATGAGGGCGTCACGATCGGAGCGAGGGTTCGGGACGTGAAGCATCGCGCATCGCTGGGCGACATCGGTGTCAATCGACAGGATACGGCCGGAGAATGTCGGCAACACGTGACGATCCATCCACGCCCGAAGGATCGCGCCTTGGTCTTTGTCACGCCGAGCGATGAGAAGGATTCCGATCTCCAGTTCCAGCACTGAAATGACAGAGATGTAGAGACTCGCCGAAGGTACGCGTTCAGCCCATTTCCTGACATTTTGATGGGTCTTCCTGGCTTTTCTTAATTCTGAAATCACATTGGTATCGAGGATGTACATCAGGTCAGGTCCGCCGGCTCGTGCAGGTTGCCCCGCAGACGAGGCGGCTCAAATTCAATCTCGGCGGCTGCTGGCATCGCCAATAAGTCCACAATGCTCTTTTGCCCTCCAGTGATCTTTTGATACTCCTCCACCGTGAGCAGCACGTGGGACGGACGACCTCGATCCGTGATGAAAACGGGACCGCGCTTAGCGGCTCTCTTTGCCCTGCTTGTGTCCTGATTAAAGTCTCGACTCGAGAGTTTTGTAATGCTCATGGTTACCAGCCCTTCAAATGTAGCAACATACCTACATTGTAACAGAGAGCCCTTTACCAGGATTTCGATCGCTGCAGAAAACCGCGACATCCGCTCCATATTCATTACGAAAGCAGGACGACGCCCGTGGATTTCGCCGCGCGGCGCAATTGCTCATCCAGCGTGGCCAGCGGGAGGCCTTGCCGCAGGGCGAGGTCCAGGTAAGCGGCGTCGTATCCGGATAACGACTGTTGACGCGCAACGGGCAGGATGTGGTCGAAGGCGCGGGGTGGATCGATGGGGAGGACCGCGATGGGCAGGGCGGCGATTCTCTGAAGCAGGGCCGTGACCTGCGCCAGGGCAATGCGGTTACGGCGCTCTGCGATCAGCAAAGCGTTGGCGACTTCCACCGGCCAAATGGCAGGAACCAGGGCTTCGGCGCCCGCCGAAAGCATGTCGAGAACGCTCTCCGTGAACTTAGTTGCTTCGTCCTCAAAGCACCAGGCGACGGCCACTGATGCATCGAGCACGAAGCGTTTAGTAGCGGCGGCCTTCATCGATTAGGTCGCGTATGGAAAGTTTCCCCAAAGTAGCCCCGCGGCGCAGCCGACGGATGGAGGCGGCTAAAATGTGACCGTCTTCTTTCTGGTTGGAGTCGGGTGGAGAAAGCTTGGCAACGGGAATTCCGCGCCTCGTAATCTGAATGGTCTCGCCTTTCGAGGCTCTCTGGAGCAGCTCATTGAGGTGAGTTTTAGCGTCGAACGCACCTACGGTTTTCATGTAGGTATTGTCTCACGGAGCAAACCAGTCTATCAACTAGTTTGATTGTAGAAAAACCCGCGATCTCTGACCAGGAGCTGTCGATCAGATGACGGCGCTATACCCGCATTGGGTCGCCAATCAGTCGTGGTTGATGTTCGGATTCCCGGGCGCATGAGCCGCCGCTCTTACTTAGAATCGGCTGCCCCGTCCTTGTCGCGTTTTGTGCGACAGGGCGGGGATTTTGACTTCCGTACCACCGACCCGACCTACACCCGACCGATAAGATCCCGCCCTTACAGCGGACCGGGCCGCGCCGGAGATCAAAGTCCCCACCCTGTCCCTGCCGAAGAACGCAGGGGCAACGGTGGGGCAGCCGCATCATGAAATTTCGGGAAAGGATGGGCCGGCCCCCAATGATATAAGACCGGCTATGATGGTTAAATATGCTATAGCAGGGCGCGTCAGAGGAATAAAAATGAAGTTTGGGAAATGCGAATTGTGTAAGCAAATGCGCGATCTGCATGACAGCCACTATGCTCCTAAAGGTGGGTATAAGAAGAACCGCGCCGATCAGATCACGAATCCCAATCCTATCGCCTTCGTGAATGGCAAAGCAAAGCAGACTTCCACGCAGATTCGGGATTTTAAATTCTGCACCGAATGTGAAAAGAGATTTAATGTAGGCGGCGAGTCATACGTTAATTCGTTGATACCCGAGTACGGCAAGGACTTCGAGTTGCATAAGGTTCTGACTACTTCCAGAATGGAACGTGGCCTAGGTGGGCATCTACTTTTCCCAGCGGCGAAAATTCCCGAGGTCGACCTGGATCGGCTCATTTATTTCGGAATGAGCATGTTCTGGCGTGGCACACGCACATGGCCTCCTGCCGACGGTGCGTCCCCTCCTAGGCTTCTGATGAATCTGCGGCAGGAAAAGGCAATCCGCAAATTTCTGTTGGGCCATGGGCCTCTGCCGAGAGATCTTGCAATCATGGTCGCGGTGTGGCCGTTCAATCAAGTCTCTCCTGCTTTCTTGATGCCGAACGAGGAAGCCGGGCTGCCCCGTGGTCGGTATTGGTTTTATTACGGTGGGTTGATTTATCGTTTAGCTCTCGGAAAGGACATTCCGCACGCTTTCAGTGAGATGTGTGCCTACCATAAGAAGGTCATGAGCCTCAGCAAGGAGCTTGGTGAGTCGGTGCACAATGCGCTTAAGGCCATGGTTGGTCAAGTCGACAAGTCATCCATTACGAAAACGCTCAAAGAGGTTGAAATATTCAAAGCGCAGTCTCCGATAAGACCGTCGATCCACCCACCCTCAGGCGGGTAATGGTGAAAGAAACTGAAGAAGAAACTGGGGAAAGACGGGGACGTTCACCAATCTCCATTCATCGAAAAAGTCGTGAACGTGTTGAAAAGGCGCCGGAAATCGCGATGCCAAAGCATCGCGCAATACCTTGGTCCAATTGTTTTGCCTTTCCGCGTCAGGTTTAATCGACAGGTAATGAACACGGAAGAAACCAGAATCAGCGGATGAGCACTGCGTATCGGAATTGGGGCCGACAATGAGCAGCGCTCATTCAATTTCAAAAAGGAGAACAAAATGACAACAAAAGGAAAAGTCCTGGTACTGGTCTCGAGCGGTCGCGGCTTGCCCTTGAAAGATGGCGGATGTTACAAGGGCGCTGGCTACTATCTCAACGAACTGACGGTTCCGGTTCGGGCCCTGATGAAGGAGGGCTACGAAATCACTTTCGCCAACCCCAAAGGCAACACGCCCCAAGTGGATGTGCATTCAGAGGTCGCCGATTTCTTCGGCGGGGACGCGGCCAAGCTTCAGGACTATATGTTATTCCGCGACGGCCTGACTGGGCTCAGAGATCCAAGCCGCATCGCGGATGTCATCGCATCGGGCCTGGATCAATATGACGCTGTTTTCGTCCCTGGCGGCCATGGCCCGATGATCGATCTTCTCGACGATCCCGACGCGGGCACCGTGATGAGACACTTTCATAAAACATCCAAGCCTACGGCAGTGCTGTGCCATGGCCCGATTTCACTGCTCTCGGCTCTTCCGAATTCGAAGGAGTTCGTCGCCGCGCTGAGTGCGGGCGATGCCGCCGGGGCGCACGCAAAGGCGCAGGGCTGGATCTATTCCGGATATAAGATGACGATCTTTTCGACAGCGGAAGAGCAGCAGCGCGAGCCACTTGAGATTGGTGGCAAGGTTCTCTTCTACCCGGACTTCGCCTTGCAAACGGCGGGCGGTAACGTGAGCGTGCTCGCTCCATGGTCGAGCTACGTCATTCAAGATCGGGAGCTGATCTCAGGTCAGAACCCGTTCTCTGATCAAGCGCTTCTGAACCTTCTTCTGCCGGCACTCGATGGGAAGAAGAAGTCGGTTTCCGCGGCATGAGAATCGGAGGGAAACCCGCAGCCATGGGCCACATCGGGCGATTGTCTTGTTGTTCCGGCTGGAACATTTTGTACGTACAGTTATGCACGGATGAGATTGTACGTACAGTCGGGGAATTGAAGATGAGGCAAGGGTTGCGGAAGCAAGGGATCATTTGAGGGGAGTTCGGGATTCAGGAAATCTGCGGCTGGCGTGGCAGGGTTGTCGCGATCCAGGGATGGTGGGTCTGAACGGCGCACCGGGCCAGCGAGAGTTCGCAGTTGCCCGCCCGTGAACCCGCCACGGGTGGGGCATCCGATTTCGGGTTAGGGCGCGGCTGGGCGAGCCCCCAAGCTGCTTGATCACGTGTCGACAACAAAATCAAATCGCACTCGCAGCAACGCGGCCCACCCCTTCGACAAGCTCAGGGCAGGCTCTTGCAAAAAACGCAAGGATGGGGCAGGCTCAGTGGAAATGGAGCATGCAGGGGCAAGATGAACGACCGGCAAAGGAACGATCAAGAAAAAACAGAGCAGGATTCTGGAGTGCGAGATCGAGAGATCCGTGCGTTACTGGATCAGCATTGGGCGGCGTCGGATGCCAACGATTTTGAAACGGAGCACCTCATCTATCTCGAGGACGCGGTGCTGGACTACCCGCAGTCAGGCGAGCGAACCCGCTGTCGGCGCAACATACAGGATCAACGCGCTAGTCAGCCTGACAAAAAGCAGTTTTCTGTCCAACGAATCATTGGCAGCGGCGATCTTTGGGTCACCGAGCTCATCCTGACATATGACGGCAAGCCGACCTATACCGTGAGCATTATGGAGTTCAGGGGCGACAAGGTTGTGCGAGAAACGCAGTACTTTGCGGATCCGTTTGCCGCTCCCGCGTTTCGCGCTCAATGGGTCGAACGGATGAACGCGATATTTTTATCCGAAGTTCACAACCGTTGAGACGAGGCCACAAACAATTTTGGCGAAGTGGTTCTTACGGTCACCCTCTGGAGATAAGTAAAGGGTAAACATCCGACTCTCGGTTACGCTGGGCAGTCTTCAAACTAAATGAACACGGGACCAGTCTTACTCTGGTCCCATTCATTTCAAATAGACTAAGGCGCCAACGCATGACTGAGATCACGCAGCCTTGCTCTCACGTTTTACTTTGGCCCATCGTGCACGCTGTGCCGCTGCCATTTTCCGGCGACTTGCAATGGAAATGATTTTCTTCGGCTTAGAAGATTGAACATCTGTCTTTTGTTTGCTCCATCGTGCCTTTTGCGCGAGTGAGATTTTCTGTCGGGCAGCAGCAGGTAATCCGCTTGAGGTACCGTTCGGGTTTGATGAGTCCGTTCCGCGCAAAGCTGCTGCGACTCGCTGCAATTTTGCAATTTCTGCTTCAACCTCCAATAACATTTGTTTGGTATCCAATGTTCCTCCTGGGTTCGGTCTTATGCTCTAAGAGTTTACACGAACTACACACATCCCTTGTTCTTCCTGCCTTCCAAGCAAGATGCGACAATAGCCCTGCGAGCGCCCTGAAGACGTTTCGTTTAGCTTATTCTGAGTCATGCCGGATGTGTCCGATCACTAGCTACGGGCAGCCTTCGGGCGTGGACTTTCTCGATGATTTCTAAGATCTGCGGATACTGAGGGTTCTCATTGAACCGAACACGATACGCATGCTGCCGATGCTCCGCATGGTCTCCCATCCTCACCGCCCGAAAAGCGGACACTTCATGTGCTATCTCAAGCGGACATATCATATGCTACCGCCGGTGTCTGATTCATGGCATTGACAATCACTCTTCTTGAGCGCAATCTTGCAGCCACGTTTGTGGGGAGCCTCTTCCTAGTCAATCTGTCTTCCCCTTAAGGCTCCTGCTTTCCGAAGCCGTATCGCGCGTTTCCGTATCAGGCTCGGCAATTGGGGATCGCCCAAAGGAGCGGCGGTCCACCATCAATCAGGCTACTCAACATCATGGAGCACAGAATGACCTCGAAATACTTCTCAAGACTTTTGATCCTCGTGTTCGGGTTGGCCCTCGCCAAGCCCACTCAGGCACAACAATGTCTCCCTTGTGGACAGGTAGGCCCCAACACCGGACCGATCATAGCTGCAATCGTGGCGACGGCAGCAGCCGTGGTAATCGTAACGGTCGTAGTTATTCACGAGACCAAGAAGCGGACAATTACCGGATGTGTCAACTCGGGGGCAAACGGGATGACCCTCACCAACGAAAAGGACACGCAGATTTACGCACTGTCAGGCGACGCAACGGGCGTCAAGGTGGGCGATCGAATAAAGCTGCAGGGCAAGAAAGTAAAGGCTAAGGGACCCGACAATGCGCTTGTATGGAAAGCAACGAAAGTGACTAAAGACTTTGGCGTCTGTCAGCCTTAGCTGTGATCTCGACCCTGAACAACCCAGGAAGTGGGAGGAATCAGTTGCTCCTGCAGGTTAGGTGTCGCAAAACACGCGTTAGCACTCAAAACCCGTTTGGTGAAGTCAATGGGTGAAATCGCGATGTTACGACAATTACCCGCACTGTCGTCTAAAGACACTCTGGACAGGGCTAACTCAGACAGGTAGCATACGCGCATGTCAACCCACGGATTGGGCGTAGTCGTGCTGCTGGTTGCCGTTTGCTTGATTACCTGCTAGGCCCAGGAACCGAAGGCTTCAGAGTTAAACGATCCAATCCCCACACTATCGAAAACGGACATGGCACGACAGACGATTTCGTGTAAGCCGATCAAGATCAAGCAGGGCTGCTTCCCAAAGGTACAGTTGTGCCTATAAGCGTCTCGGTTGATGAGAACGGAAGGCTAGTTGGGCTCGGCCCTGCCGGACGGTGTCCGGTTGGCTGTGGCCTGCTTGCCGAGCCGATCGTGTCGATTAAAAAATGCAAGTTCGCTCGCTACATCGTGAATGGTCACGCTGCGCCCTACAAAGGCGAGGTGGGTCTTGTCGCCCCTAAACTGTCCCCCAAAGCATAACTGTTGTAATCAGGCGTTAGCACAAGCTTGCGCGGTTTCTTTCCCCCTCTGGGGATAAAAATGCGGGGGCCGGACGGGATATTCACCGTTAGATTTGGCCCCCTATGGCCGGCACCCGATACCGCCGGCTAGTTCAGGAGAGATTCCCAGTTGGCAGGCACTCTTCCTGCGGGACCGGGAACGGGCTGATTTTTTGGATGGGAGTGTGGGGGAAGCAACTCCGCGCCTCTGATCATCGCCTGCTTGTCATAATCGTAGAACCAGTCTTCGCCCGGCTCAAAGCTGGCAATGATGGGATGCCCCGTCGCCGCCGCATGCTTGGATGCATGCTGGCTCGGGGAACTGTCACAGCATCCGATGTGTCCACACTCCGCGCACCGGCGAAGATGAAACCACCAGCTCTTCGGGGACGCCAAACATTCCACACATCCGTCGCCACTCGGCTTGGAAGCGGGATTGATTCCGCGCAGGCTCTTTTTCATTCCGGTCTTTTTCCTTTCCGATCTTTTCCTTTCCGATCTTTCCCTTTCCGATCTTTCCCTTTGAGTCTCTTTGCGATTTTCCTTTCCGATCTTTCCCTTTGAGTCTCTTTGCGGTTTTCCTTTCGCGTTCTCTGTTGGCAAAGTAATGTCAAGCCACCAGCAAGATCTTTCCCGTACCACCCTTCTCGGCGTCTGCCTGAGCCTCGGCCGCTTCACGGAGTGGCAGCTTCTGGCTAATCGGGATTATCAGCTTGCCGTCGCGCACCGCCTCGGCCATGAACTCGAGGGTTTTCCTGTCGAATTTCGAGAATACGTGCACCATCTTTACTGAGGGATACTTCGCGGCGTTCTGCGGCGGCTCGACCACCGATGCGTAAAATCCTCCGGGCTTGACCTTGGCGATCAGCTTCTCGGCGGTTTTTCCGCCGACGGTATCCGCAACCGCATCGAGCGGCGGAAGATTCGCAATCGCGGTGTCGTCGTCGGTCGCCAGCACCTGATCGGCGCGGATAGTCTTCGCGTCATCGCTCTGCATCTGCCGCTTCAAAACTCCCGCGATCACAGTCGCCCCGCGTTGTTTGGCAGTGAATACCGCCGAGCGCCCGACATTTCCCGCGGCACCTACGACCAAGACTGTCTGGCCGGCTTTGATTTCCGTTGCGGCCATGAGCTGGTTGCCGGTGATGGTAACCAGCGGCAGCGCCGCTGCCTGGATCAAATCGAGCCCCTTGGGAACCTTCGCCAAGACCGCAGCCTTCACGACGCAAAGTTCGGCGTAGGTATTATCCGCCATGGCGAAAACCTGGTCGCCGACGGAAAAGCCCTCCACACCCGGGCCCAGCTTCACAACGGTCCCCGCCATATCAACCCCTATCAGCCCAGGAAACTTCATGGGATAAAAATCCTTGGTTAATCCGGCGCGGCGCTTGTAGTCGATGGGGTTCACGCTGGCGGCGGCGACCCGCACCAGCACCTCGCCCGGACCGGGCACTGGATCGGGATAATCCTCAAACTTCAGGACTTCAGGACTGCCATATTGGTGGACGACAATTGCTTTCATGTTGATCTCCTTATACTTCGAACCGTCACTAACGAACTTAGATGAGAGAATCTGGAATTGGTCACCGACGCGGTGGCTCCCAAAAATAGAGAGTGGATTCAGCTACGCTCGGCGTTCGCGCGTCACAGCGCCTTTGGCGGCGGCCTGTTTTCTGTTTTTTTGAGGATGTGCTCCCAGGTCGTGCCATGATGTTTCTGCGAGGTCAACGTCGTAATGCTTTGCAGCTTTCTCGATGTTGGCGAAGGCCAAAGCACGATCGGCATCGGAAACGTCGATGACTTGATCGAAGCGCGCGACCGCATTACGGACGTGTTGCGCGTCAGTCAGCGGTTCTTTACGCTGCTTGGGAAACGCATATACGCTATCGGGCAGGTCGCTTTGCGTGGTCAGTTGTCCGTGTTTCTCGTGAGGTTTCCAGGTCGCTTCTGGCATGTCTTTTTCATCCTTTCATTAAATCTTCAAACATCTGTCGAGAACCGATCGCAAGGACGCTCGGTGCGTTCGAAAATTAAGTCACAGGCGGCTTGCAGTGATTGTTTCCCATCTATTTAGTTGAACGGGCGCTCGGATTTGTTGCCAAGCCCGTTTTTTAGATTGCTCTTCCGACCGAATCGGTTGCGATGCAGAAATTACACCCGAGTCGCTCCGGCGAATCAATTAGACGATGGTATTGGCGTAACGTTTTATCGGGCCCCCTAGAATAAAGTGCGCACCACTCATCGCTTACATGTGGAATCCATTCTTTGGTGGCGGGCGATACGTTCGTCCAATAGATTGGGTATCGCGATTCTTGCTTAATTAAGGTTAAACTCGTGGGACTAATTATGAACAATGCAATCGCGGCCACTCCCAAGAAGCACTTCGACGCAATCATTATCGGAACGGGCCAGGCGGGTCCGTCCCTGGCCGCGCGGTTTGCGGCTGCCGGCAAAACCGTCGCGATCATTGAACGCGGCAAATTTGGCGGCACCTGCATTAATACGGGGTGCACCCCGACCAAGACGCTGGTGGCCAGTGCCTATGCGATGCATGTTGCCCGCCGAGGCGCGGAATATGGTTTCGCGATTGGCGACATGAGCGTCGATATAAAGCGAGTGAAAGCGCGCAAGGATGCAGCTTCCGCGAGGTCCAGCAAAGGGGTGGAGGAATGGCTGCGGGGAACGAAAAATTGCACGGTCATTGAGGGCCAGGCCCGCTTTCAGTCGGCGAACACGGTTGTGGTCAACGATGAAGTTCTGCAGGCCGACAGGATCTATATCAATGTTGGCGGGCGGGCACGTATTCCCGATATGCCGGGGGTTCATGATGTCCCATTTCTCACCAACTCGTCGATGATGGACATCGATTTTCTACCGGAGCATCTGGTTGTGGTCGGCGGAAGTTATGTTGGGCTGGAGTTCGCCCAGATCTATCGCCGCTTCGGGAGCGAAGTCACGATTGTGGAAATGGGACCGCGGCTGATTGGACGGGAGGACGAAGACGTTTCGCAAGCGGTGCGCGAAATCGTGGAGGCTGAGGGCATACACATCCGGCTGGACGCGAAATGTATCTCGCTGGCGAAAAGCGATGGCGGGGTGGTCGTTGGCATGGAGTGCAGCGACGATCCCAAGGAAGTGGCCGGCAGCCACGTGCTTCTAGCGGTCGGGCGCATCCCCAACACCAGCGACCTGGGTCTGGACCGGGCCGGGGTCACGACCGATGCGCACGGTTACATTGTGGTTAATGACCAGTTGCAAACCAACATTCCCGGCATCTGGGCGCTGGGGGACTGCAACGGCCGCGGCGCCTTTACACATACTTCCTATAACGACTACGAGATCGTTGCCGACAATCTGTTCAACGCCGACCATCGACGAGTTTCCGACCGGATCCAGGCCTACGCGCTATATATTGATCCGCCGCTGGGGCGGTGCGGCATGACGGATGCCGAGGTACGGAAATCCGGAAGCCGGGCCCTAGCGGTGAAATATCCAATGAGCAAAGTGAGCCGGGCCTACGAAAAAGGTGAGACTCAGGGCTTCATGAAAATCTGCGTCGATGCGGAAACCAAACAAATTCTGGGGGCTGCGATTCTTGGAGTGGGAGGCGACGAAGTGATTCACGTTCTGCTGGACATTATGTATGCGAAGGCGCCGTACACGGTCATCCAGCGCGCCATGCACATTCATCCCACGGTCGCGGAATATTTGCCGACCATTCTCGGCAAATTGGAGCCGTTCAAGTAGAAGGGGAAGAACACGACCGCTGTGATTCTCTTCCCGCGCGATCTGTTGCTCGCGATCTGTTTCCCGCGATCTGTTTCCCGCGATCTGTTTCCCGCGATCAACACAGAGCGGAATTCTCACTTCGGGTGAAGTGCCGAATTAACGGCTTCAAGAAGCGCGGTGTCGCTGAATGGCTTGAACAGGCACTCCACCGCGCCCTGTTCGAGGAGTCGCGGGCGAACACTCTTATCTGTGCTGGCGGTGATGAAGATGATCGGAATCTCCTGCCTGCGGTGCTTCAATTCCCGCTGAAGGTCGGGTCCGCTCATCCCCGGCATGACGATGTCGAGGATCAGGCATTTGGTTTGGCCGACGCAATCGGATTCTAGAAACTCCTCGGGCGACGAGAAGGTGCGGGCGGCGAGGCCGAACTCCACCAGCAAGTCAGGGAGGGATTCGCGCACCGATTCGTCATCATCCACCACCGACACGAGCGAACGCGCCACGTGCTGATCAGAGAGTTCTCCGCGTCCCGTTCTAGTGACCGCGCCAGTGAGACTGTTGTGGATGGGATCCTTTCTTAACTCGTTCCACGGAATAGGATGCGCCAGCCGGGGGTTACCGTCCATTACACTTTGGTGTTGGTTTGCGGTGCTCGGAGGCTGGGAATCTTTGTGCGGACGAGAACGCGGCAGTCTGCAAAGTCGAACCGGGTGAGAGATTCAGCGACCGGTCACTGAATCGGTACCGACTCTTTATGCCGCGTCCGTGCCGGTGGATGCTCTAATGCTGCGAATGTTATCGGCCTGAGACGCGTGCCCATCTGCCCGAGGAACGGAAAATGAGAACGCCGATCCCGGACCGTTGTTTAAAGTTGCCCACAGTCGACCGTGATGACTCTCGATTATGGAGCGGCTAACCGAGAGTCCTATGCCCATACCGTCACGCTTGGTGGTGTAGAACGATTCGAAGAGTCTGTCCGCAGCCTGCGGGGTGAATCCTACTCCCGTATCTTTTACGGTAAGGGACACATGATGGTCTTCGTGTTCTTTAGTTCTGATGAGCAACTGCCGCGGGCGATCGTCAACCGTACTCATTGCGTCGGAAGCATTTCGCAGCAGGTTCAAGATCACCTGTTGCAACTGGACACGATCGCCCGCGACCAGAGGCAAGCCGTCGGCTAGTTCCTGCTGCACGATCACGCGATTTCTCTGCAACTCGCTCAGGGACAGGGCAAGCACCTCTCGCGTGGCTTCGTTCAGGTCCACCGATTCGATCATAGGGGCCTTTTTGCCATAGAGCGCACGCAAGCGAGAGATCATCTCAGAGGCCCGATTGCCATCACGGATGGTGCGCCGCGCGGTCTCGCGAGCGCCATCCATGTTCGGAGGATCGGCGGCCAGCATGCGCAGACAAGTGCTGGCGTTGGTGATAATTCCCGACAGCGGCTGGTTGACTTCATGCCCGATCGACGCCGTCAAAACTCCGAGGCTCGTGACCCTTGCCAGATGTGCGAGCTCGGATCGAGCCTTGCCGAGCGCTTCTTCGGAAGCACGACGTTCTGTCACGTCCTGGACTGCGCCGATGTATTCCAGTTGGTCGTGATCGCCCCGGATGTGAGCGGCGAGGTCTACGTATTTGACCGCGCCGTCCGGCATCTGCAGGCGGAACTCGAGTTGCACGTCGCCTCGGTCCCGGCGAGATCGCTCGATATGCTCCTGGAATAGTGACAAATCTTCAGGGTGGATTCGAGCGCCGATCAGTTCAAATGTCACCGGCGCATCCCGGTCAATCTGGAAGATGCGATAAAGCTGCTCTGACCAGGTGATTTCGTCTGTCGGTACGCGCCAGGAAAAACTTCCGATTCGACTAAGGTGCTGGGCCTCCGCAAGAAACGCCTCGCTGCGCCGTAGTTCCTGCCTCGCGCGGTTGCGTTCCGTAATGTCGCGCAGATAGCCGGTGAAGGACGGCGGCCCTTCCAACGGAATGCGTGTGATTGCCAGCTCGACGGGGAATTCGCTTCCGTCAGCACGTACTGCCGTCATCTCAATACGTTTCCCAAGTACTCGCGCCTCGCCCGTGATCAAGTAGCGGGCAAAGCCCTGGCGATGCTTCTCCCGCAGAGACGGTGGAATCATGAGGTCCGCCAGATGCTTTCCCAAGACTTCGTCTCGACGGTAGCCGAAAGTTTGCTCCGCCGCCGGATTGAACTCGGTGATGCGGCCTTCGTGATCGATGGTCACGATGCAGTCGAGCGCCGAGTCCACAATCGCTGCCTTGCGGACCTCACTGCGCTGCAGTTCCCACTCCTCGTGCCCGAGCCTCTTTTCTATCAGTCTGCGTTCAGCAAGTTCCTTCTTGAGTTCTTCGTTGGCGGCGGCAAGTTCGGCAGTCCGTTGCACGACCCGTTGATCAAGTTCGTTGGCGACCCCCTTCTGATGGCTCAGAAGAAGCGCCTCCTGTAGCGCAATCGATGCCTGATTCGCGGCTATATTCAGAAGGAGTGCCTCGGTTTGCCGGGGAAAATCTTGCCGCTCAGCGGCTGCGACCATGGTGCCGAGTTCGCCCTGTAAGCCGAGTGGCTGACGCACGATCGAAACCTCTCCCTCGCCCATAAAGTTCCGAAGCAGCGGAGGCCACTTCTGCGAGTCGCCGGGCAAATACCGGTTGAGGGCTTGGCAAATATCGTGCGCCGAAAGCATCGGTCCTCGCCGCTCGGCGACCCTGATGATCTCCACTGGCGCCTCGCCAAGGGGAACGGTCAGACTCACACAGATCAGGTCCAGGCGCAGGATGCGCATGAGCGCATCGAGCAAGGTATGGAGAACCTGGGATGGATCGCCGCCGCTCCAGATGGCGGGAAGAGCAAGCAGGCTAAGAAGATCGTTCATGCAGCGTTGAAGGTGCTTGACATCGGCGGATGCGAGTTCGGGCTGGACTTCCATATCAGGCAGCGGTGGACGAAGGGGAAGGCGGCATGGCTCGACGTTGGCGGATCTCGCGCAGGAATTCCTCGGGCGGTACGTAGAACGGATTCCGGTGCAGGAGGCCACCGATGATGATCATCGGGTGCGTCCGCATGATGTCGATGACCGTGTCGCCACCGAATTTGCCGAGTTGATAGGTACAGATCACCGCGTCGTCGTGGCGACGCCAGACATTATTCACGCGCGATTCGAATTCAACCAGATCGTCGATGTAGGAGCGATCTTCAATGGCCCAATCCATCCGGCAGCAAATGCGGCTGAGTGGGAATCCCCCATTGGCATTACCGCTTGCCATCTGCTCGAACGCGGCCAGCATTCGATCCTGATCAAAACGGCCGTCCCGCAGATAGGCTTCGGTGTTGATCCGAACCTCCAGTTGCCCGTTCTGCTCGGCCGCCGCTGAGTCGATTCCGACGGACGCCAACCGTTGCAGGTGGTCATGACGCTGATCCGGATTCACGACGTGAACCGCTTTGTCGCCGCACTCGAACCCGTCCCGAATGAACGGAAGCAACACGCGATACTCTTCCTCGTCGTTATTGAAAAATGCGCAGACATGACGTACTTCGCCGAGGTGGGAACCAGCAAGCGAAATCGGTGCTGAAGTCTTCTTCATGCTGGTCTCCGGCAAACTACAAAGCGCGCGATGGCGGTTACGCCGCGTTAATTGCTTCGGGTTCCAGGCAAAGCCTGGCGGACATTCTCACCAGATCGGCAAGGGAATCGGCCTTCATCTTCTGCATCACCTTGCCCCGGTGTGCCTTGACCGTAATCTCGCTGATACCGAGCTTCCCGCCGACCTGTTTATTCAATAGGCCGGAAACCACCAACGCCATCACCTGGCGTTCGCGCTGCGATAGTGAGGAGTAACGGTCCCGCAGTCCCCGCATTTCCGCCTCCCGGCTAAGAGCGACCCGGCTTCGTTCCAAGGCTGCGCGGATGGCGGCCAATAGCACGTCATCCTTGAATGGCTTGGTCAGGAACTCGACAGCCCCCGCCTTCATCGCCTGGACCGTCATGGGCACATCGCCATGGCCCGTAATGAAGATGATCGGCATGTCAGTGCGTTCATGTGCGACGAGGCTTTGCAGGTCCAGACCGTTAAGGCCGGGAAGAGAAACGTCCAGTACGAGGCAGTTTGGAGTATGAACCCGCGGGGAGTCGAGGAATTCCTGGGCGGAAGCGAATGTTTTCGGCTGCCAACCTTCGCAGGCGATCAACAGCTCCAGAGATTCGCGCACAGAGACGTCATCGTCGACGACGAAGACGATTGGCGTGACATGCAGCATTCGCGGTCACCCCGTTTCATAGCCAAGTGCGTGCACCTAACGTCATATGGCCGCGCACAGTTGCCGGATGATGCCCCACCGTTGACGGGAATTCTATCAGAGAGCTTCCCCATTGTGCAGGGAGGTCCCTGCGACCGTGCTCCGCGACCGGAAACCCAAGTGCAGCAGCCTGAACGGTGCAGATTCGCGATATTTTCAGCACAATCCGCAACGCGCTAAGGGGCTTTGTCTGTAGTTATAAGAATGTCGCCAGCGCTTATTGGCGGAGAGGCGATATAAAGGTGCCAACGATACCATCGTCTAATTGTTGGGCCAGCGGAATTCTGTTCTGATGCTTCCTGTCGTCCGATTCAGCCGGACTCCGCACTTCACACGAGGAGAAGAATTAGAGTGACCACGTTGGGGGGAGGACATGGCGTGAGAGGAATCGCTTACTTGCTGGTACTGGCTGTAGCTTTGGGTGGCATGGTCCTCTATGTAGCCCGAGGTTCGGGATACGCCGATGAAGAGGCTGACCCGATCTTCGGAATCAAGATTCCTCCCGGATACCGCGACTGGAAGCTGATCTCTGTGGCTCATGAAGAAGGTAAGCTCAACGATATTCGCGCCATTCTGGGGAACGATGCAGCCATCAAGGCCTACCGGGAAGGGAATCGGGCATTCCCGGACGGCACAATCATTGCCCGCCTTGCCTGGACTTATGTTGCGTCCGATGAAAACAACAAAGTATTTGGCCGCGCCCAATCTTTCGTTGCGGGGCCGGCGACGAACGTTCAGTTCATGGTCAAGGACTCCAGAAAATATGCAGCGACCGGCGGTTGGGGGTTCGCACAATTCAAAGACGGCAAACCTGACCTTACGGCAGCGCTCAAGACCTGCTTTCCCTGCCACGAGCCGGTGAAAGCCCGCGACTTTGTCTTCACACGATACGCACCAAACCCGTGAAACGCGGAAGGTGCTGTACGTTTTGAATGGAGGAACCATAATGAAACGCTTCACATTCTTCCTGGTTGCGGTTGCAACAATGGCTGGTCTGGTCGCCTTTATTGGCCCCGCTCCGGGCCACGCGGACGGGCAACCCGCCCCGTACGTTACCGAAATGCCCCAGGGGTACCGGGACTGGCGGTGGGTTTCCTCAGCTCATGAAGCAGGCAACCTGAACAGTTTAGGGGCGGTCTTGGGGAACGATGTGGCGATCGAGGCTTACCGAGCAGGGAAGCTTCCGTTCCCGGACGGCACGATCCTGGCTGCGTCGCATTACCGAAACGTCCCGTCGGATGAAAACAACAAAGTTTTTGGCAAAGTCCAATCGTTCGTTCCCGGGGCTCCTACGAACATTCAGTTTATGGTCAAGGACTCAACTAAATACGCTGCAACCGGAGGCTGGGGGTTCGGTCATTTCGCGGATGGCAAGCCTGGCGACCCGGCATTCATGAAATCCTGCTTTCCCTGTCACGAAAAAACCAAAGCAACCGACCTAGTCTTTACTCGTTATGCACCTTGATGCTTAAAGACTAGAGGATCCGAACGTTGAAGACGAAGATTACCTATGGCGGACAAAAAAACAGCAATCATAACCGGGGCATCGGGGGGAATTGGCACGGGTTTGGTCGAAGGTTTTCTGGCGGAAGGTTATAACGTCGTTGGGACAGCTCGTGACGCCACCAGAAAGTTGACTACGTCGGGCAGCCTGGTACTCCTCGATGGCGACATCGGCAAGCCTCAAACTGCCGCCGATGCCGTCGAGGCAGCAATCAAGAACTTCGGGACCGTCGACGTTTTGGTGAATAACGCAGGCATCTTCCTGACCAAACCATTCACTGACTTTACTACCGAGGACTTCAACGCCCTGGTTTCGGTGAATCTGCTCGGATTCTTCTACATCACGCAGCGCACCATGAAGCAGATGCTGAAACAGAAATCTGGCTGCGTTGTGAGCATCACGGCGGCGCTTGCCGATCGGCCAATTGCCGGCGAAAATGGCTCGATTTCAATGATGACGAAGGGTGGATTGAATTCAGCAACCCAGAATCTCGCAGTCGAGTATGCGAAAGACGGAATCCGCTTCAATGCAGTTGCTCCCGGCGTTGTGGATACGCAGATGCACCGGAATGATCCCAAAGACTCGACATTGCAGCCGACGATGAAAGAGGCGACGGTAAAGGATGTGGTCGATGCGGTTCTTTACCTGGCTGGCGCGGGTCATGTGAACGGAGAGATTCTCCACGTGGATAACGCCGCTCCGGCTCGTCGGTTGTAGCCGGCGGATATTCGATATCGTTCCCGCCGCGAGATGCTGGACCTCGACGAAATATCAATGCCCCGATTGCTTTCAGTAAATGTCGGTCTCCCCCGTGATGTGACATGGAAAGGTAAGAGTGTGTGCACGGCGATTTGGAAGTCTCCCGTCACGGGACGGCGAATGGTGCGCAAGCTCGATATCGATGGCGACGCGCAAGCCGATCTCGCCGGTCACGGCGGAGAGCAACGCGCAGTTTTCGTTTATCAGATGGACTCCTACCACTACTGGGAAGGTGTTCTCGGACGGAATGATTTTGTCTTCGGTCAGTTCGGAGAGAACTTCACGGTTGACGGGCTTCTTGATCACGAGGTCTGCATTGGCGATCGATACCGCATTGGCGACGCGATATTCGAAGTGACGCAGCCGCGCGTAACCTGCTACCGCGTGGGCATTCGCATGAATGAACCCCGGATGCCGGCCTTGCTGGTGGCCCATCACAGGCCAGGATTCTACTTTCGCGTGTTGCAGGAGGGAGAAGTTGGAGCGGGCGACGACATCGTAAAAATCACTGACGGTCCGGAGCGAATCAGTGTGGCCGATACGGACGCCCTGCTGTATTTACCGGGAGCATCCAGCGACCAACTGCAACGGGCGCTGCGGATCCCCGCGCTCAGCAAGGGTTGGCAGGGTTCGTTCCAGGCAATGCTGCAACAAGACTTGAGCGCAAAAACTGCGGTGGGGAATCCGGGACTGGCCAATGAGGAACAAGCGCCGGCATGGCCCGGATTTCGACCGATGCGAGTGGCGAATATTCATAAAGAAAGCGCCGGTGTGACTTCCTTCGTTCTGGTGCCGGTGGATGGGAAACCTCTTGCTGTTTTCCAAGCGGGTCAATTTGTGGTTTTGCGCCTGCTCATTTTTGATGCGGGCGAGGATCCGGTCAAGAATCCGGGCAAAGCGCCCGTTCTTCGCAGCTACTCGTTGTCGGATCTGCCGGCAGCCGACCATTTGCGCATCAGCGTCAAGAACGAATTGAATGGGATTGGGAGTTCATTTCTGTGCAACCGTATAAAGGAAGGCGATGTATTGGAGGTCAGTGCGCCGCGCGGAAGCTTTACTCTGCGGCCCAGCCAAAATCCTACGGTTCTACTGAGCGCTGGAGTGGGCGCGACGCCGGTGATATCGATGCTGCACGCACTCGCTGCCGAAAAATCCGACAAAGAGATCTGGTGGATCTATGGAGCGCGCAACAGCGTCGACCATCCATTTGCAGAAGAATCGCGTTCCCTGCTGAAACAGCTGGCTCGGGGACGAGGATACATCGTATACAGCAGGCCTGCCGCCAGCGACCGAGCCGGTACAGACTTCGACGCAACCGGACACATTGACGCAGCTTTGCTCGAAAGAATCGGCGTGTCACGGAATAGTGACTTCTATCTCTGCGGCCCATCTTCATTCCTGCAGAATATGGGCGATGGGCTACGAAACTGGGGTGTGCTCGCAGAGAATGTGCACACGGAAATCTTCGGTTCTGTGGAAGGCGTTACTCCTGGTATGGCGCAAGTGGTTCACACTCCTCACCTGCCACTGGGGCCGGCCGGAGTTGGCCCGCCGGTGTCATTCGCACGCAGCGGGATTACCGTCGCTTGGGATGGTAAGTTTGCCAGTTTGCTAGAACTGGCGGAAGCGTGCGATGTTCCGGTCAGATGGTCGTGTCGAATTGGGGTCTGCCATACTTGCATGACCGGTCTGATTGACGGATCGATTGTTTATAACCCTGAACCGCTGGAGAGGCCCGCTCCGGGGAACGTGCTTGTATGCTGTTCCCAGCCAAGCGCGGGTATCACTCTGGATCTTTGACAGGAACAATTCTTTAATAGCAACCATGGTTGTGAAAAACGGAAGGAGTGAATCATGCGTTCTGATATTGTGCCCGGAGGGATTTTCCCCGACTACGAACTGCCCGATCACGAGAGCAAACTCCGCAAGCTCAGCGAACTACAGGGCGAAGATCCGCTCATACTTACGCTGGCGCGCGGTCACTATTGTCCCAAGGAGCACCAGCAGCATTTGGAACTGGCCGCGTTCTACCCAAAGATAGCGGTGGCATACACGCAGATCGCCACCATCGCCACCGACGACCACCATACTTTGCAGGAATTCCGTGCGTCAGTCGGAGCCCAGTGGCCGTTCCTTTCGGATCCCGGGCGCACGATTCAGAAGGATCTCGACATTCAGGAGTACACCGACCCGGAGAACAATCCGATGATTCCACATACGCTGGTGCTCAAGCCCGGCCTGGTGATTTACAGCATCTACAACGGCTACTGGTTCTGGGGGCGGCCGTCGGTCGCCGATCTTTGGCATGATCTGCGCATCGTGACCAGTGAAATCCGCCCCGACTGGGATCTGAGTACTCCAGGGTTGCGCGAGGCATGGAATGCGGGTGACCTCTCGCGCTTCCACGGATGGAACAAGCGGGCCAGCGGGGAAGCACTCCCAAATGCACCGAAAAAATAGGAATGCTCTTTTTCTTGACATTTGAGCGCGAAATTCGGTGGTTGTGCAGTTTGAAAAATGTTGCGTATCAGGGCATGCCTTGAAGGCGTGCCGTTCACCACGCGAAGAGTGAGACCGGCTTCAGCCGTTGGGCGCGGGGCAAGCCTCAGCGGCTGAAGCCACCGTTCTCCAGAGAGCGCCTAACGCGGCCCTGAAGAGCCGCTCTTCCACGGTGATATTTCAGCGAGCGGATTCTGGGGCTGAGGTCGCAAGCGGTCCGAGGGCGCAACCAGGCCGCGCAACCAAGCCGCGCAACCAGGCCGCTGAAAATCCTGGCAAGGGGTGACACGATTCCTTATCTGGACGGGCGGTGATCGGAGCGTTCCGAAGATAGCGAAGCCCGCGAGCGGTCAGTCGTCCTTCTTAGGCGTTTGTGCGATCTGTTCAGCGGCGATGTGAAATCCAGTATTGGCCGCCGGTACTCCGGCATATACGGCGGTCTGCAAGAGGATTTCTTTCAGATCGCATAATTCGAGTTCAGCGGCTAGACCAGTGCGCACGTGCAGGGCGAACTCTTCCCACCTGCCAAGCGATGCGGTGATTGCAAGGGTGAGGAGTCGCCGAGTTCGGCGGTCCAGTTGAGGGCGAGACCAAATTGTTCCCCAGGCGTAGCGGGTTATCAGCTCTTGAAACTCGCGGGTAAATTCCGTGGTGTTGGCGGTTGCATTGTCGACGTGGGCATCGCCCAGAACGGAGCGACGCACGGAGGAACCTGCTTGGAGGGAATCTGGGTTTGATTGTGGAAGCTGGAACTCAAGCAGGGCGGTGGTGAATGAATGCGGCCGTTCGAGATTCGAAAGGTGGGCTGCCGGGAGGTGCAGGGTTTTGGCGCGCGGGATCTGACGCGCGAGGATCTCGCCGTGACCGTTCCAGGGCGTGGAAACGTCGCGGTCACCAGAGATCACCAGAGTTGGACTTTTGATCGCTTTGAGGAGATCCGAATGATCCATGTCGCGGAGAGCGGCACAACATCCGAGATATCCAACCGGATCGGTTCCCAAGAAAACGGAGCGGATGGAAGCGACATGGGGATCATGCCGGGCCAGCGTTTCCGAAGAGAAGAATCGTTGCATTGCCAGATCGACGACTGCCGGCATTCCACCTTTGACTACGGCTGCGATTCGAGTTTCCCAATTGGCGCGTGGTACGAACTGCGGCGACGTATTGGCCAGCACGAGATGCGTGACGCGCTCGTGTGCGCGGGCTGCAACCCATTGTCCGATGGCCCCGCCCAACGACAATCCACAAAAGGCAAACTGCGTGATTTCCAAGCGGTCGGCCAGGGCGAGAATGTCCTTGCCCAACATCTCGATCGAATAGTCCCCGGCCGTAGCTTCCGAAGCTCCGTGGCCGCGCGTGTCGTAGCGCAGAATCTGGAAATGTGGAAGCAAATCTTCGATTTGAAGGTCCCACATGGAGTGATCTGTACCGATCGAGTGCGACAGAATCAGGACAGGCCGCTTGGCATTTCCCTCCAATCGGTAGAACATCCGCATATTGTGAACGGTGGCGAAGGGCAATTCATTGCTCCTTAGTTGTTGTCTCGGGGATCGTTGTTTTGGGGATCGTTGTTTTGGGGATCGACGTCTTCGCGATCTTCGTCTTCGCAATCTTCGTCTTCGCAATCATTGTCTTCGTAATCATTGTTTCGGCGATCGGGCTCTGCTGCCAAAGCATTCCGGAAAGCCTCTGCCGATCCGAGATACTGTTCGGGGATTTCCAGCTCTGTGAGCGTGACACGACTTAAATGGGTTTCTAGTTCAGGGGTCTCGGCGAGGACAGCGGCGAGATGCTTACCCTCTGCGATACTTTTGCGAACGGCAGCCTCGAGAATCTTATGCGCGACGTCCCGGCCCAGCTTGGTTGCAAGCAGCATCATGGCGCGCTCGGCAAAAATTGTGCCGTTCGTATTCTCGAGGTTGAGACGCATCTTCCGCGCATCGACGGTGAGTCCTTCGGCGGCCTCGGCCATGGAAGCTGCGGCCACACCGGTCGATTGGACCACGGAGGCAACGATAGGCCATTCCGCCTGCCAGCCTCCGACCCCGCGCTCGTGCTCTTGCACCATTGCAGAAAGAAAAGAAGCAACCAGGCCCGGCACTCGATGCGCAGCCGCGAGCGACAGCGAACAGGCGATGGGGTTGCGTTTGTTCGGCATGGTGGACGAGCCGCCGCGGCCTTCTCCTCCGGGTTCGGAGGCCTCGGCCACTTCTTGCTGCATCAGCAGGCTAATATCGCGCGCCATTTTGCCGAGAGATCCGGTCAGCACACCGCAAGCGCAGATCAGGGCCGCGAGTTGATCGCGCTGGGTGTGCCAGGGAGTTGGGGGAGAGTTTGGAAATCCGAGTTCCGCACTCAGAGTTTGCGCCACGGGTATGCCACGGTCGCCGAGCGACGCCAAGGTGCCGCTGGCTCCTCCGAACTGCAAAACTACCGCGCCTCGAAATGCTTTTTGCAAACGCTGTCGGCCACGGCGAACCGAAGCCAGCCATCCGGCGGCTTTGAGTCCGAAGGTCACGGGCGGAGCCGCCTGTAGCAGGGTTCGACCAAGCATGACGGTATCTTTGTGATTTTCTGACAAGTTTGCCAGCGCTTTTTCTAATCGCGACAGATCGCCGATCAGTATTGGTTTGGCGCGCATGAGCAGGAGAGACATCGCGGTGTCAGCGACATCCTGGCTGGTGGCTCCCCAGTGAACGAATCGCGCCGCATCCGGGTCGGTCTTTCGTAGCTGGTCGGTCAGCATCTTGACCAGAGCAATCGCGGGGGTTCCAGCGCGAAATGAGGCATCTGCAAGAGCGGAGATATTAAAATTGGCGGGCACCGCGGCGGCCGCTATCGCGTTGGCCGCCTGGGGTGGAATAATCCCATGTCGCGCTTCCGCGCGGGCCAATGCGGCTTCGAATTCCAACATCGCCTGAAGAACCGATTCATCGGAAAACAGCGCGGCAAGGGCGGGAGTGGTTGCCAGGCATTCGATCAATCGTCCGCTCATGTTTGGCTAAGCCCAGCGAGTAGGGTCGATTCGGCTCCGTGGCCCGATGCGAAATGATTACACATCGAAAAACACCGTCTCGCCTTCCCCGCGAAGATGCGCATTGAAAATCCAATTGCCGGTGCCAGCCGGATCTGGGCGAGACAGCAAGGTGGAGCGCCGCTTTTCCGGTACCAGGGCTAATACGGGGTCTGTAGCGTTGGCTGGCTCCTCTGCGAAATAAACTCGGGTGGACAATCTCTTGAGAATACCCCGGCCAAGAATCGACACGTTAATGTGGGGCGCTTGAAGGGTTTCGCCTGGCCCGGGCACGCATCCCGGCCGGACCGTTTCAAACGTGCATGAGCCGTCTTCCCCCGTTGGCAGCCGCCCAAAACCGCGAAAGGCAGTATCGTCTTCACTGGGTTCCTGGGATGGGTAGTTTCCCTGGGAGTCGGCTTGCCACAGTTCGATCATCGCGTCGGGAACAGGGACTCCGTCTCCATCCAGCACACGAAAAGTGAGCCACAACTTTTCCCCCTCTGCTCCATCGCCAGCAATACGAGAAATACTATGCGCGTCGGTAAGGCCAAGATGCAGGTACGGACCAACGGTTTGTGAAGGCGTCGTTGCCAAATCCATCGTTATCTTTCTCTACTTTATTTTTTATCTTTCCCTACTTTATTTACTTTTCAAACGGGGTTGATTCGCGGCCTCGCAATACGATGTCAAAGCGGTAGCCCAAAGCCCACTCCGGCTTTGTCGTTTCCAAATCAAATTTCGAAATCAAACGCTGGCGTGCCTTTTCGTCAGGAATCGATTGCAGAATGGGATCGTAAGCGAAGAGTGGATCGCCAGGAAAGTACATCTGGGTGATCAACCGGGTCACGAAGGCCGGCCCGAACAAAGAAAAATGGATATGGGCCGGACGCCAGGCATTATCGTGATTGCGCCAGGGATAGGCACCGGGCTTGATGGTCACAAAACTGTAGAATCCGTCATTGTCGGTCAGAGTTCTTCCTGTCCCGGTGAAGTTCGGATCGAGCGGTGCGGGGTGGTCGTCTTTCGCTTCGGCATACCGTCCCGAAGCATTTGCCTGCCAAATTTCGATCAAACTGTTGGCCACGGCATGGCCATCGCCATCCATCACACGGCCAGTCACAATGATGCGCTCTCCAACGGGTTCGCCTGCATGTTGGCGGGTCAAGTCACGGTCCTCGGGACGAACGCTGGAATGGCCAAAGACTGGACCGGTGACCTCAGACAGAGTATGCGGCAGGAAGACCAGTGGTTGAGATGGCGACCGCAGCCTTGTGGCGCGATAAGCCGGATAGAAATAATCCGGCTGGGTCCCTGCCTCATGCCGCCGGAACGGGGCAAGGTCTCCTCTTGTGCCGAAACTCTTGCACGGGATTGGAGAATCGGGCATGCCTATGTCAGCCTAATGATTGGTCGTTCTTCACGAGCAGGGCGCCTGTTACAGACATATGGGTCGATTATTGACGGCGATCGATCGAAGATCAAGAAACCCTCTCAGATGCAAAGCAATGCATCTGGCCGAACCTGACGGCAGACGGTCTCAGTACGCAAACACATAATTATAAACATCTTGCGAGAGCGTCGATGGGATTGCTTTTTGGCCGCGGGATTGCAGAGCCAAATGTGTATAATCTCGATGTATTCAGTAGGCTATAGCAAACCTGCAAGCGATCAAAGGGGGAGAAGATCGAATGTCAACGGAAAAATCCAATGGCACTTCATCCAACGACAGTGCGTGGTTCTCGCTTGATACCTGGGCAGTGATTGCTGCCCTGGCGTTGGCGCTAGCTGTGAAATTAGACATTTTGAAGAACGTTTCCTGGTAACTGCGAAACCGTAGTAGTTGGAAAGCACGAGTGAAATCTGATTTTGTGTGGGGAGATACATGGCAACTGCAACGTCACTGTCGCGAGCGGAGACCGACAATCGGCTGTTGAAAGGGCTGAGCATTGTACCGGGCATTCTTTTGCTGGCGGGGATCGGCTATGCGGCCAAGACACTCGAGCGCTCGATTAACACTTATGCGAAGGTGCATCACTGGACATTTCCCAACATCGAGTACGTTCTGTGGGCGATTCTGATTGGCCTTGTGCTGTCGAACACGTTGACGATCCCAAGAATCTTTCAGCCAGGAATTGCCACCTATGAGTTCTGGCTCAAGCTTGGCATCGTGCTTCTGGGCGCGCGTTTTATTCTCGCCGACGTTCTGAAATTAGGTGGAATTAGCCTGGCGCTGGTGGTGATCGAAATCACACTGTCTCTGGCCTTGATGACTTTGCTAGGACGGCTGTTCAAGCTGAAGCCGAAGCTGATATCGCTTCTGGCCATTGGATCCGCAGTATGTGGAGTTTCCGCAATCATCGCAGCCAAGGGAGCCATTGATGCGGACGACGAGGATTCCTCCTTTGCCATCGCGGCTATTCTGGCACTGGGAGCGCTGGCGCTGTTCACATTTCCGGCCATTGCGCACAGCCTGCACATGAATGATGTTTCGTACGGGTTGTGGGCAGGATTGGGGGTGGATAATACCGCGGAGGCAACCGCCGCTGGAGCTTTATACTCCGACGCAGCCGGCAAAGTGGCCGTGCTCGCCAAGACCGCACGCAACGCCATGATTGGCTTTGTTGTGCTGGCCTATGCGATCTACTGGGCGGGGCAAGGACAGGCAAAAACCGTCACCAATAAAGCTGCGTTTTTATGGAAGAAGTTTCCCAAGTTCATCCTCGGTTTTCTCTTAATTTCATTGCTGGTCAGTTTTCATGGGTTCAATAAAGGACAAGTTACATCGCTCGGCAATCTCTCAAAGTGGGCGTTCCTGTTGACTTTCGCCGGAGTTGGTTTGCGCACGAACTTTCGCGACATGTCCAGACAGGGATTGCGTCCATTCATCGTGGGAGCCTTGGGGGAAATTTTAATCGCGTGTCTGACGCTTGGTTTAGTGGTGGGTGCAAACCGTATCTGGGGCCTGTGAGGGCGAGAGGATGGTTGCTTAGTTCGAAAAATACACAGAGCAAAACTTTTCAAGCCATCGGCAGACCGACATAGTTCTCCGCGAAGCTTTGCGCCGCCGCGTGAGAGCTGGTCAGGTAATCCAAATCCGCCAACTGCCTGTGCTCCTCGAAGCTGTCGTTTCCCGGGATCCGGTGCAGCAGGGAAGTCATCCACAGAGAAAAGCGTTGTACCAGCCAGACTCGCCGCAAACAAGTTTCCGAGTAACGATCGAGCAGACGGCGGCTTCCCGCGGCATAGAATTCCGCAAAGGCGGCGGCTAAGACGCGAACGTCGGCAACGGCCAGGTTCAGGCCTTTGGCTCCGGTCGGAGGAACGATGTGCGCCGCATCTCCAGCTAAATATAGATTGCCGTATTTCATTGGCTCCGCCACGAAACTGCGCATGGCGGTAACGCCTTTCTGCAGGATCGAACCTTCGGTTAGCCTGCGGCCGTCGCGAGTCGCCAAGCGTGTCTGCAATTCCTCCCAGATCCTCGAATCGGGCCACCGCGCCAGGTCTTCCTCGGGAGCGCATTGCAGATATAAGCGAGTGATCTCCGGAGTCCGCATACTATGCAGGGCAAACCCGCGATCGTGGTAGCAATAGATAAGTTCCTCGGAAGAAGGGGGCGCGGCTGCCAAAATGCCGAGCCAGGCAAAGGGAAAAACTCTCTCATAAATCGTTAGGGCATTTTGTATCGTCGGACGACACACGCCGTGAAAGCCGTCGCAGCCCGCAATAAAATCGCAAAGGATTTCCGAAGGTTCGCTGTTCTCACAAAATGTTATCTTCGGTGTTTTGGAATCGAAATCACGAACCGTTACACCTTCAGCCTCGAAGAAAATCTTTCCGTTGGCTTCCAGGCGCGCTGCGATGAGATCTTTCACCACTTCCTGCTGGGCATAGATCGTGATGCCGCGTCCGGTTAAGGCTTTGAAGTCAATGCGATGCCCCTGCCCGCTGAAGCGAATTTCCACGCCATCGTGAATCAGGCCTTCCCGCTTCATGCGCTCGCCTAAACCCATTTCCACCAGCAGGTCGACGGTGCCTTGCTCCAGGACCCCGGCGCGCACCCGTTGCTCGCAGTGCTGTCGACCACGAGCTTCCACGATGACCGAATGAATGCCTTGCCGATGCAGAAGATGCGAGAGCACAAGCCCGGCGGGACCGGCTCCCACAATGCCAACCTGGGTTTGTATTTTCATTATTTATTCCGCCGCGACTTCTTAAGCGACGCACGGGGGGTGGTCTCCGCGGAAAACATCCGGATTACCTCGCGTGGAACGGGTTTGCTCTCGATTCGTTCCGGGTCAGCTTCCGATGCCGCGGCCCAGACCCTAACCTCAAAACATTCCACCGCTAGAACACTATCTTTATTAAACAACCTGTGATGAACGGAAAAGCTGCTGCGGCGCCATTTGGTGATCTCAGATTCGACGACTACTGAGTCCGAGAATCGCGATGGCGCGTTGAATGACGCACGCACCTCGACCAGAGGGATGCCGACGATGTCATAGGTCTTGAGCATCTGCCTCTTGGGCAGGCCGGCCTTGTTGAACAGGGCGGCAGTGCAGGCGTCGAAGTACTCGAGATAGCGCGGAAAGTAGACGATCTGGGCGGGGTCGCAGTCGCCCCATTCGATATGAATCGTCTTCCGGTTGGTGAGGTTCGTCTTCTTGCTCAAATGCTGCCTCTTCCATTGCTGGTCAACTGCCGGTCAGCGGGACTTCGGAAATGTGCGAAAGCTGAAAATAGAAATGATAATGGCCGCGACACTTAGGATTGAACTGCGCGGCACATGCGGGACAGCGAGAATCGCTTTCCAAGTACTGTCGAATCGTAATGACTGCGCTGCAGGCACCACACAGTATCGCTGGCTCGTCCCAATCGCTCTGCGGCCAGACGATTATCGGATGATCGGCGAGCGCGTGGTGGCACTCTTTGCAGGCATAGTAGAGGCCGCAACATTTCATCTTGATGGCGACGATGTCAGTCGGCCCATGATAATGCTCACAACGGCTTTGCGAGTCGAGATTTACACCACGCACGTTCGGAGTCGAGGACATCGATTCAGTTTAACCGGATGGAGGAGTTCACCCGATCGTCAACAGTTCTTCGTAAAATCCGCCGATCTGCCGGGGGCGATCGACAAAATGAATTTCCAATATCCAATGCCGCTTGCGACCGGACGCGTCGGGCAGGCGCATGCGATTGTGATTTTGGGGGTGGACATAAAGAGTGACCTTATCCCCCGCGATTTTCTCGTGCGGAAAAACTCCGATAAGGTGACCCGCGATGGGGCCGCCGTACTCCCAGCCGGCCTGTTTCGCGAGTTGGCAGGCATACTCGTACAATTCCGCGGCGGTGATATCGTCACGCTGCTGAAAGTATTGCTTGCCCTTCGCGAATGCGTTTTCGATATCATGGCAGAGCTTCTGTTTCATGGGGTCGTCGCCTACCACGTAGGTGCGTCCGAAGTCGGCTTCCAGTTCTTCGAAGACTGGGCCAAGGTCGAGAAACACAATATCATCTTCGTGGATTCTCAAATCCGGCGGATTTTCATCGTACGGCGTCAGAGTGTTCGGCCCGGCACGCACGATGCGTTTATGCCAGTGCCGGGTGACGCCGAACATCTGGGCGGCGAGATCATACACAGCCGCATTGATTTCGCTTTCGGCGGCTCCCGGGCGAATTAATCCATGTGCCCGGATTTCCGAAAACAGGGCCTGCGCCTTGGCCTGTGCATCCAATAATGCGGCAGCAACTGCTTGTTCGGATTGCTCCATAAACAACAGATTACAGGAATGGCGGCAACCGAAAAGGGGTTCCCGCCGAACGGTACAATAACCGGATTGAAGGGTGGGAAATTCCGCACCAGGCGCTCCTGACCCGTGAAGCGGGTGGTGAGCGCTTCCAGTTTTGCCGAAGCTTCTTGCTTAGGGATGAATCACATTTGCCGTAAGAGCGGATGAACGAACCAATGCTGATCTATCTATTGCCGATCTATCTGTTGGCCTTTGTTGGTGGGGTGCTGACGATTTTGAGCCCGTGCATCCTGCCGGTTCTGCCGTTTGTGTTTGCGCGCGCAGATCAGCCCTTTCGCCGTTCCGGCTTGCCTTTGCTGGTGGGAATGGCGCTGACGTTTTCCGCAGTGGCAACGGCGGCAGCATTTGGAGGGCATTGGGTGGTGCGCCTCAATCAAGGTGGTCGCTACGCGGCAATGCTGGTCTTCCTGGTGTTGGGAGTGAGCCTGCTTTTTCCGTCCATTGCCGAAGCATTGGCCCGTCCGCTGGTGAGGGCAGGCGGCAAACTGCAGGGCGCGCCGTCCGAGGAAGGCGGGATCGGAAAGTCGTTTGTGTTGGGAATTTCGACGGGACTGCTGTGGGCTCCCTGCGCGGGGCCGATTCTCGGCCTGATTCTGACTGGGGCGGCGATTCAGGGACCGGGCGCCAGAACGTCTTTCTTGCTCTTGTCGTTTGCGATCGGAGCGGCGACCTCACTCGGAATTGCGCTGTTCGCGGGCAACAAAGTGTTCTCCGCACTGAAACGCTCGCTCTCGTTTGAGATCTGGATTCGCCGCGGATTGGGAGTGGCGGTGATCCTGGGAGTGATTGCCATCGGCCTGGGCTGGGATACGAGCTTGCTCGCGAAGTTTTCATTTGTGAACACGGCGAAGGCGGAAGAGCATTTGATCAATCGTTTGGGCCCGGAGAAGCCGGCATCGGTTTTGGCGGCCAGCGCGGTGGACACACAACCGGCCCTCGACGATGAAGGCCCGATGCCGGACCTGGGCGGGGCTGTGGCCTGGCTCAATTCGCCGCCGCTCAACAGCAAGGCTCTAAAGGGGAAGGTTGTGCTCATCGATTTTTGGACCTATTCCTGCATCAATTGCCTGCGGGCGTTACCTTACGTGGAAGGTTGGGCGGCGAAGTATAAGGATGCCGGTCTGGTAGTCATCGGAGTGCATACGCCGGAGTTCGCATTCGAGAAGGAACGCGGCAACGTCGAGAAAGCAGTGCGCGATCTTAAGATCACTTATCCCGTTGCCATCGACAGCGACTACAAGATTTGGCAAGCTTTCAAGAATGAGTATTGGCCGGCGCATTATTTCATCGACGGCAAGGGACGAATTCGGTATCACCACTTCGGCGAGGGCGAGTACGGCGAGTCAGAGCGCGTCATTCAGGAACTTTTGAAAGAGAACGGGGCTCAGTTGTACGCTTCGGGCGCGCTCAGCGTAGTGGGAACTGGCGCGGAAGCGGCTCCCGACGATGCGAATGTCCGCTCGCCGGAAACCTACGTGGGATACCACCGGGCGGAACACTTCGCTTCCACCGAGGCCATCGCTAAAGATTCCAAGCAGGCTTATACGCCACAACCCAGGCTTTCGCTCAATCAATGGGCGCTTGGCGGGAGTTGGAAGGTCGGTGAGGAAAGCGCGGTGCTGCAAACGGCTCCGGGAAAGATTATCTTTCGCTTTCATGCCCGCGATCTTCACCTGGTTCTTGGAACTATGAAGGACGGCAAGCCAGTCCGCTTCACGGTGAAGCTGGACGGCACGCCTCCGGGTGACGACCATGGCGTCGACGTCGACAGCAGTGGTTCGGGCACCGTGAAAGACCATCGGCTTTATCAACTCATTCGTCAAAAAGGACCGGTGGAAGATAGAACGTTCGAGATTGAGTTTCTCGATCCGGGCGTGCAGGCATTTGCCTTCACCTTTGGTTGATCTGGCGACTGCCAGAATCATTTCCAGCCCGATAGCGAACAATGCGTGAACTTCGCGCGACCCACGGTAAAAGAAAAATATTTCGGTTGACACTGCTTCGGGCTGTTTTATAATTATTCTTATCCGATAATTATGCGCCTCTCCCACGAACAGTTCCGTGAACTGGCCGCGAAACACGGTCTGGCGGTTACCCACCAGCGTCAAATCGTGTACGAGGCCGTCATCGCTTCTCACGGACACTATTCTCCAGAGGATATTTACGCGGCGGTTCGACGGCGCATTCCGTCCATTTCTCTGGCCACGGTTTACAACAATCTGCGGCTTTTCATCGAGTGCGGCTTGCTGCGAGAAGTCTCGCCGCATGCTTCCACCTTGCGGGTGGATGGCAATCTCGAGCCGCACCATCACCTGGTGTGTTCGCGCTGCAAAAAGGTGCAGGACATCGAGGGTGACTTCTTCGATTTCAAAAAGTTGTCTCCGAAAGTTCTTGATGGATTTGATCTGACGCAGCCGGTGGTCGAGGTTTTTGGCCTCTGCCGCCGGTGCAGCGCCGAAAAATAGTTTTGATGCAGTATCAAGCAATGATTCGAAGGGGAAAAAACATATGGAAAATACACTTGCGACTTCATCGGGGAGCGTTTCCCCTGAGACTAAAGACAAACACACTACACCCGAGGGGAAATGCCCGGTAGCGCACGGCGCTCCCAAACCTCACACGAATGCGGATTGGTGGCCGAATCAGGTGAACCTGAGGGTGCTGCACCAGCATTCCCCAAAGTCAGATCCCATGGGCAAGGAGTTCAATTACGCGGAAGAGTTCAAGAAGCTCGACCTGAATGCCGTGATCAAGGATTTGCATGCCTTGATGACGGATTCGCAGGAGTGGTGGCCGGCTGACTTTGGCCACTATGGGCCTCTCTTTATTCGTATGGCATGGCACAGCGCCGGCACATACCGTATCGGCGATGGCCGCGGCGGCGCGGGAGCTGGGCAACAGCGTTTTGCGCCGCTCAACAGCTGGCCCGATAATGTGAATCTGGATAAGGCCCGCCGGTTGCTCTGGCCGATCAAGCAGAAGTATGGCCGAAAAATCTCCTGGGCTGACCTCATGATTCTCAGTGGGAATGTTGCACTCGAATCGATGGGCTTCAAGACATTTGGTTTTGGAGGTGGTCGCGCCGACGTATGGGAACCCGAGGAGGAGATTTATTGGGGACCGGAAGGCACGTGGCTGGCGGATGAGCGTTACTCAGGAGATCGTAACCTGGAGAATCCACTGGGCGCGGTGCAGATGGGTCTGATCTATGTGAACCCGGAAGGTCCCAATGGCAAACCCGATCCAATTGGTGCGGCGCGCGACATTCGAGAGACGTTCGCCCGTATGGCGATGAACGATGAGGAAACGGTCGCGCTCATTGCCGGTGGACACACCTTCGGAAAAACGCACGGCGCCGCCGTTCCCGCTCAGTATGTAGGCAATGAACCGGAAGGCGCCGACATTCAGGATCAAGGCTTTGGCTGGAAGAATAAATTCGGCAAAGGTTTTGGCGCCGATACCATTGGCAGCGGTCTGGAAGTTACCTGGACCACAACGCCGACGAAGTGGAGCAATAACTTCTTTGACAACCTGTTCAAATATGATTGGGAACTGACGAAGAGTCCGGCGGGCGCGCACCAGTGGAGGCCGAAAAATGGTGCGGGCGACGGCACGGTGCCGGATGCGCACGATCCGGCAAAGCGTCACGCGCCAACCATGCTGACTACCGACCTGGCCTTACGATTTGATCCCGCTTACGAAAAGATTTCGCGGCGCTTCTATGAGCATCCGGATCAGTTCGCCGACGCGTTTGCGCGGGCGTGGTTCAAGCTGACGCACCGCGATATGGGGCCAATGCCGCGATACCTTGGGCCGCTGGTTCCCAAGGAGCCTCAGATCTGGCAAGATCCTGTTCCCGCGGTTGATCATCCGTTGATCGGGGAGCAGGACATTGCTGGGCTGAAGGCGAAGATTCTTAAATCCGGACTGTCGATAGCACAACTGGTAACGACGGCTTGGGCGTCGGCAGCGTCTTTTCGCGGCTCCGACAAGCGCGGTGGGGCGAACGGGGCGCGCATTCGGCTCACTCCGCAAAAGGATTGGGAAGTGAACCAGCCGGCCGAACTGGCAAAGGTTCTGCCGAAGCTGGAGGCGATCCAAAGAGAGTTCAACGGCTCGCAGTCCAACGGAAACAAGGGGAAGAAGGTTTCGTTGGCCGACCTGATTGTGCTGGGCGGCTGCGCGGCGGTCGAAGAAGCCGCGAAGAAGGCGGGGCACGAGGTTAAGATTCCCTTCAAACCGGGACGCACCGATGCTTCTCCGGAGCAGACCGATGTGCACTCATTCGTGGTGATGGAGCCGGTCGCGGACGGGTTCCGCAACTATCTCCGGAGTGGACAGGTTTTCTCGGCTGAAGAGATGCTGGTGGATCGAGCGCAGTTGTTGACCCTCACCGCTCCCGAGATGACGGTTCTGGTTGGTGGGCTGCGTGCGCTGGGTGCGAATGCCGGGAAGTCAAAACACGGCGTCTTCACCAAGAAGCCGGAGACGCTGACCAATGATTTCTTCGTCAACCTGCTCGACATGAATACGAAGTGGGAACCCTCCAATAGCGTCGAAGGCGTTTCCGAAGGCGTGTATGAAGGGCGCGACCGGAAGACGAATCAGGTCAAGTGGACGGCTACCCGCGTCGACCTGATTTTCGGTTCGCACTCACAGTTGCGTGCTTTGGCGGAAGTCTATGCCTCGAACGACGCGAAGGAGTCGTTCGTGAAGGACTTCGCGGCGGCGTGGAACAAGGTGATGAACCTTGATCGCTACGACGCTGCCTGAGGTTGTGGAAAGGTAATCTGCTTCAAGTGGATTTGTTGCGCACTTTAAAAAGATCGCGGCGTAAATCGCCGCGATCTTTTGTGTGCCGGCCGAATTATTTCTTTCTACAACGACGCGTTGAAAATTGCGGGAGCAACTTCCAGGGTCTTAACCGGAGACCTAGGCCGTAAGGCCAAGTTCCTGTATCTGACTTTGGTCGATTTTCAAACCCGCCGCGGCCACATTTTCTTCCAGATGCGCGACCTTTGACGTACCTGGGATCGGCAGCATGACGGGAGATCGCGAAAGCAGCCAGGCCAACGCAACCTGCGCGGGCGAAGCATTCAGTTGTTTGGCCAGTTTCGCAACGGGACTTTCCGATCCTGCAGCTTTGCCGGCCGCCAGCGGAAACCAGGGAATGAAACCCAGATTTTCCTTCTCGCAATAATTCAAAACGTCTTCCGATCCGCGGTCGGCCACGCTGTAACGGTTCTGCACACTCACGATGGGAACGATCTTTCGCGAGTCCTCGATTTGTTTTACGCTGACTTCCGACAAGCCGATGTGCTTGATTTTCCCCTGCGCCTGCAAGTCTTTTAGAGTTCCGAGCTGATCTTCGGCGGGAACCTTGGGATCGATGCGATGCAATTGATAAAGATCGATGCGGTCAAGACGCAAGCGGCGCAAGCTGGCTTCGCAAGCGGAACGCAGGTGCTCGGGCTTACCGTTTTCGACCCACTTATTCGGACCCGGCCGGTCAAAACCAGCCTTGGTTGCGATGACCAGACCTTGTGGATAAGGATGCAGGGCCTCGGCGATAAGCTGTTCGCTGACCTGCGGGCCGTAGGAGTCAGCGGTATCGATGAAATTAATTCCTAATTCCACCGCCACTCGCAACACGCGGATGGCTTCATTTCGATCCGGAGGATCTCCCCAAACTCCATCTCCGGTGAGACGCATGGCGCCGAATCCCAGCCGCGTAACGCGAAGGTCTCCTCCAATCAGAAATTCGCCAGCCTTTGCGGCGAGACCTTGATCCTTTTCCGATGCTGCATTTTTGCCTGGCATAATTTTCCCTTTCTGATTTCGATATCAGGTTTCTAAGCGTTGCCCCGTAGACGGCGGTAACGCTGAATCAACGAATTGGTTGAGCTGTCATGCTTCAGTTTTGGTTCTGCCGAGCTCTGCAATTCCGGAACAATTCGCTGCGCAAGAGCTTTTCCAAGCTCCACGCCCCATTGGTCGAACGAGTCGATGTTCCAGATCGCACCTTGCGTAAAAACGCTGTGTTCATAAAGCGCGACCAACGAACCCAAGGTTCGGGGCGTCAGCTTCTCTGCCAGAATTAAGTTGGTCGGGCGATTGCCTTCAAAAACGCGGAATGGAATCTGAAAATCGGCGACGCCCTCGGACTTCACTTCCGCGGCGGTCTTTCCAAAAGCCAGGGCCTCCGCCTGCGCAAAAATGTTCGCCATCAAAAGATCGTGATGGTCGGTGTACTGGCTGAGCGGCTGGCAAAATCCGATCAGATCGCAGGGGATGAGTTTTGTTCCCTGATGGATGAGTTGATAGAAGGAGTGCTGTCCGTCGGTACCTGGTTCGCCCCAAATAATCGGTCCGGTTTGATAGTTTACCGGCTGTCCGTCGAGATCGACGTGCTTGCCGTTGCTCTCCATCTGGAGTTGCTGCAGGTAAGCAGGGAAGCGCTTTAGGTTATCCGAATAGGGCATGATTCCCAGCGTCTGAGCAGCGAAGAAGTTGTTGTACCAAACTGTGAGCAGGCCCAGCAGCACGGGAAGATTCTTGTCGAAAGGCGCGGTGCGGAAGTGCTCATCCATAGCGTGGAATCCGGCGAGCAATTCCTCAAATCCTTCGGGCCCGATTGCGATCATGGTGGAGAGGCCGATCGCGGAATCCATTGAGTATCGCCCGCCCACCCAGTCCCAAAATCCAAACATATTTTCCGCATCGATGCCAAACTTCGCAACGCCTTCCGCATTGGTCGAGACGGCTACGAAATGCTTCGCCACCGCGGCATCGCTCTTCAGCGCGTCCACGATCCAGCGCCGCGCAGTTGCCGCGTTGGTCATGGTTTCCAGCGTGGTGAAAGTCTTTGAAGACAAAATAAATAGCGTTTCAGCGGGGTCGAGATCATGCGTGGCCTCCGCAAATGCGGCGCCATCCACATTCGCCACGAAGCGAAACTTAACGGAGCGGTCGGTAAAAGTCCGCAACGCATCGTAGGCCATCTCGGGCCCCAGATACGAGCCCCCGATGCCGACGTTAATGACATTCTTAATAGCCTTGCCAGTGTGGCCTTTCCACTCTCCGCTGCGCACGCGCTTGGAAAATGCCGCCATCTTGTCCAGAACGGTATGAACCTCGGGTACAACATCCACGCCATCCACTTTGATCTGCGTGCCACGCGGCGCACGCAGTGCAACGTGCAGCACCGCGCGCTTTTCCGTAATGTTGATCTTCTCACCGCGAAACATGGCATCGCGGCGCGCTGCCACGCCTCGCTCATTGGCCAGTTGAATCAGCAGCCGAAGGGTTTCGCCGTTGATTCGATTCTTCGAGTAATCAAGGTATAGGCCATCAGTCTCGGCAGTCATGCGTTCACCGCGACCAGGATCATCGGCAAACAACTGCCGCAGGTGAATATCTTTTACTTTTTCGTAATGAGCTTGCAGAGCTTGCCAGGATGGCGTTTGGGAGAGTCTCTGAGTCATCGGCTTACCTCTTTCAATTGTTGTGCTGCGGCTTGGGATCGATCCACGGTCCATCATTATTTATCAGTTGTTGAGCCTCTGGAGGGCCCCACGTGTTCGGATCATATTGGTAGAAGGGAGTAATGTCGCCGAGAATCGGCTCGACCGCGCGCCATTGCGCCTCGACCACATCCTGGCGGGCAAAGAGTTCATTCTGTCCGCGCATGGCATCGCCCAGCAGGCGTTCGTATGGAGGCATGTCGCAGGCGGGTTGCTCGGTCATGGTAAGTTCCACGTCGTTGCCGGCCATCCGCTCGCCCGGCGTCTTCACCCGTACTCCCATGCCGATGACGATTTCCGGACTGATCCGCATGCGCAGATGCGCCGACGCCATGGGGACAACTTCGTCGAAGGTTTCCAGCGGAGGACGCTTGAACATAACAAAAACTTCGCTGGCCGTGACCGGCAGGCATTTGCCGGCGCGGATATAAACGGGAATGCCTGACCACCGCCAGGTATCGATAAACAATTTAAGCGCAATAAATGTTTCGACGGTAGAGCTTGCATTCACCCCCGGCACGGAACGGTATCCTTTATATTGGCCGCGGACCACATCCCCCGGCGCAATCGGCCGGACCGACTTGAGCAGCGCGGCCTTCTCATCGCGCGAAGAACCGTGTTCCTCACCAGCAGGCGGATCCATGGTTAAAATAGCCAATACTTGTAGTAGATGATTCTGCACCACATCTCGCAGAGCGCCGGTCTCATCGTAGAACTTTCCGCGATCCTGCACCCCAAAATCTTCCGCCATGGTGATCTGGATGCAACGCACATAGTTGCGATTCCAGATCGGTTCAAACATGGGATTGGCGAAGCGGGTATAGAGAATATTTTGCACCGGCTCTTTTCCCAGAAAATGATCGATGCGGAAGATCCGCTCCTCGGGAAAATATTGTCGCAAGATCCGGTTCAAAGCCTGGGCCGAAGCCAAATCGTGCCCGAAAGGTTTCTCCACCACCACGCTGGCGTTCTCCGCGCAACCGGACTTGGCCAGTCCCTCGGCCACGGTGCCGAAGAGACTGGGTGGGATCGCGAGATAATGCAACGGTTTCTTCGCGTCTCCTAACTGTTTGCGAAGTTCGACAAAGGTATTCTGATCTTTGTAATCGCCGTCGACATAGCGCAAAAGTCCGCTGAGTTTCTTGAACGCATTTTCATCGACTCCGCCATTTTTCTCCAGGCTATCCTTTGCCCGCGCCTTGAGCTGATCCAGACTCCAGCCGCTGTGGGCCACGCCAATGATCGGAATATTCAGGCCTTCGTCGCGAACCAGCCGTTGCAGGGAAGGAAAAATCTCTTTGTACGCGAGATCGCCGGTAGCGCCGAAAAAAACAAAAGCATCAGACTGGAAATCCGGCATCAGGCCGCCTCCGGCTTATCGGCGGGCTTCTCTTTGTGGCCGCCGAATTCATAACGCATGGCCGAAAGCAAACGATAGGCGTACTCGTCGCTGCCTCGCGAAGAGAAGCGGGAGAACAATGCCGCGCTGATCACCGGCGAAGGGACGCCTTCATCCACCGCCGCCTCCACCGTCCAACGTCCTTCTCCGGAATCCGACACTCGTCCCGCAAACTCCGAGAGATCGGGCTTTTCCTGCAATGCCGCTGCCGTCAGATCGAGCAGCCACGAGCCGATGACGCTGCCGCGACGCCACACCTCCGCCACTTCGGGCAGGTTCATATCATATTGGTAAAGCTCGGGGTGACGCAGCGGGGTGGTTTCAGCGTCCTCTACCTGTTTTGCTTTGCCGACGTTCGCGTGTTTAAGAATGTTCAAACCTTCGGCCAGCGCAGCCATCATGCCGTACTCAATGCCATTGTGCACCATCTTGACGAAGTGCCCCGCGCCATTCGTGCCGCAACGCAGATACCCATTCTCGGAGGGCGAGGGCTGGCCGGTTCGTCCTGGGGTGCGCGCAGCCGATCCCACGCCCGGTGCCAGCGATTTGAAGATCGGATCGAGATGGCCGACGATCTGCTCCTCTCCGCCGATCATCAAGCAGTATCCGCGTTCGGCTCCCCATACCCCTCCGCTGGTTCCGCAATCGACGTAATGAATTCCTGTTCTCTTCAAAACCTCGGCGCGCCGAATGTCATCGTGATAATACGAGTTGCCGCCATCGATCACGATATCGCCCGATTCAAGCACGGGCGTCAGTGAAGCAAGCACCGAATCGACCGCTGCCGCCGGAACCATTAACCACACGACGCGCGGCTGGCTGAGCTTCTTGGCGAAATCCGCAATGCTGGTGGAAGGCTTGGCGCCTTTGTCCACCAACCCTTGCATGGCCTCCGGACGCTTGTTATAGACGACGCACTCATGCCCGGCCTTGAGAAGCCGTTGCACCATGAAGGAACCCATTCGGCCAAGACCTATCATTCCTAGTTGCATTGCTTCCTCCTCAGCTTGTGTCGCAGCAAGATTATCGTAGCGCTAAATCAGATTGTTGGGGTCGGGTGGGCGATTCAAATTCGTCGCTCCGAACCCTTGCATGCTGTGCGGCAGGCAATAATCTCTTTGTGAGGCCATTCCCGGGGAAAGGGTTGCGGCAATATTTCACAAATATTTTCGGGCGGGATGAAGTCGAGGTGCGGCCGGGCTCGGAAGAAATTCTTCTAAATAAAGCCGACCATTTCTATGGACAATATGGTATAGTATCGCGATGTTGCGGCGGCCTTTTGTGGGGCCGAATTACTGGAACCGCGAACCACAACCGCCGACCCGAGAAGAGCATGATGATAACCCGATTCATCGAGAAAACCTGGTTCCTTTGGTGGATGCTGGCCAATGCAATTGTGGTGCGCTGGTTCTGCGTGCTGGCGACGCGAGCCCGCGCGGTAACTGCCGGCGCGGGCTCTTCCGATGAGGCCGAGGCGCGATACGTTCTTTCCTGGCAGCTTCTGCGAGACGCCCGGCGAGTAAGCCGGAGGTCAAGACGTGCGCTGGTTGCGCGGCTTATCCTCAATCCATTTCGGCACGGGGAATCTCTATGAACGAGTCTTATGCGCGAATAATAAGGAAGAATGCCTGGCCGCAACTAAGCGGCTTTACCAACGTTCGTTAACACGTGCTTACCCCTGCCTTGTGTCACTTTTGATTTTCCTCCCCCTGGATCGAAGCCTGAACCGGAGGTACAAAAAAATGAAACTCGACTATTCGTGGGAGAAGGTCCGCAGCGACTTGTTGGCCGGGGTTACGGTGGCCGCTATCTCTCTGCCGCAAGCCATGGCCTATGCCCTGATTGCGGGCGTGGACCCGCGTTTTGGGCTCTACTCCGCGATTGTGGTCACGCTGGTCGCTTCAATTTTCGGCTCTTCTTCTCATCTGATAAATGGTCCCACCAATGCCATTTCGTTGGTGGTGTTCAGCGCGTTGGCATTCTTCAATCCCGATTCCCGGCTGGAGGCTTACCAGGCAATGTTTTTGCTGGGAATTATGGTCGGCAGCATTCAGATCCTGATTGCGGTTTTCAAGCTCGGAGATTTGACCCGCTACATTTCGGAATCCGTGGTGATCGGTTTTATGGCGGGCGCCGGAACTCTGGTCGGGATCACTCAGATCGGAAATCTGACCGGTATGCGGGACCGCGGCACCGGCCAACAACATGTGCTTTACCGAATCTGGCTGACACTAAGCGGCGGCCAGCTGAATTCGCGAGCCCTTGGCATTGGAGTAGGAACGATTATTCTCGTGGTATTGCTGCGGTATTTGTCGCGCAGGTATCGCCTGCCTCAATTTGACATGCTGGTCGCCCTGATCGTTGCCGCGGTGGTGGCAGCCGCGTTTGGCTGGTCCAAGCCGGCGATGGATGGCAAAACAATTATCTCGGTTGTGGGCAGCGTTCCGCGTAGCCTGCCGCGGCCGCATTTTCCGCGAATCCAGATTTGGTGGATAAAGGAAATGTCGGGAAGCGCCCTGGCCATCGCTTTTCTGGGGCTGCTGGAAGCATTGGCGATTGCCAAATCAATCGCGAACACGACCCGCCAAAAACTTGACTACAACCGGCAATGTCTGGCGGAAGGTTTGGCAAACCTCACGGGCGGATTTTTCCAATGCCTGCCCGGTTCTGGATCATTGACCAGATCGGCGATCAATTTTCAATCGGGCGGAGTCAGCCGGCTTTCGGGAGTATTGGCTGCGGGAACGGTCGCCGTGACGGTGTTGGCCCTGGCGCCTTTTGCGCGCTACATTCCGAAAGCCGCACTGGCCGGGCTGCTGATGGTGACTGCGGTTCGACTGGTCGACTGGAAGCGATTGCACTATGCGATGCGGGCCTCGAGCTACGACGCGGGACTGGTCGCCGTCACGGCCTTCTCGGCGGTGTTCATCAGCGTAGAGTTTTCAATTTTAATCGGCGTGGCGCTCTCGATTCTGCTGTTTATTCCTCGCGCGGCCATGCTTCGCATGACTGAGTTGGTGGTCAGCAGTGACCGGGTGGTGCGCGAGCGTTTGCCGGAGGATCCGCCATGCACGGCCATGCTGCTCTACGATCTGGAGGGCGAATTGTTTTTCGGCGCGGCTCCGGAGTTGGACCGCTGCTTTGCCCGCCTGGAGCGCCGGATCGAAAGCGATGGTATTGCTTACGTTGTTCTGCGGTTGAAGCGTACCCGCAATCCTGACATGGTTTCTCTGGAACGTTTCGATCACTTTCTGCGCAAGATGGATGCGCAGGGCGTGACCGTTTTGCTATGCGGGGTTCGTCCCCGTTTCGCCAAGGGCATGGTGAATCTTCGATTCTACGATTGGCTTCCGGCCGACCGCGTTTTTCCCGAAGAAGAAGAGAGGTTTTCCGCGACCTTGAAGGCGGTCCGCCGGGTTTACGAACTTCTGGGAGAGAATCGCTGCGATCATTGCGGACAAGAAGATTTGGTGGGCGCTGTTCAGAAGCCGCTGTATTACTTGGTGTAGCACTTTTCAATCTTTGCAACTACGAATACCGGCGCCCTTTTGCCCAACCCTGCGCCTAAACTACTCGACCGACCGTGGCGGCTCAAAGTAAAGGTACGTCCAGGCGATGTGTAAGATTGAAAATGATCTATGGAGATTTTGGAAAAGGTTCCCTTGGCGCCGTTGACGACCCTCCGGGTGGGGGGGAGCGCAAGGTATTTCATCGAAGCTCTCAGCATTGGCGAGGCGGAGGAGGCAGTCGCGTTTTCGCGATCTCGCGATCTGCCGCTGTTCGTGCTGGGAGGGGGCAGCAACGTGGTAATCGCAGACAGCGGTTTTCCGGGGCTGGTTCTGAAAATTTCCATCCTCGGGATTGAGCAGCGCAGCGGGCATGACGGTCGCGGCCGCATTGTTTTCGACGTGGGAGCCGGCGAACCCTGGGACCGCTTTGTTTCTCGTGCGGTCGTGGCGCACTGTGCTGGAGTTGAATGTTTGAGCGGCATCCCGGGGAGCGTGGGAGGAACGCCGGTTCAAAACGTTGGAGCTTACGGGCAGGAGGTTGGGGAAACAACCGCTTCGGTGCAGGTGCTTGACGTGAAGGACGGGCAAGTTCACGAGCTCGACCCCGAGGCCTGCCAGTTTGGGTACCGCTCGAGCATCTTTAATCGCAGTGGGCGTGGAAGGTATATAGTTCTCGGCGTCAGCTACGCCCTCATCCCAGACGGCAAGCCGCGGCTTGACTATGCCGATCTGAAGCGCCACTTTGCGGGTCGCGAATCCAAACCCAACTTAGCCGAAACCCGTGAAGCCGTGCGCCACATTCGCGCCTTGAAGGGCATGCTCATCGTGCCGGGGGAACAGGAAGCCTTCAGCGCCGGGTCGTTCTTCAAGAATCCCCTACTCACTCACGAGCAGCACCAGGATCTGGAGCGGAGAGCGGCGGCGCGAAGATTGACAGTGCCGAGCTATCCCGCGCTTCAAACTCAGAAAAAAGTATCGGCGGCATGGCTGGTCGAACGATCCGGATTTGCGAAGGGTCATGGCTTTGGGCCGGTTGGCATTTCCAGCAAACATGCTCTGGCCCTCGTCAATCGCGGCGGCGCCAGCACAGCCGATATCCTGGCTCTAAAAGATCAGATTCAGCAAAGAGTCGAAGAAATCTGGGGCGTACACCTGCAGATGGAGCCCGTCCTGGTGGGCTTCTGAAAAATACCAGGTCGCAAAATCTTTCCCGTGAACTGTCGCTATGCACCTGCGGCGCCGCAGCCCTTCTTCAAGCCATGGTGGATCGGTGATCCCTCGATCAGATGGGCCCCATCTTTTCGCAATAGTCCTGCCCAGAATGAAAATGAACATGTAGACAGGCATGTATACTGGAGGGCTCATTTTGAAAGGTTTCAGAAATTTAGCTGGATGAGCTAGTGGCGAGGACAGTTCTCGCCCGGAGAGAGTGTGACACCCAAGGAGAATACGCCGTGGCCAACATAAAGGAGGTCGCCAGGATGGCGCGCGTTTCGATCGGCACGGTGTCGCACGTCCTTAACAACTCCGCCAGCGTCCGTGAGCCCATGCGGAAGCGCGTACTGGAAGCGGTTCAAGCCGCGCGGTACCAGCCCAATCAACTTGCGCGCGGCCTTCGGCGCGATAAGACGAGCATGATTGGAATGATCATTCCGGATGTTACCAATCCTTTTTTCCCGGGGGTGGTTCGTGGCGCCGAAGACGTAGCGTTTTCCAACGGATATCGTCTGATCCTGTGTAATACAGACAACGACCATTCCAAGGAACTGGTGCACCTGAATGAGCTGCGCACCTACCTGCCAGCGGGTCTCATCGTGATTCCTTCCAACTTCAGCGACCTCACAATGCAAGCAGACCGGTACCGCCAAGCGGGCACGGGTGTAGTTTGCGTGGACCGCCTTCCGACCAACTGGAGTGGCGACAGTGTTACTGCCGATAACGAACAAGGCGCCTACGACGCAACCCGATGTCTGCTTCAATTGGGACATAAAAAGCTAGCCACCATCACCGGTCCCTTGCATCTGACCAACGCCAAGGAGCGCCTTGGTGGTTTCAAGCGTGCGATGCGAGAAGCGAAACTGCATCTCAGGCCGGAATATGTGCAAGAAACCACCTTCGATAAACAAGGCGGCTACTCAAAAACCCTGGTCCTGCTCCGCTTGCTTCCGCGGCCAACGGCGATTTTCGCGGGGAATGACATGATTGCCCTCGGCGCGCTGCTGGCGATCCGCGAGGCGGGGCTCATCTGTCCGAAAGATATATCGCTTATGGGCTTCGACGACCTGGACCTTGGCGAAACAACTGATCCAGCGCTCTCTTCCGTCTCTCAATCGGGATATCAACTCGGTACAACTGCTGCCCGCCTATTGCTTGATCGGATCCAGGGCGACACGGGTCCGGCAAAACATATCGTTCTCGAAACATCGTTACATCTCCGCCTTTCTACTACCGCTCCCTCAAAGCGACCAAGTTCGAAGCGGCGCGGACCACTCCCAAAGCAAGGCAGAAACCAAAAGTAATCGACGTCTGTTGCGGCGGCGGCTGGAGACACGACAACTTATTAGCGCCGGAAGCTGTGATACTCCAGAAAATAAAGTGGGCTGATCTAACCGTTGGCACGGGCGACCAGGAAAATTGCCAGAGCGTAGAAAACAAACATCAGGAGAAGGTACGCTTTGGCTCGCGGTCCTGAGTTGGCAAATTCTTTCCACACAAAAATCCCCCACAGTGCCGCAACCATGGGTGCGGACTGGCCGATGGCGTAGGAAATGGCAACGCCGGTATAGCTCGCAGCTACTAAATTAAAAACCGTTCCGACACCCCAGATGCATCCGCCCAGAAGCCCGAGCAAATGGCCCGAGACGGGCCCGCTGAATAGCCCGGTGAAACTTACCGGCTCTCCGACCAGCGGATGTTTCATAAAATAGATGTTCCAGAGGAAGCAGGAGAGCAACGCTCCCAAAGTAAGAAAGACGGCGGCGCTGTAGGGTCCCAGCGGATTGCCCCGGGTCATTGCGTGCGTCATAAAAGGAGCCCAGAGCCCCATGAGGATGCCCGAGACCACGCAGACAATCACACTTTTTCTTGAGACCGATCGGCCTGACGACCGGAGGCTTCCATAGGCCTGACCATCGAGTAAAACGGCAACAAAGGCGCAGGCGACGCCGAGTCCCAGGGAAAGAGCATTGCCTCTGGGCTGAAGCGCATAGCTGAGCACAGTGCCCACCACGAGCGCGATTCCAATGGAGATGGGAAAGGCGACGGCGAGCCCAGCCATGTCGATTGCGGCCACCAGCAAGAGGTTGGCCAGGTTGAACAGCGCACCCCCGATGAGAGCGTTGACGATGTTCGAGGCATCCGAGGTCTGGACATTCCTCAGAAAGCTGGAAGAATCGTGACCGCTACTTCCCATGGTGAAAGCCAAGAAGACGGAGATCAGGAAAATTCCGACCGCATAGTCCCAGTAGAATAGCTCAAAGCGATAGCCCTTCACTCCCTTGTAAGTATTCGCCCACGAGCCCCAACAAACCGCGCTCGTGATCATCATCAAAAGCGCAATTCCCAGACTGGATGGTGTAAACATTGTTCTCCTTCCGACCCCATGTGTGCGGAAAGTTCGTTACTCTATACCTCTTTTGCTTTCATCACAAGCATCAGCAAGTTACACGTGCGACGCGATGACTTAATTGACACACGGCGGAATCTACCAATACACTCCCCGGAGTCAACCAATTGTCTTAACACGATTATGGCGAAGCGATCCCGAATTGCGGTGGTGGGCAGCGTAAACATCGATCTGACTACATTCACGGATAGATTTCCGAAGCCCGGCGAAACCTGTTTTGGGCAGAAATTCGATCTGGGTTTCGGTGGAAAAGGAGCGAACCAAGCGGTGGCCGCACATCTGTGCGGAGCCGAGGTGTTCATGGTCGCACGGGTAGGGAGCGACTTGTTCGGTCCGGCCTCAATTGAAAACTTCAAGAAACTTGGCATCGATACAACCTACGTGAAGCAGGTTGAGGGGGTCTCAACCGGAGTCGCTCCGATTTTCGTCGAACCGAACGGGCAAAACCGCATCCTGGTGGTGAAAGGAGCGAACGACAGGTTGAAGCCTGCTGACGTTGACGCCGCGGCCGAGATGTTGAGAGCAGCCGACTGCATCGTTCTGCAGTTTGAAATCCCGCTGGAAACGGTCTACTACACCATAGAGTTCGGGCGGAAGCATGGAATCCCTTGCATAGTAAATCCCGCGCCGGCGCAAGCAGTCGACATGGACGCACTGGCGGGTCTGGATTATTTTGTGCCGAATGAAACTGAAGCGGAGACCATCACCTCCATGCCGGTGCAGAGTGTGGACGACGCGAAGCGGTGCGCGGAAAAGTTGTTGGCAAGCGGCATCCGGCGAATCATCATCACGCTGGGAGCAAAGGGATCTCTTCTTGCCGGGCGCGGAGTGCTGGAACACGTACCACCGTTTTCAGTGACGAGTATTGACAGCACCGGAGCGGGCGATGCCTTCATCGGAAGTTTCGCGGTGTTCTTAGCAGAAGGAGCCACGGAACAAGAAGCCGTGCGACGCGCCAATTTATACGCGGCGCTGTCGACCACAGGCATCGGAACGCAGAAATCTTTCTACGATCGGGCGCGGTTTGAACAGGAATGGGCCAGGCAAGGGCGAACCAATCCTGTGGTCGGGCTTTCCTCCTAAGGCTGCTGAGATTTTCTTGACAAGCGGAATGCAGGACGAGTATAAAATCGTGGTCGAGGAATGAAACGTTTCAAAGGCAAGCGATAGTTGCGCGCTGTCAGAGTCCGCGAAGAATCTGATGGATGGACCAATGAAATCCGATCGCCGAGAGTTCCTGCGAATGTCCGGCGGCGTACTCGCGAGTGGAGTTCTGTCCTCCCCCCATCCACTTCTGGCCAAGCCCTCCCCCACGTCATCGGCCGGATCAAATGGAAGCGCGCAGAAGGTTATTATCGATACCGACCCAGGCGTGGACGATGCATTCGCGCTGCTCCTGGCTATGCGTTCAAGCGAATTGAACGTAATTGCGGTGACGGCGGTGGCGGGAAATGTTCCTCTCAGTGTCACGCTCCCTAACGCGCTAAGGTTAGTAGAGATCGCCGACCGGTCGGACATTCCGGTGGCCGGAGGCGCGTCGTCTCCGCTCATTCGGAAGCTCGTAACCGCCGCATATGCCCATGGGAATAACGGTCTCGCCGGCGTCGAGTTTCCGCCGGCCCGGCTGCAGCCAGTAAAAGAACCTGCTTCTGATTTGATTTGCAGGCTGGTACGGGAGAATGCGAAAAACATTTGCCTCGTGGGAATTGGTCCGTTAACCAACATCGCACTGGCGCTGCGTCAAGATCCGGAGATTGTCCCCATGGTGAGCAGCATTGTCCTGATGGGAGGATCTCTTTCCGGCGGCAACGTAACGCCGGCGGCGGAATTTAATTTTTATGTCGATCCGGAGGCCGCGAGCATTGTGTTCGGCTCGGGGATTCCCATCCGGATGGTGGGGCTCGATGTTACGAGAAGGGTGCAACTCACGGAACGGCATGTCCAGGCGCTGCAAGCCGGCAAAGGACGAGTGAGCGAAGCGGCCGCCCGCATTGCCGAAGCCGTGATGAAGATGCACCGCGGGGCAGATTCGGAGAGGGGGCCGAATCTGCACGATCCGCTGGCAGTGAGCTCGTTGATCCGTTCGGATATTCTGACGTTCGAGGATTATCAAGTCGAGATTGAAACCATGGGAAGCATCACGGCGGGAGAAAGCGTAGGTTGGAAGCACGGACCTGCTCGTCACTCAGCTCCCATGGAAATCGCCGGCGCTGCGGGAAGCGCTAACGATTTTCCTTTTCGGGCGAACACCAAAGTTGCGACTGGAGTCGATTCTGAAAAGTTTTTCGAGCTGCTCATTTCCCGGTTGACTATGGCTGGGAGATAAGCTGCTTTTTACGCGTAGCGAGGGAGATTCATGAACGTGGGGCAATTCAAATTCAAGTTGGGTGTTTTTTTATGTGCCACCTGCCTGATTTCGATTCTGGCGCAGGCGCAGCAGAAGCGCTATGTGGTGATTGACCAGGACGCGATGGGGCCCGCGGGCACCGACATGAATTCCATGCTGGTGCTTCTGCAATCGCCCAACGTGGATGTGCTGGGAATCACTGTGGTAACGGGTGACGGCTGGCGCAATGAGGAAGTGGCGCACACTTTGCGTTTGCTGGAGACGGTGGGGCGAACCGATATTCCGGTGGTCCCTGGAGCCGACACTCCGATGATTCGCACCAAGCAGTGGACCAGCATCTGGGAGCAGATGTACGGCAAGGTTCTCTATCAAGGGGCATGGACGATGCCGCGGTCCGCGCATAGCGCCGACGAAATACCCAAGCTGCCGGAAGGCAGTCCGACGACGAAAGCGGCGACGGAAGATGCGGCGCATTTCCTGATCCGAATGGTGCACAAATATCCGCACCAAGTCACCATCTACGCCGCCGGTCCCATGACGAACATCGCCAACGCAGTGCTGGACGATGCTGAGTTTGCCTCGCTGGCGCAGGAACTAGTGATCATGGGGGGCAGCATCAATCCCCATACCGAGGACCCCGAGTATCTCGACAGTCCGCGCCATGAATTTAATTTGTGGTTCGATCCGGAAGCCTCGAGCATCATGCTGCACGCGCCCTGGGCCAAGATCAGTGTGACGACGGTGGATGTTTCGATTGAAACCCATTTCACCGCGGAGATGCTGGCAGAGATTGGCAAGTCGCATGAGCCTGCGGCTCAATACATTGTGCGGTACACGCGCAAACCGGGGGATTACCTGTGGGACGAATTGGCGGCTGCGGCGTGGCTGGATCCGAGCCTGATTACGCGCGAGCGCTATGTGTGGATGGACGTGAGTGTGGATAAAGGCATCAGCTACGGAGACACGCTGGTTTGGACCGATCACGACAAACCCTCGATCAGCTTGCAGAAAGCGCACGTGCAGATGGACGTAGATTGGCCGAAATTTCAGAAGATGTTTGTGCAGCTCATGTCAGCGCCAACGCCGAAGGCCAGCAATAGTTCGCAGTGAGTTGAGTTGGGTGGAAAGATGGTCGCGAGCAGACGAGTACAATCGATCAGCTGGATTGAATGCTTTCAAAATTAGGGGGCCCTGTGCAACGCTCATACCCGGTTCTGGCAGTCCTGTGGTTAAGTTTTCTATTGTTACCCTGCTGGATGCACGCGCAATCAACGGGATCCATCGTCGGCACTGTAAGCGATAGCTCCGGAGGCGCGATTGTTGGGGCCGCGGTCTCGATCACGGAAACCGGCACCAATACCCTGCGAACGCTTACAACCGATTCCGCGGGCCGCTTTGTGGCTAACGTGCTGCCGCTCGGAAACTACAGTGTGAAGGTGACGGCGCCGAGTTTTCAGGAAGCAGAAAGAACCGGGATACGCCTGGAATCCGAGGCCAGCCCTGAAATCAATTTCACCCTTGCCCCGGCGACGGTCGGGTCGCAAGTTACCGTGGAAGCGAATTCGGTGGCGGTTGAAACCACGAATCCCACGCTTAACCAAGTCATCCATTCCGAGCAGGTGGCTGACCTTCCACTGAACGGGCGCAATTTTGTGGAGCTGGCGACGCTGGCGCCGGGAGTTTCGCAAGGCGATCAGCCCGGCGATTTTTTTGGAGGCGGATCGAGCAGCGAAACTTCAATTCGGGGAACGTTCTCGTTATCGGTCGGCGGATCGCGCGAGAACCGCACCGATTGGCTCTATGACGGCGTTGACAACGAGGAATTAACTTCCGGCGCCATTGCAGTCGTACCCTCAATCGATGCGTTGCAGGAATTCAACGTTCTTACTTCCAATTACTCCGTGGAGTACGGCACGCGCGCCGGCCCCACCGTGCTGCTGATCTCGAAATCCGGAACCAATCAGTTTCATGGAACGCTATTCGATTTTCTTCGCAACACGGACTTGAATGCGTCCAGCTATTTTTCTCCGGTCAACCCCGAATACGTAAGGAATCAGTTCGGCGGGTCGGTGGGCGGACCGATCGTGAAGGACAAAACGTTTTTCTTCTTCGATTATCAAGGATCCAGAAACATACAGGGAATTCCGTCGTTGACGCAGGTTCCAACCGCTCTGGAGCGCGAGGGTAATTTCACGGAATCGTTTCCCGGGGCCCCAGAGGTTCCCATCTACGATCCCTCCACCACCACAGGTGCCGCGGGTCAACAAACCCGTACGCAGTTCGCGGGAAATATCATTCCTACCGGCCGCCTGAATCCCATCGCGGTGAAGATCCTGAGTTATCTGCCGCTGCCGAATGTGGCTGGATTATTGTCAGCCAATTATGTCGATGTTCCCCGCCAGAAGTACAGTGACAACGAATTTGACTTTCGCCTCGACCATACGCTTTCGGCATCGGACAAAATCTTCGCCCGCTTCAGCCGAGACCAGGCTTCGGTCTATGTTCCCTCCGGATTGCCGGACTTCGGTAGCCAACCGGGCGGCTACGCTAGCAATCAAAATTTGGCGGATAACGGACGCAACCTGGCGGTATCCGAAACCCATATTTTTTCAGGCAACAAGATTAACCAATTCACAGCGGGATATAACCGGATCTTCGATCACATCGTGTCCTACGGAGATGGTACAAATTGGAGCGACCAACTGGGCATTCCGAATGCCAACCTGGGAAGCTATTTCAGCAGCGGCTTTCTGAACGTGCAATTCAATGAAGGCTACTACGGCTTAGGAGATCGCGGATTTTCGCCGATTCAGGATGGCACCAACGTATTTCATTATTCGGATGACTTCGAATGGGTGCATGGAGCGCACTCGTTCTCGCTGGGCATGGGCATGCGCTTTTACCAGTTGAACGAACTGGGCGACGCTTTCCCGATGGGAGAGTTGTCATTCGATAACCTGTTCACGGCCGGTTTCTCAAACGGCTCGCTGAATTCATCCACGGGAAATCCAATTGCGAGCTTTCTGTTGGGTATTCCCGCGGGCGGCGAGCATGACAACGCATTCTCGGGCGCAGTTTCCGGCAGGCGATGGAAGGAATTCAGACCCTACTTCCAGGATAACTGGAGGGTAAAGCAGAATCTGACGGTGCAACTGGGGTTGGCGTGGAACTATACAACTCCTACAGTGGAAGCACAGAATCGCTATTCGAACTTTGATTTTGCTACCGGGCAACTTCTGGTTGCCGGGGTGAACGCCAGCAAGAACGTCGGCATCCAGCCCTACTATAAGGGCTTCGAACCGAGACTCGGAATCAGTTACAGTCCCTTCTCCACGAAGAATGCGATTCGCGCGGGTTATGCGATTCTGCACGATGGAGGCTGGAACCTGGGCGCTGAAGGTTTGGATTTGAACCCGCCGTTTTACAGCACGTATTCTTTCCAGACCGACGACATCACTCCTACCACCACTCTTTCACAAGGCTTCCCGGTGCCGGTACAGCCGACTCTCAATAACCTGAGCGGCAACGTATACAGCCAGAATACGAACTTCAGGCCGGGGATGGTGCAGCAATATAACCTCGATCTGCAAAGACAACTTCCGGCCAATACCGTGGTGACCGTGGCTTATGTAGGCTCGCGCGGGAGTCATCTGCAAACGGAGAATTGGAATCTGAATACCGCGCCTCCGAACCTGCAGATCGATCCGGCCAACCTGCGGCCCTATCCGCAGTTTTATGATGTGATCGGCCTGATCGACCGGGGCCTTTCGCGGTACGACTCTCTGCAACTCAAAGCGGAGAAATCGTATCAGAGTGGCCTCTATTTCTTGGTTGCCTACACCTACAGTAAAGGCTTCGATAACGGCTTGAACGACGATTTGGGGTCGCTCGTGGGCGTGCCGTACTATCCGCTCAACCTTGCTCCCAATGCGTATCCACTCAATCCGAACGGCTTTACGGATAAAGGCCTGAACATTACCGACCAGAAGCACAATTTTTCCGCCAGCATGCTGTATAAGCTGCCTTTCGGCCGGGGCGGCCACTTCGCTTCCGGAGCCAACAAGGTCACGGACGCTATCATCGGCAGGTGGCAGTTCAACGTCATCTCGCACATCGCGTCGGGTTTTCCACTTGGACTGGCAACGGGTGTGAACGATTCGGGTACGGCAATCGGCAATCGTCCCGACCAGATTTGTAACGGAAAGCTGAGTCATCCCACGGTGCAGGAGTTCTTCAACACCAGTTGCTTTGTCGATCCGCCCCCCGGAGTTCTGGGCGACGCCTCGCGCACCCCGCTATCTGGCCCGGACTTCGTAAACTTCGATGCCTCGCTCTTTAAGTCGTTCAAGATTCGTGAATCGACCGAGCTGATCTTCCGTACTGAAGTGTTCAACGTTTTCAATCATCCGCAATTTGCCTTCCCTGGGACGTACACCGATTCACCGGGATTTGGTCAAATTACGCAGATTGTGAACAATCCGCGATTGATCCAATTCGCGCTGAAGTTAGTTTTTTGAGAAGGCAGCACTGCGTGATGCCCGCGAGGGCTGTCGATTCTTCAGTTCGCCCAATCATGGGCGATGTTGTGTGGACTCGACGTGGCACAAGCCTCTGAGCACGTCTACATGGGTGCCGCTGACGATGCGAAGGACATAGCGCCGACTTGATCAAAGCCCGGCGCCCGTCAGTGCGACTGGTCGCGTTCTGCCGGTGGAGGGAGGTCTTCGCGAGGCTTCCGGCCAAATAGAAATTGAACGCCAAAATAACCAATGAAATATGACTGATTGCTGCGCGCAGGTTCAAGGCCGCGTCCGCCCATGAAGAGGAAGATGACGGAAGGACGAATTTTGTAGCGCCCGCCGAAGTCGATCGTGGGCTGGTTCGCCGAGGGATGAAACGTCCCTTGATTGTAAAGCTCCATGTCCATCTCCAGCTTCTCGGTGAAATCGTGCCCCACCACCAGGCCGTTGAGCCAGCCATTCGGTCCCTTGTGGACGAAAAGGTATCCGGCCTCATAGTTCACATCGACTGGACCCAGTTTTCTGGAAAATTCGACCGGTAGAAGAAAGGCTTGGCTTGCCGGCGTGATGCCGCGGCGCACTGCATCGTCTGGGTTGTTGAGAAAAAACTGCGGGAAAGTAGAGATATTGAGACCGGATTCGCCATGATCGAAGAAGCGCCATTTCACGCCGGGGTTGGATTGGCCCAGGCCGAATTTCGCCGAAGAGGACGAAGGGGCCTGCACTCTCAACCATGCGTTCTCGTAAGTCAGCTGGATGCGGTCGCCGATGCCGAAATTAATATCCACATCGGGGGAGTGGGTTACCGATTGATCGCTGTACAGAAAGGGCATGTAGCCAAGATTGATCTCCCAATCGAAGTTGCCGGGAGTGCCAGGATCGTTGGTGTAGTAGGGCGGCCCACCCTGGGCGAAAGCGCACGCGCAGCTAAACAGAATAATAACCAATAGGAGACTGCGCGACCGCCCCGCGGCGCGACGGGCCAACCACACAAATAAACCGTGCTTTGGGTCCGAAGCCGATGCGTCCATTTCCTGCGAGTGACCTTTTTGGAAAGCCGAAGACTGCAGCGACGCTCCTGACGCGGAACGATTCCTTCCATTTGGAAAGCTCGGAAATCTTCCAAAGCCTGGAGTGCAATACCGCTCCGAATTTATTCCTGTCATTTGCCTATACTCTAAAATATAAAGGCCTCCTCTATCATCTACCTCGCGGAGGCGGTCGAGGCCATGCAACTGGACAGTTCGAGTTTATTCTTGACCATTAGCGCCCCCGGCACTCGTGCAATTGTTATTCTGCAGATGGCCCCCAAGTCTGCATCGAATTGGCGATCAGATACACTGAAGCATGCCGGCAAGTAGCCGAGTTCCCATCCGGAGTTCAAATATGCCTCTCTACCGTGCGGCAGTCTTTGGCGCCATTTTCTCTCTGGCAGCTTCGTGCGCTGCGCAAACCTATCATATTGCTCACCATTGGAAGATCGGCGGGCAAGGCGGTTGGGACTACCTGCTGAGCGATGACGCCGCGCATCGGCTGTATATCGCGCACAACGCACGAGTCGAAGTGGTGGATAGCGCCACGGGTAAGCTCGTCGGAGCAATTGTCGGACTGAAAGGCACGCATGGCATCGCCTTGAATCCCGACGGAAAAACCGGTTACATCACCGACGGAGCGGGAAATTCGATCGTGGTTTTCGACCGCGCGGATTTCTCGGTGAGATCCAAAATCGCCGCGGGCACGAATCCGGACGGGATCGCCTTCGAGCCGGTCACGAAGACGGTATGGGCGTTCAACGGGCGCAGCAAAGATATCTCCGTCATGGACACCGCTTCCAACAGCATCGTCGCGACCATCCCGGTGCCCGGCAAGCCTGAGTTTCCGCAGGCGGATGGAACGGGATCGGTGTTCGTGAATATTGAAGATAAGAATGAAATTATGAAATTGGACGCGGCCAGCCACAAAGCGGTCGCAACCTGGCCGCTGACCGGATGCGAATCGCCTTCCGGCATGGCGATCGATAAAGCAAAGCATCGCTTGTTTTCGGTGTGTGATGGCGGCAAGATGGCGGTCGTGGACTACGAAACCGGCAAAGTTCTTGGCTTGGCCGCAATCGGAGACTCTCCCGACGCTGCGGCCTTTGATCCCAAACACGCGCTCGCGTTTTCTTCCAACGGTGGCGACGGAACGTTGACGATAATACGCGCCGACGAACCCGGCTTCCCGGTCCTGCAAACGGTGGCGACTGCCAAGGGCGCCCGGACTATGGCGCTGGATATTTCCACCGGACGGATTTATCTGGTCACGGGGCAGTTCGGCCCTGCGCCTGCGCCCACTGCTGATATTCCGCATCCGCGACCGAGCGCAGTGCCAGACACTTTCGAAATCATCGTGGTGGAACCGTAACCCAAGACCCAGCCTTCCGGGTAGAGTTCCTGGAGTTATCGAAATCGGTGGGCAGACTCTGCAGGTATTAGCCTCGACGCTGGCCACCCGTCAAGTAGTAGTCTGGTCCGACCATAAGCTAGCTCACGCATTGATATGGCGCCCTGATCCGTCGGTTTCAAAATCTAGTCATCTTGGAGAACTCAGAAATGGCGATTGCCACTACAAATCCCGCTACCGGCGAAGTACTGAAGACGTTCGAATCGCTCACGCCGGCAGAGATCGAGGCCAAGCTGCAACAGGCCGCAGATGCGTTCCGGTCATATCGCAAAACGTCCTTCGTCGATCGTCGTTCAAAGATGATGCGTCTCGCTGAAATCCTTGAAAGAGAGAAGGACGAATGCGCCCGTTTGATGACTCTCGAAATGGGGAAGCCGTTCAAGGCGGCTGTGGCCGAGGCGACGAAGTGCGCCGCGGGATGCCGCTACTATGCGGAAAATGCCGAGCGATTTCTCGCCGATGAGGTTGTCGACACCGGAGCAAAGCGCAGCTTCGTACGGTATTTGCCCAGTGGGCCCATTCTGGCTGTCATGCCCTGGAATTTTCCTTTTTGGCAGGTCATGCGCTTTGTCGCCCCAGCTTTGATGGCCGGAAACGTCGGACTTCTCAAACATGCCTCGAACGTGCCGCAGTGCGCTCTGAAGATCGAAGAACTGGTTCTCCAGGCCGGGTTTCCTGAAGGAGTGTTTCAGACCTTGTTGATTGGCTCCGGTCCCGTCGATGGCATCCTCAACGACCCGCGCGTGGTAGCTGCTACTTTGACCGGAAGCGAAGGCGCAGGCATTCAGGTGGGCATTTCCGCCGCCCGACGCATTAAGAAAGTTGTGCTGGAGCTGGGCGGAAGCGATCCCTTCATCGTCATGCCCAGCGCCGATCTCGATGCCGCGATCGCGACTGCAGTAGACGCGCGCGTGCAGAATAACGGCCAATCGTGTATTGCGGCCAAGCGGTTCATCATCGCAGAATCGATTGCCTCCGAATTTGAACAAAAGTTTGTTCAGCGCATGCAGGGGTTGCGTATCGGGGATCCTTTCGATGAGCGTACTCAACTGGGGCCATTGGCCAGCGCGGACGCGGTGGCGACGTTGGACGCGGACGTAAAAAAATCGGTCGCCGCCGGAGCGCGGGTGCTGACCGGTGGACATCCGTTGCCCGGGCCGGGCTGTTTTTACGCGCCCACCGTGCTGACTGACATTCCCAAAGGTTCCCCTGCTTACAGCGAGGAATTCTTTGGCCCGGTTGCCTCGATCTTTCGGGTAAAGAATGTTGATGAAGCCATTCATATCGCCAATGACGTGCGGTTCGGCCTGGGTGCCAGCGCCTGGACCAACGATCCGGGCGAGACCGAACGTTTCGTGAACGAGCTGGAGGCTGGCATGGTATTCGTGAACAAAATGGTGGCTTCCGATCCGCGAGTGCCGTTCGGCGGGGTGAAGTACTCGGGTCACGGCCGGGAACTGTCCGCCATTGGGATCCGCGAATTCATGAACATCAAAACGGTGTGGATACAATAGAGTTGGCCGTTTCGGGCCGAAAGCGTAACAAGGGCAAGCGAGGACCCCCATCAGCAACGAATTTTTAACCGCGGCAGCGGCATGGGTTGGGAGAAGAAGGACTTCGCAGTCGTCTTCGATGTTCTTGCGCGCATGGCAGGAGTGGCCAATTGACGGTGGAATAGGGAATTATGGATGCGCATGTACCGGCAGATGATGGCTTGGGGTGGTTCGGCTCAAACCGCAACGATTTCTTCGTAGCCGGCTCAAGAACTAGCGGAGCGGGAGCGACAAGGACCCTCGTACGGAGTTTGAAAAATAATCGAATTAGTGCGAACTGGAGGCGGAAGGCGACTCTGGTTTTGCCGGGTACAGACGGTCAAACTCCGGTTCGTCGTGGAGAGGAATGAGGTCCGGATCACGCCGAGCCCACGCGGCGTCCTTGAACCCGGCCTCCCAGGATTTACGCAGGGCGTCCAGGGCTTCCTGCTTTTTCTTCAGTTTGCAGTACAGACACGCGGCATTGTAAAGAATCGAGGCTTCGTTGGCGCGCAAAGTAACCGCCAGGTTGAGTTCGCGCAAGGCATCGTCCGATCGTCCCAGATAAGCGTAGTCACTGCCCAGCAAGATTCTTGCCCGCGCGTCTTCCGGGACTTGTTTCAAGTGATTTTCGAGCGTTGCTATCTTGCGCTGGCGCACGTTGCCAAGGGCTTCTTCCTTGCCCATGGCCTTGAGGCAGTTCAAGATGGGCACAAAAACGTTGTAATCCTCACCGCTTGCGTCAATGGCAGTGTCCGCAAGCTCAACAACTTCCTGATAGCGGCCGGCGGCGAATAGGGCGCGGCATAGAAGGTAATGGGCACCCTCGCAGTCGCGCTTACGCTCAATGGCCTTTTTGGCCATGCGCACCGCTTCGTCATGCAGTTCGGCTGCGTAGAGCACCCAAGCCTGGCTGACCTGCACTTCGGGCAGCTCCCAGCGCAGAGCAACGGCCTTGCCGGAGGCCTCCCGGGCGCGTTCCACCCACACCTGATCGCGGCTGTAGTTGCAGTAAAACATGGCGCAGGCATTGGCGCTGGCGGCATAGGCAAGGGCGAAACTGGAGTCAATGGCGACAGCGTTTTCGAACATCTGCAGGGCGAATTCGAGGTCCTGCCGGGTTTGGCGCCGCGCATAGCGTTTGCCGCGCAGGTAGAGATCGTAAGCCTGCAAATTTTCCGTAGGCTTGATGGCCAGGGCTTCGAGTTCTTCGGGAGAAAGGGTCACTCGCAGGGCCTCGGCGATTCGGCGGGCCATTTCGTCCTGGACTTCGAAAACGTCTTTCATCTCGCGGTCGAATCGCTCCGACCACAGCGGAAAATCCGTTTGCGTGTCGACGAGTTGCGCGCTGATGCGCAAGCGTGCGCCCGCCCGTCGCAACGTGCCGGTCAGCACATAGGCCGCACCCAACTGCTGCCCCACTTGCGCCGGGGTTACTTGCTTGTCCCGGAAGGCAAGAACGGTGGGGCGCGAGAAGATGTTCAATCCCCGAATCTTGGAAAGTTCAGTGATGACGTCCTCGGTGATCCCGTCGCGCAAATACTCGTCCTCCTTGGCGCCGCTCAGGTTTTCAAAAAAGAGAACGGCCACGGATTTTTTCGTCAGCTTCTGGAGGCCGGAATCCGAATCGGTCTTCCCCCGCGCGCGTCGTGCGCTGGTTTCGAGGTCCCGCTTGAGGCGGTTGAGGTCGGTTTTTAGCTCGGTGGCCGTCTGGCAGCGCAGGTTTCGGTCTTTCTCAAGGACCTTCTCCAGGATGCGCACAAGATCATTGGGCAGCATGGGATTCAACTCGGCAGCCGATTTGGGTTCCCGGTTCAGGATGGCATCGAAGATCATGGCCGAGGTGTCTCCCGGAAACGGCAGCGTTCCGGTTGCCATCTGATAAAGCACCGTCCCCGTGGAAAACAGGTCGGACCGGGTGTCCACGAGCTGCCCGCGGGCCTGCTCCGGCGACATGTAAGAGACCGTACCCACGGCCGAGCCCGGCGAGGTGAGTTCGTTGTTAAAGGCCCTGGTCTCCTCAGGCTCAACCGATGCTCCCTGCGCGATCCCCCCAAGGCTCATCTTCGCCAGCCCGAAGTCGAGAATCTTTACCTGCCCGCGTTCGGTAAGAAAGAGATTCGCAGGCTTGATGTCTCGGTGCACGATCCCCTTGGCGTGCGCCGATTCGAGGGCGTCGGCGATCTGGATGCCCAGCGGCAGCAGCACCTCCATTTCCATGGGCTGCCGGGTCATCTTTTGCGCCAGGGTCTCGCCTTCGAGCAACTCCATGACGATGAAGTGCCGGCGTTCGTGCTGCTCAATCGCGTGGATGGTGCAGATGTTCGGGTGATTGAGAGAAGAGGCGGCGCGCGCCTCTCGCTGGAAGCGCTCAAGCAACTGGCTGTCCTGGGCCGTTTCAGGAGGAAGAAACTTCAAGGCCACGCGCCGGCCGAGCTGGGAGTCCTGGGCTTCGTACACCACTCCCATGCCACCCGAGCCCAGTCTACGGGCAATCTTGTAATGCAAGAGAGACTGGCCGAGGAGGGGATCCTGATTCATGTTGGCCGATTGATGGTATCCGGCGGAGCGAGTGGCGTCAAGGAAGCGGCTGCACCGCCTCGGCATCGTGCATTCTCGGGTCGACGCGCGGTTCCGATCGGTGAAGGCTAGGCCTTCAGTTCTTTCGCGCCGCGGCTTCCAGCGTGGGCAGGTCCATCTTGATCATCCCCATCATGGCTTCCATGGCTTTAGGATGACTGATCAACTCGCCGATATTGCGTGGCACAATCTGCCAGCATAGGCCGAAGCGATCGGTGAGCCAGCCGCAGGCCATGGGCTTGCCCCCTTCAATCAACTTGCCCCAGTAGCTGTCGATTTCTTCCTGAGAGTCGCAGCGGACGAAGAACGAGAAGGCGGGGTTAAGGTAATACGCGGGGCCGCCATTGAGGAAGACCATCTCCTGGCCCTCAAGCTCGATCGTGATCGTGGCAATCTTGCCCACGGGCCAGGGGCCGACGCCTTTCGAGCGCACCTCATCGAGCCTACGCGCGTGCGGGAAGACACTCAGGTAAAACTCGGCGGCTTCTTCGGCGTTGTCATTGAACCAGAGGAATGGCGCAAGTTTGTTCATGGCTGGCATGGTATCAGTCTGCAGGTCGCTTCCGCCAAGCCGGGTTCTGGACCGGATCGTTAAGGGCGTCGCGAGGCCAATCCGGATAGCCCGTGGATCGGGGAGCAATCGTGATAGTTTCTGGGTAGCCCTACGAAGTACGTTGCGACGCCAGGTTGCGGCTTCAACCGCCAGAGCGCGATCGTCCCCGAGGCAATGCGCAAATTATTGCCAACTTTCGAGGAACCGAAATAGCAAAAGGCTACAATTTGTGGCCAAATCGAGTAAGATTCTAGGGCGCTTGCGCACTGGGCCACGCCATGGAGATACCCGCTTCGCCAAGAAAACTGGCAGGCCGCTACGAGGTTAGGCAGATCCTCGGCCAGGGCGGCATGGGTCTCGTCTATCGGGCCTATGACACTGTGGTGCGCCGAGAGGTGGCGGTCAAGACCATCCTCGACATTCCCGACCCGGCTTCGCTGCAGTTGTTCTACAAAGAATGCGACGTGCTCGCCTCCATGAGCCATCCCAATATCGTTGAGATTTTCGATATTGGCGAATTCGAAGAAGACGGCAAGAAGAAGCCCTATTTTGTGATGCCCCTTCTTCCCGGCACCACGTTGGAATATTTTATCCGCAAAGCCAGTCATCGCCTGACAGTTGAGCGCACGGTTGACATCATTTCCCAGGCCTGCCGCGGCCTGCAGGCGGCGCACGAGCGTGGGCTGATCCACCGCGATTTGAAGCCGAGCAATCTCTTTGTCATGGAAGACGACTCGGTGAAGATTATCGATTTCGGCATCGCTCACATGGCCGACACGCAGACGACCCGGGCGCAAAAAGGGACGCTGCTCTACATGTCTCCTGAGCAGATCGAACTCAAGGCGCTCTCTCCAGCTTCCGATGTTTTTTCCCTCGGCGTGGTGTGCTACGAAGCCATGGCGGGCCGCCATCCTTTCCAGCGGACGCGTGCCGATGAGGTTGTCGATGCAATTCTTCGTCAGATTCCGCCGTTGGCGTCCGAAGTGAATTCCACGGTAAGCCAGACCGTCAGCCGTGTGCTTCACAAAGCGATGGCCAAGCAGTCCTGGCACCGTTTCGCGAGCGCCCGCGATTTCGGCGACACCCTGAATAAAGCGCTACGCAACGAGCCCATCGAATTTTTCGATCCCGAACGCACCCGGCCCCGGCTGCTGCGCGCGACCAAGGCCCTGGAGGAAGGCGATTTTCAATTCGCCGAAGAAATCCTGGGCGAACTTGAGGCCGAAGGCCACATGGACACTTCCATTGGCTCTCTGCGCCGTCAACTCGATGGCGCGGTCCGGCGAAAAACGCTTTCGCAGTTGCTCGATGCCGCGCGCGCCAGGTTTGACGAAGAAGAGGATCCGCTCGCGCTGCAGAAGTTGCAGGAAGTTCTGCAGATGGAGCCTGACAATGCCACCGCCCTGAGCCTGAAAAGCCGGATCGAAAATCGGCGCAGCGAACGGCAGATTGATAACTGGTATCGCCTGGCGCGGCAGCACATCGAGAATCACGCCTATGGGCACGCCCGCGAGGCGCTGCAGAATGTTCTCCAACTCCGGCCTCAGGAGGCTCGTGCGTTGCAGTCGCTGGCGGAGGTTGACCGCCAGGAACAGGAATACAAAAAGCTGCGTCAAGAGAAAGAGCAACTGCATCGCGCGGCCATGGACGCGTGGCATAAGGGCGACGTCAGCAACGCGCTGGTAAAGTTAGGCGTCGTACTCGATCTTGACCGGCGCGCCCCGGATTCCATTAATCGCGAGAGCGGCGCCAACTATCAGAGCTTTTACAACGAGGTCCGCTCCGAACACGATGCGATGAATACCGCGTATGCCGAAGCGCGAAGAAGTTTGGCGGAACACAATTTCCGCAAAGCCCTGGATCTGTGTCAGAGCTATCTGACCAAATACCCCGGCAACGCCATTTTCCAGGCTCTCAAATACGATATCGAAGAGCAGCAACGGCAAGAGCTCTCGGCGTTCATCGCATCGATCGATCGTCAGGTGGAGGGTGAGCCCGATCTGGACAAACGCGTCAACATTTTGCGCGAGGCTCTCGATCTTCATCCCGGGGAGTTGCATTTTGAGCGCGCCTTGCGTCTGGTACAAGACAAGCGCGATCTGGTCAATTCCATCGTTGCCCGCGCACACCTTCATGAGGAGGAGGGGTCTTATGGAGACGCGCTGAATGATTGGGAAATCTTGCGGACGATCTACAGCCAATACCCGGGATTGACCTTCGAAGTCGAGCGCCTGCAGAAGCGGAGGGACCAGCAGGGGCGAATCGAGTCCAAGACCCGGTTGGTCGAACAGGTCGACACCTGTTTGCATTCCAGCGACTACTCGAGAGCTCTGGATCTGCTGCAAAGCGCCGCGGCGGAGTTCCCCGGCGATACCGAATTGGCGGAACTTGAGAAACTCGCGCGGGACGGCGTCGAGCGTAAGACGGAAGCCCACCGTCTCATGACCGAAGGACAAAGTCTGTTCGCCCAGAAGTTGCCTGAGGGGATCAAACTGCTGCGCCAAGCCTATGAGGTGGATGAAAAGAATTCCCTGGCACGGGCGGTTCTGGCCAACTCCCTGGTAGAACTGGCCAACGCGACGGTGGAAACCGATTGGCGGGAAGCGGAGAATCTTGCGCGCGAAGCGCTGGACTTGAACCCTTCGCATCCCATGGGCAAGACCCTTCGCACTCTGATTCTCGACAAGAAGCGGGAAACCGCTGTGGAGGAATGTGTCTCACAGGCACGCAAACTGCAAACCGTCGCCGATCTTACGGGTGCTCTGTCCCGCATCGAGGAGGGACTGTCAGTCTATCCGCGCGAGTCTCGCCTGATTCAGATTCATGAGACGCTCCAGCGGGATCTTCAAACTCAGCGCCGACAAATCCGCCGCCGCGACCTGGAAGAACTGCGGCGCATGGAGAGTGAAATTGATGCGAGCAAGGATGCCGCGTCGAAGCAGGCTTTGGGAGAACAGCTTAAGGCTGTGGCAGACAAGTATCCAAACGACGGAGAAGTGCTATCTGTTGCGAATGGCTTCCTGCACCGGCTCGGACTGTCACAGGTGGCGAGTACGGGTGCGACCGGATCGCCCGAAAATAACAGCCCCACCCTCACCCATAGCACTCCGCCGGCGCCGGTGAGCAGTATTGTTACCCCTCCGACTTCAAAGATTGCGCCGGCGGCAATCATTCAAGTTTCGCCGCCTGTTTCATCCGCGCCACAGATCTCAGCGCCGGTAGCGGGAGCTTCTGCGGCAAAACCACCGGCGAGCGCGTCTAACGTTAAGGCGTCATCCTCGATTCCCAAACGGCAGGCAGGATCGTCACAGCGTTACAAGACCATCGTTCTCGCCTTGGCTGGTGCATTAATCCTAGTTGCAGCGATTTTTATTTTTCGAAGACATCCCGCGCCACCGGTTGGCGAAGCCCATTTGGCGCCACCGCCAGCCGCCATTCCGGTTGCCTCGCCCCCAACCTTACTGTTGCCGTCAATGAAGCTGTCTTCCGATACAGGCGAGGGGAAAATAACATTCGACGGTCAGGTGTCCACTGAACTTCAAAGCGGACAATGGTCTCTTAACGAAATACCGGTTGGCGAACACAAGGTGACGGTCGATGGACCACGGGAAAAAGTGTCCTTCACTTTCTCATCGGATGCGGGAACTGCGCCGGTAGTCAAAGGTCCAATCGCTTCGAAAGGGGTACTCGCAATAGTCGTGAGCGCAATGGCGGACCATCTGCACGTGTATTCCAGCGATGCAGCGGCCAAGGTGAGCCTCGACAGCCAGCCTCCGGTCGATGTGCCGCAGGACGGGCTCGACCTGCCTTCCGTTTCCGCGGGAGCTCACGAATTGACGATTATTCGGGGCAGCGACCAATACAAGCTCGAGGTGAGCGCCGGAGCTGCTTCCGTGCTCAACGAATTCCTGGAATCCAACCAGAACCTGGGCACGCTGCTGGTGGTCACTGGTCAAGACCAAGCGAAAGTTTTTGTCGATGGGAAACTGCAGCCTTACCTGACTCGGGGCGGCCAGCTGCGCATCCCAAATCTTGAGCTCAGAGACTACTCCGTCCGAGTTTCAAAGAGCGACTTCCAGGATCTTCCAGAGCAAAAGATTCGGATTCGCAAGGGCGAGCAGGCCAAATTGGTTTTCAATTTGCAGCCCATCCCGCATTTGGCTTCGCTTGCGATTCAAGGTGGTGTGCCGGGGACCGCAGTGCTCATCGACCAAACTCCGGCGGGAACGGTGCAGCCGAATGGGACGCTAACGGTGGCCACCGTGAATCCCGGAGACCACACTGTCGAACTGCGCCGAGACAGGTTCAAGGCGAAGCAGATCAAGAAACACTTTGTGGTGGGAACATCCGTATCTCTGACGGCCGCGGAGACAGCATTGGAGCCAGCCCTGGCCGAGCTGAAAATCAACTTCACGCCCGCCGACGCACAAGTCAGCCTCGCTAAAGCGGGCGAGAGTCCGTTAAAGGTAAGCAGCGGCGGCACCCTGAACTTACCCGCCGGGTCCTATACTCTCACCGCGAAGATGGCCGACAACTTCACTCGTTCCACCCCGGTCGAGGTCACCGCTGGGCAATCCCGAAGTCTCGACTTATCGCTTTCGCCCGACGGCATGTCGAAGTGGGAGGACCCATCGGGATGGAAGCAGGACAAAGGTTCGTACGTTCGCAAGGGCGGCGACTTCGTCATGTACAGCGTGACTCCGGCCTCGGGGACTTTTGTTTTTTCCGCTACGCTGGTTAAGGGACACCGCCTGCAGTGGATGCTCAACTGTATCAACGCTAACAACTATGTCCTGTTCCAGATGGACGACAACAACTTTTATCGAACGGTAGTCCGCGACGGTCAAAAGGGCGACGAGGTGAAGATCCCGCATAAGGTCGGCAAGAAGAGTGTCCGCACGCTGCAGGTCCGCGTCGAAGCCAAGCAGATCGTCCACCAGATCAGGCAAGGCGATGGCTGGGTTGTTCTCGACCGCTGGAGTGATCCCGAAAGCAATTTAACCCTCGGCAGGTTTGGCTTCTTCATTCCCGGCAATGACCAGGTCGCGCTTTCCAGTTTCAGTCGCTACCTTGACCTGAATCCGCGCTAGCGGCTCTAAGTCTGCTCCGAGCATGCTTGGCAAAGGCTCGCGGACTGCTATTAATTTTTCAGGCCGCTCCACTAAATGAAGCCACGGCGGATTCCTGATCTTCGAACACTTGAAATAGCTTCAACAACCCGATCATTTTCAGGGTCTTGACGGCAAATGCAGAAGGATTGAGAAGCTTCAAAGATCCACCCTGCTGCTTGGTGAGGGTGAGATACTGAACCAGCAAACCGATGCCACTCGAGTCGAGCATGGCGACATCGTGCAGGTCCACGACGTAACAATACGAACCGGTGCCTGCCAGGTCGTCAAACGTTGCTTTGAGGCGGTCGACTGAGTCGCCCAAGTTGAGCCGGCCAGTCAATTTAATTAGCTTTACTTCTCCCCGATTACGGATCTCGATCTCCATCCAAATTTCCACCCTCAGGATACAGGTTCGCAAAGCTGTCGCGGAAGGCCTGTGAGATCATGTTGACTCTCGCGTCGGCCTCTGATAAAGTGCCCGCTCACCTTAGAAGAAGCTGGCGATTTTTGCAAGCTTCTGCCACTCCTCCCCCCGTGAGTGTGCGCGCTTTTTTACCGGAAGACATGACATCACCGGGTTCTAATGTGGACCTGAACATCGCAGGTTTCGCCACGCGACTGATTGAAGTCAGCGGAACGGCGGAGCGTGCCCGAATCATCGCCCAAGCCATCGTTGAGATTTTCCCGGAAGCAACCGCAATCCTCTACGTTTTGCAAGAGGACGATGAACGGCAGTTCTGGTCCGTGAAAGCCACGGCCGGGGATGGCGCCGAACCGGACCGTCGGGTGGCAGTTGAGGCTGGAACCCTTGGATCGTTAGTTCAATCTCCCCAATCGTTTATTGTCGAGGGACGCACGCTGGTGCGGGAGGAATACGCGCACCTTAATATAAGGCGGACTTTGCGGAGCCTGGCGTGTCTCCCGCTATTGAGCAACTCGGCCCTGGTGGGAGCGATTGAGATCCTCAGTTTTGATTCGGTTCCGGACAGCGGCGTTTTGGATGATCTCGAGCCGCTCTGCGAGATCGCCGGCCACGCTCTGGTCGCGTCCCAGGCGTACGAATCCGAACGCAACAACTCACTGTCATCCATCACACGAGTCACCCAGTTTTACGACATCGAGAAAGTCTTCAGTTCCACGCTGGAGATGGACGAGTTGCTGCCCATCATCGGGAGCAAGACTCGAGAAATGCTGGAATGCACAGCAGTCAACGTTTGGCTCATCCAAGGGGATGGCCGCTTATTGCTTATGCATCAGGCAGGCTCTGACCCCACTTCGAGTCAAGGCATGACCCAGGGAGGGGGCGAGGGCATCGCAGGGGACATTTCCGATAGCGGCGATGCGGTGCTGATCGACTCGCCGGAAGATGAACGTCTGCTTCGCCGCAACGGCGAACTTCAGGACGGCCGGGCGCAATCCATTGTCGCCGCGCCACTGATTGATAAAGGGTCGCTCGTAGGTGTAGTGGAAGCCGTCAACCGGCTGGACCGCAAACCCTTCGACGACGACGATCTGTTTGTTCTGACCAGCCTCAACGAAACCGCCAGCATCGCTCTCTACAACGCCAGTCTCCTGATGGCTGAGCGAAAAGTGGAAGTTCTCGAAATGCTGGTGACCGTCAGCCGAGAGATCACCTCCACTCTCAATCTGGAACGCGTACTACAGACGATCGTGAATGCACCGCAGGCGCTCATTCCCTATGAGCGCGCCGCAATCGGACTTCAACAAAGCGGGAGGTACAAACTCGCCGCCGTCTCCGGGGTCACACAGCTCGATGCAAATTCTCCGGAGATTGCTCCGCTCAACGACATTCTGCGCTGGGCGGTGCTAGCCGGCGAAGTGGTTTACGTTCGCCAGCACGGAGACGAGATCGATAGCACACGGGAAGACACCGTCGCGAAGTTCAAAAGCTATTTCGAGAGTTCCGGGATGCGAGCCTTCTACGCCATCCCGCTCAATGACGATACCGGCCGCGTCGGAATTATGGGAATAGAAAGCCGCGACCCGGATTTCCTGCAGCCGGCTCATTTGGAAGTTCTGCAGGTTGTCTCCGGGCAGGCGACGGTCGCGCTGCGTAATGCGCAGATGTATAAAGAGGTGCCATTCCTTTCCGTTCTCCAGCCCGTCATGGAACGGAAGCGGAAATTCATGGCAATGGAGAAAAGGCGCCGCATCCTTATGATTGCGGCTGCGGCCGCTCTCCTGATCTTTCTGGCGGCGGTTCCGTTGCCCTTGCGGCTGGATGGAGATGCGGTAGTTGCACCGGTGCACACTGCCCAGGTCCAGCCCGAGGTGGAGGGCGTGGTTCGGACAATCAGCGTTAGAGAGGGAGATCATGTTGCTCAGGGACAGGTTATCGCCGAGTTGGCAGACTGGGACTATCGAACACAACTGGCACAAGCGCAAGCCAAGTACCAGACCGCGCTCTTGCAGATGAATCACGCCCTGGCTACCGGCGACGGAACCGAAGCCGGAGTCGAACGGGTGCAGTCGGAATACTGGAAATCCGAGGTAGCAAGGGATGAGAACCTTCTCGACAAAACGAAATTGCGTTCTCCCATCGATGGCACTGTCGCAACACCGCACGTGGAAAACATGGTGGGAAGGCGGCTTCAGTATGGAGAAACATTCGCCGAGATCGTCGACACCTCCCGCACCGTCGTTGACGTGGCAATCGACGAGGGTGATGCCGCTCTGCTGCGCAATGGTGATCCGGCTGCCATCAAGCTCAACAGTTTCCCTGCCCGCGTTTTCCACGGGAATGTAACACTGATCAGTCCCAAAGGCGTGCTGGTGGGAGACTCGCGATTCTTCTTTGCCCGCGTCGCGATTGGCAACCAAACCGGCGAGATTCGCGCCGGCATGGAAGGCCGCGGCAAAGTGCGGACCGGTTGGTATCCCTCTGGATATGTGCTGTTCCGCCGGCCGTTCGTTTGGCTCTACACGCAGTTCTGGTCTTGGTTCGGAGTGTAGTTTGGAGCGTAAGTTCGGAGTGTGAGAGAGAGATGAGATTAAAAAGACTGGCGCCGGTTGCCGTAATTTCGCTAGGACTGGCATTGACATTCACCGCATGCTCCGACCCGATGCCCACGAGTGTCTCTGCAGCCCCCGCAGCCGTTCCGGTTGCACCAAGGGAATCCAGTACTCCTGTGAGGGAAAACACATTCACCGCTTCCGGCCCTCTGGTGGTGGAGCATCAGCTTGACTTGATGGCTCAAAGGGATGGTGTGGTTTCAAGGCTGGCTGTAGATGTTGGAACTCGCGTGAAAATGGGAGATGTTCTGGCCGAGTTGGACAATCGACAACTCACGGCGGATCTGGAAGCCGCGCGATCAAAGGCCAGCAGCGCCGATGCCGAACTGAAGAGCTGGCAATCTGAGGAAAAAGTTCTGGACGCCGACTACGATCGAGCCAAAAAGTTGTGGGATGCCCAACTTATTCCTTTCGAGCAGTTCGAACACACCAAATACAAAGCCGAAGAAGAGCACTTCGAAGTCCAACGGGCTCAACAATCATTGGCCGCCGCAAATGCAACGCAAGAATCCATCGCGCTGGAACTGGAGAAGACCCGCATACGTGCTCCTTTCGCTGGCGTGATCTCTCGGCGATACATCCGCGACGGACAAGAGGTCACACGCGGCGACCGCCTATTCTGGATTACCGGCGATGGTCCGCTCCGCATGGGTTTCACCATGCCGGAGAAATTCATCAATCAGATCAAGAAGGGGCTGGAAGTGAACCTCACAACCTCCGACCTCCCGGATCGAAGCTATAAAGCTAAGGTTATAGAGGTAAGCCCGGTCATTGACCCCTCCAGTGGCAGCTTCGAGGTACTGGTTCAGGTGGAGAACTCTCATACTGACCTGCGCCCTGGAATGAATGCAAGCGTGAACCTGACCATCTTTCGATAAACATGTTTCGATAAACATGTCTCGATAAATGTTTTGATGAATACGCTCCGATGAATATCACTCAAGCCCTCAACGTTGCCTTGCCCGAGCTTCCGGCTCGGCTCATCAGCGAGCGGCCTCCCCGAGTGCATCCTGATGTCGTGTTCCGGGACCATGTCGAAGACGGGATTCCGGTGGTGCGGGCGTTCGTTCCGGGAGTGGCATCCATGTTTGTCTTTCCTCCGGAAAGCTGGCGTCTGATCCAGCTTTTCGATGGACAGCGCTCCTATGCGGAAATTGGAGAGCTTTACTCGGCAGAAACAGGTGCAGACTATTCCGAGGAAATCGTCCGCGACTTCGCCGCCGGCATCGAGGCGCTGAATTTCTGGTACCAGACGCCGCAGGAAAAAAACGTCAAGCTCATGCAGAAAACCGCTGACGAGCGGCGCCGGCTGCAGAAAAAAACCAACTGGGGCGACCTCTCCCAGATTACCTTTCCGGCGGTGAATCCTGATCCCTTCCTGGGGTGGCTCTACCCGAAGATCAGCTTTATGTATAAGCCGTGGTGTGTAGTGCTCACGCTGGTGGCGTTTGCCCTTACCGCCGGAATCTTCGTCGTGCATTGGAGCGAAGTGGGCCGGGACACCATCGAGTTCTATAACTTCGCCGACAAAAGCTGGTTCGATGTCGCTAGTTTCTGGATAATCGCGTCGGTCCTGCTTTGCATTCACGAGATTGGACACGGCCTCACCGTCAAGCATTACAAAGCTCCCGTGCCCGCGATGGGATTTCTTCTGATTTACCTCACCCCGGGTTTCTACACCGACACTACCGCTGGGGAGGTGAAAGGGGACCGTTTTCAGCGGCTCATGATCGCAGTGGCCGGCGTTTGGGCGGAACTGGTAATCTGCGCCCTGGTCACGCCGATCTGGTGGCTTACCCCGCCCAACACTCCTGCGCACGACTTTGCCTACACCATCATTCTGTTCACCGGAGTTGCCGTGGTCTTCATCAACTGGAATCCCTTGATGAAGCTGGACGGTTATTACATCGTCTGCGATCTGATCGGGATTTCAGATCTGAAGGAAGCCTCCACACTGTATCTATCTTCATGGATCAAGCGGAACATCTGGCGTCTTCCGGTCGTAGTTCCCTTTGTACCCCAGCGCCGCCGTCCAGGGTACGTGGTCTACGCGATTCTCTCCGGACTATACAGCTACTCTGTGCTTTACTTTTTCGCCGGTTTCATGGGCAACATTGCCCGTAACTTCAGCGCCGACTGGGGCTTTCTTTTGGAATATGTCACGGCGTTCATGATCTTTCGTGGCCGAATCCGCACTCTCTGGAACTTTATGAAATTCCTCTATCTCGACAAGAAAGACCGTTTGGCGCGCTGGTTCAGTCCGTCGCGCAAGTTTGCTGTTCTGGCGGCGGCGATCATTTTTTCGTTTTTGCCGATCTGGCACGAAACCGCTGTCGGCCGATTCGTCGTGGAACCCGCCAAAGTCGCGGTGCTGAGAGCGTCGGTTCCCGGAGTGGTAGCTGCGGTTTATGCTGACGAAGGTCAGCCGATTCAGCAGGGTGCTCCGCTTCTACTATTGCGGAATGTCGTTCTTACCTCAAAAGCGGCACGCAGCCGGTCCGACTTCGAAATGGCGCAAGCGAAGGCGCAGCTAGCCCTTCTCCATTATGCCGACTTTGGAAGTGCATCGGCGGATCGTGAACGACTCGGCCAACAGACCAGCGAGCTGAATGCGGAAGTTGCAGAGCTCTCGTTGAGCAGCCCCATTTCCGGAACCGTTCTTACGCCGCGCTTATCCGACAAACTGGGATCTTACATTCCCGCCGGAAGCGAACTCGCCGAGGTTGCAGACCTCAGTCAGGTTCGAGCCCGCATCTATGTCTCCGAGTTCGACATGTACAAATTCACCTCGAACTCTCCAGCGCGTTTTGAAGTCGATGGCTTCCTCCGCAAACATAACGCGCGTATCGTGAGCATTGCTCCCGTGTCCTCCGACATAGCTCCCGGCCTAATCGACTTAACCAAATATAAGGGCGAACGCCCGCCCAGGTTTTATGTTTTTGAGTTAATTGGAGATAACAAAGGCGGATCGATGCAACCCGGGATGGCAGGGACCGCCCGCGTGTACGGAGCACGCCGCAGTCTGGCGGCTCTGGCTTGCCGGACGGTCTGGGAATTTGCCGGGCGAAAGATCTGGTAAGAGGAAAAGGCTGCCCGAAGGCAGCCTCTATTCCGTACCCTAGAGCACTAGATTTTCTTGCCTGCGCGTGCAACGGCGGCACGGGCAACAGCTGCGCGGGCAACAGCGGCGCGCGCAATGGCGGGTTTGGCGACGGCGGCTCGCGCAACGGCAGCGCGGGCGACAGCGGCGCGGGCAACGGCGGCGCGGGCAACGGCTGGCTTCACCGTGCCTGCGGTCGCTGAACCGGTAGAAATGCCGCTGGCCACGAGGGCCTTCTTGGTGGTATTCAAAGAGTTGATCAGGGATTTCTTTTGGATGGTCATTATTTTCTATTCGCTCCTCGTGGATTTTCTGGTTTCTTGCCAGGACACTCAACCTATTAGCACGAAGCATGCCAAACACCCTCATCTCTTCTCAAAAGTCTAAACTCAAGCATGCATTAGGTTTAAGCTCCAAAGTACGGCGCGATTGGGCTGAACTCCCTGCCATTAAATCAACTCGGGTTAATAATTAACCGCTCCAGGGTTAATTTTTAACCAGTTTACACGTCCAGCTTGCGGCACAGATACTTCATGCGCTGGGGGTCGATGCGTAGCAGTTTTGCCGCCGCGGATTTCTTCCCCTGGCTGCGCCGTAGAGCGGCATTGAGGTAGGCCACCTGAATCCGGTCCATTTCCGCGTCAAAATCCAACCCCTCTTCCGGGATCAGGATCGCCTCCTGGCTGGCCGCAGTCGAGGAAAGCAGCTGTTGCGGGAGCTGGTAGGCAGTAATGCTGGGCCCGTCGCTCATCAGCACCACCCGCTGCACCACATTTTCCAGTTCGCGCACATTGCCCGGCCAGGAGTAATGCTCCAGGATCTCCATGACCTCGGACAGCACTTGTTTCTGAGGCTTGTGGTTGGCCGTGCAATATAGGCGGACGAAGTGCTCCACCAGCAGTGAGATGTCGCTGCCCCGCTCGCGCAATGGCGGCACAAGGATCGGCACTACATTGATTCTGTAATAAAGATCCTCCCGGAACTGCCCCCGGCTCACCATGTCTTCCAGATCGTCGTTGGTCGCCGTAATGAGCCGGAAATCGATCTTCTTCGTGGTTCTTCCCCCCAACCGCTGGATCGAGTGTTCCTGGAGAACGCGCAGGAGCTTACTTTGCAACGCATGGTTCAGAGTCGTGATCTCATCGAGAAAGAGCGTGCCCTTGTGGGCCAGTTCGATCATTCCGGGCTTGGCCGTGTCGGCGCCGGTGAACGCTCCGCGCTCATACCCAAACAATTCGGACTCCATCAGAGCATCGGGCAAAGCGGAGCAATTGAGGCAGATATAGGGCTGGTCGCGGCGCTCTCCACTCTGAACGATGGCTTGCGCGACCAACTCCTTACCCACCCCGCTTTCGCCCCGGATCACCACGCTCGCGTTGCTGCCCGCGACCGCTTCGATCGCCTGATAAACCTTCCGCATGGCCTCGCTTCCGCCGATCAGTCCGCAGAATGCGGCCCGCTTCGCTGCTTGTTCGAGCAACCACAGCCCTTCAGATTGCAGCGCTCGCTTTTCGGCAGTCTGCAACAGGACGCCTCTGAGCTGTTCGCAATCCACCGGCTTGCGGAAAAAATGGTCGGCTCCCGCCTGACTTGCTTGCAGGGAAAGTTCCCCGTCCGTCGACCCCGTGATGGCCACTAGGATGAGGTCGTCGCGCAGCCGGCGCATCTCGCGGAGCACGTCAATTCCGTCGGCGGCTCCGTTTCCAATGCTCTCCAGGTCCAGGATGATCCCCTGCAGGTCAGTATCATCGATGATGAGCTTGATCTGAGATTCGGTGCTGGCCAGTGTCGTCCGAAAGGTAGGCGCAAACGCTCGCCGCATGTCGCGGAAGATTTGCTCTTCTAGAGTGATGATCGCAATCGAGTAGCGCTCAGTAGAAGATATCCGGCCATCGTTCAGGTGCTCGGCATCCATGGGCTATGTGGTTCAGATCAGCGCAGAATTATACGTGAATACGACTGCTACTGCTCCTTGGGCAGGTTAGCAGATTAATCCAGGCTGGTCGGCCAAAGGGAAGCTACCCAGAAGCCGGCTCGGGGCAACTCTGGGCTGGGATCGAAAATAATCGCCGGATCCTTTGATTCCAACCCATCAAGATGTTCGGGGCTGGAAAGGCCGACCGAGAGCATGCAGCGCGTCTGCCAACTCGGAGACGCGGCGTACCCGGCAGGTGGGCCGCGTCTATCCGCGCGAAGCACGCGCTGCCGATGTACGGTCATATCTCCTCAGTCGGTGTTCTCTGCCGAATAATCCAGACCAGATAAGGCCCACCGATCAAAGCCAGGGCAGCGCCCGCAGGAAGTTCTGCAGGCCGGATCACGACGCGTCCAATCGCGTCGCAGAGGGCGAGCAGCGTTCCGCCAAGAAGGAAGGCGCAGGGCATCAGAAGGCGATGGTCAGGGCTGATGCGCGAGCGTACCAGGTGCGGCACGATCAGTCCGACGAATCCGATAGGTCCGGTAAGAGCAATGGCGCCGGCCACAAGGATCGAGCCCAGGATGTATCCCTGCACCAGCAACGTTCCCACCCGTACTCCTCGTGAAGCTGCCCATCGCTCCCCGACGGCGAGCAGGTTCCAACTGCGCGCCTGCGAAAAGATTATTGCCGAAACCAATAAGACGACGATGGACAGAACCGCCAGCGAGACATAGCTGGTCGCATCAATGCTTCCGATCAGCCATCGCACAATCGAGAACGACCGTGACATGCCGGCAAAACTGCTCAGGATGATGATGAAAGCCGCACAGATACTGTTGATCGCGATTCCCGTGAGCAGCAGGCTGAAGGCGGATACCTGGCGCTGCCGGAATGCGCCGCCGATGACGAGAACGAGAACTCCGAATGCGCCGGCCAGAGCTCCGATCCAGGTCATTGGAATTCCAAGGAACGTTTCCCATCCAATGGCAATGACGGCTACGGCCCCGAGCGAAGCGCCCGCAGAAATACCAAGCGTGTATGGAGTCGCCAGCGCATCGCGCAACATTGCCTGAAAGAGCGTTCCCGCCAGCGACAGTGCGCCCCCGGCAACCAGCGCAAGCAGCGTGCGGGACAATCGAAGCTGGAGCAGGATCTCGTAATCCGGAGCCTGATGCCGTAACACCCGTGCGAAGCTGATGGGACCCGCCCCGACCCACGGCAACAGAAGTGCTGCCAGGAGAAACACCGCAAGCGAGAGCGCGATGCTGTGTCGGGCCATGAATGAGAGCTGCTGCGTGACCGTTGTTCCTGTGGAAGTCGTTTCCGTGGCGCTCATTGATACCACACCCACGGCGACCCGGACGGGGTCGTGCCCATATTCAGGCGCTTCGAAAAGAGATGCAGCCATTCCTTGTTTTCGCGCGCTTCCGCCGTACGAATGTCATGCGCGATGATGCCGTTCGCGAGCACGAGAAGACGAGTGCAGTGGGTCAGCGCTAAATTCAGATCATGGGTCGCCGCAATGCAGAGCTTGCCCGCGCGCGCTTCGTCGCGCAGCACGCTGAAACAATGCAGCTGTTGTTCGATGTCGAGAAATGTGGACGGCTCGTCCAGAAGCAGCGCGGCGGCATTCTGCGCCAGACACGCGGCAACCAGCACGCGTTGCCGCTCGCCGCCGCTCAATGAACCGAAGGCGCGATGACGCTGCGGCCAGCATGACGTGCGTTCCATGGCCGCGCGAATGTGTCGATGATCCTCCTCAGACTCAAACCAGCGGTCGGTATGCGGGTACCTTCCCATGCCAACCAGTTGTTCCGCCGTAAACGGCAGGTCGGCATGAATTGCCTGGGGAAGATGACTTATCTGTTGCGCCATCTCCCGGCGTTTCCATTCTTCCTGGTTTCGTCCGTTGATCCTAATCGAACCGGCGTGTGGCTTACGAAAGCCGGAAATGATGTCGAGTAAAGTGCTTTTTCCGGAGCCGTTAATCCCAAGCAGCGCGAGAAACTCGCCTTGCTCGGCAAGAAAGCTAATGGAGTCGAGGAGGGATCGGCTTCCGACCGATCGATTTCCATACGAAAAGCTCACACCCTCTACTACAAGCAGGTTACTCAATCCGAGCCTCCGATTCCGTGCACGAAGTCGAAAAGCCGCTGCGTCGCAATCGGAGTGCGCGGTCCGGGAACGACCAGCGAATCATTGGTTCCGGCGTAGACATGGCCATTCCTTACTGCGGTCAATTCGTGATGCTGCTTCCACAGAGCCAGAGTTTCAGCCCGCGACGTTTTGCGTGCTGCCTCCGTTTCCTGGGTGCTGCTTAAATCAATGATGACGTCGGGGTTTTCCCGCAGAACGGTCTCGAGCGAAATGTGCGGATACTGCGGCAGCCCGGGCTTTGCCAGAACGTTGGTTCCACCCGCGATCTCAAGGATCTGATTCACATAGTTGCCGGGGCCGACCGCTGTAAGGTTGTTCAGAGTACCTTGCTGGCGATCGACAATCACTATTGCGCGCGGGGACGCCATCGCCTTCGCCTTCGATTGGATCGCGTCGAGAGAGCCTTTGATCTGTCCCACCAAATTAGCGGCTCGATCCTGAACTTCCGCCGCCTTCCCGATGATCTGAATCTCTGCATAGATATCTTCAAGCGTGGAATGTGGCACTTCAACAAATGCAATATGCAGCGTGTTCAGCCGCTCGGTCAGTTCGCTGGAATTCCGCTCCAAAATAACCAGGTCTGGTGCAAGGCGTGCTATGGCCTCGGCATCGGGCTTGATGTAGCTCCCGACCTTTGGGAGTTTCTGGACCTCGGACGGATAATTGCAAAATTGCGAAACGCCAACGACCCTGTCACCGATTCCCAACGCAAACAGTGTTTCAGTGATGCTGGGAGCAGTCGACACGATGCGTTGGGGCTTGGTTTGTGCTGTTGCTGGTGCACTGGCGAGCAGAAGAGATGAACCTAAGCAAAATTGAAGCACTGCCTTCAATGGCCTTCGCGATCTTACAGCGAGAGGCGTCCGGCATGTCTCTAAACGGCGGGATTTCGAAATGGGGTGCATAGTTTCTTTCTTCTCAGGCGCGAGCGCGAAATCAAGAAAATCACGCGACGGACCGCGTTGCGCTTCAAGGCGTTCAACGTCTTCAATCACGCGCAATTCTAGAGTCCTCCCGCGGTGGATGGTCAAATCCAGGATTCCGCCTGCGGGCAAATCGAAAACGCCCAGACCCCCCCGCGGGGTTCAGCTTGCCGTGAAATTTCGTTTCAAGGTCGATTGATCTCCGGTTGCTCCATCAGTTTCACTCGTTTCGGCCCGCCATACTAGCGGGTCATTGCTCGTTCTTAACCTCATGCGTAATTGCGTCAATAAGGTATTCGTTCTCGGTTTCGGCACGAACCGCTGTGCGCAAATGCCCATCGCCCAGGCCCTCGTAGTTCGCGCAGTTGCGCAGGACAACGTGATGCTCGCGGATCAGGCGCTCCCAGAATTGCTGGCAATCGATTGAGTCTGGCAGGCGCAGAAGAATGAAATTGGCCGCGGATGGATAGACCTGAATAGGGAGTTTGATACCGAGCTTCCCAATGGCTGCGTGCATCCAGTCTCGTCGCACGTGGTTCAGGGCGATCGTCTGGCGCGCATAAACTTCGTCCTGGACCGCAAGGCCTGCCGCAAGAGAAGCCAGAGAGGTGACAGACCATGGTGCTATCGAATCCTGAAGCCGTTTACAGAGCTCCCTATTGGCAGCCGCATAGGCAACCCGTAGCCCGGCCATGCCGAAGAACTTGGTTACCGAACGGAACACGATCAAATTCGGGAAGCGATCAATCTCGCGGGTGAGGGAAGTTTCTGGGCAATAGTCGATGAACGCTTCATCGAGAAGAACAAAAATATTCCGCTGCGCGGCTTCCTCGGCAATCCGGAGTACCGTGTCGCGAGAAGACAAGGCGCCCGAGGGGTTTTGAGGGTTCGCCAGCAAAATCGCGTGGCAGGATTTGCTGAACATGTCGTTCTTGAACAGATCATTCTTGAACAGATCGTCGGGATCACAACCGAAGCCAGAATCGGCTTCAAGAATGTGAGGGATCATCTCGACCTCCGATCGCTCCAGCGCCCTGCGGTATTGCACAAATGCCGGTACCGGTACAAGGCAACTTCGAATACCCAGGACCCGGAGCGTTGCATCAAGCAGTGGGACAAACCCATTGGCCACCGCAACATTCTCCGGCCGAATACCGACATAGCCCGCGAGGCGCCCCCTGAGTTCGAATTCGTCGAGGTCCGGATAATTGGTGAGGACCGACGGATGATCGAGTGAAGCTCGGAGGCAAGAAACAATGCTTGGCGGCGGACCTTCTGGATTGATGTTCGCGCTGAAGTCAAGAAGCTCAGAGAGAGGAATTCTAAAGTGGTCCGCAATCTGATTGAGTTGCCCTCCATGCAACGGTCGTAGCGGCCGAAGCTCCATCATCTACCCCTTCTAGACAGAAGCAAAGCGCTCACCAATACGCCGGCGCCAAGGCTCAAAAGGGCGACCGTGGATACGATGCGAATGGTTTTGCGAGCATGCCGGGGCAGCGGTGGCGGAAACTCCTCGCCTATCGGCTCCGCCGGAACGAACTCGCCCTGATAGAAGTTTCCGCCCCCAAGCCGAACTCCGAGCGCTCCTGACATGGCGCTTTCGGGCTGGCCGGCATTGGGGCTCTTGTGCTTATTTCCATCACGCAACCAAACTCTTCTCGCATCGCGCGCGTTGGCTTTCGACAGCCTAGAGGCAACCACGATTGCGACTGCTGTCAGTCTCGCCGGGAAAAAATTGGCCGCATCATCCAGGCGAGCAGCAGCCTTGCCGAAATAGAAGTAATCGTCATCGGCGTGACCGATCATGGAATCGAGCGTGTTGATAGCCTTGTAGGCTATGGCAAGCGGAACCCCGCCCATGCTCATATAAAAGAGCGGCGCAACTATGCCATCGCAGGCGCTCTCAGCCAGGGTCTCGATGACCGCACGGCTGATCTCGTGAACGTCGAGAACCTCGGTATCTCGACCAACGATGCGCGCAAGACGTCGGCGCGCCGACGAAATATAGCCGGCATCGACCGCGGCGAGGACAGCAGAAGCTTCATCATGAAGGTTGCGGGCTGCGAGACAGGTCCATCCTAGAGCGATCTCCGTACCCAAACCTAAAAACTTCGAACGACGATAGGCTTCAGAAATTATCGACTGCGTCAGAAAATAGCTGGTTATCACGACCGTTGCAGTTAGCGCCGCACCAGAAACCAGTTCGCTGGCATCGCTCTGATCCGGTGCTCTCAAAAATGCCTCGCCCTTTGTGATGGCCCATCCCATAAGCCTAATGGGGTGAGGAAACCACTCGGGATCGCCCGCGATCTGATCTGCGAGATAAACCGCAGGAAGGAGGATGGGGCGAAGAAGGGAAGAGCGATTCATCCCACTTCCTCCAGCACACCTCGCGACTTCCCTCGCACTGGGGAACTCTGATATCGGAGTCCTACCCACTCGAAGATCCGCGGCAGATCGAGCGATTCGCTGACCGCGCTCGCGAGCCGGTCAATCGATTCCTGCCGCTTCAATCCCCAATCTCTTAATTCAGTAGCCGGCGCGAGGTGGCAGAATTTGCGCGCCGCATCGATAAAGGCGTGGCGGAAATCGTCCCCATCAAAAAGGCCATGAAGGTAGGTGCCAAAGATTCGGGAATCCGCGCCCACACATCCATCTAGAACGGACTCTTGCGGCTCTCTTGTTTGGCGCACGAGTTGTGCAAAGGGCTGGGCTGACCCAACATAGGATGTCTCGCCGACATGGATCTCATATCCGCTCAACGGAATGTTCTCCATTGGCTGCCCGAAAAGCGATTTCGCTACCAGGACGCCCTTGCCGGGCACAGTAATCTTTGCTCCCCGCATGGTCGTGTTGATTGCCAACAGGCACAGACCTTGCATCGACTCCGGGCCTTCGATTCCTTCGGGATCGAGGATCATCTGTCCCAGCATCTGCATGCCTCCGCAGATGCCTGTGATCAGACCGGTCTTTGTCTGTGCATGCTCGATCACCGCCTTGTCCAGCCCTTCGGTTCGCATCCAGAGAAGATCGTCAACCGTCTGCTTGCTTCCGGGGAGGATAACGACATCGGCCCCGCGCAGCTGTTCCGGTTTTTGGCAGAACCGAACCGCAACCGACGGTTCCGATCGCAACGCGTCAAAATCCGTGAAGTTTGAAAGCGAGGGAAACGCAATTACCGCGACGCGCAGGGGCCTGAAAGCGCTGGTGCCAGCACTAGCAAACGACCAAAGGGTTTCATGGACCGAATCGGCAGCGGGCGATCCGAAGCCGGGCAGGCCCAGGCTGTCCTCTTCGTCGAGTGAAAGATGTTCAAGATACGGCACGATGCCGAGACATGGCTTCTTGATTCGATCTTCCATCTCACGAATGCCAGGTGCGAGCAGCGAAACATCGCCACGAAACTTATTGATGACGAAGCCGCAAATGCGTGCCCGCTCCTCCGGTTCCAGCAGTTCGACCGTTCCCAGCAATGAAGCAAAGACGCCTCCGCGATCGATATCGCCGACCAGCAGGCATGAAGCATTCGCCATCTCTGCCATGCGCATATTCACAATGTCGTGCTGCTTCAGGTTGATCTCTGCCGGCGAGCCTGCGCCTTCGAGAACAATCACATCGTTCTCCGCGGCGAGCTTTCGATAACTTTCTTGGACAAGCGGCAAAAGCTCTTCGACTCGGCGCTGGTGGTACTCCGCGGCGGAGAGGCGACCCCATATCTTGCCGCGAACAATCACCTGAGAAGCCATCTTGCCCGCGGGTTTCAGCAAAACGGGATTCATGTGAACGGACGGTGCGATCCCAGCAGCCTCGGCCTGCAATGCCTGGGCACGCCCGATCTCAAGCCCCTCGATGGTAGCCGCGGAGTTGAGAGACATGTTTTGCGACTTGAAGGGCGCGACCCGATGGCCCTGCTGCGCAAAGATCCGGCAGAGCGCCGCTGTGAGCAGAGACTTCCCGGCATGCGAACTCGTCCCCAGCACCATGACTGCGCGCGCGGTCATATTGTGCCTGTCACGCTGTGCCATCCTCGGAATAGCGGTCGTATGAAACGACGGTTTTAAGATCGACACGTCTATCCCATCCGAACCGTTCGAGATCGGGTTCCGAAGCGAAGCCTTCAACGTAACCGAAGCAGAGATATGCCACGAGCGTCAGATGATCCGGGATATTGAGAACATTGCAAAGCTTCGCCGGATCGATAATGCTGACCCATCCCACACCTACACCTTCACTGCGAGCGGCAAGCCAGAAATTCTGAATCGCGCAAACAGTCGAGTAGACTGCTGTCTCCGGCATGGTCTGCCGTCCCAGTCCGTGGCCGCGCTCGCTCTCCTGGTCGCAAAGTACGCAGAGGTTTTGCGGGGCTTCCAGAATTCCTTCCAATTTGAGGCCGGAATATCGTTCGGCCTGCTCGTCGCTATAGTTGCCAGCAGCTCGTTGGTTAGCGGTCTTGAAGAGCTGGTGGACAGCCGTGCGAATGCCGCAGTCCCGGATCACGATAAATCGGGATGGCTGCATCAATCCCACGGAAGGCGCCCGGTGCGCCGCGGAAAGTAGACGCCCGATTAGATCGTCCGGTAGAGGGGCGTTGAGAAAGCCTCGGCGGACATCGCGCCGTTCTGCGATGACTCTGTAGACCGCTTCACGCTCTGCCTCGTTGAAGGGAGAATGCGCATTCATTGGATGGCTCACCACGCTCTCGAGAATTTAGGCCCGGTATGGCTGCTATCACGAAGCTGGCTATTTACGCCTGCATTGTGTTCGATCAAACGGCCGAAGAGCCAGATCACATCCGAGAGACGATTCAGATAAGCCAGCACCTCTGGCTGAAACACCCCGCCGCTCTCCCCGAAACGAACGGCAATACGTTCGGCTCGGCGGCAGACGGTGCGCGCCACTTCATAGGCCGCTGACTCGGTGTGCCCTCCGGGAAGCGACCAGTCCGCGAGGATGCCCTCTGTCGCCTCGATCTTATGAACGAGGTCGGTGAGCTTGTCTACATCTTCTGTCGAGAGTGCAGGCGGTTTTTTCTTGCTCTCCGGCGGTGTCGCCAGGGCGGACCCGACGCGGAACAACGTCTTCTGAATGTCCTCGGTCCAGGTTGCAATCTCTTTGTTTTGGCAGATGCTGCGGGCAAAACCGAGTGATGCATTTAGTTCATCGACTGAGCCATAGGACTCGACGCGGAGATCGGCTTTCGAAACCCGGATGCCACCGGCTAGTCCCGTCTGGCCTCCATCGCCCCGTTTGGTTGCAATGCTCATAGGTTTTTTCCTCCAAGGGTATAGGTCTCCTCTACCGTGATGCGAAGCGTCTTGCGGAGAGGAGAGCGTTGATATTCAATAACGAGCGCATCGTTGAGAAAATCGATGACCCGGGGCGGTATGGCCGAGAAAATCACGGCTTCCGGGAAAAACCATGGATGGGCTGCGCCGAGCTCTTCAATCGTTCGAGCTCGCACAATGACCGCCGGAAGATGAGAGACCCCCGCCTGCAGGCACCGAAATGCCCGATGATAGCCGTCCCGTAGAAACCAGCGGCCTCGGTATTGCGCCACCTCAAAAAATGGGCTGCCTGAATGAAGCGCAATTGGATTGGAGCTGTCGCCCGTGAAACGGAAATGCAAGTTTGGATTCACCTAGCGAAACACCACAGACGAATCGCTCCGAATAGCATCGCAGACAATCGGCTCCGGTTTCCCAAAGCAAAGATCCATCCGGCCAACCCAATCGTTGGGGTCGGGCACCGGAGCACCCGAATCCAGAATGATCCGGCGTTGAAAAGCCAAGAGTAGACGAAGATCAACGACACCAAGAAACCAATCCAACCCGGCCATCTCCGCCTGAAGGTCGGCTCGGGCCTCCTGTTCTGCGAATTGCTCTCGCAATCCGCAGTCGCCGGACTCCACGAGCGCTGAGCTGGGTTCGAACGGAGCTCTCGTGGCTGCGAGAGCGCGTGCAATCTCCAGATCACCGCGATGGGCCGCCGGACGATACTCATCTTGATCGAGGCCCCACGCAGCGAGTTCCCTTATCCGCATCTTTGCTTCGCTCATAGGAGGCTGACTGATACCGAAACACAGCGCAGTACGCGTTCGTCCGCTTCCAGGCTTCTCGCTCCCCGGGTCCACCGAACGAAAGCGAGTTCCGCAATGACAGTTTGGCTTACCTTAAACTCCATGACTCGCCTCCAAAATTTAGTTTGATTCCTGAGCGGAAGGTCAACGGAAGTGAGGGGTATCCAAATGCCTCGAAATAGTGCTCGCTGAGCAGATTCTCAACATCGGTGTAGATATTCACTCGGGGTGTGACCTGATAGCCGCCGCCCAGCTCCAGCCGTTGATACGCGCCCAGTAGATTGCGATTTGGCAGCAGCAGGCTCGTGCCGAAGTTCTGGTCCACGAGATAATCGCTGTCATCGCGGCGGCCCACGAGCGTTCCTGTAAAGGTAGTGTAGAACTTCGATCGTGTGTAGCTGATTCCAAAATATCCGGTATGCGGCGCAATCCGGAACGGCCGCGCTCCCACGAGTGGAGAGTCCGCTCCAATCGGGATGTTGCCGAAGTTGAATGCAGTATTGAAACTGGGCTGGAGATTGTCGCTGGAGAAGGAGCGTTGCACGACCGCGTCGGTGTAAGTATACCCGCCGCGGGCAAAGAGATGATTGGCAAGCTGGAACTGCATCTCGATCTCCGCCCCTTGGGAACGGAATGCGAGCGAATTTATGTATGCTCCTCCGTAAGCGAATGGCGGGAGATTTGCGGCAGGGATGCCCAACTCGATGAGTCCGGCCTGCGGCACATATTCAACTCCGTGGCTGAACTCGTTGTGGAAGTAAGTGAGGCTGAGAAGTCCGCGTTCCTTAAGTATTTGCTGATCGACGCCGCCATCGAATGTCCTCGAATCCTCGGCTCCTAGCGGCGCAACTTTGTACTGTTGGATCGATCCCGGCCCATTCGACAAGGGGGCGAGCAGTCCATAGAGGGAGTTGGCCTGCTGGTAGACGCTAGGTTCCTTAATTCCCTTGCCAAAGCTTCCATGGAGCTTCGTCCCCGTGAAGAAGCCGTTGTTCGACGGCCGCACGAGATAGTAGGCGAGCGAAGCCCGCGGCGTCGCCGCGAAACCGAAAAGACCGTTATCCTCGAGCCCAGTGCCCAGGTTCCAAAAGAGCCGGTTCCGGACGTCACCAGCGAACTGCAGCGTGTAGCTGTAATTATCGCGATCAATGTTAGTAGGCGTGCTGCCGGTGTATCCGGCCGAGCCATGTTCATGCTCGAACTTGAATGCTCCCAGTGCCAGAAAATGCGGCGTGACTTGGTAATCGCTCTGGGCGTATACGAAGTCGCGGCTGGAAGGGGACAGGTACTGCGAAAACTGGTCGCTGTACTGGAAGACCGCCTGTCCAGTTACTGAGTAACCATTCGCCCCGGAGATGGTGACCGGAGCGCCTAGCCAGTATCCGATTGCCGGATCGAAGATCCCGGTTGCGCCAAACTCGTTGAATTCGGAGTTCAGGCGAAGACCGCCGTAGCGGACCTGATTGTGCCACTTGTCCGTGGTCTGGCTGTTCCACGCTGCGCCGTAATAGTCGTCCTGCTCTTTTTGTTGCCCATCGTCAGGAATGCCATACAGCGCAATCGAGTTGGGCTGGCCGCCCGAGACGATAATGTGACGCACCGTGAACCGAAGATCGTTGGTCGAATTTGGAGTCCAACCGAAATTGCCGGCATACGTGGCATTGTGGAATTCGCTGTTGGGAAGACTGTTATCGGTGTTCATACGGGCAAAGGCAGAGTAAAGATCGAACTGCCGGTAGGCCCAGCCGGCGGCCCCCTCGTTTCGATATGTGCCGAAGTTTCCTGCATCTCCGGCATAGGTGATAAGAGGAAGAGGAGTCGAACCCTTGACCGTGGTGAGGCTCACCACACCAGCCAGTGCGTCAGAGCCGTAAAGCGCGCTGTTCGGCTCCCGCAGAACCTCGACCGATTGAATACCGACGCTGGCCAGGTTGGCGAACTCCACTTCGCCTCCGATGGCGTTAGCCGGAATGCCATCAATCAGTACTTTGTTGGCGTCGGTTGCGCCACCGCGGATATTCAGACCGGTGGTGCCGCCTATCTGACCGCTCTGGGTCACTTGCAGGCCGGGCACCAAACCCAATGGGTCCTGCACTTCCATAGAATAGCGGAAATCTTCAGCAGGAATCACGGTCACAGAAGCGCCCGTCTGCGCTTCTGGTGTTGGGGCTCCGGTCGCGGTCACAGTCACCTGTTGCGTGAGAGTCGGAGTTCCGAGGGTGACATTCAGTTCAGCTTCACTGGTTGCCGAGACATAAACCAACGGGCTTGCTCCCGGCTGGAAAGTGGGGGCCGAAGCGCGGATTCCGTATCGGCCGGAAGCCGCGATCTCAAAAGTGAATGTGCCCTTATCGTTGGTCTTTGTACTGGCCGCAACGTGGTCGTTATGGACGAGATCGACCGATGCATTGGTCACGACGGCGCCTAGAGGATCATGCACCGTTCCATGCAGCCTCCCGGCCTGTTGTGCGTGAAGCGTTCTTGCCAATGGCAGCAAGAAAAGAAGAGTGGCGACAAAAAAACGGGCTAACAATCGGCGTAGAAAATAATTAGACATATCCCCTCCGGGATCGAGCTACAGCCGGGCCGATCTCCTGACTTGCGCGTCGTCAAGCCCGTGCTGCCTTCCCAGAGCCATGCTCCAGTGGCGTTGAACTCCCTGCACGTCTCTCTGCGCTTACAGTTACGGGGTAGTGGCGGAATTGCACCGCGCTTCCCGACACCCTGCTGGTTAAAGGTTAAGATGGATTGGTTCGAGCATCGGACGACAACTTACCGGTGGCTTGGCGCGAATGGAAACTCTCACGTGCGAACCTCCGTTCGGAGAGAGCTTTTTAGCGTGAGCGGGAGTCCTGCCACCATCAGGACGACATGATCGGCGATCGAGGCCACACGCTGGTTGATTTCGCCGAGCAGGTCGCGGTATCGCCGCCCCAGTTCGAACGCCGGAACAACTCCGCTTCCGACCTCGTTAGAAACCAAAACCACCGAGCACGAGCAGGCCGTCAATGCGGCGTATAGTGCATCAATACCTGCATCGATGGCCGGCAGATGTTCACCATGAACCTCAAGTAGTTTCCCCGCAAAGACCGTGAGACAGTCGATCAGAAGCAGATCGCAGTCGCCTACCGATTTAATTGCCGCGCCTACGTTAAGCGGTTCCTCGATGGTCGCCCAATGTTGTGGTCGCTCAGCGCGGTGCCTCTCGATCTTGCGTTGCATCTCCTGGTCATCGCGCCGCTCGGCTGTTGCGAGAAACGTGACGCGGCGCGCACGCGCGGCCAGTTGGAGCGCGTAACGGCTCTTGCCGCTACGGACGCCGCCCAGAACAAGAGTCACATCCCGAGACGAGTCCGCGTGCATGTGCTTCTCCGATGTCAGCAAGGCAAACGCTCAAAGATAAACGGGGAAATTGTCCGAAGGCAGCTACCACGCGATCTTCAGTCTGAATCCCTAGTCTGAATCCGTGGTTATGCTCTTCAACTCTCCCATCGAAGTTGAATAAGCCCAGATTGGCATCTGGCCGGTCTCCTGACTTGCGCTTCATCGAGAATCGGAGAGCCTTCCCAAGACTTAAATGTCCCAGTGGCTTCAAACAAAGTACCGATCTCTCTGCGCTCACAGTTACGGGGTAGTGGCGGAATCGCACCGCCTTCCCGAACACCAGATGTTTTGAACGATACCGTCTGGCAAGGGCACAGGTCAATAGGGGCCCCGAGTGGACTCTACCGACATTCGAGCGGGAATCGGAGAGCGCGGTCGATCTCGGCGGGTCTGCCGCATGGACTTGATCAAATGCGATAGACCGTTGTAGATTTTGTACGACGTCCGGGGTCAAAACACATTCATATTCTTAATTTTTGATTGATTGCGCCAGCGGTTACTCACGCGCTGTTTTCGCAATCGACGACTGATCGCCTGATCCATCCCTGGGTGCCGTCGCGCTGTAGAGGCATGACGTGCCGTTCGCGGCCCAGGCCCGAGCTATTGTGGAGACAACATGAGCAAGGTCCAGAAACGCTATCTGTTGATCGGCGGGGTTCTCGGCTTGATCGTGATCGCGCTGATTGTTGGAGCGGTTCGGCCATATAAGCAAGCTATGGGCGCGCCGACAAGCACTCCCGACGTCGAAGTCGTGCAGGTTCAGAAGGAGGATGTTCCGATTTATGCCGAGTGGATTGGCACGCTCGATGGTCTGGTCAATGCCGATGTCAGGGCGCAGGTTACTGGCTACCTGCTGAAGCAAGGCTATCAGGAGGGGGCTTTTGTGAAGCAGGGCCAACTCCTTTTCCAAATCGATCCACGGCCTTTTCAGGCCGCGCTCGATCAGGCTGAAGGCCAGCTAGCACAGGCGACGGCCACACTCGCCAACGCCGAAGCGGTTCAGCGTCGAACTGAACTTGACGTCCAACGCTACAAGCCACTGGCCGAACAGCAGGCGGCCAGCCAACAAGATCTCGACAACGCAGTTCAGAATAACCTGGCCGCACTCGCCACGGTAGAAACCGCCAAGGCCCAGATCAAAACGTATGAGGCTGCAGTGGAAACTGCGAAGATCAATCTGGACTTTACTCGCCTCGTTGCCCCCATTGACGGCATCGCGGGGCAAGCCCTGTTGCAAGTCGGCGCACTGGTCACACCTGGCAGCGGAATCGTCACTTCTGTTTCTACTGTGGATCCAATCAAGGTTTACTTCACCGTGGGTGAGCCGCAATATCTGGCATGGCGGCAACGTTTTCCAACGGACATGAGCCGCCAGCAAGCTGACAGGGAACTACGTCTCCAACTCATTCTGGCAGACGGATCCACGTATCCCCATGAAGGGAAGTTTTATTTTGCCGACCGGCAAGTGGACGAGACCACCGGCGCGATTCGAATCGCCGGGCTCTTTCCCAATCCAAACAATATTTTGCGACCCGGCGGCTATGCCAAAGTCCGCGCGGTCATCCGGACCCAGCCGGGGGCGTTGCTGGTGCCGCAACGGGCCGTGGCGGAGTTGCAAGGCGGTTACCAGGTTGCCGTGGTTGGTGCCGACAGCAAAGCTGACGTTCGAACGGTCACTGTCGGCGACCGGGTCGACAACCGATGGATCATCGTGAGCGGGCTGAACGCGGGCGACACAGTCGTTGTTGAAGGAGTGCAGAGAATGCGCAGTGGTGTCCGTGTGAACGCCAAGCCCTTCGTCGCCGAGAATCAAGGATCGGCAGCCCAAGCATCGACGAATCGATAAGGACGGACCCATGTCGAAATTCTTCATCAACCGTCCCATCGTCGCCATGGTGATTTCCATCGTCATGGTGTTGGTCGGGGCGCTCACCGTGCTGAGCTTGCCTATCGCACAGTTTCCGAACATCACTCCACCCGAAATTCAAGTGGTCGCCACCTACGTCGGAGCCGACGCGCAGACGCTGGAGCAAGCGGTGGCCACTCCTATCGAGCAGCAGATGAACGGGGTAGACAACGAGAACTACATGTACTCGCTGAACGCCACGGGCAACTCAAGCACCAGCCTGATTGTCGACTTTGACGTAAAGACCGACCCGAATACGGATTTCATTCTCACGCAGTCGCGGGAGACGCAGGCTGCTTCGCAGCTTCCAACCGACGTCACGAACTACGGCGTCACCGTACGAAAATCGGTGACCGCTCCGCTGATGTGGGTGGCGCTTTATTCTCCGCACGGAACTTACGACGCAAAGTTTCTGGCGAACTACGCCTACATCAATATCACCGATCCGATCCTACGCTCGCCCGGCATCGGCAACGTGCAGGTATTCGGCGCCGGTCAATATGCGATGCGCCTTTGGGTAAAGCCCGACACGTTGGCGAAACTTGGCATCACGGTTCCTGAGATTGTCAGTGCGATTCAGTCTCAAAACACCGTGAACCCAGCCGGTAAAGCTGGAGGCGAGCCCGCTCCGAAAGGCCAGGAATATACCTACACTGTTCTCGCGCAAGGGCGTCTCATTTCGCCGGAGGAATTCGGCAACATCGTGGTTCGTGAGACGCCTGACGGTGCGACGGTTCGCGTGCGCGATGTCGCCCGCATTGAACTGGGCGCGCAAGACTACAGCGTTGCCGGACGTTTCAATGGCAAGCCGGGCGCGATTATTGCGGCCTACCAGTTGCCCGGATCGAACGCAGTCGACGCAGCCGCTGGCGTCAAGAAAATAATGGCGCAGATGAAAGAGCGCTTCCCCGGGGACATGGATTTCGCGGTTTCTCTGGACACGACTCTTTCCGTGACCCAGGGCATTAAGGAAATCGTTGAAACCCTTGTGATCGCACTGGTCCTGGTCATCATCGTTGTTTTTCTTTTCCTTCAGGGGTGGCGCGCAACGCTGATCCCGCTCCTGGCTGTGCCGGTTTCGCTTGTCGGAACGTTTGTGCTCTTCCCGCTGTTCGGTTTTTCCATCAATACGCTCTCGCTCTTCGGGCTGGTGCTGGCGATCGGATTGGTCGTCGATGACGCGATCGTCGTCGTGGAGGGCGTGGAGCGGCATATCGAAGAGGGTATGACTCCAAAGAATGCAGCGCTAAAGGCCATGGAGGAGTTGTCGGGTCCCGTGGTAGGAATCGCCCTGGTTCTTTCCGCTGTATTCGTGCCCACCGCTTTCATTCCCGGGATCACGGGCAGGCTGTATCAGCAATTTGCCGTCACAATCGCCATCTCGGTCATTCTCTCAGCGTTCAACGCGCTGACGCTTAGCCCTGCTCTGGCTGCATTACTTCTAAAACCGCGCGAAGAGAGCCATGGCGTGCTGCGGAGATTCTTTGATTGGTTTAACCGAGTTTTTGAGCGAGCCACCCAGGGTTACGTCAGCTGGAGCGGTGTGCTGCTCCAGAAGACGGCCGTGATGGTTGTGCTTCTGTTGGCGTTTTGCGTTGCAGCTGCGTTCTTCTCTAGTCGGGTGCCGTCAAGTTTCCTTCCCGATGAAGATCAGGGTTATGCATATGTGAATCTGCAATTGCCCAATGACGCATCGTTGGAGCGGACATCGCAGGCAGCGGCGCAGATTGAAAACATTCTGGCCAACACGCCGGGAGTGAAGTACACGACCAGCGTCATCGGCTTCAGTTTGCTTAGTTTTGTTCGCACCAGCTACAACGCGTTCTTTGTCGTCACACTGAAGCCGTGGGATGAACGCACGACCAGAGCCGAGCAGTTTCAAGCGATTAAGGCCCATTTGAACCAGCAGCTTTCCAAATTGCCGGCGGGGATCGCATTCAGTTTTTCGCCGCCGGCTATTCCGGGCGTCGGCACCGCGGGCGGATTCACGTTCATCCTCGAAGACCGCTCCGGTGGCAGCATCCAATTCCTGTCGCAAAACCTGAACGCGTTTCTTGACGCGGCGCGAAAGCGGCCGGAGATCGCGAGCCTGAGCACGACGTTTCTGCCAAGCGTTCCGCAGAGGTTCGTCGACGTCAATCGCGACAAAGTGTTGAAGCAGGGCGTCAATCTTTCCGACGTCTACCGCACCATCCAGGCGTTCATGGGCGGATATTTCATCAACTACTTCAACCGCTTTGGCCGCCAATGGCAGGTCTACATTGAAGCCGAGAGTGAGGATCGCGCCAGCCCCGATAATGTCGGGCGATTCTATGTCCGCAACAACAAGGGCGAAAACGTCCCACTTTCTACGCTCACCACGGTGAAATCGCAGCTCGGCCCGGAATTCACCATGCGCTTCAACGAGTACCGTTGTGCACAGATCAACGGGAGCGCGGCGCCGGGCTATAGCGCGGATCAGGCGACCGCAGCCCTCGAAGAGGTTTTCAAACAAACCATGCCGCGAGAGATGGGATTCGACTATTCCGGCATCTCCTATCTGGAACAGAAAGCGCGCCAGGGAGTGCCACCCGCAGCCATCTTTGGTCTGTCGCTGTTGTTCGTATTCCTGATTCTAGCGGCGCTCTATGAAAGCTGGTCGCTGCCGTTCAGCGTGCTGCTCAGCACGCCCGTCGCGGTCTTTGGAGCGTTTCTCGTGCTGTGGCTGCGCCGCATTTTGCTCGGCGTTTTCCTGCCGCCGTATATGGTGCAGATTGAAACTGACGTCTACTCACAGATCGGCTTGATCATGCTGATTGGCCTGGCGGCGAAGAACGCGATTTTGATCGTCGAGTTCGCCAAGGACCAGTACGAACACGGAAAGCCGCTGGCCGATGCCGCGCTCGAAGGCGCGAAGCTCCGGCTGCGCCCCATCCTGATGACATCGTTCGCGTTTATCCTCGGCTGCGTTCCGCTGTGGACGGCGAGCGGGGCGGGCTCAGTAGCCCGCCAGATCATGGGAACGGCGGTGATCGGCGGAATGCTCGCGGCCAGCGCGATTGGAATCTTTTTCATACCCGGCATCTTTTATATGGTCGAGAAATGGTCAGGAGCGGGAAAGGAGTCTGCATCCGGCATATTGCCAGCTGCGCCTTCACCCGCTCCGGGAGACTGAGGCTGCCACATGGTTGCGAAGAGACCGCGGGCTCATTGGAATTGTGCCGTGAACGCCAAGAAAATCAACGCCGGAAGATTGCTGACCGTAATTGTAGGGTTGGCCGTGTCGGTCGGTTGCATGGTTGGGCCCAAGTATCATCGCCCCGCAGTTCAGACTCCGAATTCTTTTCGCGATCTGGCAGACAATCCTCAGCTTCAGGCGCAGGTTGCTTCCTATGCCGATCTTCCCTGGTGGCAGGTGTTTCAAGATCCGAAGCTGCAGGAGCTCATACGCACCACACTCAAACAGAACTATGATTTGCAGATTGCCTCGGAACGTATTAATGCAGCCCGCGCCCAACTTGCGATTACGCGATCGAGCCTGTTTCCGCAGGTATCGGGCAACGCCAATTTCAGTGGAGGCAAGGAAAACCTTGAACAGTCCCGATACAACTTCCTGACCTTGACGGCCGACGCGGCATTCCAGTTAGATTTCTTCGGAAAGCTGCGCCGCGCCAACGAAGCAGCGCGCGCGCAAATCCTGGCAACCGAAGATGCACGCCAGGTGGTCGCACTGACCCTGGTCAGCGATGTTGCGACCGACTATTTCACGCTGCTGCAACTTGATCTTCAGCTCGCGATTACGCATGAGACCGTCAAGACCCAGACTGATTCGGTCAAACTTACCCAGCTCCGGCTTGACCACGGAGTTGCCACGAAGTTGGATGTGCTCCAGGCGCAGCAGGTCCTCGACACGGCGAATGCTCAGATTCCCGACCTGGAGCGGCAAATAGCCCAGGAGGAAGATGCCCTTAGCATCCTGCTCGGCAATTACCCGCAAAACATCGCACGCGGGACCCCGCTCGTCGAGCAAACACTTCCGCCGGAAGTTCCAGCCGGGCTTCCATCGTCGATCCTCGAGCGTCGGCCAGATATTCGAGAGGCGGAGCAAGTCTTAGTCGCCGCGAACGCCGACATCGGAGTCGCGAAAGCACAGTTCTTCCCACAAATCTCCCTGACCGGGGGAGGCGGGGGTTCATTTGGTAGGGACTCTGTTTTCCCAAGCCTCTACACCACGCAGTTGAGCATCTGGTCGTATGGCGCGCAGGTGAGCCAGCCTATTTTTACCGGGGGTGCACTGAAAGGGAATTTGCATCTAGCGGAGTCTCAACAGCAACAAGCTCTCATCGGGTACAGGGAAGCGATCCAGCACGCTTTCGGAGAAGTCTCGGACGCGCTCATCGGATACGAGAAACTTCATCAGGTTCGGACACGCCAGCAGGATTCGGTCGCCGACCTGCAGGAAACCGTTCGCATCTCCACGCTTCGCTACAAGGGCGGCACGACGACATACCTTGAAGTTCTCGACGGACAGCGGTCGCTCTACGGCGCCGAACTCACGCTCGCGGCAGCTCGCGGAGATGAATACCGCAGCCTCGTCCAACTGTACAAGGCTCTCGGCGGAGGCTGGCAGCAGTAAAATCGTCGGTCAGTGTTTGGAGTGTCCATCGAAAAGCCGGTTTTTGAATTGTTGCGCAGCGGCCAGCGGCGATAGCGAATGATGACGACGATGCGCGAATGCCGAGGAAGCCTGCATCTTCTTGGCACGAGTTTCATCCAAGGCAGTGCATTTTCGCTATAGTGGCCGTCTGGCCGAACCGAGGAGTTGATGGATGTTTGAGAGCATTCTCCGCCAGGTAACGGAATATGATCCTGACGTCCTTGAGTCCCTGATTGGGCTGGCGGTCGAAATTGCTCGCGAAGGGCGAGAGGGAAGACGCAGGTACGCGATGCCCAATTGAAGGCAGTCGAAGCTTGGGGCACGCCGCGCGACGGAGACTACAAGCAACTGAAGTCGATCAAGCAGCCAACCCTCGTCATCAACGGAGTGTCGGACGTCATGGTTCCGTCGATCAATTCGTTGATCCTCGCCCAGAACCTGCCCATGGGATTTCTGTCTCTCCATCCGGATGCCGCTCACGGGGCGCTCTTCCAGTACCCTGATCTTTTCGCCAATCAGGTCCTCAGTTTTCTGCGGCCCGGACAATGGGTATCAACACGGTAGTTGCGAGTTCTGACAGCTAATGGCGCTTCGTGAGCAGCCGATATGAACACCTTAACGACAGACCTTCTTGAAATTAGGTACGAAACTGGTGGGAGTCAGGATGGCCCACCAGTTCTGTTGCTCCACGGATGGCCCGACGACGTTCGTGGCTGGCGCGGAGTGATTCCGCATCTCAATCATAATGGGTTCCGTTGGGTAGCGCCGTGGCTGAGAGGCTTCGGGCCTACGCTTTTCCGCTCGCTGGACACGATCCGAGACGGCAGCGCCGTGGCTTTGGTGCAGGATGCAATCGATTTGACGGATCATCTCGGCTGGACCAAGTTCTCAATCGTGGGACATGATTGGGGCGCGCGGATTGCGTACACCCTGGCCGCGCTTTTTCCCGCGCGTGTCTCTACCATCTCCGCGCTTGCTCTTTCCTATTCGCCGGGTGGTCGATTCCCGACTCCCACCTTCGCGCAATCCCGCCACTGGTGGTATCAGTGGTTCATGACGACGGACCGCGGCGCAGAGGCAGTCCGCGCTGATCCGAAAGGTTTCGCACGTCAACAGTGGAACACATGGAGCCCGCCTGGTTGGTTCGACGACGCGGAGTTTGAGGCCACTGCGAAAAGCTTCGAGAATCGCGATTGGCTGAACATAACGCTGAATGCCTATCGAGGCCGATGGAAGACCGAGTCCGCCGACGGTCGCTACGACCCATTGGGAGAGCGACTTGGATCGATTGAAACGATCAGTACGCCGACGCTGATGATTCAGGGTAGTGCAGACATGTGCGATCCGCCGTCGGAGTCAGAGGGGCAGGAGCGTTATTTCACCGGCGGCTATCGGCGCGTGCTGCTTGATGGGGTCGGACACTTTCCGGCCCGTGAAGCGCCGAACGAAGTGGCGAATGAAGTCGTGTCACATCTGAAGGCCTTCGCCTGATCCTACGCAGAATGCTATTGTGAGAAATTAAAATGTGTCTGTAAACTATTGATAATAAACGAGTTATTGGTGGAGGCGGCGGGAG
>CAWHZM010000004.1:0-3174595 GCA_963833875.1 uncultured Acidobacteriaceae bacterium
TGGATCGAGTGCACGTGCGGCTACGAAGGACCAGCGCGGGATGGAGCTTGCCGCAATTGTGGCAGTGGCACTCGTCTTGATCGCGGGTCAAACTACGAAACACATAGAAAAAATCTACAGATTCCAACCCTGGGCTAACGTTACGTACATACGTAACGTTAGAGGTTCGAGTCCCGCCATTCCGCCTGGAAGCGTCGTGATTCGGTTCAGGAGGTCCGGCGCAAGTATTCCATTCTCGCTCTTCCTCTTTCCGTCAGCCGGTAAGCCAATTCTCCTCGCTGGGAGTTCGGATGTCGTTCCAACAATCCCTTTAGTCATTTAAGTTTAAGTAAAGGAGAAATCGCGATCATAGATAGCCGTGCTGGAGTTAACATACGCTAGTGTATGATGCGTAAATCACTTATTATTCAAACGTCTTACTTCTGGCCTGATCTCTACCGTCTTCCCCTAAATTTAAGAAGACTCTCTCTTTCCACTCAGGAGAAAAACCCTTCGTCCATATCGGCTGCGCGATTTGTCACGTCTCGACTTACAAGACGCGGAACGCGCATTCAATGGCCGCAGCTAGAAAGTCCCAATGTTCGGGGAAATGCCATTATCCATCCCTATAGCGACTTCCTGCTACCCGATGTCGGAAACCGGAGACGGCATTCCGCAGGTCCGCTAGACCCGGAATGCTTGGATCAATCCACGCCAATACCTGAGTGTCGGGGGTTGCAGCAGGCTTCGTGGGGGAGGCAGGCTGGTGTGTTGGATTTCTTCGACTATGCGGTCCAGTGTGGGCTGGGCGTATCTGGTTTCGGTGATTGACTGCTGCACCCGCGAGATCGTGGGCTGGGACCTGAGTCTGCGCTGCCGCACGGAGGAAGCTCTGGCTGCGCTCAACCGCGCCGTGCTGGAGGCTTTGCCTTTTGGTTCTCGTGGAACGGGTCTGACTTTGACCACTGACAACGGCACGCAGTTTACGTCCGCCCGTTATGTCGAAACCCTGAATCGGCTGGGCATCACGCATCGCCGCACGGCTTACAACCATCCCGAAGGCAACAGCTACACTGAACGGTTCCATCGCAGCTTGAAAGGAGAGGAGGTCTGGCTCAACGAGTACCAGAACTTCGATCAGGCCGAGCTGAGCATCGCTCGTTGGATCGAGGAGTACAATCACGACCGTCCGCATCGCGGACTCCACGGACAAACCCCGCACGACGCTCGTGCCCGGTTCGCCCTAACCCTTACTTCAAACATGGCCCCTTGTGTCTAGTTTTCAGGGGTGCACTACACACTATCCTAATCCCCCCTATCCAGGACAAGAACCAAACAGGACAAGAACCAAAAAAGAAATCCTCCGCAAACCTGCGGAGGATTGAGTCTTGCGTCGCGAATCAGAATTCGCAGCCCGGCTAGCGCAAGTAAATGTTCCACTTCTGATGCAGCGAATACTTATTAGCGTATTTGACCGTGCATGTTGTAACGCTACGTGTAGTTTTACACGTCCATGTTGGGGTAGCGAGCGTGGTAGTCACATCGATGGTGGCCGGCCCCGTAACCGGGTCAACGCAAGTCTTGCCCGCTGCAATAATGACCGGATAAGAACTTGGGAGAGACGTGGTGGGGTAATTGTAGTTGGGGACGCAGTTGCCGTTGTTCGGGCCGACATCGCCCAAGGTGCCGAAGTTAAAGTCCTGCCAAAAGTTTATATGGCAGCCGACACAGTCATAATTTTGGCCCCAATCCTGAATGCCCGTATCCGCAATCACGTTCCCTCCCTGCGTGACTACGGCAGACCAAAGGATATCGTCGCTGGAGTCACCGGACCAATCTTCGTAGTACGTATTGATTTGACCGCAAGGAACGTAGTAGCCGTTTATAGGAGCATAGTTCCAGGTTTCTCCCTGGGTGTAGGGATCCTGGGTCCCGTTAGTGGTTCCGTTACAGCTCGCCAGCGACCAGGTGAACCGAGGCTCGCCGGTCGCTAATCCTTCGAAGGGAGTCGCAGGATTACCTATGGTGGGGCAATCGCCATTGTTACCGCCCTCGCCGAAACAGGGCCACAATTCTGATCCGTCGGAGTTGTTATCCCAACCATTACCAGGGAAAGAGGCATTGTAGGGGCTATCCGTAAACGCTTGGTCGGCAGCGTACAGGCCAGGATCCGGAAACGCGGCGGTGGCCGTGTTCGGTTGAACCTGCGACTGCTCCTTCGGTACAAGCATCATATGCGAGCGCGCGAACGCTATCTCACTGCAAGTGCAAAAAACAATGATCGCAAATAGAGCTATCACTTGCAACCAACGAGACTTTGACATTGTGATTCCTCCAGTAGATTTGAATTGGAATTCGGGTCTTTCGCCTCAGGGGGTGATGCAGTCTCAACGAGCGGGACTGCTCTTCGGAGGGGCGGGAATGTGCAGCCGCGATTGTACTTGCGGTTCGACTGCGGCAGCGAAGAAAAAGGTGCTTAGTCCGATTGGCTAGTTGGCAGAGACTGGGAAGACTTGCCGGGAAAGAGATTAAGAATTCATCCAGACTGAGCATGTAGCACGTCGTCGGCTAATTCGGTGCGGCCTTGCAGAACGAGGGGCGCATCTGCTATCCATCCGGTATATGGATCAACTCACGAAATCCGCCGTCCGAGAGATTGAGCAAATTCATTCAAGCTGGATGGAGTTCGAAGTCGCTGGACAAGGGGACAGCTTGATGGCGCTATGCGCGGATGACATCGAGTTGTGGCCGCCTGACGCGCGGCCTTTGCTTGGGCGCACGGCGGCCTTGGCGCAGATGACGCACGGGACAACGAGAATTCACCGCATTGAGATAAGCGACCGTCGTATTCGAGGTTCAAGCGAGATTGCATACTTGACCGCAAGCTACAAAACTACTTTTTCCCCGACAGAAGACTTCACTCCTAGACAAGCCCTCGGAAGTCATCTGTGGATACTGCGAAAGCGGGCTGGTACGTGGGTTGTTACTCTCGTGAGTTGGTCATTGTGGGGGGCCTTGATCCCATTCCCGAACCCTTCAGCGGCCACCGTTCCCTAGCGCCGCAGCCGGATTTCGACAACCGTCAGGTTACTGTGCTTGATGTGGCGGGAAACATTGCGTCCGCCAAACTCGTCACTCCCGGATGGACGGATTACATGACGCTTACAAAACTCGATGGTGAGTGGAAGATTCTTTCCGTAGTGCAGGGGGCTGGCCCAGCCGACCGATTTCGTCCGAGCTAAGGTGAACCGGATGCCCCACCCGTTGATTTTCACGGGTGGGGCCGCGCTGCCGACGGGGTCAGGAGATGTTGCGGATGCGCAGCACCGACTCCGACGATGATGGAGACTTACGCCGCCGGACTACACTTGGGAACGTATATCCTGAATTCTGCCGGGACGGACACGATTTTCTACTACGACCATAGCGATTGGCTGGGGACGGAGCGGGCGCGGACAAACCTGAGCGGGACGGCCTGCGAAACGATCGTGAGCCTGCCCTTCGGTGACGGCCAAACCGTCGCCAGTACCTGCGGCGACATCAGTCCTATGCATTTCACCGGCAAAGAACGCGATTCCGAATCCGGCCTCGATAACTTCGAGGCTAGATACTTCGGGTCAAGCATGGGCAGATTCATGTCCCCTGACCCGGAACAGATTGACGGATTCGATCATCTGGAGTCTCCCCAGGCTTGGAACGGCTACGCTTACGTTCACAACAACCCCCTCAATGCGACCGATCCCCGATGGTCTCGATTGTATCTATGTCAACAACGATACCGGGAAGTACGAGGGCTTCAACAGGGAGACTGCGACAACTCAACCGAGGAAAAAGCCAATTCTGGAATTTATGTCAATGGAACGGTCGACACCATCTACACCAGCACCGGCAACAGTCAGGGCGTAGTTGCCGCAAACAACGGGCAGAACGCTCCGCCCGGCGTGCCGAAGCCGCCCAATCCGATCCTACAGAACTGCAGAATTATCCGGGGATGCTCTCGCCTACTGCTGTGGGTGGGAGCGGCGATTTTTTTCGTCGGAGATGCGTACCTTTATGAGATCAAGCACGTGAACTTCTTAGTGTCCGCAGCGGTCGGCATTCTTGGAGGATCGTTGGTGATGCTATTGGCTGCAGGAATCGCGGTTGCGTGCAAATCTGGGAAGCCGGAGCGGCACTAGAAACGTGATCATACCCTATTCAGCTTGGCCGACTTGGTTACAAGTCTTAATTCTGGGGCCGAATACCCTGCTGGCGGGATACGCCTGCTGGGCATGGTGGCCGAAATCTAGCCGTGAATAGCGCAGGTTCGGCTGGGTAGCCGCATACCTGATCGCCTTTTTTTCAGTGATGGTGTGTGTTTTCCACTTCCGATGATGGCGGCAGACCATGAATTTGCGGCGAAGAATCAAGGCCGCTGGCTATCGCCTGATCCAGCAGGGACTGGCTGGAACCAGTACGCTTACGCCACGAATCCGTTGATTAGCGTTGATCCCTCCGGTCTCGCCTGCTATCCGTTAGAAAAGCAGGTCTTCGGAACTTGCGCTGGCTTCTTAGACAACGGCGTGAGTTTCGGCGGGAGTTGGGATGAGTTTTGGACGGAGAGTTCATCTACGCTAGTAGGATTTACGAACCATGTAGGTATCACATATATCGACCCTAACTCAGGCGCGGTAATAGTGATGCCACTGGGCGCCACAGCAGTTTATGAAACCAGTACTTATTTTGTTGGCAGCGTTTCACAGGGATCAGTTTTTCAGACCTCCGGAGCCGCAAACAACGGTTGGATTACGGCTGCCACAGATGCTGCTGGCATAGCTGGACTTTTTCTTAAAGGAAAGGTCGCGAAGCTACTAGGACCTGCGACTGCGGCAGTAAGTATTCGTAATGATCCACGCCCGCAGAACACAATCACCAATCTGCTGGGGCTTTTTGAAGGATTTGAAGGTCCGATGGCGATTACTGGAGCATTTAACGATTTCCTAGATTGGGGAGCTAATAATTCTACCCCTGGCCCCCAGACGGTTTATGGTTCAGGAACATCGCTGCAACCCACGCTTCCCACGCAGGACCTGTGTGCAGCTTTCGGCACAGGCCCATGTTAGCTAAGTTCAACACCGCGCGGTGTTCGTTGGGAATTTCTCCAAGCATCCGGGAAAAAGGAAATGCTGTTGTCTGACTTGACCTCACTTTTAAGACCACCGTATGATTTTTTGATACTTGGTGTAATCTCAATTTCTGCGGCTGCGGTTTTTACAGCTAAGGGCAAGGTGTGGGTCCGTCTTAATGGCTGGGTCTACCGCGCTAAAGAGCCGGGATGGTTTTGGTGGGAAGTCGCACTCTATTATCTCGTGGGTGTTTGGTTCATCGGATACTTCTTGTTTAAGATTTAGGAGCTTCTCGGAACTGGGGCCGATGGCAAAATCGATGAGGGCCGCATGGCGTGTTTGTGTTGTTTTCTGCCCATTCGTCGCTCTATTGTGCTGTCGGGCACCCTCGCCAGACTGGAACGGCACATGGAAATTGAATCCCACTAAGAGCAGTTATCAAGGCCCGGTTCTTACTACTTCGATTTCGGCGAACGGTGAATATCGCTTCGAAGAGGGAAATTCGAGTTTCACTCTTCGCTGCGATGGAAAGGCTCGACCGATAGGAAACAATCGCACGCGAATCTGTGTAAAAAGCGGCGTTACGGCGCTAGACATAACCCAAAAAGAAAATGGGGTAAAGACGAGGGCTACCCATTCGGAGCTTTCGAGTGACGAGAAGACTCTTACCTCGACGGTGACGGAGTTTGGACAGAACGGGCCGATTACTACGCATCAGACCACCTTCTCGCGATTGTCGGGATCCAGTGATTTCACTGGCCAGTGGCGGGATACGAGCTACCTTCAGCAGCATGCCGATATGACGCTGAGTCTCGACAGTCAGGCTATGCATATCGCCTATCCGAATGCCGGGCAGTACATCGACGCGCCCTTCGACAGAGCGGATGCGGCAGTGCATGGACCTAACCCAGGGGGCGTGACCTATGCCGCACGGCTTGCTGCACGACGTGAGCTTCTTTATTTGACGAAACGCAATGGCAAAGTTCTTACTCAAGGCTCTCTGAAACTGAGCAACGATGGAAGAGTCATTATCGATACTTGGTGGAACCCAGACCGACCAAATGACAAGGGTACACTTGTCTACGAAAAGCAGTAGAGGCCGCAAACAACGGCCCTACGGCCACCATAGGACCGCCTTCACAACAGTACAAGCCCGCTCCAACAGGATTGAAGAAGTACTTGACTCAATATGTCCCGTGCGCCATTGGAGAAGGAATCAATCAGTTCTGGGGCGATGATGACAAAGCCGCAGCGACCGTTCTCGCTAATATTGCGCCGCTTGCTCCGGCAAACCTGCTTAAGGGCGGTCCATGGGTGTACGTCGGCCTTGCTGGAGTTTATGACATCTCCAACGCATTGTCGGTTCGGAAGACATGCACGCAATCGGTCTATGGAGGCGGTTAGTGGATTCCTCAGTTCAGTCGCAAGATGTTCATTCCCGTTGGTGCGCCAATAGGTACACGCCGACAGCGCTCTTATTCGTCGCGTTTTGCGCTCTCGGGGCTATCCTGAGTTGGAGAGTGCTCGGCCAAGAAGGGGCAGGGCACAACGCATCCTCTTTCTGGGGAGATCTAATCGCGATTGTGGTGCTTGCGCAGATATTCGCGGCGTTTAGATGCGTCAGAGAGAGGCTCGTGCTCGGACTATTGATAGTGCGGTTTGCGGTTGGATTCGCCGCTAAGGCTGCACCTACATTATTCGGCTCCGCAGGAGACCTGCTGAAACAAACCAATTTTGCACTGTGGGCCGGGGCGCTAATTGTGAGCTTGAGCATACTCTACTCATCGCTTCGCTTCCGACCACTCCTAGACCAGACGAAATAGCTCACGGCGTCGTTCGGAATCGGGTGACGAGCGACCTACTCTGATTCCGTCGATTGCGGGAGGGGATGAGCCGCCGATCTGCGCCGTGGTGCTGACCCGGCAGGACGTGTTCCGGGAGCTTTGGCGGGGTCGGTTGGGCGGGGTTACTGTGCGGTATCGGGAAGGTGAAAAGCGCGCCGCCTACGGCGTCGGGTGGAGGGGTGACACGTCACCCCCGAATGGGAGCTGCGCGGTAACTTTCGGTTAACGCGCGCGAACTTGAAGAAAGCAAAGCGGCTAAGAGGAAAATCCCGCCATCGCGGTTGCTGTGCAGCAACCTGAAGTTAACGCAGGCGAACTTGTTGATTCTTAAGCGCGGCTGCTACTCTCGGCTGTGATGGCGAGAGAGGAAGCCGAGACATGGTGAAGCCGCCGCTGCGCACGAAATCCATCGGTTTCAAAGTCAGCGAAGAAGAGTACGCCTTCCTTGAATATGGAGGCTCAAGTGACTATCTGCACAAAGACTGGCTGGGGAATGCCAGAATTGCGTCGCTTATCGCTGGGCAAACAATTGGTGCAGACCTGGCATATGCTCCCTATGGGGAGGTTTATAATTTCATCGCTGGTGCCAGTGGAGATTGGATGTTCACGGGCGATGTTACGCAGCTCGATTCTGAATATCTGTTCGACACACCGAACCGCGAATTTGCGGCGAAGAATCAAGGCCGCTGGCTATCGCCTGATCCAGCAGGGACTGGCTGGAATCAGTACGCTTATGCTACGAATCCGTTGATTAGCGTTGACCCCTCCGGCCTGGCCTGTTATCCACTAGAAAAGCAGATTTTCGGTACCTGTGCAGGTTTCGGTTTACTTGGTGATGATAATGGCGGATATACGCTTGATGGTGTAGACGCACCCGTGTGGCTAGTGATGAGCCTTCTAAATGGTGGCACCGCTATTCAATGCCCTAACAACAATTGCAGTTTCGTACGCACTGGCCCGAATGGCCAATTCCAGCAGTATGTTCCCTACCCAACGACTCAGAGCGGTTTGACTATCTATACCGGCAACGGTTCGTGGATCAACGTTTCACAGGGATCAGTTTTTCAGACCTCCGGAGCCGCAAACAACTTTCCAAACGTTACAGCCGGACCAGCCCAGCCGCCCCCATTGAAACCCCGCTGCACCGGCCCGGCACTTTGGGCGGGATTGAAGGCAGCGGGACAGGCCTTCATTCCCGTGCCTCCATTGAACAATCTTGGGGACCCGGTGGGTGCCATGGCCGACTTCGCAAATGACGGAGCGACGAAGGCCGCTACGGCAGGGGTGCTGTACGAGCTCGCCACCGGAGCAAGAGTCTTGGCCCCTGCGCTCGACCTCGCAGTTGACGCGATCCCGGTCGTCGGTTGGGCAATAGTCGGAGCCCAAACCGTTAATGCGCTATGGCAGGGTGGAGTCGCATACAAGCAATCGATTGACCAGTGCTACGGGGGAGGATAGGTGTCAGAATCACACCGTGGAGAGGGTAGGTTACGCCGGGATAGCACGAGCGATTTAGCCATGTGGAAGCCCGGCTGGAGAACGAAGGTCCTTGCTGCCGTGGCTGGCGGTTTATGCATGCTGCTTTCTCTTCTCGGCCAATATGGCTACGCTTGGGGAGGCGCGATCACATCGGCTGGCGCTGCTCTTATTGTGCCCGTCCTCGGATTGCGCCGGCTTTGGCATCAGGGTCGCTTCTGGGCTGTTGTTGCGGTCTTGGCTGTCGCGCAGGTGCCACTGGTCATTGCCCTACGACCCAGGATCGCAAAGGGCGGATTAGCAACCATGTTAGCTTTCGGAGCGGTAGACTGCCTATTTGTCTGTCTGGTGATTTTCTCGACTTCAAAGTCCGGTGGATAAATGCCGCAAACAACGGGAACCCCCAAACCCCACAGCCACAGCAGCCGCAAAAGCAGCAACCACAGCCGCAGAAGCGTTCAACGCTTGAAACGGTTTGTGGGAACTGGAATTTGATAAACGGCTCTTGGGCTTCGGTCAACTTTGGGCTCTGGTTAGCCAGTGTGACACCTGCCGCCCCGGCGGCTGCTCCAACGGCAACGGTATCAAGCACATTGAATGCCATCTCTGGACTTGGACAGTTTGCCGTTTGTCCGTAGCGATCCGAGTGGGTTGACCTGTTCGTACTTATGGGTTTTCGGCATTTTTTATCAAGTTTCGAAGCTCTTTTCAGAAGCGGTGACAGCCTGGTTTTATGGTCCGAACGTAGGGACGAGGGATACTAGAATGGCAAGCACAGATTTCGGTCGAAGCTATTTTTCGAAACCACCACAGAAATCCTTCTACTTCTGGTCAAACACGATTTGGCTGCTGGTCGTCCTCAGCATGGCTCTGCTTTTCGGAAGACACTTTTACGGTCGCTTGAGCCCCGGCGGGCTGTGGTGGCTATGCTTGTCTGTTGCCGCCCCTATTATCTTGTGGCTTCGAGCTTGGCAATCCCATACCAAGCTGAGTGAGATGAGCCTCAAGGATCGCGGTTCTGACCTGGAGGGTCAGGCGCGCCTTGATACGGCCCTCACTGAAGCTGCTTACCTTGAGAACACTGGTCTCGGCATAGCTTTGTTTGTCCTCACAACGGCGCTCATCGGTTTCTCGAAGGTTCTAGGGAAATGAACTGCGGCAGTTAAGGCGTCAGGGGATAACGGATTGCGCCCTAGTCCCGACGGGCTTGACGAGCCGAGCCGCTGTGGTGGAGGGTCAAGACCCGGCCATGCCTTCGGCATGGGGTTTACGCATGACACTCCACCCCTGAAAGGGTGCTGCAGAGCAACTTTCGGTTAACGCGCGCGAACTTGAAGAAAGCAAAGCGGCTAGAGGAAAATCCCGCCATCGCGGTTGCTGTACACGAAATCCATCGGTTTCAAAGTCAGCGAAGAAGAGTACGCCTTCCTTGAATATGGAGGCTCAAGTGACTATCTGCACAAAGACTGGCTGGGGAATGCCAGAATTGCGTCGCTTATCGCTGGGCAAACAATTGGTGCAGACCTGGCATATGCTCCCTATGGGGAGGTTTATAATTTCATCGCTGGTGCCAGTGGAGATTGGATGTTCACGGGCGATGTTACGCAGCTCGATTCTGAATATCTGTTCGACACACCGAACCGCGAATTTGCGGCGAAGAATCAAGGCCGCTGGCTATCGCCTGATCCAGCAGGGACTGGCTGGAATCAGTACGCTTATGCTACGAATCCGTTGATTAGCGTTGACCCCTCCGGCCTGGCCTGTTATCCACTAGAAAAGCAGATTTTCGGTACCTGTGCAGGTTTCGGTTACTTGGTGATGATAATGGCGGATATACGCTTGATGGTGTAGACGCACCCGTGTGGCTAGTGATGAGCCTTCTAAATGGTGGCACCGCTATTCAATGCCCTAACAACAATTGCAGTTTCGTACGCACTGGCCCGAATGGCCAATTCCAGCAGTATGTTCCCTACCCAACGACTCAGAGCGGTTTGACTATCTATACCGGCAACGGTTCGTGGATCAACGTTTCCCAGCTGAGTAACAGCAGCTTTTGGACTCTTACTGCGGATACTCTAGGTGTAGTCTCGGCAGTCTCCAGGAGGTGGCAGTTTGGGGCTGCATCTTCGCTTATAAGCCTAGCAAGTGATCATTCCCTAACGAACGTGATGCTCAATGTGGGAGCAAACTTGATCCCACTTGTTGTTGAAGGGTCAGACTTGCCGATTGCTTATGGTTTTGCTGTCTACGACGGCAGCCAGTTCGTTGCGAATCAGGTCATTATCCCCGTTTTCACTCCAGATGGATTACAGTCGGATACGATAGATGCAAATGGTTACTCAATACCGAGTCCCCAGGCAACGTTTGATTCGGGTCAGTACGCCGGCCCGAATTAAGTGAACTCGGCACTGCCAGTAACAGCTGGGGATTTTTTCACAGAGAGAGCAAGGGCGTTATTCATGGCTGATTGGAACTCCCAGATAAATTCGCCGTACTATTTCTTGATTATCGGGGTCATCTCATTTTCCGCGGCTGTAATATCGACATGCACCGGAAAAACGTATGGTAAGTACGGTCATGGTTTAGCCTCTCGCGCCAAGGAACCGACTGACTTTTGGTGGACAGTGGCAATATATTACATCGGCGGTGTTTGCTTCATCGGATATTTCCTGTGGAAGGTCTACGGACTCGCAAACTGAGCTGACTTTCGCGATGGTTGACAGGATCGGAAATTCGCAACATCGTGCGGGCTTGTAAGCGCCAAAGGCAAAATCGATGAGGAACCCGCGCGTTGGCTGGGTCATCTTTTGCGCACTAGCTGCCACATTGGCTTGCCGAGGGCCCTCCCCCGACTGGAACGGCACGTGGAAATTGAATCCTTCAGCGAGATAGCCGTGCCAGTCGACGATGTCGGAAATTCGCCCGTCCGTATTTTCGAGTGTCAGCCATGTCGTCAGATCGGCGGCTGCCCCACCTTTCGAGATTTTCGAAAGGTGGGAATTCGAAATGATGGTATCACTCGGTTGAAGTTCGGCCTTCTAGAGTTCGTTCACGAGCACGGGTCCGCGGGTGATGAAGTGGAAGTATCCGGCGCCGTAGTGGCGTTGGAGTTTTTTGGGCATCGCAATCTTGTAACAGAGAGTTCGGGATTATTCGTGTGATGGATGAACTTAGGGTGGGCTCCGGTAAAAGGCGCTGGTGACTGGCTGCATCGGTACCCACCCTTCGAAAGACGCGAAGGGTGGGCCAGCCTCCTTTCCACGTTGTCGGGGGCTGCTCTGGGCGACTGGGCGGTGCCTCCGCAGTTTAACTTGGACAACCCTGGTTCTGCAGTAATGGATTTGGCAACGTCCAAACAGGGTCAGGCAGCGGCAATCATGGTTCTATACCAAGTTGGAAATGCTGCGCGGACGCTAGCTCCGCTGGCTGACGCAGCAGCAGATTTTGTTCCTGTCGTAGGGCAACTGTGGCTGGCTTATCAAGTCGGCAATGCCCTGTACCAGGGTGGGAAAGCCTACAAGCAAGCAGTCGATCAATGCTATGGCGGAGGGTAGAAGACCATTGAGTCATGCGAGTGAAAATCTGCACGAAGGAAGGCCAGCGAAGGAAAGGCGCGAGCGCGGGTTGAGCTGGCCTGTGAAGGCGACACTGCTCTTTCTCGCGTTGCTTGCAGGCTTTTTCGATCATGCGATGAGTGGTTGGGGACGGACGCTAACTATGGCCGCTGCGGCCATTGTCGTCCCAGTTCTACTTCTCCAGCACCGCAGATTCTGGAGCCAAAGCCGCTTTTGGATAACCGTATCTCTATTGGCGTTGTTGCAGTGGCCGCTGGCCATTGCGACACGCCCTCTGATCGAGAAAGCCAGTTCTCTTAACATGCTGGCGTTTGGAACGATCGATGGCCTAGTGGTGATTGCCGTGATCTTCTTTGTGTGCTCAGAGTCGGGTGGAGCAGGTAGCTAATGCCGCAAACAACGGGCCTACGGCTACCATAGGCCCACCGCCGCCACCGCCGCCGCCACCCAGTTGGTGGAGTAGGTACGGAACACAACTTGGATGTGAGGTGGACGCAATCGTGGACCAAGGAGAGCCGATTGTGGGGTCTGGCGTAGCGACTCTTGCTTTCCTGGGCGGGGGGGCCTACAAAATTGCAGGGGCCTTTGCTACCGCGTATGTCGCACAATTAGTGGCAATTCGGGAACAATGCGTCAAGTCGGCTTGGGGTCCCAGCGCTTTTTGATCCAAGGCGAAGGATGTCCAGAGGAGGAATGCTTTTGACACAGCAAATCAAAGGCGGGCTTCAGGGCCGAACTGGTCTCACAATATATTATGGCTTTGTTTGTGCGCTTGCAGTTCGTCGGTGCGTTTCAATCTCTTCGGGGCGAGGGGTTGTGGGTGAGTTGTCCTACTCGCACATGGCGCTGTACGCTTCTTTCGCTTTGGCGAGTTGGTGGCTGCTAAGAAGCTTCCGCAGGACGAGTGATCGTATCGCAGCCTTGCTCTACGGGCTTTTCTACGCCATCAGAATCGGAGCGCATTTTATAAGTGCTGATACATTGGTACTAGCGGCGGTAGGGTGCGCAATCATCTCGGCTGGAATGATTGCCATGATCGTTGGCCTGATTCACGCACTCTCGCACGAAGAGGGGGCTGGCCCATCTTTGCCTCTGTTGCGCCACCAATAAGTCGGCTGCCCCACCTTTCGCGGTTTTCGAAAGGTGGGAATTGGGAATGATGGTATCAGGCGGTTTCACGGATGTGAAGTTCGGCTCTGGGGGCTGGCCCGGCCGACCGATTTCGTCCGAGCTAAGGTGAACCGGATGCCCCACCCGTTGATTTTCACGGGTGGGCCGCGCTGCCGACGGGGTCAGGAGATGTTGCGGATGCGCAGCACCGTCGCCGGTCACAATCGGTACATTTGCAACCTGTGCAGCCGCCTGCATGGAGGCGACAACGGTACGCAGCGTTTCCATCGCCAGCCCTTCTTCGAGAACAAATCCCGCGCTCAATGCGACGGGCCTCGCGCCGCACATGGCCAGATCGTTGACCGTGCGGTTCATAGCGAGATCTCCAATCGTCCCTCCCGGGAAAACTAGCGGATGAACTACATATGTGTCGGTTGTCATGGCGAGGCGGACTCCGCTCGCCGCGAGCACCGCGCCATCGTGCCGTGAGTTTAGGACAGGGTTGGAGAAAGCCGACAGAAATACGCTCTCGATAAGTTGATTGGTCAGCCGACCGCCTCCGCCATGCGCCAGCAAAATCCGGTCAGTCGCCGGCGGTGGCAGTGGACAAGATAGAATTGCCATCTTCTTTCCGTCTCCCGAAGTGAAAGTAGGCTGCACATGCGCCTTCTGATGAAACCATCGGCGCTCCAAGAGGACGATCCGGCGTGCACCGGGTCCCAAAGGCCGGACACTGGTGCGGCTTGCGGAGCTCCTGCAATACAAGTCCCGCGATACATTCGCTCGATTCCTCGCTGTGGCCGATTTCGACTTCGAAGCGGGATTCCGCGTCGAAGACGGGAACCCGGCACGTTCTCATCGTTCTTCACGTTGGAGAACTTGCGCGAGGCGATATAGCCCGCGCCCGCGAGCGCGCCTACCGCAAGTCCGACGAGTCCGGTCGCCAGTGGGCTCGCTATGCCTTGCGGGGCGCTGATCGATGGGTAGGTTTCCGGAGGTGCTGCCAAGGTGTGAATTTGCACTACCTGAAACATCGGCACGCGGAAGGCGATGCTTTTTCCGTACATCCAATGCAAGGCGCGCCAATTCCAATTGGCCATACGTCGGGAATCTCATTAAAATGTCGCGTCGAGCATCCCGCATGAGTGTCGGGTCCCTTACACCCCATCTCGTAGCGACACCAGCCTTCGCGGTGGCCCTCGTCGCCGAATTGCTTGACGAAATGGCGGGCATCAAAGTGCGCCCGGCGTGGGCAATGCTCATGAATATCGCGGTCGTAGGCGAACTTTGGGCGCCTCTCGGTGTCCATTTCGGGCAGCGTCCCGGAGTCGGCAAATTGCAGTAGGACACCAAGCAGCGTATAAGGATTCGGTGGACAGCCCGGCAAATTGACGATCGTCTGACTGGGCATCAGATCTACCACACCCACTGCGCCGGTCGGATCGGGATCGGCGGACGGAATTCCTCCCCAGGCAGCGCATGACCCGATGGCGACAATCGCGGCAGCCTTGCCGCCGACATCGGCGAGCACTTCCATGGCAGGCCGCCCGGCCAGTTTCATATAGACACCATTATCACGGGTGGGAATCGAGCCCTCCACCACGCAGATGTATTTGCCGGAGTATTTGCCGACGGCCTCCGCGAGGGCTTGTTGGGCCTGCATTCCCGAACCCGCCATTAACGTCTTGTGATATTCGAGCGAGATGACATTCATGATCAAATCGCCCAGGTCGGGGTGGGAACTCCGGAGAAGCGTCTCGGTGCAGCCAGTGCAATCCTGAAATGCGAGCCAGATCACCGGCGGACGAATAACCTTCCCAAGTCCGGCGGCAACCTCTTCGGGAGTTTTCTTGTCAGTGATCGCGAGGCCGAACGGCGCGGCGATCATTAAGGAAGAGCAGAATTGAATGAAAGCACGGCGGCTGATGCCACTGCATTAGGCGATCATCGATGGTTCCGATAACTCTTGAGGAAGCCACTAGCGGGTTGAGCGTGAGGTCACCTAGCATGTCGGACTCCCTGCTGCCCATATCCAAATATGCTGCGCTTCTTCATTCCTGGCAGACTCCATCTGCCGCTCCTACTTCATTCCTAAATCCGTCAGGATCTTGGGATTGTTTTCTCCCGATGCGATAATTTGGTGGCATGCGGAACAGTCATTGGTAATGGTCTGGCCAGCGGCGCTGGTGTGGCTGCCGTCGTGGCAGCGGAAGCAGCCGAGGGATGCCGTGTGTCCCAGATTGTTCGGATGAGTATCCCAGGTGACACGCATCTCGGGGAAGATATTGCGGAGATAGATCGCCGCAACTTCTTTGCTCGATTGCTCGACCGACGCGCGCTGTGCCCGATCAATCTCCGGGTAATTCGTTCGATAGAAGTTCGTGAGTGCGTCAGTAATGCGCTTCTGCGCTACATCGCGAGTGGGATAATCGACCTTGAGTAGCTCCACAGCCTTTTTCTTCATGTACGGAAGTTCTGGGCTAATACGCCCGAGCGACATTTGCTTGTCCACCGCGCCTTCGGGCAACTCGGAGGCATGGGCGGGCCGGTTGTGACAATCCAGGCAGTCCATCACACGATGCTCACCTCGGTCCAACTGCTCTTTAGTCGGCTTGGCATCACTGGAAATGAATTCGGTGGTCTTGCCTCGATCGTCGATGTAGTAGACGACCGGAATTGTCTGTCGCTGGGGGTCGGTCGAAATGTAGCGGATGCGAGCCGCGTCCGCGAGATGGTGCCCGTGGATTCCGGTCGCTCCTTGCCCATTGCTTCCGCCCACTTTTAGCATTACAACGTCGGTCTGAGGCGTGTTCTTCTCATCGTCCGTGTAGCTCGTGCGAACCAGCAATTTGTCGCCTGCAAAACGCCCGGGCCAGTGACATTGCTCGCAGGTCTGGCTCGCGGGGCGGAGGTCTTTTACGGGCGAGGGAATGGGCCGCGGATACGTATGGGTAGCGACCATGTAAACCTGCCGCAAGCCATTGACCTTGGCTCGCACCATCCAGGGCAACCCAGGACCGATGTGGCAATCCACACAAGCCACATGCGCGTGCGCAGAAAGATGATAGGCAGTATTCTCGGGCTGCATGACGTGACAGGTCGTGCCGCAGAAGTTCGTCGAATCCAGGTACTCTACACCGCGATACGATGCGGTTCCAATGATGAGAAGATTGATCCCTGTCGCCAGGGCTACCCACTCCAACGTGCGCCGCACCACCGGCAGGTGCAGGTCGACGGCTGGGAACACTCCCGGCAGATCCCCACTTCCGCGCAGACTTCGTCGCCTCAGCCAGATGCCAACTGGAATCAGCAACAGGCCCAACACAAAAATTGCCGGGAGCGTGAGAAAAACGAGGATGCCGATATAAGGGTGCGGCGGCCCGGGCAAGAAGATCTCATAGAACCAGAAGGCGATGGTGGTGAGCCCTGTGCTCGTGGTAAGCACCGACCCTGTGAGCGAGACGGGATTCTGCGCGAAGAAATAAATCGGTTTTGACCACTCGCGTATGCGTTCTTTAAGGCTCATGGAGAAAGCGCGACTCTTCTCAGTTTTGCCAGCTTCGCCCTGCGAGCTTTGCTTTGAGCTACTTTTTCAGGGTGCGTACGTAAGCCACCAGTGCCGTAACCTGATCCGGTTTCAGCGCTTTTGACGCCGGCATCTTGCCCTTCCCGTTGGTGATGATGGCCGCGAGATCGGCATCCGACATGCCTTGCGCAGCCGCTCCCTGGAGATCATGGGCGGTTATTTTGCTTCCGTCGGCACCGTGACACATGGCGCATCTTGCCTTGTAAGTCGCAGACCCGTCTTGCGCTTGCGCTGACAAAGATAGAAAAGACATGACAGCGATCGTCGTCAAAGTGGCGGCGACTCGAATATTTGTTTTCTTCATGTGTGTGTCTCCATTCAATTGAGAATACTTATGTTGCACGCTTCTACGCCACCATTGTTTTCAGAACTCATAATGCACTCCAACAGTTAGGTTGTTTGCATGGAAGTTCCGAGGAGCGGTGAACCCGTAGGCCGGACCGTTCATCGCAGTATTGGGCAGCGTGCTGCAGGGCACGACCGGAGCCGGGATAGTCAGCGTCGGGAGCGCGCTGGAGGGATTGCAATACTCTGCTCCCGAAGGACCACCCTCGCCGTAGCCGAAGTAGTTGTACTCGCCCTTTAAGATCAGACTCTTCGTGATCGCATAGGAGAGATTCAGAAAAGGCGACAGGTAGGTGGAGATTAACGATCCGTTCACATCGCGCGGATCGTTGAAAAAGCGGCTGCCGGTAAGCGAGCTTATTCGGTAGCCGATGTTGGCGTGGAACTTGACGTTCGGCGAAAGAGCCAAGGCCACTGACGCGTACTGCGTTGGAGCGTTCATGAAGTCCTTAGCCGGACCAAAAGTATAAGGGGCCCCCGATCCCGTGCGGGGAGGCGGAGACGGGCAAGCCGCGCCGGTGGGCGTCGCGGCGCCAGGTATGGTGGGGCTTGAGGCCTGGCCCAAGAAGCAGATGTTGGTCGCCGTGTACACGTCGCTGTAGGCGTAGCCGATGTCGAACCCGTAGTGCTCGTTCGGCATCAAGTCGGCGTTTAAACTTACGATGCGGCTATGATCGACGTGCTGGAGCGGGCCATCAACCGACGCTACGCCGGTATTGTTCGTATTGTTGTGGCGCTCGAGGTCATTGTACGCGCCGGAGAACGTCGCCCAGGTCCTCGGTCGGTAAGTGGTGTGAAATCTGTAATGCTGAAGCTGGCGGGGTGCGACCGGGGTGAGGACATTATCGGCGTACAGAAGCTCGACCGAACCGTTGATCTTCAAGTTGTCCGCCGGTTGCATAGCACCGAGCCCGCGTCCATGAAATTCAGTTCATTACGATATTGGCTCATAGCGGGCCAAGGCTATTCGCGGCTTTTCGCGCAATCAAGTCAAACCCCTTGGCGCGGGCACTTTTCTCTAATGCGTGAAGCCTGGCGCGACCTGCGGCTCGATCGCTTCCCGCCATTTGAATCTTCGCCAGCACGAGAGATGTCTCCCATTGCAATCGAACAAGACCCAGAGCGCGCGATCGCGTCAGTGCGTCTCGGGCAGTCGTCTGTGCTCCTGCCAGGTTTTTCCCGGCTGCCATGACATTGGCATGATCAAGCATCACAAGGGTTCGAATAATCACATCCTGGCTCTTTTCCGAAAGCCGGACCGCGTTGGCAATGGCTGAACCTGCCTCGTCGATTTTGCCTTGTTGAAGCAGGGCTCTGGACAAAATGGACCCCGCGAAGATTTCTTGATCGGCGTAAGCATCTGCACGAAATACGGTGAGGGCCTCGCGGCTCAATTGTTCCGCCTCGGTTGCCTTGCCACGGTCGCACTCCAATTCCGCCAGAGCCACGCGAGTCTCAGCCGCGTCACTTTTATTTCCGAGTTGCTCTTCCATGGCAAGGGACTCACGGAAAGTATGTTCCGCCTCATCCATTTTCGCCTGTTGCCGAAAGACACGGCCCGTTTGAGTGAGCATTGAGGCGTAAAAGTTCTTTCCGCCAAGCTCGTGCTCAATCGCCAACGCCTGCTGGTACATTTTGTAAGCTCCCGGCAAATCTCCCTGCTCCAGCAATACGTCTCCGATCACCGCAAGGGCTTGCGCGGCAGAACCTCGATGGCCCACTTCGTTCGAAAGCTCGAACGTCTGCTGGAAATGGTTGAGAGCGTCCTGCAGCTTGCCTTGTTCGCGCAGGAGGATGCCAGTGTTACCCATCACGCTTGCCATTCCATACTTGTCTCCCGCTTTCTGGTAGTCTCGGAAGGCTTCGTCGTAGATTCGTCGTGCGCTGCTGAAGTCTCCTTTCTTGGCCGAAATCAAACCGAGATCAATCAATTCTCTGGCTTGTCCTTTTTGATTGCCGATGGCTCGCGTGATTAAAAGTGCCTGCCTATAGAGCTTCTCAGCACCAGGAAAGTCCCCTTGGTTGATAGGAACCTCGGCCATATCGTGCAAGGTTCTCGCCAAACCGAAGCGGTCTCCGGCGGCTTCATAGATTTGTCTCGCCTCTTCGCATGCGACCTTGGCCTTTTCGTTTTCACTGAGATCAGCCAAAGCGCGGCACTCGGAATCCCGGGCGCGAGCCACCAGAAGCTTCGCGCCCTGCTCTCCAGCTTTCTGGGCCGCTAGCTCCGCCGAGTCTCGCCGGAGTTTATGGTCGCCAAGCGAAGCCGCCGCATCCGATCTGGCCAAATCGATTCTGGGGTTTTCTCTGCTCTGTCCGCCCAGAGCATCCAATGCGGTCAGGGTCTTCAATGCATCCTGGCCACGACCGCCGGCAGTTTGGGCGTCCGCCAACTGCAAGCCGTACTCAAGATTGTCCGGGAAAAAGCTGAATAGCGTTTCGTAGGCTTCAATGGCCTTTCCCCAATCCCTGCGTGTCTCGTAGAGCAGGGCCTCGACCAGAAGGTGCTTTTCGCGTGAGAGATTGCCTGCCAGCTCCAGGGCTTTCTTTGCTTCCTCCTGCGCCATGGGATCGTACCCGAGCGACGACCAGGTCTTCGCAAGCGCAGCGTGAGCAAGGGAAAAAGAGGGCTCGGCGGCGACAGCGTGGCCAAGGAGGTCCCGCGCCGATAGCGCATCGAATGCTCTGATCCTGGCGAGCCCTTCAGAATAGGGGCGCATTGCCTCGGAGTTGGACGGCAGCTCGGCTTTAACGGCATCGGATTCTGTGTTGGAAAGTTTGTCCAGTCCGAACTGCTCGCGCAAGCGCACGCCAACCTGCGAGGTGAGTTCCAGCATGGATTTCTCAGTGCCCGTTTCCGAGATCGCGGCGACGGTTTCTCCTTTGACAGCATCTTGGAGGCGAAGGTCGAGTCGGATTTGGCCTCCCTTTTCGTTTGCGTCCGTGAGGTATGAACCGACAATGATGAAATCGCTTGCGAGGTTCTTGCGAACTTGCCTCAAGGTGTCGGGAGATAGACTCTCTACATTGGAAAGATCCAGGTCGATCTTCATTCGTGCGACGGTCTCTTCCGGCACGGTGCGCAGTTGCTCGCCGGCTGCCAGTTCCGTGGTTAACGTCTCCGAGAGAGCCGTCGAAATCCACGCCGCGTCCGTCCGGTTGGATAGATTTTTGAAACCTAATATGGCGACTGAGGGGCGGATTCGAACATGAAGAGCGCTGGGCGAGGGCTCGGCGACATTCTTCTGCTTCCACAAGTTGCGCGCCGTCCACAGACTTAAACCAGCTGTCAGGGCGAGTATGAGTCCGGCGGTCGCCAGCGACTCTCTATGCCGACGAGCGAATTTTCCGACACGGTAGAGAACAGTGGGTTTATGCGCCTTAATAGGCAAGCCGGAAAGATGACGCTCGATATCCTTTGAAAACTCCTCTGCGGAGCCATAACGATGTTCCGGCTCCGGGCGGATTGCCTTCATCACAATGGTGTCGAGATCGCCTCGCAACCAGCGTGGCAGATCTTCGGAACGAATCGCACGTCCTTCGGCAACCGACTGAGAGGCGATTGGGTTTTCCGCACTGCGATTTTGAGATGCCTTTTTATTGATTCTGCCAACTGCCACGCTCGGCTTCTCCGGTTCTTCGTCGTAACCGTGCTCGTTGCCCGAAGAAGAGTCGTCATCAATCCGATGCGGCCGAAGTCCGGATAACAACTCGTAAAGCAAGATTCCGAGCGAATAGATATCTGTACTCTTCGTAACGGGTGCTCCGCGCGCCTGTTCGGGGCTTGCGTATTCGGGCGTCATCGGCCGCCAATCGGTTCGGGTAAGCGTTCTTTCCGGGGACAACAGCGGGTCGAGCACCTTAGCAATGCCAAAATCCAGCAGCCGGACCACGCCGGTGTTGGTGATCAGAATGTTGCTGGGTTTCAGATCGCGGTGGATGACCAGGGTCTCGTGGGCATATTGCACGGCCAGACAGACTGTACGGAAGAGTTGCAACCTTTCAGTGATTGAGAGCCTGTGCGTGTCACAGTATTCGTCGATGCGAACGCCTTCGACGTACTCCATGATGAGATAGGGCAAACCTTCTTCGGTGCTCCCACCGTCCAGGAGTCGGACGATGCTGGGGTGGTCAAGAGACGCCAAGGCCTGACGTTCGTTGCGAAAACGCCGGAGGATTTCGTCTTTCTCCGTTCCTGGCTTGAGCATTTTGATGGCGACGCGTTTGTAATACTGATCGTCCACGCGCTCCGCCAAATAGACAACCGCCATGCCGCCATGACCAATCTCTCGGATGATGCGGTACGCCCCAATCTTTCTTCCTGTCATCGCGCGCGACTGCACGGAAAGCAGATCAGCGGCGGGACAATCCTCAAGAAAGTTGGAGGCGCCATCGAAGCTGGACAGCAGGGATTCCACTTCGGCGCGCAGCGTGTCATCTCCCGCGCAGGCTTGGAGCAGAAAACTGTCTCGCTGCCCGGGTTCTCGTTCAAGGGCCAACGTAAACAGTTCTTTTACTTGGTCCCAGTTTTCAGGCATTTCTCTGGTCGCTTCCGCGGAGTTCACGCGCCAGCCATGCCTTGGCCAGGTTCCAGTTGCGCTTCACGGTCGTACGGGAAACCCCCAGGACTCCAGCCGCCTCCTCCAGACTTAACCCGCCGAAAAATCGCAACTCCACCAGTTGTGCGTGCTGCGGATCGAATTCGGCCAACCGGGTGAGGGCTTCATCCACTTGAAGGACGTCGGAGGACTTCCCCTTGGCAATCACATCCGCTTCTTCCAGGTAGACTTTCTCAAACTCCTTGCCACGCTTTTTTGCATCATGTCCCCGGCTGTAGTCGACGAGAATGCGGCGCATAAGCTGCGCAGCCACGCCCATGAATTGTTCCCGGTTCTTCCAGCGAACTTCCTTCTGATCGGCTAGTCGAAGATAGGCCTCATGCACCAGGGCCGTAGTTTGCAAGGTGTGATCGCTGCGCTCACGCCGCAGGTAGCGGGACGCCAAACTCCGCAGTTCAGAGTAGAGCAAGACGACCAATTCGGCCGCCGCTTTGTCCTTGCCTAGATCAAATTCTCCCAGAACAGTAGTTAAATCTATTGGCGCATCCATAGAACCTCGATCGCGATGTACCGGAATGGCCAACCGGCCGCGGAAACTACTGACCCGCGCGGCCACTCGAATTTAGTAGCCAGAGATAAAAAGAGGAAAAAGAAAGATTAGGCCGAAGGGGAATTCGCAATAGGAGTTCGCGAACATTCCGTCCGCATGGAAACATCGCGATCTCTTGGGCTAAAAGTCTATACCAAGTCGGCTACAAAACGAACCTGGTTTAGGCCTTTGTTCTTAAAGAGTTGGGGTTTCCGAAAGCAAAAAATCGAAAACTTAAGAGAATCGTGGACCTTTTTGTTGCGTTTCTTCGCGTTATCCAAATAGAGGCCGAGTTTGGATCTGATTGCGGCCAAATCAAAAATCGCGAATTCCAGAAGGAGATACTGCCATGAAACACCGAATCAGTTTTGCATTCTCGGTTTTAATTCTGTCACTGGTTCCTTTGACCTTTGCCCAGACACCCGCCGTAACTGCATCTAGCGCTACGGGAACTGTTACGCTCTCAGGAGCAGCATTCATTTGCGCGAACCAGAACGTAACCGGGAACTGCCCCGACGCAGAATTCGATCCTGCTCTAGGCAGCATTCAGAATCCGCAGGGTACGTGGGTCGCCAATGTCGTTCTTCCGCCGGGCGTAACCGTAACGGCCCTCCGACTGTGCGGCAACTTCAACGAAGTCGGCTCCTCAATTAAAGCGACGCTAGAGAGCACTCCTATTACGTCGTCGAGCGGTTTCCCCTCAGCCGTCGCGATGGCCAGCGTGCAAAGCAGCGGCGCCGTTAACAAAACGCAGTGTTTCGGCACAACGGCAATTACGAATCCAACTATTTCTAACGCAAAGAACCAATACTTTGTCGTGGTTGTGGTGCCGGACAACGATGGGGTGATTTTCACCTCGGTCCAGATTGACTATTAGGACGTGAATATCGAAGTCGCTCGTCAAGGCTCAAGCAATGCTGATAGAAAGCCGCCCAGTTTAGGGCGGCTTCCTCCGTTATGGTACGAGCCCGGACCGTCGCAGCCAGGTTCATTGTCGGGCTACGAACAGTGGAAGCGACCGAACCGATGCGGCGAAAGCGATGACCTAACGGAAACCGCAGGCACGTGCAACTCAATGATTGCGAGGGCCCCGATTAGAAACTACCCGTTCCTAAACGTGCGGAGACAAGAATGCCGATCTTTCCGGGGTCTGCGCCACAGCAATTCTGGCCAGGTTTTCTAATGCGCTGTCGTGGAAGTGTGGTGGAACGCGCCTCCTTCGAATGGTCGACAACCCGGGGATCAAGCGTGATGCGTTCGAGAAACGGGCTGATGGGAAACGTCGACCTCGGTGAATAGGGGGCTGACAAAAGTCAACTCGCTAAGGCCGAATGTCCAGCTTCTGATCGCATTGCATTCGCCTGATGCCCGAATGGAAACCGGACTGCGAATGTGCCTTCCGGAGAAAAGCCGCCATGGAACCGCATCCGACGCCGAGCAGTCCGTTCTCCGCAGTCCGGTTTGGCTAGGAATTATTTGCGAAATACGGGCATTTCTCGCATATTCGGCGCAGAGCGCTCAGAATTTCTCTGCAGTTCAGACTGCGTGGGGGGTACAGGACTTGGATCGCTACTCCAGTCGGGCGTCATGAACCGTCCCATCGAAGATGCGTAGTGTCTTGCGCCGAAGTAATCCAAAGAGGATTCTGAATCGCGTTCTTTGCCGGTGAAATGCATAGGACTGATATCGCCGCAGCTGCTGGCGGTGGTTTGGCCGTCACCGAAGGGCAGGCTCTGGATCGTTTCGCAGGCCGTCCCGCTCAAGTTTGTCCGCGCCCGCTCCGTCCCCAGCCAATCGCTATGGTCGTAGTAGAAAATCGTGTCCGTCCCGGCAGAATTCAGGATATACGTTCCCAAGTGTAGTCCGGCGACATAAGTCTCGATCATCGTCGGGGTCGGTGCTGCGCATCCGCAACATCTCCTGACCCCGTCGGCAGCGCGGGCCCACCCGTGAAAATCAACGGGTGGGGCATCCGGTTCACCTTAGCTCGGACGAAATCGGTCGGCTGGGCCAGCCCCCCGATGGATTTGGTTCGTGGACGATAAAGGATGGCGTCTTACACGTGCAACCCCCGGCAGATGTCATGAGTAGCATGCTCGCCATCAGGCTCCATCTGGATGAGAGCGGGCCTGATAACGGGCCTTTGCGGGTAATTGCCGGTTCGCACAAGCAAGGGCGACTGTCTGCCGCGCAAATTGCCAGCCTCAGGAAGGAAACCGCCGTAACGTGTTGCGTTCCCAAAGGCGGAGCGCTACTCATGCACCCGCTGCTGCTTCACGCATCGTCTGCGTGCGCCGTCCCAAAACCTCGCCGCGTGATTCACCTTGAGTTTGCAGCAACCGAGCTGCCCCAAAGCTTGGAATGGCACGAAAAACTGTAACTCCGATCCTGGGATCGGACTTGTCTTTAACTCTTTAACAGCTACGACCCTGCGTCAGCGCATTCATATAGTCAGATTTCCGAATGAACGGCCAGTAATCCACTTCTCCGAGTTCTCGAAGTCGCTTCTCGCTTCGTCGCGCCATTGAACCAAACGAGAACAGATTCAAAATACCGGAAAGCAGACTGATTTTCGGTTCGGGCCACTCGAACGGGAGGTCTGTTGTCAGAAACAGTTGACACCGCTCAAGAATTGCCCGCACCTTTTCGCTGGGGGCGTCTTTGCCAACCAACCGATACTCCCTAAGGTCCGAGTATGTAACCCATGCGCCTCGAAAAATCGACTTCAAGGCAGCATCAGAGTTGCTTCGTGGAAAGCTCCTGTGAAACTGCTCGTTAGTGATCTCTCCAGCCATAAACTGCCGGATAAGATCAGCCCCAAGTCGGCGTTGTGTTTGCTCTGTTGTCACACAAAATCTCCGTTAGAAGTGCGGTAGCCAGCCTTGGTAATCGGAAGCGCAGATTCCAATGGCAGTGGCGTCAATCACTGCTGATGCGATGGCTATCGGGGCACCGATCCGACCGGCCACTCGGAAAATATTTGCGCCGGATGCTGCCGTTCCTGAACCAAGTGAAAAGTAGCTTAAGAGGTTGGTCAGTGGACCCGATCCGAGAGCCTGTGGCAAGCCGACCGCAGCCTTCGGAATAATCGGAGCCGCTGGAATCAGAGCTATGCGCGTTGCATCTTGCGCAGCACCGGAAGCGGTGTTGAAACCGTAATACGCTTTGGCGCAATCTTTAAGGCGACTTGGCTGCTGATTTTGCGGTTGTTGAGGAGTGCCGTTGTTTGCGGCTACGATCCGGGCGAGGCTTGGAGCAAGAGACACTTACACACCGTGCCTGTGTCCAGCATTCCTTCGCTTCACCCAATCAACGATCCCAAACATAAACCTTGAGCCGTAATATCGTGTATGGACGTAAGCAAGGACAGGCAGAATTACATACCCAATGCCCACCACCAAAACAGCCCCGGTTCGATCATTGCGGTGGAGTCTTTCAACCAGTAACCATGTCGCGAGTGCAGCGATAACAACCACACGCACGAAAAACGCCAACCAATCGAAGCTTCTGCGCATTTCATTCATAGGAGTCACCGAAAGAAGCCCCTTTCCGCAGTCACGTTAATGTCCCCAATACGTCCAGCCGAAATCGGCAATAGCACCTAGCGTCGAATATGGGAGAGCCTCGAAGAACCCGATCATTCCCCCGCCGATACACCCTGCTGGAAGGGTTGCACCCGCTAAGGGATAGGTCTCGGTCGCCGCAGTAGCGCCGCCTGCGACAAGTAATCCTACTCCGCACCCGACACCGGTGCCAATTGCTTGTCCAAACACGAACGTGTGTAACGCTGCCTTGGAAGCTTGATTGAGTCTCGACTGCTGCGGTTGTTGCTGTTGCGGCTGCTGGGGCCCGTTGTTTGCGGCAGAGCTCACCGCTACGATATTAAAAGTCTGAGTCCAAGCGCCCCAGGCGTTGCTACCCTGCGCACCAGCAAAACTGATCTCAGCATTTCCACTTGAGTCATAGCCGAGGCCCGTCACGATGCCAGTATCCGCGTTGGCCCTCACCCAAGATCCTGCACCATAATCCCCCTGTATCCAGTACCCCCCGTTTGAGGCACATTCACCCTCATCGCTGTTGGAATCGATACTCTCGGAATCATCACCAGCATCATTCAAGTAGGCGCAGTACAGCCCGCTGGGGTCAACGTAACTCAGCGGGTTGGTCGGATACGCATACTGATTCCATCCGGTCCCTGCCGGGTCAGGCGACAGCCAGCGGCCTTGATTAATCGCGAATTCCCGATTCGGCGTGTCCCACAGGTATTCAGAATCGAGCTGCGTCACATCTCCAGTAAACATCCAGTCGCCGCCCGCACCTGAGATAAAATTATAAACCTCGCCGTATGGGGCATATGCCAAGTCTGCACCCACGGTTTGCGGACCCCCTTACACCCGACGCCGTAGGCGGCGCGCTTTTGACCTTCCCCGATACCGTCCGGTAACCAAACTCTGACAGGCTGCGTGTTTCAAGGGCTGTTTTGGGCCGCGCCCCCCCGCCTGAAGAACTTCGTCAGATGGAAGGCGAAGTTTGGCCAGCAAAAAAACGCTAGGCCGACAACCAATGCTGCCGACTTAGCGGGACCAAACCTAGGTCCCGGTAGACATCCTAGGACATAACACACACCCACAATCGACCATCGAACTACTTTCGCTCGACGGTCGAGCTTTTCGTCCAACTCGTACTTGCGGCGGTAAGCCCAGAAGACGAACCATATGCAAACCTCGCTCTGCGCCAAGAATCTAGCGTTCGCTAAGATTTGGTCAAACATAGTGCCCCTATCGGCCGATGCTGCACACGAGTGCGGAAAAACCTCCCACTGCCAAGTCGAAGGGAAGCTTTACCGTGCCAAGCAAGCTGAGTGCTTTTGCCCCAGTCGTAGCGGCGGCATTAAGCGGAACAGTTCCGCTGAGGCTGCCTGAGAGGTTGAGAGCAGCGGAGGATGTCGGTGTTTGGACTGCAACACCCGCCGATGCTGCGACGGTAAATGCCACATTGGGTACTGACGGTGCCAGCTTTGATGCTGCGGGCGCAGCGGCGTCGCTTAGTACCTCTCCGGCGGTACTGCTGAATGTCTGACCACCGCTCGGAGAGTTCGAACTTGGGGCGATGAAATTCATGCCGTATTGTCCCAGAGTGATTGCACTCGAAACTGAGCTGCCCAAGAATGCGCTCGACACCCATGAGTTCCCCAGCGTGCCGCCGCTCGCGGCCTGAAGACCATGCTGCAAGCTGAAGTAATCGGTACCGCTTTTGACGCAGTTCCCAAACGTCGGTTGCAGAGGGACCACCTCAGGAAAGATTTGTTGCCCGTCCTCGAAGGTAGGGCCGTCGGACCCGTCACCGTTTACCGTGACCGTGGCAGAGGTATTGATCCATTGGCTGGCGTTTCCACAATCGTCCGGACCACTGGCGCCAAAGTCGTAGTCGGTTGGGTCGGAGTCATTGTCCGGCGTATCCCCGGCCCCGCCGTAGAAGCAGAACAGCCCTAGCGGATCGGTGTAACGGAGTGGGTTGTTGAGGGCGTAGGCATAGCGGTTCCAGGACTGCGGGTTGGTGATATCCACGGCATTCAGCCCTGCGGGATCGGGAGAAATCCAGCGGCCTACGATGCTGTATTCGCGGTAGGGAAAGTCGAAGAGGCCGCCCGCGATTTGCTGACGCTGGCCGGTGAAATATACATCCGAGGATGATCCGCCCTCCGGAACATAATTTTCGCCATAGGGCGAGTAAGCAACGTCATAGGCCAAGCTCCGGTCCGAGTAGGTTGTGGCCAGCCGCACATTTCCCAGCCAGTCCGAGTGCAAGGTGTGCCGGTTTGCTCCGTATGGGCCGAGCAATTCCTCTGAGCTGCCGCCCGGCAAGGGAAACCAAAGGTCGTCGACGGATTGTCCGTTCATCAGGCCGAGTTTTCCGATAGGACTATACAAGATCTGCTCACCCGGAGAAATTTCGACCAGCCGGTTCATCGCGTCGTAGATTAATCCGTTGCCCCCAACCGGGTTGCCATAAACGTCCCAAGTATAGCTGTAGTTGCAGTCGTTGGTGACGTTTCCGCTCGCATCATACGTCATGTTGCAGCCATTAATCGTGTATTGATTGGTGGTGGGGAAGTAGTCTGGGACGAAGGGCCGCGACTTTGCCCTCTTACAAGAGGGCAAAGGTGGGCCAGTGATTTCGAATTGGGGTCAGACCCCTCGCGTGCGGGCATTGCCGTTTCCCGCCCTTCGCAAAAGGCGCGAAGGACAGGGCACCCGCCGCGTCGCTGATGCCGGCCGGATCAAAACCTGGGCCACCCGCCGACATAAATCTCCATCATCGTCGGAGTCGGTGCTGCGCATCCGCAACATCTCCTGACCCCGTCGGCAGCGCGGCCCCACCCGTGAAAATCAACGGGTGGGGCATTCGGTTCACCTTAGCTCGGACGAAATCGGTCGGCTGGGCCAGCCCCCAGAGCCGAACTTCACATCCGTGAAACCGCCTGATACCATCATTCCCAATTCCCACCTTTCGAAAACCGCGAAAGGTGGGGCAGCCGACTTATTGGTGGCGCAACAGAGGCAAAGATGGGCCAGCCCCCCTGTGTGATTCGAGCGGGACTAGTAGTCTCTTGCGCGCTGACCTTGAAGGTGAATAGGGCAAGAACTATCCATACCAAAGGGAACCTGCGAATTACAGACTTGATTTGCATAGCGCAACAAATTCAGAGTAAAAGATTCTCCATTCAGAAGCCGTGCCGGTCAAGGTGTTTCTGAAGGATATCCTCCACTCCTTTGCAGGAAACGCGAAGGCGTGGCGCACACGCCGATTTTCGAGAAGCTGGCAGGCATGACAAACCCTTGCTACAGGCAGCATCGCACCCGCCCTCGCACAAAACGCGAGGACAGGGCACCCACTTTTCCGGAACAGGAGAGTAAAACCACAGGCCGGGCCACCCGCCTTCCGTAAGTTTGTCCCATCGCGCGGGAAAAAAACACATCAGGAATCCCCACACGCCAGCGAACAGCCCGATCAGCAGCATCATTACCAGAATCAGCATGGAGTACCTGATTTGCAGGCGCTGGCCGCTTTCAGTGATTTCTGATTCCTACAGCAACAAAAAATCCCCCGGCCAAAATGAACAGAACTCCGAGAGTCTTGATTTGTCGCATAAATGCGGCGGGCGCGATGGCGTGGTGTATCCCCTGGCTTTCTAACCAGCTTGCCACTGTGCTGGTTCGGAGAAGTGAGTACACGCCGAGAATAATCGCAAGAACACCGGCGAGGATGCCAAACCAGCTGCTATGCCCGTTCATGGCAAAACCTCCGTACCGAACTCAACGGCTCAGAATCTTCCCGGCAAGTACCCAGCCAAAGAATATGCTCACAGCAACGATGACCAAGCCAGCAATCCTGAGCTGCATCTGCGCGCCGGACTCAAGTCCTGACACGTGATCTCCGGCGCGCGTGTACCATCGCCAAAACGCAGCATGGTGCCTCGGTGAAACGCACATAAGGACACCGTTGACAGCCGCAAAAACCAGCGCCACCAAAGCCACTACGATAATAGCCACTAGACGCATATCTCCCCCTGGGCTGCCTCTAGAAACAAACACCGTAGGTTGCCGTAACGGAGCCGCCGGGGATGCCGACAGTTGGGCCGCCTAAGATGCCGCTCTGGTTTCCGGTTGCTTGAGCACCAGCAATCGGAAGGGCCTGGGCACCAAGTGAGATGCTTGCACCTTGGGTGATACTCTGGGCGTTGGCAAGATTCCCAAGCACAAGAGGTCCTGCGCTAACGTTCCTGCCGACGGAGGCACCCAATCCGGGAGCAAACGCACAGATTGTTGGTTTGTGGAAGGTATGTGACGGTTACAGCGGGTCCAACAATTCCTCCGAGCACCGGAACGATAACAGTGAGGTTGACGGGAGCTTTCTTGAGGTAGTTCCATGCGTTTTGCAACCACGACCCGTTGTTTGCGGCTACAACACAGGAGCCTCCGTTCGAGACACCGACAAAGATCGTTTTCTTGATTTCTCAAGGCTGTCTACCGGTTCGTCGAAACGAAAGTATGCAAGCACAAAGGATCGTGCCAACGAGAATGCACGTGGGAAGATATATGCGATCGTTTCCCAGCCCGGCGGGACCAATCAAACGCCACTTCTCAACGTAGTACATCCCAACAGAAATCAGGGCTGCACAGTAAACCCCCGCTATGAGGATGGATGCCCTCGGGTCGTTCCGTGGTCGAAACCTCCTTCTGGCCCACGCCATGGCCTCCCATGTGCTCCATTGAATTGCCACAGCAGCGAGCACAGCCGGGGCTAGATCGCCCCACGAGACCCGGAATTCTGAATGGACCCCTGCAGCGACCGCGAGAGCAACGCTTACGAACAGCAGCAACCACAGCAACGATAGTCGTAAGAGCGTTATTTTCATGGTTGTCCTCGCAAAATGATTAGCAGCCATTCTTGCTCGGCAACAAGGCCACCAGTTGCTGTGCGCCACTCTTCATCAGGTAGTAACCGCCGACTGTCCCTGCGGGTGCCGCCTCCAGAGCCGCGAAACACATCAGCCCTCCGGAGTAAAAACAGGCAGCACCTGCAGCGATAGGAGAGCCCACCATAAGGCCTGCTCCCAGCATGGTCACTCCCGCCATGTCTCCGACGTGAGAAAGAGCGGCAAGCCCCTCAAGGTCCTGTTCGGTGCCTGTTGGAGGCGGGGAAGTTGAGCCGCCGCAGTTCTGTAGGATCGGGTTGGGCGGCTTCGGCACGCCGGGCGGAGAGTTCTGCCCGTTGTTTGCGGCTCCCAATTGGAAGGTGAGGCCAGATGATTGCCCGAAGAAGGTCGTCCCGCTCGGGGTTATGGTTTCGACGGTTTGTCCAGAGCTGTTGTAGAACGTCGAGTATTGATGGCCGTCGGCGCCAATGATATTAACCGAACCTATTTGGCCATTTTGTATCGATGACACCAGCGCTGCGTTAGCGGCATCCGCCTGACCTGACCAGCCACCATTTTGTCCCATTTCGACCCATGTTCCGCCCTGTGCACCACAACTATAAACGTCCCCGGTATCAGGATCTCCGGACGAATCGTAGCTTCCGTCGTCCCAAACGCATTCGAGGCCGGTCGGATCGATATAACTCATTGGATTGTTGAGGGCATAGGCGTATCGGTTCCAGCTTTGCGGGTTGGTGATATCAACGGCGTTCAGGCCAGAGGGATCGGGAGAAATCCAGCGGCCAACGGTGCTGTACTCCCGATACAGGAAGTCATAGAGTCCTGACTGCGTGTCCTGGAACTGTCCGGTGAAATCCAGGTTGCTGGAGGCGGTGTTGTCGTAGATCTCGCCGTAAGGAGAGTAGGCGGTGTCGTTGACTACGGTTTGATCGGTATAGAGGGTGGAGAGGCGCGCGCTGCCCAGCCAATCCCCGTGCAGGATATCCTTCGTGCCGCCAGTCCCTTGAATCTCTGCCGTGCCGCCGCCCGGTAACGGGTACCTGGTGGTCTTGGGGGTCTGTCCGTTCATCAATCCCAGTTTACCAATAGGGCTGTAAAGAACCGGTGTATACGTGGCTCCGGAACCGACCTCCGCTTCGCGTCCGAATGCATCGTAGGTTAATGTTTTCGATCCGATTGTTGCGGGATTGCCATAAACGCTCCAAGTATAGGTATTGTTGCAGTCTTGCGTGGGGTTCCCATTGGCATCGTAAGTGATGGTGCAGCCGCTAATTGTGTACTGGTTGGTTAACGAGGAATACGTCGGCAGGAAGGATGTTCCGGTATCGCCTGAGGGAACGGATTTGCTGAGGTTGCCGAAGGCGTCGAAGGTAAAATCCTGGCCCCATACATTGGTGCCCGCAGTGTTTATGCAGCCGACGCTGCTGATGCGCGATAAGGCGTCATAGCCATAGCCGCAGTTTTGCGAGTTCGCGGCGGTGAACCCATCGGTGATGGCCATGCTGCCGAGCGTCCAGTTGGCACTCCAGCCTAGCGTACCAGTTAAGGTTGTCGCCGGAGATCCGACGTTAAATTGAAACCCGTTCATGCGTCCGGTTGTGGAGTCGAAACTGGACACATCGGTATCGCTATCGCCATAGGTGACGATGTTCTGCGGCGGGTTGGACCCATTGGAGGGGTAATAGGTCGTGCTCGTGACCCAATCAAGGGGACTCGCGGAATTATAGGTCGCAGAGTAGGGCCGGCCTTCGCCGTCCGGGGTGAACGACCAGCTGCTGAGTCCGGGCACGCCCGTGAGCGATGCGACCGTATTGTTGGCCCAGTAGCTCACTGTGGTGTGGTAGTACCCGCCGGAGTTGGGGGTTGATTGATCAAGGTCGGTGTTGCGACCATTTGCGTCGTAACTGAACCACTCGTCTGTGACTAGGGAAGCGGTACCGTTACAGGCGCTGTTGGTATAGGCTTCCACTAGACGGCCCTTGGTATTCTGCAAGGTTATCCCGGCCGGAGGAGTTCCATTGGCAGAGTCGTAGTAAAACCCTTTGCAATTCCCACTCGCACCACCGTTGCCAACTCCCAAGAGTCGATGCAGACCATCGTAGCCGTAGCAGTTGTAAACGCCAGCGTTGTTTTCTTTCGCACCGAGATCGCCGGGCGTAGACCACCCGCCGCTTCCACAAACCGATGGAGCCGCATCCCAGAAATATTGCGTTTTGCCCGATTCCGGATTGGTTTCCGAGGTGAGGCGGCTTAGTCCGTCGTGGGCGTAGGTGCGCTTTTGCACGCCTTCAGTCACTGAAAGAAGATTGCCCAGCGGATCGTAGCTGTAGTCAGTTAGGTAGCCATTTTCGCCATTGGTCTGGCCACAAGCGCCACTGCCCGCAATCGAATTAACCTCACAGACGGATGTAAGCTGCCCCATGCCGTTGTACTGGAATTGCTTCTGGAAGGTTTGGGGAGTTGGACCAACGGATTGAAGCACGTCATTCTTGATGTACGTGTAAGAGGTTGTGCCGCCGCCGCTGTCGGTGATAGTGGTGAGGCGACCCAGGGCATCATTCTGCGTTTTTACTGCGGAAGCCGTGGGAGTAGACACCGTGGTAAGCGCCCCGACTCCGTTAGTCCATCCATAAGTGATCTGAGTTGTGTCGAAGTTAGAAGAGTTTGGTGCTTGCCTTACTTGCGAGAGAATGGGACGCCCGAGGCCGTCGGTTGTGACCAGCGTGTCGGATGTCGAGGTGCTGCCGTTGAAATTCATGGCGGCTTCCGACGTGGTCTGCGACGGGTAAGTGTAGGTTATCAGATCGGCTACAACGCTAACTTCTAGTAGTTGCGCCGCACCAACCGAACCCATAGCAGTGAACGTCTCTCAAACCGATGTCTTCACTTCCTACAACGGCGGTTCCTACAACTTGGTCGAAACCAAGTTCGACGCCTATCAAAATCCTACTGAAATCAAGCAGTAAGACTTCGCCTTTGCACCGGTCGCGGCTCCGACCGGCGCTCCTCTGTCCGACACGCTTAATTATTACGGCCAAGGCCCTTGGAGCGGATTTCAGCCCCTTAAGCGAAGTGGTAGTACCAGACCCGGGCGGCCCCAATCAGGTTTGAATCTTCGCCTAACGATGCCAAAGCTAAATCCGTCCTTTCGAATGGGACTAAAAGGCAACTGGCTGCAATGGTTTGGCGAATTGCCTCTAAAAACAGACTTGCACTTTTCATTACGCTGCCCCCGAGCACAATTACCTCTGGGACGAACATGGTCACGAGATTGGCCAGGCCAAGGCCCAGGTAGCGGCTTTCATTCTTGACGGCATGCAGGGCCCAATGGTCGCCGCGCTCGGCTAATTGGCAAATTTTCTGAGCCGTCAGGCTGTTGCGATGGGGATAATCCTGGGGAGCGTTCTTCTCAAGCCATGCGACCATTGCCGGGCCCGCCGCCAATGATTCCCAGCATCCTCGAAACCCGCAGACACACGGCGGCCCAGAGGGATCGAGTAAATGATGGCCGATTTCCGGATGCGATTGGTCCGCTCCTCGATAGATTTGCCCATCGAACAGAAGTCCGGTTCCGATGCCGGTGCCAACGGTGACGTAGATTAACTTGTTCTTGTTTCGCCCGGCGCCCCAACCTGCTTCTCCCAGCGCGGAGGCATCACCATCGTTCTCGATCGCCACCTTCACTTGGAAAATCTGGCTCAAATCCTTTACCGGATTCTCTCCCTTCCAGCGGGGGAAGAATTGCACCTCGCCAAATTCGCCCGTCAGAGGATAGACAGGGCCGGTTGATCCAATGCCGATACCTGAAATTTCCGTGCCCGCGGTTCGTGCGGAGGCGCGGAGCATCTCCGAGACGCGGCGCAATGCCTCGGCATAGCCACGATCGGGCGCCGTCGGACACTCCAGGCGGGATAATACTTTGCCATCGTCGTCAATCATCCCGACCGCTATCTTGGTACCGCCAATATCCACCGCTGCGATCAATGTTGTCTCCGTCCTGGATATTTGCTCGTTCCCTTGAAAAGCCCGGCTCAGATCAACGCGAATTTCGTGACGGAAACCTGGACCCGTGCAATCCTCAGCCTCACGCAGCACCGTTGCGGCACTGCATTGGTATAACACGAGGGGAAATAAAAAAAGGCCAGCTTCTTGCTGGCCTCTATTACTTGATGCGCATCGAAAAGTGGGGGATGAAATAGCGTCAGTTCGCCGGCGGTCGCGCTGAACAGTGCGATCCGTGCCGCGATCCGTCCCCGAGCGGGCTCATCGCTTCTCAGACCAAGCGATCTCGCGCCGCCAAAGACCTACATGGTGCTGATCTTTATGTATCGGCCCACGTCGGGCAATGACGCCACGACGATGTACCCAATGAAAACCAGGCCAGCCGCTCCAAGAATCGTCGTGACAGTGGAAAGGGTCTTTTTCATAGTTCTCCTTTGTTGAGAATTGGGTTGGAATCTATCGATGTGAGATGAATCGATGGTCGAAAAGGAAGCCTCACTTCCATATCCGAGCGAATTATGTGACAGCATCGGAAGAGCTGGGCTCCCACTCCCGGGTGCGAGAAACCGCGTTACTCCATCTTTGTCGGAGCTCGATTGCCTTTGATACCGGCATTCGCGGCTCAAAGATACGCTCCTCCCGATCCAACTCCGCGAGGTCTTTTTCTTTCCAGAAACCGGCGGCTAGTCCAGCCAGGAATGCCGCGCCCAGCGCCGTGGTTTCGGTCACGGCGGGGCGCATTACCGGCACTCGCAGAATGTCAGCCTGGAATTGCATGAGTGCATCGTTCACGGAAGCTCCGCCATCCACCTGCAACTCCGGCAGCAAAGTTCCGGTGTCGGTCTGCACGGCATCCATCAAATCGGCGACCTGAAAGGCAATACTTTCGAGCGCGGCGCGCGCAATGTGGCCTGTGTTGCTGCCACGAGTTAAACCGAATATCGAGCCGCGCGCGTAAGAATCCCAGTGCGGCGCTCCCAAGCCGACAAAGGCAGGGACGAAATAAACACCGCCATTGTCAGGGACGGAATTCGCCAAGGCTTCGACATCTCCGGACGAACGGATGATTCCGAGCCCATCGCGCAACCATTGCACCACCGCGCCGCCCACGAACACGCTGCCTTCGAGCGCGTAGTCGGTTTTCTCACCAATCTTCCACGCCACTGTGGTGAGGAGTCGATTCGTCGACGGAACTGCTCGGCTGCCGGTGCTTTGCAACATAAAACATCCGGTTCCGTAGGTGTTCTTGGTGAGTCCGGGGTGAGTGCATCGTTGGCCGAACAGTGCGGCCTGCTGATCGCCGGCAATTCCAGCGATAGCAATGCCATTCAGGCCAGGTACAGCCGTGACTTCCGCATAGATTTCGCTGGATCGGCGAACGGTAGGCAACATTGAGCCCGGAATCCTAAAAACTTCCAGCAGCTCCTGGTCCCAGCTTGCGGAGAGGAGATTGAACAGCATGGTGCGGGATGCATTGCTGGCGTCCGTAATATGCACGCGGCCGCCGGTGAGCTTCCAAACGAGCCAGCTATCGACCGTGCCGAAAGCCAGGCGTCCAGCTTTCGCGAGCTCACGCGCATTGGGCACATGTTCCATGATCCAGGATATTTTGCTGGCCGAGAAGTAGGCGTCAATCAGCAAGCCGGTGCGCTGCTGGATTAGAGCCTCGTGGCCTTGCGCTTTAAGCTGCCGGCAAAACGAAGCGGTGCGACGATCCTGCCAGACGATGGCGTTGTGAATCGGCTTGCCGGTCGCGCGATCCCACACGATTGCCGTCTCACGCTGATTGGTGATGCCGATTGCCGCCACTTCCCTGGTCTCTACCCGCGCCTTTGCCAGCACCTCAAGCGCTACCTCGATTTGGGAGGCCGCAATTTCTTCGGGATCGTGTTCCACCCACCCGGGCTGAGGAAATATCTGAGCGAACTCGCGCTGGGCCACGGCCCGCACGGAGCCTTCGTGATCAAACAGCAGGGCTCGTGAACTGGTTGTGCCCTGGTCGAGGGCGAGAATGTATCGCACGACTCTCCTTAAGCTGCAGAACTCGAAGCCGGACGCATTTTTCGTAAGAAACGCCGAATGCCAAAATCGTAAACCGCCGCTCCAATGAGTCCGCCGAGCAAGGGAGCGAATACCGGAACCCACCAAACCCGCGGACCGTCAGTCAGCCCATTATTCTTGAAACCGGCGACCGCAGTAAAAAGACGCGGGCCAAAATCGCGGGCGGGATTGATCGCATAGCCATGCATACCGCCGAAGCTCATGCCGATGGCAACCACGACGAGGCCGATCATCAAGGGAGCCAGGTTCGCGCCTGGAGGGAGGTTCAGTTCGTCGGTAATGGCCAGAATCATCAGCAACAAGAGGGCGGTGCCGATTACCTGATCCAGGAAACCTGCCTGCGGAAACGCTGGAAATGCGGGAAAGGTCGTGAACACTCCCGCGGTTTTTTCCAGTTGTGGATCGAAGCGATGGAACGCGGGCAGATAGTTCCGATAGGCCAGTGCCGCAGCCAGGAACGCTCCGAAAGTCTGCGCGATGGAGTATGGAACCACCTTTCGCCATGGAAAACCCCGAAAGACGGCGAGAGTCAAAGTGACCGCGGGATTGAGGTGCCCTCCGGAAACTTTGCCGGCGACGTAGACGCCCATCGTGACCGCCAGTCCCCAGCCGAGAGTGATATTTGTGTAGCCACCGTGAGCGGAGGCTCCGGCAGCCTCCGCGGGGAATAGAACCACCATGGCGACTACGCCGGTGCCAAAGAGAATCAGGACAAAAGTTCCGAGAAATTCCGCCATCAACTCAGCAGCGAGGCTGGGCTTGCAGTTCATCTTTCTCCTGAATCTGTCGGACTTTTCCAAAGCGCGAGTAGTGTAACAAGCTTTGGCTGCGATACAACGACCGCCCGAGCTGGCGCAAAAGTTTCCTGTAGAAGCCTTTTCACTTGACAGCCGGGGCACAGGCTATAAGATAGGAGAATATTTATTCATATAGATGAATAAATATTCATAATGAATAAAGCGCTGCGGCAAAGAGCGGTTCTGGAAACCTTGAGGCAGGGCCCGGTGGCAAGCCAGGAAAATCTGCAACGGGCGCTGCGCAAGCGGGGTTTCAAGGTGGGGCAGGCGACCTTATCGCGGGACATTCGCGATCTGAACTTGAGTAAGACAGCCGCCGGGTATGCCGCTTCACAAGATAATGGCGCCTCCGGGCTGGCTTTGCCGCCGGTGGAGCGGCTGGTGCGTGAGTTTGTATTGGAGGTCCGCCTGGCGCAGAACCTGTTGGTGCTGAAGACGATTATAGGCAGCGCGCAGCCGGTGGCCGCCGCGCTTGATGAACAGGACTGGAAGGAAGTGGTGGGAACGATTGGTGGCGACGACACCATCCTTATTGTTTGCCCGGATAAGGAGAGCGCGAAAAGGGCGGCGGGACGGATCGAGGAGATGCTGGGCTGATGGCTGTAAGAGCGAAAGTTAAGACCGCATTGCTGGGCGCCAGCGGATACTCCGGGCTGGAATTGGCCCGGATTCTCGAGCGGCATCCGCGGCTGGAGAAGCCGATCTTCCTGCGCCGGGATGGCGCCGACACACCGACGGACTTGGCTCAGCTGTTTCCGCAGTTGGCCGGTAACGGCGGATATCCGATGCGAACCCTCTCATGGCCGGAGTTGAAGCGGCAAGAGGTGCAATTGCTTTTTCTGGCGACGCCGCACGACGTTTCGCGATCACTTGTGCCTGAAGCCATTGCACAAGGATTGCGCGTGATCGATCTCAGCGGCGCGTGGCGGTTGAAGCAGGCCCAGCATCGGGCTATTTACTCATTCCAGGACGCCGACGCGGCGACTGCGACGGAGTTGACGGAGAGAGCTGTATACGGGTTACCGGAGTTGAACAGCGATCGCATTGCTTCGGCGGACCTTGTGGCCAATCCGGGCTGCTACGCGACGTCTGTCATTCTGGCTGTAGCGCCTTTGCTTCGAGGCGGATTAGTCGACCGCAGCCGCGGCGTTATCTCCGACTCGAAATCCGGAGTGTCCGGCGCGGGCAAGGCTCCGAATGCGCGCACTCACTTTGTTTCGGTCGCCGACAATCTATCGGCGTACTCGGTGTTTAGTCACCGGCATTTGGGAGAGATGGTTGAGCAGTTGGAACTTAAAGATGCGGATCTCACTTTTACGCCGCACCTCCTGCCGATTCCGCGGGGAATTCTCTCGACCATCTACGTGCATCTGAATCGGACGATGACCGCCGGCGAAGTGGAATCCTGCCTGCGTGATTTTTATTCCGGCAAGCACTGGGTGCGCGTGTTTCCCGGTGGGCAATTGCCGCAATTGCAATTTTCACTGCACACCAACTATTGCGATCTGGGATTCTGTCTGGCCGAAGATGGCCAACGCCTGGTGCTGGTCTCCTGCGTGGACAACCTGATGAAGGGCGCCGCCGGGCAAGCGGTGCAGAACATGAATCTGATGTACGGATGGGAAGAGCGGGAGGGACTGCAATGACCATCGTGGTGAAAATTGGGGGATCCGCGATCGAGAACATTCTGACCCTGCGCAAGTGCGCTCAAGCTATCGCAGAACTCGCCAAGGATGGACACCGCGTGGCGGTGGTTCACGGTGGCGGCGCCGCTCTAACTCGAATGCTGGAGCGACTGGGAAAGAAAAGTGAATTCGTGAATGGTTTACGCGTGACCGATGCCGAGACACGCGATGTAGCTCTGATGGTGTTGGCGGGAATTGTAAATAAGAAGCTCGTGGCGGCGATTCAGTCGGAAGGCATGCCCGCGATTGGATTCTGCGGCGGAGATGGAATGACTTTCCGCGCCCGCAAGAAGTTTGTTCGCGGGCAAGATTTGGGATTTGTGGGCGAGATTTGTTTCGCGGATGCCTGCTGGATTGAATCGTTATGGCAGCGCGGAGGAATTCCGGTGATGGCTTCTCTCGCGCTCGGCGCGGACGGTGAATATTACAACGTGAATGCCGATGAAATGGCCGCATCGTGCGCGGCGGCCTGCCACGCGGATACTTTGATCTTCCTCACCGATGTGCCCGGAGTCAAAGATGCCGCTGGCAGCGTAATGCCGTGGCTCACCACCAAACAGGCGGCTGACCTAGCGGCTCATTCGGTTATTAGCGGAGGGATGTTGCCTAAACTGCAAGCTTGCGGACTGGCACTGAAACAAGGTGTGCGGCGAGTCCGGATTTTGCCCGCCGCAGAAGCCGAAGTTCTGCCGCAGTTTTATTTAACCAAGCTTTCTTGCGGTACGGAGGTGACGTATTCATGAGTTCTTTATCCGCAAGCCGATTGAAGCATGCTGCACAATCGCAGAAGAAGGAGTTCGAATTGAACACTCACGTGCATGGCAGTCCGGCGGATATTCACGCCAGAGCGCCGCAGACTTTCTGGTGTCCTGACCTGGTTTCGACGCGCGACCTTGGCCCCGAGGGCGTGAATGCGGTGCTGCACCTGGCAGCGATGATGAAATCGCGGCCTTCCGCTTATTGGCGTGCGCTCACCGGGCGGCAGATTGTAATGTTTTTCGAGAAACCTTCTTTGCGGACTCGGCTGACCTTTGAAGCCGGGATGGCGAGTCTGGGCGGCAACGCGATGTTCGTCGATCAGACGAAAGAACGCCTCGACGCCCGGGAATCATTGAGCGACGTGGCCCACAATCTGGAACGCTGGGTCGATCTCATCGTGCTGCGAACTTTCTCGCAGCAAACCGTTGAGGGTATGGCGCAATATGCATCGATTCCGGTCATCAATGCGCTCAGCGATCTCGAGCATCCCTGTCAGGCGCTGGCCGATTATATGACGCTCGCCGAAAGATATGGAGATCTACGCAATCGCTGCCTTGCGTATGTTGGCGATGGCAACAATGTGGCGCATTCGCTTCTGCTCACGGCCGCATGCCTGGGATCGCGCATCCGCGTTGCAACTCCTCAAGGCTACGAGCCCGATTCACAGATTGTGGCGCATGCGGTCGAGATTGCGGAAGAGACTGGCGCTCAAATCGAATTGCTCGCCGATCCGCACGAAGCAGTTGCCGGGGCGGACGCGGTTTATACCGATGCGTGGGTCAGCATGGGCCAGGAAAAAGAAGAGCAGGAGCGCGAACAGATTTTCCCGCCCTATCAAGTCAATTCTGCCCTGATGTCGGAAGCCGCGCCCCATGCGGTATTCATGCATTGCCTGCCTGCGCATCGCGGACTGGAAGTGACTGACGAGGTGATGGATTCGGAGAGTTCGGTAATTTTCGAACAGGCGGAAAATCGCCTGCACGCACAAAAAGCGATACTTTATTTATTGATGGGCGGCGGCGATCGGCTGCCCGCGAGGAGTGCTCATGCCTGAAACAGTTGTTCTCGCCTATTCCGGCGGACTGGATACTTCCATCATTATTCCGTGGCTCAAGGAAAATTATTCCTACAACGTCATCGCTATGGTCGGCGATGTAGGGCAGGGTGACGACATTGAAGCCGTAATCGAGAAGGCTTACGCCACCGGCGCGAGTAAGGTGATCGTCGAGGATCTGCGTGAGGAATTTCTCAGGGAATATGTTTTTCCCGCGCTTAAGGCTGGGGCGGTGTACGAACATAAGTATCTGCTGGGAACATCGCTGGCGCGGCCGGTGATTGCGAAACATCAGGTGGAAGTGGCCTTACGCGAAGGCGCCTCCGCGGTCGCGCATGGCTGCACTGGCAAAGGCAACGATCAGGTACGCTTCGAATTAACCTATCAGGCGCTTGCTCCGGAACTAAAAGTGATTGCGCCTTGGCGCGAGTGGGCGCTGAAGTCGCGGGAAGACTGTCTGGATTATGCGGAGCAGCATGGCATCGCCGTGGTGGCGAGCCGGGAAAAGATTCATAGCCGCGACCGCAATCTTTGGCACTTGAGCCATGAAGGCGGAGAGTTGGAGGATGCAGCCAATGCGCCGTTGCCGACTACGTGGCAGATGACGCGTTCGCCGCAAGAAGCTCCCGACAAAGAAGAGCAGGTGACCATCGGCTTCGACCACGGGATTCCAGTATCGGTGGGCGGGATGAAACTTGATCCTGTGTCGTTGGTCGAATTGCTGAATGAAATTGGGGCGCGCAATGCCATCGGGCGCGTCGATCTAGTGGAGAATCGTTTCGTCGGAATTAAATCGCGCGGATGCTACGAAACTCCTGGCGGAACCTTGCTGATCGCGGCTCATCGCGAACTGGAGGCTCTGTGCCTGGAGCGCGAAGTCACGCACTTCAAACAACTTGTAGCTCTTAAATATGCGGAGTTGGTTTATTTTGGATTGTGGTTCACGCCATTGCGCGAGGCGCTGGATGCGTTTGTGGCCACGACGCAAAAAGAAATCACCGGCATCGTGACGCTCTCTTTGTATAAGGGCAATGTCTCGATCGTGAGCCGCCATAGCGAGTATTCGCTTTACCGCACCGATCTTTCGTCCTTCACTATGGGGGAAGAATACGATCAAAAAGATGCCGCTGGCTTCATACGCATTCTGGGTTTGCCATCGCGCACTCGCGCCCGCACGCGTGTGGAGGTGGAGCGATGAAGATGTGGTCGGGCCGGTTCCGGCAGGCGCTGGATCCGCAGTTCGAACACTGGCAGCGGTCGTTTGACTTTGATCGCCGGTTGCTTCGTTACGAGCTCGCCGCCAGTGCGGCGCACGCCCGCGCCTTGAAGAATGCAGGCGTAGTCTCTGCCGACGAGCTTATCAGCATGCTTGAAGGACTGCAGAAGATTGGCGAAGAAGCTGCCACTTCCAATGGCTTGGCGGAAGATAACGAAGCCGAGGACGTGCATCATTTTGTCGAGAAGCAACTGGTCAGACGAATCGGCGATACCGGGTACAAGCTTCACAGTGGGCGCAGCCGTAACGAGCAGATTGCAACCGACCTTCGCCTCTATGTGCGGGCGGCGATCGACCAACTGCGAACTGAACTCGCGGACGTTGGCTCGGCCTTTGCCGAACGAGCCGAACAGGCCGGGAGCGCGGCAATGCCGGCTTATACACATTTGCAACATGCCGAACCGGTGTTGATCGGACATTGGCTTCTGGCGTACGTGGAAATGTTCTTGCGCGATGCCGATCGCCTTGCCGACTGCCGCAAGCGTTTGAACGTGTGTCCGTTGGGATCGGGAGCCGTGGCCGGCGCAACACTGCCTCTTGATCGTGCCTTCATGGCGGAGGGCCTCGATTTTTCGGGACCAACGGCTAATAGCATCGATGCGACCAGCGATCGCGATTTTATTCTTGAATTCGTCAATACGCTTTCGCTGCTCAGCCTTCACCTGAGCCGCTGGGCGGAGGAGATGATTATTTTCTCTTCGCAGGAATTTGGTTTTGTGAGGTTGCCGGAGTCTTATTCCACCGGCAGCAGCGCCATGCCGCAAAAGAAGAATCCAGATTTGCTTGAATTGGCGCGCGGCAAGACCGGGCGCGTGATTGGGAATGCGACTTCGCTAATGATTACGCTAAAGGGCCTGCCGCTCGCCTATAACAAGGATTTGCAGGAGATGCAAGAGCCGCTCTTTGATGCGGCGGACACGATTCTTGCCTTGCTGCCGCTGGTGGGCGGATGGATGACCGCAGTGGAGTTCGACGAAGAGAGAATGAACCACGCGGCGCTGTCGGGATTCATGAACGCATGGGCGGCGGCAACCTATCTGGTAAAGCGCGGCACGCCTTCGCGATTGGCGCACGAACAGATCGGCAAGGCGGTGAAGCTGTGCCTGGAGAAAAGTTGCGAGCTGCAGGATTTGTCATTGGACGATTTGCGCGCAATCAACCCCGAATTCGACGAGAGTTTTTATGGATGCCTGAAACTTGAAGCAGTGCTGGGGATTCATGATGTCGTGGGCGGAACGGCTCCCGCCCGCGTGCGGCAAGGCGTCGTTGCGGCGCGAAAGAAAATCGAAACGCTGCGCGAGGAGGTCAACCTTCATGCGCACGCGTAAGGCGATTTTGCCGGATGCCAAGAATATTCATGATCTGATCTCGGCTTACTCGCACGATGGCACGCTGCTGCCGCGCACCCTTCCGGAGATTTGCGAGAACGTACGTGACTTCGTCGTACTCGAAGACCAAGGCCGCATCATTGGTTGCGGCGCATTGCATCTTTACGGCACGCACTTGGCGGAGATCCGTTCCATCACGGTTGGTCCGCAGGTGCAAGGCAAAGGCGGAGGCAGCCGGCTGATGAAAGCCTTAATGGCGGAGGCAAAACGGCATCGCGTTGGTTGCATCTGCCTGTTCACGCGCGCCCCGGAATTTTTTGCCCGCCAGGGATTTACCATGGCGCAGCGCGAAGATCTTCCGGACAAGATCTACAAAGATTGCCACGTTTGCCCCAGATTTCACCGCTGCGATGAGGTTGCCATGGTGCGCGGCAAGCTTCCCACCTTCGCCATTCTGCCCGAACCGGAGAACTGGCTGGTGAAGCTGCAGGATCTGCACGGAAACCCGGCATAGTATCCGGCGGGCTTCCCCGTCGGATGGAGTGTCCGGTCCCGCCTTGCAATGCTATGATGCCCAGCGGAACCCAAAAATATGTCAATTGCGAGCCCCGGCAGTTCGACCACGGTTTCTCCTGAATCTTCTTCTTCCTCGTATACCGGACCTTTGGCAGTCGTGACCACCCTGTTTTTTATGTGGGGCTTTCTGACCTGCCTCAACGATATTCTGGTCCCGCACCTGAAGCCGATCTTCGATCTGAATTACACGGAAATCATGCTGATTCAGTTCGCCTTTTTTGGCGCATATTTCCTGTTCTCCATTCCTTCAGCGAAGATCATCGATTGGATCGGTTACCAGCGTTCGATGGTGCTGGGTTTGCTCACCATGGGATTGGGAGCATTTCTCTTCGTGCCCGCCGCCAGCGTTCCTTCGTATCCATTGTTCCTGGTCGCTCTCATTGTGCTGGCTGCAGGAATCACTTGTCTGCAGGTGGCCGCGAATCCGTACGTGACCGTGCTCGGCAAACCGCAGACGGCATCCAGCCGCCTGAACCTCACCCAAGCATTCAATTCGCTGGGAACTTTTCTCGCGCCGTTTTTTGGCGGGTTGCTGATTCTGAGCGCCGCGCCAAAGTCTATGGAAGAAATTCGTGCTCTGGCCCCGGACGCGTTGCAGGCCTATCGCTTGCATGAAGCTTCCAGCGTGAAGCTGCCTTACATCGGCCTCGGCATCGCCCTGGTTTTGCTGGCGATTGCCATCGGAAGTTTTAAGCTGCCGAAGATTCCGCAGGCTCAGCATAAAGTCGGCGAAAAGGTGAACGACTCGATCTGGAGGCATCCGAATCTGGTATTCGGTGCGATCGGCATTTTTGTATATGTGGGTGCGGAGGTCGCGATCGGAAGTTTCCTGGTGAATTATTTTACGCAGCCGGAAATCGGAGGGCTGACCGAGAAAGTTGCGGCCAGTCTGGTGGCTTTTTATTGGGGCGGAGCAATGGTTGGGCGCTTCATCGGATCCGGGCTATTGCAGAAAATGAAAGCCGGGCATTTGCTTGGGATTTGCGCCGTCTGCGCCGCGGCTCTCGTGACCATCTCCATGCTGAGCACTGGCCACTTCGCCATGTGGAGCATCATCCTGGTTGGCTTCTTCAACTCCATCATGTTCCCCAGCATTTTCACGTTAGGAGTGGCGGAACTGGGGCCGCTGACCGGTGACGGCTCGGGAATTCTGATCATGGCCATCGTTGGCGGCGCGCTGATTCCACTGGCCCAAGGCGCGATTGCCGATAAGATCGGCATACATCATGCCTTCTTTCTTCCCGTGATCTGCTATCTCTATATTCTATTTTTCGCGCTGAGCGGTTCGAAGCCAAACAGCGAGCGCGGAATCGCCGCCGCTCACTGAGATCGTCTGAGGTTTTCTTTGGAGGTTAAAGAAGGAAACTTCGTCACGCAAAGCCGGGCGGGATTGAACGGCATTCACGGTATGCCCGAAGACATACCGTGACCTTAAACACGATCACTCTTCTCAGCCAATCAAGCCAGGACTGAGATCAACTCTGGGGTGCAGCGGGAATTCTGCATCAGCTTGACGGCGTCTTCGGCGGTAAATCGACCCATAGCCAGAGCCAATTTCTTATTGGTGGTGGTTTGAATAGGAGTGCGGTCGATACGCAGGACGTACTCAGCGGCACGCGCTCCGCCACGATTCACTTTCACGAGGAACTTTGTATTCTTCATGGGGCTCCCTTTGGCTCAGGATGAAAGTCGCAGGAACATAGAAAAGATGTTCCAGTAACAGCTTGCGTAAAACTTGGATGGGCTGGTCATTCAGGGCGCCTAAGAGTTAGAAATCTCAAAGGGCACTAACAAATGTTAAGCCTTTATTACTATTTTGTCAACATTTGTATAAGCGATATCCCGGCAAGGCTCAGGGTTGCAAAATCTGACCGGGCTGAGGATGGACTTGCTGGTTATTAAGTTCGCTGGCATCCCAGCTTCCGCCAAGAGCCTTGACCAGATAAACGGAACTCACCATCTGCTGGCCAAGGAGTTGCGTCTCCAGCCGCTGGCTGCTGAGTAGAGTAGTTTGCGCGGTGATAACGTCGAGGTAACTGGTAGCTCCGCCAATGTACCGATTGTTCGCAATGGTGAGTTCGCGCCGCGCATCTTCCACCGCTGCCCCTTGGGTCTTGAGAGCTTGTGAAAGCGTGCTCAGATTGCTGATGCCGTCTTCCACTTGCTGAAAGGCAGTGAGGACAGACTGGCGATAATTAGCGACCGCCTCGTCATATGCTGAACGAGCCGCCGCCAGATTAGCGCGATTGCGTCCGCCCTCGAATATGGGCTCCAAAGCGTCGGCGCCAAGCGACCAGAACAAGCTGGGCGCGTTGAGCAGGGGCGCGATCTGCGCGCTCTGCCAGCCTCCTGAGCCACTCAGTGTGATCTGCGGATAGAAGGCCGTCCGCGCAATTCCAACCTGCGCGTTTTGATAAGCCATTTGCCGCTCGGCCGAGGCAACATCGGGACGGCGTTGCAGCATATCGGAGGGCACTCCGAGCGGAACCGGAGGCGGCGTGGCGTTCAACGGTTCAACCCGCACATTCAGGCTGGAAGCGGGCTGGCCCACCAGCACCGCAATGGCGTGCTCATATTGCGCGCGCGATTCCTGCAGCAAAGCAAGTTGCGATAACGTTGCATCCAGCAAAGCCGCCTGCTGAGCGGGTTCGAGTCCGCTGGTTATGCCTTCGTTGTGTTGCCGGTTCACCAGATCCAGGCCCTTTTGCTGGTAGCCCACGGATTCCTTCACCACGTTGTACTCCGCATCCAGCTCGCGCAGGCTAAAGTAGTCAGCGGCAAGTTCCGCAGTCAAGACCAACTGCGCATTCTGAAGATCGGCGGTCGTGGATTGAAGCGTGGCGTTGGCCGCTTCGATACCGCGGCGCACTCGACCGAAAACATCGACTTCGTAGTTGATGTTGAAAGGAATCGTGAAGACGTTCTGGGTGTAGGGAGGCACAACTTGTGCGACGCCCCCGACAGCAACCGGCGTAGCTCCATTCAACGGACGGTTTCCCGATCCGCGCTCTCGCACTGCGGAAGGATCGGTTGAAAGCTGCGGAAATAATCCTGAAGTCGCAACCCGCGCCAGCGAACGCGCCTGCTCCAGGCTATCGCGCGACGCGATCAGCGACTGGTTGGCCTTAAGCAGTTGCTCCTCGTAATCATTGAGTTGAGGATCGTTGAATACTTTCCACCATTCACCTTTAGGAATCTGATCTTTAGGCTCGGCGGGCTGCCACGGCGGTTGCGATTTCCATGCATCCGGCGCTGGCACCGGCGCCGAAGGCCGACTGTAACGCGGACCCACCGTGCATCCCGCCGCCAGCCCAAGAAGCGCCAGCATCGCGCATAAGGTCGTCCGCTTCACTACGCCCCGCCCTTCTGCTGGGCCGGAGCAGGCTGCGCGATATTTACCTGTTGGCCCTGCTCCAGCGAGTCTGCCGGATTCACCACGATCTGGTCGGTAGTGGACAAGCCTCCGAGAACCTCAAGCGTGGTTCCATAATCGCGGCCGATGTTAATGGGACGCAACTCCACTTTCTTGTCCGGCCCCACCACCGCGACCTGCGCGCCCTGCGCGCGGAAAAGCATGGTGTTCACGGGCACCGTGACTTTATCCACGTTCGACCCGACAGCGAAGTGTACTTCGCCAAACGAGCCCGGCAACAGTCTGCCGTCTTTATTTGGAACATCGACTTCGGTAAGCAAGGTGCGGGTAGCCGGATCGATGGACTCCGCCGTGCGCGTCACGATGCCGATAAATTTCTGCCCGGGAAACTCCTGCAAGGTCACGGGAGTTTTCGCGCCGACTTTGATAAACGGGGCGTAAGCCTGCGGAACGCTGATATAAACGCGAAGAGGATCGACGCGCGCGAGATCAAAAAGTTCGCGACCGGCCGCCTGAGCGCCCGCGTTGATCAGCGCCCCCGGATCGACGTTGCGCCGGGTCAGCACTCCGGTAAAGGGCGCATAGACATCTTTGAAGCCTTCGAGCTGTTCCAGCCGGTGCACATTGGCATCGGAGGCAGCCAGATTGGCCTGGCTCTGCTTGTACTGGCTGGCGTATTGGTCCGCTTCCTGTGCGGAGACAGAGTCTGTCTTGCGCAGATTTTCCCAGCGATCGGCGGTGATTTTCGCCAGATCCATTTGAGCCACAATCTGCTGGCGAGCCGCTCGCGCCTGGTTCAATTCCTGATCTACTTCCGGAGTGTCAATCTTGGCCAGCAATTCGCCTTGCGTGACCTTGCTGCCGATGTCCTTGTACCACTTGACGAGATATCCACTGGTGCGAGCGTAAATGGGAGATTCTTCGTACGCCAACAGTGAGCCGGGAAGCACCAGTTCTTCGTCTGGCTTCTCCGCCACCGGGTTCACCACCGCGACCGTGGGAACGGTTTCTATTTCTGTTTCCTTCGCTAGAGCGTGTTCGTGGCTCGCGCGTGCGAGCAACGTGACGCCGCCGGCAATAAGCAGGACAAGCAGCAGCACGCCCACGATGGTGAGAGCCTTCCCCGCCGGCGCAGGCGGAAGCTCCGGCGGGCGCTGGATCGAAGGCGGCTGATGGCGGGAACGCTTCTGAATCTCTTCAATCTCTTCGTCCCGCTGAGCCTGAGCCCCGACAGCATGATGTTCTTCGTTCTGATCCTGCTGTGACCGTTGCTCTTCCGTTAATTTTTCCTGCTCGATCATTTTCAACTCCGCTCCCCAACTCCGATTGACGAATCAAACCAACGAAAAATCAACGACTGAAGAATCCACTACGCTTTCTGCTCCGAACGCGCGTGCTTCGCCTGCCGGCGGCTATGAAAAATTGCGAATACGCTGGGCACGAAAAATAGAGTGGCTACCGTGGCAAATAGAAGCCCGCCGATAACCGCCCGGCCAAGCGGGGCGTTCTGCTCGCCGCCTTCGCCAAATCCCAGGGCCATGGGGACCATGCCGATGATCATTGCCAGCGCGGTCATCAACACCGGCCGCACCCGCGTGTACCCCGCAGCCACGGCGGCCTTCACAGCAGGAACTCCTTCGTCAATTTGTTCACGCGCAAAACTAACCATCAGGATCGAGTTCGCGGTCGCCACGCCCATGCACATCACAGCTCCTGTCAGTGAGGGCACGCTCAGCGTGGTGCGCGTGAGCAACAGGAACCAGCAAATTCCTGCCAGCGCTCCCGGCAGTGCGGCGATAATGATGAAAGGATCCAGCCAGGATTGGAAATTAATCACAATCAGTAAGTACACCAGGAGAATTGCCCCTACCAGCCCCACGCCCAGGCCGATGAACGACGACCGCATGGTAGCCACCTGACCGCGCACCACGATCTGCGTGCCGCGTGGCAGATGGCCGTCGAAAGTTTTGATTACTTTGAAAGTGTCCGAGGCAACTGCACCTAAATCCCGGTCTTGCGTGCTGGCGTATACGTCGATGACCGGAGACACATTCCAATGGCTGACTGAGGCCGACCTCACCACCGGCGATATCTGCACCAGATTGCCCATCAGTTGCGGGCCTTGTTGCGAGGTAACCGGAATATCCATCAGGTCCTGCAAATTGGTCATGCGGTATTGCGGCGACTGAACGGCGAGCTGATAAGTCACATCATTCTTCGGATTCAACCAAAAGTTCGGCGAGGTCTGAAAGCTCCCGCTCAATGAGACCAGGGCGCTCTGTGCCACGTCTCGCGCCGTGAGCCCGACCTGCGTGACGCGCGTGCGCTCGATATCCATATGCAGCGTGGGCAGCGAAAGTAATTGCTGCACATGCACGTCAGCGGTGCCGGGAATGTGCCGCATTTTATTGGCGATCTGCTGCGCGATTTCGTAGCTGCTATCCATGTCGGTGCCGATGATCTGGACATCGATCGGCGCGGGTAGCCCGAAATTCAGAATCTGGGTGACGATATCGGCCGGCTGGAAGAAAAACTCAGTTCCAGGGAAGCGCCGCGGCAACACTTCGCGCAGATGCCGGGTAAGATCGGCGATCGGCTCGTGGTGTTCCGGATCGAGCGCAATCAGAATCTCCGCATCGCTCGTCCCAATAGTCCCATTCGAGCTGTATGACTGGTTGATGCCGGAGTTGGGCAGGCCGATGTTATCCAGCACGGTTTGCAACTGGCCATGCGGAATTTCCTGCCGCAGGGCGTTTTCAACCTCATCGCACAACCGCGCCGTTTCTTCCACGCGCAATCCGGGCCGCGCCCGCACATGCAGGCGTAATAAGCCGGCATCCACTTGCGGAAAGAAGTCCTCTCCTAAAAAGAAAAACAATCCCAGCGACAAAAGACAGAAAACTAGAAAACACGCTACGAAAATGCCGCGGTGATCGAGAGTAGTTTCCAGCAAGGCTTCGTAGCTGCGGCGAAAATCTTCGAACTTGCGCTCAAATCCCCGCTGAAACCGGCCCAGGAATGATTTTGGGGCTTCTTCGCGATGCTCGTGCCCCCGCATGATATACATCACCAACGTCGGAATCAGGGTTCGCGAAAGGAAGTAGCTGGCCAACATGGCGAAGCTCACCGCTTCCGCGAGCGGCACGAACAGGAACTTCGCAACCCCCGTTAAGAAAAACATGGGCACGAACACGATGCAAATACTTAGCGTGGAAACAAAAGCCGGTACGGCGATCTGCTGCGCACCGTCCAGAATCGCTTGCCTCATTTCCTTGCCCATGGCAAGGTTGCGCTCAATGTTTTCAATTTCCACCGTAGCGTCGTCCACCAGAATGCCCACGGCAAGCGCCAATCCTCCGAGGGTCATGATGTTGATGGTCTCCCCGATCGCGCCCAGAAGGATGATGGAAACGAAAATCGACAGCGGAATGGAAATGGAGATAACGATCGTCGGACGCCAGTCGCCCAGAAAAATCAGAATCATCACCGCGGTGAGAGCAGCGGCGATCAATCCTTCACGCAGCACTCCCTGAATCGATGCCCTGACAAACAGCGATTGGTCAAACAGCGCGGTAATCTTGAGCGATTGTGGAAGCGCCTGTGCCGCCTGATCGACAATCTTCTTGACGCCGGCAACGATATCCAGCGTGGAAGCATTTCCGTTTTTGTAGATCGACATCAGCGCGCCGCGGTTTCCATCCTGGCGCACGATGTTGGTCTGGGGCGCGAAGCCGTCACGAATGTGGGCCACATCGCGCATGTAGAGCGTGGAACCGTTTGTCGTTTTCACCGGAAGATCGTTCAATTCCGCTATGGTTTCCGGGGTTCCGTTCATCTCTACGTTGTATTCCAGCGATCCCATTTTGATGGTGCCGCTGGGCAGAATGATGTTCTGCGCATTCACCGCATTGACGATATCGTTTGGCTCAAGCCCGTAGGCCTGAAGCTTGGGTAAATCTAGATCAACTTGAATCTGCCGAATCTTTCCGCCGTAGGGATACGGAGTTGCCGCGCCCGGCACCGTCGCCAGATAGTTTCGCAGGAAGTTCTGTCCGAGATCGAAAAGTTGCTGCTCCGGCAGAGTCTTGCTGCTCAATCCAAGCTGAATAATGGGCGTAGTCGATGCACTGTAAGAAATAATCAGCGGCGGCGTAGTGCCCGGCGGAAGGCTGCGAACGGTGGTCTGCGCGATTGCGGTGATTTGTGCAATCGCACCCTGGACGTTGGTGCCGGGCCGGAAGAAAACCTTGATGACGCCCAATCCATACACAGACTGGGATTCCATGTGCTCAATATCGTTGACCGTGGTGGTGATGCCGCGCTCGGAATTGGCCACGATGCGGTTCGCCATATCATCGGGCGACATACCGGTGTAAAACCAAACCACTGAAACCACGGGAATATCAATGCTGGGAAAAATATCGACCGGGGTGCGAAAAAGAGTGACGATAAACATGATGATGATGACCAGCGCCATCACCACAAATGTGTAGGGACGTCTTAACGCTAATGCAACAATCCACATCTTTTAGCCACCACCCCAAGGACGGAAAGGAAAGCCGGAAAGCGACCACAGCTCGCCGGTTCGAATTTAGATTCGATACTCCCCGTATTGGATTCTAAATGGAAGACCCTATTTATGGTAGGGTAGCACCATGCGCGATCAGGCGATGGGCCAAAAGTCTAGGTGCTTCGCTGTCGAAAGTAACGGTCATAAACGTCCTCCGGGGCGGCCGCGAAGCCAGCAGGCGCGACTCTCCATCCTGCGCAGTACCCTCGAACTGCTTGCCCAGAAAGGCTTTTCGGACTTTACCATTGAAGCGGTTGCAGCGCACGCCAATGTGGGCAAAGCCACTGTCTACCGCTGGTGGCCCGATAAGGCAGCCCTAATCGCCGATGCTTTCGCCAGCAGCACCACCCGCCACCTTCACTTTCCCGATACCGGCTCAGTCCGTACGGATATGAGCCAACAGATGCAACAACTCGTAAAGGTTTTTCGCAGCCGCCGCGGCCGCATCGTCTCCGCCATGCTGGGCGCCGGACAGAGCGACCACAGCCTCATCAAAGCCTTTCGAGAGCGTTTTATGATGCCACGGCGTCAAGAGGCGTATGCCACTCTTCGTCGTGCCATCCAGCGCGGTGAATTGCCGAAAAATGTGGATATGGATTTGCTGCTCGATTCACTATACGGTCCAATCTATATGAGGTTTCTGATTCGCCATGACAGCTTGACCCCCGAATTCGTAGAAGGTATTTGCGAACTCGCATTCGGTCGATCTCGCTCTTCTGCAAAATCGTTTCCTTCCGAAGCCCTTCGTAGCAATCGGCATCCAAACCCTTAGCAAAGTTCCTGCCGCCTAACTGAAGGGAGATGCTTGATGCCATCCAGCAACGTGGTTTTTTGGGAAGTCGACACCCAGCGAGACTTCATGCTCCCCGGCGGCAAACTGTACGTGCCGGGCGCGGAACGCCTGCTGCCGAATATTCGCAAGCTGACTGACGCTGCCCGTCAAGGGCGCGTATTTCTCATTTCTCACGGTTGCTACCACCCTAAAGACGATCCCGAATTCCAGATATTTCCGCCGCACTGCGTCAAAGGGACGGAGGGTTCCGCCTTTGTTCCAGAGGCACTGACGGACAAAGTGCTTGTCATTCCGAACGATGCTGCCGCGGTGGTGCCCAGGGACATTTCCGATTATCAACAGATTCTTTTCGAGAAACAGAGCCTCGACATTTTCGAGAGCCGGCACGCTGGCAAATTCGTTCAACGATTCGGCGACGATGTTGAATTTGTCGTCTTCGGAGTGGTCACGGAATACTGCGTCCGTTTCGCCGCCAAAGGATTGCTTGATCGGGGCCGCCGCGTCTCCGTGGTGCAGGATGCAATCGAAACTTTGAAGCCGGGGAACGCCGAACGAACCGTGGCCGAACTACGCGAACTCGGAGCACGATTCTTCACCACAGACGACGCTCTCGCGTTGCTCAGGCCGTCCAGGTAGCCCGCCAGCTTCAGTCTCGTGGTTTATAATCCGGCGCACGCATGAATCTTCCTTCCGGGACAAAGCTAGGGCCGTATGAAGTCATTGCCATGTTGGGCGCAGGGGGCATGGGTGAAGTGTATCGTGCCCGCGACTCCCGCCTGAAGCGCGACGTGGCGGTGAAGGTATTGCCCCAAGCGCTCTCCCAGGATGCCGACCGCTTGCGCCGTTTCGAGCAGGAAGCGCTGGCTACTGCAGCCTTGAATCACCCCAACATTCTCGCCGTGTTCGATATCGGAACTTATGAGGGCGCTCCTTATGTCGTCTCGGAGCTATTGGAAGGCGAAACGCTGCGCGAGCGTTTGCGAGGCGGAGCTGCCCCGGTTCGCAAGACTTTGGATTACGCGCTGCAAATCGCGCATGGACTGGCGGCCGCCCACGAAAAAGGAATCGTTCACCGCGACCTGAAGCCGGAGAACTTATTTCTGACTAAAGACGGTCGCGTGAAAATTCTGGATTTCGGCCTGGCGAAATTAACGCAACCCGATCCTGCCCACGGCGGCGCCAACACCTCACTTCCAACCATGACTCACGCCACCGAAGCGGGCGTAGTGATGGGCACCGCGGGCTACATGTCTCCCGAGCAAGTGCGTGGAATCGCCGTTGATGCGCGTTCCGATATTTTCAGCTTGGGAGCGATTCTCTTCGAAATGATCTCAGGCAAGCGTGCCTTCCACCGCGAAACCGCGGCGGATACGATGAGCGCCATCCTGAAGGAAGAGCCTCCCGATCTGAGCGAAACCAATCGCACCGTATCTCCGGCGCTCGAGCGCATTGTGCAACATTGCCTGGAGAAAAATCCCGAGCAGCGTTTCCATTCCGCCAGCGATATCGCATTCGATCTGGAACACATGACTGGGGTTTCAGGCACCAGCGCAAAGGCGATCGCAGTGGCAGCTGCACCGCGTCGAAGCAAACTGCTCGCCGCTGCGGCAGCAGGCGGCCTCGTCCTGGCACTGATCATGCTCGGTGCCGGATGGTGGCTTGGCCGCAGAAGCGGCTCCGTGCCACCCGCCGAGTACCAGCAAATTACTTTTCGTACCGGCGAAATCGGCAATGCGCGCTTCACTCCCGATGGCGGCATTGTTTACAGCGCAGGCTGGGACGGCGAGGATAATCAACTCTATATTTCGCGCATCGACGATCCGGGGGCGCGCGAACTCGGCCTAAAAGCGGAGTTGCTCTCCATATCCAAGGGCGGGGAGCTGGCAGTCCGGCTCAACACGCAAAATTTCGCAGGTTACGAGCGAATCGGCACCCTCGCGCGAGTTCCGTTAAGCGGCGGCACGCCGCGCGAGGTGTTGGAAAATGTTCAAGACGCGGACTGGTCCGCCGACGGGCAGAATATGGCGATTGTCCGTTTCCTTCCAGAGACCAGCCATTGGCGCTTGGAGTATCCCATTGGAAAGGTTCTGTTTGACAGCATCAACTGGATAAGCCATCCCAAAATTTCTCCAGATGGCAAGTGGGTCGCCTTCGCCGATCACGAAAATCCAGGTGGCGACGACGAAGGTTCGGTAGCCGTAATCGCGGCAGACGGTAAAGGCCAGGAGAGAAAACTTTCCTCCGGCTGGGTGTCGTTGGAGGGAATTGTGTGGTCTCCCAAGGCCGACGAAATCTGGTTCACCAGCACTACCTCGGGAAGCTCTACCAATCCGCGGGGGGTTACGCTCGCCGGCAAGCTGCGGACCATCACCAACGTGCCCGGCGGGCTATGGCTGCAGGATCAACAGAATGCAACCACCCTGGCGATCACGCATCGGGAGCGCATTGGGATTCGCGGCATGGCGCCCGGCGGAAAAGAAGAGAAAGAACTGGGATGGTTTGGATGGTCGATTCTGCGCGACACGAGCCGCGATGGACACAAGATCCTGTTCGAGGAAGAAGGCGAGGGCGGCGGTCCTAACTACACTGTCTTTCTGCGCGACACGGACGGGTCGCCTCCGGTGCGCATTGGCGAAGGTGTGGCCGAGGCGATTTCGCCGGACGCAAAATGGGCGGTCACGCAGCCCGCCAAGGGCGGTCCGCTCACCCTTGTGCCCACCGGGGCCGGCGAAGCTCGGGTGCTCACACACGATGCGGTCAGCTACGGTGGGGTTCGCTTTTTGGCGGATGGCAAACATCTGCTGGCCACAGGGATCGAAGCAGGCCATGGCCGCCGCGACTATCTGATCGATGTAGGCACGGGCGATTCCAAGGCAATAACTCCAGAAGGAATTGCGGGAGTGCGAATCTCGCCGGATGGGCATAGCGTGGCGGTTAGGGGGTCCGACGGTAAATTGGGAGTCTGGTCACTCGAGACCAGCACTTATCATCCGATCCCAGGCCTGGCGGCAGCTTATTACGCGGATGGCTGGTCGCCCGATCAGCAATCTTTGTACGTTGCCTCCGGCAAAGCGCACCAAACAACATCGCAGGTTTTCAAGTTGAACATTGCGACCGGCAAACTGGAGCCCTGGAAAACTTTTGGTGAGGACGGCCGGGCGGGAGTCAGCGAAGTGGGCGCACCTCAGTTCTCCGCTGACGGAAGCGCTTACGCTTACATCTACGTGCGGACTCTGTCGGAAGCGTATGTGGTAAAGGGACTGAAGTAGAGAGGCGCAAGCACTATCCGGCTAAACTCTCGATGCTCTCCACGTCGGTTGGTGAAAGTACGATTCCTAAGCTGGCAAGATCCTCGCTCATGTGCTTCGGATTCGATGTCCCGGTCAATGGCAGCATTCCTACCGCCCGAGCGAACGCAAAGATAACCTGCGCCGGTGTTGCGTCGAACTGATCTGCGATGGCGCCGACGAGCGGATGGTGAACCACTTCCTGGTTTGCTGTAAGCAGCGAGAATCCCTGATAAACAATTTTGTGCTCCCGGCAAAATGATCGGACTTCACGATCCCAGCCGAGTCTCGCGTAGCATCGGTTTTGCACGAACGCCGGAAGCTCCGAGTGGGCCGTTGCCATTTGCTCAAGGTGTCCCAGAGAAAAATTGCTCACTCCCAATAACCGGGCGCGCCCGGCATGGCGCTCTTTCTTCATCGCCTCCCAAACTTCAGCATCGGCATCAGTCCATCCATAACCGGACGCCGGCCCATGCAGCACGTAACTGTCGACGTAATCCGTGCCCAGATGTTCGAGAGAACTGGCCATTGATTGCGCCACCTGAACCGCGAGTCTCGCGGCCGGATCGTAAGGCAGGCGGTGATCCTGACCGGGGCGGTGAGTGAATTTGCTTTGCAGAAAAAGATCGGAGCGGCTAACCACTCCGGCGCTATAGGCGGCTGCTAATCCTTTGCCCACCCCAGCCTCGAAGTAATGCCTCCGCTGATTGGCGGTATCGATGCCGCGGAAACCAGCGCGTAGCGCCATCTCGACGAGGCCCGCAGTTCGTTCTTCCTTCCATGCCGTGCCGTATAGAAAATCGGGGATTGCGGTTCCTTCGACTGCGGACGCTTGCGGGAACACCATGCCGCTATTCTGCCACGGGCGCGCGCTCTCGGGTTGCAATGCAGCGGTACAATGCACTCGTGGCTCCGCCCCGAACAAAAACCGATCGCGACCCGAAACCTTACCGGCATCCCATCTACGCCACCGAGACCTCCGGACTGCTAGTGATTGCCTTCCTGGTGCTCCTTATTACTGTGATCCGCTATTGGCACGCGATTCACTGGAGCGTGCGCTGACAGTCGCCGCAGCACCGGATTCTTCCTTGCTGGTGCTGCTCGGGCCCACTGCCAGCGGCAAGACCGCTCTCTCTTTGGTGCTGGCCGAACGTTTCCATGGCGAAATCGTGAACTTCGATTCGGTCGCCATGTACCGTGAATTTGAGATCGGCACTGCCAAGCCCACCGCCTCCGAACGCGCCGTCGCTCCGCACCATTTGCTCGATTACGTTTTGCCCACCGAACATATGACTGCCGGCGAATACGCGCGGCAGGCGAGGAATGTGCTCGAAGAAATCAAATCCCGCGGACGGTTGCCAATCGTCGTGGGGGGCACCGGCCTTTACCTGCGCGCCTTGCTCGAAGGCCTCTTTCCCGGACCGCAGCGCAGCGAAGAACTTCGCGTACGTCTTCGCGAACTCGCGGCCAGTCGTGGTTCAAACTATCTTCATCGCGTGCTGCGCCGTCTCGACCGCGCTGCTGCGGAAAAGATCCATGCCAACGACCTTCCGAAGCTCATCCGCGCCATCGAGGTCTGTCTGGCCTCGCGTCAAAAAGTGAGCGACCTTTGGGAGCAGCAGGGCCGCAATCCGCTGCAGGGATTTCGCATTCTTCGTCTCGGCCTCGATCCTGATCGCACCGCGCTATATCCCCGAATCAACCTCCGCGCCCAACAAATGTTTGAAGCCGGACTGGTCGGCGAAACGCAACGGCTGTTGCAAAAATATGATGCGGCCGCCGGACCATTCTCAGCGCTGGGTTACAAGCAGGCGCTGCAGCACATTCGCGGAGACCTCACTCGCGAGCAAGCTGTGCAATCTGCCCAGCAGGCTCATCGCAACTACGCCAAGCGCCAGATGACCTGGTTCCGGCGCGAGCCCGGGGTAAACTGGCTGCGCGGCTTCGGCGACGACCCGCGAATTCAGGCCGAAGCCGAGGCTTTAACCCTCAGTTTTGGGACTTAGGTTCCTGATTTTTGCATGGATTGAGAATACAATTCGGCAACGAATTTTCCTTTCCACGTGATGAATATCACAGACTCTAGAGCCGGTCTTTAGTTATGATGTTGGGCCAATGGCCGGAACGAATGACGATCTAGAGCGCCGGCGTTTGGCGGTGGATAACGCTTTGGAAGCCTGCCACACGACAGGCGCTTTTCCAGGGCGCGAAGCATATACCCCGCACACCGACTTTTTGGTTTCGAAGGGCGCCGAAACCAAGGGAATTCTTCGACGAAAAGATCTGCTGCAGTTTCTGGATCACGCAAGAGCCTCATTGCTGGAACTCCGGATACAGCTCAACCTCGCGTCCGAACTCGGGCTGCTTGATTCCGCCGAGGAAAGAAAGTTAACGGACGTCGCCTCGGAAATTGGCTGCCTGCTTGATGGTTTGCTGAACCGATTCCAGGAGGAGACGCCTCTCGATACGCCTCTGGAGATGCATTCGATCTCTGATTTAGGCTAAGTAGCTTGCGGGCCTTCTGTTGTCACTGGTGCCCCACGCACGCAGCAGTGCTGCTCGGATGGATCTGAGCTCCCGCCAAATAATCCGGAATCTCAACCTCATTTCCTCGTATAACCCGTTCTGCTATCGTTGCCGGATGCATCGCTTCGCCCAGGTTTTGCTTTTCCTCACCCTGCTTACTCTGCCATTATTGGCCAAAGATAAGTTTCAGCATCCGGAGCCCATTCAGCCGTTGTCCCGCTCCGGTGAAAGATGGGCCGAAAAAACTCTGCACAAGCTCACCCTCGAAGAAAAAGTCGGCCAGGTATTCATGATCTGGTGCCGTGCCAGCTTTCTGAACGTAGAAAGTCCCGAATATCTTCAATTGCTGGATGCCCTGCACAAATACCACGTCGGTTCTTTTGCCATGACGGTGCACGTCGATGGCCCGTACCTGCTGCGCAGCGAACCCTACGAGGCCGCCGAACTCCTTAACCGCCTCCAGAAGGAATCGAAACTCCCCTTGCTGTTCGCCGCCGATTTCGAACGCGGAGTACCCATGCGGCTGATGGGGGCCACGGTGTTTCCGCACGCAATGGCATTCGGTGGAGACGGCAAATTGGATGACGCCGAGACCTTTGGCCGCATCACCGCCGAAGAAGCGCGCGCCATCGGCATCCAGTGGAATTTTTTCCCCGATGCCGACGTCAACTCCAATCCCGCCAACCCCATCATTAATACGCGCTCCTTCGGCGAAGATCCCAGGCAGGTTGGCGATCTGATAACGGCCTATATCAAAGGCGCTCACCAGGGCGGCATGTTGACCACGGTCAAACATTTTCCCGGACACGGCGATACGGCAACCGATTCACATCTCGGCGTCGCCAGCGTGACCGTGGATCGCGCTCATCTCGATTCCATCGAGTTGTCACCCTTTCGACGAGCCATCGCCGGCGGGGTTGATGCGGTGATGGTCGCCCACCTTACTGTTCCCGCACTCGACCCCGATCCCAACCACGTTGCCACGATTTCTCCTATGATCGTCTCCGGCCTGCTCCAGGAACAGCTTGGCTTCAAAGGAATTGTCGTAACCGACGCTCTCGATATGGCTGGCCTGACTCATCTTTTCGCTAACAATATTGGCCGGGCCGCGGTCGAGGCCTTCAAAGCCGGTAACGACCTGCTCCTCATCCCCGCCGACTTCCCTGCCTCCTATAACGCCATGCTGCAGGCGGTGCAGTCCGGCGAAATTTCGCGCGAGCGGCTGGACCGCTCCGTCCTTAAAATTCTCGAAGCCAAAGCGTCTCTGGGTCTGCAACGCGCCCGGCTGGTTGATATCGCTGCCATCTCTGCGGAGGTGGGCAAGCCGGAAAATCTGGCCTTCGGCCAGCGGGTGGCCGATAACGCCATCACCCTGGTCCGCGACAATGGCAAGGTTTTGCCACTCAAATCCTCCTTAGAAAAACCGGGAACCGCCGGGCCCGCGCTTCCGTATACCACTCCAGAGGAGACGCGCAACCACACTGTTGCCGTTGTGTTCTCCGACGATGTGCGAACGGAGTCCGGACGCGCCTTTGGCCGCGAACTGCGCGCCCGCATTCCGGACGCGAACGTGATCTATATTGACCCGCGCATAGCCGCGGCGATGAGCGATGCCGTGATGAAGGCAGTCAACGACGCAACCACCGTAATCGCAGCTGTATACGTGGTTCCGTCCGCGGGCAGGATCGGAAACACCGTCGGCATGTCGGACGCGACCAGCGCTTTGCTGCAGCAAGTGCTTGATCAGGCTGCGGAAAAAACGGCGGTCATCGCTATGGGAAATCCGTACCTGGCGGCAAACTTTCCGAAGGTTGAGAATTACATGTGCACCTTCTCCAATGCCTCGGTCTCGGAAATTGCTGCCGTAAAAGCCTTGTTCGGAGAGATCCCGATTCATGGGCACCTGCCGGTGAGCATTCCGAACATCGCTTCTCGTGGTGCAGGGTTGGATAGACCTGCGCAAACTTCGGGTGGAGGGACTCAGCATGCGCAGCCATAAATTTTCCTATCCCATCGCGCAAGCGGGAACGGTTTTCCTCGCAATGCTGCTTTTGCCCGCGTGCAGCGTCAAGATCGACAAAAGTGACGATGGCAAAGACAAAAAAATAGACATCAACAGCTTCGCCGGCGGCATACACGTATCACACGACGCTGATTCCTTTGAAACCGGCTTGCCCCTTTACCCCGGCGCCCAGCCTCGGGTCGACGAATCCAGTGACGACAAAAGCGCCAACGTTAACATCTCCGGCTTTGGATATGGTCTCAAGGTGGTGGCTCTCGATTATCAGTCGAGCGATGCGCCCTCGAAGATTCTCGGCTTTTACAAAGACCAGTTAAAGAAGTACGGCAATGTGCTCGAATGCCACACTTCAAAAGCGAACTGGAGCATCAACATGGGGAACAAGCCCACTTCGAACGACCTGACCTGTGATGGCAGCAATGGCGCTGAGACGGAACTGAAAGCTGGCAAGCAGGATAATCAACACATCGTCTCCGTGCGGCCGCAGGGCAATGGCTCGAGATTTACGCTGGTGTATGTTCGTGCTCACGGTAAAGACTCAGATATCTAAAGCGTTTTGCGGGAAGGAAGCTATGTCTCGATTTAAATTCTGTCAATCTCCGGCAATCAGACTGCTCATTCTTGCGGCCCTCTTCACGACCGTGGCGGGGTCACATTTGGCATTTGCTCAACAAGCGAACGGCGATCAAACGAACAGCGATCAAAAACCACAAAGCAAGGCTTTCGACGTGCAAAGCTCAGTCGGCGACTTGCATATGGGGAACGATGCCGACGCCCGAAAGGCTGGCCTGCCGCTCTATCCCGGAGCGCGCCTCCACCACGATGACGACAAGGAAGCGGACAAAGACAGCAGCACGGCCAATCTCAGCCTCTTCACCAGTGCTTTCGGCGTGAAGCTCGTCATCGCGAAGTACGATTCCGAAGACGCCCCCGCCAAGGTCATCGATTTCTATCGGGAGAAATTGAAGAAATACGGCAAGGTGCTTGAGTGTCACACCCATGAACATGGCGGCACGCACGCCGATATCGACAGCGATAATGACAGCGACAACGAAAAATCCAAAGCGCTCAAGTGCGAAGGCGACAACTCCGGCCCGGTCACCGAACTGAAAGTTGGTACCCAGAACAACCAGCACGTCGTAGCCATCGAGCCCAGCAATAAAGAAAAGAACGGATCAACCACCTTCGCTCTGGTCTACGTTCACGCTCGCGGCAAAGAGGGCGACATCTGACAAGAGATCCGCCGCCAATGAAATGACAAGCCGCAGGTGCCCGCAGTTCCTTGCGCCTGCCGTTCGTCCTGCGATACCTTCACTCTAGCCTTCCCCATTGTCGAATGGATCATCCCTGCCACAAATGCGGCCACCTGGTCGAAGACGGAAAGCCCTTCTGCGCGCAGTGCGCAGCCCCGCAAATTCGCGTGGAAATGCCCGAACCCGCACCCTCTACCGGCACCGTGGGCGATGCTAATGAACTCACGAGCTTCGCGGTATCCTCCAATGTTCCGGGCGTCCTCCATCTTCCCGTTACCGCCCTCATCGAATGGAAGCGAGCCTTGCGCAGTTGCGCGATCGCCGCCTTGATCGCGGCTATCATCATGGCTCTGGGCCTGATGGTGCCTTTGCTCGCCGCGCTGGGAGCGGGCTTCCTCGCCGTCAATCTCTACCACCGCAGCCATGCAGCGTGGATAGTGAACGCCCGCTCCGGAGCCAAACTGGGGGCGGCCTGCGGAGTTCTCTTTTTCGTAATCGCCACACTCCTGGAAAGCGTCGCCATGGCGGTGATGCACACCAGCGGCCAGGTTCGCGAGAAACTAGTGGAGGCTCTTCAGCAGGCTGCGGCTCGCTCCAACGATCCCCAGGTGCAGGCAGCCTTCGAACAGTTCAAGACTCCGCAAGGCATCGCCCTCATGATGGTGCTGGGGGTCGTCGTGTTGTTTGTGATTTCAATCGCCGCCGGCAGCGTGGCCGGGGCCTTGACGGGCGCCGTTCTCGGCCGCAAGCGCCGCTAGCTCATGCTCATCTAGCAGAAGATGCTTATGTGGGGAAAGCCCCCGGCTGTCCGCCGAGCGAATCTCGATTTTGTTCCCCCACCGGCGGCAAATTGCGCCCCGCCATCATCCCCCTTGTCGCCAGCTGCCTTCCCCGCGTATCATGCACCGTTTGCCTTCTTACAACATGAGCACCCCGGCTAAAGGATCGCTGCTCGATATTGAGCATCTCGAAGACAAGCAAATTCTCGACCTGCTCAAGCTCGCCCGCCGCATGAATCTTCGCAAACCTCGCTCTTTCTTGCGCGGCAAGCGCATCATTCTTCTTTTTTACGAAGCTTCCACCCGCACTCGATCTTCCTTTGAAGTCGCCGCCCAGTCCCTGGGAGCACTCACCACGCTGGTGCAATCCTCCGGATCGAGCATTGAAAAAGGCGAATCTCTACTCGATACCGCATACACTCTGCGCGCCGTCGGAGCCGACGCGTTCGTCATTCGCCATCCCTCGGCCGGAGCGCCCCATCTCATGGCGCGCCACATCGACATCCCGGTAATCAACGCCGGTGACGGCATGCACGAGCACCCGTCGCAGGCCTTGCTCGACGCATTCACAATTCTCAAACACAAGAAATCATTCAAAGGCCTGCGCATTGCCATCATCGGCGACGTTTACCACAGCCGCGTCACCCGCTCGAATTGCCATCTGCTGACCCGTTTTGGAGCGAAGATCACGCTCTGCGGACCGCCGGAACTGGTGCCCGATTTGGCCGCCACGCTCGCGCCCGGCCTCACCATCACTCGCCATGTCGAAGAAGCCCTCCGCGGAGCCGACGTTGTAATGTTGTTGCGGGTGCAGCAGGAGCGCCTCGCCGGGAAAAAAATTCAGTTGCAGGAATATATCGCGCGCTATCAGATGACCGCCGCGCGCTTGAAACTGGCCAAACGGGATGCCATCGTGATGCACCCGGGCCCAATCATCCGTGGCCTGGAATTGACTTCGGAAGTGGTCGATTGTCCGCAGTCCGCTATCGTCGACGAAGTGCGCAACGGCGTTCCAATGCGCATGGCAATCCTGGCGCGAGCATTTGGGAAGAACTGATGTCAGTAGTGGCAAAGCAAGCTTTATGTGGGGACAGCCGCCCTCGGCTGTCCGTCGAGCGAAGCTCGACTCTTCACTCTGCTCAAGGCGGCAAACTGCATCACGCGGAAAAAGATGAAGGATAAATTCAAACCGGCCTCGCTTCTGATCAAAGGCGGCCATGTGATCGATCCCGCCGCAAAAATCAACGCGCCCATGGATGTTCTTCTGCGCGATGGCCGAGTCGCCGAGATCGCCCCACCCAACAAAATTCGCGGCGGAGCCGACGAAAAATTCGACGCCCGCGGACTGATCGTCGCTCCCGGATTTATCGACCTTCACGTTCACCTGCGCGAGCCCGGACAAAGCTACAAAGAAACCATCGCCAGTGGCACCGCCGCCGCTGCTGCCGGAGGTTTCACCTCGGTCTGCACCATGCCGAACACCGCGCCCGTGGTCGACACCGCCGAATGGGTCGCATGGCTGCGCGATCCGGAGCGGGGAGCGCTCGTCAACGTTTTTCCCATTGCCGCTGCCACGCGCGGTTCGCGCGGTGCCGAGCTTACCGATTTCGCCGCCCTCCAGCGCGCTGGCGCGGTAGCCGTCACCGATGATGGCAAGCCCATCCTTGAAGACGACGCCATGCATGCCGCCCTGCGCCTCGGCGCCGAGCTCAACTTGCCGGTCGTGCAGCACGCCGAAGATACGCGCCTCACCGAAGGCGCTTCCATGAACGAAGGCCCCACCAGCTTCCGCCTCGGCCTGCGCGGCATGTCCACTGCGGCGGAAGCCAGCATCGTCGATCGCGATGTAACCCTCGCGCAGCAAATCCGCGAATCGCGCCTCCACGTCGCCCATCTCTCCACATCTGACGCACTCAAGGCCGTTCGCCGCGGCAAGCGCGCCAAAGCCCGGGTCACCTGCGAAGTCACGCCCCACCACTTCACCCTGCTCGATCAGGATGTGGGCGAATACAACACCAACTTCAAGATGAACCCGCCACTGCGCTCCGCCGCCGATCGCGAAGCCATCCTGGTCGCCCTCGCCGACGGCACCATCGACGCCATCGCCACCGACCACGCCCCTCACGCCACCCACGAAAAGCAAGTCGAATTCGAGCGCGCCAGCTTCGGCATCACTGGGTTGGAGACAGCGTTAGCCTTGGCGATCACCAAGCTGCACCGCGAGCACAAAATTCCTCTCACCCGCATCGTCGAACTCTTCACCGCCGGCCCCGCCCGCGTCTTCGACCTCCGCAACCGCGGCTCCCTCGAACGTGGCAACCACGCCGACGTCACCATCTTCGATCCCCAAAAGCGCTGGACCTTCGAAGCCGCCAAATCTCGCTCGCTTTCGCACAACACCCCCTTCGACGGATGGCAGTTTATGGGGAAAGTTGTGGCGACGATTGTGGGCGGGAGGGTTGTGTATCGCGTGGATTGACCTCGCCACCTAGTTCGGAGACGGCTGCACATCCGAGCGAGTCTCGACTGGCGTCCGAGTGAGGTCACCCCACAATCCCCATCCTCTTGCCCACCCTCCCCAACACTTCCAACGCCTGCTCCAACTCATCTTTCGTATGCGTCGCCGTCATAATCGTCCGAATCCGCGCCTTGCCCTCCGGCACTGTCGGGAATGCGATCCCCGTTCCCAGAACGCCTTCCTTAAACAACTCGCGCGAAAAGTCCATGGTCAGCTTGCCGTCGCCAATGATGATCGGCGTAATCGGCGTCTCGCTCGCCGGAGTGGCACGCCCGCCAATGTCGAACCCGAGCTGTCCAAGTTCTTTTTTCCAGAAGCGCGTATTCTCCCAAAGTTTTTCCATGCGCTCCGGCTCGTTCTCCAGAACATCGAAAGCCGCAATGCACGTGGCTGCCACCGACGGCGGATGTGAGGTCGAAAACAAAAACGGCCGCGCCCGGTGATAAAGAAAATCGATCAGATCGCGCGTGCCGCAAACATATCCGCCCAGCGCCCCAATCGCCTTCGACAAAGTTCCCACCTGAATATCCACGCGCCCGTGCACATTGAAATGATTAACCGTCCCGCGCCCGTTTCGCCCCAGCACGCCCGAAGCGTGCGCGTCGTCGACCATCATGATGGCTCCATATTTCTCCGCCAGATCGCACAGTCCCGGCAGCGGACCAATGTCACCATCCATCGAAAACACTCCGTCGGTAATCAGTAGTTTTTTGCCCGGCTCGCTTTTTACGCTGGCCAGTTGCTCTTCCGCATGAGCCACATCCTTGTGACGGAAGACAAGAATTCTCGCCTTCGACAACCGCGCCCCATCGATGATCGACGCGTGATTCAGCGCGTCGGAAATAATAAAGTCGTCCTTGCCCAGCACCGCCGAAACCGTCCCTGCATTCGCCGCAAATCCCGACTGAAAAACCACGCACGCCTCCACATTCTTGAAGCGCGCGATTTTTTCTTCCAGTTCCATGTGAATCTTCATGGTCCCGGCAATGGTGCGCACCGCACCCGATCCCACGCCATATTTCCGCGTAGCCTCCAGCGCCGCCTCGCGCAGCTTGGGATGCGTGGTTAGCCCGAGATAATTGTTCGACGCCAGGTTAATGACTTTCTTCCCATCAAACGTGCAGACTGCCGCCTGCTCATCCTCCAGCACTCGCAGCTTGAAGTGCGTTCCCTTGACCTTAAGTTCATTGAGTTGATCGCTGAGATAAGAAAGCGGATTGGTGCGGGTTGCAGTCGTCATGAAAACCTCAGATGGACAAGCGCACTATGATGCCGTTCGGAAGTCTGAAACACATTTTCGGTGACACAACGGCGTTTTAATCATCGTACCCCGTTGGGATACACCAGAATCTTGCTGGCCTCGCCCGTCTTCAGCCGCTCCATCGCCTTCGAGAAATCTTTCATCGGGATGCGGTCGGTAATCACTGGATGCAGATCCAGCTTGCCCGCCTTCAGCAGCGCCGTCATCTGGTACCAGGTCTGGTACATGCGCCGTCCGTTGATCCCCTGCACCGTGATGCCCTTAAAAATAATGTCTTCCGAGAAATTCAGCGAGATCGGCTTCGACGTCAGCCCCAGCAGCGAAATTCTTCCACCGCGCCGGACGATATCAAACCCAGTGCGAATCGAATCCGGATGTCCCGCCATTTCCAGCACTACATCCACACCCAATCCGTCAGTCTTCTCCATGACGACAGCTTTTACATTTTCTTTCGACGGATCGAGCACATAATCGGCCTTCATCTCGCGCGCTATCTTGCGGCGGTGTTCGTTCACTTCAATGGCAAACACGCTGGTCGCGCCGACCGCCCGAGCCACGGCAATCGCAAACAACCCGATCGGCCCGCATCCCGTAATCGCCACGGTCTTTGCCGCAATCTCTCCGGCCAGCACGCTGTGAACCGCGTTCCCCAAAGGATCGAGAATCGACGCATACTCCGGCGGAATCGCCGGATCGAGCTTCCATATGTTCGACTCTGGAATCACCACATATTCGGCAAACGCTCCATTCGCGTCCACGCCGATGATCTTCACGCTCTGGCAAATATGCGCCTCGCCCGTCCGGCATTGCAGGCACTTGCCGCACGCCACGTGCATTTCGGCGGAAACGAAATCGCCTTCTTTAACGCTGGTCACCTCATCGCCGAACGCCGCCACCTCGCCGCAAAATTCATGTCCCGGAATCAGCGGCGGATGTATGCGCCCCTGCGCCCATCGATCCCAGTTGTAAATGTGCAGGTCGGTCCCGCAGATCGAGGCCATCTTCACCTTCACTAGCACATCGTTCCGCCCAAACGTGGGAATCTTCACCTCGCGAATTTCCGCTCCAGGAGCAGACTCCGGCTTAACCACCGCTTGCATCGTGGATGACATCACATAACCTCACTGCTCTACGGAAGAAACGGCAAGACTTGTTTTCAACCCGCCTCGCGTTCAAAAGCCAAGGCCCCTGCATCTGGCCGCCAACGCAAACCGAGGATTGTAGCACCAAGCCTCAGACGCTTTCGTTCGCTCTTTGGTTGCGAGTCGGACCTCTTGCCAAAGCTGAATCAGTGAACTTACGAACGCTATGCCTTCGGAATTTTTACTTTAAACTCCTCCGACTTCCCCCGTGGAATACTTAACGCCTTCCACTCAGTCGCCCGCAAATGTTTGGCCAGCATGACGATCTGCCCGGTGTGGTAAGCATAATGCGCAACTTGCCGGTTGACCGCTTGCATCACGGAGTGCGGCTCGCCTCGTATGGTCACCGTCTTCATCACATCTTCACTATGCAGCGAGTCGAGCGCCGCGAACAGCTGCGCCCATCCTTCTTCCCACCACCGCATGACATCCGCGCGGGTAGCAGCCGCATCAACTTCAAACTCTCGATCGCGAAAACGGTCCGGCTTCTCTCCATCGCTGGTCAGAAAATCCGTGAACCGTGAGCGCATATTTCCCGCCATATGCTTCATCAGCAGCGCAACCGAATTTGCCTCCGCGTCAAGAGTTACGAAAAAATCTTCCTCTCTCAATTGCGCCATCGCAGCCTCCGCCAAGCGCTTGTGCCCGCGCATCTGCCGGCGCGCTTCCTCTAAATAGTGACTTTCCGCATCTGCCATGTTTTGCCCTGCGAGCTACGTTGCTCCACTCATAAACTCTCAGGAAGTCGAAATCGTTGTCACCGGCGGAATAATGGGATAAGGAGCCGTCAAAGTCGGCGGCCCCGTCTCCAGTTCGAGCTCGATTCCTCCCGTCCATCCCGCGAACGCGTTATAGAGCAGGCCGCCAATCGCTCCCATCACAAATCCCATCAAGCCGTATATCACCGGTATAAAGATGGCCAAAGCAATTCCAATCCCGATTCCGAAAATACCCATCACCGGCGATCTGCCAGCCATCGAGCCCGCCATCCCCATCAACAGAAGAAACGGCGCAATCAGCAGGCCCATGCAGCCGTAGATCAGCCCCATGATCCTGGCCACGGACATCACTCCAACCGATTTGACGATGTGCATAGTCTGATTATCCTCTCGCCGCGATTCGAGCGTTAAGTTGAGCCGCTGATCATTTTCTTATTCCACATCAGGCCCGGGAAATCTTTCCGGAAAATGCAAATTTATGTTGACACTGCGTTCATCCTCCCGCAATATCTTGTATCAAGGACGCTACTACTACTATGAGTAGAGTGGCTTTTTGCATTAAGGTCCCCAAAAGTCGACAAGGGAAAATCGTTCACGGAGGAACCTTCATGGCAACCAAGAAGAAGGCAAAAAAGAAAAAGCACTAACCAACCGTTCTGCGAGACGTTTCTCGCAAGGGCCCAAGTTTTTTCATCAGCCTCTCGGAAGAAGCACCTTCTGAGAGGTTTTTTGTTGTCGCGGCCAAAGTTCTTCTGCGTTTCCTCCCTGCACCTCAGTGTCCCCTGTGTTTACGTACTTGATTTCAACTCTAATCTGGTTCCCCCCGAAAAACCTTCATATCGCCGCCCGTGTGTGTCACAATACACAAACAACGAGCCCCTTCAATCCTCGAAATGAGTCCGAGAAAAAAATCCGCCGCTAAAAACAATGCGGACGAAATCCTAATTCCGGACAAACTTTATTTCCGCATCGGTGAGGTGGCCACGCTTTGCCGTCTCCCCGCCTACGTCTTGCGTTTCTGGGAGAGCGAGTTCCCGCAGCTCAAGCCGGTCAAAAGCAGCACCGGCCAGCGCATGTATCGCAAGCGCGACGTAGAAAGCGTGGTTCGCATCAAACAGCTTCTCTACGAGCAGGGATTCACCATCGTCGGCGCCCGCCAGCAACTACGCTCCGAATCGAAGCCCGATAAAGCTCAAAGCGCCATCCCATTCCCCGCTCAATCTTCGGCCGATATGCAGCGCATCCGCCAGGGCCTGCGCGAAATTCTGACCCTGCTTTCGAACCGCCGCACCGGATAATCTGTTGGCGCTGTCTGAATTTCCAGTTTTCAGGTCGCCCTAACGATTGGATGGCGAAAAAGCTCTTCGGGCGATTTAGGTAAATCCCGGGCAAGCAGCTAGCCGCGTTGAAATACGCCCTCTTGGGGGGGGGGAATGAAGGGGACGCGCGTGAAGCGTGTCCCGAAGGCCGCTTCAAGTGAATCGCTGGATGCGATAACTCCGTACTTCTCTTATGCCGCACTTCCTCCCGCACTCTTGGCGGCATCAATGCGGATACGGCTCACCCGCGCGGTCTCCTGGATCAGATCCTGCTTGGCGTCGTTCTCCTCCCCTGACATCACCGACCCTGCCGCCAATGCAAACCGCAACGCATCCGCCTGATCTTCAAAGTACAAAATGACTTGCCCGGACATAGATATTCTCCCGACTTAAAAATTTCCCGTGCGAGTAGAAAGAGCAAGACCAGAAATCCAAGACCAGAAATACAACCTGACCTCCGGCCCCAGGTTCTGGGACTTTCAGACGAGTAACGCGTCAACGAGCGCGACGCAGCGAACTTCTCAAGATTGTCGCGGAGATGCCCCCGATTCAGAAGTGATCTTCTTGGTTCCCGCAGAATGGGAGGGACAGCGCGCGATAGAAAAAGCTTCGCGAAGCAGAAATGGTCGGGACGGGCAGATTTGAACTGCCGACCCCTCGCACCCCAAGCGAGTGCTCTACCAGGCTGAGCCACGTCCCGACTAGGAAGGAACCCGCTGCACCCGCAGCGGATGGGGTTTTGACTAGAGGATTTTATCACCTGCGCCGCCCTTCCGCGGGGCTCGCCGATGTTTCTTGGCGAAAGATAAACCATGCAGGCAAAAAACCGCTTCTCGTCGGACTGCAAAGCGGAACGCCTGAGGTATCATGGACTCGGCCCAGCAGACTTAAGAGCATGATCAACGGCAAACGAATCGCTGTCGTTATGCCCGCCTACAACGCGGAGAAAACCCTTCAGGCCACCGTGGGCGAACTCCCCGAGCTGGTGGATATCCGCATCCTGGTGGATGACAGCAGCTCCGATCACACGGTTGATCTCGCCCGCCGCCTCGGTCTACAGGTTTTTCAGCACGACCGCAACTATGGGTACGGCCGCAACCAGCAGACCTGCTACCGGGAGGCTCTGGCCGCAGGCGCGGATGTCGTTATCATGGTCCACCCGGATTACCAATACACGCCACTGCTGGCCACGGCCATGGCCAGCATGGTGGCCTATGGAATCTATGACGTGGTGCTGGGTTCGCGCATTATCGGAGGAACCGCACTTCGCGGCGGCATGCCATTCTACAAATATGTTTTCAACCGCTTGTTGACTGCTTTCGAGAATCTCTTCCTGCGCGTCAAGCTATCCGAATACCACACCGGCTACCGCGCCTTCAGCCGCCAGGTGCTCACTCAGCTCCCCTTGCTCGAAAATTCCGACGACTTCGTGTTCGATAATCAGATGCTGGCCCAATGCGTCCACTTCGGCTTTCGCATCGGAGAAGTCTCCTGCCCGACAAAATATTTTGCCGAAGCCTCTTCCATCAATTTCCGCCGCAGCATGAAATATGGCCTTGAAGTCGTCGGTACTACCTTACAGTTTTTCCTGCAAAAGATAGGATTGATCCACCTCGCACGGTTCAGCGACCAAGGCCGCAAACTCGAGGCCGAGTCCCCCAGCTATTACGTCCGCAGAACCACCGCGTAACTAAGGCAGCCGGCAAACCTCCACGCTGTCATTTCCGTAAGGGCAATCGAAACCAAGCCCTGCCGCAGCCGGTTCCTGTAAAATCACCCAACGAATGCCGTATTTCTCCTGCAATCGCAAAAAGTCCTGGCGCTGAAGATTTCTCCATGGCTCCTGATCCTTCACTTGCGCCCACCATTCCTCGGCCAGCGATGGAAACATGCTAACCACTCCGCCATCCTTTACCGCATCGGCCAGACTGCTTCGCTCCGCCATGCATCGGAATCCAATCCGGTCCTCCCCATGGATCTTCGGGTACTCCGGGTCCAACGCAAAAACTGCATCGGTCGGCGTATAACCTCTGATCCATACAAAGGCCTGCACCCACGGATTCCGCGGCGCCATTCCAGGTAATTCCAAGTGAGCCTCCGAAGGAAATAACGAGCGCTGCGCCAGGAACATCCCGGCGCTCAGGGGCACAAACAACGATAACCATCGCCATACCCGGCCCCTGAGCACATATTCACCTAGAAATCCTCCTAGCACGACAAACAGGATGATGTAGAGGAAATGCAAACTGCGCAGTGGCTGAATTCGTGCCAAGGTTTCAAAGCTTGGCAAGTCGAAGACCAACGCCATTCCCAAATAGATCAGCTCGTACGCCATCAATGCCCGGCTTATGCGCTCCAGGTTCTTCCATTTTCTTACTCCCGCAACGCGCCCAAAACACCAAAGCAAGAACAGCGGCGCAACAATTCCCAATAGCTCATACCACCTCCAATTCTGAATGTAGAGATACCCGTGCCTGATCGCGGCCTGGCGGTACGCGTCGGAAGCCGACGACGCCAGGGTGATGGCCACAATTCCCCCCATCAGTGTTGGCGCTCCCATCCTGCTCTTCGTCCGCCAAATCTCGGATCTCTCCATCACCACGAATAAAAGACAGAAAGAAGCGGGAAAGACCCACATCAAGGGATGCATGCTCGCCGCAAAGCCTAGCCATAACAGCGCCCTCACATATTTTTTCTCCAGCAGGCGCGTCACCGCAAAAACTCCGGCAAACGCTGCCAAATTCCGTGGATTCAGGTATTGGTCCATGACATAAAGCGCGGTCCCCGCCACGGGAATCGTCAACAGCGCGGCCACCAGGCAAACCCCGCCCCACCGCGCTCTCTGGCTGGGGAAAAACAGTCCCGCCAACTGCCAGCAAGCAAGCAGCAGCAAGTAAATGGATGCCACCTGCCACAGCAATAAGCCCACCTCCATCGGTAGGTGGGTTATGCGCAGAAACAGCGCCAGCAGGTTCGGAAACAGGGTCATCCGCGCGTGAGAAAGAAAGAACTCCTGGCCCACTGGAAACAGCTTGGGATTCAGGATCTTCTCCACTCCGGGCAGATAGATTTCCGCATCTTCCGCGAACGGATGGTATCCCGACACCAAGAGCGCCAGGGCCGTCAGCGACCCCAAACCCAATTGCCTTCTGAATTTTTCCGTGAGAATTCTCAACCGCCCGCCGGTGGCCGACAAATAGTTTCTTAGGATGCAGCTAACAGCTTACCGGAACCCCGCCCGCTGCTTGCGAGTAATTCCGCGCCTGCGTAGCATCTAATAGAAATGGCCGCTGCCCTCATGCCCGATCGCCCCGCCCCTACGTTGGCCTTTGGCGAGATCATGACTTTTGCCTACGACACTTTCTGCGGCAATAAAGTCCGCTTCATCCTTACCGCTCTGGGCATGGTCATCGGCACCGCGTCGCTGATCTTGGTGGTCACCATTGGCATGACCGGCAAGCAATTTGTCATCGCTCAAATCCAGGCCATCGGCACCAACGAAATCTGGGCGGAATATCTCGGCGGCGCTCCGCACATCAGCAACGCCAATCCCGACCCCCTCACCCTCGAAGACCTCGACGCCGTCCGCGAAGATGTCCCCGGCATTGTCGCCTCATCGCCCGTCACCCAACTCTCCGAACGCATCCCCGTCGGCAATGGCCGCGAGAAAGACGTCACCATCCTCGGCGTCAGCCCCGAATATCTCCGCGTGCGCAACCTCTTAGTTCCGTCGGGAAGATTTTTCGATCAGCAGGATTCCCAGGCCCACAACAAAGTCGGAGTCATCACCGAAAAGATGGCCGATGAAATCTACGGATCGCCTCAGGCTGCCGTGGGCAAAGTGATCAAGCTCACCGGCCTGCCCTTCACCATCATCGGCACGTTCAAAGAACGGGTCGAAACCTTCGGCCAATCCGAGATCGTCGACGATACCTTGCTCATCCCCTACTCCGTCAGCCGCTATTTCATGGAGATTCCCACCGTCAAGATGCTCTATTTCTCCATGGAAGACCCGTCCATGGTCATCCCAGCAACAGCCCAAATCAAACGTGTCATCCAATCGCGCCACCACTCTGAATCCACTTACGACGTCTCCAACCTCACCGCGCTGCTCTCCATGGCCGACCGCATCGCCACCGGGCTCACTTGGGGCCTGTTGTTAATTTCGATGGTGACGCTCCTGGTCAGCGGCATCGGCATCATGAACATCATGCTCGCAACTGTGACTTCGCGCATTCGCGAGATCGGCATCCGCAAAGCTGTAGGCGCTACCAACCGCGAAATTCGTTTCCAATTCCTCGCCGAAGCCATCCTTATCTCGCTGATCGGAGGCTTCGCCGGCGTCGCCATCGGCTACGCGATTCCCTATTCGGTCCGTTTCCTCACCGAATATCGCGTTCCCATTTCGGGCCTGTCGGGCATCATCGCTATCCTCGTCTCTTCTATTGTGGGAGTAATCTTTGGCACCCTCCCGGCGTCGAGAGCCGCCGACCTCGATCCTGTGGAAAGTTTGCGCTACGAGTAACATTCTTCGTTTCATCCCGCCGCGCACTTAATACCGGCTACGTTCACCCCTGCCAGCTTGTGGAAAACGTGCTTTACGCAATAGCTTTAACCGGATCGCCGCAGTGGAAAACTCGCCCAAGATGCTTGCTAGGAAGAAAAAGTTGCATTTTTCCCGGAAACGGAAGTAATATGGTCATACAGGGTTTCATGTAGGTTTCCCGGTTTGGTCCCTGTACCGCTAATTACACCGCCAGTCGCTGTTCAGGTTGTGCAAGAAAACTAACGAGGTGGTTGGACCACCTCCGCCCCGGTTCGGAGAGTTCTTTATGTCGTGGTATGCATATTGCCTTACCGAGCACCAGACCCTTCCCAACGGCACCCGTTCCCGACGCCCTTTCGTTATCGAGAATGTCCAAGGCGTGAACGGAGCCCCAGTCCTCAGCTATCCCAGCGGCGAGTTTGCTGTGATTGTGAGCGAGTACGACTCCAGTGCTGGAGAACTTGACCACTCCGCAGCCATTGACCACGCCCGTGTGGTGAGCGGCTGCTTCCGCAACTCCACCGTCCTGCCCTTCCGCTTCGGAACCGTCTTTGAGAGCGACGACGCCCTGCGCCAAGCCGTCCGGGTTAACCGGCGAGCCTTCGGTCAAAGCGTCGAAAAGCTCCGGGGCAAATCCGAAATGCACATCAAACTCACTGTCACCGACGGCTCTCTGCGCGAAGCCATGATCGACGTCATCCTGCCCGACACCGTCGGCGGCGACTATCTTTCCAAGCTCCGCGTCAAAGCCTCCCGCGACCGCGAGCGTCAGACCAAGGCCCGCGCCTTATCGGTGCAGGTTCACAAACTCTTCAATCCCCTGGAAGAGGAAGTGAGCTGCAAAAAAGTCGCGCAGCAGGGCATGCTCATCGACATTGCCCATCTCATCGATTCCAAATCCGTAGAAAAATATCAGAACCGCTACACCGCCGCCACCAAGCAGCTAAAAAACTGCCAGGTAGCCATCAGCGGTCCCTGGCCCCCGTATCACTTTCTGCCCGGCAAACTCCGCACCGTAGCCGGCAACAGCTAGGTTTACAAAGACTCAATCGGATGCCCCACTCTTGTCGCGTTCTTTGCGACAGAGTGGGGCCTTTGACTTTGGAGCAGATTCTCTCTGGCGGGAACAACTCCAATTCCCGTCACTTCCCCGGGGGCATTCCATTCTGGAAGGGAATGGAGGCGCGGTCCAGAGCCCGCCATGAGCGAAGCCGAAGTGACCCTGTGCTTCTCAGCCCCGAGATAAAATGAAAGCCGGCGAGGGTGTAATCAGGTCTTGGTGACGTATCCGGCTGCCCGAGCGAGGAAACTCGAAATGAAGCGACCGAGCGCAACCAGCGTAATTTTGCTAGTCATTCTCTTGATGGCCTCGATCCAGACGCGGGCGCAAAAGGACCCGGGTCCACGGTTGGGTGCTCCCGGAGCGGGTGGCCCTTATCTCACCCTCAACGCCGACGAACTATCCCTGTTCAGCCATGCGTTTCTGCGCTTCGCCAGGCCAATCTCAGTCTCGGGAACCATTGAAAAAGGAAAAGGTTTAGGGCCAACTTTCAACGGCAACGCTTGCGCGATGTGCCATGCTCAGCCGACGGCCGGGGGAAGCAGTCCGGGACTGAGGGCGCCGGAGGAACCTCATCCCAATCCGCAGGTGGCTCTGGCCACGCTCCATGGAGCCACCAACTCCGTTCCATCGTTCATCACCGCGCAAGGTCCGGTGCTCGTTGCTCGCTTCCTGCGCAATGCAGACGGAACGATCGATGGCGACGTTCATGGCATGTATACGATTGCGGGCCGCACCGATGCCAAAGGCTGCACCTTGAAACAGCCGGATTTTGCCCGACAGATGGCGGAGAATAACATCGCTCTCCGCATCCCGGCTCCGCTCTACGGCTTGGGTTTGGTTGAGAACACGCCCGATGCAATTCTGCGCGCAAACCTGGCTTCCACAGAAGCTGCCCGGTCGAAGCTCGGCATCGGGGGTACTTTCAATGTCAGTCCCAACAACTATACGATCACGCGCTTCGGTTGGAAGGCTCAGGATCAGTCGCTGCTGATGTTTGCCGCCGAAGCCGCCAGCGTCGAAGAGGGCATATCCAACGAATTATTTCCCGATGAGCGCGACGCGGTGTTCGGTTGCGTGTTCAATGCTACGCCCGAAGATCCGACCAGCATCTTGAACCCGAATCCGCAAAGCCCGAATTTCGGAACGCCCGCTGGAACCGCCTCGGAAATGTCTTCGGATATCGTCAATTTCGCAGCCTTCATAAGGCTCCTGGCGCCACCGAAGCCTGCGCATCCGACGCCATCAACCGAGAACGGCGAAGCTTTGTTCACCCAGATCGGTTGCGCTCTGTGTCATTCCCCTTCGCTGAAGACCGCAGTCTCGATCCATTCGCCTATGAGCGAAGTGACCTACCGGCCATTCTCGGACTTCGCACTCCACCACATGGGCGCCAGTCTGGCGGACGGAATTTATCAAGGCGCGGCGGGACCCGACGAGTTCCGTACCGCTCCACTATGGGGCGTGGGGCAGCGTCTGTTTTTTCTGCATGACGGGCGCACGTCGGACTTGCTGCAGGCCATCGAAGACCATCGTTCCGGCGCCAACTGCCACGCGCCGGGCAGTCTAGCACCCCTCCTGCCCAGCTGCAGTTCGGAAGCCGACACCGTGATCCGCAACTTTAAAGCGCTCAGACCGTTGCAGATTCAGGACATCCTCAACTTCCTGCGCTCGCTGTAAATATGCACTAATTAAAGCAGCGCGGCGCTGCTGGCGAATGTCCACAGAGTCCAGCTACGGCGTGACCGCGAACACGACGCCGTTGCCATGCGCGCCGCCGTATTTAGTCGTACCGTAGACCTTGCCGCCCCTCACCACCAGGTTACTGAACGAGTAGAGGCCATCTGTTCCGCCGGTGAAGGTGTACAACACGCTGTACGTCCAGGATCCGCCCGCAGGCGTCAGTTCGTATACGGTCCCGGCATTGTAATTGCCGTCGCAGTGTGTCGTGCCGTAAAGGTTGCCCGATGGATCAAGGACAACCTTGCGGTAACTTCCCGAGATGCCCCAACCAGGTACGCTGTAGAGCACGCTGAAAGTCCAACTCCCGCCCGCCGGAGTCAACTCGAAAATTGTGCCCCCACCGCCGTTACCGCCCTCCGTGGCGGCGCCGTAGAAATTGCCCGAAGAATCGGAGATCAGGTCGGCATAGGGAACAGCTCCATCGTCTCCGTCTTGGAAACTATGGAGAATGTTCTCCGTCCAAACCGTTCCCGGCACTAACTGGAAAATGGTGCCGTATCCGTAAGCACCTCCTGCGGAAGTGGTGCCATATAGGTTGCCGGACGCGTCAAAACTAACCCCGCCCACCGGTGTCACTCCGTCCATGCCTCCGCCGAAGCTGTAAAGGATCGTCTCCGTCCATTTCCCGCTTTTAGTCAGGGGACGAGCGAGCTTGAACACCGTACCGTTGCCATTCGTCCCGCCGGCACTGGTGGTCCCATAAAGATTCCCCGCCGGGTCCAGCACCAAGCCGGCTTGGGGATCTGCTCCGTTCGTGCCACCGGCGAAGCTGTACAGCACAGTCTCCTTTGTTCCATTGACCAGGAACACCGTTCCATTACCGAACGCGCCCCCGGCAGTGGTCGTACCGTAATAGCCATAGCGTGCTGCTGATCAACTCCGCGTTTGGACCCGCCCCGTCCGTGCCGCCGGAAAAACTGTGCAGCACGGTCTCCGCGCCTTTCACAGTCATCTTGTACACCACTCCGTTGCCGTAAGCGCCGCCGGAACTGGCGGTACCATATAGTTCTCCAACTGTGTTCGCGCTGAAGCCATTGACGGGATTTCCCCCGTCGCTTCCGCCGCTGAAGCTGTGAACCACACTGAAGGTTTGGGCATGCGCTCGTGGAATTGCCACCGCGACCAGCCCTGCCACAAAAACGAAGACCAACATCATCTTGTCCGTGACTGATATCGATTCAGGTTTCACGAATCTCCTATCCTTTCGAGTGTTAATTTGGGGGGCTCGCAAAAGGTCAGTCGTCGGAGAGAAGCCTGACCGAGGCGCTATAACTTTCCTACGCTTTGGCAGCCTTGTCAAGACTCAAAGGTAGGCGTGGACCCCTTCTTCTGGAAATATTCCGCTCGTCTCACGTTTCGGTGCAACGCATCCATTCTTGTCTGCGCGCGACAACCCATCTAGCGTGCTTCCGCAACCTTGAGCGCAGCCTGAGGGACTCTACACCGGTTTATCCGGTGCCCCATCTTTGTCGCGTGCTTTGCCCCGGTTCTTGACTTGGAGCCAGATGATTCTGCACCTGATCCCCTGGGCTTGAGTGGACCGCCCGTCCTTCGTATGTTCGTATAGTGCCAGCATGCGCTTGATCTTGTCTCTGCTCGGTCTGATAGTTCTGGCGTTCTGCGGGATGGTCTATGCCGCCTGCCGGTCCTGGCCCAAGATGAGCCCCGGCAAACGGATTCTGGGCGTGTTGCTGTTGTCGCCACACTTTCTGCTTATCGTCTGCCTGGTCGTGTCGTTGCTATGTGGGCATCCCCCACCAGGATCCCCTTGCTTCAACACACAATTTGTCTGTGGCGTTCTGCTTGTATTCTTTCTGCCGCTTCCAGCCGTGGTGGGCACAATAACGGCGCTTGTCATATTCAAACGCGCTCGCTTGCCTTTCTAACTAGCCGACTCGAGGATTTCTCGGCTTGTGAAATTGCAGGTGCAGGCACAGCGCCGCAAAATGCAATCCCAAATGCAAATATGTGCACCTAGATGCACTTCCCCATGTGGTCCCGCCAGCCAATTCCCCAAAACCCGCGCCCAGCTTGAATCTAAGCCTCTCCCCATCAATCGCTTACGCATTCACGCAATCTCAACCTGATGCCCGGCGCGTTTGGCTCGGCAAGTGCTTCCTCCAGATGTAACGAAAGAGGCCGCAACCACTAATGACCCTTCTTTTCTCTTCGTTCCATTTCCCAAAGCCCCGCCCTGCCCGGCAGAGCGGACGCTTTTTTCGCCTTTCCTGACACGTCCAACCACCTTGCCTCTTCAAACGTGGCCCCAGAAATGGGGCCACACTTTTTACGCACGCCAGCTCCCCGCGACCCGAGCCAGCTAGAAAATCTTCCACACAAAATGCGCCAGGAAGGCGAACAGCGCCAGCATAAAAACCCCGCCTACCCAGATCATAAAATTCAACGTCATCTTGGGATCGTTAATCTGTTTCTTGTCCATGCGCTCCACGCTAGCCATCCGTTTAGCCGCGAGATATAGGGTCCTGACAGTAGATCATTGTTTTGTTCCAAAGCTCGTGTCAGCTAAACTGCTGCAATCTATGACCAAGGTCTCGTGTTTTGTACTCCCAGGTGTTCTGCTGGCAGGTGCATCTTTTGCATCAGCTCAGAATTCAAATCAATCGCCATCCACCGCGGCCTCGCGGATGGCCGCGCCGCAAACTTCTCTGGCGGACCGGCAAAACTTCCTTCCGCTCTTGATGCAGGAGCTCTTCGCCATCAAAGCTGCGGCCTTGAACGACGACTACGCCTACCATCAACTGGCGCATTTGACGGAAAATATTGGTCCGCGCCAGACCGGATCTCCGCAAGCCACGGCCGCAGCCGAGTATGTGGCCGGTGAACTGCGCAAGCTCGGGATGGAAGTGCATCTCCAGCCAGTCAGCGTGCCGCATTGGGTGCGAGGAGTAGAAACCGCGGCGCTGGTGGAGTATGCCGGCATGGTTCCGAACACCACGCAGAAGATCGTGCTCACAGCTTTGGGCGGGAGTGCGTCCACGCCGGCAGACGGCCTTACCGCAGAGGTAGTAACGGTCAACAGCTTCGACGAACTTTCCGCGCTGGGCCGCGATAAAGTCGCGGGCAAGATCGTGCTCTTCAATGAACTGTTCGACAAGCAGAAAGCCGCGGCGGGCATGGCTTTCGCGGCCTACAGTGAGGCGGTGCGCTATCGCGCTTCGGGAGCAAGAGCTGCGGCCAATCTGGGCGCGGTTGCCACGCTGGTGCGGTCTGTTGGTAATGCCGATTATCGTTTACCGCACACCGGTTTCAGTGTCCCCGCAGGAATACCAGCGGCGGCCGTGACCGCGGAGGACGCTGACTTGATCGCGCACCTCAACTCGCAAGGAAAGGTGCGCATGCACCTCACGCTCACCCCGCAGCAACTGCCGAATGAAACCAGCTACAACGTGATTGCGGATATGAAAGGCTCGGAACATCCAGAGCAGGTTGTCGTCGTCTCGGGACATCTCGATTCGTGGGATCTGGGCACCGGCGCGATCGATGACGGGGCGGGGGTGGTGATCGCCATGGAGACGGCGCAGATCCTTCAGCGGCTCAACTTGCGACCGGCGCGCACTCTGCGGGTGATTGCGTGGATGGATGAAGAAACGGGCGGGTCGGGCAGCAGAGCCTATACCGCCCAGTACTCCGGCGAATTTTCCAGGTGCGTGGCGGCAATCGAGAGTGACTCGGGAGCGGGGCATCCGCTGGGATTTGACGTGAAGGCGCTGCCGGCGGCGATTGAGATGCTTCGTCCAGTGCAATCGGTTCTTCAGAGTATTGGCGCGACGATTTTGAACCCCAGCCAAGACGCTCCGGAGGCGGACATCACTCCCATGTCCGAGGCGGGCGTTCCCGCGTTCGGCATCATGCAGGATGGTCGCAACTATTTCAATTACCATCACAGCGCGGCGGACACGCTCGACAAAGTTGTCCCGGCTGAATTGAAAGAGAATGCGGCGGCGATGGCGGTGCTGGGTTATGCGCTCGCCGACATGACGGGCACTTTGCCAAGGTAGCTTGTAGTAAATCTTTGCCGCAAAACTTTGCAGGGTGCTTTACCGCGCGACGTGCGGGTTGGGGTCCCGAATTGGGCCTGGTTCACCGAACTTAGCCACGGACATGCTCGAAAATACATCCTAACCGTCTATACTTAAGATGGTGAAGCGAGTTCCGCAGCCGATGTTTTGGTTGTTTCTGAACGTTACTTGGGTTTAGTAAGGTTGGGCCAGTTACGTAAGGCATCTTTTAACGGCCGCCACCGGCGTTCAAGATGCCGAAAGGCCGTGCTTGCGCACCACTGCAGACCTGGTAGGTGAGACAGTTCGTGAAATCGGCATACTCATCACCGTATTCGTGCCATTGGACGCAGCCTTCCATGAAGGTAAGTTCGGGTGGCCTGTTATTGTCTGCTTGGTCGTGCTGATGATTGCTGGCCTAATGCTGATTGTGACCGGCGTAATGCTGGAGAGGATTGATTAACATGGGTTTGGTTATCCCATTTGCAGCTTTCGGGGTCTCCGTTGGGATTCTCCTTGCCTGGGGTTTCCGCGCGAAGAAAAGAGCCGCCCGTGAGCGCGCGGCCCACCCTCGCAAGGCAGCATAGCGCACCCTGAGCAAGAGCCAGAATTGGCTCGCCGCTAAGCTGCCGTTCGACTCGCTCATATCTATCATTGGTAATCCCTGCCTGCGAGTTTGATTTAACTACGTTACAGCACCGCGCCCTTTCAAACCCTGTGAGTGTGCAGCAATTTGCGGAGTACCATGTCAGTTGGAATTAAGCGAGAACGCCAGCAGAACATTCCCCGCCATGGCATTGGTGTAACCGGTGTTGACGTAGACCATGCCGCTGACGATGGCCGGACCGGCGCCGTTGAGGGAACCGCCGTGGCCTACGGTTCCGTTGGTGGTTTGAAACGGTTGCGAGGTGTCGAAATCCCACAGGACGGTACCGTCGCGAGTGTCATAAGCGCGCAGGTGGCCATCAAGCGAGCCGGCGAAGATTGCGCCGGAGACGGAAGTGGGCGGCGCCATTTGGGCGGAGCTGCAACCGAACTGGCCGGCGCAAGCGGGCTTGGGTGGATCGACGTGCCACATCTGCTTGCCGGTGCGAAGATTCAGCGCGAACAAGCCCCCGCCGCCGAGTGGATGATCGAAGTCATAGTCGGAGAGCGGGAAGTAGGCGTAATGATTGTCGGCTGCGCCTCCCCATTCGACGCCGCCGAGCGGGCCGCCGCGTCCGATGCGGGTTTGCCACAGCAGCTTGCCGTGACGCGCGGGATCGACGGCATAAACTACGCCGGATTTTTGCGCGAGCAACAAAATATCCCGGCCCCCGCCGAGAGATTTTAGAAGTGGAGGCGCGCCGAAATCGTAATCGTCGCCGTGCTGCGCCGGACAGTTGTCTTTTTTCTCGGCTACGCAGCCGCTGTTCCAGACATCCTGGGTGGTGAACTGACGCGACCACAACTTCCTTCCTGACTTCAGGTCGAAGGCGATGACGGCATCCGAAGTATTCGTAGGTGGATCGGAATAGTTATTTCCGGTGGTCACGTAAAGCGCATGGCGCTTCAGATCGGCGGTGGGCGATGACCAGACCGGAACGCCGGATGGTCCCCAGTACTGCACGCCTTGGGCGTTCTTGCGGGTGGGTTTGGGTTCTTCGGTAAGCGTGTAGGCTCGCCAGATCTGCTTTCCTGAATCGATGTCGAGAGCGATAATGCTGCCGCGAAAGGTGCAACAGGGATAAGCCGGATCGGCGGCGGCGCCTTCTTCGCCGGAGGAGATGGGAACATACAGACGATTCCGTAGGAGCAGCGGCGAACCGGTGATGCGGGCCGCGGGATGGGGATCGGGGTGGGACTTCCAGACCAGAGAACCGTCAGAGATCTTGACGGCATAGACAAAGCCATTGGTATCGCCGAAGAAGGCAGCGCTGCCCTGGTTGCCGACTTGGCTACTCACGGAGATGGCGGTTTTGACGGTGGCTGAAGCTTTGAAACTCCACCACAAGCATCCGGTAGCGGAGTCAAGCGCGTAGACCGTGCCGTCTTCACTGCCGACAAAAAGCTTGCCCTTGTACGCGGTGGGTTGGCCGTAGGTTGCAGCGGCGCCAGGATAGCCGAACGCCCATTTGAATTTCAGGTTCTTGACCTGATCGCGATTCAGTCCAGCAGCAGCGAGCGGCTGAAAACGGCTGTTCCCAGGATCGCTGCCCCAGCCGGTCCACCCGGGCGGATTCGGCGGAGGATCGAGATCCCGCGCGCAGAATCCGGTCATGGCAGCCACGACCGGAATGTCCGGTTTCCCCAAGTAATCGGCGATGGCAACCTTTTTTGCCTTGGAGAGAAATTTGCCCTGCCATCTCATCCGGCCGGAATCAAGAGCCGAGAGGATGGAGGCTCGGGACATTTCGCGCAAAGCCTGGGGCTCGGGCGCGCGCATATCGTTATTCGGGCTGTGGCACGTGGCGCACTTCTGCTGAAACAGTGCAGCGCCATCGGGCGGCAGAGCGGCCTGTTTTCGTGAACAGCCCGCGAAGAAAAGGCTGATACCTAACAGAATCAATAATCGGCGGCAAGGCGGACCAAGGCCTGCCGCGGGAAGATCTTTCCTGGTCAACATAGGACCTAGCGGAGTCACTTTATCTCTCTAAAGTTCGCTCGAGTGTTCGCGGCACGAAGATTTTAACCCAGTCGTTTTCAGCTTGGCGCCTTGCATCTCACCTCTCATTGGATGACAGGTCGGGCGGTAGCGAATGTTGCGCGCGCGTAGAGAAGGGTAAAGATTCATACGGTTTTTTCCTCAATACCCGAGATTCGTCGAATGTTTTACGGCTTGACGGGGATTGTCGTTTTCTCATTTTCGTGCAGGCAACAAAGAACAGGGTCTTCCCACTCTCAAACACGTAAGCGGACGTAAACTCTCGCGCTTTCAAAGTGCATCTAAGGTCGGCTTAGAGGTCCGGCTTACAGGAGAGCGAGATCATGAGAGTTTTCAGCGCAGCGGTATTTTCTATGTTATTGATGCTCGGCCCGTTGGCGGTCAGCCAACAGAATCAACAGGCCGCGCCACCACCCGGGAATCAAAGCTCCTATCCTTCTGAAACCCACAAACTGTCATCTCAGGAAAAGAGCGACACTCCCGAGGCTAACGGTCAGCCGGTTGACCTGAATACCGCCAGTAAGAAGGATCTGGCCGCGCTGCCGGGGATTGGGCCAGATTACGCGCAAACGATCATAGATGCCCGTCCGTTCGCGTCGAAGCAAGACTTGCTGAAGAAGAAAGTCATCCCGCAGGCCACCTACGACAAGATTCAAAACCGGGTAACGGCGAGCGGCACCACCAAGCAGTCGTTGCCGGAGGGTCCTGGGCCGGAACACTAGAAACAGGAATCGGAATAGGGTAGTCGAGCTTTACTCGATGGTCGGCCAGGGTACCTCGCTACCTTGGCTATTCCGGCAATGGGCTGGCGGAAGAGCCGTCGTGCCTTTTGCAGCCGCAGGGCCGGTTGACGCATCTTATTTCAGGCGCTTATGATTTTCGTTTGGCCTTTACTCAACGGGCGGCCCCGTAGGGACCGCGGGACACTTGAAGTGACATTATGGATAAGAAGAAGTTAGAAGCATTTAAAAAGAGACTGGAGACACGGCAGCAGGATCTGCGCCGCACAGTCTCGCGGACCCAGGCCGATGGCCGGTCCGCTGACGAAGATACGGCGCAAGATATCGCCGACCGTGCCGCCAGCTCCTATACGAAGGAATTTCTGTTTAGCCAGAGCAACAATGAGCGGCAACTCTTGCAGATGGTGGATGGCGCGCTGGCGCGAATCCGCGAAGGTAGCTTCGGCGAATGCAGCCACTGCGGCAAAGAGATCAACGCCAAACGCCTTGAAGCTGTGCCCTGGACCCGTCACTGCATTGAATGCCAGGAAAAGCTGGAACAAGGTTTGCTGGAAGAAACACCACAATAAACGCGAGATGCACGGGCAGTCTATCTTCGCTCTTCAGCTTTAGGGTGGATCAAAATAACGTCCGAAACAACCAGGGGTCAATGAATCCGGCATTTGTGATTCTGTTGGCGTTCGGAATCGGAGTGGTCGCAGGCTTGCGGTCTATGACCGCTCCCGCAGTGGTCGCCTGGGCTGCACATCTAGGCTGGATATATCTTTCCGGTTCGCCCTTGGCTTTTGTCGGCTCCCGTTGGGCGGTGGGGATCTTTACGCTTGCGGCGCTGGGCGAATTCGTCGCCGATCTGCTGCCCACAACGCCGGCCCGCACTTCCGCTTTCCCCCTCATGGTTCGAGTGGTCGTAGGCTTCCTGACCGGAGCATGCCTCGCGGTGGGCGGAGGGGTCTCGCTGTGGTTCGGCGGCATCGCCGGGTCAGCCGGCGCGATTGCCGGAACTTTCGGCGGATACTATGCTCGCGCGGGGTTGGTGCGTACTCTGCGTGTGGCCGATGCCATGATTGCCATTCCGGAAGATGCGATTGCAGTGGCCCTCGGCCTGATTCTAGTTTCGCGCTTTTAGGAGTTGGCGCAATCGCGACTCCCTCGTTCTCGCAGTCGGTCTTGTTCGCCGTATTCTGAGAACGATCCCGGGAGGGAACGCCAGCCGACGAGAGTCCCTCTGCGCATGAGTTCCCGTCAAATCGAGCCACTTCTCCTTTTGACGCCTCTATTTTCATCCTGTTAAACTAAAAGTTCGGCGTAAATCGTCATAATCGATCCATCCTCCATCGCCACCATTAGAAGGGATCCTCGTGCGCGCACAGACACGCCATCAACTGAAACAGGACGCATTCAGCCGGGTTACCATCGAGGCTGCTGAAAAAACCGCTCACTGGAGCGCGGAACACAGGAACACGCTGGCCGTTGCCGCTGCCGTGCTGGTAGTGATTGCAGGAGGAATCGCCGGCGGCTGGTATTACCTGAGCGCGCAGAATGAAAAGGCCAGTCTCGATATGACTCAGGCGATACGAACGCTGCAAGCTCAGCTTCGTCCTGCTGGAGCGCCTGCGCAGCCCGGAGTGCCCAGCTTTACTTCGGCAAAAGAGCGCGCGGAGGCGGCGAAAAAACAGTTCCAGACCATCGAGAGCAAGTATTCGCACACCCGGTCGGCCGATATGGCCCGTTACTTTCTGGGAGTGACTTCGGCAACGGAAGGTGACAATACGACCGCGGAGAGTGATTTTAAGTCAGTGGCTGCGGCGGGCGGCAAAGAGGTGTCATCGATTGCGAAGCTGGCGCTGGCGGACCTGTATGGCAACACGAATCGCGTAAAAGAAGCCGAGACCATTTACCAGGAGCTCATCAACAAGCCGACTATGGCGGTGAGCAAAGTGACGGTGCAATTGCAACTGGCGGAACTGTACCAGAACAATAACCGGCCGCTCGATGCCAAGCGTTTGTATGAGCAGATCAAGAAGGATAATCCTGGAAATGAAGCGGGACAGATGGCCACGCAGAAGCTGGCGGAGCTGAAGTAGATCGTTCCGCTCGAAAAGCCAGCGGGCGCTAGCCCGCGCTGGCAGCCTGTTTCAGCGATTGCTCGATCGCCAGGCTGCGGCAGGTTCTTTGAATGGCTTCGTGCTCAGACTGCGACTCCACAAATTGAAACCCGTAGCGAAAGGCGCTTCTCTGGCGCACTGTGGCCTGGACCGTTACCGGTCCGAATGGAAGGGCAAATTCCAACTGCACGATTTCTCCCATGGGAATTTCAATCTTGAGCAGGGCTGCGATGCCGGATTCGCTGAGGTCGATGGTTTTACCGGTGAAGTAACCGCAGCTGCGGGTATAGATGGTGATTTCCACTTCGAGCGCGAAGCGCGGTTTGCCACGGGCATCCGTAACGCCGGGCCGCCATTGCTGCGCCAGTTGATTACGAGCCAATTTCGATCTTCCGGGCAAATCGATTCACCTTTTCGATTGAGACGCGGACGGTAATCCTACGCCGGGAAAGCGCTGATGTGTTCATCGGCACGGGCGGAACAAAGCTTTAGATAGTTCTAGTCTCCGAAACCATTTCACTTTTTGCCAGGGTTGAGTAGGATAATTGTCCAAGTCCGTTTCAGGATTGAATCCATGGCCGAAATCACACTGCGCGTGAACGGGGACGAAAAGAAAATCATCGTCGCGCCGGAGATGCCCCTGCTCTGGGCCTTGCGCGATACACTTGCACTAACCGGGACCAAGTTCGGGTGCGGCGCGGGCTTGTGCGGGGCTTGCACGGTGCATGTGGATGGAACAGCGGTGCGCTCTTGTTCGACACAAGTGTCGCAAGTTGCGGGAAAGAACATTACGACGATTGAAGGCCTGGGCGTGAATGGGTTGCACGTTCTGCAGCAGGCGTGGATTGCGGAGGAGGTTCCGCAATGTGGTTACTGCCAGACTGGGCAGATCATGACGGCGGCTGCATTGTTAGCGAATAATCCGAACCCGACGGATGAGCAGATCACCTCGGCGATGAATGGCAATTTGTGCCGGTGCGGCACCTATGAGCGGATTCGCAAGGCGATACGCCGTGCGATTAGCGGGAGCTCTGCCACCGGAGGCGCGCGATGAGCCCACTGACTTCGACCAAGGGTCCGGGGTTAAGCCGGCGCGAGTTTGTGGCTGCGGGAATTGCGGCAGGGGCGGGATTGGTGGTGGGATTCTATTTGCCCCATGGCGGACGTGGGAAACGTCAGACTTTCTCTCCGAATGCTTACCTGCGGATCAGTTCAGCAAACAGAATCACAATCGTGGTGGCGCGCTCGGAGATGGGACAGGGGGTGCGTACCGCGCTGCCCATGATTTTGGCCGAGGAACTGGAAGCGGATTGGAAGCAGATTGAAATTGAGCAGGCGGGAGCCAGCACGCTCTATGGCGACCAAACCACCGGCGGAAGCGCGAGCGTGCGGACAACCTGGGATCCCATGCGCAAGGCAGGAGCGGCGGCGCGCGAGATGCTGATCTCGGCGGCGGCATTGACGTGGAGTGTTCCGCGTTCGCAGTGTGTGGCGCAGCAGGGAAACATTTTGCATTCGGTGTCGAAGCGGCAGCTCAGCTATGGCGAACTGGCAGAAAAGGCTTCGACACTGCCAATCCCGACTGACGTGACGTTGAAGCAGAGCAAAGATTACAAGATTGTTGGCCAGCGGCTGGCACGGGTCGATACGCCATCGAAGGTGCAGGGCGTCGCGGTGTTTGGTATCGATTTCAAGACGCCCGGAATGAAGTATGCAGTGCTGGCGCGATGTCCGGTGATCGGCGGAAAGCTGGCGAGTTTTGACGATAAGGAGTCGAAAAAGATTTCGGATGTCAGGTATGTCGGCAAGATTGGCGATGCTTCTGTTGCGGTAGTCGCCGATAGCGTTTGGGGCGCGATGGAAGGGCGGCGATTGCTGAACGTGAATTGGGATGCTGGTCCGAACAAAGATCTGAACACTGCCGCGGTCGAGGAGTCGCTGAAGCAAGGCGCGGCGAAGAAGGGCGTGAGTTTGTGGTCGGTGGGAGATGTGTCGAAAGCTCAAGGTCGCAAAATCTCAGCGGAATATCATCTGCCCTTCATGGCGCACGCGCCCATGGAGCCGGGAAATTGCACCGCTAAGTATTCAGGAAACGCCTGCGAGTTGTGGGCTCCCACGCAGGTCCCGCAGGATTGCCGCGATTCGGTTGCGCCTGCATTGGGGCTGGATCCGGACCAGGTGAAGGTGAACGTCACGCTGATGGGTGGGGGCTTCGGACGGCGGCTGGAGCATGACTATGCGGTGGAAGCGGCCTTGGTTTCGAAGGCGTTGCACGACGCGAAGGTCGGCGATGCGAAGTACGGAACTCCGGTGAAGGTCTTATGGACGCGGGAAGACGACATGCGGTCGTCGACCTATCGTCCTGCGAGCTTGCATCAGTTAAGCGCGGTATTGGATGGAGCCGGATGGCCCGTAGCATTTACCCACCGCATCATTGCTCCCTCAATCAGCGGGCAAAAGGGCCAGCCGGGGCCGAATGGAGTCGATCCCGATCTGCCGGATGAGGCGGCGTTCATTTATGGCGTGCCCAACGTTTCCCTGGAATATGTGTTGACGGAAACGCCGGTGCCTCTGGGATGGATGCGCTCGGTATATGCATTGCAGGTGGGATTTGCCAGCGAGAGTTTCATCGATGAGCTAGCGGCGGCGGCGGGAAAAGATCCGTTGGAATATCGGTTGCACATGCTGGCGCAGAATAAAGATCAGGATATTTCGTACTTCACGGCAACCTGGCACACGGCGCGGATGCGCGGCGTTCTACAACTTGCAGCCGATAAGGCGGGTTGGACGAAAGCCTTGCCAGCCGGGCGTTTTCGCGGAATCGGCTGCTTTGGATGTTTTTCTTCTTACGTGGCCGAGGTGGTCGAGATCAGCATGGAGGACGATGGGCCGCGAGTGCACCGCGTGGTGGCGGCGGTAGACTGTGGTCAAGTGGTAAATCCCGGCATTGTCGAGCAGCAAATTCCCGGTGGAGTAGTTTACGCGTTGGGAAATGCTTTGCGGGCGAAGATTACCATCGATAAAGGCCGGGTGGTGCAAGGGAACTTTGACGATTATGCGCCGGTGAGGATGGAAGAAGCTCCGGCGGTGGAAGTTTATATGGTGCCGAGCACGGAGGCTCCGACGGGAATTGGTGAACCGTCGGTGCCACCGCTGGCTCCGGCGCTGTGCAATGCGATCTATGCGGCCACCAAGAAAAGAATTCGGGCGCTGCCGATTTTGAGTTAGGAAAAGTTTGAGCTAGGGACCGAATGTATTTTCGCTTTCTTTGTTGCGCTGCGGCGCTGATTTTCATTCTTCCGCCAACATTCCTGGCAGGCCAGAGTGTGCCAGCCGGTTCTCCACAGCCAACCAATGCTGGGCCTGCGTCCCGGCTGTCGCACTTGCGGCATGGAATAAATATTAGTGCGTGGTTTGCACAGGTCTACGACCCACGCGGCTATACAAAAGAACATTTTCAGAGCTGGACGACGGGAGATGACATTGCGCTGATCAAGTCGATGGGCTTCGACTACGTGCGGCTGAGCGTGAATCCGCAACCCTTGATGGTGAGCCATAAGCCGGATGAAATTCCGGCGGAATATTTAAGTTATCTGGATGGGGCTGTGAGGATGATTCTTGATCACGGGCTGGCGGTGGTGATCGATATTCATCCGGAGAGCGACTTCAAAGCGCGCCTGACGACGGATGACAGTTTTGTGCAGGAGTTCTCCGACTTCTGGCGCGCGCTGGCGCGGCATTATTCGACTTGGGATGCGGATCGCGTATTCCTTGAAATTCTCAACGAGCCGGAGTTTTCCGATCGCTATCGCTGGTACGGGGTGCAGGCGAAAGTCGCGGCCGCGATTCGCGAAGGGGCACCGCAGAACACAATTATCGCGGCGGGAGGACGCTGGTCGAACGATGATGAGTTGGTTTTCCTGGAGCCGTTGCGCGACCCTAACGTGGTTTACAACTTTCACTTTTACGACCCGCATATTTTTACTCATCAGGGCGCAAATTGGGGCGCGTATTCCTGGCATTGGGTAAAGGGATTGCATTATCCGTCGTCGCCGGGGTCGGCGAAGCAGGTTGCCGAGGGAGTGCCGGATGCGGTTGATCGGCTGGCGGTGATTCGTTATGGGCAGGATCACTGGGATGCCGCGCGAATCGATGCGGAAATTACGCAGGTGGCGAAATGGGGCCGGCAGCGCGGGGTTCCGGTGGTGTGCAACGAGTTCGGAGTGTACCGCGAATATGCCGACGCGCAAGATCGGGCGGAGTGGATTCACGATGTGCGCACCTCGCTGGAAAAGCACCACATGGGATGGGCGATGTGGGATTATTCTGGAAGCTTTGGAGTTGTGACTAAGAAAGACGGGCGGAGCGTGCCGGACGAAGAAACTCTGCGAGCGCTGGGATTGAGTGGCGCGGCCGGAAAATGATTCAGGCTGGTTGATGCAACGGCCGGCATCGGCTGGCCGACCGTGAGTTTGAAGATCTGAATGTTGGCGCCGAAGGATTCGAATTGCAGATTGCGAAATTCGGCGTAGTTCTTACGCAAATCCTCCGGCAAGCCGACATCCCATCCTGCCTGACAAACCCAGACGGTGTCCCCAAGCTTCAGATTGTAGGCTTCGATCAATTGCTGCCAACGTTTGGGAAAGTTGCTGGCCCAGAACATCCATTCGGTTTTGTAATCGTCAGAAACCACGCGATAGCCATCGCACGTGAATTGTTCGTAGTCATCCAGCGAGAGATCGATCGTAATCGATTTTTGCTGGCAGAGATAGTGCCCGAGAATGAGATCGGTCTGGTAGGCGGTGAAGATGATGTCGGAACGATCCACATTCTGGTGGATGAACTGAATGGCGGCGGCCATGTTGGCGTGGCTTTGATCCGCGCGGTCCATGCGGGGCGGGCGCGTCTTTCCGAAGACGATGCAAGTCGCAAGAATCAGCGCGGCGATACCGATGCTGCGGTCGATGTTTTGTTTTGCTAAGCGCACGATCGCAAGGCTCACGCCAGCAAACGCCGGAATGATCAGAAAGGACACATGCCGCGTTCCACCGAAGGGATAAACATGCGCGAGACTAACCGCGCCGGCGATTGCAAAAGGCAGGAGCAGAAATACCCCCAGGCGGCGTGAGGCTCCGGGATTCTCGGAAAGGCCTTTCCCGCGCAGCAGGAAAACTACTCCGATGACGAACAGCAGGCCCATCACATCCCCAATGGCGAGCTGGCCGAAAAAATATTGGAAGACTCCGAAGGTATGTCCCAACAGAAAAATCACGGGATTGTCGCGGCTGGAGTTGAAGTAGGACCGCTCCAGGTAAACGTCGCTCATCCAGCCTTGTAGAACGGTTCGCGAATGCCCGAGTCCAAGTTTCGAAATGTGGACTTTATAGAAAAAAATCGCGAGCGCCGCTCCGCCGAGTTGCCCAGCGGCCCAGACTGAGAGTAGCCGCAAGGAGCGGTGGAAGAAAAATCTTATGAGCGCATAAATACCCAGAGCAGCTGCAAAGAAAAACGCGGAGTAGTGCGAGAACATCGCGCCGTAGAGGAAGAGGGTGAACGCTGCCATCTTCGCGGCGGAATTTTTTGCGAAGGCGTCGTCGAGAAAGTAGAGAGCGCTCGCCAGGAAGGCCAGCATCAGCGGGTACTGGCGGATTTCAACGGAAAGCAGAACGATGGGAGGAAGGAATGCGACGAAAATAAGACCGATGACCCCAGCGATAGGACCCACGGCGCGACTTAGCCATTTGTAAAACATCCAGCAAAAAACCACGCTCGCAATAACGGAGGGCATGCGCAGCCAGAGTTCCGATGTGCCGACTGTGCGCCAGTAGTAGAGGACTATCGTGAGCAGCGGAGGGTGAGAAGCGGTGAGGCTGGCCTTATAGGCCAGGAGAAGCGACGGTTGATTCGCCAGCCGGAAGTGCAAGGCTTCATCAGGGTTGAGAAAGATACCATGCGCGGCCCACAGGCGGACGAGCAATCCGAGAAATGTAACCGCCAGCGCGGCAAACGGCGCGCGACTTTCAAACCGCACCGTACGTTCATCAGCTTGACTGAGCTGTGCCTGGCCCGTCGGTGCTTGAATTACCCGTGAATCCCCATCAATCTTAATCAGGTGGAAGGGCACCCAGCCATTTTACGGGAAGGTGCGCGGCCAGAGCATTCGCCAGGCGCTCATCCGCAGTGATCAATTCGGTCTTGAACTCGATAGCCAAAGCCACATAGAGACAGTCATAGACGCTGCGGTCGCGCGCGAATGCGATGCTTAGGGCATCCGGAAGCAAGGCTAGAGCTGAGACGGTGAAGAAATCGCGTTCTTTTAATTCAGATGCGGCGCGTTCGGCCAGGGATTGCGACCAACGACTCTGGCGAACTCCCTTCCACAGAACATTGCTTACTTCAGCCCAAAATATGTCAGGGACGATGAAGTTGATTTCGCCGTCGACGTAGCGTTTCAAGAATTCCAGGGATTCGGGAACGAGAGATTCGTCGGCCGTTGGGATCACCCACTTTACGGCTACGCTCGCATCAAGGACAAAAGCAATCAACGGTTCCGATCCTCGCGGATCATTTCCTCTGAGGTGGGGAACGGGGCGATAGCGGAAGCGGCCATCGATCGCATCTCCGCTGTGCGCCTGTAAAATTTCCGGCGCTGCTGCAACTCTTCGGCGGTGGGTATGTTTCGCTCGAGCAGCGAAATTACTTCCGCGGCAATAGACTTATGGTTCTCGTGGGCGCGCTTGCGAAGCGCCTTATAGATAGCATCTGGAACGTTTTCAACGTAAAGAGTCGCCATAGGCAGTCCCTAGGGAAATCATAGCACACTTATAGACATCAAGAGACCGGCGGGAGTATTGACACTCGTTTCTGCTGGCTTTATGCTTGCATATTGCTCCTTGCGGGTACGGGCGTGCTCCGCGAGCCGGGAGCAGCAATGGCGCTTCGCGGAGGTTTGCCATGTTCTTCGAAATCAAAGACTTGGAACTTCATCCGATTGAGTTTGCGGAGAGGTTCGAGCCGGGAGCGGTCGACCTGGGATCGGACTATCGCCAGATCACTCCGATTGAAAGCAGTGGGCGCGCCGATCTGGTGGAGGAGCATTACGGGAAGCACAAGACCATTCAGGATATAAGAATTCAGGGCCGGTTGGAGACCCGGCTGGAATCGTTTTGCGCGCGCTGTCTCGAACCTCTGACGCAGGATGTAAAGCGGGAGTTTGATCTCCTGTATCGGCCGCAAGGGGCCGATGCCGGGCGCGACGAAATGTCGGTGACCGACGCCGAGGCCGAGATCAGCTATTATGAAGGGGACGGGATTCTGCTGGACGATGTGGTGCGGGAGCAAATTCTGCTGGCTGTCCCGTTGAAGTTAACCTGCCGGGAAGATTGCAAAGGGCTTTGTCCGCAGTGCGGCAAGAATCGAAACCTGGAAGAATGTTCCTGTGTAACCATCCTGGAAGAGCCGCGCTGGGCTGCGCTTAAGGACATCCGCGGCAAGCTGGCGCATTAGAATTGAGTCACCAGAATTCGATATTCATTCATGCCAGGCCGAGGGGCCTTGGCGAGAGGAAATTAGACCATGCCTAATCCAAAACGGCGACATTCTCAGAAGCGCACCTCTACGCGGCGCGCGCATGATGCTTTGAAGGGCCATTCGCTTTCAGAATGCCCGAACTGCCACGAAAAGAAGATGCCGCATCGCGCCTGCACCAAATGCGGCTACTACAAAGGCCGCGACGTGCTGCAAGTCGAAGAAGCCAGCTAACTCCCTGCCACCATGCCTAGCGTGATCGCGCTGGATGCGATGGGTTCGGATCGGGCGCCCAAGCCAGAAATCGAGGGCGCCATTCATGCTGCGCGCAATTACGAAGTGCGCGTGCTGCTGGTTGGCCCACAAGAAATAGTTCAGGCCGAACTGGATCGCCATCCCGCGGCCGCAAGTTTGCCCATCGAAATCGTCCACGCCAGCGAAGTAATCACCATGGAAGATAAAGCGGTGCAGGCGGTACGGTCCAAGCGTGACTCGACCATGCGCGTGGGAGTGCGCCTGGTACGCGACGGGCAAGCGGCGGGTTTTGTTACCGCGGGGAATACCGGCGCGGCCATGGCAACCGCCAAGATGGTGCTGGGAGCGCTGCCCGGCGTGGATCGTCCGGCGCTGGCTGCCGTGTTTCCGACCGCCCCGGGGACTGCTGCGATTCTGCTCGATGTCGGAGCGAATGTCGATTGCAAGCCGCATAATCTGGAGCAGTTCGCGGTCATGGGCGAGATTTATTTCCGGTCCATGTTTGGAAGTATGTTTGGGAATATGTCTGGGAGAAGTAGCCGCTCATCTTTCGGAATTGGCCGATCCCCGCGGGTGGGCCTGCTTTCCATTGGTGAAGAAGAGACTAAAGGGAACGATCTGACCCGCGAGGCCTTCCCCTTATTGAAGCGGCTTCCCTTGAATTTCATTGGAAATGTCGAAGGCCGGGATTTGTTTAACGGTCACGTGGATGTGATTGTCGCCGATGGCTTCGTCGGGAATGTGGCGTTAAAGATATCCGAAGGCGTGGCGAACCTGGTACGCACCGTGCTAAAGGAATCGTTGCGGTCAACCATTACGCGGCAGGTGGGCTACATGCTTTCGCGCAGCGCGTTTTCGGATTTCAAGAAACGCATCGATCACACGGAGTACGGTGGAGCGCCGCTGCTTGGGGTGAAGGGTGTTTGTATCATCACCCATGGTTCGTCCAATGCGAACGCGATCAAGAATGCAATTCGTGTGGCGGCGGAGTTTTCCGAGCGGAACATCAATCAGTCGATTGAGCAAGGATTAGCCGCGATTCATCCCACAATCGTCGAGGTTGCCGCACCGGTCCATTGATCTTCGACAGGAAGACTCTCAGAAAAAGCAATCATGAACGATTCCGGCGAAGATCAGAAGTTTGACACCGGGCAGCAAAACGGATGCTCCAATGGCGCAGCCAAAGTGGCGTTCGTCTTTCCCGGCCAGGGCTCGCAAGCGGTAGGCATGGGCAAAGATCTCGCCGAAAAATATCCGGTCGCCCGGCAGACCTTTGAAGAAGCAGACGATGCGCTTGGCTACAAATTATCCGAACTGTGCTTCGAGGGTCCGGAAGAACAATTGCGCCTGACCGAGATCACGCAGCCCGCGATTCTGACCGTTTCTGTCGCTGCCCTAAGAGTTCTCGAGGGTCGCGTTCCCAGGCCCTGTTTTGTGGCCGGCCACAGCCTGGGAGAATATTCAGCGCACGTGGCTTCCGGAACGATGCGTTTTGCCGATGCGTTGCGTACCGTCCGTAACCGCGGAAAGTACATGCAGGAGGCGGTTCCGGTTGGGGTGGGAGCAATGGCAGCGATTCTGGGTATGGGCCTGGAGAAAGTTTCTGAAATTTGCCAGGAAGCCGCGCAGGGCGAGGTCTGCTCTCCGGCAAACATTAACTCGCCGGAGCAAGTTGTGATCTCCGGCAATACGGCGGCGGTGGAACGTGCGGCCAAACTTGCTGATGAGCGCGGCGCCAAGCGCGCCAAATTGCTCCCGGTGAGCGCTCCCTTCCATTGTTCGTTGATGAAGCCTGCGCAAGACCGCCTGGCGGTGGACTTAACCAGGCTAAAAACGCAGAAGCCAGTTTACCCGGTAGTCTGCAACGTAGAAGCCGCCTTCGTGATTGATGAACTTCGCGCACGATCCACGCTGATCGCGCAGGTAACCGGTTCGGTGAAGTGGTGGCAGAGCATGCAATTGCTGATGGAAAATGGCGTGCAGACCTTCATCGAGATCGGCCCCGGAAAAGTTCTCTGCGGATTAATGCGGCAGATCGACCGCTCAAAAACGTGCCTGAACGTAGGGGACGAGACTTCGCTGAATAAAACGCTGGAAGCCTTCGGAAGCTCGGAAGCTAGTGAAATTCCAAGTCGCACGGCGGAGTGCTGATCGTCTTGTCGTGTTTGTCGACGTAAACCTGTGCATGTTGGGCGCGATCGTTCACGACCACATCCACTACTACTCCGCTGCCACCGCCGGGACAATTGCTGGTTCCATACATTTTGAAGCTCTTGATCAGACCCCACTGGCCGCCCGGTCCCCAATCCTGCCAAAATTCGTTGTATGGATATTGCGAATGATTCTGCGGATGCTGCTTCCAGTTGGGATCGTTGTAGTAAATGCCGTAGGCAGTGGCGAAGTCTTGCTTTTGGACTGCCGCGAAGAATTTCTCGGCAACATGCTTCTCCGGCCAGAAGCGATTAAACCAAACCACGAGTGCAACCACGATAATAAGAACGACGATGGAAATAATGCGAATTCGTCGCTTGCGTTCTTTTTCCGGGTTGTAAGCCTTGGCGTCCAGAAGTGTCATAAGCTAGCTAGCATAACGGACGCCAGCGGTAAGTCAAAAGTTGCCGGGGAAATGGGGCTTCGAATCGAGAAAGCCACGGCGGCAACCTCGAAATAAAAAGGGCGCGATCACTCGCGCCCATCTTCAAATATAGCTCTAGCGTTACTAAAGCTTAGTCCCTAACTCCGTCCATAAACGCCCGCAACTTTCGCGACCTCGATGGATGCCGCAGCTTGCGCAACGCCTTGGCTTCGATCTGGCGAATGCGTTCGCGGGTGACTGCAAAGCTCTGCCCGACTTCTTCCAGCGTGTGTTCGCTCCCGTCTTCGAGGCCGAAACGCATTTTAATCACTTTTTCCTCGCGTGGGGTTAGCGTGCGCAGAACCTGCCCCGTCTGGTCTTTGAGGTTCACGTTGATCACCGCTTCTGCCGGCGAAACTACGGCGCGGTCTTCGATGAAGTCGCCAAGATGCGAATCTTCCTCTTCGCCGATGGGAGTTTCGAGGGAGATCGGCTCCTGCGCAATTTTGAGGACCTTGCGAACTTTCGCGACGGGGATATCCATCCTCTTGGCGATTTCTTCGCTGGTAGGTTCGCGACCGAGTTCCTGAACCAACTGACGCGAGGTGCGGATGAGCTTATTGATGGTCTCGATCATGTGCACCGGAATACGAATCGTACGCGCCTGATCGGCGATTGCGCGGGTGATCGCCTGTCGAATCCACCACGTGGCGTAGGTCGAAAACTTATAGCCGCGGCGATATTCGAACTTGTCGACGGCCTTCATCAAGCCAATGTTGCCTTCCTGAATCAGGTCAAGAAACTGCAGGCCGCGGTTGGTGTATTTCTTCGCGATCGAAACCACGAGACGAAGATTGGCCTCGATGAGCTCGCGCTTGGCCTGCTCCGCATCCATGTCGCCCTGGATGATTTCGCGCTGGGTGCGCTTGAGCTCCTGGAACAGCACACCGGCTTCGGTCTCGAGCTTTTCAATCTCGCTTCTTACAGCGCGCGCCTGCCGCTTGTATTCCTTCTTTACATCCTCGCTGCGCGTGGCGTCGGCTTTGCGCTCGAGATTTCCAGCCTGGCGATCAAGCGAACGCATCGCGTCGACCGTTTTGTTCAGACGATCAATCAGCCGCTTGCGTTCGGCGTTGGTGAATCCCAGCTTCCGCACCGCGCGCGACACGCGCACGATGGCGCGAGCCAGGTTGCGGCGGGCGCGACGATGGTCCTTCGGCCGCTTCGTCTTCGACATCTCGACATACTTCTCTTGCAGCAGGCCAGCCTTTTTGTAGAGCTTGGCCATAGCGTCAATCTTGCCGGTAAATTCGTTCAACCGGTTCTGCAGGATTTCATCGGTGATCTCTTCTTCATCGAAGGTCACCACTTCCTTGATCGAGCGCACGCCCTTTTTCAGATCCTCACCCATGGCCAATAGTTCGTGAATCACAATGGGCGAGCGTGAAAGCGCCTTCAGCACGCGTACCTGGCCGCACTCGATGCGCTTGGCGATTTCCACTTCGCCCTCGCGGGTGAGCAGCGGCACCGTTCCCATCTCGCGCAAATACATGCGGACGGGATCGTTGGTCTTCTCCATCGCGCCGGGAGTGAGGTCAAGCTCAACATCCTCACCCTCTTCCATTTCGTCTTTATCGAGCGCGGAGGAAGGCGGTTTAGGGCCTTCGAGCACGTCAATGCCTTGCGTGCCGATGGTGGTGAGCAAGTCGTCCAGATCCTCCGGACTATGCACATCATGCGGGATGAGATCGTTTACCTGGTCGTAGGTCAGGTAGCCTTTTTCCTTGCCGGCATCGACCAGCTTTTTTATGTCATCAAACTTATCTTCAAGAGCCAAGAGGTGTTCCTCAAATTCTTCAATTCGCCCGCGGGGAGCGTGTCATAATGTTTTTACTGGTGGGAATCTTGGGGTCGTGCGGAGTTGTGCACCTAGCACAAACTTATAGATTTTAGCACATAAGTGCTGGTTATTCTATTGGTTGCGTCCGCCGAAACCCTTCGCCCGCCGCTATCTTCAACTACCCTAAATGCTTAGATGGCTTTATTCGCCATTTTGTTTCAAGCTGTTTTCCGGAATTAAGAGCGTTTTTATCCGGCTTCAGCAAGATTTGGATCCCGCAACGCTCGGCTTATTCGTTCCACCTCGCGCAGTAGTTCCTTCATTCGTTCCCGGTCGTCGCCGACGCCGGGCTTCTTTAGTTCGCGCTGAACTTGCTCTTGCTGGCGGCGCAAATGAATGCGCCGCAAAGCCCGCACCGCGCCCTCCAGCCGCTCTGCAGTCAGCTCTTCGTCCTCTTCTTTCAAGAGAATCGCCGCCAGCATGCGGCGCTCGGCATCCGAGCAATCGACCTCCATAACATCGGCAACTTCGGACCCGGCATTGAGCAAGGCTTCCACCAGGGATTCAGTGGCGAGGCCGCGGTGCAGCCTCTCATGGCGAAAGGCATACTGCGCCTGGCGCGCGGGATCAAATTCTTCATCGGCACCGTCGCGAGCGGAAAAGTGTTCATCGCCCGGTTGTATCTGGCGAGACGAGGCCAGCGCGCGGATCAGAATGCGCTCGGCATCCGTCGCCTGCGCTTCCGCCGGAGCCTTGATGACCGCGGCCGACCGCTGCGCTGCCACGTGCCGCAACTCTTGCCGCAAAACTGCGGAATCGATCCCTAGCTTTTGCGCGATCTCCTGGCCCAGTTCATCGCGCACAATTCGGCTGGGGACCCGCTGAATATGCGGCAGCAGATAGTTCACCGCCTTCACCTTGCCTTCGGGCGTGCGAATGGGAAAACTGCTGCGCGCCCGATCAATCAGGTAATCGAAATATTTTTGCGAACCGCGCATGGCCTCGCCGTACGCGTCCTTGCCTTTGCGGCGGATGTAGAGGTCAGGATCGAAGCCCTGCTCGAGGGTCAGCACTTTGATCTGGAACTCTTCTTCCACCAACAGGCTTAGCGTGCGCTCGGTGGCTTTGGCGCCTGCAGTATCCGGATCAAAGTTGACGACAACATTCTTGCTGAATCGGCCGAGCAGCTTGGCTTGCATCTCGGTAAAGGCGGTGCCGGAGCTGGCGATTACGTTGTGGTATCCCGCGGCATAGACGGAAATGCAATCCATTTGGCCTTCGACCAGAATCGCGTAATCCAGTTTCCGAATGGCTTCTTTGGCGTGATCCAGATTGAAAAGAACGCGTCCTTTGGAATAAATACCGGTCTCCGGCGAGTTCAGATACTTTGGGCCAGCTTTTTCGTCGGTGGCTAGCGTTCGTCCCGTGAACGCGATAATCTTGCCCGCATCGTTCGCGATGGGGAACATTACACGGTTGCGGAATTTGGAGTAAATGGAAGCGGCCGTTGGCCGTTGGCCGTTGGCCGTTGGCGCGATGTTCCCAGCCTCCGGTTTGTGGTCTCCTTCCTTCCAGGAAAATAATCCGCTCTCGCGCAGCACGTCTTCGTTGAACTCTGACGCCAATCGATCGCGCAGGAGGAAGCCGGAATCCGGAGCGTAGCCGATGCGGAAGCGCGCAATTGTAGCTTCATCGAGGCCGCGGCCCTGCAAGTACTCTCGCGCCCGAGCACCTTCAGGACGCCGTAAACATTCCTGAAAAAAAACGGCAGCGCGCTCTTGTATGTCGAGCAACTGCCCGCGCATCCGGGCGTCCTTGGCTTCTGCTGGACTGGAATACGTGGCTTTGGGCAGCGAAATGCCCAGCTTCTGCGCCACCAAACGAATCGCCTCGGGGAAGGGAATGTTCTCGACTTTCTGCACGAAGCTGAAGACATCGCCGGAGACGCCGCAGCCAAAGCAGTGATAAAACTGGCGTGTGGCGTGCACCGAAAACGAAGGCGTCTTCTCGCCGTGAAACGGGCACAGCCCGGAATAGTTCGATGCCCCGGCCTTCTTCAGCTTGATATATTCGCCGACGATGCGAACAATATCCGCCTGCTGCTTTACGGCTTCTTTGAAATCTTCAGCAGTGGGCATGGTGAATACTGGGTCTCAGCGGCTACAGCTTCCTCCTTTGGATTGTGAGCCGAAGTGGCGCTAAACGGAATATAACCCAGGGGGATTGCTGTGGAGAAGCTGTGGAATTCGAGCCTTTCCCGTTGATCGTCTAGGAAAAAGCAGATTTCGGTACTGAACTCTTACACCCTCAGTTCCACCACCGTAGCCCCACCCCCACCCTCGTTCTGGGGAGGTTCGGCGACGGACTCCACGTGGGGATGCGTCTGCAGCGCCTGACGCAGGGCTTTGCGCAGGATGCCCATGCCGCTGCCGTGGACTACGCGAACGCGAGGCAATCCGGCAAGGAAAGCGCGGTCGACGAACTTTTCGACTTCGCGAGTGGCGTCGTCGACGTTGTAGCCGATCACGTTGATCTCGGAGGCTGGGTTGGCACCTTCGTTTTCGTTATTCAGCGAGACCGAAATGCCGCGGGCTCGCGCAGCTTTCACAGGGGAATTCGCGGCCTGAGCGGCACTAACGATCACTTCGGCGATGTCGTCGCGGGAGATTTTCATCTTCATCGCTCCGATCTGCACTTCGAAGTGATTCTCATCGATCTGGCGGGAGATCGTGGCCGAGCGTCCTGTCGATTTCAATTTGACGGTATCGCCCTGGCCCACCTGCTTGACGATCTTCGGCTGTGCATTTGGATCGCCGCGATCGGCGCCGCTGGCGTGAGCGACCACGGTGGAATCGAACTCGTCGCGAAACTCGCGGCGCAGTTTTGCGATCTGGCGCTCGGCGGCCTTGGCCACTTTCTGGGCGGCAGCTTTGTCCTGAATCGCGTTGACCGCCTCGCGCGCGTCATATTCGAAGTCGCGCAGAACGCTCTCCAACTTCTTTTCCATCTCACGAATCTTGGATTGCTGCTCGCGCTTTCCTTCCGCTCCAAGAAAAGCTTTCTCCCGATTTAATTCTTCTTCGCGCGTCTTCAGCCTTAGACGTTCGCTGTCGAGATCGCGCAATCCGGCGTGCAGTCGTTCCAGGAATTCGCCGACGTCGCGGGCCTGCGTACCCAAACGCGCTCGTGCGGCCTCGACGATCGATTGATTCAAACCCAGCCGCTGCGCGATATTGATTCCCGCCGACGCGCCCGGTATGCCGATCTTCAATTGGTAAGTGGGTTGCAACGTAGCCTCGTCGAATCCCACCGATGCATTGATCGCGCCGGGCGTATTTGCGCCGTAAACCTTGAGCGAAGTGTGGTGGGTGGAAATGATGCTCATGCAGCCGACTTGGCCGAAGTGGCGGGCAATGGCAACCGCCAGCGCAGCGCCCTCCTCCGGATCGGTGGCGGAGCCGAGTTCATCCAGCAGAACGAGCGAGTGGGCAGTCGCGGTTCGCGAAATGAAATCGATATTGGTGACGTGCGCGGAAAACGTCGAGAGATTTTGCTCGATGGATTGGTAGTCGCCGATATCGGCGAGCACCGCATCGAAAACGGGCATTTCAGCGCGGTCGGCGGGAACCGGCATGCCGGACTGGGCCATCAACGCGAGCAACCCGACGGTTTTCAGCGTGACAGTTTTCCCGCCAGTGTTAGGGCCGGTGATTACCAGCTGTCGACGGCTGCCTTCGAGCTCCACGCTGACTGGGACGACCGCCGTGCCTTTGAGCTTAAGGTTCCGTTCCAGTAACGGATGGCGGGCATCTCGCAAAATCATCCGCTCCGGCAGTTCTTTACTCAGCTTCACCGCTACGCAGTTGTAATCCTCGGCGAAACGAGCCTTGGCAAATTGCAGCTCCAATTCGCCGAGGACCTGAACTGAAGTCAAGATCCCTTCGGCGTTTTCGCCAATACGGCGCGTCATCTCGATCAGGATGCGATGGATTTCCGCCAACTCTTCGTCGAGCAAGCGAACCAGTTCGTTGTTCTGCTCGATGGTTTCCAGCGGCTCAACGAATACAGTCTGCCCACTGGAACTCGCGCCATGGATCACCCCCTGAACCTGGCGCTTCTGTTCGATTCTGACTGGAATCACAAATCGCTCGCCGCGAATCGTGATCAGTTCGTCCTGCACGGCGCCACCCTCCGCCAGTCTACGCAAGGAGTTGCGCAAGGAATCCTGAATTACCCGCTTTTGCCTTTCGATCTCGCGGCGAATCCTTGAAAGTTGCGGCGAGGCGCTGTCTTCCAGCGTTCCGTCCGGCTGGATCTTATTTCGAAACGAGCGCAGGAGCTCCGCAAAATCCGGAATGTTTTCGGAAAGAGCGCGCACCCGCGGCCAGTCGGCTCTCATGTTGGCGGGAGGACGGAACGCGATCTCGCGCCACGCCGCAGATCGATCCACGATTAGCAATACGTCGCGGATCTCCGCAGGCTCCAGTGCGGCTCCGGCGATGCGCGACTCTTGAACTAATTCTGTGATTTCCAGCAAGTCGGTGAATTCGAAGCGGCCTCCCGCGCGCCGGAACTCACGGACTTCCTCCGTCATTTCCTGCTGCGCGGTTATCCACTTCAGGTCAACCGAGGGCGCGACCGCAGCAATCTTCGATTTGCCGAGGGGCGAGAAGGCATACCCGCGCAGCAGTTGGCGCAGGGTCTCGAATTCCAGTACGTGAGCGGAGCTGTGCATGAGGGCTGCGGGCATGACTCTCGAACCGCAATTAATGTTACAGGAATAGAAGACACGAGCGTGGTGCATAGGCGCCCACGTCTGATGAGAAGAAGAAGTTGCAGCTCATGGCTAGAGCTCGGCAGCGGCGAACACCTGGTCCGCCGGCTCACCGACAGTTGGAAGGCGCAACGTGAACGATGCGCCGCCTTCGGGATTGTTGTAGCAGGTGATTTGTCCGCGATGATCCTGTACCACTCCGTACACTTCGCTCAGGCCTAAGCCTGTGCCTTTGCCAATCGGCTTGGTCGTATAAAAAGGGTCGAATACCCGGTGCGGCTCTTTTATACCGGGCCCACTATCGGAAAACTGCACCACCACTTCCTGTCCTTCCGAGCGGGCACTTACGCGGAGCAACCCTCCGCCATTTTCTTGCAGCGCGTCCAAGCCGTTTTCGGTGATGTGAACGAATGCCTGGAAAAGCTGATGTCCGTCGCCCCAGACCTTGGGCAGGCCGGGCTCCAGCAAAGTCTCCACTCGAATCTTCTGGTCGCGGCGTTGTAATTCCCTCATCTGCACACTGCGTTGCAAAAGCGTGCAGACATCGACCATTTTTTTCTCTCCGGAACTTTGCTGGGCGAAGCTCAAGAGGCTGGAGATCAACTCGCGCGTTCGCTGAGAGTGGTGCACTATTTTGCGTACGAGAGTGTCCTGTTCCCCGGTCAGGCGCTCGTTCGACCAAAGTTTTTCCGAGAACTCCATGATTTCGTTCAGCGGCTGGTTAATCTCATGCGCCGCGCCGGCGACCAGTTCTCCCAGAGATGCCAGCTTCTCGCGCTGTACCAGATGGCTCTGCAATCGCTGCTCGTTTTCGAAGCTACGGCGGGATTCCTCGAGCAAACCGATCAAAGTTTTGTCCTGCAGATACTGCCGCACGAACATGAATGATCCAAGCACCAGCATTGCCGCCAGCACCGTGAACAAACGAAAAGTTTTCGTTTCGACGGGCGCGTCGTCCCAAAGAAAGCTCCACAATCCCAGCCCAGGCAGTGAGAGCAAAGCCAGCATCGAAAGGCGCACAGAGACTGCACCCCAACGCTCATGTGCCACAGCGGGCGCGGCTTCCATATTCCATTTCCGAGCGCTGAGGGCAGTTGCGGCCATCCAGCTTACAGCCCCGATGAGAGGCACATCGTAAAGACTGCCTGTATAGTAGGCGCCCTCTTCCATGGCGAAATTAACCGCCAGTGAGGCCAGGGCGTAAAAGACGGTCGCGCCCATGAGGTTGACGTAGAACTTTTTCCAGCCCTTCGAGGCTCCGCGGGCGACCGCTCCGAGAAAAAAAACGAACACCGCGCTTTGCAGCAGATAAAGTGCGGCGAAATTTTTCTCATAGGCTGCCGCGTCGAGGTTTACATATTGTGAGGGAAATACTACAAAAGCGTAGAGAAAGACCCACCAGACCAGTAGCAGCAGAAAGTCGAGTGTTCCCACGCGAAACTTCTGTTCTCCTTCTGCGCGATGCGGACGAAGCCCAACGGCGGCGATGATGGGAACCAAGTGCAGGAAGAGAAACATGTCCATGAACCAGGGATCAGGCATTGCTCGCCGAAGCACCAGTTCGTAGTAGTTCCAGCTCAGCGCATTGCTCGCCCATAGCAGGTACCCCGAGCCCATCAGCAGCCAGAAGCGTTGCGGAATGCCTTGGGTTGACCATGCATTGGAGAGCATGGTGACGCCAATTGCGAGCAGCAGAAAGAGGTAGGTAACATCAGAGATTGCGCACTTGGATGGCCCTTTTGGTAACGCGAGCATTACGATCGCGAACGCAAGCGTAACCGCGCCAGCGAGCGTAAACCATCGGTTTTTTCCACGCACACCCATGCCTTTCTATTTTATGAACAACGTGTATGATTCCCAGATTCCTTTCGGATTCCGTTCCATTACTTTGGTCACCTCTCAGGAGGATCCCTCGCCCTCGGAACTCTTTGATCCTAAGGTCCTGATAAAATCAGAGCGGGTTTTAAAGCCGGCAACCCACACAAGGTAGAAATCAGGTTCTTGATGGCTTTTCCGACGACCCGTCTCCGTCGCCTTCGACGTACCGAACAATTGCGCGGTTTGGTGCAGGAGACTCGACTTACTCCCGGTTCATTCGTTTACCCAATGTTTGTCTGCCCGGGAGAAGGCGTGCGCAAGGAAATCCGGTCGATGCCCGGGGTTTTCAATCTGTCGGTGGATGAAGCAGTGAAAGAGGCGCGGGAGACGAAATCTCTGGGTGTGCCTTCGGTGATTCTTTTCGGCCTGCCGGACAAGAAGGATGAAATCGCCACCGGGGCCTGGGCTGATCAGGGTATTGTGCAGCGAGCTGCGCGAGCGATAAAGCGTGAGGTACCCGATCTTATTCTTATGGGCGACGTTTGCCTTTGCGAATACATGTCGCACGGGCATTGCGGAATCGTTCGCCAAATGCCAGCTCCGCTCTCTCTGGGTGCGGCGGCGATGCGAACGGTCGAAGTAGAGTTATCGGAAGAAAAGAAGAACGCAGTCAAGGCGGTTGACGCTGGCGCGGCGGAAATTACGGCTCGCTTTATTCAGCCGCAATTTGAGATCGATAATGACGCCAGCCTGGAACTTCTGGCGCGCACTTCAGTTTCTCTGGCGCGGGCAGGCATCGATGTGATCGCTCCTTCGGACATGATGGATGGACGGGTGGACGCGATCCGGCGCGCGCTCGACGAGGCACATTTCCAGAACACTCCAATTCTTTCTTATGCCGCCAAGTTCGCTTCCGGCTTTTATGGACCGTTCCGCGAAGCCGCGGATTCAGCTCCGCAATTCGGCGACCGCCGGTCTTATCAAATGGACGGCGCAAACCTTCGTGAAGCCATGCGCGAGATCGAGCTCGATATCGAAGAAGGCGCGGACATGATCATGGTGAAGCCTGCCATGCCTTATCTCGATGTGATTGCGGCCGCCCGTGAGCGCTTCGACTTGCCGCTGGCTGCGTATCAGGTCTCCGGTGAGTACGCGATGATCGAAGCTGCCGCGCAGAATGGCTGGATCGAGCGGGACCGCGTCATGATGGAGTCCCTCCTCAGCATCCGCCGCGCCGGAGCCAGCATTATCCTCACCTATTACGCCAAAGACGCGGCCCGTCTGCTGGCATAGGTCTACCGGCATAGGCCTGCGGGATTCACCGGTCTCACCGGAAAGACACAAAGCCTACTTCCATTACCTTAATTAGCCATAATTTAGACTGTACCCTCCTCAGGCATCCACTGTAAGACCTAAGTCATGCCCGCTTTGCCATGCCCAGAACAACCTTTGCCACTCTGCTGGCCATCTATTACGCGCCTCACAAGGTAGGACCGGATGAATCCCACGTCGTCTAGTTTAAAAAGCTCTCGAAAGTTTTCTGGCTACTGTCTTGCTGTTGTGATTGCATTCGTTCTGGCGGGTTGTCAGGGAATGAACCATTCTTCCACTACAACAACCACGACAACTTCAGCCGCTCCGGTAAGCGTATCTCTGAATCAGTCCGCGGTTAGTCTGGCTGCCGGCGGCACGTCGCAGTTCACGGCTACGGTCAAGAACACGTCGAATACCTCTGTAACCTGGTCGGTGAACAGTGTTGCGGGCGGGAACACCAGCCTGGGCACGGTCAGCGCCACCGGGCTTTACACCGCTCCATCACTGGCAGGGAGCTTCACGGTTTCCGCAACCAGCGTGGCCGATACGGCAGCCAGCGCGAAGGCCTCGGTTGTGGTGGGTACGCTGGGGGCGATCTTGCCGGCGACGGCACTGATTTTGCCCGGAGCGACGCAGCAATTCCAGGCCACGGTCGAAGGCTTCTCGAATACTGCGGTCAACTGGTCGGTCGATCAAATCGCGGGCGGAAATTCCTCAGTGGGTACGATCACATCTGGGGGCTTGTACACCGGGCCGGCACAGAATGGACCTCATACCATCACGGCGGTCAGCGCGGCGGACTCTTCCGTCACAGCCAGCGCTTCCGTAACTGTGACCGCGCTTTCCATATCTCCGACGACCGCCACGCTCATTGGCGGAATCAGCCAGACATTTACGCCCGCGCTTCCCGATGTTTCCAGTCCAACAATCACATGGACGGCCACCGGGGGAACCATCTCCAACGGCGTCTATACCGCGCCGTCTGCGCCGGGAACCTACACCGTAACCGCGACAGATTCGACTTTGACAGCAAGTTCGAGCGTCACGGTTTTTGCGTTCTCGATTTCGCCGACGTCATCCACGGTGGCTCCCACGGGCACGCTGGACTTCACCGCGACCCTTCAAGGATTGTCGAACGATGCGGTTGCCTGGTCAGTCGACGGAACGAGTGGAGGCAATTCCTCTGTCGGCACCATTAACTCTTCAGGCGTCTACACTGCTCCTCCGGCGGTTGGCTCCTATGTCGTGACTGCGAGCAGCGTGGCAAATTCCGCGTTCAGTCGTTCGGCTTCGGTGGTAGTGGTTAATCCCACACAAACCTCTGTGCTCACCTATCACAACGACCTTGCCCGCGATGGCGCGTATCTGAACGAAGTTACGCTCACACCCCAGAATGTGAACTCAACAAGCTTTGGCAAACTCGTTTCCTATCCGGTGGATGGTCAGATCTACGCCCAGCCTTTGTACGTGCCGCAGCTCAGTATCGGTGGCGGCACGTATGACGTGGTGTTTGTGGCCACGCAAAATAATTACGTTTATGCCTTCAACGCCGACGCGACTTCGTCGGCCACTGCGCAGACCTTCTGGACGGATGGTCCCAGCATCTTGGGTCCAGCCGTTATCGTGAACGATACCGGTGGCCCATATCCGAGCGTGGGAGTACTCTCGACGCCGGTCATTGATCCGACGACCAATACTATGTACTTAGTGTCTGAGGCGAGCCCTAATAGTCCAACCCCATTTAGGCTGTTTGGGCTGGATCTGACCACAGGCGCGATCAAGCTGGGCCCTGTCGTTATAAGCGCGACGTATTCCGGCGACAGCCTGGAAACCTTTTGCTTCCAGCGCATGGGTCTGGCCCTGAACCCAGTTACGAACTGGATCTATATTGCTTTTGGCGATTGTGATAATGGCTGGCTTGTGGCATATGACAAGCAGACCCTAACCCAACAGGCAGTATTCGAAGATACCAACGGTGCCGAAGGTGGAGGATTGTGGTCCGGAGGCGGCGCGCCCGCGATTGACAGCAGCGGCAATGTATATGTGGAGACCGGGACCGATTACGACGATGAATGGATCTCCGCGCCTCCGACCTACACGCAGACCGGTTACAACGATTCTTTCCTCAACTTAAATCCGACCACTTTGGCCGTGCAGAGCTCTTTTTCGCCGGACAATAACTACACCCTTTCCGCGAACGATGCTGATCTGGGCAGCGGATCGCCTACGCTTGTGCCGGGCAACTCCCAATACGAGCAGGCCCTCATCGGAGGAGGGAAAGACGGCAACGTCTTTGTGGTTAATCCTCTCGATATGGGCGGTTTTTCCAGCACAAATGACGTGATTGAGACCCTGCAAACCGGCACGCAGCAGTACAACAACATTTTTTCAACTCCGGTTTATTGGAACGAGAATATCTACTACCACGACAATCGCGACGTTCTGAAGGCTTACAGCTGGAATCCGAATAACTCCACGCCTCTGGCCGGGCCGACTTCCGAGGGCAGCGTGATCTATACGGCACACGGAGCCACGGCATCGCTGTCGGCCAATGGCAACAATAACGCCATTGTCTGGGATACAGACAATTCAGCCTACACATCGTGCGGATGCGATCCGGCCTCAAGTGGCCCGCTGGTGTTGCACGCCTACGATGCCACCAACCTGGCCAACCAGCTCTACAACAGCTCACAGGCGGCAAGCGGTCGGGATACAGCAGGACTGGCGCTGAAGTTCACCGTGCCCACTATCGCAAATGGAAAAGTCTTTGTACCCACCGCGACCGAGTTGGACATTTACGGGTTGCTCAATCCGTAGGGTCGTCTCTCAAACAAGAAAGCGGGAGTCTATGCATTTCTGAGAATTGCATAGATCCCCCGTTTTTTTTTATGCTTAGGATTTCACTCCAAGATTCTTAGACAAACCTTAGAGGCTAGCGGCCTTCCGTGCCGGTTGCGTTCCGTGCATCTGATGAGAACTTGCTGCGCACGCGGTCGCCAATGTCTTGAACCTTTTCACCGATTTGCTCGCGGAATTCCTCGCCGCTGGCGGGAGCGAACAACATGGCCGCTCCAATCCCCACGCCGATGCCGGCCGCGAAGGTCAGGACGTTCCGCAGAGTGTGATCCTCATGGCCATAAAGATCGGAGGCGCGGTCGCGCAGGTCATAAGCTCTGTCGCGCAGCCCGGAAACGCGATCACTGGCTTCGTCAATGGTGTCGGATACGCGGTCCTTCACGCTGCTGGTAAAGCTGTTGGTCTGGTCGAGGAAATAGACCGCCGTTTTGAGAATTGATTTTACGAGATCATTCATGGTATCCACCTTTTCTTCGTAATCGCGAGATTTACCCATGTTGTGTTAGTTGCCGGGAAGGGCGCAAAAGGCTTGCTGCAAAGCAAATAATTAAGTTAAAGATTGCCTGAGCGACTGAAACCGGCTAGTGGTCTTTCTTACAATATTCAGCGCAGCATCCAGTGCAACGATTTTCATTGATAAAAAATGAAAACTTTACATAAATTACCGCATATCTTTTGTCTTCGATCATTCCTACAGAAGTAAGTCTGTATGCAAAATCCAAACAAGAAATACATTTAAGAGGAGGAATACGTATGCCATTGCAATCGCAGGACCAACCTACCCTCAATGTAAAACTCGTCTATTTCACCAAACAAAACTCGCCCGACGAACCAGTGCAGGTTGCATTCGCTGTAACCGATGATCAAGGCAAAGAAGAGATCATCACCGGCGAAGTGCCCTATACCTATGACCTGTTCCATCTTTTCCAGGAAAATAACTGGCTGAACGTCCGCCGCGGGGTCGCCTCGATTCGAGAGACACGTCCTCAGCGGCGAGCAATGACCGCATAATTAACCACAACGTTCGATTGCACCGGAGCCTGCGGGTGCGGGCTCCGGTTTATAAGAATGGTTTTTTTAAATTGCTGGTGGGCTATGTTTTGCCAAGGCGTAGGCGTGGAACGCACGTCTATGCTCCGCTTGCACCTTGACTCTGAAACTTTACGTCAACCAACTTCCGATCTTCTTCGGAAGCCTTGAACATGGAGCGCGGCTTCAGGTTCATGTAGCTGGCGACGAATACCTCCGGAATTTGCCCGATGCGGGTGTTGTAAGTGTTGACGTCATCATTGAAAAATTCACGGCGGTCGGCAATGCGATCTTCCAGTTCGCTGATACGCGCCTGCAGTTTTAGAAAATTTTCGTTAGCTTTGAGCTGAGGATAATTTTCCGCGACTGCGAACAGACTTCGCAGTGCGCCCGTCATCATCGCCTCAGCCTGGGCCTTTTGCCCAATGCTTGCGGCATTCATGGACGCTGCACGGGCCTGAGTAACGGCCAGCAGGGTTTGCTGTTCGTGCTGCATGTAGCCCTTCACCGTCTCCACCAGATTTGGAATCTCATCGTGGCGCTGCTTCAACAGCACATCGATATTTGCCCAGGCGCGGTCGTTGTCATTGCGCAATCGCACCAGTTCGTTGTAAAGAATGACGGTGTAAACTAGCACTCCTACCACAAACAGCAAAAGCGCCGCCATTTGGATCAGGTTGCCGCCCATGAGTCACCTCTATTCGTCCAAGGACTAAGTTAAAGTGAACCAGCGAGCCGCCCTTCCGCGCAAGTGACCGATGGGGAAAGCTGTTAAGCGTGATCAGTTAAGAGTGATCAGTGGCCAGTGGTCTGTGGGTGTCGTCAGTGTTTGATGGGGGCAAATATTCTTGAGGGGATCTTTCCACAAACCACAAACCACAAACCACTGCTCACTAATCACTGCTTGAGCCCAAATGAATTGGTGCCGCATCCAAACTTGCAAATGGAGGTCACCTTATGTACGTCGTTCTGGGAGCAAGTGGTAATACCGGTCACGTTATAGCGAACAAACTTCTGGCCGAAGGGAAGAAAGTGCGCGTCTTCGGCAGGAATGCCACCCATCTGCAACCATTCGCAGCGCAAGGAGCAGAAGTATCGGTCGGCGACATCAGCGATGCTTCAGCTGTAATGAAGGCTTTTCAACGGGCCGATTCGGCTTATGTCATGATTCCGCCAGATCCAGCGAGTAACGATTTTCGCGGATATCAAAGCCGCGTCACTGGCGCCATTACAACTGCCATCAAGAAGAGCGGCGTAAAAAATATTGTCGCGCTGAGCAGTTACGGGGCCGATAAATCTTCAGGCACCGGCCCGGTCACTGGACTTCACGAACTCGAGCAACAATTGAACAATATCGACGGCATTAACCTCCTGGTCCTGCGCCCGGGATACTTCATGGAGAATACCCTGCCCCAAGCTGGTGTGATTCGTACCGCGGGCTCTGCGATCGGGCCAGTTCGTCCTGATCTGAAGCTACCGATGATTGCCACGCATGATATCGGCGCCGTAGCTGCCGAAGAACTTCTGCAACTCTCCTTCCGCGGCAAGCAAACTCGGGAACTGCATGGCCAGCGAGATATTGACTACAGGGAAGCAACGGCCATCATCGGAAAAGCCATCGGCAAACAAGATCTAAAATATATCCAGGCTCCCCACGACCAACTCCTCCAGGCAATGGTGCAGATGGGAATGTCGGAGAACTTTGTGAAACTTATCCTGGAAATGGCGGATGCGCTGAACTCCGGACACATGCGCACCCTCGAACCTCGTACTTCACGCAATACCACCCCAACCTCTTTCGAAACATTTGTTGCTGAGAAGTTCGTGCCGGCTTACCAACATCAACAGGCCGCTTAATTAAGGAAGTGGGGCGGACAATCTTGCCCGCCTCTTTCTGCATCGGCTACGACATATTCTTGCGCTGATGTGGACTGGCTTGCGCGCGCTTCTGTTGTGTTCTATGCTGGCTAAACCGCAAGGGTTCGTTTCAAAATAGAAAGCATGAATCTCCTGACCGCCAGAATGCTGTTGCTGTTCGCGCTGGTGGGAAACCTTGTTCCTATAGCGCTGGCGGCAAACCCCGCTTCGCCGCACGCCTGTTGTCTGCGGAAAGGCCTCCACCATTGCCAGGATGCGGCCGGCTCTGACTCCACTAAGCCTGTAGTGCGGGATACGAACTGCTGTCGCGGCAATTGCGGCCACGCCGTTACCACCGCGCAGTGGGCGCACCCTCAGCCAAAGCTTGCGTCTTTCTCGTTGCAAGTCCACAGCGCACGCTTGTCTATATCGAAATCGGAATCTCCCGCGACGGCTTCCGCAGAATTCCAGTCCACCCGCGCCCCGCCTCTCTCCTAAACTCTCCAGCATCAGTCAATCCCTCGGTTGACGCATGCGTGCGTTTATGGCTGGAATTCCCACTCCCGAGCCCAATAGAGAACGGAGACATTCCCATGAGGCGAGTTGTCAGCTTGACGGCTGTGATTTTTTTCCTGGGCACGCTTGCTGCCGCCACCATCTTCGGTTCCACCCGCGGGATCGTTCATGATCCGCAGCACCGTCCGATTCAAGGCGCGCACATTACACTCAAAGCGCAAAACTCGGATTGGACGCAATCCGAGGATTCGAACGATCAGGGGGAGTTTGAATTCACTTCCGTCCCCATCGGGAATTACACAGTCACCGTTTCCTCGCCGGGTTTCCAGCCGACCCAACGAAATGTGATCGTCCAGTCGGATACCCGTCCGGTGCTCCACCTCGCGTTGGACATCGCGGGAACGAGGGAAAGCGTCTCCGTTTCCGAAGTTCCAGTGGAAGCGACCACCGACAGCGTGACTCCGACCACCACGGTGAGCCGTGAAGACATTCAACAGACTCCCGGGGCGGACCGCACCAATAGTCTGGCGATGATCACGGACTACGTTCCCGCCGCATACGTAACCCATGACATGCTGCACATGCGTGGCGGCCATCAAGTGGAATGGCTGATCGATGGCGTCCCCATACCCAATACGAACATTGCCACAAATTTAGGACCGCAGATCGACCCCAAGGATATCGATTATCTCGAAGTTCAGCGAGGCAGCTATGGAGCCGATTACGGCGACCGCACCTACGGAATTTTTAACGTCGCGCCGCGCACGGGTTTTGAACGCGATAACGAATGCGATCTTCTGATCAGCGCAGGAAATTTTTATCAGACTAACGACCAGCTCAGCTGCGGCGGACATTCCGAGCGCTTCGCCTACTACGTCAGCCTGAATGGGAACCGCAGCAACTACGGACTTCAAACCCCGGTCGCGCAGGTGGTTCACGACGCGGCTAACGGCTATGGAGGGTTCGCCTCGTTCATCTACAACTCCGATCCCAAGAACCAATTTCGCATTGTCGGATCCTTGCGGCGGGACTATTACCAGATTCCCATCGATCCGAATCCCAATTCGGTTGGAAACTCGATCTATCCCAGTTACGGCCTGCGCGACGCCGAGCGGGAGCCCGATGGCTACGTCACCTTCTCCTGGGTACACACCTTTAGTCCTGATCTGCTGCTGACGGTTGCGCCGTTTTATCACTACAACGGCGCTGACTACAAAGGCGGGCCGAATGATTTTCCCGTTATCTCCACCGTCAACCAGAATGCCAATTACGGCGGCGCGCAGGCGGAGATCAATGCCACGTTTTGGAAGAACGATCTTCAAGCGGGCGTCTACGGATTCGGTCAGCACCAGCACAACTACTTCGATAACGAATTTCACGACGGCGAGGCGAATTTTCCCGCTTCCTCTATCGGCGTCAACGGGGGAGTCACTGCCCTCTTCGTGAATGACAAATTCAAAGTGGCTCCCTGGTTGACTTTAATCGCTGGCCTTCGCCAAACCGAATTCGATTCCACCATTTCCCAAAGCGCCACCGATCCTCGTTTTGGCGTAGCGGTAAAGGTCCCGCACCTGAACTGGGTCTTCCGCGGATTCTACGGTTACTTCTATCAGGCCCCGCCGCTCGTCACTGCTACGGGCGCGCTGCTCGATTTGGCCAACAGCCAGAGCTTTGCCTTCTCTCCCCTGAAAGGCGAGCGCGATATCGAATGGCAATACGGCGTCACCATTCCATTTCACGGCTGGAACCTCAGCGCCGATAATTACGAAACCCGTGCCCACAACTGGCTCGACCACAACAACATCGGGGACTCCAATCTCTTCTGGCCGATCACCTGGAGCTATGCCCTGATTCAAGGCTGGGAAGTCACGCTGCGCTCGCCCAACCTCTGGCGCCACAGCCAATTTCACCTGGCTTACGCCAATCAAATTGCGCAGGCCACTTCTCCCATCACCGGCGGCTTGATCTGCCCCAGCCCCGTAACCCCTGCCTGCGGACTCGACATTCCTCCCGGGCTTTCTCCCGTCGATCACGATCAGCGCAACACCCTCAACGTTGGCTACAATGCGAATCTTCCCTGGCAATCCTATGCTTCCACCAATGTGTACTACGGCTCGGGATTCACCAACGGCCTACCCGGAGTGCAGTATCCCGGCAACTATCTGCCGGGCCATACTACGGTCGATCTTGCCCTGGGAAAGACCTTCGCCGAGAGATACACAATCTCCATCGATGCGTTGAATGTGGCCAACCGACGCGTGCAGTTGGATAACAGCCTCACATTCGGAGGGTTTCACTGGAACGATCCGCGGCAGATTTATGCGGAGTTCCGCTATCGGTTTCACTACTAAAGCGATAACGTGATGAATTGGACTTAATAATCGGAGATAATGATTAGACAAATATGACACTTTCTTCATCGTTGCCTCGTAGTGTGCTGTGTTGTCTCTGCGCTGCTTTGCTTTTTTCTATCGCGTGCAATCGTAGTAAATCGGATGGGGACGGCGCCGCCAAACGCTACCAGTTCAAGGGCAAAGTTGCCTCAGTAGATAAAAACGCCGGAACGGCAAACATCGACAATGAGCCCGTCGAGGGCTTTATGGACTCGATGGTCATGCCCTACACGTTTAAACCCGCCAGTCAGATCGATCAACTGCAACCCGGCGATTCCATCACTGGCGATGTCGTGGTCGAGGAGCCGGGGAAGTACTGGCTGGAGAATGTGAAAGTGGTCGGCCACTCGAAACCTGAAGAAGGCAAGCCTACCGCGAGCTTTCATATTCCGCAGCCCGGCGATCCAGTGCCGGATTTTAAGCTGATCAACCAGAGCGGAAAGCAGATCTCGCTTCAGCAATTTCGCGGCGAAACTCTACTGCTTACGCTCATCTACACGCGCTGTCCGTTTCCGGATTTTTGTCCGCGCGTTAGTCATGAGTTCGCTTCCATCGATAGCCAGGTCCGTGCCGATCCTGTCCGCTATGGTAAGACTCACTTGTTGAGCATCAGCTTCGATCCGGTGCACGACACGCCCAAAGTTCTGCGCGCCTACGGGTTTTCCTGCGCCGCGAGCAAAGATCCGGCGCTTTTCAAGCGCTGGGAATTTGCCTCGATTCCCCCGGCTGAACTGCCCGACTTTGCTCGCTATTTCGCTCTGACCTACCAGGAAGACAGTGGCTTAATCACCCATTCTCTGAGCACGGCCGTAATTTCTCCCGATGGAAAAATCTTTAAGTGGTATCACGGCGCGGATTGGGAGGCTTCCGACCTGTTGCAGGATGTTGCCGCGGCTCACTCTGCTGGTTGAAGTGCCGGATGGATGCGGAAGTGCGGCTCGTTCCGCCGCAATCCAAATTGACTCCGGTTGAAATTCTCCCTAAGATAAGCCGGTCCGGACTTACAGCAGTAGATCTCGCAGGCAGCCTTTTACCATGATCGGCCAGACCGTCTCTCACTACCGCATCGTTGAACTCCTGGGCGGCGGTGGCATGGGCGTGGTTTATAAAGCCGAAGACACCCAGCTGGGACGTTTCGTCGCGCTCAAGTTTCTCCCCGATGATTCTTCCGCCGATCCCCAGGCCCTTGAACGTTTTCGACGCGAGGCTCGTGCCGCATCTTCGCTGAATCATTCCAACATCTGCACCATCCACGAAATCGGCCAGCACGAAGGACATGTGTTCATCGTGATGGAATGCCTCAGCGGCGAGACGCTGAAGCATTTGATCAACGCAAGGCCGATGGAACTCGATCGCCTGCTTACCCTGGCCATTGAAGTTGCCGATGCGCTCGACGCCGCGCACAGCAAGGGAATTGTCCACCGTGACATCAAGCCGGCCAACATTTTCGTGACCGATCGTGGTCATGCCAAGATTCTCGACTTCGGGCTGGCTAAAATTGCACGCGCGGCACGACCTACCAGCGGCGATTCGCAAACCCTCGCCGAGGCCAGCGGTCTGGACCTGACCAGTCCCGGCACGGCGGTTGGAACGGTCGCCTACATGTCACCCGAGCAGCTGCGCGGCAAAGAGCTCGACGGCCGGACCGACCTATTCTCTTTTGGAGTGGTCCTCTACGAGATGGCTACCGGGCTCCTGCCATTCCGCGGGGAGACATCGGCGGTCATTACGGACGCCATTCTCAATCACCATCCCACATCCGCCATTCGCCTGGTTCCGCAGCTTCCTCCCAAGCTGGAAGAAATTATCAGCAAGGCTCTGGAAAAAGATCGTGACATGCGCTGCCAGACTGCGGGCGAACTGCGCGCCGACCTGAAGCGACTGAAGCGCTCGCTCGATTCTTCGCGTACCGAGACGCTGGAAGAAAGCCGAGAAGGGACCTCCTCTACGGTTGCCGGTGTTTCCGCAGCCCCTGCGAGCAATCGCCGGAAGACGCCGAAGCTCGCCATCCTTTTTGCTATCGGCATGGTTGTGGCCGCTGCCGCGGGCCTCTTTGCCGGAAAGTCACTCTTCAGGTCCGCTCCCGTTGAGCCACCGCTTTACCGGCAGCTCACATTTCGTCGGGGCAGCATCCGGTCGGCTCGCTTCGCTCCCGACGGCCAAACCATTCTCTACAGCGCAGCGTGGCAGGGAAATCCCACCGATGTGTTTACCGCGCGCCCGGAAGCGCCGGAGTCGCGCTCCATGGGCCTGAGCCGCACGCAACTGATGTCTGTTTCCTCCACGGCTGAAATGGCCGTGCTGCTGAATAGCAAAGCGACCGGAGCCTGGGTCACTCTAGGCACTCTGGCTCGGGCGCCGCTCGCAGGCGGCGCTCCACGTGAAGTCCTCGAGAACGTACAGTGGGCCGATTGGTCTCCCGATGGCTCCAACTTCGCGGTAGTTCGCGATTTCGGCGGCATGAATCGCCTGGAATATCCGATCGGCAAACCATTGTATGAGACCGGCGGCTGGATCGGGCATCCGCGGGTTTCGCCGAAGGGCGACCTCATCGCTTTTGCGGATCATCCCCTGCAGGGAGATGATAGCGGCGGCCTCTCGGTCGTCGATCTGAATGGTAAGAAGAAGGTTCTCTCGGAACAGTGGTTCACCATCCAGGGTCTGGCATGGTCGCCTGATGCGAAAGAAATTTGGTTCACCGCCAGTAAGTCAGGAACGGATCGCACGCTGTACGCGACGACATTAGACGGCAAAATGCGCACCATCGCGCGGTTGCCTGGTGCGCTGATGCTCTACGACATCGCGCATGATGGGCGCGTACTTCTGGTCCGCGCCAGTTGGCGCCGCGAACTGATCGGCTTCGCCGCGGACGGTAAGCAGCGCGAACTTTCCTGGCTTGACTACAGCTATCCCGCCGAACTTTCGCCCGATGGAAAAACTCTATTATTCGATGAGGAAGGCGGCGGGGGATCGCTGGCTTATTCGAAATCCGGAGGCTATACCTACGGAGTTTATATCCGCTCCACCGATGGTGCGCCCGCCGTGCTGCTCGGGGAGGGAAGCGCTCTCGCGCTCTCTCCTGATGGCAAATGGGCGATCACGGAAAGCCAGGTCTCGCCGGCACAGCTAAAGCTTCTGCCCACGGGTGCGGGTCAGGCCAAGGATCTCACTAACGATAGTATCAATCACAACTGGGCTCACTGGTTCAGCGATGGCAAACGCATCCTCTTCTCAGGAAACGAGCCTGACAGAGGAGAAAAGCTTTACGTTTACGATCTGGACACAGGCAAAGGACGCCCCATTACGCCCCAGGGCGTGAACGGGAACTCTTTCGCGATCTCCCCTGATTCTCAAGTGGTCGCCGCGATTGGCCCTGACCAGCGAACCTATTTATATCCCGTTAACGGTACCGTGAACGGTGCTGACGCGAAATTGATTCCCGGCGTTAATCAAGGTGAGCAGCCCATTACCTGGAGCGCCGACGGCCATTCTCTCTATGTCTATCAGCCGGGAGAACTACCGGCCCATGTGTATCGCGTCGACGTCGAATCCGGCAAGCGGGCGCTGTGGAAAGATCTGATGCCCACCGATCCCGCTGGCGTGGAGAACATCGGGCCTATCCTTCTGACTCCCGACGCCAAAACCTGCGTCTTTGGCTACCACCGCAATCTGGCGGATTTGTATCTGGTGGAAGGATTGAAATAGAAGCGCTAAATGCAATCTCAGCCGTTTAACGTGAGACCAGCCCACTGCAATCGACCCGCTAAGTGAAGATTTACGGCTGCGTTCCCGCTCCCATGATTTCCTTGGTTTCGTTCTGCGCGACTGCCGGGTAAGCGACTTGCTTGCGGCGGCGCAGATCGCTGGGCAACTGCGATTTCAGCAACCAAAGGCCGAGCGCGCTCGCGGCAGCCCACGTCAAGGAAACGAGCGCCAACTGCTGGAGGTCAGTTATGCGGCTGGCATGGCCGACGGCAGGTAGCGGCACAATCTTTGCCACTTCCAGGCTAATCCCACCTGCGGCCAGCGCCGTGAGTGCGGATTTTCCGAGTTCGTCCCAGCGCAATGTCCTTAACGAAACCATTTTTCGATAATGCAGCAGCCAGGCCAGCGCGAGCAGGTTCGCTCCAATACCAATGTCAGAGGCGTATGCCAGACCAACAACGCCAAGGCGATGGAAGAGGAAAGAATAAATCGGCAACGACGACGCGGTGATCACGGTCACCGCCAGCATCGGCGTGAGCGTATCTCCCGCTGCGTAGAAGGCGCGGGCATAAAGTCCCTGCGCCGACCACAATGCGAGCGACAGGGAGAACCAAAAAAAATAGACAGCAGTGGTTTGGGTGTCCGAAACGGTGAATCTTCCGCGGCGATAGACCAGATCGATCAGCGGGAACGCCGCGGCCATCATCCATCCCGTGGCCAAGAATGATGCGGCCGCCACCCGATAAACGGAATCGTTCACTGTGGTGGCGAATTCTTTCAGGCGCTTCTCATTGAATAATCTTGCGAAGAACGGCAGAGAAGCCTGCCCGGTCGCCTGGCCGAGGACAGCGATGGGCACCGCAAACAAACGTTTCGCGTAATTAAGCCGCGCAATATCGCCAACGCCGCTGGCCGCATAATGGCGCAAGATCCAATCGTCGGCCGTCACCAGCGACACGCCGAGCATCAGCGGAACCGAAAGCTTGATCCATTCGCGGAACGCGGGGTTTTTGACATCGAACGACGGCTGGTAGCCGGTACCAATGCGGACCGCGCCGATCACGCTCGCCAAAAATGGTCCGGCAATGCTTCCCGCCAGAGCGCCATAGGCAAGTGCTCCGATTCCCAGATGGCGACCCGCGATTACGCCACCGAGAATGATGAACAGGTTGTACAGCAGCGGACCAAAGGCCGGGAAAAGAAAAAGACGATGCGAAAGAAGAACCGCGGAGACCACTCCGCCAACATAAAAAAATATCTGTGCTGGCAGCAGAATGCGGGTGAGATGCACCGTAAGTTCCAACTGCGCCGGAGAAAAACCATGAAACATCCACCGCACAAATGGTGGCGTAAAAATTTCCGCCAGCGCGGTTCCGATAATCATTACCGTGCTCATCACGGTGATGACGACAGAAAAAGTTTTCTTTGCGTCGGTATCGCGCTTCTCGGCGAGGAAGCGAGTGTAGATCGAGATGAATGTGATCGAGGCCGCGCCGCCAGCCACGATGTAGTTGAGCCAGTCCGGCAAAGTGAACGCGGCAACGTACGCGTCCGTCTGTCCTCCCGCGCCAAACGCGTAAGCGATATACGCCTCGCGGACATAGCCAATCACGCGCGAGAGCATTACCGTCCCCATCAGCAGAACTGTCGCGGAGAAAGCGCTGTGCTGGTGAGAAGGGCGCAGAAAACGAAGGGCTTTATTCATGGGACGAGATGCTTGCGCCAGGTCGAAGTCTCATGCAGGCGGATCGGGGGTTCGGAGATTTCTACCAAAGCCTAACAGACACACGTAGCAATTTCCGGGTTTATCGTGGGACGGTGAACACGGCGGTTCCTCTATTGATACTCCGGTGTTCTGCATTGCCGGAAGACCGGCAACACGAACCTCGAAGGTCGCAGTAATCGCTCGGTCGACTGTGCTGCGCTACCTGTCATTCGTAATATCGTAGGCAGTCGAAAGTGTGATGTCAGCGTGTAACTGCGTTTCGGCTGATGATCGTCCAACTTCCACCGAGTATTGGCCAGCATCCGCGTGCCAGTCTTTTGCAGCCGTATCGTAATAAGCAAAAGCACGGGGATTTAGCGCCACCGAGACATGCTTGGTCTCACCCGGGGCCAGTTCCACGCGCGAGAAGCCCTTCAACTCCTTCGCCGGTCGCGGCACCTTCGGGTTGCTCTCACCCACATAAACCTGCGCCACATCCGCGCCAGCGCGCGAGCCGGTATTGGTCACGTCGAAAGTGACTTCATAATTAGCTCCAGTTGACGACTCAGCCCCGGGCTTGACCTCGATGTTGCTGTATTGAAAGGTGGTGTAGGACAAACCATAGCCAAAGGGAAACAGCGGCTGAACATGATTATGTTCGTAGCCGCGATAGCCGACAAAAACACCCTCTTTGTAAACCACTCGCTTCGTTCCCGCCTCGGGATAATAGCTGTCGTGAACCGGATTGTCCTCCCAGCGGCGCTCAAATGTCACCGGCAGATGCCCGGAAGGATTGACTTCTCCGAAGAGAATCTCCGCAAGCGCAGTGCCGCCGCGCTCTCCGGGATACCAGAGCTCGAGATCGGCAGGAACCTGAGCGAGCCAGCCATCGGGATCGACATTTCCGCCGGAGGTAACGGTGACGATTGTATTCTTGTTCAGCGCAGCCAGTTCACGGATCAACTCTTCTTGCCCAAACGGAAGACCGAAAGTTCGGTCGGCCCCTTCCGACTCGCTCTCCGCATCAAAGCCAGCGGCAACGACGATTACATCGGCCTTCGGCGCAAGGGCCTTGGCGGCGGCAGAAACAATTTTCCGCTGGTCGATGATACCGACTAACATCCGCCCACCGATAGGAGAAGACTGGTACGCTTCGGCGACAATTTTGTGCGGTCCTGCCGTGAGCGTCAGGGTCGCGCGGTTCTGTAAAGCTGTAGCCAGCTTCCATTCGTCGAAGACGGGTTTGTCATCCACCAGAACGCGATAACCATTGCCCTCGCCGAAATATTCAGCGGCGATCTCATAGGAAGAAGTTTCTTGCGCAGTGTAGAACCCGGTCCAGCGGCGGGACGATGCTTTCGCCGACGTAAATAATGCAATCACTTCATCTAAATCCGAGAAGTCCTGCCAGCCGACTCCCGCATAGTTAAGGTGGCTCACGATCTGAGTAGAAGATGGCTTACCAGAAAGATCGCCGTTCGTAAAAGTTTCCAGCTTCAGTCCGGGCTTGCCGTTCTGCGCTGCGCTGGAAAATTGAGTAGAGCTGGCGAGCTCACGCATATTGGGCAGGCCACGCTCGTAGTAAACCTTCGCGGACGTGCCAACATAGGTTGCAAGGCCCTCGAGAATACTCACTGCCGAAAACGGAACGGCTTGGCCACTGCCTCCGGCCACAGGCCGCGCCGGCCACGCGTCCGGGCCAACCACGAGGATGCTCTTGATTTTCCCCTTATCGAGCGGCAGCAGAGAGCCCTCGTTCTTAAGCAGCACGATCCCTTCACGCGCTCCCCGGAGTGCGACCTGATGATTGGCTTCGTCGTACTTTGAAATCGCGGGATCGGTCTGGTCACGATCCAGCCAGCCGAAGCGCGCCGCCGTGGTCAGAATATGACGCACTTTCTCATCAATCGTGGATTCTTTCACCTGTCCAGCTCGAATGGCCGGAAGCAGATTCTCCTTATTCATGTACTTGCCGTTCGGCATTTCCAGGTCAAGCCCGCCATTGGCTGCGCCAACAGCATCGTAAGTGGCAACCCAGTCCGACATCATCACGCCCTGAAAACCCCACTGCTTTCGGACGACATCGATATTGAAATATCCGTTTTGTGTCGAGTGTTGGCCGTTCACCAGATTGTAGGAATCCATCACGGCGCCGACGTGCCCTTGTTTAACGGCGGCCTCGAATGCGGGCAGATAGATCTCGCGCGCGCTACGCTCATCGACAACCGAATCACTATCATGCCGCAGAAACTCCGAGTTGTTGGCGAGAAAATGCTTTACCGTCGAGCTGACGCCCTGCTCCTGCATGCCGGTAATGTAGCCCGCCGCAGTCACTCCGGCGAGAAAAGGATCTTCGCCAAAATATTCGAAGTTACGGCCGTTCATGGGCGCGCGGTAAATATTCACGCCCGGCCCCAGCATAAAGTGGATTCCGCGGGCACGTGCATCTTTGCCAATCCCCGCGCCTACTTGCTCCGCCAACCCAGGATCCCACGTTGCGGCAAGCCCGATTCCAGCGGCGTAAACCGTCGACGGAAACTTTTGGTTGCTGCGTACGCCGAGCGGCCCGTCAGACATTTCGAGTGCGGGAAGGTTCAAGCCGGGGATGGCGCGAACCGCAAATCCGGTGCCGCCGATGTAGTCGAGCTTTTGCTCGAGTGTCATCTTGCTCAGGAGCGCATCGACTCGATGGTCGATGTCAGTATTGGTGGCGACGGGAGATTGACCCAGCGCGAGGCAAGTCCAGCAAAAAACAACAGAGAGTACTAGTCCAGAAACGGAGCGAGAGAGCTTCAACATGGAAGACCTTCGTGGCTGCAAAAGTGCATCATCGAAACGATGAGGCCGAGGGCGAGGACAATCCGGCTGCCGCGCCGCGCGGCATCAGTGTACACGAGATTGGCGATCCTAAGCTGCCATGAGCCCAAGGTTGGCAGCGAACCGGTCGTGCCTCAGGGGCTGCAGATGGTTTCCCGCAGGGTGGGTGCAACTTGCAAAAAGCGGCGCAGATTGAAGGTATAAATCCTCCTGCATTTGTTGCTCACGGCCGAGGCTACATGAAGAGCGTCGTAGACCAATCCTCCTGTCCATCCCTTCTCCGCCTCCTGCCGCAGTACAGATTGATACTCGGCTGGACCGAGCGCGACAATCGGGAAGTGCGGCAGAATATTTTCCGCAAGGAGCCGCCACGCCTCAGCCGGATAGACCGGCGGAACCAATGGAGCGCGCGTAAGCACGGCATAGAACTCGGCTGTGCCGTGGACGCTTATGACAGCCTTAAATTTTCCATCGCGAATTTGTTTGAGCAATGCGAGCGCCAGGACATGATGAGGATGAGCCGAGATCGAGGAAGCCACCAGCACAGAGGTATCGCAATAAATCTTCACGAGCAGACCCTTTAGCCGAGAATGTCTTTCATCCGCTCCCTTTCCAGATCGTCCGAGAGATCTTCCCATTCAATCGGGCGCGTCGCCTCGCCAGTGTGAACGATAAATCCATTGCGTTCCACGAGTGAAGGCAGCCGCTTCGCAGGCCGCAACACAAGTCCGCCAGCCGTTTCAATCGCCTCACTGCGGCGCCTTCCTTCACGTCTAATCGCATTCGGAGCGGCTTTGGCAGGACGATCCTGCCGGATTTATCTAAGGGAAGCTCCATGCCATTCGTTTTACCATATGGCATCAGTCATGGCATATGCTAGTCGGAATGATCGCCCATCCACGTCACTAAACCTTCAGCACCACCTTGCCGTAGTTCTTACCCTCTTGCAGAAGCCTGTAACCCTCCACGGCACGGTCGAGGGGTAGCACCAGCCCGATAACGGGAGCCAGCTTTCGCTCCGAGATCCAGGCGGAAAGTTGCTTCCAGGCCGGTTCTATGATGGCTGGTTTCTGCGACAAATAGGTAAGCCACAATCCCTGCACGCTGGCGGACTTGGCGTACATGGCGCGAACGTCAAGTTGTGGCTGTTTGCCCGTGGCCGTCCCGTACTGAATTACCTTTCCGAAATCGCGGAGGCAGCGCAGGCTTTTGGCGGTATGCTCGCCGCCGAGCATTTCGAAAACGGCGTCGACGCCTTCGCCGCCGGTAAGCTCCTTCGCCGCTTTTTCGTAATCCTGCCGTTTGTAGTTGATCCCATGCTGAAGCCCAAGTTCCTTGACCCGCGAAAGCTTCTCGTCGGAAGAAGATGTGCCGTACATCTCGACCCCAAGTAGCTTTCCGATTTGCACGGCTGCGGTCCCCACCCCTCCGGCAACCGCGTGGATGAGAACCCGATGGGTATGACCCGTAGTTGGCGGTTCGATCATGCCCGCCTGCCAATAGCCCAGGTAGGCCGTGAAAAAATTGACCGGGAAGGCTGCGCTCTGCTCGTCGGTCCAGTGGTCGGGAACCGGCCAAAGCAGGTCTGGATAGGCGGCAACTTTCTCCGCAAAGGCTCCCCACTGGGCGTAGCCCATTACGCGGCGGCCTGTGCCTTCTTCGCTTCCAGAGAATTCTCGTCCCGCGATCAGCGGAGGCGCCGGAGTTCCCGGATAACCACCCAGGGTGGTCATTAGGTCGGCGAAATTCAACCCGCCAGCGGCAACTCGAACCAGTTTTTGGCCCGCCTGAGGAACAGGCTCGGGGAAGTCCTCTAGGGCCAGCGCATCCAATCCCGAAAGGCGAGTAATCACCAAGGCTTTCATAAACCGAGTCTAGCAGCCTGGGTCTTAGATAGCGCCCGTCAGGTTTCCGCCCTATCGTTTGGCCGCGGGTATATACTCTTGGCGTTGGTTTACTGAAGTCTCCCGGTCGCGCCTCAAAGGGCCGGGACGGAGCGTACATTCATCCCCTAATTCATGCGCGCCCCGCATAAACGAAAGGCCGATTCCGCCTTGAGGCGGTGAGGAAAAGGCAACCGGTGCATCGCACGCCAAGCTGCAAGCCAAGCTACAGGCGAAGCTGCATCCGGAGGAGGTCATACTGTGGATTTAATTCTCGTACGTCTTCTTTTTATTGCTGTAGTTTCTGTTGCCTGCTACTTCATCGAGCCCTTTCATTTATCGCGGACGCAAGATGCCGGAGTGGGCGCGCTGGTTGGGGCAGGAATTGTCCTGTTCGAATGGAAGCTGCGCAGCGTGAGCCTCAAGCGCCTGATCGGCGCGGCGATCGGCAGCATCCTTGGCATCTGCGGCGCTTATCTGTTTGCGCTGGTGATTCGCGCCAGCCTTCCCGCCGGAAATACCCAAAGCTTTCTTCAGATCCTGGTCATGCTGCTCATGGCCTACGTCGGGCTGATCGTGGGTGCGAGTAAGGGCGACCTGCTCAATCTGGCGGCGTTGGGCGGCATCTTCGGCGGCGAGAAGCAGGGAAAGAAAAGCTACAAAATTCTGGACACCAGCGTTATCATCGACGGTCGCATTGCCGACATCGCCGAAACCGGATTTCTCGACGGCATCATCGTCACGCCGCAGTTTGTGCTGCGTGAACTCCAGCTGGTGGCCGACTCTGCCGACTCGCTCAAGCGCAACCGTGGCCGCCGCGGCCTGGACGTGCTCCAGCGGCTCCAGAAAATGGCAACGTTGCAGATCCAGATCGTGGAAGATGATTTTCCCGCCGTTCGCGAGGTCGATCTCAAGTTGATCGAACTGGCAAAAGTCTACGAAGGAAAAATCATCACCAATGACTTCAACCTGAATAAGGTCGCGCAACTACAAGGCGTCGAAGTGCTGAATATCAACGAACTGGCAAACTCGCTCAAGCCGATTGTTCTGCCGGGCGAGATAATGAAGGTCTTTATCCTGAAGGAAGGCAAGGAATACAACCAGGGCGTAGCTTATCTTGATGATGGAACCATGGTGGTGGTCGACAACGCCCGAAAAATGATCGGCAAGACCATCGACGTCTCAGTGACTTCAGTGCTGCAGACCACCGCTGGAAAAATGATCTTCGGCAAATGGGACGAGCGCGCTTTTTCGCGTTCGGCCCCGGCTACGCAGCCCCCGATGCCAGTCATTCCGACTGGATCGGGCTCCGTGCCGGTTCCAAACTCACTGATCGAAACCAAGCCGACGCAGATTTAACCCACGATCTCGCCCGATCGGATTGAGGCCAACCCGAGCAGGATGTGTTGCGGTCGACGATTCCTGTAATCTGAATGTGCCGATGAAAGTGATCGTCATAATCCCCGCCGCCGGACTTGGAACCCGCATGGTTTCGAAGGCAGCGGCTAAGGGATCGAAAGGCAAGACGCCTCCGTCGAAGCAGTTCACCGAACTGGCCGGCACTCCCATTCTCATTCATACCCTGCGCAAATTCGCTGGGGTCGACGCGGTGAGCGAAATCTGGATCGCGCTGCGAGAGAACGAAATTGCCGGTTTTCGGGCACGTCTTGAGGGCGATGCTAAAGACGGTCCGAAGAAGAAGGTCGAGCTGGTGGTTGGCGGCGAACACCGGCAGCAATCGGTTGAAAGCGCGCTTAACGCAATTGATGCCTCCGCAGACGATATCGTTCTTGTGCATGACGCGGTGCGGCCGTTCGTGACCTCCGAGATCATTCAGGAAGTGATCGACGGAGCCAAGAAATACGGTGCAGCCATCGCCGGCCTTCCTGCTGTGGATACGGTTAAGCAAGTGGAGCGCACCGCCGAAGGCGCTCTGATCAAAGCTACAATTCCGCGGGTTGGAATTGTACTGGCCCAGACCCCGCAAGGCTTTCGCTATGGCATTTTGAAGAAGGCCTTCGACGAAGCCTCGGCTGACGGATTCGTCGGGACGGATGAAGCCTCGCTGGTGGAACGATCCGGCCACGAAGTCGCGGTGGTGATGGGTTCCCCGCGTAATATCAAGATTACAGCTCCGGCGGATATGGAACTCGCGGAGTTCTACCTGAACGCAAGCCACTAAACCGGATGCCACCGACCAACAAACGACCCGCCAGGAAACAAAGAACCACGAAGCCCGCTGCCAGAATCGGGTATGGATTCGATTCGCACGAATTTCGTGACGGCATTCCTTTGAAAATTGGCGGCATCACTTTGCCACACAACAAAGGCCTGGGTGGCCACTCCGATGGCGACGTGCTGCTGCATGCCATCACCGATGCGCTGCTCGGCGCCATCGCCGCCCCCGATATCGGATCGCTATTTCCGCCTTCCGATCCGAAATGGAAGGGCGCGGACTCTGCGGTCTTTCTGTGCGAAGCGTTGAAACGCGTGAATGCAGCCGGCTATGGCGTGGCCAATCTCGATTCGAGCCTGATTCTTTCCGCGCCCAAGATCGGACCCCATGCCGCCGCGATTCGCGATCGTCTCTCTCAAATGCTGGGGATTCCTGCCGACTGCATAGGTCTGAAGGCAAAGACACCGGAAGGACTGAATCTGGAGAGCACGGCCGTGGCCCATGCGGTGGTGATGCTTGAGAGATGCACGAAATAGATTACGCGATTCCTACGTCGAACTTTTCAACTGTCTCCGCCGCGCTCGTGCCGCTTCAACGAATGCCCGAAAAATAGCGCGAGATGGTTCGTCATGATCGACGGAACGCTCCGGATGCCACTGCACAGCGAGAACAAAGTGATCGGGGTCCGTTCCTTCCAGCGCTTCCACAATTCCATCCTCGGCGCAGCTTCCCACAGTCCGCAAGCCGGCGCCCACTGCACCGGCTGACTGATGATGGGATGAGTTCACTCCGAATTTTGCTTTCGAACCATTCAGATCGGGTATGTTCCCCAGCTTTGAATCCGGATGGAGTTCGACCGTGTGCGCCACCGCGACCGTCTTTCCGGCTTCGTGGTCGACGAGCGTCCGCAGCTGGTCTGGCAAGAAATCCGGGATGTGCTGAATGAGCGATCCCTTGCGGTAAACGTTCAGACTCTGCAAGCCGTAGCAAATGCCGAGGATGGGTTTATGCAATAGGTAAGCATCCTCGAGCATTAACTCATCGACGCTCTCCCGCAGGGAATCAGCATCCGCGGTGTGTGCCGATCGATCCGCTCCAAACTTTGCCGGATCGACGTCCGCCTTGCTGCCGGGAAGCAGCACACCGTGACAGCTCGCAATAATTTTTGCGACATCCGGGTTCGTCAGGTCGAGCGCCACCCGAACCGGTTCGCCGCCCGCCAACCGCACCGCGTTCTCGTATTGCGGAATCGACCGCTCGGCATATTCCAGGTCAGTGGAATGCGGCATTGGAATGGCGATGCGCGGCAGCTTTGCAGCGGACATATTAGCTTACCCTCGCAATTGAGGCCAAAGTTCGCGACTGCCGGTAGTGGCGAATCTCCATGATCGAAGCCAGTACGAGGATGATGCTTCCAGCCACTACAGCCGCCGGAAGCGCGACATGCCGGTAAGCGATGGTCATATTCGGATGAACGCCACGCTTCACGGCCACAATCGCCGTTCCGATAATTCCCAACAGCAGGCTCACGGCAAACACCAGCAACGTGCCGATAAATGTGACCAGCAGTACGCGAACTGGAATTGTGTACCATCGCGGCGCGCGAGGATGAGCGTTCGGCGGCATTCTTCTAACCTACACCATTCGAACCGGGGTTTCACGACACTGCCGATTCACATCACTGACAAATAGATATAGCGAAAAATAAATAAGATCGTCAGAATCCATACCAGAGCATTTACCTCCCGAACCTTTCCCGCCGCAAGCTTCACCACCGTATAAGAAATCAGACCGAGACTCAGTCCAGTGGCAATGCTGAAAGTTAAAGGAGTCGCTAGCATGGTTACGAAGGCCGGCACCGCATCGCTGAATTCGTGCCATGCAATTTGCGCGATCGACTGGGTCATGAGAACTCCCACCAGGATCAGCGCAGGAGCGGTCGCATAGACAGGGATCGCCGTAGCCAGCGGTGAGCAAAACGCGGCGAGCACGAAAAGCGCTGCCACCGCCATATTGCTCAACCCGGTGCGCGCCCCGGCAGCAACGCCAGCCGCACTTTCAATGTAGCTGGTCACGGTCGAGGTTCCGGTCAGCGAACCCACAACCGTGCCCACTCCGTCCGCAACCAGCACTCTCCCGACACGCGGAATCTTGCCGTCTTTAACGAACCCCCCTTGCTCGCAGACTCCCATCAAGGTGCCGACATTGTCGAAAAGATCCACGAACAGAAAAGCGAAAAGAATTTCCAGCAGCCCGAGGTGGCTGGCGCCGCGAAAGTCGAGTTGCAGGAAAGTCGAGCCGGGATGCGGCATGGAAAAGATGGTCGCCGGCCAACTTGTAATTCCGCGCACGATTCCCAGCAGTGTCGTTCCGAAAATGCCGATCAGGATTCCCCCGGGGAATTTTCGCGTCATCAGAATCATCGTCAACGCCAGCCCGAAGCAGGCAGTTTGCACTTCTTTATCGGCAAAGCTGCCCAGCCCAACAAAGGTCGCGGAGTTCGCCACTACCAGCTTCGCATTTCGCAATCCAACGAAGGCAATGAACATTCCGATTCCCGCTGCAGTCGCGTGCTTCAGGCAATCCGGAATGCCGTTCACGATCTGTTCGCGAACCCGGGTTACCGTGAGCAAAAGGAATAAGACGCCGGAACAAAAGACCACCGCCAGCGCGGTTCGCCAGGGCACATGCATGCCAAGGCATACCGAGTACGTGAAGTAGGCATTCAGAGACATTCCCGGCGCCAACGCGATCGGATAGTTGGCATACAATCCCATCACCAGCGTCGCAATGGCTGCCGAAGCGCAAGTGGCAAAAACCACGCCTTCCGGCGGCATTCCCGCTTGTGCCAGAATTTGCGGATTCACCACCACGATATAAGCCATGGTGATGAAGGTGGTTAGCCCGCCAAGCATCTCCTGCCTGACCGAGGTGTGATTTTCCACGAGCTTGAAGTAGCGATCGAGCAATGTCTTTTCCGATTGAATTATGGTTGGCATGTGTCTCTACAGGTTTCAATAAACGGTCTTGTCTGTCTTTTCTCTCCAGGCGCGAAAGGCTGCCCCCGCATCCTTTCCCAATTGACGCATGGGAATTTTCCGCTGTTGCAGAGGCAATGAAAGTTCACCATAGATGAGAGCATCGTCGAACCCTGCGGCGGCGGCGTCCGCGGCGCTGTTGGCAAAATAAACGGCCGCAAGCCGCGACCAGTAAATTGCCCCCATGCACATGGGACAGGGCTCGCACGAGCTATAGATTTCGCATTCTTCCAGATCAAAAACTCCCAGTTCTTTGCAGGCGTGGCGGATGGCAAGCATCTCCGCATGGGCGGTGGGGTCGTTCAGGGCAGTCACCTGGTTGGCGCCTTCTCCGACTATCGAGCCAGCCTTCACGACCACCGCTCCAAAGGGCCCGCCGCCATCGTGAACATTCTTGATTGATAATTCAATCGCCCGCGCCATAAAACGATTTTCCATACGTCTGCTCGATTTCGATGGATGGGCGTTATTGTCGCCGAGATGCGAGTATATGACGGAACGCAAACTTTGGGGATCAAGAAGGACTCCGGAGCAATCAAAAAGCGCAATTCAGCTGTTCTTTTGCGCATGGCAAGGAGGGAGCTTGGTAATTCTGCTGATGGGGGTATCGGGCGCCGGCAAAACCACTGTCGGGCAATTACTGGCAGCGCGGGTCGGTTGTGAATTTGCCGATGCGGACGATTATCATTCTGCCGCGAACGTTGCAAAAATGCACTCCGGCGTACCCCTGACCGATGCGGATCGTGAACCCTGGCTCGAAACTCTGCGCGCTCTAATCACCGGATGGATCGCCGCCAAAAAGACTGCTGTGCTGGCCTGCTCGGCCTTGAAGCGATCGTACCGGGATCGTTTGCGGGTCACGCCTGAGGTTCAAATTGTTTACCTGAAAGTTAGCCAGCGGGAATTGCGGCACAGGCTGCGGCTTCGCCAGGGACACTTCATGACCGAAGCCATGCTGGATAGTCAATTGGCTACGTTAGAGCAGCCGGAGGGTGCCATTCTGGTGGATGGAGAACGCCCTTCCGAGGAAATCGTCGTCGAAATTATCGAAAGATTGCGCCTGACCTAGTGTGTTTCCTCATGCTATAATCTAACTAACTGGTTAATTAGAAATGCTTCATTTGCATTCCAAACCCGGTAACTCCTCGCGGATGGGTTCGCGTGGCCGTCCAGAGCAGAGCCGCGCCGCGATCCTGCGCGCCGCCGGAAGGGAGTTCGCCGCCAACGGCATTGCTGGGGCCCGCACCGACGCGATTGCCCGCGAGGCCCGCGTGAACAAGGCTCTAATTTATTACTACTTCAAAGACAAAGAGACGCTCTACGGCGCGGTGCTGGATGATGCTTTCCTGGGAATGAGGGCGAGCGTTTTTCAGGCGCTTGACAGCGATTTGCCCCCACAGCAGAAGCTGACGGCATACGTCGGCGCTTACTTCGATTTTATCGCTTCCAACCAGATCTATCCCAGGCTGATGCAGCGGGAAATGATGCGCGCGCGCGAGGGGGACTCAACCCACATCGACCGGCTGGTGAAGATTTACTTTCGGCCAATCTACACGCGGCTGGGCGAATTGCTTGCGCAGGGCATCGCTCACGGGGAATTCCGCAAAGTAGATCCAGTGCATTTCATTCCTTCGATGCTGGCCGTAATCGTTTTCTATTTCAGCAGCGCCCGGGTCATGCAAAGAATTGTGCACTTCAATCCGCTAACCCCCCAGCGCATCGCTGAGCGCCGCGCCGCCGTTCTTGATTTCATTTCCGCCGCGCTGTTTATTCCTAAAGCCACACGCCAGGGGGTCCGCTCATGAGCGCTCGCAACCGTTTTTTTATTCTCTTAGGAATCATCTTTGTGATTGCCGCGATTTATTACACTTTATCTTCCGATCATTCCAAGGATCTGGTGTTGATTGGGACGGTGGATGCCAATCAGGTCATCGTCAGCGCCCAGGTGGAAGGCCGCATTGAGAGATTGTTGGTGGATGAAGGTACGCCGGTAAAAGCCGGCGATCTGATCGCGGTCCTCGATCCTTCCGAATTGCAAACCCAGGAGGCCGCTGCCGCGGCTAATATTGCGAGCCTGCAAAATAAAGTCGCCCAAATGCAGCACACCGAGCGCTCAACCAGCGGTTCTACATCCAGCGACGTGGCCAATGCGCGCGCCAAACTGGCGTCGGCGGAGGCTCAACTCTTGCAGGCCCAGGCCACACTCGACCGCACCGAGAGCGACACCCGTCGCATGGTGGCACTCGCGAAAGCCGGCGTCGTATCCGACCAGGATCGAGTGCAAGCGGAAACCAACCTGAAAGTCACGCGTGCCAACGTGCAAGCCCAACAGGAGTTGGTAAAAGCCGCTACGGCAGACTTGAATTCCGCCGTCGCACGCACCCAACAGGCCAATGCCGCAAAGAGCACCGTGGAATCGACCGAGGCTGATCTCAAAAACGCCATCGCGCAAAAAAATCAAGCCGCGGTACGGTTGGGATACACCAATGTTTATGCTCCGGTGACGGGCACCGTTTCGGTTCGAGCCGCGCGGCAGGGCGAAGTCGTAAATATCGGCGCGCCGATTGTCACCATCGTCGATCTCACAGACACCTGGGTGCGTGCGGCAATTCCTGAAACCAACGCCGATCACATCGGCTACGGTGACGTAATGAAAGTCCGCTTGCCAGGCGGCATGCTCACCACCGGGAAAGTGTTCTTCAAAGGAGTGGAAGGCGATTTCGCCACGCAGCGCGATGTGAGCCGCCGGAAGCGTGACATTCGAACCATAGTTTTGAAAGTGCGCCTGGACAATCCTAAGGGAGCGTTCGTGCCCGGTATGACGGCGGAAGTCCTGGTCACGCCGGCACAACTGAAAAGCGAAAGCAATCCTCAAACCGCAGCCGCCGCGGAGCGCCAATGACCTCCGCGCTCGATGCCAAAGCGAGTGGGAATAATGCATCTGTGGCGGAGGGGACGCCCTACGCAATTCAGGTGCAGAACATCGTCAAGAAGTACGGCGATTTCACTGCCGTGGATAACGTTTCCTTCAACGTAAAAGATGGCGAGATCTTCGGCCTGCTCGGCCCTAACGGCGCGGGCAAATCTACGTTGATTCGCATGATGACCACGCTAATTCCGATCACCGCCGGAACCGCGCATATTGCCGGGCACGATGTCGCGAAGGATCCCGATTCCGTGCGCCGCACGATTGGTGTGATTCCGCAGGCCCTCACCAGCGACTTGGATCTCACTGTCGAAGAAAATTTGAACATCTACGCCAAACTTTACGACGTTCCCGCGAAAGAACGAAAACGTTCGATCGACGAACTTCTCGGCCTCGTGGACCTCACCAAGTGGCGCGATGCGCAAACCAAAACCCTCTCCGGCGGTATGCGGCGCCGGCTGGAGATCGCCCGCGGTCTCGTTCACCATCCAAAAATATTTTTTCTCGATGAACCCACCACCGGTCTGGATCCGGTTTCGCGCGTGGCCGTTTGGGAAATGCTGGGCAATATCAAAGCGCAACGCCAGTTGACCATCTTAATCACTACGCATTACATGGACGAAGCCGACCGCCTTTGCGACCGCATCGCCATCGTGGATCACGGCAAACTGGTCGCTCTCGACGCCCCCATGGCCCTTAAGGCCAGCGTGCCCGGCTCGACCGTGATTGAGGCGCAGTTCGAAAATCCGCCGGCTGATTGGGAAGAGCGCCTGCACACCCTTGACGAAGTCACTTCCGTGCAGCATGAAGGCGCGGGAATGTTTCGTGTGCTCACCGGCAATGGATCGCGCACCACCACCGAATTGGTTGAGATGGCGGTTGCCGCCGGCGTTGGAGTGAAATCGCTTTCCGTGCAGAACACCACACTCGATGACGTCTTCGTCCACTACACCGGCAGGGCACTGCGCGACGAGTTGCAAAAAGCCTACGCCTTCGTCATGCCGCAGCGCCCGGGATTGCAGCCGTGAATATGGGGCGGCTATCAGGAACGAGATCGAATCTATGAACCGAATCATGGCCATCGTCGAGCGCGAGATGCGCAAGTTCTTCCGTTCCCCCGCGCTCATGCTGGCGTCGATGATCTTTCCTCTGGTCCAACTCGTGATCCTCGGCAGCGCGTTCGGCGGCAAGATTCGCGATGCGCGTCTCGCCGTCGTCGATGAGGATGGCGGAACGCAAGCCCTGAAGATTCGGGAGGCCTTCGACTCCGTTCGCGCCAACATTCGCACCTTCGTTCCGCTTTACTACGACAACGAAAAACAGGCGATGCAGGATGTTCGCAACGGGAAGCTCGATGGCGCAGTCATCATTCCGCCGCAATACTCCCGTCGCGTTTACGAACAAAACCATCCGCAGATCGCGCTGGTCGTCGACAACAGCGATAACTTCATGAGCTCCGCGCTTGAATCAGAACTGGACGATCTGGTCACGTCGCTGAACCAGCCCACCGTGGAGCCGCGCATCCTCCAGCAAACCGCGCTCGAAATTGTCGAACTCTATCCTTACGTCGAATACATGAAATATCTGCTACCGGGCTCTCTCTCGCTGGCCATGTTCGTCTCGGTGATGATCGGCGGCGGCATGCTCTACATCGATGACAAAGCTCGTGGCGTGCACGAAGGCTACCTGGTTACGCCCATTACTAAACTTGAGCTCGTGCTGGGCCTTAATGCCGCGGGCGCAATCAAGGCAGTAATGACCGGCGTGATCATCTGCGTCATCGGGTCTCTGATTGCCGGCGTGAATACCATCTTCAATCCAGCCACGGTTCTCGGCTTGCTGGTGATGATTATCCTGACCTCGCTCGCCTTCAACACCATGATGTTTCTGCTGATGGTGCGAATCGAAGATCCGCTGGTGCCGCGCGCCATGTTCGGCATTTTGAATACGCTGCTCTTCTTCCCCAGCGGAGCCATCTATCCCATCCAGGCCTTTCCCCGCTGGTTGCGTGGGATAGCCTATGTCGATCCCTTCACCTACGCCGTGGACGGTTTCAAATGTCTTCTGCTGAAGGAAACCACTCTTTCGGCAGTTACGGGAGACATGCTTTTTCTCTCCATCTTCGCCGCCGCCACTCTCGGAATTGCAATCCCTCTGTTCAAGCGTACGATGTAAGGCAAGACCGCTTGGCATTTTGCAAATGCCATACTTGAGAGATCGAAATAGGATCGCTCCGATTTTTCCTCAGCCCTCCACAAGCAAGTCCCATCCTCCACAGTTTCTGCACAAGTGACCGCCGATTTTATATTGCGATTCGAAATCATCTGCCGCAAAGTGGATGCATCGAAAGGTAAGACCTGACAAGGTTTGCCGACCGATGATTGCGGTGAGCCGGCGGTGACGGGCAATTCTCGAGGGTGAATTGCCACCAGAAATCGGAGACGCGCGTAAGTACGTTCCGCTTTCTGGGCACTGCGGCCTCCCCCACTTCCAGTTCCTTTGGGACTGCATGGGCTGTTCTCTACCGCAGAGATCGCATGGCAACGATTCGCGAGAATCGAAGTTTTGCGACTGCACCGGTAAATGTGGCGCTCTCCATCCCGAGAGCACTGTCGGACCGGTGCCATCGTTCCGTCGCCCACAAGCGGCGGGAAGGCAATCTTTTCAAGTCTACAAACATGCGGCTTGGGGTGGCTGGCCCCGGGCCGCATTTATTTTTGTTGACTTGCAGATTCGTTTTTTGTTCTCCTTGGTTTCATGGCTGGTCATCCCAAAACTAAATTGAAATTGTTTTTTCAATTACTCCTTAGATTTCCAACGGCTACGCCTCGCGTTCACAACCCCGATCCCGATACTGTTCATGTGCTCGCCGAGAACCGGAGAAAAAAATAGGAACGTGGCCACCACCGATTACAGCATCAGCACTCTTCCCGCGAACGTAGAAGCCGAACGCTCGATTCTCGGCGCGATCCTGCTCGATAACTTTGCCTACAACCAGGCTGCCGAGCATTTGCGCATCGAAGATTTCTCCCTCGATTCGCATCGCCGCATTTATTCCCGGATGGTCGATCTCGCGGAATCCTCGCGCCCCATCGACATGATTACGCTGATCGAAGAGCTGGATCGCCACAAAGACCTCCAGCCCATCGGCGACGTCGGCTACGTTTCAAGCCTGCTGCATGGCGTTCCCGATCGTCCCAGCATCGAGCACTACGTCAAGATCGTGCGCGATAAAGCGCTGCTACGCGGATTGATTCATGCCGCCAACACTGCAATCGCCCGCGCCTCCGATCAATCCGATGCCGCGGAAGAAGTCCTGAGCGACGCTGAAGCCGCGATCTTTCAACTCTCGGAAAAGCGCATTGGTCGCGGCTTTATGGGCGTGCAGGAGATCGTGCGCGAATCCTTCGGCTCGGTCGATGCTCTGCTGCAGCGCGGCCAGCGCATCACCGGACTCGCCACGCACTACACCGATCTCGATGAGATGACCAGTGGCCTCCAGCGCTCCGATCTCGTCATCATCGCCGCCCGCCCTTCCATGGGCAAAACCGCCTTCGCCATGAACATCGCCGAAAATGCCGCCGTGGAAGATAAACAAGTGGTCGGCGTATTCTCCCTTGAAATGTCGCGCGAAGCCTTGCTCATGCGCCTGCTCTGCTCACAGGCGAAAGTGGATGCTCACAAAATGCGCACCGGCTCCCTGTGGCAGGACGACACGCGAAAAGTCGTGCGTGCCATGGAGCAACTCGCCCATGCACCCATCTTCATCGACGACACCCCAGGCATTTCGCTTAGCGAGATGCGCGCCAAAGCCCGCCGCCTCAAGCAGTCGCAAGGACATCTCGATCTGATCATCGTCGATTATCTTCAACTCATGTCCGGCGGGAGCAAGCGCTACGAAAACCGCACCCAGGAAGTCTCTGCCATTTCGCGCGGCCTGAAGGCTCTGGCTAAAGAACTCAGCGTCCCAGTGATCGCGCTCTCGCAGTTAAGCCGCGCGCCGGAGAGCCGCGGAGGAGATCATCGCCCGCAACTCGCGGATCTGCGCGAATCCGGTTCGATCGAGCAGGATGCCGACCTCGTCATGTTCATCTTTCGGGAAGAGGTCTACAAGCAGGATGACCCCGATTTGCAGGGCCGGGCCGAGATCATAATTTCGAAGCAACGCAACGGTCCCATTGGTCGGGTCAACCTCGCCTTCCTGAAAAATTGCACCAGATTTGAGACGCTGGTCGAGGGCGGTCGGGCTCCCGAAGAGTAAGTCCACCGAGTACAGGAACTTCTGTAGGCTTGGTCGGGTAAGTACCTTACGCAACGAGACTTATTGAACACGACGAGCTGTGGAAAAGCTTGTGGAATGGTGAGACGCCTGCAGAATTGCTCCCCGCAAATCCAAATCGGGCCACGGCCCCGCCCTTTTTCCCCGCCCTTAAGCCCCTGAGTAGTAACCAGTTAGGCAATTAACCCAGCATTAACATCGCCAAATTACAAAACAATGCAACCAATTTCCCATATAGAGATTTGCACATTTTGCGGTTTCGTGATCTTGATTATCTGCCCCTCAAACTAAGGACTGTGATCGGGAAGATGGCGGTATTCGCATCCCATCAATAGTTCAGTCGCTGTCTTCCCCGACCTTGAGAACCGCCAAAAATGCCTCCTGCGGTATATCGACGCGCCCGATCCGCTTCATTCGTTTTTTGCCTTCCTTTTGCTTCTCCAGCAGCTTCCGTTTCCGCGAAATATCGCCGCCATAGCACTTCGCAATCACGTTCTTACGGATCGCTGAGACTGTCTCTCGCGCAATAATCTTCGCCCCAATCGAGGCCTGAATCGCCACCTCAAACATCTGCCGCGGAATCAGCTGCCTCATCTTCGAAACCAGCGCTTTGCCCCGATCGTAGGCGAAATCGCGATGCACAATAATCGAAAGCGCATCCACCGGCTCACCCGCCACCAGGATGTCGAGCTTCACCATGGGCGATTCCCAATATCCAGCCAGGTGATAATCGAGCGAAGCATACCCGCGCGAGACCGACTTCAACCGATCGTAGAAATCCAGCACGATCTCATTCAGCGGTAACTCATAGTGCAACATCACCCGCGACGAGCTCACGTACTCGAACGTCTTTTGCTTCCCGCGCTTGTCCTCGACCAGCTTCAGAATTCCGCCCACATATTCTTCATTGGTCAGAATCGTCGCCAGGATTACCGGCTCCTGCACTTTCTCAATCTCGCTCGGATCGGGCCAGCGCGAAGGATTATCGACTTCGATCAACTCCCCGTCCGTCTTGGTGATTTTGTAACGCACACCCGGCGCAGTGGTGATGAGTTCCAGTTGAAACTCGCGTTCCAGCCGCTCCTGGATAATTTCCATGTGCAACAGGCCGAGAAAGCCGCAGCGGAAGCCAAAACCGAGAGCGACCGAACTTTCCGGCTCGAAGAAAAAAGAGGAATCGTTCAGCCGAAGTTTTTCCAGCGCTTCGCGCAGCCGCGTGTGCTCATGCGCATCCACGGTATAGAGCCCGGCAAACACCATGGGCTTGATTTCTTCAAAGCCGGAAAGCGCGTCGAAGGCGGCATTCGCGTCGTCGGTAATGGTGTCGCCGATTTTCGTATCGGCTACATTCTTAATATTCGCGATCAGGAATCCCACTTCGCCGGCTTTGAGTTCGCCGATCTCCACCGGCTTGGGGGTAAGCACGCCAAGAGTTTCGGCATCGAATGTGGTTCCGTTCGACCAGAGGCGAATGCGTTGGCCCTTGCGCAGGGTCCCTTCAAATACCCGCGTCAAGATGATTACGCCGCGATAAGGATCGAACCAGGAGTCGAAAACCAGCGCCTGCAGCCGGTTCTCAGGATTTCCCTTGGGTGGCGGCACGCGCTTCACGATCGCTTCCAGAACGTCCGGAACGCCCTGCCCGGTCTTCGCGCTGATCAGCACAGCATCGCTGGCATCCAGCCCCACCGCGCTTTCAATCATCTCTTTCGTCCGCGCAATGTCCGCGCTTTGCAGATCGATCTTGTTGATCACCGGAATAATTTCCAGCCCGTGATTGATCGCAAGATAAGAATTGGCCAGCGTCTGCGCCTCGACCCCTTGCGAAGCGTCCACTACCAGCAACGCCCCTTCGCACGAGGCCAGCGAGCGGGAAACTTCGTAGGAAAAGTCCACATGCCCAGGTGTGTCGATCAAATTGAGCTGATACCTCCGCCCGTCCTGCGCTGTATACGCCATGCGAACCGCGTGCGCCTTGATCGTGATTCCGCGCTCGCGCTCCAGATCCATGGAATCGAGCACCTGTGCCTGCATCTCGCGCGCCGTCAATGATCCGGTCAGCTCCAGCAGGCGGTCTGCCAGCGTAGATTTACCGTGATCGATATGCGCAATAATCGCAAAGTTTCGGATGTCTTGGGAATCCATGTGAGAGGGCGAATCTTGATTTTAACAGGCATGACCGCGCCAAGCGGTTTTCGCGCGCAATCCTTGCTAGTGAATGCCGCCTGATTTATGCTCGATCGCCCGGCTTTAAGTTTGATCTCGGAATCGCAATGAACCATCCCTTTTCAACGGTCGATCACGTTCAGCTGGCCATGCCCAGAGGTGAGGAAGAAAAGGCTCGAGCCTTTTACTCGGGCATCCTGGGAATGACCGAATTGCCAAAGCCTTCGGAACTTGCCACGCGAGGAGGTTGCTGGTTTGGCAGCGGCAAGGTTCAGCTCCATCTCGGCGTGGAAACCGATTTCCGGCCCGCGAAAAAAGCACATCCGGCTCTCATCTGCCGCGACTATGAAGCTCTGCTGCAAAAGTTGCGGGAAGCAGGCATCGAATTGAACGAGCCTGCGGATATTTCCGGCATACGGCGCTGCCACGTGCACGATCCATTTGGAAACCGCCTCGAGCTGATCAGCAGCTAGAATCGGATTGCATGCTCATCCTCGCATCTGCATCGCTCCGGCGTCGGGAACTGCTGCGCAACGCGGGCATTCCATTTACCGTGCAGCCTTCGGAGATTGACGAAACCTTGTGCGCTGGCGAATCCCCGGTGGATTGCGCGGAGCGGCTGGCGCAGGAAAAAGCTCGGGCAATTTCTGCACGGTATCCGCAGGATTTTGTGCTTGGCGCGGACACCGTCGTGGTAGTAGAAGACGCCTTGCTCGGCAAACCGCGCGACGCAGACGATGCCGCGCGAATGCTGCGCATGCTTTCGAGACGCGTGCACAAAGTAATCACCGGCGTTTGTTTAATATGCCCAACCTCTGCCAAGAATGCTCAACCACCGAGAACTGAGAACCGGGAACTGAGAACTGCCTCCGAAACCACACTCGTGACCATGTGCGCTCTGACGGACAACGAAATCCGCGACTACATTGCCACCGGCGAACCAATGGATAAGGCCGGCGCCTACGCGATCCAGGGCATCGCCTCGCGTTGGATTCCCCGCATCGAAGGTGACTATAGCAATGTGGTGGGTCTGCCGGTGGCGCTGGTTTACAAAATGCTGAGGGAAAGCGCAGCGCTCTCGAAATGATCAGGATTTCTTTTCTTCTTCCTTAGTCTCTTTTTCTTTCTTCTCTTCTTCCGGATCCTTCATTGAGGACTTAAAGTTGCGGATTCCTTCGCCCAACCCCTTGCCTAGCGCAGCAAACTTGGTCGTTCCAAAGAGCAACAGGGCGATCGCGATCACCAACAACCAATGCAATGGCGAAAATTCACCCATAAACCCTCCTGTCCCCGGAGCTCCGGATCAACCTGGCGTGGGCCTCAAGCGACTCTTAACAAAATTCTAGGCTACACCCCAGCAGGAGTCAAAAACGAAGCGATCGACCTATCTACACATTCTCAATCATCCCCGCCAGCAGCAGTGCCCTCCTCGGCAATTCAGAAATCACAATGTATTCGTGCACCGCGTGCGCACCGTCTCCCACGCCGCCCATCCCATCCAGCGTGGGAATGCCCATGCCAGCCGTAAAGTTCCCGTCGGAGCCCCCGCCCACCGCCGCTTCTTCCAATTCCCATCCAACCTCCGCAGCAATCGATTTCGCTTTCTTGTAAAGCGCAGCCACTCCTGCAGTCCGCTCCATCGGAAGGCGGTTGATGCCGCCCGTGATCTCAAGCCTGCAGTGCTTATCGAATGGTTTGAGAGATCGCAGCCCCCGGTCAATCTTAGAGGCTTGCTCCCCTTCCTTGATCCGCACATCGATCCCCACCGATGCCTCGGCTGCAATCACATTCGTCCGCGTTCCTCCTTCAATCACCCCAGCGTTCACAGTTACGCCCTGCCGCAAGTTATTCAGCTTCGCAATGACTGCGATCTGCCGTGCGATCTCCAAAATTGCGCTGTGCCCCTTGCCCGGATCCAGCCCCGCATGCGCAGCTACGCCCTCTACTCGCAGCTTGTATTCGCCCACGCCTTTGCGCGCCGTCTTAACCGCGCCGCGCGTTTCGGCAGCCGGCTCAAGCACAAGAACGCCCGCGGATTGCTTCGCCAGCCTTTCGGTTATCCTCCGCGAAGACCGGCTTCCGATCTCCTCGTCAGAAACCAGGAAGACCGTCACAGGCCGTGGCAGTCCTCCACGCCACTCCTGTAAGGCTCCAATGGCATGCAGCATAAGCGCAATCCCCGACTTCATATCGAGAACTCCCGGCCCGCGCAGCCGGCCTTTTTCGATCTTGCAGGGCATGCCCGCCAGCGTCCCCAGCGGATAAACCGTATCGTAATGTCCGAGCAGCAACACCGGCTTGTGCTTCGCCGAACCTGCATCGTGCGCAGCGAGATCAACTTGCAAGCTGTCTCCAAACTCGTTGCTGCGATGGAAACGAACTCGACCGCCGAGCTGCTCGAATTTCGGCGCCAGGAAAGTGGCAATCCGGTCCACTGCCAATTTGTTATCGCTCGGAGACTCGATTTCGACCAGTTCGCGAATGGTCTCTACTATCCGGTCTCGACGCTGCTCGAAAAAGCGCAGCCCTTCGCCCCATGTTGGCTGCTCATTGCTGTTCTTACCCTTCTTTCGGTTCACAATCTCCTCTTGCCCATAGTTCTTGCCGCCATTGTGAAGCGACGCGGTACAGTATAATCTTCAAGCTGTTTGAGACGAATCATGACTGAGACTACTCCACCCGAGGATGGCGCACCCGATTCCGCGCCGAAGACTTCGCTCGACATTCACGATATCCTCAAGATTTTGCCACACCGTTATCCTCTGCTGCTGATCGACCGCGTGCTCGAATTGAAGCGCAAAGAACGTATCGTGGCCATCAAGAACGTGACCATCAACGAGCCGTTTTTCGTGGGACATTTTCCCGGATTGCCCATCATGCCCGGCGTGCTGATCGTGGAAGCGATCGCGCAGGCAGGCGGAGCGTTGCTGCTCACGGAAGTGGAAGACCGCGAGAACAAAGTGATGGTCTTCACCGGCATCGAGCGCGCCAAGTTTCGCCGCCCGGTAAGTCCTGGCGACCAGGTTCGCATTGAAGTGGAGGTGAAGGGCTGGCGTGCCGTCCCCCGTATGATCGCTGCAAAAATGCACGGTACCGCTTCCGTGGCAGGCAAATGCGTCGCGGAGGCAACCGTCTCCTGCCAGCTCATCGACAGTTCGCGCGGGCGCGGCAGCAATTCTGACGGTGCACCGGCGGAATGAAGGACAGTTCCAAACCAGCGCCGGCTATAACCATGAATGTACGTTCGACTGCGGTTCATGAGGCGATGCTGCCATCCCCGGCAATCCGCCCGGTCGGAATCCATCCGACCGCAGTGATCGATCCGCGCGCTAAAATTCCGGCTTCATGCAGCATCGGCCCATATTGCGTGATCGGTCCCGGCGTGGAACTGGGCGAAAGATGCCGCCTTATTTCGCATGTGGCCATCGAAGGTCCCACCAGGGTTGGCGACGACAATGCTTTCTTTCCTTTCTGCGCCATCGGCATGGCGCCGCAGGACACCACCTACCGGGGCGAGCTCACGCGCCTTGAAATCGGTGACCACAACGAGATTCGCGAATATGTCACCATCACCCGCGGCACGGTAAAAGGCGGCGGTCTCACCAAGGTCGGCAGCCACGCCCTCATCATGGCCTATGCCCATATCGGCCATGACAGCGTGATCGGCGATCACTGCATGCTGGTCAACGGCGCCACTCTCGCGGGGCACGTTACCGTTGAAGAGTGGGCTGTGGTTGGAGCTCTCTGCCCGGTGCATCAATACGTCCGCATCGGCGCTCATTCCTATATCGGCGGCGGCACCACCATCACGCAGGATGTATTGCCTTTTTCCATGACCTCGGCTGCGCGCAACACGAATGCCTACGGGATGAACAAAGTCGGACTCGAGCGCCGCGGATTTTCTGCCGAGCGTATTCGTAAAATTCACCATGCCTATAAGACTTTGCTGGCCTCCAAACTAAACACCTCGCAAGCATTGGAAAAACTGAAAACTGAGACAGCTCGCAGCGAAGACGTGGACTTGCTGATTCGCTTCATCGAGACCTCAGAACGAGGAGTGATTAAATAGTGATCAGTGTCCAGTGGTCAGTGTCCAGTAAAAGCCGCGCCGACTACTAGTCACTGACCACTGACCACTTTTATGCGCCTCGGCCTCATCGCCGGCAACGGCAAATTTCCTTTCCTGGTGCTCGACGCCGCGCGCGCCGCAGGATATGAAGTCGTCGTGATTGCCATCAAGGAAGAAACTTCCCCCGAGATCGATTCGCGCGGCGCAGCATCGGTTCACTGGCTGTCCCTAGGCGAGCTTTCCAGGATGATTGAAACGTTCCAGCGCGAAGGCGTGACCCGAGCCATCATGGCCGGCCAAGTAAAGCACAAGCAAATTTTCTCCGCCGTCCGCCCCGATTGGCGACTGGCCAAGCTCTTGCTGTCTCTCGGCACCCGCAACACCGACAGCCTTCTCGGCGCGATCGCAAAAGTTCTGGCCGACGAAGGCATCACGCTGGAGAATTCCACCTGGCTTCTCGAACCTCTGCTGGTGAAGTCCGGAGTGCTGACCTGCCGCGCACCCAGGGAACAGGAACAGAAGAATATCGCCTACGGCCGCGCCGTAGCACTCAAACTCGCGCAACATGATATTGGCCAGACAGTCGTCATCGCTGAATCCGCGTGCATTGCGGTCGAAGCCATGGAGGGTACCGACGCCACCATTGAGCGCGCCGGGCAAATTATGTCCTCGCTGCACGGCGACGCATCCACGTTCGATCGCGCCCTCACCGTGGTAAAGATCGCCAAACCCAATCAGGATATGCGTTTCGACGTGCCGGTCGTCGGAGTGAAGACCATCGAAGTAATGCACGCCGCCGGTGCAACCTGCCTTGCACTCGACGCAGGAAAATGCCTGCTGCTCGATGGCGAAAAAACTATCGATGCCGCGAATGCGGCGGGAATCGCAATCGAGGCAGATTCATCTAAGCTGTGAAACTGATCCCCTTGCGTCGGTTAAGGTGAAGACATGAATGCTCCCTCCTCCGAATCCGCCCTCATTGCCGAACAGCTCCGCCGCGCCTTTGAAGGCGAAGCCTGGCACGGCCCCGCTTTGCTCGAACTCTTGGAAGACGTCGAGGCGACGACAGCCGCAGCCGTGCCTTTGCCCGGCGTCCATAGCATCTGGGAACTGATACTGCACATAGCCGCATGGGATGGCGCAGCCATCCGCCGCCTCAAGGGCCAAACCGTTCAACTCACCGGTACCGACAATTTTCCTATCGTGCCCAAGCCCACCGACGCAGCCTGGCAAGAAGCCGTCGCGCAAGTGAAGCTCACTCATGACACGCTCGTAAAAATGATAGCGGCCCTGCCCGAGCCTCGCCTTCGCGATCAAGTCCCCGGCAAGGATTACGATTTCTATTTCATGCTCCACGGAGTGGTTCAGCACGAGCTCTATCACGCCGGCCAGATCGCAATCTTGAAGAAGGCGGAAAAGCAGGCTGCATAAGCTGGGGTACGATTTCTGAACCCACGTTTTTAAAGAAGCTGGCGTGCGTAGGAAGCTTTTCAATCGCCAAATTGCCCGATTACCCAACCACAAAATTACTCAATCCCTCCCCCTTTCCGTTACAATTTCCTGTACTCCGTGGCAACCAGCCAACCGAGATTCTTTCCTGTCAACTGAAAGCCCCATATCGGTCGCAGTGGTGGGCGTGGGCGTCTTCGGACGCAACCATGCTCGCGTCTACCAGGAACTTGAGCAGCAGGGCGAACCAGTCCGCCTGGTGGGAGTAGTCGATACTAATCTCGACCGCGCCGATGCCGTAGCTCGCGAGTTTGGCTGCCGCGCCTTCGGCTCCATCGAGCAAATGCTTACTACTCACAGCGAAATCCGCGCTGCTTCGGTAGCCGCACCCACGGTGCACCATCTCGATGTTGCCCGTACACTCCTGGAATGCGGTGTAGACGTCCTCATCGAAAAACCGCTGGGCGCATCCCTTGCCGAAGCCGATGAACTGATCAAGCTGGCCACAACCTACAAACGCATCGCCCAAACCGGCCATCTCGAACGCTTCAATCCCGCGGTCCGCGCCACCATTCCGCTGCTCACCCAACCCATGTTTTTTGAAGTCCACCGGCTCAGCGTGTTCACTCCTCGTTCGCTCGACGTCGACGTGGTGCTCGACCTCATGATCCACGATCTCGATATCGTTCTCTCGTTTGTAAATTCTCCAGTAAAGGAAGTCCGCGCCGTAGGTCTTCCAATCCTCTCCGGCAAAGTCGATATCGCCAACGTGCGCCTGGAATTCGAATCCGGATGCGTTGCCAACTTTACCGCCAGCCGCGTCTCCACCGAGCGCGTGCGCAAGCTGCGGTTTTTTCAGCCCGGCCAATACATCTCGGTCGACTACGGCCGCCAGGAGGTGCTGGTCTTCACCGTCGGCGAAGACGGAATGCCCTCCAGCGCCCCCAGCGTGAATCCTCAAATCAGTGTCGGCAAACCGGCAGTCACGTCAGAAGAGCCTCTCCACGCTGAACTGCGATCCTTTCTTCACGCCGTGCGCCACCGCTCCACTCCCGTGGTCTCGCTCGAACACGGCCGCCGAGCGCTCGCGCTCGCGCTGGAAATTGTGGACGAGATTCGAGCGCACGGCAGCAAGGTCGGGTTGGCCGATCTTGCGACCGCAAAGGGCTAAAGCAATACCTACATGTCTCTGATTCGAAGGCTTGCCAAATCGTGCATCGTTCTAGTTCTGGGAAGTGATTCGAAGCCGCGCAGGATCCTTCGCGGACTGGGCTCGGGTTACCGGATCTTCGTCTCTCCTGCCGAAAATCTTGGATACCTCTTTGGAACCGACGAGCCCCACCTGCAGCGAGCCATCCGGGACTACGTCTCAACCGGCGATACGGTGTATGACATCGGTGCGAACATTGGATATGTCTCCCTATCGCTGGCAAAGCGAGTTGGCTCCACAGGTGCTGTGGTAGCCTTTGAACCGCTTCATCGAAATGTTGATTTGCTTCGTAGAAATATCCAAGTTAACAATCTGGAAAATATTCGCCTGCTCGATGTAGCCGCTTCCGACGGCTCCGGCGAGGCGGTTATTCGAATCGCCGAGAACCACGCGACCGCAAGCATGCTTTGGCACCGCAACAATCCTTCCGCCACCGAGTTTGTGATCCGAACGGTAGCGATTGACGACCTTGTGTTCAGGCACGAGATTGGTTCCCCGCAATTCGTGAAGATCGATGTGGAGGGTGCTGAAGGGTCCGTGCTTCGTGGAATGGTCCATACCATCGCCGCTTCGAAGCCGGTCCTGTTCGTCGAGTGTTCCGATATTGGCCGCGAAACGGCATGGACTCTACTTCGCGAACTGGGCTATCAATGTCAGTCGGCCCTTACACGCAAATGGGTAGATCACTTCGAAGACTACCGTCATGCAGATTTCCTCTGGCTTCCTTCGAGGCATACCGCTACCACATCCCGCCCCAACTAGTCGACCGTCACCATAAGCGTAAAGAGACTACTTTTTACAAACCTTTACACCCCGTAGGCCCCTCAGTTACTTGTGGGTGGCCGAAATCGATGGAAAGATGCGAAAATAAGGAAAGCTTCTGACAATCTCCTTTGCTCGCGTCATGTGCACGGCCGAATGCAACGTGGGGGAGCTTATTCGTCTCTAATGGACAGGCCTAGCCGGACTTAATTCGTTCATGCCGATCACGCAAATCCCATTCCAGGATCCGGTAGCCCCGCCCGAAAAACAGCCGGAGCAGCTTGGCCTCTACGACAAACAGGGATGGGAGACCGCCTATCGCAATCTGGACGAAGAAAATGTTCCACATCTTCTCATCCAGTTGCAGGACGACCTCACCCGCTCTCGCCGCCGCGAGGCCGCATGGATTTCGATCATCGTCCACTTGCTGCTGATCGTCTTCCTCGCGAAGATCGACTTCTTCGAAAAATATCTGCCCTGGCACACCGCCGTCGTGCGCAAGAATCTCTCTACCGGCAAAGACCTCACCTTCCTCGAACTTCCGCCGGATTTGCAACACCTCAAGCAGCCGCCCAAAACCAACATCGCCAGCGACAAAAATCGCACTGCGATGACCCGCCATCCTGAACTCGACGTTAAGGAATTACGCAAGAGCCTCGCTACTCCGCCTCGGGGCGCGCCCGGTTTTCGCGCTCCTCAAGCGGCGCAGCAATCGCCGCAACAACCTACCAGCCCAGAGCAGAGCCAACCGCAGCCTCGTCAGCAGCAGCAACAGGATCAGAATCAGCAGGTCGCGCAGATGCAGCCTTCAGAGACACCGAACATTCAGAATGAGTTCAGCAAGTATGGTGGCTCCATGTCCGCTGGCGCGGCAATCGACGAAGCCACTCGCGCCGCCGCCGCGCGCCGCGGAGGCGGCCAGCAAGGCTCGGGCGGAGATTTCGGCTTAGGCACCGGCGCTCATGGCCGCCAGTTGGGCAATCTGGAAGTGCTCAGCGACACCATGGGCGTCGACTTTGGCCCTTATCTGCAGCGTGTGCTGCACGACGTGCGCCAGAATTGGTATAACGCCATCCCCGAATCCGCGCAGATGAAGCACGGAAATTTGATCATCGAGTTTGCCATTACCAAAGATGGAAAAGTTGCAGGCATGAAGCTGGTGGCGAGCGCGGGAGATACTCCGCTCGATCGCGCCGCCTGGGCTGGCATTACCGCATCCGACCCATTTCCGCCGCTACCCAGCGAGTTCCCCGGCCAATATCTTGCCCTGCGCTTCCGCTTCTACTACAACCCCACCAAAGACGAAATGGATCAGTAGACGTTTTCCGGTTACCTCTTAATAACGATGCTGAGGGTGCCCCATTTCTCGCGCGCGTTTTTTGCGCGTGAGAAATGGGATATGGCGGCCTCTTCGCGGCCGCTCTACCAAATCCTGCACCGGTTCTCATTCACCATCGGAGCCCCCGCCTTGCAGTGGAACGCCTCCTGAAATTCCGGCATATTCGAGACCACTCCATTGGTACGATATTTTTCTGGCGAGTGCGGATCTACCGTCGCCCGCATCCGCTTTGTCTCGTCACGAGTCTCGCCGCACCAACTCTGCCCGTAGCCCACAAAAAATCTCTGCTCCGGCGTGAGCCCGTCGATCGGCTGCAGGTCCTGACCTTTCGTATCCTCTTTCCAGGCCGCATAAGCCAGGATCAAGCCGCCCAGATCGGCCACGTCCTCGCCCAGTGTCAACTTCCCGTTGATCTTGATGTCATCAATGATCGTGTACGTCGAATACTGATCGGAAATGCAGCTCGCTCGCTTCACAAATTCCTTAGCGTCTTCCGGCGTCCACCAGTCCCGCAGGTTGCCGTGTGCATCAAACTGCCGCCCCTCATCGTCGAACCCATGCGTCAATTCGTGCCCGATCGTCCCACCGGTATCGCCGTAATTCGGAGCTGCATCCGATGTCGGATCGAATGCCGGAGGTTGCAACACTCCCGCCGGGAAATTGATATCGTTCATCTGCGGATCGTAATAAGCATTCACCGTCGGCGGAGTCATTCCCCATTCCCCGCGGTCTACCGGCTTTCCAATCTTCGCCAGTTCGCGGTTCATCTCAAATTGCTGCGCCCGCTCCACGTTTCCAACTTCATCTCCGCGGACAATTTCCAGCTTGCTGTAATCCCGCCATTTGTCCGGATACCCAATCTTATTCGCCATCCCGCGCAGCTTAATCAGCGCCTGTTGTTTGGTCGTCGCCGACATCCACGTTAATGACTCGATATCCTGCGCCATCGCCGCGTCGATCTCCTTCACCATCTTCAACGCCTGTTCTTTGGCCTCAGAAGTAAAGTACTTTTCTATGTAGACCTGCCCCAACGCCTCCCCCAGTTCGTTATCCACATTCTGCGTGCATCGTTTCCACCGCGGCTGCAGTTCTTTCTGCCCGCGCAGCGTCTTGCCATAGAAAGCAAAATTCTCATCGACAAACGGTTTTGAAAGATAAGGCGCATACGAATGCACCAGATGCCATCGCAAATAAACTTTCCAGTCGGCCAGGTCTTCTTTCGCAATCTCTCCATTCATGGCCTTAAAGAAATTCGGCGAAGTTACATTCAGCGAGCCCAGCGCCGGCAGCCCCACCTTGGCGAAATAAACCTTCCACTCAAAATCAGGGCTGATTCTCTCCAGCTCTCCGCCGCTCATCTTATGATCCAGACTTTTCGGGTCTCGCCGCTCCACCCGCGTCATCGAGCCCTTGGCCAGAGCCGTTTCAATACTGATCACGGTTTGCGCTTCCTTCGCCGCCGCCGCTGGCTGGTCGCCCAGCAGCTCAAACATCTTCTGGACGTGCGCCACATACTGCTTGCGCAACTCCACTGATTTGGCATCATCTTTAAAGTAATAATCGCGATCCGGCAGTCCCAACCCGCCCTGATCTGCCTCCGCAATCTCTTGACTCGCGTCCCGGTAGTCTTGCGCCGATCCAAAGTCAAATAGCACGTTATCGTAAGTCATGCCTGCGGCCATCTCAGCCAGTTCGGATTTCGACTTCATCTGCGCAATCTTCTCGAGTTCAGGCTTCAATGGCGTTACGCCTTTTTCGTCGATCGCCTTCTCATCGATGCAAGAGGCGTAATAGTCGCCGATCTTCTGCTCGGAAGCATTCCGCTTGGCGTCAGGCTTCGCCGCTTCCTCCAGAATGCCACGCAACCTATCTCGATTCTCATCCTGCATCTTCGAGTAGGTGTCCCACGAAGATTGGTCCGCCGGAATCGGATTGTTCTTGATCCACGCTCCGCAGGAATACTGGAAGAAATCCACGCAAGGATCGACGCTTCGATCCATCGAGTTCACATCTAGCGCCGGTTCATGCTGCGAGGCAGCGGGGGTGGCCTGCTGCGCGCTGGCTAAAGAAAGGAACGATGCGAGAACAGCACAGAAAGAAAACCGCATAAAGGCCATGAATCCTCTTTCTACCGAAGGGTGGACTGCCGGACCAAAAATACTACATCAACCGCAATATGATAAAAACACCGTGCCTTCGCAGAAACAAGAAGAGCGCAAGGACGCCGATGCATAGCAAAGAATCAAAGAAGGAGCAGCTATTCGTTGGGATGGACGCCGTAGCAACGTGGAAGATCGGCGCTTCAGCGCCGCGTCAAGTCCCAAATTACGTCGGCTTCAGCCCCGGAGATTTTCCCCGAAAATCTCTCAGATCTTGCCCAGCCGGATCGAGCCATCCCCCGTATGAATCTCGAGTAAATTCCCGCCTCCATTCAGCTTGCCGTGAACTTCGTTCTCACGAATCTTGCCTGACGTCGTAATCGGCATATCCAGATCAATATGCCCGTCCCCGGTATGCAGCTCCACATCCGCCGCCAGATTCTCCGGGACTTCCAGCGTGACCGCGCCATCGCCGCTTTCCAGCTTCCAGCTTGTCGTCAGGGTCGAACCGGTATTTGCACGCGCCTCCACGTGCCCGTCGCCGGTCTTCAGCTCAAGTTCGTCGAAGCGTCCGCTCGCACGGATGTGCCCATCCCCAGCCGTGGCATGCAGCTTCCCATCAACTCCATCAAGTTCCTGCGATCCATCCCCGCTGCGCAATTGCATCACGCCCTTGAACTCTCCCAATTCGATCTTGCCGTCTCCGGTATGCAGGTCCACCTTGCCCTCGCGCGGCATCTGGATGTCGATATCCACCCGATGACCCATCTCATTACCCCAGTTGATTGTTACCCCATGATGTGGAAAATGGACGTCAATCTCTACCATGTCTCCCGACTGGTGCTCCTCAATCCGGATGCCATCGTCCCCAATCTTGTAACGCGTCGTCGAAACTTTGGCTTGAATCTCCTTCTGGTCCCAGGTGGAGACGTGAATGTTCGCGTCCGACGTGTCAATATGCAGATCAGGTTCGCCGCTCAGCGTATAAGTTTTCGACCACTCTTCACCCTGCGCCAGGGGTGCTGCGATTGCCCACGCACAACAGCCCAGCGTAAGCACCGCCAACCCATGCTTCATACTCGTGCGTTTCATGGTCTTTCTCCTAAGACACACGTCTTCGTTCCCTTAGACGCGAGTACGAACAATTTGTACCTTTAGTTTCAAAATAGGTGGAAAAACGCCCAAAATAAAACCGGAGACGGTTTCCCGTCTCCGGCGTAATTTTCTTTCGTTTCTTCGAACTTACTGCGCCTTCACCATTGCCTGATCGTCTTTCTCCACATCATCGCCGGCATGGACATCTTCCATGGCAAACACGATCATTCCAGTCGAGGTGGTGGGCGTAGTTCCAATCACCACGATTTCTCCCACGGCCCGCCTGGGCAGGTCGCGCACGTGAATGATTGGGCCATTGGTTTTGGTGAACATGTTTGGATCAATCGAGGGCTGCTTGGCCTGTGTATCCTCGCTGATGGCGGCCTTGAAGGAGAGCGAATCCACCGGATCGTGCAAATCGGCTTCGTAACTTCGCACCGCCCGGAAATAATCGCCAATTTTCACGCCCTGATTCGTTCCCACATTCATGTAGATCTTCTGGCCAGTGCCGAGCACGGAATCAAAGTCCTTTCCGGTTACAATTCGCCCGGTCACCTTGCTGCCGCTCGGCATATAAACGTCAAATCGCAGCGGCGGATGGAAGTCGACCATATGCTTCTCCGCGAAAGGAATCGCCGTGTCCCCAGGATTCAGCGGATCGCAGGAATACTCAACCTTCGCGACCGCCGCCCGGCTGCGGGTGTCAACGATCTTCACCCGCCCCACTTCCATATAGGGCTGACCCGTGGCCTTCAACAACTTTTTCTGTCCGGGAAACATTTCGTACTCGTTGATGTCGCGCAGTGCGCGGATGATCTCGTACTCCGCTCCCGCCGTGTAGCCAGTTCCTTCCAAATACACAATGTCGCCCCTCACGAACTTGGTCGTGGTCGGAGTCTCCAACCCCCCGGCTATAAAATGCGCGTCGGGCAGCGTCTGCTTGTTAATGAAACCGGCACAGTAAATGTCCGCGTAGGTCGGCATTTGAACCCGCTGAATCGGGAAATTCGCCGTCGTAGCAATTGTCCCCTCGGGAGCCGCTCCAGCGGCTGCGGCTGCAGCCGCAATGTCCGCCGCCTGCGCCCAACCCATGGTAGCGGTCAACAGCAATAACAATCCTATTTTCTTCATGTTATCTCCGAAAAAAGCGCAACTCGCGTAACCCTTCCCAATCAAGTGCCGGGAAGCTCTGCCCCTGTGGAAGGTAACAACCACCGGAAGGGGGGTCAAGGTTACGAGGGTGTCAGGCGGATGGTGTGCCCACTTTTTCTTACAATTTGATGAATCCTTGTTGCATCTCTAATTCGGCCCCTGTAAGATTCGCAGCCGGACCTTTTTCATTCAAAAAAACTTGGTTTTCTTGTTCGAACTCATTGATTCAGAATGCTTTCTGCGCCTAAAACTTATCAGCCCCGCCTCCTGCCGCTGAGGCTGCCGCGGGTTTGTGTCGCCGTCGCCGCTTCGGATCCCGCCGAGCTTCTCGAGAAGGCCGAGACCTTAATCCGCGATAATCCCTTTATCGAGCTCAGGTTAGACCACCTTTCAAAGCCTGCCCTGGCCCTCTCCAAGGTCAAGCAGTTCATGGAGAGCCACAGCGGGATCACCGTCATCGCCACCTGCCGCCGGGCTGCCGCCGGAGGCAAATTCCGCGGCTCCATCCCGTCTCAACTCGAAATCCTCGGCAAGGCTGCCTCTGCCGGATGCCAGCTCGTTGATGTCGAGCTCCAGACCGCCTTAAAGTGCAAACCCGCTCAGATCCAGAAGCTTCGCGATCGCGCCGGCCTGATCCTTTCTTTTCACGACTTTCGCGGCACCAAAAAGCTCGACGAGACCCTGGAAAAGATGCGGGCCTTCCCCGCCGACTTCTACAAAGTCGTTGGCACCGCCACTACCCTCGCAGATAACGTCACCATGATCCAGTTCCTGGCCCGGGAAAGCGATAACCATTCCCTCGTCGGCGTCTGCATGGGTGAGCAGGGAATTATCAGTCGCGTCCTCGGCGTCCGCGCCGGCAGCGTCTTCACCTTTGCCGCCGTCAGTCCCGGAGAAGAAACCGCTCCCGGCCAGATCACTGCCCAGGAATTGCGCAGCATCTATCGGATCGAATCTCTCGACGCCGCCACCCGCGTCTACGGCGTAGCCGGCGATCCCGTTGCGCATTCACTCTCTCCTGCGATCATGAACGCCGCCTTCCGCCGTGAGAACGTCAATGCCGTTTACCTCGCCCTGCATGCGAGAACTCTAAAAGACCTCCTCACCTGCGTGCGCGAGATTCCCATCCACGGCCTCAGCATCACCATGCCCTACAAAGAGGCCATCCTTCCGTTCCTCGACAACACCGATTCCCACACCACAAAAATCGGCGCCTGCAACACCGTCGTCCGCGCGCAGGATGGCAAACTCTACGGCTTCAACACCGATACTTCCGGCGTGGTCCGTCCCCTCGAGCGCCGCCTGAGCACCATTCAGGACGCAAAAATTCTCGTTCTCGGGGCCGGAGGCGCAGCCCGCGCCGCCGTCTTCGGCCTCAAAGAACGCGGCGCCGAAGTCTTCATCCTCAACCGTAACCTCGCCACCGCACAAAAACTCGCGCGCCGCGCCCATGCCCGCTCCATCAAACGCGCTGACCTCAAAAAATATTCTTTCGATGTGATCATCAATGCCACTCCGGTCGGCATGGGCAATAGTAAGGAGAGCCCGCTACAGGAGAAAGAAATCAACGCGCGTTACGTCTTCGATATGATCTACGACCCGCGCGAAACCCGCCTCCTGCAGTTGGCCAAAGAACGCGGCGCACAAATCATTCCCGGCATCGAAATGTTCGTCCACCAAGCCGCCCGCCAATTCGAGATCTGGACCGGCAAGCCCGCCCCCCAAGACGATATGCTTCAGGTCGCAACCCTCGCGCTCAACGAACGCGCTGCAAGAGCAGCCGGACTCGCGAAAAAGAAGTAAGTTCCATCAACTTCAAAAGCCACCGAGACGAATCTCGATGGCCTCTGAATCTGCTTCCAATTTAAGCCAAGCTCCTCTCTATCCCGAGCCGCTGGCAATCCCCAGATACGTATTCACAATCGCCACCGGCAAACTCAGGCTGGTGGAGATTTGGCTAACGCTTTGCCCTTGGTTGTAAAGCTGATACACCTGCTGCGACGCGGACAGCTGTACCGTGTCTGCCGTGTTGTTGGTAGTGGGTTGTGGATTACGCGCCGCCGAAGTCGAGGAAGAGTTCGCAGCGGCCAACGATGCGGTCGAGAGAGCACTGGTTACTGAAATGCCCATACGACGCTCCTTTCCTCATTACCTAGCCAATCGGCACTCCAGCTGGCGGCATCAGCTCAAACCTACGAAATTTCTCCCGCTGAAACCCCGAGTTCCCAACCAGGAAGACTTCCCAAAATTGTCTCAATCTTAAGCATCGACCGTCGTGCCCCAGGGGCATCATCCCGTTTTCCCCAACGTGACGAGGGATCTCCGACACGATAATCGACCTTCACTGCAGCTTCGCGTATTCCGCCTTCGCTTCTTTCAGCAAAAGAATGTCCGGATCGCCGTCTTTCCACAGCGTAAGAAAATCCTTATAGGCCGCCAGCGCCCGCACTCGCGCCGCGTCCGCATCCGCACCCTGTAGCGTTCGAGCCTCCAATGCATTCGCCCGCGCCACTCCCAAATGCGCCAAAGCGCCGGTCCAGCAATTCCACACCACCCCACTGTGATCGACAATTTTCTCGAACTCAGCCGCCGCAGCTCTGCCCTGTTCCGCCGCCAGATACGCTTCTCCCCGCACATAAACCGGATAAAGGCACGACATACTAACGTCAAACGGAATCTGCCCCAGTTCAAACGGCAGAGCGCGTTGCAGCACATTCAGTGCCTCCGCCGGATTCTTCCGATCCAGTGCTACCTGCGCCTGGATCGCCGGCAGCCACAGCGACTGCACCTGCGTATCCAGCGGCAAGCGCTTTCCTAAAGCCTCCGCCAGTGATTCCGCTTGCCCGACCTCGCCCGCCATGGCCAATGCCAGTGCCGCTTCGCTTTGCACACCTTCACTTCCCGGCGCAAGCTTCAAGGCCGCCGCTGCATTCTCACGGGCTTGCGTATCGTCCCCGATTGCCGCTTCCCGCTGCCCAGCAATCGCCTGCCAAAGCGCCGCATTCTCCTTGCTATCAGCCCGGATCGCCGCCTGCGCCGCATTCTGGCTCAATTCCGCGGCCTTCTTTATGTGACCCGCATAAGCCTCGGTATCCGAATCGAGTTCGAATCCCCAATTCTCGTAATCTGGTTTTCCCGCGTACCACTGTTGCTGTTCCGCCACGCCCTTGGAATCATTCTTAAGAAGGGCCAGCGCGTAGAGAGCGTTATGCATCGACAAACTATCCAGCTTCCGCCCCTGCGCCTCCTGAATCACCTGCGCGGCTTCATCAAAACGCTGCAACCCAAGCAGATCATTCACCAGATTCGCGTACACTCCCACATCGTCAGGCGCCAGTTGCAGCCCTTCACGCGTAACCTGCACTGCCTTCTCATACTGCCCCTGAGCGGCATACTGTAATCCCAGCCCGCTGTATCCCGCGCTGTCTCGCGGATAGCTCTCAATTTCTTCCTGATACGCCTCCGCCGCCTTGCCTACTTCTCCCGTGACGCTGGTATAGTAGCCCGCCGTAATCGAAAGCTTCTCCCGCTCGCTGGCATGCTCGCGCAGCTCGAATGCTTTCGTCAGATATTCTCCCGCCCGCCCGACCTCGCCCAGACTCTGATAATCCGCGCCCACGGCTTTGTATCCCATGGCAAAATTCGGATCAAGTTCAATCGCCCGCTGATGGTAAGGCAGCGCCGCCGCCGTGCCTTTCTCCCGATACGCGTTCCTGCCCAGCGTGTACGCCTTCAATGCATCCAACGAAAAAGTCGTCGCCTGCACCAGCGGCACATCGAACTTCTGCACCGTCGCCAGCGACTCCCCCATCTCCCCGCGCAACTTGGACGCCGCATCGCCCAGCGCGTCCAGCACCTTCTCCTTCGAAGTCGCCGTAACCTGCTCCTGCGCCAGCGTGTCTCCGTTTTGGCAATTCACCGCCTTCAGTCCGAGAACATACTCGCTGCCCAGCGTTCCAATCGATCCCGCAATGTAAGCCTTGCTGCCCGCTCGCTGGCACAACTCCCGGGCGACATCCGGAGTAAGTTTGCTCCCTGCGGGAAGCGCCATCATCCGCATGGTCTTCGCCACCCGGCCGTCGGAGAGCACATTCAGGAAAGGCGACTGCCGCAACGATACGCTGAGCGCCGTCTTCAGCGTGTCGTCAAATACCGCATCGCCCGTGCTGTTGGAAAAGTCGGTGAGCACAATCGTGTCCTGCTCGGTCACGCGTCTGCCCAGCACGTGCGAGCGGTAATAAACCCCGCCCGCGATCAGCATCGCGACCACCAGCGCCGCAATCGCAATCTTCCAAACCGTTCCCACCCACGCCGCGCGAGCCGGCGGCGCGGCAATCATCCCGGAACTCACCCCGGAAATGTATCCACTCTCGTAATCCCTCTTCAGCCGTTGCAAATCCGCTCGCATATCGGCGGCATGCTGGTAACGCAAATTGCGATCCTTCTCCAGGGCCTTGCCGATAATCTCTTCCAGCTTCGGCGGCACATCCGGATTCAGACGCACCGCCGATGTCGGTAACCCATCGAGAATCGCCTTAAAGATGACCGCCGAACTCTCTCCCCGAAACGGCAGTTGCCCCGTCGCCATTTCATAAAGCACCGCGCCAAAGGAAAACAGATCGGTGCGCGCGTCGAGCTCCTTCGCCCGCGCCTGCTCCGGCGACATATAGGCCACCGTGCCCAACGTGGATCCGGGACTGGTGAGATGATGCTCGCCATAAATCGTGCCTGTCTGTGTTCTCGCCGCCGCAATCCTGCTCGAAGAACTGATCGCTGGCACCACCTTCGCCAAACCAAAATCCAGAATCTTGGCGTGTCCCCGCTTGGTCACAAAAATATTGCCCGGCTTGATGTCGCGATGAACAATGCCTTCGGCGTGCGCGGCATCGAGCGCATCGGCGATGTCGATCGCAATTGGCAGCAGATCTTCCATCTCCAGCGGCCGCCCCGCAATCCGGTGCTTCAGCGTGAGCCCATCCAGAAACTCCATGGCGATGAAGGCCTCGCCATGCTGGTCGTCAATCTCGTAAATGGTGCAGATGTTGGGATGGTTCAACGCCGAGGCAGCTTTCGCTTCCCGTTCAAAACGGCTCAGCGCCTGCGAGTCTTTGGCTACATCGTCGGGCAGGAACTTGAGGGCAACAAACCGTCCCAGCTTCAGGTCTTCCGCTTTGTACACCACCCCCATGCCACCGCCGCCCAGTTTTTCGACGATCCGGTAGTGCGAGATGGTGCGGCCGATCATGTCTGGAATCCGCCCACGATACTTTTACAGCCACTGTACTTTAGAGTGAGGATGCGATCATGGTAAGGTCCACGACAAAGCGAGTCAAACCTGGGCTTCACTGACTCACGTCACCTGATCGATGTCATTCCGAATCGGGCGTCAGCCCGGTGAGGAACCTGCTTTGTTTTTCGGCCAATCATCCTACGCAGCGCAAGCCCTGCCACGCTTTTTGGGTGGCGCAGCGCTTCAGCGCTGCGATCAATCCGGCTGAATAGGGCGGGCTTTAGCCCCGAGGTATTCGGCTTTAACCATCTACGCAGCATGAGCCTTACCCTTCTCCCGCAGCGTCCGAAACGTAATCGAATACCGCAATTCCTTCACCGCCGGAATGCTATGCTGAAATCCTGATCGCGCCGCCCCGCTCATCACATAAATCGACCGCGGCTCCAGCAGCACGGAAATTATCTTGCCCTCCGCGCGATAAGGCTTTAATCGCATGCGGCAGGCACCGCCAATCGATATCCCGATAATAATTCCAAACTGCGGCGCATCCCGGTGCCACCCAATCGGTGCTCCCACCGGATATTCGGTCACCATCGCCTGCGCGATCTCGTCAGCAGAAATCCCCGCAACCCCCGCCGCGCCCTCTCGAATCGAGGCTAAGGATTCCGGAATAACGTTACTGGAAATCTGCACCCGCTGCGCCCCAGGTTCATACCCGCCACCAAAAGCCATCACCCGCCGCCGAGCGATATAGCCGCGAAAATCATAGACTCCAAATTCCAGAGTCTTGACCGCCCGCAGCAACTCCGCTTCTTCAGTCTCACTTAGGAACTCCGCCCGATATAAAAACCCCTCCGGCCACTCCGCCGGATCGGAATGTCGTTTCGCCGCCATAACTCATTTTAAGGTACCAGTCCGCACTCGTCAGTTGCATCTCATACAATTTCCGGGACCACCCTACCCGCTCTTCCGCATCTCCGCTTCGCGAATACTCACAATCACCGTATGCGCCAGGCTCTCCACCACGGCCACATCGCCCTCATCAAAATTAAACGCAGCGTTCGCCAGCACCATCAGCACTCCCACCGTGTCGCGCTCATAACGCACCGGCGCCGCCACAATCGACCGGATCCCCAGCCTGCGGCAGCTCTCCACATCCACCCGCGGATCGATCTCCGCATCATCGCAGCGCACAGTTCTTGCCTCGCGAAAACACTCCCCCGCCAACCCCGAATTCACATCCAGCCGCGTCCCCAATGCAGGCGCATTCTCCCCAATACTGGCGCGGCAAATTACTTTGTCCCGATGCACCAGCGCAATCGCCGCGCTCGTTCCCCGCGTCAGCGTCCGCGCCCGCTCGCCAATCATCCGCAGCGCCGCCGTCAAATCCGTTCCCAGAGAACTGAATTCATACTGCATCGTCGCCGACGTTGCACTTTCCCCACCATTCGCCGCCCCCGCCTCCACACCGATCGCCATCGAATCGTTGTCAATGCTGCCTGCCATCTCCCCAAACTCCACCCGCCGCAGGCTGCGCACCTTCAGCTTGGGAGCCATACGGCTGGGCGCGCCGGCATTCGCCGCCAACCATTCGTTTAATCGCCGCCGCGCTTCCACCGGCAATTCCGAAAACCGCACCCCAGCTCTGCCCAGCGCATCTGCCCACGCAATGTATCCCGTGGTCTCAAGCTCCTCCGCCGGCTCCGAAAGATCCAGTTTGAGCCGCACCCGCCGGTCGCGTTCCAGTTTGGTGCCCACCTGCATCGACAATCCTTCTTCACTCAAATCCAAAATCATCCCGCCGGTCACCCCATCAAAGCTGGCAAACGCCGGAGCGTGCATCATCTGCCGCAAGCATTTCCTCCGCTCTCCTCCAAACTCCACGCCAACCTCCAATCTCGGAGTGAAACAGCTTCCCGCATTGCATGATCAGATACCCCCTTCGCGGAAAAAAGTGCCATTGCAGATTCCCGCCGTTCGTGACCGGCCCGGAGCGCTGCGGTTTCAAGCGCCACGTGCTAGGGGCCTTCCTTTGCAGCATCCTTTCTATACTTTCGTCCATAATGCTATACTATGTGAGATATGGCCCTTAGTATCAAAAGCATAGAGGCGGAAGATTTGGCCAGGAAGGTCGCAGCCCAGACCGGAGAAAGCCTGACGGGTGCCATTCAGAAGTCGTTAGAAGAGCGCCTCGAACGCCTGAACACCAATCGCCGGAGCCACACCCTCGCGGCACAAATTGACGACATTCTCGAGCGTGTCGACGCCATGCCCGACCTCGATGCCCGCACGCCGGACGAGATCCTCGGCTACGACGAAGACGGCCTTCCCCGTTGAGGAGGGTAAGACTGATCCGCGTAAGACTGATCCGCGTAAGACTGATCCGCGTAAGGCTGAGGCGCGTAAGCGATGGTCATTGACACCTCTGCGCTAGCAGCAATCTTTTTTCACGAGCCGGAGCGCGATGCCTTTCTGGCGGCGATCTTCGCCGCTAGCACACGCCTGACGTCAGCCGCCACCGTTCTCGAAGCTGGCATGGTCATCGAAAGCCGCAAAGGCGGCGCCGCCGGGCGGGAGTTCGATCTTTTCGTCGTGCGAGTTCAAATCAAGATCGTGCCCGTAGATGCCGACCATGCGGAACTCGCCCGTTCGGCGTGGCGCAGGTACGGCAAAGGCCGCCATCCCGCGGGGCTGAATTTCGGCGATTGCTTTTCCTACGCCCTGGCCAAGGCCACCGGAGAACCGTTGCTGGCAAAAGGCGGGGACTTTGCCAGCACCGATATCGAGATTCACCCTGTCACCGGCTGACAATCGGTATACTGCGCCCACCGCACGCGATCCTTGACACGTGACACAATGTGTGACACATTTTGTTTATGCCATCGGTGAACATGCGCCAACTGCGCGATACCAAGAAACTCAAGACCTGGCTGCGAGCGGGAAAAACGGTCGAACTGCGAGAGCGGGATCGAGTGATTGCCCGCATTGTTCCGGAGAATCCGGCCCCCACGGCATCAGGGAATTGGCCTGACTTTGAGGCGATTGCGAAGGAGATTTTTGGTGACCGCAGGCTGTCTGGCTCCGACCTGGTAATTAAGGAGCGTGCGCGTTATTGAGCATATATCTGGACAGCAGCTTTCTCGTTTCGTTGTATCTAAGTGACGATCACTCGCGTGAGGCACGCGCGCGAATCGCATCTGCCCCTGCCTTATGGTTTACTCCCCTTCACGATGCCGAGTGGGAACACGTGGTTGGCCAACACCTTTTTCGCGGAGAGATATCGCTGTCGGAAGCGCAACGAGTTCGCGCCAGGCTGGAAGAACATCGCTCTGCCGGACGTTGGCTGCCCGTGCCAATCCCGGAGGACGCTGTCGAAGTCTGCGGCAAGCTCGCTCGGGAATATGGGTCGAAGCTCTGGATGAGAACCCTGGATACCCTACACGTCGCCTGCGCCCTGGAACTCAAGGCGGATCGATTCTGGACGTTTGATGAACGACAGGCGAAGCTGGCAAAGGCTGCGGGATTGAAGACGGCTATCTAGAGGCGCTGCCAATCATGCGCGTCAAAGATCCCATCCTAAAAAGCCTCGACACCGCAACCCGGTACTGAGTACCCACTATTCCTCTTCCTCCTTCACTTCCCCCCGCTCCGCTCTCGCCTTCTCAATAATCTTCTCCTGCAAGGCCCCCGGCACCGCATCATAATGATGCATCTCCATGTTGAAGCTCCCGCGCCCCTGCGTCATCGAGGTTAAATCCACACCATAGGTCAACATCTCCGCCATCGGCACCTCGGCTTTCACCACGGTGTTGCCGCCCTTGTTGTCCATGCCCTGGATGCGCCCGCGCCGGCTGTTCAAATCACCCATAATCGATCCCGCAAAATCATCCGGCACCGTAATCTCCACATGCATCACCGGCTCCAGCAGCGTCGGCTTGGCCTGCTCCATCGCTTTCTTGAAGGCAATCCGCCCCGCCATCTGGAATGACAAATCGTTCGAATCCACATCGTGATACGACCCGTCATACAGAATCACGCGAAAATCCACCATCGGAAATCCCGCCAGATACCCGCGCGCCGCCGCATCTTTAATTCCTTTTTCTACCGCCGGGATAAAATTCTTGGGAATCGACCCGCCAAAAATATCGTTCACAAACTCAAACTGCCCGCCCCGCGGCATCGGCTCCATCTTGATCTTGCAATCGCCGTACTGCCCGTGCCCGCCCGTCTGCTTCTTGTGCCGACCCTGCACATCTGCCTTCGCGCGAATCGTCTCGCGGTACGGCACTTTCGGCGCCTTCAACACAACTTCCGTGTGATACCGCCGCTTCAGCTTCGAAACAATCACCTCAATATGCTGCTGCCCCGTCCCCGCAATCAAAAACTCCTTGGTCTGCGGATCGCGAAAAAATCGCAGCATGGCATCTTCTTCCATCAGCTTGTGAATCCCCGGCCCCAGCTTGTCTTCATCCGCGCGGCTCTTGGGCTCGATGGCAAAGGTAATCGCAGGCTCCGCCAGCTTCACCCGCGGATACTGAATCGGCGCCGCCTTGTCCCCCAGCGTGTCCCCGGTCAGCGTGTCTTTCAACTTCGCCACCGCGCCAATATCCCCCGCATGCAACTCATTCACCGGCACCACCGTCTTTCCCTGCATGACGGAAATATGTGACAGCTTCTCCGCCACTCCCCGCGAGAAATTCTGCATCGTCGATTCGTTCTTCAACACGCCGGAAAAAACTTTGAAGTAGGAAATTCTCCCCGCAAACGCATCCGAAATCGTCTTGAAAACATAGATCGAAACCGGCTCCGCATCGGTCTCGTGCCGCTTGGGTGCATCCCCGTTTCCCGAGGCTTGCGGCTCGCCCTGCACCCACTCATGCTCCGAGGGCGCCGGCGTGTAATCCACAATAAAATCCATCACCCGGTCCGCCCCAATGTTTCCCAGCCCGGAAGAAAAGATCACCGGAAAAATCTTGTCTTCGCGAATCGCATTATGCAGCGCGGGAATCAGGTCCTCCTCCGGAATCGTTCCCTTATCGAAAAACTCTTCCATCAACTTGTCATCGCCCTCCGCCACCAACTCCACCAGTTGCTCGTGCGACTCCTGCACCTGCGCCCGCATGGTGGCCGGAATCTCCATCTCTTTCCCCTTGCCATTCCCGCCCAGTTCGTAGCTGTAAGCCTTCATGCGCACCAGATCCACCACGCCGGAAAAACTCTTCTCGCTGCCGATCGGCAGCTCAATCGGAATCACATTCCTCCCGAACGCACCGATCAAAGATTCCAGCACCCGCTCCGCATTGGCCCGGTCGCGGTCCATACGGTTCACCACAATCAGCCGCGGAGTCTTATATTCCTCGCAATCGTTCCAAACTTTTTGCGTCACTACCTCCACGCCGGCCACGCCATCCACCACCACAATCGCCGCATCCACCACCGGCAGCACCATCCGTGCCTCGTGGACGAACATGTTGAACCCCGGCGTATCGATCACATTGATCTTCGTCTTGCCCCACTCCACATAAGCCGTCGCCGCCGCAATCGACATCTTCCGCGCAACCTCTTCTTCGTCATAATCGGTCGTCGCCGACCCGTCGTCCACCCGCCCCAGCCGCGGCGTCCCGCCAGCCGCGTACAGCATCGCCGAAAGCAGCGTCGTCTTTCCGGCGTGCCCGTGCCCCACAATTGCAACGTTGCGAATATTTTCTCCGGTATAAACTTTCACGAGTAGGCTCCTTCGCGGGCATGAAAAACAGAGCGAGGAGGCCCAGAAGAGAAGTGGATAGACAGGCCAGCCCAACCCCACCCGCCAAAACCTAGGATGCTACCACGCGGCAAGCGGAAGCCTCAACTGGCCCGGGAAGCCGTTGTCATACCACGATAGAAATGCCCCCGGCGCTGTCTTTAAGAACACGTTCCCCGCCCAATCCGAATTTCGACTCAAAGCTCGATAGCTCGTTATTATCTTGTCAAACAGGAGCGAGCGCTCGAATGCAGAATGCCACGATACGTCCCGGATCCCTACAAGACCTGCCAGAGCTTACGGAAATCCTGAACTACTACATAGTCAATACGCACATCACCTTCGATGTTCAACCCCACACGCCGGAGCAGCGGCGTCCCTGGTTCAATGATCACTCCGATGGCAATCGATACCAGTTACTGGTAGCAGTCGATCACCATGCGCGAGTACTGGGTTACGCCAGTACGGGTCGTTTTCGCGCCAAAGAGGCTTACGACACCACCGTCGAGGCCAGCGTCGCCATCCATCCGGAAGCTACCGGTCAGGGGCTGGGAAAAATTCTATACGGGGCATTGTTCCAAGCGATCGCCGGCCAGGACATCCATCGCATCGTCGCGGGAATCGCGCAGCCCAATCCAGCTTCGAACGCTCTTCACCAGCGCTTCGGATTCAAGCCGATTGGAACCTTTGGCCAGGTTGGCCGCAAATTTAATAAGTACTGGGATGTTCTGTGGATGGAGCGGCCCTTGAAGCTGGTTTGAGATGACGCGGATGCGGTGTATGATCCACTCGCCATGCTCGGCAACCGCACCAGCTCCCAGTGGATCGCCCAATACGCCTCCAGCCATCAGAATCCCATCAATCGCGCCTGCCACACCCTCGGCATCCCGACCATCCTGCTTTCCCTGCCGCTTTTCGTCGCCAGCATCTTTCTCCATCACCTGTTGCCCTACGCCATCGCCCTCTTCATCGCCGGATGGATCTTCCAATTCGTCGGCCACGCTTTCGAAGGCAAGGCACCCGAGTTCTTCCACGATTGGCGCTTTCTCTTGGTCGGCGTCCGCTGGTGGTGGGCCAAAATCCACGGCAAAGCGTAATTTCGATGGCGACGATTTCGGCAATGCGTACTGCCTACGATTCGGTGGCGTCATCCCGACGGTCCGCGTTTTCACCAGCGGACCGAGGGATCTCCCCCTGCTCGGCCCCTCTGGTACTCAACTGAACCCGCTACTCAGAACCTTGCTGGCGCCCAAACGCCACAAAGCCGGGCTGGTTTGCCCGGCTTCTTTTCGCGTGGACTGGTCGGCGAATTCGGTTAAATCATGCCGGCCAGCATCTCAAGGTTCAAAAATAGGTTCAAAATTCACGTTCAAAATCACATCACCATCGCCAGATTCTCCAGTTCGTACTGGAGCACCGGCAGTGCGCATCCCGCCATTTCCACCCGTCCTGCGGCATCGAGCGCCGCCTTGGGTGAAACTCCATATCCCCGGCCCATCAGGAAAACCTGCAGCAACTCGGCGGCTTCGTAGGAATCGATCATGCCACCTTGCAGCAGATCACTTCGCAAGGCTGCCAGTTCGGTCGCCGTGAACCGATCCTTATCGTTGTAGTTGTGATCGTTGCTCGCCCGATCATGAATAATTCTGTCGTTCATCTCATCGTACATGGCCGTCATCACCTCCGACTCCGACCTGCCTACCACAGATACTGATTAGACTCATCGGCAGCCCACCAAGTTGCATGCAATTCTGCTGCCGCTGCTGCCCTGCACTTCTAGGTACGAAAGTTGCAGCGCTTTGGATTCATAAACCCTTGCGTACATGGGAAGTTGCACCAAGCTAACAGACTTCACCCTCGCCGGTAAGGTCCTCTGTGTACTTTTGGGATTCTCAATGTTGACACAGAGTGTCAATTCGGTCCGGAATTGGAACGCCCCGCGCTATGCCCGATGCTAGTTCGCAGTTTCCAGCGCTCAGACAGACAATACGCGGCTTAAACGACGGGGATGTCACGCCGGTGTAACTGCGGTGTAAATGTTCGTAAAGATTTTCCACCGGCCAGCCCAGGGAAATTTCCGGTAGTGGATCAGGTTGAATTTGCTTTGAAAGGGCACGGCTTCAGACGTGCCGTAAGAGTCGGGTTTTCCTCGCGGCTTTAGCCGCTGAGGGGCTGCAAGTCGCTTCGGACCCGGCGATGGTTGGTTTTCAAATTGACCCACCACCGAATTTTCGCAGTCGATGGGAACAGAAGGGAAGTGAGACCGCAGAACCGAGAATTAAGAACCGAGAACCGAGAACTCAAAGCCGACTCAGGCGCTCTCGATCGTGGCCTCGTCAATCAGCATGATGGGGATATCGTCTTTCACCGCGTACACCCGGTGGCACTGCGTGCATTTCAGGCTCTCCGGATTCGTCCGATATTCGAGCGTCTGCTTGCAGGCCGGACAAACCAGAATTTCCAGCAGTTCTTTGGCAATCATGAGAGGCATTGTACGACAGAAACTCCGCTAAGCTGCCGACTCCCGGCGAAACGGAATCGATCAAGTTCCCTCCGCAGTTTCCTCCCGCGCTCCGCACATGCGGTAGAATCTCAACCGAGCCCATGCCCGCAAGAATTCTCGACGGTACCAGCATCGCGAACCAGATTCGCCGTGAAGTCGCCTCCGAAGTAAAGGCTATGGCGGCTGCTGGTTCGCGCCCTGGACTGGCGGTGGTCCTGGTGGGCCACAATCCAGCTTCGGAAATCTACGTCCGCGGCAAGGTCAAAGCCAGCGAAGAAGTCGGCATTTACAGTGAACAGCATTCCCCCTCCGCCGACGCCACCACCGCCGAACTTCTTGCCTTGATCGAAGATCTGAATCGCCGCGACGAAATCGACGGCATTCTGGTCCAGCTTCCCCTCCCCCCTCAGGTCGAATCAAAAAAGGTACTGTTGGCGGTCGACCCCGCTAAAGACGTAGACGGATTCCACCCCATCAATGTCGGATTTCTTTCCACCCAGCGCCCCGGCCTCGTGCCCTGTACTCCCGCCGGCGTCATGGAAATCCTCCAGCGCAGCCACATTCCAATCGCCGGCCAGGACGCCGTCGTAGTCGGACGAAGCGACATCGTCGGCAAGCCTGCCGCCATGCTGTTGCTGAATGCCAACGCCACCGTCACAGTCTGCCATTCGAAAACTCGCGACCTGCCCGGGGTCTGCCGCCGCGCCGATATCCTGATTGCCGCCATCGGCCGCCCCGGCATGATTACCCGCGATTTCGTAAAACCCGGCGCGACCGTGATCGACGTCGGCATGAACAAAGTCACCGATCCAGCCGAATTTCAGCGCCTCTTTGCCGGCGATGCCAGGCGTGAACAAACCTTCCGCACCAAAGGGTCCACCTTGGTAGGCGACGTGCATCCCGAAGTGGCGGAAGTGGCCGGAGCTCTGACCCCCGTGCCCGGAGGCGTCGGCCCCCTGACCATTGCCATGCTGATGTTCAATACCGTAAAAGCTGCGAAAATGCGCCGGGAAGCTTTGGTGGTCAGTCGCCGGTGATCAGTGGTTGGTGATAGTTGGTGATCAGGGTCAGTGGCCAGAAATCGGAAACCTGTCATTCGCAAATACAGTTGAAATTCTGACCACCGAGCTGTCCCGACACTAATCACTGACCACTAACCCCATTCCTCTATGCTCAAAGTCGGCCTCACTGGCGCCCTCGCCTCAGGAAAGTCAGTCGTAGGAGAGATGTTCGTCGCGCTGGGCGCCCACCTTGTGCAGGCGGACCGCATCGCCCACCATCTCATGCTGCCCGGCCAACCGGTTTACAACCAGGTGGTGCGCCACTTCGGCGGCGCAATTCTTAATCCCGATATGAGCGTGAACCGCGCCAAACTGGCCGAAGCTGCCTTCGGATCCAGCGCCAACCTGGGATCCTCTTCATCGAATACCCAACACTCGCGTATCGAAGAATTGAACCGGATCGTCCATCCCGCCGTCCTCCGCAGCCAGAATGAATGGATGGACGAAATAGGACGCCAGGACCCGCATTCCATCGCCATCGTGGAAGCTGCCTTGATCCTCGAAGCCGGTGCCGCGAAGAGCTTCGATTGCCTGATCGTGGTCACCTGCACCGCCGAGCAACGCGTCTCCCGCTTCGCCGCCCGCCAAAAATTGGATATAGACGCCGCCCGCCGCGAAGTCGCGCGCCGCATGGCCGCGCAACTGCCGGAGGCCGAAAAGATCAAGGCTGCCGATTATGTGATCGATAACTCACAATCGCTCGAAGAAACGCGGGCGCAGGCGGGCGGCATCTGGCAGAATCTGCAAGCCAAACTTCATGCGTAAAGAAGCCTTCCCTCCTACAGCGTTGACTGTATACGGTTTCCTTTCACTTTACGTATATTGATACGTTGGAAAGATTGTTTGTTTCGAGTCGCCTTGCCTGCGAAACGCCATCCAGAGGACTTTTATTAGCAACCCCGGATCTGCCATGCGCGTGCTAGTCGTCGATGACCATGAAGTCGTCCGCCGCGGCGTTCGTTCCCTCATCTCCACCGATCCAAGATATGAGATTTGCGGCGAGGCTGCGGATGGCCAGGATGCGATTGAAAAAAGCCGCCAGCTCACCCCTGACCTGATTGTCATGGATATCAGCATGCCGCGGCTCAATGGCCTCGAAGCCGCCCCTCTTATTCGAGCGGTTTCCCCCCACTCCGAAATCTTGATCCTGAGTCAGCATGACTCCCCGGAGATGGTGCGTCAGGCAGTTAAGGCTGGAGCTCGCGGGTACGTGGTCAAGTCCTCGATCGCCCGGGACTTGATGTCTGCCCTCGAGTCTGTCAGCCGTCACCAGCCTTTTTTTGATTCTGCAGTTTCTGCGCCGGCCGGGATTGCCCCCATCGATCCAAAAGAGATTTTTCAGCGCAGTGCTGCCCTCGAACTTGCCCTCCGTGACAATGAGGAGCTTTACCGGTCTACCTTCGAAGCGGCGGATTTGGGTATTGCACAGCAGAATCCCGACGGCCAGTGGCTTCATGTCAACCAGAAGCTGTGTGAAATCGTCGGCTACACCCAGGAAGAATTGCGCAAGCTCAAATTTCAAGACATTACTCACCCCGATGATCTTGGCGCTGAACTCGAGCAGTTGGAAAAAATGTGCGCCGGTCTGGCCGACACCTATTCGCATGACAAGCGTTATATCCGCAAGGATGGCGCCGCGATATGGGTCAGCCTAAGAGTTTCCGCCATCCGCGACAGGGATCGGCAGATCAAGCGCTTTATCGTTGTAGTCGAGGAGGCCGCCAGCCGCCGCGAGGCCGAACAGGCCAAGTATCGCCTGGCCGCAATCGTCGAATCCTCCGACGATGCCATCGTCTCCAAGAACTTGAACGGGATTATCCAGAGCTGGAACTCTGGCGCCGAACGCATCTTTGGCTACACCGCGGCGGAAGTCATCGGCCAGCCAATCACTATCATCATCCCTCCCGAGCTACGGGACGAAGAGAAGCAGATTATTGCCCGCCTGCGCAAAGGCCAGCGCATCGACCATTTCGAAACCGTCCGCGTCACCAAGTCGGGAAGGAGGCTGAACGTGTCCCTCACCGTGTCCCCGGTGATTGACTCAAGCGGACACGTGATCGGCGCCTCCAAGGTTGCGCGAGATATAACCGAACAAAAGGAAGAGAGAGACAAGCTTGAGGCTCGCGTTCAGCAGCGGACCCAGGAACTCGAGGAAAAAAACAAAGCGCTGCTCCGGCAGACCGAAACCGTGCGCGAGCTCTCCATCCGGCTGCTGCGCACCCAGGATGACGAGCGCCGCCGTATTGCCCGCGATCTTCACGACAGCGCCGGCCAGATATTGGTGGCACTTCAAATGCACCTTGCGCCTTTGCAGGCCGAGGCCCACAAGCTTGATCCCGAATCCCGCAATGGCGTCGCTGAAAGCCTCAATCTGGTGGACCAGCTGTCCCGGGAGCTGCGCACCTTGTCGTACTTGCTTCATCCTCCTCTGCTCGACGAAGCCGGACTTCCCTCTGCCTTGGCCTGGTATGTGGAAGGCTTTTCCCAGCGCAGCAAGATCGAAGTGCAGCTTGACGTCTCGCCCGAACTCGGCCGCCTTCCCGGCGATATGGAGATGACCATCTTCCGCATCGTGCAAGAGTCGCTCACCAATATTCACCGCCACTCCGGCAGCGACAGGGCGCGCATCGCATTGCTGCGCGATGCCGGTGAAATTTGTCTTCAAATTCAGGACAACGGCTGCGGTATGCCCATTTCACAAAATGGAGGATCACCCCGGCTCCGGACCGGCGTGGGAATTCAGGGGATGCATGAGCGCGTCAAGCAACTCGGCGGACGCTTCGAGGTCAGTTCCAACGGCAAAGGAACTCAGGTCACAGCCGCGTTTCCGCTCGCCTCTGATGCGGACCCAGAGGAACAGCCAGTCTCCTCTGTCGACTCCAGCAACTGAATCAGACTCGCCTTTATTTCTCTTTTAGAAACTTCCCTTGTTCTAGCTCCGTAAACGCCTGCCTTAATTGCTCCTGCGTGTTCATTACAATCGGCCCATACCACGCCACGGGCTCTTGCAGGGGCTTCCCGGAGACCAGCAGAAACCGAATCCCATCTTCTCCCGCCTGCACCGTGACTTCATCTCCGCGGTCAAACACCACTAGCGAACGGTTCTCCGCATCCACCGGAGGCGCGGTATCCAGCCACTTCACTCCCTCCGTCGGCACCGCCAGCGGACCTGACGCATTGCAGAACTTCCCCGCTCCCGCAAAAATATAGGCGAACGCGCTCCGCGACGTTTCCACCGGCAAGGTCTTTTTCTTTCCTGGCGATACAGACACATCCAGATAAATCGGATCGGCCGCGATCCCGTCCACCGGCCCCTTCTTTCCCCAGAAACTGCCGCAGACCACGCGCACATGCGTGCCGTCGTCGTCCTTGATCTCGGGAATATCCAGCGCCTTCACTTCCTGATAACGAGGCGGCGTCATTTTCAGATTCGCCGGCAGGTTCGCCCACAACTGGAAGCCATGCATGCGCCCCGCGTGGTCGCCCTTGGGCATCTCCTGATGGATAATCCCACTGCCCGCCGTCATCCACTGCACATCGCCGGCGGCAATCGCGCCATGGTTGCCCATGCTGTCGCCATGCTCGACCGTTCCGGCCAGCACATAGGTCACGGTCTCAATTCCGCGATGCGGATGCCAGGGAAATCCCGCCAGATAATCCTCGGGAACGTCGTTGCGAAAATCATCGAGCAGCAAAAACGGATCGAACTCTTTGGTGTTCCCAAAGCCAAAGGCGCGGCGCAGATGCACTCCCGCGCCTTCAAGCGTGGGCTTCGACTTAATCAAATGCTTCACCGGCCGAATAGACATGACATGCTCCGATCACTCTTCTTGATGCAAAAGATGATTGGATGTTGCATCGTGCCGGAGCGATTCGGGGCACCGGCCCAGACCAATGTAGCGACAGCCGCCCTCGGCTGTCCGCGGCGGAGCCTGCTAGATCGGACCGTCAGCACAACGCAAGGTTCCCATGAAGAATGCAATCGTAGGCCTGGATGCGCATAAGCGAACTTCCCGGTAGTCATTTCTGTCGCTCAAGCACCTCTTGGCGCTTTCCACACCCTTCTGTGACATCCAACCTTGTTCTCGAAAAGAAATCCGTTCATCATTGTCCCAGCAAAGGCAGTACCGCTCGCCGAAAACACGTTCGAAAAATCGGCCCGCGACCCCTTTGCTGCACGGATTTTGAACCTAAGTTCTTTAGACCTTCGGATTTGGCGGGAATTTCTTGCTACTCCGCTGATTCCAATGAGACAGGGGGGTGGGGGGTGTACCCGAAAAATCGGCGTCGCCGCCGCGAAACGCGGCGGGAGAACGCGGGAATGTTCATGCGGCAGGAAATTATTTCGTGCAGAAATCCACAGAGGCCTTCGTGCTGCAACTCTGTGCCTCGCCACGGAACATTTTGCCGGGACGCACGTTAAAATGAATAGGGGCTGTTTCCAGTTATGCAACGGCCCGTAACCGTACGTTTATGAGAATCCTACGACCCGCACTGTTGGCGTTGGTGATGGCTAGCGCGTTTTTCTATTTCACTACCTGGCGATCGAATTCGGAGTTGGGGCAGCTTCATCCCAGCGACTGGTTGCAGCATTCCGGTTTAACCCATTCCGATTTAAGCAACGCCCCGCACATCGAGATTACCGAGGCGGCCGGCAACGAAGCGCTCGACAGCGAAGAGCGGAACAATATTCTGGTCTACCGCAAGAATATTCCGTCGGTGGTGAACGTCACTTCGCGGGCCATGAAGTTTGACTTCTTTTATGGAGCGGTGCCGCAGGAGGGGCAGGGGTCGGGATTTGTGATCGACAAGGATGGTCACATACTGACCAACTATCACGTCATTGAAGACGCGCAGCAGTTGGAAGTGACGCTGCACAACCGGAAGAAATATAAGGCGACGGTGGTGGGCACCGATACAGTGCATGATTTGGCGGTGATACAGATCAAGGCTCCGGACCTGGTTCCGGCGGTGCTGGGCGATTCGCGCAACTTGCAGGTGGGGCAGAAGGTGTATGCCATTGGCAATCCGTTTGGACTGGCGGGGACGATGACGCGGGGGATTGTGAGTTCGATCCGGCCAGTGAAGGAGCCGAATGGCGCGACCATTGAAGATGCGATCCAGACCGATGCGGCGATCAATCCGGGGAACTCCGGCGGGCCGATGATGAATGGGCACGGAGAAGTGATCGGCATCAATACCATGATCCTTTCGAGCGTGGGACAGAATGCGGGGATTGGGTTTGCGATTCCGATCAACACCGCGAAAGCCGTGCTGAACGATTTGATGACTGTCGGCCGGGTGCGCAGGCCAGCGCTGGGCGTGAGCACGATTCCGATTAGTCCGGAACTGGCCGATGAGATGGGATTGACGGCGGACTACGGCTTGCTGATCATACAAGTCACGCGAGGCGGCGCGGCCGAGCAGTCTGGGCTGCGCGGCGGCACCGAGCGGGCGTATCTGGGGAATGTTCCGATTATGCTGGGTGGAGATTTGATTGTGGCCATTGACGGAGAAAAAGTGGAAGACGAACAAGGGCTGGCGGAGATGATGAACAATCATCGCGCGGGAGATACGGTGAAGGTTACGTTCTATCGTAATAAGAGAAGGATGGAAGTGAACGTGGCGCTGGGAGAAGCGCGGGAACAGGTGTGAGAAGGGCAGCTACTAGCTCCTAGCTGTTAGTTCTTAGCTTGAGGCCACACGAATAGCGTGGCCACCCGGCGCATTGTAAATTTCTTATTGGCGGAACCGATTTTGATTGTAAGGCTCGATGTGGGGAACTAATCTGAACTCCTGCCTATGACTGCCGGTCGCTAAATCCGCAGATGCTGTGTGAGCGAGGATGCGCCGAAGTGTGCGCGCCTGGGTCTCGCTATTCCTGTTGAAAACTCACTTTGCAAAATCGAGAGGATTCTGACATGCGATTTGTGGATAACGCATTGGCGCGCCGTTTGGAAGCTTGCGAGGAGATGCCGCAAGTTTTATACGCGAGAGTGTTTGCGAAGATGCGGCCTGAGGTTGGAGCTGCGGAGGAAGAAATCTGTGGTGGGCACATGATCTTTGCGGGACTGGGGTCGCCGATTGGACGGGCAACGGGATTGGGATTGGATCGCGAGTTCACTACGCAGGACCTGGATCGCGTGGAGGGGTTCTATCGATCGCACGGAGCTCCGTCCCAGGTGGATTTGTGTCCGCTGCATGATCCGGCGGTGTTCGAGATGGTGAAGGAACGAGGGTATGGCATCGCGGAGTTAAACAACGTCCTCTACCGGGAGTTGCACGCGGGAGAGAAATTTCCGGATGCCCCAGCGGGCTTTGAGATTCGGCGTGGAAGGCGGGAAGAAGCGGCGGAATTGGGAGCGATGGTGGAAAGAGCATTCTTTCCTGAGGGCGCGCCTGAGGCATACAAGGATCTACTTACGCCGCTGTATCAGATGGAAGGAGCGGCGACGTTTGCGGCTTCAATGGGCGGCCAGCTTGTAGCTTGCGGGGTTGGATTGGTAATTCCGCAGCAGCGCGTGCTTGCGCTGTGCGGGGCGGGAACGGCTCTTGACTTCCGGCGGCGCGGGCTGCAGACGGCGCTGCTGCATGCGCGACTGGCGGCTGGAGCGGCAGCGGGATGCGAATACGCCGTGGTGGTCACGCAGGGAGGGTCGGCCTCGCAGCGCAATTGCGAGCGGCTGGGATTTCGCGTGGCTTATAGCAAGGTGACGGTCATTCAGGAGTTGAGCAAAGGTCAAAATCTCTAACACAGAGGACACGGAAAAACACAGGGGGAACACCGAGGAACAGTTTTGTGGCTAGTGATCAGTGGCGGGTGTTGCTGCTTGCCACTAATCACTGGCCACTGATCGCTGATTTACGCCGCCTCGGCGAAGAAGTCTTCGATTTCATTTACTTCTTTGTCGTTCAGGTGGAGATCGCCGCCTCGCATGACGCTTCCGGCTTGCTTGGCGTTGCGGGCTCCAACGATGGCACCGGTGACGGCGGGGTTGCGCAGGGTCCAGGCGATGGCGACTTCGCCGATCGAGCGGTTGTGACGCTGGGCGATTTCGCGAAGACGCTCGACTAGCTCTAGATTGCGGGAGAGGTTTGCCTCGCTGAAATCGGGATGGCCGCGACGCCAGTCGTCTTTCGGCAATCTGGCGGCGCGATCGGCGGTCATGGCGCCGGTGAGCAGACCGGAGGCCATGGGGGAATATACGATTACGCCAATGCCTTTATGCAGGCAGTAAGGCAGAATGTCTTCTTCGACCTCGCGGTGAATGAGCGAATAAGGAGGTTGCAGCGAAGTTATGGGAGCGATGGCTTGCGCGCGTTTGAGTTGCTGCACATTGAAGTTGGAAATGCCGATCCAGCGGACTTTGCCTTCGCGTTTAAGATTGGCCATGGTGGACCATGCTTCTTCGAGATCGGGCGAGTCCGGATCGGGAGGCCAATGGATTTGATAGAGATCGATTACGTCAGTGGAGAGGCGGCGAAGACTGTTTTCGATTTCTTCGCGGATGGAGTTGACTTTTAGAACTTTCTGCACTTCCTCTTTCACATCCCGGCCCTTCAAGTCCCAGCGCAGGCCGCACTTCGTAAAGACGTAGGGACGGGCACCGGACCAGCTTTTGAGGGCGCGGGCGACGACTTCCTCGGAGTGGCCGAGGCCGTAGACAGCGGCGGTGTCGATCCAGTTGACCCCGAGTTCGAGGGCGCGGTGAATGGCCGCGATGGAGTCGTTGTCGTCCTGCGATCCCCAGGCGAATTGCCAGCCGGAGCCGCCTGCGGCCCAGGCGCCGTAGCCTACGGGAGTGATTTTCATATCAGAGTTGCCAAGCTGGCGGGTTTGCATTTCAATCTCCTTATCCAAGTTTTGATTGAGAGCCGGGGCGGGGCGATTCAGAATTGCGATTCAGAATTGGAAAGCTATGAACGTTGACGCGATTCGCGAGTATTGTTTGGCATTTGACCAGGCAACGGAAAAGTTGCAATGGGGCGACAATCTTTGCTTCAAGATTGCCGGCAAGATTTTTGCGATTGTTGGGCTCGATAATCCCAGGATTTGTTTCAAATGCGCTGCTGAAGTGTTTGCCGAACTGATCGAACGCGAGGATATTCGTCCCGCGCCGTATCTGGGGCGTTACGAGTGGGTGATGCTGGACCGGTTGGACGCGGTGGGTGGGGACGAACTGCGGGAACTAATGCGGCGGTCGTATGAGATGGTGGTGGCGAAAACGCCGAAGAAGTCGGCGCGGATGGGGTCGAAGAAGAAGCTTAGAAAGATCGTCCAAGGTAAAAAATCGGCTCGGGCGGCGGCTCGGAAGAAATCCTAAGGTGAAAGATTGCTGGAACTGTTACGGATTTTCACATGGCAAGAGATCGAGCTCCGCCCGACGGACAGGCGAGGGCGGCTGTCCCTACATAACTGATTTGACTCGAATTGCCGCGGTCGGCTAGCCTCAAGAGTCCGCCCATTCCTGGACGCCATCGAGTCTGATGCTTTTCCGGCACAAATTATTGATTTTACTGCTGACGGCGGTTGCCGCAGCGATGCCGGGTTTCGCCTCCGTAGAGCCGATTCATGCGCAGCACGGCATGGTAGTGAGCGCGCACGAGCTGGCGTCTCAGGCTGGTGTGGCAATCATGCGCGCAGGCGGAAATGCCGTGGATGCGGCAGTGGCGACTGGGTTTGCGCTGGCGGTGGTGCATCCGGCAGCGGGAAATCTGGGCGGGGGCGGATTCATGCTGCTGCGGATGGCCGCCGGAGAGACGCATTTCATCGATTACCGGGAGAAAGCTCCAGCGGCGGCGGCGCGCGATATGTTTCTGGACGCGCAGGGCAATGTGATCGAAGGGGTCAGCGAGATTGGATACAAATCGATTGGGGTGCCGGGATCGGTGGCGGGAATGGCGTATGCGGAACAGAAATTCGGCAGGCTGACGCTGAAACAAGTAATGGCTCCGGCGATTCGACTGGCGCGCGAAGGTTACACCCTGAGCTGGAGCGAGGCGCGCGACCTGCGGGATCGGCATTTAAGCGAGTTTGCCGAGTCGCGACGAATTTTTCAGCGCAACGGAAATTATTATCAGCCGGGGGAGACTTTTCGCCAGCCGGATTTAGCGCGGACATTAGAGCGGATTGCCGCGAAGCCGGATGATTTTTATCACGGGGCACTGGCGCGCGAGCTGGCGGCCGCGATGCATAAAGGTGGAGGGCTGATTACGGTTGAAGATCTGGCTCACTACGAAGTAAAAGAGCGCGAGCCGATTCGGGGGACGTATCGCGGCTACGAGGTGATCAGCGCGCCGCCGCCGTCCTCGGGCGGAGCGGTGCTGGTGGAATCGCTGAACATTCTCGAAGGCTACGACCTGGAAAAACTTGGCGACCGTTCGGCGGAGTCGATTCACTTTACGACGGAAGCTTTCCGGCGGGCGTTCTTCGATCGGGCGGAGTTTCTGGGCGATCCGGACTTTTCGAAGATTCCAGTGGCGCAGTTGATTGACAAGAAGTATGCGGAGGCTTGGCGGGAGACGATCGATGCGGCCAATGCCACGCCCAGCAGGGATCTGAAGCGGCCGACCGTGTTCAACGAATTGGAACAGTACGCTTCCGAGCATCCGCAGCCGATGGCGAATCATGAATCGCAGCACACGACCCATTATTCGGTAGTCGATGAGCAGGGAAATGCGGTCGCGGTTACCACTACAATTAACGATTGGTTCGGATCGCGGGTAACCGCCGACGGTTTGGGCTTTCTGATGAACGACGAGATGGACGATTTTTCATCCAAGCCGGGCGTGCCCAATGCCGATGGATTAATTCAGGGCGAGGCGAACGCGATTGGGCCGGGGAAGAGGCCGTTATCGTCGATGACGCCGACGATTGTGGTGCATGATGGCAAGACAGTTTTAGTGTTGGGATCGCCGGGAAGCTCGAAAATCATTACGACCGTGGCGAATGTTCTGATGGGCGTGGTGGATTACGGTATGAACATTCAGGAGGCGGTGGATGCGCCGCGTTTTCATCATCAATGGCTGCCCGACGTGCTGAATGTGGAACAATGGTTCTCGCCGGATACGGTGAGCGCATTGCGGCAGATGGGATATCACGTGGAGTTTGGGCTGCATGACGGGGCTGATGTTTCTCCCTATTGGAGCGATGCGGAGAGCATTGCCATCGACCCTAAGACCGGCGAGCGGCTGGGGGCGAGCGATTACAGAAGTCACGGCAAGGCGGTAGGGTATTAAGAATTGACGATTGCTGATTGCTGATTGAAAAGCCTCAATCAGATTGGCGGCGGTTTTCAATCAGCAATCACCAAATCAACAATTGCTTTCCAAGGATCGGGCATGGTGAAGGCGGTATCAACTTATTTGTATGTGAGGGAGCGGCTGCATCCGGGAATTCTGGATGGGCTGACTCGCAGCGGCGTGCAGGCGATTGAGATTTTTGCGGCGCGCCAGCACCTCGATTACGCCAACCGCAAGGCCCACGTGAAGGAAATTGCCGAATGGTTCCGCGGAAGCGGCGTGCCCCTGCACTCCGTGCATTCGCCGCTCTACGCCGATTACGAATGGGGACGCGCCGGCGCGCCAGCGTTGAATATTGCTTCGACTGACCGGGCCGGGCTGGTGCAGGCCATGGACGAGGTAAAGCGCGCGCTGGAAATCGCGGAGCAGATTCCCTTTCGATTCCTGATCCAGCACATTGGAATGCCGAATGAAGAGTTCAGCGAGAAGAAGTTTGAATCGGCGATGACCGCGATCGAACACTTACGAGCTTTTGCCAAGCCGCTGGGCGTCAGGGTTTTGCTGGAAAATATTCCCAACGAGCTCTCCACCCCCGACCGGCTGGTGGAGATGATTCGTGCGGCGCATTTCGACGATGTGGGCATCTGTTTTGATTTCGGGCACGCGCACATTATGGGTTCGGTGAGCGAGGCGTTCGAGATTCTGCGGAAGCAGATCTGGTCGACTCACGTGCACGATAACGATAAAGTCAACGATTCGCATTTGTGGCCGGGCGAGGGGACGATCAATTGGAAGGAAGCGATGCAACTGCTGCGCTCGGCCCCGCAAACTCCACCTCTTATGCTGGAGCTAGGCGAGGATGAAAAAGTGAATCCTCTGGAAAAACTGAGGGAGACCTTCGATAGGCTGGAGACGGCCTAAAATTCTTACCGCCGAGCACGCAGAGAACGCCGAGAGAAAAAAGGCGGATAAGAGGAGTATCTTGACCGGCGGCGCGACCTGGATTTTATTCCGCTGGTTCCTCTGTGCTCTCGGCGTACTCAGCGGTGAATGAATTTAATTTATGGCGACGTTAACGACTATCGCGGAAATTGGGATGCACGACGGCCAGACAGTCACGCTGCGTGGGTGGCTTTATAACCTGCGCGAGAGCGGGAAATTATTGTTCCCGCAGTTTCGCGATGGATCGGGAGTAATTCAGGGCGTGGTTCCGAAGAATGCAGTTGCTCCGGAAGTGTTCGAGGCGATCAAGACGCTCACCCAGGAGTCGAGCGTAATCGTTGAAGGAAAGGTCCGTGCCGATAAGCGCGCTCCGGGCGGATATGAACTAGACGTAGTGAATGTGCAAGTGGTGCAACGGGTGCCGGAGTCCGATCCTTATCCCATCACGCCGAAGGAACACGGCACTGAGTTTTTGATGGAGCACCGGCATTTGTGGGTGCGGTCGCAACGGCAGGCATCGATTCTTCGGGTGCGGGCGGAGATCATTAAAGCAGTGCGCGATTTTTTTGATGAGCGCGGATTTACGCTCACCGATCCTCCGATTCTTACTCCCGCGGCTTGCGAAGGAACCAGCACCTTATTTCCCGTCGATTATTTTGAGGAGCAGGCTTACCTGACGCAATCAGGACAGCTTTATATCGAAGCGACGGCGATGGCGCTGGGCAAAGTCTATTCCTTTGGGCCAACGTTTCGCGCGGAGAAATCGAAGACGCGGCGTCATCTGACGGAATTTTGGATGGTTGAGCCGGAAGTGGCTTATGCGGAACTCGACGACTTGATGGATTTGGCCGAGGGACTGATTAGTTTTGTGGTGAAGCGATGTTTGGAAAAGCGACGGGCGGACTTGCAGGCGATTGGGCGCGATATTTCGAAGCTCGAGAAAGTCGAAGCGCCTTTTCGACGGATCAGTTACGACGATGCGGTGAAGAATCTGCAGGAAGGCTTTGCAAAGGGAGCGCTGGAGTCCCAGTTTGAGTGGGGCGGAGATTTGGGCTCGCCGGACGAGACTTATCTTTCAGCCCAGTTCGATAAGCCGGTGATGGTGCATCGCTACCCGGCGAAGGTGAAGGCCTTTTATATGGAGCCCGATCCGCAGCGACCGGAGCTGGCGTTGTGCGTGGATGTGCTGGCGCCGGAGGGTTACGGCGAAATCGTTGGTGGGTCGCAGCGCATGGCCTCGCATGAATTGCTGGTGCAACGCATTCACGAACATGGATTGCCGGAAGAGGCGTTCAAATGGTATTTGGATTTGCGCAAATACGGCAGCGTGCCGCACGGCGGATTCGGCATGGGCATTGAGCGGGTAGTGGCGTGGATCTGCGGGCTCGAGCATGTGCGGGAAACGATTCCGTTCCCGAGGATGCTGAACCGACTGTACCCCTAAGAATCGTTCACCGCCGAGCACGCTGAGAGCGCCGAGTTATGGAGGAGAAAGATAAACTCGATTCGATTACGCGGCGGATTATTGGCGCAGCGATCGAGTGCACAAGCGGCTGGGACCGGGTTTACTGGAATCAGCCTATGGAGTTTGTCTCGCGTTTGAGCTTAGGCAGACAGGGCTCAAGATTGAAGAGCAGAAGCCTTTGCCGGTGATTTATCGGGATGTAAGACTTGACTGCGGATATCGTCTTGATCTCGTCGTCGAAGAGTCGGCGGTTGTAGAGATTAAGGCGGTCGATCAACTGGCGCCAGTTCACGATGCTCAGCTGCTTTCTTACCTTCGCCTGTCTAATAAGAGGGTTGGGTTGCTCATTAATTTTCATGTCCGCATACTGAAGAATGGCTTGAAGAGAATTGTGAATGACTTTCCTGACTCGGCGCGTTCGGCGATCTCCGCGGTCAATAGCGATGGTAAAGAGGAGTAAGGCTAGAGATTCATGATGACATCCTTAAGAACCAGCAAAATCGCTCCGAAGAAGATTCGCGTGATTGGCGTGCCGCTCGACCTGGGGCAATCACGTCGCGGCGTGGATATGGGGCCTTCGGCGGTACGCGTGGCGGGGTTGGAAGCCCGTCTTGAACAATTGGGACACGAAGTGGAAGACGGCGGCAACGTTGCGGTTGCGATTCCGGAGCAGAAAAAAGAGGGCGATGCGCACGCAAAGTACTTGAAGGAAATTACTGCGACCTGTACGAAGCTCGCGGAACTGGTCGTGAAGACCCTCGAGGCGGGGAAGATTCCGCTGGCTCTGGGCGGGGATCACTCGATGGCGGCGGGAACGGTTTCCGGGGTGGCGGAGTTCTATCATCGGCAACTGGAGCGCATTGGGCTGATCTGGATTGATGCGCACACCGATATCAACACGCCCGCGACCTCGCCCAGCGGCAATGTCCACGGCATGCCGCTGGCGGCGCTCATGGGATTGGGGCCCGAGGAGTTGTGCAACATCTACGGTTTGTGCCCCAAGGTAAAGCCGCAGAACTGCGTGCTGGTGGGCGTTCGGGATATCGATGCGGTGGAAAAAGAAAACGTGCGGCGCGCGGGTATTGGCGTCTTCACCATGCGCGATATTGACGAACGCGGCATGCGCGCGGTGATGGAAGAGGCGCTGCGCATGGCCGGGCGGGGAACTGCCGGCTATCATATTTCGCTCGACATGGATTGGATCGATCCGGAAGATGCGCCGGGAGTGGGCACTCCGGTGCGCGGCGGCGCGACTTATCGCGAGGCGCATCTGGCAATGGAAATTATCGCCGACCATGGGCGCATGCTCAGTTTTGAGATTGTGGAAGTGAATCCGGTGATCGATGAGCACAACCGAACCGCCGATCTGGCGGTGGAGTTGGCGCTCTCGGCGTTTGGAAAGAAGATTCTTTAGCGAACTGGCTTTGAACTACCTACGTTGCACCGAGATATGAAAAAGCTTCGGGTCGGAATTCTGTTTGGAGGACGCAGCGGCGAGCATGAAATCTCGCTGCTTTCTGCGGCTTCCGTTCTTCAGGCGATTGACAAAGATAAATATGAAGTGGTGCCCATCGGCATCACGAAAGATGGGCGTTGGTTGACGGCGGCTGACGCCGAGAACCTGTTGCAAGGCAAACTGGTTCTGGAAGCGCGCCAGTTGCGGGCCGGTGATCCGGAGGTAACGGAGCCGGCAGCGGTTTTGGCTCGAGGCGAGGCGGTGGTAGTGCCTCCGGAGCCGGTGCATCGCGAAGGCGGACTTGTCCCCTTCCAAACTCAGGCCCCGCTTACGCGGCGCGCCAGCGATCGCGCCATTAATGTTGATGTAATCTTTCCCGTGCTGCATGGAACATTTGGAGAGGACGGGACCATACAGGGCCTGCTCGAACTAGCGGATATCGCCTATGTGGGTGCGGGCGTGCTGGGTTCGGCCGCGGGCATGGACAAGGATGTGATGAAGTCTTTGCTGATGGCCGCGGGCATTCCGATCGTGAAGCATGTCACCATTCTGCGCAGTGCGTGGGGAAAAGATCCCAAGCGAACGCAGAAGCTCATCGAGAGCAAATTGCGCTACCCGGTTTTTGTGAAGCCGGCGAATCTAGGTTCGTCGGTGGGGATTAGCAAGGCGCACGATCGAAAAGAACTTGGCCCCGCCATTGAAGAAGCCGCGAAGTTTGATCGCAAAATTGTGATCGAGCAAGGCGTGGGCGGGAAAAAAAATAAAGCGCGCGAGATTGAATGTTCCGTGCTGGGTAACGACGAGCCGGTGGCTTCCGTTCCGGGCGAGATTGTGCCGATGAAAGAATTTTACGACTACAACGCGAAGTATCTTGATGAGGGATCAGAGCTGATCATTCCGGCCAAGCTAACCAAGGCGGAAACGAAAAAAGTCCAGGAGTTGGCGGTGCGATGTTTTCAAGCGGTCGATTGCTCTGGGCTGGCGCGCGTGGATTTCCTGATGGATCCGCTGACCCGCAAGATATTTTTAAACGAGATCAATACCATGCCGGGATTCACCGCGATTAGTATGTATCCTAAGCTGTGGACGGCCTCTGGGTTGGCGTACCCGGATCTGATCGACAGATTGATCCAGCTTGGATTGGAGCGGCATCAGGATAAGAAGAGGAATCAGTACAGCCGCTAGGCTTTACCAATTCCTGCGAATTTGAGCTTCGCCAATCCAGCGTAAAAGAAATTTCACGCAGCCGTCGGATTATGCCGATGGATTCGATATGCCTGGGAACCGCCTACAATACCTCAATCAGAACGATTGGGTGATCATTCAAGCGAGAGCATCGAGGCATACCTTCAAGCTGGGCGAAGAGATTATTCGGCAAGGGGAGAGCGGAGAGTCTATCTTTATCATCCGGCGCGGGGAAGCTACTGTGGAGCTTGCCGGGACGGGAGCCAGAGCCATTGTGGCGCACCTGGGACCGGAAGATATTTGCGGCGAGATGGCGTTTCTCGATCAGGGTAGATCGACCGCGGCCGTGGTGGCGGCGGAGGAGGAAGTCGAAGTCGATTCGGTGCCATCGAGCGAACTGCGCGCCATCTTTGAAGCCTTCCCCGGTCTGGCGTCCCGTTTTTACATGTCGCTGGCTGTGATCCTGGCCAAGCGTCTTCAGATTACCTCCAGAGAACTAGCGCGAGAGATGGCGCTGCGGGACCGCAAAGAGTAGACCACCGCGATCCGGAGGCACTCGACCTGGAATCGTCCAGCGCTTACAATCCCGGTCATTCGTCAAGTCGGAGGGCTTCGGTCATCAGCCGGCCGAGCGACTTTATTGACGTCGAATGACAACTACGGGAATGGAACAGGAGGGGCAATGGAATTCGTGATGTTTGAAGATGCGGACGGCATGGAGATCTTTGTGAATCCCGAAAAGGTAATTTGGGTGAAAGAATATCCCGGCGAGATAACGGTGATCAGCTGCGGAGACGACCACAAGTTTAAGGTGCGGCTAAGTCCAGCCCAGGCGGTGGCGGTGTTGGGCAAGCCGGTTCACTGACAAGTACGGATGGGAACGGCATAAGGCTGTTGACTGACACGTGGCGACTGTGTAGCATAGTGGAGACAAGTTCGCTCCTTCATTTTCGGAGCGGGCTTGAATTTCATGCAGAGTGGCTGAGGGACGAGCCCTGTGACGCCACGGCAACCGGATCTGGATCATATATCCTGACCGCCAGGTGCCAACTCCCGCCCGGAAACGGGGAACATGAGATTCGGATGCGAGCTTAAATTTCCATTTGCATTCCGATTCCTCTTTTCCCACTTCCTGGAAAAGAGGCCTTTCAGTTTTAGGGGCCTTTCGGCTCGTCCTCAGCTACTCGCTGCAAGAGATAAGAAAGCGAGTAGCCCGATGTCGAACAATCTTTCTCAAGGTCAGTACGGTCAAGCTCAATACGAACTGCGTTGCCGGGAATGCGGCAAGAGCTGGGGCAATCAAGCCCGCTCGATTTGCCACGAGTGTTTCTCTCCTCTGGAAATCACCTACGACTACGACGCGATTCGAGGTGCGATCGTCAATGGGACATTCAGCCGCGAAAAGATCGCTCAGCGGCCTCCGAATATGTGGCGATATTCCGAATTGCTGCCGCTGCCCGCGAGTTTTGAACCGCGGCTTCCGGTAGGTTTCACGCCCTTTCTACCGGCTCCGCGGCTGGCGGCGCGGCTGGCGGGCAACAAAAGCGATGGCAAAGTTGCGGCGAAAAATCTCTATCTGAAAAACGACGCCGTTTGCCTGCCGACACTAAGCTTTAAAGATCGCGTGGTGGCGGTGGCGTTGGCGCAAGCCAAGGAGTTTGGCTTCGACACGGTGGCCTGTTCTTCCACCGGCAATCTGGCGAATGCGGTGGCGGCGCATGCGGCGCGGCTGGGGCTGAAGGCATGGATCTTTATTCCCTCCGATCTGGAGCCGGCGAAAATTCTGGGCACACAAGTGTTCGGAGCGAACCTGGTGCGGGTGGCGGGGAACTACGATCAAGTGAACCGCTTGTGCTCGCAAATCGCGGAAGAGCGGGTGTGGGGATTTGTGAATGTGAACCTGCGGCCCTATTACTCCGAGGGATCGAAGACGGTTGGATTCGAGATCGCGGAGCAGTTGGGCTGGCGCTTGCCGGATAACGTAGTGTGTCCGATGGCGGGCGGGTCGTTGATTATCAAGATCAAAAAGGCGTTCGATGAACTGGCCAAGCTGGGCTTTGTCGAGGAAAAGCCGGTAAAGTTTTTTGGTGCGCAGGCTACGGGTTGCTCCCCGATCTCCACCGCGGTAAAAACCGGCAGTGCAGAGATCGAGCCGCAGAAACCGGCGACCATCGCCCGGTCGCTCGCCATCGGAAATCCTTCTGACGGGCTCTATGCCATTCGCGTCATCAAACAAACAGGCGGATGGAGCGAGGACGTCAGCGATCCGGAAGTGATCGATTCGATCCAGCTGCTGGCCGAAACAGAGGGCATCTTTACCGAGACCGCCGGCGGCGTGACTGTGGGAACCGCGGGCAAGCTCTACCGCCAGGATCGCATTCTCCCGGAAGAAACGACGGTATTGTGCATCACGGGCAACGGGTTGAAGACCACCGACGCGCTCGCGGGCGTTTATGAAACTGAGGAAGCCATCGCACCCAAACTCACCGAGTTCGAAAAATATCTCCAGAGGACTCTCGAAACGATTGAGGTCGGAAAAGAATCTGCCGCGACCGTGGGAGCGTAAAGGGATGCCCGATACCATATAGATGAATGTCTATATGAGATAAGTCGCGGCTCACCGAGTTTGCGCTTCGCACGCGCTCCCCTTGGCGTGACGGCGGCCTCGCCATCGAGATGGCAGGATTTTGGACGGTTGCGCGCATGCCCCACCAGACAAGTGAGCTGGGTTCCTTTGGCCGTTACTACAATGCACTAACGGCCCGTTGACCGCCTTCCGGTTCAAAGATAATTTCTATCCCATCATTGCAACACCACTCATCGGATGTTCCATCCTTGGGAACTGTCAGCTCCCGGGTGACGAAGCTACGCACGACGCCAGACGCAGTGTAAGAACTGATCATTACTTTGCTCGATCGTTACTTTGCTCGATCGCTACTCGCTCGATCGTTATTGCTCGATTGCTACTCGTCGAATTGTTCGCGTACGTATAGCCAGCTTGGCGCATCACTCGTCCAGATAATTCCGGCGTGAGCCGGCGCTATACCCCAACCGAGGAGAAGCCGAAATGAAAAGCCTGATCGAAAGCGATGCCGTAGTGTGTCCCGAAGTCAAAAGTTCTCGCAGCCGCCGGTTCCTACGAAATTTCAAGTGTCTCCACCACTCACAACGCCGCGAATTGTCATCGTCATCATGGCTCGCTCCCCTGTCGCTGGTTGCGTTAGCGCTGTTCTTCGCCGGGTTGGCATTTGCTCAAACCGATCCCGGAGTGCAGAGCGCGAGCCGCGGAACCGGAGCCGCCCTGCCCTCGGCATTGGCGAACGACAATCCGGGTATTCTGGCTTTTTTTACCGACGGCTCGGCGCGCTTTCAAGCGGTGGAATCGGTATCAAACAGCCCGACCGGCGATAATGGCTTAGGGCCAAGATTCAACGCGAATCAATGCAGTTCCTGCCATGCCCAGCCCACCGTTGGCGGATCAGGAGCGGCGGTCAATCCGCAATTCCAGTTCGTGACTAGTGGAGTTGCACCCGGCAACACCGTCCCTTCTTTTATTACAGCCAATGGTCCAACGCTGGAAGTTCGGTTTCCGTTCTTCTTCAATAACAACGGCAGCGTGAATACTCGCTCTCCCAACGGCGGAGTGGAAGATCTGTTCACGGTGACTGGGCGTCCCGACGCCGGCACCTGCAACCTGCCGCAGCCCAACTTCGCAGCGGCACAAGCGGCGAACGACATCATCTTTCGCATTCCGACGCCGATTTTTGGCTCGGGCCTGATCGAAAATCTGGATGACTCGACCCTGGCGCAGAATTGGCTGGCAAACAATAACAACCGGCTGGGCATTTCTGGATCGTTCAATTACAACGGCAACGATGGCACGATTACCCGTTACGGCTGGAAAGCGCAGAATAAATCGCTCCACATTTTTTCCGGCGAGGCCTACAACGTGGAGATGGGCATCAGCAACGAGTTATTTCCGCAAGACCGGCCGTCGCCGGGGGAAGATCAGCATGGAATCGGACTGCCTGCAAACTGCCTAAACCTATCCGGCGCCGGCTATCCGGAGGACACCTCAAATCCGGCAGCGGCATCAAACGCGGCCGTGCTGGATGACGTGTCTGCTTTTGCCAATTTCATGCGCTTGCTGGCGCCTCCGCCAACTGGCGCCGTCCTGCTGAATGGACAGCAAGTGCCGGCCTCAACCATTTCCGCTGGTGGCGCGCTGTTCAAGGCGATTGGTTGTGCGGCTTGCCACAACCCGACCGTCGGCACCACGCAGATGTCGAGTTTTACCGGATCGCTGAGCAATGCACCGGTGAACGCCTACTCCGATATTGAGATTCACCACATGGGCGTGGGCCTGGCGGATAACATCTCGCAAGGCTCCGCGGGAGGAGATCAGTTCCGCACGGCTCCTTTGTGGGGATTGGGACAGCGCATTTTCCTCATGCATGATGGGCGCACCACCAACCTGGTGACTGCCATCAAAGCACACGCCAGCCGCGGCAGCGAAGCCAGCTTTGTCGGGGAACAGTTTTTTAATCTGTCGGCGGACCAGCAGCAGGAGCTATTGGATTTCTTGCGGTCCTTGTAACCAGTGCGACATCCACTTCCCGGCGAGATACCGAACGTGTCTCGCCGTTTTTCTGACTTCAGCAAAAATGCATATTCGATTTTATTGTTTACTGTTGATTATCCCGTTATCGTTGGCTGACCTGTGCCACGGCCAAAGTGCCGATCAGCAGAATGACTCCGGAAGAGGCGCACGTATTCCGGGCGGGGCCCAGTCCTCGTCCAGATTGCCAACGGACGTCATCCTGGTCAAGGGAGCAGCGCCCAGCGCAAGTGATTCCATCACTCCCGTTCCTGAAGGCGGAGAAATTGCCAACGGTATTTTCACCAACAAGTATTTTCGAATGACCTATCCATTGCCGCCAGGCTGGGTCGAGAAGTACGCAGGCCCGCCTCCATCCGATAGCGGACGTTACGTTCTTGCGCAATTCAGTCCTGGAGAAAATTTCGCAGGACCGGCGCGCGGCACTGTCTTGATCACGGCTCAGGACATGTTCTTCACGCCGCTGCCGGCAGCGAATGCAATGGAGTTCATGCACTACTCAAAAGATAACTTGCAAGCCGACTACAAAGTGGAAGTGGCACCGAGGCAGATCGAGATCGCCGGCCGGCCTTTTGCTTTCTTTGCCTATTGGTCGCCGGTAGCGGAACTGCATTGGTATGATCTGGCCACTCAAGTCCGCTGCCACATCGTCGAATTTGTGCTGACCAGTCGGGACAAGAAGTTACTCGAAACCCTGGTTCGAGAAATGGGCAGCATGAAGCTGCCAACTGAAAATTCTTCAACGGCTGACACCAGCGGCCACGAGTTTCCTGAGTGCGTCAAGGACTATGCAACCGGCGAAAATGCGATTGCGCGGGTCGACCCGGTTCTCACCGAGCACCGCTTCAATCCGGTTCCAGTACGTATCATCATCGACAAAGAAGGCAATGTAAAACACATTCACTTTCTCAACGCATTTCCCGACCAGGCCAATGCGATCGGCGACGCGCTGCGACAATGGAAGTTCAAGCCATATCTCCGCGATGGGAAACCGGTCGAGGTCGAGACCGGGATTATGTTTGGACGCAGCGTATATCCAACAGCCTCGGCATCGCGCAAGTCGCCGGTAGAGTAATCTTGAACATTCTTCCGTCCCGGGCGTATTTCCCAGGCTCCTCTGTGGGAGATAATGACTTACGCTCATGGACTGGAGTCGGGCCACCATCCGCTGGCTGTTTGATTCGGAGCACGGCGCGTCTGCCCGCCTGATTCCTCGCTGGCTGTTCCTCCGGGCATTGGGGGGCATTTATTTTTCGGCTTTCTTCTCGCTTTTCTTTCAGATTCGAGGGCTGATCGGACCCGAGGGAATTCTTGCCGCGAACGAATACCTTCATGCGGTGGCACATTCGTTTGGGTATGCGCGTGGAGTGTGGTTCGCACCCACCGTGCTTTGGTTCAGCAGCGGCAATCACCCGCTCATGGCGCTGTGCTGGATTGGCATGGCGGCGTCACTGCTATTGATGTTGAACCTGTGGCCGCGTGCAATGCTGGCGATCTGTTTTATCTGCTTCCTCTCGTTTGTAAGCGCGGCGCAGGATTTTTCTAATTACCAATCGGATGGAATGCTGCTGGAGGCGGGGTTCATCTCGCTCTTCTTTGCGCCAGCGGGATTTCGCCCCGGATTCGGGCCTAAGTCGCCGCCATCGCGTGCCAGTTTGTTTCTGCTGCTATGGGAATGGTTTCGCATCTACTTCGAATCCGGCGTGGCCAAGATCGCCGGGGGCGATCCCGAATGGCGCACCTTCACGGCCATGGACGAGTACTACCAGAACGGCCCACTGCCCACGTGGATCGGCTGGTATATCCAACATTTGCCGCACTGGTTCCACGCTTTCGCGACAGGCGCGACTCTTGTACTTGAATTGGGGCTGGTCTGGATGTTGTTTCTGCCCCGGCGCTGGCGCATTGTCTGCTTTTGTATCGTAACTCCGTGGGAAATCATGGTGATCCTCACGGGTAACTATGCGTTCCTGAATTATCTGGTGCTGATCCTCGGGTTCCTTCTCTTGGAGGATCGTTTTCTGCTGCACTTCTTACCGACCGCATGGAGAGAATCTTTAACCGGCGATTCGTTAGAGGTACGACGGGTGCGGAGCCCGCAACCCTTCCGTCATTACTTCAGGCTGGTGAAACTATATTTTGCTGGAATTATTCTCGCCTGGATTTTTTATGCTACGGCTGCAGAGCTGATCTGGATGTTCGCCAAGGTCCCTCTGCCAACGGTACCAGTGATCGCGCTTGAGCCTTTTCGCATTGCCAACCAATACGGATTGTTCGGCATTATGACGCGAGGACGGTATGAGATCGAATTCCAGGGATCGGAGGACGGAAAAAACTGGATCCCTTACCCATTTCGTTATAAGCCGCAAGACCTGAATAAGCCGCCGGGGATTTACGCGCCTTATCAGCCGCGCTTCGATTGGAATTTGTGGTTTGCCTCGCTGGGCTCCTGGCAGGACTACCCCATCGTGGTCAGAACCGAAGTGCGATTGCTTACGAGTGATAAAGATGTGCTGGCGCTATTTGCCGGCAATCCCTTCCCGCATGAACCGCCGCGCCAGATGCGCGCCGTGCTGTGGCAGTATTGGTTCACCAGCTTGGCGGAAAAGCGAACCACGGGTCTTTGGTGGCGCCGCGACTACCTGGGTCTTTATGCTCCTACGGTCGAGCGCGAACCCAATGGTGAGGTTCGCGCTGTCCAGTCTCCTGATGTTCCGCCGCGGGAGTAAATCGTTCCCGCCGGTAAAACTTGTTCCCCGCTTTTCGTTAGTTCTGCAGCGGGTTGGTGGTGTAGCAAGCCGTATTCGAGATTGCCGCCGGAGTGCCGGTGAAGGTGTTGGAACGGACCACACCATCTTCAACCGCACAATATAGCTTCGTTCCACTCGAATTGCTGGTGGGCGTAGCCGTGGTATAGAACTGAGTCAGCTTGCTTGTCCCCGGTGCAGCGGCATACTGGTAACCGCTCTTGCCGTTGGTGCTGGAAGAAGCGCTATTGCCGTTGCCATTGCTCGCCAGGTTTTCATCTATCAAGCATGCGCCCGCCGAACTCGGAGTGCAGGGCGCAACTCCGCCCAAGGCCAACAAACTGGCAAAGCCGATGGTTGGATAGGCGGAGCTGTAACCGACTTCGCCGGTGATAATGGTGCGTTCGCCGGCGGCGGCGGACGAATCGTTGGCGGCCATCTTGGCGCGCATCAGGTTAGGAATAGCAATCGCTGCGATGATCAGGATGATTGCCACCACGATCAGCAGCTCAATTAACGAGAAACCTTTCTGTTTCCGCATTGTGAATCTCCCCCCAGTGTAGTGGTCGTGCAAGAAATCATAAGGAAGTTATAAGGATTGCATATTCGGTTCCAAGTTGCCCAGTTACTTCAGTTATCCGCGAGAATGCCAAAACACCTTTGTTTTGATGGCGCAACTGAACTTTGGTTAGATTCTGTTCGATGTTCCCATGCCCCGAAAGTTCATTGACCGTGACAATTTTTGTCACCCTGCCGCCCTAAATTTGTAAGGAGGAGGAATCCCGAGAAGATAAATTAAGCATCTAAGCGGGACTTGCGGCCTTGCTGGCGCCGGATTCAAGTCGGAGTAGAGGTCTTAATCGCAAGAATCCAACCTTTTTTCCTAATTCTGAGGGCCACGCTGAAAACGCGACGGCAGCTGAATCCCGAGTAAGTTTTGCTTCTAAGTACGATCCAACCGGGAGAGCGCCATCGTGGCGGCATGATAGCCGCACATGCCGTGAACGCTTCCGCCGGGTGGGGTGGAGGCAGAGCAAATGTAAATGTTTCGCGCCGAGGTGGCGTAGTGTCCCCGCGTGGGGCGGAACAGGAATTGACGGATGTCCAGCGCGCCGCCGCCGATGTCGCCCCCCACCAGGTTCGCATCCATACTCTCGAGATCCGCGGGAGAAGACACATGGCGCGCCAGAATGCATTCGCGGAAGCCGGGGGCGAAGCGCTCAATCTGATCTTCCAGTCTCTCCAGCATGTCGACTTTGGATCCGTTCGGCACATGGCAATATGCCCAGGCCGTATGCTTCCCAGCCGGAGCCCGCGAATTATCGAACAGGCTGGGCTGAGCCAGCAATACAAATGGGCGGTCAGGATGCTGGCCATTTCGAACTGCTTTTTCCGATTCGGCAATTTCCTCGAAGCTTCCGCCCAGGTGCACGCTGGCAGCGCGCAAGCAATCGATAGCTCTCCACGGAATCGGAGCGCCCAGGGCGTAGTCGACTTTGAAAGCGGCCGCGCCGTAGCGGAATTTTCCGAGCTTCCGCTTGTAGGCGTCAGTAAGTTTGACGCCTCCCACTTTGATTAACTGCCGCGGAGTCAGGTCACAGAGCAATAGCTCTTCGCTGTCGAACTCTGACAAGCTCGCTACCGGTGACGATATTGTTATCTCGCCTCCGAGATCAGCGAGGCATCCGCAAAGCGCGTTGCTGATCGACTGCGCGCCGCCACGCGGAATTGGCCAACCCACCACATGCGCAGGGACGGCCATCATAATTGCGAAGGCTGCGCTCAAAGGTTCGTCGAGGGCAAGGAAGGAATGCGCGGCCAGGCCTGCGAAGAGGGCCCGTGTTCTCTCGCTGCGAAATCGTTTTGCGACAGCTTGAGCCGATCGCAGCCCAACCATGCCAAACCGCGCCATCAAGAAAGGATGCCTGGGGAAGAACGAGATGGGACCCAAAACCTCCGGAGCAAATTCATTCCAGCGCTCGACGAAGGGCCGCATGAGCTTGCTCCACGCAGCGCCATCGACTCCAAGTGAATTCGCCGCCGCATCCAGGTCCTTCTCCAGCATCACCGCCGTGCCGTCATCAAGCGGATGCGCCAGGGGCGCTGGAGATTGAATCCATTGCAAGCCATGAGCGTGCAGAGGGATGGACGAGAAGAACGGCGACCCGGCGCCCAGCGGATAGACCGCCGATCCGAAATCATGGCGGAATCCCGGCAGAGTCAACTCCATTGTGCGGGCCGCGCCTCCAGGCGTCGGCTGCGATTCGCGCACTTCAACCTGCAACCCGGCTTGAGCCAGAACGATGGCCGCTGCCAATCCGTTCGGACCAGCGCCGATTACGCATGCCTTGCGGCTCATAGGAATGACCCGGCTCTTCGTCGAAGAAGTTTGCTGCCCTAAGTAAGCATAAGGTATTTCCGCTCTCCCATAGCTCTGATTAAGCTCCAAAGCCCCGCTTAGTCCATGCTGTGTTTTTCCCGACAAGAATTATGCAAACAGATGACATTCCGTTGACAATTCGCCTGATGCTGCGGAACTAGCATGCGATGGCGAGTTCAATGGACAAATCTGGGGTAAGCGTCGTGTTCTTCACGGCCCTGGTCACTGTTTAGTCCGGCTCGCACACGGAGGATTCGATTATGCAGCGTCACAAGATTGTATTCACTATTTGTTTCGGGCTCGCTCTTATGGTGGGCTCGACCGCGGCCGTGGCACAGTATTCACTCAGGAATTTGGATTCGAACCAGATAGGAGGGGCCAAGTTCGGCGATCCTCTTCAAGTAAACGGCTGGGGGCTGGCCTACGGCAGCGGCGGCCCATTCTGGGTGAGCGATGAAGGCTCAGGATGGTCGACACTTTACAACGGCGAGGGAGTCAAGCAAGGGCTGGAGGTATCCATTCCTTCCGCCAGCGGAGCCGGCCCGGGGCAGCCCACGGGAATTGTAACCAACGCTTCGTCAGATTTTCAGATTGGGGGATGGCCTACATTCTTTCTGTTCGTGACTCTGGACGGCACGATCAGCGGCTGGGCTCCGAAGACCAATTTTAATGACGCGGTGATTGCGGTAAATAACTCGGCGGAAGGCGCGTCTTACACCGGTCTCGCCGTCACCAACCGGCCATCGGGCAATCTCCTGTATGCCGCCAACCTGGTAAAGAACGTAGTCGAGGTGTACGACGGCAGCTTCAGCCTCGTAAATACGTTCACCGACCCCACACTGGGGCCGGATTATGCCATTCGGCATTCAGGACATAAACGGGTTGGTCTATGTGTCGTTTGCCCTGGTATCGACGGCGCCAAGCGGTCAGATCGATATTTTCCGCGAAGATGGAACATTGGTGAAAGTACTGGCTCAGGGCAAGCCTCTAAACCAGCCCTGGGGCTTTGCGGTGGCACCGAAAAACTTTGGCCGGCTGAGCAACACCCTGCTGGTCTCAAACAATACCAACACTGGAACCATCAATGCCTTTAATCTGGAAAATGGCCAGGTTGTGGGCCAGATCAAAGATACCAACGATAAGCCCATCGCCATCGACCAACTCTGGGGAATTGAGTTCGGCGGAGGTACGGCCAACAATGGCGCGACCAACCAACTGTTCTTTACCGCCGGTCCCGGTAACAATCTGGGTGGGACCTTCGGTGTTATCGAGCTGAAGTAAGCCGGGTTCCAACGACCACGGAGATGATATCGCGGGGCATAGCGAAGGCTGCCACAGAGGTGGCGGCCTTTGCGGGTTAATATTGTTGCTCGTAGACGGAATTGTTGGGCGTGGGTTCGTCGTACTCGCGGCCGTACTTGTTGGTGTGCGCCATGCCCTGCCCCGTGGCCGGGGGGACTCGAATCACTCCCAGGGACGCGGCACTCTCCGTGATGGTAATGTTCCGCGCCGGTGGCTGCTTGCTCTCCGCTCCCATCCCTTGGCTCCAAGTGTGAAGCTTATAGCGGCCAAAGGGAACGCTAGGCAGAGTGACCTGGCCATCGGAATTTGAAATGGCAAACAGCTTCGTTGCCATGGTAATAATCACGGCGTTCATTTCAGGATGAATATTGCAAAAAATGTAGCTGATCCCGGGACGGTCGAACCGCACCATGCGGGTGCTGCCAGCCTCATACAAACCGAGATCGAACCGCTTGCCTTCAAAAAGTGAAAAAACATTGTGGAAGAATGGATCGCGGTTGGGAAACTCGACCAGCGACCCCGCTGGAATGACCAGGATGTGCGGAATGAAGGTTTTATTTTTCTGCACCAGTTGCGGGATTTGTTCCGCGTTTGCTGGATCATTCTGCGGCGCATTCGGCGGCACTTGTGTGTCTGCGCCTGCCGTATTGATCGGGGTCAGCCACACCACCGTTTCCGGGATCACTTCGTGCCGCTTACGGCTTCGAACCGGCATGCCGATAACCTCGACACGCCCGCGCAATGTCGCGGAGGATGGCTCCGCTGCGATCTGTGCGCGCGATTCCAGCCCCGCACACAACAGGGCTGCTGCAATTGCGGCAATCCAAATCGAAATTCTTATGCGGTTCATACCCGGCTGCTCATGCTGACTCTTTCTTCAGGCTCGCGCCAAATTCAGCACGGTTGCTTCCTGCTGTGCCGTCCTCCCATAATTCTCGATCGTCTCAGAAAAGAACGCCCATCATCAAATTCAGATGCCCGGCATCATTTCTGCCGTCGGTCAGCGAATATGTCGTCAAGTGCCGATACTCGGCGGAGAACAGCAGATCCGACCGGGGACGGTAAATCATATTCAAAAAGCTCCCCTGATTTCTGGCCAGCGTAGAATCTCCATAGGACTGCGGATAATCGAAATATTTCAGATCGCCGGCGTAAGGATTATCCATTCCAAACGCAGCGTTGAACTCCCATTTATTCGCGGGACGGTATTTCAACTGCGCCCAGCCGCCGAGCGAATTCAACGGCTGCACCGGCGTTGCCGGTAATGTCGGATTGCCGCCAAACAAAACACTTTCTCCGAATGAGCCGTACAGCCCCCCCAAAGCCTTTCCGCGATAGAATTTTCCACTTAAAGAAAATTGGCGGCTCAGAGGGAGCTCGACATCCGTCATCACTGCCCAACCATCGACGTTTCGGCCGAATCCATAATCCTGCCGCGAGTAGTAGCTGCCAACTCCTATCCTCAGAGGTTGTCCGAACACATCATGCGTCCACGCTAGCCGCGCGCCCTCAGCCGGTTGGCGAGATGACTCTCCGGGACCCGCTTGCCGGTAATAGCCTGCCGCCGCGGTTGGAGCTTCTCCGGTCAGGGGATCAAGAATACCTGCCTGTAAAAGCAGCGTTGAATCTTCTGCCAGCATCACCTTATGTTCGACTCTTACTTGCGGCACCCAACTCCATAAATTTCCGGCATACGCCAAAGCCGGAATGGCGAGGGTGGCAAACGACGTTGGCGAGTTCGGCGAAAAGAAAATCGCGTCCTGTCCAACCACGATGGAAGTATTTGTCCAATCCATGCGCATCGTGGCCGTGCGCAGCCGCATAAATCCGGAGCTCACCCCGTTTGGAACCGACGGAAACCCGCCCGCCAAGTCGAGCTGCAGATCTGCAGTGGTCCTCGCGCCGGCCACCGTCGGGCCAAATGCCTCAAGCCCGATCTCCGATTGCCGCAGAGTCGCACCGAAGCTGCCCGCCGGTTCACCGGGCGTGCGCGCATACGCGATAGTGGGAAGATCGATGCTGTCCACCGAACCCTGCGTGCTCGCCAGGTTCATTAAGACAATGCCCGACAGACGTACCCGATACTTCGAAGCACTTTCCACTTTCGTCTGATACTGATCGTCGACTTTCCCTTTGAGTAGTTCATACTGTTCTTCCAGCGTGGCGTGGTCGGCTGGCGTCTGGCTTGTGTTCTGCTCTGCCGAGGTTTGAGTTTGCCGTGACATGCTCTGCACGCCGTATGAACTTTCTGCAACCATGGATGGACTGGATGGACCGATCGGATCAATCGGCCCGGTGGGACCGACGGCCGGCTTCGCCGCACCGTCCACTGAAATGGCTTCCTGCGTTCCCGTACCTCCACGAACCTGGTCGAGCTCCCGGCGCAACTGCGCCGTTTCCGCGTGAGCCTGTTGCCAGTCGGAGCGCATCTCCGCAACCGCGGTTTGCAACTCGCGCACTTGCTGGCGAAGCTCCCGCACCGAGTCGTTCGTCGACTCGGTCGAGACTTGCGGAGAAATGGATTCGGCATGGCTCGACGGTTCTTGAGCGATTCCATATGGGCTCCATGCAATCACGCCCAGCAACATTCCCCATCGCAGGCATTCGAACCGCCACGTCTGATTCGTACACATTTCCCCTCCTACCCCAGTTGTCATTCTGATCGTTCGAGCATTCGCTTGATGTTTATGCCGGATATGCAACAAAGATTTCTCAAACGGCGGGCGTAGGTTAGCCAGTATGCCGCGCCGCCAGGGCATTTTCGACCGAAGGACTCAGCGGAATATTCGCGCGGAAGGTCGTTCCCGAAGCCGAAGTCTGCTCCACGATCACCTCGCCCCCATGGTCCTGCAAAATCTTCTGCACCACCGTCAACCCCATCCCCGTGCCATTTTCCTTGCCATGGCTTACGAACGGTTCGAACAGGCGGCCCCGCACCGCTTCTGCGATTCCGGGACCGTTATCTGCAATGCGAATTTCCAGATTGTCGCCCTTGCGTTTTAGATCAATCTCGATTCTCCCGGAATCCAGCGGCACCACCTGGCACGCATTCAGCAGAAGATTGAGCAGGGCGCGTTCCAGTTTCCTGAAATCGAACCAGCCCTCGGTTGAGCCCTCCGTGGAAATGCGGACTCGTATGCGTTGAAATTCCGGGTGCGCCTTCACCCCTTGCACCGCTCGGTCCACAGCCGAGCGCACGTCGCCATGAGTAGGACAAAGCGACTCCCGCGTTCGCGAGAACTCCAGCAGCGATTCAATCAACTCGGTCATCTGATCCACCGCGATGCGAATCTCCGCGTAAAGATCTTCACGCTGCCCCGGCGTCAGATTGTGCTCGCAAAGGAATTCCGCATTCGCCACCACCGCCGCCAGCGAGTGCCGCAGATCGTGCGAGATGGAACTCGCCATTCTTCCGATCGTTGCCAGCCGCTCCGCATCCAGCAACTCTCGCTGCGTGGTTCGCAGATTTTTTCTCATCCGGTCAAAAGTTCCGGTGAGTTCTGCGACCTCGTCATCCCCTTTCTCCTGCAATGGATAACCAAAATCGCCCAGCTCCAGAGCGCGCACCCCGGCAACCAGATTTTCCAGCGGGCGGGTGAAGGTGTGGGAGATCAGAAAAACCAGCAGGCTGCCCACCAGCAAGGCCGTCAGGCCAAGCGCCAGCAGCAGTTCGTTGAGGCTTCGCAGAAATGCGGTTGCGCGATCAAAGGACTTCAATACCCAAAGATTCAGCCCCGGTTCGCCCGCATTTGAAAGATTCACTGACGTTGCCAGGAAGCGTTCTCCACCCAGGGTGATCTGATCGCCTTGCGGCGGACTCCCCGTGGCCAGCCTTGGCGCAGCTTGCAGCAGCTCAGACTCCTGCGCGGGCTTCAAGGTGCTGCGCACAATTGCATCGCCGTAACGAAACGCAACTTCGCTGGCGGCCACGCGGCTCAAGTCGCGCGCCAGTCGATCGTCGATCTCATAGCCCAGCAGCAGATATCCGAGAACGTGGCGCTCGCTCGCGGGACCGAAATAAATATTCTTCGCGAAAGCTTCGTAGAGATGGCCCTCCACGTACCACCAGTGCCGGGTCTCGTCCCGCAACATCGCGGTTGAAAAGAAATCCTGCCCGGCGTGCAGCGTAATCTCCTGCGGAGCCGCTTGCAGTGCCATGACCTTGCCGGAAGAATCCGCCAGCATCAGCAAGTCGCTGCCCGCCAGCCGCCACAAATCCCGCGAGGCATCCTGAATGGTCGCCGGATCGTGCGTGGTCATCAGCGCCCGCACATTGGGCAAATCGGCCAGAAGCCCGGCGGAACGCTCCAGGGTGACTTCTCTCTGCTGTTGAAGGTTGTGGAACGCGGAGACGGAATTCTCCAGATCGCGCTGGATTCCGAAGCGAACCTCCTGCTGGAACGTCTGCTGCACCACCAGCAGCGTCGTCAAGGTCAGCGCGGCTGATACCACCGCCATGGAGAGTAGGAATTTCGTCCGCAACCGGATTCCACCCATGGTTAAGCCTCGATCTCACCGTAAAAATATCGCTTATAGAGACCAGAGCCGCCGCGTCTCTCCAGGAATCGCCCAGAATCCGGGCATACTAAGGCACAAATTTATAACCGGTACTGTGAACCGTCCGGAAGTGCAAAGGGTTCGCCGGATCTTTTTCCAACTTCTGCCGCAGCCGGAGAATGTGATTATCGACCGTGCGCGTGCTCGGATAATTACGGTATCCCCAAACCGAGTTCAGCAGTTCGTCGCGCGAGAGCACGCGCTCCGCGTTCTGTACCATGAACTTGAGCACCTTGAATTCCTGTGAGGTCAGGGTCACCGGCTCTCCTCGCCGCGATAATTCCATCCTGGTGAAATCAACCTTTACCTCGCCAAAACTAAAAGTTTCGATCACCGGAGCCCGCGTGGAGCGGCGCATCGCGGTACGCACGCGCGCCAGAAGTTCGCGCGGACTGAAAGGTTTGGTCACATAATCATGCGCGCCCAATTCCAGCAAAAGCACTTTGTCCATCACTTCCGTCTTGGCGCTCAAAATAACGATTGGCAACGAAGGAACTGCCTGGCTGACTTCCCGGCACACGTCCTGCCCCGGCATCCCCGGCAAGCTCAAGTCGAGCACCAGCACAGACGGCGTCGCCTCCCGGAACATGCCCAGACCTTCCGCGCCGTTCCCCGCGATATCCACGGTGAAGCCTTCCGCTTCAAACAACCGCCTGAGAGCTTTTTGCACGGCCCGATCGTCCTCGATCACCAGGATCCGGTCCGAACCCGGAACCACATCCGCTGCTCTCGCTGCCATCATGGCTGACGATACGCTCTTGCTCACAACCATGCCGCCGCTATAATTGTCAGAAATCATACGCCTTAACTCTATCCGGATATTTCCGGCAATGGTATAGAGCGGGATAGAAAGTAACATTAAATTGACAATTTGTTGACAAATCAGGAATGCGGCCAGAACAACACCCGCATTATTCGGCCAGAGGGAAGCGCGGCGGTTCAGGAGAGACTCATACTATCTTGGAACGAGGGTGGGCCAAGAAGCAAAGCATTCGCGGACCATGCGATCACTGCACCGCTGTCCCGTCGGACCACTTAGATACCGAAATGATGAACTCGGTAATCGGCTCCGGAGAGTATTGATGTACGTACACCGGGGAGCCATTGAAGCCCCCGCCCCAAAAGATATCGTCTGTCTTGGGAAGCCAAAACATCAGATGCGGATCGGCGTTTCCGTACTTGCGCCCAAAGTACTGCTGCTTCGACATCATGTAGCACATGGCGCCAGGTTCCGGCAGCGGCAGTTCTTTCTTCTCGAATGCGGCCTTGATGCCGTCGAACATCTGAGTTTTGGATAGTCCAGCCAATGCCAACTCTGTCGTCTTGAGAGTAAGCGGCAGGTGGGATCGCGCGGCCGGCGGATTGAGGCATAGCGGAAGCCGTTGATCGGGATTCAAAAACTCTGGGTCGTCGAAGGGGGCCATCCACGATCGTTCCACGATGCACACGAATCCGTTCTTGCCTTTGACTGCGGTTTCGTAACCATGCTGGCCGAGAACTAAAACCTCAGCATCCCGCGAAATAGATTCGGGAGCCGCGCTCCGCGCCAGGGCTATTTCTGCGCCTCGATCCGCCATAAGGTACTGCTCCAACGGGGCCATCCTCGAATACGATTCTTTTGTGTCCTCTGCTTGTGCTGGTCCTGCTGCACCCAGCAAGGTAACCAGAGCGAGACCTCCTAATGCGATGGTCTTTACGAGTTTGCACCTCATCGTTCTTCTCCTGTGCGCAGAAGTGAAATGTGGGAAGAAGCCGCACAGCGAACAGTATCCATAATTAACTTGCGACTTGCAAGTAATGATTTATGATTGAGCTTTATCATTGACAACATGCGACGGAAGACGGCGGGTCCAAAGCGGCGGTCGGAGTGTCCCCTGAATGCTTCAGTGGAGATGTTGGGAGATCGCTGGTCGCTGTTGATCATTCGCGACATGATGCTTCAGGGGGCGCGCACCTACAAAACATTCCTGGAGTGTTATGAAGGCATCGCGACCAACATTCTGGCGGACCGTCTGCGCAAGCTCGTCGCCTACGGAATCATCACCACGGAACCGGACCCAGCGGACGGCCGCAAAGTGATTTACTTACTGACTCAAAAAGGCATCGATCTCGCGCCCGTGCTCACCGAGATGGTATTGTGGGCGGCCGCGCACGAAGATACCGGCAATCAAGCCCTCGTCCGGCACATGAAATCCGACAAAGCGAAGTTCATCGCCGAAGTGCGGCAGCGCTGGGCCCGCTCAACCTAGCCTGAAGGATTCGGTTACCATTGTCGGGTGCCCGCCTCAGCGCCTAAACAAAAAAAACTCAACATTCTTCACGCCTCTGCTCTCGCCCAATTCCCGTGGCTCATCCACGGCTTCTCCACCCGCGTCGGAGGCTTCTCCACCTTATACGGCAAAGGCAGCCTCAACCTGGGATTTACAAAAGACGATCCCAGGCAAACCGTCGAGCGCAATCGTTCAGCCTTCGTCAAAGAATTGCTCGCCGGCAATAAAGCAAAATCACATTCGAAATCGTGGCCGCTGGTCACCCTGCACCAAATCCATTCCGATATCATCCACTGCATCGATTCGGCCCCGGAGGCAACGCTTGTCGGCGACGGCTTGATCACGAACACTCCGGGATTGTTGCTGGCGATTCAAACCGCCGACTGCCTTCCGATCATTATCGTCGACGCGAAGCGGCACGCTGTGGGAGTTTTTCACGCTGGCTGGCGAGGCACCGCGAAACGCATCGTCGAGAAAGGCGTCGGCGAAATGCGCCACCGCTTCGGCAGCCATCCGCGCGATCTAAAAGCCGCGATTGGCCCCGGGATTCGCGGCTGCTGTTACGAAGTTGGGCCGGAAGTTCGCGACCAGTTCGAATCGCAGTTCGCCAATGCGGAAAAGCTGTTCCGGATCGTGGAAGAATCCGATCCGGTGCGGGAAAAGTATCCCATGTTATTTCTCACCGCCCGCGCCCCTGGCCACAGCGAACTGCCGAAGAAAATCTATCTCGACCTGGTAGAAGCCAATCGTCAACAACTCTTAGCTGCCGGAGTGCCGGCTAAGAATATTGAGGCCTTGCCCCTCTGCACCAACTGCCGCACAGACTTACTATTTTCCTATCGCCGCGAAAAAGGGAAGACCGGCCGAATGATGGCGGTCGTGGGTACGTATACCGAATGACGCGGAACAACAACATCGTCTGCCGGCTGCCGATCAAACGTACGCGTCCGCCGCTGTACGAATCAATCGGATTAGCTTGACGATAGCCTTATTGGTGGGTCCGTCGTCGAGATTGGGAAAGTTGTACTCGCTGGGAGTTCTTACATTGCCCTGTGGATCTTCCCAGGGATATTCAACGTTGTCCTGCCGCGTCCCGCCGTCATCGCATGCCGGAGCTAAGACCTCTACCTCGTGGGCAATCTTACGTATTTCCGATATTTCCCATCTGGATATCATGCTGTTGTTGGCGGCCCGATAGAAATGGCGCGCGATAAGGGGAAGATTTCGTTCTACGTACGCATGGGTCTTGCGAACGTTATCGTGCCCGTTGCTGGTCGCCCAAATAGGCCTTGCAAAGCTTCTCCGCCGCCATTTGCAGGAAGTGCAGCCGATGGCACTTATGCACGCCCGCGCTTTCAAGCTTTTCACGCGCATCCAGGTCAGACAATGCCTGCTTCGCATAAGCCCGAGCCCAGTCCTGGTCGGTCGCAGGCATCGCTGTTCCTTGCCTCAGTTCGCCAGTAATTCCCTTCCCATGCTCCAACTGCGCTTCCCAAGGGCTTGCCTCTCTTTTTTAATCGCGAGGTACTCTCTCGGGGATACTTCGACAATAAGCACGGGGTATTCAATGTCACGTGCCGGGTCGGCAGGAAAGGCGATAGGTTCGATCCCTCGTTCCAGAGTTCCCTCTACCACTTCGAGGAGCTTGATCGGATCCCTCGGATCATCCTCGTTTATGGGTTCCAGCAGGTGAACGTGCTTGAGGTTCGGTTCGTTCGCAAAGTGGATTTTTGCCAGAGTCTTGGCGGTTTCCTCTTTGGTCTTTCTTGCGATGCTTCTCATCGGAGCCGACCTCGATAATCCTTAATCTACATTCGGCGACTCGCTACTATCTTATGCCGTGGCTGGCGCCGCCGGAGCGCTGGGAGGTGCGTTTCCCGCATCGGCAACCCCTTCGTTTACCAGATCCTTCAATTCCTTGCTCGGCTTGAAAAAGGGAATTTTCTTCGCCGGTACGTCCACCTTTTCGCCAGTCTTCGGGTTGCGCCCGGTTCGCGGCTTCCGCTGACGGGTGCGGAAACTGCCAAAGCCGCGGATCTCAATCTTGTCACCCGCGCGCAGGGAACGCACCACGCTGTCAAAGATCGTTTCCACGATCACTTCGCTGTCTTTGCGCGTAAGCTCCGCCAAGCGCGAGACTTCGTCAATCAAGTCGGCTTTCGTCATGTGCTTCTGAGCTCCCTGCGTTTCAGGTACGATATCCGACTTTAGGGGCAAACCCCCGATTTCCCGTCGGCAACCTTCATAACTCTCTCAAATTTCAGGGGTTGTGCGCAAGTCGCGGAGAGGGAACGCATGTTTCCTTTGTCCGGGACCGGCTGCCTATTTCGCATTTACTTCCAAAGGTAATAAAACCCAACGTGCCGCTCCATCATCTTCTCGGTACTCGGCAAATACTGCGAGACGTCGCCCAAAACCAGATCGAGCAGCGTCTTGCGATCCTTCTCCGGGTGCACCAGCGTCGGCTCGCCTGAAATTCCCACCGACTTGGCCGTCTCTTTCACCACCGCCTGGAAGTCGCCAATGTTGTCGATCAGCTTCATGTCGAGAGCTTCTTTGCCAGTCCACACTTTACCGTTGGCGATCGACTTCACATCGTCATACTTCAAACCGCGTCCATCGGCCACCGCCTGAATAAACTGGCCAAACATATTGTCGATCAGCGACTGCATATAGGCCTGCTCTGCAGGAGTAAGATCGCGAGATGGGTCACCGGTGTCTTTAAACTCGCCCGTTTTCAGCACGACGCTCTTCAATTTTGCCCATCTCATCAAATCGCCGTAATTCACCCACTCGGCGATCACTCCAATCGACCCCACGATGCTGCCCTGGTCGGCGTAGATTTTATTCGAAGCAGAGGAAACGTAATAAGCCCCACTCGCCCCCACCGTTTCAATTGAAACCACAACGCGCTTCTTCTTCTCGTCGTGGATGCGCTTGACCTCACGATAGATCTCCTCCGAAGCGGCCACTCCCCCACCCGGAGAATTCACATGCAGAATGATCGCTTTGATCGACGAATCGTCGTTGAACTTCTTTAACTCATCGACCACTGGTTGGGGCGAAAGAATCACGCCGTCCAGGTCGACCACCCCTATGCGGTCGCCGAAGCCCCCGAATGAGGCCTCATTGCTGCCCGCATGCAGCGTCAGATAAACCAGTGAAAACACGGCCAGCACGAAGAGGAAGAAGGCTCCTCCACCAATCACAATCCAGAGCAGCGTGCGCGATCGTCCCTCAGGCATAATCCGCAGTTTAGCACCCGAACTAAGGAACTAGCACTTTCAGAGCCTCGCGCTGCACCCCGAACCCCACCGGCGTCTGGCAGACAAATTCGCCATCGGCATAAACATCGAGCGGATACTCGGTCTCGACCCTCATGCGCGCCGCCTGAAAATACTGAACCTCGCGTATTTTCAGATGCCGTCCAAAGTAAACCGTGGGAAACAGGCGCGCCAGCTTGAAGGGGTCGATGCCGCCAATCACGCAAACATCCAACTGCCCATCATCCATCTTTGCCTGAGGCGCGATCTTCATTCCCCCACCGTAGATCGGAGTATTCGCAAAAGCCGCGAGCATCGTAGGCTGGTCGCTAACGGTTTCCCAATGGCCGGAAGCTTTTTGCGTTGTAATTTTCATGCGAAACGGCGCAAACCGGAGGAGAGTCGGAAACAAAGCCGCCGCATACCCGCCATGTCCCCGCACCCAAGATGGCAGCCGATTCGCCCGTCGCGTGACTTCGCTGCCCAGTCCGAGTCCAGCCACGCTGCAGAAGTAGTGTAGAGCGGGCGCCCCGCCCGCTTCTGTAGGCGAAGACGCGATCGTACCCAAATCAATGACCCGAATGTTGCCGCGCTCCGCACAAAATCGACGCCAAAGCGCAACCGAATCCCGCACACTAGACAGTCCCAGCGCCCGCGCAAAATCGTTGCCGCTGCCAACCGGGACCACCAGCACGGGCGTTGCAAGCTGAACGAGTTGACTCAGATAACGATGAATCGTGCCATCGCCGCCGAACAGTAAAATAATGTCGACTTGATCGGAGGCGTCGGGAAGTCCTCTCAGCCACTCAATCTGATCATCCCTCTGGAAACGCCTGAGATCCTTCGCCGAACATCCCGGCCCGAGAATGGCAGCAGCCCGCATGGCGCGGTCGAGCCTAGCAGATTAACTCATGTAAGGGACAGCCGCCCCGGCTGTCCGGCGGAACGACAGCTCCGTCTGCTTTTAATCTATCCTGTGCTGTAGTGCTGTGAGACGCTCAGACCCGAAAAGCTGCGGTGCTCTGAGAGCAAGAAAGACTAGCTTCAACCCAAGCGAATCCCCGGCGGGACCCGGACAGCCGAGGGCGGCTGTCCCCACATTTGAGTCGAAGCGAGAGCCACCATTAGTTCTACGGTTCTATATCTCAATAATCGCAGATTTGATCCTCTTGCCAACCCTTACCACGAGCTTCGTCGGCATGCCATAAAAAACAATGGGAAGGTGGGGTGCCGTATAAACCTCTCCTCGCAGCGTGCTTGGCTTCAGCAGTTCCACCGACGAGGCCTTCAATTTCCTCACAGCATCGGTGCCCGAGTCAGCCAGATGGCAGATAACCAACAATCGGTCGAGCCGTATGTATAGATAGCCGTCCGAGCCGGGCGGCACCGGCGCATTAGGCACCTTAATTTTGTCATATGGCACCCGGACCTCCTCGATGTCCGCCGGAAGGCTTTCCGCTACCAGCTCACGACCGCGCAGTTTCCCCCAATCCTCCCCTGCCTTCCCCGCCGCTTCCATCCCGTGAAAATCGTCCACAATCCGCCGCGCCAGTTCCTTCTTCGCCTGCATGGGATGCGATTCTCGCTTCATCTTCTCGATCTCAGCCACCTGCACATCTGTTAGCAGCTCGTAATATCTCCACATCATCTCGTCGGAGATGCTCATGATCTTCCCGTACATCTCCAGCGGCGGCTCGTGAATGCCGATCGCATTGCCCAGCGACTTCGACATTTTTTGCACGCCGTCCAGCCCCTCAAGAATCGGCGTAGTCAGCACCACTTGCGACTCCTGCCCATACGCCCGCTGCAACTCGCGTCCCACCAGCAAATTAAATTTCTGATCGGTCCCGCCGAGTTCCACATCCGCTTCCAACGCCACTGAGTCATACCCCTGCACCAACGGATACAGCAGCTCATGCACCGAGATCGGTTTCTCCTCCTGAAATCTTTTATGAAAGTCCTCACGCTCCAGCAATTGCGAAACCGTATACTTCGCCATCAGCCGAACAAAATCATCCGCGCTGAAGGCACCCATCCAGCGCCGGTTGAAGTCAATCACCGTTTTCTCAGGATCGAGAATCTTGAAAACCTGTGTTTTGTAAGTCTCCGCATTCTGCTCAATCTGCTCGCGGGTCAACGGAGGCCGCGTCACCGAGCGCCCCGTTGGGTCGCCAATCATCCCAGTGAAGTCTCCAATCAAAAAAATCGCGGTATGCCCCAAATCCTGAAAATGCTTCAGCTTGCGCAACACCACGGTATGTCCGAGGTGCAGGTCAGGCGCAGTCGGATCCATGCCGAGCTTCACGCGCAACGGTTTCCCCGTGCTGCGCGATTTTTCCAGCTTGGCGCGCAGATCCGCTTCGCGAATAATCTCCGCGGAGCCCTTTTTGAGATACGTGAGTTGTTCCTCTACAGGCGCGAAGGTAGGCATGAGAAAGGACATTATAAAGAAAGCTCGAGCCTTGGAATGGGGAAGCTAAAATAAGCCCAGCAAAAAGTTATGCGAGGATCGACCTTCAACATTCGAAAAGCAACGCCGGCCGACGTGCCGCGCTTACGCGAATTGATTGAGGCCTCAGTCCGTGGCCTGCAAGCCGACGATTACACGCCCGCCCAAATCGAAGGTGCGCTGCACTCGGTTTACGGCGTGGACAGCCAGCTCATTGCCGATGGAACCTACTTCGTAGTCGAAAGCAGCTCCGAAATCGTCGGTTGCGGTGGATGGAGCCAGCGCAAAACTCTCTACGGCGGCGATCAATACGCAGCCCGCGAAGATTCCCTCCTCGATCCCGCGCATGACGCCGCAAAAATTCGCGCATTCTTCGTGCATCCGGCCTGGGCCCGTCGCGGTATCGGCAGTTTAATTCTCAAAACCTGCGAGCACGCCGCCCGTGAAGCCGGTTTCACGCGCCTCGAAATGGGCGCAACCTTGAGTGGGGTCGCATTTTATCAGGCAATGGGCTATCGGGCAGCCGAGGACCAGCAGGTGCCACTATGCAATGGCGAGTTCTTGCCAATTATTAGGATGGCGAAAGGAGATTAATGAAGATGCTCGATCAGACATTGCATCTTTACGTCAAACTTCCGGCTCTCTATCTCTAATCCACACTAACGAATCGTCGTCCGGAAATCTTGAACTTTCCGCGCAACACCAGATTGATCGCTTCGGTGTAGGCGACGTGCTCTTGTTCCAGGATTCTGACCGCTAGCGCGTGTTCGTCGTCCGTATCGAGAACCGGCACCGTCTTCTGCACAATGATCGCTCCATGGTCCAGTTCCTCGTCCACAAAATGCACCGTGCACCCGGAGACCTTGACGCCGTAAGCGAAGGCCTGCTCCTGCGCCTCGAGCCCTGGAAACGCGGGCAACAGCGAGGGATGAATATTCAGAATGCGGCGGGGAAATTGTTGCACGAACCAGGGCGAAAGCAGGCGCATGTATCCCGCCAGACAGATGAGATCAACGTTGTGTTGCTTCAACGCCGCAGCGACCTCGCGGTCATGATCTTCTCGCGCCGCGCCTCTGGAAGGAATTATCAGCGCCGTCAAACCGCGCTCCCGGGCTATCGCAAGCCCGGGAGCATCAGCTTTATTGGAAATGACGACCGCGATGCGCGCATCCGGAATGCGCCCCGCATCAATGCTGTCGGCAATCGCGACAAAGTTCGAACCGCGTCCGGAGAGAAGAATGCCCAGGGAATGCATGAAGGTTATTTTCGATTCCCGATCTCCGATTGTCGATTAGAAATCAGAGCTCATCTTCATCAACAGAGAATTGACAATCGCCAATCGGAAATCATCAATCGCTCTAGCTGTACATCACCTTGCGTTCGCCCTTCACGATCCGCCCCACGGTATAAGCCTTTTCGCCCACCTTTTCGAGCACGGTTTGCGTCTTCTTGAACTTCTCGAGTGACACCACCATCAGCATGCCTAAGCCCATGTTGAAGGTGCGAAACATCTCTTCCTGCGAGACATTGCCGAGCTGTTGCAGGTGGTCGAACAAGGGAATCGCCGGCCAGGAGCCAAGTTCGATCAAAGCCGCGGTGCCGCGCGGCAAAACCCGCGGCAAATTTTCGGTGATTCCCCCGCCAGTGATGTGGGCCAGAGCAGAAACGCATTGGCCGTCAATCAGCTTCTTCAAGGCCGGCCAATAACTCTTATGGGTGCGCATCAACTCGTTGCCGACCTTGTTCTTGATTTCATTCACGTAGTCGTCGGTGGAATAGTGCGCCACTTCAAACAGCAGCTTGCGCGCCAGCGAGTAACCGTTGGTGTGAAGGCCGTTTGAGGGCAGGCCAAGAATTACATCGCCGATCTGCACATCTTTGCCGGTGATGATTTTTTCCCGCTCCACCACCCCAACGATGAACCCGGCAAGGTCATACTCTCCATCGGGATAAAATCCCGGCATCTCCGCTGTCTCGCCGCCAATCAGCGCGCAGCCGTTGTGTTTGCAGGCATCCGCAATCCCTTCCACCACCTGCTCGGCGACCGTTGGCTCCAGCTTTCCCGCCGCCAGATAATCCATGAAAAACATTGGCGCGGCGCCTTGCACGGCAATGTCATTCACGCAGTGGTTCACCAAATCCGCGCCCACGGTGGAGTGCAGCCCCATCTCGAAGGCAACTTTCAGCTTCGTCCCCACGCCATCCACGCTCGAAACCAGCACGGGATCCAGGTATTTTGTTTTGTCGATGGCAAACAGGCCACCGAAACCGCCGATTTCTCCAAGCACTCCCCGCGTGAACGTCTTGTGCGCCAGATATTTGATCCGCTTTTTCGTGCGGTTGGCAACGTCAATGTCCACGCCCGCGTCGGCGTATGTGATCGAGTTTGGCTCAGCAGATGTGGGTTTCTTGACCACAATTCACCTACGGTAGATCTCAGTTGCGTTTAAGTTGTGGGGATTATCTGGACTTTGAGAAGTAGCAGCCACTACCTCTAAAGGAGGCAATTGTAACACCTTCAAGCGTACCTCGATGACTGCGGGTAAACCAGCGAATACACTTTCAGCCTTTTCCACGGACGCGAACGCCCGCTCGCCGTTCAAGTCTCTCTAATGAGCGATGAAGTCCGAGAAGAAATACGCCAGCACGCCAAACAGCGCCAGCCCGGAAATTCCATATGCCGTGAGAACCCAGGCTCCGCGGCCTTCGTGATGGTGAACTGGTTGAGAGGACGACTGCTGCGGTACAGAAGGAGAGACGACGGGGGCCCGATCTTCCATGCAAACCTCCGAACGGAAAGATCGTGGCGCAAGGTACGTTATGCGTCACGCCTGCTTAGCGTCGCGGCTTCGGCAGGGCTATCTGGGCAGCAGTTTACTCCGGTTTTAGCCTCGTTGGACGAAAAAATTATGACTTTGGGACCTATTCGTTCAGAAAGCAGTTCCTCTTAGAGATATTTCCTGACCGCTAATCCAGCTGAGCAATCGTGGCGCCGAGGGTAACCCAATACTCTCTTCCACTTTGGATAACCCGCTCCCAAGGCCGTAATATGGAGCGATGCGCCGTTTCCTTGTGCCTGTGCTGTTTATCTGGACATCATTGCTACTTCTAGCTGCCGAGTCACAAGCCGCTCAGATCCCGAATCCCCCCGCCCCGACCGTGGGAACACAATCCGCCAAAGCCGCCGATTCGAGCCCGCACCCCCGCGATTACTCCCAAGAGGCCTTCGTCATCGAGCAATACCGGTCTGTATATCGATTCGAGAATGACGGAACCGGGCGCAAGGAAACTATCGCCCGCATCCGCGTCCAAAGCGAGGCCGGAGTCCAACAGTGGGGACAGGTTCAGGTGGGCTACAACTCGGCCAGCGAAAAAGTTGAAATGGTGTATGTTCGCGTCATCCAGCCGGATGGCAGCATCGTGAAAGCCGGCGACGACGCCATGCAGGACCTGACTGCGCCGGTCGAACAGCAAGCCCCTCTCTATACCGACTACCACTTTAAGCACATCACCGTTCCCGGACTGCGGCCCGGTGACACCCTTGAATACGATATCGCCACGGTCATCCATACAGCGCTGGCCCCGGGAGAATTCTGGGCTGACTACAACTTCGACAAAAACAACATCGAACTGGACGAAGAAGTCGATCTGGACGTTCCCTCCGCGCGCCCCATAATCCTCAAGAACAAGCCCGGATTCGATCCGAAGATCTCCGAAGCCAACGGCCGCCGCCTCTATCACTGGACCAGCTCTCATCTCGTCCGCGAAGACACTGACAACGACAGCAATAAAGATAAAGACAAAAACAGCGACAAAAATAAAGACAAGAAAAGGAAAAAACAGCCCGAAGAAGACCGCCCCGATATTCAACTAACTTCCTTCGCCAGTTGGCAGCAGGTTGGCCGGTGGTATGCCGCCCTCGAAAAGGACCGCCGTACTCCCTCGCCGGAAGTCCGCGCCAAAGCTGCAGAACTCACTAAAGGTCTTACCACCGATCTCGATAAGATCGAAGCGCTCTACGATTTCGTCGCGTTGAATTTCCGCTACGTCAGCCTCTCGCTCGGCCTCGGCCGCTATCAGCCTCACGCCGCCGGCGATGTCCTCCACAATCAGTACGGCGATTGCAAGGACAAGAACACGCTGCTCGCGTCCTTGCTTGAAGCTGAAGGCTTCCACTCTTCCTCGGTGTTGATCAACTCCAGCCGCGACCTCGATCCCGACGTTCCCTCGCCCTCTCAGTTCGATCACGTCATCACCATGCTTCCCTTAAACGGCCAGGAAGTCTGGATGGACACCACCGCCGAAGTCGCGCCCTTCCGCCTGCTCGCCTACACCCTGCGCAAAAAACAAGCTCTCGTCATGCCCGTCTCCGGCACACCGCATCTCGAAGAGACTCCTGCCGATACTCCCATGCGCGACAGCGAAGTCGCCAATATCGACGCCAGCATCAACGCCATTGGCAAATTCGAAGCTCACGTCCACTACACTTTTCGCGGCGACGAAGAACTCATGCTGCGTTCCATCTTCCGCCGTGTTCCCCAGGAACAGTGGCAGCATGTGGTCGAGAACGTTAACTCCTCCGTCGGCGGCGATATCACCAATTTAAAGATCAGCGATCCCGCCAGGACGCGCGAGCCCTTCACCCTTTCCTACGATGTATCCCGTCCCAACTTCCTCGACTGGTCGAAAAAGAAATCCGATCTCATGCTCCCCCTCTGCCAATTCAACCTGCCCGATCTCGGCAACGGCGATGACGACTCCGAATCCAATCCGCAGACTCTAAAACTCGGGCCAAAAGCCGACTACATTTACAAAATCAAGCTCGAACTCCCCGACAAATTCACCGCCCACGCGCCGGTCCCGTTCTCGCTGAAGCGCGACTACGCTGAATATCAGGCCACTTACTCGCTCAGCGCCAACACCTTCACCGCCGCCCGAACTCTCGTCGTCCATCAGGACGAGCTTCCCTCATCCCGCGCCATGGATTACCACTCCTTCCGCCAGGCCGTGCTCTCCGACCTGAGTCAGTTTCTCGCGGTGGAAAATACAGTCGCGGGCGCGCCCACTCCGCCTACCGACATGAAGACCGATGACCTGGTCGAGAGCGGACGCGCCGCCATGCAAAGCGGCAATCTCCCTCTTGCCGTGCAACTGCTCAAGCGCGCCACCGAACAGGATCCCAAAAATAAATATGCCTGGAACCAACTGGGCGCGGCCTATCTAATCCTCCGCCAGAGCGACGACGCCATCGCTGCCCTCAAAAAACAAATCGAACTGAACCCCTACGATGAGTATGCCTACAACGCGCTGGGCCAGGCCTATTGGCAGGAGCGGAACTATCCAGACGCGGTTACCGCGTTTAACCAGCAGCTCGAAATCAATCCTCTCGACAAGTTCGCCCACGCCGGCCTGGGCACGGTCTACTCCGAGTGGCACAAGTATGATCTGGCCGCGGCCGAGCTCGAAAAAGCCGCATCGCTCACGCCGGAGAATCCCGAGCTGCAGGTCAGCCTGGGTGATGCCTACCTCAACCTCGGCCAGGACGACAAAGCCCTCGCCACTTTCGATCATGCCATTGAAATCGCCGGTACGCCGCTGATCTGGAACAACATCGCCTATCAACTCTCGCTGAAAAAATCTCACCTCGATCGCGCTCAGCAATACGCCGAGTCCGCCGTCTCCGCCACTACGGCGGCGTTGCGCAACTTGTCACTCGATCGCCTGAGCCCGCAGGATCTCCCACTCACTCCATCGCTTGTAGCCTATTGGGACACGCTGGGTTGGGTCTATTTCAGCGAAGGCAACTACGACAAAGCCGAAAAATACGTCGCTGGCGCCTGGCAACTCGGCCAGCACGGCGAAGTCGGCGACCACCTGGGCCAGATCTACGAGAAGGAAGGAAAGAAGGAGCGCGCGCTCGAAACTTACGAACTCGCTCTCACCGGCCTGCGTCCGATTCAGGAGACAAAAGAAAGAGTCGACGACCTGCTCAAGAGCAATCCGAAATTGAAAGACCCCGCTGCCGGGCCCGGTAAAAGCGAAACCCTGCAATCGCGCCGCACGATCGATCTGGGTAAACCCCCGAGTCAAATCAATGCAACCGCCAGCGCGGATTTCTTCGTCCTGCTCAGCGGTGCCGCCGGAACTCCCGCCAAAGCCGAATCCGTAAAATTCGTCAGCGGGGACGAAAAACTAAAAATATTCACCGAAGCCCTACGCACGGCTCCGTATCGCCTAACCTTCCCTGACGACTCCCCGGTAAAAGTGCTTCGCCGCGGAACGCTATCTTGCGCGCCCGCGAGCGGGGACTGCACGTTCGTCCTGATTCTGCCGGATGACGTGAGAACGGTGGATTAAGAGCAGGACAAACGACGCAATTGGAGTTCGTCAAAAGTCGAGGGTTATCAGGTTCAGCAATTCTCTAGCACTTACCGCTTGCGTGGACCCGAGGCGGTTACCGGGAAAATCTTTCTTGTTGCCCGTTACTATGAAATCCGCGTGCGCCGCTATGGCACAAGCAATGAACTTGTCATCTTTCGGATCTGGAGACACGCCAGAAACGGTTCTCGGACTTACCAGATCGCCGTTGCCACGAAGCAGCTGAATCAGCGCCTCGATCTGATCGCGGGGGAAAGAGAACTTGGGACGCGCCAGAACCTGGGAGTATTCACTTAGCACATCGCGAGAAAAGCAAGGCCGCAACAACCTTTGCTTAATTGCCAGAAGCAGGAGGGCTTCATTTCCAGAAGGAGAGATCAGGGCCGATACAAGGACATTCGTATCGATCACAGCAAGTATCACTTTTTCTTCTCGCGCCGGTGAGCCTTGATCTCGGCGTCAATCTCCTGCGAAGTTAATTTGTCCAGCCCGCGTCGCTTTGCACCCGCCCAGGCCTTTTCGAGCCACTTGGGTACAGGCGCGACAGTCTTGACGAAATCCTCGACACTCATGATGACCACCGCGGGCTCTCCTCGCCGGTCTACCACAAAGCGTTCATTGTTCTCGATAGCACGGCTCATAATCTGCCCGAATTGCGTGCGGGCGACGTGGGCGTCCACGCGTCGTTCCATGGGAAGGGCCTCAAATCTCTCTAATTAATTGATCAATCAATGGATTAGTATACCAACGCGATGAAGATGAATCCATGTAATAACTCTGTTCGATATGGCCAGCTGCGTCACCCCGCCGGTCGCCGCTCGTGCCACACGGTCGCTAGCTCATAGGCACGCGCCAGCCGCAGCACTAAATCCTCCCGCCAGTGCGGCCCCGCAATCTGCAATCCAATCGGCAGGCCGCTTTTCGTAAACCCGCAGGGCACCGAGATCGCCGGCAATCCCCAAACATTGAACGGCCGCGTGTTACGCAGCAACACCAGCTCCGCCGGACGCAGCGCTTCCGGATCTCTCTTGAGATCGGCAATTGCTGGCGCCGGAATCGGCGTCGTCGCCGTGATCAGCAGATCCACATCGGCGAAGAAATCGCGAGCCCGCCGCCGCTCCGCGTCCAACTCGCGGCGGGCGCGAATATATTCCGCCGCGGAAATGTTCTCACCGAAACGGATTCGCCGCAGAGTCTCCGCCTGATACAACTCTGGCGTGCGCGCAATGTTTTCCGCATGAACCGCGTAAGACTCGACGTTCTGCACCACGCGGTCGGTCGGAATCGCGATCTGCACTTCGCGCGTTTCCGTGACCAGCGTCTTAATCACGCCCACAGCTTCCTCCACCGCCGCGCTTAGATCCTGGTCGAGCTCGTCGAAAAAATACTCCCGCGGAATCCCCACCCGAAGAGCCTTAGTGCTTTCGCTCAGCCCGTTGACGTAATCGTCCACCGGAATGTCCGCGCAGCCGAGGTCGAGCGCGTCATATCCAGCGATCGCCTGCAACACCAGCGCAAGGTCGCCCACAGTGGCCGCCAACGGCCCCACATGATCGAGCGACCAGGCCAGGGGAAGTACCCCTCGACTGGACACTCGCCCATAAGTTGGCTTGAGGCCCACGCACCCACACAGCGCCGCCGGCTCGCGGATAGATCCAGCCGTATCGGTGCCAATCGCCGCATAACAGAGTCCCGCAGTCACGGCGGCGGCGGACCCTCCCGACGATCCTCCGGTAATGTGCGCCGGGTTCCAGGGATTGTGCATGTCGCTGAAAAAACTCACCAGCGAGCTCCCGCCGTAGGCGAACTCGTGCAGGTTGTTTTTTCCCACAATCACCGCGCCCGCCTGGCGCAGCCGCCGCACTACTTCGGCATCTTCATGCGGCACGCGATCTTTAAATAGCTCACTAGCAGCTGTAGTTCGCACGCCGGCCGTATCGATTATGTCTTTGATCGCGATCGGGATCCCGTGCAGCGGACCGCGCCACTCTCCGCGCCCTATTTCTACTTCTGCCGCGCGCGCCTCCGCCAGCGCGGAATCCGGCGTGACCGTGATGAAAGCATTCAAAGCCGGATTAAGTTTCTCGATCCTCTCCAGGCATCCCCGGGTAAGTTCGACGGGAGAAATCTGCCTCCGCCGCAGCCGCGGAGCTAGTTCCTGAATCGTTTCTAATTGGGGCATGATCATCTAATAGGTCGATCTGACTCGTCGATCGCGGAATTCCTCCGGACCATTGTAGAGGAGGCTTGGCTTGCTAAAACTGAGCCTTCCCGAATTCGAATTCCGGTGGAGTGGTGGCACATTTTCATTGGCGCTTTAGCAGGCAACCCGAGGTCAAGCACTATAATCAAAAGTCGCGGTTCACCCCGAGTGAAGCTTCCGTAAATAGCCCGTGATTCAGATAGCCCGTGATTCGTTAGGTACGGAGATAAAAATGTCCCAGATGACGATCACTCCCACCGAGAGGCCGGTCGCAACCCACGGTTTCTTTATCGACGGCCGTTGGATGGAGGATGGCGACATCCTCGAGGTTCGCTCGCCCTTCGATGGCAGCGTGGTCGGACGCATTACTCAAGGGCGGCGCGAGCACGCCGAGGCCGCCATCGCTGCGGCGGTGAAAGCCTTCGGAACCACGCGTCGCCTTCCCGCCTTTGAGCGCCAGCGCGTGCTCCGCCGCATGGCGGAAGCGATCACGGAACGCCGGGAGGAATTCTCCCGCACCATTTGTTTGGAGGCCGGGAAGCCCATCAAACTGGCGCGCACGGAAGTTGACCGCGCCATCTTCATCTTTAATGTGGCTGCGGAAGAATCTACGCGCATCTACGGCGAATATCTTCCCCTCGATTGGCAGGAGTTCACCGCCGGACGTTGGGGCATCGTGAAGCGCTTTCCGCTTGGCCCCATCGCAGGAATCACTCCCTTTAACTTTCCGCTGCATTTGGTCGCCCACAAAGTGGCACCGGCGATTGCCGCCGGATGTTCCATGGTGCTCAAGCCCCCGCCGCAAACTCCGCTCTCTTCTTTATTGCTAGCCGAGTGCATCCAGCAAATTGGCTGGCCGGATGGCGGCCTGAACGTGGTTCCGCTCTCGAATGAGGATGCCGGCCTGCTGGTCACCGACGACCGCATCAAGCTGATCAGCTTTACCGGCAGCGTGCCGGTTGGATGGGATATCAAACGCCGCGCGGGCAAGAAAAAAGTTGCGCTGGAACTTGGCGGCAATGCCGGTGCAATCATCCACAGCGATGCCGACGTTGCCTACGCCGCCGACCGCTGCGTCACCGGAGGCTTCGCCTACGCCGGGCAAACCTGCATCTCCGTCCAGCGTATTCTGGTCGAGCACTCTGTCTACGGCAAATTCACCGATCTTCTGGTCGCGGGCGTGAAGAAGCTGACCACGGGCGATCCCATGGAGGAATCGACCGACATTGGTCCTCTGATTCGTGAGAGCGACGCCATTCGCGTTACCCATTGGATCGACGAAGCGGTTCATTCCGGCGCGCGTTTACTCTGTGGCGGCGGCCGCAAGGGATCGGTGGTCGAGCCCACCGTGCTTACGGGAACGAAAACCGATATGAAAGTAAATTGCCAGGAGATCTTTGGCCCAGTTGTCACGGTTGAGCCCTACAATACTTTTGACGAAGCGCTGCGGCGCATTAACAATTCGAACTACGGATTGCAGGCGGGGGTCTTTACTCGCGACGTTAAGTTGCTATTTCAGGCCTATGACGAATTGGAAGTCGGGGCGGTAATCGCAGGCGATGTCCCTTCATTTCGCATCGACCAAATGCCCTATGGAGGCATCAAAGATTCCGGAATTGGGCGCGAAGGCCTGCGATATGCCATTGAAGAAATGACCGAACCGAAGCTGTTGGTGATGAACGTGCACTAGACGAGCCTGCATTTAGAAGCATCTAGAGTTCGAAGCGCGAAAGAATTCACAGTCCAGGGCGCAACACTTTCATCAATCTCGCATCGAAGATAAGATATTTTTTTGTTTCGCGCGGGAAAGTGCGCGACAACCTTCGGCAAAATATTTATAATCGCCAGTTCTTATAAACAGTGCGAAAAGAATTCGGTGGACATTCTCTTCGCTTTACAAACTAGCCTGGCGCTTCCAGTCGGAGCTGCCGGGTTTCAGCGCAAAAGTTCCTAGAACTCATACGCAAGCATGGCGCAGATTTTCCATCGCAGTGCCAATACGCTCTCGCGGGCCACGATTTTTGGCGCCGTGTTTGTGATTGCCGCGCTCGGCTACGTCGCGTATGAGGTGCAAGGCTCGCCCTACGTGACTTATGCCGGGGTACGCAGGGCGCAGCCAGTGCCCTTCAGCCATCAGCACCACGTTGCTGGATTGGGCATCGATTGCCGTTATTGCCACACTTCGGTTGAGACCTCCAGCTTTGCTGGCATTCCGCCCACCAAGACCTGCATGAACTGCCATTCCCAAATCTGGACCAATGCCCAATTGCTGGAGCCGGTGCGCGCCAGTTACCGCTCCGGTCAGTCGATCGAATGGACGCGGGTGAACCAGCTTCCCGACTTCGTTTATTTCAACCACAGCATTCATGTCACCAAGGGAGTCGGCTGCAACACCTGCCATGGTCCGGTCGACCGGATGCCGCTGATGTACCAGCAGGAATCGTTGCAGATGGAGTGGTGCCTGGGCTGCCATCGCGCCCCGCAGAATAATCTGCGCCCGCGCGATCAGGTGTTCAATATGCGCTACCTGCAGCCCAGCAGCACGCATCCGGTGGACGTGGACGGGCAGAGTTTTACCGACCAGGATGCGCTGGGGATGGCGCTGGTAAAGAAGTACAACGTGCGCAGCGTGGCAGATATTACCAGTTGCAACACCTGCCACCGGTAAGTTCAAGTCCCGAAGGGACGGCAGAGTTGGCGAAGTACCGAATGAACATGGACGATCAAACCGCGACTGGCTCCAACCAAACCGGCGCTGTGAAGGCCAAGACGGAAGACGTTTGCCCCGGCACAAAAGGCAAGCTGGACCTGCAATCCGTCCGCGAACGCATCGAGGCCGTGGCCGACCAGAAGGCTGGCCCGGAATACTGGCGCAGCCTGGAAGAGCTGGCCGGCAGCCCGGAATTCCAGGAGCAGTTGCATCGCGAATTTCCCAAGGGCGCATCCGAGTGGCTCGATTCCGTCTCCCGCCGCGGCTTCTTTAAGGCGATGGGCGCGTCCATGGCGCTGGCCGGCATGACCGGCTGCGTGAAAATGCCGCTGGAAAAGATTGTTCCTTACGTTCGCCAGCCGGAAGAAATCGTTCCCGGGCGCCCCATGTTCTACGCCACCGCGATGACCCTGGGCGGATATGCCAACCCGATTCTGGTCGAGAGCCACCTCGGGCGGCCGACCAAGATTGAAGGCAACGCGCAGCATCCGGCATCCCTTGGCGGCACCGACATTTTTGCCCAGGCTTCGATCCTCGGCATGTACGACCCCGACCGCTCGCAGAGCGTGGTCTCCCTAGGCGATCAGCGTTCGTGGCAATCGTTCGTGAACGCCATGCGCGGCCCGCTCAGCGCGCAGAAAGCCCTGCAGGGCGCGGGCATTCGCATTCTCACCGGAACCACTTCGTCCCCCACGCTGGCCGACCAGATGCAAAGCTTCCTCAAGCTTTATCCCCAGGCCAAGTGGCATGTCTATGAGCCGGTCAATCGCGACAACGTGCTCGAAGGCGCGAAGCTGGCCTTTGGCCAGCCGGTCGAGACCCGCTACGATTTTTCGAAGGCCGATGTTATCGTCTCGCTCGATGCCGATTTCCTGTACGCGGGGTTTCCGGGAAATGTCCGCTACATCCGCGACTTCGCCAGCCGCCGTGATCCCGATGGCAACATGAACCGGCTGTATGTGATTGAGAGCGGGATGACGAGCACGGGGGCCAAGGCGGATCATCGGTTGCCGGTGCAGGCGGGAGGAATCGAGGACTTCGCGCACGCCCTGGCAACGATGGTCGAGGCGCAGACGGACGCGACCGGAGCGGGCGGGAAGCGGGAGGCGATGAACTTCTTCATGCCGCTCCTTTCCGACCTGAAGACCCGCGGCTCTAGCATTGTGGTTGTTGGCGATCATCAGCCTCCGGCGGTTCACGCCCTAGCTCATGCGATCAACGCGAAACTCGGGAACATTGGCAATACAGTTTTCTATACCGATCCCGTCGATGCGAATCCGGTGAGCCAAACAGATTCCCTGAAAGACCTGGCCGCCGACATGAGCGCCGGCAAAGTCGATCTCCTGGTCATCATCGGATGCAATCCCGCCTATGATGCTCCGGTCGAATTGGATTTCGCCAACGTGCTTAAGAGCGAGAAGACGCCGTTGCGTGTCCATCTCGGGCTTTATCAAGACGAGACTGCGGTTCTATGTCAATGGCACGTGAATCAAACGCACGAGCTGGAATCCTGGGGCGATGCCCGCGCCTACGACAGCACGGCGAGCATCATCCAGCCGCTGATCGCGCCTCTCTACAACGGCAAGACCGCGATTGAGTTTGTCGCGCTGCTCTCCGGCGAATCGGATGCGACCAGTTACGACCTCGTCCGCGCCTACTGGCAGAAGCAGCACACTGGCACAGATTTCGAAGCCTTCTGGCGCAAATCGCTGCACGATGGATGGATCGAGGGATCGACTTACCAACCAAAGAACGTGGCGGTAAGGGCAGCAGTTTCTCCGGCGACGGATACACCGGCACTAAAGGTCAACGCCATCTCCCTCAACATCCGCCGCGACCCCACCATCTACGACGGCCAATTCTCCAACAACGGCTGGCTGCAGGAACTTCCCAAGCCGATGAGCAAGCTGACTTGGGATAACGTCGTCACCATCGGCCCCGCCATGGCCGGGCGCCTGCAAATCAAGAGTCAAGATATTGTCGAACTCGATCTGAACGGCCGCAAGATGAAGGGCCCGGTCTGGATTCAGGCAGGCCATCCCGATAATTCCGTCACCATCACGCTGGGCTACGGCCGCAGCCGAGCTGGGCGCGTGGGCAGCGAGCGCGGCTATAACGCCTACGCTTTGCGCACCGCTGCCGCGCCGTGGGGTGCGAGTGGCTTGCAAATCCGCAACACTGGCGACAGCTACGAACTGGCTTCAACCCAGGGCTATCAGTCGATGGATACGCCTAATGGCGCTCACCGTCCGCTGGTCCGCGAGACCACGCTCGAGGAATATCGCAAAGAGCCGGACTTTGCCAAAGAAGAGCAACCGCCGCGCGAGCTGACGCTTTACAAGCTTTATCCCTACGAGAAAGAAGCTTATGCCTGGGGCATGGCCATCGATCTCAACAAGTGCGTAGGCTGCAACAACTGCATCGTAGCCTGCCAGTCGGAGAACAACATTCCCGTGGTCGGCCAGGAGCAGGTCAAGCTGGGCCGCCACATGCACTGGATTCGCGTCGACGCCTACTACCAGGGCGACCGCGACAATCCTAAAGCTTACTTCCAGCCGCTGCCCTGCATGCAATGTGAGGATGCTCCTTGCGAAGTGGTCTGCCCGGTCGGCGCCACCAACCATTCGAGCGAAGGCCTCAACGACATGATTTACAACCGCTGCGTGGGCACGCGGTACTGCTCGAACAACTGTCCTTACAAGGTGCGGCGCTTCAACTTCTTCCTGTTCCAGGATTGGGAGACTCCGCAGTACAAGCTGATGCGCAACCCTGAGGTCACCATCCGCAGCCGCGGGGTGATGGAAAAGTGCAGCTACTGCATCCAGCGCATCAGCGCGCACAGAATCGATACCGAAACCGCCTCGGTGCGCGAAGGCAAGGAAATCAAGATTAAAGACGGCGATCTGCAGACCGCCTGCCAGCAGTCCTGCCCGGCGAATGCGATCGTATTCGGCAACATCAACGACCCCAACAGCAGAGTTTCGAAATTGAAGGCGCAGTCACGCAACTATAGTTTGCTGGGCGAGTTGAACACCCGCCCGCGCACGACATATTTGGCGGAAGTGACAAATCCGAATCCGGAGTTGAAGGGATAAGGATCAAGTAGGGCAAGGCGTAGTTTCTTAAGGCGGCGTTTTTTGAGCAGGAGCTTTGAAAGGGCGCTACTTTAGTCGCGCCGTTAAGAGTCACGCAAAGACGGGGCTCTAGCCCCTGAGGTCGGCAGTCGAAGCATAAATGAGCGAGCCATACAAAACGACAGTCGAAGAGGAACGCGCTCCGGTCATCGAGCCCGGTCATACCTTCGGCACGGTCACGGAAAAGATCAGCGCCATCGTGCTGACCCGGCCCACCTCCAACGGATGGTTCCTGGGCTTCGGGGTCGCTTTCCTGCTGACCATGATGATGCTCTACGCCATCGGCTATCTGGTTCTGAAGGGCATCGGCATCTGGGGCAGCACCATTCCCATTGGCTGGGGCTTCGCCATCGTCAACTTCGTGTGGTGGATCGGAATCGGCCACGCCGGCACGCTCATCTCCGCCATCCTTCTTTTGTTGCGCCAGCAGTGGCGGAATTCCATCAACCGCTTCGCCGAGGCCATGACGCTGTTTGCCGTGGCCTGCGCCGGAATCTTCCCGGCCATTCACGTGGGCCGTCCGTGGCTGGCCTACTGGCTGTTTCCCTATCCCAACACCATGCGGGTGTGGCCGCAATTCCGCAGTCCGCTCATGTGGGACGTTTTCGCCGTCTCCACTTACGCCACCATTTCCGCGGTCTTCTGGTTCATTGGACTGATCCCAGATCTAGGAACGCTTCGCGATCGCGCCACTCATCCCGCGGCTCGGTTAATCTACGGCGCTCTGTCCATGGGTTGGCGCGGGTCGGCGCGGCACTGGCATCGTTACGAAACTGCCTATCTTCTTTTGGCTGGCCTCGCTACGCCTCTGGTGCTCTCGGTTCACACGGTCGTGAGTTTCGATTTCGCCATCGGCATCGTCCCGGGATGGCACACCACCATCTTCCCGCCCTACTTCGTAGCCGGTGCCATCTATTCCGGCTTCGCCATGGTGCTGATGCTGGCCATTCCGATCCGCAAAATTTACGGCCTGGAAGATTTCATCACCGAGCGCCACCTGCAGAATTCAGCCAAAGTCATGCTGGCCACCGGATTGATTGTGGCCTACGGCTACGGAGTCGAAGCCTTCATGAGCTGGTACAGCGGCGACCGCTACGATGCGTTCACCATCTGGAACCGGCTGCACGGTCCTTACGCATTCTTCTATTACATGCTGCTCACCTGCAATATTTTTATTCCGCAGGTTTTGTGGATTCGCAAGCTGCGCACCAGTCCGGTGGCGCTTTTCCTGATCTCCGGCGTCGTTCTGGTGGGCATGTGGCTGGAGCGCTTCATTATCGTCGTGGTCAGCCTGCACCGCGATTTCCTGACATCATCCTGGGGCATGTACTATCCGACGCGCTGGGACTGGATGACCTTCATCGGCACCATCGGCATGTTTCTGGCGCTGATGTTCCTGTTCCTGCGGCTGCTGCCCGCGATCTCCATCTTCGAAATGCGCACCCTGCTGCCGGGAGCGGAGGTCAAAGAATAAGGTCATGAAGCGCGATCCAATTTACGGAATGATGGCCGAGTTCGACACCGCGCAGCATCTGGTCGATGCGGCTCGAACCACGCATCAGGCCGGCTACCAGAAAATCGACGCCTATAGCCCGTTTCCCATCGAGGGCCTGGCGGAAGAGATTGGCTTTCATCGCAACGCGGTGCCGCTGGTGGTTTTAATTGGCGGAATCATCGGCGGCCTGACGGGCTACCTGATGCAGTATTGGATTTCCGTCGTCGACTATCCCATCAATGTTGGCGGCAAGCCCCCGCATTCCTGGCCCGCGTTTATCGTCATCACATTCGAGATGACGATTCTCTTCGCCGGGCTTTCCGCGGTGCTGGGAATGCTCGCGCTGAACGGCTTGCCCATGCCGTACCACCCGGTGTTTAATGTGCCGCGCTTCGCCCTGGCTTCGAAAGACCGTTTCTTTCTGATCGTGTTCTCGTCCGATCCCAAGTACGACCCTGCGGCCACGCGCAGTTTCCTTGAAGGCCTGGCGCCGCGCTCCGTGTCGGAGGTGCCCAGCTAGCATGCTCCGCCTTCGCCAATTCTCAATTGCCGCGCTACTCGCCGCTATCGGCGTGCTTTCGGCCTGCCGGCTCGACATGCAAGTGCAGCCGCGCCTCAACCCGCTGGCCGAGAGCAATTTCTTCCCCGATAAGCGTGGCGCACGCCCGCTGGTGGAAGGCACGGTGGCGCGCGGCGAGTTGCGCGCCGACACTTATTTCTACACCGGAAAAATTGGCAACAATGACGGCGACTACATGCCATTTCCGGTCACCAAAGAAGTGCTGGAGCGCGGCCGCGAGCGCTACAATATCTACTGTTCTCCCTGCCATTCGCCGCTGGGCGATGGCCACGGATTCATCCCGTCGCGGGGATTTTCCCGCCAACCGCCTTCGTATCACATTCCCCGCCTTGAAAAAGCGCAGCTCGGTCATTTCTTCGATGTGATGACCAACGGCTACGGCATCATGCTCGACTACTCGGCTCAGGTTTCGCCGCGTGACCGCTGGGCCATCGTCGCCTACATTCGTGCCTTGCAGTTGAGCCAGAACGCGACCCGCGCCGATGTCCCCGCCGGGCAGGCCATTCCATCGCAACCGCCCAAGTTCCTCGGCGTCGACGCTTCCGGCGCAACTTTGCCCGTAGTCGCGCCCGCCGCGAATTCGCCTGCGAAATCCGAGGATCAGCCATGAGCGCCGATACGCAACGTCTCGACCTCTCGGCGCCCCCGATCGTTAAGAAGATCGGGCAGAGATCGCTGGTCATCGGCATCGTGTTCGCGCTGGGATCGGTCGCTCTGGCCTTCACCCGGCCCGATGAGTTTTACCGCGGCTACCTCCTCGGCTTCATGTGTTGGCTGGGGGTTTCGCTGGGGTCGATGGCGATTATCATGATCCGCCATCTCACCGGCGGCGGCTGGGGCACGGTGATTCGCCGCATTCTCGGGGCGGCCATGCGGACTTTGCCGCTCCTCGCGGTTTTGTTTATTCCAATGATTATTGCCGTGGCCCAGCATCAGGTTTATCCCTGGGCGATGCCGCTCAGCGCCGTGCAGGACACGCACATCCGCGAGCACCTGGCAAAAAATCCTTTTGTCACCCAGAGCTATCTGAACTTCTCCGGCTTCCTGATTCGCGCGGTTATTTATTTCGTTATCTGGAATCTGCTGTCGTTTTTCCTCTCCAAATTTTCCAAGCAGACGGATAGTCCCAGCACTCCCAACAATAGCCAGCGTTTCAAGGCGGTCAGCGGTCCCGGCCTTATCCTGTACGCGTTCACCATCACCTTCGCGGCCATCGACTGGATCATGTCGCTCGACCCCACCTGGATCTCGACTATGTTCGGCCTGATCATCCTTATCGGCCAGCTACTCTCCGCCATGTGCCTGGCGGTAGTCGTCGAGCGCATCCTGTTCGAGTACAAGCCGATGTCCGAACTCCTGAAGCCGTCCTTCGTGCACGATCACGGCAAGTGGATGCTTACCTTCATCATGGTCTGGGCCTACTTCTCGTTTTCGCAGTGGCTCATTATCTGGGCTGGCGATCTGCCGGAAGAGATTACTTTTTACCTGAGAAGAATCAACAACGGCTGGGGATATGTGGCGCTGGTATTAGTCTTTTTTCACTTCGCCTTTCCCTTTGCCACGCTGCTTTCGCGGCCCTTAAAGCGCAATATCCGGCATCTGGTTTGGGTTGCCGTGTTGCTGCTCTTCATGGGCTATGTGGACCTGTTTTGGATCATCGAACCGAATTTCTCGAAGACTTTTCACATCACCGTATCGGACGTCGTGGTGCCCATCGCCATTGGCGGAATCTGGCTTTGGTATTTTTTCCGCAACCTGGCTTCGCTGCCGCTGCTTCCGGCCTACGACACCGACGCGCATGAAGTGCTGGAACCGGCGCACGAACATTAGTGAGGAACCGCAGTTTGGCTGAAAAGAATTTGCTGACAAGACTTGGCTGAACAGATAATGACTGACGAGAGACCAAAATCCGGGAAGGCAGCGGCCGACGACCCCTTCGGCCACGGCAACTACGAGCACCAGGACCTGGGGCCGAGCGGCATCGTCTATTTCCTGGTCACCCTGCTCGTGGTTACGGCGCTCTGCATGGTCGGGCTCAAAGGCCTCTATGCATTTCTCGATCACCGCGTGCGCGAGACGCAGCCCGCAGTCAACCCGCTGGCCTCGAACGTTCCTAAAGACACTCTTCACATCCGTCCGGGATACCCGCAAACTGCATTCCCCAGCCCTCGGCTGGAGGAAGACGAGCGGGGGCAGTTGACCAGCATTCGCCAGACAGAGGACGACGCACTCTACAGCTATGGATGGGTCGAGGAAAAAGCCGGTACGGTCCGCATTCCTATCGATCGTGCCATGGATTTACTGGTGCAACGCGGTCTGCCGGTGCGGCCGCAAGAAGCAGCGAATAACTTGGACGACGCGGGCAACGATATGGCAACTCCCGCGCCTGCGGCAAAGACAAGCGAAACCAATCAAACTGGAACCGGCAAAAAAGGTGAAATGAAGTGAGCTGTAAAAAACCCAATTCGTTTTTCGCAAAGCGTCCGCTTGTATCGCTGGCGCTGCTTTCGATATTTATGATCGGCTCTGCTGCCGCCCAGATGAACAACGGCGTCATGTCTCCGCCGGCCAACACTCGCCCGCCGCGCCTGCAGAACGTCGGCATCGAGCAGCATCTCGACGCGCAAGTCCCTCCCGACCTCGCCTTCATGGATGAATCCGGCAAGGCTGTGAAGCTGGGCGATTACTTCGGACGCAAGCCGCTCATCCTGAATCTCGTCTATTACAACTGCACCATGCTCTGCGGCGAAGCTCTGGCCGGACTTGCCAGCGCCATGCGATTGGTGAAGTTCGACGTGGGCAACGAGTTTGACGTCATCACCGTGAGCTTCGATCCGCGCGACACTCCGCAGATGGCTGCGGTCAAGAAGGCCGATTACGTGAAACGCTACGGTCGTCCCAATGCCGCTGCCGGATGGCACTTTCTTACCGGATCGGCGCAGTCCATCGACGCGCTCGCCAAGACCGTCGGCTTTCAGTATCAGTACGATGAAAAGAGCAATCAATTCGCCCACGCCACCGCCATCATGCTGCTGACGCCGCAAGGCCGCATCTCGCGCTACTTCTATGGAGTGGATTTCCCACCCAAAGATTTGCGCATGGGCCTGGTCGAGGCTTCGAAGGGCAATATCGGCAATGTCGTCGATGCCGTGCTGCTCTACTGCTATCACTACGATCCGCAGACCGGAAAATACGGTGCGATGGTGGCGAACATCCTGAAGCTCGCGGGAGCCGCGACCATTCTCCTGCTGGGCGGCTTATTTTTCACACTATGGAGGCTGGATCGCTCGGTAAGCCGGAGGACGGCAACGAAGACACGGTATGCCCAATAATTTTCCATTATGGCCGGAGCAGGCTTCCACCATGGCCGCGCATGTGGATGCCCTCTACATTTTTCTGCTCCTGGTCACCGGCGCGATGGCGCTGCTGGTCTTTACCTGCGTCATTTTCTTCGCGGCCCGGTACCGTCACCGTCCGGGAGTGCGCGCCGAGCAGATCGAAGGCTCGAACGCTTTAGAAATTACCTGGAGCGCGATTCCGTTCCTGGTTTTCATGGTTATCTTCGGCTGGGGCGCTTATGTCTTTTTCCAGGAGCGCACTCCGCCCGCCGACGCCGCTGAAGTTTACGTGGTCGCTAAACAATGGATGTGGAAGGTGGAGCACGCCGAAGGTCAGCGCGAGATCAACGAACTGCACGTTCCCGTAGGCCGCGACGTGAAACTCATCATGACCTCGCAGGACGTGATTCATAGTTTCTATATCCCCGCGTTTCGCATCAAGCAGGACGTTCTGCCCGGCCGTTACACCGTGGAATGGTTCCGCGCCACCAAGCCCGGCGTTTATCATTTATTCTGCGCCGAATATTGCGGCACCCAGCACTCCGGCATGGTTGGCTCGATCGTGGTGCAGCAACCGGCAGACTATGAAGCCTGGATGAACGGCTCATCGACCGGTCCGCTCTCGGCCAGCGGTGAGAAAATTTTTGCCGAACTCGGCTGCGCCACCTGTCACCGCTCTGACACCCAAGGCCGCGGACCGAATTTGCAGGGAGTCTACGGCAAGCCGGTCGAACTCGAAGATGGCCGCACCGTAACCGCCGATGAAAACTATCTTCGCGAATGTATTCTCGATCCCAACTCGAAGCGCGTGAAGGGATTCCAACCGATCATGCCCACTTTCCAGGGCCTGGTGAGTGAAGAGCAGGTAAACGATTTGGTCGCCTACATTAAAGCCATTTCAATGTCGAAGCCGTTGGAGGGCGCGAAAACCAGCGCCAGCCGGGCTGTTTCAGGAGATTCTTCCCAGACCGAGGGGCAAACCCCGCCGCTACCCAGCGGAAGCAAGGTGCAATGAGTATGCAACCCGCGATTCCTCAATCCGGCGTTCCTCAACCCTCAGCTCCAATCCCCGGGGAACGCAAGAACTATTTAAACGAAGAGTATGGAATCTGGTCGTGGCTTCTCACCACGGACCACAAGCGCATCGCGCTGCTCTATCTGCTTTCCATCACCTTCTTTTTCTTCATTGGCGGCTTTTTCGCGCTGCTCATCCGCCTCGAACTGCTCACTCCTGCTGGAGACCTGGTTCAGGCCGATACCTACAACAAACTCTTCACCATGCATGGCATGGTCATGGTGTTCTTCTTCCTGATTCCGTCGATTCCCGCCGTGCTGGGAAATTTTCTCGTCCCGCTGATGATTGGGGCGAAAGACCTCGCATTTCCGCGAATCAACCTGCTCAGCTGGTATCTCTACATCATCGGCGGCGCGCTGATGCTGCACTGCATGTTGACCGGCGGCGTCGATACCGGCTGGACCTTCTACACTCCGTTCAGCACCGAATTCACCAATACCAATATTGTCGAAGCCGGGATCGCCATCTTCATCGCGGGATTTTCCTCCATCCTCACCGGGCTGAACTTTGTCGTCACCATTCACCGCATGCGCGCGCCCGGCATGACCTGGTCACGCCTGCCATTGTTCATCTGGGCGCATTACGCCACCAGCATCATTCAGCTTCTCGGCACGCCAGTAATCGCTATCACGATCGTGCTGGTCGCCGCGGAACGCGCCCTGCATCTCGGCATCTTCGATCCTCGACTTGGCGGCGATCCGCTCCTGTTCCAGCATCTTTTCTGGTTCTATTCCCATCCCGCCGTCTACATCATGATCTTGCCCTCGATGGGCGTGGTCACCGAAATCATCGCCTGCTTCTCGCGCAAGCGCATCTTCGGCTACAGCTTCGTGGCATTCTCCTCCATCGCGATCGCCGTCTTCGGATTCCTGGTCTGGGCGCATCACATGTTCGTCGCCGGAATTTCCGTCTACTCCGCGCTGGTGTTTTCATTCCTAAGCTATGCCGTGGCCTTGCCCTCGGCCATCAAGGTGTTCAATTGGACCGCCACTCTCTATAAAGGTTCCATCCACTACGACGCGCCCATGCTCTATGCCTTCGGCTTCCTTGGACTCTTCACCATTGGGGGCCTCACCGGACTATTCCTTTCCGCCCTCGGCATCGACGTCCACGTCACCGATACTTACTTCGTCGTCGCCCACTTCCACTACATCATGGTGGGAGGCGCGGTCATGGGCTATCTCGGAGGAATCCATTTCTGGTGGCCGAAAATATCCGGTCGCCTTTATCCCGAAGGCTGGGCGCGTCTAGCCGCGCTGATCGTTTTCATCGGCTTCAACCTCACCTTCTTCCCGCAATTTATTCTCGGTTATATGGGCATGCCGCGCCGCTATTACGATTACAGCCACATGCCGGAATTCCAGATCCTGAACGTATTCTCGACCGCTGGTGCCACCATCCTGGGTGTCGGTTATCTGTTGCCCATGGTTTATCTCCTCTGGTCCATGCGCTACGGCAAGCCCGCATCGGATAATCCCTGGAATGCCGCCGGACTGGAATGGAAGACAGCTTCGCCGCCGCCTACCTTCAACTTCGACCAAGAGCCGGTTGTGACCTGGGAAGCTTACAACTACGAGGAGTTGGACGCGCCTCACAAAGAGGAGGTGCCGGTTGCAAGATAGCGCCAATGGTGTAACCGCCGTTCACGAGCATCACGGCGAAGCTCATGCCGCGCAGAATCCGGCCTTGCTACACCACTTCGCTACCCCGGATCAGCAGCGCGATTCCGCCAGCCTGGGCATGTGGGTTTTTCTGGCCACGGAAATCATGTTCTTCGGCGGCCTGTTCTGCGCCTATCTGATTTATCGCCGCTGGTATTTCCCTTCCTTCGCCGCGGCCAGCAAGTCCATGGACGCCGGTCTCGGCGCCACTAACACCGCCGTGCTCATCTGCAGCAGCTTGACGGTCGTGCTTGCAGTCTGGGCCGCGCAGACCGCCCGACGCACGCTTTTGATCGTCATGCTGATCCTAACCATGCTCTTTGGTCTCGCCTTCCTCGGCATCAAGGGCAAAGAGTACAAGGACAAATTTGAGGAGCATCACGTCCCCGGCGCTTCTTTCAGCTTCGAGAATGTGCCCGTTCCCGGCCATCCCGGGGAATACGCCAACCCGCGGCACGCGCAAATCTTTTTCGCGCTTTACTTCATCATGACCGGCATTCATGCGTTGCACATGATCGTCGGCCTCGGCATTTTTACCTGGCTCCTGGTGATGGCCTGGAAAGATCGTTTCTCGCCGGAGTGGCATACTCCCATTGAAATCGGCGGGCTCTACTGGCACTTCGTCGACATTATCTGGATCTATTTATTTCCCTTGCTGTATCTGATCGATCTTCATCGGTAGTTTTATCTGAGGCACGCCATGTCCGAACACGCCAAATCGTCGCCGCTCAAACTATACTTCGGCATCTGGGCTACTCTTTTGTTTCTTACTTTCCTCACCTATTGGGTCGCGTCCATCGATCTCAACCCCTTCAACGCCGCTGTCGCGCTCGCGATTGCCACCATCAAAGCCACCCTCGTCGCGCTCTTCTTCATGCACGTATGGCATGCCAGCGAAAAACTCACCAAGCTGGTCATCATCGCGGCGCTCTTTTTCCTGGTCCTACTGCTGGGACTCACCATGACGGATTACGCTACGCGGCTCTGGAGCTAGCACACTCATGTAGGGGCAGCAGCCCCCTGGCTCTCCAGCCCGCGCGTAGCGCGGCGGATGTCGGCACTACGATTCGAATTCACTTTGCAAAGATCAGTCCTTTCGCGGCCACAAGGGTTCGATACCCGTCCATGACTCCGCAATCTGCGGTATACTCGCGCCAATCGATCCATTTGCCCCAGATTTCGCTCGGATAAGCACGAGGCTTTTTTATGGCATTTTGCAACTCCTGCGGCGCCACCATCGATTCCAGCACCCGCTTTTGCAGCAAGTGCGGTGCGCCCATTCTCGCTTCCACGCTTCCGCCTCCGGCGGGAACTAACCCTGCGCCGCCGGTTGCTCCTGGTACTGTTCCTGCCACCGGCCTTTCTCACGCTAATCCTCCGACGCAAGGCGGAGGCGTGCTTAAGATTATTCTGATCGCGGTAGGCGTCATTGTTCTTCTGGGTGCGGTAACCATAGCATCTCTCGCGTTCTTCGCCTTCCGCTACGCCCGCCATGCCCACGTTCGCCAGGACGGCGATAACGTAAAAGTGGACTCGCCATTCGGAAGTGTTGAGACCAGCAAGGATCCGGCCGAAGCCGCCCGCAATCTTGGGGTGGATCTTTATCCCGGCGCTGAAGTGCAGCAGAACGGTTCGGCCTCAGCCACTTTCGGCGGTATTCATACCGCGTCGCTAAGCGCGGAAAGCTCCGACTCGGCCGATAAAATTTGCAGCTTCTACAAATCTAAATTTCCCAATCCCGTGGTTACCACTTCCAATGGAGACCGTTGTACCATCGTTTCCAACGATCACAGCAATATCGTTACCATCAATATTCACGCTGACGGCGATAAGACGAAAATCCAGATCAGCAACGTGACCCGCAAATAATGTGAGCCGATTCGTTTTCAAAATGATCTTCTCCTAGAAATCCGGTCCTCGAAATCCGGCCACATGCCCGACCGCTTCACGGAACTCGCCCGCCCCGCCAAATCCGTTCAAGTCGACGCTTCCGGCCTGGCCGAGGCTCTGCGCAAGCAGGTTCGCGGCGACGTTCGTTTCGACTCCAGCGCTCGTGCGCTCTACGCCACCGACGGTTCGAACTACCGGCAGGTTCCTATCGGAGTCGTACTTCCTCGTTCGAATGAAGACGTCATTGCGGCGGTTGCGCTCTGCCGCGAGTTCGGCGCTCCGCTTCTCTGCCGTGGCGCCGGCACCTCTCTCGCCGGACAATGCTGCAACGTCGCGGTCATTCTTGATTTCTCAAAATACATGGCGGGCATACTCGAAATCGATCCCGTGCGCCGCATCGCGCGCGTGCAGCCTGGGGTCATACTCGATCACCTCCGCGCCGCCGCCGAAAAACACCATCTCACCTTCGGCCCCGATCCCGCCACTCACAACCGCTGCACCCTCGGCGGCATGATCGGCAACAATTCCTGCGGCGTGCATTCCATCATGGCTGGGAAGACCGACGACAACATCGAGGAACTCGAAGTCCTCACCTACGACGGCGTGCGCCTGAGAGTCGGTGAGACCTCTGCTGAGAAACTCGAACAGATTCGAAAAAGCGGTGGCCGCCGCGCCGAAATTTATTCCAACCTGCAGAACATAGCGGGCACCTACGGCGACCTCGTCCGCCAACGCTTCCCAAATATCCCGCGCCGCGTCTCCGGCTACAACCTGAACTATCTTCTTCCGGAAAATAACTTTCACGTCGCCCGCGCGCTCGTCGGCTCTGAAGGCACTTGCGTCACCGTTCTCGAAGCCACCTGCCGCCTGGTCGAAAGTCCGCCGGAACGCGTGCTGGTTGTGCTCGCCTATGCGGATATTTTTCAATGCGCCGATCGTATGCCAGAAATCATGACGCATAAGCCGATCGGCCTCGAAGGCTTCGACGACGTTCTGGTCGATAACACGCGATCGAAGGGCATCAATTCCGACGGCCTCGCGCTTCTGCCCAACGGCGGTGGATGGTTGCTGGTAGAGTTCGGCGCTTTAACCGCTAGAGAAGCCGAATCGCAAGCCCGTGGCCTGATGCAGGCGCTGGCCCGGGATCCAATTCCGCCCGACATGCGCATCTTTACCAGCCGAGATCAAGCCAAGCTGGTTTGGGAAGTTCGCGAATCCGCCCTCGGCGTGACTTCTCACGTGCATGGCGAATCGCTGAAGTGGGAAGGCTGGGAAGACTCCGCCGTTGCCCCGGAAAAACTCGGAGCGTATCTTCGTGACCTGCAAAAGCTCATGGCAAGCTATGCCTACACTGGCTCACTCTATGGCCACTTCGGCCACGGCTGTGTTCACACCCGCATCAACTTCGACCTGCAATCGAAAGAAGGCATCGCCAAATTCCGCCGGTTCATGGAAGCAGCCGCCGACCTCGTCGTCGGCTACGGCGGCTCGATCTCTGGTGAACATGGAGACGGTCAAGCCCGCGCCGAGTTGCTTCCGAAAATGTTCGGCCCCGAAATCGTCCAGGCTTTCCGCGAATTCAAATCGGCGTGGGATCCCGATTGGAAGATGAATCCCGGCAAGGTGGTCGAGCCTTATAAGCTCGACGAAAATCTGCGCCTTGGTGCGGACTATTCTCCCTGGCAGCCGCAGACCAATTTCAAGTTCCCGACCGACCACGGCAGTCTGGCGCAAGCTATGCTCCGCTGCGTGGGCGTAGGCAAGTGCCGCCGCGAAGACGGCGGCCTGATGTGCCCCAGCTACCGCGCCACCCGCGAGGAGGAGCATTCCACCCGCGGCCGCGCCCACCTGCTCTGGGAGATGACCCAAGGCGTAGGTCGAGAGGACGGGATCATTCGCGGCGGCTGGCGCAGCGAAGAGATAAAGAAATCACTCGATCTCTGCCTCGCCTGCAAAGGCTGCAAGAGCGAATGCCCCGTCGGCGTGGACGTCGCCACTTACAAATCCGAATTTCTCTCTCATTACTACGAAGGCCGCCTACGCCCGCGCAGCGCCTACGCCTTCGGCCACATCGATGTCTGGGCCCGCCTTGCATCGCACGCACCGGGTCTCGCTAATCTGGTCACGCAGCTTCCGGTTCTTCGCAACATCTCCAAACTGATCGCCGGAATTCCCAGGCAGCGCGCCATCCCTGCCTTTGCCCCAGAAACATTCAAATCCTGGTTCCATCGAACGCGAAAATACAGCGCCCGAAGTCCCAGAGAGAACGCTTCGGCGAGCGCTTTTGGGTGGCGCAGCGCTTCCAGCGCTGCGATTGATCGGCCCCATTGGGAGAGGGCTTTAGCCCCCGAGGCACCACGCGAAGTTATCCTCTGGCCTGACACTTTCAACAACCACTTCCATCCCTCCATCGCCATAGCCGCTGTCGAAGTCCTCGAGGCCGCCGGCTTCCGCGTCACCATCCCTAAAGTCCACCTCTGCTGCGGACGCCCTCTCTACGACCACGGCATGCTCGACCGCGCGCAAAAACTTCTGCTCCAAATCCTTAATGAACTCTCCCCCGAAATCGACGCCGGCATCCCCATCGTTGGCCTCGAACCCAGCTGCGTAGCCGTCTTCCGCGACGAACTCCTCAATCTCTTTCCCGACGACAAACGCGCTCAAGCCTTATCCCGGCAAACATTCCTGCTCAGCGAATTCCTCGAAACCCACGCTCCGAATTTCGCACCCAAGTTAAGCCGCAAAGCCATCCTCCACGGCCACTGTCATCACAAATCACTGATGAAGATGACCGCGGAAGAATCCATCCTGCACCGCATCGGCATCGACTTCCAATCTCCCGCTGCGGGATGCTGCGGCATGGCCGGCTCGTTCGGCTTCGAGCGCGACAAATACGCCGTCTCCATGGCCATCGGAGAACTCGAACTCCTACCTGCTGTCCGCCAAGCCCCTGCCGATTGGCTGATCATCGCTGACGGCTTCAGCTGCCGCGAACAGATCGCGCAAGCCACAGGCCGACAAGCGCTGCACCTTGCCGAAGTCCTCCACATGGCTCTCCATCCAGAAGGTCTTCCCACACATCGTTGATTACACGCATCTTAGTCTCGATTCTAGCCGCTGGCTAACCTCGCCTCTCGCCAAATTCCCCCTCTTCTGAAACAATAGAACTCTCATTCGTTTGTTCTCGCCCGGCAGGTTCGCCGCCATGCAAAACGAAACCCTAACCACCGCGCCAGCCATCGGCAAAGTTCCCGTCGAAGCTCTGCCCACTCTGGTCGCGGCCAAGCCACCCAGCGCCCCACTCTGCGGGTCCGTCCTGGTTCTGATTCAATTCGACGTCTGCGAAGAGATCCGCCTCGACGAACTCCGCCACATCCTGGGCGCGCGTACCGCCGATACCAGCTTCAAGCACCTTGCTCCCGGATACGTCCGCTTCCAGCGCCCTCCAGTCGAAGAAGCCCTCGAGCCTCTAGTCCTCGAGAGCGGCGAGCGCCTGCAAGGCGACATCAAGTATTTCGACTACGGTGTCATCAGCGTGGTCTTCGAGCTGCCATTCTCCGGCGATTGGGATAAACTCGTCCAACTCTCCAGCCGCTGGGTTTGGGATACCAACTTCGAAGCCCTCGCCACCCGCATCGTCAAAGAAAAGCTCGAGCGCGCCGCCGCCGCCATCGTCAAGCCCTACACAACCGAGTGGCTCAAGGAAGACTATTTCATCTTCCACCTGCGCGAGATCGCCGGATCTCCCAACGCCGCCGACCTGCTGGCCACGCACGGCGATGGCATCTCGCAAGTCGTTCGCGGCGAGAACCAGACGCTCTCCGATGGCGAACGCCAGGAAATTCTCCAGTCCCGCATTTCCTACTATCCCAACGACCTCGCAGTCATCGGATGGAACGCCGCCTTCATTTACGACAGCCCATCCGGCGCCGAAACCGCCATCCAGCTCTTGCAATATGCCAATTCGCAACTGCTCGAGTTCCGCCACTATGACGACCTGCTCACCAAACAACTCGAAGTCGTCTACGACTTTCTCGATAGCGGAGGCCGCGGCCTCTGGTCGCGCTGGCGCACCGCCCGCGCCGCCTCAAAACTCCATACCGTCCTGCTCGACGTCAGCGAACTCACCGAGCGCGCCGATAACGCCATCAAGTTCCTCAGCGACATGTTCTCCGCCCGCCTCTATAAACTCGCCGCCCTGAAAGTCGGCGTCCCCGACTACAAAGATCTCGTCCAGGAAAAACTGCAAACCGCCGAAGACCTCTACCGCTTCATGGTCGACGAATTCAACCAAAGCCGCGCCTTCGTCCTCGAACTAATGGTCGTCATCATCCTCATCATCGAACTCATCTACTTCTTCCGCGGCAAACCCATCTAGGATTTTTTGCATTCCGTACTCCACTCTCTGTCATTCCGAGCGTAGCCGGAGCGCCAGCGACGGCGAAGTCGAGTAACCTGCTGTTTGCCCGCGCCACCGCTGCTCCCGACTAGAGAACGCCCGGGAAGGGCGCGGCTTCAGCCGCGCCGTAAAGCCCTTCACCAAATAGTCATCCTGAGCGCAGCTAGGATTTTGCTTGTGTAGGGACAGCCGCCCTCGGCTGTCCAACGATGAATCGGCCGGCTCGGATAAGGAGGAAGGCCAGACCGCAGAACCTTGAAGAGCGCGACATCAGCCGCGCCGCATCCAACCTTGCGCCCACAAAAAATTCGCGCAATCCTAGTCGAGGCAGTGACGGCCGCGTGATTTCAAATCACTCCGTCCCAAGCCCTTTTGTTCTCAAGATTTTGGTATCTAAGATCTTTGGCATCAAGATTTTGCAAACCCATTTTTGCGAAGCCCGCGCTGCGCAGGACTTTCAGCGTGTGAGGGGGCAGGGGGGTACCCCCGAAAATGCCAAGTTCGCACTCCCGGCAGGGGCGAACGGAGAATTTATTCTTGAGGTGAATTTCACAACCAGATCATCGCAATGCGGCAAGCCATAAATCGGCAAGTCAGCGCCTGATAGAATTCAGCATTCATCGGCACGGACATTCACATGCGCGGCCTGACCGGCAAACGAGTCCTCATTACGGGGGGCGCCAGCGGAATCGGCGCCGCAACCGCCGCGCGGTTTCTCGAAGAAGGCTCGCGCGTCTGCATCCTCGACCGCGATGCGAAAGCCTGCGCCGCCATTCGCCGGCAGCTGCCGGGAATTTCCGAGGCGATCATCGCCGACGTGACCGACCTGATGCAGGTCGAAGCCGCGCTGGCCGACGCCGTCCGCGTCATGGACGGAGTCGACGTGCTCATCAACAACGCCGGCATCAGCATCCGTCACAAATTCCTCGACATCACTCCCGAGGAATGGGATCAGGTGATCGCCGTCAATCTCACCGGAGTTTTTTACGTGGCGCAAACCGCCGCGCGCCACATGATGCAAAGTTCCAGAAGCGAGGGCGAGACTGGAGTGATCCTGCAAACCGCCTCGACGAACGGCATCATGGGCTATCCGTATTACGCGGACTACAACGCGACCAAAGCCGCCGTGATCGAACTCACGCGATCGATGGCTCTCGAACTCGCGCCGAACGTTCGCGTCTGCGCCGTCGCCCCCGGATACGTGATCACTCCCATGCAGCGCGCCGAATACACTGACGCGATGCTCGAGGAAGTGAACCAGAAGATTCCGTTGCGTCGCCACGCGAAACCGGAAGAGATCGCCGCGCTGTTCGCCTATCTCGCCTCCGACGACGCAGCCTACGCCACCGGCCATGTTTACACTCTGGATGGCGGCGAAACCGCGGGAGGATTGGCAAGCCGATAATCAGAATCGTGCAGGGACGAGGCGAAGTACTTCGGATTATAGTTTTGCGAATCTCGACGCCAACCGCGCGAGACGCACCACTCGATAAAGCGGGAATAAAGCTTTCGGAAGGTGAACAATTTCCCACTCGCCGGGGCCGGGAGTGAAAGTCAGACGCCATAAAAAACGCAAGCGATCGATGGGACGCTCGCGCAGCCGCATCATCAGCCGAAAGTAAGGCAAAGTCTCAGGCTGGTAAGAAATGCCCCGCGCAATTGATGAGGCAATCTGTTCGGCGAAAACCTGTGCTGAACGATCCGCGGCGATTGCGTTCTGCACCGGCGATGGAAGCTCGCAGGCAAGAAGGCGATCGATTAACAAAAGTGTGAGATGCAGAATCCGTTCGATTCCGAGCTCACGAGCTTGAGATTGCACCTGATCCCAGTTCACGCTTTTCCGTTTCATAATCTGCGCGATGTCGAACAACCAGATCAGCTTTTCCCAAGCATGCTTCGCCGCATGCACCGAAAGCACAATCAGCAAGTCTTCATCACAAGGAGTTTTCACGCTTTGGCCTGCAACGGTCACGTTCACGGAGCGCCTGAACAGGCCTTCCATGTCGAAATCGACAGCATAAAATCGCGGCTGCAACGCCCATTGCAATTCCAGAAGATTCTTTCCAGACGTACTATCAAAAGTACATTCATATCCCGGAGCCAGATAAGCAGCCTCTGCATTCGGCGGAATTCGAGTTCGCGGGCTAAACCCAAGATCGCGCATCGCGCCCTTGATCCGTGCGACATCTTCCGCGTGGACGAATAAATCGATGTCTCCGGCTTGCCGCATCGCGATATCGCCGTAATAAATCTCGGACAGAACGACGCCTTTGTAGGGAATCGCTTCAATTCCGAGCGCGCCCAAAGCATTGAGTACGCGGATCAGTTCCCTGGCGAGGAAAAGCGACTTATGAACGTTGTGTTCATGGGCCTGATGAAGAGAGCTCAAGACGTCCACAGGAGCATCCTTACGACGCGTCAAAACCTGGTCAAGTAAGGAAGAAACGCCATGTCTATCGGCGAGTCGAAGAAGAGAACTCCAATCGATAGTTACCGTTGCGACAGGCTGAATCGCACCGCCATCGTGGCTGTGCAAGTACATCGACAATGCGGACAACAGCAGATTCCATTCGCGAGTATCTGCGAGGCTATGGGTTGAACGATTCACGGATGAGAAGCAATGTTAGCAGGGCGAAGGCAGACATTTGATGCGTGCCGAATCGACGCCAATCGATCCGCACAACCATGCGCAGAATCGAGCTACTTATTTTTCCTGGTACACAGTTCTTCCTGCGACCATGGTCCAGATCACTTTCGTATCCCGCATTTCGTCAGGGGAAACCGTCAGGACGTCGCGATCCAGCAAAACCAGGTCGGCGCGTTTACCGGGAGCGATGATTCCGATGGAATTCAGATTCATCGCTCGCGCGGAGTTCGCGGTATAAGCGTAGAACATTGCTTCGCGGGGCATGGCTTGCGATGGATCGAGAACGCCTTCCGGCCCTCTGCGTGTTTCCGCCTGGTAGATTGCCCAAAAGACGTTCGCGCTCGAAACCGGCCAATCGCTGGCTCCGGAAATAATCCCGCCGTTGTCCAGGATTGATCGCGCGGGATATTGCCATTTGTAAATGTCCGCGTCCACATAGGGCTTGACGATCTCAATGGTGTCCTGGCTGGCATCTGCCCAAAATAGTTGTAACGCGCTTACAACTCCGAGTTCTCGAAAGCGAGGAAAATCTTGCGGTAAAACGAATTGCTCGTGGGTGATGGTGTGCGGCAGGCCGGAGTTCCCATTGGCCTTGCGGGCGGCGGCAATGCCATTCAGGGCTTGATGAACTGCGCCATCGCCGATGGCGTGCACGTGAATGATCAGTCCCTGTTTGTCCGCCGCCACGCACAATGCGGCAAACTCTTGGGGATCGAACAGCAGGTCGCCATTTCGGCCGGTGTTCTTGTAGGGCTTGCTGAGGTGCGCCGTCTGCGATGGATATTCCACCACGCCATCGGCGAATACTTTGATGCCGCTTACATGAAGATCAGGGATGTTCGCGTATTCTTTTCGAGTTTGTTGTACTTTGGCGAGTTCAGCCGCGGGATCTTTCGCAAAAACTTGCGGAAAAGCAACGATCTCCGAATTCAGCTCGTCATGATCGGCGAGCAATTTGTACGCTTTTAGAACGTCGTCAGTGGCAAGAGGATCAAGCCATGCGGTAATTCCGAGGCTGTAGTTGTATTGAAGGGCGGCTCGGCCCGCGGCCAGCAACCTCTCTGGCGTAGGCGCAGGGAGCAGAGGCTCTATCTTCTCCGTTCCTGCATCCACCAGAAATCCATTAGGTTGCATGTTTTTGTCGGTGCCGTAATAGCTTCTTTGCTGAGTGGAGAGCGTCTTTAAAAAATCGGCGGTGATGCCGGCACGCTCCATTAAGGCGCGATTGGCCCATGCGGTATGGCCGTCCATTCCGCGCAATAGAACGCTTTGGTGCTCGTAAGCTCCCGTGCTGAAATCGGCGTTCAGAACATCGCAGTGCGACCAAAATTCCAGCGGCAGCCCCAGGATTTCAAGGATATCGCCGCGCATACCTTTGCCCGAGCTTTTCGCATCCACGGCGAACGCGGGCAGTTGGTCGAGCGACTGCACTTTCTCGCTGGAATCGGCCGAGATCAGCGAGATTCCGCCGTCGATGGAGTGACTGTGTGAATCAATGAAACCGGGAAAAAGACTTTTGCCACCGAGATCAGTGCGGGGAGCGCTCGCGGCCACTGATTTCAAGACTTCTGGTAGAGTCCCAACGGCAACAATCTTTGTGCCGCGGATCGCAACCGCTTCCGCGTAGGGGTTATGAACATTTCCCGTGAATACCTTGGCATTGAAGAAAACTTTTTCCGCTGAACCATCTTCCGCCCAGACTGACAAAGAAGATAGGACGAGCAAGAATGACGCAGCAATTGCGACCACAGAGCAACGCGACGGATGTTTCAATCGTGCCTCCATCGGCGGTAAGGCCCGCCTTCGTAGGAACCAGAACACTACCATAGACGTCAGACGGCGCCAAAACTAAAAGCCGAGCGAGGCAGAAACATCGGCGCGCGGTGCTGACGAGCTTAGAATCGTGGAACAGCACGGAAGGTCCGCACGATTAGCATTCCCATCCACGCCGAACCCACGGCTAAGAATGCGCTCATTGATTGGGTTTCCCGTGCGCCCCAGCTTGCTCTTTCGTAATCTCGTGGAGCGACTGCGGGGATGGCATACTGCCAGCCAAGATGTCGGAAAAGTCAGAATCGGCCGCTTTGGAGAATCCCCAGTTGGACATTCCCGGCCAAGTCCCACGTCCTTTCCGTGTTAAGGTGCGAGGCTCCATCCTGGCGCTGCTTCGGCTGCCGAACCGTCGCATGGTGCGAGGCAAGGTGCATCAGATTTCTACCACCGGAGGCTTATTGAATGTGGAGAAGCCTCTCGATGAAAAGCTACAGCTTGAGCTGATTTTCCATCTCGGAGAGACCACCATCCGCGAGCGAGTCGAGATGATGTTTCCTATGTGGGCCACGCAAGGATGGTTGCAGCCCTTCCGCTTCATCGATCTGACCGACGCCAATACGAAAATTCTTGATGCAAATCTTCGGGCGCTGCTGCATCCCGACGAGGAGAAAAGCTCGGCCGAGTCTTCTCTACAAGAAGATCAGGCAACCGCTTAACAATTCGCCAGGAAAACATCCCTCAACCGCTGCGCGGCCGATTCCGGTGTGATATCCCGTTGCGGCGTGCCAAGTAATTCGAAGCCCACCATAAACTTTCGAATGCTCGCTGACCGCAACAGCGGCGGGAAGAAGTGCGCGTGGAAATGCCATTCAGGATGAGTTTTGCCATCCGTGGGTTTTTGATGAAAACCCATGGAGTAGGGAAAAGGCGTGTTAAAAAGCCGGTCGTAACACGCGGTGAGCTTTTTGAGCGTGACGGCCAGGTCTTTGGTTTCATCGGGGCTCAACGCGGGAAGATCCGCCCTATGCCGGCGCGGAAGAATCATGGTTTCGAATGGCCACACCGCCCAGAAGGGCACGAGCACGATAAAACCTTCATTCTCAAAGACGACGCGCTCGCCCAATGATTCTTCGGCCTTCATATATTCGCAAAGCAAACAGCTGTGGTGCAACTCCAGGTAACTGCGGAGCGAGCGCTGTTCCTTGCCTGGTTCATTCGGCAAAGTACTGGTGCCCCAGATTTGGCAGTGGGGATGAGGATTGCTGGCGCCCATCATGGCGCCGTGGTTCTCGAAAATCGCTACATAATTGACGAAGTCACGCTTGCCCAGATCGGCAAATTGTTCGCGCCACATTGCGATAACGGGTGCAATTTCCGGTAGAGACATTCCGGAAAGAGTGAGGTCATGACGCGGCGAAAAACAGCCGACGCGGCAGATTCCACGCTCCGGCTCGGCAGCGAGTAGGGAATTGCCAACTGTTTGCTTTTCGATCGACTCAGGACCGACCAGCTCAGGACCGACCGGTTCAGGACTGAGTGCGGGATAGTCATTCTCGAAGACAAAAGTGGATGAGTAGAACGGATTGCGTTCCCCCTTGGCACGAGGGTTTCCGGGACAGAGATAACAGGAAGGGTCGTATTCAGGTTCGGGCCGCATCTGCGACTCTTCGATCAAGCCTCGCCAAGGACGCTCGGCGCGGTGGGGAGAAACGAGCACCCATTCACCAGTGAGAATGTTGAGACGCCGATGCGAAGAATCAGTTAGAGGCAACATGGTACAGAAGCTCAGATGTTTTATAACACTCAGCCCAGTGGCTCTAGGAACCTGCGGAGCCCGCGCCTTTCGCAGCGCCGGTTATGTAAACGGTCGGACGAATTTGAGTTGCACTTTGATAATCGCTGGTGATTCGTTCAGCAAACTGCTTCGCCATTTCTTTTGCGACCATGTTGATGGTACAGCCGCCGAAGCCGCCGCCCGTCATTCGCGAACCGTAGTTTCCAGGAATGTCAGCTGCAAGTTCGACCATAATATCGAGTTCCCGACAACTGACTTCAAAATCGTTCTGCAGGCTGCGATGCGATTCGTACATGAGCTGCCCGAATGCGTGGAGGTCGCCGGACTCGAGCGCATCGGCGGCGGCGAGGACGCGCGCATTTTCTGCGACTACATGGCGGCTGCGGCGGAATAGGGTAGAAGTCAGTCCGCGACCGTGCTGCATCAGATCGTTGTCGGTGACATCTCGCAGAGCATTGACCCCCGAACGATGTTGAGCGAAATACTGGACCGCGGATTCGCATTCGGCGCGGCGGAGGTTGTACTCGCCGCCCGCAATCGAATGCTTGACCATGGTGTTGCAGATGACGAGACTTGCGCCATGCGGAATGGAAATGAAACGAACCTCCAGTGAGCGGCAGTCCAGGAGAAGAGCTTGTCCCGGCCGGCTGAATAGAGACGCAAACTGATCCATGATGCCGCAGCGGGAGCCGACGAATTCATTCTCCGCGCGCTGGCACAGCGCGGCGACTGCCGTCCGATCCAGCGGGCCGGCCGAGACGTCAAGCAGCGCCAACGCGCTCGCGACCTCGAGTGCGGCGGATGAACTGAGACCCGCGCCAATGGGAACATGCCCGTCAGCGAGCAGATTTGCGCCACGGAACGTGCAACCCTGCCGCTCCAGTTGGAGAACTACTCCACGAACATAATCCGTCCAGTTCCCCAGCGGCCGGGCGTTAGACTCCCGCAGGGGAAACTGCGCAGTTTGAGGTTCCTGCAGTGATTGGACTGAGAGTTTTCCGTCGTCGGTCTCCGCGCAAGCTACGAAGGTATCGAAGGCGATGGCCACCGGCATCACGAAACCATCGTTATAGTCGGTGTGCTCGCCGATCAAATTTACGCGTCCCGGTGCGCGGAAGATTCGACACTCGGAGCCGAAGCGCCGCTTGAACTCGGACTTCAGGTTTGCGATGTGCATGCTTTAATCCCGTGATGCGAACCTTGAGTGTGTTTGGTCTGTGCAGAATGCCGGGCCGACGAGACCACGCTATAAGACTACCAATATTGCTTCCCGCAGTGCCCTTTCGCAGAATCCCGGGCTGTATTACACTGTGACCCCAAGCGAAGAAGTTCGAAATAAATAGAAAGCCGATACAAAACAAAACAAAAGGTCGCCCCGGGGGATTTCCGCCATGCGGTTGGACAAAATTGTATTTTCTTCCGTTCTCTTCTTCGCATTATTCACAACGGCTGCGCCAACTTCCGTGGAGCAGAATTGGACCAACTATGTGCGCATTGGCGCCTACGAACTTAAGGGAAATGACGCGGATAAGATTGTTGCCGACGCGCAGAAAGCGGATGTTTTCGGCATTGAAGTGGATAACGACATCGAGGGACGCTACGAAAGCTTTCTCGATCCAACCGCCAAGCTCAAGGCGATTCACGCCGTAGCAGAGAAGGCGCACTCGGTGGGGAATTATGCGTTCGTCTATATCGCGGGGACCGAATGCATCACGGCGCATGGAGACAAGGTGGCGCACACGCTGGCCAAGGATCATCCCGATTGGCTGCAGCGCAAGATCACGGGCGAGCCTGCAATCTTCGGGGGAGGGACGGCATTTTGGATTGCGAAAGGGGATGAGGATGTTTGGGTGAGTCCGTATGCTCCGGAGTGGCGGAAGATTTATATGGAGCACGTGCGGCAGATTGCCGCGACGGGGATTGATGGGATCTACATCGACATTCCTTACTGGATGACACATTTCGAGGGCTGGGAGGATACTTGGGCCAGTTTTGATGACTACACGGTGGCGGCCTTCAGGAAGCAGACGGGGCTGGATGCGAAAAAAGATTTGAAGCTCGGAGACTTTTCCGATCCGAATTTTCGTACGTGGGTCGACTTCCGTATTCAGACGTTCACTGACTTTCTGCGAGAGATTGACCAGAACGCGAAAGCGGTGAATCCCAAGATCAAAACCATTCCGGAAATTTATCCGGGCATTGAGTCGGAGTCCGTGCGGGTGGGAGCCGATGTTTACAGCCTCTATCCGGTGGTCGATGCCATTGCACACGAATATGAATTTGGCAGCGGGGATCACATGGCGTCCGCGCGCACGCCGCTGAATTGGTTTTATTACCAGGTGGGGATGCACACGTTCCGGGCTTTTGCCGAAGGGAAGGCGACATGGATCCTGAACTATTCCTGGGACGGAGACAAGGTTGTCGACAAGCGCCAGGCCATGATGAACCTGGCGATGTCGCAGTTGATGGCGGGAGCTAATTTTTGGGATGCGCCAGGACATTCGATGGCGGGATCGAACGATCCGGCAACACGGAAAACAATTTTCGATTGGATCAAGCAAAACGAAAAGACGTTTTACCTGCCGCGGTCGCCAATTCATCCGATTGGCGTCTATTTCTCGCCGGAGACGCGGAACTACTATTCCGCGGATTTCATCCGGTCGTATCGCGGGATTCTTGTGCTGCTGATGCAGTCGCATCGGGAATTTCAGACCGTTACGCCGCGTACCTTGAGCCAGTTTCATGGTGACGCGTTGGTGCTGCCGGATGTTCGTGTTTTGAGCGGAGACGAGAGGACGAAACTCGAACAATACACGGACGCGGGCAAAAAGCTGATCATCACGGGAAACGACCCTCTTCAATCTCGCGATCGAAAGAACGTTGTGACGTTTCCCGATTGCCCGGGGAAGGCTTACGTTACGGCTTTAGAAGCGGACTTTGACCGGGCGAATCCGCAGATGCAGCGGGCATTTCTGGATAGTCTTCCGCCCGAGCAAGGAATCGAAATTTCTGCATCGACCGCCGTCGCCTCGTCGATCGCTCAGGTGAATGGCGAGACCCATGTGTTCCTGGCGAATTTCGCGGGACTGGTGGGCGGTAAAAATCCGGTTCAGAGGCCTCAGAACGTCACGATTCGTGTGCCCGAGGGAACTACCCACGAGGCCTATTTCTTGCCGTTTCTTGGGGATGTGCAGCCGCTGAACGGGTTGCCAGACCAAGGCGGAGTGATTTTCACGCTGCCACCCGTGGCGAAAGGGGCGGTTTTCTGGCTGAAAGCCAATTAACCGAGTCGGAAACGCCTAACTGGCGTGGCCAGAGCCCTAATTCTTCTTGACAAGCGGTACCCAATGCCAGTAAAAGATTGGTTTCGTAAGAAATCGTAACAATTCGCAAGCCACGTCGCCGGCGAGTGCGGGGGGTCTAAAGATGCGGATGGAGGATTTCATGCGGCTCACTCAGCTGGCGCTTTCCCGGATTCTACAGATCGCGTTGTTTACAAGCTGTGCGACTTTCATGTTCGCGCAAGGTAACTATCATGCGCAGCTCCGCGGTGTGGTCTCCGACGCGAGTGGCGCGGTGGTCCCGAACGCAACGGTCACCATTCGGGATGTGGGCACCAACATTGCCCGGTCATCGGTCACGGATGACAAGGGGGCTTATTTCTTCACCGGGCTTCGTCCTTCGACGTATGCAGTGAAGGCGGAGGCAAAGGGTTTTCGTCCGCTTGAACGGACCGGCGTCGTTCTGGCGGTAGATCAGGAATCGTCCCTAAACTTCAAGATGGATTTGGCAGGCGTGTCTTCTTCGGTTGAGGTCACAACTACCGCGCCGCTGCTTGATACCGGCGACGCTACCCTGGGCACGGATGTGACTGGGGAGTATGTGAAGGAACTCCCGCTGGTGAACCGCGACTTCTTCGGACTAACATTTCTGGCTGGTGGTGTGACCGAGGCGGCGGGGTCGGGCACGCAGGACAACTATCCATCCGGGACGAACTTCGTTTCCAACGGGCAGCGCAACGCGACGGCTGAAGTGCGAATTGACGGAGCCTTGATCAGCGCGCCGGAGCAGGGTGAGGGTGGAAACAGCAATGTCTACTACGAGCCGCTGGTGGAGGGTGTGCAGGAATTCAAGGTTCAGAACAACAGCTTTTCGGCGGAGTTTGGCAATAACGGCGGCACCGTCGTAAACATGGTCCTGAAAAGCGGGACCAATGCTTTCCACGGCAGCGGTTGGTATTTTCTTCAGCGGTCGGATCTGGACGCCCGCGATTTCTTCAATCCGGCGCCCAATCCAAAGCCGGACAGCAAGCGCGATCAGGCCGGATTTACCATCGGCGGTCCAATTCGTAAGAACCGGACATTTTTCTTCGCGGATTTTGAGAAGGTTCGCAACAACAGCGCATTTAGCGCACTGGCCACCGTCCCGACTGCAGCCGAGAGAGTGGGCAATTTCTCAGGGACATCCACGAACATCTATGATCCGACGCTGCCTCTCACTGCGTGTGCCAGCGGCCTGTGCAGGCCGCAGGCGCAATCCAGCGGCACTCCGAATGTGATTCCGGCAAACGAAATCGATCCTATCGGGAAAGCCATTCTCGCTCTTTATCCGCAACCCAACCTGGCCGGGGAATTTAACAACTACATTTTCGGCGGAACGGCGCAAGCGCCGGATTATCAGTTCGATATCAAAATAGATCATCAGATCAACGACAAGAGCCACATTAGCGGACGCTACAGCCGGGAATCGTCGAATTACCACACCCCCACGATCTTCGGAGATGGTTTCGACAACAATGGCTCCGGGGATGGAATTGCCGGCAGCCCAACACTGGCGCAGAACGGCTCGATCGAATACTCCCGCACTTTGAACTCGCGCATCGTGTGGACGACCCACTTTGCGATTGACCGGGTGCACGAAAAGGCCACGTCGGGCATTCCGTCGATTTCCAGCTTCAACGCAACGCTGCCCGCAGGGGTTCAGTTATCACCTATTTTTCAGCAGGCCAACGGATTGGACCGGATGCCTGCGATCTATATGTCTTCGGGCGGGCAGACTGCGCCGTGGACGGACCTTTACGATCAATGCTGTGTCGACACGACGTTTGCGCACACACTCTACAGTTATTCCACTCAGTTTGTGGTCTCCAAAGGCTCGCACCTGATGAAGTTTGGCGGAGAGCAGAGGCTTTTCTACAACAACTTCTTTCAGCCTTCGGACCCGACTGGAACGCTAAACTTTACCGACTACGTAACCTCGCCGACTCCTAACAACGATACAGATGCCAACGGCAATGCCACGGGGAACCCATTCGCCAGTACGCTTTTTGGATATGCCGACAACGTAAACCCTTATCCCTCCGAGCCCACGTCGCTGCAGGTGTTGCCCTCAGTGGCGAACAAGTCGATTGAGACCGGCTTTTATTTTCAGGATGATTGGAAGGTCAATTCCAAACTCACGATCAATCTTGGGTTGCGTTATGAGTGGAGCACTCCTTACGACGAACGCTACAACCGCATCCAGTTCAGCAATTTCACCGCGCCTACCGGAGTGAGCGTCGATTTGAGCGCGGCCCAAGCCGCTCTGGCGTCCGTGGGCTTGAACTATCCCGCTTCCGAGCAATTGATCGGGACCACAGAGTTTCCTACTTCGAGCATGAGGCATGTTCCGGTATACCGCAATGATGTCGGCCCGCGATTTGGTTTTGCTTATTCCCCCGATTCAAAGATGGTGGTGCGCGGCGGCGCGGGCATTTATTTTGGCATGAGCCCGGCGACAAACTTTCAGTATCCGGGAACAGCCTTCAGCAAGACTGCGCCAATTTTATTTACCGATAACAATTTCGCATCTGAATATGCCACGCTGGAAAATCCCTTTCCCACGGGCTTTACCGGGCCGCAAAACAAACAATATGGCCAGTTCGCCGATTGGGGATATGGGAACAACAACGACCTGGGCACAACCGCCGCGCGCGACGCCGACCTCTACCAGTGGAACGTAGGGATTCAACGCGAGTTGCCCAGCCAGATCGTTCTGGGCGTCGACTATTCCGCGAACCGCAGCACGCATCTGCCCTGGTCTGGAACGAACAATCGAGATTTCATTTCATCGGCCTTGCTGGCTAAGATTTCAGCCGCCGTGACTCCCACCGATCCAACTTGCCAGGCCGATAGTTGCGTGAGCAACTTTCTTCAGAATCCGGTGAACAATCCGTTTTTGCCGATGTTCAGTACGCCGTGCACGTCTACTCCTACTTCGCCCTGCTTCAATGAGCCAAATTCGCAATACAGCACCCCGCAAATTCCGTTGGGATATTTGCTGAATCCCTACCCGCAGTTCACGGGAGATTTTGAAGGTTTGATGCTGGAAGAAGCCAGTTCCTGGTACAACTCGATGCAGGTTCGCTTTCAAAAACGAACCACGCATCATGTGAGTTTCGAGGGCAACTACACCATCTCAAAATTGACGGACAATTCCTCGGCCGGCAGAAACAACTGGGTGGGATCGCTGGCGAACGGGCTGCCGCAACAACTTGATCGCTTAAACCTGGAGCACAGCATTAGCGCCAATGACGCCCCGCAGCGCCTGGCTGCGGCGGTGGTCGTGACTTTGCCCGTGGGCCGCAATGAATGGATTGGCGGCGGCATGAACCGAGGACTCGATGCGGTCGTGGGAGGCTGGTCGGTGGCCACACTGGTCACGGAACAATCAGGACAGCCAATTTCGATCGGCATGAGCAACCCCCGGCTGGCCAACGGAAGCCAACGGCCGAATGTAGTCTGCGGCCAGCTCAAGACCGGGCTCAGCTTGAAGAACGTGGCCACAAACTGGGAAGCGAATGCGGCAGCGGAAGGAAACGGCGACGCTCCAGTCGCGTCCTTTATTAATCCGAACTGCTTCGCGGATCCCGGGGATCAGAATCCGGGTAATGCTCCACGATATTTCCCTGGCTTGCGCGTGAATGGGATTCACAATTTCGATATGAATTTGTACAAGTCATTCGTTCCGAGGGAAGGGATGACGATCGATCTGAGAGCCGAGGCGTTCAATATCTTCAATCATCCGCGGTTTGCCCAACCGGATTCGGCGTTGGGAGATCCTGCCTTCGGAACGATCTCATCCGACGCGAACGGGTACCTGCCGCGTTACTTCCAGTTCGGATTGAGATTTGAGTTCTAATAGCTGCAGAAAACTCGCGTTGCACGTGAAAGCTGACCTCGGGCGCTGAAACGCGGACACTTTCTATACGACTTAACGGCACGACTGAACGTCATGCCCTTCCCGCGACTGCCCTACATAATTCTTTCGTGAGTGTATCCGGCTGTCGATAATGTTGTCAGTAATTCGGCGATATGGGCCGGACCCCGGGTTTCCATAGTGATGTCGATGGCGGTATCGCCGAGATTCACGCCGTGATAGGCGCGGTCATAGGCGGTTTCCACAATGTTGGCGCGGAGCTCCGCAAGAATCCCTGTGAGCCGGTGCAAGGCGCCCGGGTAGTCCGGTAAGTGCACGCGTAACCGAACCAGCCTGCCATCTTTCACCAGGCCGCGTTCGATAATTCTCGCAAGCAGGGTGACGTCGATGTTGCCCCCGCACACCAGCACCGCGACTTTAGTTCCCTTCAGTGGCAGCTTATGGTTGAGCAGTGCGGCGATGGATGCGGCCCCCGCGCCTTCAGCGAGCGTTTTTTCCCGCTCCAACAGAAGAAGGATGGCATTGGCGATTTCTTCTTCTTCAACGGTAACAATGTTGTCCACGTATTTCTGAACCAAAGGGAAAGTTTTTTCTCCCACCTGGCGTACCGCGATGCCGTCGGCTATCGTCGTTGCGGACTTCAGGGTAACGCGCTTGCCCTGCTCGATTGCGGCCTTCATGGAAGGCAATTTTGCCGGTTGAACTCCGAAGACTCGAATGGACGGGTTTAGTTCTTTCACCGCGCAGGCAATGCCGCCAATTAATCCGCCGCCTCCGATAGGAGCGACGATCGCTTCGATATCGGGCTGCTGTTCGAGAATTTCCAATCCCAACGTCCCCTGTCCGGCAATTACGGCATCGTCGTCAAAGGCGTGAATCAGGGTGAGGTGATGTTCCTTGCTTTGCTCAACTGCTTTTTCGTAGGCCTCGTCGTAATTCGCGCCGTGCAGCACCACTTCCGCCCCGTAGGCGCGCGTGGCTGAAACCTTTGTGAGCGGGGTGGGCAGGGGCATGTAGATGACGGTGCGAATACCATGCAGGCCCGCGTGATAGGCGACTCCTTGCGCATGATTTCCCGCGGATGCGGCGATCACTCCCTGCGCGCGTTCCTCGGCGGTGAGTGTCAGTAATTTGTTTAGCGCTCCCCGCTCTTTGAAGGCGCCAGTGCGCTGGCGATTGTCGAGTTTGAGAAATACTTCATTGCCGGTCAGAGCAGAAAACGCTTCAGAATAGGTGCACGGAGAAATGCGAATGGCTTCGCGTATCCGGCCCATTGCGGTTTGAATGTCGCGGATTCCGATCATAGGGGTCGAGCGGCAATCTTACTCTTGCACGTGGGATCGGCGCCGGTCACGAGGCGGAGGAGACGTGAGCAGCAGGAATGGTTGCACCGGGATGGAGGAATGCGGGTTTGAGATAAGTATCCACGGCAGCGGCGGCTTTGCGGCCTTCGGAGATGGCCCACACCACAAGCGATTGACCTCGGCGCATGTCGCCCGCGGCGAAAACGCCCGGCACGGAAGACATATAGTTTTGATCGGTTGCGATGTTGCCGCGCGAATCAAGCACCACGCCGAGTTGCTCGATCATCCCATTCCGAACCGGGCCAAGGAAGCCCATGGCGATGAGGACTAAATCCGCTTCGATGCTGAAATCGCTGCTGGGTATCGGTTCGAATTTCGGCGGCGGACCGACACGCACAGCGTGCAGGCGCCTCACACTTCCTTTGTCACCAGTGAACTTTGTAGTGGCGATGGCCCAGTCGCGAATGCCGCCTTCTTCGTGGGCTGCTTCGGTGCGCAGCTGCAGGGGCCACAGCGGCCAGGGGGTTTGCGGCGAGCGTTCGTCCGGCGGCTTGGGCATGATTTCGAATTGGTGCACGGAGAGCGGCTTCTGCCGGTGACAGGTTCCCAGGCAATCGGCGCCGGTGTCACCGCCTCCAATGATGATCACTCGCTTGCCCGTGGCCAGAATTTCGTCGTTGGCTTCGAGAGTGTCCCCATGGCAGCGACGGTTCTGCTGCGGGAGATATTCCATGGCAAAATGAATTCCCTTCAGCTCTCTCCCGGGAGCGTTGAGATCGCGGGGATGTTCGGCGCCGCCCGCCAGCACGATAGCGTCGAACTCACGGCGCAGATCCTCGACTGGAATGCTTTTCCCGACGTGTGCCGAGGTTACGAACTTCACGCCTTCGGCGGACATCTGTTGCAAACGCCGATCGATGATGTGTTTCTCCAGCTTGAATTCCGGAATGCCATAACGCAGCAACCCACCAATGCGGTCGGATTTCTCGTAGACGACGACGGCGTGGCCGGCGCGGCATAGCTGTTGAGCGGCCGCAAGGCCGGCGGGACCGGAGCCTACAATCGCAACTTTTTTCCCCGTTCGAAGTTTCGGCGGTTCAGGCCGGATCCAACCTTCAGTAAATCCGCGCTCGACGATATTCTTTTCGTTTTGCTTGATCGTGACCGCGGGTTGATTGATGCCCAGCACGCAGGAGGCTTCACAAGGGGCCGGACAAATGCGGCCGGTGAACTCCGGGAAGTTATTCGTGGCGTGTAATCGTCTCAGCGCGTCCTTCCACTGGCCGCGATACACCAGATCGTTCCAGTCTGGAATCAGATTGTTGACCGGGCAGCCGGTCTGGCAGAATGGCACGCCGCAATCCATGCAGCGTGCGCCTTGTTTCTTCAGAGTTTCTTCGGGCAGATCGAGGTAAATTTCAAACCAGTCGTTGACCCGCTGGGTGACGGGACGTCGTGGAGCATGCTCGCGGGAGTACTCCAGGAATCCGGTGGTCTTACCCATTCTGCACTCCTGGCTGCTGAACCTGTTCGGCGAGTCCGAGCACCACTAAGGGCGAAGTCAAGCCGTGAGGCTGGCGCCTGCGGCTCACTCCCAGCACGCGCTTGAATTCATGCGGGAAAACTTTGATGAAGCGAGGCAACGCTTCCTGCCAATTTTCCAGAATCCATTTTGCGCGGCGGCTTCCGGTCAATTTCATGTGGCGAATGACGAGATTCTTAACGATCTCGGCATCGGGAGAGTCCGACAGAGGTTCGAGATCGACTGAGCCGTGGTTGCATCGTTGTTCGGTGAAGTTGCCGCGCTCGTCAAACACATAGGCGACTCCGCCGCTCATGCCCGCGGCGAAATTTCTTCCGCACTGCCCGAGCACCAGCACCAAGCCATTCGTCATGTACTCGCAGCCGTGATCGCCAACGCCCTCGACGACGGCCGTTGCACCGGAGTTGCGCACTGCAAAACGTTCACCAGCTACTCCGTTGAAAAAAGCTTCTCCGCTGGTGGCGCCGTAGAGCGCCACGTTTCCGATCAAAATGTTTTCCTCGGCAGCGAAGCCGGAAGTGCGTGGCGGGTAGACAACAAGCCGACCACCAGAGAGGCCCTTGCCGACATAATCGTTGGCTTCGCCCTCAAGCGTGAGGGTGACGCCATTCGCCAGAAATGCACCCAGGCTTTGCCCAGCCGCTCCGGTCAAGTGAATTCGAACGGTTTCGTCGGGCAATCCCGCGGAGCCATATTTGCGGGCGATCTCTCCGCTGAGCATGGTGCCCACGGCGCGATGGATATTGCGCACCGGCAGATCGATTTCAATGGGAACCAGCGTGTCAATGGCTGCTCTCGACGCCGCAATGATCTTGTGATCGAGCGCATCCTGCAAGCCGTGATCCTGCGCCTGCACGCAACGGCGCGCCACACGGGAGGGAAGCGGCGGGCTATACAGAATCGCTGAAAGATCGATACCGCGGCCTTTCCAATGATCGACGGCGGGGTCGACGTCAAGCATGTCGACGCGGCCCACTATTTCGTCGAAGGTGCGGAACCCAAGTTCAGCCATATACTGGCGAACCTGTTCCGCAAGAAAGAAAAAGAAATTGATTACGTGCTCAGGCTGCCCTTGGAATTGCTTGCGCAGCACGGGATCCTGCGTGGCAATGCCGACCGAACAAGTATTGAGATGGCATTTGCGCATCATGACGCAGCCCATCGCGATCAGTGGAGCGGTCGCGAAGCCGAACTCTTCCGCTCCGAGCAGTGCCGCGACGACAACATCTCGGCCGGTCTGCAATTTGCCATCGGTTTGCACGCGGATGCGGCTGCGCAGATCGTTGAGTAGGAGCACCTGTTGCGTCTCTGCCAGACCCAGTTCCCACGGAATACCGGCGTGCTTAATGGAGCTTAGCGGCGAGGCGCCTGTGCCTCCACTGTCGCCACTGATGAGAACGACATCGGCATGAGCCTTCGCCACGCCAGCGGCTACGGTGCCAACGCCCGACTCCGCCACGAGCTTGACGGAAATGCGAGCCTTCGGGTTGACATTTTTCAGGTCGTAAATCAGTTGCGCGAGATCTTCAATGGAATAAATATCGTGATGCGGCGGCGGAGAAATCAGACCGACCCCGGCAATCGAGTGCCGCAAGCGAGCGATTACTTCATCCACTTTATATCCGGGAAGTTGGCCGCCCTCGCCGGGCTTGGCGCCCTGCGCCATCTTGATCTGCAACTCGTCCGCATTCACCAGATAATTTGCAGTTACGCCGAAACGCGCCGAAGCGACTTGCTTTACAGCGCTGCGCCGCAGATCTCCGCTGGCATCCGGAGTGAACCGCGCTTCGTCTTCTCCACCTTCGCCGGTGTTCGATTTGCCCCCGATGCGATTCATGGCGACGGCAAGCGTTTCATGCGCTTCCTTACTGATCGAGCCGAAGGACATCGCGCCGGTATTAAAGCGTTTCACAATTTCTTTGGCTGGTTCGACTTCTTCCAGGGAAACGGGCGCATCGCTCTTTTTAAACTTCATCAATCCGCGGAGGGTGCATAGAGTCGTGCTCCGCTGGTCGATCAGTTGGCTATATTCCTGGAAGGTCTGAAAACTTTCCCGTCGCACGGCATCCTGAAGTTTGCTGATGGTAAGCGGGTTTAGCAGGTGATACTCGCCGTCAGTGCGCTGGTGGTAGTTGCCGCCGACTGTGAGTTCAGTTTCGAATTCAGTGACAGGATGCAGGGAATGCTCGTGTTTGATTTGGGCTTCGCGGGCGAGAACATCCAATCCAAGACCTTCCAGGCGCGAGGTCGTGCCCGCGAAATAAGCTTCTACCAGATCTTTGTTGAGTCCGATCGCCTCGAAAACCTGCGCCCCCTGATAGCTCTGCAGCGTCGAAATGCCCATCTTGGCGAAGGTCTTTAACAGGCCTTTCTTCACCGACTTCATGAAATTCTTGACGGCAACTTCCGGTGTGATGCCGTCTGCCAGTTCGCCTCGCCATGCGAGATTTTCGATGGTCTCAAGTGCAAGATAGGGATTAATCGCGCTCGCGCCGTAACCGCTGAGCAGGGCGAAATGCATCACTTCGCGCGGCTCTCCGGATTCAGTAATGAGAGCCACCTGGGTGCGCGTCTCTTCCCGGACGAGGAGGTTATGCACCGCCGCAAGCGCCAGCAGGCACGGGATGGGCGCGTAATCTTTATCGACGCCGCGATCGGAAAGAATCAGCAAACTGTATCCCGCCCTCACCGAGAGCGATGCGCGCTGGCACAGTTCATCGAGCGCCCGCTTCAGTCCGGCTTCGCCTTCGCTCGCGCGGAATAACGCGGGCAGCGTCGTGGCCAGCAAATCTCCCGCCGACACCCGCCGCAACTTCTCCAACTCGCGATTGGTCAGCAACGGATGCTCCAGCTTCAACATGTGGCAGTTCTTGGGGCCAGCCTGGAGAATGTTGCGCTCGCTCCCGATGTAGCTGATGAGCGACATCACCATTTCTTCGCGAATGGGATCGATGGGCGGATTGGTTACCTGCGCGAACAGCTGCTTGAAATAGTTGAACAGCGGCTGCGGACGATCCGAGAGACAAGCCAATGGCGTGTCAGTGCCCATGGAGCCAATCGGCTCTTCGCCATTCGACGCCATGGGCGCAAGGATCATCTTCAAGTCTTCATCGGTATAACCGAAGGCGCGCTGGCGACGAAGCAGAGTCTCCGGGTTGGGAGGATGCGTGCGTGCAGGCTCTGGCAGTTGGCTCATCGCAATCTGATGTTCCTTGAGCCATTCGGCATAGGGTTGTTGCGAGGCCAGAGCGCGCTTGATTTCTTTATCCGAAACGATCCGGCCCTCCACGGTATCGACTAAGAACATTTTTCCCGGCTGCAGGCGGCCCTTCATTTTCACTTGTTCCGGAGGAACGTCAAGCACTCCGGCTTCGGACGCCATGATTACAACATCATCATGAGTGACCAGATACCTTCCGGGACGCAGACCGTTGCGGTCGAGCGTGGCGCCGATCACGCGGCCGTCAGTGAACGCAACCGCGGCAGGACCATCCCACGGCTCCATGAGGCAGGCGTGATATTCGTAGAAAGCGCGCTTCTCCGGCTTCATATGGGGGTTTCCGGCCCACGCTTCCGGAATCAGCATCGCCATGGCGTGAGGCAGGCTGCGACCTGCCTGCAACAGGAGCTCTAAAGCGTTGTCGAAGTTGGCGGAGTCGCTGCACTCCGGTTCGATGATGGGAAATAATTTCTTGAGATCATCGCCAAAGAGCGGCGAAGCAAGCAGCGACTGCCGCGCGTGCATCCAATTGACGTTGCCGCGGACGGTATTAATTTCTCCATTGTGCGCGATGTAGCGATAAGGGTGGGCGCGTTGCCAACTGGGAAAAGTATTCGTGGAAAAACGCTGGTGTACCAGACAAAGTGCACTGGCAACGTCAGGATCGGAAAGCTCGCGGTAAAAATTGGTGAGCTGAGAAGCCAGCAGCAATCCCTTGTAGACCACGGTCCGGCAAGAGAGCGAAGGAATATAAAACATCGCCGCGTCTTCCACGTCGGAGGTGCGCATTTCATTTTCGGCGCGCTTGCGAACTACATATAACTTGCGCTCGAAAACGTCTTCGTCAAGACCTGCGCCGCGGCCGATAAAAATCTGTTGGATATAGGGCTGCGAAGCTCGCGCCACACGGCCCGTGGCCGAGGCATAGACGGGCATATCTCTCCAGCCGAGAAGCGAGAGACCCTCCTCGCGGAGGATTCGCTCGAGAATGCCTTCGCACTGCAGCCGCGCGTGTTTCTCCACCGGCAGGAAGGTCATGCCAACGCCGTAGGCGCCGGGCGCAGGTAGCTCGAATCCCAGCTTCGCGCACTCCCGCGCGTAGAACTTGTGCGGAATCTGAATCAGGATACCGGCGCCGTCGCCGGTCTCGGAGTCGCAACCGCAGGCGCCGCGGTGCGCCAGGTTCAGCAGTACCTGAATGCCGTCGCGGATAATGGCGTGGCTTTTTTCGCCGCGAACGCTGGCCACAAAACCGATTCCGCAGGCGTCATGTTCCTGCGCCGGGTCGTACAAACCCTGCGCAGAAGGGACTCCATTGGCGTCGGTTAAGTGGGGCATCGCGGTCTCCCAGGGATTTGATTGCAACTGCCGGCTGATCTGGATCCAGTTAAGGGCTGCGGGCGCAGCCCTACGCCTCGCCGAGCTTAATCCGTCAATCTATTTGATAAGCCTTTGCGGGAAGCAAGTAAAACTCACAATTTCGATGAGGTGGATGCAAATTTCGCGCGGTTCGCATCGAGCACTTTTGAGCTTTGAAATTCAAGGCCAGCGGCACTTTAGGATACTTCGTCGGTGGTGACCTGAAAACTAATCAGCTTGGCTCTGCCGAAAGAAGTTGTGATTGCACAGTCGGTGGCGTCGCGTCCCGTCGCCATCAGCACGCGCCCAATGCGCCGCACGTTATGCCGGGCGTCGAAAGTCCACCAGCGGTCCCCGAGATAAACTTCAAACCAGGCGCTGAAGTCCATTGGACTCGGGGCCACGATCACACCGATATCGCCCAGATAACCGGTCGCATAGCGTGCCGGAATATTAAGCGCCCGGCAGAATGTAATGGCGAGATGCTGAAAGTCGCGGCAGACGCCAACGCGCTCGGTATAGACGCCCAGAGCGGTGCGAACCGGATTCGAAAACTCGTAGCCAAAAGTCACCTTGCTGTGTACCCAGTTGCAGACCGCCTGCACGCGGCCCCATCCCCGGGGAGCATTCCAGAATAATTCCGCGGCAGTGCTGGATAAAAGATCGACTTCGCAATACCGGCTGTTCATGAGATAGGGCAGCACGTCGATGGGCAGTTGGTCTACCGGGACCTCCGCCGCGTCGAGGCTCACTTCATCGGGAACTCCTGAATCCTCAATCAGCGTGGAATTTTGGAATCGGATCTTTCCGTTTGGCGCCAGAAGGCGGCAACTATGATTGCCGAAGGTGTCTTCGTAATTTTCGACTTTCACCAGAGGATCGGTATGGAGTTCGTCGGGCTCGCGCAGGTATTTTGTTCGAGAGGGGTGAACATTGAGCAGCGTTATGATCGGTACTTCCCCCGCTGCTTCAAACAAAATGTCATACCCCAGGCGAATCATCATAAAAGGCGCGAAATTCTTCTGCTTACGAATTGCTGGCGCTGTTAAGATGCAGAACCTATCATGTAACAAGGCTGATCCGCCACATTTTTATTGCTGGCCTGGATCACAAATTCGATGCGGGCAACCGTGTATGATGCGGTAGCTTCACGGCAGAGGGCAAAGTGACATATTGTTTAGGCATTGCGACGCGCGAAGGTTTGGTGCTGGCCTCGGATTCGAGGACCAATGCGGGTTTTGATCAGGTCAACACCTGCCGAAAGATGTTTCGCTTTGTGCAGCCGGGGGAGCGGGTTTTCGTAATTTTGACCAGCGGCAGTCTTTCCATCAGCCAGTCGGTGATCACATTGCTGGGGGATGATTTCGATTCCGGCCGCGGGCTGGCGCAAGCGAATTCACTTTATGACGCCGCGCGCATTGTGGGAGATTGCGTGCGCCGGGTGTCCGATATTGATCGGGCCTCGCTGGAGCGCGATTCTTTCAGCTTTAACGTTCACCTGCTGTTAGGTGGGCAGGTTCGCGGGCAGGAACCTGCCCTCTACTTGATTTATCCCCAGGGAAACCCTCTGGCGGCCACGGAAGACTCCTTGTACCTGCAATTGGGAGAGTGCAAATACGGCCGGCCGATCCTCGACCGCGGCATCCAGGCGTCCACATCCTTGGAGGTTGCCGCGAAATATGCGCTGCTTTCGCTGGATGCTACCATGCGCTCGAACGTAACCGTCGGGCCGCCATTCGATCTCCTCTTGTATAAGAAAGATAGCCTGGAAATCACGCGATACCGCCGGGTTTCGGCTGGAGATAGAGATCTGAACCTCATCCATTCTAGCTGGGAGCAATCCCTGCGGCGGGCGGTCGAACAGCTGCCTGACATCGAATTTGAGCCCTCAAGCAACGAAAACCCAACAATTGGCACCAGATTAGTCGCGCAATCGAGAGGATAGGCTGGTTCGGCCAGTCCGCGCAGTTTCTTCGATGACTCGAATCGCTTTTCCCCATCACGAATAGCTTTTTCTTGCGCTATTCTTGCGGGAATTGAGCGCGGCGACCATGATCATAGAGATGGACACCTCCGACCGTAGCGGCGCCGAAGCCCTGCACCGGTACGAACTGAATGGCGCTTACGACGAAATGTTTGTCGCCGTAGACCACCCTCGCAAGCAATATCGTCCCCTCCACAATCTGCTCTTGAATCTGGGACCGGACGAGCTGCGGCGCAGCAAGAACGAGGCCGACCAATCGTTTTTCAATCAGGGGATTACCTTTACCGTCTATGGGAACGATAAAGGCACGGAGCGGATTTTTCCTCACGATCTGCTGCCACGCATCATTACCGCGGCCGAATGGGAAAAGATTGAGCGCGGCCTGACCCAGCGGATCACGGCGCTGAATCTCTTCCTCAAGGATGTCTACCATGACGCCAAGATCATTGCCGATGGCGTCGTGCCCGGCAGCATCGTCTATACCTGCAAGCATTATCGGCGTGAGATGCGCGGCATCAAGGTTCCTCGCGATGTTTACATTACTGTGGTCGGTACCGATCTGATCCGGACCCCAGAAGGGAACTTTGTAGTCCTTGAAGATAATCTGCGCGTGCCCAGCGGGGTTTCCTACATGCTCACCAGCCGCCGGGTGATGAAGCAGACATTTCCGGGGTTGTTTCAGAAATGCCGGGTGCGGCCGATCGAGCAATACAGTCAGGCGTTGCTGTCGACGTTGCGATCTTTCGCTCCCGAGGGGCGTTCGGAACCGACAGTCGTTTTACTGACGCCGGGGTCCTACAATTCCGCATATTTCGAACATACGTATCTGGCGCGGCAGATGGGCATTGAGCTGGTTGAGGGTCGGGATCTGGTGGTGCACGACAACATCGTCTACATGCGAACCACGTTCGGCTTGCAGCGCGTGGATGTGATTTATCGCCGAATCGACGACGATTATCTCGACCCGCTGGTTTTTGAAAATGGGTCCGCCCTGGGTGCGGTGGGTTTGTTCAATGCTTATCGCGCGGGAAACGTCGCCTTTGCCAACGCGCTTGGAACTGGAGTCGCGGACGATAAGGCGATATACGCCTACGTCCCCAAAATCATTCGCTACTACCTCGATCAGGACCCGATTCTCGACGGCGTCGAAACTCTACTAATGTCCGATCCCGGACAACGGGATCACGTTTGCGACCGGTTGGATCAGTATGTGGTGAAGGCGGTTGGCGAATCCGGTGGCTACGGCATGCTGATTGGCCCACACAGTACCGAGCAAGAGCGCTCCGAATTCCGGCAGAAGATTTATGCCCAGCCGCGAAACTACATTGCGCAGCCGACGATTAATCTTTCGACCGCGCCTTGTTTTGTGGACGGAACCATCGAGCCCCGCCACGTCGATCTTCGTCCTTACGTTCTTTATGGCGAGAACATTACCATCGTTCCCGGCGGGCTTACGCGGGTGGCCCTGCGAAAGGGTTCGCTGGTGGTGAATTCGTCGCAAGGCGGAGGTTCGAAAGATACGTGGGTCTTGCAGAATTAAGATTCAAGTTAAGTGGGAGATGGCTTCATGCTTTCGCGCGTAGCCGACAGTCTTTACTGGATGAGCCGCTACTTCGAGCGGGCCGATAATGCTGCGCGCGTTCTGAAGGCAACCTACGGTCTGATCTTAAATCCCGCTAAGTTTTCCACGGAAGAGCGTTGGTTTCGCGCGGTGTTGTCGCTGGCTCCCGGCGCGGCGTCCAACAACGTTGATCCGCAGCGAGCACTCTTTCTTTTGGTGGCCGATCCGGAGGGTGCGTTTTCCATCGTCAAATGTATCGGCGGCGCGCGCGAAAATGCCCGGCAAGTTCGCGAGGAAATCAGTTCGGAGATGTGGGAACATCTGAATCGCCTTTTTCATGACGTGAGCAGCTTCGACTTGAAAGCCGACGACGACGCCGGCGCGATGCAAGTCGTGAGCCTGGTGCACGAGGCTTCGTATCGCTTGAATGGTATTACCGCGGCCACCATGAATCACGATGAGGCCTGGCATTTTATTCAGCTGGGCAAATATATTGAGCGGGCGTGCAATTTGTGTGTTTTGCTGGATGCTTATTTTGTCGTCGGCAAGCACGCCGACGATCTGGATTGGGTGGGCCTGCTCAGCAGTTGTGCCGCCTTTGAAGCCTATTGCAAGGCCTGTACGGCAGAACTCAAGCCGGAGCGAATTGCGAATTTTCTTTTGCTCAAACCCGAATTTCCCTATTCCGTGCGTTATTCAATGGACCGGATGTACGATGCTTTGACTGCGATCAGCAATCTTTCCCTGAGCCGGCGAACCGAAAATGTCGAACGGTTAATCGGGCGCTTGCGGTCGATGGTGACTTACGTACAGATTGGCGAAATTATCTCTACACTGCATAAATATCTGGCAACCATTATTGAGCAATGCCGCGAACTGCACGGCGCGGTGCACGAGCTCTACATCGAATATCCCATCGAAGTCGCTTTTCAAAACTGAATGTTCTACGCCATCCGCCATTTCACGCGCTATCGGTACAGCCGGTTTGTCTGGCAGAGCATGATGGAGGTTCGCATGCATCCGCGAAGCGAGGGCAATCAGCGGTGTTTTGTTTTTCAACTGTCGGTCAATCCGCGCGCACGGATTTTCGGCTATACCGATTCCTACGGAAATCTGGTTCACCACTTCGACCTGCCTGCGCGTCACGGCCAGCTCACCATCATCTCGGATGCTCTCGTGAACATCGACGGGCAACCGGCAGTTCCGGAAGAAATGGAGTATGAAGCGTGGGCACAACTGGAAGAGCTGGTCGAAAAGCACGATTACTGGGACATGCTGATGCCGAGCCATTTTGCGCGCTCGTCTCCCGAACTTGAAGTGCTGGCAAGCCAGATTGGAGCGAGTGAAAGAAAAGGGCGGAGTCCGCTGGGATTTCTTCGCGATATTATGTCGAGCATCCACAGCAGTTTTAAATACGTAAAGAAGAGCACTGCGGTCAACTCGCCGATTGAAGATGCGCTACGTTCGCGGCAGGGCGTCTGCCAGGATTTTGCTCACATCATGATCGCGCTGGTGAGAAATGCCGGAATACCTTGCCGTTATGTCAGTGGATATCTTTATCACGGCGGCGCAGATGCAAATTCGGTCGCGGAAGGCGCCACCCATGCGTGGGTGGAAGCGCTTCTCCCGGGGATTGGCTGGGTAGGTTTCGACCCTACAATCAATCGGCTGGCGGGAGAAAAGCATATTCGAACCGCCATTGGCCGCGATTATGCCGACGTTCCTCCGACCATGGGTATGATGAAAGGAAAAGCCGAAACTCAACTGCAGGTCCGGGTGCGAGTGACGCCGTCAGAAGCCGTGCTGCCACCGGACGAGGAGTTTGCGGCGGACGAAGAGTGGTCTCAATTTCTGGACGAAAGTCATAAAGCACAGGCGTCCGACGCGCAGCAATAAACCAGTTTCTTCTTCGCGAATCGAGTTCCGCGAATCTTTGCCTGCAATACAAAATCCTTCTCTTCGTTGACTTAGATCATTTAGCAGACGTAGCATTCTGCGCTGAGGGTCAGACGCTCCTTGTTATCGAGGGGCGATACTTTCGCCAATCTCAGGAGGATGCGCGTGCAATATTCTTTTTCTCGCCGAGCAGGTGCTGTGGCGGTTTTCGTAGCAGTAGGCATTGTGGGAGTTACAAGTGCGCGCGCCCAGAATTCTCCGGGGCCGCAGCCTGTGCCGCAACCTCCGCCGATTGCTGCTCCGGTCGATATACCCTATTCCGGCACGATTTCGTTGCTCGTCGACGCCACCAATGTCACCGCTCGCGTGCTGGACGTGCGCGAGACGATTCCAATAAAAGGCGGAGACATTACTTTGCTTTACCCGGAGTGGCTGCCCGGCACCCACTCGCCCTCGAACCGGGTGGGTGAGTTTGTTGGCCTGGTCGTCAGCGCGAACGGCAAACGCATTTCGTGGATGCGAGATCCGGTGAACATGTATGCATTCCACGTGGAGGCACCCCAGGATGCGAGCACGCTCGACATAAATTTCCAGTTCCTGGCTCCTCTGGATCCAAAGAGCGGCCGCATTTCCACGAAGTTTGCCGACATCACCTGGAATAGCGTGCTGCTTTATCCGGCAGGATATTTCTCGCGGGATATCAAATTCGAGCCGACCCTTCGTTTGCCGGAAGGGTGGAAATTCGCCTGCGCGCTGGACGTAAAATCGGAAAAGGGCAGCCAGGTTCACTTCAAGGAAACCATGCTGAACACGCTGATCGACTCGCCGCTTTATGCGGGCATCAACTTTAAGCGGGTCGACCTATCTACGGGACCGGATAATCTGGTGTATCTCGATGTGTTCGCCGATAAGCCGGCTGATCTCGAAATCAGTCCGGAAGAGCTGCAATACCACAAAAATCTTGTGATCCAGGCACAGAAGCTCTTCAACTCACATCACTATGATCATTATGATTTTCTTTTTTCAGTGAGTGACACCATCGGCGGCAAAGGGCTGGAGCACCATCAATCGAGCGAGGATGGCAGTCGCGCCAATTACTTTACGGACTGGAGTGCAGGAGTTGCCGGCCGGGCGCTGCTGTCGCACGAATACACGCATTCGTGGAATGGCAAGTTCCGCCGGCCAGCTGATCTCTGGACGCCCAATTTCAACGTGCCGATGCGCAACGATCTGCTGTGGGTTTATGAGGGCTTGACGGACTATTACGGCAACGTCCTCACGGCGCGCTCCGGAATGCGCACTGCCGAGCAGGTCCGGGATGTGTTCGCGCTTATCGCCGCGAACTTCGAGGCGAGTCCCGGGAGAACGTGGCGGTCTCTGCAAGACACCACGAACCAGCCGATTATTTCGGTTCCTTTAGGTGGGCCGGAGGCGTGGCCGAGCTGGCAGCGTTCCTACGACTACTATTCCGAATCCGACCTTATCTGGCTGGATGCTGACACCAAGATTCGCGAGTTGAGCGGCGGGAAGAAGTCTCTGGACGATTTCGCGAAACTTTTTTTCGGAATCAACAATGGAAGCTACGTCACCGTTACCTACACGTTCGAAGACCTGGTGAAGGCGTTAACCACGGTGCAACCCTACGATTGGGCGGGATTTTTTCACGCCCGGATTTATCAGCTGAATCCAACCGCTCCAGAAAACGGCTTTGCTCAGGGCGGCTATCGACTGGTGTACAACGATGACCGACCAGAATGGCTGATGAAGGCCGAAGCCGTTCGCGGAGCAAGCTTCGCGGCATCGCTGGGCATTTCGGTGAAACGCGAGGGTGGTCCGGATTCGAACGGCAGTATCGATCAGGTTTGGTGGAATGGTCCGGCTTTCAAAGCCGGCATAACGCCAGATATGCAACTGCAAGCCGTCAACGATCAGCAGTACAAGGCCGAGACCCTGCGCGCCGCGATACTCTCCGCCGAGAAAACCAAGGAGCCAATCAGGCTTTTACTTAAGCGCGGCGATGAGTTCGTCACGGTCTCCGTTGACTACCATGGCGGAATGCGATATCCCCACTTAGAAAAAGTGAATGCGACGCCCGATCGACTGGATGAGATCCTTGCGCCGGCGAATTAGATGGTCACCAGAAGAAAAATTAGAAAAGGAGTGGTTTGGCCGGCCGCGCGGCCTGAGAATCGTCTCTTTTGGGCGCTAGACTTGATATGATAGTGGTTCCCCCCTCTAACGAAAGAAAAACTGAGGCTCAGTGAGTTTTCAATTCACTGCCGAATGGCTTTAGTAACAAGGGAATCGAACAATGAATCTTTTCCCTGCGCTGCTAAATCTATTGGAGACAACCCTAGTTTCCCCGGGGGGGCGCTCTTGGAGAATATATGGCGAAGCGGTTGATCCTGATGTTGGTGTTGATGGGCGCTATTTTAGGCGGCCTCGGATTCGTGAAATACCGTCAGGTGGAAGCGGCAATTGCGCAAGGCGCGGCCTTTCAAATGCCCCCGACTGCCGTGACCACGGTGGTCGCTCAGCGGGAGACCTGGCCCTCCACCTTGACTGTGATCGGCACGGCGGAAGCGATTCAGGGGGTTACGGTGAGTGCCGATCTACCCGGCACCATCGACAAAATCCACTTCGAATCCGGGCAATGGGTGCATGAGGGCGATATTTTAATCGAGCTCGATACCCGGCAGGAACGCGCGCAGCTGGCCAATATGGTGGCTCAACGGGATCTGGCCCGTATCAATTACAACCGGTCGCAAGAACTGGTGAAGGCGGGAGTTATTTCCAAGTCGGAATACGATAACGCTACCGCGCAGCAGAAGGCGACCGAGGCTCAGGTGGGCGACATTCAAGCGGCGATCGCGCGCAAGACCATCCACGCTCCCTTCACTGGGCTGCTCGGAATTCGTCAAGTGAGCCTGGGCCAGTATCTGGCGGCGGGGCAGGCGATTGTATCCCTGCAATCCGTGGATCCCATTTATGTGAACTTCGGGGTGCCGCAACAAAACACGGCCAGCATGACTCCCGGCCACGTAGTGCGCGTCACTAACGGCGATCTTCCGGGCATGAGCTTCAATGGGAAAATTACCGCGCTTGACTCAGTTGTCAATGAGCAGACTCGAAATATCCAGGTGCAGGCTACTCTGGCCAACAAGGGTAATAGGCTGCGCCCTGGCATGTTTGTGCAAGTGGAATTGCCGGTGGGCCAGGCCCGGCAGGTGGTGCCGCTCCCGGCTTCTGCAATCAACTACGCGCCCTATGGGGACTCGGTGTATGTGGTCTCTGACATGAAGGACGCCAAAGGCAAAACCTATCGTGGTGTGCGCCAGCAGGTAGTCAAAGTGGAAGGCGCCAAGGGCGATCAGGTTGCTGTGACTTCCGGCGTCAACCCTGGCGATGAAGTGGTTAGTTCCGGAGTCTTCCGGCTTCGCAATGGTGCGCCGATTGTGGTGAACAATTCAGTGAAGCCGGGAAATAGTCCGAATCCTAAACCTGAAGACAGTTAGACTCTGCCCGGCACTTTGAGGAGCATAGCGTGAAGTTCACCGATCTCTTTGTTAAACGTCCCGTCCTGGCAATTGTCGTAAACGTGGTAATTCTTATTGCCGGGCTACAGGCGATTCGCTCGCTGAGCGTGCGCCAGTATCCTCGCAGCGACATCGCTGTCATTCAAGTTTCCACGGTGTACGTGGGTGCCAGCGCCGACCTGGTGCGCGGATTCGTGACCACGCCGATTGAGCGCGTGATTGCCAGCGCTGACGGCATCGACTACATGGAGTCGACCAGCGCTCAGGGCCTCAGCACCATCCTGGTTCATCTGAAAATTAACTACGATACGACGGCTGCACTTACTCAGATCCAGGCGAAGGTGGCGCAGGTTCGCAACGATCTTCCTCCGGAAGCGCAGATTCCGGTGATCGACCTGGAGACTGCGGACTCCGAGTTCGCAGCGATTTATATCGGATTTTCTTCCGCCGATCTTGATCAGAACCAAATCACTGACTATCTGAACCGGGTGGTGCAGCCGAAACTAAGCGCCGTCAGCGGCGTGCAGCGTGCCGACATTCTGGGCGATCGCACTTTCGCCATGCGTTTATGGTTGAAACCGGAACAAATGGCGGCGCGCGGGGTTTCGCCCTCCGACGTTCACGACGCGCTGGCAAAGAATAATTACCTTTCAGCGCTGGGGTCCACCAAGGGGTCCATGGTTTCGGTGAACTTGATCGCCAATACCGATCTGCGCACTCCCGAAGATTTTCGTCAGATGGTGGTGAAGCAGCAGAACGGCGTCGTCGTTCGTTTAGGCGAGATTGCCGACGTTCAGTTGGGCGCCGAAAACTACGACCAGGATGTTCGCTTCAACGGGGAAACAGCCACGTTCATGGGAATCTGGGTGCTTCCCACCGCGAACTCTCTGGAAGTGATCAAGAACGTTCGCAAAGAGTTGCCGGCGATCCAGGCCCAATTGCCCACCGGCATGCATTTGGGTGTTCCCTACGATTCCACGGAATACATTCAGGACGCCATCGATGAAGTGCTGCACACCCTGGTTGAGACATTAATAATCGTTGTCATCGTTATTTTCCTCTTCCTGGGATCGTTCCGTTCCGTGTTGATTCCGGTGATTGCGATTCCGATCTCGCTGATTGGCGCGGTCTTCCTCATGCTTCTGGCCGGCTTTACCATTAACCTCCTCACTTTGCTGGCGATTGTGCTTTCGGTGGGATTGGTCGTGGACGACGCCATTGTCATGGTGGAGAACGTCGAACGGCATTTGCAGATGGGGAAATCTCCGTTTCAGGCTGCGCGCGATGCGGCACGCGAGCTGGTTGGACCGATTATCGCGATGACCATCACGCTGGCGGCGGTGTACGCTCCGATTGGAATTCAAGGTGGATTGACCGGAGCTTTGTTCCGGGAGTTCGCCTTTACTCTGGCGGGTGCCGTCATTGTGTCAGGTGTCGTGGCCCTTACCCTTTCTCCCATGATGGGCTCGAAGCTGCTGCGTGCCGGTGATACCGACCGCGGTTTTGCGGGCGTAGTGAACCGGCGCTTCGAAAACGTCAGGAATCTGTATATCCGGTTGCTCAGCGGAACATTGAAGTATCGTCCGGTGGTGCTCACGGTGTGGATCATTGTCGCGCTGATGATGATTCCGCTGTATATGTTTTCGCAGCACGAACTGGCGCCGTCAGAGGATCAAGGCGTGGTATTTGGTGTTATCCAATCTTCCGCCGACTCGACTCTTGACCAGACGAACCTGTTCACCCAGCAGGTCTACGACGTTTACCACTCGTTCCCCGAGAGCGCGAGCATCTTCCAGATTACGAATCCGAGCGGGGGATTCGGAGGCATGGTGACCAAGCCCTGGAGCCAGCGGAAAAAGACCACACAACAACTGTTGGTGGAATCCTCCGGCCCATTGTCGAAAATCGCTGGCGTCCGCGTGATTCCTTTGACGCCCCCACCGCTTCCCGGAGGCGGCAACTTCCCAGTTGATTTCGCCATTGTCTCGGCGGCAGAACCGGAACAAATCAGCCAGCTCGCCGAGCAACTGGTGCAGAAGGCGATGGCGAGCGGTATGTTTATCTACGCCGATACCGACGTCAAGTTCGATCAGCCGCAGACCGAAGTGGTGCTGGATCGCGACAAACTTCGTTCGCAAGGCGTGGATCTGAGCGAAGTAGGCGAGGATCTCTCCACCATGTTAGGTGGAAACTATGTCAACCGCTTCAGCATTCAAGGACGCAGCTACAAAGTTATTCCGCAGCTCAAGCGGGTGGATCGCCTGACACCGGATCAACTCTCACAAATTTATGTGAAGGGATCGGCCGACAAGTTGGTTCCGCTCTCGACCTTCGCTACGCTGAAGACCACGACCGAACCCCGGTCGCTGAACAAATTCCAGCAGCTGAATGCCGTGCGAATTCAAGGCGTCATTCCGCCCAACGTCCCGCTCGACAAGGCGCTGACTTTTCTGGAGGACCAAGCCAAGCTGATTCTGCCCCAGGGCTTTACCGTCGACTACGCTGGCGAGTCGCGCCAGTTGCGCGTGGAGGGGAGCAAGTTCCTGGGCACGTTTATGCTTTCCGCGATCCTGATCTATCTGGTGCTGGCTGCGCAATTTGAGAGCTTCCGCGACCCCTTCATCGTGCTGGCTGGCTCGGTGCCGCTCGCCATCTCAGGAGCTTTAATATTCTCGTTCCTGAATTTCACAACCCTGAATATTTATAGCGAGGTCGGCCTGATAACGCTCGTCGGCCTCATTGCGAAGAATGGAATTTTGATCGTTGAATTTGCCAATCACTTACAGGAAACCGGGCTGAGTAAACTCGAGGCGATCATCGGCGCAGCCGGTACACGGCTCCGCCCCATTCTTATGACCACAGCCGCCACGGTTTGCGGCCATTTCCCGCTCGTTCTGGCGAAGGGCCCGGGCGCCGGTGCGCGAAACAGCATCGGTATTATGCTGGTCAGCGGCATGATCATCGGCACGATTTTTACTTTGTTCGTAGTGCCCTCGATCTACATGCTGGTGGCCAAGACTCACGTGGCGCTCCGGGATGAGGAGGAAGAAAGAATCAGCCTGGAAGAGCCGGCGGGAGCTGCCGTATAAGATTTTGCAGAGCCTCCGCGGAATGTTCCAAGTGTTCCCGTTCCGCGCTTAATGAGGACTCGTAACTGACTCGGGGCTATGGTTCACTACGTCTCCAGCTCCGCATAATCAAATCGTTCGCTGCAGCGCAGAATGCGGAAGCCTTGTCCCAACCGGCGGCAAGCATCGGCGAAGGCATCCGGAGTGGCGGTGTTGAACTCGAACATTTCGAAATGGCAGGGAATCACGAGGCGGGCGCCGATGTCGTGCGCCAGTTGCGCAGCTTCCGGCCCGGAAAGGTTGCCGGCTACACGACGCTCGGGAGCCCGTCCGTTGATCGGAAGCAGCGCCAGGTCGACCTTGAAAGAGCGCAGTTTCTCCTCCATGCCGTCGTAGCGCAGGGTGTCGCCGCTGTGATAGATGCGCCAGTCGCCGAACTGCAAAACGTAACCCAAAGCTTTCACGCGCCCCTGCTCGTCGCGCTCCACGGTTTCGTGCGCAGATGCGATTCCGAAGAATCGAATCCCTGAAAATTCGATGGAGGCCCCGTCGTCCAGTCCGATGGGCAGAGCCGGATCGATCTTGAGACGTTCCGCGACAAAGGAACGATTGGCTTCAGGGATTACCAGCTTCAGCTTTGAGTTGACTGCCAGGATCGGGGATAAGGTCTCCGCATCGAGATGGTCGGTATGGTTATGCGAAGAAGTTGCGATATCGACAAATGAGAGTTGCGCAGGATCGACGGCAAGTTCCGTCATGCGGACATGCGGCTTGTCCGTCTGACTATATTTTTGAGTAAGAGAGTCGGAAAGATAGGGATCGAGCAGGACGTGGACGCCGTGCCACTGAAGAAGAAATCCACTTTGTCCCAGCCACCAGAGCCGGAATCCTCGATCATTCTTTCTCTCTGCGTGAATATCAGCCAGCAACGCGGCATGGGACTGAGCGGCTTGAATCACGCGAGGCCCAACTCCTTGCGAACCAGGGCTACCCCCTGAACCATGTTGGTGAGTTTCTGGCGTGCGGCCCAGCGTGCGGTTTGGCTTAGACCGCAATCTGGCGCGAAAGAAAGTTGATGGGCAGGAGCGTGCTTCAGACACACTCGAACTCGCTCGGCCACGTCCGCGGGGGTTTCGATGTAATAGCTCTTCACGTCGATAACTCCGACTGCCACGTCGATGCCCCGCCTGGCGATTTCTTCGATCAACTCAATCTCGGCGAATTCGCGGTTTGCCATCTCCAGGTGAATCTCGTCAACGGGCAATTCGAAGAATGCCGGAAAAAGTGGTGCGTAGCGGCGCGGCGCGACCGCCCGCCCCTTGTAGTTGCCGAAACACAGATGCGTAGATAGCCGGCACCGGCCCACGACAGGCTTAACGGTTTCTGCAAAAATCTTCACGAAACGGCTGGGATCCTCGCGATATGCGTAACAGCTCATGGAGGGCTCGTCGAGAGTAATCTCCTGGCAACCGGCTTCCACCAGTTGCTCCAGTTCCGCGCGGACAATTGGGATCAACGCATTGGTCACTTCCCAGCGCGTGGGATAATCCCCGCCAGGCTCGATACGGCCGCTCAGCGTATAAGGTCCGGGCACGCTGGCCTTGAGAATGGGGCCGTCCGGCGGCGCAACCCTTTGCAGGAGTTTGAACTCAGCCACCGCGCCCAGTCCATGTTGGGAGGCAATCGTTCCGGTGACCGGATACTTGCCGCGCTGATCGTGGGCCGGCGGGCCAAAACGGCGCGGCGAAAAAGGTTTGGCGCGGATTCCGTCCAGCCGTCCGTAGAACGAAAGATTAAAGTCATACCGGCTTTGCTCTCCGTCGGTGATCACGTCAAGGCCGGCGCGAAGCTGGTCGTGAACAGCGGCGATCACTGCATCGGTTCGCATTTCCTCGATATCGGCTTCGCCAAATTCATCGAGGTGAGACGAAGCAAACTCCAGCCATCCAGGAAACGGATAGCTGCCGATCACGGTTGTCTGTAAAGGGCGGCGCTTCTTATTTCCGGAGGGTGGCCCAGCTTTTGATTTGTCTCCCACGGCAGAAGCAGCCGTTTTCGTTTGCATCATGTGACCGTCCAGCCTCCATCTACGCTTATCACCTGTCCCGTAATCTTGCTGGAATCCTTCCCTAGAAGGAAACATGCGGTTTTTGCGATGTCCTCCGGCGCCAGCATTCCGCCCGCCAAGGGCTGCTTGCGGGCCATATATTCAATAACCGCGGCGTCTTGCTGTGCCCGCGCACTCATCGGTGTCAACACTAATCCCGGAGCAATCACATTAATCCTTATGCCGGCTGGGGCGTAGTAAGCGGCAGCAGAAAGACTCATAGCCTCAACCGCTCCCTTGCTGGCGGCATAGCCGGCGGTTGCAAAATGCTCCCGCTGAGGGTGCCGGGCGAGCACGCTCCCGCAATTGAGGAGCACGCCCTTTTGGGAGTGTAGCGTCCAATGACGGAGGATCTCCCGGCACATCAGGAACGTTCCTTTCGCGTTCACGTCCATGACCGTGTCCCAGGCTGCAGCGGAACATTCGTGGAGCGGACCATCGCCCATCGAGCGTGCGCTAATCCCCGCGACGTTGAAGAGCGCGTCGATTTTGCCAAATCGCTCGATGCACGCAGCCACACTCTGCCGAACCGCGGCCTCATCTCTAACATCGGCTGCACTGAACGCGGCATCCGGCAGCTCCGCAGCGAGAGCTTTGCACTCTTCGGCCTTCACGCCCACAATGAATACGCTTTGCTGCGCGCCCCAGAGGCGCGCCGTCGCTGCCGCAATTCCGGACGACCCAGTGACGAGAAGGACTTCGCTCACATGTTCCCTATTGTTTAATCCTTGTTCCGCCCCAGCTAGAAGTTCTTTCCAAGGGTGGTCCTATGCGAACAGGTGCTTCAAGCTTTTGCGATAGGCCTCATAGAAAGCTTCCAGTTGCTGGGCAGCGTCCACATTTCCCACGAACTGATGGCTAGGCAATAAAACCGGTTTGCAGCCCCTCGCCAGCAAACTCTCTGCCGTGGCGCACCGAATCATGTTGATGATGGTGGCCCCGGTGATCGTGGAAACCGGACCGGTCCGCCACTCCAGTCCCTCCAACTCCACGATGCAATCGCCCGGAGGACATTGGTTATCGATGATCACGTCGGCGCAGTCGATCAGCTTCTTCCCCGAGGAATGAGCAGGCTTTGCCTGCTCACAGTGTGCCCTGGATACGATGGCGATCACCGGTAACCCGCGCCGTTGAGCTCCCTCCGCCATTTCGACCACTACAGGACGAATGCCGCTGGTCGAGATCACGATGAATGCATCGTGGGGCCCGAAGTGGAAGCTGCGTAGAATCTGTTCCGCGTAGCCCTCAAAATTCTCCAGGTATAACGGCGCGCGCAGACCGTTCGTACCGACAATCGAAGCGTGGTTGGAGAGCGCCAGTTCCACCAGGGCAACAAAGCCAGCGTAGCAACCCTGGCGGGGAGTCATCTCTTCGCACATCATCCGCGAGTGGCCGTTGCCGAAAAGAAAAACCAGGCCACCGCGCGAGATTCGTTCCGCACATAACTCGGCCGCTTCCTGAATCGCGTCCGCTTGAGTTCGCCGCAAATTCTCCAGCAACCCAATTGCCTGGTCAAAGTAATTCAGCGCTGCCTTTTTCGAATTCTTAGTAACATTCCCCTGGACATTCTTGGGAACGGCGGTGTTCGCCACGGACGAGTTTCCTTTCGCAGCGCGGGAATTTGCGAGGATCGATATGAGTATAATGCAGATGCATTTTGAGCGAAACTCGATTGACGGAGCACTTCGAAGCGGCTGCCATCGGCGTTGACATCGGGGGGACCAGCGATCAAAGCCGCTGGACGGGCGAACGATGAATCCGTCAAATATCGAGAAATCGATCGCCCCACAAAAGGGATCTTCGCGTTACCTCTACCTTTCAGCGGCGGTCGCCGCAATCGGCGGCCTGCTCTTCGGATTCGATACGGCTGTGATCAACGGCGCCCTTGTTTTCTTGAAGCATCAGTTTGCGCTGAGCGACGCACAAACCGAAATCGCCGCCAGTAGTCTGCTGCTGGGATGTGTTTTCGGAGCCGGTCTGGCGGCCTTAACCAGCGATCGTTTTGGCCGGAAGAAGTTGCTGCTCGCGGCAGCTTCGCTGTTTACGTTGTCTTCCATTGCAACCGCGCTGCCCCGCAACATGACGGAATTTGTGCTCGCTCGCCTGCTGGGTGGAATTGCGATCGGGCTGGCTTCCACACTCTCACCGCTCTACATTGCGGAGATTTCCCCAGCCCGGAGCCGCGGGCTGCTGGTGAGCGTTAATCAATTGGCAATCGTCACCGGCATTCTACTTTCCTATGGAGTGAACTATGGTCTTGCTGGGGCAGGTCCGGCGAACTGGCGTTGGATGTTCGCCTCGGCTGCAGTGCCCTCGGCACTTTTTCTGCTGGCGCTGCTGTTCGTTTCGGAGAGCCCGCGTTGGCTGGTGCAGAACGGGCGCGAAGACGAGGCCCGGCAAATTTTGTCCCAAATTGAGGGACCGGATTCTGCCCGTACCGAAATCGAGGCCATCCGATCCGCCGCGACCGAGGAAAGTGGCAACTTACTGGATCTAGCTTTTCGCAAGCCGCTGGTCGTGGCGGTGCTGATCGCTCTGTTCAGCCAGTTCACCGGCATCAACACAATTATTTATTACGGCTCACTGGTTTTCCTGGAGCATGTTCCGCACCAGACGGCCAGCACCGCACTGTGGGCAAACGTGATGATTGGGGCGATCAACTTCGCCGCTACGGTGGTGGGGATGAATCTGATCGACCGGGTCGGCCGCAAGCCACTTATGATGACTGCATTCGCCGGTATGGCTGCTTCCATGATGGCGATGGCCGCGGCAATTCATACGCAGGCCGCAGCCCCGGTCGTTTTATGTTTCGTGCTTACCTACGTGGCTTGTTTCGCCGTCGGCATTGGCACCGGAACCTGGGTGTTGATGTCGGAAATCTGCCCTACCCGGGTGCGCGGACGCGCCATGTCTATTGCAACTGTCTTTCTCTGGTGCGGCACTTTGCTGGTGACCCTCACTTTTCTCTCCTTAGTGCAAGCGCTGACCGCCCCGGGCGCCTTTTTATTGTATGCAGTCATCTGTATTGCGGCCGTGGTCTTTGTGAAAATGGCAGTTCCAGAAACCAAAGGCTGCAGCCTGGAGGAGATTGAATCCTGGTGGCTGCTCGGCCGGAAACAACTCGTCGCGAAGGCGCGACGCCCGTAGATAGGCCCCAAATGCTCTCGCCGAGGTCGCCTCCCATATTTGGCCAGTCTCTTACATAATTCTGACGAAATTGCTTGGATAATCGGGAAGGTTGGGTTATTGTGGCGGCACTTGGAATTTGGAATACGGATCGGCAATCGCAACGCAAGGCCTGCATGAGTGCGATTCGCGGATAAATTGCAGTTCCCGCTCTCCGCGACGAACTCCCGCTTGGGTTAGCAGTTACCGGCTCCGAGAGGAATCCAGCCGTGAGAATGCCTCTTTGCCTCTCCGTTTTTGCAGTGGCTTCAGTATTCTCCCTTTGTTGCCTATCTGCCCCTGCTGATGGTATTGCGGGCTCGGCTGGCGCAAAGCCAATCGGGGCAAATTCAAGCTTGCTTCCGGACAGCGTTGTCGCAATCCCGTCCCAGTTCATGATCCCGGGCCCCTTGCGATCGTTCCTGCGCATGGCGGGCATCAGCCAAAAGATTACGCCAGAAGAAGTACTCCCTTTGCTGAGCCGCAATGTGTTCATGCAGGGTTATGAGGGTTCCAGGAAGACCGAATTCCTCATCCTCCTGAGCCGGTATGTTGTCCAGGCCAGGGAGCTTTCCATCCTGGTTGCGGGCGACGGAAAGATTCACGCGTCCAACTGTGACGACGCGAAACCGCTTCTACTCGTGCTGGGCTACAAGGCGCGGCCAGACTGCGGAAAGCCGGATACCTCGCTGCAGACGGCGGATTCCGAAAGGGCCTTTCTGACCATCGATTCCGGTTTCCCTCTATCCGAACTGGAGCGTGCGCTGCAAGGAGGTGAGCCTTTCGAATACCCGTACCCAGCTTCACCCGTACCGGTGCTGTTGGCTGCCGGCGATTGGACCATGGCCAGCCGGAAGAATTACAACGAAGCCAGCAAAGACCTTCTCGATACATTAATAAGCGATCCGGTTCTCGCCCGGCTGTATTGGGCGCTATCGAAACTCGATCCTGAAACCGAGACGTTCTTTCAGCAGTCGATTGGCCTCAGGAATCTCCAACCTTATGCCGCGGTCATGGATTTTTATGGCAGTCGCATTTGCATTCGTCATGGGCGGGTACTTGTTCCCGGAGGACGGCAAGCGGAACCTGCGTGGAAGGATTTGGTTGGGGCAAATCCGGCATCACCTTCAGCGTTTATTCAGAAGTTACTGGCCAGCAATAAGGGTTGGCTGAGCGCCTATTTCGATGTGCTTTCACGCGTCAGCAGAAGCCGCCAGGCATACTTCACCGAACCACATCGGCTGCGGCTTTTCTACGAAGCTCTGCGAAGCGCGGGACCTTCGGCGAGTGCGACTACTGGAGTATTGAGACCAGCTCCAGGACTTCTTCTTCTGGCCACCCGGCTTCAGTTGGAGTCCACCGGTGACCCTCTCGTTCCGGGAGATCTTCAGGAGTGGGGTGACATTCTTCGGCAAAAGAACGACTCCCATATTGCGCGTGAATGGGTCAGGCATAACAGCCGCTTGACTGGCGCGGATCAGCTTGTGCAAACCATGTTTGCGCTTTCTCGTATGCCTACAGACGAGGGACCTCTCCAGATTTATATGGCGATCAGCGCGATCGATAGCGGCCGACCTCGCGAAAATCGACTGACTCCTGCCACCGTGCGCTTGCTGGCACAAAAATTTGGGGAGTTTGGCGATCAGTATCGGATCTTTTCCGAGTTTCAAGCTTTAAACGACGGATCGATCGTCCTGTTTTTGGACACGGCTGAAGCTCTGAACAGCGTTCCCATGGCCGTCCGTGCCAACGCCCTCGGTCTCTTTCAGGCGAATATCGGAATCTGGCAGATTCTGGCCCGTCAGGGACAAATCCCAAACTCGCGCCTTAACGATTCGTGGCAACAGGTGATTAAGCCCTTCGCCAGGATTCGATCAGGAGGCCAGTTATATAACGCTGGGCGAGTCTCTCTTGCCGAACTGCTTCGAGCTTCCACAGGCGAGGCTGGAGTTTCGCAGGATGAAATCATTGAGCTGCTGGCGGGACCCCGGCAGACCAGCGCCGAAGGAACGAAGGTACACAGAGAGATTGCCCTCAGAATTCGTTCTGTCCTGGAGGGGCAGCGGCTGGTTTCTCTAGACACGTTGCTGGCATTGGGAGATGCCTTGAACGAAAAGGCCAAAGGTAGATCGCTCGACGACTCGGTGATGCACCAGGCCGGGGAGATTCGCGAATTCGAGATGCCGCGACCCATTTTCACCAATGGCGAAAGAACTGAGTGGGCGGCAGGAATTTATAACAATCATCACACCGAAGTGCAGATGCGAACCGACCTGGCAAAAGTGCTTAAGTCCACCGCTCCTACGCCCGCCCAACTGGAAGATGCACGCGGTCAGCTCGCATCCTTTTTGAGAGATACCCTGGTCGGCCTGAATTACGCCTATTATGAGCCACCTGGCTCTCAGGCCTTGCATAATAACCCCCTTCTGGTTCGCTCTCATGATTTCGCGGCGGAGACTTTGGGTGGTGTAAGGACGGTCTGGCAGACTCCAGAACTCCTTGGCCAAGGCTCGCCTGCAGGCGGAGGAGCTCATTTTGTGGGCTCCCTTGCGGATCTGCCGTACGTTCTTGCCGATCTCGAACAAAATTTTATTACCCCGGAAAACGTCCAGGCTCTGATCTGGAAGGAATTAACACCGGCGCTTCTGACCAGCGCGATCTTGCCTCGCTGGTGGAATATCAGCCACAACGAACTTCATGCCGTTGCGCTATATCAGCGAGCAGGCGAGGAGCTCCTGAATGCTTCCGCAAACGATGAAGATCTTCGCAGCAAGGTCGTGGCCATTCTCTCGGATCGGATGAGTCCCCAACGGGCTGCGCAAATTGAGTCTGGCCTGCAAGGCGGCCATGTGCTGGAAATCGTTACCCAGTTGACGCCTGCGGACACGTTTTACCTGACCGCGGAGTTTCGGCGCCAGTATCCCGAGGATATTCGCGCCTGGGGATCGGCGAGTCGGGAGCTGCAAACTCTTTCCCGGCAGGATCCCGAACAAGTCAACTGGAAGCGGTTATCGCATGATTTTGGTGTGCCCCATCCCGTGCTGGCTCAAACCTACGGCAGCGAACTGATGGATGTTGGACCACTGCCCTCGTATTCGGGATACTCCAGCCGTTTTTTGGCGGAGTCTTGGGATTCATGCAATCTGTACTGGGCTCGCCTGGCCGATGAGATGGGGCTTCCCGCTGTGGAGTTGAACCACTTGGTGCCGCACCTGACGCGATCGATGGTCGAGAAGATTTCCGCTACCGATCTGGAAGACTGGCCAGCGCTGCTTCGCGCGATGCATGAGACTGCTGAAGAGTTTCGGAATGGAAAGCTGGCATCGCTCACAACCATCGGCCCGGCGCGGCCTTAAATTATCTTTCGCCAAAATTGGTCGCAGGATTCTGCGATCCCAACGAATGGCGAGCAAAGTAGGAACTTAGAATCATGCTATGGAAATACCTGCGATCGGTCTGTTTGTTTTCGGTTCTGTTCGTCGGGCACGGAACAGGCTTCGAGGCCCAGGAAAGCCCTGATCTCCACGTCGTCGTAAACCTCGTCCAGCTCAACGTAGCCGTGACCGACAAAAAGGGGAACTACGTTACGGGTCTTCAACCCAAGGATTTTTCGATCGTCGAAGACAAGATAACTGAGAGACTCGCCACTTTTGCGGAAGGCAACGAACCTGCCGTGAGTCTTATCAACCCGGGCGGGTCATCGGACCGGGGACTTAATTCGGGCAAGGAGCCTTCCGCCGGAGATTCACCTCAAACTTTCGCGGCCCTGGTTGCGGGCGCGAACGTTTTCGTTTTGTTCGATACCAGCAATTACATGTATCGCGGCTTTGTGTTCGCACAAGATGCGATTACCGAGTTTGTTCGTTCGCTGGGCAGTGCCGACAAGATTGCCTTCTATTCCTACAGCCGCGATCTGTTGAGGGCTGCCACTCTTACCTCCGACCGGTCGCAGATTCTGCGCGCCGTGCGCTCGACCGTAGCTGGAGACGAAGCTGCGCTCTACAACACGCTGCTACTCACGCTGAAAGATGCCAGTCAATACCAGGGCAGAAAAGTTGTGGTGGTGTTCTCGAACGGGCCGGACAACTCCAGCGTCGTTCCGCCCGAGGATGTCGCGGAATTCGCCCAGTCCGCCGGCGTTTCCATTTACATGATCAGTACGCAGGAGGCTAGAATCGAACCACTGTCGACCGCGGTATTCGATCGCATGACCGCCGCGACAGGTGGAAAGGCGTATTTTGCCAAGAGCTGGCGGGACGAACACCGTGCCTTTGCCTCCGTGCGAGACGATTTGGCGCACCTTTATTCACTCAGTTACTACCCCAAGACAAATCCGAACTCGGGATGGCGCGCGATCACCGTAAAACTTGTAGGCCAACATCCCAGCGGATACAAGATCCGCACCCGCAACGGTTATCGTCCTCAGTCGACCCGATTTATCTCGCAGGCAGCATTTCCATGATGCGATTTAGAGCCGGGGCTGCATAAGTTTGCAATCTTGGGCCTGCAAATTATTGATCGACAGGATTCGAGATGGCGATGACCATTCGCAGAAACAAGTTTCTTAGATCCTGTTAAATCGTTCTTGAACAAGCATTTCTGGCCACCAGCCCTAATCTGCGCCGTGACCTGCCGGACATGAGAAATTCAGAACCTCCCGCTTTCTCCTCGGTCTTGAAACTAGAGCCGGTTGACGCCGATAGAGAACAGTCCTAACATCGCACTTATGACTTTGCGCCGCCATCATCATCACAACCATCATAACCATGCGATGAGCGTGTCGGCGGAGGATAACGGATAGAAGCTTTAAAGCAATAATCAGAATCCGAGCCCGCTGACGCCAAACGCGCAGCGGGCTTTTTGTTTTGCCGCGAGCCGGGGCGCCGGGTCCAACAGAAGACCGTCCTATGAATATAGACTTCGACAAAATGAACGGATTGGTGGCGGCGATAATTCAAGACGCGGACAGTGGAGAACTGCTCATGGTCGGCTTCATGAACCCTCCCGCACTGGAAGCTACATTGAGCACTGGCTTCGTTACTTTCTACAGCCGCACTCGAAAAACGCTGTGGACCAAGGGTGAGACCTCCGGCAACCGCCTCGAAGTAGTAACCGCATCAACCGACTGCGACCGCGACGCAATTCTGTTGCGGGTGCGCGTTCTCGGCGCCGGCGTGGTTTGTCACACCGGATCGAGATCGTGTTTCACCTATGAGCTCCCTTTTCGCAACTCGGCTGCGGCCGGCGTGGACGACGGGACTGTCACTCAGAAGAAAGAAGTGCTCCCGTGAAACTTCGACTGGGCATTCCAAAAGGCAGCCTGCAGGAAGCTACTCTCAGTTTACTCACTCGCGCTGGCCTGCGAGTCGTCGTCAATCCCCGCTCCTACTTTGCCGCAACCGACGATCCTGAAATCGAGTGCCTGCTCATCCGGGCGCAAGAAATGGCGCGTTATGTCGAACACGGCGCACTCCACGCGGGCCTGACCGGTTTGGACTGGGTGTTGGAGAGCGGACTCGAAGTAGTCAGCGTCACCGATCTGATCTACGCGAAACAAAGCCTGGGCAAAGTGAAATGGGTCCTGGCTGTTCCGGATGAATCGAACTTCGTCAAACCCGAAGATCTGGCAGGCCGGATCATCGCCACCGAATTGGTGAGTTTCACGCGAAACTATTTTGCCCGCCGGAATGTGCCAGTAAAAGTCGAATTCTCCTGGGGCGCGACGGAGGTGAAGCCTCCGTTGCTGGCTGACGCCATCGTCGAAGTCACCGAAACAGGCAGTTCGCTGCGTGCCAATCATCTGCGCGTCATCGAGACTCTTCTGGAATCGAACACGCAGCTTATCGCCAACAAGGCGGCGTGGGCCGACCCACCGCAACGGCGAAAGATAGAAAACCTGGCTGTGATGCTGGGCGGCGCCATGGCCGCATTAGGCCGTGTCGGTTTGATGCTCAATGTACGTAAACCAGATCTCGCGGCCGTTCTCGGTCTCTTGCCCGCATTGAAGAACCCTACCGTTGCGCCACTTGCCGATGGCGAGTGGGTCGCAGTCAATACGGTCATTGAAGAGAACACCGCCTGGTCGCTGATTCCGAAGTTAAAAGATGCCAACGCCCAGGGCATCGTCGAATATCCGCTGAACAAGGTGGTGATGTGATGCGCATCCTCGCCGGCCTTAAGAGAGAGCAGTACGTGCGCGCCCTGGAACAGCGAGGTGCAACCGACCTTCTCGAAGTTGAGCCGGCGGTGCGTCGCATCGTAACCGACGTTCGCCGAAATGGCGATCGCGCGTTGCGGAAATACGCTGCCCGCTGGGATAGTTTGGGAACGAAGGAACCGCTGCTCGTGCCCCAGGATGAAATGCAAACCGCATGGCAGAAAACCTCTCCTGCACTTCAAGACGCCATTACCCACGCGGCGGCAAACATTCGAAAATATTGCGAATGGCAGATGCCGCGGGAGTGGCGCAGGGAGATTCAACCGGGAGTTTGTGTTGGACAGATGATTCGTCCTCTGGATTCCGTGGGCTGTTACGTTCCGGGTGGACGCTATCCATTGCCTTCCACGCTGCTCATGACCGTCATCCCGGCACAGGTCGCGGGGGTGCCAAACATTTGCGTGGCTTCGCCGCGGCCTGCGCAAGCCACCTTGGCTGCGGCGGCATTTCTCGGAGTTGAAAAGTTCTGCCGTATCGGCGGCTCCCAAGCCGTGGCCGCTCTGGCCTACGGCACCCAGAGCATTCCACGTGTAGCTAAAATCGTGGGGCCCGGCAATCGTTTCGTTACAGCTGCCAAGAAAATGGTGGCTCTGGATTGTGCTATTGATTTTCTGGCTGGCCCTACCGAAGCGTTATTCATCAGCCAGGACGGCGATCCGACCTTGCTTACCTGCGACCTGCTGGCGCAGGCAGAACACGATCCTGATGCGCTCTGCGTCCTCATCACTGATTCCCGCACTTTGGCCGATGCAGTACAGAAGGAGGTGAAGGGGCGGATCGGCAGAAATCCCATAGCGGCCCAGTCGCTATCTCGTCGGGGCGCAATTCTCCTCGTGGATTCTCTTGACCAGGCAGTTGAAATTGCAAACCGCATTGCGGCTGAGCACCTCACGCTGCCTGCGGCCCTGGCTGCAAACGTTCAAAATGCCGGCTCGATTTTCCTCGATGAATTCAGCCCCCAGTCCGCTGGGGATTACGTTTCCGGGCCGAACCATGTATTGCCCACCGGGTCGATGGCCCGCATCCGCGGCGGTCTAAGCGTGTTGGATTACCTTCGAATCGTCTCCTGCCAGCAAGTTTCTCCAAAAGGTATTCGTCGAATTGCTCCATCCGGTATCGCTCTGGCTGAGGCCGAGGGTCTGTTTGCCCATGCGGAGTCTTTGCGAGTGAGGTGTGGGAATGCTTAACGTCCGCCCCGCGGTGAAAAAGTTGCATGCCTACCACCCGCCCCTGTCTGGACGTCGAGGGTTGCGTCTTGACTTCAACGAAAGCACGGTCGGCTGCTCTCCCATGGTTCTGGAGCGTCTCCGCTCTCTGGACGCAGAGACGCTGGCACGATATCCCGACCGTGAACCTGTCGAAAATGTCGCAGCCGATTTTCTCGGTCTTGAAAGCGCCCAGGTTCTTCTCACCAACGGAGTGGACGAGGCCATTCATCTTCTCTGCGCCACTTATCTGGAACCCGGAGACGAAGCGATCATTGTTGTGCCCACTTTCGCGATGTATGCGATCTTCGCGCAAGCGGAGGGAGCGAAAGTGGTCGAGGTCCCGTCCGCCGCGAGTTGTGCCTTTCCTCTGAGCGGCCTGCTCTCCCAGATCAATCACCGCACCAAGTTGATCGCGGTTGCCAATCCGAACAATCCGACGGGGGCGGTTGTTCCACGCGATGTCTTGCTCAAACTCGCGGACGCGGCGCCCCATGCAGCACTGTTCGTCGACGAGGCATACTTTGAGTTTCATGGGGAGACAATCATCAACTGCGTTGGCCGCCCGGAGAATTTTTTCGTGGCTCGCACTTTTTCGAAAGCATATGGATTGGCTGGCCTTCGCATCGGCATTCTTGCTGGAAACGCAGTCCAGATGCAAATGGTGCGCCGCGTTGCTTCGCCCTACAACGTCAATTCAATCGCGCTATTGGCATTACCAGAGGCGCTCAAAGATCAGGCGTACATGGAAAGTTATGTTGCCGAGGTGAAGCGCGGGCGCGCGCTCCTCGAACAGGAGCTGAGCAGGCTTGGCCTTCACTATTGGCCAAGCCGCGCCAACTTTGTATTGGTTCGCATCGGTCCTGCTCACACTGAGTTCATTCAGTCCCTGCGCGCGCGAGGTATTCTCGTGCGCGACCGAAACTCCGATCCTGGATGTGAAGGTTGTGTGCGGCTGACCTTGGGATCGGAAGATCACACCCGAATGCTCATCGACGCAATCCGGGAAGTTACCGCGGAACTGGATTTGCGCCGCGAGGTGGGGGCATGAGGAAGGCCAATCTTCACCGCAAAACCGCCGAAACCGAAATTCGCATTGCTCTCACCATCGAGGGCCGCGGAAAGTACCAGGTCTCGACCGGAATTCGTTTTTTGGATCATATGCTTGAGTTATTCGCGCGTCATGGAGGGTTCGATCTGAACCTCAAAGCCACGGGAGATCTGGATGTGGATCAGCACCACACGGTCGAAGATGTGGGAATAAGCCTGGGCGAGGCTTTCCATCGCGCGCTGGGTGATCGGCGCGGCATCCTTCGGGCCGGATATTTTGTCATGCCCATGGACGAGACGCTCGGCCTGGCTGCGGTCGATTTCGGTGGAAGAGCCGCTGCCGTGGTTGAAACAAAAGTTCGCGCCTCGCGGGTGGGAGATTTGCAAGTCGAACTAGTCCACGATTTTTTCGAGGGATTTGCCCGCGGGGCCCGGGCCAACGTACATGCGCGCGTCCTCTATGGACGATCCAGCCATCACAAAATCGAAGCGCTGTTCAAAGCCTTCGCACGCGCTCTGCGGGTTGCTTGCTCCCGCGACCGCCAGTTGGGCCGCATGTTGCCAAGCACAAAAGGGCTTCTGTAACTGACCTCATATGATCGCTATCGTCGACTACGGTGCGGGTAATTTGAATTCGGTGAAGAAGGCCTTCGCGCATCTCGGAGTTGAGGCTATGGTGACAGGGAAGCTCGAAGCCATAGCCGCCGCCGACAGAGTCGTTTTCCCCGGGGTAGGACATTTTTCATCGCTTCGTGCTCTGGATGCCCTAGGCTTGCGGCAATCCCTGTTGCAAGCTGCTTCCGCCGGCAAACCGTTCCTCGGAATCTGCCTGGGCATGCAATGGCTTTTCGAAGGCAGCGCGGAGTCCACCTCCGTGGCTGGAGCGGGCATCTTTCCAGGGAAATGTCGGCAGTTTCCGCCTTCGGTGAAATCGCCGCACGTCGGATGGAATTCTCTGAAGCTTTCTGCCCCGTCGCGCTTGCTGCGAAATATTGGCGACGATTCGTTTGTCTATTACACGCATTCATTTCATACCCCGTCTGTGCCGGAAGTGACAGCCAGCAGCGAATATGGATCGCTCTTCCCGGCGGCCGTTGAACGGGGCAGCGTGTTCGGAGTGCAGTTTCATCCGGAAAAATCGGGAGAAGTTGGTCTGGCGATTCTCCAGGCTTTCTCCGAGGTCTAATGTGCTGACCAAGCGCATCATCGCCTGCCTGGATATGGACGCTGGCCGCGTGGTGAAGGGCGTGCAATTCCAGCATTTGCGCGACGCCGGCGATCCCGCCCAATGCGCCGCGGAACACGCGCGCAATGGCGCCGATGAAATTGTTCTGCTCGATATCACTGCGACCAGCGGTAACCGCCGCACGTTGCTGGAGGCGGTTGGCCGCACGGCGGCAGAACTTTTCATCCCTTTCACCGTGGGTGGAGGAATTCGCCAGATCGACGACGCAGCCGCTGCTTTCGACGCGGGAGCGGATAAGATCGCCGTCAATTCGGCCGCCGTAAATAATCCGGCTCTGATCGGTAGGATTGCCGGACGTTTTGGCTCGCAGGCCATTGTGGTTGCTATCGACGCCAAAAAAGTCGATGGAGGTTTCGAGGTGTTTGTCGCCGGAGGGCGCATCGCCACAGGTCTGAACGCAGTGCAGTGGGCGCGGGAAGCGGCCGCCTGCGGAGCGGGCGAGATCCTGCTGACCGCGATGGACCGCGACGGAACTCGATCCGGATTCGACTGCGAATTGACGCGCGCCGTCGCCGAAGCAGTTTCAATTCCCGTGATTGCCTCCGGCGGCGCAGGCTCGGCGCAAGACTTCATCCAGGTTTTCCGGGATGGCCGCGCCGATGCAGCGCTCGCCGCCTCCATCTTTCACTTCGGAATTGAGAACATCGAGCAGCTCAAGCGGGAACTCCAGAGGGCAAGTATTCCCGTGAGGTGGCCGTGTTAATTCCCTCGATCGACCTGATGGGTGGCAAGGTCGTGCAACTGGTGCAAGGTGAGAAGAAAGCGCTGGAGTTCGACGATCTCGACTATTGGATGGAACGCTTTTCAAAATATCCCATGGTGCAGGTGATCGACCTGGATGCAGCCAGAGGCGTCGGCGATAACAGGCTTATCGTGAATCGCATTGCGCAGCGGCTCAACTGTCAGGTTGGAGGAGGGATTCGCAGCCTGGAAGATGCGCGTGAAGTTTTGAGGATGGGCGCTCGCCGTATCATTCTCGGCTCTGCATTGTTCCAGCACGAACGGATCAACACGCATTTCGCAGCCACGCTCGCAGCTGATCTCGGCTCCGGTCCGTTGGTTTTTGCTATTGATTCCCGGGCCGGCCGCGTAGCGATTGACGGCTGGCGCACAGCGACAAGCTTCACTGCCATCGACATAATTCGTGAACTGGAACCATTTTGCGAAACCTTTCTTTACACTCACATCGATACCGAAGGCTTGATGGGAGGGATCCCCATGGAAACGGTGAGTGCAATTCGCCAGGCCACCTCGCGCCGGCTCGTGGTCGCCGGCGGTATCCACACGCGGCAACAGATCGACTCTCTAGACGCCCTCGGAATGGACGCCGTGGTCGGCATGGCCCTATATTCTGGCAGGATTTCTTTGGATTAAGTGTTCTCCGTTTTGACACTCGGGCAGTCCCTTCCGCCTGGACGTTGAGACCCAGCAAAGGAGCGGATGGTCACGCAGTCTACATTCCCTCGACCCAAAAGTCGAAGATGTTTTCATCTTGTCACGGATGACCTACCGCAATTTTAAGTGGGAATTATTGAATTCAAAGGTCTTCTTCATGCCGTGGGTTGGACTTCCAATTGCATGTCCATTAAATGAATAGAGATTGTATTATTATTCAGACGAGACTCAGGGATGAAGCAGCCAGCCACCGGTGAACAGACTTTTTGTGACATCGCGATCATTGGTGGGGGCTTTAGCGGTGCCACTCTGGCTGCGCAGTTGCTGAGGGCGGCAGAATTATCTCTTTCCATCGTCGTGATCGAGCGCCAGGGCGATCCCGGCCGGGGCGTGGCTTATGGCACTAAATGCGGCGGCCATTTGCTAAATGTCCGTGCGCAGAACATGAGCGGACGGGCGGACGAACCGCTTCACTTCCTACGCTGGGGGCAAAGATATTATTCCGCCGATGTCCAACCCGGCGACTATGTGCCTCGTCGCGTCTATGGCCAATATGTAGAATCGCTGCTTCGAGAAGCCGGCGAATCGAATCCCGGCAGATTAGAATGGAAACGGGACGAAGCGATTGCAATAACGCCGATTGATGGCAAGGCAGAGATTTCTCTCCGCAGTGGGGGCAGAGTTATAGCGGATAAGGTGGTTCTAGCCCTCGGAAATTTTCCGCCGGCCGATCCCAAATTTCCTGGACGGATAGAGCCAGGCTCACGTTATGTGTCTAATCCGTGGGCTGCCAATGCGCTCAATTGCACTGAACTGGACGAGGAAGTCTTGCTCGTCGGCTCAGGGCTGACCGGTGTGGATGTCGTAATTGCCTTGCGAGAGCGCGGGTTTGAGGGCAAAGTCCACATGCTTTCGCGCCATGGTTTGCTGCCGCAGCAACATAAGGCAACCGACCCTTGGCCAGCTTTTTGGGATAACACATCCCCCCGCACATCCCGTGGCATGTTGCGGCTGATTCGAGAACAGGTTCGCGACGCCGCTCAACGGAACAGTGATTGGCGCGCGGTCATTGATTCTGTGCGGCCATTCGCACAGAAGATATGGAGCTCGCTGCCGCTGAAGGAGCGGAAACGATTCCTGCGTCACATGCGGGCTTATTGGGACACCCACCGGCATCGGGTGGCTCCGCAGATCGGGAAAATGCTGACCACCGAAACGGCCGAAGGGCGTTTGAAAACCCACGCGGGAAGAATTACCGAATATCGTGAAGGCGCCGATTGCGTTGAAGTGTCCTACTGCGAGCGGCACAGTGGCGAGTTGAGAAAATTATTCGTCCATCGCGTAATCAATTGTACCGGCCCGGATGCGGAAATTCGCAGGATCGACGACCCTCTATTGAAGGATTTGCTTAGTCAAAGTTTGGTAAAACCCGACGCCCTGTCGCTGGGCCTGGAAACCTCGGAGGAGGGAGCTTTAATCGGCGCCGATGGAACCCCAAGCGACCTTCTGTACACGATCGGTCCTCTTCGCAAGGGGTCTTTGTGGGAGACCGTAGCCGTTCCAGAAATTCGCGGCCAGGCTTCACGACTGGCTGTACACTTGATCTCAAGCATCGAGCGGCCAGGGAATGCCTTCGCTGATTTCGATCCGCATATTCCGGCACCGGTCGAGCAATTAGTTTCGAAGGATGGAGCCATGTACTTCGAGCAATGTTATCTCGGTTGCCTGGCGCACGCCTCCTACATTTTGATATCGCAGGGGGAAGCGGTCGTCGTCGACCCGCAACGGGACGTCGAGATGTATTGCGAGATTGCTTCCTCGCACGGAGCTAAAATTCGTCACATCTTCGAGAGCCACCTGCATGCGGATTTCGTCTCTGGGCATAAAGAATTAGCCGAGCGGACTGGCGCAAACATTTATATCGGAGTTCGGGCCAATGCCAGTTTCCCGCACATTGGAGTTCGGGACGGATTTGAGCTTCACGCCGGCTCTGTGCGACTCAAGGTTCTCGAAACGCCCGGACACACTCCGGAAAGTATTTGCCTCCTGATTACAGACGAAGAAAAATCGCCCAACCCGTGGGCATTGCTTACGGGAGACACGCTGTTTCTGGGCGACGTGGGACGCCCCGATCTTTCGAAGACCCACACCCCACAGGAACTCGCCGGCCTGCTGCATGACAGCTTGCATAAAAAAATCTTGACGCTTCCTGATGATGTGCTGGTGTATCCGGCGCATGGGGCTGGATCACTATGCGGGCGCAACATGCGGGCTGAGCGTTCATCGACTATTGGAATTGAGCGGTTGACGAATTACGCCCTTCAGATTGATAACCGCGAAGAATTCATCGCTGAGCTGACGGCGAAGCTTCCGTCGCGGCCGGAATATTTTCTGCAGGACGCGGAACTCAATCGCCAGGGGGCGCCGCCGCTTTCGGAATTGCCCGAGCTCCACCCCATCCCGGCGCAAGAACTCGCAGTTGCTCTGGAGAATGGCGTATATGCCCTCGATGTACGCCCCGGCGACGTGTTCGCTGCCGAGCATGTGCCGGGCTCGATCAACATCGCGCTTTCCGGGCAGTTCGCATCCTGGGCAGGAATTGTGCTGGGATTGTCTTCCTGCCCCGTGTTGATTGCCGACTCTGAGGAACAACTGTCAGAAGCCCGGCTCCGGCTGGCGCGAGTCGGAATTGAAGATGTACGCGGTTACTTGCAAGATGGCGTCCAGGGATGGAAGCGCGCTAGATTTGACGTGGAAGGCTGTCAGCAGGTCTCGGTTCAAACGCTAAACCGCTGGCGGCAAACCTCCAATGTGCCGGTAATTGATGTTCGCCTTGAAGCGGAGTTCCAGGCGGGGCACATCCCCGGTGCTCATGGGATTCCGCTGGACAACCTCACCCGCAACGCCCTTCCGTTCGAGCGTGATGCGCTCATCGCCGTACATTGCCAGAGTGGATATCGTAGTGCGATTGCGTGCAGCGTTCTGCAGCGGGCCGGCTTCGGCAATGTGGTGAATGTGAGTGGAGGGTTTGATGCGTGGCAGGAGGCGCGGCTGCCGGTGGTCAGCGAGCAGGCCGTCGAAGTTTAGGTACACCCTACCTCTCCGGCTCAGAGAAGCCCATCGATCCAAGAAATTCCATGTGACGATATCATATCGTCCAGCGGATAGCTCAAGATCCCCAATTAGGGCATATCCGGCTTCCTCTTTGCATTCCCGGCCCGGCACAAAGACATCCACTGCTTCGGAATCTCTCGCTATTCTTGGGTTAAAAAGCGCTAAACAACCGTAACAAAACTCTACAGTTCAGGGAGGGTGACAGCGGTATGATTTTAGCCAGACGTTAGCGCATGCGCGCAATGCTATGAAGGATTCCGATCTTCGCCTTTTGCTGGGCAAGGGCAGCCTGCGTCCGGAGTTCCTTTTTCATTTGCTTTTCTTTTTTCCCATCATCGTATTTCGCCCACCTTTGGTGGAGGCGCAAGCAGTTGCGCCCGCTGGGGCTGGGCGAATCATCCGCGGCCTTGTGAAGTCGGGAAATATGCCAATTCCCGGTGCAGGAGTCTCCGCATCAAACGCCGCCACGCGAGAGCCGGTCAATACGTCGACGGATGTGGAGGGAAGCTATTCGCTGCGCGTGACCGCAGACGGCCATTACACCGTGCGGGTGCAGATGGCCGCATTCGCCATCGGGACGCAAGAAGTTGTGCTGGATGCAACCCATCACAACGTGCAAGCGAATTTTCAATTAGTGCTGCTGTCACGGGCGCGCGAACCAGTCACAGACCGAAACCAGCGCCGGGCGAATGTGGGCGGCGGACGCGGTTTCCAAAGTTTATCCGTGTTTCAAAGTGCGGGAGAGGATTCGGCCGGCGGTTCGACCGGTAGTTCGATGAGCGACGTCGCTCCTTCAGGTATGCCAGTGCCGGGGATTGCGCAGAACGGCGCAACCGAATCCGTGGCAGTTTCGGGCAGCACTTCCAATCCATTCAATAGCATGAGCGCCGATCAGTTACAGCAGCGCTTCGACGCGGCCAGCCAGCAGGGCGGAGGATTCGGCGCTGGGGGAGGATTCGCCGGGCCAGGTGGTCGGGGCGGCGGTGGATTCGGGGGAGGTGGATTTGGCGGCGGCGGTTTCGGCCGGCGAGGCTTCGATATCAATCGCCCGCATGGATCCCTCTACTATGGCGTGGGCGATTCGGCCCTGAATGCATCGCCGTTTGCCCTTACCGGCGAGCCCACGGAACAACCGTCATATTTGCAGAATAGTTTTGGCGGTTCCGTCGGCGGACCACTGAATATTCCTCATATCTACCACGGCGGCAGCAAAACTTTTTACTTCGTCAACTTCAACGGCAAGCAAGGGGACAATCCTTTTGACGAATTTTCGACAGTGCCGACTCTTCTGGAACGGCAAGGGAATTTCTCGCAAACTACCAACGCTTCGACTGGGGCACCAGTACAGATCTTCAATCCCGCGACAAACGCTGCTTACCCAAATGCCACCCTCCCGCAAATCAACCCGGCAGCGCTGGGATTACTGCAATATATTCCTTTGCCGAACTTGCCGGGCAGTTTCCAGAACTTCCGCTACGTGACCTCCGCCACCAGCGATAGCGACGACCTGAACGTTCGTGTGAACCACAGCTTTGGCGCGGCGCCTGCGGGCGGGCGCCGAGGCGGAGGCCGCAACGCTCCACGCAACAGCCTGCAGATTGGTTTTCATTATCATCAAACGAAGGCTACGCTAACCAATCCGTTCCCCAGCGTTGGAGGAAACACAACCGTTCGCAGCTTCGATATTCCAGTCTCTTATACCCGCAGCATCGGAAAACTGACCAACATTATTCGCGTTGACTTTAATCGTAACCGGTCACGCACGCAGAATCTCTACGCGTTTAATGCCAACGTCGCCGGCAACCTGGGGATTACGGGGGTTTCAACCAATCCATTCGACTGGGGTTTGCCGAATTTATCGTTCACCGACATTGCCAGCCTTCAAGATACGACCCCCTCGCTCACTCGACCGCAAACCTACACTTTCTCCGACTATGTGGTGTGGAATCATGGCAAGCATACCTGGCGCTGGGGCGGGGATTTCCGTCGGGTGCAGGTGAACACGGATACGGATAGCAATCCGCGCGGTTCTTTCGTATTCACCGGCGCCAATACCGCGCAGCTCACCGGCGGAAAACAGGTCACTGGGACGGGATACGATTTCGCGGACTTTCTGCTCGGATTGCCACAACAAACTTCCGTGCAGTTCGGGCAAAGCGACTACTTCCGCGGCAACTATTGGGATTTATATGCGCAGGACGAGTGGAAAATGCGCGCAAATCTTACCCTCAACCTCGGGGTGCGCTACGAGTATGTTTCACCGCTCACTGAAATCAACAATCGCATCGTGAACCTCGATCTTTCTTCCGGCGTGGTGACGCAGACTCCTCCTCTAAGCGTGGTGCCGATTCAGCCGGGACACAGCGGTTTGCCGGACAGCCTGGTGCGGCCGGATCGTAAAGACTTTGCCCCCCGTATTGGCTTTGCGTGGAAGCCGCTTTCGAACACGGTGGTGCGCGGCGGATACGGCATCAACTACAACACCGGCGCATATCAGGGCATCGCCCAACAGCTTGCTTTGCAACCGCCCTTCGCGACCACGGCGACGAACATTCAGACGGGTCCCGGAGAGCTCACCCTGCAAAACGGGTTTCCCATGCCGGCGGCTGGCGCCATCACCAATAATTACGCGGTCAATCCCAATTACCGGCTGGGCTATGTGCAAATTCGCAATCTGGATATTCAACAACAGATTCGCCCCACCCTGCTGCTGAATCTTGATTACACTGGAACCAAGGGAACGAATCTCGACATTCTGGAAGCGCCCAATCGCACTCCGAACGGAATTCTGATTCCGGGCGTTGACGCTTTTACGTACGAAAACTCGGTGGCCGATCAGGAGGCCAATGCCGCTTCGGTGCGGCTGCGCAAGCGCCTGTCCAGGGGATTCTCCATCGGCGGCCTCTATACATTTTCCAAATCGCTGGACGATGCGTCCTCCATTGGTGCGGGCGCGACTTCGGTCGCAAGTACTCCTGGGCTGGGCGCGGGGGGCACCCGTGCATCCGGAGTTAGCCCTTCCACGAATGGGGGCACCGCCAATGTTGCGCAGAATCCTCTGGACCTGTCTGCCGAACGCGGGCTTTCCAGCTTTAATCAGACCCACAAATTCACCGCGGATTATTTGCTCGAGTTGCCGTTTGGCCACGACAAGCGCTGGCTCACAGGCAACACACCGTGGCGCGCCATCGCTGGCGACTGGCAATGGAGCGGCGACTGGGCCATCGCCTCCGGTCTTCCTTTTACTCCGCGCTTGCTGAACAATCCCTGTGAAGTCAACGGTGGAACCACCGGCACGCTGCGCCCTGACTTGGTTCCCGGGCAATCCATAAGCTTGCCGAACCCTTCGATCTCAGAATGGTTCAATACTGCCGCCTTCGCTGCCCAGAGCTCATGCAGTTATGGCAATGTACGGCGCAACAGTATCATCGGCCCCGGAAGCCAGGTATTTGATATGGCCTTCACCAAAGTATTTCCCTTGAAGGAAGCGCGGGTGCTCGAGTTCCGTGCCCAGGCCACCAATATTTTCAACATGGTGAACTACTCTTCGATTGACACGACGGTTGGATCCCCCACCTTTGGCAGGGTTACGGCCGCGGGGGCGATGCGGCAGTTCACCATGACGGCACGCTTTCGTTTCTGAGAACACTTTGGCTGTTAAATGGACGTTGATAAATAGATCGCGATGACTCCGAGTCCAACCCGATTCGCCTCTCGATCGGCAGCAGTGCTTCTCTTGCTTCTGCTCCTTCGCACCGCTTTGCCATCGCAACAATCGGGCTACACGCTGCACTCGCAATCGGATCTGGTGCTGGTGAATGTAACCGTAAGGGACAAGAGTGGGAAATTCGTACCGGGATTGAAGCCGGAGAACTTCACGATTCTGGAAGACAACAAACCGCAGAAGATTGTTTCCTTTGACGTGGAGAACGTCGACGCGGTTCCGCCGACAGACGTCGCCCAGGCGAAAGCGCAGCCGGACGCCACATCCGGAGTGGAACCACCGGCGGCGGCAGACAGCTCGGCCCAGTTGGCTTTGGACTTCAAAAATCGGCGGCTGATTGTTTTGTTCTTCGATCTCTCTGCCATGGAACCGGATGAGATCGATCATGCCGTGACTTCCGCTGAACATTATCTCGATGCCCAAATGGCGCCCGCGGACTTAGTTTCAATTGTTTCGCTGGGAAGTTCGTTGGTTGTGAATCAGGACTTCACTTCGGATCGAGGCTTGCTGAAAAAAGAGCTGGACGAATTCAGTACGGGCAGCGGCCAGGGGTTTGAAGAAGGCACCACCGGCACGACCGAGGGAACGCCTGACACCGGTCAGCCCTTCACCGCCGACGACACGGAATACAACATCTTTAATACCGATCGCCGGCTTGAGGCGTTGCGCTCAGTGGCGGAAAAACTGGCTCACGTGGGGCAGAAGAAATCGCTGATTTATTTTTCCAGCGGCATGGACCGCACCGGCATCGAGAATCAATCCGAATTGCGCGCCGCGGTAAATGCGGCGGTTCGTTCCAACATGGCGATCTACACCATGGACATGCGCGGTCTGCAAGCCCTGGTGGCGGGCGGCGAAGCGCAGAGCGCCAGCCTGCGCGGTGTTTCGGCTTACTCAGGGCAGTCCACACTCAATGCGCTGAACTCCAATTTCACCACCCAGGAAACGCTGGTGACGCTCGCCAGTGACACCGGTGGACGTGCCTTTCTCGACTCCAACGACTTCAGCAAGATTTTCACGGGAGTGCAGCAGGATACGTCGCACTACTACGTGCTCGGCTATCACAGCACGAATCCCGCGCGTGACGGCCGTTACCGCCGCATCGTCGTGAAGAGCAGCTTCTCCGGGGCGAAGATCGATTACCGCCGCGGCTACTACGCTCCCGCGGATTATCAACATGCCACCAAGGACGATAAAGAGCGGCAGTTGGAGGAGGAACTTGCTTCGGAGTTGCCAGCTACAGATCTGCCGCTCTACCTCGGCATCGCTTACTTTCGGCTGGAGGGTAATAAATTCTACGTTCCCATTTCTCTCGTCGTCCCCGGCTCACAGATTCCGTTCGTCCGCAGCAGCGACCGGGACAAGGCTACGCTCGATGTCATCGGCATGGTGCTCGATAACGCTCGTCACCCTTTGAACCGCATTCGCGACACCGTGAAACTGGCGGTGAGCACATCGGAAAGTGTGCAGAAAAAGAACGTGCAGTATGACACCGGCATGAGTTTGCTTAGTGGTAAGTATCACTTAAAATTTGTTGTTCGCGAGAATCAGACTGGTCGCATGGGATCGTTCGAAACTGACATTGAGATACCCGAATTGAAAACGCAGCCGCTGAAAATGAGTTCGGTGGTGCTCGCTAACCAGATTCAAACCGCAAAGGCAAAGAAGGGTACTGACGTAAACCCGTTAGTTCACGATGGCTCTGAAATTATTCCGAACATTACCCACGTTTTTTCGGCCACGCAGCATCTGCTTTTCTACTATGAAGTGTACGATCCGGCGCGGCCGGCCGTAGCGGAGGCGGCGAAAGAGGGGGAGCCAGGAACAGATAAAGGCAGCAAGAACGGTATCCGGCTATTGACCAATGTCGCCTTCTTTCAAGGGAAGGCCAAAGCTTACGAAAGCTCGCTGGTGGAGCTGACAGAACTCAATGCCAAAGAGCGAAAGGCCGCCGTCTTCCAACTGGATGTACCCCTGACTTCGCTGAAGCCCGGTTTTTATACCTGTCAGGTCAATGTAATCGATGACGCCGCCGGTCACTTCCTGTTTCCGCGGCTTGCCCTGTTGATCCGCCCAGAGACTTCCGCCACCGGCACGCTGAAGCAAAATCCTTGAGATGAGACTCTCAGCACCGCCATCCATCCCTCATCAGCGCCATCAATCCCCGATGTGGCTGCGCAGCACGGTGATGGAAGCTTTCGGAAGCCGGTAAAGCGCGTCGGCGCCGCCGGCAACTATCGTTTTGGCGGGCGGTCCGTCCGGGTCGGCGTGGCCTCCCGTGCCTTCCTGGTGCCATTTATATTCGTCAGATCCGAAGGTAACGCGATCCACCTGAGAGGAAAAATAGCGGTCATGCTTGGTCTCTGAGTCGGCGAACGCCAGTTTCACCGTATGGTCGTTGAACTGATCGCGGTTCACCAACATCACCGACCACTGTCCATCGGGCCGTTTCACGGCATAGGCCGTGACCAATGCGTTCCCGGCCGCGTCGGTGACGTCGCTTGAAGCCTTGAAAACGCGGTGAGGCGCATCCACCGGTTGCACCCACTCTTTGGTGATGACCTGCGCAGCCAGATACTCGGGCGGATATCCCAACACACGGTAGTTCTCGTCGATCCACAGAAAGCTTCCAAAGCCTCCAAATTCGTGCGGATAAGGCATGTAATGAAAATAATAAGTAGCTCCGGCGCCTGCACTCATCATCGATCCCACATAATCGGCGAGCCACAGGCCACTCTTCACCGTCGACGGTCCCGCGCCGCCTCCAATGTTGCCCTCGGTCATAAAAAACGGAATGTTGGGCGGCAGGCCGTTATCTTTCCAGACCTGAACAATATGCCTGACATATTCCGGCTCCGGATAAAGATCGGCCCACGAATACGTCGGCCTGTCCTGGTAGGGATAGTGCTCGAAGGAAAAGAAAGTGAAATCGTTGATGTGGCCGTGGGCTTTCAGGTAATCGACAAAGCGTCCGAGCCAGGAAGCTTTTCCCGTCGCATCCGGCCAAACCTCGACGTCACCAAACGTCCCTTCAAACGGAGGCCCACCCAGCTTGGCTTCCGGAACGAGTTTGTGAATCGCCGTCGCAAACTGAACGTAGAGAGCGGCATAGTCCTCCGGGAGCATGTGCTGCCCGTCGGCCTCCTCGCCCATTTCGATATAAGAAATGGGATAGTGACGTTTATACAGATAAGCGATTTCGTTGGCCGCATCTTCCGGCGTGGAATACAGCATGGCGATCGGGACCATGGTGGGCAGCCCGCGGGTCACGCCGCAGGTGAAGAAGAAATCGAATCCCACCTGATCGCCGCGGGATTGATCAAGATCCGACGCTGCGTGCCACGGGTCCACTGACGACGGCCAGGTTACAGTCTGATCCCGGCTGGGAAAATGCGAGACGTAGTCGTTGAATTGGCCATCAGCCGAGAGCGATCCCACGTAAAGTTCGTTGATGGCGTATCCCACGCAATTGCGCTTGTCGGCGGAGCCATGGGAGTCGCAGGTGTTGGACGATTCCGTCATCCATATGCGGAGATATCGCACCGGAATCATCCAGGAAACCAGTTTCAGCGTGACCGTGCCACCTTTGCCTTCCGTCACCGTGCCCAAGGGATATGTCTGCCACGTGCCTTTGGTCGTTCCATCGTAAAAAGGCTCGAGTTCGCCGGTCCAAAATTGCACGGAGTAATGCTTCGCATACGGCTCGGCCCAGTTGATGCGGATTGCATTCACGTCTATCTTGCTGCCCAGATCGATCATTATCCACTGCGGATGCAGCGAGTCGTCTTCACCAGTGAAAGCGTGCGTCAGATAAGGATTGCTCTTCCAGTATGATTGCGGATCGCCATCGGTGAGGCGGGACCATCCATTTCCATCCCCCCGGCTGAATCCGCGATGTGGTAGTGGCGCAGCCCAGGAGTGCCGAATCATTTCGCTAGTCGGCGCCGCGTTTCCGACGAAGTAACCCTGCTGGCTCTTGGAATCACTCCACGCACCGTTCGGATTCCAGTGCCAGGCCTCGACCATCAACTCGGTATTTTGCCGATAGGTGACCGTCTGCCAACCCGCGCCCAGGATTTCCTTAAGCAATGGATCGCTAAGCAGGTGGTCCGGAGTCCCGGTCTTCAACCGGTCAATTGCCGCTCCCAATGCGTGCGGCGGATTGAATGTGTTCAGCACGTGAGACGGAGTTGCATCAATCGTGACAGTCTGAGCAGACAGAGCGCCTGCCGTTAAGAGAAAGACGCAAATGAATGTACAAATTCCCGCCAGCTCAGTCTTCAGTTCCCGCATTATCGAAGCCTCCGGTCACGCCCGCAGAATTGGGCCTCTGGTCTTTGTCAGATTGGTTCTCGTTTCACATGGACGCAGCTCGCGCTAATTGAGCCGAGGCATAACTTTGGCGAGCCGGGGAGCGCTGCGGCGCGGCTGACGCCGCGCCTGTTCAAATCGGTTCGATGTCTAAAAATTGACCTTCAGCGCCAATTGAACCTGGCGCGGTCCGACTGCCGTCATGCTGCTGAGCACTCCAAAGCTGGGATCGCCGACATTCAGAGTGCTGCTGCCATAAGGCCCCGGCGAGCCCATGCTAAAGAGCGGGTGATTGAAGGCATTCTGGGCTTCGATGCGCAACTCCAGATTCATGCCTTCACGCACGTTCGCCAACGAGAACTGCTTGTTCAACGACAAATCACTGGTAAACGTGAGGGGTGAGCGCACAACTGAAATGGTTCGCTGCATATCGCCGAGGGTAAACGGGGCGGGCATTTGGAAGACTTGGGGATTGGTGAAAAAACTGTTTTGCCAGTCGGGGCCGTAGTTACGTTTTGGTACGCCCACGAGATTCGGCCGCTGGGCGCCGTAGGTGGGGAGCGGAGTCCCGCCATTGGAAACGGTGATGGGTAGTGGTCTGCCATCTGAAATTTGCCAAATGCCGTTTGTTCTCCAACCGCCAACCACGGCATTGAGCGCTCGCGGGATATTGCCGAGCAGAGCCTTGCCGCGTCCGAAGGGCAAATCGTAGCTGTAGCTGAATTTCAGCACGGAGGGGATGTCGAAGGTCGACAGGCTGCGCTCCAGCCAAGGCTTGTTAGGATCCTGAAGGCTGGTAAAACTCCCGAGCCAGGTCACATTGTCGTCTCCGACGGAAGAGTCATCAATCGACTTCGACCAGGTATAGTTGACCAGGAACTCCAGGCCGTTGCTGAAGTGCTTGGCTGCCCTGAGCTGCAATCCGTGATAGATCGAATTGCCGATCATCTGCACATCGGTACTCACCGAGGTGAATTGTGGATCGGGAAGCTCCAGTTGAACGGCCTGAACTTGCGCGCTGGATAGGGTGCTGTTGGGGTCGCTGATCGGCCCACCATTCAGCGACGAGAAAGGATTGGTTACGTAGCTGTTGAGAGTATTAATCTGGTTCGCGCTGTATTTCTCGACCTGCGGCCCCAGGATGTCGAGAGAATTGGCACCACTGAAAGGCAGATGGTCTCCCTTCTTCCCGAGATACTCGACATCAAGCACCACGTTCCACGGCACCTGACGCTCAATACCAAAGGTCCAGCTTTCTTCGTAAGGGGTCAAATTTGCCGCAGAAATCTTGAGCGGACCATTCGCTCCATAGCCGACATCGTTCAACAAGCCCAAGGAGCTACCGGCCGGCTGGTTTAATCCATTGGGAAACGGATTGCCGAGGTGCAGGTAGGGCGTGGCGCCATCGTTATGGTAGGTGGTGATCGCACTGGTGTATTCGTCAAAACCCTGGCCGCCGTAGGGCACAACTCCGCTGGCGCCCGACCGTGACTGGCCATAGTAGATTCCATAGCCGCCGCGCACCACGGTCTTGGGAGTGAACTGGTAGGCAAAGCCGAAGCGCGGCTGGACGTCTTTCCAGTCGGTCACATAGTTGGTGCGGTTATGCGGGTTCGCAAAGACCTCGCCACCGAGCAACGCGCGCGTGACAGGATTGCCGGTAAGGGGATCGGTATAGCTGATCTTGCCGCCATTCAAGGGACTGACGGCAGTGGGATCAAACCAGTTCTGGTGATTGAAGCGATCGGTCCGAGGCAAGGAAACGTCATAGCGCAAACCCAGGTTCAACGTGAGCTTGGGTGTGACCTTCCAATTATCCTGAGCGAAGGTGGCGTATTGATAATTCTCAGTGGCGGGCTGGAATTGGATTTCATAGAAACTATTTCCGCCCCCGTACAGCTGGCCCATAAGGAAACTGGCCATGGAGTCTCCGCCGCAATCCGGAAGATCGTCTACAAAGGGACACATCGAGCTGCCGGAGTTATTAAATTGGAAGTATCCCAGTGGAGCATTGGTTTGGATGTAGTTCTGCTGATGCAGCCGCCCTTCCACCCCGAATTTCAGTTCGTGCGGCCCATGGATCTTGCTCACGACTCCAGTAATCTGGCCGGTGTCCTGACCCTGCTTGTAATTGCCGTAGGGATCGTTCCCGGCATTAGGGAATCCGGCGGCAAAATAATCGTTGATGAACATCGCCGGAACCCCGTTAAAGCCATTCGACTTTAGATAAGATGGGAAGCCCAGCGTACTGAGTGGATTGGGATTCAGGCTCGAATTGTAGGCATCAATGCGCGTGGCGCCGCGGGTGATCCCAAACGTCGTTGTCAGCAGTAAGGTGGGGCTGAAGGTATGGGTATCATTGATCGCGAACAGATGGGCTGTGCCTTTGTTCTGCCCGCTGCCGCAAGGATCGATGAAGGTCTTGAAGCAGTTGAAGGGAGTGGTGGAATTCCAGTCCTGGGAGTACTTGGCGCTCAACAGGTTTTGTTGATTGAAGCGATGATCGATTCTGATATCGAACTGCTGATTATTGTAGGGAGTCGCTCCTGAGGCGATCCAGTTATCGTAGAGCGAAGCATTCGGCATATTCGGCGTGGGCGAAGGAAACAGCCCCATCACCTTCTTGGCAACGGGATCGATCAGGTTACCCGGCCCAGGGGGCGGTTGAAGGTTGGCCGGAAGATTCGGGCTGCCGGGGCTGGTGTAAAGGTCAATTCTGTTATTGGGGATAAAAGTGCTGCGAACCGGACCGGCATCGGTGGAGTTATAGACCCCCGAATAGGGATCGTAAAGCTGCCCCGCGATCAACGGAGCACCGCCCTGCATACACATGCCCGCGGCATTGAACGATCCGCCCTGTGAGGTGCAGACCTCGCCAAAATCACCGGTGCGCATGGCGGCGCTGGGCACGCCTGCCTGGTAGGTGCCCATAGAACTCTCGAGCGTTCCATCCCAATCGAAGAAGAAGAAAGTCTTGTTCTTGATGATCGGGCCGCCGATGGTGCCGCCGAAGTCATTACGGTGAACCGGAGGAATCGGAATACCGGCCTGATCGTTGAACCAGTTGTTGGCGTCGGTGATGGTGTTGCGGATGAAGTCGTAGGCCTCTCCATGGAATGTATTGGTGCCCGAGCGCGTAACCATGTTGATGACCGAGGCGCCGGAGAAGCCATACTCCGCGCTGAAGTTGGTCTGCTGCAGCTTGAACTCTTCCACCGATTCCGCCGAAGGCTGGTACATGGTTTGCGTGACGCCTCCGTTGGGCTCGAAATTGGTGATGGAAGCGCCATCCATCAGAATGTCAGCGCTGGCTCCTCGGCTGCCGTTCGAAACAAAGTCCGTCCCGCCGCAATTGGGACACTGATCATCCACGTCGGTGACACCCGCCGCCAGATAGGTCAAATCGAAGACATTGCGGTCGACCAAAGGCAGATCATTGATGGCCCTGCGGTCGACAACCTGGCCAGTCACCGCGTCCTGGGTGTCGATGGTCACGGTCTGTGCGTTGACTTCAACCGTTTGCGATGCGCTGGCAATCTTCAGAGTCAGATTCGCGCTTGGGCTCTCAGTCACGTTCAATCGGATGTGAGTGCGCACGGTTTTCTCGAAGCCCGCCATCTCCGCCGTCACCGAATACAATCCCGGCGGAATAGAAGCAAATACATAATGCCCTTCACTGTCCGATTTAGTCGTAAAGTGATATCCCTTTTGCTCGTCAAGAAGCGTGACTTTTGCGCCCTGGATCATGGCTCCGGAGGAGTCGGTCAGGATGCCGCTTACGGTCCCGAAATAGCCTTGACCGAAAAGGATTGCGGGCAGAAGCACAATCACGGCGGCGGTTAGAACTCGCAGGATGCGGTTGGAATTTTCCAGAATCGTCCGAACGGAAAGACTCATGCTGCCCCCTTGGTTCGCATAAACGAACGCGGCCGGTACCTCCCGAATCTGGCAAAGGTGTACCAGCCCAATTAAAACGATTCATTATGGACCTCCGAAGCCTCTATGCAAAGGGGATTTTTGCGATAGCAGATATTTGCGACGGCAGATATTTCCTACGGAAGATATTTGGGAGGGACCCAGGGGCAGGGAGATTTCGCAGGGATGCTAGCGGTACTCGTTTAGGACGGCGCTTTGTCCCAGCCGCAATGAGCCGGCGGGGATGGTGAGCTCAACCAGGGTTCCGGGGTGGGTATTCGTGAGTCTCAGCTCTCCGCCAAATTCCCGGACGCGCTGCTTCATGCCTCCAATGCCAACCCCGACACTTTCCGGTTGCTGGGCGGCAATTTCGTCGTCGATTCCCTTACCATCATCCTGGACCGAAACCACCACTTTTTCGTCGGTCTGTATCAGGGTAATCGACACTCTCCGCGCTTCCGAATGGCGGAAAACGTTGGTGAGCGCCTCCTGAACAATACGGAAGGTTGCAGTCTCCACTTCAGCGGTGAGGCGGGGAAAATCCGAAGGCTCGACAGAAAAGGAAGTCTCAATGCCGCTGCGTTTGGCCAGCCCTTCTAAATACCAGGCTAGGGCTGAGCGTAACCCAACTTCATCGAGTAGCGGCGGATGCAAGAGATGGGACAAGGTCCGCACCTGCTGGATGGCTTTATCAAGGATGCCGCTGGCCTCGATCCACGCTTGCTCTTTCGATGGTTGATCTTTCGGGGAACTCGATTTATTGAACTGCATCCGATCGAGTACCATTTTTGCCACCGCGAGCTCCTGGCCAAGACCGTCGTGCAAATCCCGCGCCAAACGCCGGCGCTCCTCATCCTGCGCGGTTAACAGGCGAGTCGAAAGCCGGCGCAACTCCCTGGTCCTGCGATCAACCGTCCTCTCCAGTTGAGTGGCGTTGTCGCGAATCGATTTCTCCAGGAGCTTGCTATCGTCGATGTCGGAACAGGTTCCATACCACCTGGCAATCTTTCCATCATCAAGAATCGGGATTGCCCGGGCCCGGAACCAGCGGTAATGCCCCTCCTTGGAGCGAAGGCGATATTCTGACTCGTAGCTTGCGCCGGTTTCAACGCATCGCAACCATTCTGTCATGGCTTGTGCATTGTCCTCCGGATGCACATATTGCAGCCACCCAAAACCATCGGCCGATCCGAGGGTGGCGCCGGTGAAATCGTAAAACCGCTGGCTAATATAATCTCGCGAACCGTCCGCCCTGCGGCTGAAAATAATGTCCGGCGCGGTGTGGATAATGGCATCAAGTTCCTGGTTCTTCTCCACCAATTCCAGGTTCAGCGTTTCCAGCATTTGCGCCTTGCTGTTCAGTTCGTCAGTGCGCTCCAATACGCGCTGCTCCAATTCGCGATTCAGGCTCTCCAATTGCCTGGTCTTGCGGTGCAAATCTGCAAATACCCGGACCTTTGCCCGCAACAATTCCTGAACTACGGGTACCGATATATAGTCGACCGCCCCGTGCTCGTATCCTTTCAGTTGATCCACATCCGTCAGGTGCACTGCCGATATAAAGATGATCGCGGTTCGCTGAAAGCGCGGGTGCTGGCGAATGATGGAGGCCAGCTCGAAACCGTCGAGTTCCGGCATGCTCACATCCATCAGCACGATGGCCACGTCGGTCTTCAGCAAAATCTCAAGGGCCTCGGTCGCGGAACTGGCTTTGATCAGATTTTCGCCCAAAGCCCCCAGCATCACCTCATAGCTGAGGAGCTTGCCCGGCTGGTCGTCGACCATCAGAATGTTAACTTTTTCCTGAGCGTCCATCATCTTTCCAGGTCTACTAGCCTCTTGTTGAGTACCCTACCGGTGCAGCCACATACGCAACGATGAGAGCAGTTGCTCGGTGTTAACCGGCTTCGCCAGATACTCGCTGGCTCCCGCCTCCAGGCACCGTTCTCGATCGCCCTTCATGGCTTTCGCAGTCAAAGCCACGATCGGAAGACGCCGGAACCGAGGGTTCTGCCGAATCACCTGCATGGTCTCATAGCCATCCATCTCCGGCATCATGATGTCCATCAGTACGATGGCAACATCGGGAGTCGATTCCAGTTTGGCAATCGCTTCGCGACCAGTCCCAGCCGTGATCACGCTCATTCCGCGCCGCTCGATTACACTGCTCAGGGCAAAGATGTTGCGCACGTCGTCATCCACCACCAGCACTTTCTTCCCCACCAGCGCATCGTCAGAGCGGTGCAGTCGATCCAGCATTCTCTGTTTTTCCACCGGTAAATCTGCAATCACTCGGTGCAGGAAAAGAGCGGTTTCATCCAGCAGGCGTTCAGGCGATTCAACTCCTTTCACCACCACGCTGCGCGCCAGTGAATGTAGTCGTGCATCCTCTTCCGGAGAAAGTTCCTTGCCTGTAAACACAACCACCGGCAGATCGGACGCCGCGGGAACATCGCGGAAGCGCTCGAGCACGTCGAACCCCGAAATATCCGGCAGCCGTAAATCGAGCACCACGCAGTCGAACGATTTCTGACTGACCGTCTGAACCGCTTCTTCACCGGTGGCCACGACCGTGACGTCGATGTCGTCATACCCCAGCAGTTCGCGGATACTCAACTGCTCGCCCGGATTGTCTTCCACCACCAGCAATCGCTTCCGCCGCGGAGCTGAAAAATTCTTAATACGCTCCAGAGCGCTTTCGAGCCCCTCTGAGGTTGTGGGCTTGGTCACGAATGAGAAAGCTCCACGCGCCAGGCCGTGATTGCGATCCTCGTCCATGGTGAGCATTTGGACCGGGATATGCCGTGTGGCAGGGTCCTGCTTTAGATGATTCAACACCGTCCAACCCAGCATGTCGGGCAGGAAAACATCGAGTGACACCGCGGTGGGATGGTACTCCTGGGCCAATTGAAGCGCTTCTGCGCCTCGATTCGCCACCAGCACCTTGAATCCCTTATCGCGCGAGAGGTCACATAAGATCCGCGCGAAATGGGGATCGTCTTCCACCACCAGCAGAATCGCATCGTCGGGGTGGAGATTTTCCCGGTCGTCGGGGATCTTCTCAACCGGATGTTCCACCACCGATAATTGCGGCGCAACCACCGAGGAAGGCGATTTACGGTCGGTTGTGTGCGAACCCGAGACAGAGGGTCCCACATAGGTCAGCGGCAGATAGAGCGTGAAGGTACTGCCACGGCCGGGAGCGCTACGCAATTGAATTTCTCCGCCTAGCAAGCTCGCAAGTTCGCGGCTGATTGCCAGCCCCAAACCGGTTCCACCATATTTTCGGCTGGTCCCGGCATCTGCCTGTTGGAAAGCTTCAAAGATGATCCGCTGCTTCTCCAGCGGAATACCGATTCCGGTATCGGACACTTCAAAAGCCACTACCGATGCCGCATTCGAGAGGATCGGATGATCTTCGCTCCAACCGCTCTTGGCTGGCGAAATCGATAAGCGGACGCCGCCGACCTCGGTGAACTTAAACGCATTCGACAACAGATTTTTCAAAACCTGCTGCAAACGTTTCGAATCGGTGACCACGCTTCGGGGAAGATGCGGATCGGGAAGCACCTCGAAAGCGAGCCGGCGATTCTCCGCCTCGTGACGGAACGGACGTCCGATCGCATCCAGCATGCTGGAGAAGAACAGCTCTTCCGCTTCAACCGAAACCGTGCCCGATTCGATTTTGGATAGATCGAGAATATCGGTAATCAGATTGAGCAAGTCGGTTCCCGCGCCATGAATAGTTCGCGCAAACTCGACTTGTTTTGGCGTCAGGTTTGCATCCGGGTTGTCGCTGAGTTGCTGACCCAAAACCAGAATACTGTTAAGAGGCGTCCGCAATTCGTGAGACATGTTGGCCAGGAACTCCGATTTGTATTTCGAAGTGAGGGCCAGTTCCTTGGCTTTGTCCTCGAGTGCCCGGCGCGCCTGTTCGATTTCCTGATTCTTGCGTTCGACTTCGACGTTCTGTTCGGCCAGCTGTTGCGCCTTCTGCGCCAGCTGTTCGTTGGTTTGCTGCAACTCTTTTTGCTGCACCTGCAGTTCGGTTGCCAGCTGCTGGGATTGCTTCAGCAAGCCTTCAGTCTGCATTGTGGCTTCGATACTGTTGAGCACGATGCCGATGCTGGCCGTCAACTGCTCCAGAAACGCCAGCTGCAGAGTCGTGAAATTGCTCAGAGAGGCCAATTCGATCACGGCCTTCACTCGATCTTCGAACAGCACCGGCAGCACGATTACGTTCCGCGGCACTGCTTCGAATAAGCCCGAACGAATGGAAATCGTATTCGGAGGAAGTTCTGAGATCAGCATGCGTCGTTTTTCCGAGGCGCATTGCCCCACCAATCCTTCACCCATCTTCAACCGCCGCAGATGCCCATCCTCACCGTCGCCAGCGAAGGCTGAGAGCATCACCATCTCCGACGATTCCTCCCCGCTCATCTGGTAGATAACGCCCTGTTGCGCGCTCACCAGCGGAGCCAGTTCGGAAAGCAACATGCGGCCCACGGTCGTTAGATCGCGCTGGCCCTGCAACATCCCAGTGAAGCGGGCAAGATTTGTTTTCAACCAGTCCTGCTCGGTATTGCGATCGGTAGTCAATCGCAAATTATCGATCATGGTGTTGATGTTGTCTTTCAACTCCGCGACTTCACCGCTGGCTTCCACTTGGATGGATCGCGTCAAGTCGCCCTTGGTAACCGCAGTTGCCACTTCGGCGATCGCGCGTACCTGATTGGTCAAATTGTCAGCCAATAGATTGACGTTTCCGGTTAAATCTTTCCAGGTTCCTGCCGCGCCCGGCACGTTGGCTTGTCCGCCTAGCCGGCCTTCCACGCCCACTTCGCGCGCCACGGTCGTAACCTGATCGGCAAAAGTAGCCAGCGTGTCCGTCATATTGTTAATGGTTTCCGCCAGCGCCGCAACTTCGCCCTTGGCATTCACCGTCAACTTTTGTGTCAGCTCCCCGTTCGCAACCGCCGTCACCACTTTCACGATGCCGCGCACTTGTTCAGTTAAGTTGGCGGCCATCACGTTTACATTGTCGGTAAGATCCTTCCAGGTTCCTGCAACCCCCGGGACCTGCGCCTGCCCGCCCAGCTTGCCTTCCGTACCTACTTCGCGCGCCACGCGGGTAACTTCGGCGGCGAAAGCGTTGAGCTGATCGACCATCGTGTTGATGGTGTTCTTGAGCTCAAGAATTTCACCTTTCACATCGACCGTGATTTTGCGCGATAAATCGCCGCGCGCCACGGCGGTTGTAACTTCCGCGATGTTTCGCACCTGGCCGGTAAGGTTGCCGGCCATGGCATTCACCGAGTCCGTAAGATCCTTCCAGGTGCCCGCCACGCCGGAGACGTTCGCCTGTCCTCCAAGCCGCCCTTCGCTACCCACTTCGCGCGCCACGCGAGTCACTTCCGCGGCAAACGATCGCAACTGCTCCACCATCGTGTTCAAGGTTTCTTTCAGCTGCAAGATTTCGCCGCGCACGTCCACCGTGATCTTCTTCGAGAGATCGCCATTCGCAATTGCGGTTGCAACTTCGGCAATATTACGCACCTGACCAGTGAGGTTGCTGGCCATGAAGTTGACATTGTCCGTGAGATCCTTCCATGTACCGGCAACACCAGGCACTTGCGCCTGACCGCCGAGCTTGCCGTCGGTGCCCACCTCGCGGGCCACGCGAGTCACTTCTCCCGCGAACGCGTTCAGCTGATCCACCATCGTATTGATCGTATTTTTCAGTTCGAGAATTTCGCCCTTCACGTCCACCGTGATCTTGCGCGACAAGTCGCCGCGGGCCACCGCCGTCGTAACTTCGGCGATGTTTCGCACCTGGCCCGTAAGGTTTCCGGCCATGGAGTTCACCGAGTCCGTAAGATCTTTCCAGGTGCCGGCAACTCCAGGAACGTTCGCCTGCCCTCCCAGTCGCCCTTCCGTACCCACTTCACGAGCGACGCGCGTTACTTCGCCGGCGAACGCGTTTAACTGATCGACCATGGTGTTGATGGTTTCTTTCAGCAGCAGAATTTCACCGCTGACATTCACCGTGATCTTCTTCGATAAGTCACCGCTGGCGATCGCTGTTGCCACTTCCGCGATATTGCGAACCTGTCCAGTCAAGTTGCTGGCCATCGAGTTCACGGAATCCGTGAGATCCTTCCACGTTCCGCCTACTCCAGGCACCTGCGCCTGGCCGCCAAGTTTCCCGTCGGTACCCACTTCGCGAGCCACACGCGTAACTTCCGATGCAAAGGACCGCAACTGATCCACCATGGTGTTGATGGTGTCCTTGAGTTCGAGAATTTCTCCTCTCACGTCCACTGTGATTTTGCGCGATAAATCGCCACGGGCCACAGCGGTCGCCACTTCGGCGATGTTCCGCACCTGGCCGGTAAGGTTGCTGGCCATGAAGTTGACGTTGTCCGTCAGATCCTTCCACGTTCCCGCAACTCCGGGCACCTGCGCCTGTCCGCCAAGCTTGCCTTCGGTACCCACTTCGCGGGCCACGCGCGTAACTTCTCCGGCGAACGCGTTCAGCTGGTCCACCATGGTGTTGATCGTGTTCTTGAGTTCGAGAATTTCACCTTTCACATCGACCGTGATCTTGCGCGATAAGTCCCCGCGGGCCACAGCCGTTGTCACTTCCGCAATGTTTCGCACCTGGCCAGTCAGGTTGCCGGCCATTGAATTCACGGAGTCGGTGAGATCTTTCCAGGTTCCGGCAACGCCCGGAACATTAGCCTGCCCGCCGAGACGCCCTTCCGTTCCTACTTCGCGCGCCACGCGCGTTACTTCACCCGCGAAGCGGTTCAGCTGATCCACCATGGTGTTCAATGTTTCCTTCAGCTGCAGAATTTCACCGCGGACGTCCACTGTAATCTTGCGCGACAAATCCCCGGTGGCGATCGCCGTTGCCACTTCGGCAATGTTTCGCACCTGGCCGGTCAAATTGCTGGCCATGAAGTTTACGTTGTCGGTAAGATCCTTCCACGTGCCGCCGACTCCCGGCACTTGCGCCTGGCCTCCGAGTTTACCTTCGGTACCCACTTCACGGGCCACGCGGGTAACTTCGCCCGCGAACGCGTTGAGCTGATCCACCATCGTGTTGATCGTGTCTTTCAATTCGAGAATTTCGCCCTTCACGTCGACCGTAATTTTTCGCGACAAATCGCCGCGGGCCACGGCGGTAGTCACTTCGGCAATGTTTCGAACTTGCGCCGTCAGGTTGCCGGCCATGGCGTTCACGGAATCAGTCAAATCCTTCCATGTGCCCGCCACTCCAACCACCACTGCCTGCCCGCCCAATTTTCCGTCCGTACCCACCTCACGAGCCACGCGCGTCACTTCCGAGGCGAAAGACCGAAGCTGATCCACCATCGTATTAATGGCTTCCTTCAACTGAAGAATTTCGCCGCGCACATCCACGGTAATTTTGCGCGAGAGATCGCCGCTGGCCACAGCCGTTGCGACTTCCGCAATGTTACGCACCTGGCCCGTAAGATTGCTGGCCATCGAGTTGACCGAATCCGTGAGATCTTTCCAGGTTCCGGCGACACCCGGCACTTGCGCCTGCCCACCCAATTTTCCGTCCGTACCCACTTCACGCGCCACGCGCGTTACCTCGGCGGTGAATACGCTGAGCTGCTGAATCATGGTATTTACGATGTTGGCCGAACGCAGGAACTCGCCCTCCAACGGCCGGCCATCCACGTCCAGTCGCACAGTTTGGGTTAGATTTCCTTGCGCTACTGCCGCAATTGCGCGAGTCACACCCTCTGTGGGCCGCAACAGATCCTCAACCAATGTATTTACCGAAACTTCCATGTCGCCCCAGGCACCCTTGGACTCATGGAACCGCACCCGCTCGCGCGTCCTGCCTTCTTTGCCGACCACCTGCCCCACCCGCTTCAACTCTCGCGCCATCTGCTGATTTGCCGCCACAATGGCGTTGAACGTATCCGCGACCTTCCCCCCCAGCCCCGTCCAATACGCGGGAAGCCGGACGGAAAAATCTCCGTCTCGCATCGCTTGCAGAGTGGCTAAAATGACGCTTAGATCCGCCCCTATAGGTTCAGCGACAAGAGTGGCGTTGCCGTTGTTTCCTGGCGTTTCCGAGTTAGTGGGATTGGCCTCGGCGATCGCCTGGCTTGGTTGCTTTTTCATCATTTTCTCCTAAAAGGGCACTCGGCATAACGTGAATCTCGAAAGAAAACGTTCGGCAAGTACTACAGGGGTAATCCTCTAATAACAGGAAATAGGAGCCTTGGCTCTCAGGTGTTCTCTGTAGGAAAGAGGACCGCGACTAGCTCACCGGATTCGAATCGTGCTAGATCCCGTAGCTCCGGAAAACTTGGCCCGCCTTGAATAACCAGAAGAGAAGCACATCCGAGGATTTGTCCGGCTATGTTGTCCAGGGGATGTCTAGCAAAATCAACAGATACATTTATTCAAACTTGAAAAAGAGGACCGGTCAGGTCGTCAACATGAGAGAACTGCTTAGCAGGGCCGCTTTGTCAGGCATCGTCATACTGGTTCTAAGTAGCGGGATTACAAATGCCGCAAGCGAAAAGTCGAGCGCATCGTCCATTCTTGAGCCCGCTTCCAGCGCGTTGCTGGGGCAATTTTACGGCGCCGGCAGCATCGAGCAAACCACGCGAAAGCTCGGGCGCACGCCCGTCATTCACCTTGCTTACTACGACTGGGCAGCCGATTGGACCGGTGGCGTTACCCAGGCGGACTTGGCGGCCGGGAGGATTCCGCTCATCAGTTGGGAACCTCACCATATCGATTTCGCCAAAATCGTCGATGGCAGCCTGGATGCTACGATCCTGGCTCGGGCCAAAGGTTCCAAAGCCTTGGGCAAGAATTTTTTTCTCGACTTTGCCGCCGAGATGAATGGCGACGAGGCGTGGAACGGCAACAATGCCCCCCAGTACGTTTCCGCTTACCGGCACATTCACGACCTTTTCGTGGCCGCGGGCGCGACCAATGTGGTTTGGGCGTGGTGTCCGAACGTCACCGATAACCACGGCGGTAACCGAACTACGATGGACTACTACCCCGGCGATGCCTACGTCGATTGGACCGGAGTCGATGGCTACAACTGGGGTACGCAGAACGGCCGCTGGCAGACCTTCCAGCAGGTTTTCCAGGACATCTACCCGCTGCTCGCGGCCAGGAAGAAACCGATCCTGATTGGAGAGATGGCGTCCGGCGAGGCTGGCGGAGATAAAGCAAAATGGATCGACGACATTATTCCCACGCTGCGCGCCCACTTCCCACTCATCAAGGGCGTTGTATGGTTCGACATTAACAAAGAGGAGGACTGGCGCATCAGTTCGTCTCCCGCCTCGGAAGCGGCGTTCATCCGTATGGCGAACGATCCCTACTTCAATCCTTAGGCGGGATGTCGAACCTTACGACTTTCGCCGGGCCCTCGGCTTGGCCTTCGGCGTGGTCTTTGTCTTCGGCTTGACCTTGTTCTGGAACTCGAGGTTGAGCGCAACTGCGGCGCAAATGAGTTCCTTCAAAGCCGCTTCATCGATCTTGTCGCCTTCGTGGATGTCGATGGCTCGCCTGACATTTCCCTCGAGGCTGGAGTTGAACAAACCGGAGGGATCCGGCAGCGCAGCACCTCTGGCAAATGTCATCTTGACCACGTTCTTGTGCGTCTCTCCGGTGCAGACAATGCCGGCATGAGAAAAGACCGGAGTTCCCGGCGATGTCGGCTTGATCCACTTCCGTTCTTCGACAATCTCAGGATCCGCCTCGTGTATGACTTCGCGCACCTTCGCGAGCATTTTTCCGCGCCATTGTCCCCCACCGGGTGTAGAGGAAAGTTCCTTGATCTTCTCATCGATGAATGCAGAGGCAGAGGCAAATGCGAATGAAGATTCGACCGGCACGGGCTTTTTCATGGACAAATCCAGCTCTCGCACCTTAATTTAGCTGCGCTTGGCATAACCCGCAACCCTCGCAGGTAAAAACTTCTTCCGTAATAAAAAAATCCTCATAGCGCTAATGCGGCACTGGATTACCGGTTGAAGAGAAAGCGTAACGCTAAGCGTTGATCGCCAGGCGAGAACGGCTGCCCCGTGCTGGAAGAAGACGATAAATGGGGAATTCACCGCACGCCAAACTGCTTGGCGTACTCGGCGTTCAACCGCTGCCAGCCTTCGAAGTTCATGGCCTCGGGGCCTACGATGCGGCCGATCGGGGTCCCGCTGAGAAGGTGATCCAGAACATCGAAACAAATGTGCCATCCGGCGGCGCCCATTGCGATGAAGTGGTGACCGATGTTGGTCCATAGGGTGAGGCGCGTGCCGGCCTCAGAGGCTTCGAGTCTCCAGCGCATGTCGAAATCGCCCCAGGTGTACTCAAGCAACTCAGGGGCCTCGGCTCGCTTCACGGTTGTTTCGGTAATGCGCGGTGCGGGAGCTCCGACGGTGGTGAGCTTCACTGTGGCTCCAGCCGCACCCAGGTTCCCATCGGCGTCAAAAGGAGCCCACTCGCGCAGCTGCGCTGGATCGGTCAGCGCCTTCCAGACTTTTTCCGGCGAGTGGCGCAGTTCTCGGACGAGAATGAGCGTCCATCTCTCCTCCCCGCTTTGTCCCCGATCCTTCTGTATCCGTGCGACGTTCGCCGGACCCGGTCTGTACTGCTCGCGATGGTTCATGGCCAGCGCTTCAACTGCGTGAGCTGAATCAGGTTGCCACAGGTGTCGTTCAGCATTGCAATTGTCGAGCCGGTCACTTCGGTGGGCGGCATGGTGAACTCTGCGCCCCGAGCCTTGATCCGCTCATAGTCAGCCTTGACATCGTCGGTAAAGAAATTGGCCGCCGGCTGGCTCTGTTGAAAAACCGCCTGCTGATAAGTTTTGGCCGCGGGGTTGTTGTTGAGCGCCAGCTGCAATTCAGTCCCGTCCGGCTCCTCAGCCGAGGCGATGGTCAGCCAACGAAAGGGACCCTGACTGAAATCGGCCTTCTTGGCAAAGCCTAATACTTCCGTATAAAAGCGCAAGGCCTTGCTCTGGTCGTCCACGTATACGCTGGTGAGTTTGATTTTCATTTCAATTCTCCTTTGGCAGGTCTGCGGTTTGGGGCGCGCTTTCTTTTCTTGCCCGCCATTGATTGGGTTGTGCGACCGCGATCCATGCGATCAAGGTGGCGCTCGAGTGCATCCAGGTGAGCGGACCAGAAATGGCGGAATTGCGCCAGCCAGGCGTCCAACTCCCGAAGCGGTTCAGGTTTCAATCGGTAGAGACGGCGCTGGGCGTTCACCGTCGATTCCACCAAGCCGGCCTCGCGCAGAACACGCAAGTGTTTTGACACGGTCGGCTGCGGCATGTGAAGTCGGCGCTCAATCTCCCCCACCGACTGCTGGGACAAGACCAATAAGCTCAATATGGCGCGGCGGTTTGGTTCCGCAACGATTTCGAAAACAGATTCCACTCTTCGTATATACTTCACATAGCATATACGTGTCAAGGTATATTAAGGATCGAAAAGTGTCCCTGCTTTCAATGCGGACGGAACAGCCTTATTGAAGCCGCCTGGATTTCAAACGTTGCTTCTTGATTGGCCGCGAACCGGTGATGAGGATGTCCACGAGCCTTCTGGCGCTTTGCTGCCAGTCGGGACCGGAGGCGACGTGGGACACGCCGATCAGCGCCCGCAGCAAATCGAATGGCTCCAGGTCCCCACGAATGTCACCGCTCTTGATGGCGCGCTTCACCAATGAATCAACCGCTCCCTGTATCTGACTGCGCGAACCTTCAAACAGCTTTGAGGAACCTCCAACCATCGAATTGAGCGCTGGGGCAATGAGTTGCTTGGTCGCGATGTAATCGACAAAGAGCAGCATCCATGCTCGCAACGCCTCCACCGGGGGAAGGTTTTCGGAAAACTTCTTCTCGGCTGCGGCCACTTTTTCTACTTCCGTTCGATAGACTGCTTCGAGCAGCGCGTCGCGCGTGGGAAAGTGGCGATACAAAGTTCCCGCGCCTACGCCCGCTTCTTTCGCCATGTCATCGAGGCTGGCATTCGCGCCGGAGCGCGTGAATGCCTCCTTCGCAACTTCCAAAATGCGCTCGCGATTTCGTTGCGCATCGGTGCGCGGTTTTCGCGGGGCAATCCTATGCTTTTTTAGCGGCATAAAAAAAGTTGCAACCGGAGATAGTCTCCGGTTATCTTATATACAGATTCGGAGACACTCTCCGTTTTATCCGGAACCCGCCGGACTGTCAATAGCGCTTACGAGGTTCGGCGGTTCCGATTTCCGGTTCCACGAGGAAGAATATGGATGCACTCAGTGCTAACCAACTGTCCACCAATTCCGACTTCCCTTGCCCCGATCTGATGAGTAGGGCCGAGCGGGAGTTGTCCGCATTTTTCAAAGCTGTTACCCAGCTGTTTGGCAAGGAGCAGGCCGAGATCTCAGCCGACGACTGGCTGCAGGAGTTGATCGAGGCCGATGGTCTGCCCGCTTCCACCCGCGAACTGAAATGGATCACTGCGAAGGTTACGACTCGGCTCGCAAGTCGTGTGGGCGCGTCATCTTCACCGTCGGCGCTTTTGACGGAACTACAGATTGCTTAGGAGGAAAAGAATATGCGTATCTTTTTAACTGGTGCCACAGGTTTTATCGGTTCTGCCATTGTTCCGGAGTTAATGAATGCGGGTCATCAGGTGCTCGGCCTGGCTCGCTCCGATGCGGGCGCCAAACAGCTTGCCGCCGCCGGCGCACAAGTGCACCGCGGGGATATCGAAGATCTGGACAGCCTGCGCACCGGAGCAGCCGCCTCGGACGGCGTGATCCACACCGCTTTTGTCCATGACTTCTCAAGATTTCAGGAAGTCTGCGAAATCGACCGCCGCGCCATCGAGGCCCTCGGCTCCGCACTTGCCGGATCCAACCGTCCCCTGATCGTCACCTCAGGGACCGGCGTCGTTTTGACCCCGGGACGTCCATCGAGCGAGGAGGATGCGCCCAATTCTCCCATGCCTCGAGTGTCGGAACAGACAGGAGTCTCATTGGCCGCAAAGGGTGTGCGCGTTTCCGTGATGCGCCTTCCGCAGGTGCATGACCCAGTCAAACAAGGCCTCATCACCTATCTAATCAATGTGGCTCGCGAGAAAGGAGTCTCAGCCTATGTTGGCGACGGCCTGAACCGCTGGCCCGCAGTGCACCGGCTCGATGCCGCCCGCCTTTACAAACTGGCCTTTGAGAAGGCAGCCGAAAAAGGGGATAAGGGAGCCCGCTATAACGCCGTCGCAGAGGAGGGCGTGCCGCTGCGAGAGATCGCCCAGGCAATCGGTCGCGGCCTGAAGATACCAGTCGTCTCCAAGTCTCCCGAGCAGGCGGCAGAGCATTTTGGATGGCTTGCGGCATTCGTGGGTCACGATCTTCCCGCTTCCAGCGCGCTTACACAGCAATGGCTGGCTTGGCGCCCGACGGGCCCGGGGCTGATCTCGGATCTCAACGCGATGAATTACTTTGAAGCTGCCGTGGCTCTGCACGGCTAACGCTTCGAGCGGAAGTGAACGCCCGTGCGGTTAAAAAAGCATTCCGCAAGAAACCGCAACCTCGGGGTGGGCTGCCGTCGTGGCACCGGCGAACCAATCGGGGGCAGGCATTGCGAGGACTGTCACGTGGCCTCCGTTGTGTCCGACGAATGTCCCGCCAGCGCCATGAGCAGTAGGAGTGCGTGGGTACCCACTCGATGCAAAAACCACTGAGGCATTGTGAAAGAAAAGTGAAGTGCTGGTGGGAGAATCTTTTCGGTTCTCTGGAGTTTCAGGCGAAGAACGGAACGATTAAACGGAGACTGATCTCGCCCCCACGAATCAGAGACAGCAGTCGAGGCTGGGTTCACCAATACGGAAACTAGGCCTCAGTGTCGCCCACCGATCGGTGCAAGAAAGGAGATCTACGATGCAGGACAAACGCATTGCTCTGGTCACCGGAGCAAATCAAGGAGTCGGCCTTCAGGTCGCAAAGGAACTCGTGGCGAACGGCCTCGCCGTGCTGGTTGGGTCGCGCAATTTCGAACGAGGCCAGGCCGCAGCCAAACAGATCGGCCCAGGCGCCGCTGCGCTCCAGCTTGATGTCACGGATCGGGCTTCAATCGCCGCCGCGGCCGACCGCATTTTCAAGGAGTTTGGTCATCTGGACCTGCTGGTCAACAACGCCGCTATCTCGAACACGAGAAAGGGCAGCTTGTCCCTTCAGGAGTACGGCAAGATAAGCCGGCCGAGCAACGTGTCCCTCGATGAAGTGCGCGCGGTGTGGGAGACCAACGTATTCGGCGTCCTTGCCGTTTACCAGGCGCTGCTGCCGCTGCTGCGAGAGTCGTCCAGTGCCCGCATCGTCAATGTGTCGAGCGGAGTTGGATCGCTGACGGCGAACGCAGACCCGGCCAACCCCTATCACGCGAGGTTCGGCCCCGTTTACCCCGCATCGAAGGCAGCGCTCAACGCTATGACGCTGGCCATGATGGTCGAACTTGAGTCGACCGGCATCAAAATAAATCTAGTCTCGCCCGCCTTCACAAAAACGAACCTCAATGGATATGAGGGCACCGAGTCTGTCGAGAATGGTTCTCGTGAAGTGGTGCGCGTTGCACTGCTCGGCCCGGAAGGGCCGACAGGTACGTTCACCCGCTGGGAAAACGTAACCATTCCGTGGTGATCATGTACCAATCAAGAAACACGAATTGAGACATGTTCACGTCGGCAGGTCGAAAACAAGTTAACAACGAACTGTTTCCAGGAGGAACGAATGATTGGACAGAGTGATCTAGCAGGAAGCTTCACGCTCCCGGGCACATCGCTGACAGTGAACCGTATGGGCTACGGTGCAATGCAACTCGCCGGGCGAGATGGCAACAAATTGGTATGGGGACCTCCGCGCGATGTCGATGCGGCGATCGCTGTTCTGAAAGAAGCCGTCGCCAGTGGCGTGAACCACATCGATACATCCGATTTTTATGGTCCTCATATTACGAACCAGATCATACGAAAGGCGCTGTCTCCCTATTCCGATGATCTTGTGATCGTCACCAAAGTCAGCGCCCGGCGTGGCGAGGATGGATCATGGATTCCGGCTTTCTCTCGCGAAGAACTGACCGCATCGGTTCACGACAACCTTCGCAATCTCGGTCTGGATGTGCTCGATGTAGTGAATCTGCGCAGTATGCTGAGCATTCATGAACCTGCCGAGGGCTCGATCGAGCCACAAATGACCGTTCTGGCCGAACTTCAACAAAAGGGTTTGCTGCGCCATATCGGCCTCAGCAACGTCACGCCAACGCAGGTCGCCGAGGCGCGACGGATCGCTCCCATCGTTTGCGTACAGAACCTCTACAACCTCGCGCATCGAAACGATGACGCACTCATTGCCGATCTCGACCGAGATGGCATCCCCTACGTGCCATTCTTTCCACTAGGCGGATTCACCCCATTGCAATCGGATACATTGTCTGACGTTGCCGCCAGCCTGAATGCCACGCTCATGCAGGTTGCGTTGGCCTGGCTTCTCCAGCGATCACCCAACATTCTGGTGATTCCAGGAACATCGTCCGTCGAGCACCTTCGCGAGAACCTTCAGTCCGCGACGCTTCAACTTCCCCCTGACGCGATTGCGGAGCTCGATTCAATTAGTAGAGATGCTTCAAGTGCGAGACACATCGCGTAAGCGCTGCTCTGATATTTGCCGACGAAGCTAAAATGAGAAGCGGTGCTGCGGGATTATCTTACCGCAAGCGCCGCAGACTCTCGACGGAAGGCACGAAATAATAGGAACCCGTCAACGGTTCAGTAAAGCGGGTGAGCGCATCGCGGGTCCCTGTGATTAAGCCCGCCATGCTATCCAACATTCTCGAAAGACGATTCTGGTCTGCGCTCAATCCCACGAACATGGTGCCGTGGTCCTCGACTCGCCCGTAAGGCATGTTGCGCCGGAAGATGTTGCCGAATTCATCCTGATCAGTGCGGGCCACATGCGAGTCCGCTGGCTTATTCTCGAGTTCAATGCTGTCGAGTTTGGTGCGTCCCATGATGCGTTCCTGTTGATCGATCGGCAGAGCTTCCCATTCTGCGGTTTTGTGCTTCCACTTTTGCAGCAGCAGAATTGACCCGGAAGCCCCCGGAACTCCCTCGGGCAAGAGCGCCGCGGCAGGAGCGTCGAGCAGTGTCGGATTCTCCGAGCCATCGACGAAGCCGGTGAGATCGCGATCATGCCGGTAGGGCCAACTCGAGGTTTCATCCCCAAGCGCAGCTTGGCCCGCAAGGTCATGGATCACTGAGCGCGCCATATCGAAGATAACGTCGTAGGCGCTGCCCGAAAGCCATACCAGCGCATCGTGTTGCGTGGCCGGCATCACGAATCCGTCGCTGCCCTTGATTTCTTTGTTAAACCCAACGACACCAGGAGGAGCATCATCCGGAACAATTTCGCGCCAGAGCTCCGGCCGAAAGCCAATGACGAAGTTCACTCCGCCCGTAGTGGTCCGTGGTTCACGAATCGCGGAGATGGTAGAGGCGAACTGCTTGCCTTTTTTCGTGTCCAGAATGTCAAACTCCAGGTACGCATGGGAAGACGTTCCCAGAGCGAAGATTCCGGCCTGCGGTGTATACATGCAGGAATTATATCCAGCACCATCCATCCGGTCTGGATTGAACTCAACGACCGTGAGCCTAAGATATTGGGAGCGGCGAAAAAATGCTCTCGCACGTGCAACCGGGATATGATTCGGTGGCGCGCCATCTAAAGGACTCATGCCGAAATCTGACGGCTTCGAAACGAACGCAAAACCCGGGGAAGAGCAAAACGATTTAGTGGCAATTGGCGTGGACATCGGTGCGACCAGGATCAAGGCCGGTTTTGTCGATTTACAGGGCAATCTGCGGGAAAGCTTCCGCGAGGATTCTCCCCGCAGTACAAAAGCGCTCGAGAAGTTTTTGAGCAGGGTGCGAAGTCATGCCACCAAGCCGGTGCTCGGAATTGGCATCGGCTGCAAAGGGATCATCGACGCTGCCACCACGCGGGTCAATTGTCTGCCCGGAGACTTGAACTTTCTCGAAGGACTGGCGCTGTGTGATCTGGCCGAAGCGGAGGGCCTTCCGGTTTGCGCGGATAATGATGCCCGCACGGCTCTGGTGGGCGAAGTGCTGTGGGGAGCCGCTCGGGGCAAGCGCGATGTTTTGTTGCTCACGCTCGGCACCGGAATTGGCGCCGCCGCGCTGGTCAACGGCATGATCGTTCGGGGGGCCACGGGCGCAGCTTGCCATCTCGGCCACATCACCGTCGATCTGCAAGGCGGGCTCTGTATATGCGGAAATTATGGATGCCTCGAAACGCGCTTTTCCTCACGGGCAATCGAGTCGGAGTACTACGCCCACATTCATCGCGCTTCCCCCACTCGTCTTTCTGCTGACGCCTCCGGCCGCATTCCCACCACCGAAGCCATCTTTCGCGCGGCGGCGGAAGGCGACCCCAGCGCCCGCCGTGTGCTCGATGTTTCGTTCGACTATTTGATCGCGGCGGTCGTCAGCTTTCTGCATATCTTCGATCCCGAGTTGGTGATTGTCGGCGGAAACATTGCCGCCGCCGGCCCCGAGTTGCTTTCCCGGCTCAAGGGAGAGGTTTCAAAACGCACCCATGTGCTCCTGGGGAGGGAAGTTCCTATACTTCTCCAGACGGCGATTGGCTATGGTGGAGTCGCGGGCGCGGCCGGACTCATTTTTCTGCGGCAAGAATTGCTCACCCTCTGAGATGGGAACCGCCGTGGTAGGACTCCCGCTTTCTTCCTTTTCCGCCTCCAGCGTTCTCAGGCCTGAAACCCGCCGCTTTATGAGAGGTAGCTGATTCGACGAGGGTGGCTGCGCTATTACGCCCTGATCGGAGATCCGATCGCCGCCGTCCCGCCATCGGCCACTCGGAGTGCCGACGATGCCGGCTTGCAGCAGGCGATGCGCGAGGCTGTCAGGTTTTTGGAAACAACCCTAATGATTTACTACGATCAGTGGATGATTTTTTTTGATTTTTGGCCGGTTGCCCCTCGCGGCTGATCTCACGACTATATAACGGCTTCCATCGTGTAGCTTGAGCGCTGCCCGTTTCTGCGCGAAGCGGGCGCTGGGGCTCGTTTGAATTTGGGGGAGGGCGGTGAGGGAAGTTCACACTAGTAATTCTGCGTCGACTCGAGCCATGAACTCATGGCTGCATCCACGTTGAGAACTCCATTCCCCATGCCACTGCTCGAAATATACTGGGCATGAGCTAGCGCAGCGGCCGCGCTCTGTTGATTCAGGCTCGGCGAAATGCTGACTAATAGGGCCGCGGCGCCTGAAACGAATGGCGCGCTGAAGGAAGTACCCCATCCGGCCGAATACGTACCGTAAGGATAAGTCGAGATAATGCCTTCGCCAGGCGCTGCCACCCAAACGTCTGAGCCGTAATTAGAGAAGGTTGAGCGAGTGTTGTAGTCGGAGGTCGAAGCTACTCCCATCACATGTTCGAGGCCCGCCGGGTAAACTGTGACGTTTGCGCCGTCATTGCCGGCGGAGGCTACACAAATCACGCCTTTTTTGTTGGCGTAGGTGATGGCGTTTGCCATCTCCCCGGAATAGGAACTGAAGCTGAAGCTCATGCTGATTACTTTGCTTCCGTGCTGGACAGCATAGTAGGTCGCCCGAATAACATTCGAGAGGTATCCAGTTCCGTCGGGCGAGAAGGCCACCAGCGGCATGATATTGGCGGTAGGAGCGACTAAGTGGACGATTCCGGCCGTCATAGTTCCGTGGCCGAAGTCGGCGTTTCCTGGCTGATCGAGCAGGGCCGCGGTCGACTGATTCACCATTGCCACGGTGGTGCCGTTTAGATAGGTTGGTCCACCACCATCCAATAAGGCGGCAGAGGATTGGTTAAGACTGCCGGTTTCCTCCCCACTGGCGGTGTTATTGATGAAGTTGTAGCCGGGCACCAGAACCGGCACCAATGCAGGATGTTGAGTGTCCACACCAGTGTCAATCATGGCAACAGTGCCGGCGCCGGTGGCATTGAATGAACTCTGTGCCCGCTGGACCTCAACAATCGCCGCCGCCGGTTGATTGGCATAGCCATCCCATACGGGAGCGCCAAAATAAGGCACTGGGGTTTGGTCCAATAGCGATTCAGGGACGGGGCCTGCGGTTACTTCGATGAGACTGAGCGGTTGATCGATCTCGGCATCAACAACTCCCAGATGGCTGAGTACTGAGTTGAGAAACACAATCAAATTTGTATTGCTATCGACCGTGATCAGGAAAAGCTGCCCGGATGGATCGCCAAGATTCGCCGACACTTTGCAGTTCAAAAGAAGACAAGTGCCATTCAGGCCTGGAAGTCCCAGCGTGTCGCGTACAATAATTCCCTGGGCGGAAGCTGTGGTTGCAGCGGATGCGAACAAAATCAACGGCAGGATCCATCGGCAGTACTTCATAAGACCTTCTCCTAAATGCGGGCGCCGTGCTTGTGTTAAAGATTTGAGCATCCGGATTCCGCCCCCACAAGATTACGATTTGCTAATGTGATTGGTTACCTAAAGGCTAGGGGGAGGAACGGTTACATTACTGCTACATTACTCTCTTACTCGATTCAGGAACTGCAACCACAATGGTTCGGCTATGTTCGATTCCAAATACTAATTGCATATCGCGGCCGAGCTTGAGCCCGAAATCGAACTCCCCGGCTGCATTGGTCTGCTTGCGGGAGACAGTGTCTCCCTTGGACAAAAGGCTGACGGGAACACCGCCCAGTCCGTGGCCGGGGTTCATCGAGTCCAGCAGTTGCCCGATCAAAACCATGGATTCCGATCCCGGTGTGGGCTCCATGCGCATATCGATGCAAACGCTGCCCGACCTGTAGAGGAGTTGCCTGGCCGAGCCGCTGCCGCTGCGAACCCCTGCCGCCAATGGCTGCAGGTCGCTATCAAACTGCAATATCGCTAAATCGAGCTTGCCGGTGGGGAAAGAAATAACATTTCGAAGAGTAAAGCCGGCTCTTACTGCCTGGAGCGAAGACTCCCGGACTTTGCGAATTGACTGTCGTGTTTGCTCCATTACTGTCCTCCATGCGTTCCGACTTTTTAAGCACTCTGCGCATTGTGCGTCGAGATGTTGTTGCATGCCTTCGGCTTTCGCTGCACTTACTCCGCGAACGAAGTCAACCCATTGCTCCTCCGAAAAATGCTCCATACCGTTTGCCTCTGAACCTGGGAGTGACTGCTTCTGTGTAATAAGGGTAGAAAACCGGTCAGGAAATAGGTGGGTTCGGGTGTGGAATGTATATCTTTGGTAACCGGATCTACAGGTTACCTATCAAGGTAAACGGCGCCCAATAATAGGGATGGGGGCGACGCTCGCGAATATCCAGAGAAGCTTTCTGAAGGGCTACGGCTTTGTTGTGGCCAGCGGTCAGGTAACGGTAAAACGTGGTCATGAATTCCAAAGTGCTGCGATCTTGAACATCCCAGAGGGTCAAAAGAGCGGCGCGAGACCCCGCGTAGAGAAGACCGCGGACGAGTCCCAAGAGATCGTCTCCACCTGCCAAGACGCTCATTCCGGTCGAGCATCCGCTTAATGTAACAAGCTCGGCCGGGAGTTTGAATCGATAAAGGTCCAGTAAGCTGAGGATGGAGTCTCCGAGGCGTATTCCGGAGAACATCGGACTGTTTTGACGGAAATATCCATGCGTGGCAATGTGGATGAAACGGCACTCGGGCCCTTTGTCGCGCAACACAGCTGCCGTCGCATCCTTACCAAGAAACAGTTCAGCATTGGGGACGATATTGGCCACCTGGGTGGCTTCGTCAAGAATTAAAGGGGCAATTTCATCCGGGATGCCCATTACCAAAGCTGCCCCGTGGGAATTGACCGGCCGCTTACCGCAAAGGCTGTGGATGGTCGCACTCGGCGCGTAGGAAACGCTAAATTTATCGATCAGATATTGCCGGCCATCAAACAGTGCCTGAAACGGCAGACGGTGAAGAGCGCCGTGCGGGACGATCACCAGATGCCGGCCCTTGAGATAAGTGTTCAAGGGAGCGATCAAGGCATCGTGCAGATCTTTTAAGTGTTGCTGGGTCGCCTGCAGGAGAGAATCTTTGAAGGCGCTGATGTATTCCGGACCGAGACGAAACTTAGAGAGCTGAAATTGCAGTTTTTCAAATAGAGAACTGATTCCTTGCCGGTCTTCCATGAGGGGCACGATCTCCAGAGTCTCCTGAGTAAGAATGACCGCGAGCAGGCGCTGCCGTATCTGGAAATATTCGATCAGGGTCGATTCCGGCGGCAGGCTCTCGCGGATTTCTTCGAGAGTGGCAGCCCTGGACGAGCCGATACCAGCGAGGGCTGCTTCGGAAGCGGGAATCTCGCGGACGAGGCGAAGCATTTCGCTCTCCCGCTTGTGAATCGCCGCCTCAAGGGCAGATATAACCTTGTGAGAAGCTTTGGAACCAAGTAGCGTTTCTTGTGCCAGACGGTGAGAATGCCAATTGATATCGGCCCGCAGCTCAAGCGCTTTGCGTTGGGTTTCATTCTCCGTCTCGGAGGCCGAATCTCCGTATCCCGACAACAACATCGAATCCTGCAAGGCGCGTGATTTCGATTCTTCTATGTATTCGAAGGCCTTGGCGAGATCGTATTTTTCGGAATTTGGCTCGAGGCATAACTCGACTAAGCCTTCATAGATTTCGAGCTTGTCCTCTATGAAAGACATTTTCATTTCTTCGTTGTGCAGATGGCTTCGGGTGTCTTCCAACAGTCGCCGCGCTGCTTGATAGTGATCGTAAGCTTCGCCCCTCGCTCCCTCCGCGAGGCAAATCTTACCCATGAACTGTTCGACTTCGCAGGCGAGAACTGGCAACTCAATCTTTTCCAGGGCGGCGACCGCCTGCGCGCACCGTTTCCTTGCGGTTCGTGGCTTTCCCGCGAGCAGAAACGATCGGGATAACAAGAGTTGAGATTCCACTACCTTGCTGGAATTGTGGGTAGTTCTAAAAAACTTATTCGCAGCAACGCAAAGCTGCTGGCCTTCGTCATGCCGGCCTAGTTCAATTAGGATGGCGGCTTTGTGTAAGTCGCTCATGTACGGCCAAATTGAATTCTTTTCCCGGATAAATTGTTTTCGCGCCTCGCCAAGCATTTCCATCGCCGGCACCGGCTTATTCTGCCGCGCCATTGCGAGTGCAAGATTCAACAGTGATTTGCCCGCTTCGTAACCCATGCTGAGCTTGTGAAACCCGGTTGAGGCCTCCCCGGCCATTTCTTCAGCTGGTCCGTAAAGGTTCAGCTCAAGATAGATTTCCGACAGATCGAGGTGGCAGAGAGCGACGTGATACTCATCCTCGGACTTTTTGCAAGCCTCGCGCGTGGCCAGCAACATGCGAATGGCGCGGCTGTATTCGCCACGCAGATAGTGCAGCCTGGCAATGTTGTAGTCGGCTTGCGCCACCAGCACATGCATGTCGTGCTTCTCTGCGATAGATCGGGCTTCCTGGTGGGCGGCCAGGGCGCCATGAAAATCGTTGAGGTTCACCAGGCATAGTGCGATGTTGTGCAAGGCTACGCCGAGCCCTTCGGGATCCTTCCCGGCATCCGCCAGAAAATGACGGTAAGCCCTCCGATAGAACTTTAAGGCTTCCGCGACGCGATCCTGACGGTGAAAGATATTGCCGATATTGACGTTAAGGCGTGCGACACGTCCGCGGTCACGCAAAGCGGAAAATATCCGAAGCGCCTGGCGGGCATTCGATTCCGCCACCTGGTACTGGCCAGTCAGGATCAAGGGCTGGGTCGAAGCACTTAACGTGCGAGCCAGTTCGGCCCGATCGCGAAGCGTGGCGAACATCCGGCGCGCCCTGGCGTGAAATTGAACCGCCGCTTTATTTTGACCCGCAAGATAGAGCGCATTCCCCATTGCCCGAAGGCTGCGCGCCCGCGCGGATTTGTCCCGCAGTTTGTCGGCGATCGCCATCGCGAGCTGGGCCAGCGGGATTGCTCGCGCGGGGTTGACCTTGGACTGGTCCCGGATCAAATCAGAGATCCACACCACAGTTTCAGAATTCAGCAATTCGGCGTGGCTGGCGAGAAACTTGGTTTGCGCGGACTTATGATGCAGACGAGGCAATCGATGCAGCAACTCGTCCGCAGATTTGCTGCCGTAACCGGGATTGCTGGTTGTCGCCACGGTCGCTAGTAGCCCAACATTTCGAGTCGCTCCCTTAGTTTTTGCAAGCAGCTTCTGCGGGTAAAGCCAATCGATCCCGTGGCGAGTTTTAATTCCTTTGCCACCTCTTCATAAGGGCGCGGCGGATTCTCAAAGAACAACATCTGAACCAGTTGCCGGCACTGCGGGGAAAGCTCAGACAAGGCTTCGCGTACAAGCTGTTCCTGCTGTAGTTGAGCGATCAGATTCTCAGGCTCTTTGATGGAAGCGGCCGGCGGATCGAGATCGTCAATTTCCTGAACCGGGTTACGCTGAAGGGCTTGCTTCCGATGAAAGCATTTGTTGCGGGCGACCTGGATCAACCAGGCCGGTAAAGCTTTCGGTTCGCGCAGTCGCGGCAATTCAGCAAGCAAATCCGTGCAAACCAACTGAAAAATGTCGGCAGAGTCTTCCTCGGAAAAACCGAAGCGAATCGGAATAGAAAAGATAAGATTCTTGTATTTATCGATCAAGCCGGACCATGCCGACTCCTTTCCTTTGAGGCACTCCCCGATAAGATAATCGTCTGAATTGCGCTGGATATTTCTCGCTCGCTTGGGAGCAGTGGTCATGGTTGTCCCATCGATCCCGATCCCGCTCCCGAGAGAAACAACTCCGGCGAGTTCCATAGCGTATGCGGATCGAGCGGGACTGGCTCGAAATTGCCGACTTGAACTCTGGCGCCGACTAAAACATCTGGACTCACGAGGCTGATAACCGGAAGATTGTCGGCAATAATTTCCTGCACCCGGTCGTAAAGCACCTTTCTGGCCTGCGGTTTCAGGGTAGAAAGCTGCTTCTCCATCAACCGATCGATCTCCGCCTCCCACGGGGTAGCCGGGCGAGTTTCCCCGATGTCCCACACATGGTCATTCCCCGTGGACAGCCAGACATTCATCTGGGAGTTCGGGTCCACATCGCCTCCACTTAAACCCAGCACTACCGCCTCGTAGTCGTGGCTCTGGAAAATTCGATCAACCACCGAGCGGAACTCTAAAGGCACGACCTGGACGGAGACACCCAACTCCTTAAGATCCTGCTGAATGATGGTCGCCATCTGCGTGCGTTGGTTGTTGGAGGCGCTGGTAATAATAGAGAACTTCACTGGTGTGCCAGAGGCATCCATCAAATCCCCGCTATTCGACCAGGAGAATCCGGAGCTCTGCAAAAGTTTTCGCGCCTGATCGACTGATCGAGCGGGATGAGCAATCGACGTATCGATCCAAAAACTGCTGGCCGGCGTAACCGGCGTCCAGAGCGGCGTGGCCCGTCCCCGATAAACCAGGCGAGAGATGCCATCCCGGTCGATGGCCAAAGAAATCGCCTGGCGGAACTTCGTTTGCCGGAACCAGTTCTGCTTTTTTGCAATGTCGGACCGGGGCGGCAGAACGCTATTCAGGTTGAAAAAAAGGAAGTTATATTCCAGGCTTGGGCCGGCGTCGTAAACGTGAAAGGAATGCGCGTTCTGATCTCTTTCCAGGGCTGAATAATCTTCGGCGCTGAGGCGATTGACGATATCGGTGTCGCCGGCTTGAAAGCGGATCACTTCGGCATCGGCATTCGGTACAAAAAGGAAAGTGATCTGATCGAGATATGGCAGGCGGTGTTTCTCGCGATCGGCTTTCCAATAGTAAGGATTGCGTTCGAGGGTAAGATACTGCCCCGCCACATATTCCTTCGATCGAAAAGGGCCCAGACCGGCGATTTCGCTCGGCGGAGTCGCTAGAGTCCAGGTTTGCGCCAGCTTCCCGTTGTCATACGCCGGTTCCAAAAGATGACGGGGCAGGATGGCCACACTGTCAAAAAGACGTTCGGCGGCGGCGTAGGGCTGAGCCAACTGGAAAACCACGGTCTCACCGTCTATTTTCCGCAGAGCGATGGGCTTGCCTCCAACGATAAGGAGGTCACGCTGAGGAGAATGTACATTTTCGTCCAAATAGACTTTGAAGCTAAAGATGACATCGTCCGCATCCACCGGGTGTCCGTCGGAAAAACGCAGCCCCTGGCGTAGTTTGAGAGTGTATTGCAGGCCGTCGCGGGAGACCTTCCATGAACTGGCTACTGCGGATTCAGTTTTTTGGGTAAGGCGATTGATGTGGATCAGATCGCCCGTCATCTGGGCGATAACTTCTCTTGAGGAAATATCGATCGAAGTTACGGGATTTAATGTCTTAGGCTCCGAGCGCAGAGAAACTACCAAGCGACCGCCGGAATGTCCGATGGCATTACTCGAAATCAGTAGGTCCTCGCCGGAAGCTGGCGATTGTGAGTAAGCCTGCCAGGAAAACAGAAAGAGGGCCGCACTGGATAAAAGGTAAGCGCTAAGCCGGCTGCGAACGCAATGCTTCATAAAGCACACCGTTTCTCATCCACGAGTCACCGCCTGCATGGGCTGCAGCTCACTTGCGAGAAGTACGTATGCCAAGAATACCGGCACGAGTGCGAGTCCCGGTATCAGCATCCACCAATGCGAAACTAATACGGAATATTGTTGAAGAGCTGTCAGCATGTTACCCCAGGTTGGAGCCGGTTCAGCCACCCCCAGACCCAAGAAAGATAACGTCACTTCCGCCAGAATATATTGAGGAATTAATAGAACAACCTGCGTTAGTAATATTCCATAGATATCACTTAGTATGTGTCTCCGAATTAAGTAAGCATCAGAGCCGCCAAACAGGCGGGCGGCAAGCACGTAGTGGCGTTCCCGGCTGCTCAGCACAACCCCGCGAATCAGTCTCGCCGGGCGAGCCCAGCCCACCAACCCGATTACGCCGACTAATAGTAGAAAAGCTTCAGTGGCACCGAGGTTGAGCGGCAGAAAGGCGCGAAGCGCAAGCAGCAGGTAAAGCCAGGGCAGTGCGAGAAATAGTTCAGCTCCACGCATAATGATCGTGTCGATCCCAGCCCCGTAATATCCCGCAATCGTTCCCAGCACTGTTCCGAGGAAGAGCGACAGTACCGTCGCCGCGATGCCGGCAAATAGCGAAACCTGACCTCCAAATAGGAATCGGGAAAATTGATCGCGCCCGTAGGCATCGGTGCCCATGAGAAAAATTCTGGCGGGAGGAATTGCCTCGAAGAGATGGACGTTGGACTTGAATAACCCGAATAACTCGTAAGAAGTGGCTCTTGTCAGAAAATAAATCGAGGAACACTGGGTGCGGTTTTCGACATACTGACCAAAGGCCGAGACGCTACTTTTCAAGGAGCACACATATGGACGAAGATGAAACTTGCCGTGCGCATCCGCAAAATGAATGCGGCTTGGAGGCGCGAATGGCAGGTCCCGGTTCTGTTCAGAACTATCGTAGGGTGCGATAAACCCGGCCAGAAGAATCAGCAAATGCAGAACCCCGAGGGCGACCAGCAGCACGCTTTTTTTCCCCAGTTTCACGCAAGATCACCGGTGCGAATGCGAGGATCGACGAGGAATAAGAGGAAGTCCGCGAGAAGCATGCCGCCCACTAGAAAGAGCGCGGAAAACATCACCGCGCCAATTACGACGTAAACATCGCGCGCTTGAATTGCTTCCAGCAGCAAAGGTCCGAGGCCAGGCCAATTCATGACGACTTCGATTAATAAGGAGGTACTCAAAAGCGATGCCACAGAAAGTCCGGCGAGTGAGATCAGGGGCGCGGCCGCTGCGGGCAGGGCGTGGCGAAAGAGAATCCGAAAATAAGGAATTCCCAGCGAACGAGCCGCCTGAACATGGGGCCGCTGCAAAGCTTCCACCATCGCTGCGCGAGTATGGCGAAGCAAAATGGGCAAACTTCCCAAGACCAGAACCACTACCGGGGCGAACAAATGTTGCGCCAGATCTTTGAATTGCACCCACTCGTCCGCATTAGCCGATCTCGAGGAGAGCATCCCGCCGGCATGAAACCAGTGCGTTCGCAAAGCGAGCCATAACAGCCCCAAGGCCAGCAGCAAATCCGGCGTGACCATCAGCATGGATGTGAGCAATGTAGTCGCGTGATCAATCCAGCGATGGCGCACGCCCCCGCTGACCACACCCAGGGGAAGGGCGATCATCCAAGAGAGGGCCATGGCAAGCCCAGTCAGGATGAGAGTATTGCGCGCTCGCGTCCAAAGCAGCGGTGCGACCGGTACGTTGTAGGCGAACGAAACGCCCAAATCGCCCTTTGACGCCGCCTTCAACCAGGAGAGATAACGCACTGGCAGCGGCTGGTCCAGACCATATTGCCGGGATAACTGGACGACGGTGTGGCGCGAAATTTGCGGATTAAGCCGCATCTCATCGAAGAAACTGCCGGGAGCAAGCTGAAGGAAAACAAAAGAAAGCAGCGAGATTCCGAGCAACAAGAAGATGCTGTGAAACAGACGCCGCGCCAGAAATCTCATACCTTCTAAGCTCCCGAATGCGCTCCCATAGCTGACCCTGTCGCTTGCCTTGCATTCTTAAAGACCGCTGTGCTTGCATCACGCGAAGCTTCGAAGAAATCGTAGCTGCTCATTCGTCGGACAATGCATCCATCCTCCATCACGGCAATGGTGTGGGCGAAGTGACTGACCAGCGCGAAATTATGCGAAATGCAGATGTAGCTGAGTCCGTGCGATTGTTGCAGCTCCAGAAGCAAGTTCGCGATCTGCCCCTGGATGGAAAGATCGAGCCCCACGAAGATTTCGTCCAAAATGAGCACGCTCGGTTTAAGAACCAACGCACGCGCGATGGCCAGCCGCTGCCTCTGGCCGCCGCTGAATTCATGCGGCAGCCGGCGCTTCCAGTTCGGCGAGATGCCGACCTGCTCCATCATGGCTGCCACAAGTTCCTGGCGCTCGCATCGGCTGGTTCCTCCGTGTAGCCGCAGAGGTTCTTCAACGATCTCAAAAGCCGACATGCGCGGATTCAATGCCCCGCTCGAGTCCTGGAAAATAAGCTGGATTTCTCTCCGTCGGTGATCCCATCCGGGCTTGCCGAGCGCCGGGAGATTCTTCCCCTTCAGCAAGGTCTCGCCCTGATCAGGTGTCTCGAGACCAACCACGCACATTGCCAGGGTTGTTTTTCCGCATCCCGATTCGCCGACTAATCCAAGTGTGTTTCCCGCTGGCAGGTTGAGATTAATGTGCTTCAACGCGTGACGATAAAACTGTTTCTGCCAGCAGTGGCCCTGGCGGAAGGTCTTGCATAGGTCACGAATCTCAAGCACAAAGCCGGCAGGGGGGGGCATGGGCTTCAAACTCTGGCCTCATACTTCCAGCAGCGGACGGAGCGGGCTCCAGAGATTTCGATTAGCTCTGGATTGCGCGAGTCGCAGATCGGCATTCGACTCTCGCACCGCGGAGAATATGCGCACCCGCGCGCGACTTCCGCGGGATCCGGCGCCTGCCCTGGAATGCAGCAAAACCGGCGCGGGCTGGGCGCTTGCGACTCGCTGGAATAAAGTCTGCATTTAAGGAGGGCAGCGGTGTAAGGATGTTTCGGCTCCGCAATAACCTCTGCCAGCGGTCCATTCTCGATGATTTCGCCTGCATACATGGTAAGGAGTCGATCGGCGACGTTCAGCGTCTCGGGATCGTGACTAATTAAAAGGAAGGCAGTGTTGTATATGTCTCTAAGTTGCTGAAAGACCGCGATAATTTCGGCGGTCGTGCCCGAGTCAAGCCAGGCGCTCGGTTCATCGGCAATTACTAACCGAGGCTTGCAGACCAGGGATTGCGCGATGGCGATTCGACGGCGTTCCCCTCCGCTAAGCTGATGGGGAAAGGCGCTATAGATCCGGTCGCAATCTTTCAGACCCAGCAGTGCAAACAAAGAGCGAATTTCATCGCGCATCTGAACTTTATCCGTGCGCTTATGGGCGCGCAATACTTCCATGACCTGGGGACCAACCCGCATCAGCGGGTTCAACGCGTCGGAATTCTGGGGGATGATGGAAATCTGCGATCCACGAATTTGGCAGAGTTGATGCTCGTCCAGTTCGGGCAGGTTATGGCCGGCAAATTCGATGGAGCCTGCGGCTACGCGGGCGCTGGGCGGAAGCGTCTGCATGAGTGCCAGTGCGGTCGTGGTCTTGCCGCATCCAGATTCTCCCAATAGTCCGACGATTTCTCCGGAGGCGACTGTGAACTCAACTCGTTTGAGCACCGCGAATTCAGGTTCAGACCGTGGGCAGTAATAGACAGTTAAATCTCGAACACGCAGAAGATCACTACCTGGTGAGAGCGACAGGTGGGCTGGCGCGGCCGAATGCCGAGAGGCGTCCAATATTCCCATTGGGTGGGCGTCGTCAAAAAGATCAACGCCGGTCTGCAAAATTTGGGAGCTATCTTCCGAGTTACAACTTATTAATGTCCCCTAGGATTTGTTTAATAGCTGGAAGGTATTCTTCTCAAGAGTACGACGGTAACGGATAGCTAAGGCAGCACGACGGAAGTACTCCGTTGCCTGTTAGAGATTGACTCCTGCGCGGGTTTCCATTGTCCAATTTCCGTAATTCAGACACTTTTTCTCGCGGAGCTGGAGAGCCCAAGTTTGATATGCCAATGATTATGAGCGAGTTAAGGCGCGGGCGGCCGGGTGGAGGGGGGATTGCTTCATCCATTGCATGGCAAACATTACTCTAGCGCCCGGGGATGACGATTTCGATTTTTTTCTCGCCCTCGATTACCTTTCCTTTCCCAGTAAGAACGCCAAGGTTTCGAAGAGTGGAATAGAAGTGCAAGGGATCCGCTCTAGCTTAGGCTCCAGGAAGAGTGGAGGTGGACTGATTGTTCCCTGGCCTGGGCTTGATCATGTCCACGATGTCGACGAGGCAGATGACATCGACATTCTGGACGACGGCCAAGAACAAGCGAGGGCACGATGAATACTTCAGAACTCAGCATCGTACCTTTGCAGTCCGCTAGCCTTTGTCTTGACTGCGAGATGATCACCTCCGCGCACACCCATTGTTTTGCATGCGGCTCGGTAGCGCTGCTGAATCTTTCCCGGGCGTTGAACGGAGACAAATACAGCACTCATGCGCCACGGAAGCGCGCAACAGTCACGAGCATATCCGGGCGCCGCGCAACGGCGGCCGGGCATGCAACCGTATCTTGCAGATTGTGAAGCGGCTTAAGAACGGCAGAAACGGGACCAGATAAAGATGGCGGCTCTTAGACTCCTTGTCGTAGAAGACGACGCGGCCAGCCTTGAGCTGATGGAAGAGGTATTTTCATCGCTCAAGGCCGACGTCCATGGCGTCGGAGAAAGCAGCAATGCTGCCGAACTGGTGAATCGCGAGCGCTTCGATGGAATCTTTCTCGATCTCGAAATGCCTAGCATGAACGGGTTCGACTTGGCACGCTGGATTCGCAATTCGTCGTGGAACCGCTCCACGCCAATCGTTATCGTGACGGGACGCGACGACCGCCAGACCATGCAGGAAGTGTTCTCGAGCGGTGCCACGTTCTATCTCCAGAAACCGGTGGACCGGCAAAAGCTCACGAACTTGTATCGCACCGTGCGCGGGGCCTTATTCGAATGCCGGCGCCGATTCCTCCGGGTTCCATTGCAAACCGACGTCATGTGCACTGTTGGGTCGCGTCAAGCGAGAGGCATGACCTGGAACCTCAGTCAAGGTGGAATGCAAGTCGAAGCCGAGAATCTGCAGCCTGGTCAGCAGGTGCGGGTGTCGTTTCGCCTGCCTTCCTCCGGAACTGCCATTGATGCCACGGGGATTGTGGTTTGGGTTGCAGAAAAACGGCAGGGAATCCGCTTCGAGCAGGTTAAGAACCCGCAAGCCATCCGGGATTTCATCTCCGAAATCGACGGCATGGATGGAGTGGGAGCATAAAAGCCAGTCGAGACCTATGTTGTTGAGCCGGAGTCTGCGCTTCTTGCATTTGTTTCTCTGTTCTTCGGCGCGCCCATAAGGCGATCAATTTCCTGATTAAGGGCGGTTGAATTAATCGGCTTCGATACGTAGCCATCGAAACCCGCCTTCAGGACTTGATCGCGATCTCCTCTCATGGCATAGGCCGTGGCAGCAAGCACGGGCAAATGCGCGAGTTGCGGATTCGCGCGAATCTTTTCGATGGCGCCAAAACCATCAAGCACTGGCATACCCAGATCGAGCACCAACAGATCCGGACAAACCGACTCGATCATTTCCAACGCTTCCTTGCCGTTACATGCTTCAAATACTTCGAATCCCCGCATCTCGAGGAGTTCACGCAGCAGCTCGCGATTTACCGCATTGTCTTCGGCAATGAGTATCTTCATGATTGCCTCGCCGCGCGGGCCCTGGCTTCGCTTTGAATAGCCTGGCGGATTTCGGAAAGAATCTGCTGGTGCCAGGGGCCATCTTTCTGAATCAATGCCTGTGTATCCGAATTCAGAATTGCCATCTCCTCCTGAGTCAGGTTTCTTGCAGTCATGACAAAAATCGGCAGGTTTTTCAGGTTGGGATTGTGGCGTACATGCCGGATGACCTCAAAACCATCCATTCCAGGCATCATCAGGTCAAGCACCACGGCACCCACGAGGTTAGAGGCGAGCGCTTCCAGAGCTCGGGCGCCGTTCGGCACGGCCTGCGTCTCGTATCCGGCCGAGCGCAGGGTTTCCTGCAGCAACTCGAGCGTTCTGGAATCATCGTCCACCAGAAGAATTGCCGGGTCGTCGCCAGTCGGTTTAGGAATGTGCTTGCCCAGCGATTCCAACAATGCCGCTTTGTTGATGGGCTTGATGAGATAGTCCACGGCGCCCAACGCAAATCCTACTTGCTTGCTATCGATAATTGAGACGACGATGATGGGAATGTTTTCAGTTTCCGGCGCGGCCTTCAAAGCGGCCAAGGCTTGAAAGCCATCGCCGCCTGACATCAACACATCGAGAATGATGGCGTCGGGTTTGAGTATTCCCGCCCTTCTAATACATTCAGTCCCGGAATCCGCCATAGCTACACGGTAATCTGCTTCCAAATAGCTGGCCATCAATTCACGCGCCGGCAGTTCATCATCCACGACCAGGATCAAGGGATTCCGTTTAGTTGCCGTCACGCATAAGCCGGAGGAGTTGTCGTCAGTACTGACGGGATGCTGGTTGACGACGCCTACGGGAAGAGTGAGGCTAAAGCAGCTGCCTTTTCCCAATTCGCTCTTGAGAGAAATCGTCCCGCCCTGTTGTTCAACCAAACGTTTGGTGATCGCAAGTCCAAGTCCGGTGCCTTGTTGCGCGGCTGCTCCACCGCCTTCGACCTGTTTGAATTCCTCGAAGACCATGGCGTGATCTTCAGGACGGATGCCTATGCCAGTATCGGTCACCGAGATGCGAACGAGATTTTCTTCCCGGCGGCACGCAACTTCGATTCGCCCATCTTTCGGCGTGAATTTCACGGCATTACTAAGAAGGTTGTAGAGAATCTGTTTGAAGCGAACCCGGTCGGCGTAGACTGCCAGCGACAGTTCTACATTTTGTTCAACGTTAACATTTTTGGCCATCGCCAACGGGCGCACCGTAGATAACACTTCGGGCAGCGCGTCTTCCAACTGGAAGTCTTCACACCGGAGTTCGAGCAACCCGGCCTCAATCTTCGAAAGATCGAGGATGTCGTTGATCAACTGCAGCAGATGTCCCGACCCTTGCTTGATGTGACCGACGAAGCGCTTCTGTTTGGGATTGAGCGGGCCGGGGATCTCATCGGACAGGAGATCGGAAAAGCCCACAATCGCATTCAGCGGCGTCCTCAGTTCGTGGCTCATGCTGGCCAGGAACTTGCTCTTCATGTGTGTAGCGCGCTCGACTTCGCGATTCCGGAGTTCTAATTCGCGGTTCGCGGCCTCCAGGGTCGCGGTGAACTTCTCGCGCTCTTCTTGCGCCCGCTTTTTTTCCGTGACATCCACAGCGATAACAAAATCCGCCGCCCGGCCATCGAAAGTGAGCGCGTAAGAAGTAATTTCGACATAGATGAGGTTGCCGTCCCTGCGTCGATGACGCCAAATGCCTCCGCCGATGGTTTCGTCGCGCAGGGAAGATATGCGCGTAAGAAGGGCAGGAATCTCCTCCGCCGGGCGAATGTCCCGAATCGTCATCGCCAGGAATTCTTCCCGCGAATAGCCATAAGCGTTCATGGCGGCACGGTTGACGGCGAGAAAGCGGAGGGTTTCACGATCGTAAATCCATGCGGGCTGGGGGTTCAGCTCAAACAGCTTGCGATAGCGTTCCTCGCTCGCGCGCACTTCATCTTCGGCGGCTTTTCGCGTGGTGATGTCACGAGCCACGGCAAAAATGAGCTGCTTTTCCGGCACGCTGACCGCGTTCCAGAGCAGCCATTTATACTCGCCATTCTTGCAGCGGTAGCGATTTTCGAATGCGACCGCAGACTCTCCTTGCTGGATGCGGGCGAACTCCGCCGATGTCCTCGCCTGATCTTCTGGATGAATAAAGTCGGTCCGCGGGCGCGCGGCCAGTTCAGCCGAGGTAAAGCCTAATACTCTCTGCCAGCTGGGATTTAGCCTCCGGAAGATTCCATCGAACCCAATGGTGCACTGCATATCGAGAGAGAGTTCCATGAAGCGATTCCCGGTTTCGAGCTGCGAATAAAGCGACCCCAGAAAAATAGTCAGTATCCAGCCAACACACACGAAGACGGCCGCAAGAATCCACACCCGGTTTTGAACCAGCCCAATCGCGCGTTGCTGAATCGCAACGGGTTGTTCCACAATCACTCCCCATTGGAATTGATCGATCGGCTGGTAGTGAGTGAACCAGGCCTTTCCATCCCGCACAAAAATCCCATCGCCAGCCTCTTTCCCCTGCAGGCGCTTGACGGGTTCATAGGTTTCAAGGTCAATGGGGGAAGCATGGACGTCAATATTCTGTCCGGCCGCCAGCTGGCCATGCTGGTCAACTAATAAGATTGTCCATCCATCCTCTAGGCGGGTATCGACAAGGCGTTGGCTGACGGTGTCCACCGCATCGGCGCCCATAAGAATTCCAATGGGCTCGCCTTCGCCATTCAAGATGGGAACGGCGATCGCAACCACAAGCTCGTAGGGGGCGACGGCGGACTTATATACTTCCGAAATGTAAGGCCTCTTCTGTCGAAGAAAGCCCCGGTACCAGTCGCGATAAGCGAAATTCTGATTGAGCAGCTTTGGTTGTTCTGGAAAAATCGCACGCATCGTGCCATCGAGGGTATAGACACTAACGAACGAAAAGTCCGGGCGCAGGGCCTTCGCGTTCCGGAGGTGCCAGGAAACCAACTCGAGATTTCGGTCCTTGCAAGCCTGACCAAAGGTGCGACGGTCGGCAATGGAGGTAAGAAACGTGATGCTTTCGCGTAGATGTTCGTCCGTCAGAGTAGCCGAGACCCGCGCGATTTGTGTGCTTTCAGTTTTGGCCTGGTTTACGGCTTGGCGCCGGAGAATCTGATTTATGGAGTAGGCGAACAGCGCGATGGGAACGACCATGAGCACAAGAAACACAAGGTAGATTCGCCATCGGGATTTTGAAACCCACTTGCCGACGCTGAAAGATGTTTTCACTAAAGCCTTCTTCCCACGGCGTCTCTTCGCACGCCGTTTGCGAAAACGGTCTATGACAACTGACACGCCGCTAACTACCAGCCGCAGAAGCGCGGCATAGAAAATCCCCGGAGCCGGCTCTTACAAGGCGCTCAAATTCCTGGAAAATATGCGGATCCCACCAGCCTCGGGCAACTTCCTGTTTCATGGTCTGAAGGGAATCAGCGATGGAAAGCGCGGCTTTGTAAGGCCGCTTAGTAATTAGCGCGTCATAGACATCGACTATCTGTAGTGCCCGAGCTGTAACGGGTATGGCCTCACCACGAAGCCCATCGGGATAGCCTGAGCCATCGTATTTTTCATGATGATGGCGGATGATGGGTAAGACCAGGCGGAAAGACTTCAAGGGGGCGCAAATGCGCTCTCCGATGGCCGGGTGTTCTCGCATCAGATTCCATTCCTGCGGCGAGAGGCCGGTTGGCTTTAGAAGAATGGAGTCTGGGATCGCAACTTTTCCGACATCGTGGACGATGCCCGCCCTTCGCAGGGCCGTTATCTGGTTTTCAGGCAGTCTCAGTTGTTCCCCAAGGCGAACAGAATAATCAGCCAGCCGTTCGCAGTGCCCGTGGGTGTAGGGGTCCTTGCCTTCGATACTGCGGGCGAGCGTAAACAGGACGGATTCAGCCCGCTCCAGTTCATCGGTGCGCATTTTCAGCGTGAGCAGAGAGCGGACGCGAGCCAGCAACTCGGCCTGATCGATAGGACGAGTTAGAAAATCATCTGCTCCTGACTTGATTCCTTGCAGGTGGTCTTGCTTATCGCCGAGGCAAGTCACCAAAATCACCGGGATCAAATAAGTTTCCGGATTGGACTTGATCTTCTCGCACAGTTCAAAGCCGTTGAGCCGGGGCATCATGACGTCGGAGATCGTCAAATCGATCTGGTACTCGGATAGGGCCGATAGAGCGGCCTCGCCATCGCCCACGCATATGACATGGAAGTCTTGACTGGACAGCAACTCCTCAAGGAGTTCTCGATTGGCAGCTTGATCGTCAGCGACCAGGATGGTGGCGGGTGGGGTTAGGTCCGCTGGATACGGCATCTCTTCACCGAAAGTATTGCAGGGTATGGGACTCTTAACAGATTTGCACCGTGCCTGAGAAATTGCTAATTACCGTAGTGACACGAGGCGATTGACCAAATCGTTACTCTTGACTCTTGACTCTTGCTGCCACTGCTCCCGCTGCCGCTGCGAAGACAGTTACGAAGGTGATCTGTTTTCCTCTTACTAAAGTGAATTAGAGTTTCCTCACATCCGGTCCTGTTGTTCGCGTACTTATTCTCCGAACTTCAAGGGCAATGACTCTCTGGCAACCGGAAACCCGTATGTCGAAGAAACGAATTCTCATCGGCGAGGACGATAAGTCGCTTCGAGGTGCCTTAAGCGAGTTCCTTCAGGCGGAGGGCTATCAAGTAAGTGAGGCCACGACCTGCGCCACCATCCGCCAAAGCTTCCGGAGTTTTCCTCCCGATGCCGCGATTCTCGACTATTCCTTACCGGACGGGACAACGCTGGACCTGCTTCCTTTCCTCAAGCAAACCTACAGCTCGGTGCCATTGATCCTGTTGACTGGCAATGGAACCATAGAGCTAGCGGTGCAAGCCATGAAAGATGGGGCGGAACAATTTTTCACAAAACCGGTGCAAATGGCAGCCATCGCGGTGGTGCTGGAGCGGGTCCTGAACAACCAGCGAAACCACCAAAAGCAGCTTGCCGGCAAGGCAAAAGAAAAACGCGAATCGGTGGACCCGTTTGTTGGTGTAAGCGCGGCCATTCGGCGCGTGGCGGAAGAAGCCCAGGGAGTGTGTGGCAGCCATTGCCCCATACTGATTGCGGGGGAAACAGGGTCCGGCAAGGGCATTCTGGCGCGGTGGATTCACGATCACAGTCCGCGCGCGGAAGAACCGTTCGTCGACTTGAATTGCGCGGGCTTTGGAAAGGAACTGCTTGAGAGCGAACTCTTCGGTCACGAGGCCGGTGCATTTACCGGCGCCCTTCATCGGAAATTGGGGCTACTGGAAGTCGCTCAAAAAGGTACCGTTTTTCTGGATGAAATCGCAGATATGGATCTCCAGATCCAACCCAAGCTACTGAAGACTTTGGAGGAGAAGCAGTTCCGGCGGCTTGGGGACGTCCAGGGACGCCACTTAGACATTCGCTTGATCGCCGCAAGCCACGCCGATCTGTCTCAACTGATTCGCGAGAAAAAATTTCGCAGCGATCTGTACTTCCGAGTAAGTACAGTGGTGGTTCGGATGCCCGCGCTGCGGGAGAGAGCTGAAGATATTCCATTGTTGGCGAAAGACTTTTTCCAGCGCATCGCGGCGGATCTGGGACGAAGCCATCTCGTCCTTTCCGAACTAACTCTCGAGACGCTTACAACCTACCCATGGCCGGGCAATATCCGGGAGTTGAAAAATGTAATAGAAAGAGCGGTCCTGCTGGCCAAGGGAGATACGATTCAGCCAAAGGATTTGCGCCTGGAGTACGTTTCCGAAGTAGCCGATGCCAATGAAGCAGGCTCTCCGCTCACGTTCCGCGAAATACAACGCCTCCATATTCAAAAGACCTTGACTTCGGAACTGTGGAATGTGTCCCGCGCCGCGACTCGCCTCGGTATGTCGCGAAGTTCGCTCTACAACAAAATCAAATCATTCGGGATCGTCCACCCGAACGGCCGCAACTAAACCACGAAGGCGGAGCCGCTGTGGCTGTGCCGAAGGTTTTTTGTGGCCCTCGCTCCTACTCCCGCGCAATGCGCCAAGGCAAGCTGGCCGGGAGTCTGAGCGCCATAACCCCGCGCCAACAGATCGTCCAGCGTGAGCGCCGGACAAAGAAGATTACATTGCACAAACTCGACCCCAAGTTCGGCGAGTACCGCGATGTCCTCCAAAGACTCGGCTCCCTCGGCTACAACCGCGCTGTGTAGCGCTCTCCCAAAAGTGACCACCGATTCGACCACCGCACGGCGCTTGGGATCATCCTTTAGACCACGCACGAAATATGCGTCGAGTTTGAAATATTCGGGATGGCAATCCAACATCATGCGATAGTTCGATTGTCCGATTCCCACATCGTCCAGGGCGATGCGTACTCCGGCTTTGCGCAAGCCGGCGATGGTACGAGACAACTCCGGAATGTCGTAGGTGGGAGCATATTCCACGATTTCCACCGTAAACCGGTCCAACGACAGCGAGTGCTTATGAGCTCGTCTGCGCAGAGATTCGACAAACTCAGGATTCTGCCCGAGAGTTACGGCGTGCACATTGACATTGATCCGAAGTTCGCGAGGCAAACCGGCAGCTCGGGCACAGATTGCTGCAATGCAACTATTATCGACGGCCTTTTCTTCTTTTTTGCGCCGAACGTAATCAAAGAGCATGGGCGCCGCTTCGAAGTGTGTGCCCTTGGGCCCACGAATCAGGGCCTCCACACTGTGGAGCTGGTGTTCGCCATCCCTGACATAAAAGATGGGCTGGAACCGGACGGACAACTGTTCCGGGTCGAGGATCTTATCGAGCAACGACTTTCTCACGCGGAACCTCCACTCAGCACGGCGACGTTCTTTGCGAGGTCGGAGAGACGCATTGGTTTTCTGAGAAATACGTCCACCCCCTCATTCACGGCTTCGGCCTTGAGTTCCGGCCAACCGTAAGCTGTGAGCACTATCACCCGAGTCGGCAACGCAGCATTACGAATGAATTTCACCAATTCGAGCCCGCCAAAGTTGAGGCGGCTCAGGCGGAGATCTGTAATTACCAACCCATATTGAAAATGACTTAACAGGGTCTGAGCTTCCTCGATTTCTCCTGCTGTGTCTACCGCATAGCCAAGTTGGGTCAGGTAATCCAAGTAGGCTGAAACTAACTGGTCATCGTCGTCAACAATGAGTATTTTGTTGGTCACACGAGTGAATAGGCATTTAGACGGCCAAAGCCGCGACCTCGAGGACCGCTGATAACACGGCCCGATCTCACGATGCCGCCTCCAACTGTCCAAAAAAGCGGCAATATTACGAAATGTCGACAGGAGGTTCAAACGCCAAGCGCCGGGGCTCAAACGCTCACCACTACGCAAGGTTGTGGTCCGCCGATTGCAATTCTGAAGTACAGCATTCCATGTATTACGCGGGTAATTTGACGCGCCGATTGGGGCAGAAGTAGCGTTGTGAGATTACTCACAGAAGCCACTTACCAGAGAGTGATTCGATGACACCTGATGTTGGCGGCACATTAGAACTGCGCAGCAGTGAGTCGCATGGGCATCTCCGCTCCCTATTGCAGGCACACAACATCGAACTGATCGATGAACTCGCTCAGGCCATGGCGAATCAATTCAACAACATCATGATGGCAGTTACAGGCTATGCGGAGTTGGAGCTAAGAAAAACGACCACTAATCGGCGAGAGTTAGAGCAAGTTATTACACATGCTACTCGGGCCACATCGCTAATTCAAAAATTTCTGGACTCCAGCCGAAGGCATAGCAGCATGCCGCAACCTTTGGAGTTAGACGACTTAGTGTCCGAGGTCGGCGACCTGATGAAGGACCTGTTGGGGGAACAGGCCGATCTGAAGTTGAGGCTCAATGCCAAGTCCGTCGATATTCACGCCGACCGAATTAATGTCGAGCAAACCCTGCTCGCTTTTGTTTTGATCGCACGGAATTCGATGGCGAGCGGCGGACAGCTGAGGATTTCGACTGCGCTAACCGATCTCGACCGCGAATTCATTGGCGAACAAGATACAGCTGAACCTGGACAGTATGTCGTTCTTTCCATCGAAAACGGTACGCCTGCGGTCAGGACAGACTCTGCTGCGCATGTCGATCTCGACCAAAGCCAGAGAGTTAGTCTGTCGCTAGCCGCGGTTCGAGGAATTCTGAAAGAGTGCCACGGACTGGCACGTTTTTCGAGTGACCCCTCGGCGCGCAGCAGCTTCCAACTTTATTTTCCTGTATGGAGGCAAGAAGCCTTTGAGGCGCAATCCGCGTCCCTACCCCGGATTCCTGCGATCGCGAGAACGGTGCTCATCGTGGAAGATGACGATGCGGTTCGAGTGCCCGCGGTTGAATTTCTCATGATGGAGGGATTCAAGGTGCTGCAGGCGAAAACTGGAGCTGAGGCGCTGAATGTTGTGCAACAAAGCCGTTCTTCTCTCGACATTCTGATTGCGGATATTTTTATGCCCAAAATGAACGGCTACCAGGTTGCGGCCAAATTGCTGGAACAACATCCTGACCTGAAAATTCTCTACATATCTGGCGATCCGGGCAGGTCGAGCCTCGGTATGGGCGAGTCGCCCCAGCCTGCGACCCTGCGGAAACCGTTTCGTCTTAACGTACTAAGGGACAAGATTCACGACCTGTTAGGGGAGTGAGTCGGTTGGCGTCGCCTACTGACGCGGGCGCGCACCATGCTTGAACCCGGCGTCACGTGTTCAACAAACCATGAAAAAGGGTGCGGGTACCGGCGATAGCGTTCCTGTACGACCGTCTACTACGAAAGCAGACGCTCGCTATCAAGCCGTTTTGGATTCTGCTCTGGACTGCATCCTTTGGGTGGACAAGCGGGGCAGAATTATCGAATTCAATCCCGCGGCCGAACGCACCTTCCGGATTTCCCGTGCCGCGGCCTTGGGGAAGGACCTCTCAGAAACTATTCTTCCCGCGGCGCTACGTCCTCATCTTCGCAGCGAGCTTTTCGCTTCTGTGGCCTCCAGCGGGGTGGAAGTGGTAGGCACGCGGCTTGAGACCAAGGTGATGCGCGCAGACGGGGAGGAGTTCCCCGCCGAAATCACGGTAACGACAGCCGTCATCGACGAGAGCACAACGTTCATTGTTTACATCCGCGATATAACGGCTCGCCGCCTGGCCCAGGAAACAGTAGTTCGCCTCGCCGCCATTGTTGAGTCGTCACAAGATGCAATCATCGGAACCGACCTGAAATACCGGATCACAAGTTGGAATAAAGGCGCGGAACTGATGTACGGCTACGCCGCAGCGGAGGTGATTGGTAAAAGCATTTCCATCCTGGCGCCTTCGGATCGTGCCGAGGAGGCAATTCGAATTCGCGAGAAAGTACGGACCGGAATCAAAGCCAATAGTTCCGATACGGTTCGGGTGGCAAAGGATGGGCGGCGGCTCGACGTATCCATCAGCATTTCTCCCGTGCTCGACTCTGATGGGAACGTTGTCGGCGCTTCCGCCATCGGGAGGGACGTTACTGCGTTCAAACAGACGCAGAATGCGCTGCGCAAAGCCAGTGAGACCAGCATATACGCTTCCCCGGTTCCCATCATTGCCGTTGATACCAAACGCAGAGTGACATCGTGGAACCCCGCGGCACAAGCGGCGTTTGGCTGGAGTGAAGAAGATGTGCTGGGAAAGCTCCCTCCCATAACGCTTGAAGGGGGCAATCAACAAGCGTCATCCCTGCACAAACGAGCCCTCGCCGGCGAAACCCTCACTGGTATTGAATTACAAGGCCGCAAGCGGGATGGCTCATTCATGGCCATCAGCCTCTCTGCCACGCCCCTTTGGGATGAGAGCCGCAACATCAAGGGCATCATCGGCTTCCTTACCGACATCACCGAAACGAAGCGGTCTGAAGAAGTGCTTCGCCGAACGGAACAGAAGTACAGAACTATTTTTGAAAATGCCATCGAGGGCATCTACCAGGCGACCCCCCAGGGCAGGTACATCTCGGCAAATCCGGCCTTGGCGCGCATGTTCGGCTTCGACTCCCCGGAAGAACTGATGGAAGCGCGCAGCGATGTGAGGAACCAGCAATATGTGCATCCCGAGATGCATGAAGAATTTGTCAGCCTGATGAGGCGGAGAAACCTCGTCCAGAATTTTGAATACCAGGCTGTTCGGAAGGACGGAAAAGTAATCTGGATTTCGGAAAGCGCCCGTGCGGCGAGGGACAGTAGAGGGCGCCTCCTGTATTTCGAGGGAGTGGTTCAAGACATCACCGAGCAACGCGAACTCGAGCAACAACTACGGCAAATGCAGAAGATCGAGGCGGTGGGACGGCTGGCCGGCGGCGTCGCGCACGATTTCAATAACGTTCTTATGGCGATCAGCAGCTACGCGGAATTGCTGCAGTTGCAAATACCGGAAAACGACAGCAAGCGGAGATATCTCGATGAAATTGAGAAAGCCATCGACCGGGCGTCTTCACTTACCAAGGGGCTGCTGACCTTCAGCCGCAAGCAGGTGCTTTCCCCGCAAGTGCTGGATGTGCATGCACTCATTACCGAGCAACTGAAGATGCTCAGGCGATTGGTGCCCGAGAGCATCGATATCAAATTCTCGCCCGGTGACACGGAAGCTTTTATTAAGGCGGATTCCACCCAGGTGGAACAGGTAGTGATGAATCTGGTGATTAACGCGCGCGATGCCATGCCCAACGGCGGCTCGGTTCTGATTCAAGTGGTCGGCTGCGGACCCGGTGGGGCTCCTGAGCAATCCCGCAACAGCATCTCCAGCCACATTCTGATTGCTGTCACGGATACCGGTTGTGGCATCGACGACGCAACAAAGGCGCAGATTTTCGAGCCTTTCTTCACCACCAAGGAGGCGGGGAAAGGGACCGGACTGGGCTTGGCCATCGTATTCGACATCGTGAAACAGAGCGGAGGCCAGATATTCGTCGAGAGTGAAGTGGGACGTGGAACAACTTTCAAAATATGCCTGCCGCGGGCAGAATCGGCCACCCGGCAGAATGCCGAAGAAACGGCGGCGACTTTGTCTTCGGCTACTGAAACTATTCTTCTTGTCGAAGACGAGCACACCCTTCGAGAATCCATCGCGGAATACCTCCGCCACAATGGATACAACACGCTTTCCGCAAACGGAGGCGCTCAAGCCTTATCGATCGCGCGAGAGTTTAAAGGTTCCATTGACCTGATGCTTACGGATGTCATCATGCCGCACATGAGCGGCCGGGAACTGGCGGAACAGCTCGCGGGCATCCATCCTGAAACCAAAGTGGTTTTCATGTCCGGATATTCAGATAACTTACTTTCGAACCGACAAGTCCTGGATCCGAAGCATGTGCTCTTGCATAAACCCATCCGGCTCGCTGCGCTGGGTAAGCGCCTGCGGGAAGTACTCGAGCGTGGAGTGGCCGCCAAGACGGCGAGCGCTGGAAGCTAAAAGGTGCCCTATTCGAGGCCCGACAGTCGCCGAACTGCGTCAGCGGATAGGCAGCTTCGGCTCGGATCGAGAAGAGGGCGCGGTGCCAACGATGGGAGGGATCGGTGGAATTTGGCGGCAGAACATTAAGTCCACAAACGCTAAACCAAATCCGGGACTCAACCTCCGGTTGCCCAAGCCCCAGCTTCAATCACCGAAACGCTGCCGCATGTTGCTCCAGCCACTGGTCGAAAGACATCGGCTTTCGACCGAGCACGCGTTCGACAGTATCTGTAACCTTAGCCAGACGATCTTCGCGCATCGCCCGAAAAACCGAGATTAGGACTTCGACCATCGGCTTCGGCCGGTTCCTCGCGAGCAACTGCCGACGCTCCTCTTCGTCGGAGAGCGCTTCGAACCGGAGCGGCTTTCCTATCCGAGCGCCGATCTTCGCCGCCATTTCGGGATAGCTGAGCAACTCGGGGCCGGTGACAGGCAACGACTCTCCGATGTACGCCTGCGTGGTCAAGGCCTTGGTGGCGACGGCGGCAATGTCATCGCTATGAATGACCGGGCTTTTGCCATCGCCGGCGGATGAACGGACGACCCCTTCGGACTTGATCGAACTCGCCCACCACAGGCAATTCTCCATAAACCCTGACGGCCGGACGAACGTGAAGGGAACTCCGCTGGCGCGAACCGCGGCTTCGCCCTGCGCATGCCACGCGCCTGTCCCAATGTTTTTTTGCGGCACGGCGATCGATGAGATCTTTACCAGATGCTTCACCTGCGCGGCCTTTGCGGCCTGCGCTGCCACTGCGTCTAGTGCTGGGAGGTCGTCAACCGAACTGACCAGCAAAAAAGCATCGACTCCTGCGAGTGCTGCCGTCATCGTTGCCGCATCCGCGAAATCGCCGACGAAGATATCCACGCGATCGCCGTAGCGCGATCGTGCCTTCTCCGCATCGCGCACCAGAACTCGCGGCCGATCACCGCGATCGAGTAGGCGTTTGACGACTAGCGAACCGATGTTTCCGGTCGCTCCAGTAATGAGATAGTTCATGGTGATTCACTCCGCAGGTTCGTTAGAAGTATGTCAGATTGCTCATGAACCGGCCTTAGGTTTGCACGGTCCAGGTGCCCATGTCTAGTCGCATTCCCATGCAGTTGATCGCGGCACTACTTCCATGGTGCATTGGACAGTGGCAAGCCGAAGACCCCGGCAAGCTGCCTGCAGAGAGCCCCGCGACTTCCCGTTTGCCCAGTGATTGGGGTATGATTCGTCGACTCTCGCGCTGCGGGCAAACTCCGGGCCGAGGCCGAGAGCCAGCATGCTCTCCTCGCCGTGGAAGGAGAAGCTGAAGAAATGCACAAGCCAGAGGTCCAGACCGGAAATTCCGGACATGACGTCAACCCCGCACTCTTGCCCAGCTTCGAGCCGTTCAGTGCTGAGTACCTCAAAGACCCATATCCCTTCATGGCGTACGCACGTGAAGTTGCGCCGGCATTTTATTGCGCCGAATTTGATTATTGGATCGTCACTCGCTACGAGGACATCCGCCGCATCTTTCAGTCGCCGGCAATTTTCTCGGCCGCCAACACTCTCGCTCCGCTTACCGATCCATGTCCCATGGCCAAGGCGGCGTTAAAGGATGGCGGCTACACGCCAGTCGCGGCGCTGGTGAACGTAGATCCTCCGGCCCACACCCGCGCGCGGCGTCTGGCGAACGTCGCCTTTACCCCCAAGCGCGTCGCTGCGATGGAGCCCTTTATACGGGACGTAACCAGGCGTTTCTGCGACGAGCGCTTGCGCGACGGCCGGGCCGATTTGATCGGCGATCTTGCCTGGGGGCTGCCGGCGCTGGTGCTGTTTCGCATTCTGGGCCTGCCCGAGGCCGATGTCGCACGCGTTAAGGAAGGCGCCCGCAATCGCGGATTGCTCCTCTTCGGACGGGCCAGCGAAGCCGAGCAGGTCAGTGCCGCCACCGAACTGGCGGCATTCTGGCGTTACGCATCGGCGCTCGTCGAAGCTCGGACCCAGACTCCGGCTGACGACCTTATCAGTGCGCTCGCGCAGGCGCGCGATGGCGACGAGGAAGCACTGACGCGGCAAGAGGTCACGGCGATCGTGATGATCATGTTTTTCGCGGGTAATGAAACCACCACGTGCCTCATGGGAAACAGTTTCCGCCGTCTGCTGGAAGACCGTCCTTCGTGGGAGGCAATCTGTCGCGATCCGGAGTTGATCCCAAACGCAATCGAGGAGGTGCTGCGGATCGAAAGCTCGGTGATCACCTGGCGGCGCATCACCAAAGAAGCGGTGGACGTCGGTGGAGTTCAAGTACCGGCGCGAGCGAAGCTATTGCTGCTTCTCGGCTCAGCCAACCGGGATCCATCGGTCTTTCACGAACCAGACCGCTTTGACCTTCGGCGCGCCAACGCGCACGAGCACCTGTCATTTGGATTCGGTCCGCACACCTGCCTCGGTTCTCCGCTCGCAAGGCTGGAGGTCCGCGTCGTTCTGGAAGAAGTCAGCCGGCGTCTGCCCGGCTTGCAACTCGCGCCGGATACCCAGTTCGAGTACCCAAAGAACATCTCGCTGCGCGGGCCGGTCTCGCTGCCAGTGACCTGGTAGAACGGGATCGCTTGTCGGCTGGTATCGCCGTTGTCTCCCAACACCAAAGGGAAAAACATGCCTCTAACAAAACTCGATGCCGCCTCTGCCTTGGTTGTGATTGACTTGCAAAAAGGCATTATCGCTTTACCAACCGTCCACCCTATCGACGAAATCGTCAGCCGTGCTGCGCAGCTCGCGCGCGCTTTCCGCGAGCGGAGTCTGCCGGTTGTTCTGGTCAATGTGAGGGGTGTGGCTCCAGGCCGCACCGACGCCGAGAGACCCAATCTTTCGCGTCCTGGCGATTGGTCTGACTTGGTTCCTGAATTGGAGCAGCAACCTGGCGACTACGTAGTCACGAAGGAGCGATGGGGCGCGATTTTGGGCACAACTTTGGATGATTACTTGCGCCAGCACGGTGTGACCCAGGTTTTCCTGGCGGGCGTCTCGACGAGTGTAGGCGTGGAATCGACGGCACGAAGCGCCTACGATCTGGGCTATAACGTGGTTACGGTGGTGGATGCGATGACGGACCGGAACATCGATGCGCACCGTCATAGCGTCGAGAAGATTTTTCCCCGGCTCAGTGAGACGGCCACTACCGGCAGCGTGCTGAAGTTGTTGAAGGATGCAGGGGCGCAGTGAGCTGGCCGCAGTTTCCAAAGCGCCGAATGGCTTCGATCATCGGAACGCCTCTGCGTGAATCCTGCGGCATTGACAGGGGAGCGCTATCCCTTATACCCTCACCCGAGTCTCGGCAAGCGTTTCGAACTTGGTTTGCCGATTTTGGATATCCGAAATGACAAGCCGACGACCTAAGGTGTTTTACGGCTGGTGGGTTGCGCTGACGGCAGCCCTCGGAAACTTCCTTAACACAGTCCCAATCGTCATATTTACCTTCGGAATATTTGCCAAAGCGATCGGCCGCGAATTTCATTCCGGACGCGCCCAGATTTCGCTGGCGTTTACGATTCTGAGTTTGACTTGCGCTTTGTGTTTCCCGCTGGTCGGACGATTGGTCGATAAGTACGGCCCACGAAGAGTGCTGATTCCGAGCATCACCGGCCTGGGTCTGATCCTTATCTCGAGTATCTTCCTGAAGCGGTCGCTGTGGCAGCTCTACCTGTTCTATTTTGCTTTGGGCTTGGTCGCGGATGGGGCCGGAACGCTACCCTACGCCGATGTGGTCTCGCAATGGTTCGATAAGCGCAGAGGACTGGCTCTGAGCGTAATGATGTTCGGCTTGGGGTTGGGAGCGATCATTCTGCCTGCGGTCGCGCAGCAACTGGTGCAAAGGTGGGGCTGGCGTCTCTCCTACAGCATCCTCGGATTCGTGGTTTTGCTCATCCCTCTGCCGGTGGTCGCGGCGTTCCTGAAAGAGAAACCTCAGAGCATGAGCCTTCTACCGGATGGCGTGCCCAATGCTCTGGCGGCCACCCGGATGGAAGTGGAGGAAGCAGGAGTGGCTGTAAGTGAAGCGTGCCGCACCCCAGCTTTCTGGATCATGGTGGGCGTCTTCTTTCTGATAACTGCGAGCGTGCATGCATGTTTTATTCATCTGCCCGCTATCCTGACCGACCGGGGGGGGACAGCACAGATGGCGGCCCTGGCTAGTTCGCTCCTCGGGATTGGGCTGTTCATAGGACGGATTAGCTCTGGTTACTTGATGGATCAGCTTTTTGCCCCTCGCGTGGCATCGGGGTTTTTCTCCGCGGTCGCTCTCGGACTCGGGTTGCTGGCGGTAAGCCACGGGATCCGGGCTGCATTCGTTGGGGCCTTCCTGGTTGGTCTCGGCACAGGCGCGGAGGTAGACATAATCGCATTTTTGATTAGCCGCTACTTTGGGCTGCGTGCGTATGGAGCGATTTCTGGGTGGATATGGGGCGTTTATGGGGTGGCTGGCGGGTTGGGAGCTTACCTGATGGGCCTCGGTTTCGATAAAACCGGATCGTACGTTGTACCGCTAAGCGGATTCTTCTGCGCCGCCGCCCTGGCTACGCTACTGATCGTTAGTCTTGGGCCGTATCGGTACCGCGTCGGCCTGGCTCTTGTGACGGAACAAGGTTAGCGGACGGTGCCGGTATCCCGGCGAAGCGGTCAGGCTTTTGTAAAATTTTCCGTTCATCCTCCGGTGTCTCCGGCATGGTTAACGAGCAGGTCCCGCACGATCGTTGCGGCAGTGGCGGGATTTTCGTCGTAGGAAAGGCGATACGCCGGTAGCCCAGCCAAACCGGCGAAGACCGCAGCCTGTTGAGACTGGAAGCGTTCGCACTCCTTAAAGAGGAGGCCTGCGGCCAGATGCTGCAACAGCTCGGCGGGCGGCATGGGCTCCAGACGAGGTTCCGCGGCAACGGCTCTCTCGAGAAAGATAGAGCATAGCGGCGCCACGGAGTGTGCTTGCGCGCTTTGCAGTTTGCTCTTGTCGAAAAAACAGAAACCAACCCCTTTGTGCGACGACTCACGAACCTGACTGCGGAGCTCCGGGAAAAATTGCAAGGTATTCGGACGAAACACGGCGGGAAATGGGTCGCCCCATGCGCGGACTCCAGAAGCAGTGGGCTCCAGGAATACCAAATGATCATCAATCAGCTCCATCCCCAGCTTCGCGGCCACGTAACTGGCGGTGGTTTTGCCACTGTTGGGCTCTCCCAAGAGGACCACGCATCTTCCCCGAAAGGCAACACACCCCGCCGAGAGGCAAGTGAACCCCAAGCTGGTAGCGCTCATGTAAAGCAAGAACTCCAGCGGGGGGTGCACCCCGAACCTCGGTTCGGGGATCTCGGTAAACTCCTCCGCTAAAAACGCAATCCCACTCCGGGTGGCCGCGTCTACAGCCCCGAAACTGCGCTGCCCAAAGTTCACGAAGCTGAATTCGGCATCCGAAAATCCAGAGGGGGACGTCCCCGGCCGCTCGAAACCGCCGGATTGGCTCACGATTCGCCACGTGAGCTCGGAATCACCCTCCAATACTCGTGGGTACCAGGCAAAGGACTGCTGTGCGAAATCGAGGAATTTTGGGCTATTGGTTTCCAGGCGCACAATTCTATCCATCAACCGCAGGTTGATGGCGTGTGGCGTTGGCACGAGACGACGGAGCGGATCCGAACGTCTGCTGCCGCGGTTTACCGCGTCTGATGCACCCTGCCCATCGAGTTGCTCCGAACGCTTTCCTCGCGGCATTTGGGGAACCTCGCCGGAAATTCCTTCCAGATGACGCATGAGTGTTGGAGCGACAACTCGAGGATCGCCCCCATATTGCAGCTGCCAGCAAGGGATCTCGACCAACTGGCCAATCATTTTTCGCTGCCTTTCAATCAGTTCGGGAGGCTCGGCCATAAGCTCTTGTTCGAGGCGTTGCGCAGCGTCTAGCGGGGAGATCTCTCTCATGCTGAAACCTGGTTCTTGTCGCTGATCGAGAAAAATCAGACATCCCGGTTCGCAGAACTTGGCTCGTTTTAGTCCGAACTGACCTTCCGGATCGAAGCGCAATATCGAGTCGCCATTCTCGATCTCTCTGGGTTCCTGCTGGGCCAACTCCTCAAACCAAACTTGAGCCTCACTCCGTAGCTTTAGAGAAGCCACCACGCCCCATGCGGAGAGCTTGCCGTGTTTGGCCGAGCAAAAAGTTCGATCGTCGGCGAGAAATGAGAAGCCAATGCGGGCCAGGGCCATTGCCAGCGTAGATTTTCCCGAGCGTGAAGGCCCGGAGAGCAGGTATCCCTTGTTGTCCTTTACTACGCACGAGCAGTGAAGTTCTACGATTCCGACCGAGGCGGCAATCACGGACATGAGAACTGGAAAGATCGTCGCTTTCCAGTAATGGCGGTCGGATGTCATATTCGCTGAGAACCGCCCCAGGACCCATCGCTTGCGCACATCGACCAATATGGAGCTATCGGAATCGAAGCTGGCAAATACGAGATGATCGAGGCCGCGGACGAAGGGCTTTGGCCACGGAGGTTGCGAGGACGATTCAGGATCGACCCACAACCGAAGCGAGAAATCTGTGTCTCGGGTCTCGGATTGCAAAGGCAAGAAGGTTTGGCGAGCGGCTTCAAGAATTTGCTCACAGTTGGTATGCACCGCGCACACGGCCCCGGCAGCCAGGAATCGCCCATGAAGCGGGGTTTGGACATCCCGCCGAAAAAAATCTGCCGGCTTCACGAAATCCCCCGTTTGCGGGCCCTGAGACAAACCTGTCACATTCATCGTTTCGTCATGCTCCGTGTCGAGATTTCCGGCACTTCTCGGACAGCCTTGCTCCTATTGAGCCACAACCACCTGGGAATCTCACACAGATAGCGCAATCCCGAGCCCGCGTGATACAGAAGCCGATGAAACATAAACTGTGATGAAACCTCTGGCAGCAAGCCACCAAGCTTCAAGCCACGCGAGGACGGCTCGTCGCTCGAACGAACTATGCTTGCCGGTCGGGTCCAGGGTAATAGGCGTCGGCGCGTGAAGTCTCGTCGGCGCTTCACATCGGGCAAGAATTGCCGATGCAGGAATAGAACCAGCTTGGAAGCCGGGAACACAGCAAGTTCGTAAGTAGGCATCTTTTCGAAGGCCACGCGCCAGCCATAGTGCTCCATCCAAACCTTCACCGAAGGGCGGAGATTTGCCTTCCAGGCTTGTGCTATGGCTGGAAGCGGAGCCTGAAAAAAACCCGCTGCCAGCCCCGTGACGATGGCCACCACGTGAGTCAGCAGGGCATCGGCCTCGGTGCGCCGCTCCACTCCTTGCCAGAACGACGTGTCGTTCGGCCGCCGATGGAGACAATAGGCAATCTCATAGAGCCATACCATCCGTATATCCCCGTACAGCAAGTGCTGAAACGTATGCAGTACTTGCAGCAGGAACGCGTCTTCCTCGGGCAAAGCTCGGAAGTGCACTCCTCGCCACTCGCGGTCGACGGTGCAGGAGGAAGAAAACTGCGTACCGGCTATATCGATGCCATGCGCGTGCGGGCTCCAGATCGCCAAATGCAGTTCGATAACATAACTGCCTTTCCCCTCGTACTGCTCGCCCGAATCGAAGGAGTGGGAAATGGGACGCTTGGAGAAGATCCACTCCCCAGCCGTGGGCCTATGCTTCATGAGGGAAAATCCCAAATCTGCGAGCGCTTGCTGCGCCATCGGCACTGACTGTTCGTCAACCAGATAGTCGAAGTCACTTTGCTGGCGTAAATATGCATCGGGGCAGAACTCAGGGACAAGAGAAAAGCCTTTGACCACGGCATAGTTAACGGCAAATCGACGGAACCTTTCATTCACCTCTGCAAACGCGCTCGCCATTTCGTCGACCCGCAGCCGGTTGTCAGAGTAATTTTGTTCCAAACGCGACAGCACGGCAGGCGGAAGTTTCCCATCGTCATGAGTGTCGCGCAGTTTCTGCAACAAATAGAGCGCCACATTTGCGTTATCCAACCACCGGAAGGTGTCTTCCCACTGGCGGTCATTGAAACCGCCGAGCGAATCCCCGCTCTCGCCGTTTTCCGCGGAGAAACTGAGATAGCGAATTATGGTTTCGGCCAGGCGTCGATTCATCGGTCTGTTTCAGTCAAGACTCAACCCCGCAAAAACTCCCGCGCAGGTTCGGGAGTTGAAATTGCAACACCAGCCGAAGCCCTTACGATTTGTCCTCCGGCAAATTGTAATTCGCGAGTGCACAATCGCCGCGCATAGGCCAAATCGTGGCTGACAAATATCATGGTGCGGCCTTTCCTGACAGCGTCGGCTGCAATTCTCTGCAGGCATTGCTCGCGAAATTCGGCATCAGTGACGTCCAGTAACTCGTCCACCAAAAGAACATCGGCGTCGACGTGAACCGCCACGGCAAACGCCAGGCGCACACACATGCCTCTTGACCAGCGCTTGATGGGCGTATTGAGGAAAGTCTCGACTCCGGCGAAAGTCACCATCTCATCGAACTTTCTGCGAATCTCGGCTTTTCTCATTCCCAAGATGGCGCCGTGCACGTAAACATTCTCGATCCCGGTCAGCTGACTATGAAAACCCGCACCTATATCGAGAAGAGGGAGGATTCGGCCGCGGATTTCCGCGGAGCCCTCGGTTGGCTCTGTAATACGGGCGAGGAGTCGCAGCAGAGTTGTCTTGCCCGCTCCATTTGGTCCCAAGAGCGCCACGACCTCTCCCCGCCGGATTTCAAACGAGGCGTGCTTCAGTGCCCAGTGTTCGCGCTTCGGAGCATTGCCGGCCGTCGGGATGGCGGGGGTTGGGGCAAATATCCGGGCGCATGCTGAAACCAAGGTTTCCCGGAGTTCCCGAGGACCGTGATATGCCTTTAAGGGATATCGCTTGCCAAGATTCTCTGCCCAAACCGCAATATCGCTCATGTTCAGACCACGTCCGCGAAGTTGCGCTCCACCCGGCGGAAATAAACCAACGCTGCCAGCAGGAACCCCAACGTACCTAGTAGGGAATAGAGCAAGCCCGGCATTGCAGGACGCGGCTGGTGCAACAACGCCCACCGGAAACCTGCTACCACGTTGGCCATGGGGTTCAGTTCGGACAGCCAGCGCAAGCGCAGAGGAATCAAGCCGCCGGGATAGGCAACTGGCGTGATAAAGAACAACAACTGCATAAAGAATGGTACGGTGAAGCCCACATCGCGGTAGTGAACGTTGAGTGCCGACAGAAAAAGGCCGACTCCCACAGACACGGCGAGCGCCAGCAGCAGGAACGGAACGAGCGTCAGAATTCCAACCGGGGTAGGCCAAACATGGTAACCCACCATCATCGCCACGAGCAGCAGAAACTCGATTCCAAAATCCACGAATGCGCTTAGCACCGCGGCCAGGGGCAGCAGCAATCGAGGTACATACGCGCTGGTGAGCAGGAACTGATTGTCCACCAGTGCGTTACTCGATCGTGCAATGGCGCGAGCAAAAATCTGCCAGGGGGCCAATCCACAAAAGACAAACAGCGGGTAGGGCACGCCTCCCGTGGGTACTCTGACCACCCGGCCGAATACCAGGGTCAATACGCCCACGCTTAACAGCGGCTGCAGAACCGCCCAACCCACTCCTAAAACAGTCTGCTTGTAGCGAACCTTGATATCCCGTCGCAGGAAAACGCCGAGCAGGTGTATGGATTTCCACGACTCGGATAATCCCAACGACAGTTGGCCAGAGGACCGTCGAATTAGCACCGTGGGCGCCGAGTTCTCCAACACTTCCATTTGAAGGGTCACCGCCGGCCTTTCCTAGCCAAGCCCTGCTCCCGGGCGGTCCGCCGGAAATGCCAAATCATAACCGCGGGCACGACTCGCGCCTTATCGAAATAACCTTCCTTCCCGGCCTTGGCGAAGAGCGGGCGCTCGGGTTCTCCCACAAAGCACTCCAACGCATGCGCGAGTTCGAATCCCACGGAGTTGAACGCTGAAACAATTTCCTTTGAAGAATGGCTCGTGCTTTCAATCTGCAGCGCGCCCAGTTGATCCCTGAATCCCGTGCGCCAACCGGCGTCGTATGCCGCGGGATGAAGTTCACTGACGTAGAAGTCTGCCGGCTCTCCCAGCACGCGCCAGCACTCGCCCGACAGTTCGTTGAGCTTCCCAATGTGTTCCAGCGCAAACGAACAGATAGCGAAGTCAAAGGAGGCGTTTCTCAGCGGAAGCTTCAGGCAATCGGCTCTGGCTAATCTTCCTGGGATCGCAGTTTTCTCGCGAGCCACGCTCAGCATCGCCGGGGAAAAATCAATCCCAATGCCCAGCGCCGGTCCGGCAGCCAACCACTTCTCCAGCCAACGCCCGGTTCCACATGCCAGATCCAGCACCCGCTTGCCGGCGACGTTCGGAAGCAGCGGCAAAAGGCACCGCTCTTCCAGGGCAAGGAGCGGGTTCGGAGTTCGGTCATAACTGGCCGCCCATCGAGCGTAGCCTTCGGCGACAGAAACACGGCCTGGAAGAGTGCCTGATGCAGAAACTTGCGAATCGATCGCTGGCGCGATCACGGTACCCTCGTTCACAAACTCTCCACCTTCGGCTTTCGAAGATCGATCATGCGCTGGGTCCACTTCAATTCAAACGGCGCCGAGTAAACCGCAAGCTTGTATCGCCACGCGCTCAATGCCTTCAACGTCATTCTTCCCCACTGTGGAAGGCGGATGTCCTGCACGGTGGGCCAGCGGGAAGAGACTACGAGTTCAAAGTTGTCGATCAGTTGTTTGGTGCTGGGCCTCATCCACGGGGTCTTGGGGTCTTTCTGCGTGGCGTAGCGCTGCCAACGCTCGGTGGCCCACTCGTCGGGAGTTTCCGGAAATCGAACCTGGTCTTCGACATTTCCATACATTTGGGTTCGTTGCGGAACCGGCGTGTAATGTTCAACCACAATTTCGGAGTCCGGATTCAAACGCTTCAGCTGGCGAATAAACTGGATGCACTCCTGGGTGTCGCCCTCGGGATCTTTGGGGTTTCCGAAAATGATCGAGAACTCGGGAATGATGTTGAAACGGCGTATGCGAGACGCCAGCGCCAACGTATCTTCGGCGCGAAGATCTTTCTTCATTTCCTTCAGAGTTTCGTTATTGCCGGATTCCGCCCCAAAAAAGATCATCCTGCAACCAGCGCGGCGGATGGCCTCGAAGGTTGCGTCCGAGTAAGACATCATGATGTCGGAACGGCCCTCGCACCACCATTTCAGGTTCAGCGGCTCGATGCGATTCGCCAGTTCCTGGGTGTGGTTCTCGCGCAAAAAGAAATTGTTGTCGTAGAACTGAACCGCGTCGACACCATAGTTCTGCGCCAGATGGCGCAGAACAGCTTCGGTGCGTTCCGGCGCCTCCATCTTTTCCCGGCTTCCGGAAAAGTTTACGACGCCACAGAAGTTGCAGCGGAAGGGACAACCGATGCTGGCCTGGTGCACCGCAGTGCGCTTGCCAAGAAATGTTGGGAGGAGATACTTCTCCACCGGCAACCGATGGTAGGGCAACCAGGGAAATGCATCCGGCGGTTTCATGGGGCGCTCGGGATTGTTGCGGGCTCGCCCGTCCGAGTCCTTGTAGGAAAGGCCGGAAATGTTCTGCATCTCACGGTTCTCACGAAGAGCGCTTAACAACTCCAGAAAAGTAAGCTCTCCCTGGCCCCTTACGGCAAAATCGACATATTCTGAATTCAAAACTGCCGCCGTGTAGTTGGTGGCGAAGTAGCCTCCCCAGACAATTTTCACGTGCGGGAACCGGGCTCGAATCTCCCGGCATGTAGAGACCGCGCCCACGGTTTGCGGTCCGGGCATTACGGTCACGGCCAACATCTCGACCGCGTGCTGCTGGATCAGCGCTGCAATGGTTTCGGTGGGATGCAGATCGAGATTTCCATCCACGATCGCGTATTCTTCGCGGCCCTCGAGAACCGCCGCTATCGACAAAATAGAGAGGGGTAAGCGGCGATTGCGGTAACGGGCCGCCTTTGGATTATAGAGAATGATCATTTCATGAACACCAGTTCCGCGAGTTCTTAGCCGTCAATTTACCCGGGCTTCCGACCTAGCAACTTGTCGCGGGATTGGGCTCCATCATCTTTGCGTCCACACTGGGTTTGGGCAGGGTCACAATATTCTTCAAGGTGCGATTGACCCAGAGTTCCACGGGGACGCTATAGAAGTCGTGATCCAGGCGCCAGCGCGCTGGATAAGCGGTGAGATGTTGAATGGCCTTGGCGAATCGCCCCGGCCCCTTGGCGGCAATTGGCTCGCGATCGAATGCGATGCGGAGATAATCGCGCATGGTTTGCACTCGTTGATGATCTTTGCCCTTGAGCCACGGCAGCGTCGTGTAACGGGGAAAGTAGTCAATCCAGCCTTCCAACGAAGTCGGGACCTCAATGCCCAGCTTCTCCGCCTGCTGAAATATGGGAGAGCCAGGATAGGGGGTGAAGATATTGGTCCAGAATTCCGCTCCGGGGAAGCGGCGGCACACATCCATCATGAAGCTGACGGTCTCACGCCGTTCTTTTGGCCCTTCGCCGGGATGGCCGAAAATAATATTGAAGGACGGAATTACGTTGGCGCGAAGGCAGCGCTCGGTGGATTCGTAGATGTCGGCCAGCACCTGGAAATCTTTGTTCATGTGCTTCATCACGGTCGGCGACGCGGTCTCGATGCCCTGGCAGACCTGGTGCATGCCCGAGCGGCGCAACAGCGAGAGTTCCTCGACGCTCAGGCGAGCTGTCAAATTGGTGGTCGCCTGAACGCTCCATTTAAATTTTGCTCCTGCATGAACCAGCCCTTCGGCAATCTTTAGCGCGCGATCGAGATCGACAAGAAAGTTGTCGTCCGCCATCCACAACAACTCCAGCCGGTAGCGGCGGGTCAGGTCCATGGTCTCTTCGACGACCTGGTCAACGGGAAGCGCATTCCATTTGCGCCCATACACGGCGGCATTCGTGCAATAGGAGCAGTTGAAGGGGCAAGCCAGGCTCGAAGTGTACATGGCCCAGCGCCGTCCGCAGACGCGCTCGTAGCCGTCGAAGTCCGCCAGTTGATACGCCTTCTGCGGCATCTGGCTTAGTTGCTTCAGGGGGCGCTCCGGGGTAAGAAGGACCTGGTTGTCGCGCTTGAATCCAACTCCTAGAATGTCGTCGAGGGGTTCATCGTTCTGGAGGTGCTGTACCACCTCCAGCATGCTGTCTTCCCCTTGGCCACGCACGATGATATCCACGTAAGGAGCTTCGATCGTCTGCTTGGGCAATAGTGAGGGATGCCAGCCGCCCAGGATCACGGGAAAGTCCGGGTCCCACGCCTTTACTGCCTTCGCGACCGCCACCGTCTCTCGAATCATCGGTCCGGTAACCACCGAGATTCCCAGACAGAGAGCGTCTTTCACCTCTTCCAGCACGCGTTTCATATAATCGGGCGTGATGGTGGAATCGATGATTCGAATGTCGTATCCGGCCTCCAATAACGGAGTGGAAATCGCCAGAATTCCCAGCGGGGCCGTAGCCTCAATGCTGGAGAACGACGCAACGAAGAATACGATCTTGTTGGATGACTTCACGGATGCAGCCCCCGAGGCCCGGTGGGAAGATAGTAGAATCGCATTCAGATATCGCATGAATACGACGAATTTGTCAACATTCTGCAAGAAATTAAAGACTCTAGTCCCGTGTTGCCTAAGTCCCGCGTTGCCTACCCGGCGATCGGAGTCCGCTGGCGCGGATACAAGTTCCGCCCGGCCCGGCAACGGAAAGAGTAGGGAGTTTTTTTCTGCTTTCGCAGCGCAAAAGAAATGGCAAAAGGTTGACAAACTCCAGACAAACCTTCATTCTGCTCGAATGACCACTTGGGAATAAATTCCCAAGCGCTGCCGTGAGGTTCCTTTGCCAGAAAAGCACAAGGTCGTACTTTTTTATCCGCCTTACGATGGCCCTCCGTTGAGCGCACCTTTGTGCTTGCTCGCGTTGGCAGCGCCTCTCTTGCAGGCCGGATTCGAAGTCAAGTTGATCGACAATATAACTTCGCCCGATTTCGAGAGCGAAGTCCTTCGAGAAACCAGGGACGCACTCTGCCTCGGCATTTCTGTTCTTACCGGTCCTACCATCGGGGCGGCGATTCGCGTTGCCAGGGCGGTGAAGAACGCCCGCCCGTCTTTGCCGGTCATCTTCGGCGGCTGGCACCCGAGCCTTGCGACCGAACAGACTCTGCAACCGGATTTCGTGGATGCGGTGGTGCGCGGCCCAGGCGACTTGACCTTACTCGAAGTTGCGCAGCGATTGGCGGACGAACAGGAACTGCACGGCGTGCAAGGTCTCTCGTTTAAAGATGGGGCGGGGATTCACCACGAGGCTGAAAGGCCAGTCACCAACATCAACGATCTCCCCATGCCGGCGTTTCATCTTGCAAACTTTGATGCGTACGCCTCCGCCGCAGGCTTCCGGCAATTGTCCTACACGTCCAGCGTCGGCTGTCCTTACGCGTGCAATTACTGTACGGATATGGTGTTTTATAACCGCCGGTTCAATGCCTATAAGGCAGAGCGGGTGGTAAGCGACCTCGCCGATTTGGTGCCTCGCTACGGCATTCAGGAAGTGGCACTCTTCGATTCCAACTTTCTGGTCGATATCAAGCGAGCCCTGGCGATTGCGCGTGGAATTGTCGAGAGCGGGGTTAAATTCCTTTGGGATTTCCAGGCTTCCACCGACTTTTTGTGGCGAATGAGCGACGACGATGTTCGCTTATTGGGTGAGAGCGGTGTTTCCCATATGGGCTTTGGCACGGAATCGGCATCCAAGCCTGTATTGAAGCTCATGAACAAGCATCACCAGAATGTTGAGCAGATGGTGGAGACGGCTCGCAAGGCTCACCTTGCCAACATTCGCGTCACCTTCAACGTGATTCTCGGTTACCCAGGTGAGACCGAAGCCGACCGGCAGCAAACTTTTTCCATCATGAGCGACATTGCCCGGGAATACTCCAACGTGAGTTTTTCCCCAAATATCTTCACTCCGTACCCGGGGATCCCGATCTGGCCGCAGTTGAAGGACATGGGATTGCGCGAGCCGCAATCTTTTGAGGAATGGCAAACCCTGGCGTTGGGCCACAATATCCTTCCTTGGTTGCAAGGCGAGGAATTACAACGATTGCGTCGCAGTTTGGAGTATTTTCTGCTCAATAATCAAATCCGGAAAGCTACGCAAAGCAAAGCGTGGCTGCAGAAAAGATTTCGTCAGATGCTGGGAGTGCCCATCCGTTGGCGGATCGGGAAAAATCGATATTCCTTTCCCTGGGAACTTTGGGTTTCGCGCGCCGCGCAGCGCGTAGTGACGCGGCGATCTCTCCTCACCGGGCAAAAGTTATCGGAGCGTATGCAGGAAGTTTGCTGATTCATTCAGTGCACATGGGGGCCCCGACGTGGTTGATGTTCTACTGACTCATTCTTATCATCTGTTTTACGATCGGAAGCAAACTCGCAAGGCGCAGCCTTATCCTCCCCTTGGCACCCTCTATGCGGCGGCCATGCTGCGCAGTTCGGGCATCTCGGTGGCAGTATTCGACACCATGCTGAACGATCCCGAGAAGGAATTCGAAGCCGCCCTCGCCCAGCATCGTCCCACGCTGGTGGTGGTTTACGAGGATAACTTTAACTTTCTTACCAAGATGTGCCTTACCCGCATGCGGGAGGTGGCGTTCCAGATTCTCGCGGCCTCACAAAAGGCGGGAGCCACTGTGTTGGTCAACGGCTCCGATGCCTCGGATCATGCCGCGGACTATCTCCAGAATGGTTTTCGTTGCGTCCTGCTTGGCGAAGCCGAATTCACCTTGCTGGAAACAGTGCAGCAATTGCTCAAAAACAAAAAAACTTCGCTGGAGGGAATCGCCGGCCTGGCTTATTTATCGCCGGCAGGAAAGGTTGTGAAGACCGCGAAGCGCAGCCAGTTGCGGCATCTGGACACGCTGCCGTTTCCGGCGCGCGATCTGATCGACATCCGCCAGTACCGCGATGCCTGGAAATCCGCACATGGATACTTCTCTCTGAACATCGTTTCCAGCCGTGGCTGTCCGTATCGGTGCAACTGGTGCGCCAAGCCCATCTATGGCGATACAGTTTCCGTGCGCTCGCCGCAAAGCGTGGCTGAGGAGATGCGCCAGCTCAAGTACGAACACGGCGCTGAGCATCTATGGTTCGCGGACGATATTTTCGGCCTGCAGGCGAAATGGGTTTTGGAATTCGCGGATGCAGTGGAGGCTCTGGACGCCGCCGTTCCCTTCAAGATGCAATCCCGGGTTGACTTGATGACGCCTGCCACGACTGCGGCATTTCGGCGTTCCGGCTGTGCGGAAGTGTGGATGGGCGTGGAATCTGGAGCGCAGAAGATTTTAAACGCGATGGAAAAAGGCATTCGCGTCGACCAGGTCCCCAAGGCGCGCGAGCATCTGCGGAAAGAGGGAATTCGCGCCTGCTACTTCCTGCAATTTGGCTATCCGGGCGAGACTTGGGAAGATATCCAGAGTACGGTCGAGTTGATACGGGACACGCGCCCAGACGACATCGGCGTTTCCGTGGCGTATCCGCTCCCAGGCACCAAATTCTTCCAGCAAGTGCAAGCGCAGCTGGGCACGAAAACCAATTGGTCCGACAGTGAGGACCTCTCCATGATGTTCAAGGGGGCCTATACCGGCGAGTTCTATCGCGCTCTGCATGACGCGCTGCATGCGGAGGTAGATTCCTGGAACGGAAGAGCCGACGGGAATTGGCCCGACCAACTCTGGGACAGGGTGGTTCAACTGGAGCGGACGAGCCATACGCCAAACCCCACCAAGCTCGACGATTCTCAGTGTGGCAGTTTAGTGCAATTGCAATTGCAGTCTGATTGGAGCTCGTAAGACTCTGCGGCCGCTGTAAACTTTCGATACAGCGCCGTTCCCGGATATGGACCTGCTTCTCACCCACGGTTATTTCTTGTTTGAAGATCCGAAGGAACTTCAGATCATGAAGCCATATCCTCCCTTGGGTATTCTTTACATTTGTTCGCACCTTCGGAAAAAGGGAATCCAGGTCGAAGTCTTCGATTCCACCTTTGGCTCCCGCGATCAGCTATTCGAAATTCTCCGGCAAGGGCCGCCAGCAATCCTCGGAGTCTACGCCAACTTGATGACGCGTTCGAACGTGCTCGACATTTTGCGTGCGGCAAAGGAGTCGGGTTGGCAGACCGTGGTTGGTGGCCCGGAACCAAGCGCATACCTCCCGGAATACCTCAACGCCGGAGCAGATATCGTTGTCATCGGCGAGGGAGAAGTCACCATCGAAGAATTGATTCCAGTATTGAAGGCTGGTGTCAGGGATTCGCTCCACCGGGTGGATGGCATCGCTTTTCGCAACTCCGAGGGAACCATTATTCAGACGAAGCCGCGCGAACAGTTGCGCGATATTGATGCCCAGCCCTGGCCGGCTCGCGAGGCCATCGATGTGGGGCAGTATGTCGAAACATGGCGCAAACATCATGGCATGGGTTCGGTTTCACTGATCACAGCGCGCGGTTGCCCGTACCACTGCCGCTGGTGCAGCCACGAAGTGTTCGGCAAGACTCATCGCCGCAGAAAGCCGGCATCGGTCGCCGATGAACTCGAGTGGTTGATTCAACGTTATCGGCCTGATATGGCCTGGATGGCCGACGATGTATTCACCATTCATCCGGGCTGGCTCTTCCAGTACGCCGGGGAACTTAAACGCCGTCGGCTGCAGTTACCGTTCGAATGTATTTCGAGAGCCGATCGGTTAAATGCAAAGGTCATTGAAACTCTCGCGGAGATGGGCTGCTTTCGTGTCTGGATCGGCTCTGAGAGCGGCTCTCAACGGGTATTGGATGCCATGGAGCGCGGCGTAACCGTCGAACAGGTTCAGTCTGCCGTGGCGCTCTGCCGATCCCACGGCATTCAGACGGGAATGTTCCTGATGTGGGGATACGAGGGAGAGGAGCTCCAGGATATCGAAGCCACCGTTCAGCACGTTAAGCGAACAAATCCGGATATCTTCTTTACGACGGTCGCGTATCCAATCAAAGGCACAGCTTATTTCTCGGAAGTTGCGGGAAGGGTCGAAGCGCTCAAGCCCTGGAACGTGAGTTCCGATCGAGAGGTTCGAGTGCGCGGCCGTCACTCGCGGCGATTCTACAGCTTCGCGGATCGGTTGCTTCGCTCCGAGGTCGAGCTCGAAAGATTGCAGGCCAAGCCAGACTTCGATTTACCCGCCATTCAAAAGCTAGAAGGCGAAGTTGCTCATGCCCGCGCCGGACTGCAAGAGTCGATTTCCGAGATGGAGGCATGAGCTTGTCGACCTTGGCGACAGAAATCCCTCGCGCTCCCTTCGACGCGGTGGCCGAGAATTATGACCAGGGGTTTACGTTTTCGAAGATAGGTCAAGCCCAACGTTCAGCCGTGTGGAGAGAACTTGAACGGACGTTCCATGCCGGCGATCGTGTACTCGAGATCGGATGCGGTACGGGGGTTGATGCCTGTTTCCTGGCTGAACGTGGGGTCAAGGTTGTGGCATGCGATAGCTCGCCCGCAATGATTCAGGTCGCCGCGCGCCGAGTTCGAGAGAGGGGCGCCAGTGCTGTGGATTTGCGTGTGCTCGCGGCTGAGAATCTGGCTACAATCCAGCACCAGGCACCGTTCGATGGAGTCTTTTCCAATTTTGGCGCCCTCAATTGTGTAGCAGACTTGAAGGCGGTTGCTGAGAATCTTGGGCGTCTACTGAAGCCGGGAGGAACAGCGCTGCTGTGTTTCCTCGGTCCTTCTTGCTTCTGGGAAGTTTTCTGGTATCTGCTCAAAGCAAAACCGCGCAAGGCATTCCGACGTTGGCACTCTGCGGGAATCACCGCAGAACTTGCGCCCGAATCCCGCGTTCAGGTGCGCTATTACGGGGTTCGATCGTTGCAGCGAATCTTCGCACCGTCGTTCCGGTTGCGCTCGTGGCGGGGGATCGGTCTGCTGGTTCCTCCGAGCTACGTTGAGTTGGTCGCAAAGCGGGTTCCGGCACTCCTGCAGTTGGCGGAGTGGGCCGATCTCCCGTTGACGCAATGCCCTGTCGTTCGCGGGCTCTCCGATCACGTTCTTGTGAAACTCAAGCGGGTTAGTCCGTGAGGGCTTCGAGTACCACGATGATAGGAACCACAGGAGCGACGACGCAGACTGGCGCTCACCTGGACCGATCTTTCCACCATATCCACTCAATGCCAGTGGTTGTGCTTTCGCCGCACAATCAATGCAACTGCCGCTGCGTAATGTGCGACATTTGGAAAATCCGGGATGCGAAGGAGATCACGCCAGCGCTTCTCGATACGCAGCTCGCTTCGTTTCGCAAGCTCGGGGTCCGGTGGGTGGTGTTGAGCGGGGGCGAACCGCAGCGCAATCCCCAGGTGTGCATTTTGGCACGGATGCTCCACGATCTCGGAATTCAGGTAACGCTGCTCACCGCCGGCACGCTGCTTTCGCGGGAGGCCGAACTTCTGGCATCTGTCGTCGACGATGTCATCGTTTCGCTCGATGGTCCCGCCGCAGTGCACAATCGAATCCGGAGAATTCCCCGCGCCTTCGAATTGCTTATGAACGGAGTGCAGGATCTGCGGCGTTTTCGCCCTGAACTCGTGGTACGAGCCCGCTGTACGGTGCAGAGGGAAAATCACGCATCGCTGCGCGCCACCGTGCAGGCCGCCAAAGATCTCGGGCTGAATTCCATTTCCTTTTTAGCGGTCGACGCGGTCTCGGATGCATTCAACCATCCCCAGGGTTGGACCGAGCCTAGCGCCGATTCCGTCATTCTTGACGGCCAGCAAATTGAGACCTTGGAAAAAGAAGTGGAAGACCTCATCCACGAATACGCTTCCGATCTGAGGTCGAGTTTCGTGGTGGAAACTCCCGAGAAGTTGCGACGTATCGTCCGACAGTTCCGCGTCTATCTGGGCCAGGCGCAACCCGTGGCCCCACGCTGCAATGCACCCTGGGTTTCAGCGGTGGTCAGTGCGGAGGGCGATGTTCGTCCGTGTTTTTTTCATCCCGCCTTCGGCAATATCCGCAGCCACAGTCTGGAGGAGATCGTGAATAGTCCGCAGGCTTTAAAGTTCCGCGCGGAGCTTAACGTCGCCGAAAATCCGATTTGCCAGCGGTGCGTGTGTTCTCTTCACCTCCAGCAGGGGAATTCGGTGGAGACGGGTTCGCTGCATAGTGGCGCGTCGAGATTGGCGAGTGCCGACGATCCCCGCACCGCAGGTTAGAAGTCAACGCGGAAGACCGTGTGCCTGACCAGCGCGTGATCCGGTGGTAACGAAACTGCCAAAATTAAATTGGCGCTCCAGCGCCCGATTGGTATATGATGTTGGCGCTTGTGACCCGCAGACTGTCCCGGGGGAAAACAAGAACGAGAGTTTCTATGCGCAACGTTGCGCCACTCGCTCTACGAGGAGACCAAGACATGACGAGTAAGCCAGGTACGTGGAAGTTGTTAGTGCCATCTTTTCTACTGTTGGCTTTCGGTACGAGCCAATTCGCCGCCGCTGTCCCTACTACACTCTGCGTAAATCCTGCAGGCTCAGGCGGTTGCTATAAGACCATTACCGCTGCTTTAGCGGCAGCTTCAGCCGGTTCGACCGTCAACGTTGCCGCGGGCACGTACGCGGAAGACGTGGTCATTAGTAAATCGGTTTACCTGATGGGGGCGGGATCTGCCAAAACGGTCGTGAATGCACGCGGTCTCGACAATGCGATCTACGTCGACGGTCTCGACAATCCTGGGTTGTCCGGTGTGACGGTTACGGGATTTAAGTTGGAGAATGCCAACTTTGAGGGATTTGCCGCGACCAGTGTGTCAAACCTTAACTTTTCGGGCAACCTGGTGACCGGAAATGACAAGTCGCAGGATACCGGAAACGGGACTTGCCCAGGCCTGCCGGCATGGGAAACTGCTGAGGGCCTCGACTGCGGCGAAGGAATTCATCTTGCCGGGACCAGTTATTCGACGATCGCGAATAACGTCAGCGAAGGAAATGCCGGGGGACTGCTGATCACTGATAACACGGCCATAAGTCAGTACAACGTGATTTCAGGAAACACCATCAAGGACAATTTGTATGACTGCGGAATCACCATGCCTTCGCAACCCCAGTACCCCAGCAATGCGAACGGGAGCGTGCCTTTTGGCGTCTACAACAATGTCATTTACGGCAACACCTCAACCGGAAATGGGACTGGCCTCGCAGGAGCAGGCGCGGGTGTACTCCTGGCCGTTGGCGCGCCGGGAGAGTCGATTAAAAATACTATGATCATCGGCAATACCATCACAAACAATGGGATTCCCGGAGTGGTCTTTCACGGCCACAGCTCCGGCGACGCCATCCAAAACACCATTGTCGCCGGCAACACGATCAGCGGCAACGGTGCCGATGTGGGGGATGCTGTAACCCTGGGGACGACCGGAATCAATTTCTTCGGCGCCCACACCTCCTCGGTCCCGGGCGGTTTATCAGGTACGCAGATTTACGGGAATACGATTAGTGAGGAGCAGTACGACATCACCTACAATAGTGGCGTCCCGCTGAGCGTACACCTCAACAATTTACTATTCACTCCCTATGTGACCGTCGCCGGTCTGGTCAATAACGACAGTACCGGCATAGGCTCGGTTGACGCATCGCAAAACTACTGGGACTGCTCGGGTGGGCCAACCGTTGGTGGCTGCTCGGCCGTAGTGGGATCGAACGTCAACCCGAATCCATACCTGACCACGACGGCACCATATTGAAACTGTTCGAGGCTCAACCGTAACCGAATGACGTTTGAGGGGAGGCGATTTTAGCCTCCCCTCAATATTTTGGGTGCTCGAGTGTTTGTGGGAGCCGATAAAAACCTCTGCGCGGTCCGAACCGAGATTTGTGCTTCCGGCGGATGAATTCCAGTCCGAGTTCAGAGCCACCTCTTCGCTTACAATCGCACGATGAAGACCATCGCTCTCGAAGAGCACTTTGTTACTGCCAGTTTCCTGAAAGCCACAGGTGCCTTTGGCACCGCCGCGCCTCCACGCCTCCAGCAGATGCAGGCCCAGCTACTCGACCTCGGTGCCGGGCGCATCGCGGCGATGGATGAAGCGGGGCTCGACCTGCAGGTGCTTTCGCTAACCACCCTGGTCGGCAGCCTGCAGGCCGCAAGTGCCTCGGCGGTTCTTCACGATGTGAACGACGAATTGGCTGCGGCCGTGAGCGCTCATCCCGGCCGTTTCGCCGGCTTCGCGGCGCTGAACACCAGGGATGCCAATGCTGCGGTCAAAGAGTTCGAACGGTGCGTAAACCATTTGGGTTTCAAGGGCGCCTTGCTCTCCGGAACCACGGATGGCCAGTTTCTTGATCAGCCTAAATTCATTCCCATCTTCGAGGCCGCAAACGCCCTGCGCGTTCCCATTTACGTTCATCCCGCGCCTCCTCCCGATGCGGTGAAAAACGCCTATTTTTCCGGGCTTCCCGGCGAGACTGGTCTGGTTCTCTCGATCGCCGGCTGGGGCTGGCACGCGGAGACTGGACTGCACAGCCTGCGCCTTATCGTCTCCGGACTTTTCGATCGCTTCCCCGATCTGCAGGTCATCATCGGCCACATGGGCGAAGGTGTGCCTTACGCGCTCGCCCGATCAAACCAGTTACTGACCGGCGTGGCCCGGCACCTCAAACTTTCCGTCGCGGAATATTTCCATCGCAATTTCCATGTCACCACCAGCGGATATTTCACCCTCCCCCCCTTTCAGTGCGCGTACGAAGTCGTGGGCATCGACCGCCTGATGTACTCCGTCGATTATCCGTTCAGTCCGAATACGCAAGGGCGGGATTTCCTCAACTCGCTCAAACTCAGCGATGACGATAAATCCAAGCTCACCCACAGGAATGCCGAGGCCCTGCTTAAGCTCTAAGTCGCGAATCCCGGTTATTGACAAAGTTGCGGCGAAGCCCGCGGAGTCATCGTATTGCCTGCAACCGCGCGCAGCTGCGGACGATGCTACGGAGCGTTGTCGAAAGAGGCGCACGCTGATAAACTTTCTGCGTCATGAAAAAACTCTGGCAGTTGCATCCCATTCGAGCCACTATTCTTAGCCTCTGCTTGACTTGTTTTCCTCTCAACATGACGAGCCAGACCGAGGCGCCCAGCGCCGTTCCTTCATCTGCCGCGGACCAGCAACGGGTGATCGCAGACTTGCAGGCGCAGGTTGACGCCTTGCAAAAGAAAGTAGATTACTTTGGGTCCCGGGAAAGCGTTCTTTCCATGCGGATGGACGGCAAAAAAGATCGAGAGGACTCGGTCACACTAGACTTAGCCCATAGTGCCTACCAAAGACTGGACACCAACAACGGTTTCTTACTGGTTTCGGCTGAACCGGCGGTTCCGTACTTAAACGGATACAAGATTCCATTGAAGATCGGGAATCCGTTGTCGGTGAGTTATTCGGGTTTAACAGCCAAGGTCAAGTGGGCAAAGTATTATGACTCTAATCAGTTCACACCCGACTCGTACGCGGAGTGGCAGAAGAGCATTCAGCAAAAAGAGACTTCATTCCCCGATGTTTTGGAAAAGGGAGCATGGAAGAAAGTCGAATTGATTGTGGCCCCGGCAACGGCTGAGCAACTTGGATACCTCAAGCTGTCCATCAATACCAAGACGGTCATAACGGATGCGAAGTGACTCGATCAGACTCTGCCTTCGGGCAGGGCTTTTCGTTCCCTACCTGGCGCACAAGGGCGCACCTTCGCAAGCTGCGGTACACTGCTTGACGCCAGCTTCTAGTTAGTTGTATAAGGCTTCGGGCGAAATCGGCTCGCGGTTCTGGTGCCTCGGGCCAAATTTTCCATTTTCAAAACTCGGGAGATCTCGATGCGTGTTTTGCGGTTTGCGATCATAATGGTTTTGCTTGTTTTCGCGTTGAACGTCATTCGCGTCCATTCCCAGAGCGCGCCCCCGCCACAAACCGCACCCTCATCACAAACCGCACCCTCATCACAAACCGCACCCTCATCACAAACCGCACCCTCATCACAAAACCCACCCTCAAGCCAAAGCAAGCCAAAGAGAAAAACGTTATGGGCGACCAACCGGGACAGGGTACCGCCCCCGCCCCCGCCCCCCGCTAAGCTGGTGCATTTTGACCTTAACCTGATCGATAAGACGCTCGATCCTTGCCAGGACTTCTATGAATACGCGTGCAGCAAATGGAATGCTGCCAACCCGATACCGAATGACCAAGTAGCTTGGACAACCGGCGGCGGATTGGAGTACTGGAATGAGACTATTCTGCGCGAAGTCTTGCAGAAGGCGGCAGCGCAAACCGGCAACCGCACCGACGACCAACAGAAGATCGGCGACTACTGGGCGGCCTGCATGGACGAAGAAACGATCGAGGCGACGCCGGCGACGAGGAGTTTAGAAGCGGGTGTGGAATATATCGATTCCATGAAGAGCAAGTCGGAACTTGCCGACCAGGTGGCGCATATTCACCTGGCGGTTCCAGGCGCGTGGCGGGGTGACGATAATCAGACGCGTTCGGTGCTACTGGGCTTCGGGCCACACCAGGCTTATGACGACCCGACCAAGGTCGTGGCCTCGATTGATCAGGGCGGATTGGGGTTGCCAAACCGTGACTTTTATCTAAAGGACGACGACAAGTCCAAGGCGCTTCTAAGCGTGTACGAGGCCCATATCGCCGAGATGCTGATACTTGGAATTTCGGAAGAAACCGCGGAACAAGCCGCCGCCGACGCCAAGACCGTCATCGCCATCGAGAGCTCCATCGCGCAGGCCCAGATGGACAGCGCCGTGCGGCGGCATCCGAAGAATCTGAACAATAAGATGAGTTTGAAGCAGGTACAGGCCCTCACACCCTCCTTCGATTGGAAGGCCTACCTCAAGGCCGTCAATGCCCCACCGTCTTCGCCTTACTACCTGGTGAGCTCACCGCAATTCTTTCGTAACCTTGAACCAGTCATTCGACAGTTCTCGGTGGATGATTGGAAAGTGTATTTGCGATGGCAGTTCATTCACGGTTCGGCGCCTTATTTGTACAAATCGATTGCCGACGAGAATTGGTTTTTTTTCTCCCAGAGGTTGCTGGGCGCAAAACAACCGCCGCCCCGGTGGCGCCGCTGCGTGCGGACTACCGACCGCGATCTTGGCATGGCTCTTGGACAGGCCTATGTGGCCGCGGCTTTTCCGCCAGAGAGCAAACAGCGCGCCGTTGCCATAGTGCATGACATCCAGAACGCGCTGGACCGGGACATAACCGAGGTGGACTGGATGCAGCCGGAGACCAAGGCTGAGGCAAAAGTCAAACTGCACGCGATCGAAGACAAGGTTGGTTACCCTGATCAGTGGCGCGATTACTCATCGCTGAAGGTCACGCGCGCCAGCTACTTCGACAACGTTCACGCAGCCACGGCTTTCGAGTTTCATCGGCAACTCAGTATGATTGGGAAGCCCGTGGATCGCTCGGAGTGGACCATGGCGCCGCCAACCATCGCTGTCCACTATGATCCACAGTCGAATTCCCTCGACCTCCCCGCCGGCATTTTGCAGCCGCCGTATTTCGACGGCACGATGGAGGACCCAGTGAACTACGGCGCCATCGGCATGGTGATCGGCCGCGAGATCACGCACGGCTTTGACGAGCAGGGCCACCAGTTCGATGCCCGCGGGGATCTGCGTGACTGGTGGACACCCGACGACGCGAAAGCCTATAAACAGCGGGCAGAATGCGTCGCTGGTGAACCCACCAAGACGGGCGCGGAGGCCGCCACCGAGCGGAGCGGACCCTCGGCCCAGGGCGGGGACCCAGCCGATATCGCGGGGCTGCGATTGGCCTTTATGGCGGTAAGCAATAAACTGCAGTCGCTTGACGCGCAGGAAAGTGATGGCTGGACGCCGCGGCAGAAGTTCTTTCTTTCCTTCGCCTACTCGTGGTGTTCGCAGTATAGTCCCGAACTCTTGCGAACCATCGAGTCGACAAACCCCCACTCTATCGCGAAATACCGGGTGAACGGCGTCGTCTCCGATATGCCTGAATTTCAGCGAGCGTTTTCCTGCAAGAAAGGCTCGCCCATGGTAAGGGAGAATCAGTGTCGGGTCTGGTGAGGTTTTCTCGTATCGCGTAGGTTCGTACCTCGAGTGGGTGAATGGGCAACGGATGGTACGTGGCGAACGGCCATACTCGGATTTTTTTTAATTCGCGCCAAAACTCCTCGGGTGCTTCTCCTTTAGAAACAGCTGCTGACCTGATAGAAACAGCTGCTGACCTGATTGGCTCCCGAACCGGGTTCCCCGTCGGCTACTCGGCCTAGAACCACCTTCACTGAAGAACTTCGCTTCTCACCCCCGGAAAATCCCAAGAATACGGCGGGCAAAACCATGGCAAGAATTATTTCCCTGCCATCGGCAACGCAGGAAAAATGTCGCGGGGATCACTTGGTTTCGTGATGCGAGGGCACAAAAAAGTGGCGCACCGGAGTGCGCCACTGCGTGAGATTCTAAACCCGGGACACCGCTGGGTTGTCCAGACGGTGCCCGAGATGCCTACTTACGTTTCGCTTGAGCCTTCGCCGTATGTTTCTTGCTCGCGGGGAAGGGTGTCGCGGTCGATTGCTGCTCGATCGGCCCGAGAAAGACGCTGTCGGTGTCCCAGTCGATCCAGTACAGCGTGGTTCCGCTGGCCTGGTAGATGTCGACGTTGAAGGTTAAGCTCGGCGGCGGCGTCGCTCCGGTATTGAACGTCGCAGTCAGCGGATTGGGCGTGGTGTTAGTCGCTGACATCGAGAAGTACCCGGCAGAAACCGCCAGCGGGGTTGCGGTGTAGATATCGCCACTGGTTTGCATACCGGTGAGCGTATCGATCGGGTCGCTGGTGTCGGCCCCGATGGTGGCCGTGCTGAGCACCCCGGCTGTCATCGTGAACGGCCCGACCATGTCGAACTCGCAACCATCGCACGAAGTGAAGGAATTGAAGTCCTGGAATCCAGCGGCATAACTGCCGGTGAAGTCCGTGGCGGTGGTATCGGTTTGTGGAGTGATGACCCCGATTCCGCCGGGAAGAGCGGCGTCCATGTCGAGCAGGAGAGCGCCGCCTACGTCGGTGGTCGTGTTGTTGGGATCGTTGAGGTTGAGGGCGGGATCGGTCATATAGACCTGGACGTCGCTGACGTCGACGTTGCTGGGGTTCGTGGTGAAGCTCAAGGACAAATTGCCGTATCCATTGATCCCCGAGTCAACCAGGTCATACGTGCTGCCATTACTAAGCGCAACATTTTCCACCTGCACCCCGTTGTACAGTTCGTTGTCATCCGCCGTGCCGGCCGTGACGTTGCCATTCGTGTCGGTGGTGAACTGGCCCACCGTCGCATACGGCTCACTCCACTGGCCGAGTAGCGTGAATACGTCGCTTGTCAGCGAGGTGTTAGTGAAGGTGGCTGTGCCCTGCCCGAAGGCCGAGCCAACCGCAGTGTCGGTCGTATCCACATCGATGATCCGCATTGCCTCCGGACCAACAGCATAGGAGACGAAGGTAATCGCAGGGGTACCCGAATAAGGCACATCGGTAATCCCGGTCACAACCGAGCGCCCTGAGGCGTCTGGAGCGGTGGTAGCTGCGGTGAAGGCGTTTCCTGGTGAGGGGGCAACTCCATCGGCATCATTGATGTCGATGGTCCCCGTGGCGCTGCCGCTGGCCGCTAAGAAAACGCCGCCGTAAGCCACCGAGTCCTGGACAGGATTCACGCCCGAGATCGCGAAGGCGAAATTGCCAGTCGTGGTCGTCGCCGTCTGCAAATCGAGAGTTCCGCTGCCGGTTGCCGACCCATCGGCTTGTACGATGAGCGCATGGTTGGCGTTTACAAATTGAACGTCAAAGAGCTCGGTGCCGCTATCGCCTACCGCCGCGTTGTTCAAGGTCATGACGAGCGTTCCGAGGCCGGTGGTCGGATCTACCACCAGGGCCCCCGTTGCCGGAGTGATGACGTCTGGCGTAGTGGGTTCGCCTGGTGAGGTGTTCCCAACTCCGTCGTTGTAGTCCTGCTCGCCCGCGATAATGTCGCCGGCGGCGTCGAGGGTGACTGCTCCCGCGACAGCGTAGTAACTACCGTTCGCCTCCTCGCCGCTGGCGTAATACACGTAAGTGTTATTAGTCGTAGCGGTACCCGTCGTGTTGGTCAGGCTGAAGCTGGCCGAAGCGGTGGCTCCCGTGGCTGCAGCCGTTACTGAGTAAGTGCCGGCCGTCGAGTTGGCGGTGAACGCCGAGGAAGTAGCCACGCCGCTGGAGTTGGTCGTATCGCTTTCCGTGGCGTTGCCATTGGCGAAGGTGCCGCTGGCTCCTGATGCGGGAGCGGTGAAGGTTACGGAGACACCACTGGCCGCCGTTCCGTTGGAGGTAACGGTCGCTACCAGCGGCGCAGCAAATGCCGCGCCCACGGCCGCGCTTTGCCCACCCCCACTGGTGGCCGTGATGGCTATGGTTGGAGTCGTGGTGGTAGTTTTCTTACCCGAACCACCGCAACCGGTCACGAAGCTCATGCCCAGGCATGCGCATAATGCGAGAATGCCAGAGTAAACTTTATGGTTCATAGAGACTCCCCTTTCTGTGCGGCCCGTTCACGCGATAGAGGGGACATGGGAACTCCGTGTTGATTTCGGAGCTTATAGGCCTTGCCGTCCACTTTTACGACGCGGGCTACGAATACTTCCTTGTCCTTGATCATTTTCATAACGCCGGTCACCTGAACTTCCTTCCCAGGTGCTACTGAAAGCGGGGTCTTGCCTCGCAGAGCGAACCTTCCGAGGCTCGCGTCTACTTTCCCCGACGAGGTTGCTAACAGAAGATGGGGACCTGGCAGCGTTCCCGGAGCGGCTTTCGCGACGACACTCGAGACTGTGCCACTGAGTGTCACTTCCTTGCTGATGTCATAGAACTGATGGGATTGGCGCGCTGTTTCGGCGCCGAGTGGAACGGCCAAGGTCGCGAATAGCAGGCCGGTGAGCAGCCCCGCGACTATCCGAATGGATTTGGTGAAACCCCTCATGGATTCTCTCCTTAAAAAACTGACGGTTGGTTGTTGGCTCCTGAATTGGATCCCAGTTGGCGACACGACGAGACGCGGCGCCAAAGGCCTGAATAAGGACTTCCCATCTGGCTGACGGAAATCAAAAGCCTGTGGCTTACGAAAATCTAAAGCCTGCGTTTGACGCACGGTTGCGGATTCTATCTCTCTCATGATTCAATGTCAATCCCAAATCGACTCGCTAAGGATTGCCGGTATAACGCTTAAGGTTCGACGCTGCCCAAGGAAGTAGTTGGGCGGTCGCTGTTTTCCCGCAGCCAATCACAGGGGTTCAGGAAGCCTGAGCGATAAGAATGGGCCGCACTTTGTCGAGATTGCCTTGCGTCCCAGTTGCTCTAAGAGTGCGAAGTCGTGATGACCGCGGCTCCCTGCCAAGGCTCGTCGAAACTGGCCCCGTAAATCGATGGGCATTTTGAGCCCATCGGACGCAGATAGGAGGACAGTTGTCCACGGTGGTGCACCCTGTGGTTGTTGAAAAATGCCAGGTACGCCACCGCCGGAAGTTGAAAGGCTCCGAGAAAATTAATGGGAGTAACCAGTTGTTCCGGCGTCAGCGCGCGAATTCTGTCCGTCGCTCGTTTGAAGTTCTGGTCATACCAATCCACCAGTTCTGCGATAGTCTTGGGTTTGCTCTCCTCATCGGGAACGTCCATGTCGAGTTTAAAGTCGGCAATTCCGTTGAGGAAATGGATATCCATACCAGCCAGATGCCGTGCCAATTCCCACGCCGTGCGCGCGTGGGGATCAGGACGGTAGTCGGCCTTGGCGTCAGGAATCGCAGAAAGAACTTTCTTGGTGGTTTCCAGTTCGCGCGACGCCCAATAAAGCAGGGTCTCCCGCATCACGCCTGCAAACTCGGGGCTCAGACCTGGTTTCTCATTGCTTGGTTTCACGTCAGTTGACACACCGATTCTCTTTTCTTCTTTCTTCCTGGGTTGTGCTGATTTCCATTCAAGAGCTGAGTGAATGTCGACAGTGTAATTCACGACGCGACATCCAGTGAAATCGCGGATCCTCGCTGAGACTTCTGAGAGATCCGTGGAATTCTGGCGATCGTACTACTTGTGATAGTAGATTTCACTTGCACTATGTTGACGGGTACAAACCGCCGCCACGGAACGGCGGGGTTTTCACTACGGCGTCCGGTAGAAGAAATCGTTTCACAAATGGTCCTGCTTCTCGTGTCATCTGCCCATTGACATTGTGTGATTTCGAGAATAGTGTTGTCGCGTTTTGGCGTGAGTAGAGTTTCAACTCTAGGGGGACAAGCGGTATCAGAGAGTTGTTCTCAATTCTATAGGGTTGCCACGATGCAATCCTGGGAGGCAGCAGACATGAAGGTTTCAATTGTCACAAGGGGACTGGGAGGTTCGCAATGCTCCACGGCCTTTCGGCAGAAATATTATGACAGACGCATCTGTCGGGTAGCGCTAGTCACCGGTCTCTTCTTGACATTGACAACACTTGGGCGGCCTGGCTTTATCGAGGCTCAGACCCAACCACAACCGCAGACTCAACCACAGACTCAGACCCAACAGATTCCGGCGCCGTCAGACGCCGGCCAGGTCAACTCTCCGGATGTTCCGACAGCCAACAGCGCGCAGCAATCCAAGCCGGAAGCTAACGCCATCCCGGTTCTGAAGACTTCCGTCAATGTTACGGACAGCATCGCTCAATCTTCCCCGGCGAATATTTCCGTGCTTTCCAATCAGACTCTGGAAACAGATCCCGGGGTAAGTTTGGATGATGAACTTCGAATCATTCCGGGTTTCAGTTTGCTGCGTCGCACCTCGGGGGTTGTGGCCAGCGCCACGATTCAGGGAGTGGCGTTGCGTGGACTAGGGCTGGCCGGGCCCAGTCGAGCGCTCGTGCTTTGGGATGGCCTTCCGGTGAATGATCCCTTCGGCGGATGGATCAATTGGACTCGCATTGCTCCCGAGAATGTGGGCGAGGTCGACGTCACTCGTGGCGCCACCACCAGTGTTTTCGGAGATCTGGCAATGACGGGCGCGGTTTCTATTTTTTCCCGTCCCGAAGAAAAAAACGTGATTGATGTTTCACAGGAGGGTGGCACGCAAGGTACGCTGCTGAACCATGCCACCTATTCATGGTTGGGAGAGAATCTGGGCTTCTCGGTGGATGCTCGCAGCTTCGCCACCGATGGCTATTACGTGGTCCCCGAGGACCTTCGAGGGCCAATCGATGCCCGTGCGTACGACCGCTTTGCTGCCGGCGCGCCGCGGATTGATTGGTTCTCGGGTGAAAATCGCTTCTTTTTGAAGGCCGACGCTCTTTTCGAGCATCGCAACATCGGGACGTTGATCGACCAGGAGTCCACTGGCTTAGGCGAGTTCTCGGGGCACTACTCCCGCGAAATGAAAAGCGATACATTTTCCATGGTCGGGTACTACGAGCACGAAGATTGGACGGCTCACTACAGCTCGATCAACGAGACCCGGACGGTGGAGAAACTGGTCGACCTGCAATACGTGCCATCGGACGGCGGAGGTGGGGCGGCATTCTGGCAGCACTTCCAGCCGCACTGGCAAGTGACCGGCGGGGGCGACGTGGAGTACGTCACTGGTTTCTCGCACGACCATAACCCATTTACCGGGGCCACCACAGTCGAGGGTGGAGATTTGTTGGAGCACGGGCTCTTCGCGCAAGCGGATTACCATGTTGGTTCGGTGCAATTCTTTGGCGGCATTCGTTATCAATTCACGGATGCGCGCAATAACATTACTGCGCCCAATGGTGGCATAGCCTACTCCAAGGGCATTTTCAGATTTCGCGGCTCGCTCAACCGGAGCTTTAGAGTGCCAACTCTCAACGAACTGTACCGGCCTTATCGGCAGGGAAATATAGAGACGCTGGCCAATCCTTTGCTGGTTCCGGAAACCATGGATGGCGGGGAAGTCGGATTCGACGTCAAAGGCAAGTCCCAGCGTCTCAGCGTCACCTTTTTCCGTAATTCAATCACGAATTTCATCGAACAACCCAATATCTCCGAGACCGCAACCCAAATCACGCGAGAACGGGAGAATGTCGGGGATGGCATCAATGAAGGCGTTGAAGTGAGCGCACAGCAACGCTGGCGAAACTGGCTGGGCAGCGTCGGATACCTGTATGCCGACACCAAACTGACCAGCGGACCCTTAGCGGGGTTGTATGTTCCCGAGGTTCCCCATCACCAGGGCTCGGCACAAATCACCTACCTGCATCATGGGACCATGTTGTCCGGGGGGTTGCTGGCGTATTCGCGGGCGTTTGACGACCAGGCGAACCAATTTGTCGACCCGGGTTATGCTGTTGTGCAATTCTCCGGTGGGCAGCACCTGTGGCGAAACTTGTCCGCAACCTTTGACATGGAAAACGCCTTGGATCGCTACTACGTGGTCGAACATACGCCGGTGGTGAATAACGGTGAGCCTCGCGTGATACGGGTAGGATTGCGATGGAATGGTTTTGAGCGTTGAGCATGATAACCTGTGTACTACAACACGTACCCAGACCACAGAACCCGAAAAAGAGGCGCTTAATCGTCGCCAGGGGGTAGTTATGAGCACTTCTCCGGCACGGAGGAAGTTGGGTTTCGAGGGGCCGTCACTTGTCTGGCGTGTCCCTCGATTCCGAGGGGCGGCTGAATAGTCCTGGAATGTTTACCTACTCTGCGCCAACCTCGATCGAAGAAGTACTCGATATCCTTTCGGAATGGGGATCACGGGCCCGGATTTTGGCTGGAGGGCAGACCCTCCTACCGTTGATCCAGAACGGGACGCTTCGGCCCGAACACCTGGCGGATATCAACGGCGTCGGAAGCCTCGATTTCATCGATTCGAAAAACAGCCTGTCCGTCGGCGCGTGCTGCAGGCAACATGATTTGGAAGTCTTTCTGCAAACCAGCCGGCGGAACTCACTCCTCGCGCAAGCATTGCCTTTAATCGCGGACCAGGAGATCAGGAACCGCGGCACGGTCTGCGGAAGCCTCGCGGCTGCACCGCGCGGGGCAGAGTTGCCGGCAATCGCCCTCACTGGCGACGCCAACCTTCACCTTCGCAGCAGGCGGGGCGACCGCGAGATTTCTGCGTCGTCCTTCTACCGGGAAGACGGAACCGTCGCTCTGGCGCCGGATGAGATTCTTACCCAGGTTAACTTTGAATACGACGACCACAGCGGGACCGCGATTGAAGAAATCCGCTACACTCAATTGAGCTTTCCAGCGTGTGGCGCCGCAGTTGTGGTGGATTCACAAGACGGATTCTGCTCCTCGCTGCGCCTCACCATTTTTGGACAGGGCATTCCCGCTCAAAGAATAGAGGGGGTGGAAGCATTCGCCAAGGGCGAGAGATTTTCAACTCAATTGGCCGAAGAACTGGCAACCCGTATACGCAAAGAGAAAGAAGTGCGCGTCGATTCAGCCCCCGGCATACCGGCGGACTACGCCCGGCACGTGGCTGGATCGTTGGGCGCTCGCGCCTTCAAACGAGCAGTCGCGCAGTGTGAAGCTCTTACCCCCAGAACTCAATAAATATGCAGACACGCGCGATAGAAATGGAACTGAACGGCAAGGCCTGCAACCGCAACGTCCCGGTAAACCAAACGCTGGCCAGTCTACTTCGCGAGGGCTTCGGGCTCAGCACATCGATCTCTTGTGGCGAGGGAAATTGTGGTACGTGCAGCGTGCTGATCGATGGCCAGCCCGTGCGATCCTGCCTCATGCTGGCCGTTCAGGCATCAGGGCGGGTGGTGACCACCCTGGAGGGTCTTACCGATCAACTCCCTCGACTACAGAAGGCATTCTCCGAGAACCATGCCATACAGTGCGGCTTTTGCGCTCCGGGTTTCATGGTCGCGGCGGCGGCCTTACTTCGCACCGGCTCGCGGCCGTCCGAAGCGGAAATTCGCGAGACTATTAAAGGACACCTGTGCCGCTGCTCCGGATACTCCGGAATAGTTCAGGCGATCCTGGACGCGGCAACCCAGGACGCCGTAACCCAGGACGCGGCAGCCCAGGGATAAGCTATGTTAGGGAAATCGATTCACCGCTTTGAAGACTCTCGCCTGCTGTCTGGTGCCGGACGATACGTAAGCAACCTGCGATTGCCAGATATGGTCCACGCGGCAGTTCTGCGAAGTCCCCACGCGGCGGCACGAATTAAAGAAATTCAGACGGGAGAAGCCCGCAAGATGCCCGGCGTCCTTGCAGTCTGGACGTTCTCGGATTTGGCAGACGTACTCAAGCCCATCCCTCAAGTCGCGCCTCACCCTTCTTTACGTCCTCGAATGGCTTTCCCGCTGGTTAAGGATGTGGTGCACCATGAAGGCGAACCCGTCGCGGTTGTGGCTGCCGAAACACGCGCTGCTTGCCGCGAGGCCGTGCGCGCAATCCAAGTGACCTACGAACCGATGCCCGTAGTCTTGGACGCTGAATTGGGAATGTCTGGCTCAGCGAAAGTCCATGAGGATTTGCCCGATAACGTCGCCGCCCAATTCGGCCAGGAGACCGGCAACGTTGCCGCCGCGCTCGCCGATTGTGATTGCGTTATTAAGGAGCGGTTTACCATTGGCCGCGTTAGTTCCCAAGCCATGGAAACTCGGGCGGTGATAGCTAGATTCGAGCCCAACTCATCCACGGCACGATTGACGGTCTGGACAAACACGCAGTCGCCGCATCTCACGCGTGGTCTGTTGTCCCAGCAGGTGGGCCTTCCCCGGCACGATATACGAGTGATCGCGCCCGATATCGGTGGGGGCTTCGGGGTTAAAAATCGATACTACCCGGAGCATACCCTGATCCCTCTGCTGGCAATGCGGCTGGGAAGGACTGTCAAATGGGTCGAATCCCGCCGCGAAAGTTTTCTTGCCACCTACCACGGGCGCGAGCAGATTCACCAGGCGACTCTTGGTCTCGATGCGAGCGGTCGCATCCGCGCTATGCGCGACCGCATTCTCTACGATCAAGGCGCTTACGTCACGCTGGGTATCGTGGTGCCGCACATTACCACTATCAGCGTTCCCGGCCCCTACCGCGTTCCAAATTTTCAAGTCGACTGCACTGCCGTATACACCCACAAAGCCCCGTCAGTGCCGTATCGCGGAGCGGGCAAGCCCCAGGCTTGTTTCGTCATGGAGCGGATGCTCGACGCAGCAGCGGCCAAACTCCGAATCGATCCGGTGGAAATAAGACGCCGCAATCTACTTCAGCCGGAGGATTTTCCTTACGACACCGGATTGAAGGACGTGGACAACACGCAGGTGCTCTACGATAGCGGAAATTACCCGAAGTGCCTGCAAGGAGTGTTGGACTTAATCGGCCACAGTTCTTTCGTTGAAGAAAAAAGAAATGCGGCGGCGTCCGGGCGCATGCTTGGAATCGGCGTTTCGTGCTTCATCGAAATGACCGGCAGGGGGCCCTATGAGTCCGCGCTGGTCAGAGTCGATCCGGGTGGACGCATTGTTCTCACAACCGGGTTATCGTCTCAGGGCCAGTCCCACGAAACGACGCTGGCGCAAGTCTGCGCGGACGCCCTTGAGGTCGAACCATCGACCATCCACGTTCAACTCGGGGATACGTCCAGCATACCCTTGGCAATTGGAGTGTACGCGGCGCGATCTGCGGTGATGGCCGGCAATGCGGTCGCGATGGCTGCCGCGGCCATTCGCGAAAAGGTAGTGAAAGCGGCGGCTGCGATGTTACGCCTGCGGCCTGAAGCGGTGGAATATAGCGGCGGCAAAGTCAGAGAGCTCGCGGAGCCCCATCGAAGCCTGGCACTCGGCGAAGTCGCGGGCGCGCTTAATTCGCCCGGTCTTATATTTCCATTTCCTCCAGACATCGATCCCGGACTCGAAGCCCTGCGTTTCTACAGGAGCATGAAGCCTGCTTACTCGAATGGAGCGTACGCGGTGGTAGTGGAGATCGACGTTGAAACCGGATACGTCAAAATCGTCCGCCATGCCCTGGTACATGATTGCGGAAACCTGATCAATCCGGCCGTGGTCGAAACCCAGATGACCGGAGGCATCGCGCAAGGGATAGGCGCATCACTATTCGAAGAGTTGCATTATGACCGCGATGGGCGTGTGCTCAACGCCTCGCTCGACACCTACCTGCTGCCCCGCGCCACGGACATCCCCACCCTACAACAGTCGCATATAGTTACTCCAAGTCCCTTTAATCCGCTGGGAGTCAAAGGAGTTGGCGAAGGCGGTACCATCCCAGTTGCGCCAGCGCTGGCCGCCGCGATTGAAAATGCGTTGGGCATAAGCGGGCGAATCACGCATGTGCCTATGACTCCGCCACGGGTTTTGTCAGTGATCCGGACCACTCTCGACGAAGGCAATCGGAAAGACGACACGCCTGCCGATTTTCAGGAAGCTACCAAAGTCACGTAAGACTACGTTTTCAGGACCGGAATATTTCCGCCCTCCCCGCCAATCAGTTCTGATCTCCGGCTCCGTGTTTGTGACGGCACAGTCGGCAATATGTGGGCGGCAGGCTGTTGTCCACGCGGTGGTGAACCGGCTTTAAGGTCCGCAGATAACCAAACATCGCCTTCAAATCGTCATCGGTGACATTTTTGTAGACGACAAACGGCATCGCCGACCCGAGCAGCCGAGCACGCACGATGCCGGTTCGCAAAGCCTGGATGAAGAGAGCCTCATCGAAGTACCCTATTCCCGACGCATCGGGAGTAATGTTCCCGCTTACGATGGTCGTTCCTTTGAAGCTGATAGGAAATCCACCGGCAAATTCCATCCCCGGGATAGGCCTATTGTCCTTGCTGGTCGGAGTGTGGCAACTGGGGCAACCAGCCATTCTCACCAGATGTTCTCCCCACTTCAGGCGGTCGCTGGGATCGGGAGCGCTTACAGGTTCGGTGACTGGTTGAGGCAAAGCGTTGATCAGACGATTGACGGGAAAGTTGATATGCGTCTTGGGCAGTTCGTGATGAATGGCAGGCAGAGACCGCAGGAAAACCACGACCGAGGCCAGATCCTCGTCGGACATTTCTCGAAAATTCTGGTACGGCATGATTGGAAACAGCGTCCGTCCATCGTGGCCAATGCCTTCGCGAATGGCGCGGGCAAGTTGGTCGTCCGTCCAACTGCCGGCTCCGGTTTCCACGTCCGGGGTCAAGTTTGGCGCGACGATTCGTCCCGGAAGCAATCCTTGGGGAAGGACCTGGCCAGCTCCCATCATGTCGGGGGTCGGAGGGTAGCCACGTTGCGACAGGTCCATCGCGGTGTGGCACCGCGTGCAGGCAGATAACGCCGTAAAGATATAGCGCCCGCGTTCCAATCTCTGGGGAGTTGGCTTAAATTTGCGAGCTGTCAAAGGACGCGTCTTCGGCCCGATGAACGGACCCGACCCGAACTTCACCCTTATGCCTATTGCGAGAAGAGCAGCCAGTCCTGCCACTGCGATCAACAGGATTTTCCCCAGCGTCTTCATGTCTCTAACTGTGGGACCTGTCGTTTCGAGGTTTGCGCTGCCGGGTTGCGTTCGCGCTGATCGTCATAGGTGCCGATAGAATACACGAGTCGGCGGCCCTTACTCCTACGCGCGGCACCTGCAATCGCTCACCAAAAGAGTAGGCGAATTGAAATAACGCCCCGCTCCAGCGGGAAAATGTCGGCGGAAATGTCTTCAAACTCAGCAAGAAAATCGTTATACTTCGCGGCATGAACCTACCAAAAAGGCTGTTTCATCTCCCACGACGAAGATTGATCGGCGTTTTCATCACGGTTGTTTTTCTGATGTCCACGGGAATTTTTTACCTTTACGGACAGGACAAATCGCAATACCCCGACGGCTATGACGCCGTGGAGGCCGCGCCTATGGCGCACAAAGTTCTTTTCGAAAACGCGTTTGTGCGCGTGCTTGAAATCCCCACGCCGCCGACGGGAACGATGATTCCCGTGCACCATCACCGCTGGCCAAGTTTCTTTCTAACCTGGGATACCGGCGGCAAGACCTCGCACATTCGTTTTCGTAAGCCCGACGGCAGCGTTCAGGACATCCCCAGCGTTACCACACCGGTTCACCCCGGCGTGTTCAAAGTACGATGGTCGGAACCCGAGCCAATGCGGTCGGTAGAAATCGTGGATAATACGGGGACTGCAGAAGCCAGTCCGGACCATCCGCCCCTTCTGCGCATTGAAATCAAGTGTCATCCGTGAGGACTGCTGTCGTCCTCGGCGATGCCCTTCGGCGATTTCCTTAGGACGATAGGCGGCGCTCTTGCCGTGACCGCTCATTAACCTGCCTCGAAGCGCACCTGCAGTTTGCCTGGGTGGCGGTTTTGATAGAGACCGCTTATCGCTTGCGGCAGGTTCTCGAAACCCTCGACCACGTTGTAAATCGGCTTCAGCTTTCCGGCGAGCATAAGTCGCGAGAGCTCGTCCTCCGCCTTCACTCGCTCGTCGTAGAACACATGGAGCCTGAAAGGCTCAGTCTTGAGATTCTTCTGCTGGAGGAGCGCCTCGACTTTTTCCGAAATGCCAAAGGATCTGCGAATGTCGAAGGACTGATTGCGAATGCTGAAAGGCTGGCTCTCCGGCATCAACTCATCCGCGTAGAACGCGACCACTCCTCCATAGGAGAATAACCGTCCGCCCGGCTTGATTTGTCCAACGACGGTTTCGGTGAGAGAGCCACCAACTCCGTCCGAGTAGACGTCGATGCCGTTGGGGAAGGCACCCCTGAGTTGATCCTTGAAGTCGGCGACGCGATAGTCGATGCACCGGTCGATCCCGAGATTCTCTACCACCCAATCGCACCGCTCCTTGCCACCGGCAAATCCGACGACGTAAGAGCCGGCAGCCTTCGCGATTTGCGCAACGATGGAGCCGACCGATCCAGTGGCGGCCGCGACCGCCACCCGATCCGACGGCTTAAGCGGACCGCACTCACGCATACCAAAATATGCCGTCAATCCCGAGGTTCCGAACATATCCATCAGCACTTCCGCAGGCCACATCTTCACCATGGCCGGCCGGAATTTGTAGGTCCAGGGAGAGTTTGTTCCGTTCAGAGCTTTGGTAAGTTCGCTGGGGACTCCGAATCCCACGGCGCCAGCCTCCGCGCTGACGACCTGACACTCTTGCCAGCCCGTCTGGCAGGCGATGACATCGCCTTTCTTAAACGTCGGGGTGCGCGAATCGATGACTTCCGCGCAGGCATAGTTCGCCGCGTCCGTTTCACCCAAGGGAACGGCGTGTGTAGACATCCGCATACGCGTGTTGGAATGGATGTTGATCAGCTTCACCCGAACCAGAGCTTCGCCGTCCTTCAACTCGGGCAGGGCAACTTCTCGCAGCTCAAAATGTTCCGGGCCGAGTTTGCCCTTCTCGAGTGGCTTTGCGTAAATCCATTGCCGGGTCGTGTTAGGCATTGATGATTGCTCGGACAATTTCCCTCAGGTCAGCGACTCCTGGCAGGCTGCGAAAAACTCGATTCGAGGACCCGTTTTGAAAGGGCGCGGCTTCTAGCCGCGCCGTAGGTGCCACAAAATCGATCACGGCTTTAGCCACTCACGTCAATCTGGGCCACCCGAAAGAGTTTTTCCGCAGCTCCTAGGCTTCCCGCAGAGCTGCTTCCGGCGCACTCGTGGCCCCGACGCCATAGCGGTATGGCCCGAGACTCATGATCAGCAGCGTCGCCAGCACTGACGCGCAAAAAAATCCGGTGAGCGGCACAACATACGATCCTGTCTTATCGAAGCCAAGGCCCATCAGAAAGGCTCCCAAGCCGCCAGAGAGGCCGAAGACAGCCCAGATCACTCCGAAAATCGCTCCGTAGGAGCGCAGGCCAAAGTAGCGGCTGACCAGGTACGCCATAATGTCAGTCTCAGCGCCGAGGCCGAGACCGACAAGAAACGCTCCAACGAATCCGGCCGAAATCGCGTGGGTCACGGAGAGGAACCCGAGGCCGGTCGCAACTGCAGCGAAAAGCACAGCCGAGACACGGGGAGCGAAGAACACGTCCAGCAAATAACCACAGCCTAGGCGTCCCACGAACATACCGACGCCGAACAGGGAACTGGCAAGAGCGGCTATCTGAGCCGTGGCTCCCCGGTCGGCCAGGACGGCAGGCAAATGAATGAAACAGGCATGAACACTGGCAGTCAGCAGAAAAAACACGCATACCATGATCCAGAACGCCCGCGTGCACACAGCTTCGCGCAATGTGACACCGACTTCGCGCGCCACGCCGGGCTTCGACAGGCGGGACTCCGACGCGTGGGCCTCTCCATCTCCATCTGGCAGGAAACCCATACTCTCAGGCGTCTCCTTCAGCAGGGCGATAACCAGCGGCAAGGGGATAAGCAAAATCGCGATGCCCAACACACTGTAAGACATGCGCCATCCAAGTGTTCGAACCAGGTGCTGCGCCACCGGAGGAATTACGATTGCTCCCACCGCCATTCCGGTCATCACCACGCTCAGAGCCAGTCCGCGGCGCCGGTCGAACCAGTGCGAGATGACGACCGTATAGGGCATTGCTCCGGCGCTACCCCCGAGCGTGCCCAGAGCGAAGTAGAAGACATAGAGTTCCCAGAGTGATCCTGACAGAAATCTGCTGCCAACCAGGATCAAGCCCAGGAGGGTCATGGATGGAATGAGCACTCTGCGCGCACCGAACCGGTCGACCAATCGGCCGGCGATCGGGAAACATAACGCCGCAGTCAGGCTGTGTATTCCGAAGGCAAGCGAAATTTTGGCCCGTCCGGCGTGAAATTCCTGGGCGATTGCCCCGGCAAAGATCCCGAAGGGAAGTATGACGATGGTTACGGTGCTCAAGAAGAGAGCCAGGGCCCCGGTCAACGCGATCCACCAGCCGTAAAACACCTTGGGCTTCGTGCCCGTCATTCCCATATTCAAAAAGTGCCAGCCACCGTCGGATGCCCTGCGACCCGGCTAACGGTATACCCGCTGCGTCGCCGCAGTCAATGGATATGCCGCATGGCGCGGCTTCCCTGTCTCCAGATGAGCACCCTCACCAGAGCATCGACGCCGTCTTTAACGACTTCCAGCCCGTTTTTCATACTGCTGGTCCCCTTGTAATAACGTCAGCGGCAACAACGGATGCTGGTAGTAGAACGAACGAATGGCGTACCATCTTCGGCCGCACGCACATTAGAAACAAAAATATTACAAACATTTGACAAATCGTTTTGTCTTCTGGCAACATCTGGCCCACGTCGTTAAAAAGAAATCGCGATTTTTCGGGGATTCTCGATGGACAATAAGCCTCGTCGCTCTTCCGTTGCAGCATTTCTGTTCTTCGCGGTTCAAGTCATCATGGTCCTTACGACCGTGGGAGTTTTCGTTTCCAAGAAATACTCTCCGCCACCGGCGATTACCGCCGCCGGCCGCGCGATCGATCACCAATACGACATGACGCTCGTAGTCGCGGGTGTGGCCTTCATCCTTTCGCAATTGGGTCTCGCCTACGTCGTTCTCCGCTACCGCGATCACGGCCAGCGCGTGCAGTTTTTCCGGGGCAGCAACAAGCTCGAGATTTTATGGACGTCGATTACTGCGATTTGCTTCGTGGGGCTTGGTTTACTCGGAGGGCACGCCTGGGCGGACGGTCGTATCACGGCGCCATCGGCGGATCCCATTCGGATCGAGGTCACGGAGAGTCAGTTCGTATTTAATTTCCGTTATCCCGGACCTGACGGCAAATTCGGCCGGCTTGATCCCAAGCAGGTTAACTCGTCATTTGGAAACCTGATTGGCGTCGATGCCTCCGATCCCGCGGGAGCCGACGATCTTGTGGTTCCCACCTTGACCATTCCAGTCAACCACGAGGTCGAATTGCTCATCCGCGGCCAGGATGTGATCCACAGCTTTTTTGTGCGCGAGCTGCGCTTGCAGCAAGACGCGCTTCCCGGTCTGGTGGTGCCGCTTCACTTCACGGCCGACAAGATTGGGAAGTACGAGATTGTTTGCACCCAGTTGTGCGGGCTGGGCCATTCGAATATGCACAGTTACCTGAACGTGGTGTCAGAGGAAGACTACGCTGCATTCTTGAAAAATGGTGGGGAGTGATTTAGTTCCAGGGGAGAACGGAGAATGTCAGGAGAGAGCCAAGCGGTACACGTCAGTCATGCGCCGACGGGGTTTATTCGCAAATATATCTTCAGCGTCGACCACAAGATCATCGGCATTCAGTACTTCTTCCTTGCGCTGGCTGCGGTTTTCGTAGGCCTGGCGCTCTCCGTCCTGATGCGCTTCCACCTCTTGTGGCCGGCTGCCAAGCTGCCATTTCTAGTGGGCGGGGTCATGACGCAGGCGCAATATCTGTCGCTTGTGACCATGCACGGGACGCTCATGGTGTTCTTTGTTCTTACCACCGCTCCGCAAAGCGGATTTGGAAATTACTTTTTGCCGATTCAGATTGGCGCCGCGGACATGGCCTTCCCCCACTTGAACATGCTTTCGTTCTGGGTCACGTTCCTGGCGTTCGTTAGTCTGCTCGCCGCATTTTTTGTTCCTGACGGGGCGCCCATTGCCGGATGGACCGCTTACACCCCTCTGAGCGGCATGGGCCAGATCACCGGACCTGGAGAGGGATGGGGCCAGACGATGTGGATCGTGAGCATCGCCCTGTTCTGTCTAGCGTCGTTGCTGGGTGCGTTGAATTTCATCGCGACGATCATCGATTTAAGAGCGCCCGGCATGAGCCTGTTCCGCATGCCGTTGACCTGCTGGGGTTGGTTCGTCACCGCGATTCTTGGCCTGCTGGCTTTCGGAGTTTTGCTGGCGGGCGGGATTCTTCTGCTGCTCGATCGCTCGGTTGGCACAAGTTTCTTCTTGCCTGCGGGAATCGTCGTCAATGATCAGTTGGTTGCACACTCCGGCGGCTCACCGTTGTTGTGGCAGCACCTGTTCTGGTTCTTCGGGCATCCCGAGGTGTACATCGCAATTCTTCCCGGCATGGGAGTGGCCTCTCACGTCCTCTCCACTTTCTGCCGCAAGCCAATCTTCGGCTATAAGGCCATGGTTTTCGCCATGAACGCCATCGGCATTCTCGGGTTCATGGTGTGGGGACATCACATGTTCGTGAGCGGCATGAATCCATATTCTGGATTTGCCTTCTCGGTCATGACCATGGCGATCGGGGTTCCTTCGGCGATCAAAACATTTAACTGGCTGGGAACGCTGTGGGGAAGCAAGATTCAGTTCCACACGCCCATGCTATTTGCGCTGGGTTTTGTCTCGCTCTTCGTCTCGGGAGGCCTTTCGGGAATTTTCCTCGCCCAGCCGGCGGTCGATAATCTGCTGCACGCCACTTACTACGTGGTGGCGCACTTCCATCTGGTGATGGGTGTGGCCGCAATCTTCGGAATCTTCGCTGCTACCTACTTCTGGTTCCCCAAGATGTTCGGCCGCATGATGAATGAGACGCTGGGGAAAATTCATTTCTGGTTCACCCTGGTCGGAGCCTACTGCATCTTCATGCCGATGCACTTTCTGGGGCTGGTCGGTGGCATTCGGCGTTACGCGGATTACACCGCCATCGCTTATCTGCAGTCGGTTCGGCCTCTTACCGAGTTCGTGACGATTGCGGCGTTTGTTACCGCCACGGCGCAGATTGTTTTCCTGGTTAATTTCTTCTGGAGCCTGGCGAAAGGTCCCTTGGCTGGTAAGAATCCGTGGAATGCGACCACCCTGGAGTGGACTACCGACTCTCCGCCGCCCCACGACAACTTCGGAGGCAACTATCCGTCGGTTTACCGGGGTCCGTATGAGTTCAGTGTTCCCGGCGTACGGGACGACTTCATTCCGCAGAATCTCGAACCGTCTCAGGTTGTAAGGGAGGCGCAGGCGTAATGCCGGAACTCTTAGCCGAAATCGAGGAGCGCGCGGAGAAACTCCGGTCGGGCGGCGGCCACCTTCCACCGGTCGATTTCGACGACGGCGGAGAACCCAGGCATCCGCGGCAAACTCCCAAGAGCACCTACGTGATCGGAATGGCAGTCGGCTGCGCCGCCAGTTCCATGTTTTTTCTTGCGCTGCTCAGTGCGGCGGTTGTGCACAAGGGGATGCCGGGGGCCAACTGGGTTTCTTTTCAGATACCCTGGATTCTCTGGTGCAATTCCGCGATTGCGATCGCGAGCAGCCTTACCATGACGCTGGCGAGACGCCGATTCGCCGCGGCAGATCGAAGCGGGTACTCGCGATGGTGGCGGGTGACGGCTTTGCTGGGAACACTTTTTCTCGTGGGACAAATAATAGCCTGGCGTCAACTAGCTGCGGCGGGCCTGTACATGAAATCCAATCCGAGCGTGAGTTTTTATTACGTTTTTACCGCGGCCCATGGCCTCCACTTGCTGGGAGGAGTAATCGCGCTGCTGTGGATCGCGTTCCGCCGCCGGTTGGTCATGCGGCGGAGCACCTCGACCACGCTGGCAGCGATGTACTGGCATTTTGTGACTGTGCTTTGGCTGTGTTTATTCCTTTATTTCCTGATCGGGGGCTAACTTGTCCGAAACTGAATTCGAAGGCGTTCTGCACACTCCGTGGTCCGGAGGCGTCTCTCCCTTCGCGGTGAACTCGAAAAAATTGGGAATGTGGTTATTCATCGTTTCGGACACCCTCACCTTCTCGGCCCTCATAATCGCTTACGCGTATGTGCGGTTGTTCACGCCCGATTGGCCGCGGCCTTTTGAAATCTGGCCGGCAATCGCGAAGTCCTCTCTCATGACTTTTATCCTGCTTTCCAGCAGCTTGACCATGGTGCTCGCCGTGGCCGCCGCACATCGCGGTCAGGTGAAGAAGACCGTGCGCTTTCTCATCGCAACCATCATCTGCGGGCTAGCGTTCGTTGCCATTCACGCGACCGAGTGGGTCACTCTCATCCATGAGGGCGTCACCCCGTGGACCAATCCCTGGAATCCTGCCGTGCCTCTGTTTGGCGGCGCTTTCTTCGGGCTCACCGGCCTGCACATGCTTCACGTCACCATCGGAGTGGTTTATCTGGCGGTGATCTGTTGGGGATTCAACAAAGGCAAGTGGACCGCCGAGCACGTCGAGGTGAGCGGGCTTTACTGGCACTTTGTCGATCTGGTCTGGATGTTTATCTTTCCGATGCTTTATTTGCTGAGCGTAAATCCGAAGTAGCCGGGGAAAATCTGACATGCATTCGAACGCGGAAATCGATCCCAATCATTCGCCTGCGACCACAAAGCTGTTCGCCCAGGTTTGGATTTGGCTTTTGCTGCTCACCGTTTTGGAGATTTTTCTGGCCTATGAGCGGGTTGAGGTTCATATCATGATCACCTTGCTGATCGGCATTTCGCTGGTCAAGTCGGCGTTGATCGTTGCCTACTTCATGCATTTGCGCTTCGAGAAGCTGGGACTATTTTTGACCATCGTTCCCGCGACTGTGTTTTGCATTTGCATGATGATGATTGTGTTTTTTCCAGACAGCTTGCACCTGGCGCACGTTCCACATTACTGATTATGAAGTCTCGCATGGGTAGAAGGTTGTACAGAGCGAAAAGAACCGGTTGGATTGCGGGCGCGGTGGTCCTGGCGACGGCGCGCGCTTTGTCGGCCCAGAGTTGCGCCATGTGTTATCAGAGCGCTGCCGCCTCCGGCGGGCGCGGCAAGTTGGCTCTTCAGCATGGCATTTTGATTCTCGCCCTTCCCGCCATAGCGATTTTCGGCACCATTCTTTCGCTGCTCTACATTCGAGACGACGCCAACGAAGATTTGGCCCACAAGCGGAAGTCGCGTGGAAATATTTCCCGGGACGAAAGCTGGGAACTGCCTGAGGTCAGCGGTTAATTTTGCGGTTGCTCGTTGAACCTGGAACTCGGAATGAATTTATTGTGCAGATGTTTCTCGACTGGTACACAGATTGCATTGAGCGATGACCTGGTGGTTGTCGGGTTCTGGGGGATAAGTGTTCTCTGACTGTTGGGGTGGGTTTAGGCGTTTCTTTTTCGCTGCACTAATCGTCGCTGCCACTTGCATCGCCGCTGAGGTGTCTTCGGTTGCCCAGACCAGCGGAAGTCCCGCACCAGCCGGCGCAGAGGCCAGCAAGCCGACCAGCGCCCCTGCGAAAGACTCTTCTGCACCCGTGCAGGCGCAGGCGGTAACGTCCTCGGCTCCGGCTGCAAACGCTGCTCCCGCTCCTCCTCCTCCCCACTATATGGGCGCAGAGCTGTGCTCTCGCTGCCACTATGACAAGTTCATCAGCTACACCAATCAGCCCATGGGCATGAGCGGGAATCCGAACACGCCCGCGGCCCATGAAGGCTGCGAGAGTTGTCACGGCCCCGCTTCCAATCACGTGGGCGGCGGTGGCGGACGAGGCGTTGGTGGTCTGATGAATTTCGCCAAGGACAAGCCGACCGCCGCAAAAAATGCGGTCTGCCTGACCTGCCACACCCGCGGCTATGTCGCCATGTGGCACGGCAGCAAGCATGACGAAGCGAATCTTGCCTGCGTTGATTGCCACCGGATTCACGGCGGCAACAATAAATTGCTGGCGGAGCCCAGCCAGCAGCAGCTCTGTACCCGATGCCACCAGCAGATTCGCGTTGCGCTGCTCAAGCCCTCGCATCACCCGCTACGCGAGGAAAGAATGTTTTGCACCAACTGCCACAACCCTCATGGCACCCAGACCGAGCGCCTGATTGCCGCGAACTCCGTGAATGACAAGTGCTATGAGTGCCACGCCGAAAAGCGTGGGCCGTTCCTCTATGAGCATCCGCCGGTTCGTGAAAGCTGCCTCAACTGCCACGATCCGCATGGCACGGCGCACGAGCCCTTGCTGATCATGAAAAAACCCATGCTCTGCCAGCGCTGTCACTCCAACGTGTTTCACCCCGGACAGTTGCTCGCGATACCGGCGGGGAGCAGGACCACTGTTTATCAGCAACCCGGCATGCTCCAGTACCGCGCCTGCACCAACTGCCACGTCATGATTCACGGCAGCAATAGTCCTTCGGGAAAGTTTTTCCACCGTTGATTTTGGGTTACGAGATGCCTCAAGGGAGCGAAATGTTTCGGCGAATCCAGTTTGGAACTCCGATATTCATCGTGGTGGCTGGTGTACTGTTGGCCCTTGCGAGCGTCTCCGCACTGGCCTCGCCGCAGGCTTCAGCATCGGGCGCAGGTACGGCCGCGAGTCAGGCCGATCAGCCTGCCAACTCTGTTGTTGCCGCCAGGGATGCTTCCCAGCCTTCCTCCGCGCCTGCTGCGAGCGCTGGCCAAAATGCCGCTGCCACTCAGGCGGATGCCCAAAGTTCCGCCGAGCCGCCGCTCTATGCGGAGCGGAGCAAGCCTTTCGAGGCCTTCCTGCCTAAATCGCTCAACGTGGCGTCGTCCTACAGGGTAAACATCCTGGAGAATATGGCGCCTCCTGATGACGCTGCCTCGAGTTCGCAACCCGCTTCGCCGGATCAATCCTCATCCTCCAGCAGCGATAACAGCAACCAGCCTCCGCATCACGTTGCCGAGGACCCCACGCAGCCGGGCTCGAATTTTCCTCCCTGGGCGCTCTACTCGACACGCGTCGTCGATCCGCGGGTGAGGCCGAACACTGGAATTCGATTGCCCGCGATCATTCCCAACTTTTCGCCTGTCGTCCCCGATTTCGATCACACGCTTGCCGATACCAGGAACTGGTCCGTCAAGGTTTCTCTGGCCGAGTTCGAAACCTATCTTTCGTCAAACTCCTCGAAGTTCAATGAATTTCGGGACGTGAGAGACGGAGCGGTTGCCGGAGTCGAAGCCCATTACCGGGGAGACAAGGGGAAATATCTGAATGTGCTCGGCAGGAATTTGGGGCGCAAGGACGAAGATCTCAATATCGAGGGCGGCCTCGCCGGCAAATACATCCTCAGCTTCTACGATGACTGGACCCCTCATAACTACATGTTCGGCGCAAGGTCGCTGTACACCGGAGTCGGCACGGGGAATCTGACGATCGCCGATGGCATCCGGGCGGATGTTCAGAATTCCACCTCGATCACGCAGGCCGATGCCAAGCTACTTGCCTACGACAACCAGCAAGGCACTCCGGTGGACCTCAGCTTGCAGCGCGAGAAGGTCGGTGGCGACGTCACCTTCATGAAGACTTTCCCCTGGGTCTTCAAAGTTGGAGCGGTGGACGAATCGCGCGACGGCGAGCGTCCCTGGAGCGCGTCTTTTGGTTTCTCCAACTTCGTCGAGATCCCTTGGGCGGTTCATTATGACCTGTCGGATTATCACGCCAGCGCAGAGTGGGCGAAAGAAGAAAGCCGGGTTTACTTCATTGCTAACTTCCGCACCTCCGTCTTTGACGATCACGACGCGACCCAGACCTTCAGTAATCCCTTCCGCGTCACGGATAGCGCCAATCTGACCGGCACCTTTGACGGCGGCCCCGCCACCGGGCGGATTCCACTGTATCCCTCTAACGAATCCTATGAACCATCGGGTATCCTAGTAATTAAGGACCTGGCCTGGGACAGCACTCTAAGCTGGACCGTGGCGGCGGCTTTCGGCTATCAAAACCAGCGTCTTATACCCTTCTCCACCAACACCGCCGATACTGTTTACAACACGGCTGGAGCGGCTTTTAACGCCACCGACCCGGCCGCCCTCCCAAGACAATTCGCCAATGCTTCCGTGAACTCGGAGAACACCCAGGTGCGCTGGACCGCGAAACCTTCCGACCACCTGCATCTGGACCTCGAGTATCGCGCATTCCGTAACGACATAACCACGCCGCGGTTTGTGACTGCTGATTTCGTCCGCGAGGACCAGGACGTCCGCACTCCCGTGAATCAGTGCAACGAACCTTGTTCCGCTAACTACACTTTCAGTTCATTGCCCATCGGCTACACGCGGCAGACGGCGACCGTCAAGGCCGATTACGAGTTCGGCCGCGAAAACCGCCTGGGATTGACCTATACCTTTGACACTTGGGATCGCAACCTCCGCGAAATCAAATACGAGGACGACAACAAGATTCGGCTTACCTACGACACCAAAGCCAAGAAATGGCTAGATCTTAAGTCCTGGTATGAGCATACAACCCGGACCACTTCCAAATACAACTTCAACGAGTGGCACGATGCAGAGGGCGACAGCGCCGAATTCACCGCGCTGCCTTTCCTCCACAAGATGGACGAAGCACCCTACAACAAGGATGATATTCAGCTGATCGCTACCTTCACCTTGAACGATGCCATGAGCATTTCCACTCAGGGCCTCTTCAGCATGACCCATTACACCAATCAGACTTTCGGACTGATCGACAATTCGCACCAGTCCTATAGCGCGGATTACACTTACGACGCCAACGACCGGGTATCGTTTTTCGCTGATTACGGTTACGAGCAGTTCCACAGCCGCTTGTACGACCGCGCCTTCGTACCGGATAACCCTTGCGATCCCTACTCCAACGCGCCGGGATACTTCTCTTATTGCAATTGGGGCGGATATCCGGTGGATGCCTACAACACTGCGGGGGCGGGGTTTGACGCTTACTTCATTCCCAAGAAATTTCACACCACGCTTTATTACACGCTCTCCAAGAACCACGGGACGCAAAAGTACACCAGCACCCTCGGGCCGCCAAGTCTTGATCCCGATCAGTTCACGCCCCAGCCCTTCAACCAGGTCGATAGCGTGACGTATCACACCATCAATCAGGAACTCGAGTATAAATTTACCAAGGTTATTGCACTCTCTGCCGGGTACCAGTATGAATTCTGGCACGATAACGATTACAACTACGTCGGCTTTAACTATGTCAACCAGTACGCTTCATTTAACATCACGCCGCTCAATACGATCGGCGGCTCGAACCTGCTGATGGGAGGATTGTTGCCGCCCTTCTATCACGCCAATGTTGCATATTTCCGACTGAAATTTGGACTCTAGGCGAATCCCTTCGACTATGCCCAGCAATTGCACATCCCGAACCCCACGGTGGTTGAACATCGCGGCTTTTTTCTTCCTGCTGCTCGCCCTCCTGGCCCCCGCCGCCCTGATCGCACCGGAAAGCGCCATCGCCAAACCTGCTTTCTTCGCGCAGGATGCGCCGGTGGAGCAGGCTTCGCCCTGCAAGGGAATCCTTGCTCAACCCGATACTCTGAAGAAGTCGCTTGTGCTGGTACCGAAGTACCAGCGAACTTACGTCCTGGTGCTGGGCGGGACCGCGAAGGATCAGATCACATCGCCAACTTCTCCGGCGATCGCCAATCTGTCCGTTGAGATCAACGACAACCCCGAATCCGCCGCAGTTGCCAGCGACCTCCATATTGCGAACGTCCATCGTGTTACAGCCAGCGACCAGTCTCCGGTGCAACCCATGGTCGACCTCGGTGCGGGCAAAACCGATGCGGTGATTATGTGGGCCCCGCTGGCGGGCGCTGCGCTGATCGAACTTGCGCTGGAAGACAAAACCTCCGTCTTCAGTGTCGACCGGCCGTTGTCTGCCCCGGCTCCGTTCTCTTCCGACGCCTTGGGCCAACCGGATGCCTGCGCCGCCGCGATTTCCGATGACCTCGATTCGTTTGGTGTGTTGCCCGGTGAGGTTCTGGTTCCTGTGTACATCCGCGATATGCTGCATGTCCCGACGCCGGTCTTCACCATGCAGGGTGCGCAACAGGGCGAGAAAGTCTTTCAGCAGATTTGCGCCCGTTGCCATGGCCAATACGCCGTTAGAGATCCGGGTCTTGCCCCCGTGGACTTGCTGGTATCGATCCGGCGATTTCAGTTCATCGGCTTCAGGTACATCGTGATGAATGGGCGGCCACAGAAGGGCATGCCGCCATTGCGCGGCACGGTTTCCGAGCCGCAGATCGCGCTTATCTACCAATATCTCACCGCGCGTTCCAAGCATCTAATGACAGCAGGCCCTAAAACAAAATAAAATAAAAATAAAATAAGGAGTCGGAGGAAGAAATGACTTGTTCAAGGTTCCGTGGAGCGGTTCTGGTTTCTAGTCTCACTGTATTTGCGATGGCGTCCTGCTGGGCACAAGGCGGGACAGTTGTTGGCACGATTCATCTCACCGGCACTCCCCCGCCGAACCCGCTTATTCGCATGGGTGCCGATCCGAACTGCGCCAGGATCAATGCTGGCAAGCGCGTAGTACAGGAATTGGTTGAGAAAAGCGCCGATGGCGCGTTAGCCAATGTCTTCGTCCACGTCCAAGGTTCGTTCCCCCAGGCGCACGGAGGTTCGGGAACTGTAACTCTCGATCAGCAGGGTTGCATGTATCACCCCCGCATTGTGGCGGCCCAAGTTGGCCAGACGCTGGCTATCAAGAATGACGACCCCGTTCTCCATAACATCCACAGCATTGACCCTTCCAAGAAGTACGAGTTTGACCAGAGCCAGCCCGGAGCAGGCTTGGTATTCAACGTGGCTCTGAAATCCGAAGAAGTGATGCTGCATGTAAAGTGCCAGGTCCATCCATGGATGGTGGGTTACATCGGAATTGTGAACAACCCGTTCTATGCGGTAAGCGACACCAGCGGGAAGTTCAAGATCGACAATGTTCCGGCGGGAAAGCAGACCATCGAAGTCTGGGATGAAGTGTATGGACCCTTAACCCAGAGCGTCGATGTCAAGGCCGGCGGCACGGTCACCGCCGACTTCACCTACACCGGAACTGAACACCCCGCTTCCAGTTCGCTGGGCCCGGTTCAGGAGATTATGCTGCCGGCCGGAACTACCTTGGCCAGCTTTATTCCTCCCACCCATTAAGAAGGATTCGCATCCGGGCTCAATCAACGCGGGCCCGGATGCGAATCGCCTTTTCTGCATGTTTTTTGCGCGAAAGGCGCGACCATGACCCGCTTCATTTCAAGACAGGCCCCAATGAAAAGGCACGTCTGCCGCTTCAGGCTGGCAGCGGTTCTCTCCTTATTACTATGTGTCTCCTATGCGGCCGCCGAGACTCTGACCGGCAGGGTCACGAACGCAACTACCGGTAAACCCGCGGCGAACGATGAAGTGATTCTGTTGAAGCTCGGCCAGGGAATGGAAGAAGCCGACCACGGGCGAACCGATTCCAAAGGAAATTTCAGCCTCAAGCTCGACGATCCTCAATCACCGCATCTCGTGCGCGTGATTCATCAGGCGGTTACGTATCACCGCATGGCGCCTCCGGGAACAACTTCCGTCGCAGTGGAAGTGTTCGACGTTTCGCAGAAAGTGCAAGGCGTCGCGACCACCGCCGATGTGATGCACTTCGAAACCAGCCAGGGCAAGCTCGAAGTGCAGCGGCTATTCGCGGTGAATAACTCCTCCCAACCTCGCCGCACTCAGATGAACGACAAGAATTTCGAATTCTATCTGCCTGAGGGCGCGAAAATAACCCAAGGCTCGGCCATGACCGCGGGAGGGCAGCCAATCGCTTTGTCTCCTGTACCCGAGGGAGGTGACGGCAAGTACGCTTTCATATTTCCCTTGCGCCCCGGTGAAACCCGCTTCGAAGTCGATTACGAGCTTCCTTATAACGGCAGCGCCGCGGTCACAACCAGGCCCGTCGCGCCGGTGCAAAGTTTTATCGTAATCGCGCCGAAGACCATGCAGTTCAGTTCCAGTGGCCCGGCTTTTCAGGAGATGAATGATCCTCAGCAGCCCGGAGTACTGACTCAGCTTGCGTCGAATGTCGCGGCAGGTCAGTCGCTCTCCTTCCGCATCAGCGGCGAAGGCACCCTGCCCCAGGAAAATGCTGACGCAGGTGGTCCGGCTCAAGATGGTGGCAACCCAACCGGCGCCGCGCCCGCAAATGCCCCCGGCGGTGGCCTGGGGCCGCCAATTGATGCTCCCGACCCTCTGCAAAAATATCGATGGTACATTCTCGGCGGTTTCGCCGGCATGCTGCTGGTGGGCGCTATCGTCATCGCGCGGCGACAGCAATCGGGCACCCAGAGAGGCTCGCTGGTGGACCCGTACGCATCGCAGGAATCGGATGGCCGCTCATTGCCGAGGCATCAGTCAGGCATCAACGGCAACGCCTCAACCAATTCGAAAGTCAACCTGCTCGAAGGACTCAAGAACGAATATTTCGAACTGGAAGTTGAGCACCAGCGGGGCCTCATATCGAACGACGATTACGAGAAGACAAAGGCTGCGCTTGATCACACCCTGAAGCGCGCTCTGAGAAAGCAAATTACTGCCTCCGAAATCGAGAACCCAGAGTAGTCTGAAATTGAGTGGTAAAAACGCTCTTGCCAGTGAATCCGACCGGGGCGTCCCCATATCCATCAAACGAATCCATGATGGTGTTCGAATTCACCAGGCTGGAACTTATTTTATTGCAGTGGAGCTCGATTCCTATTCCATTACTGTCGTCTGAGGCGGAGGCAAAGCGCGCGGCGGCCTCGGCAGCGACGGCACGCGCCCGCGCGGAGGTTGCCTCGCGTGGCCTGGTAGTAACCGTTGTACAGAATTATTTTCGCGGCTGCAGCCAAAAGCAAATTGGAGGTGGCTGAGCAAGCGGCCGAAGAGGGCGACCGTTTTTTTAAACTTGCGCAGGATCTGGAGCGCGACGGCGAAGTTGCCCACTCTGACGTGATCAAAGCTGAGCTGCAGGCGAATGACCGCAGGCGAGAATTGAAGGAATCAGAACTGGCCTTTTTGAACGCGCGGCTTGACCTGGCTGTTCTCATATTCCAGGATTTCAACAGCAATTTCGAACTCGCCGACGACTTACACGCGAGTGTGCCTTTGCCCGCGCTGCCCGAATTTCAAACGCGCGCAGCCCAGAAGAATCCTGAGATACGAGCCGCGTTGGAATCCGCCAAGGCGGCGGGTCAGGGTGTGTTCGCGGCGCGCGCTGCGTATTTGCCATCGCTGAGTTTCGATTATTTCTACGGCATTGACGCTACCCACTTTGCTACCAAAACCGACGGCACCTCGAATCTTGGATCGTCGTCCAGGCATAGTTCTGGGAATCTCACGGAGCCATGAGGAACGATTCGCAAAATGGAGCAGCTGTACTTCTCGCCATTTTGTTGGCCGGCGTTGGCTGCAGTTCGGCCGAAGAAGAGAAAGAGCCAGTGGTGAGAGTGGAGGTGTCGCCGGCGGAGAAAACATCGATCGCGCAAACTGTCATCGCGGATGCCGTGTTTTTTCCCCTGCGACAGGCTACGGTCGCTCCGAAGATTACTTCCGCCATTGTGGAGTTCAAAATTCGGCGCTGCTTCTTCTGTTTATTGTCCTACTTTTCGAGTTCCACACGTTCTCCGCGCCATCGTCAATTTTGGCGTCCGCGCTGTTGTCCACCTCCGGCGGATTTCTTGCCTTGCTGATAACGAGGAATACATTCAATGTGGCCTCGTTCATGGGAATGATCATGGTAATCGGCATCGTCGCCAAAAACGGCATTTTGCTGTTGGACGCAGAACATCGCTTCCGCAATCTAGGGTTGTCCTCCGAAGAGGCCATGATGCAAGCGGGACGGCGACGACTGCGACCGATTGCGATGACGGCTCTGGCAACTATTGCCGGGATGCTCCCATTGGCGTTTGCCATGGGCTCAGGGTCGCAGATGCTTCAGCCGCTTGCCATCACTGTGATCGGCGTCATATAGCACGCGGTACCACACCCATGTTGTATTTGAGGTGACTCGAATCCTGATGAAATTCGCGCGCATCGGCGCTTTTGGTGCGATGGCATATACCGTGGGCAAGTTCGGATTAGCTTATCTCGGCCCGCTGGCCACGCTGATCGGAACTTTTTGGTTTACCTCAATTCTTTTTGTCATAATCGTGCTCGGCGCCGTCGCATGGATCGCTGGATTTAGCATCTTGAGGTTTCAATTGCCTGCTTTTGCGGGTTCGGTTTCCAGCGTTTTTACCAGCCAGGGAATAATGACTTCTTTGAAAATGCGGGGATCGGGCCACACGCCGACCTGCCTGCCCAGATGGCCTCCAAGGGGATTGACCCAGGCGGTCTTCGGCACGTCGCCGCTGCTCATGAGCAGGTAAATATCAGAGATTGGAACCTGAGTATCCTTTACGCCAGCGAGGATGAGCATCGGCGCCATGTGCTTGCCGAGCAGTCCTTGTTTTACCAGCGACATTTTCGGAAGCACTTCAGCCATCTCATCCAATGTGTTGACGTTGTCGAAAATCGCCATCAGCGCGGGAACTTGATCGAATAAATATTCGCGATTGCCCAGCAAGGAATTCATCAGAAAATCCCTTTGGAAGAAGGTGTCTATGGGTGGCGACTGTGCGCTCGCGCCGCGCAAACGCGCCGCTTCAACAATGGCCATCTTCGCCGCCCAATATGCGCCCCAGCTCACGCCGTGCATGGCGACCCGGTTTTTATCGATCTCGGGACGGGTGGCGACGTAGTCCAGCACTCGCGAAAGCACTCGGTCCGCATTTTCACTGACCTTGATCGGGTTCTGGCCGGTGCCCGGTCCATCGACTGCGAGATACCCGATGCCGGAAGACAGAATGGGGCTGAAGCTCTCAGCTAAGTCTTCTTTGCGGCTGTCCAATCCGTTCACCGCCAGGACAAGAGGTACTGGCCCATTCGCGTTCTTCGGCAGGCGCAGGTATCCGATAATCTCTTTCCCTTCGAAGGGAATTCTCACGACTTCCATCGGCGGATCCCAAAAACGCGCGTGCGCCTTAAAAGCTGCCAGCGCTTTTTCGTACGAACGCTGTTTGCCGGGTGAAGCCGGAATCGGCCAGCGTCCGAAGGAATATAAGCGCCATGCACGGATGTAATCGGCATTCGCCTTTGCCGGTTCGGTTTTCTCGAGCGCTTGCGCTTCTTTCATATAGCGATCTCCCACTCCCATGAAAGCGGCGGCCCACTCGTCTTTGTCTTTGGTATGTATCGACTGCACCGCTTCTCTTATGTCAGCGGGATCGAGGCCAATCAGCGGATACTGGCCTACTTCGGCACGGCGCACCGCTTCGGTTTTGATTTCTTCGATGTTTCGCTCGCGGCGTTCCGTAGGGTTGGGAGCTTCCTGGGCAAACGATGTGAGGGGAAGAACTGCGAAAAGCGATAGTAGTGAGAAAATAATTATCGTTTTCATGATTGAGTCCCTAAATCGTTTCGTTTTCGTTGAAGAAGTTTGGTTATGAAAGAAGCCGGGACGAAACGGGCCCGAGCCCAACATCTTTTTCAAGTTTTGCCAATCTAGAAAATGAACTTCGCGCCAAGTTGAATCGAGCGCGGACCTCCTGAGCCAACCGCGGGATTGGCGGCCGCGATGTCCGGCGTGGCGCACCCGCAACCGAACGGCCGCACCGAAGGATCGTTCAACCCGAATCCGTTTTGCCCGCCATACGGGTTAGCAAAATTCGGGTGATTGAAAATGTTGAAAAACTCGGCGCGGAACTGCAGGCGCATGGCTTCTCCGAAGTGAAAGTTTTTAGCTAACGAGAAGTCGAGGTTCTTGAAGCCCGTATCCTGAAACATGTTTCTACTCATATTTCCGAACTGACCGAGCGGTGGCGGAAGCATGACCGAGTTACCATTGGCATAGCAGCCGAATAGATTCAGTGACGCATTCGAGGGACCGATGGGTCCTCCGTCTACGGTTTGTGCCTGCGCCTCACATGCAGCATTGCTATCGCCGGAAAAATATGGAATGCCCACGCCTTTTTGAGATTTGAAGTCGGAGGTTTTTCCGTAGAAGCTCCAGCGAATCGGCGTGTTGGCCGGAGGGCTTACGGGCAACGGCCCAACTCCGGCAGCGTCGGTTCCTTCATCCATCGGGCCCCAGAACTGCGGGGTTTCGAGGGTCGTGATGGAATTAATTTCCCAGCCTTCTAACATTTGGCCGTAGCCGCCTCGGCTGGGAATGTCATAGGTGAGGGAGAGCGTCAGACGATGACGAATATCAAAATCGCTGTTGGCATATTCCGCACCTGGGTTGTGAGCATTTTGCGGCAGGCCGGAGCCATAACCGAAATCCCAATTCGCGCCGACGTCATCCAGCGCGTGAGCATACGTGTAACCTGCCACCATGCTGAGGCCGTGGTAATTGCGGCCATTCAGAGTAATTTGTAACCCGTCGTAATTCGAGCGATCGACGTTTCCCATCTGAAAGATATTGGCGAGATAGGGGAACTTTGAGTTGAAGGGTTCGGCCGTGGTTTCGTTTCCGCTGTCGACAGAGCAGTTGTTGTATGCAGGCGCGCTGGCGAGACAAGCGGCGAGCGTGCCAGCGCCAACGCCAGCGGGCGTCCATCCAGATCCCACGGGTGGCTGGTTGATGTCGCGAATACCCGTCAGATTGGCTCCGTGATTTCCCACATAGGCGGCCTCAAGAGACAACTTCGCAGTCAGCGCGTGCTGCAAGCTCAGGGTCCAGTTCCAGACATAGGGAGTGGTGAGATTACGATTCACGGTCATGATGGGGCACGGACTGTTGAAGCAATTGACTGTGTCACCGCCATACAGAGGAGTAGTTGGGTTGTCCCAGGGAATAGCGTTTAGGAAATTTTTGACGGTTACGTTTCCGGTAGTGATGGTGCCGCCGGATGTATTGCCTGCCGCGTCGATCACCGCTCCCGTGGGCACGCTGCCCGGACCGAAAGCATTATTAAACGCGACAAACGACTGCCAGTTCACGGTTTCGTAAATCAGGCCGCCGCCACCGCGCAGTACGGTGCGGTCGTTGCCAAAAATATTCCAGGCGAAACCGGCTCGCGGACCAAAGTTTGAGTGATCCGGCTTGTAGAGACTGCCGATCTGGTGTCCGACCTGCACCATACCGAGATTCGGATCAAAGTTCCCTAAAAGATTGTTGGCCTCCTGCGGCACCGAGCTGTCCTCGTAGCGAATGCCGAAGTTTAAAGTCAGATTTTTGGTGGCGCGAAAATCGTCCTGGAGAAAACCGGAGTAGGCCCAGTTGTGCAGATGGAGGGTTGGATTTCCCACCTCGACTGACGATTTGAATGGCTGGCCTGCCAGAAAATCTTCCAGCGGCGTGGATCCGGCTCCAGCTCCGATTGCAACGCCGCCAAGGAATGTAATGCTGCCTCGAGAATTACCGTACGCGGCGTTCGTCACTTTGTTGTAGTGGAGTTCGCCGCCGAATTTCAGGGCGTGCCGGCCGGCTGTGTAGGACACGTGATCGACGACCTGCGTGATCGAGTCGGGTCCCTGAAACTTCGGCCATTTGAAACCACCCAAGCCGGGGAAAAAATAACCGCCAAATCCAATGCGCGGGAGGCCTCCGGTGAAAGACCCGCTTACACCGGTATTCAAGCCATAGGCCGAAGCGGGCGTGTTGATATCACCGGGCAGCGTGGGCTGGTACAGACGGTTATAGCCCGCGCGCGCTTCGTTCACCCAGCGCGCACTGGGAGTGAAAATCCAGTTGCCGCCGACAACCTGCGCGCGCGTGTGAATATTGGAGAGCCATTTCTTTTGCAGTTCCGGGAAATCCTCGACGGTGCCGGAATTGTTGCCGTAGAAATACATGCCGCTGATAGAGTGGCGTTCGCTGAAATGGTGGTCGAGCTTCGCGATGACGTTATCCACATGAACGTTATTGTTAAATCCATTGGTGATGTTGATGCTTTGGGTGTTGTTGAGAGGAAATCCTGATCCGTTACAGATGACTGAATTGCCGGATAGGGCACATCCCGCAATGTTCAGACTTGCAGCATCTATGGGCACACCCGCTGCTTTGAGATCGGTAACGGCATTGGGAATGCTGTCTGCGCAGTCGCCAGTTGCAACGATGACGCAGGTGCCGTTCGTCGGCATCGAAATCATCGAGGGGCTGGTTACTCCTCCGAAGGAGTTGCCCACATTGTAGCGTTGGCCTTCGTACGCGCCGAAAAAGAACGTTTTATCTTTGATGATTGCGCCCCCCAAACTGCCGCCAAATTGTTCCAGGGTGCGGGTTAACTTTGGGTTCGGCGCGTCGTTGAAATAATTTCTTGCGTCGAGTGAGTCTCCGTCGCGGCCAAAGCCGAACGCGGTTCCGTGAAATTTGTTCGTGCCCGATTTCAAACCCACGTTCACCACCGCTCCGGGCTTCCATCCATATTCGGCGGGCGGATTTTGCTGAACGTTGAACTCCTGAATGGCGTCGATGGGCAGGATCGTGGCGGAATCTCCGGCGATCCCGGCGCCGTTGATGATGGCTTGTCCGGAGTAAGGTTCGCTATTGAACAGGCCCTCGACAAAGTAGGCATTGTCTTCAGCGCGCAGGCCGTCGGCGCTGGTAGTGGAGAATCCTCCTCCCGGGTAGCGCATGACGCCGGGCCGCAGTTGCAGAAGGTTCTCATAGTTGCGGCCGCTCAACGGCAGATCGTTGATTTCCGCATTTGTCAGCGTGCCGCCGAGCGTGGCTGAGACACTATTGACCAGAGGCACATCACCGGTGACAACAATTGTCTCCGAAACCTGCCCGGGCGGAAGGGTGATGTCGACCCGCAGATCTTCCGCGACGGCTACTGCGATGTTCACCCGATCTACGCTCTTGAAGCCTTTCGCTTCGGCGTGAACTTTGTACACTCCAGGCTGCAACTCGGGAGCGACATATTCTCCGGAGGATTCGGTGGTTGTGCTGCGGCTAATGTTGCGCTGGACATCAGTAATGGTGATCGTGGCCCCGCTCACGGCGGCACCCGAAGGATCGCTGACGTTGCCTACGATCCGGCCGGTTGTGGTTTGGGAAAGCGCAGAGATAGAAGTCGCCCATATCAGGCAAACCGCGCCTAAAACTCGAATGCCATTCGACGGTGAATGCATTGCAGCCTCCGTGTTTTCCAGAAAGACGACTTCCAAATCGATCTTTTGAACGTTTCCAAAAGCAGAATTAAACGCGACGATTTGCAGGTATAGTCTTGACATGGGCCACCAGTCAAGTAGTATTGTGGTCCAACCACAAGACATTTCGTTTTTTCCTTAAAAAAGCGACCTTGTGGGCCCTGGGGTAATATCTCTCGACTTAGGAAATCGGACGGAAGTTTGGCGATAGCGACTACAAATCCGGCCACCGGCGAACTGCTCAAGACATTTCAGCCCTTGACCGGGGATCAAATTGAACGGAAGTTGAGGCTGGCGGCCTCGGCTTTCCAGATTCATCGACGGACTTCCTTCGCTGAGCAAGCCGCGAATTCATGAATATCAAAGCGATTTATATACAGTAGCTTACTGATGGCACATTGGTCATACCATTAGACCAGTGACGACGATGCAAGGTGGTTGGGGGGCAAATGACACACGAAACAGTAGATTCTCTGGCTGACAAACTTGCATATCGGACCGTTAAGACGTCTCGACTTTACGAGCAAATCGTGCAGCAGGTGGAAGATTCGATACTTAAAGGGCAGCTCAAGCCCGGCGACCAGCTGCCCGCCGAGCGCGACTTGGCGCAGCGCTTTGGCGTCAGCCGTACAGCCGTGCGCGAAGCCGTAAAGACATTACGCGAAAAAGGCCTCGTGGAAGCCTACTCCGGACGCGGCACATTCGTGACCAACGGAACCTCGTATGCGGTCCGGCAATCGCTCGACCTAATGATACGCACCAACAAGCAAGAGGGATCGGCGAATTTGTCCGGATTGCGTCTTGTACTCGAGCCCGAAATTGCCGGCCTGGCCGCCGAACATATTGAAGAACAACTCTTGACCACCATGCGAGAAGCTGTGGCAGAAATGGATCGTAAGCTCCACGATCCTGATGCGTATGTGGAAGCGGATCTTGACTTCCATTTGGCTCTGGCCGAGGCCGCGGATAATCCCCTGATTCTCTCGCTGCTGGATTCGATTGTCGGTCTTTTGCGGGAACAACGCAGCCGTATCTTCAATGTGGATGGAGGGCCGGAACGCGGCCAGTTCCATCATAAGAGAATTCTGGCCGCGGTTGAACAACGGAATCCGGAGGCTGCGCGGCAGGCGATGCGCGCTCATCTCAACCAGGTCGTTTCAGATTCTTCTTCATTGACGAATCCCTTGGACCGGAAGTAGTTCGTGCTTTTCTGAATCGATAATCGCGAATTGTGCGAAAGGCAAATATTGTATGGCGAAGCTTGGCTTTATCGGTCTCGGGGTAATGGGCGGAAACATGGTCGCTCGCCTGCTGGAAAAGGGAAACGCCGTTACCGGTTACAACCGCACGCGTACTAAGGCGCAATGGCTCATCGACAAAGGGATGACCTTTGCCGATTCCCCGAAAGCTGTCGCAGCCGCCTCCGACGTGACTTTCAGCATGGTGACGAATGCTGCGGCATTGGCCGCCGTTACAGACGGGCCGGATGGTTTGCTCGCTGGGATTGGCCCGGGAAAATTCCATATCGACATGAGCACGGTGAGCCCCGAAGTGAGCCGTGCACTGGTGGCGAAGGTACGCGAGAAGGGCGCGGACATGATCGACGCGCCAGTTTCAGGCAGCGTGATTACGCTGCAGCAGGGCAAGCTATCGGTGATGGTCGGGGGACGCAAGGAAACTTTCGAACAGTTGAAGCCGTTGCTTTTGGACATCGGTCCCAAGGTGACGTACGTTGGCGACAACGGCGTTGCGCTCGCCATGAAGATTGCCGTGAATCTAAGCCTGGCCGTGCAGATGCTGGCTTTCTCCGAAGGCGTGTTGCTGGCTGAGAAAAGCGGCATCGCACGCGAAGTGGCAGTGGATGTGTTGACTCACAGCGCGGTGGCTTCGCCCATGATCCAGTATCGCGGTCCCTTCGTTCTGCAGCAACCGGAAGAAGCCTGGTTCGATGTCAACATGATGCAGAAAGACATGCTGCTGGCCATGGATATGGGGCGCAAGTTGAATGTTCCCCTTCCCACCACGGCTGTGAGCAACGAGTTTCTGACGGCAGCCAGAGGCATGGGCTGGGAAAAACTTGACTTCGCGGTCGTGTTCGATGTGCTGGCTCGAATGTCTGGAGTTGCTAAATGACGACCGCCGCCGTAGCAAAAGAATCTTCCCAAGAGATCGAGTTGTGGCTGCGCATGTACCGCCAGATGGCCGCCATCCGCCAATTTGAAGCGCAGGTGAACGAACTCTACACGCGAGCGTTAATGCCGGGATTGGCGCATCTGTACATTGGCGAAGAGGCGGTTGCTGTAGGCGTGTGCGAGGCGCTTGATCGCAACGACTACATCACCAGTACACATCGCGGGCATGGACATTGTTTGGCGAAAGGCGCCTCCCCCCCCAAAATGTTCGCCGAACTGCTGGGGAAAAAGGCCGGGTACTGCAAGGGCAAAGGCGGCTCGATGCACATTGCAGACCCGGCGACCGGCAACCTGGGAGCGAATGCGATCGTATGTGGCAGCGCGGGCATTGCGACGGGAGCTGCGTTCGCGGCCCGCCAGCTTGGCAACGGCCGGGTTGCCGTGTGCTTTTTCGGCGAAGGTGCGCTTGGCCAGGGCGTGCTGTATGAAGTGATGAATCTCGCCCGGCTTTTTAAGCTGCCCGTGATCTATGTTTGCGAAAACAATCTGTACACCGAATATACCCACTATTCAGAAACCACCGCGGGAGACATACTGATGCGGGCAAAAGCCTTCGGGCTTGAAGCTGAGGAAGTCGATGGTCAGGATGTGCGCGCGGTGCATGCCGCGACAAAACGTTTCGTTGCGCTGGCACGCACCGGAGATGGGCCGGCTCTGCTGCTTTGCAATACCTATCGCTATCACGGGCACCACGTGGGCGACATCAATCGTGAATATTACCGTTCCAAACAGGAAGAACAATTATGGAGAACAGAGCGCGACCCGATCGACAATTTCGGCAGATGGCTGGTGCAACAGAAGTTGGCTGATGTAGCCTCGCTTGCGCAGATTCAGGCTGAACTGGAAACCGAAATGAAGCAGGCCGTCGATTTCGCCATCGCCGCGCCGTATCCGACCGTCGAGGAAGTACACGAGGATGTCTATGCCTGAGAACGGAGGTCGGGAACTAACGTTTGCGCAGGCAATCCGAGAAGCTCTTGCGGAAGAGATGCGGCGCGACGCAACGGTCTGCATTCTCGGGGAGGACGTGGCCGAAGCAGGAACTCCCTTCAAAGTTCTTTCCGGGCTTCTCGAGGAATTTGGCAAAGAGCGCGTTCTCGATACACCAATTTCTGAAGCAGGGTTTACCGGACTTGCGGTTGGCGCGGCGATGACCGGAATGCGTCCGGTCGTCGACATCATGTTCGGCGACTTCATTACTTTGACCATGGACCAGATGGTCAACCAGGCCGCCAAGGTTCACTACATGTCGGGCGGGAAATGGAAAGTGCCCATGGTGATGCGGACGACGCTGGGCGCTACGCGGCGGTCAGCAGCGCAGCATTCGCAATCTCTGCACGCCTGGTTCTGCCATGTTCCTGGATTGAAAGTTGTTTTACCCTCGACGCCTTACGACGCCAAGGGATTGCTGAAAGCGGCGATCCGTGACGAAAATCCGGTGGTCTTTTTCGAAGACAAGATGATGTACAAGCAGAAAGGCCCGGTGCCGGAAGCCGAATATACTGTGCCGCTGGGGGTCGCGGACATCAAGCGCGCCGGGACAGACATCACGCTGGTTGCGACCAGCAGCATGGTGCAGGTAGCGCTGGGCGCGGCTATATTGCTCGAGGAAATTGGAATTAACGCCGAAGTGGTCGACCCGCGCACGATGTGGCCGCTCGACGAAACCACTCTGATCGAGTCGGTAAAGAAAACATCGCGCGCGATTGTGCTGGATGAGGGTTATGAACGCTATGGCGTGACTGCCGAACTGGCTTCGGTGATTGCTACAGGAGCGTTTTACGATCTGGATGCGCCGGTGAAGCGTATGGGTGCGATGCACGTTCCTATTCCATTCTCGCCACCATTGGAAGATGCAACCGTGCCGACGGAACAGACCGTTTTTAATGCAGCGCGTGATCTCTGCGGCCGATCCTGATCGCAGCTAATAGAGGGAGAATTCACATGGCTCTACCAACTCATGGAACGATGGCGGTCGATTGGGAGAATCGTATCGATTTTGATCGCTTGCGCCGCGAACGCCTTGCACGCGCCAAGGAACTTCTGAGCAAGTCAGAGATGGGAGCACTGCTGTGCTTCGACATGAATAATGTCCGCTACCTGACGGCTACGCACATCGGCACCTGGGCGCAGGACAAAGCGAATCGCTTTACGCTGTTGCCGCAGAACGACGAGCCGATCCTGTGGGATTTTGGCTCTGCGGCGAAACACCATCAATTGCATTGCCCGTGGCTGGGAGAACGATCGCGCCCGGGGATTTCCATGCTGCGCGGCGCTATGACGCCGGAGATGGGACGCGCCGAAGATGTCGCAAAGAAAATCCGCATCGAGTTAGAAATGCGCGGCCTGCACAAAGAACCGGTGGGCATCGACATCATCGAATTGCCGGTGTTATTTGCGCTGCAGAAAGAAGGAATCAAAGTTGTCGACGGACAGGCGCTGATGTCGGAGGCGCGCCTGATCAAGACGCGCGATGAAATCTCGTTGCTGAACACATCTGCCATGATGGTCGACGCCGCCTATGACGAACTGTATCGCGCCATGAAACCGGGCTTGAGGGAAAACGAGGCGGTTGGCCTTGTGAGCAAAGTTCTCTACGATCTTGGCTCCGAATATGTGGAAGCCGTGAATGCAATTTCGGGCGAGCGCTGCAATCCCCACCCACATGTTTTCTCCGATCGCATGCTGCGCCCGGGTGATCCGGTTTACTACGATATTCTTCACTCCTATATGGGCTACCGCACATGTTATTACCGCTGCTTCACCGTCGGGTACGCCTCGCACGCAATGAACGATGCGTACAAACGCTGCCGCGAATATCTGGATGCGGCGATTGAACTCGTGCGTCCGGGGCGTACTACCTCTGAGATTGCTTCGGTGTGGCCGAAGGCGTCAGAGTTCGGATTTCCCAACGAAGAGTCCGCATTCGCCTTGCAATATGGCCATGGAATCGGTCTGGCCATCTGGGAGAAGCCGGTGATAAGCCGTCTTGTTTCGCTGGAGCATCCTTGCGAAATCAAACCCGGTATGGTGTTCGCTCTCGAAACTTTCTGGCCCTCGACCGACGGTTGGAGCGCCGCGCGAATCGAGGAAGAAATCGTAGTTACCGAAACCGGCCATGAAGTCATCACGCGTTTCCCCGCGGAAAAGCTTTTAGTTGCAGGCCGCCACTATTTCACCGTGGATGGCCCGCTGCCTGCGATTCGCGAGACGGAGGCCGAGCCTAGCCAGCGTGTGCGCGAGATGGTAGCAACGAGTTCCCAGAAGGAGCGAGTCGGCGTCGGCGATTGAAAATTTGCTCCTTTACTCTCAGGCATAGAGTTTTTTCACGAAATATTTTCGGTCAGGCAATTTAGCTATGGCAATCAGCGTGGTAATGCCGGCGCTCGAAATGGCTCAGGAAACTGGCAAGCTCATTTCGTGGCTGAAAAAAGAAGGGGACGTGGTTGTAAAAGGTGAACCGCTACTTGAAATTGAAACTGATAAAGCGGTAATGGAAATCGAGTCCCCAGCCGACGGAGTGTTGGCGGGACTCACAGCTCACGCTGGTGCCGAAGTTCCAGTCGGCCGCACGATTGCGTGGATCGTTCGCCCGGGAGAAGAACCCCCTCTGGATGAGGTGGCCGTTGAGTCAGGAAGAAAAATCACGACGGCGGCTGCCCACGCTTCGGCTCCAAGTCCGCCGCTATTAAGACCGCAAGACGCGAACCGGAACGCGAGGATTTCTCCCAAGGCGCGGCGTCTGGCGAGCGAACACGGAGTCAATCCGAACGATGTGCGTGGGACAGGACCTGGGGGAGAAATTCTTGCTTCCGACATTCTTACCGTGGCCGAATCCAGGACCACGGCTTTAGCCGCGAATCCCACAAGTATGAGTGCAATTTCGCGATTGATGGCGGAACGCACTGCCGAAAGCTGGAAAACGGTCCCTCATTTTTTTCTCACGAGAGGGGTGGATGCGGAAGCAATCAACGAAGCGAAGCGAAACTTAAGCTCCGAGATCGAAAAGTCTCATGGCGTGAAATTAACGCACACCGATCTTCTGGTCACGGTGGTAGCCCGCGTACTTGGCAAGCACTCCCGTATGAATGCCAGTTGGATTGGTGAGGGCATTCGTGAAAATCCTGAAATAAACGTCGGCTTGGCTATGGCCGTGGATGACGGCGTGGTCGCCCCGGTGATTCGCAATGCCGATAAGGCGAGCCTGGGCGAAATTGCGACGCAGCGTCACGGTCTCACGGAACGCGCCCGCTCCGGCAAACTACGGCCAGTTGATCTAGCGGAGGGTACGTTTACCATCAGCAACCTTGGCATGTTCGGCGTGGATGCTTTCACCGCGATCATTATTCCGCCACAAGCCGCGATACTTGCTGTGGGAGCTATTGCGGATAGGGTAGTTGCGGTCGATGGTCGTCCGACTGTACGCCCGATGATGACGTTGACTTTGTCGAGTGACCATCGCGTTGTCGACGGTGCGCGATCCGCGGAGTTTATGAGAGATCTCGCCCAGTCTATTACCAATCTCAGCCCCACCCTGAGTTAACAGCACCAGGCGCGGCACAGAATTAGCGAAAATAAGTTGGATTGGGGTCACTGCGAGACATGAGCGAGAAGAGCTTGGCGAGCTTCAACGCCAACGCCGGCAGCTAGAAACGAGGATTGTAAAACAACTCACACTCAGTTGATCTTGGACTCTCTGAAAGAGAAATCTGAGCCGAATTGAATCACAGCCAGCGATTTTATTGCTGGTTTACTTCTTTCCCGCAATGAGCTAAACCTGCCCGGCTACCTAAAGTGGCCGAAAAGAGCGGTCAGAAAACCCTGTGCGACTGGGATTCTGAAAATCAGGGCCATTCTGAGGTCTTCGATACGTAGTGGTTTAACCAGTGTTCGTGGGAAAACGGGTGAACCAGTGCCAGCCTCTGCGCTACCCTAGCTAAGGCCGGGCTTCGAGAACAATATTGAACGGTGTCTCAGCAGCGCGGCGGACACGAGTAAAACCAGCGGACTTCATGATTTTCGACAGGCGGCCTTCCCCCGCCTGCGCGCCAAGTCCAAGGCCGACTTCCTGAGAGAGCGAAGCCGGAGTACAAAGCATGGTCGAAGCTCCGTAAAAGACACGTCCGATGGGGTTCAGATTGTCTTCGAGCTTGTCGTGCGCGAAGGGCTCGACGATCATCCATGTACCATTCGGATCGAGCGACTGAAGCACATGCCGTGCCGCTCCCTCCGGATCTCCCATATCGTGGAGGCAATCGAAGAAAGCGACGAAGTCATACGTTTTCCCCGGAAAATCCTTGGCCTTGGCGATTTCGAACTTTACCCGATCCGAGACACCGGCTTTCGTTGCGGATTCGCGAGCCAGTTCAATCGACCGCTCATGGTAATCGAATCCCACAAACGTGGACTTCGGATATGCCTGCGCCATCAGAACAGTAGACGTTCCCAGACCGCACCCTACGTCTGCCACCTTTGCTCCGGCTTTGAGTCTTGCTTCTGTATCGCCGAGTGCAGGAATCCATTCCTTAATCAGATGGGCGCGATAGTTGGGACGGAAGAAGCGCTCGGTGCCAGTGAACAGACATGTGTCGTGCTCGTGCCAGCCCACACCCTTACCCGAACGAAAAGCATCGGTAATCTTCGGAACGTCTTTGACGCAGGCCTCGATGATTTCGAAAAAGCCGGGAAGAAAAACCGGACTGTTCTCATCGGCCATGGCGAACGCCTGCTCCGGCGGTAAGGTGTATCGCCCCGCGGCTGCATCGTAGGTGACGAATCCGCCGGCCGCCTGGGCTGCCAGCCATTCGCGGACATATCTTTCGTGAGTCCCTGTTTTCGCCGCCAGTTCTGCCGGAGTCATCGGTCCAGACCCTGCCATCCCTTTGTAAAGGCCGAGCCTGTCCCCCACAAGAATAAGCGCCGCATTCATGGCTGCCCCCATTTCCCCGACAGCCTTCATCACGAACTCGTGCAATTTCCCTTCATTTATTACTTCTGCCATCTCCGTTGCCATACACATCCTCCAAAAGCAGAAATCCGCGATTCTTACATCGAGCTTACTTGACGCCGACGTTAACTGCCCGTCCTCCACTTTCAAGCTGGACCAATGTCGATGTCGATGGCGCTCCAGGCCGCTGCCATTGTTCGTAACGGGCTTCCATGAGACTACCTTATTGCAGCGTAACTGATACCTCGATTACTCCATTGCCTCCGGGCAAGCCTTCGAGCGCTTTCCCACAACCGCTCCGACAAGCATGTGGCGTCAGTAGACAATCAGCGAAATCACGGCGTCAGTAAAGCCCCCGATGCAGGAAAAATTGCAGACATACAAAACCGTCACTTCGACGCGGTGGGAATTGAGAGTGGAGGGATTGTTGCAAGGGACCTCCCCAATACCTGTAACATCCGTGCACGTCGCCACGATTATTGAGGCTTTTATGGTATTCCCAGCATTCCCATTCGGTGTTGAAGAAAGGATGCGGTCATCTATTTGAAAGCCCAGGTCGAATACGTAGTCGCCCTCGAACTTTTCAATGACTGAAAAGCCGCAAGGCGGCGTGGTGGCAGCCGCGCCCGAAAGGGTGGAATTGAAGCAATGAAGAAAACTGCCGGCGCCGCCGTTGCTCAACGGGTTGTAAAAAAACATGGCCTTGGGCATCCCGTTAGCAGCAAGGGGCTGATATGCGTTGCCTGAGCTGTCGAGTTCCAGGCGCGACGCAGTCTGATCGCCGAAGAAGATGTTCTTTCCAGGCTTGACGCGCAGGCCCCCATCTCCGGTCTGAACTCCGGGCACGAAACACCCATCACAACCTGCCTGGAAGGTTTCAGTCGTGCCGGTGCCATTGGAGATGGTGACCGAGTTGGAATCGCTAGTGCCAGAACTGCTGAAGTTTCCGAGTCCCACTTGACCGCCCGCAACGGACGTGCTGACGCTGAGGCTTCCGATTACACCTTGGCTGCCGGTAAAAATGTTGTTTGCGACTAGCTGCGGCACTTTCGTGGTGTCCAGATTCAGCGTCACCGTCCCGCTCGTTCCACCACCAATGAGGCCGGTTCCGGCCTTCACGCCGGAGATGGTGTGAGGAAAGGTTTGTCCAGAAACAAAAGTAACTTTGCCCGTCGAGGCTACGCTAAACGTGGTATTGCTGATCGCTAGCGTGGGATCGGTTCCCTTGGGAAACAACGTCACCGTGTCCCGAACATCGCCTTTTCCGTTGACATCGAGTGTGGCCGCCGGAGCGCTCGTGTTAATTCCGACAAGGGAATTCTTCTGCGACACGACGGAATCAACAATGTCGCTGGCGCTGTTCCACATGGGAACGAAACCGGCCACGCCCTTGCCGGTCACCGCGGGATTGGCTGCGAGTGGACTCGTGTTCCTGGTTGCGTTCGAAGTGGATGCAGTCTGGGAGGCGGCTGTGTTTTGCTGCGACTGATTGGCCAGCACGAAGGCCGATGCGGGAAGCCCCCCGACTGTCTCGGCATCCGCCGCTTTCAACGCATAGGGCACGCTAAGTAGCAGGATGCGCGGCTGTTCCTCGCCGGTGTTGATGGTCACACCCAGCCATCGCGCCGCGCCCGAAGTGAAGAGATCGAGAGGCAAGCCGTCAGGCTTGGTCGCGCCCAGTTGAACCGTGTAGTTACCCTTAGTGTCCGCTTGAACATTCTGGATTTCCATCCAAAGCGCTACGCCGCCGAATTGCTCCGCATAGATAGCGAAGCTGACACCCGCAATTCCGGTGATGGTCTTGCCTTGGGCATCAACGGCTTTGCCGCTAAAACTAACCAGACGCGGGACTGCCGCAGCCAGCTCTGACCGAGACGCTTGCTGCGCGTTCATCCCGGAGCAGCAAAGGAATGAGGACACAGCAAACCATGCGAGTAGATGCTTTCCACAGTTCATTGCACTTCTCCATTTTTCCTAGAGATACTCGGTTCCCACCAGGCACGAATTTACGGGCCGGAATCGTGGTAAGATTTGGTGCAATTCTTTCGCACCCGCCTCCCCAAGCGGGACAGAACCTATCTCGCATGTCAGTAAAATGTCCTAAAACTGGCCCTCAAATTTTCTCAAAACTTCTCAAGGCCACGCTATGTCTCGCCTGACCAATAACTTGTATGAGTTCGGCGAATTCAGCCTAGACCCTCAGAACAGAGTTTTGCGGCGCGCCGGGGAGCTCTTGCCCCTCACCCCAAAGGCGTTTGAAGTGCTCTTGGTATTGCTCCAGGAGGGCGGAAAGGTGGTCACCAAAGATGAGTTGATGAAGGCGGTCTGGCCCGACAGTTTCGTGGAAGAGTCCAATTTGACTCAGACCGTTTTTATGCTGCGGAAGGCATTAGGGGAAACGTTGGACCGTCGTTACATCATGACCAGTCAAGGTAAAGGATATCGCATCGCCATTCAGGTGAGGACTGTTTTAAGCGGGGGCTCGCCGGAGCCGAGATCGGAAAATAGTTCGAGTTTGTCGGCTACAGATAGCTCCTTCCGAGCGGTGCCGGAGCATGCGGTCAGAAAACCCCAGGAGCACCACTGGCGTAGACTCGGGCTTATCGCTGCCATCGGCCTCGTGATCGCACTTGTTCTGGCGGCAGCTATACGTTTCGAGCGCTCCCGGAACCAGGGCCCTCAGCACACCGGCAGAATCATGCTAGCGATTCTTCCCTTCGAGAACCTGACTGGAGATCCTTCTCAAGAGTATTTCAGCGATGGCATGACCGAAGAAATGATCACCGAACTCGGACAGCTTGACCCTGCGCACCTGGGAGTGATCGGCCGTACGTCGGTTATGCTGTACAAGCAGAACCCAAAGCCGTTGGACCAGATCGGCCGCGAACTGGGAGTGCAGTATGTCCTTGAGGGCAGCGTCCGGCGCGATTCCGGCAATGTACGAATCACGGCCCAGCTCATTCAGGTGAAAGATCAGACGCACGTCTGGGCGAGGCAATACGATCGCAAGCTAAAGAACCTGTTGGCCGTGCAAGCCGAGATCGCTCAGGAAGTCACCGATGAAATAACGCTTACTCTAGAGGATCGGCGTGCGGCAACCGCAGCCAACCATTCCCCAGTCACGCATGCTGCCACTTCGTATGAGGCCTACGATCTTTATTTGGAAGGCCGCTACTTTTGGAACGAGAGGACGGAAAAGGGATTCAAACATGCCGCAGAGTACTTCCAGCAGGCCATAGCCAAAGATCCGAATTACGCCCAGGCCTATGCCGGCCTGGCAGATACTTTTGGGTTGATGAGTACCTGGTATATAGCTCCCCAGGGCGAGTTCATGCCGAAAGCGCGGGTAGCGGCTCTCAAGGCGCTCGAACTCGACGAAACCCTGGCGGAAGCGCACACCTCACTGGCCTTGGTTGCGGAGAACTACGACTACGACTGGCAGACGGCTGAGAAAGAATTCCGGCGGGCCATCCAGCTCAATCCCGACTATCCCACGGCTCACCAGTGGTACGCCGAGTGTCTTGCCTGGCAAGGTCGTTTCGATGAAGCCTTCGCAGAAATTGAGCGCGCGCGCCGCTTGGATCCTATGTCGCTCGTCATAGCCCGTGACTACTCCAAGATTCTCTATTACTCGCGGCAGTATGAGCGCGCCATAGCTCAGAGTCGGGTCGTGAGAGACATGTCGGGCTCGACCTCAGACGACAGAATGGTTTGCGCTGCGCGTATACAACAAGGCAAGTTCGCAGAGGCGCTGTTGGAAATCCGGGGCCCGGAGGACGAACCATGGGTCTGGGCGACGAAGGCCTACGTGTACGGCCGCTGGCACCAAGAAAAGCAACTGCAACTTGCGCTTACAAAATTTGAACAGCTTGCCCCTAAACTTGGCGTTGCTCGGACGAGCGCGTCCTTGTTGGCCTATGCCGGCTCGGGCGAGGATAAGGATAAAGACAAGGTTATTGCCCTCCTGCAAAAAGCATATGTAGAACGCTCGCCGGCTCTTACCCAAATCAAAGTGGATCCGCAGTACGATCCGCTGCAAAGCGACCCCCGTTTTCAGGCATTACTTCGGAAGGTGGGCCTAACTAACGAGCCGCACAAGGGCGAAAAATAGCAGCAACTCCACGTCAATGACGCCACGACGCCATCTTGGATTCCGAGGTTTGAATGGCTGAGTTCTGGTGTAAGAACCGACAGAACCTTTTTAACGGAAACCGGCCCGCGACGATCTTGGTAGACCGTACTGTTTCGAAAGATGTCCATCAGGAGTGGGATCGGGTAAATCATATTCTGATCCGAAATTGCCGGGATCTAAAATCCGAGCCTAAATGGCACGAACACTTCGAACCGTAGAAATCACCCGGCAGAGGATCGAACAATTATTAGAAACCCACCCCAATGTCGTTCGTTTCCGCCCAAAACGTGAGCATGCGAAGCCCATCCTTCGGTTGGATTCGAGTATCTTTTAATGCCAGCACTGGACCATCACGCCTATCACCTGAGCTTAATGCCTGACTGCAAGGGTTGAGGATTCCTTACCGGCGGAGGCAGAAGAAAATCTTCGGCATCGAATGCATTTTCTTATTGATAATGTTTCGAGCAACGTCAATCGAAGGCTGTCGGCAAAAGCTGACGACATTATTCTCAAGTGTCTCGCCAAGGACCCGGAGGACCGATACCAAACTGCCAAAGAAATCGCAGTTGACTTGCGCCACTTGGGCGAACAGCCGACTTATGGCGGCTTGGAAACTTTGCAAGCCTATGCGACGGAGACGGGGTATGACCAGTCCAACTATTTGTCGGCTCAGTACACGTTGAACTATCCAGCAACACCGGCGCCTGTCCTCTCTCTTGCGTCCGGGAGTTACTCGGTCGCGCAGCGCTTGACAATCACAGACTCGCTTACGGGATCGACCATTTACTACACCACCGATGGCACGACCCCGACTACTTCTTCGACCGAATACACGGGGCCAATCACCGTGAGCAGCACAGAGACAATTGAAGCCATTGCTGCCAGGAGCGGCTATTCGATCAGCGCAGTAACAACCGCAACTTACACGATCAATACAACGGTTCCTGGTTTCACGCTTTCCGCTTCTCCAGTAAGCGTACCGGTGCCTCTGGGCGGCAGCGCAACATGCACAATTTCGGCCAATGTCGGAGGGATTACCGGAACGGTTACGCTCGCCGCCACTGGTCTACCCAGCGCCGTTTCAGCGAGTTTCGCTCCTGGATCCGCAGCAGGAACTCAGGTGCTGACTCTCACGGCCGGAACCTCGGCTGCAACCACCTCAAGTCCAGTAACGGTAACCATCAGCGGAACCTCCGGCTCTCTGATCGCGACTACGACTGTTGCCCTTAGCATCACTGCGGAACTGAGCTTCGCACCAGGGTCTGGCGGGACCACGTCCTTAACGGTGACCCCAGGCACTACTACCGGGAATACCGGAACGATTAGCGTGGCGGGGACAAACGGGTTCAGCGGAATAGTGGATCTGACTTGCAGCGTCACAACGAAACTGACTGGCGTCAGCGATAGTTTGGAAACCGGACTGCGAATGTGCCTTTCGGAGAAAAGCCGCCATGGAACCGCATCAAACCCTGAGTAGTCCGTTCTCCGCAGTCCGGTTTGTCGAGGAATAATCGCGAAATGCGGCCATTATTCGCGTATTCCGGCGCAGAGTGATCGGAACTTCTCTGCACTTGAGACTGCGTTTCACAATGAAACGAGGTAGGCGCTACCGCTATTATATTTCTCAGCTTGCTATCAAGAACCGCACGGACCAATCTGATGGTCCGACTCGAGTGCCTGCTCATGAACTCGAAGGTAGAGTCCTGGAGCGGCTAATCGCCTTTCTAAAATCTGACGCAGGAAGGAGTGAAGCGATTGCCATCCTTATCCTCGATTAAGCCGGTGAGAGACTCGACGCCTGCTCCCTGGCCCGCTTACGGCGCGTCCTAAGATTGCTGTCCAGCTGAGCCTGGACTTTCTCCCAAAGGTCCATCGGTACGATGCCTATGTGTTCTCCCGGATACCACACCTCGCGATGCCGGGTCTGACTGATATAAAGACGGTTCCGTAAAAGGCCGTACAAGGCACCCCGAGCGAATGGAGCCCCTCCCAAGTGCGCTCCGGTTTTGGTTACCCAAACCTTACTTCTGACTTTCTCACGATCCAGTTGCAGCGCCAGCTTGGAAACGCAACCGACTTTCAGATAGAGCGCAAAGATCTTGCAGACAAGAGCAGCTTCAGTCGAATTTGGAACCACCTTGCGTCCTTCGAGGTCGTAGCCGAGTGGCACGAGTCCTCCCATCCACATTCCTTTCTTCTTAGAGGCCGCGATCTTGTCCCGAATCCTCTCTCCCGTGACTTCCCGTTCGAACTGTGCGAAGGAGAGCAGAATGTTAAGAGTGAGACGGCCCATCGACGACGTGGTATTGAACTGCTGCGTGACGGAGACAAAGGAAACTCCTCGGGCATCCAGCGCTTCCACAATCTTGGCAAAGTCTGAAAGGCTACGCGTCAGACGGTCAACCTTGTACACGACGATGACATTCACTTTGTTGGCCTGGACATCCTCCAACAAACGTTTCAGTGCCGGACGCTCCATCGTTCCGCCGGTGACTAACCATACCTGCGCCATTCATCCTCCTCTATCAAGCCACCCCCCGGCTATTCTGGAGAAGCTTCTCAAACTCAGGATTGGATGCGCGATGGTATACGAAAGGACTTGCAGAACTCAGGCGCCGATGGATTGCGGTCCTTGTCAAAGGACACCACAGCGGAGCAAGGAGGGTAGAAAGTCGTCCACGAGCTTCAGCGATGGGTCCGACTTTCTGCGAACGATCGCGCCAAGCCAGCACGTAGTTAGGAGTAACGCTAGTTTGGTGGAGTCTTGCCCGACGGAGGTTCCTTTCTCAATGTGAGCGAGTGAGATTAGGTCGCCCAACTGCCTATCCCAGACGTGTATGCCGTCGGCGATTCTTTGCCCGATCTTGGGCGGGATTGCCGGAGCCTCGGCAGCGAAAATCGCCAGCAATTGGAGTGGAGCTATCTCGATCATCGGCGGTTCGATTGCTAAGAAGTGGAAATGCTGCTCCAGTTGATCGTATGCGCTCTCTGCCGGCGTTAGCGAGAGGGATTGATAGATAGCGGCAAATTGGCGATCGACGAGTATTGAGGCAAGTTCTTCTTTGCTCGCGAAATAGTTGTAAAAAGTACCCTTAGGCGCGTTCACGCCGGCGGCGATGCGATGAATGCTCGTTCGAACATATCCAACCTCCTGAAACAGCTTGCCGGCTGAGAGAAGGAGCATCTCGCGGGTATTGGTTGCTCGATGCGAGACCTGATGCTGAGCACGAGACATACCCCGATATGCGACGAACCACTCGTTCATGGCTTGTCGAAACGAACTGAATTTGTGATTTCCGATCACAAAAATATTTCTTCTCAAGCTCACTAAAAAGATGCACGCGGTAGGTGGTATTCTTCAATCCATTCAAGATGGTCGGTCGTCTTCCATGGAGATTGCCGTGAATAAAACTCACACCCGCGAACAGAATCGGAATTCCTCGCACTCGCCTGAAGCCCAAGCAAGCGCCTATGGCACGCAAATGGCGAAGTATTTCACCATGAACCAACCGCCCACTGTTGCTATCGATTCCGCGGTTTCCGTCGTCCGGCCGCAACTGGCGGTTACCCGGCTCATTGCACGGAGCGGCATCCCGGAGCGAACTGCATCCATCCCGTCCGAAAGGGCCTACGTTGTTTCGGTTCATCTTAATCATGCGAATTCCGGGGAATGGGAACTTTGGACGGACGGCAAGTACACAAAGACGGGAGCATGGCCAGTGGGCGGGGTCGCAATGTGCGATTTGGAATCAAATTCGAGTATTCGAAACCCCGGCCCGATCGACTGGATCCACTACCATGTTCCGCGTGCAACCTTGGATTCCCTCACGGACGATGCCGGAATGCGTAGAGTTAAGCGTCTCCACTGCGTTTACGGAACTCCCGACCCGGCCGTCTATCACTCAACGCAACTGATCTTGCCGTGCCTGAATAGGCCGGAGATGTTCTCTCAGTTATTCATGGATTCTTTCACCTTGATGATTTGTTCGCACCTTGTCGGGCAGTATGGTCAGACTCGCGGAGCCATCCCGCAGTTCAAAGGCGGTCTGGCACCATGGCAAAGGCGCCGGGTTGTGGAATTGTTTCAGGAGCACTTGGATGGCGAGATGAAATTAGAGACACTTGCCGAGGAATGCAGGCTTTCAGTCAGCCATTTTGCGCGATCATTCAGGAGATCGTTTGGGACCTCCGCACATCGTTACCTGATTCTGCAGCGCGTTGAGATCGCGAAGGGCCTTTTGTCGGAAACCAATAGCTCGTTGGTGGAAATTGCCGCGCAGACTGGGTTCTCTGATCAAGCCGCCCTTACCCGGACGTTTGCAAACGTCGTTGGCGCGACTCCGGCAAAATGGAGGCGTGAAAACTCAAGCCGTAGGATTTTTGTCGAAACATCTAAGGGTCAGTCCCTTTCAACTACAGGAATAGATCCCATCATCAAATCAATCGGCCGGTGATGTGTTCCTCTGAGTTTTCCTGTAGATGCGATATCGTCGCCGACTCGCCATGCGGCTGAAGTGTTCGTTTTGAACCTCAGACCCGGAAGTAGTCTCCTCGCCCGCTTTCAGTCCATTTTGGAGCAGGAATTCACAAAAGTGGTCCGAGCTTTCAATAGTGTCGTGGTGGTTCCCGGATATGTTGCGTTTGCGAGTTCGAGGCTCAACGCACGATCCGCTGAAGCTTCACCAGAGAGGAGAACGATCATGAAGAAGACCTACTCGGTTGTAATTGTAGCTATGATTATGGGCGTGGCTCTGAACGTTGCTGCGGCAGGTCCCGCACCGACGGGCATCAAGAATGTTGTTTTGGTGCACGGCGCATTCGCCGATGGCGCAGGCTGGGACGCCGTCGCCAAGATCCTTGAGAAGGACGGCTACACGGTATCGGTTGCACAACCTCCAGAGACGTCGTACGCCGACGACCAGAAATACACGAAGGCCGCAATCGACGCCATGGGCGGGCCGGTCGTCCTGGTCGGCCATAGCTACGGCGGATCCATCATCAGCGAGGCCGGCAACGATACAAACGTTGCGGCACTGGTATACATCGCTGCCTTTGCGCTCGATGAAGGTGAGAGCTGTGCGTCGATCGAAACAGCCGTCCCGCAAGCCTCCAAGGCATTCAAACCGGATAGCAATGGAAATTGGTGGATCGAACAGGACCATTTCGCTGCCGACTTCGCAGCGGATATACCGCCGGCCCAGGCTCACTTCATGGCTATAGCGCAGGTGCCGATCTCCACCGATTCATTCACCCACAAGGTCACGAATCCCGCATGGAAGAACAAGCCGACCTTTTACATGGTGGCCAGTTCAGATCGGTCGATCAATCCGATACAGGAACGCATGATGGCGAAGCGCGCCAACGCCAAGACGGTCGAAGTGAATTCCAGTCACGTGGCCTACATGTCTCACCCGAAGGAAGCAGCCAAGCTCATCGAAGAGGCTGCTACCTCGGCACACGTCAACTAATAGCTAGTAAGTCTTTACGCTTAAGTGAGCGGCACGTTCTGCGCACCGGGGCGGTTTGGTGCGAAGGCGTCCGACATCGACAATCTATCGGTCGGAATGGATCTTTACTGCAAAGGAGAATGATCGTGAGACAGAATATTAAGAACGTGGTTCTAGTGCATGGAGCTTTCGCCGACGGCTCCGGCTGGGAAGCCGTCGCTAACATCCTCAAGAATGATGGATACAAGGTGTCGGTGGTGCAGCACCCCGAGACCTCTTACGCCGATGACCAGAAGCACAAAGGCTGCTATCGACGCCATGGACGGACCAGTGGTTCTAGTGGGGCACAGTTATGGTGGGTCCGTCATCAGCGAGGCTGGCAATCATCCAAAGGTTGCGGCACTCGTTTACATCGCTGCCTTTGCGCTCGATGAAGGCGAGAGCTGTGCGTCGATCGAGCAAGGGTTACCGCAAGCCTCCCAGGCGTTCAAGCCGGACAGCAACGGCAACCGGTGGATAGAACAGGAACATTTCGCAGCCGATTTCGCAGCGGACATTCCGAAGGATAAGGCGGCGTTCATGGCGGTGTCGCAGGTGCCGATTTCCACCGACGCGTTCACCCACCAAATCACGAAGCCCGCATGGCAGACCAAGCCCACCTGGTACATGGTGGCCACCGCTTGCAGAAAAGTCATGCCGAACAGCAGCACAAAGACTGCAGTGAGCATCGTGACGTAACCGCCGCTGAAAAAACCGCCATAGATTGCCAGAAGGAACGTGGCTACGTACCCCATAACTATCCCGACGCGTGACGCCGGAGCATCATGACGTGCCTGCCCCAAGTTCTTATTCAGCAGCGAGAAAACGGCAACGCCGATCATCGCCACAGCGATGGTGATCGTCAGGGCCTTGAGCGGGACAACTGAGCAACAGGAATGCGCCGAAGCCGGAACCTACGATCGTGAGAGCGACCGAGGCCGGCAAGCGGCTACGGATTAGAACGCCCTTACCGAGGAACGGCAACGCTCCGCCCACGCTCATAAAGGTCAAAGCCAGCATGTTCGTTGCAACTGCAACATGGGCTTCGACGCCCAGGGCGATCATGACTGGAACTGTGATCAAAGATGTGCTTCCAGTCACGACGCTGATCACGCTCGTGAAGAAGAACACAACGATTAAGACAGAGAGTTTGGCCCCGGACACGCGACCATGATAGCAAGGCCGAGCAGGTACAATATGGGGCAAGCGGAGGGGTAGTGAGCGGCCTGTCGTAAAGCAGCATACCTCCGGGCAGCTAACCTCTGGCGTTCCGAGTCAAGCTAGAGTCTTAAGCCCCATTGGCAACGAGCGGAACCGCTTTCCGGTGGCCGCGAAGATGGCGTTGCCAATGGCCGGCGCCAGCGGCGGCACGCCGGGCTCTCCAATCCCTGACGGCCATTCCTGCGAGCCGACAATATGTACTTCAACTTCCGGCATCTCGCGCATGCGGGTGGGCTCGTAGTCGTCGAAGTTGCGCTGCTCCACCACTCCTTCGCGCAAGGTCACCTGGTTGCGCAGCGCCATTGAGAGGGCAAAACCGATCGCGCCTTCGATCTGGGCGGTAACCACATCCGGATTGATGGCTACGCCGCAATCCACGGCAGCCACGATGCGCTCGATCTTGACGGTTTCCGGCGTGAGCGAAACCTCGGCCACCATGCCAACCCGCGTGCCGAAGGACTGGTGATAGGCGAAGCCACGGCCGCGACCCTTTCCCCTGGGGAAGGGTCGGTTCCAGCCGGCCTTTTCAGCCGCAAGCCGTACCACGGCGGCATCGCGCGGCTGCTTGGCCAGAAGCTCCAGCCGCAGCGCCACCGGGTCTTTGCCGGTGGCTTGTGCGATCTCATCGATCACCGTCTCCATGACGTATCCGGTATGGCTGTGCCCCACCGACCGCCACCACAGCACCGGCACCGGCGATTTGGCATTGTGCACATCCACCGCAAAATCCATGAGATCGTAGGGAGTGTCAATCACGCCCTCGATCGTGCTGGCGTCAATCCCGTTCTTGACCGCCATTCTTTCGAACGGCGTACCCATAAAGATGGACTGACCTACCACGCGGTGTTGCCAGGCGGTGATCGTGCCGTTAGCCGCGAGTCCCACCTTCACGCGGTGCAACACGAGAGGCCGATAGAAGCCTCCCTTGATGTCATCGTCGCGAGTCCACACCAGGTGAATCGGAGCGCGGCCTTTGATAGCTTTTGCAATCTCGGAGACCTCGACCACCCAATCCGCCATGGGATTGCCGCGGCGGCCGAAGCTGCCGCCACCCAGCAGCGTGTGGATCTTGATCTGCCCGGGTTTCAGGCCAAGCACCTGCGCCGTCACGAGCTGATCGATGCTCTGCAGCTGGCATCCCGACCACAGCTCCGCGCCGTCGTCGTGAACCTCGAGGGTGCAATTCAACGGCTCCATGGGAGCGTGCGCCAGATAGGGTAGTGTGAACTCCGCGTCAAGCGTCTTCGCCGCCCGCGCCATGCCTGCCGCCGCATCGCCCCTACCCGGCGCCACGAGTCCCGGCTGCCCGGCCAGCTGGCGATACTCTGCCAGAATTTCGGACGTCGAGCGCTTCTCGGCCGCACTGGCGTCCCAACTGACCTTGAGCGCATCGCAACCGCGCATCGCTGCCCAGGTATCGGTGCCAAGCACCGCCACGCCCCGCGAAATTTGCACCACATCCACCACGCCTGCAATTTTCTTTGCCTCACTAGCGTCGAACGATACGGGCTTGGCTCCAAATTGCTCGGGACGCCTCACTACCGCAGTCAGCATACCCGGACGACGAATATCTCCCGCAAACACCGCCGTCCCCGTGGTTTTGCCCTTTGAATCCAGCCTGGGAACTCGCGTACCGATGAGCTGCCATCGCTGCGGCGGCTTCAGGACAATTTCTGTGGGTACCGGCGTCTTCATCGCATCGGCGGCCAGTTCTCCGAACGTTGCCCGATGTCCAGGACCATTACTGATCACGCCTGTTTCGATCTTGATTCCCGACGCCGGCACATTCCATTTCGCCGCCGCCGCCGCCACGAACATCATGCGCGCCGCCGCTCCCACCTTGCGTGCCTGCTCCCAGGATTCTGCCATGGAGGTGCTTCCGCCTGTCCCCATCACCGGGCCGAAGACCAGGTTGTTGTAAACGGCGGGGTCATTGGGCGCGAATGCAAAGCGCATAGAAGACCAATCTGCATCGAGCTCTTCCGCCACCAGCGTTGCCAGACCAGTAGTCACGCCCTGACCCATTTCGAAATGCTTGCTGATCAGGGTTACTGAGTTGTCGGTTTCGATCTTCAGAAAAAGGTTGGGATCGTAAGGGCCTTTGGCCGGGCCCTGCTCCTGGGCGAAGGCCTCGCGTGAAAATGGGATGTAGGCGCCAAGCACGAATGCGCCGGCTGTTGCCGCCGCGCCTTTCAGAAATTCCCGCCGGCTAAAATCGAAGAACGGAAGAGTTGCAAGATTCACTCGCATGGCAGCAATCTCCTAGGCCAACGCCTTGGCAGCTTGGTGAATAGCGCGTCGGATGCGCAAGTAAGTGCCGCAGCGGCAGATGTTGCCTTCCATGCCCAGGTTGATGTCCTCATCCGTCGGATTCTTGTTTTCATTCAGCAGCACGATGGCTGACATAATCTGCCCTGATTGACAGTAGCCACACTGCACCACGTCGAGGCTTTGCCAGGCATGGGTCACGGATTCTGCCACCGGGCCCGAAATGCCTTCGATGGTGGTAATCCTTTTCCCAGCTGCTTCGCCGACCATGATCGAGCAGGACCGCGCGGCTTCCCCGTCAAGGTGTACCACGCAGGCACCGCACATGGCGTGCCCGCAGCCGAATTTGGTTCCGGTCAGATTAAGTTTGTCGCGGATCGCCCAGAGCAGCGGCATCTCCGGACTCACGTCCAGCTGGTGTGATTCGCCATTCACGTTCAAAGTGATCATGCCCCTCTCCCCGTTTCTCTGCGGCTTTTGGCGCTTACTTTGGGCACGCCGTGCCGCCCGCCACCCAAACCTTCATGAGATTGATAAATTCTGCGTGGGGAATCGGAACCGGCTCAAGGCCCGGCCCAGGAGTCCATCCCCAAAGAACCAGAGGCGAGCTCATGTGTTCCACCAGAGCTTCGGGCGAGCGCTTTCCGTTGCGCGCCGGATCTTTCAGCGTGCGGCACAGATCACCCGACGAAAGCCCCTGCCAAAGCATGGAAACCGGCGCCAGAGCCCACCCCGGCGACCCGGGAGTCCGCGAAGTGAGATTATTGCTATCATTGTGGCAATTGCCGCAACGCATAGGGCCAACGCCGTGGCTGTCAGCGCCACGAACTACATGCGGAATGTGCATTCTGCGGCTATCTTCCTGCAGCGGAGAATACAGCTGGTGGCAATTCAGACAGCGCGGATGCTGAAGTACGGTAACAATCTTTCCCCAGGCCGCCAGGCTCTCGCCCGCGCCTGCGCTTTGAGTTTGGTCCCAAACCGCGCCGCAGGTGCCGAGCACGATAAGAAGGACGATCAGCAGCCCGGCCCGGGCACGCAGCATTCGATTTGTCCGGTAGAGGTTTCGGTCTGCCATATAGCCAACGCTTTGATCTGAACTTTCCCGACATTGTAGCGTAAGACGAGGTAAACTGCGTGTTCCGAGCCATAGCCATTGCGCCAGATGTCCAGGCTCCTCTCAATAAATGGCCTTGCGGGGCCAGAAGTCGGCTTCGAGGAAATCGCGATTGATGTCCTCCAAGCCCGTTTCTGGAACATTTCCGGCTGGCCGACCATCCGCCCAGAATTGTCGGCATCCTCTGCAATGGGCTAAGTCGGCTATAATTTGCGCGCGCGCATGGCCCTTGCGGTGCTGGTTGGTCACGCAATCGTCAAGCATTTATCAGGAGCAATCATGGGTCAAGATAGTTTTATTCCGGTTGCAACCAATGCCAGGTCGCGAAGCGACCTCGTCGAGCGCGGGTTCAGTCGTCAGCCGCTCAGGGTCGATGTAGACATAGCGCGCTCGCTGGAATCGTTGTCCCATGCCGCCTGGTCCGTTCCAAAGGACAAATACTACGATGGAGGCGACAGGTATCGTTCCTTAAATCGTGTCAGGGCCGAGATTGTTGAGGGCGGTGTAAAGGTTTGGCTGAGCGAAGAGAGCACGCCCTATGTGCAGCTGAAGAAATACAACACGACAATCGGCGGCCAGCCGCGAGAGTACGCTCCGCTGCCTCCGGCGATCGCCGGTTCCATAGGCGTTCGCAAGATGATTGCTCACCACCTGTATTACCTGCCGCTGTCGACGGTGGGTACGAAGTATTTGGTCAACGTTCATTTAATAAGGTTCACGGCTGCGCCTGGCCGGCCGTGCGACACGAGTCCACCGGGCTTACATAAAGACGGGGAAAAGTACATTGCCACGCATCTAGTGGGCCGCTGCGGCGCTCAGGGTGGCGAGGTCATCATAACCGACAATGACAAGCAGGAAATGGATCGCTTCACGATGCGCGAATCGGGTGAGTGTTACGTCTTCGACGATGATCGCATCTGGCATATGTTGACGCCGGTGGCCGTACTGGAAGGCAATCAGTACGCCTACCGTGACACGCTGGCATTCGATATTCTGCCAGACGGCTGGGAACCCGTGAAGTGATCGGAGACGGAGTGGACTCGAACCCCGGCACAGGTGTTAGCCCGTACAACGGTCTGGCAAATTCAGTTTGTCCTCTACCCGCATCAGGTCACTTCCGGTTAGCCGACAAATCGTCCTCAACGATCGTTTTCAACGGATCATAAAAGCTGTTACGGGCTGACAAGCGAGGGCCGGCGCTATAATCCTCCGCATATGTGGCCAGCCGCTTCTACCCCAGCCGTGGAGATCAACGGTCAACCACCGCAGGCACATCTATCGCCAAAATTGCAACGGTTTCCCGTCGCTCCGCAAGGGCCAAAGTCAGCGTTCCACACGTTGCTGCTGATGGCGGCGCTCATTTTCACGGCTGCGACCGTGGTCTATAGCTGCGTATCGATGTATTACGTTCGGCTGCATCCGCACGTAGAACTAGGGATGGATACAACGCTTTTGTCGTCGACCGTTGGAAGAGGTAAATCAGTTCAGCGCTGGAAAGCAGTCCGATGACGTGACCGCGATCGTTGCTCGGGTCCGCTGAAGTGTTTCGATAACTTTCATCTTCCCACTACTATTGTCTCGTATCCCGGAACCCGTTGGAGTTCGCGAGTGCGCGCACGACCGGGCCATAACGCGGTCTGTCGAAGCAATTATTCCAAGTGCTAAACCTGGCTTGTCACGGATTCTGGGCGAGAGACGGGCAACCCTTCCCCAATCCTGGTTATGGAGGAGTTGCCGACGACACCTCCAGAATCGTGGGATCGGTTTCAGAAGACTTGGGTCCGGCATATAATTGCGCACGCATGTCTCTCACTGCCGGTACAAAACTCGGCCCTTATGAAATTCAATCGCCCTTAGGCGCTGGCGGGATGGGCGAGGTGTACCGCGCGAGGGACGTCCGGCTGGATCGCACCGTTGCGGTTAAAGTTCTGGCTTCCCACCTTTCTTCTTCGCCAGAACTGAAGCAGCGCATGGAACGCGAAGCGCGGGCCATCTCGTCGCTGAACCATCCGCACATCTGCCATCTTTACGACATCGGCTCACAGGATGGCACTGACTATCTGGTAATGGAGTTTCTTGAAGGGGAAACTCTGGCTGAGCGGCTTCGTAAAGGAGCTTTGCCCCTGAGCCAAATCCTAAAGATTGGAATTGCCGTAGCCGAGGCGCTCGCCGTGGCGCACGGGCAGGGGATCGTGCACCGCGATCTGAAGCCGGGGAACATCATGCTGACGAAGGGCGGCGCGAAGCTGATGGATTTCGGGCTGGCGAAGTCCGCGGCCGGGGGCTTGGGCTCCGCGGCATCGAGCGCGCCTCTTCTATCGGCGGCCCGGACTATGAGCCAAGCCAGTCCCGTCTCTCCGCTCACAACAGCGGGTACGATGATCGGGACGATCCAGTACATGTCGCCGGAGCAGATTGAGGGTAAGGAGGCAGACGCGAGATCGGACCTGTTTGCGCTGGGAGCCGTTCTTTATGAAATGGTAACCGGCGCAAGGCCGTTCGAGGGCAAGAGCCAAATCAGCGTGGCCAGCGCGATTCTTGAAAAAGAACCGGAACCAATTTCCACATCGCAGCCGCTGACCCCCCCGGCGTTCGAGCACATCGTGACTGCGTGCCTCGCGAAGAATCCTGACGACCGCATTCAGTCCGCGCAAGACATCGCGCTGCAGTTAAAGTGGATTGCTCAGAGCGGGACACCGGTGGTCAATCCCACCAAAAAAAATGGAAACAACCGCGAACTGCTGGCCTGGCTGATCGCAAGCCTACTTGCCCTCCTGCTGATCGCGTCATTTCTCTTGTGGCGCGGATCGAAAGGCACGGAGCAAACGACATACTTTTTCGCGCCCCTCCCGTTCGCGGCGCGAGCTGTTGCTGTGTCTCCCAACGGCCATACGGTAGCTATTGTTGGGCACCGAGAATCCGAGCGAAATAACGTCCTCTGGATATATGAACCGGGATCGCAGGAGGCGACCAACCTAGCCAACACGGAAGGTGCCAGCTTCCCCTTCTGGTCTCCTGACGGGCGGTCGCTGGGGTTCTTCGCAGATGGGAAACTGAAGAAGCTGAATCTAGCTGGCGGCCCGGTGCAGACACTGTGCGATGCATCCACAGGACGCGGTGGCACTTGGAACAAGGATGGCGTCATCCTTTTTACGCCTAGCGGAACGCTGGGAGTCGGCCTCTATCGAATTTCAGCGTCAGGGGGAACGCCGACTCAGGTCACAGTTCCGGACAAAACCTTGAACGAAGACAGCAACCGCTGGCCGGCATTCCTGCCAGACGGAGTCCATTATTTGTATTCCGCGATTAATCTTTCGGGACGAAGAGACCTCTATTCTATCTATACCGGTTCGCTGAATTCGAATGAGAAGCGGCTTGTGGTCAGAGCGAAAGGCAACGCGGCCTTTGCCGCCCCGGGATATCTGCTCTTTTATCGGGATCGGACCCTTTTCGTGCAACACTTCGACACGAGAAAATTGGAGCTGACCGGAGAGCCTGTTCCCCTCCTTACGGATGTTCAATTTTTCCCGCGGATTTCTGAAGCGGTATTTGCCGCTTCCACTACTGGATTGCTCGTCGCCCAAAGAAATGCAGATTCCGGCGCCTCTCAGGTGCTGTGGTTTGACCGTAAAGGCCAACAGATTGGAATCGCGCTGGACGCCGGCATCTACGGCAACATAATGCTCGCCCCGAACGGCAGAGCCGTAGCGTCAGATACAACCGATCCTGCCAGCCAGAATACGGACATCTGGACTTACGATCTCGAAACCCGGAGCGCGAAACGGCTGACGTTTGATCCCGCGTTGGACTCACTGCCGATCTGGAGTCCGGATGGAAGTCGAACCGTTTTTGCGTCAAATCGCGAACTCAAGTTCGACTTGTATTTGAAGGATACCAATGGAGGACAAGAGGAGAAGGTCATTCCGCAGGATGGTCCCGATCGATTTCCGACCGACTGGTCCCGCGATGGAAAATATGTGCTCTACGGGCGCGGCCCAGACCTGTGGTTTTTGACGTTTCCGAAACTCCGAGCCACTCAGTTTCTCAAAGCGGCCTCAACTTTGAAGAGCGGCCGCTTCTCACCGGACGGCAAGTGGGTAGCGTACTCCTCCAATGAGAGTGGACGATGGGAGATTTATGTAACCTCTTTTCCCGAAGCACATGGGAAATGGCAGGTGTCGAACACCGGAGGAGATCAGCCCAGATGGCGGGGCGATGGTAAGGAACTCTTCTACCTCTCCACCGACAACAAAATTATGTCTGTTCCGGTGAAAACGGGATCGAACTTCGACGCCGGCACCCCAACAGCGCTTTTCCAGGCCAATCCTCGTGAAATGTTTGCTACTTCCGAACTGTTTTCCTACGACGTCATCAATGACGGCCAGAAATTCCTCATCAACACGCAACTGAAGACAGAAATGACACCCATGTCTGTGGTCCTGAACTGGAGCGCAAAGTTGAATTAATAGCGCTGCTACGAAACAAACTCCAGGCTGCAGGTTTGTAAGCTCTGAATCGGCAAAGCGCGTTGTGCGCCTGGACTGGAGGATTACGGGCGACTCACGGGCAACCCGGAGTGCGCCGGGCTAAACCGGCATGTTGTAGGGGATGCAATAGCCCTACAGGAAAGGAAGTAGCGAATCCATCCTGGACCTCGAGTCTTGCAGGGGACATCGCGAGGTGTTTCTTGAAGCGGAGACAGAGGCACCGGTGGGCGGGCTATTGAGCTGCGAAAAGCCCGTAGATCAGGATGCCGACTTCATTCCGAGTAGGAGGAAGGCAACACGGCAGCCACGCTAATCGCGAGTGGACTGTCGGTCCTGCGTAGTCTAAGAGCCCGCGCACGCTGAGAAACAACATGCACGAGAACCGGGGGATCTCCAGCACGCCTTGGTCTGACGATCAAGGCCGGTCCGCGAAGGCCACAAGCCGCACGTCTTGCGAACTGGCCGCGCCGAGCGAGTGAAGAACCGCATTCCTCGACTGCTCCAAATCGGCTAGTCGAAGCATACTTCTTGCCTTGGAGCGTTTCGCTGTCTTCCGATGCGCCATACTGGCGGCCTCCTAGCCGCGACGCTCAGTATGGTCTTTCAGTCAGAATGATGGTCTCGAAGCCCGCTTCTGGGCTTCACGCCAACTGCAGCGACGTTAGAAAACCTGGCCAGAAAGGTTTGCCGACCAACCGGGATTCATCGCGCCCTGGCTCGAACCAACGCAAGCGTAGCCACTCCGACGGCATAGCCGCAGCCCCTGAAAATCATGGCCGACCTAACAAAACTGAGAGATCCATCAAAGTTGGTCTCTAGGGAGTTTGGTTGCAGAGATTATTTTTGTCGCGTGTTCAGCTTGTCGACGGCGCCCTTCAACTCTTCAAGCTTCTTTCCAGCTTCGCCAAGTTTGCCTTCCGCGGTCAGGCGCTGGTAGTCGGCAAGATCTTTGGCGGCCTCCGCGATGAGCGTGTTGAGATCGGCTGCGGACTGGGGCGAAAAGACGGATGCCGTTGTGCCTCGCACAGGTTCCGCCGGGGCTGCCCCTGCGCTTATCGCGGGGGCGGTCAAGGACGAGACCGCTCCGCCAAAAAGCGACGCCATTGCCGACTCGAACGTTGGACCGTACGCGAGTTTGTCTTGCAGTGCAAGCACGACCAGACGCAACTCCGGCATTGGACTTCGCTCGGCCTGCAGGTAAATCGGTTCCGCATACAAAAGTGCGCTTCCGATCGGAATTACGAGCAAGGCCCCGCGCCGCACATGCGAGCCTTGCTGATTCCAGAGCGTCAACTGTCCGGAAAGTTGCGCGTTTTGATCGATTCGCGCCTCGATTTGCAGCGGTCCGTCGACCAGCTTCGTTTTAGGAAAGTTGTAGACCACTGACGTACCGTAATGGGCGCCATCGCTCCGCCCTGCTATCCAGCCAATCAGATTATTCCGGTTGGCGGGGGTGAAGGGCAGAATCTCCACGAACTCCTCGCCATGTTCGCCCGGCAGCTTCATCAGCACAAAATTGGGCTGCACCGCTTGGGTTGTTTGTTCCCCTCCCGCGCTCATACCAACCTCGGTAGCGATCGTCCAGAGATCTTCGCGGTTGTAGAAGGCTTCAGGATCCGTCATGTGATACAGGCCGTATACCTCCGCCTGCAGCTTAAGCAGCAACTCGGGGTAGCGCACATGTTTGCGCCGGTCCGGCGGCATCGTGGACGCATCTTTGAACAAGCTGGGAAAGATGCGGCGATAGGCTGCAATGATCGGATCCTCCGTGTCGAACACGTAAAATGTTGTCGTGCCGTCATAGGCATCGATGACCACCTTCACGCTGTTCCGCATGTAGTTGATGGAATTGTCGCCGAGAAGATAATGGCTGGAGTAGGGATAGCTGTCTGAAAGCGTGAATCCATCCATGATCCACGACAGCCGCCCATCATCCCCAAGCACGATATAGGGATCCGGATCGAAGGTGAGGAACGGCGCCAGGGCCGCGACGCGGTCGCGAATGTTGCGGCGCATCAGCAGACGGCTTTTCTGATTCACGTCGTCGCTGAAGGGCAGTTTGCCGAGGTCGTTTTCATCGAACGCGATCATGATGCGGCGGAGCAAACCGCTGAGCACAATGCCGCCCTTGCCTTCGTATGACGTGAGGTTGTTGGTGGCGCCTTGCGGGTAGTTGAATTCCTTCTGCCGCGTCTTCACATAGACGTCGGTGTTGGTCATCTCGCCGAAGTAAATCTCTGGGCGGGTCACGTTCAGACCGGGAACCGTGCTGTAGACTGGCATGTTGCTCAACAGGAGCGTGGGCAGCCCTTCCGGAGTGAACCCGTTGACCGGATTCATGGTGATGCCGTAGCCGTGAGTGTAGATTAGCTTATCGTTGATCCAGTTCTGGCTGCTCTCCGGGAGCTTGTCGACGTTCAGCTCGCGAGCCGCGAGCATGACCTCGCGAGTCGTGCCCTCAATGTCATAGCGATCAATATCGATGTCGGGGAAATCGTAGTACGTGCGGATTTCCTGAATCTGGCGCAACGTGTCCTGGAGCGCGCGCCAGTCCCACAGCCGAATGTTCTGAAGCGTAGCCTGATTGTTCGAGGCATCAGCCGCCTCGACGCTGGTGTCGGCGGGAAACTCGCGCTGTGTGACCCGATCCAATCCGTAGGCCTGGCGCGTCCCGTTGGTGTTGAAGACAATGTACGGCTTCTCGCGAACCAGTTCGTTGGGTTTAACGATAAAGCTGCTCACGTACCCGCCGACGGCTTGAACCGCGATATAACAGACCGCGGCCGGAACAATCGCAGCAATCAGCCAGCTCCCACGCGGCACCCTCCCTGCGTTCACGGCCGCGATGCCCGCGCCGAGTAACAGTGCCGCGCAAACGAGGAGCAACCCGGTGAGCGTAACGTGTGCGTCGGTGTAGGTCACACCGCCGAAGATCGTGTGATCCTGGAGCAATAACTCGAAGCGGCTGATGTACACACGCATCGCGAGGATTAGCAATAGAAATACAAACGCGATCGAGACCCCGCGCCAAGGCAACGTAACATGCCGACTGAGACGCCCGGCGAGCACTCGCGCTCCGCCCGCGATGAGGATAAAGAGAACGGCCAGTGCACAGATAATCACAGCTAACGTAAGCAGCCAGCCGAGGATGAGCTGCCATGCGGGTAGGGTGAAGAGAAAGAAGTTCAGAGGCTTGCCAAAAATCGGGTCTACGACGCTAGCAGTGCTGCTGGGCGCGTACCAAAAGAGCGCGAGCGTCGTCCACTCCGCCATCATGGCGGCGCCGCTTGCAGCTGCAATGGCGAGCGAAACACCGAGCGCGATTAGCCGCAGAACAGGCTCGACCGGAAGCTTCACCTGCTGTCCACCGATGATAATCGTATGACCGTCCGGCAAGTCGGAGAGATGTGCCCGCTTCAGAGCCAGGAACGATCCATACAGAATGATAAATGTGGCTGCTGCGAAAACCGTAAAGACTTCCCACCGAAGATTCAGTGTTTTCCAAAAGACGTCCCCATAGCCGAGCGACCTAAACCAGAGTACGTCCACGTAGTACGACAATGCGGCCCGAGCGCCGAAGAAGATCACGGCAAGCACGACCAGAATGAGAACGAAGCGGCGGCGGCGAGGTTGCGACGGGCGCATCCGCGGCCAGTCAATGGACTGGGGCATTGCTCTCCTCTTTTTTCATCCACCGCATTCAGTTATCCGCATAATACTCCCTCCGCTTCCGCAGATTGCCTTATGATTTGCCCCTCACCCCACGTTGCACGATAAGAGCATTGTCGCTGTCGAAAGGAGTCTTTACGAGTACAGATGATCTGTTTCGCGGCGATTCAGGGGCTTCCGGGGTTGCGCCTAGATAACGGGCAACTCTGACGCAATCTAGGCAAGGTAAGAGTTGCCGACCACCCTGGGAGTCATCGCGCCCACTCTCGGTCTTGACTGCGGTAGTGGCTGAATTAAGCCACTACCCTTGAGCGCGCATTCGTTGACTAGCGGATGCTGTGTCCGTAAGATGAATCGACCCGAGAGCCACGTTCCTCACCAATGATCGGCCAAACCATCTCTCACTACCGCATCCTCGAAAAATTGGGCGGCGGTGGCATGGGCGTGGTTTACAAGGCCGAGGACACGCGCCTGCACCGCTTCGTTGCCCTGAAGTTTCTACCCGACGAAGTCGCACGTGATCCCCAGTCCCTCAGCCGCTTCCGTCGCGAAGCGCAAGCCGCGTCAGCTCTGAATCATCCCAACATCTGTACGATCTACGACATCGGTGAGCAAGAATCGCAAGCCTTTATCGCGATGGAGTTTCTGGATGGCCAGACGCTCAAGCACAAGGTCGAGAACCGGCCGCTCAAGATTGACGAGTTGCTCGAGTTGAGTATTCAGATGGCTGATGCGCTCGACGCCGCCCACAACCGCGGCATTCTGCATCGTGACATCAAGCCGGCTAACATCTTCATCACCACCCGCGGGCAGGCGAAGATTCTCGATTTCGGACTTGCTAAATTGAACGCAAGCCGCAGCCTTAGCGCTTCGATGAACGGCTCAACCATCGCCGATATCAAGGAAGAACAGCTTACTAATCCCGGCAGCACTGTAGGCACGGTTGCCTATATGTCTCCGGAACAGGCTCGGGGCGAGGAGCTTGATACGCGCACGGACCTGTTCTCGTTCGGTGCGGTCGTCTATGAAATGTGCACCGGGAGGGTGGCGTTTGGCGGCAGCACTTCCGCGATTATCTTCGAGGCCATCCTGAATCGCGCTCCCACGCCTCCGCCCGAGCTCAATCCCAGCTTGCCGAGCGATCTTAACCGGATCGTTTGCCGGGCGCTGGAAAAGGACCGCGATTTGCGTTATCAGACCGCTTCTGAAATGCGCGCGGAACTCAAGCTCTTGAAGCGCGACCTTGAGTCGAGCCGGATTTCCGTGGCCCAGGGTTCGGGATCATCAACCCGGGCAGACGGAACTACGGCGCCGGCGGCGACCCCAGCCAGAAAAGAATATTCCATCCGGTCATATTCCATACGATCGGGATTGATCCTCTGCGCGGTCCTCATTCTGGGCGCTGCTGCAGGCTGGTTTCTTCGTGCCGGTTGGAGGCCGGCGTCACAGCCCCTCTACCATCAACTCACGTTCCGCCGTGGCACTATTCGGTCCGCGCATTTTACACCCAACGGGCAATCGGTCGTTTACGGGGCTTCCTGGGAAGGATCTCCGACCGATCTGTTCATTACCAGCCCCGAAAGTCCCCAATCGCGATCCCTCAATCTCAGCGGAGCTGCGCTTCTGGCGATTTCTTCGTCCGGAGAAATCGCGGTGTCGATGGATAGCCGCCCCTCCGGAGTTTATGCCCAGGTCGGCACGCTGGCCAGAGTGCCACTCAACGGCGGATCTCCACGCTCTGTGCTGGAGAACGTGCAGTGGGCAGATTGGTCGCCGGATGGAGAGAATCTGGCAATCGTGCGCGACGTGAATGGCCGCAACCGGCTCGAGTTTCCCATCGGCAAAGTGCTGTACGAAACCTCAGGCTGGATCAGCCATCCCCGAGTTTCAAGAAAAGGCGACCTAGTGGCGTTCCTGGACCATCCTCTGCCCGGCGACGACGGGGGTTCTCTCCGCGTCGTGGACCTGAGCGGAAACGTGAAGACTTTGGTTTCGGGACTACAAACCATACAGGGACTGGCGTGGTCCGCCGACGGACGCGAGATATGGTTCACGGCTGACCGGCTCGGCCTGAAACGCGCCGTTTACGGTGCCACATTGGGTGGGCACGATCGGCTCATTGCGCGGGTTCCGGACACGCTGTCGCTGCAGGATATTTGGCAGGATGGGCGCGTACTACTTTCCCGCGACACCTGGCGGCGGGAACTCATTGGCCTCGAATCGGGTGAGAGCAAGGAACGCGATCTGTCATGGTTCGACTACTCGTACCCATCGGACATCTCGCCCGACGGCAAGATGCTGCTGTTCACCGAGGCGGGTGAAGGCGGAGGTCCGAACTACTCTGTCTATCAGCGCAAGATCGGTGAGATCTCCGCCGTCCGCCTGGGGGATGGCCTTGCCATCAGCGTGTCACCCGATGGCAAATGGGTGATTGCCAGTCCGCCGACCACGCCCGCCCAACTTGTTCTTCTTCCCACCGGGCCCGGCGAGGCGAAACCTCTCACTCACGACTCCATCAATCACAGCCGAGCGCGTTGGCTTCCTGACGGCCGGCGTTTTCTTTTCTCCGGCAAGGAACCAGGCCACGCTGCCCGTATTTATCTCCAGGATTCCCCCGACGCAAAGCCGGTGCCCATTTCACCAGAAGGAATCGATCCTCTCGTTCTGGTCCTTTCTCCGGACGGTCAGCAGGTGGTTGGCGTAGGGCCGGATGAGAAAGCGTATTTCTACCCGGTCGCCGGCGGAGAACCTAGAGCCGTCCCAGGCATCGAAGTGGGAGAGCAGCCTATTCAGTGGAGTGACGACGCAAAGGCAATCTATTTCTACAAGCCGGGAGATCTGCCCGCCAAAGTCTATCGCCTGGATTTGTCGACGGGCCACAAGACTCTCTGGAAGGAACTCATGCCTTCCGATTCAGCCGGCGTAAGCCGCATTGGTCCCATCCTTATCACGCCGGACGGCAAGTCATGCCTATATGGCTATCACCGTATTCTGTCCGACCTTTATCTCGTGGAGGGCTTGAAGTAAGGGAACTCTTTTCATAGTCTCTACGGCTGATCGGCAGATTGCTGGGATTGTGAAAGTGGAAGGGTGTCACACGATGTTTACCGATGACAATGGCGTCAAGAATTTCTCTGAGCGCCTCGGCCTCAAGGTGATCCGACTGGAACAAGTTGAACTGCCTCCGAGCAAGACGCCTCTGCTAGATGGACTGGAAGAACCGAATGAGTAAGGCTAAGAAAACGAAACTGAAAATTCCGCTGGATTTCAAGCAGACGGTAATGGCTGCGCTGGAGACGAAGCCGGAACAACGCAAGAAGAGCAGCGGAGGGCGGAAAGAGCGGCGTGAACGCTAGAATCGTGATTTAAGTGGCGCGTGAACTCTTCATACTCTTTTTTTGCGCGACGATCGCTTTCCTCCTTGGAAACGGTTATTACAAATCCTTCCGCAGTGGTGTCCTTACTACAATCAAAGGCCGCCGCACCTCTCGCCGGGACAAGGAACCGATCAGCTACTGGATTGGCATGCCTGTAGGGATTTTCGCATTTCTCGTCATGGTGTTCGTATCCGCGCTTATGGCGTTCCTTGTATACGTGGGTTTATCTGGGAATTCAAAGTAGCCCACTACCGGAGTGTGCAGTTTCTTGCAAAGGTTTGTGAAAGGGATAATTCCGTATTACTTTTCTATTGATAAAGTCTGCCATTCCGTCTAAGATCCCCGCGAAACACGCAACGTTCAGTTTAGAGTGCCGGAACGCTCATCCTCTTCCGATTCCGCGCACAGGGCCCAAGGATCTCAATCTGTACGAACCTTTGGGGTGTTTGTGTGATCAGAATTCGGTGTTTGTCCCTCTCCTTCTGCTTTGCCTTCTTCGCCGTTCTGACCGCATTCTGCCAACAGGTAACAGTCAGCCCGACCACTATTTCATTCGGCAGTCATGCGGAGGGAACCAGCAGTTCCACCCACACTGTTACCCTCAAGAATGGTCAGAGCACCGCAATCGCAATCGGCAGTATCACGACCAGCTTGTCCGACTTTACGGCCACTAATAATTGTCCAGCCAGTCCAGCCACTCTTTCGTACGCTGCCAGCTGCACGATATCAGTGACGTTCTCTCCGACCGCGTTGGGCAGTCGGTCAGGAAGCCTCACGGTCACCGATACGGGAGCTTCCAGTCCGCAAGTGGTGACATTAACTGGTGTAGGGACTTCTCCATCTTTAGTCTCGATTGCGGTGTCACCCGGCACCACTTCAGTTGCCGCGGGCTCTACTCAAAAGTTCGCCGCAACCGGAACTTACAGCAACGGCTCTACTCAGAACTTGACTACAACGGCAAGTTGGACTTCTTCAGACAGCTCAGTCGCAACGATCAGGCTTCATACCGGTGTGGCCACTAGCATTGCACAAGGAACGACAACTATCAGCGCCACTTCAGGCAAAATCAGCGGAACAGCTGCATTGGCGGTTACTGCCCCAGTACTAACTTCGATTGCGGTTACCCCCGGCGCTGTCTCGGTCGCAGCCGGTGAAGAGCACCAATTCACCGCAACCGGAATTTACAGCAACGGCACCACTCAGAACTTGACGAATAGTGTGACTTGGATTTCATCGGCTACATCAATAGCCACCGTCAGCCGCACGGGCTTGGCTACCAGCCTTATCGCAGGAACCACAACCATTACGGCCACATCAGGTACGATCAGCGGCTCTGCCACGCTGACTGTGACGGCAGCGGTATTGACCTCGATTTCGGTGGCTCCGGCCACTGCATCCGTAGCAGTGGGGGATACGCAGAAATTCACCGCCACTGGAACTTACAGCAACGGCACCACAGAGAATTTGACGACGACCGCGAGTTGGACTTCTTCAAGCACGGCAGTTGCTACCGTTAAGCTTCATACCGGGTTAGTCACTGGTATCGCCCAAGGCACGGCAACGATCACCGCCACCTCAGGCAAGATTAGTGGCACGGCGAGCGTAGTGGTGACGGCTCCGGTGCTGCTGTCGATTGCTATCACACCGAGCACAGCCTCGGTCGCCGATGGACAGGCGCAGCAGTTCATGGCGATGGGGACTTACAGTGATGGCAGTGCCCAGAACCTGACCAATGCGGTGAACTGGACTGCCTCTCCAGCGACGGTAGCTACGATTGGTTCCGGTGGTTTAGCTGCGGGACTGGGCGTTGGCACGGCGACCATCACCGCCAGTTCCGGCTCCATCAGTTCTTCCGCCACGCTCAACGTAGAACAACCCGTGTTGATATCGATGGCGGTGACGCCCGCCAGTCCCTCGTTCGCTTTGGGAACCACGCAGCAATTCGTCGCGACCGGAACCTATAGCGATGGCAGCACGCAGACTCTGACCAGCACCGCCACCTGGAGCACTGCCAACGGAAGCGTTGCCACAGTGAATGGGAAAGGTCTGGTGACCAGCGTTGCACTGGGGAGCACGAGTGTGACAGCTACCTCAGGCTCGATCACCGGAACGACGACTCTGACCATTACGCCGGCGGTGTTGGTTTCAATTGCGGTGACGCCAGCGATTCCCACGATTCCGCTGGGAACGACGCAGCAGTTTACGGCAACTGGAACCTACACGGACGGCAGCACACAGAACATAACCGATACAGTGCAGTGGAGTTCCGACACTTCCACGGTAGCCACGATCAGCAATACGGCTGGTTCTCAAGGAATAGCCAGCAGTGTAGGGGAAGGCACGGCCACAATCACGGCCAGCGTGGGAGCGGTGAGCGGTTCTACCACGCTCACGGTGACCTCAGCCACATTGGTGTCTCTGGCCATCACACCGACCACTCCTTCGATGGCGCTGGGAACCACCCAACAGTTCACCGCCGCGGGAACCTTCACCGATGGCAGCACGCAAAATCTGACCAGCACGGCCACATGGTCCTCCGACACGCCAGCCACGGCCACCATCAACCCTGCCGGATTGGCAAGCAGTGTGGGGGTGGGGACGGCAACGATTACGGCGGTATCGGGCAGCGTTAGCGGATCCACGCTTCTCACGCTGACCCCGGCAGTACTGGTTTCGATTAGCATCAATCCGCCAACAGCCACCATAGCTCAGGGGGTAACTCAGCAGTTCACGGCGACGGGGACATTCACTGACGGAACCACACAGGATCTGACGCAATCGGGTCACTGGAGTTCGGCCGTAGCTACCGTGGCCACGATCAGCAATTCGGCGGGAACGGCGGGATTGGCGACCACGACTGGACCTGGAACGACGACGATTCAGATCAGTGCGGGAGCAGTGAACACGTCAGCACCGTTAATCGTAAATCCGGCGGCGCTGGTATCGATAGCGATCGTTCCGCAGGTACCTGCGATTGCCCTTGGCTTGGCCCAACAGTTCACTGCCACCGGCACTTACACCGATGGCAGCACGCAAGATGTAACCTCGACGGTGACTTGGACTTCCAGCAATGCCACGGTGGCCATTATCAGCAACAGTTCCGGCAGCAACGGTCTGGCCACCAGCTCCGGGCAGGGCACGGCTACGATCACCGCCGCCTCTGCATCCATTACCTCTTCCACCACCATCACGGTCGGCGGTGCGGCACTGGCTTCAATTGCCATTGCACCGGCAAGTCTTTCGATCCCGCTCGGCACTGCTCAGCAGTTAAGTGCAACCGGCACCTACACCGATGGCAGCACCCAGGATCTGACCGAGTCGGTACAGTGGAGTTCTAGCTCTCCCGCCACTGCAGTGACTTCAGCTGGACTGGTTACGGGAATTGCAATGGGCACAGCCAACCTCAGCGCCAGCTCCGGGACAATCACAAGCACGGCGAGCGTAGTGGTGACGGCTCCGGTGCTGCTGTCGATTGCTATCACGCCGAGCACAGCCTCGGTCGCCGATGGACAGGCGCAGCAGTTCATGGCGATGGGGACTTACAGTGATGGCAGTGCCCAGAACCTGACCAATGCGGTGAACTGGACTGCCTCTCCAGCGACGGTAGCTACGATTGGTTCCGGTGGTTTAGCTGCGGGACTGGGCGTTGGCACGGCGACCATCACCGCCAGTTCCGGCTCCATCAGTTCTTCCGCCACGCTCAACGTAGAACAACCCGTGTTGATATCGATGGCGGTGACGCCCGCCAGTCCCTCGTTCGCTTTGGGAACCACGCAGCAATTCGTCGCGACCGGAACCTATAGCGATGGCAGCACGCAGACTCTGACCAGCACCGCCACCTGGAGCACTGCCAACGGAAGCGTTGCCACAGTGAATGGGAAAGGTCTGGTGACCAGCGTTGCACTGGGGAGCACGAGTGTGACAGCTACCTCAGGCTCGATCACCGGAACGACGACTCTGACCATTACGCCGGCGGTGTTGGTTTCAATTGCGGTGACGCCAGCGATTCCCACGATTCCGCTGGGAACGACGCAGCAGTTTACGGCAACTGGAACCTACACGGACGGCAGCACACAGAACATAACCGATACAGTGCAGTGGAGTTCCGACACTTCCACGGTAGCCACGATCAGCAATACGGCTGGTTCTCAAGGAATAGCCAGCAGTGTAGGGGAAGGCACGGCCACAATCACGGCCAGCGTGGGAGCGGTGAGCGGTTCTACCACGCTCACGGTGACCTCAGCCACATTGGTGTCTCTGGCCATCACACCGACCACTCCTTCGATGGCGCTGGGAACCACCCAACAGTTCACCGCCGCGGGAACCTTCACCGATGGCAGCACGCAAAATCTGACCAGCACGGCCACATGGTCCTCCGACACGCCAGCCACGGCCACCATCAACCCTGCCGGATTGGCAAGCAGTGTGGGGGTGGGGACGGCAACGATTACGGCGGTATCGGGCAGCGTTAGCGGATCCACGCTTCTCACGCTGACCCCGGCAGTACTGGTTTCGATTAGCATCAATCCGCCAACAGCCACCATAGCTCAGGGGGTAACTCAGCAGTTCACGGCGACGGGGACATTCACTGACGGAACCACACAGGATCTGACGCAATCGGGTCACTGGAGTTCGACCGTAGCTACCGTGGCCACGATCAGCAACTCGGCGGGAACGGCGGGATTGGCGACCACGACTGGACCTGGAACGACGACGATTCAGATCAGTGCGGGAGCAGTGAACACGTCAGCACCGTTAATCGTAAATCCGGCGGCGCTGGTATCGATAGCGATCGTTCCGCAGGTACCTGCGATTGCCCTTGGCTTGGCCCAACAGTTCACTGCCACCGGCACTTACACCGATGGCAGCACGCAAGATGTAACCTCGACGGTGACTTGGACTTCCAGCAATGCCACGGTGGCCATTATCAGCAACAGTTCCGGCAGCAACGGTCTGGCCACCAGCTCCGGGCAGGGCACGGCTACGATCACCGCCGCCTCTGCATCCATTACCTCTTCCACCACCATCTCTGTCGCGCAGGCGACGATATCATCGATCGCGGTGACGCCAAGTTCCACGTCCATTCGCTCGGAGTACACTCAACAGTTCACGGCCATCGCAACTTATAGCGACGGCTCAAGCCAGGACATCACGCAATCCGCCACTTGGATTTCATCAAGTCCGGAAATAGCTTCGGTGAATTTCACAGGACTTGCAACGGGTATGCTGGCTGGAACAACCACTGTGTCGGCGAGTTCTGGCTCTGTTACGGGGTCGACGTCGCTTACAGTGTCGACGACTCAATCAGCAAATCCGAATGCTCCGCTTTTCGGTCTGCACATCCAATCGATCTCCACGCCATTGCCTACGATCGGCTTTAATGAGGTTCGGCTGTGGTCCGATGTATCAAGCACAAGATGGGCGCAAATCAATAAGTCGAAGGGGGCTTATAACTTCAGCACAGTGGATAGCTTCTTGGCTGAATTTTACGGTGCCGGCATTACCGATGTGGTTTACACCTTCGGTCAAGTCCCCAAGTGGGCTTCCAGAAATCCGAGCGATAGCGCTTGCGATTTTGCGACTAGCAGTTCCCTGTATGGCGGCTGCGACCTGCCTACTGATATCAACATTGATGGCACTGGCACGGATCAGACATTCATCAACTTCGTTACGGCCATTGCGACGCATGTCAACGACCCCACGTACCTCATGACCCATGCTCATATCCGGTATTGGGAACCATGGAACGAGTGGTACAGAAATAATGTCGTGAACACGCATACCTGGGTGAACTACTCGGTACGTGCATCTTATGCTCAGATGGTGCGCATGGTCGAAGATGTGCGCTGCACCATCACCGGCACAGGAACCGTGAACGGAATTCCCTGCACCGCCACACCGATCGATCCGACCGCTCAGATCGTTTCACCTTCCGATGGCGCCAACAGCTGCTGTTCCTCGCCACAGGTATTTCAAAACTTTCTCTACTGTAACGGCACGGGGGCTAATGCTCCGATCAGCGGCAGCTACTGCACTACAGGAAGCGCTGGCTCAGCAGCTGTGGATATCATCAATTCACACTGGTACGAGGGTCAAGGACGGGAGCCAGAAGAGCTGATCACAGATGTCCCTGTTTACACGTCCGTGTTGAGCTCAACAGATTTGTCAAAACCCTTGTGGTCGGATGAGGGAAGCTGGAATGACGATACTTATGTCCCCGACCCTGACATTCAGGCATCTTGGGTGGCTCGCTACTACTTGGTGGGCTGGAGCACCAAACTGGTGCGAATATACTGGTATGCGTATGACAGCACTCTCTATGGGACACTCTGGACATCGACCGATGGCCCGGATCCCGCAGGGCAGGCGTACAGCACTGTGTATAACTGGGTGGTCGGATCAACGCTCACAATTCCGTGTGCCAAGAGCAGCGGAACTATTTGGACGTGCGGCATTAAACTCGCGAACGGAATTTCCGCTGAAGCAATTTGGGACACCTCACAGACCTGCTCGGATGGAAGCTGCACAACTCGAAACCAGAATGTATCTTCCAGCTGGACAAGCTATCAGGACCTTAACGGAACCGATCACGCGGTGACCACTATCGGATCGGTGCCCGTTGGTATTCAGCCAATCCTGCTCACATCCTCTTCAATCCCATGAGGGGACCGCAAAGCCACTCGAACCGAACCAGAGGGAACCAGCTACGTGCTCCGTTACGGATGCACGTGGGAGACGACCTCAGCGACCAACTGGACTGAAGCCACGGTCGCACAACTCAGCCGCCAATTTGAACTCGCCATCGGCTGGAGACCGACCGTCAAGCCATGGTTAGCCGGCAATAGAGATCTCTGCGAAATTGCCGTCGTTTACCATAGATCGGAGGTTCCGGTTCGTAGCAGCGATGACCCGCCCGTCGACTTTTCTCGTAGCAGGGGAACCGACACGCTGAATTTCTTGGTTTTGCACGCGGAGCAGCTTCGCCTGCGCTGCCGCAGGCAATTCCCCGACCTCATCCAGAAACACCGTGCCGCGATTGGCGTATTCGAATAGTCCAACTTTGTCCTGGGTCGCGCCGGTAAAGGCACCCCGCGCGTAACCAAATAGTTCACTCTCGACCAGGTTCTCTGCCCTTGCATCGTCTCAGCCCCGCCGCCTCGGGTGCCACTAATTCCTTCCCGGTCCCCGTATCGCCGAAGCGGACATGAGGATCACATCCGTGCCCGGATCCGTTAAGATACTCATCGAAATGCTGGAGAACAGACCACGCACGATACACAAGAATGTAGTTGTTCGTTGGCCCGTAAGCGTCGGTAAGTTCGCCGTGAAGAAATCAGACTTGTGAATCCGGCGCCAGCAGGAGGATCTTCCCAATGCCGCCTTTCTCCCCTAGCACATGTGCTTCAGCCGCATCACGCAACGGCATCCGGCGACCAATAGGCAGAACGAACTTGCCATCGCGCACGTCATCGGCAAACTCACGCAGCTTGGATGGATCCGGCTGCGTGCGCACCCGCGCAATCTTCACTGTCGGATTTTGGGCCGCCGCGCTTTCCGGCAAGGTAGCGGCGTACCCATAGGAGCCGCTCTGCCTTACCTTCGCGATCAGCTTCGCCGCAACGGCACCGCCAACGGTGTCCACAATTGCATCCACTGAGCGGAAGTTCTCAATCGCTTTATCGTCATCAATCGCGAGAACGTCAGAGACTCCGAGGGAGCGGGCGTCATCCAGCTCTTTCCCGCGAACACCTGCAATCACCTGCGCTCCTATCTTCTTCGCCGTATGCACCGCAGCGCGCCCAACACTGCCCAGCGCTCCCGTTATCAGAACAACCTGTCCCTTTTGCACTTTTGCCGCAAGGCGTACAAGCTGGTCTCCCGTGAGCGAAATCAGCGGGATCGCGGCCGCGTTCGCCAGGTCCACGCCATCCGGCAGATGCGCCACGTCCGAATCGTTCACCGCAACCAACTCGGCATAGGTCGCGTTGGATAGTGCAAGAACGCGGTCGCCGACCTTGAAGTGCTTCACATTTGCGCCCACTGCCCGTACGATGCCACTCACATCGCGGCCCAGAATTGCCGGAAACGACAACGGAGAATCCTTTTGGCGCATCCCTGAACGCAGTTTCCAGTCGATCGGATTAACGCTCGCAGCGGCTGCCGCGATCAGTACCGTACTTCCGCTGATCTGCGGTTCGGGAACGTTGTCTTCAAATTTCAGCTTCTCAGGACCACCGTACTCATGCAGTACCACTGCCCTCATCACTTATCTCCCAGAGCTCCAGGTATATTCTGCCTCAAAATCAGATGCACGGGAGCCGACTCGCGTCTCAACGGGATAACTTCCGGCTTGCCCGTCACTCGTCTGCAATCAGCGTCAGACGCTATAGACATGTCCGGAAATTTGGGCACCATGAAGACCTAGAGTGGCGTATATTACCCGGAACCAAAGGCACGCGTCTCGGTTTCCCTTGAACAATGAAGCGAGCAGGCCACAAAGAAAACAACGCGGCATCAGGAACGCGAACGTAGAACGTCAAGGTGGCTGTCGTCCAAGCAGCCCCCGTTGTTTTCAATCGTTAAGAGCACCCTGAAGAAAGTGCATGCACTTGCGCGCGAAGCAGCCCGTCAGGGTGCCCAGTTGGTGCTCTTCCCCGATGCGTTTATCTCCGCCTATCCGCCGGGACTTGACTCTTCCAAGACATAGTCCTCTCCGAGCGGGCCTTATCAACCCAAAGAAGCTCCCCATCGAAGACGAGGAACTTAAATCAGCCGCGCTCTAATGTTCGTTACTGCTTTTCGTCAACCATTGTCGAAATCCTTCCGGTCCACTTGTTGTCCACGACGCTGGTCATTTTCTTTCCATCGGCGGAGACCGTCATTTTCTCGACGCTGTAGGGTTTTTCATCGCGCTTGTAGGTGGCTTCCATCTCACGCGGTCCCAGTTTCTTCACGGACACGGTCTCGCTCGCATAGGTGCCCTTCACCGGCGACTCCGGGCCGCCAAACTTGGCTTGCCAATTTTCGCCAGTCGGCGTAGACATGCTCACCTCATCGCCCGAAACTTTCCACATGCTGGTGAGTCCTGCAGTATCTTCGTTGACATTCTGAATGCGCCAGGAACCGGAGGTCGCATTCGAGCCGGCAGGACTTTTGGCAACCCGCGTGTACTTGGCTTCGTACTTGTAGGGCTGGCTGCCGTCAGCCGGATAGCTGGTGCCGGCTACGGTCAGCACCTTCCCATCAGCGGAGAGCGTCCGAGTGGAATCGCTGGTGGGCTTGCCAGCTTTTTTCGTGACGGCGTGAATCGAATTGGCGTCCACAACCTGCACCGAGATGGTGTCATAGGTCTGGCCGGTGACAGCCTGGTCCTGGCCGTCGGCTTTTGTATTGATTTTGGGGACGCAGCTTTCGCAGTCGTACATGCCATTGTTGACGGAAAAAACGTAGGGCTTTGTCGACAGCTTGGAGGCTGCCATGTTGGTCTTCCAAGTACCGTCAAACGGGCTCTGTGCAAACATCAGCACAGGGAACAAACACACAACAACACAAAGCAGCTTCTTCATATTTATCTCCTTAACCGGAATCTCCTTTGTGAGCTCGAAAACGTCACCATAGTACACCGGTCTCGCCCGTTCGCTATTCGCTGAAACGACTTTTCTATCGGAGCAGGACGCTGCACGCTCCTCCCGGCGAAACCGTTCCGAGTGCTTGCGAGTCGCGCGACAGTTCGCCACACCCATGCCGCCGCCCCCAAGTTTTTCGATGATGCGGTAGTGCGAGATGGCCTGCCCGATCATTAGAGGACGCGTGCCTTTCGGTTCGCTTCACCTTACGGACGCGGCATCCTCTAGTCAACGAATGACGGCTCCTGGCGCGAGCCCGTCGAACCCGAAGTCCTTCGCGCAACTGGGGAGTCGAAACGATAACTCCTGGATTGTCGGTAAACCTTACCTTACCGGATTATGGAGGGGTTGCCGGTGCCCCAAGAGTTTCTGCGATTCGATGGTCACAACATAGAAATGCATTTCGCTTCGGGGAACGGCGGCAACAAAATCTATGTCGTTCCATCGCTCCATATGGTTGTCGCGATTACATCAAGCGCCTACAACACGAACTACGGGCAGCGCCGCTCTCAAGACATTTTGTGGAGGATCCTCGCAGCTGCCTCCCACCAAACGAACCGCGCTCGATAGCGGGCGGATCACGGGCAAACCTTACCTTACCGATTAGGGCAAGGTTGCCGACCATCCGTACAAAGCCTGGTTGCTCGCCCTTGATCTGCGGTAGTGTCTCATGTTGTGATGGACTGGTGATTATCGTCCGCCCTTCCCCTCCACTAGCCTCACATGTGGAAAAACTCTGGTACTGTGACGCGCACGGAGTGATCAAAGGCACGCAGCAGGTGCTGCTGCCCGACGGGCGATTTCAGCTGGTCATCAGTCTCGCGGAGGGCCCCATCGTTGCGCTGACCGATCCGATGGGCGATGGAGGCGGGATCGCGCCCTCCCTGCTGATTGGCATACGCTCGCGCTTCAACATCATTGATACTGCCAAACTCCGTGCCGCAATGGGGGTGGTGTTCTGGCCGGCCGGTGCGCATGCCTTCTTGGGCCCGCTCACCGATGAATTTCATAACAAAAACGTATCCCTGGACTTGATTTGGGGCTCGATGGTCCGAAACTTGCGCGATCGGTTGCGTGCCGCAAATGACCCGGCTGAGAAATTTCGAGTGCTTGAAGTCACACTTTTGGAACACCTGAACGAACGCTTCCAGTTAAATACCGCAGTACGTTATGCCCTTCAAGAGTTTGCGCGCAGGCCCGAGATCCCTAGAGTACAAGAACTGGCCCATAGGGCTGGCCTGAGCCGCCGTCATTTTTCCCAGCTTTTCCGGGAGCAGATCGGACTGGCGCCGAAGCTCTATTGCCGACTCCAGCGCTTTCAAAACACGTTGAAGCTGATTCCGTCAGGCGCTTCCGTGGATTGGGCACAACTGGCCCTGGCGGCGGGCTATAGCGATCAGGCCCATTTGGCTCACGAATTCCATAATTTCTCCGGGCTCTCACCAAGCGCCTACCTGGCGAGCCCGTCACCGAGCGGCTCATTCTTCCATCGGTTGAGTCAACCCCACCGAGTTCCCATTTTTACAAGACGGCCCCCCCAGGCTTCTTGAGAAACTACGAACTGGTCTGCCACATTCAAAATGGGAGGAAACGAAACATGAAATCGAACTACAAACTTCTAGTCTGTATCGTCGGCGGTATTTTGTTCGGGGCTGCCGGCAATAACGCAATTCATGGCCAGCAAGTAAAAACGGCGCCTGTCTACTTGATTTCGGAGGCCGATGTAATCACAGACCCAACTGGCATAAAGGAGTATGGAGGGAAGGTCCTGGAAACCCTGACGCCTTTCAACGGCCACTATCATTTTGTCGTTCGGGGCGGTAAAACAGAAAGCCTGGATGGGGACACCCCACCCAAAGGAATTGTGGTCATCGCATTCGACAGCTCCGAACAGGCGCACGCCTGGTACAATTCGCCCGCGTACGCAGCAATCAGACCGATCCGTCTAGCCGCTGTGAAGGGTCGCATGTTTGTCGTCGAAGGCGTCGCCCAATGAAATGGTGCCGAAGCTTCTGCCATTAATGCTCACCCTGGCGTTCCAGCCGTCGGCGCGCGCTCAGGCGCCACGAATCCTGTTTATCTCTCGCGAGTTTTGGAAATCGGGTCATGAAGCAGCGCTGAACCGAATTGAAGCCGAAGCGGCGGGTACATGCATTGACCTCGGGGTCCCGCATCCGTACTTGGGCATAGAGTCCCTGACGGGTTCGAAAGAAGTCTGGTACATCAATGGATTCGCCTCGACCGAGGAACTGGGGCAGATCACCAAGGCGTACAACAAGAACCCCGAACTACTCGCTGCAATGAATCGATTTGCCCAGCAGAGAACTAAATTCAAGTCGCACCCCAACAGTGAGGGAATTGCGACATACCGCGCAGAGCTAAGCCGTGGCCCCGAGTTTGAAATGGGGCAGGATGCCTTCCTTGTGATCGCAGTGACGAAAAACAAGCGTCATAGCGATGGAACGGTCTTCGAAACCCCGGACGGCGTGCGGTTCGTGGTCAGGGCCGCGAAGACACGTACCGAAGCAGATGCGAAGCTATCAGCCGCGGGTCCAGATGCGAGGATCTTTGTCATTCGCCCTGAGTTCAGCATGCCGGCGGCGGAGTGGGTCGCAGCCGATCCTTCATTCTGGGTTTCAAAGGCGCAGAAGAAATGAGCGCGCGATCGCCTCACGATACCCGTGGCCCCCGATTCACGGTCGGATTACGAACAAACTTTCGATAATCCCGTAAGGGAAGGGTTGCCGACAATCCGGGAGTTGGCGCTACTGTGGTTTTCGCTTTCGCGGCTTGCCGATCGCGAGCAGGAAAATGGCACTCTTGTCCTTGGCATGCGGTGAAAAGAAGCTGACCACATCATCGTCGAAGAAGGTCAGCCCTGTAGCACCGAGGTGCTGGGCATATGCAGCCAGGTAGATCCTGCCACCAATGGCGCCCGCCTCGAGCTGGACGGCCCGGTACCCGCGGTTTCCGTATCGCTCTAGAATGGGTTTCAAATCAGCGAGAAAGAAGATGTCCGCGCAGGCGTCCGCCGGCAGTTCCTGCTCCAGCCCAAGGTGACGGGCCTCGGCGCGGAACTCTCCCTCTCTCAAAAGCTCCAGGATGTTCTGATCACGCCGGAAGAAGTAAGCCCCGGGCTTGAGCCCCTGCACCGAATGCACGATCAGGTAAAGATCGTTGAGCTGCTCGCCGGGAGGCTTAAGGAAGTCAGCCGGAAGGCCTCGCGTAGCATAGTCGAGAATGGTAGAAAGTTGTGCCAGCGCGATGGATGCCGTCTTATCGAACGCTCGGGTAGAACCGCGGCGCAAGATCACCTGCTCGATCGTGTCCTTCGGCTGTTCTTCTTCCGCCAGGGGTTGCAGTCGCACTCCCTCGGTCGCCGGAACGCAAGGCGGAACGACCGGTTGCTTCTCGCGCCATTGAGCTACTTCCTGTACGGACGCAAGCGAAGACGCATCGTGCACCTCAAGCATGGAGGGATATTCGACCTCGCGATGCGAAAGCGGGATCGTTTCCAAGCCGAGTGTATGAGCTTCACTGGGCGTTGGAGGCGAACTGTCCGATCTGTGCCCGATAGGTACGAGGCACAAGGAAACCTCGCGCCGGGTATCGAGATCGAGTACGCGATTCACATCGGCATCCACGAACCCAAGTACGATCTCGGCGGGCAATCCCGAAGCCGCAGAAACGGCCGCCATATTCGCCAACAGGGTGCCATTGTCCCAACCAAAATGGCGATAGGTGCGTGCCTGATACTTCCAGGCGTTCCGCCAGTACGTCCCGGTGCAAATGATAGTCACGGGCGCGCCAACCACCGCCGGTTCCAGCGCCGTCGCCTGAGCCAGGTTTCCGCGAAAATCACCTTTTCGCAGAAGCCGTAGCGACACATCCGCCGGATTGAAGTGGTAGACGCCGGCATCCACGCCCGCGAGATCGCCAGTCACGATATACAACTCGATCTCGTAGAGGGCTCCGGTACAGGCTGCGGCGCGAAAGTAGATTTCTCCGCCTGGAGATCCGCGATGTTTGGTAATCCCCGCCGAGAAATAGAGGATGCGCGCCAGATCTTGGAGGTCAGGTACCGAATCGGCCCGCGAAGAGGACAACGTCACTGAGATCGCGGAGAGTGCGGACACCCCCGTTTGTGCCACGTCCCGCGGGAGCAAAAACGGCTCCGGCTTCGGATAGATTTTGAAAGGCTGGGGCCGGTTGGCCCAGTCGAGGGAGTGAGGATTATTACGAATACTCCAGTAGGAGTGTTTCGTACCATCGTGATATTTCCGAGCCGCCTGGATGTCGCGGTTGTTCATTGGTGCCTGTGTCAGACTAGCACCTGCGTCGCACCTGGAGCGCAATGAGCCCGGGACTGCGGATTGTGCCCGGATGACGGGCAATCCGGAAGTCATCAGCTCGCCCGTCGAGTTAGTACCGAGAAACGCGCTTCTCGCCGTCATTGTCGGCAACTCGGAAGAGTTCCCCGCCGCCTATGGCGGTTTGTATTCGGCCGAGCCTGGGAAGGCGATTTCTTCAATGGTTGTCGCTGGTGACTGCCTCCACCGCCGGTTTGCTTTGCTCCCTCAGAATCTCACCCAACAGAAATAGGTCGGTCAGGAGCGCTCGAAGGTGGATGGAAGCGTTCAGATTGTCAATCAACTGGGAACTGATCGCGGGTTGAGCGAGAACCAACTCAAGGGCAGCAAGAGAGTCGCGAGAAGCGCGGTCGAGCACCGCAACGAACGCCAGGTACTTACCCTCAGGCTCAAGACCTTCATGTTTGACTGCCATTGCGCAAGCTTCCGGCAGCCCGTTCAAGGCTTCCACGGCGCGATGCAGAAACTCACGGACTTGCCCACCCGACTTGCTGCCCTGATCACTCGGCAGGCCCTGGGCTGCGTATGCCAGCAGGAACTCATAGCATTCTTCCACCGCTTCACAACGATCGCAGATCTCAGCGAGCATCGGTTAGTCCTCGACCTTCGACCCGGTTGGATGTCGGTAAGGACGAAGCAGTCTCGACCTTCCATCGCTCGGGATCGTGCTCTTCCAGGTAGAAGTCACGGTCCATCCAGCCATAGATCATCGATTTCGTGATCGCGCGTTTCTCAGGTCGAAGCCCGAAGTAGACGTGCATCATCACCAGTGCAATCAGCCCCACGCCAGCCAGTCCGTGCAATACATACATCAGGCCCCAGGTCATGTCGCTGAATAGATACGGATTCCGAGGGAAAAAGATCGTGCGCACGCGAGACATCATGAAAACGCCGGTGAGGATTACCGACAGACCGCACAAGATAATGACGCCGTGGAAGAGCTTATTCTCCAAAGGATACTTGGCAAACTTTCGCGGCGGCGGCGCGGGCATCCAGAAAAATCGGCGAACCCTTTTCCATGCGTCGTCCAGATCGATTCTGTCGGGCCAAATCGACCAGAAATCCAGCCAGAACGAAGCATGAATGATGTGAAAGACGATTGAAACGGTTAGCACGGCGCCGGCGATCCAATGATAGGTCACCCAATTAAACTGGACACCTACCTTCGGAAGGAAGGCAGTAAACAGCAGCGTGAACATGGAGGCTGCCATGATCCAGTGAAACAGCCGTGCCACCAGCGAATGCCGGGGAACGTGTTTGGGTATCCTCGCAACGACTTGGGGAGAAGTATGGCCCGCAAACTCTCTCGCCTTGGCGAAATACATGATGTAGATAGCGTGAACAATCAGGAAGAGCAATCCTGCGATTATCGCAACCCAGATCAGGAACCAGGCGATGTGGATAGGGACGCTTTGTCCCCACGGACTCGTGGCCCACTCTAAGAAGTCCATGTAGCCTCCTCGACTCCACTGATGGCGCGTTTCACCAGATTTCTCATCAGCGGGATCTTGTAGGCATTGAATTGCAATGGAACCGCGCCTTGCACGGAGAGTTTTCCCGCCATCTCACCAGTCGCCGTATTCCGCGCCTGCCCACGAACTGCATCTTCGACTGCCTTCAGCCTTAACGGTCGAGCGGCGGCGCCGTTCACTGCGATTCGCATGCGCTCGATCGTGCCGCCGGATAGGAGCATGGCCGAGGCGACATTGAGAAGCGGGAAGTCCCAAACATTGCGGTCTCGCACTTTTTCAAAATAGAATTGCGCGCCCGCCCAGGCGGAGGGAATACGAATGGCAGTAAGCAGATCGCCGGGCTGCAGGATGTGCAGCCGCGTAATATCGATCTCAGGACCGATGAAGTAATCTTCGGCATCGACCACGCGCTCACCCTTGGGCGTGCGCAGGACAAACTTGGCATCCAGCGCAATCAGGGCCGGGGCCGTGTCGGAAGGATTCACTGCCACGCAGCGGTCCGCATGCAGAATGGCATGCTCACGATTCCGGCCCTCCGGCGTATCGGCATAGCAAATGTTTCCGCCCGCCCGATAGCACGGCCAACCACTGCGGTAATACCAGCACCGAGTATCCTGCGAAACATTGCCGCCCAGCGTGCCCTGATTGCGAATTTGCGGCGATGCCACCACTTCCGCGGCCTCCACCAGCAGACCGTACTTCTGCTTGACAACGGGATGATTCACCACTTCAGTGAGCGTGGTCATCGCGCCGATCTCAATGCCATCGCCGGTCGTGCGAACACCCCGCAGTTCCTCGATTCCGCTCAGATCGACTACGGCCTTGGGCTTCCTGATTCGATCTTTGAGCCAGTCGAAGCTGTCCATCCCTCCGGCCAGCACCCAGGCATCAGGTGCATGCTGTTCGAGAAGCTTCTGCGCATCGGCCACGGAACCCGGCTGATACAGCTCGAAGGCGGGCATTACGTCTCGTATGACAGCCATAAATCTCCTTCAAAATCTCAATCAAATATGAGCCGTCAGAGGATGCTGCATCGGCCGGCCCGCTTCGAGCGACGTCAGAATCGTGTCGGCGTTCACAGGTGCACGCTGAAAGATCTCGTCTCCGAGCGCATCCGAAAGCGCGTTCAGGATGGAGGCACAGCCGCCTCCAACCGGCGGTTCACCGATGCCGCGAGCGCCCACCGGCGTCTCCGGATCCGGAATGTCCAATGCGGTCCATTGCATGTCGACAGGTACATCGAGAATGGTCGGCGGCTTATTGTGATGGAATCGCTTGGAAACCATCTCGCCATAGTGGGGATCGAAGACCCACTTCTGACCAATCGCATGGCCGATACCCAAAATCGAACGTCCGAGCACCTGACCGCCCAGTGCTCGAGGATGGATCACTGTGCCAACGTCGGCAGAGGCGAGGAAATCGACGATGTAGTACTTGCCAGTTTCTACATCGACCTCAACTTCGGCAAAGCTCGCGACGTAGGAATAGGTCGAGCCATCGCGCGGATAGTTATCCTTGGCCGCTGCTACCAGACCTTGGCCCGCCAACGCCGCTATTGATGCCTTCGTCAGTTTATGAACATCGGGGGACGCTTCGTGACCATCGTAGACGCCGCCCAGTTGAATCGCGTATTTCGCTGCCTGCGCCAGAGTCATACCGGCACCGCCCTTGCGAAAAACACGCTCGTTGGCAACCTCATATTGCTCCGGTTTGCCACCAAGCTTCTTGGCCGCGATTTCCTGCAGCTTCTTCTTGGCGTCCATCGCCGTCGCATAGGCCGCCCGTGTCATCGCGTGAGTCGTCTGGCTGCCGCCGGAAACGCAAGTGAAGGGAAGATTCTTTGTCGTGTTCCCCCACACGACGTCGCATTTCTCCCACGGCACACCGAGAACCTCTGCGCCCGCGCGATGTACATCAATCACCGACTCCGTTCCCAGGTTGCCGATTCCAGACTGGAAAGTGATCCGCCCATCCGGTTTGATCACCAGAAGTCCATCAAACCCGATCGTGCCGCCAACGTAGCAGCTCAGCGATACACCGATGCCGCGAACTTTCGTGCCCATCCTTTTCGGAGTGCGTGCCACCCGTTCGCTCCACTTGAATTGCTCCGCGCCCCGATCCAGTGCTTCCTTGAGGAATGCGCTGGTCGCATAACCCCGTTTCCCTTGCACCGCTGGTCCGAACGGCGCCTTGCCTTCCGGGCAGTTGATGCGGCGAATCGCCACCTGATCCACCCCGAGCCTCCGCGCAGCTTTCGCGATGATGGGCTCGATGATGACGATTCCCTGAAGTCCGCCCGGGGAACTTTGCGCACTGCGGGGTGGCGTATTCGTGAGCACCGTCACGCCCCGCCAGCGCATGGCTGGCGGCTGGTACAACAGAGAGACGATGCGGCCCGATGAAGGAGCATCCCCCACCGCGTCGTAGGGGCCGTTGTCGCAAATCACAAACATGTCGAGAGCCGTAATCTGCCCTTCTTTCGAGAAACCGACTTTCATGCGTCCCTGAAAGCTAGGACGGGCGCGGCCGATGAAGGTCTCTTCCTCGCGGCTGATCCGCATCATCACCGGAGTATTGGTTTTCTTTGCCAATAGAGCAGGGATGATCATCGACACTCCGCCCGTGATCTTGCTGCCGAAGCCGCCTCCGGTGTATTCGCTGATGAAGACAACATTGTCGGGATTAATGTTCAGCCATCGCGCAATTGCAGGCAGGGTTTGCGCGGTGCTCTGCGTGCCCGTATGAATGTAGACCTTGCCGTTCTGCCAGTAAGCCATTGCGCTGCGGGTTTCGAGCGTCTGATGGCTGGTGTCGGGCGTGACGAATGTCTCATCAAGAACCAGCGCCGCGTCCTTGAAGCCGGAATCGACATCGCCATAGGACCATTCATCGGGAGCTTTGCCCATGGGAAGACGACCATGATCTAGCTCTGCGAAATCGCTCTTCGTCCATTTAAGCTCTGTAACCTCGGGCTGTCCCGGATTTTGCCCCCCCGGCCGAGTCCAGACATTGCCATCGGTACGCGGGTTTGGACCATCCGGTCGCAAGGTGTCGAGCGGGTCCACCACGAACGGAAGCGGTTCAAAATCGATCTGGATCTTCTCGATGGCTTCCACGGCGGTGAGTTCGTCAACCGCGGCCACGGCGAGAATCGGTTCGCCCTGATAGACCGGCTCATTCGTGAGGCCACGCTCGCCCCACTTGCTGGCTTTGATTACAGTTCCATTGTCGGTAAGAGTATCGGCCGCAGCAGGAAGATCGTTTGCCGTGAGAATGGCTTTGACGCCAGGCATGGCGAGCGCTGCATCCGAATGAATGCGCTTTACCCGTGCGTGCGGCATCGGGCTAAGCAGCAGTTTGCAAAACAACATACCTTCCGCGCGAAAGTCTTCGGCATATTTCGCTTGGCCGGTAACTTTCGCATATAGATCCGGGGTCTGGTAGTTCTTGCCGATCAGCTTGTATCCAACTCCGTACTGGCGCTCGGTGGCTTTAGCAGTCTCCACGGCTTTCTTGTTATCTGCCTCCGGGTTATCCAAGATTAGACCTCCGCATATTCTCGGCGCCGCGCATCATCGCGGTGAGAATCTTGTCATAATCCTGGCAGCGACACAGGTTTCCCGAGACGCCCTGCGCCAACTCTTGGCGGGTGGGAGTGGGATTGGTCTTCAGGTATCCCACTGCAGTCATAATGAAGCCGGGCATACAAAAGGCGCACTGAAAGCCCTGTTCGTCGATGACGCCCTGTTGTACCGGGTGCAAAGTCCCGTCAGCCTTGGCTAGGCCTTCGATGGTCACAACCTTTCGGCCACGCACCGTATGGGTGAGTACCGAACACGAATAAAGGGGAACATCGTCGATAAGTACGGTACAAGATCCGCATTCAGCGCGGTCGCATCCCAGCTTGGTGCCGGTCAGGCCCAGCTTGTAACGCAGCGTCGACGCCAAGGTCTCCTGCTTCATAGCGTCGACGCGCCGCTGCTGACCGTTGACATTGAGCGTGAGCAGCCGCTCGCCTACACCGGCAGGCAGCTGCTGGCCTTGCAGGAGGGAGGAAGCACGAAACAGGTAGCCCGCGGAAGAGACCGCTACGCTGCTGGTGATGACGCTTTTGATGAAGTTGCGCCTGGAGACAGCTTTGAGAACTTCTTCTTCAGGCAACTCTCGGCTTGGCTTGGAATTTGCCTTCTCAGTCATACCGGGCTACCTCCTACCAAACGCATCCGCCATAGAGGTGCGCGGGAAGAAAGGCACGAGAGATTTTTACATTTTAGCAGTTGGATTAGCAGCAATAGTGTCCGGATTCGGAAATTTGCGAATTGCCCCAGGTCAGCGGAAATGAGAAAAAATTAGGACCAAAAGCTCAGTAGGCGCATCTCGGTTCGAGTCGCGATGCCCCATAACTCCCGGATAGTCTGCAAAACGGAACTTATCGAGAAACGGGCTTATGGAAGCGCCGGAATCGCTTTCCAGTGCCGACAAAAGTCAACCCGCTATGGCTAAATTCCTGACTTCTGATCGCATTGCATTCGCCCAACGCTCTCCGTGAAACCGGACTGCACATGTGCCCTCCAGAGAAAAGCCAGGATAGTATCGCATTCGGGGCCGTGCAGTCCGTTCTCTGCAGTCCGGTTTGTCTGCGAGCAATCGCGAAATACGGGCATCTCTCGCGCATTTCGGGGTAAGGAACGGCAAAACTTCTCTGTAGTTAAGACTTGTTGGCGGAGAGGCAGGGATTCGAACCCTGGGTACAGGTGTTAGCCCGTACAACGGTTTAGCAAACCGCCGCATTCGGCCACTCTGCCACCTCTCCGGCGCTGCGGAATTTTATTTTATCACGCGAATTCGGCCCGCCCTTAGCAAAGGTCGTGGAGACCGCTAGGAACTCGAAGCCGCCAGATAAACCACCACCAGCCCCAGCAGCAGAACCGCGCCTTCCACCCGCGTCGACCAGATATGCAGGGCATCAAACTGCACCCGCTGGGAATTGTCGATGGGTGCGGCTCGCACGTCTCCCAGCGAGGTGCGCAACACGTCCATGCGCGGCATGATGCCGAACTGAGAGATCAGCGTGAGCCCCAGCATTAGGCAAAGCAGCACATGCCGTGCGGCAAAGATATGCGCCGTCCCGTTGGTCAGACGGCTGTACAGAAGTGAACTGATTAGAAAAACGACTCCGAAAAAAATTCCCATCCAATGCAGTTTGCCCAGCGCTCGCCCCACTACGTTGCCGGCAAGATGAGTATTGGGAAGCACGTCTGGAATGGAAAACGCCGTGGGAGCGAGCACGAAAGCAAAAAAGATCAGGCCGCCGATCCACACGACAAGCGACAGCAGCATGAGAAAACGAAGAAAGGACATGACGGTGGATTATATGCTGATAATGGAGATTACCGAACGGTCGCGGATCTCCGAGCGGCGCCGATCAGATTGTCTCACGCAGGAAAGGAAGGAAGATTCTGAAGCTGCGTCCACGCCCCAATCTGATCCCTGACGACTGAACACTGCAACTACACCGGCACCGCAACGCTCTCGACAATCTCGTTCATCACCTGATCGGCCTGCTCGGATTTCTTTGAGTTCGAGGCGTAGTTCCCGTTCACCACCACGCGGTGCGCGAATACCGGGACGGCCAGCGGTTTGAAATCCTCTGGTGTGCAGAAGCCGCGGCCATCTAAAAACGCCATGGCCTGCGCCGCGCGATAGAGCGCTTGCGCGCCGCGAGGCGAAACTCCCAGTGACAAATATTCCGACTGGCGCGTTCGCCGAACGATTTCCAGCGCGTAAGTCACCAGCGATTCGTCCACGCGGATCAACTTAACCGCTTCCTGCATTTCGAGCACGTCCGCTCCGCTGAGCACCGGACGCATCTCCTGCAAGTGCGCCGCACCCGCTTCCGAGCGCAGAATCACTCGCTCGGCTGCGGCCTCCGGATAGCCCATGCGCACGCGCATCAAAAAGCGATCCAACTGCGACTCGGGTAGAGGATAGGTGCCGTGATGTTCGACGGGATTCTGTGTGGCGATAACCAGAAACGGTAGCGGCAGAGCATAGGAATGCGCATCGACCGTGACCTGTCCCTCATTCATGGCTTCGAGCAGCGCGGATTGCGTTTTTGGCGTGGTCCGGTTGATCTCATCGGCCAGCAGAACATTGGTGAATACCGGCCCGCGCTTAAATTCGAACTCCTGCTCCAGCGCGGAATAAATCGAGATGCCGACCACGTCGGAAGGCAGCATGTCACTGGTGAACTGCACGCGTTGGAATGTGCAATCGATGGCCCGAGCCAGCGCCTGGCCCAGGGTAGTTTTCCCCACGCCGGGTACGCCTTCAATTAGTAGATGCCCGCGCGCAAAAATGCTGACCAGTGCGAGCCGGACCACATCATCTTTGCCGCGGATTACGCGACGAAGCATTTTTTCCAACTCGGCGGCTTTATGGGATACAGCGATGGCGGTCTCAGGAGACATTGAATGGATTCTACTATCGGGCATCCCAAGGGCGGAGTTACCGATGTCACAGGACTTTAGCTTTTAGCTCTTAGCCGTTAGCTCTTAGCTGAAACCATCCCCTAAATCCGCAAAATGCAAAAAGAGAACGCACGGAGAAGCTCAATCTTGCGCTCAACTTCGCATAGAGACTAGGAGCTAGGAGCTAAAAGCTAAAACCTAAAAGCTTCTTACTGCATAAACTCCGCCGGCCGTCCGGTCAGCCGCTCGATGCGCTTCGCGATGGGGGGGTGCGTGGAAAACAGATTGCCAAAATTCACTCCCAGCAGCGGTTGGATAATGAACAGGTGCGCCGTGGAAGGCGAGGCGGCCATGGGCACGCGGCGCGAATACTCGTCCAACTTTTGCAGCGCGCTGGCCAGGGCATAAGGATTTCCCGTAGTATGCGCCCCCGTTGCATCGGCCTGATACTCGCGCGACCGCGATACCGCCATTTGAATCAGCGCTGCGGCAATGGGAGCCACGATCAGCATGAACAGTGCCGCCAGTCCTCCGCCCCCGCCACGCTCTTCCCGGTCACCACCGCCCATGCCGCCAAAAATCATGGCAAAGCGGCCCATGCTGGCTAGCATCGTGATCGCGCCCGCAATAGTGGCTGCAACCGAGCTGATCAGAATGTCGCGATTTCCCACATGCCCCAGTTCGTGGGCCAGCACGCCTTCCAACTCCTCATCATTCAATAAACCCAAAATCCCGTGAGTCACCGCCACCGACGCGTGCTTCGGATCTCTTCCCGTGGCAAACGCATTCGGCGACTCGGTGGGAATTACATAAATCTTCGGCATCGGCAAGCCGGTTTTCTGGGTCAGTCGCTCCACCGCCGCATAAGCGCGAGGCAGTTCTTCGCGGGTCACGGCTTGTGCGTGGTACATGGCCAGCGCAATCTTGTCCGAATAAAAATACGAGACGAAGTTCATTACCGCGGCAAACACCAGCGCCAGCAGCATCCCATTCTGCCCGCCAAAAGCGCGGCCAATCAGCACCAGCAGCAGCGTTAATGCTGTCAGCAAAAAGGCCGTCTTAAACGTATTTCCCATAGCTTTTCAGTCCCGCCTTATTAGATGTTACGCCCTGCGCCGGGATGCATGCAGAGGCAATCCGCAGAATTGATCGCTCTTGCGGGAAAAGAGCCGCATTCAGCTGGTAACCGAAGTCCTTCCACTCTACGGCCACTCGTAAGTTGCTTCCCATCAGAGGGCAGACGATATTAGCCCTAGGAGCGGTCGCGCTGCTTTTCGTCCCGCCTTCCACAAACATCACAACGCCAGCAAGCTTCCTATGTCGGAAATTCGTTGCATCGGTATCGCTACCGGAGGAGGAGACGCTCCCGGCCTAAATGCCGTGATTCGCGCCTCCACCAAAGCGGCCATTCTTAAATATGGATGGAAGGTGGTCGGCATTCCCGATGGCTTTGATGGGCTGATCTGGCCAGAGAAATCGTTCGCGCTGACCCTGAAAGAAGTCAGCGGAATTCTGCCGCGTGGGGGAACGATTCTTGGCACCACCAACCGCGGCGATCCCTTCCACTACAAGAAAATTGAAAATGGCAAGGAAGTCTCGCGCGACATTTCCGCCAGGGTGATTTCGAACGCAGCCAAGTTGGGCATTGACGCCATCATTAGTATCGGCGGCGACGGCTCGCAGAAGATCGCTTACGAACTTTTCAAGAAGGGAATGAAAGTTGTCGGCGTTCCCAAGACCATTGACAACGATCTTTCCGCCACCGATGTCACCTTCGGCTTCGATACCGCGCTGCACACGGTTACCGACGCCGTCGACAAGATCCATACCACCGCCGAGTCGCATCATCGCGTCATGGTGGTGGAGGTGATGGGCCGCGACTGTGGCTGGATTGCGCTCGAGGCCGGCATTGCCGGCGGCGCGCACGTCATCCTGATCCCTGAAATCCCCTTCACCATTCAACACATTTGCCGCATCATCAAGGAACGCACCAAACGGGGGAAAGACTTCACTATCGTGGTCATGGCGGAGGGCGTAAAGCTGCCGCCCGAATTGAAAGAAAATCGCCGCATGAGCGCGGTAGGCAATTTAATCGGAGGCGCCATTGGAGATGCCTCTGGGAAAGAAGTGCGCGTCAGCGTTCTCGGCCACATTCAACGCGGAGGCACGCCGACGCCCTTCGACCGCATTCTGGGCACGCGCTTTGGCGTGGCCGCCGTGGATCTGATCGCCGCCGGAGGTTTCGGCATGATGGTCGCGCTGCGCGGCGATTCCATCGTCGCGGTGGATGTAGCCCATGCCATCGGCCACTTGAAATCGGTGAATCCGAATGGAGAAATTGTGCGCACCGCGCGCGCGATTGGAATTGGCTTTGGCGATTGAGAAAGAAAAGTGAGGAGCAGTGATCAGTGATGAGTGAGCAGTGATCAGCATTTAAAATGCCTGGCTTCATCAGCCATAAAAAGCGGCCCCGCCATTTGGAACTCACTCCAATCCCTGCCCACCGACCACCGACCCTAACCACTGCCCACTACTCTTTCATCATGGCGTCAATCAGCGCATACAACTGGCTGCGATCCACAACTTCGACAAACGGTTTACCGGAATGCCGATTGCTCACCACGTAAAGAGTCGGCGTGTGCTGGATATTGATTTCTTTTCCCAGCTCTTTGTCGGCATTCACCAGGGCAGCCAGCTTGCCGTCGGGGTCGACCACAAAAGGCAATTCAACCTTATGGTCAGCAGCGAACTTCTCCGCGTATCCGCGCAAGTTCTCCGGAGTGATTTCCAGTTGATTGGCGAAAATGTAGTCGCGGAACTCGTTGCCCAGCGCTTTCGAGTGCGTATCGAAATAACGCGCCAGCACCGCTGCCTGGAACGACCAGCTATGAAACGGCAGGGGAAAGTCGTGGATCACGAGAGGAATCTTGTAGGTTCTCGAAGCTTCTTCCTCAAGCGGCGCCGCGCGCCGACAGTCGGGACACTGCAAGTCTTCGAATACCACGATGGCTACCTGCGAGCCTTTCGGCGGACGCAGTACCGCATTTACCGGCTCCTGTGCGGAGGCGCTGAACACAAAAGAGAAAATCAATAAAGAGAAAATCAATCCGGCCAGCAACAGCCTGGCAGGGAACAGGTTTGCGGAAGCATGATTTATTACTCGGAGGCTCATGAAAGTCGGTGGCGCACGAAAATTTGTAGGTTGGACCGAACGCGCGCGCCGCGCACGTTTCAGGCCTGTCCTTATGTTACCCGAAGAGCAGTTTTGCTGTAAGTTCGCCAGATCAATTTGTTGGAGGTGCAATGAGGGTAAATCCAACCGGTCAGACGGCGCCTGCAACGCGCTATAGTTGACTGGTGCCAAAGCTATGGTGCCGAAACTAACGTTGTGAGCCTTGTGAATCTTCCTCGTTCATTCTGTTTCTTTTCCTCCGATCGTCATCGCCGCATGCCTCTGCTCGGCCTTGCCCTAATCATTCTGCTGCCTCTCTCCGCATGCAATCGCAGAGGGCACCACGCACTCGAGATTAACTACGTTTCCGCGCCGCAGGCTATGCTGCGCGATCAGGTGGCCACCGTCTATAACCGCGTGGGCACTGTGAAGAACGGAGAACGCGTGGAAGTGCTGGAGCACGAAAAACGTTTTTCCCGCGTTCGCACGCCCACTGGACTTGAAGGATGGATCGAAGATCGCTATCTGGTGAACCAGCAAACCTACGACACGCTGGAGAAGCTCACCAAAGACAATCTCAACGATCCAATTCAGGCGCCGGGCGTGCTGCGCAATGACGTAAACATGCACGTCACGCCGGGACGCGAGACCGAACATCTTTACCAGCTATCGGCGGGGGCCAAAGTTTCCGTCTTGCAACGCGAGACCGCGGAAAAGCAGCCGGGAATGGCGCTGGCGCTCACCAAAGCACAGAATAAAAGCTCTGGAGCAAGGGCCGCTTCCGGTCCGGCGCTCGAAGACTGGTGGCTGGTGCGCGACGCGCCAGGCCGCGTCGGCTGGGTTCTGGCCCGCATGGTCGATTTGGACGTTCCGCTGGAGGTTGCGCAATATGCGGAAGGCCAGCGCTTCGTTGCTTTTTTTGCATTGGATCAGGTGCAGGACCCCGGCAAAGATGGTCCCGACAAAAGCGTTTCGCAATATCTCTGCGCGCTTACCGAACCCCACGACGGACTGCCTTACGATTACGACCAGATTCGCGTCTTCACCTGGAATACGCGAAAGCACCGTTATGAAACCGCCTATCGCGAGCACGGCCTCAATGGCGTCCTGCCGATCACGGTGACCACGGGCAATTTCGATAAGGAAGGAGTGTTGCCAGTCTTCATTTTGCATGTGAAGGATGACAACGGCAACATTACCGAGCGCAAATACAAGCTGAACACGCCGATTGTGCGCCGGGTGCTGGCTCCGGGTGAGGTAAAAGAAACACCGAAGCCCGAGGCGAGAAATCGCAGGCGCCGCTAACCGATACGCTCCCAAAAATATCTTGAATCGAAGCTCAGCCGCCTAAAGCGGAATCGAGGCCACGCCCAGGATTTCGCGGCTCTTACTTCCTTGCACAAACACCACCACTCGCGACTTCTCGGCATTCCAGTGGCGATCCAGTTTTAATTTTGAACTTCCTGCATAGGAAACGGTCGCTGCCTTAGGGTCTGCAACTCCAATCTTCTTCAACGAACGGAGCGTGGCCACATGGTCGAGCGTGTGCCCCGCATTTTCTCCCGCGTTCACTGACGAGCGCAAACCATCCTCGGTAACCGCCAGCCAAACTTCAGCCGTATCGCCCGGCTGGTAGTCTGCGATTTTCGCCACGGAAATGGAATAACTCTTCGCCCCATTCCCCTTCGAGGGTTCGGGGGTGACCACAATCTCCGTCTGCTTGCGGAGCGCAGCCTTTTCGATTTCCTGTTCCGCTTCTTCCGCGTCGCTGCCCAGAAAATTACTGCGGCCGTCCACCACCAGTTCCGGCGTGTATTCAGCGTTCCCGAACTTCGCGGCGTAGGCACTTTGCCGCTGCGTCCAGTCGGCCGATGAGTAGGGATCGGCCCAGCCCAGATGATTCCAATAATCGACGTGCTCTTCGAGGGCGATAATCTCCGCCCCTCCCACCGGCTGCTGCGCCAATAATTTTTGCAGCAACGCATCTGCCGGAGGACAGGTGGAACAACCCTCAGAGGTGAACAGCTCGATCAGCACCGGTTTGCGCCCAGCCTCCGGTGCAGCGTCGCGAGCCGTAACTCGCACAGGAGAGCCCAATGAAATGGCCAGACCGGCCGCGGCACAGAAAGCCATAACACCTGTAGCAGGCCTAAGCATAAGTGCGCCTCCACCATGACAGAGATTAAGAGAACAGAGATTAAGAGAGATGATAGCGATGACAGATAAGATGTCCACCTTCGGAGGAAGTTACGTCTGACGATTGGGAGACTATGGCGAGAATCTATTCTTTCAGCAATAGAAATCCGCCACGCTTTTCACCACCCACTGCTGCTCATCTTCGGTGAGCTCAGGGAACATTGGCAAGGCGAGCACTTCCTTCGATGCGCGTTCGGCTTCAGGGAAGTCGCCTTCGCTGTGTCCGAGATAGGCGAAGCAAGGTTGCAGGTGAAGCGGAATCGGATAATAAATTTCCGTTCCGATTTTCCGCGCGCTGAGAAACTCCCGTAATTCGTCGCGACGATACGCACGGATAACGTACTGATGGAAAACATGGTGAGCCTGCAGCGCGGATGTCGGCAGATGAATGGGAAAATCGTCCGGAATTATCGATTGCTGGCCTTCGGCTGTCGGCGGGTAAACCCCAGCCAGCCCGGCGTCGGCGAAGAAACGGTCATAAATCCTGGCGCGCTGTCGGCGGGCGTCGTTCCATCCTTCGACATATTTTAGCTTCACCCGCAAGATTGCGGCCTGAATCGCGTCCAGGCGGCAGTTCCAGCCAAACTCTTCATGCACATAGCGCTGCGGGCTGCCGTGATTGCGCAAGCGCCGCAGGTGTGTGGCTACCTCAGGATTATTTGTCGTGACCAATCCCGCTTCGCCATAAGCGCTGAGATTCTTGGTGGGATAAAAACTGAATGCGGCGCACACGCCCATCGATCCCGCACGACTATTACCCCAGCTTGCACCCACGGACTGAGCGGCGTCTTCGATCAGCGACAAATGAAATTCATCCGTGCATTGGCGAAGGCGATCCATGTCGGCGCACTGGCCATAAAGATGGACCGGAAGCAGACCGCGAACTTTGTCGCGCCCACGGTTGCGCAGGAAATTCTCTACCTTTGCCGGATCGAGATTGAAGCTGCCTGGATCGATATCCGCGAATACGGGACGAGCCCCCGCGCGCACGATCGCACTGGCGGAGGAGAAAAAACTGAATGGCGTGGTGAGAACTTCATCTCCGGGCTGCACGCCCGCTGCAATCAAAGCCAGCCACAAAGCGTCAGTGCCTGAAGCGCAGCCCACGGCATGATTCGCACCGCAGAACTTCGCCATTTCATTCTCAAACGCTTCCACTTCGGGCCCCAGAACGTATTGCTGCGAGGCGCACACGTGCTCGATTGCGGCCAGCACTTCCTCTCGCACCTGGGCGTATTGCCGTTGTAAATCGAGGATGGGAACGGATGCGGGCGGAGTCGCAGCCGGGGCTGTCTGAGGACTGGAATACTGCCTCAAATCTGGATTTGAAGATGAAGAAATCACAGAACGCCGATTGTAGCAGGATGTCTCAAGAGGCTTTGCACAGCGTACTGATTTTCATATGTGACTTCCGTAAGGTCACCACTGAAGCCGGATTGGGCTAGTATTCGGCAGCGAATAGCCCCTGATTCATTGGGGCATTTTCTGTTCCGTTTTTTGGACCGTGGCGTGCATTCACATACCTGCATTCCGCGCACGCTAAAAACTGATCTGCATGGACCTTCCCCCGATGGATCCCTGCGACCACAGGAGATTGTTAATGGAATCTATCCGTCACGCCGTTCGAGATCGCATTCTACTGGCGTCTTTATCTCTTCTACTCATCTGCACCGCGGCAGCGCAGACCGCTTCAATCAATGGAACCGTGACTGATGCTTCCGGTGCCGTAGTCCCACAGGCGAAGGTCACCGCCACAAATACCGCCACCAATATCGCGCGAAGCACACTGACGGGAAACTCCGGAGTTTACAGCATTACCGATCTGGTTGCCGGACCCTACGATGTCACGGTCGAGAGAGCCGGCTTCCGCCCGGTGAAGTTTGCGGCTGAAAAGCTGACCGTCGATCAAGCGCTCACTCTCAATGCCAAGCTCGACGTGGGCAACGCCACCGAACAGGTTACGGTCCAGGGTGCGGTGGTGCAGGTGGATACCACAGACGCCCAGTTGAGCAATGTGGTCGAACATCAGCAGATGACCGAACTGCCCTTGATTCTCCGCGATCCCTATCAGTTAGTGCTGCTGGGGCCGGGAGTGACGCAATCCGATAGCGGCTTGGGCGGCGTTTCAGTCAATGGCGCACGCGAGCGCAACAACAACTTCATGCTCGATGGCGCCGACAATAATGACACCGAAGTTCCCGGCGCGCTGGCCGGCTTTACTGCGCAGAACCCGGATTCGACCGAAGAATTCCGCGTCATTACCAATAATTTTGCGCCGGAATATGGCCGCAACAATGGCGCAATCATCGATGTGATCACCCGCAGCGGCTCCAACGCCTTTCATGGAGATGCCTTTTACTTCGGGCGCTGGGACGCTCTCGGCGCGCGCGATTATTTCAATCATGAGATCGATCCGCTCACCGGCGGCGTGGCCCCGAAGAATCCTTATATCCGAAACTTGTATGGCGCATCGTTCGGCGGCCCCATCGTGAAAGATAAGACCTTCTTCTTCGCCAACTACCAGGGTGACCGCTTCATTACCAATCTCACCAACACCACCATTGTGCCCACGGAGGCGTTTAAGACTGGCGTCTTTACCTATACCAATGCCGCAACCGGAGCCAGCCAAGCCCTCGACGTAACCGCTCCTGGCGCGGGCAACAACGCCACCGGAGTGGGTCTCGACCCGGTCATGCAGAAAATTCTGGCGCTTTATCCCGCCCCCACCTCAATCAATCCGGACGGAATCTCCGGCACTCTGTATTACCCCAGCCCGTCCCGTGAAAAGGATGAGGACGGAACCCTGAAGATCGATCAGAAAATCGGCAACCAGAATGCCTTGTCGCTCCGCTACATCTACAACTGGTATCACGATCCTAACGACGGACATAACGACTTTCTGCCCGGTGACGTTGGAGCGGTTGCCGCCTTTGCCAAAACCCAGGGCCTGAGCCTGACCTTAACCACCACCCCCAGCAACACGCTCGTGAACCTGTTGCGTGTGAGCGCCAACCGCACCAATCAAGGTTATTTATGCGACGGGGTAGGCTTGTTCGACAGTTTTGGCCTTATCGACCAGGTGGGACGCGGCGAGGATTACAGCCTGCCTGAGTTCAACGGATCCAGCCAGTACAACTCGGGCTACGGTTTTGGCTGCCAGACGCTCGGAGACTCAAACGGGCAAGGCCGAAAGTCCGGCACTTACCAATATGGCGATACTCTCACCAAGGTGCACAGCCAGCACACGTTTAAGTTTGGCGGCGAATTCCGCGACGTTTATTCGAACAACTTCACCAGCTTCTCTTCCCGCGCCGATCTTACCTTCAACATCTTCACCGAGGATGGCATTCCTACCTTGCAGGGCTTGAACCCGGGCGTGGATTCCAATCTGATCGAAGACGACGCCAGCATGCTGCTCGGTTTGGTGAACAGTCAGTCGCAAACTCAATTCTTCAGCAAGAACGCGGCCCGCGAGGTCAACGACGAGTTGGATTTCAGGCAGCGCGAGTTGGGACTTTTCGCGCAGGACGAATGGAAGGTTCTTCCCAACCTCACCCTCACCTATGGTTTGCGCTGGGAGTATTACGGTGTCCCCTTCGAGGCGCACGGCAACCTCTCGAACTTATTCCAGGATCCTAGCGCACCCGCACCCGCGCTGGCGGGTGGCGGAACCGGGTTTACCTTTACTCCCGTCGGACCGGACACCGGCCACCAGCTCTACCGGAACGATTACAACAACTTTGAGCCCAGAGTAGGTTTCGCATGGGACCCCTACAAGAACGGAAAAACCTCGATTCGTGGCGGCATTGGCGCCTTCAGCGATCGCGTCTACGGCAACCTGGTCAGCGATGCGCGCGGCAATCCTCCCTTCCAACCCAGCGTGTACAGCTACATCGCGTATGCTGACGGCGCGACTCCGGCAGCCCAGCTTCAGAACCAAACCCCGCCCGCCCAATTGACCACTTCCCCTGTAGTGCCGGATGGTTCGGGCATCTTCCCCGATCTCTTCGCCACCAACATGAAACCTCCCAGCCTGGTCAGCTGGAACCTCGGCATTCAGCACGAAGTGACTTCGCGGATTACCTTCGAGGCCAACTACGTGGGAAATCACGGCACCAGAATCCTGCGGGTGGTTGACGGAAACGCTCCCCAGCCCGCCCTGGTGGCTAGCTTGTTGGCGGCCGGGGTCGCCCCCTCCACCCTCCAGTACGATAATCTTTACTTCGGCTACGAGTACGGTTATTTACCTTACGACGCGGTGAATAACAATGCCTTCGTCCATACCTTCACCGATCAGACTTCCGGCCATTCCTGGTATGACGGTTTACAGACGCAGGTAACCGCGCGCGCTCTGCGTGGTCTGCAGGTTCAGTTGTCCTATACTTGGGCGCACGCTCTCGACGACTCTTCGGATCCCTTGGTTACGACCACGAATAACGGAAACTATCCGGTGGATTCTTATAACCTGCGTCACGAGTTCGGCAACTCCGGTTTCGATACCCGGCAGCGCGCCGTGCTCAACTTCGTCTACCAGCCCATGTTTGGTCACGGGAGGCTCCGCGAAGGCTGGTCACTCAGCGGCATCGCTTCCTTCCAGACCGGCCTGCCTTATGACATCTTCGGGCCGGACGACACCCTGCACACCGGAATCGCCGATCGCGCCACGGTCGTGGATGCGGGCGTTCTGAAACAGGTTCCATCGTCGGGGAAAGTGAACTCGTCAGGCGGCGTATTCACCGGCTTCAACCCCGCCGCGTTTTATTTGGAAACTCCTACCTCGGCTCCGTGGGGAATTCCGGCCAACGTGGTTCGCAACAACTGGTATGGTCCCGGAGTAAACAACTGGGATATGTCGTTGGCGAAAATGACTCAAATATCCGAACGCGTGAAATTCCAGTTGCGTTTCGAAGCCTACAACGTCTTTAACCGCGTGCAGTTTGCCAAACCGGACAACTATACCGCCGATGCTAACTTCGGCTATTCCGTATCCCAGGTTGGCCAGAACGACGGCACGACCGGCGCACGCCAGATCCAGATTGGAGCGAAAGCCATATTCTGATCGGCCTGGACTCCATTGTTTTTGGCGAGTGAGTTTCAGCTGGTTAGGTTTTTTCCCGGAGCCGTTCTGCGGCTCCGGTTTTATTTTTTGCCCAGCTTCGATTATCAAAGCTGTTTAAAACATTCATCGCAACTCACTTCCCAAACATCGGATAGTGGCTGGCAGCTCCCATAAAGAACAGCAGCGCAATCGACAGGTAGGCGTTGGCGCGTGAGCACAGAAACGCCTGGCGCGCCATGTACTTGGCTTTATCCGGCATGGGAGTGCCGTTGGCCGCGTTGTCGCGCGTCCATTGAATCATTCGCTTCTGGATGCGCCAGATCACGCCCCAGACGTTCAGCATCATCACCCAACCAATGCCGCCGCCAATGCCGATCGCCAGCAGGCGATTACTCTCCCAGCCATGGCTGTTAAGGCTCAAAAAGAGCCATGCCGCGGCGGCCACAACCACCGCATAAACCACCCCGATAAATGCTCCTTTATCGAAGATGCCCTTGCCCGGAATAAGCACGGCATAGAGAATTCCCCACACAACCGTCCAGATGACAAAGAAGCTCGCCATAGCGGTCCCGCTGCTGGCGTGGATTCCCGTGCTCTGCCCGTTGTGCGCGTCCGCAGCCACAATCATCCCCCAATAGGTGAGCCCCGCCAGCACCGTCAGTACTGCCGACATGCGGAACCACCATAAAGCCCGTGTCATCAGCGCAGGCATCACTTTGCCTTTCGTCGCGGGGTCAAGTTCCTTCATCAGCGGCGCATTCACCAGGTTGAAGAAATACAGCAGGCCGATCCAGGTAATGCCGGCCAGAAAGTGAATCCAGCGCAGCAGCATGAGGAAGTTGGTGTTGAAGTCTTCCGGGAAACTGATCAATGGTCCGGAGAGATTGCTAAGAACGGCGACTGCCATCGTGCCTCCTGAGAGCGGAAGTGCGAACGCTCTGGAACAAGCAATTAAGCTCAGGCGGGATTGTACATGGTCCGTGTTCCTTTACGGGTAGGTATGCCGCAACGGGAAAAAACCAATTTCCGCCAAATTTCCCGGTTGAAAAGAGGATGGACAGGCCTTATTGTACAGGCAGTTGACCCGGAGTCGCTGGATCCAGAATCGCTGGGCTAGGAATCAATAGACCAGGAAATAGCGGCGACTGAGGGCTATCCCCCCGTGTTCCTTGTGCGGAAGGCCGCGAGGAAGCGTTGTTTTGTTTACTTGCGCCAGCGGAGCGCAAGTTGGCAAGGAGAAGTTCAACGTAGTAAAAGGAGATCGGCTATGGACAGTAGTAAGCCGGCGCAAAATATTCAGGATTCCTTCCTCAACACCGCCCGCAAAGAAAGATTGAGCATCACCATTTACCTGATGAGCGGGGTGAAGTTGACCGGGCGGATTCGTTCCTTCGACAAGTATTCGGTCGTGCTGGAAGCCAACGGGCAAGAACAATTAATCTTCAAGCACGCCATCTCCACCGTGGTCATGGGCCGGACCCTGCCGCACGGAACGCACACCGAAGCGAGGCCGGTGGTAACACCGGTGGCTTCAGCGGCCAGCGCTTCAGGCGGCGAAGGCTAAGGCATTTTCGGTTGCGCAAGTTCCATCCCAAAAAGACTCGCGTTCGCGCGCCCGCAGTCGAGCGTCCGCCTCTCGGCGAACCAGCTGCCCGCGAAGACGAACCGGAGCGCGCATTTCTGGTCGGCCTGGATGTGCGCACCCGCGGCCGTAGCCGCGCGAAGGTCACGGCGCAGGCCCAGGCCGCGCGCGATGCCGCAACCTCATCACCCGAGAACGGTAGAGCCGGGTCGCCCGCGCATGCTTCCGCCAAAGCCAGTTCCAAACCCATTTCCACGAAACCCAGCATTCCGGAGTTCGATGCCGACGAGTCGTTGGCCGAGCTGCGCACCCTGGCAGGCAGCGCCGGTGCAAAAGTTGTCGGCGAGATCCTGCAGCGCCGCGATCGGCCCGATCCCGCAACCCTGATCGGCGCAGGCAAGCTCGAAGAAATCGCCGGCGCTGCCGCATCGGTGAACGCCGATCTGCTTCTTTTCGATCACGATCTCACCGCTTCCCAGCAGCGCAATATCGAAAGAATCGTCAAGCGCCGGGTGATTGATCGTACTCAGCTCATTCTCGACATCTTCGCGCGGCATGCGCGAACTCGCGAAGGCCAGCTACAGGTCGAGCTGGCGCAGTTGCAATACATGTTGCCGCGCCTTGCCGGCCGCGGCATTGAAATGTCCCAACTCGGCGGCGGCATCGGCACGCGTGGTCCCGGTGAGACCCAGCTTGAAACCGATCGCCGCAAAATTTACCGCCGCGTCCGCCATGTCGAGCAGCAACTGGAAAACGTGCGGCGCATCCGGGCCCAGCAGCGCCAACGGCGCGAATCAGCTCCGGTGGCAACCGTCGCCCTGGTCGGCTACACCAACGCAGGCAAGTCGACTCTGTTCAACGCGCTGACCCGCGCCGCGGTTCTAGCTTCCCCCCGCATGTTCGCCACGCTCGATCCCACCATTCGCGCCGTGGTGCTGCCTTCCAAGCGCAAGATTCTGCTCTCTGACACCGTGGGATTCATTCGCAGCCTGCCCCACACACTGGTCTCCGCCTTCCGCGCCACGCTCGAAGAAGTGCAGCGCGCGTCCCTCATCCTTCACGTGTCCGACGCCGGCAGTCGTCTCTCGGCCGAACAAGACGCGCAAGTCGAACTCGTGCTCAAAGAACTGGAAGTAGAAAAGAAGCCGCGGCTCCGCGTCATGAACAAAGTCGATCTGCTGGATGTGGAAGTAGCCGAGAACTTGATTGCCGACTCCCAGCGCAGCGGCTCGAACACAGTCTATGTTTCCGCTGCCGAAGGCACCGGTCTGGATCGACTGCTGGCTCGGATCGATTCCCTGATCGACGAAGACAGAATCAGCCGCTTGCATGTGCGGATTCCGCAAGGAGAAGGCCGAGTCCTCGCCATGCTCGAAGCCAAAGCGCGCATCTATTCGCGAGCCTACCAGGACGGAGCCGTCGATCTAGACGTAGAAGTCCCCGAATCCGTGGCGCGAAAAGTAAGAGGGTGGGTCGTCGCGTAGAGTTTTTTTCGCCGTCGTGCAAGGTCCTGTAATAGTCTGGCGCTGAAGCCATAACGATGAAACCCCGGTGCAAGATTCGCTATGTGGTCGCCATGAGCCGGGATGGCTATATCGCCGGGCCAAAGGGCGAAGCGGACTGGATCGAAATGGACCCAGAGGTGAATTTCGCAGAACTGTGGGCGCAGTTCGACATATTGCTCATGGGCCGCCGCACTTACGAACCTGCAGTTGCCGGTTTAGGCGAATCCGCATTCGAGGGCATGAAGACCGTCGTCGTCTCGCGTACCCTGCAACCCTCCGGCCACCCGAACATCACTATTCTCCCGGAATTGAATCGAGCTCAGATGGACGCCCTGCGCGCCCAGAGCAAAAAAGATATCTGGTTGTTTGGCGGCGGCGATCTTTTTCGTTCACTGCTGGAAATTGGCCAGGTAGATACGATTGAGGTCAGCATCATTCCAGTCATCTTGGCCGGAGGCATTCCCCTCTTGCCGCCTCCCGCGCCGCGGACCAAATTGAAGCTTTCGGGCCATAAGGTTTATCGGTCGGGACGTGTGTCGTTGGTTTATGACCTGCAGAAGTGAATGCTGTTGAATGATCTGCCGGCCTAAGTAATCGTTAGAGAGAGTGCGCTACTCGTCCCCCCGCTATTACATCCCAAGTCGCCCGAAGTGCCGCTCGGAGTATTGACCGTCACGCTTGCCGTTCCTGCGGCGGGGATCACCGCCGTGGTAAGGGTCACCTGCAACTGCGTGCTGCTGATCACCATTGTGGTTAGCGAGGTCCCGTTGATGACGCCCACGGACGACGAAACAAACTGGCTGCCGTTCACGGTGAGAACAAGGCCCTGCTGCACTTGGGCCAGCGTGATCGTGCTCGGCGATAGCGAACGAATGGTCGGAGCCGGTCGGGCGCTGCCGCATGCCGGATTGAGGGAATTACAGGCTTGCAAGCCCAGCAACCCGGCCACAAGCGCGCCCAGAAACACCGTAAAAGCGCTGGCTCGACTCATTCGGGATCGTACCACGCGATCGTAACTGCAACATGGTTAATCCGATGGGACTAATCCCCTTCGGATGTCCTTCTGAGACCTTCCTGCCTTGTACCAAAATGAGAAACACTCGCTTGCATGCAAGTCCCCCAGCCCAGTGCTCGAAATTTCTTTGCTGCCTGCCTTCCCGTGATCGCTCTTTTCATCGTGAGCATGGTTCTGATCGGGAGCATGGTTCTGCTCATGACCACGGTTCCACCTGCCTGGGGAGCAGCTTTCACCCAGGAGCTGAGCGGTTCCCCCACCAATACGGCTTTTGGTCATATTCCCGTCGGGGAAACCAGAACGGTTGAGGTCTCTTTCACCAATAAGAGCACCAGGAAAATCAAGATTTCGAAGATCGACTCCAGCGACAGCCGGTTCCAGCTGTCGAAATTGGATCTGCCGAAGACGCTGGCCGCCGGAGAAAAGCTGAAGGCTACCGTCACCTTCGCGCCTTCGATAAAAGGATGGGTGGGTGGCCGCATCACCGTTACCAGCGACGCCTCCAACCAGACCGTTGCTCTCGCCGTGGAAGGCACCGGCGAGGCTGCGGCCAAGCCGGAACTGACAATTACTCCCGCGACGCTTAGGTTTGGAAATGTAGCTGTGGGAAGCCATGAGACCCTTACGGTCGGGCTGAATGCCAAGAATGGGAGCGTCAAGATCACATCGGTCTCCAGCAGCAATTCTCAATTCGAAGTGCTGGATGCAAAGCTCCCCTTAACCATTGCCGAGGGAAAAGAATCGTCCATCGACGTCCGCTTCAAGCCGCAGGCCGACGGTCAAAAGCAAGCCAAGTTGTCCTTCGTCAGCGACGCCTCCAATTCCCCGGCCCCCGAGTCGTTGGCCGGAATTGGCACCGCACCCTATGTAACCCTTTCCTGGATCGCCAGCACGTCCGAAGTCACCGGCTACAACATCTACCGAAGCTCGTCCGACAGCGGTACCTATGCCAAGTTGAATTCGAAGGTCGATCCTGACACCTCTTATTCAGACAAAACCATAGTCGATGGAAAAACCTACTACTACAAAACCAAGGCTGTGGCCTCGGACGGAAAAGAAAGCAGCTTCTCCGAAGTGGTCGAGGTAGAAATACCCTAAGGATTCTTCGCCCGCAGTTGCCCTGGGCCGCCGGACCGATTTGGCGTAACATTTTCATAGGGAACCGGTGTTATCCACAGTGACCTATTGACACGAATCAAGTAAGCGATATCATTCAGGCTCAGAAAGAAGCAAACGGAAGTCGAACAAACGGAGAAGGAGATTTGCGCGTATGGCAGACAGAAAACAATTTTCTAGTGACATGGAGACCGATCCCGAATTGGAGCGTTTGCTGGAGCAATCACGCCAGATTGAGGTAACGCAGGAGATGCTGATCGAACAGAGAATTAGCTTTGCCTTCGGCAATGCCCCCGCCGACGCGGAAGACATCACCAAGGAAAGCATCCGACACGCGTCGGAGCAGATCAGCCTGCGAACCTGAATTTACTTCGTGGCTCGCCCGCCTGGTGACACGTTATCCATCTCCGCAATGTCAGTACGAAAGCAAGATAATCCCGCGCTATACAAACGAATCGAAGAGCAGAATCTCTTACGTCAGTACGACCTTCTTTATAATTGCATCGAGATTGGACTCGAAAAAGGCATTGAGTCGTTCGACAAATACACCCTTTGGACCCTGAATTATGCCGCAGTCGCGAACATCGCGCAGTTCGGAGGGCGGTATCGGGAAGACCCAATATCCGTTGGCGATCACACAACACCGCATTTTCGCGAAGTGCCCAATCTCGTCGACAGAATGATTTCCATCATTCACGAGAACTGGGCGATTGTTAAGGGCCCCACCTCTCTCGCGGCATTTGCGCTATGGCGAATGAACTGGATACATCCATTCGTGGAAGGTAACGGTAGAACGGCGCGCGCTGCCTGTTATTACCTAATTTGCATGAAGCATCAGCGATTACTTCCCGGAACAAGAATAGTCCCTGAGCGTATACGCGAGAACCGGCAGCCGTATTACGACGCTCTCAAAGCGGCGGACGGAAAATGGGAAGACGGCAAGCTCGATGTAACCGCGATGTCCACATATCTGGCCGGACTTTTAAAAGGACAACTCGCCGAAGAGGTCAATAATCGCCGGGGTCAGTCTCCGGACAAAACCCCGCCGATTCAAACGCCCTAAAACTCAAACCTCGCCACGACCCCCAAAACTTATCGGTTGACAGCCTATTTGGCCTCCGGTAGCATAAATGCAACCGACCGACCGGTCGGTTGCATTACCTTTTAACCAGGAGAGGAGCACCGCGTGGCCACAATTTTCTACGAGCACGACGCCAATCCCAATGCCCTGAAGGGCAAGACCATTGCCATCCTCGGCTACGGCAGCCAGGGACACGCCCAGGCGCAGAATCTGCGCGATAGCGGCTACAAAGTCATTGTTGGGCTTGACCCTGAACGTCCCAGCGCCCAGCAGGCTCGCGCCGATGGCATGGTGGTGGTGGCTCCCGGCGAGGCCGCCAAGCGCGCCGATTGGATTCACGTGCTCACCCCGGACGAGACCCAGGCGCAGGTCTATGAGCAGCACATCAAGCCCTACCTGCACCCCGGAAAAATTCTCGGCTTCTCGCATGGCTTCAGCATTCATTTCAAAACCATCGTCCCGCCGGCCGACGTAGACGTAGTGATGATTGCACCCAAGAGCCCCGGCCACTTGCTGCGGCGCGTTTATGCCGAAGGGCGCGGCGTGCCCTCGCTGATTGCGATTCAACAGGATTCGAGCCAGCGGGCTCATGAATACGCGCTGGCCTATGCCCATGGCATTGGCTCGACGCGCGCCGGCGTACTGCAGACTACGTTCAAAGAAGAAACCGAAAGCGATTTGTTCGGAGAGCAGGCAGTGCTGTGCGGCGGTCTGACTTCGCTGATCAAGAAGGGATTCGAAACGCTGGTCGAAGCCGGTTACGCGCCGGAGATTGCCTACTTCGAATGCCTGCATGAAATGAAGCTGATCGTCGATCTGATCTATGAAGGCGGTCTCAGTCGCATGCGCTACTCGATTTCAAACACGGCGGAATACGGCGATCTGACGCGCGGCGAGCAGGTGGTCGGCGATCCCACCCGCGCGGCGATGAAGAAAACTCTCGCCGACATTCAGGATGGAACTTTCGCCCGCGAGTGGATCAAGGAAAACAAAGACGGCGGCTACCACTTCGCCGAACTGCGCGAGAAAGAACAGCGCCATCCCATCGAGATTGTGGGCGCGCAGTTGCGCGGCATGATGAGCTGGCTGCCGGGCACGTCGGCAAAAAAGCCTGCGGATGCTCCCAAGCCCGAACCCGATCAGGTGGTGAATGCTTAAAGGAGCAGAAATCGTTCTGCGGTGCGTGCACGCGGAGGGAGTCGACTTGGTGTTCGGCTACCCCGGCGGCGCGATTATGCCGCTATACGACGCGCTGGATGGAAGCGGCGTGCGGCATATCTTGACGCGGCACGAGCAGGGCGCGGTATTTGCCGCGGAAGGTTATGCGCGCGCCACCGGAAAAGTTGGCGTGGCCATCGCGACCAGCGGCCCCGGCGCAACCAATCTGGTGACGGGCATTGCCGATGCCAAGATGGATTCGGTTCCTCTGGTCTGCATCACCGGTCAAGTACGCAGCGCCATGATCGGCTCCGACGCGTTTCAGGAAACCGATGTATTTGGGGTCACGCTTTCCTTAACCAAATGGAGCCGCCTCGTGCGGACCATCGACGAGATTCCCGACGTAATCGCAGAGGGATTTCACTGGGCGCGCAGCGGACGCCCCGGACCGGTGGTCATCGATATTCCAACCGATCTGCTCAAGGCCAAGAAGGAATTTTTTGGCCCGGTGAAGTTCATTCCTCGCACCCTGCCTGCCGAGGCAAAAGCCGAAGCCGCTTTCGGTGACACAGTTGTGGCTTTGCTCAAAGCTGCTTCCAAGCCAGTCGCTCTGGTGGGTGCAGGCGCAAAGCTTTCGGGAGCAATTCCAGAGCTGCGCCGATTGTTGGACGATTTGAATATTCCAACTTTCGCCACCGTCCACGGCTTGGGTGCGGTTCCGTCCGATGCTTCTTATTACTTGGGCATGGTGGGAATGCATGGAACTCGCGCGGCCAACATGGCCCTGCACGAGACCGATCTGCTTATGGTTTTTGGCGCGCGCCTCGACGACCGCGTGACCGGTGATCCTGTCAAATTTGCCCCGGATGCGAAGATCGTTCACTTCGAAATCGATCCCGCACAACTGGATCGCGTACGCGCCTGCGAGCTGCCGGTGATTGGAAATCTCAGTGACACCATTCCGGCGTTACATACGCAATTGCGCCGCGCTACCTTGCCCGATTGGAGCGTATGGCGTGCCGTCGCTTGCGGGCCAGAACGTGCCAAGCTGGATGTTCGAGGGCTGTCGCAGCCAACCATTCTTTTTCTCGACGAACTTTTCAGCCGTCTTCCCGAAGACAGCATCATCATTGCCGATGTCGGCCAGCATCAAATGTGGGCCGCCCAGCGCTATCGTTCGTCGTCACCGCGTGGATTCATTACTTCTGGTGGGTTGGGTGCGATGGGCTTCGCTCTGCCTGCCGCAGTTGGGGTCCAACTGGCCAAGCCTGCAACCTGCGTGTTGTGCGTCTCCGGCGATGGCGGATTCCAGATGAACATTCAGGAACTGGCCACGGTGCATCGTCTCCGCCTGCCCATCAAGATGGTGATCGTCGACAACAAATATCTGGGGATGGTGCGCCAGTGGCAGCAGCTTTTCTATGAGCGCAACTATGCCGAAACCGATCTGAGCGACAATCCGGATTTCGTCGAGATCGCCAAGGCTTACAAGATTCACGGTTGGCGGCTGAACGAAGAAGCTATGGCGGAGTTTCCGGTGTCGCAAGAGACCGGAGATCTGATCGAGAATTTTCTGCGCTCGCCGCAGCCGGAATTACTGGTGTTTGATTGCCATCCCGAGGCGAATGTTTATCCCATGGTCCCAGCGGGGGCCGCGCTTTCGGAGATGGTGTTCGAGGACGAGTAGAAAATAATTGAGCGAATTAGCGATTGAGTGATTTTGCGATTGAAAAACCTGTTGGGGTTTTCAATTGCAAAATCACCTGATCACACAATCACAAATTGAGGGTTTGACCCATGCAAGTCTTCCACATCCGCTATCACAACTCGCAGGGCGCACTGATGCGCATTCTGAACGCGGTCTCCCGCCGGGGGCTAGATCTTGGTTCGGTTCATGCCGAGCCTGGGGTTGAGCATCATGAAGTTGCGCTGCTGCTCGAGGTCACGCCCAAGCAGATCGGCCAGCTTTATCGCGAGTGGTTCTCGATTGTGGATGTAATCGACGTGCGCTCCAGCGTGGGATTGCATGAAAACGAAGCGGCGCAATGGGTACCGCTTCCGCCAACGTCGGCCGAATCCGGTCCACAGACGCGCGCCGCGCTCGCCTAATTTTTGCAGACGGGGGTAAGCATCGGGACGCTCCTGGGTAACGTCCTATGCATTGGGGAATATGCATCCGGAGTGTCAAACCACTCGGACTGCAGGTTCCCCGTTTTTGATTTATGTCTGCATCCTCACCACTGATGTAATCTTTCGCAGTAGGTTTCTAGATTTATATTTCTACACTTCATCGATATCAGATTGGATCTCAAAAATATGGATCTTAAGCATCGCAGTCGTGGAATCACCGATGGCCGTGACCGCGCTCCGGCACGCGCCATGTTCAAAGCGGTTGGATTTACCGACGCCGATCTGCGCAAGCCTCTGATCGGCGTGGCCAACACGTGGATTGAAACCATGCCCTGCAACTCTCACCTGCGCCGGCTCTCGGCCAAGGTGAAAGAGGGAATTCGCGCCGCCGGCGGCACGCCCATGGAATTCAATACCATCGCCATTTGCGATGGCGAGACCATGGGAACGGAAGGCATGCACTCCTCGCTGGTAAGCCGCGAGGTGATTGCCGATTCCATTGAACTGGTCTGTCGCGGGCAATTGTTTGACGCGCTGGTGTGCGTGGTGGGATGCGACAAGACAATTCCAGCGGCAGCGATGGCGCTCGCGCGAATGGATCTGCCCGGCCTCGTGCTCTATGGCGGAACGATTGCCCCCGGTATTTATCGCGGAAAGAATGTCACCATCCAGGATGTGTTTGAAGCGGTGGGCGCGAACGCCGCCGGAAAAATAACGGATCAGGATCTGCATGATCTGGAAAATGTTGCCTGTCCCGGCGCTGGCGCGTGTGGCGGCCAGTACACGGCGAATACCATGTCCACCGCGATGGAGATGATTGGTCTTTCGCCCATGGGATTTAACAGCGTGCCGGCAATGGATGCGGAAAAAGATCAAGTCGCTTTCGATTGCGGCAAGGTCGTGTTGAATCTATTGCAACAGGGAATTCATCCGCGTGAGATTCTGACGCGAGATGCGTTCGAGAATGCGATTGCATCGGTGGCGGCGAGCGGCGGGTCGACCAATGCCGTGTTGCATCTGCTGGCCATTGCCCGCGAAGCCGAAGTGGATTTAGAGATTGACGATTTCCAGACCGTAAGTGAGCACACTCCGCTGCTCGCGGATCTAAAACCTTCAGGGCGCTTTGTCGCTGCGGATATGCATCGCGCGGGAGGGATTCGGCTGCTCGCCCAGCGGCTGATGCAAGGAAATTATCTTCATCCGAGTGCGAAAACTGTAACCGGAAACTCAATCGGCGCCGAGAGCGAAAGCGCCAAAGAAACTCCCGGCCAGGAAGTGATCGCGCCGCTGGACCGCCCGCTCAAAAAAACCGGAGGGCTCGTTATCTTAAAAGGCAACATTGCGCCGGAAGGATGTGTGGCCAAGATTAGCGGGCACGAACGCCTGGAGCAACGGGGTCCGGCGCGCGTGTTTGAATGCGAAGAGGATGCGATGGCGGCAGTCACCAGCAAAAAGATTCACGCCGGAGACGTGGTCGTGATTCGCAACGAGGGGCCGAAGGGTGGTCCCGGAATGCGCGAGATGCTGAGCGTTACCAGCGCGATTGTGGGCGAGGGGCTGGGCGAGTCGGTTGCGCTCTTGACCGACGGACGCTTCAGCGGCGCGACTCACGGGTTGATGGCGGGACACGTCTCTCCGGAAGCCGCGCTGGGTGGACCTATCGCAGCGGTGCGCGATGGAGACATCATTCGCTTCGACGTGAAACAACGCCTACTCGAAGTTGAACTGAGCGATGAAGTGATTGCGAAGCGAATGAAAGAATGGAAGGCGCCCACGCCGCGTTATTCCACAGGGGTATTCGCGAAGTATGCGGCGCTGGTGTCTTCCGCGTCGCAAGGCGCGATCACAAGGCCTCCCACGTAGTCGGGTAGGCGGCACAATGGTGTTGATGTTCCGGACGGAGCATATTGTACATACAGGCCTATCCATACGGATCTGTACGTATAATTATGGCAAATGAAACCAGGTAAACGAGTTAAGAAAATCAGAAGGCCCAAGCGGCGGGAGGCGATCAGCTTGAGCGCGGTGGCGGAGGAGCCGCGGCCGAGGCGGCGGTATGTTCTGCTCCGGGACGTGCTGGAGAATTTCAAGCCGTTGAAGAAGCCGGTTACGCTGCGACTGGATGCTGACGTGGTGGCGTGGTTCAAGAAATCGGGGCCGGGCTATCAGACGCGGATTAATCTGGCGTTGCGAAAACTGGTGGAGGAACAGAAGAGGGCGGTGGTGGAATAGAGGCGGCATATGGTGCAACGTCAAAACCACAATGGCGCCGGCAACATCGCAGGCACTGTTTAGGAACGGAAAGGGAAAGCATGGAAGGGCGGCCACCCGGCCTATCCCGCCCTTCGAAGGTCATACTGCGCAGGTTGCAAGACCCCTAGTGCACAGGCGTCGGCTGAGGACTCGCCTCCGGCGTGCCAGGAGTTGAGAAATTTACTTTAGGAACTTCGCGCGACGCCGGAGAGGCTTCGAAGTAAGCTTCGTTGGGCTTGAATCCCGCGATTCCAGCAAAGAAGCTGTTGGGGAATTGCTGCACGTAAGTGTTGTAGTCTCGCAGAGTATCGTTGTAGCGCTTGCGCTCGACTGCAATGCGATTCTCCGTGCCCGCGAGTTCGTCCTGCAACCGCAGGAAATTCTCATTGGACTTCAACTGAGGATAATTCTCGACCACTAGCAGCAATCTCCCAAGCGCCCCATCGAGCTGTCCGTTTGCGGCTATCTTTTCTTGCGGCGTGCCTGCGGAAAGAAGGGCAGACCGTGCCTTCGCGATATCCCCGAACACAGTCACTTCCTGCTGCGCATAGCCTTTCACTGTCTCTACTAAGTTAGGGATCAGGTCGGCGCGGCGTTGCAACACAATGTCAACTTGCGACCACGCCGCCTTAACCGCCTCGTTCTTACTGACCAGCGTGTTCTTCACGCTTACATACTGACCAAAAGTAAACAGGACAATTAGCAATAAAATTGCCACGACAACGACAACCGCGATCAGTGCCTTGCTCATAAGATTCTCCTGGCAGATACATTCTTTCTACGAAGAGCCCGCTGTACCCGAGTCCAGCATTCTATCAACTGCGTCCGTCACTTGCTCCAGCGCGGCCAGATAACGATAAAAAACATCCGTCACCAAGAACCGCTTGCGCTCGGATTTCCGCTCTCTCACGTCCAGTACCTGCAAAATGCCGGACGGATCAAACCCGATCTGCTCCGACAATGCCTGCACTGCCTCGCGCTTTCCAATCGGAGCGTTGTGGCCAAGGACCATGAGCGCGTGGCGGAACAGCGTGGCAAAGGACGATACCGATCGTAACAGCAAGTCCCACAGGCGAGAGTCGTTGCCCGAGACCAGAAGCAAGTGCTGGCGCAACAGCACGAGTTTTTCCCGCAGCTCGTACTCCACCTGGATGCGGTGCAGATTCTCCGGTATCGACAAATCCCGCAGAACATCCGCGCCGAAAATAACGCGATGGTGTCGTTGCATGTCGATCAACTCAATCGTAAACACATCGGTTGCGCGCTCGATCTCAGAGCGGGTCATGAAGAGCGGAGGAGGCTGCTTCTGCGCATCCCACCACTGGATGACGGGTGCGAGCGCCTGTAATGCGCCGAAGGAGCTGTCACGAATCACGCAGAACAGGTTCACATTCGAAAACTCAGGATGGAAATCTCCAGCGACTGCCGAGCCGAACAGGATCACGCTTTCCAGATTCGGTCCGGCCGCCGAGCGCAGTCGGTCGACAAAGTCGTTTATCTTTTTCTCTTTCTCTTTCTTTTTCTCTGGAACCATTTGTGCCTCTCTTACTACCAGCTACTGCTAGCCCCACCCCCACCGGAACTACCGCCGCCGAATCCGCCAAAACCACCCCCGCCGCCAAAACCACCCCCGCCCCAGCCGCCGCCTCCGCCCCTGTACCCACCTCCACCTCCAAACATTCCAGAAAAAAGAATGGCGAAAAGAAGGCTGCGCAGCGGAGTTACAAGAACGATGATTACAATAACAATCAGCAGAATAACCCCGCCCGCAGATATTCCCTTACCTGGCTGCTCTCTGGGCTCCGCTGGAGCCGGTGCGACTTGAGGGGTGGTGAGTTGAATACCCGCATCCTGGGCGATGACCTGCGCCACGCGCGAGGTAACCAGCAGCAGAGCCTGACTATAGTCGCCACTCCGCATGAGCGGGATGGCTTCCCGCTGAAACCCACCCACCTTCCCATCTGGGAGGAGCGGCTCCAAGCCATAGCCCACCTCAATCCGGGCGCGATGATCGTCAATCGCATATAGGATCAGGACTCCCCGGTTGGTGGACTTGCTTCCCACTCCCCACTGATGAAAGAGATCAACAGCATAGCTTTCGATGTCGGAACCGTCGAGCGAGTGGATCGTCACTACCGCGATCTGCGCGTGTGCTTTCTGATCAATCTGGCGGCAGATCTCGTCCATCTGCGCGACTGTGTTCTGGTCCAAGACGCGGGCAAAGTCGTTGACGTAGTCCGTGGCTTTAAGCTTGGCGATGGGTTCGGCCTGAGCCGCTGCCACCAGCAGCGCTACAACTGCAACACCTAACCCCCATTTTGCGAATGAACGCATCAGAAGCAAAATTGTACAAGACACTCTTAGATTGGAGGGCAAGTTCGACAGAAGGGGCTGGGGAACCAGAAGCGAGCCAGCGACGGCGGTGCGAGGCTGCTGTGGCAACTATTACGGCAAAGCGATTTTGCGGGCCATCTGAGCAAAGGGCGGTCGGAGTAGCAGGTGTATCACTTCACGAATTCTTTAATGGCTTGCCGATAACCGCGCTGCCGCGCAGAGGCCAGGCGGTTCAGAACGGCCGGTTTTGCCTGGTCCAAATCGGGGACTATCGCGAAGTCTCGACCTGCAGGCAACCGCTTCGAAATATCCCCTTTCCACATTGCTCTAGGGTGTCGCAGCGGCAGTTCCGCATCATCTTTTTCAGTAATCTCCGCATTGTCTTAATGCTCTCCATCAAACTGTCGAGTTCCACGAGCTTTTTCCGAGACAGCTTTTGCCAACGTTCTGAAGCCCGAGTGACATTGCCGAAACCGAAAAATAGCTGCTGCACTTCATCCAGCGTGAAGCCGGTCAGCTGCGCCCGTTGAATGACAGCGAGCCGATAAATCACAGTGGTGTCGTAGCGTCTCTGTCCGCTGATTCGCTGGGCAGGAGGAAGTAATCCAATCTGTTCGTAATAGCGGATAGCGGAGGGCTGAAGTCCCACCTGTCGCGCCACCTCGGAAATCGTTAATAGCGGCATCTGCACATTCTAGAATCGTGGTATTTCGATTGTCACTTCGTTTGACAAATGCCCTTCACAAATACTTCTTGCCTTAAAGTCGGCTTTAACCTGCAGGATGCAGATAGTGGGCTGGTAGAACAGGGAGAACACAGATGGGCAAAATGAGATTGATATTCGCAGTTCTGCTTTTCCTGGGTCGCAGCGGTATCGCTCTGGCACAAACTGACAGACCGGACGGAACAGTTTTGGTGCAAAGCGGAACGTCAGTACATCGGCAGGCTGATCAGGGCGCAGTTCGTCTGGATGTGCAGCGGGAAAAACACGCAGTGCAGGTCTTGTTTGAAGTCGCACAGACGAAAATCGTGTCTGCTGCTGATGCCATGCCTGCCGACAAATATGGGTTTGCCCCAACGGATGGCGAATTCAAAGGCGTACGAAGCTTTGGCCAGGAAGTGAAGCATCTAGCAGCGACCAACTTTATCCTGGCGGCGGCCGCGCTGGGAGACGATCCGCCGACAGACGCAGGAGACGAGACTGGACCTCCGGCAGTACGGACTAAAGCCGAGGTTCTCAGTTACCTCGTTGCGTCATTCGCGCGGCTCGGTCAGGCGATCGACGCGATCGGCAACGAGAATGCGGCGGTCAAGTCCTCTCCAATCTCGCCCCTCAAGAACACTGAGGCAACTCGCCTTGCGCTCGCAGTGGAATCGCTGATTCATGCGAATAACCACTACGGACAAATAGTGGAATACCTCCGTATGAACGGGATCGTTCCGCCGGCCAGTCGCCCCTAGAGCAGGAATCGAACAGGAATCGAGCAGGAATCCAGGGACTTAGTTCTTGAGGGCACTTGTAAGCGAAGTGTCAGCCTGAAGTTGTAGCTTTTTATCGAGACGTGCGGCGTAGAAACAATTCGCTCTTGCAAAGGACAATACACTTATGAGAACGATCAATTGGATAATCACCCTGACGTTTTTCCTGGCAGGTTCGACTGCCGCGCATCCACAGGCCAGCCAGCCACTCTTGCAGCGCAACATTGCGGAAACTTTGAACTCCTGGATCATGACCGAGGAACAGCACGTGGTGCCGGCTGCCGACGCCATGCCTGAGGATAGGTACTCATTCGCTCCAGACCAAAAGTGCGGTGAATTTAGAGGTGTACGTACGTTCGCTCAGCAGTTGAAACACTTGGCTGCAAATAACTATGGAATGGCAGCGCTCATTCTGAGGCAACAGCGAACGGCAGAGCAGGCGAACGAGAGGGGGCCCGATTCGGTAAGGACGAAAGCGGAAATCGTGGAATACGTGAAAGGTTCCTTTGTGGCCCTGCAGAAGGCTGTCGCCACGATCGACGAAAAGAATGTGGTGCAGCCAACAGCAAGTCCCAGCCAGTGGCAAAAGACGCGTCTCTCGTTCGCGATGGATGCGGTCGCTCACAGTTATGATCACTACGGTCAGCTTGTGGAATACCTGCGCATGAATGGTATCGTCCCGCCTGATAGTCGGCCTCAAGAACGCTAACAGTGAGGGGCGAGGATTTTTCATCCCGGACAGATTATTGGCAACCTTGCCGTACCGGATTACGGAAGGAATGCCGGTCAATCAGGACCTGTGCGCACTCCAAGAAGTTCGCGGTCAGTCACCGAGAGATATAATCCCCGCGTGCGACAACCTATGCGGCATCTAATGGCGCTTCGCGTTTCCAAAGCGGTTCTCGTTTTTGCGATCGCACTTTTCTACACGATTCTGGTCCTGAACAACCTCACGGATTACGGCTCCAACTATGAGTTTGTTCGCCACGTCCTGATGATGGACTCAACCTTTCCGGGGAACCACCTCATGGGGCGCGCCGTTAGTTCGCCGCTGGTACATACGGCGTTCTACACCGGCATCATCGCCTGGGAATCAGTCACCATGCTTCTATGCTGGTGGGCTGGCGTTCGGTTACTGAAATCGTATGGTGCGGACAGGGCGCAATTCGCCGCTGCGCAGAACGCCGCCGTGATCGCGCTGACGACGAGCCTGCTGATGTGGTTGGTGGCATTCCTCGATGTCGGGGGCGAATGGTTTCTGATGTGGCAGTCGAAAATGTGGAATGGGCAGGAAGAAGCATTCCGAATGTTTACCATTGTCGGTGTGGTGTTTTTGGTGGTGGTGCAACGCGAGCCGAGTCCCGATTAGTCGGGAATCCTCTTTTAACTTCTTTGGGGAGAGCGACCGCGCTCTCGTCGGGGGTTTCCCCGCCGACAACCATCCGGAAGAGCGTTGTCCTGCCCGCCCCGTTGGCACCGACCGGTCCAACTTTTTCGCTGGGATTCAACTGAAGCGAAGCATCGATGAAGAGCAACTGCTTGCCATACTGCTTATTGATGTTTGAGAGAGAGAGATCATTTTGGAGGAGCAACTCGCGGCACGGTGTCTCTTTCAGTGTAGCGTGGACAGAAAATTGCCGGCGCGCAAATCAAAGAAGACACGATTGAAGAAAGTCGCTTGACATGCAAGTATATGCTTGCGTATTATTAAAGGCAACTAAGTACTTGCATATTTCATATGGCAGATCTCCATGACACCGATGTGCTATTCAAAGCCCTGGCTGATCCCACCCGACGCAAGCTGCTGGACCTGCTGCACGCACACGACGGCCGCAGTCTCAACGACTTGTGCGAGCACTTGGACATGACGCGCCAGGGCGTGACGCAACACCTGAACCTGCTGGAGATGGCAAACCTCGTCGCCACCGTGCGGCGCGGCCGCGAAAAGCTGCACTTCCTCAATCCGGTGCCACTGCAGGAGATCTACGAGCGCTGGATTGCCAAGTTTGAAAAACCGCGTCTCAAGGCGCTAGGCGATCTTAAACGACGACTGGAGAGAACGAATGGCTAAATCTACCTTTGTCTACGTCACCTACATCCGCACCACGCCGGAAAAATTGTGGTCGGCACTAACTGACGACGTGGAGTTCATGAAGCAGTATTGGTTCGGCGTGCACTGCGAAAGCGAGTGGAAGGCCGGGTCCTCGTGGAAGATGGTGCAACCCGATGGCAGCGTCACCGACGCTGGCGAGATCGTAGAAACCGATCCGCCAAAGCGGTTGGTCATTCGCTGGCGACACGAGAAAAAGCCAGAGCTCAAGGCCGAAGGCGATTCGCTCTGTGCGATGGAAATCGAACGTAGCGGGACTGCGGTCAAGCTCTCCATCACCCACACCATCGAGCGCGAGCCATCGCAGCTAATTACCGCAGTGTCCGGTGGCTGGCCAAAGATCATCTCCAATCTCAAGTCTCTGCTGGAGACGGGCGCTGCCGTTCTGCAGGACCCGTATCCGGCCAAGTGAGAGGACAGGCAAAATGACAATCGCATTTACGCTACGCATTGCCCTCGCGGCTGTGGTGGGAGCGGCCAGTGCCGCCGCTCAAACTGGGCCCGCGCCGGTTGGCGCGGTAAAGAACATCATACTCGTGCATGGTGCGGCGACTGATGGCTCAGGATGGCGAGGCGTTCATGACATCCTGACCAAAGACGGATACCGAGTTAGCGTTGTCCAAGAGCCTCTTACTGGCCTCGCCGATGATGTCGCCGCAACAAAACGTATCATCGACCGGCAAGATGGCCCGGTGATACTCGTCGGCCACAGCTATGGAGGCACAGTCATCACGGTTGCCGGTGCTGACCCGAAGGTGAAAGCGCTGGTATACGTTGCCGCCATGCAGCCCGACGTAGGTGAAACGACGAATCAGTTGTCAGCTTCCATGCCGGGGATGGTGCCCAGCAGCGACGTGCATGTAACCAAGGATGGCTTCCTGTTCGTAGACCCTACGAAATTTGCGTTTGACGTCGCGGCTGATCTGCCTCCAGCGCAAGCAAGATACATGGCGGATTCTCAGATGCCGGTAGCAGCGGCTGCGTTCGACGCCGCGGTCACCGTTGCGGCCTGGCGCGACAAACCCACCTACGGGATCGTGGCCACGGACGATCGCGCGCTCAATCCCAAGCTGGCACGTTGGATGTACGGCCGTTCAAGGACAAAAATGAGCGAGGTCAAGGCCAGCCATTTGGTCTACATCTCCCACCCTGACGCTGTCGCCCGGGTGATCGAGACAGCCGCGCGCGCCGCCAAGTAACAGCGTTGCGCCAAATCCAGGGGCTGCGAGATTTGAAAAAATCAGCTAGGGCGGCAGATGAACTCCCATAAACGCGGATAACCTACGGTGTTTTTATCGGCGCTCATCCGCGTTCATTGGTGCACCCCCTGGATTCCGCCCTTGAAAGACCACGCGATGCGAAAAGGGTTTACGAGACAACCACAAAGCGACGAGGGGGGCGGCTCACCCTAGGGATTTGTTTTTTCTCCCTGCGATCCCCTCGTCCAGAACCGAACGGCCCTGCATTTCCTCTACGTCCTGGCGAAAGTAGCCGATCGTCAACTTTTTGGGGACTGAGACTGCGCCCTCGTCGGGAGTTTCCTCGCCGACAACCATCCGGAAGAGCGTTGTCTTGCCCGCCCCATTGGGACCGACCAGTCCAACTTTTTCGCTGGGATTCAACTGAAGCGAAGCATCGACGAAGAGCAACTGCTTGCCATACTGCTTATTGATGTTTGAGAGAGAGATCATTTTGGAGGAGCAACTTGGGGCGGGGGTGCCTCTTTAATAGTGTAGCCGCAGTGTAGCCCGGCCAGAAAATTGCCGGCCAATGCTGGCGTTGGATGATTAAAGGATTGCCCGTGATACGGGAGTTTCTGGAATCGATTCACGCAAGCCCGGCTGACTGTTATCGATGCGCCAGCAGAAGCGGCAGTCATCGGAGGCACAACATAGGGGGTACAAAATATTTGACTTTACACCCCACAGTTCGCTCAATGCTTCTTCCACATTGCAAACGCCTTTTGCATGCGCGGATCGGTAAAGAGTTTCACGCAGAGCTCGCGCTCGACCGGCCCAGCGACCACACATTGCAGGTCGGTCCGCCGGGCTACCTCTTTCGCCGGGATACTAATCTGTGAAACGAAGCGGCCCGCATCGGCAATCGTGGCCCCGAAGACCAGCCGGTCCAGGCCCGACCAGAGAGCGCAGCCCATGCACATCGCACACGGCTCGCACGTCGTATACAAGGTGTAGCCCTTGAGGGATCCCGAGCCCAGCTTTGCGCAAGCGAGTCGAATGGTCAGGGTTTCGGCATGGGCGCTGGGATCGTGGTCGGGACCCACGCGATTCACCGCGCGCATCAGCCGCTCACCGGTAGCCGTGCTCACAATGTCAGCGCCGAACGCCATCGGATGATCCGTGCTCAGCGTCTCCGCCGTGAAGGCAGCCACAGATCGCATCCGCTCGCGGTCAGTTGCGCTCACGCCATCCGCAGCCAACGCGGGTGTGGCCAGAATCCCTGTGCTGAAGGACGCCGCGCCAGCCTGCACCAGAAAACTCCGCCGATTTATATTCATGAGCTCGTCTCCATAACGGCCATGCAGAAATCATACAGAAGGGGCATTTCCTTAACCTTGTCGGGAGTCTCACCGCCGACCACCATGCGGAATAGCGCGATCTTGCCCGCCCCATTGGGACCGACCAGTCTGACTTTTTCGCCGGGATTCAACTGAAACGAAGCATCCACGAAGAGCAACTGCCTGGCGGGCGGCCCAGGCTTTCGATTTTGCTAACATCACCAACAAAATGGGCCCTGTCCTTCGCGTTCTTTGCGAAGGGCGGGGCACGGAAATGCTTGCGCATGTGGGTTAATTCCGTCGCTACGTAACAAATCCTATAGTGCGGGCATCATCGCCGCCCACCCTTGCAATAAACGCAAGGATGGGGCACCCTCTGTGGAAATGCTGCATATAGATATGGTTAGAGGTCGCCCACCCGCCCGCAAGCAGTAGGACCGATCCCACCATGGGTGCGATAATTTCGGTAACGAGTCCTCCTGCAACTTATGAAGCGCCACGTGCTCATGTACGGGTTGATCGGTGGAATCTTGATTGCTCTGCTCCAGTGGACCGAGTATCGGTTCCTGGTCGTCGAACATTCCATCGAAATCTACGGCGGACTGATCGCGGCGACCTTTGCCGTTCTTGGCATCTGGCTTGGCCTGAAGCTGACAGCAAAACGCCAGACAATTGTTGTGAGGGAGGTCCCCGTTGCGGCCGAGGGACCGTTCATCCCTGGCCCGTTCATCCCTGACGAAAGAAAACGTGAGGATCTCCATATCACTCGCCGTGAGCTTGAGATCCTTGAACTGATCGCCCAGGGCCTGAGCAACCGCGAAATCGCCGAGAAGCTTTTTGTGAGCGAGAGCACGGTGAAGACCCATTCCAGCCGTGTTTTCGACAAACTCGGGGCGAGACGAAGAACGCAAGCGGTGCAACTGGGCAAGGAATTCGGCCTGCTCCCCTGATTTACTCGTGCGCTTACTCTCGCCCAAGCACGGGTCACGCCAATAACCGCTCCCCCAAACGGATGATTTTTCTCTCCGCCGCCAAAATCAGCCAAAAGGATGACGACACCGACCCTGCCTAATGCGGTATGTTGAGCGCGGTCAACGCTCGATACGAGCGACACGAAGTTTATGAATACTGAAGTTTGTAAAAACATGAACTTCTTGAAAAAAGGAGCGAACATGAAGTCTCTGAATTCGGTAAAGGTCTTTGTCGTGGGTACTCTGTCGATCGGCCTGTTTTCAAGCACTGCGCTCATTCCCGCAACCGTCGCCGCCGGGGAATATGAACTCCCCCGGGTCTACGACGCCTCCATGCCACGTGATCAGCAGATCACACTCGCTGAAAGCGCCGCCCCGGCCGAGGTATCCGGTAAAGCCACAGTTTATGTTCTCGGCCCCAAAGGCTACGAGAAAGCGCGCGAAGGCACGAACGGCTTCAGCTGTTTCGTTGGCCGGCATTTCGTAAAGCCCGCGGAAACAACCCCCGCGGAAACAACCCCCGCGGAAACAACCCCCGCGGAAACAACCATTGAGCCGCAGTGCTTCGACGCCGAAGGCAGCCGCACTCTCTTGCTGGTCTACATGCACGGTGAAGAGCTGCGCACAAACGGCAAGTCCGAGGCCGAAATCAAGGCAGACATCGCCAACGGATATAAGGAAGGCCGTTACCAGCATCCGAGCAAACCGGGGTTCCTCTACATGATGTCCAGCCAGAACCGCTTGCGCGCGATCCCCGAGCACGGCACTGGCATTTTCCCTCCGCACTTGATGTTTTATGCGCCGAACATGACCACGAAAGACATCGGGTTCGACGCCCAACCGGAGCTCGACAAGCTGGATTATCTTGGGATGACTCACCCCGGGGCAGGCGATAACCTGATCGTAGTGATCCCAGCGGCATCCAAGTCGCCAGGTGACGCGGCTGGTCGCTGAGCCCGTATGAGCATGGGGCCGGCTGCATACGTGGAAAGGTCAAGATCAGGATGAAGATCGGATAAAAGTTACGAGAATATGAGAAAGATCACCGTCACCTTCGGGCTGATTTCCGGCGCTATCTCTTCGCTGATGATGATAGCGATAGTGACCTTCGGCGGCAGGATTGGCTTCGACCGCGGCGCGATCATCGGCAACACCTCCATCGTGCTCTCGTTCTTGATGGTGTTTGTCGGCATCCGAACCTACCGGGACAACATCGGCGATGGTCAGATTACCTTTTTAAAGGCTTTTGCCGTCGGCCTCTCCATTACGCTGATATCTTGCATCATCTATGTCGTAACCTGGGAAGTGATCTACTACAACTTCCTGCCTGGTTTCTGGGACGCCTATGGCGCTCATTTGGTGCAGAAGCTGACCGCCTCGGGGGCGAGCCCGGCAGCCATCCAGGAAAAACTTCAGCAGGTCAGAAAATACAAAGAGCTGTACAAAAACCCATTCTTCAATGCAGCGCTCACGTTCATTCATCCCTTCCCGATTGGGCTCGTCATCACGCTGTTCTCCGCGTTGGTCCTGAAGCGAAAGTCGCAACCGCAACCCGAGCGATCACCGTTGAAGGAATCCTGAAGCTGTTCCGGCGGGCGGGTGGCGCAGGCTTTTTGATTTCGCTGGTATCACCAACAGAATGGGTGCCCCGTCCTTCGCGTTCTTTGCGAAGCGTGGGACATGGAAATGCTTGCGCGTGTGGGTTAATTCCGTCGCTACGTTCCAAATCCTATAGCACAGGCATCATCGCCGCCCACCCTTGCAAAAACGCAAGGATGGGGCACCCTCTGTGGAAATGCTGCACATAGAAATGATTAAAGGTGGGCCACCCGCCTTTGTAAGTCATGTCTTGGGACTCGACAGTTCTTTGCAAAGGGCGGGACACGGAAATGCTTGCGCGTGTGGGATAATTTTGTCGCTACGTAACAAATGCTATAGCCTAGGCATGATCGCCGCCCACCCTTGCAAAAAACGCAAGGATGGGGCACCCTCTGTGGAAATGCTGCACATAGAAATGATTAAAGGTGGGCCACCCGCCCCAGGAGGGCTGGAACGGCGGGGAATACCACGAGATTGTTCTGCACGAGAAGATTGTTTACTCCATGTACTTCTGCGACCCGCAGGGAAACAAGATTGAGCCTGAGGAGTTAGGAATCGAACCTGAGTCCATCGACGGCGCGTACGACATGGCCATCTTTGAGGATCTCGGGAGCGGCCAGACGAAGCTCACCTTGATTGGAAATGAACCCATGGCGAGCGCAAAAGAGAGCGGTCAATTCGGGGGCTGGAATGAGCAACTCGATAAAATTGCGGCGGTGGTTACGAAGCTGGCGCAGGCGAAATAAGAAGTTGGCGTTTTGATTCGCGAAACTCAATTGTGGAGAAAGAAATGAAAAGAATACCGTTTGTCGCTATCGTCCTGCTGGCGTTCGCATTTCCCGCCCATGCCCAGGACACGATGAAGAAAGATGCGATGAAGAAAGATGCAGCCGTCAAACCTGCCGATCCGGAAGTGAAAGTCGTGCTCGATTCCTGGAATGAGATTGGCCGCAAGCTGACGGCGATGGCCGAAGATTTTCCCGAGGACAAATACGACTTCAAGCCGACACCCGCGCAGCGGAGCTTCGCCGAGCAGTTGCTGCACGCGGCGGGTTCATGCTACTACTTCACGAATCCTGCGATGGGGCTGAAGCCACCGGCGGCAGAAGATCCGAAGCGCGAGCAATACAAGTCCAAGGCCGACATCGTTGCGTTCGTCAAGAAATCCTTCGCCGATGGCGCAGCCGCCATCCAGGCGAAAGGCGAAAAAGGCATGACGACGGAGGTGGTGTATTTCCCTCAGCAGAAATCGCGCGTTCTCGACATTGCCTACGGCATCATCGAACATAGCGGTGAACACTACGGCCAGCTGGTTGTGTACTACCGCCTCGCAGGTCTTGTGCCGCCGGAGTCGCGGCCCAAGAAGTAAAGCTCAAGAGACCAGGTACTCCGTCCTTATCGCGCGCAGTTTGCACGAATGGGACATAAAGACCGGGGACGACATAAAGACCGGGGACAGACAGGTGCACTCCTCCGCCCGTGTGTCCCCATATTTCCCTAGGTATTCATCGACTGGAGGGATTTGTTTTTAGGTGACGTGGCTCAAGAGAGTCTGGGCAATAGCCGACGCTTTCTGGACGCCAGGAGTGCTGAGCCGATACTTCGATCCCTTCCTTACTCCGGTTTTCAGCACCCACTGCGGTATCTTGTCAGTAACTTGGGAGATGGCGTCTATCTGAATGCCGGATTGCTTCATCCCGTTAAGAGCATCTGTTGCTTTTACATTGTCTACGCCCCTCATAACTTTGTGGGCAAGTAGCAGTAGAAGCAGAGCGTCCTGTTTTTGCGTCTCCGCATCCTGTGGAAGAGCAGTGAGGATGATCAGATCTTTGTCGCTCTTGTCTTGGCCAGCGAGCTTTGCCATGTCATCTGATGCTAGGGAGGCACCGGAGGCATTTGAAGCGGCCTTTCCTCCTTTATCGCCACCAGCGAGAGGAGTCTTTTCGTCCTCTCCCGGTTCGGCTTTCTCATCCTGGGCTTCTGCGAAACTCTCCAGAAAAATCTGTCGTTCACTTTTAACGTATTCCTCGGAGCCCTCTGCCTCGAACTCATTGGCACCTACCTTGAGCCGTAACTTGAACACTTCCATGTTGTTAGCCCCCAAGGAATTATGGCACACTGGGGCAACATTTAGGTCGTGATTTGAGTCGCAGGAGCGAGAGTGGAAAAAGCTTCTCTAATAGATGCGCTGGCCAAGAAGCTTCCTCGAAATCTGGCCGAAGACCTGGTCAACGAGTTCGTTGCACTCCGTCAGGATGTTGCTACGAACACTCTCGGTCGTTCATCACAGGGGAAGTTCGTGGAGACTGTGGTTCAGGTCTGCCAGTTCCTGGACACTAACCAGTACGATGACCCACCACCGAAGCCAGACAATTACTTCAACACCCTGGAATCGAAGGCTCCGCACCTGGACGACGGATTACGAATCTGTACCGCACGTGTCGGCAGAGCGATGTACACGCTGCGTAACAAGCGAAACATGCAGCACAAGGGCAGCGTGGACCCGAATAGCTACGACCTCCGCTTTACCCTTCATGGTGCTCAATGGATTCTTGCCGAACTCTTACGCCAGGTTAGCGGATTGAGTATGCAAGAGGCTGGCCAGCTCATCAACATGGTGAACGCTCCTGTGGGTGGACTGGTGGAGGACACAGGCTTTCGACGCTTGGTCATGCACGATGTGAAGAGTGCTGCTGAAGAGGTTCTCATCCTTCTTCATAGCCATTACGGAACGGTGACCAGCTTTCAGGCCATTGGGGACTCCCTCAATCGCAGAAAAGACAAGGATGTACGCAACGCGTTGGGTTCTCTCTACAGACGGAAGATGATTGACGGCTCTGCGAAAAATGGGTATGTGCTCACTGCGAAGGGCTTCAATGAATCGGTTGAGCTGTCGAAGCGTCAGCCGAAGAAGAAGGGGCGTGCCTGATGATTGAGCCAGTCGTAGTCGGTGTTCTCATTCTGGTAGCTCTGGCATGTGTCGGTTGGCTCGGTGGGGGTCGAAAGTGGGCCTTCCGCACTGTGCTAACCACACTGGTGCTCGTTGTGATTGGTGTTGCTGCCACTCTGATTTATATCTTCTGGACGGACAAGGCGGCAGAACATCGGGCTAAGAAAATTCACGACTGTGCTGTAGCTAAGGTCGCAGACCCTAAATGTGAGGAACCTCCTAAGGATAGCAACCTTCCCAAAGGCTCCCTTATCTGTCCTTCTTACACTCTTTCTGAAGACCCTCCACCGACACCGGAACAAGAACAAGGTGCAATCTCAGAGGCTGAACAAGAATGTAGAGCTGACTTAGACCCGAAAGAAAGGTCTCTGCACGAGCAGCTCAATGAATACAAACGTCAGCACCCGCCAGTGGTGAAGCCGACTGCTGAGAAACCCGACGAGAAGGGACCGTGGACAAAATATCAACAGGCGAAGGGTGACATCTTCGACCAAGTTGTAAAAGATTGTGCTGCGCAGGTTCGAAGGAAATATCCACGAGCTTACAACCATTTGGATGATGAGACGCTAGTGAAGAAGGTTCTTGCCAAGTATCCACACTATTGTAGTGCTGGAGAGGGTGACCCTCCTGGATGGGAACCTGTGATTGAAGGGATTAACTAACGGGGCGGGTGGCCCAGCCTTTCGAAAGAGCCCACCGGTAGGCACAACATCAAAGGAAAAACCGGGGAGAGACGGGACGTTCACTAATTTCCATTTGTTGAAAAACTGGGAAACGTTCTGTCTATCCCCACTTTTTTCAGATTACATCGGCCAACCTGATCTGATTCCCGGCCGTGAACTACTGACGCAACGAGAATCCAGACGGCAAAGCTGCCTGAAGATTGATTTGTTCTCCGGTGATGGGGTGTTGGAATTTCAGAAATTGGGCGTGCAGGAAATATCCTCCATCGCCGGGGAGGCCGGGGAGATTTTCAAGAGGCTGGCCGGTCGCGCCGTACAGAGGATCGCCTACCAGGGGATGGCCGATGGATGCCAGATGGATTCTGATTTGATGAGGGCGTCCCGAATTTAGGCTTACCTCAAATGTTGTGGTGCCCGGTGTGCCGCTTGACGCCGTGCTGCTTGACGCCGTGCTGCTTGGCGCCGTGCTGCTTTGCGCCCGTGAGATCACTTTCGCCAATGACTTTGACGGTTTGCCACTTGGGCTGGCGGCCCACACGGAACCGATGAGCGGATGTGGTACAAGGCCGATGGGGGTGAGAATTTCGTAGGTGTCGTGCTGTGCAATGCCTTGCGCCAGCGCCCGGTAGATTTTCTGAATTCCGGGTGTGTTCCAGTTTGCCTCCAGTTTAGAGGCTGCCTGCGGAGTCTTGGCGAAGAGGACGATGCCGGAAGTGGCTCGGCCCAACCGGTGGACAGGGTTTGCGTTGGGGATTTGCTTTTGCACCAGGCGCAGGAGAGTGTTTTCCATGAAGCCGCCGCCGGGGAGGGTGGGCAGCCCTCCAGGTTTGTTGACGGCCAACAGATGCGGGTCATGAAACAAGACTTCGAAGTGCTGAGGAGTGTCTGGTTCGATCCAAGGGGGACGGTTCCAGACAAGGGTTTGGCCGGAAGCGAGCGATTCGCTTCCGGTGGCGGTGATGCCGTTGACGGTGACTTCGCGGTTGTTCAGATTTTGTTGCCAGGCTTGTGCGGTTGAGTGCGGGTAAAGGCTTGCCAAGTGAGAGAGCAGGGTTCGTCCCTGATGTTTGCTGCTGACGATTGTGGTATAGGCATAGCCCCGGTTGAGCATGTGGTTTGAGTGTAAGCTATGGCATCTGGCGGCACTGGATTTGCCCTGGAAAGACTACGAGATGCGAAAAGGGTTTACGAGAAAACCGCAACCGGACGAGCCTGCGACGCCCGTCAAGAACTACATCACGCCGAGCGGGCTCGAGCGCCTTAAAGATGAGCACCGGTTTCTGCTCTCCAGGGAACGCCCGGCCGTGACGGAGGTGGTGGCGTGGGCTGCCGGCAACGGCGATCGCAGTGAAAACGCCGACTATCAGTACGGCAAGCGGCGGCTGCGGCAGATCGATGGGCGGATTCGCTTTCTCACCAAGCGAATCGAAGCCGCGGAAGTGGTGGACCCGGAAGCGAAGAGAACGGGGCTGGCGGCGGCCAGGGCATTCTTCGGAGCGACCGTGCGCTATGCCAATGCCGCGGGAGTATCGCGAGTGGTGAGCATCGTGGGCACAGACGAAATCGATCTCGAGCGCAACCACATCAGTTGGGTGTCACCTTTGGGGCGCGCGTTGATGAAGTCGGCAGCGGGTGACAGCGTAATCCTTCAATTGCCGGACGGTACAGAAAACCTGACCGTGCTCGACGTGCGTTACGAGCGCATTTCTGTGGAACCGTTCCGTGAACCAGATGGATCCCAAGCCTCGGCAAAGGGACCTCGCCGGCGGTAAATCCGCCTGACGAAAAAGAGACGAGACGGTTACAGGGAGTGAAAGAGCGGCGACCATAATAGCGCGCCAGAAACCCCAAACACGACTGCAAGATGCAGTAAGCTCATTCCGAAAAAAGGCCCAGGCGAATTTCGCCTGGGCCTTTTCGATTCGTTACCCGGTATTAGTAATTAGTCACCGGTTCCGCAAGAGCAAACGCCAGCGCCGCTGCCATCGAGAATAATGGCGGCGCAGTCGGTCAACAGATTGTCATTCCCCGTGGTCAGCTGTGCGTCCAGAGACTCAGTCTCCGTAACCGCAAAACCGGCATTCTGAATGTGGGTTCCCCAGGCGCGAACGCCAGGAGTGACAATGGGGTTCAACGGGCTGCAGGTTCTGCCGGGGGTGTAGCCCGACACGATTTCAACCGTGCCCGTGGTCAATGTGACCCCAGTCAGCGGATTCGAAGTCAGGTTGGTGTCCACCGAAAATGTCCGCAGACCGTTCGGAGTTACCAGGCAAGCGCAGCATTCCGACATTTCCTGATAAGGATCGAAAACGTAGATCTGCGCGCAGATATTCCCGCCGCTGGTCCCGTCGTCGGTGATCCGAACCGTTGCGTCCGGCGCACCACTGGTGTTCGCGTTCGAGAAATAATTTACTTTGTATAGGTCAGGCGGAAGGGTTGTCACATTCGCGGCAGCCCCATGTGCGACAAACTTGCGGCTCTGAGCGTTGGCTCTCCCCAAACCCACTGAGAATAGCGCTGCAGCCAGAAAAGCAAGCGCAATTGTGGAACGGAATAGCTTCATGGTTTTTCTCCTTAAGTTTTCGCGCCGAAGCGGGGGAGAGCCCAGAGCGAATGCCTATGTTGTTCCGGTCGAAGTGCACCGGTAACCCAAGCGCGATTACTCTACAGGGAAACCACTGCGTTGAGAACTAGCATTACGAACTAACTATCCTGCTTAATCACTTCAGGCTAATTACATCCCTCGTGAAAAGCCTTGCCCGGTGCGCCTTCCGGAGGCAGGGTCGATCCGCCGAAGCCTCAGCCTCAAAGTAGTCGCCGGGCTCGTTTGCTCGTGAGCTTCTACTGTGCTAACGTCCCCATTAATTTCGCGGTAATCTGGATACTCAGGCTTGAAGGTTCGAAGCTTGAAGTTCGAGCCTTAAAGGTTCGAAGGAGGGGCTCATGGTCGGCATCATCATTCTCGTTGTCCTGGTCATCATCGCCGTGGTTCTCATCGGCATGTACAACGGCCTGGTGCAGTTGCGGGTCCGCGCGGATTCTGCCTGGTCCGACATTGACGTTCAACTCAAGCGCCGCCACGACCTGATCCCTAACCTGGTCGAAACCGTAAAAGGCTACGCCACGCACGAGAAGGGAACCTTCGAAAATATCGCCAAATTCCGCTCTCAGGCCATGCAGGCCACCACTCCCGAGGGTGCAGCCGCGGCTGAGAATCAGCTCACCGGCGCGCTCAAAAGCCTGTTCGCCGTGGCCGAAAATTATCCCGAACTCAAAGCCTCGGAAGAGTTTACCCAACTGCAAGGCTCGCTGAGCCAGACGGAAGACTCGATCCAGAATGCCCGCCGCTACTACAACGCCGTGGTGCGCGACTTCAACACCAAACTCCAGTCGTTCCCCACAAACATCATCGCCGGCATGTTCGGCTTCACCGGGCGGCAGTTCTTCGAAGCCCCGGAAACCGACCGCGAGCCCGTAGCCGTAAAGTTCTGATCCAAACTCGGCAATGCACGTTCCCGACTATGAGTACAGGATCGAAATTGGCTGATTCCGAAATGCCTGGCGCTTCTAATGGATTGGCCGGCGCAACCAACGACTCCGTAGCAACGTGGACGAGCGGCGCTTCAGCGCGGCGTAAAGAATCCAGGAAAAATGCGAGCTTTAGTTCCCGTGGTCGCACCCGCCTCATTCACATTGCCACATCGTTGCTGCTCCTACTGACTGTCACCCTCGCTCTCGCATCCCCCGCCGCCGCGAAATCCTGGCGCATCTCCAACTTTCAAGACGACATTACCGTCAATCCTGACGGCACCACCGAAGTGAATGAAACCATCACGCTGGTTTTTGTGGGCGAGTGGCACGGCATTCACCGCACCATCCCCATCGAATACCCGGGTCCCAACGGCACCAACTATCAACTGTTCCTCAAAGTCACCAGCGTTACCGACGAAAACGGCGCCAAGCTCAAATACGATTCCTCCACCTCGGGCGCCTATCGCGATCTCAAGATTTATATTCCCGACGCCTACAATTCCACGCGCACCGTCAACATCGCCTACCGCGTGCGCAACGCCACTCGCTTCTTCGATCAATATGATGAGTTCTATTGGAACGTCACCGGCAACGACTGGCCCGTGCCCATCGACCATGCCGTAGCCACAGTTCATTTCCCTGATTCGGCGAACGGATCGCTGCGCGCCCAGGCCTTCACCGGCGTCTACGGCTCAAGCGAACGGGATGCCACCGCGACAGTTGACGGCTCAACCGCTAATTTCGGAACCAACAATCCTTTGCCCATGCGCGGCGGCCTCACCATCGATGTCTACATTCCCAAGGGCGTCCTCAAAGCCCCCAGTTCGGCAACGAAACTGTTCTGGTTCGTCGGCAGCAATCCCTCTGTCTTCCTTCCGCCGGTCACACTCGTTGTCATGTTCTTTCTCTGGTGGTTCGCCGGACGCGATCCCGATCCGGGCATGTCGGTCGCGCCCATGTACGATCCTCCACCGGGAATTTCTCCCGCCGAAGCCGGAACCCTGCTCGACGATCGCATCCATCCCCGTGACATTACATCGACCATCGTCGATCTAGCGGTGCGCGGCTTCATCAAAATCGAAGAGACCGACGAAAAAGGTCTACTGTTCCACAACAAGGACTACATCTTTCATCTTCTGCAAAAGCGCCAGGACTGGCGCGGCCTCGCGCCCCACGAGCGCGTCATGATGGAAAACATCTTCGTCGGCGACGTTCCCGAGACCCGCCTGTCGAGCCTGAAAAATCGCTTCTACACCGCCGTCCCCGTCGTCCGCACCGACATTATGTCGGCGCTCAAGCAAAAAGGCATCTACACCCTCGATCCCGAATCCGCCAACGGCTACAGCATCGCCGCCGGCTTCGTCATCCTGATCCCCTTCGCCGCCTTGCAAGTTCTAGGCTGGGTAGATTTCTTCAGTTCGGTTCCCATCGTCGCGATCAGCCTTCTGATCAGCGCAATAATCTGGTTCCTCTTCGCCCGCCAGATGACGGCAAAAACTCTCAAAGGGGCGCGCACTCACATCGCCGTTCTTGGCTTTCAGGAATTCATGAACCGCGTCGATGCCGATCGCCTGAAAGTAATGCCGCCCGACACCTTTGAAAAATTCCTGCCTTACGCCATGGCCCTCGGCGTGGAACACCACTGGGCCCAAGCCTTCGCCGGCATCGTGCACGATTCTCCCTCCTGGTACGTCGGCCCCGGTTATGGCTACGGCATGATGTTCAATCCCATCCTCTTTTCCTCCTCCATGCATGGCATGGCCACGGATATGCATCAGGTCTTCGTCTCGGCGCCCAGAGCAAGTTCCACTGGATCAGGCTTCGGTGGAGGAGGCGGCTTCGGTGGTGGCGGGGGATTTTCCGGCGGTGGCTTCGGCGGAGGCGGCGGCAGCGCGTTCTAGTCTTGCGCTCGTCCGATGCCGAATCCTCGCAAACGAAGGGGAACGACTGGTGCGCCCGGAGAGACTCGAACTCCCAACCCTCTGCTCCGAAGGCAGATGCTCTATCCGATTGAGCTACGGGCGCCCAGAGTATTTTACGGCAACTGGCCAAGGGTTGGCAGGGTGATCTTCGCTCTTGCCGATCTAATTTCGTATCATCTATTACCCGATACTGAAGAAAGTATCCATTCTTAGCGTCTCCTGCAAGAAGCAGGCATGCTCCTAATCCCTCCCAATCCCCCCATCCACAGCAACCGATTCCTTCATGTTACCGTCTGATGAGAGCTTCCTTGCGCGTCGTTAATAGGAGAGTTGACCCATGTTCGCACCATCTTCGTCGAGCCCGACCAGCCCTTACCGCACCTGGGCTTTCCTATTGACCCTTCTTGTAGTTCTCGTTTCTGCGCCCTCCCTGCTTTCTCAGCAATCTTCCGCGCAGCCATCCGCCAACCCTAGCCCGCGCTCTCAAACCGAGCCAACCCCAGCCCCGCCGACCGAAACCTCGCCAAGCCAAGCTTCGCCAACTCAAACTTCGCCAACTCAAACTTCGCCAAACCCAGTCTCGCCAATTCAAGATAAGGTCCAGCCCCACCCCGACGAATCTGCCGCAGCCAATAAATCCCTGGTCCAACTCAACAATGCCCTCGAGGGCCTGGCCGCAAAAGTTTCTCCCGCCGTGGTCCAGATACTGGTCGATGGCTACGGCCGCGCAAACGAAGAGAACCGCTCCCAGACTGCACTCATCGTTCGCCAGCACGCCGTCGGCTCCGGGGTCATCGTCGATTCGAACGGTTACATTATGACCAACGCCCACGTGGTCGAAGGAGCGCAGCGCATCCGCGTGGCTCTGCCTCTGCCCATCGACACGGCCCGCGCCGTTCCTCTCGGGAAACGCCACATCCTGCAGGCCCGCCTGGTCGGCACTCATAAGGATACCGATCTCGCGCTCCTCAAGATTGACGAGACCGACCTTCCCACCCTTCCTCTGTTAATCGCGCCTCGCCCGCGGGTCGGCCAGCTTGTTTTCGCCATCGGCAGTCCGGAAGGCTTGCAGAATTCCGTCACCATGGGAGTGGTTAGCGCCGTCTCACGCCAGCCCGATCCCGAAAAGCCGCTCACCTACATTCAAACCGACGCGCCCATCAACCCCGGCAATAGCGGCGGCCCGCTGGTCGATATGAATGGATCGGTCGTGGGCCTCAACACCTTCATTCTTTCCCAAGGCGGCGGCAGCGAAGGTCTCGGCTTCGCCATCCCCGCCCGCATCGTCGATTTTGTCTACCATAGCCTGCGCAAATACGGCCACGTCCATCGCACCGAGATCGGCGCCGTCGCCCAGGAAATCACCCCCACCATGGCCGAAGGCCTTCACCTGCCGCAAGCTTGGGGAGTCATCATTGCCGACGTTAAACCCGACGGCCCCGCCGCCACCGCCGGACTTCAGGTGCAAGACATTGTTGTCGCCGCCGACGACCGCCGCATCGAAACTCTCCCCCAACTGTCTTCAGCTCTATATCTGCATCGCCTCGATCAGGTATTGAAGATGGAAATTTTGCGCGGCACCGAAAGAAAAACCCTGTTCGTTCCCGCGATCGAAATGCGCGACCCCATGGACCAGCTCTTCGATGCCGCCGACCCCGAGAAAAGCCTGATCCCCCGCCTTGGCATTCTCGCCACCGACCTTACCGCCGACCTGCGCAATGAGATCGGTTCGCTCCGCATCCCTTCGGGCGTAATCGTCCTCGGCCGCGCCGCCGACCTCATCACTCCCGAGACCGGCCTGCAAACCGGCGACGTCATCCACTCCCTCAATACCGCCCCCATCCGATCCATGGACGAGTTGCGCGCCGCCGTGCAAAGTCTAAAAGTCAACGACTCCGTCGTCCTCCAAGTCGAGCGCAGCGATGGATTGACCTATCTGAGCTTTGAGATGGAGTAGGCAGACACACCTGGAGACAGCCGGAATCAGGGCCTGGCGTTTGAGATCACGCGGTGAAGAGTCGCTTAGGATTTGAGGGCGAGCAGGAAGCTTTTCTAGACTCGTCGATAAGTGCCAGGATGACATCCTTAGTCACGGGGGGAATCTAGGTTCTACCCTTAACTAATTCGTAATCAGGCTTTTATCAAGGCTTCATCCGTGGTATAACCTGCCCTAAGCCATAAATAACGGGTGATTCGCCCGGTTGGAGCGTAAAGTGATGTCATTGTCCTCGTTCGCAAAGGCAGAGAGACAAGGATCGAGGGACGAAAGAGGAGGGACTGTGTCCGAAGAAGCGCGGACCGGCAAGAGATTTCCGCTGGAGTTGCCGATCAAGCTGCACAGCGAGAGCAAGAGCGGCGATGCCGCGGGAACCACGGGCAACTTGAGCGCGGCGGGAGTTTATATTCGCGCCGACGCGTCGCTGGATGTGGGATCGCCGGTGGAGTTTGAGATCACGCTGCCGCCGGATGTGACCGGAGGGCGGGAGAATGTAGTAATCGCATGCAAGGGGCGCGTGGTGCGCACCGATCCTACCGGCGCCAGCGAAGAGGGCCGTGGCGTAGCTTGCGTGATCGATTCATACGAGTTTGTAAGGAACGGGTAGGGAAAGAGATTGTTGATTTGCTGATTGTCGATTGATGATCGAAAATTCGCCAGTGCAGGGTTTTTAATCAACAATCATCAATTGGTGTTTGGTCGCAGACCTGATTACAAGATGATTTTCGGAGCGCCGATAACATGCTCAAACTGATTCTGGCGGATAACCAGGCAATCTTCCGGGCTGGCATCGCCAAGGTGCTGGCGGTGGAAGATGAAATGCGCATTGTGGCGCAGGCTCAAACCCAAGAGCAGATGTTTATGGCTCTGGATAAGTTTCGCGCCGCGGTGCTGGTGGTGGCGGCGGGATTTCATAACGATTTTGCCGCCATCGTGACCGCCGCGAACAAAGCGAAGACTCGCGTGGTGGTGCTGGCCGATACCGGCGAGAGCGCCCAGCGTCACATGTCAAATGGCGCGCATGGCGTGGTCTATCGCAATGTGACCAGCGCGGCCCTGGTGGATTGTGTGCGCAAGGTGGCGCGCGGCGAGACCTGGGTGCAGGACGTGGCGGTGCCCAGCGAGTTGACCGAGAACGATATGGTCGGATTGCGGGTGCGTGACCGGTTGACCGCGAAAGAGCTGCGCATTGTGGCGCTGATTGTGCAGGGCTATAAGAACAAAGAGATCGCCACCCAACTGGGAACAACCGAGCAGGTAATCAAGAATTATCTGCGCAACGTGTATGACAAGATTGGAGTGTCAGACCGGTTGGAGCTGGCGCTGTTCACCATTCATCACCGGATTTTGAATGAAGCGGCGGCGGCGACCACGACCGGAGCGATGCCGCAGGCTCCCGCAGGAGTGATGCCGTAGGCAATTTTGATTTTTTCAACGAAGCCGCCCGCGGGCGGCTTTTGCCTTTGATGGGATCAAGAAACCTTAAACACAGAGGACGCGGAGGAGCACAGGAGGAAATCTGGAGCTTCGCTTCCAACGCATAGTTTTTGGCGCATCGTTCTGACTTTGACGCGCATCTACTTTCGCATGGAATTTCGAACCTTGGGACGCTCTGGATTGAAGGTTCCGGTCCTGTGTTATGGCACGGGAACCTTTGGCGGTGGGAACGAATTTTTTAAGGCTTGGGGCGCGAGCGATGTCGCCGAGGCTACCCGGCTTGTCGATATTTGTCTGGATGCCGGTGTGAATCTTTTCGATACGGCCGATGTTTATTCGGACGGGCTGTCGGAAACGATCCTGGGCAAGGCCATTGCCGGCCGGCGCGACGACGTTCTGATCTCCACTAAAACTACCTTCCGGCTGGGCAAGGGGCCGAACGATGTTGGATCCTCGCGCTATCATCTGATTCGCGCATGCGAGGCCAGCTTGAAAAGGCTGGGTACGGACTATATCGATATTTATCATCTGCATGGCTTTGACGCACTCACTCCGGCGGATGAAGTTCTGAGCACGCTGAATCATCTGGTGGAGAGTGGGAAAGTTCGCTACATTGCATGCTCCAATTTTTCCGGATGGCATTTGATGAAGTCGCTCAGTGTTTCCGAAAGATATGGCTGGGCGAAGTATGTGGGACATCAGGTTTATTACTCGCTGGTAGGTCGCGAGTACGAATGGGAGTTAATGCCGCTGGGACTGGATCAAGGAGTAGGGGCTCTGGTGTGGAGTCCGCTGGGGTGGGGACGGTTGACGGGGAAGATCAGGCGCGGGCAGCCGCTGCCGAAGGAAAGTAGGTTGCACAAGACCGCCGATTACGGGCCGCAGGTCGAGGACGACTATCTCTATAAAGTTGTGGATGCCCTGGATGAAGTGGCGAAACAGACTGGCAAGACCGTTCCCCAGGTGGCGCTGAACTGGCTGTTGCAGCGGCCCACGGTTTCAACCGTGATCATGGGAGCGCGTAACGAAGAACAGTTGCGGCAGAATCTGGCCGCGGAAGGATGGAATCTTTCTGCCGAACAAGTCGCCACGCTGGATAAAGCCAGCGCAGTTACACCCGTCTATCCCTATTGGCACCAAAAGCAGTTTGGGGAGCGAAATCCGTGGCCGGTTCCATTGGATGAGAAAGCAGCCGCATAGTTGTCAGGTCGAACTGATAGCTGAACCAGCCGCGCGAACCTCAGCAAGGCTAGGCGCGGGCTCGGGCAGTCTTGGTTTTTTGCGGCATCGGTCCAGCTTCCTGAGGGTGGCTTAATCGTTCGCGCTCGAGTCGAAGGCCTTCTCGGGTAATGTCTTTATTGCGTTCGTAGGCCGCATGCAATGAAGGGATCGCTGCCTCCTTAAGGTCTGAGGTCTGTGCGAACGGCTCGGCATTGGCGCGGCGGTAGGCTGCTTCCAGTTGTGGATATTCGGTGGCGAGAATGTTATCGAGGGAGTTTTCTTCCCACTGTTCCAACTGCAGGCTGCCATCGTCTGTTGGAGAAAGCTGAACCGCGAAGCCGGGCAAAGCGCGAATGGATACGATCTCGGCCAACTTGCCGACGAGAAGTTTTTCTGCGATCTGACGGGCGCCCTCTTCGTCGTCGGCCAGAGCGACCACGCAATCGGCATTGCTGAAGCGCAAAACGTAGAGCATGGGGACCCCCGTCTTCGCACAACCTCAAACCATCAACGGAAAGCTTCCCAAGGGTTAAGTTCGACTCATGTTGACACAAATAACCGGGCGATTACACATAAAACGAGTTACTAACGGATATTAGTTGCTAATAGGGGAAGAAAAGGACAATCCTTTGATGCGGTCGCGCGGACAGGCGATAAGTCGGAATTGGGCGCTGGACATTTTTCCGCATGGTTATCCAATTCTCGGTTTATCCAATTCTCGTTTTATCCGATACGCATCCTAATCACAAAGCGAAACCTGCTGAAGCGAAACTGTTAGAAAGGGAATGGAACGATGGCACGAGTATTCATCACCGGTTCTTCGGACGGGCTTGGCCGCATGGCCGCTCAACTCCTCATTGAGCAGGGGCATCAGGCGGTTTTACATGCCCGCAACCAGCAGCGGGGCGAGCAAGCCATGGCTGCTGCTCCGGGTGCTGAGACCGTGGTGATCGGCGACCTCAGCAGCATTGCTCAAACCCGCGGCGTGGCTGAACAGGTGAATGCCCTCGGTGGGTTCGATGCGGTCATCCACAATGCAGGCGTCGGTTATCAAGAGCCTCGGCGCATCGCGACCGAAGACGGCCTGCCTCAGGTGTTTGCGGTGAACACACTTGCGCCTTATATTCTGACGGCGTTGATTGCCAAGCCGAAGCGATTGGTCTATTTGAGTTCCGGCCTGCATCGCAACGGCGATCCCAGCCTGAACGATCTGGCGTGGGAGCAGCGAACGTGGAATGGCACCCAAGCTTATTCCGATAGCAAATTTCACGATGTGCTTTTGGCCTTCGCCGTGGCGCGACGCTGGACCGACGTTCTATCCAATGCGCTGGAGCCGGGATGGGTGCCGACCAAGATGGGAGGCGCGGCCGCCCCCGATGATCTGGACCAGGGGCACCGCACTCAGGTATGGCTGGCCGTCAGCCATGATCGAGCCGCAAAGGTCACGGGCGAATATTTTTTCCACGAGAAGCTTCGCGCCCCGAAGCCGGAAACCCGCGACCTCGAGAAGCAGGAGAAATTGCTGGAAGCCTGCCGGCAGTTTTCGGGAGTCGAGATGCCCTGAGAGATGTCCGCACCGCATTGCGAGTACCGGGCAAATTCGATTTTCACTCGCTACTCGCGACTCGGTACTCACAACTCGGTACTGCTTTAGACTTTCTCCGCCACCGACTTGGCCTGGGTGAACAGATACAAATAATCCGGACCACCGGACTTCGAATCCGTTCCCGACATGTTGAAGCCGCCGAAGGGGTGAGCGCCAACCATCGCGCCCGTGCACTTCCGGTTGATGTACAGATTGCCCACGTGGAAGTCGCGGGTGGCGCGCTCGATCTTGTCGCGTGATTTGGTGTAGATGGCGCCGGTCAGGCCGAACTCGGTGTCGTTGGCGATCTCAAGAGCATGGTCGAAGCCGCGGGCTTTGATTACTGCGAGCACGGGGCCGAATATTTCTTCCTGCTCAAGTTTCGACTTGGCCGGGATGTCGGCGAACACCGTGGGCTGAATGTAATAACCTTCTCCGGCTTCCGGGACGCGGTTGCCGCCGGTCAGCAGGCGGCCATCTTTCTTGCCTTGCTCAATGTAGCCGAGGATGGTTTTCATCGAACCCTCGTTGATCACCGCGCCCATGGCGCTGTTTTCCGCGGGATCTCCCACCTTAATTTTTTCCACGCGAGTCTTGAGCTGTTCGAGGAACTTGTCGTAGACGCGCTCGTCGACGATGGCGCGCGAACACGCCGAGCACTTCTGTCCCTGGAAGCCGAATGCGGCTTGGGCGACGCCTTCGACAGCGGCATCGATATCGGAATCGGCGTCGACGATGATGGCGTCCTTGCCGCCCATTTCAAGGATGGTGCGCTTGATCCAGATTTGCCCGGGGGCCTGCGTGGCCGCGGTTTTGTTGATGTGCAGGCCGACCTCGCGCGAGCCGGTGAAGGCGATATAACGCGTTTTGGGATGGGCGACGATGGCGTCACCGAAGCTGGCGCCGGAGCCGGGGCAAAAATTGACCACGCCTTCGGGCAGGCCGACTTCTTCGAGGAGTTCAACGAACTTGGCGGCGATGGTGGGGGAATCGCTGGAGGGCTTCAGGATCACGGTGTTGCCGCTGACGATGGAAGCCACTGTCATGCCGGCCATGATGGCGCAGGGGAAATTCCACGGTGGAATCACGGCGCCCACGCCGAGCGGGATGTAGTGCAGCGAATCATGCTCACCGGGCATCTGCACCGGCGGTTTGGATTGAGCGAAGCGCAGGGCTTCGCGGGCGTAGAATTCGCAGAAGTCGATGGTTTCGGAAATATCGGCATCGGCCTCGCCCCAGTTCTTGCTGACTTCGAAGACCAGCCACGCCATGTAATCCATTTTGCGTTCGCGCATGCGGTCGGCGACGCGGAACAGCAGGCTGGCGCGCTCTTCGACGGAAGTATTTTTCCAGGATTCGAAGGCTTTGAGCGCGGCTTGGATGGCCGGCTCGACATGCTCTTTGCCGGCCTTTTGATGCAGGCCGACGATTTGCGAGGGGCGCGAGGGATTCAGCGACTTGATCTTGTCGGTAGTCTTGACGTGCTGGCCGCCGATGATGAGGTCATATTCACGGCCGAGTTGTCCGCGCACACGCTCGATGGCGGCACGCATCTTGCGGGCGTTGTCTTCCTGGCGGAAGTCATAAAAGGGCTCGTTGACGAACGGGCCAGAGTGCGATTGGGAAGATTGCGAACGCGGGCGAACGGGGGCTTCTAGGGTTGCCATGGGAAATCCTTTCGAATAGGGCGATCCGATATATAAGTTTGATTCAATAGTTTACACCCTGGATGCGGGAAGATTTTGGGCCCGCGACGCAGCTACCCTAAAGTCTATTTGGAATCGTTTTCACTTAATCGTGCTGCGGAGGGTGATAGACTCGAACGTTTTCAGCGAGGCACGTCAATGGAAATCAAACGCGTAGGCGTCATCGGTGCGGGGACCATGGGTAATGGGATTGCGCATGTGTTTGCGCGCAGTGGGTATGCGGTGGTGCTGTGCGATGTGGAACAGCGGTTCCTGGAACGCGGGATCGCGACCATCACCAAGAATCTGGACCGCGAAGTCGCGAAGAATAAGATCACCGAGGCTGACAAAGCTTCCGCATTGAAGAAGATTGAGCCGGTAACCGATCGCGCCCGGCTGAGCGATTGCAATTTTATTGTCGAGGCCGCGACCGAGAAGTTCGAGATTAAGACGGAGATTTTTCGCGATCTCGACCGGCTGGAGCGGCCTGAAGTGATCCTGGCGTCGAACACTTCGTCGATCTCGATTACCAAACTGGGCGCGCTCACCAAGCGTCCTGACAAAGTGATTGGCATGCACTTTTTTAATCCCGTGCCGGTAATGAAATTGGTGGAGGTGATTCGCGGGCTGGCGACGTCCCAGCAAACTTTTGAAACCGTGCGCGACTTGGCCATCAAGCTGGAGAAGACGCCGGTCGAGGTGAATGATGCGCCGGGATTTGTCTCGAACCGCGTGCTCATGCCGCTGCTGAATGAGGCGATGTACGCGGTGATGGAGGGCGTGGCTACGCCGGAGGCGGTGGATGAAGTGTTCAAGCTGGGCATGGCGCATCCCATGGGCCCGCTGACGCTGGCGGATTTTATTGGGTTGGATGTTTGCCTCGACATTATGCGGGTGATGCTGGATGGGCTGGGGGATCCGAAGTACAGGCCGTGTCCGCTGCTGATCAAGATGGTGGATGCGGGATGGTTGGGAAGGAAGAGCGGGAGAGGGTTTTATAGGTATTAATTGTTGCTTTTGCTTCGCGGTGTTGCTGTATTCTGAAACTTAAGTATGAACAAGACAGACCTGCAGAATCTGTCGCAGAGAGGCTTGAGGATGCCCAGTCGCTATTATCGAGCGGCCGGTTTGGTGGAGCATACTATCTTGTCGGCTACGCGGTCGAGTGTGCCCTTAAAGCTTGCATCGCGAAGCTTACGAGAGCCGAGGATTTTTACGACAAGAATCTAGCTCGCAGGATTTTCCAGCACAACCTCGCAGAACTGGCGAATTATGCCAGACTTTCAGCTGCGATTGAACAATCGGGCGAGTCGGATGCGCTATTTCAGGCCAATTGGGCGCAAGTCAGCTCATGGAATGAAGAGAGCCGATACGAGACTCACACGCAAGCGGAAGCCGAGGAGATGGTTAAAGCGGTGCAGGATGCTGAGCACGGAGTAATGCAATGTATAAAACGGTATTGGTAAGAGAGATGATCGAAGATGGAGCCCGGCTGCTTCAGAAGCTCGAGCGAGTCATTCCAATATCGGCTTTTGCTTGGTTCGAGGATCCAGACCTAGGCGCATGGAAGCTGGTTGTTGTCACATCCGTGGCTAGCACTCCGGGGCCGTCGGAAGCATATATGAAGATTCAGTTTGCAATGAACGGATTGGACCTGGGCATCGCTCTTGATGACATCGTCGTGATGAGTCCTTATTCCCGAAAATTCGAGGAGTTTAAGCGAACTATGGAAGGCGTCGCTAAGGGGTCTCTTCTTCATCCTAGGAATTCAGGGGAAGGAATTGCCTTTGACGACGCCTACGTCTACCGTTGGCTTACAAATTTTACCGGCGTTCCTTTCGAGTAGGGCAAAGAACGTTGCATCGATGGAAGGTCACGTCACTAGGTTGCCTCCAGGGAATTGGCGTTTCTCCGGCCAATCAAATCGTCTGGTGTATGCCTTTGCCGCGCTGTGCGGCATCGCTACCGGCTGCGCCGACGTTGCCATCAACGATCTTCTCTTCACCGCACTGCTGGTGCTGGCCGCCTGCATGTTGCTGGGGACGCTGCGGCCGCGCTGGCCGTGGCGTTGGGTCATTGCGGTGGTGGTGTTCATTCCCTTGACCGAGTGGATTGCCTACGCGATCCTGGGCGTCAAACCGACACGAGGCCAGGCGTATGGAGCCTTTCTAACCGCGCTGCCGGGAGTGGCGGGCGCCTACGGCGGGTCGGTGATGCGGCGAGTGCTGGATAATCTGCGCCAGGGGAAGTGAGAAAAAACAGTGGGCAGTGATCAGTGGGCAGTGATCAGTGATCAGTGGTCAGGCCCAGTGGCCAGTGTTCAGGCACGATCGGGCGGAAACTGATCACTGCCTACTGATCACTGCCCACTTACTCAAACGGGATAGCCGAAAAGTTACTCCCCAATCCACAGGCAGGACGCGTATGCTTCGGGCATGTGTGTAACCGTCTCCATGCTGGCCAGCGGGAGTAAGGGAAATTGCGCGTTTGTGGCCAGCTCGCGGACAAAAATTCTGGTCGATGCCGGCATTTCCTGCCGGGAAACCTTCAAGCGGCTGAAGTCGCTCGGCGAAGATCCAAAGTCGCTTTCCGCGATTCTAATTACTCACGAGCACTCCGATCATGTTTATGGGCTGGCCATGCTGGCGAAGAAGCTGCGCATTCCGATTTTTATGACCGGGGCCACGCATGCGGCGTGGGCGCGGGCCTTGCGCAACGAGAATGGCGAGCGCCCGCAACTGGAAAGGCTGGAGCGTTTCGAATCGGGACACCGTTTTCAGGTTGGCGACATTGAGGTCAAGCCTTTTACCATCCCGCATGACGCCGCCGATCCGGTGGGATTTACCTTTCGCGTGGAAGGCACGAAGGTGAGCGTGGCCACCGATCTCGGCTATCTTCCGCCCAACGTTCGCGATCACCTGCGCGGGTCGGATGTGCTGATCATGGAATCGAATCACGATGTCGAAATGCTGCGCGGCGGCCCTTATCCCTGGAGCGTGAAACAGCGGGTGGCCAGCAATGTGGGGCATTTGTCGAATGCCAAACTCGCGGATTTCTTCACCGGAGATTATGATAATAATGCAGCGTTTGTGGTGCTGGCGCATCTCAGTGAGCAGAACAATCACCCAGAGATTGCGCGGCGGGAGGCCGAGATGGCGCTGGCGCTGCGCGGCGGGTTGTTCCACAATCGGGTACGGGTGGCGGTACAGTCCGAAGTTCTGGAACCGATTCAGCTCTAGCAACCTATGAGTCAGCAGTGCATCGATCCCATGGTAGGCAAGATCCTGGCGGGCTGGCGTTACGACATCAGCGAGCTTGCGCCGGAGATGCGTGGAGATTACGAAAGCCATCTTGCCGCCTGTGAGCATTGCCGCAGCCGCCAGCGGCTGAATCGCATCATTGATGTCGGCCTCATTGCTTTGGCTTCGGTTTCCGGGGGAATGTTTTTGCTGGCCTTTGGCGTGATCCGGCATTTTGGCTTGCGGCATGCGTTCTGGCTGGAGATTGCCGCGCTGGCGGGATTTGCCTTATCCGCGCTGATCTGGCTGGTGGTGGCAGTGGCGACTCCCGCGCCGGTTACGGTGCTTGGTGCGGCTATGGAAGGCGCGCGGCGCGTGCATGACCGGCTCCCTCCGGAAATTCGCGAACGGCTGCCGGAAGAGTTGCGAGTTAAAATTACCGGGACCTGAGCCACGCCATGTCCATCGGCAATCAATTGTCGCGGATACTCGCAGTCGCGCTGTTAGGCGTGATGCTGGCTTCCACGGCAGGCGCGGTCTGCCTTTTGCCGACGGCGCATTCGGGCATGATGGGCTGCCATTCGTCGCAGAGCCCATCGCTTCCTCGGCCCGGCCATTCTCAACCCGGCCATTCCAGTTGCTGTAGGCGCAGTGTGCCGTTGGCGTTCCTCGCCAATGTTTCTCCGGTTCGTGCTCCGATATTCGCTGTTGTGGACGACAACGTTCACAAACATGTTGTCTTGCCAGCAGAAAACCGCAACGAACTTTCCGCCGAGTTTCTCTTTTCCGGCGGCCCTCCCCGGATTTTAAGTCTAAGAATCTAGCCAGAATCTCCCATTCATCTCGTGCCAGCGTTCGGCAGGCATGTGCCCGCGTTGTTTTCTGCCAGGGGAGGCATTTGTGGCCAGAGTTGTTTTTCATAACATCGTTGTAATTTTTTCTGTGAGTGTTCTCGGGTGTGGGTTCCCGGCAACGGCGGCGAACGCGCAGGATAACTCGGCGGGCGGCATGAACATGCAGATGTCGATGCCCGCTCGCGACACCAATCCGATGTCCTCGGGGCAGCTATTTTCCGAGCACATGGGCTCGGGTACCGCGTGGGAGCCGGCGACCGCGCCGGAGCATGCGTGGATGCTCATGCGCGGCGGCTGGGAATTGATGGCGCATGGCGAGATTTTTATCGACTATAACCAGCAGGGCGGGCCGCGCGGCGAGGGCAAAGCGGAGAGCGTGAATTGGGGCATGCTGATGGAGCAGCACAAATTGTGGGGCGGAACGATTCTCTTCCGGGAGATGTTTTCCGGCGAGTCGCTGACCTCGCCGCATCCCGGTTTTCCCGAGCTGTTTCAGACCGGTGAGACCTATCACGGCGAGCCGCTGGTCGATCATCAGCATCCCCATAATGTGTTCGCCGAGCTGGCAGCGCTGTACACCTTGCCGCTCTCGGAAAAAGTCACGTGGGAATTGTATGGTGGGCCTTCGGCCGAGCCGGCGCTGGGTCCGGTGACCTATATGCACCGCGCTTCGGCGGCGGAGTTGCCGCTGGCGCCGCTGGGGCATCACCTGGAGGATTCGACGCACACCAGCTTCGGCGTGGTGACCACGGGCTTCGCCTTCGGCACAAGAAAGGTTGAACGAGTGAAGATCGAAGGCTCGGCATTCAACGGCCATGAGCCCAACGAAGAACGCTGGAGCATTCAACCCGCGGCGTTCGACTCGTGGTCGACCCGGGTGAGCTTTGTGCCTGCGCTGGGCTGGACTGGGCAATATAGCATTGGCCACCTCGACCACCCGGAAGCACTCGAGCCCTGGAATCAGTACCGGCAAACCGCTTCGCTGGAGTATGTTCGTCCGCTGGCCTGGGGAAATTGGGCGAGTTCAGTGGTGTGGGGACGCGTGCATGAGATTGGGCCCGGAACCAATCTGAACGGCTATCTGTTCGAATCGACCTTGAACTTCTTGCGGCGCGACTATGCTTTCACGCGCACGGAGCTGGTCGACAAGAACGAACTGTTTCCGCAAGCGGCCACGCATCCGACCTATCGCATTGGAGCTTACACTTTCGGCGGAACGCGCGATCTGGTGCAGAATCGAGCCTGGCAGTTAGGCATGGGCGCGGATGTGACCGTCTACTCGAAGCCCGCCGTGCTGGATGCGGCGTATGGGAATTATCCGGTGTCGCTTCAGATCTTTTTTCGTCTGCGGCCGGGTCTGGCTCGCTAGCGACAAAGCGGGGGCGATCTTCTGAACCGAGAAATTAGCATGCTGGTGCTGGCTCCGTGTGGTTCGATGTGTATACTCGTGCCGGGCAGTTATCTCCTAGGTTGGAGGTAGGTGTGATGCTCAAGTCGATCGCGGTCGTCGTTGGCAGTTACCTGCTATCGGTAGCCCTGGTTATGGGCACCGACCCATTGCTCTCCCGCCTGTTTCCCGGCAATTTCGTTGGTGACCGTGTCCCTTCGAACAACGCTCTCATGGCGAGCACCGCGCTCTTCGTTCTAATCTCGATTATTTGTGCGTGGATCTGCGCCCGCTTCGCTCCGGGCCGCGCGGCGCGGCATGTGCTCTGGTTTTTCATCCTTGGGGAAGTGATGGGCATCGGGGCGATCATTCCCAACTGGAACAAAGGCTGGCCGCACTGGTACTGGCTTTCGTGGCTGCTCACCTGGCCGGTAAGTTGCTGGATTGGGATGCTGCTTGCCCGGCCACGCACGGGCCCATCTCTACAAGTTCGGCCCTGAGAGGAAAGAACCTTGACAGGGAAAGCGGTGGATTTGATTTTCGAGTCTGATTTCGCTCATCATTTCCTGACAAAGACAGCTGGCGCTCGCGGTCGGGCTTCGCCCTGACCGGACAGCCGAGGCGGCTGTCTCTACATGAGCGTTTACGCTTTGATGTGGCAGCTCGCCATGCCGCGCTTCTCCAAATACTGCTGGTGATAGTCCTCGGCGGGATAGAACGTTTCGGCGGGAACGATCTGGGTCACAATCGGCTTGGAGTAGTGTCCGGATTTCTCCAGCGCTTCCTTGGAAGCCTGTGCCGCAGCCTGCTGCTCGGGGCTGTGGAAGAAGATGGCGGAGCGGTATTGCGTGCCCCAGTCCGGGCCCTGGCGGTTAAGCTGCGTGGGATCGTGATTCTCCCAGAAGACCTTCAGCAGGTCCTCATAGCGAATCTTGGCGGGATCGAACTCCACTTCCACGGCTTCGGCGTGGCCGGTGCGGTCGGTGCAAACTTCTTTATAAGTAGGGTTTTCGGATTTTCCGCCAATGTAACCCACGCGGGTGGCGAGAACTCCCGGCAGTTGCCGGAAGGTGGCTTCGACTCCCCAAAAACATCCTGCTGCAAAGGTGGCTTTTTGCATCTTAGAAATTGCTCCAATCGGGAGTGAACCGTCCCGGGATTTGAAACCGTCAGTTCAAACCGCTTTCGATAACGTTTACTCGATGATGCCTATTAGATGATACAGTCGGCGAAAAGTCACGCGCTTGTAACCTGCGACCGGAGCTGCACTTTTGGCCTTTTTGGGTAATTGACGGGCGGAAGCATACAGGATAAAGTTCGGACCAGGTTTTTGCAGTCTTTTTCCCCCAGGAGAAGTCGGTGAGTTTCAGGTCCAGCCGCGGCAAAACTGTCCAGAAGCTCGTCTTTGGGGGGCTGCTTTTGCTGCTGGGGTGTGCGCAGGCGGCGTTGGCCGCGGCGAGTTTTAGCCCGCAGCGGCGAGTCGGTTATTTCACCGGCGACCAGTGGGAGCCCGCGCTCACGGCCGATGGCCACGGTCACATCTATATTTTGTTTCCCCAGTACGGTGCCGTAAGTGGTTGCCCATCCTGTACTTTACCGACCATGTCGCTGGTGGTCAGTGAGGATAATGGAGTCTCCTGGGAGCCGCCGCGGCCCTTGCTGAGCTCGACCCTGGGCCAGTTCGATGCCCAAATCAAGGTTGACCCGGTTGACCGGCAAACCCTCTATGCCTCGTGGATGCAGGGCAGGCACGACATCATGGTCGCGCGGTCGCAGGACTTTGGCCGTTCCTGGTACTTTGCCATCGCCGAACATTCTCCCGACGTTCTCATCGACAAGCCGGTACTCGCGGTTCGTGGCGCCAATATTTATGTCAGCTTCAACCACGACCAGATACTTTCTGTAGCCGCGTCGCACGATTACGCGCAGAACTTTTCATCCACCGTTCTGAATCCCGGTCAAGGGCCGGGCTGGGCGCTGGCCGCCGGGGCTACGGTAGATTCCACGGGCAACGTCTATTTCTCCTGGACGGCCTACCCGCCCACCAATATTCTCACCCAGCCGGTGGAGTTGTTCGCCAGCCGGTCGGTGGATGGTGGCCGCGTCTGGAACACCACTCCCATGGATGTTTCGAGCGCCGCGCCGGCGTGCTCGGCCCAGGCTTGTTCGGCCGGCTTTCTGGCTTCGCAGATGGCGCTGGCTTCTGACGATGCCGGAACCGTCTATGCCTTATGGAACTCCGGCTCGACCCCAGCCGGACCGGAGCGCATTTACTTCTCCTCCTCCACCAATCAGGGGGAAAGCTGGTCGGCCAAGATTGACGTTTCCAGCGCGCCCGCGGGAGTGGAGCACTGCTTCCCGGCGATTACCGCGGGCATTGCCGGCGATGTTCGCATCGCATGGATGGATACCAGAGAAGTTGACGCGCAGAAGGGTCCCGTTTGGAATACGTTTTATCGCGCCTCTACCAATGGCGGGGCCACCTGGCTGGCGGAATCGCAACTTTCCGGCCCGGTGCGCGGATACGATTACATCCTGCCTGACGGCTTCCTCTTCCCTTTTGGCAACTTGTTTTCCATTACCCTCGACAATCTGGATAATACGCACGTAGTGTGGGGCGAGGGGCGGAACTACAAGTCTCCTGGGTCGATCTGGTATGTGCACGGGCGGTAGAATTCCGGGAACTCGACCTTACTCCACTATCATCCCGCCAGTCAGGTCGCGTAGCCGCGTCACGCCATGATCCCCGCACCAGCGCTGTAACTCGTCGACCATCTTCTCCGTGGCGCAGGGGTCCCAGTAACTGGCAGTGCCGAGCTGCACCGCAGTGGCACCCGCCAGCATAAATTCGATCACATCCGCGGCAGTCGAAATTCCGCCCATGCCGATCACCGGAATGTTCACCGCGTGGGCCGCGTCGTAAACCATGCGCACCGCAATCGGCTTGATCGCCGGGCCTGAGAGTCCTGCAGTCACATTGGCGATGCGCGGCTTGCGCGTTTCGGGATCGATGGCCATGGCCATGAAAGTATTCACCAGGGAGACCGCGTCAGCGCCCGCCTCCTGCGCGATGTGAGCCATCTGCGCGATGCTGGTAACGTTCGGAGAAAGCTTCACAATCAGCGGCCGTCGTGAAACCCGTTTCGCCGTGGTCACAACTTCATCCAAAGATCGGGGATCGCAGCCGAATTGCAGTCCTCCGTGAGCCGTATTGGGGCACGAAACATTTAATTCGTAAGCGGCAATGCCTTCGCCCTCGTTGAGAATCTCAATGGTGCGCTCGTAATCTTCGCGCGTATAGCCAAACACATTGGCGAAGACGGCTATATTTTTGATCTCCCGAAGCCGGGGCAATTTTTCTTCGAGAAACGCCGCTGCGCCAATATTCTGCAGGCCGATCGCGTTGAGCATTCCTGCGGCGGTCTCGAATAACCGCGGCGGCGGATTGCCGATCATGGGCTCCCGCGAAAGTCCTTTAACGACGAAGCCTCCGAGCTTGTCGAGATGGACGACATCTTCGAACTCAACGCCATAGCCGAAGGTTCCACTGGCCGCAATAATGGGATTTTTCAGTTCAATGCCCGCGAAGCTGACGCTCAGATCGAGCCCAGACTTTCCGCCGCCATGGGAGGGAGTGATCACTGCGGCACTCTTTCCTTCGCATTCGCGCTCGAGGATGAAGCGGGGGTGTTCTTATGCGCGTCCTGCAGAAGAGTCCGCGTCGGGGCGCGATTGAACCGAAGACAGCACGCGCTGCGGGGGAGAAATCTCATCGCGAAGCTAGTTTACACAGTCGCCGGGCCCGCGCCAAAGACGGAACGATTATGGAATTTTCCTTGTTCTCTTACTGGATCGAAGGCAGTCCGGCTCGAGCCACCAACTCGCGGAACTCCGGATTTTGGTGGAAGGCTTGGAATGAAACGTTCAACGGCAGGCTGGCCAGCGCCAGATCGTGGCGCTGAAAAGCGATTTCAAGATATTTCATTGCGTCATCGGTATGCCCCAGCGCGGCATGAGCCTCGGCCACGTCAAAGGGCGAGCCGCCGCCGCGTTCAAACAATTGCTGCGCGGTTGAGAGCCGAGCCTCGAGCAGTCCCTGCAAACCTCCGAACTCATAGCCGCTCTCTTCTTCTTTAATGGCTTGCTCGGCGGCTGGATCGTGGCGCAGCCGGGCCACAATCTTCTTTTCCTCAAAATATGCGGGATAGTTTCCTTCTGGAAAATAAACGAATTCCGCCAGATAGTTGTGCGAGTGGGCGAATTCCGGCTGCGAAATGGCGAGCTGGGTCAGCAGCGCCCGCGCCTCTTCCCTTCGGCCGGCCACGGCCAGGATGAAACCTTTATCGGCAAGAATCGGAGTGGAGGAAGGATCGAGCTGGCGGGCGCGCTCGATCTCGGCCAGCGCCTCCGGGAAGCGGCCGATCTGTACCAGAAAAGTGGCATACCAGTGATGGGCTCGCGGCAGTTTGGGATCGATTTCGAGGGCGCGCTTAAACTCGCGCTCCGCCGTGGCGGCGTCGAATGATCCCCAGAAGGTGGCAAACGCCAGCGAGTTGTGGGCCTCGGCAGAGTCGGGATCGAGTTCGACAGCTCGCTCGGCCGCCGAGCGGGCGCGCGGATAAGCTTCCTCCGGACGCATGGCGCTGTACTCGCGCAGCAAATTGTAACTATCCGCCAATCCCACATACGGCGCGGGATAGGCCGGGTCATGCACAATGGCCTGCGTAAAAAAATCAACTGCCTTGTTCAGATCCTCGGGCGTGCGTTTCTCGAAGTGATAGCGGCCCTTTAGATAAAGATCCTGAGCCTCCGTGCTGGGCGAGTGCGGCGCAGCCAGCGCATTCTTGAATCTTTGATCTCGATGTCCAAAAGAGAATGCCAGAAACGTTCCCACGATCAGGATGAGCGGCACCAGCCACAAAAACGGTTTCGCTGCCGCCAGGGCTGAACTGCGAGGAATAATTTGAGCTTGAGCAAGCCGTGCGGGTGCGGAAACGATTGCAGTCACATCCTCCAGCGCAGCTTTCTCTGCAGCGTGGCCGGAAGTCGATTCCAGCCTCACGGCTGGTCCCCGGCTCCACGTCGCTACTTCAGTCTTGCCCGCCCCCACTGTTTCCGTCCCGTAATTCGGCCGCTGGAGCCACTCGGTGAGTTCTTCCGCGTAGGCGAATACGCCGCCGCGCGCGCTTCCCGGAACCCGGTAAACCGGCAGCCCTCGATCTTTCTCCCAGCGCTTGACCGTGCGTTCATCCCGCCCGAAGAAGGTTGCAATTTCCTTCCACGAATCGAGGCGCTTCCGCGGCGGTATCGGGCTGGGAACAGGTATGCCGATGTGTGCGGCCATATGGAGAGATGCCTCGAACGATGGTGAGAATCTTAACTGGGGAAGCGAGTCATGGCAGTATATCCCGCCCGCTGCATGGCCTGAAAGCCCCACGAAAGTGCCATCCAGCGCGGGACTTGCATCAACCCGCGCCTTCCACCGCCTGTAAGGGACTGCGCGCGCATTGACACGACCAATACAAACGGAGGATACTGCCGCCCTGCCTTTCGTGGACCCTGGACTTGGACCCAGAACGCTGTCCCACGGCGGGCGCAGGCTTCGTTCCAAATCAGTGAACCACCATCCCAGGAGGACTTCGCATGCCCCGCACCGCCCGTTTGGCCGGGAATATTTTCTCCACTCTTTTGGTCACCGTTTTCCTGGTATCTTTCGCCGCAGCCTCTGGTCCTTATAAAATTGGCTCACCCAATACCGTTACCGCAGCTCCGCTGGTGCCGCGGCCCTCCACCAGGCCATGTGTAGTGGAACTTTTCAGCGGGGCGCAGTTTTACGATTTCAACGTGGAAAATTTCACCTTCACCCCGCCCTCCGATTGCCCGGGTCCCTGGGCCAAGGTGGTGCTCGAATCCGACATTAATCTAAACGCCGGCATCCAATACGACCGAACGGCAAATTATTGGCTTGGTCCGGTGAATATTTATTTCGGCACCACCGCCGAGCCAAATCCAGCCAACGGCCCATCGTGGCACATTGAAAGCGACCTCACCGAGTACAGTTCCATCTTCTATACAGCGCAAACGGGACAGGCCAACATCGGCAACACGTTGTGCTGCGGTCTGACCTCGACGATTTTCGCCTCGGCGGAGCTGGAGTTTTATCCGCTGGAGAAAGGCCAGCAGGCGCCGGCCTCGGCCAATGTGGTGCTGCCACTTTCGGCGGGTTCGTCCGGCGGGACGGTTGCCTTGGGCTCAACCTCCAGCACGCTCTCGGGTACATTCACCATGCCGACCAACATCGAAACCGCTTATCTCGATGTCTATGCCCAGAGTCAGAGCGCGGATGAGTTCTGGTACACCTGTGTGCCCAATGACGTTGCCAATGAACTGGAAAGCTGCACCAACACTGGCTTCCGCGAAACCGAGATTACTATCGATGGCCAGCCTGCCGGCGTGGCGCCGGTGTTTCCCTGGATTTTCACCGGCGGCATCGATCCTTATTTGTGGTTCCCGATTCCGGGTGTACAGACCTTGAACTTCACTCCCTATCGCGTGAACCTGACTCCGTTCGCGGGATTGTTAAGCAACGGCCAGCCGCATACCGTATCGCTGAGCGTATTCAATGCCGACAACTATTTCTCCGCCACTGCCTCGCTGTTTTTGTACACCGATCCCGGCAGCGCTCAGACCACGGGTGAAGTTACTCAGAACACTTTGACCTCCGCCCCGTCGCCGGTGGTTGCCGAGAACCTCAACGTAAAGCCCAGCTTCATTGACGGCGGGGTGGACGTAAGTTCGAAGCGATCATTTGTGATCGCCGGATATGTGGCCACTTCGCATGGCACCGTCACCACCAAGGTTTCGCAGAGCGTCAACTTTTCGAATAATCAGTCCTTCGACATCAATGCTACGAAGTACGTGCAGAATATCAAGCTGGCGTCAAACGTAAACTCGAACGTCACCGTCTCTCAGAAAGGCGTGCCCAATGTCGTCTACAACCGGAACTACATGTTCCCTTTAACCATCGACATTACCGAGATTGTTCTTTCGAATGGCGACATTAACCAGACCACCACGGCCGAGCAAACTTATCAACTCAGCACTGCGACCACGCAGCACGGTGTGCTTCTGTATAACAGCAGCTTGCAAAATACCGGACGCCATGTGGACACGCTGGAGCTCGATTCGTCCTTTAACTTGCTCGGCAACACCGGACAATCCAGCTCGCAGCAATACAACCGGTTCGATTCGACCGGCGCTGCCTATCTGTGTGATATCGCGGCCGCCGCAAACGTGCTAACAGCATTCAGCCCCAGCTGCACACAATAGTAACCCGCACCGGTAAAGCAGGATTTGATCAAAATGTTCGCGGACCCGTGGCCGCGGGATTGCCAACTTATCGGATCTCGGGAATTGCGATTGATCGGGATGATATCCGCTCCCACGGACGCGACGAGAGGCTCGGCATTGATTCCCACTACAAAGGCTTGGATCCCTACTACCGATTTCTGAAAGCAGTGACAGCAGAATAAAAATGCGTGCCCAGTGTGACCCATCTCGGAGGACAAGAACGATAGCGAAGGTTACTCGGCAAATCGCAAAAGTTCTTGTGCTGGCCGCATTTGCAGCTTGTGCGCTGGCGGCAGATCGTGGGCCTGCGTCTTCTGAGCATCACATCAAGACCGTGTGGGTGATTGTGATGGAGAACCAGAATTGGTCTTCCATCAAGGGCAACAAATCTGCTCCCTACATGAACCAGACGCTCTTGCCCATCGCGTCCCATGCGGAGCAGTATTTCAACCCTCCCAATAATCATCCCAGCCTGCCCAATTACATCTGGATCGAGGCGGGCACGAATTTCGGAGTTCTTGATGACCGGCCACCGCTAGCCGATAGCCAGTCCAGTACTCAACATCTGGTAACGCTTTTAAAGAACGCGCCCGGCGGAGGCGTATCCTGGCGCGCCTATGAAGAAAATATTACGGGAAAGGACTGTCCTCTTTCGGATAAATATCCATACGCCGTGCGTCACGATCCCTTCGTCTATTTCGATGACGTGACCGACAAGAAGAATATCGGTTCCGCCTACTGCATCGAACACCTCCGCCCGTTCGAGGAGTTGGCCAAGGATCTGGCGAACAATTCCGTCGCGCAATACAACTTCATCACTCCCAACGTGTGCAACGACATGCACGACAGTTGTGCGCCTGTTTACAATAAAATCGCGCAAGGCGACGCCTGGCTTGCGAAATACCTGCCGAAAATCCTGAATTCGCAAGCCTATCGGGATGGCGGGGCGGTTTTCATTACCTGGGATGAAGCCAATATCGGAGATGGACCGATAGGGATGATCGTTCTCTCACCATTTGCCAAAGGCAAGGGCTACAGCAACTCCGTCCATTATGATCATGGTGCCTTGCTGCGAAGCCTCGAGAAAATCTTTGGGGTCACGCCGTACCTTGGCAATGCGGCAAATCAATCGGACCTGAAAGACTTGTTTTCGGTGTTCCCCTGAACCTCGGCCACAGTCGAAGAAAACGGCGTCAATTCACCATGTCCAGCTATGCAAAGGCTGCAGCCATTTGTGGCGTTTTGCATCGGCACGCTTGGATGCACTTTGGCGTGAAAAATCTGCTACCATCGCTGTTCGGTGAGGTAGCTATGCCCGAATACGTGATCGAGCGGGAAATTCCAGGCGCAGGCAATCTGTCCGATGCGGAACTACAGGCGGTGGCCAGAAAGTCGGTAGGGGTGTTGAAGGGGATGGGACCGGAAATCAAATGGCTCCACTCCTACGTCACCGGCGATAAGGTTTATTGTGTCTACCTGGCGCCGGACGAGGAAACGGTTCGCGAACATGCGCGCCGTGGAGGTTTTCCGGCGAATCGCATCTCGGCCGTGCGGCGCCTGATCGATCCCAGCACCGCGGATTGACTTAGGCAGAATTTCGAGTCTGAGGACCTGATTCCGCGCCGCAGGTAAGCGCCTCGTGGACGGCTTGCTCAATCGGCATTGCCCAACCTTCCATCCACGCAGTACCTGCAGCATTGCCGAGCGTTCGGCGGGCAAATTCCAGGGCCTTCTCAAGCCTGGGTTGCCCGGTGGCGGCGAGCGGAGCGCCCAATCTTTGCCGCAGCGCGGCGGCGGCTCCTGCCAGGTGTAGGGATAACTCGGCGTTCGATTGCGCCGCAGCACTTACGGCGAGACATTCGAGCGCCCTGGCGATACCGCGTTTGTGACCCAACTCCTGGAACACCTTGATGCTTTCGCCGTAAAGGCGACGAGCTTCCGAGTTGTTCCCCTGATCGCAACTTAGACTTGCCAAATCAGAGAGGGTGCTGGCAATTCCCCAGCTGTCACGTAGCCGGCGAAACTCCGAGAGACTCTGTTCGCAATATGAACGAGCAGCCGGGAAGTCCGCTTTTTCCCGCGCGACGTCGCCTTGGTAGTTCAACGTCCAGGCGGCACCGGCGACATCCCCAACCTGACGGAAGATGGTTAGACACTCATGGTAAAGAGAGGATGCGCGCTCGTATTCGCCCTGCAACTTCAGCACGCTGGCGAGATTGCTGAGGGCTCGAGCAACGTCAGCGGGATCTCCCAGGTCTTTCCATATCGCGACACAGCGCTCGAAGAGTGAGGATGCGGCGGCGATTTCGCCACGATCACGAGTAATGACGGCCAGGGCGTTCAGTGCGACGGCGACGCCGCGATTGTCGTTTAGCTCAACACAGGTCTCCAGACTATCTTCGAGCATTTGCTGAGCAGTGCCGTAATCGCCCTGTTCGCTGGCGATCACTCCGGCAGCGAACAGCAGGCGCGCATAAAGCTTCGGACGAGCGGCGGCTCCCTCCAGCGCGAGGATTTTGGCAATGGCGCCGCGGCCTTCCGTAAAATGTTCTCGAGTTTCCCAGAAACGGAACAGGGCGACTCCGATGCGAAGGCTCCAGTCGGCATCCCCAGTCTTGATCAGATAATCGAGCGAGGCGCGGAAGTTGTCGTGCTCAACTTCAAAACGGTCGAGCCATTCGGAGTGAGCGGCTATGTTCTCGGCACCCTCTTCCGCAAGCACGAGGAAATAAGCGGCATGGGCTCGACGGGTCGCAGATTCATCATCGCTCTCGGCGAGGCGTTCGCGAGCGTACTCCCGGAGTGTGGAGAGCATGTGGAAGCGGGTTTCGGTATCCGCCTGCTCCCCCTGTTGTGCCAGGCTCTTGTCGACCATCGAAGCCATGCCGTCGAGTACGTCAAGACCCAAGTCACTCTTGGTGTCGCAAACGGCTTCCACGGCTTCCAGGGTGCATCCACCGGCAAATACGGAGAGCCTCCGGAACAGAGTTTGCTCTGCGCCATTGAGCAGTCCATAGCTCCAGTCGACGGTGCCGCGAAGAGTCTGTTGCCGGCTGGGTAGATCGCGAGCACCTCCGGTCAGCAGGTTCAGACGGCCTGCGAGACGAGCCAGCATGGCCGACGGCGAAAGCATTTTGATGCGGGCTGCGGCCAGTTCAATCGCGAGCGGCAGACCGTCCAGGCGAGCGCAAATAGCCGCCACGGTGGGGGCATTTTCTTTGGTTAGCGCGAATTCGTGCTTCACCGCCCGTGCGCGTTCCAAGAAGAGCGCGACCGCCGGAAGAGCAGAAAGGATTTCGAGGCTCGGAGTGGAGCTGGGGTCAGGCAGCGCGAGCGGGGGCACCGGAAACTCATGTTCGCCGTAGACATGAAGCGGCGCCTGGCTGGTGACAACGACTTTGAGTTTCGGGCCGATGGTGAGCAACTGTGCGACGACGGAAGCACCGGAGAGCAGGTGCTCGAAGTTATCGAGTAGCAGAAGTGTCGGTTGGCTCAGTCCGCTCACGTACTCTTTCAAACTTTCCTGCGGCGACTGATTGCCGGTTTCGCGCAGTCCGAACGCCTGTGCGATCGGAGAGGCGATCAGCTTATGATCGCTAACCGAGGACAGCGGGACGAAGCAAACCCCACCGGGAAACTGGCTGGCGATTAACTCGGCTACTTGCAAGGCAAGACGCGTCTTCCCAATTCCTCCCGGACCGGTCAGAGTGACCAGGCGCGCGTCCTCGCGGCTCAGGAGCTGGCGGAGTGCAGCCTCTTCGTGCTCGCGGCCGATAAACGCGGTGCGTTGCGGGGGCAGATTGCTGGGGCAAGGCTCCGAAGGGCGCGCGGGCGATTCGACCAGGCGGTCGCGCACGGCGGCGAGGTCGCGAGCCAGATCCCCGGTGGAGGCATAGCGATCTTTGGGATCCTTGGCGAGACAGCGCTGCACAATCCAAATGAAGGGTGCGGGGGCTTGCGGCATTCTGGAGCTGAGGCGCTCCGGATCATCACGAAGAATTGCGGCCAGGGTTTCCGCATGGCTCGATTGGCGGAAGGCGGGGACGCCGGTAACCATCTCGAACAGGACGGAGCCAAAGGAGAACTGGTCGGAACGAAAATCAATTTCACGACCGGTCGCCTGTTCCGGAGACATGTAGCCGACCGTGCCCATTACCACGCCTTCTTCGGTCATCGTCGTGGTTGCGTTGGAACCCGAGGCAGGGTTTACCGCAGCCACTTTGGCCAGACCGAAGTCGAGCACCTTGGCCGTTCCTCGGCTGCAAACCATCAGGTTCTCGGGCTTCAGGTCGCGATGTACGACCCCAATTTGATGCGCATTGGCGAGAGCCTCGGCAACCTGCGCCGCGAGGGTAACCACTTTGCGGAAGGGAATCGGGCCGGAGGCGAGCAACTGTCGCAACGTCCCGCCATCCACTAGTTCCATGGCAATGTAGCATGTGCTATCAACGCGTCCCAGTTCGTAAATCGTAACGATGTTGGGATGATTGAGCGCGCTGGCAGAACGAGCTTCCTTTTCAAAGCGCGCCAGGGCTTCCGGTTGAGCCAGGCGTTCGAGCGAAAGCGTCTTAATGGCGACTTCACGGTCGAGTCGGATATCTTTGGCTCGATACACTTCGCCCATGCCCCCGGCGCCCAGCCGCTGAAGGATCTCGTAATTTCCGAAACGCGTGCCTGGCGACAGGCTGGAAGACGCGGAATCGGACGAAATGGAATCTGACATAAGCGGCAGGTTCATGCACCTCGCTGGCGCAGCGGTCGACCCGGAGCCGACAAAGAGTCGATCAAGAGTCGAATGGGAATTGATCGCTCAGCACTGCACGATGACCTTAAAACTCTGAACTTTAACTCTTTGACTTTCCGGCCGCATAGGGAGTCCGCGGCCGAACCCCGGTTCCGCTTATAATAACCCACATTACGGAGGCGATTTATGGATATTCGCTCGGTGCAGCGGCCGCTAAAAGAGCAGTACCGGCAAGACCCGGCGACTTCCCGAATCACTCTGACGGCGCACGGCAAGCAGACCGAGGCGCCCATCTCCTGCTCGATTGACCTGGGGCGGGCGATCTACAGCGCACAAGCGCACAAGGGAGTCGGCGGAGCCGGGACGGGTGCTTGTTCCGGAGACCTGCTGCTGGGAGCGCTGGCTGCCTGTGCGCAGATCACTTGCCAAATGGTAGCTGCTGCAATGGGAATCCCTACCGAGGCCATTAACGTTAGGGTGGAAGGCGATCTGGACCTGCAGGGTACGCTGGGGCTGTCGAAAGAGGTGCCGGTCGGATTTCAGAATATCCGGGTTATTTTCGACGTCCGCGCGCCGCAGGCAACGGCGGAACAGTTAAATGCGTTGCGAGCCAAGACGGAACAATATTGTGTGGTAATGCAAACCTTGGAGCATTCGCCGCGGATTGAGAGCGAATGGAAGCAGTAAAGACGGTCGTAGCGCATCCCACCCAAATTCCACGACAATTCCGTTTTCATTTTGGTTTGATGTTCAGATTGAAGCGGAACAGGTTCCCCGGATGCCGACAATCATAGAACTCGGGCGCGAGTATCTTTGGCGCGATACACGTCACCCAGTGGCTGCGTCTGTTGCAAATCATTTTGTGCGCTGAACTCCCACCCTTTTCCTGCTCATTCGGTAGAGGTTAATTTGGTGCCGGGAGGGGGAGTCGAACCCCCAAGACCCGAAGGTCGGCGGATTTTGAGTCCGCTGCGTCTGCCAGTTCCGCCATCCCGGCGCTACTTGCAAGTGCATGATTCTACGACATGTTTATGGCTATTTTCCCTTTTCATCCAAAATGACAAATGTACAACTGTGTAATAAAGTGTGTCGGTTTTCGCCGATCTCGACAGTTCATTGTCATTTAGCTCGTGAAGTGCTTTGCCAGCGATTCTCGGGCCAAGAGTCCATTGCCAAGTCATAAAAAAGCACCCGCCCCAGATTTTACCACTTCATTTAGAGCCGCTACCACGCCCAGACACTTTCTTGTTTGCCCCTTTTTTTTGGGCTTTGATTAGGAGTGCATCTATGGTCTCCCGACGCGTAGAAACAGCCATCAACTACGCCTCAAACCCAAATTCGAGCCCGCTTGCCGGTTGATCTCGCCTAACACTTGAGCGGCTTCCAGCGTTGCGGCTCCATGTAGGAACGCCCAAAGCGCGACGGATGCCTGCGCAGCTTGGTCGGACCCGGCAATTCGTTGCACCTGCTCGACAGTGAACGTCCAGAGGCTTTGGTGGTAGGTCGCATCGTGCCCTGGCGCGTGGAGACTCATCATCGCCTCGTAGAGGTGAGGATTGTCCCCTGCGAACTTGATGTAAGCAGATGACATCTTGCGGGCGAGAAGCCGACTTCGCGGTACCAATCCGATTAGGGCGGCGGTCAAGCTCCGCTGCAAACGCGAACATCGGCGTTGGCCTTGCTCAAGGATTTGTTGAAGTGCCGCTCCACCTTCTGAGATGAACGGCTCGCATCAAGCTTCTGCGGCTGGCGGAACCGCCTCGGCTGCGCCAAAGCTGCGAAACAGAGCCACAACGCGATCGGAGGCATCTGGTGCGTAGAACATCTCTGTGTTCACCATCGTGTCTTCCGTCATGTGCCGCATGCGGGCAAACATCTCGGCTTCGTACGCCGCGATCGCGTCAGAGGATGTGTCTTGGCTGAGAAGGAGCCGTGACAGCACCAGGGCGTCGAGCATCGCCATGTTTACGCCCTCGCCTGCGTACGGCGGCATCACATGCGCTGCATCGCCGATCAACGTGACGTTGGGCTTCGGCTCCCAATGCTGATCTGTCGGGCAAACGAGTAGCGGGCGCCAGACCATAGACGCGGCTTCCTTGAAAAGAGGATCCCATATCTCGCTCCACCCCTGGAAGTTGGCGTGGAACCATGCCACTCGCTGGTCCGGGCCGCTTGCCTCTTCGAAGCTACGCCTCGCGGAATCGCCACGGGTCTTCACTCCTGCGTAGAGCAGCACGCTGCCGTCAGGCTTGGTACCCATGCCGATGGTTCTTTCGCCTCCCAGAGCGATCAGTGCTGATCCGCCGAGAAGATCCCACAACTCAGGGATCATCTGCTTTGCTGCAGGAACGAGACCCTCTACGAGCGACACCCCGACGTACTCTGGCCGAATGGGAGTGACCAGCTCACGCAAGCGGGAGTTCGCCCCGTCGCTGCCGACCGCGATATCGGCCAGTGCAATCTGTCCGCTCGCAAAACGTAACAAGACCTGCTCGCCCTGCAACTCTGCAGACTCGAGCTTGCAGTCCCACTGCACTGTGCTGGGTTGAAGCGAATCGAGCAGAAGATCGCGCAATGGACCACGCTCGATCTCAGGACGTTTCCCGGCACCGGACATCCGGCGGAAATGATCGTGGAGAACCGTTCCCTTGGCATCGGTAAGGCGAAGACGATCAAGATCCGGCCGGTGATTGGCCCAGAACGCATCTATAAGGCCGGCAGCTTCCAGTGCCGCTAGTCCGGAGTTTTCATGGAGGTCTAATGCGCTGCCCTGGACTCGCGCGCTGCGGCTCTGGTCACGCTCATACACGGAAACCTGCGCACCGCTTTGCTGCAGTAGCCGGGCCAGCGTGAGTCCGCCCGGCCCCCCGCCGACAATGGCGATCCTCTTTCCAACAATGGCACTCATACACACCTTTCGGGTCGTTCAACACCTAATCCAAAGCCTACCCGCTCCCCATCACTTCCCGAAAGCCGACTTGTCATTACTAATCTGGTATCGATGAGTGCATTGGCGATTTGGTACTCGTCCAGACGCATGCCCCCCGAGAGGTGCGTTAGATTTGCTTGCCAAGAATCAGGGGCACATAGCTTCGGGCGTCTTGCAGCAATTCCTCGCGAGTGATACCAACCTTGGCGCGAAGCTGCACACCCTGCAGCAAGTCAACGAGCAAACGGCTTCGCACCTTGGCAGAGGGTGTGCGAGTCAGGCGACCCGCCTTTATCTCCTGCTCGAAACGTTTCGCGAAAATATCTGCGGATGCGGTGAGGCCCTTCGCGAGCCAGGAACGGATCTCCGTTACCCGCTCCGAATGTCCCAGCGCAGCGGCGGCCAACATGCAGCCGCTGCGAGCGTCGCCGGTAGCGGTGTTGACGGTAGCCTCGCAAAAGGTGGTCACGGCCTTGTGGATGTCCGGCTCCGCTTGAAACGCTGCCATTTTGGGAGCTCCATAGATCAGCGCATAGCGCTCGACGGCCCTTAGCAGCAGGGTGGACTTGTCTCCGAAGGCTCGGTATAGCGCGGGCTTGGTGACGTTCACGGCGCGCGCGATCCGATCCACGTCGACTCCTTCATACCCATGCTCCCAAAACATCTCAACGGCACGGTCGAGTGCTTCGTCAGGGATAAAGCCTTTTGGACGTCCTGGGGGACGCTTCGCAACATTAGTTACCATCGCGTACGAAACTCCTTGCATTGCATCTATGGGTATCGTACTCTCGCGTATGTAACGCTGCAAGACAGTAAATACCGGAGACGCCTATGGAACATTCGATCGCGCTCATCACCGGCACCACCTCCGGGCTCGGTTATGCGGCAGCCCGCTGCTCGCCGCGAGGGCTAGCGCGAGGTCATCGTCACCGGGCGCAGCCTGGCCGGATCCAGGAAACGGCCGCTCAACTCGCGGCTGAGACCAAGACACAGGTCTTCACGCCGCTGGAGCTGGATCTGGACTCACCGTCCAGCGTTCAGTCCGCGCTCGCCGAGCTGGGTAAGCGAGGTCGGTCGATCGGTTTCTTACTGCTCAATGCAGGGATGGTCCCAGGTAAGAAGCGCGTGCTCACTTCGGAGGGCATCGAGGCGGCTCAGGCCCCGCTCATCGGCCATCATCAACTGACTGTCGGATTGCTCCATTCCCCAAGTAACTAACAACCTAAGAAGGAGAGAAACATGACCGAAAGTATCTTGATAACCGGAGCAAATGCTGGGCTTGGGAAAGAGACTGCCCGACAGTTCGCCTTGAAACAAGAAACAAGAAAGGTAATTCTTTTTTGCAGAAATCGTGCGAGAGCAGAGGCAGCAAAAAAAGACCTTGAGGAGAAAACGGGGAAAAAGGTTTTTGCAATTGTTATTGGGGATGTTACGGATGCAAATTCTGTAAGAAAAGCAGTAGAAGAAATAAAGGAACCTATTGATGCAATCGTTTTAAATGCAGGTGGAGTAATTGGGAAAACGGCTGCGAAATCTACACCTTCCGGTATGAATCAATTAGCTGCTACGAATATTTTAGGCAATGTAATTCTAGTGGAGGAATTGATTAAACGGGACAAGTTAAGGAAAACAGTTCTAGCAGTCAGTGCGGAAGCTGTTCCAGGAGTAAAGATGCTCGGAGTAAAACGAGTTTCAATGAGGACTTCTTCTGTAGATGAGTTTGCTGCTGTTCTTGATGGATCATATTTTGGTAAGAAGTTCAACGCATTGCAAGCATACGCATATGTCAAGTATGCGGAAACCATGTGGACGTTATCAATGGCAAGAAAATATCCTAAGCTCAAGTTTGTTGTTGTGAGCCCAGGAAATACAAAAGGAACTCAGGCGCCAGATAGTCTTCCCCCGCCAATGCGGTTTATGTTGAAGTACGTGATGATGCCTATCGTATTCCCATTGATGGGCGAAATGGTGCATACGCTGGATGTAGGTGCAAAACGCTTTGTAGATGCCATTTCGGATGAGCGGTATCAAAGCGGCGTTTTTTATGCCAGTAAAGAGGGTAAGTTATCAGGGGACATGGTGGACCAGAGCACCTTTTTTACTGATTTGAAAAATACTTCATTTCAAGATAACGCCAACGAGGCAATTCACCATTTCATAACTTAGGCGCTCGGAACCGACGTCTCAGGGCAATTCTTCGCCTCGGCTCAAGGGAAGTTCTCAGGCCCAATTGAGGCGCAGCGCCACCCACACCTCCACGATCGCGCCAGCCAAGAAGCCGCGTGGCAGGCCGTCGTCAAGGTCTCAGGTATCGACTTGTCTCGGCCCAGCATCCTTGAGCGCGGTGTCCTGAAGGAAGCGCTGATCGGCGCGTCACTGGATGCAAAACAACATTGCCACTTCCCTAATTTGGAATCACGGCGACAGAACGAACAACAACCATTCACAAGGAGAATTCATATGAAACGGTACGAAGGTAAAAAGGTAGTAATCATCGGCGGCACGAGCGGCATGGGGCTCGCTACGGCGAAGATGCTCCTCGATGGAGGCGCGCGCGTTCTGGTGACGGGTCGCTCGAAGGAAGGCCTGGAATCGGCTCAGAAAGAGCTTGGGAATGACGCCATCGTGGTTTCGAGCGACGCGCGGTCGTTGACGGACCTCGACGCACTCGCCTCTCGGGTGAAGGCCGAGTTCGACACCCTCGACCTGCTGTTCGTCAACGCCGGGTTCAGCATCCGAGCGCCTCTCGAGAGCATCACCGAGGCCATCTACGACGAGATGTTCAACCTGAACGCCAAGGGACCGTTTTTCGCAGTGCAGAAGCTCGCGCCGCTCATAAACCGGGGAGGCTCTGTCGTCCTCACGACCTCGATCGCCAACGTCAAGGGAATGGCCGGCAACGCCACATACGGAGCCGCCAAGGCCGCGCTGCGATCATTCGCTCGGACGCTCGCTGCTGAGTTGGTTCCTCGCGAGATTCGCGTCAACGCGGTGACGCCCGGTCCCATCGACACGCCGATCATCGGAAAAGCGTTTCCCGCTGACGCAGCCGCTCAGATCAGGGAAAAGATGATTGGTATGGTCCCGATGAAGCGCTGGGGGACGTCGGAGGAAATCGCGAAGGCCGTCCTCTTCCTTGCGTTCGACGCGACCTTCACGACCGGCGCCGAACTTCCGGTCGATGGAGGATGGTCTCAACTCTAAGGCTTGGACCGTCCGGGAAGGTAAGCTGGCATCGAGAACGGTCTTCAATGACTCGCATACCGTTGCGCACTTGATGCAATAGCGAACGCAGTGGCGGCGGCTCGGTCGTCGCCACTGCGCGCTCCGCCCAAGAGGAAACATCGTGTTCGGCGCGAGCTTTACGATCGGCGCGGAACTCCCACGGTAAAAGGAAGGAGCAACAAGATGCATAACTTCGTAGTGAGCTGTTTGGTCGTTGCTTACCTCTCAGCGAACGTATACGCCATCGTGAAGGTGCGGGTTTTTGAGTTAGCCCGTTCGCGCAAGCATCTCCTACTCTATGGCGTCCCCTTCATATTGTGGGGCTCTCTCATCCTGTTGGGATGCAAGCTCATGGAGATCATGCGCCGATTCGATGAATGGGCCGCCTGACCAGGCGTTCCCAATTGAAGAAAACAGGCTAATGCTCTCATTGTCGGCGAGAGACCATCGTCGTGATGACTCCTGATAAAACGCGCTTGTCGTCAGTTGTGCGATTGATGACGAGGAGCCGACTTCCGGGTACCGATCAGCATGTCCCCTTGAGCCCTTCTGGCGGCGCCATCCTCTACTTATGAATCGAGAGTCGCGATCATTGATCGCATTGCACCGCGAAGCCAGCATATCGCATCCTGACGCAATTTCACTTTCGCGGTTTTTTGCAGAAATGAGTTTTCAACAACCACGCCTGATTTCAACAATTGCAGTCTGTAAGTATCAAAAGTAAGCCTTTGAATACGTTATTTTCCATTCCTGATTGGCGCAACATAAAGGACGTTGAACTAATTTATGAGGCGCATCACCCAGACTTCTTCATATTCGATGCGTTCCAACACCTGTGGCTCGAAGACACGACTCCGCATTTCCGGGACGAAGTCGATCTGCTTGAACCGTTCGACTGCGAAGCCCTCTTCCTTGAAGAAAGAAGTTGCAGCTTCCCAGTCAATGAAAGCGTCTTCCGCAATTCTGCGTCCCGTCACTTCGGTGACCCGTTTCAACGTGCTTGTTTGCTTCGTTGCGGGATAAAAGCGCTCAAACGACTCCCGAATCACTACGTCGGACGTGATCCACGCGCCACCAAAGACTTTTAGCAGACTGCGAATATTCCCGGCAAATTGCTTTCGTTCGGACAGGGTGAGAAATTGGAACAGTCCTTCATGTACGACCGTTATTGGGTCTCGCTTGAACAACGCGGCTGCATTCCAGACTTCTTCGGCCTCTAGCACGTTTGCGGAACGCAGATGGTAATTAGTTCTTTCAGAAAGCGGAATGAGTGCCTCCACGATCAATCGCTTCTCCTCAAGTAATTCCGGAAGGTCGGTCTCGACGACAGCATTGACCGGTCTTCTGAAAGAACAAGGGCGCGCGGCGCGACTCCTGCGGCAAACTCTAATACTTGTCGAAAACCGAGCCGATGGATAAACGCATTCAGGGATTTGAAACGGAGCTCCATGTATGCTCGGTGGTTCGCAATAAAGCCAGGGTCGAACGTGCGAGAAACTTCTTCGGCATCACACATGTCCGCGATTTGGCGGCAGTAAGGGATGTCGGTTTCGGCGCGAAGAAAGGCGGCGAGCTTGGCGGTGGGACTGATGCGGGCGTGATGAGTAGTCACAATCCTCCTAAAAAGTACGTTCAGCGAACGGCAATGAGCAAGAACATCCACAATTTACGCCGATGGAACAGCCCGCGAGCGCTAGACCGCTTTTGACAACAGCGCGCCGGCCAGCATTCACCGGCGCTCCGACTCCAGATTTGACCTGCCTGGTCGGATCGTCGTACATCCAGCCCATGTCGAGGCAGCTGCGAAAGTGGGACTCCCACTGGAGCCTGCAATAAAGCGAATGATAAGCACTCTCAATGTAGCGTTCCGCTCTGGATTCTCCATCGCTCCAAGCAAATGAGCCTAGAATCTCAGTCGGAAAGCCCCCTCGGGGAGAAGGTTGACGATAGATCTTCAGATTTGATGGACATGGCCTTTGCAATCCTCTTGAAGTCGTCCGCAGTGATCCGGAAAGCTCCTCTGCGAAACGCTAAGCCCCAACTCTCGTTCCCTTGGGTAAATGTCAGTTCTTGCAATAGCGGCCGGACGGGCGCTTGTCTACTCTTGAAAAACTTCGTCCGGCGGCGATATGGACGAAAGCCCGCAGACTGCTCAGCTTCGTAGGGAAATTCGTCAAGGATGCGTCCGGCAGCGGTGAAAGCCTGCAGGACAGGTCCGCTTCCCATCAATTCGCGTGGCGAGTAGAAGACGATGAGGTCGCCGGCCTTCAATCGGCGCACCAAAGCCTCCTTACCGTGGCCCAGTTGGCAGAAGCCGCCTTGAACGGCACCGAGCACATGGTCGTGGCTTGCGACCCCAACCCAATGGCTTTTGTGTGTCACCTTTGCGAGTGCCAATTCGAACCTCCATCAAGGCTGAAAAACTTATTACTCGCCTTCGCCAAGCATTGCGAGAGCGTCCGGGACGATCACTATTGCTCAGTTCTTCTCGTGCGACCCCTCAAGGTATCTCTTGAGCCGTTCCAGCGCGGCCTGGCTCCCCACCGGGTCCAAGGCGCCATTCTTCGGGCGCGACACGGTCACGCTTCCATCCGACCCGACAAGGGAGAAGAACCTACTGAACATACTCTTGCCACCGGGAAGAGACTGTACGGTCCAGACCGCAAGTGAAAGCACTTGCGGCAAGGGCTTGCCGTCGCTGCCGATGGGCTGCCCCGTGACCACCCACTCGAAGCCAGGAATACAGACGACTGTCGTCTGCGCCAAGCTCAGCTTTCTCCCATCCGGAAAGTCGATGTTTTCGAATACTTGATCGCCGACGCGGTTGGGGTGGTCGAGCGCCCCGGTGATAAACGGTTTTGCGTCGCTCGACTTAGTAAACCATTTATAGACGTTCCCTGGGGTTGAGACGAAATCAAATATCTCATTCGCAGGCCTGTCGATCACTATATGGTTTTCGACAAAGACGACGTTGGTGTTGTCGCCGATAGCAGAAACAAAGGCTGGCGGGTCGGTTTGCGCTGACGCGGCGGTCGCCGCCGCTATCACGCCAAAACCCAACAAGGGCAAAAATAAAAGGTGCTTCATCAATCTTCCGCTTGGCATGTTGCTCTCCTTTTTCAGTTGTCTTGCGATTTGACACAGCGGGGTCCTGGACCTGAGCGCGTCCAGCCGCCTCGCACTCATCTCTCGTGGCTGAATCCTGGACGTCAAATTGCGACTCCGCCTGCGACCTCGATCCGCTGCGCATTGACCCAATGATTTTCTTCCGAGAGAAGCGACGCGATCATAGGGCCGAGATCTTCTGGCAGACCTGCCCTGCCTAGTGCCGTATTTTCGGCAATCATCTTGTTGACAGCGGGATTGTCGCGAACGATGCCGCCGCTGAAATCGGTTTCGACTGGCCCCGGCGCAACCACATTGACGGCGATCCTGCGCGGACCCAACTCCTTTGCCAGATGCCTCGACAGCACTTCGACCGCTCCCTTCATCGAGGCGTAGACCGCCCCTCCGGGTGAGGCAGTGCGAGTCCGCACTGTCGATATGTTGACGATGCGGCCGCCATCCTCGATCAGAGGGAGAAGCTTCTGTGTCAGGAAGAAAACGCCTTTGAAGTGGACGTTGTAGATGCTGTCGAGCTCTTCCTCGGTGGCCGTTGCAAACGGCATGTTGCGGTGACTGTTACCCGCATTGTTCACCAGGAAGTCAAAGCGCGTGGCTGAGAGGTTGGCGAGCGCGTCGTTAACGCTCTCGACGAAAGCATCGAACGACGCCGCATTGCCGGCGTCCAGTTGCAGAGCAATGGCCTTCGCTCCCGCGTTTTTCACCGTGGCAACGACCGCCTCCGCGTCCGTGCCATGCGTGTGATACGTGAAGATCGTGTTGACGCCGCGCTTCGCGAGGCTCTCAACCGTACTGCGGCCAATACCACGACTGCCACCGGTGACAATCGCAATCTTCTTTGGGGTAATTGCATTCGGTTCCATCAACATTGTGCGCTCCATTCTGATTTAGAGTGTCTGTCTAGTCAGTCATTATCAAGATCAAAAAAATCAGGCTACGACGCGCCACAGAGCCTCGAAGCCCTCTTTGCAGTGCTTCTTTGCATGGGCTGAATCCTGAGTCATGAAATCTATCGTCGCCTCCGCGACAGAGTTCATGATCGCGACGACGAAACCCATTGGGGCCTTACGCATCGGGCCGCTGGCGCGAATGTGTTCCAGCAATCCTGCGACGCCTGCCATCGTCTTGTGGCCGGCCGCGCGGATCTCCGGCGTGATCTCGTCAGAGACGCCGAGCTGTGCCAGAGCTCGTCTCTTCTCGGGGTAGGACACTGCCCAGCTCATCCAGTGTTGCCACAGGTTCCAAAGCTGCTCGCGAGGCGCTGCGCCTATGGGAAGGTTCTTCGTAGCGGCAGACGCCATCTCAATTTTCAGTTCAAGATAGAGCTGATTGAAGAGGTCCGTTTTGGTTTCGAAGTAAGTGAACAGCGATCCATTCGCAACGCCAGCCTCTTTCGCGATGCCAGCTGTCGGCGCGCTCAGGCCCTGCGTAACAATAATCCGCGTCGCCGCCTCCAGAATCGCGCTTCTCTTCTCATCGCTCTTCGGCCTTGACATGAGTCAATAATATAGATAAGCGTCTGGACAGTCAACTATTATCTTCCCGGTTCTTGCGTTACTGGATTCGTAACGGCAAGCGATCTTCTCGTCACGGAAATGTCGCTACCGAGAAGCTTCTGGCCCGCGTGACTAGGGTTCGTCCCATGAACCAGCAGTCCGCCACTTCCCCCCAGCTGAACACAAGCCGACTTATCGTTACTGACCGAGACTCGGAGAGTACCTTGGCGATCATGCACTCACCGAGATTCTGCCGATTCAGATTGCCGAGACGAAACAGCGCGATGGGTCAGAGCCGGGAGCTCGCGGCCGTCGCGGAGGCCCGCGCCAGTGCTTGCGTGTCGACATACTCACGGATATTCGTCACTTTGCCATTTCGAATGGTAATGGCGAAGACCCAATGGTCCTCGAACGTCCTATTCGTGGCCTTGATTCTCCCCCTAGCGAAGCCGACGACCAGAACCCGGTCTCCCTGCGCTATGAATTCGGGGGGTTCTGGGTACGAAGTTTCCACCGTTTCGTTAGCCTTCTGAACTAAGTGATTCAGTCCAGCGTGCCCGCAGTGCGTGCCGGCCAGCGGCCAGTCCTCGCCCGGTATGATCCACTCAATATCTTCGGCAGACAACGCCAGCAGATCTTGCTTGTCGCGACGGCCGAGTGCCGCAAGAAAATTCTTCACAATCTGGACATTCTTTTCGGGGCTCATCGAAATCTCTCCTTTCCTCTTACATCAAATGTGTTCGGTCTAATCCGATGTTTCGGAACCATCCTTCTCGGGCCGAATCGCGCGGTCACAGATTGATTACTGCTGCTTCTTGAACAAATCCTGGAAGATGAGCTGACCCCAAGTGCGGCCGCGTGCGTGCACCAGCGCGCCACCCTCGTTGAGCTTTCCCAGCTTGACGGGTGCGAACCCGAGTTGATTGGCCAAATCTGCCACGGGAGAGATCGCGTCCTCGTCATCGCTCGACAGAAAGACGACCCGATGGCCCCCTTCGACGACCGGGTCGGTAGCCAAAATGGCTGCACCCAGGTGATTAAAACCCTTCACCAACTTGGCACCGGTGAACGACTTCGCAACAAATGCAGAGGACGGGAGACCGTCCAGTTCCTCAGGTGGGACTGGAAACGAGTTCATCGCGTCGATGACCGTCTTGCCTTTCCAACTCGGCATGGCCTTCGCAACCTCGCGATGTTCCCCGAACGGAACCGCCAAGATGATGGTGTCGGCTTCAAGTGCATCCTGCAGCGATCTGGCGACGACCGTGGGCCCAACCGCCCGAGCTTGCGGCGCCAACGCCTCCGGCGACCGGCGACTCGCGACAGTCACGTTGATGTTTTTACGGGCGAACGCGTGGGCGAGGGCCTGTCCTATCTTGCCAAATCCGACAATTGCATAGCTCATAGTGCTTCTCCGATCCATGTTGATATTCATCCCAACCGCCGACTTCAGATGGCCGAGAAGCCGCCGTCGACATTCAACTCCACCCCGTTCACGAAGCTCGAATCGTCGGAAGCAAGAAACAGCGCGACCGTCGCGATTTCCTCAGGTTGACCCATCTTTCCCCGCGGGATCAGGGATTCGAACATCTCCTTCGCCTCCTTGGTGAGAACTTCTTCCTGCATCGGTGTGGCAATCGGCCCCGGACCCAGCACGTTCACCCGGATATTCCTGCCCTTCAGTTCGTTGAGCCACGTGCGTGCAAAGGAGCGCAATGCCGCCTTACTCGCCGCATACACGCCGAAGCCAGGAAAACCCTTCACCGAAGCGACGGATCCGGTCATGATGATCGATCCGCCATCGTTGAACAGCGGCAATGCCTTCTGAACCGTAAACAGCGTTCCGCGCGTGTTCAGGCCAAAGGCCGCATCGAAGTGCTGCTCGGTAATCTCGCCCAGTGGTAAGGCCTCGCCCCTGCCAGCGCTCGCGAACAGGACGTCGATCTTGCCCTTTTCCCGCTTGACCGTATCGAACAGGCGGTCGAGGTCGTCGAGATTGGCCGCGTCACCGCGCACGCCCGTCACGTTCCGGCCAATCAGCTTGACGGCCTCATCGAGCTGCTCCTGTCTCCGACCCGTGATGAAAACGTAGGCACCTTCTTCAACGAACAGCTTGGCGCTCGCCAGCGCCATGCCGCTCGATCCACCCGTGATGACTGCAACTTTTCCTTCAAGCTTTCCCATAATTACTCCCTTCGCTAGATCTGTAGAATTCAGCACAGTAGAGTAGAGTTCTTTGGCGGTGGACGAGAACTGCTCAGAACTCCTAATCTTTTGTCTATTCGTCCAAAAGAAGGAGGCCACATTGGATCCGATAACCGACATCTTTAGAACGATGCACGTAACCGCTTTCGGTCTGCACAGGCTCGAAGCCACAGCCCCGTGGGGTGTAAAACAGGAAAACCAGACCGAAGAAAAAGTCACGCCTTCCGACAAAAAGATGTCACCCACGGATTTGGCGCACTTCGCCATGCTTTCGCGCGGCAACTGCTGGCTGAGTGTGGAAGGGATTCCGGAGCCGATTCCCCTCACCGGTGGTGATTGCTTTTTACTGGCTAAGGGGACTTCGATTGTTTTGCGTGACAGCCCGCGAACACGTCCGAGGTGGAGCTTCCGTGAGATCGGGGCCAAGGCCAACGGCAATGTCGCTCTTTGTGGCGGCGGTGGCGCACCGACGACAATCGTCTGCGGATCCTTGAGTTTCGATCGCGCCAGCCTAAGGCCGATCACTCAGTTATTGCCGAACTTCATTTTGATGAAGGCCGATCAGGCACGCACGCTTGCTCTTCACACCACAGTGCAGGCGCTGGCGTCAGAGATGGAAGAACAGGCGCCAGGATCTGAAGTCGTCGCGAGTCGACTGGCCGAGGTTCTGTTTATCCAGGTACTCCGGGCGCATATCGCGTCGGGGCCGGAACGCAACAAAGGATGGCTTCGTGCAATTTTCGATCCTCAAATAGGCGCTGCCCTGAGTGCCATTCACGACAGCGTGAATACACCCTGGACGGTCGAATCCCTGGCAGAAGCGGCGGGCATGTCTCGCTCCGCATTCGCAGCACGATTCAAAGAGCTACTCGGACAAACGCCGCTGGAATACGTAACCGAGTGGCGGATGCAGAAGGCGATACAGTTACTTGAACGGCGTGACAAAAAGCTCCCAGAAGTCGCTCGATTGGTGGGTTACGAGTCCGACGCCGCATTCAGTAAGGCGTTCAAGCGAGTTGTCAGGGCTAATCCTGGTGAATACCTCAGACGTGGTTTGAAGGACCCAAAATCGACCGCAGCAGACCACGATCAGTCCCGATAAACGCGCTTCTCGTCATCGAAGCGCCCTCACAAGCTCAAAACACTAAAAGGGTTTTCGAGCCTTTCTCGGTTGATACCGGGACGTTTCGCGGGTCTTGGGGAAGGTCATCGCCCAATCGACGAGTGACTTCATCCCGGACAGAGCGTTTTCCCAAACTCGGTGAGTTCATATCCCACCTTTGGTGGAAATTGAGGATGAACGGTTCGCTTCACCAACTCGCACTTCTCAAGGAGACGCAGCTGTTGCGACAGCATACGTTGCGAAATGCCGGGGACGGCGCGTTCAAGCTCAAAGAAGCGCCAGATAGGGCGCGCGAAGAGCCGGTTCAGAATAACGATCTTCCATTTGCCTTCGAGAATTGAGAGCGTCGCCTCAACCCTCTTGGCTCTCTCGAACTCAAAGGGGTCGCCCTGAGGTCTGAAGATTCGGCGATTTCCTCCGTAACTAACAAGTCCGTTCGTATACCCATCGCGCATCCAATCCTGAGTTTGAGAAGCTTCTCCAGAATATCCGGGGGTCGCTTCGATACAGGAGGATAAATGGCGCAGGTATGGTTAGTCACCGGCAGCTCTCGTGGTCTGGGTCGCGCAATTGTTGAAGCGGGCCTTGCTGCGGGCAATAAGGTCTTGGCGACAGCTCGGGACATTAAGTCGCTGGCTGATCTGTCGGAACGATATGGAGATCAAGTCAAGCTCTTCGCAATGGATGTGACCGACGAAGCAGCAGCAGCAAACGCGGTAATGGCGGCGGTCGATGGATTTGGCTCGCTGGATGTGGTCATTAACAATGCGGGATATGGCAATCTTTCGTCCGTCGAAGACACGCCTCTATCGGAATTCCGGGCACAGATCGAAACGAACCTCTTTGGAACGATTATTGTGACGAAGGCAGCTCTTAGGTATTTTCGCGAAAAGAAAGCAGGCCAGTTCATTCAGTTTTCATCGGTGGGAGGAAGGATTGGCCCTCCGGGACGTGGGCCTTATTCGGCGGCGAAGTGGGGTGTCGAAGGCTTCTCCGAGGTGCTTTCGCGCGAAGTGGCACCGCTCGGCATCAAGGTCACCATCGTTGAACCCGGTGGCTTTCGCACAGACTTCGCGGGCAGTTCCACCGAACTTAGCGAAGGTCATCCTGAATACGATTCGACGGTTGGAGCTACCGCAAGATTTCAGCGGAACTACAACGGCAAGCAGCCTGGTGATCGGAAAAAGGCGGCTCAGGCGATCGTGCATCTGACGCAGGAGCGAAACCCTCCGTTGCGACTCTTGCTCGGCAGCGATGCGTACGCCGCCGCGGAGAAGAATGATCTTGCGCGATTAGAGGAAGCACGAATTTGGAAGAAACTCAGCGTCTCCACCGATTTTGAGACGAAGTGAAGAAGCAGCAAATATCAAGCCGGAGAATTAGACCCGCGCCAGCCAATTCAAGACGGAAGAGACTCTGCGCGGCGAATACTGGGTGCTTAGGATTACCGCCGAGAGAGGGCCGAAGTGGCCAGAGGCAAGTACGACAAGTACATTTATTCTGTATATCTTCCCGGCTGCGTTTGTCCCGGAGGCGGCTCCAGAGTTGCCATTTCAGAGTCACCGAAATTTGTGTAGTTATGGATCGCCATTCTTCACAATGACTTAAGCTTTAAAAATCCGCTACGTCTGCTGCCATACAATTATCTTGCTTATTTACTTATACTTAGAACTAAACAGCATCTGCTTTTGAGTCCGCTGCGTCTGCCAGTTCCGCCATCCCGGCCTGGGCGTTTACGGAAGAGAAGGTTAGCTTAATTGAGGGTTTGAGCGTTTGCAAATGGTTCCGCCGGCCGAGACTTCCAGCATGCGGCTGAGAGCAAAGTCGGCTGAGATAGGGCGATCGAGGATCAGGAAGGATTCGGAGGTGACTTCGAATTCAGGAGAGAAACCAGGCCTTTGGCGGAGGGTGGAACTTCGACTTTGCCATCCACAATGATCGCCTTGGCGGTCAGCTTTTTCTTTCCGTAAAGTTTCTGGTCAGCATTCGAGTCGGAGCGCAGGATCGAACCGGCGAGAGAGATTCCGGTGAAGGTGCCACGATCTCGCAAGTAAGAGAGGATCTCCGCCGTGGCCACGGAAGCTTGACCCGGCGTAATCGGGAGTGGACCGGCGGCCGCCGAAACTTGGGATCCCAGCTTTACGGTGCTGGAAAGCAGCCGGTTCGCCGCCTCAGGAGTCATGACCAGGAGAATGAAATCCATATTGCGGCCGCCAGGAAATTTAATACTGTGTCCTTCCAGCGCATAAAGCGCGGGAGATCCCCAGGGGCCGGTGTGATGCGGGCCGCTCCGGCATACCATGACGCCGCGGCCGTAGCTGCCTCCCATGCCAAACGCGCCCTTTTCGACCGAAGGAAAAATCAGAATGCAGGCCGCTTTGCTGAGTAGATCTGGTGGGATTCCATCGCCGGCGCTGAAGATCTCATTCAGCGCCTGGCCGGCTTTTCTCACGCGTTGATCCTCTTCGGCGGCGAAGGCTATGTGGATGCAGAAAAGAAAAGTCAGGGTTGCGGTTAGCTTTTTGACGGTGGCGTTCACAATGATAAGTGTTGGTTTTGAGCGATTGAGTTGCTTTGCCTTATTGGGACTTGTTTCCCGTTTTTGCTTTACGCAATAGCTTTGAAGTTCTGGTTCTCGTTGCGAGTGAGATCGTTGGCCCAGAGAAGGGATGGGCGATGACCCATTGAGTGCTCCTTTTGTAACTTGGCGTTGGCGCGTCCGGCCCTCTAGAGTCAGACTGTAGCCCCAGCGGAGAGCGCCACCGTTCGGCAATCGGCGTGCATCCAATAAATAGGAAGTACCTGCGTACTTCTATTTTGAATCGGGTTGGAGTGAAGAAATTGGACTTTTCTGGCACGAAGTACACGCCGTTTGGGGCCTTTCTGGCATTGGCGGCAGGGCTTTTGCTCGTGCCCATGGCCTTCGGGCAGGCTCCGCAGGCTGCCGTTTATGCCGGGAGTGCAGCGGTTCCAGGGGGCTACTCCAACGGTTTAGCCACGGTTTCCGGCAGTGTTCCAGACGTTTCCGCGGGCGATCAGCCGGTGCTCACCATCCACAAGCGCGTGGATGAAGTGAATGTTTTATTCATCGCGACCGACAAGCATGGCAAGTTTGTTCGCGATCTGAATCAGAGTGACTTCTCGATCCTCGACGATCATAAGCCGCCGCAATCGATCCTGAACTTCCGCCGGGAGACCGACCTGCCGCTGCATCTGGGTCTGCTGATTGATGTGAGCGGATCGGTGCACAGCCGTTTCGATTTTGAACAGGATGCGGCGACGAACTTCCTGCAACACACGGTTCGGACCGGCTTCGACAAGGCTTTCATTGTTGGATTCAATCAGAAGAGCCAGCTGTCGCAGGATTTTACCGATAACGTGCAGCTTCTCTCCGAGGGAATTCACCGGCTGCAGGATGGCGGAGGTACGGCACTTTACGACGCGATTTATCGCGCGTGCAAGGAAAAGTTTTTGAACGATCGGCCCGATCATCCCACGCGGAAGGCGATTGTGGTGGTGAGTGACGGAGAGGACAATCAGAGCGACGTTTCGCGGGCGCAGGCGATTGAAATGGCGCAGCGCGCTGAGGTCATCATTTACGCCATTTCGACCGACGATAGCGGTCTGATTTTGCGCGGCGACAAAGTGTTGGTGCAGTTAGCCGAAGCCACTGGCGGGCGTGCTTTTTTCCCTTTCAAGATGAAGGACATGACGCACTCGTTTGCAGCCATCGAAGATGAGCTGCGCAGCCAGTATGTGGTTTCTTACAAGCCCGCCGATTTTGACGCCGACGGGCGATACCGCTCCATTGAGATTTCTGCCTTAAAGAAAGATCTGCAAGTCCGCGCCCGCAAGGGTTACTTCGCGCCGCAGCAGTAGATCCCTGAAGTTGTAGTCTCTCCTCAATCACACCCTAATCACACCCTCCAAGCGCATTTCAATTGACGCTACGCCGCGAAGTTCATTTAGATGGTACCGGCTGGCTAGCAGTGCAAGTGGTTCTCGGTGCGCGATGGTAGACTTCGCGAAATGAACCGCCGCTGGCTGCGATTTGTGCTGCTTATCATTGCCTTGCTGATGGCGGGGGATTTCATTTTTCGGGGCCTGCTGATTGCACCCGGAACTATCCGGAATGACTTTTCAGAACCGTACGTGGGCTCCTGGCTGTTGCGACATGGGGAAAATTTCTACGACTCAACTCTTACTACAGCCACCGCAACTCAGCTGACCGGCTCGCGGGTAGATCTTGTGCTGATTTATCAGCCCACCACGCTGCTGCTGGTGATGCCTTTTACTTTCTTGCCCTGGGCTTGGGCGAATACGATATGGCTCACTCTTGGGCTGGCGGCTATCGGGATTACGATCTCTTTATTAATTCGCCTGAGTGGCCTGCGATTCGCAGACGATCGAGCCTGGGTGTTTGCGACTTTTATCCTTACCTTCGCTCCGCTGCATCAGGCATTTCACATAGGGAATGTCGCGTTGATGGCGGTGCCTTTGTGCTTTCTGGGTATTTACCTTGCCGAAGAACGGTGGGACTTCGCTGCGGGAGTGATACTCGCGATTGCGACCGCCCTGAAGCCTCAGCTTGGTCTTTGGGTATTGCTTTTTTATTTGATTCAACTGAGAAAGCGATTTGTGGTTGGCGCGCTCTTGCCTGCGGCTGCGCTGGCAGGCGCGATGATTCACTATCCAGTCCCGCTAGGGGCGCTCATTTCGGGGTACCGAGCTAATCTTCATTACTGGTTTGCGCCCGGACATCTGATTGGTTTCACCGAGGGCTCTCTGCCATTTCATGTAAGTACGATGCAGGTGGTTCTCTACCAGATAGTGCACCGGGTCACCCTCACCAGCGTAATAGCCCAATTGCTATTTATGCTTGGCCTGACGCTATGGGTCTTTGCGATGGTGCGAAATCGGTTTCAAGTATCCGTTCCGTTAGCCATTTCTTCTCTGCTGGCTTTGAGTTTTATTTCTCTGTATCACAGCGTGCCTGATACGACGATTTTGACGCTCGCTTTGTGCTGGGCGTACGGCAGGAATGCAGATTTGGAGAAGAATCTAACCAAGCGGGTTGTCTGCATTATCTTCCTGCTCCTCATGTTGCCCGGACATTCGGTGCTGATTCGCTCCGCAGGGCACCTGAGTCCCTGGTTGACGGAATCCTGGTGGTGGAAGTTGCTGGTGGCACGATACTTTGCATGGCTGCTGCTGGCCCTCAACTGCGTCCTGCTCTACGCCCTGATGGCCTCGTACCCAAAAGCGCAACCTGCAAGCATGGAATTAGAAAGTCAGGCCATGGCCCCCGCAGTACAATAGGCTTCTTTCTACGATTCGACGATCAATGCACGGAGCGGCGGGAGAGCCTCCGCTCTGTAATTTATTTTGGGCAGGAACGAGTCTCGGACAGGACCGAATCTCAGGTAGCAGGACGAAGGATCACGCGCTTCCATGAAATTTCAACTGCGGCTTTTTCTCATCCCGCTGGGATTGATTCTGTCTTGCCTCTTCTTGCTTCAGTTGACGCGGAGTCCAGGGACTTTTGCCAACTCAAGGAGTTTGGGCGTTATTGTTATTTTCGAGGTTCTCCTTGCCTGCCTTTGGCAATTCGAGAAGGTTTTCTTTCTGGTTACAATGATATGTTTTTTGCTGGCTGACACGGCGAACCCCCTTGCCGCGGAAAGCTTTACACTTCGCTGGGTCTTTCTTGCAGGCGGCGCTGTGGCCGGCACCATACTCTGGTTAAGAAGGAACCATGAGCACCGATTCGAGTCGTTCCATTTAGTTGCCCTCTTTTGCATACTAGCGGCGGCGGCGTCGGCCAGCGCCTCGATCACTCCCACGACTGCTGCGCTGAAAGTGGCAAGCCTGTTTCTGTTGTTTCTATATGCTTCGACCGGCGCGCGCGTGGCTTTGGCGGGCCGGGAGGAAAGTTTTATTGGTGGGCTGGTGATCGCTTGCGAGGCGCTGATATTCATTATTTCCTGCTCCTATCTAGTCGGGTTCAATATGTTTGGGAATCCGAATAATCTGGGAGCCTTCGTAGGGGTAATCGCCACCCCGATTCTGCTTTGGGGGGCATTGACTGCCGCAACCCGGACGCAGCGGCAACATCGCTACTTTGCGCTGGGGCTTTGCGGGATTTTGCTTTACGTGAGCGTTTGCCGCGCCGCGATCGTCGCCGACCTGGTTCTGATCGTTATGGTAACGATTGCCCTGCGCCGCCCCCGGATGCTGGTGCGAATAATTTTCGCTGGAGTTTTAGTGCTTGAGGCTCTGGCAGTGGCCAGCCCTTCTCACTTGCATCAGGTGACGGATTCTTTGAGCGAAAAATTTATCTACAAAGTTGACCGAAATCCGACGCACCCCGGGGTTCTGGGATCGCGCCTGAGCCCGTGGGATGATACGGTTGCTGCCGTAAAGCGGCATCCCTGGTTCGGCACGGGATTCGGGACCAGCGATATGGGCGAAGTTCCGTTGGGCGGGGAGCAATCCTCCACTCACACTGTGGACGGTTCCAATCGCGAACACGGCAGCAGCTACCTCGCATTAGCCGAATATATGGGAATTCTGGGTGTTCTCCCATTCCTGGCGCTGCTGTTTCTCGTGGTTCGAGCATCAGTTCGTGTCTACGGGTGGATGCGCGAGACCGGCAGGGCATCTCACTACGCCGTACCTTTTGCGCTGGTCACGACTGCGGGACTGATTCATGCCGGGTTTGAGGATTGGCTGGTGGCGCCGGGGTCTCATCTTTGTGTGTTCTTCTGGGTGTGTGCATTCCTGATGATTGATCTGGCTCCGCTGAGGGGGCGCGAATTTCGGCTGGTCGCAAGACCATCGGCGCCGGCATTCGTGCAAGGGCACGGGTTGCAAGGGCACGGATTGCAAGGACACGGATTCCCGCGATCGACTACTTCGTTGTAGCTGTATGCTTGCTTCCGATGACGGAATCGCGCCAGCATCCACTTTCTTCAAAGTTTGAGAGTAGGGATCAGCGATGGAGGGCACTGTGCCTGCTGCTCCTTTTCCTGGCAGGAGTGGAGTTCGTAATAAGAGGGCCGCTGCGAGCGCTAGGTTCAGTAGGTGGATTCAACGACTTTCTCTCGCCCTATATTCAAGCTGGCGCATGGGTACACGGCCAGGATCCTTATAGCCCGAACGTTCTGCTGAGGCTGTGGCCGGCAGGAGCCTCTCACTTTCTTTTCCTGCCCAGGGAAGTGGCGAACGGTTCGTTGGTGGCAAATCGTGGAATTCCCACTGCATATCCCATTACCGCGCTGGTGTTGATTGCGCCGTTCACGCTGCTTCCATGGAAAATTGCCTATGGGCTCTGGCTGGCGATCAATCTGGCGCTTTTCGCAGGCTTGATCGGTGCGGCGGTTGCGCTTGCAGGTTCCTCGTATGCCGAACCGCGAGCGCTATTGCTGGTTGCGGCAATACTGGCGCTGGCGCCTGTTCACACTGGAATGGCTACCGGAAATATCACGATTGCGGCAGTTGCGTTGGCGGTCATCGCCGTCGCCGTCTATGCCGCGCGCAAGCGATCTGCGGCTGCCGCCGCTGTTCTGCTCGCACTGTCGGCGGGGTTGAAGCCGCAGATTGGACTATGCTTTCTGCTGTATTACTTCGTGCTGCGGCGCTGGAGAATCGTCGTGCCGGCGCTGGCCATGCTGGCTTGCCTTGCGGCGGTCGGCCTGCTGCGGCTTGAAATTGGCCATACTCCGTGGCTAGCGAACTACCTGAACGACAGCCATGTACTTCTGGAGACGGGTGTATTGGGGAACTTCACCTCCGTGAACCCAACGCGGTTTGGATTAATTAATCTCCAGGTCGCGTTATATCCGATTCTGCGCGACGTACCGGCACGAACGATCTCGCCTTCGTCGTTGGTGGGTTGTTGTGCGTGGTTTGGCTGCTGGTGATATGGAGAAGGCGAGATCCCCGTCTCGAATTGCTCGATCTCAGCGCGATTGCGGTCATCAGCCTGCTCCCGATCTACCACCGGTTCTACGATGCAGCGCTGCTGGTGCTGCCGCTGGGTTGGGCGCTGGTTTCGTTTCGAAGGCCGCGGAGGTTCGCGGTTTTATCTCTGCTGATGATGACTCCGTTTCTGATTCCGGGCGGGACGCTGTTGGAAACTATGGAGGTCAGTGGAAGAATCCCGGCGTGGCTGGCAAATCGGTGGTGGTGGCAAACCTTTGTAATGGCTCACGAAGTGTGGATGCTGCTGCTGCTCAGCCTACTTTTGCTGTGGCAGATGTTGGTTTATCGGCGGTCGACCGACTTGCCGGAGGGTTTGGTAGGGCCTCCCCGGTAGTGGGTCGGTTTGAAAAATTCGCCGCCTCAGCGGCTAAAGCCGTATTGATTCTGTGCGCTTTACGGCACGGCTGAAGCCGTGCCCTTTCAAGACAACCTCAAACCGACCCGCTACCCACTCCCCGTAGAAGATGCATTTCCTGCCCGGTTTCCGATAAAGTAGTTGTTCCTCATGCTCGATCTAAATTTTGTCCGCGACAATCTGCCCAGAGTGGAAGAGATGCTGCGCCAGCGCGGCGCCGACCCGGCTGTCGTATTGAAAGACTTCCGCGAGGTCGACACGCAGCGGCGCAAGGCCATTACGGAAGCGGAGACCATGAAGGCGCGGCGCAACCAGGCGTCGGAAGATATTTCCAAACTGAAGAAGGCCGGGCAGGATGCCTCTGCGGCCATCGCCGAGACGAAAGACCTGCGCGAGCAAATTCAAGAGCGTGAAAAGATTGCCGCGGATCTCGACGCGCGTTTACAGGATATTCTTTCCGGCATTCCTAACATGCCGCATGAAAGCGTTCCGATTGGACATAGCGCGGAAGAGAATGTCGAGGTGCGCCGATGGGGAACGCCGCCGCAATTTGATTTCACTCCGAAGCCGCATTGGGACCTTGGCGCTGAGCTTGGCGTGCTGGACCTGGAGCGCGCAGTGAAGCTCACCGGGGCGCGGTTTGCAGTTTACTGGGATTTGGGCGCGAAGCTGGAGCGGGCGCTGGCCAACTTCATGCTCGATCTGCACACCCGCGAGCATGGATATACGGAAGTGCTGCCGCCGTATCTGGTGAATTCCGAATCGATGTATGGGACGGGGCAGTTGCCTAAGTTTGCCGCCGATCTTTTTCGTGTGCCGCACGGAGAGAAGGATCTGTGGCTGATTCCTACAGCGGAAGTTCCGGTCACGAATCTTTACCGCGACGAAGTGCTGGACGCGGCGAGGTTGCCGATTTCGCTGACGGCCTATACGCCCTGCTTCCGCAGCGAGGCGGGATCGTATGGAAAAGATGTGAGGGGGATTATCCGGCAGCATCAATTTCAAAAAGTTGAGATGGTGAAATTCTCTAGGCCGGAAGATTCCTATGCTGAACATGAGAAGCTGACGCGAAATGCGGAGACAGTGTTGCAAAAACTTGGCCTGCACTATCGCACGGTCGCGCTGTGCACCGGCGACATGGGGCCGTCCTCTGCCAAGACCTATGACATTGAGGTCTGGCTGCCGGGACAGCAACTTTTCCGCGAGATTTCGTCGTGCTCGAATTTCGAGACCTACCAGGCGCGGCGGGCGAACATTCGCTACCGGCCGGAGGGCAAGAATAAGACGGAGTTTGTGCATACGCTGAACGGAAGCGGCTTAGCCGTGGGGCGCACCTGGGTTGCAATTGTTGAGAATTACCAGCAGGCCGATGGCAGCGTGGTGATTCCGGAGGTGCTGCGGCCCTATGTGGGAGCCGAAAAGATCACGCCCAAGATCTTTTGATGGCGGTCGGCGGGCTTCGCCCGAGCATCTAAGCCCATATTAAGCAGTGAGTCGGCTGCCCCGCTTGCCCATTGCCAAGACAGGAAGGGACTACTAGACTTGCAAATTGTGGATATCAGCACCACCACGTCGACTGCCACGGCCGCGCCATCGCTGCCAATGAAGGGGATGTGGGCCACCCTCCGCAGCTATATTTTCTGGCAGCATGAGCGCGGAACCCTGCATTACGACATCATGGTTACGCTGATCCTGCTGTTTCTCTTTGCCTCGCCGTATTGGATTAACTTCAACGACAAACCTGTTCCTCATGTGTTGCATCAGACGGATGTGCTGGTCACGGTGGACGAACAAGGCGGCTTGCTGTATGAAATTTCCGGCAGCGCGATCACGGGCGGAGAGGATGCTTCGGTGCGCGACCAGTTGTTGCACATTATCGAGCCAATTTCGGGCGCGGTAGCGATTGTGAAATATGAAGCTGTGCCCAACCGCGACGGCAAGGTGCAGAGCTACCGGGTTTGGGTGAAAAAAGAATAGTGCGACGAACTTCTTCGCGGAACGCGGGATGGCTGGCCCTTAGCCTGGGTTGGCTCATTTCGCTGCATTCCCTGGCGGCCGGGCAGGCTCCATCGCTTGACAGTGTCTTAAAGAAAATGGATGCCACCGCCGCAAATTTCCAGACGGCGGAGGCGGATTTCGTTTTTAACGTGTATCACCGCGTGGTGGACGAAACCGACACCGACAAGGGCACGGTTTACTACCGGAGGTCCGGATCGCAGATAGAGATGATGGCGCAGTTCAGCGATCCCGCCAAGCGATTCGTGCTTTATAAAGATGGCAAGCTTCAGATCTACCAGCCGAACAGCGGGGAACTCAAGGAATATTCAACCGGAGAAAACCACCAGGAGTTCGAAAGCTTTCTGGTGCTTGGCTTCGGAGGCAGCGGGGAGGATTTGAAGAAATCTTTCGACGTCACGTATCAGGGCGAGGAGACGATTGCCAACATTCCCACCGCCAAACTCCAGTTGATTCCGAAGAGCGAAAAAGTGCGGGGAAATTTCCCGGAGATCATCTTGTGGATCGATCTGAGCCGCGGCGTCTCGGTACAGCAAAAACTGATGCAGATGTCCGGCGACTATCGCCTGGCCAAGTATTCCGCGATTCGAGTGAATACCAAGATCAACAATGACGTTTTCCGGCTAAAAACTTCGGGTAAAACCAAGGTCACCTCGCCGTGAGGCTAAGTAGTTGCATCCAAATGAGAAGAATGTTGTTCTGGAAATCGCACGAAGGACGATATACTGCCTGAAGTCCTGATTTGGGCTAATCCATGGCTAAAGTATTTACGATTCCGGTCCCGCCGAGGTTGGGCCGTTCCACTAAAAGAGAACGCAGCTCCGATCCTCGTTATGTGGATGGACAGAAGCTGCTGGTTGAAGCTATGAAGTATCTGGCCCAAAGCGATCCGATCACTAATCGGTCTGCGATCGAATTGATCTCCGAACACGTGCGCACACGCTTTCGCATGAGCGACTCGCCGCTGTCGTAAGCCGCGGCGTCTTTCAAAACGCGAATCGCAGCGAGAACTGCATCACTCGTGGCGTGGTGAGGGTTCGTTGATATTTGCCGAAGCCGGTGATGTCCACCAGATCTTCATTGGCTCCGGAAATTGCGTTTGCGGCGTCGAATCGGACCGAGTTGGTTATGTTGAAAACTTCCCAGGAAAACCGCAACAGCTTTTCTTCGCTGAAATTCCAAACTTTGTTGAGTCCGCTGTCGATGCTGAAAAATCCCGGACCACGGAAATTATTCCGCTGGCCCGCCTCGCCGGGATAAGTGTCGCGGAACTCGACAGGGCCGGTACCGCTTGGAGCATACGGGCAGTAACACTGAATACTCTGGGCATTTTGGAAAGCATTAGGATTGCCACTGGCGTCGATAAAAACGCCGGTCTTGGGTTTTGGCCCGATAAGAAATGATGTACCTTCCAGCTCAAAGTTCGTAGACCAGCCGGAGCCGGCTGAAACGCTGAACGGAAAACCGCTGGTCCAGCGGCCCAGTCCACTCAATCCCCATCCGCCGAAAATCGAATTCACAACGGAGTTGGAACTGCTCCAGGCGCGACCTTTGCCATAGGGAATATCCCAGATGGCATTGAAGTTGATCTGATGGGTGGTGTCGAAGTCTGAGACCGCGCGCCACAAATCGGGAGACCATGCATTGATCGCCTGATCGTTATAGCCAACACCGCTCGCGGCCTCAAATCCATTCACACGTTCGGCGTTCGAACTCTCGTCGATCGACTTGGAATACACGTAATTTAAGTCGAACTGGAATCCCGCACTCATGGCATGCCTTAGCGTGACTTGCAGCGCATTGTAGTTGCTGGGGCTTCGGGTTTGCCAGGCGTAGAGCGAAGAGAACTGTTGCTGATAGAACCGATATGCCGTGCCCGGGCCGTAGCCGTATTGGTTTACGCCAGGGTTAGTGCCGGCACAAGCTGGGAAGCAGAAAACGTCCGCGATCTCTTGCGCGGTAGTTTCGTTGCCAGCGTAACACTGGAAAAGGTCGTACATATTTTGGGTTGCCGTCGGTGAAGCGGGAGCGCCAGCGGTGCATCCACTAACTCCGGCCGAACCGGCGGCTAGCGGGAAAAGATCCTGCCAATAGGGGATATTGGTCACGCTAGGATCGTTCTCCGGTACGCCTTTGGCCGCCGCCTTGGCAAAGATCTGCGCGGCGTGGAAATAATCCATGTGGCTCTTGGGGTCGACCAGATCGAGCGGTTGAGCCAGGTCGACCTCCTGAAGTAGGCGATGCGCGAAGCGTCCCGTGTAGGTCGTTTCCAGTACAAAGTTGTGGGCAAATTCCCGGGTGAGGGAGAAATCGACCACTTCCGAATAAGGCGTTCTGAGATGATTGTCGATTCCCCAGGCTATGGCGAGGCCATAGGTGTTGGGATCGCCGGGAGGAGTGTAGGGAAACCCGCTGGGTGAAGGAGAAATTTCACTGGCCGGCAAATTCGCCAGCCCAGTCAGGCCCGTATAACGCGGGGAATCATCCACAGTGGCGACACCCGCGGGATTACTGAAAGTTGACGTCAGCCCCCAGGAGCCATTGCGGTCAAAAGTATTGACCACACCTTCTCCGAAGTGATCGAAGTAAATGCCGTACCCGGCGCGAATGGAACTCTTGCCAGCGTCGCCTAGAACCTTATGCCAAAAGCCGCTATCGGCATGCGGCGAATAGGCGACCGCGAAGCGAGGAGCCACGTTCTTGTAATCCCAGGCCCAGTAAGGCTTGCCAGCATTGGCTTGGCCGGAAAGACCGAAGGTCAAATCTGGCTGGACCACATTGCCTAGCAGCGCCTGCTCGCCACGAGTTTTAAACCATTGATCCATATTGATGGTGGGGGCGACTTCATTGCCGGTGTTCTCAAAAGGCGGCTGCAATAGCGAATAGCGGAGACCGTAAGTTACGACCAGGCTTGGGGTCACGCTCCACTTGTCCTGCAAATACATTTCGCCTTCGAAGTTTTGGAAGTGGCGCGGAACCAATGCGCCGTTCGGAATCTGCTGCCCCAACTTATTCTGGTTGGCCTCAGTGAAGGTCTCACTGAGAATTCCCGCCGCATACATGGCGGCAAAACTATAGGAAGTGCCGAAGTTGCTGTCGACATCCGGGAACGGGCCGCCTGCGTTGGAATCGTTGATTGAGGGATCGAGGCTGACGCCTTCGTTAGCAATAAAAGACGGATTAAGCCAATACAGGTTTGTCTGAGCGTAGGAAATATTGTCCGCATTCGATTGACGGTTGTTGTGGATGAGCCGCCAGTTGGTGCCTAACTGAATGGTGTGCTGCCCCTTGGTCCATGAGAGGTCGTCGATAAAATTATGAACGGGAACATTGGTAAGAATGGTCTGACTGGCAAAACCTTGGCTGTCGTCCAGCCCGCGAAAGTTCACAAAGTCCTGATTGTTAATACCTCCGTTTCCCAGTCCCTGCCGAATGAAGGCATAGCGGAAATTATTGATCAGATTGTTTCGGATCAGAGCGGTGTAACCCATGGCAATTCCCTTGCTGTTGTTGGTAAGAAAGGCATAGGGAGGCTGGCCGGGGAATTGAGGAGGCTGATTTTCGTGATCATTCTGGAGGTTGCCGCGAACGAAGAGCGAGTGGCTGCCACTGGCATTGATTTTGTAATCGAGCTTGACGATGTAGGTATCGTGCTTTATCGGATCGGCGCCCGGGAAGGTATAGGCCGCGGTGTTCAGCAAGTCGCCTTCGCTGCTCGAATTAGGAAGCGGGTATTTCGTGAACAGAGCGTTGGGGTTACCGGTCCCGTTGATGTTGGTGATCAGTCCATTGTCTCCGGGGCCGGCCGTATTTCCTGGGGTGGGGGGGCAGGTTCCGTTCGCGCCACATCCTTGATCCAGCGAACTGATCTGCGCAGGCGTAAGGGTTGCGATGTCATAACCCGCAAATGCGGCGCCCCCACTTGCTACGCTAATGGTTGCGTTGCTGGGGCTGCAGTTAGGGTCGCTGCCTGGGTCACAGAGGTACTTTATGAATCCATCGCGCAAGCTTTGGGTGGGTACTTCGCGCGTAACCTGCTCCGTATCCGCTGTGCGTTGGCCTTCATAGGCAAGGAAGAAGAAGGCGCGATCTTTCTTGATGGGCCCGCCTATGGTGCCGCCGAACGTGTTACGCAAAATAAACCCAGGCGTGTTGGGCTGATCATTCTGCAGTTCGGCTTGCTTGTTGAACCAGTCGTTTGCGACAGTGAAATTCGGGCGGTAATACTCATACAGCGAGCCGTGGACGTTGTTCGTGCCGCTTTTCGTTACAAGGTTGACTTGCGCTCCGGAAGAGCGGCCGGAGTCCGCGTCATAGTTGCCTGTGGTTACACGAAACTCTTGCAGCGAATCGAGAGTGGTTCGCATGGCTCCCTCGAAGGCATAGCCTTCGAGTTGGTCGTTGTCGTCCAGGCCGTCGAGCGTAATGTTCGTTTGGTCGCTGCGCGCTCCATTGACTGCGCCCCCGCGGCTGTCGGAGTTCTGCTGGTCGTTGGTGGTATTTCCGATATAAGTAACGCCCGGCTGAAGGCTGAGGATCGCCACCGGGTCGCGGCCTTCGGAGGGAAGGTCCGTCAACTGGCGGCTGTTAAAGTTATTCCCAAGAGTCGCGTCCGTGGTGTTCACCATGGGCGCTTCGCCGGTCACCTCCACCATCTCCGTGCCGCCGAGCACCTGCAAGGTAACATTCAGAGTTGCTGGGCTGCTCACCTGCAGCACTACGTTCTCGCGCTTGAGTTCGGCGAAGCCGGGGGCCTCCACTTTAAGAACGTATGTAGCTGGCGGAACCTCGAGAAACTGGTAGACCCCCTGTCCGTCGGTCTTGGTGCTGCGTGAGAATCCCGTCGCCGCGTTGCTCAAGGTTACCGACGCACCGGCCAGGACGAGACCCTTGGTGTCGGAAATCGTTCCGTGCAGCGAGGACGTGGCGGACTGAGCTCCGGCCAGAGGCTGGAACATGAAAAGAATGGCAACAAAGAAGGCCAATACACGCACGCCACAACGCATAGAAAATCCTCCACCCACGAGAACGTTTCACTTTATTACGTTTGCCCAGGAAGTAGAGACAGATGTGAGACCCTGGGGCCCTGATGGGGCGCTATTGTGCAACCGGGAGGGCCTGATGTTCAAGAAGATTTTTGGATTTAAGCGGCATGAATCGTTTGAATGCTGGTTTTGGCCGCTCAGTTGAGCCTTGCGGGTGCTTTCGTTAGGTTTCGGTCCAAATCGTCCCGGCTGGCCGTCAATAGCGCGGCGACTGCGAAAATAATGATTGGATAGCACTCCAGGGTGTAGCGAGGTTCGGGATTTTCCAAAGTTCCAAGAAAAAGCGAACGGAGCACAAGAAAAAAAACAAATAGGCCAATACCAAAAATTGCGCGCATCCGCCACACGCCTGCGACCCCAACCACCACATAGGCCAGATTTATGATGCCGAAGACGATGCTGACCGCGAGCCAGACTGAGTCGTCGTTGAACTCCCACCAGCGCTGGTCGCTGGGCAGCAACTCGGTGCGCGGGCGCAACCACATATCGGCAATGCGCAAGGCGGGAAGCCAAAGGTAGTAGCGCAAGGGCGAAGCGTGGATCCGAGCCGTGGCAAGTGCAGCGAAACGTGCATCGAGTTCAGGGGGCATGTCGTGATCCTGGTTATAGTCGGAGAAAAGCCGGACGGTTTGTTCGCGTTGTTGTGACGAGTCAAAGGCTCGGCTGGGCAGGCGATTTACGTCGATCGGGTCGCCAGGAACGTTCCAGTAAATTTCCTCGACTGAGGTGTAATCGACCATCCAGGTCTTGGTCCAGCGATTGAAGCCGGGCGTCAGAGGTTCGTCGGCGTCATTGGCATAGCGCGGCGCGAGCGGAGAGAAGCGGCGGAAAGTGTGCAGATTGCGTAGCGTCCAGGGAATGAGCGGAGCTAAAGCGCAAATGGTCAGGATAATTCCTGCGAACAGGATTTCAGGCGTCGCCGGCGAACTTCGGGTTCGGAGAAAAACCGGCTTCAGTAATAGCCAAACTAAATAACCGCCCACCGCAGCCAGAAGAATGCCGCCATCGGGGCGCAGCAGGATACAGGCACCGATCGAGAGTCCGCAACCAACCCAGGCGATGACCTTCAACTGCGGTGGCGATGCGGGACGAATACCCTCCAATCCACACACGGCAAAATCCAGGGCGAGCACAGTAAAAAAGATCTCGAGAGTCTCGGTGAGAGCCGCGGCGGAATAATTGGCCAGAAATGGGCAAACTGCAGCGAGTAGGAATGCGGCTTTGGCGGCCCGTTCTGAGATCATGCGGCGAGCCAGATCGGCAATAAGGAAGCAGGTTCCCAGATCCACGACGACTTGGACGAGAAGGACGGCGCGGAAATTGCTCCATCCGAAGAGGGCGAAAATAACCGCAAGAAATCCGGGATAACCCGGCAGGCGGGAAAGAGTCGGCATGAGGCGACCAGAGTTGGTGATGCCGTAAACCCCATGCCCCAGCCAGTTCATGGCGATATCGGCATAAAGGCGAGAATCGTCAACCACGCCGGGAAAGTGAAGGACGAAGAGCAGCCGCAGCGCCAACGCCGCCAGGGCTCCTGCGACAAAAAATCTTGCGTTCTTGCGCAGCAGTTGGATCACGGTTCAGAATATAGTGTGTGGAGTCAACTTGCGGACGGGAAACCGCATCTTAATTTACTAGTTGATAGCCGAGTGGGTGCCTGCGCTTCTCCAACGAATTGACCACCCGCGACCTGCAGCATACGATAAGCGACTAACCGTACATGGCCGAACCTGTCTTTTATGATCCGCGACGCGCTCGCTGGAAGCGCCTGAGGCGTCTGGTCGATGTCACCGTCGCGGCGCTCTCCGCACTGATCTTTTTCTTTGTCTACACCACGTTGCGAGATGAACGCCTGCCGGAACTGTTGTTCTCTCCGCAAAAGCGCGCTTTCCGGGCGCTAAAGGAAAACGAGAAAGATAAAGCCCGCGATCGCCTGAAAAAACTGGCAAACCGATCGCATCGCAAATCCAAACTGCCCGCTTCGGAAGTCAAGTTAAATCAGGAAGAGGGAATTCGCGCCGGATTTTATGTTCCATGGGATGCCGCCAGCTTTGCTTCGCTGCGCGATTTCTCGCGCCAGATCGATCTGCTTTATCCCGACTGGCTGCATGTGTTGACGCCCGACGGCCGTTTGCAGGGCGTGGACGACCAGACCAACAAACCGTTCGATGTGGTGCAGAACAATCACGTGCGCCCGGTTGACGACCGCGTGATGCCGTTTCTCAAATCGGAAGACAGCGGCATGGAAGTCTTCCCGATGGTAAACAATTTCGACGGCACCGAGTGGGTGGGCAGCATCACTGAGTTCTTGAACGATCCCGATGCGCGAGCCGCATTCCGCAAACAAGCCGGACTGTTTCTTTCCTCCGACCGCTTTCGCGGCTTGATGCTGGATTTTGAAGCGTTTCCCGCATCCGGGCAGCCGGGATATATTGCGCTGCTAAACGAGCTTTCCTCCGATCTACATGCCCGCGGGATGAAGCTCTACGTCAGCGTTCCGCCGCACAACCCGGAGTTCAATTACGCGGCAATCTCCGCTGCGGCGGATGGCGTGGTCGTGATGAACTATGACGAACATTATCCCGGGGGCCCGTCCGGTCCCGTGGCCTCGCAGGACTGGTTTGTCGACAATCTGAAATTCGCCGTCAAGGAAATTCCGCGCGAGAAGTTGATCTGCGCCATCGCCAATTATGGGTACGACTGGGCTCTCAAACCGAAGAAGGGCAAGCTTCCCGAGGGAGAACACGACAGTTCGGTAAGCGCACAGGAAGCCTGGCTGGCGGCGCGTGATTCCGATGAAGATGTGAACTTCGATGACGATGCGTTGAACCCGCACTTCAGTTATCTCGATGAGCGTAGCGTTCAGCATGATGTCTGGTTTCTCGATGCGGTTACTGCACTGAACCACATGCGAGCCGCGCAAACGCTGGGCATTCAAACTTTCGCCTTGTGGCGGCTGGGCGGGGAAGATCGTTCGCTCTGGCGCGTGTGGGACGTCCCCGGTGACACTGGCGCCCCGGACAAACTCAAAGATGTGCCTCCAGGGCAGGACGTGGATATGGAGGGTCAGGGCGAGATTCTTCGCATTGAGGACCGGCCCACCCATGGCGTGCGCGATTTGACCATCGACCAAAAGACGAATCTGATCACCGATGAGAATTTCCAAAACATGCCGGAACCCTACCGCGTCGGGCGTTACGGATATAGCCCCAACGAAGTAGCTCTTACCTTCGACGACGGTCCCGATCCGGAGTGGACCCCGAAAATTCTCGATGTCTTAAAGCGCGAGCAGGCCCCAGCCACATTCTTCCTGATCGGCATTCAGACCGACAAATTTCCCAGCATCGCCAAGCGCATTTACAACGAAGGCCATACCATCGGCAATCATACTTTCACGCATCCCGACGTGAGCAACATTTCCTCCACGTATATGAAGGTGGAGTTGAACCTGACGGAGCGGCTGTTCGCGAGCTTGATGGGAATTCGCGCCACACTTCTGCGTCCGCCTTACGCGATCGATGAAGAACCGGACACCGCCGACCAGGTGAAGCCGCTCGAGTTCGCGCAGGACATGGGCTACATTACTGTCGGCAACCGCATCGACCCCAACGATTGGAATGACAAGCCGCGGCGGCATACCGCCGAAGAGATTTCGGCGTATGTCCTGGCGCATTTGCCGCCTTGTGGGGCGAGCGATTTGCGCTGCGGCAACATCGTTCTGCTGCACGATGGCGGCGGCAATCGCGCCGAGACCGTCCGCGCGCTACCCATGATTATCGATGGCATTCGCGCGCGCGGTTATTTCGTGGTGCCGGTTTTCCAGCTCTTCGGAAAAACCCGCGCCGATGTCATGGCGCCTCTGAGCGCTGGCCAGCGCTGGGCCGCTCGCCTCGACGGGCTTGGATTCTGGCTGTTCGAAGCCGGCATCATTTCCATTACATGGATATTCTTCCTCGGCGACTTGCTGATGACCGGGCGTTTGCTTTTCATCGGCGCGGCAGCGGTGTATGACCGGCTGCGCGAAAAAATCTTTGGCAAGCCGGCCGAGGTAGCTTCCTACAAACCGAAAGTTGTGGTTCTCATTCCGGCTTACAACGAAGAAAAAGTGATCATTCGCACCATCCGGGCTGCGCTGAATTCCGACTATCCGAATTTACGAGTGATCGTGATTGATGATGGTTCCAAAGATCGCACTCTGGAAGTGGCGCGGGCTGCATTCATTGCCGAAGAACGTGCGGGCGAAGTTTTGATCCTGACCAAGCCGAACTCCGGGAAGGCCGAGGCGCTCAATTACGGGATCGAGCATATCGAGGACGCGGAACTTTTTGTGGGGATCGATGCGGATACGATTATTGCGCACGATGCGATCTCGCGTCTGGTGCCGCATTTTATTAATCCCAAAGTTGGCGCGATCGCCGGCAACGCCAAAGTCGGGAACCGGGTGAATTTGTGGACGCGCTGGCAGGCGCTGGAATACATCACCAGCCAGAACTTCGAGCGCCGCGCGCTGGATGTCCTCGGAGCAGTCAGCGTGGTGCCGGGAGCGATTGGCGCGTGGCGGGTTTCGGCGGTGCGCGAGGCTGGTGGGTACCAGGTCGATACGGTAGCCGAAGATGCGGACCTGACCATGGCGCTGCTGCGACGCGGCTATCGCGTGGAATATGAAGATATGGCCTTGGCCTACACCGAGGCTCCAACCAACGCGAACGGTCTGATGCGCCAGCGTTTCCGCTGGTCGTTTGGAATTTTGCAAGCGGTTTACAAACACAGCGGCGTGCTGGCGCGGAAGGGTGCGCTGGGTTTTGTCGCTCTGCCGAACATTGTCATTTTCCAAATTCTGCTTCCCTTGGTTTCTCCCCTCATCGACATCATGTTCGCGTTCGGCGCAATCTGGTATTTCATTCAAAAACATTTCCATCCGGATTCCACCGACCCCGCCAGCTTTCACAAACTGGTTGCCTTCTTTTTTGCTTTCCTGGTGATCGACTTTCTGGCCTCGGCGCTGGCTTTTGCGCTCGAACGCCGCCGGCCCGACGATAAAGAAGATATCTGGCTGCTTGGCCAGGTTTGGTTGCAGCGATTCGCCTATCGCCAATTATTTTCAGTGGTTTTGTTCAAAACACTGAAGCGAGCGCTCGAAGGGCGCAAGTTTGCATGGGATAAACTGGAGCGCACGGCGGCAGTGAAGCACGTAGCGTCGGAAGATCGGGAATCGGTAAATGTTCGGTAAGGGAACGAAACCCAAAATACCTATTAGCCTTGTGGCGTTGTCTGTTTAATCAGCAGTTTGCACAATCTGGTGGAGTTAGACGGACAGTGTAATCGTGCGCTTTCGTGGATCTTTGGCGCGTCGCGGCCCCAGTCAATCGTCTCATCTAAGTGGCGGATCACGAAATCTTGAAACCCCTGGTCGTTGGAGGCAAGCCTGACGAAATCGTTGAATAGGTCCCAGCGATTCGCGAGGAGTTTAGCGACTTTATCGCTTACGCCCTCTGCAATACCACCATCATCACAGCGCGAAAACCTCTTATAGAATCGGTAGATCGAATTCCAGTTCCGGAGACTGTCGGTCGCTCGGTCTGCTTGCATCGCTTCTTCCCGACTGCAGGACGGCTGAGTTTGTACGAATTTACTTTGCTGGCTCGCCGAGAAACTCACTAAGAGAAACGAAACCATATAGAGCGAAATTGTAATCCGCCGCATTGTTATACTGGAACTCAATATGCGATCGATTAGTGATCTTTTCCAGCCACGTCGAGCCTGGTTTCAGCTTTGTGCAGAGAATTCAGAGAGCGTTCCACGTCAACGTTTGTGTCTCCGCTGGTGAGGCGCTTCTCAGCGCGTTCTTTCGCTTTGCGCGCTCGATCCACGTCGATTTCGGAGGGACGCTCCGCCGTCTCGGCGAGGATCGTCACTTTATCGGGCAACACTTCTGCGAACCCCCAGGCGACCGCGAGATGCTCTTCGGCAGAGTCGCTGCGATAGCTGATCTCGCCGACGGACAATTCAGTGATCAGCGGAGCATGCCCCGGCAACACGCCCAGATAACCGTTTTTGCCCGGAATCTGGACTTCAGACGCCGCCGTCTCGACGACTTTCTTTTCCGGCGTGACGATCTCGAGTTGGAACGTATCGGGCATCGGTGGTCAGTGGCCAGCGGCCGGTGATCAGTTCTTCTACGCTGCCGCCTTCATCTTCTCGGCAGCTTCGAGCACTTCTTCGATCGGTCCCTTCATATAGAACGCTTGCTCCGGGATGTCGTCGTATTTGCCTTCGACGATTGCTTTGAAACCCTTCACCGTGTCGGCAATCTTGACGTAACGGCCCGCCGCGCCGGTGAACTGTTCGGCCACGTGGAAGGGTTGCGAAAGGAAACGTTGAATCTTGCGGGCGCGCGCGACGGTCAACTTCTGATCTTCACTCAATTCGTCGATGCCAAGAATGGCGATGATGTCCTGCAGATCCTTGTAGGTCTGCAATGTCTTCTTCACGGCCTGCGCTACATCGTAATGTTCCTGGCCAACGATGCGCGCATCGAGAATTCGCGAGGTCGAAGACAACGGATCGACTGCCGGATAAATTCCGATCTCGGTCAAGGCGCGGGAGAGCACAGTGGTTGCGTCGAGGTGAGCAAACGTGGTTGCCGGAGCGGGATCGGTCAAATCGTCGGCGGGGACGTAAATTGCCTGTACCGACGTGACCGAACCTTTCTTCGTAGAAGTAATGCGCTCCTGCAATTCGCCCATCTCGGTCGCGAGATTTGGCTGATAACCAACGGCGCTGGGCATGCGGCCCAGCAGCGCGGAGACTTCCGATCCGGCCTGCGTGAAGCGGAAAATGTTATCGATGAAGAGCAGCGTATCTGCGCCTTCCGCGTCGCGGAAATATTCCGCCACTGTTAGCCCGGTCAGCGCGACGCGCAACCGCGCACCGGGCGGCTCAGTCATCTGCCCATAGATCAGTGCGGCTTTCGAGTGCGCCGGATCGCCCGGCCTGATGACGCCGGATTCAGTCATCTCCAGCCACAGATCGTTGCCTTCACGAGTGCGCTCGCCCACGCCCGCGAACACGGAAAATCCACCGTGATTTTTGGCGACGTTGTTGATCAACTCCATGATGACCACGGTCTTGCCCACGCCCGCGCCACCGAACAACCCGATCTTTCCTCCCTTGAGGAAAGGTTGAATGAGATCGATGACCTTCACTCCGGTCTCAAACATTTCAGCGGTGGTGGCTTGCTCATCGAAAGCTGGAGCCAGCCGGTGAATCGGCAGTCGCTCTTTATATTCGATCGGCCCAAGCTGATCGACGGGTTCGCCGATCACGTTCATCACGCGGCCCAAGGTCCCGCGGCCCACGGGAACAGTAATGGGTCCGCCCGTATCGATGGCCTTCATCCCGCGCACCATGCCTTCGGTGGCTTCCATCGCGATGCAGCGCACGCGGCCTTCGCCCAAGTGTTGTTGGACTTCGAGAATCACGTTGATGGGGCTGGGCACGGTGAAGCCGTCGCTCACCACTCTCACCGCCTCGAAAATCGGCGGCAACTGGCCTTCGTGAAATTGCACGTCCACGGCAGGCCCAGCGATTTGAATTACATGTCCTACGTTCTCTGGCATAAGGTCAGTTTCCTACATAGCGGCAGCGCCGCTTACGATTTCGATAATCTCTTTCGTGATCTTCGCCTGGCGGGCGCGGTTCATCGCCAGCGTCAGCGAGTCGATCATGTCGGTGGCGTTGCTGGTAGCCGATTCCATTGCGGTCATGCGCGCGGCGTGCTCGGCCGCGACGGATTCCAGCAGCGCGCGAAAAATCTGGATGGCAACATATTTTGGTAGCAAAGACCGGAATAATTCTTCGGGAGATTGCTCGTAGATATAATCCACATCCGCGGTGCCGAATTTCTCCGCGACTTTATCGGCGGGGGTTTCGCGTCGCAAGTTTACTCCCGCGCTAATCGCCGCTTCTTTGGCCTTCTTCTTCTCTTCCTCCGTCATCTCTTCCGACATGCGTACCGACGGTTCGCCTACTTTCTCGATGGGAAGAATCTGTTCGACGATGAGGCGCTGAGCGATCACGGACTTGAATTCGTTGAAGACGATGTAGACGGAGTCGATCAGTTCGTCGTCGTAGCGCTCGATGACGCTCTCCGCCAATCTGCGGGCCTGTGAAAAATCCAGCTTGCCAAGAATCCCGATGTGCTCGCCGGCGATTTGAATCTGCCCGGCGCGTTCCCCCGAACTCGGCCGAGTTTCTTCGGAATCTTCCTCATCCGCCAGACTGCGAGTCTGTTGCGCCGCGGCGGGATAGCGCCTTCGAAGGAAATCGCGGCCCTTGCGCCCAATCGCCTCGATGTCAATGTTCTTGTCTGATTTCGATTCAATAAATCGGCTCGCTGCCTTGGTGATGTTGGCGCTGAACGCACCCGCCAAACCCTTGTCACCGGTGACTACGATCAACAAAATATTTTTCTCGGGACGCTGGGCAAGCAAGGGATGTTTCGGTTGGCCGGTCTCCGGATCATAAATTTCCGTCCGCTTCACCAGCGACTTCAGCACATTGGTCAACATGGTGGCGTAGGGCCGCGCGGCCAGCGTGCGCTCCTGCGCCCGCCGCAACTTTGCCGCCGACACCACCTTCATGGCCTTGGTAATCTGCCGCGTGTTCACCACGCTGCGGATACGCCGCCGAATATCGAGAATGTTTGCCATGGAAAACTAGTTCTTAAGCTCTTGGCTCTTAACCTTGAGCTTGAATCCTATTTCTCTCAGGGTGCGGTTAGCCTCAAGCCAAGAGCTAATGGCTAAGAGCTAGAAGCTTATTTCGCTGCCGCTTGCCGCGAATCCACGAACTGCTGCTTCGCCTGCTTGATCAGGTCGGTTAACTGCGCCTTCAATCCGTCGTCAAGAACTTTTTTCTCCATGATGGTGCGGAGCACGCCGGGATTGGTGGCGTCCACATACTTATAAAGTTCCTTCTCGAAGTCGCGGACTTGATTCACCGGCAGATCGTCGAGAAACCCTCCGGTTCCGGCGAAGATAATCAGAATCTGCTTGGAGAAAGGCAAAGGCGAGAACTGAGCCTGCTTCAGGAGTTCAACCAGGCGCTGGCCGCGGTTGAGCTGATTCTGCGTGGCCTTGTCGAGATCGCTGCCAAACTGGGCGAATGCGGCCAGTTCGCGATATTGCGCCAATTCCAGTTTCAATGTTCCAGCCACCTGGCGCATGGCTTTAATCTGCGCGCTGCCGCCTACACGGCTAACGGACAAGCCAACGTTGACCGCGGGGCGTACGCCTTGATTGAACAAATCAGTCTCGAGATAAATCTGGCCATCGGTAATGGAAATCACGTTGGTTGGAATGTAAGCGGAAACGTCACCCGCCTGGGTTTCGATGATAGGCAGAGCAGTCAGAGAACCGCCGCCATTTTTGTCGCTCAGTTTTGCCGAACGCTCCAGCAGACGCGAGTGAAGATAGAACACATCGCCGGGATAGGCTTCGCGCCCCGGTGGACGCCGCAACAACAACGAAATCTCGCGATACGAAGCCGCGTGCTTGGAGAGATCGTCATAAATGACCAGCGCGTGCCGCTTGTTGTCGCGGAAGTATTCACCGATCGCGGTTGCAGCGTAGGGCGAAATATACTGCATGGGCGCGGGTTCGGAGGCCGATGCGGCCACGACGATGGTGTACTCCATTGCGCCGTAGTCTTCCAGGATCTTCACCACCTGAGCGATCGACGAACGCTTCTGTCCGATTGCGTTGTAGATGCAGATCAGGTCGTTGCCCTTGCTGTTGATGACGGTATCGAGTGCGACCGCGGTCTTGCCCGTCTGCCGGTCGCCAATGATCAATTCACGTTGTCCGCGGCCGACCGGAATCATGCTGTCGATGGCCTTGAGCCCAGTGGCCATAGGTTCGCGCACCGGCTGCCGGTCGATGACGCCGGGAGCGAGGCGCTCCAGGTTAATGAATTGGTCGGTGGCGATTGGGCCTTTGTCGTCGATGGGTCGGCCGAGCGAATCGACCACGCGGCCGATCATCGCGTCGCCCACGGGCACGCTCATGATGCGACCGGTGCGCTTTACTTCGTCGCCTTCTTTGATCTCCGTGTATTCACCGAGCAGTACCACGCCGACCTGGTCTTCTTCCAGGTTCATGGCGATGCCGGCCACGCCATGCGGGAAGGAAAGAAGTTCGCCGGCCATAACTTTGTCGAGTCCATAGACGCGCGCGATGCCATCGCCCAGCGTGATGACGGTGCCAGTTTCGTCCACGGAGATCTTGGTCTCGTAGTTCTCGATCTGCTCGCGGATCAGTTTGGTGATTTCGTCTGCTTTGATTTGTGCCATAGAAGCGCTTTTAGCCTTTAGCTGTTAGCTCTTAGCTTTTCTCCGTATACACTGCGGTCAATCTTCTTAATCGTTCGTCCGAAGATCCTCATCCTCAGCAGCCTGCCCGGCGGATTTCGTTCCAAGCTAAGAGCTAACGGCTAAGAGCTAATAGCTTCTTTCATCTTTTCCAACTGCCCTTTTACCGACCCGTCATAAATCGTGCTGCCGATCCGGACGATTGCTCCTCCCAGAAGGGAAGCGTCCTGCCCATAATTGGCGCGGACTTTCTTGCCGGTTAGCTTCTGCACCTGGGCTTCAAACTCGCGTTTTTCCGCATCGCCGAGCGGGCGGTGACTGGTGATATCGGCTTCGGCGAATCCCAACCGTGCATCGAGCTCCTTTTGCAGATGCTGGACGATCGGCCCGAGAAAATGCGTTCGGCGATGATCGATTAACACGGCGATCAGATTCCTGACTTGCTTGGAAATTCCATCCCGCTCCACAATCGCATCCAGCACGCCGCGTTTCTGGCCGGCTGGGATCGCGGGATTCTCAAACACCCGCCGCAAATCGGAACTCTGGGCCAACAAATCCGCGATACTTTGCAGTTCGGAAAGCGCGCGATTCGCGTCGAGATGCCCTTGGAGAATCACGTCCGCAAAGGCGCGCGCGTAGGTGCTGGCCACCGAAGCCATGGTCTAGTTCCGGTCCTTTCCGGATTTGCGCTCCAGTTCCGAGGAAGATGTGCCTAATTGTCCGGCGAAATTTCGAATCAGCACCTGATCGGTAGCGGCATCCACGCGAATTTGCTTCTGCGCCAGACCTACCGCTAGATCGGCCGCATAAGCTGTCAACGCGCGCCGCGCAGCCTGGGCCGCAGCTTGAATTTCCTCGCGCGCCGATTCCGTGATTTTGCGCGCATCTTCTTGCGTTGCAGCCTGGATGCGGGCCTCCTCGGCGTCCGCCTCTTTCTCGGCGTTGTCGCGCATCGTTCCGATCTCCACGTCCAGCTTCTTGAGACGTGATTCTATCTCCGCTAGTTTGCGCCGCGCCTCTTCGCTGGCCTTCTGCGCCTCCTGCATCGCCTTCTGGATAGTCGAAGTGCGGGAGCTAAAAACTCCCGGCAAATATTTGCCGCAGGCCCAGACGATAATTCCCGCCGTCACCAGAAAATTAAACAGAAACGATAGAAACGACGCCGCCTCGGTGCTGATCCCAAGTTTCTTCGCAATCCAACTTACCGAGGGGGACATCTTGAATCCGGTCTTATCGTCGTGTTCTGCCTTGTCTTCTCCCGCAGCTTCCCGCGTTTCCCGAATCAGTTGCTGCGAGAAGCCAGGTTGGTTGTTCGAACCCTGATTCCCTGAGCCTGAATTCCCTGATGTTGTATTTCCCGATCTTGTATTTTCCGATCCTTGATTCTGGGCCTGCTGATTCTGGGATGGCTGTTGCTGATCGGTCGGCACCGATTGATTCTGAGCCTGGAGTGTTCCACTTGTACTCACCAGAAACGTCGCCGAAGCAAGAACGACAATTCTGAAGATCACGTTCGCGGCGCTAATCTTTGAGGTCATCCGCGCCCCGCTCCAGCCGGTTCGAGCACCCGCTGCATGATCTCAGTGGCCAGACTTTGCGCTTCGTCTTGCAGCCCTACCTGCGCCGCCTCGCGATCTTTTTCGATGTCCACCTTGGCCGCGCGAACCTGCGACTGCGCCTTGGATCGTAACTCGTTCATGGCGGACGTGCGCGCATCCAGCGCGGCCTTGCGTCTGGCTTCCTGCGACCGGAAAACCGCAGCCCTGGCTTCCCGCAAACGCTGTTCGTACTCCGCCGTGCGCGCCTCCGCTTCCGCAATATCGGCGCGCGACTTTTCCACCGCCCCTTCCGTCTTACTGCGTCTTTCTTCCAGCACGCGACTCAAAGGCTTATGCACGATCACTGTGTAGAGAAAGTAGAGGATCGCCATCAGGATTATGGTGGGCACCGATCCGAGCAGTAATCCGCCTAGTTGTCGTAACGTCTCGTCCATGGAGCGTTGCTGTACTGGAAAAAGGGGCTGTGAAAACTGTTAAGTCTAACGTCCGAAGGAGTTTATGTCAACGCGAACCGAAGCCCGTTACCCCGGCAGATAGGGCGATTCGGAGGCCATGCAGGAGTGAAAATCATTCGCCAGGATTTGTCAAGCCCACTCCTTGACACCATGCAAAAAACTGCAAACTAAGCCTTGACTTCCCCGGCGGGAGGATTAGCATTGAGGTATCACCTCCGATCCAATTCAGGATCGAATGGGCCGATAGCCAAGGAATGTCACCGCTTCTTGGTCGCCGGCCCATTTAAATTGCGCCGGCTATGTTTCGCAGCCTGGTCTCTAACTCTTTTCTGTCGTCGCCGAAGCCTTGGCTCGCACTGCCGCCTTGCCGCATGCCGTGCGCAGCCGGTCAACTTCCTGCAAGGTCAGTGAGCGGAACTGCCCCGTCGGAACATCGAGCGCCAGTGGCCCGTAGCGCACGCGCTTGATCTTTTCCACGTGATGGCCGACCTTTTCGAACATGCGCCGGATTTCGCGGTTGCGGCCTTCAATCAACGTCACTTCATACCAGGGATTGTTGGCTTCCTTGATCAACCGGATCCCTGCCGGTGCGGTTTTTACTCGGCGGCCGTCCTCGGTCTGAATGGAAACTCCGCCGCGCAGTTTCTCCAAAGATTCGGCGCTCGGAGCCCCGGACACTTTTACGACATAAGTCTTCGACACCTGCGACGCCGCCTTCATCAGCTTGTTGGCGAGTGCGCCATCGTTGGTTAAAAGCAACAAGCCCTCGCTGGCATAGTCGAGCCGCCCCACCGGATAGACCCGCTTCTTCACCCCGCGAATCAACTGCATGACCGTGGGCCGGTTTTCCGGATCGCTGACGGTAGTGACGTAACCTTTTGGTTTGTTCAGCAACAAGTAGACATGCAACTGCGCGCCCTGCAGGAGTTTTCCATCCACGCGGATATGATCGACATCAGCATCAGCCTTGGTCCCGAGTTCGGTCACCACCGTGCCATTCACCTTCACATGGCCGGCACTGATCAGTTCTTCGGCTTTGCGGCGGGAAGCGATTCCGGCCGCGGCAATAATTTTTTGCAGGCGTTCGGCAGGCATGTGTGAAGCTACGATTCTTTCTGTGCGGCGGATTCGGCTACTGGTTCCTCAGAAGACGCAAGGTTCGCGGTTTCATGAGATGAACCTTCTCCGGAATCGGAATGATCCGGCGCGGTCTCTTCGGCCGGAATCAGCTCTGACTGAAACGATTCCGCCACCAGCTTCTCGAACTCTTCCATGCTGGGCAGTTCGTTGACGTCCTTTAATCCAAACCGCATCAGGAATTCTTTCGTCGTCTTGTAAAGAATGGGCCGTCCTATCACCTGCTTGCGGCCGGCGGTGGTGATCAACTTGCGGTCGAGCAGCGTGGCGATTACACCGCCTGAATCCACGCCTCGAATCTCGTTAACCTCTGGCACCGTAGCCGGTTGCTTATAGGCAATCACCGCGAGCGTTTCCAGCGCGGGTAAAGAGAGGCGGATCGGCGGTTTCAAGCTTTTTGCAAAACTGCGCACCATCTCATGCTGTTCGGGCTTGGTCGACATCCTGTATCCGCCCGCGACCTGGCGAATCTCGATTCCATGATCCCCGGCGCCATAATCCGCAACCAGTTCTTCCACCGCCGCCCGCACCCGCGATTTCACTTCCGCATCATCGGCCGCACCGTCCGCCAGCACTGACTCCCGGACAAGATGAATCATCTGCTCCGCTGAGATCGGCGTCTCCGTCGCGTAAATGATTGCTTCGAGTTGGGCTTTTAAGCTCATGGCTAAAGAAAGTGCCCAGTGACTAGTGGTCAGTGATCAGAAAAACCAGAGGCTCTTACCGATCACTAGCCACTAATCACTGCCCACTGCTTCCTCATCTCCAATCATCGCGCACCGCAGCCTGCTCCGCCATCACAGCCTCAAAAGCAGTGTGCTTGCGCACCGCGATCTCTCCGAACAGCTCGTCCTGCCGGACCTGAATCGCTTGCAGCCGCACCATCTCCAGTAGCGCCAGGAACATGCACACCAGCGCTTGCCGCGACTCTACGCGCATCAAAAGCTGTTTCAGCCGGATGGGCCGCGATTCGATCTCCAATCTTTTGCGCAGATAATCGATCATCTGCCCCACCGTCACCGTTTCCTCGTTCACGTTGAGAACCGGCCGCGTGCGCACGCGTTCCAAAATTTGCTGGAACGTCTTCACCAGATCGATCACATCCGCCGCCATCTCCGGCTCGGTGCCCTCGGCATCCATGAACTCTTTCAGCGCCGGATTGCTCAGCACCGCCTCTTCAATCTGCTGTTTCTGCAAAAGCATTTGCGCTGCCGACTTGAACTTTTCATGCTCAAGCAGCCGGTTCACCAACTCGGTTCGCGGATCTTCCAACTCTTCTGCTTTGGCCGAGGGATCGCGCGGCAACAACATCTTCGACTTGATGTGGATCAGCACCGCGGCCATATAAATAAAGTCCGCCGCCACATTCACGTCCAGCTCGCGAATCTTCTCTACATACGCCAGATACTGCGCCGTGATCCGCGCAATCGGAATATCGTAGATATCGATATCCTGCTTGCGGATCAGATCGAGCAGCAGATCGAGCGGCCCTTCGTATACATCGGTCACCGAAACCGCAAACGGGGAATCGCTCTCTGCTTTCTTGCGCGCAGGATCCTTCGACGACTTCGCGGCAGCACTGCCGGCAACCACAGCAGACACTGGAGTATCGGCGCTCTCGAGTTTCATTTCTTCATTCATCAGCAGTTTCGTGTGTCATCCTGAGCGAAGCGAAGGACCTGTGCATTCTGCCTTCGCTACTGGCCGTTCAACTTCGGCGCTTCATACCCGAGCGACATTCCCATCGCTCCGCGCACATCGTCCATTGTCGCACCTGCCGCCTTGCGCGCCCGTTCCGTTCCAGCCTCAAGAATATCCCAAGCCAGCCGCGGATTCTCCTCGAATTTCTTCCGGCGCTCCTGCATGGGATTGAGCAATTGCACCAGCGCATCCGCAGCCCAGCTCTTGCACTCGATGCACCCAATCCCCGCCGAGCGGCAACCGACATTCACTCTCTCCATGGTTTCTTTGCTGCTGAAGATTTTATGCAGATCGCCCACCGGGCAGACATCCGGATTCCCCGGATCGGACCGCCGCACCCGCGCTGGATCCGTGACCATCGTCTTCAACTTCTGCCGCACCACTGGCTCCGGATCGGTAAGCAGGATGGTGTTGCCATATGATTTCGACATCTTCCGGCCATCCGTTCCGGGCAGCTTGGGCGCAGGCGTAAGCAAAGATTTCGGCTCCGGAAAAACTTCCCCATAAAAACCATTAAATCTCCGCGCAATCTCCCGCGTAAGCTCCACATGCGCGACTTGATCTTCCCCCACCGGAACCACATCCGCCTTGTAGACCAAAATATCCGCCGATTGCAGCACGGGATAACCCAGAAACCCGTAGGTTCCCAGATCTTTATCCTTAATGTTCTCCCGCTGCTCTTTGTAGGTTGGAACCCGCTCCAGCCAGCCCAGCGGCGTGATCATGGAAAACAGCAGATGCAACTCGGCGTGCGCCGGAACATGCGACTGAATAAAGATTACACACTTCTCCGGATCAAGCCCCGCCGCCAGCCAATCCAGCGCAACCTCCAGCGTATTTTGCTTCACCCGCGACGTGTCGGCGTAGTCCGTGGTCAGCGCATGCCAATCGGCGACCATAAAAAAACATTCGTACTCATCCTGCATCCGCACCCAGTTGTCGAGCGCGCCCACATAATTTCCCAGGTGCAGTTTCCCGGTCGAACGCATGCCACTAAGCACGCGCTTACGCAATTTGGCGGAAGAGGTCATGGCTGTTCAACGAATCTGGTCGAGAGAGGCGCGCTGGAACCGTTGCGCCCCAATTCACAGGTTTGCAGCGTCATGCAGAGTATTGTCGATACTACCATGCAGCCCGCGGATTCCAGACCAGAGCCTGGCGGATTACAGCCGCTCGGCATCGCTCTATGCTTTATAATTCGCCGTCCGTATTCAAAACATCTGGATCGGTCGCATGCCGCATCTCGCCCGCAAACTCCGCCTCACCGATTACTTCACGCTGGCGTGGGGCACCATGGTTGGTGTCGGCTGGCTCGTGATCATGGACGACTGGCTGCTTCGCGGCGGCGCGCTCGGCGCCCTGTTGGGTTTCGCGATCGGCGGCGCGCTGCTCCTCCCTATCGGCTGGGTTTATGGCAGGCTCGTAGCCGCCATGCCCGACGCCGGCGGCGAAATCGCCTACACCGCTGCCGCATTTTCCCGCCGCGTCAGCTTCTCCACCGGGTGGATGATGACCCTCGCCTACTTCATCGTCTGCCCCTGGGAGGCTGTGGCTGTCAGCCGTATCGCCGCCTACATCCTGCCTTCGCTCGATTCTGTCGAACTCTACCGCGTCGGCGGGCGGCCGGTTTATCTTCCGCATCTCCTGATCGGCTTCGCCCTGACCGCGCTGCTCACCACGCTCAACTACCGCGGCGTTCGCCTCAGCGCAACTTTTCAGAACTGGACCGCCTTCGGCACCCTGGCTCTGTTTATTGTCTTTGTCGCGCTCGGGGTCAGCCGAGGATCGCCGCACAATTTTCCCCCGCTCTTCACGCATGCACCGCTGGTGTCGTTCCTGCTCATGTTTCAGATTGTCCCGTATTTCATGACCGGATTCGAATCCGTCAGCAAAGCCGCTGAAGAATCCACTCCCGGTTTCCGCAGCCAAAGCTTTCTCAAGGCCATCTGGATGGCCATCCTGGTTGGCATTCTCTTTTACTCGACCATCATCGCCGCCGTAGCCTTTGTCGCCCCCTGGCACAGTTTGACCGGAGAAAAGTTCATGACCGCGGTCGCCTTCCAGCGCGCACTTGGTTCGCACTGGATCGTGAACATCATTCTTGCCGCCGCGCTGCTGTCGCTCTTCAAATGTTTCAACGGTAATTTTGTCGCCGCCAGCCGCCTGCTGTTCGCGTTAGGACGCCGCGGCCTCGTAGATCCCCGCGCGGGCCGCATTCATTCCGAGCATCAGACGCCCGCCGTCGCCGTTCTCTGCGTCGGACTGGCGACCGCACTGTGCATGCTCCTCGGAGACGCAATTCTGGTTCCGATCACCGAGGTCGGCTCCGTCGCCTGCGCCGTTGGCTGGGCCGCGAGTTGCGCCGCCTATCTTTCCCTGGGACGTGCCGGAACGCTGCCCGGACAAATAAAACTCTCCGTAATCGAATACGTGGTTGCCGTTGCAGGCTTGCTGATAGCCGGTGTGATGTTGCTGATGAAAATCATCCCCTGGATTCCCGGCCATTTCTCGTTTTTCGAATGGATAGCGCTGGGAGTATGGATTGCGCTGGGATCTGCCGCAAGCCGCCGCGCCCGCGTGGTTTAGCATCCGGTCTGAAAATTTGGTGGATCCGCTAGCGTTCGACTAATAAGGAAACGATGAAGAATCACAAATTGCTCTATCTGTTCACCCTCGTTTTTCTTCTCGGCGCCAGCCGCTTCTCGCGGGCCCAATCGTCCCTCCCCTTCGACCTCGTCATCACCAACGGCCACATTATCGATGGCACCGGTTCTCCCTGGTATTCCGGCGATCTCGGCATCCGCGACGGCAGAGTCGCCGCCATCGGCAATCTCTCAGCCTTGCCGCGCAAGCGTACTATCGACGCCGCAGGCAAAGTCGTCGCCCCCGGATTCATCGACATGCTCGGCCAATCCGAATACAGCATCCTCGTTGATCCCCGCCTGCCATCGAAAATCTATCAGGGGATCACGACCGAAATTACCGGCGAAGGCGATTCGATCGCGCCGCTGAACGACGCCATCCTCCAAACCGATCATGGCCAATTTGACCACTACCACATCACGCCCGACTGGCGAACCTTCCGCCAATACTTCGCTCGCCTGGAAAAACAGGGCATGGGCATTAACCTCGCCAGCTACGTCGGCGCCGCGCGTGTTCGCCGTATGGTGGTTGGCGACGATGACAAACAACCCACTCCCGAGCAACTCGAACAAATGAAAGCCCTGGTGCGCGACGCCATGAAAGACGGCGCGGTCGGCGTCTCCACGGCACTCGAATACGCTCCCGCGCCTTACGCCAAGACTGAGGAACTCATCGCGCTCGCCACCGAGGGCGGCAAGTTCGGCGGCATTTACTCCACTCACATGCGCAACGAAAGCGATTCCGTGTTGGAAGCCATTGACGAAGCCCTGCGCATCGGACGCGAGGCTCACGTGCCGGTGGAGATTTGGCACATCAAAGTCGCGGGGAAAAATAACTGGGGACGCATGCCTGAAGTGGTCGCCAAAATCGATGCTGCCCGCGCCGCCGGCGCCGACGTTACCGCCGACACCTACGCTTACACGGCCTGGTTCAACGATTTTTCCGCCTTCATTCCGCCGTGGGCGCACGATGGCGGGACCGCGAAGTTGGTCGAGCGTCTCAAAGATCCCGCAACCCGCGAGCGCATCCGCAAAGACATGTTGACACCTTCCAGCGCCTGGGATAACGAATGGCAGGAAATCCCCGGCCCCGAAGCCATCATGATCGGCGTGGTGCAAAATCCGAAAATGCTGCCGCTGCAAGGCAAACGTCTCTCGGAGATTGCGAAGATGTGGAACAAAGATCCCATCGATGCCCTCTTCGATTTCCTGATCGAAGATCCCAGCGCCGGAGTCGCCGTCTTCGGCATGTCGCAGCCCGATGTCACTCTAGCCCTCGAGCAGCCCTGGGTTTCCATCGATAACGATTCTTCCGGCACATCCCCGGATGGTCTTCTCGGGCAGGAGCATCCTCATCCCCGCGCCTATGGAACTTTCCCGCGAATTCTGCGCAAGTATGTTCGCGAGGATAAGTCCCTCTCGCTGCCCGACGCCATCCGTAAGATGACGGCCTTGCCGGCACAGCGTTTGCGCCTGACCGATCGCGGCGTGCTCAAGCAAGGCCTCTGGGCCGATGTTGTGATCTTCGATCCCGCTACCATTCGCGACCTCGCTACCTTCGACAACCCCAACCAGCTTTCTGAAGGCATGGAATATGTACTGGTGAATGGCGTTCCGGTGATCGACCACGCCAAAATGACTGGAGCACTGCCGGGAAAAGTACTGCGTGGTGAGGGGTACGTTCCCTAATAAGCGGACGTGGGCTCAGCCGCATCTGAATTCACGATTGCAAAATGAATACCCGCGACGCCGCAAGAATTTTCAAACGCAATGGCCCCGCAACCTCAACCTGATTCCACTCCCTCCGCAACCCGCAACATCTACGCCTTCGGAATCACATCTTTTCTAAACGACACCGCCACCGAAATGGCCTACTGGGTATTGCCGGCGTTCCTCGTCTCCCTCGGTGCTGGCCCCGCGCAGTTGGGATTGATCGAGGGCATCGCGGAAAGCGTTGCGTCGTTCACGCAGCTTTTTTCCGGATATCTCGCCGACCGCATCGAACGCCGCAAGCCTGTCGTAGTCGCGGGTTATTTCATCGCCAACGCAGTCAAGCCCTTGCTGGCCTTGGTCACCGCGTGGCCGCAGATTTTGCTGATCCGCTTCTGCGACCGCTTCTCAAAGGGCTTTCGCGCCGCGCCGAGAGATGTGATGGTCGCGGAATCCGTGCCGAAGAATCGCCTCGGATCGGCCTACGGATTAATCCAATCGATGGATTCCGCCGGCGCAATTGCCGGGCCGCTCATCGCGTTGCTCATGCTTTCGCATTTCGGAATTCGAACCGTCTTCCTCGCCGCCGCCGTTCCCGGAGGCTTGTGTGTTCTGGTGGCATGGGCAGGCATTCGCGAGGTTACAAAACGCCGAACAGATTCTGCCGGCAGCGACACAAAAAAATCCGAGATTCAAACCAGCGATCAGCGTATCCCGCTTGACTTGAAAACCGCATGGGGAAACCTTCCCGCCAGCTTCTACTTCGTGCTGATCGCCGTCACGCTTTTTTCGCTGGGGAATTCGAGCGACATGTTCCTCGTCCTACGCGCACAAAACGTAGGAATCGGCGTGGCTCGCGTGCCCTTGCTCGGTCTGGTTTTTAACATTACCTATACTCTTGCATCGTGGCCCGCCGGATGGTTCAGCGACCATGTTTCACGCCGGCTGATCGCCTCCGCCGGGTACGTAATTTTCGCGGCAGTCTATTTCGTCTTCGGGCGCGCGCCTTCTACGCTGGCTGTCTGGATTGCCATGGCGGCATATGGCTTCTATTACGCTCTTACCCAGCCCGTGCTAAAGGCCCTGGTGGTTCAGAGCGTTGGTGATCAAATCCGCGGCCGCGCGCTCGGAATCTATTTCTTCGTAACCAGTATCGCCACGCTGGCCGCGAGTTTAATCACGGGTGAGTTGTGGAAGCACTACGGCGCAGGAATCCCGTTTTATTTCTCGGCAGCGATTGCGCTTCTGGCGGCTGCACTACTGCAGGGGGCGGGCCTCATAAAACCGCGCGCCAAGCGGACGCAAACCGTCAGCTAGGAAAACGAGCTGGCAGATCCGCGATGCAAAAAGTCGTTTTTCTTACGCGCGTACCAAAAGAAAATCAGAATCTGGGCTGCGATCCCGGCGCAGCTATCCAGCACCACATCCTGCCATCGTCCGGTTCGGGAAGGAATGAAGCTCTGGTGCCACTCATCCAGGCTGGCCACCAGCGCGGTTCCCAGGATTGCGATAATCGACCAGCGTGCCGTCCACTTCGCACTCGACATCGCCGGCAACGTCGCCCGCCAGGCGCGGAAGAGCAAAATGCTTAACGTGGCATAACCAATCACGTGCCCGGTCTTCCGAATGAAAAAATGCCAAATCTCAAACCGCTCCCGGTCAAGTTTAAACAGGAAATGCAGCAAAGGATAGAGAATCCGGCTGGTGTTGTTGGCCGAAAGATAGGCAGTGGATTCGATGGCAATGACGATCAGCCACAAGATCGCGGCAATCCACGCCATCAAAGCATTGTGCTGGTCGGAGTTCAAATGGAAGAGTTACTCGATCGCATAATTCGGAGCCTCGCGGGTAATCATTACGTCGTGAACATGGCTCTCGCGCAGTCCGGCTCCGCTGATGCGGACAAAACGCGTCTTCTGCAGCAACTCGGCCACGGTGGCGCATCCGCAATAGCCCATGCCAGATTTCAATCCGCCCACCATCTGGTGAACAATCATCGCCACCGATCCGCGATAAGGCACGCGCCCTTCAATGCCTTCCGGAACCAGCTTTCCCAGCCGATTCGTGTCGCCATCATTGGACGAAACCGCCGCTGAGGAATCGCCTTCCGTGCTCTGGAAGTAACGCTCGCTCGAACCCTGCGCCATCGCGCCAATCGATCCCATGCCCCGGTAGGACTTGAAAGACCGTCCTTGGTAAAGGATCAACTCGCCGGGACTTTCATCGGTTCCGGCAAAAAGCGAACCAATCATCACCGCACTCGCTCCCGCCGCCAGCGCCTTGGTGACGTCCCCGGAGTACTTGATACCGCCATCGGCTATGATCGGGACGCCAGCGTCTTTGGTTGCACGGTGAGCCTCTGCAATGGCTGTAATCTGCGGCACTCCTGCCCCTGTAACCACGCGCGTCGTGCAAATCGAGCCCGGACCAATTCCAACCTTAATGCCGTCCGCCCCGGCGCGCGTCAACTCGCAAGCTCCGTCGAACGTGGCCACATTGCCCGCCAGCAATTCCATCTCCGGCAGCTTCGACTTGATCAACTTAACGGCATCGAGCACCTTGGTCGAATGCCCGTGTGCACTGTCAATCGCCAGCACGTCGACTTTATTCTTCGCCAGTTCCTGCGCCCGCTCCAGAAAATCTCCGGTCGCGCCGATCGCCGCTCCCACCCGCAACCGTCCCTGCGAATCTTTCGCCGCATTCGGATATTTCAACTTCTTCTGAATGTCTTTAACCGTGATCAAACCCTTCAGGTTGTACTTGTCGTCGACCACCAAAAGCTTTTCCACCCGATGCTCGTGCAGAATCTCTTCCGCATCTTCGAGCGTCGTACCGACCGGCACGGTGATGAGATTCTTTTTGGTCATCACCCGATCGATCGGAATATCGAAACGGCTCTCAAAGCGCAGATCGCGATTCGTCAGAATGCCCACCAGTCGCCCGTTTTCAGTGATCGGCACGCCGGAAATTTTGTATTTCCGCATCACCTCCAGCGCGTCGCTTACCCGGTCGGTGGGTGACATGGTCACCGGATCGACGATCATCCCGCTTTCCGAGCGTTTCACTTTGTCCACTTCATTCGCCTGTTGCTCGATTGTCAGGTTGCGATGAATAATTCCCAGCCCACCCTGCTGCGCCAGCGCAATCGCCATATGCGATTCCGTCACGGTATCCATGGCCGCGCTGACAATCGGAATGTTAAGGCTGATGTTGCGGGTTAGCTGAGTCTGGGTGCTGGCTGTGGCGGGAATTACATCGGAACGTGCAGGCAGCAGAAGAACGTCATCAAAAGTAAGAGCTTCGGGAACTGGGAAATGAATCATAAGTTATGGAAATTGTTGAATTTCCATTCTAGAGAGAGTACGGGCGTTCAGGCAAATCAAGCTTTCTTGGGAGAGCGGGTCAGTCTGACCGACCAATACTTTTTCGCGATTAGAGCCGCTGTTCGCTAATTTGTCTTCTTCTCCGCCTGCCTGGCTCGGATCTGCTGGACGATCATATTCGGTTCATCGCCCACCCATATCAGCAAGTCCGCGGCTGGAACAGTGTCCCTTTTCTGCTCCGCCACGTAGACGACTAGCCCAGCCGGGCAATTACGTTTGAAAAAGGCCGAGAGATCCCGGTAGATGGCCGGCGGCGTTAGGTCACTTGTGAGAAACGTCCCGCATCTTCCCATCTCAATCTCAAACCGCGCCTGAAGCGGGGTGGGGACGGTGATGACGCTGAACCCACCCTCGCGCAGCGCCTGTTCCTGTCTCAACAGCCTCTGACCATCGGGGTTCAACGACAGCACAGTGTCTTCCGGTGACATAGGTCCCTTCGATGTTTTCCAGGACCGCTAGGTTGCGGGATTCCTATCGCGGCAAGGCCGACAGGCTCCGCCCAAGAATCAAAGCAAAATTCTTGCCCGCTTTTAAACGCTTGTTCGAAAAACCAGCGAAACATGGTGCAGGCAAGGTAAGCTATTTACGGCGGAGATGCTTCGCGGTGTACCTCTTGCAGAGGATTGAAAACCGAGAACTCCGAACCAACGCACGATCAGCACTGCGCCTGCTCTCTAGATAGAGGCGAAAACGCCATGAAGAAGAATCTGCGGAACGCGCTCATCGAGGTTGCTTTCATCATTTTCCTCTTTTATTCCAATCTTTTGATGGGGGAATTTGAGCGTTCCGGCATGGGCGCCAAGAAAGGAATTATCTGGGCAATGCGCGATGTCTTTACTCTCCCGAACTTTGCCATCGCCGCGGTTGCTGGACTTGTCGGCTACGTTTTCTTTGAATTTCTGCGCCAAAGATTGTAGCCTTCTAAGATTTTGGAGTCTGTAATTAACCATAGAAAAGGCAGTCTTGAAGGCCACGAACGTTAATCAACGCTAGCCCATGACTGCCTTCGAGAGTTCTTACCTTCTCTCAATCTTTCTAGACGCATCCTAGCCTCGGCACATAAACGCGGCAATACCATAGATAATGTATAGCCCTTCAGATAATGTAGAGCCCTTCGCCAGCGAGTCGGCGTACCCGCCATCCACTCCTGTTTCCCAAAATCCTGCCGATGAGTTTGTAGAGCAGGTTGAAGGGTTTTCGGCGGCTACAAGTTCAGGCGAAACCGCAGTCAGGCGCCTCTGCTGGCAACTCGAATCAAGGTTGAGATGTCGAAAATCTTGTTAGTTGAAGATTCAAAGTTCCTCAGAATCGCCACCGAGCGCGCCATGATTCGCGCCGGCTATGCCGTCATCACAGCCGCCGATGGCGACGAGGCTCTCCGCCTGGCCCGCGAGAGCCTTCCCGATCTGATTCTGCTCGATATGTTGATTCCCAAGACGAGCGGCCCCGACGTTCTCAAAGCGCTAAAACAGGAGCCCGCAACCCGCTCCATTCCAGTCATCGTACTCACCGCTCTCTCCCAAAAGAACGCTTCACGCCTTCAAGGCGACGGAGCCCTCGCCTTCTTCGAGAAATCCTCGCTCGATCTCGATAAAGGCTCCGAAAAGTTGCTCACGGCCTTGGCCGAGGTGTTCCAGAAAATCACTGACGCCCGCGCCCGTGCCACAACGGCATAAATCGCTGACCTGACAGGCCCATGCCGCCGAGGAGTTTGCCGCCCATAGGGCTGCCTACCTGAATTACGATTACTGAATTACCGAAGTGCGGGAACTCCGCGCCCAACTCCGGAGTCTATGCAGGTGAGGCGTGGGTCAATCGAGGTTTCCGCCTCACAGTTCGAGATTGTGGATTCGGGAGCTTTTTTCGAGATTATGGGTCCGCGCCCGTGCGCATATTTTTCTCGTGCGCCGTGCGCAAATGACCCTATAATTTAAGGAGCGCCGTGTCATGGCGGGAGCAACCACTTTGGGAGATCTGGCAAGCGCAATCGGAGCACGCGCCGAAGAAGCCGCAATTGTCGCCGATCTCAAAGCCGGCTCCGAGACCGCTTATGCCTGGTTGATCGGGGAGTTTCAACGCCCGGTCTACAGCCTGGTTTACCGCATGGTCAGCGATCCTTCTGACGCGGCCGATACTACCCAGGAAGTATTTCTCAAAGTCTTCCGTGGAATGAAACATTTCCACGGTGAATCCAGCCTGAAAACGTGGATTTACCGCATCGCGCTTCACGAGGCTGCGAATCGAAAACGCTGGTGGTTCCGTCACAAAGCACACGAAACTTCTATCGAGCCCGCGGAAGCTGACGGCGTCATTTCCGATGAGGCCATGCAGAGTGCGCTCACTGACCGCCACGATTCGCCTTTCGATAGCGCGGCCCAGCACGAGTTGCAGCGGCGCGTCGATACCGAACTGCGCCAGGTGCCCGAGCCTTACCGCACGGCTCTTATTTTGCGCGACCTGGAGGAAATGTCATATGAAGAAATCGCGGAGATTTTGCAGATTTCGCTGGGAACCGTAAAGTCAAGAATCACCCGCGGCCGTCAGGCTTTGAAGCAACGCCTTACTCCGTTTGTTCGCGAAATGGCTGGAGAACTGGGAATCTCGCCTAAGGAAAAACCACAAGCAGCAGCGATCCTTCGTGGGGGCGGAAAGCTTGAGGTGACGTCGTGATCCCCACCCAGTCGCGTCAACCGTTAAGCTGTGCCTCCGCCAAGCGGCTGATGTCGCCCTATCTTGATGGAGCCGTGACCGGAACCCAGATGTTCGCGCTGCAAGCGCATCTGGGCGCCTGCCCGCTGTGTTCCAGCGAATACGCATCGTTGCGCATGACCCAGCAACTGCTGTCGCGTTCGCCCCGTCCCAGCGCTCCGCCGGACCTTGGACTCAAGCTTCGACTGGCAATCTCGCGCGAAGCCGCTCAAAAGCGCCGTCCCCCCTTCGAGGCCCTTCGCGTTCGCTTCAAAAATACGCTGGATGCAACCATGGTGCCCGCCACTGCGGGCTTGGCTTGCGCCATTTTGATTTTTGGCCTGGTCGCAAGCATCCTTACCACTCCCGGCCAGTTGCAGGCTAACAATCAACAGGACGTCCCGCTGGTTTTGAATACCGGCCCAGAGCTGCAGGAAAGTGCGTTTGGCACTCTAGACTCGATCAGCACCGAATCCCTTGTCGTTGAAGCCTACGTCGATTCCCACGGTCGGGTCGACGATTACAGAATTCTCTCGGATCCCGGAGCGTCTCAGCAGTTACTGCCGCAGGTTAAGCGAATGTTAATTTTCACCACCTTCCGCCCCGCCATGTCCATGGGGCGGCCCATTTCCTCCCGGGCGGTACTGTCTTTCTCCAAGATCAACGTTCGCGGCTAGGTATAGCGCGATTTCCGCTTACGGCTCATCCCTTCGGTCGACGTTTAAATTTGCTTCGAATCGGGTTGCCGCTGTATAGCCCTGGGCGGTCTGGCGGGGTAAGGTTAAGTCGCGGCGAGGCTTCCGCAATCTTTGGTTCCCGTGAGGCGACGCTTGGTTCGAATTTTTCTGGTCGATGACAACCCGATGATTCGTTCCCATCTGCGAACCCTGCTGGAGAAAAAAGATGAATGGGTGGTGGTGGGCGAAGCTGAAGACGGCCGTCGCGCCGTGGAACACTGGGACGAGGTCTCCCCTCACCTGACGGTTATGGATTTCGTGATGCCGGAAATGGATGGTCTCGAAGCCGGCCGGCAACTCTCGCGACAGCATCCGGAGAGCCCCGTATTAATGGTCACCATCGATCCTTCGCAGCAACTTGAACAAGAAGCCAGGAAAGCTGGTATCAAAGGTCTATGCGCCAAGGCGGACCTGGGTTCCCTCATTGCCGCAGTCGAGGCCTTGCTCAAAGGCAAAACCTACTTCCACCTGGCTCCCCCGCACGCCTAGTCGACGCAAGAGAAACAAATCTGTAGCGCCGAAATCTTTCTCTCTTTCTCTCTTCGGTTCAGCGGTTTTCTGGCCCGAGCAAATGCGAGTATTGCCGGCTGAGGAACTTGATTCTTGCTCGGAATTCTTCTCGCTCTTCTTTCATCACTGATCGCAAGAGTGACATCAGTTCCTCTATTTTCACCTGATCCGTTTCGTCGGAGAGATCGCGACAGATGGCACGAATAAAGTTGATGTCGTACAAAGTTCGTGCCCCCCGGTAGATAGCTCTGTCCCTGCTCTATTCTCATCCCAATACCAAGGGAAAAGAAATACCCTGAATACTGTATGTACATATGACGACATAACTATGTTCGCTACGAGACGTAATGACTCACGCTAGAAAAAACGGCGTCAAATGACTACGGCGCTTTCCGTAACAAACGGTAACCCTTACTTCATTGCAATTCTCCACTCGGATTTCTGAAACTGGTTGTAACCTCATGTGTTTCCGCCAAATAACCGCAGAATCAGCCCTTCCAGCCCACCTATTCCGCAATTCGATTCATAGGCCGCCGCTTGGGGACAAATTCGTTGCGCCGAACCCCACCCTCTGTTAGCCTTTTTGAAGACCTTATTCGGTGGTTTTCCATCGCGTCTTTCTGTCCGATTAGTAGGGCGCCCTCCCCACGAGTGCAAGGAATAAGTAACTTGCAAGTCTGAAGCAGTTTTTTTAAGGAGACCAAGTCTTGGCTGCAAAAAACCGCATTCTGTTTACTTCCGAATCCGTTACTGAAGGCCATCCCGATAAGATCGCCGACCAGATATCTGATGCCATTCTAGATGCTTGCCTCGCCGACGATCCCTCGAGCCGCGTCGCCTGCGAAACCCTCACCGCTACCGGTCTCGTCGTAATCGCCGGAGAAATCACTACCAAAGCTTACGTCGATTTCCAGCAGGTCGTCCGCGGCACAGTCCAGTCCATCGGTTACGACAATGCCCTCCACGGCTTCGACTGCAACACCTGCGCCGTCATCTCCAGCATCAACAAACAGTCCGGCGACATCGCCATGGGCGTCGACACCGGCGGCGCCGGCGACCAGGGAATGATGTTTGGCTACGCCTGCAACGAAAATGAAGAGTTGATGCCAACCCCGATTTCATTGGCGCACAAGTTGACCATGCGTTTGTCGCAGGTGCGCAAGAACGGCACCCTGCCGTTTCTGCGGCCCGACGGCAAATCGCAGGTTACGGTTGAGTACGATGCCAAGGGCAACGTGATTCGCGTCGATGCCGTCGTGATTTCCACGCAGCACTCTGAGACGGTGGCGAACGATGAACTTCGCGCGGGAATTTTGAAGCACGTAATCCAGGCCGTGATCCCGGCCCATCTGCTCGATGAAGATACCAAGTACCACATCAATCCCACGGGACGCTTCGTCATCGGCGGCCCCATGGGCGACACCGGTCTCACCGGTCGCAAGATCATCGTCGACACCTACGGCGGCATGGGCCGTCACGGCGGCGGCGCATTCAGCGGAAAGGATCCGACCAAGGTCGACCGTTCCGCAGCTTACATGGCGCGCCATATTGCGAAGAATGTTGTGGCAGCAAAGTTGGCCGACCGCTGCGAAGTGCAGCTGGCCTACGCCATCGGCGTGGCCGAGCCGGTCAGCGTGCGCGTCGATACCTTCGGCACCGAAAAAGTTAATCCCGAAGGCATTCCCGATCTGATTCGCTCCCATTTCAAACTGACCCCGCGCGGAATCATCGACTCCCTGAATTTGCGTCGCCCGATCTACAAGAAGACGGCAGCCTACGGCCACTTCGGACGCAACGATCCGGATTTCACCTGGGAAGCCACGGACAAAGCTTCGAAGCTGGCCAGCGATGCTGGAGTACGGGAGCCAGTAGCCGCGCGAAAGTAGACAACACTTTCGCCGCGGAGTGGAAAATAATTTCGGTCATCCCGAGCGCAGCGAGGGACCTTAGTTCTCGCTTCCACAAAAGAATGTACTTCAGCTCCACGACGAGCCGAAGGTGTCATTCCCCTAAGAGTTTTCGAATCTCACGAATCCCGGCTCGATTCGTGTATTCTGGCAGAACGGTTGTATCGGCTATTCTTCGTCAACCAACTCAATCTTTCCGCGTGAACGCGCCACAGGAGGCGTATGTCAACAGCAGCACAGGTCAATTGCGATATTAAAAGTTTAGAACTGGCGGAACTGGGCAAAAAGCGCATCGAGTGGGCCAACCAGTCCATGAAGGTGTTGCAGATCATCCGCAAGGAATTCATCAAAAACCAGCCGCTGAAAGGCATGCGCATCTCTGCCTGCCTGCACGTGACCGCGGAGACCGCCAACCTCGCCATCTGCCTGCGCGACGGCGGCGCTGACGTTGTGCTCTGCGCCTCAAATCCGCTCTCCACGCAGGACGACGTTTCCGCCAGCCTGGTCCGCGATCAGGGCATCGCCGTCTTCGCCATCAAGGGCGAAGATAACGACACCTATTACCAGCACATCATGGCCGCCATCGATCACAAGCCGCACATCACCATGGACGATGGCGCCGACCTCGTCACCATCCTGCACACCAAGCGCACCGACAATCTGCCCGGAGTGATCGGCGGCACCGAAGAGACCACCACCGGTGTTATCCGCTTGCGCGCCATGGCCAAGGAAGGCGTGCTGAAGTTTCCCATCGTCGCGGTGAATGACGCCGACACCAAGCATCTGTTTGACAATCGCTACGGCACCGGCCAATCCACCCTCGACGGCATCATCCGCGCCACCAACTTCCTGCTGGCCGGTTCGAAATTCGTCGTCGCCGGCTACGGCTGGTGCGGACGCGGTCTTGCCAGCCGCGCTCGCGGTGCGGGCGCTGAAGTGATCGTCACCGAAGTCGATCCCACTAAAGCTCTCGAAGCAGTCATGGACGGCTTCCGCGTCATGTCGATGACCGAAGCAGCCAAACTCGGCGACGTCTTCTGCACCGTCACCGGCAACAAGAGCGTGCTCACCAAAGATCACTTCGACCTGATGAAGGACGGCGCAATCATTTCGAACTCCGGCCACTTCAACGTCGAAATCGACATTCCCGCGCTCGAAAAAATGTCGTCCTCCAAGCGCACCACCCGCACCTACGTCGACGAGTACTCCATGAAAGACGGCCGCAAAATCAACCTCCTCGGCGAGGGACGCCTGATCAACCTCGCCTCCGCCGAAGGCCATCCTGCGTCGGTCATGGATATGAGCTTCGCCGACCAGGCGCTCTCCGTCGAATACATGGTCAAGAATTACAAGACGCTCGAGAAAAAGGTCTACAAAGTTCCCGACGAACTCGACAAACGCGTCGCCAAACTGAAGCTGGAATCCATGGGCATCAAAATCGACCGCCTCACCCCCGAGCAGGAAGAATACCTGGCGGGCTGGAGCGAGGGAACCTAAAAGGGCTTGTGTGGAGCGGGCGCCCTCGCCCGCTTCTTTTGACGAGGGAACCTAAAGAGGTTGTGGAAGAGCGGCCCTTGAGGGCCGCGTAAGCCGCGAAGAAAATGGCAGTGCTTTAGCCCCTGGCACGAACGGTTGCCCACTCTTGTCGCGTTCTTTGCGAAAGGGTGGGGTTTTTGACTTTGGCGTGGGTGAGCCCGCAGTGGATATCCCCGCCCACTGCTTTGACGTTTGAGCAGGCCAGCAAATCCCCCCCTTTGTCATTCCGATGCCCGAGCGAAGCGAGAGACATGAGGAATCTGCCGTCCCAGCCCCGAGCTTAAAATTCCGCCACTGGGGGCGGGCCGAGATCATTTCAGGCGCGCTTCGTTGTAATCCGCGTGGCGGTCGACAGGGTCGACAATTTGCCAAAGAACTCCCTGAAACGATTGGCATGGGGGTGAAAGGAGCCCTTCGACCGCGTGACGCGAATTCTTAAGGCGAATCCGCATGCTTCGCTCAAGATGACAGGGGCGTATATACCTCGTGCCTTCTTCCGTATATACTATGTATATCCAAAAGGAGGGGCGATGGCGACGGCTCAGATCGTAAAGTGGGGCAATAGCCTGGCAGTCCGAATTCCAAAACCGGAGGCGGAGATTGCTGGCGTGCGGGAGGGGGATGCCATTGTGATGGAGGCCAGGGCAGGCGAGATCAGCCTGCGCCGAAAGCAAAGAATCCCTTCGCTCAAGGAGTTGGTGGCGCAGATCACCCCGGAAAACCGCTATGGTGAAGTTAACGCTGGGCCGGAGCGCGGGAAAGAAAGCGTGGAGTGGTGAGGCCCGCATCGAAATCGGCATACATTCCGCGGGCTGGCGACATTGTATGGCTCGACTTCGATCCACAGACGGGACGCGAACAGGCCAAGCGGCGCCCAGCGCTGGTAATGACTGAACAGAGCTACAACCGCGCGAGCGGGCTGGCGGTTGTGTGTCCGTTGACCAGTCAGCGCAAGCCTTACCCCTTCGCTCTGCCGGTGAGCGTGGGTAAAGTTGAGGGCGCGGTGCTAGTGGACCATGTAAAGAGCATGGACTGGGCGGCGCGCAAGGCGGCGTTTCATTCCAAAGCGGACGCGGAATTGTTAGGGAGAGTGAGAGGATACGTGGGAGTGCTGCTGGGAATCGGATGATTCCTCTCCTCCTCCCTGTGATATCTGACCTTCCCTTCCACAGCCAGCCTCGCCGATCATAGCTACGGAGGCACTGCACCGAAGCAGCTTTCAAAAGCAACAAATGCAGTCGAACCCCTGTGTTTCCAGGATTTTACCCATAAGTTATTGGAAACAAAGATTTAAGACTGGCTCATTTGCGGGAACCCGCATGCCTACTGGATTTCGAGCATTTGAGGCGTGGGGGGTACCACCCCTGGCGAGACGGAGCAGCGATGCATGACCATCAGCCCGAAAAAAATTCCAACCAGGATTCAATGTGAGGCTGCAAGAAAATCGAGTATCGCCTGCGGTTCGGGACGCGCGATGTAATTCTCGTCGGCGGAAGCGTAAAGGATCGTTCCGTCGCGGTCGATGATGTAGGTCGCCGGAATCGGCAGCTCCCAACTGTCGTCTCCATTTACCAGCGGGAGGTTGACGAATGATCGCTGGTAGATGGATTTTTGCTCGTCAGGGACGCGGTAGGTAAGGCCAAATTGGCGGGCGACCCGATTGCCGGGATCAGAGAGCAACGGGAAGCGGAGATGATGCTGGTCGCGCATGAAGTAAGACTGCTTGACGGTCTGCGGGGAAATCGCGGCGAGGGTCGCGCCGTGTTCGGCGCGCGCGGGGACGATCAGGTTCATGGCTTCGAGTTGGGCGACGCAGAATGGGCACCAGCGTCCGCGGAAGAAGTGAAGAACGAGCCGGGAGTTGGATAAGAGATCGGCAGACGAGACAGGCTTGCCGTCTTGATCTTCGAGTTGGAATTCCGGGATCTTTGCACCCACGGGAAGAATGTTGGCAGCAAGATTTTTAGCCTTCAGTCCGGCGATGGCGCGAGCATGGATGGCCTGAGTTTCGGCAGGGACATATCTCGTGATGGCTTCCTGGCGCTCGGCGAGGATTTCGCGCAGAGGCCGAAGGTCAGTATTCTCGCCGGATTCTTGGAGTGAGCGCCATTTCATGTGCAAACCCTGTGGTCAGTGACTAGTGGTCAGTGGTCAGAAAGAGCGGTTTACTGCCCACTGAACACTGCTCTTTCACATTCCGGGCAACTTCATCCCGGCCATTCTGCGCGCGAAACTCGGCTTGCCCATTTGCTTGAACATTTTTTTCATCTGCGCATATTGGCGGAGAAGATTATTCACTTCCTGCACTGTAGTCCCGGAGCCGCGGGCGATGCGTTTGCGGCGGCTGCCGTTGATAACTTCGTGATGATTGCGCTCGTGTGTGGTCATCGAGTTGATGATGGCTTCGACCCGGTTGATCTGTTTTTCGTCGACCTGGTCAGCGGCTTTTTGCAGGCCGGAAAACGGTCCGATCGAGGGCAGCATGCCCATCAGGTTTTTGATCGAGCCCATCTTTTTTACTTGTCGCAGCTGCTCGCGAAAATCTTCCAGCGAAAAGCCGTCACCAGTGAGGGCTTTCTTGGCCATCTCCTCGGCTTTTTTCTTATCGATCTGCGATTCGGCGCGCTCGATGAGCGAGAGAATGTCGCCCATGCCGAGGATGCGGGAGACGATGCGGTCGGGATGAAACGGTTCGAGGGCATCATATTTTTCGCCGATGCCGATGAACTTGATGGGCTGGCCGGTGACCTGGCGGATGGAAAGCGCCGCGCCGCCGCGGGCGTCGCCATCCATTTTGGTGAGCACAACGCCGGTGAGCGAAAGTTTCTTATGGAACTCTTCGGCGGAGCGCACCGCGTCCTGACCAGTCATGGCATCGGCCACGAACAAAATCTCGGACGGATTCAGCAACTTTTTCAGCGACTGCATCTCGTCCATAAGTTCGTCGTCAATGTGGAGTCGTCCGGCGGTGTCGACGATCAGCACGTCGCATCCGGAGACGATGGCTTCGCGACGGGCTTCTTTCACCAAACGTTCGACCGCAGCAGTGAGTTTCTCGGGAGTGTCAGCGTCACCGACCTGGCCTTCGTAGATTTGCGCTTTCACGGCTTGCGCGACAATTTTCAATTGCTCGCGCGCGGCCGGACGGTAGACGTCGACGGAAACCAGCAGCGGGCGATGCCCGCCGATTTTGAACCAATTCGCCAGCTTGCCGGAGGTGGTGGTTTTGCCGGAACCTTGCAGTCCGGCCATGAGGACGACAGTGGGCGGCTGCGACGCGAACTTGATGCGCGCGGTGTCTTTGCCGAGGGTCTCGACCAGTTCATCGCGCACGATTTTGATGACCTGCTCGCCGGGAGAGAGCGCGGTCAGCACTTCCTGGCCGACGGCCTTGGCCTGGATACGGTCGATTAATTCTTTGACGACTTTGAAGTTGACGTCGGCATCGAGCAGCGCCAGCCGGATTTCGCGCAGGGCCTCGGCAATGTTTTCTTCGCTAAGTCGCGCCTGTCCGCGCAGGGACTTGAAGGCGCGCTGGAGTTTTTCCTGAAGATTCTCGAACATGGTTAGTGATCTATTCTAGCAGTGGGCGTGAACTATCTGACTTTCGGGCGCACCATGTCAAATCTCTGCGTGGTGCGGGTGTATTGAATGCCGCCCATGCGGCCGATCAGGTCGAGGGAGTTCCGGTCCAGCTTCCCGTCTCTTACGTTCGCATCGTTCACGTGAATGCAGACGACTTCGCCGATGACCAGGCTGCTGCTGGTAGGTTTGGGAGAGAAGTCGAGAATCTGATGCAGCTTGCATTCGAAGTTGACGGGGGATTCGGCGACGCGCGGCGGGCGGACGATATTCGAGCGCGTAGGAGTGAGTTTTGCCAATTCGAATTCGTCGACCGACGAGGCGTATTCCCCACTGCTCAGATTCATGGCTTCGGCCAAATCGTAGGTGACGATGTTGACCACAAATTCGCGAGTCTCCCGAATGTTGCCTAGGGTGTCTTTTGGTTCGCCGTGCGTCGCTTCGGACCGCTTGCTGGGTCGAAGCCCGGGCGCAAAAGCCAGCAAGGGAGGGTCCACGCAGACGGCGTTAAAAAAAGAAAACGGCGCAAGATTGAGTTGCCCCGACGCGCTAATTGTAGAGACCCACGCAATCGGCCGTGGCGCAACGGAATTAAGCAAAATGCCGTAAAGCTCGCTGTGAGGAAGCTCGGACGGGCTGACGATCATTCTACTGAGTATAACTTTTCAAGCGCTCATGAAGTTACGGTGAATAATTCCTTTGCGGCGACTACAGTGTTGCCGTGAATCGTCACCGTATCTTCAACATGCTGGGCGTAGCCGCCGGCGAAGGTCACCATCACCGGAATGTTTTTTGCGCGAGCCACGCGGAAGACAAGTTCGTCACGCTTCCTCAAGCCTTCTATGGTTAGATTCAGGCCGCCCAGTTGGTCTTCTTTATAGGGATCGGCGCCCGCGAGGTAGCAAAGAATATCGGGCTCGCATTGGCGCAGGCCAGAGCTGAGGGCGTTGTCGAGCCAGGAGAGATATTCGTCATCCACGATGCCATCGGGGAGATCGACGTCGATCGAGGAGGGCGGCTTCCACATCGGGTAGTTGTTGTGCTGGTGGAGCGAGATAGTGAAGACGTCTGTCGCGTTAGGATTTTTACGGCGGATTCCATGGGTTGAAATTGGCGAACCGGAAGCTGATGGAAGCGGATCGCCGGGAGCGCGCTTGGCGGCGAAGATGGCGGCGGTGCCGTTGCCGTGATGCACGTCGCAGTCAACCGTCATTGCGGTGTGGATTTTCCCATCGCGTTGAAGGCGGCGGATGGCGACGGCTACGTCATTGATCATGCAGAAGCCTTCGCCGTGGTCAGGGAAGGCGTGATGAAAGCCGCCGCCGATGTTGATGGAGACGCCGTCGGCTAAAGCCTGGCGCGCGGCCAGGATAGAGCCGCCGGCGGCGAGCCAGAAGGCTTCCACTAACTCCTGCGAAAAGGGAACTTCGAGGGCGAGTTCTTCCTGCGCGCTCAGCGTGCCGGTTCTGAGCTTCTCTACATATTCCGGAGTATGGACGAGGAGGATGTCTTCGTCCGTCGCCGGCTTTGGTTCGAGGAAGTCGCCGAGCTCGGCTACGCCCTGTTCGATTAAACGGTTGTGGACCAGCCGGTATTTTTCGGCGGGAAAGACATGGGCACCGATTGGCAAGTGGTAACCGTCACTATAGATCAGTTTAAAGGGCAGCATGGGTACGGGTTCATGATACTGCGGGTACGGGGCTTTGGGACTGGAGGGACCACGGTCGGAGCTCTTTGATGGCGTGACCTAGGATGAATAAAAGTTACTTTTTCTTTACCGGTGGAATTGTTTGTGCCAGCATTGACCTTCGCACCGGGACCATGGCTCCCTTCGCCGGATCGGCGGCGGCGTTGGCGCGGGTGAGGACTTCTTCCTGGATGTATTGGACGAATTCCTGAATCTGGCGCTGCATTTCCTCCATGCGCTCGCGCATTTGCAGGATGATCGCCATGCCGCTGATGTTTACGCCCAGGTCGCGAGCGAGCGAGAGAATGAATTCCAGGCGCTGCAAATCTTCGTCGGTGTATAGGCGAGTGTTGCCCTCGGTGCGCGAAGGCTTGAGCAGGCCTTCGCGTTCGTAGAGCCGCAAAGTTTGTGGGTGGATCCCGTACATCTCGGCCACGCTCGAGATCATGTAGGCGCCCTTGGATTTGCGTTTGGTCATCGGCTAAGAACTGCCAGCTTTTAATTTACGCTAAATTATCACGGCAGCACTTGCTCGGACCAGATCAAGGGAGGCTGGGCAGTGGGTTAATTCGAAAACCACCGCCCCTTAGCAGCCGAAGCCGCTATCGAGTTTGGGCGGTTACGGCGCGGCTAAAAGCCGCACCCTTTCAAAAGCGAATTCAAATTGATCCACTACACGTCAGCTACAACGTCAGCCGCGCTTGCCCGATCGGCGCGCGGGGCCGGTGCTCAGGTCAGGAACGTCTTCGCCGAGAGCAGTGGCCAGATCGATTTGGTGATCTTGTTCCTGAGTGAGGATCTGCCGGATTTGTTCGGCCAAGGCGTATTCGCCCAGAGCTTCGCATTGGCGGACACGGTCGCGGTAGTTGCGGATGGTTTCGTTTTCATTTTCCAGATCGAAGCGCAGCATTTCTTTGGCGTCTTTCGAGGTCTTCACCGGTTTGGGAGTCACGACCGGCATTTTGCCGAGGTAATCGATTTGCCGGGAGAGAATCAGGGCATGATCGAGTTCCTGCTTGGCGTGGATCTCAAGCTGGGCGGCGATGTCCATGTATTGGGCGCCGGTGAGCACCTGCGAATAAACCACGTAGGCAATGATGGCTTGATATTCGCGGGCGAGGTCTTCGTTCAAGAGCTCGGCGAGGCGGTCGCGGGAAACTTCGATTTGGGCGTCGGTGGCTTTGGGGTCGGACATTGGCTTGCTCCTTTTGAATTGAAAGAGTAACAGACTATTTTCCGACGCGCAGCCAGCGCCAGACAAGGGCCAGTTCTTGTGCTTTCCTGGAAAGCTCAACTTAAGACGACGATAAGGTGACATCCCGTTGCCAGAATTGAGCTTCAAGGTAGCGTTTTAGTTCTGCAAGACAGGGGCTGTCGGGCAGCAAGAAATTTCCCTTGGTGGAAGAGAAAAAATCGAGCTGCGCTCGATGGACAGCCGAGGGCGGCTGTCTCTACATAACTACGCTGCGGGTTCTGGTTTGTGCTCGACCCGGACTGCCCAGCCTTGCGGCTTCAACAGGTGGTTTAGGGCATAGGCAACGAAGCCGGCGGCGATCAGTATCATGCCGAACTCGAACGAACTCATGTTCCAGACTTGTTCATGTTCGCTGCGGATAATGGAAAAGCCGAGCAGAAGCATGGGCGGAATGCCGATGGCGATGGCGCCGAATATTCCGCCGGGAACGCGGAAAGGTCGCGGCAGATCGGGTTCGCGGAAGCGGAGGACCGCAAGCGCGACGAATTCGAGCAGCAGGCTGCAACCGTAAAGAAGGATATCCAGCGTCACCAGGCGCGCGAAGCCGAGGCCGAGACACATGGCCCAACAGAATGCCAGCGCAAGAATCGCCACCCACGGGGCGTTCGATTTTTTCTGGAGCTTGGCGAAAACGCCGGGCAACATGCCATCCTGCGCCATCGCCAGAGGCAGGCGGGAGTAGCTCATGACCAGGGCGTTGAACATGCCAAAGGCGCTGATCACGCCTCCGAGGACGACGCCGATGCGCAGCAAGGGACCGCCGACCAGGCCAGCCACTTCGGCCCAGGAGCCGGTTTCCCACGCAGTGGATTTGAGACCAGTCATCCACATGGCGGCAAAGGGAAGTACATAGCTGATTGCGACGATCGCGACCGCGACCAGCATGGCGCGCGGGTAGGTGCGCTGCGGCTTCTCGACCTCAGTGGCGATGGTGGACGCGTTGTCCCAGCCCATGTAGTTCCACATGCAGATCAGCAGGCCCCCCAGAATGTCGACGCTGGAAGTTGTCGGCTTGGTGACGGCATTGGCCAGAGCCCCGAATTCGAAAGGGGCAATCAGCACGATGGCAACGAATGGCGCGGAAAGCGCGAAGAAGAGCCAAAGGGAGGTGAGCGAGACCACTTTTACGCCGGCGATATTGAGTGCGGCGCAGGCGAGGACCACGGCGAAAGCAACCCACCATCCACGATTCGCTTCCTGGAACCAAGGAAACATGCGCGTGAGATAGGCCACGAACAGCGTGGGATAGATTGCCATATCGAAAATGGAGGCAACCAGCGAGAGCCAGGCTTCCTGAAATCCCCAGAAATTCCCCATGGCGCGGCGCACCCAGGCGTAGTAGCCGCCCTCGTAGGGCAGCGCGCTGGAAAGTTCGCCGATCATGAACGCGGTGGGCAGGCTCCAGAGGAGCGGGGTAAGCAGAAGGATGAGAATCGCCCGTCCGTAGCCGGCACCGTGCACGATGTCTTCCGTGCCGTAGGTTCCGCCGGAAACCATAAAGAAGGTGGCGGCGACCAATGGCCACAATGTGAGGCGGGCGAATTTTTTCCGGTTGGGGATGACGGCGAGAGGTTGGGGATTCTCTGTCTGGGACGCGCGGCTAGCTGTTGCCAATTTCGATGTGTTCCTCCTCAAGCGACTCACTCTCAGCTACTCCGCAGCGGGCTGGATTTCGTTTACGACTACGAAAAACGTTGCTCGAGCTTTCTGGTTTGTTTAGATTCCAGAAACTCCGCTGGAGTTAGTTCGCATTGTTGAGATTACGAGAATTTTGTGAGGATGCAAGAAAAATCGCGAATAATTTTAGCGGAGTGGGTCAGCGTCGGAAGTAACGAGGCAAAATCTTTAACACAGAGGATACGGAGGCGGAGGCATAACACAGTCGATTTGATTTTTTCTGTGATCTCCAGTGGCCTCTGTGTTAAAGATCTTGATTTTCTTCCCGATCTAGACCTTCTTCCACAATTCTTCTCGCGGATCTTCCGGATTCAACTTGGCAAGTTCACGCAGCAGTTCTTTGGTGCGCTCGTCGCGAGGCATGGGGACGGTTATGGTGATCTCGACGATTTCATCGCCGCGGACGTCTTCTTTGGTGGCGGAAGGGACGCCTTTTTCACGCAGGCGAAGCTTCTGGCCGCATTGGGTGCCGGGCGGAATTTTTAGTAAGGCACGGCCGTCGATGGTGGGCACTTCGATCTTTGCACCGAGAGCGGCTTCACTGGCGGAAACTGGGATGGTCAGGTAGATGTCATCACCGTCGCGACGGAACAACGGGTGCTCCTCGGTGCGGATGATGACGTACAGGTCACCGGCCGGGCCGCCGTGGGCTCCGGCATTGCCCTTTCCCGCGAGACGGATGCGCTGGCCGTCGCGGGTGCCGGCCTTGATGCGGACTTCCAGCGGCTCCGTTCGGGTGACCGTGCCTTCGCCGTGGCATACAGGGCAAGTCGAAATATTCTTGCCGGTTCCATGGCAGCGCGGGCAGGTTACGTTGAATTTCATGCGTCCGCCAGTTTGCGTGATCTGGCCGGTGCCATTGCATTCGGGACACTTTCCGGGGGCTTCGATGTAGCCCTGGCCGTGGCAATTGCTGCAAACGTCCTGGCGTGTGATGTTGAGCCGCATGACGCCGCCGCGAATGGCCGTCCAGAAAGGGACGTTGACTTGATATTCGAGATCGGAGCCCGGCTCGGGGCCGGTGTCGGTGGTTACTGCCCCACCGCGGCCACCTCCGAAGATTCCTGAGAAGATGTCGCGGAAACCGCCGCTTCCGCCGGAGCGCCGGCCGGCGTTCTCAGATAAGTCGGAGAAGTCGAACCCTCCGAAATCGAAGGGAACACCTTGACCGGATGTTCCTGCGCCGCTACCGGGGAATCCGCCCGACGTGTCTCCGCCGAATCCGCCGCCTTGTCCTCCGCCGCGCGCGTAGGCTTCGGCGGTCGCGGGATCGATGTTATCCGAGTAGAAGCCGACCTGATCGTAGATCTTGCGCTTCTTGGGATCGCTGAGAACGTCGTTGGCTTCTGAAAGCGCTTTGAACTTTTCTTCAGCAGATTTATCGCCGGGATTGACGTCGGGATGGTATTTTCGCGCGAGCTTGCGGAATGCCTTACGGATGTCCTCGGCGGAGGCGGATTTCTTTACTCCGAGGATCTCGTAAAAATCTTTTTTGGTAGTAGTCGCCATTTGCTAGTCAGTGCAGCGGGCGGGGCACTCCGTTCCCGAGGTGCCCGCGTCGGTCAGGGATAACAGTTTAATTCGGGAGCCGGTGCTTTTCCTCTTCGGGTTCCAGCAGGATCGTTGGCTCCGCTTCTTCAACATCTTCGTATACCGGAATTCGCCACGAACCAGTCGGAGTGGAAACCAACACGCGCCATTTTCTCTCGTCCTCAGAGAGACTTACATAATACGTGTGATCGTTCATCTGAAAATCCATCGATCCCCCTTTTGCCTTTGGCTGCGCTTCAAAACGTAAAGCGCGGGCTGAGGAGCCCGCGCCACACGATCCAAGCTGGAAGCCAGGAGCCAGCAGCTTCACTTACTTTTTATCCTCTACATCCACGTACTCTGCGTCGATCACGCCTTCGTCTTTCTTGGCCTGACCGTCGCCGCCCGGCGTAGGTCCAGCGCCATTGGTTGGGCCGGGGCCTGCACCTGGAGCGGGTTGGGCGGCCTTGTACATTTCTTCGGCCAGCTTGTGCGAAGCCTTGGTAAGGGTTTCGCGAGCCCGATCCATTTGCGCTTTGTCGTTCGATTCCAGCGCCTTCTTCGCATCGGCCAGGGCGTTCTCAACGTCGCCACGATCGGAGCCGGAGATTTTGTCTCCCGACTCGCGCAGCATCTTCTCGACGTTATAGACCATGCTGTCGAGCTGATTCTTGGCGTCGATGGTCTCGCGCGCTGCCTTGTCTTCGGCAGAGTGTGCGTCGGCTTCCTTTGCCATGCGCTCGACTTCTTCCTTCGACAATCCAGAGGACGACGTGATGGTGATCTTCTGATCCTTTTGCGTGGCCGTGTCTTTGGCGGTCACGTTCAGGATGCCGTTGGCATCGATATCGAACGTCACTTCGATCTGAGGAACGCCGCGCGGTGCGGTCGGGATGCCGGTCAAGTGGAACTTGCCGAGTGTCCGGTTCTGCGCCGCCATGGGACGCTCGCCTTGCAGCACATGGACCTCAACCGAAGTCTGACTGTCCGCCGCGGTCGAGAAGGTTTCCGTCTTCCGCGTGGGAATCGTCGTATTGCGCGGGATCATCGGAGTGGCTACGCCACCTAAGGTCTCGATTGCCAGCGTCAACGGGGTCACGTCGAGCAGCAGAAGGTCTTTCACTTCGCCGCCCAGCACGCCGCCCTGAATGGCTGCGCCGATCGCTACCACTTCATCGGGATTAACACCCTTGTGCCCTTCGCGCCCGAACAGATCCTTTACCAGTGCCTGAATGCGGGGCATGCGGGTCTGTCCGCCGACCAGCACCACTTCGTTGATCTTGCTGGCGTCGACGCCTGCATCCTTCATGCACTGTTTGCAGGGGCCGACTGACTTCTGGATGATGTCTTCGACCATGCCTTCGAGCTTGGCGCGGGTCAGCTTCTTTACCAGGTGCTTCGGGCCGCTGGCGTCCGCGGTGATGAAGGGCAGGTTGATCTCGGTTTCCATGGTGGTGGAAAGTTCGATCTTGGCTCGCTCCGCCGCGTCGCGCAGACGCTGCATGGCCATTTCGTTGCCTTTACCGCGCAGGTCGAGGCCTTCATCTTTCTTGAATTCGTCGATCAGCCAGTCGACGATGCGCTGATCGAGATTGTCGCCGCCAAGGTGCGTGTCGCCATTGGTAGCTTTGACCTCAATCACGCCTTCGCCGACTTCAAGAATCGAAATGTCGAAGGTTCCGCCGCCGAAGTCGTAGACGGCGATGGTTTCGTCCTTGCCTTTGTCGAGGCCATAAGCAAGCGCTGCCGCCGTGGGCTCGTTGATGATGCGCTTTACTTCAAGTCCGGCAATCTGGCCGGCATCTTTGGTGGCTTGCCGCTGCGCGTCGTTGAAGTACGCGGGCACGGTGATGACCGCCTCGGTCACTTTCTCTCCGAGATAGTCTTCCGCGGCCTTCTTGAGCTTCTGCAAAATCAGCGCCGAAACTTGCGGGGGGGTGTATTCCTTGCCTTGCGCCAGCACCGCCACGTGGTCGCCCGACTTCACGACCTTGTAAGGGACCATCTTGATCTCTTCCTGCACCTCGTCATAGCGGCGTCCCATGAACCGCTTGATCGAGAAAACCGTGTTCTCCGGGTTGGTGATGGCCTGGCGCTTCGCCACCTGCCCCACCAGTCTTTCACCAGTCTTGGTGAACCCGACGACCGAGGGCGTAGTTCGCCCACCTTCTTCGTTGGGGATCACTTTGGGTTCGCCACCCTCCATCACCGCCACGCAAGAATTGGTGGTTCCCAAGTCAATTCCAATAATCTTGGCCATTATCTGTCTCCTTCAGAGTCCGCTAAGTACATTGTAATCAATCAATCAATGATTGCCAACAGGTACATGCTAAGACCTGAGTGTTTCGTTGTCAATGTTTAGATGCAACCGAACCCCAAAAAGTGGCAGCGCCTTTTTCCATTTGCTGGATACGCCGGAAGAACAGGATCGCTCACCCGGAGTACCCAGGAGTCGGTGGCTGGGAGTGCTTGCATGCGAGCGGAGACCGCACTAGGGTTATAGGCGTATGAGCGATTTGCGTGACCAGATCAACAACCTCTCCGCCGCGAAAAAGGCCGACCTGCTCGACACGGTCTGGGAGAGCCTGGAAGCGGGTGCCGCGTTACTCACGGATACGCAACGGGTAGAACTCGATTACCGCATTGCGCGGCATGAGGAAAATCCCTCTGACGTGATTCCCAGGGAGCAAGTCTGGGCGGACTGTTTAAGAAATAGTAACGTCTACTGCCCGGCCCGTGCCGGGGTGATGATCAGGTGGTTGGCAATTTTCTTTTTGAGGTCTGGTTTTTCCTGCGCGTAAACCAGGTCGAGACCCCCTTCCAGGTTGGATGAAGCTTCGGCGAGGGCGGCGGCGAAGGCGCGGAAAGAGCGGCTGACTTCCTGACCCTCCTGCATGACCACCGGGACGCCGTGGTCGATTGCCGGCGATATCGATTGAAATGCATTGGGGATCTTCCAGAGAACTTTGCAGTGGGTGGAGTGCTCGACGTCTTCGTCGGTAAATCCAGGAATCTTCTTGTAGCGATTCAGGACCATGCGCAGGCGGTTGCGGCCGGTGCCTTCTTCCAGAAAGTCGTGAATGCGGCTGGCGCTCCAGAGAGATACAACATCGGTTTGCGCGACCACCAGTACGGCGTTGGAAAGATCGGAGAGCAGGCGCGTGGTCGCGTCGAGGCGGCCGGAGGCATCGACGACAACGTAGCGGTAATGATTCGCCAGCAGATCGAAGAGGCGCGCCAGCTCCGCGGGAGTGGGAACGGACTGATAAGGCTGCTGCGGTCCGGCGAGAAGGTGCAAGCCGTCTTTGCAGATGGTCATCAGGCCTTCGAGCAAAGAAACGTCAAGGCGATGGAGATTCTCGAGCGCATCCGGAACTCCGAAGCTGGGGCGCACGTTGAGATGGAGTTGAGCGTGCCCGACGGGAGCGAAATCGACCAGAACTACACTGCCCTGAGTTTCTTGCAAGGCCACGGCGACATTCACCGCCGTAGTGGTGGCACCAGCGCCACCCTTGGCACTGAGAAAGGTGAAGATACGGGCTTTCCCGACCCCGCCGCGAGTGCGGGTTCGGTTGGAACTGAAACGAGTGAGCGCTTCCAGAAGCGCTTCCGTGCCGGCGCTATCATCCAGAAACTCTCCGGCACCGGCGCGCATGCTGGCCACAATGGTGGTGGGCTGGTGCATGGCGCCGTTTGCGAAGATAGCCAGCTGTAACGTGTTGGCTTGAATCAGTTCAATGGCGCGGATGGCCGAATGAGGATTCTCCACGGAAATGTCGACTACGACGACTTCGGCGCGCGAATCCTGAATCTTGCGAAGGATTGGATCGGTGGGCCCGGAAGGAAAACCGACGTTGCTAAATACGGCGCGGGCCAACTGGGTAGACTCCGCGCGGCGCTGCAATTCAGATAAACGATCACGGTCTTCGGTAAGGAGCGCTACGGCGATCCCATGCATGGCGCGATTCTCGCTGACTTCCCTTGGTGTTTGCATGTTAAAAAGAGACCGTACCCTTCGCCAAGTGACTTAGGTAATAGTGGCAAGCAGCCATTGTGTAATTTCCGCGCGGAGAGTGCGGCAATGGTGAGAAAGCAACCCCAGCAAATCGGTCCACGGAGGGATTTACTACCCAGAAGTTTACCGCACAGATTGAAAGCATTCTAATCTACGGCTGGAGGATTGCAAAGAACCCAGAAGAACTAATCCCCGTTTCCCAAAGGACGATGCGAGGAAGGGCGATGCGAGGAACGAAAGGAGCGGGGTCTTCGGTTAGAGAGGACGCGGTGACGATCGAGGACTCTCCGGCTCGGACGGTGCGGGAGTTGCTACGGGAGCGTTGGCGTGAAGGGCGGAGATTCGCCGGAACTCGGCAGGACCATCGTCTTCGTCGGGAAGGTATTCGTAACCACTCAAACAGACCGCGACACCGATTTTGGTCTGGGGAGATTTTGTTTCCGCGGGTTCGCGATCGTTCCCGGAAAGGCTGCGATCTTTGTCCTGGTCCCCGGCGTTTACGATCCGTAAAACGCGGCCGCGGCAACGGACGCGCATATTTTCGCCGAGCGTGATTTCGCTGGGCATGCGCAGCGTAAGTTCAATTTCGGCACCTTCGTTCAGGGGCATGTCGGTAAAGAAAAATGCGCCGCGGGAACTAAGATCCTGGGTGAATCCCAAGCCTTCGACGGAGCTTGGAACATCGCGCACAAAAACCGGAAGATTGAAGGCAAACCGCTGCCCGGCGCGGCGTTCCACACCAACGGGCGGAGTCGTCATGTTCGTGTCCATGGCAGGAAGTCGTCGAAATGCAGTAGCCACTGTAGCGCAGTTTTGGCCTGCGAGGGAAGTCCCAAATTGTTAAATAGAAAAGCCGCCCGATTAAGCCGGGTTATTTGATCCATAGCGGGAAGTAAATCATCCAACAAGCCATCGTGTCTGAAACTGGAACCCAAATGCGGCAGGCGACTGGGGAAGATGCAGGGGAGACGAATGCCAGGTCGCGCTGGGCGGTAGCTTCGCGGGCTTTACGGCATCGCAACTTCCAGTTGTTTTTCAGCGGGCAGCTCATTTCTCTGATTGGGACGTGGATGCAGACGGTGGCGCAGTCCTGGCTGGTCTACCGCCTGACGGGGTCTGCGTTGTTGCTGGGTTTGGTGGGGTTTGCCAGCCAGATTCCGGTGTTTCTTTTTTCGCCACTGGGCGGAATTGCGGCGGATCGTTTTAACCGGCGCACGATTGTGATTGCAACCCAGGTTGCGTCGATGTTGCTCGCCTTCATTTTAGCCGGGCTGACGCTCTCCGGAAGAGTTCAGGTGTGGCACATATTTGTGCTGGCGGCCCTGCTCGGGGTGGTGAACGCGTTCGACATTCCGGGGCGGCAATCGTTTCTGGTGGATATGGTGGGACGCGAAGACCTGATGAACGCGATTGCCTTGAACTCTTCCATGTTCAACGGGGCGCGAGTGCTGGGGCCGGCAATTGCGGGAATCCTGGTGGCGCGCATTGGCGAAGGCTGGTGCTTTTTTGCCAATGCAGTGAGTTACATCGCGGTGATTATTGGATTGATTTTGATGAGGGTGGTTAGCAGTGTGCGGCCGGTAATGGACTCGCCCTATGAACACATGATGGAAGGCTTTCGTTTTGTGAATCGGACTGCGCCGATTCGGGCGCTGTTGGTTTTGGTGGGGGTAGTCAGCCTGGCGGGAATGCCCTACGTGGTGTTGATGCCGATTTTCGCCGACAAAATTCTGCACGGCGGGGCACGCGGGTTGGGAATCCTAATGGGGGCTACCGGAATCGGCGCATTGCTGGGGGCGTTGACTTTGGCCTTTCGCGAGGGCGTAAAGGGGTTGGGACGATGGGTTGCGGTATGTTGTGCGGGCTTCGGAGTCAGCCTGGTAGCGTTCGCGTTGTCGCACCGCTTCTGGGTTTCGGTGATTTTGCTGTTGCCGGTCGGCTACACCGTGATGCTCCAAATGTCTTCGTCGAACACATTGATTCAGGTGATGGTGCCGGATGCACTGCGCGGGCGGGTGTTAGCGGTTTACTCGATGATGCTCATGGGCATGGCTCCAATTGGCGCGCTGCTGGGTGGGGCGGTCGCTGACCATCTTGGCGCCCAAACTACGGTTGCAATTGGAGGGGTGACCTCGATCCTGGGTGCGATCTGGTTCTGGATGCAACTGCCGAAGATTCGCGTGGAAGCGCGCCGGCTGATGGTGGCGCAGAATATGCTCGGCGGAGAGCCCGCGGATATGACGGCGGAGGTGGAAGATTAAGAGGGAGGGCGGGTAAGGCTATGAGTTGTTCGGCGACTTGTATGCTTCCTCCGCTAATCCAGTGATGCGGATGCCGCCGTGGCCTTTATGGCGGATATTCATGCCGACGAGCAAAGCGGTGATTTGTTCGAGGATGCGGGCGTTCTCCAGCTTGCCGCCGTCGATGGCGCGTACGCCGGGGATTTCTGCGGCGAGGGTGCGGGTGAGTTGAAGGGCTTCGGGATCGTCGCTGCAGACGATGACGTCGCAGTCGAGAGGATCATCTCCGTTCAGCATCTCAGCCGAGAGATTATGGAAGGCTGCCGCGACACGCACTCCTTTAGGAACCAATTCTGCCGCTTGCTGCGCGGCTGAACCCTGCCAGACCCCGAGAGTGCGAGAGGCGCGTCCTCCAACGGAAGCGGCCAGGGGAACGGTGGCATCGATCAGGATGCTCCCGGAGCGAATGGCGGGTTTGAGCCCCTTGAGGAGCGCAGCCTGAGCTTCAAAAGGGACGGTGAGCACAAAAAGATCGGCGGCGGCGCAGGCGGCGCTATTTTCCATGCCAGAAATGCGCGACGGATCTCCTGATTTGGTTGTGATGCTGTTCGCGGCTGCTTGCGCGTGTTGGGCATTGCGCGAGCCGATGATTACAGTCTCGCCCGCCCGGGCCCAGCGCAGAGCCAGCCCCAGGCCGGCCGGTCCGGTGCCCCCCAAAATAGCGATGGCACGCGAGGATCCGCTCATGCAAATTGCTGCTCCAGCGATTCTTCGGCGGAAAATTCATCCAGCGGAAGTTTGATCTTGATTCGCGAGTAGAGGGTGTTGCGTTCGGCGGGGATGCGCCCGATTTCGAGGATCAAGGATTGAAAATCTTCCGGACTGGTGTACTGGCCCGCGGTTGCGCCGGCTTCGCGGGAAATGTTCTCCTCCATAAGCGTGCCGCCGTAGTCGTTGGCTCCGGCATGAAGGCAAAGCTGAGAGAGCTTGCGATTGAGCTTTACCCATGAGACTTGAATATTGTTGATCGAACCAGAGAGCAACAGGCGAGCGAGAGCGTGAACTTTGAGATGCTCGGCGAGCGTGGGTCCGGTGCGAGACAGGCCTTGCTGAAATAAAAGCGTGTTTTGGTGAACAAAGCCAAGGGGAACGAACTCCGTGAAGCCTCGGGTTTCCCCTTGAATCTCCCGCAACAGCAGCATTTGCCGCACCCAGTGTTCCGGGGTTTCCGCGTGGCCATACATCATGGTGGAAGTTGTGTGAATTCCCAGATCGTGGGCGGTGCGAATGACTTCGATCCATTGTGCGGTGGAGAGCTTGTTGGCAGAGAGAATTTGCCGGACTTCGTCGTCGAGGATTTCGGCTGCGGTACCGGGCAGAGTGTCGAGCCCATTATCGCGCAGCATCGCGAGGTAGTCAGCGAGGGGCATGCCGGTGAGTTCAACGCCGTAGACGATTTCCATGGGTGAAAAGGCGTGGATGTGCATGCCGGGAGTGACGGATTTCACCGCGAGCAGAATGTCGCGATAGTAAAAAGGAGGCAGGCCGTGGGGCAAACCGCCTTGAATGCAGACTTCGGTGGCACCGAGTTGCGCGGCCTCCAAAGCTTTTTGCGCGACTTCTTGCGGTCCGAGAAAGTAGGTGTCCGACTCGCGCGGGCCGCGGCTGAAGGCGCAGAATTTGCAGCCGACGAAACAGATGTTGGTGAAGTTGATATTGCGATTGACGACGTAGGTAACGAGGTTGCCGCAGAGTTCGGAACGCAGCAGATTCGCGGCCGCGAGTAGGCCGAGCAGGTCGTCTCCCTCCGCGCGGGCGAGTTCGTAAGCTTCTGGCTGAGAGATGGAGGCGCCGTCCTGAGAATCCAGAATTTTCTCAATCGAGGATCGAATGCCCGGCGCGACCGTGGAGGAGACGTCAGTCCAGGCGAGGGCGGGAAAGTTTTCCAGTTCCGAATTGGAGAAAGGGCGAGACACAAAGTCCTCCGCTAACTTCATCTTCCAAATTACTCCCATGACTAAGGCTTTGGCGAGGGGCTAGCGGAAGAGATCGCCGGCCGCGGGGCGGAGCAGTTCGCGAGTGCGGCCTCGCGCACTTTCGTAGGAGAATCCGCGAACGATGCAGGCGGGAGTGCGGTTAAGCTTACCGCACAGCAATCCCGCCGCGGCTGCTAGTTCGTCTGCGATGGCTTCCAGGCTGGCATGTAAGGTGTACCCGTGGGGATCGCGCCGGCCGCGGTCGTCGCGAAGCGGCTTCATGCCGGCGATACCGATACAGTAGTCGACAAGGCCTTCGCGCCAGGGACGTCCAAATGTATCGGTAATGAGAACCGGAATGTGCAAGCCGGTGAGTTCTTTGAGTTGGCGATGGAGGCGGCGCGCGGAGCGATCAGGGTCAACGGGAAGAAGCAGAGCATGCTTTCCGCCGTCGACGTTAGAAACGTCCACTCCGCTGTTGGCACATATGAAACCGTGATGGGTTTCGGTGATTAAAACCCCGTTCTTGCGGCGGATGACGCCGCGACTTTCCCGCAAGGCGAGTTCGATGACGCGAGGATCGAGTTGATATTGTTTCGCCCACGCGAGGGAAGCGGGGGAAGGCCTGACGGTGGACAAATCGACCAGGTGACCTTCGGACTTGGACACGATCTTGTGCTTCACCATTAAGATGTCACCGGATTTGAATGCGAGTTTTTTCTGCCGCATGGATTGCAGAAACTGATCGGCAAGCGAATCGCCGGGTTGGATTTCTCTGCTCAGCGCGATGGCGATGAGTTGGATTTCGGAGGAGTCGCTCCGCGACAATTTGTTCTTGGCACGAGGAGTGATCGCCGATGCCGCGCGCTTCCTCACAACTTCTCCGTTGCGCCGGCAAGTCGACCTTCGGAAGCCCACTGGCGAAGCAGGCGCTGGCTGCGGGTTTCACCGGGACTCGCAAGAAGATCCTGCAAGTCTGGGGGATTGTCGACGTCCAGCGCAATGCCGGGAAGTTGCAACACGACGCAGGGTTTTCCGGTTGCTTGCGCAGCGGCGAGATGCGGCTTGAAACTGTCATTGCCGAAGCGAAGCGGAAACAGGTCGGCGGGACGGCGGAATATTGCATTGCTGCCACGGCCGTCGGCGGCGGGCACGAGGACCGAGCCTTCCCGGGGAGCTTGCGCGACAATCTGATCGAGTTCGCTGAAATGGATGAGGGGAATGTCGCCGGGAATCACCAGAGTGCTGGCAATGCCGCGAGTTGTGCACAAGAGGGTTGCCATTTCGATGGCTGCGGTTTCGCCTGCATTGTCGTGCTCGGGAATAACCTCGAAATCGTATTTCTCCGCCAGTTCAAGCGCGAAAAGATCGTCGGTGACCAGCGAGCACGCGGGACGATTCGGCCATTCCGCAATCCCGCTCATGACGTCGTGCAACATGGCGTGAGCAAGTGCGGTGCGGGAAGGCTGGTCCAGAATGGAGGCGAGGCGCTGCTTGGCTGCGGATAAATTCTTAACAGGAATAAGGATCACGGTTGTTGGGTGCGGACGGGGGCTGCGGATAATTGGGGGTCAGCGTCGCCGGGAGTGTCGTTTCTGCTCTGCCCCTGGCTGCTCTGCCCGTGATCGCCAGGCCGTTGGCTGATGGCCGCGGAGAGCACAGCCCGAGCAAGGGCGGCTTTGTCTTCGGCAGTGCGCATGATGGTCTGAGCGCAGTGTACTTGTAAACCATCTTTTCGAAGCGCTTCCGCGGCGGCGGCATCACGCGTATCGCAAATCAACATATCAAGAAAATCATCGTAGGCTTGTGCGACTCCCGCGATAGAGCAGGGCAGGCCGTGCGCCTTCATCAAAATCCCCGCGGGCCCGGCTACTGGTGCGCTGCCGACGATGGGGCTGATGGCGACGACTTTGCCGCGAGCGCGGATGAGCGCTTCGCGAATACCGGGCACGGAAAGAATCGGACCAATGCTGGTGATGGGATTGCTGGGCGCGAGAATCACGGCGTCAGCGGAAAGAATGGCTTCGATGACCCCCGGCGTGGGTTCGGCGTCCGAGGCGCCCGCAAAGCGCACGGATTTCACCGGATCCTGAAACCAGCGCTGCACGAAATATTCTTCGAACGATAATTCACCGGAAGGAGTATCGACGCGGGTCTCCACGCGCGAGTTGCTCATGGGAAGGATATTCGCTTTCACGCCGAGCTTTTCGCACATCATCGACGTGGCTTCGGAAAGCGTCTTGCCTTCCGCCAGCAGGCGGGAGCGCAACAGATGCACGGCAAGGTCGCGATCTCCAGTGTGGAACCATGTGGGCTCGCCGAGCTGGCCCATGGCCTGGAGACAGAGAAAAGTGTCGCCTCGCACGCCCCATCCGCGTTCGCGGCTCAACAAGCCGGAAAGAACATAAGTGATGGAATCGATGTCAGGCGAGACGTAAAGTCCCCACCAGAGCAAATCATCGCCGGTATTAACGACCAGGGTGATTTCTTCGGCCGGAATCACCTGGCGCAAGCCATCGACAAACTTGGCGCCGCCGGTGCCGCCGCTCAAGACGCAGATCATGCGGCGGTCCTCTTTTCTTTTGTCTTCTCTTTTGTCGCGATGGCAAGGCAGGTGGAGTCGCTCGCCTTCATCAGCCGTTCAGCGAGTAAGCCAACTTTCGGAAGGCCGGATAAAAACTCCGGATAGACGGGCAATCGCTGTTGAAGCTGGAATCCCCTGGCTTCGGTTCGCAGGCGCAATTGTTCAAGGTGCGGCCAGGGCTTTTCGGGATTGATATAGTCAGGGGTCAGCGGCGAAATCCCTCCCCAATCGTTGATGCCGGCGTCCAGCAACTCTTCATAATACGGTGCGTTCAGGTTGGGCGGGGCCTGGATATTGACGCGCGGCATTAACAAACGAGCTACTGCGATAGTGCGAAGCATCTCGCCCTGCGTGGGTTCCGGCCAGTGAGCCATGGGGATGTGCGGCTTGGCGCGGAAATTCTGGACGATGACTTCCTGGATATGGCCGTACCGGTGGTGAAGATCGCGGATCGCCAGAAGCGTATCGACGCGGTCTTCCAACGTTTCTCCGATTCCGATCAACAGGCCGGTGGTGAAGGGAACGCGCTGTCTGCCGGCTTCTTCGATGGTGCGCAGGCGTTTGGCCGGCAGCTTGTCGGGAGCATTATCATGAGCGGCCCCGGGATTCAGCAAGGCTTTATTGGTAGATTCGAGCATCAGACCCATGCTGGGCGAGACTGCGGCCAGTCGTGCAATCCATTCGGCGCTGAGCAGACCGGGATTGGGATGTGGAAGCAGGGTGGTTTCGCGAAGGATGAGTTCGCACATCGCTTCCAGATAATGCAGCGTCGATTTATAGCCGAGATGCCGCAGTGTGTCCCGCATCTCAGGAAATATGAGTTCTGGTTTATCGCCTAGGCTGAAAAGAGCTTCGGTGCAGCCGAGTTTTTCGCCCTCCCGGGCGACGGCCAGTACTTCTTCCGGGGTCATGGTGTGAGCGCCGGGCTCTCCGGGATCGCGGCGGAAGGTGCAGTAGCCGCAGTAGTCACGGCAGAGATTGGTCAGGGGCAGAAAAACCTTGCGAGAGTAGGTGATTACATTTGGTTTGAAATTTTCTTTGGCTGCGCCAGCGGCAGCGAGGAGTGCGGGAAGATCATGGTCGGCACAGGCAATCAAGGCCAGTGCGTCGTCCCGCGAAATGCCGGACGACGCCATATCTTTGCCGATGGGAATTGAGATCACGAGCCTGACCGCTCCGTACCTGTTCCGCTATTTAGCAGCTTCGATTCCTACAGTTTCGATGCATCGAATCATACATGAGTCGCCATTTTCCGAGGTGCGGCACAGGCGTACTAACGTGATAATGTAGGCAGTCGCGGCAGGACATTCCATAGTTTTTATGAGCCCGAGCCAAACCGATTTCAGAAAAGCAATGGGAGCCTTCGCCACGGGAGTAAGCGTCATCACCGTGGATCTGGCGGGCGATGTGCATGGCATGACCGCGAATGCGCTGAGTTCCGTGTCGCTCGACCCGTTGCTGCTGTTGGTGTGCGTGGACCGAACCGCTCGAACCCATGCGCACCTTCATGCAAGAAAGCGATTTGGTGTCAATATTTTGGCCGAAGACCAGCAGGCGATATCGGAATATTATGCGCGGCAGGTAGAGGCCCAGGGAGACGCAGAAGCGGAAACTGGTGCCCGGTTTGATCGAACGCAGCACGGCACGCCGGTTTTGCACGGAGCTCTGGCATATTTAGAATGTAGCCTGAGGTCGACGCATGAGGCGGGAGACCACACCATTTTTATTGCGGAAGTGGAACAAGTCGTCGTCCGACGGGGCGAACCGCTGCTGTATTTCAGAGGTAATTACCGAAAGATCGGCGAGGACGCTCTGAACCAGAAGTAAATGGCCCGACGCCTCTGAGGAGAACGCCGGGCCGGGGGACTCGCAGACTTTGATCCTATAGTCGGCTGCGGATGGTCCAGGAACAAGGTTGGATGTCACCCAACCCGTGTGACGGATGTCACAGATCCATTCACAGGCCCGCCGCCGCCACTTTTCCCCTCGATGGACATCTAATTTTGGAGAAAAATCATTTCAAATGGGGGACTCAATGGCGGAAAAATTGGCAAAAAGCGATTCTGAGTGGAAACAACAGCTCACCTCGGATCAATATCGGGTGACCCGCGAAGCTGGAACGGAACCAGCGTTTACCGGAAAATATTGGAACACCAAGGATGCCGGAACTTACCACTGCGTGTGCTGCGGCGAGCCGTTATTCGACTCCTCAGCCAAGTTTAATTCAGGTACTGGCTGGCCCAGTTTCTACCAGCCTGCGGCTGACGCAACGGTAGAGGAACACAAAGATTCCAGCTACGGCATGGTGCGAACTGAGGCCCGATGTGCCAAGTGCGGCGCGCATTTGGGGCATGTGTTTGAGGATGGTCCCGCGCCCACGGGGCTGCGATATTGCATGAATTCTGCCGCTTTGGACTTAAAGCCCAAGGAAGAGAAGAAATAAAATCCCAAATCAAGCTTGATTATTGGAGAAGTGGAAAAGGGTACGCATCGTGCGTACCCTTTTTTGTGCTTGCATGTTAAGTACTTCTTAAGCTCCAGCGGCTGCAGCCATCGTTTTTGGAACTTCCACCATGGCGGGCTTTGGCGCTTCGAACGGTTTGGACTGAGATTGCGCTTGATTCTTGTCTTTCTGTTGACCGCTGCGCACCTGGATTCCGCCCTTTACCACGGCGCCATCCTCAATGCTGATGCGTTCGGTGGAGACGTTGCCGTTCAATACGCCTTCGCTGCGAATGTCGACGCGGTCGCTGCATTCGACATTACCAGTTACTTTGCCCATAATCACAACCTCGCGGGCAGTGATGTCAGCCTGCACGATGCCATTGCGGCCGACGGTAACACGATTATTTGACAGGGTGATTTTGCCCTCGACACGACCATCGACATAGAGGGCTTCGGTGCCGCTAATCTCGCCCTTAATGATGAGCGACCGTCCGATGGTCGCTTGTTCAATTGGAGCGGTGGTGGTCTTTACCGGGTTGTAGGAATTTGGGTTCGAGGCGGGCGAGGTGGACCGGACCGCCTGTGAGTTATCCGGAGACTGAAGCATGCGACCTTCCTTTTGTTTCCCGCCTGGCGCGACCTGGCGACGCCAATCTTGCGGGTGAGGATATTGGGCCTCCGGCTGGTGGTGTCCCGTTGGCCACCCCGAATATCGCACACAGGTAAGCAGGGTTCGAGATTACGGAAGAGAGTGTACGACTGCGGAATCAGGTGGTAGATGCGGCTAGTCGGATTCCTGAAGCGATTGGCTGAGATCCTCCCACTCGGCCAGGGCGGCGGCGTGCGAGGCTTTCTGCCCTTCGAGTTGGTCGGACTGGCGCTGGCTCTCCTCCGCGCTAACGAAGTTCTGCAGAGCAGTTTCACAACCGGCGATTGCGTTCTCGGCGCGACTGATCTCGGCTTCGAGTTCGCCAATGCGATCTTCTACTTGCTTGCGTTTGATTGGGTTCAGGCGTTTGGCCTTTGCCGCCGGTGGAGCAGTTGCCGCGCGAGTAGCCGTGGCTGCGGCGTGGTTGCCGTTCGAGGGCTCGGGCAATGCCGCCACCGCTACTTTTAGTTGCTGGCGGATATTTTCATCCTGTTTGGCGCTGCCGCCTTGTTTGCGCCATAAATAATCCTCGTAGTTACCGGGATAGACTTCGACTTTTCCGTCTCCGATTTCGAAAACCCGCGTAGCCAGCTTGTCGATGAAGTAGCGATCATGGGAGACGAATACGACCGTACCGGTATATTCCATGAGCGCTTCCAGCAGAACGTCCTTGGCGCGGAGATCGAGGTGGTTCGTGGGCTCGTCCAACAATAAGAAATTCGCCGGATGGAGCAGAAGCCGCAACAGAGCGTAGCGTCCGCGCTCGCCGCCGGAGAGCACTCCGATTTTCTTGAAAACATCGTCTTCTGAAAACAGAAAACATCCGAGCAGGCTGCGCAGTTCGGTCTGCGAAGAGCGAGGCGACGCATTTCCGAGATCGTCGATCATGCGGGCTTCGGGCTCGAGTTCTTTATATTGATCCTGCGCGAAGTAATCGGCCTGAACGTTATATCCGAGCCGGTATTCTCCCTTGGTGGGCAACTCCGCGCCTGCGAGCAGCTTGATTAAAGTGGATTTTCCCGCGCCGTTGATTCCTACCAGCGCGATGCGGTCTCCCTTTTCAATTAAGAAATTCACGCCGCTGAAAACTTCCTTTGCACCGCCGTCGGGTTTTGGATAAGTCTTGGCCACGCCTTCGAATTCGGCGACGATCCGGCCGCTGGGCTTGGGTTGCGGGAATGAAAAGTGAATGGTTTTTTCTTCCGGCGGAACTTCGATGCGCTCGATTTTCTCCAGCTCTTTGATGCGGCTCTGTACCTGCTTAGCCTTGGTGGCCTGGTAGCGAAAGCGGTTGATGAACACTTCCAGTTGCTCGATGCGGTCGCGCTGGTTGCGGTAAGCGGCCTGCAACTGCTCGTTACGCTGCGTTTTCTGAGTAAGGAATTTGTCGTAGTTTCCCGTGTAGAACCAAAATTTCTTGTTCCAAATCTCCGCGATCTTGTTAACCGTTACATCGAGAAAATAACGGTCATGCGAAATGAGCACAAACGCGTGCGGATAATTGTGCAGATATTCTTCCAGCCAGTTACGGGCTTCTAAATCGAGGTGATTTGTGGGCTCGTCAAGCAGCAACAGATTCGGCTTCTGCAATAGCAGCTTGCCCAAAGCCAGCCGCATCTGCCAGCCGCCGGAAAATTCTTCCGTTTGCCGCACCCAGTCTTCTTTGCGAAAACCTAAACCCATCAACACTCGGCCCACATCGGCTTCAATCGAGTACCCACCGCGCGTCTGGAATTCGTGTTCCAGGCTGTGATAGCGATCGGCGACACCGGAATATTCCGCGCTGGTGTGATCGAGTTCGGAAATGCGGTTGAGCAGCGATTCCATCTCCGATTCCATGGCTTTCAATTCGTCGAAAACCGACATGCACTCGGCGAAAACCGTCCGCCCGGAGAGCGCAAGACCATCCTGCGGGAGATATCCGGCGGTGGTTCCTTTGGCGACGATGAGGGAGCCGTAGTCGAGGGTATCGAGTCCAGCGAGGACTTTCATCAGCGTGGATTTGCCCGTGCCGTTCGCGCCAACCAGACCGACGCGGTCGCGGGGCGTGATCAGCCAATCAGTATTTTCGAAGAGGAGTTTGTGGCCGAAACGTTTTCCGGCGCCGGAAAGCTGAATCATGGGCTGGATTCATCGTCTCACATTCGTGGGCAGGTCGCGAGTGCCGAGCGCCGGGCAGGCGACTTGCTAGCGGCTGGCCGCGGGCATAGTGCGGCCTTCGGGATACTTGCCCCATAAGTCGCTGTGGAACTGAATACGCTCCAGCGCGCGGTCGACGACGGCTTCAATCTCTCGCGCGTATTTTACTTCGCGGCCCTTGGCTAGCCTTTTCTTGGCGTCGTTCGGTGAGAACCAGGTGGGATTGCGCATGGGTTCTTCTTTGCCGCGCAACTCATGAATTTCCATCAGGAAAGCTTTAACCACGAACTCCTGCACGCCATCCGGCTGCCAGAATACGCCCTTGGAATGGATATAAAGATGGAAGTGCCGCGGCTCGATGCTTCCAAAAGCGCCAGCTTCTTCGGCCGCTTCGCGCTCCGCCGCCTGGCTGTGCGAAAGCCGCGCGTCAGCCGAGCCCTTGGGGAAGGTCCATTTATTTCCGCCGTTGGTATTTACCAGAAGAAACTCAACCGCCGCGCCTCGTCTACGAAAGCAAATAGCGGCAACCTGCAATGGCAGAGACTTCGAACCCCGAGCTGACCCCATGGCAATCTCCTCTATATAGGTTACTGGAAAGATATTTCAACAGTGTTAACTGCAGCGGTTTATGTGCAGGATGATGGTTACGAAAGAGTCACTCCTCGGCCTGCACGGCGGCGCGCGCGATGCTACAGCAGATCCTGCATTGAGAATCCGGGATTAGACAGCCTATGCTAGGACTTAAGCCAGGGTTGGATACGTTGAAAGCCGCCATTCTAGAAGCCGTGAAAAGTCCGCTGAAGATCCAGGACACGGATAAACCAAAGCCCGTTTCGGGACAGGTCCTGCTCCGCGTCCGTGCTTGTGGCGTCTGCCGGACGGATCTCCACATCGCCGAAGGAGATCTACCGACCCGAAAGCAGCCGCTCATTCCGGGCCACCAGATCGTAGGAGATGTCGTCGACGGCGCTACTAACGAGCTGCCAATTGGCACGCGGGTGGGAGTTTCCTGGATCGGCGGCGTTGATGGAACCTGCCCATACTGCCGCCGCGGAATGGAAAATCTTTGCGACGCCCCCATTTTTACGGGCTATACGGTCGATGGCGGCTACGCGGAATACGCGGTTGCACGGAAGGATTTTGTATTCAGGCTTCCACAGGAGCTGGATGATCTCCATGCCGCACCTCTTTTATGCGCCGGCATCATTGGTTTTCGCAGTCTGCGCGTGGCCGGGGTTGAACGGGGCGACCGGGTAGGACTCTTCGGCTTCGGCGCCTCGGCTCATCTGGCAATTGCAGTTCTCCATTCGTGGATGTGCGAAGTATACGTCTCCACCCGAGGAGCTTCCCATCGCAAACTGGCTGAGAGTCTAGGGGCGAAGTGGTTGGGCAATGAGACGGACAAACCGCCGGTGGAACTCGACCGCGCGGTGACTTTTGCGCCCAGCGGCGACGTGGTCATCGCCGCCCTCGCCAGCTTGCGCAAGGGAGGGGTGGTCGCAATCAACGCCATTCATCTCGACCGAATACCTGAATTCGACTACGACAGCCTGCTCTGGGGGGAACGCCAAATTCGCAGCGTGGCAAACATGACGCGAGCGGATGCACGCGACTTCCTGAAGATTGCCGCTGACATCGGCCTGCAACCCCAGGTCAGAGTCTTTTCTCTGGACCGCGCCAACGATGCGCTGGCCGCCGTGAAAAATGATGCCATCGATGGGGCCGCAGTGATCGTTCCCTAGGGAGGGTTTGCGAGAGAGAATGGTCGGGGCGCGCGGATTTGAACCGCGGACCCCCTGCGCCCAAGGCAGGTGCGCTACCAGGCTGCGCTACGCCCCGACATGACTAGCAGAATTGATTCTAAAGCACTTTCCAACTTCGTGACCACTCTGGATCATGATTTCCGGCCTCGACCGTGCCAAAACCGTGCCAAATCCACTCACTGCACGTAGATTCGGAAGCAAGGAAATGGCAGAGATTTTCAGAGGAGCAGGAGCAGCGGATGCGCGACCAGGGCCTACTCCGTTGGCTGGAGCCTCGACTCTGGTCTAGAGATCGAGCATGATCCATGTTGGCGCGTGGTCGCTCGCGTTTTCCTGCCCACGCGCCCATCGATCAACACCGCCCTCCACCAGCCGGGCCGACAAATTCGGTGAGAGCAGAAAGTGATCGAGTCGCATGCCTTTATCCTTCTGCCACCGTTCAAATTTGTAATCCCAGAATGTCCAGAGCGGCCCGTCCGGATGTAGTTTCCGCATGGCGTCGGTCCAGCCTTGAGCCAGCAAACGCGCAAAAGCCTGTCGGCTCGCGGGTTGGATTAACGCATTGTGATCTAACGACCGAGTCAGATAGATGTCCTGCGGTGTCGGCACGACGTTGTAGTCACCGGCCAGCACCACGGGCGCGCCGCTCGCCATGAGTTCGGCGGCGTGGGCAATGAGGCGCTCAAACCAGGCCAACTTGTAATTGAATTTTGGTCCCGGCTGCGGATTCCCATTGGGCAGGTAGATGGAAGTGATCAGGACTCCCTGAACCGCCGCTTCAATGTAACGAGCTTGATGATCATCAGAATTTCCCGGCAAACTCGTGCAAGTCAGCACGGGAACCTGGTTTCGCGCGAGAATGGCCACGCCGTTCCAGGAGCGTTCCCCTTGCCAGACCGCTTCGTACCCGAGAGTCCGAAGCGCGTTCACGGGAAAGGCTCCCTGCTCTGCCTTGAGCTCTTGGAGACTCACCACGTCCGGTTCAGCTTTCGCTAACCAAGCCAAGAGGTTGTCGAGCCGCTTGTTGATGTTGTTAATGTTGAAGGTAGCGACTTTCAGCCGAGTTCCTTTCTGTGGTTCATCATCTTCAAAGCTTCTGTATTTGAGATACTGCAATCCCGACTGAACGTGGGGATTGGCCCACCCCTTTAGCCCATTTCAAGTTTCGAGGGTGCCCCGCTCTTGTCGCGTTTTGTGCGACAGGGCGGGGGTGTTGACCTTCCCATTCTCGGAACCGAGCGCCAAAAACTTGGTGGTCTCGTATCGATGTGCTCCGCCCACGAAGTTACCATGCCACTATGCCTTGGGGCCTAAAGAGATACCAAGAAGCGCGCTGCCTCCATTTCGTTACATTCAGTTGCTATGCTCGCGCGCCCCGATTGGCCTCCCCGCACGCTCGCGACCTATTTGAGAAAACCTTCGAAGATACCCGCCAATGGTATGGCTTTTACATTGCCGGATATGTGGTCATGCCGGAGCACGTTCATCTGCTGCTGACTGAGCCGGAGCGAAGCAAACTTTCCATCGCGCTGCAAATGCTGAAGCAGAACGTAGCCCGGTGCCTGCGTGGCCCGGAGGGCGGTCCGCTCTGGCAACCCCGCTACTACGATTTCAACGTGTGGAGCTACGCCAAGCAAACCGAAAAGCTTCGTTATATTCATCGCAATCCGGTCAGGAGGGGGCTGGTGCAAAGCCCGGAAGAGTGGGCGTGGAGCAGTTTCCAGCATTACCTCTCAGGTTCCGAGGGGATAGTGGAGATCGAGTCGCACTGGACCGCTAGCAAGCGGGAGCGCAAGGGAGTTTCGCTTACCGACCTAGGAAGTCAAGACCCCCGCCCTGTCGCAGAAACCGCGACAAGGGCAGGGCACCCCGAAAGTTGATCGGACTGGCGAAAGGCCGGGCCAGCCCCCCTTCAAAATCCTTCAGAGCGTCCACCAGCATTTCCTTGGTCGCAAGATCCAGGTGATTGGTCGGTTCGTCGAGCACCAGGAAGTTCGGCGGGTTGTAGAGCATGCGTGCTATGGGCGGGTGGCCCAGTCTTTGGATCTTGGCTGGCATTACCAACACAGTGGGTGCCCCGTTCCTTCGCGTTCTGTGCGAAGGGGCGGGTACCATGAGAGCATGCAGCGGCGAAGCTACGCCGCCCGACCCCGGAACGTAATCTTCGGCCAACCTTCATTCACTTTCACCGGCCCGGGTTCGTTCAAAAAATAGAAACGATAACTGCTCCACCGCCACTGCTCCGGTGCGTCGACCAAGCCCCGCTTGACCGGATTGCGATGCATATACCTCAGCTTCTCCACGCGCTTGTGCGTCGTCCATACGTTGAAGTCGTAAGAGCGCGCCTGCCAGAACGCTCGGCGCTGCAACTCGTCGCCAAACAGGTTACGCTGGCGCGGGTTCCTCCGTTTGCGCTTGGGTAACAAAGCACGGGCCGAGCGCTGCTTCAACACTTGCACCACGGTAGAAGGAGTTCCGACCTCGGGCTCAGTCAGGAGTAGATGAATGTGTTCCGGCATCACGACGTAGCCGACGACTACGAAGCGATAACGCTCGCGAGTCTGTTCCAGAATCGTGAGGAAGATATCGCGGCTGCACGCGGCGTGCAGAAAAGGCAATCGCCGGTAGCACGAGGTAGTGATAAAGTGCAGGTGATCAGCGCCGTAGGTGCGATGCAGGCCGCTGGGCATGACAAACCCCATGGTACAGGCAGCATCGTACCCGCCCTTGCCAAGAACGCAAGGACGGGGCACCCACTGTTCCGCAACGGGAAGCGAAAACCTCGAAACCCAGGCCACCCATCGAAAGGCTGGGCCAGCCCCCTGCACAAGAAATTGTTAGAGGCGGGCCACCCGCCCCTCTCACTGGATCAGCCATGCTTGCGATGTACCCTTAGCTTTTGCAAACCACGAGTTCGTCGCGTTCGCATATGCCTGACGATAACCCAAAACAAAAGATTCTTCATTCTGCGACTGAGCCCAGCGAACACTCGTGATGTCGGCTGGTCGACGCTGTTCGGCGTCCCGTCTGCCGAAATACAGGCCGTCTTTATACGCGGCCGCGGCTACATTGCTCGGGTCCGAAGTCTTCTGCTGAAGAAGGTGCGCCAGAGCTTCGTCATAGGCGGCTGTGTAACCATCGGCGAAAGATTTTCGGTCAGCGGTGGTCGCCCAGCGATCTGTGGCAACATGTGCTGGTTGCGCTTGTCGGGCTGCGAGCTTTCCAAGATAAGTACCATCCTGGAAGGGCGCCTCGGTTGCGTGATGATCGTCGGTATCGGCGCCTTTATCCATATTAGAAATTGCCGGTGTGGTTAGTAAGAAGATTGCCGCAAGAACTGTCACAACAATGAATAGTTTCATAACAACGTTTGCTCCTTTTCATTTCTTGATACTTGATTAGATCGCAGGCGGGAGTTTCGTGTGTAAGAGATTTGTCAAATGCAAGTAAAAGAATTGACCACTTTCTCAAGGATAAAGAAACTATAGCGTTGAGGTTTGTTCCAATAGCGACGCTGAATATGCAGCGCCGCTTCCCCTTGACTTGCCGAACCCACCCTCGATCGGCATCGCAAACTAGCCTTTCGAGCCAGATTCTGGCACCAGTGACCGCCGGCGATGGCGCGGTGAACTGCTCTCGTTGAAGATGTCCCATCCATCCACGGCTCCCCTAAAAAGTGCCTGGATCAATTCCGACTGCGGACGATTCGTCCGAGCTGTCTCCCGCATCCGCTACCAACTCCTTCATCGGTTGAAAATGTGCTCCGCTGACATGAGCTCGAAAAGAGAACCTCGTCGAGACGCGCGAACTCAGTTTCCATTCCAACTTCCTGAAAGCGTCGCTGCAAAATACGGATCCCTTGGCACAGGTTTGACAATACTTTGACAACTCGGGCGGTCCGAATCTTGCTCTCGGCTACTCAAATAGCGAGAAAGAAAATCAAACCACAAACGAAATGGAATTTTATGCGCAGACTAGCGAAACTTACTTCGATCTCATTTGGAGTTGTCTTTCTCGGAATACAGTTGTTTTCGATTCCCATAACGCCCAAAGCCTCGGCAACCTCCGGGGTTCGCATGTCGCAGGCGATCAACCCCCAGGTGGGTGCGATTCTGGAGCGCTCATGCCAGGACTGCCACTCCAGCCACACCACCTGGCCGTGGTACAGCCGCGTCGCACCCGTGTCGTGGATGGTCTCCAAACACGTCAGGGAGGGCCGTGAAATGCTGGACTTCTCCGGCTGGACGAATCAGCCCCCCTCGACGGATGAACGCATGCTGATCTGCGACGCCGTATCCGACGGCCAGATGCCGCTCCCTGAATACACAATGATTCATCACAAAGCAAAGCTTTCAAAGCAGGATGTCGCATTGCTCTGCGGCTGGGCTGCCGCGACGAACGCACCCAGAACTTTGCCGCTGGTTAGCAAGTCAAGAAATCAAAAAGAGTAACCGTGCATGACAGCTATCCTGGCGGGGAGCGGCACATCTTCAAAGAGAGCGAAATGGCGTGCTCCTCCCGGTGCAAGCATACATACGCTCACAATCTGCTTGACACCGGCGACATCGTCGAAGACGCGGATGTATCAACACCATCCGAGAAGATCCGTTGAGAGCGCGGGCGGCGGCCAGTATATAGGTTAGCCCGCGCCTATAGGATGCCGGCGTTTCGTTTAGTCGTTCAAAGGCAGGGTGGAACAGGGATTGAGAAGCAAATCTAAAAGGAGAGTGATTCGATGAGACGGAATTTGATTCAAGTGCTCGTGTGGGGCGTGGTATTTGTTGGCCTGATCGCCTGTGGTACAGGGCGTTCTCAGGCACAGAGCGGCGGCGAGGCCTTGTTTAAAGGAAGGTGTACGGTCTGTCACGGCCCCGATGGGAAGGCCGAAACTCCCAGGGCAAAGCAGCTGGGCGTTGCCGACCTGACCTCAACAGAAGTGCAGAGTCAGTCCGATGGGAAACTCACCAATGTCATAACGATAGGCAAAAATAAGATGCCGTCATATGACGGCAGATTGAACAAAGACGAGATTGCAGAGTTGATCGCCTACATCCGAGAGCTCGGCAAGAAACATTGATGTGTTCCCAAGATTGAATAACTTTCAGTGGGCGGCGGCACCTTTCGGACTGTTCTTGAGCAGTCCCAGCCGTATCAGACTTTCGGCGGCGGCGACAATCGACTCTTCATTCGAGCGCGGGGTCCAGCCCAGCAGCCGCCTGGCTTTTTCGTTGGTCGCGTTCTTTTTCTTGCCGAGTTCGGGCAAAATCTGTTTGACGGCCGGATCAAACAGCGTGACGGCTCGTATCAGCCAGTCTGGAAGTTGCCGCGTCGGCACCCTTTTGCCGGAGGATCCCGTGCGGCTCTTTAGAATTTTGGCAAACTCCAGGGCCGAGATAAAATCCCCCGCGAGGGCAAGGAAGCGTTCACCCTTGGCCGCAGGTTCTGTCATGGCACGGAGGTGTAAGTCGGCGACATCCCGCACGTCGACTGCGCCGAAATACAGCCGTGGAACGCCCGGCACGGCGCCATCCATCATGCGCTGCACAAATAGAATCGAGGTCGAATAGTCCGGCCCCAGCACCGGGCCGAAGATTCCGACCGGGTTAACCACGGAAAGCTCGAGCGCGCCGCCCTCGTTCGCGATGAAGTCCCAGGCCGCGCGCTCGGCGATGGTCTTCGATTTCTGATAGGGCAGCACGTCTTCGGCGTCGGGGTCGGTCCAGTCTTCCTCGGTAAACGGCGCGGTCCGCGGTTTGTGGCCATAGCCGATGGCGGCGAATGAGGAAGTGAGCACCACGCGTTTGACGCCCGCATCGCGCGCGGCTCGCAGCACTCGCAAAGCGCCATCGCGCGCCGGCACAATGAGTTGGTTTTCGTCTTTGGGAACATTCGCCGGAAAGGGCGAAGCTACGTGCAGCACGTAATCGCAGCCGGCAACAGCTTCACGCCACCCGGCGTCCTGCTCGAGGTCGGCGGCAGCGAAGGATAAACGGCTGCCCGGATCAACGCCGCCTACTTTAAGCATGGAGCGCACATCCGGTTCGCGGTTTAGATGGCGCACCGAGGTGCACACCTCATGACCGCCGGCCAGGGCTTGCAAAATGCAATGACTGCCGACAAATCCCGTGCCGCCGGTCACTAAAATTCTGCTCATCGACTGGTTAAAGCTACGCATGCTATGGATGATCTGTCAGCCGCGATGGCTCCAAACCATTTACTAAGTCGCAGGAACGAAGGCCGGTGAGGCGAAGGGAGCGCTTGCGCGTTCCGTAGGGGACTCTCTCTGCGGTTCGATGCTTCCCCCGAGCGCAGCGCTACAAATCTCAAACAGCGACTCCAGCCTGGTGAGTCGCAACACCTCGCGAATCGCCTTACTGGGATTCATCAGCCGCAGGTAAATTCCCGCGGCCTGCAGAGAAACCAGCGCGCCGATTCCAGCCGCGTCAATCGTTTCGACCTCTCTGAGATCGAGCGCAATGTTTCGACCATGCTGGCCCAGAGCGGCACACAGAAGAGCGGTTTCGTCGCCGCGGACAATTCGGCCGGCACAATGTAGTAAGGCAGTCTTCCCGTTTTCTTCGATAGTTATATTGAGCATAGTAAGCTCCCTTTCATAAGCAAATGGCAGTTCGAGAGACCGGGTCATTTCGATCCCGGCGATCAACCCTTTGGTTGGACGGCGGGCGCGCCAAAAGGTCCGCATCGCCCACGCATGCTATTACGGAATTTTTCACGCTCGTCTGGGGTCATCTGTTCCCAGCGTTCCATCATCCTGCGGCGCCACTTCCAGTGCCGCTGCGGGCCGCCACGGAAACCGCCGAACAGGATTTTGCTGAGAACCAGTATCCCGAGCGCCTGCCAGAAGGTGATGAAAGGCCAGCCGAACAGCGCCGGCATGAGCCAGTTCCAGAGCCTCATAAGGACAAAAGTGAAAACGGCGAGGAACAGTATTGCGAAAAATGCAAATTTCAAAATCTTTAAAAACCAGTTTGTTTTCATAATCGAGCCCTACCGTTTCGAAAATTCGTCATAAATGGCCTGTAAACGCTCGCGCAAATGAAGCACCGCATAATGCTTGCGCGCGAGCAGGGTGTTGACCGCGACCCCGGTTTCAGCAGACAGCTCCTTGAAACTTCGTCCCATCAGTTCGTGCCCGACGAACACTTCGCGCTGCTCGGTAGGCAATTCATCGAGAGCTTCATCCAATTCTTCCAGCAACACGCCGCGGGTATAGGCGGCATCGGGTCCAGCATCTGAAGAAGGAAGGAGTTCTTCAAGCAGTAACTCCTCGCCGTCTTCGGCGAATTTTGCAGGTTCGGTACGCAACGCCTCCCGGCTGCTTTTGCGAAAGAGGTCGGTAATCCGATTGCGGGCCACCCGAAACAGCCACCCCGTAACCTGCTCGACCGGTTTCATCATCCGGTACGCTTCCACTAGTTCGTAGAAGACATCCTGGAGAATGTCCTCGGCATCGCGAGGATCGGCAACGCGTCTCCGAATGAAACTGCGAAGACGCGACTGCTCGCGCGAGACCGCCTCGGAGATGCGTTGGTCTTGGTCGAGCATCGGCCAGGGTTTGCTCAGTGCCTCTTGCATCTACAGATATAGACGAAGCAGCGAGCGAAATATTGTATGGGAAGGGAAGAAAAGCGGGTTTTCGTCCGGCGAGACGGATAAATACCGGTGCCACTGAGACTTGCAGACTTTAATCCGCAGCCAACGATTCGTCGGGTGAACAGATCGATTTCAGCTCTGTGCCCGCGAACCCCCGAAGATGGCGGAGACAAGTTCAACTACTTCGGCCACTGCGTCGTCTAATTGAAACGAAAATAGCGCGATATCGACATTGGCAAGATCGCGGTGTTCCTCCAGCAAAATAGACCAGGCCGGGTCGCTGGCGAGATCGACTTTCAAGCGCTCGTAATAGCCATAACCCATGCCGCGCATTCGGCACAGTAAATCGCTGAGATGAACCAGCGCGATCAGCGATCGTGCCGACTTGCTTTGCGCGGGGGCATGGTGGTGGGCGATGACCTGAATCATATCGTCGGAAAGATGCCATTTTTCAGCCAGCGCGCGCCCCGATTCGCAGTGAGTAAATCCCATGGTGGCCAGTTCGGCCTGATCAAGGGGAGTCTGTTCCTGGGAAGCTCGGGCAGTCGCCAGGGCAAATTCCTTGGGAAAGGCGATGCAGTTTACGATGAACCCGATGTCATGTAATAACCCCGCCATATAGGCCTTATCACTGTCCCCACTGCCCAGCTTTTCGCAAAACTTTCGGCACACCATGGCGCAACCCAGGGAGTGTTTCCAAAAAACCGCAGGATCGAGTGGCCAATCCTTAGTCGGAAAAGCGTTGCCCAGACAGCAAGTGAGAAGAATGGTTTCCACCTTGCGCAAGCCCAGGCTGATTACCGCCGCGCGAATGGTTTCCGGAGACTTGGCCAGGCCGAACAGAGGAGAGCTCGCCACCCGAAGGCACTGAGCGGCGATGGTGTTGTCGTAGGACACCAACTTCACCACTTCATCCAGTTTTACTTTTTCCGGAGGCAGGTTCAGCAGGTCGAGCAAAGGCAGGAAAATGGTTGGAATGGATGGCGTGTTTTCGATGCCCGCTACGCGGTCGTGGAGGGTTGCAGCTATCGATTTGCTCATAGCGTTGCGCTTTTTAGCGACGGTTTCCAATAGGCGATGGCGCCGGGAAAATGGACGAGATGGAATTTGTCGTTCAGATTGAGCAGCGATTCCGAGATGCCCAGAAAGAAATAGCCGCCAAAATTGAGATTGCTGTAATAGTGATTCACTACTTTGGCCTTGGACGGGCCGTCAAAATAGATGAGAACATTGCAGCAGAAGATCAAGTCCATGCCTTTCATGAATAGCATTCGGGAATCATCCTGCAGATTCAGGCGGCTAAAGGTGATGAGCTTTTTTACTTCGGGCTTAACTTCCAGTTTTTTTTCGTCGATTTGAGAGAAGTATTTCCGCTTGAAAAGCTCTGGAGTCGCCCGCAGAGCATAGTCGCCGTAGATACCGGCCTTGGCGGTTTCTATGGAACGGTCATTGAGGTCAGTGGCCACAATCTCGATGGTCCAGCCTTTTAGTAGACGATCGCTTTCCTCCAATAACGTCATGGCCAGAGTGTAGGGCTCTTCGCCGGTGGAGCAGCCTGCGCTCCAGATGCGGAATCGCTTCATAATCTGTTTGCTTTTATCCTCGAGTATCTCTGGCAGGATGACCCTTTTCAGGGCTTCGATCTGGGGCAGGCTGCGGAAGAGGCAGGTTTCTCCAATGGTGACTTCATTGAGCAGTTGGCGGAGTTCTGCTTCGCGGCTGGCGTTGGCAGTTAATAAATCCCAATAGTCGCGCGGGGTGCGGGCTCCAACTTGCTTCATGCGGCGGCCGCAGGCATCCACCATGAGATAGAGCTTTTCTTCCAGTTGAAAAATTCCGCTCACCTTATAGACCAAGTCTCGAACCTGGCGGAAGACCGGGTCGACGGGCTCGGAAGGCTTGGAAGGGGCTGCTGAGGTTGCTGCGCTCGTCATTTGGCTCGAGGCTCCAGGGTAAGGCAATGATTTTGAGTTGGGATGGCGTGCGGCAACCGGCTTTCCAGCACCCGCCGCGTGATTTCGTGACCTAACTGATCGAGGGGGTAAACTCCATCCGCCTGTCCCGAGGCGTGCACCAGTCCTGGCATGCCCCAGACGACGGACGAGGCTTCGTCCTGAATGATGACCTCCCCGCCGCGGTCGCGAATTTGTCGCGCGCCCTTGGCGCCATCCGATCCCATGCCGGTCATGACCACTGCCAGGGCGGCCGCTCCATACAGGTCGGCCACGGAGCGGAAAAGCACGTCCACCGCGGGCCGGCATGAGTTCTCCGGTGGATCCTGATTCAGTTCCAGGCGTGATCCAACAGCTGCACGCTTGAGCACCATGTGAAAATCGCCGGGAGCGATCCAGGCGTTTCCGGGAGAGACGATGGCGCCGGCGATGCCTTCCCGGACGGCAATTTCAGAGTTGGCCGCAAGCCGATCCGCCAGTAAACGGGTGAAGACAGGAGGCATGTGCTGGACCAGCACGATGGGCACTGGAAAGTCTTTAGGAATTCGGGGTAATACTTCCGCTAGCGCGTTGGGACCGCCGGTGGAGGTGCCGATGGCTACAATTTCGATTCGCCGGGAGACATGTCGGCGCGGGGGCGGAGTGGCGTGGACGGTCGGCACTGCCGCCGAAGTTGTGACGGCGCGCGCGGCGCGGACGCAGAGCGCCTTGATTTTAGGCAGAAGCTCAGCCTGAATGGCCGCAGTCGCAGCCGCGGGACCGCTGGCATGGAGCGGCTTGGTAGCGTAATCGGAAGCGCCAAGAGACAATGCGTCGAGGGTGGCTTCCGCCCCGCGTTCGGTGAGCGTGCTGAACATTACCACGGGAAGCTTGGGATACAGTTTGCGGATTTCGACCAGCGTCTCCAGCCCGTTCATGACCGGCATCTCGACATCGAGCGTGACCAGATCGGGATGAAGCTGGCCAATTCTCGATAGCCCGATCTTGCCGTCGCTGGCGGTTCCCGCCACTTCCAGTTCGGGATCGGCTTGCAGAATTTCGCACAGCAGCTTGCGAATCACCACTGAATCGTCGATCACGAGGATGCGGATTGGGGGCATTTTCTAAGTTACTTTGCTCGTTGAGGCAGCTTCGTTCAGGCCGGCCCCAATCTTTACTTTCTATTTACTTATGCCCCCGCGTGCGCCGTCATGCTTCTGCCGGGTGCAGCATGGGACGACCGGGCATTTGCGTTGCCCGCGTCGATCTTGAATTGCTCCACCAGGCGCCGCAGTTCGGCAGATGTTTCCACCAACTGCTGGGCCGCCTTTTGCGTGTCTCCCGCTCCTCGCGACGTGCTCTCCGCGGCCTGCGCCACGCCAGCAATGTTGGTGGTAATCTCTCCGCTGCCCCGCGCCGCCTCGCTCACGTTACGCGACATTTCGTTGGTGGTCGCATTCTGCTCTTCCACCGCGGTCGCGATGGTGTTCGAAATGCCGTTCACCTGATTGATCACGTCGCTGATCGATGCGATGGCCGTGACCGCAGCTTGGGTGTCGGTCTGAATCGCTTCAATCTTGCGGCTGATATCTTCGGTAGCTTTGGCGGTTTCCTTGGCGAGTTCTTTGACCTCGTTCGCGACCACGGCGAACCCCTTGCCGGCCTCGCCGGCGCGGGCGGCTTCGATGGTGGCGTTCAGAGCGAGCAGGTTGGTCTGCTGCGCGATCGATGTGATGACTTTGATAACCTGCCCGATCTCGTTCGAGGAGTCGCCCAACTTGGAGACGGTGGCCGTGGTGCTCTCCGCAATCTTGACTGCGGATGTGGCAATCTTCGCGGCTTCGCTGGCGTTCTTGGCAATCTCCTTGATGCTGGTGCCCATTTCTTCCGCTCCGGTGGCAACCGTCTGCAAGTTTTGCGAGACCTGCACCGTCGCGTCGGAGACCACTCTAGCTTGCGCCGAGGTTTCCTCAGAGTTGGCGGTAATCTGCTGGCTGGAGTTCGACAAGGACTCGCTCGCACCCGCTACTTTGTGCGTGCTGTCGGCAATCTGCCGCATGGTGCCCTGGAGTTTGTCCATGAACTGATTGAACGACCGGCTGGTCTCGCCAATCTCATCCTGGCTGATCACCTCCAGCCGCCGGGTCAGGTCGCCCTCGCCCTCGGCGATGTCCTTCAACCGGCCGCTCAACTGGCCCAGCGGCCTCGCGATATAGCGTTCGATGACCACGAACGAAACTCCGCCGCCGCAGATGACCGCGAGCAGCAATACCAGCATGCCAAATGTTCTTTGCCGCTGCGACCAGTCGGTTACGGTGCTGAGTTCGGCTTGAAAATCCTTGGCCAGCCCGTTCTGCAGTTCTCCGAGCGAAGCATCCATCTGTTTGTTGTCCTGGGCAAGGGCGGCAATCGATTGCTGGGTTTGCGCCGACATGCTCTCCGGGTGCTCGATCATCGCCGTGTAGAGAGATTTCGAGCGCTCGTGGATGTCGGCGAAGCGGTCGATCAGGGAGGACGCCTCTTTCTGCCGTTCGGGGCTGAAGCTGGTCTTCTCCTGCACCGACTTCAGGGCGGCCGAGACCGCTTCCGCATCTTCATCCGCCCGGGCCAAAGCCTTCTTGTCCTGCGTCAGCACGGCGTTGCCATAGCCGTTGGTTACTTTGTGGAACCCGGCGCTGGCTTCCTGCCCGCTCAGGGCTGCAGGAAACAACGACCCGGAGGCTATCTTGAGGTGCTCCTGCGTCTTCGCACTCGTCCACTGCAAGAGCAGCAGCAGAGCTACATATCCTGCGGCGAAAATGCCGATGCTCATCCAGATTTTGGCTTTGATTCCCAGTCGGTTCATCGCGTCCTCATTTGATGGTTAAGGTTTTGACCTTGTCGTTGGCGGCCGCTTTGGCTACGTAGCCAATAGCGCCGGGCGTGGATGCGACGTAGTCGACCATGGCCGCCTCAGAGTCGACCGTCTTCGGCATCGAACCCTGGCCGGAAAACACCAGGCTGCGCCAGCCGGTACGGAAGGCGGCATCGCTCTTGCCGACGTAGGCCTTCAGGAACGCGTCGTTAACGGCGCCGCCCTTCAGGGTCACAGGCGTGACTTTGGAGCCGTCGCTCAAGCTCGACTTGTCTCCGGTAAAAACCCCGCGGATATCGTCCGTGCTGGCGCTGGTGGCTTTCACTCCGCTGTTCACGATCACCGCAACTTCCTGGGCACTGGCCGCTGCGCAACTGAGGACGATCCCGACAATCAGAATGGACAAACATCGTTTATTCATTGCTCTCTCCTCCGACGAGTTAAGGTTAGTTCGCGCGTGGCTGCGTCTCCCCGGCGCTAGAAGCTGACGCCGATCTTGAGGATGGTTAGCCGGGTGTTAGGTTGAAGAGTGGGATTGAGGCTCGGCTCGTAGTCCTGTGACGTTCCATCGATGAAGTGCTGTTCGGCCTTGGCGTAGATGTACTGATTGAAGTCGTAGCGGCAAGAAAGCGCCCAGTCTTTTGAATATCTCGCGGGGGTTCCAATCGGAGTCGTCAGGCCGAAGCTCTGGCTGTAATAGAGGCCTGCGGAGAACTTTTCGGTTACTTTGTAGCTGCCCATCCCGAACAACGACCGGGTGTCGAAGGCGGTGTAAGGGACAGTCGTGCCCGTAAACTGGACTTTGTAGTTCCCGGCCAACCGGTTGTACTCGGCAGCTAACATAAATTTGCCCCTCTGGTACTGGGCGAAGTAATCCGGCTCGTAATAAGGCGCGACCAGCTCTTGTCCGGTGAGCACTCCGCCTTCCGCGGTCAGGTTGCCGCTGGCAGCATTGTTCTTGGCGACGGAAACGCCGATCATCAGTCCGCGAACGGGAGCCCTCCAGTGCAGGGCTGCGCCAGCCTGGGTGTGGGTCAATCCGTTGGGAAGATTGACGCCGGCCTCCTCTTCCGCAGTGAAGTAGCCATCGTTTGAGGCGAGAGCTACTTCTCCTCCCCAGGCGCGATAGTCCAATTTACCGAGCTTGGGCGAGCCTTCGATGCCGAGAGTGCCGTAGACCACCCCGCCATACTGCGAAAGCAAACCGTTGCGGTTGGTGAGGGGATACACGCCTTGCGGCAGCAGCGACCACATATAGGAGGGGTCGATGTCCTGCGTCTCGTTGAGCAGTCCCGTAGGAGTCTTCACCTTGCCAAAGCGTAGCCCGATAAGATCGCTGGCCTTATAGTCCGCGCTAGCGTAGTCGAGGGAGAACTGATTGCTGTAGACACCCAGCAGTTCATACCGGGGCTGGACCGCGATGCGCAGCTTAGGGATCGGTTGGACGCTGATGTTGACCACGGCCTCGCTCCAATTTGGGCTGCCGTCGCTCGAATGGGTGCCGAAGATGTTGTTGTTCGTGGTGTAAAGGAAGCCTTGAGTGGCAAAGCCATGGACCTGAACGTTCAGGTCTTCCAGGCTCTGAGCGCACGCAGCAGCACCGCACACACACAAGAAAAGCACAACAGAGAACCGTCGATACATAGAATCCCCTCTGGTGACTTCTGATATATCGGCGCGCACCGCCGGAGCATTACTGGCCGAGCCTCGCCACGAAGGGGAACTGCGACTAGCCGAACCTTGCTGTGATCGTTTCGGCAATGTGAACCATTTCGGGATTGCAAAATCCTGGCGGCGGGATAAGTGGGAGAAATGACGCAGCGGTCGGCCATCCCTCACCTCAAAACAACATTTTTCATCCGACATGGATGGGCGCCGTAGTTTGCGTCTTTCGCCGTCTGCCTCAGAAGGTGAAGGCCACCTGCGTGGTCAGCCCGTTCACGTCCGGCAGCTGCCGCTCGGAGATCCGGTCGTACTGCAACTTGAAGGCGGCGTTATCGATAAAGTCATAGCGAATTCCAACCGAAGGCCCGTTGACTCTGCCCACAAATCCGTTGACCGAGGGCGGCGCGAAATCGTTCGGGCCGGCGAACATGTAGACCGGATCGTTGCTGGGAGCGTTGAAGTACTGGTAGCGGAAATAGGGCCGGTACTTGCCGTGGAACGACCGCGACCACTGGGTATAGAAGGCATCGGTGGTGAAAACCGGCCCGCTGGCCTCGACGTGCCGCACCAGTACGCCCTCGTTGAGGATCTCGTATTTGCCATTGTTGAAGACCGCGTGAGTAGTGGCGATGGTCTCGTGCACCTCCGGGGCGGGGATCGAAAGATTGTCGTGGCGCAGGGAAAATCCCAGTTGCAGGCCGCGGTATTTCTTTGGCCGCGCGAACAGGCCTCCGTTGATCGATTTGCTGTTATTTGCATCCTGGTTGCTCTGCGCCGGCTCCGTATTTATTCCCCAGGCTCCGCCGTTGCCCACTTCCAGCACATAGTTCAATCCCAGCCCTCCAGAGGGGATCTGCCCGGTCAGGTTCACGCCCACTTCCTGCATGGGCAGAACCCCACCATCATCATCGAAGGCGTACATGAACGGGCGGTCGGTGGTGGTTTCCAGATACTCGCCTTTGTTATAGGTGGAGTTGTAGTAGCCCACCCAGGTGTGATAACGGCCGATCGATGCCGTGAAATACTGGCTTTGCCGGTACCTCAGCCACAGCCGCTCGACATCGACCGAAATCGTATTGTCGTTGTTCGCCAGAAACAGAAGTTCTCCGAGAGTGGAAAACTTGTCCGACAGGCGCGCTGTCATGAAGATGTCCATCGAGCCAAAAAGGAACGTATCCGGAATGTGGTTGTACATCTCGGTTCCCACATCGCCGAAGACGATCATCTGCAGCCGCGGCGCGACTTCATTCACCTCGGTGACCTCCGGGGCCGGGGCGGGCGCCGGGGTTGGTGCCGGGGTTGGTGCTGCCGGGGCCGGCGGCGGGGGAGGCGCAACCGGCGTCGCCGTCGCCACCCCGCCGCCCTGCTGCGCCTTCAGTTGCCTGACTTCCTCTTCCAGTTCCTGCAACCGCTCGATGAGTTGCTGGTTCACCTGCTCCTGACTTGGGGGAACGCTGGCCGCTTGCTGTGCAGAGGACGGAACTGCCGTGCAATACAGGCAGGTGGCGAAGAGCACAACCATTCTGCTGAGTGGGACTGATGAGACGCTTTTCATATTTTTCTTGGCTCCGGCACTGGCGTTAGGACTTGCTTTTCTATCGGCAGTTCCACGGCCAAGAAAAGCCTGCTAGTGGCGGGCAGGGCGGAAATGCAGCCCATTCGTGCACATGGAGAAATACGGGAAGATACGATCCAATGTGCGGAAAATGCCGGGTCCGGCAGCACTGAGAATGGCTGTGCACAAACGACCGGTCGCTTAAGTACCGGCGCGAGCTGCCATGGTCACCTTTGGACCTGAGTCCGGGTTATTCCCGCGATGGTTTTCGCTGGCATCGATCCTGAACTGCTCGACCAGTCGCCGCAGTTCGGCTGAGGTTTGAACCAGTTGCTGCGCCGCTTTCTGGGTGTCGCCTGCGCCCCGCGACGTGCTCTCCGCCGCCTGGGAAACGCCGGAAATGTTGAAGGTGATCTCGCCGCTGCCCTTGGCCGCCTCGCTGACGTTGCGCGCCATTTCGTTGGTGGTGGCGTTCTGCTCTTCCACCGCGGTTGCGATAGTGCTGGAGATTCCATTGACCTGATTGATGACTTCGCTGATCGAGGCGATGGCTTCGACTGCCGCTTTGGTGTCGGTCTGGATGGCTTCGATTTTGCGGCTGATGTCTTCGGTAGCTTTGGCGGTTTCTTTGGCCAGTTCTTTTACTTCGTTCGCGACCACGGCGAAGCCTTTGCCGGCTTCTCCAGCACGCGCGGCTTCGATAGTGGCATTCAAGGCGAGAAGATTGGTTTGCTGTGCGATTGAGGTGATGACCTTGATGACTTGTCCGATCTCGTTTGAGGAATCGCCCAGCTTCGACACGGTTGTGGTCGCGGTCTCGGCAACTCGTACGGCGGAGGTGGCGATCTTGGCGGCTTCGCTGGCGTTCTTGGCGATCTCCTTGATGCTCGATCCCATTTCCTCGGCACCGGTGGCGACGGTCTGAAGATTCTGCGTGACCTGCGCGGTGGCGTCGGAGACGACCTTGGCCTGGGCGGAGGTCTCTTCGGAGTTCGCGGTGATCACCTGGCTGGTGCTGGAAAGTTCCTCGCTGGCGGCGGAAACATGCAGAGAATTTTCCAGGATGGAGCGAATCATGGTCTTGAGGCTGCCGCTCATTTTGTTGATGGCGGTGGTCAGATCGCCCAGTTCGTCCTGGCTTTGGATTTTCAAGTCTGCGCGGGTTAAGTCTCCGTTGGCGATGGCTTCGGCTTGAACCAGGACTGCCTGGGTGGCGACGGAAATCTTGCGGCTTAGAAAAATCGCTATGAAAATACCGAAGCCCAGGGCCAGGAGAGTGGTAATCGCCATGGTCAGGTTCATCGAGCGGGTCTGCCCCTTCATCTCCTCGGTGCTTTCTTTAATCAACGCGGCGAAGGAGTCCGCCATCTCGCCGAGCGGCTTCTTAATTGCCTCGGTGGCCACAGTAGCCTTGTCTGCGAATTCATTTCCAGCCTTGGCAATGGCGTCATGCTCCCCGCCGGCAGCCAGTTTCATCGCCGCTTCCTGAGCTTCCCTCAGGCTGCCCAGTTGCTTCTTTGTGTCGGAAAGCAAGTCACGATTTTCCTGCGACGACCAGCGCGCAGACAGGTCATCGAGCGCTGCAACAATCTTGCCGATCCCATCCCAGCTCGCGTCAAAGCTCCTCTTCGCGTCTGCCCACCGGGCCGCGTCGTTCCCCGCCAGAATCGCCTGGCGCCCCTTGCTCTGAGTCTGGTTTAGCTCTCTCTGCAGGTCCTTCAGAGCTCCAATGGTGGGCACGCGTACGTCGGTAATAGTTGTTTGGGTTTCCTTGATGGCGCTGGCCTTCGAATAGGTGAGCAGTGCGCTAAGAGCCATGAGGGCGAGGATCACCCCAAAACCAAAACCAAGTTTTTTCCCAAGCGTGAGTTTCATTCCGGTCTCCGGTTTATATCGAATTGAGGATGGCCGCTGGAGCTTGGAAATTGCTTCATTGCGCCGCCACCACGGTGTCCGCCGCCATCTCGCAAGCCTTCTGCGTATCCAGCACCAGCATGAGGCGGTTGTTCAGCTTGTGCACTCCGGTAATCATGGTCCGGACGGCGCCGCGCAGGGTTTCCGGCGGGCGCTCGAGGGTGGAGTCGTCGACTTCCACCACGTCGCCGATTTCATCCACCAGCAGGCTGACTGCGCCATCATCGGACCGGACTACGACGTTCATTGCCGGCATATCGGCCGGCCGTGGATCCAGTTCGAGTTGCCGCCGCAGGTCGACGGCGGTCACGATCTGGCCGCGCAGGTTAATCAATCCACTAACGACCTTGGGAGCCAGTGGAACCTGGGTGACCTCGAGCGAACGAATTACTTCCTGAACGGTCTTCAGTTCCACTCCGAACAGAAGCTTGTCCAGATAGAAGGTGCAGAATTGTGAGGAGTGATCCATGCTTAATGGGCAACCCCTGCCGATGCCTCGGCCGCCGCGTTGGCCGTGCTGCCGATGCCGGAGATTTGCAGAATGGCGGGGATATCGAGCAATTCGGTAACCCGCTCGCCGATCACGACCGAGTAGAGAACCGCTGCCCGGGTGGCTTTGGATTGGACATCGGCGCGCGCTTCGACAATGTCAAGGATCCGTTCCACTACCAGCCCAAACGACCGGCCATCATGATGCATGACCAAAACCTGCAGCGGCCCGGAGTCGGCGGGGGGAGGCGCCTGCAAGGCTCGCAGCCGGCCGCGCCGCTCCTCCATCACCACCGCCAGCCTGACCAGGGGCAGGATTTTACCGCGGTATTGGGTGACCCACTCGTGGCCTGACATTTCCACCTGGGCCACGGGGAACTCCTCGAGACGGGCCAGCGTGTGCAGAGGAATCGCCATGCGGGAGTCGCCCAAACCGGCGAACAGAAGAAAGCTCTGCTGGCCTTCGCCGGAATCGCTGATGCTTGCGGTTTTTTCGACCACCGAGCGCTCCCGTGCCTCGCTCACCACATTGGCGCGCTGGGCCAGGCCCAGTACATCCAGAATGAGGGCTACTTTGCCATCGCCCATAATGCTCGATCCGGCAAAAGTCTTAACGGTTTTGAGCTGCTTGCGCAGCGGCTTCACCACAATTTCTTCGGTATCGTTGATTTGATCGACCACCAACCCGAACTGGCGGTCGTCAGCCTGCAAGACAACGATGTTAGTGGCATCGTCGTGGCGGGCTTGGTCCGCGGTTTCCGGGAGCTTTAATTCGCGGTTGAGATAAACCAGGGGCAGCAAGCGGCCGCGCAGGCGGTAAACCGGAACCCCATGAACCATCTCGACTGCGGTGCGCGCCTCGTCGGCCTCCAGCCGCACCAGTTCCAGCAGGTTCACCTGCGGGATGGCATAGCGTTCCCCGCCGCAGGTTACGACCAGCGCCGGAATGATGGCCAGGGTGAGGGGAATCTTTACCCGAACCGTGGTGCCCTCGCCAAGTGTCGATTGCAGATCCACCAGGCCGCCGATCTTTTCGACGTTGGTCTTCACCACATCCATGCCCACGCCGCGGCCGGAGACGTTAGTCACTTTTTCCGCGGTGGAAAATCCCGGCAGGAAAATCAGATTCATGATCTCGCGCTCGCTCATGCGCGCCAGCTGGTCGCCGGTAACCACTCCGCGCTCCAGGGCCTTCTTGCGGATGCGCTCCGCATTCAAGCCTGCGCCGTCATCGCTGATTTCGATGTTGACCTGTCCACCCTCATGAAACGCCCGCAGCACCAGCCGCCCCGCGGCTGGCTTCCCTGTCTTCGCGCGAAGCTCGGGCAGTTCAATGCCATGGTCAACGGAATTGCGCACCAAGTGGGTCAAGGGATCTTTGATGGCTTCGATAATGGTCTTGTCGAGTTCGGTCTCTTTGCCCTGCATCTCAATTTCAACTTGCTTGCCGCAGGCCAGGGCCACATCCCGCACGGTGCGGGGAAACTGCGCCCAAACGTTACCGATGGGCTGCATTCGGGTCTTCATGACTTCTTCTTGAAGCTCGGTGGCAATCAGATTCAGGCGCTGGGAGACTGCCTGCAGGCCGGTGTCTTCCACCGTGTTGGAAATCTGCAAGAGCTGATTCCGGGCAAGCACCAGTTCGCCGACCAGAGTCATCAGTTTGTCGAGCAGATTGACTCCCACGCGGATACTCTCCGGCGCGGTGTCGCGGAGTTTGGTTTCGACGGCTTGCTGGGCTGCCGCGACGTCTTCGGCTTTTGCCAAGCCCAGCGCCACCAGGATCTCGCCCAGACGCCGTCGGTCGCCTTTTTCCTGCTCTTCCAAAGCCAGCGCGATATCCGCTGCTTTTGCAGCGCCCCGGTCCACCAGCGCGGCGCCAATTTTTCCCCGCACCGGCTTGCGTCCGGATTCGTCGCTTTTTTTTCTTCCCAAGGAGGTCTTAAGGGGCTGGGCTTCTGCCGCGGACTCTTTTTCAGCGTTTGCCGATGGCGGTTCGCTTTCTGGCGCTGGGGCAGCCTCCACCGCTTCCAGTTTCTTCATCCCAGGGGGCGGCAGAACCACCTTTTCCGGCGCACCGGCAGGTGCGCCGGCATCTCCTGGCCCCGGGGTTTGCAGCGTGGTCAAAGTCTCCCGCAGTTCGGGATAGTCAACCTCGCCGTCCTCGCCACTCGATTCGATTTCCCTGAGCATCTGCCGAACCGCATCGACCATGCCCAGCAGGGCGGTCGTGCGTTCCGGATTCAGGGTGAGCTGTCCGTCCCGCAAACGAGTCAACAGGTTTTCGCCCACGTGCGCGACTTTTTCCAGTTTGCTGAAGCCGAGAAATCCGCACGTACCCTTAATGGTGTGGATGGTACGAAACACCCCTGCCATTGCCTCGGCATCTTTGGGGTTCTTCTCCAGACCCACCAAGTCGCGGTCCAGCCGGTCAAGGTTTTCGGAACTCTCGACCAGGAAATCTTTGACGGTTTCGCTCTGATCCATCGCTCTCTATCCTTAATCCTTCGCGAGACGAAGTGGCCGACCTGCAATACGGTCACTCTTACTGCACGCGGCCGTTAGTTTTTTCTTAAGTCAGATGGCTCCGGGAGGTCTTCTTCTGCCACTGTCTTCATCGGCGCTTTCGCGATTTTCATTAGATTGCAGCCTCAGCGCATATCTGCTCCCGGATGGGTAAGCAAGCTCTGCCCAAGGGTTTGTGGGAATCTGGCTGGGGCAGCGGTTGTCGAAGTTGCTACGAATTCAACATCCGCAAATTAGAAGGGGCGGAAGCGCGCTATAATTTCTCTCTGGATATGCCCTGTCTGCGGTATGCGTTAGTCGCGTACGTAAAAAACCCAATAGGCGAGTTTGTCGAGAGCCTGCGCCGGGAGCTGCACCCCGATCTGCCGCACTTTGCGGCCCATCTTACCCTGCTTCCTCCGCGCCCGCTGCAGGGAACGGAGGACGCCGCTCTGCAGGTACTGGCCGGGATCTGCGGGCAGGTGGAACCCTTCGAGGTCGCTTTAGGAGATATCGACACTTTCGCTCCCACCACGCCGACGGTTTACATCCGCGTGGCCCATGCCGCCTCTCAATTGCGGAACTTGCATGATCAGTTGAATACTCAGGTCTTGAGCTTTGCCGAAGAATGGCCCTACACGCCGCATTTAACCATTGCCAAGCTGCAGTCCGGGGCGGCAGCGGAGCAGGCATTGCGGATCGCCCGCGACCGTTGGCAACAATACCTCGGCAGTCGCCGAATCCTGCTTGACCGGCTCACGTTCGTGCGCGAGGATTCGCAAAACTGTTGGGTCGATCTGGCTCCGCTGCGTCTGGGCGGCAGCCTGGTTTCGTCGTGATGTTTCCTCGTAACGTTTCCTTGTAGCAACGCTCTCCGTCCGACCTCCACCGGTTACCCCTCCGATTACCTCGCGTTACGTTACTCTCATCCGCGCCAGATCTGCTTTGGTACATCTCCCTCTAGTGCGTTGCGGTCGTGGGGAACGCACTGTAAACCAATGACAGGCAAGTGCGATGACCCGCCCCAATAGCCGCTTCGGGCGCGGGTTTCAGAGTCGCCGGAGGACGATAAATGCAGATCGGGGTTTACGGGTCTGGTTTCTTAGGAACAGTGATCTCAGCGTGCCTGGCCGATTTTGGAACTCCGGTTTCTTGCTGCCATCCGGACCGAAGCCGCATGGTCGAGATGGCGCAGGGAAATATCCCGTTCTTCGAAAAAAATCTGAAAGAGATTATCAAGCGCAATGTTCGTGCCGGAAGATTGGCTTATTCCACGGACATTGAATCGTTCGCCCGCAAGACTCAGGTTATTTTTCTGGCGGAAGACGGAGCGGAAACGTTGACCGACGTGGCAACGCGCATCGCCCGTCTTTCAACCCAGCCACCAATTCTCACCATTGTCACCCCGGTTGCGGTAGGAACTGCGGCGGCTCTCGAAAAAAGCCTGAAAGAGGCCGGGCTGAAGGCCACGATCGTTTCCCAACCCATGTTCTTTACCGACGGCTGCGCCGTGGAAGACTTCAATTGGCCCGACCGCTTAATTCTGGGGTCTACTTCCAGTGAAGCAGTGCACATGCTCAAACAGATTTTTCATCCGCTGGTGATGCGTGGAGTTCCGGTCATCGTGACCAGTCAGGCGACGGCTGAGTTAGTGCGGGAAGCCGCGACCGCCTTCGTGGCCACAAAAATTTCCTTTATCAACGAAGTGTCGGCGCTTTGTGAGCGAGTCGGCGCCGATGCCGTAAACCTGGCGCTGGCCCTGGGTCTGGACAAGAAAATCGCTCCGCGTTGCCTGCAGCCGGGAGCCGGTATGGGCGGCGTGTTCGCCGAATCTGACATGGACTCACTGGCGCAACTGGCGCTGGCCAATGGGGTTCCTCTCAAGGTATTGAGCGCGGCAAGGGAAGTGAATCATACGCTGGCGGACCGTCTGCTGGATAAAATTGCCATGGCACTGAACTCGGTCGAGAACAAAGATGTGGGAATTCTCGGCCTGGCCTTCAAACCCAATACGAATTCAGTGGCCGGCTCCTCGGCGGTGCGCCTTGCCGAGAACCTGGTCGCGAAAGGCGCGCGCGTGCGGGCCTTCGATCCCGTGGCGCTTGCCGACGCGAAGACTCAATTGAACGGATCAGTGCGCTACTGCGATAGCGCTTATGCCGCCGCTGAGGGGGTGGATGCTCTGGTGGTGGGAACCGGTTGGCCGGAATTCCGCGCTTTGGATTTTGACCGAATCAAACACCTGGTGAAAAAGCCGATCATTGTCGACACCAAGAATTTGTTGGACTCGGTTCGCCTGCGAGCCATGGGATTCGAGTACGTCGGCGTGGGCCGCGGTTAGGCCCGCCTTCTTTCCAACAGGGGCAGGTGTTCGCCATTCCTGCTTTCGATCACTCCACGGCTTCTGACATTCCCGAACCTCAGTTGCTATAATCAGCGTGGCGGTGGGAATAGCTCAACTGGCAGAGCACCGGACTGTGGCTCCGACGGTTGCGGGTTCGATTCCCGTTTCCCACCCCAAAGCTTTCCTGGCACTGCTCATAAAGCTGCGATCATCGATGATCGATCAATGATCCATGATCAATGATCCATGACCCGCATCCTTCATCTATTCCGGGGATCAACTCAACACCTGGGTCCGCTCGAGCAGCGGACGCTTGACGCCTTATGGATGCGCGGCAGTGCAACCGTTCGCGAACTGATCGAAGAAAGTTGCAGCGATCTCGCTTATACGACGGTGATGACCACTCTCGACCGTTTGTATAAGAAGCAGTTACTCTGCAGGTCTGGAGAGGGGCGCGCTTTCCGTTACACGCCGCGTTTCAGCCGCCAGGAATTAGATTGCGAGGCGGCGGGTGATGCCTTTCGCCAATTATTGGATTCAAGCCCTTCTTCCACTCTTCCGCTTTCGTTCCTGGTGGAAATCGTCGGCGATCGCGACGCGCGGCTGCTGGAGGACTTGCGTAGTCTGGTAGAACGCAAGCGGCGTGAACTGGCGAAGCGCGAATCGGGTCCGAAGGAGAAAGCATAATGTTTGTACTGCGGGGCGTCGTGGTCTCCTTTTGCATCTTCTTCATTATGTATGCCGTGCTGTCTTTGATAGTTTGTTTTTCGTGGCGGAGTCTGGCGGCTCTCATTAAGAATCTACCTTCCGGTGTCCGCGCCGATTGGCTTTTTGCCGTCCGTATGTTTCCGCTTGCGGTTTCAATGGGACTGACGCTCTTCTTCGCGGTCCCTTCCTTCTTAATGCTGGAGCCCCGCGCCGTCGAAGAAGCCATGAGAATTGACCTGATGATATCGGCTTTCTGCGGAATGGCACTTGTGCTGATCGGAATCGGAAATGCCGGGATGGCGTGGGCGCAGGTTTCGAAGACAGTTGCGCAATGGTCGACGGATTCCGAGGCGATCGCACGCGGCTCCTGTGATCTATCCATGCAGATACCGGTTCTCTGCGCTTCCATGGCCGCTCCTCCGCTCAGCATTGCGGGTGTGCTGCGGCCACAAGTTTGGTTATCGCACGCGGCGAATTCGGCGCTCACCGATCGCGAGCTGGTCATCGCGCTGAGACACGAAGTTGTGCACGCCCGCCGCTATGACAATCTAAAAAAACTTTTTCTCCTGACGGTTGCATTCCCCGGCATGGCAGGACTGGAGCGTGAGTGGCGCGGGGCCGGCGAGATAGCCGCCGATGAGGCAGCCGTATCGAGCCAGTCCGATGCTCTGGATTTGGCCGCGGCCGTCATCAAACTTTCGGGGCTGGTTCCGCCGCGAGCTCCGGTGCAACTCGCCACTGCGCTGGTTCACAGCTCAGCGGAATCTCTTAATGATCGGGTTGAGCGCTTGATTGCATGGAAGGAACCGAAGCAGCAGAACTTGCCGCACCGGTATGGCTGGTTTTACGCCATCAGCTCTGCATCGGCGGCAACGGTTCTGATCGCGTTAACTTACGGAAATCTGCTGGTAAGAGTACACGCCGCCACCGAGTGGCTGGTGCGCTAGCCAGATCGTATTCGGGATCGTCGCACAGAACTCAGAAATTTACTCGCACGCCCAATTGCGCGGCAAACGGAATTCCCACCGTCGTTCCCGGTCCAAAGAAATCCCCCAGCGCTCCCTCTGGTATCTCTAACTGCTTCAGGCTGGTGACTGGTGACGTCTGCGTGCAAGCCGCATTGGCGCAAACGCTGGTGATATTAGTGATGCCGTTCGCATTTGGCGCCATTTGTGCTTGCGGAACCGGCAACTGCACCACATTCACCGCATAGTTCGCCCCTGGATTATTCCGATTGAAGAGATTGAAGAACTCGACGAACGGATCAATTTGCCAGCGCTCGTTAACCTTGAACGGCCGGGTCACTCGCAAATCCGACTGGATATACGGCGTACCGCGAAACTCATCCAGACTGGTATATGCTCCATTCACATAAATGCGGTCGGTATTGTTGGCATTGGTGATGGTGATGGGCCGGGCGCTCTCGACTTGATTGATGGTGCTCAATTCAAAGCCGCCCGGTATATGAAAAATGCCGGCCAGCACGAAGCGGTGGCGAACATCTTCCCCCGATGGCCCGTAGTCTCCCGGTCCAAAAGCATTCAGAAATCCGGCATTCGGCTTTCCCGGCTGATTGGGGCACACGCCATCTACGTAATCGAACAGTTCGCCCAGCAGGCACCCCCACGTCTGCGCCTTGGAGAGTTGATAGTTCGCCACCAGGCTGAAGCGGCTCATGTTGCCTTGCAGATGGAGCAACAGACCGTTATAACTGGACCGGTTGTCGGACTCGAATACGTTCACATTCGGCACCACGCTTGCCTGATCTGTGGCGTAATTCGGGTCGGACTGGGGGATGAATGGACTGAACAGATTCGTTCCACTCGTGTAGGGAAACGCGCGGTATCCGTGGTTGCCCTGCTCGTGAATGTAGTCTGCACTCGCCAGCCAATGTTGATTGAAGGAGTGCTCGACGCCTCCGGTGGTGTGAATGGCGTAGGGCGTTTTGTAGGGCGAGCCGATCACGTTCCCCGTAGCTCCGCTGCCGCCAGTCAGGCAGCCCGCGCCAGCGAGAGCATAGCTGCCCGGCCCACCGGTGAGCGCGCATGTTCCGGTGGTGTAGTTTGAGTTGTTCACGCCTTGAAAAGCGGTTGCCCATCCATTCTGCGCGAGATCGTCGTAGTAGATGCCAAAACCCGCGCGGATCACCGTCTTTCCCGCATGATCCGGAGTATAAGCAATCCCCAGCCGGGGCGCGATCTGCTTTCGGTAATCCTGCGGCACGCCGGGTACAACTGGAATCTGCAACGCCTGAAGTGTCACATACGCCGGATTATCCGCTTCGCTTCGACCCGAGCCGTCGAACAATCCCCAGGTGGTCTGGTAGCGCAAGCCATAGTTAAATGTGAGCCGGTGGGTCACCTGCCATGAATCCTCGGCATAGAACGCGAGCCGTTGAACATCCTGAGAAAAGCTGCCGTTGCTGGCAGGAGTGTAGGTGCAAGTGGATCCGTCCGAAGCAGGTATGCCCGAACATTGCGGAGCAAAAGTTCCGAATACCCCGGGATTCTGTACATAATAGGTTGGGTTATTCACATACTGAGCCAGCGTCTCCGCCGTTGCCGCAAATGCGCCGCTCAGCACCGGTTCGTGAATAAAGTCGAATCCGAACTTCAAGGAGTGAGTCCCTATAACGTGCGTCAGGTCATAGCGAAGCTGATATTTTTCCTGATTGCGCAGGTCGGGGAAAAGTGTGATTGGAGTAGCGAACTGATTGTCGCCGAATGTTTCGAATCCGGAGATCGTTAAGGCGGTCGCGCTAAAAGGAAAGGCCAGGGCAAAGCCGAGGTCCGAATTTCGAGTCTGCGTCAAGTGCAACAAGCTTGCATCCAGCACGAGATTCCCCAGCCACGTCGGACTAAACGTGTAGGTATTGCTCAGCGCCACGTTCCAGTAATTGTTGTGCGTGGTCAGGCCAGTAGAGGGTAATGTGCCCTGTTCGACCAGCGCATTGTGCGTAAGATAACTGTCTTCCGACGTTCGCAAGAACCACGTCGATTTCGACGATTGCGCCCAGTCGAAACGCAGCGAGCTGAGATAGTCGCGAAAGGGAATGGGAACGGTTGCCGGAACGGTGATTGAAGGAACGTTGGCAATCAGACCCTCTGATGCCAACTGTGCCAGGGCATTGAATTGCGTAACGCTGGCCGGACTGTAAGCGATGCTCGCGTCCTCGTGCACGCCCTCGAACGAGGTAAAGAACCATGCTTTGTTCCTGGCGATCGGGCCGCCGATGGTTCCCACGTAATTCTGTCGCGAAAAAGGCTGCTTCGGATTGTGAAGGCAAACCCCAGCCGTGCAGGTCTCCGCCGGATTCTCGATCGGGAAGCGCGCATTCAGCGCCGCAGCTCGCTGAAAAAATGCCGCATCGCCGTGCCAGTCGTTGGTTCCGTGCCTGGTTGTGATCACCACCGAGCCAGCCGTGGTCCAACCAGTGTCGGCGTCTTCGTTCGAAGTGCGCACGGCAAATTCCTGAACCGCATCCGGCGAAAAATTCTGCAAGAATCCGCCAATCCAGTCGTCGGAATCGTCGGCGCCGTCAACCGACAGCTCATTATTCAAGCCGGAGCTTCCGCCAGTCGAGACCGCCGTAATACGCGCCTTTGTCGGGTCGGAGGGTTCCACCGGTTCGGTTCCCGGTACGAGATAAGCGATGTTGGCAAAGCTCCGCGCCGGCAGCGGCATGGTTTCCAGATCTTGCGTTCCGACCACGCCACCGCGTACGGCACTCGAAGTGTCAACGGGTTCGGTGGTAATCGAAGAGGTATTTCCCTGTACATTAACGGTCGCCGAAATCGCCGCGGGTTTCATGGTTACGGTTACATCGCGCACCGTGGCCACGGTCACGGCAACGTCCGCCTCGGCCGTGGCGAAACCTGTTGCACTCACCGTGATCCGATAATCGCCCGGCAACAGGTCATCCAGCCGAAACTCGCCCCGGCCTTCGCTGTCAGCCTCGCGCTGTACCGAGGACCCCGTCAGTTTCGCCACAATCTTCGCCGACGTAATGCGTGCGCCGCTCGCGTCCAGCACCGTGCCGCGAAGCGAACCCCGCGAGTTCTGAGCCTGAAGAATGGATGTCAACAGCAAGGCGGCTACCGCCAAACAAAAAGCTGTCTGCCTCGAAAGTTTTTTCATGTTGCTGGATAAAAGCGAGACTAGATGGCGAGGCTCGCTACTACCAGAGGTCGTAGGGCAAGAAGCGCCGTGGGCATCTCCTCCGCAACATGTGGTTGGGAATCTCGAACAGAAAAATTGTGCCCAATCAAATTGCTGTTTAATCCGACCAGGGCTGTGGCGTGCGGTCCCATCGATGTTTTTTAAGTTCCGAAAGCAGACCTGAATCAAGCGATCCCGCATCACTGGCAGCCACATTCCGCCGCACATGTTCCGCGCTGCGCATGCCGACGATCGTGGTGCTCACCGCCGGATGCGACAAGATAAAGCGCAGCGACATCTCCGGCAGCGTCATTCCCGCAGGCACAATTTTCTTTAGCTTCTCCACTCGTTCGATCGTGTTCGGAAGGTTCTCCGGGCCAAAATATCCCGAGCGCCAATCACTTTTCGGAAAGCGGGTTTGAATGGTCATCTTTCCCCCCAGACTTCCTTCATCCAGCGGAACGCGGGCGATCACACCTACGTTGAGCTCCTGGCAGAGCGGAAGTAATTCGTCTTCCGGCGCCTGATCGAAAATGTTGTAGATCACCTGCACCGCATCTACCAGGCCAGTGTGCAGAGCCTTGAGGCCATTCTCCGGTTCCCAACGGTTCAAACTCAGGCCGAAGTAGCGGATCCACCCGCCATCTTTCAACTCCTCCACCGTCGAACGAAATTCGGGGTCATCTGTCCAACTGTCGTCCCACACGTGAAACTGCAGCAGGTCGATACTCTCGGTGCGAAGTTTCTTGCGGATCAAATCGGCATACTTGAATACATGATCTTTGGAGAAAACTTCTTTGTACTTATATTCCGGCAGCGCGGGCCACTTGTCGTTCGCGGGTGGAATCTTCGAAGCCGCATACAATCGCTTCTTCGAATTGACCGTGGAGCTGCGTTCCATAATCTCGCCCAGCAGGCCGTCGCTCTTGCCCTCTCCGTAAGCCCACGCGGTATCGAAAAAATTGCATCCCGCGTCGACCGAAAGCTGCAACGAATCGAGCGACTGCTGATCATCGGAGCCGCTCCAGCCGCTCATTCCCCACAGCCCGTACGCAATATCGCTGACTTCAAATCCGGTGCGGCCCAGCTTGCGGTATTTCATGAAGTGTCTTCCTCATCGGTAATTCGAAAAAGAATTTTGTGCAGGTGGAACCTGACATCCTAGCAGTTCTGTTTTAAATGGAGAAAAGAGGGACTGCCACCAAGGAGTGAAGCATAATCCCTCAGCAGATTTTTCGATGCAACTCATCAGGATTTTGCGGCGTAAATACGTCCGCGCCGCCTACAAGAAGGCGGATAATTAAAACAACCTAAGCTTGGAGGTCCCTCATGAAGTCCGATTTTCCCTCACCTGTCACTCCTTCTGCCGCGGAACAACTCAACGCGCCTTCGTCGCGTCTGACCGACGAAAAAATCTCCGACAGCTCCGGAACTGAAACCAAGGTGGGCAGCGCGTTTGCGCCTGCGGGATTGAAAAATCCATTCTGGAGTCCGCGCCGGCCCAAGTCTACCCAGGACGGGCTAGCGCAGCGGTAATTCTTCCTAGCGCAGCATCGGCAAACATAGACAGGGACGCAGAGCAAAATCCATCGCTGACATTTCTTGCAGAGCGGGGTGCAGTTCTGCGTCCCGGCAAGGCTCCAAGGTAATTACGAACGGCAGCGCCTTCTTGTCGCATCCAGGCCTTTGCAGTATTGCATCGATATTCAATCGATGCGCCGATAATACCGCTGCCAGCCGCGCGATGATGCCCGGTTGATCGTTGACCACAAACCGCAAATACCACGGGGTCTCAAAATCGCAACTCACCTGCGGTGATGCCAGTTGCGACGGCTGGCTGGCTCGTGGTCCCGCGGAAAGCGCCTCCGCCACATACATCAGATCCGATACCACCGCGACCGCCGTCGGATCCCCGCCTGCGCCCGCACCCAGGAAGGCCACATCTCCGCCGTATTGTCCCGAAGTCAAAACCAGATTCAAATTTTTCTGGACTCGTCCAAAGGGCGAGGACGAAGGCACCAGGCTGGGGCCAACCTCAGCCAATAAAGTCGAGCCCTGCAAGTCCGCGCGGGAAATCTGCCGGATCGTACAACCCAGCTCCGCGGCATAATCGAAGTCCACCGCATCAATCCCGCGAATCGTGCGGGCCCGAATGTCCGTCGCGGATACCCGAACCTGCAAGCCCGCCAGGGCGAGAATGGCAAGCTTCGCGCGCGCATCGCCTCCGTCTAAATCTTCGCTGGCGTCAGCCTCGGCGTAGCCGCGAGCCTGCGCCTCCTCGAGCGCTTCACTGAACGGAATGCGGTCCGTCTCGATTCGACTGAGAATATAGTTGCAGGTACCATTCAAAATTCCAGCGATGCCATGGAGCCGGTCTCCAGACAAACCGGTTCGCAGCGCGGGTAGGACCGGAACCCCGCCCGCTACTGACGCGCCGAACTCAAGCTGGCATCCATTCTCGCTCGCGAGTTGCAGCAAGTCTGGGCCGTAGCGAGCGATGAGTTGCTTATTGGCCGTGACCACCGACTTGCCCGCACGCAACGCGGCCCGCACCAACTCTTGCGCCAGCGTCAGGCCCCCCATGAGTTCGACGACAATGTCGGCATCGCAATCGAGGAGAGTTTGCAAATCTTCCGTCCAAACCACGTGGCCTGGAACCCATGGTTGTTTCTTGCGCTCGACGCTGCGATTGAAAACATGAGTCAGGCGCAGCTTGCCGTCGGCGCGTTCGCATAGAATCTTTGCGACGGCGCGGCCCACAGTTCCGAAGCCGGCTAACGCGATTCTGCAGCAACTCGAGCCTCGATCCTCGGCTACGGCATCTGGTCGACTTGACGAAGTTTTATGCAAAGTTTTCCTGACTAGAGAGAAGCTTTCATGATACGTGCGTGTGGCCTGGACGCGAAATAGAAAGCGCACTCTAATTCACCGCAGGTAACGCGATTGCTGGTGTGCGTCTCGGCCGTCGAATCGCACTCGGGCGGCTTGCCCGGCAGAACTCGCATCAAAGTTGGTAATATAATGCGATCTCACCGCAACCAAGGCAATGCCTTCCTGCGAGGAATGATACGCGGAACCTTGTTCCACGGCGCCTTTCCATGCCGAGCGCCACGGTCCGCCGCTACGCCCGGCTATGGAGGAGAATGGATGATTCGAAAGTTCGCGAATGCCAGCGCGCTGACGCTGCTGAGTTTCGCAATTCTGCTGGGAGCGCAAGCATTCGCTCAGACTACCCCTGCCGCCGAACCTCCCGCGGCATCCCAACAACCGGCCGACCAGCAGCCCGCATCCCAACAACCAGCCGCGCAGCAACCTGCCGCTTCGCCGAGCGATCAGGAACCCGCCGAAGAAGAATCCACCCCGCGCCGCAAGCCCAAGCCGAAAGACTACAAAAACTGGACCTTTAACGCCGGCCTGGGCGCAAGTTTGGAAAGCGGCGCGAGTAAAACCTTCGTCAGACAGGGCGGTTATCAGGGTAGCTTTGGTGTGGCACGCAACGCCAATAAATACTTAGGCCTGCGCGCCGATTTCTTTGCCGCCGATTTACCCTTGCGCCAATCCTCTCTCTCGCTCGGGCAGGCGGGTAGCGCCTCAAGTTATCTTCTTGGGCTCACGCTCGGGCCGGTTATAAATATCCCCGTCACCAAAGATTGGGGAGGCTACCTGGTATTCGGTCCCGGCTTCTATCATCGCGGAGGCTCGCTTAATGACGACGCTGCCATTCCGGGCTCTTCCTGCAACGCATTCTTTCAGTGGTGGGATGGCTGCACGAACATAAGCATCCCGCTGAACGGCAACTTCGTCAACTCCGACCAAAACGAAGTCGGATACAACTTCGGCGGCGGGATCACCCGCAAAACTCCCAGCGGCGTAGAGATCTACGGCGAATTCCGCATCATGCACGGCCGCGCCAACAACACCACCACTGACGTCCGCCCCATCACCATCGGCGTGCGCTGGTAAGTTTCCCCTGTGAACCTCAGTGCCCTCTGTGGTGGAGATTTTGACTTTCTATCGTTCGGGATTGGTCCGATAGCTCCAAAGCTCCGCCGCCCGAGCCTGCAACTGCACGAACGAAGAAGCGGACACAGGTTGAGCGATCGCGGCTCCGGAGTTAGCCTCAACAAGCGCAGCCTCCACGATGTGGTGCGCCGGGGCCAGCGAACAGGCGGGATCGGTCGCATTCTCGTTGCCCGTAAGCAGAAGCGCCTGGCAACGGCAGCCGCCGAAATCCTCACCCCGCCGTTCGCAGCTCCGGCACGGTTCCGGCATCCACTCTTCCCCGCGAAACTTCTGGAAGGAAGAAGACCTCCGCCAGATGTCTTCCAACGATCGCTCGCGAATATTCTCAAACATCATTCCCGGAATCACTTCCGCCGCATGACAGGGCAGAACTTTTCCGGATGGATTGATAAGCATCAATCTGCGTCCCCATCCTCCCATGCAGGCCTTGGGGAAACGCGCATAGTAATCGGGCACCACCGAATCGATCCGAATCTTTCCCTCCAGCCGCTTCTCCGCTGCCGCCACGACTTCCACCGCACTATCCAGCTGCGCCCGTGTCGGCAGCAGCGCCGCACGATTGCGCAGCGCCCATCCATAATATTGCGTGTGCGCGATCTCCATCCGCTCCGGCGCAAGCTGCTCGATAAAAGAAATCATCTCCTCGAGGTGATCGATATTTTGCCGGTGAATGACCAAGTTCACAGTAAACGCAACTTTGTATCGCCGAACAAACCTGGACAGCTCAATCTTGTGCGCATGCGCCTTCGCCCCAGCGATCCAGTTGGCCGGATCCTCGCGCGAATCCTGAAGACTGAGCTGGATATGATCCAACCCGGCATCCACCAGCGTTTGCAGTCGTGCTTCATTCAGACCAATGCCCGAAGTAATAAGATTGGTATAGAGACCCGCCGCACGAGCCCCGGCAATCAGTTCAGGCAAATCCGGTCGCGCCAGAGGTTCGCCTCCGGTGAAGTGAGCATGCAGCATTCCCAACGCTCCTGACTGCTGGAAAATATCAATCCACTCCTGCGTGCCCAATTCCGAGCTCACCGCAGCCAGTTCGATCGGATTCGAGCAGTAAACGCAGTGCAGCGGACAGCGATGCGTGAGTTCGGCGATCAGGGCTAGAGGATTAGGAGTCATGGATGATGCAGTTTGCTCTACAGCTAATTATCTCTCAGCGCAGCCCGCCGGAGACTTACGCTCGTACCTTCACGACTCCAAAACCTGTTTACGGCGGAAGCAACCCGGTGTGTGGTCGTTGACTATTCCAACCGCCTGCATCCAGGCGTAAACGATGACAGGGCCGACGAAGGAGAATCCACGCACTTTGAGCGCCTTCGACAACTGTTCCGAGAGCGGCGTACTTACCGGTACTGGCCCCTTGTTTTGAATCGGCTTTCCGCCCGCCATATTCCAAACCAGGGTTGAGAAGTTTTCTTTCGTCTTTTCCGCGCCTTTTTGGATATCGAGGAAAACGCGAGCTCCCTTGATGGTGGCTTCGATCTTCGCTTGGGAACGGACAATCCGTACATCATTCATTAGCCGGGTGACATCTTTCTTGCCGAAGGCGGCGATCTTTGCCGGTTCAAAGTTCATGAAGGCTTCGCGAAATGCTTCACGCTTGCGCAAGATGGTGATCCAGGAAAGACCGGCCTGAAAACCTTCGAGCATGAGCATTTCCCAAAGGGCCCGGCTGTCGCGCTGCGGCACGCCCCACTCGTTATCGTGGTAAGCGCGAAGTAAAGGATCGGATTCCGCCCACGGGCATCGCCGCAAATTGGCTGGAACATTCTTTGGCATGATTCAGATTATGGCAGACGGACTTCAGTACGAGGAACCCGAGCTTTGGCCAACGGACTTTAGGGCGGCATGATTGAAATTCGGATTGCAAGACCCTGTAGACTTGATTGGCGCAAACTGCTCGTTTCTCATGCTTCCAGCCCGGAATCGCCATTGTCGCGGCAAATATCCATGCGTTCTTATATTCGCGAGTCTCGTATTGGTTTGCTGCCGGCTTTCGCCAGCGCAGGAACAGCGACCCGCATCTCCGCCTCCCGACGCGCCAAAGCCAGCCGAATCCCAGCGAAAAAACTTCTTGGTTCGCCTGGCCGATTTCTACCGACAAGCCTGGTGGCCAACGCCATCCCCCGTCCCGGCCACAGCCGCCCCAGTCCCGCCTCGCCGGGGTCTCCCATCTCCACTCGATTCGCCGCCGTTCCCAAACTCCGACTGGTCCTATGGCGGTTCCCCCGTAATCGGTGAACCCGATACAAATACTTACCCGCTGATGACCGCCCTCGATCAGGACCGAAGCCGCACAAAAATCTACGGATGGATCGCACCTTCCGTAAATTTCAGCAGCTCCTCCCGCAGCAACGCGCCTGAAGCGAACGACGTCTATCCCAATCGCCTGGAACTGGATCAATTCGTCGTCTATGTCGAGCGCCTGCCCGATTCGGTGCAGCGCGATCACATCGACTGGGGATATCACCTCACTGGCCTGTACGGAACCGATTACCGCTACACCACCGGCAAGGGCTACGGGAGCGGCCAGCTATTGATCGACCACCATCAGTACGGCTTCGATCCCACTCTCGAATACATCGATCTTTACATTCCGGAAGTCGCCGATGGAATGAATCTCCGGCTGGGCCGTTTTATCTCCATCCCCGGCATCGAGGCCCAACTCGCGCCTAATAATTACATCTTCAGCCACTCCCTGCTTTATGCCATCGATCCCTTCACTGATACCGGATTGATTGCTACGATCAAGTTGAACGACCAATGGCTGGTGCAAGCCGGCATCACTGGCGGTCACGACGTTGCCCTCTGGACTTCCGATGCTAAGCCTTCCGGGACCGCCTGTATCGATTACACGACGAAGTCGGTAAACAACAACTTTTACCTTTGTGCCAACGGCATCAACAACGGCAAGTATGCCTACAACAATCTCCAGCAATATGACGTCACGTGGTACCACAGATTCTCGAAGACCCTGCATATGGCCAGCGAGTCCTGGTACATGTATGAGCGCAACGTTCCCGCGGTCGGAGGTGAGATTAAACCTGAACTCGGAGCGAATGCCGCCTATTGTCGCTTCGGCGGGCAGCGTTGCACCGCTCCCGAATACGCCGCCGTCAATTTTCTGGAAAAGGAAATTTCACTTCACAACTTCGTCTCGTTCCGCAGCGATTTTCTCGACGACCAGAAAGGTCAGCGCACTGGCTACCCAACGAAATATTCGGAGAACACAATCTCCTGGTGCCATTGGTTCGGAACCACCGTTCAGCTTCGTCCCGAACTGCGCTTTGAACGTGCCTGGGATCACAAAGCCTACGACAACGGGCGCGACCAGAACCAGATCACCGCAGCCAGCGATCTGATCTTCCATTTCTGAAGCCTCAACATAATTGAGCCTCTTGACTCACGATGTTACTATAAGTAACAATAGGTAGCATGCAATCGTCACCACGAAATCCTTCGCCAAAGAGCTGGCACGGCTTCCGACGACGTGGCAGAAACGGATTGTCCAGAAGATCAAAGAGGTCGCCGCTGACCCATATGCCCGGCACAACAATGTCACCAAGCTTCAGGGACGGGATGGCTACCGGCTGAGAGTTGGTGACTGGCGGGTCATCTATGAGTTGCAGGATGATCGAGTCGAACTGTGGGCCCTGGAAGTGGGAGCGAGGGGAGGGATTTACTGATGCGTATCGAGACCATTACACGCAAGGGCAGAGAATTTGCCCTCATCCCCATCAGAGATTTTCGAAGGCTGATGGAAGACGCCGAGATGCTCTCCGACGTGAAAGCCTACGATGCAGCTAAGGCGCGTCTTGAAGACGGTGAGGACGAACTCGTCCCGCTGGAAATCGCCGAGCGCAGACTCAAGGGCGAACCTGCTTTACGAATCTGGCGCCAGCACCGCGAGATTACCCAGGAGCAGCTTGCCAGGAAGTCCAGAGTATCGCGCGCTCTCATTGCGGCCATTGAAACAAAAAAGAAGAAGGGTTCAGTGAGCACGCTGCAGAAGCTGGGGGCTGCACTCGATGTGAGCTGGGACCAGTTGGCCTAAGACCCGTCACATCTAGTAATCCACAATCCTCTTATTCCGCAACTGTTCCAGAAACTGGCTGATGTCGCTGCGAATCTTCCCTGGATCGGCCACCGTGAAGCGCGCCTGCAACTCTTCGATAATCTCGCCGAAAGTCCGCTGCCCGTCGCAGCGTTCCAGGATCTGCAAGCCTGTGCCCTGCAATTTGATCGCGCCCTCGGGAAATAAAACCACGCGCTCCGGCCCGCTGGCTCCCTTGGTTTCAGCGCCCCAGCGGCAACCAGCGGCCAATCTCGGTTGGCTGGAATCTTCCGGAGCCGCCACCTTATTCCACCTCCATACGGAATGCGCCCGGCGGTGGCCATCCCGGCTGCACGTAGGCGAAGTAAAGCGCATCCAGCTGCGCCCACAAAATGTCGCACTTGTCGCGCAGCGCCTGGATCGCCAGTTCCTGTTCGGCGCGCGTCTTCGCGTTGTCGTAAACGTAGTTGGTCGCGAACTGCGCATCTTCCGGGGCCTGATAGAGCCGCGCCTCAAAATAATCCAGCCCGCCCGAAAGCCAGGGATAGAAGTCGCGCAATTTCTCCACGCGCAGTGTAATCAGCTTGGTGGAAAATAATTCTGTCAGCGAAGAAGCCACCGCCTCCAGCAAAGATCGATTGCGGACGATATTCAAATATTCATTCACCGCAAACCGCGTCGCCGGAAGAATTCCCTTGCCCGCGCGAACCTGCGCCGAATCCAGTCCCGTAGCCTCGGCTAACTTCACCCAGCGCTTAATCCCGCCTTCGCTGGTCGCATCGCCGTCGTGATCGATCACGCGTTTTCGCCACGCCCGCCGGAAGACCGGATCTGGACCGCGCGAAAGAATAATGGAATCTTTAATCGGAATGCTGCTCTGATAGTAATAGCGGTTCAGAGCCCAAGCCTGCAATTGCCCACGGCTGAGCTTGCCTTCGTGCATCAACAAATGAAAGGGATGCTTATGGTGATAACGCTCTTCGCCAACTGTCTGGAACGCCGCCCGCAACAAATCCAGCGAAAGTAAGGGCGCGGCTGGGGAAGCGTCTTCTGTGGTTTCTACACGTTGAACTGCCATCCGTCCTCCGCGATCTCCCAGCCCGCGCCCCGCACCTGGCGATATTCATCACTCGCCTGGTTCAGCATGGGATTCGTATTATTGATGTGTAAAAATATTTTACGCGGACGCTCTACTCCCGCCAACCTCGTCAAAATTGTTTCCACTGGAATGTGCCCCATCTGCAATGCGGTTTGTGGCGAGATTTGCTCGCTGCCCTGCAATCGAATCAATTCATCATCGCTCCAGAACGTTCCATCGAAAAGCAACACATCGCATTTTTCGAATTGATCCAGCAGAGCGTCGTTTAACTCGGGAACGGCCGGCATGTAAGCGACTCGAGCTCCTGAAGCAGATTGGAGGATGAGTCCCATGGAAGCCTCGCCCACCGCCAATTGCACTCGCCGTTCCTTTGAGACGTAAGCCGGATAATGTTCGCTTAATGACCATGCCCGGCATCTCAGGCCGGAGTTTTGCCCTTGCGCGTCCGACAAACAGAACTCTTTTCCGGACTCGTATTCGCTCCAGGCTGTCTGATTCGGGATCCGCTCCAGCATGCCGAACATGGAATTGTTTTCACGCAAAAGTTTCTTTACCGAGGCGGTAGCAAAAACACGTAAAGGCTGCAATTCGCGCATCAGCAACAATCCCAATACGTGATCGATATCGGCATTCGCCAGTACAACCCCCGCAATCGGAGACTGCCGTACGCCGTCACGCGGATGCAATTCAGGCGTCGCTTCGATCTGTGCTCGCAGGTCAGGAGAAGCGCCCAGTAGAAACCACGACTGCCCATCCTGGGTGATGGCAACCTGGGTCTGGCTGCGCGGCTTGCCCTGGAAATTGGCGGCCCTGAGTGCGCGGCAATTCGCACAACCGCAATTCCATTGTGGAAAAGCACCCCCAGCTGCCGATCCAAGAATCTTCACTTGCATCTCTGGAAGTTTACACGCGTGCTTTGCCGCGGCGCCCAGACTTCGATTTTGGGCGGACGGTTTTAGCCGCTAATGGGGAAGAGTAGCGGAGATAAAAACTCAACTTCTAGAAGAAAGCCCTATCCTTGCCCCACGCCGGCCGCGGAGCACTTCACGGGATCGATATTCCAAAACTTTCCATCGGCGGAAAGATTCTCCACGCCAACCTCTCCCGCCATCTCCGTTCCAGGTTTGCCGCACCACACGATGCGGAACTGCGCCTTGGTTCCTTCATATAACACGTCCACAACATCTCCGGGTTTCAGGCGTGCATCCACACACTGCAACGTCGCACCCCGCCCGCTGATGGTTCGCAGGCTCGCGGGCTGAATGAAGGGGCGCGAGAAACTATCCATGCCCCAGATCTGTACGGGAAGATCCACGAAAACGCGCGACTGCTGGCGCCGATCCATCTCGACTCTCCTGCCAAAGAAGTTGATGAGATGGTAAGTGTGCTCCAGGAGCTGGCAAAGGTAACCTCAGTCACATGTCGAATGTGCCGAAAGTTTGTGCAAGTGACGACGTAGAAGGGCGGCGCTTCAGCGCCGCGTAAAATCCAGACGCAGGGTGGGCCTTGCCCCGGGAATCTCGGGAAGGAATTGCGAATAAGCGAAACTTCAATCCATATCGCCCAGAGAGCACGCTCCCGGACCGCGCGGATCGCCGCATGACCCGCAAGCCCCGCCCCCGCTCGGCAGGGACGAACCCGCCGTCCCTTTGGCCGACACCGCGAAAACGCTCAGCTGAGGGCTCAGCTTCTTGCTCTGGCACTTGGGGCACTTCGCCTTGTCGCGGCCAAAAACCAGCGCTTCAAACTCGTGCTTACATTCCTGACAGATGTATTCAAAAATCGGCATGACGTTCTCCCTGAGTACTCACTGTGCCTATTAGAATCAATTTGTGAAAAGTACGCAAACCGATGCCGCAAGGAGGCTGGTTCATTCGAATGCTCAATCGACTCTTCCGGAGTTCATCCCTCATCGTTGGCTTTGCGGAGGGCACATCCAGACGCTTGCGGCATTTTTTCTTCCCCGCCGTATCGACCTTCCGCCGGCGGAAAAACGCCTGACTGAAGTCGAACCCGGCGTGTCCGTGCTCTGCCACTGCCATTGGCAAAAAGAAAAGGCTGCTGCACTCACTTTAATTCTGGTTCACGGTCTGGAAGGTTCCAGCGAGTCGCAATACATGTTGGGAATCGCCAGGAATGGTTTAGCCGCAGGCATGAATGTGGTGCGCATGAACCAGCGCAACTGCGGCGGCATGGACCACTGCGCACCCACTCTTTACAATTCGAGCCGTTCCGCGGATGTGGCTGCAGTGGCCCAAGATCTGATCGAGCGCGACAGTATCCCCTCGTTTGTGCTGATTGGATTTTCCATGGGCGGCAATTTAGTTTTAAAGCTCGCGGGAGAGTGGGGGACCGAGGGCTGCCCCGAATTTCGGGGAACGATTGCGGTATGTCCCGCAATCAATTTGGCGGCGGGCGCTGACGCCCTGCATGAGCCGGTCAATCGGATTTACGAATATTATTTTCTGGCGCAACTGTTCCGCCGCTTTCGCCGCAAGGTGCGCCTGTTTCCCAATGAATTCGATGCGTCGCGGCTGCGCGGCGTCAAAACCCTCCGCCAGTTTGACGATCGTGTAACCGCTTATTATTGCGGCTTTACCGGAGCCGACGATTATTATGCGCGCGCGGCGGCCGCGAACGTGATCGATCGCATCGCGCGCCCAACCTTGATCATTCACGCCGCCAACGATCCCTTTATCCGGCTCTTGCCAGAAACGCGGCGGAAGATTCTCGCCAATCCGCAGATTACCTATATTGAAACCGAAGATGGCGGCCACTGCTCATTTATCGGCGAGCGCAATGGCGATTCAAACTACGATGGCCGCTGGGCAGAACTTGAAGTGGTTGAGTTTGCGAAGCAGTTTCAGTAACCAAACATCGGAGTCTTTCGGAACTCCTCTATTTTTATTGCGCGGGCGCGGGGCTGCGAAACCAACCCAAGAGCGCCGCTCCGCGCCCCTTCATTCTGGTTCGGAGAAATGCCAGGATCAACATCGCCAGAAAAATCGCCAGCAGTCCATAAGAGGCGGTGCGAATGCTGACGGTGCGTTTTGGAAGGATCGAGAATTTTCCGTAGACAAATTCGAGGTGTACCCAATAGACCAGGAGCGACGCTTGTCCTAACTGAAGGATCGGGCTGAAGCCCCAGCGCGCCCAGCCCCATTCGCACCAGGCGTAACTCAATGTCAAAATCATCAGCAACATTCCCAGGCGGGCAATAAAAAAACTCGGGCTAGTGTGCCAATAATCGTAGGCAACGTAGAGCCGCTCCGGTTGCAGATCCAGCCAGTGTGCTCCTGCCACCAGCGCCAAGCCGACCGCACCGGCGAGCATAAACGTTTTGGTCTCGCGTTCCCGCGCCCATGCGCTCTGCAGAATGAATCCGCACGCCAAACCGGCGAAGGCGAACGCGGTCCAGGGAAAAATCGGAAAGACCCAGGCTTGCGGCGTGCCCAAATTGTGCACCCCGTTGATGTAGGACTCGAGGGGCCACGGAAGCCAATCGGGCCGCCACGTCGTCCACAACGGCGGAGTTAGAAGTGAAATTGCCAGGGCGGTTCCGCAGGCGCCGGCGATAAGAAGAAATCTGGTTCGTTCCTCTCTTTGTTCTTTCTCTTCTCTTTTCTGAAACCAAAGCACCAGCCAGCAGAGCACGCCCATGAGCATCATCGACGCGCCAATGGTGTTCAGGATGTCTACACGCAGCAGATCGCTGAGCGGCGCCCATCCCCAGGCGATTAGGTATTCCTGCAAACGAAAGAGCAAACCGAAAGCGAAAATTTCAGCACCGCGACGAATGGTGGTTCGCGCGATCTGCGCCGAAGAAAGGTTTTTCTTCCACAACTTTTCTGTCACCAGCGCGAAGGAGACTCCAGCTAGAAAAAGAAACAGGGGCGCGGGAAAGGTTCCTCCCAGCTGAGAGGCGATGAAGAACCTGGTGCGGCGCGCCGCAGGGCTCAGCCAGGCGTCGTAACAGTGCGTCTGGAACATCAGCACGCATGCCAGGCCGCGCATCCAATCGATATACGCGAGACGAGATGAGGTCTTGGCGGCAGGCACGGTAATCACAGGCAAGGGAAGTATACGGTAAAGCTGCAGGCGAGCGATGAGCCTGCGGGGCAAAGGGTTGCTGCAAAAAGTGTCCCAGAGGGAAAATTTAATATTGCGCTTTTTAACCGTCCCTTAATGTGCCCCCGCTAGGATTGGCGGAGCTTCGAAAACACCTTTACACCATTCAAGTTAAAAAAGGAAAAGGCCTATGCGTCAATTCTTGTCTGTGTGCCTGGTTGCAGCCGTTGCTTTCGGGCCGGTGCTAACGCCGGTTGCGAGCGCTTCTAATGTAAAAACTGCCACGCCCATCAAACACATTGTGATTATCTTCGGCGAAAACCGGTCATTCGACCACTATTTTGGCACGTATCCGAACGCGCTGAATCCAGGCGGCGAACCGGCGTTTCATCCGCTCCATAACACCCCGACAGTGAACGGCTTAAGCAATGCCCTGCTGAACAACAATCCCAATCTCAATCCTTTGAATGGCAGCGGCGCGGCCAATCCGTTTCGGTTTGATCGATCGCAGGCCAATACTCAAGACATGTCGCACGACTACACGCCGGAACAGTTGGCCTTCGACGGCGGCGCCATGGACTTGTTCCCCTTGAACACGGGCTACGCTGGTCCGCCGCCGAACGCCCCGCCGCAAGTGGTACTGACCACCGGCCAGGTAATGGGCTACTTTGACGGCAACACGGTCACCGCTCTCTGGAACTACGCTCAGCACTATGCGATGAGCGACAACTCCTACAGCACCAATTTTGGACCTTCGACCGTCGGCGCGATCAATCTGATATCTGGTCAGACCAATGGCGTCGCGAAGAATATCAACGGCATCGGGGCGCTGGTGGCTGACGGAAACGGCGGATTCTCGGTGATCGGCGATCCCGATCCTTACGGCGATGTGTGCTCCAGTTCCAGCGGAGAACAGACGCAGATGGCCGGGAAAAATATCGGTGACCTGCTCAACGCAGCCGGGATTACCTGGGGATGGTTCGCGGGAGGATTCAATCTGAACCTTGTAAATCCGGACGGCAGCACCGGCTGCAACCGCCAATCGACTTCACCGATCGTGGGTACGCAGGGGGACTACGTTCCACACCACACTCCGTTCCAATACTATGCCTCCACGGCGAATCCGACTCATGCGCGCCCGAAATCGATGCAGACGATTGGCTACTCGGGCGATCCAGCCAATCACGACTATGACACCAACGATTTTTTTAGTGCAGTGAAGGCGGGCAATTTCCCGGCGGTGAGTTTCCTGAAGGCGGTCGCCATTCACGATGCTCATCCGGGCAACTCTGATCCGCTGGATGAGCAGCAATTCGTGGTGAACGTAGCAAACTTTCTGCAAAGCCAGCCGGAGTGGGCCAACACGGCGTTGGTTGTGCTCTATGACGATTCCGATGGCTGGTACGATCATCAACTCGGCCAGATCGTGAATGGTTCAAAGAGCGCTGCGGATGCACTTACCGGCCCGGGAAGCTGCGGCAGCGGAGTGAATGCGCTGCCCGGCGTCAACCCCTCCACGGCGCACGCGCAAGGACGTTGCGGCTATGGTCCGCGGCAGCCGTTGCTCGTGATTTCGCCGTGGGCAAAGCACAACTTCGTGGATCACTCAGTCACCGATCAGACTTCAGTGATTCGATTCATCGAGGACAACTGGCTGAACGGGCAGCGCATTGGGCAAGGGTCCTTCGATGGAATTGCCGACTCCATCAGTTCGTTGTTCGACTTTGGTCAGACGGTGAGCAACGATCTCTACCTTCTTAACCCTTACACGGGCCAGCCCGAGGCTAACCAATAACTGGTCCGATAATCGAAATGATCGGTTAAAAGTGCGGTATGAAAAACGGCAAGGCGAGTGGGCAGCGTAAAGCCCAACTGCCTTGCCGTTGTTGTATGCTGGCGCGAAAGGTCTGCATTGATTACACGGCGAAATTTTCTGCAACGATCGAGCCTGCTGGCCACAACGTTGGCCGCTGGTAAAGGCTGCCTGCTAAATGCGGTCGCCCAGAGCCCCATGCCGGGCGTCCCAACCATGGCACCGGCACTCGACATCAATACTCTCGCGTATTTTGTGGATCCTCTTCCAGTTCCTGCGATTGTGCAGCGGCAGGGATCACGGCCCAGCCCAAGTGACGCGAAGTTGAGCGTGCCGTTTTACCGCCTGCAAGCGCAGGCCATAACCAGCAAAGTTCATCGCGACTTGCCGTCGACAAGATTCTGGACGTTCGGGTCGTCCACTCCCGGCCCCACATTCGAAACGCGATCGGGCGAACCCTTGCTGGTGGAGTGGGTGAATGCTCTGCCCAGCCAGCATTTTCTTCCGGTGGACCGCACCATTCACGGCACCGAGGGCGATAAGCCTGTCGTTCGAACCGTGGTGCACCTGCATGGGGCGAAGACCGGCCCCGAGAGTGACGGCTATCCCGAGGACTGGATCGTGCGGGGGAAATCGTCGATTTACTACTACCCGAATCAGCAGGACGCCGCGATGCTCTGGTATCACGACCACGCGATTGGGATTAACCGGCTGAATGTTTACGCCGGATTGTTTGGAACATTCCTGATTCGCGACGCGGCTGAGGATGCTCTTAATCTGCCCAAGGGCAAGCATGAGGTGCCGTTACTTCTGTATGACCGCTTGTTCACGCACGAGGGGCAGTTGTTCTACCCAATTTCTCCGGATCCCAAATCGCCTTGGATTCCGGAACTCTCCGGAAACGCCATTCTGGTGAATGGCAAGCTGTTCCCTTATTTAGAGGTCGAACCAAGAAAATATCGCTTCCGTGTATTGAACGCTTCAAACGCGCGTTTTTATCATTTGTCGCTGGCAGAGCTTACCACTGAAACGCCGGCCAATCCGCCGAGCAACGCAACGAAAACAAGCGACGTGCGGTTTCATCAGATTGGAACCGACCAGGGCTTGCTGGCCGCGCCGGTGCCGCTGACCACGCTGGAAATCGCGCCGGCTGAGCGCGCCGATCTGATCGTAGACTTCAGCGACCATCGGGGCGCGCAGCTAGTTCTGAAGAATGATGCTTTCGTGGTGATGCAATTCCGCGTGTCTTCCGCGAAAGTCACCGACACCAGCACGATGCCTCGCACGCTCGTGGCCGTGCCCAGGATTCCAGAATCGCAGGCAATACAGACGCGCTTGTTGACTCTCAACGAATACGTCAACAAGGCAGGCAACCCCGTCATGCTGCTTTTGAACGCTTCACGCTGGCACGAGCCTATCACTGAGAAACCAGTACTGGGCTCGACGGAGATTTGGTCGCTGATCAATCCTACGAACGATTCGCATCCGATTCATTTGCATCTGGCGCGCTTCCAGATTCTCGATCGGCAGTCGTATGTTCCATGGTTGTTCCAGACCAAGCGGCAGTTGCAGTTTCTTGGACCGCCGCAGCCGCCGGAGCCGAACGAGGCAGGCTGGAAAGATACGGTGCGCGCCGACCCCCACATGGTCACCCGGATCATTGTCCCGTTCACTGGGTTCACAGGGCGGTATGTGTGGCACTGCCACATCTTGGAGCATGAGGATAACGAGATGATGCGGCCTTATGAGGTCGTGGCAGGATGAGGGAGCATTGGTTGACGGTGCAATCCTGCCCACTTCTCGCAAAGGACGCGAGAAATGTGGGCACCCAGGCATCGTGACAGCTACAGAAATCCCTTAGCACGGGAGTGCGGTGGGATGGCACGCAAGAGCCATTCCCAAGACTTAGGGCCGGACGTAGTCTGTGTTTGAGCAGCTTTCGGGGGAGGGCTGATCTAACCGAGCGCCTCAGACTCTAAACGGAGTTTGAGGCGTTTTGTTTTGCTGGCGAAAGCGCCTCTCGCAAATCGATTGTCGATTCGCGGGACGGAATTGACCATTCGTGTAAAGCATATTCCCACACTCCCCTCGGTGTTTGCCCTAATCCTTCTTCCTTCTATAAAATTAAGGGTTTGCTGCATCGATTGAAAGCCGCAAGCAATTCCTTCCGAAATTCTTAGCTGACGAGATTTATTTATGAAAATCCACGAGTACCAGGCAAAGGGAATCTTAAAAAAATACGGGGTCACGGTTCCGCGCGGAACCATGGCAACTACCCGCGAAGAGGCGGACACTGCCGCGAAGGAGTTGTTCAATGCGGGTGCGACGGGCGTAGTGGTGAAGGCGCAGATCCACGCCGGCGGGCGGGGCAAAGGCGGCGGCGTCAAGATCGCGAAGAGCGTGGCCGAAGCGGCAGAGCTTGCCGGCAAAATGCTGGGCATGAAGTTGGTGACCCACCAGACCGGTCCCGAGGGGCGCATTGTGCGGCGCTTGCTGATTGAAGAAACTCTGCCCATTGAAAAAGAACTCTACCTGGGAATTTTGGTGGACCGCGCCGAAGGCAAGCCGGTCTTTATGGCGTCGGCTGCGGGCGGGATGGAAATTGAACAGGTCGCGGAAGAAAATCCGGATGCGATTTTGAAGCAGCATGTCGATCCGGGAATGGGACTTGAAGCCTTCCAGGCGCGCAAGATGGCTTTCAGGTTGGGATTGCAGGGCAAGCAAGTGAATCAGGCCGTGTCTTTCCTTTCGAATCTATATAAGGCATTTCTGGATACCGATGCGTCACTGATCGAGATCAATCCTTTTATTACAACTACAGACGGACGGCTGTTTGCGCTGGATGCGAAGCTGACGTTTGACGATAACGCATTGTTCCGGCATCCCGATATTCGCGAGCTGCGGGACATTACGGAAGAAGATCCGCTGGAGGTTGAGGCTTCGAAGTACAGCTTGAATTACATCAAGTTGGAGGGCAGCGTGGGCTGCATGGTCAATGGCGCCGGGCTGGCGATGGCAACCATGGACATTATTAAGTATGCGGGCGGCATGCCAGCGAATTTTCTGGATGTGGGCGGCGGCGCGAATGCGGAACAGGTGGCGCACGCGTTCGAAATTTTGCTGAGCGATAAGAGCGTGAAGGCGGTGTTGATTAACATTTTTGGCGGCATCCTGCGAGTGGATACGCTCGCGACCGGTGTGGTGGAAGCCGCGAGGAAGACCAACATTAAACTCCCCGTGGTTTTGCGCCTGGAAGGCACCAACGTGAATGAAGGCAAGAAAATATTGATGGAATCTGGATTTAATTTTGTGGTGGCTGAGACCATGAAGGACGCGGCGAATAAAGTGGTGGCGGCGGCGCGTGGAACTCACGGTGTGACGGAGTGGCGGTAGCGAGGAATTCATACTTATGTCTATTTTGGTCGATAAGAACACACGGCTGATTGTGCAGGGCTTGACCGGGCGCGAAGGCACGTTCCACGCCAAGGGCTGCGCGGCTTATGGGACGCAGGTGATAGGCGGGGTAACGCCGGGTAAGGGCGGAACGACGCATGAGGGCTGGCCGATTTTTAATACCGTGCTGGAGGCAGCCGAAAAGACTGGAGCCAATGCGACGGTGATTTTTGTTCCCCCTCCGTTTGCGGCCGACGCGATTATGGAGGCGGCCGATGCGGAGATCGATCTGATCGTCTGCATCACGGAAGGCATTCCGACGCTTGATATGGTGAAAGCGTGGGAGTTTTTGCAGAACCGGCGCTCGCGGCTGATTGGGCCGAATTGCCCTGGGATAATCTCGCCGGGCAAATGCAAGATTGGAATCATGCCGGGATCGATTCACAAGGAAGGTTCGGTAGGAATTGTTTCGCGATCGGGGACGCTGACTTACGAGGCGGTGCATCAGCTAACCCAGCGCGGGATTGGGCAATCGACGGCGATTGGGATCGGCGGCGATCCGATTATTGGAACCAATTTCGTGGATGCGCTCGATTTGTTTAATCGCGATCCGGAGACGGAAGCGGTCATCATGATTGGTGAAATTGGCGGCGATGCGGAAGAGACGGCCGCCGAATTTGTGAAGACTAAAATGAAGAAGCCGGTTGTGGGCTTCATTGCGGGTCAAACCGCTCCGCCGGGACGGCGCATGGGACATGCCGGCGCTATCATTTCTGGCGGCAAGGGAACGGCGGCGGAGAAGATTAAAGTGATGGAAGCGGCGGGGATCCGAGTGGCGAAATCTCCGGCGGATATTGGAGAAACGCTGGCTGCGGCGCTGGAAGTGAAGGCGTAGCCAGTTTCGGGCACCCAGTACACAGTACAGAGTAAAAAAAATCAGGCGACAAACCAATACAGATCAGAGATCAACTACCTATGAAGACTTTGCAACGGACTCTTACCATCGTCAAGCCAGACGCGGTCGCGAAAAATGCGGTCGGCGACATCATCGAACAATTTGAGAAACATGGATTTCAGATTCTTGCCATTAAGATGCTGGAAATTTCCAAACATCAGGCGGAGCAGTTTTATGCGGTGCACGCCAGTCGGCCGTTTTATGGTTCGCTGACGGATTTCATGTCGAGCGGGCCGATTGTCGCGCTCGCGCTGGAAAAAGAGAACGCCATTGCCGATCTGCGCAAGCTGATGGGAGCGACCAATCCGGCCAACGCGGAGGAAGGCACGATTCGCAAGAAATGGGCGTCGAGCATCGAGCACAACGCGATTCACGGGTCCGACGCGGAAGACACGGCGCGCTTTGAGTTGAGCTTTTTCTTCGCAGGATATGAACTTGCCAAATAGTTTTTGGCAAGTTGCATTGTTCATCCATCTCACTTACATGAGCGTTGCGGATTGACAGCCTTGACGAAATTGGCCCACTCTCCGGCATCAACTGTGTCCCAAAAGTCATACCAGAAAATGATCTTCGGTTTAGCGTCGGTCGCGGCATTCCGCAGCATGGTCTGGAGTTGGCGGGTAGTCGGATAGGTGCACTGCGACCCCGAGCAAACACCGTCCTCCGGGTACTGTCCCCAGTTGAAGGCCTGAAGCGCCATCTCCGCAGCTTTCCCATAGGTTGTAGCGATGGTGTGGACGTCGCTGGCCGCCGTCGCCGTATCGCTGGCGGGCGCGCCGGTACCGACGGGATAATAGTCCGCACCGAGGATGTCCGCGGAATTGAATGGGTCAAGATATTTTTGGAGATTCGCAAGGCTGGGATTGTTGGCGTTGTCCCAGGTGGCGTTCACCATCTGTGGATGCCTGGAATCGACGGACCGAATAATGTCGTAAAGATTTTGCACGTTCGACGCAGTGCCGGGAGCGGGTTCGTCGCCAATGCTGTACCCGTAGGTTGCCGGAAGATCCTTTACGAGATTGACCAGGTACTCTAGAAATCCCTTGTTGGTTGAGCAACCGCAGGTGGCGGCGATTTCGCCATAATCGTTGATCAAATACTTGCCGGGCTTAGCAGAATATTTGGCGAAATCCGGATCATTGAAAGCCCACATAATTTTCACGCGGCGCGAGTTGGCGTGCGCGGCATAGGCCCGCAGCTCTCCTTCAGTTCCCCAGAAAACGCTGTAGTTAAGGACTACAGAAAAATTGGCGGCGGCAATCTTGTCGAGTTGGCCCGTGGCTGTGTCCCCGGCGGGTCCGCTGCAGCCTTGCCCGTCCAGGTTGCAGTCCTGATAAATAGCTTGGGGGATGGTGGTTATGACTTGCGGCTCGGAAAGCCTCGAAGAACCCGGAATGCTGGCGCTGACGTAAAGAATCGGATCGGCGTCGAGAACGCCGGCGAGGCTGGCGGAAGCCGAGGTCGCCAGGTCCACGGTGTAGTCTCCATTCTCATCGCTTTGCACGGGAAGAGTTTCGGACCAGAGAGGATCACCGCGGCGGTCTTCAGTAGCGTGGACGTAGAAGGTTACCAGATGGAAGCCGGCCAAGGGCTTTCCGTCTTCGCTGAGCAAGGTCGAAGTGAATCGAACATTCGGCTGCCGGTCAACGGTCGCACTCTGGGCAGTGGCGGATTCCTGCGATAAGACATGAAGTGGATGCAGGCAACACACCAGAAAGAGAGCAAAAAGAGAAATCGTGCGCACATATCCGGGCAGTTTCGTCTTCATCCAGGTCCCCTTTAGAACGGCGAAAACAGGCTTAGTCTACACTCGTCTATGCCTGTTCGCGATATGGAAGTGACGTTAAAGTAAGGAGTAATCACGGCGTGTCGGTATTGGAAAACTAATAGAGATAGGGCGCGAGCGAACGGATTTCCGCCAGAAGCTCGCGGGCGAAGGCGCCCGCGCCACACGGGTACTTTTTATCCCAGCGGTTCGTAGAGATGGCCTTCCACGCGGTCGGCAACTTTTGGGAGATCTTTGCGGGCGTACTGCAGAAAGTGCGGCGCGGCGCGGTGGGCTTCGAGTGCGGCATCGTCTTTGTATTGCTCGTAGATAAAGAAGCGGCGCGGCTCGGTCTTATGCCGATGCACTTGATACATGCTGCAGCCTGCTTCCTTGCGCGATTCTTCCGTAAGCTTCGCGAATAAAGTGGTGACTTCGCCTTCGCGTCCCGCTTTTGCCATCCACGTGACTGCCAAAACCACCATCGTCCGCTCCTTGCTTAGTGGTGTGATCAGAAACTGATTTTAGGCTTTTCTGGTTGCAGCTGTCTTTCCCTCTTTAATCACTCTTTAATCTGAGTCTTTAGCGTGCAACCCATCACTCTAGTTCTTTGGCAAACTCATCCATCAGGATGGTGTGATCGCGGTCGGGGCCGGTCGATATCATGCCGATCTTGGCACCGGCTTCTTTCTCCAGAAATGTGAGATAGTCCTGCGCCAACTGGGGCAGGTCCTTGAACTGAGAGATACCCTGCGTGGAGGTCTGCCACCCCGGTAATTTCCTGTAAACGCATTCGAGTTTTTCATAGCCGCTGGATTGCGGCGGGATTTCGATGGTTTTCTTACCATCGACCCTATAACCCACGCAAACCGGGATCTCCGCTAATTCATCGAGAACATCAAGTTTGGTGATGACCAGCCAGGATATTCCATTGATCATTCCGGCGTAACGCAGAAGAGGAAGATCGAGCCACCCCGTTCGGCGCGGCCGACCAGTCACGGCGCCAAATTCATTCCCGCGTTTGCGGAGCAACTCTCCGGCTTCGCCCTTTTCTTCGGTGGGAAATGGGCCTTCGCCCACACGGGTGCAGTAGGCCTTGGTCAGTCCAATCACAGATCGGATCGCGTTAGGAGCGACGCCGGTGCCGGTGGCAGCTCCGCCAGAAGTTGCGCTGGAAGAGGTCACAAAAGGATAAGTTCCATGGTCGATATCCAGCATGGTGCCCTGCGCGCCTTCGAACAAAATAGATTCGCCCTGGGCCAGCGCTTGATTCAGAAATACGGCGGTGTCGCGAACAAATGGCGCGATTTTTTCCGCGGCCTCAGCGTAGTCCGTGTACATCTTGTCGGCATCGAGGGGGTCGCTGTTGAACAGCGCATGCGCAATCATGTTTTTTTCGCGCACGGCATTCTCGATGTGTTTCTTCAGCAACTTCAAGTCGAAAAGATCGGCAACTCGCAGGCCTCGGCGGCCCATTTTGTCTTCATAGGCGGGGCCAATACCGCGCGATGTCGTCCCAATCTTGACCCGACCCGGTGCATTTTCCGCCGCCAGTTCGATCATGCGGTGGTAGGGAAGAATCACTTGCGCGCGGTTGGAGACAAATAGATTCCCATCGACTTTCACCCCGGCCTCGCGCAGCGCTGCGACTTCCTTCAAGAATGCCATGGGGTCGAGAACCACGCCGTTCCCGATCACGCTATAGCAGCCATCTCGCAGAACACCGCAAGGGACAAGCTGCAGAATAAATTTTTTGCCATTGATGATGACGGTGTGGCCGGCATTGTGTCCGCCCGCATAACGCGCGACGATGGAGAAGCTGTCCGAGAGAACGTCGACAATCTTCCCTTTACCTTCATCGCCCCACTGGGCGCCGACGATCACCGCTGTCTTGCCTGGTTTCAATGCCAACTCCGTATGTGCAAATTCTCCAGCAGATTGGCGCACGCATTCCACGCCGCGCCGGGGTCGCACACGCCTTGCCGCGGCATTTACTTCCAATACTGAACTGGGATGAAAGCGGAGAAGGTGTGTACAAAGTATCTTATCGCGAGGGTTGTAAGGATAGCAATGAGTGACTACAGCTTTTGGTCGCTGAGTCAGCAGGGGCGGGAAGCGACCGGTAATTGGTGATCAGTGGTTAGCGATCAGAAGACCCAAAGATGTCATTGGATTTTGCTGACCACTAGCCATCAAGCACTGGCCACTGGATTTGAGTGGTAGGCGCGGCAGGGATCGAACCTGCAACCACCGGTTTAGAAAACCGGTGCTCTATCCTATTGAGCTACGCGCCCGCGTTTGTTATCAAAGCTTACAAAGGTACACAACGATGCGTTGGTCCGATAATTCTTGTATGCCGTGGTTGATTCCATGACCAAGGCTTCCATCCTGGAGTCGCTTAAGGGCGACAAACAACAACGCTTTCGTCAACTGGCACCATTGTCGAACGCTCTGATGGATTTTACATCAGGTATTACAAACCGAGCGCAGCCAGCGTGCTTTGAAGTTGATTGAGCCTGCGTCCCCTCTCTCGTCGAAGTTTGGCATGAAGCGAGTGGTAAACCTTAAACCGGGTTAATTTTCACAAAGGGCGATGGTGAAGCGGTCAATCACAACTCATTCGCCAAATACCACATTGCAAGGCAAGTCAGGAAAGCGTGCGCCAGGAAGCATTTACGCCGGTCGGCACGGCGCTGCGACCGCGCTCTACATTCTCACAGGGGATATTCGAGCCGCTTGCCAAAATTTGGGAAACTCTTTCGCAGTGATGACTGCAACACGGTTGAAAAGTGACTCAGCTATGTGCGCTTGCGGATAGACAGGCGGATGCTTGCTGTCTCAAAATTTTGTAGTTGGTGAAAGTAGTTAGGTGAAAGATGATGCCCCACCATCGAAGAATAATCTACCCGGTTTGCCCTCTATGCAACGAACCTGTTGAGATCAACACTGCCAAAACCAATGCAGATGGAAAAGCAATCCATGAGGATTGTTACATCAAGAGCCTCAACTCACCACCAAAACGGAGTGCCACGATGTCTAGCCTCAAAACATTCGAACCCAAATCCCTGCTTGAATAACCTCATCATCGCCAAATCGCGTTACATTTCATGCTGACGCGGCCCTGGATTTCACCTCTCGCTGTGACGCGGAGTTAGGACGCACCGCAAGCCAATAACCGAAAAAAAGACTACACATTAGCAGCGACCCCAGAAAACCCATGATAAAACCTTGGGTGAAGCCATCAATGAACGTTGGCGCGTCTATCTGCATAGCGCTAAGTGTGGCCGCGATGAAGAACCGGGGAAAGATAACGGGGGTTGTGCGTCCTCCGGGGAAGTCTCTCCCATTCAGGAAATAGAAAGGTTGCGCGAAGCGGTTTTGCGTTTGTGCGACTTGCAGAAGGAACTTGCCAGCAAAGTTGGAGAGGCTTTCGTACCTTTCTCTCCGGTTGTGTCTAATGGGGTGTCGCTAGCCGATTTGCGGAAGGTATTTGGCAAGAAACTGGCCGTCTAGCGTAGCGCGGCGAAAAGCTTCTAAGCAGTAGAGGGCGAAGGCTGCCCACACATCCGGATTGACGCTTCCCTTTCGAGGCACTTCCGTTTTAAAGATGCTTCTTACAAACTTTCCCTCACCAAAAACAGTACAAGAGGGAAGAGCTTGTACCGTCCTTCAGCAGCCTCGTTAGGTCAGGCACATCGGGAAGGGTCTTCAGCCAAGCATACATTTCACCAGCGTCTTTCTCTGAGACATGACGGTCGCTAATACGTTTGGAAGGAAAATCATCGGCAAAAGGCCAGGTTATGACGCCTTGGTTCCGAGGCAAGCGGGCGAGTCGCCCGCTTCCACACCACCCGCTTCCACCCTACTGGGTTCCCGCTAAGTTCATTTCCCCGCCGATTTCGTGCCTGGCGTTGCTGTCTCGAATTCCTCTGCCATCCAGTGTTGAAGGGCGGTGATATTTTGCGGGCGGCCGAGAAAATTTTTTACCAGGTCATTGGCCGACATCGAGCCGCCGGGTTCGAGGACGACACGGCGGTAGCGCATGGGGGCATCGCCCGCAAGAAGATTCTGATGGTCGAATTGCAGAAAGAAATCTTCGGCGATGACTTTATCCCAGAGATAGATGTAATACGCGGAAGAGTAGCCGCCGAGGTGGCCGAACGATGCCCACTGATGAGTTTCAGTTAGGGGCGCGAACAGAGTGTAGCGGCGGCTGTCGTCCAGAGTCACTTGGTCGAGATCGACATCCGCTGGCTTGGTTTTGTAAATGTCATAGGAAATTGCGCTGAAAGAATTCTGGCGTCCAACCCAGCCGCCGCGCCCAAAGGCAGAGGCACGATTCATGCGGGCAACCAGGTCGGCGGGGATGGGCTCGCCCGTTTTATAGTTGCGGGCAAACTTGGCCAGTACCTGCGGACTGCGAATCCACTCTTCCAGCATCTGCGAAGGGGCTTCGACGAAATCGGATTCCATGGTAATGCCGCTAATCCCAGCCCATTGTTGCTGGCCGCCGAGGATGTGGTGCATGAGATGGCCGAATTCATGGAAGAACGTGCTGACGTCGCCGTAGTCCATGAGACCGGGGTCAGCCGCCGTCGGCGCGGGAAAGTTGCAGACAAGAATGGCTTCGGGAAGTTGTTTCCCGCGGATGCCGTCAAGCACCGGCGCCATTTCAGCATGGCTGTATTTGCCGGGACGCGGATGCATGTCGAGATAGAAGCGGCCGATCGGCTTGCCGCTATCGATAACCAACCAGGTTTCAACCGAGGGATCCCAGGAGGGAACATTTTGTTCTTGCTGAAAGCTGACGTGGAAGAGATCGGCGGCGGTATCGAGAATGCCTTGCTTCACTTCATTGAATTGGAAATAGGGGCGAACGGATTGGGAATCGAAATCGTATTTGGTGCGACGAACTAATTCTGAAAGGTAGGTAGCTTCATAGCTGTAGATTTCTTTCGCGCCGGGGTCGGTCTTTTGTTTCTCCGCGAGGAGCATGGCAAACTCGCGTTCGGACAAAGCTCGCGATGCCTCGTTCACCTGACTAATGAAGTCGGCAATGTTCTGGCCTTTCGCGATCATCTTATCGGCAGCGTTGTAGTCGGCCCAGGAACGATAGCCCAGCAGAGTGGCGATCTCGTACCGCGTCTTCATCAGGCTGGTAAGGACTTCCTGATTCTTCGGATAGGCACGGGTATTGAACGCAATGGCCATACGCTTGCGCAAGGAATCGCTCTTCGCAAACGTGAGTACAGGAAAGGCATCGGGATAGTCGGTGGTGAGGTGAACTTTGCCGCCGGCGTCGGCTTTGTGGCGGTCGATGTAATCCTGCGGCAGACCGTCGAGCTCGGAGGGATCGGTCTCGACAGTTTTTTGGCCGTCGGAAATATTACGGTCGAACATGGACTGCTCTTCCGTGGCCTGGTCGCTTAATTTCTTCAGACGGCCGCGGGTGGCGTCATCTTTATCGACCCCGGCGAGCCGGAATTCGAGTAACTGATGGTGCACGTAGTATTTCGTGGCAGCGTCGGCATGGGAAACATCGAGGGCGGCCAGCGCGGAGTAGACCTCGTGATTCAAGGCAATGTTGGTTTGCGCGGCGGTCGCTTTAGTGAGCATCGCGGTGGCGTGGTCGCGGAAGGCGGAATCGGGATGGACCTGCTCCATCAGTCCGGCAAGATAGGCGGCGGAGTTGATTTGATGGAAGGCCTCGTCGAGCGGGGCGAGCGTGTTCTCAATGGTACGTGGGCCTTTCACGGCGAGCAAGGTATCGATAGAGCGCTGGCTGGCAGCGAGGCGGTCGCTCTCGATCTTTTCGAAGGCAGCAACGTCCGGCTTGGTGGCCCAGACGGTGGGCTGAGATACGGTCACATTTTGCGCGGACAGCACCGCGGCGAAAATTAACGGAAGGCACAAGACGCTAAGGCGCAGGGCAAACATCATCGAGGAACCTCGCGGAGGAGAGTATAGCGATTTGAGAGCAATGCTTAACGCTGATTAGACGTGCGGATAATTGTTGATGAGGGGCGGTTGCGATGTCAAGCAGAGGCGCGCACTAGCAAGTCAAGGTCAAAATCTTAAACACAGAGGAACACGGAGGACACCGGGAAAGGCTAATTCCAGCGTTCTAGCTCCGGCCACAGGTTGGTTAAACTGCCGAATTTCGGGCCGCGGCAAGTGTAGACGGAGATTTCTTTTTCGAGCGCCCAGGGATTGTCGGCGGAGGTGCCGACATATTCGACATGGTCGAAGAGTTGTTCGAGGCGGGAGCGCCGGTCGCCGAGGACGATGAGGCAATTGCCGGAGTAGCCCTGCGGTCCCCAGAGGAACCAGGTTTGGTGGCCGCTGAGCGAGCGCGGCAGGCCGTATTTGCGGCCGAGGAAGTCGATGGCGCCGGCCTGGCCGTAGTCCTGGGCAAAGATACCGCAATTCTTATCCGTTCTTTCTTCGGGCGTGAGACGGTTCCAGGCGACGGCGGTTTCGTCGACGATCTCCTGCCAACCGAATTGATCGGCATACCACTGAGGCAGGGCGGCGCGGGCGTGATTTTTCTCCATCACAGGCAGCTTCATCGGCAAAGTTTTCGCGTAGGCCAGGAAATGGTCAGGCGAAAGCATGGGCACGGTAACCGGCGCAAGGTGGGCTCCGCTGGCAATGAGAATGAGAACGATCGCCGGTTTCAGCCAGGCGCGGCGCGGCTTGGATTCCTCTCCGGAGAGGAATTTCTTTCCGTCGATCGCCGAATCTATGATCACCGCTCCCGCCGCCAACAACACGGGGTAGATGGGAGCAAGGTAGTAATTTTTTCCGTGGAGAACGAAGAAAACGGTGAAGCAGACCAAATAACTCCAGCCGAGAAAGCGGTAGGGTTTGAGGCGCGCCGAAAAGAGCAAAGCAACTACTCCGGTGAGCCAGATCGGGGCAGTAAGGGGATTGATTAAAAACGTCTGCTGAAGAAAATATTCGGGAAAAGGAAGAACAACGTCGCGGCCGTTGACGCGAATGTTGTGCATGAGTTCGAGGAAGGGCCAGTGATAGTGGATATTCCAAAGAAGATTTGGCAGGAAGATGAGGAATGCGGCGAGGCCTCCGAGCCAGATCCATTTATTGAGGAGAACGCGGCGTTGCGAGGTTAGCAGCAGGCCTAGGAAGATTCCGAAGCCGAAGAGGGCGATGGAATATTTCTCTTCGAGCCCGATGCCGGCGATTACGCCGAACCACAGCCAGTAGCGAGGCTGGCCACGCTTGATGGCGAGGATGGCGAAATAGGCGCAACCCATCCAGAGATTGGCTTCGAGGCAGTTGGTTGTGAGCAGACTGCCGTTGGAGAGATATTGCGGGGCGATGATGACCGTAATGGCGCTGAGCAGCAGCGCGAATCTGCGTCCGCCGAACTCGCGGGCCAGGACCGCGGTCTGGACGACGAGAAGAGACGACGCCAGTGCGGGAATAAAGCGGATGCTGCGCAGGGAATCGCCCAGGACGGCGCGGCAGATGTGGATGAGAAATGGAATCAGTGGGGGCTGGTCGACGTACCCCCACGCCAGGTGATCGCCGCAGGACATGTAATCGAACTCGTCGCGGAAGTAGCCGTAGCGGTTGTTGTAGTAGATGTGAAAGATAAACTTGGCGAGGGCGAGGAGCCAGATGAGGGCCATGCCGGAGGCGAACGGGGATTGGTGGGTGCGGGTGGGGGCGGAGCTCGGGAGAGCCATGCTTAGAGAATAGCAACGAAAGGCTTCGACGATAGGTTATTGCGTCGGCGTTGCAAGGTAGGCGCTGCCGCCGCTACAGGAAGATTCGGGCTACGACAACTTGCCGCTTTCCGCCGCCCAGCCGGTGTTTTGCGCCAGCAGCTTCATGGATTGGATTCTTCCCGCCTGCTGAGCGACCGCCGTGGGGCCAATGGACACAGCCAGTACAAGCCAGAAGATGACGCTCACTTCTTTTCTTCGCATTGCGAACCCTCCTAAATCAGAAATCCACGAGGCTGAGAGAGCGAGCTACCCCTGGGGTCTAAAGCGCGTTCGGTTTCCACGCCGCGAGGGAAAGGATGCGGCAACTGAACGCACGCAGTATTAAAGACGAGCCGTCATCTGTCAATCTGACTTTTTCCACAGTGTCGAATTGAAAACGGTACAGATGAGTTCAACCTGCTGCTCGCTAGGATCATGCACGAAGGTAACGTTCCCGGTTGATTACCTGTGCTGAGCGCTAATAGGCTTGTGGTAACGTTTTAATTACCGCATATTCAAAAGACTCGAATAAGGCTTTTTTGGGTGAACGTGTCCTCGCAGACTCGCAAACCGGGCGTCCACATTGCGTGGAAAACGGTCACGTATCGCAGCGTGGCGTTGATGATTTTGACTGGGGCAGCGCTGTGCTTGCTCGCAATGCGGCTGGCGTTTCCGCAATTCACCGAGAGCGGCATCAAGGCAGCCGATGGCCTGGCTACGCGCGTGTTGGAGAAAGTGGCAGGCATGGCGCCTGCGGCAGGCAGCGGAATTTCAACGGCGCAGCAGGCCCACTTCACCGCTCTGGATGGTACGGTGCGGGTGAAGAAAGGCAACAGCAGTAGTTGGTTGACGGCTGACTACAACATTCCTCTGGATAAGGGCGATGTGGTGCAGACCGGCTCGGAAGGCATGGCCAAGGTGGTGTTCAACGACGGCACCAGCTATACCGTGAAACAGGATTCGCTGATTGTGATTCAGGAGAACTCGGCCAACGACCAGCAGCAGACGAACGTAGCGGTCGCGGTGAGCACTGGAACCGTGGATCTTTCGACAGCGACGTATTCCCAGGGATCGAAGTCGCAGGTGATTGTGGACGGAGCGACGGCTTCTCTGGCTCCGCAGTCAGCCGCGCAGGTGCACAACGACCCCAAGGCGGATCAGCACGAAATCCTAATGAAAAAGGGCGGCGGCGAAGTTACGCGCAACGGAGAAACCGTGGAACTGGCGGGCTGGGAGAAGGTGAGTTTCCAGGCTGCTGCGCCGCGCATGGAAAAAGAAAAAGATATCGGACCGCCGACGCCAATCTCTCCCGCAAACATGGCTCCGATTTTTACCTCCGGCGAAACTACCAAAGACGTGGAGTTTTCCTGGACCGCCATGGCGAATGCGACGGGCTACCGGCTGCGCATATCGAGAAATCCTTATTTTTCCTCTACACTGGTCGATAAGAAAATAAACGCAGCCGCGGTCACGGTCACCAGCTTGGGCGAAGGGGCGTACTACTGGATGGTACAGTCGTACGAAGCCTCGGGAAAAGAATCGGTGGAAAGCGAGAAGAACCGCTTCACGATTATTCCCAAGGGTAAGCAGACCGAATCCATCGACTTGGAACTGGACCCCTTTATTCAGCACGGACATGTCATTGAAGTTGCCGGAAAGACGCAGATGGGAGCGCGGGTGATGGTGAATGGGCAGGAAGTGCCGATGATCAGTAACGACGGCTCGTTCCATTACTTCACGCCGCCGCTGACCGCTGGCGAGGCGGTGATCACGGTGACGGCGCAGACGCCGCAAGGTGGAGTGAATACGCAGCAGAAGAAGATCATTATTCAGTAGTTCGGAATTCAATAGTTCGAAGTTGTTCTTTCATTTACTTTTATTAGTTTTTGCTAACAATCTGAGTAAGCGGGTTCGTCCGAAAAATTAGCGACATCGAATAGCAGAGCGAGAGAAGACTCCGTCATGTCAAGCAACGGCTTTCATTCATCACGTTCCCATAACCTGAGATCATTATTCAGCCTGTTCTCGAGCGATCTGGCGATCGATTTGGGCACGGCCAACACATTGGTGTATGCGCGCGGCAAGGGCATTGTGGTGAACGAGCCTTCGATTGTCGCCATCAATAAGAACACCGGCGAAGTGGAGGCCGTGGGCAAAGAGGCGAAAGAAATGCTGGGACGCACGCCCGGCAACATCGTCGCCATCAAGCCCATGAAGGATGGCGTAATCGCCGACTTCAAAGTCACTGAAAAGATGTTGAACTATTTCATCCAGAAGGCGCACAACCGGAAGATGCTGGTGCATCCCCGAATTGTGATTGGCGTACCTTCGGAAATTACACAGGTGGAAAAGCGCGCGGTTATGGATTCCGCCTATCGCGCCAAGGCCAGCGAGGTGCATTTGGTGGAGCAGGCAATGGTCGCCGCGATTGGCGCCGGATTGCCGATCACCGAGCCGAGCGGCAACATGGTGGTCGATATTGGCGGCGGCACCACGGATATTGCAGTGATTTCTTTGAGCGGCATCGTGTATTCGCGGTCCGTGCGCATGGCGGGAAATCAGATGGACGAAGCCATCATGAATTACCTGAAACGCAAATATAATTTACTGATCGGGGAACGTACTGGCGAACAGATTAAAATGGAGATTGGCTCGGCCCACCAGCTCGATAAGCCGATGACCATGGAGATCAAGGGGCGCAACCTGATCGAAGGCGTGCCGAAGACCATTACGGTGGACGATGGCGAGATTCGCGAAGCGCTCAGCGAATGTGTCTCGACCATTATGAATGCGATTCGCGTGGCCCTGGAGCGGACGCCGCCCGAGCTTTCGGCCGACATCAGCGATCGTGGCATTGTGCTGACCGGTGGCGGGGCGCTGCTGAAAAATTTGGATAAGCGTATTCGCGAGGAGACCGGGCTGCCGGTTTCGATTGCCGACGATCCGCTGTGCAGCGTGGTGCTGGGCACGGGCAAGATGCTGAGCGACTTCAAACTGCTGCGAAAGATTTCGATCGAATAAAAAGTGGTCGGTGGGCGGTGATCAGTGATCGGGAAATCCTCCTCAGCATTACTGACCACTGAACACTGATCCCTGACCACCGACGTTATGGATTTCCTACTTGGCCGTTACCGCAATCTGACCATTCTGGTGGGAGTGCTGTTTCTGCAGGTGCTGGGGTTGGCGGTTCAGGTCAAGCGCAGCGGCGACGCGGAAAATACTCGCCTGATCCGCATCTGGGCGGTGGATGCGATCACTCCCCTGGAACGGGCGCTGATTTGGGCGCAGAACGGCACCCGCGGGGTTTGGCGGAACTATTGTTATCTGCGTGGAGTGCGCGCCGAGAATCGCGATCTCAAGCAACAAGTCGAGCAGATGCGCCTGCAGGAAGTTCGCCTGAGTGAAGACGCCGGGCAGGCGCACCGTTTGCAGCTACTGCTGGCTTTCCGCGAACAATACATCTCCAAAACTGTAGCCGCACAGGTGATCGGATCGAGCGCCAGCGATCTTTCCCGGTCGATCTATATCGACAAAGGTTCGAATGACAAGATTGCCCCCGATATGGCGGTGATCACTTCGGGGGGCATCGTCGGAAAAGTCCTGCGGGTCTTTCCCTCGACTTCTCTGGTGCTGATGATTAACGATCAGAGCAGCGGCGTCGGCGCCATGCTGGAGAAATCACGGTTGCAGGGTGTGCTGCGCGGAACTGCCGACGGACAAGTGACCCTCGAACGAGTCATGAGCGACGAGACTGTTACACCCGGTGAAACCGTGTTGAGCAGCGGAGGGGACCAGATCTTTCCCAAGGGGCTGCCCGTAGGCACTGTAACTGCGGTGAGGCCGGGGAAGGAAATGTTCCTGAACATTACAGTGAAACCAGCGGCCGATTTAAACCGGTTGGAGGAAGTGCTGGTGGTCACAGAAAAGCAGGAGCAGAGCCCGGTGGCCGACGGTGGAGTGCGCGTGCGCGCGGCAGATATTTTGGCGGAGCGCTTGCCATCGGTGCCGGATAAACCAGCAACGGCGGCTTCTAACGCTACCACCGGCGAAGGCGGCACAAAACCGCTTGGGCAGCCCGCGATCTCAGAAGCCGCGAAGCCTGGCTCTATGGACGCGGTTGCCAAGGTGCAAACTTCTACTGCCGCTTCAGCTAAAGCCGGCGATGCAGAACATGTTGCGACATTATCTACCGCTACGGCCAAGCCTCAGCAGAGTATGAATCCGGGCGAGACTGCAAAGGTCTCCCCTGCCGCTACGAGCGCAAAAAATTCCACTCAGGCGACTACCGGACATCTGTCGACCAAGGCAGCGCCCGGCGCCGCTGCTGGCGGTACGGGATCTGGAAACGGTTCCACCCCTGCTGCATCCAGCGGTGCGACCGTTCCGGCCAAACCTAGGACGTTACAGGCCAAGGCTCCCGCCGCGCAGACGAATCCACCAACTACCCAAGACGATCCCCACTAGCGTGCCCATCACTTATACATCCGGGGAGCAGATTGAGGTTTACCGGTTCAGCATTCCGGTCACGGTAGGAGTACCGGTGCTGGCTCTGTTCGTGCAGGCGTTCCTACCAAGAAGAATTGAGGCCTTCTCCTATATCGATTTGCCCCTGCTGGTCACGATATTTTTCGCCATGGCCCGCCGCAGCCCAATTGCCGGGCTTTTCACGGGAGCGGCGATCGGACTGGCGCAGGACATGCTGGGCCCGTATCCGATTGGGATCTATGGAATTGCCAAGACAGTGGTGGGTTTCGGGGCGTCGTCGCTGGGCGCGAAGTTGGACGTGGAGAACGCCGGGGCGCGCTTCCTGGTAACCTTGGGATTTTATCTGGTACATGCGGCAGTTTATTTCTGGGTGGCGCGATTCATGGTCGACCTGACCCTGCATTGGAGCTGGAGCCGGGGAATGCTGGCCGGAGTGGCGAATGCGGTTCTAGGTGTGGGCTTGTACCACCTGCTGGATAAGCTGAAGCAGAGAACTTAAAAGCAGTGGTCAGTGGGCAGGGTTCAGTGGCTAGCGTTCAGTGGCTAGCGTTCAGTGGCTAGCGTTCAGGGAACCTAAGTGTGACTTCCGTTTGCTGTCTACCTAACGCGCAGGCTCATGCACGCATTACAATGGTGGTCAAGACTCCTACATATTCAACTCTACGAGGCTCTGGTTGGTCGCCAATGCGCATGGCACTCAAGGTTTTAGCCGCGCACTGGCCGCCGGCCACTGACCACTGATGTTCGGTCGTGACGAAAAAGTATCGGCAATCCGCCTCACGGCGGCGCAGTATGCCATCCTGGCAATCTTCCTGGTATTGGCCTACGGATTGTGGCGCCTGCAAGTGATGGAGAGCGGGCTTTACGCCTCGCTGGCGGAAAAGAATCGTATTCGCAATGTGCCGATCCTTGCGCCGCGCGGGAAGATTCTGGATCGCGAAGGCCGCATCATCGTCGACAACTATCCATCTTTTTCGGCTCTACTCTTGCGAGATTCTTCCCGCGACTTAAACGCGGACGCGGAACTAATTGCGCAAGGACTTCATCTTGATCCCGCGGAGGTGCGGGCTCGCATCCATCACTTCGCAGCCATGCCGCAGTATCAACCAATCTTTCTCAAAGAAGACATCACGCCCGACGAACTGGCGTTTATCGATGCCCACAAGAACGAACTGCCGGAGCTGGATACGATCATGGCGCACCGGCGGCTCTATCCGAAGAACGGATTCCTGGCGCACCTGATCGGCTACGTCGGTGAAGTGACGGATGACATGCTGAACCAGCCGCAGTTTGAACTCTATAACCCTGGTGATCTGGTTGGAGTCTCTGGTGTCGAGCGGCAATACAACGACGCATTGATGGGCACAAATGGGGCGCGTCGCGTTTTGGTGAACAGTCATGGCCGCGAAGTGGGATTGTTGGAAGAAACTGAGGCGATTCCCGGGAAGCAGTTGAAGCTGACCATCGATATCGATTTGCAGATCGCGGCGGAGGAAGCGCTGGAAGGAAAGAATGGCGCTATTGTGGCCATGGATCCGAAGACCGGGGAAATTCTAGCCATGGCTAGCCGACCAACGTTTGATCCCAACGATTTCGCGGTTCACGTTTCGCGCGACGAATGGAACAAGCTGGTTACGGACCCGGACAAGCCGCTTCTCAACAAAGCAATTCAAGCGCAACTGGCGCCGGGCTCTACTTTTAAAATCATTATGTCGGTGGCGGGTTGGCAGGAAGGGATTGCGCAGGATCTGCATGTAAATTGCACCGGCGGCGCGGAGTTTTATGGGCGTCGTTTCGGCTGCTGGGTGAAAAGCGGACACGGCGTGGTCAACCTGGAAAAGGCTATCTACCAATCGTGCGACGTTTTTTTCTATACCTTGGCGGAAAAGCTGGGCATCGAGCGCATCGCCAAATACGCCACCATGCTGGGCTTGGGACAGAAAACGGGCATCGATCTTCCCAACGAGGCCAGTGGGGTAATGCCGTCGGAAGAGTGGAAGATCAAGAATTTTAAACAGAAATGGTTTGCGGGCGAGACGATCTCGGTCGGTATCGGCCAGGGCGCGGTCGCGTTGACCCCTGTGCAGTTATTGCGCGCCATCTCGGCGATTTCGATGGATGGCCGCATGGTGGTGCCACACGTGGTCGATCCGCAAAACCTTCCCCCCGGATACGTCGAGACCAGTAAGGTCAGCGAGACCAAAAGTGTTCCGATTGATCCCAATGGATGGACCTACATTACAGATGCTATGTCGCGGGTTCTGCTCCCGGAAGGAACAGCGCCCTCGGCGCATATTCCTGGCATCGATATAGCCGGCAAGACGGGATCGGCCCAGATTGTGTCATTAGCCACCCGGGCTAGATTCAAGAACGCCGCGGACCTTGCGCAAAATGGATGGTTCGTGGGATTTACGCCCCGGCGAAATCCGGATGTTGTGGTCTGCGTGTTGTTCGAAGGCGGGGAGCACGGAAAACTGGCCGCACGCATCGCCACGCAGGTACTCAAGGCCTATGTAGACAAGCAACGCCGCCTGCCCAGCAAGATGGCGGAAAAGACGAAGACGGACAACCGAGTCGACATGGGAGCGCTTTGGACTGCACCCGAGGGGGACAAACTGCAGGGAGGACGCTTCGCGGTGAACTTACCGAACAAACCTCCGGTTCTGGCGACCGTTGCGCCGGGACTGTACCAGTGACATTTTTGTTGAAGCCACGAATCAGAGACGAAGATTTTTCAAAAGCTACAAGCTACAAGCTACAAGCTAGGAGCTAGGAGCTAAGAGCTGCCTTTTTATGTCACGCTACGTATCATTCCGCGATTTTGACTGGCTGCTGCTGATCTTCGTACTGATGATCTGCGGGCTGGGCGTGATGGAAATCCGCAGCGCCACCATGCACACCAAGTTTGCCGGTTCGCATATCAAGCAAATCTATTGGGTGCTGGCCGGCGTGGGCATGATGTTTCTGATCAGCCTGATCAATTACCAGGCGTTGCTGGATCGAATTCACTGGTTTTATATTGCGTCGATTGTCTCGTTAATGGCGGTGCTTGCCGTTGGGCAGAAATATCTAGGCGCTCGCCGCTGGATCAAGATGCCCGGCGGCAATCACTTCCAACCTTCCGAATGGGTCAAGCTGATTCTCATTCTCTCCGTCGCCAAGTACTTTACTGATTTGCGAAACCGCGAACTTTCCTGGCCCGATTTCATGAAAGCGGGGGCGATCGTCGCCATTCCCATGTTGATGGTGCTGGCGCAACCGGATTTAGGCACGGCTCTCACTTACATCCCCATCGCCATCATGGGAGTGTTTTTAGGAGGGATGCAGTGGAAGCAGGGTTTGGCGGTGGCCTTGCTTGCGGGGGTGGGGATTGGGGCGGTATTTTTTGTGCCCAGGGTTCACATCCTAAAGAGCTACCAAAAACAGCGGCTCACCAGCTTCCTGGAGCCGGAGGACGATCCGCAGGGGTCGGGGTATCAAGTTGAGCAATCCAAGATTGCCGTGGGTTCGGGAGGGTTGTGGGGCGGTAAAGGCTCGCAAACACACGGGGCTTTCCTGCCCGTTCCCCAAACGGACTTCATTTTTGCGGCATTTTCCGAGGAGCACGGTTTCGTGGGCGCGCTTGGAGTTCTGCTGTTATACTTCATTGTGCTGATGCGTTTGACGCAGAACGCGCAAACAGCGCCCGACCGCGCTGGCACGTTCGTGGTAATGGGTGTGGTGGCTGTGCTTAGCTTCCATATCCTGGTCAATGTCGGCATGGTGGTTGGCTTTATGCCGGTCACTGGAATACCTCTGCCGTTGATGAGCTACGGTGGGTCTTCGGTTTTGTTCATGTTCCTGGCGCTGGGGATGGTTATGAATGTTCGCATGCGCCGGTTTGTAAATTAGCTGGTGAGTCGGCTCAAGGACCATGAGCGTTTGAACTGAAGGAATCGGAACCGGAATATTTGTTAGTTTGTTGGACGTAGTTGGAAAGACGGCAGAAAAGCAGTTGTTGCGCCGGGTTGGCGCAGCCCCAAAAATATCGATCGCCCTCGCGTTAAGGGGGCATTTCACCGGCAAAACGAGCAGTTGAAGGCCGGGCAGGATTAAAGCAATCACGCTGCTGGCAGGGAAACGGCCCCCCGACTGGAAACGGTCTGAGAGTGCGGTCACAAACCCGGCAGCCGAAAGCGACGAGTGCAATAGCAAAGTGCAGAAAGAACCCAAGCTAATGCAGCGGATTCGGTCAGGGAACCAAGTTCCCGGCCCCAGCCGTCCCCCCTGCGGGGCCAGCATCGCATCGCTCGATCCTCCTGTTTCCTTCCTCGCTTCGCCCCGGTGAAGCCCGTCCGGCTTCTGTATAGCCGGCGGGACCGGAGTGTTCATGAACAAAGAGTTGTTTGTTTCTTCCACGCCTCACGAAACCAAGGTGGGGCTGGTGGAGGATGATCTGCTCGCGGAAATCTACCTCGAGCGCGAGAATGAGTACACCTTAGCTGGGTCCATTTACAAGGGGCGGGTCACCCGCGTGCTGCCCGGCATGCAGTCCGCTTTTGTCGATATCGGACTCGAACGCGATGCCTTCCTCTATGTTTCCGACTTTATGGAACTGGAGGAGCACGACGAAGATGTGACTGACATTGTCCCCGCGAATCGCGGAGTGCAGGACATGCGGGCGCCGCTCCCGACCGAGGGAGTCACTCCAGAAGGAGTTACGGTCGAACAAGGGCCGGAAGTAGGTGATTCGTTCGACGTTCACAACGGCCATGGTTCTCATCAGTCCGAGGAAAGTACCGATGGGCAGACGATGGCTGCTTCAGCAGAGACCTCGGCTGCGAGGGATTCCCAAGATCGAGAACGTGGCGGCTGGCGAGGCCGTCGTCGGCGCCGGGGTGGACGCCGCGATGGTCGCAGCGATAGTCGCGACCGGGGTGCGGAAGCTCGGCCGGTTGCACCGACGAACGAGAGTGCTCCGGTAGCCGCGCCGTTCGTTTCCCGGCCCGTGGAATCGCGAAGGCCAGCACAGTTTGGTCCTCCAGCGGGATACCAGCCAATCCTCCTTCCGGGAGAATCCATTTCCAAATACCGCGGGTTGGCCCAGCCGGCATCTCCTAAGTATGCGCCGCCTCAGCCTGAGCCTGAGGCCGATACCGCCGCTGACGAGATCACGGAATCCGGCGCGCCGGTTGCGGCGACCTTCCCGGAAGACGAGCCCATTTTTGCCGCGGCGTCGGCAGTGCCGCAAGATCAGGATCAGGAGCAGCTTATTGAAGCGCACCACCCGGTTCACGAACCCCTGGCCTCGGCGGCAACTTCCATTGAGTGGAACCGTGAATTCCAGCGTCGGGATTCGGTGACTGCGGCGGCTGCCCCGCTGGAGACGGAGCAGGAAGAAGACGAGGATGCCCGCGGATCTGCTTCTGAAATTTCCGATGCAGAAATCACTCTCGCCACGGAACAGGCGGCGGCTTTCGCTTCGCCAGGAACGCTTGAAGAAGAGACGATCGATGAGGAGGAAGCAGCTCCGGTTCGTTATGAACAGGCCTCCGACGAGGGGTACGAAGAATTTGAAGAGGAAACCCGGGCCCCCGGGCAACAGGGTTCGGAAACCACGCCTCGCGAATTTTCGGAGGTTCGCGAGACGGTGGATGAAATTCACATGAAGTCATTGGAGGAATCGGGCGCGGTACCTCTGGAAGTGGAGGGCGAGGAAGACGCCGAAGAGTTGGAACTGGAAGAGGCGCAGGCTCAGGCCGAAGCCTTACTGGACGCGGAAGCTGGTGGGAGCGGCGTTGTCGATGCGCGGGCGGAGGTTCGCGCTCCAGCAGCCACGGCGGGTTATACGCAACGTGCGCCGCGTCCGCGGCCTGACCGAGCTGGTTTTGACCGACGCGGCGGAGGAAGGCGCGCCGGTGGCCGACGCTTTCCACGTCGCCAGACCCAGGAAGTTCCCAAGATCAGCGATCTATTGAAGGAAGGCCAGGAAATTCTGGTGCAGATTGCTAAAGAACCAATCGGCAAGAAGGGCGCGCGCATCACCAGCCACATCGCGCTGCCGGGCCGCTTCCTGGTTTATATGCCGACGGTGAATCACACCGGCGTTTCGCGCAAGATTGCTTCCGACGAAGAGCGCCAGCGCCTGAAGCGCATCGTGATGAGCGAGCGCGACAATGGTCACGGAGGCTTTATTGTCCGCACCGCGGCGCAGAGTGCGAGCGAAGAGGAGCTGCGCGCAGATATTCGATTCCTGAAGGGTCTTTGGAACGACATCAAGACGCGTGCCGAAGCGTCTAAACCTCCCGCCCTGATCTATCACGATCTGAACGTAGTCGAGCGCGTTTTGCGCGATCAGGTCACTTCAGACTTTTCCGTGATCTGGGTCGATACCGAACCGGAGTACGAACGCATTCTGCGCTTCTTCAATCGCTTTCAGCCCGGACTTGTAAAGCGGGTGAAGCTCTACACGAAAGAAACGCCGCTGTTTGAGCAGTTTGGCCTCGCCGAGGAAATGAACAAGGCGCTCAAGTCGAAGGTATGGCTCAAGAGCGGCGGTTACATCGTCATCAATCAAACCGAAGCTCTAGTCGCGATCGACATTAACACAGGTAAGTACGTGGGCAAGACCTCGCGTCTCGAAGATACGATCGTAAAAACTAACGTGGACGCGATCAAAGAAATCGTGCGCCAGGTTCGGCTTCGCGATCTGGGCGGCATCATCATCATCGACTTCATCGATATGGATGAGCGCCGCAACCGGCAGCGCGTGATGCAGGCCCTCGAAGAGGAACTGCGGCACGATCGCGCGCCTTCGAAGGTCCTACAGTTCAATGATTTCGGGCTGGTGGCTATCACCCGCAAACGGGTGAAGCAATCGCTGGAGCGCACCATTGGCGCGCCTTGCCCATATTGCCAGTCGACCGGCTACGTAAAATCGTTGACCACAGTCGTGAACGAGATCTACGTCGAGATGCGCAAGATGGCCAAACACCTCGAACAACAAGACGTTATGCTGCGCGTGCATCCCGACGTGGCCAAGGAATTGAAGACGAACAATGGTCGCCTGCTGAACGAGATGGAAGAACTTACCAAACGCACCATCATCGTGAAAAGCGACCCGGCGCTGCACCAGGAGCAGTTCGATATCAATTAGGAGCTACTTCAATACTCTGAAGAAAGGGCGGACATTGTCCGTCCTTTTTCATTTGCAAGAACGGTCGAACGGTTTTTGTGAGTAAGTGACTGAATGCCCAAAAACCCGGCGCTAGCTTCCAGGGTGTGCCAGCACCTTGACCGCTATATCAGACCGCTCGCCTAATTTTTGCACGGCGCCATGGAGGGAGCGCGCGGAGGCGCCGTCGCCACTTTTTTCCGCAGCTTTGGCGACATTCTCGGCGTCCTCCGTGGCGCTGGTGGCAATATCCAGCAACACCACGAGTGCATCGGCGTGAAGCTTCCACACCGATGACATGCTCTGGCTGCGCTTTAGCTCTTCTAATTCTGTGTTGATGCGGGCGATGCACGAAACCAGGCGGATCAGCGCGCGGGCGATATCGGCACGAAGGCTTCTCTCCTCCAGAAAGGTTGCATTGTAGGCGTCGGCCTCAGGCGCGGTCAGCGTGAGGTTGAAGAACCGCATGGGCACAACCCGTCGGTATTTCGGATCGGCGACGCGGACGAACACGCGGATCGACTCTTCCACTCGGCGTAGCTTTCCTTCTTCCGCCGAAATTTGTTGCGCGGTAATGATCGGAGGCTGAAACCTGGGACTTTCGCTTGGCGTGGTGACGCTGATGCGAGCGGCTTTGGTCCCGGCAGCGGCTCCTCCGCTGGCCGATGCCTTGCGGCCACCCGCGGGTGCGAGCAGTGACTTGCGAATCGGCGGACGCCGGTCGAGTTCCTTCTTGAGGTTAGAGACGCGGCGGAATTTTTCCAGGGCATTGCTGTAGTCGGCCTGTAGCAATTGTTTTTGCTCCAGGGCTGCCACATGTTCGACGGTGACTTCCACTCCATCCACCGTGCTTAAAATGCTGCCTCCCATTTCGTCGAGGGCTTGCGCGAATTGTTTTATTTCGCCCAGCGCCTTCACAAACAGTTCATCGAACCGGGCGCCAAACGCGACGTTGTAAGCCGCAACCGTTGCCAGCACTCCGGGATGGTAAAACGAGGTATCCAGCCAGCGTTTCAAGTCGCGGACGCGGGAAACGATTGCGGAATCCATCAGCGAATGGAAGTCGCGATAGCGTGCGATTTCCTCGCGCAAGGGGTCGAAGTTCCGAAGCAATTGAACATGCTCTTCCGGAAGCGAAGGCAAATCGGCGTCGGCGAGAATTTCGATTAACGCGATTTCAAATGGTGAAAGCGGAAGCGATCCATCCAACCCATAGCCTTGCTGCTGCCACTGTCCCTGAACCCGGGGATGGCGATAGAGAAAAGTGGTAATCAGGTCGGTTTTGTCGCGGTTCACGTCGCTGAGTTCGCGCCGCTTCACAAAGTATCGGAGCAGGGCTTCGGCTACTTCCGAATCTGTGTCGGGAGTGAGCGCCTGGCGCAGCATCGCGGGCGTTACCGCCATATCGATTACATGCAGCCAGCGGTACATGCGGGCAAGTGTTTCAGGAAGATCGGCATCCGTATGGCGCAAGGCATCGTCATCGAGTCCCGCCGGAAGTGGAACCTCGCCGCCCAACAGGTCGTGCAAGAACTTTTGGTAAAACCCGTGCACGGTCGCAAGAATGGCCAGCTCGAATTTTAGATCTTCCACCAAGAACTCTCCCGCGGACGAAGCTGCTCCCGAAGCGGAAAAAACTCGCTGCTGTTCCAGTAAAAACGATAGTCACATAGGCCGCAAGTTACCACCGGAGGACATTCTTAGGCACGGCACTGTTCCGGAGGTTCATGGACTTTCGCGGCGAAGGATGGCTGCTCGAGGGCCTTAAAAAACGACAGTTTTATTGCCGTACAAGAGCACGCGATTCTCAACGTGCCAGCGAACCGCGCGGGAGAGGACAACTTTTTCGAGGTCGCGGCCTTTGCGGATGAGGTCCTCGACGGTATCGCGGTGAGAGATGCGGACAACATCCTGTTCAACGATCGGACCGTCGTCGAGAACTTCCGTGACGTAGTGGCTGGTAGCGCCGATCAGCTTGACGCCGCGCTCGAAGGCCTGATGGTAGGGCCGCGCGCCGATGAAAGCTGGAAGAAACGAATGGTGAATGTTGATGATGCGTTGCGGATAGCGGCTGACGAAATCGTTCGACAGGATTTGCATGTAGCGCGCCAGCACCATGAAATCGGCATTGTGCTGCGCGATCAGCGAGTGGATTTGCTCCTCGGCCTGCCGCTTGTTTTCCTTTGTTATTGAAATAACCGTGTAAGGAATTTTGTAGAAGTCGGCGATCGGCTGGTTATCGGGATGGTTGGAGATGATCAGAGGAATATCGCAGGCGAGTTCTCCGCTTTGATGACGATAGAGGAGATCGACCAGGCAGTGATCGTATTTCGATACCAGAACGATCATGCGCGGCCGGTGCGAGGACTGCGCCAGACGCCAGTTCATCTTGAATTTCTCGGCGATAGGAGAGAAATGTTCGGCGAACTCGACGAGGTCTTTATCAGATAAATCGATGTCGAAGTCTTTGGGATCGAATTCCACGCGCATGAGGAAGAGTCCGGATTCTTCGTCGGCGTGTTCGTCGGCGTGCAGGATGTTGCCGCCATGGCGGTAGACGAAGTCGGCGATGGTGGCGACTTCGCCTTTAGCGTCAGGACAGGAGACGAGGAGGATGGCAGAAGGCTTCATGAAGGGCACCGCATTCAGTGGCCTTTCTTCCGTTCGTTCTCCGCAACCCGGGCCTTTACCAATTTTTTCAAAAGAGAGGCGGGCAGAGGCTTCTCCGGCGTGAACCGAATGGTGCCCTTTGCCGTTTGAAAGTTCTTGAGTTCGTTTTCGAATTCGATGATCGGCCCCGCTCCTGGAAACAGGCTGCAGTGATCCGAGAAGGCAGCGAAGCTGGCGAGCTTGCCTTTGTATATGAATGTCGGCATGCCGTAGCTGATCCCTTCGGTCGTCTCGGCAGGTGCCACAGATCGAATGGTCGCGCGGAGTTTCTTTAAGGCGGTGTGGGAAGGTGCCGGGACGCTTTTCAGGTATTCTTCTATGGTTCTAGCAGGCTCTATCAGTTTGCCGCTATTCGTTTTCTTCACTAAAAAACCTCTTCTACCTTTTTAGTTGTTTCAGTATCTCCCTCGCCGCATTCGCTCCCGACCCTCCGGTCAACCCCGCGCCGGGATGCGTTCCGCTGCCGCACAAATATAAATTCGTAATCGGCGTTTTGTAGCGCGCCCAATCCAGCAGCGGTCGCATGGTGAAGAACTGGTCGAGGGCGAGGTCGCCGTGGAAAATCTGGCCGCCGGTGAGGCCGTAAGTTTCTTCCAGATCGCGCGGCGTGATGATCTGATGCGTCAGGATCAACTCCGGAAGATTTGGCGCATACTGGGCGAGGGTTTGCACGACGGTTTGGCCGAGCGCGTTGCGCTGGCTGTCCCAGTCTCCCTTCAGTTTGTAGGGCGCGTACTGCATGTAGATCGACATGACATGCTTGCCCTCGGGCGCGAGCGTGGGATCGGTCAGCGACGGGATAGTCGCTTCAAGATAAGGCTGGCGCGAAAAATTGCCGTATTTCGATTCGTCGAAGGCACGCTCCAGATAGTCGATCTCGGGGCCGATGTGGATTCGTCCTTTAAGCGCGCCGCCGTCTCCATTTTTTAGCGCAGTAAAATCCGGCAAGCCGGAAAGCGCCAGGTTAACTTTTGCGACCGTGCCATTGCCGCGGAAGTTCTGCAGCTTCTGCACAAAATCCGGCGAAAGATTTGTGGGATCGGTGAGCTTGAGAAGCGTGCGCTTAGGGTCGGCGTTCGAGATAACAGCTTTCGCGGTGATCTCTTCGCCGCTCGATAACAGGACTCCGACAGCCGCGCCGTCTTTCACGCGAATTTCGATGACCTCGGCCGACGTGCGAATCTCCGCGCCGGCAGCTTTTGCGGCGGAGGCCATGGCCTGAGTTACCGCGCCCATTCCACCGCCGGCGAAGAACGCGGAGCCCGCGGGATGAGAATCGCCCGCGGCGCGGATCAGCAATTGCAAACTGCTTCCCGCCGACCATGGCCCGAGAAAAGTTCCGAAAATTCCGCGAGCGGCAATGAGCGCGCGAAGCAGTTCGGTTTCGAAATATTCCGCGACCAGATCGGCCACGGCCATCGGTCCCCAGCGCAGAACGCGATACATATCCCGCTTGCCGAGATTGCGCAGGGCGCGGCCGGTTTTGAGCATGCTCCACAAATCGCCGCTGCTGGGGTGATCGATATCGGGTGGCGTGGTGGCCAGCACTTCGGCGATTACTTTGCTGATTTTGCCTAAAGATTTCTCGAACTCAGGATATTTGGCTGCGTCTTTTTGCGAGAATGCCGCGATTGCCTGCGCCGATTTGCTCGTTTCCTGCGATAGCGAAAGCGCGCGACCATCGGGCGAGAGCGCGGTAACGCACGTTTCAGGCGTGATGAACTTCACGCCATGCCGTTCCAGTTGCATGTCGCGAACGATGTCAGGGCGAATAGGGCCTGCGTTATGCGCGAGCGTGGAACAACGGAATCCGGGATGAAATTCATCGGTGATGGCCGCGCCGCCGACTTGGGCCTGGCGCTCGAGTACGAGCGGCTTGAATCCAGCTTTTGCGAGATAGAACGCCGTCACGAGCCCGTTGTGGCCGCCGCCGATGATGACGATGTCGAGCGTGCCGGATTTTGTCTCTGGCATGATTAGGCCGCTCCCTTGTCTTTCAGAATTTCGAGAGCGGCGAGACGTCCCGGCGCGCCCATGATGCCCCCGCCGGGATGGGTGGCCGATCCGCACATATATAAATTCTGAATGGGCGTGCGGAAGCGGGCGTAACCGGGTGCGGGACGCAGGAAGAAAAGCTGTTCCAACGAAAGCTCGCCCTGGAAGATGTTGCCCTCGCTCAGTCCCCACTCGCGTTCGAGATCAAGCGGAGTGATGACTTGCCGATGAAGAATGATGTCTTTGATATTGGGCGCGTACTCGGCGATGGTGTTGACGACGGTGTCGCCGAATGCTTCTTTCTCGTCGTCCCAGTTCAAGCCGGGGCGCAGCTTATAGGGCGCGTACTGCACGAAGCAGGAGAGCACGTGTTTGCCCGGAGGCGCGACCGAGGGGTCGGTGAGCGAGGGGATGACCATGTCGATGTATGGCTTGCGCGAAAAATTTCCGTACTTGGCATCGTCGTAGGCGCGCTCCATATATTCGACCGAGGGCGAAATCGAGATTGCGCCCCGAAGATGAGCGCCTGGTCCGGGTATGGCTTTGAAATTGGGTAGGGCATCGAGCGCCATGTTTACTTTGCCAGACGAGCCCCGGTACTTGAAGCGGTTGATGTCTTCGAGAAAGTCCGCGGGAAGTTGGTCGGCTTCGATAAATTTGTTGAAGGTGAGTCTGGGATCGACGCTCGAAGAAATCGTATCGGCATAGATTTCGTCGCCGTTCGCCAGGACTACCCCTTTGGCTTTGCCGTCTTTGACGATGATTTTCGCGATGGCGGCCTGGGTGCGAATCTCGACTCCGGCTTCTCGGGCAGCATCGCCGATGGCATTTGAAATCGCGCCCGTACCGCCGCGGGCGAAGCCCCAGGCGCGGAATGCGCCGTCGATCTCGCCCATGTAGTGATGGAGCAAAACATAGGCGGTGCCGGGTGAGCGCACGCCGAGAAATGTGCCGATGATGCCTGAGGCGGACATCGTTGCTTTGAGGACGTCGGTCTCGAACCATTGATCGAGAAAATCGATGGCGCTCATGGTCATGAGCTGGACCTGATTGTACTTGTCGTAGCTCGACATGCCCTGAAAGCGGCGTCCGATGAAGAGCAGCTTCATCAGTTCGCGCGGGTTCAGCGTGTTGGGATCCGGAGGGACCATGCTGAGAATGGGTTTCACAAAGCGGCACATGGCCTGCATGGCTTTGCCGAATTCGTCGTAGGCTTCTGCGTCCACGCGGGAGTGGCGCGCGATCTCGCGATGAGTTTTGCCGTGGTCGTTCACCCGCCACAGATAATCGCCGCTGGGCATGGGCGTAAACGTGCCATCGAGCGGAAGGATCTCGAGGCCGTGGCGCGGAAGATCGAGGTCGCGAATAATTTCCGGCCGCAGCAGCGAGACCACGTAAGAGCAGACGGAGAATTTGAAGCCGGGAAAAACTTCTTCGGTGCAAGCCGCGCCGCCGAGAATGTGGCGGCGTTCGAGCACGAGAACTTTCTTTCCGGCGCGCTGCAGGTATGCGGCGTTCACCAGGCCGTTGTGGCCGCCGCCGATTACGATTACGTCGTATGAATTAGCCATAAGCTCTTAGCTTGCTGATTGAGGATGGGGACGAAGAATATTAGCGCAGTTTTGTGGTGCGCGTATTACAGGCCGCTGGGAAGGACGCTCCAGTTGCGGAGGACACTCGACAAGATTGGGATGGCTGAGCGCATGGCTGAAGTTAAAGGGCCATTCTATCGGGAACGGACTGTTTTGTCTGCAGGATTCGCGAATTGTTACGGCTCGACCCGAGTATTCACGGGCGCGAGTTGGGTTTTGGATTCAGCCGGTAGCGATGGGGCGTTCTGGGGAAGGTTCAGGGCTGCGTCAACCTTCGGGTCTTCCGGCTTCTCACATAGCGACACGTCGATCGCAGCGCATAACATTCCTGCGATCTGCTCAGGACTTAAACCAGCGATGCGCAACGTCTGTGCCATCAGTTTCTGCTGCGTTTTGTACTGTTCATTCGGGACGAATGTTTCAGAAACCTGATCGCTTTCTGATCCCATGCCTCGGCGATCGGGATAGCCTCTCTCTTTTGCATTTTCCCACTCCCATCGTCAATTATACCGGCCCAAGAAAATGAAAAGCACTCCAGCGTATAATCCGGGTTCGAGCTAAGGTGTTTTCGAGGTTATTCCGTTGCCCATTGGAACCGCATTCCACGAACGAACTTTCCCCCTCTGCCATAGCCTGAATTACCGCGAGTGGTCGGGATATTACACGGTCAGCGTTTATGAGGTGCATCATGAGCACGAGTACAACGCCATCCGCAATGCGGCGGCGCTGATTGATATTTCCCCGCTCTACAAATATTTGGTCACGGGCAAAGACGCGACCCGCCTGGTGAACCGTGTAATCACGCGCGACATCAATAAGGTGAAAGTCGGGCAGGTGATTTATTGCTGCTGGTGCGATGAAGAAGGCAAGGTCATCGACGACGGGACGATTTCGCGCCTCGAAGAGAACGTCTATCGCTGGACAGCCGCCGATCCCAGCCTGCGCTGGTTTCGGCAGAACGGCCTGAACATGGATGTGCAGGTCGAGGACATTTCCGAAAAAGTTGCGGCGCTGGCATTACAGGGTCCGACTTCAGCTAAGCTGCTGAAATCCGTGGCGGATGCCGATATCGCCAATCTAAAATATTTCCGCGTGACTCACGGCCAGATCGCTGGCGTACCCGTGGATATCTCGCGCACTGGCTACACCGGCGACCTGGGATATGAAATCTGGATACCGCTGAAAGAAAAGAATGACGCGGTGAAAGTGTGGGATGCGCTGACGGAAAAAGGCAAGCAGTTCGATCTGCATGCTGCTGGCATGCTGGCGCTCGATGTAGCCCGCGTGGAGGCGGGACTCTTATTGATCGAAGTGGACTACTCCAGCTCAAAGAAAGCACTGATCCCCTCACAGAAATATTCGCCATACGAACTGGGCTTCTCGAAGATGGTGCATCTGGAGAAGGAAAATTTCATCGGCAAGCGGGCGCTGGAACACGATGCCAAAAATGGTGTCCCGCGGCAACTGGTTGGCGTGGAGGCGGACTGGACCGACGTGGAAGCGCTCTATGAACGTTACGGGCTTACCCCGGCTGCGCCCAGCCAGGCTTCGCGTGTGGCTATTCCGTTATATTTGGGAGAAAAGCAGGTGGGGAAAGCGACCACCACGAGTTGGTCGCCAGTTCTCAAAAAGTTGATTGCGCTGGCCAGCGTGGAGACGGAACACTCCAAACTAGGCACGCAGTTGCAGATGGAAGTGACGATCGAGGCGATGCGGCTCAAGACAAGCGTCAAGGTCACCGCACTGCCATTCTTCAATCCTCCACGAAAGACGGCGACGCCGGTATAAGAGTTCTTGCGGCTCTCATCGTGGTATGTAGTTATCGAGCAGCGGAATAACCTGAGTGGTAAACGGGCTTAGTCTGTGCTCCGCCGCATCCGCGGTTTCCCCGGGAAACATATTCATTGTGATGCGCACCAGGGCGCCATCACTGCGGTTCATCTGAATCGCATCCTTCACCAAATAATATTTGGCCAAATACTCGCTGGCCACGCCGCGGTCGTGCGCCCAATACCAATAAAGCACAAACTTCCTAGCGCCTGCCTTAGCGATGATATAGCGGTTCACGGGGAAGGGCGCGTGCCCAGGGTACGCCAGCATGACTCGGTCGTTGCTTTCGGGCGACCAACCTGCGCCCGGCAAACAGTGTTTAGGCGAATGAATGGTATCGCCGCTTCGCTGGCTGGGAAAGTAGGCGACGAATAGATCAACATAGTTCAGATCGCCGCCCGGATCCTGATAGCCGCGCACCAGAAAATCTCCTGGCCCAAGCACGTCAAGAGTTTCCTTATCCAGAGCGATATCTGTGCCGCTCCAGGACCCCAGATGCGCGGGAAACGAAGCTAGCGGCAAGCGGGATGGAATAATCTCATTCCGTCCACGGGCTTGCAGCAGACCGGCTGTCAGCCCAATCAGTCCGGCCGCCAGAATGAAGCGCGCTGTACCGAGGGATTTCATGCCGGGATTTTCTCGGGCCATAAAATTAGAATCGCCTTGTGGAGAAGGTAAAGCATGGCCAGCGACGCCACAAACATTAACCAACCCTGGAATTCATGGAAAAAACCCTGTGCCTTGTCCGGATCCCAGTACTGAACCAGCAGACCGGTGATTACCACTCGCAGGCTGTTAGCGGCCACCGCAATCGGAATCGCCGCCAGCGCCAGCAAGATCCGAATCGAAATCCGCCGGTCCATAAGATATCCGTAGATTATAGCCAAGGTCGCGAGTGACATCAGAGAGCGGATGCCGCTGCATGCGTCGGCAACTTCCAAGGGCATTGCTGGAAGCAGAATGACGTTGCCTTCCCGAAGGATGGGTACACCCAACCAGGGCAGAATAGTGCTGGCCACCTTCGAGGCGAATATTTGCAGAGGAAACGTGATCTGGTTGAAGACGATCGCCGGAAGCGGAATCATCATCACCAGAAAAGCTAATGGGAACAAGATGGCGCGAAACAGCATCCAACCGCAAAATAGGACGGTTAACCCCGCCAACACAAACAAGAGAGAGATACGGGCAAGAAAAATCTCCGCTCCCAACTGCCCCAGCATCAGCAGACATAATCCTAAAATCACAATCCAAATCCCCGACCACGCCGGACACAGTGGAATGCGACGTAGCTGCGCCCGCTCCTGCCATATAACAAATCCCGAAAACAAGGGGACGAAGAATCCGTGGGAAAAGTTAGGGTCTCGCCACCATTGCAAAACCAGATGGTCCAGCGTTGGAAGGTAGAGCCAGAGCAACAAACCGCCCAGAACGACGGCCTGACCCATCGGGAAACTCATCGGCTCGGCGCGGAGCGATGGCACGATAGCTGGCTCAGCTTGTAAGGCTTGACTCAAAGATTCAGCCTCTATTTTACAGGGGGAGCGTCCAGCATATGCGAACTTTGTATCTTCCGCAATCAAATCGCGGGAAGCTAGGTAATGCCGCATTAGCCCGTTTGAACGATATCATCGGCGAAGGCTACAGGAATCCCAGTAGTGCGATTTTTCGCTCTTATCGTACCCTTGGACGTTGCGGAACCTAACGAGAAATGCTTTTTCAGCAAGGAGAAAGGTAATGAAGCGCACGCCAGTGACAATTTTGATTTGTCTGTTGGTTCTCGGTAGCCTCGGTTTCACCCAGGATCGGAGCCAGCCTTCCGCCAGGTCGGAAGAGCGCATTATTCGGGAGGTTCGCCACGAACTGCTGATGCTGCCTTATGTCGGAGTCTTCGACTTCATCGCCTATAAAGTACAGGACGGTAGCGTGACCCTGCTCGGAGATGTGGTACGGCCGGTTACCAAATCCGACGCAGGAAGTGCGGTGAAGCGCATTGAGGGCGTAGACAACGTGGACAATCAAATCAACGTGCTCCCGCCCTCCCCGATGGATGACCGGCTCCGCATCCGCTTGTTTCGCGCGATCTACGGATACCCTGCGCTTCAAAAATACGAATTGGGAGTGCAGAAACCAATTCGCATCATCGTGAAGAGTGGTCGAGTCACATTGGAAGGGGTAGTGGACAACGATGCCGATAAGAATCTGGCGGGAATCCGCGCCAATGGCGTCTCCGGTACCTTTCAAGTCACGAACAATTTGCAGGTCGCTTCGCCAAATCAGGGATGAAATTGTTAGTCTCGGTGCCGGGGGGCAGCCGCTTAAGACAGATGGATGCGGCTGACGCGAAGCTTCGGGATGGAAGCGGAATTTCAGTGCGCCGGCTGCGGAGAGTGGAACGTTACCACGGTGGACGAGTCCGCCGGGAAGCGCCAAAGTTACGTGGAAGATTGCCAGGTCTGCTGCAAACCGAATGTATTGCGGGTGGAGTACGAACCGTTCTTGCAGCAATACCATGTAACCGCCGCACTGGAATAATGTGAGCTAGTTTCGACCGTGCCAAAGCGAAGTTCCGTCTCTGCCCGACTCTTGCTATAGTTATCGCGAAATCGAGGAAGGAAATCGGCTATGGCAACTTACACCGGCAGTGGACGCATGGTGGCCCACAATATGGTGACAACGCAGTTCGAACTTAACGGCTTCCGCGTGACGCGAACCCTGGGTGTGGTCCGCGGCATTGTGGTGCGTTCACGTTCGATCTTCGGGAGCATTGGAGCAGGCCTGCAAACGCTGGTGGGCGGCAACATTACATTGCTCACAAACTTGTGCGAGAAGACGCGGGGCGAAGCTTTCGACCTGATGCTGATCCATGCAGCCGAACTCGGTGCCAACGCTGTGGTCGGGGCGCGCTACGATGCCACCGAAGTGATGCAGGGCGTCACCGAAGTGCTCGCCTATGGCACGGCTGTATTCGTGGAGGCAGCGAACCGGAGCCAGTGAGACCGTCGTCTCGTCCTGTAGTTATTGTGTCATCCCGAGCGCAGCGAGGGACCTTGGTTTTCGACGACGCTGCTGCGACCGCCCACAGAAACTAAGCTCCCTTGCGTCGCTCGGGATGACAATCGAAACAATGACAATCACAGTCGCGGCAATCGAGACCATCACCAGCAAAGAGGCATTCATGGAATTTGTGCAAGGGATGTGGACTGCAGCGCGGTCGCGGCGGCGCTACGTTTTTGTTGTGGCATTGATCTGGTGCAGCCTGGCCTCCATGAGTCCCGCGGCTTCCTATAAATACAAGCGCCTGGGTAGCCAACTGGACGCCCAGACCCATACTGACCCTGGCATCGCCATGATGGGAGGGGGAACCGATCAGGATGAAGCATTCCGGTGGCTCTGCGGCAAGGGATACAACGGCGACTTTCTTGTTGTCCGCGCACGCGGCAAAGACGACTACAACAAATACGTAAACAAATTGTGCCGGATGAATTCAGTAGCCACGCTGATCGTTCCCGACCGCAACGCGGCCGAGCAGCCACGGGTTGCCGATATTGTTCGAAAAGCGACGGTGATTTTTATCGCCGGGGGCGATCAGTCCAATTACGTCAAATTCTGGAAGGGAACTCTGCTTGGCAATGCCATCAATAACCACGTGCTGGCCGGCAAGCCGATTGGCGGGACCAGCGCGGGACTAGCGGTGCTGGGGCAATTTGTCTACGCCTGCCTAGAGGACAAGCCCAACGATCCCGATCTCACCTCGCGCGAGGTTTTGGAAAATCCCTACAACAAGCGGGTCACCCTGGTGCGCGATTTCCTTGAGGTTCCGCTGCTCGGCAATATTCTCACCGACAGCCATTTCGCCAAGCGTGACCGGATGGGCCGCAGCCTGGGATTTCTGGCGCGCATTGTGCAAGATGGTTGGTCCAAAGCTCCACGGGAAATTGCGATCGACGAGAAATCGGCGTTGCTGGTGGAAGTGGATGGACGCGCGAAAGTTGTCGGCGCGGGACAGGGAGTTTATTTCTTGCAGGTGACCGATCCGCCGGAAGTTTCGAAGCCGGGACAGCCGTTGACTTTGCGCAATGTGGCCGCTTATCACGAACCCACTGGCGCCACGTTTGATATTCGCAGTTGGACTGGCGAAGGCGGCGAGGCGTATAGCATCTCAGTGGAGGCGGGACACATCCGCACCTCCCGCCCGGAAAATGCTGTGTATTAAGGTGGAAAAAGCGTCGTGAGCAAATTGTGGGTTCGGAGTTTCGGGGTTTCTCTGGATGGTTACAGCGCCGGTCCGAATCAGGATCTCGCCAATCCACTCGGTGTTGGCGGCGCGGCCGTGCTCGAGTGGTTCTTCCCCACGCGCACCTTTCAGCAGATGACAGGACACGAAGGCGGCGCAACGGGCGTGGATGACGACTATGCGGCGCGAGGTTTTGAAAATATTGGAGCCTGGATCATCGGACGGAACATGTTCGGTCCGGTGCGTGGACCTTGGCCGGATGATAGCTGGAAGGGGTGGTGGGGTGAAAACCCGCCGTTTCATACTCCGGTCTTTATCCTCACGCATCATCCTCGGCCGTCCATCGAAATGGCAGGCGGTACGGTATTTCATTTTGTCGCCGATGGCATTCAATCCGCGTTGGACAAAGCTAGCGAAGCGGCGCGCGGAAAAGAGATTCGCCTGGGAGGCGGAGTCGCGACCATCCGTCAATATCTCCAAGCCGGACTGATCGATGAGATGCACTTAGCCATTGTGCCCGCGCTGCTGGGTTCGGGAGAGAACCTTTTTGCCGGCATCGACCTTACAAAGCTCGGGCATCAACGCACTGCATATGTCGCTGGGGAAAACGCGATGCACGTGCTTTTGAGTAAACGTGGGTAGACGCCGATCATTCCACTCAATACGACGAGTCCCTCCGACGAATCCCTCCCGTTCAGCCGGTACATCCCAAGATTTGCACAGGAAACTGCGCCACCGGCGCGGAGTGCAAGAAAAATCTAAGCGAATGAATAGCGAAGGAATTCAGGCAGTAAACTCAACATCTTGTGGTCGTATGAATGGTAAACCACAAGTCCTCGTATTTTAGGCAACCCTCACTTTAGTCACCATCACACCTTGAAGTTTGATATTGACAATTAAGGACTTACGGGTAAGATGTGGTACAAAGTGGTTCGAAGTGGTCAAATAGTTTGAATCTGTGGGAACGGAAGCTGAAAACGAGGAGCCGGTGGAAAGCCGACCCAAAAGTTCGACAAACAGCCCGAACCAACCGAGTTTGACCGAGCTTTGCGGCGCTTTTACCTCCCTCGTGGCAGTAACTGCAGTGGCAAAGAGATCCTTCGGCGACCAAGAACGTCGCGTCAGGATGACAGGCAGAAAAAATGTTTCGCGGCAATCACCCAACTCGCGTCGACGAAAAGGGACGGTTAAAGGTCCCGGCGGAGTTCAAGCGGGTGATCGACGAGAAGTACAGCCTGAGATTCTATATCACAAGCCTGGATGGGACCATTGCTCAACTGTATCCCTTCGAGGAATGGGAGCAGATCGAGCAGAAATTGGCCGGGCTTTCGACCTTCAATCCAACCAAGAAAAAGTTTCTGAGTGCGACAGGGTATTGGGGCCAGGAAGTGGAGATGGACGGGCAGGGGCGCCTGCTGTTGCCGCAGTTGCTGCGCGATGCCGCACAACTGAAGGGCGACGTAGCGGTGGTGGGCTATCAGAAATTTCTGGAAGTCCGCAACCTCGAGGCCTATCGCCGGCAAGTTTTGGACGACAAGATCACGTCTGACGATGCGAAGACGCTCGACGAACTGGGCATCTAGTGGACGAGGGTTCAACAGACACCCCTCAGGGGGTAGGGCATGGTGGTGGAAGGGAAGCGAGCCTTTCAGCCAATCATGTTCCGGTTCTTTTAAAAGAAGCGATCGACTTTTTGAACGTGCGGCGTGGCGGGACCTATATCGACGCCACGGTGGGGCTGGGCGGGCACAGTTACGAAATCGCAAAACGCCTCGGCGCACCGGGACATTTGATTGGGCTCGATAAGGATCCAGCGGCGCTGGAAATTGCGCAAGCAAAGCTGGCCGGTCAGGATTTTCCCAAGATCACGCTGATGCAATGTTCGTTCGCCGAAGTGGGAGATCGATTCGGCAAGAACTTTGCGGACGGGTTGCTGGCCGACATTGGAGTGAGCAGCTTGCAGCTTTCCGATGCGACGCGCGGATTTAGTTTTCAGGCGGATGGACCGCTCGACATGCGGATGGACCCGCGGTCAGAGCGTACCGCCGAACAAGTGGTAAATCACCTCGACGAGCGCGAGCTTGCCGATGTGATTTACGAATTCGGAGAGGAAAGGAGGTCGCGGAGAATCGCCAGAGCCATTTGCCGGTCGCGGCCGATACGATCTACCGCACATTTAGCGGAGGTAGTATCAGCCGCGGCCCGGCCAATGAATCAGGCAGAAAGAAGGATTCATCCGGCGACCAGAACTTTTCAAGCTCTTCGAATCTTCGTAAACCGCGAACTGGACGATCTGAAGGCGCTGCTCGAAGCGGCGCCGCGGATTCTGAAGCCAGGAGGACGCGTGGTGGTGATTAGTTTTCACTCATTGGAAGATCGCATCGTAAAGGATGCCTTCCGTGAGGGCGGAAATAAGGACAGGTACTTCCGGGTGCTGACCAAGAAACCAGTGATCGCATCCCAAGTAGAGCAAGATTTTAACCCGCGAGCACGCAGCGCGAAATTGAGGGCCGCGGAAAGGGTTTAGGCTCCGGAAAACCTGCCGGAGTCCCCGGTATAGCTGTACAGGCCGTGCCGGGTTATTCAGGTTTTAAAGAAAGAACAAGGCGGACAAAGATTCGCCGATGTGGAAAGGCTTCCGGTTCGAAGCCAGGGTTCTGGGTAGGAATTCGAGTTGGAAGGTGCGCGATGTATACGGGAACATTGATTCGGGACTTGACGGCATCGGTAGAACGGGTCGAAATACTCAGCGAATTTCGCATGCAGCAAAGGCGTTTAGCGGAAGAGGAAGATTTTCTGCGCTTTCTGGCAATTCATGCAATTCAAGCAACTCAGCAGCCACAGACAGATCGGGTCTTCGCGGGGGCGGCATAATGGCGGCAGCGGCAATTCGGATGGTGGTTCCAGAGGCGCGGCGAAAAAGTTTTTTCACCGGAACGCCCGAAATTTACTTCGCCAAGGCGATCGACAATTCGCGCGTGGTGAAAGTTGAGTGTCCGGGCCGCAATCGCGAGATGAAGCAGTTCGGCACCGCGCTCGCCGTCCTCTTCTTGCTGGTCTTTACTTATGCCTGGCAACACTTCCGCGCGATTGAATACGGATACCAGATCGAGTCCTCGAAGCGTGAGTTGAATAATCTGACCGAGATGAATCGCGCGCTGCGCCTGGAAGACGCTTCTTTGCGTGACCCTGAGCGAATCGATGTGATGGCGCGCCGCATGGGTCTGGTGCCGCCGGAACCGGGACAGGTCATTCGCATGGATAGTGGGCAGATGGACGGAAACGGCGGACCAGTGATGGCTAGCGCCAGTCCGGTCACGATTCTTTCAGGACAGTAACGGCTCGGGTGTCTATCTAGCCCCGGCTGCGCTCCATGAACTTATTAGGCGATCCACTCAACAGTGGGTCGCCAAATTTGTCTCTAAAAGTGAAAACCGAATTCCTCATGGCAAGCGAATCCAGCCTCGGCAAGAATTTCCGTCTCTACCTTCTCGGTGCGATGCTTCTGTTCTGGTGCGTGGTCATCAGCGGGCGCCTGATCTACCTTCAGATCTTCCGCTATGGCAGCTTCGTGAAGCAGGCGGAGCACCAGCAGCAGCGCGAGATTCCGCTCTCGGCAAAGCGCGGCGTCATCTATGACCGCGCCGGCCATGAACTGGCGATGTCGGTGTTGGTCGATTCCGCATTCGCTGTCCCATCTGAAGTAAAAGATCTTCCGACCGCAGTTTCGCTCATCACGCGCATCACGGGTGAAGACCGCAACGTGGTTCTGGCCGACTGCCGCAATCACAAAACGTTTTGCTGGGTGGCGCGCAAAGCCGATGACGAGACCATTGAGCGCATCAAGTCGCTCAACCTACAAGGCATTCATTTTCAGAAAGAGCCCAAACGTTTCTATCCCGCGCGCGATCTTGCCGCGCAAGTGATCGGAAGCGTCGGCATGGAAGATACGGGTCAGAGCGGCATCGAGCATGAATTCGATGACGAACTTCGCGGCCGCTCGGGGCAAATGCTCATCTCCGTCGACGCGCGGCGCCAATGGTTCTCCGATGTCGAAAAGCAGCCTGAGCCGGGTGAGAACATTGTTCTCACCATCGATAAAAACATTCAGTACATCGCGGAAAAGGAACTTGATCAAGCGATTCAGGATACCCACGCCGTCGCGGGAACGGTAATTGTCGAGAATCCGCATACCGGAGAAATTCTTGCGCTGGTGAATCGTCCCACGTTCAATCCAAATTTGCGCAAGCAGATTACGCCTGCGGCACTGACCAACCGCGCAGTCAGCGACATCTATGAACCCGGCTCGGCCTTCAAAATGGTAACGATCTCCGCCGCGCTCGATGAAAAGATCACGAATCCCAACGAGATCTTCGATTGCCAGATGGGGTCGATTGTCTATAACGGCATGCGCATCCGGGACGCCGAGCCGCACGGGCTATTGCCGGTATGGGGGGTGCTGGCGAAATCGAGCAACGTCGGCGCGATCAAGATTGCTTTGCGCCTGGGCGACGAGCGCTTTTACAAATACATTCGCGCCTTTGGATTTGGTCAACAGACGGGGATCGAGCTTCCCGGCGAGACCCGTGGTATTACCAAACCTCCGAGCCGCTGGTCGAAAGTTTCGATCGCAGCCATAGCCATGGGCCAGGAGATCGGTATTTCGGCGATGCAGCTCTCGGCCCTGGTCTCAACCTTCGCGAACGATGGCGTTTGGGTCGCGCCACGCATTCTGATGGGAACCGTCGAACCGCAAGGTGCGCTGCAAACCGTATCGTTTCATCCCGGACCGTCGCATCGCGTGATCTCCAGTTTTACGGCCGCGGAAATGCGGGCCATGATGCAGAAGGTGGTGCTGGAAGGCACCGGGCGCAAAGCGCAACTCGAAGGTTACACGTCGGCGGGAAAGACAGGAACGGCGCAAAAAGTCGATCCTGCAACTGGTGCATATTCGAAAACGAAGTATGTTGGATCGTTCGCGGGTTTCGCTCCGCTGAACAATCCGCAAATTGTGGTTGCCGTGATTCTCGATTCGGCCGTCGGACTACACCAGGGCGGCCAGGTTTCGGCACCAGTTTTCCATCGCGTGGCGCAGCAGGTGCTTGAATACCTGCATACACCCCACGACCTGCCGCTGGCACCGCAGCACCAATTGCTGATGGCCCGAACCAAGATGCAGGAAAAAGATTTCGAGGAAGGAACTCCGGATCATCCGGGCGAGCCGCTAGCGACTGCAGAAGTAAACGGCGATTCATCCTCCGCCACTGAAACTGAAAGAGCAAGTGTGGTGCGGTCGCCCATGCCCGCAACTGCCGGCAGCAACGGAAATGTTGTGCAAGCGGCAATTCGAGAAAGCGAGCCCGCGCAGAGTCAGGAAAATCCCACTGCGAATGGAAAAGTCGGGAGCGTCTCAGATCAGCTCGCCGCGCCTGCAAAATTCCCCGCTACTGGTACTGTGGTGCTCGATGTTGAACAAGGCGGAATCGAAGTACCTTCATTCGTCGGCAAGACCGTCCGCGCAGCCGTGGAAGCGGCGGAAGCTGCCGGTCTCGAACTCGAAGCTGTCGGCAGCGGCGTGGGGCGTCAACAGTCTCCGCTGGCTGGAACACACGTAGCCGCAGGAACGAATGTGACGGTTCAGTTCGGTAATTAGGAAGTTCCGAGTGGCCGAACGCAAAGTCATTAAGCCCTAACCAATTCTTGGACTTTCCGTTACCGAAAAGCAAATCCTCGCGGTTTGACCCCCGCAAAAACCACGTGTTACGTTAATCAGTCACGATTCCCACTGTTGCCGAGGGTTTGCTTGTCTGCTGTTGAAGTTACTGCTCCCGCCGTCCGCAAAACCGCGTTGAATGCCCTCCATCGCCAGATGGGCGCGAAGATGGTGGACTTCAATGGTTGGGATATGCCGGTGGAGTATCCCGCATCGATCGGTTGCGGAATCATCAACGAGCATATGGCGGTGCGTACCGCCGTGGGCATCTTCGATGTAAGCCACATGGGCGATATTCGCTTGGCCGGGTCGCAGGCTCTCGCCGCCGTGCAGCACATTTCCATGAATGACGCGTCGCGCCTGGCGATTGGGCAGGCGCAGTATTCGGCGCTGCTCTATCCGCAGGGAACGTTTGTGGATGACGTGATTGTGCACCGGTTGGGGGAGAATGAGTACCTTTTAGTAATCAACGCAGGGACGCGCGAGAAGGATTTCAATTGGGTGCGCGACAATACGCGGCAGTTCGACTGCGCGGTCGAAAATCTTTCCGACGACTTTACGCAGATTGCGATCCAGGGACCGAAGGCAGTTGATCTGCTGCAAAAATTAACGGACGCGGATCTGAGCACGGTGAAATTTTACTGGGTGACGCGCGGAACGGTTTGCGGGCTCAAGAATATTCTGATTGCGCGCACCGGATATACAGCAGAAGACGGCTTCGAGATTTACATTCCTTCCGATGAGTCTACCAGCGCTCGTGTATGGAACGAGATTCTGAGCGCAGGCAAGGAATTCGGCGTGGTTCCTTGCGGATTAGGCGCTCGTAATACTCTGCGCCTCGAAGGCAAATTGCCACTCTACGGTCACGAAATTTCCGATACGATTAATGTTTGGGAAGCCGGGCTCGATCGCTTCTGCAAAATGGAAAAGCCGGAGTTTATTGGGCGCGAGGCGCTGGAGAAGACGAAATCCGAAGGCTTGAAGCGGACGCTGGTTGGATTGGAAATGGTTGACCGCGGCATTGCCCGCGACGGATATAAAGTTTTGAATGACGCTGGCCGAGAGATTGGATACGTCACCAGCGGATCGCCGGCTCCGTTCTTGAAAAAGAATATTGCGCTGGCCTATGTGCCCCCGGAGTCAGCAGAGGTGGGTGGAACCGTCAAGGTTGAAATTCGCGGGCATGGCGTGACAGCGAAAATAGTACCGACGCCGTTTTATAAACGGCCAAAAAAGGGCCTAACTACCGAAGGCCGGAACAAGTGAAGGCCGGAGCAGGCGAGGAGCGAGAATCATCATGAGCTATCCAGCAGATCGCAAGTACACGAAGCAACACGAGTGGCTCAAGGTGGTCGGCCAGCAAGCCGTGGTTGGCATTACCGACCACGCGCAGGAAGCGCTCGGCGATATTGTCTTTATCGATCTGCCCAAGGTGGGCGCGGAGCTTTCAAGTGGAAACACTTTCGGTTCAGTGGAATCCGTGAAGGCGGTTTCGGACTTGTACGCCCCGGCCTCGGGGACTGTTACCGAGGTCAATGAAGAACTTGCCACTGCGCCGGAAATGGTAAATAAGGATGCGCACGGCTCCTGGATGCTGAAGATGAAACTCAAAGATCCCGGAGAAATCGGCGATCTTATGTCCGCGACGGCCTACGATCAGTTTGTGGCGGAAGAGGCTGGCCACTGAACGTGTTCCTCATCTACTCCCGATTCAAGCAAGTTCTGTTTGAGGCCTACGCGGAATTCAAGCCGACTTGCCATGCTGCAATCGAAGTGACCGCCGGATACATCTAATCTATTTCTATGCGCTATTTGCCGAAATCTCCTGCCGACCGTCAAGCGATGTTGAAGGCGGTTGGCGTAGGCTCCGTGGATGATTTATTCGCTCCAATTCCGGCTGAATATCGCCTTAGCCGCGATCTGAATATTCCCCGCCAGATGGCGGAGTCCGAGATCGTGGATTATTTCCGGGAGCGCTCTCGCGAGAACGGCGAAGGCTACGCAAGTTTTCTGGGCGCCGGTGTTTACTCGCACTACCGCCCCGTCATCATCGATTCGTTGATTTCCAGGGGAGAGTTTCTCACGGCTTACACTCCTTACCAGGCGGAAATTTCGCAGGGCACCCTCCAGTCCATCTTCGAATTCCAGACTATGATTTGCGAACTGACCGGAATGGAAGTGGCCAATGCTTCCATGTATGACGGTTCCACTGCCGCGGCTGAGGCCGTCATGATGGCAGTTCGCCTCACTGGAAGAAGGTCGGTGGTAGTGGCGCGAAGTTTGCATCCGGAGTATCGCGAAGTGCTGGCGACTTATGCAACCCATCAGGGAATGCCGCTCTCGGTGGCGGGATTCGGCGAAAACGGAAGGCTGAATCTGGCAGAGTTGGAGAAGTCGATTACATCGCAGACGGCTTGCGTGTTGATTCAATCGCCGAACTTCTTTGGCACGATTGAAGATGTTCCCGCCATTGCCGAGATCGCGCACAAGCACGGAGCGATGCTGATAGTTTCCATCGCCGAAGCTGTCTCGCTGGGAATTGTGGAACCGCCGCGCGAAGCTGACATAATCGCGATGGAGGCGCAGTCGTTTGGTGTGCCGCAGGGCTTTGGTGGTCCGCACTGCGGCGTAATAGCCACGCGAGAGAAATTCGTCAGGCAGATGCCTGGCCGGTTAGTCGGACAAACCGTGGATAAGCAGGGCAGGCGCGGATTTGTGCTTACTCTGGCTACTCGCGAGCAGCACATCCGCCGCGAGAAGGCGACTTCGAATATCTGCACCAATCAGGCGCTGGTCGCATTGATGGTCAATATTTTTATGACGGTCTACGGCAAGGTGGGGCTGAAAGAGCTTGCCAAACAGAATCTGGCGAAAGCCGCGTATGCGGCTGGACAACTTGTCGAACGTGGAAAAGTTCTCTTCTCTGGCGCGCCTCGCTTCAACGAATTCGTGCTGCAAACCAACGAAGATCCGCTGGAAATAAATCGTCGGCTGCTCCAGCACAAGATCGTCGGCGGCTTGCCATTGAAGAAGTTTTATCCGGAGCTCGGGAACGCTGCGCTATGGTGCTGCACCGAATTGAGTACCCGCACAGCAATTGATGAGGCGGTAAAACTGGTCGGAGAGATTGGAAGCCCGAAGCTTGAAAAGGATAAGCGCAAAGCTGGTGAGGAAACAGCTATCGAGGAGGCCGTGCGATGAACCCCGCGATCCGCAAAGCCAGCCTCCACGTGAATCAGAATGAGGGTCTGATCTTCGAGAAGTCATCGGAGGGAAAAGCCGCCTGGAAGCTGCCGCCGCTTGATGTTCCGGAAGTCGATCCCTCTTCGCTTCTTGGCGCAGCTGAAAGAAAAAATCTGGGCAACATGCCCGAGGTGAGCGAGATCGAGATCATCCGCCATTTTACGCGGCTTTCCACCTGGAATTATGCCATCGATCTCGGTATGTACCCTCTTGGCTCGTGCACGATGAAATACAACCCGCGGGTCAACGAGGCGGTTGCACGCGTGGAAGGAATTGCCAATGGCCATCCTTACCAGCCCGAAGAGATTTCTCAGGGTGCGTTGCAGATTTTAAAAACGCTCAGCGAATGCCTCATCGAAATCACGGGCATGGATGCGATCACGTTGCAGCCTGCCGCCGGCGCTCACGGCGAAATGACCGGACTTCTGATGGTGAGGGCCTACCACCACGCGCAAGGCCGTTCGCGAAAGAAAGTTCTGATTCCAGATTCTGCGCATGGAACGAACCCTGCGACGGCAGCAATGGTGGACTACGCCGTCGAGAATCTGAAATCCGATTCGCGCGGCATGGTCGATATTGCGGCACTCGAAGCGCAGATGAGCGAAGACGTTGCCGCGCTCATGCTCACCAATCCCAATACCCTCGGTATCTTCGAACAACAGATTCATAAAATCGCCGACATCCTGCATGCCAAAGGCGGCCTGCTCTACATGGATGGTGCGAACATGAACGCGCTCGTCGGCAAGGTGCGCCCAGGCGACTTTGGCGTCGATGTAATGCATCTGAATTTGCACAAAACTTTTTCCACCCCTCACGGCGGTGGCGGGCCAGGATCAGGCCCAGTTGCGATCAAGAAGAAGCTGGAGCCATTCCTGCCGAAGCCGGTTCTGGTGAACAAATCCGACGGGACGCTCGGATTCAATTACGATCGGCCGCAATCGGTCGGCCGGGTGCGGGCTTTCTACGGCAATTTTGGAATGTTTGTACGAGCCTTGGCTTATATTCAGGCGAACGGACCGGATGGTTTGCGCCAGACTACAGAAGATGCCGTGCTGAACGCGAACTACATTCGCAAAGGACTGGAGGGCGCATTCGACCTACCTTATTCAACCCCGACCATGCACGAAGTAGTTTTCAGCGATAGGCTGCAAGCCAAAAAAGGCGTGCGCACCATGGACATCGCGAAGCGCTTGATCGATTACGGCTTCCATCCCTATACCACCGCCTTTCCGCTGATCGTTACCGGCGCCCTGATGATCGAGCCGACGGAGAGCGAGTCGAAGGAAGAGATGGATCTATTCATCGATGCCATGAAGTCAATTGCTGAAGAGGTCGAAGAAAATCCGCAGACCGTTCTTGATGCGCCGTGCTCTACCCGGGTCTCTCGGCTCGACGAAACCGCAGCCGCCCGCAAACCTGTGTTGCGATGGAAGCCGAGCGTCTGAATTCAGGAAGTCATCGAACGGTCCGCCCGTGTCTTGCTCGCTTCCTCGGTATGATTCCTCGCGGTTCCGTGATTAAATTCAGTCATTGCCGTCAATAATGAAACTTCCCAAGTCTGGCGCGCCCGCCGGTCTGTTCGCCTCGCCGCAGAGGCGCAACACAATCATTTGCCTGCTGCTGATCGTTGCCACTCTGGCTCTCTACAACCCGCTCACCCACCATCCCTTCGTCAATTACGATGATGACGTTTACGTCACCGCGAACCAACACGTGCGCGCAGGCCTCACCTGGAGCGGTATTCGCTGGGCCTTTACTTCGACCGATCAAGCCAACTGGCATCCCCTCACCTGGATCTCGCATGAACTGGATTGGTCGTTGTTTCGATCGAACCCGGCAGGGCACCACTTCACGAGCGTTTTGCTTCACACGTTGAACGCCGTTCTTCTCTTCATTGTTCTGGTGCGCGCTAGCGGACGGCCAGGTGCAAGCCTGTTTGTCGCCGCTTTGTTTGCGGTGCACCCCCTCAACGTGGAATCTGTGGCGTGGGTCGCGGAGCGAAAAAATGTTCTGTGCACCACCTTTTTTCTGCTCACCCTCTGGGCCTACGCCTGGTACGCCCAAAAGCCACAATGGCAACGTTACTTAGCGGTGGCTGCTTTGTTCGCTGCCGGCTTGGCTTCTAAGCCCATGGTAGTCACAATGCCATTCGTGCTGCTGTTGTGGGACTACTGGCCCTTGCAAAGGTCTCCGCAAAGTTGGCGCTCATCCAGTCTCGGCGAATCAGGCCCGATGGCCAAATCCTTGACCTGGCTGCTGATTGAGAAAATTCCTCTGCTGGTGCTTTCCGCCGCCAGCGCGGTGATTACTCTCTACGCGCAGCAAGCAAGCGGCGCCATGCGCTCGATCGCACAGTTCTCCTTTCGCGTGCGGGTGGAAAATGCGGTCTGGGCCTACGCGATGTATCTGTGGAAGACAATATGGCCGGCTCGGCTCGCGTGCCTTTATCCACATCCTGGCAATTCCCTAACCGTTTGGCAGATAGCTGTATCCGGAGCGGTTCTCTTAGCGATCACGCTTGCCGTTTTTCGATTTCGATCATTCGGCTACCTAGTCGTGGGCTGGCTGTGGTTTCTAGGGACCTTGGTTCCGGTCATCGGGCTGGTCCAGGTGGGCGATGCAGCCATGGCCGATCGTTATGCCTATATTCCTCTGATTGGAGTATTCATCATGGTCGCCTTTGGCGCGGCGGATTTGGCGGCGGCAAGGAAACTTTCACTGAAGTGGCAGGCGGCAGCGGCGGCAGTAGTTTTGCTTGCGCTCGCTCTGGTCACACACGGCCAAATCGGCTATTGGCAGAGCAGTTACGATTTGTGGGCCCACGCGCTTGCGGTCACCAAAAATAATTTTGTGGCCGAAGACAATCTGGGTGGTGCGCTGCTGCTCCAGGGCAAGGCCGATGAAGCCTTTCAACACTTCGAATCCGCCTCTCGCATCAATCCTCGTGACGCGATGAGCCATAGCAATCTCGGCGCATACCTTGAAAGCCATGGGCAGGTTCGCGCAGCGATCGAACAAGACCAAACCGCGATTGCGCTCACTTCCGATGCGGGGCTGCGGGCTCAGGCTTACTCGAACCTCGGGGCCGCGCAGAGAGCCCTGGGGCAAGACGAATCGGCGCGCCGAAGCTTTCAAGAAGCTTTGCGGCTGAATCCCGGCCAATCAACCGCATGGCTGGGTTTCGGACTGCTGGAGCAGAATCAGGGAAACTTTGAAGAAGCTATCCGTGATCTCTCACATGCAGCCGGCCTGCATCCCGCCGCCACAACTTTTCTTCAGCTAGGACGCGCGCAAGAGCAAGCTCACCATCGCGACCAAGCATTGGCGGCCTATCAAGCGGCCCTGAAGCTTCAACCTGACATGACGCAGGCGCAGGAAGCTCTGGATCGACTGCAACGCGCTCCCTGAAAACCGCAGCCTTCTACTTGGCGGAAATGTTTACCGATGCCCGGGTGGTTTCCCAATCGATATACATCGTACAGCCGGTCCCAGATTTCGCATAGGAAATCGTGAAGTCCTCAACCGGCGAAGGCAGTTTAGACACTTTCATGTCGACACGCCCGAGTTCGTCGCTCTCGTACTTGTAAGGAATCCCCCACTCACCGGTTTTCTTGTTGATGATCAGTTTCCATTCGTCTGCGTTAGGGACGGTGAAAATGGTGTAGTTGCCGGCTGGAACGTCTTTTCCACCAACCACCACATCAGCGCTGGGAACAAAAGTGGTAGCGTCGTTCGCGCCCGTCCGCCAGACTTCACCGAAGGGTACGAGTCCGCCATAGATCTTGCGGCCTTTCATACGCGGGCTGGAGTAATCGGTCTTGATGGTCTTCCCACCTCCCAAATCGCAGGTCGCCGATGCCGGCGGGCTGGGTCGGGCGGTGCCCATTTGAGCGAAAGCTGCGGCGGTGAACAAAAGAACCAGGGCGCTGGAAACGGCAATTCGTTTATGCATTGCTTCTCCTCGTGAGTGCGAAGTGTTATGCGACGTTATGGACTGGCTGCACAGAAATATGTCACCAACGAACCCATGATTATGCTTCATCCCACGCCGCGTTTACAATCGCTGCATGGCGGTATTCGACGAGAAGCAGGAAGAACTGGAGCACTACGAGACCATGATGGGCGTGCCCCGCGGCAGGCTCGCGGTCACCATGGACTCAATTACCGACGCGATGGCGCTGGTCGGCCAGCACGGAGTTTACTGCCAAAGCCAGCGCTGGCCGGGCAAGCCGGTCATGGATATTCAAATCATCATGAAGAGCCTGACCGACGCGAAAGAGCTGATCCAGAGCGTGATGGAAGAGCTGAAGAAAAATTCTTGATTCCATTTCAGAGGGTTACGGTTTGACCGCAACCATCACCACAGCATGCGAAGCCACCGGGGCGGAAAACTTTCCCGTAAACTTGCCAAGATCCTTGTGCTGCCACAGGTCGCGCACGGAAGCGCTTAACTGAGATGGATAGCCAAAGTCCTCCCAGTGCGCGGAAATCTCCTGCTGGGCCTTCCCGCGATTTAGCAGAATCACCGCCCGGCTCCCGTCTTTCATCTGCTTAGCCCAAACTTCAAGATCGCCGTTTTTCCAGACACGCTTCCCCTGGATCCCGGCTGGATCCTGGTCGACCGCGATCACTTCCTTGTTGGTAAGAATGTCATGAATCTCAGGTCGCATATCGCGCAAGTCGTTGCCTGCGATAAGCGGAGCTGCCAGCATCGCCCACAAGCTGAAATGCGAGCGGTTCTCCGTGTCGGTCATGCCTCCATTGCCGACCTCCAGCATGTCAGGATCGTTCCAGTGACCTGGCCCAGCGTAGGAATAAAGCTCCGCTTCCAGGTCCACGATATCGAGCACTCCATTCGAGCAGCAGTCCCCCGGCTTCCATTCAATTCTCCCTTGCCAGCGATCCTGAATGTCGCCTGTAGTTCGCCACAAATTGCCGCCGACTTCTTTTCCCCAAAGCCAGGGCCTGGCCGTCCCCCACTCGCAGATGCTCAACACGATGGGCCGTCCCGAAGCATCGAGCGCCGCGCGGATATTCGCGTAAGAAGCCTTGGCGTCCTGCGTGGTGGTGTTGCACCAATCGTATTTCAAGTAGTCCACGCCCCACGCGGCGTATTGCAAAGCGTCTTGATATTCGTGGCCAAGGCCTGCGGGTCGGCCCGCGCAGGTCTTCGAACCGGCGTCGGAATACACCCCGAACTTCAGTCCGAGCGAATGAATATAATCGCCAACCGCCTTCATGCCGTTCGGAAACCGCTGCGGATCGGCAACAATGTTGCCACTTGCGTCGCGGCTCACCTGCCAGCAATCGTCGATATTTACGTACTGATAACCGGCGTCCTTCATTCCGGATTTCACCATGGCATCGGCCATGCTCTCGATCATCTGCTCATTTACGTTGCAGGCGAACTTATTCCAGGAATTCCATCCCATCGGCGGAGTGGGGGCGAGATTACGAGAAATAGTCCTGTTTTCTTGAGCGATGAGAATTGCAGACAAAAAAAGAACAGCGGCGATTAAGGCGGGAGCCTGCCGATTAATTTTCATCAGACTGTTTTACCAAGAAGCAGTGGAGAGCTACAGTCGAGCGATAAATTCTTCCGCCGTGATACCAGCTTGTTTCAGGATTCTGCGTAGAGTTCCAATCGCCAATTCCGCGTGTAGTGGGACGACGCAGCCGGTCACCTGCTTTGTACCTGTTCGTTTCAGCACGACGTGGCTGCCGCGCTGCCTGATTTGCGTGAATCCCAACCGCTCCAGGCTCGAATGGCCTCTGCCCCAGAAACGCGGGGCGGCTTAGGCATAATGAGCCTCGAAGATAGTCACGAGGGGTATGCTTGAGTTGGCTGGCGGAAATTTTTCAAGATAAAGTTCGGTGGCTTCTTTGAGATTGGCAATAGCCTCCTTAACACTTTTGCCTTGACTGACGGTTCCCACTTCCGGGCAATCGGCAACGTAGAAATCGCCTTCCCGGTGCAGAACTGCGGTGAATGTGCCTACCGGCATATGGACTCCTGGCGGTTTTTCAAAGTATTCTCCGAAACGCGCGTCATCTCTAAGTGTGCCTTCGTTATGCCTTTCAATCGTCCATTCCTTCTACGCCAGTGTGTACTTCCCTCGCTCGATTACTTTCCCAGCGATCTGCTGCCGAAGTTCAACGGTATTGAACGGCTCGTACTTGGCCAGCCGCCGCAGAATGGCCAGCTGAGTGCGGAGCATATCTCCTTCGGCAACGGCTGCAATCACTTTCTTCGCTGCCGATTCAACTTTGTCCATCGCTTGCGATAGATAGACTCGCGTCATCGCGATAGGAAGCGCAGCCGAGGATTCGCCCTGAGTCTCCGCTATCTTTTGCGCCCGCAAAACAGCAGATTCCATGGCGTAGGTTTCAATCGTCATATCGGCGATCGCTCCCATGATCTCCTGCTGGTCCTGAATCGCCTGCATGTATTTCTGCGTGGCCGCACCTGCGGCAAACAATCCAAGCTTCTTGGCCTGCCCAACCAGTTTGCGTTCCTCCGCCAGTGGTCCGTCGAAGTCTTCGCCCATCGAAGGCCCCGAGAGCACTTCGTCCATTAATTTCTTGATCGCAGGCATTAGCGGCAACTGCCCGCTCATGGCTCGCTTCAGCAGAAATCCGGTGATGATGAGCCGGTTGATTTCGTTCGTACCTTCAAAGATACGGTTAATGCGGGCATCGCGATAAGCTCGTTCGGCGGGATATTCCTCTACGAACCCATATCCCGCGTAGATCTGCATGGTCTCGTCAACGATGTAATCGACCATCTCCGAGCCCCACACTTTAACGATCGAGCACTCCACCGCATATTCCTCGATGGCCTTGCGGGTTTCCTTCATCCCTTCGGCGCCTGACTTATCCACTTCGCCCAGCGCGACATCCATCATCCCCACGGTGCGGTAAACCAGCGATTCGCCCACGTAAAGCAAAGTGGCCATGTTGGCGATTTTTTCGCGAATCAGCCCGAACTCTGCAATCGACTTGCCGAAAGCCTTGCGTTGCTTGGCGTAGCTAACCGCGCTATCCAGGGACACTCGACCGCCCCCCAGGCACATCGCGCCCAGCTTGAAGCGTCCAATATTCAGAATATTGAAAGCGATGACATGCCCGCGCCCCAGTTCGCCCAGCAAGTTCCCGACCGGGACCTTGCAATCGTTCAGGATGATCGGGCAAGTGGACGATCCGCGAATTCCCATCTTGTGCTCTTCCGCGCCCACCGAAAAACCGGGGAAGGTTCGCTCCACCAGGAACGCTGAAAGCTTGTCGTTCACTTTGGCGAAAACGGTAAACAAGTCAGCAAAGCCGGCATTGGTGATCCACATTTTTTCGCCGTTCAGAACGTAGTGCTTACCGTCGGGGGAAAGTTCGGCGCGGGTGCGGCAGTTCATCGCATCCGAACCCGAGGTCGATTCCGATAATGCGTATGCTCCAACCATCTCTCCCGCCGCTAATCTCGGCAAATATTTTTTCTTCTGTTCCTCGGTTCCGAAGTAAACAATGGGCAACATGCCAATGCCGCTATGCGCCCCCCACGTAGTGGCAAAGCCGGCATACTTCGCAATGTGATCGGCAATCACGGCGGCGGTAACTTTGTCCATCTCGAGGCCGCCGTAAGCCTCAGGGATCTCCACTGAACTCAATCCCAGCTCCCCCGCCTTCTTCAGCAAATCACGGGTAATGGAGAAGTCCTTGTGCTCAATCTTCTCGGCGTTGGGCAGGATCTCGTTGACGGCAAACTCCTCCGCCGTCTGACCGATCAGCCGATGCTGCTCGGTGAAGTCCTCCGGGGTGAATACTTCGCTGGGCTGACGCGTTTCCAGCAAAAAACTGCCGCCCACAATCTTGGTGGTGGGAAGAGCTGTTGTCGTAGCCATGTCTTAGCTTATTCCTTTGAACGCCGGAGCAGCGGCCCACGATAGATGAGCGCACCTAATTCTAATTCCCTCTGAGCCGGATTAACAGGGCTGACCCAGGCACTTCAACGCACTGTCGTGAGGCACTCGAAGTTTCTTACGGCATCTTGACATGAGCTGGCTGCTCGACCCTGTAGGTCTGAATTCGGGCCGTTGGCAGGCACGTCGAATACTTCACCAGATGGGTTGAATCCGATTGCGGATCGTCGCGACGAACCTTGTACATCCTCATCTTGAGGCACTCGCGAGGCCCATCCGGGTCCGATGGTTGGACCTGTAGAGGTTGACCCAATTGGCCGGAGTAGGATGTGGTCGGCGCATTTGTCGCCGCGGCTTTGTCAATCGGCACAGACTGCGCTGCCAGGCCCGTGGCAATGCTCGCTATCATCAACGAACAAGGCAAGAGAAAGAAACGGAAGAACGACATGAAGTTTTCTCCCTGTGTGGATTGTAGCCCGCCTAACTCGGATCGAGCGATAAATTCAGTCGAGCCCGGAATGTCCTAGCCCGCTAAAAACGTCCTCGGCCGCTGGTCCGCCCATGAGGCACTAATTAAGATTCTCAAAAATTCCCGCCGCGCCCATTCCCCCGCCTACGCACATCGTGACCATGCCGTAACGCCCATTGCGCCGTTTTAGTTCCCGGATGATCGTCGCCGTCAGCTTCGCGCCAGTGCAGCCCAAAGGATGCCCCAGAGCGATGGCTCCGCCATTAGGATTCACTTTCTCCGGATCCAGTCCAGCTTCCCGGATTACAGCCAACGACTGTGCCGCAAATGCCTCGTTCAACTCGATCACATCGATGTCTGAGAGTTTCAACCCAGCCATCTTTAACGCCTTCGGTATGGCAAACACCGGTCCAAGTCCCATTTCTTCGGGCTTGTATCCAGCCGTCGCAAACGAAACATAGCGCGCCAGGGGCTTGATGCCAAGGGCTTGCGCCCGCTCAGCCGACATTACAACCGCGGCCGCCGCGCCATCAGACATTTGCGAAGAATTTCCTGCCGTCACCGTGCCCTTCACGTGGAACGCCGGCTTCAACGAGAGTAGTGCTTCGAGCGAAGTGTCGGCGCGGGGGCCTTCATCCATTTTGAAAACAATCTCTTGCCGCTTGGGCTTCGATCCATTCGGCGTCGTAAAACTCACCGGCACCGGAACCACTTCCTCATCGAATCTGCCAGCCTGAATCGCTGCCAGCGCGTTTTGATGGCTGCGAAGCGAGAACTCATCCGCCGCTTCGCGGGTGATGCCAAAGCGCTGCGCCACGCGCTCAGCCGTAAGCCCCATATTCAAATAAGCATCGGGATAATGATCGACCAACCAGGGATTGGGAGAAACTTTGTGCCCACCCATCGGTATCAGCGACATGGATTCCGTCCCGCCAGCGACCATGGCTTCCGCCCCACCGCTCATAATGCGTTCTGCGGCCATCGCGATGGCCTGCAATCCCGAAGAGCAAAAGCGATTGATGGTAAGCGCCGAAGTCTCAACCGGCAGGCCAGCGCGTAGCGAGGCAATACGAGCCACATTCATCCCTTGCTCCGCCTCCGGCATGGCGCAGCCGAGAATGACATCTTCAATTTCCTTCGCATCGAGTTGTGGCACTCTTTCCAGAGCGCCTCGAATGGCGATGGCCGCCAGTTCATCCGGCCGCGTGGCGCGGAGGGTACCTTTAAAGGCGCGTCCTACAGGAGTTCTTACCGAAGAGACAATGACAACTTCACGCATGATTGTTATTACTCCAGCTATGCGATTCAATTGTTCGATGCGAACAGATACTTCCAAGCTTCAATTCGCCGGAGCATAAAAATAATAGTCCGCGCTGTAGTTGCTCTTCGTTTCCGCATTCACGTGCGCAGCATCGCAACCGGTCGAGGGAGCCTGGCCGCCGTGCGTGCGAACCCGCTGGATCGTGGTCACGCCACTGAGTTGGCCGTTTCCCGCATGGCTCACAACATTCACCAAAAGCCATGGAATCGACTCCGAATCCAGGGACTCCACGTGCGCCACGGCTTTTCCGGTGACTTCGCTTCCATCGGTCAGCTTCCACGTTGGCCCTGCGGAATGGTGCCCGATCACTTTATCCTTCCGGTCGTGCAACTCGGCATCGGGGCCTTTGAGCGCCCAGGCAAATTTTCCGCTTGCCGCCGCCTGACACGTGTAGATTTGAGACCCGGTCGCATGGGCGTATAAAACTACTTTTTGACCCGCTGGAACTTGAATCGCATCGGGCACGTCGGGGGCAGGCTCATCCTGCTTGGTGGATTGAGCAACTAGCAAGCACGTCCCGAACAACATTACCCAGACCAGCACTGCCGCGCGCTGCAAAATTTCTCGCATACTCGTCATTCTAGTACTCGTCCGGTCTAAATGTTTCGTAAAACAAGCGCGCTTGAGCGTCACGTTCTGATCCCCATTGCGCAAGGATTCCGCGGAAGTACAACGCTGGTCGAGCTACATGAATCGCCTAGGGCTTCTCCCAATGGGTCGTGTTGAACTGCTTGGGATCGAATGTTGCGGGAGCCAGCTTAGCATTCGTCTCGATGTCCGAGTATTCTTCACTGAAAACCTTCTTGTCGTCGACCTTAACTTCCACCCGCGCCGCCACCCAGCCACCGGACATCTGCCGATAGTCCTCAAAAAGGATCTCGTGAAACTTTGCGGAATCTTGTTTCGTCGGTTCAAACAGCCGGACAAACAGCAGACGATCCTTCTCCACCCAGAATTGTTTGGACTTCAGATCGCCCTTGTCCGCCCCCACAACATAAAACGTTTCCCCGTTCCAGGATTCCTCATGAAATTTTGTGAGGTCATAACCTTCGCCTTGAACCACTTTGCTGGTAGCCTCGAGAGCCTGCCGGTATACATCAAACCCGAGGACCAGAAGCATATTCACGAGCTGCCGGGTACCCGCCTCCTTGCCCTCGTGAAACACCGTTACGGTTCCGTCGACCAGAAGGTATCCATTGCCGTCGTTGGGCGCTCCGATGTCGATGCGAAGCTTTCCCGGCACCGACAATGCTTCATGCCACGTTTCCACCTTGGTGGTTCCGTCCGGATTGAACGTTGTGCTTTTTTGTTCAAACGTCAGCGTCCCATACCACGAATTCGCATATCGATCATGCATGGCTCGCAAAACATCCTGCCCGTTCCGGATTTCGGCAGCGCGCGCCAGAGGCAACGTAAAAAAGACTAGTGAGACAAGCAGCAGTTTTATTGAGTTCATATTTTCTCTTGTCCTTTCGGCAAATCTCAATTTCTCAACGTCTTCCCCGTCTTCAACGTGTGCTGGATTCTCTCCTGCGTTTTTTTCTCGCCACACAGGGACTTGAATCCCTCGCGTTCCAGATCGAGGATGTACTGCTCACTCACGGGCGTGCCCGGCGTCACGTTTCCGCCGCACAGAACCTCGGCGATCTTGCCGCCTAATTTCACTTCGTAATCGGTAATGTAGTCTCCCTGTCGCATCAAGTGCACTCCCATCTTCAGCGTGCCCAGAAGAGTCTCTCCGGGAGCGGGGATATCGGTTCGCGGCACCGGAGGCTCGTATCCGGCAATGGAAAGTTCCAAAGCTCGCGCTTTGGCGTCAGACAAAACCCGCTCGCGATTCATCGTGATCCGATCGGCATCATTCAGGAATCCGAGCCCGCGCGCCTCCTGCGCGGAAGTTGCGACCTTGGCCGTCGCGATAGTTTCAAATGCTCGCTTCATCGCCTCCAGCATCTCGATCGAGCCAGCGAGAGCTTCCCCGGAAACCTTGCCGCCTTTGGCCGCGCTGGCAGTATTGATCGCACGCAGCAGCATCTCTTTGCAACCTCCGCCGCCAGGTAACAGTCCTACGCCCACCTCGACTAGGCCAGTGTAAAGTTCCGCATGCGGCTGGCGAGCCGCGGCATGCAGCGAGATTTCCGTTCCGCCTCCCAGGCATAATCCAAAAGGCGCGGAAACGACCGGCTTGGGCGAGAATTTGATGGCCTGCGTCATACCCTGAAACTGGCGAATCATCAGATCAACGTCGTCCCACTCTTCTTCCTGCACGCTCATCAGCAGCAGCATGAGATTCGCGCCCACGGAAAAATTCGTGGCATCGTTGGTAATGACGAATGCGTCGAAATTATCGCCGGGTCCCCCAGGCTTTAGAGTTTGCAGAATCAGGCCGATGATGTCGGCGCCCAGGGTGTTCATCTTGCTGTGAAACTCGATGCAGCCCACCCCGTCGCCCAGATCGACCAGCGATGCTCCCGAATTGTTCTTAACCACCCCATTGGATTTTTTCGCAACCGCAACCGACCACACTCCGGCCGAAACCCGCACGGACTGCCAGTTCTCGGTTTTGAGATCCCAATATCTACGCCCGGAGGCCGATTTCGCGTCATCCTCGTACCACGATTTCTTCCCCGCTGCGAGCAACTTTTCAACGTTGGCCGCCACCGGCTTGCCTTCTTTTTTCATGCGGCTGACCGTTGCTTCTACTCCGGCGGCATCCCAAAGCTCGAACGGCCCCATTTCCCAATTAAATCCAAGCCGCATGGCGCGATCGATCTCGACGATTGAATCGGAAATCTCAGGCACGCGATTCGCCGAATAAGTCCACAGATCGGATAGCGCCGACCACAAGAACGCGCCCGCTTTGTCGCCCTTCTGCGGTCCAGCGCCTTCAAGACCAAGCAGCATGCGCAAGCGTGCGCCCGTATCTTCAACGTTCTTCGCCATGTCGAGAGCGGCGAACTTCGGCTTCTCGCGCGGACGATATTCGAGCGTCTTCCAATCGAGCCCCATTCGCTCCTCTTCTTTACCGTCGCCGCTTCTCGCTTTCTTGTAGAAGCCTCCTTTAGCTTTGTCGCCCAGCCATTTGCGTTCCAGCATCTGGGTGAAGAAAACCGGCAATTTCAATTCGCTGCGTTCGTCGTGGACGTTCGTGGTCATGTTGCAGACAACGTGACCCAGGATATCCAGGCCAACCAAATCGATTGTGCGGAAGGTCGCCGACTTGGGCCAGCCGACGGCTTGCCCCGTGAGCGCATCGACTTCTTCAATGCTCAGGTCCATCTCCTGCATCAGGCGCGTGACGTTCAAAACCGAAAATGTTCCGATGCGATTCGCGATAAAGTTCGGCGTGTCCTTCGCCAGCACCACCCCTTTGCCAAGCCGCACGTCGCAGAAATGCGAAATCGAATCGATGAGGCCACGGTCCGCTTCCGGCGTGGGGATAAGTTCGAGCAGACGCATATAGCGCGGGGGATTAAAGAAATGCGTCCCGAACCAGCAACGCCGGAAATCGTCAGAGAATCCCTCCGCAATCTTGCCCACCGGCAGTCCGCTGGTATTGGTTGTGATAATCGTGCCCGGTTTGCGAATCGCTTCAACTTTGCGGAGAAGCGCACGTTTAAGTTCCAGGTTCTCAACCACCGCTTCGATAATCCAATCCACCTCCGTCAGCTTCTTTAAGTCATCTTCAAAATTGCCTACGGTGACCAGACGCGCCAGCGAAGAATCCATGAATGCGGCCGGCTTGGATTTCTTCGCCCCTTCGAGTCCAGCGGCGGCAATTTTGTTCCTCGCGGCGGGACCAGCTCCCGACTCCACGCCCGCCGGAACAATGTCGAGTAAAAAACTCGGAACGCCGGCATTGGCAAAGTGCGCAGCGATGCGCGCACCCATGGTTCCCGCGCCCAGCACAGCGACTTTATGAATGCGCTTCATGATCTTTCAATTTTTCCTCACACAATTCCAGGCACAGAAGAAACGAATATTCTGAGCGTCTTAAGGCAGTTTATCCACCGCCCAGTCGTTGTTGCCAGTGTTCACCACGATAATGCTGGACAAGCGGCGACGTGGGCGTCGGCTCGTTGCGGGCTCAAGCACCGCCACGGGAAATTCATAGCGCCCATCCTTCAGCAACTTGCCACGGCCAATCTCATAGGCCGATACAGGGTTGGCAAAGAAATGATCCAGACTGTCTGCCGTGTTTTTTGTTTTCGCGTGGCTGCTCAGCAAAGCCATCCCGTTCTCCTCATCGCCCGCCTGCCAATGCTGAAGCAGGTGGTCCGCTGCAGCCAGAGCTGGAACATAGTTGGAATCAGGAGCACCCTGGCTCCTGGTTCCAGTACGCGCGCCCAGAAGAGAGACGCACAAAAACAGCACGACCGGTAGCATTGCCGGTCTCAAAATCTTTCGGAGAACCAAGTTTTGACGAACCATGCAAGCATTATCAGCGAAGATGCCGCGCCAAAGAAAAGCGCAAGCGGCGGTTCACAGCTCGGGATGCTCGATCAGATACTCGAGCGCCCGCTGGGCCATCTGTTTTTCACCCTTATAGGCCAGCAGTTTAGGCGCATCCTCCAGCCGCACCCAAAGCGCCCGCGCTACCTCAATACGCATTTCTTCTGCGATCTGGTTAATGCGCCCCGAGACATAACGCATCAGGTAGAAGCTTACGATCTTGAAGACTCGTTGTCCGTCTCCCCAACTCCGCGAATAGACATATTTAATATCGCCAAGCTTGGTGATGACTTCGGCGGTCACTCCGGTTTCTTCATAGACCTCCCGCACTGCCGTATTGAGAGCCTTCTCTCCCGGATCTACCAGGCCTTTTGGTAACGCCACCACACTCTTCGGTGCTGGGGTTTTTCCGGATTTTGGCTCCTCAACCGCGGCTCCGGCCGGTTCAATAGCCGCAATCCACCACTTCTCATCGCGTTTCCTCAGCACGACGCCACCTGCGGAAATCTCCCGGACCATCTTTGTAACTTAGCAGAGGCATACAGGTTAGTCACATGCGCCGCGTCAGGCTCGGCAAGAAAGCGGCGATCTTTACAGTAACCCCACCCCCGAAGGTAATGGAAAAATGGCACCATCGGGCACTACAGCCCAAACCCTGTCTATGGCATCTTAAGGATGGCTGAAGTGAAGCTTTAAAGTGGCCGTCCAGCGCTGGGCTAGAGCGTTTGGGCCACAGAGATCCGGGCTTACGAGGTCGAAGTGAAGAGTATTGGCAACATCGTCCGGTCGGTGCAGGCCTTTGGGCGGGAACTCTCGCGCAAAACCGGAACCCTCGAGCCCCGAACTCCTGCCATTGGCGTCGCCTTGGGCGGTGGCTTTGCCCGGGGCATGGCTCACATCGGCGTTCTGAAAGTTCTCGAAGAAGAAGCCATTCCTGTTCGTATGGTCGCCGGCACCAGCGTCGGCGCTCTGATCGGCGCAGTCTATTGCAGTGGACTTTCCATCGCGGAACTCGAGCAGGTCGCGCAATCGTGCCGCTTCACTACCTTTGCCCGCTGGACGGTTTCGCGCTACGGATTCGCCTCGAATGAGCGCATGGTCTCTTTTCTGAACCACACATTAAAAGTGAAAACCTTCGAGGAGCTGAACATTCCTCTCGGAGTCACCGCAACCGACTTCAACACCGGAGAAGGCGTGGTTTTTAATTCCGGCTCAATTATCGATCCCGTGCGGGCCAGTTGCGCTTATCCCGGAATGTTTTTGCCGGTGAATATTCGCGATCGCTGGCTGGTCGATGGAATGCTCTCCCATCCCGTACCCACGCGCCCGCTGCGTGATATGGGCGCGGATCGAGTGCTGGCCGTGCATTTGAAAGGTCAGTGGTCGAAGGATGGCGCGCCCCGCCATCTATTCGACGTAATCGGACAATCCTTTGCTATCGCCCAGGACAAGATGAGCCACCTCTGGCGTGGCGCGGCAGACCTGGTTGTCGAGCCCGATGTAGCCGGCTTCGCCTATGACGATTTCAAACGCGCCGGTGAACTCATACGCGCCGGCGAAGTAGCCATGCGGCAGGCTTTGCCGGAAGTTCGCAGATGGCTGGAAGTCCAGGCGGCCGTACCAGCGCCGTCGAAAGTTCGTCCCGCTATAGCCCAACCGGCAGCAATTCCAGCGGACTGAAACTAGAATTTCCAGCCAGCACCCATCGGTCTGACTGGGCAGATTAATTCACAAGCGAGGCAAGGACTCCTTTGAGAGTCAAATTCTTGGGCGGCCCGATGGAAATTCTAGTCCGCATCGGCGTCAGGGTGAACTGTAGATTCGCTGCTCCTGTTGTCTTGTCGATTAACTTTCCGTTCGCCTTGATCAACATCCTGGCCTGCATCCTTGTTCGCTTTGACCTCGCGTTCGCCTTTGCTGGCAGTCCATTGCTCAGCTTCGGGTTTAGATCCGCTCGCTGACTCGCTGTCATCTGCCTTTCCCGCGGATTTCGCAGGTGAATTGGCATCATCATCTTCTTCTTTGGCAGCGCTGGAAAAGAGGTAGTCGATTCTCACCCGTGTGCCCAGCCAGCGCACACTGCTGGCGTTTCCGGCCTGCTCAAGATAAGGAGCAAGTTCCTTCGGAGGCACAATGCCTTTATCCTTCAAGAACTGGGAGATTGCCGAATTCTGTGTGTCCAGCGCCTCTAGAGACGAAATAAATTCGTGAAATATCTCCTGCATAATCTTCTCGTCCATACCGGCCTCCATTCGAGCGAACGTTTGGATGCCCGAGTTCGCAGCCAAGGCTGGCGAATCTAAAGGCCGCGCTCCTGGAAGCGGCCGATATCGGTCTCGGGATCGTAGGAAAAGTAGCGGACCACATTCTTCATATAGCGTAGAAGAGTATTGACGTTGGTGTGATACCAGCAACAACGAACCATCTGCGGCGAAAACCCACAGACAAAGCGCAGGTGGCCGAGCTGTGGCTGGCGCGAACCTAACAGCGCGGCAGCCATGCGGTGGTTCCCATCCAAAATCGTTAGTGGGCCTTTGCCATCCACCCCAATTAACAACACGGTAGGATTAAGTACGTCCGCCCCCACCGAGTCTGTGAGAAAGCGGAGTTTGGAATAGAACTGATCGTCGGCCGAGTCTTCCGCCAGCTTCACTCTCAGCCGCTCGATAACGTCCTGGAGATAGAAGCTCCCCTCGGCCACTCTCCGCCATTGTGCCCTGGGGAAAAAACGAACGCGATCCAGTTCTTTGGCGGTTAACTTCACCTCGAACCATTTTGTGTCCGAGGGCAACTCTCGCCACATGGTTCCTCGGCGGAGAAATAAGAGTGCCTGCCGTACTGCGTTTTCGCGCGAACTACTTAAGTCCGGCTTCTTGACCAGCCCTTCAAATTCCTGGCGATAGTCGTCGAACTCGGAATGATGGAATTCACTTCTGAGAAATTCCGACATCACCTCTTCTTCGGTTAGCTGTCGGCCGATGCGGAGGGTGCTGTAGGTGCCCAGAGCCTTGGGCGTTAACTGATTTCGAAGAAGAGGAACGATGAGAACAAAAAGGAGGATCAGCATCAGGACTAACTGGATCCAAATCACCTGGCTCAGAGTGTGATGAAGCAGGTAGATACCAAGCGCCATGGCTCCGCTGAACGCCAGCTGAAGCCAACTGGTGTTGGCAATTTTGCGCGACATTTCATAGGTGATAATCACGGAACTCAGCGAATAGATGCCCGCATTTATGGCATAAAGAATCAGCAAAGGAGCCAACATGCCATAGCTCCCCACCGCAAATTGCGCCCCAAAGAGTGTTTTCCAAAGAAAGTTGGGAACCATCCATAAGCCAAGAATGAGGCAGGACAGGATGAGAAAGACCATCGAGAGAGAAGTGAACAAGACCGGACTGGCTTCATGCTCGTCGCCGCCCGCGCCGGCGGAGACAGGAAACATGGTGTTCACCACCGACCATGCGCACATGTTTACCAGCCGGCCAACCAGTGCTATCGCAGCATAAAAGCCGGCTTCGACCGGAGGAAAAAAATGCTTTACCAGAACGATGTCGAAATTATTAATTACCGTTTGTCCTGCAAAAAAAACTATGGCCTGGACACCCTCGGCGGAAGAAATTGATAGTCCCCGAAAGCGCAGCGACCCGATGCCCGGGCTGGGCAGTGCGAAAAAATAGGCGACAATGACGGCCAGCACGCTGGCGAGCACCGCGCCTTTCACGCCTAAGCCTACCTCGATCAGGACATAAACTCCGCCCAGCCGGACTAAACCTTCCAGCATAAAATTGATGGCAAGTGGGCCGAAGGCGTGAACCCCCTGAATATATCCGCGGCGAACTCCGAGCGGGATGTAGAACGCCGTACCAACGGCTAGAAGCGTGATCAGACCGGGATCTGGGAGGTTGAGATAGTTCGCCAGAACACCTCGAAACAGGAACAAGAGCAGTCCGATTCCGATACCGGCGAGCCAAGCTCGCTGGTGCAGATTACCGAAAACATTCACTCGCTCTTCGGCAGAGGCGATCTTGGCAATGTATTTGGCGCAAACCACCTGGAAAGCCAGAGTGATGCACGACAACAACATTAGAAGCGTATAGACGGCCGTAGCGTTCGCGAATCCGGTGGGACCAAGAAGACGCGCCGCAACCACGTTGTAGGCAAGATTGGTGACGCCAACCAACCCTGACCCCGCGAGCAGAGTGATCACGCCCCCCACCAACTGAGACTTTATCGCTCGGGCGCGCGCGCGCGGCTTTGCAAAACCGTCATCCGTCACGCGGCGGGCCACATCGTTTTTTGCTATCTGACTCATGATGAAAAATGGCGTCGTTTCAATCTAGAACAATACGAAGTGGATTACTGGCAGAATGGTTGATCTCGTACCTCCGTCAAAACTGTAGAAAGTTTGTTGTTGAACTCCGGCTGAGATCTGGAAAGGATGCGCTGCAGGCGGGCCTTCCGCATCCCCCTTGAAAATTCCGCCCCTCGAGTGCGTATAGCTGACCACAAACTGGCTTTGTGCGTTGTCGTATTCGTGAAATCCCTGACCCCGGGAGAGCAAGAACGATCCCTGCACATCCCAACGAGGGTTGGCGCGAAAGTCGAAACGTCCTCCGGGAAGCAGCGCTTGCGCGATCGCATAGTCCAGGCCTTGCACTCGCCACGAGCGGAGATCCTCGGCCAGAACCGCGGCGGTGAGCCGAGTTCCGAATTTATGCTGGAAGCCCAGATAAGTGGATGTATAGAAATATTCCTGAATCACAGGGCGGTAGAGCAGATCGCGCACGTTGTAACCCGCGAGCAGGGCGTCATGGCCCCACGGGCGGCCCACGGTGAACTCCAGACTCGCGGACGCGTCACGCGAGTGCAGGTTTTGGTCGGTAAAAGGGCCGGCCTCGCGAATGGCGCTGCCATTGAACGACAGCCAATTATAAAAAGGACTTGAGTTTATGTAGAGGTACTGCCGAAAGAGATTCTGGCTCATGTAGACGGGCGAGATCGTATCGCGGCGGATATCGTACTGCAGGCCGCCATTGAAGGCGAGGGAGTTGGGTCCAATGTGGAGAACAGGGGTGATCCCGCCATTGAAATAAGTGTCATAGGTGTTGCGGTCTTGTACGACTCCGACGCTGGGAAACAGAAATCGGCCGTCGGTAAAGCTTTGCCCCACGAATCCGGAGATCACCGGCAAACCGCCGATATGAATGCGATAGTGAGTATCCGCCATATCCTCGAAGGAATGCCGCGGCGGAGGGAGTAGCGCGGGATTAGTGACGCGCAGAATTCTCGCGTCAAGTGTGTAGACGTTGATATCTTCCAGCGCCGGGGCGAAGGACGCTTCCGGCAGCAGGCTCACATTCTGATTGATTTGCGCGCCTTCCTCCAGGCCGAGTTCGTTCTGCACGACCTGCGCCGTGGCCTGATTGTCTTGCCCCGCGACCGTGTTGGCTTGCGCGAAGGAAGAGAGCGCCTGCACCGTGTCCTGCCGTTGGCGGTATAAATTTCCAGCAGCAATCATGTAATCGGAGTCGTCGGTGTAGTCGCTGACCGGGCCCAGGGAAGCCAACGCCTGGGCAGCTTTTTGAGACTCGCCCTCCGCGACGTAAGTATTGGCAAGGCCGATCTCTAGTTCACGCGGATTGGCCCCGGCAAGTTTTGCCTTGTCGAAGTAGGTCTCGGCCAAATCGAAATCATGAGAGCCAAGAAAGATGTTGGCAGCCTGCAGAATATCTTCGGGAGAAACTGCAGACTGATCGATTCGCGCCTCCGCAAACCCAAGGGCAAGCTGCCGCCGAACCTCGTCGAAATGCCCTTGCCGCATGAATACTTCGGCAATTGCCAGGCGGACGCCAAGGCGATCGCCGTTGGGAGCGTCCAGCGCCCGCGCAAAGCGCTGCATTGCAGCGTCCTTGTCGCCCATGCTCAACAATGCCGAGCCCGTAGCCATTAGAATTTGCACATCATCTTTGCTGTATTGTTCGGCCAGTTGAATGTCATGCAGCGCGTCATCTCGTAATCCTTCCTTGGCATGAACCTGCGCGCGCAAGGCGTAGACTCGCGGGTCGGTCGGCGCCAACTTCTGCGCCGTGTCGAGAGCGTTCAGCGACTGCTGGTAACGCCGCAGGCGGAACAATGTGTCGGCGTAGGCCAGTTCCGTGGATAGATCGTTAGGGTCTTCCTCCAGTGCCGCGCGATATTCACTTTCGGCATGAACGAAATCCTGCTCCTGCCGGAAAGCCTCGGCACGGGCCAGACGCAAGGCGTGTGACTTCCCTAGGATTTTCTGAGCGGCATCCAGTTGGCGCAGAGCTTTTTTGGAGCGATGCAATTGGAGATAGGAAAATGCCAATCCCAAATGCGCCTCTCCATAGTTGTTCTGCATATCGAGAGCTGTCTGAAAATCCTTGGCCGCATTGCCCGGCTGGCGCAGATCATTGAAAACGAATCCCCGGTTTACATAACCTTCGGCGATCTTCGGATCGAGCTGGAGCGCGCGGTTGTAGTCCCCTATCGCCTCGGTTAAGTGGCCGTCATGCGCGTGGATGTTTCCCGCGACCAGTGGCAAATCCTTATCGTTTGGAAGAATCGGCGTGTACCTGGCGATGAGCGCTAAAGCTTGATCGTACTGGTTCAGGTAGTAGAGATCGTAGATAAGATAGACAATTCCCTCGCGATCACGGGGCAGCTTCTCTATGACTTGATTTCCCAGCTTGGCGGATTCGGCGTAATCGCCTTTCAGCGTAAGGTAGCGTTCGCGCTCGCGCATCACTTGCGGAACATCATTCATACTGCCGGCTGCACGATCCAGCCATTCTTTCGCCAAATTTAGATCGTGGCCCTCCATCGCCGCGTTGGCTCCGCCGGCGATGGTCATCGCGTTGCCTGCCATCCGCTTATAGGCGTCTTGATAGTATTTTTCCGCAGCGTGATAATCCTGGGTTGCCGTGTACAGATCTCCCAGAGCAAGGTAAGGACCGTAATCTTTTGGGTGGGCTTCGATAGCCCGCTTGAAATAGCCTTCTGCGAGTTTTGTATCGCCCTTGTCGCGAGCCAGATATCCAAGGGAGGCCAATGCGGTTCGATTATTGTGATCGAATCCCAGCACCTGCGTGAAGGTCTTCTCCGCAGCGTCTTCTTGTCCTAGCTTCCATTGCAGGCTGGCGTAATTCAATAGGGAATTCACGTTCGTGGGAGCGAGAGACAGCGCCTGCTGCAAATCCTTATTCGCAGCATCATAATTTCCCATCCCCGCCTCAATCGCCCCGCGCAACCGCAACATTTCCGGCTGAGAAGCTGCGGGAACCGTGACCTGGCCAATCGCGGCAGAAGCGGCATCCAGTTGCTGTTTGGCCGCTGCTTCGTCATCCTGACGCAGAGCCAGTTCATACAAATTCAGCCGCAACTCGATGGGATAGAGTTGCCCTTCGGGCACATTGCCCGGCAAGTTGCTGACCGCAAGCGTGTACTCTTTGGTTGAATCGGCAAAACGATTCTCCGATTCGGCGATCGCGCCCTCGATGGCATGCAAGCGATAATTGTTGGAATTAATTTGTTTGGCGTCGTCGAGAAAAACCCGTGCCGCGTCCATCTGCCCCAGATCAACCAAGGCTTGCGCCGCGCTCAAATCCAGACCGATGTTTCCTTTCGCAGATTTCGCCAGTCGCGAATAGATATCTGCCGCTTCCTGTTGTTTACCCGCGAGTTGATACGTGTACGCTAATTCAGCCTCGACGTCTGTGGTCTGATCTTTGCCGGGAATTGACTGCAGCGTGGCAATCGCTTTGTCGAACTGCCCATGATCGCGATACTCGCCCGCTACGGCGCGAAGCACTTCCGGATCGTTCGGGCCTCGCCTGCGCGCAAGATCGAGATAATGCGTATACTCGTCCGGCTTTCCCAGGTGTTCATAAGCATGGGCAATCAGCAGGTCCGTATGGGGGGTTGCCCGTAATATATCGGCGCGTTTCAGAAACTCCAGCGCCTGCGTCGGATCCGAATTCAGCAACAATTCGCCGGCCAACTGCAAGCTATTGGCGTCTTTGGGATTGACGTCCACGACTTCCTGCAACAGTTTTTCCGCTTCGGCGGCGCGCCCCATTTTCGCAAGAGTTTGCGCCAAGCCAGCCATTCCGTTGGTGGAATGCGGCTTTAGCTTGAGACCGCGATTGTAGGCGTCGATGGAAGCTGGGAAGTGCTCGTTCAGTCGTTCCACATACCCCAGAAGGAACCACAGGTCGGCATTTTGCGGCGCAGATTTGGCCGCGCTCTCCGCGTAACCAGCAGCAGCCTTGTAATCGCCTCGTTTCAGCGCGTCCTGCGCGGCCCGGGCCAGCCTGGAAACCTCGATGCTCGATCCCCATCCGAAACCCGAGCCATTCTGACTAGAACTTTGAGGCGACTCTTGAGAGGAACTTTGTTTGGGCGCGGAACTGCCTTGGCCGTTGATGTCGTATGTTTGCGCCAGGGCGCTGCTGAGAAGCGCAACAGTGCAAAAGCTCGTGAGCGGAAGTCGGCTTTTCACAGGTTCACCACGCTAAGTGCAAGTCTTTGCTATACCTCGCGCATAACAGTATTTGTTTCTGCGGCCCACATCAGATGCCACTCTTTCGGGGAAGGCTGCTTTATCGCCTAAACAAACGGGACTAATGAGAAGTTTGTAGTAAACCCTTGAGAAAAATTATGAATCCAAGCTGTTCGCTAGCAGCACTAGGAGCGTGATCTTGAGCACCGCCGAAAGTCCTTACTCTCGCACTATTCCTCTCCTCGCGATTGTTCTCGTTGCGCTCGCGGTTCACGGGCCGCTGTTGCTCATGGAGCTTCCGTCGGGATCGTTTGACGCGAATTTCCATATGTTTTTTGCTTCGCACTATGCTCACCACTGGTTTAATCCCTGGAATGAGAAGTGGTTCGCGGGGTTCTCGCAGACAACTTATCCGCCGCTCACGCACCAGTGGATCGCGTTAGTTTCAAACCTATTCGGTTTAAAAATGGCGTACATGCTGGTGCAATTGATCGCCGTGCTTCTGTTGCCGGTGGGGGTATATCGTTTCGCCAGAATATGGGTTGACGATCGAGCGGCCAGCTATGCGGCGCTGGGAACGATCTTTCTGGGATCATTGACTTTCCTGACCTACCAGGCCGGGCAGCTGGCAACCATTGCATCGGCGGCGCTCTATCTGAATGCGTTGCCGTATTTTTATGAATGGATGACGGAATCATCTACCCGCTCGCTTATCAAGGGGCTGCTCGTTACTTTCTCAGCCGCCGCCGCGCATCACGTGACCCTGATTTTTGGCGTGGTCTTTTTTGCCGTTCCCGTGCTTTGGACGGCCATTCTGGATTCCCGCGACGAGCGGGTCGCAGCTTCGACGAGCGGGGTATTGTCGAGAGCCGCCGTATTCGCAGTCTTGACAGTTGCGGGCGTAGGAATTGTGTTACTTCCGTATTGGTTAACTCTCATTCAGCATCCCATCCATCAGATTCCAATTCCGCACGACAGCCGCGCCAACTTTTTATTGAATTCGATCACGGGCATCAACTATTTCGTTATTCCCTACGGGGCTCTAATCTTTGCGCTTCCATTCATCGTGATTCGCGGCGCTTCCTTGCGCCGTTGGCGTCCGCTGCTGTTTGGATTCTGGCTTGCCTTTATCTTCGGGCTGGGCGGTACCACCCCTCTGCCGCGCTGGTTGCTGGGTCGAGCTTATGAAATTCTGACCTTCGAGCGATTTACATTTTGGGCGACGCTGTTAGCCATGCCGTTTGTCGGCGTTCTCGCTATTGGGCTGCTTGATCGCTTTCGCTCTAAAGCTGCCGTTGGGCTGGCATTGGCGTCAGTGCTGACAATTGGAGCTGCCCTTTTTTGGTTGAATGCAAATCCTTTCCGGCCCACGGCCACGGCGAAAGTTGAGCCGGTCGATGCCTTTTTAAACCGCGACGGCCACGATTCCTACCGTTACATTACGTTGGGATTTGCCAGCGAGCTGGCAAAAGTATCCACCTATACGGACGCCAGCAGTGTTGACGGCGATTACAACTCGGCTCGATTGCTACCCGAGATGACGCACTATGGCGCCGCGCAGCTTACGAATGCCAAATTTTACGGTACCGCGGGCATGTCCGCTCTGCGAACCATGCTGGAGCATGCCAATCGCTATGGCTTGAAGTTCATCTTCGTCCACGATCCCTACTACGAGCCCCTGCTAACCTTTGCGGGTTGGCGGAAGATCGAGACTTTCAACAATGGTGACGTCACTGTATGGGCGAAGGACGACGTACCACCTGCACACCAGATCGCGTCAGACGCCATCCCCCCGCGCTGGGAGGGAATCATGTGGGGGATATTGCCGATCGGAGTGAGCTTCCTGGCGATCTTCTTTGAATTGTTCCTGCCGGAAACCCGTCGCGTTCCGGTAGGCATTGCGGTGCGCAGCGAGAGTCGTGAACAACACAGTGTGGCCTGAGGAAGAAAAGACTTCATGAAATACGCGCTTCCAGTAATTCTTGTTGTGGTGACTGCCGGGCTGATCTTCGCGGGGTTATTCGTTACGGCTCAGGCGGGGATCACGCTTGGGGTAGCCAAAGGATCCGCTTTGCACACCGCGAGTGCAAGCACTCCGGATCAAGCGGTAAACAATATGTTGATCGATGTGCAACGTCGAAACTGGGATCGCGCTTACGGCAATATCTCCGACCAGAACGATGTTCTGGAGCCGGCATTCGTTCAGAGTTGGTCGGGATCCAACGGCAGTTTGCGTTCTTTTTCCAGCCTCGAAGGCTTCGAGGTCCGCCCGCTTCACGAAACCAATGACGAAGCGCAAATGCGTGTGCATCTCGAATTTTCCACGCCGGTTGGTCCAATCGAGGACGTCCGTGATTTGCATTTGATTCGCCAAGGGGATGTGTGGAAAGCCGTGTGGCCAAAAATCGAAGTACCCAACGTTCCAGCTCAGGTTATTCCGGTCACCTTCTTGCGCTGGGACCTGGTTACGGCGAGCGCCGGCAACGAGTGGGGAGCAAAGAACGTCGACTCGCCCCATGTTCGGATTATCTCGATGAACGCCGTGGATTCGGCGGAGGGCGCGGTCGTCATGGGGGAGGTGACCAATGAGGACACGGTTCCAGCTTTTGTCACCGTGAACTCCACGCTGGTCGACGCCGCCGGCAACGCGATCGACGAGGAGAGCAGCTTCGACAAAATCGCTCACATCCTTCTCCCTAAACAAGTCACGCCTTATCGCATCGACTTTCCGGGGTTTAGCTTAAAGAGCGTTAAGAACGTTCGCATGAGCGTAAATGCAACCCTCGTCCCCGCTTCCGCCGATCCGGTCATCGGCGTGATGAATCAGCGCATCGATACAGACCTGCAGGGTAAAAGCGTTCTCCATGGAGACTTGCTGAACCAGGGTGGCCAGACGGTCAACATTCCACATGTAATCGCCAGCTTTTATGACAACGATGGAAAAGTCATTTGGGTCTCAGATGGGTACGTGGATCGAGCGTTGCTTCCGCAGTCTTCCGAGGCATTCGCGGTAGAGATTCCCAAATCGCTATCGTCAAAGATTCACAATTTTCACGTCGTGGTGAACCAGTACAGTTTGAACAACTCTTAAGAGAATGATCCGGATACTTCAATTCTGTGCGGTTGTCTGCCTGGCAACGGCGCTTGCGGTAGTGGCCGGCGCGCAAGAGCTGCGCGTTCCGAGTTCGGCCATCGCCGGCGAAGAAGCCACGATTCCAACCACAGGAAGCGGCAAGGCCACTTTCTATCTGGCGGGGCCCGGTGTTGCGCAGAAGAGCGATGTCACTCTCGGCGAAGAGATCCATATCGCTGCCCACGACCTGCAATATGCCGGTGATTACACGGCGATTCTGTGCTCGGACGAGTGCCATAGTGCGAGTTTCTACGTAACCGCCGGGAAAGCCACCAACATTATCTTTCTGGTGCATCCTTCGCGCGTTCCGGTAGCGCAAGGCGACGCGGTGAGCGGCGTTGCATTTCCTTTTGACCGTTATCACAATCTCGTAACTGCTCCGTTGAATGTGAATTTCCTGCTGACCGCAAAAGATGCCTCCTTATGGTCGCGCGGTGTTCCAACCCATGGCGGAGTAGCCTGGTTTCGCACGAGTTCGGGGAAATCCGCGGGCCCGGTGCAAGCGGTTGCCTCTCTCGATGACGAATCGGTCAAGCGCGTAGTGCAGCAAGTCGCTTCCGATCCCTGTAATTTGCGCATTACAGGAGAACGCACGGGTGCTGGCATTCTTGTGCAAACCGAGCCTGTGCATGATTGCGCCGGAAACGTAGTGCCTGACGGCACGATTGTCACGTTCACCTCGACTGGTCCGGATGGCAAGGGAACTGTGGATGCTCCCGTCAAACAAGGAATAGCTCGCGCCAAAATCGAGTCCCCTGGAGCCTCCACGATTTCGGTCGCCTCCGGAGTGGTGCTTGGCAATGAAGTTAAGATCGGAGCTCGGCCGTGAGACGAATTCTCGCAAATATCGCAGCGAGGTTCAGCCTTCTCCTCGCTCTAACGGCCTTACTGTTCGGTTCTCCATTGCATTCGTACGCAGCCGACAACTCAGTCCGTGTCCAACTCTACGTGAAAAAAGCTGCTCCGCGCGCAGTGGAGGACTTGACGGAGAGCGCCATTCTTCGCGATTACAGGATTGCCTGGATGAGCATGTCTCGAGCTCTTGAGTCGAACTCGTCCGAGTTCTTAGAGGGAGCTTTCGCAGGGGACGCGAAAAACCTGCTAGTGCAGACGGTCACCAGCCAACAACAGTCTCAGTTAAGCCGCCGTTACGCTGATCAAAACCATCAGGTGGAAGCCGTGTTCTATGCTCCCGAAGGCGATGTAATGGAACTGCACGATACGGCGCAGTATCAGCTTGAGATAGTGGACGGGGATAAGATCATCCGGGAAGAACGCGTTACGGTCCACTACATCGTCCTCATGACCCCCGCCGCTGATCGCTGGGTAGTGCGCCAGTTGCAGGCGGTACCCCAATTTTAATGCTAGGTCTACGCCCACCCTTTCCAACCGCACGGTTCCCAAAGGCATCTTAAACAAGCTGTGCGAAGGTCCAAGGAATGGAGTTGTGGCTTGTCCAGGTCGCTGTTAGCTCTCAGCATCGCGTTATTTGTTATGGCGAGCGGGTGCACTACGCCGGGCGTCCATCACGCCTTGCCGCTGAATGCTCAGGCGCCCGGTAACTTTCCCAAACTGCTCGCCGTTTACATGCCCTGGTTCGGTAATCACGCTCACATGGGGGTTGGCTATTCGAGCGAGGATCCCGGGGTGCTTCGCAAACAAATCGAGCAAGCCCGTCACCTGGGCATTTCCGCGTTCGTTGTGGACTGGTACGGCGAAGCCAATGCCTACTCCGACCATAATTTTGCGCTTTTGCAGGAAGCGGCGGCCCAAACTCACTTCCAGGTGGCTTTGCTCTACAACGAACCGGAAGATGAGGACGAGGGCACCACCGACGCAGCCATCGCTTCGCTCGATAAGGCATATCAAAACTACATTGGTCCAACCGCCAAATATCGCGACGCTTATTTCTCCTACGAAGACCGCCCGGTAATTTTTATTTTTCCCAAGAGAGGCCACGTCAACTGGGATCAGGTGCGCCAGCACTGCAGTGGCTGGGAAAGTCAGCCTCTGTTCATTTACAAAGATCAGCCCCCGGCCCAATATGCCGACGATTTTGCAGGTTCTTACGCCTGGGTGCAGCCGGGCCCGGGTGGGTGGGCGCCAGATGGCAGCAATTGGGGCCAAGATTACCTCGAGAACTTTTACAAAACCATGGCCAACAAGCATCCCGACAAAATTGCGGTAGGGGGTGCGTGGCCTGGCTTCGATGACGCCGCCGCAAAATGGGGATTGAACCGGCACATGCAGAACGGCTGCGGGAAAACGCTGGATGCAACCCTCAATCTTTACGAGCGTTACTACGACACCTCCAGGCCGCTTCCCTTCATGCTGATCGAAACCTGGAACGATTATGAAGAGGGAACTGCGATTGAACGGCGGACTGCGACCAACTGTGGGGGTCTGGCCAATCCGCCGGCTCCGCATGTTCAGTCGGGTAATTAATTAGGACAATGGAGGGCGCCACTGACTATGAACGGCTCTGATCATTCCATGAAGTGCTTGAGATTGCTTTCGCAGTTGCTGCTGAATCCCCGCCCGATTTCTAAGCTTGACGAGAATCCCGAAAGCACAGTGTCGACGCTAAGCCCGCAGGAGTTTGGCGAGCTTTGGAGCCTGGCGAATTCTCATCATGTGATTGCTAGAACATTTCCTCAGCTCCACGAACTCATGCTGTTGGAGAGGCACGATCGCGCCGATTGGGCTAAAGGCGCCATCGTCAAGGAGAAGGCGCGCATCGAGCATGCCTTATCTTTCTTATTCCCGATCTGTGAGGCGTTGGGCGAAGTCGGCGACGCGATCGTCATCAAATCGCTCGATCACTGGCCTGATCTCGGCAATGATCTCGATCTCTATTCAAACGCATCTCCGTCGGACGTCGTTGCTGTAATGGGCAAGCGATTCAAGGCTCGCCCCGACGAACGAAGTTGGGGCGACCGCTTGGCGAATAAATGGAACTTCGTTGTTCCTGGCTTGCCGGAACTGGTTGAGGTGCATGTATCGCGGCTCGGTCAAACCGGGGAGCAAGTTGCGGTTACCGATTCGCTGGTGAAGCGATCCGATATGGTGCAATTCGGCGATCAAAAATTTCGTGTGCCAGCGCCGGAAGATCGCCTAATCATCAGTACGCTGCAGCGGATGTATCGCCATTTTTATTTCCGCCTGTGCGATGTTGCCGACACGGCGCGGTTGGTGGATTCAAACCTGATTGACTACGTGTATCTCAAGTCCCTGGCACAGGCCGCCGGGCTTTGGGATGGATTGTCCACTTATCTGGTCACGGTGTCAGGATATGTGAAGTCTTATCGGGGAGAGGAACTCCCACTTCCGGCGCTGGTAACGAAGTCGGCGCAGTTCGGCAACGAGCTTGTGTACTATCGTCGCAAATTCCTGCGCATCCCCATATTCCCTCAGGCAGCCAGACTGTATGCCTCGGAGTGGAAAAGACTCCTGATGAACGGGGAATTGCAGAGCACTCTGCGGCTTAGCTTGCTCCCTGGTTTGGCCGCCGCGGCCGCCATCGAGATGAAGCTCACGGGGAGCGACAAGGGGATTTGGTGAGCTGCCTAAACACGTAGGGAGTTCGCAGTATTGCGATTCCGGCTCTTGATCCTTAACTTAGAAGTAGAGAAATTAGAAAGCTCGGGGGAAGGGCGGCATTCTTGGTTCGTATTCTTGTGGTAGATGATAATCCTGCGGTTCGGAACTACCTTCGCACATTGCTTGAGCAGCAGAGCACCTGGCAGGTGGTCGACGAGGCGCGAACCGGCGGCGAGGCGTTGCAGAGGGTGAAAAAGAGCCCTCCGGATATGATTTTGCTCGATTTCCAGATGCCGGACCTGAACGGACTGGATGTTGCCCGGCAGATCGCAGGGATATTCCCGGAGATTCCTATTTTATTAGTGACGATTCATCTGTCCAAACAATTGGCAGAGGAAGCTCGCCGGGCTGGAATTCGCGGAGCCTGCGCGAAATCGGATGTCGGATCCATCGTCGAGGCGGTAGATGCTCTGTTGCATGCTGGAACATACTTTCCCGTGAGCGCAGCGGTCTAATGCGCCCCCAAAGCTGTTGTCTCAGTTGCGGCGTAGAATACAGCATTCCCTGTATTCGGGGCGGGTACATCGGCGTGCTACGGTCATAAGGTTCACGGGTTCGGAGAAGCCTCCCCCAGATGCGAATGCAATGGCGGCGGGAACGGGCAAACACTCCAGTTGCCAGCCGTGGAGCCTGGATTTGAGGTTTACACGGTGCAGCAAAAGTTGACGGGGAGCGATATGGCGGTTCGGATCCTGCTGGTGGATGACCACCCGATTGTTCGACAAGGGCTGAGAACTCTACTGCAAGGACGAGGGGATTGGGAAGTGGTGGGTGAGGCTTCCGATGGGGTGGAGGCGCTCGAGAAAATCGACGACTTGCAACCCGATGTGGTGGTGCTCGATGTCACCATGCCCCGCATGAACGGTCTCGAAGCATGTCGGGTGATTCAGCAGAAACACAAAAATGCCGGCCCTGAGGTTTTATTCGTAACGCAGCACGATTCTCCGCAAATGATGCGTGAGGCGCTCGATGCCGGGGCAAGAGGGTATGTAGTAAAGTCCAATGCCGCCCGCGATTTGCTGGAAGCCGTCGAGTCGGTGAGTAAACATCGAGTGTTTACGGCGCTGGCCCGGACCCCGCAGGTGCCGAGTTAGGTGAGCAAATCGGATTGATCGATTTCTCTGTAAGAAAGCAAAAAGCAAGTGGAGGACAATCTGCCATGAAACTACGTATTTTGTTAGCTGACGATCACGAAATTGTGCGTCGAGGTCTGTGTGCGCTGCTGCAAAAGCGGGAGGGATGGGAGGTTTGCGGCGAAGCCTCGGACGGTCGTGAGGCAGTCGAGATGGCAAAGCGCTTAAAGCCGGACGTAGTCATCGTTGACATCGGTATGCCCAGCCTCAACGGGCTGGACACGACCCGTCAGTTGCTGGCGCACGACCCGCATTTCAAAGTGATCGTTCTGACTATTACCGATTCTGACCAAGTGATCCGCGAGGCTCTGGATGCGGGAGCGCGCGGTTTTGTGTTGAAGTCGGATGCCGCTCGAGACCTGGTTTCCGCTGTCGAAGCGCTGCAAAGCAAGCGAATGTTCTTCACGCCACGAGTGAACGATCTGGTGCTTGCGGGCTTCCTGGATAAAGGCCATGTGGTCGCCCGTAACGAACCGCCCAATCTACCGACTTTGACGGTGAGGGAGCGCGAGATTACGCAATTGCTGGCTGAGGGTAAGAGCTCCAAAGAAGTCGCAACACTGCTGAACTTGAGCACAAAAACAGTGGAGACTCACCGCAGCAATATCATGCGGAAACTCAGTTTGCACTCTATTCGAGACTTGGTCGTCTACGCCATCAAGAACAACATTATCCAGATCCAGATGCCGGAGCCAACCCGCGTTCCAACTGAAACCACGGTTGCTTAGGCTTCTAGGTTGTCTTCTCTGGTTTGGGTTCTAAAGACAAAAGCAAAACCCGCCGCTCAATGCCCCGGCGGGTTTTGTGCGTAGAATCCGCTGCGAGTGCGCACCGTTAGTTGGCCGTATCCCGGCGAATGTGCCTCAACCCGCAACGACTGATAGTCGGGATGAGTGTTCTGATTGTGCGGTCGGAACGCAATGATGTACTGGCTGCGAATGTCATGCGCCACCGCCCGCGTAATACTGTCAACCTGGTCTAACGAATCGGGAAAGTATGCCGAGCCACCTGTAGCGTTCGCCAGTTCTTGCAGTGCTTCCCGGCCTTCGCTGTGCAATCCGCTTCCCAGCAAACCAATCGAATAAAGGGTCGGGCCATCCGGCTTCTGCAGGCGGCGTAGTGTCTCCTGCAACGTCTCCTGGCTCATATTGTCCTGGCCGTCCGTGATTACCAGAAGGACCTTTTTACTCAGGCGCGGATTATGCTCCAGGTGCACAGCGGAGGCGGAGACGGCGTCATAGAGCGCGGTGCTTCCTCGCGAAGCCTCCTGTCGCAAGGCTGCTTGCAACAGATTCACATTGGAAGTGAAATCCTGATCTAAATATGGATTCTGCCCGAAATTCACCACGAACACCTGGTCCTGCGGGTTGCTGGCGCGAATGAGGTTCAATACCCCCTGACCGACCTGCTCCCTCTTATCGCGCATGGAGCCGGAATTATCCACCACGATTCCTATCTCCACCGGAATATCTTCGCGGCGAAACGAGGTGATGGTTTGCGGTACCCCGTTCTCAAAGATTTGAAAATCGCCACGGTCCAGCCCGGTAACCAAATGCTGCTGATCATCGACCACTGTGGCATGAAGTACAACTTCCTCCACTTGCTTCCTGAAAACAAACATTCCCTGGTCATTGCCGCTCCCAGGTTCGGCCGTTGGCTGCCCATCCGGCGATTGAGCGGCACCGGGCTGAGCCTGTTCATTTTCGGCGGGAGCGGCATTTCGAGGAGCAGCCGGCTGTGGAACCGTCGACGAGTCAGACGCTTGAGGCTGTGAACTGGCGGACGTCTGCGCTGACGCCGGTACCGCGAGTGAAACTGCCATGAAGACCGTAAATGCTGAGACAACGCCCCAGGATGCGGCTGAGCGCATAGTGTATTCCCCGCTGCTTTAGATGCCAATTTGAGCTGGGGCGGCAGGGAACTGCGCAGTTTATACCCCGAACACGGTTATATCCTGAATGTCGAGGCGCGCCGCCGATCCGAGCGCTCTGGACCTAGGTCCACGATTCCAAGCAACCGCCGCGGTCGGCGCGGCAACTATCTTAAATCAATAAGGTTATGCCAGATCGGCGCCGGGATTGCTTTTTGGGAGGCCACAAGGTGGGCGGACTTCAAATTCTCATCGCGGACGATCACGAGGTAGCAAGGAAGGGCATTCGATCCATACTGGAAGCTCACCCGGGTTGGGAAGTCTGCGCGGAAGCGAAAGATGGCCGCGAAGCAGTCGAATTGGCCAGCGAGTTAAAGCCTGACGTACTTTTGATCGATATCGGGATGCCGAACTTAAATGGCCTGGATGCGGCACGGCAAATACTGAGTTCCATGCCCGAGGCCCGGATCCTGATTCTGACTATCCATGATTCCGAACACATCGTCCGCGAGGTTTTAGCTGCCGGGGCACGAGGCTTCTTGCTCAAGTCCGACGCCGGCCGTGACCTGGTCGCTGCCGTTGAAGCCCTGGAGAACCGGCGGACATTCTTTACCTCCAAAGTCTCCCAGATGATGCTTGACGGTTATCTGCGACCGGCTGAGATACAGCGGGACATGGAGCAGCGCGTCCTGACTCCAAGAGAACGTGAAGTAATTCAACTGGTTGCTGAAGGAAAAACCACCAAAGAGATTGCCAGCACTCTGAGCCTGAGCGTAAAAACCGCTGAAACTCATCGCACCAACCTCATGCGGAAACTGGATCTGCATTCCATCGCCGATCTTACCTTGTACGCCGTGCGCAACGGTATCGTCCAGATTTATTGACCCGCAGCTGGCCGAAGCGTGTTTGCGACAACGAACCCCGGAGCGCCAGCATCTCACTCCCAACGCTAAAAATTCCCATACCTGAGGTCAACCCATGAAATTTTTTTCCGCCAATCTTGATAGCCTGCGAAAACTTTACTTTGACCAGCTCCAACAACTGTATTCAGCCGAAACTCAAATTACAGAAGCTTTGCCCAAAATGATTGAGGCAGCAACCGAGCCCGAGCTAAAGAATGCGCTGCAGACGCACCTCCAGGAAACTCGAGGACACGTTGCCAGACTGCAACAAATACTGAATCAAGCTCAGGGCTCAGCGGATTCCAAAAAGTGCAAAGGCATCGCGGCTCTCATCACGGAAGGAGAGGATGTGATTAAAGATGCGACCGACCAATCGGTTCGGGACGCCGGCATTATTGGTGCGGCGCAGAAGGTTGAACACTATGAAATCGCGGCCTATGGTACGGTGCGAACTTTCGCCGAAATCTTAGGCAACGATAGCCATGCTGATCTGCTCGAGCAGACTCTGCAAGAAGAAAAACAAGCCGACTCTATCTTGACCAATATTGCCGACACGGCTAACACCCGGGCTGATAAAGCTGCTTAGACTTGAGCGCGCGGCGGGAAGGTGCGCGCTATCGGCACCTTCCCGGTTTGTTTTCAAGGTTGAATGAGTGATGTTCCCCTTCCCCCTAAGAATGAACCTCCTCCCCGATACACTATGCACCCGATTCTTGTCCCCACATGACCCGAGTACCCTGAGGAAGTACTTAACGCTATCTCAAGCAGAAAGGTGGATGAATGCTCTGGACAATTGCGGTAATACTGCTTGTTCTGTGGCTACTCGGGGTAGTGAGTTCCTACACGCTGGGCGGATTCATTCATATTCTGCTGGTGTTGGCGATTGTTGCGGTTTTGATTCGGCTGATTCAGGGTCGCAATCCGATTTAGCCGCTTTGCAATGAATGCTGGTGGAACGACGTTTTTAAATCTCCGAAAACTCAAAGAAGAGAGGAGTTAACTAATCATGGATAAGGATCGCGTGGAAGGAAAAGTCAAGGACGTGGCTGGTCGGGTTGAGCGCCAGGTCGGTGAGTGGACCGGCGACAAGAACGCTCAAGTGCACGGGGCAACCAAGCAAGCCGAAGGGAAAGTGCAAAACGCTTTCGGAAAAGCGAAAGACGCCGTACGAGACGCGACAAAAGATAAAGGGAACGATGCCGACACGAATGCGGAATTGGAAGATGAGAGGATTCGGTCCGAGAAAAAGGCATCGTAATTGCAGTCTTTGTTCAGGGAGGGCTGTCCGCGTTTCGCGGTCAGCCTTTTTTTTGGTATGGGGTTAACTCGCGGAAGGATTGGGCGCGGGTTGATCATCCGAGGTTTGTACTTGGATGATGTTGTTCTTGACTGCATACAAAACGAGATCTCGAATCGAGTGAAACCCCAGCTTGCGCATGATATTGCTGCGATGGGTTTCTGCAGTTTTCGTGCTTAGGTTCAGTAAGGAAGCTACTTCCTTTGAGCTTTTTCCTTCCGCCAGCAACTGGATCACCTCGCGCTCGCGGGGCGTCAACGTGGGGAACTTGGGCGGTGCTCCACGGGCCGCAACCGTGCCCTTGTCCAGGAAACCCGCCAAGACCATCTCATTCACCCGCGGAGTGAAAAACATTTGGCCGCGTTGCAGCGCTTCAATGGCGGAGACTAAATCCCGAGCTGCGTCCGATTTGAGCACAAACCCACGTGCGCCCGCGTTCAGAGCCTCACGGATGACATGATCGGAATCGGTGATGGTGAGAACGATGATCTTGAAATTGGGATCGAACTGCGCCAACTGGCGTGTGGCGGCAAGCCCATTCAGATTCGGCATCCCGATATCGACAATCACGAAATCAGGCTTCAACAGCTTGGCCTTTTCCACCGCTTCGCGCCCATCGGATGCCTCGCCGCAAATCTCCCACCCTTCATGCGTCTGCAACAGCGAAGACAAGCCGCGACGCACCAATTCATGATCGTCCGCTATCAGGATTCGCAGTTTCACCGGCGCGCCTCCGCTCTGCTAGGTCGCCGCCCTAAATTGCGCGGTGTATTGACTATAAGTAGCACTTCGGCCCGAACAATCAGGTTTTTGCTGTACTAGAGCCCTCACAGCAAGAAAAAACAATAGGCAGCACTGTGCGAGGAAGCGAAAATTGTTGGTATATGGCGCGAAAGCTCTGCTCACGATAGGATTGTGCAGTGGGTCTGACGGCGGTTCATGTGCTGGCGATCCCCACCTGGTGATTGAGGTCTGAACATTTTCCCTTGGTCCCGGCAAGAACCCTGGTTATGTACCCACGCAAGAAGGCGCAACTGGCATTTGCATCAGCTGTGGCTGTGCTACTACTCAGCGCCGTTGCGGCCTATGTCACTATTGCCCGCCTTCGCGACAGCGCCCGCTGGGTGATCCACACCTACCAAGTTGAATCTGCACTGGGCGAACTGGACGCGTCCGTGGCTGTACTCACCCGGTCTCGCACGGGTTATGCGCTCTCAGGTGATGAGGATTTGGTTACAAACTTCGAAGCGTCCCTTCCCCGGGTCCGCGAGAAGTTGCAGGAGATTAGAGGTCTAACCATCGATAATCCAGCTCAAGTGGAGTCGTGCAATCGCCTGAAAGGGATCACCGAGCAAAGGATCGCAATAGCCGAGCAATCGATAGCGCTGAGAAAATCTGACCCGGAGAATGCGCCGCGACAGAACGCTCTTACCATGGAAGGGCTGAATCTGGGCTTTCAAAGTGCCGCTCTGGCGTTGCAAATGCGCGAACAAGAACAGGCGCTTCTTAAGATCAGAATGCGCCAGTCGAACCGCCTATTCGTGCTTACTGTGGTAATCCTTGCTGCGAGCTTTGCTCTGGCGCTGATCCTATTCTTTATCCACTATCTCTTGCTCAATAGCGAACTCAAGGCCCGGGAGTCGGCAGAAAATGCTTACCGGGAAGGCGAAGAGTCGTTGCGCCATCTCACTTCTCGATTGTTGCAAATGCAGGATGAAGAACGGCGCAAATTTTCCCGCGAACTCCATGACAGTCTCGGCCAATATCTGGCAGGCGTAAAGATGAATTTAGAAATGTTTGCCCGTTCCGATCCGAAAACCCGGCAGGAGGAAGTGCTCACCAACGCAATTCAGTTGCTCGATCAGTCTATCTCTGAAACCCGCACCATCTCCCATTTGCTGCATCCTCCCCTCCTCGATGAAGTAGGATTTGTGTCCGCCGCCAAATGGTATGTGCAGGGGTTTTCAGAGCGCAGCGGAGTTGCAGTCGACATGGATATTCAGGATGGTCAGGGCCGGTTGCCGCGAGCGCTCGAGCTCGGTCTTTTTCGTGTCTTGCAGGAAAGCCTGACCAATATTCACCGCCACTCGAAAAGTTCCAAGGCGGAAGTGAAACTTAGCTCTTTCCCGAATGAAGTAGTCCTTCAGGTAAGAGATTACGGGAACGGGATGCCCGCCGAATCGCTGCGGCAGTTTAAAAACAAGGGGACTAACCTGGGGGTCGGACTCACCGGCATGCGGGAACGCGTGCGAGAGCTTTCCGGGCGTTTTGACATTCAGTCGGGACCGCAAGGCACGCTGATCCGCGTCTCGTTCCCGTTGAGAGAAGATCACGGGAAAACTATATCCACATCGGCCAATTGAGGGGGATCGTTAGTCTCGCTCCAGTTTGTGAGCCGCAAGTGCAATTGGCTTGCGGCCCCCATTGATCACGAAATAGCCGGTAAGAAAGGACGGACCGGCAAGTTGCGCGGAGAATTTCCGGCTACTCGAATTCCTAACCGTTTTCTCCCGATGCGCTTCTTGCCTGAGGCCAGTAACTTACGCATTTTCAAGCGGGCTTTATGCAGTTGTGATTTCGAGTTGCCAATCGAACAGCGCAGCCGCTCTGCAATCTCATGGTGCTCGTAGCCCTCGACTTCATGCAGAATGAATATCTCGCGACAGCCCTCGGGTAATTCCTTTGCCGCCTGGATCAGCGCGACCCGGTCGACCGCTCCTGTAAGCTTGGTGTCGTCCTGGCCAAATTCACGGGGGACCGGTGAGTAATCCATAGTGGCTGGTTCGTCGAGAGAAATCTCCCGCAAATGTTTTTTGCGGCGAGTCATCAATACCGTGTTCACAACAACCCGGTAAATCCACGTGGAAAATGCGGAGTCGCCACGAAAAGTTCGGAGGCCGCGGAAGATCTGAATGAATGCGTCCTGCATCATGTCTTCAGCGTCGGACACGTTCTTGGTCATCAATAGACAAGTTGAGTAAACACGCCTACGGTGGATATCGAAAATTGCGGCGCACGCTTGCGGATCGCCTTCTTGAGCTCGTGTGATGAGTTCGGAATCAGTTCTGATGGTTTTGGGTTGAGAGATTACACTTGTGGGGGGAATTGCGGCTGCGCTCACCGGTGGTCCTTTCCTGACGCAAGAGCCGGAGCGGAAGCGGCTGCGTCAGTCCAGAGCATAGAAGTCAGTTCGCCCGATCGGTATGGGGTGGTGGCTGTAAATGAAGCCCTCTCTTACCCTAGCTTCTCTTCCGCCGTCAGGTTTTTCCTTAGCGGGTGGGCTCGCAGAGTTTTCTCTTATCATTGGGCAGGAGTAGAGGCGGGAGTGGTCTTTCGATCTCGCTTATCTCCGAAATCCAAACCAAAATGAGGCTCTGATTCCGTGCCCGTGATCTTGATTGGAATCTCAGTTCCGGCTCCATCCTTGCTGAAAAACCGGTCTACCGGCTTCAGTAGAATCGATTTCCATCCGGTGGTCATCTGGGACAACTTGGCCTTCAACCGCGCCCGGCCGTGGAAGTCGAACACTCGCCCATCCAGGGAGTAATTCCCTACCAGATCTACCTCGGTTCCGGGGATCAGGTAATGCAGCGACGAGAAATCCAGGTTGCCGTCTTTCAGCGTGAACACGCCTTGCATTTCGGATGCCACGTTCTCGTTCTCTCCGTTCCGTGCTTCCTTGAGCTTTCCCTGAGTGCGAATACTGAGAGAGTCGATCTTGTCTTGTATCTTTGCGTTCGTAAAGTGAGCATCGGAGACGTGGAAATTGCCGGCTAGCTCCAACCTATCAGCCACGTCCGCGCTGCCGGGCGGCAGGCTTAACTTGACCTTCATCTCAACCGGCCCGGTCATAACCGGGGGTGTGGTGCGCACACCCAATTGCAGGAAGTCCTGTATTCGAGACTGGTTAACCACCACGTCGAGTTCAATGTCATGTCCGTGGGGATTTTTTACCCGCGTCACCGATCCGGCGGCAGTGAAATAAGAGTTCTGAAGCTTGGCCTTTACCGGATTAAGCTGGGTATCGCCATTCGTACCATCCACGACGGCATGGAAGTCCGTATGCAGGGGCATCGCGTTCCCGCTTCTGGCAATCCGAAAATCGGGAGTGTCGGTGCTTCCGTCAACCTGAATGCTGCTTAACGTGCCTTCATATTTTCCCGTGGAAGAGAGTATTCCGCCTATACCTTTAATCGTGCCCAAATCAGCGTGGCTGAATGAATAGTCGCCCTGTACTGGTGTATCCCGGGGATCGTTCTCATCAAACGGTCCAAATAGTCCGCTCGACTGGATATCTCCCACCGGCTTTGGGTTTACCAAAGTTGCCTGGAACCGCATCGGCAAACCGGGACCAATGTCTTGCATATTCAGATGACTTATGGCGAATTCAAGAGGGGGCTTGGCTGGGTTCGCAGTGTTGATCAATAGGTTCGTGTCTTCGCAAACAAACTTGGCCACATAGACCTTTACCTTCCTGTTCCGCGATCCCATCGAGGTAAGTTCCTGCCGGTTCTGCTTGGGCGGGATGTTCAGCTCCATTCCTTTTACGTAAACCGTATCCACGTGGACCGCTGGCCGAAACAGGTTGCGAATTCCGGTATAGAAGTGAAATTCCTGAAGACTGATCAATGGCTGGATTCCCGGGGCGTAGGGATTGGTATCGGTTTTTCCATAGATCTTCAGCCCGGTGCCGGAAACTTCCAAACCGTTGATAACAGAAACCTTCAGCGTCGCCAGATCAACCTTGCTCTGGAAGCGATTTGATAGAGTTTCGATCACTCGCGCCCGCAAAATGGGTTGAGCCCGTTTGATCACGACTTGCGCGAGAACGGCAGCTGCGACGAAAGCAACGAGCAAAATTATGCCGATCAGTTTCCATCTACGCGACTTCTTGCCGCTTCCTGTCGAGGAGTTTTTCACAAGCCGCCCATCTATTAGTGTAGGACATGGTCTGTAGCATCAATACAGTGTTCGCTCTAGTCGTGGGGGTAAACAAGTTCACTGAAACACTCTAATCGAATAGTAAAATCGCTTCTTGGAAGCTAAGTGCGATGCTCGATCCTGACTCGGCTGCGACACGTGTCACAGGCAGCGCTCCATTCTGCCCTGTAGTATTGCGTAAGTGAGCCTGCTGCCTCATCTTACGTGTGAAAGGAGCACAGCGTGATCGTTGGAGTTCCCAAGGAAACCTATCCTGGTGAGCGGCGGGTGGCGCTCGTGCCCGCGGTTATCCCAACGCTGGCCAAGAGCGGCCTTGAAGTGATCCTGGAAACCGGTGCCGGCGAGCAAGCCGGCTATCCGGATTCAGCCTACATCGATAAGGGCGCGAAGATCGTGCAGGATCGGTCTGCCGTTTTTGGCACTGCTGACATTATCGTGCAGGTGCTTTGCTACGGCTCCAATGACGTCACCGGACAATCCGACCTTCCGCTCTTACGTCGCAACCAGGCTTTGATTGGCTTCCTTCGACCTTTCGGATCCGCTGAAATAATTCAGCAAATTGCAGACGCTGGCGTCACCGCATTTTCCGTGGAACTGATGCCGCGTACCACGCGGGCCCAAAGCATGGATGCACTCTCCTCCATGGGGACAATTTGCGGTTATAAGGCTGTGCTAATCGCGGCTGAAACATCGATCAGAGTTTTTCCCATGATGACGACTGCTGCCGGCACCATCACGCCCGCGCGCGTGTTCGTCATTGGTGCAGGGGTGGCGGGATTGCAAGCGATTTCTACGGCTCGCAGGCTGGGAGCGGTTGCTTCCGCCTATGACATGCGCGCCGCTTCCAAGGAACAGGTACAAAGCCTGGGCGGCCGCTTCGTCGAGTTGCCCATCGAAGCGCAGAACGCACAGGACGCCCGCGGCTACGGCACCGCCCAGGATGAAAGTTTCTATGCTCGTCAGCGCGAACTACTCACTCGCGTGGTCGCCGAGAGCGATGTAGTGGTTACGGCTGCCGTTATTCCCGGGAAAAAGTCTCCGGTTCTGATCACCACAGGGATGGTGAAAGGAATGGCTCCTGGGTCGGTCATTGTCGACCTCGCATCCGAACGCGGCGGAAATTGCGAGCTCACTCGTACCGGTGAAACGGTGAAGCAGTTTGGTGTAACGATTATCGGAGCCATCAATCTGGCCAGCAGCGTCCCTTATCACGCCAGCCAGATGTATGCCCGCAACGTCACCACATTCCTGGTTTACTTGGTGAAAGAAGGGAAACTCCAGCTCAACCTGCAGGATGAAATCATTCGCGAGACCCTGGTGACTCGCGACGGTGAAATCGTAAATGCAAGAGCGCGGGAGTTTTACAAACTACCGGCTCTGGCACAAGTCGCAGGCTGAGGTGTGCCGACTAGTTTGCTTAAACGCGAGACGCAAAGCAAAGCCTCTCCTCAGAACTGAGTGCTGAGCACCAAGAACTGAGTATTAAGAACTGACAAATGAGAATCGAGGGTCCAATGGGTTCGAACCTGATCGATCTGCTATTCATTTTCATGCTGGCCTGCTTCATTGGTTTTGAAGTCATCCGCCACGTGTCTCCCCTATTGCACACGCCGCTGATGTCGCTTACCAATGCGCTGGACGCCATCGCCGTCGTCGGTGCGATTGTGTTGGTCGGCGAGCATAAGAGCAAATTTGCCGTGGTGCTGGGAGTGATTGCGATTGCGGCAGCCACCAGCAATGTTGTCGGAGGATTTTTTATAACGGACCGCATGCTCAAGATGTTCAAGAGCAGCCGTTCCTCAAGCAAATAGACAAGCAGATTTCGCTTCGAGCAGCCAGAGTTAACCCATGCCGGGCCAATCATGAACGAATTCGCCGCCAGCCAGCACCTCATCGAATTTCTTTACCTCATCGCCAGCGCCCTGTTCATTCTCTCTCTGAAGTGGATGAGTTCTCCTTCCACTGCGCGCCATGGCATTTGGGCGGGCGAAATTGGCATGGTCGTCGCCATTGCGGGCACGTTGCTTCACCACGGTATGGATTACAGGTGGATCGCCGTGGGTCTGGTTCTGGGCAGCGGCATCGGTATTCCGCTCGGCATGGTGCAAATGACTGCCGTTCCCCAGCGGACCGCCCTCAGCCATGCATTTGGCGCGCTGTGCGTCACGCTGGTCGGCACAGCCGAGTTCTACCTGCGCACTCCGAACGTCCCCACCTTCATGATGTCGGTCCTCTCCGCGGAAGTGATTCTTGGCGGGCTGACCTTCACAGGCAGCTTGATGGCCGCGGGAAAGCTCCAGGAAATTCTTCCCCAACGTCCCATCACCTATAAGGGCCAGAATCTCGTAAACTTCCTGCTTTTTGGAGTCGCGGTCTGTAGCGCTGTGTACCTTGTCTTGCATCCCGAGACCAAAATTCTGTTCCCCGTGATCGTCGGAATCTCTCTCCTATTTGGAATTTTTCTGATCATTCCCATCGGTGGCGCGGACATGCCCACAGTCATCTCGCTATTGAATGGCTATGCCGGATTGTCAGCCGCGGCGATGGGATTCGTTCTGCAAAACAAATTACTGATCATTGCGGGAGCGCTTGATGGATCCTCTGGATTGATCCTCTCCGTGATCATGTCAAAGGCGATGAACCGCTCGTTCACTAACGTGTTGTTCGGCGCTTTTGGCCAGGTGCAGGCCGCGGCCGCAGGCGGAGAAGAAGCCAAGCCGGTACACAGCGCCACCCCCGAGGAGGCAGCTGCAATTCTCTCCGCCGCCAATAAAGTCGTCGTTGTTCCCGGCTACGGCATGGCCGTCGCACAGGCGCAACACAAAGTTCGCGAACTCTACGACATCCTCACCAAGAAAGGGGTCGATGTTCGCTTCGCCATCCACCCCGTCGCCGGACGTATGCCCGGCCACATGAACGTTCTGCTTGCCGAAGCCGATATCCCTTACGATCGCCTCATTGAGATGGATGAAATCAACGGCGATTTTCCGCAGACCGATGTGGCACTTGTTATCGGCGCTAACGATGTTACCAATCCCGCGGCGCGCAACGATGCATCCAGCCCCATCTACGGCATGCCGATCCTTGACGTTGATAAAGCCCACACCGTCATGGTGATCAAACGCGGCATGAGCCCCGGCTTCGCGGGCATCGACAACCCTCTTTATTACTTGCCGAATACCCTCATGCTCTTCGGCGACGCCAAACAATTCACTGGCTCGATCGTTCGGGAGTTGAGCGGCGGCCACTGAGTCTGGCGAGGTGAAATGAGCCGTGGCTTCGATGGATTTTCGGCTCTCTGTTTAATCCACAGACTACTTCTTGCGAAAGAAAGCCCGTGATATCCTAGTAGCTCCAGCTGCGTACCGTTTTGGCGGAATTCTCCCGCAGTTCCAGATGAAGCTGAAGAAAGCTTCCTGAGAAGCTTCCCTGAAGAAGCCCAAAAGAAGAGTCATAAATCATGCTTTCCGTTAGTAATGTTTCGATGCGCTACGGCGCCAAAATTTTGTTCGACGAAGTCTCGGTTGCCTTCACGCCGGGAAAGCGCTACGGCCTGACTGGGCCGAATGGCGCGGGCAAATCCACTTTTATGAAGCTGTTGAGCGGTGAGCTTGAGCCGCAAAAGGGAACGGTCGTTCGCCCCCGAAAGCTGGGAGTTTTGAGCCAGGATCAGTTCGCCTTCGATGCGTTTACAGCCAGCGATACCGTCATCATGGGCCACAAGCGCCTGTGGGAGGCAATGCAGGAACGCGACGCGATTTACGAAAAGCCCGACATGACCGACGAAGACGGCATGAAGCTCGGTGAGCTGGAAGGCATTGTCGGCGAAGAGGACGGTTATACTGCCGAGGCCGACGCGGCGATTTTGCTCGATGGGTTGGATATTCCCGAAGAGCTACACAGCCGCAAGATGAGTGAATTGCAGGGCGGGCAGAAAGTTCGCGTCCTCCTGGCGCAGGCTCTTTTTGGCCATCCGCAAGCCCTACTTTTGGATGAACCCACCAACAACCTCGACTTGGATTCGATCCACTGGTTGCAAGGATTTTTGAACGAGTACGACGGCGTGGTCATTGCCATCTCGCACGACCGTCACTTTCTGAACAGCATCTGCACCCACATCGCTGATATCGATTACGAAACCATCATCATCTACACCGGATCGTACGATGAAATGGTGTTGGCGAAGACGCAAGTGCGGTCGCAGATTGAGTCGCAGAACGCCCAGCGTGAAAAGAAGATTTCTCAATTGAACGAATTCATCGCCCGTTTCGCTGCGGGCACACGATCCAGTCAGGTGCAATCGCGGCGCAAGGAAGTAGAGCGGCTGCAAGTAACGGAGCTGGCCAAATCGAACATCCAGCGGCCTTACATCAAGTTCGAACAAAAGCGTCCATCCGGCAAACACATCCTTGAAGTCGAAAACCTGAATAAGGCTTACGGAGAGAAGCAGGTAATCCGCGACTTTACTGCCAGCATCACACGTGGGGAACGCATCGCGTTGATGGGTCGTAATGGCGCGGGTAAGACGACGCTGGTCAATGCTCTGCTGGCGAACTCACCCACTACGCCGGAAGCGGAATTGCGCAAGACCAGCGGCTACGATGGGGCATTCGTAGATTCGGGCAAAGTTGTTTGGGGACATGAAGCGTCCATTGGATACTTCGCGCAGGATCATCGCGGCCTGATCGAAGGCGGCATGACCGCGCTTGATTGGCTGCATCAATGGAATCCGGCGGCCGTGAGTGAAGAAATTCGCGGACTGCTGGGACAGATGTTGTTTGCGCGCGAAGAGGCGACCAAATCAACGAATGTTCTTTCCGGCGGCGAAGCCGCGCGCCTGCTTTTCTGCAAGCTCATGCTGCAAAAGCCGAACGTTCTGGTGCTGGACGAGCCTACGAATCACCTCGACCTGGAAGCCATCAATGCACTAAATATTTCGCTGCAGCGTTATCAAGGCACGGTTTTCCTGGTGACCCACGATCACGATCTGATCGACGAAGTTGCCACCCGTATCTGGCACTTCGAAAGCGATCATAAGATCACTGATTTCAAGGGCACCTACGAGGAATATCAATCCGCTGTCGCCGTCTAGGCTGCGCGATACGCCGGAGGTAAAAGCTGATGCACCATTTTCGTTGCATGTAAATCAACCAGGTTCTCCACAGCATTCCACAGCGTTTCCAGTTGCTTTTGGAGCCCCGGGTTGAGGATAATGGCGGCAATATATTCTTGCGCGAAATTAAGGTGCGCGAGAGGTTGTGAAGTCTTGTACACTCGAGCCGATTTACTCCGGATTCTTCGTCTCACGGCGCGCCAGTTGGCGAACTGGGAGCGCGCGGGGTTGATTGCCGCTTCTCCTGCCTATTCCTTTGCCGATCTGCTGAAAGTCAAGAAAGTCCGCGACCTGTGCGCGATGAAGGTTCGGCCGGCCGTCATCCGCGAATCGCTCGAAGCCATGCGCAAGCAGGCTTCCGGCATGGGCAACCCGCTGCTTGAGGCGGGTGCATCTTCCACCGCCAAGCATCGGGTTGCTTTTCGCCATGAGGGCCGACTGCTGGAGCCGATCGCTGGACAGTTCTTGATGGATTTTTCCACCCGCGAACAAGTGGTGACGAGCACGCCGGTTCGGGAAGAAGAAGCCACTCCGTGTGAAGATAGCGCAGCAGTTTGGTTTGCGCGCGGGGTTGCTCTGGAAGAAGACCCAGCCACGCAGAGCGAAGCGCTGGCGGCGTATCACAGAGCCCTGGAGTTCCAACCTGCTCATGCGGCGGCCCACATCAATCTGGGCACTCTCTACTACAACCGCCAGGATTTTGCCTTGGCGGAAAAGCACTATCGTGCCGCCCTGCAAGCCGATCCCCGTTATGCGCTCGCCTACTTTGACCTGGGCAACGTCCTCGATGAAACCGGGCGCGTTCAGGAAGGCATCAAGACGTATAAGATGGCAGTCCAACTCGCTCCCACCTATGCGGATGCCCACTACAACCTGGCCCTGGCCTACGAAAAAGTTCGTGAGCCGCGCAAAGCGCTGAAGCACTGGCAGGCTTACGTGAAACTTGATTCCGCCGGGCCTTGGTCGGTTCACGCCCGCAATCAGATCCACCGCATCCTCCAAGCCGACACCTTGAAACTGGTTCATTCCAAGCGCAGCTAGCCTATGCGCAGCTGACCTATTTTCGCCTTCTGTTTTCCGCGGTGCTAGAATTACGGGTTTCCTATTCCTCCGTCTGAAGGTACCTCCATGCCCGACACGACCGTGCAATCTTCCGCTCCCGCCCCTCTGACCACGCTCTCCGAAGATGAGATTCTCTTCCGCGATAACATCCGGCAGTTCGCCGACGACAAAATTCGTCCGCTGGTAAAGGAAATGGACGAAAAAGGAATCTTCGAAAAGAATCTCATCCGTGATTTTTTTCAGCTCGGCCTCATGGGAATTGAAATTCCCGAACAATACGGCGGCGGCGGCGCGAAGTTCTTCGAAGCCATTCTCGCAGTGGAGGAATTGTCGCGAGTGGACGCGTCGGCCGGCGTGGTGGTAGATGTTCAAAATACGCTGGTCAACAATGCGCTCTTGCGCTACGGCAATCCGGAACAAAAAAAACATTACCTGCCGAAGATGGCCTCTGACACCGTGGGAGCTTACGCCCTGAGCGAGGCGGGTTCTGGTTCGGACGCCTTCGCTCTGCAGACCCGCGCCGAACTCAAAGGCTCCGACTACCTCATCAATGGTCGCAAGCTCTGGATCACGAATTCCAAGGAATCCGACCTGTTCATTCTTTTCGCAACTATCGATCCTGCCGCCGGATACAAAGGCATCACCGCATTCCTGATCCAGAAAGATTTCCCCGGCTTTACCGTCGGCAAGAAAGAAGACAAGCTCGGCATCCGTGCCTCATCCACCTGCGAACTGATTCTCGAAGATTGCCGCGTCCCGAAAGAAAACGTTCTGGGCGAACCCGGGAAGGGATACAAGATTGCCATTGAGACTCTGAACGAAGGTCGCATCGGCATTGGCGCACAGATGATCGGCGTGGCTCGCGGCGCTTGGGAGTTCGCCGCGAAATACGCGCAGGAGCGCAAACAGTTCGGCAAGTTGCTCGCGGATTTCCAGGGGATTCAATTCCAGATTGCGCAAATGGCAACCGAGATTGAAGCCGCCCGGCTGATGGTCTACAACGCTGCCCGTATGAAAGATGCAGGCATGAACTTTGTGAAAGAAGCGGCCATGACCAAGCTTTTTGCCTCGCAGGTGGCCGAGCGAGTGACCTCACTGGCCATCGAAATCTACGGCGGATATGGCTTTACCAAAGATTATCCCGTTGAGAAATACTGGCGCGATGCCAAGATCGGCAAGATCTACGAAGGCACCTCCAACATGCAACTGGCAACTATCGCCAAGCTTTTGCTGGGCGGCAAGTAAGCTTTAGCCCATAAGCAGGGCCTGAAGGCCTTTTTGGCCAAGGACTTTGTTCTCATACCATCCGCTTGGTCGCATCAAACCGGCTTGCTCATAATATGCATTCAGTTGCACTCATTTGGCTGAGCGGTACCTGCTGAAATCTGCTTAAACCAAGCCTACTCAATGTTTTCCAGCAATGGCTGCCATTGGCTTGCAATCTGCATCTCTATTTGCGCCTGCGAGTGGGGCTAAGGGGTGGGGATTGTCGGACTTGGGGAATAGCAACTGGATGACGGTGATAGCTGCCGCGAAAAAGCGGAGTCTGACACCGCTGCTCGTGGTAGTTTTCCTGGCCTCCTACGGCTTAATGACAATGTTGATTGTCGAGCAAGGAGAGACCATCCAGTCGCAAAAGAGTTTGATCCAAGTTCTACTTGGCGACAGCCGGGAGTTGTGGGCCCTGAAAGGCAAGGCCCAGATAGAAAAGTTTGCCCAATCTCAGGCTGGGGCGCATAAGCAGAACCAGACTCCAGCCGAAAAAGTTCCCTCAAGCCAGGCTCCATCCGCGAAAGCACCATCAAGTCAGATCCCGTCGAACCAGGTTCCACAGCACCAATTGCAGAACCGAGCGGACAAAACGGTAAAGCCAGGGAACCGGACTCCACAGGTTCCACCCATGCCCGCGTCGGATTTAAGCGACCCACGCCGAGTTTTGATAAAGCTGTAGGTCGCGGAAGGCAGAAACAAAATGAAGGCCCTGACCCTAGCCTTGACGTCCTGCGTCACCATCTCGACCCTATTAACTCCAACTTCCTTCGGCATGTCCGTGGTGAATGCTCCACAGCCCGCGCGACGACCCTCGGGCGCTGTGGAGAAGCACTCTCCCGGAGGGCGTTGGTACTTCGCCGCCACGGGCCATGCCGTATATTGCTATGGTCCGGTGATGACCGTCCCGCAAGCCAATGGCGATCTGCAAAGAGTCGCGACCTTTTGCCGCGACGGCAGCGCAGTTGTGCCGCTAAAAGACTAGCTCAATCCAACGGGCTGTCTCTCGGCCAACCCATGTTGCAGGCAACGGAGCCATGCCTTGTAAACTCAAGGCATGCCCGAACTCCCTGAAGTTGAGACCATTGCTCGCGGTCTGAATACCCGCGTTTCCGGGGACCTAATCGAATCGGTCTGGCTGGGATCCAAGCCGGAACTTCTCAAGTCTTCCGCGCGGGAAATCGTGGGCGCGCTCGAGCGTAGTCGAATCCTCCGCGTTCATCGCATGGGCAAGCATATCGTGTTCGATCTCAATCGAGTCTCGCCTTCTGTGCGGAAGAAGCGCCACCAGCGCAGCGCCGAAGTCACCTCGCAGTGGATCGTTCATCTCGGCATGACTGGGCGCTTGCAAGTGTGCGCACCGCAGTCGGAGATTTTGAAACACACTCACGCCATCGCCGGGCTCGGCTCCGGCAGGGAACTGAGATTCGTCGATCCCCGGCGTTTCGGCCGGCTTAGCGTCGCCGCAACCGGCGGCTTTCACGCGGCCGGCATCGAGCCCCTGGACGCCGATCTCGACCAGTTCATCGCTCTTTTTCGGGGACGCAAAACTCCGATCAAGAGCGCTCTGCTCAACCAGAAACTATTGCGCGGAGTGGGAAACATTTACGCCGATGAATCTCTGTTCCGTGCTGGAATTCGCCCGCGCCGTCGCGCCTCCTCGCTCACCCGCGACGAGTTCGCCAAATTGCACTCCTTTGTAAAAGAAGTTCTTCGCGAAGCGATCGCACTCGGCGGCTCTTCCATCTCCGATTACGTGGACTCCGATGGGGAAGAAGGCTTCTTCCAATTGCAGCATCGCGTCTATGGCCGCGAAGGCGAGCCCTGCCTGGTATGCAAGACGCCCATCAAACGCATCGTAATCGCCGGACGCAGCAGCCACTACTGCCCGAAATGCCAGCGATAGAAAATTGATCGACGATTCAACAAAAGGGTGCCCCATGTCTCGCCGTCTTTGGGAGACCTGGGAACGCGAAAGACCGCACCACGAAAACGCCCTCGCGAATCTGCTAATCTTTCTCACCATGCCTGATTTTTCTATTGGAGTGGACCTCGGCGGCACCAACCTCCGCATCGCCGCCATCACTACCGAGGGAGAGCTTTTAGAAAAGATTACGGTTCCCGCAAAAGTCCCGCTCGGCCCCGACCATGTCATCGGTGAAATGTGCAATGCCATCCTGAAACTCTCGGAAAAACACAAGGATTCTCGGCGTTTTTTGGGGGCCGGCGTCGGAGTTCCGGGCGTCATTGACATGCAAACCGGCACAATGCGAAAAGCAGCCAACCTTCCCGGCTTCGAGAATTATCCGGTACGCGCGGAGATCGAGCGGCGGTCGGGCATGCTGGTGGTTCTCGAAAATGACGCCAGAGTCGCCACCCTAGGCGAACAATGGCTCGGGGCCGCTCGCGGAATCGCCAACGTCGCCATGATCACCCTGGGTACGGGAATTGGTGGTGGCCTCGTGCTCGAGGGAAAAATCCGCCACGGTGTGAATGGCCTGGCCGGGGAGTTTGGCCACGTCTCTCTCGAACCCGATGGCCTTGCCTGCGGTTGCGGCAACCGCGGCTGCGCCGAAAAATACGCTTCGGCCAGCGCAATTCTGCGCATGGCGCGAGAGGCGACGGCTAATCGCGATGCTCCTTCGCTCAGCAAAGCTGTTTCTTCCGAGCCGGAGTTCGTCGCCAAAGCAATTTACGATTTAGCCATGCAGGGCGACGAACCGGCGCGGGGCATCTTCGTTACGTTCGGTCGTTATCTCGGAATCCTCCTCGTCAACCTGATCAACGTCATAGATCCGGAAATGTTTGTCATCGGCGGCGGCGTTTCGAGTGCCTGGGACGCTTTCGCCCCGAAGATGTTCGAAGAGTTGCGCACCCGTTCGCTGATTTGCACTATGAGCGAGTCAGCAACTATGCCGGCCACGGATGTGTCCGCGAATGACCGGGTAGGAAAAACCATCATCACGCGCGCTCTCCTGGGTAGTGATGCAGGTCTATACGGAGCCGCCCGGGCAGCGGCACTTGCCAGATAATTCCAAAATATCCAAGTAGGGCGCCATCCCAGGCCAGCCAGTCGAGCGAACGTCGACCTCCCGTCCTTAACTACTCTCCGTACTTCACTTCTTGCCAAGCCATGCTACCGAGAGTATTCTTTCGGCAGAAAGTGCCGGGGCCTCCCATGCGCCTGCCATTCTTTCAGGACGCAGCTTCTAGACTCGTTCTACTCGCCGTTGCAATCTCAGCCCCGTTTGCTTCCGCCCAGGATATCTTTGTCACACCTGTCCCCAACACGCCGTTCTCCGCATTGGTCAATATCGAGCGTTCGAGGCCTCAGCCCGATGGTACGGTCTTCACTTTGAAGACCATCCGGAACATTGGCCGGGACCGCCGGGGCCGCATCCACAACGAGTCGCGGGCTCTGGTCCCCGCTTCCAGTTCCGCTACGCCGCCGCTCGTGCGCATTCATTTGTATGATCCAAATACTCGAGTCTCCACTTATCTCAATCCCGAGAAGCGAATCTTTTGGACAGAAACGGTGCATCATCCGCCTTCAAGCGAGCCTCCGACGGTACGCTATGCCTCGCCGACCGGAGACGGACTTTCTCAGAACGAGTTGTCGAAAGAAGAAGATCTGGGAGTCCGTGACATGGAAGGCGTGCAAGTGCACGGGGTGCGCGAAACTCAGACCATCGCGGCCGAGGACAACAGCTCAGGGAAGGAAGTCGTTGTCACCGACGAATTCTGGTACTCGGCGGATCTTCGCATCAACCTGATGGTTAAACACACCGATCCGCGTACCGGAACGGCGACGATGACAGTTTCTCAAATCACCCGCACCGATCCTGATCCAGCTTTTTTCGAGATTCCAGAGGGCTACAAGCTAACGGAAACTCGATAGCTAGAGTTTTCCTTTCTTATCCTCTTTGTCGAACGACTTAGGGTTGAATGGTGACAAGAGCCGCACTCACGGCTGGAAGAGTAACGGTATACACGCCGCTTTCGGCGGCGTTGCTTTCCGAGTACGCCGCCCCTTGCGGAGTTCCATCCGCACTGCCATCGAAGGTTTGTCCACCTAGCATCACGCCTGTGGTTGAAGAGTAAGACGGGGCAGTCAGCCGGGTGACACTGGCTGCTCCATATCCGTTCAGGGAAATCGAGACAGGCCCGCTCGCGGCCTCGTCTTTGTTAAGCAGCAAGACCCGGATCGTGCGGTTGGCATCGATGGTCGCCCAGGTCTTAATGTTCCCCTGTGTAGTCAGCGCCACCGGCAATAACTGAGCCTTGTTCTGAACTGCTTGTGCAAACAACAGCAGTCCGTAATACAGTGGATTAATGTCCCGTACCGCATAGGTCCTTACTCCGCCCTGACCGATAGTAGAGTTGAAATCGAAGGGCGCGTAGGGGTTGACGGTATAAGGATCTCCCGGCGCGAAAAAGTTAACCCCGCTCACGCCAACCTTCGCGTAAGCGAAAGAAATGTCCATGGCCCACAATGCTGAACTGAAACTGTTTGTCACCCCGAGCTGACCGCCGCAACTGATGGAATTTAGTTCGCCGATCCGGAAGGGAATCCCGGCTGCCTGTGCCGCAGTCATGTATTGCGAAATCTCTACTGGTCCGGTGAGCGGTTGTGTATCCCCATCCACCGCTGCCTCGGTCAGCAGGTAATCGGCGGGTTCGGTTGCGCCATTGCAAACCCCTCCCGGATAGTGATGGACAGTAACGAACGCCAGTTGTGAAGCCTGCGCGGCAACGAATGAATTCAAATTGTTCATGAAGCCTGGAGTCAGTCCAGCCCACACCGGCGCTTCCAGCTTCACGCCGCCTGAGGCCGCCAGGACCGCCGGCGCGAACTTCTGGTAATCCGCCAGATATTGGGTGTAATCCCAGTCCGCGGGGCGCTCGCCGTTTGCTCCGTAGAGATCGGGCTCGTTTCCAACTTCGATGCCCTTAAAGGCCTTCTTAGGCAGCCCGTCTACCAACTGCTGCGTCTCTGTTGTAGCGGTCGAGACGTCGTCGTCCAGAAAATCGATCCCGACCATGTACTGTGCGCCCACGTCGGCGTTAAGTTGCGAAAGCGCTGCAAGGCGCGGTGCCGCAAACAAATCTGCGGGATCCGAGCCTTCGGTCAATTCCCGAATCAAGATCGGAGCGTTGGCATACTGGGTCAGGTTCTTGAGCAGTTGTTCGTAAATCGGATTCATATTGCTCGCCGATGTCCCGATCATCGAGAGCACGTCCCCCATCACATGCCCCAGGCCCAAAAAGTTCGGTGAAATCGGCTGAGCTGTTGCGGCTGGATCGATTTGAACCTCCGCGATTGTTGGCAGCGCCGATACCGTAACGGTTGCGCTTTGCTGCGTCGATCCCGCCGAATTGGTTGCGGTAAGCGTGTAGGTGGTCGTTGCCGCCGGCGCTACCACCATCGACGAAGAAGATGATGCCAGTGTCGCCGTTACGTTGTTTATCTGAAGGCTTGTGGCTCCGCTGGTTTGCCATGTCAGCGTAACGCTCTGCCCGGAATTGATGGAGGGTGGATTAGCGGCGAAGCTGCTGATCTTTGGGGCGTCTGGAGTCGTTGGGTTCACCGGAGTGCCCGGGGAAACCGGGGCCGCCGGAGTAGTATGTGCGCCGGAGCTGTAGCCGCTGCACCCCCCTAGGGGCATTATCAGCAACAGAAGCAGGGGCATACCTGCCAACAGTCCCGCTTTTGTGTGCGCCGTACCCACTTTCGCTGAAACCCCCTTGAGTTTGAGAAGTGGGACGATCGTAAACGCAGGCGGCCATTGCCGACAGTAACCAAGGGTCGGGGTAACATCGATGTACCGAAACGCCGTCAGCTAGCATCCCTGCGTAACTCTGGGTTGGGCCACACGAGCCGGAACCGATAACCGACGGCGGCATGATTGGCATTCCCGCCCGCAACTGTTTACCATGTCAGCCGATGCCCCGCGAGACTTTGGTTGATTCCCGGCAGGAGATTCTGCGCACCGCCGCACGCCTGTTTCAGCAGCGCGGTTACGACGCGACTTCCATGAACGACGTAGCAGGAGCGCTCAGATTGAGCAAAGGCGGTCTCTACCATCATTTTCAAAGTAAGGATGAAATCCTGTTCGAGATCATGAATCACGCCATGGATATCACCGAGGAGCGCGTGCTGAATCCAGTGAGAACCATTGCCGACCCCGGGGAGCGGCTGCGGGCGTTGATCCGTCTGCACATCGAGGTCGTGCTTAGTCCGCGCGATCGCGAGATTACGGTCATGCTGCACGAGAATCATCCTCTTCCGCCATCACTGCGGAAACGGATCAACTCGCGCAAGAAAGACTACATTCACTTCCTCGAAAACCTGATGGCCGAAGTGCAAAGATCCAGGAATCTGAATGCCGCGCGAGGAAGAGTGAGCCCGCGCGCTGCGGCATTTGCGTTGCTGGGCATGATCAATTGGATTTACCAGTGGTACAAGCCGGAGGGCGATTTGCAGGCCCAAAATCTGATCCCGCAATTTACCGACCTCATCTTCGGAGGCATCTTTGCATGAAAACGGTTTTCGCCAGCCTTCCGGAAATTGCCGAGCAGAGGGCGGTGAGTGGCAAGGCGTACCGCGAGTTCCTGCGGGTGCCGGCCATGAGCGCTGGGCTTTACGTTTTGCCCGCGGGAGAAACAGATCGGCAGAAGCCGCATCGCGAAGATGAAATTTATTATGTGATTCGTGGCCGCGCCCGGTTCAGAGCCGGATCAGAAGATCGGGAAGTCTCGGGAGGCAGTATCATTTTCGTAGGGGCAGAGGTCGGACACCGTTTCTACGACATCGCCGAAGAGTTGGAAATCCTGGTTTTCTTCGCGCCCGCGGAAACGTAGGGCGGGACCGCTTTCAGAATAATTATCGCGGCGGAATCCAGTAGACCTCTTCCTTGACCGCTTTTCGGTCGACGAATCCACGCCTTTTCAAGATCGCCTTGCTGTTCGCGATCATGTCGGGATGTCCGCATAAGTAGGCAGTCGTATTGGTGGCATCGAGTTCCCAGCGGTCGGCATATTTGCGCAGCACATCGTCAGCGCGCCCTATCTCGCCCGGCCAGTCCGCATGATCCCATGGGCGGCTCACGGTGGGCACATAGGTGAACCAGGGCAGTTCGGCCGCGAAGCGTGTCAGCTCTTCTTTGTAGCCAAACTCCCACGGACGGCTCGCTCCATTGAGCAGGTAAAGATGGTGGCTGCCGTCAAAGCGGCCTTCTTTCCAATCTTTGGAAAGTGAACGAACGAAGCTAACGAAGGGAGAGACACCGGTAACGGTTGAAACCAGCAGGTGATGTTTGCGTCCGCTCTCGGTATCGAGAGTGAATTTGCCCTTGGGAATTTTGCGCATGAGCAATTCATCGCCGGGCTGAAGGGAATAGAGTCGCGGCGTGAGCGCTCCCTGCGGTACGAGTTCGATGAAGATTTCGACTTCCTCTTCAAAAGGCGCGGAAGCGATCGAATACGGGCGCTCGATGCGCTTGCCGTCGTGCTCGACTCCGAGCGTCGCGTATTGGCCGGGAACGAAGTTAAATTCCCCTCCCGGCTGAATGCGGATCATCCAAAGATCTGGTGCGAATTCCGCGCGCTTAGCGATCTTTGCGTGGAAGAATTTTTCATCCGAAACTCTCATTCACCATCCTTGCGCATCAATTTGCACAATTATCGCAGGTTCGCATTCGTCGATCGAAGGGGCTTCCGAAGCGATTTAAGTTTTGCGATGATACACGGCGTGGTTTGAAATGACAACCGAACGGTCGTTCGCTCGCTCGCTCGTCAACTGCGTTTCGCCGAGAATTCCGAAGCCTGCCCGTTTGAAGATGTCCCCCCGCCTCCAAAACATTCTTAGATGACAATTTGCACAAGTGCTGGCCGATATTGCATTGGGCGCGACATCGGATATGACGCCGGACGGGGTCCCGGAAGTAACTTTACCTGATTAAGCGAGCGCACCTAAACTTTGGAGAGATGAGTGCGGCAAGACAAAACGTGGCCGACCAGCCATGTCTTCCCCCAGATTGCGACGTTCTCGCAGCGAAGCGCGAGCCAGCGCGATCCGAAGGGCGGTTTGCCGAGGCAAATCTGCATCTGCCTCAGTATGGAGCGATGGTTCTGGGAATTGTGGCCGCGCTCATTCTCTCTGGTTCGGGAACCGCGGGGGCCCTGTGGGGAAAGATCGCGAGCGCGACTTCACTGCGGGAACCGCTCAGAGATGAGTTCGCCATCAATGTCTCCCTCCCGTCCGATGCCGACCTTGATCGACAGGAACCTCAGCAGCAAGCGGAAACGTTGCTGGAGTGTGCCGTCGCGCGCTCCGATGGAGCCACTCGGCAGATCGAATCGCGGGTGGATGCGTGGAGGGGAAAACTTAAATGGGACGCGCAGTTGAGCGCCCTCACAGCCGCCGCACTAAATTCGAAAGATGACGCCGCGCGCGATTCCGCCGTGGAGGTGCAACTGGCAGCCTATGGCCTGATTAAGAGCGGCTCAACGGTTGATGCCCTGGAACGGCAAGCTAACTCGTCCGATCACTCCCGCAAAGTCTGGGCACTCTGGGCCCTTGGGCTCATGGGTAATCGGGGAATCCAAACCGAACGCGTTGTCGATATATTGACTGCCCACTTGAAAGAAATTGACGGAAAATCCGTCGGGCTTTCAGAAGACGCACGCCGCTGGGTGGTGGAAAGTCTGGCTATGGTCGGGACCGCGGCGACCATTACTGCTTTACTCGACGCCATGCACAACGACCCATCGCCGATGGTCCGAGAGAGCGCGGCCGCCAACCTGGCCGAATCCAGCATGCTGAGCCGCAACCAGCGAATACTGGCTGTGCCGCAACTTATAAATTTTTCTGACGATCCATCGCTAGACGCCCAGACTCATCTCTGGGCGTTCCAGGCGCTTGGAGAGATTACCCGAGAGCGCGTGCCCAGCACTTCCGCGGCGTGGCGAGATTGGTACCGACACAACAACTCCGAGAACTGATCGTCCATTGCGTCGATTTCATCTGGCATCCTTACCTTCTTGAAAAGACTCGTTATCCCCGCCAGCTTCAACTTGGCGCCGTTTAGAACGAAAATACTTCCAAAGTCTTGCGGCAAAATTATCCTTATAAGCGTCTAAGGATTTAGTAGCGTCCTAAGCTCTGCCCGTCGTACTCTCTATTTGCCGCATGCGCGCCACAAAAACCATCCCCGATTCCGTCCAGTTGGCAGTCGCCGAGTTGCTCGAAGATTTGTACGCAAAAAGCGCAGGCGAAGGCATTGGTCTTTCGCGTGAAACGCTGGCCGATATTCTAGGCGACGTGGCGGCGAAGTACCTGCCTGTGACGACAGCAAAAGGGGAAGCTTGCGCTTTCCTCGTGAGCCTGCGGGTGGAAGAACTGGCTTTGGCGCGGGCCTGCGCCGCAGGGCATAACTCGGCATGGGAATTATTTCTTACGCGCTACCGCGAAAAGCTTTATCAGGCGGCGCTGCGAATCGCGCGAGAAGACTCTGCGGCCCGAGATCTGGCCGATAGCCTTTACGCTGAGCTTTATGGAACGACGACACGAGGAGGAAGCCGTCTTTCGAAGCTATCTTCGTTCACCGGCCGCGGATCTCTCGAGGGCTGGCTGCGAACGGTGCTGGCACAAGAGTTCGTCAACCGCTATCGCCGGACCAAGCGGTTGATTAGTCTGGATGAAGAGGGCGAAGATGGTTCGCAGTTCGCTGCTCCGGAGCCGGAGGCGCTTCCATCCACGGATTTACGCCTGGAATTGGCGACGGACACCGGTTTGGCCGGGCTTTCCAGCGAGGATCGTATGGTTCTGGCGGCATACTATCTGGACGGCCGGACGCTGGCGGAGATCGCTCGCATGCTTGGAGTTCACGAATCCACCATCAGCCGCAAGGTGGATAAGCTGGCGAAGTCGCTTAGAAAGAAGATTCTGGCTCATATGATTCATCAGGGTATGAGCCGCCGCCAAGCCGAAGAAGCGCTCGAGGTCGACGTCCGGGACTTGCGTTTAGATATTCGTCGCAGCCTGGCGCAAGAATCGAGGGTGACGGCGTTCTCTGGTGAGAGGAAAGGCGGAAAAGCAAGGGAGCGACCTTCAAGAGAGCCTGGATCGGTTCGAATGGGCGAGTAGCTGGAAATAAGAGCATTTCAATATTTCGATGGAAAGCGTTTCAAAATTCGTAATCGGCAGGCTCCAAGGGCGAGGGCTCGGTGCGGAATCGCATCCTGGTGCCAATCTTCTGACTGCGTTCGCGGAACAATCGCTTGATCGCCGTGAACGCGGCGGTGTGATGGAGCACCTCGCCCTCTGCGGCGATTGCAGGGAGATATTGGCGCTAGCGATGGGAGACGACGAATTGCAGCCAATCCTAGTGTTGCACTCGCAACGCAAGCGGGCAACGGAGTGGTTTGGCTGGCCCACGTTCCGTTGGGCGGTTTTAGGGATAACCCTGGTTACGGCCAGCGTGGCGGGAGTTCGCTACACTCATTCCCATTCGAACCTAAATAGCGCGTCAAACACCCAGCGAGATACGGCGGTAGAAACGTCACCGGCGAAGGATCTAAGTTCGAGCCTTGCGCAGGTGCCGGCTACTGAGGATAAATCCCAGAATGGGGTGATCAAACCGCAGTTCGAGCAGAAGCTCCCGCAGCAACGGGCGCAAGCGCGAGAGAGCTCTTCCAACGATGCGTCCTCTCTGGTGGCCATGAATCGGAACCCGGTGAATCGCAACTTTATGACGGGGCCTGCTGCGGGTGGCTTCGATATTGTGAAAGCTAAAGATCCTGTACCCACGCAAACCCCATCGGGGGGTCAAGTTCCCTCGCCCAATTTTCCTTTGCAGACTTCGCCGCAGATGATGCTGCGAGCCTCGCCGAAGTGGGCTGTAACGACCACGGGCAGCTTGCAGCGTTCGTTCGATGGCGGAAAAAATTGGGAGAACATCAGCCCGGCGGCAGATGCAGCAGATATGGTTGGCCAGGGCAATCGTCCAATTTTTTATGCGGTAGCTGGAATTGGAAGTGAAGTCTGGGTTGGAGGAGCAACTGGAATGCTCTATCACAGCGGAGACAGCGGTAATCATTGGAGCCGCGTCGCGCCCTCCGCCGGCGGAATTGGCCTTACCGGCGACATCATTAAGATCGACTTTTCCGATTCGCAGCACGGAAAGATCTCAACATCGAACGCCGAATTCTGGACCACCTCAGACTCCGCGCAAACCTGGCAGAAGCAGCGATAGAGGGCCCTCCTAATCTGCATTACCGAAGTGACGTTTACAAGAAAAAGCTCTAATCCTAGTATCCATGAGTGGTTTGGCAGTTCTGGGGGAGGGCTGCCGAGGCGTCTTGGGCTGAAAAAAGTCCGAGGCGCTTTTTTGTTTTGCCCGGTATTTGTGCTTCTTTACTTCGAGCATGCCGCGCAGTAGCCGCCTATCTCCAGTCGAGATACCACAATGCGGAAGCGGCAGTCCTTTTCTACTTGTCCCTTCAATTGCTCAAACACATCGCTGACGAACTCCATGATCTTGCCGCAACGCAGGCAGGCCATATGGATATGGTCGCGATTCAACTTCCGCTCATAGTAGTGACCTTCGCCGTGGATGTGCATAAGGTCGAGTTCGTCAATCAGCCCATGCCGCTTAAGCAGTTGGAGAGTTCGGTAAACCGTGCTGCGATCCACACTGGCATCGAGCTTTTGCGCCTTGCGTAGAAGTTGAGCCGCATCCAGATGCTTGGTGGCTGTCTCCATCACGCGCAGGATGGCTCGGCGCTGTTGTGTCATTCGTAGCCCGCGCTGGGCAAAGTGCGCCTGCAGGCGGCCAGGCATTTCGGTTTGAGGCAATGGCATGGGAACAGTCCTTTATTGCGTTGCAACTGGTCGCAACCGCGCTGCGACGGAATCTTTCACCGGACCTTGACCTTTGTAACCGGTCTCCTGCAATATCGTGAAGGCGCACCTAGATGCGACTGGATTGCAACTGATCCATAGACTCATGCAAATTTTCCTGGTGGACGAGAAACACATGCAAGAAGTCATCTTACTCTTAGATGCGACTGGTTCGCAAGTAAGCCAAAAACGAAGATTGCAGTGGGAACTGGCTCTGTTGCTGCCTTACAGCCAGAACATGCGAGGCTTCTGCAAGGGATTGTTGTGTCTATGCTTATTCTCCTGCCTTCTGGCGACGGCCTGGGCTGGGGTTGGTGGCAGCATCTCGGGCACGATCAAGGACGTCTCCGGCGCAGCGGTTGCGGATGCCTCGGTGACTCTCGTTAGCCCTGGTACCGGGGTTCAGCAATCGGCGATTGCCGATGGCCACGGTTCTTACAGCTTTCCAGTCCTTCCCGTAGGCGCCTATGTTTTACAGGTCACCCATCCTGGTTTCAAGCCTTACCGCCGCACCGGAATCGCGCTGGACACCAATAGCGCACTTCAGCTGGATGTTGTGCTGCTGGTGGGGGAGCGTAGCGACACTGTCACCGTGAGCGATAGTGCGGTTCACCTTGAGACATCCAGCAGCCAGATGGGTGAAGTCATCAACAGCGAACAAATGACCGCCGTACCTTTGGATGGCCGTAGCTATACCGATCTTCTTTCGCTTCAGGCGGGAGTTGCTCCCGCGACTTCCATTACTTCTAGTACGGTGCAGGACGTCGGCGCCAGCGCACTTTCCCCCTCGGGCGATTTGAATCCCGGCACCATTTCCATCAATGGGCAGCGCGAGTTCGCCAACGCTTTCATCGTAAATGGCAGCGACGCCGAAGAGGACGTGAACATGGGCACAGCCATCATTCCCGACCTCGACTCCATTGCGGAGTTCCGCATTCTAACCAGCAACTTTGACGCTGAGTACGGTGAATTCAGCGGCGGCCAGATTGACGTAATCACCAAGTCTGGCAGCAATGCGTTTCATGGCGATCTGTTCGAATTTCTGCGCAACACCGACCTGGATGCGCGCAATTATTTCTCGCCCACCCGTGGCGCCTTCATTCAAAACCAATTCGGCGGCACCTTCGGCGGCCCCATCCGACGAAATAAGATTTTCTTTTTTTCCGACTATCAGGGCACCCGCCAACGCGAGGGAGTGGATACTGGCCTGATTCCCGTGCCCTCCATGCAGGATCGGGCGGGTAATCTATCTGACCTGGCCAGTTCCTTCTACACTACGCAAAACGTCAATGGGCAATCAGTGGTCGTTCCGACAATAGTCAGCGGTCCCGCTTGGGCAAGCACGATCTCGCGGAATTTCGGGTACACGATTTTAGCTGGCGAGCCCTACTATTTTCCTGGATGTACGAACCGAAATTATTCTCCCGGCAGTACCGCTGCCTGTGTGCTTCCAACTTTGCAGATTCCAACTCATTCTTGGTCTGTCCCGGCTCAGCGGCTCCTGCAATACATTCCAGCGCCAAATGCCTCCAGCGACCAGTTTGCAACCTCAGCCAACAACCAGGCGCTCCGCGACGATAAAGGCTCTCTGCGCATCGACGCCAATACCGGTTGGGGATTGATCTCTGGCTATTACTTTCTCGACGACTATTCATTGAACAATCCATATCCGGTCGCCCAGGGAGGAGCAAGTGTGCCCGGCTTCAACGCGCTATATCTTGGGCGGGCGCAGCTTTTCAGCATTGGGGACACCAAGACGCTGCACGCAAACTCGGTCAACGAACTCCACTTCAGTTATATGCGTGCCTACAATGATTTGGGTAAACCCCAGGGCGGACTTGGCGTGAGCCTGGCATCGCAAGGCTTCGTTACGCCGTCGGGCAGCCCTACCATCGTTGCACTCGCGCCCAAAAATGAAGGCGTGGAGAACCTCGTCTTCAATAACTTCTCCATCGGGACCAACACCAATGAGTTGAAGCAAGCCAACAATACGTTTCAAGGGCTCGACAACTTTTCCAAGGTGACGGGCCGCCACACCATGAAATTCGGCGCTGAGTTCCATTACGACCAGGTGAACGTAAATCCCATCGCTCAGTTCAATGGCAACTTCCTGTTTACGGGCAGCGAGACCGGCCTCGACTTCGCCGATTTTCTGCTGGGCATTCCCAGCCAATACAACCAAAGCCAGTTGAACCCTTTTTACGGGCGAAACAAATACGCCGGCACTTACGGACAGGATAGTTGGCGCCTAAGGCCCAATCTTAATCTCAACGCGGGCGTGCGCTGGGATCGGATCGAACCCTGGTATGAAAAGTACAATCAGATCTCGACCACCGAACCCGGCAAGCAGTCTGTGGTATTCCCGGGTGCGCCATTAGGAATTCTCTATCCCACCGATCCCGGAGTACGGCGCACGCTTGCGCCTCCGGGCGATGAATTCTCTCCGCGCATCGGCGTGGCTTACTCGCCGGACTTTGCCAATGACAGCTTCCTCGGCAAAATCGTGGGCGGTCCCGATAGGACCAGTATTCGGGCCGGTTTTGGCATGTATTACACCTCGATTGAAGCCCTTACCATCGGAGTATTGGCCGCCAACGCCCCCTATGGCACGACTTATAGCAGTCCCGCCCCGCCTTTGTTTTCAAACCCGTTTGTTACTGCTTCCAATGGCCAAGATCTGGGCCAATATTTCCCCGTGACTTTCGCACCGCTGAACTCTTCACGTAGCCATCCCGACCCAAACGTCGACTGGTCGCAATATATTCCGATCAGCGGAATCCCGGCTTATCCCGTCAGCAATCGGATTCCTTACACCGAGCAATACACGCTCTCGATCGAACGCCAGATTGGAGACAACACTCTATTGAGCGCCAGCTATTTGGGCAATCAATCCCACCGCCTGTTGGTGTTAGTGGAGTCCAACCCTGGTGATCCGGCACTGTGCTTGAGCTTGAGCCAGACCAGCGAGGTAGCTCCGGGATCGGCTACTTGCGGTCCATTCGGGGAAAGCAATGTTTACACCACGGCTTCGGGCAAAACGGTGAATGGAACGCGCGGCCCCCTGGGTCCAAATTTCGGTAGCGATACCAACCAGGCCACGATCGGCAACTCGAACTACAATGCCCTCGAGCTGAGCCTTCGCCACACCAGCAAACGCTTGCAATTATTTGCCAGTTATACCTACAGCAAATCCATGGATCAGTCTTCCAACGTCGGAGAAGAAGTGAATCCGATTAACCCAGCGCTCAGCTATGCCTTATCGGCCTTCGATGTGAAGCACAACTTTGTGGTGAGCTATGCCTATGAGATTCCCTTCGATCATCTGTTTGGCGTTTCCAACCGCTGGACCAAGGATTGGACGATTTCCGGCATTACCCATTTCAGCAGCGGTTTCCCCGTAACCCTGCTCAACTATGGCGACAATTCCTTGCTAGGTTCGGAACCTAACGGCATCAACAATTATGGGGTGGACGAACCGCAATACACTCCCGGACCTCTGGAGCTGAACCGTAATCCCCGCAACGGCAATAACTATTTCAATACCAGCCTCTTCAGTCTTCAGCCTCTCGGACAGCCGGGGAATGCCAAGCGTCGTTTCTTTTATGGGCCCGGGATCGACAACTATGACATGGCGTTGATCAAGAACGTAGCACTGGCGGAGTCCAAATCGCTGCAGTTCCGGTTTGAAGGGTTTAACGTTTTCAATCATGCGCAGTTCTATGGGCCAGCCTCCGTCAATGGAAACATCAACAGTTCAACCTTCGGGCAGGTTGTGAGCGCCGCCCCGCCCCGCCTGATGCAAGCGGCGGTCAAGTTCATCTTCTGAGCCTTAAAATTGGGAAGGAAGGCCTCCTGGGGACACGGCAGGCCTGATTCTGCGACTTTCGTGTGTAGGCAGGCATCAAACCTGAGTGGTACGATGGTTGGTTGCCCCCAAGACGGGACAGGCAATCATAGATCGCCGGGAACGGCTACGACCGCTCGTTGTTTCCATGAAATGGGAGCGTCCGCCGAACAGTGCGACGTTACAACGAGGAGAATTTAATATGGCTGGTAATGGAATTGTCGAAGTGACTGATGCGAACTTCGATCAGGACGTGTTGAAATCAGAAACCCCCGTGTTGGTGGATTTCTGGGCAACTTGGTGCGGACCATGCCGCGCGCTGGCTCCCATCGTGGACGAACTGGCTAAGGATTATCAGGGCAAACTGAAAGTCGGCAAGATGGATGTCGACGCGAACAGCTCGACTCCAATGCGCTATAAGGTGACGGGCATCCCCACACTGCTGGTGTTCAAGGGCGGGCAGGTAGTGGAGCAGTTGGTTGGATATCGTCCAAAAGATGCGATTGCACAGGCGATTGAGAAACACGTTAGCTAAGAGCGGCTTCTAGCTTCTGGATAAAAGACGCACGCGGTCCTTTACGGGCACGTGCGTTTTTGTTTTTTTGGAGACAATTCCAAGGGAGAACCCCAAGCAAGCCAGCATGTTCAATACTTCCGCAACACTCCGATCACCCTGCCCTGCACTTCCACGGACGCCGCCGGAACGATGATCGGGTTCATGGTGGCATTTGACGGTTGCAGGCGGATGTTGTCCCCTTCGCGGTAAAAACGCTTCAGCGTGGCATCATCGCGGTCAACCACGGCAACGACGATGTCGCCGTTGTGGGCCGTCTTCAGTTTTTCCACCAGAACGTAATCGCCATCGAGGATGGCCTCATCCTGCATGGAATTACCGCGGACTTCCAGAACGAATACCTCTTTCGATCGGACGAAGTCCGCAAGAGAAATGGTTTCCGTGGTTTGCACCGCTTCGATGGGCTGGCCAGCGGCGATGCGCCCGAGAAGCGGCAGAACCAGCCCCGTATTCACACTCATGGCTTGCTTCAATCGACCTTTGGGAGGAAGCAGATCGATGGAACGGCTGCGGTTGTAGTCGCGCGTGAGCAATCCCTTTTTTTCGAGATTCGTGATGTGCTTGTGCACAGTCGCCAGAGAGGTGAGATCGAGTCCAGCGCCGATCTCTTCAAACGACGGTGAATAACCATGCTCTGCTACAAAGCGGGAGATGAAATCATAGACCTCGCGTTGCCTGCGGGTGATCGCCATGCCGCCATTGTTGGCGAATATAAGGCGAATGTCAAGAGCAAAGCGGTTACACGACCTGACACTCCCCTCCGGTATCTGCTGTCGGAAATACGTCGCTGGCTGTATTCCGCCAGCCTGTGCAATCCGGCAAGCTCGGAGAGTCGGCGTTGGATCAACGCTTTCATCCCAAAATAATCCGAGGAGAAGCTATGTACCATCACATAAAAAAATTGATGTACACCGTAAACGTAGGCGAACCCGATCCGCGGTTTGGAAATATGCTATTGGAACAGTTTGGCGGCGCGAATGGAGAACTGGCTGCCGCCATGCAGTATTCAATTCAAGGGCTGAATTGTGAGGATCCGGAGCGTAAGGACTTGCTCATGGATATCGGGACCGAAGAGCTGAGCCATCTGGAAGTGGTTGGCACCCTCGCGCGCATGCATTTGAAGCCGCTGAAGAAGCAGAAGGATGTCGAGCAGGCCGAGGTCGATCCCCTCATTGTGATTGCAGGCGGAGGCGGGGTGAGCCTGTTCAACTCGATGGGGGACGCATGGACGGCCGACTACTTGAAGATTACCGGCGAGCTGGATGTAGATTTGCGCAGCAATATAGCAGCCGAAGCACGGGCAAAGATAGTTTACGAACGGCTGATTAACTTCTGCGACGATCAGGGCTCGAAGGATGCTCTGCAATTTCTGATGACGCGCGAGATTACCCACATGAAGGCCTTTACGCTGGCCTTGGAGAGTATGGGCAAAAAACCGTTTTCGATAGGCAAGATCGAACCCACTCCCGGACTGGTCGACGAATACTTCAATGATTCCACCGGCGTCGGCGACGAGGGTGAGAGGGATGCCACAGGGCCGTGGAACTCCGGCGAGTTCAAAGTTATAGAATTTCCTCAGCTGGAGCAGGGGGTGGAAAACCTGAGCAATGGCGGCTCGAAGAGAGGCCACAAACGCGAGGGAACGGAGAAGGTGAAGAAAACAGCTTAAAGCTGCCAACTAACTCAAAAACAAGGCGGTACTCCGCATTCGGGAGTACCGTTTTTTTCGCGCCAATCCAAAACTTCAGGCTGCTACACATCCGAAACTTCCTGCGAACTCGTAACTCTAATAGGCAGGGTCAAGATCGAGACAATGAGGGCGAAGTGATTCGCCGGGAGAAGGAAATGTCGAAATCGTCGATACAAGCGGTGGCGATGGCGTTGACACTTATGGCCGGGACGGTGGCGTGCCGGGCGGGGAGTGCAGCGGCGGTGCCTCCTCCAGCGGCGAACGAAAACCGGGCGAGTGCTCCGGCAAAAGAAACCGCTGTGGTTGCCGGGGGATGTTTCTGGGGAATTCAGGCGGTGTTTCAGCATGTGAGGGGTGTGGTCAGCGCGACCTCGGGTTACTCGGGCGGCACGGTCAAGAACCCTGACTACGAGATGGTAAGCAGCGGCGATACCGGGCATGCGGAGTCGGTGGAAGTGATTTACGACCCTTCCAAGGTGACTTACGGGGAGTTGCTGCAAGTGTTCTTCTCGGTGGCGCTTGATCCAACCGAGGTAAACCGCCAAGGGCCTGACGAGGGCACGCAGTACCGGTCCTTGATTTTCTACACCAACGATCAGCAGAAACAGATCGCCGATGCTTACATTGCGCAACTGAATGCAGCCAAAATTTTCCGCAGGCCCATCGCGACGCAAGTGGTGCCGTTAAAGGCGTTTTATACGGCGGAGCCCTATCATCAAAATTATGCGACGCTGCATCCGGATAATCCGTACATTGTTTACAATGACGCGCCCAAGGTGGCGAATCTGCGGCGGGAGTTTCCTGATCTTTACGGTGGAAAATAAAAGTTCTCAGTTCTCGGTTGCCAGTTCTCAGAAAGCGGCAAGCGTTCATGTTTGGAACTGAACCGAGAACTGGCTTGGAGGGGCTATGTTTGAGTCTGATGGCGGCGGCGTAAATCCAGGGCGGCGATTGTTTTTATCAGGCGTGGGAGCGGCTCTTGGAGGCGTGGTTTTGTTCTCTTTGCGACGGCCCCATGTGATCGCCGAAGCGGCGAAGTCAGAACCCGGGGAAGTGACCATCGTGCAATTCTCCGATGCGGGCAAGCGTTTGGGAGTGGTAAAGATCGCGCGCGTGGTGAAGTCGGAAGCGGAGTGGAGAAAGCGATTGCCGTGGGGAGTCTATGAGATTACGCGGCAGGCGGATACCGAAATGCCGTTTACGGGCAAGTTACTCAATGTTCATGACAATGGCGTTTTTCGTTGTATCTGCTGCGACAACGCGCTGTTTAGTTCGTCGACGAAGTTTGATTCCGGTACTGGCTGGCCGAGTTTTTGGGCGCCGATCGCCAGGGAGAATGTTCAGGAAGTTTCCGATAACAGCATCGGAATGCAGCGCACAGCGGTTTCCTGCGCAGAATGCGACGCGCATCTGGGACACGTGTTCGACGATGGCCCCAGACCAACCGGGCTGCGCTATTGCATGAACTCGGCCTCGCTGCGGTTTGCAAAGGCTGTGTAGAAACTCGTCAGTTTGGAGTTCCGATGCCTTTTATAAGAGAAGAAAATGGAGAGATAAGTTACTTGTCTCTCCATTTCTTTGTGGTTCAGCGTGGGGTGAGTTGAAGACTTAACTATTGGCCGTCACCGTTGCTATCCGCAGTGCCCGTGCTCTTCAGCGTCACAGTGTCCGAAGGTTGCGGACTACTCTGTTGTTGCTGAGGTTTGGGGGCAGTGCTCGGTTTCGTGGCTTCGCTGGAATAACTTGCATTTGCGCTACTGAGGGGATTGACCATGCGGTGCAGATCGGCAATTAATGCCGGCACTTTAGCCTCCGATGATTATTTTTGCTTAACCTGTAATCGCTGCGATTTACTCGAGGACGCTATCCTCGAGTTTCTTTTTTCCCCAATCGGCCGCTGCTTGCACGAACGCCAGAATGACGGGATGTGGATTTTTCTCGGTTGAAGACAGCTGCGGCTGAAAAAGGGTAGCGATGAAGAACTGATGGGCGGGGGATTCGACGGCGCGGATCTCGCCGTTAGGCCCACGAGCGACGATCGGGAATCCTGCCTCCATGGTCGCCCACTCATATTCGGGATTCACTTCAAAGTTACAGAAAAATTCTTCGGTCACGACCTCTTTGTCTTTCCCATAAAAAGATTGCAGATAGGAACCGGGGCGCAGGCGAATTTCCGGAACAGCTCCGGATAATTTGGGAGACCCTCCTTTGCGATCGGGCACCGCGCAGGCGACGGGGTAGATGACGATATTCTTCGATCCGGAATTGTTTTCCGCACTGTCGGCATCGGCAATGCCAAGTACATTCCGCGAGAACTCTATCAGAGCGTATTGAAATCCTCCGCAAGTACCAAGGAATGGCCAGTTTCGACGCCGGGCGAATTCTATTCCCTTCAACATACCGTCGAAGCTCTTGTAGGGGCTTCCGGGAGAGGCCCACAGGCCGTCAAAGCTTTCCAGCGTCTTTTCGGATTCGTCGCCGCTCAGAGAGGAAGTTGGGATCCATTCCGACGTCAGGGACAGGTTTAGCTTGCGGGCGGCGTGTTGCAGCGAATTCGTGGTGGCGTGGTGAGAGGGGAAGTCAGGATTGAAGTCGCCAATGATTCCGATGCGGACCGCTTCGCTCACGCGAGCATTGTACTAGACGAACCATTCATCCCTCTCAAAGTCTACGAGAGAGAATGCGTCAAAGTGAGCAAACCGTAAAGGCAGAGCAGTGCGAGTGCAGGTCCACCCCAGATCATCAGGGCACATTTCCATCCCAGCGATCTTGCGATTTCGCTCTGGCTGCGCCAGGAGATCAGGAATGTTGCATTGTTCTTGCCTTTCGCCAAAACAACCGCGGGATGGGTTTCGAAGTCGTGGGTCGGAGAATTGGCGGATGCGTCCTGATCTACATGGATGGTAACTGTATTGGAAGGAGCGATACTGGCCGCCTGCCAGGCGGCTGGATTGGTAATACCGGCTTTCATAAGCACAGCGGCAATCTTTTCCGGTTGCGTCATCTCGGCGACGGCGGTCAATCCCGAACTCGTCGACCGGCGGATTACCTCAGGACTCGAGGCGCCGGAAGTATCCGCAAACTCGGATCCAGCGGATGCGCTTACTTCCACCGGCTCGCACAGAGCAATTCCTCCAAACAGTCGTTGAGAAACGGAAGGCTCTTCCTCCGAAGAGTCATGATTACGAATTGTCTCCAGAAAACTTGAAGCTCCCCCCATCGCCGAGACCCAGAGCGACTTGCCGAACGTCAAGGTATTGTGTTCGTCGTCGCAGATTGGTTGCGGCGTCAGCTCAAGGCCCGGATTTTCTCCCAGCGTCCCCAGCACAAAGAGGGCATTCTTCGGCTTGATGCAGAACTCCTCCACCTTAACCCGGTTGGTGGTGGCGACCGCGTGGCGCGAGAGCATATCTCGCACGCTTTCTGGAACTTTATCCTTCATGGTGAAAAACGAATCGCAGAACTCTTGCTTGAAGTCACAATGCAGATCGAGTTCGGCGCTGCTCGGGTCGACCATGACTTTGCCGGTGGTATCTTCGAGGAAAAAGGGTACGTGCATGCACTCCGCGGCTACCTTGACCCATTGTTTATTCCTCCCGCACTGTTTTAGCTCCCAGACGAGGGTGCGGTAGAAATAACAGGACCTCGCGGTGATTGGAGAGATGACGGTGTATGGTCCTGCCGCCAAACCGCTCAGCTCGACCATGCCCATGGACGCGCTGCGAATTTTCGAAAGTGGGGTGTCGAGCAGCAGGTGCCGGCGTTGCAGCAAGTGGAAGCCCTGGTAAAAGAGATAGAGCCCAATCCCTATGCCGACGATGCTTACCGCAATAGGATGGCTGAGATCTGCGGCGTGAGATTGGAGAATAAGGGACGTCATTGGTCGAAGGCTTCTATAAGAATGTCGAGACGATCCCATCAAGGCTAATCGAGAAGGCGCGCGGCTGGCGGTAGAAACAACCAAAGACTGCTTACGTTGGTAATTCGGGTAACAAGGTTTCCTTGCGCCGACTCAAGGTAAGGGTGTCAACCGTGGGGTCCGATTCCACTCAAAAAAATTGACGCGACCGCTCCGGCAGCAGGGGTTGCTGAGATGACTTTCGTAATCAACTGCGGACCCTTGCGGATTGCTGGCACCGGGAGGCGCTCCTAGAATCAAAACAGCGTAGTCCGCCCAGATTCATCCATGGCTGAAATCACATCGCGCGGAGACCGAGCTGAGTTGGCGAAGCGGGTGGAACGCGCCGAAAAACTCCTTCAAAAGGGAAAAGCCGCCGAGGCCTTGGAAGAATACCTGCTGCTTCTGCGGGACGATCCAGGCAACGATAAGGTTCGAGAACTGGCGGCTGACCTGTCCCTGTCGCAAAATCGGGGTGCAGATGCGGTCCGCCTGCTCGGCGAACTCTTTGAGCGGCAGGTCGGTGGCGGCGACGCAATGCGCGCAAGCTTGACCTACAAGAAACTAGCAAGGCATGGTAATCCGACCTGGGAACAAAAATTTCGCTTCGGACAATTGCTCGAAGGTTCCAACAAAAAGCTCGCCGTGGGCACGTATGAATCTGCCTTGAGCGATTTGGCGAAGCTGGGAAATAAGAATGATGCCTTACTGGTGCTGGGCCGAATGGTGAAGCTGGACCCGAGCCTGCCGAATTTTATGCGCGTCGCGGAGCTTTCTTCTGAAATGGGAGACAGGCACTCTGCCGCAGCGGCATTCAAGCGGGTTGCACAACTCACGGCGGAAGACGGCGAGGATCCGGCGCAATGGTATGAACGCGCCTATCAGGAAGATTCGTCAGATGAAGAGATCGCCCTCGCCTATGGCAAAGGACTATTGGGGCAGGGACAGGTGGGCGCTGCGATTTTTATTCTTGAGCCGCAAGTGAATGCGGGAAGCGCCTCCCCCGAACTCTACGACATTTACGCCGAAGCTTTGCTGGCGGCGGGCCGCTATGCCGACGCTGAACCCTTAGTCTGGCGGCTATTCGAACAAAACCCAAGCCGCATGGCGCAAGTGACGGCGCTGATCGGCCAGTTAGTGGACGCGGACCAGGATGACGCCGCCGTCGCGCTGGCTCGCAAGCTGGGACAAGTCCAAGCCAAGCGGGGTGAGCGCAAGCAATTCCTTGCCGTGATGCAGGAGATCGCGGCTACGCGTCGGGCTTCGCCCGGGATGTTGGAATTCCTAAGCGAATTATTCAACGCGGCCAATCGCGAAGGGGACTATTGCCAGACTCTGCTCAAGCTTTTCGACATTTACTGCGGAACGGGGAATTTTGCCAAGGCCGCGGAATGCCTGGACCGGGCGGCAGAAGTCGATCCTTACGAAGCCGGCCATGCTAAACGGTTGGAGATATTGAAGGGAAAGATCGATCAGAATAAGTTCAACGCGATTGGGTCCCGCTTTACCCCAGTCAATGCCGTCGCGGCGGAATCCCACTTGGAAAGTGAAGCAACACTGGGCGCCTCCACGCTGCAAGACTTAATGTTGCAAGCCGAAATCCTGGTGCAATATGGCATGCGGAATAAAGCGGTGGAACGACTCCTACGAATCCAGGAATTATTTCCGCACGAGGAAGAACGCAACGAAGATCTGCAGCGACTTTATCTTTCCGCAGGGCTCACCCCCAGCTATGCAGGTTCCGCTCCCACTCGGGGGGCAACGACTCCGGCACCAGCGGTTCCAATTCCCGCGGCTCCAGTGGCCGCCGCGCCAATTGCGACAGCTCCAGATCCGGCGGCGGAGATGCGCAACGTGACTCGTGTAGCCGAAATCACCCGCAAACTCTACCACCAAACCAGCGCAGGCGCGGTTTTGACGACCGCCGTGAATGAGATCGGGCGGCAATGGGAAATATCCCGTTGCATAGCCGCAATGAGAACACCGGGCTCACCGCCCACGGCAGTGCAAGAGTTTTGCGGGAAGGGCGTGACGGCTGGCAGCGGCGCAGCCATCAAAGAGATTATGTGTGCCCTGCACGACTTGTGTATGGCCTCCGCTTCAGGCGAGCCCTTCATCCTGGCCGATGCGCAAAAAGCGGGAGAGCTGGAGGGAGTTCGGAAATCTCTGCTCGAACTGGGAGCGTCGGCGATTATGGCATTCCCGCTTAGCAACGGCGAAGATCCAGTCGGAGTACTGGCGCTCCTGCACAACAAACCCCGTGCGTGGCCACAGACTGATGCCGTGGTTTTGAAAACCTTGGCCGATCAAATGGTCATTGCTTTGAACAATGCCGGCCTGCGCCGGCTGGTTAAGAATCTTTCCGTTACGGATGAGAAATCCGGATTGTTAAAGCGCGGATCTTATCTTGATTTGCTGCTGGCTGAGAGTAAGCGGGCAATGCAAAACTCGGCTGCGCTCTCGGTATTGCTTTTGCAATTCGGGCGAAGCGCCGCGCTGCTCAGGGAATACGGCGAAGCTGCAATCGAAAAGGTCATGGAAAAAATCGGCCAGCAATTCGCTGCCAATATTCGCACCAATGATCTTGCTTTCCGCTATGACACTACAACCATCGCCATCATCCTCGGCGATACCGCCGAAAAAGAAGCGCTGCTTGCGGTCGAGAAGTTGCGCAAAACCATAGCTGGGGTGAGATTGCCCGCGAAAGAAGGCTCGGAAAAAGGCCCGACGATGGAGTTTTCAGCCGGTCTGGCCGAGGCTGTGGTGCGGGAGAATTACGATCCTATCGACATTGTGACCGAAGTGATCAACCGCGCCGAGCATGCGCTGGCGAGCTCCCTTGCTCAAGGACCGGGCAAAGTTGTGGCGCTGGGTGCGGCAATTGCGGCGGGAGCGGTAGCATAAGACGAATTCTTATTAGCGAAAGCGAAAGATTGCTGGGAAGAGTTCAGAGCTATTCCGGAATCCGGATGCTTCCATCCTCCGCCATCACGAAGAACGGATTCCAGGCGACCTCCCACAGAAACCCATCCAGATCGGAAAAATATCCCGAATAACCGCCCCAAAGAGCCTCCTGCGCCGGTTTGATTAACTTCGCGCCCGCCGCAACCGCCTCTCTGAGCACGCCATCAACTTCTTCCCGGGTGCGGGTGTTGTAGGCAAGGGACATTCTGTTGAAGCCGCTACCCTCGGCCGACAGGCCCGCATCTTTCGCAAGCTCATTTCTCGGAAACAACGCAAGCGCCATTCCCCCCGCCTGAAAGAAGACGATTCCCTCTGCATTGGCCATAGACCGTCGCCATCCCAGGCACTCATAGAATTCCCTGCTTCTGGTTAGATCCGCCACTCCAAGTGTGACGATGCTTAAGCGCTGCTCCATCCGACTCCTCCCGTGCCTTCCTTCGCGAACGTTCGTGCCCCTGGGGGTTAACCGCTTTTTGAAACCGGTCACTAGCGGGCAATCCTCGTTTATAGTCAAATCTCCCTACGCGCTGCTACACTAACCAGTCTGATTCTCGATTTTGATCCGCTCCGAGTAAGGATTCTGCAAGGAAACCATGTTGAAACCAGGGGATATTGCCATTGTAAGCGGGGCGCGCACGCCCTTCGGCCGCTATTGCGGCAAGTTGAAGGACTTCACGGCGCAGGAGTTGGGCGCGGTGGCGGCCAAGGCCGCGATGGAGCGCGCCGGGATCGATGCCAAAGAGTTCGATCATGCGGTATTTGGCAATGCGCAGCAGACTTCCGGCGACGCGCTCTATGGCGCTCGGCATGTAGGCCTGCGCGCGGGATTGCCGATTGAGACTCCCGCGCTGACGGTGAACCGGCTGTGCGGCTCTGGGATGCAATCGATTGTCAGCGCAGCGCAGATGATTCAGACCGACGAAGCCAAAGTTGTGCTGGCCGGCGGAATGGAAGCCATGTCGCAAGCTCCATTTTCAATTCGCGGACGCGATGGATTCACTCTCTCACCCGGCGGCAAGCTGGAAGATTCGCTGATGGTGGCGCTGCTCGATAGCTATTGCGGCCTCTATATGGCGAATACGGCAGAGCTCTATGGAGAGCAGCAGGGCATTACGCGACAGGCGCAGGATGAGTTTGCTGTGCGCTCACAGAAGTGCGCAGATGACGCCTACAAAGCTGGAAGAATTCAAGAGGAATTGATTCCCGTGCCGCTGCGGAATTCGAAAGGCGAGCCCACGGGAGAAGTGCTGGCCGAAGACGACCATCGCCGTCCGCAGACCACTATCGAGGGTTTGTCAAAATTGCGCGCCGCGTTCGGCAAGAATGGCAGCGTGACCGCGGGTAATGCCAGCGGCATCGTCGATGGCGCCGCAGCGGTGGTGTTGATGCCGCTGGAAGAGGCTCGCAAGCGCAGCATTCAGCCGCTCGGCCGAATCGTGAGCTGGGGGATTGCCGGAGTTGATCCGAAGCTGATGGGCCGCGGTCCGGTGCCGGCGACGAAAATCGCGCTGCAAAAGGCTGGATTGAATCTGGATTACATCGATCTGATTGAAGTGAACGAGGCATTTGCGGCGCAGTATTTGGCGGTGGAAAAAGAGCTGGGGCTGGATCGCGAGAAGGTGAACGTGAACGGCGGAGCGATTGCGCTCGGTCATCCGCTGGGCGCGACGGGGACACGGCTGGTGATCACGCTGTTGTACGAGTTACGGCGGCGGAAGAAGAAGTATGGGCTGGCTACGGCGTGCATCGGCGGCGGGCAGGGGATTGCGATGGTGGTGGAGAGCATGAATTAGTTCTTAGCCACGGATTTTCACGGATTCGCACGGATCGATATCATTTGTCATTCTGAACGAAGCGAAGAACCTATGCATTCAGCGGTCGCTGCAGAGTGTTAGGTCCTTCGCCTCGCTCAGGATGACAGAGTTTCAGTGGAGCTTTCAATAAGGGACTGTATGAAGGTGGCTCTTGTGGCGAGTCTGCTCGCAGCTTGCGCATTTATGTGCGGCTGTCCGGAGTCGTATAAGGAAGGCGGTACAACGTGGACCGCAGAATCGCGATCTCCCGATGGACTTTGGACTGCAACGGCACGCAGTCAGCAATGGGGAGGACCGGGGTACAGCGTATGACGCTACGACCGTGTACCTAAAGTGGGTATCGCAGCCTCCAATCCAGATATTGGGGTTCTCGCACCAGTACGATGAACCTCAAGATGGTGTGGGTAGCTCCGAGGCATCTGAACGTAATTTACGGCGAGAGCGGGAGGCCGGGAGACAAAGTTGAAATTGGTTTTCAGGCCATTAAGTGCGCCGATGTAGAAATCACAGTGCAACACGTCGCCGACTCCGGGCCTCCAAGTCGGTAGGGAGTTTGAAAAATGCACGTTCAACAAGTTGGCGTACTCGGTTGCGGGCTGATGGGTTCCAGCATCGCGCAGGGTTGCGTAACGGCCTTTTCAGAGAGCCAAATCGTAACACTGAACTATAAGAGAAGCACGTCGTCACCTCGGGCGTGAAGGGCCCGGTCGAAGGTTACGAACTTCAAGCCTGAAGCGGCTGCGAAGGCGAGAAGGTAGGCGTCGGCCCAAAGCTTGGGGGATCGGCTGGAGGTCTTCGAACGCGAACGAAATTCGTTTTCGAGATGGTCGGGCTCGGGCAGGAAGGCGATGCGTGGATCGGCCCACACGCGGTCCCATAAGGCCCAGGCTTCGGCCATGGTCTTGGTTTCTTTTGCCATGACCGGTTCCGTGGTGAGCAGGCGGAGGACGGTGAGCTGAGTGAAACGGCAGAAGAAGAATTGTTCCTCCGCGGCTCCTGCGAACCAGGAACGGGCCCTTTCGGAATGAACGTGCCGGCTCCAAATCAGGGCCAGCCACACGTTCGAGTCAAGGAAATTCAACGTGTTCATACATTTGTTCGTTGGTGAGATCGACCTTGGGGCCGTGGGAGACGATCAGCGGGAATTGCACTCGTTTCGGGCGCGGTCGCCGCGCCTGAAGAAGAACGCTCTGAACGCCGGCGAGAACCAGTTCGCGGACCGAGCGCCCGTTTGCGGCCGCTTGCGCTTTGAGCCTGCGGTAGAGCGGCGCGGGGATATCGACCGTGGTGCGAATGGAATCCTGCTTCATGAGGGCATTATCCCATGCGTGCCATAAATATGGCAATCTCTTTTGCCAGCTCGTTCCAACAGGCATCATGATCTGCCAGTATCATCATTCTTTGTTGCGTGCACGATGCTGTAATTTGGGCGCGCGGAAAATCCGATTAGAACTCAAGCGAGAAGGGTGATGGAAATCAAAAAAGTTGGCGTTCTCGGCTGCGGCCTAATGGGTTCCGGCATCGCGCAAGTTTGCGCGACAGCCGGATTTGATGTGACCGTGCTCGAAGTCGAGCAAGAATATATCGACAAAGGCTTTGCCGGGATCGAGAAATCCCTGGCGAAGTTCGCCGAGCGCCCGGTCGAGAAGGGCGGGATCACGGCGCAGCAGAAGGACGCAATTCGTGCGCGTCTCAAGGGAACGACCAACAAGGCGGACCTGTCCGATTGCGACATCATCATCGAGGCCATCATTGAAAATGTGGAGGAGAAGAAGAAGATGTATGCGTCTCTGGATGGCATAGTCAAGAAAGACGCGATCTTCGCCTCGAATACTTCTTCGATTTCCGTGACGGAATTATTGACGGCGGTGAAGCGCCCGGAGCGATTCATCGGGCTGCACTTTTTTAATCCGGTGCCGCTGATGAAGCTGGTGGAAGTGGTGCGCACAATCGCCACGGCTGACGACGTTTACGAAACCGCGTACGAGTTCGGCAAAAAGCTGGGCAAAATTCCGGTGCGGACTTCGGACAAAACGGGATTCATCGTAAACCGGCTGCTGGTGCCCTATCTGCTCGATGCCATTCGCGCTTATGAAGAGGGCGTGGGATCGATTGAAGATATCGATAACGCGATGAAGTTGGGCTGCGGCTATCCCATGGGCCCTTTCACGCTTCTCGATTTTGTCGGCCTCGACACAACTTATTACATCACCCACGTGATGTATGACGAGTTCAAGGAGCGTCGTTTCGCGTCGCCTCCGCTGCTCAAGCGGCTGGTGATGGCAGGATGGTACGGGAAGAAAACTGGTAAAGGGTTCTACGATTATTCTGACCCGGGCGCGCCCAAGGCGAATAAACTGTAAATGCGGTGATCAAAGAAGAGACCGAGGCCGCCTCGATTGGCAGACGATACCCAAGAGTTGTACAAACGCAGAAAAACGGACAAGTTGCCTGGGGAAGGCGGTCCAGAAGATATGGGAATATACCGTCGTTCATGGCACAGCTACGTGGCGCGGCGCAACCTGGTGGTAGTGCTCTTTCTGAGCTTTCTGTTTTTAGGTTTCATGATTGCGCGACTGGGGCTTGGCGAGGTGAAAGATTTCGCCATCCTCCTAGCCTGGGTCGGGGTGTATCTGCTGGGCGCGTGGTGGCTCACGGAATGGAAATGTCCGCGTTGCGGCAAGGTTTTTGGGCACCGGCTCTGGACGCAGCGCTGCATCAGTTGCAACTTGAGCAAGACTGAGATCGAAGCAGTGGTTCGAGGGGAGTAATCCTTTCGTCTGGGATCGACGCGGATAAACTGGTTGGCGCTCTGTCGGGTGTTTGATCGTTCCCCGCCTCGAATTCTCTTTCACGGTGAATCGATAAACGCAACTTTATGAACTTTGAAAATATTCTTCTCGAAAAGAAAAACTCGATTGCCTACGTCACCGTCAACCGGCCGAAGGTTCTGAACGCCTTGAACATGGCCACTATGGAAGAGCTGCGGACGGCGTTTCATGAGATCAAGAATGACGAGGCGATTCGCGTTGTTATCTTTACCGGCGCAGGTGAGAAAGCGTTCATCGCCGGTGCCGATATTGCCGAACTAGCCAAGCAGGACGCCGTGACTGGCAAGGAGTACACGCACCGCGGACAGAACGTCCTTAATCTGATTGAGAATCTGGGCAAGCCGGTAATCGCGTGCATCAACGGATTTGCGCTCGGCGGGGGATGCGAAATCGCAATGGCGTGCACCATGCGCCTCGCCAGCGAAAATGCCAAGCTGGGTCAACCGGAGGTGAAGCTTGGAATCATCCCCGGCTATGGCGGCACGCAGCGACTGCCCCGTTTGGTGGGCAAAGGCCTCGCCATGCAGATGGTGCTTTCCGGCGAGATGATTACGGCGGAGGAAGCTCATCGCATTGGTTTGGTTAATGAAGTCGCGAAGGCGGCGCAGTTGATTCCGCGCGCCGAAGCTATTGCCGCGAAGATCATCGCCAACGCGCCACTAGCCGTTCAGTATGCAATGGAAGCTGTAAATAAAGGCCTGGAGATGACCTTGGCTGAAGGCTTGTATCTGGAGGCGGTATTGTTCGGCGTGGCCTGCGCGACTGAGGATAAGAAAGAAGGAACCACGGCGTTTTTGGAAAAACGGGCGGCACAGTTCAAGGGTAAATAATTCCAGGCACGGATTTTTAACGGATTCTCCCGGATGGAAAAACCTTCACCACAGAGACACAGAGACACAGAGAAAAATTTGAAGTTAAAAATGGAGCCGCCGCCGGAGCTTTCACTTCCCGCATGGGAAGGAAATCTCAATGCTTCCGGGATGAGCTTCGCGGTTGTGGTCAGCCGTTTTAACGCTTTTATCACCGAAAGGCTTTTGCTCAGCGCAGTGGATGGTTTGTTTCAGCTGGGCGCGAACAAGAAAAATCTCGCCATCGTGCGCGTACCCGGTGCCTTCGAAATTCCCTTGGCCGCGCGAAAGCTAGCGGAAACAAAGAAGTACGATGCGCTCATCTGCCTCGGTTGCCTGCTGCGTGGAGACACGGCGCACTACGATGTGATCGTGAACGAAGTGACGCGCGGGATCGGGCAATCGGCGCAGGAGACTGGCGTGCCGCATGCTTTTGGCGTGCTCACTTGCGAGAACCTGGAGCAGGCGATCGACCGCGCCGGAATGAAGATGGGCAACAAGGGGTTCGAGGCGGCGCTGGCGGCGGTGGAGATGGCATCGTTGAAAGAAGCTATCGCCCATAAGGCGAGCACGAGCCAGAAGCAGGTCCCTCGCTCGGGTCGGAATGACAAACTTGCGACTCGGAATGAGAAGCGCGATCGCGGGCAGGATAAACCTTCGCGCAAGGCTGCAAAAACAAAGCACAAATAAATCCCTTCTCACCGTAAAATTTCTTCTCTACAGTAAACTGGCAAATAGCAGCTGGAAGTTGGTAACTATCTCTATGGGTACTCGTCGTAAATCTCGCGAACTGGTTCTGCAAATGTTATTTCAGGCGGACATGGGAAAGCAGTCGGTCGACCACGTGCGGCAAACCTTCTGGGCTGAACATGCTTCGACTACCGCCGAGGTTCGTGGCTTTGCCGACGACTTGTTTCGTGTAGCCAATGATCGTGGCCCCGAGATCGACAAACTGATCGAGCGCCACGCCGAACACTGGCGGATGGAGCGAATGGCTGCGGTGGATCGCAATTTATTGCGGGCCGGGGTGGCAGAGTTTCTTGCCTATCCAGATACACCGCGGGCTGTGGTGATTAATGAGTCTCTTGAGATAGCGCGAAAGTTTTCCAGCCTCGAGTCGGTGCAGTTTGTGAATGGAGTGCTGGATAGCGTAGCTAAGGAACTGCAGAAACCTGCCTAGAAATCTGCCGGCTTACCCCTAATTCTTCCAGCGGTCGTCAGTCCCCGCCGTGATTTATTCTTAGGGCTTTATCGCCACGATATTCAGCGAACAGCTATTTGATTGGTAGCAGAAATTGTTCGAAGAGTTCGCGAGCTGGGGGAATGGAATTTCCATGACGTCCAAACCGGTCTGTGTGTTGAGTTCATGCAATACCCCGTCCGTACCGGCCACGTAGAGGAGGGTTCCATCCACTGTCATGTCGGCTGCGACGGGTGCGGGATTGCCGTTGCCAACCAGTGGAATTGCATTCGTGGTGCCAGTGCTGAAGTTATAGACCAAAACGCCTTGATCGCTAGTAACGATATATATCTGATTTCCATCAGGCGAGACGAAAAAATTGATGGGATGAAAAGTTCCTTTTTGCAGATTAATGTACGTGGGCGCAAAGGTCGAGGTAAGTGTGATGCTTGCATTGGCGATTTGCTGCTGCGGGCACAGCGAATTGATTGGGGTGGGAACTTGTGTAGATGTGGTCGCGAATACGTCGATTCCGCTGCTGTCAATTCCAACAAAAACATCCAGGCCCTGCGGCAATAAAGCCGGAATCAATCCGTTCCCCATGGGAGAACTGCCGGCAGGGACCATCTTGAGAAACAAGGGGGTTGCAGGCAGCCCCGTGATCGAGAAATTGCCTGTCGCCGGCGCCGCCGCGACGGCGGACGAGTTGTCGCAGGTGTTGAGCACGGAGACATTTGCGGCGGTACTTCCTCCAGCGATAAAGGCAAACGCTCCGGAAGAAGAAAAGGCGATTGCGTTGGCCGGGGCGCTTAAGGGATAAGTCTGCAGCGATTGCAGAGGCGAGTAAACGTAAAGAGTATTGCCGCCATTTCCGAGAATGAAGGCCTTGGAGTTATCCGGCGAAAACGCGGCTGTGGTCGCGCTGTTTATGTTCAAAGCGGTAGTAGTAGCGGAGCCGAAAGTGTCAACCACGTAAACCTGATTGGGCGTGGAAACAGTGTCCGAGAAGATGGCCAGATCTCCGTTCGGAGAAACGGCAATTACTTTGCCGATCACCAGCCCGTTTGGAGTACCTGCCGCAGGCAGCGAGGAGAATGGACTGCTAGTCGAGGATGTAAGGCTAGCCGTGGTGACAAGAGCTGCGCCATACTGGCTTCCAGAGTAGGCTTTGTCACCGGCGGAATCGAACATCAGAGAATTAGGCGGCGTAGGGAAGGAAATAGGATTTCCCGCGACATTGCTGGAACTCGAGATGTCATAAAGCGCGACCGTGCACTCGGAATTGCTGTAACAGTCCTGGCTGGTGGCGAAAACGTTGGCGGCAGTGGTCGCTCCGGTTACCAAGCCGGAGATGGCAGTGACCGGATAGACCGGTTCCGGAATATAGATGGCGGTCGGGGGCGAGGTAGCACTGGAATATCCTGCAGGATTGAGAGGGAACCCGATATTGCACGTGGGCGGGCTGCATGATGCAGTAATTGACGCCGCGCCCGGCTGAGCAGTGGTGATGGTGCAGGACGACGTGGCGGCGCACCCAGAGATAGTGGTCGTGGTGGTGCTGCCAGTGGTGGTCGTGCTGGTACCAGTGCCCGTTGTGCTGCCGGTAGTGGCGACGCTGCCAGCGGTAATTGCCGCCGGCGCCGTGGAAGTCCAAGTCAGAGTGGGCTTCGGGACGATACAACCTTGAACGTCGACCGCGGTAGCAGTAATTGTCTCCGACGTGCCCTTGGTGGTGACGAAGCTGGTCGTACCGATTTCTTGCGTCCCATTGGTGCCCAGTTGCATGGCGATGCATTGTATCGGGCAAGTTTCGGCGATATAAGGCTGGCTGGAGACACCCGAGGCGGTTGCGACAATTTGAGTTTGGCCGGGAGTGCTGGAGGCGATCGTCGCCTGGTTGGTGGGGATGTTGGTGGCCGAGGAAGTGATGATTGGGGTAATCGTCATGACATTGGAATTGGCTTCATTCCAGGTGAACGGCCCTACTTGCGAAGTAACGTCGACCCCCTTGCTGTAGGCAGTGGCTTGCAAGGTCTGCAACTGATTCTGCGATAGACAATAATTGCCTGCGGACGTGTTGAAGGAAAGGTCGCAGGCTAGTGGTAGAGGCGCCTGCGCCGCGCACGCTACGGGAGGAGAATTAACTGGAGGAACCAGGCTGATTTGAACGCTGTCGATGGGCGGGTGCACAAATACGTAAGTAGGATTGCTAGTCGCGCCCAAAGCAGTGGCCACCACCTGAACCACTCCCGACTGGGAGGGCGTGCATACGTTGTAATACGGTGCATTCCAGCTGCCTGCGCACGCATAGCCACTGGGAGAAATATCGAGGATGCCGCTTGCGCTGGTGGATGTTACTGCGAAGGTGAACGTCGGGGCAATATTCTTGTTGTCGGCGTTCTCCGCGCTCGCGGTGAACAAGAGTGTGCTTCCCAATTGTAAGGATGCGCTAATCGCAGGATTTAGGGTGATTTTTGCTGGGAAGGGATTGGTGCCAGCTGGTTTGTGCCCCCCACAGGCTGGAAGCAGCGAGATAATGAGAATAATGACGGCAACCGGCACCCACTGAACGAAACGCAACCTTCCCATGCACCCTCTCGTCGGCAAGCGACAACGTCCGCCAGGCTAGCCGATTATCTTGAATCATCAATTTGAATGGAAAACTTGTGTAGTGTAGAGGCTTGAGGAGGATTCGGCAAGCCGACGCCGCCAGACCGGTCACTCCGTTTTGCCTCGTCTGCGGTGGGATGCAAAAAAGATGGGTTGACGATGTTTCAGCTGAGTTGATATATTAAATTGGTTCCGCGAGTTAATCCAAGCTTGCTGTAGTTATGAGTTCTGCCGGGTAGGTCTGAACTTGTGATGAGCTTTTGAGAAACGCGTTTCCGGTTTAAGTGATTTTGATTTTGCAATCCGGAAACTTCCTCGCTGAAATGTTCCTGCGCTGCCTTTCGCCCTCGGGCTCACGGCGCGCCTGAGTAAGGCGCGGTAAAAGTCTGTGAAAGGATATGCAGGACAGAGCTGGCGATACGGATCACTCCCGTACTTTTGGCCGGGTGCCACCGTCGACAGATCAAATCTAGTTGGGAACCAAGAATCTCTTCCCGTGAAGTTCTTGCGGGAAGAAATATGACTGGCCGGTTGAGCCTGTCAGCCCGGATGCGGTTTATGCCCGGTGAAGGCGGATGAGGCTGTGCGCTGCCCGCCGGAGCGGAAGATTGCAGTGCGTGGTGTTTAGTGAGTAATAGTTAAGGAGTGGCAAAGAGTGCCTACTTTTAATCAGTTGGTAGCCCAGGGCCGGAAGCGGCCGCGCTATAAAACGGCAAGTCCGGCGTTGCAAGGATGTCCGCAGAAGCGCGGTGTCTGCACCCGCGTGTACACGCAGACTCCGAAGAAGCCGAACTCCGCGCTGCGCAAAGTGGCGCGCGTGCGTTTGACCAATGGAATTGAAGTGACCACTTACATCCCCGGCGTCGGCCATAATTTGCAGGAGCACTCGATTGTGCTCATCCGCGGCGGCCGTGTGAAGGATCTTCCAGGTGTTCGCTATCACGTGATTCGCGGCACGCTGGATGCCGTAGGCGTCGCCGGCCGTCAGCAGGGACGTTCGAAATACGGCGCCAAGCGCGCCAAAAAGGGTGAAAAGAAGTAGTGGGTAATCAAAAGTTCTAGCTAAAAGCTAAGAGCTAGGAGCTAAAAGCTTAAATGCCTCGTAAAGGACATACATCCAAGCGGACCGTACCAGCCGATGCCGTCTACGGCTCGAACCTGGTAACGAAGTTCATCAACTCGATGATGTGGCAAGGCAAGCGCTCCACCGCCGAGGGCATCTTTTATGAAGCCCTCACCAAGGTGCAGGAGAAGGGTGGCGATGAAGCCTTGAAGTTGTTCACCAAGGCGGTCGAGAACGCCAAGCCGCTGCTCGAAGTGAAGACCCGCCGCGTGGGCGGCGCGAACTATCAGGTTCCGGTGGAAGTGAATGCCGACCGCCGCACCTCGCTTGCCATCCGCTGGCTGCTGACTTATGCCCGCGGCCGCGCCGAGCGTGGCATGGTCGACAAGTTGAGCAATGAATTATTGGACGCCGCCAATGGTAAAGGCGCCGCCATCAAGAAGAAGGAAGACGTTCACCGCATGGCCGAAGCCAATAAGGCATTCGCGCACTACCGGTGGTAGAAGGAGCTTCTAGCTTCTAGCTGCTAGCTAAACAACAAGGCTGGCAGTTGGGTTTGGCTGTAGCTAGAACCTAGTAGCTGATTTCAGTTTTCGGAGCCCAGAAAGAGTTAATTGTCGTGCCCAGAACAGTCCCATTAGAGCGTTGCAGGAACATCGGCATCATGGCCCACATCGATGCCGGTAAGACCACTACGACGGAGCGCATCCTGTTTTATACCGGACGCACGCACCGCATCGGAGAGGTGCACGAAGGCACTGCGACCATGGACTGGATGGAGCAGGAGCAGGAGCGCGGCATTACGATTACGTCCGCAGCCACCACCTGCACCTGGCGCGACATTCGCATCAACATTATTGATACGCCCGGCCACGTGGATTTCACGGCCGAGGTCGAGCGTTCGTTGCGTGTGCTCGACGGCGCGGTCGCTGTGTTTGACGCGGTGCATGGCGTGCAGCCGCAATCGGAGAAAGTTTGGCGCCAGGCCGATAAGTACGGCGTGCCAAGAATCTGCTTCATCAACAAGATCGATAAGATGGGCGCGGATTTCGAGCATGCCATCGATACCATCCGCAAGCGCCTCAGCGCCAAGCCGGTCGCCATTCAGATTCCCATTGGCCAGGAAGACAAGTTCAAAGGTGTGGTTGATCTCATCGGCATGAAGGCCATCGTCTGGAAAGACGAGACCATGGGCGCGGAATACGACACGGAAGAAATTCCCGCTGAGCTGAAGAAAAAAGCGGAAGCATTCCACGCGCAACTGGTAGAAAGCATCGCCGAGAATGATGACGAGATTCTGCACAAGTTTCTGGAAGGCGAAGAGATTACGGCCGAAGAGCTTCGCAAGTCGCTGCGCAAGTCGACCATTGCTTTAAAAGTTTTTCCGGTGGTGGTGGGAACGTCGTTCAAAAACAAAGGCGTGCAGCCCTTGCTGGATGCGGTTGTCGATTATCTGCCTTCGCCGCTGGACGTGCCGGAGACGCACGGCATCAATCCCGACAACGGAGAGAAGATTTTCCGCAAAGCCGACGACAAAGAACCGTTCTCCGCCTTGGCTTTCAAGATCATGGCCGATCCGTTTGTCGGCCAGCTGACTTTTATTCGAGTGTATTCCGGGGTATTGAAGACCGGTGACTCGGTGCTGAATGTGCGCACCACCAAGACCGAGCGTATTGGGCGCCTGCTGAAGATGCACGCCAACAAGCGCGAAGAGATCACCGAAATTCTTGCCGGCGATATTTGCGCAGCCGTCGGACTGAAAAACGTTGGCACGGGCGACACCATCTGCGATGACGATCATCCCATTGCGCTGGAATCCATCACCTTCGCGGTGCCTGTAATTTCGGTTGCGGTTGAGCCCAAGACGAAAGCCGACCAGGAAAAAATGGGCATGGCGCTGGCTCGTCTGGCGCAGGAAGATCCCACGTTCAAGGTTCATACCGATCCTGACAGCGGACAGACCATCATCAGCGGCATGGGCGAGTTGCATCTCGAAATCATCGTCGACCGCATGATGCGCGAGTACAAAGTCGAGGCCAACGTCGGCAAGCCGCAGGTGGCGTATCGAGAAACCATCCGCAAGCACTCCGAAGCGGAAGGCAAGTACATTCGCCAAACCGGAGGCAAAGGCCAGTACGGACATGCCAAGATCAAACTGGATCCGCAACCGCCAGGCTTGGGTTACGAATTCGTGAACGATATCACGGGCGGTTCTGTGCCCAAGGAATTTATCAAGCCGATCGATCAGGGCATCCGCGAAGCTCTGGAAGGCGGTATTCTTGCCGGCTATCCCATGGTCGATGTGAAGGCAACGCTTTACGACGGCAGCTATCACGACGTCGATTCGAACGAAATGGCATTCAAGATCGCCGGATCGATGGCGTTCAAGGAAGCCGCGCGAAAAGCTTCACCTGTGCTGCTTGAGCCAGTGATGGCAGTCGAAGTGGTCACGCCGGAAGATTACGCCGGAGTGATCATGGGCGACTTGAGTTCCCGCCGCGGACGCATCGAAGGTATGGAGCACCGCGCCGGTTCGCAGGTGATCAAAGCAATCGTTCCGCTGGCGGAGATGTTTGGCTACGCGACCCACATGCGTTCGAGCACGCAGGGCCGCGCGGAATATTCCATGCACTTTGCGCGCTATGAGGAGGCTCCGCGTTCCGTCGCGGAGGAAATCATCGCCAAGGTGCAGGGCGCAACCAAGTGACTGCACGCCTCGCGATTCGTAATTCAGAAGTCCGATCAGAAGTTTGCAGTGGATCGAAGATTTTGGGTGGCGGACGGCAGGCGGGCAGAGTTTGAGTCGGTGTTCGGGTCACACGGTCCGTGGACAGGGCTGTTGCATGAAGCGGTCGGTTATCCGTTCACCGAAGTATGGTGTGAGATTCCCGAGGTCCGGCAGTATCGGGTGAAGGACAGCTGGACGTGGCATCGGAACTTCGAGCGTTTTCGAGGCCGGTTTCAGGAAAAGTTCGAGAAGTTTGAAGAATGGCTTCGCTCCTCGATGCTGATCGAAAAAGAGCAGTTTCTCGGTGCATATTACGAGAAATCAGACCGCGGCGACGAAGATGACAAGGTTTTAAGCTAAGAGCTAAGAGCTAGGAGCTAAGAGCTGATTTATGGCGAAAGAGAAATTTGAGCGCAATAAGCCGCACTGCAACGTAGGGACGATTGGTCACATCGACCATGGCAAAACCACGTTGACGGCGGCCATCACCAAGGTTTTGTCGAAGCACAATCCGAAGAACACGTTCCGGTCGTTCGATTCGATCGATAACGCTCCGGAAGAAAAGGCGCGCGGCATTACCATCGCGACCGCGCACGTCGAGTATGAAACGGCGAACCGGCACTATGCGCACGTCGATTGCCCGGGCCACGCCGATTACATCAAGAACATGATCACCGGCGCGGCGCAGATGGATGGTGGCATTCTGGTAGTTGCGGCGACCGATGGTCCCATGCCGCAGACGCGCGAGCATGTGCTGCTCGCCCGCCAGGTGGGCGTGCCCTATCTGGTGGTGGCGCTGAATAAAGTGGATGCGGTCGACGATCCCGAACTGCTCGAACTGGTTGAGCTTGAAGTACGCGAGCTGCTGAAGAGCTACAAGTTCCCCGGCGACGACGTTCCGGTAGTGCGGGTCTCGGCTTTGGGCGCGCTGAATGGCGAAGAGAAGTGGGAGAAGCAGATTGATGCGCTGATGGAAGCTGTCGACAAGAGCGTGCCGCAACCGGCGCGCGATCTCGACAAGCCCTTCCTGATGCCGATCGAAGACATCTTCTCGATTCAGGGCCGTGGCACGGTGGTCACGGGACGTATCGAGCGCGGCAAGGTGAAGGTGGGCGAGGAAGTGGAAATCGTCGGCTTCCGCGACACCCGCAAAACAGTCGTCACCGGCGTCGAAATGTTCAAGAAGCAACTCGACGAAGGCATGGCGGGCGACAATGCCGGGCTTCTTCTCCGCGGCATCGCGAAAGAAGATGTAGAGCGCGGCATGGTGCTGGCCAAGACGGGATCGATTACGCCGCATACCAAGTTCAAGGCGGAAGTCTACATTCTGACCAAAGAAGAAGGCGGGCGGCATACGCCATTCTTCAAGGGATACCGTCCGCAGTTTTACCTGCGAACGACGGATGTGACCGGAGTGGCGGAGTTGCCGGCGGGCACGGAGATGGTGATGCCTGGCGACAACGTCTCCCTGGTGATCGAACTGATCACGCCGGTGGCGATGGAAAAGGGTTTGCGGTTTGCGATTCGTGAAGGCGGACACACGGTAGGCGCCGGAACCATTGCGGAGATTATTCAGTAAGTAATGTGGCGCGGGCGCCCTCGCCCGCGTCGGCATGCAGCATGATTAAAGCATTCGCGGGCGAGGGCGCCCGCGCCACATAGCAAAGCGGCTTGCAGCCCGCCGCCAGTTCTTTCTTCCCGGAGACGCCGGGAAGGGCAAAGAGAGTGAAACGTGATTGGAAACGAAAAAATTCGGATACGGCTCAAGGCTTACGACTACCGCATCCTCGATCAGTCGACAACGGAGATTGTAGAAACCGCCAAGCGCACCGGTGCGCGGCTGGCCGGCCCGATTCCGTTGCCCACAATGAAGAATAAGTACTGCGTGCTGCGTTCGCCGCACGTGGATAAGAAATCGCGGGAGCAGTTCGAGATCCGCACTCACAAGCGCCTGCTCGACATTCTGGATCCGACGGCGCAGACAGTGGACGCGCTGATGAAGCTCGATCTGCCCGCGGGCGTGGACGTGGAGATCAAGGCGTTCGGCAAGGAACATAAATAGATTGTGTAGGGACAGCCGCTCTCGGCTGTCCGGCAGAGCGGATTTAGCTCAGCTGCGTTTCGTAGGCGAGTAGTACCAGCCAATAGCCGCCGCAATACTGGCGAGCCAAGCTGGGCGGAGATGAAAGATGGCGATTAGAGTAACGGGCATTCTGGGCAAAAAAGTCGGCATGACGCAGTTGTTTGATTCCAAGGGTGACGTTCGCCCGGTGACAGTGCTCCAGGCCGGCCCGTGCGTGGTCACGCAGCACAAGTTGGCGATTAAAGACGGTTACGAAGCGGCCCAGATCGGCTTGGTGGAATTTGTAAAAGAATCGCGCCTCACCAAGCCCGCCCGTGGGCATCTGGCGAAGAACAATCTGCCTCCGGTGAAGTTTATGCGTGAAGTGCCTCTTGAGTCGGATGGCGATGGCGACGGAGCTGTCAAGGTCGGCGACCGCGTGCTGGTCGAGATTTTTGAAGGCGAGAAATTCGTCGACATCGTTGGAATCAGCAAAGGTAAAGGTTTCCAGGGCGTGGTAAAGCGCCATCATTTTGGTGGCGGTCCCAAGTCGCACGGATCGATGTTCCAGATCACCGGGTCCATCGGCTCTTCGGCGTTTCCATCGCGCGTGTTTAAAGGCATGCGCATGTCGGGCCATATGGGCCACGACCGGGTCACGCAGCGGAACCTGAGAGTTTTGGGTGTAGATAAAGATGAGAATCTTCTGGTGGTGGAAGGTAGTGTTCCCGGACCGCAAGGCGGATATCTCGTGATCAGTAAAGCGAAGAAGCCGCCCAGAGAGCGCCGGGGATTCGCGGGTTCGGCGACGGTCGATCCGTTGAAGGCGGCCAAGCGAGCGGCCAAGAAGGCATAGTTTCTAGTATCGAGTACCGAGAAGCGATATGGCAACGATTGACATACACGATTTGAGCGGCAAGAAGGTCGGAACGTTCGATCTGGCCGACGAAATTTTCGGCGCGGTCAACGAAGACCTGCTCTGGGAGGCGGTGAAGCATTACCGCGCCGGGCAGCACCGCGGCACGCACGCCACCAAGGCCCGCTGGCAGGTTTCCGGCTCGGGCAAAAAGCTGTGGAAGCAGAAGGGCACCGGACGCGCCCGCATCGGCTCGATCCGTTCGCCACTCTGGCGGCACGGCGGCACGGTGCATGGTCCGGTCCCGCGTTCCTACGACTACGCCTTCCCGCGCAAAAAGCTGCTGGGAGCGTTGCGTTCGGCGTTGGCTTCAAAGTTTGCCGATGGCAAACTCACTATCGTGAATGCGTTCGAATTGAAAGAATCGAAAACGAAAGCGTTTCGCGCAGTGCTGGACGCCCTGAAGGTGGAGAAGACGGTCTTGATCGTTGACGTACCCAACTCCGGCAACCGTAACCTCGAGTTGAGCGCCCGCAACATCAAAGGCCTTGAACTGATTCCGGGAAACGAAGTTCATCCTTATCATTTGCTGCGCTACGATCGCGTGATTTTTTCCCATCCCGCCATCGAGAAACTGCAGCTTACGCTGAAAGACAGTTTGCCAAAGCGTCAGCATAAACCGGAAGCGGAAAAGGAAGACGAAGGCGCAAAGAAGGCCTCGGCTTCTCCGCGCAAACGCACGCGGCATGAAAAAGCGGCGGAGGTAGCCTAGTACAAATGAAATCCGCATACCAGATTATTCGCCGTCCCGTAATTACCGAGAAAGGCCTGGCGATCAAGGAACTCCAGAACACGTTGGTCTTCCAGGTCTCGCCCAAGGCAACCAAGACAGAAGTGAAGCAAGCCGTGCAGTCGATTTTCAAAGTAAAAGTGCTGTCCGTGCGCACTGCGATGTACCCCGGGAAAGAGCGCCGCCGCGGCAAGTTTGCCGGCTACCGTCCGGACTGGAAAAAGGCGTATGTACGGCTTCGCGCCGGCGAAAAAATGCCGGAATACGCGCAGAACCTGTAAGACGGGAAGAAGCAGATTCCTGACCGCTGAAGCGGTTCGGAATAACAAGATTTTGAGCTAAGAGCTAACGGCTAAGAACTAAAGGCTGATTTATGGCAATCAAGACATACAGACCGACAACCCAAACGCTGCGCTACCGCACCACCATCGTCAACGACGACATCACCACGCGGCATCCGCACAAGCCGCTGCTCGAACCCAAGCCGCGCACCGGCGGACGCCGCAATTCCGGCGATATGACCATGCGGTTTATCGGCGGCGGCCACAAGCGCAAGTTGCGCATCGTTGATTTCAAGCGCGATAAGACCGGCATTCCCGCCACCGTGCTCAGCATTGAATACGACCCCAATCGTTCGCCACGCATCGCGCTCCTGGCCTATGCCGATGGGGAAAAGCGTTACATTCTTCAACCCGAAGGCTTGAAGGTTGGGCAAAAGGTTGTCAGCGGCCCGGAGGCCGACATTCTCGTAGGCAACGCGTTGCCGCTGCGCAATATTCCTCCCGGCACGCAGATCCACAACGTGGAACTGAAGCCCGGCAAGGGCGGTCAAATGGTGCGCTCGGCTGGCGGAGCGGCGCAGCTGATCGCCAAAGAAGAAGAGTATGCGCTGGTCAAGCTGCCTTCCGGAGAAACTCGCAAGGTTTCGCAGGATTGCATGGCCACGATCGGCCAGGTAGGCAATCTCGATCATGAGAACATTACCATCGGCAAGGCGGGACGTTCGCGGTGGCTGGGAAAGCGTCCGCACAATCGCGGCGTTTCGATGAATCCAGTCGACCATCCGCACGGCGGTGGTGAAGGCAAAACTTCGGGCGGAAGGCATCCGGTTACACCCTGGGGCCAGCCGACGCGCGGATACAAGACGCGCAACAACAAGCGGACAGATAAGTTCATCGTCAACCGGCGGAGTAAATAGCGCCGCCAATACAAGGTTTTTGGGTTTTAAGCTAAAAGCTAGGAGCTAACAGCTAGAAGCTGACTTTATGGCACGTTCAACTAAAAAAGGCGCGTTCGTCGATGGCTACCTGATGTCGCGGGTAGAAGGCATGAATTCGCGCAACGAAAAGAAAGTTCTGCGCACCTGGTCGCGGCGCTCGACCGTGGTTCCTGAGATGGTGGGCCACACCATCGCGGTGCACAACGGCAAGAAATTTATTCCGGTCTACCTGACGGAGAACATGGTTGGCCACAAGTTGGGCGAATTCAGTTTCACGCGCAACTTCAAGGGCCATTCCATGCGGGCGGCGACGGAAGTGGCCGCGAAGCCGGCTGGGATTCCGGGCGGTCCGGGGGCCAGTGCTCCGGCGGCGCCGAAGGCATAAGGGGAGACGCGAATGGAATTTCGAGCGGAAATGCGTTACTTGCGAGTCTCGCCCCAGAAGGCGCGCCTGGTGCTGGAATTGATCAAGGGCCACAAAGTCGAAGAGGCGCGCAACACGCTGCTGTTCACCAAAAAAAGGGTGGCGGCGCACATTGGCAAGCTGTTGCAGTCGGCTCTGGATAACGCGAACTATTTGAGCACTGAAAAGAATTTGGATGTCGAGCTCGACAACTTGTATGTGAAGAGTGCCATCGCCAATGACGGCCCGCGGATGAAGCGGATTCGTCCGGCGCCGCAGGGACGCGCGTTCCGGTACCAGCGCCGCATTTCGCATATTGAATTAATTCTGGCGGAGCGAGGCAATGGAGCGGCGCACGCTTCCGCGGCGCCGCGAACGGTTACGGCTGGCGCTCCGGCGAAACGCCGGGCCCCGGCGGTGAAGAAGAAAGCTGCCGGCAAGACAAGCGGCAAAAAGAAAGCAACTGCGAAATAGTTTGACAGGGTTTTGATTTAGGAGAAGCAATGGGACAAAAAGTCCATCCTTATGGTTTTCGCCTCGGCTATACCAAGCCGTGGAAGTCGCGCTGGTTTGTCGAGCGCGACTACGACAAGCTGCTGCTCGAAGATGTCAAACTCAAAACCGAGCTGAAGGAAAAGCTCAAGTCGGCGGGCGTGAGCTCGATTGAGATCGAGCGCCCAGGCAACAAACTGCGCATCATTATCAAGACGGCGCGTCCCGGAATCATCATCGGTCGCAAGGGTGCGGAAATCGACAAGCTTAAAGCCGATTTGCAGAAGCGCACCTCTCGCGAGATGTTTGTCGACATCCAGGAAGTGCACAAGCCGGAACTCGATGCGCAGCTGGTTTCGGAAGCGATCGCGCTGCAATTGGAAAAGCGGGTCGGCTTCCGCCGCGCCATGCGCAAAGCGGTTGACTCGGCATTGCGCTTCGGCTGCAAGGGAATCAAGGTTCGTGTCAGTGGACGTTTGAACGGCAATGAAATCGCCCGCTCGGAATGGTATCTGCAAGGCCGATTGCCGCTGCACACGCTGCGCGCCGACATCGAATACGGTTTTTCCGAAGCCAGGACCACTTACGGGGTGATCGGTGTGAAGTGCTGGGTATACAAAGGCGAAATTCTGCCGACGAAAAAGCGTGAACAGGCAACGGGTGTAGGCGCATTTTAAGGGATTGCAGAAGAAGATGTTTGGCTAAGAGCCAAGAGCTAAAAGCTAAGAGCTGACTTATGTTAATGCCAAAGAAAGTGAAGTACCGCAAGCAACAGCGCGGTCGCATGACCGGCAAAGCCTGGCGCGGCAGCACGCTGGCGTTCGGCGACTTCGGTCTGAAAGTGCTTGAGCCCGGTTGGATCACCGACCGCCAGATCGAGGCCAGCCGCGTCGCTATGACCCGTTTCGTCAAGCGTGGCGGCAAAATTTGGATTCGGGTGTTTCCCGATAAGCCGGTGACCAAGAAGCCGGCTGAAACTCGTATGGGTAAGGGCAAGGGCGCGCCCGATCACTGGGTCGCGGTCGTCAAGCCGGGCAAAATTCTGTTCGAGATGGAAGGGGTTGCGCTGGCCGACGCCACTGAGGCCATGCGCCTGGCTTCACACAAGCTGCCCTTGCGCACAACGTTAGTGAAACGAGAAACGGCGCACTAAGCGGTTGCTCAAGAATTTTGCAAGCTGAAACTGGAAACTGATTTATGAAATCCGAAAAGATTCGTAACTTAACTGACGACGAGCTTCAGCACCAGGGCCGGGATCTTGCCGACCAGTTGTTCAAGCTGAAGTTTCAAATGAATATGGGCCAGAATGAGAGCCTGAAGAAAATTCGCGGCCTGCGCAAGGATATTGCGCGCGTCAAGACGATTGAGGGCGAGCGCGCACGCGCCGCCGCGACGGAGAAACGATAATGGCGGAAACCGTAGCAGGCAAGCCTACGCCCCCAGCCGAGCAGGTGCAGGGACGGCGCAAGGAAGTGGTTGGAGAAGTCGTCGCCAATCGCATGCAGAAAACGATTGTCGTGAAGGTGACCCGCAAGAAAGCGCATCCGTTCTATGGACGGGTAGTGGCGCGGAACAAAAAGTTCTACGCCCATGACGAGAAAAATGAAGCGCACGTTGGCGATGTGGTGCGGATCGAAGAAACCCGGCCGCTTTCGAAGTTAAAGCGCTGGAAGCTGAAAGACATTGTACGCAAGACCGCGCTGGTGCCCGAGGTTGTGCTGGATCGCGAAGTCAAGTAATTGAGGCCAAGTAGCTGGATTCGATGGAAGAGAAGTAGCCGTTTCGAGATTGAGGGAGATTGAGCCATGGCTGTGATGATGAGAAGCATGCTGGAGGTCGCCGACAACTCCGGCGCCCGCAAGCTGCAGATGATTCTGCCGCTCGGCGGCTCTACCGGCTTGAATGCCGGCCTCGGCGACATAATCACCGCCGCCGTGAAGGAAGCCTCGCCCGATGGCCAGGTGCAAAAGGGAAAAGTGGTGAAGGCGGTGATCGTGCGCACCCGCAAAGAGCATCGCCGTCGCGATGGGACTTACATCAAATTCGACTCGAATGCCGCGGTGCTGATTAACGATGCCGGCGAACCGGTCGGCACGCGAGTCTTTGGTCCGGTAGCGCGTGAATTGCGTGACAAAAGATTTTTGAAAATTGTTTCACTGGCGCCAGAAGTAATTTAGGGGGAAGGGCTTGGGTGCTGGGTCTTAGGCCATAAGGCCTAATGACGAAGACCTAAGACCAGTCTAGGAAAAAGTTTAGGACAAAAGCTGCAATCATGAGAACCGTAAGCACTGAACAAAAACGAGTGGATATCCGCCGCAACGACAACGTGAAAGTCATCACGGGGCGGGACAAAGGCAAGGAAGGACGCGTGCTGCGCGTGTTTCCGAACGATGCGAAGCTCCTGGTCGAGCACGTGATGATGGTGAAGAAGCACGTCCGCCCCAACCCGCAGCGCAACATCAAGGGCGGCATCGCGGAGCAGGAAAGCCGTATTGCGATTTCGAATGTGCAGTTGGTCTGCCCCACCTGCGGCCCAGTGCGTATCGGGCATGAGATGCAGGGCGACCGCAAGGTACGGGTCTGCAAAAAGTGCGGCACCACGTTGGATAAATGAGCTGTTAGCTCTTAGCGGCAAGCTTTTGGCTTGGAGCGAAGACGCACAGCATGAAGAAAAGATTAGTCTCACGTACCGGTACACGTTGAAAGCTAACGGCTAAAAGCTAACTGCTAAGAGCTTTCTACACTCCGAAACCGTGGGAGGAAGGTGAAGATACAAAATGGCGAAAGAAAAAGAAGAAAAAAAGAGGGCCTCAAGGGATTCGGCGCAGGAGCAGAAGGCCCCCGCGCAGGCGCAGCATAGCGCCAAGGAGCGTCCACGGCTGCGTGCCAAATTCGACAAGGAAGTCGCGCCCGCGCTGTTAAAAGAACTCGACCTCAAGAATGCCATGGCGGTTCCGCGACTGAACAAAATCGTGGTCAATATGGGCATGGGTGAGGCTACGCAGAATTCGAAGATTCTCGATCCGGCAGTCAACGAACTGGGCCAGATCACCGGCCAGAAACCGATCGTCACCAAGGCCAAGAAGTCGATCGCGGCCTTTAAGGTTCGCGAGGGGCAGGCGATCGGGACCATGGTGACGCTGCGGGGCGATCGCATGTACGAATTTCTTGACCGGCTGGTCAGCATCGTTTTACCGCGTGTGCGCGATTTCAAGGGTGTCTCGACCAAGTCGTTCGATGGCCGCGGCAACTACACTATCGGCCTGCACGACCAGTTGATCTTTCCGGAAATTTCTTACGAGAAGGTCGACAAGCTGAAGGGCATGAACGTGACCATCGTGACCACGGCGGCGAATGACAATCAGGCGCGCTCGCTGTTGAAGCACCTGGGCATGCCATTCCGCGCGCAGTAAGGGTTTCGGATTGAACGAGGATTGGAAGTAAGAGTTAGCGACAAACACTTTCTAAGGACCGCATGACAACTGCAAAACGAGTAAAAGACGCGAAGATCGAAAAGAAGTTTGAGCTGGCCCGCGAGAAAAAAGAGAAAACGCCGAAGTTTTCCTCGCGACGGCACAACCGTTGCAAGCTGTGCGGCCGCCCGCGTGCTTATTTGCGCAAGTTCGGCGTATGCCGCTTGTGTTTCCGCGGATTGGCGCTGCGCGGCGAGATTCCGGGCGTCTCAAAGTCGTCCTGGTGAGCGCTGCGCATGTCCTTCGCGAGACGACGAACGTCTCGTTCAGGGTGATTAGCTGAAGGTGACAAGGCAAGAGTTAAGCAAGCCGCCGCAGGTTCTCCGCTGAACGCGGAGCGAACGGGTGGTTAGAGGAGAAGCAAACGATGAGGTTGACGGATCCGGTGGCAGATATGCTGACGAGGGTGCGCAATGCCCTGCAGGCGCGGCACCAAAAAGTGGATGTTCCCGCTTCCCGGCTGAAGGTGGAGATCGCCCGCATTCTCAAAGAAGAGGGCTACATCTCGAACTTCAAGGCCACGGAAGAAGACGGCCACAAAATCATCCGGATTTATCTGAAATATGGCGCGCACAATGAGGCGGCCATTTCGAAAGCGGAGCGCGTGTCGCGCCCCGGTTGCCGCGTCTACGTGCGCCGCAGCGAGATTCCGCGTGTGTTGGGCGGCATGGGAATCAATATCCTGACCACGCCGCGCGGCGTAATGACTGGACGCCAGGCCCGCAAAGAAGGCGTGGGCGGCGAATTGTTATGCGAAATTTGGTAAAGGTGTGCATGGCCAAGCTGGCGCAATCCGGGCCAGCTAAGAGCCAAAAGCTAAAGGCTAAGAGCTGAATTTATGTCACGAATTGGAAAAAAGCCGATCCCGATCCCCAAGGGGGTCACGATCAAATTTGAAGGTAATACGGTGCTGGTGCAGGGGCCAAAAGGCAAGCTGGATACGGCTCTTCCCTCCGGCATCAAGGTCGAGCAAAAGGACGGGCACCTCCTCGCGGTACGTGAAAACGATTCGCAGGCTGCGGTGCATGGTCTGGCGCGGGCGCTGGTTAATAACGCGGTTGAGGGCGTGACCAAGGGTTGGACGCGCGAACTGGAAATCGTTGGCATTGGCTACCGCGCCGAGATGAAGGGCAAGGGGATGATTGTATTCAATCTCGGCTATTCTCATCCCATAGAGTACCCGTTGCCCACGGGAGTGGAAGCAACCGTCGATCCGAAACAGACGAAGATCGCGCTCACCGGAATCGACCGGCAGCAGGTTGGCCAGGTCGCGGCTGAGATGCGCTCGCTGCGTCCCCCGGATCCTTACAAGAACAAAGGGGTGCGCTACGCTGGTGAAAGATTGAAGAAGAAGGTTGGAAAGACTGGAGCTAAATAGCCTACTGGCGCTTCGAGGCCTTCGCTAACGACCGGAGGCCAACGCTCAAGGACGGATTTTATGCTGACAAGAATTTCGAAAAATCAAAAGCGCGGCCACGTACACGACCGCATCCGCAAAAAGATGCAGGGCACGGCCGAACGTCCGCGGTTGAATGTCTACCGTTCTCTGAATCACATTTACGTGCAGGTGATCGACGATCTGCACGGCAACACGCTGGTTTCGGCGAGTTCCGCGGAAGGCAAGAAGGAAGGCCGGCGCAGCGGCGGCAATCTGGCGGCTGCCAAAGATGTGGGTAAGGCAATCGCCGAGCGTGCCAAGGCCAAGGGCGTAAGTAAGGTTGTGTTTGACCGCGGTGGCTATATTTATCACGGCCGCGTGAAAGCTCTAGCGGATGCCGCGCGCGAAGCAGGATTGCAATTCTAAGAACAGCTTCTAGCTTCTAGCCGCTAGCTAACCCGCTAAACTGGGTGGCTAAAAGCTAGGAGCTAAAAGCTAGAAGCTAGGTTTAATAATGCCAACAGTAATCAAGAAGCTGGATGCCAATTCGTTTCAGTTGAAAGATCAGGTCGTGGCCATCAACCGCGTCACTAAAGTGGTGAAGGGCGGCAAGAATCTTTCTTTTGCCGCGCTGGTGGTCGTGGGCGATCCTTCGGCCGCGGTCGTGGGTCACGGAGCGGGCAAGGCCAAAGAAGTTCCGCAGGCTATTCGCAAGGCGATCGAGTCGGCGAAAAAAAACCTTATCAAGGTCAATCTCACGCAGACCAGCATTCCACACCTGGTGCTGGGCCGTTACGGCGCCGGCAAGGTTTTGTTGAAGCCGGCTCCGGAAGGAACCGGCGTAATTGCCGGGGGCGCGGTGCGCGCGGTGATGACTTCGGCGGGTGTGCAAAACGTTCTCACCAAATCGATTGGAACCACGAACCCGCACAATGTGATCAAGGCCACATTCGCCGCGCTGAAAAGCCTGAAGAGTCGCGAGAGTGTCGCGGCCATGCGTGGCAAGACGCTACAAGAAATTTAGGTTGAGTGGAAATAGTTGTAAAAGGGATTATCAAAGGAATTATCGATGACGACGAAGAAACCGAAAGCGGTTGCCGGAAAGATACACCTGAAGTGGGTGATTTCGGCTATTTGCGCCCCGGTGAAACAGAAGCGGGTGATCAAGGGATTGGGATTTACGCGGTTGAATCAAGTGATCGAGCGTCCGGACAATCCCGCGATTCGCGGCATGGTAGCCAAGGTTCCGCATCTGGTCGAGATACTGAAGTAAGAGTTGGCGGCGATCAGGTCTGGGGCGTAAACCGCGCTGGACTGAAAGCCGAGAGCTGACGGCTAAGAGCTTATTTATGAATTTATCCAATATTCGAGCACCGAAGAAGGCTTCGGAGAAGCGCAAGCGCGTGGGCCGCGGTATGGGCTCCGGCATGGGCAAGACTTCCACCCGCGGACACAAAGGCCAGCGTTCGCGTACCGGTATGCGCCTGATCCGTGGTTTTGAAGGCGGCCAGATGCCCCTGCATCGCCGCATGCCCAAGCGCGGCTTTACCAATATTTTCCGCAAGGAATTCAATATCGTCAGCTTGGAGCGCCTGATCGCGCTCGGCGACGAACTGCATGCTGCGCCCATCACTCCAGAGGTGTTACGTAAGGCTGGCGTGATTAAGCAGAAGCTCCCGGTAAAAGTCCTCGGCGATGGCGAACTCACCATCGCGCTTACCGTACACGCTCACAAATTTTCCAAGTCAGCGCAGGAAAAAATCACCAAGGCAGGCGGCAAGGTTGAGGTCTTGCAGTAATGTTTGAAAAGCTGGCGAACATCTTTCGTATCCCCGACCTGCGCAAGCGGGTTCTGTTTACGCTGGCCATGCTCGCGATCTACCGTCTGGGTGGCCATCTTCCCACGCCGGGCGTGAACTTTCTTAAGTTGGAGCAGTATTTCAATCAGAACGCCGGATCGCTGCTCGGATTTGTCGACCTGTTTTCCGGCGGCAACCTGCGCCGCCTCACCCTTTTCGCCCTGGGCATTATGCCGTACATTACGGCATCGATCATCCTGCAGCTCCTGACGGTCGTGTATGAGCCGCTGGCCAAGCTGCAAAAAGAAGGCGAGCTCGGGCGCAAAAAAATCACACAGTGGACGCGCTATATCACCGTCATTCTCAGCGCGGTGCAGTCGTTCGGTATCGCCATCGGCCTCGAGAAAGCCAACGACGGCTTCGTGCTTCATCCCGGCCCTGCCTTCATCCTGATGACGATGCTGACTCTGACAACGGGCAGCGCATTCGTCATGTGGCTGGGCGAGCAGATTACCGACCGCGGCATTGGCAATGGCATGTCGCTGCTGATCTTCGCCGGAATCGTAGTTGGATTGCCGCGGGGCGTGCAGGATCTCTTTGAAAAGGCGAAGAACGGAACCTGGGGAGCGATTACGCCGGTTTTGATGGTTGGGTTGGTGATCTTTATGATTGCCGTGGTGGCGTTCATCGTCTACGTGGAACGCTGCGAACGCCGTATCCCGGTGCAGTATGCCAAGCGTGTTGTCGGCCGCAAGGTCATGGGTGGACAATCCACCCATCTTCCTCTGCGAGTGAACGCCGGCGGCGTAATGCCGGTCATTTTCGCATCCTCGATTCTCACCCTGCCGCAAACCATCGGTTATGGCGTGCGCAATAGCCGCTACTTCGGCGATCTGTTCCGGGCGCTGGCATGGGGCGAGCCGCTTTACACGGTTCTGTATGCGGTCGGCATCATCTTCTTCGCCTACTTTTATGTGTCGATCGTTTTTAATCCCAGCGAAGTCGCCGACAACATGAGGAAGTATGGCGGGTTCATTCCCGGTATTCGTCCGGGCAAGCGGACTGCGGATTATATTAATGAGGTTCTCACCCGCATTACTTTGGTCGGCGCTCTTTATTTGATCGTCATTTCGTTTATCCCCGAGTGGATGATCACCGGTATTCACTTGAACCATTTGCCCTTCTGGCTGGGAGGGTCGCTGTTTGAGCGGCTGCCGGTATGGGTGACGAACGGACTGGGAGTGAATTTTTATTTCGGCGGAACCTCGCTGCTGATCGTGGTGGGTGTCGCTATGGACACGGTCACGCAAGTGGAGGCGCAGCTGATCATGCGCCATTACGATGGATTTACGCCGCGCAGTGGCCGCATCCGCGGCAAGCGCAACTGGTCCTGAGCGGCGAAAGTAATGTTGTGCGAGCGGTGCGGGTAGTAGAAGATCTGGGGTTGCTGCATTCGGACGGCATTGTGGGACGCCGCCAGAAACAGTGTTCGGGAGGCTTTGGCCAACTCGATGACGCAGGGAACCTCACGCGATCTGGGTCCCGTGGTATTGCTTGGTCCGCCGGGGGCCGGTAAGGGCACCCAGGCCAAGCGCATTATGGAGCGCTTTCAGGTGCCGCAGGTTTCCACCGGTGACTTGCTTCGGCAGAATATTGCGCAGGGAACTGAAGTTGGTTGCGCGGTTAAGGCTGTTATGGATCGCGGACAGCTGGTTTCCGACGACTTGGTTTGTGAAATGGTCCGGGTTCGGTTGGCGGAACCGGACTGTAGGCGCGGTTATGTTCTGGATGGTTTCCCGCGGACTGCGGCTCAGGCCGGATGGCTGGATGCTTTGCTCGACGACCAGCTCTTTGACAATTCGCGCGCCACGCGGGCTTGGCCGATTGTGATCCGGCTGGACGTGGATTATAATCAGTTGTTGCTCCGGATTACTGGACGTCGTTCTTGTCCCACCTGCGGGCGGATCTATAACGTCCACCTTCAGCCGCCTGCGGTCGATGAAGTTTGCGACATCGACGGAACCAAGCTGATTACCCGCAATGACGACCGGTTCGAAGTGATTCAGCCCCGCATTCAGGCGTATCAGGAACAGACGCGGCCGGTGGCTGATTATTATCAGCGTACCGGGCGGCTGGTTTCGATCGATGGCGATCGGCCGATGGACACGGTAACGGAAGATATTTTTCGCATTCTTGAGGATCATCACGCATAAGCATGGCGATTGTTTGCAAATCGGCTTCGGAAATCGAACGCATGCGGCAAAGCGGCGGCATCGTTCGCCAGGTTCTGGATCATGTTCGCGGGCTGGTGCGGCCTGGGGTCACTACCATGGATCTGGAGCGTGCCGCTGAGAAAAAGATTATTGAACTTGGGGCCAAGCCTGCGTTCAAGGGATACTACGATTATCCCTGTGTGCTATGCACCTCAGTGAACGAAGAGATCGTGCACGGCATCCCGTCGGAAAAACGGGAGTTGAGAGCTGGGGATATCGTTTCCATCGATTGCGGCGTGGTGCTCGATGGTTATTACGGCGATGCGGCAATCACGGTTCCGGTGAGCGATACTGTCAAGCCGGAGTTGCGCAAGCTTCTGAGCGTGACCGAAGAGTCGCTCTATAAAGGCATCGATCAGGCGCGAATTGGCAACTCAGTCGGGGATGTTGGCGCGGCGGTTCAGGAGCATGTCGAGGCCGCCGGTTTTAGCGTGGTGCGCGAGTTTGTGGGGCACGGCATTGGAACGCATTTGCACGAAGAGCCGCAGGTTCCGAATTACGGTGCGCGCGGCCACGGCGCAAAGTTACGTGAAGGTATGGTGCTTGCCATTGAGCCGATGGTGAATTTCGGCAAGCCGGAAACGCGCGTTCTAGGCGATAAATGGACCGCCGTGACCGCCGACGGCAGTTTCAGCGCGCACTTTGAACATTGCGTTGCCGTAACGAAGGACGGTCCGGTAATTTTGACCAAGTAGAGCTTCTAGCTCATTGGCTCTTGGCTTTTAGCTAAGGGCCAAAAGCTGAAGGCTAAAAGCTGGTTTCAAGGAGCGAATGAGTAAAGAAGACGCGATTGAAGTGATGGCGGTGGTCTTGGAACCTCTGCCCAACGCTATGTTTAAGGTGGAACTGGAAAATAAGCACCAAGTGCTGGCGCATGTTTCCGGCAAGATGAGGAAGAACTTCATTCGCATTCTTCCCGGCGATAAAGTCGCAGTCGAACTTTCGCCTTACGACTTAAATCGCGGTCGAATTGTATATCGGTACAAGTGATTTTCGAGGGGCCTTGCTCGGCCGTTTTTGCCGAGAACTGAGAAACGGGAACTGAGAACTGTTATGAAAGTACGAGCATCGGTAAAGAAAATCTGTGATAAGTGCAAGGTCATTCACCGCAAGGGTGTGGTGCGGGTGATCTGCGTTGTTGCAAAACACAAACAGCGCCAGGGCTAAGTAGGCCCGGCGGCGGAGCGAAGGATTAACTATGGCACGTATTGCAGGCGTCGACTTACCGCGCCAGAAACACATCAACATCGCGTTGACCTACATCTATGGGATCGGGAATCCTCGCGCGGGGACTATTCTCGATGAGGCTAAGGTCGACCCCATGAAGAAGGTCCAGGACCTCAACGAAGAAGAGGTCAACCGCATCCGCACCGTCATTGAGCAGCAGGGGATGGTCGAAGGCGATCTGCGCAAGGAAGTTTCGATGAACATCAAGCGCCTCATCGAAATCGGCTCCTACCGCGGATTCCGTCACCGCCGCAACCTGCCGGTCCGCGGACAACGCACGCACACCAACGCGCGCACCCGCAAAGGTCCGCGTAAGGGAACAGTTTCGACGAAGAAGAAAGCAACTTCGAAGACATAAGAACAGCTTTTAGCTTCTAGCTTCTGGCTAGAAGCTAAGAGCTAGGAGCTAACAGCGATATGGCGAAACCAGCAGCAGCGGGCGACGACAAAAAGGGCAAGAAGAAAACTTTCAAGAAGAAGGAGCGCAAGCACGTTCCGCATGGGTTGTGCTATGTGCAGGCATCCTTCAACAACACCATCGTGACCATCACCGACATGAACGGCAACGTTCTGTCCTGGAAAAGTTCCGGGTCGCTGGGTTTTCGCGGATCGCGTAAGGGTACGCCGTTCGCCGCGCAGCAGGCGGCTTCGAACGCGGCCAATATGGCGCGCGACCACGGCGTCCGTAGCGTAGATGTCCGCGTTGCCGGCCCCGGCTCCGGCCGCGAGTCCGCGGTGCGCGCCTTAGCGTCGTCCGGAATTGAAGTCCGAAGCATTCGCGACGTGACGCCCATCCCGCACAACGGATGCCGTCCGCCGAAGCGCCGCAGAGTCTGAGGTTGCAAGGGTTGGAAAGTTTCGAGGTTTCAAAGTTTCAAAGTTAACCTTTTGAAACATTGAGACCTTCGAAGCTCTGAAACATTGACATTCGTCCGGGACGAAGGGTGAAGCCAAACCCGTAAACCGGTCATCTAAAGGAGAAGAAATTTGGCACGTTATACCGAAGCAGTCTGCCGTCTATGCCGCCGCGAGGGGATGAAGCTGTTCCTCAAAGGCTCGAAATGTTTCAGCGATAAGTGTCCCATCGAGAAGCGTAACTTCGCCCCTGGGCAACATGGGAAAGACCGCAAATCGAAGATTGTGGGTTACGGTCTGCAGTTGCGAGAAAAACAGAAGGCCAAGCGCATCTACTTCACGCTCGAAGGCCAGTTTCGCAACTACTTTGAGAAGGCGGCTCGCACTCGCGGTGTAACCGGCGAATTGCTCTTGCAGCAGCTCGAGCGCCGTCTTGACAATGTCGTGTTCCGCCTCGGTTTCGCGCAATCCCGCCGCCAGGCGCGCCAGTTGGTGCGTCACGGACATGTCTCGGTGAACAATCGCAGGGTCAATATCCCTTCGTATCAGGTAAGTGCGGGCGAAGAGATTTCCATCCGCGAGAACAGCAAAAAGCTCGCTGTGCTCGAACTGGCTAAAGAGTTCGCCAGCCACGGAACACAGCCCAACTGGCTGGAAGTAAATCGTGATAATTACACCGCGAGGGTTCTGTCATTGCCCAAGCGTGAAGACATTCAGCTGCCGGTGAATGAGCAGTTGATCGTAGAGTTGTACAGCAAGTAAGGCTTGAGCGATTGGGTCATCGGGTCATTGAGCGATTTAAATCACTCAATCGCCCGGCCGCGAAATCACTCAATGTTCAGTCCAAATTTCGAGCCAGATCAGCCTTTCCCGGCGCAGACCTGAGTCGGACCACTCAGCGAGCCAGGATTGAGCCAAACGGCCGAAGGAGAAAAACAAATGCTGTGGAGAGGTTTTCAAAAACCGAAACGTTTAGCTGTCGATACTTCCACCCTCACCGATAAGTACGGAATTTTCTGGGCGCAGCCCTTCGAGCGCGGCTTCGGTACAACCGTAGGGAATGCCCTGCGTCGCGTACTGTTGAGCTCGATCGAGGGCGCGGCCGTTACCGCCGTCAAGATGGAGGGCGTGCTGCACGAATTTCAGTCGATTCCCGGTGTCGTGGAGGACGCGACCGACATCATCCTGAATCTGAAGCAGATTCCGTTTAAGCTCGCTGGCGATGCGCCCAAAGCCATCTACCTGCGCGCCGATCAGCCCGGAGTCGTCACCAGCGGCATGATTGAGGCCGACGGCGATGTCGAAGTCCTCGACAAAGATGTCTACATCGCGACCGTCAGTGAAGGCGGCAAACTCGATATGGAAATGCGCCTCAAGCGCGGCCGCGGCTACGTCTCCGCCGACAAGAATTTCGACGAGGATCTCGGCATCGGCTTCATTCCAATCGATTCCGTGCACTCGCCAGTGCGCAAGTGCAACTACACCGTCGAAGCCGCCCGTCTCGGCCAGATCACCGACTACGACAAGCTCACGCTCGAAGTCTGGACCAACGGCTCCATCACTCCCGCAGATGCCATCGGCCTTTCCGCGAAATTGATGAAAGATCACATGAACATCTTTATCAATTTCGAAGAGGAAATCGAGACCGGTACGTCGTCTTCGGACGACCGCAAGCCTGAGATTCACAATGAGAATCTGAACCGCTCCGTCGAAGAGCTCGAGCTTAGCGTGCGCAGCTACAACTGCCTGAAGAACGCCAACATTCAGTCGATCGGCGAACTGGTACAGAAGACGGAATCGGAAATGCTCAAGACCAAGAACTTCGGCCGCAAGTCGCTCAATGAAATCAAGGAGATTCTCTCTACGATGGGATTGAGCCTGGGCATGAAGATCGACGAGCACGGCAACGCAGTGCCGGGCCCCACATCGAACATGGTTTTGCCCGCTTCAGCTTACGGGCCGGATGATCAGCTGTAAGAATCGAGTGGTCAGTGGCTAGTGGTCAGTGGTCAGAGAAAACAAACAAAGATCAGTTAGCCACTGACACTAATATCGAGAACTGGCCACCGACCACTGGCCACTGAGGTTTCCATCATGCGTCATAAAGTTGCAGGCTACAAACTCGGACGGAACACTTCGCACCGGCGCTCGCTGCTGCGCAACCTGGTCACCTCCGTGATCGTGGAAGAACGCATCGAGACCACGGTCCCCAAAGCTAAAGCCGCCAAGCCCATCGTCGAGAAGATGATCACGCTCGGTAAGCGTGGAGATCTTGCCGCCCGCCGTCTCGCCGCGTCTTATCTCATGACCGACGAAGCCGTGGTCAAGCTGTTCGACACCATCGGCCCCCGTTTCGGCGACCGCAACGGCGGGTACCTGCGTATCATCCGCACCGGCTGGAATAAAGGCGATGGTGCCGACAAAGCTTTCCTCGAGGTTCTCGGTAGCGAACAGGTGCTCGACGAGAAGCGAGAGAAACGCGCCGAAGCCCGCGCCAAAAAGGCCGCCGAAGCCCGTAAAGCCATGGAAGATGCGGAAGCACAGGCCCAGCACGACGGTGGCGTGGAGCCGGTGAACGAGGAGAAGGAAGACAAGAAATAGCTTGGTTCTTTTGGTTGAAAGGCGCGGCTCTGAACCGCGCCTTTTCATCTGTTTTTGGAGATCGAATTCATGGCTGGAATGTCGAAGCACTCCATCCTTTCCCTCGCCATCCTGGTGTCCGCCCAGATCGCGGTGTCAGCTCAGCAATCCTCACAGTCCACCGACCAGCATTCTGAATTCGTAACTCGCACTGGAACGTCGCTGCAGCTTTCCGGCAAGCGCTTCCGGTATAGCGGTCCCAACATCGAGTGGTTGGGCGTGGAGGCTTACGGTCCCCATGATCCTCAAGGACCGCGTTATCCTACTCACTTTGAAGTTGACGATGCGCTCGACACAGCGAAAGAGATGGGCGCTCGCGTGGTCCGCTCACAGACACTTGGCGACAGCGTAGGTTGCGATCTTTGTATCGAGCCGCGACTTGGAGTGTTTAATGCGGAGGCCTTTAAAGCCATCGATTATGCTCTCAAAGCCGCTCATGACCGCGGGATTCGCTTGATCATTACTCTGGCGGGCGACTGCGCCACTTGCGATTTCGGCGCTCTCGGAGAGTACACCCGATGGACCCACCAGCCGGATCTAAGAGCCTTCTTCACCGATCCAGCGACAGTCGCGGCCTTCGAAGCCCATATCTCCGCACTCTTGACCCACAAGAATTCCCTGACTGGAATTGCCTACAAAGATGATCCCACGATTCTGGCTTGGGAGAATTGCAACATGTGTGGGCTGGCGGTCGTTCTCGCGCCCACGTCGCATGACTTAACCCCTTACTTGCCTTGGGTCGATACCATTGGCAACTTCATCAAGTCGATCGACAAACGGCATCTTTATCTCGACACAACCGGCTTTTTTCGTTTCGATAAAGCCGCACTGGATGCTAAAACTCCCGATCTGGTGACCTTCGAATATTATCCCCATTGGGATGCCCTGCTTGGCGGCGGATCGCCGAAAACCACAGCTCAATCTTTCTCGCAGGATGCGGCGGCGGTCACCGCGCATGGGAGGGTCTACATCGTCAACGAATTCGGTTGGGATGTCACCGACTGGGCTACGCAGAATGATCTGCAGACCGTGCTTCACGCTCTGGAAATCGATCCTAACGTGTCAGGAGACGATTATTGGGCGCTACAGGCGCACGCCCAAAATTTCGGATGGCAGGCGATTCCCGCTAATGTCAGCGATGCCGAATATGCCCGCAAGGGCGAGAGTGGGCAGTGGTGGGCCCTCTATTACGGCGGAATCGATACCATGATCAATACCCGAGATGACATGCGTGCCCGCGCGGAGCAGTTGCGTTCCCACGCTTACGCCATGGCCGGAATCCAGCCTCCCCCACATCAAGTTCCGGTTCCTCCAGTGATCACGACTAAGGGCTTAGGTTTTATCGCATGGCGCGGTTCGACCGGGGCGGTCCGCTACACCGTGCAGCGGCAAGTCGGCGAGGCTGGGGCCTGGGAGACCATTTGCGACAAGTGCGCGACGGACGCAGATTCACCATGGCCCGATCCGAAGCCGGCTGGAATCTTTGGCGCAAGGTACCGCGTCATCGCCTACAACGTGGATGGAGTGGCAAGCGAACCCTCCGCTCCGCGTTAGACCTCATCTGATTGCACGCGCCCCGGATGCGGCACCTACATCTTCCCGCGCTCCGTTCGTACATGTCCGTCCGCGGCTTCCGCCGGTAATCTTGCGGTAACCTTCCACTCGAATAGACTCTTTTCAGGATGGACTTCAGTCGCACAGGTTTTACCAAGGCGCAGATCGGCATTGCGGTCGGTGTCGGCGCGCTATTGGTCTTTGGATTTCTGGGCTACATCTGGTGGCTCAGCAATCAAGGACCGGTGCTAGCGCGCTCCGAAGAGCGCGATCCGCTTAGTGGATTGCCCGTCAGCATTCGGATGAACCCATTACGTGATCGCACCATCGAGCACACCGCCAACTTATTTCTGCACGAATTGCGCGACGGCCATTGCAATCAGTTGCTCGCCCAGTGGGAGCACGATTACCGCAAGAAGTATGCCCACTTCATCTGCGACTCCGAGGCGCAGCATCCCCTACTCTCCTGGGAGTTGGCTGAATGGGAAAGTGCGCCGCCTCTTACTATCCTCCACTACCGCGGGAAACGGCGCTACGGGAACGGACAGCCCGGCACCTATCAGGAACTTTTCACCGTGACCGCCGAGAACAAAGAGGGGCAATGGGTGGTGACGAAGTACGACGCAATGTACTGAGGACCGGTACGCCAAGTAAAGCTATCTAGGGTTTCAATCTGGCTTGAGTCTCCGTTCCCGGAGTCAGCGTGACTTGCGGCTCGGCCAGAGTCCCAGTGATGTTATATACGGTCAAGCTCGAGCCAGTCGACTCCGCAGCTCTTTCAGTGGTCAGCTTAAAATCGAGTGCTTGCGCGAAGGTGGCTGTCCCGCTTAGCTCATAAATTCCCCTCGAGGAATCCAACTGGCTGTTGTCGATCTCCAATTTACCGTCGTGCAATTCGGCCTTGCCCTGCCATCGAGCGATCTGCAATGGCGAGTCGTCTGGCGTTAATGAAATATGCGGAAACGCTCCCTCTCTCAAATTGAAACCTATCCCACCTTTCAGAGATTGCCAAAAAACTGGAGTGCTTGCGCCCGAAGCCTTTAACTTGTAAGTTCCGGCGACCGTTCCCGTGATCCACGGATCATGCGTCCCGCCGGCCAGTTGACCGAGCGAGACCCCAGTGAGGGTTCCTGTTCCGCCATAGACCGGCGTCGGCGCAGTGAAATCGATCTGCCAATCTCCCCTGTGATTTCCGCCGAGTAGATTCGCACTCAGGTCCGTCACATTTACTCTTCCACGCTCCATCTCGATCGAAGCTGAGACTTGGGTCGCGATCGCATCGCGGAAACGCAGCCGCGACACATTCAACTTCCCCACTGCTCGCAAGCTTTGCAGAATCGGAGGTATGCCCGCTTGCTGCGGCGAAAGCACCTGATACCAATGCCGCTCATCTCGATGCGAACTCAGCCACTCGCGCACATCGCCCAGCCCCAGGTCGCCAGCGCTCAAACTAAAATTGGCTACACACGCCCCAGGAGATCCGCAACCGCGAGGCTGCTCGATCCACCCATTCCAATGCGAACCACCAGTTTCCGCATTCATATCATCCATGCGTGCCTTATCGCCCGAGAGCCGTAACTTTGCCGACAAAATTTCAATTGGTGCATGGATCCCCGCTACAATCAGGCGCACACCGTGTAATTGCGCTGTCCCGTTCACAGCGGGCGGCGCGAATCCTTGAGCTCCAGATGGAGCCGCCGACCAGGAGCCTCCAATCTGCAAATCAAGCTGCGCGGCGCCGTCGACGTTTGCCTTGATGGCCTGCACCCCGAGCAGACTCGCCAAACGGAGGACACGAGAGATCTCGCTGTTTCCCTTAATTGCGATTTCGTAATCGGACAAGCTCATCCAGCCGTATATTTGCGCAGCCGGCGGACGCCCCAACGCCACCGGAAAGGGTCCGAATTCCAGTCGAAGCTCTTGCGGAAATGTTGAAGCGGCGAAGCGCGCACGGCGGGAGAGTCTGGCATGCTTTGCACCGCGCGCCGAGAGAGCCGAAGACGCGGAAGTCAGGGCAAACGGAATGTTGGGGGGAGCGATTTGGGCTTGATTGATCGCCGATTGCAGCCGCAAATTAGTAAATTCGCCGTGTCCTTCAAAATTCGCTCCAGCTTCGTTTCCGTTTTCACTTACCTTGAAATTACCCTGCACCACCCCGGCCGCTACCAGATCCGGCGGCAGATCTTTTTTCGCGCGGCGCGCCAGTTGAGCCACAGCATTCGCCGGAACATTTTCAAGATCCAACGATAAGTCCGCGTTTCGCGATCCCGGCGACCCCGAATTTCCTTTCAAGGTGATCATGCCATCACCCACCGGGGCCAGGCAGAAAATCTCCCGCATTATGTCATCCACAGTGCTGTAGTTCGCCTCGCAGTGGGTTGCCAGGCGCAGTCCTTCACTTACCAGAATGTCATAGCGGTGAAAGTCCTGGACGGACGCATCGGTCGTAATATGTAGAGTGGAAGGCGTCCCGCTAAAAGCGGCTTCTACCTGCACGTCTCCGCGCCAACCTTTGTCATTGCCATAGAACAGTTTCGTGAACTGTCCCAGTGGCGCGTGCCGCCATTCCAAATTGAACTGAAGCGGCGTCTCGCGCAGGCTTCCGGCGCGCTGCCATATGCCGCTTAATCGCACCAGTCCAGCGTCGCTTAAGTTCATATCGGTGCGCACGGGCTCAGCTTTCAACCGGATCCCCCACTCATTTTCCGATTCCTGCCACACGGCGAAGTCAGCATTGAGCAGAGCGTAGGACTTTTTCTCTGCGCCGATCTTAAGATTAATGCGGCCTGAACTAGCTTCAATGTAAGGGAATCCGGGCCGTGTTTCAGACTTCGCTTTCGCGGTTGGGGCGAGTGGACTCCGCGCAGTGCGCTCCAGCAGCATGTTCCAGTTCCAACGGCCGTCTTCGCGGCGGACCAGGTTCAAGCTGGGTTCGGTTAACTCCAGCCGCGAAATATCCAACTTCCCGCGAAGCAATGAAGTCAATCGCACTACAGCTGTCACTTCAGGCGCACGCAACATGGGTTCGGCGCCGAAGCTGGGATCTTCATAAACGACGACGTTATCCAGATCGAATCCGGGTTGGGGCAGGAAACGAATGTGCACAGATCCGATATCGGCCGGACGTTGCACCGAACGGCTGATGGCATTCGTGATCCGGGCTTTGAGCCGCTCCGCGCCCGGGCGCACCAGGAACAAAAAGAGCAAAATCACGACAGCGACCGCCCCGACTCGCCGCCGGAAAGCGATGCGCTTCACCGGACTACTCGGAGGGTGCGGCGCCACCGGGTTTCATCGAAAAAGTGGACAATCACATGCACCAGGAACCCAATTCGATCGCCCACGTCAGTCTTGCGGTATTGATCGGCTGGCGTTTCGAACGACCAGTAGATAAACATTGGTCGCCCGATAACATTTTCCTGCGGAATGAAACCCCAGAACCGGCTGTCCAGGCTCACATCGCGATTGTCGCCCATCGCGAAGAAATGGCCTGGGGGAACTACTAGATCGTCGCCCTGAATGTGCATCGGAAGCTCAGGTTCCCAACAAGGATAGACGTTGTAGCTCTCCGACGGCGGCACTGCGGGAAAGTTATCGCGATAAGGATTGGGATACGCCGCCTCGTCCTGCGAATGAATGACGTACGGTTCCTTCAATTCTTCTCCGTTGCGGTAAACCACGCCAGCGCGTAAGTGAATGTGATCGCCGGATACGCCCATAATGCGCTTGACAACATACAATCCCGGCTCGCATGGAGCCAGGAACACCACAATATCGCCGCGCCGGACCTGGCGGTAGGGAAGCAGCGGTCCGACCCAGTTGGTTTTCGGAGCGAACGCAATGCGGTTTACGAATACGTGATCGCCAATCAGTAGCGTGTTTTCCATTGAACTGGAAGGAATCTCGAAAGCCTGCACCACAAATGTGATGATGAACAATCCCGTCACCAGTACGGCGGCCAGCGAAGACAGAAACTCGACCGTCGTCTCCTTCGGCTTCTCTCCGGATTCGGCCTTCGTCTGCTTGAGGTTCTCAGGTTTAGCGATCTCTTTTTTTGCCAAGGCGATCAGTCTGCTCCGTTCTCTTCCTACTGTGCCACGGTCTTAATCTTAGCGCATAAAGCCTAGTTCACCAGCCGCAGCGTGCGCTGCCAGCGGGTGATCTGAAATATGTGGGTAATCGAATATGCAAAATGCGCCAGCTTTGCGGGGATGGAAACCGGCGTCACTTCATCCTCCTGCTGTTTCACCGACCAATAAATCATCAGAGGACGTCCGATGATGTTCGCCCGAGGTACAAATCCCCAGTAGCGGCTGTCATAACTGTCATCGCGATTGTCACCCATCACGAAATAATATCCCTCGGGAACAATCAGTTGGCCGTCCTCCACCAGTTTGCGCAGCTGCAGCCACCATTCCGGAGTCTCCCCAGCCGCCACATCCAAGCGCGGAAAGTTATCGCGAAATAGATCATAGGCCGGATAATTGAAGTGCGCATAGGGCTCTTTCAACGGCACTCCATTCACGAAGACCTGCTTGTTGATCAACCGCACCCGGTCGCCCGGCACGCCGATGACCCGCTTCACAAAATGCTGCGCAGGGTTCACCGGGTAGTGAAACACCACCACATCTCCCCGCTGCACGCGGCGATAGGGCATAACTAAGTCTCCGAGACTTCCGCCCCCATAGCACAACTTGTTTACCAGCAAGTAATCGCCAACCAACAGCGTGCTCTCCATGGATGGAGAGGGGATCTGAAACGCCTGCACGATGAAGGTAATCACAAAAACCGCAATCACCACCGTACCCAGCAAAGATTGCAGAGTCCCAGTTAGGCCCAAGCCGGGGACGAACGTCGGTTTGGGGCGAGCTACCGCTCGTTCTTCAATTCGCTGCTCTGGAGGCGACTCGGGCGAGATTTGCTCCGTTACAGGGTGTCCCGACAAATGCTCTTCTGAAGAAGTCATTCAAGCCACTTGCGCGGTGCCCCAGTCAGGATGGATTTTTTTGATCACGCCCAGCCAAATGAGCCAGAAGTTGCCGCGCCGCATCTTGTTCCGCCGTCTTCTTGGTCGAACCCTCCGCCCGACCCACAAATCCCTCGCTCTTTCTTCCATCCAACCGCACCTCAACCGTAAAAGTCTTTCTATGCTCCGGACCTACTTCCTGCACCAGGACGTAAGTGGGTTGCGGCATTCCAAGGCCTTGCAGAGTTTCCTGCAAAGCCGACTTGAAATCGGTCATGGGCAGCGATCCGCCCTCGCGCTGCATCCGCTCCAGTTCAGGTCCCAGAATCTCGCGCAAAATAAACTCGCGCGCCGGTTCCATTCCGCCATCCAGATAAATGGCCGCCAATATTGCTTCCAGCGCATCCACCAGCAGCGCCGTTTTACTTCGGCCGCCGCTCTTTTCCTCGCCGCGTCCCAGCCGAAGATAGTGCCCCAATTCGATCTGCTGAGCCACGTGAATCAGATGGCGCTCGCTCACCACATGGGCGCGAATCTTCGAAAGCTCGCCCTCCCGAAATTGTGGAAACCGTTGAAACAATTCCTCGCTAGTTACGAGCGATAACACAGCATCACCCAGAAACTCCAATTGCTCGTTATCGTGCACTCGGAATTTGTTTTCGCCGACCTGTTGTGACTCCTGCTCACGCGCCTGTGAGCTATGAGTGACTGCCTGTTCGATCACAGCCCGTCGGCGAAAGCGATAGCCCAGCGCCATTTCGAGAGCGTTGATCTCCCGTTCCTTCATTTCCGTGATGATGGACCTCGATCCCGAAACTTTATTATTTCGCCGGTGGCTCGCTTATGCCGCCAATCAACTGCACTAGCCGGTCTTTCTCCTTGCGAGCCGCATCCCCGGCGCCGGTTCCAGGCTTGGTCAGATCAACCGCCTGGTCGGCATACTTCATCGCGTCTGGATACTTATTCTGCATATCCAGAGCTACCGACAACCGGAAGACCGCGATAGGATCCGGCTGTTGCGGGAAGGCGTCGATCGACTTCTTCAGGTTGGTTTCGGCGGTCGCCCATTGCTTATTGTTAAAGTCCAGAGTTCCTATGATCGCGTACGCTTCGGAGCGCAGAAAGTTTTTGAACGCGGCCAACTGCTCTGGCGGATACCCAGAACTGGGAATATCCGTATCGATCGTCGCCAACGCCCGCTCTGCATCTTTTCGGGCTTCGGCGGTCTTCTGATCTTTATCCACATCGGTATCGCGCGTGCGTTCGGCCACCACTTGCGCTACTCCCAGCAACGCTTCAGGATCGTCGGGGTCATAGCTCAGTACCTTTTGCGCCATGGCCAGCATTTTGTCCGCACTGTTCACCTGCTGGTAAGAGTGCATTACCGAACGGTAGAGCACGGGACGCAACTCGCTGTCGGGAAACTTGGCCGCGAATTCGTCCGCTGCCTTCTCCTGCGCCGCCGGATCGGTGATGGCAGCGGCCGTTTTATAGGCGTCGAACTCGGGCTGAGTTTTCGCTTGGGGCGGCCGTTTGCCGGCAGGGGCAGCCGTTTGGCCAGCCGGAGTTGGCGTCTGAGCCGGTTTATCCTGCCCCACGCTGGTTCCCGAAATTCCCACTCCCAACACAAAAATCATGATTGCTGTTCGCTTCATGCGTTCTCCTTGGATCAGCCGATCCCTATCTCAATCTCACAAGCGAAATATCTTACCAATTGTATCGACCGCGAGTCCTGCGATTTTGTCCTTGGCATGGTCAGCCATCCCTTGCGCAAGAATCACTGCGGTTTGGCCGGAGGCTCATACGCTTGTTGCAGGCCTTTTTCCGCCGCCGCTTTGATCTCCGGCATGTCGGCGCCGGCGCTCAGCGCCGACCGGTATTGCTCCAATGCAGCCTCCCGATCCTCTTTCATATCCAAAATTCTACCCAGGTAAACGTGCGACCAACCCACCACCTTAGGGTCATTGGAGGCTTGCGCTGCCTTCTGGAAATTGTCCTGTGCCCCATCACGGTTCTTGTTGGCCACGGCTACTTCCGCCAGAATGAACAGGGCGCGCCCCTGATCTCCAATTTTGCGGTCGAGCGCCTGCTGGGCCAGTTCCTGTGCTCCCTTGGGATCGCCCGCGGTGAGCCGCTGTTCCGCCATGAACAGCATCCTCCGCTCCTCCGGACGCGATAACTGCACCAGTTCCGGTGACGTGCTGCTGGCGAACTGAATCTCCGCGGCTGCTTTCTCTTCCTTTTTCGTGTCGATGTTATTCAGCAAGTCGGAATATGCGGCATCGATTCCAGCCGGATCTTTTTCAAATGCCACCGCTGCGTTATAAAAATATCGCGTTAGAATGTAGCCCTGCTTCACCGCGTCATCCACCGCTTGTTCCCGCATGGCTTCGTCGGCCGGTTGCTTCGTTCCGGTCGTACGAATCTCAATGGCCCGCACCAGGCACTCCGTCACCAGCAAAGAGATGTCCGACTTGAAACTCTCTTCGAGCGGCGCCCGCTGTACCGATCGTAGCAGCGGCTCAAGGCGGTTGATGGCGCTAAAGTGTTTGCCAGCCAGCGGATCCAGTTCGTAATGCAAGAACGTGTGCCGGATCTGATCCATCTTCAACGCCCCGCGCGGAGTCCCTCCTGACGGCGTGTTCGGAGCCGGAAACACTATCACGTAATAATCTGCCCCATAATTTCGCGCGTCGGTCTCATTGGGTGAGCCCATGAAGTCCAGGTAAATCGTAAACCTCCGCCCTAGATACTCCGACGATGGCCGCTTCAAATAGATCTCGGTATCGAACACCATCTTTGCCAGCGGCTCGTGGTAACGATTCATGGCCGCTGCATAATCCTTGCGGTGCCGCTCCCATATCGCATGCAGGTTCGCTTTAGCGTAAAACGGCTCCAACACCTGCCCAAAGCCCGCAACCGCGCCTGCGTCCGGAGGCAAATCCTCCTCCTTCATGCGCGGCAGAAAATGTGGCGGGCCATCCATATAAAGCGCCAGCGAAATGTAAGGGGACAAGCTGCGGTTCGTGTTCCGGTCCGGGGTGTGCTGCTGGTAGAACTGGCAAAGCGCGGTACGCGCCGCCTCGGCCTCTTCGGAATCTCGCAGAACTCGCTGCACCTCCGACCGCACGGTGCTTCGCATAACGTCGGAGGTGGTCAAGTCCTGATCGTACCCGCAGGAATTGAGTGCCGTCAGCACGGCAAAAACTGTTTCACTGCTATCCAGCGTGATCGGAGTCGAACGCTCCTGACCAATACAAGACGATCCGGCCAAGAAGAATATCGGCAGCGCCCAAATCGCCGCCGACCACGAACTGTGCCATCGTAAACTCAGGAAACCCTCCACAGGATGAGTATCACACCGGGCGGAGAACACACTCAAGTGTAAGGACTTCACCGCAGAGGGTCAAACTTGGTCGGAGACTCGGAGACAAGGGAACAGTTCTGACTAATTTACGGTGAGTGGCGCGGTCACACTGCCGACTTTACCGGTAACATTGTCGCGAATCGCTACACGAACCGCGTATTGACCTGGGCTGAGTTCCAGCGAATTGCTAAAGCCTATGCCGCCGGGAAGTTGCAGGACCCCGCCGATAACGTGCAAAGTGTTAAGTAATGCCCGAATTGCCAGACATCACCGCTTATGTCGGCGCACTCGAGACTCGGATCGTTGGCCATCCTCTGAAAGGCATACGACTGAATAGCCCATTTCTCCTGCGAACCGTGCAGCCGCCGATTGAAAGTGTGCAAGGCCAAACCGTGCGCGAGCTTCGTCGTATCGGAAAGAGGATCGCATTTGGCCTGGATAATGACCTTTGGCTGGTTCTTCACCTGATGATCGCCGGCCGCCTGCATTGGCGTCCTCCAGGCGCCAAGCTGTCAGGACGTCAAACCCTGGCCGCTTTCGATTTTCCCGACGGCAGTCTCGTGCTCACAGAGGCCGGCTCCACGCGCCGTGCCTCCCTCCATGTGGTGCTCGGCGAGGAGAACCTGAGTTCTTTCGATGCCGGAGGTATTGACATTTTTTCGACAGACCTGGCCACGTTTCGAGCCGCGCTCACCGCCGAAAACCATACCCTGAAGCGCGCCCTTACTGATCCCCGCTTGCTCAGTGGTGTGGGTAATGCTTATTCCGACGAGATCCTGCATGCGGCTCAATTATCGCCCCTGGCTCTCACCCAAAAACTAAAGCCTGCCGAATGGGACCGTCTCTTCGCCGCTACTCGCCAAACTTTGCAGCTTTGGACCGACCGCCTCGTTACCGAGGCCCAGCGTAGTTTTCCTGAAAAAGTAACCGCGTTCAGGCCGGAGATGGCCGTCCATGGCCGGTATGGCCAACCCTGCCCTCGCTGCGGGGACCCCGTGCAGCGCATCCGCTATGCCGACAAAGAAACTAACTATTGCGCCCGCTGCCAGACCGAGGGGAAAGTGCTTGCTGATCGCGGATTGTCTCGTCTCCTCGGGAAGGACTGGCCGCGCACCTTGGAGGAGTTGGAGGGGCTGAAGAGGAAGTGATTAGAGGAAGTGATTAAGGGTGGGTTCGATCTGGGCCATAAGATTGTGAAAACATCCGACGCCCTTTTACATTTGCCGATACCACCCCTACAATCCTTCTTACCGCTTGGAACCCGTCACTCACTTCCTGACTGGCGCTTGCATGGGACGCGCCGGGCTCAATCGCAAGTCCGCGCTAGCCACGCTTACGCTCACTCTTGCCGCAGAGGCTCCAGATCTCGATGTCCTCGGCCGTTTTCGCGGCCCGGCTTTCGGGTTCGCGCACCATCGCGGCTTCACCCATTCGTTTCTAGGCGTGCTTCTCGACGCCCTGGTGGTCGTAGGGTTCGTTTATCTCATATGGCGGCTGCGGGGCCGAAAGGTAAAAGATCCCAGCCTGCCGCCCCGCTGGGGATGGCTCTTTCTTTTCGCCTGTCTCGCCGGTCTTAGCCATATCCTGCTCGATTTCACCAACGCCTACGGAGTACGCCCATTCTGGCCGTTTTCCGAGCGCTGGTATTCCTGGGACATTGTCTTCATCTTCGAGCCGATCATGTTTACCTGCCTGCTGCTTGGCTTGATCGTGCCCGCGCTCTTTTCGCTGATCGATACTGAAGTCGGCGTGCGTCACCCCGGCCCGCGCGGTCGCGTTGCTGCCATTTGTGCTCTGATCGCGGTCGCGTTCCTGTGGGGTGTGCGCGATTACGAGCACCGTCGTGCCATCAACGCGCTTCAGTCTCGCACCTATGACAGCGCCGAGCCCATAAGAGCGTCGGCCTTTCCCGCACTCGCCAGCCCATTCCAATGGTACGGGGTGGTTGAAACTACAAACTTCTTCGTTCTTGCCCCGGTGAACTCCCTTGGGCCCGAAGTCAATCCGGGTGCCAATGACGACAGGCTGCAAGTCTTATACAAACCGGAAGAAACGTCCATCACTCTTGCGGCAAAACGGTCGTATCTAGGGCGTGCCTATCTCGATTGGGCCGCATATCCGATTACCCAAACAGAAAGCCTCAACTCGTGCTATATCGTGAATTTCCAGGACCTGCGGTACGCCCAAATGCCCAGCCTGCTAAGCCGCGCGCGAGGCGGCGGTGACCCAGCCTCGAAGCCGCTGGGCGCAGGAGTCCTGCTCGACCCCAATTTACGAGTCTTAGGCGATGTGTATGGTTCCGGCCCCAACCGCAGAACCTACCCCGAGCCGTAGCGGCACGTTGTTCCAGTTGAGCTCATGTGGGGACCGCCGCCTCGGCTTCCCGCCGAAGCGAAGTGAGCGACGCTCCGCTCCAAACTCCTCCTCGCATAGCCCTTGACGCACGCGCACTCCCGCGCCGACAATGAATAACGAACGTTGTTCCCTGAGGTGATCATGCTGGCTTATTTGTTTGTTATCATCGCGGTCGGCGTAAGATTCCTGCCACACCCATTCGCCTTTACTCCAGTCGGCGCTTCGCTCCTGTTCTTCGGCGCTCGCGGGCCGCGCCGCCAACTCTGGGTGCCGCTGGCCGTGCTAGCCGCGTCCGACGTAATCCTGACCACGCTTATCTACCGCTATCCGTTTAGCTGGGATCATCTGGTTACTTGGGTCTGGTATGCCGCCATGCTCTGGCTGGGTACCACTCTTCGTGAAAACACTAGTGCACTCCGAATCATGGGTTCAGCCCTAGCTGGATCGGTGGCTTTTTTTCTGGTGAGCAATTTCTCGGTATGGGCCGCTTGGGATCTTTACCCCAAGACTTTCGCGGGATTGATTACTTGCTACTCTGCCGGTCTCCCATTCTTCCGCCGCGCCCTGGAAGGGGACTTGGTCTTTACCGCTGCCATGTTCGCCACTCCGGCGGTGCTGGGTTACCTGGCTGGCCGTCTACACAAGTCCGTGGGCAGCGAGGCCGCTGCCTAACAGATGAAGCATGTAAGATAGGGTTTCCGCTTCCCCATGGCGACGAAGCTCTCTCATTACGACGAGTCCGGTCGCGCCCGCATGGTTGACGTTTCCGCCAAGCCCGCGACCAACCGAGAAGCCGAAGCCAGCGGATTCGTCCTCATCAAGCCAGAGGCATTAAAATGTTTACCCGATAATCCCAAGGGCAATCCGCTCGAAGTTGCGCGGATCGCCGGCATTATGGCCGCCAAGCGCACATCGGAACTGATTCCCATGTGCCACTCGCTCCCGCTCAGTTACGTTGATGTCAATATGCGGCTATGCGACAATGGCGTCGCCATCACTTCAAAAGTCGCCGCCGCTGCTCAAACCGGAGTCGAGATGGAGGCCCTTGTAGCCGTAAGCGTCAGCGCCCTCACGCTCTACGATATGCTCAAGGGCATGGACAAGGGAATCGAGATCCGCGACATTGTATTGCAGCGCAAAACCGGAGGCAAAAGCGGAGGATACCTTCGCGCGAAGTAAGCGCCAAGTAAGCAATGGAGAACAACGTAAAGCTCCTTCTGGTTGACGACAACCCCATGGTGCTCAAGATGCTTGAGCATGCACTGACTCCCTTGGCGCGCGTGGTGTCGGCTTCCGACTCAGCAGATGCGCTGCTGAAAGCAGTCGACGATCCTCCCGATCTCTTGGTCTGCGATTACCGGATGCCCGGTATGGATGGCCGGCAGCTAGTCGAGAAGCTAAAATCCCGTCCGGCCACCGCAAATTTCTCCGCCGTCCTGATGGCCAGCCGGTCCGACATCGACGAGCGTCTATCGCCTCAGGATGTAGCCGACGATTACATCGCCAAGCCTTTTTTTCTCAAGGAAGCTACGCGGCGCATCAAGCGCACCGTCGATCGCATTGCCCTGGAGAAAATGGCGAAAACCGCACCCTCGGACGGGGTCGTTCGCGGTAATCTCTTGCAGATGAATGTGATCGATCTCATGCAATCTCTCGAAATGGGCCGCAAGAGCTGCCAGCTCAAGCTGAACGATAAGAGCGATAAATGCGAGGTCTTTTTTGCCGAGGGACAGGTGAAGCACGCTACCTACAACTCTCCCTCCGGCGATCTGGTGGGCGATCAAGCCGTCTTCAAAGTACTGCGCTGGACCGGTGGAAGTTTCGAACTCAACTTCGAAGGCAAGACCGATAAAGAAACCACCGAACTCAATACTCAGGGGCTGCTGATGGAAGGTCTGCGATTGCTGGACGAATCGCAGCGGGAGGCCGGGACGGAAACCGTCGAAGAATCGGCTACCGTCGCCTCAACCACTCCCCCTGCGGAAGCCGGAGTTACCGCTCCAAGAAAGGAAGCGGAAGAGGAAGATGTGCTCCTCGATTCCTAGATTTCTACGTCCTTGCAAATTCCGCATAATTTCGAATGGTTCAGCATTGAACGAGCATTATGCAAGCGAACCCGCTGGGATTGAAACACTGCCGTAACATGCGAAGATTTGTGTTTGACACTGTTTGAGAGGCGTTGCTATAGTCGAGGAGTTCCCTTTGGACGCGGGTTTCTGTTAAACGTCCGGCAGCTGGGATTGTCCAAGCTCACTCGCCAGGGTGAGCCCACCACAACCAACGACTCATCCAGCAGTCCGCCAAGCAGGCCCCGCATCTTCCCCGCACCGAGTGCGAGGTTTCAGCAGAGAGGCAGACCTTGTCCGACCACACCACCGCTCACAACTACGAATCAAGCAGCGCCGTCGCAACCGAGAATGAACCGATGGCATCCGACCAAAACTTAACCGAACAAAACGCCAGTGAACAGCACTCTGCGCATGCGCCGGAGCATTCCGGCGACTCGAACGAAACTTTAGTCTCCTCTGCGGAGGAATCGCAAAGTGCGAATTCGCGCGCAGCGCAGAATTCCGAGGATAAGCCTCTGGGAGAGGATTTTGCCTCTGCGCTGGAAAACTTCACCACGGAGACCGAAGAGGCCGTCGGTGAAGACCGTGTGATCAAGGGGACGGTGCTGAAGTTAACGCCAACCCACGTGGTGGTGGACGTAGGCGCGAAGTCGGAAGGGATGCTGCCGCTCTCCGAGGTGCTGGATCATGAGGGCAACCCGAAGTTCAAACCGGGCGATGAAATCGATGTGATGCGCGAGAAGGGTCACAATGAAGAGGGTTACATCAACCTCTCGCACCAGAAAGCGGCGCGCATTCATGCCTGGGATGAGGTGGAAAAGGCCCACAACGAAAAGCGGCCGATTCAGGCGACCGTGATCGAGCGCACCAAAGGAGGGTTGACGGTCGATATTTTGGGAGCCCGGGCGTTTTTGCCGGGGTCGCAGGTTGATCTGCGTCCGATTCGCAACCTCGAGGGCATGAAGGGTCAGATCCTTGAAGTGACGGTGATTAAGCTCAACAAGAAGCGCGGGAACATTGTAGTTTCACGCAAAGAATTGCTGGAGGGCGAGCAAAGCGAGAAGCGCAACAAGACTCTGGAACATTTGGAAGAGGGTTCGGTCCTAACCGGAGTAGTGAAGAACCTCACCGAATACGGGGCGTTTGTGGATTTGGGCGGACTCGATGGATTGCTTCACATCACGGATATGTCGTGGGGGCGTCTAACCCATCCGCGCGATCTGGTAAATGTGGGCGACCAGATTCAGGTGAAAGTGCTGAAGTACGACAAGGAAAAGCAGCGGGTATCGCTAGGATTCAAACAGTTGACGCCCGATCCCTGGCTTGATGCAGAGCATCGCTACCCGGTGGGAGCGCACGTTTCGGGACGTGTGATCAGCGTGACCGACTACGGTGCATTCGTTGAACTTGAACAGGGCATTGAAGGTTTGGTGCACGTCAGCGAGATGACGTGGTCCAAGCGTATGAAGCATCCCTCCAAGCTGGTAAATGTCGGCGACGAAGTGGAGTGCGTGGTTCTGAACGTGAATCCTACCGAGCGCCGCATTTCGCTGGGCATGCGGCAGCTGGCTACCAATCCTTGGGATGCGCTACACGATAAATATCCTGTGGGAATGACGGTCGAGGGCCGGGTACGCAATCTGACCGACTTTGGGGCCTTCATCGAGATCGAAGACGGAATCGATGGGCTGGTACATGTGAGCAACCTGAGCTGGACCAAGCGGGTGAAGCACCCGTCGGAAGTGTTGAAAAAGGGCGACCGTGTGAAGGCGATCGTATTGGCGATTGAGCCTGACAAGCGCAGGTTATCGCTGGGAGTAAAGCAGCTTCAGCCTGATGTTTGGGAAACTTTCTTTGAGACGCACCACACTGGGGATGTTGTGCGCGGAAAAGTATTGCGCGTGGCGGCGTTCGGCGCTTTCGTGGAAATTGCGGAGGGCGTCGAAGGTCTATGCCATAAATCCGAGGCGGTGGACGCGAACGGCCAGCCGATCCAGCTGGAGCCGGGCATGGAGCACGACTTTAAGATCATCAAGATGAGCCCGGAGGATAAGAAGGTTGGACTTAGCATCCGTGCCGTCGGCGAAGAAGCGTCGCGCTCCGAGGTGGAAGCTTACAAACAGCCAGTTTCGAGCACCAGTTCGACGATTGGCGAGTTGATTTCGTGGAAGCGGGCAAGTAACGAGGGCAACTGATCTTGCTTTTCCGAGGGTTACCAAGCCGCCGCCAGGCGGCTTTTCTTATTGCAACTTGGATTTATGTCTGTGAGCGTAACTGCCGATAGTCCAACTGGTGGCACGGGCAGGGCTACGTTTGATGGATTTTAGCAGAATGGGAAGGCTCAAGCTGACGGCGAAAATTGCCGGGCTTATCCTGGCAACTCTAGCGGTTACCTCGGCGATCGGTTTCTTCTTCACGAACAATCGGATTAACTCCGACGCAGAGCGATCGTTTGTGGATCGGCTAAGAAAAACCGATGGCATGGCGGCGGAGGTGCGCACCTATTTTTCAAAAAACATTGAGGACTACGTTCCCAAGCACGAGTTCAAAAAGGTCTCTCAAGTTCCGGTGGTGGTGGCTTGGACCGTGGCCCGCGAATACGCGCAAAGCCAGGGAATGAAATTTTCCACGCCTTCGCTCGCACCTCGAAATCCCAAGAACGCTGCAGACGGTTTTGAAGCCGAAGCCCTGCGCGCATTCGCGGCAGATCCTTTGTTGCAGGAATATTACCGTCGCGACACCGCCGATGGGAAAGAGGTCATGCGCTACGCGCAGCCGGTGCGACTGACCGAGGATTGTCTTATTTGCCACGGCGACCCGGTCGGTGCCAAGGATTCATTTGGCTTTCGAAAAGAAGGTATGAAGGTAGGCGATATTAAAGGAGCGTTTGTGGTGACAGCGCCCACGGAGGAACTGACGAAAACTGCCAGGTCGAATAGTCTGGCGCTGCTCTTGGTGGGTGCGTGCACGCTGTTGGCCTGTGGCGTGGTTGTATTCCTTGTGGTACGCCGGCTAGTGGTCCGACCAGTCACGGCATCTGCCGAATTGGCGCGGGCGATTGCGCGCAACGATCTTTCCGGGGACGACATCGAAGTGCTAGCGGGCGACGAAGTTGGTGAATCCGTGATTGCCCTCAACAGCATGAAAAACAATCTGCACAGCGTGGTGGAAAATATTGCCGCCACGGCCGAGCGTATTGCCAGCGCTGGTCACGAGCTGGCTTCAACCTCGTCCGAGCAGTCGACTGCCGCGAATACTCAGACAGACCGGACCGCACAGGTGGCGACGGCGATGCACGAGATGTCCTCCACGGTAACCCAGGTCTCCGAAGCTGCCCGGCAGGCATCCCAGGCTGCCGAGCAAGCTACTGAAACCGCCCGATCCGGGGGAGAGGTGGTGCGACAATCTGCGGAGAACATGCGGGCCATCGCGGCATCGGTGAGCGCCACGGCAGCCAAAATCCGCGAACTGGGAAAGAGCTCTAATCAGATTGGCGAGATTGTCGCCGTCATTGAAGATATTGCCGATCAGACCAATCTGCTGGCGCTGAATGCAGCCATTGAGGCCGCTCGCGCCGGCGACCAGGGCCGCGGCTTTGCGGTGGTAGCAGATGAAGTGCGCAAACTGGCGGAGCGCACCACGACCGCCACCAAGGAAATTGCCGGCCGGATCGAAACCATCCAGGGCGAAACCAACACCGTAGTTCACGCAATGGAGGCTGGCACGGCGCAAGTGGAGCAGGGGGTCAAGACCACCGAACGCACAGGCGAGTCCTTGCGCGAGATCATCGGGATGAACGACCGCGTCCGGGACATGATTAATCAGATCGCGGCCACCACCGCCGAACAGTCCTCCACTTCCGAGCAAGTGAGCCAGAACATTGGCGAAATCGCGAGATTAGCGGTCGAATCCTCGCATGGCGCCCTGGAAGCGGCGAAGGCCTGCGATGAACTTTCCGCGATGGCCATTGAACTGGAGAAAATTTTCCGCCAGTTTACTTTGCGGGATTCCCGGGGCACTCCGCCTCGGATGTCTGGCCTGTCGGTGTCAGCGAATGCTGTCGATTTAAAGGCGACTCGGCTCATCGCCAGTCGAGCCTTGAGCCGAGGTACAGCGGCTGGAAAGAATAGCTGATAGCCGACTCATTGACCCCTCGTTATCATTGTTGCTCGGCTTGTCGGCCCGCTACTTTCCGCTTTGATCCCACTGGTCTAGAATCTTTGGTTGTCCTTCGACATCTTTGATGGATGTAAGGAGTCTTTCTCTTGCCTGAGACTATTTATGACGTCGCTATTATCGGCAGCGGCCCTGCCGGATATACGGGTGCAATTCGCGCCGGCCAATACGGATTGAAAACTGCCCTGATCGAGAAAGATGGATTTCTCGGGGGAACATGCCTGCACGTTGGTTGCATCCCGACTAAGGCGTTACTGTTTAATGCCGAACTCTGGGACCATCTGAAAGAAGCGAAAGAATTCGGCATTGAGGGTGTGGACGCAAGAAAGTTGAATTGGGCCGCCATTCAGGAGCGGAAGACGAAGATTGTCGCCAAGCACGCCAAGGGCCTGGAATTCCTGATGAAGAAAAACAAAGTCGAGACCCTCAGGGGATACGGCAAGTTGACCGGCGCGGCGAAGAATGGGGTTCATACGATTGAAGTCTCAAATGGGGGCAGGTCCTCGCAATTGAAGGCGAAAAATGTGCTTCTGGCCACAGGTTCGGAAGCGCGCATGCTGCCGGGGTTGGAGGCGGACGACCGTATTCTTACGAACATCGAGATTCTCAGTCTAAAAGAAATGCCGCGATCTCTGGTTATCGTCGGCGCTGGTGCCGTGGGGGTAGAGTTCGCCTCGATTTACCGTTCCTTCGGCTGTCAGGTCACGATCGTCGAAATGCTTCCACGGTTAGTACCAGTGGAGGACGAGGAAGTTTCGAAGGAACTAGCGCGGGTTTACCGAAAGCGCGAGATTAATTTCCATACTGGCGCCAAAGTCGAGAATGTCGAGAAGACAAAAACCGGCATCGCCGTAACGATCAGCATCGACGGCAAACGGCAAAAAATTGAGGCGGAGAAAATCCTTATCGCTGTGGGGCGCAAGCCGCGTACGGAAAATGTCGGGCTGGAAAAAACCGCGATCAAGCCGGAGCGCGGATTTGTCCAGGTGGACTCATGGATGCACACGGCGGAGCCTGGAATTTATGCGGTGGGGGATATAGTCCTGGGGTCGCCGCAACTGGCTCACGTTGGAGCAATGGAGGCGCTGGTGGCCGTAGCCAAAATTGCCGGCAAGCCTTGCAAGCCGATTAATCCCGAGCACATTCCCGGCGCGACTTACTGCCATCCGGAGATCGGGAGTGTCGGCTTGACCGAGACTCAGGCGCGAGAAGCGGGATATAACCTCAAAATCGGCAAGTTTCCCTTTACGGCAAACTCGCGTGCGTCCATTGTGGGCGCGCATGAGGGCTTCATCAAAATCATTTCCGACGCCGAGTACGGAGAAATTCTAGGCGTGCATATCATCGGCCCACAGGCTACGGAGTTGATCGCGGAGGCGGTAGTCGCCATGGAACTTGAGGCTACTGTAGAGGACCTGATATGGACGATTCACGCTCATCCAACTCTTGCCGAAGCTATGCTGGACGCTTCGAACAGCGTATATGGGTTGGCGATTAACGCGTAAAAGTTCTTCGCGAGCGTAAAATGTAGGTTGGACAGTTTAGCTGTTTTCCTTCTGAGCGTATCGGCATGATCTCCATCGTCCAACTCGGTACGGTTGATTACGCCGCGGGACTACGCCTGCAAGAGCGGCTGGTCGCACTTCGGAAAGAAGAGAAGATCGGGGACGTCCTGCTGCTGCTCGAGCATTTTCCAGTCATCACACTGGGTCGCAACGCGAAAGCTGCGAATGTTATCGCGTCGCCGGAGATGTTGGCCCGGCGTGGAGTCGGGCTTTTCGAATGCAATCGCGGTGGCGATGTAACGTTTCATGGCCCAGGCCAGCTCGTTGGCTACCCTATCTTCGATCTGCGTGGATTCGCGGCTGCCGATGGCAAGCGCAAGACGCTTGGCGCAGTGGAGTTCGTCCGCCGCCTGGAAGAAGTCTTGATCCGCACCTGCACGGACTGCGGAATTCCCACCAAGCGAGTGCCGGGACTGACTGGAGTTTGGACGGATAATCAGGGCGACCGTTCTCATGTAGGGATGACCGCCTCGGCTGTCCCGCGAAGCGAAGCGAGCCAGTTGGAGAACACCTTGCGGGCGAACGACCGGGAAGGGCACGACTTCAGTCATGCCGGAAAAGCTCCGGATGATGAGCTGGCTTTAGTCGCTGGGGTGTGCTCGCCGGAAGCCAAGCTTGCTGCCATCGGAGTGCATATTTCTCGTTTCGTCACCTCGCACGGTTTTGCGCTGAATATAAGCACCGACCTGAGTTTCTTCAACCTGATCGTCCCCTGCGGCATTACGTCAAAGCCCGTAACATCGATGCAGCAACAACTCGACCGTGAACTCGACGTGAACGCCGTCGCCGAATCCATCTCGCGAAACTTCAGTGTTGTGTTTTCCAGCCAGATGCTTTGGCTCGAATCCATCGAGGCTCTGCTGGGCGAGTCCGTGGGTGTTCCAATGCAGCCGCCAACTGAGTTTCGCCGGCTTCATAAAGAAGACGACGTAGCTTGGGCTTAAGAGCTAGCCGGATGGGTCACTCTCGCGATAGCATTAGCGTTGCGCTTCGGCGCAGTTCTTACCATGGCCATCAAGAAAAAAGCAGCCTCCAAACACGCCTCCAATGGAGATCGCTCCGGCAACGGGACTTCTGGATACAGGACTGCCAAGCCGGGTCTCCAAAATCATAGCGTCCGCACGTATTCCATTCCCGATTACCGGCTCGAACGTCCCGACTTTTCTGTCCAACAGCGGATCGAAAAAGACAAAGACGGCGCCGAGCACGTGCGTTACGAAGTTTCCGGCGATCTTGATGCGCCCGTCCCGCCGATTCGCGAGTCCAAGTATCTGGACAAGAGGCAGTGCATCGAGATCTACCGCTGGATGCTGCTCAATCGAAAAATGGAAGTCGCCCTGGAAAATCTTTATAAACAAGGGAAGGTGGTAGGAGGCGTCTATTTCGGGCTCGGTCAGGAAGCCTGCTCCTGTGCCTCGGCCTACGCGCTCGACAAAGATGATTGGTTCGCGCCGATGATTCGCAATCAGGGCGCGCTGTTGGTGCGCGGCTTCCGCGCCAGCGACACCATGATGCAGTACATGGCGAAGGCCGATTCGCCAACGCACGGGCGCGACGGGACTTCGCACTTTGGCGACATAGAAAAGCGCAACATGGTTTCGCCCATTTCAATGCTTGGCGATTTGATTCCGGTGCTCTCCGGGGTAGCGCTCGGAGCGCGATTGCAGGGGCGCGACATTGCAGCGCTGACGTGGATCGGCGATGGCGGCCAATCCACCGGTGTTACTTATGAAGGCATCAACTTCGCGGCCGTGCAGAATCTTGGTCTCGTGCTCGTGGTTGAGAGTAATCTTTGGGCCTATTCAACTCCTTCAGAGATGCAATATCGAGTGAAGGATCTCGCCGAACGGGCCATTGGATACGGTATTCCCGGAGTTATTGTCGACGGTACCGACGCCTGCCAGGTCTACGATGCCGTGCGTGACGCGGTTGAACGCGCGCATCGTGGCGAAGGTCCTACGCTGATCGAAGCCAAGATGATGCGCATGAAAGGGCACGCTATCCATGACGCAGCGGCGTACGTGCCAAAACCGATGTTTGACTTCTGGAAGAAGCGTGATCCGATCGCGCGTTTTGAGAATTATCTGGTGAAAGAAAAAAAGTGGCTTACGGCCAAAGAAAATGCGGCGCTCATTGCGGAGGTCGAGCGCGAGATTGAAGCCGAGCGCGAGATTGCCGTGAATTCTCCGATGCCCGCGCCAGAGTCCGCCGAAGGCGGAGTTTACTGCGAAGACGGCTGCCACGAGATTAAGCCGAAGTATGGGATGCCGAAAGTGAAGAAGGGAACCAGCCGCTTTAAAGAAACGGAAGCGGCGGTACATTTGAAGTAGATTTCTTTTGATTCAGTCCGTGCCGGTGCCACACTTCTATGCAACTTACTTACCTCGAAGCCATCCGCCAGGGAATCTGGGAAGAAATGGACCGCGACCCCTCCGTCTTCTGCCTCGGCGAAGACATCGGCATCTACGGCGGGGCTTTTAAAGTCACGGATGGTTTCATCGACCGCTTTGGCCCCGAACGCGTCATCGATACTCCAATCGCTGAGTCAGCCATTGTCGGCGCGGCCTTCGGCGCGTCGCTCACGGGCATGCGCCCGGTCGCCGAATTTCAGTTCATGGATTTTATCGGCTGCGCCTTCAACCAGATTTCCAACATGGTTGCGAAAACACATTATCTATGGGGTGCGCCCGCTCCGCTCGTTCTGCGCGGTCCGAGCGGCGGATACGTGCATGGTGGCCCGTTCCACTCGCAGAATCCGGAGATGTGGTTCGTGCACAATCCTGGGCTGAAGGTAATCTGCCCGGCCACGCCCTACGACGCCAAGGGTCTCATCAAGGCCGCCATCCGCGACAACAACCCGTGCATCTTCTTCGAACACAAGTTTCTTTACCGGCGCATCAAGGGCGAAGTTCCTGCGGAAGATTATGTCGTGCCAATCGGCAAAGCCAATCTTGTTCGGCAGGGCAGGGATTTGAGCATCATTACCTACGCCGCCATGGTGCACACAGCGCTGGAAGCGGCCGAGTTGCTAAGTAAAGAGGGAATCGAAATCGAGATACTCGACCTGCGCACCGTCTCGCCGCTCGACCGGGAAGCCATTATTCAGACCGTAAAGAAGACGAATAAAGTTATTATTCTGCACGAGCACTCGCGAACCGGAGGCTTGGCCGGTGAGATCGCTGCCATCATTAATGAAGAAGCATTCGACGATCTCGATGGTCCGATTGTCCGCATCGCAGGACGGGACTCGGCGATTCCGTTTTCGCCCCCACAGGAAGGACACTATCTACCCCAATTGACTGATGTGGTGCGTGAAGCGCGCCGACTCAAGGCGTTTTGATTACAGGAACGATCTCGATCCCCCGGGGTGCGGCAATCTGACCTGCTGCGGCAGCAAAAGTAGCGCTTTGCTCTGTTCATCTGCCACAATAGTCCGTTCGGAGGATTCATGGGAAAATTCGTGATTGGCATCGTCGTTACTCTGATCGTAATCGTCCTAGGCGGACTTGGCTTCGCCACTTTAGGCTTTTTCCCCACGCCTGCCAATATCGCTCCCCCGCATTGGGAAAGCCATATTGCGATGGCCGCTGTCGATGCATCGATGGATCGACATGCTCCGCGGCTTACGAATCCCGTGTCTCCGACCGAGCAGAATCTCGAAGACGGAATGAAGCTTTACACCATGAATTGCGCACTCTGCCATGGCGGACTCGATCGCAAACCTTCCTCTCTTGGTCACTCCTTCTATCCGCCTGCGCCCGATCTCATCTCCGATCCGCCCGACGATCCCGAGTGGCATGTTTTCTATACGATTCGAACCGGTGTTCGTTATACGGGAATGCCCGCCTGGGACAAAACTCTCAGCGAGCAGGATATGTGGAAGATTGCCAGCCTGCTATCTCATCTGCAAAAATTGCCGCCCTCGGTTCAGGAATATTGGAAGGTTAACTTCGGAGTGGAAACGCCAGCAGCTGAAGACAAAGACAAAAAGTAAAGAGGAGCACGAAACCGAAATAGCCAGCTGCAACTCACGTCCAAGCTTTGATACGGCCTGCACTTCGCTGACTCGCTTTTTCGCAAACGCTATAATGATGAGTTGCTTAAGGCATCGCGAATTGCGGTCCTTGGAAGGAAATCATGCCGACTGACATCGTCATGCCCCAAATGGGCGAATCCATTGTTGAGGGCACTATTACAAAATGGTTAAAGAAGCAGGGCGACAAAGTGCAGCGCGATGAGCCACTGTTTGAGATCTCCACCGACAAAGTTGACGCCGAAATTCCTGCGCCCGCGTCGGGGGTGCTTCAAGAGATCAAAGTGTCGGAAGGCACAACCGTTGGAGTGAATACCGTTGTCGGCACCATCGCCGCTGAGGGCGAAGCTGCCACGGCCAAGCCCGCTGCCGCGGCTCCCTCCAAGCAAACCGCTCCGGAACCGAAACAAGGAGCCGACCCTGTAACAACAGGAACTGCCTCGGCAGCCTCTGCTCAATCAGCCGCGCAATCGCCTTCTCGGGTTTCATCGGACGAAGAGGAAACTCGCTCCTCCCCTCTGGTCCGCAAGATCGCTCGCGAGCATGGAGTCAATCTGACGAAAGTTTCCGGTTCAGGCCTTGGCGGACGAATCACCAAGCAGGACATTCTCAATTTTATCGAAGGCCAATCCGGTGGGACAGAGTCCCCGACTTCGGCGCCTGTCACCGCGCCGAGCGTTGCTTCTTCCGTGCCGTCAGCTCCGGCTTCACGCCCCGCCCCCGCTGCTCCATACCCCGGCGATCTGGTCCCCATGACCAACATGCGCAAGATCATCGCACAACGTATGATCGAGTCGCGCCGCACCAGCGCGCATGTTCATTGCATGTATGAGGTAGATTTCACCCGTATCGTGAGCCTCCGTGCCAAGCACAAGAACGGATTCGAGCAACGCCACGGCGTTCGCCTCACCTTCATGCCATTTTTTGTTCGCGCCGCCATCATTGCCTTGCAGCAGTGGCCGATCATCAATGCAGGCATCGAGGGCGACAATATCCATTACCATCGCCATATCAACGTTGGCATTGCTGTCGCCCTCGACTGGGGATTGATCGTGCCCGTTCTCAAGAACGCCGGCGATTTGAACTTCCTCGGGCTGCAACGGGGCATCACGGACCTCGGCGAACGAGCCCGCGCCAAGAAACTGAGGCCCGAGGATGTGGAAGGCTCTACCTTCACCGTCACTAATCCCGGCCAGTTCGGTGCTGTTTTTGGCCTGCCCATTATCAATCAGCCAAATTCTGCCATCATGGGCGTTGGCGGAATCACCAAGCAACCGCTGGTCGTTACCGACAACGAAGGCAACGATTCGATTGCGATTCGCTCCGTTGTCCATCTCACGCTGGGCTATGACCACCGTCTCATTGACGGCGCGGTCGCGGATCAGTTCATGGCATTGGTCAAAAAGACTCTGGAAAGTTGGAACGAGGAGGTTGGATAGGCTGATTATGCCTTCGCAGGCGTCGAGGCTGGCGGCTGCTTGCACCAGGTCGAGGCATTGAGACACTGTTCCACTGCGGCATTCTCAATCGCGATCGTTCCCGGACTCGCCACTGACGCCACGTTCGCGCCGGTCTGACTGTAAGTAATAGAAGTGCCGGAAACTGCCACTGGCCCGTGATTTCCCCAGTACGCCGTATTGTCGGTAAAGTTGATGTTTACCGTGTCTCCGTTCTGAATCGTGCTGCAAGCCGAAGCCGTCGTAATCGTCACCACATTCGACTGTCGCTGAGTATTCGTGATCTGGCATCCGTCTGCTTGCACCGTCGAGGTAAAGTTCACCCCCCGCAACGTCACTCCGCCGTAGTGATTCGAATTCACCAGATCGCCCAGCACCATGCACCGGTCTCGCGTCGAACAGGAAAGCAGCGCCCCATTTCCTTCGATCTGCGCCCGGCTGCAGTGCGCGTAGATGGATCCATAAACTGGGATTGCATTCCCCACCGCTCCGGTTGCCGGAAGCACGACCCGCGCGTTCGCGTCCACGACATCCCCCGCGGTCGGAAGTCCGCAGGCGTCATTGATCGCTTCCTGAATCCCGCTGCTGGCGCTGCTGACCTTGTATCCTGCCGTATGCGAATTCCGCGGCGTGAATACAATCGTTCCCGATGATGCCCCCGCCACACACGTTCCTCCCGTTACCATGGCCGGCTCCGGCGTCCCCTGCACGCTGATGTATATGGAATACATCGAATATCCAGAAGTATCGACGCCCACCGGACAAGGCGACAGCGTGATGGTTGCTTGTGTCCCTCCCGCCAAACTTCCGCTCGGACTTGCGCTCCAATTGTCACCTGACGTCACATAGCGGATTCCGCTGATGTTGTTCGCGCTGAACTGCGTTCCCAAAGGCTGCGTAATACTCTGGCTTGCCGCCGGAGTCACCGAAACGCTACTTACCCCACCACTCGGAGTCACCGGAGTATATTGTCCCGTCGTCGAGGAGTAAGCCAGCACTTGTCCATTCGCAGGCGCACTCGCCGCTACCGGTACACTTTGAATCGCGGTCGCGTTCGCGCTCGATCCGCAAGGTCCCCACGCTCCACTTCCGAGCAAACAGTTCAGCGACGACGCCACTCCACTCCCCAATTCATCCGTCGGTACCAGCCCGCTCACTAAGTCAGCTTTGACGGTCACGCTTGAATCAACGTATGCCTTATCAGTCGCCTGGAATGGCGCCGTGGGAGCCCCGCTCAAGCTCAAGGGTCCAGTCATCGCCCCGCCCGCCGTCGGCAAGTAATTTCCCGCTCCTACATTGGCCACGGAATTGTCCACGTAGCTCTTATTCGCTACGTCGCCCGTATTCACCGGAGTCGGCACATTCGGTGGCGTGGAAAAAATCTTTGTTCCGGTAACAGTTTCCGCCCCTGCCAGATGCACCACCGCATTGTCATTCGCCTTAGCCGCCAGTTGAGTGTTCACGTATTGCAGAGACACCGGCTGCGTCGCCGTTCCTGACCCCGGAGTCGTGACCACCTGCGCTATCGTCGCTGGAGAACTTGTGGGCACCACCCAATACTCCGTCTTCACCTCGCCCGGCCCGAGCTGGTAAACCACGCTGTAGTAAATTCCCGCCGGACTAGCCCCCGCATTCGGTACCAGCCCCACGTTCAAAGCGCCGTTCAATCCCAAAGTCGTGTTCAGGACCCCCGCCGCTACCGCTGTTCCGCTCGCCGTCACAAACGCTGGCCACGAGATGACCAGCACCCCCGCCGCCGTGGTTCCGTCAGCAGCGTACACGGTGTCGATCACACTGGTCAGCGCCGGCCCGCTTTGTGGAATTGGCGAAGCCGCGATTGGCGGTGGATCTGCCACACGCGGCTTCGCCTTGGGGGAGGAACTCGGTCCCGCCGCCGTCGCCGTTCCCCGCGCCGCCAGCCGGACCCCCGAAGTCATCACCACTACTGCCAGCACCCAATAAAAAAGCCGCCCGTGCGGGCGGCGTGCGTCGAACATACTTCCTCCTCAATCTTTTCGATAACTCTTCTTCAACCCACCAAGCGGCGGCGCGCAAAAGGTAGTGGGAGAAGAACTCAACCAGCCGGTCGCTCTTCGGCCTGCATCTTCGCGTCTTTCGCGGTTATATTCCTTTAGTCGACTCACTGCGCACCCTTCTCTCCAGAAACTCTTCCACGCTCCGCACATAAACATCGGCGAAGTCCGCCGCTGGCCGCCGTCCTTCAATCAACTCCATGGCATCGTCTATCGTCCACCCCATTACGCTCAGCAGCGCCAAAGTCATCATCGGCGCGCGGTGTACTCCGGCCGCGCAATGAACCAGGATCTTTGCTTCCTTCTCCTCTAGCGCCGCCAGTGCGAATTCCACCCCCAGTTCAAACACTTCCGCCGGCTTCGGCTCGAAATCGTCGTCCACCGGGTTCCAGCAAACCTCGATTCCACGTCCCCGCGCCAGCGGCGTATCATCGAACTCGATCTGCATGTCGATGATGTGCGTGATCCCCGCGCGAGACACCGCCTCCATGTTCTGCGCCGTCCAAATCCCACCGCCTAGCGCTATGCGGTCGGTCACCCACGTCATGTCGATACCCATCTTGACTCGGTGAATCCGGTCCTTCTTTGCCCGCTCCGATCTTTGCGAGAGGATCGAGCCCGGCGGCGAAATCGATAATCTCGCCAACCGTCTCGCTCCTTGCCTGTTCCGATCCTCGTTCATTTTACGGCATCGCCAGGATCGCCATTCTCATCGCGGCCTTCCGGCGCGGGGCTCGATGCTTTGCCCTCTCGTTCGTTCTCCCCAAGCCCCTCCTGCCCCCCGAACCCCGGCAAAACCCCAGCCGGATCTTCTTCATAGTTGATTGGCTCGGTCGGAATTCCCATCCGCTGCAGCAGCGTGAATGCCAAAGATTCACCTTCTGGCTGCGCCTCCTCCTCTATCGGAGGGTAAAGCCCTACCGCTTCGAATAAATATTTCGCCTGCGCTAGTTGCCCGCTTTTCGCCACCTCGATCACTTTTGCGACAATCATTTCCGCTGAATTACCCACAAGAATCGCAATGTTGCTCCGCACTGTTGGGAAATCTTTCTTTTTCCCCGCATCCTTGTCGGCGATGCTCTCGCCGATTTTCCCGGCTTTAGTCTTTCTTACGCGCGAAGCACCCCCGGTCGAAATTGTTTCTTTCGAACCTTTATCCGCCCCACCCGCCTTCTTGTTTTTCGCCATTTTCGCTGCGGTTCTCCCCAAGCCGCTTCCTCGGCGGATTCAACCACGATCCGCATCCTGCATGCTCTTCTAGCGTGAAATAGCCCTCCACGAGTTATAGCTTTTCGTTGCAAATAGAAAGGCGCGCTCAGGAGCGCGCCTAACAGACCCGTTGTGTAATTAATTTCTTACTCTATATATTCAGAATAGCATTTTGCAATGGGTGATTGGGACATTATTTAAAATTTATTTTTGCTTTGTCCTCAAAGGGTTGCAAAGAGCTCCCCCGAATTTGCCTCTTGACAAAGTTTTTTCGCCGCATCGCGGTTTCTATCTCGATCGACAAGAACCGCTCTGCGCAAAGAAAAAGGCGCGCTATCGGCGCGCCTTACCAGAGCAAGTTTATTTCTTGACTCTATGTATTCAGAATAGCATTTCGCGATGGGCGGCCGGGACATTTTTGCAAATTTATTCTCGCTTTGTCCTCAGCATCTTGCAAAGATCCACCCGAATTTGCCTCTTGACAAGTATTTTTTACTCCATCTTCTCCCCGGATGACGAAACTGCGACCAACAATCCCACCTGCAGGAAACTCTCGCTCAACATGTCAATTACCTCCGGCAATCTCCGCCCGATCGTTTTCCGATCGCAATGTAACAGTTTCGCCGCTTGCTCATGACTGTGCTCTTGCAGGATCAATCTTGCAATCAATTGTTGATCCCAATATTCCAGGCTGTTCAATATCTTCTCTACGTCGCTCACGAAGATGACCCGGTCCTCAAATGTGACTGAGCGATATGCCGTCACCTTAGCCCGAAAGAACTCTTTTCCCACCATTGATGGCAACCTTCCAGTTTCCAGCGCCACACGTACATAGCGCCGCAACAAGGCCACGGTCCGTTCCCTATACCGTCCAATATATGGGTTCCTGTCCAGTGGATCATCTTTCTGCCATTCTCCTTTCGAAGCGACCCACGACTGAAAAGTATGCGCCGGAAGACTTTCTGGACGAATTGGGCTCCTCACTTCGTTGTTTGCTCGTCGCGTCCTCGGAGCTCGCAGAGCCCTACCCAGCAGGCTTTTCGGTGGATCGATCTCAGCTTCTGCCGCAATCCATTCCACGGTATTGTTCACGCCACGCCTCCCATCGCATCCGCACCTTTGTCATCCCGATCTTCATCGTCGTTACTTTCGAGCCTTATATCCGGATCTTCCTGCAACGCTTCCTCTTGAAACCTCTCGATCTCTGCCAGGTGAGAAGATGGCGGCAATTCTTCCATCGCCCGGCCGCAAGCTCTGCAGTAGATTTGTTCTCCCCCCGTCGGGCGCAGCCACAGTCCCCCGCACCTTTCGCAATACTTCAATTCAAAACTCAAGCTGTCGTTTCCGCTGCCGCATGCTGCTGCCATCGCTCCTCCGCTGTCTCGATCTCAATGCTGTATCGCGTTTGAATCGCTTGGTATCGAACCGCCGTCGCGGCAAAAAAAAGCCCCACGCCCAATTCCCGGCAACAGCGGAAATCAAGCGCAGGGCTCGTTTCTCTTACGATGGCCTGCTCGCGCTATTTAGTTATTTAAAAATCTCTCCGCCCTCTTAGGGTTTCATCGCATCCTCGCGCCCCAATATTGCGCCCGAACCGATGTGCCGAAAGAATCCCTCTTCGTATCCTGACTTCAGCACTCTGCCGTTTTGTACCACGACACTCACTCTCCCGCTGAAATTCAAGCACTTTAATAGGTTCTGCATCGCCGCCGATAGAACTTCCGCTTCCCGAACCTTACGGCGGAATTCCACAAAATGTTTTTCCTCGTTGCCGTTGTCAGCTACCATTTGAGTGGCCCTTGTAACTGGAATAAGTTACTAACCTGTCGCGATCCTATAGCTCCTACTTGCGAAGGTCAAGGTCGTTATACCCAAGCTGTTGTGGAAATCGTAAAGCGATTAGCATTATGCTATACCTGACGTGATATACTTCTAGCTATGAAATTCCGAGTTCTGCAAGAGAATCTGCGCAGCGCTCTTTGGGAGCGCATCGAGGAAGGCGATCTCACCGGCCTTCGCCTCGCGCAACAGACTGGCTTCAAACAGGCCCATATCTCCAACTTCCTTAATCGCAAGCGCGGCCTCAGCCTCGAAGGCATGGACCGTGTTCTTGCCGTTCAACATCTTTCGGTGCTCGATCTGCTCGATCCCTCGGAAGTCAATAAACGGGCCTCCATTCTGCCTCCCAGCAATGATGAATTTCAAAATGTCCTCTTGACCGAGGGCACCGTTGCCGCTACCCAGCCTCTCATCACTAGCATGGACGTCAAGGAGATTTTGAAATTCAAGAAAGCGTTCCTGAAGAAGCTGAAACCGGAGACCGAGGGCAACCGCGAGGAATGGGAGCGTTTCGTGATGATCAAGGTTGACGGCCGCGAAGGCATGAGCATGTACCCCCGCCTGCTTCCCGGCGCCACTCTGCTCATCGACCGCCACTACAACTCGCTAAAACCCTACCGCAAAGGCGAGTTCAACATGTATGCCGTGCTGAAAGATGGGACCTGCACCGTCAAGTATGTCGAAACCGCCGGCAATCACCTGATTCTCCGACCCCACAACCAGGCCTATCCCATCGAGGTAATGACCATCGAAGAAGGCAAATCCCCCTCCGATTATCTCGTGGGTCGCGTGTGCCACGTAGGAATCGAAACCTAAAAAGTTCTCAGTTCTGAGTTTTCAGTAGAATCAGAAGGTGACGCCCGAAAGCTGACGCCCGAAAGCTGGAGCCGAGAACTGCTTCTCACTCCGGATTCAAACTATCAAACATCTTCCACAACCGGTCCGCCGTCGCGCGATAGATCACGTACCCGCTCCCGGCATCGCTGGTTTTCCGAAACAAAAGTTCTCCCAACCCATCCCCATCCGCATCCACCACGTCGATCAAATCCATCTCCGGCGCCACATCCAAATGGAACCGATCCGTCACTCCTGCATATAGCTTGGTTAAATTGCCATAAATATCCGTTCGCGCCACCAAAACCACGCTATAAGGTTGATCCGCGGCCACTGCTTCGCTCGCATCCGGTATCCGGGACTTCGCCGTCAATACCAGCACCGGCTGATTGGCCAGCCATAAGTCGAACCCGTGAAATTGCACGTCCTCAAACACTGGTTTAGCCTGACTTTCTGCTTTCCTTTTCGCCGACGCTGTCTTCGGGCTTGCCGGAGTCGCCGATATATGGTTTTTCACGAGGGCCGCCGCATACGCCCGTACCTGGGCGCTTGCCAGCGCCAGCATCTGATTCCGCCGCTCCTCTTCTTCCCCGGTCTTCCAGAAAAATTTGTAAGATTCCGGCTCCGGTCCTGCCGCGTCCGAGATCGCTGCCAACAACCGGATCGGCTCTGCCGTTTTCGTCGCCCCGGCTCCCGTAACTGTCCCGCTCACCGCAGCAGACGCACTCACAGTTTTTTCCGTCGGATCATCTCTATCGTCCGCCGCAGCATCGGTCGGTTTCCCCCTCCTTAGCGTCGGCCGATAATAATTCCCTGAGGCCTGTTCCGTAGACGCCTGACCGGCTGAAGACGGACCCGCGGAGGGCGGCGCTGAAGACGACGGAGCCGTAGCCGAACTATCCGTACCAACCTTCGGCGGTTGTGATGGCTGAGCTGGTGGCGCTTGCCCCGCTGATCCTGACCCCGCATTGACCCCCGAGTCCGGTTTCGCTGCATCACCCTCCGGCGCCTCTGATCTCGGTTTCGTCAGCCGGGGAGGACCCTCATCTCCAGTAGTGTCCATCCCCACCGGAACGTTTTCAGCCTTGTGAGTTCCCTTCGCGGCAATCGCCCCATTCGGCAAATAACTCCCCGTCCCCAGCCACGGATGCGCGCTTCCCGCGCCCGCATTGTGCAATGCTGCGTTAACCGTGAACAGCCCCTGCGAATCACCGTCCGGTTCCGCCTCGTATACGGTGCCCCTCTCCAGAGCCATCGGCACCGGATCCGCCTTATAGGCGCTCGCGTCAAAAAATCTTCCATTAATCAGTATCGCGACCGGAATCAGGCTCCCCTTGCCATTGCTGTTGAGCTGTAAAATTCCCACCGCCCGCGGCTCATTCCCCCGCTTCACCTTATTGGTCAGTGGCCGCGTCCTCCGCGGAATGATCTCCGGTCTTTCTTCCTGGGCAAACACTCTCGCGCCACATCCCGCTCCCAGGCAGAAGATGACGGCAAGCCCCAACATGCGGTATAAGAAATTTCTGGAGATATTTCGTCCTCGTCTCGGCGCTGCCCGCCCTGCTCTCGTGGACCCGGCCTTCAACCTTAGATTCCGCTCGAAATGAAATGAGATGCCCATGGCGCTAAACGCAAAGACCCCCAACAGCAAGAACGCAAATGTCAGTACCCTCAACATCAATGATAAGGCCCCGGACTTTACTTTGCAGGACGAGAACGGCAAAGAAATTTCTCTCAAGAGCCTCCGCGGCAAAGTCGTCGTCCTCTATTTCTACCCCCGTGCCGATACCCCCGGATGCACCGTCGAAGCCTGCGCCTTCCGCGACACCTACAGCCAGATTCAAAAAACCGGCGCCATTCTCCTCGGCATCTCGCCCGATACGCCCAAAGCCCAAAAGAAATTTCAGGATAAATTCCAGCTTCCATTTTCCCTCCTCGCTGACGCCGACAAGAAGGTTGCCGAAGCCTACGGCGTTGTCCAGGAGAAAAACATGTATGGCAAGAAAGTCATGGGCATCGCCCGCACCACTTTCATCATCGCTCCCAACGGCACGATTCAGCATATCTTTCCCAAAGTAAAACCCGAAGGCCACGCTGCGGAGGTCCTCGCTTATCTGAAAGAATCCGCTAAAGGCGCAGCATAAAACGGAATAGCCAAGGCACGATAAGAACGAAAGCGAGATAAGAACGCCAGAAAGATAGAACGAAAAAAACCGGACAGGAACACAGACGAGAACTGTGACAGAAAAAGAGACGTGTTAACAACATGGAAGAGCGGCGCTTCAGCGCCGCGTAAAGCGTCCAAGAAGGATCCGGGCTTCAGCCCCAGCCCGCTCCCACGCCACTTTTTCGCCCGCGATCCCCGCCCCGTCGCCCGCGACCTCCTCGGGAAACTCCTCCTCCGCGGAAACCCGCCCCATCTCGCCGCCCGCATCGTCGAAGTCGAAGCCTATCTCGCAGAGAACGACCTTGCCGCCCACTCCGCCGCCGGAAAAACCGCCCGCAACGCAGTTCTCTTCGGCCCCCCCGGCCACGCCTACGTCTATTTCATCTACGGCAGTCACTACTGCCTGAACGTCTCCTGTGATTCCGAAGGTAAAGGCGGAGGCATCCTCTTCCGCGCCCTTGAACCCCTTCACGGTATCGAAGAAATGGCTCGCGCTCGAAAACTCGAAATCCAGACCCCGCGCGATCTCATCCGCCTCACCGCCGGCCCCGGACGCTTGGCCCAGGCATTCGGTGTCACCCGCCTCCGCGACAACGGATGCGACCTCACCTCCGCGCACTCCGGCCTCTGGCTCGGCAACGACGGTTTTGTTACTCCATCCATCCAAGTCACCCGCCGCATCGGCATCAGCAAAGCCGAAGCCCACCCGCTGCGCTACATTCTTGCCGATAACCCCTTCGTCTCCGGCCCAAAATCCCTCCTGTAATGACAACCATGTAGGGGACAGCCGCCCCCGGCTGTCCAGTCGAGCGAAGCTCGACTCTTACTCTTGCCAAGAGACTCGTAATGTTTCGACTACTCGAATCTCGACCCACGAGCCTAGCTGTTGCCGCACAGCTCAAGCTTCCCACCAGCCTGCCGATTGATCTCGTCATGCCGCCGAACTCAAAAACAAGAACCTATACTTCCGCATCCGCCTTAGGCGTAGAATCATCTGAGTCAAAAGGTCCGCTGTGAGCCGGTCTTGTCAATCTCGTATCGCAATCTTGGCCGTCCTCTTAACCTCCTCCACTTTTCCGCCTCTTTCCCGCGCCATCGACACCGCCGTCCTTCCCTCACAACCGGCCGCTCCCTCAAACATCGTCATCGGATTTGTTGGCGGCTTCGTCAGGCACAATAATCCCCATCACGGCCCAGTCCAGATCGCGAATCATATCCGCAAAACCGCGCAGCCAGGAACTTATATTCAGGTGTTCGAGAACCGCCGCCGCAGGCAAGCTCGTGAAACCGTACTCCGCCTGCTCGATGCCAATCACGATGGCGTTCTCTCCCCGCAAGAAAAACAACGCGCCCGTATCGTTTTATTCGGTCAAAGCTGGGGAGCCGCAGCCGCCGTTTCGCTGGCCCGCGATCTGAGACGCGAAGGCATTCCCGTTCAGCTCACCGTCCAAGTCGATAGCGTCGCCAAACTCTGGCAGAACGACTCCATCATCCCCGACAATGTTGTTGAAGCCGTCAACTTCTATCAGACCCAGGGCATTATCCACGGCCGCCGCCGCATCACCGCTGCCGATCCCGCCAAGACGGAAATCCTCGGCAATTACCTCATGGACTACAGGAAAAATCCCGCCTCCTGCACCGAATACCCCTTCTGGGACCGCGTCCTCACCCCCGGCCACATGCAAAGCGAGTGCGACACTCACCTCTGGTCCCAAATCGAAACCCTCGTCGAGCAGAACCTATCCCTCACCACCAATGCCGCCGCCCTCTCTTCAAAGAATGATTCCGAGTCGAGCCGCTAATCTTTTCTGCGCCGGTTGTGGTGGGAAACGCAACTGCCTGCACAAGAAATTTTGACGTTTTTCCGGAATCAATGCCCGAACAACCGAGATATAACCGGAAAGCTGCTCACAACACCACATTATCAATCAACCTCGTTCCCCCCACATACCCCGCAACCGCGACCAGCGACCCATTCCGAACATTGCTCACGGCCTCCAGACTAGAAGGATTCACAATCTCCAAGTAATCCAGCCGCACCCCGCTCGCGCGCGCAATCTCCTCCTTGCCCGCCGCCAGCAACTTCTCTACGCTCGTTTCTCTGCTGTCCCATAACTCCTTCACCCGCACCAGCGATCGATGCAGAACCAGCGCCTGCCTCCGATGCTCCGGACTCAAATAAACGTTCCGGGAACTCATCGCCAGCCCGTCCGCCTCTCGCACAATCGGACACGCCACAATCTCAACTCCAAAATTCAAATCCCTCACCATCCTCCGGACAATCGCGACCTGCGCCGCATCCTTTTGCCCAAAAAAAGCCGCATCCGGCTCGACGATATGAAACAACTTCGCCACCACCGTGGTCACCCCGCGAAAATGCCCCGGCCGCGAACCCCCATCCAGTTTGTCGCTCAGTCCTTCCACCGTAACCCAAGTCACCGCACCTGCCGGATACATCTCTTCCACCGGTGGAGCAAAAAGAATTTCGACTCCTTCTTTCTCAAATAACTCCCGATCGCGCTCGAACGCCCGAGGATACTTCGCCAAATCCTCGCTGGGTCCAAACTGCGTGGGGTTCACAAAAATAGAAGCAGCGACTACATCGGAAGCCGCACGAGCCGCCCGCACCAGCGACAGATGCCCTTCATGCAATGCACCCATCGTAGGCACGAATCCCAGACGTCCGCGCGCGCGCGCCCCCCGGCACGCCGCACGCATGTTTGCAATCGTCGTGCAGATTTTCATTGGAAAGGTTTTCAGGAAGAGGGAATCCAGCGAATGGCCACGTGCGCGCTTTGTAACTCTCCGGCAACAATCCCGCGATTGCGCCGCAATTCGGTCTTCTCCTGCTCTGAGCTCGTCGGTTTCGCGTCCACAAGCACCGCAACCGCTCGCCCATAAGGCCACGCCGAAGCGGGTAAGTGCGCCAGCGCCCCCAATACTTCTTGCGGCTTCAGTATCTGCTCTTCGCTCGCGTCTACGCCGCTGAGCAGTCCCACCTTCTCGGTCCGGATTACCAGATAAGGATTGCCCCAGTGCTTGCTCTCCTGTAGCGCAGGGTACTTCGCGGCATCGGGGGGAGGCACCGCCTGCAGCAGACTCGTCGGATCAGCAGTCGCCTGCGCACTCTGCCGCGTGCATCCAGCCAAAGAGAGGCCGATCGCTAGGCCAATTCCAAGCGCGCATCCCGCTAAAGATTTTTTAAATTTTCCTGAAAGCAAGAAATCCGTCACCGCACCACCATCGGAACATCATTCTTGCAGGCCCAGACCAGCGCGATCACCCAGCCAATCATCGTCCAGCCCAGAAAAAAATTAAGTAGCACAATCGCCATGATGTCCCGTTTGCTGCGCGCCAAGGCAACAATCGAGGGCAGAAAATACATCACAAATCCGAAACCAATAAACGGGAAGAACAGAAGGGATAGCAGCATAGAACCTCCTTCCACTAGGCTAGCACCATCACCAATCGCGAGTCACCCCACGCGCCTTAGCGACGCATGTCCCGCTTGCGGGCCAGCACCGTTTCCAACCCGGCCCTGGTTTCCTTCGGCAGATGATACGACTCTTCATCTGCCGGATACTCGTGGGCCTTCACTTCAGCGCGATACGTCTGTACCGCCTGTGCGATAAGTTGACCCGCATCGGCGAAATGTCGCACGAATTTTGCGGGCGTTCCGAACGTCATATTCACCAAATCGTGAAATACCAAAACTTGGCCGTCACATTCAGACCCGGCGCCAATGCCTATGGTCGGAGTGCTCACCTCAGCGGTGATCATCGCCGCCACTTCGCGTGGAATGCCTTCGAGAAATAGGCAAGCCACGCCTGCGCGATCCAGCGTAACTGCGTCGCGCATCAACTGCTCAATGCCGCCGAGGCTTTTTCCCTGTACCTTGTATCCGCCCATCACGTTGACTGATTGGGGTGTGAGCCCGATGTGCCCCGCGACTGGAATTTCCGCATCGATGATCCGACGAATCAGGTCGGCACGCTTTTCACCGCCTTCAATCTTAACCACCTCTGCCCCGCCTTCCTTCACGAAGCGGGTGGCATTGCTCAGCGCGGCCTTCGGATCGATCTGATAAGACCCATAAGGCATGTCCGCCACGAGCAGCGCACTCTTCACGCCGCGTCGTACAGCCTTCACGTGATGCAGCATCTCATCCACCGTGACGGAGAGCGTGTTCTCATATCCGAGCATGGTTTGGGCCAGGGAATCGCCCACCAGAATCATTTCGATTCCCGCCTCATCGATCAGGCGAGCGGCAGAGTAGTCGTAGGCGGTGAGGCAAGTGACGGGATCGTGCTGAAGTTTATGCTCCCGGAGAGAAGCAGTTGTAATTTTGCGACGGAATTCGTGGCTTGAGGCGCCGGAAGGGCCGCCAATCGGGGTAAGACTCATGTGTCCTCCAGTGCCCCTCCGGCGTGCCGGATAGAGCCTGTGCGTCTGACGCTGAAAGACATTGTAACGGCAAAAAGCTGGTTCGTCGAATAGCATTTCAGGAATGCGAATGTTCCACGCGGAACATTACGAATTGCAAAGAAACTTGGCTGTAACTTGCTGATTCTACGTATGGGCCCTTCGTCGGCGTAATGGAATCAGGGGGTTAGGCTGTGGAAGGAATGCCTACTTTCCAGGAAGTGGATGTCTGCTTAAAGTAGACTCGGCAAGGATGCAATGTACTTTTTGTGGTCCGCTCCTTTCGTGGCAATGCAAGTAAGTGCGGGACGGACTGACAGACATTTTCGGCTGTCGCGGAACGCTATGGAACTCTGCTGCCCGCAGGCATCTGCTTTTGGCGGCCCGAGGGTACCATCGACAGGTCATTGGTGCCTACGTAGACGGCCATGGCCACTAACATCGCGACAAGCGCTACCCAGAAGCGCCAATCGTGATGTGCGCGCCTCCAGTAGGGAGCCTGCTCATGATGGGCGTGATGGCTCTCACCGTGAAGATGTGAGTGTTCGGTGTTGTGCATGGTCATGCGAAACTCACGATGCTTTCTGACTAGGGGCTCCCGTGCCCTGAGACGGGGCGACCTTCTGCGCCAACTCCTCGTAGAGCTTGTGGGCATTCATAGAATGCTCGTGCGCCTGCCGGCTGAGTTCGTGCGCGGTCAAGTGATCTTGTTTGCCGTGGGCGACGGCCGCGGCCGAATGTGCGTGGGCGGCAAGGTTATGCAGTTCGGCGGCTCGCTCGTGTGGTCTCTGTGACATGATGATTCTCCTAGGGGGTTGGAATGGCTCGCCCTCTTGTCGGCTTTCGATCGATTCCAATTTCGCTCGATCCCAGCTAAGCAGCCGTTTTCCCCGAAGCGCTTTGGTTGAGGGCCGGCATAGCTAGAACGTCACATTTCCTGACATGCATCCTTGCCGCCGCAGTTGCGTGAATGTTTGCAAGATGAGCGTGGCCGTGAGCCAGGTAGGCGAGGTGAGCGGCTTTTTCTTCCTCCTCGGCCTGGTGGTACTTGGCGGCTTCTTTGAATTGGAATGCAGCGCGCTCATGATGGCGAGCGGCAACCTGATAGTGCTCCCAAGTCTTTGACATGCTCTCTCCTAGCTTCGGTTTGTAAATCGCTTCGCTGGCCCGGACTGATCGCTTTTAAGCAACCCGATCGTCGTCATCCCGGTACTCTTCCGGAATGTCGTCCTCCGGCACTTCACGGGTCGTGACCTCGGAGACATCCGGATCCTTGGCGTTCTCCACGCCATCGACGATGGAGGCCTCGAAAGAATTCCCCTCTTCGACCAATTCCTCCACGCTCTCGGAGTCCGCTTCGGCCGGGCGCGACAGTCCCTGAATGTCGCCAGACTGCCCGGCCGATCCGGTCTCTCGTTCTTCGTCGGTACGCTGATCGTCACTCTTGTTCTTGCGCTGGTTGTTGCTCTTATTATTTGAAGGCATCGTTATCACCTCAGGGAATTAGATGCCGCATTTTACCCAACGCGAAACCTATGCAGCTACGGCTTCGGCAGCATGCGACGTCAGCGAAGCAGGATTGGTGCTTTCGATGATGTCCTTCGCTTTGGCCACTTCCGCGGCTGTACCGTGCGCGATCAGCAGAAACTGATCCGTGGTGAGTGCTGTTTGGTACTTCACGATGCTGTCTTTGGGAATTCCGATGCTGTAAAGGCCTGCTCCCAAAGCGCCCAACACTCCGACTTCCACGGCGCCTTCCAGCCCTGCCACGATCCACGCCACCAAAGGCCCTGCAACTAAGATGGGGCCAAGTCCCGGAATCATAAAGAGAGCAGATCCGAACAGGAGGGCCCAGAAACCTCCCCAGAACGCGCCAACTTTGCCCCAATATTTCATCCGATCGCCAGTGTTGTAGTAACCGACCACCTGCTCATCTGTGTGATAGCCTTTGCCGACGATCGATAGCTTATGCATGTCGACTCCGCCACGCTGTAGTTCCTTGACCGCTCGATCCGCATCCGTATGATTGTGATAAATCGCGACGACTGAATTTTCTATAGACATTTCCTTACTCCCTCGGCAAATATGCCGTCGTTCTGGGATGTAACTTAGCCCTACTTGACTGTAAGAGCGGGGCAGGGAAAAAACTGGTCGCTATTGCTCAGTGTGGGAAAGATGCACTACTCATGGCGGGTCACAAAATCAACTTGGTCAATGAGGGGCGCGTTGTTCGTGAGAACGCACTTTGAGTTGCCCTTCTGTAGCAGGATTTCGACCTACGCGGCGTGTGCCGAAACAGCAGGGATGGGATGGCACTTGAGGCAAACTGGGAGCGAGACTTCCCAGTTTTGGCCTTCGTAGAAAAAGGTTATGTCCCGATATTCCATGGGACATCCGCAATCGCATAGTACGACTGACTTTTTGGCAGAACTCATAGAGTCCAGAAAATCCCGGATTGACCGGCGAACCGATTCAGTCCCCATTTCAAGGCCTTCGTTTCTCGATCGCTGGAGCTTAGTATGCAGCCGTCCCTGGGTCTGATCTCTTTTGCTCACGTGCTGAAGATTTTCAACAACTGGTTTGCCGTCTACGATGGAATCATGAGCAAGAGGCGAGTGTGTAATCAGAAGCCATTGGAGATGTTTAGGCGGTTCGGCTTTTACGGCGCCGCTCGACCATAGGAAGGGGAGGCCGTTTGGCGCGATCTTTGTCGCGAAGCCGGCCATGCTCTGGAGGGGGTTCGGGAGTTCTTTTGGGTCGGGCGGCCGCATTCTTCTCGGTCGGCGTCGCGATTTCTCCGTCGTCATCGTGGAGAACTACATTCAGCAGGGAACTGTGAACGTGCAAGTTGTCTCCGGCGTCATAATTAATAAACCCGAGCTTACGGAACCGGTTCATGAAGAAGCTGACCCGCGAGCGCGTGGTGCCCACCATCTCCGCCAGAGTTTCCTGGCTCAGCCGCGGAACCGACATTTCGGAGACGCCTTCCTTGCCGAAGTGCGCCATCAGAAGCAGAACGCGTGCCAGGCGCTTCTCACTGGAATTGAATAGCTGATCGACCAAATCATCCTGATAGCGGATGTTCCGCTTCAACAGGTATTTGACGAATAAGGCCGACAGTTTTGGCTGCACGCTCATGGCATTCATCATCGTCTTTTTCCCGACATGCAACAGAACGCAGTCAGTCATGGCAACCGCGGAGGACATGCGAATGGACTGGCCGGCAAGACCGCCTTCGCCAAAAAAATCGCCGGCACTCAAAATGCCTAAAGTCGCTTCTTTTCCGGCCTCCGACACAATGCTGAGTTGCACCTTGCCTGCCTGAATGAAAAAAAGTCCGTCGGTCGCATCGCCCTGGGCGAAGATCGTGTCCTTCTTTTGAAGAGACCGCATATCCCTCCCTCTCCCAATGGTCGAGAGAAAGGTGCGAGGATTAAACTCGGGTTTTTTCGTTGCGCTCGTGACCATGTTTTGCAAGGGTCGTCCTAATTAGTGACACCGCCGGTTTCAATTATTCAGCAAGAGGTAAACGCTTGCTGGTCATTAGTGCTCACCTCCATTAAATAGCGGAAGGGCTCAATCCTGGCGGGTTTGCGCAGAAACCCCACTATTCGGGAAATACGGCGCCGCGCAACCGACGGTCGCGTTCCGCTAAGCCGGTACCGGGTTCAGCGCGAGGGGCGGGACTAAAGGCCTACTCGTTAGCAGGCCTCTGCGCAAGGGCCGGTTGCTTCGTAGTCTTGGAGTCGGATGGGCAGAGGCAGCGCACGGAGCGGAACTATTGCCCGCATGCTCGTTCCCGTCCCGTCGGATTCAATTTCCAGCGCGCCGTTCAGTTCGTGCAGTCGTTCGCGCATCCCGGCCAAACCAACGCCGGTTTCAGCGCTCGCTCTCCGAAGCAACGGCAAACGCTCTGTGGGTATACCTTTGCCGAAATCGCGGACCTCGAGAATCACCGTTTCGTCGTCGTAATGCAGGTGGATGCTCGCACTCGACGCTCCAGAATGGCGATGGACGTTAGTCAAGCTCTCCTGCAAGACACGGAAGAGGGCAATTTCCACTCGTTTTGGCAACCGCGCCCGCGAATTGGAGATATTCGCGGCCACGCTGATTCCGCTTCGCTTGGCGAATCCCTCGATGTACCATTCGGCCGCACAGGCGAATCCCACCTCATCCAATAATGGCGGATGCAGCAGGTATGACAGAGTTCGAATCTCAGAGATGGCCTGATCTGCCAGTTCGGCAATGCCCGAAAGCAGCGCCGTTCTCTCCGGTTCTGCCTTGCAGTCTGCCTGAAGAAGGGAAACGCTTATCTTGAGCGCTGCCAGAGTTTGACCTGTGCTGTCGTGCAGGTCGCGCGCTAATTTTCGCCTCTCTTCATCTTGCACATTGAGCAAACGCTGAGAGAGTCTCTGCAGTTCTGCAGTGCGTTCCAGAATTAGCGCTTCAAGTTCGGAATGAGACTGCGACAACTTTAGGTGCTTGGAAATCCACATATGTCCTCCTGGGAGCGGTGCTGGAGAAACAACTTCCTTGCTCAGTATTTCGATTGTGCCATCGAGGGAATCAGGAGTCTGAGCTGTTTTGACCACGGCTATCTGGCGAGAAGCCGCGTGCGACAGGCGACCGAGCCCGCTCCCTTCGAAAACTACATTTCTCTGTTATTGATTGCTCGACAGACAAACCGCCTTACCCGTTGTGAATGCTGGCGGTGTCTCGGCAACAGGACTGTAGATTCCAGAATCGAACTGCTACGTAAAGTTATGCAAAGATTGGTCGAGTCTGTGTATAGGGCGCAACTAATAGCTTAGGATTTCGTTTATGAAGTCAGACGAGCTTTAATCCAGACGAGCTTTTGAGAAGGAGATTCCATGCTAAAGAAATATTTGCTAATCCTCACCGCGGCCGGGGCAATGGCCATGCTACCGTTCGCCGCGGCGCAAGATAGTCAGTCTAACGGTCAAGGTAACGCTCCCATGAACGACCAAAGCGCGCCTCCCGCACAGGAAAACGGCGGAGGGCGGCATCACGGCGCGATGGATCCGGAACGGCGCTCGGCTGAACTGACTAAGAAACTCAACCTTAGTTCCGATCAGCAAGCGAAAGTGTTGAGCGCTCTTCAGTCCGAAAAGTCGCAGATGGAGAGCGTGCACCAGGATAGTTCACTTTCGCAACAAGATCGCCACTCCAAGATGATGGACATCCGCACCGCGACCGATTCACAGATCCGCGGCGTGCTTAACGCAGATCAGCAAAAGAAGTTCGACCAGATGCAGGCACGGCGCGAACAGAGAATGGGGAATCGCGGCGGTGCGGCGCCCGATGCGAACTCAGCACAGCCAGCGCCTCCACAATAAACGGCTCCTCTTTCTGAACCCGGATTTGGTACAACAGCCTCACAGCTCCCACACTTCGAAGTTACGAAGTGTGGGAGCTGTTGTTTTTGGTGATGGCGATAGCCTGTCCTCGCGTCTGAACTCCACTGCACGGTTAGCGCGATTTCTCGTACTAGAGAAAAAGAAGGAATATGCCGATGTTTGAGAGTGGAGCAGAAATGAAGCAGCTAGCCCTGGTCCTGGCTTTGGTTTGCTCGATGTCCTTCTTCGCGGAGGCGCAAAATACAGGAGATTCGGCGGCCCGGTCGAACATTCTCGCACTTGAGCACGCCTGGGATCAGGCGTTGCAGCGGCAGGACGTCAAGGCCCTTGCTGACATTTTCGATAGCGGCCTAATCTACGTCGATTACGACGGCAAGCTAATGACGAAGACTGACTACCTGGCATGGGTAAAGTTGGATACCAGCCATTTGCAGCAGGTGGTCTCCGAGGAATTGATCGTGCAGATGTTCGGCAATACCGCCATTGTGGTGGGTGCCTACAGAGCGACCGGTACGGAAGGCGGGAAGCCCTTTTTCCGGCGCGGTCGTTACATCGATACCTGGATCCTTGAAGGTAGAAACTGGATATGCATCTCCGCATCCGCAACTCCGATTTTGCATTGAGCCGGCATGTCTCGAGTGGGAGGAAAGCTTCATTGCTTTGGCTATGACAGGATTATGGAGGTCGATACGGTGTGCGTTCTTCTTGATGCCCCTGGTCGTGGCGGCTGAGCTTTTCGCCCAAAATGCGGGTCCAGCGGAAACACAGCAAGTCAGAATACTGGCGCTGGAGAACGCTTGGAATCGCGCGGTCCAGGAAAAGAATCGCGCAGCGCTCGATATGCTCATGGGACCGGAGTTAGTTTATGTAGACTACGACGGAACATTAATGGGCAAGGCGGAGTACCTTGCCAGCGTGAAGTCGAGCCCGTTGCATCCGGCCCACGTGTTGAACGAGTTTATGAATGTCAACCTGTATGGAACCGTGGCCGTGGTGAATGGCGTCTACCGTGAGAGCGGCGAGAAAAACGGAAAGCCGTATACGCTTCGCGAGCGCTTTACCGACACCTGGGTCAGCCGCGATGGCAACTGGATGTGTGTTGCCAGCGAATCAACTTTGATCAGTCACTAGATTGTGCTCAGCGATCAATCGTAATTTCCGGTGATTCTATCCTCGCTCCGATTAGGCTTCCTGAGCAGTTTTTCCTGCTACGATCAATCGTCACAATCGAGCGTGAATGCCAAGAATCAAGATTATCGGAGCGGGACTGGCCGGTTCGGAAGCGGCCTGGCAGTGTGCCCGGCGGGGACTGGAAGTGGAGTTATACGAAATGCGGCCGGTGAGCTCGACCCCGGCGCATCAGACCGCCGATTTTGCCGAACTGGTGTGCTCCAATTCATTGAAATCTGATTCTGAAAACACCGCTCCGTGGCTGCTTAAAGAGGAAATGAAGCGGGCGGGGTCGATGCTCCTGCAAATTGCCCGAGCCTGCGCGGTTCCGGCGGGGCATGCTCTGGCGGTGGATCGCATAAGTTTCGCGGCGAAAGTCACTGACGCAATTTCCCGCGAGCCGCGAATTACCGTCAGACGGGAAGAAGTGACGCGCATCGACGAAGCGGATGGTCACCTCACCATCATCGCCACCGGACCTTTAACATCGGAAAAACTGGCGGACGAAGTCGCACGGCTGAGTTCCAAGGCAACCGACTCGGAGTGCCAGGATTCGGCCGGCGGGAAGTCCGACCAAAAAATTCCTCATCTTTATTTTTATGATTCCATCAGCCCGATTGTGGAAGCAGATTCCATTGATATGTCGCGGGTCTACATGGCAGCGCGCTATGACAAGGGTTCGGCCGATTACATTAACTGCCCGATGAATCGTGCGGAATATGACAATTTCTACGATGGCCTGTTGGCTGCGCAGTCTGTGGAAGAACGCGATTGGGAGAAGCTGAATTATTTTGAAAGCTGTCTGCCGATCGAGGAAATTGCGCGGCGGGGCCGCGATACCCTGCGCTTCGGCCCGATGAAGCCGGTGGGCTTGATCGATCCGCGCAGCGGACGAATGCCTTATGCAGTGGTGCAGCTCAGGCAGGAAAATCTGCGAGCGGATTCCTACAATCTGGTGGGCTTTCAGAATCACTTAAAATTCGGCGAGCAGGCGCGGGTGCTGCGCATGATTCCGGGGCTGGAGAATGCGCGATTCCTGCGCTATGGGCAGATTCACCGGAATACATATATCAACGGGCCGGCGCTGTTGCGGGAGACATTGCAGATGAAAGCTCATCCGCACGTCTTATTCGCGGGACAGATTTGCGGTGTCGAAGGATACGTGGAATCGATCGCCACCGGGCTCATCTCCGGCGTGCATGCAGCCGCATTGGTTCGGGGCGAACAACCTGTTCCGGCACCGCGGGCTTCAGCGTTTGGTTCCTTGACCAATTACGTAGCTCACGCCACGACTAAGAATTTTCAGCCCGCGAACATTACCTTTGATCTTTTGCCGCCCCTGGAAAGGAAAGTTCGCGATCGTAAGGAGCGACACCGTCTGCAATGCGAGTTGGCGCTCAATGCCTTTTCTGGTTGGCTGGAGACCGCAAGCATAGTGCAAGCAGCAGTCTGAGAAGCGTTGTAGGTTTCGGTAGAAAAGCTCAGCAGAGAAGCGGTGTCTCCTTCGCTATTTTCCTGCAACAATACCCTGCCCGCTTGCGTAACTAATTATGAGGCACGACGGCTTGGGAGGCTTACCTTCACGCCCTGCTCGCGTCCAACCTTAAGCGCGATGACTCTTCGAGATTTGATTGTCGACGTGGTTCGAACCCTATGGGCGCACAAACTCCGTGCTTTTCTCACTATGTTTGGCATCGCCTGGGGAATCGTTTCCATTGTTTTGATGGTTGCCGCCGGGGAGGGTTTGCGCAAAGGGCAGGAGGAAACGTCCCGCACTCTGGGCAAAGACGTGATGATCGTGTTCCATGGCAGGACCAGCCTGCAAGCCGGCGGAACCAAGGCCGGGCGACTGGTTCACTGGCAAGACGAGGATGTGCCCGTAGTGCAGTCCGAAGCCATTGACTGTCAATATGCGATCCCAGAGCTCGAGCAGGAAACGGTTCTCACCCACAGCAACTACAACAATGCGTCGTTCGAAGTAGCTGGATCGTATCCGCAATTCAGTGAAATTCGCACACTCAACGTTGGCCTGGGGCGTTTTTACGATTGGAACGACGTGCGCGATGCGCGACGGGTGGCGTTCCTGGGATCGGACGCAGCCAAGCAATTATTTCCCGGCCGGAACCCTGTGGGAGAAAATATTTACTTGAATGATTTTCCTTTTGTTGTGATCGGCGTGATGCAGAAGAAGAAGCAGGATTCCAGCTATGACGGCTGGGATATAAATAAAGTGTTCATTCCTTTTTCCGCGATGCGCCGCGATTTTCCCGATAAGCCTCCCGGAACGCCCACCACTTTCGATCAATTGCTGGTGACGCCGAAGTCTGTGGAGCAGCATGAAGCCTGCAAACATGAAGTGCGGGTGGCGCTGGCGCGCATGCATCGCTACGATCCGAACGATAAAGAAGCTTGTCCCATCTGGGATACGGTGCAGGAGGCACAAGCTTTCCGGCAGATGACCGATGGCATGAAATATTTTCTGGGCGCGGTTGGAGTGGTTACGTTGCTGCTGGGTGGGCTGGGAGTGATGAATGTGATGTTGGTTGCAGTACGTGAGCGCACCCGTGAAATCGGCGTTCGCAAGGCCATCGGCGCGCCCGCCGGAACTATCTTGCGCCAGTTCTTTTTCGAGGCGCTAATCATCGCGTTGCTCAGCGGCGCCATCGGATTGGGCGTGGCCTTCGGATTCTGTGCGTTAGTGAACCTGTTGCCCATGCCTGACTTTTTCGCCGGACTGATTCCCGATTGGACTTCCGGTTTAGTGGCGACCGGGTTGCTGGGTGCGGTCGCAATTGGAGCGGCCATGTATCCCGCGCGCAGAGCCGCATCCATTGATCCCATTGAGGCGCTGCGCTATGAAGCGGGAGGGTAACGAATAATTTTTGATTGACGATTTTTGATTGATGATCAAAGGCCTTAGGGTGGGTTCACAATCATCCATCAACAATCAACCGTTTATTTTTCTATGCTGCTCGAAATCATCATCGAGGCCTGGGTCGCGCTCAAGCGCAACCTGACGCGCAGCTTCCTTACCATGCTCGGCGTTGTGTGGGGCATCGCGACGGTCACGCTGCTGATCGCCTACGGCGCCAGCTTCCGCAGTATTCTGGTCCACGGTTTTGACGCTTTCGGGAAAAGCGTGGTGATCTGCTGGCCACAGCAAACCAGCGAGCAGCCGGGAGGGCAGCGCGCCGGACAAAAAGTTGTCTTCGAGCAGGCCGATGTGGATATGGTGAAGGCCACAGCCCCGCTCGTAAGGCATGTGTGCCGTGAAAGCGTGAAGCGGCCGGGAATTTCCTATGGCGATCGCATCGTGGGAGAAGCCCCAATCCGAGGGGTTTGTCCCGAGTACGGTGAGATGAGAAATGAGGTGCCCGCCGAAGGGCGCTGGATCGACGCTGGCGACGAACTGGAGCGTCGGCGTGTGATCTTTCTCGGGGGAAGGGTGAAGGAGCAGTTGTTCAGCGGCCGCCCGGCGGTCGGCGAAACCGTGGAAGTGGGCGGTGTTCGCTTCACCGTGGTCGGCGTGATGGCGCGCAAGATTCAGTTGAGCAATTATTTCAGCAGCGACGATGATTCCGCATGGATTCCCTTCTCGACCGCAGGAGAATTGTGGAATACGCGGTACGCGCAGGTAATGCTGTTTGAACCCGTTGCGCCGCAGTTCGAGAAAAAAGCTATGGCGCAGGTTCTGGCGGCCGTCGCCGCGCGACAGAATTTTTCCCCCACCGATCCGAAAGCAATCCAGATGTTCGGGCGCGATGAGTTTCGTCCGGTTATCGACGCTCTGACCATCGGATTGCAAGTGTTGCTCACCTTTATCGGTGCGCTGACCCTTGGGATCGGCGGTGTGGGCGTGATGAACATCATGCTGGTGTCGGTTGACGAACGCATCCGCGAGATCGGTCTGCGGCGTGCCCTCGGAGCGAAGAAGCGCCACATCAAAATCCAGTTTCTGGCGGAAACCCTGCTCATCATGATTATCGGCGGAGCGATCGGCGTGCTCCTCTCCTATCTCATCGCCTGGGCGGTAGGGACCATGCCGATGATGGGTCCACTTTTTGAAGATACCTCCGGCCAGGGCGACATTCACCTTAAAATTTCGATGATGACGGTTATTCTCTCCAGCGCCGTGCTGTTGATCGTCGGCGTGGCCAGTGGCCTCGTTCCGGCCTTGCGCGCATCGAAGCTCGATCCGGTGGAGGCCTTACGTTACGAATGAGGACCATTAGATCGGACGAATGATCATTTTGATTTGCTCCGTAGCGGGATTCGCAGTACCTTGCTGCTGAGGCATTCACCCGAGGCGCGCTATGCCAATTTCGGCAGTCGACACCGTTTCCCTTGCCGTTGAACACACTAAGCAGCAGTTGTTCAAACCTTTTCGCTTTGGTCAATGGACGAAACTGGCGGTAGCCGGGTTGCTGGCCGGAGAACTCGGTTCCGGCAGCGGCTGCAATTTCCATTTGCCCACCCATCCTGGTTCCTCGCCGCATGGCAGCATTCCCGGATTGCCGGGGGTAGATATTGCTCTTTTGGCAGGCCTCATTTCCATACTTGTGATCACCGGAATGTTGCTCGGAATCATCTTGATGTATGTGAGCAGCGTGATGCGCTTCGTTCTCTTCGACAGCATCCTCGCGAAAGAGTGCAACATTCGCAGAGGATGGAATTCCCGGCAGGGGCCGGGATGGAAGTATTTTCTGTGGAAGCTGCTCTACCTTTTGTTCACGCTGGGTGGGCTGGCGGTGCTGGTTGGAATTCCGGCGGCATTTGCCTTTGCCGCAGGATGGTTTACCCAGCCCAGGGAACATCTGCTGCCGCTGGTTCTTGCCGGCATTTTGCTTTTTTTCGTAGTCATGATTTTCGTGACTGCGGTTGCTATCGTATTCGTATTGACAAAAGATTTTGTTATTCCCCAGATGGCGCTGGAAAACATTGGCGCGATCGAAGGCTGGCGCCGGCTGTGGCCGATGATGGCCGCGGATAAGAGCGGTTATGCAGGTTACCTCGGTTTGAAAATCGTGATGGCCATTGGCGCCGGTATCGTGATCGGAATTGCCACGCTGATCCTTGGTTTGATTATCGCCGTGCCTACCGCGGGACTCAGCATCGTCGCGGTGATAACGGGTAAGAGCGCCGGGCTTACGTGGAACGCTTACACAATCACGGTGGCGATTGTAGTGGGCAGTATTCTACTGGCGTTCTTCTTGTATCTGGTCGCGCTCATCTCTGTGCCTGTAATCGTATTCTTTCCCGCATACTCGATTTACTTTTTTGCCGCGCGCTATCCCGCGCTTAACACAGCACTGCATTCAGCCACGGCACACGTGCCCGCGCCGGGAGCCATCCCTCGCTACGAACCTCCGCCCTTGCCGCCATCGGCGGCCCCGATCTCATAGCTCCGATCGAAAGCGCTTGGCGGGAACTCTTTTCCCGGCGCGGGTGTCTGATGTTGCAGACACGCGCGTGCTGGAGAGGGGCTTTCAATGGCGTTCTCAATGGCAGGCGGTGGTCCGTCCGGTCCGCAGATCAACATCACGCCGCTGATTGACGTGTTGCTCACGCTCATCATTGTTTTCATGGTAGTGGTGTCGATGGATAAAGAGCAGGGAGAAACCGCACAAATTCCTCAGCCGGATCAAAAGCAAACCCAGAACGTTTCGCAGCCGCGCACCGTAGTGATTCAAGTGTTGTGGACAAAAGATGGCGCGCCCCCCACGGTGAAAATCAATCAGGAGGATGTGCAGTGGAATAATCTGGAGGAGCGTCTGGCCAGGATTTATTTAACGCGAGCGGAAAAAGTGGCGTTCGTGCAAGGAGATGCCGACGTTGATTTTCAATATGTAGCCGACGTCATTGACTCGGCGCACCACGCTGGAGTAGATCGGGTGGGCCTGCTAACGAAAAATCCGGCGTTGCCAGCAGACTGAGACGACTGATCAGGCGCGATCAATTCCGAAGAACTCTTCAACTTTGTGCAGATCGGTCGTCTTCTGGTAATTGGGCAAGCTCTCGATGAACACGCGACCGTATTGTTTTTTCAGAATGCGATTATCAAGAAGAACGAGAAGCCCGCGGTCGTGAAGCGAACGGATCAGGCGTCCGAAGCCCTGTTTCAGCGTGATCACGGCGGCGGGGACTTGATACTGAAAGAATGCATTGCCGCCGTCCGCATCAATTGCTTTCACGCGCGCCGCGACTACCGGATCGCTGGGCACGGCGAAGGGAAGCCGGTCGATAATGACGCAACTGAGCTGTTCGCCTTGAACGTCCACTCCTTGCCAAAAAGATGAGGTCGCAAACAAAACGGCATTCGGAGTAAGCCGGAATTCCTCGAGCAGTGCGCTCTTGGGCGCATCACCTTGCCGCAGCATGGGATAGTCCAATATGCCGAGCAACCGCTGGTAGACATCGTTCATCTGCGCATAGCTGGTAAACAGAACGAATGCACGCCCGCGTGTGATTTCCAGAAGCTTGCGAATGCGTTCTGCGGCTTCGGCCGTGAACTGCGGCGCGCGCGCATCCGGCAAGTCGGGAGGCACATAAAATAAAGCCTGCATTTCGTAATCAAAGTGCGAAGGAAGAATCGATTCGCGCGCATGTTCCAAGCCCAGGCGCTGCCGGATGTATTCAAAGCCGCCGCCGACGGCCAGAGTAGCCGAAGTGAGTACCGCACATTCCAGCTTCGACCAAAGACACTCGCGCAAGATGGGACCGATGTCGATTGGGGTAGCTTGCAGAAAAACATTCTGTTTTGAGCTTCGCGCCGACTCGGACTTGGATGATGCTGCACCGGCTCTTGCACCGCGCCGCTCGATCCAAAACACGGTGTTGCGGTCGTCCGATTCCATGGCAAAACCGAGTTGAACCTGCAACTCCTGCGCCCGCCGCACCAAGTTGAACACTTCTTCCGGTTTTTGCGGGAGCGCTTCCAGTTCGCCGGCCAACCTCGTGATCGCCTGATTCAGGGCGACGAACTCATCGCCATTTTCCTCCAGAAACTCCCGGCGCGTTTCAAATGCGAAGCGTCCTTCACCCGGCGGCAAGAGGGAAAAAAAGAACTGAGATTTCTCCCGCAAACTTCCCAGCGCGCCGGAGACGGACGCCGAAAGCATACGATTCTGCTGCATGGAACGCTCCACATCCCGCGCCAGATCGTCCACTCGCAAATTGCTTACCGAAATTCCAAAATAATTTCCCGCCACATCCTCCAACTCGTGGGCCTCATCGAAAACCACCGCGGCGGCATCAGGCAGAATTCCCGCATCCGGCGCTCCATCTGCTTGGAGCTTGATGGCGAGATCGGCAAAAAACAAATGGTGGTTGACGATAATAATGTCGCTTTCCATGCCTCGCCGCCGCATCTCGGTGATGAAGCAACGCTCCCACTCGCTGCATTTCTGACCGGTGCATGCATCGGCGCGAGCATCCAGCTTGTGCCATAGTGCACTGGCTTCGGGCAACTCGGCGAGTTCCGCGCGGTCGCCCGTTGCGGTAGCCTTCTCCCAAGCGGCAATCGCCCGATATTGTTCGATCTCTTCGAGCCCGCTGAGGACTGGCTGACTAGTCAAGTCGTAAAGCTTTTTGCGGCACAAATAATTATTGCGACCTTTCATGTAACAGACTGAAAGGCGTTGCTGAGCATTTTCGCCAGCAGCAGATTCACCAAACAGCGCCCGCTCAAGAAACGGAATGTCTTTATAAAAGAGCTGTTCCTGCAAATTTTTCGTGCCGGTCGAGATGATGACCCGCTTGCCCGAACGAATCACCGGCATGAGGTAGGCCAGCGTCTTTCCCGTGCCCGTGCCGGCTTCCACAATGAGGTGTCGCTTTTCTTCCAGCGCTTGCTCGACCGCTTGAGCCATCTGCAGTTGCCCGCGCCGGAATTCATACGCCGGATGCGTGGCTGCGAGCACTCCGCCTGGCGCGAAGAATTGGTATAGCGTGGAATGCACCGCGCTGGCCGCGTTTTTGCTTGCGGAAGCGGAGCGCCGGGTCGGCATCGGAGCAACGGGTTGGGAACTCAAAGCCACGGGAGTCTCTATAATAAACAGTTGTCGCTATTAGCTGCTGCTTCACCGGATTTTCGGTCGACTTTTTCGGTCGAATTCGAATCAAAACATTCTTAACCGATCATTGACGCAACCTACTTACAACTCGACCAGCACACTCGCCACCACCGCAGCCGGCGTTTCCACGCTTGCCATCGTGGGCCGACCCAACGTAGGCAAATCCACCCTGTTCAACCGCATCGTCGGTTCGCGCCGCGCGATTGTGGGCGACGAGCCCGGCATCACTCGCGACCGTCTCTATGGCGATGCGGAGTGGCGCGGGAGGCATATCCGTATTATCGACACCGGCGGGATCATTCCCGACGATAACGATTTCATTCCGTCGGAGATTTTCCGTCAGGCGCGCGTGGCCTTCGAGGAGGCTGCGGCTATCATTATGGTCGTCGATGGCCGGGCCGAGCTCGCTGCGCCCGACATGGAATTAGTTCGGCTCTTGCGCAAGACGGGACGACCGCTTTTCCTCGCCGTCAACAAAGCGGACTCGGAAAAGCAAGCTTCGATCGTTGATGAATTTCATCGCCTCGGAATCAAGCAGATGTTTCCCGTCTCGGCGGAACATGGCCGCGGCATCGACGATTTGCTGGATGCGGTGTTCGAAGTATTGCCGGATGCGGAGGACCCAACGAGGGAAAGCTCGCGCGGCATTGAAGAAGAGCCACAAGGCGGGAAAGAGTCAGCTGAAGAGGATCAGCCCGTTTACGAAACCAAGGTTGCGATCATCGGTCATCCGAACGTAGGGAAATCAACATTGCTGAATCGTCTCACCGAATCCGACCGAGCCATCGTCTCGCCCATTCCCGGGACCACGCGTGATGCGGTCGATGAAATCATCGAGCGCCACGGTCGGCGCTTTCGTTTTATTGACACTGCCGGTATCCGCCGCAAGGGTAAGACGCACCTCATGGCCGAGAAGCTTTCCGTGGTCATGGCGAGAAAGCATCTGGAAGCCGCTGATATTGCGCTACTTGTGATCGACGCCACCGAGGGTGTCAGCCAGTTGGATGCCGCCATCGCGGGCTACGCCCACGAAAGCGGCCGGTCGACGATTATCGTCGTGAATAAGTGGGATCTGGTGATCAGCGGCAAGCTGAAGTCCGGAAGGCCATCGAAGGCGATGCGCATGCGCGAGAGCAAGCGTCCTGCAGATCAAATCGCGTATGAAGAGCGTCTGCGACACGATCTGAAATTTCTCAACTACGCGCCTATTGTTTTTATTTCCGCGCAAAGCGGAAAGGGAACTGGAAAGATTTTTCCACTCCTGGAGCGCGTTGCCACTGAGCGCCGTAAGCGCATACCTACTTCGGCTATGAATCGATTTGTTGAGACGGTGGACTTCGAACGCGCTTCCGTTCCGATGCGGTCGCGCGTCAAGATTCTCTACATGACCCAAGCCTCGGTCGCGCCGCCGACGTTTGTACTATTTACCAATCGAGCCGTGAAATTGCACTTCTCTTATCAGCGTTTTTTGGAAAATCAAATTCGCGAAGCCTTCGGCTTCCTGGGCACGCCGATCTGGATCAAAAACCGGGCGCGGGATTAGTTAAACGTACTCTCGCTCTGCTCTTCGAATCGCGCGATAGCGTTCAAACACTTTCTTGTCGCTCTCCAGTCCCAGCACCGAACGGATCGAGCTGCCGCGAAAAGTATGCTGCAGCATCTTCCACCCCCGGAAGAGTACGAAGCTGGGATCGTGCTTCAATGCCACCGGAATATGCTGTACTTTCATCCAGCGTTCTGCCTTCCAGCGCATGAACTCCACTTCTTCCGCGGGCAGATGCTCGGTGCGTACCACCGCGGTCGTGCCATCGTATTCTTCTAAACGCTCATTCATGATCAGGCCCTGATCCTGGAACTCCTTTGTCATCGGCGTGCGCGGATAGGGCGTGGGATGCTGAATGTAGGGCCAATCCACGTAGCGCCGGGCAAATTCGAGATTCGCCTCAATTGACTCGCGGGTATCGCCGGGACTGCCTACGATCAATCCGCCAACCACATACATCTGGTTTCGATGCAGGTAGTCGATCGCCTTGAGAGTCGCATTGCCGCTATTGTGGCCGTTGGTGCGCTCGGTGTTTTTCGCGGAAGCTTTTAAAAACTCCAAGTCATTTTCCAGAATGTTTTCAATCCCGAGAAAGACATAGCGAAATCCCGCGCGGCGCATCAATGGCGCTAGCGTCGCGCCGTGATTGGCGATCGCGGAGGTCATGGCCTGTACAAAATAATCCAGCTTGTGCAAACCCACAGCGATGATAGCCTCGCAAAGCGCTTCGAAACGCTTAACGTTCAGCGTAATGTTGTCGTCGACCAGGAAAATTGTGCGAGCGCCGTGATCGCGCGCGTCGCGAATGTCATCCAGAACGCGATCGAATGAATAGGTATGAAAGTTGCGGCCACGCATTTCAATGATCGAACAGAAACTGCAATCGAAGGTGCAGCCGCGCGAGGTCTCGATCACGTCCACTTGGCGGCCGAGAAGGGTATAGCCTCTCAGTACGCGCGCATCACGATTTGGCGGGCGAATCTCTTTGTCTTCGAGCCGATGCGGCGGCCGCGCTGGATTGTGAATCCACCTCTCGCCGTCTACGTACGAGAGTCCACCGATCTTCTCGAAGCCAGTCCCTTTCTCGATCGCGCGCAGTAACTCGCGAAACGTCACTTCGCCCTCGCTGCGCACCAGATAATCCACCCCCATATCTTCGTACGCTTCCGCAGCCAGGCTGGGGTCGTACCCTCCCACTACAATCTTGACGCCCGGTCGCAGCGAGCGCACAAGCTGGATGATGCGTCCGGCCGTCCTCCGCTGAAAGGTCATGATGGAGAGCCCGACCACCTCTGGCTGTATCTCGAGCACGAGGCGGATGACAGTTTCGCGCACCTGGCGGTGCACCAGAATTAAGTCGGCCACGGCTACGCGATGATGTGGATCGACATTCCCCGCCAGCGAAGTAAGAGCCCCATTGGGCATGCGAATTGCTGCGGGTGGCATGTGTTCAAAGGAATCGGGCATGGACAGCAATAGGACGTTCATCAGAACCGGTCCTTACTGCCTCGCCACATCTCGCAGGCGCGAGTTGAACGAGTGGCGAGGCGAATTTTTGTAATTGTATCCCAGCGATGACTCCGGGCCGAGACCGATTCCCATTAATCTATTTTTGAGCTTCGGCCGTCGCAGGCGGCAATAGCCCCACTGCAATTCCCGAAGCTTCGTCCTTCGTGTGATACAGGCGCTCCGTGGCTTTCACAAAGTCTGAAGGCTTCGCGTACGGAATGTCAACGAACGTCTGGGGATTGCGATCGGTCAGAGGAAACCACGAACTCTGGACCTGCACCATGATGCGATGGCCGCGCCGGAACGTGTGATTCACGTCCTGCATGTGGAATTGAATTTCTTCCATCTTGCCCGGCGTGAACGGCTCCGGCTTTTCAAAGCTATGGCGGAACTTGCCGCGAAACGGCTCTCCGCGCACCAGTTGCTGGTATCCGCCCATCGTAAACGTGGGAGGCCCCACATCCATCTTCGGTTTCCCATCGTCTTCCCGTTTCTCCTCATCAAGCTTCCTGTCGGGATAATCGCTGGGATAAACGTCGATTAGTTTCACGTCCCAATCCGAATCGGTCCCGGAGGTTGAGACAAAAAGTTTAGGCGTAATCGGCCCGGCAATGGTCACATCGTGCTGCAACACCGGAGTTTCGTACACCAGTACGTCAGTTCGGCTGGCCGCGAAGCGCTGATCGGAGTCCATGTATTCCTGCGGGACTTCGATTTCAACATAGTTCACGAAAGGCACAGGCTTGGCCGGGTCGCTAACATACTCATCATAGCCGGGAGATTTGGCATCGTCATTTGGAGGATCGAAGGAGAGTCCGCCCCCCGAGTGGAAGTACAGCGTCTTCACCACAGCATCTTTTGGCGGCCACTCTGAGTAGCGTCGCCAAACATTCGTACCGGTCTCAAACACATAAGCCTTCGGAAGTTTCGCATCGCTATTGCCCTTCAAATACTGCTCGAAGAAAGGAAACAGAATATTCTTGCGATAGTAATCGCCCGTGTTGGCATCGAATTCCACACGTCCCAGATGATTGCCGTCATAGTGATACCACCCGCCGTGAACCCACGGGCCAACCACCAGGGCGTTGAAAATTCCAGAATTATTTTTATCGATCGCATGAAACGTGCTGAACGGACCCTGCAGGTCCTCCGCATCAAACCATCCTCCCACCGTTAACACCGCGCAATGAATGTTTTTCATGTGGGGCGCCAAGTCTCGCGTCTTCCAATAATCGTCATAAGTGTCGTGATTCATCTGGTCGTCAAACAAGCCACTCTTGCCATCCAGATATTTCGAGAGATTGGAGATCGGTCCCGCGTTCAAATAAAACTCATAAGCATTCTTGGTACCGAAGTCAAATGGAACCGGAGTCTTCGGCGGAAGCTGTGGATCTTCCTGCGGCGTGAAAAAGGTATAGAAGCCGAAGTTTGCATCGAGCATGAAAGCGCCGCCGTGATAGGCGTCGTCGCCCATGAAAAGATTCGTCATCGGCGCCTGCGGGGACGCGGCCTTAAGCGCAGGATGCGAATCGATAATGCTGGCCGATGTGTAGAATCCAGGATAGGAAATCCCCCATATACCGGCGTTGCCGTTATTGTTGGGCACATTCTTCAGCAGCCAGTCGATGGTGTCGTAGAGATCGCTGCTGTCGTCCACATCGCGATTGGATTTCTTATTGTCGATGTGGGGTCTCATCTCAACAAATTGCCCCTCGGACAACCAGCGCCCGCGCACATCCTGAAAAACGAAAATATATCCCGCCTTATCGAAGTCGGGCGATGGGCCAAGCCGCTCGCGGTATTGATCCTCGCCGTAGGGTCCCACGCTGTACGGCGTGCGATTAATCAGAAATGGGTAGCTCCGGGTATCGTCCTTGGGTACATAAACCGCCGTAAACAGATGCACGCCATCGCGCATGGGAATTCTGTACTCATATTTCGTGTAGTGTTCTTTGATGTCATGGTCCTCGGCGTTCCGCTTGCTCTGCGCGGCCAGATTGCCAACTAGAAACAGCGTCAATACACATAGACGAAGATGAGAGATACGCATGGTTGCCTCTTTTCGTGGAACAAGCCGAATAGGCAAACTACAATCGGTCCGCCGCCGGAGTCAAGCGTATCGCCGCCGCGGGCGGTACAATACAAAGTTGACTCTGAATGCGATCCAGCCAGTATTGGCGGCCTCTGAGGGATGAATGTTCGAAGTTACCGTTGACGACACTTTTGCCGCGGGACACTACCTGCGCAACTACAAAGGCAAGTGCGAAAATCCGCATGGCCACAATTACAAGATCCGGGTCACGCTCGCCGGCTCCGAACTGGATAAAGCCGGTTTGTTGCTCGATTTTAAAGATCTGCGGGAAGTGATGAAGCACGTCATCGAACGCCTTGACCATAAGATGATTAATGACATCGAGCCGTTCACTGTGATTAATCCTTCCGCAGAAAATCTGGCCAGGTATTTTTATGACGAGTCCAACCTTCGGCTGAAAACAGTCACGAACGGCAGGGTGAGGGTAAAAGATGTGACGGTATTCGAGACCGATACGACGACGGCAAAGTACAGTGAGTAGTGGCTAGTGATCAGGAACTGCCGCAGTAGACAGGTACATCCGCAAGGTCGAGAGTGCAGGGACAGACCACTAATCACTGGCCACTGACCACAGTCTTAAAAATGCAAATTACGGAGATCTACAAATCGCTGCAAGGTGAGTCAACCCACGCCGGGCTCCCGTGTGTTTTTGTTCGTCTAACCGGATGCAATCTGCGCTGCTCCTGGTGCGACAGTGAATATACCTTTAAGGGCGGAGTCAGGATGGCCGCGGCAGATGTGATGAAAGAAGTGAAGCGCCTCAGTCCCGGCGGTGGACTGATCGAGATCACTGGTGGCGAGCCCATGCTCCAGGAACGCGAACTGTTACCGTTCCTGCAACGCCTCATCGACGAGGGATATCGAGTATTGCTCGAAACCAGCGGCGAGCGGCCGTTGGGCGAAGTTCCCACCGCCGTCATCAAAATTGTCGACGTTAAGTGTCCGGACTCCGGCGAGGGCGATACCTTCGCGGAAGAGAATCTGGCAACCCTTAACCCGCAACGAGATGAAGTGAAGTTCGTGATCGGTAGCCGTGCTGATTACGAATTCGCCTGCGATTTTGTTCGTCGGCACAATCTTTCTCAACGTACCTATGCCGTCTTGTTCTCGCCAGCCTTCCGCAAAGATGCCGCCGGTACGCGCGACAGTTCCCACTGTCTCGTCGATCCGCAGGATTTGGCGGAATGGATGCTGGCCGATGACGTTCCAGCGCGCCTGGGATTGCAGTTGCACAAATTTATCTGGGATCCGGCAGTCAAGGGAGTGTGAGAATTCTTAGGCTGCAATGGATGTTCGATGATTAATGATTGCTGATTAAAACTTGGACAAAAAGACCTGAATCAACAATCACCAATCACCAATTTTCTCCCAAGGAACATGCTTGAGCCAAAACAATCCCGCGCCGTCGTCCTCCTCAGCGGAGGCATGGACTCCTGCGTTTGCGCCGCGCTCGCCGCTCGCGACTACAATATCGCGGCGCTGCATGTCAGCTACGGTCAGCGTACCGAACCACGCGAGCGACAATCCTTCCTTGCCATCTGCGACCGCCTGAACATCAAAGAGAGGCTTGTAGTGCGCAACGAAGCTCTTCGCGCCATCGGCGGATCCGCCCTGACCGACGAAAACATCGCGGTTCCGACTTCGACTGCAAGCGGGGAGATTCCCGTTACTTACGTTCCTTTTCGCAACGCGCATTTCTTGTCAGTCGCAGTCAGTTGGGCAGAAGTGCTGGGCGCAGAAAAAATTTATATTGGCGCGGTCGAGCCCGATAGTTCCGGTTATCCCGACTGTCGTCCGGAGTATTATGAAGCGTTCAATCGCGTGATCAGAGCGGGCACAAAGGAAGGGAACATCGAGGTTGTCACACCGCTCATTTCCATGCGCAAAGCCGAGATTGTTCGCCTTGGCCTTGAACTGAATGCGCCCTTCGATTTAACTTGGTCATGCTACAGCGCTCAGGATCGCGCGTGCGGCGTATGCGATAGCTGTGTGTTACGATTGCGGGCGTTTGCCGCCGCTGGTTCCGCAGACCCGATTCCATACGCTGTCGCGGCGGTCTAGTAGCGTTCATTTTCGAAGTATTCCGGAGTTATGAATCGAGGCACGCATAAAAAGCTTCGATTTGTCGCAATCCTGAGCAGGTTTGATGATTACGATTTTTTTGCCGGGAGGCCAATATGAAGAAGCGTTTCGCATTATTTCCCCTCATCCTCTTAATCGTGGGACTGTGCGTGCCCCCAGTCTTCGCGCAGAGTGCGTCGGGAACGGTTAAAGGTATTTGCAAGGATGCGCAGGGAAATCCAATTGCCGACGGAATCGTTGTATATGCCAATCAGGATAATGGGCAAAAATACACGCTGAAGACCAACAAGAAGGGCGAGTATTTTTCGCTGGGGGTCGGTGGCGGCACTTACAATGTCACCCTTTACAAGAACGCCGATGATGCCAAAGCAGGCAAAGAACTTTTCCATATCAATAAATTCCAGGTCACCTTAGACGAGAACACCCTTGATTTTGATTTGAAGAAGCAAACTGAAGAACAGGTTAAGGGCCAGGGTTTAACCCCTGAGCAGATCAAAGCCCAACAGGAAGCTCAGGCGAAGCAGCAGAAAGAAGTTGGAACCGTCAAGCAGTTGAATGAAAAGCTGGCGGCGGCAAAGGTTGCGACAGACGCTGGCGATTACGAGTCCGCGATTGCCGACCTGAATGCGGCCAATCAGATCGACGCTTCCCGCGATCTGATCTGGTTTAAGCTCGGCGATGCCTATCGCATGTCGGCCGCCAAGCAGACCGATCCGGCGGAGAAGCAGAAGCGCCTGGATTCCGCCGTCGAGGCCTACCAGAAAGCCCTCCAGCTGAAGCTGGCGGCCAATAACGCGAAAGATCCGAACGCCACCAAGACTATCGCCGCTTATTACAACAATCTTGCCGAAGCTTACAGCAAAGCGGGAAAGACCGATGATGCAGTGAAGACCTACCAACAGGCTGCCGAGGCCGACCCCACCGGCGCCGCTCAGTTCTACTTCAACATGGGTGCCGTGCTGACTAACGCCGGCAAGGCCGATCAGGCCATCGAGGCTTTCGATAAATGCATCGCCGCCGACCCCAACAAAGCTGACGCCTATTACCAGAAGGGCGTAAATCTCATTGGTAAAGCCACGCTCCAGGGAAGCAAAACCATTGCTCCGCCAGGAACTGCCGAGGCCTTCCAGAAATACCTCCAGCTCCAACCTACCGGGCCTTACGCTGACGTTGCCAAGCAAATGCTGGCTACTATCGGAGCTCCCGTTGAAACCAGCTTCGGCAGCAAGAAGAAGAGTTCGAAAAACTAGGTTACGGTTGGAATCTTCGCAGTCTCGAAAGGCGGCTCACAGCCGCCTTTTTCTTTTCCGTTTTGACCTTGACATTACCAACGACCATGTACTGACTGTCCCTATGCTTCTTCCAGCCGCAGGCTAAAGTGTGGATACCAGTTTCGTGCCGTTTCAGCCGCTCTACGTTCTTTGGTACAAGCAGTTCCCTAGGAATAATAAGTAAGAAGAGGATGGAATGGCAGCACCTGGAAGTTCAGCAATTTCACTCAACCTGGAAGGTTATTCGGGCAACGGCAGAGTAGCGACTTCCGCTCTGCTCGGCGCCATGCTGGGCGCGGCTGAGAAGATCAGCGATCTCATATTTTCTCCCGGCCGTCCTCCGCAGGTTCAGGTGTATGGCCAGCTGATTCCGGTGCAATTTTCGGGCCTTGCGACCCTCACTGCCGATGACACTCGCCACATCTCCGCCGATCTTATCGGCGACAACAAGCAAGCCGTCGCTGCCCTTCGCGAACACGGATCGTGTGATATTTCGTACAGTTTGCCCGGTGTTGCGCGTTTCCGCGTGAATATTTTTATCCAGCGTGGCAGCTGCGCCGTAGTCATGCGCGTGATCTCTACGTCAATACCGGATCTGGCTTCGCTCAACCTTCCGGCTCACCTGGCCGACGTAGCCAAACTCCGCGATGGAATCGTCCTCGTTACCGGCGCCGCCGGTTCGGGCAAATCCTCCACTTTAGCGGTGCTGCTCGACTGCATCAATCGCGAAAAGTCATATCACGTGATCACCATCGAAGATCCCATTGAATTTCTGCACAATCACAAGTCCTGCACTATCCACCAGCGCGAGCTGCACTCCGATACACCGAGTTTTGGTCACGCCTTGCGTTCGGCTCTACGCCAGGCTCCAAAAGTGATTCTGGTTGGCGAAATGCGCGACCGCGAAACCATCGAAATCGTACTCGAGGCTGCGGAGACTGGCCATTTGGTTCTTTCCAGCCTGAACACCGTAGATGCGTCGAAGACCGTGGAGCGCATCGTCAATTCATTTACTCCAGACGAGCAGCCGCGAATTCGCGAGCGCTTTGCGAAAACCTTTCGCTACATCGTTTGCCAGCGCCTTTTGCCGAAGAAAGACCGCAGCGGCCGCGTGGCGGTCGCAGAGATTCTGAAAGTGAATCCGCGCACCCGCGAGTGCATTGAAAAAGGCGAACGCGATGGCAAGACCCTCCTTGAAGCGATGAAAGTCGGAACCCCAGAAGGTATGCAACACTTCGACGGCCAGATTGCCCAGTTGGTGCGGGACCGCACCATCGATCTCGAGACTGGACTGCAGTACGCCAGCAATGCCGCTTTGCTCGGCCAGGAACTCGCCGCCGACTGGTAAACTCTGTAGTTTTACGGAGCGCATGTAGGGGCAGTCCCCTCGGCTGTCCGTCGAGCGAAGCTCGATTTTCTCTCCACGAAATTAGTTCTCATTCATGCAGTTCCTTTATCATCGCTGGAATGAGCGAAGCCAAGGCCGCGGTTGTTCTTGCCTTTGAAGACGCCCGCAGCCTTGTCGAGGAACACGCTTCGCATCTAACTCCCGGCGCAACGGAAACTCTGGACCTGTTGCAAGCCGCTGGGCGAGTACTCGCCGAGACTGTCACCGCTGACCGTGATATCCCTCCTTTTCCCCGCTCCACGCGTGATGGCTACGCTGTTCGTGCTTCCGATCTGACAAGTTTTCCTGTGCGACTCGCCGTCAAAGGAGAAATCAAAGCCGGCCCGTCGCCCGGCGGCGTACCTTCTGAAGTGCATCCCGGCGAAGCATTTTCCATCATGACAGGCGCGCCCGTCCCGCAGGGAGCCGATGCCGTGGTCATGGTCGAATACACATCTCTCTATAAAGATTGCGTCGAGATCACGCGGGGAACTTCACCGGGAGAAAACATTGTTCCCCAAGGCGCTGAGGCCAAGGGTGGAGAGGTGCTTCTTAAGAAAGGCACGCGCCTCAACGAGGCTGCGATTGCTCTTGCCGCTTCGGTTGGGAAGGCGCGGCTGAACGTCTTCCAGCGTCCTCGCATCGCAGTGCTAACTACGGGCGATGAAATCGTCCCGGTAGAGGCGGAGCCGGGTTTTGCACAAATCCGAAATTCCAACAGTTTTTCCTTGGCAGTTCAGATTCAACAAGCCGGCGGCGAAGCCGTCCTGTTGCCGATCGCGCCTGATGAACCCAGACGCCTGCGGCAATTGATCGAACAAGGACTGCAATCGGACTTGCTGCTCATGACCGGCGGCGTCTCCATGGGTCGCTATGATCTGGTCGAGCAAGTTTTGGTCGAATTGCACGTCGAGTTTTTCTTCAATGGAGCGAAAATTCAACCCGGGCGCCCCGTGGTCTTCGGACGTGTGCAGTGTGGCGCGGACGCGACTGCCCGAGAGGTTTTGGCGAAGCCCTCCCACAAATATTTCTTCGGCCTGCCCGGCAACCCGGTCTCAACCATGGTCACCTTCGAACTATTCGCACGGCCCTTGCTTGAAGCCCTGGCCGGCATGGCTGCGCAACCTCTGATGTTCCTCCACGCGCGGATGAAATCTGATCTTCGCGTCAAGCCGGGACTCAAACGATTTCTGCCCGCGATTCTCAGCGGCAAGTATGAAGAAACGCAGGTCGAGATCGTTCCCTGGCAAGGCTCGGGCGACGTTGCCGCCCGCTCCCGTTCAAATTGCTATCTCGTCATCGCTGAAGATCGAGAACAGATCTATGCCGGCGAATGGGTGAGCGTGATGCTGCGATGATCCTAGAGGGCGACGGAATTTCGCGCCACTCGGCGGCGTTCGCGAAGCTTCCAATAGAAAAGTCCCACCAACGCCACGAAAACGAGCGTCACTAGGAGCAAATAGATATGCCTGCTGAAGACCGATCCGAACAAACCCACAATTTCTGGACCGAAATACAACGCCAGCAAAGAGAGGGCCAGGAAGCGTACGAACCGTCCCGCAAAAATCGCCAGCAGAAAATGTACCCAGTTCATCTCCGCCACTGCCGCACCCAGCACGAAAAGCTTGAATGGCATCGGCGGCGGGAGCATCCCTGGGAACATCAGCGCCCAGAATTCATGCCGCTCAAACGAGGCGTGAATGCGCTGGAATCGTTCCTCGGAAATACGCTTGCGCAAAACCTGCTCTCCGCCGAAGTACCCGATGAGGTAGAGCGGAATGCTCCCGATCGCCGAGCCCAGCGAAGCCATCAACACGTAAAAAACGAGCCGCTTGTGATCCTTGTACACATAGGTCGCGACCACAGCGTCCACGGGCATCCCGAGCAATGCGGAATCCGCGAAGGCGATGACAAAGACTCCCCACATTCCGAGATGGTGCAGCAGCATCCATATCCATGCGGTGTAGCGGGAGAGAATGTGGCCGATCGTCTTCAAAACAAATTTTAGTGTACGTGAAATTGCATCGGTCAGCTGCCCGATGCCAATTGGAAATTGCTCAAATATACGGAGTTGTCAGGGATCATAACGGCTGGGAAAACTCGGGTTGCTCCGGCGAACCCACTGCAGCGAAGTTGCTGTTATCCAGGCGCGGATATTTACGGGTGCTCTGTCTTCCCATCCAACAAATTCAACACGTGTGGCACTAACTCCAGCACAGCCTCAAGCGATTCTACCGCCCCGCTCGGGCTGCCGGGGAGATTCAAGATCAAAGTCTTGCCACGCACGCCGCAAACGCCTCGGCTAAGCGGGGCAAAGTGAGTCTTCTTGTACCCCTCGGTGCGCATGCGTTCCGCGATACCCGGAATCAAGCGCTCGCATATCGCCTCGGTCGCCTCCGGAGTGACGTCACGCTCAGCAATCCCCGTGCCCCCCGTGGTCACGATAAAGCGAACTTCCAAAGCCAGATGAACCAGAGCGTTCTGAATCTGCATGGAATCGTCTTGCACTGATTGTTGCTTGACCACCTGAAATCCCGACTTTGCTAGCAACTCTACGACTGCTGGGCCGGAGACATCCAGCCGCTCGCCACGCGACCTGGAGTCGCTGATGGTGATCACCGCGGCGGTGAAAACAGGCAGGCTCGATTCGGTCGTGACGTCAGCAGTCATATTTTGCATATTGAGATCTTCTTACTTTAGCAGGTGCCATGAAACTGAGTTCGGACGCATATTCTGGCTGGACAAATGAAGGCGAGCTCGAAACATTTCGGAGCGCCACGGCGGGCCGTGCGACGGCGGGCCAGATGACGGTTCAATATGAAATTGTTTCCAACCCCAGATTGATCCGCAATGGGAACATTTCGTTCCCTTCATGCCCCTAACCTTCCCATTTTCAATAAAAAGCTTATTGGAAATCGGCGTGCAAATGAAAATGCATGATTCTACTCATCACCCCTTCGGCACGTGGTCCAGAGTGCGCCGCCACGCTCAAAGAGTCCACCGGAAATGAAACTCACTGGGCCGAAAATCTCCAGTTGGCCCTTTCTCACTTGCGGGAAGAGACCTATTCCGCCGTGGTTATCGATCAATTCCTGCTTGAAACCGAACCCGCGGAAAGCGATCAGGTCCTCGAGCACATCGGCACCGCTTTTCCCGTTTATCTGAACTTCGCGGTCAGTGGCATGGAGCGCCTGGTGCGTGAAGTGCGCTCGGCGCTGCACCGTCGCAAGCGTGAGGAGGCCCAGGCTCGCCTCGCCGTCGAGCAACAATTCCGCAGCGAAATAGGCGAGAACCTCACCGCCATGCTGCTGTCCTGCGAGTTAGCCATGTCTGTCCCCAACGTCCCGGGCGCCGCTGCGGAGAAAATCCTGGCCGTCGATAATCTCGCCCGCGAAATGCGCACCAGGCTGGGCGCGAACTAAAGGCTGAATCCATTCAATCAACGCAATACCACCCTACGCCCCTGATTCACTCCTTCTTCCTGCATAATGGGGCGTGACGTTGCGTCCAGCCCATCTCCTCGCAGTTGGACGCGGCTTGACAAGCTTCGGAGCCGCCATTCGTCGAGCCTGGAGCTAAAATTCTTCGACAGCGCGCCGGAATTCGCACTAGAATGATCCCTTACGCATTGCGGATTCCGCGCCTGCCGCGGCATCGCACCTGGGAGGCACTGTTTTGCACGTTCTGGTTACCGCCGATACCATGTCCGGCTCCTGGACCTACTCCCGCGAGCTGGTCACCGGTCTGGTCACTCGCGGCCTGCGCGTCACCCTCGTCACTTTCGGCCAAATCCCCCTCCCCGATGAAACTTCCTGGATGGAGCATCTCCACGGCCTGGAATACCATCCCACCGCGTTTCGACTCGAGTGGATGGATGACGCCCCGCACGATGTTTCCGAATCCTCGCAATTTCTGGCGAACCTCGTGCGTGAGCTCGATCCTGACCTGCTCCAGCTGCACCAGTTCTGCCATGGCGATCTTCCCGTCGATGTTCCGCGCGTTATCATGGCCCACGGCGATCTCATCACTTGGGCGCAATCCGTCCAGGGTTGTACTCCTCGTCCGACGCGCTGGCTGCAATGGTATCGGGACACCGTCATCCGCGGTATCGCCGCCGCCGATGCCGTTATCGCACCTTCAACCTGGATGCTCGACGCCTTGCGCTCCACCTACGTGCGCGCCCGCAACGAGACGGTTATCTATCCGGGACGCAATCCCATTTTCTTTAATCCATACATCGGCAAGGACGATTCCGTGCTCGCAGTCGGCCGCCTGATCGACGCCGGTAAGCAAGTCTTCCTGCTCACCCAGCACGCCCATCCTTTTCCCGTGTGCATCGTCGGTGCGGAGCAAACTGTGCCAGTCCCGCGCATCCCCATCCGCGCCGACATCAAAGTCGCAACGCCGCACTCCACCGTCGCCATCCGCGGCCCGCAGACCGACGCTCAACTTCGCGCTCTCTACAGCCGCGCCGCCGTCTACGCCGCCACCCCGCGTTACGAACCGCTCGGCTTGGCTGCGCTCGACGCCGCCTTCTCCCGCTGCGCCATCGTCGCCAATGACATTCCCAGCTTCCGTGAAGTCTGGGGTGACGACGCCCTCTATTTCCGCACCAATGACGCAGACAGCCTCGCCGCCATCCTCCGTCAGCTCGATTCCGATCACCCGCTGCGTCAGGCCTATGCCAATCGTGCCTTCGCCCGCGCCCGCGAACGATTTACGACGAACCGTATGATTAACCGATATCTCGATCTCTACCGCAGCCTCCTCCCCGCAAGCTCCATTGCTGCATAGGGCTGTGCTTGTGTGGAAGCGGGCGATTCGCCCGCTTGCCTTTGGCACCCCGTCTGATTTGAGATTCGAAACTTTCCCGTAAACCGACTCCCCCTGCGCCGCATCTAGAACATTTCATCGCATAGCCCAATACCGGACCTCAAGAGGTATCCATGCCGCAATCCACCACCGGGACCATCCCCCTCCGCCAATTCGGCCGCGCTGACGCTAAAATTTCCATTCTTGGTTTCGGAGGTCACCATCTCGGCGAAGCTCCCGACGCCAAAACCGCCGTCGAAATTGTTCATCAGGCCGTCGATGGCGGAATCACCTTCTTCGACAACTGCTGGGAATATCGCCGCGGTAAAACCGAAGTCTGGATGGGCGCCGGCCTCAAAGGCCTCCGCGACAAAGTTTTCCTTATGACCAAAACCTGTCCCCACGGCCGCGATGGCAGCCTTGCCTTGCTCATGCTGGAAGAATCCCTGCGCCGGTATCAAACCGATTATCTCGATCTTTGGCAGGTCCACGGCATGGCTTTCGATAACGACCCGGCTTTATTCATTCGTAAAGGCGGCGCAGCCGAAGCACTCGAGAAAGCCAAGAAAGACGGCAAAGTCCGTTTCGTCGGGTTCACCGGCCATCAAAATCCCAATGTCCACCTCGGCATGCTCAACACCGGTTTCCCCTTTGACTCCGTTCAGATGCCGCTCAACGCTTTCGACGCAACCTTCACCCGCAGCTTCGAACGCCAGGTTCTTCCCGAACTTACCAAGCGCGGCATTGCCGTTCTCGGCATGAAGCCGCTTAGCGGCAAGGGCGCCGCCATCAAACACGGCGTCATCACCGCCGAAGAATCTCTGCGCTACGCCATGAGCCTTCCCGGAGTCACCACCACCATCACCGGCATGGACAGCCTGGAAGTGCTGCACCAAAATCTGCAAATCGCGCAGAACTTCACGCCCATGTCCGGGCAGGAGATGAACGCCCTGCGCGAGCGTGTGAGGCCCAGCGCCGCCGACGGCCGGTACGAACTCTACAAGCTCTCACTGCAGTTCGATAACCCCGAAGCTCGTCTCGCTCACGGCTTTCCCCTCGATACCCAACAATCCGAAGTAAAAGACATGCTGGGAACTGCGGAAAACACCGGTCATCCCTGGCCAGAAAGACAGTTTTAGGAGAGCCCGCTTGGCTTCGAAACTTGAACTCAACCGCCGAAACTTTATTAGAGGAGCCGCCGTTCTAGGCGCGGTCCCGCTCATTTCCGGAGGCAGCATGGGGCAACAACACGCAGGTAAGCAACCGCCCGATCAATCGCAGGTTCCCGAAGGACAGGTTCCCACTAAGCCGCTGGGCAAAACCGGAGTTCAGGTTTCCGCGATGGCGCTCGGCGGATATCACATTGGTTCCGCCGAAACCGATCAGGCCGCCATGGAAATTGTCGCCAAAGCCTACGACCACGGCGTCCGCTTCTTCGACAATGCCTGGGAATATCACGACGGCCTCAGCGAAGAGCGCATCGGCAAAGCTTTGAAAGGGAAGCGCGACGGCGCGTTCGTCATGACCAAGGTCTGCACCCACGGTCGCGATAAGCAACTCGCCATGCGCATGCTGGAAGAATCCTTGCGCCGCCTGCAAACCGACCATCTCGATCTCTGGCAGGTTCACGAAGTCGTCTACGAAAACGATCCCGATCTCATCTTCGCGCCCAACGGTGTCATCGAAGCCCTCACCGCCGCCAAGCAACAAGGCAAAGTCCGCTTCATCGGATTCACCGGCCACAAAGATCCAGAAATCCACCTGAGAATGCTGGCCCACAACTTTCCTTTCGATACCGTACAAATGCCGCTCAATTGCTGCGATGCAACCTTCCGCAGCTTCGAAACCCATGTCCTTCCCGAAGCCACGCGACAAGGAATCGCCGCCCTCGGCATGAAAAGCCTCGGAGGTAGCGGCGAACTCATTCGCCACGGCGTCGTCACTCCCGAACAAGGCCTGCGCTATGCCATGAGCCTGCCCGTCGCCACCACCATCAGCGGCGTCGATACCATGGAAGTGCTCGACCAAAACCTAAAAGTAGCCATCAACTTCCAACCCCTCGCCGCCAACGAGATGCAATCTCTGCGCGACCAATGCCGCTTCCTGGCCGGCGACGGCCGCTACGAACTCTTCAAAATGACCACCAAGTACGACGGCAAAGTTGGCCGCGAACAACACCACTTCCCCACGGTTGAAGAACTCCCGATCTAGTTTTCAGCCGACCGTAGAGAATTGGGAAGACATAGCCACTGGACTTTCGCGTGCAGGTCCTATGCAAGGGGTGCCCCATTTTTCGCGTCTTTTGCGAAAAGTGGGAATAGCTGCCGCCGTAACCAGCGAATGCCCCTCGCTTAATCCCGATCATCTGCACCGCGCCATCCACGCCGCGTGGAAGAGTGGCGCTTTAGCGCTGCGTCACTCCTTCCGAAAAATAACCAGGCTTCAGCCCCGCAAGACCATCGTCTTCGCCTTCCTCGGCGCCTCCGCACGACGCGCGTTCGGCTCTACTCGATCAATGTCGCGAGTGGAAGGCTCCCTCTTGACACTCCGCTCGAACAAGCGCATTATTTCCGGGTATTAAACGCATTTAATGCCAGCCCGCTCCCCCGCCAGGAGTTTCATGTCTTCCTTGATTCCCCGCCCGTCGACCCGCTGCGTACTTTTTCTACTAGCCGCCATCGTGCTCCTATGCGCGCTCGCTCGCCCCGCTCACTCGCAGTCCGCCTACGTCCGTGTAAATCAAGTCGGATACGAAACCGGCGCCACTCCTTTTCGCGCCTACCTGATGTCTACCGCGCCCTTGCGCACAGCCTCATTCAAAGTAATTAGCTTCAAGGGCGCAGCCGTCTACACCGGCAAACTCGGCTCGCTGCTGGGTACCTGGAGCCACAGCGAAACCCTGACTTACTACGTCTACGCCTTGGATTTCTCAGTCTGCGGCCAGAGTTTTGGAGACGACCTCTATACCATTGAAGTCTCCGGTCCTGTTTCCGCTACATCGCCCGTTTTCCCAGTCGACTCCCCGGACGTCCTCTACCCCGGCCTGCTCCTGAACACTCTCTTCTTCTATGAAACCAATCGGGACGGTCCCGAATTCATCCCGAACGCCCTTCGCAGTGCCCCCGGACACCTCAAAGATTCGAACGCCCACGTCTACCAAACCCCGCCACTCGATAGCAACGACGACATCGACAACGTCCCGCCCGCCCCGCCGCAAGTCTCCGCGAAACTGCCAAACATCGACGCCGCTGGCGGCTGGTGGGACGCCGGCGACTACATGAAATATGTCGAAACTGTCAGCTACACCACCGCCCTCATGGAAATCGGAATCCGCGACTTTCCCCGCCAGATGGGACCTTATGCCCCAATAAACCCTCCCGCACCCCCAGCGTCAATTTCGTACGCGGGCACAAGCGGCCCCGGCGCGCCCACTTCTGCCGACTTCACCAACGAAGCCAACTTCGGGCTGAACTGGCTCATGAAAATGTGGGACGACAAAACGAAAACTCTCTACTACCAGGTCGATAACAGCCAGGACTGGGATTACTATGGCGAAGGCGATCCCAGTTCGGCTACCGGCAACTGTGGCGGGACCTACGCCACTCCCTACTGCCTCATCACCGAGTACGACATCTGGACACTCCCGCAAGCCGCCAACAATTACCACCAGCTTGGCGATCCTAAACCCTGCGATCCTTACACCACGTTTTATATCTGTGATCGTCCCGTCTACCTTGCCGGTCCCGCAGGTTCGTCCATCAGCCCCAATCTCGCCGGCCGACTCTCCGCCGACTTCGCACTCTGTTCCCAACTAAGCAGAGACTCGAATCTATCCCTTGCGAACCGCTGCCTGAAAAACGCCGAGGATATCTTCGCCCTCGCCAATATTTCCTATGCTGACCCAGCTCCCAGTGTAGGTTCAGGTTCGTGCCCGGCCTGCCTGCTCACCGTCGTGCCCTTCGACGGCTACCCCGAAAATGTCTGGGATGATGACATGGAACTCGGCGCCACCGAACTCTATTTCGCTCTGCAATCGGCTACGCTATCCGGCGACGAAGCCACCATGCCGGCCAATCTGCCCCACATGGATGCCAGTTACTATCTGCGCCAGGCCGCCCAATTCGCCCGCCGTTACATCACCGACGTCTACGATCCCGGCTTCGGCGACACTCTCAACCTGTACGACGTCAGCGGTCTCGCCCACTTCGAACTCTATCGCGCTCTGCAAATGGAAGCGAACCCCTCCGAGCTCGCCATCTCTCAATCCGCCATCCGCCAGCAACTCCTCCGCCAGGTAAACGACGCCATCGCCCAAGCCTCCACCGATCCCTGGGGCTTCGGCACCCACTGGAATTACGGCGATACTACTTCTCACGGCGGCGGACTCTCGGTGATGGCCAGCGAAGCTTACTACCTCACCCACTCACCCACATACAACACCTTCTCGCAGCGATGGCTCGGCAACATTCTGGGCGCCAATGCCTGGGGATCCTCCTTCATCGTGGGCGTTGGCAGTACCTTCCCCAACTGCATTCAGCATCAGGTTGCCAACATCGCTGGCGCGCTCGACGGCACTTCCGGAGGTACGCCCATCCTCTGGGGCGCAGCCAGCGAGGGCCCCGCTGGTTACGCAACTTCAGGTTTTCTCGATGGGATGAGGCGCTGCCCGGCCAACGGAGTTGACACCTTCAAAATCTTTAACGGCAACGATGGTCCCTTCAAACCATCACAAACCGCCATCTACAAAGACAACGTTCAGTCCTACAGCACCACCGAGCCCGCCATCGACCTCACCTCCACATCTTTCCTCATGTGGTCCTGGCGCCTGGCTGGCCGGCCAAGTTTCTAACAGCGGCTGGTCAGTTCGAGATCTGCAAGACGTGGAGCGGGCGCACCGCCCGCCGCCTTTGACCTCGCTCTTGACCCTCGTCGAAAACAAAAATCCTTTGCCTTCCATTCCAAGAAATGTCATGCTCCCAATAAATACGAACGGCCCAAAAATCTCCATGTGCTTTTCCGCTACTGCAAATTTTGTCGGCAGCGCAGGCCTCACCACCATTGGCGTCCTCACCTTCACCAAGGTCAAGCACCGTCGCGAACTCCTCTTCGCCGCCCTGCCCACCCTCTTCGCCATTCACCAGTTCATTGAAGGCTTCGTCTGGCTGGGCCTCGATGGCATCCTCTCGCCCGCCGTCGCCCACGACATGGGCGCAGCCTTCATGCTTTACGCGCAAGGACTGCTCCCATTCCTGCTCCCGCTCAGTGTTCTGCTCTTCGAGCCCGACGTCGCGAGCCGCCGCCGCATGCTTCCGTTTCTCGGCATCGGCACCGCGACCACGCTCTACATCCTGTGGGCGCTCACTGCGTTCCCCACGCAGGTTTACATTCGTGGCAACAGCATTGTCTACATCAACCAGGCGACGAACAACATTACCGTCGCCATCTTCTACATAATCGCCACCTGCGGATCGCTGTTCTTCTCCAAAGTCCGCGCCATGGTCGTCTTCGGCGCCGCCAACCTCGCCATCCTCCTCTTCGTCATGGCCGTCCGCCGCTACGCCTTCACCTCGCTCTGGTGCGCCTACGCCGCCGTCGCCAGCGTCATCATCCTCGTCTACTTCTGGCGCAGCGCAGGCACGCGGCCATTCCTCTACGCCGAGTCGATCTGAATGGTTGCGTCGCTCATTCTCTGAGGACACCGATTCACTTTCACTCGCGTGGAGCGGGAGCGCCCGCCCGCTGCCTTTGATCTTGTCCTATACCTCCCGCGACACCCACCCCCGCTTAATGCTATCTTTTTATCCTTGCTATAAATCCGTAAGGTTTGGAGGAACTAATACTCATGGCTCAAGTCAAAATCACCGTCCGTCCCAATGGCCCATTCCGCGTGGAAGCTCCCGAAGGCTCCGTCGAACTGGTCGACGTCAACGGAACCCCATACGACCTCACCGGCAAGCCCGCATTCTCCCTGTGCCGCTGCGGTGGCTCCGTGAACAAGCCTTTCTGTGACGGCACCCACAGCCGCATCGGCTTCCAGGGTGCCGAACTCGCCGTAAAGAAAGCCGACGGCCAAGCCTGACGAGCGGTCGTCCATATAGGATCCGAAATTTGGTCTCGAAACATTTTTTCCAGTTCGACGAAAGCCTTTGACAGGAGCTTTCAGAAACCGCGCGGACGATTGGGCGACCGTGGAAGAGCGGCCCTTAAGGGCCGCGTAAGGTGCCTCGAAAGGTTGCGGCTTTAGCTGCCGTGGCCGCCCCTTCGTACAAGCGGAAGTAGCGAATTGTGAACAGTGGATTCTGACATTTCTCGATCCTCAAATAAACCGAGAACTGAGAACCGAGATCTAAAAAAAAGAACTGAGCACACAAATAAATGAGCAACCCATCCGACCGCGACCTCGGAATGCACCGCAACATTACCCGCCGCGACTTCCTCAACGGCGTCGCTGTTACAGCCGCAGCAGCCATGTTGCCTCACCAACTCTCTGCCGCCGACCAATGCGTCCTCACTCCCGTCGAAGCCGAAAAGTTTTCCCCGTATTATCCTCCTGCCCTTACCGGCCTTCGCGGCAGTCATCCCGGCTCCTCCGACGCCGCCCATTGTCTGCGCGACAACACTTTTTTCGAGACCTTTCCCAGCGCACAAAATACTGGGGAAACCTACGACCTCATCGTCGTTGGCGGTGGCATCAGCGGCCTTTCCGCCGCGCACTTCTATCGCAAGAAGGCCGGCCCGAACGCCAAAATTCTCATCCTCGATAATCACGACGACTTCGGCGGACACGCCAAGCGCAATGAATTCAAAATCGGCAGCCGTACGCTCTTAGGCTATGGTGGAACCTACTCCATCGAAAGCCCAGAACCCTACAGTCCCGTCGCGCAAGCCCTAATCGAAGAACTTGGAATCGAAGTCTCTTCCTTCCCGAAATATCTGGATCGCGACAGCTACCATGCTTACGGGCGATCCCCAAAAATCTTTTTCGACAAAGAAAATTTCGGCGTTGACCGCTTGATCGATGACCCCTGGCCTTTCCCCGGAGGCGAAACCTACGACCTTGCCGTCCCCGCGCCGGATGCCTGGATACGGTTCCTGAAAGATGCGCCGATTGCGGAACAAGCGCGCCAGGACGTGCGACGTCTGTGCACCGAAAAAAGGGATTATCTTCCCGCGCTTGATCTCAAGCAGAAGCAAGATCGCCTGGCGCGAATCAGTTACTCCCACTACTTGAGCGAAGTGGTGGGCATGCATCCTGACGTGCTTCGCCTCTACCAGACTTTGCCGCAGCCGCTCTTCGGCTATGGCATTGAATCCATCCCCGCCCTTGATGCCTGGGACGCAGGCTATCCTGGCTTTGCCGGGATGCTCGGTGAACCCGAAGGCTTGCACAACGAGCGGGTTCATTTTTTTCACTTTCCGGATGGCAACGCTAGCATCGCTCGTCTGCTGGTTCGCAAATTGGTCCCGCAAGCCATGCCCGGAACCTCTCCGATGGGCATCGTTACCACCCGCGCAGACTATGCCAAGCTCGACGAAAAAAATTCCCCCGTACGCATTCGCCTTAACAGCACAGTGGTACGCGTGAAGCACGTCGGCGATCCCGCTCGCGCCAGCGAAGTCGAAATCCTCTTCGCGCGCGATGGCAAAGTCTTCACCACGCGCGCCAAGCATTGCGTCCTGGCCTGCTGGAACATGATGATCCCTTATCTCTGTGACGAACTCCCCACGAAGCAGAAAGAAGCTCTCGCGTCCGCGACCAAAGTTCCCTTGCTCTATACCAACGTGCTTCTGCGCAACGGAAAGGCATTTGAGAAGCTGGGCGCGAACGCCGTCTATGCGCCTAACGGCTACCACACGCTAGTCGACACGGATCTGCCCGTGAGCGTCGGCGGCTATCGCTGCCCGCAAACCCCGGACGATCCCATGATCGTCCACATGAGCAAGTCCCCTTGCCAGGCGGGCCTTCCGCCGCGCGAGCAACATCGCATGGGCCGATACGAGCTCTTCACCACAACGTTTGAAACCATGGAGCACAATATTCGCGAGCAACTCGCGCGCATCCTTGGCCCCGGCGGCTTCGATCCTGCACGCGACATCGCCGCTATCACCGTGAACCGCTGGCCGCACGGCTATGCCTACGACTACAACTCTTTGTTTGATCCGTTCGTCCTTGAAGGCGGCGAGACCCCGTGCGAGCGGGCGCGAAAGCCTTTTGGGCGCATCGCGATCGCCAACAGTGACGCGGGCGCGCATGCGTTTACAAATGTAGCCATCGATCAGGCGTGGCGGGCGGTGGGGGAATTGGGTGGGGGTAACTAGAGCAGCGGGCGAGTCGCCCGCTCCACTCGGGTTTATCCCTGTCAGCTGCTGCGCGCGGGCCTGCGGGTTTTATAGACGCGGCTAACCGGATGGTCGAAGGGGGAGCGCCCGAAGTGCAGAGGTACCTGATGGTAGCGCGCTAGGGCAACTGCGCCAGCGGCCAGGGCTACGCTGGTAGCTAGAAAGATGGCGAGGCGGCGGGGGACGTGTTCCTGATGCGGCGCGAGGAGGGCGATTAGGGCTCCCAGGATGAGGCCAGTAATGAGGCCCCCGATGTGGGCGGCATTGTCGACTCCACCCATGACTTGCCCGAAGATGAGGTTATAGACGACGAATGCGCCGAGGCTGCGCAGCGTGCCTTGCAGGGCGGAGCGGGGAACGGAAAATTCTCCAAGTTTGAAGGCGGCGAGCATGGCGCCGGCAAGGCCGAAGATCGCTCCCGAGGCTCCAACGCTGGGGCTGCCGGGATGCCAGGTCAGGCTGCTAAGGCTGGCGCCGATGCCGCAGAGGAGATAGACCGCGGCATAGGTCCAGCGTCCGTAGAGCGATTCGGCGAGCTGGCCGAGGCTCCAGAGGCACCACATGTTGAAGGCGATGTGAAGCAGTCCTCCGTGAACGAAGACACAGGTAAGCAGACGCCACCATTCGCCGGTGAGAGTGAGCGGTCCGAAGTTGGCGCCCCAGCGGATGATCTCTCCGATGGGGAAATCCATGACCGTTTGACCGGCGAGCACCATGCCGAGGAAAACGGCGACGTTCATGCCGAACAGGACGTGGGTCAGGGTGATGGAAGACTGGTTGCGGCGGACCCACGGAGTGGGCATGACGCGCTGGCGGGCATTCTCGTTGGGTAGGACTTCGCCGCGCTGGTAGGCTTCGTGCTGCTTGCACCACTGGCAGATTTTCTTGCCGAAGGTAAAGCCGGGGAGCTGGCGCCCACATCGAATGCAATTTGCCATGGAGAGTTAAGAGTATCAGTTGGGTAAGGGAGAAGAAAAATCTTTACCACCGAGGGACACGGGGTCGGGACACGGGGGTCGGAGGATCAAGCTGGATCATTTTCTAAAGCGATTTACAAATTTCGCGTTAGGGAATCCAGGATGTCCGGAGGGAATTGGACGAAGACGGCGGTGGCGGCAGACTTCAGCGCGGTGTAGGTTTCGAGGCCGTCAATTTCACCGGCGGTCCGCAGGTGAGCGATCGCGGGAGAGATGTGTAGGAGATCGGTACGAAGCAGCAGCCAGAGGCGGAGTTTAACCCCAGTGAGCAGGGAGTAGAGGCGGACCTCAATGGCTTTCTCCTGCACGGTAGAGGCCAGGCTGGCGCGACGGGGATCGAGGCTGTCCTTAGCGGCGACGGCGTACTCGACCAGAACTTTGGAGTTGTGGGACATCCGGCGGGTGAGCTCAAGATAGAGGCGCATGCGTTTGCGCTGCGCCTGCCGGAACTGGCGCGGGCTGAGGGTCCAGCGGGATTCGAATTCAGCAGCAGGGTCGAGCAGCGACTCGGCCAGCGAAATATCCACCGGGTAGAGGAATGGGATGACATCGTCGACGTCGCGGTGGGGAAAGCGGCGCCAGGCGCAGCGTAGCATGTAAATGCAAGAAAGAGCGCCCCAGGCGACCATCAGCCAGGTAAATACAATAGAAAACATAAAACTAGCGCATCCTCCGTAAAGCGTCCTTATACTTTTTTAGGTCACCGGGGGAAAGGGCCGATAGCTCGGGAGCTGGAGTTTCAGATTTTTGCGGCACGCTGAAAAACCAAATCCAGATGATCACGGTGAGAGAGTATGCCACAAGTGAGGTCACTCCCCACAAGAAAGTGAATCTTGTTCCGAAATCCGAAAAAGCAGTGGTGGTGAGCAAGGAGACGGTGGCGTAAAGACCAAACCCAGTGGCTACGCCAAATGGGTACTGTCGCCAGCGAAGTCCGAGAAGAGGAACTAACGTTACCAATCCGGCGAAGATGAAGACTTGCACGAAGCGGACAGCAATTTCGCCAACCAGGATGTAGAAGGCCACACGGCGCGAAAATTGGGTGGGGGCCGCGTGGTTACGCGCCAGACTCAGCATGACTCCCAGGAGAATGATTGTGGGAAAGATAGAGCGGGCCCACCAGCCACGGATAAGGTCCCCGAGAACGGAGCGCAGTACCTCGTACATTACAAGCATTCCAAGGACGTCGTAGCCTGCCTCGGTGGCGTAATAGGTGATGTAGTAGGGATTTGGATGGTCGCGAACCAGGAAGCGGGAGATGTCGGCAACGACGGCAAACATTATGTAAGCGAAAAAAAACGGATAGACGCGATATGTGCCCCTGCGGACCTGCACCCACAGGAGAGCTGCCAACAGGCAGAGCGGAATGTAAGTTAGAAAAATCAAGCCGGGAGCAGCTTACCGTATCCGCCCCCGGCTTTCGAGGGTAATCCGATCTAAACGTTCAAAGCAGCCGAGGCTATAGGCCTGGGCGGCATGCCGGATCCATCGGCTAGGATCGTCGATGCTGCGGGCCTGGGCGGCATGCCGGATCCATCGGCTAGGATCGTCGATGCTGCGGGCCTGGGCGGCATGCCGGATCCATCGGCTAGGATCGTCGATGCTGCGGGCCTGGGCGGCATGCCGGATCCATCGGCTAGGATCGTCGATGCTGCGGGCCTGGGCGGCATGCCGGATCCATCGGCTAGGATCGTCGATGCTGCGGGCCTGGGCGGCATGCCGGATCCATCGGCTAGGATCGTCGATGCTGCGGGCCGGGGTGGCATGCCGGATCCATCGGCTAGGATCGTCGATGCTGCGGGCCTGGGCGGCATGCCGGATCCATCTGCCAGGATCACCGACGCTCCGGGCCGGGGTGGCATACCGGATCCATCGGCGAGGATCACCGACGCTTCGGGCCGCGGTGGCATACCGGATCCATCTGCGAGGACTCCCGGGACTGCGGGCGGTGGCGGCATGCCTGACCCATCGGCCAGTACGACCATCTCCGGTTTGGGAGTCTTAGCAGCCGGCGGAGGCGGCATTCCACTTCCATCGGCCATGGCTAGTGAGACTAACGTCAGCAGGAAAATCGTGACTGCGAAAACTTTTTTCATGGTAAGTGCTCCTTGTGTGGGGAAGTGCCCCAGGGCACCAGTTTAGTCGCGGAGTGCAAGGAGCAGGGACTTTTCGGTCCTGCGGAGGTTTCGGAGCGAAGGCTGAGAGGATCGATTCGAGCGCGACTTGCGCTAGTGAATCGTTTTAGTCTTTCTCGACATGTAATCCATCAACAGATATTGCCCAAGCGTGTAGGGAGTGGTGAAATACGCTTTGCCGCGGCACATTTCGCTGACTTTTTGGACGAATTGCACCAGGCCGTAATCCGACGCCAGCATGAAGGTATTGATCAAGACTCCGGCGCGCTTGCATTTCGAGACTTCTTCCAGCGTTTGGCTCACGACCAGGGGATCGAGGCCGAAGGCATTTTTGTAGATACGTCCGTCTTCAAGGGTGAGCGCCGAGGGTTTGCCATCGGTGATCATGACGATCTGCTTCATGTCTTTTCTCTGGCGCTGCAAGATCCGTTGCGCCAGCCGCAGTCCTTCGCGCGTATTGGTGTAATAGGGGCCAACCTTGACACGGGCGAGTTGCGAAAGCGGGATTTCTTCGGCGGAGTCGTGGAAGAGCACGAGCGAGAGCGAGTCGCCGGGATATTGAGTGCGGATCAAATGCGAGAGTGCCATGGCGACTTTTTTCGCGGGCGTGAAGCGGTCTTCGCCATAAAGAATCATCGAGTGCGAGCAATCGAGCATTAAGACGGTGGCGCAAGAAGACTGGTACTCGCACTGGTGAACTTGCAAGTCGCGGTATTCGATGTTGAGCGGCAGGGCGAGGCCTTCGCGCTGGATCGCGCTGGAGAGAGTGGCGGTGATATCGAGATTGAGCGTGTCGCCGAACTCATAGGTCTTGGACGATCCGCTGGCTTCGATGCCGGTGGCGAGATCGCGCGTGTCATGGCGTCCGAAGCTGGATTTGCCGAGCGAACCCAGCAGATTGCGCAGGGACTTGAAGCCAAGGAAGTCGAGGCTTTTGTCGGTAATTTCGAATTTAGCCTGCGGAGCATTCTCGCCAATTTGCCCGCCGGTAGTAGACGGGCGAGTAGGATCGTGCGGCTGGTCGATGGAAATATAGTCTTCCTGCTGCATGCGCTCGACTAATTGTTCGATCAGCTCGTCGAGCTGGCCGTCCATGGCCATTTCTTGCAGACGCTGTCGCATTTCTTCATCGAAGGCGTCGCCATCCATGAGAGCTTGTTCGATGGCGCGTTTCAGATCGTCAAGGGTTTGTTCCCCCTCCGGCATCTCGTACCACATATCGCTCTGGAAGCCGCTTTGCAATAAGTAGTCAGAGAGCGCGCCCAGCAGGTCTTCCAGGCTCATTTCGCCGGCGGGGTCGGGAACGTATTTGGAGTAACGGATACGCTTCATATGCCAAATCGGGTCAGTGGCCAGGGGCCAGTGATCGGTGGCCAGTAGCTACGTCCTTGCTGGCCATCGATCACTACCCACTGACCACTAATTAAACTGTCTTCTCTTCTGCCGGAACGGTTCTTCTCGTTCAAAATCCTTTTCGCGCTCCGGACGATCTGGGCGCTCCACCTTTTTCTCCCCGGCTTTGAAAACGCGTTCTTCGTTGCGCCCGATCCGTTTGTGGGCGTGGAGGCCTTCGAGAATGAATTCAGCGGCAGAGACCTGCTGCTCGGGGCTGTCTTTCTGCGAGATTTTCAGCGGCCCTAGTTTATCGATCAATCCTTGAATCTCTTTCAAATTCTCCAAAGCCTCGAGGGCCGGAATGGAATCGGACAGTTGGATCTCGCCGCCCAAGTCGAACCATTGCACGATTTGCTGCACGTTGGCGCCGGTGAAGTATTGATCGTAGGTTTTTGCGATGGCGGAGCGGATGAGTTCTCGGCCGACGAAGTCCGCGCCCTTCATCTCGCCTTCATATTCGAGTTCCAGCTTCCCCGTGATGGCGGGCAGTGCAGCATAAACATCGCTGATGCGGGGGACGACCAATTTTTCCTGATTGCGAATGGCTCTCCTTTCAGCATTCGAGATCACATTTTCCATGGCAGAGATGGGCAGCCGCTGGCTGACACCGGAGCGTTTGTCGATTTTCTTGTCATCGCGGGCAGCGAAGGCGATGCGCTCGATGACCTCTGCAATGTAGGAAGGTAGGTGAGCCGCGTTGCCGTTGCGTCGCGTCCAGGCTTCCTGCGCGGTGATGGCGATGCCTTCCTCGACGGTGGCGGGGTAGTGCGTGCGAATCTCCGATCCGATGCGGTCTTTGAGCGGGGTGATAATTTTTCCGCGCGCGGTATAGTCCTCGGGATTTGCGCTGAAGACAATGGCGAGATCGAGCGGAAGACGGATCGGATAGCCCTTAATTTGCACGTCGCCTTCCTGCATGATGTTGAACAGGCCTACCTGAATTTTGCCGGCGAGATCGGGAAGTTCGTTCACGGCGAAGATGCCGCGATTGGCGCGGGGAAGCAGTCCGTAGTGGACAGTGAAGTCGCTCGAAAGTTCGTGGCCGCCGCGGGCGGCTTTGATGGGATCGATGTCGCCGATAAGATCGGCGATGGTTACGTCAGGCGTGGCGAGCTTTTCCACGTAACGATCGTCTGGCGCGAGATAAGCGATGGGCGCGTCATCGCCAAGGCGCGCTACTTCTTCGCGGCAGCGCCGGCAGATGGGCGCGTAGGGATTGTCGCGGATTTCGCATCCCGCGAGATAGGGCATCTGCGGATCGAGCAGAGTTGTAAGGGCGCGCAGGATGCGGCTTTTGGCCTGGCCGCGCAAGCCGAGCAAAATAAAATTATGGCGCGAAAGAATGGCGTTCACGATTTGTGGAATCACGGTGTCGTCATAGCCGACGATGCCGGGGAAGACACCGGCGTCCTCACTTTGGCTCAGGCGGGATACAAGGTTGTCACGGAGTTCGTCTTTGACCCGGCGGACGCGCAGACGCTCTTCGGAAAAGTCACTGCGGCGAAGTTCGCCGAGCGTGCGAGGAAGACTCATGAAAAGGAACCTCGATGGAAAATCCTTGACTCGATTATACGCGGAACGGAGACCAGTTCCTGGCAACCGGCGCTCAGGCTTCGAACGATATCCTTGGCTGCGCTGCGTTTGATGCGGGCAGCGGAAGCTCGGAACCGAGAGCTACCGGATGTGTCCGTTGCCCCCGGCCTTTTCCCGAGCATGAGCGGCGCGATGAAGCTTGGGGATGATGGTTTCTAGATAGGGGATGAGCAGCGACAGGCGCGCCGCTTCCGAACGCATGGCGAGTATCTGCTGTTTCAGATCAAGATCGAGCGGCAGAGAGCCGGCGAGGTGAAAAGAGATGACGGCGGGATCGGCCTCGGAAAGATCTTGTCGCGCTCCGGCGGCGGCGAGCAATTGCGCGTGCAACTCAATGGCCCGGGCAGTATCGGCGGGCAGCGCCGATCCAGGCTCGTCTTCAATCATCAGAACTTCGGCTTGCAGGTAGGAGCGGTCCTGATTGATGGCTAGAAGTTCGAAGCGTTTGCGGCCTTCGGTGACCAGGTCGAGGCGGCCGTCTTCGTATTCCTTTACGATGGTTGTGATTTCGGCAGTGCAACCGACCTCGGCAAGTCCCTGTTCGAGGGCGCGGACGACGCCGAAAGTGCGATTCTGGGCGAGACATTCGGCCACCATTTCTTTATAGCGCGGTTCGAAGATATGCAGAGGCAGAGGAACGCCAGGAAAGAGAACAAGATCGAGGGGAAATAGCGGGATCAGGGCCGGCAACGGGGTCTCCAGGCAGTGAGCGCGAAAGTTTCGCGCAGATCGAGCGGGTCAAATTATTGTAACCGAGAGGTTGACGTTTTGAGTTAAAGAAAGAATAAAGGCTCGCACATGGAACTGACGGGGAAGAAGGTTGAAGGGAAGTCCGTTGCAGGGAAGACCGTTGTGGTGACCGGCGCTTCGATGGGAATTGGCGAAGCGATTACGAAGATCTTCGCCGACCGGGGAGCGAATGCCGCAATGCTTTCCCGCGATGCCGGGCGCGTGGAAGCAGCGCGAGAGCGGCTGGGTCATGCCGACCGAACTCTGGCGTTGGCTTGCGATGTGCGGCATCGGGAGGAGATTGATCGAGCGGTAGGTCTGATTCTGCATCATTTTCAAAGAATTGATATCTGGGTGAACAACGCAGGGCATGGGCTGCTTGATTCGGTGGCGGAGATGGAGATGCCGAAGCTCCGCGAAATGTTTGATACGAATTTCTTCGGGACTGTGGCCGCGATGCAGGCAGTGATTCCGGTGATGAGGCAGACCGGCGGCGGGACGATTATCAATATTTCCAGTGTGGCGGGGCATATTCCGCTACCGGGTAGCGCAGGCTACAGCGCAACAAAATTTGCCATGAATGCAATTGGGAAAGCTGCTGGGGTGGAATTGAAGAAGGAAGGCATTCATGTGCTGACCGTGTGCCCAGGATTTGTGAGGACTAACTTCGGCAAGAACGCGGTGCAAGGCAATGAGCTTAAGCGGGTGCGGCCGGCGTCGGTGAGGGGAATTACCGCCGAGCGGGTGGCTAGAGCTACGTTGCAAGGATATTTGCAGCAAAAGAAGGAAGTCATTGTGCCGTGGTCAATGCATGTACCGGTGAAGCTCTATCAGTTATTTCCGGGACTGGTGGAGTGGGCGATGGGTAGGATGCGGGGGTGAGGATTGCCGATTTTCAGTCGCGAATTTGAAATCGGCAATCGGCAATTTTCATCCCAGCTCCGCCAGCATGGCTTCCATCTCTGACTGTGCATGTAAGTTCCCGGTACGGCGTGCGGAGGCGATGCCGTCGGTGAGCATGGTTTTCGCATCGGCAGCGCGGGCCGCCCGAACCAACGTTTGCGCAGCCATAAAGTAGCCGGGTGTGTAGTCGGGATTGGATTTCAAAAGGATCGAGAATTCCGCCAGAGCACGATCCAAATCGCCTTGGTTGGAATATTCCATGGCGAGCCCGTAGCGGGCGAAAGTGTCGTTGGGATTCTGATTGAGAATCTCATTTAATGCAGCGATTCTGTCCATGGAGGGTTCTCAGTTCCCGATTCTCAGTCGTTGATCGGTCGGAATGAGAGTACTACAAAATTTTGTTTTCCCGCTCAGCCTCGATTGCCGCAAACGCAGCGTAGAATGGGGCACGATTCGTCATACATCTGTGGAGGATTCGAGTGGCCTGTCCTTTTTTTATGCCGACCGAAAAATTAGGGGGAGCCTGGATGCACGCCCATCGGCTTCCTCTGGGGTGCGGGTGGAGCGGGACGTGTGGCGCTCCGGGGCATGAGGGAGAAACTCCAGCCGATGACGAATTAAGGGATTTGTGCAATCTCGGATACGCGGTGCGGTGTGGGCGATTGCCGCGAGAGCGAGTATGGGATTCGCTCCGGTTTGGAGCTAAGATAGCGCGGATTCCGGAGGATGCTGAGGGCAGTTGCATTCAGATCCGGTACGTTTGTGAGCGGGATCATCATCCGGCGGGGCATGGCCTGTTGGAGTTTCAACCCGTGGCGGCTACATGGAAACACAAGCACAGTGATCCGCGTCTACAGCGAATGGCTGAGTGTTTTTTGGAGTCGTGGCTGGAAAAGAAAAACTTAAAGCTGCCGACCGCGGTTGCCAGTTAACATAAGAAGTCGCGAGACACAGCGGCCAGACGCGGACTTCGCCCGGCTTCGACTGCCGAGACGGGTTCTCTACAGGAATAGCGAAAAAGAAGGAATAGCGAAAAAGAAAGAGAACTATGAACCAAGAGAATCTGATGCCGCGGCCGGTGCGGGATTCGCAGTCGGAGATGGCAGAGCTGGTTTTGCCCAACGACACAAATCCATTGGGCGCATTGCTCGGCGGACGATTGATGCACTGGATCGATTTGGCGGGCGCCATGGCGGCACATCGCCACTCGCGAAGCTATGCCGTGACCGCTTCGGTGGATCATATCGACTTCCTGGTGCCCGTGAGGGTGGGCGATCTGGTGATTCTACGATCGTCGGTGAACCGGGTCTTCCAGACTTCGATGGAGGTTGGAGTGAAGGTTTTCGTGGAGAACTATCTGGCGGATACTTCACAACATGTGGCCTCCGCGCATCTTACGTTTGTTGCCGTGGATGCGGCTGGAAATCGCATCAAAGTGGCACCCGTAATTCCGGAAACAGAAGAGCAGCGCCTTCGCTACGACGATGCCGGACGCCGGCGCGACATAAGGCGAGCTGAACTGGAACGCCGGCGCAAAGCCGCGCGGTAGTTTTCGATCCTTGTGATATGCGTCACAGCTGGATCCGACGGGATAGTTAGGGTTACCGCTTATGGATAACGCCCTCCTCGTTCACCGTATTCATTTCGCTTTTACCGTTACCTTCCACTATCTCTTTCCTCAACTCACCATGGGATTGGCGCCTCTGATTGTGGTGCTCAAGACTCTAGGCCTCCGCCGCAACGACGAGACCTACAATCAGGCGGCTCGCTTCTGGGCGAAAATTTTCGGCATCAGCTTCCTGATGGGCGTGGTGACCGGAATTCCCATGGAATTTCAGTTTGGCACGAACTGGGCGCTGTTTTCGCGCTATGCCGGTGGCGTGATCGGCCAGACGCTGGCCATGGAAGGCATGTTCGCCTTCTTTCTCGAGTCGGCATTTCTCGGGCTTTTTCTTTTTGGCGAGAAACGGCTCAGTCCCTGGGCGCATTGGGGGTCGGCGGTTGCAGTGTTCCTGGGATCGTGGCTATCCGGCTATTTCATTATCGCAACCGATGCCTGGATGCAACATCCCGTAGGTTACTTTAAGGCGGCGGACGGATCGTTGCAGCTTTCCAGTTTTTGGGAACTAGTGTGGAACCCATGGGCGTGGTGGCAATATGCGCACAACATGGGCGGCGCTGTGATGACCGGAGCCATTGTGATGTCGGCAGTCGGCGCGTTTTATCTGCTGTGGGGCAAGTTTGAAGCCTATGGCCGGATTTTTGTGCGAACGGGTGTGATCGCGGGATTGATCTTCAGCGTATTGCAGTTGTTTCCAACTGGGGATGGTCAAGGGCGAATGGTCGCTCTGAATCAGCCGGCGACGCTGGCCGCGATGGAGGCGCTATTTGAAAGCCAGGCTGGAGCTCCCCTCATTATCCTTGGCCAACCGGATGTGGCGGAACGGAAAATCGACAATCCACTTGTCGTTCCGAATGCGCTGAGCTTCCTGACTTATCGCAAGTGGAAGGCGGATGTGCAAGGGCTGAATGCTTTTCCTGAGGATCAGTGGCCGCAGAACATCGCGCTGCTCTATTACAGCTACCACATTATGGTTGGGCTGGGAACGATCTTTATCGCGATCATGGTCGTATCCGCCTTTCTGTTGTGGCGTGGAAAGTTGTTTTCGGCGCACTGGATGTTGTGGATTCTTCTGCTGGCGTTGCCGTTCCCTTATATCGCCAACACGGCGGGATGGATGACGGCGGAACTGGGACGGCAGCCGTGGCTGGTTTATGGATTGATGCGCACGGCGGATGGATATTCGAAGATGGTTTCGGCGGGCAACGGGATGTTCACGCTGCTCGGCTTCCTTGGCATGTACACCGTGCTAGGCATGCTGTTTCTGTTCCTGGTGTGGCGAGAAATTGAGCATGGGCCGGGAGGAGACCTGGCTCCGCAGCACTAAGGCTATTTCAAAGAATTTTGAAAGAGCATGGCTGGCTTTGAGAGAACATGGCTAACTTTGAAGAGCGCGGCCGGCTTTGAAAGGCCATGGCTTCAGCCATGCCGTCGGGAACCGATCGCTGCTGAGCTTTAGCCCCTGAGGAGCAAGAAAAAAGATGGAAACGCTCTGGTTCATGATCGTGGCCGTGATGTTGGCGGCTTATGTGGTGCTGGATGGGTTCGATTTGGGTGTGGGAGCCATCTATCTCGGTGTCGCCCGCACTGGCGATGATCGGCGTCGGGCGTTGCGGGCCATCGGCCCGGTATGGGATGGGAACGAAGTCTGGTTACTGGTCGCGGGAGGAACTTTATATTTCGCTTTTCCCTTGCTCTACGCTTCCAGCTTCAGCGGGTTTTATCTTCCGCTCATGATGGTGCTGTGGCTGCTGATGCTGCGCGGCATCGGTATTGAACTGCGGGCTCACATGGAGAATCCGGTTTGGGTGGGATTTTTTGATCTCATCTTCTGCGGTTCCAGCGCCCTGCTGGCAATTTTCTTCGGAGCGGCTCTGGGCAACGTGGTTCGCGGCGTGCCACTGGGCGCGGACGGATATTTCTTCGAACCGTTGTGGACGAACTTCCGCGTGGGCGCGAACACCGGTATTCTCGATTGGTACACCGTGCTCACGGGACTGATTGCGCTGATCACGTTGACCTCGCATGGCGCTTTGTATCTCGCTGTAAAAACGGAAGACGATTTGAACCAAAGGGCGCGGAGGATCGCTCTGACGGCGTGGCCGTTACAGCTGATTCTAACCATCGTCGGTTTGGCTGCCACAATTTACATCCGCCCCACAGTTCTCGATAACTACAAGCGGCACGCGATTGGATATCTGGTTCCTCTGCTCGTCTTCTGCAGCCTGGGCGCGATGATTTACGGGGCTCGCAAGCGGCAATACAAGCTCGCGTTCGTCGGATCGGCTTTATACATCGTCGGAATGCTGGTGGGTGCGGCGTTTGCGCTTTATCCGGTGGTGTTACCCTCAAGTAGCGATCCCGCGCGGAATCTGACCATCTATAGCACCGCAGCCGCCCATCACGGACTCACAGTCGGAATCACGTGGTGGAGCATTGGCATGGTTCTGGCCCTGGGCTACTTCACCTTTCTGTTTCGAATGTTTCGCGGGAAGGTTCGCCTTGAGGGGGAAGGTTATTGAGAATCACTGGCCGCACACCTGACACCTATTCGATCACACCGCTAGCGTTTACCCGCCTCCCCCACCTGCGCCAGTCGGTCCGCCAACCAAAGCTTGATCAGCGACTGTCGAGTTACCCCCAACCGCTGCGCTTCGCGGTCCAAAGATCTCACCATCCAGACCGGAAAATCGACATTCACCCGCTTCGGCTCCTGGTTTATCCGCCGCGCCTTGCTCAGATCGAAATATTTCGTGATGTCTTCTTTCCCCTCATCAAAAAGCCGATCCAGCGTTTTGGCTTTCATAAATTGTCCTCTCGTCCTCGCGCGACCGCCTAACCGAGATGAGCCGCACATTCTCGCCCCGGCGAGTGAACACCGCAGACCAATGCTTCCGATCGATCTTGCCGATCAGCAACCATCTCGGTTCTTCAGCAGCCCGCGCTGGAAGCTCCACCAGCGCAAGATCCTTCCAGAGCGCCTGCGCCTCTTCAAAATCGATGCCATGCTTTCGCCTGTTCTCGTCGCTCTTGCCGGGATCATACTCAAAGTCCATACCCACCCAAAGAAGAGGACGCGTATAGAAAAGGTATAAAAATTATACCATCAACAATGGCTGATCCGACATTTCGAATGAATCGAGCCGAGCGAAATATTTTTCGGAGGGGTTCAAGGAGATTTGGAATTGGATTCATACTGTCGAAAATCCTCTTAAGCGTTCCCCTGTATAATCAAGTTTTCGGCGCATCGTAATCCCACCTTTGGAGTGTGATCCCTTGAACGCGCATATGCCTCATCCCGGCCAAGCACCGCAAGGCCCTCAACCGCTGCCTGGAGTTGACGCCATTATTGCCGTGGGTTCGGGCAAAGGCGGAGTCGGAAAGACTACGCTCGCCGTGAATCTCGCCGTGGCTTTGGCGAAGATGGGGCACAAAGTAGGACTCCTCGATGCCGACGTGTATGGGCCGAATGTGCCGCTGATGCTCGGGGTGAGCGGGCAGCCGAAGATGGCGGGCGAGAATCGCATTGAGCCGCTGGAGGCGCATGGTCTGAAGGTGATTTCGGTGGGTTTTCTGAATCCTGGGGATAAGCCGATTATCTGGCGCGGGCCCATGCTGCACCAGATTATCAAGCAGTTCTTGAGCATGGTGGACTGGGGGCGTCTCGATTACATGGTGGTGGACCTGCCGCCGGGGACGGGCGATATTGCGTTGTCGCTGGTCCAGAACGTCCCGCTCACCGGCGCCGTCGTGGTTTCGACGCCCTCGGACGTTTCGTTGCAGGATGCGCGCAAGGCCATCGAAATGTTCCGGCAGATGAAGGTCGATCTGGTGGGCGTGGTCGAGAACATGAGTTATTTTGTCTGTCCGCACTGCGCTCATGAGGTCGACATTTTTTCGCGCGGCGGAGCCGAGAAGATGGCCGCGAATTATGGCGTGCCCTTCCTGGGAAATATTGCGCTCGACCCTGAGGTTCGTAAATCTGGCGACGGCGGAACGCCCGTGGTGCTGGAGGGCGAGAATTCCGCCCACGCCAAGTCGATCTTCGAATTCGCGCGGAAGGTTATGGCTCGGGTGGGCGAGATCAAGGCAAGCGAAGGCGCCAGCGTGATCCAGATTCAGTAGATCAAATCTTAGAAATAGTGGCCCACAGGTCTACGGCTCAAGAATTTCCTTTCTCTAGCGAGAAGCGTGATAGGCGCCATCTCTGATCTGCTTCGCCGTCCTCAAGAATCCAGTTAGCAGCTATCTCCCCTAGCGCGGGGCCGTGTTTAAATCCGTGCCCTGAGCCGCCTCCCAACAGCCAGACATTATTCATCCGAGGATGGCGATCGACGATGAAATTGCTGTCGGGGGTCTGTTCATATTGGCAGACGCGCGACTCGATAAGCGGGGCGTCTTTCATGGCGGGGAAACGGTAGGCGAGGTATTTGCGAACTCGCTTTAGCATGACCGGACTCAGGTCACGCTCGCCAGAAGTGGGATCGAAAGCTGGACCGCGAGTATCGTCCGCCACTTTGAAGCCGCGATGGTCACTGCCTGGAATGCCATAGAAAAATCGCTTGCTTTGATCGCCCCAGACCGGGAGACGGGCGTCCGTGAAGCGTAGATCGCCGGCGGGCGGGCCGAAAAAGAAAACTTCCTGTCGGGTTGGCTGGATGAGCTTGCCCAGAGTCTCCGGGAAAAGTTTGCCGAGCCATGAGCCGCAGGCGAAAACGTAATAATCGGCTTTTAGTTGTGAGCCATCGGAGAGACTTAGGCTCCGAAAGCTCGAATCTTCCAACCCTTCCGGTGAGACGGCGACCTCACGGTATGTCCCTCCAGCGCTCACAAAGGCCTCGACCACAGCCTGGCAACTGGCGCGGGCATCGAGGTATCCCGATTCGGGTTCGAGGATTCCCCAACGAATATCTTCGAGATTGATCTGAGGCCAGCGTCTCTTCAGGTCGCGTGAGGAGAGTTCCTGATACCGGATACCGGACTGGCGAAGGACGGGCAGGGACCCGCGCTCGAAGGAATCGTTAGCAGCGCTGACCATCCAGAGAACGCCGACGCGATGGAGAAACTTGCGCTTCCAGCGTTGCTCGTATTTCGTCCAAAGCGTGAGGGCGCGGGCGGCGAGCGCGGTGTAGGGCTGAGTGGGGCCATAGGTGCCGCGCATGATGCGGGTTTCGCCACCGGAAGAAGCGCGCGAATTGCCCGGGCCCCAGGCATCGAGCAACGTGACCCGGGCTCCGCGTTCCAGAAGTTGAAGGGCGGTCCATCCGCCGAAGGCGCCAGCGCCGATTACCGCGATATGTGGCTTGGACTTCACCGCTGGAAGAACTTTACCCGAAGCTCTGTATCCCAGAATCGTTGCGCCCCTGAGAATACGCGATGCTGGTGCCGAAAAGGTAGATGCAACCAGGACCTGGAGTTGACCTTTCGAACCTCGTAACTTCGAACGCCGCTCCTTCAACCGCCGCTCCTTCGAACGCCGATCTTTCGAACAAGAAAAGGCAATGCCGTCTGTGCCATTCGACTCCTTGACAGGACGACGGGGCGTTCCTAGAATCCATGCAGGAAGCGGCGGTTCGCACCTTTGGCTAAGCTTTTGCATCTAAATTAGTTAACGGAATCTGGTCGAACCGGATTTCTGCAGACGATTGACTGGAAAATGCCTTCTGATCCAAATATCGGCAAGCGGGAGCGCGAAGTACTCACCGCGATCGTGGAGACTTTTATTTCCACCGGCGAGCCGGTAGGTTCGCGCACTTTGTCGCGCTCGAACCGCGAAGGGTTGAGCGCTGCGACTATACGGAACGTGATGGCGGATCTATCCGACGCCGGATTTCTGGAGCAGCCGCACACCTCAGCGGGACGGATTCCCACGACTGAGGCATATCGCTATTACGTGGAACAGATTTCCGGCAGTGCAAAGCTGGCGCCGCAGGAAGAGAACATGATTTCAGATTCACTCGCCGGCGTCAGTGACGTGCAGGAGTTTATGGAGCGTACTTCGCGCGTGCTGTCGCTGATCTCGCGTAACGTCGGAGTTACGGTGGCTTCCGGTGGAACCAAAAATGCTCTGGAGCATGTCTATTTTTCGCGGTTGGGAGACCAGAAAGTATTGGCGGTATTGGTGACCCGTTCGGGATTGGTTCGGGATCGGGTGTTGCGGCTCGACCTGCCACAGGGAGAGCTCGATATGGCCGCGCGATACATCAACGAGAATTTTCGCGGCTGGACGATTGAATCGATGCGGACGGAATTGTCGCGGAGAATCGAACAGGAGCGAAGCGAATACGACCGTCTGATGAATTCGCTCGAACAGCTCTACAAGCAAGGCGCTTTGGCTGCGGAAGCTGGGACCCAGGTGGTCTTCGTGGAAGGGGCGGCCAATTTGGTTACCGGCCAGGAAGATCGGAAACGATTGCACGAGATGCTGAAGACGCTGGAGGAGAAAGAGAAAGTTGCCAAACTGCTGGGGGCCTATCTCGACGTGAAGCAGGAGGCGGTGCGGGTGGTGATTGGGTTGGACGAGGAATTGCCCTCGATGCAGAATTTCGTGCTGATTGGGGCTCCGGCAAGGTCAGGCACGGATATGGTTGGATCGTTGGCTGTAATCGGGCCTACCCGTATGGATTATCAACACACCATGACGGCAGTCTCTTATATCGCGCGTTTATTCGACAAAATTTTGAATGAATCCGAATAGGTAAGGTTTTATATGAATAAAGTGAATGGCAGAACCAAGAGTGATATCGAGAATGACCGCATCGATCCGCAGCATGAGCTTCCGGCTTCGGCGCGGGCAGCGACAAGCCTGGAACCAGGGGGTGAGGGGACTGGATTGGATGAAGAACTACAAACGCTAAAGGCGGAACGGGATTCTTTGCTCGACCGGCTGGCGCGAGCCCAGGCGGAGTTTGAGAATGTTCGGCGCCGCAACATCAAGGAACAGCAGGATTTTCGCGACTTCGCGGCCGCGGACACGATCAAGTCACTTCTGCCGGTGCTCGACAGTTTTGAGCTGGCGCTCAATTCCAAATCGGACGCGGCGGAGTTTCGCAACGGAATCGACCTGATCTACAAACAACTGCAAAACGCACTGGCGAAGTTGTCGCTGCAACCCATCGCGGCCAAGGGCGAGCCTTTCAATCCGCATCTCCACGAGGCCATCGAGATGGTAGAAACCTCCGATGCTCCCGATCATCAAGTAGTGGAAGAGCTGCAGCGTGGTTACAAGTTGAAAGATCGCCTGCTGCGGCCCGCGATGGTGAAAGTCGCGAAGAATCCCGGAAGGTAATTCCTCTGCCAGGGCTTTCACCGAGTTTATTCACGATGCTTATTTTTAAGACGGAAGGTCTCTCATTCTGACGACAAACGCAAAACGCGATTATTACGAAATACTGGGAGTAACCCGCACAGCGACCGAAGTTGAACTGAAAAGCGCCTATCGCAAGCTGGCCATGCAGTGGCATCCGGACCGCAATCCGAACAATCCTGATGCGGAAGAGAAGTTCAAGGAAGTAACCGAAGCCTACGCCATTCTCGCGGACACGGATAAGCGCTCACTTTACGATCGTTACGGTCATGCCGGCGTTGGTAGCGCGGCTGCGGGTGCCGCGGCCGGCTTCGACGGAACTGTCTTCCAGGATTTCGGCGAAATCTTTGGCGAGTTCTTCGGCTTCGGAGATGCCTTTGGAGGCGGCACGGGCCGCCGCCGTACTCGTGTGCAGCGCGGCGCGGACTTGCGGGAAGACATCACCCTTGAATTCGAAGAGGCTGTTTTCGGGACCGAGACGCGGGTCATGGTGCGCCGTCACGAAGCCTGCGAGGAGTGCCGCGGGGCGGGAACTGCGCCGGGCAAAGGCCCGACCACATGCAAGGCATGCGCTGGGCGGGGACAGGTGCGCTATCAGCAGGGATTTTTCAGTATTTCCCGCACCTGCTCGACCTGCCAGGGCACGGGCAATGTAATTACCGATCCCTGCCCGAAATGCAAAGGCGAAGGCCGGGTACTGCGCCAGCGAGCGGTTGACACGAAAATTCCAGCAGGCGTGGAAGATGGTACGCGGATTCGATTTTCTGGCGGCGGCGAGGCAGGGCCGTTCGGAGGGCCTGCGGGCGATTTGTACGTCGTGTTGCATGTGAAGGAGCATCCGTTCTTTGTACGGGACGGGAATGACCTGCATTGCGTGGTGCCGATTTCGGTCACGCAGGCGGCAATGGGATCGGAATTGCAAGTCCCCACGATGGAAGGCGAACACACGTTGAAAGTCCCCGATGGCACGCAGCCCGGAACCACATTCCGCATCCGCAATAAGGGTGTGCCGGTGCTCAATGGGCACGGCAAGGGCGATCTATACGTGGAGGTGCGAGTGCACATTCCGACCAAGCTGAGCAAGCGCCAGAGGGAATTGCTGCAGGAATTGGAAGTGACCGCGAAAGTGGACAACCAGCCGGTGGTTAAATCCCTGCTTGGCAAGATGAAAGAGATGTTTGACTAAAGAAGTTTCTCATTTCTCGGTTCTCAGTTCCCAGTTTTTGCAAAAGTATTTCTGCTTTTCTTATCTTTTCTACTGTCCCCACTTGCAATTGAGAGGTTTCGGTTAAGCCTCTCGACGAGAACCGAGAACTGTCCTTGACCCGCCGCCGCTGGATTGCCGACGAAGTTTCCGGAAATCGCGCCACTCTGGTCGGAGAGCACGCCGACCACCTGGTGCGTGTGTTGAGGGCGCGCGTGGGGCAGGAATTTGATATTGCTACCGGCAAAGTTGTGAGGCGGGGGCGAATTACATCGTTGGCGGATGGCAGGGTTGAATTTGATTTAGGGGAAGAGGTTTCTGGCTTGCTTTCCCCTGAAATCACTCTTTTCCTCGCAGTATTCAAGTTTGACCGCATGGAGTGGGCGATTGAGAAGTGCACGGAGCTGGGGGTTTCGCGAATCGTTCCGGTGATCGCTAAACGCACGGACACCCATCTGGCTGCGGCCTCTGGGAAGCGAGTTGAGCGCTGGCAACGAATTGCCCGGCAAGCGGCGGAACAGTCGCGACGGCCTTCGTCGCCAGACATTCTGGTGCCAGCCAAGTTCGGCGATGCGATTATTCTTTTTCATGGCCTGCGGATCGCTCTGGCGGAATCGGAAGAACAAACTTTTCTCCGGGATGTCCTAAAGGCTAAGGTGAGCCGCGATCCGGTTTCGTTGGCCATTGGCCCAGAAGGCGGCTGGACTGAGGATGAATTGAAGGCGTTTCGCGATGCTGGTTGGATCTCCGCGTCGCTGGGAGGAACGATTCTACGCGCTGAAACCGCCGCGATCGCCGCCGTCGCCGTCGTAATGTCTTCCCTATCCGTTTTCTGATTTTTCACACCTGCGACGTGGTAGCTAACAGGTGATATTCTGAGCCGAAATGGCTGTTCCCAAACCGCACTCCAAGAAGATCTTGTTCACGCCCGACGAGTGGCAGCGGGAGGCGATCGAGCATACCCACGGGCCAATGCTGGTGATTGCAGGGGCCGGCACGGGGAAGACCTCGGTTCTGATCCATCGCATCGCGCGCATGGTGCACGAAGGGCACGCCAAGCCGGAGCAGATTCTGGCGCTCACCTATACGGTCGCGGCAGCGGGAGAGATGCGCGACCGCGTGACCGATTTGCTGGGCCAGAAAATTCACGCCACCACTTTTCATGATTATTGCAACGGACTGCTGCGCCGAGCCGGGCGCGATTTCGGCGTACTCGACGAAAAAGACCTGTGGATTTATCTTCGGAAGAGAATTCATGAGTTGCACCTTCAGCATTACGTTAAGGCGGCAAACGTAAGTAAGTTTCTCTTCGATCTGCTGGATTTCTTAAGCCGCTGCCATGACGAACTGGTGACGCCGGAGAAATATGCGGAGTACGTGGTGCGACTGGAGCGCGGAGAATCGTTGCTGCATCGGGTAGCCAAATCGAAGGAGAAGTTGAGCGACGAGGAGATGCTGGCGCGGTGTCGTGAAATTTCCAGTGTGTTTGCCACGACCGAACGCTGGCTGCGGGAGGAGAATTACGGAACCTTCAGCCACATGATCACGCGGGCGCACGAATTGCTGACTGCCGACCAAAGAGTTTTGGCGGAAGAACGCGAGCGAGCGCGTTTTATTGTGGTGGACGAGTTTCAGGACGCCAACTTTGCCCAGATTCAGATCCTTGCGGCGCTTGCTGGAGAATCGGCGAATGTGTTTGGGGTGGGAGATCCCGATCAGGGCATCTATCGCTTCCGGGGAGCCTCCAGCGCCGCCTTTCAGCTTTTCCGCCAGCACTTTCCGCAGACAAAATTAGTTGTGCTGGGTAAGAATCGCCGATCCACGACAGCGATTTTGCAGTGCGCCTACGCGCTGGTCGATAAGAATCCGGCGGTGTTTCCTTCGAATGGTGCAGGACCGAGGGCGATTCTTTACCGGCGCACGCCATTGCAATCGGCGCGAGATGAAGAAGCGAAGCTGATGGGAAAGAATCTGTTCCCGCCTCCGGTGGAAGCGATTTCTTTCACCGGCAAGCTGGCGGAGGCTCCGGACGTGGTGCGGATCGTAGAGGAGACTCGGCGACACTCCCGGTGCAAGTGGAAGGACTTCGCCGTTTTATATCGATCCCATGGCCACCGTGACGATGTGGCGCGGGAACTGGCCGAGCACGATATTCCTTTCTCGATTGAGAACATGGATGTCGGCGATACGCCCGAGGTCCGGGATTTGTTCGCGTGCGTTTCCGCCGTGGCGGATGTGGGTGACGATGCGAGTCTTTTCCGGGTGGCCGCGCTGCCGAAATTCAAGGTGGATCCGGAAGAGCTTCGGTCTGCATTGCGCCAGATTGCGAAGGATTTCAGGGATGGTGGGTCCGTGCCGCTTCACACAGTATTGGGTGCAGTGGAAGGCGGGGCGGAGGTATTGGCATGCGTGCGGAGCGCTCGCGAGCAGGTCCGCGGTAATGTGAAGGCCTCTGAAGCGTTCCATCTGATTGCCAATACATTCGGGTTTGATGCGAGTTCACCGGTGCTGCAAGCCGCCTTCAGCTTTGTGCGCGGGTGGCAGGAAAAGGCGATCACAAAGAAGGGCGATCTCGCCGAGTGGATTGACTATCTCGGATACTTTCACGAGGCCGGTGGAGCGATTCCACTGGGATCGCAGGAGAATGAAGATGCGGTGCGCTTGATGTCTGCCCATGGGGCGAAGGGGCTCGAGTTTCAGCATGTTTTCATTCTGCGCTCGACCAGCGGTTCTTTTCCTTGCAGCTATCGCGAAACCCTGGTGGAGTTTCCCGCTGAGCTGCGAGGTCCGGGATCGGCCATTGGAGTTGACGATAAGACTTTGCACGAGCAGGAAGAGCGGCGGCTTTTTTATGTGGCGATGACGCGAGCCAAAGATACGCTGCGGATTTACGGGAAGCAGGGAATCGGGAAGGATAAAACTCCGGCTGGGTTTATGCGCGAACTCATCGGAAGCGCGACCCTGCGGCCCTGGCTGAGATCGCGTGAGGCGTATGCGTCACAGGCGGAGTTGATTGAACTGGCTGCTGCGGCTGACGCCGCGCATCCGCAGGGCTCACGCTTGCCGGCGTGGCTTGCACTTCCCGCGCTTGCCGGACTGGATGCGCGTCTCAGCGCGACGGCGGTGGAAACCTACGAAACCTGTCCGCTGCAATTCAAGTTCGAACGCGAATGGAAGTTGTCCCGGCAAATTCATGCCGCTATGCAATATGGCGCGGCCATGCATCGGGTTCTCCGGACGTACTATGACTCGTGCCGATTGGGCAGGGCGAAGACCGATGACGAGCTACTACGTCTGTTTACCGACGATTTAGGCGCCTCGAGGATTCAGGATGACTATCAGCTTAGCCTTTATCTCCAGCAGGGATTGGAACAGTTGAAAGAGTTTCTGGCGGGGGCGCGGTCGGCGCCTGCGATTGAAGTTCTGCATACCGAAGAGTGGTTCGATGTGGAAATCGGCGGATCGAAGCTGACGGGACGAATCGACAGAATTGACCGCGCGGCCGATGGCGGCGTGGTTGTGGTCGATTACAAGACGGGCAAAGCTCGCACCCAGGAAGATGCCGACGACAGTTTGCAGCTTTCCATCTACGCGATGGCGGCACAACAGAAGTGGGGTTATCGGGTAAGCGGATTAGCGTTTCATAATCTCGAAGGCAACATTCCCGTGATCTCGAAGCGTACCGACTTCGATTTGGAGGAAGCGCGCGAACGAGTGGCCGCGGTGGCTCGCGGAATCTCCGAGGGGAATTTCAAGCCCAAGCCTGACTATCATTGCAACTTTTGCGCGTTCCGCGGATTATGTCCGGCCAAAGAGAAGGCAGCGCCAAAACTTGCGTCGCATAGTTTGAACGGTGTGGAAAGGCTGATGAACTGAGGGCTTAACAGGGTGCGCTACTTCAAGACAAAAACTTAGGGGACGCTTTCGGCGTCCCCTTTTTACTTCGCACTGACTTCAGTTAGTGCTTTTTCTTTTTTGCCTTTTTCTTGGTTGCCATTGTTTCTATTCTCCCTTTCCATTTTTCATGGATAAATCTGCAACGAATGCTCTGTTGCAACTAATTGATTGTATAGAGTTAATGAAAAATGAAGTCAAGAAAAAAATGTATGAGGTGTAGCGAGCGATGCTGTACCAAAGTCACTCGTTGAAGCAAGTTTGAAAAAAAATTAGGAGGCGCGGGAAGAAAATCCTTCTCCAACGCACGATTGATCCAATGCAGAAGGATCAAAGAGCTTCCTGACGACAGTCGCAAACTGTGCGAAGTTGAATGAATCAGTGCGGGACTAGCGCTACACACATGATGAATCGAGTCCATCGTCTGTTTGCTCTCATGCATCTATAATGAAGCTACGAAATCTTCGCGGGAGCATGATCAATGGCGGCTTCTGATGATGTTGTGATTGTTTCAGGATGTCGAACGCCGGTGGGAAAATTCCAGGGAAGCCTCTCTGATTTGACCGCATCACAGTTGGGCGCGGTGGTGGTGCGGGAGGCGGTGAAGCGAGCCGGATTGAACTCCGATCAGATTGACGAGTGCATCATGGGCAATGTTCTTCCCGCTGGCCTCGGACAAAATCCCGCGCGCCAGGCTGCAATCTTTGCCGGATTGTCTCCTGCAACGGGTGCCATGACAATCAACAAAGTTTGCGGCTCAGGATTGAAAGCGGTTGCTCTCGCAGCGCAAGCGGTGCAGACGGGGAACAGTTCCATCGTGGTCGCTGGAGGCATGGAGTCGATGACCAACGCTCCTTATCTGCTGCCCCAAGCGCGTAAGGGATACCGTCTCGGAAATGGTCAGGTGATCGATTCTATGGTCCATGACGGACTTTGGGATATTTACAACGACTATCACATGGGCATTACCGGAGAGAACGTCGCGGAAAAATACGGCATTACTCGCGAGGAGCAGGATGAATTCGCAGTGAACTCGCATCGCAAAGCTATTGCCGCGATGAAGGAGTGCCGGTTCAAATCGCAGATTGTTCCGGTGGAGATTCCCGCGAAGAAGAAGGGCGCTGCGCCAGCCATCTTCGATAAAGACGAAGGCCCACGGGAAGACACGACCATAGAAGCGCTTCGTTCGCTGAAGCCGGCGTTCAAGAAAGATGGAACCGTGACCGCAGGTAACGCTCCTGGAGTGAACGATGGAGCTGCAGCGGTTGTGGTGACAAGTCGGCGGAGAGCGAACGAACTGAAGATGCCGCCAATAGTTCGGATCGTAGCTCAGGCCACCAGCGGCGTCGAACCCAAATGGGTCATGATGGCGCCGGTCGACGCGGTGCGAAAGATTTGGGAAAAGACGGGCTGGAAGAATGAGGACGTGGATCTCTACGAACTCAATGAAGCGTTCTCAGTGCAAGCGCTGGGAGTGATGCGTGAGCTTGGTCTCGATCCAAATAAAGTCAATGTGAATGGCGGAGCGGTCGCGATCGGGCACCCGATTGGCGCCAGCGGAGCGCGGGTGCTGGTTACGCTTATTTACGAGATGACTCGCCGCGGCGTGAAGCGCGGTATCGCCGCATTGTGCCTGGGCGGCGGGAATGCCGTGGCGATGGCAGTAGAACGAGACTAGATTGGGGCAACCGTAGAAACCGGTGAAGACGGAGCGATGGGAAGCGTAACGGTGAATGCTGCGCCCCCTCCCGGCGCATTTGCCGCTTCGATCAGGCCGTTGTGCTCCTTCATGATCGATTTACAGATGCTCAGCCCTAATCCCGTTCCGCGTCCCGGACGCTTGGTCGTATAAAAGGGATCGAAAATACTTGGCAGGATGTCGGGCGGAACTCCCGGACCATCATCCAGAAAGCTCGCCCATACGGATTGTCCCGAACTCCCCAGCCGGATGCGCAATGTTCCCCGGTCGCGTCCCTCGCGAATGGCCTGCTCCGCATTCAGAATTAAGTTCAGAAAGACCTGCATGATCTGGTGAGGATCGCCAAGTGCGTAAGGCAGGCTGGGATCCCGAACGAAATCCACGGTGACATTGTTCTTGCGCAGCGAATAGGCATGAAGATTGAGCGTTCGCTCTACGATGTCAGCCAGTTGAACGCGGGTCTTTCCCGGCGTCGGAGGAGTAGCAAAGTAAGTAAGGTTGTGAACGATCTCGGCGGCACGGCGGGCCTGCTGTTGGAGTATCAGGATGTGTTTCTTGCCGGTATCCGTGGTTTGGGCGTCCTGCAGCAACTCGCTTACGCCCAGAATGCTGGTGAGCGGATTGTTAAGTTCGTGGGCGACGCCGCCGATCATCGCTCCCATGGCTGCCAAGCGCTCGCTTTGCACGACCTGCTGCTCGAATTTCTTTTCGGTGGAGATGTCGTGAAGGGACACGATTACGCCCGCCAGCTTCAAATCCGCGTCGAAGAATTGGCTGGCGCTGGCTCGCATGGTACGTGCCGTGCCATCTTTATGGCGGGTGCCGTATTCCGCGGATCCAAACTTAGTTCCACCAACCACTTGGTGGTACAACGCGATCAGCTCGGGAGAATGATCCGGCGATTCCGACAATTTCTTGCCCAGCAAATCCTCAGGGTGATATCCCAGGAGGTCGCGCACTCGGGAGCTAACGAAGGTGTGACGCTCCTCCAGATCGAACACGAGGATGAGGTCCGGGAATCCTTCGAGCAGATTGCGACGAAATTCCTCCTGCTGCAGGAGCTGCCTTTCCAGCTTGCGCCGCTCAGTCACATCAACCAGAGTGCCCTGGTAGCGGATGAGCTTTCCCCCTTCATCCCAGACAGCGCGCGAGGACTCCAGAAAAACAGCGGACGTTCCATCTTTCCGCCGAAGCGTGATTTCTCGCGCTCGAACCGCGCCACGATCGTCCGTAGCGCGGCCCAGCACGGGCGGTTGAGAGGGATCGGGATTTAGCGCCTTCGAATCGACGGCCAGCAATTCCTCTTTGTTCGTATAGCCGAGAATGCTTACCAGCGCGGGATTCGCATCCAGCAGCCGGCCTTCTGGGGTGCTGAAGTATGCACCCTCCTGCAGAGTTTCGAAGAGTTCGGTGAAGCGAAGTTCTTTTTCGTGTTGGCCGGTCACGTCGCGGCCCAGCGCGCTCACTCCTACTACTTCACCGCTTTTGATGATCGCGTTCAGTACGCAATCGAAATAAAGTGTGCGAGAGCTGTTCTTCAAGCGGATCCGCACCATTCCGGCCCAGTGGCGCTTCTCCAGAAAGCGCACCAGTCCCGCTTCGATGCTGGCACGGGTGGGCTCCTCGAGAAACTCGAAAACCTTCTGACCGACAATCGAGGTGTAGGGCAGGCCCAGGAGATCGCTCACGGTTTTGTTCACAGTGCGCAGGGTGCCGTCTAGAGAAGCGGCGCAAGCGCCATCTTCCAGGGAGTCGATGAGTTCCTTGAAGCTGCGCTGGGAACGCGCGATCAGCTCATTGAGCTGGTCAAGTTGGTCCTCGGAAGGCGCAGCTCCAACATGCTCCTGCAAATCCTGGAGCAACAATTTGAGCTCGACGACTTCCTTCCGGCGGCCGTAAGCATACACGGCGAGCAGCACGGACAACACCAACACCCCAACTGCCAGCGGACCGAGATGAAAGGGCAGAGTTTGCAGCCGCTCCCACGCGAGCGCGGCGAATCCCGCAGCCAGCAGCACCATGAATAGAAGAATCCATCGCCAGAGTTGCGATTCTTCTTGGTCCAGCTTGTGAGGGGCGCGGGAAGGGCGCGGAGAACTGGAGTTGGGCACGGTCATGGAGAACTCACGGATTGCTCCGCTGCAAAAGCCAAGAAGCTCGACATCAGTGGGATTATCGTAATGCGCAAACCCTGGTCGGACAACCGTTAGTGTTGGAGAAGTAGGTTCGTCGAACCAAATCAGCCCTAAACTCCCGCGGGAGACGCAATCGCTGCAGTTTTCCTCACCTCGCACGTCCGAACGTGTGACATCTGTCACAGCGCGCCGGAGGTTGCGGCGAATACGCTGATAACTTCCCGACCAGGCCTTCGTGTGCGCAGGCGCGACAAGAGCTTCCTGGTTCTGCGACGCTTTGCTCCTCGATGCTTTATAAGACACTCAGTGCGGCGGTATATGGCATCGACGCCAACATTATTCAGGTAGAAGTTGACTGTTCGGGAATCAAGACCGACCAGGATCACTTTCATACGGTCGGCTTGCCGGACGCTGCCGTGCGTGAAAGCCGCGACCGAGTGCGGGCCGCCTTGAAGAATTGCGGCTATGACATTCCGCCCACCCACATCACCATCAACCTGGCGCCGGCCGATATTAAGAAAGAAGGCTCCGGCTTTGATCTGCCTATGGCCCTCGGCATCGTTGGGGCTTATGGCGGGTTAACCCGAAAGGAAATCGGGGATTGCCTGTTTGTGGGGGAATTGTCCCTGGATGGAGGTGTGCGCGGCATTCGCGGTACGCTGCCGATCGCTCTCGAAGCTCGCGGACGAAAAATCTCGCGGCTGGTTGTGCCGGAGGCGAACGCTCGCGAAGCGGCGATGGTCGGCGGCGTGGACGTTTACCCGGTGCGTTCGTTGTTGGATGTAATCCATTTTGTAAATTCGGGCAATGGCATCGCACCGCTGAAAGCGGATGGCGACGCACTGCTGCGGGAGTCGCAGGAGTTTTTCGTCGACTTCAAAGACGTTCGCGGACAACAAACGGCCAAGCGGGCCATCGAAATTTCCTGTGCCGGTGGACACAACATTTTAATGATCGGTCCGCCGGGCTCGGGAAAAACCATGCTGGCGAAGCGCATGCCAACTATCCTGCCGCCCCTTACTTTTGAGGAGGCTTTAGAGACCACGAAGATCCACAGCGTGGCCGGCGTGCTCGACCAGGGCAGCGGATTGGTGGGTAAGCGGCCCTATCGTTCGCCGCACCATACTATTTCCGACGCTGGCTTGATCGGCGGTGGCGCGATTCCCCGCCCAGGTGAGGTTTCACTCTCGCATAACGGCTTGCTATTTCTGGATGAGCTGCCGGAATTTCCGCGGAATGTCTTGGAAGTCTTACGTCAACCGCTGGAGGATGGAACGGTTACCATTTCGCGAGCGGCCATGTCTCTGGTATTTCCGGCGCGTTTTATGCTGGCGGCGGCGATGAATCCCTGCCCCTGCGGCTTTCGCAACGACCGCACTCGCGAATGTCAATGTACCACGCCCATGATCCAGCGCTACGTCTCGAAAATTTCAGGCCCCTTGATGGACCGAATCGATATCCATATTGACGTGCCGGCTGTGAATTACAAAGAGATGCGTTCCACAACCGAGCCGGAAAGCTCCGCGATCATTCGAGAGCGCGTGATCCGTACCCGAAAGAAGCAGTTGGAACGCTTCAGTTCCTCGCGCGAAAAGCTCTATTGCAACGCGCAGATGGCCTCGCGCCATATTCGTACTTTCTGCGAGCTTTCGGGGGACTGCGAGCGCCTGCTGGAACGCGCTATGACTCAGCAAGGGCTCAGCGCCCGCGCGCATGACCGCATTCTGAAAGTTGCACGCACCGTGGCCGATATCGAAGATACGCCGCAAATTCAGCCCAAGCATATCGCGGAGGCTATTCAGTATCGGTCGCTGGACAGGACCTATTGGACTTAGTGCGGAGCTCTCAGTTCTCGTTTCTCAGCGTCAAGAACTTGTACCTTGTCCTGGGAACTGAGAACTGCCTTTCTACTTCTCCGATCCAGTCAAACCGAAAGATCCGGCTTTGCACTGTTCCGGATTGGAGCTCAACGATGGATCGCACCAGTTCGTCCATTTGTATCCCAAGATTGATGAGTTCAGATACATGGAGCTGGCCGGTTGCCGTTCCGGATGCATCGCGTTCGTCTCCTTGGTTGTATTCGAGAAGTACATTCCGCCTGAATAGCAGCTTCCGTCTACGGCTCCGTTCGTGCAGTTCGGGGTGAGGTTGAACCAGTATTCACCGGTGTTCAGCGCCTCCGGATCGGAAAGACGAATGAAAACGGTGTACTCCTTCAGGCCGGAAAAGCTGCGCCCGGTGGGCTCTACCTCCGTCTCCCGAGTGCCTGAAATAAGTACAGTGCCGCCATAGCCCTCGGAAACTCCGGTACGAATTTCGTAACTGGCGGTGCGCGGATCGAAATTTGCCGAGGCCTGAACATTAAAAAGGATTCCCGTAATCGTTGCGGTCACGCCATCCGGCACCTCGAAGGCTGCATAGCTAGAGGTGTCGGGCGTGGAGAGCGTATTCTCGTCTGCCATTCCTTCGGCATTCTCGCCGTTCGGAGTAATGTCGCCTCCGTAGAATAGGCAGGGATTACATAATGCGGGCGGAGCTGAAGTTTGAGCCGCTGCGGTCGCGTCTGAACCCGTAGCGAGCTGGATGGACACCGGAGGCTTTTGCTGTGCCGCGACCGTTAGAGAGAGCACCGCCATCATCGTCGTCGCGAGGATTGGCTTTACTTTCATTGGACTTCTCCCATAATGCCAAACGACAAGCGGCTGCACTGACTCGAATTCAAGCCTAGAGAGGAGTCGCACCAGTTGGTCCAGCTAAAATGGAAGAACACAGAATTCAAATACTGTTCGTGAGCCGGCTGCCAAAAGCCATGCACGTTGTTGGTTTCTTGCGTGGTGTTGGAGGCATATTGGCGTAGAACGTAGCAGCTGCCATCCAGAGTGTTCATGCAAGTGGGAGTGATGTTGAACCAGTATTCCCCCGGCGTCAGCGTGAGATCGTGAATCTGAATGGCGATCGTATATTCCTGCAAACCGGCAAAATTCCGTCCAGTGGCCATTACCTGGATGCCGGAACTGCCCGAGGCTACGCTGGTTCCCCCATTGCCTTCGGAGACGCCGGTGCGAACGTCATAGGCAGCGGTCATCGGATCAAAAGCAGCGGATGCGAGCACATTAAACAGAGCTCCCTCAACTTTGACGACGTCGCCCGTGGGAATAATCAGGGCGCCGTAAGTGCTGCTGCCCGGAATGTAAAAGGTGTTCTCATCGGAGTGGCCGATCGCGTTGGGGTCATTGGGGCTAAGGTCGCCTCCGTAAAACGCGCAGGGTTTGCACAAGGACGGAGGCGCGACGAAACCATTCTGAGAGTCTTCGGCCGGGGCGGCATTGCCGGTCCCACGAAGCGCTGGTAGGGGCTTCGTTATCTGCTGCGCGGATGCCAACGGATCAAGCGCCAATGCCAAGACAACAACAAAAAACATCGTTTTCACACCAAACTCCTCAATTCACCCCACCGCCCGGCGAGTTTATGCTGGAGGATACCTTGTTTGCAATGGGAATAAAGTCTCCACGGCCGTAGTAGCCCAAGGCACGGCCGGAGCTGTTTCGAATGGGTTTGTCTTCTTTTTTGCCTTGGGTGGAATTCTGTTATGATCACTTCTGTTTGCGCCCATGCGTCATTGACCCTGCAGGGCCGACATGTTATAAATGCCCGTTTTGCGCTAGTGCGTTCGGAGCAGGGAAAGTTACTTCCGGCTCACGAACATAAACTCCGAGGCGACCAGATTTAACAATCCGCACAGTCTGTGATGTAGCGTGTTCGGTTTTCCGACGGTATCCCGTGTACTGCGCTGACGGGAGCGTGCCGGAAGGATATCCAGGCGCGTTCGGAGAGCTGAAATCCGATTCATTTTTTGGAGGAATCATTTATGCGTACATGGCTCAGCACCGTTAGGTCTAGAGGACGCTGCGCGGTAACAGGCTTCCTGAGAACTGCTTTGGCTCTGGCCACTTTGGTCACCCTTGGAGCCAGTTCAGCTCTGGCTCAGCCTTCCGGCGAAAACCCTGCCGGGGAAGCCTCCTTGAAACTTCCTGACCTTTCCTCGGTAAGTTTCTTGAACGGAGCCATTGACGGGCATCGCCTCCTGATGATCGGTATCCTGTTCTGCATCTTCGGACTGGGTTTCGGCATGGTCATTTTTATGCGGCTTAAAAACCTGCCGGTGCACCGCTCCATGCGCGAGATTTCCGAACTCATCTACGAGACCTGCAAGACATATCTGGTTACGCAAGGCAAATTCATCCTTCTGCTGTGGGCGTTCATCGCGGTCATTATCGCCGCCTACTTTGGATGGCTCGCGCCCGTGCCCGGTAAGTCCGTCGGGCTAACGCTGCCCATTATTCTGGCGTTTAGTTTGGTCGGAATCGCCGGCAGTTACGGCGTGGCATGGTTCGGCATTCGGGTGAACACGTTCGCCAACTCGCGTACGGCGTTCGCTTCACTGCCCGGCAAGCCCTTCCCCGTTTATCAGATTCCGCTCGAGGCCGGCATGAGCATTGGCATGATGCTGATCAGCGTCGAACTGCTGATCATGCTGATTATCCTGCTCTTTATTCCCGGCGATTATGCTGGCCCTTGCTTTATTGGATTCGCGATCGGCGAGTCGCTCGGCGCTGCCGCGCTTCGAATTGCCGGTGGCATCTTTACCAAGATCGCCGATATCGGCTCCGACTTGATGAAAATCGTCTTCAAAATCAAAGAAGACGATGCCCGCAACCCCGGCGTGATCGCCGACTGCACTGGCGATAATGCCGGCGATTCCGTCGGTCCTTCCGCCGACGGCTTCGAGACCTACGGCGTCACCGGCGTCGCGCTGATTACCTTTATTCTTCTTGGGGTTAAGAATCCGACCGTGCAGGTTCAGTTGCTGGTGTGGATCTTTGTCATGCGCGTCATGATGCTGGTGGCCAGTTCCGTTTCCTATTTCCTTAACGCAGCGATCGCCAAGGCCCGCTTCGGAAACGCCCAGGAGATGAACTTCGAAACGCCGCTGACCACATTGGTGTGGCTCACTTCGCTGGTTTCGATCGGACTCACTTTCCTGGTGTCTTACTACGTTATCCCTGACCTGGGCGGAGACGGTAGTCAATGGTGGAAGCTCGCCATTATCATCTCCTGCGGAACGCTGGCTGGCGCAGTCATTCCTGAGTTGGTGAAATCCTTCACCTCGACCGAGTCTCGCCACGTAAAGGAAGTGGTCACCTCGGCGGAAGAAGGCGGAGCGTCGCTCGGAATCCTTTCCGGATTCGTTGCGGGCAACTTCTCCGGTTACTACCTCGGCCTTTCGATGGTCCTGCTGATGAGCATCGGCTTCTACTTCAGCACCATGGGCTTGGCAGCGGCTGCAACCATGCTGGCTCCGGCTGTCTTCGCCTTCGGACTCGTCGCCTTCGGATTTCTTGGCATGGGACCGGTGACCATCGCGGTCGATTCCTACGGTCCGGTCACCGATAATGCTCAGTCGGTTTACGAACTTTCCCTCATCGAACAGGTTCCCAATGTCGAAGCCGAAGTTCTCAGGGATTTCAAGATGAGCGTTAACTTTGAGCGAGCGAAGCACCTGCTCGAAGCGAACGACGGCGCCGGCAATACCTTCAAGGCGACGGCGAAGCCGGTGCTCATCGGCACGGCAGTGGTCGGCGCTACCACGATGATCTTCTCTATCATTATGGCGCTTACCAGCGGCTTGACCGAAAATGTCGACAAGCTTTCGCTCCTGCACGCGCCATTTTTTCTGGGCTTGATCACCGGCGGCGCCATGATTTACTGGTTTACTGGCGCATCTACGCAAGCCGTTACCACCGGTGCTTACCGCGCCGTGGAATACATCAAAGCCAACATCCGGCTGGAAGGTGTGGAGAAAGCTTCCGTGGCCGACAGCAAGGCCGTAGTCGCCATCTGCACCAAGTATGCGCAGAAGGGCATGTTGAATATCTTCATCGCAGTCTTCTTTGGCACGCTGGCCTTTGCCTTCGTCGAACCGTTTTTCTTCGTAGGCTACCTGATTTCGATCGCGATCTTCGGCCTGTACCAGGCCATCTTTATGGCCAATGCCGGTGCCGCGTGGGATAACGCCAAGAAGATCGTGGAAGTTGAGATGAAGCAGAAGGGAACTCCGCTCCACGATGCAACTGTTATCGGTGACACCGTGGGCGACCCGTTTAAGGATACTTCGTCAGTGGCCCTGAATCCGGTGATCAAATTCACTACGCTGTTCGGCCTGTTGGCGGTAGAACTCGCCGTGACGCTTTCGCGGGAACAGGGCCCGATGTTCACCGATATTCTGGCGCTTGTCTTCTTCGCCGTGTCCTTCATCTTCGTCTACCGGTCGTTCTACAGCATGAGAATTCGGACGGGAAAAGCCGAGCATGCGGCGGAACTTCGCCAAAGAGAAGAAACCCACGTAGCCTGAAATTTCATCAATCGTGCAGAAAAGAGGGCCGGTCGCGGCCCTTTTCATTTTTCTTGCCGGCCGGCCAAACCAAGATTTTTTGCGGGCCAAACCAAGCTCGCCTTAATTCGGTCCTTTCATCTTGTCTTTCACGGTGTGGGCAAGTTTTTCGATTTCTTCCGCCTTCTTCAGGACGTCCATCGACAAGATATTTTCATTCGACTTGTCGACATACTCTTTTAATTCACCGGCCAGCTTCAGCAGTTTTTCGGTGTCCGACTTGATGGCGGCCTGACGCTCTAGATTGGCTTTTTTCGCCATTTCGCGCAGGAGGCCGTCGCGGGTATCGGAATCACCCGGCGCGGAGACACTGCCATCCACCCGACTGGGATGTGGAGGATTGAATTGCTGCGCGCATCCGGGAAGAGCAAACCAGAGCGAGAGGAGAGAAAGCGTGAAAATGAAAGCTATCTGTTTCGTTCGCAAGGGACTCCTCGAAACAGGCGCGGACGTTCTGCCCGTACTTCAAAGTATCGACAATTTTCTCCGGGACAGCAATGGGAAATACTGACAAATCTTTACGGCAGGCAGCCGGGCTCCCAAAGGTGACAAGCCTCCCAGCAGCGGAAGGCTTGCGACGTGAGGCTAAATGCAAGGTTTTAAAGGGAGCTCATATTCGATAGGAACTCGCCATTCGACTTGGTTTTGCTGAGCTTGTCGATCAGCAATTCCATGGCTTCCACCGGAGACAGCGGATTCAGCACCTTGCGCAGCACCCAAATGCGTGAAAGGTCTTCCCGAGGTATCAACAATTCTTCTTTACGCGTGCCCGAACGCTGAATATCGATCGCGGGAAACACGCGCTTATCCACCAGCTTGCGCTCCAGGATAATTTCGCTGTTGCCCGTACCTTTGAACTCTTCGAAGATCACATCGTCCATGCGCGATCCGGTGTCGATCAGCGCGGTAGCAATAATCGTCAGCGACCCGCCTTCTTCAATGTTACGAGCCGATCCGAAGAAGCGCTTGGGCCTTTGCAACGCGTTCGAATCTACACCGCCGGAAAGCACTTTCCCGGAGGGTGGAACAATGGTGTTATAGGCGCGAGCCAGTCGCGTAATCGAATCCAGCAGGATGACTACATCGCGTTTGTGTTCAACCAAACGCTTTGCCTTTTCAATCACCATCTCGGCGACTTGCACATGCCGTGCGGCAGGTTCATCAAAGGTCGACGAAATTACCTCGCCCTTTACCGACCGTTGCATGTCGGTAACTTCTTCCGGACGCTCATCGATCAACAGCACCATCAAAACCACTTCAGGATGGTTGGTGGTGATCGAGTTCGCCACGTTCTGCAAGAGCATGGTCTTGCCGGCGCGGGGCGGAGAAACAATCAATCCACGCTGCCCTTTACCGAGCGGCGTGAGCAAATCCATTACGCGTGCGCTGGCGTTCTCGCGCGTGGTTTCCAGCTTAATGCGCTCCTGCGGGTACAGCGGCGTCAGGTTATCGAAGAGGATTTTGTTGCGCGCTTCGTCGGGCGATTCGAAGTTCACCGCCTCGATCTTCACCAGCGCAAAATACTTTTCGCCCTCATGCGGAGGCCGCACTTGCCCGCTGATGGTGTCGCCGGTTTTCAAGTCGAATTTGCGGATCTGCGAGGGCGAGACGTAAATGTCGTCCGGACCGGGAAGGTAGTTGTAATCCGGGGAACGCAGGAAGCCGTAGCCGTCAGGCAAAATTTCCAGTACGCCCTCGGCAAAAATGTGGCCTTCTTTTTCGCTCTGCGCCTGCAGGATTTTGAAGATGAGGTCCTGCTTGCGCAGTCCGCTAGCGCCGGGCAGCTCCAAGGTCCTTGCGATCTTGGTCAGCTCGGTAATGTTCTTTTCTTTCAGTTCAGCGATGGTCATGATTCACCTAAACCCGGACACTCAAACTTGTCGTTTCAGCGTTTTCGGGAGATTTTCAAAGGAGGGTATTCAAGGAAGAAAACACCAGGCAGGCGGGCGGGGCTGTGTTAAGCAGCCCGCCGTTGTGCCTCAGCAAAATTTTCCGGCTCCGACAATACGTCTTGCCGCTCCGCGCCTGCAATCCGGTCCAAAACCCCGTTCATTGTTTCCTGAATTCTAGTGCTGGGCCGATGGAACTTGCGCGTGGCCTTTGAGGCAAGCTGGCATAGCATATAACGATTCCGTAATGTTTGTAAAGCGTCGAAAACACGATCAGAACGCATGCGTGTCTTTCCCCTCTCTTATAAGGATTAACATCCCGCCTCCTCCTTTACTCGCCCAGCTTGCGCTTCAAATCACGCAAGGCACCGCAAACCGCTGATTCTACTGAGATTGTCTAGGAGTAAGCGTAATACCTACACAGAATAGATGCGCGACTGGACTTCTAAGATGCTCAGATTTCCTGAATTGGGCTCACAGGTCGAAGGCAGCTAATAACTGACCTAGAGGACTCTCAGATGTCCTTGGAACGCACCACTCTATCCAGAAATCGAAAGCACGTCAATAGTTTTCTGCTGTCTTTACATAGCTTTACTTGGAAGGCGTGCCCGTTTAGGAACGAGCCGACTTGCGCGGCTTTGCACCTGTTCGCTCAAGAGGATAGCGGTGACTGAACGCATATTCCCGGCAGGTCCGGCGATGTCTAAACGTTACTTATGTGATTCCCTACGGTTCCAATTTATCGCCTCTTAACCTGTTCTTCATCGGGCTGCAAAGCATTCGCGTTATTGCTATTAACATGCCATTGGACGGCCTCCAGAGGGAAGAGAAGCAGACCGAACCCTCTCGTTTCCGCTTAAGCTTTCGCGGCTTTCCTAGCCCAAAATCAGAGACTGAACTCCGGCTGGATGCGGCAGATTTATCGCGAATCCCCAGCAGCGGTCCAGTCGTGGTCATGGCCAATCTGCAATGGGGGCTTCTATACGGTTCACCTCTGGTCAAACTATTTGGGCGTGTACGATCCGACATCAAGGTTATAGCGTACCCCGCCCGATATGCATTTCTGAATCCGCGCAGAAATCGAATCGAACCCGAAAGTCTCGACCATAGGGCGGCAGAAGTCGAAGCTTTGTCCTGGCTTCGGAAGGGGGGATTGCTCGCTGTATCTTTCGGCCCAGAAATGTTTCACTGGCAATTCGTCAAGCCAGAAAGAGCTGACCCGGACTGGAACGAATTGCCTGTGCGCCTCATTCGTCAGACCCAGGCCGCCGCACTGCCGATTTACATTTGCGGCCAAAATCCCGCAGTCGATTTCTTTGCCAGTTTCCATCCCCGTTTCGAAAACGGTTCTGCGCCGGAGTTTCGCTGGCAGGAAAAACGGCAAGTCGAGGTCCGAGTCGGCAGTGAGATTCCTGCCGAATCCGTTGTTGGCATTGCCGATGATACGGAAGCCGCGGAGTATTTGCGATGGCGCACTCACCTGCTGGCGCGGCGTAGCCGTTCTGCAACTTCGTGGCCGGTCGCGATTCGTTCAAGGATCGCCGCGAAAGTACAACCCCCGGTCGCCGCTCCGGAGCCTGCTGAATTGTTGTCGGCAGAACTGGACCGGCTGCCCGAGAAGCGGAGGTTGGTGGAAAGCGCCGAACTCGCCGCATATCTCGCGGACGCCGACGAGATGCCGAACCTGATGCAGGAACTGGGCAGGCTGCGGGAATTCACATTCCGGCGTGCCGGCGAAGGAACAGGCAAAACCCGCGATCTGGATCGGTATGATCGCTATTACTCGCACATACTTTTGTGGAATAAACCGAAGCAGGAACTTGTGGGCGCTTACCGTGCCGGCAACACCGCCGACATTCTGGCGAATCTTGGCGTGAAGGGGCTCTACACCAGCACTCTTTTCCGGTATGGCGCGCGATTTTTCGAAAAGCTGGGTCCGGCATTGGAACTGGGACGTTCCTTTGTCCGGCCCGAGTACCAGCGGCAGTATGCGCCGTTGCCTTTGCTGTGGAAGGCGATCGCGCGTCTGCTTGCGATGCAGCCTGAGATTGCAGTGGTGTTTGGCCCGGTCAGTATCAGCAACGACTACAGCAAGGCTTCGCGGGAAATGATTTACCGTTTCTTTGAAGCGCGCATGCAGGAAGATGAACTGGCCGGATTGATTGCGCCCAGAAAACCATTTCGTCCCGGTGGGTTACGCCCTTGGGATTGCCGCGCCATGTGCCACGCCCTGCGCGATTTGGAAGATTTGTCACCACCGATCACGGATGTTGAAAGCGACGGCAAAGGATTGCCTATTCTCCTGCGGCAATACGCGAAGATCGGCGGCAAGCTGCTGGGGTTCAACCTCGACCGGAAGTTTTCGAACGTTCTGGACGGTTTGATGGTGGTCGACTTGCGGAAGACCGAGCCTGCCGTGCTGGAACGCTATATGGGACGGGAGGCGGCTGCGCAATTCCGGCGAAAACACGCGCCCTACTCTTAAATTGCTTAGCTGCCGGAGTCTCGTTTCGGCCGGAGTTCGGCGGCGGTGCTAGGCAGCGCGCAGATCTTCACGGCGTCCTTGAGAGCCGACTCCAAATCCTTTCCCACGCTCGCCAGTTGTTCCGAACTCAATAAACGCTGCATGCATTCAAAAAGGTTCCGTTCTTCCTTGCGGATGTGGACGGAAAGCCCCTGAGCAAGCGCGGCTAGACTGTCGGCTGACAATCTGCGGGATCTCGCCAGCGAGAATGTCTCGCGCAGTTGGCAATGATCAGACTTCAGTTCCTCCACGAGAGGAAGCAATTCCGGAAAACTCTCCGCCGCCTTGAAGACCACATTTTCTTCCGCTAAAAAGTGAAGTTCAATTTCCTGTTCGAATAAATTATCCAACTCCTGCTGCCATGCTTCCAGATCCGATTCAGCGATGGGATGAGCGCGATCGATGCGCACGCACAATGCCAGCGCGCGCTGATGTTGATGAGATAGGGGAATTAGATTCTTATCGCGCAGCATCAGATACCCGCTGAACTGAGAAGTCGAACTCTATCATTGCGCCGCGCCGACCGCTTCTGATGTTTCCGTGGCCGCGGGACGAACCGTGAGCCAATCGGTGCGAACTCGCTGCCACTCCTGAATCAGCATGCCTTTGGCCTCGAAGAAAGTGCGAATGCGCGCTCGTTCCCAGCCGGCCACTTCCTCCAGAATCGGCGCCAGCACCGCCATGGCGCTGGTGCTCAGTACGGTTCGCTTTGCGATTTGCGAAACGTGCGAGGACTCCGAGACCGCAATGGTCAGGCCATCGCGAGCGTTGACGTCCAGCATGACATGGATATCGGAACTGCCATCTCCCGTGTAAATGACATGGTCGGGGCCGACTACGTTTTGCGTCAGCAGTTGATCGAGCACGAAGACTTTTCCGTAGCCCGCGGTTGCGCGCACCAGGAAATCGATCTCGCCCGATGGTTTGTAACTGAACTCGGTTCCGAAGATGTGATCTCTTGGGACAATTCCTTCCAATGCCGAGTTGATCACCTCTACCGGTGCGGCTGAAAGAATATAAAAGTCAAAGCAATGGCCGTCCACGCCAGTTTCGAGTATCTGGTAAAGCAGTTGGATGTCGCTCTTCAATCGAATGCGCTTGCCCACCTCTTGCAAATGTTCCTTGCGAACCTTCGCTTTAAACTCGGGATCGTGAAGCAGCAGGTAAGTCAGCTCTGCGCCCTGCTGCACCAGGTTGAGTCTTGCCATACCTTTGGCTTTGCGTTCAAACTCCTCCGTGGGTATGCCAACCAACTCGGCCAGAACATAGCCGGAATCGTTAAAGGTCAGCGTTTGATCGAAGTCGCTCGCGAAAATGTAGCGTTTCAAGGGCTTATCTGCCATACGTTCCTTAGATTCGCCATGCGATCGGACGGCCCATTAAAAGAACCAATCTGAATTATAAGTTTTTGGCGGGAAAATGTTTGTAAATTGACAAAGGCATGTTAGACCGGTCACTACGCATTTCACACTGAACCGAGGCTGCCTTTACTAAAATTGTCAACGCGTCCAAAATAGGGAACTAGCCCTGCGGGACTTTATATTGAGGTGCCGTATTGAAGCACCGTATTGAAGCGCCGCGGCTAAAGCACGGCGAAGCCACCGTGCAATAAATAAGAGGAGCCCTCATGCTTGCGTCTGGTGAACTGATTCGTTCGATGAATTACGTGGAGGACATCACCACCACGTTGCGCCGCATTTCCATCTCGATTCCCCCCATGAACGCCGATGAACGAAAGCGCTTGGCCGATAGTCTTCGCGCCGCTGGCGCCGCGCTGAACGATGTAATTAAAGACCTGGAAAAAGAAAAGGTGCTGGCACAGTAGTGGCCCAGGTCAACACCATCGCCGTGATCGGTGCCGGCATCATGGGCCGCGGTATTGCTCACGCCGCGGCGGTCGGCGGTTATCGCACCATCCTCGAAGACTTGCTGCCGGGTGCTCTGCGAAAAGCCGAAAGCGAGATCCGATCTAATCTCGATAAAGCGGTCGAGCTGGGAAAAGTCTCCTCGCCCCAGGCCGATGCCGCATTCCGACGCCTGGAATATGCGGGATCGGTCGACGAAGCCGCCCGCGAGGCTGATCTGGTGATCGAAGCCGTTCCCGAGGAGATGGAATCGAAGATCGAGATATTCACCTTGCTCGACAAGATCTGCCGCCCCACCACCATTCTTGCTTCGAATACTTCTTCGCTCAGCATCACCGAGATTGCCAGTGTCACCTACCGCGCGAAAAAGTGTGTGGGCATGCACTTCTTCAATCCCGTGCACAAAATGAAATTACTCGAAATTGTGCGCGCGCTTGAAACCGACGACGACACCCTGGCCACGGTTGTCGAAGTCGGCAAGCGGATGGGCAAGGAAGTCGTGACCATCAAAGAAGCGCCCGGCTTCATCACCAGCCGAATCAATGCCATGATCGGCAACGAAGCGTTCTACATGCTGCAAGAGGGAATCGCATCCGCTGCGGATATCGACAAAGCGCTGAAACTCGGACTGAATCATCCCATGGGCCCATTCGAGTTGGTGGATTTGGTGGGCCTGGATACGCGGCTGAACATACTCGAGTATCTGCACAAATCTCTGGGAGAAAAATATCGTCCCGCGCCGCTGCTGGTTCAGTATGTGAAAGCGGGGAGGCTGGGACGCAAATCGGGACGGGGCGTGTACGAATACCCAGAGGGTTCAGCGGAGAAGCCCGTTGAATCCAGATCAGCCAGACAGACTGTTCCGGACGAGGTCAAGGCCTAACCCTCAGCGCATAACTTCCCGGCGGCCGAAAGACAGTCCTGACAAAGCCGTCACCTTCTCCTGATCCACTCCCTTGCTCGCAATGAACACCTGAAAACTTTCTCCCATCCCCGCGGGCGTCGCCAGGTGCTTGAGTTGCAGCGCGACTTTGGCGCGCTCCTGCGGCAGTCGGCATTCTTCGAAAGCGTCGGCAAACTGGTTGACCTCGCCGATGCCCATAAGAAATTGGGATTGAGTCACCAGTCGCTGCGTCTTCATTCCATGCTTTTCTGCCGCAGCCGCGAGCGCGGAGAAGTTGACATCCGCCGTAATGTCCTGCTCTCCCGGCGCCTCGTAAGGATTTCCGCTGATGGAGTGCCGGCGAAGCGCCTTCAACGTTCCGCGATGGCGTCCGGCTAACTGCTCGTCGCGAGTATAGCCGTAATCGATGGCTACGATGAACCCATGGCGGATCCGGCTGGCAATGTTATCCATAGTGCGCCGCGCTGCCAGCGGCAATTCGATTCGCTCGCCTGCCTCTGGCAGCACCGAATAGCGATCGATAAATTCCATCTCTTCCGACGATGGCCGGGTCCAGATTTCAAGAAACTGCCCGTCACGCGCGCCGATCCGCAGAGAACCCCGCGCGCTCAATACTTCGACCGGAAGCGCATCGAAAAATTCGTTGGCGAAGAGTATGGCGCTGCAATTCGACGTTTCATCCAGGCCGTCCAGCTCTTCGAATCTCGCCTTTCCTGATTCCAGGTAAGCCGCGAGCGATCCTTCTATCTTTTTCCGTAAAGATTGCGAACTCTCCACCAAAACATAGCGCAGGGATTGGAAGAAGTCGGGAAACTTCCTCTTTGCCCACCCCAGCACATCCTGCGCAAATAGTCCGCGCCCAGGGCCAAGCTCAACGATCCGGATTTGCTTCGGTGAGCCCAGCGCGCGCCACATCTCGTCGAATTGCCGCACCAGCAAACGGCCGAACACTTTGTGCACATCGCTTGCAGTGTAGAAATCGCCAGCCTTGCCGAATTGCTCTGCATTGCGCGAATAGTAACCGAGTTCCGGATGGTACAGGCATAGTTCCATGTAGCGCGAAAAAGGAATAGGACCACCGTCGCGGATTTCTTGCTCGATCACTTGCCGCAGCGCAGTCACAATTGTTTCTCGCGCCGCTCGGCCCGGTCCTGCGGCGTGCGAGTGAACATCTCCACAAAGTAATCGTGCAAGCCGTCGTAGAGCAGGCGTTGGAAGCTCCATTCAAACTGCGGGTCATCCAGGTCGCGGGGATGCAGATCAAGGTAGTAGGTATGTACTGGAATGGAAGTGTCTTTGAACTGAATGATCAGTTCGACCCCCTCACCCTTGGTCCTCGCCGAGAAATTCAGCACAGGATGCTCGTACAGTTTTAGTTGAGCGAGGACGCGATCCAGACGTGCTGCGGCTGTTTCTGGCACCGGGTCATTGTAAGACAGGAGAGAGGAATGGGACGCGTCTATTCGTACCGCAGTGCTTCAATGGGATTCAACCGCGCAGCCTTAATCGCCGGCAGCATCCCACTTACGATTCCGACTAAACTGAGAATCACCGTCGACCAGATCAGGGTTGCGGAATCGATATACAAATGAATGTCCCCTTCGCTGGCGTCGTCGATGAATGCACTCCACAAAGTGAGCGATCCCACGGACCACGAAACCAGATAAGCCAAAGCTACACCCAATAGCCCGCCCAGCGCGGTAATCACCAGGGCTTCGGCGAGAAACTGAAAAAGAATATGCCAGCGCCTTGCCCCCAGAGCCTTCTCCACACCAATCTCCCGCGTCCGCTGGGTTACCGAAACCAGCATGATGTTCATCAGCCCCACGCCGCCGATTCCGAGCGTCAGCAGTCCGATAAAGCCTAGCAGGAGTTTGATCCCGACTGAGATGATCGTCAGGTCAGCAAGATCCTTCACCGCATCGAAAACAAAAATTGCGCGATCGTCTTTGGGACTGAAGTTGTGGTGCAAGGCCATCGAGTTCCGCACCGCCTCGACTGTTTTGCTGTGATCGCCTTCATAATCCATGAAAATGCCATCGAGATAATAGCTGTTCTTCAGATCGCTCATGGCGCTGTAGGGCACATAGACCAGCGAGTTCATATCTTCGTCGCTGTTCGAAATCGTGTGCTTGAGAACCGCAATCACCTTGTACGAAATGCCATCGATGCGCACGCTTTCGCCAATGGCGTTCTCGCCAGAAAAAAGCTTCTTCTTTACCGTCGATCCGATCACCGCCACGCGGCTGTGCGTGAAGTCCTCTTGCTCGCCAAAAAATGTTCCTTCGCCGACCTCGAGAGCGCGTATTTTTTCGTAGGTCGAATAAATTCCGTGAACTCCATAGGTGCTGCTGCGGGTACCAAAAGAAACCAGACTCTGTTTATCCACTTCTGGCGAGATGCGCGTAAGCATGGGAACTTCGGCACGCAAATATTCGAGGTCGTCACGAGTAAGACGAACCTGTGCCCCGGCTTTCGTGCCCCCAGCCTGTACCGAGGTACGGCCTGGAAAAATGCCCACCAGATTCCCGCCAAAAGTGCGGAAGGCGATCATCAACGCATTCTGAAATCCGGTTCCATAAGCCAGCAGCAACACCACCGTTGCAATGCCCCACGCCATGCCGAGCATGGTGAGCAGAGACCGGCGCCGATTGTGTTGCAGCGCGTTGAACGCTTGCCGCCCTAAATCGCGAACCATAATCGCTCCAATTACTCCTGCCGAAGCGCTTCCACTGGCGGAAGCAGCGCCGCTTTTCGAGCGGGATAGATACCCGCCACGATCCCGGCGATCGATAACGACAAGATGGCTATAATCGCCGAGGTCGGCACGATGCGCGGCGTGTCGAATCCATCTGGCGAAGGCAACTGTGCCAGCAGGGTGACAAACGCAGTACAGATCGCTAATCCAATGCCGCCGCTGAAGGCCGTAAGGAATGCGCCCTCGATAAAGAACTGCGTCATGATGTTGCGATGGGTTGCGCCAAGTGCTTTGCGCAGGCCAATTTCCCTTGTCCGCTCGGTCACCGAAACCAGCATGATGTTGATGACCCCAATCGCCCCGAGCCCGAGCGTCACCAGTCCTACCACCCCCAGGAACCAATCCATTGCGTCGAAGATCTTTGCCACCCTTATCGCCCCGTCAATGGTGTCCCAGTCCTGAAACGCATCGTCTATGCTGGGATCAAAACCATGCCTGTGGGCAATGATGGTGTGCACTTCCTTCTCCGCCTCCAGGTGCAGCTCTTTCTTGATGGGCCGGTAGTTCAGGAACGATATGGCATTCTCCGAGTTCTGCGCCGTCAACGGGAATAAACCGCGCATGGTCTCAAAAGGAATAAAAATGCGGTGGTTGGTGCCGTTCTCCCCCTCCTTGCCAATCTTTTTGACCACCCCAATGACCCTGAAATCCATGTCGTTCAGCATGATGGAGCTGCCGACCGCCGGCACGCCGGGAAACATATTTTTCAACAGCTCCCACCCCACCACGGCGACCCGGCGATGCTGCGAGTTATCTTCTTCGTTAAACCATCGCCCTGGTTCGATCGGTAACGTGCGAATCTGGCTGTAATCCGGAACCACTCCGAAGACTTCACCATTGGTCGAGCCGTAATCGCTCACCGCGCGGATGTCATCGCGCTCCAGCACCGGCGAAACTGCGCGCAAAAGCTTCGCCTGATCGCGAATCGCAAAATAGTCGCCATAGGTCATGTGATAAACCTGCCCGGATTGGTAGCTCCCAGCCACTGCGGGAATGCGGCCGGGAAAAACAAACATGATGTCCTGGCCGAGTTCGGCCATATTCTTTTCCTGCCCGCTGCGAAAGCCTTCGCCCAAACCCACCAGCAGCAGCAAAGATCCCACCCCCCATGCAATGCCAAACATCGTCAGGAACGAGCGCAGTTTATGCGCCCACAGGGTGGAGAGGGACTGCCGGACGATATCGAGCAGCATTCTCATGCCGATGCAAGAGCCAATCCCAAGGGCAAGGGTAAAGATTAAGGACATGCCCACGTCGCCGGCGGGCGGCGCGGAACCCGGGTAACGAAACCCGGGTAACGTCCAGGCGGGAGTTCTCGATCCCGCCTAACCATCTGGTCAGTAGTACGCAGCCGGGACACACGAAGTTCCTGGGCGCACTAGATTCATTAGACCCCGTCGAGAGAAGAAAGGTTAGCCGAGGCGAGATTTTTCCGATTCGTCTTAAGGGTAAAGGAGATACGACTCGCTGCCCACCTTAAAACTCGAAATACCCTCCGGATTGGGCGGAAAGTCTGGCGCCATCGGTACCCGTTGCGGGAAGCGACTCCAGCACTTCGCTCAGGTTTTCCCAGGCTGCCTGATTGAGGGCTGGATCCGCTGCGACCAGATCGCGAATCATCTGCCAGGCAGCTATATTGAGCGCGCCTTCTGGCGGAGGTCCCATGGCCAGCGACACCGAACATTGCGGACAAAAGCATATGCGATGAGCCGCGGATTTCTGCCGGGGCTTTATGCCCACAGTCTGCGCGAACAGGTACACGGCCACAGACTTCTGCCCTGGTTCAATCTGCCGATGACACCGCAAGCAATACATGTTTTCCAAAAAGAACTCCCCCTGTGATCCATCACGATGACAATCTGGATGGGGAAGTTAGATATTTCTTTCTGATCCGGTAGGTTCAAGTATGTAGAGAGATTCGCGCCAAGAAATTTTCCCCGAAAATGTGCCCCCTGGCCAGTTCGCGAACCAATCTGTGCTCTAGGCGGCGTGGATCAAGGTAATGCATCCTGTTGCTATGGGCTCCGCAGTCAGGGACTTTCCCGATCAGCGCCTCATCACTGTTTCAACGCGGGGGAGATCGTATCGGTCATCCCCGGGCGCGGTGCGAGTTTCGCAGCTTTCCAAACTGCCAAAATGCGAGCAGGTGGCAGCGGTTTGTTACCGGTTTCGAAATGGCGCCGTCGAGTTTCTGCTGGTTCAAACCCGAGGCAGCGGGCGATGGACCTTCCCCAAAGGCAGCGCGGAGCCCGGTTTGACCCATGCCCAGGCGGCCGCAATGGAGGCCTTCGAGGAGGCTGGAGTCCACGGCAGGATCGAAGAATCCGCATTCGTTCGCTATATCTGCAGCAAGCCCGGATCACGCGCTTCTTCTAAAGGGTCTGCCGGTTTCGCGGTCAGCGCCCACCTCTGTGAAGTTCGAAGGCTCTCGAAGCCCAAGGAAGCGAACCGCAATCGCACCTGGTTTTCAGTCAAGGAAACAAAATTTCAGTTGCGCGAAGGCCGCGAAGAAGTCGATGGCGCCACCTTCGCCAGGGTAGTGGACCGCGCGGTAGCGAGAATTCGAAAGTTGCTCCGCGAAGAGAATCTAATTACAGATACTTCGGAGAGCACTCGCACGCATGTCAATTCCATTCGAAACGATATTGGAAACAGCATTCGAGGTAACGAAGACTGGAAGGACCCGCTCCGAAGAGTTCACCTGGAAGCCTGCTATTCGATCAATGACCAGATGCTAAGAAGCCGTTTGGCTCCCCGACTGGTTAGCGCGCGCCGCATTGCAGACGAATCCGAATCGGGATTGCAATTCGTGGAGCTTCCCAGCCGTAATCTAAGCCTGCTGACCCGGGCCCCGAAGAAGCTGAAAGCCTAGGCGAGAAGCCGCACCAACTCTTCGTGGGCTTACGATTTTTCCTTGGGCCGCTCGTATGCTTTTTGCAGATACTTTCGCGCCTCCTCAAGAGCGCCAAAGGTATCGTCGTTGGTTTGCACGGCCTGACGGTATTCGTTGATGGCTCGTTCGCGCTGCCCCGTAACGTCGAAGATCTTGCCCAGCTGGATATGGCTCCAGACCTCCGTCCAGCGCGGCTCCCCGTCGCCGTTAATGGCGGAGCGATAGGAATTTGCCGAGGACTGATAATTCTTCTGCAGGAAGAAGATTTCGGCGACGCGGTAATGCGCCAGAGAACTATTTTTATTCTGGTCGAGCGCCTTATTGAATTCCCCCAGAGCGCCCGCCAGGTCACCCTGCTGCTGCAAAGCCTGCCCGCGCAGGATGGAAGCGCGCAGCCGAACATCGGAGGAATTCGTGAGCACGTGATGGTCAGGGTCGATAGAGATTCGGCGAGGCCGGCCGAATGTTTCCACCGTAAACGGCGAGTTCGTGCCTACTACCTCGATTTTCTTATTCTCCGTTTTTCCGTCCGTCTCGACCCGCAGGTCGACCGGCATGCGGAACAGATCTAAATCTTGCGCAACCTCGCCATTCACCCGGAAGCCTTTATTGCTGCCCAGCCGGTAAACGGTATATTTGAGCTTGAATTCCGGCGCGCCGGTTGAATCCAGCCACTGGGTGAAAAACCAGGTCAGCTGATCTCCGTAATATTTCTCGGCGATGGTTTGGAAATCCGCCATGGTCGCTGATTTTCCAGAATAGGTCTCGGCAAACTCGCGCATGGTCTTCAAATACTTGTCCTCGCCCAGCACCCAGCGCAGCATGTGCAAAATCATCGCGCCTTTATCTGTGACGAGTGATTGAAACTCGGTGGAAAACGGGTCCAGCTTGCTGACACTGGAAAGCGGAATATTGTCGTAGGCCAGCGCTCCCACAGACATATCCTTGACCGCTTCCTCCAATCCAGCCGCGCCCGCGGCATTCTCCACGTACATGGCTTCCGAGTAGCGGGAAAATCCATCCACCAGCCACCAGTCGTCCTTGGATGCCGGGCTCACACACACTCCCCACCACTGATGTGCAATGGCATTCGCCAGCAAACGGTAATTCGTTCTCTCGGTGATCGAAGGCCCGGCCAGGGCGGCCATGTCCGGAGCCCATGCGTAGGGAACCGTATCACCCGGCAGTTCCACCACATTCAGCCTCTGTGAGAGCGGCGTTCCATACAGCGTGACGAAATAAGTGAATTCCTGAACTGCTGTGGTGGTATAGGCAGGAGCCAGCTTCTGGTGATCCGGCTTAAAGAAGACGTGCAAATCCATACCGGCTTCGTCGCTTTTATATTCCTGAAAAATTCCCGCGAGGATGGTTCCAGGAAAGCTGGCTTTATCGTCGACAAAAGTGAACGTCTTGGTAGGCAGTCCGTTGCTATCCGGCTTCTTCGACGGACCGTTATCCGCAACCGTCGAAGTCCCGCTGCCAATCGCAAGCATGTGAGCCGGAACGGTGACACTGATGGTCGAGGTAAACCGGTTGATTCCGTACCCGCTCACCGGGAACCACCGTCCAGAGTAAAGCAAGTAACTGGTGTCGTCGCCAATATAGGCCAGTTTCAATCCCGGTACCGGACTGTCGTCTGCATTCTCCAGCTCCCCCTCGTATTCGAAGGTTAGAGTCGTCGATTCATCTTTGGAAAGCCCCGCCGGCAGCGGTACTCGCACCGTGAAATCCTGCGTGACCCGTTCGGCAGAGAGAGGATGGTCCTTGTCATCCAGAACCCTGGTAACCCGCAAGCCATTATTGAGCTCGAAAATGGCGGTATTCAAGTCCGATAGGGCGGTGAATTTGACCTTGGCTCGCGCCGAAATCTGATGCAGGTGCGGCGTCAGCTCAACTTGAATCTGGTAATCGTCGACGCGAAGGCGCGCTTTTTCCGCCGCCCAGCATGGCGCGGAAACCAAAGTGATCAGGCAAAGCGCAAGGGAACTCGTTAGGACGCCGCGTACGCGCCGACGGGAAATCTGCATTGAGGAGAGTCTCCGGAAGTGGGGCTGTCCACTGTCCTATGATGAAGATTCTCCTCTAAAAGATGCTGCGAGCACAAGGCTTAGAGAATCCGCGCCCAGGAGTGCAGGGCAGGATGGCGCCCGCGTTGGGACAACTCGCTTTAAGGTTTCGCCGGCTCTGGACCGGGAACATGCGGAGTGAATCGACGAACGATAAATTCCTGAATAATATTGCTCGCCGCACCTCCGCCGATTCCAATGAGAGCGTTTTCGAAGGTTAAGCTCAATCCGTTGCGGCTGTTTGCCGGATAATACAGATTGGAAATGCCTCCTGCCGCAAGCCCCCCAATAATTCCCGAATAATTCGCCTGCCAGCGCCCGTTATCGCCTTTGCACACCACTGACATTGCGATGGCATACAGCAATCTCGATTTGGCGGTGCCGGTTCCCTTATAAAAGTAGCGCGGGTCTTGATGCAACAGCGCCGGCAGGATCGCGCCGCCAATGAACGTTCCCGAGACCAGGTCGCCGTAGGCTGCCCCATATCGTCGGGCATAGCCTGCCGCTCCTTGGCCGTATCCGGCGAAGTAATTGTCCGCCTGCTCCAAGCCGGCAACCACTCCAGTGATCCCAAACGAAACCGGATCGATCACTGATTTCCAGGCAAGTTGAAATTTCAACTTGGTGGGAAGAGCTACCGCGTTGGGCACGTAACTCACGTAAAAATTCGGGATGAAGCCCAGCACGCGCTGTTTCTCCTCAACCTTCAATTCATCTTCCGCCACCTGTTCGAGAGGAAGGACCACCTGCACATCTACGTTCGCACGGGCTACCGCCATCGCAATCTGCGGGACCACATAACTCTCGCCCGGATGCAACATCCCGGATAGCTGCAAAGCGGCAAACCCGGCGTCGGTGAACGTAATTTGAAACGCTCCGGGAGTGACATCGGTAAGAATGAAATGCCCGTCGCCGTCGGAGATGGTTTCTCTCTTAAGGTTCAAACCCTCCTGTGCCAGGCTCACTTTCACGCTGGCCATCACCGCCCCGCTCTGGTCCATGACCGTGCCGCTCACGCTTCCCAATTGTGCGGGGGAATCCGAGTTGAGCGCGGCCGTCGGAGTGGTGCTCGGAGTGGAAGGCATAGATGCCTGCGCAGCTTGAGCAGACGCGATGGCGCTCGCGGCGACCACGATCAATGCCAATAACTTTGCTAGCCTGCGCCCCATCGCTCGCGTATTTTGCAGACTGCCCTCCGGACACACCTAATCCACTAACTTAACCCATTTTGCATCATTCAATGTCTGATGCAGGAAATCGGAGGGGCTTAGCCTGATGACATCTTTTTACAATTGCCCATCGATAAAATAATCCCTGCAGCTCTCTCTGCCGGGTTCCGGGCTGAGTTTCCGGCTAGGTTTTGAACCGAGGTTTGAACTGGACTTGCCGCGGCGCCCTCCGGCCCGCGCAGCTTCGCTTTTACTTTAGCCAGCCCTTCGAGCATGCTAGATCGCGCATCCCCATCCGGCAGGATCTCCTGCAACCTGCTGACCACGTTGGTGGCCGTAAAGTCGTGTTGCACCAGCTCTGGAACCACTTCTTCGCCCGCAATTAAATTCACCATGGCAAAGTACGGAACCTTCACCCGTGGCCTTCCTAGAAAATAAGTCAGAGAAGAAACGCGGTAGACCATAACGAACGGCGTCCCCATCATTGCCGCTTCCACGGTAGCCGTCCCGCTGGCAATAATCCCCGCCCGTGAGTGCCCCAGCGCTGAAGGCGATTCCGGGACCAAAGTAATGCGATGTTGTCCCGAGCTTCGCTTCTTGATCAGCCCCTCCACGAAGCTGCGCTCGAGGGTGGGAGCGACAGGTAGCAAGTATTCGTATTCAGCTCCCAGCTTCGCCGTCGCTTCCAGAATCGTCGGCAGGTTCATCCGTACTTCTTTAACCCGGCTGCCCGGCATGAGCGTGATCCACGGCTTCGCCGAATCAAGTTGGAATCGTGCCGCGTATTCTGCACCATCCCCCGCCGGTCTCTCCAACGCCGCCAGCGGATGCCCCACAAATGTCGCATCTACTCCCCGCTTCCGGTAAAACTCTTCCTCAAACGGAAAAATCACCAGCGCCTTATCCACATATTTCCGTAACAACCGCACCCGTCCCTGCCGCCACGCCCAAAACTGAGGAGCCACGTAATACACCACCGGAACCCCGCGCCGCTTCATCTCCCGCGCCACCCGCCAGTTAAATGCAGGCGAGTCGATCACAATCGCCAGATCGGGCCTGCGCTTGTCGGCCTCCTGGATCAAATGATGAAACAGGCCGTAAATCTTGGGCAGGTGGCCGAGGATTTCCGTGATTCCGACCACCGAAAGATTCTTCGCGTCGACCACGGTGTCGCAGCCGGCAGCGCGCATGCGATGCCCGCCCACGCCGAAGAATTCGAGTCGGGCTACTCGTGTGGGGACGGGCGACTCGCCCGTCCCGGAGCGAAGCTCCGCAGTCTGGCTCGAGGCGCTCCGTTGCAAAGCCTCAATCAACTCCGCCCCATACATCTCCCCCGAAGCCTCGCCCGCTGAGATCAGTATTCGCAAGAGAGCATTGTAAGCCGTGCCCGGACACTAGTCGTCGCCGGCAGTGACCACTGGTCCAGCAGCAATTTCCTGATCTTTATACTGCAGCTGGTACAACTTGAAGTAAATCCCGCGCTGCGCCAGCAACTGCTGATGCGTGCCCATCTCCCGCACCTGTCCCTTGTGCATCACAATGATCTTATCCGCGCGCTGCACCGTCGATAACCGGTGCGCAATGATCACCGACGTGCGTCCCTCTACCATTCGGCTGAGCGCATCGCGCACCCGGAACTCGGTTTCGGTATCCACGCTCGACGTAGCTTCATCCAGAATGAGAATCTTTGGGTTATGCGCCAGGGCCCGCGCAAATGAGATCAGTTGCTTCTGTCCCGTCGATAAAGTCGACCCGCGCTCCCGCACTTCCTCATCAAATCCTTTGGGCAGCCCGAGAATGAAGTCGCCCAGGTTCACATCTTCAACCGCTTTCTGCACGTCTTCATCGGTAATGCGCTTGGTGCCGAGCCTTATATTCCCCCCCACCGTTCCGCTGAATAGGAATGGATCTTGCAAGACCACCCCGAAGCGGCTGCGCAGTTCAGCTAGGTCCATCTCCCGCACATCCACTCCGTCGATCCGCACCGCGCCCTTCTGCACATCGTAAAATCGCAGCAGCAGCGAGATCAGCGTTGTCTTCCCCGCACCGGTATGGCCGACAATCGCCGCGGTTTCGCCCGGTTCGATGGTGAAGCTCACATCGCGCAGAACCCAATCCGCTTCCAGACCATTTCCGGCCTCCGGAGAATCATCCGCCGCATCCCGGTACGCAAACCAAACATGATCGAACTCAATCCGCCCTGCGCCCTCGGGTTTCTTCGTAATTGCCGGCGAGACGACTTGCACGGGCGTATCCAGCAGCTTGAAGATGCGCTCACTGGCTGCCATGGCCGATTGCAGGATGTTGTACTTCTCGCTGAAATCCATGATCGGCCGGAAGAAGCGCAGCGCATATTGAATGAATGCGACCAGAACACCCAGCGAGGCGACCGTCGGGACCAGACGAAACCCAATCAGCGTCTTCCAGTTGAAGCTTACGGCCACGCTTCTCACGCGCAGATTTCGCATTACATCGCCGCCGCCAAACCAGATCACGCAGGCAATCGCAATTGCCGACAAAACTTCGACCACGGGGTAATAGATCGAGTACGCCATGATCGCGTCTTTGTAGGCATCGACATGGGTGCGGTTGATTTCCGAGAACTTGTCGTAGGCCTTGCGTTCGCGATTAAACAGCTGCAGCACCACCATGCCGCTGATGTGTTCCTGCAAATACGAATTGATCCGCGCGATCGCCACGCGAATGCGCCGGTAGGAATCGCGCACCCGGTCGCGAAAGATCTTGGTCGAGTACACAATGAATGGCAGCACCGCAAAGGTAATCAGCGCCAGCTTCCAGTTCATGCAAAGCATCACACCCAGAATGCCAACCAGCACGAACACATCTTCAAAAATCGACACCACTCCGGAGGTGAACATTTCGTTTAGCGCGTCAACGTCCGTTGTGACGCGGGTTACGAGTCGGCCGACCGGATTCTTGTCGTAGAAAGCAACGTGCAGCCGCTGCAGGTGCCGGAAGATTTGCTTGCGCAGATCGAACATCACCTTCTGCCCGGTCCACTGCATAAAGTAGGTTTGCAGGAATTCGAGCAAAAAGCTAAAGACGAGAAGTCCAACGTAAATCGATGCGATTTGCGCAATGCCGGTGATGGCATGCGGGCTGAGCCAGTTCCAGAAGCCGGAAGACGATCCTTTCGCAGGAGACAGATAGCGATCGATCGCGACTTTCGTGAGATAAGGGCCTAGCACGTCGGCAAATGATTTCAGCAGAATCGATACCAGCGCGATCGCCACCTGCCAGCGGTAAGGGCGCAGGTACTTCAGCAACCGCGCCATCAGGCGGCTGTCATAGGCTTTGCCTAATATTTCTTCTTCCTGCGACATCGTTATTTATGACTTGGCGGCGAAGGTGCGCCAACTGTGCTGTTAACAGGTTAACCCATGATAGATAAATCTGACCGATAGATAACTTTGACTTTGTGAGGATGGGAAACGTTCTGACCGGCAGGTGGGATAATGAAGAAGCTTGCCCCTCGGGATTTACATTTCGGTTCCGTTCTGCCGCACCAAGTGCAGCTACTGCAACTTTGCCTCTGACGTTTTCTCGCGCGCTGTCTTCGAGAAATATGTGGATCGGCTATGCGCGGATATTGAGCAGGCTCCGCGTACCGCGGCGGAGATGGGTGGCAAGTTCGAACGATCCGTGGATTCGATATATCTGGGCGGGGGAACACCGACCGTTTTGGAAGCGCAGCAGCTCGACCGAATCTTTTCTGCGGTGCGACACAACTTCGATGTCGAGAGCAATGCCGAAATTACCGTCGAGTGCGCTCCTGGAACGCTTGCTGATGCCACACTGGAAAGTTTGCTGCGATGTGGCGTGAATCGCTTCAGCCTGGGCGTGCAGTCGTTTGTCGATCAAGAAGCCGCGGCGGTAGGCCGTTTGCACAAGCGCGGCACCGTCCTCGCGGAAATTGACCGACTGCGAGCATCGGGGATCACGAACATCAACGTTGATCTGATTGCTGGATTGCCGCATCAGACCATCGAAAGTTGGGCGTATTCCGTATCGGAAGCCATCGCAACCCGCGTGCCGCATGTGAGTGTCTACATGCTCGAAGTCGACGAAGACTCGCGCTTGGGCCGTGAAGTCTTGGCCGGCGGAGCACGTTACCACGCGCACTTTGTGCCCGATGAAGAGTCAATGACTGATTTCTATCTCGCGGGGTGCGAATCTCTGCAGGCGGCGAAGATCGAACTGTATGAAATTTCCAACCTCGCCCGCGCAAGCTTCGGGTCGCGGCACAACCTGAAATATTGGAATCGCAAACCTTATTTCGGTTTTGGCGTGGATGCGCACTCGATGCTGCTCTCATCGACACCGGATCTCGATGCGGTGCGCTTTGCCCCTCCCGACTCGCTCGAGCGGTACGTGAGCGGCGCCGACTTACAAAAAACGCCCGTCTCGCGTGAACAGGCTTTGGAAGAGAGCTTCTTCCTCGGTTTGCGCCTCACCCAAGGCGTGAGCTTGCGTGAGCTCGCAGCGAAATTCGGCGCCGAAATCGTTGGCAAGACCGATGCCGTCATCAAAGAACTGATCGAATGCCAACTGATGGCGCGCCATGAAGACGTCATCAGACTGACCCCTCGCGGCCGGCTGCTTTCCAATGAAGTGTTCGAGCGCTTTATTCTGGCGGATCCCGTGGTTCGATAATCGACTGTCGAACTCAGCCTTCCGGCAAACCATCCGGTCGGTTGGAGAAATTCTTCACGATGTGAGAATCGGCAGTATTAACGCGCCTTCTTGCATATTTCCATCGTACATTCCTCCCGTAACTTCTCGCCTTTCTCGCGCTGTGATGTAATCAAACGTTACGCTTGCGCGGGAGGAATCTTGGATTTTCAACTCAACGAAGAGCAGCAGCAATTAAAGAAAAGCGTCCGTGAATTTGCCGAACGTGAGATCGCTCCTAACGTCATGAAGTGGGACGAGGCCAGCGAATTTCCTCTCGCCACGGTTAAGGAACTCGGCAAGCTCGGGTTGTTGGGGATTATCTTCCCGAGCGAGTACGGCGGCGCCGGCATGGGCTATGTTGAATATGTAACCGCCATCGAAGAATTGTCGCGCGTGGATGGATCGGTGGGCATCATCGTTGCCGCGCACACGTCGCTCTGCTCCAACCACATTTTTCTCGCCGGGAACGAGGAGCAGAAGAAAAAGTACATTAGCAAGCTTGCAACCGGGGAGTTTCTCGGCGCCTGGGGATTGACCGAGCCTTCCGCCGGATCGGACGCAGGCAGTGCGCGCTTGTCCGCCAGGCGCAAGGGCAGCGACTGGGTGCTGAACGGCACCAAGACTTTTTGTACCAACGGTCATTACGCCGACGCGATGGTCGTCTTAGCCGTGACCGACCGCGCCGCCAAGACGCACGGCCTTTCCGCGTTCATCGTTGAAAAAGGTACCAAGGGATTTCGTCCGGGGAAGAAAGAAAACAAGCTCGGCTTGCGGGCCAGCGACACCGCCGAAATGATTTTTGAAGATTGCGTAATTCCCGCCGGAAGTTTGTTAGGAAAAGAAGGCGATGGCTTTATTGATGCAATGCGAGTGCTCGATGGGGGCCGCATCTCGATTGCGGCTCTGTCGCTGGGCATGGCGCAGGGGGCCTACGAAGCGGCGCTGAAGTATTCCAAGGAGCGCAGGCAGTTCGGCAAAGCTATTGGCGAGTTCCAGGCCATCCAGTGGAAGCTGGCCGATATGGCAACGGAGATTGACGCCGCCCGCCTCCTGACCATGCGCGCCGCGTCCATGAAAGATGCGGGCATGAAGACCACGCTCGAATCCTCGATGGCGAAGCTCTACGCCAGCGAAGTCGCAGTGAGATGCGCCAACGAAGGTGTGCAGATTCACGGCGGATACGGCTTCATCAAAGACTATCCTGCGGAGAAGTACTACCGTGACGTGAAACTGTGCACCATCGGCGAAGGCACCAGCGAGATTCAGCGGATGGTGATCGCAAGGCAATTGCTGAAGGATTAGTTGCAGCTAATGCCTGAGCGCCGCACGCCGGCCATGCCGGATGTGCAGCACATAGACGGTCTGTCCTCTATGGTGAAGAGGATGCGATAGATGTGGGGCTTCTTTCCGTAAAGCAACTGCCGCACCTCGAATGGGAAAGCCGAGTTCTCGGGAGCGAGCGGACAGCGTTTTGGAAACTCGGCGAGGGATGCGATCGCGCCTTGCAGGGTAGGAACCAATGCCAGCCAGTTTCTCCGGCATATTCGGAGAGTAACCACGAGAGGATTTCGTCGGCTTCTTGGTCGGCGGTCGCTGTGATTTCAACTTGGAAGGTCATGCTTACGGCGCAGCTCGGAGAGGAATTCGGCTGCAGGTCTCGTGCGTCCGGCTCTAACGTCTTCGTAGCCCTCGTTGATGCCCACGGTGGCCTCGGCAAAGTCTTGGCGTTCCCACTCTAGGTATTCGGCCAGAGCGTCGTCCAAAGCCGCGGCGGGTTCCTGCCCGCGCCGTTTGGCGTATTCTTCCAGCTGAGCTTTACGCTCGGGCTTTAGCGGGATCATATCCATAGAGGTCCCCGTGGTGTTCTCTTCCTTATCGTAAGGGGTTTGGCGACTGGGGTCAAAAGCAATCGGCCGCAGAGCATGGATACGCCTAATGGCCGCTTGCTCTCGGCATCCAATCCATCGTATCGTCGGGCTCTATGACGGGCGAAGAGATCGTGACCCAGGCATGGGACGCGTGCGAGGCCTTCGGCAAGTGTGGGAAGTTCGCCGGCGCAGCCACGGTCGAGATCGTGAAGCAGGCGCTAGCTGACGAGGGATTGCCCACGTCGGTACGTGACGTGTTCATCAAGGGGCTACCGGTCGAGTGGGATATCGTCGTTCCCCGGCTGTCGGCGCAGCCCTTACTGAACGGCCTCATTTACGAGCCGGCGCAAGTCGCCTGTGCTTTGGAGATCAAACTATCCGGTCTACATGGAAAAGAGGACGCGCTGAGGATCTCCTATAACTTTGAGCGGGCGAAGGCGCTCGGTGTCTCCTGCACGTATATCACGCTAGGTGAGCGCCAGAGCTACCTTCACAAAGCCTGCGAGAAGAACCTCAGCTTTCCAATCTTCACGATCACCTGGCATACCGCCAATTCTCTGACCAAAGGAGATTGGGGAAGGCTCCTGACATTTCTTCGCGCGCGACTCTCCGCCGTTTCATCTTCTACGTAGATTGCGAACACGACCAAACCCCGGACCAGCGTTCCCCCTCCCCTGTCCTGTGCTTTACACTGATCGCTTGAACCAACCTACTCAGGTACAGATCGACCAACTCCGCGCCGGCGACCTTCGCGCGTTGGCTCGCGCCATATCGACGGTCGAGAACCGCGCCCCAGGATGGTCCGAACTCTTGAAAGCCTTATTCCCGCATAGCGGGAAAGCGCGAGTTCTTGGATTAACCGGGCCGCCGGGAGCGGGCAAGAGCACGCTGGTCGATCAACTGGCGCGCTTCTATCGCAAGGAAAATCATACTGTCGGTGTTATTGCGGTCGACCCAACCAGCCCCTACACCGGCGGAGCGATTCTCGGTGACCGCATCCGCATGCAGGAACATTTCTCCGACCCCGGGATTTACATTCGCAGCATGGCGACGCGCGGCTCACTCGGCGGACTGGCGCGCACAACCGCGGATGTCACTACCGTGCTCGATGCATCCGGTCGCGACATCATCATGATCGAGACCGTGGGCGTGGGCCAGGATGAAGTCGATATTGTTCGGCTGGCCGACGTGACGGTCGTCATTCTGGTGCCCGGCATGGGCGACGATGTGCAGACCATCAAAGCCGGCATCATGGAGATCGCCGATATTTTCGTAATCAACAAAAGCGACCGCGACGGGGCGGAGCACGTGGAACGCGAGATTCGTACGCTGCAATCGCTGGCCATGCGCAGCGACCGCTGGACTCCACCAATTGTGAAGACCATTGCCAGTGAGGGAAGGGGGATTGAGGAACTAGCAAGTGCCCTGATTGCCTATGAAACTCATCTGAAGAAAGAGAACCTGGCGCTGCATAAGAGTACCGAGAACTGGCAGGAGCGGCTGATCGAGATGCTGCGCGATACACTGCTCGAAAAAGCTCGGGAGCAGATTACCGACGGCAGTCTGGAGCGATATGCCGCGGAAGTCGCCGAACACAAGCGCGATCCTTACACCCTCGTGGAAGAGATCGCCGCCAATGTGACCAAGAGTTGATGGCCATGCTTCTTCTCGCCATCGATACGTCCGGCAAGCAGGGCAGTATCGCGCTGGCGCGCATAGACGAACCTCTTACCCCACAGACTCATGCCGGCGGCGATGATATTGAACTTATCGAAACGATGGCTCTCGCAGGCGGAACTTTTTCAGCCCAGCTGGTTCCACAAATCGCCGACCTACTCTCAAAGCACGGATTCACGAAGAACGACATCGGGGCCTTTGCGGTAGCGTCCGGCCCCGGCTCGTTCACCGGTCTGCGAATTGGCCTTGCAGTGGTAAAAGCGTTGGCTGAAGTTTTGCGAAAGCCCATCGTAGCGGTTTCTTTGCTACAGGTTTGTGCCTTCAGCAGCGGCCTCAAAGGTCGAGTCATGGCCGCCTTGGATGCAGGTCGTGGCGACGTCTATGTCGGTGAGTATTTATATTTGAGCAACATCGAAGAATCATCAAGTGAGCACATGTTGAGCAGGCCAGAATTCCTTGAGCACGCGAAGGGATGGACTGTAGTGACACCGGATGCATTGCTGATCGAAGCCGTCAGGGGCGCCGGATTGGCTGTTTCAGTTCTGCCTCTAATCTCTGCCGAAGCTCTCGCCCGCTTGGGTGCACGCAAACTTCGCGACGGCAAGACGGTCACGCCCGAGCTGTTGGAAGCAAACTACATCCGCCGCACCGACGCCGAGATGCTGGAAAGAATCAGGGGCTAGCTTGCCTGTCCCCGGCTTGCGCCTTCGCAAAACGAGTCCCGCCGATGTTCCCGCGATGATCGAGCTCGCCACCGCTAACCCCTCCGCCGCGCAATGGTCGCAAGGCCAGTATGAACGGCTGTTTGCCATGGCCGAAAATGCCGAAGTCTCCGCAAATCAGGAGCACCGATTCCCCGAGCACTTCGTGCTTGCGGCTGAGCATGGCGCAGGAGGCGGAGCGCCGCGCTTGATCGCTTTCCTGGTCGCGCACAGGGTCGGCCAGGAATGGGAACTGCAAAATATTACGGTGTCGAAGACATTCCAGCGGAAGCGAATCGGCACTCTCTTACTGTCGGAATTCATTGCTCATGCGCGCCGGGAAAGGGCCAGTGAGATATTCCTTGAGGTCCGGGAATCGAATCACAGCGCCCGCGCGTTATACCAGAATGCAGCCTTCAAGGAAGTGGGCTTGAGGAAGAATTATTACAGCAATCCCATTGAAAATGCGGTCTTATATCGCTTTTCGCTCTGAATCTCAGAACGAGATTTGCACCAAGAATATGGCATTGAACCGAATATTGGGCTGTGATACGTTTAGCAAAACCCCTATTGGAGGTCTGCTGAATGCTGACTTCGAATGATGCGCTCCTGACTGATCACGATGAGTTTCGCAGACTGGCTCAGGAGCATATGCAATATTCAACCCGTCTGGATTCACTCACACAGAAACGTTACCTCAGCGAAGATGAAAAACTCGAGGAAGTTCGTCTGAAGAAATTAAAACTGCGGCTCAAAGACCAGATGCAATCGATTGAGCGGCAATACCGGCAACAGTACGGCACGCACGTAGCATAAGAACTGGTGTCACCGCGTTCGCGGTCCAGGTTATCAAGCTATTTTTGTATTCCATGAGAGGCGCTTCCGAGCGCCTTTCTTTATTTGCACTTAGCTTCAATCTGCGGGCATTGTCCCGCCCCCTGCTCTATAATTATTTTTCACTACCCATGGTTCGCGACGGATACTTTTACGGGCTGGGACTCATCGCTGCCGCGATCCTCGTTGGCTGGTTCGCCAAGCCAGTATGGGCGGTTGTGCCTTTGCTTCTGGCACTATTTTTACTTTGGTTCTTCCGCGATCCTGAGCGCGCCATTCCTGATTCGCCCGGGGCTGTGGTTTCTCCCGCGGACGGCAAAATTACAGATGTCTCATGGGTGACGGAGAACGGGGAAAAACGAGCCCGCATCAGCATTTTCTTAAGCGTCTTCGATGTGCATGTGAACCGGTCTCCCATCGCAGGGATAATTCGCGAAGTTCGCTATCGGCGCGGGAAGTTCCTTAACGCCATGAACGAAGCTTCCGCAGAGCAAAACGAACAGAATATTGTTCGCATGGAAGGCGATGCCCAGACGGTCATCTTCAAACAGATCGCCGGATTGCTGGCGCGGCGAATCGTTTTTCATCCGAAAGTTGGCGATCGGCTGGAACGTGGCCAGCGTGTCGGCCTGATTAAATTCGGCTCCCGCACCGATATCCTTCTGAACTCCAACGCGAAGTTGCAGGTAAAGGTCGGCGACCGGGTCCGCGGTGGGGCCAGTGTTCTGGCTTATCTCCAGCCCCAGGCCGAACTGGTAAGTGCAGGCGATGGCAGCAGTGCCCGGCTTCCCGACAATGAAGGGATGCGCTGATGGATCTATCCGAGGCGAACAACGAGGTCTCGATCCGGCGTGAGCGTCCCCGCCGCCGCATGAGCAAGGGCATGTACATCCTGCCATCGCTCTTTACCACGGCAAATATGGCAGCCGGTTTCTACGCCATTCTGGAAGTGGTTCACGCCAGCGCGCTAACTTTCTGGCATCTGGATAACGCTGCCAAAGCGATTGGATTCGCCGTCTTGTTCGACGGCCTGGATGGTCGCGTGGCCCGCATGACGGGGACGAGCAGTGACTTCGGCAAAGAATTCGATTCGCTTGCCGATGTGATCACCTTCGGCGTCGCTCCCGCCATGCTGGCGTGGACCTGGGGATTTCACTTGATGCAGCCTGTCGCCCTCACCGAGTGGAATATCAAACTCACGCAACTGGGCGCAATCGCAAGTTTTCTGTTCCTGATGGCGGGCGCAAGCCGTCTGGCGAGATTCAATATCACCACGAATCCCGTGCCCTCGAACCCAGGGCGGCCAGGGAAGAAATATTTCGTCGGCATGCCGATCCCTGCAGGCGCTGGCGTGATCGCGGCCGTGGTTCACTTTCAATCCGGTGCCCCACTCGATTCCTGGTATACCGCCATCACCTGGCTTGCCATGGTCGCCGCGGTAGGCTATCTGATGGTCAGTACATGGCGCTTCTACAGCTTCAAAGATATCGATTTTTCCTCTCGTCACCCTTTTCGCTTGATCATTCTCTTTGGCGCTTTGTTCGCCGGCATCTGGTTTTTTTCCAAGCCTGTGCTTTTCGCGGTAGCATTGTTGTATACGTTCTCCGGCGTGTTCTGGCGCTTGCAATGGATCTTCCGCCGTCGCGGCCAGCGGCCGCCTCCGCCCGCCTATAAGGAGGTCTCACAGCTTTCATGAGCAGCCCGATCAAAGTTGGAACTCCCGCTCCATCCCCCACCCGAGGTCAGCTCTACCGTGCCGCCATTGTGGGCGCGGGTACGTTGAGAGGAAAAGAAGTTGCGGAAATGCTGAGCGAACGCAATTTCCCCGCTGTCGACATTCGTCTGCTCGATGACGACGATTCCATCGGACAACTGGAGGCGACCGGCGACGAGATTAATTTTATTCAAAGCCTGCGCACCGAGCAGTTCACTAACATTGATTTCACTTTCTTTGCCGCCGATGAGGGAACCACCCGCCAGAACTGGAAGCGCGCTCGCGATGCCGGCAGCGCCATCATCGATCTTTCCGGCGCCCTGGAGGAAGAACCAGGAGCCACCGTGCGTTCGATCTGGGTGGAACGCGAGCGTGGCCAGATCTGGCAACCGGATCTCCAGCCTGCTCCCTGCATCGTAGCCCATCCCGCAGCCGTGACCCTGGCTCTTCTCCTGCTGCGCGCGCAGAAAGCCGGCGCAATCCGCAGCACTGCGGCCACTGTTTTCCAACCGGCGTCAGAGCAGGGACAAAAAGGCATGGACGAGCTTCATCAACAGACCATCAACCTGTTATCGTTCCAGACTCTGCCGAAGGACCTGTTTGACACCCAGGTTGCGTTCAACATGGTGGCGCGATATGGTTCGAACTCGAAGTTGTCGCTGGACTCGCTGGAAGCACGCGTGCGCCGGCATTACCAGAAGATTGCCGGATTGGAGTCGCCTCAGCCCGCACTCCTGGTGGTTCAGCCTCCGGTGTTTCATGGTCATGGGCTCGCGATATTTCTGGAGATGGCGCAGTCTGTCGATCAGGAAGCGCTGTCGAATGCACTGGCTGGAGATCACGTGACGGTGGCCGGCGTGGAAGACGAAAGCCAGCCCAGCAACGTGAATACGGCGGGCCAGGCAAATATTTTGGTTTCGCTCAAGCCGGAAACCTCGCGGCCGAACGGAATTTGGTTGTGGGCGGCAATCGACAATTTGCGCGTCGCCTCCATCACTGCCGTCGAATGCGCCGAGAGCATGACCGCAACCCGTCCTGTGGGAAAAATTCAATGAGGTTCCGGCGCCTGACGGCCTTGGCGCAAGCCTCACTCTTAGCCGCCACGCTCCTAACGGTCACCGGTTGCGGATACCACACCGCTCGACATTCTGTTCAGCTTCCGGAAAACCTGAAGACCATTGCCGTGCCCGCTTTTGAAAACCACACCACCACCTATCACATCGAACAAACCCTGACCGCCAGCGTGGTACGTGAACTCACCACCCGCACTCACTACCACCTGTTGAACTCGGCGAATGAGGCTGCCGACGCCACGCTTCGCGGAACCGTACTGGCCACCTCCACCTCGCCAGTCACCTACAGCGAAACCACCGGGCAGGCTTCCAGCGTTCTGGTGGTGGTGAGCATGAGCGTTTCGCTGATCGACCGTCGCGGCAAAGTGCTGTATGAGAATCCGGCTTATTTGTTTCGCGAACAATACGAGGTCTCGCAGGATCTTGCCAGTTTCTTCGAAGAAGATTCTCCGGCGTACCAGCGGCTCTCGCAGGATTTCGCGCGAACCCTGGTCTCTAACATTCTGGAGGGCTTCTAGATGCTAGAGTTTCGAGTGCAGCAGGAGATTTTCTGAATGCGGGCTTTCGCTCAAGCCGATCGGTTCGTCAGCGAGATCACTTCCCGCAAATTACGGCCGGCCTATGTATTCGTGGGCGACGAAGCTTTTTTCCGCAAGCGCTTTCGCGACGCGATTCTTGAACATCTGGTTCCCGCCGATCTGCGCGACTTCAGCTTGTTCGATTTCGATCTCGCGGAAAACGATCTCGCCGAAGTTCTCGACCGCGCCCGCACGCCCTCGCTCATGGCTCCCTTTCAAGTTTTTTTTGTGAGGGGGGTGAAGAATCTTTTTGGCCGCGGATCGCATTCCAACGAGGAGAAGCTGGCTGCCATCGAGGAGTATTGCGCAAATCCCAATCCGGACGCGCTGATTGTTTTCGTTGCCGACCACATCAGCATCCCTGCCGATGTTCGGCGAATGGAGATGCAGGATAAAGAGCGCTACCAGCGCATCCGCGAAACCATGGGCCAGTATTGCGGCATTGTCGAACTGGCACGAGTGGAAGAGGGTGAAGCGGTTCGCTGGATTTCCGATTACTGCGCCAGCCGCCCGGCGCCCGTGAAGATCGAAGCCGATGGCGCGCGCGAGCTGGTCGACGCTCTTGGCGGCGACATGATGATGATTTCCAACGAACTCGAAAAGCTCATGCTCTACGTCGGCGCCCTTAATCGCATTACGCTGAGCGACGTGGAAACCATGGTGCTGGCTGCTAAACAGCGTTCGTTGTATGAGTTGACTGATGCCATCTCCTCGAAGGATCGTGTGCGTGCGCTGGAAGTGCTGGACGCAATGCTTCTCTCCGGCGATGGAGAAGAAGCGGCTATCGGCCACATCTACATGCTGGCGAAAACCTTCCGCCAGATGCTGGTAATTCTCGAACGCAACGTGCGCGACCAGCGCATGCTTTGGGCCGCACTTTGGCAGGGTTTCCGCGTTCCTCCATTCGCCGCCGACGACATCATCAAGCAGGCTCGCCGCTACAAATCCCGCCGCGATCTAACCCGCGCGATTCGATTAGTTGCGAAAGCCGATCTGGCTCTGCGCTCCAATCCCGTGAGCAAGCGCATCGTGCTGGAACGCCTGGTGATGGACTTAACCACCGAACCGAAGCTGGAAGCGACGGGGTGGATGCAGGAACAGTTGCCGGTGTAGGAGCACGCATCGCTTCGCTCACTTGTCACGACGCAATGAACTGGCTTAATCCAATCGAACTGCCGTGGATCGTCTTCGCCGCCTACTGGCTGATCAGCGGCTTTAAGACCAAGCGAACCGTGAAAAGGGAACCCTTCGCGGCACGGTATGGAGTCATGTTTCTGGGGGTCGCAGGCTTCTATCTGATTTTCATGAACGACGACCAGATCGGGTTCCTCAACCGCAGAATCGTAGCCCGCTCACACGCGGCTGGCGTCGCAGGAGTGGTGCTAACCTGGGTGGGAATACTGCTAGCGATTTGGGCTCGCTGGCATTTGGGTCAATATTGGAGCGGGCGCATTACGATCAAGGAAGATCACAAGCTAATCCGCACCGGGCCCTATGCACGCCTTCGCCACCCCATCTATACGGGACTGGACCTTGCCGTCATCGGTACCACCGTCGTGATTGACCAATGGCGATGCTTGGCAGGCCTTTGCATCATCATGGTGGGTTTTTGGATTAAAGCGAAAAGAGAGGAGGCTCTCCTGGCCGCGCGATTCGGAGCCGACTTTCAGGAGCATCTCCGGTACACGGGATTCCTGCTCCCTCGCCTTCGAGCCAAAGGCTAAAAGCCTACTTCATTGCAGTAACGCGCGCACTCAGTCGGGACTTATATCGCGCCGCCGTATTCGCGTGCAGCGTACCCTTCTGAATTGCCTTGTCGAGCGCGGAAACGGTCTCGCGGTAAGTCTTCTCGGCGGCAGTTTTGTCGCCCTTCTCGATGGTCTCGCGTAGGCCGCGCAGGGTGGTGCGCAGGCGTGAGGCGTTGGCGCGGTTGGTGGCAGTGCGCTTGGTGGTCTGACGGGCGCGCTTGAGCGCCGAAAAATGGTTTGCCATGTCTGGTCTGTTACCTTCTGTATGTCTAAAGAGATATTACGGCGACTACGGAACTTTCTATTATAGGGAGTAAGTCTCGACCGGTCAAATACATGGCGTGGCCTCTCATCCCGGATCCGTTGGCGCGCCTGAAAGTCCTGCTCGATTCCTCGACTCCGATCGTGGCCATGGAGACGATCGAGGAGGTCCGCGCCGTCCGCCTGGTGCGTGCCGCTTGTGCTGCCTTAAACCTGGCAACGTTTGAGTGGACGATCGCCAGCGGCCTTATCCGCTGTGGCGATGAGGTTGGTGAAGTGATCCCCGGAGGACCGACGGCTGGTTCTTCTTACGGCACAGCGGCTCAATTAGATCTGGCCAGCTCGAAAGCCATTTACAACAGCCAGGATCCCGCCCAGATGCTCGGCAATCTGGAGGGAATTTCCGTGGGCGCAGCTTTCATTCTGAAAGACCTGCACCGCCATATGGATCAGCCGGTGGTGGTGCGGCGCCTGCGCGATGTTGGGCAGAAGTTTTCCGCTAACCGCCGCACCATCATTCTCACGTCTCCGAAGATCGAGATACCTGCCGAGTTGAAAGGTTTGGTGGAATTTCTGGACTTGCCTTTGCCTGACCAGCAGCGCTTGCGGCAGATCATTGATGAAGTCGTAGTCAGGCTTTCCAAAGATCACACGTTGCAACGGAAACTCGACGCCGGGGGATTTGATTCGGTCGTGGAAAGCTTACGCGGTCTTACCGAAGAAGAATCGGAGCGCGCCCTTTCTCAGGCACTGGTGGCGCGATATTCTTTGTGCCCTGAAATCGCAAGCGATATCCTCGAAACCAAAAAATCGTTGCTCCGCCGCTCCGAGATGTTGGAGTTCGTGGAAGCGGGCGATGCCTTCTCCAGCGTGGGTGGAATGAATAATCTGAAGCAGTGGCTTGCGCAGCGGCGCGGCTCGTGGGGAGAGGCGGCGCGCGAATTCGGGCTGGAACCGCCGCACGGAGTGATTATCCTGGGTGTGCAGGGATGCGGAAAGTCACTCTGTGCCCGGGCCGTGGCGGGAGAGTGGAATCTGCCGCTGGTGAAATTCGACACCGCGGCGGTCTACGATAAATACATTGGCGAAACGGAAAAACGAATCCGCAAGGTCTTCGAGATCGCGGAAGGGTTGGCGCCCTGCGTGCTCTGGATCGACGAACTGGAAAAAGTATTTGCCGGAAGTGGCGCGGATTCGGCGTCGGTCGATGCCGGAGTCTCGTCACGGCTGTTGGCATCGTTCCTCTCCTGGATGCAGGACCGCGTGGCGCCGGTGTTCGTGGTTGCAACCTGCAACAACGTGACGGCGTTGCCTCCAGAGCTGATCCGCAAGGGCAGGTTTGATGAGCTTTTCTTCGTCGATCTGCCCAGCCAAACGGAGCGCAAGCAAATCCTTTCTATTCAACTGGAAAGGCGAAAACGCAATCCCGCGGAATTCGATCTTGACCAGATCGGTGCCGCCGCTATTGGCTACTCTGGCGCGGAACTCGATGCCGCCGTGCAAACCGCTCTCTATGCCGCATTCTCGGAAAAGAAGCCGCTGGCGACGCAGTTCTTGCTGGACGCGCTGGCGCAGACTGTCCCGCTCTCCACCACCCGGGCAGAGGAAATCGATGCCTTGCGCGCGTGGGCAAGGAGGCGAGCGGTGCCAGCCTCGGGCTGTAGAGCGCCGATGAGTCTGCCATTGACTCCCGTCCCGCCCCGGGGTACGCTTTAGGGCAATGGTAGTGACTTGCCCCGTGGGCATGACCATCCCCGTAGTTCCTGTCTCCGACCATAATCCTGTTTTTGTCCGCGAGGCGGGCAGCGCTCGCTCGTTTGCATACCCCCCACGCGGTTTGAGAGTCACCAAAGAGACTGAATGAAGAAAAGTATTGGCATTAGTCCCAATATCGAGACCCTGTTCGGCACGCGGGATGAAAACGTGCGCGTGCTGGAAGACGGCCTGAACGTGACCATTGATCTGCGCTCCAACGCGGTGGAACTGGAAGGCGCGGCGCGCGATGTGGCCCGCGCAGAACAAGTATTCACCGATTACGAAAGCCTGCAGCGCTCCGGGTACACGTTTAACAACGGCGACTTGAACAGCATGTTGCGCGTGCTGGTCGCTGACCCGACCGCGACTTTGCGCGGGCTGGCCGATGCCGGCCGCCAGCGTTCCCTGGGACGCCGCATGGTGCAGCCGAAGAGCGTGAATCAGCGCCGCTATGTGGAAGCCATTGAGAAGCACGACATGGTTTTCGGCATTGGCCCCGCTGGCACGGGCAAAACATATCTCGCAGTGGCCATGGCGATCTCGGCGTTACTGGCTAAGCGCGTAAATCGAATTATTTTGGCGCGTCCGGCGGTCGAAGCGGGGGAACGCCTGGGATTTCTTCCGGGCACGCTGCAAGACAAGATCGACCCTTATTTGCGGCCTTTGTATGACGCTCTTTATGACATGCTCGATCCGGAAAAAGTGGATCGTTATCTGGAAAAGAATGTGATCGAAATTGCGCCGATCGCGTTCATGCGCGGACGAACGCTGAACGATTCTTTTGTCATCCTCGATGAAGCTCAGAACACAACTTCCGAGCAGATGAAGATGTTCGTCACTCGACTGGGATTCAACTCGAAGGCGGTCATCACTGGGGACGTCACCCAGATTGACCTGCCCAATGCGCGGCGGAGCGGACTGCTGGAAGCCATCGACATTTTGAAGCGCGTGGAGGGCCTGACCTTCGTTCACTTCGATGAATCCGACGTGGTCCGGCATCACCTGGTACAGAGAATCATTCGCGCCTACGACGAGCATCGCACGCAAGTCGCCGAGCAGCAGATGTTGTTGCTTTCCGGCGGCAAGAATCATGACAGCGGAACTAAGAATGCGACCCCAGCAGATGAACGGGATAGTCCCCGAAAAATCTCTGGGGATTAGGCCGCGGACTCGACACTTTGTGATTGCTGGAAAGCCGACTTTTAGAAACTTGGTTATTGCCAGAAAAAGGATCGCGGGTTTGAGTTCGGCATCGCTCGAGCGCTTCGTATTGCGGGCGAGGCGGGCAGTTCGCCTGCGTGGCACGGTCGATGTGCTGATCGCGGGCAGCCGCGAACTCCGGGGCTTGAACCGCCGCTTCCGTGGCAAAGACAGGGCTACGGATGTGCTGTCGTTTCCATCTCCGTCAAACGTCGATCCTGGAAAATGTTTCGCCGGCGAAGTAGCAATTTCGCTGGACATCGCCAAGATCAATGCCAGAAAATTAGGGCATCCAGTGGGGGAAGAAATAAAAATTCTGCTGTTGCACGGAATCCTGCATCTGGCTGGCTTCGATCATGACCGCGATGATGGTGAAATGGCTCTGGAAGAAATCCGTTTACGCCGGCAGCTGAAGTTAGCAGCAGGACTCATCGAGCGCGCACACCCGCGACACAGTCGTTCGCCGAAACGCGAATCGAAAAGTCCACGGGCAGACGGGCGGCGGAGCACCGCATGAACTGGACGGTCGCACTTTCGTTGATCCCGCTGCTCGGCCTTCTGGCTCTGGCCTCTTACGTCGACCGTGTCTACCAGGAGATCGGAAAATTTCTTTCCAGGGAGTTCCAGGACAACATCGACGTCTTCGAGCAAAAGGTTGAACCAGCCCTGCATGTGAGCCGTGCGCGGGCCGGGCTCTCCATGGCGGTGCTGAAGCAACTCACCACCGCTACCATCTCGCTTCTGATAGGTTTCGCCCTGTTTACCGATCAGTCCTGGACCGGCTATGAGATTTTGCAGGCGGCCATCAGTTTGGTCGTGATGGTCATTCTGTTCAACCAGTTTCTGCCTTTTGTTTTCTTCTCCCGAACCAATGGAACGTGGCTCGTGCGCTGGGTGTGGCTGCTCAGAATTCTGATTTACCTCGTTCTGCCCATCACCATCGTCCTCGGCTTCCTGCAATCGGTGGCGTCGTTGACTCGCGAAAATACACGGGAAGAGCCCGAAACGGCTGCGGAGGCGGTCGATGCTCTTATCGAAGCCGGTCAGGAAGAAGGCATCATTCAGGAGGGTGACCGCGATCTGATTCAATCGGTCGTCGAATTCAGCGGAAAGACGGTGCGGGAAGCCATGAAGCCGCGGCCGGAAATGTTCGCCGTCCCTGTGGAGACTACGGTTGAGCGTTTCATCGAAATGCTGCGAACCAAGCACTACTCGCGGGTTCCGGTGTATTCGCAAACCATCCACAACATCAAGGGCATCGTCTACGCGCAGGATGTTTTGCAGGTGCCCGATAGCGAAGCCTCACATCGCACTCTTGAAACCCTCATGCGCCGCGATGTTTACTTTGTTCCGGAGAGTAAGCTCGGCAGCGACCTGCTGCGTGAGATGCAGAAAAATAATATCCGCATGGCGATCGTGGTCGACGAATACGGCGGAGTGGCAGGCCTTGTAACCATCGAAGATCTCGTAGAAGAGATTGTGGGTGAAATCCGCGACGAGCACGAAAAGGCACAGGTGATCCGGGAGAACGATCACTCCTACATTGTTTCGGGGGGCATGGACGTAGACGGCCTCGCGGAACTTTTCGGGACCAAGATCGAGGAGAGGGAATCGGCGACCGTGGCGGGATTGGTGAGCGAACTTGCCGGCCACATCCCTTTGAAAGGTGAAACCGTCGACGATGGCGGCCTGCACTTCGAAGTCCTCGAATCAACCGACCGCAAGGTGGAACGGGTGAGAATCACCGCCGCGCAGCCGAGGCAGCTGAAGCTGATCTGAAGGCAGCTTTTAGTCCTAGCTCCTAGCTTCTAGCTCCTAGCCACTTCAACTCATATAACTCCTTTGACCCGGTCTTGCTTTATCTTTCGTGAAATACTGTAGAAGTTCCACGTAGCTAGCAGCTAGTGGCTAGAAGCTAGAAGCTTTCTTATGCCCTTCCGCTCCGGTTTCGTATGTATTCTTGGCCGTCCCAACGCTGGCAAATCCACGTTGCTGAATGCTTTGGTCGGCGAAAAACTGGCCATCATCTCGCCTAAACCGCAAACTACGCGGAACCGCATTCAAGGCATCGTCAACATTCCGAAGAGCAAGGGTCGGAGTGGAGCGCAAATTGTATTGATCGATACGCCGGGAGTTCATAAGCCGGATAGTTCTCTCGGCCGCAAAATGATGGTCGAAGTTCGTGAGGCGCTGGAGGGCTGCGACGTCGTGTTGCTCATCATGGATGTGACCCGCAAGCTCGACCAGCGCGATGAGTTCGCGATTCAGATGCTCAAGCATTCCTCCGCCAAGGTCTGCCTCATCCTCAACAAGGTGGATTTGTTACGCGGAGGCAAGGCGCAACTTCTGCCCTTAATCGAGGAGTACAGAAAGCTATATCCTTTCCACGAAATCATTCCCATCTCTGCGCTCAAGCGCGATGGACTCGAGATATTAATCAAAGCCGTGACGGCGGCTCTGCCGGCCGGGCCACCGCTATTTCCGGAAGACCAGGTTACCGATCAGCCGGCGCGGTTTATGGCCGGAGAAATTATCCGCGAGCGCGTCCTGCTGGAAACCGAGGAAGAGCTGCCCTACGCAACCACGGTGATCGTCGATAGTTTTGAGGAGGGGGTTAAGCTGACCCGAATCGCGGCGACAATTTACTGTGAGCGCGAAGGCCAGAAAGGCATCCTCATCGGCAAGAAGGGGCAGATGCTGAAACGCATCGGAACCTCGGCCCGGATGCAGATCGAGCGCATGTTGGGCATGAAGGTATTTCTGGAACTCTACGTCAAGGTGGAAGCCAATTGGAGGGAGTCGCGCGGCTTTGTGGAAGAACTTGACTGGCGACGGCAGTTGGAAAATCTTACGGGGACTCGGCCCGAGCTATCCAAATCGTACAAGAACTAGGAGTTTGATTTCGGAGGAGGGTTCCCTCTAGTGCTTTCGTGCAGCCGGGAAAGACCTTGGCAGATTGCCCTAGTTGCGGTCCGCAGATACAATCATTCTTCCGTTAAGAATCCGGGACCCGACGGAAGCTGTTGCAAGCGAATACCCACGAGAATCTAAACTATGCCGTCGCCGGATGCTTCGGAGTCGCCTCTACCCGAGAAAGATTTCGATCCTGACCAATTAACCTTAATTCTGCGGGTGACTCTTGCCGCCGATCGCAAAGCCGTCGATCCGGTGGTGCAGGAGGTTATGGGGGTGGTGCGCCAAATGAAGGGCGTGGATGGCAAAGAGGATGCGATTGAACTGGCCTTGCAGGAAGCGCTGGCAAATGCGGTCATTCATGGGGCCAAGGAAGATCCGACTCAAATTGTGGAATGCCTGGTCAGCAGCGACGCTGAGCGTGGCATATTGATCGTGGTGCGTGATCCCGGTCCTGGCTTTGCTCCCGATGCCATCCCCGGCTGCACGGTCGGGGAGAACGTCTATTCCAATCACGGGCGGGGAATCTTTCTGATCAATCAACTTATGGACAAGGTTGAGTTCCGAAAAAACGGCACCGAGATTCACATGGTGAAACGCTAGTACGCCCCGCAAATTACTCTTTCGCTACAATTCCCAAGTTTTTCATTTTGCGGTAGAGATGGCTGCGCTCCAGCCCTAGAACCTCAGCGGCGCGGGTGACGTTGCCATGATTTTCGTCCAGCTTCTTCAAAATAAAATCACGCTCGTAAGCGTCGCGAGCCTCATGCAGGGTTGAGAATTCGTTACGCGTGGCGCGCCGGTGGCCGTCCCGGTAGACGAGCGGAGGCAGATGTTTGCGATCCAGACGCGCGGTCATGGGGTTCATGATTACGATCCGCTCAATCACATTGCGCAACTCACGCACATTGCCCGGCCAGGAATAACGCATCAGGCCCTCAATGGCCTCGTCGGTAATTTCCCGCGGACGGCGGCCATACGTGGCCGCAAGGTCTTTAAGGAACTGACGTGCCAGCAGCGGGATATCCTCTTTGCGATCGCGCAGCGGGGGCACGAAAAATGGAATTACATTCAAGCGGTAAAACAAATCTTCACGAAAGTTCCCAATGGAGATTTCTTCTTCAATGTCTTTGTTGGTCGAGGCGATGATGCGCGCATCCACCATAATAGTCTCATCGCTGCCCAGGGGCGCCACCCGCTGCTCTTCGAGAGTGCGCAGCACCTTCGACTGCGTCTTCAGGCTCATGTCCCCGACTTCATCGAGAAAGAGGGTGCCTCCGCTGGCCTTTTGAAATTTACCTTCCTTGTCGGTAGCAGCTCCGGGAAACGAACCCTTGTAGTGCCCGAAGAGTTCGCTCTCGATCAAATCCTCGGGAATGGCCGCGCAGTTTACTTCGACAAAAGTCTCGTCCTTTCGCAGACTCTGGGCATGGATGGCGCGCGCCACCAGCTCCTTGCCGGTGCCGGACTCCCCATAAATCAAAACGCGGCCGTTGGTTGGAGCCATCAGCCCAATCTGCTGCCGCAGCGCCTTCATGGGAATACTGTTGCCCACGATCACGCTCTTGGCGTGAAGCTGCTTCTTCAAATCGACGTTTTCGTAGCGCAGCTTCTTCGATTCGATGGCGTTTTTCAGCGCAATTAAAGTTTTGTCGATGGAGAGGGGTTTTTCCAGAAAATCGTAAGCGCCAAGTTTGGTGGCGCGCACCGCAGTTTCGATGGTCCCGTGCCCTGAGATCATGATCACCTCAGGAGGGTTATCCAATTCACGGATTCTCTCGAGCGTTTCCAGCCCGTCCATACCGGGCAACCAGATATCCAGCAGCACTACCTCGAAAGTGTGCTCCTTGCGCAGCAACTTCAAGCATTCTTCGCCGCTTTGTGCGGAAGCAGCCTCGTAGCCTTCGTCCGCTAGCACACCCTCCAGGGATTCACGAATGCCAGTCTCGTCATCGACTACCAGAATTTTATGCATGCTGAACCGTTGGGGGCACAAACGCGGGCTCGGGAACGACCGGCAACTCCACAATAAAACGCGCCCCCAATGGCTGATTCTCCTCCACACGAATCGATCCGCGATGCTCCTCGATTACGCGGCTTACGATCGCCAGGCCCAGGCCGGTTCCTCGTTTCCTGGTTGAGAAATAAGGAAGGAAAAGCTTCTCCTTCAGTTCCCTGGTGACTCCATGCCCGGTGTCCGCGATCACGATCTCGACCGCGTCGCGCGAGCCTACCAGGGCAGTAGAAATATAAATTTCGCGCACTACGGAATCCTGCATCGCTTCGGCCGCATTATCCACAAGGTTGGCGACCGCTCGCTTGATCGCCTCCGTGTCGGCCATCACCTTGGGCAACTCTGGCGCCAGTGATTTATGCAAGCGGATGCCTTCCGTTCGTCCGTTGAACAAAGATAGGGCGCTCTCGACTATTTCATTGATGTCGGCAGGGTGCGGATTCGAAGTGGGAAAGCGCGCCAGACTGGAGAATTCATCCACCAGCCGGCGAACCGTTTCCACCGCTCCGGCTATCGTTTCTGCGCAGGCACGCACAATATCGATCGAGGGTTTGTCGAACGAAGCAGTCCGGTCGAGATGCCGCTGGATTCGTTCCGCCGAAAGTGCGATGGGGGTTAGCGGATTCTTGATCTCGTGCGCCACGCGCCTTGCCACTTCACGCCAGGCCGTCTGTTTTTGAGCTCTCAAAAGGTCCGATAAATCTTCCATCACGATCACATATCCCGACCGTTCTTCCTGATGACGCAAGGTGGCGACGGTCACTGCAACATTCAAGGATCCGCGATGGAGTGGCATTTCCATCTGGCTGGTGGTCATCCCCATGCGGTCGGCTCGGCGCAGCAGTGGCTCCAAGTCCTGTAAAACCTCTGGCGGAAAGATATTCTCCAGCCGCGCACCGCCCAGCATGAGGTTTTCGTCCGCATATCCGTCAGGGTTAAACATGCGTTGCAGGGCTTGATTGGCGTGGGTAACATTCCTCGCCGCGTCAAGCGACAAAACTCCGGTGGGTATGCTTTCTAGAATTGTTTCCATCTGCCGGCGCCGCTGATCCAGTTCGGTGTTGGCGGCAGTCACATCGCGGCTGGAAGATTCGATTTGGCGACGGCTGTTTTCCAACTCCGCCGCCATTCGATTGAAAGAGCGAACCAGGTCTCCGATTTCATCCGCCGCACTCACGTCAATCCGGTAATCCAAACGTCCGCGCGAAATTTCCTGCGTTGCCTCCGCCAAGGCGGCTAACGGACGTGTAACCAGCTTGGAAAGAAACAGCGCGAGCCACGTGGTCACGAAAAGCACCATCATCGTCAGCAAAAGCAGCAAACCCATATAAGTTTCCCGCACGTGCCTGCGCTCGCGGCTCAACTGCAAATAACGCTGTTGGCTCGCCTCGATTTGCTTGACCGTGTTCGAAAACTCCGCAGGCAGCGGTATGGCCACCAGAATGGTTCCCGCAACGCCCACCGGCGCATAACCCAGCGTGTACTCCCGGTTGCCCCACGTAAAAGATGCCGAATCTTTCGAGGCAGCCTTTGCCAAAGGTAATTTCTCTTTCAACTCCGGCCATGCAGCCGGTGCAGCCAGGCTTGCTTCCGCAACTCCATTTTGCAGTGCTATGGCAAATCCGCCTTGCAGGGTAGGCTTGTGCCTGCGGAATTCACCTCCCATCGCCGCGAAGTTCTGATCCTCGAAGGCTTCCTGTGTCTCGGGGGTATCCGCTATGGCCAGGGCTTCCGCCCGCGCATTCTGAGCGGCATAATTGCCCAGCAACGAAGCCATGGCGTCGGTATCGGCGCGCACTTCCTCCACTGGCGTGGAAAACCATTTATCGATCGAGCGGTTCATCAGGCCGTAGGAGAAAAAGTACATCACGACTACCGGAACGAAGGAAAGAAGCAGCGCTCCTACTACCATTCGAGTGCGGAATTTCGATCCCAGCACCCCCAGGCGCCGCTCCGCGAAAAGCTTAAGCAGATTACGCGCCAGCACGAAGGTCAATGCAATGAACAGCAGCGAAATCAGCAGGGACAGCGCGTAAAAAACGATTGCCTGTTGATTTGTATCCGGCCGCAGAATGGTCTGGTTGAACGCCGTCTGTGAAACTAAAAGCGCAAATAAAACGAACACCGCGATGGCGAGCAGCATTACGGCCCGTTTGCGTCTGGAACTCGCAACAGAATGGCTTGGAGTGGTTTGCGCCATTGGGGATTCAGGGTTTGAGACCCGGCCCAGCCGGCTCTCAGGTTTCGAACGAATCATTATAGATGCTGAATCGGCCTGCGCAGAGGACCGAGGAAGCAAATCAACGAGACGGACTCGACGGGCGCCCGGCGGAAAGCTCCTCGAAGATTGCCCGGTAAGCCGGTTTTGGCCGGTATATTCGATCGAATGGAAGCGCCTGCCCGCGGGTGCGGTGAGAATGAGAACCAATCCATGAATACTTGTCGGTGAAGCCCCAGGTTTGCACCGCAGTGCACCCAGGATTGTTCAAACACGTCCTCACGATGCCACGATAAATCTCCGCTTGGCGAGCCAGATCCTGGGATCGAGCCATGCCGATTGAGTCTACCGGCAAAGAAACGTCGAGCTCAGTGATCTGAACCTGCAATCCGAGAGCAGTGAGGCGATGAATGTTCGCAGCAAGTCCGGCCGTGTCCACATCGAGTGAAGGAACATGCAACTGCAACCCCACCCCATCGAGCGGGACGCCACGTTGCTTGAACCCTTTGATCACTGAGTAAATCGCATCCGATTTTTTGTTGATGCCTTCGCCTTCGGCTTCGTTATAAAACAGCAAGGCCTTTGGGTCGGCTTCATGCGCCCAGCGGAAAGCTTGCTCGATATAGGCTGTGCCCTGGTCTGCAAATCCTATTCCCGGCCGGTTGTACCAAATAGAATCCCGCACCATTCCGTTTTCATCGAGAGCTTCGTTGATCACATCCCAGGCGAAAACTTGCCCGGCATAGTGTTGCATCACGCGAGTGATATGCTCGTGCAGCAACCGCGATAGCTGCTCGGGCGTGAAATGCCCTTGCGCCAGCCACTCTGGATTGCTGTGGTCCCAGACGAGACAATGGCCGCGTATTTTCATGCGATGTTCCTGCGCAAAGCGCACTACTTCGTCTGCCTGGCGAAAATCGTAAGAGGCCTCGTCCGGCCTTAAGGCTGCCCACTTCATGGCATCTTCCGGCTCGAGCATGTTGAACTCGCGGCCCAGAGTAAAGGTATAAGCAGGCTCGGATAATTGCGCAGCTCTTACCGCGGTGCTGATGAATAGTCCATCCTTGTCGGCCTGTTCGCGGAGGGTTTGACCCCACGCTGGCGCTGCAAGACAAAGCGACAACATAACCCCGACGAGGCTTAACAATTTCGTATTCTTCACCGATAGGAGTGTTTACTTCAGACGAGGCAGGAAGGGTTGTAAAGGACATCCGTCACAGAGAGGTTGTGATTTCTTGCAGTAGTTTTTCCCCACGCCGACGATCAACCCATGCATCTCGTTGTAAACCTGCGTCAGGGCTGTTCGCTTGGTCTGGCTCATCTTCGAAGGAACGTGCGGTGGCTTTGGAAAACCGCTTTGCAAACCCTTAGTTGAAGGTTCGATTCCGCTGCTGTCCGCGTCCGCTAAGGGCGCGAGCGCTTCCTCGAACAGGTTCCGTACACCTTCATAGGTCGCTTCCGCGGAAAGTATTTCGTGCCGGTCCAGAATCCGTCGCGTATAAGCGTCGACCACAAATACGGGATGATTGCCGGCATAGAGCAGAATGGAATCAGCCGTCTCCGGGCCAACTCCGTTCAGCGCAAGCAGTTCGTCTCGCAGCTGTGTTGTGGGTCGTGCAAGTAAGCGTGTCAGTGAGCCTCCATATCGCCGGTCCAGGAAGTCCACGAAGATTCTTAATCGCAGCGCCTTTTGCCGATAATAGCCGGAGGGGCGAATCAACCGTTCGAGTTCGGAAAGCGGCAGATCTCGAATGCCTTTCACGCTCAGCACCCGTGCGGCCCGGAGATTGGCCATGGCCTTCTCTACATTGATCCAAGCCGTGTTCTGCGTAAGGTAGGCGCCCACGATGACTTCGAAACGGGAGCGTGCCGGCCACCAGTTCTGCGGCCCCCACGCGTCATATAAAGTCCGGTAGTAGGTTCGAATGGAGTTCTCTTCTTCTTTGAGTTGCAGAATTCTGTTTCCCTTTCCCTGCGCGTCTTTTGGTGAGTGAAAGTCGGTTTAAGCTGAGCGGAAGTCGGTTTAAACGGTCTTATCGCCTTACCGAAGTCCATGTACTCCAGCCGGTCAAATACAGCACTATGAGAAAAACCTTCATTTGGCGTGGGTTCCGAGTTGCGTGCTGCAGCAGCCCATCAATCGGGAAAAGTTCAAAGTACCACGGTAACTGGTGCAGTAATCAGCTTGCGTTGACAATTTGTGTCAACGCAAGGGGTGTGCTTTTCTCCGAGGAGAAATGGTAGCGCCATTGTGCAAATGCCGGCGAAAATCGCCAGGCATCGTTCAGCGAGTGGATAGGAGATCGACGTATGTCTCAACGGCTGGGTGACCTTCTCGTCAAAGAGAAGATTATTACCCCAGAGCAGTTGGAACAAGCGACTAAAGCCCAGAAGGAGCAGAACTGCCGCCTGGGCTCCGCGTTAGTGAAACTCGGATTCCTCACCGATGAGGATGTCACGAATTTCCTTTCTCGCCAGTATGGCGTCCCAGCCATCAACCTTTCATATTTTGAAATCGATCCCGCAGTCGTCAAGCTGATTCCGTTTGAAACTGCGAAACGCTACCAGATTCTTCCGTTGAGCCGCGTGGGCGCATCCCTCACCATCGCCATGGTCGACCCTACCAACGTCTTTGCCATGGACGATATCAAGTTCATGACCGGTTTCAACATCGAGCCGGTGGTGGCGTCGGAAAGCTCAATTCTGGCGGGCATCGAAAAATCTTACGGGGGTCCGAAAGAAAAAGAAGAAGACCTTGAAACGGTAATGCAGTCGATGTCGGAGATGAACGAAAGCGACGTCGAACTGCAGACAGAAGAGCAGCAAATGGAGCTCTCGCAGCTGGAGAAAGCTGCCGACGAAGCTCCCGTGGTCAAGCTGGTGAATATCGTGCTCGGAGATGCCGTGAAACGGGGAGCCAGCGACATTCACATCGAGCCTTACGAGAAAGAATTCCGCGTGCGTTTCCGTATTGACGGGATTCTGCAATCGATCATGTCTCCGCCCATGAAGCTCAAAGACGCCATCACTTCGCGTCTCAAAATCATGGCCAAGCTGGACATCAGCGAAAAGCGTCTGCCGCAAGACGGCCGCATCATGCTGAAAATGAACATCGGTGGGCGCAAAAAACAACTTGACTTCCGCGTCAGCACACTGCCCGTGCTCTGGGGCGAGAAGATCGTGCTCCGCTTGCTGGATAAAGAAAATCTGCGGCTGGATATGACCAAGCTGGGGTTCGAACCTGAATCCCTGGTCAAGTTCGAAAAAGCAATTCTTAAACCTTACGGGATGGTGCTGGTGACCGGTCCGACGGGTTCAGGAAAAACCAACACTTTGTATTCGTCGATCTCCCGCCTCAACCAGCCCGATACCAACATTATGACCGCCGAAGATCCGGTCGAATTCCAGTTGGCGGGCGTCAATCAGGTGCAGATGAAAGAGCAGATCGGCTTGAATTTTGCCGCCGCTCTCCGTTCCTTCTTGCGTCAGGATCCCAACATCATTCTGGTCGGTGAAATTCGAGACTTCGAAACGGCAGAAATCGCCATCAAAGCCGCTCTTACCGGACACCTTGTGCTCTCCACACTGCACACGAATGGAGCGCCCGAAACCATTACTCGCTTGATGAACATGGGAATTGAACCATTCCTGGTTGCGACTTCGGTCCATTTGATTTGCGCCCAGCGCCTGATCCGCCGTATTTGCAAAGATTGCATCGAGACCGTCGAAGTCCCCATACCCGCATTGATCGAGGAGGGCTTCTCGCCGGAGGAAGCCAAGACCGTGAAGATTCAGAAGGGTAAAGGCTGTGGCGTCTGCAATAACACCGGTTATAAGGGCCGCTGCGGTCTCTACGAAGTAATGGAAGTCGATGACGAGATCAGAGAGTTGGTTCTCGTGGGCGCATCGGCCGTCGAACTGAAAAAGAAAGCGATTGAGCGGGGAATGATCACGCTGCGCCGCAGCGGTTTGATTAAAGTCGCGGCCGGGATGACCACCCTCGAAGAAGTGGCACGCGAAACCATTCATTGATTCGCTATTTTTGATTATCCGAGGAAGGAACAACTATGGGTTTGTCGTTAAGCGATCTGCTCAAGAGAATGCTGGAGATGAACGGCAGCGATCTCCACGTAACTACGAACTCGCCTCCGCAAATCCGCGTGCATGGGCATCTGGTGCCGCTCGATCTGCCGCAGATGACGCCGGCCGAGACCAAACAACTCGCCTATAGCGTCATGACCGATTCGCAGAAGCACCGCTTCGAAGAAAGTCTCGAACTCGACTTCTCCTTCGGATTGAAGGGGCTGGCTCGCTTCCGTGCCAACGTATTTAATCAGCGTGGCGCAACCGCAGCCGTCTTTCGTCTGATTCCTTTCGAGATCAAATCCTTCAACCAGCTTGGATTGCCCGCGGTCGTGAGCAAGCTTTGCGACAAGCCGCGCGGCCTGGTACTGGTAACCGGACCAACGGGCTCGGGAAAATCCACGACTCTGGCCGCCATGATCGACAAGATCAATAGCGAGCGGCACGATCACATCCTCACCATTGAGGACCCGATCGAGTTCGTGCACATGAACAAAAACTGCCTGGTGAACCAGCGCGAACTTCACGCCGACACCAAGAGCTTTACTGACGCCTTACGCGCCGCCCTTCGTGAAGATCCGGATGTTGTGCTGATCGGCGAAATGCGCGATTTGGAAACCATCGAGTCTGCTCTGCGAATCGCCGAAACCGGTCACTTAACTTTCGGCACGCTGCACACCAATTCAGCCACTTCCACCATCAACCGAATTATCGATGTCTTCCCGGCGCACCAGCAACCGCAGATTCGCGCCCAGTTGTCTTTGGTTCTGGAAGGGGTAATGTGCCAAACCCTGGTGCCAACTGTCACCGGGAAAGGGCGCGCCATGATCATGGAGATCCTCATCCCCAATCCCGCCGTGCGCAACCTGATTCGCGAAGACAAAATCCATCAGGTCTATTCCGCGATGCAATCCGGTCAGGATAAGTACGGGATGCAAACCTTCAACCAGGCTTTAGCTACCGCCTACCTCCAGAAGCAGGTTTCTCTGGAAGTGGCACTGCAGCGTTCCAGCAATCCGGAAGAATTGCAGGAAATGATCAACCGCGGCGCCAGTTTGACCAACCGAAGCGGATCGACCATGGCTCGAGGTGCGAGCCCGACCAAAGGTTGAGCCTTCGAACAATCGCGACGACGCCAATATCCGGCGCCGTCGCCGAAGTTCTTACATTTTTGAGTAGCGACGACTCGTTAACAGGAGATTAGCCATGCCAGTTTTCACGTTTTCCGGCAAAGATGCCTCCGGACAGAAAATCTCTGGAGAACGGAATGCCCCAAACAAGCAGTCGCTGAGCCAGCAGCTTCGGCGCGAGCGCATCGTGCCCGGCGCTATTCGAGAAAAGGGTAAAGAATTTGTCATGCCCACGTTCGGCACGAGCAAGGTAAAGACCAAGGACATTGCCATTTTCTTCAGGCAGTTCTCGGTCATGATCGATGCCGGATTGCCCCTGGTGCAGTGTCTGGAAATCCTGGCGGCGAATCAGGAAAACCAGGCCTTTCAGAAAACTCTGAATGGCGTGCGCACCACGGTGGAAGGTGGCGCGACGCTGGCCAATGCAATGCGCCAGTTTCCGCTGGTGTTCGACGACCTCACCACCAACATGATTGAGGCCGGCGAAACCGGTGGTATTCTCGACGTCATCTTGCAGCGTCTGGCAACCTATGTGGAAAAAGCCGTGCGCCTGCGCGCGGCGGTAAAATCCGCGTTGATTTATCCCGTCGCCGTTGTCAGCATTGCCACGCTGATCGTGGGCGCGCTGCTCAAGTGGGTCGTACCCATTTTCTCCAACCTGTTCCTCGGCCTGGGCGTCACCTTGCCGTTACCTACGCGCATCGTTATGGGGCTCAGTGCCTTTGTGCAAAGCTTCTGGTGGGTGGTTATCGCCGCCGTAGTCGGTTTGGTTGTTGGCATCAAGCAGATCCGCAAACATCCGAGGGGCAAATATTACTTCGACAAATTTTTGCTAACCATGCCCGTGATTGGCCCGCTGTTGCGCAAAATTGCCGTAGGCCGCTTCACCCGAACACTGGGAACCCTGATCACCTCCGGCGTGCCCATTCTCGAAGGGCTGGCTATCACCGCCAAGACCTCCGGCAATGCGGTTCTTGAAGAAGCCCTGATGAAAGTGCGCAAGGCGATCGAAGAAGGCAGGACCATTGTCGATCCGCTCCGGGAATGCGGTGTCTTCCCCAACATGGTTACGCAGATGATCGGCGTCGGCGAAGCCACCGGTGCCATGGACAATATGTTGCAGAAAATCGCCGATTTCTACGAGGACGAAGTGGACGCGGCTACCAAGGACATGTTGGCCCTGCTGGAGCCCGCCATCATCGGACTTCTCGGATTTACGATCGGCGGGATTGTGATCGCGCTCTACATGCCGCTGTTCGCTATGATCGCCAAACTGGCCGGCTAGCAACCTTCCGCGCCCTCCGCAATCGGGCCTCGGCTCTGGCGGAGGGCGCGCACCTTCATGGCGCGGTTGTGGGAGACATTTTGCTGGATGCGGTGAACCCTCGGGACCTGAATGCAATCGACTTTCGATGAGCGGATCTGGCTAGCATGGCTGGTTAAAGTACGGATTCTCATCCTCATTTTCTTGCTCGGTCTGGAGCTGGCGGTCGCTCGCGTCACCCCAACCCCGCTGCCCTTGCGCTTTTTCGTAGACACCATTCTCTTGTGGTTTGGCATTTCGGTCTTTTATGCTCTGCTGCTTTCCTTCTGGCAGGAGCACAGGCTGCAGGCCACGTTGCAGATTCTCACCGATCTGATTTTCGTGAGTTTTGTGGTGCACCAAACGGGAGGCTGGGACAGCTCCCTGAATTTCCTCTATCCGCTGGTGATTATTGTCGCCAGCATTCTTCTGCCACGCGTATGGGCGCAGCTGATTGCCGCCCTGGCTTTCATTCTCTACGGCGTGGTTCTGGAATTTAACTATTTCGGAGTGGTTCACTCTTATTGCACCAGCCACCCGGGATGGAAGGCGCTGCAGGCGATTATCTTCGTCAATCTTTTTGCTTACATCGCGATTGCCTACCTCACCGGGCTGTTGAACGCCAAGTTGCGCGAAGCGCGCGTGGAGTTGAAGGACACCAGCGGAGCGCTGGAAGATCTTCAAATTCTTCACGAGAACATCATCGAATCCATCGGCAGTGGGCTTATCACCACCGGGCTCGACGGCCACATCACCCTGGTCAACACTGCAGCGCAACGATTGTTGGAGCTCGCGCCCGATCAATTGATCGGAACCCAGGTCGGCAAACTCTTTCTGGATCCTCTGCCTGGCGCCGAGTCTCAGCCGACTCACGCCGAAGTTCGCTTCGACAATGCCAAATCATTCCGCAAAATCCTGCGGGTGCGCGCCGCTTCCCTAAGCGTTCGCGAGCGAGGCACCCTCGGGTATCTCTATGCCTTCGATGACCTGACCGAGATTCGCCGGCTGGAGCGCGAAGTCCGCGTGCAGGACCGGCTGGCCGCAGTCGGGCGCTTGGCCGCCGCCATTGCCCACGAAATTCGCAATCCCCTCACTTCCATTGCAGGTTCGGTCAGCATGCTTTCCGGAATTCCCGACATGACTGCGGAACACCGCCAGTTGCTCGACATCGTTACCCGGGAATCCCAGCGCTTAAATGGCATCATTACGGACTTCCTGGCGTACTCCCGCGGCAAACGGTACCGTTTCGACAAGGTCGACCTGGTTTCACTGTTGGAAGACACGCTGACACTCATGCGAAACCGCATGTCGACTGAGAACACCGGTATTCAGATTGAGAGCCGTTCTGACGTCGAAGAAGCCTGGACGCTCGCGGATGGCGATCGAATCAAGCAGGTGTTCTGGAACTTCGGAGAGAACGCGGTGCGCGCCATGCGCGACGGCGGCGCATTGCACGTAGCCATTGAGGCGCAGGGAGACGACTGGCAAGTGAGCTTTGCCGACACCGGCACCGGCATGACCCCGCAGCAAACTGAAAAGATATTTGAGCCTTTCCAGTCCAGCTTCGAAGGTGGCACCGGTCTTGGCCTTGCCGTTGTCTACCAGATCGTGCAGGCGCACGAAGGGAAAGTCTGGGCGCGGTCGCGACCGGGACAGGGAACCACTTTTGTTCTCCGGCTGCGCCGCCTTGATGCCGGCCGGTTCACCGCCGCCACCCGGAGTCTATCCCAACCGTCGACGCTTTCGTCATCGTCATCGCAGCTTGCCGCGGCGGCGACAGAGGGGAGCTCGCGTGGCTAACATTCTGGTTTGCGACGACGAACGCTCCATCTGCGAAATGCTCGATATCGCCCTGCGCCGCGACGGCCATCGCGTCGAGACCGTGCAATCTGGCCAGGCCGCCAAGAGCAAAATCGACGGAGCGCTTTACGATCTCATCATTACCGATATCAAGATGCCCAATATCGACGGCATCGAGGTTTTGCGCCATGTGCATCGCGTGTCTCCCGATTCCCCGGTGATCCTCATCACCGCGGTCGACGATTACGAGGCCGCAGTTGAAGCCGTGAAGGCCGGGGGCGCTTCTGACTACATTCGCAAGAGCCCGGGCCTGGTGGATGAGATCAAACTCACCATCCGCCGCGTGCTGGAAAAATCCGCACTCAGCAAGCAGAACTTTGCCCTGCGTCGCGACAACGCCTCGCACAACTCGCTCGATAACATCATTGGCTCCAGCCCCGCGATGGAGAAGCTCAAGCAGACCGTGCGCACCGTCGCGTCGACCGCCAGCACGGTTCTCATCCAGGGAGAAAGCGGCACTGGAAAGGAACTGGTCGCTCGCGCGGTTCACATTTGCTCGCCTCGCGCCGGTGAGCCTTTCGTATCGGTAAACTGCGGAGCTTTCCCGGAGACTCTGCTGGAAAGCGAACTCTTCGGGTATCTCAAAGGCGCCTTCACCGGCGCCAACCAGAACAAGCGCGGACTCTTCGAAGTTGCCGGCGGGGGAACGATCTTTCTCGATGAAATCAGCGAGATGACTCTCGCCATGCAGGTAAAGCTTCTGCGGGTGTTGCAGGAACGCTCGGTACGCCCGGTCGGCGGCACCAGCGAAATTCCCATCGACGTGCGCGTGATCGCCGCCACCAATCGCGATCTGGATAAAGCGGTAGCCGAAAATCTTTTCCGCGAAGATCTCTACTACCGTCTAAGTGTGATCCCGATCCGCGTGCCGAATCTGCGCGAGCGGCGCGAAGACATCCCTTTGCTGGCCAATCATTTTCTAAAAAAATACTCCGCCGCCGCCAAGCGCGGAATCCTGCGGATGAACAACGATTCGCTCGATGCTCTCTGCCATTACGAGTGGCCGGGCAACGTGCGCCAGCTGGAAAATACAGTCGAGCGAGCGGTTGCATTGGAGATGACCGAGGAACTTCACGTTGTGCTTCCAGAGGAACGGCCCAAAGCCCGCGCCGCGGCCGCCGGAGCCGGCGGGGGCACACTTGAGGTTGCTCCCGGGGCGGTACTGCCGCAAGGCGTCGGCATGGAAGTTTATGTCGCAAACATCGAGCGGACGCTGCTGCAAAGCGCTCTTGATCGTTCGAACGGCGTGCAGACCAAAGCCGCCGATTTGCTCGGAATCTCGTATCGGTCCTTCCGCCATTTGATGAAGAAGTACGAGCTGTAGAGGAAGCTCTTAGCTATTAGCCCTTGGCTTTTAGCTGGGGCGGCCGATCGTTCTGCGCTGGTCTCCTTCTTGCTCGTGAGGGCTGATCGCGTGGTGTTATAGGTCCCCGTAGCCAGTAGCTAAGAGCTAAGAGCTAAGAGCTAAGAGCTGCCCTTTTTCAACTGCTGCTTCCACCCCAAAACGCGGGCTTTCGCGCCCTCAGCCTCAGCTTCCGGAATCATTCCCTTCTTCTGATACAGCACCGACAAGCTGGTGTGTGCGAGCACGTCATCCGCATCCAATGCCGTAATTTTCTGTGCCACTGCAATCGCCTCGTCATAGCGTTGCAAATCCTGCAACGCCCGCGCCAACCCGTGCATAGCCTCGGTAAACGCGGGATCGGTCTTGATCGATTCCCGGTAAGCCGCGACTGCCTCTTCCACCTTGCCATCCGCCATCAAGTCAAGCGCGGCGTAATAGCGGTCTTCAGCCTGTTGGCGAATCTCTTCGTTGGACATGAAAGGAAAATTCCTGGCGGAATAAGAATTTTAACATGCTGGGATTACACGAATTTCCGCGCGAAAACTGACCACCGACCACTAACCACTGACAACTAGTTTAAACTTCTCCCATGCGCCACTCCCTCCGCTTTCTCCGGAATGCGACGAAAGGCCATCGCCTCGCTCCCTGGCGAAGTCCGTACCTGCTGTGGCGGATCGAGACCTACTGCGGGGTCAAAATGACGCAGATCGGCTTTCTCGAGTTCTGGGAGTTTCTCTGGCGCGAGCGCACCAGCCTGTGGAGATTTTTGAAATGGACGGCCGAGATGGATCGCTACGCCCACCCCAAGCCGCGGCCGCAATAGTTCTCGGCGCGTCCTAAGATTTCGAATGAAAAAACTGAGAACTGAGAGCCGAGAAATGCTTTACGCTCCCTTGCCCGCCGCGGCAGCCCCGCCAAGAAGAATGCTTACTTCGCCGCCTTTGCCGATGCCGGTCAGTTGCGTTGCCGCAGCGCGATTGGCGGCAATTTCCAGATATCCCATGCTTCCCAAAATGCCAAAGACCTGCCCCGGAGCTCCCTCGGCATAAGCATTGTGAATTTCCGTGATCTCTTTGCTGCCCACTACAATCTTGAATCCGCCCGCTCCCGCGCCAAAAAGCATCGGAGCATCGTTTGGAGTGATGTTGGTTATCAGGTTTCCAAACCGGTCCACTTTCAGCACCACCCCGCGCAGCCGGGTTGCGTCCACCGCCTTAGGCTTGGGCGCGGTAAAACGAACATAATCGTCAATCTCATCGCCAAACTTCAGCGCATCCACATCCTTGGCCAGGTACGCCGCGACCGGAGCGAAAATATCCCGCGCATGAAAGGTATTGCTCATCGGCTGGAGGAAATAATGTTCGGAGGTAATGTGCCGCACGTGCAACCGACTCTCCTTCGCATACACCATCGAGAGCACGCCATTATCCGGGGCCACAAAATGATGTTTATCGCTCGAGGCCAGGATGGGCCGCCGAGCGGTGCCTACTCCCGGGTCGATCACTACCACGTGCACCGTGCGGGTGGGAAAGTAGGAATAAGCCTGGGAAATGGTGAGCGCGCCATCCAGCACATCGAAGGCCTGCACGGAGTGGCAGATATCGATAATTTCCGCGTCCGGAGCAATCTCCAGGATGACACCCTTCATGGTGCCAACAAAATGATCGTTGCTGCCGAAGTCAGTGGTGAGCGTGATAATCGGACGGTGGGCCAAGTTCTCCTCGCGGGTATAGGGACGCGGAGTGTCCCGAAACCTCGAACTTACTTGGTCGCGGTGCCAGAGTCAAGGCACGGAGGTAATAGAAGCAGGTGATTAGTGATTAGTGGCTAGTGGTCAGCAATGAAAAGCTGCATTCACTAATCACTAATCTCCGATCTCAGGCCCACGCTACTCAATGTGAACATCGCCTGAGCTGGTATGCACGGTGAGCATCGGTCCACCGCCCCGCACTTTACCTTCGATCTGCTTGCGCATCTCCTGCACCCGCCCCTGCACCGTCATGGTGATCGCCGGATTTACTTCCATCGATCCCGAGCTGGTGGAAAGATTCGCGTCGAACGCGGCATCCTGCGGCAGCCTCACATGTACATTGCCCGAGCCGGTCCGAATTTCCCAGGCCCCAGTCTGCGCCCCTTCGGCGGTAATGTCTCCACTGCCCGCTTCCGCATGCAATCCGCCATGAACCCCGTGAACTGTAATATTGCCCGAACCCGTATGCAAGTCGACGTCACCCGTTCCGGTTTCGTCCAGCTCAATATCTCCGCTGCCGGCTTCGCCGCGTACCGGGCCTTCAATTTCCCGCGCGCGAACATTGCCCGATCCAGTTTGCAAGCGAATGTCTCCCGTAATATGCGATAGCCTTAAATCTCCCGATCCGCTCTGCACCTCAAGGTTGCCGTGCGTGCCTTCGATGGTTACATCGCCAGAACCGCTATGAGTGCGTACCGTCGTCTCTGCCGGGACCGTGATTTCATAGTCGACGGAAATATCGTGCGCGCTCACATAATCGACGCGAATACTGTTGCCATCCTGCCGCAGCGGGGGATTGTCCTCGATGTATTTCACATCCGACTGCCGGTTTCCAAACAGCCAATGATCCCCCACAAAAATCTTCCCATGAATAGAAACCACGCCTGACGGCCCGGTTCGCACAATGACGTCGCCGGATTTGGTTTGTACTTCCAAATCGACCGGACCGCTCACCTGAAATGTCTTGTCAAAAGTGCCCTGAGGAGTGGACGCGAACGCCCCGCACACCGACGTTGCCGCCAGCCCAATGGCCACGAGTGCGAATCGCAAGCGAATTAAAATCGCACCAGGGAAAACTAGATGACGATTCATGTCCTTTAAATTCCTCCGAACCTGGGTTGCTGCAACCTTATCTCAAAATCCGTTCGTTCCACCTTCACGCCTAAGCTCGGAAGGCGACCGCATAGTCCATCTAGCCGAACCGACGAACGCTGAAAGAAATCGGCAGCCCGACTACCACCATGTGCACCAGCAATCCAAGAATCAGGTCATGAAGCTCGTAAGGGCCTCGGGCACGGAGCGCGGAGAGCGGTAAAACGACAAGATTCATTACTTCTTCCACGGCAGCGCCAAAGAACAAGCCGCAGACCAGCGGGTGTTCCTTCAAGAAGCCCAGCCTTAGGCTCGCCACGTAGTAGACCGTCGCCGCCGAGCAAGCGATAAAGAAATGCAGGCAGACGCCCAGAACATAGGTACCGACGCCTCCATGGAAGGCGCTCGGCCCCAGCAACCCAGCAGCGATGACCAGCGGAATCTGCCACCCGAACAGGATGCAAGCCTGGGTAAGATCCAAACTCCCCGCAATCAGGCCGCCGACGGCGACTGCCAGCGGAGCATTTCGTTTCTGCAATGGAGAAGCCTCCCTTTACTGCAGCACGACTTCTTCGCCCTCTTTCAACCCGCTCAACACTTCCGTCTTTGCACCGTTTGAGATTCCGATGTTGACCGCAACTTTTCTTTCGCCGTCTTTGGCCTTCGGGTCGGGCACATCGACGGACGACTTCTTGTCCTTGTCGTAAATAATCGCGCCCTCCGGAATCTGCAGGACGTTCTTGTGCTCTTCCAGAATGATCTCCGCGTTGGCCGTCATCTCCGCCTTCAATTCGCCGCCCGGATTCTGAATCGAAACTCGAACTTCAAAGGTGGTCACATTATCCTTCTCCACGCCCATGGGAGAAATCTTGGTCACCTTGCCGTAAAACGTCTTGTCCTTGAAGGACTCCACTTTGATCCGTGCCGGCTGACCCAGATATACCTTGCCTATATCGCTTTCATCCACCTTGCCCTTCACATAGACTTCGCTGGTGTCGCCCAGCGTCATCACCAGCGTGGCCGAGGATCCCAAGACCAGAATCGAACTCACCGCGTCGCCCATCTCCACATCGCGCGAGAGCACAATGCCATCGATCGGCGAAACGATATCGGTATAGCTGAGCTGCTCATCCAACTGCTTCAAATTTGCCTGATCTTCGGCTACTTGCGCTCTGGATTGCGCGATCTTGGCCTTTAGCACCGTCACCTGGGCCTTGGCGACATTCTGCTTGTTCAGCGCCATCACATAACTGCGATCCGCATCATCCAGCGCCGAGGCCGAGACCACGCCATCCTTCGCCATGCCAATAGCGCGGTCATAGGAGCGCTTGAGCAGAGGCACATCCGGACCCTCCGCATCTACCTTGGCCCGCTGAAAATCGGCCTCCGAACTGCTCAGGTTTGCTTCCGCTGCATCCAGTGCCGCCCGCGACTGCGCCACCTGCGCTTCGATTTCGACCTTGTCGAGCTGCGCCAGCAGTTGTCCCTTTTTGACGCGATCGCCGTAGTCCACCAGCAACTTCTTCACAATGCCGCTGGCTTTCGACTTCACTTCGACCTTGGTGATCGGCGTCACCTTGCCCGTCGCCACGACGCTCTTCGCCAGGTCGCCTTTTTCTACCTTCGCGAGCTTGGTGGGGTCGATCTTCGTCCCGCCGCGGGTTGCCGCAAACACTCCTCCCGCGATCAGCAGCACAAGCACCGCCACCACGCTGCCCCAGATAATTAGTTTGCGCCGCTTCTTCTTATTCGCTGCTGCGCTTCCGTTCACAACCACCTCCCGAAAATGCCGGCTGGAAATGCTCTAATACCGAGAATGCTTTATGAGGAATATGACAGGAACAAGCACTCTGAGTTGTCATCCCAAGGCCCGCGTCTTTTGCCGCCCGAAGGATCTCTGCACTCTGATGTACGCTTCCCGAGCTCTGTTTGTTCCGAGTTTCGAAGATTTCGATCAGGCAGCGACGAGCGCGACCCAGCCCGCTTCGGATTAGACCCACCCCAACCTAAAATGGTAGCGCATCTGCCCCATGAATTCTGGATTGGTGGCTAGACTTGGTTGCTGGACAAGGAACTATCTCGCACCATAAGCGCCTTGAAATCCGTCCAGCCCACGCTTTTCCAATGCTAAAATGGCGCATCCATGCTCGCTTTCGTGCTGCTGCGGGTGCTGCTCATCCTTCTCCTGGTAGCGGCGAACGCGTTTTTCGCCGCGGCGGAGTTCGCCCTGGTCAGCGTCCGTGATACCCGCATCCAGCAACTCATCTCCTCTGGCCGCATCGGCGCGCGCACCGTCCAGCGCCTCCATCAACATCTTGACGAAGTGGTTAACGGCGTCCAGCTGGGCATCACCATGGTCAGCCTCACCCTCGGCTGGATCGGCGAGCCCATGGTTGCTCAACTTGTAGGATCACTCCGTTTTGTCCAAAAGATCCCCGATGCGGCTGTCTACGCCCACGGGATCGCCATCGTCATCGCCTTCAGCCTCATCACTTACCTCCACGTTCTGCTCGGCGAACTCGTCCCGAAAACACTGGCCCTCCAGCGCGCCGAACAAATCGCCCTGGCGGTCGCCGCGCCCATGGAGGCCTTCCTCACTATTACCCGGCCGCTGCTTTACGTCATGCGCCGTTCGGGCGGTCTCGTCCTGCGCGCTTTTGGCGCCCGCGAAACCCGCCGCGGTGGCGCGGTCCACTCTCCTGACGAACTCAAGCTCATCGTCACCGCCAGCCGCCAGTTCGGCCAGATTCCGGAGTCGCAGGAAGAGATGATTCATAATGCCATCGAACTCGATAACATCACGGTTCGCGAAGTCATGGTGGCGCGTCCGGATATTTTTTCCCTGCCATCCGATCTTACCCTCGATGAAGCCCTGAACCGTGTGGTCGAAGGCCAGCACTCCCGCATCCCGGTCTACGATCCGCAAAGCGGTCCCGAACACATCGTTGGTGTCCTCTATTACAAAGAGCTCGTTCGTTGGGTGCGCCTGCGGCTGATTAATCTCGGCCAGCCTCTGGCCATCCGCATCGCGCGTATGCAGATCGGTCACATCATGCACGATATGCTGGTTGTGCCGGAAACCAAAGTCTTGTCGGAGTTGTTAGACGAATTCAAGCAGCGCCGCCGTCACCTCGCGGTTGTGGTGGACGAATTCGGTTCTACGGCAGGAGTGATTACTGTCGAAGACATTCTCGAACAACTGGTTGGCGATATCGAAGACGAATTCGACGTTACCCCTCCGCAGCCCGAATTATCGGATGAATCGGTCATGCTGCTTGAAGGTTCGGTCAACATCCTCGACCTCGAAACCCAGCATGGCCTCGCCCTGCCCCGCGACGCGGGCTTCGAGACCCTAGCGGGATTCGTTCTGGCGCGTCTGCAACGCATCCCGTACCTCGGCGAATCTTTCGAATACGAGGGCCATCGCTACACTGTGGCTGAAATGGAAGGGCATCGCATTGCCAGAGTGAAGATTGAGATGCTGGAGACTACAGAGAATAAAGCAGGCAGCGCTTAACCGAGAACTGACCACTGAGAACCGTCATCCAACGCGTGCTCTATACCCTCCCAGTCATCTGGCTGGTAGTAAGCCTCGTTTTCCTCCTCATCCACCTTGTTCCCGGAGACCCTATCCAGCAAATGCTGGGTGAAGGCGCACCTCCCGCCGACATCCAGGCTACGCGCCACCTGTACGGTCTCGACGCGCCACTTAGCCACCAATATCTGAATTACTGGAAAGGAATTCTCCACGGCGATCTCGGACCGTCCTTCCGCTACAACCAAAGCGTTACCCATCTCATCGCCCAGCGCTACCCCTACACGCTGCAACTCACGCTGGCTTCGCTTTTCATTGCCATCATCCTCTCCATCCCCGCCGGTGTTCGCTCCGCCCGTAGCCGCAATCGCTGGGACGATCGCCTGATCTCGGTGGTCAGTCTGTTCGGCCTGTCTTTTCCCAATTTCGCGCTAGGACCAATCCTGATTCTCTTATTCGCGATTAAGCTGGGATGGCTCCCCGTCTCCGGCGCGGGCTCGTTCGCCGGCCTCATCCTTCCCGCCGTGACCATGGGCAGCGCCCTGGCCGCCATCCTCACCCGCATGGTGCGCACTTCCATGCTGGAAGAACTCAGCCAGGACTACATTCGCACGGCCCGCGCCAAAGGTCTGCCGGAACGCACCGTTGTCTACCGACACGCTCTGCGCAACGCCATGATTCCAATCATTACCGTGCTGGGCCTGCAATTCGGGGCATTGCTTGCTGGAGCAATCGTGACGGAAACGATCTTCAGCTGGCCCGGAATTGGGCGGCTTACGATACAAGCGATTTCGAACCGGGATTACTATCTGGTGCAAGGCTGCATCCTGGCCATTGGGCTGACTTATGTTGCCGTTAACTTTCTAACCGATGTGTTGTACTCCGTCGCTAACCCTAGAATTCGCCAATAGTCATGGCCTGTCTACAGGGAAATACCTAGCTTAGTAGAAACTTTGAAACGCATCCTATTCAATCGCATGCACTTACTAAGATTGAATTATCTCCTCGGATTAGCTCTGTCTACAGTCCGCCTTGTATGACGCGCGTACTCTTGTAAATGCCTGAGGTTGGTTCATGGTTGGTATAAGCGGTCCTCTCCTGCAATTAAAGTCACTCTAAATGCTGGCTGCGTACTGGTAGGTCCGAGGGCTCAATCCTCAGGAGTACGGATGTCAAATCCGCAGGGAACACCAGCAAAACTGTCGCAGCCCATCGCTCCGGCTTCACACGGAATCCGGGCGCGCGAACCCGATATTTTGAGCGTCTTGTTCTTCGACAGCCCGCAGCCCATGTGGGTCTACGACAGGAATACCCGCCGCTTCCTCGAAGTCAATGAAGCCGCGGTTGGCCGCTATGGATACTCGCATGACGAGTTTCTAGCGATGCGGATCGACCGTCTTGAAGCCCCTCCTGGGATTAGTCCACGGTTGCGGGACGTCTACTCCCAGGGAGCGAGCTGCAGCGGGCGGCGCACTTATATGCATAGGGATGGCAATCTCATCGATGTTGAGATCCGGTCGCATCCGATCACCTTTTGCGAAAAGGAGGCTGAACTTGTTGTTGGGCACGAAGTTGTCGACAGGGACCGAGTCGAACAGGCTCTTCGCGAGAGCGAGGAGCGATATAGCGACCTTCTCCACGGGGTCAAAGACTATGCCATTTTCATGCTGAGCCCCGGCGGCTACGTGGTGAACTGGAACCAGGGAGCGGAACGGATTAAAGGGTACAAGGCCAGCGAAATCATTGGGAGCCATCTTTCGTGCTTCTACACTCCGGAAGACGTACGCGGGGCAGTCCCTTGGCGCGCTCTGCTCGTGGCAGCGGAGCAGGGCCGGCATGAAGAGACAGGCTGGCGCGTTCGCAAGGACGGGTCCCGCTTTTGGGCAGACGCCGTCATCACTGCCGTGCGCGATCGCCAAGGAGAGCTCCGAGGTTTCTGCAAAATCACCCGTGACATTACTGAGCGTAAAGAGGCCGATGAGGCGCTCAGGCTTGCGGAACAAAAGTATCGCCATATTTTCGAGGAAGCGATTCTAGGGATTTTTCAAAGTACGCCCGAGGGGCGGCTCCTTAGCGTCAATCCTGCCATGGCGCGCATGTGCGGGTATGAGTCGCCGGGATTGATGATAGCGAGTGTGGTTGATATCCGCAGCCAGTTTTATGCAGACCCCTCCCGGCGGGACGAGATCGAACGGCTTTTGCAACAGCACAAGTTGGTCGAACACTTCGAGATTCAGGTCCATCGCAAGGACGGCGCTAAGATTTGGCTTTCGGTGAACGCTCGTGCAGTGCGAATTGGGGGTCGAATCACCCATTACGAGGGCACGCTGGAGGAGATCACAGACCGCAAGCTGCTCCAGGAACAACTCGTAGAAGCTGAACAGAAGTACCGCAGCATTGTCGATAACGCAAATTTTGGAGTCTTTCAGAGTACGCCGGATGGGCGCTACCTGACGGTGAATCCCGCCTTGGCTACGATGCTGGGTTACAGCTCCATCGAGGATCTTTACGCCAGCCTGACGAGCATCCCGGACCAGCTCTACGTCGACCCCGAACGACGCCAGGAATTTAAGCGTTTGCTCGAAGAACATGGCGCCGTGCAGCATTTCGAACTACAGGCTTACCGCAAGGACCGCAGCAAAATGTGGATTGCCGCCAGCGTCCGCGCCGTTCGCCAGAATGGCGTCATCACCCACTATGAGGGGATTAACGAGGATATAACGCAGTACAAGCTGCTCCAGGATCAGTTCCGCCAGGCGCAGAAGATGGAGGCGGTCGGACGCCTGGCGGGCGGAATAGCCCACGATTTCAATAACTCGCTCGCGGTGATTACCGGATATAGCGATTTGCTCCAACTTCATCTCTCGCCGGGCGATCCTCTTCGGGCTTACGCCGAAGAGGTCGGCAAGGCGGGTCGCCGTGCCGCCTCCCTTACTCGCCAACTGCTTGGCTTCAGTCGCAAGCAGGTGATTCATCCTGTGGTTCTCGATCTCAACACGGTGATTGGCGAGATGGAGCAGATGATTCGTCGCCTAATCGGGGATGACATCCAGGTCGCATTTAAACGCGAACCCCAACTGGGAAGAGTCAAGCTTGATCCCGGCCAACTGGAACAAATCCTGATGAATCTCGCGGTCAACGCGCGTGACGCCATGCCCACCGGCGGCAAGCTTTGGCTGGAGACGGCCAATGTCGAAGTAGACAACGCCTACGCTCTGCAAAATCCCTATGCCAAACCCGGACGCTACGTAATGCTGAGTGTCTCGGACTCCGGCTGTGGAATCGATAGCGAAACTCAGCGCCATATTTTTGAGCCCTTCTTTACCACTAAGTCCCCTGGCAAAGGCACCGGGCTCGGACTCTCGACCGTCTATGGCATTGTCAAACAGAACGGCGGAACCGTGAATGTCTATAGCGAGGTTGGAAAGGGGAGCACCTTCAGAATTAAGTTCCCCTTGACGCAGGAGGGTTCGGAAGAGAGCGAGCCGGCCCAACCGGCGAAAGAGCGTCTCACCGGATCGGAAAGTATCCTGCTCGTGGAGGATGAAGAAGCTCTCCGCGCCCTTGCCCATACCTGCTTGGTGAGCAGGGGTTACAGGGTTCTGGAGGCGGAAAGCCCCGCCGAGGCCAGACGAGTTATCGCCGAGCGTCCAACCCACATAGACCTGCTCTTGACCGATGTGATTATGCCTGGGGCCAGCGGACCGGAGCTGGCAAAGTTGCTGAGAGAGATCAATCCTCAGTTAAAGGTGCTTTTCATGTCCGGATACAGCGGCGATTTATTAGCGCAGCACGGCGTCCTGGAACCGGGGATCCTCTTGTTGGAAAAGCCCTTCAGTATGGATTCTTTGCTGGCGACCGTCCGCGAGGCTATCGGGGTCCCGGAAAACGGAAGGTCCGCCAGCGCCGGATAAGCGGTGTTAAAACGGACGCGTTTTCACGTAAATGAGGATTGCAAGAGGCGGGCAATCCTGCCCGCCTCCTGGCGAACCATCTACGCTGCCGGCGTCATCCTCTTCATCCGTTCCATCATTTCTTCGGGCGATACATCCTCCACGTGAGTGGCAATTCCCCACAAATGTCCAAACGGATCTTGAATAAACCCGTTGCGATCTCCATAGAACTGATCTTGCACCGGCTTCAGAATTTTGGCACCGTCCGTTGTGGCACGCTTTACCACGGCGTCGACATCGGGAAGATATACATAGATGCTCACCGGACTTGCGCCGACCGTGGTCGCGCTAGTGTGCCCCGGACCCATGCTGGGATTCTCATCGGCGAGCATGATATGCGAGTTGCCGATTTTCAACTCGGCGTGACCGATCTTGCCTCCGGGTCCGTTCATGCGAACGGTTTCGGTCGCCCCAAACACTTTCTTGTAGTACTCGATGGCTCGAGCAGCATCCTTCACGATCAAATAAGGAGTGACAGAGTTGTAATCCTTTGGAAGGTACGAAATTTTACTCATAATACTTCTCCTTCTAAACTCGGGTTGAAAAGTGGAGGTTTACGGCGCGCATGTGGCGGGAGTATGGACCCCGGCCACCTTTGATCACATCATAAATCGCGATTAATCTCAAGACTTGGGGTTGTGCGACGGTTTGTCAAAAGAATGGGATGGATCAGCCGGGACTTATGAGAGCGAACTCCCAAGGCGGGTAAGCCGAAGAAGGCGCGACCTGTTGGTCGGGCAGTGGTCAAATTTGAAAACCATCGCCGGGTCCGAAGCGACTTGCAGCCCCTCAGCGGCTAAAGCCGCAAGGTAAACGCGACTCTTACGGCACGTCTGAAGCCGTGCCCTTTCAAAGCAAATTCAAACTGATCCACTACCGTTGGTCGCGCCTTCCGGACAATTTTGAAGCTGCATTATTGCGGCGGCTGCGGAGTCGTTGCCTGTGGCGCCGGTTGAGCCACCGAGGGCAAATCCTTGCGGGGCGCAATGTAGGGTACGCTGGGCATATGGGTTACTTTTCCGCGCACCGCATCGTCGATGCTGACGCCATCGCGGTCGAGTAGAAGGCCAGTGGCTCGGCTGAGTTCGACACGGGATTTTTCGTAGGCGACCAAAGCATTCACCAGCGTCGATTCTGCAGTTGCCAGGCCGCTTTGATACTGCAGAACCAGCGTGGTGGTGGAAGTGCCGAACTGATATTTCTTTTGCTCGGCGTCGAGTGACTGGCGAGCCAGATCCAAGGCAGCTTTCGAGGCGTCGACGCTGGCGCGATTCTGCTGCACGGCGTATTGCGCGTTGCGAATTTCGATGCCCACCTGATTTTCGATCTGTTGCTGGCGAACCTGGGCCTGGCGCAATTCAAGTTCGGAACGGATCTGTACCGCCTGCGCGGCGCGGTTACGGATGGGAATGGTAAGCTGCAGCCCGAAGCCCTTGTCGGGCGAGGTGGAATTCACCAGCTGGTTCAGAGTACCGCCCAGCCCCACCGTGGAAGCGATGGGACCTTGTCCCTCGGCGATGATCGGATTCACGGTGGCACAATCGCTCGGGAATGCCGGCGTGCACAGGTTCGCGGGGTTCTGTACTCCGCCCAACCCGGCGCCGCCGTAGTAGGCGAAAGCATTGACGGTCGGCAACAACGCGCTCCGCACGGCTTTGTTGCTGATCTCGCGGCTATTGAGATCGATCCGTGTTTCCACCAATTCGGCGCGATGAAGCAGTGCGTCGTTAATCAGATCCTGCGTGGGCACGACCTCTTCCTGGGCCGGTACATCCATGGTTGAAGTTGGGATGACCTCAGCGGTTGCCAGAATGGGGTCTTTCAAAGTACGGGTGAGCGCATTCTTCATCAACAATTGTTGCAATTGAAGATTGGTCTGTGCCGTGGTCACCAACTGCTGGTCTTGTGCAACCGTGCTCTGGGCTCGCACTACTTCAATGGGAGCCAGGCTCCCGATCTCCACCTGTTTCTTGGTATCGGAGAGAGTTTTTTGGGCGAAGGCCAGCGACTCATTCTGCACCCGGGCATTCTCGTAGGCGTAGACCAGATCCCAATAAATGTTTTCGATTTGATCGACGCTGTCGATAATCTGGAGCCGGAAGCCGACGTCGGAAAGTTCGCGGTTGTTCTTGGCAATCCGAATAAAACGGGTGTTGGCGGCCAGTCCAAAACCCTGCAGCAAGGGTTGAGTCAGAGTTGCCCGGAAAGTGGAATTCAACTGCGGACTGAGGCTGCTGAAGAAACTGTTCGTGGTTTGGCGGTTGTTGTTGAAGCCCACGGAAAGGTTAGTGCCCCAGGCGAAAGCCTGGTTGTAGGCGAAGTCGTAAGTGCCGGTGTTCTGCGTAAGACTCGTACCTGGCACGACGCCCTGAAAAATGGTGGTTGCAAGCTGGCTGTAGTGATCGTCCTGCAGGGTTCCGGTGACGACGGGATCGAAGCTGTTGATTTGCGGTCCAAGGCCAAGCGTGGAGCTGACCAAGCCGTTGGTACCGGCGCCGATTCCACCCGCTCCCAGACTGGTGCCTCCCGTAGCCGCGCCGGAATTGGCGCCAATGCCGCCTAGCCCGCCGCCGGGGGTATTTTGAACCGTGCCCAGCGGAGTTCCCAAGATCGCAGCTCCCGCTTTGGCGCGCAATAAATCCGTATCGGCGATGTTCAGCGTGTAACGGGCAATGGCGATGTCAAGATTGTTCTCCAGCGCCAGCGCGACGGCATCGTTCAACGACAAGTAGAGCTTGCCTTCGCGCATCAGTTGATCGATCATCGGCGTATTCCCGAGATTCGGATCGGCCAAATACCGGGGTTTGTAAGGCGAGATCAGATTCGGAAAATGGCTCACCGGCTTCGAATAGTTCACGACGGGGAGCGGTTCCGCCATGGGAGTATTCTGCGGATTGGGGGCGGTGGGCGGTTCCTGAGCCCGCGCTGCAATCGTCAATCCCGTGATCGTAAATAGACCGGTCAAAACAGCGGCGGCGATCCGCCGGGTTGGTGAAGCTATGCGTGCGAATGGCATCTACTCATCTCCGTCCACAAAAACTTCTGTTCATGAGAACTGGTTTTGTGCAATTTTTTTCGCGCAGCTTATTTATTAAGATCTCGCGGCAAGACGCTGGGTTATAGTTCAGGAGTCAGAACGCCATGGGCGCTGCTCCAAGTAAAAGCTGCAGTCACAAGTTGGTACGCGTTCCGGGACGTCCGGGTTCCTCGAAAAAACCAAAGATTCGAACATGGCGCCGGTATGCCCTGCGGAATCTCTGTCGTCAACAAACTTTGTGTGTAGATGCAACAGTATATCCGATGCGCGTTTCGCGCCCTCGGCGCGCATCAGCGATGAAACGGCCCAATAATTCACAATAATTCGGGTGGTACCCAGCTAGTGTGCCGGAAGTTCCATGAATCCAATGTCGAAGTCGATTGGATGCCGGACAGTGCCCGGAGACTCGAAAGATCGCAATGCGCAACTTAAAACTAACCCTCTCCTATGACGGCTCCGAGTTCGCCGGCTGGCAGGTGCAGCCCAACCTGCCGACCATTCAGGGCGCCCTGGCCTCAGCCATTGGACGAATCACCGGCGAAAAGGTATTGCCGCAAGGCTCGGGGCGGACTGATGCGGGAGTGCATGCGCTCGCACAAGTTGTGACATTTGTCACGGAGTCTTCCGTTCCGACGGCGAATTTTGTGAAGGCGTTGAATGACATCCTGCCGAGTTCCGTACGAGTCCTGGATGTGCAGGAAGTTTCTGCCGATTTCCACGCGAGGCATTGCGCGCGCAGGAAAACTTATCGCTATCGAATTTATCGTGCCGCGATCTGTCCGCCGTTCCTGGCGCGATATGTGTGGCACTATCCTTATCCACTGGATGAGCGGGCGATGGCAGAGTCGGCGCGATTTGTCGAAGCTGAACATGATTTCACTTCCTTTGCAGCGGTCGACCCGGAGCGTGGACTCGACGGCGCGCCGGTCTCAAATATACGGCACGTCTATTCTTCTGGTTGGGAACGGCGAGCAGCCGAATTTGTATACACGGTAACGGGATCGGGATTTCTGCATCACATGGTCAGAAATCTGGTGGGCACATTTATTCTTGTAGGCAAGGGAACGCTACTGCCGGGGGGGGTGGCGACCATTCTCGAAGCACGAAGCCGCTCGGCGGCGGGAGCAACTGCGCCACCTGGCGGATTGTATTTGGTGAATGTGGAGTACTGAGGTTACGGATTGCTGTACGGATCTGAGGCAAAGTAGAGCTGATTATGGCGACCCAGGCACCGATCATGTCGCGAAGGATTTTATCGGCAAATCCGGCCACGGGTCTGGTTCTGCGCGATCTGGCGTGTACCAAGGAGGATGAAGTTGCCGAAGCGGTAGAGCGCGCGCGCGCCGCGCAGACGGCATGGAGCGAGATCGGCATCCGAAAACGAATTCAGGTGCTGCGCGACTTTCAGCACAGGCTTCATGAAAGAAAATCAGAAATTGCCCAGGCCATTACGCGAGAAGCCGGCAAGCCCGTGGTCGAGGCGCTGACCACAGAAGTATTAGTGGTGCTCGACGCCGCGCGATTCCTGATTGCCCATGCGTTTCGCTTGCTGAGGGATGAAACGCTACCACACGGAAATCTTGCTACGAAGCTCAAGCGCGGACGGTTGGCGCGCGAGCCTTACGGGGTGGTGGGAATCATCTCGCCGTGGAATTATCCGTTCTCGATTCCGGCCACCGAGGCGCTTGCGGCACTGGTTGCAGGGAATGCGGTGGTGCTCAAGCCCTCGGAATTTACGTCGCTCGTCGCGCTCGAACTGCAGTCGTTGCTCCATGCGGCGGGGGTTCCACCTGATATTTTCCAAGTCATTGTGGGGGATGGCCTCACCGGGACCGCGCTCGTTCAGGCACCAATCGACAAACTGATCTTCACTGGCAGTGTGGCTACAGGAAAGCGCATCGCGGCGGTCGCCGCGCAAAAATTGATGCCGGTGGTGCTGGAGCTTGGTGGTAAAGATCCCATGCTGGTGCTGGACGACGCCAACATCGAGGTGGCCTCCAGCGCGGCGGTCTGGGGCGCGTTCATGAACGCGGGGCAAACATGTTTATCGATGGAGCGTTGTTATGTTCACCGCTCGTTGTATAACGCGTTCCTTGATGCTTGTGTGCAGAAGACGAAAAAGCTACGCGTGAGCGATGGGATGAATCCTGAGACCGATGTTGGACCGATGATTCACCAGCGTCAGTTGCAGATCGTCGAAGCCCAGGTGGAAGAGGCCGTGGCCCGCGGGGCGCGGATTCTGGTCGGAGGCTCGCGCTTGCCCGAACTGGGTCCGAACTTCTACAAACCAACCGTGCTGGCTGATGTGACGCACGAGATGCGGATTATGCGCGAGGAAACGTTTGGGCCGGTGCTTCCGGTGATGGTTTTTGAGAATGACGAGGAAGCCGTGCGATTGGCCAACGATTCTGAGTTTGGCCTGGCAGCCAGCATCTGGACGCGCGATTACGGGCGCGGAGAAAAACTCGCACGACGGGTTCACGCAGGAACGGTAATGGTCAACGATGTAATCTCATGCTTCGGCATCAGCGAAGCGCCGCACGGGGGCGTGAAAGCAAGCGGAATCGGCCGCACTCACGGGCGCTTTGGGCTGGAAGAGATGGTGCGGCTGAAGTATGTGGATTCCGATTTGACGCCGGGGATGAAAAAAGTCTGGTGGTATGGATACGGTGCGAATTTTATGCGGCAGATGGAAGGCTTTCTCGATATGCAGTTCGCGCGCGGCGTGGGAGAGCGCTTGCGCGGGGCGCTGCGCAGCACCGGGATTATTCGGCGAAAGCGGTTGTGAATAAATTTGAGAAGGCCGGCTTGAGAAAAAAGCGCTCGTATCGTGGAGCGGCGCCAAGGATAGCGCAGCGGGGTCATTCCGAGAATCGGTCTCCTTGGCTCGGCGGTTGAGAAATCACCAGGAAGCGCACCTCAGCCGAAGACAGATTGCTGATTTGGTGCCGCGCACCCGGAAAGACGCGGATTCCGCTTCCAGCGCATACCAAGGTGTTGTGCCCCTCCACTTCCATCATCACCTCGCCGGATAAAACAAAAAAGAATTGCTGAGCTTTTTTGTGATAGTGCCGCACTTCGGAGCTTCCTGACGGCATGCGCTCTTCGATTATGCTCAGATTCTCGTCATTTACCAGACGCCAGCCATCGCAATCCCCGCCCCAGCGGTAGTGTTCGGCATTTCCACGACTTACCAGGCCCGGGTGGGTCGCATCATTCGGCATGTTTTCGTCTCCCTTGCGTGACAGTGTATCTTGGCAGCATGAACAGCCCTTCCGACAGTTCTTCCAGTTCAGATCCGAAACGTGAAATGCTGCGTCATTGTCTGGCCACCATCGCTTATCGCGGCGGTAAAGCGATCCGGAACGCGCCGCCGGCATTCGCCGAGTTTCGTCCTCCCGAGGGCGCGCGCACTCCAGGAGAGATTCTCGCGCATATCGGAGATTTATTCGATTGGGCGCTCTCGATCGCGTCCGGTAAAGCTGCCTGGAAGGATTCCAAACCCCTGCCGTGGGAAAAAGAGACGGAACGTTTCTTCACCGCGCTGAAGGGTTTTGATGACTATCTTGCATCCCCTGAACCGCTGCATTCCACGCCAGAGAAGCTGTTCCAAGGTGCCGTCGCCGATTCGCTGACGCATATTGGGCAGATTGGAATACTGCGCCGCATGGCGGGAGCGCCGGTGCGGGGTGAGAGTTACTTTCACTCGAATATTGCGGTCGGGCGCGTCGGAGCAGAGCAGGTGGCGCCGAAGCGGGAGTTTTGATTACGTAGTGGTAAGAAACTCTTTCTTACTGATCACGATTGCGGTAGAGGGTTGCGTCCACCTGTTGCGCCATCGCTGCCACATTCAGGGTGATTCCCAGAAACTCAGAAATCTGGTTAGCGATGGCTTCCGCATCGCGCAGTACTTCGTGATAAGAAACGCGCAGGGTTTTCACGTAGCTCTTGCTTTCCAGCCAAATGTCGACGGCCCGCAAATTCTTTTCGAATCCCGAGGCGACCAGTGCGGTGTCGGCGCCTGGCTTGTCTGTTCCGCGGCGATGCTGCATCACTTCCTGCGACGCCAGCACCTCCGGCAGCGGTCGTTGCATAAAGATCACGCGGTATTCGTGACCCGCGGGCAAGGAGAGCAGCAGAAGTGAAATAATCTTCACCGCTTTGCCCTCGGCCTGATCGATGCAACTGGGATCTTTGGGCAATTGCTTGATACGCTCCCACTCCAGGTAGCCGCGGGGGTTGTCGAGGTCAGATTGCCGTTCACCATCCGACAGCACGGGCATTCCTCCTGCGGACAGCATTTGCATCATCAGCGATGTGCCCGAACGCGGCAGGCCTGAGACGATCGTGATCATGAACTCCCCAACGGTCGGATCAATGGATTATGGAGCTAAACTGGGCACTTCGGCACGATAGATAGCTTCCCAGTGACCGGATCTGAGAACGTAGATAGAGCTGCCATTCATGTGCACCGGCGCGCGTTCTCCGTTGCAGGTGGCGTACTGATCAACCTTGTAGGTCAGGAGATACGCGCCGGAAGTCAGGGGCAGCACTCCAAAATCGGAGAGGCCGTAGCCTTCCGCGTTGCATGCCTTGGCGGAAGTTAATTGCTGCAACTGCTGGTCACGAGACAGTGTGCCAGACTCGCCCCACGAGATTCCGTCTTCCGCCATGTGAGCGCGAAAGTAGGTTTCGTCTTTGGTCTTCCAGGCCTCATGGAAGCCAATCTCAGTGCGCACCAGTTCCTGTTGAACGTTCGTGGAAGGGGCCGTCTTTTGTCCGTTTTTCTGGGCGGCAATTGGCTGTGACAGCAGTACGAGCGAAACCGAAACCGACAAGCCAGCCCACGAAAGGAACCTCGTGCAAAACGCTGGAATTTTCATAGGACATCCATTTTAGCGAGAGACTGCAACCACAAGAATAACGCCGGGGATGCGAGTTGGACAGTTTGGGCAGGCGGTGAGCATCGAGTACAATGAGCCACGTAAGGTCGATCCAGCGGCGCAGGCGCCGCGCAGAGCGAGGGTGAGTCCTTTGGCAATTGGCGAAATCACGACTGAAGGGGGCCCGGCTTTGAGTCAGCAATCTCCGGCGCAACTGCCCCATCACAAGGTGAAGATCAAGAAGGCGGGACAGCGGGCCTGCAACGAGAAAAACGAAAAAGGCAAGTTCTGCGGCGGCCATTTGAAGCGCTGGTTCTATACCAAGGATGTTCTCGAGCGAACTTGCGGCGACGCCGAAAAAGCCTGGGGCGCAGACGCCGAGGTCTACCGCTGTGAGCACTGCCAGACACTCTATTTGCCGAATCCCGAGGAGGCAAAAGTGAATGTGGCCGGACAGGGAATGATTTCGGTTTTCGGGTTGACGCTGCCGCCGAAAAGCTCTTAGCTGTTAGCTCTTAGCCTTTAGCTTGGAACCTTCGAGAGCATTAAGCACTTCCAGGGGCCCCTTTCATCAACGCGACGCACGGTGAAATGCTCGGCAGGCAAGTCCTTCGGACGGAAAGGCGTTTCCTGATATTCACCATAATAAGGGGAATGACGATTGGGTGCGGTGCTCGGTTAAGGACTCAATGTTTACCGGGGCGGGCGACGCATCGAAGTTAGAAGTCATACTTGAGCACTTTTTATCGTTCGCGGAGATCTGATTTAGGCAAAATATATTCCGCCCAGCTAAAAGCTAAGAGCTAACAGCTAAGAGCTTATTCCGCCATGAATACTTCCGAACTCATCTATGACTGGAATCAGAATCACCCGCCTGAGCTGAAGCCGCCCGGGCCTGTGTTGCTGAATGATGAGAGCCTGCGCGACGGCTTGCAGTCGCCTTCGGTGCGCGACCCCTCGATCGCGGAGAAGATTGAAATTCTGCATCTGATGGAAGCGTTGGGAATCGACTCGCTCGATCTCGGACTGCCCGGCGCCGGTGCGCGTGCAGTGGAGCATGTGACCGCGCTGGCGAAGGAAATCGTTGCTCAGAAGTTAAAGATTCGGGCTAACTGTGCGGCGCGTACGCATGAGAATGACATTCGTCCCATCGCTGAGATTGTGCAGAAGACCGGACTTCCCATCGAGGCGGCAACCTTCATCGGATCCAGTCCCATTCGCCGCTTCACAGAAGGCTGGACCGACGATTTTCTACTGCAGACCACCGAGAAGGCGGTGAAGTATGCCGTTTCGCTGGGGCTTGACGTGATGTATGTCACCGAAGATACGAGCCGTTGCGATCCGGAAACAGTGAAACGCTTATATTCCACGGCCATCGGCTGTGGCGCAAAAGCGATTGTGATTTGCGATACGGCGGGGCATGCCACGCCCCTGGGCGCGCTGGCGCTGGTGAAATTTGTGGTTCAGGAAGTGGTGAAGCCCTCAGGCGAGAAAATTCGAATTGACTGGCACGGGCACAGTGACCGCGGATTGGCGATTGCCAACTCGATAGCAGCGATTATCGCGGGTGCGGATTGCGTGCACGGCTGTGCCATTGGTATTGGCGAACGCGTGGGCAACACGCAGATGGACCAGATGCTGGTGAACCTGAAGCTGATGGGCATTGCTCCGTGGGACCAGCAGGATCTTACCCAATTGAAGCATTATTGCCAGGCGGTGTCGCGTGCCACGGGCGTGCCTATCCCGGCGAATTATCCAGTGGTCGGGGAGGATGCGTTCCGCACGGCTACGGGAGTGCACGCGGCGGCGATCATCAAGGCTTACCGCAAGAACGATGTCTTATTGGCAAACACGGTTTATTCGGGAGTGCCCTCGCATGTGTTCGGGCTTGAGCAGACGATCGATATTGGTCCAATGAGCGGGAAGTCGAATGTGCTTTTCTGGCTGGAACGGCGGGGCATTCCGGCTACGGAAGAGCTGGTCGAAGGTATTTATCAACGGGCCAAGGCGAGCGACCACACCTTAAGCGATGCCGAGGTGGCGAAGTGTCTGCCCGCGGCGGTTCGGGGGAATCAAGCGTAATGTCCGAAACAACTCCAGGGGTGCAACATGCGATCCTCGGGGCCGGTGGAGTTGGCGGCCTGATCGGCGCTTGCCTGGCGCGATCGGGAGATAGCGTCACTTTGGTAGTGCGGGCTGAATCCGTCAAGCAATATCCCAAACAACTTCGGCTTGAAAGCGCGTTCGGAAATTTCGCAGTCGAGGTCGCAGTTGCGGCCGAGGTTCCTGCGGTCGACGTGCTGTGGATTACGGTGAAGGCCACCGAGTTGGGTACGGCACTGGGGGCGATCAAGCATCCTGATGAGGTGGGTGCGATCGTTCCTCTGCTCAACGGTATCGATCATATTGCGTTGCTGCGCGCCAGATACGGGAAGGAGCGGGTGATTCCGGCGACCATTGCGGTTGAGACGGAGCGCGTGAGCGCAGGGCACGTTATTCATCGCTCCCCGTTTGCGCGGCTGCAAGTTTCTTCCGCAGGAAAAGCAGCCTTGGCAGGGACGCTGGATCAGCTCCAGCGCATAGGCTTTGACTGCAGTTTCGTCGAAAACGAGGCGACCCTCATGTGGGGCAAGCTGGTATTTCTTGCGCCCTTTGCTCTTGCCACCTCAGCAGCCGATAAGACCGTGGGAGAGATCCTTTCCGATCCATATTGGCGGAGCCTTGGGGAAGCTTGCGTGCGCGAGGCTTGCGCGGTAGGAATTGCGGAAGGCGCCGCTGTGGATGCAGATAAGGTACTCTCGGCAGTAGGCGGAATGCCTGGCGTTATGCGCAGCTCGATGATGAAGGATGTTGCCGCCCGCAAGACGCCGGAACTGGATGCGATTGCCGGACCTATCCTGCGCGGGGGCGCGCGCCACGGGATTGATGTTCCTGCCACGGAAGAACTGGTTTCGGCTGTCGAGAAACGAGCCGAATACCTGGGGAGTCGGCTCGCCTAGGCGCCGCCCTGCGAATGCGACGCCTCCTGGCTGGCGCGCCGGGGTTCCTCGGCGGTTCTCCAGGTTGAATAGCTTGTGCGCAGAGTCTTAGTGTGTAGCAGGAGAAGAATCAATCCAATGGCCGCCCCAATCGAAGAACAAAATACCGCGAAGCCGAAGACGAACATGTAATTCACTAACACCCCCGCGACAGACCTGAGTAACTGGCCCACACTTGCCTGCCCGCCGATCTTCCGCTAAGAGGCGAGCACGCGTCAACAAAGATCACTGTTTTATTGAATATTAAGATACTCAATAAAAACCAGGGTGTTTAGTAAATACATGATAGTATGAAATTACTGTTAGTAACTAAGTATCTACTTACTAAGTACTAGAAACAACAATTCTTTATTTGGACGCTGCTCTGCCCACGGCGCTTCCACGGGAAGAGCCGGATGCCCGGCTGGAATTGAAGAGAGCTGGGCCGACGTGCCACGATTGTTACCCTAGCATCCTCAGTAATTTAGCTTAACAAGTTAATCCGGGTCGTGTATTCTCCTGTTACTGTTGCAAGCTGTGTTTTTTCAATTCGGAGTGTGCATGGCTGATCTAGATGCGGTTCTAGAGCAGTTGAAAAAGGAACGACGAAAGGCGGAGGGCGAGCTGAGGCAGTTGGAGAAAGTCATTGCAACCCTAAGCAAGGTGACAATCAAGTCGTCACAGGGCAGGGGCAAGGGCACGAAACCAAGACTGTCAGAAGCCGCCCGCGAGCGCATCGCGGCAGCGCAAAGAGAGCGTTGGGCGAAGGTGCGCGAGAAGGCTAAGAAGGCACCTTGAAAACCGGGTGCCACGGAGAAACGGGCACCCATGTGCCCGTCGCTCGTCCCCTTCATTTTTATTCCTGACGTGATCGATTGCGCCTCCCACCCCTTGTCTCCCGGCTTGAGTTCGGGTGGAGTGCCTTGACCCATCGCGGCGTTATCCCCTCGCGTTGTAAGATGGCGCATTAGCTGCCATGAGTCCTACTCCTCCACGCGCGAATTTGCCGGATCTGGCGCCCTCTGTTCTGCAGGATGTGGCCAGGCTCGCGGCTTCGCCGGAGGTGCGTTCGGCGTTCAACTGGCTGCGCACTCAGGAGCCCCAGCTTACTCAATGGCAGACGGAGATGGCGAGAATTGCGGCGCCCCCATTCGGAGAGTCGGCGCGAGGGGCCTGGCTGGCAGAGCGTTTTCGCGAGGTGGGGCTCGACGATGTTCGCACGGATGACGTGGGTAACGTTTTCGGAAGGCATCCTGGATTTGCAGAGGCTGGATTTGGCCAGCGCTATGTGGCCTTAAGCGCGCACATCGATACAGTCTTCCCGGCGAATACACCGTTGAATATCCGGCAACAAGGGAGTCGGCTCTACGGGCCTGGAGTTTCCGATAATGGAGCGGGCGTGACGGCGATGCTGGCGATCGCCGCATTATTGCGTTCGGTGCGGCTACGGCACGCGCTGCCCTTTGTGTTTATCGGCAACGTTGGCGAGGAGGGGGAAGGCGATCTGCGTGGCATGCGTCATATTTTTTCCACGCCGCGATGGAAGGATTCGATCGCTTACAGCGTGGTGCTGGATGGCGCGGGTGCCGACACAATCGTGGCCGAGGCTTTGGGCAGCCGCCGGTTTGAGGTGATTGTGCGCGGCCCGGGGGGGCATTCCTGGAGCGATTTTGGGGCGCCGAATCCGGTGGTGATTCTGGCGAAGGCGATTCATACTTTTACCTCGACGCCGTTGCCTGCCGCGCCCAAGACGACTTTCAATGTTGGAGTCATTCGCGGGGGAACGTCGGTGAATTCGATTCCGGAATCTGCCAGCATGAAAGTGGATATCCGTTCGACTTCGATGAGCGAGATGGAAAGGCTGGAGCAAACTCTGCGGCTGGCTCTGAATCAAGCGGTCGAGGACGAGACCATGACGGCGGAAATGCGTTCGCCACTCCAGAAACGGCCTTCAGGAGTGCACTGTGAACTGGTGCCGATCGGAAACCGTCCAGCTGGAGAGTTGGCCGCGGGGGCACGAATATTGCAGGTGATTCGCGCGGTCGACTCGCAGTTGAATAACGCAGCGCAGGTGCAGCGCGCGTCCACGGACGCGAATATTCCGTTATCCCTCGGCTTAGAAGCCATAGCCATGGGCGGCGGAGGATCGGGCGGCGGGGCGCACACCTTGCAGGAATGGTTCGATTCGAACGGACGTGAGCTGGGTCTGAAGCGGATTTTATTAACGATGCTAGCGTTGGCGGGAGCTGGGGAATAAATAAGGTTGGTTATTTCGGGTCTTGAAACTTTGGAAAAAAAAACGTCTCTGATCGCGGTGTTGGATCGCTGCGCGAGCGGGAAATTCAACGCTCCGTCAGCGCTATTGCTGGGGTTGCTGGCTTTCTCTCCAACGCCGGGATTCACCCAATCCGGCGCCCCCACGGCAGATACGATCTTTATTCACGGGAATATCTATACCGGCGAGAGATCGAGCGCAGGAAGACAGTCGATCGCGCGGGAGCAGGCTATCGCGGTCCGCGGGGACCGGATTATGGCGACGGGAAGAGATGCAGAAATTGAAAAGCTGAAGGGGCCGCGAACTGAGGTGATCGATCTTGGCGGGCGATTCGTGATGCCGGGATTCAACGACGCACACCTGCATTTGGCCTACGCTGGCTTGCAGAAATTGAATGTGGATTTGACGGGCGTAAAGAATCTGGATGAATTTCGCTCCCGTTTGCAGGCCAAGGTGAAGGCCGCGAAGCCGGGAGAATGGATTTTGGGCGGAGGATGGGACGAGACCAAGTGGCGCGGACAGGCGCTGCCCAATCGCTGGGACCTGGATGAAATCTCGGAGGGGCATCCCGTATTTCTGGATCGAGTGGATGGACACCTGGCAGTGGCAAATACGCGGGCCTTGCAACTGGCGAATATAACGAGTGCCAGCAGCGATCCGGAGGGCGGGAAAATCGATCGGGGCGGGGATGGGCAGCCCACCGGGATTTTGCGGGACACGGCGCAGAAGGCTGTTTACGCAGTGCTTCCGCCGCCCACGCGCGAGAAACTTCGCCGGGGATTGGAGCTGGCGCTGGCGGATCTGGCCGAGCATGGCATCACTTCCGCGCAAGATTATTCACCGGATTGGCGAAACTTCCAGATTTTCGAAGAGCTGGAAAAAGAGGGCAAGCTTACGGCGCGAATTTCAGAATGGATCCCCTTCGACGAACCGATTGAACAGCTGAAGAAGAAGCAAGCCTCTCATCCGAAGTCCGATTTGATGTTGCACACCGGGATGCTAAAGGGCTTCATGGATGGCTCTCTGGGCGGGCACACGGCAGCGCTGCTCGAACCCTATTCAGATGAGCCGAACAATTCCGGTTTACCCCGCTATGAGGCGGCCAAGTTGAACGAGATGGCGAAAGAGCGTTTGCTGGCGGGATTTCAATTGGGCTTCCACGCCATTGGCGACCGAGGCGTCCAGCTCGCGCTCGATGCTTACGCGGGAGCTGAGAAGGCCGCGCAGGAACAAAAGATAAAGGCTCCGGATGGGAGCGAAGACTTCCGTCTACGGGTGGAGCACGCACAGGTCACCACGCCGGAACAGATTGAGCACTTTAAGGAATTGCAAATTGTGGCCTCGATGCAGCCGAGCCATTTGCTGAATGATATGCGCTGGGCGCAGGATCGGCTGGGGCCAAAGCGGGCGGCTACTTCCTACGCGTGGGCTGCCTTTCTCAAGGCGGGCGTTCCGTTGGCCTTCGGCACCGATTATCCGATTGAACCAGTTACGCCATTTCGCGGACTTTATGCCGCAACAACGCGCAAGAGCGAGGATGGAAAACAGGAGTATTTTCCCGAGCAAAAGCTCAGCATGGATGAGGCGATCGCGGCGTACACCACTGGCTCGGCGTTTGCGGAGTTTGAGGAAAAAGAAAAAGGGAAGCTTGTGCCCGGAATGCTCGCTGATTTCGTGGCCCTTGATCAGGATGTGACGGCAATTTCACCGGAAAAGATACTGGCTACGAAGGTGGCCCGCACGGTGGTAGGCGGAAAAACGGTCTACGAAGGGAAGTGATTGTCTTTTCGAAGATCCTCCGCACCTTGAGGCCTTCCGTCCCTGGCCGTGTGGGGCCTGGTTCGACGGCTCATTGCCCGGCCGGCCTCGTCGCTATCCCTTGGCTTAAGTTTCCGCACCTCATTTCTGCACCTTAATTTCTGCAACTTGCCAACAGGTATAATGGAACGGTTCTGGTACTTGGAGGAAAGGCAAATATATGGATTCGCGGGCATTCTGGCTGCGCGTAAGGACTCATGGCTGGGTCTATTTTTTTAGCATTGCTGCAACGCTGGCTCTGGGCATTCTAATTGGGACGGTGATTTCTTACGGAGTCAAAGGCAAGGAAGGGCAAAAGTCCTCCGATGCCACTCCCCTGACTGTGCCTTCGCCCAAGCAGTTGTCTAATACGTTCTCGCAAATTGCCAAGCAGTTGGGGCCGAGCGTGGTCAACATCAATACCGAGTCGACCATAAAGAATCCGCACCGCCATATGGGCGGCCAGGACCCCGACGATGACGAAAACGGTGGAAACAACGGAATGGACGATTTCTTCAACCACTTTTTTGGTGGACAAGGTGGCGGCCAGGGTGCTCCCAACGCTGGCGCCGGTATCCGCGAACGCTCGCTGGGATCGGGCGTGATCGTTGATCCTAAGGGCTATATCGTGACCAACCGGCACGTGGTGGATAAGGCGGATCGCATCCGGGTCCGGCTGCAGGACGATCCTCCAGGCATACAGCACGACGCCAAACTGGTCGGCGAAGACCAGGAGACGGATCTGGCGGTGATCAAGATCGACATGGACCGAGGCGTCCCGACAGCCAAGCTCGGCAACTCTGACAGCATGCAGGTCGGCGACTGGGTGCTGGCCATTGGCAGTCCGTTCGGGCAGGTGGGAACGGTGACGGCGGGAATCGTTTCGGCTAAGGGGCGCGACATCGTTCCCGGGAAACAGTTTCAGACTTTCATTCAGACAGACGCTGCGATCAATCCGGGGAATTCCGGTGGTCCGCTGGTGAATATGGATGGCGAGGTCATCGGCATTAATACGGCGATTTTGAGCGAAACCAACGCCTACGCGGGCGTGGGATTCTCGCTGCCCTCAAATACCGTGGCGGAAGTTTACAACCAACTGATCGGACCGGAGCATAAGGTAACGCGGGGGTCGATCGGCATCATGTTTGATGCGGTGGAGAATCCGGCCATCACGCGAGTGTATGGCACCGGGACCGGCGTGACGGTTTCCAGCGTGGTCCCGGGCAGTCCAGCGGATCAGGCGGGGCTGAAAGTCGGCGACACTATTACCGTGGTCGACGGCAAAAAAGTCGCCAAGGGATCAGAATTGGTGGCCGATATTGCCTCGCGTAAGCCGGGGTCGAAGGTTCAGCTGGATTTCGTGCGCAATGGAAAGAAGCAGGATACAACGGTCACGATTGCGGACCGTTCCAAGCTGTTTGCCTCGCGGCTGAATGATGATGAGGAAGGAAACGACGAGAGCACTCCGAAGCAGGATAAGTTCGGCATCACGGTACGCAACCTTACCCCTGAGATGGCCGACAAGCTGGATATGCCGGCAGCCAAAGGTGTGATCGTGCAGGACGTGAAGCCGGGTTCGTTTGCCGAGGACATTAACCTGGGACGCGGCGACGTTATCCTTGAAGTCAATAAGCAGCCGGTTAACAGCGAACAGGACTTTTCCAAGGTCGAGGCGGGTTTGAAGAGCGGTCAGGATGTGGTCTTCCTGGTGCGGCCACGCGGTTCAACCCGGCAGGATGGAACCATCTTTGTAGCGGGAACACTTCCGTAACCCGCGACTGGCCAACGGGAACTGGCGCTGAGTCATCTTATCGAGGATGATGTTGGGGCTGGTTCCCGTTGGCTTTGTTGTTGTCCAAAGTTGTTGTCCTATGTTTTGGATGGAAGCGCGGAGAGTTGCCATTGCGGACCGATAGTTCGGCAAAATTCGGGAGGGACTGGTTGGGCGCGGTTTGCGCTCTTCTGCTAGTGGGCTCAATTTTTCCCGGAAGAGTATTCGCACAATCGGTGACTTCGGATCACGTTTCCCCGGTTGGGAAGAAAACCGACGTGAGCAAGGCGGCCCCAGCGAAAGCGCAGACCAGCAGCGCCGCAAATGGTGCTTCCGCGCGGCGGGTTTCCTCCGCAAAGCGAGTTTCCGGGGCAACACACTCGTCCACTCCAGGGCATGCCTCCGCTCCGACCCGCGCGAAATCTTCCCGATCGTCGTCTTCTGCATCTCTGCGCAGCAGCAAGTACAGCGTTTCCAGAAAACGATCAGGCAAAAAGCTGACCAGAGGTCAGCAAAAGATCGAACCAGAGCGCGCCGAAGCGATTCAGCAGGCGTTGATCCGCGAGCATTACCTGAGCGGGGATCCTGCGGGGACCTGGAACCAGGAGACCGAAGACGCCATGCGCCGCTATCAGGCGGATCACGGCTGGCAATCGAAAGAAGTTCCTGACTCGCGAGCGCTCATTAGCCTCGGTCTCGGCCCAAGCAACGACCACTTGCTCAATCCAGAAAGTGCGATGACTACAGGACCCACTATCTCTCACGCGGCGGCGCCAACTTCTATGGCGCAGCCGGATCCGGTTTCGCATGGTCCGGAGCCTGGGGCATCGGAATCTGGATCGACCAAGAGCACGAGCCCTGCTTTGCAAGGCGATCCTGCATTGCCCACTTCTTCCGACCACGACGCTCCAGGACCGCAGTAGCTGCAGCCAACCTCCGGGCAAAATACTATCCAATTTGTTTAGCGTTATCTCCCGCGGAACTGCTCGAAAAAGAGTAGGATGCGGACGTTCTTTCATCCACACTCAAACCCTCATTGAAAATGAGAGCTTTGGCTGCAAGCCGAGCCGCCTCTGACGGGCGCGCGTACGGCTCTGCGTGTGGGGGCCCCAAGACAAATCTAGAGAAAAGAGGACACTATGAAGCGCAATCAGCTGTTGTCAGCGGTTGGGATCATGTTGTTCATCGCCTGCTCATTGGGCGCGCAGGATCAGGATAAGAGCAAGCCTGGCACTCTGGCCAGTATCGAGTTCCAGAGAGTCAAGAACACCAATGTTCCCCAATACGAGGCGGGGCGAAAACAGAAGGCAGCATGGCACAAGCAACAAAATGATCCGTTGCCATTGCTGGTGTGGGAGACAATTAGCGGCGACGACACCGGGACCTTCCTGGTTGGCCAGTTCAACCAACACTGGGCAGACTACGACAAGCCCGTTGTGTCGGCAGACGCCGATAAAGCGGAGTTTCAGAAGGTTGTAGGGCTCTACGTGGAGTCGTTCACGACCCGCTATTACAACTACATGCCAAAAGTGAGTAATGAAACCTCAGACCCGACTCCAGCCAAGTTCTCCGAGGTCGTTACCTATCAAGTGCGATACGGGAAAGACTCGGATTTCCGTTCGGGCATCGAACGGGTTCACGAGGCGGCAATAAAGACCAAGTGGCCTGTCAATTATGGATTTTACGAACTGGTGAATGGCGGAACTGGAGGAACTTTTGTCCTGGCCCTCCCTCACAAGAGCTGGGCTGATTTTGAGGGTAATCCTGACACGAAGCCTTTCCGCGACATGCTTAAGGATGCCTTTGGACAAGCGGAGGCGGATTCCATTATCGATCGGTTCGATCGGTCCGTCGAGAGAGAGACAAGTGAGATTATCCAGTTCCGTCCCGATCTTAGTTACATGCCTTCAAAATAGTGTTGCCTAACGGCAAGGGTCGCTTCGGTAGGCTGGGCTCGGCCTGGCCTGCCGCGGCGATATGCATCAGCTGCTATTGGGTTGCAGCTCAAGCCGATCTACGAACTGCTCTTGCGGTAACTTCCCGTCACTGGTCGGGGAAAATAAGGCAGTGGCTGGGAATGAATGATGGCGTTTGGATTGGACTCGACCAGCGAGTTGGCAATTTCTTCGCCGCAAATCTCGGCAGCTGCTTCGCGGGCTGTGGAGAGGATCGGAATCCGCTTTTCAGTGTCGTGCGCATCTGTGGCCAGGACATGAACTGCATCGTGCTCCAGCAGCCAGCGCGCGGCGCGGCGCACGCGTTCTCCCCAGAAACCAGTGAGCGATCCTCCAGTAATCTGGATCACGCAGCCCTGCTCCGCCCATTCGACCACACGCTGCGGGCTCTCGCGCAGAATTGGATTGCGCTCAGGGTGGGTGATGATGGCGGTAATCCCGCAGTCGCCGAGCTTTAGAAAACAATCGGTGGTCTGTGGCGGCACACTGTAATTGCTGAGTTCGACCAGCAGATAGCGCGTGCCCTGGATGGCATAGCGCGCAGGGTTGACCAGTACATCCTGCAAATTGTCATAGGAAAGATGAAAGTCGCAGCCGAGGCTCAACGTGAGGGCATCGCTAACCAGTCCTTGCAGATGAGCGACCAATCCCTGCAGATATTCGCGGTCGTAGTGATAGCGGTCATTGGCGTGTGGAGTGGCTACCTGATGCGTGATGCCGTCAGCCGCGGCCATTCGGCACATTGCGACAGACATCTCCCATGATTTCGATCCATCGTCTACTTCCGGAAGAATGTGCGAGTGAATATCGACCACGATTGTAGAACCACCTGCCCGACCGCGAGTTTGTGTTGATTTCGATTTAAGCAGATTGGCCGGGAAAGAGAAAGCAATGATCCCGTCCCGCGTGTCATCCCAAACCTGCGTCTTTGAGCCAGCCTTCGTCGGTTACGAAAGACGCCTGTCACCATTGCACCTTCGAACGATCCGGAATCGAACTGCGGATTAACCTTCCTTAACGAACTTAGCGGTAACTTAGTTGATACACGGCGCTCGCCTGCTCATGGGCCGAGCGGTAACTACTCCTCGCAACGAGGTAGAGGCTATGCAGAATTCAAATGTCCCCACATTACGGCGCAGCTCCAGAGTGCCGATCGCGGTTCCGATACTGGTTACAAGTTTGGATCCGCGAGCCAACTTCTCTGAAGTCTGCGAGACTTTGGAGGTCAGCGCGCATGGCTGCGCAATGATGGCTTCCATGAAGCTGGAAACCGGAGTTCCCATACACTTCCACAGCCAGGAGGGTCGCGAGACGACGGCGCAAGTTGTCTACTGCCAGCCGATTAAATCCGACCGGCAGAGTTGGAGGTTGGGCGCGCGCTTCGACCGGCCAGAAAATTTCTGGGAGTTGCAGGCTTGTCCGAAAGATTGGGCAAGATTGCCGACGACTGTCGAGGGAAACGTCGCTCCGACGGTCGCATCTACCAACATCCTTCCGCCCAATCAGGCTACAGCCACTGCAAGAATCGTGCTCGATAGAATCAAGAAACAACTCTCAGACGAGCGTCTCAAGGCGGTGCTTGCCGAACTAGTTCGCCCACTCGAGGCCGAGATAACGGACCTCAGGGAAAAGCTCGCGCAAGGAGCGAAGCGGAGCCGGTTTGAAGTGTCGCTGTCGCAAATTCCTCCCGAGCTCGAACAGCAGTTGGAGTTCCGGCTGAAAAAGGAGTTGGGGCCACAGATCCTGAAGCAGGCGCGGGAGCAATCTGAGCAAGTACTGGAAGCGGCCAAAGCAGTCATCGACCAGAAGACAACGGAAACCCATGGCGAATTTCTGCGCCGCGTCACACTGGATCTGCAAGCGGTCGAGCAACGAACTCAAAGTCTTTCAACCGATGTCGCTCAGAATCTGCGGGAGCACCTGAATCGTGGACTGGGAGAGCTTCACCAGGAGGTCGCCGGCGCAGGCAACCGCCTCAAGCGAATGAGCGTGGACCTTCTGGGAGTTATGGAGAATAGGCTGGTTGAGGTCCACGATGCGCGCTGCCGGGAACTGGAACAGTTTCAGGCCACGGTCGCGGCGGAATCATCGCGGTTGCAGGAACAAATCTCTGATCTTGACCGCCGCATGACAAATTTGGACGAGTCGGCTCGCGGGCTCGAATCCGGCCTGGACAAACGCCTGTCGCAAATGTCCAGCGACACGGTACGCAGTGCGCGCAGTCAACTGGAGAGCGCACTGGAGGTAGTTCTGGCTGAGATGGGCACGCGCAATGCGCAGGAGCTGCAAAATCAACTCGATGAGGCAAGCTCAAATTTGCAAACCGTTCAGAAACGAATCGAAGCCTCGGTTGCCAACTCGCTTCGGATCCATGTCGGTGAGACTCTGCAATCTTTTGATCGAAGTATGGAAGAACTGGCACAGCAGTCCGTGGAACGGTGGCGGCTCGCACTCGCTGGCGGTCTGAACTCGCTCGCAAGAACCCTTGGCGAACAATTCTCGCTGCAAGCCGCGACTGACAGTAGCGCGGACCAGCATTCGCCGGTGGAATGAGGGGCTTCCTGCCTCACCTCACGTGACCTTTCCCGTGGTTGGTTGGCGGAAAATCCCGATATTACTCATTGGGGCTGTAACGGCACGGGGCCTTGGCCATTTGCTCGCGGGGCGTGAACTACCGTGATGGGCCGGGCAGAGGGCTTCTGTGCTACTGTCTGCTTAATCGCACGCTGTCGCCACCAAGACAATCCTCATCTCTGGCCGAGACTACTTGCAGTGCTTTGTCACGAGGCCAGCTATGTCAGCACTACTCAAGCAAATTCTTCGATGGCTCTGTCCGCATCGCTTCTCCTGGCCGCACAGCGGCATTGATGGACAGGATTATCAGGTCTGCCTCCTTTGCGGCACTGCATTTGAATATGATATGAGCCTGATGCGCCGGACGGGACGGTTGGTTTTACCTCACACGCAAAAAATGTCACGGCCTTGAAACTGGCAAGTCAATGAATCACGTGCGGTTGACGGTGCTCGAGAGGATTGTTGTCGTAACATCCCATTACACTCATAACCTCCCGGCGCTTCTTCTCCGAGCAGATGCGTAGCGCGTTCCCCGACATAGAACTGACGATTGAGGACATTTTCTCGGTGGACGATAAGGTTGGGGTTCGCTGGATCGCCACGGGCACTCACAAGGGGGAGGGTCTCGGCGTCCCACCTTCTTCCCGGTCTGTCCGAATCCCTGGAAGCACCGTTGTACGTATTGCGAACGGCAAGATTGTCGAAGGCTGAGACCATTGGGACCGGCTCGGGATGCTGGAACAAGCGGGCGCACATAAACGGCCCCGACTCCACGATTCTGGCTAAGAGTGCGTAAAAGCATCGGAGATCCACAGCCGACCGTTGATATCGCTAAAAATCGTGGCAAAACAGCCGTGGCTCGCACAAGACTGGCAGAAAAGCACCGCTGGCCGAAGCCCGCTCCCTTGCTGCACCCGCAATGCCCGCTGTAGCATCAATATTCGGGCATTTATAAGGAGCAATTATGGCAACCGACACTTTGGCCTCCCCGGCTACGCTGCGCTACAACCCAACCAAGGTTTTCAAGAATTTTATCGATGGCGAGTGGGTGGAATCCTCGACCGGCGAAACCTTCGAGAATCGCAATCCCGCCGATACGCGCGACGTAGTCGGCGTTTTCCAGAAATCGGGTAAGGAGGACGTGGATGCGGCCGTCGAAGCGGCGAAGCGCGCCTTCGCTAAGTGGAGACTGGTGCCCGCGCCACGCCGGGCAGAGATTGTTTTTCGCGCAGCCGAAATTCTGATCGGCAATAAAGAAGATTTCGCCAACGAAATGACGCGCGAGATGGGTAAGGTGCTGAAGGAAACCCGCGGCGACGTGCAAGAGGCGATCGATGCGGCCTATTACAACGCCGGTGAAGGTCGAAGGATGTTCGGCCCTACCGTTCCTTCCGAGCTGCCCAACAAATTTGCCATGGCTGTAAGGCAGCCGATCGGGGTCTGCGGCATGATCACTCCGTGGAACTTTCCCATGGCGATCTCTTCATGGAAGCTGTTGCCGGCGATTGTTTGCGGCAATGCCTGCGTCATTAAGCCCGCGCAAGATACTCCGCTTTCTACTTTCAACCTGGTGCGTGCGCTTACTGAGGCGGGATTGCCGAAGGGCGTGATAAACATCGTCGCAGGATTCGGCCCGGAAGTCGGAACTCCGCTGGCCGAGCACCCGGATGTGCGCGCCATTTCGCTTACCGGATCTTCGGCTGTGGGCCGCATCATCGGGGGCATTGCGGCGAAGAGTTTCAAGCACTGTTCCCTCGAACTGGGGGGCAAAAATCCCATGATCGTTCTGGATGATGCCAATCTCGATCTCGCGATTGAAGGCGGGCTCTGGGGCGGATTCGGGACCACCGGCCAGCGCTGCACTGCGACCAGCCGCATCATCGTGCAGAAGGGCGTCTATGGTGAATTCATTGAGCGTTATGTGGCGCGCGCGAAAAAACTGAAAGTTGGCAACGGCCTCGACGAGACTACCGAGATGGGACCCGCGATCAATGAGAAACAACTGCAAACCGATCTCAGCTATGTCGAGATCGGCAAGAATGAAGGCGCGAAGCTGAAATGCGGCGGCAATCGCCTCGACCAGGGCGACTACAAATATGGCTGGTTCATGGAGCCAACGGTATTCAGCGATGTCGACCCGAAGATGCGCATCGCGCAAGAAGAGATCTTTGGTCCGGTAGTATCGATTCTTGCTTGCGATGATCTGGAAGATGCCATCGAAATCGCGAATGGAATCGAGTACGGATTGTCCTCGGCACTGTACACGAAAGATGTGAATAAAGCGTTCGCCGCAGTCCGCGACCTTGATGCCGGAATCACTTACATCAATGCGCCGACCATCGGCGCAGAAGTTCATCTGCCATTCGGCGGAACGAAAGCCACCGGCAACGGCCATCGCGAGGGCGGAATTGGGGCCATTGATTTCTACACCGAGTGGAAGTCGGTGTACGTGGATTACTCCGACACGCTGCAGAAGGCGCAGATTGATCGAGGCGAGTAGGAGTTGTACCGCCGAGGCCGCAAAGCGCGCCGAGACTCACCCGGGATGACTTGCCAGCAATTTCTCTGCGTTCTCGGCGTCCTCTGCGGTTAGAATTTGGTTCATGCCCATCACGCAAGCCCGCGAAGTTGCTGCCGCCAAGCGTCTCGAGAACGTTCGCTATGCCATCCGCGATCTGGCTTGCGTGGCCGATGAGGTCATTCAGCAGGGCCACAAAGTCCTGCCGCTGAATGTCGGCGACCCGCTGAACTTCGACTTCCACACTCCCATGCACATCATTGAAGCGGCGTATAAAGCCATGCGCGATGGCAAAAATGGTTACGCGCCATCGCCCGGGATCCCCGAAGCGCTGGAGGCGATTCGCAGCGAAGCAGCGCGCAAGGGCATTACAACGGTGCGCGATGTGTTCGTGACCTCGGGCGTGAGCGAGACGGTTGATCTGTGCATCTCCGCGTTGGTAAATCCCGGCGAAGATATTCTTACGCCCTGTCCCGACTATCCGCTTTACTCGGCGGTGCTGTGCAAGCTGGGGATCCCGCTGAACGCTTACGATCTAAATGAAGAAGACGCATGGCAGCCGGAACTGGCCGATATCGAGCGCAAGCTCACGCCACGAACTCGGGCGATTGTGCTGATCAATCCCAATAACCCTACAGGTGCATTGTGCTCCCGCGACATGCTGGAGCACATTGCGGAGATTGCGCGGCGGAATAATCTGGTGGTTTTCTCGGATGAGATCTACGACAAACTGATACTTGAGGACACGCCGCACATTGCTTTCGCCTCGGTCGCGCCTGATGTTCCGTGCATCACGTTCGGCGGGATGTCGAAGAACTATCTGGTTCCGGGATGGCGCATTGGCTGGGGGATTATCTCCGGCGATGCTGCGGCGGTGACGCCGTATACCGAAGGCGTTCACCGGCTCTTGCGGGCGCGCTTGTGCGCCAATCACCCGGAGCAGTATGCGATCAAGGCCGCGCTCGAAGGTCCGCAGGATCATCTTGTGGAAGTGCGGCGGAAGCTGCGGTCGCGTCGTGACCTGACGCAAAAGTGGTGCGAAGCGACTCCGCGCGTGAGCTGTGTTGCGCCCCGCGGGGCGTTCTACGCTTTCCCGCGCATCGATATTCCGGAGAGCGATGAGGTATTCGTCAAGGAACTTATCCGCCAGAAGCATGTGATGGTGGTGCATGGTTCCGGTTTCGGCCAGAAGCCCGGGACGCAGCATTTCCGCATTGTATTCCTGCCGGATGAAGCGACTTTGTCGCGAGCCTATGCGTCGATAGGCGATTTTATTCGCGAGAGATACTGAGAGTCGGCGGACGCGTGGCAAGAACGAAAATCAGGTTTCCTTCGGCTCCGCTCAGAGCTGGCTTTCAACGGCTTTTCAGCCGCTTCGGAATGCAATGTCGGGTTGGGACGGTTGCAAACTCAGATTCCGTAATTCGCGGCGCGCAGAGCGTCTTTATAGGCTTCGTGAGCGCGGGTGGCATTTGTATGCGCATCTTCTTCGCGGAAGTGGGCGTCGTCCCACTTTCCCCAGGCGAGCATGGAGTGATCGGAAGTTGCCAGAGCTTCTTCCGCGCGAATGGTGGCGACCCACAAATCGGTCGCTTGCTTGTAGGCAAGCCGTAGTTGGTCGAGGTTGGGTGTATCCATGGAACGGAGAGTAGCCTTCCCCTACTCAGGCGGTCAATTAGCCAACTAGTAATTCACGAAAAATTCACACTTCAGGTGGTCGATCGTCTTCTTTCCCCCCTCAGGTAATATGGGCTGAAGGGCTCTGCCGGCAAGGCGTGATCGGCATTCTCCTACTCTCTATGATCCTGGAAGCGGTTGCTCGTATTGCCAATCAAGGCCAGTCGCTGGGACACGCGGAATCGCGCGCGGTCATGTCCGAAGTGCTGGGCGGACAGTGCACGGACGCGCAGATCGCAGCTCTGCTGATGGCCTTGCACATGAAGGGTGAGACGGTGGAGGAGATCGTCGGTTTTGCCGAGGCGATCCGGGCCGCCGCAACGCCGTTTCCGGGCTCTACTAGCAAACCCGCAACCGCAACGGGCGCAGCCGATGCTGGCGCGGCCGATGCTGGAGCGCTGGACCTCAGCGGCACGGGTCGTGACGCGCTATTGGAGACGGCTCTGGTAGATACCAGCGGCACCGGCGGTGATGCCGGTGGAACTTTTAATATTTCGACTGCGACCGCGTTCGTAACCGCAGGCGCCGGGGTACGCGTAGCCAAACACGGGAACCGTAGCATCAGCTCGAAATGCGGTTCGGCCGACGTGATGGAAGCGCTGGGGGTCAAGATCCAGATTTCGCCGGAGGGCGCGGCGCGCTGCTTGAGGGAGGTCGGAATCTGCTTTCTGTATGCGCCTGACCTGCATGCTTCAATGAAACAAGTGCAGAAGATCCGGCGGGAGTTGCGGTTGCGAACCATGTTCAATTTGCTGGGGCCGCTGACCAATCCGGCTCATGCATCCGGGCAGGTGGTGGGAGTTTATGCCCTCGATCTCGTCGAGAAATTGGCCGAGGCGCTTAGCATGTTGGGCTTGCATCGAGCTCTGGTGGTGCACGGGCTGGATGGACTGGACGAAATTACGATTACTGGGCCGACCCGAGTGGCGGAGGCAAGGGACGGATCGGTGCGAAGCTACGAGGTCGACCCGGAAGAGTTTGGGATGAACCGCGCTAGCCTCGCCGAAATCTCTGGCGGAGATGCCATGGAAAACGCTAGGATTATCCGCGAAGTTCTAAGCGGAAAGAAATCTGCACGCCGGGATGTGGTGTTGCTGAATGCAGCGGCCGCGCTTGTGGCAGCCGGACGAGCGAATCACCTTGCGGAGGCGATTCCCGCAGCGGTACATTCCATCGACTCGGGTGCGGCGGCGGCAACGCTGAACGCCCTTGCAAGCTTTACCATTAGAGAAGGAAATTAGGTTGCGATGTCCTGCACCCTCAAAGCGAGCGGTACTTGCTTCGACGTGGATGAATTTCTGAAAGTCTCCTCGCTCGACGCTCTGAACGCGTTCCATCGCGGAGATGCGGATTTCCCAATCTCAAGCGTGACCCGCAGGGGCCAGTACGCCGGAGTGAGCATAAGCGTGGGCGTGCGGGAATTTTCGGATCTGAATAGTCAAATACGGGACGCCGTCGATTTTCTCACGGCCAACGAACAAGAACTCCAGCGACTTCGTGACTTTCCTGGGTTGGAACGAATGTACCTTGATTTTCCAGTGGAGACCCGGGACATGGTTTTTCAATCGGATGCGTTTCCACCGCACCTGCTTTCCCTGCTGGGCAGGCTCAACATTGGATTGGTCCTATCGCGCTATCCATCGTTCGCGAGCGCTGAAGATCAAACCGGCGCTGAACAATAGAAGACCGCTCGCCTGCTATTGTGAGGATTCGCCTGGCTCAAGCTTCAGAACGTTGTTGCTCAGATCGCTTTCGGGCACGCTGCCGTCGTTCGCCACGATTTCTTCTAACTCCTTGGGAATCTCCACCCGAAAAACTCCTTTGCTGTTGCCCCGCACTTCAACCCGCTTCATCAGTTCGCCGCCGGTGAACTTGATGACGACCGGCACTACGGCTCCGGCGGGGCTGAGATTGGCCACCGTTACCGTCACCAGATAGGCGCCGTTCATTGTTTTGCGGGGGAATGCGGACTCCACTTTAAAATCCGGAAGACCGCGGTCGCGATAAACCCAGTCGTCGAAGAACCATTCGAGATCGCGCTGCGTCTGAGCTTGAATCAGGCGGGGCATGTAGGAAGGTTCTTTATCCTGCTCGGGCCGGTACGCAGCCAGAGCTTTCTTCAGCGGTGCATCTCCGATCATGTCGCGCAGCATCCACCACACATACATCGCCTTGCTGCGATAGAGTTCTTCGTCAGCAGTATTGATGAGTGATCCAGCGGCCTGTTCGTCCGGTTTAGCCGATGCCTGTTTTTCTGCGGCGTTGAAGGCGGAGCGGTGGGTGGCCATATAGTCCAGCGCAGTTTGACGGCCTTTTTGGTCTTCCAGGTAAAGTGCTTGCGCGAAGTGCGCCAGACCTTCGTCGATCCATTGGCGTTGCGAGGGAAAAGCCGCGTGGGTGAGTTGATGAGCCGCCACCAGGCCGGCGAGCTTCGAATCCATGCTGCTCAAGGAAGTGAGCAGAAGCGGGCCGCTTTCAAACGGCGTGGCATCCACATCCAGCAAATCCGCGGTTTGCGCTTTGCTTTTTGCCGCACCAAACCACTCCGTGATAAATGGGAGAACTTTATCGGCTGCGTCGGCATAGCCGGTTGCCGAGGCGTCGTGGCCATGAAGAAAATGAACGGCGACGGCTGGCCGATCCACGGTTTCATAATCGGCGATCACAAATGCGGGCACGACAGCACCCAGGGAACGATAGGTACACTCTGCGACAAACTGATGGGCTTCCTCCCGAGACGTGGGGCAGGCCGTGGCGTTCACAAGAAGTTCGGGAGCCTGGCCTTCGTCCTTCTGAATCTGCATCTGCAAGCTCATCTTCGAATTGCCCTCGCGCAATTTCCAGGCCCCCAGAACCTCGAAAAGGCTATTGTCGGCGAGGCTGGCATCAGGAGTGGAAATTGGATACCAGGTCACATACCCTGCGCCGCGCACTGCGGTGAAGTTCGCGCTGATCTGATCCCAGTCCGAACCTTTAGCTTGCGCTTCGGGAGCATCGATCCGGGTGAGGCGCGTGGCATCGAGCACAATCACACCTTCATAGCCGATTTGAAGATCGATGCTCGAGTGCGGTGGGACCGCGGTGGGAAGCGTGACGATGGCCTCCGAAAGTTTGCCGGTGTGATCGATGTCGGAAGTGTAGGGCTGCATGACGAATTGCAGCGGCTTGCCGTCGGATGTGATCGACCGCCAATCCAGCGAGGACGAAATTTGCAGGACTGCGATTTTCTGCGGGGTCGCGGAATCATTGCGGAGAGTGATCTTGCCGCGAACGCCAAGGCGTTGCTGCGCGGGATCCACGCGCACGTTCAGATCGTAGTTAGTGAAGGTAAAGGCTTCGCGGTCGACCGAAAACGCATTTGCGACGCTGGCGACTAGGAAACAGAAGAACAGCAGACAGCGCAACTTCATTTCACTCCCACAGAGGCTTCGTTGCTCTTGCTTTTGTTCTTACTTTCGTCCTGAGCTCGCCTCTGGCGCACAATCTCGTACATTACGACCGCTCCAGCCACTGACACATTCAATGAAGGTACTTTCCCCAGCATGGGGATCGAGACCAGAAAATCACACTTCTTCTTCACCAGATCGTGCAGGCCTTTGCCTTCGGCTCCGAGCACCAGAGCGCAATCCATTTTGTAATCCAGGGCGTCATAGGTTTGCTTGCCGCGCTCGTCCAGGCCTACGGTCCAAATATTGCGTTCTTTCAATTCCTCCACCGTGCGGGCGATGTTGGTGACTTTCGCAATCGGCAGGTATTCGCTGGCACCGGCCGAAGCTTTGGTTACAGTTCCGGTTACCGGTGCGGCGCGGCGTTCAGGAATTACCACGCCATCTGCGCCGGCGGCATCGGCCGTGCGAAGAACCGCTCCCAGATTGTGCGGATCCTCCACGCCATCCAGCACCACGATTAAGGAATAGCGGCCACGTTTGGCGCCAATTACGTCATCGAGATCGCTATACTGTTTGGCCGAGGTGACGGCGACCACGCCTTGGTGGGCCGCGTTGCCAGCCATGTGATCGAGTTCCGTGCGGGTTAGAAACCGAACCGGAATGGCGAGCCGGCGGCAGTCTTCGATCATTCTTTGCAAACGGATATCATGGCGCTCTTTGGCCATGCCCACCCACTGAAAGGCGCGTCCGCGGGCCTTCAGCGCTTCGGTAACTGCATTGATGCCGTAAATATAGTTCATGAAGGGTTTAGTGTACCGGAATGGGCAGGGTTCGGGGCAGCGCGTGAGATGCGTCTTAGGCTGCAGTGAGCAAGAAATCTTAGACACAGAGAACACGAGGGTACACAGGGTGGATCTACGATTATTGAGCTGAAGGCAAGGGCTGCGCTTCGGCCGAGGCGCGGAGGCCCGAGGCGTTAAATGTGTAAGTGCGAGCTTCGCCAGGATTCCCCTCGGCGGGAACCTCCTTGCCGTTGAGCAGGAAGCTGATCCCTGCGGCGTTGCCGGTTCTTACGACGATCTCGTGAATGGCGCGAATGGAAGTGTTGGCGGGTGCGATAAGAGTTTCCCTCGCAACCGGCTGGCCATCGGCAAAGATTGAAACCCACGAGGTTTTATTGGCGCGGATCACGAGGGTGAACTTTGATGGCGAATCTACGGCAGGAACTGGGACGGTTAGCGCTGTGTCCGGGGAATGGATTTCCGCAGAATGGTTTGCTGAATGGTTGGCGGGCGCCGGGCGGCGAGCGGTGGAGGCGGTCACTGCGCGAGTAGGCGGCGCCAGCGGAGAAGCCACCGGCTTGAACGCATCGGGCGCTGCCGCCGAAACTGTAGTCGGAATGCTTGCGTGCGAGAGTTCCGCTGCCGGTTGGCCCCGCCGGTAGTAATTCCAGAATGCGAGCGTCAAGGCAACCAGCAAGAGAGGCATGGCCAGTTTGATCCATGGAACCTGTTCCGCGCGGTGACCCAGACTTTCAGGAAAGATCGCCACCAGACTGTCCGGACCACGATTGTTTCGGTCTGCCCTACGACGGTCTCCACCGCGGCGTTCTTCCACGCGACGATTTTCGCCACGACGATCCTGCGTACGCCGATCTTCTATTTGTATTTGAACCTCTTCACTCGAACTATCTTCGATTGCCGGAGTCACCGTCTTCCGATGCCCGGTTTCGTCCGCTTCCGTCGGGCCACCTTCGGCAATCTGACTCGTTTTGTTCCAACGCGCGCTCGAATTGGCGAGCGGAGACACTGCGCGAACCTGGGCTCCATGAATGGGGCCGGACAGATTCAGAAATCCTGTGTGCTTCGAATTAGGTGGTGGGGGTGCGAAGTCGGGTTGGCGAAAATCCGGTTGGAGAGCCTGCGCACGGAATTGACTATCATGGAGGGCGACAAGGTAATCAGCTACGGCCTCATCTTCATCTGAGCCGACCTGGCGGGCGTAGGCGCGGACAAACCCTTTATTGAAGACCCCGCCAGGAAGCTGATCGAAGTGCTCATCTTCAATCGCGCGGAGCATGCGGATACTGATTTTCGTGGAGTTAGAGATGGCCTCAAGCGAAATGTTGCGCACTTCGCGCTGCCTGCGAAGATTGTCCCCGAACGAGCCCACGGTGAACTCCGGCGGGCCCTCCTCAGAATAAGGCCCGCAACCAGATGGCATCCATCATAGGCGAAGCCAGGCGCGGGCGCTAGAGTAGACAGTCGGAGGAGCGTGGGTCGATTTACTCTGGCGGTTTTGGCCGCAGAACGACGGTGAACTGCGCCTTGCAGGTTTTCGAGGGGTCGTCAAAAGCAGTGCCCTCCCGGCTGCCTTCCGAAGCGCGGAAGAAGAAGCCTTGCTTGGAGTTTTCAGGCAGGCCGATGAAGCGGGCTTTGCCCTCTGAGTTGGTACCGACTTCAAGGTCGAATTTGTGCAGGTTCATGAATCCATAGGCGATGTGAACCCGGAGGTAGGCGGCATAGACCGCCTTGCCGGCATCGTCGGTGATCACAAAGTCAGCCGTGCAGGGGCCAAGTCCGGCGTCGACTTCGGAGACGGTTTTCGAGTCTCTTGGGGGCGAGTCAGTTTGGGCCACGCAAGCTAGGGACAGGAGAGATCCAAGAATGATCAAGGTCGGGAGCGAGCGAAGACATTTGGCTTTTCGGCGCATACTTTGTATAGAGTACGACATGGAATCACTCCGTACGAGTTGGAATTTGAGCTTGCGACGACCGGGTTCAACCCGAGGCTAGATGGCGGGTAAATCGGGCTATTGTCGTCACCGATTCTGGTTACCAAGGTTCGTTGCCGTGGAAGGAACAGGAATCTATAATTTTGGGAACTGTCACCTCGTTCATGCACATGAGTGATTCCGCTGATTACTTGAGTAACGACTCGCGCAGAAAACTGTAGTTTGACCCGCGGGCTGAAAAAGTCCGTACTCCAGGGGATATGAAGGAAGTAGGCATGTCCGAGGCCGCCGGCACTCAACTAACCCGCCACAGCCAGGAACTGCATATTTTTCACGACGTGGCCAAGGCGCTCACGTCCTCGCTGGACCTCGACTCGATCCTGCAAACCATTATGGAGAAGATGGCGGAATATTTCCGTCCCGATACGTGGTCGCTGCTGATGGTGGATGAGCAGAAGGAAGAGCTTTATTTCGCAATCGCAGTGGGTGAAAAATCGGAAGCCTTGAAAGACGTGCGCTTGAAAGTGGGCGAAGGAATTGCAGGCTGGGTGGCGAAGCATGGCGAGTCTGTCATCTCCAGCGATGTGGATCGCGATCCGCGGTTTTCCAGGCGTGCCGACGAAGCGACCCAGATGGAGACTCGCTCGCTGGTTGCTGTGCCGCTGCGGTCCAGGCTGCGGGTTCTGGGAGTGATTCAGTTGGTGAATGTGGACCGCGCGCAATTCGGCGAGCCGGAAGTTTTCTTTCTGCAGGCGCTATGCGACTACGCCGCCATTGCAATTGAAAATGCGCGCTGGGTTGAAAAGATTCAGGAACTGACGATCACCGACGACTGCACCGGGCTGTTCAATGCGCGGCATCTTTATAAAACTCTGGAAACGGAAGTTTATCGCTCCTCGCGATTTGGCTACGAGTTTAGCGTGTTGTTCATCGATCTCGACCACTTCAAGCAAGTGAACGACACGCATGGACATTTGATTGGCAGCAAGCTGCTGGCGGAAATTGGATATCTAGTGAAGGCGCAACTAAGGCTGATCGATTTTGCTTTTCGCTATGGCGGGGACGAATTTGTTGTGCTCTTGCCGCAGACCGGCAAAGACCAGGCGCTGGTGGTAGCCAAGCGTTTGCAAGAGGCCATGCGCGCCAGTATCTTCTGCCGTGATGAGGGGTTGAATCTGAGTGTTCGAGCCTCGATTGGGCTGGCAACCTTTCCGCACGATGCGCGAGACGCACACGACATTATTCGTCAGGCCGACGAGATGATGTATCTGGTGAAGAACACGACTCGGGACAATATCGGCATCGCGCAGCGGGGAGTGATGAAATAGCAGTGGTCGGTGAATAGTGGTCAGTTCTTAGTTTGGAACAATGGTCGGATTCGCGCCGGTTTATTTTTTCTCCTCTGTAGTGGTGCTCTTCTTTTCATCCTTGACGTCGGGCGTCCAGGGATTCTTATTGGCTGGGGCTTTTGGATTGACGCTGAAGGGCCAGATGTACAGGTTGAGCGCGTCAGGGCCTCGGGTCTCGACAATCGCATACTCGCCAGGCGCAAGGTCTTCAATAGGCGTTAGTTTCAGCCAGCCCGAGCCGACACGGTCAATGGTCGTCTTGACTGAATCCTGCGCCACGCTTACGTTGCCGTTGGCAGCGCGTTTGACGTCTCCTACGATGCGCTTGCCGCCTTTCACTTTGACCCGAACAACGCGATAGCGGTCGAAAGGCACGGTCGCTTTTTGGGGCTGCTCCGGTTGCTCGGGCTGTTGTCGCGGGGCGTCAAGGCTGGGCTGGGATTGCGCAGCGGATGCGGTTTCGCCCGCCGGAGGGTCGTCCTCGTCTTCAGGATTGATGTAGATCGAAGGCACGGCGACGTGCGAGTAGACGGTGGCATGGTTGCCTTGGAGTTCGATGCTCTGCTTCGTTCCCGCTCCGCGAGTGAGAGCGCCGCGAATCAGACTAGCTTTCGAAGGCTCATCGACGCCGCCTTCGTCTTGCTGGACCTCGACCAGTTGTGGTTGGCCCTGGAAGTTGTCGAGCATAAACATGCCGGAAGGTTCCGGCAGGCGCAGTCCGGGAGCGACCTGAGGGAGGCGAATCCGCTCCGCTTCCCGATCCTCAGCGCTTTCCTTGTCAATGAGCGCGGCTTCTGGAAGCGCAGGTGCGGCGGCGCGCTCCTTCTCGAATTTCTCCGTCGCTGGCCAGTCCACCATTGAAGAAGGCAGTTCCTCCCACTCACTGCGTTCGGCGCTCATATATCGAACGCGGTCGCCTTTGATTTCGTACTTTGTGACGGCTTGATAGGAACCGTCTTTCAGAATCAGCCTGCGGGCGAGCTGCTGGGTTTGAGCGTGGATGAGTGGTGTGCTAAGTGCGGCCAGCGTTAGCGTCGCGATGATGAAGCTCTTGGAAACGAGCACGTTTCGAGGAATCATAAAACCCTTCTGATGGTCGTCTGATCTAATCGTACTTTTGTTTAATTATTATCGCTGATCGCAGGCAATTTCCTGAAGAGTGCTGGATTCATCTCGCGCCGAGGTCATTCCCATGGCTTTCGGAGTGTCGCACGGGTGCGATAGAGTGGGAGCGATGAAACGCACGCTGCGAGAGATTGGCGAAACGGTAGGGGCGCGCCTGTTGGGGGATGGTGATGTGCAGCTGGGTGGCGTGGCCAGTATTGTGTCAGCGTCTGCAGGGGATCTCGTATTTGTAGAGGAGGAGAAGTATCTTTCGCAGGCGATACGATCTGGTGCCGGTGCGGTAATTGCCGGTGAATTCGCGGCAAGCGCATCCGGGAAACCATTGCTGATTTGCCGTCATCCTAAGCTTGCATTCGCAAGAGCCGCCCGGTTGTTCGAGGATGAGGGCAATGACGCGGGTGGATCCCAAGTTCACCCCAGTGCAATTGTTCATCCTACCGTCGGTCTTGCAGCGAGTGTGGTGGTGGGAGAACTTTGCGTGATTGGCGCGGAGGTTGAGATTGGAGAGGGAACTCGGATCGGCGCTGGCTGCATCATCGGGCGCGGAGTGAAGATGGGAAGCGGATGCGAGATTTATCCGCGAGTGACCATTTATCCGGCGGCTACGCTGGGCGATCGAGTGATCGTTCATGCGGGCGCTGTGCTGGGGAGCGATGGTTTCGGATACGTGCGCGACGTGAACAGCGGCCGGTATGAAAAGTTTCCCCAAGTCGGCCGACTGATAGTTGAGGACGATGTGGAGATTGGAGCCAACACTACGATCGACCGTGGGGCGCTGGATGAAACGCGCATTGGCCGCGGGACGAAGATCGATAACCTGGTGCACATCGGCCACAATTGCCGTCTGGGCGAGAACGTGGTGATCGCTGCGCAGACGGGACTTTCCGGCAGCATTGTCATCGGGAAAGATGTTGTTCTGGGCGGGCAAGTAGGAATCGGAGAACATGCGCGTATTGAAGAAGGAGTGATGCTTGGAGGACAGGGGGGGGTACTGCCGAATAAAGTTTTGCGCGGCAAAGGTGTGGCCTTCTGGGGAACTCCGGCGCAGCCGGTGCGGCAATATTTGAAGCAGCTGGCCGCGCTGGCGAAATTGAGTAAAAAGAAATAGAAAGTCGGCTTCCGGCATTCGGCAAATATCGCCCTGGCGGGAGATGGAAGCCGCCTTTGAGATTCGGTTCCTATGGCGATTATTGTGGTCGGCGGTCATTCGCGAAGCGTGGGAAAGACCAGCGTGGTTGCGGGTTTGATCTCAGACCTGCGCGAGTACGATTGGACCGCGGTGAAGATCACGCAATATGGGCACGGTGTCTGTTCGGCCAATGGGGAGCCCTGCGATTGCGCCACGGTAGATCATGCGTGGGCCATCACCGAAGAAAAAAATCCCGGTGGAGAGTCGGATACTTCGCGATTTCTGCTGGCCGGTGCGCGGCGGTCGCTCTGGGTACGGACGGAGCAGGGAAGACTGGCGGAAGCTATGCCCGCGCTGCGCCGGCGGATCGAATCAGCCCGCAATGTGATTATCGAATCAAACAGTGTCATGAAGTTCATTCGTCCGGATTTATATCTGACTGTGCTCGACCCCAGTATCGAGGATTTTAAGAAGTCGGCGCAGGAATTTCTCGACCGCGCAAATGCGGTGATTTTTCACGATAACGCGGGCAATGGTGCGGTGTGGCAAAGAATATCGCTGAAGCCGGTCGCAGAGCGGCCAGTGTTTCGGATCGCGCCCCCGCCCTACGTCACCCCGGAGATTATCGAGTTCGTCCGCGGCAGGATTGAATCATCATCTCTTCTGAGAACCGAGAACTGAGAAGTTTTTGCTATTCTTTCCAGTGCGACAAATTCATTACAGCGCCTGGTTGCTGGTAGGACTCTCCTCGCTGTTGCAGGTGCTGATTTTTCCTCTTCCTGGGTTGTATGTTTTGTCCTGGGTCGCGTTCGCCCCGCTGATCGTGGCGCTGCTGCGTGCACGCCCTGCCGGTGCGCTGGAAGTCAGCGGAGAAACCAAACTTCGGGCTGCGTCGCCAGGGCAGGCGTTTCTGTTGGGATACGCTTCGGGAATCCTGTGGTTCGCTGGCACGTGCTATTGGATTTACGACACCATGCACGAGCATGGAGGGCTAAGTGTGGGCGCGGCCGGGTTGGCGTTGTTTTTATTTTGCCTCTACCTTGGTCTTTATAGCGGCTTCTTCGGTTTGCTGGTTGGTCTGGCCGCCGGCCCGGGACGCGACAATCGGCGGGCTTTAATGGCTGTTCCTTTCCTTTGGGTAGCCGTCGAGTTGGCGCGGACGCGAGTCACAGGTTTTCCCTGGGACTTGCTGGGTACGGCGCAGGTAGACAATATTTCTTTGAGCCGCATCACCACCTGGACGGGAGTCTACGGTGTTTCGTTCGAAATCATGCTGGTGAACGTTGCGGTGGCCGCGGCATTTTTGGTGCCGAGAAAAAAGCGGAGCACGCTTCTGCTGGCCTCCCTGGCGGCGGCGGCAGTGCTGCAAGCGGGAAGGCTGGTGGACGCCCCGCCAAGTCTGACGGATCATGCGGCGCTGCTGGTGCAGGAAAATATTCCGGTGGATGAGAACTGGACTCGCGATACGTTTCAGAAAACACTACATCAGTTGATCGGTTTGAGTGAGAAAGCCGAAGCGGAGAGTTCGTCCCCTGAGCATGCCACCGAATCGGAGCACGGCAAGGTGGATCTTATCGTGTGGCCGGAATCTCCGGCACCTTTTTTTACCAACGATCCGCTGTTTCGGAATCCGGTCAGCGAATTGGCGCGTGAGACGCATACCTGGGTGGTCACAGGATCGATCGGCAGCACGAGCGCAAATCCAAATGGTGCATCCTCTGAAATTTATAATTCGGCTGCGCTGGTCAGTCCTACAGGCGATTGGACGGCCCGCTACGACAAAGTACATTTAGTGCCGTTCGGAGAATACTTGCCGTTCCCCAAGTTGTTTGCCTTTGCCGGAGGGCTCACTAAAGAAGTTGGTGAGTTTACGGCGGGGGCTTCGCGCGCACCGTTGATGGCAGGCAGCCTTCCGCTAGGAGTTTTCATCTGTTACGAGTCGGTTTTTCCTGGCGAAGTGAGCGAGTTTGCCAGTAACGGCGCACAGGTGTTCGTGAACATATCGAATGACGGCTGGTATGGCGACAGCGGCGCCTACGCACAGCACTTGAACCAGACTCGCATGCGGGCGATCGAGAACGACCGCTGGATCCTGAGTGCGACCGATACAGGCGTGACCGCTTCGATTGATCCGTATGGGCGGGTCGTGGCGCGGCTGCCGCGGAAAGAGCGTGGCGCGTTGGTCGCGCCCTATGCACTCACTTCGGTAACCACGTTCTACACGCGGCACGGAGATTGGTTTGCCTGGCTGTGTGCGATAATTTCCGCAGGGGCGCTGCTCACGCGCTTCCGGCCTGGCAAAGGCACAGGCGAGAAAGTGGAATCATCCTCATGAATCAAGAGTTGGAACAGGAATACGGCGCGCTGAGCAAAAAAGTGCGCGAACTCCGGGAGTATCTTTGACGCGGGCAAGCTTCGTCCGCAATTAACCGAAATTGAAAAGCAGTCCGCCGACCCGAATTTATGGTCGAATCCGCAGCGCTCCCAACAAGTGATGCGGGAGAAAAAGCGGCTGGAACACTTGCTGGCCACTGACGCCGATCTTGGCCGCCGAAGCGAAGACATTGTCGCTTATTTCGATCTGGCAAGAGAAGGCGAAAGTGTCGACGCCGAATTGCGGCGCGAGATTGATTCGCTGCGCGAACTTGTCGACAAGCTTGAAACCGAGACGCTGCTCTCCGGCGGGAACGATGCGCTGAACGCGATTGTCACCATTCACCCTGGGGCCGGCGGAACGGAATCGCAAGACTGGGCGGACATGCTGCTGCGCATGTATTTGCGCTGGGCAGAGCGCCAGGGATTTGAGACGGTCCTTTACGACTACCAGCCCGGCGAGGAAGCTGGATTGAAATCGGCGACCTTCGCGGTGAATGGCGAGTATGCGTTTGGATTGTTGAGCAGTGAGATTGGCGTGCACCGGCTGGTGAGGATTTCTCCGTTCGATCAGGCGAAGCGGCGGCATACTTCCTTTGCCAGTGTTTTCGTCTCGCCCGAAATCGATGACAGCATTGAAGTCATCATCAAGCCCGAAGACATTCGTACGGACACCTACCGTTCCAGCGGCAAGGGCGGCCAACACGTAAATACCACGGATTCTGCGGTGCGCATTACGCACATCGCGACCGGCCTGGTCGCAAGTTGCCAAAATGAACGCTCGCAGCACAAAAATCGCGAGCGCGCCATGAGCATGTTGCGTTCCAAGCTTTACGAATTTGAGCTGGAAAAGAAGCGTGCAGCGACGAAGAAGATCGAGGATTCGAAACTGGATAACGATTTCGGATCGCAAATTCGATCGTATGTGCTTCAGCCTTATCGCATGATCAAGGATCATCGCACCAAGACCGAAGTGGGCGATGTGGACCGTGTGCTTGACGGCGATTTGCAGCCGTTCATCCGCGCCTACCTGCTGGCCCGACGCAGCGAGAAGCAGGAGAAATAGGAGTGAGCGCGAAGCGGAAATTGCCCTCGGCGATAAAGCAGACCGCAGTGAAACTTGGTCCGCGGTTTTTGCAGGCATTTCGTTTCGCTGCGGAAAAACATGCGGGACAAACCCGGAAGGCTTCGACGACGCCTTACCTTGCCCACTTAATGGGTGTAGCCTCGTTGGCCCTGGAGTTTGGGGGAGACGAAGACATCGCCATCGCCGCGCTGCTGCATGACGTGGTTGAGGATTGCGGCGGCGCGCCCATGCTGAAAGAGGTGCGTCGATGCTTTGGATCGCGGGTGGCAAAGATTGTGGATGGGTGCACGGACTCGGATACCGATCCCAAGCCCCCGTGGCGTGAACGCAAGGAGACTTATCTGCGGCACTTAAAGGATGCCGATGCGGAAACCCGGCTGGTTTCGGCAGCGGACAAGTTGAACAATGTGCGCTCGATTCTTTCGGATTATCGCGAAGTCGAGGAACTCCTATGGGAACGGTTCAACGGCGGTCGCGACGGAACCCTTTGGTATTATCGGGCACTGCTCAACGAATTTCAGCGCGGCGAACCGGATGGCGGCAGGCCAAACCGCTTAATTCGGGAGTTTGCACTTGCCGTACGCGAACTGGAGAGAAGCGCCCGGGAAAAGAATTCTCATCGCTCGAATCCTCATCGTGCTAAATCATCGCGCTAAATCATCGCGCTAAAGAGGTGAACTGATGGCTCGGATGATCGATCAAGTGCGGGCATTGAAACTGCCCTCAAACATGATGCAGTTCGCGGCGCGCGGGGCGCTCTCCGTGCCGCCGGACGAAAATCTCGAAATCCTGGTTCACCTTGCCAAGCACAACAAGGTATTTGGCGACCTGGCGCGCATGACTTTGGCCGGGTGGGACGAGAAGGCCTCGCTGGCTGCGGCCTCGAGTCCAAAAACTGCCAAAGAAGTTCTCGACTATCTAATCTCTCCGGACAATGTTCGCCCCGCGTTGCTGCCCGCGCTGCTCGAAAATCCCTCCGTTCCCGAGAGCGAGCTGGCCAAATTCGCTATTTCCGCCTCGCCGGCCAACATCTCAATCATGCTGGCGAGCGCGCGCGTACGAGCCGCGAAGCCGGTTCTCGAGGGGTTGCGTTCGAATCCCTATCTGAAACAGAACGACGCTGCGACCGTCGCTCAGTTGTTGAGCGGAGACAAACCCGCTGCTCCGGTTGCTGCGACGACTCCGGAGGTAAGCCTGCCGGCCGGCGCTGCTCCCGTCATCCAAGCGAAAGCACCTACGGTTCACGGGATAGCCAATGCTACTGAGCTGTCTGTCGGAGAAGAGGATGAAGTTCCGGAAGAAGCGGTCTCTGCTTATCTTGCCGAGCACGCGATGGAGATCAGCGAAGAGAGCGACAAACCGTTTCAGCCAATTGGTGGAATTATCGATTTGCTGGGAGAAGATTATTTTCCCGTCTCGGTCGTACAGGACATCGCAGGCGATATGGAGGCAAACCTCCCCGCACCGGGTGCCTCCGTGGCTGCAGCCGCGACGCCGACCACCGCGGCAGCTGCCAAGACGGGCCGGGTTGCGCCTAAGCCTGCGGTACCGGCGAGACGCGAAAATACGATGCAGAAGATTAATGGCCTGGATGTGAAAGGCCGCATCCAGTTGGCTTTGAAGGGCAATAAGGAAGAGCGCTCGATTCTGATTCGTGACGGTACCAAAGTGGTTGCGCTCGCCGTCCTCGAAGCTCCGAAACTTTCCGACGGAGAAGTGGAAAAGTTTGCGCTGCAAAAAAATGTGCTGGAAGCTGTGCTGCGCCAGATCCCGCTCAAGCGGCGGTTCATGAAAAACTACATCGTCGTGCGAAATCTCGTGGCCAATCCACGCACGCCGCTGGATCTCGGATTGGGGCTGATGAAACATCTGCTGGTCCAGGATTTGAAGAACATCTCGGCCAACAAAGAAGTTTCAGAAACGGTTCGTAAGCTGGCGTCGAAGATGTACAAGCAGAAGCTCGACGCGGCCAACAAGAAATAGGATTTCAAACCCATGGCAACGTCCCAGCAGGGGGATCCGATAACTGAGATGTTAAAGAGTGCCAAAACAATTGCGGTTGTCGGACTTTCCAGCGATCCGTTGCGTCCCAGCCACGGGGTTTCGGCATACATGCAGAGCCAGGGCTACCGCGTGATTCCGGTGAATCCGCGGATTGAGTCCTGCCTGAGTGAAAAATCATACCCCTCATTGCTAGAAGTTCCCGAAAAGATCGACATCGTAAATATCTTCCGGCGCCCGCAGTTTGTTCCGGAGATTGTGGATCAGGCCATCCAACTGAAAGTGCCGGCGATCTGGATGCAGGAAGAAGTGATTCACGAGCAGGCGGCGGAGAAAGCGCGTAACGCAGGAATTTTCGTCGTGATGGATCGCTGCATTTTGAAGGAGCACCGCGCGCTCTTTCGATGAGCGTAGAGGGGGCTATGATCGACGCTTCACAGAAGAGGCCAGCCTTTGAACGATGACCCGTCCCTGACACCCGCTGAAGCGGTTCCACCCGCGCCTGTTCCGACCGCGCAACCCTCAACTTTGCATAATATTTTTATCGGCACAGATGGGCTCCGTGCAGGATGGAGCCTGCTCATCTTCGCCGCAATTTTTGCGGCGCTCGCCTTTTCCGTCAACTTCATCGGCCACAGGCTGTGGCCCTCGGCTGGCAAGGCGCCAAAGCCTGGTTCGGAGGTTCCAGCAAAGTTTTTGTTTATCGCCGAGTCCATTCCTTTTGTCATAACTCTGATTGCGAGCTGGATCATGTCCAAGATCGAGCGCCGGCCGAACTCCGCTTATGGTTTTGGAGGCGGCCGCAAGCTTGCGAATTTCCTCATCGGCCTGGGATGGGGAGTTACATGTCTCTCGCTACTGGTATTCACGCTGTGGAAGAGTGGGCTGCTCGTGATCGACAGTCGCGTGCTTTTCGGTGGTGACATTCTCCGTTATGGAGCGATCTGGCTATTCGGGTTTCTGTTGGTTGGATTGCTCGAGGAGTACCTCACGCGCGGCTATGTGCAGTACACGCTCACGCGCGGATTAGCCGGCGTTTATGCGTGGGCCTTCAAAACTCGCTACAGCCAGGCCCTCGGCTTCTGGAGTGCGGCGGTGATCTTTTCCGTTCTCTTTGGCCTCGGGCACGGTAAGAACCCCGGCGAGTCGCCCATTGGATTGCTCTCTGCCGGTCTGGCCGCGATGGTCTTCTGCCTGAGCCTGTGGCGAACCGGTTCGCTATGGTGGGCAATCGGTTTTCATACCTCGTGGGATTGGGGCCAGACTTTTCTTTATGGCGTGGCCGATAGCGGCATGACGGCGCAACACCATCTTCTGGCTACACACCCGGTGGGGGCACCCATCCTCAGCGGAGGCGCGACCGGGCCAGAGGGAAGTGTCTACGTGATCGCGGTTCTGGCGTTTGCCAGCTTGGTGGTTGTGTTCACCTTGCCACGCGGTCGCTACGGCGGCGGGCACTGCACCACGCAACTCCAGCAATAGCAGATAAAACAGCCAGTCTGAGAAAAGATCGGCCTCGAACTCAACTAGGCATCAGCGCTAAGCGCTAGCTTTTACAAATACCACGCTGGCATCATCGCGGAGGGGGACTCCGTTGGCGTAGGCCCGTACGTCGTCAAGGATGCTTATTGCAGAGGCCCGCGGACACATGACGTCTTGAACCAGCCGGTCCAAACCGTATTCTTCTTCCGACTGGTTCACGGCTTCGCTGATGCCGTCGCTATAAAAAACCAGCCTCGATCCCGGAGACAAAGCGACAGTTGTTTGTGAATAATCCCCACAACTGAGTCCCAGCGGCAATCCCCGCTCGGTATCGAGAAAACGCGCTCCGCTCTCGTCGACCAAAAGTGGATGCAGGTGTCCGGCGCTGGCGAATGTAACAGTGCGGGATGCAGGATCTAATACGGCGTAGACGAGCGTGACGAATCTTCCAGCGGGAAAATCTTCCACCAGCAAGCTGTTCAATTTCGTCAGCACCTCAGCCGGAGTGGAGCAGGCCTCGGCCAAGGATCTGAGCATCCCCCGCGTGGCGGACATGAGCAAAGCGGCGGCGGTGCCTTTTCCAGAAACGTCAGCTAAGACCAGGCCCCAGCGGCCGTCGGCAAACGGGATGAAGTCATACCAATCTCCCCCGACTGCGCTGGCAGGTATGCTCAGCCCGGAAATGGCAAAGCCCGGCACGTACGGCGAAGACTTGGGCAGAAGAGCCTGCTGAATGGCGCGAGCTTCCTGAGCTTCACGATTCATGGCTTCCCGCTCGGTACGCTCCGACTGGAAACGGCTCGCGTTGTAGATAGCGACTGCCATGTGATCGCACAGCGCCTGAAGAAGTCTGAGCTGCTGCCGCGGAAAGGCGTCGAGATCGGGGTGAGAGGCGGTGAATACCCCCACGAGCCGCTCGCCGACGCGAAGCGGAATCGCCACTTCCGATTGCGTCGACTCCTCGCAACCGACGTAATACTCATCCTTGCGAACATCCGGGGCATAGCGCATCTGGCCGGTGGAAGCGACATAGCCGACCATGCCTTCCTTGCCGATCTTCAGACGAAAACCCTTGCTGTGGAGCGAACAGCCGTGGACGCCACCCATCACCATCTCTCCCTTTGCTTCGTCATGCAAATAAACGCTGGTCTCCAAAAGGCCGAAAGATTGCGCAACATCGTTGACGATGTTGTCGATGAGCTGGTCGAGGTCAAGAATCGAGCTGATCTGCTGCGCAGCCTTCTGCAGCTTTTGCAGGCTCTCGATCTGCGTGTCGAGCTGTGCCTCGATCTGCGGGCGAGATGGGGAGAACTCGTCGAACAGATTGGCGGATGTGGTGGCCATGGTTTTAGCCCCTGATTCGTGATCCAGTGAATTTGATGCTGCGGAGGAAAGTTAAGACTCGGAGGATTGGCGGCTCTTCTTGATCGGCTCTTCCTGGCGGCGCAATTTCTTAGCCTCTTCCATGCGCTCGCGGATGCGCTTCTCGATCCCTTCGTTCGTTGGATGGTAGTAGACCCGGTCGCGCAAATTATCCGGCAGACATTGCATGTTGGCGACCTTGCCTTCGGCGTCGTGAGCGTATTGATAATCTTTGCCGTAGCCCAGGCCTTTCATCAGCCTGGTGGGTGCGTTGCGCAGGTGGAGCGGAACAGGTTGGGCGGCGGTTCGCTCAATATCCTGCTGCACATCGCCATAGGCGGTGTAGAGCGCGTTCGATTTCGGAGCGACCGAAAGATAAACCACGGCTTGCGCCAGCGCCAAGTTGCCTTCGGGCATGCCGATGAAGTCGACGGCATCGCGCGCAGCCATGCAAAGGGATAAGGCGTTGGGATCGGCGAGCCCGATATCTTCCACGGCCATGCGCACGACGCGGCGCGCAACGTAGAGCGGATCTTCTCCGGCTTCGATCATGCGGCCAAGCCAGTAAAGGGCGGCGTCGGGATCGCTATTACGCACGGACTTATGCAAAGCGGAGATCAAGTTGTAATGTTCTTCTCCGGCTTTGTCATAGAGGAGGATACGTTTCTGGAGAGCGTCGCGAACGATGTCGTCGGTAATTTCCGGCGGCTGAGTGCCGGATTGTTCTGCCAGGCTCGCCGCCACTTCAAGCACGTTGTAGGCGCTGCGGGCGTCGCCGCTGGTGTAGCTCGCAATCTTCCTCAAAACTTCATCGTCGGCGCGTAGCTTCATCGCTCCGAGTCCGCGGTCTTCGTCCACAAGCGCGCGCCTGAGCAGTTCGACGATCTGATGTTCGGTGAGCGGCTGCAGAACGTATACGCGGCAGCGCGAGAGTAATGCCGAATTGATCTCGAAGGAGGGATTCTCTGTGGTCGCGCCGATTAACCGGATGTTGCCCTTTTCCAGGTGAGGCAGAAACGCGTCCTGCTGGGCTTTGTTGAAACGATGAATCTCGTCGATGAAGACAATCGTGCGCGTGCCATATTGCCGGGCGCGTTCGGCGTCAGCCATGACCTGCTTAATTTCTTTAATCCCAGCCAGCACGGCGGAGAATTCGATGAACTCCGCCTTGGTCATGCTGGCGATAATCTTGGCGAGGGTAGTTTTGCCGATGCCTGGCGGTCCCCAAAAGATGATCGAACCCATCTCATCGCGGTCGATCTGGGCCCGCAGTGGTTTCCCGGGACCGATCAGATGCTTCTGCCCGGCATACTCTTCGAGCGTGCGTGGCCTCATGCGGTCGGCCAGCGGACGAGTGCGATCGGTCGCGCGATCGACGTGCGGGATGGATTCGAAGAGTCCCATAGCAGCTCTTAGCTGTTAGCCTTTAGCTAAAAGCTAAAAGCTGACGGCTTCCTTTCTTTGCCTTGCGGCTTCATACAATACGATGCTCGCGGCCACGCCGGCGTTCAGGGATTCTACCTGCGCGGAATGCGGGATGGCGATGACCTCATCCATCTGCGCCATCAGATCCCGCGGCAGTCCCGAGCCTTCGTTGCCGAAGAAAACTGCCGCCGGGTTTTTCAAATCAGCTTGATCCAGCGGAGTGCCTTTGTGCGAAGAGGTTGCGATCAGGCGCCCGCCTTCGGCTCGTAACTTCTCTGAAACATCTTTGAGCTTTGCGGCTGCCGACTTTTCGTGCGCGTGAACGATGGGAAGCCGAAACACCGACCCGGCCGAACCGCGAACAACTTTCGAGTTATAGACGCTCACCGTTCCCTCTCCCAAGATCAAGCCAGCGCTGCCGAAAGCTTCGGCGGAGCGCAGAATCGTTCCGAGGTTGCCGGGATCCTGGAGGCCTGCGACGGCGATAATGGGGCCTAGCTGAGTGCGTTCGATCAAATCATCGATCGAGAAGGTTTTCAATCGAACCAGCGCAGCCACACCTTGGGGCGATTCGCTGGGCACAAGACTATCGAATAATTTATCGGGCAGAAGCAATGTTTCCACCTGCGCACCGATCTGCGGAAGCAGGCGCTCGGCGCGATCCTGCGCCGACTCGCGAAAGAAGACGGCGCTGAAACGCAGACCGCTGCGAATGGCTTCTTCCAGGATGCGAAGGCCTTCAATGGCGCAATCGCCCGACTCGGTCAGCTCGCTGCGGGAAAATGCCTGGCGAAGCTGCTTAATCAACGGATTGTGCCGGCCTTCAATACGGCGGAGCCGCTGCTGGGCGCCGGCTGCGAGTTGAGATTTTCTCATTGAGATATGCAGCATGATACGCCGTTCCCCCCAGTTGCAGCCCTTTGCCGTATTATTGTAAGTTCCACAAGGGAAAACACTTCAAAGTGGAGAGCAGGCAGGAAAGGGAGTGCCGTGCGCGCGGAAATCCTAAAAATAAATAGTGACTCGCCAGAGAGTTCATTGGTGAAATACGCCGCCGAGCAGATTCGCGCGGGCGAAGTGCTGGGCATGCCGACCGATACGTTCTATGGGCTGGCCGCCGATCCGTTTAACTTGCGCGCGGTCGATCGGGTCTACGACATCAAGACGCGCTCTCGGCACAAACCGCTATCGCTCTTGATCGAAAGCGTCGATCAGGCCGAGGAACTAGCCAAGGCATTGCCCGAGGAATTTTATGCGCTGGCTCGCAAATACTGGCCGGGGCCGCTGACGATCATTGTGAAGGCCGGATCGCGGCTGCCATTGAAGGTGACAGCCAACACCGGAAACGTAGCCCTACGCGTGCCGAATGCAAAAATTCCGCTGGCAGTGGTGACCGCGGCCGCTATTCCCATCACGGCAACGTCGGCGAATCTAAGCGGCGCGTCAGAGTGTACCAGCGCGGAGCAGGTTCATGAGCAACTCCATGGGCGAATCAGCATCATTGTGGACGGTGGAACCTCGCCTCGCGATATTGCTTCGACCATTATCGACCTGACCGATGAAGGAACCCGCTGGCGCGTAATGCGCGAAGGCGCAATCTCCGCCGACGAAATTTCCACTTTCTTTGCCAAAGGATGAGCATCGTTCCGGTTGCGCGGCATTCCCCGGCCCGGTGGGTTCTTGCCCTGGAGTTGCTGGGGTTGTTCGTGCTCGCGGGATGGCTGGCTGTAACCGCGATGCGTATCGTGCAGGAGGGCTCGCGTCAGGAATTGCATCCGGCGGACGCGATTGTCGTATTCGGCGCGGCCGAGTACTCTGGCCATCCCTCTCCTGTGTTACGTGCGCGCCTTGATCACGCTTTCGATCTATTTCAAAGAGGCTTGGCTCCGGTGGTCATCACCACCGGAGGAGCCGCCGCCGATCCCAGCTTCAGCGAAGGCGGCGTGGGGCGCGATTATCTCGAGCATCGCGGAATCCCCGAGCGGAATCTGATTGCTGAAACTCAGGGCTCCGATACCGCCCAGTCGGCGAAGCGGGTAGCTGTGATCATGCGTGCTAATGGTTTGCACAGTTGCATCACGGTGAGCGATGCCTATCACGTGTTTCGCATTAAGCGGCTGCTCGAACACGAGGGAATTGCTCCGGTTTATGTCGCTCCCCGCCCTGACTCAGTTCCACGGGGCTTGCCGCAGCGGGCGTACGCCCTGCTGCGCGAGGCTTCCAGTTATCTGGTGTGGAAGCTCGGGATCAATTAAACCCGGCCTACCAGCCGTTTCTCTCCCGCAGGCTGGTGACGTGGGCCACGTGATGGCGCCCGTGCCAGGAGTAGAGCGCCAGGCTCTTCTCCAGACTCACCTGCCCCATCTCGGGATGGCGGAAGGTGCGCTTCCAGTCTTCCGGCTTCAACGAGCGCAGAAGATCGACCCAGCGGGTGTGCAGAGAGTCCAGCAAGGTTAAGGAGACCTCTACCGGCGTGGTCGCGGTGTCGGCTAGTTGCGCCCAGCGGTCTTCGGCATAGGGCTTAATGGTGGGGTCTTCTTCCGTAAGAGCGAGTTTGAAGCGGGTGTAGGCGTTGAGATGGCTATCCGGGACATGATGAGCAACCTGGCGGAGGGTCCATCCACCTTCGCGGTAGGGGGTGTCGAGTTGTTTCTCCGAAAGGCCTTTCAGGGCCGAGCGTAGATTTTGGGGCGTTTGGGCGATATCGTCCAGATGTTTTTTCTTTTGTTCTTCGGTACTGGGACCTTCGTGGACGAACTTGCCGACTGGATAGCGGAGGTCAATCATGTCATTCCCTGAGTTCAAGCGCATCAAGTGATTGCCCTTGAGAGATGAGCTTTCCCTTCTGTAAGCTTCACAAAAAAGAAGGACCGCTTGGCTCAAGCCTGAACCCGCCCAGTTAACTACAACAGCTTGGACCTTAGAATGCATGACCCCATTCCCTTCGGCTTCGCACCTCGGTTCCCCGTAATGCAAGTTTTGTGCATCCAACCTTGGCTTTTGGGCTAAACTGCCAAATCCGGGGAGTTTAGCCGGACTGCGGTCGAAAACCCAAGGGGATTGCGTTCCGTCCCTAAATGTACGGAAGGGAACTATGCCATCGTCGGTTTGGTCGGGGCACTTAACTTTTGGGCTTATCTCCATGCCGGTGCGGTTATTTTCCGGCGCGCGCAGTTCGGGCATCTCCTTCAACATGCTGCATCGGCCGGATAAGGTGCGGGTGAAGCAGCAATATATCTGCCCGGCGGAAAACGTCGTTGTCGACCGCAGCGAGATCGTGAAAGGTTACGAGTTCCGCAAAGACGAATACATTGTGATCGAGCCTGAGGAGATCAAGAAGATCGAGCCGCAGACCGCGAAGAGCATGGAAATCTTGGAATTCGTGAAGGAGAGCGAGGTCGATCCGGTTTATTTTGAGTCGTCATATTACATGCTGCCAGAAGAGGCGGGGCGGCGCCCTTACGCGTTGCTGACCAAGGCGCTGGAAGAGAGCGAGTATGTCGCGATCGCAAAGATCACCATGCACAACCGCGAGTACACCTGTTTTCTGCGGCCGTCGGAAGGCGGATTGATGCTGCATACCATGTATTACGAAGAAGAAGTGAAGAAGGTGGAAGGTTTTGGTGCCCCGGACGTGGAATTGAAGGAAGCGGAGATCAAGGTCGCGCACCAGTTGATTGAGGCGCTGGCGGACAAGTGGGATCCGGAGAAATATAAGGACACTTTCCAGGAAAACCTTAAGAAGCTAATCGAGACGAAGCTCGAGGGCGGGGAAGTGGTGGAAATGGAAAGACCGAAGAAGCTTGCGCCCGTGGTCGATTTGATGGCTGCTCTCAAGCAGAGCCTGGCGCAGATGGAAGGCAGGAAGAAGCCGGCGGCGACTGCGTCCAAGGCAGAGGCTCCGGCCGCGGCGGCTGCTGGAAAAGGGCGTCGTCACAAGTAGGAATTCAAGTTTATTTCTGCGCTGGAAGAACCCCAACTCCATCCAACTCGCATCATCGTCGGCGCATCCCAGAAGCAAGCAAAAGCAAAATCTTAAACACCGAGGACGAGGAGGCTCACTGGGTAAAGCTTCCTCTGTCTAATTCGGCCACTGGCGGATATTGCGGCTAGCCGTTAGAATGTTGAATTCTTCTCACCTATGATGACAACTTCTCCTGAGTGGCGCACGACGGAGTGCCGATGAGTGTGCGGCGGGCGGTCTTTTTGGCCGCCATGGTGCTTCCGATTCTGGTTTGGATGGCCTGCGGTCAGGTTTACCGTCCAGTGGTAATCCCTTGTTCGACCGGCGGCGTGCCGGGGTGCCCGGTGGAATCGGCTCCCCAGCCGAGCAATTTCCACAGCGTGTTTGGCATCACCACGAACTCGCCAAACTTTCCTGGCGGAGCGTTGCAAATCGATGTGGCGGGAGACTCGATTGTCGGAGAAACTCCGACCTCCCAACCATCGCAGGCGAATTTAGGCGAGCTTCCCACTTATGGGGCGATTTCGACTACCGACTCGCAGGTTTTTGTGGCAAGTGCGGGCAGCGTGATCCTGGGCGGGCTGGACGTGGTGTCGTATTTCAATCCGGTGTTTCAATCTACCCAGGCCACAGGCTTAGGAACGGTGGGCACGATTGCCTTGCCTGCTGGCTCCCAGCCGGTCTTTCTAGCCAGCACGGAAAGCGCCGAGATGTACGTGGCGAATTACAACTCGAATTCGGTTGCCCAAATCAGCACCGCCACGGATGTGGTGACCCAAACGGCCACAGTGGGCACGAACCCGGTTGCCATGGCTGAGATCCCGAGCGCTACGCAGCAACCGCTTAAGCTTTATGTTGCGAACCAGGGAAGCAATACGATCAGCAGTTTGAATACCGCCGATCTCGCTCCGAATGTCGTGACCGGATTTACTGGCGTCACGCCGGTTTGGGTGGTGGCGCGCGGCGACGCGCAAAAAGTTTATGTTTTGACGCAGGGCGACGGCACGTTGGTGACGATCGATGTCGCCACCGACACGGTGACCAGCAGCCTGCCGGTGGGCGCGGGAGCGAATTTTATCTTCTTCGATCCATACTTGAACCGCTTGTATGTGACCAATCCGGTGACGAGTACGGTGTATGTTTTTTCCGATACCAGTGCGACCAGCGACGTGCCAACCTTGCTGGCGACCATTCCGTTTACGGCTGGCTCGGTTTCGTGCCCGGCGGCGACGGCGTGCGCGCCGGTTTCGGTGACCGCTCTGCCGGATGGCACGCGATTTTATGTGGCCAGCTACGCGACCGCGACCTCTTGCCCGGATTCGAATGTGTCAGGCGCTTGCGTGATTCCGTATCTGAGCATTTTTAACGCGAATACGTTCACGGCGGAGTATCCCAAGGCACCGGCGATGACATTGCTCAGCCCCACGTCCACCGCCTTCGTGGCGACGCAGTATGCGGTCCCTCCCGCTGCCTCCTGCGCCACGGCTCCCCTGTATCCAACTCTGTACGCTCCCGGAGCTACCCGTTTCCGTATGTTTACCGTAGCTTCGGTGGACAGCACCAAGGTGTTCGTGGCGATGTGTGATGCGGGAGGAATTGCGGTGATCGATACCAGCGGCGCCAATACCAACAATCCGGGAACCGGCACTCCGTCAGATTCGCTGGTCATGGATTTGCTCGCGGGTTATGCCGGAAGCAGCGGGTTGCTTTCCAATGGAGAACCCGCACCGCAGAATCCGATCTTCCTGTTTACCGGGCAGTGATTAGCCGAGTCAGAAATCAGCAGGCTCAGCGTCATTTTGTCGGGTTGAAATTAGATCAAGAGATCGCCGGACTGGGACATCGGCCCGGGGGTAACCAAGCGGCGCCCCAAAGAATGCACCTAAAGGAGCGGGATCGTGATTAAGGAAATCAGTTCCATCCTATGTGCTGACGGCAAACAGGCGAGACCAGCCAAAACTTGCGCGACGAAATTGGCCGGCGTTTCGCTTATCGCGCTGTTAGGGGTGTTCATGGTCTCTTGCGGTTCTACGACCCTAACCTCGAAGCCGAGCCTTAGTGGGGACTGGGGCCTTACTTTTACAGTTAATCCAACCCTCTATACGGATACTGGGACTGCCACACTCGCGAGCGACCCTTGCACCGGCGCTATCACGGGGACCATTAGCACTGTCCCCGGCGGCGCAAGCGACCCGGGCCGTGCCGCCTGGCCGCCTGTATTGGGTACCTTCGATGTATCTGGAACGCTCGATGAAACCACCGGTGGGTTTACATTTTCCTTCACCGGAACATGCGACGTTAACAATGCTGCTACGCCTGTTACTACCACGTTTTCCGGATCGGTTTCTGGCGGCATGAACGGAACCTGGACCGAGTCAGCCCCGTGCACGGCGACGCTCTCAGGCGGAACTTTCACCGGCTTCAGGTCAAGCGGGAATGACAACACCGGCAGTTGCTCCAACCCCTCAGGCGATGCGCGAAGGTCTTCGCAGGATCAATAATCCAGGGAAAGAAAGTAATCCGGACTCGGGGATTCGTGGGGGGCTCCTGCTCTTTTCCTGACGTGAGCCTCTTGACCGATTAGACCTTCGCGACTTCTTCTCTTTCCACTCCCCGCGCCGCGTAATGCGAGTCGACGTACTCGTCAAGGATAGTGATGAATTCCGGAACGATGCGATCGCCCTTAAGCGTGGTGAACAGGCGTCCATCCACGTAGACGGGAGCCTTGGGCTCTTCGAAAGTTCCGGGCAACGAGATACCAATGTTGGCATGCTTGGATTCGCCGGGGCCGTTGACCACGCAGCCCATCACGGCTAGCTTCATCTCTTCCACGCCGATGAAGCGCTTTTTCCAAGTGGGCATCTGATCGCGCAGGTAAGTCTGAATTTGCTCGGCCATCTCCTGGAAGAAGGTGCTGGTGGTGCGCCCGCAGCCGGGGCAGGCGGTCACCTGCGGGGTAAAACTGCGAATGCCCAGCGACTGCAGAAGTTGCTGCGCCACGCGAACCTCTTCGGTGCGGTCACCGCCGGGAGCGGGAGTGAGCGAGACGCGGATGGTATCGCCGATGCCTTCCTGCAAAACCACGCCCATCGCGGCGCTGGAAGCGACTACGCCTTTGGCGCCCATGCCAGCCTCAGTAAGGCCGAGGTGTAACGGATAGTTGCAGCGAGCGGCAAGGGCGCGATAAACGTCGATGAGATCCTGCACGCCGCTGACTTTGGCGCTGAGAATAATCTGATCGCGACGCAGACCGAATTTCTCCGCCAGTGCGGCGGAGTTCAACGCGCTAACCACCATGGCTTCCATGGTCACCTCGCGGGCATCTTTAGGCTCGGCAAGCGCGGAATTCTCGTCCATCATTTTCGTGAGCAGGGTTTGGTCGAGCGAGCCCCAGTTCACGCCGATGCGCACCGGCTTCTGATATTTCACCGCGACTTCGATCATGGTGCGGAAGTTGGAGTCTCCGGTCTTGCCGATGCTGGCGTTGCCGGGATTAATGCGATATTTGGCGAGATCCCGGGCGCACTCGGGATATTTGGTAAGCAGAACGTGGCCGTTGTAGTGGAAGTCACCGATGATGGGGACGCGGATTCCTTGCCGATCAAGCAAATCCACAATGCGCGGAACTGCGGCAGCCGCCTCTTCATTGTTGACCGTGACACGGACCAGTTCAGAACCAGCCCGCGCCAGAGCCGCACATTGTTGCACTGTGCCGAGGATATCGGCAGTGTCGGTATTGGTCATCGACTGCACCACAATGGGTGCATCGGAGCCCACGCGCACGCCGCCGACGCTGACAGTCACGGTTTTTCTGCGGGAAATCGTAGCCATGGAAACCTCATTTTATCACGCGGGGAAAGGGATTTCGGAGTTGCTGCCGGGGTTGAGGTGCCAGGTCTACCTCGGAAGGCAAAGGGTTTCACGGGATGGATCACGCAAAATAAACCGCCCTATTATAATGCGCACACATGGCACTTACCTCCGGCACAAAAATCGGACCGTATGAAATCGTCTCCTCTCTCGGTGCCGGGGGCATGGGAGAGGTTTACCGGGCAACCGATACCAGGCTGGGACGCGACGTGGCGATTAAAGTCCTACCGGAAAGCCTGGCGCGGGACGCTGAACGGTTGCGGCGATTCGAAACCGAAGCGCGTGCGGTTGCCGCTCTGAACCACCCCAATATTCTGTCGATTCATGATATCGGCACACAGGATGGCACCCCTTTTCTGGTTTCAGAGTGCTTGGAGGGCCAATCGCTGCGGCAGGAATTGAGCGGCGGCGCTCTGCCCATGCGGCAAGCCCTCGAGTACGGCACAGAGATCGCACACGGGCTGGCGGCGGCGCATGACAAAGGCATTATTCATCGTGACCTGAAGCCAGAAAATATTTTTGTCACTCGGGATGGCCGGGTGAAGATTCTGGATTTCGGTTTGGCAAAGCTGGCGAGGCCGGAAGCGGCTGCGGATGAAGGCGTAACTCTTGAAGCAGTGCCAACCTCTGCGGGAGTGGTTCTCGGAACAGTGGGATATATGTCGCCCGAGCAAGTCAGGGGCGAGGCCGCGGATGCGCGCTCCGACATTTTTGCCTTGGGAACGATTCTGTACGAGATGCTTAGCGGCCAGCGCGCTTTCCGGCGGGACACTTCGGCCGAGACTATGACCGCGATTCTCAAAGAGGAGCCCGCGGAACTGAGCCTGACGGGCAAACCGATTTCGCCGGCGCTCGAGCGGATTGTCCGGCGCTGCCTGGAGAAAAAGCCGTTGCAGCGGTTTCAATCGGCGCGGGACCTGGCCTTTAATCTGGAAGGACTTTCGGGGATCTCGTCTTCGAGTGCTGCGACCGGGGCCGGTGTCGCAGTGGCGGCCGCTCAGGAACGCCAGCCACGCAACCAGATCCTACAACTGGCAGCGGGTCTGCTTCTGCTTGTACTCGTGGCCGCCGGAAGTTGGATGCTTGGTCGGCGTATGGGCACTCTTGCTCCGCTTTCTTATCATCAATTGACATTCGATCGGGGGCTGGTCTACGCCGCGCGATTTGCGCATGATGGGCGCTCGATTTATTACAGCGCCAGTTGGAGTGGGCAGCCAGTCCAACTGTATTCGACCTTGCCGGATAGCCCTGAATCCCGGCCATTGAATTTGACCAACTCCACGTTGTTTGCGGTTTCTTCTTCGGAACTCGCAATTTCCGTCGGCTGCAACGATCGATACATCGGAATTTGCCAGGGAACGCTGGGGCTGTTGCCGGTATCCGGCGGATCGCCGCGGGAAGTTGAGGAGGATGTGCTGGCCGCCGACTGGACCGCTGACGGAAACGAGATGGCGGTGATCCGCCAGGCGGGAGGGAAGTATCGCGTAGAATTCCCTCGCGGAAAAGTGCTCTACGAGAGTTATCACGCCCTGGGATATCTCCGGATTGCGCCGGATAGTAAATCCGTGGCGTTCGCTGAATTTGTGGCTGCGGACGGCGACGCGGGGTGGATAATCGCAGTGGACCGAAGCGGAAAGGAACTGATCCACTCAGAGGTTTATATCAGCGTGGAGGGCCTGGCTTGGCCCCCGTCGGGCGCGGAGGTGTGGGCTTCCGCAACCACCACGGAAGGATGGGCGGATGCGATTCATGCTCTTGGCCTCAATGGCAAGGAGCGGATCGTTCTCCGGTTGCCCGGTATTCTTCGGCTTCACGATGTAGCGCGCGACGGGCGAATTCTTTTGTCAAAGGAATCGTGGAGAAGCGGGCTGCAGTTTCGGGGATCCGGCGATACTAAAGAACGCGATCTCGCCTGGCTCGACTACGCAACCTTGAGAGATCTCTCGCCTGACGGCACGCTGGTTTCATTCGATGATTGGGGATCGGCAGCGGGCGCCTCAGGCCTAGCGTATCTGCGAAAAACCGACGGATCTTCCGCCATCAAACTCGGCCAATGGGGCGACCCAGTGCTCTCCCCAGATGGAACGAAAGTATTGGCCTTTGACTCTTCGACGGCGGGCGGAGCTCATTTTGTTCTTGTGCCGACGGGAGTGGGGGAGCTTCAGAGGTTGCCCACGGGCGCAGATCAGGAAGCCATTTCGACGGGGTGGATGCCTGATGGGAAGGCCATCTATTTTGCGGGCGACGACGGGAAGGGATGGCGGATGTATATCCAGGACATCGCAAGTGGGACGGCACGCAGCATCACTCCGTTGATTTCCGTGAAAAGGAATCACCACGAGTCCCACATTGTGTCCCCGGACGGAAAGCTGATGTTTGCTCGGGATGTGAACGGGCAGGGCCTGATTTTTCAGATAGCAGGGGGGGAGCCGCAAACGATTCCCGGCTGGTCGCCGGAAGATATTTGGATCACATGGTCCGCCGATGGTCATTCTGCTTATCTCTATCACGATGAGAAGACATCGGCGCTGGTCTATCGCCTCGATCTGGTCACGGGGAAAAGGGAGCTAGTGACAACACTTGCCCCTGGCGATTCTGCCGGAGTGACCTCGGTTTTGAATGTTCGCATGACCGCGGACGGCAAGACCTACGCTTATTCCTTCCTACGAGAAATGTCGGACCTGTTCTTGGTGGAAGGGGCGCGGTAAGGAGAAAATATTTCGCGGGCATGGGCGCGATCAGGAAGGGTACAAAGGGCACGAGCGCAGAAGAAAGACGCAAAGGCTAGCGGGCTTGCTGGACTACTAAGATCATGCCTGGGCGGAGCGTGGCCACATTCTGGTTGCTGCGCTTCAGGGCAGCAACGGTGATCCGATAGGTCGAGGCGATGGAATAGAACGTCTCCCCGGACTTCACCTTGTGGTGGACGACGCTGGCCTGCTCGGTGTTTGCGTCCTCATCTGTCGCGGATTGGTGGCTGGCTGATCGGACAGACGCAACCCTGGCGCTCGCAGTTTGAACGGGCTTCCGGGCTCGCGCCGGAGAAGTGCTCGACGCGCTTGAGGTGGTTTCTCCGCTGGGCGTGACCGGCAAGTGCAGAGCGAGCACGGTGCGTCCACGCAGGCTGTCGCCCCGCAGGCCATTCCAGCGGCGCACCATCTGCGCCGGAATGCCAAAATTCTCGGCTACGGTTTGAACCGTGTCTCCCCGGCGAACTTTATAACGAGTAATTCGGCGCGCGTAAGAGCCGTTGTCGCCAGAACGATGCTGGCCGGGTGTGAGCGGAATTACGACTTTTGCATTGCCCTCCAGGTCGCCGCTCTGGAGTTGATTCGCTTCCACAATCGACTTCACCGTAACGCGGTAACGCCGCGCCAGCGAGGCCAGCGTATCGCCAGACTGTACCGTGGGATAACGCCACCACAGCCGCATTCCGGCGGGAATCGACGCCATCGCAGTTTCGTATTGCTCTTTTGATCCCGCAGGCAGATGCAATTCAAACGTGCTGTCTTTCGGTGTAGTCAGGCGCAGCAAACTGGGATTCAACTGCTGGAGTTGTTGCGGTGTTGCATCCACGCAATCGGCCACCAGTCGCAAATCGACCGGATAATTAATCTTCACTGTGTCAAACGCCAAAGACTCGTCCATGGAGACGTCATCGAAGCCGTAGTGCGACAGATTCTTAGTCAAGATAGTCACGGCGAGGATGATGGGAACATAGTTGCGAGTCTCTTTGGGCAGAACGTTGCGCCGGTAAAGCTCCCAGAAATCGGCGTAGCCGGTGCGTTTAACTGCGGCTTGCACCGTTCCCGGGCCGGAGTTGTAAGCGGCCATGGCCAGATACCAGTCGCCAAACTGGCCGTAGAGATCTCTCAAATGGCGGGCGGCCGCGCGAGTGGATTTCTCCGGATCCTGCCGGTCATCTACCCAAAGGCTGCGCTGCAAGCCGTATCCCTTGCCACGGCTGCCCATGAACTGCCAGATGCCGCGGGCGCCTGCCCGCGAGACCGCGGTTGGCTGAAATCCAGATTCGGCCTGCGCCAGATAGATCAGATCCTGCGGCACGCCTTCCTGCCTGAGAATGCGCACCATCATGTCGTGGTAGCGGCCGGAGCGGGCAAAGGCGCGCTCAAAGGTTCCACGACCGCGATTGGAAAAGTAACCGATGTACCCGGCAACCTGGTCCGTCATCATCAACGGAAGATCGGAGTGGGTGGACTCGATTTCGGCTTGAACTTTGGCCTTCACATCCGCGGAAGCGGCTGGGCTAATGCCGTTGGTCTCGTCAATGGGGGCCGGTTCGGAAGTTTGAGCCTCGGATTCCGTGACTGCATCGCCCAGATTTAGCTGATTCACGCCGGCAACGATGCGATTGAACTCTTTTTCCAACCGATCATCCGAGCGGATTTCCAGATTGCTTCCGAGCAACGAATTGAACGCCTGATCGAAGTCCACCTTGGCGGCGTCGGTATCGCCGGTAAGGAATTTTGCCAATCCTGCCTGGTACTGGCTCTCCACCCCAGCGACCAGTTCGCCCACGGGATCGGAAACAGGCGCGGTGGATGATGGAGATGAAGACTGGCTGCTCGCTTCTGCTGGCCCGGCATGCAGCGCTTGGCTGTCCTCCTGCGGTTGCTGGATCGAGGACTGCGACGGACCCGCTACGGGCGCTTTGGCTGCTAACGGCGGCGGATCTGCGGGAGCAGCGGCGGTAATCGGTTTCTTCGCGCTTTGACACGAACAGATGACTGCCAGAAGCCCGGCCAACAGTGCAATCCGTATTTGGAGTTTTGCAACTCGCATGTTTTTCAAGAGGATACGGATCATCCCGGGCGTTACAGTCCGGTGAATTCTAACAAAATCGTACCCTGCCGTCGAACCCCGGTCAACGCGGAAAGCGCAAGATATTCATTACTTTCGGCACCTGCCGGCAGTTACCGACTGCCATAGTAATCAGAGGCAAAAGGCGCGCAAAAGGTTTGAAACCCCGCGTCCGGAAGCCGTTCTCACGATCGGCCCTGAGCGCGTCTCCAGTCCGGGGAAAAGAGAACTGCGATCAGACTTCAAACTCTCCAATAATCTGGACGCCAGTTCTTAATCGCCTTCTTGATCTCTGCGTTCGAGAGCTTGTCGGAGAGTGCACGTTGGGCCAGTTCCGGCAGTTCGGCATCGGAAGCGAAACGGAGCGCGACCAGTTGGCTCTCGGTGAGCTCAGGAATGCGCGGTCGCAGAGCTTCGGGCAAAAGCAGCATCAATCGCTGACGCTCTTCCAGGCGGATCACCCGATCCTGCACCTTGAGAGCGTAGGTTCGAATCTTGAAGATTGCGACGAACGCAGCCATCGAAATTACGAAAAATGCCGCCGCATGCAGGCTGGGATGCCACAATACGTGAATCAATGCTGCAATGACGGATAGCCCAAAAACCGGGGCGAGGAAGAAATGAAAGAGCGGATCGAATCTCGCATGGTTGGCCAAAGTTTGCGGCTTTTTTTCTGCCATGAGTTTTACACTCCCGAGCCCAGTATGGGCCACAATCAGCCCACAAACTTATACCCGAAACCGGGAACGGTCAAAATCATTTGTGGCTTCTTAGGATCCACTTCAATCTTCTGCCGCAAGCTGCCTACGTGTACATCCACAGTCCGGCTAAAGACCTCGGTGCTGTATCCCCAAACATCCCGCAGAAGCTCGTCGCGTGAAACGGTAGCTCCACAGTGTGCGACGAAATACTCCAAAAGGCGATATTCCCGGGCGGAGAGTGAAATCGGTTCACCGTCACGGGTGACGGTGGTGCCGCGAAGGTCGATGCGGAGCGAGCCAAACTGCCGTAAAGCATCTCCGGCGGAGTGCCGCGAGCGCCGCAGAAGCGCCTCCATCCGCGCCAGCAACTCCGCTGGTTCGAAGGGCTTGGTTAAGTAATCATCGGCTCCCATGCGGAGCCCCACCACCTTGTCGACCACCTGGCCACGTGCAGTGAGCATGAGTATCGGAACATTGAGGCCGGCGCCGCGCAAATCCCGGCAGATATCGAATCCACTTTTTTTCGGAAGCATAACGTCAAGGATGAGCAGATCGTGGGAATTGCGCAGAGCCTCGCTGTATCCAGCCTCACCGTCGGCCGCGGATTGGACGACGTAGCCCTCACTTTCCAAGCGATCGCTTATCGCCATGCGGATGGCGTCATCGTCTTCGACCAGGAGAATTTTCTCATTCATAACGGGATCGTCTTAAGCTGGGCACTCGCCTGCGGGGTATTCTCCGGCCACAGGGCAAAGCCATTTATGCGGCGGCGCGAAAATGAAGCATGAATGTGCTTCCTTCGCCGTGCCGGCTCACCAGCGTTAACCGGCCTCCCATCGCTTCGATCATAGTCTTGGTGAGCGGCAAGCCCAGTCCGTTGCCGATTATTTGTGAATCGACGACTTCCGGGCTGCGGTAGAACGGTTCAAAAATTTTTTGTTGATCGCGACTTTCAATCCCTATGCCCCGGTCCTGCACGCTGACGACGACTTCCTTATTCGCGCCGTTCCTGACGCAGGCGTTCACCCCGATCCAACGCTGATCGCCCCCGTATTTTAGCGAATTGGTGATCAGGTTTTGCAGGCATTGCGAGAAGGCTGCGGCGTCACCCTGCACCATCGGAAGATCCGGCGCGATCTGATTTTCCACGGTGAATCCGCTGGCCCTGATCATCGGAGCCATAATTTCCAAAGTGGTATGGATCTCGAGTGCCAGGTCCAGAGGTTCGATCTTATAGATGTGGCGCCCGGAATGAGTTTCGGCAAATAGAAGAATTTCCTCCACCAGTCCGGAAAGCCGCGAAGCCTGGTTCTTGATAGCCGCTCCGTAGCTGGATAATCGCTTTTCCCCGACCACGCCATCTTCGAGATTTCGCGCCGCCAGAAGAATGCCGGTGAGCGGGGTTCGCAACTCATGAGAAACTCCCGCAACAAAATCCATTTGCATGCGAGCCAGGGAGCGTGCGCGGTGACTGGCGATCACCACCATGGCTAGCGTAATGGCAAGGATCGCCAGCACTCCGAAATTGATCAGGAGATTGCGCTCGCGCAGGCTGGCGACCGCCGCTTCCAGCGACCCGCGGCGATGCTGCGCAATTACAGTCAAACCCTGACCGGGCGGGAAGGGAACCAGCGGATCGATAAAAATAGCAGGTGGCTGAGAGCTATCGGAACTCACAGGAAAGAATATTCCGCGAACGCGGGAGCTTCCGGCTTGCTGCGACGGCGGTCCAAAGAGATTCAGACTGGCGTCCACAGGGCCGTTGCTCTCCGAACCCAACCCCGGGCGCGAGGAATAGAGCTGCGAAGGGTGGTCGCTTTCGAACAACACGGCTACCTGATACGCCTGGGCGTGCGCCCCCAATTCGTGCCGCGCCAGTTCGGGTAAGAAATGCGCGGTGAAGAAAGGCCGCGACAAGGGCACCAGCAGCCATTGTCCCTCGCGTGAATGCTCCTCGGGAGGAGAAGAGAACTCATGCAAGAGGACGAGATGTTGCTCGTCAATCAGCCACCTGCCGTGGGTGCGGCTGCCAGGTCCCGGCGGATTGTTGCCGGCTGGAGCGTTGCGTTGCGCGCCTTCCGCTTCCGGAATAAGATCCTCGCCGCTGGCGCCTGAAAGTTGGGCACGCAAGAGCTGGAGATTCGAGGGCCACGGAGACCGTTGTGGAGGCCCTGTTAATGTTATCTCGGTCAGATCCGATGTAGCATGGCCATCCCACAAGAAGACTTCCGAAACCAGGCCGCCGAAAGAAGAGGATTGACGCCACTGTCTGAGGCCGCCGGCAATCTCGGCTGCATCCGCTGCCTCGTGGCGATCAGGATTCGGCTGTAACTGCATGCAAAGATCGGACAGCTCTACCTCGAAAGCATGACGAAAATCGAATAAGGCGGATTGGACGCCCTGCTCCATGTCACGAGCGGTCGCTTCGGTTACGGCTTGCGTGGAGCGATATTGCAAGACTCCGAGAGCCGACACGATGGCGACCAGAGTGAGAATCAGAGCTGCAGATCTGAGGCTCTGACTGGCCAAGCTTTTCTTAAGGTTGAGGTTCATACCAGCAAAGACGACTATTCTAGCCCGACGTTCCTATCTTGAGGCACTGGGCGGTTGAAGAAGGCCGGAGGCGAAGCCGCTCTATACTTCGAGTTTACGTGCCGCAAGAGACGCGCAATGTAAATTCCATGTAAGGAAGTTCGAGTGCGCGCACGATCCCGCGAAAAAGCCCGCCCCGAAGGCGATTGCGGCCGGTGTTCGCCAAGGGCACGGCTCAACTGGTTCGTCGTAGTTCTTCATCCCGAGTCAGCCATAGCCGGGATCCCCGTTCCACGCGGAAACGGATATGGGACAATTAAAAGATGAAAGCTATCCAGGTGAAGCAAGTGGGTGGGCCGGAAGCGATGGAATTGGTCGAGCTTCCGGTTCCGCAACCAAGTGCAAATGAGGCGGTGGTAAAGCTGGCGGCCTCAGGCGTGAACTTTATCGACATTTACTTCCGCGAGGGCCGATACAAAACGCAGCTTCCATTCGTGCCGGGCCAGGAGGGCGCAGGGACGGTTACGGCACTTGGCGCAGATGTGAAATCGATGAAGGTCGGCGATCGCGTAGCTTGGACCGCTGTGCTGGGTTCCTACGCGGAGTATGCCGCCATCCCCACGGATCGACTGGTTTCTGTTCCGCCCGGCGTCAGCGAAGAATCTGCCGCCGCAGCCATGCTGCAAGGCATGACAGCGCATTACCTCTCGCATGATGCGTATCCCCTGAAACCTGGAGAGACCGCGCTGATTCACGCCGCAGCTGGCGGGGTTGGACTTCTCCTGGTGGAGATGGCGCATAACATCGGCGTCCGTGTGATCGCGACGGTCTCGACCGATGAAAAAGCCAAACTCGCCCGAGAAGCGGGCGCGGATGAGGTGATCCTATACACCCAATCTGATTTCGAAGTTGAGACCAAAAAGCTAACCGGTGGCAACGGGGTCGATGTGGTCTACGATTCCGTTGGAAAAACCACCTTCGAGAAAGGGTTGAACGTCCTGCGTCCGCGAGGAATGATGGTACTGTTTGGCGGATCGAGCGGCGCGGTGCTGCCCTTTGATCCAATTGTTCTCTCGCAAAAAGGATCCCTCTATCTGACCCGGCCCTCGCTGACGAACTACATTGCGACCCGCGACGAGCTATTGCGGCGCTCCAGCGCGGTGTTTGGCATGATTGCGGCTGGGAAGCTCAAACTGCGCATTCAGCACAAGTATCCCTTGAACGAAGCTCAGCGGGCGCATCGGGAACTCGAAGGACGAAAGACCACCGGGAAGCTGTTGCTGATTCCGTAGAAGGGAACGCAAACTCACCGGGTGCTCTAAATCAGACGGAGATTGGGAAAATCGAGAGCGTAGCGATTGGCATCACGGGTCATCAGGCGATCGGCTCTCAGGAGCGCGTGCGCTGCGATCACGAAGTCGGCCACCAAACGTTTTGGCAAGCCCCCGCCCGAGCTACGACGACGCGTGGCATAGGCGGCGAACCTCGCCGCCGCCAATTGCCATACATCTTCTCCAGGATCGAAATCGATCTCGATGCTTGCCTCATCGAGCGCCTTCCGAACAATCGGCACGGTCAGTCCGGGAACTGCGGAAAGTTCAACGAAAACTGGCGCACTTACCACAAGAGCACCGTCGGCACGGACGCTCAATAGCTGGGCGATGATCGCGGTTGCCTCGGGTGCTCCCGACCACACGAGCGATAAAATGTTGGTATCAAGGGCCGTCCTCATTCGTAGTCTTTATCGCTACGCATGTCGTCAATCCAAGCCTTAATCCCCTCTTCACCGCCTGGGAACGGACCTGCAATACCGATGAACCTTTCGAACGGATTGTTTTCCGCCCGAGCCGGACGGATTACGGTACGATCGGCCTCGACGACGAACTCAACACGATCGCCGGTTCGCAAGCCCAGACGTTTGCGAATCTCCTGTGGGACAGTCACCTGCCCTTTGCTGCTGATTGTGCTAAAGTGAGCCATTATTGTATCTTTACCTCATATCTTTACTGTAAGGATAGCTCGCTTTACCAGAGTTTGCAACCCGTAAAGCTTAGCGCTTCCGCCTGTATGTCTTCGCGTATTGGGGAACTTTCTGTCCCTCGATAAGCCGCGCATCATCAACCGGTTCGCCCGCCTTCATCTCCAGTGGGACCACGCCGGCCCACGTGGGAAACGAATAGTCGGCTTCATCATCCACCACCGGGCCTTGGCGCACCTTGGCCGAAAATTCTTCGATTGGAACCCGCAGCACCGAAGTCGCCTTCAACTCTCGTTCGTTTGGCCGGCGAACATCTGCCCAGCGGCCCGGAATGATGTGTTCGGAAAGAAGCCGCAGCGCTTCCAATTTTTCCTCGGGCTGATCCACCAGAGTCGCTTTCCCAAGCACGACCACCGAGCGGTAATTCATGGAGTGATTGAAAATCGAACGAGCGAGCACCAATCCGTCCAGCAGCGTGACCGTGACGCAGACGGGGAGTTCATCCTTCAACTGCCGTAGCATGCGGCTCGCGGCAGACCCGTGGATGAGGAGGCTGTCGCCATTCCGGCCATACGAAGTAGGGATGACAAAGGGCTGACCATCCACCACGAATCCGACGTGGCACAGAAACCCTTCATCCAAAATTTCGTACGCAACTTCGCGGTCATAGACAGCACGATCGGCTTCGCGGACAAGACGGGTCCGCGGTGTGGGCGTGTAGGACTGAGACATTAGGAGTGAACTCCGGGCAAGCGCCAAGGATGGGTGAAGAGGCAGTGTAGCATTCCCAATGACTGCTTCGGTTTTCCGGCTCCGGCCAGAGTCTTGGAGGATTTACTTGTTCTGGGCGGAGAGCGGATGATATTTGTTTTCGCGATAGAAGCGGGCGAAAACTACGCCGACGATCAGCAGAATCATTGGCGTGAAAACGCTGGCTTCCGGTCCGACGCTGCCACCCGTGAGCCATGTCGGTCCGCTGAAACTGGAATTGAATAGATTGTGATAAGGCTTTAAGCCGCTGTCGGTCACGCCGTAGAAAAAAGTTTGCCCCCAATCCCATCCCGCATGAAATCCGACGGCCCACCATAGGTTGCCGGTGCGGCGCAAAAACAGGCAGAACAGCACTCCGAAGCATACGACCGAGAATAGTCCGAACTTACTCTCACCCGGGTTCCAACCGTGAGCGAGCCCGAACAAAGCCGACGTTAGAAATGCCGCAGGCCAAAAACCTATGCCAGTCGTAAATGTGAATTGAAGATATCCGCGAAAGGCGAACTCTTCCCCAAGCCCCACCAACACGAACGCTCCGCTCCAGGCGAGGGTGGCAAGCACCAGGGTTTTGCCGTGAATCGCCGAGCCAGCAAGGTGGAATCCATGAAGCGCGAAGATGGCAAACAGGCTGGCGCTTATGGCAGCGAAACCGATGACCGTCCCCAGCCAGAAATTCCTGCGCAGCGCGAATCTTGCCGCCAAGCCATATTCTTTCCACTTGCGATGCTCGATCCTGCCCATGATCCGTGCCGCGAGCGCGGTGAACAGGAAAAGCGACCCATCACTGATAGCAGCCACGCTGGGGTAAAGCATTGAACCAATACCGGCGTGCGGAGGCTGGTGCAGCAAAATGCGCGTCACCACATAAGCTACGAGATTCGCGGCAGCCACAAGCCCCGCCACAATCGCCAGAAAAATGAGTGCCCGCCAGCCGGCGCGAATTCCGTTCGGCCCGCGAAATACGGTGTTCGGGGCTGGCGCCGGGGGCATCGGCTGAGGAACCAGCGGCCCCGGAGAGAGATCTATTGCTCGATCTGACATGAAATCAACTACGGGAAAACAGCCGGCAAAGTTCCCTGGTGTTTATTTCCATTTCCCATCTCAGCGCAGAACACTTGATCCGTCAGCCGATGACTTTACCAGTAAAGCTTCATGGCGAACTGAAATTGCCGCGGATCGTAGGCCGCGGTCGCCTGCCCGGCATTGGTAAACAGCGGGCTGACGGCGGCCGTATTGTTCTTGTTCGCGATGTTGAACATATCGGTAATCAATTCCAGGTTGAAGCGCTCGTTGAAATAAATTCTCTTCGCAAACCGAATATCGTCGAATACGGTCCATGGTTGCACGCCTCCATTGCGGCCGAAATTGCCGTCCAAGGAAAGCAGCGTGCCGTTGAAATCCGCGGCGCAAGGTTCCTGAAATACTCCCGTGGGCGAGTATTTCGAAGTCACCGCCGGATACCCGAGCGCCGTGCAGGCTGGGTTGACGAAGGTATTCGGTCTTCCCGTCAGCGTGGACAACTGCAAGTTGTCATCGTTGCCAGTGATAATGTTGAAAGGCCTTCCTGAACCAAACTCAATCAGAGGAGCCAGAGTCCAGTTGCTGAAAACCTTTCTCACAAATTCGTTGCCACCAAGCTTTCCGGATTGATAAACCCCGCTGAAAACAAACCGCTGCCGTTGATCGAACAAAGATGTCGAACGATCCAGACCTGGGTAGTAGCTATCCTGAGGCGTGAGCGTGGCTTGCAGATCGGTCGAATCGTCGATCGCATGTGACCAGGTATAGGAAACCAGCAATTCGTAGTGCTCCCGGAATCGCTTGCGCAGGTTCGCGCTCAGGCCGTTGTAGTTGGACGTGCCATTGGAATAATTGGCGTCCATATCGCTGAACGGAATGCAGTTCGTCAGGCCCGCAAAAGGATTGCAACTGGCATTGAAGCCCTGGCTGGCCAGGCTGCTCTCAATCGATTCGGCAAGGGTCACGCAAGGCCCCGCTCCCCCCGCTATCAATGCCTCGGCGATCGATGGATTCAATCCGCTGGGGCGGAAGAAGTTTGTAAGTGCAGAGCTGACCCATGGTCCTTTAGAACCAGTCCCGCACGGAACCGCTCCACTGCCGACCGTAAACGGGCTGCTGGGAGCTTGTCCCCCGGCAACCGCAGCGTTGTAATTATCCAACATCAGGTCGCCGCGAATGGTGTCGGCATTGATGGGTCGATTGAGATGCCGCCCGCCGTTGAAGTTGTAAGCCAGATTGAGCGTGTATCCCGCTCCCAGGTCGCGCTCGATACTGAGATTTGCCTGCTCCGAATATGCGTAGACGAAACCTTTGCCGATGGGATATCCAAACGGCTGAAAGGCCAGCGGCAAAAATGTCGAAGGGTTCAAGTAATTCTGGTTCAGGAAAACTGAATTCGGCTGGAAGGAATTGAACTGCTGTTGGTTGGGAAGATAGCCCAGGTTTGCATTGGCTGTCGGCGACAACGACGGCGCGCATTGCGGCTGGTTCAAGAGCCCCTGGAAGATCGGGATCGCATTTAGATTTCCGGGATTGCCTGCGCCGCTGCAGGTTCCAGTTCCGGCAAAGACCAACTGATCGCTGGTGGAAGCGTCCGAGGCATCACCCAGGAAGTAAAGCCCGAGCAGCGGATGATCATAGAACAATCCGTAAGACCCGCGAATCACGGTCTTCCCGTTGCTGCCCGGATCCCACGCCACGCCTACGCGTGGCGCTACGTTGTTGGTATCGGTCTGGATTCCTTTTTGTATGCCCAAAAACCGGTAGCCAGCCAGAGCGAGCGGGGTGGGCGATTTGAACTGCGGCGGAAATTCAATGTCGTACCGCAATCCGTAGTTAAGCGTGAGGTTGGGACGGATCCGCCAGGAGTCCTGCCAGAAAACTCCCAGCGGCTTGTTGGTAAACGAGTCTTTCGGATTGCCGATTCCCTGAATGAAATCTCCGGGAAGGCCCGCCCCATACGCTTGTACAGCCGAGAGAATGGGGAAAGAAAAATTACTCGAGGAAGGGAATCCCAGGCTGGTCGCGCTGAAAGAACTGAAGTCATACACTCCGCCGTAGTTCACCGTGAAGGTGGCCGTGGTCGGGATGTAATTGAAGTCAACTCCGAACTTGGTAGCGTGCCGGCCCAGCGTCCAGGAAAAATTATCGGTGAACTGGTAACGCTGCTCGACCCGCTGAATGTAGGAATAAGGCTCGCGTCCAAAGTAGGCGTAGCCCGGAATGTTGACGGCCGGAGCAGCCCCACCTGGAATTGCCGTGTTGTAGAAGTACGCCAGCCCCCTGCGCGCATATTGGAAGCGAAGCTCATTTACTTTGTTATTGCCGATTGTCCACGTATCCTGCGCGACACCTGCCACGTCGCGGTAAGTCTGTTGCGAGGTTCGCGAGTACGCATTTTGTCCGAAGGGTTGATCTTGTCCGCTCACCTCGATGCCGGTGATGGTGCTGGGGCTGACGTTGGCCCGCAGCATAACGCGGTTACTTTGATTGATGTTGTGATCGAGCCGCAACGAGTAGAGACTGGTTCCCTCAAACACCGGGAAGTTGCCGATTTGTGAATTCAGCGTTTGATAAGACGCAGGAACCGGCGCACACGGACCCGGAGGAGTGCACGAAGTAGGGAACCCCGCCCAGTTGGTGAGTAACCCACCGCTCAAGCCCTGCACCAGCGCGGTCGGCCATGCTCCCGAAGTTGCTTGTCCGGAAGACGCTCCCACCAGTGCCTCATATTGCGGGATGGCGGTAGGCGCTAACGCGCCGAAAAAGAGTGGGTCCTGTTGCGCCAGTTGAGCCAGTCCGGGCCCAAGAAAGGCCGCCTGTTGGGGAGTCACCTGAATTGTTCCAAACGGCAGCGGTTCCAATCCCCCAGCAGTGATCGAGGTGTCGAAAGGCACCAATCCGAAGTTGTCAGCGCCGATGTCGGAAAATCCCGTCTCGTGCCGTCGCGTTACTTCGTAAGAGAAGTAGAAATACGTCTTATCCTTCTTGATCGGCCCGCCGAACGCCGCACCCGCCTGTACGCGCGTATAAGCAGGATTGGGAACCGTGCTGAAGGGATTCACCGCCTGGAAGTTGCGGTTACGCAAAAATCCAAACAGGTCGCCGTGAAAATCATTTGATCCCGAGCGGGTGATGATGTTCACCACGCCTCCCGAAGCCCGGCCGTACTCAGGAGCGTAGTTATTGGTGATGATCTGAAATTCCTGCACGTCCTCTTGCGAAACGGTCGACCGAACTCCGTTGGTGGCATTGTCGGTCGCATCCGCGCCATCCACGTTCACCAGATTCGCCCGCGCGCGTTGGCCATCCAGGTTCAGTCCCGAGGTCGGCGCTGCGCCCGTATTCGGCGCGTTGTCCCGCGTAACCTGCGAGTCCGTCAGTGTAAAGTCGATATAATTCCTGCCGTTGATGGGCAGATTGTCGATGCGCCGCTGTCCGATGGTGTCAGTCGTGGACGTGCGCGAAGTCTCGACCAACTCCCCCTCGGCGCTCACCTCGATCACTTGCCTGCCGGTCGCCACCGCGAGCGTAACCGGAAATTCCTGCGTGCCCCCTACCGTGACGGTCACGTTCTTAGCTTCGACCTCGGCGAAGCCTGGCGCTTCGACCGTGACCGCATAAGCGCCCGGAGGTAACTGGCGGGCGCTGTAACCGCCTTGGCCATCGCTGGTAGCCGTTCGCGCCAGGCCTTTGGCCACATCCGTCACCGTGACCGTGGCATTCGGCACCAAGCTGCCCTTAGGATCTTTCACCGTAACGTGCAGATCACCGGCAGCCACCCCTCCCTGGGCAAAAGCCGCTGCGGGTAAAAAAAACGCAAACGTGGTGGCGAGAACGAACTGTGCACAGCGGAAAGCGATTTTGCGTTGTGAGCTGGGTTGGAAGATGCTGATGTGCAACATAAGGCTCCCTTGCCTCCTGCCTGTGAAAGCGGCGGAACGACAACCTCGACGTCGAGTGCAGAAGCGCGGCACAGTTTATAAAACAGACCTAGGTTTCTGCCGGGGATATTCTCTTCGACGACAAGCCCCGCTGGTTTTTACACCAGATCGGGCAGCGAAAACAAGGAAGGAATGGTCGAGGGTAATGGGCGAGTAAACCCAGGGTCGAAACCGGGCACGGCGACGCCGGCCGCTATTATTGCGCAAGCCATTTGGAGGTGTCTGTGATATTGGTCACAACTCAGCAACTCGCGGAAAGTCGAATCGCCGTGCCCGGATTCTGCAGCCGTCCGAGCAGCATGGCCGAACCGCTGACTCGCCCGTAGCGCTCAATCACCTTCCCGGCAGCGAATCGAGAATCAGGCCATGCCCATGCAATGTAAATCCGGAAGGAGGCAATCGTAGTGTTGCGGCGAAGAAGGAGCGCATCGTTAACGAGTTGCTTCGCGGCGCTGGTGAATCGCGGATCTCCGCTTGCCAATGCGGACTCACCCAACTGAACCAGAATAGCTGCATTGTCCCCAGCGGCATGAATGTAAGCCGAGGTTGCTCGCAAACGCGCGCGGCGAACCGCTCGGAATTCTGGCGGCGGCAAGTGGCGGCGAAGATAGTCATCTTCCGCCGGGTCGACCAGGTTCTGGAATGCTTCTAAATCGATGGGACGGATGTTTGGAGTGGCGTTAGCATCCCTCTTAGTTGGCAGGCCTTGGATTATGGCCAGGCGTAGGATAATAACCAGCGCAACTGCGGCGGCGATGACGAGAACTATCGCTGGAGTCATTGCTGAATTAAACGCTCCACTTCGCGGTTCCAGGCCGCCAGATCGTTCTCCGGCAAAGAAACCGCAGACGTTGTTGCAACTCTATGTGGGACAAGAAGGTAGTAACACCAGATCAGGACGCACACGTGATACGTGGCCGCGTTGAGAAAATCAAGAAGGTAGTAATGAGTGTCCAGCAATGCCTCGCCGGCCATGACAGACCAAGCCGCCAAGTGCTCGCAAAACAAAATGCCAAAGCCGAGTGCAATGCCGAGCGATTTCCGATCCCACGTCAGCCTAAAGTAGGCGACGAAAAGAAAGAGAAATAGTGCTAGGCCGCCCTCGGTTATGTAGAAGCTTTGTAGGAGAATATGCGCGCGATAAGTCAACCCGTATTGGCCACGGTTCATCGGCGCGTAGGCCGCAGCCGCAATAGCTAGTAAGAAGAGCGCCGCCGCCACACTTGCAATCAGGCGAGTACCAATCCTAGCAATTGGAGGCCGGGAACTGAGCAAGTTGCAAAACAATTCCCCGACCGCCCCCAGCTTGAGAGTCCCTTCAACAATCAATCCGGCGCAGAAGGTGAGCCACCACACCCTTACGGTAACGGAGGGTAAGATATCCATTCCGTAGAGGGTGAATTCCTCGATCGCTTCGAATACTAAGTACGCAAAGAAAACGGGAAAGCGCCTATACACTCTGCTGCGCCAGAGGAATACAGCGAGCACAGCCTGAAGAACATGAGGCCCGACCCAAAGGTAATGCCAAAGTAGAGTATGCGGTCTCAGCATGAGCTAGCTCGGCATGATAGCCTCCAGGCGCGACACGCCGCAAGGCTTCTTCAAATTGTCCGGTTTTCGTAACTACCACAGCTAGGGTTTGCAACCGCCGGGGCAACCTTGGCCGCCCACGCCATCGGCATGTGCAACGGTTGGGATTACAAAGGTGTTGAGAAACATCAAGGCTGCGGCGACGATCAATAGGGTACGTTTCACGGTATTTTCTCCTTGTGCTGGAAAAGCAGACCGTGATATTTTCATGACCCCGGCTGGACGAAAAAGTAACGTCCGCTCGTTTTTCTGTTCGGAATTCGTAACAAGAATCGACGGAAAATGACCCTGAAATCCGCTCTACAAGATCTGCGGGAGACCACGCTGGCGGCCATCTCCGGAATGCTGGCAAGGCTGGCTTATTTGGGATCTTTGCGGCGGAAGGAAGGTGGATACCGCCATTGGGGTCTAACTCAGGTTCACGGCGAAGACTCGTCCAATCGCGCGCTCAGGATTGCGCACACCGAGGTGCTTTCAACTGTGCTGCGCACTCCCATCGCAGAACTAGAAGAAGACCTCCGCCACTCGGATACGGAAGGCGACAAAACGCCGGGAGTTTACATAGAAGATATGCGCGAACGGAGCAACGAGCTGCTGCCGTCACCTCAGGATGAGGTTTCGGCGCGCCATCTTAATTCAGTGTTGCTTGCCCTTTCGGCTCTGGAGAAGAACCGTAAGCCTGCCACTCCGTCAGCTTCATAGCGACTCCGACAACCTGCCCAATGATTTCAGCCTCTTGCGGGTGACGTAGGACTCGAATCTGTACCGGGGAAAGCGGGTGCGGCTGCAAAATGACGTCATCTTTACGCATGCTGCACCAGCAGCAGGTATGTCCGCTCCTGGTTTCGACGAAATAAATAGGACGCTCGTACTCCGATCTCCACGCCCCCTCAATCACTTTGTTCTTGGCTTCGTCGACCTGCACAAAGCTGCCCGGGGGAAGGATCGGGTACATAGTGAAATCCTGCGTACCAATGTAGCCATAAGTGAAATCGCTATGCGCGAATTGGGCTAAATAGGAAAGTGGAACCAATCCCCATTGCTCGACCATGCGGCCAAGGTTCGCGGTGCGCTGCTCGTTGAAGGCAGGATCGAGGCGGATTGGCACCTGCACGGAGGCTAACCCGGCCAGGGCTTCCGACATATGCGATTTCGGCGGCGCAATCATGCTCAAGTCCGCCGCTGTATTGTTCAGGTCAATCCCATACCACCCGAGTATTTCCCGAAAGTCTCGCCGGTAGATTACAGAGAGAGTGTAGAGCCGGAAAATGTTCGGCAATACGCCCTTGGTCTCGATATCCGACAATCGGCTGGGAGGAACAGAAAACTCCTCGTTGCGGTATTTTTCAGCCATGCGTGCACTGGATGTTTCGATATCACGCATGGTTAAGCCGAGCTTTTCGCGCAGGGTGCGAAGACTTTTACCGGCTGGGAGCATGGACCCTCCATGAATTGAAGCCCTAATAGGCGGACATCATAGCAGGGAGCGTCGCGGAATGTCATGAGTTAAGCTGAAAATATTGAGCTTCCCGCCTTGTTACGATTTCCGAACAAGATTTCGTACCGTCTTTACTGATGATTCCTGCATTGTTCACCTGGATGCGGCCACCCCCACGGGACGCCCTTCTGTGTACCTACAACGCACTTTGTTCGTTTTTCGTAACAATCGAAAGGGAAATTCGCAAAATCGCGGTCCGGGGTGCACTGTTGCCTGACTCTGTCACCCAACAATGCCCGGTCCGGCTTCCGCTTTGTTTTCCTTGTTCCCCTCCATGACATTTGTCATTCGATTCGAATGATGAAGCACACTGGCGCGGCGCGGCGTTCCCCGCGATGATGCAATCACTAAGGCGGATTCGAGAGCCTGGGCAAAGAGTAGGCGTAAGAGAAGGAGCATAAAAGATGATTGCAACCTTGGAAGAAGTGCAAAGCGAGAAGCGCATAGATACCCGTCCCGTTGTGGCCAGTCTCGAAGCAGTCAGCATGAGCTATGGCGCTGTGCGCGCCCTGCGGAATGTCAACTTTTCCGTCCATGCGGGCCAGGTGGTTGCATTGCTCGGTCCCAACGGCGCTGGCAAAACCACCGCTGTAAAGTTGCTGCTGGGCCTCCTTCAGACCACTTCTGGCAAGGCGAGGGCATTCGGCGCAGATCCCTCGCACCCCGCCAACCGCATGCGAACCGGAGCCATGCTACAAGTGGGACGGGTGCCTGAAACTCTAAAGGTGCGCGAGCACATCGATCTGTTCTCCAGCTACTACTCCCGTCCATTGCCTCTGGAGCAGGTTTTATCTCTGGCTGGATTGGAAAAACTGCGCGACCGAAAGTTCGGTGATCTTTCCGGCGGCCAGCGCCAGCGAGTTTTGTTCGCCCTCGCCGTCTGCGGCAATCCTGACTTGCTTTTTCTCGACGAACCCACCGTAGGAATGGATGTGGAATCCCGCCGCATACTTTGGGAGGAGATACGGCGCTTGGTCGACGCCGGCAAAACCGTTCTGCTGACCACTCATTATCTGGAAGAAGCGGATGCTCTCGCCGACCGGATTGCCGTTATAAATCAGGGTGAGATCATCGCGGAGGGTACGCCCTCGCAAATAAAAGCTCAGACCAGCGGCAAGATGATTCGTTGCGTGACCAGGCTTAGCCTTGCGGCCTTGCTCGATCTTCCCGGCGTTACCAGCGCAAAGCTTGATCGCGAAGCGGTTGAGATTCGCGCCGTGGCCGCCGAGCCTGTTGTCCGTGCGTTGCTCAACCTCGATCCGTTGCTCTCTGGATTAGAGATCACTGCTGCCGGTTTGGAAGAAGCATTTCTGGCGCTCACTCAAGACCGCAGCCAAAACAATAACCCTGAAAACTGATCTGATATCTCCGGCTTCATGCCAAAGATCGTGACGAGATAGAGACAACAACGAAAGGAAAAGCCATGACTACCTCTGCAATTACGTTGACCTCCGCATCAAACTCTTTTCCCATTGGCCGGTCTGCCGGCGAGACCTTGTCGATCTACTTAAAAGAGGCCAAATATGAATTCCTGAAAAATCTGCGGCTGCGCGTCTATACCCTTTCGGTGATCAGTTTTCCAGTCATGTTCTACGTCTTGTTTGGCCTGGTGTTGAATTCCAAGGAGACCATTGGAGTAACCAGCGTTCCTACTTACTTGCTCGCGACCTATGGAACATTTGGCGTGATGGGCGCCTCGTTGTTCGGCACCGCCTCTGGCCTGGCCGCCGACCGCGGGTTGGGATGGTTGCAAGTGAAACGCGCCAGCCCCATGCCGCCTTTCGCTTATTTCACCGCGAAAGTAATCCTCAGCATGATCTTCGGCACGATTGTGGTCTGCCTTCTATTGGTCCTGGGTTTCAGCTTCGGCGGCGTGCGCATGCCGTTCTTCGAGGGAGCCAGGCTGCTCGCGACTTTGGTGGCTGGATCCCTGCCTTTTTCCGCACTGGGCCTGGCGATCGGTTATTTTGTCGGACCCAACTCCGCTCCCGCCGCCATCAATCTGATTTATCTTCCGATGTCGTTTTGTAGCGGATTATGGGTGCCTTATATGTTCCTGCCTAAGCCGGTGCGGCAAATTGCCCTCGTTCTTCCGCCTTATCACTTGAGTCAGTTGGCGCTGGGGGTGGTAGGAGCTGGAACCCACGAATCTTCCGCCTCGCACTGGCAAGTTCTGATCGCTTTCACTCTGATCTGCCTGGGCGTGGCCCGCATCGGTTTTCAGCGCGACAAAGGCAAACTTTACGGATGAACCTCTGCCGCGACAGTGTTACGGCGCTACTGCGAGGAAGGAGAGCAATCATCATGAGACCCAAATCTAACCAAGCCCTCGGTTTCACCGCGATGCTCGTACTGCTTGGCTTGCTCTCGTTCTATGGTGGTGCGCACTGGTTCGGCTTGCTGATCCCGGCGGCCCTGCTCGTCTGGCTGGCCGGCGCCATCCGTTGCCGAGGGCGCAACTCAACTCTTCTTGACGATAGGGTAGACAATAGAAATTAACCGGGATCAACCGGGATCAATATCAACCGGGATCCATGGAGATCGGCACTGGCGTGGACGAACTAAGAACTTCAGAGCGGCTCGACACCATCGATAACTACAAGGCCGCGCAGTCGGCGTTCGGAGCCGACCCTTCGTCCTTTGAGCGCCACGTGAATCTCTCTCTGCGAGAGAGGGCTCACGGATGGGCTGCATACATTTGGCTCGCCTATCTCGGCTTCTTTTTCATCGATCCAATCTTGAGCCATGCCGGCTGGAAAATGTGGCTGTTGACCGCGCTCGCCACCATAATTTTTCTGTTTCTGTATTTTGGTCTTTTCTGGCTGAAGCGCACCCCCCCGCTTCTGCACGTTGCCGGCATGTTGATTCTGGGGGTCCTGTTTGCGCCCATCAACATGGGCGCGTCTACCTTCTTTATTTTTGCCGCGGCCTTCGTCCCTTTCTGTGTAAAAACAGAGCGCCATGCCATTGCATTTCTGGCCGGTGTCGTCGTAATTGCGGCGACCGAGATGCAGATCTTTCATCTCTCCGGATGGTTCCTCTTCTATGCCGGAGGATTATCGCTGGTCGTCGGCGGCAGCAATGTCTACTTTGCCCAGCGCAACCGGGCGCTCGCCAGGTTGCGCATGGCCCACGAAGAAATTGAGCATCTGGCGAAAGTGGCCGAACGCGAGCGCATCGCGCGCGACTTGCACGATGTGCTCGGGCATACGCTCTCCGTGATCATTCTGAAATCCGAACTCGCGGGAAAGTTGATGGATCGCGATCCGCAACGAGCCGGAACGGAAATCCGCGAAGTCGAACAAATCTCCCGGCAGGCTCTTTCGGAAGTTCGCGATGCCATTCGCGGTTATCGATCGCAAGGTTTAACCGCGGAACTTTCGCAGGCAAGAACCACGCTGGAGACTGCGGGTGTCGCCGTAAAGTGTGAAGTCGCCCGGATAGTCCTGCCTCCTTTGCACGAGAGCGTTTTATCGATGGCCGTGCGCGAAGCCGTGACCAATGTTGTTCGCCACGCTCAGGCGCATACTTGCAGCCTGCAACTGGCGCAAAAAAATGGCTCCTGCCTGCTGCTGATTGAAGATGACGGCCGCGGCGGTTTTCAGGAAGAGGGCAGCGGGCTCCGCGGCATGCGCGAACGCGTCGAGAAGCTCGGCGGCACGCTCAGCCGCGAGACTGACTCCGGAACCCGCCTTACAATTACGCTCCCGCTTAAACAGCTCAAGTCCGAGACTGGGGATTGTGCCAATTGAATCCAGCCCCCGCATCCCCGATTTCAACGTCCGCGGCTCCGACATCTAAAGAAGGCCGGAAGAAGATCCGGGTGATTCTCGCCGAAGACCAGGGCATGGTGCTGGGCGCACTGGCCGCGCTGCTCGAGATCGAAGGCGATATCTCGGTCGTCGCACAAGTTCGCAACGGAAAAGAAGCGCTTGAAGCGGTTCTCACCCACAAACCTGACATCCTTATTACCGATATCGAAATGCCGCTCATGACCGGACTGGATGCCGCGGCCGAGCTCAAGCGTCGACACGCGACGACTCGCGTCATCATCCTTACAACTTTCGCCCGCGCCGGATACCTGCGCCGCGCCATGGAGGCCGGCGCCTTGGGTTACCTCTTAAAAGACATGCGCGCCAAAGAGCTAGCTGAAGCCGTGCGCCGCGTCCAGCAAGGGTTGCGAGTGATCCATCCGGAGTTGGCAATGGAAGCCTGGGCCGAAACCGATCCCCTTACCGACCGCGAGCGCCAGGTTCTGCGCCTTGCCGGAGAAGGCATGCCGAGCGGCGACATCGCCGCCGAACTCGGCTTGTCCGAGGGCACCGTGCGAAATTATCTCTCCGAAGCGATCAGCAAGATGGGCGCCAGCAATCGGGTTGAAGCTTCGAGAATTGCGCGGACTAAGGGGTGGTTGTGAAATTACTGAGAATGATTGGATAAGAATCCTAAGGAGAAAAATCTAGTTAGAATCGCGGCAAACACTAAACCGACGATAAAAAGCACCCAGCGCGTCCTGCGCCAGTCTCCTCGATAGCAGTCCCCGCATAGACTCACGCTCCATGCTGACACCTCCGATTCCGCGGAATCTATAATATATTTCTCCATGCCCTCCGCCTACATTCTCGGCATTGAAAGCTCCTGCGACGAAACCGCGGCCGCCATCGTGCGCTCGGGAGAGCAACTCATCTCGAACGTAGTCGCCTCCCAGATTGCCACTCATCAGCCTTACGGCGGAGTAGTTCCTGAGCTCGCCTCCCGCGAGCATCTGCGCGCAATCGTCCCCGTAGTTCGCCAAGCGTTAGCCGAGGCCGAGCAAACTTATCAATCCGTCGACGCCATCGCCGTAACCCAGGGCCCCGGTCTGGCCGGAGCCTTGCTCGTAGGCATCAGCTACGCCAAGGCTCTGGCCTATGCCCTCGATAAGCCGCTCATTGCCGTCAACCATCTTGAGGGCCATATCCACGCGGTGTTGTTGGAAGAGCGCCAAAAAGGCAATCACGAATTGCAGTTCCCGGTGCTGGCGCTGGTAGTTTCCGGTGGACACACACACCTCTATCTCGCCGAGCAAAAAGAAAACAGCTGGACTTACGAGAACATCGGCCACACCCGCGACGATGCCGCCGGAGAAGCTTTCGACAAAGTTGCTAAGTTATTAGGACTCGGCTACCCCGGCGGTCCCATCATCGATCGGCTCGCTCCGCACGGTGACCCACGAGCGGTAAAATTTCTGCCCGCGCAAATCAAACACCGCGACCGCCGCGAACATGGGAGCAAGCGCGAGCAAGGGGCAGCGGGAAAGCAGGAAGATCCCGGCACTGACCGCCCGCGCTATGATTTTTCTTTCAGCGGAATCAAGACCGCTGTGCTGCGCTACGTTGAAGTTCACGGCCTGCGCGAATCCATCGAAAAGCGCCGGGCCGCTCTGGCAGCCATTGCGAAACCAAAACTCGAAGATTATCTCGCGAATTGTGATCGCCAGACCCTGAATTTGATCGCGTCATTCCAGCGAGCCGTAATCGAGGATCTGGTTGGCAAGACTCTGACTGCAGCCCGCGCCTACGATGTAGCAACCTTATTCGTCACCGGCGGAGTCGCCGCCAACAGCGAATTGCGCAGCACATTCGAACGCGAAGGGGCGCAACAGGGTGTGCCAGTCTATTTTCCTTCGCGAGCGCTTTCTACTGACAACGCAGCCATGATTGCCGCCGCTGCTTACCCCAAGTTTCTCGCGAAGGATTTTGCTCCGTTGGATTTCTCAGCTGAAGCGAGTCTGGTTCTGAGATGAGGCCAGCTTTGGCAGGGCGCTAATCCAAATGGCTGGCGACTATTTGCTGGCGCCGCGCGCCTGGTTTTTTCCCATGACGGCGTCGAGTGCCTTATCCAGTTGGCTTTGAATGTCGATGTCTTTGTAAATCGCGAAATTCGCCCGCTTCTCTTTTTCATCGAAGCCACTGGCCCGGCCCGCAACAATGATGATCGGAATACCGGCTGTTTTTGGGTTCTTCTTCAGGTGGGTGATCAATTCTCCGCCCGACATTTTCGGCATCTGCATGTCGGTGACGATCACATCAGGATGAATCCGCTCCAAAATTTGCACAGCCTCGGCGCCGTTGGTCGCCGATTCCACCGTAAATCCCCGCTCTTCCAGTGAGCGACACACGGTGTACCGGATCAACATCGAGTCGTCGACTACTAGTGCTACTTTTGGCATTGGGATTTGAGGCGTACGAACGCACGCCATTGGTCCTTAGACTAGCAGGGCTATTTTCTTATGACCAACTAGGAAACAGGCAGGGCGGTTACCTTGGTTTGCACTTTCGTCCGTTTTAGGAATCCTGCGAGTCGGCCTCCGTGCTTTCTTCAATGCTCATGTCGCGCAATTCGCTGGCCTCGAAGATTTCTCGGCATTCCAGACATTCCACAAACTCGGCATCTTCGTCCCGGCTCACAATCTGCACGCGCGGGTGCTTGCAGGCTTGTTTTTTGGGGTCAGGTGGCTGGGAGAACGGCTTGGAGGTCATAAATCCGGAAGCGTCGCCCCCGAAACGGGTATTAGGGATCGATTCGCGGGAATTGCCCGCAATTTTAGTCCTGCCTTGCCCTTTGTCAAGTGCCTCGTAATGAATTTTCCCGTGCCTTGAAATATTCTTTTGTTTCGGATCTTAATTTAAACAGTCTCAGTTTCGCGGCTCCGCCTAATTCTCGCCAGCGTCCGTTCAAACTTGCTTTTTATCCGCTCCCTGCTAAACCTTGCAACATCCTGCCTTTTGGACGTAGAATGAAATACGACGGAAATGGTCGGAGATAATTACGATCTTTCCAGTCGGATTTCCTAAAACCCTTGCTTGCACGAAGTTAGTATCGATCAAGATGCTTAAGCTTACCAAGAAAGCCGACTACGCTCTGATGGCCATGAAGCACTTGGCTGACCACGACCAGCAGGGGCCGGGGAGCGCCAGCGCGAAAGATGTCGCCGATTCGTTTGGAATCCCGCCTGAGGCCCTGGCCAAGATTTTGCAACGACTGGCTAAGGCCGGATTGCTCCAGTCGCATCACGGAACGAACGGCGGCTACCGGCTGGCTCGCGCGGCGCATACTATTTCCGCCTTCGACGTGATCGCAGCCATCGACGGTCCGCTCTTTATTACATCTTGTGTCACCGTGCGCGGCGAGTGCGACCAGAGCGACCGTTGTAACATCCGCGAACCTTTGCGGAAAGTGAATGACAGCATCGAAGCCGTGTTGCGCCGCATCAAGATTTCACACATGCGGGAAGAGCCAGAATCGGCTCAAACTGAATCCGCCAAGCGGCCGGAGTTGGTGACCATTGTTTAGCGGAAATGTTTAGCGGAAAAACGTTTTGAGCGGAAAACGTTTTGAATTTTGAGCACTCGAAAAGGTAGGAGAAAGCAATTATGAGCACCGAAGTGAAGATCCCCCAGGACTTAACGTCGACCCAGCACGCGACTCCGCCGGGCGTGACATTGCCCATCTATATGGACAACCACGCCACCACCCCAATGGATCCGCGGGTCCTCGAAGAAATGCTGCCGTTTTTCGTGGAGAAGTTCGGCAACTCGGCGAGCCGCAATCACTCCTTCGGATGGGCCGCCGAAGAAGGCGTCGAGACCGCGCGGGAGCGCATCGCCAAGCTGATCGGCGCGACGACGAAAGAAATCATTTTTACTTCCGGCGCAACCGAGAGCGACAATCTCGCCATCAAGGGCGTGGCCGAGATGTACCGCGAAAAGGGCAACCACATCATCACTGCGGTTACCGAGCATAAGGCCGTGCTCGACACCTGCAAGCGGCTTGAGAAATACGGCTATCGCGTTACCTATCTGCCGGTGCAGAAGGACGGCCTGATCGACATGGATGATCTCAGGCGCGCCATGGACGATAAAACGATATTGGTGACGATTATGTACGCCAACAATGAAATTGGTGTGCTTCAACCCGTCGCCGAGATCGGCAAGCTCTGTCACGAGCGTGGCGTGATCTTCCATACCGATGCAACCCAGGCCATCGGCAAAGTTCCCGTGGACGTGAATAAACAGAACATAGACGTACTGTCGATCTCTGCCCACAAGATGTACGGCCCTAAGGGCGTTGGCGCGCTGTATGTTCGCCGCAAGAATCCTCGTGTGCAGATTTCGGCCATCATCGATGGCGGCGGCCACGAACGCGGCATGCGTTCCGGCACGCTCAATGTTCCCGGAATCGTTGGCCTGGGCAAAGCTTGTGCCATTGCCTCGGAAGAGATGAATCACGAAGCCGCCCGCTTGGGCGCTCTTCGCGATCGCCTGCGCGACCGCATCATGAATCGCCTCGACGAAACTTACATCAATGGCAGTGTGGAGCACCGTCTGCCCGGCAACCTGAACATCAGCTTTGCCTATGTTGAAGGCGAGTCCCTGCTCATGGGCATTAACGATATTGCAGTTTCGAGCGGTTCCGCGTGCACCTCGGCGACGCTGGAGCCATCTTATGTATTGAAGGCTCTTGGCACCGGAGATGACCTGGCGCACAGTTCGATCCGTTTCGGCCTCGGCCGCTTCAACACCGAAGCCGAAGTGGATTACGTTGCGGATCGGCTGGTTGAAACGGTCGAGCGTCTGCGAGAACTTTCGCCGCTATACGAAATGGCGAAAGAAGGCATCAATTTGAAAGACGTAAAGTGGGCCGGCGAAGCGCACTAAATGATTTTGAAAGGGCGCGAGTTTAGTCGTGCCATGGAAGAAGGCAATATCTTGAAGGGGCTTGAGCCCCTAAGGCAAATTCGCACCGAGGAGAGCAAATGTCATACAGCGATAAAGTAATCGATCACTACAACAACCCCCGCAACGTCGGCTCCATGGACAAAAGCAGCACGGACGTGGGTACCGGCCTGGTCGGCGCACCCGAGTGCGGCGATGTGATGAAGCTGCAGATCAAGGTCAATCGCGAAACCAATGTAATTGAGGAAGCCAAGTTCAAAACCTTTGGTTGCGGCTCCGCCATTGCCTCCTCCTCGCTCGCGACCGAGTGGGTCAAGGGCAAAACGGTGGACGAAGCTCTCGCCATCAAGAACATGGACATCGTGAAGGAACTGTCGCTTCCTCCCGTTAAGATCCACTGTTCCGTGTTGGCGGAAGACGCCATCCGCGCCGCCATCGGCGACTGGAAGAAAAAGCAGGAGAGCGCCAAGCCAGTTACGTCGGCGGTAGCGCAGTAACGGTTCGCGGCGCGAGGACGAAGAAGCCTGCGAAGGAAGAGTCGGGAATACCTGACCGGCTTTAGCTGCTGGGGGCCCGCGTACGTAACTCGAAACAAATGACGACCGCAACCGAACAATTCGCGCGACCATCGCAATCCGCACCGGCCAAGGGCATTCAGGTCACCGATAAAGCCCTAGTGAAAGTGAAGAGTGCGATGGCCAAGGAAGGCATTTCGCCCGAACAGGGCGGACTGCGCCTCGGGGTGCAAGGCGGCGGCTGCTCGGGCCTGAGTTATAACGTGCGCTTCGATACCCAGCCGCGCGAACGCGATCGCATCTTTCAGTTCGCTGACGTGCGTGTCTTCGTCGATCCGAAATCGTTCATTTACCTGAATGGCATGATCCTGGATTATCAGGAAACGCTGATGCAGCAGGGTTTTGTTTTCGTGAACCCGCAAGCCACTAAATCATGCGGCTGCGGAACTTCGTTCTCCGCGTGAGGCAAGGAATGTGTGGCGCGGGCGCCCACGCCCGCGAAGCTTCGGCAGGCGCGACCGTCCTCGCCCAGCACTCCGCGCCCTGGGCTTGAACCGGTTCAGTTTTGCGGGATTGTGCGTAAAGATAAAATGGCATGAGCAACTCGTCGTTCACCTCGATTACGGCAAAGCCTGTGCCGCAGGAGACTCAATCCTGCTGGTCCTGCGGCACCATGCGCGCCGCGCAGTTCTGCGAATCCTGCGGAAAAGTTCAACCGCCGATGCCGGTCGACTACTTCACCTTCTTCGGTCTTGCGCGGAAGTTGAATGTGGATGTCCCCGCTTTGGAAAAAGACTTCTACGAGTTGAGCCGCAAACTCCATCCCGACCTGAACGCCCGCGCCGGCAGCCAGGAGCAGGAGTGGAGCTTGCAACAGAGTTCCCTGCTCAACGACGCGTATCGCACGTTGAAAGACCCAATCAAGCGCACTCATTACCTTCTGCAACTCGAAGGCGTGGAACTGGAAGAGCAATCGAAGTCAGCCACGGAGCAGGCGCGCTCCAGCGGCCAGATAAAAAAGCAGATCGTTCCACCGGATTTGCTGGAAGAAGTTTTTGAGCTGAACATGCAGCTTGAAGAGCTTCGCGCGCAGAAAAAAATGGGTGAAGACGATCCCGCCCTGATCGAAGAAATAGGCCGCCAAAAGCTTGAACTGGAAGAAAAGAACGAAGCTCTTCTGGAAGAGCTGCGGACTTATTGGAAAACCTGGGACGAATTGATCGATCACGAGCAGCGGGGCCAGACAGTTTCTGACGACGAACGAAAAAAAGTGCGCGACAAAATGGTGGATTTGTTAAACCGCCGAAACTACATCCGCAATCTGGTGCGTGATGTGGGCGAAGTGTTGGAAAGCTAAAGGAATTGAGACATTGAGCGACCGGGCGATTGTGTGCTTGAAAAGCTTGAGATTTGCAATCGCCCGATCAGCCGATCACCAAATCACCCAATGACCACGGATCGCATTGTCGGGATCGACCTGGGCACCACGAACTCTCTCGTGGCCTTCATGCAAGGGGAGAGTCCTGTGGTGATCCCCGGCGAAGATGGCGTAAATCTCGTTCCTTCCGTCGTAGCTCTCGACGAAAAAAATCAGCCCGTCATTGGCAACGCCGCGCGCAAATATCTTGCCGAGACCCCTGAACGCGCCGTCTACTCTATCAAGCGCCTCATGGGCCGCGGCGTTGACGACATCCAGGAAGAATTAAAACTTTTCCCTTTCCGGCTCGCCGAAGATTTGCAGCCAGGAGAAGTCATCCGCATCAAGCTGGGCGAAAAAACTTTTACTCCGCCGGAAATTTCCGCGCTCATCCTGCGCCAGCTCAAGCGCAACGCGGAGCGTTTCTTCGGCGCGCCGCTGACGAAAGCTGTCATCACCGTTCCCGCATATTTTAACGACGCCCAGCGTCAAGCCACGAAAGACGCCGGACGAATCGCCGGACTTGAAGTTCTCCGGCTAGTCAACGAGCCGACCGCCGCCTCGCTCGCCTACGGCCTCGACAAAAAGCAGAACGGCACCATCGCCGTCTACGACCTTGGCGGCGGCACCTTCGATGTTTCCATCCTCAAACTTCGCGACGGCATCTTCGAAGTTATCGCCACCAACGGCGACACCCACCTTGGCGGGGACGACATTGATAATCTGCTCATCGCCATCGCGCTCGACGACATTCGCGGCGACCTCGGTCTCGATTTACGCCGCGACCCCGAAGCCGTACAAGCCATCCGCAAGGCCGTCATTGAAGCCAAGATCGCGCTCTCTTCGCAGCAATCGATCAAGTTAGATATCGAAGTCCCCGGCGGCAAACGATACTTACGCGAAATCACGCGCGAGCAGTTCGAACAACTTATCCAGCCGATTGTCGACCGTACCGTCGGCCCTTGCAAACAAGCTCTCAAAGACGCAGGCCTCAAGCCTGAGCAAATCGACGAGGTAGTTCTTGTCGGAGGATCGACGCGCGTTCCGAAAGTCCGCGCTCTGGTCAAAGAGCTTTTTCATCGCGAGCCGCATACAGACTTGAATCCCGATGAAGTCGTCGCTCTCGGCGCGGCAGTACAAGCCAATATTCTCGGAGGCGGCTCCGAAGCCACCGAAAACATGCTGCTGCTCGACGTTACCCCGCTCTCGCTCGGTATCGAGGTTGCGGGCGGCGTCACCGACAAAATTATTCTCCGCAACTCGACCGTTCCCGCGAGTGCAACGCAGTTCTATACCACACAAGTCGACGGTCAGGCCAATGTCGCCATTCATGTTCTCCAGGGCGAACGCGAACTCGCCAAAGACTGCCGTTCACTCGCCCGCTTCGATCTCAAAGGTATCCCCGCCATGGCGGCGGGAATGGCGCGCATCGAAGTCAAATTTCTCATCGACGCCAACGGTATCCTGCACGTCTCCGCGCGCGAGCAACGCAGCGGCGAGGAATCCGAGATCCAGGTCCAGCCCAGCTACGGCCTCACCGACGAGCAAGTCGAGAGCATGATCCTCGATTCCTTCGATAGCGCGGAGGAAGATTTCCGGCAGCGGCAAATTATTGAAGCCCGCAACGAAGCCGAAACGATCCTCGCCGCACTTGAAAAAGGCAAAAAGAGTGCCGCCTGGGGCCAGCTCACCACGGACGAGAAGAAGAAAATCGCAAAGATGGAGAAAGTTCTAGCTGCGGTCAAAGCCGAAGACGACTATCAGGCCATCCGCAAGGCCATCGACGTGCTTAATCAAGGCACCACACGGCTGGCCGAGCTCATGATGGACAGCGCCGTCACGACCGCATTAAAAGGCAAGACCATGGACGAAGCCGACATGGGCGAAGGCCCTACGGCTCCGCATCCCATGGCGAAAGCAGAATTTGAATAGCGTCGGCATTCGCCGGCGGCGGAAATTTTGAGGAGAATTATGGAAGAAACGAAAAACCACAGCGGTGCCACCGCAACGGAAGAAGCGCCCGGCGAAAACACCGTTGGCGAAAACACGGTCCAGGTTACATTCCTGCCCGAAGGCAAAACCGTGACCTTCGAACACGGCAAACTGCCCTACGAAGATCACGGCAAGGAAGAATCGATTCTCGACGTCGCACTCAACTGCGGCGTCACCCTCGACCATGCCTGCGGCGGCAATTGCGCCTGCACTACCTGCCACGTGTGGGTTAAAGAAGGCGCGGAAAATCTCTCGCCCATGGACGACGAAGAAGCCGACCGTCTCGACATGGCGGCTGATCTCCAGTTAAACTCACGTCTCGGCTGCCAGGTGCAGATCGTGAAGCCCGGAAAAGTAGTCGTCGAGATCCCCGCCTGGAACCGGAACTATATCTCGGAAGAACATCACTGAGGACTGCCAACATGCCGAAAACTCTTACCTGGGAGGATGCCGAAGATCTTGGCATCCTGCTCTGCGAAGCTCACCCCGAACTCGATCCACTTACCGTCCGCTTCACCGATCTGCATCGTTATGTGACCGAACTCCCGGACTTCCAGGGCGACCCAAAGACCTCCAACGAAGGCAAACTGGAAGCCATCCAGATGGCGTGGCACGAAGAGTTCCAGGACCGAACTCAGGCATAACAGGTCACGGGAAGTCAATTTAAAAGGAGCTTTATGAACGTCCGTTCCTTGCTCCGATCCGCTCCAGCCCTGCTCGTCCTTATGTCGGCCCTCGCCTCGCCCGTCGCTGCCCAGGACTCAACTTCCAAGCCTCTTGCCAAAATCCGGGCTGCATGGCTCGAGGACCTTCGCACCAAGCAACTCGATCCGATTCTCAAGCTCTATGCTCCAGACGCGGCATTCCTTCAACCGACCGGCGATCGCATCACCGGCTCCGCCGCGCTTCGCGCGCTATTCCAGAACATTTTCGCTACTTTCAATAGCGACCTCACGCTCCACTGCGAGAAGCTCGAAGTGTCTGGAGACCTCGCATATGACAGCGGAGATTTCGAGGAGAACCTGACGATCATCTCTACGGCAGCTAAAATCGCGTCCAAAGGCGGCTACATACTCATTTACAAACATCAACCCAACGGCGATTGGCAAATCGTTCAGCAGGTCTTCACCGGTACCCCGCCGGACCAACATTCAAAATGAAAGAGCACGGCTTTTAAGCCGTGCCCCAATTTTTTCCTGGCTCTCTACTAATTCTTGCCGTTATCCCGCCGTTGTCGCCACCGGCTCCTCCACTCCTGCCTCTCGCAAAAACTTCGCCGACTCCTCTGGCGGGGTTGGATTAATGTAAAACCCCGTCCCCCACTCGAATCCAGCCGTCTTGGTCAGCTTGGGCATGAACTCAATGTGCCAGTGATAATGATCGTTCGTCGGATCCTGTGCCGGTGACGTATGCACCACCAGATTGTACGGCGGATTATCCAGCACCCGGTCCGCCTTGGTCAGTAAGCTTTTCAGCGACTTCGCCAGATTTTCAAACATGTGCGACGAAGAATTCTCGAACGCCGACTCGTGCTGCTTTGGCAGAATCCAGGTCTCAAAGGGAAACCGCGGCGCGTATGGTGCAATGGTCAAAAAGTTTTCATTCTCCGCCACCACCCGGCTGCCGTTTTCAATCTCCTGCTGAATGATGTCGCAAAACACGCAACGTTCTTTATACAAAAAGTATTGCTTCGCGCCTTCAATCTCCTGCGCCACATTGATCGGCACAATCGGCAGCGCGATCAGTTGCGAGTGGGCATGCTCCAGCGACGCTCCCGCCGGCTCGCCATGATTCTTGAACAGAAGAATATATTTGAACCGCCGGTCCTTCTTCAGATCCAGAATGCGATCCCGAAAGGTCCACAACACATCTTCAATCCGCTTTGAGGGCAGCTTGGCAAGGGTTGCACTATGGTCCGGGGTTTCGATAATCACCTCGTGCGCCCCAATTCCATTCATCCGGTCAAACATGCCCTCGGCCTGCCGTCCGAGGGTGCCTTCAATTCCCAGCGCAGGGAATTTATTCGGGACCACCCGCACGGTCCATCCCGGCGTGTCCCGCTGCGAAGTCGACCCACCATGCGAGCCCGGCCGGTAGGCCTGAATCTCCGGCGGCGTCTTGCCCTCATTTCCATAACAAAACGGACAAAACCCGCCCTTCAGCTTCACATTTTCCCGGGCAAAATCCGTTGGCCGCTTAGCCCGGTCCGTCGAGATAATCACCCATCGTCCTACAATCGGATCTTTTCTCAGTTCAGGCACTCCGATGCACTCCTATCCTCAAGATGGCAAAGAAGATGGCAATAGCCAGCCCCTCACAGATCGTCAGAAGCCTTGCATTTTAAGCCGTTAGGGAGGAATTCCGAAACACTTCAATCTGCGGACGACCGGTTTTCGGCTGCCCGTAGTATACGCTGACCACATCGAACCTCCACTGGCACGGAAGGGGGTAACGCCGCAAATAATCCTTCACCACCAGCGCAATTTCGCGCCGCTTGTGCCGGTCCACCGCCGCTTCCGGCGGCTTCACGTCCTGTGTGGTTCGCGTCTTCACTTCGATAAAGCAGAGCACATCCTTTTCCCACCCAATCAAATCAATCTCTCCACGGCACCGCGGCGAACGAAAATTCCGCGCCACCATCGTGTACCCCTGCCTTCTCAGGTAAAAATAAGCTGCGTCTTCGCCGCGCCTCCCCGTCTTCTGATGTTCCGGAGATCCATCCTCCGGTAAAATGCGCTCCGCCAGCCAATCCAGCCCGCGCACAGCCGCGTGAGTGATGCGCCCGGAAAGCATAAACGTCTGACCTGACTGTATCCGCATAACCGCCACGCCCTATGCACACAAGGAACATTTTCCCGCCGCCACTCCCGAATCGGGATGGAGCCTGCCCCAGCCGTACCCCAACGCGACACGGGATGTCGGGGCCGTGCCCTAAGGCGACACATGGGTGCCTGTGATGATCAAGAGGTGTACCCACCGGAGACGCGCGGCTGATGGGCGGAGCCTAAGCGAGACTACCATGCGGGCGGTGGAAGTTGTAGTGCTCCAGCCAGGGCAAGAGATGCTGATCGCGTTCCTCCGAGTTGAGGTAATGGCGCACGTAGGAAGCGGATTGGTCAGCACCATCAGCTTCTCCGGTTTGGAGCGAATGGACTATTCACTTCTTGGGGCGGGTGGCCCACTCAAGCCCGGTTTTGGCTTGAGTGGGGATGTTCAGATTTCTTCAGGCGACTTTTCCTTTCTGAGCGACAGGTTCATTCTGGGCCCTCATTGATTTCACCAGGTCTGCCGCTGACGCTCCTTCGAGGCGGGCGGCCCAGGCTTTTGATCTCGCCGCCGTTATCAACAGAGTGGGTGCCCCGTTCCTTCGCGTACTCTGCGAAGGGGCGGGTACCGGCATGCCTGCAGCTGCGAAGCTACGCCGCCCGATCCCGGAATGAAATCTTCGTCCAGCCCTCATTTACCCAACGGTCCTACCCGCAATACCCACCCGCAATACCCCTCATTTCACAACAGGTTTATAATCTTCAAAGCTCCACTTGAAGGCTGTATTCACGCATGACTGATCAACTTCGTAAAAAATTACAGGAAGAAGTCGACGCGCTCGAACACGAACTGGTTCACGAGCTGCCCAAAGAGATCAAGCGGGCCGCGGCTCTCGGCGATCTCAGCGAGAACGCCGAGTATCACATGGCCAAGCAGCGCCAGGAGTTCGTCAAGGCGCGCTTCCGCCAGCTCGGGAAGCGCCTCGCCGATCTTTCCCTGACCAACATGAACAACATCCCCAAGGACAAAGTGGGCTTGGGTTCCACGGTCAAGGTCTACGACAGCACCAAAGATGAAGAGATCGAATACAAGCTGGTGACCAGCGAAGAGTCCGACGTGGCTTCAGGCAAGATCTCCACCACCTCGCCGATCGGACGGGCGCTGCTGAACAAAAAAGTAGGCGATGAAGCTACCGTGATTACGCCCAACGGCAAGCGCGAATTGGAAATCTTGAAACTGGTCACGGTTCACGACGAAGCCGAAAACGAGAAGGCCCAAGCTTAATGGCGGCCACTCATTCATGGACCAGCGCCTTCGGTCGCGCCTGCGGCGTGCTGCTCGATACCATCGTGCGCTGGCTCGCCCTCTCGCGCATCAATCCGAATGTGCTTACCTTCATGGGTTTGGTGGTCAACACCTGGGCGGCGATCCTGTTTGGCTCGGCTACAGCTGGAACGCAGCGGCACTTATTTTTCGAAGCCGGTCTGGTTATTATCTTCTCCGGATTTTTTGACCTCGTCGATGGTCAAGTTGCCCGCGCCACCAACCGCGTCACGCGCTTCGGAGCGTTTTTTGATTCGGTGGTCGATCGCTACAGCGACGCATCCCAGTTCTTAGGTTTGCTGGTTTTCTATGCGCGAGGCGATCGCTTCTTCTATGTAGTGCTCACAGCATTTGTGATGGTCAGCGCCATCATGGTGAGTTACACGCGCGCCCGCGCCGAATCGCTCATCGGATCATGCCGGGTGGGATTCATGGAACGGCCGGAGCGCCTGGTCCTGGTCATCATCGGCGCGCTCTTCAACCGCATGGCGCCAGTGCTTTGGGTGATCGCGGTGCTTTCAACGCTCACCGTGATTCATCGCATGCGCTATACCTGGACCCGCACGCAAGATCCCCCCGCTGCTGCGAAAGCTGGGCAGGCAGCGTAGTTTCCTCTCCACACTTCCCGCGATGCTAGACTATCCAGTCGATGCAGCAATTCTGAGGATTCCCTTTGCCGAATGATCCGGTTCTGGTGGTGCACGGTGGCGCCTGGGCCATGCCCGATGACATGGTCGAGGCGCACCTCCGAGGAGTCCGGAACGCGCTGGCTGTGGGCTGGCGTGTGCTGGATCGCGGCGGCAGTGCGCTCGACGCCGTTGAGCAAGCCGTTGTCACCATGGAGGACGATGAGACCTTCGACGCGGGACGGGGAAGTTTCCTGAATCGCGATGGCAAGGTCCAACTGGATGCGCTGATCATGGACGGGGCAACGCTGCGCGCCGGCGGAGTGGGATGCGTGGAGCGATTGCGCAATCCAATACGCGTGGCGCGAAAGATCTTGAGTGAGAGCCCGCACGTATATTTTGTGGGCGAAGGCGCGGAGCGATTCGCGGAGGAACACGGGGTTGAACTCTGCCGTAATGAAGATCTAATCATCCCGCGGGAAATCGAACATTTGCGGAAGTATCAGCACGAGGCCGCGAGTCTTGACCTTGGAAAAGACGGGAAAGATCTATTTGCCCCTACGATTTCGCACGACACGGTGGGAGCTGTCGCCCTCGACCGCGACGGTAACATTGCGGCTGCTACCTCCACGGGAGGAACGCTGAATAAAGCCCCAGGTCGCTTGGGGGATTCATCGCTGATCGGGTGCGGGTGTTATGCCGACAATTTGAGCGCTGCGGTTTCGACCACGGGCTGGGGCGAACCGATTATGAAGCTGGTGCTGGCGAAGTGGACTGCCGATCGCGTGTCGGCGGGAAATCTGCCTGAGTGGGCTGCCCAGGAAGCGATGAATTATCTGCAGCAACGGCTGAACGGGCACGGCGGAATTATTGTACTGAACGCGCGCGGACAGTCCGGCGTCGCGCACAACTCGCCGCGCATGGCGTGGGCAAGTAAGACAATTCAAAAAGAGGAGGCTGGCATCGAACGCGCCAGCGCATAACTCCCGCAGCGGGGTCGGCGGGTAACGCAACCTATTCGGTGGCGCTATGATGAAAGGCCGCCAGGTCTTTCGCTGGTTTTCGTCTTCAAGCTCATGTCCAAAGCATTCGCCATCTCCATCATCCAAACGCTGCGCCAGCATGGCTTTCAGGCCTATCTGGCGGGCGGATGCGTGCGCGATCTTTTGTTGAATCGCGAACCTGCTGATTTTGATGTTGCGACCAGTGCGACTCCCGGCCAAGTGATGGAGATTTTTCCAGATACATATGCGGTAGGCGCGCAATTTGGAGTTGTGCTGGTGCCACTGCCGGAGGCGGAAAGAGATGGCGAAGTACTTTCTAAAAGACAGGCCATCGAGGTGGCAACGTTCCGCAGCGATCACGGATATTCCGATGGGCGGCATCCGGATGAAGTTCGATTCAGCAAAGATCCGCAGGCGGATGTGGCGCGAAGGGATTTGACCATCAACGGCATGATGCTGGATCCGGTGAACGGGGAAGTCCTCGATTATGTTGGCGGGCGAGCGGATCTCGAGGCGGGCGTCATTCGCGCTATTGGCGAGCCGGAGCAGCGTTTTACGGAAGACAAATTGCGCATGCTGCGGGCGGTGCGTTTTGCGTCGCGGTTCGAATATGAGATCGAGGAAAAGACGTGGGCGGCGATCCAGCGGCTTGCGCCCGAGATTAGCGCGGTCTCCCGCGAGCGGGTTCGCGATGAAGTCACGAAGATGCTGACCGAAGGGCACGCCCGGAGAGCCTTTCTGCTGCTGGATCAGACCGGTTTATTAAAGGAGGTATTGCCGGAAATTTCCAGAATGAAGGGGGTCGAGCAGCCGGCGGCATTTCATCCAGAAGGGGACGTGTTTACGCATACTTTGATCGCTCTCGAGTACCTGCCACATCCTTGTTCCGCGACGTTAGCGTGGGGTACGCTGCTGCACGATGTGGGGAAGCCGGCGACATTTCGAGTCGCTCCCGATCGAATTCGGTTTGATAACCACGTTGCAGTGGGGGTGAAGATAGCGGAAGAGATTTGTTCGCGCCTTCGATTCTCCAGGCATGATACGGAGCAGGTGCTGGCGCTAATCGACAATCATATGCGGTTTGGCCATGTCTCGCGGATGAAGGAATCGACCTTAAAGCGGTTTATGCGGCTGCCGGGGTTCGAGGAACATCTGGCGCTGCATCGGGCGGATAGTTTGGCAAGTCATGGGATTTTGACGACATACGAGTTTTTGCAAGAGAGGCTGAAGGAAACTCCGGTGGAAGATTTTCGTCCACTCCGGTTGATCACCGGGGACGATTTGGTCGCCGCGGGATACGCACCGGGGCCGCGGTTCAGCGAAATTCTGGGAGCGGTGGAGGATGGGCAATTGGAAGGGCACTTGACGTCGCGCAAAGCGGCGATGGAATTTGTGGAGAGAAAGTTTCCTCATTAGGGCGCGACCGACGGCGTGGTCTTGATTCTCTTGCCGATTCCTCTTATGTTCGTCGCGGTTATGCAGGGCAACAGGAGTTCGCTCTCACCCTGCTAAAATCAGGTTCACTCTTTTGCGAGCTACTGCAAAGCGTTACACAAGGAACTGCTCTGGAACAGGCGGCATCAGGATTAGAGAAGATCGTGGTGAATTCCTTGCGGCGTGTGGCCCCGGGGGATGCACCGATACTGGCTTGGCCTCTGGTCTGCGGGTCGGCGGTGGCGGAGCGGACGCGTGCGGTGGAGTTTGCGGAGGCGGTATTAAAGGTCGAGGTTCCAGACGCGGGATGGAAGCAGGAGTTGCAGGCACTGGCGCCGCGGTACGTCGCTATGCTGAATCGATATGCGGGGCAACGCGTGGAACGAGTGGAATTCGTAGTTCGAGAACAAGAGAGCCGCAAGAGATGAAAGTCACCGAAAAAGATGTCTCCTACGTCGCCGATCTCGCCAACCTCGAACTTTCCCCAGACGAGCGGACAGGGATGGTGCGTGATCTAAACTCGATTCTCGATTACATCGACCGGCTGAATGAACTGGATACATCGAACGTGGAGCCGATGGCGCAGGTGTCAGATCGCTACGGAGTGGACCAATCCAAACAGGGCAGCGAGAGATTTGAGTACGCTTATCGTGAAGACGTGCCTGAGGGGTTGCGAAAATCTTTGTCGCAGGAATCGGCGCTGGCGAATGCGCCCGATGCGGACGGGACTTTTTTCCGGGTGCCGAAGGTGATTGAGAGGTAGAGAAGGTCAGTGGTCGGTGGCTACTGGGCAGTGGCCAGTGACTGCGCGGGTGCGGCTATTACTGACCACTATCCACTGATCCAAATCGATTTCATTCATGGAAAAGAGCTCCCTGACAATCGATACTGTTCGCGCGGCTGTGCAGCAGAGGCACGTTACCGCGTTCGCCCTAGCCGAGGCGCAGTATGCCCGCATAGAGCAGGAGGATGAGCGGATTGGAGCTTATCTCACCCTGTGCAAGGATCGCGCAATGGAGCAGGCGGACCGCATGGATCGCATGGCGGCGGAGGGGAAGACCTTGCCACCGCTCGGGGGCGTGCCGGTCGCGATCAAAGATGTGATGTCAACGCGCGGGGTGCGCACGACGGCGGGATCGAAGAGTCTGGAAAACTATATTCCGCCTTACGATTGCACCGCGGTGGCGCGACTGGAGGCGGCGGGAGCGGTGGTGCTGGGGAAGACGAACTGCGATGAATTCGCCATGGGGTCTTCGAATGAGAATTCGGCATTTCGTCCGGTGCATAATCCACGGGATTTGACGCGCGTGCCGGGAGGATCCTCGGGAGGGTCGGCGGCAGCCGTGGCGGCGGACATGGCCGTAGCCGCGCTGGGTTCGGACACGGGGGGATCGATCCGGCAACCGGCGGCGTTTTGCGGCGTAGTGGGAATGATGCCTACTTACGGGCGAGTATCCCGTTACGGCTTGATCGCGTTTGCGTCGTCGCTCGATCATATTGGGCCGCTGACCAAGACGGTGAAGGATGCGGCGACTGTACTGCGCACGATCGCGGGACGCGACGCGATGGATTCCACTTCAGCCAATACGCCAGTGCCGGATTATATTGCCGAACTGGCGAAGCCGGTGCGCGGGCTGAAGCTGGGGGTGGCGAAAGAATATTTTGGAGACGGACTCGATGATGAAGTTCGCCAGGCGGTGGAATCGGCTATTGACCGGCTAAAGGGCCTGGGTTGTGAAGTTGTGCCGGTGTCGCTGCCGCATACACCGTATGCGATTCCAGCGTATTACCTGATCGCGACGGCGGAGGCTTCGTCGAATTTGGCGCGGTACGACGGTGTGCGCTACGGGCATCGCGCGGCGGGAGCGAAGTCGCTCTCAGAAATGTACCGGCGCACACGCGACGATGGGTTCGGAGCCGAAGTGAAGCGTCGCATCATGCTGGGAACTTACGCACTGAGCGCGGGCTATTACGATGCGTACTATCTAAAGGCGCAGAAGGTTAGAACGTTGTTGGCGCACGATTTTGAAGAGGCGTTTACAAAAGTCGATGCGATCGTTACGCCCACCACTCCCACAGCGGCGTTTCGGTTAGCAGAGAAATCGGATGATCCGCTGGCGATGTATCTAGCTGATATTTACACGGTGACGGCGGATTTGGCGGGGATTCCAGGAATCTCGGTCCCGTGCGGCGAGACCAAGGAAAAGTTGCCGATCGGATTGCAGATTCTAGGGAAGCATTTCGATGAATCGACGATTTTGCGAGTGGCGCATGCGTATGAGCAAGCGGCTTAAACCATCCCTGCATCTACACCGGCCCATAATATTGTTCGCCTGCGCACCCGCGACAGAGTAATTTTCCATTCTGCCTAACTTCACGCTTGAAGTTGATGCCTTCGCCACAGACTTCACACACAATTCTTTCGCCTTTGTAGCCGGGAAATTCTTCGGGTGGCAGTTCTACTTTTACCCACTGCACTGTGAAAAGATCGTCATCGGTAATTTCGCGGTAGGCGAGCATCTGCTGCTGATTTTTATCGGCGATCTCGGGATGCATCTGGCGGGCGAGACTCTTGGAAGATTCTTTGGCGGCAATGCGAATGGCTTTGCCGTTACTGACGTCGACGAAAGTGGCGGCGACTTTTCCCCAGTCGCGGAACTTGAGCGCGCGCTTGCCGAGACGGCATCCGGTTACGACGGCGACGGCGTCAGTGGCGCAGCGATCGATCTCAACAAATGTGACGAGGCGTTTGCGGTCTTTTCCGCGCGGATCGTCGATACCGAGCTTCTGCAAACCTAGCATGGCGAGGCGAACGCCGAGGACTTGCCCGGCGCAGAGGTGGCCGTGAGCTTGTTCGGCATCGAGGAGATATTCGTCGAGGGACTTCATGGGAGCTGTCGGCGATGAACCTCCAGCTTTCAGCTTAACATTGGAGGAACTACTTTCTTCTCCAGCGAACGCCGTCTTTTGTGTTCTCGATGAGGATGCCGGCGGCGGTGAGTTCGGTGCGCAGGGCGTCAGATGATTTGAAGTTACGGGCGCGGCGGGCAGATTCCATTTCACCGACCTTTGCTTCGATATCGGCATCGGTGAGTTGATTAGACCGAACCGCGTCACGGAGCTCTGCGCTGATATCTTCTTCTCGTCCTTCCCTTTGCGCCCAGTCGAAAACCTGCTTCATCTTGGGAGCGTCGTCGTCGTTGATGACGGCGAAGATTTCGTCGAACTTTCCCAAAGCGGCGAGTAAAGGTGAAATATCGTCTTGTTTGACTGCGTTCGCATCCAGGGCGCCATTGGCCCGGCGGACAAGTTCAAAGATGGCGGCCTGCGCCTGTGCGGTGTTGAGATCGTCATCCAGCGAGGCCTTCATGCGGGCGACGGTCTCGGTTGCAAGAAACTGCATTTCGGGATTTGCGCCAGCGAGAAACTGTGCGGAGGTCAAGCGCTGGCGAAAGTTGCGAAGGCGATCCACAGAGACGGCGGCTTGCTTCAACCCATCAAAGGTGAAATTCAATTGGTTGCGATAGGGAACGGAGGTGAGCAGATAGCGGATTGAGGAGGGCTTGTGACCTTTGAGCACGAGATCGCGCAAAGTAAAGAAGTTGCCCAGGCTCTTTGACATCTTTTCGCCCTCGACGAGCAGGAAACGGACGTGGAACCAGAAGCGGGCGAAGGTTTTTCCGGTGAGGGATTCGGACTGCGCGATTTCATTTTCGTGATGCGGGAACACCAGATCTTCGCCGCCCGCGTGGAGATCGAAGCTTTCGCCGAGTTCCTCCATCGACATGACGGAGCACTCGAGATGCCAGCCGGGACGTCCAGTGCCGATTGGCGTTTCCCAGAAAGCTTCGCCGGGCTTGGGAGCTTTCCAAAGCGCGAAGTCGCGAGCGCTGTCTTTATCGTATTCGTCGAGCTCAACGCGAGCGCCGTCGATCATGCCTGCAAAATCTTTTTTGGAAAGTTTTCCGTAGGCGGGGAATTTCGCGATACGAAAATAATACGAACCATCTTCGGTTCGGTAGGCGATGTCTTTTTTCACCAGCGCTGCCACGAAATCAGCCATCTCTGGAATGTGCTCGGTGGCGCGAACCAGCTTAGGCGGCTGAATTCCGATCAAGGCGGAATCTTCGAGGAATGCTTTTTCGTATTTTGCGGTGTACTGCTGAACCGTGACGCCGACTTGAGCCGCGTTGCGGATGATTTTGTCATCGACGTCGGTGATGTTCATCACGTAGCGGACGGAATAGCCCGACTGGCACAGAAACCGTTGCAACAGGTCGACAGCAAGGAAGGTGCGGAAGTTTCCGATGTGGCCGTAACCGTAGACCGTGGGGCCGCAGGCGTACATGCGGACTTCCTTGTCACGAATGGTTTGGAAGTCTTCAATCTGCGAAGACATCGTGTTGTACAAGCGAAGAGCCATAGGGTGATTATGCACTGAGCAAGAAGTTCATCGATTTGGTGATTGTGGCGGGACGCAGAAAAGTCAACTCGCGCTGACGTTGGTGGAGGATGGTGGAGCGAGAGCCTGAGCGTGGGCGCGCAGGCGGTGTTGCACCAGGAAAACATAATGCAGCGCCGAAAGGATGGTGAAGGCGAATGTGGCGCGAAGGAAAACCGTACGGGTGATCCAGATCCAGCGCACGGGGCGAAGCGGTAGGAGCATGACGAAGAAGACGGCGGCGATCTGTGAGAAAGTGTTGGCCTTCCCGAAAATGCTGGGGCGGAAATCGCGAAGCCCAGCGATGGCAAAGAGGACGGCGCTGGCCGCGAGAATCGAGATATCACGGCCGAATACCAGGACGGTGAACCTCCAGGGAATCTTACGCAAGATGGAGAGGACGAGGAACATGGTGCTCAGTAGAAGCTTGTCGGCAATGGGGTCAAGGTACTGCCCGAGGAGAGTTTGCTGATGGAGTTTGCGGGCAAGTAAACCGTCAAGGCCGTCGCTGAAGCCGGCGATGACGAATAGAAGCAATGCCCACGAGTAATGGCCGTCGACCAATTCGATCACGATGAAGGGAACGAAGGCCATCCGCAGCATGGTGAGTTGGTTGGGCGCGGTAAAGACTTGCGAGAGTGTCATGCGGGCTCTTTCAGTGGAGCAATAAGAGACGGAGTTGCATTCGCGGCAGTCGCGGAGAAACGGCCAAGCGTGTCTTGCGGTTGGCGGGCGGTTTTTGCGAAGAAGCGCTGCGTTAGGGAAGGCAGGCTGCCATCGGGCAGATCGAGTTCGATGCGCTCAATGCGGTGCATGGGAAAAAACACGACCGCTGGAGTGAACGAATCCCCGTCTTTCACCATGACGACCAAGTCTTCGAAAGAAGCGAGTTCGGCGCCGCTCATGCTCAGCCCCTCGGGAGCGAGCGATAGAATCATGCCCCAGAATTTATCGCGGGGATTGCCTAGAGTCACCACGACCATGGATCCCGGAGAAAACGCGGCAGCAGCAGAGCACTGCGCCGCTGAACCGTTGTGCTGTTTTTGACCTCTGGGAGACATGTAATGATTGTCGCCGTCATCGGCATGGGTTGCAACTAGCAAGAGTTCATTACCCGTTCAGGCAGGCAACTGACAAGCAGATGCGGGATCGCATGGTAAAATCCATAGAATGTTGACGCAGACCGGTCAGCGTGAATCTTACTACCCAGTAGGCGCGTAGCTCAGTTGGTTAGAGCGCTACCTTGACACGGTAGAGGTCAGGAGTTCGAGTCTCCTCGTGCCTACCATTTATCTCATTGAATCCGCTCACTCGCGAGCGGCAGGTTCTCTCCCAGTTTGGCCAACTCGTCACCATTGGTCACCAAAACAGAAAGATTTTCGACTGCCTTCCGCTGCGCGGACGGGTTAACTCCGACCGTGAGGACAAGCGGTAATCGTGGCCTTCGCCGTAGTCGGCGCAACGGCAGGCGTCTCATGCAGACGGATGCTTCAGAACGTCTGCCAAATCGTGCAAGCGCGTTGAGTCCGCAGGTGTTTTCGCGCTAGCCGCGCTCTTGTCCAAGGAGGGTGCCATACGCTTTAATTTCGCCAGGTTGGCCTTGCTCATGTGCGACGTCTCGGCGTTTTCAATTGCCTTCTGCAGCGCTGCAATTTGATTCGCGGGCAGAGCCTGTGATCTTGACAGCTGATCCAGATATGCTTTCGCTACGATCAACTTTGAAGGCCACTCGATCTTTTGCTGGTCTTGTACGTTCAGATCGGCCAACTGGACCGCTTTGGCTGCGTCGATTTCGTTTTGCGTGACGAACTTGGTTGGGGTTAATTGAAATACATCCAGACCGCGCGCGATCTCCGAAGCGTAGATGTAACCGTTGTACCAGTAGGCGGACCAATCACCTCCGAGCACCAATACTTTCGGGTCGATGGGGCCACGATCGAAGTAGGCGATCTCGTAGGGGTGCGCGGGGTCGGTGAAATCCATCACGGAGATTCCGCCCTGGTACCAGGCTTGCACTTCGATGTCGCGCCCGGGAATTGGAATGAGAGAACCATTGTGGGCCACGCAGTTCTCGGTGTCGCTCTGCGCGGCTGGCAGCTTGTAGTAATTTGCAAAGGTCAGCTTGTCATCTTTCAGACGGAAGATGGCGTCCGCACCCCACTTGTTAGGGTCGTTGGGACGGCAACGAGCACCGAGGCCACCACCCCACTCGTCGGTGAACACGACTTTGCTGCCATCGTTTGAAAACGAAGCGGAATGCCAGTAGGAATAATTGGGATCGTTCACGGCATCCACTCGCTTTGGGTGTACCGGATCGCTGATGTCCAGCAAGATTCCATTGCCAGAGCACGCGCCTGCGGCCAGTCCAATTGCCGAGTAGACGGTAATGTCATGGCACTGGTCGGTGTCTCGAGGCTTCTCCGCGCCGGCCTTTCCGTGGGTGCCTCCGTTATTCAAGCCGTTAAGCGCGCCAGTGCGCGGATCGATGAAGACGCGCGGACTGGAGACAATTTTCGCGTCCTGCGGAGCGTCTACTGGGACTTTGATCACATCGATGCGAAACAGAGCAGTGTTGGGATCCTTGTCCGGTTTTTCGCTGGAGCAGCCCGCCAGTTCTTCCGATTGCCGGACGAACGAGGTACCGGAGACGTAGATGTAGACATTTTGCTTGTCGTTGGGATCGACCACGAGGGTGTGGGTGTGAGATCCGCGGCAGGTCTGAATGGCCGCGACCTGTTTTGGATTCTGGATGTCGGAAATGTCGAAGATTCTTACGCCGCGGAAACGGTCCTTCTGCGCGACCGGAAGAGGATGCTTTTTCTCTTCGTCTTTGTCTTTATCTTTGGCTCCATCGGCCGCTTTACCTGCGTCTGTGCCCTGACTTTTGTCGGCAGTTTTGTCTTCATCTGCCGGCGGAGGAGGTTCAGGTGGAAATCCTTGAATGCCGCAATCCAGGCGTCCATTGGGCATCTCGACGGACATAAAGAGCAGGTTCTTGTATACCGAAACATCGCCTTGGCCGCCGGGGCATACCAGCGAGGTCAGTAGTGTCGTCTTGGCCGGATCGGCGATGTTGTAAATACTCACGCCATAAAAATTTCCTTGAAACAAATGACTGCCCTGGAAGGCAAGATCTGAGTTCGCAAATGCAAGTTGTGCGATCAGCAGGTGCGCTTCCTTCGGAATTTTTTTGTTGTTTCCCATACCGAGCTGTCCGACGATCTTGGTTACCTTGGGGTCATCGGGATCGGTGGCTCCGAGCTGAAATGCGTCCGGCTTCTTGAGCAAGAGGAGATGCTGCATGCCCATGGAAATTTCGCCTGCGTCATAGAGTCCTGGCGTAAGCTTGAAACGCGGATCATTCGCGTCCGATCCCGTCATCCCCGGAGGCAGCGCCGGGGCAGGCTGGGGGGCAAATATGTTCTCGCCTTCATCGTCGGAATCCTTTTTTTCCGAGGGCGGGGATGCGGGCTTCTGCGCCTGTGCCTGCGGCGGAGTTGCTGGGGCGGCGGCTTGTGCCGGGGTTTGCTTGACCGCGAAACAAAAAATAAGTGTGACCCAAATTACGCACAGGGCAAAACCGGGTATCCGATTCATCGATTCTCCTCGATTTTCTCTTTCTCCAACATGGTCTCCATAATACGTATTTCGGCGCGTTGCGTGTTGTCGGCATCGGTGGCGAAGTTGAAAAGCTCGGCGTCCTGTCCCGCGCCCGCGGTGTTGAAGAGGTCCTTCACCATAGTCAGCGCGCCATTGTGATGTTGAATCATGCCGACCAGGAACAGGTGGTCGAACTGTGCGCCCTTCGCCTGCCTTAGGGCCGCCATCTGCTGAGGCGTGAGCATTCCGGGCATGAGCGGCATGGCGTCGTGCGACATATTCATATTCATGTCAGGCATTTCCGGCATGGCCTTCGGAACGGTTTCTCCGCGAGCGGCCAGCCAGTGCTGCATGAATTTAATTTCGTCCGACTGCGAGCTGCTGATACGCGCTCCGAGGGAGCGCAGATTCTTGTTCTCGGTGTGCGACGCGATCATGGCCGTCATCTCGACCGCTTGTTCATGGTGCATGATCATACCCTGCATGAATGCGACGTCCGCCGATGACTGTGGCGGCAAGGATGCGCGGGTCGACGATGGCAGAATTTTGCTCGGAGCGCCCGGGGGCCCCGGCTGCACCACCACGGGCTTTGCCGAATAGGTTTGCTGCGCGCGTGCAACAGAAAAGGAAAAAATGACGCAAAGACCGGTTGCGAGAAAGGCGCGCGCAATCTTGCGCCTGGAGAGACGTCGGCGCTGTCCCGTGTTGAGCGGGCACTGAATATTGGCGGAGCGGATTCTGGTGGCTGCAGTGAAAGTCACGGGTGCGCGCCATTATAACGTGTTGATCAGCTTTGTGGGCGTGGTCTGGCTAATGCTCTTGCTGCCGCTGACTTCTATGCTCCTGAAGGAAGGCGATCCGTTGATACCGAATGGAAGTTCTGAATTTTCGGTCTATCAACATCACTGGCGTCGAGGACGACGATCGACCCATATTCTTTTGTGCGATTCCAAGCCTCGTCCTGGGAAATTCCGCAGCGGCTGGTCAGCACGGTTCGGATAAAGCCCGCGTGCGTCACAACTGCGATTGGAAGTTTCCCCGCTTCCTCCAACAGGAAGGAAATCTCTTGATCGATGCGCGAGACGAATTCGTGAAACGGTTCCCCACCGGGAGCGGTCGAATCAGGATATTCGCTCACCCAGGTCTTCGCGGATATTGGATCGCGAGTCTCGATTTCCTTCCAGGAAAGGCCCTCCCACTGGCCAAAATTAATTTCGCGCAGGCCCGGCCGCAGGTAAAGTTCAGTTCCGAAATGTTTGGCGATGGCATCGGCGGTTTGCCGGGAACGCCGGAGGTCACTGCTGTAAACTCTGCGGATTGAGTGGGCCGAGAGCGCATCTATTAGTCCAGCGAATTGTTGACGGCCTCGACGGTTGAGTTCCGGGTCGGAATGCCCGCAGAATCGGCCTGCCATATTGGTTTCAGCGTGGCGAATCAAGAGCAGACTCGTCATGCGTTCCAGACTCCACAGAAATAGATCGCGATTTCAGTAAGTTGGTTCGTGGCTCCGAAGCAATCGCCGGTAATTCCTCCAATGCGTCGGAAGTAATACAAGCCACTCGATGCGGTGATGAAAATGGCCGCGAGTAAAGGAATCCAGAATTCTTTCCGCATCAAGAAGACGACGATGGCAAGGCTCAGAAGAGTGCCGATAATAAAGGAGGGTGGCGAAATCCTTCGGGCAATCCTCGCTCCCTGGCCGTCATTCTCCCGCGCCGGCCGCAGAAAATAGCTTAGCGGGAGCGCGGTCCAGCGACAGAGTACCTGTGCGGATACAACAAAAGCGGTGAACCGGTTTAATGGAATCGTCGAGAGGAGCAAGAATCTTGCCAGCGTGGAAAGGATGAGAGCGAGAGCTCCGAAGCTGCCGATGCGGCTATCGCGAAGAATGGTGAGAATTCTATCGCGGGCAGAGCCGCCTCCGAAAGCGTCGACGGCGTCGGCAAGGCCGTCTTCGTGCAGGGCACCGGTGACGAGAACAAGGAATGTGAGGATCAAGAGAGCCGCGACGGCTCGATTCAGATGAGGCGCGAGCGCGCGCTCGAAAGCCGAAGCAGCGAGGCCGACGGCCAAGCCGACCAGCGGGAAGAATTTCGTCGAGCGCGATAAGGAATCGGGCCGGTAGGAGCCGATTGGGATTGGCAGCCGCGTAAGAAATTGGAAGGCGACAAGCAAATCTTCCAGCCACTGCCTCATGCGCCCGCCTCGCTGACACCGGCGGAGGCGAAGGTGGCCATATCCGTATAGAGGCGCAAAGCGGATTCGATAATGGGCATGGCCAGCACCGCTCCGCTGCCCTCGCCGAGACGCATGTCGAGCCTAAGGATGGGATCCAGCCCCAGGTGCTCCAGCAAAATGCGATGGCCCGGTTCCTGCGAGCAATGGCCGGCGAAAAGATATTCTCCAACCCGCGGCTCGATTGCACATGCCACTGCTGCGGCAGCGGTTGAGATGAAGCCGTCGGTAATTACTGGGATCTGATAGCGTGCCGCGCCTAACATGAATCCCGCCATGGCAGCGATTTCCAACCCTCCCACACGCCGGAGAACTTCGGTTGGTCGTCCGTCAGAAGGCTGACCGAGATTTCCGAAATGTTTTTGGATGACAGCCTCCACAACACTGACCTTGTGCCGATGGGCGCTCTCATCCAAGCCTGCGCCTTTGCCTGTGACCGCGACGGGCGGCTGACCAGTCAGGATGGCGGTTATGACGCTCGCCGATGTGGTGTTGCCGATTCCCATCTCACCGACCGCGACAAGGGTATGCTGCTTTTCTCGAGCGCTGGTTGCCAGATCCAGTCCGACGTGCAAACCCCGCAACATTTCATCTTCGGTCATGGCAGGCTCATCAAGCATATTTCGCGTGCCTGGGCGAACTTTGCGGCGCAACAGACCCGGAGTCTCGCCGAAATCTGCATCCACTCCGACATCAACAATAGTTAGCTCGGCATGGTGCAACTTGGCGAGTACATTGATGGCCGCACCTTCGCGCAGAAAATTCAATACCATCTGATAAGTAACTTCTTTGGGGTATGCGCTGATGCCTTCGGCGACGATTCCGTGATCGCCCGCGAATACATAGGCAGCTTTATTCAGCGCCGAGCTCTCTTCACCATTTCTGATCGCGATGAATCGGGCAGCGATATCTTCGAGACGGCCGAGACTCCCGAGCGGCTTCGTTAAACTATCGAGCCGCGCGCGCGCGTGCTGACCCCATTTGGGATCCGGAGCGGCAATCTCCGCGATGAGTTCGGAAAGACTGCTCGCAGTGAGGGTGCTCATAGTATTTTCTCCAGCCAAGCCCGGTTTTCAGCGGCTAACTTTGGATGTGGAGGAGGGCAATCAAAGGCACGCTCCAAAATATCAGCCCGCAGAATATCCTGTGGCGCCCCATTATGTCTCTCACTGAATTACGAGGCGGCTTTAAACAGCCTCGCCAGATTATCGATATCCGCTGGACTTGCATCGCCAACCACGAAGTAACGGCGGTTGACCTCGCTCCAGGTCTCCATGTTAAAGGGCAAGTTTTTTGGCAAGAAACTCTCACCAAAGCCGGCAGGCAATTTCAGCGCGTGGTTCTGAAAAATGAAGACAGAAATGTGATGTTTCCCCACATCATAAATGAGTTCCGCCCCTGGGGATTGATCGAGATACGCCATGCGTCCGCCCACCAGCGTAAACCCCGAATTCTGAAGGTCCGGCAAATTAAAAGAGAATGGGATTCGTCCCTGGAACCACGGTTTCACAGTATGACGATCGGTAGAGATCACGTCCACAGGCGACGAACTGGCGAGCGTAGCCACATGCAAGTCTGCAATCTCGCTTAGAACCCGATTTCTGGCGGATCGGGCTTGCCAATAGGTCGAACCTAATATCGCGGCCACCACAATCACCGCTGCCGCCGCGGCGAACATCCATTCCATATGGAAACCGCGCTGCGGCTGCGAGGCAATACTCTGCTGCACGCGTTGGCGGAAGTCAAAAGCCGGCGTGAAATGTTTTCCCGCGACTTGAATGGTGCGCTTCATCTGTAATCGGCCAAGGGCGTCGGCCGAGCAAGAAGCGCAGCTGCGCACATGAGCGTCGAATGCTCGCATCTCCTCATCCGGGAGCTCGGCGTCCAGGTAGGTGTCGAGTTTTTCCTTCCAAGGATCACAAACCATGCTTTACCCCTAGTGCAACTTTTCCAGACAGTTTTCTGAGGTCTTCGCCCAGCGATCTCCTGGCGCGGGATAGGCGCGACATTACCGTGCCTATGGGGATGGAAAGCGTGGCCGAGATTTCCTGATAGGACATTTCTTCAACTTCGCACAACAGGAGCACCTCCCGATAGACGACTGGCAGTTGTTCCAAAGCCTGCCGGACGATTTCTCCATCCGACTGCCGTAACAGCATGCTCTCTGGCGTTTCGCTCGTTGCGGGCAAAACTTCCTCGTCGACTTCGAAATCGAGTGGCACAGTTGAAGTTGCTTTCAAACCAGTGCGGGAAGTCAGAAACGTATTCCTCAGGATTCTATAAATCCAAGCGCGAAAATTTGTTCCCGGCTGGAAGGAGGGAAATCCCTTCAACGCCTTGACGTAAGTCTCCTGCACCAGATCCTCAGCCTCGTGGCGGTCTTGCGTCAGCCAGCAGGCGAAGTTATAGAGCCGATCGAAGTGAGGCATGGCCAGCTGCTCGAACGATTCCAATGGCAGGCGTCTCCGAGATCCACACAAGAGTAAACCAAGCGAGCAGTCGTTTTATTCCCATCGGCGATAAATAAATACCGTGGAATAAAGACAGGGCGAGTTCGGTTTTGCACCATGTGCGCAGATTTAGTTGGCTTTACAAGAAAAAATCAGGTTATGGTAAATCCTTTCGATCTTAAGTCGGCGCTCCTGGCCAAGCACGCCCAACATGTGGTGCTCATTCATTTTCCGATCGCGCTGTTCATCACGGCCGTAGGGTTCGACCTTATCGCGCAGTGGACGAAACGTCGTGGCCTGACTGACGCTGCGTATTTCAACCTGCTTGCTGCCGCCATCTCAACGGTCCCGGTTCTCGGTTCAGGAGTTCTCGCGTGGCAGTTCCAGCTCGAAGGGCAGAAGTTGAGAGGAATTCTTTTGCTGCACCTTGTGCTGGCGTGCGTGTCCAGTCTGCTGATCTGGGTGGCATGGTGGGTTCATTTCCACGCGCGACAGCGGAGCGTCTACTTGCCGAGCTACCGTCTGGCCCTTGAGTTTGTGGGGGTCGGCGTTATCGCAATAACCGGACATCTGGGTGGGTTCCTCAGCGGCGTGAACCTGCCAAGTTAGATTCTCCGATCGTTGAGCATTTTTTCCGCTTCGTGGGAATAAAAGTGAGTCGCTCCAGTTATCAACTCAGAACGCTGCAAAGATTAGAACGCGCAAAACGAGGGAGAACAAATGCCGGACAAGAAACCAGATCTTATCGATCAGAACGTGCAGGACCTCAATAATGATGGAGTCGATCGTCGCGGATTCCTCAAGTGCATGGCATGGGCTGGTACTGGGCTGGTCTGGACGATGAGTGGCGGCATTCCGATGTCACGGGCATTCGCCAAGAGTCACGGCAAGGGGGCCGGCAAGGGCGCAGACTTCACGTTTGTACAAATCAGCGACAGCCATATTGGTTTTAGCAAACCGGCGAATCCCGACGTCACCGCCACTCTGCAAACCGCAATCAACAAAATCAACGCCATGCCGCAGACACCGGATTTCATTATTCACACCGGTGATTTGAGCCAGCTCTCGAAGCCCAGCGAGTTCGATACGCTCGACCAGGCGTTAAAGGGCGCCTCGGCGAAGCAAATTTATTTTGTGCCGGGTGAACACGACATGCTCTCAGACAACGGCGAGCAATTCCTCGATCGTTACGGCAAAGGCACAAAGGGAACCGGCTGGTACAGCTTCGACCACAAGGGGGTGCACTTTGTCGGGTTGGTAAACGTCGCCAATTTAAAAGCGGGTGGCATGGGATCGCTTGGACACGAGCAACTCGAGTGGCTTGAGGGCGACCTTCACGGCCGATCTGCCAGCACTCCCGTCGTGCTTTTTGCGCATATTCCGCTGTGGACGATTTACCCCGATTGGGGTTGGGGCACCGACGATAGCGAACAGGCATTGTCTTACCTCAAGCGCTTCGGTTCCGTCACCGTGTTAAACGGGCACATTCACCAGATCATGCAAAAAGTAGAAGGAAAAGTTTCCTTCCACACCGCCATGTCGACAGCTTTCCCCCAGCCGGCGCCCGGGACCGCACCTTCAGCCGGGCCGATGAAGGTGCCAGCCGACAAGTTGCAGAGCGTGCTTGGCATTACCGATGTGAACTATCTGGAGAGCGGCCGCAGTCTGGCGGTTGTCGATTCGCCGCTCGGGTCGAGCGGCGCGTGACTTTTCACATGGGAAATTGGCCCAGGGTTTATCCAGCCAGCCGACAATATCGGGCTAATGGCAGATCGTAAGCATACAAAAAATTGAGGTTGAAAAGGAGACGATTATGAAAAGCGCAAATCTAGGCCTTGCCACTCTTACGGCGACGGCAACCATTGCCCTCGTACTGTTGGCAGCTGGATCGCCCGCTGTGAACGCGGCAGATCAGCCCCCGGCGACAAACAGCGAAATCAAGATCGACAATTTCAGTTTCGGTCCACAGACGGTCACTGTTCCCGTAGGCGCGACCGTAACTTGGACAAATCACGACGATATTCCTCACACCTCGGTCAGCACGGACGGCCTGTTCAAATCCAAGGTGATGGATACTGACGAGAAGTTCTCTTACACGTTCACGAAGGCGGGGTCGTATCCCTACTACTGCACCATTCACCCGAAAATGACGGGCACGGTCGTCGTGAAGTAAGCATTCCGGTTTTCGCGATTCGACTGTTTACACGGCAAGGTTGAGTTAATTCAGCGGTGCTACGTCGAAGTGCGCTGATGCTTGGGTATTTGGGCGGATGCAGCCGGTCCGCGGGACTACGACCACAGGAATCTACACCTGTGCTGGAGAGGGCCATAGGCTAGCGCTGCTGGGGTGTGCATAACGACATGCGCCCAGCGGCGGGACGCATGGACGCGACTGACATATCTTCTGACGTTAGCCTGAGCAATACCAAGCGAAGCAGCCGGAGGCTCAACTCCGAGCTAGTGAGTTTTCTTCGCCTGATCCTCGTTCTATTGGTGTGTGCCGAACTGTCGGGTTGCGGGTCAGTGAGTTCGACGAGCGCGCCTTCTGGGAAAGGATCCGTGCCGGCGATTACTTTGTTTGCGGCGAATCCTACGAGCATCACCTCCGGAACCAGCAGCGCCCTGAGTTGGACATCCAGCGGGGCGAACAGTATTGCGATTGCGCCGGGGACATTCACCTCGACATCCGCCAGCGGTTCAACGAGTTTGAGTCCCACGTCGACTACAACCTACACGCTGACTGCGACCAACGCCGCAGGGTCGAGCACATCCACAGCGACCGTGACCGTTAACCCTGCCACCCCGGGCGCTCCAACCATCAGCTTATTCGAAGCCAACCCCACGGGAATCAGTTCGGGATCCACCAGCACGCTCAGCTGGGTGACCAGCGGGGCGACGAATATTTCGATTACGCCGGGGACATTTTCATCCGCATCGGCGAGTGGCTCTAAGACCGTAACCCCGACGGCGACTACGACCTACACTCTAACCGCGACCAATGCCGTGGGTTCAATAACATCCCTGGCAAGCGTGACTGTTGCATCGGCTAGCGGTCCATTGGCGATTGCAACCACTTCCTGCCCAGGCGGGACCCAGGGCGCGACTTATACAGGTTGCACCATCATCGCCAGCGGCGGCGCTCCACCTTATACCTATTCCGTGAGCGCGAGTGCCAACTTCCCTCCGCTACCCGAAGGATTGTCCCTCAATCCGAGTACGGGGAATATCACCAGTTCATTGATCGGCGGACAAGGGACCTACACGCCTGAATTTGTAGTTACAGACTCGACCAGCGCACAGGCCACGCAGAGCGTCAGCATTGCCATCACTGGCAACAATGCATTTCTGGCAAACATTTTTCCCTCGACCTCTGTTTTTCACCATCGGGTGGACGCTGCCAGCACAAGCTTGCCGGTAGATACTTCCCCCGCAGCGCCTATGTACAGCGGTTACTTATCAGCCACGGTCAAGCCGTTCTTCGGGAACAATTCGAATGCTCCCTTTCCCAACGGAATTCCGGCCACAGAAGTGCCTTACAACCAGGCAGAAGTGTCGGTCACAACTACTCTGTATCAGTCCTACTTCACGACGGGGCCGATCCCGGCATATGCGCCGGTGGAAGGCACGAGCAACTCGACCGGAGATCGACATGTTCTGGTCTACCTGGAGGCGGGCGGTGGCAACAATCCTACCCTTTACGAGATGTGGCAGGGAATCTACGAAGGCGGTCCGTGGACCGACTCCTCGAATGCGCTTTGGCCTGACGTCTCTTCGAATAACCTGACGCCGCAGGGGCAGGGAACTTCCGATGCCGCAGGACTTCCAGTAGGGCCGCTGCTGGCCAACGCCGACGAAGTGATTGGCCCTGGGACGCCCAGCGCGCCCACAGGGACGATTGAGCACCCCATCCGATTCACCCTGAATCACATGCTGAATTACTGGGTGTGGCCAGCCACGGAAACGGCCGGCGTGGGCAATTGCAAGGATACCGGGGGAAGCACCATTCCCACGGAATCGGAGATTTCGCAATCTTCTCCGCCGCAAAGCTGCACGATGTCTGGAGCGGCGGGCGAGATCTACCGGTTAAAGGCTTCCATCGCGACCCCCGCCTGTGCATCCAGCAGTCCACAGGCGGCCATCATTATCACGGCGTTCCGAAACTATGGAATCATCCTGGCCGACAATGGAGATAGCGGCGGGTTGATTGGCACACCCGACGCTCGCTGGAACGATAACGATCTTTCGTGTCTTACCAGCCTCACCCTGGGCGACTTCGAACCGGTGAACGTTTCGAGCCTGATAGTCAGCAACGATAGCGGAGCCACCAGCCATTAGGCGCAGGTCACCAGCCAAGTCGTGCAACTTAAAGCGGCGTTCGCTTAAAGTTTCATCCCGCCCCGCCGATCTGGCCCTTGAGTGGCAAGCAGTCTTGCCAAGCGCAATCAGAGAGAATCGATTCTGAGGAGAGACTTATGTCAACCGCAGCGGTTTCCAGCAGTTCGCTAAACCAGCAGATTCAGCAATATTTTCAGACCCGAAAGAGCGATCTTCAGCAACTTGGGCAGGCCCTGAGTAGCGGCGACCTGGCTACAGCCCAAACCGAATTCAATAACATTACGACGCTGGGACAGAGCGGTCCGTTTGCCAGCGGGAACGCTTTCGCACTCTCAAACCGGGAGCAGGACTTCAACGCCATCGGAACCGCCCTGCAATCGGGAGATCTGGCGACAGCGCAACAGGCGTTTGCCACCTTGCAGAGCACGTTTCAGCATTCAGGCGGCGGAACTCCGACGCCGGTTGTCAACCCCGGCAGCCCAAACGATCCAGCTCCCGTCGTGACTACCGCGCCCACACCGACGACGACCGCGACTTCTCCCGGGCCGGAGATCATCATCAATTTGAGCAGTGGGAGTACTTCGGCCGCGAGTTCCACTTCAACCTCAGGCACGACCACCGGCAGCACCAGCGGGCCGGAGATCGTACTCAACCTGGGTAGCAGCAGCAGTTCAAGTCCGGAGCAGATCACGATCAGCTTGGGGAGCGAGTCCAGTAGCGGGGCAGAACAACTCTCGATCAGCGTAGGCAATCAGCAGAACTCGACGGCGCAGGAACTGACGCTCAATCTAAATGCCAATAGCAACCAAGAAATTGTGCTTAATTTGTTTGGCGCTTCCTCCACTACGGCCGCGTCGAGCACCCCGGCTTCCGCTGCAAGCGCGAGCTCATCCACAGGCAGTGCGGCTAACGGGGGCATCAGCGTATCCGCGTAACCTCGCGAAAGGCGAGCCGGCATAGTGGGTGAAATGGGCGCCCTTCGCTCACTGTGCCGACACAACCTACAAAGCTAGAACGTGTTTCTTACCGGTGATGCTGAATCCGAGATGCGGCAAGAGTTGAATTGATTTCGCCTAATCAAAATTTTCGGGGAAGTCTGCTTCGAATTTCATCGTGGTGAATTCCTGCCTTAAAACATTCCGAAGCTTCCTGATTTGCTAAGACCGCAACTTGTCGCAACACTCCTGCCATTCTGCCTTAGTTGCGGAGGCTCTGCGCGGCTGCTATCTTAACTACAATCAGCAGCGAGTTCTGGCTCGTGGTCCTACCCCTTTCTTTAGCGTTTGCAGCACTGCGAATATAGGGTTACTTTTGTAACCTGCGGGCCTTCGGCGAGGCAGGAGCCCCGCTGGAGGCGGATTTCACCTTTCGGCGTCGGAGTCCGGAGACTATGGAAGATTGGGCCTAATGATTCGCAGCGGAAGCGGCAGACTCTTTTCCTTTTGTGCGGAACGATGTAATGTAACTACGTAGTTTTTTCTCCTTTTTGAGCGCGGGTTAGGACGCTGCGCTTAAATCATGCAGGGCGACGCTCGCTGAAAGCGGAATGATCCAAGCAGTACCTCCGGGATACTGGTCTGAAGGGAACATTGTGCCTGCCGAGGAGAGCGGCGGGTAATACGGCTCAGTCGCAACAAGCCGATCCTGCTGGGAATCACAAGCGGAACTCTCAATGTCGCACATTTATTAATAGAAGCGCTTGCGGACAAATGATTGAGAGGTTGCAATTCCGGGCCGCACGGTCCTACAGGAGAGGGCATGAAACGAGTAGTAAGTCTCACGGGCCTTATGCTGCTGCTCTGGAGCGCGGGCACGAGCGCATGGGCCCAGGAGAATGCGAGCCGGGATGCGCCGAAGGCGGCGGACTCATCGACTTCTTCCGCCGGCCCGTCGGCGAACAATTTCCCCGATTACGTCATCGGCTCGGACGATACTTTGCACATTTCGGTTTGGAAAGAGCCGGACCTCACGGCCACGCTTCCGGTCAGGCCGGATGGGAAGATTTCTCTGCCTTTGCTCAACGACATCCCCGCGGCAGGGCTAACCCCCATGCAACTGGCGGCTTCCATCACCGAGAAGCTGAAGAAGTATATTGCGGACCCGCGCGTAACCGTGGTAGTGGCAGCCATGAACAGCCGCAGAATTTTTGTCAGCGGGGAAGTCACGCACTCCGGAGCCATGCCGCTATTGCCGCATATGACCATGCTACAGGCGCTCTCCGCGGCTGGTTTTACGCAATTCGCGAACTTGAAAAAGATCTATCTGTTGCGAACCGAAAACGGCCAGCAGGTAAAGCTGCCTTTTAATTACAAGGAAGTGGTGAAAGGTAAAAACCCGCAGCAAAATATTATGCTGCAGCCGGGCGATACGATAGTGGTTCCGTAGCGACATGATTATTATTCTTCGACGCACATTGTTTCTGATGGTTCTGGCAGCCGGAGTGAACCTGGCGTGGGGACAGGATTCTACAAATCCTCCGCAACCGGATAGCGGGCAGACGGCGCAGCCCGCGCCCGCCTACGGTTCGGGGAATCAGGTGCCGAGCATCAGCGAGAATCCTCCGATATCGGGCCTGGATCTTCCGAACCTGGAGCCTCACGCCGCGCCCTTGAGCTACCTACAGGCAGGAGCTCACGTGAGCGAGTCGGCTGACACAAATATTGAAGATACCTTGGGCGGATCACACCTGCAGTCGGTAACGCGGGCGGAAGGTAGCCTGGAGTTGATGCGTCTTTGGAGCAACTACACTCTTTCTCTGCAATACCTGGGCGGCGTTGGGAATTACAACGTTCGGGGAATTGGTATACGGCAGGTGGAAGAGTTGGGTTTGTACCAGAAGGTGAGTTGGAAACGGGGCCAGTTCGGAGTTCGGGATGCGTTTAGTTATCAGCCGGAGGGCGCCTTCGGGAGTTCCTACGGATCGACAGCGGCGGCGGGAGCTGGATTGGGCGACATCAGCGTTTTCTTCGGGGGATCAACCTTCGGGGCTTTAGGCCAGGTGCCGCGCATCATGAACGTCACTGTGGCCGACGCGGTCGAAACTCTGACGCCCAAGTCTTCGATTACCGGCTCGTTTGGATATGGGTTTGTACATTTTCTTGAGAATGAGCCCGGGACAGGGAATGCGTTCATTGGAAACAGCCAATACTCAGGCCAAGCCGGCTATAGCCGAGTTTTAGGTCCGCATGATCAAGGTGCTTTGGTTTACGGATATCAGGATTTCCAATTCTCCACTGGCGTTTCCTTCCAGGATAACGTCTTGCAGTTGATGTGGGGGCATCGTATTTCCGGTCGCATGGATTTTATAGTTGGAGCAGGTCCGCAATTTACCCAACTTACCAACGATCTCATTATCTCGACGGCGGGGCAGGCGCAACTTCGCTACCAGTTTCCAAGAGCTACACTTTCCGCGTCCTTCCGGCATTTCATCACCAACGGGTCTGGGTTCTTTGCCGGGGCGGAGAGTGATATCGCCAGCTTGGGCGCAGCCCGGCCCTTGACCCGAACTCTGAGCGTATCCACCGACCTCGGATACTCGCGCAATAGCCGCCTGACGCCGGAATTATGTGCAGCGGGTTGTCCGGGAGTGAGTGCCGATGTGTACCAGTACGGCTTTGCAGGAATTGCGTTCCACAGGATGTTTGGGCGAAATTTTCATGGCTTCGCCAGTTTTCAGTTCAACGAACTGTCATTTGATCATTCCTACTGTGGGGCCGCCGACTGCAGCCGGATTTCGAACCGGGAAATAGGAACGATCGGGTTGGATTGGACTCCCCGACCAATCCGGCTGGACTGATTTAAGCCTGCCCTAAAACGGCGGCGGAATGGGTATGGAAATGGAAAACCGTGAACTGACCATGGACGATTATCTGGCGATGCTACGCCGCCGGATGAAAGTAATTCTGGTTCCAGCGCTGCTGGCCCCGCTCGCCGGATTCGCCGTGTCCTATCTGTTCTCGGCTAAATATACCTCGCAGTCGCTGGTGCTGGTGGAAGGCCAGAAGGTGCCGGAGGGAATTGTTCAGCCCGTGGTCACCGAGGATTTGACCGAGCGAATTGCCACCTTGCAGCAACAAGTGCTCAGCCAGACCCAGTTGCAACCGATGATCGAGCGCGCGGGATTGGTGAAGCCAGGGCAGAACGTGGATGACGTAATCGAGATGATCCGCACGAACATGACCGTCGAACCGGTCGAGACCGACCTGTCGGAGATTGGTGCCGTGAAGAAAAAGTCCGGTCCCCAGCCCAGCGCCGTCCCTGGGTTTTACATCAAGTACACGGCTTCCAATGCTCACGAAGCGCAGCAGGTTTGCAATGAACTCACGTCTTTAATGCTGGGAGCGAACCTCAAGGCCCGCGAAGACGTGGCCCAGGGCACGACGAATTTCTTAGGCAAGCAAGTTGAGGATACAAAGCACAATCTGGACGATCTGGACAGCAAACTCGCCGCCTTCAAGAAGCAATATATGGGACAGCTTCCCGGAGACGAGGACAATAATCTCAAAATCCTGATGGGGCTGAACTCGCAACTGGACGCAAACACGCAAACTCTCAGCCGGGCGCAACAGGACAAAACCTATACGGAATCCCTGCTGGCGCAGCAGGTTGCGGCTTGGAAGGCCGCGCAATCGTCCAATAATCCCCAAACCTTGCAGCAGCAACTCGCGCAGTTGCAGACTCAGCTGATTGATCTGCAAGCGCGCTATACCGCCGATCATCCCGATGTCATCAAGACGCAAGCCGATATCGCGCAGGTTAAGAAAAGATTGGATGAGATCAACCACGCCACCAATGACGCATCCAGCCCTACTACGCCCGACAAAAGCGCGGGATCGGAGCCGCCGGAGATACGCCAACTGCGCCTGCAGGTCCATCAGTACGAGGATCTGATTACGCAGTCCACGCGCGACCAGAAGAAACTTGAGGAGCAGATTTCTGTTTACCAAAGCCGCGTGGCCTTAAGTCCGGCAATCGAAGAACAATACAAACAGTTGGCCCGCGATTATGACAACACGCAGAAGGTGTATCAGGACCTGCTGGCTGATAAGAGCAAATCGGATATGGCACTCAACATGGAACAGCAGCAGGAGGGCGAGCAGATGCGGTTGTTGAACCCTGCCAGCGTGCCCGATGCGCCGAGTTTTCCCAACCGTTTGTTCTTCGCGGGTGGGGGACTGGCGGCCGGCCTTGCCCTGGGGGCCAGTTTGGGGGTGGGGATGGAGTTGCTTGATAAATCGATTCGTAATCAAGCCGACGCGGAAGCCGCGCTGGAACTGCCCATGCTGGTGGCCATGCCCTGGGTTGCCGAGACTGCATCGGATGGCAACGGCAACGGACATTTCTGGAAGCGCAACAAGCGAACGGAGCGCCAAGAGAACGCCCGAGTGTAGAGGCTCATCGGGCCGCGGCTGAAAGCTATGTACAAGGAATTTTACGGATTACGCGCCAACCCGTTCAATGTCAATCCGGACCCGCGTTACCTCTTTCTGACGCGGCATACCGAAGAAGCATTGGCGTGCCTTACTTATGGCATCCAGACTCGGAAGGGTTTTGTGCTCCTGACCGGCGAAGTCGGTACGGGAAAAACGACGCTCATCAACAAGCTCCTGGAGTGGCTGCGCCTGCAACAAGTGGCCACCGCCTTCGTCTTCAACTCCCGCTTGAATACGACGCAATTCCTCGACTACATGATGGCGGACTTTGGCATACCTTGTGATTCCAAATCCAAGAGCCAACTCCTGTTGCGGCTTTACAACTGGCTCCTCGACCGCTATCGCGCCGGTGAAACCGCCGTGCTCATCGTTGATGAGGCGCAAAATCTTAGCGATGAAGTTCTGGAAGAAATTCGAATGCTTACCAATTTGGAGACCTTCACCGAGAAGTTGCTCCAGATCGTGCTGGTAGGCCAGCCTGAGTTGGAGCAAAAGTTGAAACAACCCCAGCTGCGCCAGTTGCGCCAGAGGCTGACTCTGCGGGCCAAGACTCACTCTCTCTCGCTGGAGGAAACGAAGGCATACATCGAACAGCGATTGCGGATTGCGGGGGCGAATGGGCAGCAAATCTTCGACCCGGAAGCGGTGGTGGAGATCCACCGCTATGCCAATGGCATTCCCCGAGTCATCAATTTGTTGTGCGAACATTGTCTGGTAAGCGCGTTTGTGGACCAGCAGAAACGGATCGCACCGAGGGTAGTCGAAACGGTGGCGCGCGATTTCGATCTGGGAGACGACACGATCGCTGGAGCGATCGCGGCTCCGCCGCCTCCGCCGGGCCACGAAAAGCTGGATTTGGTGGAAACACTCCGTTCGCTCGCCAGTCTCGCGAATCAGCTGCGAGAAGAAGACAAAAACCTCCCCAACGAAAGGAAGTCATGAGCAGGATTCACGAAGCCTTAAAGAAGGCGGAGCAGGAGCGGGCGGCGTCTCAGGGAGGTCCGCCCCAACCTGAATATCAGCCCGCGGCGGTGGCGCCCTCGCCTCTCGCGCCGATGGGAGAAGAGGTGCCCGATAGTTCTTTTGGGCATCCATCGAACGGAGGAGTTCCGTTGACGGCGGCCATGCCATCATTTTCCAGCCCGTTTAGCCAAGAAGCCCTGACCGCCCGCTGCGTCCAGCAGATTTGGGCGCCGGACGAAAAAACGATGCTCTTCTTCAACGGCGAGGATGGCGTAAGGGGAACCGAAGAATTCCGCACGCTGCGTTCGCGCCTTTATGGCCTTCGCGACAAGATGGTGTTGAAGAAAATCCTGGTTACCAGTGCATTGCCCAAAGAAGGGAAATCGTTCACCGCGGCGAACCTGGCACAGGTTTTGGCACGGCAGCATGGCCGCCGGGTATTGCTGATCGATGCTGACTTGCGCAGTCCCCGGCTGCACATGATGCTGGGCACAACCTCGACGCCTGGGCTCGCAGACTATTTGCTGGGTGGGACCGATGAGTTCTCCATTATGCAGCGCGGCCCGATGGAAAATTTATTTTTCATTCCCAGCGGCCATGAACTTTCCAATCCCGCCGAACTGGTGGGCAGTGGGCGGCTGAAGCTTTTGTTGCAGCGGATCGAGCCTCTGTTCGACTGGATCATCGTGGATTCGCCGCCTGCGGTACCGGTTTCCGATTCGAGTGTTCTGGCCAAGGCCTGCGATGGAGTGCTCATGGTGGTGCGTTCCAACTCCACTCCGGTCGATATGGCGCGCCGAGCGCGGCAAGAATTTCCTGACGAGGTGCTGGTGGGGGTGGTGCTGAATGGGACGAACGCAGAAGCATTGCCTTATACCCGCTACTACTACGACGAAAATCAAAGCAGTGCGACCGAGTCCAAGTCTTAGGGAAACAGGAAACCCGTGATCCGGCTGTTCAAAGTCTATTACCCGCTACGCACGCTAGTCTTGCTGGCAGGCGAGGCCTTGATCGTTTGGATTTCTTTCGTGCTGGGTACGATGTTGCGCAGTCAGGATAGTTGGCTGCTGCTCAACGTCGAGGGTGGATATCTCAAGATCTTATTCGTAACCCTGCTCGTCCTTGTGCTTTCCCACTGGTTAGATCTCTACGATTCCGCGAATCTGGAGAGAAATTGGGAGCAGGGCGCGCGAATTCTACTGGTAATGGGGTGCGTCGCCTTCGCCCTATCCGCGGTGGGCTTCTTATTTCCGGCGTTTATGCCCGGAAATGGCGCGGCTTTGTCCGGGCTGATCATTCTCACCTTCACATTGTTCTGCTGGCGCGGTGCTTACAGCTGGATGGTGAAGCAGCCATTCTTGCGCGAGCGGGTTTATGTGCTGGGAACGGGAGAACGCGCCGAGCGGCTGGTGAATGGTTTGCGGCAGCGGGCTACGTTGGGCATTGAGGTCGTCGGATGGACGGGCAACATCCAGGGCGACGGAATAACCCGGGAGTCCGTGGCCTCGGATCTTCTGGAGACGGCGCGGGGGCATGGAGTCCATCGCGTGATTGTGGCCATGCCCGATCGCCGCGGGACGTTGCCGGTAGAAGAGTTGCTGGATCTGCGTTTAGGAGGCGTCCGAGTCGAGGAGGCAACCTCCTGGCTGGAGAAAATCTCAGGCAGGATCGAGGTGGAACAGCTTTATCCAAGCTGGTTGATTTTCGCTGAAGGATTTCGCTTCAGCTTATTTTTTCGCTTTGTGCGGAGAGTGCTGAACTTCTCCCTTGCCCTGGTTGCCCTTGTATTTTCCCTGCCACTGCTTCCTTTTATTTTTCTTGCCGTCAAATTGAGTTCGCCTGGCCCAGAGCTTTACAAGCAACAACGTGTGGGACGGGGAGGGAAGGTTTTCTATTGTTACAAGTTCCGCACCATGCGACAGGATGCGGAAGCGGACACCGGCGCGACCTGGGCGACGGACAATGATCCGCGGATTACCAAAGTCGGCAGATTTCTGCGCTCCTCGCGACTGGACGAGATTCCACAGCTTTGGTGCGTTCTGAAAGGTGACATGCATTTCGTAGGGCCACGCCCTGAGCGGCCGGAGTTCGTGGAGTGGCTGAGCCGGGAGATTCCCTACTACGGCGTCCGCCACATGGTTCGTCCCGGGATAACCGGCTGGGCCCAGGTGCAGTACAAGTATGGAAACACGCTGGAAGACGCCCGGGAAAAGCTGCAATACGATTTGTTCTACATAAAGAACGCGTCCGTCGGGCTGGATTTGCTCATCATGTTTCAAACCATCAAAATTGTGGCCTTGGGACGGGGAGCGCAATGAAGTGGATCTTCTGGGGCGCGGCTTTTTTCATCGCCTATACGTACGCGGGGTATGCGGGATGGCTTTGGCTGCGGCTGGCATGGCGCTCACGCCCGGTTATGCGGGGCGAGTTCACGCCTCCCGTATCGATCGTAATGGTGGTGCGCAACGAGGCAGAAAGCCTGGAAGCAAAGCTGCAGAATCTGTTCTCTCTCGATTATCCCGCACCCCAGATCGTTGTAGTTTCCGACGGCTCCACGGATGAAACGGAAGAGATTCTCCGTCGGCACGAAGCGCGTCTCCAGGCGGTCTTGAACCGGACCGCGCAAGGCAAAGCGTCCGGCCTGAATGACGCCATAAAGTTCGCGACCGGCGAGATCGTTGCATTCACCGATGTCCGTCAAAGAATCGAGCCTGGTGCGGTGCGCCTGCTGGCTTCGAACTTCGCCGATCCTGAGGTGGGATGTGTGAGCGGTGAATTGATGCTCGGCGATCCGGCGAAAGGCGAGAGCAGCCAGGGCGTGAGCCTGTATTGGCGGATCGAAAAACTGGTTCGAGAACTGGAAGCGGCCTCAGGTTCTGTGGTCGGAGCAACCGGTGCTCTTTATGCCGTTCGGCGCGAGTTGCTGGCCACGGTTCCGGCGGAGACGATCTTGGACGATGTGTATTTGCCGATGGAGGTGGTGCGACAAGGCAAACGCACGGTTTTCGATGCGCGGGCCCGCGCCTGGGACGCGCCAAACCTGGGAACCGAGAGGGAATTCTCCCGCAAGGTGCGCACCCTCAGCGGTAACTTTCAATTGGTGCAGTTGGCGCCGTGGTTATTGACCAGCCAGAATCCGATAAGGTTCGAATTTGTAAGCCACAAGTTGTTGCGGCTGTTAGTCCCATGTGCTCTGGCGGTACTTCTTTTGAGCTCGCTGGTTTTGCGCGGACCGTTCTATCGCAGCGTACTGATTCTGCAAATCGCGTTCTATGCGCTGAGTGTTTTGGCCTTATGCCGCATGTTGAAGGCTGGAATGCTATCGCGGATTGCCGATGCGGCTGGCACTTTTGTGTTGCTAAATGGGGCGGCATTAGTGGCGCTGGCCAACTTTATTGCCGGGAGGCGAGTGGCTTGGACGCGCTGAAGACCAGCTGTGACGTAAACGAGGAGGATCCCATCGCTCTTCCGGGGTCGCGACCCCCGGCCCGCTACGTCGCACTTCGCCGGTTGGCGATGCTAGTGGCGGCCATTTTATTAGTGTGCATCGTGGCCTCCCGCGACATCCGAATAGGCGAATTTGATTACTACATTGATGAAGCGCAGCATGCGGTCACCGGTCTCTTTGTGGCCGACGTGCTGCGCGATTTGCCACTGAGACATCCGATGCAGTACGCCTATGCCTACTATGCGCAATATCCCGCTGTCGCAATACTCCACTGGCCGCCGTTGTTTTACTTATTTGAGGGACTCAGCTTTCTTTTAATCGGTCCCTCCGTGGTGGCGGCGAGGGCGACGATCATTTTTTTCAGTGTCGTGCTGCTCTACCAATGGTTTTTGTTAGTCGAGGAACTGCAGGATTCCTACACGGCGTGCATTAGCACTGCGATTCTGGGACTCCTTCCTATGGTTCTTCTGTTTGAAAAGACGGTCATGCTGGAAATACCATCTCTGGCACTCTGCGTGGGCGCGATTCGACACTGGATCAGGTTTCTGAAGCAAGACCGCAGAAGCTCGCTTTATTGGTTTGGAGCATGGCTTTCCGCGGCGCTGCTCTGCAAACAAACCAGCGTATATTTGCTGGTTTTTTGTGCGTTGACGGTTCTAACGACACGAAAATGGAAACGGCTATTCTCCAAGGATGTGCTTGCGGTCGCCGGAATGGTGGCCTTACTTGCCGGGCCATTTCTGATTCTGATGTTCGTCATGCAAGGAAAGGCAGTAGCGGCCGACTTGGGTTCTCACCGCATGACCGGGTGGGAGCGCGTTAGTTTTTATGCGCACACTTTACCCAGTTCTTTTTCGCCGCTTTTGTTCGCGCTGGCCGTATTGGGGTTGCTCTTGGCATGGCGGTGGGACAAGAGTGTGCAGACTTCGATCATGGTTTGCTGGATTCTTGCCGGTTACCTGACTTTCACCTGGTTTGGGCAGTCGGAGGCGCGTTTCGCTATTTATTGGTTTCCACCCATTGTGTACTTTGCCGCAGGTCTGTTAACCAGATTTTTTCACGCTCCCCGGCTCCGGGTGACGATGCGGGTCATGGCCGCGATATTAGTTGTGGTGTTGGCAATCCCAGCCTGGAGCCAGCAGAGGCCGTATATTTCAGGCTACAAGGATGTCGCGGCACGGCTGGTGAATCAGTATCATGCGGGGATCATTCTTTTCGACGGGCCGGTGCCCGGCAACTTTGTATTTTTCATGCGGGCTCTCGATCCGGGGCGGCATTTCCTGATTCTGCGCAAATTGCTGCATGCCGACGATATTCGGCCCGGAGATCGCAGCGAAGAGCTACTGCACAGCCGCGAGGATTTGAGCGACGCCTTCCGCCGGGATGGGGTTCGCTTTGTGGTTGTTTCACAGAGCCTTGCCATACGCTTCAATTCGCAGCGAATCCTGCGGGAGCAGTTGCAGACCGATCAATTCCAATTACTAGGGCGATTTCCGATATCCAGCAACGAGGCGAGCTGGAAGGGCGAAAGCTTGGTGCTGTACGAAAATAAACAGTGGAGCCCGCCTACAGATCAGTTTCTGCGGGTGCGGATGCTGACTTTGCCTCACGACATTGTCGTCCCAATGAAGCAGTTCGATACCGCTCAGCATTAATTTAATGCGGGTATAAAGGATTTCTCGAGAAGGAATTTATAACGTTGCAGAACAGATGGAACAGCGGCAAGGGGCGCCTCCCTGGGGAGGCAGGGGGGCCTGCGCCCGGGGTGTCTCTGGAGCGTCGTCCGCTGATCTTTGGTGCGCTTGTCATATTTTTTGGTCTTTACTACTACCGGCCCGAGGATCTGATTCGAGTCCTGGCGTACATTCCGATGGCGAGAATTTCCGGGGGGCTTGCATTCTTAGCGCTGCTTGCGGGAATGATGAGCGGGGCGAAGGTCAAAGTGCCGCGGGCGGTCAAAATCCTGTGGCTGCTACTGCTTCAAATGACGATCTGCATTCCCGTGTCCATGTGGCCGGGAGGATCCTTTAAAACCGTTTTCGACAAGTTCGCAAAGGGCGTGGTGGTGGCCATGCTGATCAGCATGGTGGTGGTTAATCTGCGGGAGTTGCGGAAGCTCCTGTGGATCCAGGCCAGCGCGGTCGCGCTGGTAACTTTCTTTTCCATTATCCTGCGCAACTACGGCCAGGACGGTCGGCTCTCAGGCATTCAAGAGAGCATTCTATCGAACCCTAATGACCTGGCCATCAATATCGCAATCAGCTTTCCTTTGGCTCTGGCCTTCATGTTGCATGCCCGCGGCTTCAGGAAGGTGGTGTGGATTCTGGCTCTGGCATTCATGGCGATTGGCGTGGTGTTGACCGCTTCCAGAAGCGGATTGCTGGCGCTCATCATCATCATCGCGATTTGTGTTTGGGAATACGGGATCAAAGGAAAACGGCGTCATGTGGTTGTGGTCACCATTGTGGCCTTGGTTGTGGGCTTCGGCATAGCAGTATCCAGCGCGCGATATCGTGCCCGCGTGGAAAGTATTTTTATGGGCAACGTGGAAGGTTCGGGAGATAAAGGGTCGCTCGAAGCGCGCAAGGATCTGTTGAAGAAGAGCGTTATGGTGGCATTGACTCATCCGGTGTTCGGAGTAGGCCCCGGTTGCTTCATCCTGGTAGATGAAGGCTGGCACGTGGCGCACAATGCCTATACGGAACTGGCTGCGGAATCAGGCATACCGGCGCTGGTATTGTTTCTTATGGCCATGGGGGCGGCATTCAAAAACATCTCCCTGCTGCGAAAATCAAAGCAATATCAGGATGATCCGGAATTTACGCTTTTTACGCAGGCACTGTGGGCAGGGCTCGTGGGCTATATGGTTGGTTCGATGTTCGCCTCGACTGAGTACAATCTATATCCATATTTCGTAATCGGCTATACCTGCGCCATGGTGCGGATCACGGGCCAGCAGCCGTTTCCGGAAGACGATCCGGGAAAGAAACAGGGCAACAAGCGAAAGATTCTCAGCAAGGCAACTTATGACGGCATCCTCAAACCACAAGCACTCCGAAGTCGCTGACGAGGTCTTGTCGGTGCTCCGCTGTCTTTCGTGTCAAAGCCACCTCGAAGAACGGGAAGGAGCTTTAACCTGCGCGAAATGTGGCAGAGAATATCCGCGGGTGAACGGCCTTGTTCGGTTCGTCGATCAGCAACAGTATGCCGGCAGTTTTGGTTTCCAATGGCAAGTGCATGCCCGCACGCAATTGGATAGCGATGAAAGCAAAATCTCGGAGCGAGATTTTCGGCTCAGAACCGGTTTTCGTCCTGAAGACCTTGCCGGCAAGCTGGTGCTCGATGTGGGATGTGGCATGGGACGCTTCGCAGAGGTGGCCACCCGCTGGGGAGCGCGCGTGGTGGGAATTGATCTGAGCCTGGCCGCGGAGGTTGCCGCGCAGAATCTTGCGGATCGTGAGGCAACGATTTTTCAAGCTGACGTCTTCAATCTGCCTTTTGTGGCGGAGAGTTTCGATTTGATTTACAGCATTGGAGTGCTGCACCACACGCCGGATTGTGAACGCGCCTTCAAAATGTTGCCGGGATTGTTGAAGCCGGGTGGGCGGATTGCCATCTGGCTTTACAGCCGCTACAACGCTTGGTATCGCATGAGTGATATTTACCGGAAGGCGACCCGGCGCATGCCCCCCCGCGTGCTTCATGCGCTATGTTATGGGGTGGTTCCGCTGTACGGAGTCCATCAAGTGCTCAGGCGAATTCCACTGGTGGGCCGACCGGCAAGCGGTGCGTTGGCGTATTTAGTACCCATGGCGTTTCACCGCAATCGCACCTGGCGCATCCTCGACACATTTGATTGGTATTCGCCCTGGTATCAGTCGAAGCATACTTATGAAGAGGTTTTCCGCTGGTTCGAGAGCTGCGGGCTCGAGGATCTACGAGTTATCGAGCAACCCATCGCGGTGCAGGGCCGCAGGCCCCTTGTTCGTGAGCTGTCTAAATCCGGGAACGAGAAGGAAGTAAGCCAGTGTGTGGGATAGCGGGAGTCGTCGGCAGGCAAGGCGAGGACATCGATGCCGAAGACGTGCATCGGATGTGTCAGACGATTGTCCACAGGGGGCCCGATGACGAAGGCATTTATACGCAAGGCCCTGTGGGGCTTGGCATGCGGCGGCTTAGCATTATTGACCTTGCCAGCGGGAAACAACCCATCCACAACGAAGACAACAGCGTTTGGGTGGTGTTCAACGGAGAGATTTATAACTTTCTGGAATTACGCCGCGAGCTCGAAAGCCGGGGCCACCAGTTTTACACTCATAGCGATACTGAGGTAATTGTCCATCTCTACGAGGAGATGGGAGCGGATTGCGTCAAGCGATTGAGGGGCATGTTCGCAATTGCCCTGTATGACCTGCGGCAAAATTCTTTGTTGCTGGCGCGCGACAGGCTGGGCAAGAAGCCGCTGCACTATGCGCTGCACGAGGGGCGTCTTCTCTTCGGATCGGAGATCAAGGCGATTCTCGCCGTGCATCCGGAGTTGGCAGAGGTGGATCCGGAAGCAATCCTTCAGTACCTTTATTTCAGCTACATTCCTGATCCGCGTACCGCGTTCCTCCGCATTCGAAAGCTACCGCCCGGCCACTTGATGGAATACCGCGACGGACAGGTAAAGATCCATCAGTATTGGGACGTGCCTGAATACGGATCGCATGGGGACACGGGCGAAGAAGAATGCCTGGCCGAAATGGAGCGGCGACTAGAAGAGGCCGTTCGAATCCGGCTGATCAGCGATGTGCCCTTGGGAGCTTTGCTCAGCGGAGGGGTCGATTCCTCCATCATAGTGGCGCTCATGGCGCGGGTGAGTTCCAAGCCGGTGAAGACATTCTCCATCGGTTTTCGCGCGGAACAGTTCAATGAATCGCAATACGCTCGCAAGGTCGCTGAGCGATTTGGTACGGAGCATCACGAGCTCGTGCTCGATCCGGATATCGAAGAGACGCTGGAATACCTCTCAGGAATGATGGAAGAACCATTCGGCGATTCCTCCATGCTCCCCACTTACTATGTGTGCCGCATGGCGCGACGAGAGGTAACGGTTGCGCTTTCGGGGGATGGTGGAGATGAGTTGTTCGCCGGTTACGACCGTTACCTGGTCGCGATGGAACGGCGTAAATTCGATCCCTTCCATCGCTATGTGGGGCCCGTCTATCGCGATCGAATTCACGGCTTACTCCCGGCGGGAATGTATGGCAAAAATCTGGCGTGGAACGCCTCGCTGAACGAGCGCGACCGCTATCTGGATGCGATTTCGTTTCTTCCCGCTTTGCATCGCGAACGGCATCTGTTTACGAGGGATTTTCTGAAAAGTGCGCAGCGTCTTCCAGATCCTCTGACGGAGTGGCAGCAAATTTATGATGGCGCACCCGCTCAGGATCAGCTTAGCCGGTTGTTGTACCTGGACACTAAGACTTATTTGACGGCCGATATTCTCACCAAGGTGGATCGCATGAGCATGGCGACCTCTTTGGAAGTTCGGGTTCCCATGCTCGATCACGAATTTGTCGAATTCGTAACATCTCTACCGGTGCAATGGAAGTTCCGGTCGGGAGTCCGCAAATATATTCTAAAAAAGCTGGCGGAGCGATTGAACATTCCAGCCGAGCTCTTGCATCGGAAAAAGCAGGGCTTCCAATTACCGCTCGTCGACTGGATGCGCGACAAGTCGAAAGCGCAATTCTGGGGTGTGCTGTTGGAGCCAAGGACGCTCCAGCGGGGCTACCTCAAACCCGCGGCTGTCCGCTCGCTTATCGACGAACATGTTCGCGGACGGCGCAATCGATCAGGGATGCTGTGGCGGATGTTAGTGCTAGAGCTCTGGCACCGGAACTTTATGGAAGCTCGATCCAATTGGCCGAGGGCGCGGAGAGCGCCGGATGTCTTTGCCAGTGAGATCAGTTCTATTTCGCGCGAAACAGGAGTAGTTTTGGCGGTTCCGGAAGCTTCCGCCAACTGACAGCCGAAGCAGAAAAATTCGAAAACGGATAGAAAATGCCGGCCGTAAACTCACCCACGAATCCCATGTGGAACCAATCCATTCCAGCGAATTCGCGCAGCCAGGCGCCGGTATTCGTTCTCGGATGCGTGCGCTCGGGAACCACGCTGCTGTATCACATGCTGCTTTCAGCAGGAAACTTCGCGGTATACCGGGTAGAGTCCAACGCGATCAATTTGCTGGAGCCGGCGTTCGGAGATCTCTCTATCGCGCGCAACAAGCGGCGGCTGTTGCAGGCATGGTATCAGAGCCGCCTCTACACGCGTTCCGGCCTTGAAAAGGGATCCATCGACGAAAAAATCATGAGCGAGTGCAGGAACGGAGGTGATTTCCTGCGCATCGTCATGTCCGAGATCGCCGCTCGGCAAGGTGTGCAACGCTGGGCCGATACCACGCCGGAACACTTGCTGTATCTCAATCGGATCAAAGAGACGATTCCCGATGCGCTCATTATCCATCTCATTCGCGATGGGAGGGACGTGGCGCTTTCCACCGACAAGCAGGGTTACGTAAAACGCCTACCCTGGGATCGGAAACCATCGAAGATGGCGGCAGGCCTCTATTGGAAGTGGATGGTGAATAAAGGGCGGCACGATGGACGCAGCTTCGCCGGCGATTACATCGAAGTTCATTTCGAGGATCTCATCCGCGAGCCGCAGGAGACGCTGGCCCGATTGGGAGAATTCATTGGACAGGAGTTGAATTACGATCTGATTCGGCAAGTCGGAATTGGTTCGGTAAGCGCTCCCAACACTTCGTTCGGGTCAGCACCAGACGGAAGCTTTAATCCGGTGGGACGTTGGCGTTCTGGCTATTCGGACGAGGAACTGACGATGTTTGAGGGACTGGTTGGACGCACCCTCGAAGAAAACGGATATGAACTTGCAACCGCCAATCGTGACGCGCTCCATCGGCCGGAGCTTGGCATCATGGCCGCAACCTACCGAATCTATTTCGACACAAAGTTGTATCTCAAGGCGAAGACGCCGCTGGGACTGCTCGTGGATCGCGATCTGTCTTGGCTTTGAGGAAGTTTGACAGCGAATTTTGTCACCTGGCTACGGCTACATTCTTTCGCCGTTGCCCAGCTTGAAACGTGGCTGCTGTCTCGCGTAATACTTCGGCGAAACGCTGGGCAATTCGCGACCAATCATAGCGTTCGGCCAAAGCCGATGCTGCCTGCTCAAAACTTTTCCGTAGTTCCAAGTCTCGCAAAAGTCGAATCACTGCGGCAGCGAACGATCGCGCGTCGTCGGCGAGAATTAGGTCGCGCCCGTCTTTCACATCCAATCCTTCTGCGCCAATGGAAGTAGAAACCAACGCTTTGGCCATCGCCATGGCTTCGAAAATCTTGAGACGCGTTCCGCCTCCGATGCGAAGGGAGACAACGACAACAGTAGCGGAGCGCAGGTAATCCGCGATGGACGCGACGGTTCCGGTCACCTCAACGGATGGAGACGCGAGGCATCGCACGCGAGCGTGAGGATTCCGCCCGACGATCTGAAAACGCGCATCCGGGAAAGCAGCAAGGATTGTCGGCCAGATTTCTTTGCAGAAGTATTCCATGGCATCGATATTGGGTTCCCAGTCCATGGAACCGGTGAATAAAACTACTGGAGGATTCCCCGCAACTGAAGGCGAAGCTTGGTACTCCTCAGTATCCACACCGGTTGGAACGACAGTAATCGAGCAGTGGGGAGATAACTTCGACATTGCTTCGCGGTCATTCTCAGATACGGCAATGACCTGCTGAAATCGTCGCAGGGTCCGAGTTTCGTAAGCTGCCATCTTGCGCGCTTCGATGGAATAGGAGATCTTTCTCCACGGAGTTTTCTCGGTTTGCGCCATGCGTTGCCAAAGAATGCTCTCAACGTTGTGTTGGAAAAGCGCGACCGGTGCAGGTAAGGGATCGGGAAAATTCAAAGACGCGGATAGAAAATCACAAACAGCTACATCCAACTCGCCCTTCCGCAACCACTCGGCCACTCTCCGCCGCACCTTTGCATGAGTAAACTTTATTACCGCATACGGAGCGCGGTGCGCGAGCCGCAGCACATAATCCAGCGACTGGGCCAGGGGAGCCTCCGGAGCAGCGGTATGAATCGATTCAGCGTTGGGCAGTACTTTTGTGATCGCCTTTTCGTAATCGGGATCACGGATGCCGCCATAGTAGGAAAGGAGGGTGACTTCGTGGCTCTTTGCTAAATGACGCAGAATATTGAACGACCGGATCTTGCCGCCGGTATCGACCGGCAATAATTTTCCTGCCTTTACCCAAAGGATCTTCATACTCCCAAGCCGACTACCAGCATATGCCTTCGTAAGATCCGCTAATGGTTGGACGTCGCGATCTTTCCAGGTTTACCAGGTCGACGACAAAATGGCCGGGGTGGAGATGTGAGTCTAAAATCTTTTTATCGATTCCGCGCGTGCCGATAACGACAACTTGCGCCAAGCTAAGAACCTCGTCCAGACTGGGGTTCAACAATGAGCCGATATGTGGAATCACCTCTTCGATGTACTGTCGGTTGGAACCGATGAGACGCCCGAGGGAAACGTTGTCATCCCAGATCTGTACCTCGCAGCCTTCGCCAATCAAACGCTTGACGAGTTGTACCTGAGGACTCTCGCGCAAATCATCCGTGGCGGCCTTAAAACTCAGGCCGAGGACCGCAATCTGTTTCTTTCCGGTTGCAAGTATCATTCTAATGGCGCGATCGAGATGGGCCTCGTTGCTAGGCAGAAGCGATTCGAAGAGAGGAAGATCGAGGTCAACTTCTTTTGCGCGATAGTTTAAGGCACGCACGTCCTTGGGCAAACATGAGCCGCCAAACGCAAACCCCGGTTTAAGGTAGCTCGGTGAAATGTTGAGTTTGGTGTCAGCCAGAAAAATCTCTAATACCGATTCCGCATCCACTCCGAGTTCCTTAGCCAAAGTTCCCACCTCGTTGGCGAAGGATACTTTCGTGGCGTGCCAGGCGTTGCAAACGTACTTCACCATTTCCGCCGAACGAAAAGACGTTTCAAAAGTCTGGCCCGGCGCCCAGGAGTAAAGTTCTCGCAGCATCCGACTATGCTCTGCGTTGCTCGCGCCGATCACAGTCATCGAAGGCTCCAGAAAGTCGGCGATGGCTGTGCCCTCGCGCATGAACTCAGGATTCACACAGACGCCGAATTCCTTGCCCATGCGCTTTCCACTGGCGCTTTCCAGTGTGGGAACAACAATTGATTCAGCTGTGCCGGGGAGCACCGTGCTGCGTAACACGACGAGATGGAAGGAGGCTTTCTTCTTGAGTGTTTCGCCAATCTGACGGCAAACGGGCTCGATGTGGCCCAAGTCAAGCTTGCCGTTCCGAAGGCTGGGAGTGCCAACACAAAGAAATGAAATATCGCTGTTCATTACGGCCGCAGGCGAATCGCTGGTGGCGTGTAAATGGCATGCCTGGTGAGACTCGGCGATCATGTCGCTCAGTTGCGGCTCAACGATAGGACTTCGGCCCGCTTCCATCGCCTCGACTTTGCCCGGGCTCAGATCGACGCCGGTGACGTGATTGCCTTGATGTGCAAAGCACGCGGCTGTGACCGTTCCCACGTAACCCAACCCAAAAATGCTAATCCGGCTCATTGCAAGTGTTTTCCTTCTTAATCGATGCGTAGGCACTGCCACGCATTGAGGATGCAGCAAGTTTGTTTCGGAAATGTGAACAACTTAACGATGAGCCAGAGACGAACATCGCCCACCCAACGGAGTAACGATATAAAATCCTAGCACGAAATGAGCATGGAATTGGAAGAATGGAAAAGCCGCTACCGGCGCGCCATGGGCATGAGTTCGAAAGAACTCGCGAACCGCTTGCGGCAGCAAGCGACCGCCCGGCTGGACTTTCTGCGCTATAAGGTGGGAATAGAATTTGAACCCAGGCTTGATGGGAGCACTTCCGCTCGACCTGCTCCGCATTTCTTTTTCTCGACTGACGATATTCCGCGATTGTGCTCGAGATTGCGCGAGCTGTTTCCCGAGCAAACTGAGCGGATCATCGCGCAAGCGGAGCGAATCTGTAAGCATCGATTCGACCTGCTGGGCTATCGAGATTTGGACTACGGAATGGAAATTGACTGGCACTGCGACCGGGTTCATGCAAAACGAGCTCCGCGAAAGCCTTGGTTTCAAGTTCGCTATTTGGATTTTGAGGAAGTGGGGGACAGTAAGGTTACCTGGGAGCTCAACCGTCATCAGCATTTGGTGACGCTGGCCAAGGCCTTCCACATAACTGGCGACGAGTCGTTCGCCAACGAACTGTTTCGCCAGTGGAAGCACTGGCATCGCGAGAATCCATATCCCATCGGGATCAATTGGGCGAGCAGCCTGGAAGTGGCCTTTCGCAGCATCTCCTGGTTGTGGGTCTACTTTTTAATGTCAGGTTCGGCAGTGACTCCGGCGGAGTTTCATGGAGAGGTAGTGCGCAGCCTGTCTGTTTCCGGGCGCCATATCGCATCCTATCTCTCGACCTATTTTTCTCCCAACACTCACCTTTTGGGGGAGGGTGCAGCATTATTCTTCATCGGCACGCTGTGTCCGGAGTTGCCGAGGGCCAAGCGCTGGCAAGGCCTGGGATGGAAGGTTCTGCTGGAGGCTGCAGAGCGTCAGGTTCGAGAGGACGGACTTCATTTCGAGCAATCGATCTACTATCACGTTTACGCGCTGGATTGTTTTCTTCACTCCAGCGTGCTGGCCTCAAGAAACGAAATCACCATCCCCGCCAATTTTGAGCGGACCGTTGAACATATGTTGGAAGCCCTGAGCGTTCTGGCGCGCTTCGGACCCCTACCGCGGCTGGGCGATGATGATGGCGGCCGGCTGTTCGATCCCCAGCGCAACCGCGCGGAGCATCTTCTCGATCCTCTTGCCACAGGCGCGGTTTTGTTTAGCCGGGCTGATTTTAAGAACGCTGCATCGGGACCGCACGAAGAAATGTTATGGCTCCTAGGTGAGGCGGGCTTGGCGGAATTCGACCGGCTGCGGCCCGTTCCTCCGGTGTGTGTTTCAACTGCTTTTGAAAAAGCAGGCCTGTATGTCATGACGAGCTGCGATCCCGAAAATCAACTGGTGATTGATGCCGGACCGCAGGGCGCGGATACGGCCGGTCATGGACATGCGGATGCCCTCAGCATTACCGCAAGTGCCGCGGGACACGCTCTGCTGATCGATCCCGGCACATTCGAATATGTAGGAAAAGATGAAACCGAGCGTAATCACTTTCGGGGGACGAGGGCGCACAATACGCTGCTGGTTGATGGGCAGGATCAAGCCGAGCCTAAAGGACCGTTTAGTTGGAAAAGCCTGCCCAACGTACGCGCGGAGCAGTGGATTAACGGCGAGACGTTCGATTTTTTCGCAGGCAGCCATGACGGCTACATGCGGCTAGCTGATCCGGTTGTCCATCGCCGTTTCGTCTTCTCATTAAAGTCCGGTCCCTGGCTGGTGCGCGACGAGGTCCTCGGTCGGGAGCAGCACCAACTCGATTTGTTTTGGCACATCGATCCGAAACTCTTACCGGAAGAACAAACTGAAGCTACTTTTCGCGGAACTGGAGCGGGCATTTCGATCTCCGGGCTCGAGAATCAGGGGTGGTCTCAGGAGATACTTTCTGGTGAGTATTCACCCGCATACGGTGTGAAGGAGCCACACTGTGTATTGCATTTTAAGACTATGGCAGTGTTGCCCGCGGAGTTTGTCACTTTGTTGATTCCGCACCCTATAGGGGTGAAAGCGAACGGCGTCGCACTTAGAAGGGTGCCATCCGTGGGCGAATCTGTGATTGGTTATCGTTTCAGTACGACGGAAGAAGAACACTACGTGTGTTTTGGCCAGGGGAAATCCTGGACAATGTCTCCCTGGAGCAGCGATGCCGAATTCCTTTATTGGAGCCACAGCCGGGAAAACTTGCGGCGTACTTTCATATGCTGTAATGCGAGCTATGTTGAGGCTGGGGGCCGCAAAATCATCTCTTCCGCCAGGACTTTTCTGCGTTGTGAAGTGGTTAGTCTGGGGGGAGGCTGCATGTCGTCCCCTCCGACCAGAAAACTGTAATCGATCAAGAATTATTTCAGACAATATTCTCGGCGAAACAGTAGAGCAGGCCTTCCGAATCTTATGGGACTCAGTATGGCCGTAACTGAAAAAGGAGACGCATTCGGGGCAAGGCAGAATGCACCGGTTTTTGTAGTTGGATGTCCGCGTTCCGGAACTACGCTGCTCTACAACATGCTGCTCTCCTCCGGAGATTTCGCGGTGTACCTTGCGGAGTCCAATGTCTTTAATCTGTTAGCAGCTCGATTTGGCAATTTGGGAGTTCGTGCAAACCGGGACAGATTGGTGGATGCGTGGCTGCAAAGCAAGCTATTTCGGGCCTCATTCCTGGATGCCGGAGCGCTTCGCGCCAGAATATTATCCGAGTGCCGAAATAGCGGGGATTTTCTCCGGTTGGTGATGGAGGAGATTGCGAGGTCACAGGGAGCGCGGCGCTGGGCCGACAATTCTCCCGAAGAATCGCTACATGCGCTGGCAATCAAGAAAAAGATACCGGATGCTCTGTTTATTCACATGATTCGCGACGGGCGGGATGTGTCGTTATCTCTCGACGCTCGTCCGCACAAATGGGTAAGACCTTTTCCCTGGGACCGGGAGAACAGTCTTTTGGTAACCGGCATTTTTTGGGAGTGGATCGTCCAGCGCGGCAGGAAGCAAGGCCGCAGCCTTGGAGTGGACTACATGGAGGTGCGTTTCGAGGATTTGCAGTCCGATCCTGGCGCGGTATTAGCAACGATCGGCGAGTTTATACAACATGATTTGAATTATGAACGCATTATGGAGGTCGGAATTGGTTCAGTGCGCGATCCCAATACTTCGTTCAAAGGTGACTCGGCAAGTCCAGTCGGACGATGGCGTAAAAAGATGAGTCCAGAGAAGCTGGGGATGTTCGAGCAACTGGTGGGGGGAACTTTAAAAAATTTGGGTTACCCTCTAGCCGGGAGCGCCAGCAAAGCGAGTCCGCTTGCCGCGAGGAGAATGAAGATGTTTTACCGCTCCTATCTCGATGCCAAGTTCTGGTTCAAGAACTCCACCTTGGGTAGATTGTATCTGGGGCCAATGTCAGGAGAGCAGATCGACCAAACGGTGATTGCGACCGACCCGGCGACGGCTAAACCGATCTCCCCAGAAAAGTACACTGCAGATTAAAGGCGAACTGCTCAAGGTCGGCCGGCGTGTTGATCCTTTTTAGAGCAAGCGATTCGTCTCCTGCCCGCACTGGCCCGCGAGTGGTTAGCACCGCTGAGTTGAACCCTGCCTCCCGCGTGATTTGCAGCGTCTGCTCCGACCATTGCGGATTCAGGGCGGGGTGGGGATAGGAAAAATGCCCGATGGGTTCTCCCAATTCCGCTTCAAGTTTTTTCTTCGATCCCAGGATCTCGGAGCGGGCTTCACTTTGGCTTACTTGCGCAACATTGGGATGGGAAAGGGTATGCGCCCCGACCGTATGGCCGGCTTTTCTCAAGGAGCGAACTTGATCCCAATCCAGCATCAGTCCGTGTTCCAGGCTGGCCGGTTCAACATCCAGCGACTCTTCCACTCCGCTCACAAATTCCTGTTGAACCGATCCGGTTGTACGCGCGCCGCTTTCCCAGGCTGCCGTCAGCGCCGTCCGGCGCTCCTCCGGCGACGTTAACGGGTAGGTTCGTTCCCCTTTGAGATGCTGCCACTCGCGATTCTTAGTTGTGTTAAACGCGAAACGAAGCCGGCAATACCATGGCAAAACCCCGTTGGCAACGGCATCCACCATGATGTAAAAAGTTGCCGGAATTCCGTAGCGGTTGAGAATCGGTAGTGCGACTTCGTAGTTGTCGGCGAAACCATCATCAAAGGTCACAACCACAGCCTGCCGGGGAAGTTCGTGGCCGGATTTAGCAAAACGTGCCACATCGTCAATGGTTACTGGGTTAAATTGCGTGGCCATAATCTTCATGTGGGCCTCAAAGCTGGCCCGATCACGGGAAATGCCGAGCGTGTTCTCGGTGCTCCGCGGGTCTTCGACCACCGAGTGATACATCAGGATCGCAGCGCTAGGCCGGGCAAGTTGGCCCGCGAGGCCGAGAATGGAGCTGCGGACGAGTGCTTTCTTCAACCACCGCTTGGATGTGGACTTCAGCACTCCCTGCTCCCGTTCGGGCTCCACTTTTATCATCGTATAATAGCATCGTCCGTCGGGGCGCTCGCAGCCCACAGCTCAATTGAATCGCACGTTCCTGCAACTTACCTTTGACTCGAACCTAAAGGACAGATGCGTCTTGCGGAAGCATTAAAGATTGTTGCGCAGACTGTGGGGGAGCGGCAAAGGCAGGTGCATCTGCTTTGCGGTTTCACGTCTCTTCACCTCGCAACTTTCGTGAGAGCACATATGAGACTGCGCTTCCCTGAGGATCGCGTCTGCCTCCAGACCGGGCTCTATGGCGATTTGGAAGGGAACGTCCGGCGCGCAGCGGAACTCAGCGCGGAAGGCGCCATTGTTGTATTCGAATGGGGAGATCTCGATCAAAGATTGGGATTACGAAATTCGGCCGGCTGGGGAGCGCAAACGCTCGAGGATATTCCGGTCCAGATTGAGGAAAAATGTTGGCGCATCGAAAAGCATCTGGACGCTCTTGCGAAGGTTATGCCGGTTGCCGTCATCGCCCCTACTTTTTCTCTTCCACCGTTGACTCATCTGCCCCCGCTTCAAACCAGCGATCTTGAGCTTCACCTCGATGCGATTCTTCTCGATTTCATGCGGCGGGTGTGCGCACGGAAGGGAGTGAAACCGCTCAGCGCTTCTTTTCTGGCGCTGAGCTCACCGCATCACACGCGCCACGACATCAAGGCGGATTTACAACTTGGTTTTCCGTACACGCTGGCTCACGCGGATGCGCTGGCGCAGTTGAGCGTGAGCTGCCTGTTTGCGCCAGTATCGAAGAAAGGGCTGATTACGGATCTGGATGACACGCTTTGGAAGGGCATTTTGGGCGAGGACGGAGTGGAAGGTGTTTCGTGGTCGCTCGAAGAGAAATCCCAGGCCCACGGCCTTTACCAGCAGGTGTTGGCTTCGCTCGCGGAGTCCGGAGTTATGGTCGCCGTCGCTTCTAAAAACGATCTGAAATTGGTCGATGCTGCTTTCCAACGTCCGGACATATTGTTGAAGCCGTCGCAAATCTTCCCCGTCGAGGCGGACTGGAACGCCAAGTCGGATGCTGTTGGACATATTCTGAGAGCCTGGAATGTGGGTGCTGACAGCGTCGTCTTCGTCGACGACAGTCGTATGGAGTTGGCCGAGGTTTCTGAGAAGCATCCTGGAATCGAGTGCCTTCACTTTCCCACCAACGACCCTGCAGGGATCTTTGGCTTGTTGCTTCAGCTCAGGAATCGCTTCGGAAGGGAAGAAGTTCGCGAGGAGGATCATTTACGCCTGCAAAGTTTGCGGGCGGCGGCGCAACACGAAAGGGAAAGCGAGGGTCAAGCCTCGGAGGATTTTCTAGCCCGGATTCAGGCGAAGTTAACTTTTGAGATCTCAGGAGCGGACGACGCGCGCGCCTTTGAACTGGTGAATAAAACCAACCAATTCAATCTCAATGGCGTGCGCTACACCGAAGCTGAATGGAAGTCGCGGATACGAAGGCCTGGCTCTTTTCTAACCACGGTTGCTTACGAAGACCGGTTTGGACCACTTGGGCGGATCGCTGTTGTGGGTGGTTGCATAGACGGTGATCAATGTGTGGTCGATATCTGGGTCATGAGCTGCCGCGCCTTTTCGCGGAATATTGAATTCCAGGTACTGCGGCGCCTGTTTGAAAGGTCCGCAGTTTCGGTTGTGCAATTCCGTTTCAGGCCAACCGAGCGAAACGGACCCATACAAAACTTCTTCGGCTATTTTTTCCCGCCAAAATCCACGGCCGAAGATGAACTGAATCTCCCGGCCGCGCGGTTTCAAGAATTGTGCCCGCCATTGTTTCACCAGGTCATCGAAAAATGAATGAAATCGAAGCCAAACTGGATCACTGCTTCTCGCTCGTATTCCCGAAGATGGATCCCAGCCGCCGGGCCACCGCCAGCGCAGAGAATACAAGCGAATGGGATTCCTTAGCTCAGGTGACGCTTCTTACGTTGGTTGGTGAGGAGTTCGGCATCGAGATCGATTTCGAGGAGTTTGAGGGATCTACTTCCTTCGCAGCTCTCGCCAGCCGCATCGGCAAGATCTCAGCGGACGGCTGAGACCCTCTTTTCACACAGATCGGTTACAATGTCTCGGCCGCGATACTGCCAAGGCAGCCACAGCGGAAGAAGACCTTTCTTGAAGTAGAAGCACGGGCCCAATGCTGCGTTTGAGGGATCACGGATCCCACTCGATCCATGCATCTGTGCGCTGCCGCAGTGCATTCGCGAATGTGATGCCGTCTCGACAGGTGAACTGACCCCTCTTTGTTCCTGAACCTCCGAACCCTTTTCCTGATGGCCACCGTGGCGGTCAAGAAGGAAAGACCCTGGAGCGGACATGGATCTGGCCCTCGTAAGACAACCTGAAAGTATTGAGCTTTCCGTGGTCATGCCTTGCTTAAATGAAGCCGAAACCCTCGGAAAGTGCATTCGCAAGGCTCAGCGTGCGATTGAAGAAGCAAACATTGTCGGCGAGGTGGTGATCGCCGACAACGGCAGTACCGACGGTTCCATCGAAATCGCTGAACGTCTCGGAGCTCGCGTGGTCCGCGTCCAAGCCAAAGGTTACGGGAATGCGCTCATGGGAGGCATCGCCGCTGCATACGGCAGATACATTGTCATGGGCGATGCCGATGACAGCTACGATTTCGGTCATGCCCCGCGCTTCGTCGAACAACTGCGCCAGGGGGCCGACTTGGTGATGGGCAACCGCTTCCGCGGAGGCATTGGGAAGGGCGCGATGCCGCCGCTCCATCAATACTTTGGCAATCCTGCTCTCACCCGCCTTGGTCGCTGGTTTTTCCAGAATCGTAGCGTTGGAGATTTTTACTGCGGCTTGCGAGGTTTCCGCAAGGAGGCCTATGAGCGCATGGGATTGCGCACAACCGGCATGGAATTTGCCACCGAAATGGTGGTCAAAGCCACTTTGTTGAAGATGCGCGTTGCCGAAGTACCGACGACGCTTTCTCCTGACGGACGCAGCGGGCCACCCCACCTGCGCACCTGGCGCGATGGCTGGCGGACCTTGCGTTTTTTTCTACTGTACAGTCCACGTTGGCTGTTTCTATATCCTGGTATGGCGTTAATGCTGCTGGGCGTGATCCTGGGAGCATGGTTGCTGCCCGGGCCCCGAATCGTCGCAGGCGTAGCGTTTGATGTGCACACGCTTCTGTACTCCGCCGTTTTCGTATTGTTGGGGTTTCAGGCGATCGCATTTGCAGTCTTCACTAAAATGTTTGCTGTTCTCGAAGGCCTGCACCCGCCAGATCCCGCGCTCGACCGAGCTTTTCAATATATTACTCTGGAGGTTGGACTGTTAGTCGGCGGGTTGCTCATTATGGCGGGCCTTGCCGTATCGATTTTTGCCGTTGGTTTTTGGCAGTCTCGGCACTTCGGTCAACTGGACTACGCTCATACCATGCGCCTGGTTATCCCGGCATCGTTATGTCTAACTCTCGGGGCTCAGACGATTTTCGCGAGCTTTTTTGTCAGTGTGCTGGGACTGCGGCTCAAGAAGTGATGACGATGGCCCCACGATCACACAAGATCGCCGAGCTCGTCCGCCCACGACGGAGGCCGGTGACCCATCCTCCCAGAGAGGTGCTGCGCCGAGCCACCGATGCGAGGTTTGTCGGGTCGGCCGCTCTGCGATTTGCGATGGATGCCTGGCATGCGGTTTCTCCTGGGGAGTTTTCCGTCCTCTATCGCCGCGTCCGGCCCTACACTATGTGCAGTAGTGCTAGGTTGAAGGGGCTTTATCGTGGCGTTCGCAGTATCACGGAGCGGAAGGTCGCCGGGGAGGTCGTTGAATGCGGCTGCGCACAGGGCGGAAGCGCTGCGCTGATGGCGCTCACCTTAAAAAGCCTTCGAGTGTCGCGACAACTATGGCTGTTCGACACCTTTGAGGGGCTGCCGGCTCCGACCTCAGAAGATCCGGACTACGAAATTGCACAGCTCTTCACCGGGGATTGTGTCGGAACGATCGAGGAAGTCGAGGGGTTATTCCGAACGCTTCTGATTAAAGACGACGTTCACTTTGTGAAAGGCTTATTTCAGCAAACCCTGCCAACCACTGACATCGAGTGGATCGCTCTGCTCCACATCGATGGTGATTGGTTTGAGAGTGTCAAGGTGTGTCTGGAAAATCTCTACGACAAAGTCGCTCCTGGAGGCATTATTCAGTTCGACGACTACGGATACTGGCAGGGAGCCAAGAAGGCGGTCGACCAATTCTTCGCTAACCGTGGAATCGATGCCTCTCTTCAGTCTTTGGATTACTCCGGCAGATTCCTAGTTAAACCGTAGAAGTCTATGAAGATAATTTTCAATGACTGTGCTCGCATTTCTCCAGCCGGGCGATAAAGTGAAGCTTGGCCCCAAGAAACCAATTTATCGGAATCGGATAGAGCCCGAGCCGGTCAACCTTGGCCGCGGAAATTAGCCCGATCTCGCGCCAGGCGTCACTCCACTGTCTCTCGGTCCAATAATTATAGGGAAGAGAAACCCCAAATCTGCTGTTGCCCACCCAGTCCATGAATCGCAGGCGCACTCCGGCCGCGATTCCTTCCCGGTTATGGTCCTTGATAAGCACAAACTGGCTTGCTACTCGACGGGCCTCGCGCAAGAGTACAGCTGGATCGTTGGTGTGATGCAGTACATCGGACAACAGGACCCCGTCAAAGGCCCCGTCTGCATATGGAATCCGAACGCCATCGAACACCTGAACCGGAATGTGAGTTTTGGAGCGAGGAAGCACGTCGAGCCCTCGAACGTTCACGTCGGGCCTCTTCGACTGCAAGATGGCGGAAACCAGACCGTCGCCGCAGCCAACATCAAGTAGGCTCGACCCCGGGGGAACCAACTGCACGAGCCAATGTGCGAGGACCTTAACCCTGCGATTGAAAACCAGCTTTTCATGCAGTACCCCAGCCGCCTTTGAGGCCAAAGCAGTCATGAGTCGCGCCAGTATACCTCAACTTGCCTGCGACGCCGTTCTACGCTCAGTTGGGTCGTGGCGTCAAACGTTTTGCTTCCTCTGGAGCAGCGTCCGCGTCCACCAGCCACACATCTCGATTATGGTAGTAGTCGAACAGTGGCCTCAGGTCCTGTCCTGGGATTTCACGCGCCCAAACAATTCTCGAGCGATCGACGTCGGCAACGTTATACACCCACTCGTGGCCGGGAATATGATCGGGCGCATAGCGCACGATCACCAGATGATCTCCCGGCAACCCGGCTAACTGCGTAACAATGCGTGCCCGCTGTGTACCCCACTTCATCACCGGATTTCTAGCCTGTTCGAAAGTAGCCGTTGCAAGCCGAATAATGGCAAGCAGGACCACCATCCGAGTCAGAAAAATTCCGACTTGACGCCCGCTGATGCGCCAACGCCGCAGATGCCGCATTGCCTGAATCAACAGCAGGAAGAGTGCCGCGGCCATAGGGGCGGCATAGTGAGGCTCGAACCAGTTCACAATCATCAAAGCCGCTCCGCAGATGGCGAACTGTGCCAGCGGCAACCGCATTCGCCGGTCGCGCAATAACCAAGGCAACGTCATGAAGGGCACGGAGAGTGCATATCCCAGGAAAAATGCCCACCACATGCTGCAAGTGTTCCAGATATTGTGCGCAAGGTTCCAGTTCGGAGGAGTGTGGTTTCGCACTCCCATGTCGTAGAAGCTCTGGAACTGGGGGTTCGAGTAATGGCGGCCGACCAGCACCTTTTGCCATATGAATGGAGGAACCGCTTCGTACAAGCGGAAATCCAGCATGTGGGGTGAGGTCGAAACGCTGCCGGTGATGCGCCAGTTGTAATATCCCATGAAGAGCAGTGTTAGTCCCAGCACACACCCGATCGGCAGCACCACGCCGCGGAGTGCCATTTTCAAGGAGGGCCCGCGCTGAGAAACGAGCCAGCCGATCAGCACCGCAGCCACCGGAAGGCAAAACACTGTGCCCTCGAATTGCCGGCTGTTCGCCAGGACCGCGACGCCGATTCCCAAGATAACGGCATCACGAGCTCGGCGATGATGCAGCATCCGGGGCAACGCGCCCATGACTAAGGCTGCAGCCATGGTGGCGACGGCTCCGCCCCAATAACTGTCCGTCCAGTAACTGCAAAGATCGAGGCGCAAGATTGCGAGAGCTCCGCCCAGAAGTGCCCATTGGGGCGGGAACCAACCTTGCAGCATCCATGTGAGGGCTGCACACATGGCCGCCATGCTCAGTAACACTCCAATCCACGGATCACCGAGCAAAATTCCCAGGGCTACTGCTGCGCCCTGAGCGGGAGGATACATCGACTGATAAGTAGGGTGTTGCAGAACATGAAAGGTATCGAAGTAGGCCGCCATGGGATGCGGCGGATTCGTTAGCCGACCGTGAGCGAAGGTGTCGCCCGAAAGCAGGTAGCTAAACTCATCGTGCACCATTGGAACTGGCACCGGGAAAATAGGAAGCAGGGCAACGCGGGACAGGATGGCGGCTAAAGCGATTCCGCAAACAGTGACAGCTTTCTTTTTCGCGAAGCGCGCCGCGAGGCTTTCGAATGCCCTCAGGACTGGGTCGCCAACTTGTGGCGCGAACCCACCCAGAGCAAGAACCGCAATCACAAGAATCCAGCGCAGATGAGACAGAAAGACCTCCGCGGGGACCGTCGAGGAAAATCTCTAGTTATAAACCGCACCTAAGCGGCAGGTTTCCTGCGGAGGATTTAATTTTGCGCGTCTGAAGGACGAACGACCGCGAAACACGCCGCTGGGAGCGCCGATTATAGCAGAGTGAGTTTGACGAACCGGGCGCGACGTTGCGATAAAGAGCTGGGTTCAGTTGCGTGGGAACAGTGTGCGAGAGAGAATTTCAGGACCAATAGGAGGCAGCGCCAGAATCGAGAAATGCGGCATCGCTCTCACAGAGTTGGAACTGAAAATCCCGCGAGAGCGGGAGTTTCTTCGTCTTGTCGAGTAGATAGACAGTTGGGCCTTGCGCGATGCGGAACCCGGCCCTGGTGGCTCCCGGCCGGCTGGGGGTATCTTCACTGCCGACCGCCACAATCTCGTTCGCTGTCTTCAAACGCCGGGCAACTCGTTGGGCGAGGAAATAAGCCGCTGCCCAGGCTTCTGTGGCAGGCTCACGCAACCACACTCCGGCCACTCTCGCCTGCCCTCGCAGGATGTTAATGGCAAAGTGTCCCTTCTGATCCTGTCCGTCGACGATGCGATAGAGATGAAACTGTGTGAGTGGACAACGAAGAAGATATTCGAAAAAAGCTGGAGACCGCGGACTGGACGTTGTATTTGCTGCCTCCGACAGATGAGCCTCCTTCGAAAGTTGCTGCGGCAGGATCTCAGTCGCGCTCCAGTTTTTGTAAGAGCCAGGCGCTACCGAGCACGCCCACCAGGAATTTCGTAGAAGCCGGGGCGCAAGTTTCCAGTTGCGGCTCTGGTGAGTCAGGATCTGGCGAACCGGCCGAAGCGGACGCACGCCCTTCCAGACGCGCTTGCATTCCACAAAACCGAAGGCAGGCAAGACCTTGCAGGTCATCTCCGATCCGCCGATCGAAAAGATGAAGTCAAACATCCCCGCGAGTTTTTGGACCAGCGAAAGGCCGGCGCCCGGCGATTCTTTCGCCGAAGCCCAGTCGATCATGTGGATTCCACGCACGGCGTTCGCGCCTGCCCCGAATGTCATTGGCCAAATGCCGGCATGGGCAAGAATTTCTCCCTCCCGGCGTAGAACATAGCTCCGCGGTCCACTCCAGTCGTCGCGCCGCTCCCAGTATTTCCACGCCATCGCCGCTGGATTCAGAAATGAAGCACTGAGAGCAGTGTCGAAGGTGCGCGCAAGAAATTCGCTAAGCGGCTTCAGGTCTTCAATGGTCGTGGGATGAAGCGAGGACTTCATGCTAGCGGTGTTTTCCAATGAATCGATCGGAGAAATTTTCCGAACCAGATCGTGAAAGCATGGTCTAGGTCTGCCGCTCCAGGATCGAACTGCGCAGTCGGTCGTAAAGTGCATTGCCCAGGAGCTGGTGAGACGTGTTTTGAAGAAAAGCTCGCAGCTGCGGCCGCCACAATCTCTGGCCACGGGATAAATCTTCGAAGTCAGTCAGAGCAAGCCCGCGCATGATCACGATTCGCGCAAGCTGAAAAGGATCGCTGTCGCAGTTATTGGCGGCGATCCGGCTGGTGGCAACGGTTTTGTAGCCGGCCCGCCGGGCGATCTCGGAAACTTTCCGGGTCCAGCGCCCACCAGGGCACGAGAAATGATTCACGGGGCGACCGGTTATTTCTTCGAGCTGCGTCTTCGAGTCACCAATTTCGCGATGAAGATCTGCATCTCCCAAATCGCTCAGGTAGGGATGGGTCATGGAATGACAGCCGATGTCGAAACCGGCGTCGCTGAGCTCCCGCACCTGGCGCGGAATTAAATATCCCGTGCGCCCCAAGAACCCCAGGGTAATGTAAAAAGTAGCCGTAAAGTTTGCCCGCTGTAAGAGCGGCGCGGCGACCGTGAGGTCAGTTTCGCACCCGTCGTCGAACGTGATGACAACTTTGCCTGTTTTCTTGTTACACAACGCGTCCTCGACTGAAATCCCTCGCATCCCGGTCCCCTGCAGCCAATTCATCTGTTCACGGAATGCGCTTTCGCGCACCACATAACGCACATAACCCGGCTCACTCGTACAGAGGCGTCGTCCTTCGACTTCAATCTCGTGATACATCAAGTACACAATGGAGTCATCGCGCATGAGGATTCGTCAGAAAAGTCGGCGAAGATGAGACTTGATCGCTGCCGGAGGAGTGATGCCGAGTTTGTCGATGGCCTTCTTGCCCGCCTTTAGAAAGCCCCGAATTCTGTTCGATTGGCTGTGCTTCGCTTCAAATTGAGCCGCCAACTCAGCCGAGATCTCGCCGGTTGAGGGTAACCGAAGCTCCGCCTTAACTCCAGAATACTGGCCGGCAGCTAACGAGTTCAGAATGGATCCTCGATCGGCCGCATCACACTCCAATTCGGTGAATAGGCCGCGGAACTGTTTTTTCCAGTGCAGGTCTTGCCCATAAAAAGCCTTCATATCGGAACGTCGCGCCCGCAGGCGGCGAAGCAATTCGAAGGTGCCAGTGCGGGGAGCATAACGGCCGTCATATTTCGTGTTCCATGTTTCAATGCCCAGAGGAAGAACCGCGAAACTCTCGATCCATGGAAACATAGAGTCCTTGGGGTGGGCGATGACCGCCAAGCCATCGTGTCCCTCGATGTGGCGGATGATTTCTTCCGGGTTCCTAGTGTCCGCTAATGCAGTGCAGCCATATCCGAGGATATGCATTCCTTGCTCGCACGTGTACTCGAGTCCACTCAGAAAGAGAAAGCGATCATCGGATAACGATGCACAATCGGCAATATAATCAGCTAGTTCGGCAGCGTCGAAGTTGTCGGCATGGTCTGTAATGCAAACCACGGCGCAACCCTCATCGGCGAAAACTTGCTTCAGTTCGGCGAGCGTGAACTCGCCGTCCGAATACGTGCTGTGGACATGTAGTACGGCTCTTAGCATTATTGACTCACTGCCATTTGCGCTCTTGTACCTGCTGGAAGAAATGAATCCAGTCACCAAGTTCGGGTAGAGGGTCCTGCCACATGAAATTATCATGGAACACGCCCAATTTTGGCGTCAGTTCCGCTCGCAGAGTGGGCAGAGCGCGAGGAAACTTTCCCGGATATCCCGCTGGCCGTCCCATCCACACTTCCACCAGATGGCGAAAGTCACCCACCAGCCAACGGCATTGGATGCCGACTTTATACGCGACGGGAGGCTTCACATCTCCGAATTCGGCAAGCTGTGCCAGAAGCGCGGGAAAGTCTGCCCCGGCGTAACATGCAAGCGGCAGAGAGTGCCAGAACCGCCCGTTGATTTCCATAAACACGGGAACATTGTCGGCGCGAAGGCGATACTCAATCATAGCCACTCCGTGCCAATTCAAAGCCCGCAACATGGCGAGACTCTTCTCGCGAATTTCTGGAGTTGGCAGAATGCTTTCGCGCAGGGCGCTGCCTGAACCCGTAGGATGAACATCGCGAATGCGGCGGTGCGCGAATTCCGCGCGAAGTTCACCATTTTTCATGAGAGCGAAATACCCGGTGCCGCTACCTTCGACAAACTCCTGCACGAGCACGCTGGAACAATGACTGCGCAGTGCCGCGAATGCGTTCGTTAATTCGTTCGCGTCCCGCGCGTACTTGGGCCGGCCAGTCGCCCGCATCGCGACCGCTGCAGCTAGACCCTGCGACGAGGGCTCCTGTGAGGTTCTGGGTTTGAGGACGGCAGGAAACCGTATCTCTCCGGAAAGCACCCGAAGTTCTTCGGAATTGCTCACGGAAAATGTTTTCGGAATCGCAACGCCCAACGATTGGGCGAGCGAGGTGGTATAACTCTTGTCCACTGCGCGCATCAGGTCGGCGTGCGATGGCAGCACGAAGCATGCATCTGCCGCCGCCAGGCGTTCCCGCTGGCCGGAAATCAGCAAAGTTGTTGCCTCCGTCATGGGCAAAACCAGCGTCCCGCTTGCCTTCGCGGCTTCAGCGACAATATCGGACAAGAACCTCTCCGGATCGACTTGTGGGGAGGCATACCGAAAACTGCCGGAACAATAACGAGACCATCCAGCCTTCGACCATGCCCGCGATTCTCCGACTCGAACCATATGGCCCTGGCGCGCAAGCGATCGTACACAGGCGACCGCCTGATTCTGATCACCGTCAAGCACCAGAATTCTCATGAGTTCACGTTTCCGATTGCTCTCAATCAGGGTTCGGTGATGCCGCTTAAAGCGAAGAAAAACTCACCTGCGGTGAAGGCGGTCCATCAAAACCTATGATGGTTGCCCACTTTGCTCTATTCTACAACCGCGGTTCCCCGTTTCTTCAAAGGGCGACCGAATTCAAGCGCTGCTAACGGAGACCTCCGATTGCCGCAACAGGACTCACTGAGTCAATCAAACCGGTCAGGAGTGGCGCCCAGCGCTGACCGCCGTCCTGGCTTGTTCCTCATGACAAACACGCTGGAGGTGGGGGGAAGTGAGCGGCAGTTCGCGGCTCTCGTTGAGTCGATCAACCGCGACCGTTTTAGCGTTTATCCCGCTTGCTTGCGGAGAGTCGGCGGCCTCGCCGACCGGCTCGGACAGATTCCGGAGTTTCCGCCCGCCGGTAAGCTGTTCGGGATCCAGGCCCAACGGACTCAGTTGGCGATGGTCCGGAGCCTGCGTCGCAGCAATATTGCTGTAGCTCACGCCTTCGATTTCTACACGAACCTCATGCTGATACCCGCGGCTCGAATGGCGGGAGTGCAGGTTATTGGCAGCCATCGCCAACTCGGAGATTTGCTCACCGTGGCAAAGTTCAAAGCCCAGTATTGGGCCTTTAGATTGTGTAATCGGGTAGTGTGCAACTCGCGCGCGGCGGCGGATACCTTGCGCGTGGCTGGCTTGCCTGAGAGTAAATTGGAAGTCATCCCCAATGGTCTGCCGGAGTCGGCATTCGCTTCCTATATCCCTGCGATCCCACGCAAGCCCGGTATCGTGCGGATTGGAATGATCGCAAGGATGAATAGCACGGTTAAGAACCATCCAACATTCCTGAGGGTGGCCGCAAAGCTGTTGGCGCAGAATTTGGCAGTTGAATTTGTTCTGGTCGGGGATGGTCCACTTCGCCCCGAGTTGGAAAAAATGGCGGCGGACTTGGGGATAAGAGAAAAAGTCCTCTTTGCCGGCGAACGGCATGACATTCCCGCTATGCTGGCCGCATTGGACTTGACCGTCCTGATCTCATCATCGGAAAGTCTTTCCAACGTAATTCTGGAATCGATGGCCTCGGGCGTTCCAGTCGTGGCCACTGCGGTGGGCGGTACGCCGGAATTGGTGACGGATGGCGAAACTGGGTTGCTCGTACCTCCGGGCGACGAAAAAAAACTGGTTGACGCCCTAGCTCGCCTGGTGCGCGATCCTGCGCTGCGGGCTGAGTATTCCGTCCAGAGCAAACGGTTCGCGCGCGCAAACTTTCATATGGACGATATTTGCCGTCGCTTCGAGCAGCTCTACATGACGTTAGCCACCCTGAAACAGGTTCCCACATGAACCTTTCACGGCAATGAACTGTCCGCAAACCGGCCAGCAGCGCCCGTCTTGCCGGGGAACGCGCAAACCTGTGTTCAAAGCCCGATGTATAATCGTGCCACGTCTCGGAACTGAAAAACGAACTTCGATCGACTTTCTCCTCTAAGATGACCTACACGATCCAACGCACACCAGATGGGAAAGCCTCCGTTATCCAATGCGGGGAAGGGGAAGTCTGGCTCGTCCCTATTTCCGACCAGCGGAGGCGAGTTGAACTGCGCCCCACAGACTCCGCTCTCTATATTCCACGCCGCACCGTCGATACGATCTATCCAGATGAATTGTTGCTGAAATGTTTGGACGTTTCAGGCTTCTGCTGGCTCTGTGACGAAATTGCCCGGGATGATGACAGCTCGTCGGTCGAGAAGGCGATTTATCGTTCGGTGTTCGGTTTTGTGCCGAAGGAGAAATTTGCCGGCCGCCGCTTGCTCGACTTGGGATGCGGGTCGGGATGCTCTTCGGCCGTTCTTGCGCGCCTGCTTCCCAACACGGAGATAGTCGGAGTCGAGCTCAATGCCAAGCTCTTAAATCTGGCGGCGGCTAGGATTGCATTTCATGGAATTCGGAATGTCAGATTCCAGGCTTCTCCTGCGGGAACCCGATTGCCTGACGACCTGGGAACCTTCGACTTCATTGTGTTCAGCGCGGTCTACGAACACCTTCTCCCGAAGGAACGCATGGAGCTGATGCCGCATGTTTGGGCTGCCTTACGCCCGGGCGGAGTGCTTTTTATTAATCAAACGCCGCACCGATATTTCCCCATCGACACCCACAGCTCGGGTCTTCCCGTGGTGAATTACCTTCCCGACTCGCTCGCGCACTGGGTGGTGGTTCGATTCTCTAAGCGTGGGCCGATTAACAGGTCGCCTAAGTGGGAAGAACACCTGCGTGGAGGGCTTCGGGGAGCAACGGAACGGGAGATTCTTCGAACCTTGACCAACGGAACGCCGACCAACGGGTCGGCTGGACAAGCCTCATTGCTCGAGCCCTGCATTCCGCACGTGAAAGATCGGGTTGACCTCTGGTTCTGGGCGCTAGGCCCACGGCACCGATCGCTGAAAACGATGCTCAAGTTGGTCTTGAAGGCGGTCTACCGCGTGACTGGTTCAGTTGTCACGCCCAATCTGGCGGTCGCCATCCAGAAGTCATAGCAGCTCCCGGGTCTAGTGGCTCTTCAAAGCTCCAGCGCGGAAAGCCGCCGCCTTCGCGCCCGGCGATAGCAGCGCTCCTACACCGGTCAGCCAGCTTTCGAACTCCAGCTCCGTCTGACCAGTGGTGTCAATGAAACGAGGAAGCAACAGCGGCTGACTGCGTACGGATGCCAGCCCGGGATCGCAAGTGGTCGCGGAGATGACGCCCTGCTCGGCAAGCCATGGCAGAAACCTTTGCTCGTAGTCTCCGCCCGGATAGCAGAAGTGAGTCGGCCGGACTCTGGTAAAACTTTCAATCGCTTCCCGGTTATCCCGAATTTCCTTTTCAAAAAGATCCCGATCCCGCGGCATTCGATGGCGATGGGTGTGAAGTTCAAAGCTAATCCCGGCAGCGGCAAGCTCCGCAATCTCCTGCGGAGTCATTAACTGGAGAATGCGCCGGCGCAATAGGTCTGGGTAATCGACGCCAATCCAGCGAGCCAACTCAGCGGCGACTGCATTTTTTTGCTCGGTAGTAAGTTGTTCCCGATCGGCAAAGGCCACGATCTGGCGCGCCGCCGCATCGCGGGCCTCGCGAGTATCCAGCTGAACGTCCTCGGTGATGCCCAGAAACCGCGCCGTTCTTAAAACCCCATCCCGTTTTTTCCAGAGCATGTAGGAACAGATCACGTTAAAAACCGGCATCTGGCGAGAGCAGTAGTGCGTGGTCTGATAGACGGTCGCCGGAAATTCATATTCCTGCAACAATGGATACGTGAGTTTGCAAAAATCGTAAGTACCGTCGTCGAACGTCAGGACTACGCTACGTGGGGCGAGTTCATCCCTCCGCAGTCGCTCGATCCCTTCTGTCAGCGGCAGAACGTTGTACCCGCCATGCTTCAACATTTCGAATCGTTCTCGAAGGCGGCTGGGAGTAAGAAACAACGCAGGAGTCCAGAGGTTCTCGTCGTCGATCGCCAGGCTGTGGTAGCACAGAATAAGAAGCTGCCGCTGGCGCCAGCGGCTATCCCGCACCCGGGAAAACACACCTGCTCCTTTTAAAGTACGAAGTAACCCGCCTCGGATACGCTTGTGCATAGGTCGAGAAAATAGTTCCGGCAGCAAATCTGAACTAATGTCCTAAGAAGATCGTGCCGAAGAGAAGCTGGAAGCTGCCGCCAGTCCGGAACCGTCAGATTTTCCCAGCAGCGAAGAATCGCAATCTACAAAGACCCGGAACCACATTTCCAGATTCAGCAGTCTCCAAATGCGTGTCGAATGGTCGCGCGTACGGGAGCGGTGTTCCGCAAAAAGTTCACGAATGGCGTCGCGGTGAAAAAGATTGCGCTGCATGCTCCTCGGTTCAAGCAACAGATCCTCGAGTTCCTGAAGCTGCTCGCCCGCCAACCATCCGCCCCACGGCGTAGGAAATCCCATTTTGCGGCGGTAAATAATCGAGCGCGGCAAAAGATCTTCCACGGCGGATTTCAGGATGCTTTTGCCTTCCAGGCCATTCACTGCATATTTCGTCGGAATTCCGGCGGCGAATTCGACCAGCGGATGATCCAGGAACGGCACGCGGCTCTCGATCGAAGCGGCCATGCTCATCTGATCTTGTTTCATGAGCAGCTCAACCAAATATGTGTTGATGTCTGTGTAAAGCAACCTCTTCAGCAGAGTCCCAGAAGATTGCTCCCAGAACTTCATGGAGTGATCGTAGGGGGAGCCGACACGACCCTGGAGTTCAGGACGCAGGATCTGCGCTTGCTCGTCCGCCGAGAATGCAGAGTAAAAGTTATCAAAATAAAAAGAGGGCCACGACTCTCCATCGCGGCCCAGGCAGGTATGCTCGAGTTTTCTGCGAAGCGTGGCACCGAGCTTGGACGACTGAATCTTCTCGCGGATAAGAGCCCGCAACCCGGAAGGAGTGATTGAGCGATAGGCCCTATCCATGCGGGCGTTCCAAACCGTCCAGGCATAGCGAGTGTAGCCGGCCAGCGTTTCGTCGCTTCCTTCTCCCGTCAGCACAACCGTCACGTGCTCGCGGCTAAGCTTGGCCAGGTGATACAGGGCGACGCTGGAGGGCCAGCAGACAGGCTCATCCTCATGCCAGATCACATCCGACAAAGAGTCGAAGAACTGCCGGCGAGTGACCTGTACTTCATGGTGCTGAGAGCCGATGTGATCGGAAACGATCTTCGCGTAGGGCAGCTCGCTGTAGGCCTGCTCCGCGTATCCCACCGAAAATGTCTGGATCGGTTCGCCGCGTCTCTTGGCAGTCAGGGCGGCCACTGCGCTGGAATCTAACCCACCGCTTAAGAAAACTCCGAGCGGCACCTCACTCATCAGATGCGTAGAAACTGCATCCTCCAAGAGTTCACGATATCGGTCCACGTAATGGCTTCGCGGACGAATCTCAGGATCATCCTCAACAGACAAATCCCAGTAGCGCTCGATCGAAGGCTCGCCGTTCTCTTTGAGTTCGAGCGTATGTGCCGCTGGCAGTTTGCGAATTCCCGCAAAAAACGTTTCTTCGCCCGCAACATACCCGAAGGCCAGGTATTCGCTCAGTACGCCATAATTAAATTCTGCCCGCACCCCCGGATAAGCCAGCAGCGCCTTTATCTCTGAGGCGAAGGTAAAAGTGCCATCCTGCCGGTGGTAGTAGAACGGCTTGATTCCCAGGCGGTCCCGCGCCGCGAATAGCATGCGACGGCGCTTATCCCAGATTGCGAAAGCGAACATCCCGCGCAAATGTTTGACGCAGTCACGGCCATATTCCTCGTACAGATGAACAATGCTTTCCGTGTCGCTATGCGTGCTGTAGGTATGGCCGCGCTGCAGCATCTTCTGGCGCAAATCGACGTGGTTATAAATTTCGCCGTTGAATATGATCCATACAGAACCGTCTTCATTCGAGAGAGGCTGGTGGCCGGTTTTAACGTCGATAATGCTAAGGCGGCGCATCGCGAGACCGGCGGCATCGAATATAAGAGTTCCCGCGTCGTCAGGACCGCGATGCAAGATCTCCTGATTCATTTCCAGCAGCGCCGTGTCGTGCGCATGCTGGCCGGTTCCATAGTGAAAGATGCCACAGATTCCGCACATAAAAGTTCAGTGGGTCAATTCAATAATCCCTTAAAGCCAAGTCCAGCCGTGAGTCAGATCGTGTGCGCGCGAAAAAACCGGAGCCGATGGCGGAACCCTCGTGAACCCGCCCTATCTGCTAGAGGACACCCTTGGTTGCGGCGTCGATAAGCTCCACGTCCGCGCCGATGTCTTTACCGTCGCTACCTGCCCCGGCATACTTCGAGGGACCGTTACAGCCCAGGTCCTTTCCCCTGCAAAGCCGAAACTCGTCACCGCCTTTGGCCTTGGCAAAGCCCACCGCCTCCACGTTTTTCGGGAAAAAATTATGAGGCGGCCAGGCCCCGTATCCATTGACGATAACGTTATTGGTGAAGGTAAAAGAGTCGAAACAATGCTTAAGAATTCCTTCGGGACCCTGCTTGTCAGGCTGAAAGACGCAATTCTGCGGTCCACCGCCGGTGGTGGTGAATTGCCGCTCACTGGTTCCTATCAGATTATTGGTAAAGGTGAAGTTTTGAACTTTGCCGCCGTTGGCCATGATTGCGGCGTTAATGAGAACCCGCGGAGAGGAGACTGCGGTCACGTGATCGATCTTGACGTCCTTCAGCGGCAGTTCGCTGGATCCCAACAGCATGAAAGCGCCGAAGCCCCCGTACTTCTTCGCGTCGATATCGTCGATCACAACATCATGAATGCTGTAATGCCCGCCGGCCGCGGCGGAATATCCACCGGCCAGGCCATTCGAGACCACCATTCCGCTGGCTACATGGGAAATCTTGCAATAACGGATGGTGACATCGGCGACTCGGCAAAGCGGGCATTTATTTACCGGAGGATTCTTGGGCGTGAGCAGAATCGAAAAGCCTGCCTGACTAAAGCCGGCCCAGCTGTTTTCCAGGATGTTGCCTTCGAACAAAACGCGTTGCGCATTCTTCAATTCAAAATCATTCTTTACAACAAACGGTTGTCCGTTGGGCCCGCCGGTAAAGCCAGGTTGACCCCGCATCCAGATGATCGGCTTGAAGAGGTAGTTATGCCGTATCTCAATGTCGGTTGGGGTCGAGGAGGCTTCCGCACCTCCAAACAAGATATTTTCTCCGGAAGCTTCCAGAAAATTATTCACGATTTTGAAAGGGCCCATGGGAAGGTCTCCAGCCGCACCAGAGAGCGTTTGCGAATCAATGCAGCCGTCCGCCATGCAGTGAAAGTCGCTGAAGAATGAATCCACAACCGCCATGTAGGTCGTTCCACTTAAGAACAGACCGCGCCTGGTCTCGTCATGAGGAGTGCCATGCATCCATACGCGATCAAAGATGATATGGTCGGCGGCGGTAGTGCTTTTTGGGCCCGCCAGAGCCACCACACTGGAGGAAGAAGACTCACGCGTGATTTCAAGGCCAATGAAACGATAGTGATTCGCCCCCTCGTCAAAGAAAATGGGACCCGAGTTAGGTTTGCCGGGGAGCTCGATCTTAGCCATTACATTTGCGGTGGAAACGCAGTGGAAATCGGGACGCCCCGGTAGAGATGCCACTCCAGCATAGCAAGGCGTAAGCCGGGTACCTTCCGGGGGCAGCGCACTGTCAGGAGCACTGGTGCGGATGATGATCCAGTGCCCATCGTCGCAGGGTTTCTTGGGAAGCACAAACCGGCCGCTGAAAACGGCCCCTGCCTCGAGCTCTAAGATTTCCCCGCAAGACGCGCCATCGAGCGCCGCCTGGAGATTATCACCAGCTTTTACTGACAGAACCTTGCCCTTAGCTGGAGTATCTGCCAGCGAGCTTTTGACGTATACCCGCGGCAGTTCGGCGGGACCATCAAACTTACCTTGCCCCGCCGGAGGCGGCGTGGCCGCAACCTGCGCATCGGCGGAAGAAATGGAGACCATAACCAAAATACAGAACAACGCAAAACCCCAGCATACGGATTTCACCGAGCAACTCGAATTTCGAGGCGAGCAGAAGATGTCGTATTGCTGGCTGGATTTGGTGTGCAGGCAGTCATCGGAATCGCCAAGCCAAGTGCTCAGCGTCCGTTAATCATAGCATGAAAAAAAGATGGAACTGTTCGTGTGAAACCAGCGCTGCACAAGCCTTTCGAGGGAATCTGTGAATTACTGGACGCCACTGATGGCGGTCAGCACGGCATCCACATTCGCGCCGAGATTTGTGCCGTCGCTGGCCGCGCCAATCCCGGGGCTGGAGGGAAGCAAGTGGTAATCTCCGCCACTCCCGCCGTTGAAATTAACAAAGTCCATCGCCACGGCACTGTAAAAAAAGTTCCCCGCCGGCCAGGATGTCGACGGATAAGGCGACCCAAGAATGGCGTTGTACGCGAAAACGTATCCTGAAAAGCACGCCGTCACCGTTTTCACAGGATCGTCAGTGTGGGCACAGTTGATAGCCCCGCCGCCAGTGGACCAGACCGGCGCTACCCCGGCGGCGACGATGCTATTGCTGAAGATAAAGCCAGGAATCTGTACAGGCGTCGCAGCGCCCACGTTAAACATCGTATGGTTGGGAAAAGCGGTGACGTGGTTTATCTCCACGTTTTGCAGCAGAGGCTTCGCAACCGTGCCAATTTGCGCAAATGTGCCATAGCCTATGTACGCCGGTCCGTTGATGTCATCGACGATTATGTCGTGGATGCTATACCGTTCTCCCGCCAGTGCAACTCCACCTGCAGGCGTTTCCCCATCGCCGATCACGAATGCTTCTGCCACATGGCTGATTGTGCCATAGCGGATGGTCACGTCTGTGACCTCACAAAGTGGACAGATGCTCTTGCCATTAATGTCCTGGTTCTTGGGGGTGAGCAGAACCGAAGCACCATGCTGCGAGAAGCCACCCCAGGTGTTCTCCATGATGTTGGAGTCGACTAGCACGCGCTGGGCATTTTTCAGTTCGAAGTGATTTTTCACGACCGGAGTAATTCCGGTAAATCCAGGTTGCCCCTTCATCCAGATCATGGGCTTAAAAAAGTGATTGTGGCTGATCTGGATGTCAGCTGGGGTCTGGGTTGCTTCATCTCCGCCCAACAGAATATTTTCGCCGGCCGCTTCCAGAAAGTTGTCCACGATCTTGTACGGTCCCATCGGCAGGTCGCCTTTTCCGCCGGAGATCGCTTGCGAATCGGTGCAGGTGCCGCCCAGGTCGCAGTGAAAGTCGGAGAGATAGGAGTCCTGCACGGACATGCCTATACCGCCGCTGAGCGCGACACCACGGCGAGTCTCATCGGTCGGCGCGCCATGAATGTAGAGCCGGTCGATCACAATGTTATTCATGGCAGCGCTGTGAAAAGGAGAAATTAGCGCGCCTATGGGCTTCTGGTCATTCGCCGTGCGTGTGACCTCCAGTCCCAGTAAGCGGTAATGATTGGCTCCATTGGCGAAAGCGATGGGCCCATCCCCTGTGCCCGAAGCCGAGATCGTGGCCAGAACTTTTTGAGTGGAGGAACAATCCAGTGCGGGCCGGCCCGGTAAGGACGCAACCCCTGCGTAGCACGGGGTCATTCGCGTGCCTTCGGGAGGCAAGCTGCTGTCGGGAGCGCTGGTGCGAATAATAATCCAATGTTGGTCGTCGCAGCTCTTCGCGGGCACAATGAATTGCGGCGCGGAAAAAGTAGCACCGGCCTGGAGTTCGATGGTATCTCCGCAGTTTGCATTATTCAGAACGGCCTGCAAGTCTGCGCCGCTGCTCACGCTGATCGTGGGGCCGGGTGCGGGAGTATCTGCAAGCGTGGTGTTGAGATAAACCCGCGGCAACTCAGCGGGGCCATCGAAACTGCCGGCAGCAGCGGGTGTAACCGCCAGTGTGAGGCTCTGCGTGGTGGAGTTCGAAGCGGCATCGGTCACCTTGGCCGTAAAAGAATATTGCCCCAGCTGGCTGGGGGTACCTGCAATTACTCCGGTAGTACCCAGTTGGATGCCGGGCGGAAGTGCGCCCGCCGAAACCGTCCAACTATAGGGCGGAGTTCCGCCGCTGGCAGCAAGGCCGGAGTCGTATGGCGTACTGACCAATGCACCGCTTAATGAAGAACTTTCGATCGCCAGATTCGACCGGGACTGAATCGTTACCAGGCTGGTGGCTTTGGCCGAGTTACTAACACTGGTCGCCGTAATGGTGATCTGGGTACCAACTTTGGCAGCCGGAGCGGTAAAAATGCCGTCGCTTGCAATCGACCCTGCCGACGCTGACCAGGTAACTGCGGAGTTGCTGGTCCCTTGTACGGTGGCGGTGAACCGCTCCTGCGAAGCTGGACTCAATGCGGCGGTGCGAGGCGAAACGGCTATCTGGATTTGGGATGAGGGGTCAGGGCCGGATGCAGAACTGGCCTGAGTGGAACCACACCCGAGGGTAAAAGTAGAAAGCTCGCAGCTGAGCGTGACCAGTGCGATTAAATGAAGAGTGGAAACAGTCCTGTTCCGTGTGCGCGAGCAGTTGGGGGGGACTACTTGTAAAAGCAACGGAATGACCTCGCTTCGGGTTAGAGGAGGACCGATTGTTAGAATCCTCTACTCTCCCGAACTGTATCGAGGCGGCGTAAGCCGGTGAAGATGACTGTTGGGCATGTGCTCCACGCGAGAGGACACAGACCGAAGTGTGCGAGGGGGCTAGAACTACTTAGCCGTGCTGCAATCGCCTTCGGGGGTTCACGAGGTCAGGCGATGCCGACTTCGGTCTGGAGTTTCGGCCGGCGAATCCCTTTGGCAATGTTCAAAAGGGACTTCACTCGCTCCCGATGGAACAGCGTTACCGTAGCCATGTAGACGAGCGCTCCGACCCCTATTTCAATTCCTACATGAAGCCAAGGGTGGGTCGATCGAGTGGTCCACTCCAGCGCGCCCACGGCGAGGGCCATAGCGACCGAACCATCCAAAGCGGGACGCAATGCCGCAAAATAGTCTCCCACTTTCATTTCGATCGTCTTCAAAGTCTTCCAATATTCAGCGAACGCGACAATGGGATAGGCAAAAACCCAACCAAAAGCGATACCCCTAATTCCCCAATGACTGCCAATCCAGAATGCGGTCGGCATCAATACTAGTCCCATGAGCTCAACTCGCATCACGAATCGAGCATTCCCAACGGCCGTCAAAACCTTGGGCAACAAAGCAACGATTGAACGAAACGCTGCGTAAAGGCTCAGTATTTGCAAAGGTCCCGCCATTCCGTTCCACTTCGGTCCCATCACCAAAGGGACCGCCTGGTGAGCGATTAAGGCCAAACCAACTGTAGCCGGAAAAGTGGCCAGCGCAATCACTTCGGTTAGCGCACGCACGTAATGCCGCAAAGCCGCCTTGTCGTTTTGCACCCGGGAAAGATAAGCGGGCACCAGTGTGGTGACGAGGGAAACAATCTTCTCCAAGGGAGTATTGGCCAGGTTCCAAGCCATGCCGTAAAGCCCGAGTGCTGATTGCCCCAACACCCGTCCCGCGGTCACGTTATCAAGCGTGGTATAGGTCGACCAGGCAAATGCAGAGACGAGAACGCGCCAGCCGAAGGTTAGCGGTCCGCGTATCGTAGGAATATGCGGCCAGGCAAATCGATAGCGTCGAACACTTAGTACAACCCCGCATCGGATGAGTTCCGAAAGCAGATTTCCCAGAACTAAAGCCCAGTAGTGAAATCCCATCCACGCCAGCAGGACGGTCACCACCGCGCTTACGATGTCGCGAAGCGCATCGAAAAACGAGAGGGAATGAAGCCGCATTTCCCGGTTCATCAAGCCTTCAGGGACGCTACGGAGGCCCAACGGTATCAGGGCAATGCAGGTAACCACGGCTACCGGAATTATGCGCGGGTTCTTGAAGAACAGAGCCACCGGCCAGGCGCACAGGCAGGCAAGCAGGAACGATCCCACGCCAAAGATAACGCCCATGGTATTCAACTGGGCGAGGGTGTCGTCAGAGAGTTCCCGGTGGCGAATCACAGTCTGGGTGATTCCAAATGCACCCAGGAACTTCAAATACCAGAAAAGCACCACCGACATTCCGACCACTCCGAAGTCGGCGGGGGAAAGCAGCCGCACCACCACCAGCAATGCTGCCCAGGAAACCAATTGGCTGGACCAATTGGTCGCAGCGCGCAATACAAGATTCGAAGCCAGCGACGAGTGTCTTGCCGCCGGATCCCCTGTGTTGCTCCGCTTGCTCGGGGCTACCGTGAGCTCCGGACGCTGCAATGGATTCCCCTCTTCACCCTGTTTTTCGTGGCGACACACGGATTGCGCGGCGTCAGCCTTCAATTATCGTTTCGTTTGGCTGAACTGAAACTCGACGAGTTTGGCAGTCGGCTCAGCGGCGGCGGTTAACTTCTCCGTATCTTACAGCAAGGCCGCAGCATTATTGAATCACCGGGCAACTTGCAAAGATGAAGAAAAGAGGGCAATGTCGGTTCGTTCCCGGCGAAAGTTGACAACCGCTCGCATCCCGCGAGAACATTAGCATTACCGGCGGTTCCCACGTATTAACGCTCGTTGAATTTCAAGGCTTCAGCAGCCGCAAATGACAATACAACTTCTGGTCTATGCTCTCGGTGTCGTCGTGGTGTGGTTCGTCGCGATGCGACTCCGCTCGGTTTCTGCTCGCCAAGGGCTCTACCTGATTGCAAGCTGGGCGTTCTACTTCAGTTGGGGATCATGGCTGATCAGCGTCCTGATCTTCAGTTCGCTGATGAACTACGCATTAGGCCAGTGGCTCAAGAAACGAATTAGCTCGGGGCGGTTGTGGACAGGGATCATTTTCAATATCGCGCTGCTCAGCGTTTTCAAATACTTACCTCTGCTCGGTAATGTGGCCCCTTCTGGCTCGGCACTTTCTCTGCTCAAGCGAATGATTTTTCCCTTGGGGATCTCGTTCTGGACGTTCGAGGCGATTAGTTATCTGTTCGAGCTTTATCGCGAAAAAGAGTTAGATCCCACCCTCCTCGAATTCTGCCTGTACATGGCATTTTGGCCAACCGTGCTCATGGGGCCGATCTGCCGGATGTCCAGCATGCTGCCGCAATTTCGCCAGGAGTGGAGCGCATCGGAGGACGATCTTAGAACCGGCGTGCGCCGGATTTCCATCGGGCTGCTGATGGCGATTCTGGCGGAAGTCATGAGCGGAGGCCTTTACCCGGGAGCGGGAATTGACGCGGCTTTCAACGATACGGCCCGGAGGCTCGGTGGAGCCGACGTCTGGTGTTTGATTGTTGCTTACGCATTCCAACTGTACTTCAGCTTCTGCGGATATTCCCACGTCGTGATTGGCGCCGCGCGTCTTTTCGGTATACGGCTACATGAGAACTTCAATCGGCCTTACCTTTCCACCACTCCTTCTTCTTTCTGGACGCGCTGGCATATGTCGATGTCATTCTGGATTCGGGATTTTGTTTTCCTGCCGCTGGCGACCATCCGGTGGGAGGCCTGGTGGCGCAACTTGTCTCTTGTTATTGCCATGTTCGTTTTTGGTGTCTGGCACAGGGGAAGTTTCCTGCTCATGATGTGGGGAACTTACCATGGGCTTCTGCTGGTCCTGCACCGGCAATGGCAGGAGTTTCGCAAGTGGATCGGATTTGAGTGGGCCGGGCCCGTGCAAACCGCTATTTCCTGGGCGCTGACGTTCTCCGCAGTCTGTGTCGGTTACATCTTTTTCCGCTCCAATACTGTTCCTCAGGCATTGTCCATGCTGAAAGCAATCGTCTCTCTGCGAACTTATCCACACTTGAATCTAGACCGGAGCCTTTATTGGATGACATTGTTGGCGGCGGTTGGCTACTTTGCCGTCATCGGCGCAGAAGAGTTACTGGATCGCCTGGCTGAATCCGCGCCAGCCTGGGCGAAAAGGGGCTGGGAGAAAAAAGAGAAGGGAAGAGCCACTGTACAAAATCGCGTTGGCAATTTCCTCGCTGCCGTGGCCGACGAGCGTTGGGTCTGGATCGCCCCGGCGGTCCTGGTGCTGGCGCTTTATCTGAGTGTCATTTTCCGGCCGGGCCAAGCTGAGACTGGACCGGTGATGTACGCTCTTTTCTAGGCAGCAATCTGAGCGTGATCGAGAAAATTACTTGAGTGAATCAGGAATTCATGAAGACCAACGCTGTGCTAGCATTCTGTGAGATTCCGCTTGGGGAGCCAGCTTGAAGGGTTTGTGCCACTAACAAAAACTGATGAGACCGCGGAGGCTCGGCGGCCGCCGAGTGCTCAGTATAAGTCCCTGCTCAAGGCATTCGCCATTCGCGTTTGCGTGGCTGTGACCTTGGGCGTGATCGCGCTGGGGGCGGTGGAACTCTATTCCTATCAGCGTTACCTCCATACGGGAGGAGACGTGCTGGAACCGGCCGTGAAGCTGGACTTGGCCGAGCGCGGTAACGCTTCGGACCGTGCTTATTGGAAGGAATACGAAGAGTCCAACAAGGTTCTCTACCATCAATATGTGCTCTGGCGCCGGGCTCCCTATCAAGGCGAATCGATTTCAATCAACCAGGACGGAGTTCGGCGTACGTTGCATACACACTGCGACGAGAAGACCTTCACCATATGGATGTTTGGCGATTCCGTGATGTGGGGCGCGGGAGCGCCGGACGCCGAAACCATTCCATCTTTGGTGGCGCGCGACTATGAGAAAGCCGGCAAGCCCGTATGCATCGTGAACTACGCTGAAAAGGGTTGGTCGAATACCCAGGAAATGGTGGGCCTTATCGAGCAGCTCAAGCACATCACACCGAAGCCCGACATCGTGCTCTTTTACGATGGCGGAACCGAAGCCTTCGCCGCTTATCAGAGCGGGCAAGCGGACGTTCATAGCAACTTCAATCTGTTTAAGAATTTTCTGGACAGCTGGGGGGAAACGCACAATGCGAGCTTTTCCTATTGGCGGCAGACGAACACTTATCGCCTTCTCGAAAAAATCGCCCTAAAATTTTCTTTTGATCGAAACCGGGATAGTACCAAGACCCAACGCGACAACCAGGCGCTTTCTTCGGCTGTAATCCAAAACTATGCGCAGAATATACAGATCGTAAGCCTGCTCGGAAAGCAATATGGATTCCACCCGATATTCGTCTGGTATCCCAACCTGGCAGCCGGGCACAAGGAGTTGACGCCCTACGAGCAGAAGGTCCGGCTCATTCAGGATCAGGAATTTCCCGACTTAACCTCGATGTACGAAGCGGTCTACAGCAAGAGCGGTGAAATTAAGAGCAAAGATTTTTACAATCTCGAGGACCTGGTCGACGACCAGAAGAGTTCGATTTATGTGGGCATCTCCCACATGAGGCCGGAGGGCGATCGGATTGTCGCTGACGCCCTCTTCAACTTGCTGCAAAGCAATAGCCAACCAAGCGGTGGCAATTTGGCAGTTGCGCGACCTGAAGTGCCGAATATGCATCGAAGGTGAGGCTTCGATGGAGAAGAATGTGTTATCCCGTATTCCCGAACAAACGCTTAATGGAGCTAAGAGAACGATGGGTCCGCAGCGACAATCGAGAAGTTTGATCGGCGGTTTCTTCCATTCTCTGCGGAAGAATCCTAGTCGTCCGGCTCTCGAACTTCGCGACCTGTCATTCACTTACGAGCAACTGTGGAGCTACGCCGGGAAGGTGACGGCCGGTTTGAGAGACTCCTTCGACCCCTCGGAGAAGGTGGTTGCCGTGTTAGCGGATAGAAGCATAGCGGCCTACGGCGGAATTTTGGGCGTGTTGGGCAGCGGGTGCGGCTATGTTCCTTTGAATCCGAAATTCCCCTTGGAACGCACGCTGGTCATGCTGCAGGCCTCCGGGTGCAAGACTTTGGTAGTAGGAAAAGAATGCGCGGCCGTTCTGGAGTCGTTGCTCCCTCGCTTGGACACACCGCTGACGATCATTGCCCCGGATCTGGGTTGGCATCCGGAAAAGAAATCATGGTCTCCTCATCGCCTGATCGCCGCGCGCGAATTAGTGAAGATAGCCGACCCACGAGACCCGCTAGTGGAGGGAGATGATACCGCTTATCTCCTGTTCACCTCAGGCAGCACGGGGATGCCAAAAGGTGTAGCCGTAAGCCAATCGAATGCCGTCGCCTACATGGAGTACGCCGCCAAACGCTTTGGCTTTAACCATGAGGATCGGTGTTCGCAGAATTTCGATCTGACTTTTGACTTGAGCGTGCATGATCTCTTTACTTGTTGGGATGCTGGCGCCACGCTCTGCCCTTATGCCCAGCAGACGTTGACCCCGGCTAGCCTTGTGGATGAGCTGAAGCTGACCGTTTGGTTTTCAGTGCCGTCGGTCGCCATGTTCGCAACTAAGCTCGGACTTTTGCAGCCGGGAGCATTCCCCACGCTGCGCTGGAGTCTTTTTTGCGGGGAAGCGCTTTCCTCAACCTTGGCTGCAGCCTGGCAGCGAGCGGCCAACCATTCTATTTTGGAAAATCTCTACGGTCCCACCGAAGCCACCATCGCGATTACATATTATCGCTGGGATTCAGAGACATCGCCGGCGGAATCCCCACGGGGAGTCGTGCCCATCGGTTGGCCATTCGAAGGGCAAAAAGTGTGTACCGTGGATGAGAACCTTACCCCCGTGCCCCCGGGCGGGACCGGCGAGCTATGTCTCGCTGGATCACAGGTTACCAGCGGGTATTGGAACGATGCTGAAAAAACAGCCGCCAGCTTTGTTCGCCTGGAGCACAGTGCGGATCAGGTCTGGTATCGTACGGGAGATTTGGTTCGGCAGGATGATCGCGGATGCCTGTTCTATCTTGGCCGGCGTGATTTTCAGGTCAAGATTAAGGGCTATCGCGTCGAACTGCAGGAAATCGATCTCGTATTGCGCGAGGCAGCCCACACGGAATTGGCAGTTGCCATTCCTTGGCCTCTTTCCGAAGGCTCGGCCTCAGGAATTGTTGGGGTGCTTTCGGGATGCGATCCCGCCAACGATCGGCAAACCCTGTCCGCATGCAACACTAAGCTGCCGCGTTACATGGTCCCGACACGCCTCTATCACTTTCCACAAATTCCGCTGAATGTGAACGGCAAAATCGACCGAGGGAAAATCGTCGAGATGCTAGGCAGCCTGGATCAATAATAAGTAAATTGGTAATTTAGAGACGAGAATTTAGAGATGAGCTGGATCGCCGCATCCTAAGATCTAATTCTTGGCGGGCTTCCCAAACTTCTCCGCAGTGGCGAACATCAGTCGGACTGTGTCCATATCTGTCGCTTCCACCTTGCTGGCGGGCACGCTAAGACCAACGATTTTCTGCAATTTCAGAAAGATCTCAATCAAGGCGAAGGAATCGATCAAACCGCTCGAAACCAGTGGCGTATCCTCATGGATTTCGGTCTTTCCCTTGGCAAACTTCTGAGCGATGAAAGTCGTCAATTCTTTCATCATCTCGCTGCGGCCGCTGGCCACCTGCTCAACTCCCATGATCGACTCTCTTCCGGAGGACTGACCGATTCTTCCAAATCGATTACTTTGACAAAACGTGAACCTGATTATATTTATTCTTAACGTCGCCGCTGGATTTCGGATGAGCGGACAAAAATTGCCAGCGCGTGCCGTTATTCTTGGCCGCCCAGGAGTGCCCAAGGCCTTCTTCCCAAATAAATTGGACTTCGATATTACTATCCACGCAACTGGATGCGATGTTGCCCGACAGACCCGGCGTTGCCTCGCCGTCCGTGCACAAAGTCTGTGATGTTTGAAGCGCAGTGCACTGATTCTGTTTCACCCAATAGTTGAACGTATCATCGACGGTGTCGAGATAGTAGGTAACGCCAGAATAAACGGTTGTGCCGTAGTTGCAGGGCGGCAGTTCTGTGTCTTCGGTTCCTTGCCACTCCTGAACAGAAACGGGTGCCGCCTCATTGCCCGGCGCAAGCACCGGAGGCGGCGCAGCCTGCTGGCCTTCCATCTCGCCCGACGTGGGTGCGATTGCGGCCACCAGGTCCGAGATTTCAACTCCAACCCGTTCCGTCATCTGCGCCCCCGACGAGAAGCCGGTCACAAAAACCTCCTGCGGATTCACATGGTACTTGGAAGTCAGGTTAACGATAAGCTGCCGCAGGAAGCCGGCATCGTCAGGGCAAGCAGTTGCCGGTGGCGAAGTGCAGGTCCCGCCCTCGCCCGCGGCAAATGCAGCGTCCATAAAATAATCGTTCCAATTCCACTGACCGGTATTTGGGTTGTAAGTCGAGGCAGGCTGGACCAACACAAATCCATATTCGTCCGCGTAACTCTGCCAGCCCCAGTCCTGCGTGCTGGGGTTATCGGGCGGAGTGTCGAAGGTCGTCCCGTGTAGCATCAGCAGCATCGGCGGATTCGCCGGCAGGACCGTCGGCACAAAAAGCTGATAATAACGGGTGACTCCATCCCAGCTCATCGTGGTATCGATGGTTTCTCCGGTGCCCACCGTCTCGTCCAATGCCTTCGAGGTGCTGGTGATGAAGGTTCCGCTGCCTTTGTAGACGGCCGTGATCGAATCGCTGCCAGCCGGCAGGTTTGTGCTCGTACAGGTGGCCACGCCGTTGGCAAGCGTTCCCGATCCTACCCGGGTGCTTCCGTTATAAAACGTCACGGTTCCCGTAACCGTTCCGCTGAACTGCGGCGCCACAGTTGCCGTAAGAATCACGGACTGTCCAACGTTGGCGGGATTCTGCGAGGAACTCAAGGTAGTCTTCGTCGTCGCTTGATTGACCACTTGGGCCAAGCCCGTCGATGTGCTGGTTGAGAAGGTCGAGTCGCCGCTATAGGTGGCTTTCATGTTGTCCCCCGCACTGCTCTCCTTCAGCACCGTAGTTGTAAGCGAGGCAGTGCCGCTACTTAACGTTCCCGTCCCAAGGATGGTCGATCCCTCCTTGAAGGTCACAGTTTCTCCGTTGGGTGGCTGCGGACTGACTACCGCCTTAAAAGTGACCGCCTGCCCGTAAATGGAGGGATTGAGCGAAGAAGAAATCGTGGTGGTGGTTTTGGTTAGAGCATTTAGGCCGGAAGCTGCTCCCATCAACAAAATAAGGGCGACTAGATTGACTCTCATGAAAGCTCCTGCTCCTGAGCTGTCGGCCGGTATTTCGGCGCGAGTCCGCAGCTTTTTACCGCCGTTGAGACTTGTAATCACTGAAAGATTCGGCGAGTTCTAATCCCATGATTCGGATTGATTTCACCTAACCTTCGGGGAGGGGTGGGAAAAACAATAACGAAAGCATATCGTGCCGGGAACAGATGTCAAGGTTAAGTTTTTTCACAATTGGCCGCAACCTGCGGAAACGTGAGAATCTGGCTCTAAATCCTCGTTCTTGGCTGGAAAAATTATTCAACTGTTCATAATCGGAAGAAGCAGCAACCTAAGATAGGCGTTCGCAAGGCCGTCACAGTTTCAGCTGATTCTGCGCCCCGACTGCCCCGTTTCCCTGCCGCTAAGGGCAGCGCTGGAAGTTGCCAATTCATAGCCCAAGGCGCGCATAAGCTGACCCCATGCGGACTCGATTTCCGCCACGCTGGCCTCGGGCAACTCCTCTTTCCAGTCTCCAGCCTTAGCGGAGCGCACAAAAGGTTTGTCTTTTCTGGTCTCTCGGGTTGAGGACCACAAGTGCGACTGCTTCTGCTCGAGTTCACGCATGCGCTTCGCCGAGCTCTGCTCGATCGCGAAACTCAGGCGAGCGGAATCCGTTGAGGTGCCTAGAAAGTCCGCAATTCTCCTTACCTCGTCCAGCGCTTGCGATTGCAGGGTCTCGTATCGCACCAGCAAAAACCGGGGATCGCCGCGCCGCGTGTAATACCAGCTGGCTGCATTCTCGCCCCAGGTTCCATAAGGATGATTCAATTCCCCGCGAACAAAGCGCGACACAAACTGTTGCAGCGGATAGTCGTCGGCCAGTACTCGGCGTTTTATATCGTAGTGATACTCCGATAGGACGACATCCCGGGGATCGCGAACCACATAGATGACCTTGGGGAAACGCGGGTCGAAGCAGTGATGGCTCTTGAGAATCCGGGGCCGCCGGTGGGCCTGCTCCAGGTTCCTCTTCGACATTCCCTCCGGATCGGGCAGTAAGTCGTTAATGTTCGAGAAATCGGGCGCCTTTTCCGGATAGGCCAGATTAGCCATCAGGAAGCGTGTCCAAGTGTTGCCGGATTTAGGATAGGAGACGAGAAAAACATCGTCGGGGTAAACCCGCAGATTATTCCCCGGAAAATGCCAGCCGAAAAGATGTTTTACCCCTGCGACCACCCGCTTCATCATTGGATCGCTAACTCCCCCGCTGCATCCACTTAAGAATCTCCAGCGGAAATCAAACCGATGTTCCGTTCCGAATTTGCTCCCAGAGGGATATGAGCCTGCCGGTTGCATTCGGCGCCACTCCCAGCCCTAGCGCTGCCAGACTCAATTTGGAGCTGTGCAGATACGTGTTGGCTTCTAAAATCAGCTGGCGCGCCTTTTCAAACTTTCGTTCGGTTAGTTTGCATTTTCCTTCTTCGAGCAGATACAGCCCTTTGATCTCGGCTGCCCGTTGGTTCACTAGGGCGCGCTCTGCATCATTGAGAGGAAGAGTCCGCTTGAACTTCTCCAAAATATTCCAATACGCTTCATTCATTCTTGCGCGTGATTGGCTGAGTGAACCCGGTCGGCACACTGACAATCGCGCCTGCACCGTCCGGTTGTATCCAATCTTCGCGCCGTGAATCGCCGCGCGTGCCCACATGTCGTAATCGTCACATCTGGGCAGCGTTTCATCGAACAAGCCGGCGTCTACCAGCTTGCACTTCCGTGCTACTACGGTCGAAACCGAAACCTGGCAGCGTTCCACGATGAGGGCATCGAACGTTGCCTGCCCGCTTGAGGGACACTGGTCCATAAATTCCCGGTCGCCCGCGGGCCCACCTACCAGAAGTCCGTTCGAGTAGACCAGATCGAGCGAGGGATCGCCCTCGATCAGTTGCATCTGCGAAGCCAGGTGATTCGGCAACCACTCGTCGTCGCTGTCGAGAAACGCGACAAATTCTCCCCGCGCCCGTCGTATAGCGTTGTTTCGCGCCCCGGCAGCCCGCTTGTTCTCCTGCCGCATGTAAACAATCCGGCTCATGTAGGGCTGGAGCACTGTCTCTAAGGCGGGCGTATCCGGGGATCCGTCGTTCACCACGATCACTTCGAAGTCCGAAAACGTCTGCGCAAACACGGAATCCAGACATGCCGCAATGAGGTCAGCGGTGTTGTAGCTCGGGATGATCACGCTGACCTTTGGAACGGGATTGGATTGTGATACCGCCATTTCTTTCGGCGCCTCGATCGCGAGCTTTGGATCACGAACTATGCATCACGAACTGTGAAAAACCAATTCTTTCTCTCCTGCGAGAATATTGTTGACCGCTTCCACGCCCATGAGCACGGAATGGTCCATGTTTCCTACTTCGTATCGCCATGCGCCGAAGCGACCGCGCGAGTAAATTCCTTTTTCGAGCAATGCCGGCTGCAGCACATCCAGAGCGCGGTCACGCCGCAGCGTTGGAATCGGATAAGAGTAGCCGACTATGCGCTTATAGCGTGAGACAACCAGATCTCGATCAGACTCTTCAAGCAACTTTCCCCGGATCAGCCCGGCAGTTACCTGATCAAGCATCTTATCTGGGTCGGGCGACTCTCCCACCCGAAACGATATCTCACACATCAGCGAGCTGTAATGCTCCACATCTCCGTTCGGTACGTTGAAAGGCGAATAGTGGGAAAAATAAGTCGCGCGGTAGCACGGCATCTCTGCATCAGTGAAGTAGATCCAGCATCTTCCGGTGTCAATCTTCTTTTTCAATCCCAATCCCACCACCAGAAGATTATTGTGCTCCAAATCCTGCGCGGCGTCGCGCAGCCGGTCGTCCACCGGTCGAATCATTTGGGCCAGCAAATCCAGGGGCGCGGTTGAGACCAGCACGTCATAGTTCTCGCCACTGCCGTCCGCGAAGGAAATCCTCCGATGCTCCACATCCACTTCTGTGAGCTGCTTTCCGGCATGAATTTTTTCCGGAAAGTGGGCTGCAATGCGGCGGTAGATTTCGCCGGTCCCACCATGCAGCGGAAATTTAAATTTGCTGTTCGGGCCCCATTCCACATCGTCCCGCTCGTAAAGAACGTTTTCCAGCAGTCTCTTGAAATCCATCACCGCCACGCGGTCGGCGATCCAAGATTTGGACATTTGTTCCAGCGGCGTCGTCCAAACTTTTTGGTTATAGGGGAACATGAAGGCTTCCGCGATCCCCTCGCCAAACGTGTTCAGGATCCAGTCGCGAAAGTTGTCCGCGTTTCTGCCGCCGTCGTTAGACGCGGCCTTGGCTGCTCCGAGCAGGCAACTGACCTGAACCTCCTTCGGCAGGTACCGTAAATTGCTTTGAAATGGATAGGGGACCCATGATTCTCCCTTTACGATCCAGCTCTCTCGAATCCGCTCATGCACTTCCTTGCCCAGAACTTTATCGACCAGCTTGTCGAAATAGGGATAGTGGGAAAAAATGACGTGCCCGCCTTCATCCCACACAAACCCGTGTTCATCGACGTGAGAAGTGGCGTGACCACCGACGTTGGCCGACTTTTCGTAAAGCACCCAGTTGTCATAGCCGAGTTCATGCAGGCGGTAGGCTGCGCCCAATCCCGTTGGCCCGGCACCGACGATGACAATTTTCCTGTTCGCCATTTTCTGAATGGTGATTTTCTGCTTTTCCGGTCGGCTGGGCTCAAACCACTCGGAGAAACTGCTCTGGATTTCGCATTCCGAGATCGGAAGAATTTCCGAAACCAGAATTCTCGAAACAATGAATTGTACCATCCCGCTTTTTGCCCGCATTGCCCTACTGGCGCAGGGTTTGGCGCGATGTTAAATTTCATGCGTACCGCGCGGGTATCCGTTTTTAATTTTGACCGGCAGTGCAAGGGAACAGTAGAATGGTGCTGCCTGCAGCACTAAGCCCCACCACCAAACACCATAGCTATGAATTTCACAATTCTCCAGGGATTTCCCTCGACTGACCTTGAGAGGGCTTGGCGTGACTACCTGACTCGGCTGGAGTGCCCCTCCCACTACGACGCGCCCGAGTATTTTCTGGAGCCGCTTTGGGATGGCAGAAACCCGTTTGCAGTGTTGGCACTTGAGGGGAACAAAATCGCAGGGGTGCTAACCGGGCTGCAGCCGAATAAACAGATCATGTGTGGACTGCCGTCGCGTCCTCAGATTAGCGTGGACCCGGCCGCAGATGCCCAAGCCACACTTGAAGCGCTTGCGCAAGGACTACTGGAGCACAGTTCATCTGCGGAACTCGTCAGTGTTTATTCCTGGCGCCAGCTGCCGCTGACGCCTTTTCCATCTCGCGGCTTCCAGTACCGGGAGCTGCCGGGAAATGTTGTGCTTGATTTGACCTTGGGCCCTGACGCTCTCTTCAATCAGTTCTCGAAAGACCGGCGCCGGAACATCCGTTTTGCCGAGAAGAGCGGAGTTGAAGTTTCAGAAGCTGCAAGCGCCCAGGACATTGCTGATGCTTATCAGGTTTACTCTACTTGGCGCGAAAGACGCGGGAAAGAGGCCCACGGACGCACGCTGAGTTTCGAGTTATACGAAAAAGCGGTCGGCCTCAAGGGCAACCGTCGTCTCTTTGTAGCGCGGGTGTCGGGAAAAGTAGTGGCCACGAACATCTTCCGATTCTTCCCCGGTGGGCTGTTTGAATCTTCCGCAAATACTTCGCTCGAAGAATTTATTCACTTGAAACCGAACGACCTGCTGCAATGGAAGGGAATTGAATGGGCTTGCCGCAATGGCCTTCGCCGGCACTCGCTCGGAGGTTCCCATCAGTTCCTTCTGCGTTTCGGGGGAACAGTGGTTCCGATCCTCGGTTATCGGCTGGACCGAACCTGGCTGCACCGTCACGATTTACGCGACAAGGTGGAGAACGCGGGCCGTCGAATTGTCCGCAAATTGCCTCCCGCCATGGAAGAAGGCATCCGCAAGCTCGCGGGCCGGCAAAAAGGCAAGGCTTAGAAAAAAGTACAAAGACAGATTTATGCGGACAGACCTCCTGGACAGGTCCGTGGATCGAATTTATCCGAGATCGCTCCAGTTCAGGGAGCCTTAGCAGCGGAACAATCCGTTTCGCCGGGCTCTACGATAGCTGCGTGTGCCCGACGATCATAGCTCGCCACCAACCAGTGCGAAAAACCATAGCGGCACGCCCACTCCGCGCGGTGATCAGCCTCGACGTCAACTAAATACACGCGGGGTGCGTGACGCCAATCCGCGTCATTCAGGTTGAAGTGTTTGGCTATAAAGCCGGGACTATCGTGCAGGAAAACCACACCAGAAAAGTTAGAGTTCGTCACTGCTTCCCTTACCTTCCGATACGGCTCACCTCGCCTCGCAACCACCTGCACCGCAAACGCCACCTGGCCTATTTGCAGAGCGGCCAGCACTACGAGTGCAAAACCTACGGTTCTTCTCCGAATTTGCCACCGCTCAACCAGAAGTTGCGTCCCGCGTGCCGCCAGCAGCGCCAGCGCGAAGAAAGCTTCGAAGTGAAACCTCTCGCCGAAAAAAACGGCATAGCCCTCGGGATGCGCCAGATAAGATAACACCAGCCCCAAATAGAGCGCGGCAAGAAGCCAAACTTCTCTGCGATGATTTTTTTCCTGAACGATCGCGTAGCCAGCCAGGAGGTGCAGGAAAGGAAAGGCTCCGAGCAGAGTTTCCAAGAGCATGAACGGACCGTGCCGCATCACGCCCCGCAACACCGATGCAGGCCCCAGCGACAATTCGGGCGGGGTGTCACCCCCGGCAGCTTCCGCATAGGGCGAGACTAGCCAATGGCCGGTATAGATACGGTCGTAGATCAAGACCCCAGCGACTGCCAGTGCTCCGAACAAAGCGCCGATCCCAAGCACCTTGATCAAGAGCCTTTGATCCTTACGGGCAAACCAGAGTGCCGCGCACGTCAGCAGAAAAGTCAGCACAAACCCCGTATATGGGCGTACCTGAAATGTTCCCGCCAGGCAGGCAAACATGGCTGCGTAATAGCGCAGCTTGCCCGTCGAAATCGCCGCAGATAAAGCCAGACATGCCGTTGCAGCCAGCAGCGCGCAGAGCGCATGTGACATCATGCCAATCGAACTGATTAAATAAAATTGCGAGAGCGCGGCAAAGAGTGCAGCCAGAACGCCCGTCTCCCGCGAAAACCATCGCGATCCAATCGCCGCAATCACGAATAGTTGGAGCGTGCCAAAAATTGCATTTGGCAGCCAGCGCGCGTGAATCAGATAGCCCAACGAGAGCAGCAGCGGCCACCCCGGTGGAAACTTAGGAAACCATCCATACGGCCGCAAAATATGATTGGCGTAGAACAGCTCAAGTGGGGTTTTCAGTACGTCCTGAGTTGCGCCGACCAGCGGGTCGGCCATCAGCCTGCCACTTCGGTAGAGGCGCGCTTGAAAAGAATATCCTGACTCGTCAGGATTGAGCAGTCCGCGGGTTGAGAACCAGCTTAGCGGAATGGCCACCAAAGCGAAGCAAGCCACCACCGCGAGCAAATTTAGCCGAGGCAACGTCGCAGTTTCCGCGGTACCACGCGTAATTCTCTGCGTTCGCAAATACCAGGTCGCGCCCACCAGAATCGGCCCATATTGCAGCAGCAGGAGAACGATATCGAGATGTCCGGAATGACGTGCACTCCCAAACCCTAGTGCGAGCAGATAAAGTGCTACCGAAGCAGCAAGAACCCACGCAGTAGTCCTCTGCCGCTTCTGGCCGGCTGGGGGGTGCAGAGTTTCAACTGGGGAAGAACTCGGCAAGGCGGAGAACACTCGCGGGATTATGGCCGTTCCAAGATTGCACTGTCAACACGGCAACCCTAAGATCTATTTGCACAGCTAAGTCAATCTCGATCGAGATCTGTTTCACAGGGGCTGTTGTGGGCTCTCCGGCAGGTTTGTGTAAACCGCGTACTTCGGGTGTGACTTGATTTTGCGCAGTGCGAGCGGCTTGCCCGATTCAAAAACGTCATAGGCTGGGGTCACATAGAAAACCCACAGCTCACGAGGATGCTGGCGCATCGACTGCGCGATGTTATCCGCCAACGCCGAGGTAATTTCCCGGGAGGAAGGGTTGTACAGGAAAACGAACAGGGGATCGATGGGAATCGGAAATTGGGTAAAGTCTGTGCAAGCCGATGTCACATCCCGGCATCTTTGCGTCGCACTCTTGTAGCGAAGAATGTTTTGTTCCGCAATCGCATGCAGCTCACTTGAAAACTCAACTCCAATAATCTTGCGAAATGGAAACTCCGACGCCATTAGCAAGACCCGGCCCTTGCCCGAGCCAAAATCGATAAAAGTTAAATTCTCATGTCGGCTGTTCAGCCCAGAAAGCGCATCCTGAAAAACATCCGGCGGCGTGGGCCAGTAACCGTCCGCGTAGATCCAATTGGGACTGTCAATTTTCAGGTCGGTCAAGTGAACCCGCTTGGCGGTCTCAATTCCGTGTAGCTCGTCAAATTCATCACGCGCTTTGTAGGTGACATAGCTTTTGCGATTTTTCAGATAGTGGCGCAACAGCGTGTACGGCCCCAGCGCGCACCGCCAGATGGTCGCCGAAAGTCCATTGGTCTGGAGAGACTTCCTGATTCTCGGCACGATCGTTTTCTCCAGCCTCGGCATCGCAAATCCCTCTCCCGACAGGGCATTTCGAAACGAATAGTACTCGTAAAAGTACATGAGCCGATGTCGATTAGGCAACGTCGCAAGGAGCTGCTGCCCCGCGCCGGACGGGCGATTCCGCGAAAGCTGCAGCAAACGCGTGGTATTCTCAAAAGCCTTATGGTGCCGAACACAATCACGTTTGCTGTGGCGACAATGCGGGCGGCTCGTGGCTAAAAGCACCAGAGTGTTCTACCTGGTGGGCCAGTTCCCAGCCATCAACCACGGATACTTGCTGGCCGAGATCACACATCTTCGACAGTTCGGCATCGAGGTCTTGGTCGCCTCGGTGAGTCCGCCGGATCGGCTCCCTGAGCAGCTAACTCCGGCCGAGCGAGAAGAAGCCGCGCGAACCTACTACATCAAATCCGTACCCGCCGCGCGCACGGTACTCATACATTTCGTCGAATTATTGCGCCATCCCCTTCGCTATTTGCGTGGCCTGATTTTAGTCGTGCGTCTTGCGCGCGGCCATCCTAGCAGGGTGCTGTTTCATATGGCTTATTTTGCCGAAGCGGTCCTCGTGGGCCGGCGCATGCGGGAAAGCGGGGTCTCACACGTGCTGGCCAACTTCTCAGCCACGGTGGCACTCATTACTTCGCGCATCTTCCCGGTCACCATGTCGTTTACCGTCCACGGTTTTGGAGAGTTATACGATCCCGTAGGCACCTCCCTGGCAGAGCGTGTAGCCGGCTCGCTGTTTGTGCGCTCCGTCAGCCGCTACGGTCGCGGCCAACTAATGCTCTCGTGTGAACGCAAAGAATGGTCCAAACTGCTCTATTTCCCTCTGGGGATCGATGCACCCGATTTTGCTCCTGAACCGCTCCGCGCCATTTCCTCGCCGCCACGTCTGTTATGCGTGGGACGTCTGGCCCCCGAGAAAGGACAGGCTTTGTTGCTTCAGGCGATTGCTGACCTACATCGCGACGGCAGCCCCGTGCACTTGCGGCTTGCTGGCGATGGCCCCGACCGTCAGTGGCTGGAACAACGTGCCGCTGAGTTGGGAATTTCCTCTAGCATAGACTTCTTGGGATGGGTCGATCCGCTGCGGCTTCGCGACCTTTATAGTCAAACCGATCTCTTCGTTCTGCCCAGCCTGGCGGAAGGCATTCCGATAGTTCTGATGGAAGCCATGGCCATGCAGCTGCCCTGTGTGGCTCCTCGCATCGCGGGTATCCCGGAATTGATTGAAGACGGCGTCGACGGCATGCTCTTCGCCGTGGCGGACGTGAATGAGCTCAGCGAAAAAATTCGCACTCTCCTAAGTTCGCCTGAGCTTTGCCGGACAATCGGAATGAATGCCCGGGCGCGTGTCGTTCGCGATTATGATATCGCCCTGAATACGCAGCGTTTCGCCGCGGCGCTGGCAGAGAGAATCGGCGCCAGGAATCCGCCGGAATAGTTACAGCAATGCTATCTCTTGCAAACCGCGTGAACAAATATCCGTTTCGGATCCGTCTTGAGGTGACAAGGCGAAAAATCTTTCCTGTACTTTTTCTTTCTGTCGTCATCTTTTTTTCCGGAGTTACGTTGGCACAGGTCCCCGGCTTCGGAGCTTGTCCTCGGCCATCCCCTGGGAGTGAAGTGACCGCTCCGGCGGAAATAAGAAGTCGTAACGGAGTTCTGCAAGTCACTTTCTCTTTTCGAAGTTCACTCGATCCCGCCGGCGAACTGCTCTATTGTTACGTCGACGAACGCGGAAACCAGTCGCCGACGTTGCGGGTTCATCCTGGCGATCTGTTGATTTTGAAGCTGAGGAACGAACTTCCAAATACTTCGACCAGCATCCCGCCTCAGTCGCATCGGCAGCAAAACCCTTGCGCATCGTTCGATATGCAGATGCAGCCGTCGTCAACCAACCTGCACTTTCACGGTTTGATGATTCCGCCGATTTGCCATCAGGACGATGTGCTCAACACGCTGATTCCGCCGCGAGCTCCTTCCTACGAATATCGCGTGCGAATTCCTCGCACGCAGCCTCCAGGGCTGTATTGGTATCACCCCCATCCACATGGCCACAGCGAAGAGCAAGTGCTGGGCGGTGCTTCGGGCGCGCTGATCGTGGAAGGAATTGAACGGTTCCAGAGTCAGTTGGCCGGGCTGCCCGAGCGCCTTCTGGTGATCCGCGACCAGACGAGGCCGAGCGCCAGATTCGAAGCGACTCCAAAATATGGCCCCGGCCCGAAGCCGCCATCCAAGGATTTGTCGGTTAATTTCGTTCCTGTTCCATTTCCCAACTATCCCCCGGCGGTTATCAAGACGAAGCCTTCACAGCGCGAACTCTGGCGGGTGTTGAACGCATCCGCTGATACTTTCCTCGATCTGCATTTGCTCACGGACGGAAAGTGGGCCTCGCTTGGCCTGGTAGCCCTCGATGGCGTACCGCTGAGTTATGAACAGACAGCAGGTAAGAGCAGAAGTCGAAGCGGAATGGACAATGTAGTGGAGTGGCTGCCTAGCATCCCGATCCCTCCCGGTGGTAGAGCTGAATTTCTGTTCGACAGCCCTGCCGAAGGCGGGCGCGCACAGCTTCTCACTGCGGGAGTGGACACAGTTCCTTCCGCCAGCGACGATGAAGATGCCCTTCTCGCCGCCCCCGGCAACACGCCTTTAACATTGGACGACGACGATTACACGCCTCCACGCTGGCTGCTTACCGTTGAAGCCTCCGCAGATACTCCCCAGCCGGTTTCACGATTGCCGAGAGCGTCATCCTCTGCGCAAAGGCGACAGATCGCTGCGCTCGGCCGCGTTCACCCGAATCGCCAACGCACGCTCTACTTTTCAGAGAAAGTGTTTGATCCGAAAAATCCCCGCGCTTCTACCGTCTTTTACCTAACCGAAGAGGGGCGCCGACCTTCGCCATTTAATCCCGCTGCCGCACCCAACATCACCATTCGAAGCGGTGAGGTGGAAGACTGGATCATCGAGAATCGCTCTCAGGAAATTCATACTTTCCACATCCACCAGACGCACTTCATCGTGCTGGAGCGCGTCGGCAAGCCGGTAGCGGAAAACTATCTTCGCGACAGCATCACTGTGCCTTATTGGGATGGCGTTTCCCCGCACTATCCCAGCGTCAAGCTCAGAATTGATTTTCGGGATCCCGCAATTGTAGGAACGTTCCCCTACCACTGCCACATCTTGCAGCATGAGGATGGAGGGATGATGGGAACCATACAAGTGTTGCCACCAGCCGCGAGCCAAACCAAGCTGCACGCCGCCGCTTCTCCTTAAACAGGTTTGCCGAGTTAGTTTCACCTGGATGATCGGCGGTAAGCTAATCGACGAGTGGGAGCATTCGACCTAACTCCGGCCCAACTGAAACTGCTCGAACTTGTTTAATGCGGCCTCAATCAGCTGACGATGCGCGCGGGACGCGCTCCGCCCGACCCGGTTCCAGCTCTGTACCAGAAGCTTTTGCCGTGCACGGTCAGTTTTCAGATCGAGGGCGGCAACGATTCGATCTCCGATCAACACTGGGCAACAAAAATAACCAAAAATGCGTTTGTGCTTGGGAACGTAAGCTTCAAAGCGATACTCGTAATCGAAGAACAACCGGAGTCGCTTGCGCTGAATGATCAGCGGGTCGAAGGGAGACAGGATGTGAACCAGTTCCTCCGCCGGCTCGGGAATTGCATCGAGTGCGTCCGGACGAACCCAATGCAGCATCTGGCCTGCTCCTTCCAGTTGCAATGGGATCAGCTCCTTTCTCCGGACTCGCGACTCCAGCAAAAGCCTCATCGCCGGTTTGCGCGGAGCGTCCAGATGACAGATGGAATCCAGGCTTACGATACCCTGCGATCGCAGGGCGCGATCCAGCATGTAGTTCAAGGTTTCCCTTTCGGTGGCTGCGCGAGGCAGATGGTCCCAGCCGAAATGGCGAGTCATGAGTTCATAAGTCTTCACCATTCCCACCCGCTGGCTAATCGTCAACAGACCCTTATAGAAGGCTACCTCCAGAACACGCTTGGAAGGCTTGCGGCTGGCCCACGCGTGTTCCTTTTCTACCGGTTCATCGTCGATGTCGCGAATGGTGAGTGGGCCATGTTTGCGTATGCGCGACAGTACTCGGCGCAGAGCACTATCTGATACCTCGCCAAACCAGAAGATGCGACCCTGCCAATCCCGGCGCATAAAGCGTACGTAAAACCGCAAGTTCTCCGTTGGCACATACGAAAGGGCGTGCGTCCAATACTCGAAAACAGTCTTGTCGATGCTCTGCGCCCGATGCAGATGTTCCCGCCGATAAGTAGGAATGCGCGTGTAGAGGATGTGATGATGGCTGCGCTCGATCACGTAAATGGTGTCGATCTGCAAGTAGCCCAAATGGGTTACCGCTGCCGGGGTAGCCTGCGGACCGGAGCCGAAGGGTTCGGCGGTGTCCAGGCGCTGGGCATGGAGCCAGATTCGACGACCCTTGACCGAGGTGAGTTGGACGAGCGGATTCGCCAATTTGCTTCTGCTTCTTGGTTAACGTCTGTTCAGGATTTCGTTCGCACCGGGCCGTCGTGCATACCCAACGGGCGGAGCGCCAGATACAAAATGCACCCAGCATTCACTGCCCCGAAGACCAAAGAAAAAATGTTCACGTGAATCATCGTGGGAAGAAGCAACAAGATTTCTATCGCGCAGAACAGAAGCGTGAGCAATCGTCCCCAACCCTGCATCTGCAGCACACCGTATCCGGCAAGCGCGTGTAGGATGGCAAACCCAATGATGAACAGCCCGGCCGCGTGGCCGAAGCTTTTAAGATGACGCTCGATGAAGTTGCCCTGGCCGGCTACGGAAACCAGTTTGGTCGCCGGACCGTTGAAGAACAAAACGAACAGTCCGAATACCAGCCCCAAGGCGGCCCGCAAAATCTGGTACAGGCCGATCAAAATAATACCCAGTGGACGCATGCATTCTTTCTCGCCAAATGACGACACAATGTATAACACACGATATCGCACACGCCGTTCCGTTTGGTTCTTAGCCGTGAAGATTTGCACGCAATGATCGACCGTTCTCGCTTTAGTCTCGTGGCTGTGGCATCATTGACCTCGAAAAATAGAGATTTTTTAGAACATGATTCGATTCCTAAGACGCTGCACCGTCCCAAGTGCTGGAACCTTTTTTTTGTGCCCTTTGCTCGCGTTTGCCGCTTCAGCCCAGCAGAAGCACACCTTCAAGCATGTCGTCGTTATCCTCCAGGAAAACCGCACACCGGATAACTTATTTGGCAGCAATCCAAACTTTGAACCGGGAGTGGATATCGGAACCTGGGGGCTTAACTCGAAAGGCGAAAAGGTCCCGCTGACGCCCGCCCCTCTCGAAACCTGCTGGGACATCGGTCACCTGCACCCCGACTTTGTGATTGCTTTCGACGGCGGCAAGATGGACGCGGCTGACAAAGTACACACCATGGTGCCGGACAACAAATGCGTCGCCCCACCCAATGCACCCTATCACTACGTGGATAATTCCGATGGCCTCATCCAGCCGTATTTCGACCTCGCGAAACAATACGGCTGGGCAAACCGCATGTACCAGACCAACCAGAGCGCGAGTTATTCTGCTCATCAGTTTTTTATCGCCGGCACTTCCGCCCCGGATACTTACAGCAAATTGTTCGTGTCAGGGAATCCGATAAAAGAGCCGGCCGGATGTATTGGGCCCCCAGACAATACCGTCACCGTGATCGATGCCGATGGCGACGAAACCTCACATCCCCCCATCTATCCTTGTTTCGAACATCCCACGTTGACCGATGTGCTCAATGACGCCGGGGTCAGCTGGAAGTACTACAGCGCCACGGTGGGTGGCATCTGGAATGCGCCGAATTCGATCCGCCACATGTGTGAGGCCAAGGAAAACAACAACGGGGGGAAGGACTGCACCGGCCCGGATTGGCAGAGAGACGTGGTCATCGGCTCCCAGCAGGTGCTGAAGGACATCAAAGACTGCCAGCTGGCGCAGGTGAGCTGGATCACTCCCAACAACAAAGAATCGGACCACCCCATGTACAACAATGGCAGCGGTCCGGCGTGGGTGGCTTCGATAGTGAATGCTCTCGGCACCAATCCAGCGTGCGCGGGAAACGGCGAAGTCTACTGGGACGACACCGCAATTTTTATTACCTGGGACGATTGGGGTGGTTGGTACGATCACGTAAAGCCTTTCCGTCAAGGTCAGCCTAACGGATGGGGCAAAGGCTTCACCTATGGCTTCCGAGTGCCGTTGCTCGTTGTTTCCGCCTACACGCCGGCTGGTTTGGTGGACAATGCCGACCACGATTCCGGTAGCCTGCTACGCTTCGTTGAGACGAATTTTGCTTCTTCCGGTAAACAGCTTGGTCCCATCGGGCCCGGAACCTATGCAGACGCCTATGCCGATGACAGTTTGCAGGCCTTCTTCACACTCGATTCCGCCCGGTCCTTCACGCCGATTCATGTGAATTTCTACCTCAAATTTTTTCTATTAGACGTCGAAGACAAGGGCCGAAATGTGTTCACCGAAATCGCGCGTTGCGGAGCGGGATGCTGGTTCTAACTAACGTTGGCGCGCATCGTGCAAGATACAATGAAAAGGGCAGACGGGGGAAATGATCAAGCACCTTAAATCCGGGATCAAGCGCAGCCTCGGTCTGCACCGGCCCGGACGCGACCTCCTGATTCTTCCCGACGACGTTTTTCTGGTTTCTTTTCCTAAGTCCGGCAATACATGGACTCGATTTTTGCTGGCAAACTTAAAGTTTCCCGATCGGCCCGCGACATTCGCCAACATTCACTTGTTGATTGCTTGCCCGACCGTCACCACCAAGAGGGAATTCGACCGCATGACACGGCCCCGCATTATTCGGAGCCACGAATGTTTTGATCCGCGTTATCCCCGCGTAATTTATGTCGTTCGCGACCCGCGCGATGTGGTCCTTTCGCAATACCACTATCACCGCAAGCTCAGAAAAATTGAGGACGATTCTCCGCTCGAGAAATTCGTGGCCCGTTTCCTTGCCGGCGAGACCTGCCCGCATGGCTCCTGGGGGCAAAACATCAGTACCTGGCTCTCCACCATGCAGGGAGATCCCCGCTTGCTTTTGCTGCGCTACGAGGATCTCGTCGCCGATACGGCTCGGGAGTTAACCAAGGTTGTCAGGTTCCTGAATCTCGCCGCGAGTTCGCAACAAATCGCTCAGGCGGTGGAGCGAAGCTCGGCCGAGCAAATGCGCAAGCTCGAAGAGAAGCAAATGGACAAAAGCGCGTTGATGAAAGGATCGCGAAAAGACCTTTCGTTCGTGCGCTCTGCTCGCTCTGGCGGCTGGCGCAGCGAGTTGCCCGCTCCCATGGTTGCAAGCATCGAGGCCGCATGGGGTCCGCTAATCCAACATTTGGGATATGAATTAACTGCTGAGTCGCCAGCCGACCGTGACCGTCGCTCCGTTGGAATTCTTAGCGGACACTCTTTTTTCTGACCCTAAAGCCCTCCGAATTCGGTTCCCAAAGTGCGCCCTGCCGTCGAAATGCATCGTCTTCGTTGAGCCTGGTCGCGCTTTTTGCAAGAAGTCCGGAACCCATGAATCCATGCGGCTTCTCGCTTCACGACGAGAGAGGAAAACTCGGTTAATTTGAAACCGAAAATTCATGGAAACTTCATATTGGAGATAGCAATTTGCCGCTCTGCGCCTATATACTCCCGTCTCGGTGGGATTGTCATCGGGGGATTGGATTCATGAACAAATTGCGTGGAATTGGAGTTGCACTTGCGATCATCTTGGCTCTAGTTGGCTCGTCGTCAGCCCAACAACTCTACATCACCAACGAGGGCAGCGCCGACATACAGCTCTGGAATATAACCACCAATGAGCTCTCCACCATCTACACAATCGGCGTAGGCAAGGAATACAATCCCGACGATCTCACGCTGAACGCGGCAGGGCAGTTGTTGTACTCCGTGCCGAACGCCGGAACCGTGGGCCTGTTCGATCCCAAGACTGGGGTCAATAAGGTGTTAGCAAGCGGCATTGCCAGCGCACGTGATCTGGAGATCGAGCCTGGCGGCAATTCAGTGCTGGTCGCTAAGTACGCCGACCCGGCGGAGATCATTCGTATAACTTTCGCCAACCCGAGCGCCTGGACCGTGTTGGTTCCGAAGGCCGCGAAGCTTGGAACGTGCGATGGTCTTGCCTATGACAATTACGGCAATCTCTATGCCGTCTCGGATCATAACAACATCGTCCAAATCAATCCCGCTACGGGAGCCATCATCGCCACGCTTGTTCTAGAGCCGCATAGCGGAATCAATGGTGGCGACGGGCTTACCTTTGATGCCTACACCGGCAGCTTATGGGGAACCCATGATGGCAAGAACCTCGGAACCGGTTTAATTGAAATCCCTGTTTCAAAGACCGGCTTCACAGCGGCGGGATATAAGTTCTACCCATTGCCCGGCATCGGCAACGTCGACGGCATCAAGTCCGACGGCAAAGGCGATCTCTATATTGGCGCAATTTTTAATGCGATCGTATACAACATTCCATCTCAAACCATCACTCACAGTATCGTCGTAAAGGGTGCCGATGGAGTCTCGCTCGTTCCCGGAACGTACTGAGGCCTGGCCACTGTCTTTTCGCGCAGCGTGCGCTTCGTGCTAGCGTTCGCGATTGTGCTGTTTTTGCGCTTCGCTCTGCCCTGGTTTTCCTTTGAGAGTACCGAGAGGCTGCCGCCTTCAGGGTGCTACAATGCTACGAATTGCTGAGCCGGGGCCGAGTGAGTTTTTTTGCCTCAATAGGCTTGTTGGCTGAGGGTCGATGTGATCGGGTTGTAGAATCCGACAACGAAAATCTGAACGCCCTCGAATTATTCGCGAAGGTTATCAAAGACCCCCCATGAAAGTCTCGGTGGCGATGCCTGTCTATAACGAGCGTTCCACTCTCCCCGCGATCGTTGAGGCTGTCTTTGCCAGTTCGTTCGATATCGAATTGTTGTGCGTGGACGATGGATCGACCGATGGTTCGCGAGAGATTCTGGATTCGTTGCAGGCTGCCCATCCCGGAATGCGCGTGTTTCATCAACCCCGGAACATGGGAAAGGGAGCAGCTCTGCACCGGGCTATCCAGGAGGCGACTGGGGACTACGTAATTATTCAGGACGCCGACCTTGAATATGATCCCGCCGAATATCCCAATCTCCTGGGACCCCTCATTCAGGGCAAGGCGGATGTTGTCTTCGGATCGCGTTTCATGGGCGGTGCGCCCCATCGGGTGCTTTATTTTTGGCATTCAGTGGGTAACAAACTGCTCACCATTTTTTCCAATTGCCTTACCGACCTGAACCTTACTGACATGGAGACCTGCTACAAGGCTTTTCGCAGGGAGGCGTTGCAAGCGATTCCTCTCAAGGAAACTCGCTTCGGCTTCGAGCCCGAGATCACGGTAAAAGTTGCCAAACGAAAGCTTCGGATTTACGAGGTCGGCATTAGCTACACCGGCCGAACCTATGAAGAAGGTAAGAAGATAGGACTGAAGGATGCCTTTCGGGCGTTGTGGTGTCTGCTGAAATATTCCGTCACCGAGCCGGCTCAGAAGGCGCGGCAGCCTGGTTGATCGTCTCAACTAATCTTTAAGGCAACCGCGGCCTTGCTCACCTGCCGGCGGGAGCGTGGTACACAAAGTCGATCTTTGGTTGTCGTGTCGAAGCCGGGGTCGACGCGGGGTGGTATCGATAATTCCAAGGCTGGCTTTCGTGCGCAGACATATCTTTCATACCACTCAGGGTCTGTTTTTCAATCTGGTCAAGTTGCTCACGCGAACTCGGAGCCGCCTTGCCTGACACTAGTGGGCCCGGGACAGTGGATGAGGTAAGTTGTTCTTCTTGGATGCCGTAGTTGCGGAGTCCTTCCACATAGCGGCAGTAGAGGATTTCTGAGCAAATCCCGGACTCGAAAATAGAATGACGATAACGAGGAAAAGGGAAATGCTGACGCCTCGTTTGTCAGCGTACAAGCGGAGAGACCTGGGTCGCGGTAGTCTGTCGGGAAAAAATCGAACGCTGTAACTCATCTCACCCAAGACTTCTCAGTCTGTATCGGCCGGTCTTTGCAGACGTTGATTTACGATTCCCATTTCGACCAGACGGCCTTCCAAACTCCGACCAATCCCCTGAGGTGAATTGCCCGCCCGCTGGTAGCCTTTGTTGCAGCCCGGCCGATGCTTGCAGCAGCTCAGCGCGAGCAAAAGAAGACAGATTATGGCCAGTATCGCGATTGCGCCCAAAAGAACCCAGAAAACAGAAGGTTTCGTGCGCAGAAGCAGAACGTGTACTAAAAACCCAATCAGTCCCAGGGCAAGTGCACAATCTAACGCCAATACGGCAAAGGCACAACGCGCCAAGAGTTCCTGAATCTTCTCATTAGCGATCACGTCGTCCCCTCGCGCCTTGAGCAAAATCTATCTTAGCCAAAAAGTGCGAGGCCACTAGCGCAATAGCTTACGGCGGATTAAACCCGCCATCGATAGCAAACCCGTTCCCATTAGTAATAATGACTGCGGCTCCGCCACCTCAACTTCGGATGAGCAGGAACCGGAGAATACGCACCCTGCAGTGGCGGGTTCGCCCAACGTCCAAGTGCGCAGCTGAGGGTTGCCGGGCTCGAACGTCAACGCAGGCGATTGGTCGGTAGACATAAGAGCACTGTGCAGGACTACCGGGGGCGAGCCATGAACAGGGATCCCGCTAAGGTTTGCCACGGGCGTGGCATGACCGATTCCCGCGAAAAACAGCACCACCATCGACAGCTTTCCTGCCTCGCTGGCCAAAAGCCTGCGGCCAAAGCCACTGAAGCCGACGGAAAACCTATCGTTCGCGAACATGCTTCCCCCTTTTGTTAGTGAGGCTTGCATCCAACGAGCCTCGGTAATTTTCATTCTCTCGGTCGGAGCAAGACGATTCGATCCTGCACGGTGTTGTTTCCGATCGCGATAATCTCTCCATGATTATTGATACCGAGGCCTTGCAGAACTTCCCATCCGGCTTCGGGATCCAGAAACTCATTCAAGTCGTGAAGTTGATTGTCACGGAAAACGAATCCGTGGAAATTTTCGTCGCCCTCAGTGAGGGAACCGCCGACAATTTCGCCGTGATTGTTGAGGTCTCGGGCGATGCTGAAGGAACCGCCCAGCGTCCCTAGCATGCTGCGGGTGCCGTCCTTCTGCTTGAAGCCCTCGATCCGGCCCGTCTCTGGATTGAGAGACACTCCCACACATTGCGACATGTCGTTGATCGCCAGCACATCATTGCGATTGTTGTCGAAAGGGCCGAGGTCAATGACGTCGAACCTCTCCGGGTTGTCAGCTCGTTTCGTGTCCTGAGCTGCTTGCACAGTTCGAATTGGATTCATAGACGATTACTACTCCCTTGCGGCCAGACGTTCTCCTTCTGCAATGTAACTGATGTGGGCGCGCATCGCGTCTAGTGCCTCGGCCCGGTCACCGGCGGCTCCATCGAAAAGGTGCTCGCCTGTCTGCGCACGCCAGAGGGAGTAGCGATAAAAGCTATGGCGCGATTGCAGGTTCAGTTCGATGTTTCCACGGAAATCGTTGTTATGAATTACGCAACTCTCCATAAAAAACTCCTCGGCTCTGATGCATAATCGGGGATTGTCCCCCGTCTGTAATCCTCCAAACAGGGTATTGTCTTCAGTTCCCAGGCCCGCGATTGCCCAGTCACAACTGACGCCAGAATTTCTTCACGAGGATGAAAGCCGCACAGCCGTTGTCCTGGCTGTGCAAATCCTAAACGCTGCCTTATGAACTCTCGCCCTCTGAGTTTCGGGCTCTCAACCCCCGCAAACTCAGCTTGCGCTTCGCCATGAAGCCAATTCCCACCAGTCCTGTTCCCATCAAAGCCAGCGTGCTGGGTTCGGGGGTTACGAGCGGGGTGTTGAAGTCGCTATAGCCGCCCACATCCGTGAGGCTGCCGGGCGCACCCGTGTAGTATCCCGATGAAGTCTTGAAATAAAGCTGCACCGTGACGCCGCTTATGTTCGAATTCGGTCCGTTGGGATTCCAGGTTCCGAGAAGACTGCCCGTCAGGTCGTAGTCGCACGCGGTAGTTGCCGAACATGTGCTCGGATTGATCAATTGCCACTGAACGGGCCCAGTGAACGCGCCGGTGAATATATTTCCGTTCGATACATTGTTATAGGTACCCTTGAGGGTGAAGAAAGAACCGGTTGCGCTGAATGTTCCGCCGGTCATTAAACTCCCTCCCGCCTCCAGGTCGCCGGTTTTGAAATTAAGATGCCCTAAGATGCCGCCCGACTTCCAGCCAACCCCCGTCACTTCGGAATTAGTCAGTGAAAAGGTCGTGTTGGTGCCACTCCCACTCGCGCCAGGAGTGCCATCGGTATTGGCGACGCAAGTCTCCATGGAATTAGATTGGCAACTATCGGCCCTGGCCGCAACGGGCGTCAGCAAAATCGGTAGGCCCGCGAACAGAGCACACAGCGCACCTATCCGCAGTGAAAAAAACGATCGAAGTACCATGGACAAAACCCTCCTGATTACGCACTTTCAATTAAGAGCGCAACTCTGTAATCCCCCAAATGAGGTATTTATTGTCCTGAGGAGGGACCCCACGGTCGACATCCGAGGGATTCACCGCCGGGCGGGATGGCCGGACGGTCGACTACAACACCGCTGAGAACATGCGCACCACCAGTTCGGTTTGGCGGTGCGTATCGGTCTTCATGAAGATGCGCTTCAGGTGAGTGCGGGCGGTATGCGGACTGATGAACAACTGGGCTGCCGCATCGTCGATTGATTTTCCCTTCAACAAGTGTGCTGCCAGCCCCGCTTCTCCACGCGTCAGACCGTAAAGTTTGCACAGGACGTTTTCATCCACTTCAATACCCAAGTCCTGGTCGTAGAGAGTCATCAACGCCACACGACCCTCCGCGCCCGGCCAGCACTGTAACCGGGGGCCGGGAACTACCCTGACGATGAGCGCGCAGTGTGCTGCTTGCCGCGGCAGCGTGATCGGCGAACCGCTTGGCTCGCCGAGTTCTGGAGCCGTGATTGCCTGTTCCAGCAGCTTACGAAGCAGATGCGTGTCTGACGCTCGATCGGCCACCAGCCCAGTTCTCGAGAGCGAAAGCCCGTCTTTTTTTCCCAGGATGGCGAGTGCGGCACGGTTCGCCAGTTGCGGATATCCCTCAGACGCCACCAGCATCGCTCCGTTCCTTACCAGTTCGATACCGTAAGTCAGCGCAATCAGCACATCACGAGAAGATGGATTAGTGTCGCCAGTAAGAGAGGTTCCAGCTGCGGTTTTTCGGGTTTTTGATTCGGAAAGATGGTCCTGTTCGCCTGTACCGCCGCGGGAATTTTCCATCGAATTCAACTTATGGCTCCCGATCGCCAGGCCCCCTGGCACTAGACTTTAGTGGAACGGCTTTGGTCATTGATCCGGCAGCTGACTCGCACGGTGAGAGTCGCTTTCTTAAGTGCAGCGAGTATCGTTGAAGCCTGTTACTAAAAGATGACAGATATGTTAGGGAGATGTGAATTTCACGTCAAAATCGGCAGTTCTGTGGAAAATAGAAGGTCTCCTAATTCTCCATGCTTCTAGCGAAAGCACTTGAACCGGTTGACCCCAGTTAGTGCTAACGCCCCCTGATGCGCTCTGCGCCTTGGTGTATGCTGACCGAAACCTTCGCAGCGCTGGCTTGCCGGTCGCGCTGGCTGTGGCCCGCAAGGGTAAAATCGAAACACGGAAACAACGAATTCGAGACTTGTACTTAAACTCATGCCGCACCCCAGAATCGCCATCTTAATCCCTTGTTACAACGAAGATCTGACCATCGGGCAGGTGGTGCGCGACTTCCAGGCGGAGCTTCCAAAAGCAGAAATTTATGTTTTCGATAATAACTCTACCGATGGGACCGCGGAGACTGCCCGAGCTGCCGGGGCCCGTATTGCCTACGAGCGGCGCCAGGGTAAGGGATTTGTAGTTCAATCCATGTTTTGCCAGGTCGAAGCTGACCTATACGTCCTGGTGGACGGTGACGGCACCTATCCCGCACGCGAAGTCCATAAAATCATTCAACCCATTCTTCTCGGCGAAGCTGACATGGTGGTGGGTTCGCGTTTAATGGGGTCTTCGGATAGCGAGTTCCGGTTTCTCAACAAGCTCGGAAATAGTTTCTTCCTCCGAGTGATCAATTTTATTTTCAAAGTAAAGCTGACTGATGTTCTCTCTGGCTATCGTGCCTTCAACCGCGAGTTCGTGAAGGGAGTGCCCATCTTCGGAGGGGGCTTTGAAACGGAAGTGGAATTGACCATCAAAGCGCTTGCTCGCGGTTATCGCATTACCGAGCTGCCCGTGCGTTTAAGCTCGCGGCCAGAAGGCAGCTTTTCAAAAATCCGCATCGTTCAAGATGGCTTCTTGATCCTGAATACGATCCTTACCCTTTTCCGCGACTACAAGCCGCTTACCTTTTTCGGAGTGATGGGATTATTCCTTATCGCTCTCGGCCTGGTCCCGGGGGGAATTGTCATTTTCGAGTTTGTTAAGACTGGCTTGGTTCCTAAGCTTCCATCCGCAGTTCTGGCGGTGGGTTTAGTGCTTTCGGGAATGCTTCTGTTTGTGATCGGGTTGGTGCTGCATACCATCACCCGCCGATTTCAGGAGTTGGAGCACCAGCTGAAACTGCGAAACAAAGAGTCCGAACTCGAGCGTGCGTTAGAAAGCAGAAGCTAAGCCCTTCTGTCAGAGCCGACGCAAGTAAGAGATCCCGGTTTTCCCTGAAATTCGCTTTAATTTAACCTGAATTAGCCCGCTTTCGTGTTATCTTACGTCCGCCGCTACTTCGAGCGTGATCGCATCGACGCCAAGCCATTGGCGAACCGGCCAAATTAAGGGAAGCGACAACTACCATGAAGTTCTCGCTCATCGTGCTGTTTTTTGTTTCATTGGCCTTTCGTGTAGCCAATGCGCAAGGGCAATTCAGCCATGTAATCATGGTCATTCAAGAGAATCGCACGCCCGACAATCTATTTGGCAGCAACCCAACTTTTGAGCCCGGCGTGGACCTGGCGACCTATGGAATCAACTCCAGTGGTCAGACCATACCGCTGGCGCCCGCTTCACTGGCCAGTTGTTTTGGCGCCGGTCACACTCACGACAACTTCCTGACCGACTACAATAACGGCCTGATGAATGGCTTTGGCAAGGTAGGGGTCGCGGGGCTGAAGGGGTGTGTGATCCCACCTAATCCGCAATTCACCTACATCGACAATTCCAAAGAAACCGTTCAGCCGTACTTTGATTTGGCCAAAGCTTACGGCTTCGCCAACCGGATGTTTCAAAGCAATCAAGGGTCCAGCTTTCCCGCGCATCAGTTTCTAATCTCAGGAACCTCAGCCCCCACCACTGACAGCGATCTGTTCGCTGCCAACGAACCGACCACCAGCTTCTACGGCTGCGCCTCGCCAGCTTCCACCAAGGAGGAGATGATCGCTCCCAATGGGGACATTAGTTTTATGTACCCCTGTTTCAATCACCCCACGATTGTCAACCTGCTAACTGCTGCAAATCTGACCTGGCGATATTACGCCGCTAATGGCAAAGTCGTTTGGAATGCTCCATACGCCATTAGTTCTTTGTGCAATGCGGCGACTGTCAATGGCAAGCTCGAATGCACCGGTACTGCCTGGGATAATGTGATTTTGAAACCCTCTCAGGTGCTCACTGATATCGAGAAATGCAATCTGGCCAGTGTCTCCTGGGTCACCCCGACCGGAGCGGATTCCGACCACCCTCAGAATAACAATGGCGGCGGCCCTTCGTGGGTAGCCTCCATTGTGAACGAGGTCGGCAATTCTTCCTGCGGATATTGGAAAGATACCGCCATTCTTATTACTTGGGACGATTGGGGAGGATGGTACGATCACGTTCCTCCCTATCGAATCGGACAGAGCAATGGCTGGGGTCAAGCCTATGTCTACGGCTTTCGTGTTCCGCTGATCGTAGTCTCCGCATATGCTCAGGCGGGTTACGTCAGCAACAACAACCATGACTTTGGCAGCATGCTTCGCTTCGTGGAGGCCAACTTCGGCCTGGGCCTGATCGGTCCAGGAATCTGGGCCGATAGTTACGCTGACGATCTGAGCGAATTCTTTCCTCTGACGGTGCCGAACGGTTTTACTCCTACTTCGTCCGAGTTCGGACCCGAACACTTCATCAACGACCCAGCTCCCCTGACTGATCCGGACGATGACGATTAGCAGAGACGTTCTTAATTTGTGGATGGACGGCAAGCCGGGTGGAACCGGCGTCAACTCTGGCTTTGGAAGGAACAGTTCAACGGATAGCGAGGCGGGGAAGCTAGTTCGAGCGGGTTGAGATCGGTCTGGCAACCTCGACGCACTTCGCGCAACTGCACTGGTATAAAGGCTGCTCCGGTATGACCACGTGCGCGCAGTGCGAACATAAGAACCACTGGCCGCCGGAGCGCGGCGTCATCACGCTGAAGTCGTCTCCTTCGACACAGTACGGGCATTGGATGACTTGCAGCATCTTCATCCCTCCTGCTTTTGCTTGCCGTTCTCACTGCACCGTCACGGTTGCCGTGGCCGTGACCGATCCCGCGGTCGCCGTAATGGTAGATGTCCCGCTGGCCAAGCCCGAGACAAGCCCCGTTTGGTAGCCGACGGTAGCCGTCGCCGCATTCGAAGAGGACCAATTTACCAGTGTGGTGAAATCCTGAGTGGTTCCGTCAACGTAAGTGCCGGTGACTTTGATCTGCGTTGCAGCTCCGGCCGACACTGACACTGTGGCTGGCGTAACCGCCAGCGAAACCTGCGCTGGAGAAGCCACCAACAAGGAAGCCGTTCCGCTTATCTGGCCTGATTTCGCCGTGATCGTGCTGGTGCCCACTCCCTGACCGGTTGCCACACCCGACACCATCGTCGCCATGCCCGTCGAAGACGACCACGAAGTCAAAGTGCTGATGTCCTGCGTGGACCCGTCGCTGAAAGTTCCGATCGCAGAATAAGTAAAATTTCCTCCTGGCTGTAGGAATGCGGTTGCTGGAGTTACCGCAATCGACTGCAGTGTCGTGGCGCTAACCGTCGCGGCCGCCGATCCCAGGATCGATCCTAGGTGGGGCGGGCTGGTCGCGTTCACCGTAATCCCGCCCGCGGCCGTTCCTTTAACTATTCCCTTGCTCACCGTGGCTGCTCCCGAGGCGCCCAGAACAGACCACTTTACGATACTGGAAAGATCCTGAGTGCTGCCGTCGCTAAACGTTCCGACGGCTGTGTAGGTGACCTTTGTGGCCGCAGCGAGGGAAGCGTTGGCCGGGGAGACCGCGATCGACTCCAGCGTGGCGTCCGACACCGTCAAAGTAGTCGAAGGAGTCAGGGTGCTGAGCGTTCCGAACGATGCCGTAATCGTCGTGGAAGCCGGCACACCCGAAGCCGCAGCGCTGAAAACGTTCGGCAATGCCCCGTTATTGGCCGCCACTGTGTCATCCGATGACGCCCATGTCGCCAGGCTGGTGAGATCGCGCGTACTGCCGTCGCTAAACGTACCGGTCGCAGAAAATGTGATTGGCGTTTCGTTTGCGATCGTAGGACTGGCCGGCAATACTGTCACTGAAACCAGGTTCGATAAGTCCACGTTGAGCACCGGCTGGAACGTCAGCACGGCCGTCGATTGCCCCCCAAAAGAGGCGCTCACATCGAACATCGCGCCCACATCGTTCCCAATAGCCAGCCCGCTGTATGCGGTGATGAACGGGCCCGATGTCGTCCAATTCGCCTGGCTGGTCACGTCCTGCGTGGACAAATCGCTGAACGTGGCTATCGCCTTATACTGCTGCTGGTTTTCAAATCCAATAGTCACCGCTGCCGGAGTGACTGCAAGAGAGGTCACGGTGGTTCCGGTTACGGTCAGTTGCGCGCTATTCGAAACACTTCCCGATGAGGCGCTGATCACCACCGTCCCGGGCGCGATGCCCGTCGCTAGTCCCTGCGTCGGCGAGCTGCTGCTCACCGTCGCCATGTTGGGAAGTAGGCAGGACCATTGCGCCGCTGCCGTCAAATCCTTTGTGCTTCCGTCCGAATACTTTCCAGTGGCGGTAAATGCCTGGGTCGTACCTTCAGCGATCGTAGCGGTGGCCGGGTTAATCGCGATGGACTGCAAAGTTGCCGTACCACCCGACGGCGTCGTCGAGGTCGAGGCTGAATCTGACTTCGAGCTCCCGCCGCCGCAACCCGCCAGCAGCAGCAAACCAGCCGCCACGGGCATAAGTAACAACCTTCGCATCATTGTTTACCTCTGGAATAGAAAGAAGGGGAACTATAGCGCGGGCCAACCGTTTTCCTGATGAATCTTAGGTTAAAAATGCGAGAAGGCCTGTCGGACGAACGTGATCTTCGTCACGCTTCTCTTGCTCACAAGCTCGCGCTCCAACCTGAAATTCATCTATTTTTAACCGTGCCGTAACAACCGAGTCATAAGCGGAGGGCTACACTACTCCACCAACCAGAAGACGTAAACGTGCGCACTCGACTTCCGCCGCGTTTATCGATGCATTCCATCTTTCGGGGTAAATTTCTCTTGGGGAGATCTGTGAGAACTCTCGCTACCGCTTCGCTCGCGCTGCTGTTCACTGCTTGTGGCGGGACGTCTCACACCGTAGCTGCTGCCGGCCCGCTCAACGGCAATTGGCAGATTAATCTCTTGCAGCAATATCCCACGCAGGCCCCTCTCTCCGCCTCCGGCTTTATCATCCAGGCGAGCAACGCCATTCAAGGCAGCATCCAGGTCCCTCCCGTCGGTCCCAAAAATTCTTGCGCAGGCGTCTCTACGATGAGTGGAACCGTTGACGCGCAGAGCGTAACTTTTTCCTTGAATGAAGGCGGCACAGCGGTGAATTTCACGGGAACAATCTCCTCGGACAATCAGTCGATGGCGGGCGATTATCAAGCCGTCGGCGGGGCTTGCTTTACCACTGCAACCTCTGGCACTTGGAACGCGGTTCTGGTTCCGCAGTTGACCGGCAACTTTACCGGCACGCTCTCAGGCTCAACCTACATGTCGGCCTTGACTGGTCAGAGCACTCCCGCTCCCATCGCGGTGTCGGGCACGATTGCGCAGAGCTCGAACGCGGACGGGAGCAATGCGAGCCTTACCGGGACAATTACCGCCGTCGGGTATCCTTGTTTCACCACCGCTTCCCTCACCGGAACCATTAGCGGTCAAAATGTTTATATGGATGTGTTCAACTACCAAGGCGTCCAGATCGGCACCCTTGGGGTTCCCGGCGTTCCAAGCTTGGGCGCGAGCGCTACTCCCGCCACAGTGATTTCCAATTCCACCGGACTTTCGCTGGTCGGAACCGGGGAGGGCGGCTTGGCCTTAGGGCAAGGCGTGCCGGGTCCTTGTCCGGCTATTTTCGTAAATGGCGCTTCCACCACTGGCGATGTCACCGCCGTGTCTTTTATTTTCAAGTAGTCAGGGGATATTGTTTTGGTAACCCGGTATCGTTTCGGCCGGTATCAGACGACCATTCGCCGCCAACCCTCCCGGCCCTTAACAATCCAACCGCAAGTCTTCAGTTAGAAGGCGCAAGTTCGAAATGCGCATCCGACATCCTCCGTCGACCATGGACCAAGAGCAGCAGTATCGCGGACGAAGTCTGCAAATGCCCGATTGGACAGTGAAGGCCTTCATGAACTTGCAATAGGCGCGAACATTCCCACTTGCCGTGCGGAATGTTCGGTGTGCGCTTCGCAATGGCAGCCTAGAAGCTGAACTTAAGCGCCAACTGCAGCGTGCGCGGCCGGTGAGCGTCTACCGGATGCAGGAACGAGTTACCCGTCAGGCAATCCGTTCCTCCGGGAAAATAATAGCCGGCGGAATAATCTGGACCGCCGTAGCAATTAATTGTGTTGCTTCCAGTGTTGCCTAAATCCGAGTTATAAATTCTGAACTGTGTGTGATTGAAAACGTTGAATGCTTCCGCACGGAACTCAACTTCGCTGCCTTCGCGAATTGGAAAATGTTTCAGCAGTGACATGTCGAAATTCAGGCGGCTGGGGTTATTCAGAAAGTTCCGGCCGGCATTTCCGAAAGTAAGCCCCCGCGGCGCCACAAATTCGTTGGGATTCCCCAGCAATGGCCCAAAACTTTCCGCGTTAGTTGTCAAAGCGGCAGGTTGCGCGTTCGTGGCTAGATCGGGATAAGAATACGCGGGAGTACCATTTTCCGTGCTGTATCCATTTGCCACTCCGGCATTATCAATTACACCGATGCCGCTGCTCCCGCCGTTATTGATCACACTGAAGGGAGTTCCTGATTGATAGGTCGTGATTCCCGATATTTGCCAACCTTCGCCAATCAGCCTCATCGGCAGCGCAGGTTCTCCCGACTTCGGCTGCTTGTCTTTATCCTCGCCGGCATCCTCGACTGGATCCAGCAGATCTCGCTGCAACGCCCGGCTGAAATTCGGGAAACTGTAAAGATAGCTGATGTTCAGCAGGTGCCGCTGATCGAAATTGGAACTGGCTTTGTTAGAGCGCAGATCGAGAGAGTTCACGAACGTAGGATCGGTGCGATCGGAGGAATCGTCAATCGAATGGCTGTAGGAATAAGCGACGCCTGCCGTTAACGGTCCTCGGGTGCGGCGAATCGTAGTCTGGAATCCATGATAGGAAGAGTCGGCGCCATTTTGCAGCGAGAAAATGTCCCCGAGCCCGGGGTAGGGCCGGAAAGCATTTGCCACCGCGATTGGGTTCGTCGATTGTCCTTGACATGCTACCTGCATGTTAATCGCTGCGGGATTCTGGGAAGTGATGGTCGTGCCGTTCTGCAGTGAGAAAATCGGCGACGATATGGTTCCTACGTTGTCGCAATCTGCCACGCTTGCTCCCGGTACCGCCAGAAGGAATGGCTCGTGCAGCGCGAACGGATTCAGTGCCGGAGAAACTGGTTGCAGTTGGTTCAATTGACGCTCCACCGTTAAATGCGTGCCTTTGCTGCCCACATAGGCGAAGGTTGCCACAAAGTCTCTTGGCAGGTCTCGTTGCACGCTCAAGCTCCATTGCTGCGAGTAGGAATATTTGGTGTTGACTGGAATGGAAGTGACATTGATGGGAAATGCTCCCGGTAGAATTGCTTTTCCGTTCCCGGATATGTTGCAGGCCGTCCCGAAATCTCCGATGCACGCATACCCCGCCGGAAATGGCTGCGTAACACTCAAAACATCTGGAGCGCTCGCTTCCAGAGATCCTGTATTGGCTTCATCGCCGGTGCCGTGTTCGAAAAAGATTCCATAGCCCGCGCGCACGGAAGTCTTCCCGTTGCCTTGTGGATCCCACGCGAAACCAACCCTCGGCGCCGGGTTAAATACATGGCTGTTGACGCAACCTTCCGGTACCGCGTTCGGGCCGCATTCGACAATTCCGTTGGTGATGCGCGGGTCCAGATTGGTCAGGTCCAGCGGTACTGGCTTTGTGCCCGGCAAACTGATGAGCTGCCCGGTGTAAGGGTCAACTTGGATCTGCGATGCCAGCGTTTGGCTGAAAGCTTGCGGCTCCCAATTGAAGGCGCGAAGATATTTTTCGTGATAATTCCCGAACAAGCTCACGCGCAATCCAAGGTTTACGGTTAAGCGGGTACTCACTCTCCAGTCGTCCTGGAAAAAAGGTTCGCCGATCTGATAGCGGTTGTAATACCGGAGCTGCGCGCTATCCTGCGTATAGCTGCGAATGGCGTTGCCACCCCCGAGAATATTCAGCCCGCCTCCCGAATTCTCATAGCCTTCGTTATAAAGGAGGTTGGCGAAGGCGTTTCCCGTGCTGAATTCGCCTCCGTTTACGTTGCTGAAGGTTAGCAATCCCTGCACATCTCCGGTCGCCGCTCCCAACGCTCCGTTGGTTTCGTTCTTCTGCGCCAGCACATACTGCACGCCAAACTGCAAAGTATGCTTCCCTTTTACTTTGCTTAAATCATCGCGAAAATTGAAAGTGGGATTGGTATGCTCCCAGGGCATATAAGAAGGATCGACAGTGAAGCCCGCGCCGCCATACTCTTCATTGTTTCCGGTCAGCACAATTCCAGGTACCTTGTCGCCAAAACCGTTATTGAAGAAGTAGCCCATCGGGCATTGCGGAACTCCGGTGGCGCCGGTACAAGTGCCCACATCGGCGGGATTGCCCAATCCAGCGGGCCGCGTAAAGTTGGCTCCGCCCGGCCCATTCACATCCGCCAGCGTGATGTGCGCGTCCGTATAGCTGAAGACTGTCTCGTTCAATAACGAAGGCGTGATGGTCTGCGTTAGACGCACCATCATGTCAATTCCCGGTCCGACAAATTTATTCTGCACCGTGGGAAATGTGTTTTTCACCGTGCCCCAGTTCGGCGTGGGCGTAATCGTGTTCCACGAATCATGAATGTAATGGAACGTTCCCAGCAGCTTGGGGGTGAAGTGGTGGTCAATGCGAAACAGTTCCTCGCGCCAGTGTGTCGGCTCGGAAATCACCGCATCGTAGCAGGGCATGATCGGCTGCAGCGTGGTGTGGTCAACTTGTCCCACCAGGCTCGAGTTGCATCCCGTAAATGAGTTAGGCAACGGTATGAGATGCGAATTCAGGATGGCCAAAGCGCTGGGATCAAGGCCGGCTTTGGTTGGCGTACTGCCACCGGTGCCGCCGACAATGGTGTTGTAATTGAAAGTGCCGTTATTTTCGTTTTCGAAGAGGGTTCGATAGCCCGGCGTTTGCACAGAGCTGGGCACGCCGGGGCAATCCGGAAACGAGGCAATCGGGAAGAGGAATGGGCCGCCTGGATTTCCGGTTGTGTTTCTCAGCTTCTTCGCATCCTGCGGATCGTAAGGATTGGGACAAACGTCGCTGAAGTCTCCCTGCCGCTCCGCCAGCGTAGGCACCGCCTGATTGAAGTTCGGCTGCAATTCGCTGGGAGATTTCTCAATGCGGAATTCTTCGGAGAAAAATACAAACGTCTTCCGCTTATCCTGGTTGTAAACGTGTGGAATCCAGAGCGGTCCACCGATCGTGTATCCGAAATCGTTTCTGCGGTAGAGCGGCGCGTGCAGCGTCTGGTCGAAGTAGTTGCGCGCATTCATGTCCTCGTTGCGGAAGAACTCGTACATATTTCCGTGCCACTCGCTTCCGCCGGATTTCGTCGTCACCTGCACCGTGCCCGACGCCGTTCTGCCATACTGCGCGCCATAATTCGACGTCAGGACTTTTACTTCCTGAATCGCATCCAGGCTGGGATAAACGACCAGTGTGCTCTCCGCGCCGCTCAAGCCCGCATTCAACACGTCGCTGCCGTCCACTTCAAATGAGTTGTATTCCACGCGGCCGCCGTTCACGCTGTACTTCACGCTGCCGTTCACACCGACCTTGGCTTCGTCCTGTCCCGTCTGGTTGCTAACCCCCGGCGTCAGCGTAATCAATTGCGTGAAGTTGCGGCCGTTCAATCCGAGATTGATCACTTCTTTCTGCGTGATGGTCCCGGAAACCTCCGCGTTCTCGGTTTCCACCTGGGCCGCGCCTCCGGCGGTCACATTGACTTCCTGTTTTTCTCCGCCGGTCTCGAGCATCGCATCCATGGGCATCACATCACCCGCAGCCAGCGCAATTCCGGAAGTCGAAAAAGTCTTAAAGTTCGGCGCGGTCACCGCCATGTCATAACTTCCCGGAGGTAATCCACTCACCGTATAAACGCCTTGCGCGTTGGTTGTGCCAGTCTGTTTAAATCCGGAAGCATTCGATACCGTTACGGTCGCGCCGGTCAGCACCGCTCCGGTCTGGTCGGTCACGCCGCCGCTGAGCGTGGCCGTCTTCCCGCCGTTGTTGGTTTTTTCCGTAATGGCCGCCGGCGCTTTTTCCACCGTGACCTGCATCGTGCTCGGCGCCGTTGCTCCCGGTGGCGGAGGCGGAACTGTCGGTTCCACATACAACCAGCTCGGAGCCGCATTCTGGGCGTGCGCGGTCGCTGCCGGCGCACCCGCAGCCTGCCCAGCCCGCGCTCCCGTTCCCGCAGCCGCACCGGTCGCAGCTTCTGCCGGCGACGGCTCTTCCGATACTCCCGCTTCCATCAATACATCCAGCGGAACCGAATCTCCCGCCGCCAGCGGAATCCCCGCTACTTCAAAATTCTTAAAGCCCTTTGCTCGAACCGTGATCGTATAAGTGCCGGCCGCCAAACTTCCGATCCAATATTTTCCTTTGCTATCCGTCCGCGCGCTCTGGCTCACTCCCGCCGCATTCTTGATGGTTACCGTCACCCCCGCCAGCGGCTTGCTCGAACCATCCGCCACGGTCCCGCTTACTGAAGCGATGCTGTCCGGCGCGCCGTCCTGCAACATTGGTGCCAGCGCCGCATGCTCTCCTGACTTCATTCTGAAAATGCGAATCCCGCTCTGCGCTGCGCCCGCCACGCGTCCTGCCGAAATCGCCATCAACGCACAGAGAACAATCCTGGAAAATCTCACGATTCCTATACCCCTTCGCGCGATCAATCGCGTTCAGTTTTTGCTTGTCTCGGGATTCGCCTCAACAACGTTGACCGACTCGCAGGCTTTTCCCACCGCGGACAGATACCACCGCCGGATTACCGGACCACTGGACTTTCAGCGGGAAATCAGGATCTCGCACTCATCTCCACCATCCACTACGCCCGCTCGCCCCTAACGAGAAGTGCTGCAGATAAGCCGGAAATCAATGGAGTCCAATACACTTACACGGGAGTTGTTACGGAGGCGTGACGAATTGATTAATTTCAGGTTACAGCCCCAAGCCAGATCGCTCTTCATTCGCGTACCGTTGGCGATCGCCCACGAGCCCGAAACCACCGGCCACGGCCCACTGATTGTTGCCCACTGACCGCTGATCACCGGCCACTGATCACCGCTTGCTCGCTCTCTTCTTGTCTAATTATTTCGCATTAATTCTCCGCACCTTTTCCCACAACCCCCGTCCCGAAATTCTTACAAATTTAATAATTGAGTCACGCACGCGTAATACGCTTCCCGCATAGTTGCTGCGACCAATGGAGCGGGCGCGCCGTTGGTTCTTCCGAGTAAACGCAAAAATTAAACCCTTTGATGGGCTTCCATTCCTGGCGCGCGGATACGTGTGATCTGCCCGCACGAGTGTGGTTCCCAGCACCACGTTCACGTTGGTTCAATCTTGCATCAGGAGAATGAGAATAATGACACGAATTAAATCCCTCTTCGCGGCTGCGGTAGCCTCCGCGATCGTTGCCGTGGTACCGGCAGCCAACGCGCAGACGTTCCACTATGTGGGCGCCGGCTCGTCGGCCCAGTACACCATGGCCGCTATCGCCGCCGACCAGGCAGCCATCAACATGAACACCGCCGTTTACAGCAGCAACGAAACAGTGGCGCACTGGGACTACAACAACGGCGCGCAGGCTGCCGACAATCGCGACTCCCTCAACCGCATCCTTCCCGAACTCGGCAACATCTGGATCGTGTGGCTCACCAACAGCGGCGGTACCGTCACCGACATCTGGACCGATCTGAGCGTCGATTCCACCGTCGGCGTCCGCACCTTCTCTGCCGTGCAGCCTGGCGACATCCAAGGTGCGTATCTCCAGTTGGTCGTCGGTGCGGTTGCCGGACAAAACAAGATCGGCACCTGCGCCAGCAATCAGGATCTTCTCTGGCCTGACAATCAATGCGACACCACCCTGCCCACCGCCGTGGTCAATGCTTTCGGCGGCGTGGCCACTCAGGGCACTGCGGGACAAAACATCGGACCAAACATCAACGTCGGTCTCACCGATATCCGCCCTGAAGACGCGTTGTACGCCACCACCCGCGCTTTAGCGGCACTGAACACCACCACCTACTCCGGCCTGGGTTATGTGGGACCGACAACCAACATCGGTGCTCCCATCTATACCGATCAGGGCACCGGCACCGTTGCCACCCCGATCAAGTTTGCGCTTTCCGGCGGCACGGACCCCATTACCAAGAAGGCAGTCGCGACCTACACCACCATTCCAATCGGCGCGGCCCCCATTGTTTTCATCTACAACAATGCCGGCGATGCCAGCTATCCCATCGATGCGGTGACTGGTGTGACCCCTCACGCTCATGAGACCGGTCAGGTCTATCCGCTTGCCGATCTGTTCGACGGCACCACCGCTTGCACCAACCTCAACCCCGCCTTTGACGCCTACACCGGCTCGACGCCCGCTTCGCGACCCATCACCGTGTTCCTCCGCGAGCCTCTCTCCGGCACCATGAACACCACCGAGTTCAGCCTGTTCCGCTCGGACGGTCAGGACGCCACTAATTTGTACAACTCGCAGGAAGTCGGCGTCACCAACCCCACCCGCTCGCCTTACAACCCGTTGGCTCTGGCTTGCAAGAGCGGCGGAACGCGTGAGCGCGCCATCGGCACCGGCGAAGTGGTCGGCAAACTAGCGACCAGCGGCGGCTATGGCGTACTCAACAACCCCGGCTCCATCGGCTACATCTTCTGGGGCTTCTCCAACGCCGGCAAGTTCTGGGCGAGTGGTGTGACCGGAACTGACTATAACTACTTGACCCTGGACGGAGTCGATCCGCTTGGATTGCCCGCCAGCCAGACCGGCAACGGCAACCAGAATCTGCCGAATTGCGCCACCACCACTTGCCCAGCAACTCTCTGGTCCGGCAGCAACACCTTCCCCAACCTGCGCAACGGCACCTATAAGGCCTGGTCGATTTATCGCTGGGCCACCGTGCCGAGCTCCGATCCCTACGGCCCGTCAGCAGTCGCGCAGTTGGCTCAGGACTACGTTGATTCGGACATTGCCGATTTCGTTCCGTTCTCGGCCTGCCCGACCAACGATCCTAGCTGCTCCGGTTCACAGCCGACCGATGGCTTGTCGGTCTACCACTCGCACTTCACTCAATCTGCTGCCGCCGGCAACAACGGCTCGGCTACCGCTGCCAACACCTTTAACGGCGGCAACACCCTCGGCGGCGGCACGGAAAAGGGCGGCGATGAAGGCGGCGAGATCTTGGGACCGTTCGGCATCACCACTCCGAACACCTATGGCTACGTTGAGTGGCACAATGCCACCGTCGTCAAGGACGGACTCACTGTGGCTGAAGTTCAACACAAAACCGGTCCCGACTTTACCGCTGGCGCAAGCTGGGTAGGGAAGACCATCACCATCAACGGCACGGCCCAGGTGATCCAGGGTTGCCCAGTCAAGGGCGTCAACAAGTGCAACCCGACGATCACCACCCTGTACGTTCTGAACGCGAACTCCGCCAGCATCGAGACGATTGAAGTTCCGTACTCGATCGCGGTTCCTTACAGCTGGCCCGCGGCTACCACGCCCGGTACCTTGAACGATAAACAGTAACTCGCTTCCTCATGGTTCTTGAAGGAGCGGCGCAACCTCTGAGGCAGACTGCCATTTTTTGGCAGTCTGCCTCAATTCAATTTTTGCTGCTGCACTGGCCACTGATCACTGGCAACGCTGTAAGAATCTTTTAACCAAACAATCACAGTTGATTCTTTTGCTTTCACGTATAAGAGGAGTCCGATGTCGAAGCTGTACTCATTTAGCAGAATGTGCCGATCTATAATTTTTTCGCTTGCCCTCCTTTGTGCCGCCGCTGCTGTTTGGGCGCAGGAGCCCGTTCCCGCCCCGTCCAACCCCGCCCTCGCGCCCGCTCCACGTCCCACGGCACGCGGAAATATCTCCAGCGACGCGATAAACCCGAAAGTGGTGGAGTCCTGGAAGACGCCAGCCCTGCAAGGCAGCGATTTAAAACCCGGACAAGTGCTTACCGGAGAGGTCGACACCATTGAGGGGGTTTACACGCATGAACTGACCCGCGTGCAGTGGCGGCCGCTCGATCCCATCGACCTGTACATCGTCAAGCCAGCTGGCGTGCGGAATCCGCCGGTCATCCTTTATCTATACAGTTACCCCTTCGAAAACGACCGCTTTCTGAATCACGACTTCTGCAAATTCCTGGTGCACAATGGCTACGCTGCCGTTGGCTTCGCCTCCGCCCTCACCGGCCAGCGCTATCACACTCCCAGGGCTTTCAAACAATGGTTCGTCAGCGAACTGCCGGAATCCCTTGCCACCTCCGCCCATGACGTGCAGATGATTCTCAACTACCTCGATTCGCGCGGTGACTTGGATATGAACCGCGTGGGCATGTTTGGCGATGGGTCGGGCGCCAGCATCGCTATCCTCGCCGCCGCCGTCGACCCGCGCATCAAGACCCTGGACCTGCTGGATCCCTGGGGCGATTGGCCGGATTGGATGAAAGAATCGGCCCGCATTCCGGAGAACGAACGCCCGGATTATCTGAAGCCGGAATGGCTGGCCGCCGCTGCGCCTCTGGATCCCATCAAGTGGCTGCCGCAGTTGAAAACTCAAACCGTGCGCATCCAGTTCATTAAAGACCTCACCATTACGCCAGTCGATGTGCAGCGGAAAATCGAAGCGGCGGCTTCCGCCAATGCCAACATCCAGATCGTCCACTATGACACCGGCGCGGCGTTCCGCGCCGCCATCGCCGGCGGCACGGGATTTGACTGGATCAAGAAGAAAATGGAATTCAAAGTAGTGCCAGATACTTTTGCCGGGCAAGCTCCCGCCGGACCAGTTCAAGCGAAAGTTCCGTCGAACAGCAACAAAGACGCGCAGCGGTGAACACCACCGCATTCACTTCAGGAGATTCAATGCCAACGCCGGGAAGAAGTTATTTCCTATCTAGAGTGGGAATCGTCCGCCACACTATTTTGTTCGCCGTAATCGTGATGGCTGCGCTCTGCCTGCAAAGCTGCGGGGGAAGCGGCAATTCAGCCGTCAACTTCAGTTCCACCACTAATAATCCCGCTCCCGGCATCAGCTTGCAGTCCATTCAGATCACTCCTTCCACTTCGCTGATCGCGTTGGCGGAAAAACGCCAGCTAATCGCCACCGGTGTTTACACTGACGGAAGCACCGCGGATCTAAGTTCGCAAGTGACCTGGGCCTCCACTTCCGGTGCCAGTCTTACCAATTTTGTCTCGATCACTCCCGCTGGTATGGCTACGGGTGTGGCCATCGGCGCCACCGTCGTGATCGCGAGTCTTGGTAACGTAACCGGAACCCTTCAACTCACAGTCGATACCAACGGTTTCACCTCCGGCGCCCTCGCCGTTTTGTCGGTGCCTTACAAGTCCTCGATCATCGACGCCGCGTATCTCCCGCTATCCTTGACCAAGATTCAGGGCGCTTACGCCGTGCAGGAAGTGAACCTCGACGCCGAGCAGTTTTCCAGCGTGCTTCCCGTAGAGGTTGCCCTGCTGGCCTCCGTACCTATGCCGACAGGTTTCGTGCCCAATGCCGCCGTCGCCATCCAATCCACGTTCCAGGTCGCGGTCATCAGTTACAGCTCTCCGGATGTTCAAATCATCGATGCCAGCAATCTCAGCAGCGATCTGGCAAGCAACACCGTGGTGAATACATTTACTTCCCCCGTAACCCAGTCCGTGACCATCGATGGCGTCAAGTGTATGATTTGCGCCGCCGTAATCGATCCCTCGAACAATGACTTGCTGCTTAGCACCGCGCAGGGTTATTACTCCATGAATCTGACCACCGGCGTGTTCACCGCTCTGCCCTTTAGTCCCGCGCCGGCTCCCGCGCGAAATTTCTCCCTGAATCCCACGGGGACCAATCCTTATATCGTCGCGCCCGATCCGGCCACCGGCGATCTGCAAATCCTGAATATGAAGACCAATGCCGTCACATCTGTCGGCTCTGGCTCTACCGGTGTCACCACACCTGGATCGGTGGTCGTGGACCTGCTCTCTGGTTATGCGGCGGTTGTCGATGCCCAGACCAACAATCAGTCGATCGGCGATCTTGCCTCTCTTCAATCCCCGGTATTCACCCCGGTGGCAGATGTAGGAGTCTGCGGCTCTCCCGCCATTATGGATATGGCCGCCACGGGAATCAGCGCAAATCCCAGTGCCAGCCAAATCAGCCACACTCTCATTACCAGCCAAACCTCGGGAAACTGCGTGGGATTCCAGTCTCCCTGGCCGCAAAATTCCTCCAGCCCGCTCGTCGTGTCCGATATTAATTACGCTTATGGCAATCTGCCTCCCACTCCGGATGGTCAGCCTTTTGTGAACGGCACCGACTCCAACACCATCACCGCTTTTAACGACGTATATAAAACCGCGAATTACGCCGTGCTGGTCGATGCCAATCAGCAGTGGATCGCACGGATCAACTATGCCTCGCTTCTCGGCACTGTCTCCGGCACCAGTATCCTTCCCGCTGGGTCGGCGATCCTTCCACTGTATCTTTGCAGCGGCGGAGTCGCCTGCGTAGTACCACCTCCATTCTTGTATCTGCCCACTCCCGCCACCGCGGTTATCACTTCCGTGACCAGCATCAGTTTTGGAACCGTTGGCATTGGGGTTCCCAGCCCAATAAGTTCGCTCACACTGTCCGATATTGGTCAGACACAGATATCCCCTGTGGTTGCTATAAAGGGCGCTGCGGCGGGAGATTATCTGTTGGATAACAGTTGCCCGCTCCTGCTGCTGGAGCAAACCAATTGCGGGATCGGTGTGACCTTCACTCCCAGCGCCGTGGGAGCGCGAAATGCAACGCTCAGCATCACCTATAGCGGCGGTAGCCCAATCTCCATCCCCCTCACCGGTGCGGGCGCAAGCCAGTAATATTTCATGGGAGCCGGGGGAAGCGAGAACTGGAGATTTGAACCAGAGGGTGAATCGGCAAGTCGGAGTACGCGTACCATAGAAAGTACGCCCTTACGGCTGGATGTTCGGCGTGGAACATTCGAGCGATGCGGGCGCAAAATTTTGGCAGCGGTTCTAGGAGGATGCGACCGTTAATGTCGTGGTTCCTTTTCCATTCGCAGCGCAGGCTGAGGATGCTCCCTTGCCCAAGCCGATGTTGTTGTAGTCACCACTCACCGAGGAGCCGTCGATCGAACTGATGCCGCTGATTTGCCCAATTTGCGTTCCGTCAGCTTCCATAAGGTTCATGATCACAGCAGTGCCGCTGATCGATCCCACAATGTTCGCCGATGAGTAGCAAAAGCCATCGCCGAAAGCAACGCTCCCGCTGAGCGGCGTGCTGCTGGCCCCGGCATTTGTTCCCTGGCTCACTTTCCCAGTGAAGCTGTAAGCCGCGCCCTTGCTGGATGTAAACGTCCCGGTGATGTTGCCGCCCAACGGGGAGACCAGACTTGCGGTCCACGTTCCCGAGGAGGGAATCGTATTTTCAGCCGCACATCCAGTCGAGAGGGTGATGTAGGTTCCACCCATGCAAGCTACACTGCCCGCACAGGCTGAACTGGATGCTGCGCCCATGGTTCCGGAAAGATTGATCTCACTTCCGGTCGGATTCACCGCGAGCGTCACCGTGCTTCCGGTGATGGTCCCTTGAACGTCGCCCACGCCAGAACACGAGCTATCGCTGAACAGCAAGCTCCCGGAAACCGTCTCATTATTCTGCAACAGAGATCCCGATTGGCTGATGGTAGCCTTGGCATCCCCCGCGTCCACAAGGTTAATCTGCCAGTTGCCCGCAACCGACGCCGAGGATGAGGCTGGAGGCTTACCATTGCCGCCACACGAACTCACAAACAATGACAATGCGACCACCAATGCGATCCTGCGATCCATAAACTCATTCACTCTTTGTCGTTGGAGTCTTACGAGAAGCGTAAAGGGTAGCGCGCCTCGCATTACGCGAGCGTTACCGGAAGATGAATGGTTCGTGAATTTGTAGGATCGGACCCTTGTCCTGGCCAGTGCACGGGTGGGTCACTCCGCATCTAGAGTGCTTCAAGGTCGTTGACGGCAGATTCTTCGGCGCAGCTCCGATTGCGAGAGACGCAACGGGCTAGCGAACCGTGGCAACACGTCATTTACTCTCCTTGCAGCACAATCCAATTTCCCGCCGAACTAGCGGCTCTTCGGATTCATCGTTCCGTAACAAATGGCTGCTACCCTAGCGATGCAAAATTAGCTGCCCTGTTGCCGGTCGAGATTTGCTCTCTCCGCATCGTTCTGAAAGGAAAAGTTGCCATGCGTCACGAGGCCTACGCACTCATTTTTGCATTCATTTGTTTTACTCAGATTTTCGTGACAGGTTGCGGAAGTAGCAACAGCAACAGCGCTTCAAGCACGACGCCGGTGTCCACGGCGTATTCCGAGACGGTCGCGATTGCCGCGAGCGGTGGTTCCTCACAAAGCACGGCGAGCGGCAAGCCCTTTAACGGCCCCCTCACGGCCACGGTAACCGTAAGTGGAGCCAAGATGAGCGGAGAAAAAGTTACCTTCGCCGCGCCAGCCTCCGGCGCCAGCGGCACTTTTGCCAATGGAGCTAACACTGAGACGGATATAACCAACGAACTCGGCGTGGCCACAACCAGTACATTCACTGCAAATGCAATGGCGGGCTCTTATACGGTAGCCGCCAGCGTGTCTGGGGCAAAAGCCCCCGTCACTTTTGCGCTGACCAACATTTCGGTGACCCCCTACTCGTTCTACATGAGCGGGCAAGACATCAACGGTGGCTATTATGCTTTGGCAGGATCGGTGCTTCTCGATGCTTCGGGCAATGTCCTAGGCGGCGAGCAAGACTTCAACGATGGAACCAGCGTTACCTCACCGCAACCGAAAGGCGACGTAATCACGGGAGGAACGCTGACATTTCCTTCCGGCGCCCCTCCGGGAGAAGCGACGCTCACCCTGAATACCAACAACAACAATTTGGGCTTGCAAGCGAACGGCGCTGAACAATTCGGAGTTCAATTCGTGAACCCAAGTCATGCCCTCATCACGCAGTTCGACGGATTCGCGACGTCCGGCGGCAGCTTCGATTTGCAGACTCTGCCCAGTACACTCGGCGGGTCTTACGCTTTCGCACTGTCGGGATTTGATTCCTCCGACACGCCGGTGGCCTACGGTGGAGTGTTCTCGATCGACGGCAACGCCATCTCGAACGGCACGATTGATACCAATGACGGGGATAATCTCGGAGTAACGACGGGGACAGCTTTCACTGCGACAATTTCAGCGCCCGATTCCTATGGCCGGGGCACGATCAAAGGATTCAGAATCGCGGGCACCGCGGTTACGCTGAACTACTATATCGTCGGACCAGAAGCGATCCGACTCATTGACGTAGATAAGGTCGACTCCGCGGCCGGCTCCGCGTTTGGCCAGGGAACTGGAACTTTTAGCAATGCTTCCCTTGGTCCTTCTGTGCTTGCTGTAGCAGGAAACGTTCTTTCCCAGTTCGACGCGCTCGGCCAGTTCACTCCCAGCAACACTTCCTCCTCGCCAGCCGACTTTGCAGGAGTGGGCGATGATAGTGAACCGCAGAATGGCGTCATTTCGGAGCTAAACGCCAAAATTAAGGGTACCTATTCCATCGCAAGCAATGGATACGGCAACCTTGCGTTCAATACGCTCGACCCTAATTATCCGGGTCTTGGCGATATTACTACGCTGGGAATTTACATGACCGATCCGGCCTTGAATCTGAACGATCCCAACAACGCCACCGGCGGAGGCGGCGCGCTGGTGGTGGATCTGGATTCTGGTGCGGTAGTAGGCGTCCCGCTTCCTGGCGGTGCCGGGATGATTATTCCGCAAACCGATGCGGCCACTGCGACCACGGATTTTGCGGGCAACTACGCCACCGGATGGCAGAATTTCAACGCAGGAAGCGAGTTCGACATGGTCGCGCAGGGAACCATGGTCGCGAACGGAACTTTGAGTCTGACTGGCATGGTCAGCGATCCCTTCTCTTCTCTGGGGACGCCCGACGTGACGAGCTCCGCCGACACATTTGCCGGGACGCCGGTTGCGGATCCCAATAATCCAGGGCGCTACACGATGTCGGGAAAATATTCGCTGGTCTCGGACATCGACAACACGCCCGGATTTAAATTCGACATGGTCATCTATCAGGCGAGTGGAACGCAACTGTTTTGGATGGACTTCGACAACACCTTTACCGCGGTATCTCTCGGACCGCTGGAACAACAAGGGTCGCTTGCGGGACTGCCTGCGATAAAGAAACCGGCGAAGAGCCAATTCAAGCGTAAGCAGTAGCGCTGCGATTCGATTGGCGCTTCCCAGTTTCGGCCGTAGGCAACTGTCTGGCTATTTCCCGGTGCGCGAATCCCAGACGGGTTGGCCTTTGTCGTCACGGAACATGAGCGTGTCTGTCCCTTTTACCATCTCGCGCGCGAGAATCATTTCCAGAGTTTCCTGCTTCACTTTGGAACCAGTCACCGCAATCTCATCTCCCTTGCTGAAAACAATCCCCATCTCATCTTGAAAAGGTTTGGGGCAAACATAGATGTGGAGCATCTCGTCTCCGTTCTTAAGGGTCAGCTCGGTAAAGTCTTTGCGTGAGCCGAACGGCTGCAACGTTACTTCGTCTACCACACCTTTGATCTTGGTCTCGGTATGCAGGTCGTACTTGGGTGCTGCGCTGCTATCGGACTGAGATTTCTGCGCCGCCAGCGGAAAAACACAGACCGATAGGACCAGAAGAGAGTTGAAGAAAAGGTATTGGATGGGTTTGCGGGGCACGAGTGCTTTCAGAGCGAGCGGCATGGCTCCTCCTCATTACTCTTAACTTTCAATTGCGATTGCTTGCGATATTACGGTCGGACACTGAATACGGGAGAATCCTACACCCGTGGCGCGTTGCGAGAAAAGGATTATTTGATGCAACGGCCTTCCTCCACCCGCTCTTTCTCCGAGCATCTTCCTCCAGACATCAGGCTGAATGCGTCTTGCAGCCTGGTAGTGTATATTGCCTTGCACGAAACAAGGGGACCAGGATCGTGAACGAAACAAGTCGCAATTTTTGGAGAAGAGCTACCGCAGCCGCGATGAGATCGGGTGCGGCTGCCATTTGTTTTGCAACAACAGCACCAGTACTTCGGCGGGTTATGCGTTGACGTACTAACTCAGCATCGAGGGCTAACCTCGAGCCAAGCGTGCTAAACGCAGTGCGGCCCAGTTTTTCTGGGCCGCTTTTTTTGGCGGAAAGACTTGCAGGATTGAGCTCAGCGATTCGGCTTTGACAGGTTAACTCCAACCAGAGCGGCGCACGCTTCGACAAAATCCTGCTCGGGTTTGGTGAACGCTCCGGAAAAGTAACTCTCGATGTCCAGTTCACCCGCGAGTTTGTTACCTACAAAGATAGGGACAACAATTTCCGACTTTACCAGCGGAGATCCGGCAAGATAGCGCGGGTCTTTGGAGACATCGTCAACCACCACAGTTTCACGACTGGTAGCGGCGGCGCCGCAAAGGCCAGTATTGAGTGGGATGCGGGCGTTGGGAGTGAAGCTGCCGGCGAAGGGACCCACCAATAAAATGCCGGCATCCGCCGGATCGACAAGATAAAATCCCACCCAGTTATAGCGCGTCATTTTTTCATGCAGAAGGTTGCTGATGCGCTGCATCAGAGAAGTGGCCGTGGTGGCGGTTTGAGCGAACTGCCGGAACTCGCCAAGCAATTCCTGATGCACGAGCGTCAAGTTTCGACCTCATAGCAATCGTCAGAGAGCCAGGTCGGCGATTGAAGTTGGATTCGAATCCCCCTCGGCCGCTTCGAAAAATCGTATGCCGGGCACTGCGCTGTGGCGAAGTGTATCTCACCTTGATTCCGCCGGCAGAAAAAACATCTACTGACGTATCAAGGGAGCTATCTTTCAGCAGTGGTCATCTTGAGGTAAGGCTCGACCAGGGCAAGTAACTGATCCTTCAGGAATGGACCGCTGGCCAATAAGCCGGATAGAAGAGGATCGCGGCGGTTGGCAGTGAGATCGGCCTTGTCGAGCGTGCTGACAAAACCGCCCGCGCTTTGCACCAGGGCCGCTCCGGCAACTACATCCCATTCGTTTTTTGGGGTGAGCGTGAAGGTGATATCGGCCAAGCCGGCCGACACGAGAGCGAGCTTGTAGGCGACGGAACCCATCGGGCGAATAGTGAACGATGCATTTTCGAAGGGCTTCCACTCGCCGCGTTTTACTTCGCTGCGGCTGGCAAGAATCAGAGCGCCGTCGAGAGTCCTGCGCTGGCTGGGCAGGGCAGGCTTGCCATTATAAGTGACACCGGAACCGATCGAGCCGAGGAAGGTTTCATCGGTTGCCGGATTATAAATTCCTCCGGCAACAGGATGGCCGTTTTCGACGAAGCCAATGGAGACGCAGAACTCGGGAATCCCTTTCACAAACTCTCGTGTGCCATCGAGTGGGTCGACGACCCAGACTTGTGAACGCTGCAGGCGGATGGGATCGTCGACGCTCTCTTCCGACAGCCAGCCTTCGCCTTCACGAAGCAGTTCTTTGTGCAGTACGGCGTCCAAGGCGCGATCCGCTTCCGTAACGGGATCGTGGCCCACTTTGTACTCCGTCTCGATAGCGCCGGGAGTGAAGCGGGCGAACACAGCGCGCGAAGCTTCAAGAGCGGAGTGGATCCGCTTGAGTATTTCTGCGTATGAGCTTGATTCCATAGTTCCCGGTTCTTGGTTCAGTTTTCGGTTCTCGGTTTCCACCACTATCGTGCGCCTTCACTGAGCACCGAGAACTGAGAGCGATTCTTCAGGCCATTAACATGCGCGCGCCGGTCGCCAGCAACACTGCGCATAAGATGCGCCGGAGCCATGGGACCGGAACCCGCGTGCTCAGGTAGGAGCCAAGCAGTCCTCCTGGAATCGAGCCAATCAGGAGTGCGCCGACCAGATTGCCGTCAATATTATGCATTCGAAAATGGAGCAGGCTCGTCACTCCCGTAAGGATCAGAGCATGAACAATGTCGGTGCCGACCATAACTTTGGGCTGGAAACTGAAGAAGAGCAGCATCAGCATCATGACGATGCTGCCCGAACCCACCGACGTGATACCCACCAGGAAGCCGGCAACCAAACCGATGAGTGACATCCAGGCGAAGGACTTCATGGTGGGAGGACGCGACGCGGCGCGATCCTCGATTTTTTTCTGAAAGAATAAAAATGTCGGGATGCAGATGAGCAACACGCCCACGGCGATGGTGATAAACCGGTTCACTCCGTTCCCGTAGACATTGCGCAGGTGAATTAGAAAAGTGACCCCGAAATACGAACCTGGTGCGCTGCCCAAGGCTAGCGCCAAGACTACTTTCCTGCGGACCGTGCCCCTGCGCAGGTGGACGGCGCTGGCTCCGATCTTGGTAACGAAATTGAAAAGTGCGTCTGAACCCACGGCGCGAAGCGGAGGCACGCCAAGTCCGAAAATGAGAATCGGGAGCAGCAGAACGCCGCCCCCAACGCCCGTCATACCGATGAGCGTCCCTACAAAAAGGCCCACCAGGCTTTTGATTACCAGATCCATGCGATTAGCAGCTCGGTGACGATAACAACCGATTACACCGATGCGGCAGTAGTTCCGATAAAGCCTTCGCGCTCGAGGTGCAGGATGATGGCCTGCGCCGCTTCCTCAGCGGAAAGCTCGCCAGTGTTAATGGTGACATCCGCATCGGATGGAACTTCATAGGGATCGGAGATGCCGGTGAACTCTTTTAAAATTCCGGCTCGCGCCTTTGCATACAGACCCTTGCGATCACGCTGTTCACAAACTTCCACCGTAGTGGCAATGTGCACGAGAATGAATCCGCCGTGAGGCTCGATCATCTGGCGGACGTGTTTGCGAGTTGCGTCGTAAGGCGCGATAGGTGCGCAGATGGCGATGCCACCATTCTTCGTGATTTCCGAGGCCACGTAGCCGATGCGGCGGATATTAATGTCGCGGTGCTCTTTGGAAAAACCGAGCTCGGAAGAGAGGTGCTTGCGGACCAAATCGCCGTCGAGCAGCGTGACCGGTCGGCCGCCAGCCTCGAGGAATTTTGTCAGGAGAACGTTGGCGATGGTTGACTTTCCAGAGCCCGAGAGTCCGGTAAAGAAGATGCTCACGCCTTGCTTGTGCCGTGGCGGAAAACTGCGGCGCAGTTCCGTGACGACCTCTGGATAGGTAAACCAAGCTGGAATCTCGCGGCCTTCATTCAAGCGCTGCCGAAGTTCCGTGCCGGAGATATTCAACACGCGATCGCCGTTCTTCACTTCGTCATCGGGAACATACTTGTCTTGACCTTCGAGGTAGACCATCATGTTGAAAGGAACCATGGTCACGCCGATGTCGGCTTCGTACTTTTTGAAAACTTCCTGGGCTTCGTAAGGTCCGTAGAACGGCTTGCCGTTCGTGTCCTTGCCTGGACCGGCGTGGTCACGGCCCACGATGAAGTGGGTGCAGCCGTGATTCTTGCGGATCAGCGCATGCCAGATCGCTTCACGCGGTCCACCCATGCGCATGGCGAGCGGGAGCAGAGAAAGCTTGGCGGTGGACTGCGGGAATTTGGAAAGCAGCAGCTGGTAGCACCGGACGCGGGTGTAGTAGTCCACATCGCCGGGCTTGGTCATACCCACAACGGGATGGATCAGCAGGTTGGCTTCAACTTGTTTGGCGGCGCGGAAGGCAAGTTCAACGTGAGCGCGGTGCATAGGATTGCGCGTTTGAAACGCCACCACGGTACGCCATCCTTCGCGGGCAAACTCGGCGCGCACTTCGGCGGGAGTAAGCCGCAGACTGCGAAAATCATAGTGCGACGGCGCCTGCATGGCCTCGATGGTTCCGCCGACATACCAGGGATTCGCCTTGTTCATGGCGTAATCCGCGCCGGGATGTGCGGCGCTGGTGCTGGCGAAAACAGCGTCCGCTTCGGCTTTGCGGTCGGGTTGCCATATGTCTTCGACGTGCAGAACGGCGAGCATCACGCCTTCGGGATCGCGCAGGGCGACCTTGCTGCTGCCGGGCGTTAGCTTTTTGGCAAATTCTTCGGTCACGTCCAAGGTGATCGGCATGGGCCATAGCAAACCGTTGGCGAGCCGCATGTTCTTACAGACGCTGTCGTAGTCGGCGCGGGACATGAAGCCGCGCAGCGGAGAGAAACCTCCGGTGACCAGCAACTCAAGGTCACATAACTGGCGGGCGGTAAGGTCCCAGGAAGGCCATTCCTTGGAATGCGCCTTGAAATCGGCTGCCTTTTCCGGTGGAACGATAAGGTTGATCAGTTCGCCGCCATGCGGCGCAATTAGATGGCTGGTTGAAGCGGTCAAGTGAAAAGCCTCCTGGATCTCGTCTTTCTCTATTACCTTTATCATATTGAGCTAGATTGCCTCTCAGTGGTTGATGGACGGATCAAATCGATTGCAGATGCAACAGGGAGAGGAACTGCCCCGAAAAGTTTAACAACAGGGTATCACTTCTCAGCGCTCACAACCTTAGGTACTTCGTGCATCGAGAATAACATCCCACTGATGCAATTGACAGGCCCTCGGGCGGAAATTTAGAAGCGCTAAGAGCTCTGAAAACAATAACTTTTGCGTAATTTATGGCACACGGGCTTACGCCAGACCTGCGGATGTGAAAAGAGTTGCGACTATGTGGTTGGCGTTTGCCCGGAACGCTAAATCCGACGGAGTTTGAAATGGCTCTATCCTTAGCGCCCGCACATCAGGCTAACCGGGACTTATTTAATCTTTATTCTATTCAATGCGATTGGGACCAGTCTTTTACCTCGCATCCCTGGCCTTGCATGCAAAGTGCGGCCGCGTAGCCAGCCCCGGCGGACACTTCGCGGAGATCCCATTTTTGCGCTTGAGAGGCATCCGGCCGGGTGGCCAGCAGGGCATTCCCGTTTCCGGCGTCAAGAGAAACGTCAAATTGAGTGAGCGGAAGGGCGAGACCGTCACCGGTCGCTTTGATATACGCCTCTTTTCGGGTCCAGCAACGAAAAAAGCCTTGTACCTTTTCCTCCCCTGAAAGTTTCGCAAGCTGTTGCTGCTCAGACGGAGAGAAGAATCGGTGCGCAATTCCTTGCAGATCGGAATTACGGCCCAGTTGTTCAATGTCGATGCCCAATTCGCGCCGCCGGGCAATGGCGTAGAGGGATACGCCCCCGGAGTGGGAAAGGTTAAACATGAGACCGTTCGCCGCGTGCGCCAGCGCCAGCGAAGGTTTTTCCCTCTTCGAATAAACGAAGGCAAGATCCGACGCATCGGTTTGCAGGTACCCCGCCAGAATCATTCGCAGAACCGCGCGCGAGGCTATGTAGCGCTGCCGGTCGGCGGGGAAATGAAAGCGGGCGGCTCGCTCTTTTTCGTCGCCGGAAAGAACTTCCTGCCAGCGTGATTCATCCTCACGAATCCGCTCCAGATCCGCCCGCCATACATGCACTTCGTTATCAGGCAGTAAAAGTGGGGCATTGACGGCGAAGCTTGAATCCGTGATATTCATGTTCTGGTTCATGTGACTTGACCCGAATTTCCAGTCTAACTCTAGCGTTTACGTCATAAGACTACTTCTTTTACTAGATGCCGGCGAAATATTGTTGAATTACGGTGACGATTCTCGATGCAGTGTTTCCATCCCAGAGCGGAGGTCTGCGCGCTGGGCGCGCTGGACTCCGCAGGATGGATTGAGCCGCGGCAAAAATGTTATCCGAATTCACTCCGACGATTTGATTTGTGCCATGCTCAACCGTCGCCGGCCTTTCCGTGTTTTCCCGAAGCGTGAGGCAGGGCACGCCGAGAACCGTAGTTTCTTCCTGGATTCCGCCGGAATCCGTCAAGACGATCTGGGCGCGGTCGTTCAGCGAAAGAAACTCCAGGTAGCCTAAGGGATCGAGCGGCACAATACCATTCGTAGCTCCGTCCGTCGAACCCGATAGATAGTGCCGCAGGCCGAAAGCTTCAATGTTTTTGCGTGTTCGTGGATGCACTGGGAAAAATATTGGCAATTCATCCGCGATCTTTTGTACGCCGGCGAGAATTCCTTCCAGAGTGCTGCGATTTTCTACATTGGATGGCCGATGAAGCGTGAGCACACCATAGGGCCGGCATCCGCGCCCATTATCAAACACGCCGAGACGGTCGAACACTGGGGAATGCGCAGCTAGTTCCCGATGCCGTAGCAGGCAATCAATCATGACATTCCCTACGAGAAAGATTCTTCCCCCAGAAATACCTTCACCGAGCAGGTTGTCGATGCCACTTTGTTCGGTGACAAACAGAAGGGTGGAAATCGCATCGGTCAGCTTGCGATTGATCTCCTCCGGCATGGTCATGTCGAAGCTTCGCAAGCCGGCTTCGATGTGCGCCACCGGAATCCCAAGTTTAGCCGCAGTCAACGCCGACGCAATCGTAGAATTGACGTCGCCGACCACCAGCAGCATCTGCGGGTTGTACTCGAGGAGAACAGGTTCGAGGCGAATCATGATCTCGGCGGTCTGGACTGCATGACTTCCCGATCCGACTTGCAAATTTACGTCGGGGGCGGGAAGAGCGAGGTCTTTGAAAAAGCTATTCGAAAGAAGTTCATCGTAGTGCTGGCCCGAGTGGACGAGACGATGTTCGAAATCGGAGTTTCGCTTTAGCTCCTCGACGATAGGCGAGATCTTAATAAAATTGGGACGCGCTCCGACCACGCTCATGAGCCTGATCATCTCTGGCTTCCCGCAGCTACCTTGGAGAATAGTAGATATTCGCCAAGCCGGCGGATCGTTGGGTGGGATTCTTCGAGGGCGGGGTTCACAGGCAACAAGTGTAGAGCATCCCCGTACCGTCCTCTAGCGTTACTTGTAGAATTTAATGTCTGGACAAAATGCCCTGGTTATGCGGAAGGAAGGCGATTTCCATTCTCAGATTCTTCTATCTCTCGCAGGCTGAACTCCCCGCGCTTCCCACCGAGCGCTTCACAATGAGAAGAATTACTCTGCTAGATGCTCTGCTTAAAGCGGCGCTGGCCGGTCATCTATTGAAGGGAAAATCGATCGAAGACGCGGCGGCGGCATTGTTCATTAGCCCACATACGGCTCGTACTCACCTAAAGCATCTTCATGAAGACCGACACGCATCGGCGGACGGAACTTGTGGTGCGTATATTTTCGTCCATCCCGTAAGCCCGCTTCGTCCCATCGAGACAACCGCCCAGATAATCTCCAGATAATCTAAAGACCACCGGCGGATTCTGAGCCGGCTTCGCGCACTTCTATAAACAGGCACTCCAATGCATCAAACACCCCACGTCCATTTCGGAACGTCTCTGGCATCTGAGTTGCTCACGTCTCTTCCGGGGCTGTGGAAAAACTGGAGATGTAATTTCTTCAAGGTATACTAGGAAAAAGACAGTAGATTTAACCTAGGGTGTTCACCCGACGATGTGGAAACCTTCCTGACATCCCACCCCAAAAGAACAATTTTTTGAATTTTTGATCATCTCTTCCCTGCAGTCTGACGGCGGAAATCCGAGTTGCCGTACGACAAGACTTCCCTCTGTCCACAAAATTCATCGAAGTCCACGTAAGTTGCTGCTTTCGCAGAACCTACGGGATGCCACAAGATGCCGTGGGTCGGGCTGGGAAGTCTGAGTCTTTTGTCTCATCCCCTTGGCAGCGATTGTGGAAATTCTTTCTCGCGCGTCACAACAACTTGGGCCTCAAAATGGCATTGCAGGTGCTAACAGAATGGAAACACTTCGGTTGTACATCGTGCATTAGGCCTAAATTGACCCAGGGGGCAGGAAAAGTGATGAGGGAGTCTGTTCGGTTAGGGCCGCGGGAAAGGCAAATCGTCGAACTGCTTTTGCAGGGTTGCGATAACGCCGAAATCGCCAAGCAACTCAAAATGGCCCGCAGGACGGTAAAGGCCCATTTCAACCGGCTTTTTCTCCGCTTCGGAATCACCGACGGAATTAAGCGAGTAAAACTAGCAACACTTCTATATCGGAGGCAATCATGTTCCACAATGAACGTTACGGAAACCGCATCCCCAGTGAACGAGAGCACCGCGTCATCGAATTGGTCGCCCAGGGCTTGAAGAACCGCGACGTGGCGGAAGCCATCGGCACCACCGAGCACGTAGTGAAGAATTATCTTCGCGTGATATACGACAAGCTCGGGCTCTGGAATCGAGTGGAGTTGGCGCTGTGGTATGAATCGCGACGGCTGGGGGCGGGAATATCTGAAAGCATGGCCTAGTTACGTTTGGTTTAGTTACTGACAGCCATAGCTGGGCAAGCTTCTCAGTCGTTCGGCTGCCGCCGGTTCGCCTTTGCGGGCGGCGGCATCCAGTAGCAAACGGGCTTGGTCGCAGTTCTTTGGCACTCCCTCTCCGCGCAGGTATAAATCAGAAAGCATCAGGGTTGCCGCCGCATTCTGTTTCGCCATAGCCTTCCAGAGCCACGGGACAGCTTGTTGCGTGCCGCTGGGCCCCGCCCTCAAGTATCTCTCGGCAGTAGCCAATTCTTCCGAGCCGCTTTGACCGGCTGCAGAGGCCGACGGCGGCGTTGCCGTAGAAGCTGTCGCTTTCTGTCGAATGGGCTCCGCCTTCGGCGGGTGCGGATTCTTCGCACTGATATCGTGATTGGGCGCGGGTTCATTTCCGCTCGCTTCACTCGAACTGAGCTGTGGGGAAGCTTGCTCGGTTGCTGCGTTAGGCGCACCATTTGACGGGCTCGACACCGCAGCGGGCGGGCTTGAATACGGCGCTGCGGCTGGCATCTCCGGCGCCAGGGCGCTCCCGTTGCTTCCCGCGTTGCTGCGCCACGTGGTATAGACGAGCACGGCGAGGAGGACAATCACCACCAACGCGATATAGAGGCGGTAGCTCCGGGCAGGCGCCTCCTGCTCGTAACCGGGAAGGGAGAATTCCACTGGAGGTTCGGCGATTTCCGTTCGCCGCTCGAAGTCTTGCCGCGACTCAAGAGCCGCTTCCTCGTTTCCGTAGGAATCATCTTCGTAGGAATCATCGAAGTTTTCGGCAGGGGCAGCGTTTTCTGAGCTCGCGGCTGCGCTTGGAGAGATGGATAGACCTAGTGGTTTAGTTCTTCGCGATTCCGCGATCGACCGGTCGTCGTCCCAAAATCGCGGAGCCGCTACCTGATCTTTCGGCGGCCGATGCTCAGCGTCCCGATCTCCAAATTGCTGGGCGGACCGCGAAGCACCATTGGCAAGCGATTTTCCACACATGCCGCAGAATTTTTGCCCGCCGACGTTTATGTGGCCACAGCTCTTGCACACCGTGAAGGCGTCGCCGATCGCTTCCAGAAGAGACGAAGAAGAATTGCTTTCTATGTCTATCTCTCGCATGGGTTCCCGCTGCTCCATTCCTGTAACGGGATACTCCTCTTCCGCCTTGTGATCCTCCGGCTCATCTGCGGGCGCGTGCTCTTCGAACTCGTGGGCTGGCCCTCTCCGGCCGCCCGATTCTGCGATAGCCTCGGAGGTCCCGGCGTCGCGCGCCAATTCACGCAACAAATCCGCGACCGCCTGCTCGCGTTTTTCCGGCGGGCTGGTGAAATAGACTTCAGCCCATCGTCCCATGTGCGCCGCCAACAGAGGGTTCAGAATGGGGTTCAGCTCAGGATCGAGCAAGGTCTTCGATTTTGACTCATCTGGTGGTTGAGCCACGATTGGTCTCCGCGAAGTCGATCACCGCCGAAATTGGTCAGCTAAGATTCGACAATCTATGATTGCACTACCGTGCATTGAGGTTGTCAAGGCGGCCGGGAAGCTCAAGGGGCTAATCGCAGATTTTGTTGGAAGCAGGTTCGAATTGATCGAGCTGTGCCTCACGTTGGCTGGCGAATTTACCCTTCGGAGTCTTGCCGTACAGTTCGGCCCCAGGGCAATAATAAAGAGCGGTATGCAGGTCGACCCACACCTGGGTATCGGGATTCCCCTTGTATTCCGGCGCTTCCGGCGGTTCCGCCAGCCCGAGGCTGATCAGAAACTTGTCGAATAAGGAAAGGCCCGCATCTGCGGCAGCTCTGGATCGAACGGACTTCGCGGACAGGGCAGAGTTGGTGGCGTTCGTGGAGCGGCTCGAAACTACTACCCAGTGGGCGACCATCGCCACTAGGAGGAGAGCGAGAACAAGATAGAAATCGCCCCGGCGCGCCCTGCAGAAGCGGATCAAGGGTCCGCCAGGGCGTTTTCCCGAGACCCCTTCCAGAAAATCTCGAGCCTTGGCCGCCGAAGTCCAGGTCGCATCTTTCGGCTCTGGCGTCGTCAACGTGGCGGATGCGGCGCCAGGGTTAACTTTCGCAGGCTCCATCTGAGTCGAGGTCGATGCTTTGGTTGATGCTGGTGCGTGGTGGGCGGTTAGCGCCTCCAACGCTGAACTGCTCTCCGCTTCGCCCGCGCCGAACAGAAAGAGATCGGTGGATAGCTCATCTTCACGGCGCTCGGTTAAAGTGGGAGCCGCGAAAGGGTCGGGCGGAATGTACGGTGTGGAGTGCGATGAGGACGCGCCGTTGGTGGGTGCCGCTTGGTCCTTGGAATTGTCTGGCCGTAAAAGCCAGGTTGCAGGGCCCTTGTTGGCGGACGGGGAGGGATCGTTCTTTGCCGAATGTGGAGCGCCGCAATTTCCGCAAAATTGTTCTGCTTCAATCAACCTCTCTCCGCATTTCCAGCAAGTCGAATCCGTGACGGGGATGATTGAAGCCAGCTTCGCGGCTTCGGTCGGCGCGCCGGTATTTTGACCCTCTGCCAAGGCGGCGAGGCTGGGCTTGAGTTGCTCAATCGCCGCCATCATCGAGGAGCGTTCTTCCGCCATCGATTTTTTCAGCGAGGACTCGGAGGCCCGCCCGATGGCCTCGGTGACCAGTCCCGCCATGAGTTGGCAGGTATGAATGTCCTGCTCGGCGAAGCCATTGAGCCTGGAAAAATAAAGCTCGAGAGCCCCGACGATCTCACCGTTGTGATAGACCGGCACCGCGACCAACGACCGAATTCCCCGGTTGCGGCAGAGATCGGGATCGAATAGGAACTCAGTATTGACATCGGGCGTGCGCAGCACCTGGCCGGTGCGAAGGCAAGTGGTGCAAACCGCTTTGGTCAGCGGCGTCTCGCTTCCCATGGGCAATGCCGTAGGACCCGCCCCGGCACGGTAGCGCACTGTCTTCTCTTCAAGAATGGCGATGCCCGCTCCACTGGCCCGTGTGATGCGCATGATTCTCTCAGCGACCACCGCCATCGCGTCGTCTCCCTCCAGATGGCGAATCTGAATCTGGTGCTGAGCTTCTACGATCTCGGCCAAAGTGAGCGTGTAGTCAGACTCACGCGGGGAGTCCGCTTCAGTGGGCTCGGCATCCATCGCCAAGGAGGATTGAGTTTCGGCGTCCTGCTGCCGCAATCGTTCGCTCTGTGTTTCCAGGCTTGATTCGAGCAGCCGCATCTCGCGATTGTGCTCTTGCAGCACATAGGCGGCCTCGATGAGCTTGCCAAAAGTTTCCTGGTCGAGGCTGGGCTTGTTGTTCTGGTCGGTCACAATCGCTCTTGCAGCACAGAAATTCGCACAGGCGAACTGAGCCCGCGCTTTATCTTAATTCTAGTTATTCTAGATTCTAGTTATTCTAGGTTCAATTGCCCCGTATGCAAACCGGAATCGCGGTCCCTTCGCATGCTACATGCTCGAATCGATCTCCCTTTTGATTGTCACCTCCCGCTGCGCGGGAGGGAAATTACCGAAGTAAGGACGCGCTCGCCTGCTGCCCGAGCAGAGAATGGGTTCGAGTTCGCGCCATTTACTCTTCCGCTTTTTGGCGCTCCCGGTACCACCGCAGAAAGCTTACGCTTGCCGCTGAGAAAAGGCATGTACCCTGGATTGATTTCCCAATCAAGATTTCCGGATGTACAAAGCCGGTGCTGCAATAGGCAGGGCAGCCTGCGCAAATGCAGAGGTTACGGCAAGAGTAAGAACGAAGGTCAGAAGAAACTTCCGCAACAAGCCAGCTCGGCCAACGATTGAGCCCATGACACCAGTCGGCCATCGGGCGAACTGTGCAAAACAGATGGCCGGAGAGGTCTCGATATCAAACTGGAAGAATCAAGGATGGACTGGGCTCCGTTCTGGGAAAACTGCGGCCTCCTCGACAATGGCAGCCGGGCGGATGGGTTTCAGCACGACTTCCGGGAATATCCTTCTGCTTCAACCCACGATTAACGTCATAAAAATAAATCGGTTATGACAAATATCAAGACTTCAGTGGTTGAATCCCATATGTGGCATTACAAGGCACTCGATAACGGGCCCACCCCATGCCCCAAGCTTCCAGGCAACCTGAGCCTGTGTGATTTCGGACCAATACGGGCCGCTGAAGGCTGGTCTGAGATACGGCCATCCTTTAACACTTTCCTTCCTGCAACGGCTATCTGCCGGAGCCCTCAGGGTTTAAGGTACATAGGGGCGGGGTCGAAAGTTTGGCGAAAGGGGTGCATTAGAAGAACAGTCGATGGCTGAGTTTCAGCAGCGGCGACTGGAGGAGAAATGGAGATCAACGAAATTAAGGTTACACCAAGAGATCGGCAGGTTCTGAATCTGCTGGTGCAGGGCTGCAGCAACAAAGAAATAGCCGGGCAGTTGAGCATATCTCCGCGCACCGTAAAACAGCATCTGCGAACCCTTTTCCTAAGAGCCGGAATCACCGAGGGTCGTAAGCGGGTCAAGCTTGCGATTGCCGCCTTCGAGAATCATGAGGTGCAATCATGATGCCCCGGGAGCGTCTGACGGTCAAAGAAGTGGAAGTTGCGAACTACGTTTGGCAGGGTCTCACCAACCGGGAAATCGGGAAAATTATGGGGACGACGGAGCAGGTGATCAAAAACCACCTGCGGAGCACCTTTGACAAGATCGGGGTCTGGAGCCGGCTGGAACTGGCGATGTATGTGGCGAATCATGGAGGCAAGGAGTGGGCGGAGGAATTCGAGCGTAGTGGATATGGTTTTGGCAGGGCGGAAGCGAGTTGATTATTGTCCAATCAAACTAGAATCGGTTAAGACTTGCCCTGCAATGCCGGTGAACTGCTGCAAAGGTTTACATCAGAGCCCTCGCGGTGGGATTCCATGGGCCTGTCAATATCATGAAAATAAACAAGTTAGTGAAATCGAGGTCCGGACGTTCGATTGCACCCAAGTCCCTGCCCGAGGGAGAGTCTGCTCGCGCCAGCAAGCGAGCACGCGATCCTGGGCAGGCGACGATGTCTTACAAAGAGACCTTTTGGATGGCGTGTGATTCGACCGAGCAGTTGCGCGCGGAGTATGGGCCGTTTCATACCCGCGCCCAGGCAGAAGCCGAGGCCCGAAGCCTTGGGTTCTCCTACCTGTTGCGTTATGAGCACATTCTCGATGAGAATGAGGCGATCCAAGAGGTTCGGTGCATCTTTATCGAATTGGATGGCGAGGCCGAAACCCACACGGTCCGGCTGCATACCCGCTGCGCCACCTGTGGCGAATCAGCCACTCACGACCAGGGCTGGCAGGCGGAGGTGTGGGCTGACATTCACGAGTTCGAGCATTCCCGCCACTTGGTGCGGCTATTCGAACACTCGCACGGCAAGGGATTGAAGGAAATTGGAGGCTGGCGGGGGTAGGGTTTTCCGCCTGTTTCTTGACCCTTTAGACCACCGTCGACAACTCACTGGCCGCAGCCCGATCGATTAACCAAATCAGTCTGCCATTGTTCGGCTGCACCAATTTAGAAGGATATTTTTCCGCGGGGGCGCTGCCCTCCAGCACTTCATGCAGGGCGCTTGCCTTGTCGCTGCCGCTAACCAGGAAAAGAATAGCGCGGGCCGCATTTAGAACAGGCAAGGTAAGCGTAATGCGGTGGGTATGCAGCTTCTCGACCCAGTTGGCGACGACTAGATGCGAGTTTTCTTTCAAAGCAGCCGTTTCCGGGAACAAGGACGCGGTATGACCGTCCGGGCCCAGGCCCAGCAGGATCAGATCGAAGCGCGGGAATTCGCCCGGCTTTAGGCCAAAAAACTTTTGCAGCGTCTGCTCGTAGATTCCCGCAGCTGCGGATGCTTCCGGATTCTCGGCGGGGATGGGAAAGATGTTCGCAGGTGGAACAGGAATCTTGGACAGAATGGTTTCCCTTGCCATGTGGTAATTGCTCTCCGCATCCGTGGGCGGCACGTGCCGTTCATCTCCAAAGAAAAAATAGATTTTAGCCCAGGGAAGGCTGCCGCTGGCGTTGGCAGCGATGAGGCTATAAAGACTCTTGGGAGTCGAACCGCCGGAGAGTGCGATAGTAAAACGGTCGCGCTCGGCGATCGACCGAGTGGCGGTCTCAATTACTTCTTCGGCGGCAGCGTGAAAAAGCTCCTGCGGCGTGGAGAAGGTTCGAATTTCAGCGGCGGATTTCACGATGCTCCCGCAAGCACCGGATTGCATTTAAACGCGGCATAGCGAGCCGCACCCAGCAAACCAGCTTTATCGTTGGTGATTACCTGCACCGCAATCCCTTCCAGCAGTGGACGGAGTCTCCCTTTGTCGAGAAAAGCCTCCATAAATTTTGGGCCTATGAGCTTGGGGAGAATTTTTGGCGAGATGCCGCCACCCAGAAAGATTCCGCCAACCGCCATGGTCTTGAGGGCTAAATTCCCGGCTTCAGCGCCATACACTGATACCCAGATGTCCATAGCTTGTTCCGCCAACGGATCCGCGCCGTTCAGTGAGGCCTCCGAAATGGCCTGCGCGGTAATTTCATTCTTGACCTGTGATTGCGCTGGGGAAGGTCCATTCTTTTTCCCTTGCAGAAATTCGTACACATTCACCAAACCAGGCCCGGAGAGAATGCGCTCGTAGCTCACGTGCCCATGGCGGCGGGCCAGAAAACGCAAGAACTCGATCTGCAAATCTCCCTGCGGAGCGAAGTCGGTATGACCGCCTTCGCAGGCGAAGACGTGGTGCCGGCTTCCGTCCCAAAACAGACCCGCTTCACCCAGGCCGGTTCCGGGCGCCACGACCGCCTGGTTTCCCTCAGCCGGGGCAACTCGATTGAGAGCCGTCAGAGCGCTTGGGCTAAGGCCGCCGATGCCCCATGCCGTGGCTTCAAGGTCGTTGATCAGGAAAGTTGATGGTACGCGCATCTGTTTCGCCAGCCGGGATTGTCGGATGACCCAGGGAAGGTTGGAGGTCTCAACCTGTCCGTTGCGAACCGGGCCGGCTATACCAAAACAGGCGACGTCGGGACGAACTGAAGACTGCTTGAGAAACTGCAGAGCAATCTCATCGAACTCTTTATACTGGCGGCTGGGAAATACCTGTTCGGAAACCAGGCGAACACTGCCGTTTTCGGATTCAAAAATTGCCAGACGCGCGTGGGTGCCTCCAATATCGCCGGCCAGGATCATTGCTCGAAGTTCCTCCAGCGACGGCCGTCGCGCTCCAGCAACTCGTCGGCTTCTTTCGGCCCCCAAGTGCCGGAAGCATAGTTTGGGAAATTGCGCGGCGGGAGTGCCTTCCACAGGTCGAGTACGGGATTCACCACATCCCAGCCCACTTCAACCATATCCGCACGCTGGAACAAAGTCTGGTCGCCGATCATGCAGTCGTGCAACAGGCGCTCGTAACCTGTGCTCGGCTGTTTGCCGAAATATTGCTGATATTCGAAGTTCATGTCGACCGATCCCAGGCGCATCACCGGGCCGGGCACTTTGGCGGCAAACTGCAGCGAGATGCCTTCCTCGGGTTGAATGTGCAGGACCAGTTGGTTGGGCATGAGATGTTCGACGGAGGTGTCGCGGAAGAGCACGAAGGGAGCCTGGCGAAACTGGATCACGATATGTGTATTCCGCGCCGGCATGCGCTTTCCCGTGCGCAGGTAGAAGGGAACTCCCGCCCAGCGCCAGTTGTCGATCAACAGCTTCATAGCCACGAAAGTTTCGGTGCGGGAATCGGGCGGGACATCACTTTCCGCGCGATAAGCCGGAACGTGCTGGCCGTTGATGACGCCTTCTCCGTATTGCCCGCGAACCGACCGGCTGAGAACGTCTTCATCGCTGATAGGCTGAATGGCGTGCAGAATCTTGGCCTGCTCATCGCGCACCGCATTGGCGTCGAATGAAATTGGGGGTTCCATGGCCGTCAGGCTGATCAGCTGCATGATGTGGTTCGGCACCATGTCGCGCAACGAACCGGCATGATCAAAGTAGCTGCCGCGGCCTTCAACGCCCACGGTTTCCGCCACGGAGATTTGTACGTGATCAATGTAGCGGCGGTTCCAGATGGGCTCGAAAATTCCGTTAGCAAAACGGAATGCCATGATGTTCTGGACCGTCTCCTTGCCCAGGTAATGGTCGATGCGGTAGACCTGTTTTTCGTCGGCAACTTTCAGAATTTGCTGGTTCAGCGCTTTGGCCGATTCCAGATCGTGGCCGAACGGCTTCTCGATAATCACCCGCCGCCAGTGGTCGGCGTTTTGTTCCATCAGGCCGTTGGCCGCGAGTTTTTCCACGATCGGTCCGAAAAAATTGGGAGCGGTCGCCAGGTAATAAAAAACATTCTGATGGGTGGAATGTTCCCGATCGATCTTGGCGAGATGATCTTTGAGCTCCGGGTAAAGCTTGTCATCTTTGAAGTCACCGGGAAAATAGTAAAAGCGGCGGGAGAAGGTCTCCCATAAGGACTCATCCATGCAGTCGCCGCAATATTGCTTAATATCGTCGTAGATGCGCTTGCGAAAATCCTCGTCCGTCAGCGGCGAGCGAGCCACTCCCAAGACCGCAAACTCCTTTGAGAGTAAATCGGCGCGGGCCAGGTTATACAAGGCAGGAATCAGCATGCGGGCGGTCAGATCGCCGGCGGCGCCGAAGATCACCATCACGCAGGGATCGCCCTGCTTGCCGACGCGCGCGCTAGCCGCCGTAGGTCGTTCCGCTAATTGGGCCATCATACGGTCCTCGGAATTCTATGCTGCGGAGCTTATGCGGTATTCTTCTTTACAGCTCCAGTTTCCACGTGCCCGCCGAACTTCTGCCGCATGGCGGAAAGCATCTTCTCGGCGAACGTATGCTGCTGGCGCGACCGGAACCGCACATACAGGGCCGCGGTCAGCACCTCGGCGGGAACAGCTTCTTCGACTGCCGCTTGAATCGTCCAGCGGCCCTCGCCCGAATCCTGAACATAGCCCTCGTACTCCGAGAGCGTGGGATTTTCCGTTAAGGCCATTGCAGTCAGATCCAAAAGCCATGAACTGATCACGCTGCCGCGGCGCCAGACCTCGGCAATATCCGGCAGGTTTAAATCATAGCGGATGTTCTCCGGCAAGTCTTTGCAGGTGGCATTCTTGAAGATGTCGAAGCCCTCGGCATAAGCCTGCATGATGCCGTATTCGATTCCATTGTGCACCATCTTCACGAAGTGGCCGGAACCGGATGGCCCGCAATGGATGTAACCGTCTTCGGCGGTGCCTCCGAGTTTTTCCCGTCCGGGTGTTCGCGAAATGTCGCCTTTTCCCGGAGCCAGCGTTTTGAAAATCGGGTCAAGCCGCTGTACCGCTTCATCCGGCCCGCCGATCATCATGCAGTAGCCGCGCTCCAGACCCCAAACCCCGCCGCTGGTTCCGACGTCCACATAATGAATGCTTTTGCTCTTGAGTTCGCCAGCACGCCGAACATCGTCTTTAAAGTAAGAGTTGCCGCCATCGATAATCGTATCGCCGGGCTGCATGAACTGCGCCAGTTTCTGCACCGTCTGCTCAGTGGCGTTGCCGGATGGGACCATCACCCAGACCGCGCGCGGAGAGGATAATTTCTTTACCAGATCTTCCAGCGAAGAAGAACTGACGGCGCCTTCGCCGGCAAGTTGCTTCACCGTATCCGCACTCAAATCGGAGACTGCGACTTGATGCCCCGCGCGCATCAAACGCCGCGTCATGTTTGAGCCCATGCGGCCCAAACCTACCATTCCTAGCTGCATCACCCTTGCTCCTTGAATTGGAACTTGAAGTAGAAACCGCAGAGCTCAATGTTTAGCAAATCGCCGTTTTGCAAATCGCCGATGATGAAGCAAGCCCGTGAAGCGAAGGCAGGCAGCGGGCAGGGAACAAACTTACAACTTCACTCCGCCCGCAGCTGCCAAAACTTACGCGTTCTTTCCTTTTTGCTGAACGCTTTTCTCTACCACGGCAAGCAATTTATTGAAGGCGTCGGCAAAAAGCTTCACGCCGTCGGCGGTCAGTTTGGTGGTGACTTCCTTCATTGAAATGCCAGCTTTATCCAGATCCTCCATCACTTTCTTCGACGCCGCAACGTTTTCAGTGAGGCTTTGCCGGAGACGCCCATGATCGCGGAATGCATCGACCGTGGCCGGAGGCATGGTGTCGACCGTGTTGGGGCCGATGAGTTCTTCGACGTACATCACGTCGCGGTATTCCGGATTCTTGGTGCTGGTGCTGGCCCACAGCACACGTTGCGTCTGGGCGCCTTTGGCCGCCAGCGCCTCCCATCGCGGCCCGCTAAATATCGCCTGATAACGCTGGTAGGTCAGCTTGCCGTTGGCGATTGCGACCTTGCCTTTCAAACTCTTGAGCAGCGCTTGTTGCTGCGAGTCGGTCGTCTTCTTGAGTTTCTCATCGAGCAACGAATCCACCAGGGTATCGATGCGGCTGATGAAGAAACTGGCCACGCCCGCCATCTTTTTTAGATCGCCCCCGCGTTTTGCCAGGTCCTCCAGTCCGGCAATGTAGGCCTCGGCTACTTTCTCGTAGACTTCCTGAGCAAATAAAAGAGTGACATTGATGTTGATGCCTTCCCCGATCAACTTCTGAATCGCCGGAATGCCTTCGGCGGTTCCCGGAACTTTGATCATCACATTGGGCCGGTTCACCGTCTTCCATAGACGGCGGGCTTCGTCGAGCGTCTTCTCCGTTTCCAGCGCGAGCAAGGGAGAAACCTCGAGGCTGACGTAGCCGTCGTGGAACTTCGAACTTTCGTAGACTGGCTTGAGAATATCGGCGGCATCCTGAATGTCGCGGATCGCGATTTGCTCGTAGCGGCTGGTGACGGTCAAGTCGGGACGGGATGCAAGCGACTTCAGCATGTCATCGTAGAGCGAACTATCTCCAATCGCTTTCTCGAAGATGGAAGGATTCGATGTCATTCCACGCAAGCCGTCATCGGCAATCATGGCTTTCAGTTTTCCCGTGGTGAGCAAGTCCCGGCGGATGTAATCGAGCCACATCGACTGGCCGTAGTTGAGGAGTTCCTTGAGAGGGTTGGTAGCTTTGGATGTCTCTAATACTTCAGTTGCCATAATGAATTCTCCTGATAGAGCGACGACGGACGTCGTTGAAAATTGTCGTTGAAAAATTAAAGTTCAATCGCTAACGGTTCTGCTCGATGGCTGCGCGAGCCTCGGCAACAACCGTTTCGACAGTGAATCCAAAAAACTTCAGCAAATCTTTCAGCGGCGCGGATGCGCCAAAACGGTGCATACCAACTTTTCTTCCTTTCAACCCTACGTAATGTTCCCAACCGAAGGTGGACGCCATTTCGACCGACACCCGCGCCGTCACTGCCGCCGGAAGAACGCTCTCTTTGTACGCCGCCTCTTGCCGGTCGAAAATCTCCCAGGACGGTATGCTCACCACTCGCGCCTGAATCCCCTCGGTTTTCAACTTTTCGTAAGCGTCGATGCAGAGAGAGACTTCGCTGCCAGTCGCGATTAGGATTACGGCAGGTTTTCCATTCGCCGCGTCGGCGAGAATATACCCGCCTTTTGCGGTGCCGGAGGCGGGGCTGTATTTGGTGCGATCCAAAGTCGGGAGTGGTTGGCGGGTCAGGACCAAAGCCACGGGCTGCGATTGCAACTGCGCAATGATTTTCCAGGCTTCAACCACCTCGTTCGCATCACCCGGCCGCAGCACAATTAAATTCGGCATGGCCCGCAGCGACGCAAGCTGTTCGATGGGTTGGTGCGTGGGACCATCCTCGCCGACCCCGATTGAATCGTGAGTGAAAATAAAAAGGGAAGGGATTTCCATGAGCGCCGACAAGCGAATGCTGGCGCGCATGTAATCGCTGAAGTTAAAGAAGGTTGCGCCAAAGGCGCGAATCCCGGACACCACCATGCCATTCACACTGGCTGCCATGGCATGCTCGCGCACACCGAAGTGAAGGTTGCGCCCGCCGTATTCGCCAGGCTTAAAATCGCCGGCCCCTTCGAACTTAAGCGTGGTTTTATTCGAGGTAGCGAGGTCGGCCGAACCGCCGATGATCCATGGAATATTCTGTGCCAGCGTGTTCAGAACCTTTCCGGAGCTATCGCGCGTCGCCACACCTTTTGGATCGGCGGGAAATGACGGCAGGTTCTTATCCCAGCCTTGGGGAAGTTCCCGGCGCTGCATGAGGTGCAACTGCTCGGCAAGGTCCGGATTCTTCTGCGAGTACTCGGCGAACATCTTTGACCACTGGGCATGAGCCTCGCGTCCGCGCTCGCCGATTCCGTCCTGAAAGTGTTCCCGGACGCCTTCCGGCACCAAAAACTTGGCGTCTTCCGGCCAACCGTAAAACTTCTTGGTCAACCGTACTTCTTCTTCACCGAGAGGCTCACCGTGGGCAGCGTTGGAGTCATGCTTGTGCGGCGATCCGTATCCAATATGGGTGTCGACGATGATCAGCGTCGGACGATCTTTTGTTTCCTGGAAAATTTCGAAGGCCCGCGCCAGCATCTCCAGATCATTGGCGTCGACCACTCTGGTCACGTTCCACTCGTAGCCGACAAAGCGCGTAGCCACGTCTTCGCTGAATGACCAACTAGCTGGACCATCCAGGGTGATGTGATTATTGTCGTAAATCCAGCAGAGATTCGACAGCTTCAAATGGCCGGCCAGGGAGGCTGCTTCTCCGCCAATCCCTTCCATTAGGTCGCCATCGGAGCAAATGCTATAGACGTTGTAATTGAAGACCTCAAAACCGGGGCGATTGAAGTTCGCCGCCAGCCACCTGCTGGCGATTGCCATGCCCACGCTGTTGCCAACGCCCTGGCCAAGCGGCCCGGTGGTGGTTTCAACACCGGTGGTGATATGCGATTCAGGGTGGCCCGGAGTGCGGCTTCCGAGTTGGCGGAAGCGCTTGATTTCCTCTAAAGGTACGGCCAGTTCCTTTAGAACCTGATTATTTTCGTCAACCTCCCGCACGCCGGCGAGATAAAGCAGGGCGTACAACAGCATGGACGCATGTCCATTCGAAAGAACGAAGCGATCGCGATTCAGCCACGTCGGATCGGCGGGATCGTAGTTCAGGAATTCCTGCCACAGCGTATAGGCAACTGGCGCAAGGCCCATCGGCGCGCCCGGATGTCCGCTGTTGGCTTGCTGCACCGCGTCGATCGCCAAGGTACGGATCGTGTTGATGCTCAGTGTATCGAGCTGCTTATCTGTTACCACGGCTGGTTCAGTGGCTACCATTGGATGCGGACTCCTTCCGGGAGGCACAGTTGAACGATTTCCCCGGCTCGTTTTAATTAGAGCTACGAGGATAACAAAGGGTTCTTACAGGAGTGTATCAATTTCTCTCCTGAGAATAGGAGGAGATTCCCTAAACGGAGAGGGTAGGCAGCTGGGCGGCGGGAACCTAAGAATTGCCTTATTTCAATAGGTTGAGGTAGGTTGACTCACTTTTTGCGGCGCGAGTGGTTTCTTGGACGTATTTCAGAAACTGGCGAAGGCTTTCTTTGCTCGCAGTGTCCATGCTGGCAAACCGAATTCGGACGCCCTTGGTTGGCGTACTGCGGCTGACAACGCCATTGAGTGCAAGACCTTTCACCCAAATCTTTCCATTCGCAACCCAAAGTCCAATCTCCACGTTTGAGCCAGCCCCAATTTGGGCCGCAGTCTCCACCTGACATCCCCCCAGGCTGGTATTGGAAAGATTGCCCCATGTGGGAATCCCTGACTCGTTTACCCTCAACTCCACCGCAACAAAGCAGCGCATCCGAAGGCTCCGGCGCCGGTCGTCTCCCAAGACTGGTGTAAACAGATCTGGCTCAAAGGGCGGGATCGACGATGCTGGCGATGGAAGGGGCTGATGGCTAGCTTGCGCGGCGGAGGGTTCGATGGCGCGTCCGGAGATTTTTGGCGGCTGCTTTATTTCTCTTACTGCTTCCAGCAGTGCCTCGTTTCTGAGTTCGGGAGGCGCCTCGCGGTAAACTTGCAGTAGTTTACCGAGATTTCTTAGTAAATCAGGATCGGACAACAAGCCGGTCCAGTCGCTGGAATTGTTGAACTTCGGCGTGGTCATGAAATCATCACGAGTGAAATAGAACCAAGCTTGAACTCTTAACGGTGCGCAAACAAGATGACCAAGGTGACCAGACGAATGCCCGAATACTTTCTGGCAAATATTTCTTGCGGTTGGATCGAACTATCCACGTCTGTCGCAGAAAGAATCTTCAATGACGGCGCATCAGTCGATCACAATCAGCCCGGAAAAATAGCTTCTAAGTGTAATGCGCTGTTCATGATTGAGAGAGAGGAACTCGAAGCCGTAGTGATAGCCGCGCCGGTGGCGAACTACAGCCCGAAGCTCCCATGGATCAGCCGATCCCGGCAGAAGGAAACTCAAGCCCGTCACCTCTCCGTTTTCCAATTCGGTGGCCAGCAAGATCCCGATTCCGGCTTCGGACAAATCTTTACACCGCCCCTCGATCTTCTCAAATAAGTTCCCGGTCAAGTGACTCACGGTGACTTTAAAGTCCGAGCGATATCTCGAATGGCGCCGACGGCGTCGCTCTCGATCCGAATGTGCATCGGCAAATTTTGCGGCTAGTTCAGGCTTCGTCATGAGGGATCTGAGCAGACGGAACCGCACCGGCTGCCGGCAACGCTTGAAGGTTTCTGTTTGATGGTTTCTGCTGTATCTTCCCAGTATTGTTAGCAGATCGGAAGACAGTTCACTTTATCGGAACTAGTGGCGGCCAAAAAGTATCGAAGGTAACGATCTTCCGCTACAATTTTTAATTCCGGCAATCTGGCGGATGCTTCCTGGTCCTTACTATGATCCAGCGCTTGCTTTACGCATTTCGTTTCAAGGTTTTTGCATCGCCAGAAGCACTAAACGAATCATAATCAAGACGTTGAGGAACTGAGAAAGGCCGTCCCCCCGAAGCGCTTACAGGGACTTTTGTCACAACTTGGAAATGCCTCAATTGCGAGCCAGATTTTTGTCCCCTATCGCCGCTGCTCTCGTGCTGTTCTTGCCGTCGACGAGACTCATGGGGCAAACGTCGTCTCCGACCTCGACTCCGTCGATCTCCTTACCCGGTTCCCAGAGCCCTTTCACCGGCAGCGAGCCGGAGAATAAAGCCGCGGCGGGCGTGCTGCAGATTGGCTTCCAAGACGCCATCGATCGCGGACTTCGCAACAATCTCGGCCTGTTGCTCTCAGGCGATCAGGCCCTCACGGCCCGGGGCGAAAGATGGAAGGAACTCAGCAACTTATTGCCCAATCTTCAAGCTCGCATCCAGGAAGACGCGCAGACCGAGAGTTTGACCGCTCTCGGATTCAAGAGCAATGTTTTTCCTTTCCCGGTCCCGCGCGTCATCGGCCCTTTCAACTACTTCGACGCCCGCGCGTCTTTAACTCAATCGGTTTTCAATTTCAGGGATTTTGAGCAGGAGCGCTCCGCCTCCGAGCGTTTGAGGTCGGCACAGTACACCTATAAAGACGCCCGGGAGTTGGTGGTGCTGGCAGTTGGGAATGCCTATTTGCTGGCGATCGCCGATTCCTCGCGCATTGAAACGGGTGAGGCGCAGGTGAATAATGCGCAAGCCCTCTACGATAAAGCCATCGACCAGCAGAAGGCTGGCCTTACCCCTTCGATCGACACGCTGCGAGCTCAAGTTGAACTTCAAACCCGGGAACAGCAATTAATTGCCGCCCGCAATGATTATGCCAAGCAGAAACTTTCGCTGGCGCGAGTGATCGGTCTGGCGCCGGGGCAGGAGTTTCTTTTGACCGAAAAAGCTCCCTACGCGGTCCTGACGCCACTACCCATCGAGGTTTACCTGCAACGGGCTTATCTATCGCGATCCGACTATCAATCGGCGCAGGCGCAGGTTCGGGCGGCTGAATTTGCCCGCCGTGGCGCCGCGGCGGGGCGTTATCCTACAGTCGACCTGAGCGCGAACTTCGGCGACATCGGTACCACCCCAGGACAGTCCAACGGAACCTGGCAGGTAAATGGCGGAGTGAATATTCCTATCTTCGAGGGCGGCAAAGTACACAGTGACGTTCTTGAAGCGGATGCGCAGTTGAAGCAGGCACGTTCGCAGCTCGGAAACGTGCGCGGCCAGATTGATTATGAAGTCAGGGGTTCGCTGCTTGACCTCAACTCCGCGGCCGATCAAGTCAATGTAGCCCGCAGTTCGGTGGATTTGGCGGACGAAGCGCTCACTCAATCCCAGGATCGCTTTATCGCCGGAGTGACCGATAATCTGGAAGTGGTCCAGGCCCAGGAAGCCGTTGCCGCCGCTCATGAAAGCTATATCGAAAGTCTTTACGCTCATAATCTGGCGAAAGTGGAGCTGGCCCGTGCCATCGGCGACGCCGAGCAGGGGGTCGAGCGATTTTTAAGAGGCCAAAAATAGGCAAAATTTTATGGAACAGAGCACGCAAAGTCCCGCCGCCCCGCCGGATCCGACTGAAAGCCGCAATCAGCCGTTGCTGCCCCCTGCTTCACCGCAGCGGGAGTTCCGCAGCCGTCCCTCGCGAACTGCCCAGCCCGGCTTCCGCATTGCCATCATTATCGGAGTAGTGGTGCTGCTGGTGGCTGTGTTTTTCATCTACCGATACGTCACGAGCTATGAAGATACCGATGATGCCCAAGTGGATGGCAACATTATCTCGATCAGCCCGCGCATTTCGGGCCACGTCATCAAGCTCGATATCGTTGACAATCAGTACGTGCAACCGGGAACCGTGCTGATCGAAATCGATCCTGCCGATTACCAAACCGCCTACCAGCAGGCGAAAGCCGATTACGAGAACGCTCAGGCCGCGGCTTCGGCGGCCGGGGTGAATGTACCGATCACTACCGTAAATACCACCAGCCAGGTCTCTTCAAGTTCGGCCGATGTCGAGAGTGCGCGCGCCGGCATCGCCGCCGCCAGACAGTCCTACGATGCAGCCAAAGCTGAGGTGACCCAAGCTGAAGCGAATAACATAAAAGCGCAAAAAGATCTCATCCGGTACAAGCAGCTAGTCGATAAGCAGGAGATTTCCGAGCAGCAATACGATCAGGCCATTGCCGCTGCTAACGCCGATGCTGCGGCGGTAGCTGCGGCCAACGCCAACGCCGATGCTGCTCGCTCCCAGGTGACCCAGGCACAGGGAAAGCTGGTGCAGGCGGAAGCCAACTTGGATTACGCTCGCACCGCCCCCCGGCAAATGGAAGTCGTGCGCTCCAGGGCCGCTTCCGCAGTCGCGGAGGTCCAGCAGAAAAAGGCCGCGCTCGATCAGGCGGCGTTGAATCTGCAATATACAAAAATAATCGCACCGGTTGCCGGAGTAATCAGCGACCGCACGGTGGATGTGGGACACAACGTCGCTCCCGGGCAGGAGCTGATGAAAGTGGTTCCTCTCAACGACATTTGGATCACCGCCAACTTCAAAGAGACCCAGCTTCGCAACATGCGGGTGGGCCAGCCGGTCACTATTGAAGTGGACGCCACCGGAAGAAAGTACAAAGGCAAGGTGAACAGCTTCGCTGGAGCCACTGGAGCGCGGTTCAGCCTGCTACCGCCAGAAAACGCCACCGGGAACTACGTGAAGGTCGTGCAGCGGGTTCCGGTGAAGATCGTGCTCGATCCCGGCGAAGATAATGACCAATCGCTTCGACCCGGCGAATCGGTTGAGCCCAAGGTTTGGATTCGTCAGTGAGTGCTGCTGCTCCTCCGTTGGAAAACGCGGACCTCTGGCGTCCGGCGATCAATCCCTGGATCATCGCCATCACAGTCACGCTGGCGACCTTCATGGAAGTGCTCGATACCTCCATCGCCAACGTAGCGCTTCCCCATATCGCAGGCGGACTGTCGGCGGGGCAGGATGAGAGCACGTGGGTTCTCACTTCCTATCTCGTATCGAACGCCATAGTGCTTCCTTTAAGCGGATGGCTGTCTTCGATCATGGGCCGCAAGAACTTCTACATGAGTTGCGTTGCGCTCTTTACCGTCAGCTCATTCCTCTGCGGACTGGCGCCCAACCTGGCTACTCTTATCTTCTGCCGTGTTCTCCAGGGTGCGGGCGGTGGCGGCCTTCAACCCAGCGAACAAGCCATTCTCGCCGACACCTTTCCTCCCGCCAAGCGCGGCATGGCGTTTGCCGTATATGGCGTGGCGGTGGTCACCGCTCCCGCGATCGGTCCCACTCTGGGGGGATGGATCACCGACAATTTCACCTGGCGCTGGATCTTCTTCATTAATATTCCAGTCGGAATCATTTCCATTCTCCTCACCTCGCGGCTGATTCAGGATCCGCCCTACCTGAAGCGTCGCAAGTTGAGCGAGACCCACATCGATTACATCGGGTTGAGTTTTGTTGCCCTGGGTTTGGGAACTCTTCAGGTTGTGCTCGACAAGGGACAGCGCGACGACTGGTTCGATTCCCACTTCATTTCGCTGATGACGCTGATCGCCGTAGTGTCGTTGATCTTCGTCGTCATCTGGGAGTGGAAGCAGAAAGATCCCATCATCGATCTTCATCTGTTCCGGGATCGCACCTTCGGCATATCGAACCTGCTGATGTTCATGCTGGGATTCGCTCTGCTGGGAAGCACGCTCCTGCTTCCCTTGATGATGCAGACTTTACTCGGATACACGGCGGAACGGTCGGGTCTTGCTCTTATGCCCGGCGGCTTGACCATTATGCTCTTGCTTCCGCTGGTGGGATTTCTGCTCTCACGCTATAGCCCGCGCTGGCTGCTGGTATTTGGTTTGGTCGTGCTGTCGGCTTCGCTCTTTAATATGACGCGCTTCGATCTCCAAATCCCGTTCAGCACAACCGTAACTGCCCGCATGATTCAAGCAGTAGGAATGGCCTTCTTGTTTGTACCCATCAACACCGCCGCATATGCCTACCTGCCTCGCGACAAGAACAATGCGGCTAGCGGCCTGATGAATCTGGCTCGTAACATGGGCGGAAGTGTCGGAATTTCTCTGGTCACGACGTTATTGGATCGTAGAACCCAGACCCACTTGAACTATCTCGCCCCGCGGCTCAGCCAGGCTAACCCGGCTTTTCAGTCCATGCTGCAAGCCACAACTCAAACCATGAAGTCGCATGGCGCTAGCACGGCCCTTGCCACCCAGCAAGCCTACGCTCTTATCGCGAACACGGTGCAGCGCCAGGCGACAATGCTGGCTTATATTGACAATTTCTGGCTGCTTGGTATATCGATTATGGCTATGATTCCTGTGGTTTTCCTGATGAGAAAGGGAAGGCCAGGGAGTATGGCAGTTCACTAAGCCGCGCTATAATTTGAACAGGTAATTTCATGTTCCGCGTCATCACCATCGAGCGAGAGTATGGCAGTGGGGCGGGGGCAATCGCCGCCCAACTTGCCCGGCATCTCAACTGGACGCTTTGGGATAAGCGCCTCACCGAAGAAATCGCTCACCTCGCCAAGGTTGATCGATCGGCAGTCATGCGTTGCGACGAGCGCTGTGACGGCCGCTTGTACCGCCTTGCGAAGACCTTCTGGCGGGGCAGCTACGAAGCTAGTTCTGAACTCTCCCATCAAACCTTCGACACTGACCGCATGATGGCTATGATGGAGCAGATTACTGAGCGGATTGTGCGGGAAGGAAATGCGGTGGTGGTTGGCCGCGGCGCTCCATTTTTCCTGCGCGACCACCCCGATGCTTTCCACGTCTTCCTGTATGCGCCGCGGGGTGAGAAAGTGCGTCGGCTTATTGAAGACGGCGCCAAGGAATCGGATGCAGAGGAATTGGTCGATGTCGTCGATCGGGAACGAAAAGCCTTCGTCAAACACTATTTCGATTCCGAGTGGCCTACCCGCTCTCTTTACCATGTGATGATCAATACAGGAATCGGCAACGAAACGGTGATCGATACCATTCTCCAGGTGATGCGCAGGGTCGAGGGCCGGCCAAAGGCCACTCACTACGATCCCGCCAAGGTTTCTGTTCCCAGTTAGCTGGCGAGAACGGGTTTCCGCAACTGCGGCGCAGGACAACAGTTCTCCGCACACCGGTCCGGTTTCACTCCCAGCGATCCCAAAGCCCGCCGCTCGGCGGTTGCGTCCATTCTTTCGAGAATCAGTTCGCGAACCATGGCGACAAACTTCGGATGAACTCCTGCGGTCTTAGCCCGCGTCATTGGCAGACCGAGTGAATCGCTGAGCTGCCGCGCTTCGATATCAAGATCGTATAAAACCTCCATGTGGTCGGAGACGAAACCGACTGGCGCCAGCACCACCGCCGACGCCAGGTTTCGCTGCTTCACCTCGCCTAGATACTCCAAAATATCGGGACCTAGCCATGGTTGCCCCGGAGATCCGCTGCGGCTCTGATAAACCAGAGCATCATTTGCATAGCCCAGCGCGCCGGAGACCAAACGACGCACTTCCTCAAACTGTCGCACGTAATCGCACGTATTCGCCATGGAAACCGGAATGCTGTGCGCCGTATAGACGATCTGTATGTTTTCCCGCGCCTGCGCCGGAACCAGCGCCAGCGCGTCCCGCACTCGCTCTGCGTTGGCTTCGATGAATCCAGGATGATTGAAAAACACCCGCAACTTCTCTACCTCTGGCGCGCCTGGCCCCACTTCCGCTTGCGCCCTTGCGATATCTTCCTGATACTGACGGCAACCGGAGTAAGAACTGTAGGCGGAAGTCACAAAAGCCAATGCTCGCTTGATGCCATCTTGTTTCATCCTGGCAATTGTCTCGGCCAGAAACGGATGCCAATTCCTGTTCCCCCAATAGACCGGCAGCTTTGGACCTTTGAGCTGCAATTCGCCTTCGATCGCAGCGACCAATTCGCGAGTCTGCGCGTTGATGGGACTTTTGCCCTCGAAATGGTAGTAATGCTCGGCGACGGTGAGCAGCCGTTCGGGGGGAACGTTACGCCCTCGGAGAACGGTCTCAAGGAAAGGAATCACGTCTGCGCGGGATTCGGGACCGCCGAATGAAACCACCAGCAGGGCGTCATAGTTCATATCTGGACCGAATCGAGAGTACCAGATGCTTCAACGTCTGAGGCCTCGCCCTTTGGCCGAATGACCAAAATCTGTTCTCATTGGCAGCGCAAAAAGTAATTGCGGACTTGCTGCGTCGAAATTGAAGCTGCCGCGTCAAAAGGAAAGGGTATTCAGTACCCAAAATTCTCCTGACAACTCAATGCGCGTCATTTCCTTAACCGGCACTATCGCATGCAAGGGTTACTCTCGCATCGTCGGCTCCGCAAAATCCCATGTTAGGCTTTTGCTTGCGCCTATGGAGTCGTCCGAGTGATCCGCCGGGTCTTTAAAGCCTTTCAATACCGGGATTTCCGCCTGATGTGGATTGGCGCCTGCACCTCCAGTATCGGTACCTGGATGCAGATAGTCGCCCAGGGCTGGCTCATTTACCGCCTTAGCCACTCTGCTTTTCTCCTGGCCTTGGATCAATTCCTTGGCGGGATCCCGATATTCTTGTTCTCACTAATCGGCGGCGTCGTGGCCGATCGCGTCGAGCGGCGCAAGATTCTGCTCGCTTCGCAATATGTGCAAATGGCGACTGCGGCGATTCTTACGGTCCTGGTGGCGAAGGATCTCGTCCACGTATGGCACATTCTTTGCCTATCCTTCGTTTCGGGCCTGGCGCAAGCCTTTGGTGGCCCGGCTTACTCGGCGCTGATTCCAACCCTAGTCGAAAAAGATGACATGCCCAATGCCATTGCCCTGAATTCGATTCAGTTCAACGTGGCGGTCATGGTGGGCCCGGCGCTTGCGGGACAAGCGTTGGCAAAGCTTGGGGAAAAGTGGTGCTTCGGGCTGAACGCCGTTTCGTTTCTTGCCCCCATCATCTCTCTTTCCATCATTACGACCCGGTTTTTCCCCGCAAAAAGCACTGAGACCATGTTTGCCAGCCTGAAGCAGGGAATCAAGTTCGCCCGTCAGCAGAGTTCCATGGAAGCGCTCATCATCCTGGCATTCTGCATGACTTCTTTAAGCATGCCCATGCGGACTTACATCCCTGTCTTCGTGAAGGATATTTTCCACCGGGGCCCCGAAACCTTCGGCAATCTTCTTTCTCTCATGGGCCTGGGCTCGATTATCGGTTCGTTGAGCATTGCGAGCGCAGGCAATTTCAAGAACAAAGGCCGGATTGCGCTGATTGCCTTGATGTTTCTTGGGGCCAGCATCGCTGGGTTCGCCATTTCAAAATCGGTCCCGGTCAGCGGAGTAATCCTCATCTGCATCGGTGCCTGCATGATGGCGGTCTTTGCCACCGTCACTTCGCTGGTGCAGTTGATTACCACCAACGAAATGCGTGGCCGAGTCATGAGCGTGTACAACGTCGCTTTCCGCGGCGGCATGCCCATGGGCAACATCGTTTCCGGATGGCTGGTTCCTGTCTTTACTGCCCCCGTTGTCCTGGGAGTAAACGGGTGCCTATTGATACTTGTGGCGCTATACTTTCTGTTGCTGCAACGTAGATTGGCGGCGCTTTAGCGCATTCCGCTGAAGCGCCAAAATTCGACGGCAGCCTTAAAACTCGCGATTGTCATCCAACAGATTGCCCGCAAGAACTTAAGAATTTACGTCGATGGGCCAATGAGATAAGGCCGATGAACAGCAGACCGCCGAACGGAAATTTCATCCCGCGAAAAAAAACCGTGTTCGTGGTCGACGATCATCCCATTATCCGCCGCGGTTTGGCCTTGCTGATCAACCAGGAGCCCGATCTAGCAGTATGCGGCGATGCCGAAGAAATGCACTCTGCGTTATCGGCAATTAGCGCCTTGAAGCCCGACATTTTGATCCTGGATATTTCGCTCAACGGTCCCGATGGCCTTGAGATTCTGAAGAATGTGCGGCTAAACGCTCCGCATCTTCCCGTGTTGATCCTCTCCATGCATGACGAATCGCTCTATGCCGAGCGGTCTCTACGAGCCGGGGCGAATGGCTACGTGATGAAGCAGGAGGCAACCGAGAACGTGCTGACCGCGCTGCGGCGGATTTTGAGCGGCGAGATTTACGTCAGCAAGAAAATTGCCAACAGCATGTTGCAGCACTACATTCGCGGCGGTAATCCCCCGGAGTACTCTTCTGTCGCGGAACTCACCGATCGCGAACTCGAAGTCTTCCGCCTGATAGGCGAAGGGAACGGCACCCGCCAAATTGCCGATGCTCTGCACCTGAGCATAAAGACAGTTGAGTCCTATCAAGCCCACATCAAAGACAAACTCTCGCTGCGTAGCGCCCGCGAACTGGTCCAACACGCAGTCGAATGGACCGTCCGCGAAAAGACCACGCCCCCCAATTAACCTCGGGCCTCCATACAGTGCTCCCCTTAGGAACATCGCTGTAAGAGAATGCCCCAGCCAGAATATAGGGACACTGCGGTTGTCCCTACCGCTTGATCGGCCCATCCTAAGACTCGAATTTAAGTGAAATGCAGCGTTCGGCGCTGCGGCGGGTTCCGCCCGCAGCGCCGTGTCGTTTGAATGCGGAAGGGAAACAACTATGGGGTCAACTTCGGTTCCTTACGGCCGCTCAACGCAAAAAGCACCTGCGGTGAAAGAGGTGCATATCCTGTGGATCACTGCCGGCCTGAGTTGTGACGGAGATTCAGTTTCGGTTACGGCTGCCACCCAACCCAGCATTGAGGACGTGGTCCTTGGCGCAATCCCCGGTCTGCCCAAAGTGTATCTGCACAATCCCGTTCTCGCGTATGAGGTCGGCGATGACTTCATGAAGTTTTTCTATCAGGCCGAAGAGGGCAAGCTCGATCCCTTTGTTCTGGTTGTAGAAGGCTCGATTCCAAACGAAAACATCAAGCGTGAAGGGTACTGGGCGGCACTGGGGACCGATCCCAACACCAAGCAACCGATCACCACCAATGAGTGGATCGACCGGCTCGCGCCCAAGGCGCTGGCGATCATTGGGGCGGGAACGTGCGCAACCTATGGCGGCATCCACGCGATGGAAGGAAATCCTACTGGCGCCATGGGCTTGGCGGACTATCTCGGTTGGGATTGGAAATCGAAAGCTGGATTGCCCATCGTGAACGTCCCCGGATGCCCGGTCCAGCCGGATAACTTTATGGAGACAGTTCTCTACCTTCTCTATCAAGTCGCCGGATTGGCCCCGATGATCCCACTCGACGATCAGTTGCGTCCCACCTGGCTGTTCGGCAAGACCGTCCACGAAGGCTGCGACCGCGCAGGCTATTACGAACAGGGAGATTTTGCCGAAGTTTACGGTTCACCGAAGTGCATTGTGAAACTCGGTTGCTGGGGCCCAGTGGTGAATTGCAACGTGCCGAAGCGCGGATGGATGGCGGGAATCGGAGGATGCCCCAATGTTGGCGGCATCTGCATTGGCTGCACCATGCCCGGGTTTCCCGACAAATTCATGCCGTTCATGGATGAACCTCCCGGAGGGCACGTTTCCAGCACGGCGATTGGCATTTACGGACGCGCCATCCGTTCCCTTCGCTCCATCACGCAACATACGGTAAATAAGGAGCCGAAGTGGCGCCATTCGCGAGCGGAACTAACCACCGGCTACCATCCGAGGAGCTACTGAGGAGCTATTAAAGAGGCTGGCACTAAACCAAACGACCGAATAACGAACTAACGAATTGAGGAGTCATTCATTATGAGCACTACCGCCGCGCCAGTCACTGAGATTCCCAGCAAGTCCCGCAAGCTGGTTGAAATGAATTGGGACCCGATCACGCGCATCGTCGGCAGCCTGGGCATTTTCACCAAGATTGATTTCGACGCCCGCAAAGTAGTCGAGTGTCATAGCACCTCTTCCATCTTTCGCGGCTACAGCATTTTCATGAAAGGCAAAGATCCCCGCGACGCGCACTTCATCACCAGCCGGATCTGCGGTATTTGCGGAGACAATCATGCCACCTGTGCGACCTACGCGCAAAACATGGCGTTCGGGGTTCGTCCTCCGGCAATTGCGGAGTGGATCGTGAATCTCGGCGAAGCCGCCGAGTACATGTTCGATCACAACATTTTCCAGGACAACCTCGTCGGCGTCGATTTCTGCGAGCAGATGGTGAAGGAAACGAATCCCAAGGTTTTGGCTAAAGCCGAAACCACGCCCGCGCCGCACGCCAACGCGCACGGCTTCCGTACCATCGCCGATATCATGCGGGCGCTCAATCCTTTCACCGGCTCCTTCTATCTGGAAGCTTTGCAGATGAGCCGCATGACCCGTGAAATGTTCTGCCTGATGGAAGGCCGCCATGTTCATCCTTCGACTCTTTATCCTGGAGGAGTCGGCACCGTGCCCACCGTGCAGCTATTCACCGACTACATGGTTCGTCTTATGAAGTATGTCGAGTTCATGAAAAAGGTTCTCCCATTGCACGATGACTTGTTCGATTTTTTCTACGACGCCCTGCCCGGCTACGAAGAAGTGGGCCGCCGTCGAATTCTTCTTGGCTGCTGGGGCTCGTTCCAGAATCCCGAAGTTTGCGATTACAAGTACGAGCATATGACCGAGTGGGGCCGCGCCATGTACGTGACCCCCGGAGTGGTCGTGGATGGCAAGCTTGTGACCACCGACCTCGTCGATATCAACCTCAACATGCGAATTTTGCTGGGAAGTTCTTATTACGACGGTTGGGAGAATTCCGAAATGTTCGTGAAGCGGGATCCTCTCGGCAATCCGGTTGATCGCAACCATCCCTGGAATCAAACCACCATTCCTCGCCCGCAGAAGCGCGATTTCAATGGCAAGTACACCTGGGTGATGTCGCCCCGCTGGCTCGATAAACGTACCGGCGATCACCTTGCCCTTGATACCGGCGGCGGTCCCATCGCTCGGCTCTGGGCAACGGCTCTCGCCGGAATCGTAGACATCGGCTACATCAAAGCCACCGGCCAGAGCGTGAAGATTTATCTTCCGAAGACCATGTCGAAGCCGGAAGTCGAGTTCGAGTGGAAGATTCCCAAGTGGAGCAATGCCATCGAACGTGACCGCGCCCGAACCTATTTCCAGGCGTACTCGGCTGCATGTGCTCTTTATTTTGCCGAGCGTGCGATGGAACAGTTGCACGGCGGAAAAACCAAGACCTGGTCGGATTTCAAAGTTCCGGAAGAAGCCATCGGATGCGGATTCCACGAAGCCGTGCGCGGCGTGCTCTCCCATCACATGGTCATCCGCAACGGAAAAATCGCGAACTATCATCCCTATCCGCCTACGCCGTGGAATGCCAACCCGCGGGATATTTACGGCACGCCCGGACCCTACGAAGATGCGGTACAGAACACGCCGATCTTCGAGGAGAACGGGCCGGAAAAATTCAAGGGCATCGATATTATGCGCGCTGTACGAAGCTTCGATCCCTGCCTGCCGTGCGGCGTGCATATGTATGTGGGTAACGGGAAGGTGATTGAGACTCGGCACTCCCCCATGTTCGGCATACAGCCGTAGCCCGAGCCAATCGAGGAGTGAAGGTTTACGAGCGCCTTCACTCCTTACGTTTCCTTGCGGGAAGGGAAAAATCAAAGATGACGACGCCGGAAGAGAAAGATTTCCAACTAAAAGTGCAACGCATCGGTGAACTGGTGGGGCAGTTGGAAAGCATCTCCGATCCGGAAGCCCGCGCCTGCTCGAAAACGCTCGTGCAGTTGTTGCTCGACCTGCACGCAGTGGGGCTGGAGCGTGCGCTGGAGATCGTCTCGAAAAACGGCGAAGCCGGACAGCACGCTATCGACGATCTGGGCCGCGACCCGCTGGTGAGCAGTCTTCTGGTGTTGTACGGCCTTCACCCGCTCGATCTTGAAAGCCGCGTGACGCAGGCCATAGAAAAGATCGCGCCGCGAGTGCGCAAGAGCGGCGGCGCACTTGAGTTGCTCGATGTGAAAGCAAATGTGGTTCGAGTACACATTCAGCTGAACGGCCACACCTGCGGTTCAACCGGCAAGACTCTCAAGGCAATGGTCGAGGATGCGATGTACGAGGCCGCTCCCGATATGACAGCTTTCGTAATCGAGGGACTGGACGACGAAGCTGGCTCCAATGGTTTCGTTCCACTCGGAAAATTGAGCGGCGCAATTGCGGTAGCTTCTTCAATCGCTGAACCGGTATGAAGCTGAACCGGTATGAAATCGTTCATCTCAATTCCGTGCAACATAAATAGAGCGGGTGCACATGTCTGATCAAGAGCCGCCGACAAAGACTAGCCAATTCGAACCCGGTAGCTTCGAAACCGGCAGCTTCAAAACGGTCAGGTTCGAACCCGGACTGGGAGCGCTTCGCCAGTTCATCCGCCCGCGCAAGCGAAATAGCGAGATCTGTGAGTTGTGCAGCGCCGAGGTCGGATCCGAACATCCGCATTTGATCGAACCCGGCACTCGCAAACTTCTCTGCGCCTGCAACGCGTGCGCCATTTTGTTCGGCGGCATGGGAACCAAATATAAGCGCGTGCCGCGGCGAGCCACTGCCCTGTTGGATTTCCGCCTCGACGATGCACAGTGGGAAAGCCTCATGATTCCTATCGGCCTGGCTTTCTTTTTCCGCAGCACTCCGGATAATCGCATGCTCGCCTTTTATCCCAGCCCCGCCGGAGCCACCGACTCGCTGCTGCCACTTGAAACCTGGAAAGAAATCGAAGAGGCCAATCCCATCCTGCACGCCATGGAGGCGGATGTCGAAGCTTTGCTGGTAAACCGCATTGGGCACGTGCGCGGATTTTCCGCCGCAGAGTATTTCATCGTTCCGATTGACGACTGTTACAAGCTGGTCGGCCTGATTCGCACTCATTGGCGCGGCCTCTCCGGCGGGGGCGAGCTCTGGCAGGAGATCGGCCAGTTTTTCGCTGCATTGAAGCAGCGCGCCGTCGTTGCTACGAAGGAAGCGAAGAAGGAACCCAATGCCTGACCTCGACTTCCAAATCGAAGCCGCTGAACCGCAACGCTTTACCGCCGCCCCGACCTTGCTGTTCAAGCTTCGCATCGGCAACTCAGTCCCAAATGAAATTATCCATTCGGTCGCGTTGCGCTGCCAGATTCAGATGGAAGTTACGCGCAGGCAGTACAGTCCAGAAGACCAGAAGCAAATGCGTGATTTATTCGGAGAGCCGGAACGCTGGAGCCAGACTCTGAAAAATATGCTCTGGACTCACGCCAGCGTAGTTGCCTCTCAATTCCAGGGAACCACGCTGGTCGATCTTCCAGTTCCGTGCACATTCGACTTCAATGTGGCTGCGACAAAATATTTTCACGGCCTCGCGGACGGCGACGTGCCGCTTAACTTTTTGTTTAGCGGAACAATTTTCTACGCTAGCGAAGATGGCCGGCTGCAAGTCACCCCCATTCCCTGGGACAAAGAAGCGCGTTTTCGCCTTCCCATTCGGTCATGGCGGGAAATGATGGATGTTTACTATCCCAACACGGCATGGCTCTGCCTGCGCCGTGATGTTTTCGAACGCTTGTATCAGTACAAAGTCGATCATGCAATTCCGACATGGGAGCAGACCCTCGAACACATCCTGCCCGCAGTCGAAGAACCGGTGAAGCGATGAACACGAAGCTGATCGACGCCGTTGCCAAAGCCGTCTTGTATGAAGGCTACATGCTCTACCCATATCGCCCTTCATCCGTGAAAAATCGCCAGCGTTTCAATTTCGGCGTGCTCTACCCCAAATCCTACGCCGATGCACAAGCTGGCTCCGACGGCTGGAGCATGCAGACCGAGTGCCTCATCGAGGGCGCGTCTCCGACGGTCGAAGTGAAAGTGCGCTTCCTGAAGCTGATCTCTAGAACCCGAAGCGATTCCGCCGCATTCGATGCAGACGCCCGAGTGCAGGAGACCTCAAATAACCTGTCGGAAGCTTTCCGCGACCTTGACTCCGCCCCCGCGCCCTGGCAGGAAGCGGTTGAACATGAAATTGCCTTGCCACTCCGGAGCGTCCCGAATCTTGCGGTCGCGCCGCTCAAATGGGAGTTCAGCTTTCCAGCAAAAAAGGAAGGAGAACTCGTACGAGATGCAAATGGACGCATGCATAGAATCGTGGAAAGAAGGCAGGAAGCAATCTGGGGATCGGTTGAAATAATGGCGGCCCAAACCAAAGAGGATTTGATCAAACTGACGGTTCGCGTGAAGAATCTCACGATAATGGAAGAGAATTCCGGACCAACCCGGGATTGTGCGCTGATGCGCTCTCTTGTCTCGGCGCACACTCTGCTCGGCGTCACCGACGGCGAATTTGTCTCGCTGCTCGAACCTCATGACGACCTGAAGGATCTTGTCGCGAGTTGCCAGAATCAAGGAACCTGGCCCGTCCTCGTCGGCGCGGCCGGTGAGCGTGGCACCATGCTGTCCTCGCCCATCATTCTCTACGATTATCCCCAAATCGCTCCTGAGAGTCCCGGCGACCTGTTCGATGGTACGGAGATCGACGAAATTCTCGCCTTGCGCATCCTAACTATGACCGATGAAGAAAAGCGTGAGATGCGCAATACTGACGACCGCGCCCGGGCACTTCTCGAACGAACCGAATCGCTTCCAATGGAACATCTAGCGAAACTTCACGGCACGCTGCGGGACCTGCGCGTGATGGAAGTAGGACTCGAAGAGGAGGGCCAATGAACGAGTGGGAGTGGCAACTCCTAGAGGCGAAGCAACCGGTTGAAGACTTGCGCATCGATGGCATCGCGGTGCGTCCCGGCAGCCGCGTGAGGCTTCGTCCGCGTCCCGGCGGCGATGTCATGGATATCGCGCTCGCCGGCAAGACCGCCGTCATCGAAGCGATCGAGCAGGACTATGAAGGAAAGATTCACCTCTGCGTCGTAGTCGATGAAGACCCCGGCCGCGACATCGGCTTCATGCGCCAGCCCGGGCACCGTTTTTTCTTCGTCCCCGAGGAAGTAGAGCCACTGAGTGTCGGGGATAACGAGAAAGACGAAAGCCTGTCGAACAAATTGCCCCGCGTCCTCGTCGCCGGAATCGGCAATATCTTTTTGGGCGATGACGCATTCGGGGTGGAAGTGATCCGGCGCATGGCCGTCCTCGATTTTCCCAAGAATGTTCGAATCATGGACTTCGGCATCCGAGGCTACGATCTCGCCTACGCCCTGCTCGAAGGCTACGACACAACCATCCTCGTCGATGCATGCCCCCGCGGCGACGCCCCCGGAACGCTCTATGTCATCGAGCCTGATCTAAACGACCTGGGGGGAGCCGAGGAAAAGCAAAGCGCCGTGGAAGCTCACAGCATGAATCCGCTGAACGTTTTGCGGCTGGCTGCGGCAATGGGACCGCTCAAGCGTGTGTTGCTGGTTGGATGCGAGCCTGCCACGCTTGGCCCGGAAGAAGGGCTGATGGGGTTAAGCGGGCCGATTGATGCCGCGGTGGATGAGGCTGTGCACCTGGTCGAGTCGTTAATTGCGAAAGAATCAAAACCAACTCAATCTTCCAACGGAGAACACCGCGCATGTGCCTAGCCATTCCAGGGCAGGTCGTCGAGCTTTTTCCTGATCAGCCGAACATCGCCGTGATCGATGTGGTCGGCGTTCGCCGCAAAGTCGATCTGGGACTTTTGCAGGACAACTTGCCGGTGCGGGGAGACTGGGTGCTGATTCACGTTGGCTTTGCCATGAGCAAGATTAGCGAAGAAGATGCACTCGATCAGATGCGCACCTTGCGTGCTCTGGGCGAAGCGGAAGCGGCAATGCAGGAAGTGGAAGGGTACGGCATCGAAAATGCAGAGGACGCGAAACCGTCGTGAAGCATCTCAATACCGCGATGCCAGAGGATCGAGTATGAAGTTCGTCGACGAGTTTCGCGAACCAGAGGTTATCACTAGGACTGCGCAAGAAATCCGCCGCCTCGCCGATCCCAATCGCCACTACCGCATTATGGAAGTATGCGGCGGCCACACCCATGCGATTTATCGCTTCGGCCTGAAAGATCTTCTCCCCTCGAACATCGAGCTGATTCATGGCCCCGGGTGTCCCGTATGCGTCCTCCCCATGGGGCGAATTGACGATGGCCTCGCCATCGCTCAAGATCCCGAGGTAATCTTCACTGCCTTCGGTGACATGATGCGCGTGCCGGGCGCGCAAGGCAGTCCGCTCGAACACAAAGCGCGCGGCATGGATGTTCGGATTGTTTATTCTCCCGCCGACGCCTTGAAGATCGCCGAAAGAAATCCGCTGAAGCACGTGATGTTCTTTGCCATCGGCTTCGAGACTACTGCTCCATCCACGGCTTTGACGCTGATGCGAGCCAAGGCTCAGGGCATTCATAATTTTTCCGTATTTTGTAACCACGTCACGATCATTCCCGCGATTCGCGCAATTCTGGATTCTCCAGACATGCGGATTGACGCATTCATCGGTCCCGGCCACGTCTCGACCGTGATCGGCTGCCGTCCCTATGAATGGATTGCGAAGAATGAAAATAAACCGGTCGCCGTCTCCGGCTTCGAACCGCTCGATATTCTTCAATCTATCGTCATGGTTCTGCGCCAGCTAAAAGCGGACGAAGCGAGGATCGAGAATCAATACAAGCGCGTCGTCCCGTGGGAAGGGAATCGGGCTGCCCTATGCGCCATGGCAGAGGTATTCGAACTGCGCCCGTATTTCGAATGGCGGGGCCTGGGGTTCATTTCGCAATCCGCATTGCGTATGCGCGAAAGTTATGCGAAGTGGGACGCGGAGTGCCGCTTCGAAATTCCTGGCGTGCGCGTCACCGACCCGAAGGCCGCGCAATGCGGAGAAGTATTGAAAGGCGTACTCAAGCCGCACCAATGCAAGCTTTTTGGCAATGACTGCACGCCCGAGCATCCAATTGGCGCACTTATGGTGTCATCCGAGGGATCATGCGCAGCGTACTTCAATTACGAACACCGCAAAACGGCAATGGTGAGCAGCATCGCCTCGGCGGCTTAGACGCCGCCGAGGTCGCAGCTCAACCGCAAATCCGTTTCCGCGAACCGCAGATCGAAATGGCCCATGGCGCCGGAGGTAAAGCCAGTCGCCGGTTGGTCGAAGGCCTGTTTGCGCCACTGCTTTTTGCCTCTTCCGCGGAGCCGCTTGGAGATGCCGCTCATCTCGATTTCAGCGGAACTCGCATCGCCATTACTACCGATAGTTTCGTGGTAAAGCCGCTAAGCTTCCCCGGTGGTTCTATCGGAGAGCTTGCGGTGAACGGAACGGTAAACGACCTGGCGGTGTCCGGAGCAAGGGCCGAAGCGATCGTGGTCACATACGTGCTTGAAGCAGGACTGCCCACGTCAATCCTCGAAGCTGAAGTGCGCGCCATGGGCAATGCAGCCCGCCGGGCAGGCGTGGCAATCGTTGGTGGAGATACGAAAGTTGTGGAGCACGGCAAAGCCGATTCCATGTACATCACAACCACCGGAATCGGGCGCCCTTTGCACGGGCTGAAGATCGACGCCCGTTCCGTTCGCCCCGGCGATAAAGTGCTGCTCTCCGGGCCTATCGGCGATCACGGCGTGACCATTCTTTTAGCGCGCGGAGAACTCGACCTGGAAGCGGATCTCCGATCCGATACGCGTTCGGTTCTATCGTTGGTGGAAGCTCTGGCTCACGAGGCTGGTCCCGGTGTCCGCTGGATGCGCGATCCCACCCGCGGCGGGGTTGCCACATCTTTGAACGAATTGGCTCGCGACTGTGGCCTCGGCATTGTGCTGCTCGAAGAAACAATTCCCATACGCGATGCGGTGCGCGGCGCTTGCGAGCTGTTGGGGCTCGACCCTTTGCACATCGCAAACGAAGGCCAATTCCTCGCGGTGGTTGCGCCGGAATACGCGGACGCTGCACTCAACACGCTGAGCCTGGCCCCGGGCGGAGAAGATGCTCAGATCATCGGAGAAGTTCGCGAGGAACCATCTGGCGCGGTGCTGGTGACCACGCGCTACGGCGGCAGCCGGATCGTAGACATGCTCGTGGGCGACCCTTTACCGCGTATCTGCTGAGTGCCCATGAATACTTCCGCGCAGACAACGTGCCAGCTTTCGACTTACGTGGAAGAGCGTCTGCATACGCGGAACCGCCTCACTGAGAGTTTTTTTTCCCGCGAAGCAATCCGCCTTGCCCAAGCTTGCCGCTCCATGGCAGATCGCTTCGAGCAAGGAGGCCGACTGCTTGCTTTCGGCCGCGGTCCCTACACTACCGATGCTCAACATGTTTCGGTCGAGTTCGTACATCCCGTGATCGTCGGCAAGCGCGCGCTTCCGGCGCTGGATGTTTCACTCCTGTTTCAACCCTGGCTGCAATCAATTCTTCGTCCTGAAGATATCGTCATGGGATTCGGCCCGCCCGGGGGGGACGATGAAATTCGTTCCGCCTTAGAGTTTGCAAATTCTCGAAACGCGCTAACCTTCGCTCTTCCGGGTGATCAAGGATCCTACGCAGTGGAGGCTCCGACCTCAGATCCATTCATTCATCAGGAAATGATGGAAATTCTTTACCACACGCTCTGGGAGAGTGTTCATGTTTTCCTCGAGCATCGCGAACTCGGGCATGACGTCGGCGCGGCTGGATTTCTCTACCCATTCCTCGGCCAGCAAAAGCAGCCAACCACGGACTTAATTTCCGACGTTGCCGCTTCCATCCGCATGAAGGTACAGGATGATTCGAAGCTGCGCGCTACGGTCGCCGACCAGCAGGCCGAACAGATTAGCGGCGCCGCTCGGGCAATTCATCAGCGCATTTTAAAAGGGGGCAAGCTGATACTCTTCGGAAACGGCGGCTCGGCAACCGACGCGAATGACTGGGCTATCGATTGCGTTTTGCCTCCTTCCGGCTATCGCCCAATTCCCGCCGTCTCGCTCTCGTTGGAACCGGCGAACATCACCGCCGTCGCCAATGATGTCGGCGTCGAGGTAGTCTTTCTGCGGCAACTCATCGCGCAGGGCCGTCCCGAGGACATTGCCATTGGGATATCCACCAGCGGCGGATCACGAAATATCGTGATGGCCTTGGAAGAGGCTCGTAAGCGCAAAATGTTAACCGTTGCATTGTTGGGCTACGACGGCGGCGAGATCCAGCGCAGGAAGCTTGCCGATTTTCCTTTGCTGGTTGCCTGCGACTACATTCCGCGGATTCAAGAAGTGCAAGCCTCGATCTACCACATCATTCGCGAACTTCTGGAAGCGCTGAACCATGGCCAAGCTTGAGCTTTTCGGCGCCGCTCGGTGCCCCCACACGCAAGAGATGCGGGAATGGTTGGAGTGGAAGCGCTCGGATTTCGTCGAGTACGATGTGGAAGCCGATCCCGTTGCGCGGAATCGTATGCGCCAGCTGGCAGCTGGACACCGTAGCGTGCCGATTTTGGTGGAAGAGGGAAGGGTCATTCAAATCGGCTGGCGCGGCCACAGTTGCATTGTGGAAATGGAGTAAGGTGGACGATTCAAGAATGACGGCCTTTTCCATCCGAGTGCACGGAGTAGTGCAGGGCGTGGGCTTTCGTCCATTTGTGTATCGCCTCGCGTGCGCCAATACTCTGGCTGGCTGGGTGTCGAATGGTGAAGACGGAGTCGAGATTTTCCTCGAAGGCGCGGAACATGGGCTGAAAGCTTTCGTCCGCGATTTGGAAACGCAAACTCCACCGGCTGCGACCATCGCCGGAATCGAAATCCATAGTGCCGCGCCCGCCGGACTTCACGAATTTACCATCCGCGAGAGTCATCGCCGTGATCGCCCCACCGTCCGCATCTCTCCGGATCTTCCGGTTTGCGAAGCATGCTTGAATGAGCTGTTCGACCCCTCGAATCGCCGGCATCAATATCCTTACATCAACTGCACCAACTGCGGCCCTCGGTACACAGTTGTTATCAAGCTGCCTTATGATCGGCCAAACACCACGATGCGCCCGTGGCCCCTGGACGGTTATTGCGCCACTGAATATCGCGACCCAACGAATCGCCGCTTCCACGCGCAGCCAGTCGCATGTCCCTCCTGTGGCCCAGCTTATTACTTGAAGCAAGCCGATGAAGTGGTGCGGGGAAATGAGAGCATTCACAAAGCCGCGCAACTGCTGCGCAATGGCCTCATCCTCGCGGTAAAAGGTCTCGGCGGTTACCATCTGGCGTGCGACGCATCCAACGCCGTTGCAGTGGCCACCTTGCGCGAACGCAAGTATCGCAAAGAGAAACCATTCGCCATCATGGTGAAAGATATTGGGCTCGCCCGAAGCCTGGTGAAACTCTCGTCTGACGCGGAGAGGCTGCTCACCTCAAGTGCTCGTCCTATCATCCTTGTGCCCGCGACCTCTGATCCTTGTCAAGTCGCTTCCGCGGTCGCACCAGACAACAACAAACTCGGGATCATGCTGCCCTACACTCCATTGCATCATTTACTTTTCGCAGCCGAAGCGCCGCCGGTTCTGGTGATGACCAGCGCGAACCGCTCCAGCGAGCCCATCGCATACGAAGATGATGAGGCTTTGGAACGCCTAGCCGGAATTGCCGACGCCTTCCTCATCGGCGAGCGCCCTATCGCCCGGCGAGTCGACGACTCGGTTGCCCGCGATGGAGCATGCGGCCCCACAGTTCTTCGGCGTGCGCGCGGCTATGCTCCGGGCGCAGTCGCAGCATTTCCCAATAAACTGCCGATTCTCGCCGTCGGTGCCGATCTCAAAAATTCCATCACTCTGGTCGTGGATGGCCAAGCATTTGTCAGCCAACACATCGGGGACCTCACCCATTATGATTCCTTGCGAGCCTTTCAAGAAACGATTCAGGATTTACTTTCAATGTATGAAGTGAATCCGGACGATCTGCTGGTCGCCTGCGATTCTCATCCCCAGTATGCTTCCACCAGTCAGTCTGCCGAGTTGAAAGCCTCGCAAAGAGTGGCCATTCAGCATCATCGCGCCCACATCGCATCCGTCCTGGCGGAACGCGGTGAATGGAGCAAGCGGGTCGTCGGAGTCAGCTTCGACGGCACCGGCTACGGTGATGACGGCAGTATCTGGGGCGGCGAACTCTTCGTCGGAAGCATCGAGAACGGTTTCGATCGAGTCGGTCATCTTCGCCAGGCGGCCTTGCCCGGCGGCGATGCTGCCGCGCAATACCCCGTGCAAGCCGCTGCCGGTTTTCTGGCACAAGTCGACGGCTTGCCCGATCTCTCTGCTCCGCCCTTCAATTTCCCCCATCGATATCAGCAAGCTACGGATTTGCTTCGCAAGAACGTTCGCATCTTTCCTACAACTTCCGTCGGCCGCCTCTTCGACGCCGCCGCGGCGCTTCTCGGGTTCACGCAGGAAATAACTTTTGAAGGCCAGGCGGCAATGTGGCTGGAACAGCTAGCCGCAAGTGCGCCATCGACCGAAGCTTATTCCTTTCCTTATCTTGAGAACGAACTGGATTTCCGTCCGCTTCTGCGTGCTGTCTTGCAAGACCGCCTACGCAGCCGGCCTATAGCGCAAATAGCGCGGGCGTTCCAACGCGGGGTTGCTCAGGGACTTCGAGATGGGTTAGTCACAATCTGCCGCACCCATGATCTCGACACCGCAGTCCTCTCCGGAGGAGTTTTTCAGAACGAACTGTTGCTGACGGACTTGAAGTCTTTATTGGAAAGCGCTACCTCAGATTCAAGGTCAAAAATCAAAATCTGGATTAATCATGCAGTTCCGCCGAACGACGGCGGCATCAGCCTGGGCCAAGCCGCCCTGGCCGCATTTGCACGCTTGCCCGGAAATTCCGAACTTGGCGCTTCTCACTGACCGATTCTATGCACGAGCTTTCCATTGCGATGAGTATTATTGAACTGGCTCAGGAAGAGTCTGAGCGGCGCGGCGGCGTCCAGGTCAGTGCAATTCATCTCAGGCTTGGGGTTCTTTCCGGTGTTGTCAAAGAAGCTTTGGAAGGCTCTTTTGAGATGGCTTGCGAGGGCACTGCCTTGCAAGGCGCACGATTGGTAATTCAGAAACTACCGGTACTCATTGCCTGCCGAACTTGTCAGGCAACCCGTCCGATCGACTCCATACAATTATTTTGTTGCGCCGAGTGTGGAACGCCTTCCGGCGAAGTGGTGCAGGGCAAGGAACTCGAAGTTGAAGCTTTGGAGATTGAAGAATGCAATCACAGCCCCGCTTAGTTGAAGTCAGAAAAAATGTTCTGAAGCAGAATGACATCACGGCGCGGTTGCTTCGTCAGCAATTTCACGACGCCGGTGTATTGGTCGTCAGTCTGGTGTCCAGCCCCGGTTCTGGCAAAACCATGTTTCTTGAGAAAACCCTGACATTGCTGCGTCAGAATTATCGCGTCGCTGCCCTCGTCGGCGATCTTGCGACCGAAAACGATGCGGTTCGCCTCGCCCGCAGTCAGGCTCTAGTCCGGCAAATCACCACCGGCACGCTTTGCCATCTTGAAGCAGCCATGGTCCAAAATGCGCTCCAGGATTGGGATGTCAGCCAGTTGGATTTTCTTTTTATCGAGAATGTAGGGAATCTGGTGTGCCCGTCATCTTACGATCTTGGAGAAAATCTCCGGCTCGTATTAATTTCGGTGACCGAAGGCGAAGACAAGCCCCTCAAGTACCCTACGATTTTCAACAGCGCCGACGTCGCAGTCGTCACCAAAATGGACTTGGCCGCCGCTGTTGAGTTCGACGAGCGTGCCGCAAACGCTAATATTCAAGCGGTGCGCCCCGGCATGCCGGTTTTCCAGCTTTCCGCGAAAAATGGTCAAGGGATGAACGATTATCTCAATTTTCTCGAACAGAGCCTGCGCAGTTCGCGCGAGGTTGTGCCAGTCTAAGCTCTGCTGCGAAGAAGGACGTTCGTCCGTTCTTGACCGCTCTCTTCTGTTTTCCCCTGAATAGCGTATCGGGATATCCCCGATTGACATGGAACAGCGGGGTGTGAAAAGTTCCAACAATAGTATTACGTTTTTCAGAAAGGTGTTACTTATGCTGATCGTTTCGAGAACCCGAGATGGGAGAACTTAGCCGGATCGGCGTTGCCCTCGATTCCGACTTGCTGAGGCGTTTCGACCGCTTCATAGCAAAGCAAGGATATGAAAGCCGCTCCGAGGCATTCCGGGACCTGATTCGCGACCGCCTTGTCTCTTTCGCCACCGCCGCGGAAGATGCTTTCGTGGTGGGCACCGTAACTCTCATCTATGACCATCACACGCGACTTTTGCCGGAGAAGCTCACGGAACTGCAGCACTGCCATCATCAGGTAATTGTCTCAACCACCCATGCCCATCTGGATCACGACACTTGCCTGGAGGTTGTGATTGTAAAGGGAAGATCCAAAGAAGTTCAGAGCTTCGCCGATGCCCTCATAAGCACGAAGGGCGTGCAACATGGAAGGCTGGTAATGAGCATCTCCGGAAGATCACTGTAAAGAAGAGTCCTCATGGGCTTGAGCGCCGATTAATCGGCACCTCTCCAGGGGGAGCAAACAATAAGATTTTCATTTGAACTAGTCGCGCCAGAGGGTATTACGAAGATAAGAAACGTGCTACCAATCTCATGAGCAATCGTTGCCTTCGAATTGTGCTCCTGTGAGCTGCGTCACTGAGGCAGTTCATCATGCGCAGGCATTATGAAAATGAAATTTATTTTCATCTAGCCTTTATAGGGAAGCGAAGTCAAGTTGTCATGATGGGAGATCAGAACAAATCGCGTTTCGAGAGCCACGCAAACCGAGGACACAGGATTGGGCAAGTTGCTCGCTGGTTCCTGGCCACCGTCGCAACCGCAATATTCCTGATCCTCCCCATCGCTCTTCGGGCCGCCGCCAATGGCAGCCTCTCCGGGACGTTAACCGATCCCAGTGGCTCAGTGGTTCAGGGATCTACCATAACCTTGGTCAATACCGCACTGGGATCGGAATACAAAGCCATTTCGAACGAAGAAGGGTTCTATTCGTTTCCAACTCTTCCGGTCGGACATTACGATCTCGCGATCGAGGCCACCGGCTTCAAGACCCAGGAGAAAACTAATCTGACAGTCGACACCGACGCCGCCCTCAAACTGGATGCCGTGCTCGCGATGGGCGAACAATCCGAGACTGTAACGGTGACAGCCGAAGCCGCCGATGCGCAAGTTGACACCGTGGCAACTCACCTGGGCGAGCTCGTCACCGGTTCGCAGATGACCGCGCTGCCCTTGAACGGACGCAGCTATACCGACTTGCTTCCAATCCAGCCCGGAGTAACTCCGGTCTCAACCCTGCTTCCGAATTCGGTGATCATGGCTGGCGTCACCGGTGGCCTATCCCCCTCCGGGGATTTGAATCCCGGAAGGTTATCCATCGACGGCCAGCGGGAATCGTCGAACGGATTCCTGGTAGACGGAATCGATGTGCAGGAGCACATGAACGGCGGCACCTCTATCGTGGCCAATCTTGACTCGATTGATGAATTCCGCGTTCTCACCAACAACTTCGATCCCGAATACGGCAACTACAACGGTGGCATGGTGACAGTCATCACCAAGTCTGGAAGCGATTCCTTTCACGGCGACGTATTCGAGTTCTTGCGCAATACCGCTCTTGATGCGCGTGGCTACTTCGATCCGAGCCGGCCCGTTTTCCGGCAGAATCAATTTGGTGGAACTCTTGGTGGTCCGGTGAAGCGCCAAGAGATTTATTTCTTTGGGGATTATCAAGGCACGCGAACCAATGAAGGCGTGGAGACGGGGGACATCTCCGTTCCGTCCCTGCAAGACCGCGCCGGCAATCTCTCCGATCAGGCTGCGTCATTCGTCACCACCGATGCTAGTGGAAACACCGTTCCCACAACAGTGAGCGGTCCATATCTGGCGGCCATTCTCTCGCAAAAACTCGGTTACACCGTTTCCGCAGGCGAGCCATATTACGCAGCGGGATGTGCGACGAGTTCGTCTTGTGTGTTTCCGAATGCGGTGATCCCCATGAGGGCATGGTCGGCTCCCGCACTCGCTCTTCTGCCATACGTTCCTTCGCCGAATATTGGCGTCAATCAATATTCCACTTCGGTTTATCCACAAACGGTGCGCGACGATAAGTCTTCCGGGCGACTCGATGCCAATGTCGGTCGATGGGGACAGCTTTCCGGATACTATTTCTTTGACGATTATCGCCTCGATAATCCCTATCCCGGACAGCAAGGCGGAGCCAGCATCCCCGGCTTTGATGCGCTGACTTTCGGGCGAGCTCAGCTTATCAGCGTGGGAGATACAAAGGCCTTCGGCAGCGGCACCGCGAACGAATTCCACATGGGATATCTCCGCAACGCCAACGTCATCGGACAGCCGCATGGCGGGCTAGGCGTCAGCCAGGCGGCGCAGGGTCTCTCGAGCAGCACGGCGGGGGGAGGGTTCACCATTCAATCCCCGCAGTTTGAAGGCGTGGAAAACATTGTGTTTCCTTCTTTCGTGATGGGCGTACCCATCACCAATGAAACCCAGATCAACAGCACGCTTTATTTGAGTAACACGCTCTCCAGGTTGATCGGAACTCAGACCCTGAAACTCGGCGGCCAGTTTCATGTGGATCAAGTGAATGAGCATCCCAACGCTACGTTCAACGGTACCTTCAACATCGATGGCACCGAAACCGGCTCCGCCTTCGCCGATTTTCTGATCGGCGTGCCCAGCAATTTCACCCAATCCTCGGGCCAGCCTTTCTATCTGCGGAATCGTTACGCGGGACTCTTCGCGCAAGACAGCTGGCGAGCGCGAACCGACTTAACCATTAACTTTGGTTTGCGCTGGGATTACATCATGCCCTTCTGGGAGAAGTACAACCAGTTGCAGACCATCATTCCCGGAAGGCAGTCAGTCCTCTATCCGGGACTGCCAGAAGATCTGGTCGTTCCCGGAGATCCCGGAATACCCAGAACGATTTCGCCTTCGAAGCCATACAACTTTGCTCCACGAATCGGTTTTGCATACGCACCCAGCTTTGATGGCGGAATTCTGAAGAAACTTTTTGGCGACAGCGGAAAGAGCAGCATGCGGGCAAGCTACGGAATCTTCTACGCAGCATTTCCAGGCTTGTCGGCGGGCGTGATGTACGCCGTCCCTCCGTTCGGTTTTAACTACCTCACTCCCGAGCCGCCGCTGTTTTCAATGCCCTTCATCAATGCCGCTGGCGGCGGCCAGAATGCGAATCCGTTTCCACTCACATTTCCTTCCCATAACGTTTCGGCGAGGAATCCGGATACGCAAAGTTTCGCCAGCCAAATTCCGATCTCTGGAGACGTTTCGTTTTACTATCGCAATTCGGTTCCCTACACGGAGAATTCCATGTTTTCCTTCCAGCGGCAGATCACCGCGAAAACGCTGCTGACCGCAAGTTATGTGGGGAATGAGGGGCACCACATTCTCGCCGTGGTTTCGAACAATCCCGCCAACCAGGCGCTTTGCCTCAGTCTGAGTCAACCCAGTGAAGTCGCACCTGGCAGCCCCACTTGCGGACCCTTCGGGGAGGATGCCGTCATCACCAGCGCCAGCGGCGTTGTATATCACGGAGTGCGAGAGGGCATTGGCTCCAACTATCAGGAGGATACCTGGCAACGAACCATTGAGAATTCCAGGTACAACGCGCTGGAGACCAATCTGCGCTACGTTGGAAAGGGATCGAATTTCCTGCTGGGATACACTTACAGCAAATCCATCGATCAAGGTTCGAACTTGGGCGAGCAGCTAAACCCCTTGAACAACGCGGCAACGCGAGCTATTTCAGCCTGGGATATGCGCCACAATTTTGTGGGCAGCTTTAAACTGGATTTGCCGTTTGACCGGCTTTCCGGCAGCAACAATCGCTTGACCGATGGATGGAGCATCGCCGGGACGGCGCGTTTCGCAACCGGTCTGCCCGTCACGCTGTTAGACGACTCGGATAATTCGCTGCTGGGAACCCTGGGAAATGGCGTCAACAATTATCTGCTGGATACACCGGAGTATCACGGTGCGCCGCTCAACATAAACACCAATCCAAGAAACGGGCGCCCCGAATTTAATAACACTCCCGCAGCCTTTACCACCGAGACGCTCGGTCAATTAGGAAATGTTCCCCGGAGATTTTTCCATGGCCCCGGAATCGACAACTTTGATCTAACGCTGGAGAAACTGTTGCGAGTAACCGAATCGAAATCATTCGAGTTCCGTTTGGAGGCATTCAACGCTCTCAATCATGGCCAGTTTTATGGTCCGGCTGCGGTGGACGGGGAAGTCAACGATCCCCATTTTGGTGAAGTGGTCAGCGCCGCTTCGCCGCGCCTGGTTCAACTTGCGGCAAAATTCACGTTTTAGAATGGATCTCTGAGAGGTTTTGACTCCAGTCCCCAGTCGAAAGCATCTCCACCGATAACATGCAGCCAGAATCCGATTCGTTCATGAATGGTTCTGCGAACCTTGGTTCTGCAAACCTTGGTTCTGCAAACCTACAACCCGCGCAGCGGCCGGCGCTCGCCACTTTGTTCAACGACGCCGCCGATCACCTCCGCGGCAGAATCGTTGCCATGTACGGTATTTTGTTGGCGTTCAATATCGTTGCATGGTTGTGGGCGGTCGTTGCCTTCCACCATTATCCGGTCCTTCTGGGAACTGCTCTTCTCGCCTATAGCTTTGGCCTGCGCCATGCAGTCGATGCGGACCACATCGCCGCGATTGACAACGTAACCCGCAAGTTGATGCAGGATGGAAAACGCCCGGTGGCGGTGGGTTTCATGTTCTCGCTCGGCCATTCCACGGTGGTCGTGCTTGGCGCCGCGGGCATTGCGGGGGCAGCCCTCACTCTCCAGCATCGTATGGATGCCTTCCGAAACGTTGCGGGGGTAATCGGTACTCTGGTTTCCGCTTTCTTCCTGTTCGCGATCGCTATCGTAAATCTCATCGTTCTGCAGTCTATCTACCGCGCCTTCGTCCGCGTCCGCCGCGGCGAGCCCTATGTGGATGAAGATTTCAATATGCTTCTAAGCGGTCGAGGAATTCTGGCGAGGCTCTTCCGGCCAATGTTCCGCATGATTAGCAGAAGTTGGCATATGTATCCGCTGGGATTTCTTTTTGGCCTCGGATTCGATACGGCAACTGAGATCGGACTGCTTGCCATTTCCGCGGCTGAAGCCTCAAAGGGCCTGCCGTTTTGGTCGATTCTGGTTTTCCCCGTGCTTTTTGCGGCTGGGATGTCGCTGATCGATACCACCGACAACATCCTGATGTTGGGCGCATACGGTTGGGCCTTTGTAAAGCCCGTTCGCAAGCTCTACTACAACATCACCATCACCTGCGTTTCGGTGGTCGTCGCGCTGGTCGTCGGAGGGATCGAGGGTCTGGGATTGATGGGCGAACACTTTCGTCTTGAAGGATGGTTTTGGAGGGCAGTCGGCCGGCTCAACGACAACTTCGGAACCCTGGGATATTTTATTGTGGGTCTTTTTTTATTGAGCTGGCTGGTCTCCATCGCTTTCTACAAATGGCGCAGATTCGACGATCTTGAAATTGCGATCAGCAAGGAGTCTGTCACGCCGTGAGAGCCGCGAAAAGAAGCCGCAAAGAATTGGTCATGCTGTGTCGGCTTCTGGCGAGGGATCTGGGACAAGAATGGTGCGCCCGGAGAGATTCGAACTCCCGACCTATTGCTCCGGAGGCAATCGCTCTATCCATCTGAGCTACGGGCGCACAAGGTTAAGTCTACATGCGGGAGTGCGAACCATCAATGTGAACGAAGCCGGGGCCTGTTCGCGCGTTATTAGCGGGGAGCCTCAGCCAAGCGGCGCGGAGACACGGTGCGCTGCGGCAAATCGGAGATTTTAGTTACGGCCGCGGGCGCTCATTCGTCTTTCTTCGAGCTCGAGGTTACCAGCGTCCGCCGCCGCCGCCGCCGCGACCACCGCGATCTCCGCCGCGTCCGCCACGGTCACCCCCGCGGCCTCCGCGGTCGCGTCCGCCACCGCCGGCATGCTCGGTCTTTGGGCGCGCCTCATTTACGTTAAGAGTGCGGCCCCCGACCTGCGAACCGTTCAAGGCAGTGATGGCCTTCTCGCCATCTTCGTTGCTGGCCATCTCCACAAATCCGAACCCGCGCGAGCGCCCGGTGTCGCGATCCGTCATAATGCTGACCCGATCCACTTGCCCAAACGGCTCAAACATCTGTCGCAGTTCGTCTTCCGATGTGTTAAAGCTCAGGTTCCCCACAAAAATATTCTTCACGCGTCGGCCTCTGCATTGAATGTCGAAGTGCAAGCTCCATTCGGCAGGACTGGCAGGTTAGGAAACACCTTCCTGGAAATCGAGGCCGGAGCTGGCGGCAGTCAAATGCGGCAGAAGTATAGCAGGTTTGTCAAATAAAGCAGATGAATTAGGGGAAAGGGCCTAGTGGCGGGCATCGGTTAACACTTGTCGACCTGCCAAAAACCCTCGCGCTGATAGCCCACCTGCAACAGCCGGTTTTTGGGATCGTGCCGCTTCGCACATTTCGGACAGATCAGATAGCGGCTCCACGCCGTGCCGCTCCGGTCATAATTCTCCGGCGCAGCAAAGGTCATCCCGCAACTGCAGGGGACAAGAAACATTTTCAGCGGTGCCGCATCTTTCTCAGACGCGGATTTACGGGAAGATTTCACGCTTCTTCCAAAGCAACCTTGGCACGGCGCTTGCGGCCATTCGAGTTCAGAATCTTTTTTCGCAGGCGCAGCGATTTCGGCGTGATCTCTACATATTCGTCTTCCGCGATGAATTCAATCGCCTGCTCAAGATTTAACTGTCGGAAGGGAACCAGGCGGATCGCCTCATCGGCGGTGGAAGCGCGCATATTTGTGAGCTTCTTCTCGCGTACCGCATTCACTTCGAGATCGTCATCCTTGGCGTTCTCGCCAATAACCATGCCTTCATAAAGCTCCACCCCCGCGCCGACGAAAAGTTCTCCGCGTTCCTGCAAGCCCCACAATGCGTAGGCCGTGGATGTGCCCGCGCGGTCCGCGATCAAAGCGCCCGTCAACCGGTGTGGGATTTCCCCTTGCCACTCGGTGTATCCGTCGAAGAGGGAATTCATCACGATGGTGCCGCGGGTATCGGTGAGCAATTGGCTGCGCAAACCAATTAATCCCCGGCTGGGAACGCGAAATTCAATCCGCACCCGGCCGTATCCGTGATTGTGCATGTTCAGCACTTCGCTCTTGCGCGAACCTAACTGCTCCATCACCACGCCTACAAATTCCTCGGGCACATCGATGGTGAGGTGTTCCACTGGTTCCATCAGCTTGCCCGTTTCTTTATCGCGCTTGGTGACGATCTCCGGCTTCCCGACCATCAACTCGTAACCTTCACGGCGCATCATCTCGATGGTGATGGAAAGCTGGAGCTCGCCGCGACCCAGAACTTTGAACGAGTCGGTTGTTCCCATCTCTTCCACGCGCAAAGAAACATTGGTGAGAAGCTCTTTCTGCAACCGCTCCCGCAGATTGCGCGAGGTCACATATGTGCCTTCGCGCCCGGCGAAGGGGGAAGTATTCACCGTAAAGGTCATTGCGATGGTCGGCTCGTCGATCACAATGGGCGGCAAGGGCTGCGGATCGATGGGATCGCAAATCGTTTCGCCGATGGTGATGCCTTCCACGCCGGCCACAGCGATGATGTCCCCTAAAACCGTCTCGGTAATATCGGTCCGTTTCAATCCAGAAAACGAAAACAGTTTCGTGATCTTCGTCTTGTGCATCAATCCATCGCGCTTGGCGATGACTACATCCTCACCGGTGTACATGGTCCCGTTGAATACCCGCGCAATCGCCAGCCGTCCGAGAAAATCGCTGTAATCCAGATTGGCAACCAAAATCTGCAGCGGTCCCTTGGGGTCGCCTTGGGGCAGCGGAATCGTCTTCAGAATCGCGTCAAACAGCGGCCGCAAATCCTCGCCGCCACCTTTCATGTCCGTCGATGCCGTGCCCTCTTTCGCATTGGTATAGAGCACCGGAAAGTCGAGCTGATCCTCTTTGGCGTCCAGATCGATGAACAGATCGTAGATTTCGTTCAGCACTTCTTGCGCGCGGGCATCTGGACGGTCGATCTTGTTGATCACCACAATCGGCGGCAACTTCGCTTCCAAAGCTTTGCTCAACACGTAGCGCGTCTGCGGCAGCGGACCTTCGCTGGCATCCACCAGCAGCATTACGCCGTCCACCATTTTCAAAGCGCGTTCCACCTCACCACCAAAGTCACTGTGGCCAGGGGTGTCCACAATGTTGATCTTCACGTCGTGATAAAGGATGGCAGTGTTCTTGGCCAGAATCGTGATGCCGCGTTCGCGTTCCAGTTCGTTCGAATCCATTACGCGTTCAACGTGCTGTTCGTTGGAGCGGAAGGTGCCGCTTTGCTGCAGCATGGCATCGACCAGGGTAGTCTTGCCGTGGTCGACGTGGGCGATGATGGCGATGTTGCGAATACTTAAACTCAAAGTAGAAGATTTCCTTTTATCGAAGGGATTCGGATAGAACGGCCGCAGCGGCCTGGCTGCTGAATGTCCTCTATATAACTTTACTATGGACGGAGCTTTCTCAGTAGATTACGTCGCCCTCCGTAGGTGTACGCGGCCACGGACGGCACGGAATCACATATTAGGCGACTAATAGAGCTAGATATCCCGCTCCGCTCCCGCCAAAAATGCAATGCAAATACGATCTCCGCTACAATCAAAAGCCGGGATGGCAACTACAATGATAATTGCAAGCAAGGGAACGAGGGTATTTTTCAAAATGGTAATACTTCTTGCCGGCGCTTCACTGCCTGGGTCGAGTGCCTTGGCCGCACAAAAAACGAATGGCCAGTTTGGTCCGAATAATCCGTTCTATGCTGCGAGCCCTTTACCGTTTCAGGCGCCGCCATTCGACAAGATAAAGGATAGCGACTACCAGCCAGCGATTGAAGCCGGGATGGCGCAGCAACGCGAGGAAGTGCGCGCCATCGCCGACAATTCCGCCGTGCCTACTTTTGAGAACACTTTTGTGGCTCTCGAAAAATCGGGGCAATTGTTCAATCGCGTAATGAACGTTTTTAACGGCGTCACCAACGCAAACCTTAATCCCGTACTGGATAAAGTGCAGCAAGAGGAAGCCCCCAAACTGGCAGCGCACCAGGACGCAATCTTTCTGGACGCCAAACTCTTCTCTCGCGTGGAAGCAGTCTACAAAGAACGCGAATCGCTGAAACTCGATCCCGAATCGCTCCGGCTCATCGAGTACTACCACAAGTTATTCATTCACTCTGGCGCGAACCTTTCCGATGTGGACAAAGCTGAACTCAAGAAATTGAACGAAGAGGAATCAACCCTTTCAACCGCTTTCATCACCAAGCTGCAGGCCGCGACCAAGGCCGGGGCTTACAGCACGACTGATAAGAACAACTTGGCGGGACTCAGTGAGACGCGACTGCAGGGGGCGTCAGAAGCTGCCAAGGATCGCAAAGTGGAAGGCTACGTGCTCCCCTTGCAGAACACTACGCAGCAGCCGGATCTCGCATCGCTGAGCCAGCGCTCAACCCGGCAAACGATTTTTGAAAATTCCTGGAATCGCACCGAACGCGGGGACTCAAACGATACCCGCGAGATTGTGGCGCGCCTGGCGCAGATTCGAGCCCAGAAAGGCAAACTGCTCGGTTTTCCAAATTACGCCGCCTGGAGGCTGGAAGACCAGATGGCGAAGACGCCGGAGGCGGCCGTTAAATTTATGGACGCGCTCATTCCCGGTTCGACCGGCAACGCCGCGGCTGAGGGAAAAGACATCCAGGCCGTGATCGATGCGCAAAAGGGCGGCTTTGCCTTGCAGCCCTGGGACTGGGAGTTCTATTCCGAGCAGGTGCGTAAGGCAAAGTACGACCTGAACGAAGAGCAGATTAAGCCATACTTCGAACTGAATAATGTTTTGCAAAACGGCGTGTTTTACGCCGCGAATCAACTTTACGGAATCACCTTCAAAGAGCGGCACGATCTACCCGTGTATCAGGAGGACGTTCGCGTCTTTGATGTGTTCGACTCCAACGGCAAACAACTGGCGCTGTGGTACTGCGACTACTTCAAGCGCGATAACAAGAACGGCGGCGCTTGGATGGACATTTTCGTGAATCAATCGAAATTGCTGAGCACGATTCCGGTCGTCTACAACGTCGCCAATTTCAGCAAACCTGCTCCCGGCCAGCCTGCATTGCTCACCTTCTCCGACGTGACCACGATGTTTCATGAGTTCGGCCACGCCCTGCATGGAATGTTCGCCGACACTGTTTATCCGGCGCTCTCCGGCACGCAAGTTGCGCGCGATTTCGTAGAGTTTCCTTCGCAATTCAATGAGCATTGGGCCACGTATCCAGCGGTATTCGATCACTATGCGAAGCACTATCAGACAGGCGCTGCAATGCCGGCGGAACTAGTGGCGAAGCTAAAGAGATCGGAAAAATTCAATCAAGGTTACGCGCTAAGCGAGGTATTGATCGCTGCCGAACTGGATATGCAATGGCACGCTCTGCCTGCAAGCGCGCCGCTGGAAAAGCCTGATGAATTTGAAGTGCAGGCCCTGAAAGCCAAGGAACTTTGGTTGAACGAGGTGCCCTCGCGCTATCGTTCCAGCTATTTTGCGCACATCTGGGGAGGCGGATATGCCGCGGGCTATTACGCCTATCTCTGGAGCGAGATGTTGGACGATGCCGCCTATCAGTGGTTCGAGGATCACGGTGGCCTGACGCGTGCCAATGGCGACCGTTTTCGCCAGATGATCCTCTCGCGCGGTAATACCGAAGACTTGGGCAAAATGTATGCCGCGTGGCTGGGCAGCGAACCCAGTGTCGCGCCTATGCTGAAGGATCGCGGCCTGCTTCCGGAAAAGAATTCAAACTAGGCTGGGCTGATTCTCGCGGGTAGGTTCGCCGTGGCGTTCCCGCCAGCCGCGCTTCCACTTCCTTCACCGCGCGTTGAGCGGCAAGAACCCCCGTGTTGGTGGTTGATTCCGGGCCCTCGGAATCTGTGTTGGCGAAGAACACTCGATCCATGGCATGCCGCGCCAGCGGCTGAACCTGGGTGTAAAGCCCCGGCTCCGACATATACAAAGGATGGCCGCGCCGATAGATATGCACTTCGACGGGATCGACATTCAGCTTCGGCATCAATTTCTGAAAGTCGCTCAGAACGTTTGCTGCAATGCCGCGCGCTCCATCCTCCGTGAGCAGTCGTGACCGGTCTTGTTGTTTCATCGGCGTATAGCAACTAAGAATATTGAACTTCTGTCGATATCCCGGCTGCTTCTGAACCACCCAATCCGCAACAATGAAGTCGGTAAAACTGTTGCCGGGGCACCACGTATCGTAACCATGATTGAAAATCGGTTTGTCGAAGATAAGATTCACCACCGGATACGGAATGTAGTGAATCTGCTGCATGGCTTCGCTTTGCTTGTCGGGCAAGCCTTCCACGATGCGCCGCGTAATGAACTTGGGCGTGGCCATGATTACAGCTTTCGCTGAAACAGTTTTCGATTCACCGCCGAGCAGGTAGGTCACTTGCACTTCTTCTTTGCCGGGAACGACTGCCACAATGGTCGCACCAGCCTGCATGCGGTCTTTGTGCGTTGCCTCAATAATCTCCGCTAGTTTTCTCGTGAGTGCGCCCAAGCCTCCCGGCCAGGTGTAACGATCGTCCGTTCCGCTTTCCTCCACCATCTCCTGCAGCGACTCAATCGCTAGCCCGGCAGCGGTTCGCTCACTCATCGCGCCCCAGTTCGAGGGACCATAACTATCCCACCATTGCCTGAGCTCCAGCGGATAGTCTTTCGTGAAATCTGAGAATGGAGTGTTGTCGAGTTCAGCTGCGCGCTTGCCCACATCGATCGCCAGCATTTCCTTCTTGAATTTCTTGAAGCTCTCCCGAAGGGCACGAGAATAGGGCAACTTGTCGAGACCGTCGCCCCACGTATCCTGAACCCACTCGCCTCGAATGATGCTCGCATCCGGGCTATTCACCGGAAGCGGTTCCAGCCCAATCTCTTTCGAGAATTGATATGCATATTCATCTTTAACCAAAAAGGCAGCCCCGGTTGCGTAGGTGCTGCCTTCATATTCCATCGCATAGGCGTTGCCGCCCCAATGCGGCTCTTTTTCCAGGAGCAGAAAATCGCGGTTCCGTAGGCGATAAGCCGCCGCTAACCCGCTCACGCCGCCGCCAACGATGACAACGTCATGCCGCGCCGAAGCCGGAGGTCTGGCGAATGACTGGCTGCCGTTGTCGCGGACCTCGTGGCATATACGATTGTCTTCGCCGTCTACGTCGGCAAAATGACTTTTTTCATCGCCAGTCTGCGCCGACACCAGCGACAAGTCGATCGGGCAGCCCGCCGTCACCGCACCCGCAACTACAAACTTTATAAAGTCTCGGCGATTTGCGCTCATATCGCATGCCCCTCCGCAGCTTGCACGATTTCCGATCCGACATCCGCAATGCCCTCGCTGCGCGTTCGCAGCCGATACCAGAGCACGATCGCCACCAGCGAAAACAGGAAGATGATCGTCGATATGGCATTGATCTCCGGGGTAATGCCGCGACGGAGCCGTCCCCAGATTTCCAAAGGAAGGGTATTATCGCGGCCAATCAGGAAAAAGCTGACCGCGATCTCGTCCATCGACAGTGTGAAGATAAGCAGCGCCGCGCCGATGATCGGCAGTCTGAGATTCGGCACGGTGATGCGCCAGAACGTTCGCCAATAATTCGCGCCCAAATCGAGCGAAGCTTCTTCCTGTGCCCGATCAAGTTTTTGTAGTCCGGCAAATATTTCGGTCGTAGCTACGGAGATCAGCGCCGTGCCGTGTCCCAAAATAATAGTAAACAGGCTGAGGTTTGTTCCCATCGCCTTGAACAACATCGACAGTGAAAGGCCTGTAATAATGCCGGGAAGAATTAAAGGCAAGAGCACAAGCCGGCGAAATAACGCTTTGCCGGGAAATTGGGCACGGTCGAGCGCCAACGCGGCCGGCACTCCGAACCCGATTGCAATGAACATCGCGGCTAGGGCTACTTGCAGGCTGTTCAGCACCGAATCCCAGATCGCCTCGTCTGCGAAAAGCGTGCGATACCAATCCAGGGTGAGGCGATGCGGCGGAAATCCGCCTACGCCTTCGCTGTTGAACGAATAAAGAATGAGGATTGCGATCGGAAGATAGAGAAACGCGAAAACAAGAATTGCGTGGAGGGTCAGCCACCGCGAACCCGCAACAACATTCTTGTCGCTCACGAGAAGCTCCATTTCTTTTCCAGCCGCTCAGAGAGAAAGAGAAGAGACACTACTAACAGCAACATGCACAGCGAAATTGCCGCGCCCAGCGGCCAGTTGTAGGCGGCGCCGAACAGGCTGACAACGATATTCGAAATCATGATGCCACTCGGACCTCCGAGCAGCAACGGCGCAAGAAAATCGCCGAGACTTAAAACGAAAGCAAAAGTTGCGCCCGCCAGCACGCCCGGTATCGACAATGGGAAGACGACCCTCCAGAACGTCTGGCCTGGAGGTGCGCCGAGATCATGCGAGGCTTCGATCAGATTGCGGGGAATGTGCTCGAGTGCCGCATAGATTGGCAGCAGAGCAAATGGTGTATAGATGTGGGTCAGCGTGAGTACCACGGCAAATGGACTGTAGAGTAGAAACTCCAGCGGATGCCGGGTGAGGTGCACATATTGCAGCAGAGTGTTCAGCACTCCGTCGGAGCCAAGAATTGTTTTCCACGCATAGGCCCGCACCAGGTAACTTACCCATAGTGGAATAATCACCAACTGATAGAGCAAGTCTTTATGCTTTCCCGCGTGAAAGGATAAGAAATAGGCTAACGGGTAGCCCAGCAACAACGAAAAGATAGTCACTCGCACCGCGATCCCCATCGAGCGCAGTAGTGTCTGCCAGTAGACGCCGACACGAAGGAGTTGAAGGTAATTATCGAGGTTCCAGGAGTGCACGATCGTTTGTGACGCCGAGACTGACCAGAAGCTGTAGCAGAACATCAGCAGATATGGCGTTAGCAGAAATAGTGCGACCCACGCCAGCGGCGGAAGAGTGACTGCGGCTTTGTAGGCTCGCGAAAACATTCAGATTCTATCCGGAGATTCGCGCACGGGCACCGCATCTGCTGTCGAAAATTCCAGCTCAACTTCGTTCAGCGCTGCGCCGAGATCCGCATTCCCCGCGATTCGGACCATGAGTACTAGCCCGTTCCCGCACTCCACCCGAATCAGTTCAGTTGCCCCGTGGAACGCTTGCTGGCAAACCCTGCCTCGAAGGCGAATATAGTCGGGCGCAGAAGCAGCCCCGGCTAATCGAATATTTTCTGGACGCAATGAAAAGACAATTGGGCCATCCGGAAGTTGCGCTGGCCACGCCAAAGCAGCACATTGCACCATGCCCGCCCTCACCGCACCCTTCAGCAAATTGGTGTGGCCTATAAACGCCGCCGCGTACGCCGTGGCTGGCCGACCGTAGATCTCACGAGGACTCGCTACCTGCTCCAGTTCGCCCGATCGCAGCAATGCGATCCGGTCCGACATCACCATCGCCTCTTCCTGATCGTGAGTCACGAAAATAAAAGAGATGCCGACCTCGCGTTGCAATGACTTTAATTCCACCTGCATCTGCCGCCGAAGATTGGCATCCAGGGCGGAGAGTGGCTCGTCGAGCAGCAGCAACTGCGGACGGTTCACCAGCGCCCGCGCCAGCGCGACCCGCTGCTGCTGCCCTCCGCTGATTTTCGATGGTTTCGATTTCGCGTGAGCCGACATCTTTACCTTGCTCAACGCTTCCGAGACGCGTACTGTAATTTCCGTCTCGGGCGTTTTTGCTGCGCGCAATCCGTAAGCTATGTTCTGCTCAACCGTGAGGTGAGGAAATAGCGCATAGTTCTGGAAGACAGTGTTCACACGACGCCGGTAAGGTGGTCGCCGGTCGAGTCGCTCGTCTCCCATCCATACTTCGCCCGAAGTGGCTTGCTCAAAACCGGCGATGATGCGCAGCAGCGTGGTTTTCCCGGAACCGCTCTCGCCAAGAATCGTGAGAAATTCTCCCTGCGCAACGCCGAGCGAAATATCGCGCAGAACCACATTCTTGCCAAAACTCTTCGCGACGTTACGGATGCTCAGCAGAGAACCGGCGCCAGAGAGATTCGCGGCGGATTTCGACGTGATTTCAGAAGTGGCAGCCAACGTTAAAAGCTCCTCACCGACTCACCACACACTCCCACCACACACTCAAAACCCAACCGCCCAATCGTCCAGTGCAATCTGCACCCACGCCTGCCTTACTGCGTCGCCTTTACTTCATTCCAAATTTCGTTGTACTTGGCGCGCCGCGGAACATTTCGCCAGAAGTAAAGCCGCTTCTGGTAGTTATCCACGTCATCCAGATGAAGGCTTTTCACTTCCGCTGGCGTCATGAACTGCGCTGCCTGCGGATTGGCGGGCGTGTAGCCCGTGATGTCCGTTACTTTTTTCTGGGTCTGCGCCTCAATCATGTACTCCAAAAACTCGGTCGCCAGCTCCTTGTTCTCGCTGCCGGCCGTAATCATCAGATGGTCAATCCATCCCGTCGTGTTCTCTCTGGGAATGGTCTCGCCCACCGGGAAATTGATTTTCCGCAGTTGATTGGTCATCAGGGGCCACCCCATGGAGGCAACTATCTCGTGATTCTGAAAAAGATTTGTCAGCTCGCCGCCAGTCGACCATATCTTGCGAATATTTGGCTTCAGATCGAGCAATTTCTTTTTAACGGCATCCAGCTGTTCATCGCTCAAGTTATAAAGCTGTGACGGATCGGGTTTGTCATACCCTAGCACCTGCGCCGCCATATACAGGGTCGACAAATCATCCCACACCGCAATCTTGCTGCGGTATTTCGGATCCCAAAGCACATTCCAGCTATCTGGCGGTTGCGCGAAGACCGTCGTGTCGTAAAGCAGCGGATCCGATCCCCACATGAACGGGACGCCGTAAACCTGTCCATTGACTCGCACCAGAGGCAGGGAAGTGAGTTGCGGAGAAAGTTGCGAATAGCTTGGCAGCTTCGCCAGGTCCAGCGCAGCCGCCAGGTTCGCCGCCGCGATGGAGGTCGCCACATCGCTGGAGGGTGCAATTATGTCATAGTTGCCCGCGCTGCCGCCCCGCAGCTTGGCCACCAGTTCATCGCTCGAACCCATGTAGGACGCCGATATTTTGCAATGATGCTGTTCCTCGAATGTCTTGACGAAAGACGGATCGGCATATCCCTCCCACACCAGAAGGTTCAGCGTCGGAGTTCTCTTCGAGCAAGAACCCGTGCAAGCCATCACCACCAACAAGATTGCCGGTATCCCCCAACGTCGTATATCCACTGCTCCTCCCGCGGTTCGCGCAACTATTTTCAGAATGTAGGCGGAGTATTCACCCACAGGACCCAGGTCTCAGTTCGACCGGGATTTTTCCAGTGATGCGGCCGGGCGCTTTCGAAATAAAAACTGTCTCCCGCCTTCAAGCGGAATTGTTCTTTCTCCAGCGTGATCGCCAATTGCCCGCGCAGGATGTAAAGAAATTCTTCTCCTGCGTGGGTGTACGATTCACCGCTGCCGGCCTGCGGCGCAACCCGAAACAGATGAGGCTCCATCACCGTGTTTCCCCATGCCAGCAATTCCATTCGCACCCCCGGCCCAGCCTCCAGAACCTTACGCTGCGCGGGTTGCACCTGCCGGCTGCTCGCCCCATTGGCGTCAAAAAAATCCAGAATATTCGTTTTATAGAACCGTGCCAGCTTGCGAAGCGTTCCCACCGACCCGCTCATTTGCGACCGCTCCAGCGCGCTGAGAAATCCTACAGAGATTCCCACGCTATGCGCCACTTCAGCAAGCGATAGCTTTCGTTTCCCCCGCAACTTCCGCAAGTGGTTGCCGATCGCACTTCCGTTGCCCTCAGCCGGCCGGGCCCGGCCTTCCCGCCGCAACAATTCCACAATCGCGGGCGCATTCAGTCCGCGCACCTTCCGTAGAAAACGAGCGCGCTTGAGCACTTTTACATCGTCGGAAGTATACAGCCGGTATTTGCCCTGGGAGCGTTGCGGGCGAGTCAGCCCAAGATGCTCCCACGACCGTATCACCGACGGCGAAACTCCCACCCGCCGTGCCACGTCCCCGATCTTCAAATAAGGCTCAACCCCGGTCGAGTTCATCGCGGATACAGCCCATTCAAGATTTCTATCGAGCGCAGAGCGTTTTTATCCTTGACAGTTTGCTCTACTCTTCTCTAACCTTGCGGGATTATAGCAAGGTTGTGACTGTACACAAGCTGTAGCCTTCACTCCGCAAAATTTTTTTCACAAGAAATATTGGAGGTTCCATGCCGTCACTGCGAGCCCGCTGGACTCGAATTTGGCTGAGCCTGATCGGCCTGTCCGCATTCGCCTTTGCCGTAACAAGTTTTCTGTTGGCCCCTAAACCGCTGCAAGCGCAAAGTGCGAACGGCCGCATCGTAGGCCGCCTGGCGGATCCTTCTGGCGCTGTTCTCTCCGGAGTAAAGGTCACGTTGGTAAATGAAGCGACCGGCATCAGTCGCGACGGGCTCACCAACGACAGCGGTGATTATTCCTTCGTCGAAGTTGTTCCCGGCACCTACACGCTCCAGTATGAGCTGAAAGGGTTCAAGAAGAACGTTCAGAAGAGCGTGATCGTTGACGTGAACCAGGTCGTAACCCTGAACTCAACCCTGCAAATCGGCGAATCACAGGAGACGGTGGAAGTCACGTCGGAAGCTCCCCAGGTTGACACCACTAGCACTCAGCTCGGCGCCGTAATCAATGACCGCTCGGTGAACGAGCTTCCGCTCAACACGCGCGATACTTATCAGTTCTTGCAACTTCAGCCCGGAGTGCAGGCCCAACTCGGATCGAGCGGGACTTTGTTTGCCGGCAGCAGCGATGCTGGTTCTGTCTCAGTGAACGGTGGCCGCACCCGCGCCAACAACTTCAACGTCAACGGTGGTGACGCCAACGACCAGTTCGTGAATACTCCCACCATCCAGCCCAGCCCCGATAGTGTGGAAGAGTTTCGCATTATAACCAACACCTTCGACGCCGAATATGGCCGCAACTCCGGTTCGGTAGTGAACCTGATCACCAAGTCTGGAACCAATGGTTTCCACGGAGACGTTTACGAATACCTGCGCAACACTGATCTCGATTCAAGGGGCTATCCGGACACGACCAAGCCGCAGCTCAATCAGAATCAGTTCGGCGGGACATTCGGCGGCCCGATAAAGAAGGATCGCAGTTTCTTTTTTCTCTCGTATGAAGGCCACCGCACGCGCGACGGTGTTCCGGGGCAACTGCTGACCGTGCCAACCGCCGCGGAGTACGGCGGCGACTTTTCAGGCGTGGGGGGTTTTGCTGGCGGCGGGGGAATTTCTAATCCGTTTGTTGCGCAGGTACTCGATGGGCGTAAGGGTTGCGATGCGGCTCTAGGTTACACAGTCGCCAGTAAGAAAGTTGATCCCTCAACCGGACTCGTTGACTGGTCAAGTGTTTTCCCGACTGGCGTGATCCCCACTGCCTGCCAGGATCCAGTTGCCACCAATCTGCTTCGGCTCTATGTTCCTGCGGCCAATGAAGGCTCGAACCAATACCAGGTTGTTCCCGTTGGCACCATCAACTCCGACCAGTTTACCGCCCGCTGGGATCACCGAATTAACGACCATCAAAACCTCACCGCTTACTACTACTTCGACGACAACCGTGAACTCGATCCCTATAACGAGTTCGAAGAAGCCGGCGCAACCGTTCCTGGATTTGGCAGCCTCAACAACTTCCGCGATCAGCAGTGGAACCTCGCCCATACCTGGACCATTAGCAACACCTTGGTGAATGAAGCCCACTTTACCTACATGCGTGAAGGCGAGTTGGGTTATTTAAAGAATCAATCGAACAACGCGGTTTCGGCCTCTTGCACCGGCGCGGCCACTCCTTACTGCTTCACCGGCGTCTCCGATTCTTCGGCCATCAATGGCAATACAAATTTGGCCAACGGCGCCAGCTTGGGCATCACAACCGGTTTGCCGGGAAATCTTACCGGTGTTCCTTTCGTCAACATATCGGGCGGCGCAGCGTTCGGAAACAACTTCGAAGGTTTCCTGCCGCAGGTCGGGAACAGTTTTCAATGGACTGATAATCTCTCATGGATCAAGGGCAGCCACACCTTCAAGTTCGGCGTCGACGTTCGCCGCTACCGCTTTGATCAGTTCTATTATTTCGACCTCAATGGCGAGTATACCTTCGATAATAGCGGCCCCAACGGCATCGTTCCCGGTGACGGCGATCAATACGCCGAATTTCTATTGGGATTGGCCGATGGTTACACGCAGGGTTCGGGCCAGCGCGAGGATGTTCGAACCACCACGGCCTATCCGTTCGTCCAGGACAGTTGGAAGGTAAAGCAGAATCTGACATTAAATTATGGACTGCGATGGGAATACACTCCGCCGCCGGTCGATATCTCCGGCCATGTGGAGACCTTCCGTCCCGGACAAAACTCCACCGTGTATCCCTGCGGAATTACCGAGAGCACTGCCTATTGGCAGAGCTTGGGGGTTGCGAACCCCACCTGCGCGAATACTGGCTCCGCTCCTACAGGCTTAGTCGTTCCCGGCGACCCTGGTGTACCGAAGGGAATGACTTCCACTTATTACAAATCTTTCGCTCCGCGCGTTGGTTTGGCATACAGCCCCAACTTCACCAGCGGCCCTTTGGCGGCACTTTTCGGCAGCAATGGCAAGACTAGTATCCGCACCGGCTGGGGTCTTTTCTATAATCCGATTGAAGAACTGGTTCTTGCGCAATTTGGAGCAGAGCCGCCGTTTGGCGGCAGTTCGTCGCTCTCCGACACTTTTTTCAACACACCCTTTGTCAATCAAGGCGGCTTCTCTTCTCCGAACCCTTTCAATGGCATCATTACGCCAACCAAAGGCCAGCCGACCGATTTATCGTTCTTTCGCCCCATTCTCCTCTACGGAGAGTTTCAGCCTCATCTGCGGTCGCAATATACCAGCCAATACAACCTCACCATTCAGCGTGAGTTGAGCAACAGCATGATGTTCCAGGTCGGATACGTCGGATCCCAGGGGCATCGCTTGTTGGCTTCGCACGACATCAATCCCTCGATTCCGCAGACCTGCCTGGATATAAACACCGTGCTGGGCGCCGGAACATGCGCGCCCACCAGTGAGGATGAGCAGTTTATTTTTCCCGCGGGTTCGGTCGCTCCGGCGGGTGGATTCCATCTTCCCTACGGCCCGAACGGTCCGACTGTAGTTCCAGCCGGAACTTCGCTTTCGGGACTGAACCTCGTGGGTCTGCGCCCGTACTCATCGCCGAACTGCAACCCGTTTACAGGAACCGGCTGTCCGGTGGACGGGGTCCCCGTCTTTACTGATATCTTCGCCGAAGACACTATCGCCAACTCGAACTACAACGCTCTCGAGATGATGCTGCAAAAACGCTTCTCTCGCGGGTTGCAATTCCAGGCGGCTTACACATTTAGCAAATCCATCGATGACGGTTCTACCTTTGAAGAGACTTTGAATCCGTTCAACCCTCGCGCCAGCCGCGCGCTTTCGCTGTTTAACTCAGCGCAGCGCTTCGTCATCAGCTACGACTGGGACTTGCCGATTCGCACGTATTCTGGCTTTAAGGGAAAGGTCTTGGACGATTGGTCGATCTCCGGCATCACTCAATTCCAAAGCGGTTTTCCCATCCGCCTGAATACCGAGGACGATACCGAACTGATCAACAGCCTGTTCTTCCTGGGCACTGAGGCGCCCAGTTTGGTCGCTCCATTCCAAAAGCTGAACCCCAGGAAAGTCTATTCGTCGCTCGGGCTGACTACGCCTGGGTACTGGTTCAATCCCAATGATTTTCAAGATCCGCCGCTGGGCCAGTTTAACAACGGAACCCAACGCACCATCTGCTGCGGTCCAGGATTGGCAGATTGGGACTTCTCGGTTCATAAGAAGATCTCTTTAACTGAGACAAAATACTTTCAGTTCCGCGCCGAGATTTTCAACCTGTTCAATCGCACGAATTTCTCGAATCCGGATGGCGGTTTTTCCGACGGTCCGACCTCGTTCGGCCGTATCACGACGGCGGGCGATCCGCGCCTGTTGCAGTTTGCTTTGAAATACTTTTTCTAACGTAAAGGTTTAAACTAAGTTGCACCCCGCGCGGTTCGCCGCCCGGCATTCTAATGGCCCGCTTCACAGAAATGGCGCGGCCTGAGCTATCCCGGAGCAGTTCGATGTACCACGATCTAGAGAAGGAGCTCGAAACTTTCGAGCGCCGCACGCCCAAGTCCGCCGAAGCGTACAAAAAAAATCTCAAACGCATCCCTCTCGGCGTGGCGAGCAATTATCGCCATTACGATCCCTGGCCCATTTTCGTGAAGGAGGCCAGCGGCAGCAAATTCCGTGACCTCGATGGCAACGAATACATCGATCACAACCTGACCTTCGGCGCACTCATGGCCGGACACTGCCATCCCGCCGTCATGAAAGCTGTCGAAAAACGACTCTCAACCGGAACCATGTTCGGCATGCCGCATGACATGGAATGGGAACTCGCCGAGGAAATCTGCAAGCGCTTTCCCATCGATATGGTTCGATTTGGCAATAGCGGCACAGAAGCCACCATGCATGCAATTCGCTTGGCCCGCGCCGCCACTGGCCGCGACAAAATCATCAAGTTCGAAGGCGCCTACCACGGCCTGCACGATTCCGCCTTAGTGAGTGTGAAGCCGCACGCTCCCGAGTTCGGCGACATCGACAATCCCACTGCCGTTCCCGGCGGACTCGGCGTTCCAAAAAACGCAATCGAAAACGTGAAGATTGCCACATTCAATGATCTCGCGACGGTCGAGCGCCGCTTCAAGGAAAATCCCGGCGAGATTGCCGCCATCATTCTCGAACCTATTCTGATGAACGTCGGACTCTGCATCCCGCAGCCCGGCTTCCTCAAAGGCTTGCGCGAACTCGCAACCAAATACGGCGCACTGCTGATCTTCGACGAAGTAAAAACCGGCGCGAAACTGGGATGGGGTGGGGCCAGCGAATACTTCAATGTGAAGCCTGACATGATCTGCCTCGCCAAGTCGATCGGCGGAGGCCTGCCCCTGGCCGCGTTTGGCGCTCACAAGTCCGTCATGGATTTGATCTCGCAACATAAAGTTTTCCACGGCGGCACTTACAACACCAACCCAGTATCGATGGCTGCCGGCCTGGCCACGTTCCGGGAAGTCCTCACTCGCGACAACTACGCGCACGTCGATAAGCTAGGCAAGAAACTCGCCGAGGGTTACCGCAAGACCATCGCGAAAGTGGGCCTGCAAGCCTATATCGCGCAAGCCGGTGCCAATGGGGCGCTCATGTTTTACGCGAAGGAAATTCGCAATTACCGCGACTGGACCACGATCGATATCGATCTCTGGCGTCACTACTGGTTTGCCATGGTCAACCGTGGCGTGATGGCCCAGCCCTACTGGTGGGATGAGCAGTGGACCATTTCTGTTCAGCACACCGAAGCGGACATCGATAAGCATCTATCTGCGTTCGATGACATCGCCGCTTCACTCGCGAAGGCACAGCAAGAACACGCAGGCCAGCCAGTTCTGGCCGCGCACTAGAAAAATAAGTGGTCAGTGGAGGCTGGTCAGCGATGGTGAGAAGATCGCTGCCTGCTGCCCACTGGCCACTATTCACTGACCACTGAACTTTGTCCACCGCTGCCCAACCCGCCGCTCCGCCTCACCTGATCCGCGCCCTGGGGCGCCGCGACCTCGTCCTGCTTTTCGTCGTTGCTGTCTTCAATCTCAACGTCGTCCCTTCCATCGCCGCCAACGGCGGGGTCACCATCTGGCTTTGGATTATCTCCCTCCTATTATTTTTCTGGCCGCAAGGCATCGCCGTGATCGAGCTCGCGCACCGTTATCCCGGCGAAGGTGGCGTCTATCTGTGGGCTAAAGAAGTCTTCGGCGACTTCCACGGTTTTCTCTCCGGCTGGTGTTACTGGACCAACAACATGCTCTACGTGCCGACTGTCATGCTTTATTTCGTCGGCGTCTCTGTCTATGTGCTCGGCCCGTCGCATCTCAGCCTTGCCGATAACAAATTCTTCGCCTCCACAACTTCTTTAATGCTGCTTGCTTTGCTTACCCTTCTTAATATCGTCGGCCTTGGCGTCGGAAAGTGGATTAACAACCTTGGCGCGATAGGAACCTTCATCGCCGCTGCAGTTCTAATTGGCTTAGGCGCAATCGTTTGGTGGCGATTCGGTACCAGCATCACTCTTTCGGACTTCAAAGTTCCCGCCAATCCCCGTTTCGTGATGAACTCCTTCGGCGTGATCTGCTTCGGGCTCGTTGGCCTGGAACTTGCCTCCGTCATGGGCGATGAAATCCAAGACCCGCGCCGCACTCTTCCCGGCGCGGTGGCGCTGGGCGGAATTCTTTCCGGCGCTCTCTATGTTGGCGCAACCCTCACTCTGCTCATCGCCGTGGGTAAGGACGTAAACGTTCTTCAGGGAATCGTTCAGGCCGTTACTCACATGGCGGCGCGCGTCGGCATTGGATGGATCGTCGTTCCGTTCGCACTGATGCTGAGCCTTTCCATCGCAGGCATCGGCTCGGCCTGGATGGGTGGCGCCGCCCGCATTCCATTCGTCGCCGGCCTCGATTCCTATATGCCGTCCTGGCTCGGCAAGATTCACCCTCGCTACGCAACCCCTTATGCCGCGCTGATCGTCCAGGCAATTGTCTCTGCGTTGCTGGTAGTCATGAATTTCCTCGGTGCCGGCGTTCAAGAGACTTTTCAAAAACTCCTATCGCTCGCGGTCGTTCTGCAACTTGTCCCTTTCCTATATATGTTCGGGGCGCTGATACGATTTGCTGTGAAAGAAGTTAAGCCGCAAGGCCAGTACAACCGCGTAACGCTTCTGCTCGCAGGTACCAGCGGATTGCTCACAACGGTTCTTGGTATCACGCTCGTGTTTTTCCCGGCTCAGCAGATCACATCGTTGTGGCTTTATGAGCTCTGGATGTTCGGCGGTACGCTCTTTTTCGTCGGCCTCGCCGCTTTCTTTTTCTTTGTCTACGGCCGCCACAAGATTGCAACGAAAATCGGGAAGGGCACGACTTCAGTCGTGCCGTCAGCACAATGAATGAAAAGCGGCTTTAGCCGCTGAGGCGACCAGGAGGTGAACCAATGCCGGGTGGAGTGAAGACAGAAGTAAAAACCTATCAGATGTACATCAACGGCGAGTGGACCGCGAGCAAATCGTCGAAGACTTTCCCGGTCTACGACCCCTCCACCGAAGAAGTCATCGCTCAAGTTCCAGATGCCGGAGCCGACGACGTAAATCGAGCCGTTGCTGCTGCCAAAGCAGCATTTGAAGAAGGCGCGTGGGCCACTTCAACCGCACAAGAGCGTGGCCGCGTACTCTTCCGACTCTCGGAAAAAATACGCGCTAACCTGCCCGCGCTCGCCGAACTCGAATGCCGCAACACCGGCAAGCCCATCGTCGAAGCCGAATTCGACATCAACGATGCGGCCACCTGCTTCGAATACTACGGCGGTCTCGCCACTAAAGTCGTCGGCTACGTCAATCCGGTCCCCGACAATGCAATGTCTCTATCGCTCAAAGAGCCCGTCGGCGTCGCCGGGCAAATCATTCCGTGGAATTATCCGCTGCTTATGGCCGCATGGAAACTCGCCCCCGCCATCGCTGCTGGATGCACCTGCGTCCTCAAACCCGCCGAACAAACTCCGCTCACAGCGCTCGAAATGGCGAATTATTTCGCCGATTGCGGCCTGCCACCAGGGGTCGTCAACATCGTCACCGGCTTCGGCGAGACCTGCGGCGCTCCGCTCGTTCAGCATCCTGACGTGAATAAAATTGCATTCACCGGCAGCGCCTCAGTCGGCAAAATCATCGTCAAACAGGCCGCCGACACCGTCAAGCGCGTCACCCTTGAACTCGGTGGAAAGAGCCCCAACATTTTTTTCGCCGACGCCGATTTCGAAGCCGCCATCGACGGCGCCCTCTTCGGTGTCTTCATCAATCAAGGCGAAGTCTGCTCCGCCGGCAGCCGCATCCTGGTGCAGAAATCCATCTACAAAAAGTTCGTTGAAGCGATGACAGAGAAAGCCAAGAAAATAAAACTCGGGCCACCTCTCGATCGCGAAACAAAAATGGGACCGCTGGTCAGCAAAGAACAATACGACCGCGTCAACTCCTACATCGAGATCGGCAAGAAAGAAGCTAAACTCGTCTCCGGTGGCGGGCGCCCGGAGATCGGACTAGCGAAGATCGGCAAAGGTTACTACGTCCAGCCCACCATTTTTTCCGACGTCTCGAACTCCGCCCGCATCGCTCGCGAAGAAATCTTCGGCCCCGTCGCCGCCGTCATCCCGTTCGACGACGAAAAGGACGCGCTGAAAATCGCCAACGATTCCCCTTACGGCTTGGCCGCTGCGGTTTGGACTCGGGACATCTTTAAAGCCATGCGTTCCGTAAGAGCCTTGCGCGCTGGCATCGTGTGGGTGAATCACATGCAGCCAACTTACGTCGAAGCCCCCTGGGGCGGCTACAAACAATCTGGCTTCGGCCGCGAACTCGGCCCCTGGGGCATCGAAGAATATCTCGAAACCAAACAGGTCTACATCAACCTGAATGAACAACCCATCGGCTGGTACTGATGACTCTTTTGCGCCACGATCCCTTTTCCCGTTGTCATCCTGAGCGAGGATTGTGCTTCGCAGCCGAAGGATCTCCGCCCAGTCGGTAGCACCGGCGCAGTATCCAGGAGTTTTCACGAGAAACTAACATGAGTACGATTCGCATCAACACCGCAATCCCCGGCCCCAACTCTCTCGCGCTCTGCGCCCGCCGCGCGCAAGCCGTGCCCCGCGGCCTGTCGCACGCCACCCCGATCTACGTCGCCAAAGCCGAAGACGCGTGGCTCGAAGATGTCGATGGCAACCGCTATATCGATTTCGCCGGCGGCATCGGCTGCCTCAACGTTGGCCATCGCCAGGAGCCCGTCGTCAGCGCCGTTCGCGAGCAACTCGATAAGTTCCTCCATACTTGCGTCCAAGTCACGCCTTACGAAAACTACATTCAACTCGCCGAACGTATGAACGCGGTCACGCCCGGCAAGTTCGCAAAGAAAACCATCTTTCTCAACTCGGGCGCCGAAGCGGTCGAGAACGCCGTCAAGATCGCCCGCGCCTATACCAAGCGCCCCGGGATCATCGCGTTTGAAGACGCTTTTCACGGCCGCACCATGATGACTCTGGCCCTCACCAGCAAGACTCATCCTTACAAAGCGGGATTCGCGCCTTTTCCGGGCGAGGTCTACCGCGTCCCCTACGCCTACTGCTACCGCTGTTCCTACAATCTGCAATATCCTTCGTGCGACCTCTTCTGCGCGCGCCATCTCGAAGACACCTTTAAGCGCGTCGTCGCCAATGAAGACGTCGCCGCCGTCATCGCCGAACCCGTCCTCGGCGAAGGCGGCTTCGTCGCCCCTCCGCCCGACTACTTCAAGGTTTTAATCGATCTCTGCCACAAATACGGCATCCTCTTCATCGCCGACGAAGTCCAATCCGGCTTCGGCCGCACCGGCACGCTTTTCGCCAGCGAACACTACGGCATCGAGCCGGATATTTTAGTGACTGCAAAATCCCTCGGCGGAGGCTTGCCCTTAGCCGCCGTCACGGGCCGCGCCGAAATCATGGATGCTCCCGGCCCCGGCGGCCTCGGCGGAACCTTCGCCGGTAATCCGCTCTCCTGTGCCGCCGCGCTCGCGGTATTGGATTTATTCGAAAAAGAAAATTTGCTGGCGCGCGCGAACGAATTAGGCAATCGCTTCCAGCGCCGCGCCGGCGAATGGAAAACTCGCTGGCCTATCATCGGTGACGTCCGCGGCCTCGGCGGCATGCAAGCGATTGAATTGGTTCAGTCCCAAGAAACAAAAGCGCCCGCAGCGGCTGAAACAAAACAAATCACGCAATATTGCTACGAACATGGCCTGATCACGATCACCGCCGGTTCGTACTCGAACGTAATTCGCGTCCTCGTCCCCTTAGTCGCCACCAATGAACAAATGGACGAAGGCCTCGACGTTCTGGAGTCCGCGCTGTTCGCGGTCGCCGGCAAGAAAGGCGCAATTGCCGAACTGGTATGAATTACCTGACTAACACCCATGTGGGGACAGCCGCCCTCGGCTGTCCGGCCGTGCGACGAAGGAGCGCGGCTCTGCCTAGGCAAGCAGTGTTCTTTGATGGGAAAATGATCTGTTGATGTGGAAATGATCTGTCATCCTGAGCGCGGGCACTGTCGCGCGAAGGACCTATGCAACCCGTGTACAGCGCAGTAAACGCCCTCGTCGGTAAAAAGATAAGAGGCCCCTATGACCACCATCGCCCCGCCCACCCTCCGACTCACGAACTTCATCAACGGACGCTGGACCGATTCCGAATCCACCGACCTGCGCGACGTAATCAATCCCGCGACTGGCGAGGTTCTCGCCCAAGTTCCCCTCGCCGACGCGCAAGAAGTCAACCAAGCCGTCGAAGCCGCCGCCGCCGCATTTCCCGAATGGCGCCGCACCCCGCCCGAAGACCGCATCCAGCCGCTCTTCAAATTAAAGATGCTGCTCGAAGAGCACATCGAGGACATCGCCCGCATCATCACCCAGGAAAACGGCAAGACCTTGGCCGAAGCGAAGGCCGAGATGCGCCGCGGCATCGAAAATGTCGAAGTCGCCTGCGGCATCCCCATGATGATGCAAGGCTACAACCTCGAAGACGTCGCCCGCGGCATCGACGAAATGATGATCCGTCAGCCTCTCGGCGCCGTTGCCGCCATCACGCCATTTAATTTTCCCGGCATGATTCCTTTCTGGTACCTGCCCTATGCCATCGCGACCGGAAATACTTTCATCCTGAAACCCTCCGAGCGCGTCCCGCTCACCATGCGTTACGTCTACGAGTTACTAGAAAAAACCGGACTACCGAAAGGCGTAGTGACACTCATCAATGGAGGCAAAGCTGCGGTTGATGCGTTAATCGAGCATCCCAAAGTCCGCGCCATCAGCTTCGTCGGATCGACGCCCGTAGCAAAATACGTTTATTCTCGCGCCGCAGCTAACGGTAAACGCGCCCAGTGCCAGGGCGGCGCAAAAAATCACGTCATCGTTCTACCCGACGCGGACATGCCAATGGCCACGCAAATCATCAGCGACAGCGCTTTCGGATGCGCCGGCCAGCGTTGCCTCGCCGTCTCCGTCGCAGTAACCATCGGCGAAGCCCAAAAAACTTTCCGTGACTCCATCACTGAAGCCGCTTCAAAATTAAAAGTGGGCAACGGCCTCGACAAAGATGTCCAGATGGGACCGGTGATCACGCCGCAAAGTAAAGAACGCGTCGAATCGCTGATCGCTGTGGGCGAAAAGCAGGGCGCAAAAGTTCTTCTCGACGGCCGCAACTCGAAAATGCCAAAACACGAATCGGGAAATTTCGTTAATCCAACGATCCTCGATAACGTGCCCGCCACCAGCGATCTGGCCGACACGGAAATCTTTGGTCCCGTCCTCAGCCTCGTCCATGCCAATGATATGGACGACGCGCTCACCTTCCTCGAACGCAGCGCCTACGGCAACCAGGCGTCACTCTTCACATCAAGCGGATCGGCCGCTCGCCGCTTCCGCTACGAGGCCCCCGCCGGCAACATCGGCATCAACATCGGAGTCGCTGCGCCCATGGCCTACTTCCCATTCAGTGGATGGAAAAATAGTTTCTTCGGCGATCTTCACGGCCAGGGCCGCGACGCCATCGAGTTCTACACCGACAAGAAAGTAGTCGTCGAACGCTGGGCCAAAGAACACAGCAGAAAGTTCTAAGATCTACCCTGTGATCCTCCGTGTCCTCTGTGTTTAAGATTTTAGAAAGTCCAGGAGCGAAAATGACCACCATCGCAAATCCCGCAACCGACAAACTTACTGGCAAAGAAATCGTCGATCTCTGTAAGAAGCACACGCTCTATGAATGGTCCGCGCAATCCAAGGTCGATCCCATTCCTGTCGCCAGCGCCAAGGGAATTTATTTCTACACTCCTGAAGGCAAGCGCTATATCGATTTCAACAGCCAACTGATGTCGGTCAACATCGGCCACGGCGACCAGCGCGTCGTGAAAGCCATTGCAGAGCAGGCCGCAACGCTCGCCTACGCGAATCCGTTCATGGCCACGGAAGTGCGCGCCCGCCTCGGCGCCAAGCTCGCCGAGCTCACACCTGGCGATATCGACACTTTCTTCTTCACCAACGGCGGCGCGGAAGCTACCGAGAACGCCATTAAGCTCGCGCGCTTCTTTACCGGACGTCACAAAATCATGGCGCGCTATCGTTCCTATCACGGCGCGACCGCAGGCAGCATCACGCTCACCGGTGATCCCCGCAGATGGGCCGCCGAGCCGGGCATCCCGGGCGTGGTGCATGTGCTCGATCCATATCATGGCATCGAGCGCGGATGGGAATCGGCCGAGTCCTCTCTCGCCATGATCGAAGAAACCATTCAGCTCGAAGGCTCGCAGACGATCGCGGCCTTCATCATGGAAACCGTGGTCGGCACCAACGGCATTCTGATTCCTCCCGATGGATATCTCGAAGGCGTGCGCAAGCTCTGCGACAAATACGGAATCCTGATGATTGCCGACGAAGTCATGGCTGGCTTCGGACGCACCGGAGAATGGTTCGCCATCGATCACTGGAAAGTTGTTCCCGATCTCATCTGCATGGCGAAAGGATTGACCTCCAGCTACATCGCGTTGGGAGCGGTTGGAATGCGGCATCACATCGCGCAGCATTTTCAGGACAAAGTGTTTTATGGAGGACTGACTTATAACAGTCATCCCATGGGATGCGCGGCGGCGCTGGCGACCATTCGCGTGTATGAAGAAGATGGGCTGATCGAGAACGCGAAGAAAATGGGCGCGATTATGAACCAGCTTGGAAACGAGATGCAGGCGAAACACCCGTCGGTTGGGGATTACCGGTCGATCGGATTGTTCGGCATCTTCGAACTCATTCGCAATCGCCAGACCAAGCAGCCAATGGCTCCTTTCAACGGCACGTCCGAAGAGATGGCCACGCTTGGCAAATTCTTCCGCGAGCAGGGACTCTACACACTGGTACGCTGGAACACTTTCTTTACTAATCCGCCGCTGTGCATCAACGAGCAGCAGTTGCGCGAGGCATTTGCCATTATCGATCGCGGGTTGGAGATCACGGATAAGGCTGTGAGCTAGTCGCGAGTGCCGAGTTGCCGGGCCGTGACCACTCTCCACACTTGATCCCCGGCACCGCTCCCGCTACGGCCCCAACCGCACACGGCCCCGGTCTCCTGCGAGAGCCCGTGGGCCTGGCATAGCTCTGTCATGCTTCGCTCATTCCGTTCCTACTCAAAGACAAACCGTACCTTCTTTTCCATTACACGGCTCGCTTTTCCAGGGCATGCCGTTCTATTGCACACCTTGTGGAATCGATCACCGTGTCAGGAATCTGCCCCCGTCTGTTTTGTCAGGGATGCGCCCGGTCTGTACCCGGGCACCCTCCCCCCCCCATCATTTTTTGCAAAATATTTGGAATCAATAGCATGTGCGTTTTCACCGCGCCAAATTGCCGGTAAAATCTTCAAAATAAAGATTTTATAGTTCAAAATCTTGAAAGCATGGTCTTTTTCACGGAAGCGTCGATCTTGGCCCGGAAGCAGTCGGGCGACGTGCATTATGTGGAATCAACGGTCAACCGGGCATTCATCTAGGAGGGTGAATCACCGCTTGATTTTGGGTTTCCGTCCGACTCGCCCCGTGTTGACCGTGACTCAAGTTACCCCCCAAGCGAAACTTCAATGGCGTAACCTCTGAATCTAGACTCAGGCGGCGCACCCTCTGACTCTCCGGTTCCACTCTATGCTGCTACTCCTAAACCAAACAACCATAGGACTTGGAAAGAACTCTCTGGGAACGTGCCGCTCCCGGTCAGAGTGAACGAGATATCCCATTTTCCCCTTCCGATTGACTTCGGAGGAGGCATTTTCCAGATAGTGCTGAGGTTGTGTGCTGATTGGTCGTCAGGGTTTGAACTGAGAACCCGAAGAAGTCCGCTCTTATGCTCAAAATCCACATAGAGAATCAGCGCCTCTGCTTCGGGCTGTATCCCCTTTAGGCCATTGAAAATAGTGGCGGGAGGGCGAGACTCGGAACTTCTGAGTTTTCTATAGCCCCAGAACTCATGTTGCTTAACGCTATCCCATTCACGAATCTGAGGGAGCGCCGCATGCTCAGAGGATGAGCCCATTTCCTGAGAAGCACTCTGAAGCTCATCCAAATTGTTAGATACCACAAAATAGGTATTTCCAATCTGGGCCGCATATAGAGAGCTTAGGTGCGTCGTTCGATCACCGAATTCACCCAGATCAACCGTCCAATTCCAAACAGGAAGCCCACTCGGAGTCTGCTGATTAGGTTTACCAAGATAATGGGAAACGGAGATTCGGCTTCCATCCGTGAGGACGGCTATATAGCAACGCGTTGACACGACCCTCCCAAGGCCATCGGGTGGGAGATAATCCTTCGTACCTAACAAAATGGATTCGCTATTCCTCAGAAGCTTGGATCGAAGCTGGTGACTCCTGTGGTCCAGTCCAGAGACGAAATAGCCAAATGGCTCTCGCGCAAAACCTATGGCTTCATCAGGAGACGCGTCCTCTAGCAGAGACGGAACAGTATGGAAGACAGTCTCAAAGTGCTCCAAGAGAACAGAGGTGGCGGCTGTCTCGTTCGCCGTTGAGACAGATGCTGGCTCAGCGTGGAATAAAAGTGCCGCGAGGATAAGAGCAAAGTGCATAGTCCCCTCCAGTGTCTGCAGGACCGCCTATTGTTCTACTCCCGGTATACGCAAGTCCCATCCAACGGCTCGCAGGCCGGGCTGATTGGGGCGGGTGGCCCAGGCTCCTGATCTCCTTTGACACCACCAACGAAGCGGGTGCCCCGTTCCTTAGCGTTTTTTGCGAAGGGGCGGGAGCGGTGAACTCCGACGGATGCGAAGGCCTATGCCGCCGGGTCTGGCGAAACCCATCGTATCGGCAGCATCGTGCCCGCCCTTGCACAAAACGCAAGGAGGGGCAGCCCCCTGTGAAGTGGTGCACACTGAAACCGCTAAAGGTGGGCCGCCCGTGCACCAGCCTATCCAAAGATATTTAAGGCACTCGTCTACGACAATGCTGACTCAATGAGCCGGACTGGTCTGTTTTTCCGGTTCGGCGCCGTTTTTCTTCTGTTCGGCGATGGTCTTGATTTGCTCGGCTATCTCCGCACGCCTCTGCTGATTCGACCCGTCAGGGGAGACATTATCGAGTTCTTTCAGTGTGGCTAACTCTCTTAACAGCGTTAAGACCTGTTCCGATTCCGGGCTGCTCAAGCTTTTCCCTCCGCACGGCGCTAGTTATGGATGACAGCCAGAGCGAAAGGAGTTGCTCCCACCAGTTATCAATCTGGCTCCGAGCGTTGGGGGGTGGGTGTTCCTGCTGGGCTCGCCCGCGGCATAGCCCGGAAGAAGCCGATCCTAGCGCTTTTACAGTCACCGGTGGGGCATGCGGCTGGCGCCAGGTCGGACGAATAGTTCGGCTAAACCACCCGCCCTGGGGCAAACACGTGAGCGATTGCACCAAAAATCTGGCCGACCGGGAAGGGCGCCTAAAACGCCCATCCCGGTCGGCCAATCACCTTTTCACTGCAGCGACGGTGCCCCCCTTCGCGATGCAGTGGGCCAGCTACTGCCCGGTGCCCGACAGTGTGACCTCCTGCGGACTGTATCGACCCGCATAGGTTACGGTTGCTGCGCCAGTGATGGTTCCCGTCGTGGTGGGCGAGAACGTTACCACAAACGTACAACTCGCTCCTCCGGCTAATGAAGTGCCGCAAGGAGTGCCGCCTCCGGCAGTGGCAGAGAAATCACCGCTGGCCGCAAGGGCGAGGCTCATTGAGGTCGTGAGCTTATTGCGCACAGTCACGATCTGGGAACTGCTGGTCGTGCCCACCGTGTAGCCGCCAAAGCTCAGGCTGGTTGGCGTCAAATTCAACGGCAGGATGGCCATGCCACTGGCGTTCAAAACCTCGGGACTGACCGAAGTGTTGTCCTTGATTGCAATGGACCCTTCCCACGTTCCTCTCCGCGACGGGGTGAAGGTAACCGTCAAGGTACAAGAAGCTCCGGAGGCCAAAGTTGTCACGCAGCCGGAAGAGGCATATTCGCCGCTACCCGACGTGCTGGAAATCTTGACCGACGAAGCGCTCGTGTTCTTCACGGTTACGGTTGTCGAGGCGGTTTGTCCCACCACCACATTGGTGAAACTGAGCGATGCTGGGGTAAAGGTCAGCGGCGAGGCGACCGAACTGGTGCCGGTGCCGCTCAGCCCTACCAGGAGTGGACCTAACGGAGCCCCGTCCTTAACCGAGACCGCACCGTCGATCGCGCCTTTTTGACTTGGTTTGAAGGTCACGCTGAGAGTGCAGCTCTTTGCCCCGGCAAGTGTGGCCCCGCACGGAGTTCCTCCGCTGCCGACGACGGTGTAATCGCCGCTGGCGGAGAAGCTGATGCTCAAAGCCGTGGTTGGGTTATCGTTCGTGAGCGTTACGGTTTTGGCCGCGGAAGTCGAGCCTACTGCAACCGAGCCAAACGTTAAGCTGCTAGGTGCAGCCGCCAGCGGAGCCAGTCCAGACCCCGATAGGCTAATCCGGCCAGGAGATCCGAGGCCGTTATAGCTAACCGTCACATCTCCGGTTAGCGCGATCGCGATGGTCGGGCCGAAGGTTACGGTAATCGTACACTTCGCGCCGGCCGCCAATGACGAGCCGCAGGTGGAGGCCGAAATCGCAAAGTCCCCACTCGAGACTTTCGCCGAGACAGTCACTGCCGACGAGCTGATGTTGGTGACGGTTACCACCTGCCCGGCGCTGGTCGTTCCTATCACTTCGTTGCCGAAAGCCAAACTGGCGGAAGAGAAGCTCAGAAGCGGATCGATCGTGAAGCTGGAGGACACAACCGATCCGGTATTTCCGGCGTTATCCGTGCTGTAGTAATAAACGGTGTAGTTGCCCGTATACCCAACCGTAAGCGGACTGCTATAAGTCAGCCAGCCCCTGCTGTTTAGGTTGTAGTAGGTGTGGGCAACCCCGCTTCCCGTGCTGGGGGCCCCAGGATCGCTCGCCGAGAGCGTGATCTTCACTGCGCTCTTGTAGGTTGTGCCGCTGACTTTAGTGCCGCTCAGCGCCGCCGTGGTTACGGGAGGAATAGTGTCATAGCCGATCGGCCCATAGGTATAGTCGCCGCCATTTTCCCCTTCGTTCCCCCACGCGCGGACGTTAACGGTATGCAACCCCTGGCCACCGCCGCCACCATAGGCGCAGACAGCTGCGGTTATATCCAGGCATCCACTCCCACCGGTATATTGCGGACCGTCGTAGAAGGAATTGTAGGGAGTGCTGGGGAAGCCGCTATACGCCGGAGACGGCTCGCTGGTCGGATCGCCCGGGTCAGCGTCCCACTCCTGCGAGAATCCGGCCAATCCGTCCGAGGGGTAAGAATTTTCGGAGGGCGCGCTAATGGTCCAGCTCACTTCCTGGTCGGAGTTGTACCAAACTCCCGTCGCCGGCCCACTGAAACTCACGACGGGAAATGTGTCGCCCGGCACGATATTCCAGTTGATGGCCCAAGCCAGTTGAAGGAAGTTATAGGCTCCCCAACCGGTAACCGCATCCCATCCACTTCCTGCGCAGTAATAGTTCAAGCCGTATTCTGCGGTTATGTTGTTGTCGTTGCAGCCCGAGGTAATGTCGTAGTAGGGATTATGCGTGTCGTAGGCGTGGTAGCCCACCTCGTACAGGATGGGATTCACTGCACCCATGGGCGAGCACGCATCGGTGCCGCCGCTGCCGCAGATGTTGCCCAGAGCGAGAAGATAGGCATTTTCCTGGGCGAAGAAACCGACCGTCTCCGGTGCGACAATGCTGGTGCCTCCGTTTCCTCCCAGACCGCCTTCAAAGTAGAGGTACTGCGGCGTGTTATACCAATCAGCATTAAGAGCGATATCAGGCACGCCGCGAGAGGGAAGACCGCTCTGATAGCCCGGCTCTGTCCAGTAGTCGCTGTAACCACCGGTGCTGCCGCCGTCATTGGTGGAACAGTTATCCGGGCCACCGCTCCAGGCGTAAATAGAGTCGAAGGTTGGAGGTGGACCTCCAGACATATACAGCGTGGCGCCTCCGGCTGCCACTACGTTCGGATCTGAGGCCGGGAAACTAACCGAATCGAAATCCTGGCAACTGTAGCTCGCCCCTCCGTCGCCGGAAGCCGCGGTCAAACTCCATCCCTGCCCGATCATCGAGCTGAAAATGGCGTCGGCGGTGTCCATGTCGCCTCCATCTAACGTAGCGTCCACCCAGCCCCAACTGGTGCTGAAGTTGCGCGCGTGGCCGTCGTTCAGCATGGTGTTGTAGATGTCGTTAAACGTTCCGAATCCGCTGTTGACGCCGTCATACATGTAAACCATCGCGGTGTTGACGTACGAACCAAAGCTGTTGGCCATGGCAGTCGACCATTCCATGTCCATCGTGCCCTCGCCGTCGCAGCACGTCGGGGTTCCGTCAATGTAGTACTCCTGAAAATGGTAGGCCAGGTAGGGAAAGTTACTCTGGAATCCGACCATGTCACTCGTCTGCTGACTGCCGGAGGTGGCAATGGCAATCGAGGTCTGGGGAGGAGTCACGCCCGAGTTTCCCGTCGGATTGCAACAGTGTCCCCGATTAGAGAGTGCCTGTACGCTGTAGCCCGCCGTGCTGTACATATCCACCGGATCGTAAGGTGCGCCGGTCGTATAGTTTGGACCGCCGGTTGCCTGTGACGACTGCGAGGCGGACTTCTTCAACGCTTCAGCCAGCTTTGAGCGATTGCCGTTCTTGCCCTCGGTTTCTCCGCGGCTGACCGCCGGTCCTGGTGCATAGTCAGGAAACGCCGGCTCCTTCATGCTCTTATTAGCTGGCTGCATCACTTGCAGGTTCTGGAGACCTCCGACGGAGTGGACGATGCCGATCAGGCTCGCAGGAATTTCCGGGTCACGATCGTTGGAGAAAAATGTTTTGGTCCCCAGTTGATAGCTGTTCATGGTGACGTTGAATGCTTTTTCGATCGTGCCCGCCGTGCCCTCTACGTCGACAATCAGGCGGTTGGGGAAACGGTGCGTAATGGTGAGCCCTTGAGCGGTAGCCCAGTCCACCACGGCCTGCTCGTCTTCCACCGATGGATCGAAGCGTTTTGTCCATTCCTCGGCGCTAAGGAACTGATGAAACCCGCCCTTACCCTTGGTCTGCAGCCGTTGCAGGAATGCCTGCTCCTCCGCCACGTGAGGCGGCTGCAAGCCCAGGGTCAGGCGCAGCATCTGACTGGGGTTGTAGTGCGCACTCATCACGGCATCGCCGCTCTTAACAGGCGTGGGTGTATACGGCTTGAAACTTGTTGACGCAAGATTTGAGGACGAAACCTGGGCAAATGCTGGGCACGTGGCGACCACGGACAGCGCAACGACCAAAACGCACAGAAAAGTCCGTGTCCTGGTCACAGATGTAGCAGAATGGTGATGTCGCATACTTTCCTCCCACTTCGATGTGTGGTGTTCTCTTTACTATCAGAGCTTGCGGTGAATGAGCCGTTGGCCATTAGAGCAAGGCCATCATTCTCATTTGGCTGGCTGCCACTGAGCCGCGCTTGCAGAGCCCAAGTGACATTGACCAGGATGTACTGATTCTTTTCGCAAGAATCATCGGAATGCTGGACTCAATGCAGTTCTATTCCCCGTTAGATTTTTAAGTTCGTTGCTTAAGAATTCTGTAGCTTCGGCGCAATCCCGATTGCGAGTCCAATTTTCAATCGCTGGCTCGCGGCACAGGACTTAGGCGGCGGAATCATGCCTGAGCTAAGGTTCTCTGAACAATAGTGGGTGCCTGTCGCGCATCTTGCTTTTCATGTGCTTGCAAGTTACTGAAAACAAAAATGATGCTGCGAAATCCACGAACCGGGGTAAAATGTCGCCAAACACTTGGGGCCTGCTCTCCCAATGGAACCTGCCAAAGTTAAAGAGTGGTTGCGATTTGGGGGCGATTTTGAACTCGATTTGAGCGCCGGCCAACTGTGGCGCTCGGGTCGGATGCTCAAGATTGAACGCATCCCCATGGAAGCTCTTATCTTTCTAGTGCAGCGCCGGGGCGACGTGGTAAGCCGCGAACAAATCGTGGAGAAGATTTGGGGCAAGGATGTCTATCTCGACACTGACAACGCGATCAATGGAGCGATCCGAAAAATCCGGCACGCGCTGAAGGACAACGCGGAGCAGCCGCGTTTTATTCAAACGATTACGGGCAAAGGATACCGTTTCATCGGTCCGGTGATTGCGCCGGGCGATCCCGCAGAGGAGCAGCCGGCGATAGCGGCGGTGAATCCTCATGCGAGCGAAGAAGCCGAAAACGGTTTTTTGCAAGTGCACAAGCGGATGCTTGGCGTATTGCTGTTGGCGGTGGCAAGTGTCGCGATAGCGATGGTGGCTTTGTATCCTCGGTCAGGCGGGTCTCGCGGCGCGTCCTCGGCTGCTGCAGGACGGACGATGCTGGCGGTTCTGCCCTTCGACAACCTGACTGGAGACGCCAGTCAGGAGTACTTTAGTGACGGCATGACGGAGGAAATGATCACGCAATTGGGCGGACTCGACCCCGAGCGGATGGGCGTGATTGCCCGCACCTCCGTGATGCACTACAAGCACAGCCCGGAAAAACTGTCGCAAATCGCGCGCGAGCTCGGTGTGGAATACGTGCTGGAAGGAAGCGTGAGGCGCGACGGCGAGAACATACGAATTGCCGCCCAGCTCATTCAAATGCGCGACCAGACCCACCTCATGGCTCGCCAGTATGACGGTAAAGCTACTGACGTATTGGTGGTGCAGAACGAGATCGCGAGGGAAATCTCCGAGGAGGTCCAGAGGGCTTTGGGAGAGCATAAGGCAATCGCGCCTACCGCTCAACCCGCTCTCTCGCCGCAGGCTTTCGAGGCCTACAACTTATATCTGAAGGGGCTGTATTTCTGGAACAAGCGAACTGGGGAAGGATTCCAGCAGGCCATCGGGTATTTTCAACAGGCCGTTCAGAAAGATCCCACCGATGCGCGGTCCTATGCTGGTTTGGCGGTCGGCTACGCTTTGTGGGGAGCCTACAGTGGGGCTCCGCCGGCCGAATTTGCCGCCCAGGCGCGCGCCGCAGCTATGCGCGCCATACAGCTTAACGACCGGCTGCCGGAGGCTCACGCGGCGTTGGCCTTGATTGTCCAGAACCATGACTATGACTGGCAGACCGCGGAGAAGGAATTCAAACGGGCAATTGAACTGAACCCGAACTATGCCACCGGCCATCATTGGTACGCCGAGCATCTGGCATGGCGAGGGCGTTTCGATGAGGCCTTTCGCGAAAGCGAACGTGCCCGGCAACTCGATCCGCTGTCGCTGATTATCGCCTCCGACTACGGGGCCACACTTTATTATTCGCGGCAATACGACCGGGCCATCGCGCAGTTCAAAGTGGTTCGCGAAATGGATCCTGACTTCTCGCGTGCAGCGCTGATTTTTGAACCGTACGTGCAAAAAGGAATGTTTGCCGAGGCGGAGGCGGTGATCGAGGACAATGGGCAGTACGACGGGCGTTGGTATCTGGCGAACCGGGCGTATGTGTATGGCCGGGCCGGGCGACACGATGTGGCGGAGCAACAGATTAGAAAGCTGCTACAGGTAAACCAGCGACAGCCCATGGACCCGATCGTGATGGTGGAGGCATACGCTGGAATGGGCGACAAGGAGCAGACACTGGTGTGGCTGGAAAAAGCCTACGGGCAACATTCGAATGGTCTAACAGCACTCAAGGTTGATCCAGTGTACGATCCGCTGCGCGGTGATCCACGATTCCAGAACCTTTTGGCGCGGGTGGGCCTGGCGCAGTAGACAGGCGGCAAATGGGCTGGAACTTTCTGCCAGCGCGGATGCGCTTTCGTGCCGGATTGAAAATTAAACGCCCCGTCCAAGGCCTGCCCTGAGCGAAGTTGAACGGGTAAAGCTTGAACGGGGCGCACCTCCGGAACTCTAACCAAACGCAAACCTACTTTGGATAGCTGGTGGGAATCACTTTGTTGATCGTAACAATGTCCCACGAGCCAAGGCCGGTGACGTAGTCATATCCGGGAAGGGCCGTGTACAAGCCGTTGCCGCCGACGATGACGTCGTTGAAGTCGGGGCTGGTCAGAGTGGGAGCGCCGTTGGCCAGTTGATAGAGGAGCGGACCGGCGAAACCCAGTTTGTTTTTATGCGCGGTTTCGATTCGCGCCCACGACCCCATGGAGAGCGGAGACGACAGACTGGTTCCACCGACCAGTTCTGAGGCGCCGTCGACAACGACGTTGGCTGCGCAGATTGCGACCTCCGCGCCTCCACCGCACATCGAAACGTCAGGCACTCCCCTCAGACCGGCTTCAGAACTGGGAACGATGGGTACGGTTCCGGAGCCCGTGTAAGCCTGCCAGAATGGCGAGGTCTCGAAATAGCTGGGGCCACCGCCGCTGAAGTCAGCCGCGGTTTCGAAGTCATAGGAATAATCTGTGTTGGTAAACAGGTAAGTTCCGCCGACCGCGATTACGTACGGCGAGGATGCGGGATAGGCCGTGTCTGGCGGTCCGGATAAAGGTACGCCGTTGGTTCCCACAGCCGGGCAGGCTGAGCCTTGATCATCCGATGAGGCAAACGGAGTGATGCCTTGCAGCGCCGCCTCACCGAACATTTGATCGTCCAGAGCCATCGAGCCGTCGAGATAGGGAAAAAATTCGCACTCGCCGAATGACATGTTGAAGGCTTTCACTTTGTTGCTCGCCACCGCTTTGTTAATGGCGAGGCCAAGGTCGGAATCGGTCATCGAGGTCGCAGCGTAGAAATACAGATGGGATACTTTTTGCGCGATTCCGGTTGAGGTTTGGGAATCGAGATCCCATTCATCGGCGCCGCTGGTGTCCGAACTGGCGATGCCGGCGTTGACCACGGTTACAGGAATTTGCGGAAGACTATAGGTGGTCTCGTAGGTTCGCAAGTCTTTCACCACCTGCGTCAGGTCGCCTTCCGCGATGATGCCAACTGCGGTCGAAGAACCGGTCGGGAAATTTTCCGCGGGGCAGGTGGGATTGTCCGAAGGGCAAGCCGCGTTATAACTGATCTGGTACTGCTGCGGGGTGAAGGACTCGTTCGACAGATCTGGCGTGGGGCACTCAGGCGGGGTGCAGGGAACCGTCTGCGGGCCGGTATGCAATTGCGTCAGGTCCGAGTGCAACTGCAAAATGTTATTCAGGCCGAGCACGGCGAGCACAATACCGGAGAGCGACGCGGGGACCTGAGCATCGGCGGTGTTGGCGTAGACCGTCTTTCCGTTGAGCGTGTACTGGGATAAAGAAGTGTTGAACGCAGATTCGACAATCGCGACGGTTCCGTCGGCTTCCACCAGAAGGTGGTTGGCGGTGACCGTTACGTTCTTAAATCCGCTGCTCGTGAGATAGCTCTTGAGCGAACCCACTTGCGCGTCGCTTGGCGTGAATCGATTCACGAACTCATCCACGGTAAGCGATGTCCCGAAAAGGGGGTCGCCGGGAGTGAGCATCCGCTTGAGCGTAGTTTGAACCTGAGCTGGATTTTTCTCTTTCATCCCGACGACGATGTGCATGGATTTTGATGGGGAGACGGCGCCGATCAATATCGCACCAGAGACGTACTGAATCGGATAAGCTTTGGTGGCGGTTGCAGTCCAGCTTTGGGCGCGGGCATCGCTCGCGTTCAACGCTGCAAGAAACAGTAGTCCTAGAAAGGGGAGGGCAAATCGTCTTTGGGCTCGAGGGCCTGAAACAATCATTGAGATATTCTCCTTATCGGGGTGACGAGTGGCGGGGGCAGGCGGGCCGGATTGGGTGCGTAGCTGTAGCTGCCAGGCATCAGGGGGATGCTGATGCAGAACAAGTGCGAAGTCGATACCCGCAATTGAGTAATGCTGGGGGAGGAGAACAGCAGTGCCTTCCTAGAGGAGTGCTCTGCGATCCCCTTAGTTCCTTCGGGCTAATCTAACCTGTTTTCTTTTTGGGTGTGTCTCACGTACCCTGACCCAGTATCGCCGGTTGAACCGCTTTCAAGAATTAAGGAGTTTTATGTCGGAGCTAATCCAGAACTCGAAGCACGCAGCACTGCCGGAATTATCGCTCGAATCCTGGCAGGGTACTTACGAGACGCTCCATATGTGGACGCAGATTGTCGGCAAGGTGCGGCTGGCTCTGAGCCCGCTGATTAATCACTGGTGGGAAGTTGCGCTCTACGTGAACGCGCGCGGCCTGACTACTTCCGCGATACCGTACGAGGGTGGGCTGTTCGAAGCGCAGTTTGATTACATCGATCACAAACTGACCATCGAAACCAGTTGGGGTGCTTCGAAGAGTATGGCACTCCGGCCGCAATCGGTCGCCGATTTCTACGCCGAGTTTATGTCGGCCTTGAAATCTCTGGGAATCGAAGTGAAAATCTGGAGCACGCCGGTAGAGGTTCCAAATCCTGTCCCATTCGAGCGCGACACGCAGCACGCTTCTTATGATCCCGAATACGCGCACCGCTTGTGGCGGATTTTGATTTTCTGCGACACGGTTTTCAAGGAATTCCGTTCCCGCTTCATCGGCAAGGATAGTCCCGTACATTTTTTCTGGGGAAGCTTCGATATCTGCGTGACGCGATTCTCCGGACGCCGCGCTCCTGCGAGGCCGCAAGCTGATCCCGTCACGCGCGAAGCCTATTCTCATGAAGTGATCAGCGCAGGATTCTGGCCGGGCGGGGGTGAGGTTAAGGGCGCGGCGTTCTACGCCTACGCCGCACCGGAGCCCGAGGGTTTTGCAAAACAATCGGTGCAGCCAGCCGAGGCCTTCTATCATCCGAACATGCACGAATTTCTGTTGATGTACGACGATGTTCGCCAAGCTTCTTCGCCGCGCGACTCGTTGCTCAGCTTTTTACAGAGCACGTATGAAGCCGGGGCGGATCTCGCGAAGTGGGACCGCAAAGAACTGGAACGAAGCTGAATCTGGAAGAGGGGACTGGGCTCATGCTACCGGAATGCAAGCATCTCGATCAAGTCAAGATCACAACCACCGACAAACACGTTTGCGAAGAGTGCGTGAAGCTTGGGGATACGTGGGTTCATCTCCGCCTGTGCATGGTTTGCGGAAACGTTGGTTGCTGCGATTCGTCCAAGAACAAGCACGCCACCAAGCATTTCCGTCACGAGCATCATCCCGTGATGCGATCGATGGAGCGAGGAGAGACTTGGATCTGGTGTTATGTGGACGAAATGATTGCGGGCGAAGTGGAGGCGTGACCATCGAAGTTACAACGCGAGCCCGCATGGTTCAGCGCGAGAAGACCACTCCGTGGGGTTTGCCCAATCCCTTCCATCCCTGCGGCCAATCCCGGTCTGCGAAATTGAAGCCGGGCTTTCCATCGGCATCGTGGAAGGCTTCATCCATGGAAATCGCGCCGGTTTGGGTATCAAATTTCAGCAGGTAAAGGCGCTGCTCGCTACCACCACCGGTGACCACAACGCGCTGGGTTTTCGCGTCCCAACCCGTCCAGTGAGGAAGAAAGTTATCGTCGAATTTAAGTCTCGAAACCTCGACCGGCTTCGCTCCATTCGCAATATCCAGCACAACCAGATTGTGAGCATATCCATACGCTTTGCAGCAGATAGTGGCCAACAATGGTGGGGACGCCGCAAAACGAAGCGGGAAATGAGTAGACCAACTGTGATTTAGGCTCACCGTTACCGATGCCGGTGATGCGCTCCACACCGCAGGCCAGGGTCTGCACGTAGATGGCTCCATCTGGTCCAAGCCTCGGCTCTTTCGGGCTGATCCCGCCGTAGTGTTCGTCTCCCTGATCGAAATACATGGTCTTTAGCAGCTTGAGATCGGAAAGCCGCCAGACCTGGTAGGTGAGCCCGCGGAACAAATCTTCATCGTCCATGGCTGAATTCGTAGAAACCACCCGGTCGAGTTCGGGCAGAACCACTAGGCTGTAAGGCGTGAGCAGTGCATCCGGGAATGCAGGATCAGCACTGCTGGCGGAGCGTATGACCTTGCCGGTGTCATCGATTTCGACCAACCCACCGTGCTTGCCGAGGGCTTCCGGATTCATGCTGTCGTGGGCGTGCTGAAATGTTGCCAGCACGTGGCCGTTGGGCAGGCGCAAATAAGAGTGCGGGTGCATATAGCCGGCCATGTCGGTGAACGAGGTCGCGACCTTAGGATGCAGCGGATCTCGCACGTCGAAAATGAAGGTGCGTCCGGCATCGTGATCATTGGCAAACAGCATCCCGCTGGCGGGCATGGTGTATTCCGTGTGGTGCACCCGTTTGGTCTGTTGGTCCGTGGCCAGAGTGGTCACTAGATGGCCATACGACGGCGAGGAAGGATCGGCGTCGATGACCGCAAGAAAGTCGTTGCCCTTCAGGGCCGCATCGCCGGTCCAGGCAAACATGTAATGAGCCGACGCGGGGGTGTTACCGTCCGCGGACATTGCGGGCAGGGAACTGATGCAGAATGCCAAAGCAAGTGCGGAAACGACACGGCGCATGAAGATCTCCAGTCTTACGGAAACAGCTTCGTCCGCGGGAAGAGCATATCAGGTTGGTCGCGAGATTTTTGCAGGAATATCGGTCTAGCTAAGAAGGGAAGCAAGGCAGGGGGAAAAATTGAAAGGGCCGTGACATTGGTTATGCTCTAGCTGCCAACTCCTGCGAGGGAGTCAACCGCGTGGATGCATGTACCGTCACAGCCCCTTGATGCGATCACTGCTTTCGCAGTCCCAAACCCCAACTGCCCCTCGCAGAGCCGTCGGTTTTATGCGGTTTGTTTGCCTGGCAAGTTGCCTTGCTCGGCTGACCACTCAGTCTAGTTCGGGTTAGCAAATTTTACTTCGCTCACCCTTTCGACCGTCGACGAGAGCAACCTTAACAGAGGGTTCACAAAAGTCAACGCAAACTATCGGTGCAATGAAGAATGTCTCTGCTGTGCAAAACGCCAAAGCGAACTTGTTGTAATCTCGAATCTTACAAATCACTAATTTCGATTGGGACGGCTTTTGCACAGAAAATTGCACAGCGCTCCTGTAATGGGAAATTAACGGGAATCGAACAAATCTCTTGACGGGAGCAATTATCCGGCGCATCTTGCCGATAGTAGAACCGGAATCATGTCAGAATTGGTCGCTTATGTGGATGGTGGTTCGCAGGGTAGCCCCGGACCCTCGGGGATCGGCATCATTATTAATGGAGATGCCAGCGGTCCCATCCGCATCGCCAAATGGATTGGACATCAAGATAATAATGTCGCGGAATATGTGGCCCTGATGGAAGCGCTGCAATGCGCCGTGTCTCTAAAGGCCAAGGCGCTGCACGTTTATTCCGATTCCGAAGTGGTGGTGCGGCAGATGCAGGGAGCCTATACCTGCTCCAGTTCCCGGCTTTACTCGCTGCATTGGACCTGCCGCAAGCTGGCGCGGGCGCTGCAGTTTTCCATCTCACACGTTCGGCGGGAAGAAAACGCCGAAGCCAACCGGTTGGCGAACGCCGCTGCCCGGCGGCGAGCCAGAAGTTAGCCAACCCACAAAACGCCTCACACCCGAACCGGGACATGTACTTCCGGGACGTGACTTTCGAGTATCCACCCTCCTTGACACCACGCGGTCACGCGGCGAGACTGCAATTACTGCACCAATTTTGCAGCAAGGGCTCGCATCAGCTTAAAAATTCCGCCGATCACGGGTGTTGGTTTCCAGTCGTTGATGTCCACCTGGATGATCGGTTTGTTGGAACGCTAGCTGACTTTATCCGGCCCCAATCGATATGGATCACTATTCGATTCTCGACGAGACTCCCTCACTGGCCGAGCAAGCCAGTGTCTCCTCCAGTATCGCCGCAGCCAATGCGGTTCTTGCCATGCGCCCGGAAGCCAGTCTTTGGCCGGGCACTGAGCGCCGAAATGAGCAGGACGCAGGTCAAACCCTGAGCGAGATGGCTCGCGCCGATCTGGATGCCGCGCTGCAGTTGCTGGCAGACCGCGCGCAATACATTACCGGAGCCACCGGGGCGGCCATCGCGCTGCGCCGCGGCGAAAAACTTGACATGTTGTGCCGCGCCAGCACCGGCTCAAATGCTCCTGGCCTGGGCGCAGTGCTTTCCATGGATCAGGGAGTTTCCGGCGAATGCGTCCGTACCCGCCAGCCCCTGCGTTGCGATGATGTGCTGCAGGATCCACGGGTGAACCAGAAAGCATGCAGCCAGTTGGGTATTGCTTCCCTGGTCGTAACTCCCATCATGAGCACGGATACAGTTCTGGGCGTGTTCGAGCTATTTTCCGGCAAACCGCGCGGCTTTGGCGAACGCGACCTCGCCACTCTCGTGCGGCTGAGTCAGCTGGCGGAAACTGCTATAAAGTACGCCACGGCGGCGCAGAGTATTCCGCAGATCCTGGAAGCCGCCATGCAGGACGAGCCTGCACCGGCTGAGAAAGTTTTGGCGGCAAGTGCGCCCATGGGATCGACAGCGGCCGGCGCTTCCTCGAGCGCATCTCCGAAAGAGCTCTCCGCGGAGATCCCCGCCGCAGCCTCAGGAACCAAAGCGGATTCGACTTCAAAAAAACCGTTGTTATGGTCCGCCGCTCTGCAAATCCACGCCAAAATACAGGAAAGGGAAGATCTCATACTCTCTCCGGCGCCAGAGCTGGCGAACCTGCAGAAATGCCAAGCCTGCGGATTTCCAGTATCGCAAGGCCGCGAGTTATGTGTGGAGTGCGAAGAGAAGAAATGGCGCGGACACAAAATTCCTGTAAAGAGCCCCTCCCCCGAGCTCCCTCCTCAAGGTCAAGGTCCCGCTGCCACCGTTCAAAGTATTAGTGCCGATCCTACGGTCCTGGTGGCTGCTGCCTCCGACACTTCCGAGGGTGCAATCGCGCAGACGGGCGCGCCCAAGGTCAAGATCGAAGAAGAGGCGATTAAAGAATCGATGGTCAAAGAATCTACGATCGACCAATCCACGATCGAAGCCTCGACGATTAAAGAAGAAGCGATATCTGGTGACTCCGCGAAAGGGCTTCCCACTGTGCTGAGCGATCCTGCCCTTGGGGAAGGTTCCGCTCCCACGCTGGCTCTGACTATCGAATCCGAATCGTGGTTCGCACAAAACAAGGCCATAGTGGCCACCATTTTCGTGATCGCCGTAATTATCGCGATCGTTTGGCTGCGCTAGGTTTCAGCCGCCGCCCGGGCGGATTTTCCCGAAAGCCCCGCAACGATTACAATCCTTCCTTCAAGCTTTCATCCAACTCTGTGCCGGAGGATTAATGCCGTTAAGAACCACGCGGCTCGCGCTGCGAATCGGTCTGCTGATTGTGCTCATCACTGCGCTCGCTGCCGCTCAAAGCGCAGAGCAGCGAACTGCGCGCTACCTTGATTCCGTCCGCAAGCAGCCCGGTCTGTTGCTGGCATTCCTCGAAGACATGCCCAAGGGCGGAGATCTGCACAATCACCTCGACGGCGCAATTTACGCCGAGGACTTGATCGATTACGCCGCCTCCGGCGGCTTGTGCGTGGATCGCACATCTTCCCAGCTGATCGCTCCGCCCTGCGATCCGTGCGAAATTTATACCGCCAAACCGGCCGCGCGTTGCGCCTACGGCGACCACGTGCTCTATAACCAGATGATCGACGCCTGGTCGATGCGCAACCTGAATTCGGGAAACGAGTCGGGTCACGATCATTTCTTTGCCACCTTCGACAAATTCGGCCTCGCGTCGCACACTCACGTAGCGGAGGCAATTGCGGCGGCGATGAGCCGCGCTGCTCTGGATCATCTGCAATATGTCGAGCTGATGCACACCGCCGACGCGGGCGGGGCGGGGAGGCTGGCTGAAAAAGTGGACTCGACCCAGGATTATGCCAAGATGCGCGACGCGTTGCTGGCGGCGGGAATGAAAGATGTGGCTTCGGAAACCAGCAAGCGGCTTGCTGCTGACGATGCTCGGGCGAAAGAAATTCTCAAGTGCGGAACCGCTGATGCCGCTCCCGGATGTGCGGTCACGGTTCGCTATCTCTATCAAGTGTTGCGCGCCCTGCCGCCGCAAGTTGTTTTTGCGCAAATCCTGCTGGGTTTTGAACTGGCGTCGTCCGATCCGAAATTCGTTGGCTTCAATCTGGTGAATGCCGAAGATTGGTATGTGCCGATTCATGATTTCAGCGAGCACATGTCCATGATCGATTATCTGCACACCGTTTACCCCAAGGTTCACATCAGCCTGCATGCTGGAGAACTGACATTAGGGTTGGTACCGCCGGAGGATCTTACGTTTCACATTCGATCATCCGTTGAGCGCGGGCACGCCGAACGCATCGGTCATGGCGTCGACGTGATGTATGAAAAGGATGCGACCGGGTTGCTGCATGAAATGGCGGAGCGTAATGTGCTGGTGGAAATCTGCCTTACTTCCAACGACGAAATTCTGGGCGTCAGCGGCGACGATCATCCGTTGCCGATTTACATGAAGTATGGCGTTCCCGTGGCCCTCGCGACCGATGACGAAGGCGTCTCCCGCGGCGACCTGACGCATGAATTTCTGCGCGCGGTGGAAGGGTACCATTTATCGTACGTCGATCTGAAGCGCATGGCTCGCCTGAGTCTGGAGCACAGTTTTCTGCCGGGAGAAAGTTTGTGGTCGCAGACCAAGCTGGTGTTTCGGGTGAACGCAGCCTGCGCGGCAGATCTGCCGGGTGCCGACAAACCAGCTTCCGCCTGCCAACAGTTCCTCGCCACCAACGAACGCGCCCGGGAGCAATGGAAGCTGGAATCTGATCTTGCCAAGTTCGAGAAGATTTACTAAGTGGCACCGAACGATCTCGCTGCCGCCGCCGATCTTGGCGCGCATTTGAACTGCCGCAGTAGCACCGTGGAAGAGCGGCGCTTCAGCGCCGCGTTAAGTGGCTAGAATGATCCGGGCTTTAGCCCCTGTCCGGAGTTAACCTTTGATGAGCGATCAATTGATGAGCGATCAATTCACTCTCGCCGACGCTGCCGCACAGTTCATTCTGCAACGCACACCCCTTCGCCCGCGCATCGGCTTGGTCCTCGGCTCCGGCTTGGGCGGATTCGCCGATTCGCTCACCGACGCAACCCGCATCCATTACCCCGAGATTTCCGGATTTCCTCGTTCCACTGCTATCGGCCACGCCGGAACCATGGTCATCGGTAACGCCGGTGCAACTCAGGTTGCGGTCATGCAAGGCCGTGTGCATCTTTATGAAGGCTACTCGCCGCAGCAAGTAGCATTTCCCATGCGCGTTTTTGGACGAATGGGAATTCGCTCCGTCGTCCTCACCAACGCCGCCGGAGGAATCAACCTCAACTACCAGCAGGGCGCGCTGGTCCTGATCAGCGATCACATCAACTTACAGGGATCGAATCCGCTGATCGGCCCCAATGACGACCGCTTCGGTGTCCGCTTTCCCGACATGACGCATGTGTATACGAAAGATTATCGAGAGATGGTGCGAGCAGAAGCCGCCAAACTCGGCATGACGCTGCATGAAGGCGTCTACGCCGCGCTCCTCGGCCCCAGCTACGAAACTCCGGCTGAGATTCGATACCTGCGCACCATCGGCGCCGACCTGGTTGGAATGTCAACTGCCTTCGAAGCGATCGCCGCGCGTCACATGGGAATCAAGGTGCTCGCCATCTCGTGCGTGACCAACATGGCCGCCGGCATTCTCGACCAGCCGCTGTCGCACCAAGAAGTGATGGAGACCGGCAAGCGCGTAAAGAGCAGCTTTGAAGCGCTTATAAGTGCCGTGCTGCCGCGCATCCAGCAAGCGCAGTGATTTATTTTCCGGCTCGCGGAATGGTCAACTCCACCGGCGGCTTCACCCCATATCGCGCCGCAAAACTCCCCTGATTCACCGCCAGGGCAAAACGTCCCCGCGAATCGATATATAAAAGCGGTTGCCCCACCAGCACATCGCTGAAAGTCCGCACGAATCTGACTTTCATTTCCTTGTCGCCGAGTTTCACCGGAACTTCGTCTCCGCGCTGATAGCCCAGTTTCAAAAAATCGTCCGCATCCAGATTTGTGACCAGATTACCGAAGGGACCGTCCGTGGCAATCACCTCGGCGGTGGCGCCGCGATCATCCAGCACTGCTGCCTTCAAATCCAACCTGACCAGCGAAGCCACCGGCATCTGCGGACCAACCTTCGTCCAATCGTCACCGCGCGCCACATGGGCACCGACCGGAGAAAAAATATCGCGTCCATGGAATGTGGAGGACATCTTGGTGCCGATCATCCAATCCGGGTTGGTAATCTCGCGGACTACCTCGATGCCATCGCGCTGCTCCACCAGGGTGAGCAGCCCGTTATCCGGAAGCACAAAATATTGCCCGCGCTTCGACCTGGCGACAATCGCCTTGCGCGTGCTTCCCACGGTCGGATCGATGACGACAACAAAAACCGTCCCCGCCGGAAAGTAAGGCGTAGCGCCATACAGAAAGCGCGCGCCATCGAGAATGGAAAACGGCGTCACTTCGTGGGTAAGATCGACGATACGCACGTCGGGCATGATGGAATACATCACGCCGCGGCAGAGCGCCACCGAATCGTCCACCACGCCGAAGTCGGTCATGAAAACAATGGTCTGCGGGTACTTGGCCGTTTGTGCGTTCACACTCCCGGCCACTAGCGCCAGCAGCAGCACCAACGCCGCTCGACGGAAACCGCACATATTCTTATTCGCGCGCCGGAAAATATCGATCATGGATTATGCTTCTCCTGATTCCCGAGGACGGGGGATTCGTACATCCTAAAACTCCTGGCTTGCAAGACTACCCGGAGTTGCAGTTAGGCGGCAAATCCTCTCGCATCTATAATGTCTTTTCAATCATCCGTAGGATTGCAAGGAGGGTCTATGCCCGAAACTATACCCGAAAAATATCGTGACCTGTTTCAAAAGCGCGCCTTCGCCAGCCTGGGCACGCTTATGCCCGACGGCCGCCCGCAAGTAACGCCGGTGTGGGTCGACTACGATGGCGAGCATGTCATCTTCAACTCGGCCAAGGGCCGCCAGAAAGATAAAAACGTTCGCCGCGATCCGCGAGTCTCGCTCGCCCTCATCGATCCAGAAAATCCCTACCGCTATCTCGAAATCCGCGGCAAGGTCGTCGAAATCACCGAAGAAGGCGCCAACGCCAGCATCGATAAGCTGGCCAAAAAATATCTCGGCGTGGATAAATATCCCTACGGCCAGCCCGGCGAAGTCCGCGTGATCTACAAAATCAAGCCCGAGCACACCACCGTGATGGGATAGGCCTCTGGCGCCGGGACAGTCTGAATAGAGCGGTTGCCGCGGGGCACGCGCGGAACCAGAGTGCCGCATGCGCAACCGTGGAAGAGCGGCGCTTTAGCGCCGCGTTAGCGTTGCAAATAAACCTGGGCTTTAGCCCCTGTGGGGATCAAATTCGCACTTACAATCTCTGCTTCCTCGGCTTCGGCAACGTCAACCGCACGCTGGTAAAGCTCCTGCACGACCGGGAGCACGAGCTGCGCTCCCGCCACGACATCGCCTTCCGCATCACCGGAATCGCCTCTCGTCGCCTGGGCTGGATCGCTAACGCCGGAGGCCTGGATGCTCGTGTGGTCGCGGGCGACCCGCCCGCGAAAAGCCGGGAATCAGAAGAAAAGTTGAGCGACGTGGGAGCCTGGCTGAAAGCGGCTGCTGCCGATATCCTCTTCGAAGCGACCTCTCTCAACGTCGAAACCGGCCAGCCAGCCGTCGATCACATCGGCGCCGCGCTCCAGCACGGAGCCCACGCCATCACCGCTAACAAAGGGCCGATCGTCCACGCCTACCGCGAACTCCGCGATCTAGCGAAAGCCCGCTGCAAGCGCTTCCTCTTCGAATCCACCGTCATGGATGGCGTCCCCATCTTTTCTTTTTTCGATCAACTTCCTGTGATCCATCTGCAAGGCTTTCACGGCATCCTGAACTCCACGACAAACGTGATCCTCAGTGAAATGGAAAACGGCCTGAGCTTCGACGAGGCGTTGAAGAAAGCGCAATCCCTCGGCGTCGCCGAGACCGACGCCACCCACGACATCGACGGTTGGGACGCCGCCGTTAAAACCTCAGCGCTGATCACCGTGCTGATGGACGTTCCGATAAAGTTGGAAGAAATTAAGCGCGAAGGAATTCGCAACCTGAGCGCAGAATCCGTGCAAGCCGCAAAAAGAGCAGGCCGCCCCTACAAACTAATCTGCCGCGCGAAAAAGTTAGAGAAGGGAATCAATGCCACCGTTCGCCCCGAACAAATCCCGCAAACCGATCCCATGGCGCGAATCGCTGGCACATCAAACTATATCTACTTCGAAACCGACATCTTCCCCGGCTTAGCAATCACCGAAGAAAACCCCGGCCTCTATGCGACCGCGTATGGCATGCTCGCGGATTTTGTGAGAGCGACGGGCACGGTCCATTCTGGGAAAGTTCCGCGTCCGAAGGACGCTTGACAGTAGCCCGGCGGTTCACCGCCGGGTAAGCTGAACTATGGCGAACCCGCCCCGTAGGGACGGCTGAACTTCGCAAAGCCGCTATGGCGCACACCTACGTCTCAGAACTAATCCACTGCGTATTCTCCACCAAACAACGCCGCAATCTGATCTCGGCAGATGCGCAACAGCAACTTTGGGAGTTTCTGGGCGGCGTAGCCCGCAAGAATGGCTTCAAGGCTCTCACGGTGGGCGGGACGGAAAACCATGTTCACATGCTCTTGTCTTTGCCTGCAACGACGCCGCTCGCGAAGGCGATGCAATTGGTAAAAGGAGCCTCGTCCCATTGGATGAACGAGAAATTCAAGGCAGACTTCGCCTGGCAGGAGGGATACGGCGCGTTTGCCGTCGGCATGTCGCAGAAAAGCGACACCATCGCATACATTCAAAGACAAGCGGAGCATCATCGCAAGCGCAAGTTCGAGGAGGAGTTTCTGGCGTTTTTGAAAAAGAACGGCATCGACCACGATCCGCAACACGTGTGGGGATAAATCTGGGCGGGTTCAAGCGTTCCTGTAGGTACGCTGTGGGTTTTAGCAGGGCGGCCTCGCGAGTAGTGTCGGGCCCTCAGTTGCGCCTGCGTCCGGAGGACGCCTGACAGTAGCCCGGCGGTTCACCGCCGGGTATCCATGCGATCGAGGAACAGCATCCCGTAGGGATGCTTGAATTCGTTCTAACGAACGCACCCGATCACGCCCAGAATCGATTAGGCGAACGTTTCAGCCGTTCCTACGGGGCGGCGCCGTCTACAATCTAGCCCACCCGGCGTTGAAACGCCGGGCTATTATCGGGCGTCCTCCGGACGCTTCCGCCGTGATAAAACTGATCGTGACCATGCCTACGATCGAATTCTTGACTCCCATCCTCGACCTAACCCACATCCGCTCCCAATTCCCCTCACTCTCCCAAACCGTCAACGGACACCCCGCCGCGTTCCTCGACGGCCCCGGAGGAACGCAAGTTCCGCAGCGCGTCATCGACGCTATCTCCAACTACCTGCGCCGCGATAACGCCAACACCGGCGGAGCCTATGCAACCAGCCGCAACACCGACGCCATACTCGCCGAAGCCCGCGCCGCCATGGCCGACTTCCTCAACTGTGCCGCCGATGAAATCGTCTTCGGTCCCAACATGACCTCGCTTACTTATATGATGTCGCGCGCCATCGGCCGCGACCTCGGGCCCGGCGATGAGATCCTGGTCACGCGCCTCGACCATGACGCCAATGTTTCGCCGTGGCTCTCGCTCGAGGAAAAAGGCGTGACCGTCCGCTGGGCGGAGATTCATCAGGAAGATTGCACCCTCGATGTCGAGGATCTCGCGGCCAAGCTGAACTCAAAAACGAAACTTGTTGCTGTCGGCTACGCATCGAACGCTGTCGGCACCATCAATCCCATCAAAGAGATCGTCCGCCTCGCTCACTCCGTGGGTGCGCTCGCATATGTGGATGCCGTCCACTACGCGCCGCATGGCCTCATCGACGTTGCCGGCCTTGATTGCGACTTCCTCGCCTGCTCCGCCTACAAATTCTTTGGTCCGCACATGGGAGTTCTCTTTGGCAAGCGCGAGCATTTGCAGCGCCTTCGTCCCTACAAAGTTCGCCCGCTTACCGATGCCCTTCCCAACCGCTGGGAGTGGGGCACGCTCAACCATGAATGCATCGCCGGAGTCTCCGCCTGCGTCGACTACATCGCCGCCCTCGGACGAACAAATGTAGGGACAGCCGCCCTCGGCTGTCCATCGAGCGAAGCTCGACCTGCCGGCCGCCGCGCCGCAATCGTCGCCGCCTTTGAAGCCATCCATCGTCATGAACATGCACTGATGAATCGCTTAATCGAAGGTCTGAACCAACTCCCACAGTTCAAGCTCTACGGCATCACCGATCCCAGTTGCTTCAACTGGCGCTGTCCAACGCTCGCCATTCGTGTAAAGAATCAGGCTGCAAATCAAACTCCGCTCGCCCTTGCCACCAAGCTGGGCGAGCAAGGCTTCTTCACCTGGGATGGCAACTACTACGCGCTGAATTTAACCGAGCGCCTCGACGTGGAAAAGTCCGGAGGCTTCCTCCGCATCGGCCTCGTACACTACAACACCGCGGAGGAAGTCGACCGCCTATTGGCGGCCTTGCAGAAGATTATTGGGGAGTAACTTAAGCTTCCGGAAATGCGAAAAAGAAGATGCAGCCCGGAATTCGTTCCAGGCTGCTTGCGATAAAAATCGAAAATCAAAATCGGGGGAGTGAGCGAGAACCCGCTCGTTACTTCCTACGGCCAGCGCTTCGCGCTATCATCCCAACCGGCGGCCCGCACCGGCTGCGCCGCTGCCATGACCGGGGACGAGGGAATGCGGATAGGCTGCTGTGGTCCGTTGACGGCGGTAGCCAGGGACGGCTTCACCATGTCAGAGTTCGATTCCTTTTCTTCGGAGAGCAACGGAGCCACCAGGCGCAGCGCTTCTACTTCCTTCTCCAGCCGGGTCAACTCCATCTCCTTCTGCCTTAAAACTTCATAAACATTCTTCATATTTCCATCACCTGAGACTTGTTGTAACTCGTGCAGCATTTATCGAACTTTAACAGAGTTGCTTGCATTGTCAAGCAATTCCATCGTGGTGAGCGGTATTCATCGGAGCACGTCCCGCAGGGTCTCTTCCGAATGGTCGTCTACGCCTGTGCATACCGCCAAATCGCCTGTCTGGCAAGGCTTTCGCGCGATATGCACATCTCTGCAAGCTCGCAATCGCCTGCGACGTTACTTCCGGAACAGGGAAATTCGCACTGTTTACATCTCCCATCTAATTCTCACAAGAAACTGCTTTCCCGCGCTGCACAATTTCCGGTCACCCGCCTGTGAACCAGCTGCACTCGATTGAAAATAAACCGGATAAAATCGCGATGTTTTCGTTGACTCAAAATTTAAAAGGAGTACAACAAGATCGTTCTTTGACAGTTTCTTAAGTTTTTCCGGTTGGTGCGGCGTCCGGGGCTCAAGCTCAGTCACTCTTCCACTGCAAAGTGAGCAAGAGAAGGCAAGTGAGGGTCTATAGCAAAGCGCTGGTCGAGGAGAACGGGAAGCCCAGTCGAAGGCAGGATAGAGTTCCGAGGCGTTGAGTAGGTTTATCCGGTTGGCGGTGAGCCCGGAGCCCAAGCGAAGATCGCATGCAACGCACCCGCAAGGGAAGCGGCATAGCAGGTTAAGCAAGGGTCTAACGCGAGCTACTGGCCGAGACGAATGGACTCAACACCACCTCGGAACTCTTAATTTTTCAATCGCATCCCCGCGACGACCTTGTTTGTGTCCGGCAGCTCTCCGTATTCCAGATCGAGTTATTTAGCGAAATTCGGACTTTTCTCCATGCATCTCCGCGCGGCGTTCGCCTAGGCGCCTACGCAGACGTCTTCCCAAACCCCCACCGCAGGATCAAAAAGGTTTCGAAGCAAAGGACCACAGCGCAGATCGCGGCAGCATGCGAAAGGTTAATCCGCATCGCTGTAATCAAGGCGGAGATGCCGAAAGCGATGGCCATAAAAAAGCCGAAGACTGCGCCAATGCGGGAGCGCAATCCCATATCTTGATAACCGCTCAGCAGGAGCACACCCGAAGCCAGCAATTGGCCCCCCACAGATTTCCATCCCGTTAAGACCATGAAAGACGGATTTAGTGAGACAGCCATACCGTTAATTTCCCGCGTTCGGCGCAAACGAGGTAAGGCGCAACCCGCGCCTTATCTCGTCTCTCGCAACCCGGGATCGCTCAAACCGGGATCGCTCAAACCGAATCGCTCAAACCGAATCGTTCAAACCGAGTCGCACAATCCGCAGCGCTCTCTAGTGCCGCCCGCCGCCATGTCCACCCCGATAGCCAGGAAGCGCGTGCTCACCCTTCGCGTCATGGCCGGCTTCGCCTACGTTGCCCCGCCCATCTCGCGCCTCATTTCCCTGGAAATGGTTGAAGCGCTCTGCCCCGCGACCCGGCAACGGTCCGTTGTACCCGTGATGAGGATCGAACCGGTTATCGACGTGCCCGTAAAAGCCGTGAGGGCCGTGAAACCAGGGGCCTGCTCCAAGAAACACCCCGCCAACAAACCAATCAGGGCCGTAGTAGCCGTAAGGAGCGCAGTCATAGGGAGCATAGTCGAAGTATCCGTAAGGACACCCGGGAGCGGGTCCGATGTTCACTCCAATCGAAACCTGAGCTGGCGCCATGGGTGAAGCGTATAAAAGGCCAGCAACCACAACGGTGAAAATAAGCGCACTGATTTTGAACATCATTCTCCTCAATTCGTTCAAAGTTTCAACTTGTATAGCAAAGGCAGGATAATACCGGGGATCAATAACCGGCAAACCGCAAGCTGAGAGTGAGTAGGCCTCAAGCAGCCAATTTTGGACATTACTTCTTCAACTCCGCCGTCCAGTTCTGCACCAGGGTGAAGGGATCGCTCCCTTCTTTCAGATTCCCGCTATTTACCAGAAATTTTTTCCCATCCGCAGTCACGTCATACGCTCCAAAATCCCGCTGGATTCCCACCGCCTGAAACAGCCCCTGCGGCGCCCCTATCTGCGGCGCGCCTCCCGAGGTATTCACATCGACTGCGGTGATGGTGTCCGCGGCATCCAGAAAAAATAATTCCTTCCCATCCCTGCGCCACTTCGGCGAACTGCCTCCGTTACTCGAAACCTGCCACTTCGCTCCTCCGCCGGGAAACGCAGTAATATAAACTTCTTTCCGCCCGGATTCGTTGCTCTGGTACGCCATCCATTTTCCGTCGGCCGAAAGCGCAGGGAAATCCTCATCGAATCCGTCCTGCACCACCGGAAACGTTTTCCCTCCGCCGGTCAGCGGCAGCGCCCAAATGTGGTAACCGGCTTCGTTGGGCGACCGCCTGCCATAGATCAAATAGCGTCCGTCGGCGGAAGTGGTGCGGGGGCCTTCGAACACATCGCCATCTTCCAGAACAACCCGATCGACACCGCTGCCATCGGCAGGCTTGGCATAAATATGAGTGGAGCCCTTGGCGTTGGACGCGAAAAAAATCGTCTTCCCGTCTGCCGACCAAACGGGGGACTGATGGCTTGACGGTCCGAAGGTGAAGCGCGTGCTGGTTTGCCGCACCAGATCGAAAATCCAAACGTCGTAAACTCCCTGAGCTCCCGCAAAAATCGTAACTGCCAGGCGCGTGCCATCAGGCGATAGCACCGGAGTCAGATAGCGCTCCGTCTTGGCAACCGCATCGGTTTGCTTTCCCTCCCGGTCCCGCCACACCAAACTCCAGCCCGCCGACGCTTCCCCGGTTTGATAAATCAATCTTCCCGTGTCAGACGCCGAAAACATCGCGCGCACGCTCGCTCCATTAATAGCAATGCGCTCGGCGATCGGCTGCGGCTCGCCGCTCAACTCCAACTTCCTTGCGTCGAAGGCCTGTGCCATCAAAGTTTGCCCGCGCAAAAACAACAGGCGGCCTGAGGCGTAGCCGGCGATGGAGTCGCACTTCATCAGCAGCCTCGCTTGTAGCTTCCCAAGTTCCCCGACGTAAAGCACCGGCGACTCCCCCGCCCGCGAGGTACGCGACCAATAGACGAAGTGCTTTCCATCGGGCAGAAAGAAGGGGAACCGGTGACTATTCTCGCCCAGGGCCGTATTCAGCTTCGATGCCGGCTCAGGCGTTCCGCCCGCGGCAGACACCCTGGACAGTGGCAGGTTCGAACTGGCAGTAAACACGATCACCCCGTCTTTGCTCCACGTTCCGCCGCGACCGCTAAAGCTGTCGCATATATCCTGCGGCGGTCCTCCGCTGGCATTGACCTTCTTCAATTTTCCGGCGGCGAAAAACCCAATCTCACGGCTATCGGGAGACCAGAAGGGATAAATCGCATCGTCCGTTCCCGGCAGGGCCTGCGCTGTCAGCGCGGCGAGCGGACGCACATACAACATGATCTTGCTTTTTTCGTCACGCGCCGTAAATGCCAACTGCGTTCCGTCAGGCGACAACACCGGAGGTCCCGCTCCCGGGAGCATGGTCACAAATGAAGTCCCAGCCGGAGGCAAAATCGACGACCTCACCACCGCCGCAGGCTCACGCTTCTCAAAGTAGGCAACTCCCGCGCCGACCGCAATCAGCAATGCAATTGCCGCTACTAACCAGGGCAGCCCCGAAGCTGTGCCGCCCGCCGTCGGAGATTCCACGGCGACAGCCAGCGCCTCGGTCCCTCCCGCAGCAATCGCTTCCAACTGAATCCTCACGTCATGCATGCACCCGTAACGCTGCTCGGGATTCTTCGCCAGGCAGCGCCCCACAGTCTCATCCAGGCGCGGCGGAGAAGCAGGAAGCACTGCGGAAATGCGCTCGGGCTCCTTATCCAGGATCGCGCCCAGCACGCTGAACTGCGACTTGCCCTCGAACGCTCTCCGCCCCGTCACCATCTCGTAAATCACGCAGCCAAAACTGAAAATGTCCGATCGCGCATCCGCTTGCGTGCCCTGCAACACTTCCGGAGCCATGTACTGGAATGTTCCTACAACTGTGCCTTTTTGGGTGAGCGGGGAAGCCGGGCCGGTAAGCGCGGCCACGGTCATGGTCGGTGTGCTCGGAGTCAGCGACCCGCCTTCAGAAGCCGAAACTATCCCAGGCGAAGACTTCGCCAGACCGAAATCCATCAGCTTGGGCCCGTTCTTGGTGAGCATGATGTTGGCCGGCTTCAGATCGCGATGCATGATTCCACGCGCATGCGCTTTATCGAGCGCTTCGGCGATCTGGATCGCGATCTTCATCGCCTCTTCGAGTGGAAGCGCTCCCCGGTGCAACCGCTCCGCGAGCGTTTCGCCTTCCAGATACTCCATCACCAGGAAGTCGACGCCGTCCTGCGAGCCGATATCGTGCAGCGTGCAAATATGTGGATGATTCAGCGACGAAATCGCTTTCGCCTCCCGCTCCATTCGCTGTTTCAGGTCCGGATCGGTCGACAGATGATCGGGCAATACCTTGACGGCAACATCGCGCCCCAGGCGCGTATCGCGGGCGCGATACACCTCTCCCATTCCGCCGGAGCCGAGTAACGATTGGATTTGATAAGGACCGAGCTTCGTGCCGGGCGCCAAAGGCATGGCGGCCATTATATAGCCCTGGAACGCAAGACTATGGGATTAAACCCGCCTATAAATAAACGCCAGTGGCTTGCTAGTTCTCGTGCTCGCCAATCTCAAAACTCTCTTCTGCCATCGGCAGCACGTCGCGTTCTCGCGCCACCCAGACATAAAGCGTCGGCAACAGAAACACGCTCATGATCAGGGCCGCGATCAATCCTCCGACGATCACAATCGCGAACGGCCGCTGCGAATCCGATCCAATGGCGTGCGACAGCGCGGCCGGCAATAATCCTAAGGTCGCCACCAGCATCGTCATCATGATGGGACGCAGTCTCAGCACCGCGCCTTCCACTGCCGCGTTTTCCACCGTGAATCGCCGCGCACGCAGCTGGTTGATGTATTCCAGCATGATCACTCCCGTCTGCACCGAAACGCCAAATAACGCCAAGAAACCCACTCCGGAAGAAACGCTAAAATTTGTTCCCGTGAACCACAGCGCCAGCAAACCGCCAATCGGCGCAATGGCGATGTTCGCCATGATCAGCGTCGCCCACTTCATGGATTTGAACATCGTATAAAGAATGATGTAGATGATCAGAATCGTAATCGGCAGCACAATCGCCAGCCGCGCGTTCGCCCGTTTCTGGCTTTCATACTCGCCCTCCCAATCGATCGTGTAACCCGGCGGCAACTTAACCTGATCGTTCACCTTCTTGATCGCCTCTTCCACCGTGCTTCCCAGGTCGCGCCCGCGCACGCTGTACTTGATGGCAACATATCGCCGGTTGCCTTCGCGATACACTTCCGACGCGCCGTCCGTCACTTTGATCTTGCACAGCTGTGCCAGCGACACCCGTTCTCCGGAAGGCGCAAGCAACCGGATATTTTCAATCGCTTCCTGCGTGTCGCGATACTTCGGCAGATATCGCAGCGTCAAATCGTACCGCGCTTCATCTTTCAACACTTGCGTCAGCGCATTCCCACCCACCGCCGTCTGAATCGCATCCTGCACGTCCGCCACATTGATCTGGTATCGCGCCGCCGCTTCCCGGTCCACCGCCACATTCAAATTGGGCTGGCCCAGCACGCGAAATACCCCCAGGTCCTCCACCCCTCGGATCTGCGACATGACCTTGGAAATTTGATCGCTCTTCTCTTCTAGAACCTTCAGGTCGTCGCCGTAAACCTTGGTCGCCAGAGCTCCCTTCACGCCGCTCACCGCCTCTTCCATGTTGTCTTCAATCGGTTGGGAAAAGCCCCAATCGACTCCCGGAATCTTGCTCAGCTCCCGGTTCATCGCCGCGATCAGCTCTGCTTTATTTTCATGAAACACCGGGCGCCATTGTTCCTTCGGCTTCAGATCCACAAAATATTCCGTGTTGAAAAACCCTGTATTGTCTGTGCCATCGTCGGGACGGCCAACCTGGCTGGTGCATTGCGGAACTTCCGGGAAAGAACACAGCACGGCCCGCGCCTGATTCGCCACGCGAATCCCTTCGTCCGGACCTGTGCTGGGCGCGAGCGTTCCGCGCACCCACAGCGCTCCTTCATCCAAATGCGGCAAAAATTCCGATCCGATAGCGCCGCTGAAGGCGAGATAGCCCCCGGTCAAAACCATGACCAAACACAAGCCCACCGTGATGAACCGGTGGCGGATCGCCCAACGCAGAGAGCCGCCGTATTTCTCAATCACGTACGTCATTGCGGGATTGCTCCATTCCTTGGTCCCCTTGGCGAACGCGAAACTGGCCAGCACCGGAGCCACCACAATGGAAAACAACAACGCCCCCAGCAGCGCAAACGCCACCGTCCACGCCATGGGATGAAAGAGCCTTCCTTCCACGCGTTGCAGCGTGAAGATAGGCAAGAACGAAGTGATGGTGATGATGATCGCGAAGAACACCGGCCGCTGCACTTCATGCGACGCAAAGGCGATGATTTCGTTTGGGGTCTTGGTTCCGTCTGAATGGCTCAATTGACGGACGATGTTTTCCAGCAAAACGACCGCCCCTTCCACAATCACGCCGAAGTCCAAAGCCCCCAGGGACAGCAAATTCGCTGGAATGTGCATCATCCTCAGGCAAATCGAGGCAAACAGCAGCGCAAATGGGATGGTCACCGCAACGATCAGTGCGCCTCGAACATTCCCCAGGAACAAAAGAAGAATGACCGACACCAGAATCATTCCCTCGGTCAGATTGTGCAAAACGGTATGCGAGGTGTAGTGCACCAACTGGCTACGATCAAGAAACGGAACGATGGTCACTCCCCGCGGCAGAATATGTTGGTTGAGTTCCTCGACCTTCTGGTGAATACCCTCGAGTGCCTTTTCTGCGGTCGCTCCTTTTCTCAGCAACACGATGCCCGAGACGACATCGTCATTGTCGATAATCTTGCCGTCGTCGCGGTGAATCGCCTTCGCGAACTGCCCTAGTCTGATCTTGGGGCCTTGCGAAACCACCGCAATATCCTTCACCCGCAACGGTGTGCCGTTTTTGGCTACGATCACGGTTTCCGCGATGTCTTGCGAACGGTCGACCAATCCCACCGCCCGCACATTAATCTGCTGCAGGCCCTCCTGAATAAAACTCCCGCCCGCATTGGTGTTGTTGTTGGTGAGTTGCTGCTCAATTTGCGACAGACTCAATCCGTAAGCAATCAGTTTGTTAGGGTCCACCCGCACCTGGTACTCGCGGGTCGGCCCACCAAAGCTCGCAACATCGACAATGTCCGGGATGGATTTGAAATTCTTTTCCACCACCCAATCTTCCAGCGACTTCAGTTCCATCGGGTCGTACGCCGGATTACTGCTGTGGAGCGTGAAGAAATAAATCTGTCCGACCGGGCTCCAGTCCGTCCCCATCTGCGGAACCACGCCCTGCGGCAGCGTCACCTGGCTCAGCCGCTCCAACACCCGCTCGCGGTTCCAGTCGTCGTCCGACCCATCGTCGAAAATCAGCTTGATGTCGGAAAGCCCGAACAACGAAAACGACCGGAGATGCACGGTCTGCGGAATGCCGTTCAGCGCCACTTCCAGCGGAATCGTCACCTGCTGCTCGATCTGCTCCGCGGAAATTCCCGGCCATTGCGTGATCACTTCCACGTAGTTGTCGGCGACGTCGGGATAAGCCTCAATCGGAAGATCATGGAAGGCAACAATCCCGCCGGCAAAGAGCATCAGCGCGAATGCCAGCACCAGCAGGCGGTTGCTCAGAGCAAAGTCAACGACTCTCCGGATCATCTATTGCTCCACCGTGTTTTGCAGTTGCAGCGCGTTCGAGACCACCTGTTCTCCCGGCTTGAGCCCTGAGACAACGGCCTGCATGTTATTGGGAAGCATGTTGCCCGAACTCACTTCCTGACGTTTGAAATGCCCGGAGCCCAGCGGCGCATAAACCCAGTCGCGATCGTGCAAGTGCAGAATCGCAGTCGACGGCACCTCCGCATAGATCACTGGGCGCCGTCCATAAAACGTCGCGGTTACGAACATTCCCACCCGCATGATTCCCGGATTCGCTACCTCAATTCGTACCTTCGCCGTGCGCGTCGTAGGATCGAGCACGGGAAGGATGTTGTCGATTTTGCCTTTGAAAACCTGATTGGGATAACTGCTCAGCCGTATGTCGGCGATTTCGCCCACACGTACCGCGTCGAGATCGTTCTCGTAGACGTCACATATGATCCAGACATGAGACAGATCGGAGATGGTGAAGGGATTCGGCGATCCCAGCCCCTGCACTCCCGATGCATTCGTAATCTGCTGGTCGGTAATGATGCCGGAGATCGGAGCGAAAATATTGACGATAGCCGAGGGATGATCCTTATCGATGCCCAATAGCCGCATTTGTTCGTTGGCTGCATCCAGGCCGGCCTGGGCATCTTGCTCGACGTCCTCGGCCTGTTCGACAGCGCTCTTCGCCACCGCACCTTTGTCGAAGAGAAGCTTCTGGCGCTCAAGATTCAACCTGGACAGCAACTCGTCGTTCACCGCTTTGCGATAATTTTGGTAAGCTCCAGCAACATCATTGCTCTGCACCTTCATCAGCAACTGGCCTTTTTTCACCAGATCCCCGAGCCGTGCCTTCACCTCCACCACGCGCCCGGCAGCCAGCGAAATAACCGGCACCGCGCGGGAGATATCGGGTTGCACCAACCCGGTCACGTTCAACGCCGGCGCAGCCTTGTACTCCGTGGCACTCACCAGCGGAAACAACTCCGGATGATCGACCTTAAAATCGTTCTGGCTCATTTCCGGCTGCACCTGCGCCGCGGGCGGAGCCTCAGCCTTGGGATCGGCCTTGCCTTCGTTACACGCAGCTAGCACTGCAGCCAGACCCATGCACAAACCGATCCGAACATAATTGCGATATGGCTTTTTCATCGAATGACCTCGCGCCCCACTGCCTGGTTCAACTGCGCCGCCGCGGTTAAATAAGAACCCACCAGATTCACGTAATTCAGTTGCACGCTGCGGTAGTCGCTTTCGGCGTTAAGAAAATCCAGCAGCGATGCTCCGCCGTGCTGGTAGGAAAAGAAGATGGTGTCCCGCACCCGCACCGCCATCGCCAGATATTTCTCTTTGTAAGGCCGCAGCAAAGTCAGATTGCTGGTCAAGGTCGCATAGGCCGAATCCACATCGTTGAACACTTGAGCCTCGGCCACATCCTTCAACTTTTCCTGCCGAGTGATGTCGAGCTTCGTGTGCAGCTTATTGCCTTGATTGCGATCGAAAATCCGCAGTGGAAAATCCACGCCCACGCCGAAGTAAAGGTCGATTGGCGGATTGCGCCCGACATCAAAACTGATCGTCGGATCGGTCGACCCGTTTGCCACCGCCAGCTTGTAATCGGTGTGCGACTTGTCCACCGCCTGCGCCGCCGCCTTCAAGTCCGGACGGTGATCCAGGGCGATTTGCCGGTAAGCATCCAGATTGTCGACCTGATCGTTGAAATCGAACGCGCCCAACACGTCGAACTGATCCACCGGCGTGCGGTCATTGAGCAGCATCAGCATCTGAATTTTCTGCGTGCGCAGGTTCACCGTCGCCGTCTGCACGTCCGACTCGTATTGCACCCGCTGCAACTCCAGGCGGTCGTAATCAATCTCCGCGATATCGCCGGCCTCGAACCGGTCATGACTGATCTTCAAAACGTGGTCGTAGTAAGTCAGATTGTCGCTTGAAACCTGCAATACCGCCTTGGCCTGCAAGGTCTGCACGAAGGCGCTGCGCAGGTTGTAGAGCAGTCCGCGCTCCAGATCGTTCTGCTGCGACACTGCAATCGCCGTGCCTGCCTTCGCGCTCTCGGTTCGCAACTCGCGCTTGTGCGCGCGCTCGTGCAAATAACTTATGGTCGCCGAAGGCAGCAAATACGCGAACGGCCCGTGATCCGGTCCAACATTAAAAGGATCGATCTGATCTGACAGCAATCCCAGCGTGGGATTCGGCCGCAGATGCGCCGTAATCTCATCCGCCTGCATCTCGCCGATGTTCAATTTCCCCGCCAGCAGCGTCGGATTATTCAGCTCCAACCGCTCCTTCACCTGTTCCCACGTCCAGGCCTGCGGCGCCGGAGCCGGCGGAGTTGGCGAATACAAGGGAGGAACCTGCGTCTGCGTCTGAGCCGCCGCCAATACCGCCCAGCCCAGCATTCCCAACCATCCGCAGCTCCGGCAAAAAGTCTTATGCATTAACACTCCAAACAATGTTTTCCAGCCATGCGCCACCTGATGCGACGATTTCTCCAATGCGGCCAACTAGCTGAAAACGCCCTTCAATCCTGTGGTTTTGGAAGCAACGAACCGTTCACTTCAACGATTTCATTCCTTAGCAAGTATCCAGAGAACCCTCTAAGGATTCTCTAAAGATGAAACGCCCGCGCTGCGGATTCATTGCTGCTTCCGATCAGCGACGTAACTGGAACGATTCCTTCTGAATGAAAAGTCAAACTATCCGAGGAGGGAACTGGGCGGAGCACGGCCGGCGTGCAGCTCATCAGGCCTTGCGATGGGAGCGGAACCAGAAAGCAAAACTTCAAACCGGCCAGCTTGTGGAGCGAACAACCACACCGCGCTCGCCGCCAATGCGGGCAGCCCTTGCAGCCGGTTTACCCAACTGGAATATTTATCGCTTGCCGCCTGCCGCACCGCACGCTTGCTGCTGGCGGATTCTTCCATTTCCGCGCGCATGGCATGCAGATCGTCCGACGCCGAAATCACCGGAAACAGCAGAACCAGCGCGCATCCCAGCGCCAGCACGCATTGTAACGATGTGACTCTGCGTCCCTGACGTGCTGCAGCTCTCCGCCACAGCCAATAGGCCGGCAGCGCCAGCAGCACCCACGCAAGATTGAGCAACAGTTCCATTAGAAGTTAGCGCTCAGCTGCCGAGCAAAATCCACAATCAACCAACTATACAGTTCCGTAGTCTTCCAGAAACCCCAAGCCCCAGTCAACATGACCGTCGTACTCGAAAATCTTATATCAACCAGCACCGAGCTCTGACCCCCGACCGCTGATCTCTGCTCACTAACCACCCACCTCACGGCCCCACCAACACCCGCAGCGGCCTCGGAGTTCCCAGCATCTCCCGGTAAATTGCATTCCACTTGGCCACTTCCCCAACTACATTCACATTGACCAGGTAAGTTCCAAACGGCAGCGTCTCGCCAAACGGCAAAACCATTCCAGTTGTTCCCTTTGTCAGTACAAAGTGCTGATAGCCAATCTCCGTGGCTCGCCCATTCTCCGCGATCGCCTTCACGTCAAAAGTTAAATCGATGTCGTCCTGGGTCGCGTTGGAAACTTCAACATTGCCCGCAATGCGGTTTCCCGAGACCCGCGGCTGATTCTTCCACGCCACCGCCAGCGCTTGCACCACCTTAACGGAGTATCCCTTTTGCACCGCCTGCTGCGGCTGCCCGCCGTCTCTCACTGAAATCACAACCTGAAAATCTCCCGGCTTCTCCGCTTCGCCGTGCAGCAGTCCGTTATCTTCCAGCTTCAGTCCCGGCGGCAGCGTGCCGCTCTCCACTCTCCAATGCAGCACCGGCACATAATTTCCCGCGCCATGAAAATGCACTTCATAGGGCCCATGCGGATAAGTCTGCGGCAACTCCGTCGGCTCGATCGTCAAGCTGGGAGACTCGCTTGGATCCTCCTGCCCCAAAGCCGCCCCCGGCGCGATCACGGCAATCGCCATCACCAGCGCGCACCACAGCGCCCCCGCATATCTAGTTTCATTGTCGTGTCGCCGCAATCCGCACCTCGATGAATTGTCGATCGTTAATTGATGACTGCTGATTGTTGATTAAAAACCCTGTGCCCTCAGGATCTTAATCATCAATCATCAATTAATAGTCATCAATCTTCAATGGCCAATAGTGTTATGTCCCACTCTTGGATGCACAGAATCTTCCGGAAGCCGGAAGAAGCCGAGATCCGAAGTTGCAATTCACAACAGAATGTAAAGTTCTGTAAGACTTGCACTTGCAGGAATCTTTTTTCGAAACTGCGCTACTTATTTCCCTGGTACGGGTTGAAGCAGATGACTTGACCTGTGCTAATCTCGCATCAAAGGTGATTAGATCCACGCCCGAATTCTTCCAGGGGGAATTATGTCAGCACGCAACGCCATCGTCCCGCTCCTCTCCGTATCAATTCTTCTGTTTCTAGCCGGCTGCGGCGGCGGCGGTTCCCATTCGTCGACCCCGCCGCCCACTGGTGGTTTTACCAAAGCCAATTTTAATGGCACCTACGTCGTTTCATTTTCTGGCACCGATATCACCCCCACCTCCTCCAGCAGTGGGAGCTTCTTCGCAGTTGCCGGCACGCTCACCGCGAATGGCAGTGGCGGTTTGACCGGGACATTGGATATCAACGATCCGGAGTTGGCAGTGGCGACCGGCGCGAACACCAGCGTTGCCACCTCCGTTGCTACCAGTGGCAGCTATTCAGTTTCATCGGATGGCCGCGGCAGCGGCACTATCACCGTCACCTTCAACGGAACCAAGATTCCGATGGGCATCGATTTCGTTCTATCCTCGAGCTCCGGAGGATTGATCACGCGCTTCGATAAATACGGAACCGGCAGCGGCACCCTCGACCTGCAAACTTCCGGCGTCACTCAAGCCTCCCTGGTCGGCTCTTATTCCGTCGGCCTTAATGGCATCGACACAAATACGGGAGATTCGCTGGGCCTGGTCGGATCGATTACTCTCGCCGGCAGCGGCGCAGCTACCGGCACTGAAGACATGAACGACAACGGCACCTCCATCAATCTGACAAACCTGGCTTTGACCACGCCCAGCGCCGTGACTGTAGGATCGCCCGGAACCGCGAATCTCACCGCCAACGCGGGTTCACTCGCCAGCCTCAGCTTCGATGTCTGGGTGATCGACGCCACGCACTTCAAGCTTATCGAGACGGATTCCACGGCGTACCTTGCCGGCGATGCATTCGTTTCCACCGGAAATACTGCATTTCCATCGGGAAATCTGGCTTACACCATGTCGGACGAGGACGCCTCGGCAGGCGGTCTGCTGGTCGGAGGAGGTGTGCTTACCTCTGACGGGACAAGCACCATCACCGCCGGCCTTGAAGACATTAACGCCGGCGGCACACCTGGAAGCGCGCCCAGCGTAACCGGCACCTTTACATCGGTTGGTGGACGCACTCAGCTCAACCTTGCAGGGATATACACCATCGTGGGTGGCAGTGTCGGTTCCGGCACATTTGGTTTCGCGGCTTATCCTTACAACGGCGGAATTTTTCTGCTGGAAGACGATAGCGACGGATCCGGCAACGGGGCCCTGGTTGGAACGGCCTACGCGCAGAGCGCAACTTCGTTGACGGCATCCTCGGGTTATGGACTAAACCTCTCTGGCGTGGATGAAAGCTCCAGCGGTTCGTCGGAAGTTGACATGATCGCCGAATTTTCCACCGATACGGGCGGTGACGTCTCTGGACTGTACGACGTCAACAATGAAGGGTTGCTCATTTCTGGCTACAGCCTCGGCAATGGCGCAACTTACACCAACAACTCCAACGGGCGCGGCACCATTGCGTTTCCGAATCTTGAAACCAACAGCAGCAACAGCTTCGTCAGCTCGATCGGTCTCACTTACTACGCTGTAAATAGCTCCACCGCGATCTTCATCGAGAATGATTCGACCGGTCAGGTCGCGACTGGAATTATCGAGCTCCAATCCTCAACCTCGGGAGGTTCGTCCGCAGTATCGCCGACGCACTTTATGGCGGCTCGGCCGATCTTCCTGACGCATGCTGCCCGTCAGAAAAAGAACTAACTATCAATCGATCACCAACCGGGCGCGGCTTTCCGCCGCGCCCGGTTTTCATTTTGAACCTTCGTCCCACCCGCGGTGACCTTGGTTACCTTTAACGAATGACCCTTCCTCAAGCACAATCTCTGCAGCGTTCTGTGTGGATTGCGGGAGAACAACAGTGCTTGGCCAACGGCTTCTTCGCATCTTTATTTTCATGCTCTTCGCCGCCTCGCTCGCGGCGGCCCGCGACATTGCGTTGGTCTCCAACAAATCGAATGCAACCCGCGCGATCACTGTGCCCGATTTGGTGAAGGTCTGCAAAGCGCAAACCGAGCGCTGGCCTGACGGCAAGCCCGTCACGTTTGTCATGCGCTCTCCCGCTACCGCTGAAATGAAGATCGTGCTCGAGAGGATTTACAGCATGTCAGAAAGGGATGTCGACAGCCTGATCGTGACTTCCAACGATCGGCGCGCTTCCCACCCTGCGATCGTAATCGCCACTTCCGATGAGGAACTGGTGAACAAAGTTGCGTCCACCCCCGGCGCAATCGGTGTAGTCGACGTCTATTCCATCAACAGCAGCGTCGCCGTGGTAAAAATTGCCGGGAAATTGCCCTTGCAGCCCGGCTACCTGCTGCATGGAAACTAAAATAGAAGTGGTCAGTGATCAGTGGTCAGTAAGAACAGCTTTTTCACCGCGGACTGGCCATGATCACAACGGATTTCAGAGAAAGTGATCTTCTGGTGAGTAAAGCTGTTGCTTACTGATCACCGACCACTGACCACTGCCTTTTCACACTGAAATAGAGGTGATCAGTGAATACTGATCACAGAACACTGATCACTGCCTTCTCACATGCCCGCACCGGCGAAAAAACTCGCGCCCGCCTCGCCCACAAAGAAGCAACTGCGGCGGTATCCGCGATTTTCCATCGATCTGCGCATAAAAGTGCGAGCTTTTCGCAATGCGGAATTCATCACCTGCTGGGGACGCTCCACGGAACTCGGCGAGGATGGAATTGGCGCCACTCTTACCGGCGACCTCGAAGCCGGAGAAATTGTGTCTCTCGAAATTCCGCTGCCGCTTAGCACCTACCCGCTTAAAATTCGCGCCGTCATCCGCTACCGCCACGGCCAGCGTTACGGCTTCGAATTTCTCATCATCAACGACCCCCAGCGCCAAGCTCTTAAACGCGTCTGCGAAATGCTCTCCGATAAATAATCCCGGCCCCACTCTCCGACCACCAGTTGTTGTTCACAATCACTGCTCACTGCTCACTGCTCACTGCACGCTGTCCTCATTCCATTACCCCGGTAACTTTCGAGCCCCAGCCGCCCGTTCTACCATGCCTTTGCTGGCTTCTGAGGGGGAGCCTCCAATGGGCGGTCGTGTCACCCGGTCATCGCAATCCAGGGAAGCTGCGCCTGCCGATCGTCTTCACCAGACGCTCGCAGCCAGCGCCGCGCCGGGATTTGTTGCCCCCGCCATTCCCGCAACACCGCAGCATTCACCCCTTTCGTGGAATCGCCTGGGTCAAAATTCCGATCAAAATTCAGAGCAGAATGCCGCCGGGAACTCCACTGCGGCCGCGGGTAATTCTCCCAACCTGCAACGCGAATTCCTCGAGCAATTGTTCGAGAACTCGCCCGACGCTCTTCTCATCGTCGATCCTTCATTTCGCACTCTGTGCCTTAATCACGAGTTCGAGCGCCTCTTCGGTTACTCGGCCAAACAAGTCCTGGGCGACCTTGTCGATGCCTTGATTCTTCCTCCGGATCGCGCCGCTGAAGCTCAGTGGATCGCCCAGTGCCTGCAGAGCGGCCAGCAAATCACTTTAGAAACCCAGCGCCGTCATCGCAACGGCACACTTTTGGATGTCTCCCTCACCACCGCGCCTTTAGTCGTGAACGGTCGAACTTCCGGCTTCTACATTCTTATCCGCAACATCTCGGATCATAAGCGCACCGCCAGCATCAGTTCCGCGCTCTATCGCATCGCGGAAAAAGCCAGCTCGGCGCAGGATCTGCAGCAGCTCTTCGCCGCAGTTCACAGCATCGTGGATGAACTCATGCCGGCGCGAAATTTTGCCATCGCGCTTCACGATCCCGAGTCGGAACAGCTGAGTTTTCCTTATTTTGTCGATGAGCGCGATCCCGTTCCCGCGCCCGCCAAATTGGGCCCTGGCCTGGTGGAGCACGTCTTGCGCACCGGACGTCCCCTGCTCTGCACTCCGGAAGTACTGCGGCGATTGCAGCGCCGCGGACAAGTTCATGTCACCGAAGCGGCGGCCCACTGGCTCGGCGTTCCACTGCAGGTGAACCATCGCATTTTCGGAGCACTGGTTGTAAAAAGTTATTCGCCGGCGGTTCAGCTTCGCGAGCGCGATCAGGAAGTGCTCACCCTGATCTCGCGCCAGCTTTCCGCCACGCTCGACCACAAGCGCAACCAGCAAGCCCTGCGCCGCTCTGAAGTGCGCTATCGCTCACTGGTGCAGACCGCCGTGTATGGCATGTACCGCTCCAGCCTGGAAGGGCAGTTTCTCGATGTGAATCCGGCATTGATTGGAATGCTCGGCTACAATTCCGCTCTCGAGGTTCTGGCGCTCGATCCTCAAAAAGATGTTTTCCTCGATCCCAAGGAATACTCCAGCCTGGTCGAGGAATTTCGCGGATCCGGCCGCATGGATGGCTTCGAAGCCCGCTGGAAGCGCAAGAACGGCGATACCATTATCGTCCGCATCAGCGGCCGCGCCGTGGCCACCGAAGATCAGCCCGCCGATGTTCTCGAAGCCATTGCCGAAGACATCACCGAGCGCCGCATGCTCGAAGATCAATTCCGCCAGTCGCAGAAAATGGAAGCCGTCGGCCGTCTCGCCGGCGGCATCGCTCACGACTTCAACAATCTGCTGATGGTGGTTAGCGGATATACCGAAGTCCTGCTCGATCAACTTCCGCCCGGTCATCCCTTGCAGAGCAAAGCGCAAGCCATTCGCCAGGCGGCCGACCGAGCCACCGCGCTCACGCGCCAACTCTTAGCCTTCAGCCGCAAGCAGCATCTCGAACTCAAAGTCGTCGACCTCAACGCCATCGTTACCGACATGGAGCGTCTCCTCCGCCCACTGATCGGCGAAGATATCGAACTCATGACCAGCCTCGATCCCACCACCGGTTGCACCCGCGCCGACGCTGGACAACTCGAGCAGGTCCTCATGAATCTGGTCGTGAATGCCAAGGACGCCATGCCCAACGGCGGCAAAATTGCCATCCGCACCGCCAGCGTCACTCTCGACGAATCGTATCGTCCGGAAAACACTTTCATCAAGCGCGGTCCCTACGTCATGCTCTCGGTCGGCGACAACGGCCATGGCATGGACCGCGATACCCAGGCCCGCGTCTTCGAACCTTTTTTTACCACCAAAGAAAAAGGCAAAGGCACCGGCCTCGGACTCTCCACCGTCTACGGCATCATCAAGCAAACCGGCGGCTACGTCTTCGTTCAAAGTGAGATCGGCCGGGGCAGCGTATTCACCATTTACTTTCCGCGCGTCGATGAACCCGTCGAAGCGCTCAGCCCCAATCCCGCAAGCCTCGCCGCCGGCGTAGGATCCGAGACCATTCTTCTGGTCGAAGACGAAGAGTCCGTCCGCCAGCTCATTCGCGAAACCCTCGAGTCCCGCGGCTACCGCGTGCTCGAAGCCGAAAACGGCCAGGCCGCGCTGGCTCTCGCCGCGCGCTATCCCGAGCCCATTCACCTCGTGGTCACCGATGTCGTCATGCCTGGCCTCAGCGGTCACGAATTTATTCACCAGCTTCTCCCCACCCGGCCCGACGCAAAGATTCTCTACCTTTCCGGCTACGCCGAAGACGCCGTCGCCACCCCGATCAACCCCGGTGAAGCCAAAGCCTTCCTGCAAAAGCCCTTCACCCTGCAAAATCTCTCCCGCAAAGTCCGGGAAGTGCTGGGCTCACCGACAAACTGAGTTTTCTTGTAGGAACAGCCGCCCTCGGCTGTCCATTCGAGCGAAGCTCGAATTTTCTCTTTCCACAACAGACCCGTTCTTCGCCCGCTGCCTTTTGCCTTTCATCCTGCGCCTTGACGGGAGACACTTACAGCGAAACCGAAGCCTCGCGCTGCCGCCATAACAACGTGGAAGAGCGGCGCTTCAGCGCCGCGTTATGCGTTACGCAAGGCGGGCTTTAGCCCCTGAGGCGCCAAAAATTTTCCTCGCAACCACCTCCGCATTGCATCCATCCAACCTCCTTGAATCTGTACCCTTGCTGCCATCATCAGTACAATTAGAACTCTGGAGGAAAAAAATCATGGCTTTTGAACTACCACCGCTGCCCTACGACTACGCGGCCCTTGAACCTACAATCGACAAGCAGACCATGACCCTGCACCACGACATGCACCACGGTGCCTACGTCAAGAATCTGAACGCTGCCATCGAAAAACATCCCGAACTCGGAAAGAAATCCGCCGAAGACCTGCTCCGCGATCTCAATTCCATCCCCGAAGACATCCGCGCCGCCGTGCGCAATAATGGCGGCGGTCACGTCAACCACTCCATGTACTGGAAAATCATGAAGCCCAAAGGCGGCGGCGATCCGAGCGGCTCCATCGCGCAGGTCATCAGCCAAACCTTCGGCAACTTCAAGGATTTCCAGACCAAATTTAACGATGCCGGCGCCAAGCAATTCGGCTCCGGATGGGTCTGGCTCGCCGGCAAGCCGGGCGGCGAAGTGCATATCATGAGCACTCCCAATCAGGACAGCCCGATTTCCCAGGGTCATTTCCCCATCTTCGGCAATGACGTCTGGGAGCACGCCTATTATTTAAAGTACAACAATCGCCGGCCGGAATATCTCACCGCCTGGTGGAACGTCATCAACTGGGACGAAGTCAACCAGCGCTACGAAGCGTTCAAGACAGGCAAGCAGGTCCAGGAGCCAGTCATGGCCCACTAGCTTCGATTATGTAGGGATAGCCGCCTCGGCTGTCCCGCGAAGCGAAGCGAGCGGAATAACGGCGCACCCTGCGGCAAGAAAAAGCGATAAGAAGCGTTAAGAAAAAAGCCCCGCACTCAGCGGGGCTTTTCTCTCGACAGCACTGCGGCAATTAGCGTCTAAGCAGCAGCCGATTCCACGTACGCATCCGGCTCCGCCTCAAATTCTTTCCTGCACTCATCCGAACAGAAAAAATACTTCTTTCCCGCAAATTGCGACTGAAATTCCGCTGGATCCTCTTTCACCTGCATTCCGCAAACCGGATCTCGCGTCATAATGCCTCCCAGATGAAGTACGAATTTTCTTCCTACCCTTTCTTTGCAAGAAGGGTTCCGTTCTCATTCCCACCTCATGTCGCTCACCCCACTGGGATTGCCTTCGCCGGAAGTTTTCCCCACGGAAAATTTTTCCCTTCCCGTGAAGCTTCTACCCGCCGCGACTGAAAACTGAGAAATGAGAACAGAGAACAAATCCCCGCCACTGCTTCTCTAGCCACTGCCCACTGTCTTTCTGCATTTCCTGTGCAAGCGCTGTGCAGAATCAGCCCGCCGATTCGCGGATACCCTCCATCCCGCACCACACAACCAGCGCAAGTCCCGCCTTGCACGCCGGTTAGCGGACTATCTTCAAACGCTTGATTGATCTCGAAGAGCACAAGAATTTTCGCCTTGAAGCTTTTCCTCAATTGCACCAAAAATACTGAATTGACCCCCGGTCATTTCACTCGTACATTCGTTTTCGCACTCAGCAAGAAAATTAAATGAGTTCGGCCAGATTCGAATCGGCCGCAAACGTTTTGCAAGCTATAACTCTCGCACTCATCTGCACTCATCACATTTCATTAAGCAGCGGAAATTTTCGACACTCGACCCGAGACAAAGTGGGCAGCACTCATGAGAGCACCCAATCCGTGGATCACCTACCGCACCCGCTTCCTGGTCAAGGCCAAACAGCTCAACACCAGTCTCGCCTTCACCGACGTTCTCGGCCGTCTCCACTCCGGACGCAAAGGCGATTACCTGGTCGAATCCGTCGATGGTGTGCTGCGCATCGCTCCTCGCCAGATTTTCGAGGACATCTACGTTCCGCTGATGTCCGACCCGCTTGCGCATCACTCGCCAATGTCCGACCCAACGATTTCCAATTCGATGCCCTCTATTAAAGTGTCCGAATCCATGCCAATCACTATTCCTGCGGCACAACCGGGGACTCGCGTATCCAAGGCATCGAAGGCGCGGGATTTCTTCGACCCAGCTCTCGTCTCTTGCGTCATTCGCAAATCTCCGCAGCCCGAACGCCGGCGCCGCAGCCCCATCCCCGGCGCACGCTCTCTTTGAGGGAATCCAACATTGAAGAAAGCCGCTATTGGAGGGGACAGCAGCCGTTGAAGCAATTGAAGAAGATCATGGCTTCGTCAGATTTGGGGTGGCGCAGCGCTCTAGCGCCGCGGTTAAGCTGGTTTCCGGCGGTCGGGGCTTTAGCCCCTGAGGTTTCGCTATGACATGCACCCTCGACCCATGTGGCACCCATGACCCATGCGGCACCCTCGACCCATGCGGCACCCTCGACTCATGCGGCACCCATGACTCATGCGGCACGCTCGACCCATGTGGCACCCTCGACCCATGTGGCACTCTCGACGCATGTAGCACCCATGACACATGCGGCACCCATGAGACATGCAGCACCCATGACACTTGCAGCACCGTGGAAGAGCGGCGCTTCAGCGCCGCGTACAGCCCGCCGATCTTTGCGGGCTTTAGCCCCAGCCTGTTGCTTCGTAACAGGGCATCGCTTCAGCGATGCCGCCAGCGTCACCAGATCTGCGCCTTTAGGCGCTGGTCCTCGGTCCTCCGCCTGCAAAAAGTCACCCTTAGCCCCGTTGTGAAGTTTTATGAACGCCCCATGAATTCACCTTGTGGAAAAATCATCCCACACCCCCGCACCAGCCCCGTCATTGTTGGAGATACAACCTGTAGTGTTTCTCTCTTGACAGGCACCATAAGCGGGAGTAACTTTGCAATCCCATAGCTTTGAAATTCGCCTCGCGGGAACGAAGCGGATTTCGCACGTGAACGGGAAAAAGAGAAGAGAGCAGTCAGGACGGACTGGCGCCAGGCCAGAGGTGACCCGGCGCCACACCCGTAAATCACAACGCCGTAGACACCAACAGCTTTGTGATTCCGCTAGGCGGAGGCTCAAAGCTGGTTAGTGCGGTGGCCGTTCCCCGATCCTCCCCCCGGGCGAACGCCCAACAAAAACAAGTGTTCGACCCGGCGCTGCGAAGCGCAGCGGTGCCATGGCGTTTGGAATTTGGGTGGCGAAGCGCAAAGGTTTCAAGTTTTTGGGTGGCGCAGCGCTTCAGCGCAGCGATTGGCAATCTTTATCTTTGAATGTGGGCTTTAGCCCCGCGGGAGCTGTACATGGAATCTCTAACTCGCCTCGTCACTGACTCGCTAACCCGGCACGGCTTCGACCGCCCCATCGACCCGCACCGCTTGCAGTGGTCCCGCTGGTTCCGTTGCGAGTCCTCTCATAGCCTGCTGGTCGTCCCCAGCAAGCCCGGCATCTTCGCCATCGCCGAAGACGTTGGCGGTGTGGCGCGGGCGCCCTCGCCCGCGTCTGCGAGCTCGGAACAGATTTCAGACAACTCGCCTTTGGGTGGCGCGGCGCTTCAGCGCCGCGATCCAGCCCCACAAATCAATGCGGCTTTAGCCGCCGAGCCCAAACGCATGCTCGCCGTCCTCCAATTCTCCGAAGACGACGACATGGCCTTCATCCTCGACCGCATGTTCACCTGCATCAATCCCATGCGCTCCCGGCTTGCCTCCGGTCAATGTTTCCTGCGCTTTGTGGTTATCGAAGATCAGGATCAGCGCCGCAACATCTGCACCGCTCTCAACCAATGGCTGGTATCGTCGGCGGAAAAGGCCACCGGCATTCCCTCAGCTTTCGCATCGTCGCTGGAACTACCTCGTGTGCCCCTGGAACTACCTCGTATGGCACCGGAGCTGCCTCGTGTGGGCGCGGGCGACTCGCCCGCGCTCTCCGCCAGCGCGCCCCTTCCAGCCGGAGCCGTCGCTCATCTCCATTCCGGCGCTCATAAAAATCTTCACTGTTCCCAGCCACTCCCTTCCGGCTTCTAGCCGAGAAGTTTGATGGTGAGATTGGGAAGGTAACGCCTTTTAGCCGTGCCGTACGAAAGTGATTGCGAAACGGGCTTTAGCCCCTGAGGGTTAGACGTAAGCACCCTTGACTTGTGCACCACGTGGAAGAGCGGCGCTTTGGCGCCGCGTTAGATATCAGAAGAATTCGGGGCTTTAGCCCCAGACAAGCTCTTTAAGAGAACGCTGCAAACCGCGCTATCCCGGACACTTACCGGTTCGGGAACGCCCAGATTCTCCGTCTCAGCCCGTCCTGGGACGCCGAATCGGGTCCTGTTGAATAGAATCTAATTACTAATGGAGAAAGCCATGCCTGACGTCAAAACCACCGTTCCGAATTCCACCGCAGCCGCCCCTGCAACCATCCCCAGTAAGAAGACTGTCGGCCTGTCTTTCCGTCGCTTCTTCACCAAACTTGGCGTTTCTCCCTACGACGAAATCGAATGGGATCTCCGTCTCGCTCAGATCACTGACGCCAAAGGCAACGTGATCTTCGAGCAGAAAGACGTCGAAGTCCCCAAGGATTGGTCCGTCACCGCGACCAACATTGTGGCCTCCAAATATCTCCACGGCAAAGTCGGCACGCCCGAGCGCGAAACCGGAGTCCGCGCCCTGGTCACCCGCGTCGCTGAAACCATCCGCAACTGGGGTCTGGCGCAAGGCTATTTCAAGACTCCCGAAGATGGCGCAACCTTCCACGACGAGCTCTCGCACATTCTTCTGCGCCAGTACGCCGCCTTCAATTCGCCCGTCTGGTTCAACGTAGGCTGCGACCGCATCGAGCCCAACTCTGACGCCCGCAACTGGCACTGGAATCCCGCTACCCAGCAAGTCGAATTCGGAATCACGGGCTACTCCAAGCCGCAATGCTCCGCCTGCTTCATCAACTCAGTAAAGGATTCGCTCGATTCCATCCTGACCTTGGCCAAGACCGAAGGCATGCTCTTCAAGTGGGGCAGCGGCACCGGCAGCAATCTTTCTCCGCTGCGCTCCTCCAGCGAAGGCCTCAGCGGCGGAGGCACCGCCAGCGGCCCGCTCAGCTTCATGAAAGGCTTTGACGCCTTCGCCGGCGTCATCAAGTCCGGAGGCAAAACTCGCCGCGCCGCCAAGATGGTTATCCTCAATGTCGACCACCCCGATATCGTCGAGTTCATCGAGTGCAAACAAAAAGAAGAAGCCAAGGCTCACGCTCTGGTCGCGCAAGGTTACGACGGCTCTCATCCCGATTCCGACGCCTACTCGTCTATCTTCTTCCAGAACGCCAACAACAGCGTCCGCGTCACCGACGACTTCATGTACGCCGTCGTCCGCGACACCGATTTCTCCACCAAGAAAGTGCAGGACGGCACCGTCATGCACACCTACAAAGCCAAAGAACTTCTCCGCAAGATTTCCGAAGCCACCTGGCACTGCGGCGATCCCGGCATGCAATACGACACCACCACCAACCGCTGGCACACTTCGAAAAACACGGACCGTATCAACGCGAGCAATCCGTGCAGCGAGTACATGTTCCTCGATGACTCCGCCTGCAATCTGGCGAGCTTGAACCTGCTGAAGTTCGCGCCCAACGGCACCTTCGACGTCGAAGCCTATCGCCACGCCGTCGACGTCCTGATTACCGCGCAGGAAATTCTCGTCGACAACGCCGGATATCCCACGGAAATGATCATGCGCAACTCGCATGACTACCGGCCGCTAGGGTTAGGCTATGCAAACCTGGGCGCTCTGCTCATGGCGACCGGCCTGCCCTACGACTCCGACGCCGGCCGCGACTATGCCTCCTGCGTCACCGCCATCATGTGCGGCGAAGCCTATCTGCAATCCAGCAAGATCGCCGAACAATGCGCCCCACTAACTCCGGCAACTGAAACAGTCGCCACACGACTAGGCATCACCGAAGCCAGCAAGATGCCCGGCTCCGCCTGCCCCGGCTACTACATCAACCGCGAGCCATTCCTTGACGTAATCCGCATGCACCGCGCGTCAGTGAATAACATAAATAAATCAAAGGTGCCGACCGCCCTCTTCGAAGCCAGCAAAGCCACCTGGGACGAAGCCCTGGCCCACGGCGAAAAGTTTGGCTATCGCAACTCTCAAGTCACAGTCCTGGCCCCCACCGGCACCATCGGCTTCATGATGGACTGTGATACTACAGGTGTGGAGCCTGATCTGGCGCTCGTCAAGTACAAGAAACTTGTCGGCGGGGGGATGATTAAGATCGTTAATCAGACGGTGCCGACGGCGTTGTTTAAGCTGGGATACGATCACGATCAGGCTAACGCGATTGTCAGCTATATCGACGCGACCGGGACCATTGAAGGGGCGCCGCATATTAAGGACGATCATCTGGCGGTATTCGATTGCTCGTTCAAGCCGGCGAAGGGGACGCGGTCGATCGCTCCCATGGGGCACTTGAAAATGATGGCGGCGGCGCAGCCGTTTATCTCTGGAGCTATATCGAAGACGGTCAATCTTCCCGAGAATGCATCGGTCGAAGACATCATGGAAGCGTATCTGCAGGCGTGGAAGCTGGGACTGAAAGCGGTCGCAGTGTATCGCGACGGCTGCAAGAAGTCTCAGCCGCTCTCCGCGGCGGGTACCAAGACTGCAAATTCTTCCAAGGATGACCCGCGGCCGGGGGCGGCCGCGCCACACGAACCGGAGGACATGAACGCGCCTCCGCGTGCGGTGCGGCATAAGCTGCAGGAAGAGCGCGCCTCGATCACGCACAAATTCAACATTGGAGGCCACGAGGGCTACATCACCGTCGGTCTCTATCCCAACGGCGAGCCCGGCGAACTCTTCATCACCATGGCCAAGGAAGGTTCGACCGTCAGCGGCCTCATGGATAGCTTCGCGCTGGCCGTCTCCATCTCACTGCAACACGGCGTGCCGCTGAAACTGTTCTGCGAAAAATTCGCCCACACCCGCTTCGAGCCCAGCGGCTGGACCAGCAATCCCGACATCGGCTTCGCCAAGTCGATCATGGATTACATCTTCCGCTGGCTCCAACTGCGCTTCACCGGCCAGCAGCAACTGCTGTTCGAGAACCTGCGGCCAAAGTCGAGCGCGCAGTTGACGGAGGAAGCGGCGTCCGCCATCCGGCGTCCGGAGACCGGAACCCGCGAGCCGGGAGCTGGTTCCATCCACGCCGCCGACGCCCTGTCCAGCCTCATCGACCTGGGCGACGCCCCCACCTGCAGCTTCTGCGGCAGCATCATGACGCGGAATGGATCGTGCTATCGCTGCGGGAGCTGCGGGAGTACGAGCGGGTGCAGCTAAGTTCTGTATCCGGAACAAGAGTGGCTGGACAGAACTGAGATGGAAGAGTAAAAGTAGACCAACTGGGAGGGGGCCACGGCGGAAGCCGTGGCCTCTTTCGCTGCCTAATACGGACCTTTTTTCTCAAACTGCACTATTACCGGACTCCCAACATCTCACTGTGCGAGATGCGATGGTTCTGCCAACGGTAGGTCTACGGTCATGGGAGGATGGTCTGAGATACGTTCTTCAACGGAATTGTTCAGTTCGCGCATCGTAATCGGGAAGTGTGGGGCGAATTGGTAGCTCTGGCCCGGGTTCCGTGGATTTTCGATGAATGGCTTGACGAAGATCCAGTCCAGCTTGAACTGGCCGACAAGGCCGCCGTAGGTGCGGGCGAATGTGTAGGTGGGAGTGAAGCCTTTTCGGCCGCGCTGGTTGCTATCTGCAAGGGTGCGGCGCCTTGAGGGAAGCGGGCGCTCGGGCTGGCCACGAAAATCGAATGCGCGACCGTCGGCAAATCGGAACTTCTCGATCGTCTTGAATAGCGGTTGCTCCCGGTTGTCCCAGAGAATGGGAAGATGAAATGCAGTGGGATCGTTGTAGCCGTGAAAATAACGAAGCGGCACGAGTGTGTATTGAAAAATTCCGAGCGGATGGAAGTGAGAAACAGCCTGGCCAGCCCAGAATTTGTAATCCGTGACGCGGGTCATGATCTCATTGCGGACCGAGGTCGGTGTATTGTCACGGCTTGTCGTGTTTAGATCCCCTGCGATGATCAGCGGGTTTCCGTCGGATTTAACGTCCGCGAGCAATGCCTGCATCTGACGCCGCCGACATCCCGGCGGACATTTATTCTCCAGGTGGGTCGCGACGATGGTGGCATGGCCGGTGGGTAGATCGGGCACAGAGATCTCCGCAATCAGCGCCATGCGGCCGCCCTGGCGCAGTTCGCGCTCGACTCGTTCCCGGAATAATTTGTCGGCGGACCATCTTCTGCTTTGTTCGAGTTTGGAGATGGCCTTGTACTCCTTGCCGTACCAGTCGTAGCAGACGGGAAGGCGAAGAATGCGGGCGTGCTCGATGGGATAGCGGCTTAGGATGGCCGTTCCGTGCAAGCCGTGGTATCGCTCCCGATCGATTTGTAAATCCCGCTGGAGCCGCTGGTCTTGCTGCGCATCGGCTAAATGCACTGGCTCGGTATCGAGATCGAACAACGGGTCCACTTCGATGAACTCCACTCCGTACGCGTAGTTCATGTGCAACGCGGCTGCCAGCTCGCGAGCTACATCTCGATACTCGGTTCGTTTGATGCCCCAATCGACTTCGTTCAAAACCAACACGTCGGCGGCTTGCAAGGTGGCCAGTTGCGACTCGATTACTTCTTTTTGGCGAGAACTTATACGATTGTCGGTTTTAGCCATGCGCAGAAACTCGTTCGGATCGGCGAGCGCGGCGCGGATCAGATCGAAGTTCAGACCTCTCTCAATATTCCATTGACCCACCCGAAGTATGGTGCCGAGACCGGTCACACTCGGGCGGCGTGGCTGGATCTCCAGCGGCGTGGTTTCGCTCTGCACGAAGGGAATGTTCAACAGAGCGTTAAGCCGCTCAGCCAGCACACCCTCGGGCTGGGCGGTTGAAGCAAGCGCAGTGAGGTCCTCGAAAGAAAGCAAAGCCGGATTTGTCGATCGTTCTGCTGCGATATCCGCCCGGGGCTCAGGCTGTGATGTCTGCTGCGCCACGCATAAGGACATTGCGATCCCGAAGACCAGGCCGCACTGCAAAGCAATTCTTGCCGCCGCTGTTGTCGCCGTCGCTTTTCTTTTCACGGATGATTCTCCAATATTCTCGAGTCGTCTCGCCGTTGGACTTCTGTTCGCAACCGCTTGTGAGTTCACTCAACCGCCGGTGCGGCCATCCGACTTGCCTGTTCATTTGTCGGCTCAATGACTTGAGATTCGGTGTCCGTTCGACCGAGCCATGCAAACGCCCAGCGCACGATAAAGACGTTCAGCAATATCGAAATCAACGAGGCGGCGATTGCGGTGCTGAAAACATTCTCCGCCACGATCCCCGACGATCGTGCGACTTGCACGACTACGAACGAGAGCTCGCCGATCTGCGTAAGCCCGGCGGCTACAAGTACTGCGGTCCGCAGTGAATAACGAAAGAGCCAAACCACCATCGTCCAGACCAGAAATTTGCCGATCACAATGAGCAGAACCATTAGTCCGAGGAGGGAGAGGCTGCTGAAAAGGATTTTGGGATCGATCAGAGTTCCAAGCGAAACGAAAAAGAGAGCCACGAAGGCATCGCGCAGAGGCAGGAGCTGAATGTGGGCATCGTGAAGGTCCGGCAAACCGCTGATGGAGAGTCCGGCCAGGAATGCGCCCAGCGCGACGGAGAATCCGACGGCTTGAGCCAAGGCGGCGGTCCCGAGACAAATTGCGATCGCAACCAGCAGCAGAAGCTCCGGGTTGCAAGTCAATTTCACTCGCCGCAGGAGACGCGGAATGACCTTGATCGCCAGGAAAACGAGGGGAACAAGTAAGATCAATGCCTTGCCGAGAGTCCACGCCGCTTTGCTAAAGCGGCCGTCTCCCGAGCCGCCAAGCGCGGGAAGGACGATCGTCATACAAATAACGGCGAGATCTTCGACCAGTGTGATACCGATCATCACGCGGCCATAGGTTGTGGCCAGCTTTCCGGAGTCAGTGAGCAACCGGGCGAGCACCATTGTGCTGGCGACCGAGATGGTCGCACCGATGACGACTCCTTCGGTCAAACTCCATCCCAGGAACTTGGCCAGCGCGGCCGCGATGCCCACCATGAAAAGGATTCCCATTGGAGCGCCGACCAGCGCAACCCATTTCACCCGCATCAGGTCGGGAATGGAGAACTCGACACCGATCGAGAACATCAACAAAACCACGCCGACTTCGGCAAATACCTCGAAGGTATGCAGGTCAGAGAGATGAGGGCCGGGAGTGAACGGGCTGATTACGATGCCGCCAAGAATGAATCCCAGGATCAACGGCAGCCGAAGGCGCCACGCCAGCAATCCGCCGAAGACTGCGGCCAAGAATATGTAGGTCAGATCGCGGAAAAGAATCGGGTTAGCTTCCATTCTTGTAACCTCCCAGCAAATACTTAGCTCTCGTACCTCGAACCGATGACGATTAAAGCGCAGGATTTAACAGGCACGGAGTGAAAGACCCGCGGACGGCCGCGGGCCCTTCATCTATTTCGCAGCCGGCACCCAGACCGCGCCTGGCGCAGAGAACTCGACGCCTGCAACCTCGGTGCTGAGGGTTACGTATTGCAAGCCAGGCTTCGTACCGGGCGTGGCAGAAAAGCTCAACCAATACCGGTTATCGAGAACCTTTTGCAGATCGTCGAGGTAAGGTTTAAAGCTTACCGGGCTTTGCAGGCCAAGGAAAAAAGACTCGCCTCCGGTTATATCCGACAGCTTGGCGATGCCCATCTGGCCATTGGTGGCCTCCCAGTAGTTCCGGTGCAAGCGGCCTGAACCGGGGGTATAGATGGTGTGAATGATCGTTCCGGTGCGCAGGGCGACGGTGCTGGCGGAATCGACATATGGATTGTTTCTGAAGCCGCGCCAACGCGGGTCACGACGCGAGCTGTCGACTCCATCCGTGATCATGACGACCTCTCGACGATTCTGATTCTGAGGCCAACGTTTCATCAGATCGATGACCGAAAGGTACGGACTTCCGTACGCACCAGCACTACCCAATGGAAGCCGGAGCGCTTGGGCGGCCGCGGCATGATTGGGCGTGAGATTCTGTGCGATCTGAACCGTGGCATTTCTCATGTAGCCGACTCCCACTGAAGTGGTCGACGGCTGAGCGTTAATAAAGGCGCGCAGTTCGTCGAGGTTCGACCCTAAGCGTGGACTCGCGGCATCGTCGATCAGGATAAAAAGATCGAGACGGGCGCGATTGCCCTGGGCCGGAGTCCATCCCGTGACTTGAAGGCGCTGCTTGTCCTGCTTAACGACAATATCTTCCGGGTTGATTTGAGGCGTCCGTTTGTCGCTGGCTACGTTGGGTGTGACCGCAATCTGCACGGGCACAGTGGCGGCGGTTGTGTTTTGTTGTGCTACTAATGGCAAAGTAGCTGCGAACATCGCCACGGTGGTTAATGCGGAACACAGCATGAACATGATTCGAGTTTTCATGGTTGATCTCCTTGTAGTTGTGAGTTTCTTGCTATCGGTTGATATTTCTCGGCCGACGTCATGGCCGGACTTGAACGTGAGCTTCGCTGTATCCGCGGCTGTACCCGGCGGCGAACATAGCGCGGTCCTGAGCGGCGGACCATCGCCCCACGGAAGGACTGAGTGGCTGACCTCTTTCGGACGCAAGTTTGCCCTGATAGATTCCGTCGCGGAACGCGCTGTCGGCTGACAGCTGCGCCTCCGCGCCGGCGTTTGGGTTAATAGTGTGTGGGCGGTTATCCAGCATCGCTGTGGTTCCCAGCGATACTGCGATGGCAAGCGCGAAGGTGGAAAGTTTGGTCATTGTTTTTCTCCTTTCTTGATATGAGTCATCTCTTGCTGTAAGCCAGATCGCCACGCGGACGGACCATTCCCCCGGCCTGACCGCCAATGCATCGGCGGTCGATTCACCTATTTAGTTTTCAGGGTTACTTCGTTTTTCGAGCGCCTCGCTCGATCGCCACGCGAATTTGCTTTAGTAACGCGTCGCTCCGTACCGGCTTGTTCAAAAAACCGGAGGCTCCGGCCTGCATTGCCAAATCGCGAAGCGCCGCGTCTCCGTGCGCAGTGACGAAGACGATGGGAACCGCGCGGTTAGCATCGATCAACCGTCTCTGCAATTCGATACCGCTCATCCCCGGCAAGCGCACGTCGAGGATCAGGCAGGCTATCTTGCGCCGATCGGATTCGAGAAGTTGTTCTCCGGACCCGAACATCTCAATGGGATAACCAGCGGCCCTTAATACGCTTCCCAGCGCCTCGCGAAGAGGTTCATCGTCATCAACAATGGCGATCGTGCCGGTTTTGCGTAAAGTTTGGTTCACCTGGATTATCCGATCTCCCGCTTGATGAAGCGTCTTACAAGTGAGAAGTTAGCAATTCGGGGAATCGAATACCATCCTGCTTTAGGAGGAGGGGGGTGCTTACTTTCGAAGTGAGCTCTTCAGCTTTTCGGACATGCGCACCAGGTGAGCGAGGGAGTCGGCCTGGGTCTTCTCCATGACATGCGCGCGGTGGGTCTTGACGGTTAGTTCGCTCGTTCCCAGTTCAAACGCGATCTGCTTATTGAGAAGACCGGCGACCACCAGATTGAGAACTTCGGTTTCGCGAGGGGTGAGCGATTCGAAGCGATTGCGAAGTTCGTTTAGTTCCGCGCGCTCCTTGCGAAGTTCGCGATCATGAGCGACCGCTTTTTGCACGGCATCCAGCAGGTCCTGGCCGCGAACCGGCTTGGTCAGGAACTCCAGAGCTCCTTCTTTCATGGCGCGGACGGACATCGGAATGTCGCCGTGACCGCTGATGAAAATGATTGGGATATGAATCTTCGCTTCGCTCAACTGCCGCTGAAAATCGAGACCATTCACACCCGGCATGCGCACGTCGAGAACCAGACAGGCGGGCGCATCGGGGCGCTTCGCGAGCATGAAGTCCTGTGCGGAAGCGAAAGCTTCCGCGCGCAGGCCGATGGATTTGATGAGGCTCTTGATGCCATCGCGTGTCAATGCGTCATCATCGATCACGAATACAAGCGGGTCCGGTTCCTTCATGCGGCGGTGTTTCCTCCACCAGGCAGAGTGAACTGAAAGATCGAGCCTTGATTGACGGTTGATTCAGCCCATAGCCGGCCGCCATGCGCTTCAATGATGGAGCGGCTGATGGGCAGTCCCATTCCGATGCCTTGCGATCGAGTTGTAAAAAATGGCTCAAAGAGCCGGGCCATGATCTCCGCCTTGACGCCAATCCCGCTGTCCTCCACGGCAATGCGCACCTCGCGCTCATCCTGTATTTGTGACCGGATCAGCAGTTTTCGTGAGCGGTTGTGGACGCTGGTCATGGCTTCGATCGAATTCAGCATCAGATTCAGAATTACCTGCTGCAACTGAATTCTATCGCCAAGAATCGGAGGCAAGTCGGGCGCGAGTTCCGTCATGACTGACACTTCATTCTTTGACGCCTGGCGATCGGCCAGAGCGATAACCTCCGCGATGATTTCGTTGATTTGAACCGGCGCTCTCTCGGGAGCCGTCTTGTGAATGAGCGAGCGAATTCGGCCGATCACTTCGGATGCCCGGGTCGCGCCCTGTGTCGTCCGCTCCGCCGCCGCGCGAGCCTCGACCAGGTCGGGATTAGCGCGCGCCAGCCACGCGACGCAGGCGTCGGCGTTGGCGACCACCGCGGCCAGCGGTTGATTTACCTCGTGAGCGATGGATGCCGCGAGTTCGCCGATGGTGGTGATTCGAACCACACGGGCAAGTTCGGTCCGCGTCACCTGCAGAGCCTCTTCGGTGCGCTTTTGTTCCGCCATCTGATGGCGAAGCGCATCGTTTGCGCTCTTCAGGTCGGCGGTGCGTTCTGCCACCCGCGCCTCCAGTTCGTCCCGGGATCGCCGCAGTGACTCCTCTGTTTGCTTGCGCCATGAAATCAAGCGGTTCGCCACCAGTTCACAGGCAACGAATGCGAGAAAGAACGGCACATCGCGCGGCTTCACGGCAAACGAACGGATCGGTGGAATGAAATAATAGAGAATTGCCACCGTACTCAAGGCGACGGCGAGCCAGCCCGGGCCTCTGCCGGCGAACCAGGTGCTCGCGATTATCGCAACCGGGAATAAAAGCCAGAAAGGATTCCCAAACGAAACCTGCAAAGCCAGGGAGAGAAGAAGCGCGGTTGCCACAAGGGCGATGGCTAATGCGTATCGCGGTATCGCACCAACCCTGTGGGGCCTAGCCTGAGTGGTTTGCATTTCTGCTGAGTGAGACTGGCTTCGGGCGCTATTTTATACCACTCACTTCGGTCTCCTGGGCTTCCAGCAATCGAAAGTGACGATGAGACTTAGACGTTGTTGATGCGAGCTCCTTCTGGACGTCTGCAAAGTGGTAGACTTTTCGTTATGGCTGCGAAGAAGAAGGCTAAGAAAAAAAAGAAGAAGACTGCTCCTAAGAAAGCCCGAATAACAAAGAGAGTCAAGGGCACGCGGAAAAAATCTGCGAGCAAGAAGGTTCTCAAGCGCGCGAAGCCCGCGAAGCGGTCGGCCAAACCGGCAGCAATCCGCGGCATTTCTAAGAAGCGGATCTCGCCTGCCAGGCGGTCGTCCGATTTGTCATTCTCCGGAGCACGAAGGGTGCCGGCGGCTGAGACGGATGTGGATTCACAGGGAACGTCCAGGCTTGAAGAAGCGGATTCGGAGAGCGTGAGCGAGCTGCTCGACGAAGGAAATGCGTTCGAGGCCGGAGTGGTAAGCGGTGTGCAGCGCGCCGATGATGAGGACGGGAAAGAAGTTCGAACGCGCGAATTTCCCGAGGACGATGTACCCGAAGAATATCTGGACCAGGATTAGCGGATCGAGTGGCGACCGAGCAGGTGTTGTTACCTTTTGGGTGCCTTTGCCGCCGACCAACTTTTAACGAGTTCGCCCAGCCGCCCCAGCGCTTCGGGAAATTTGTCAGTTGCCGCCGCGAAACCCAGCCGGAAATGCGAGGGCGCATCCCAACAATCCCCCGGAGCAAGCAAAATGCCTTTTCCGCCAGCCGCCTGGCAAAAGGCGCGGCTGTTTTCTCCACTGACAAGCCAGGGGAAAGCGGTAACTCCGCCTCGAGGAGGAACCCAGGCCAGCTTCTCGCGATGCTCGGACATGAAGGCGGTAAGATACCGAAGATTCTGAGTTGCGGTTTGCTGGGTTCTCCCGAGGACGACCTGGCGCTGGCGCATGGCAATCTCCGCGAGCATTTCTCCGGCAGTGTTATTGGAAATGGAGAAAATCATGCGCGCATTCCAGTAGAGTTCGCGGCGCTTGGGATCATGCTCGATCATCCAACCGGTCCGCACTCCGGATAAGGGGAAAGCCTTTGAGAAATCGTGGATGACGGTCGCGTGCGGCAGCCGGGAAGCCGAACGCGTCGACTGGCCATGGTAGATGGGGTGGTAAACTTCATCGCTCACCAGTTGAATTTCGCGAGAGGCTGTGAACTCGTGCAAGCTATCCAGTTCCGCATCGCTGATGGTGGCACCGGTGGGATTGTGCGGACTGTTAATCAGAACCAGCTTGGTATTTCGATCCACAAGACGCTTGATCTCATCAAGATCGATGCGGAAGTCGTTCTCCTTCCTGACTGGGTAGTAGCGGATTTCGATGCGGAGCGATTCGGGCAGGGCGGAAAAGGGCGGATAGCCCGGTTGAGGCAAGATGACGTTAGCTCCCGGTTCCGCGGCCAGCCAAAAGAGAATAAGCAGCGCCTCGGAGGCTCCGGTGACCACCTGCACGGCGTCGACATCAACTTCCTGCATTTCAGCGATGGCGGCGCGTAAGCCGTCGGCCCCCGCCGGACGGCTGTAATGCAACCCATGGTTTTGGAAGCGCTGCCGGTCCTGCTCGCTGGCGAGACTCAGGATCTCATTCAGCGTCCAGCGCGGCCCTTCGCTCGAGGCCAGGTTGAATTCGATCTGGTGCTCGTAAGTGGACAGCCACATGTCCAGGAGAAAGGGTTTCAATTGCATGTCGTGCCTCGAAACGTTAGATCAGCCCATCGTCGCTCTCGCCTCACAAAACTTTTCCCCGCTTACGATCGGCCTGCTCGGTCCGAATCGGAGTGGCAAAGGGAGAAGGTGGAGGCGGTGGCCCTGAACGTGCGATAGAATCTCGGCTATAGGCGGGTTTGGCGTGGCGGCCAGCCAAGAATTGAAGCTAGCCGGGTATTGCTTCGGCATTCTCGATCGCCGGCGGCATTCGGATCTTCAGGCATTCACTAAGGTATGACGAGGGTCATTCTCATCGGGGCAGGCACTCGCGGAAAGGCTTTGGTGGAGCTGTTCCGCAACGATCCCGCGGTCGAAATCGCCGGAGTCTTTGACCGGAATGAAGGGGCTCCTGGCGCCGTGCTGGCTCGCGAACTGGGGTTGCGGGTCACCGCCAATTGCCGGGAACTCCTGAAGCCTGGGATGGCGGATCTTATTATCGACGTGGCCGGCGACCCGGACCTTAGCCGTGAAATCCAACAACTAAAACCGGATGGAATGGAAATCGTGGGCGGAAATGCCGCCCGTTTCATCTGGGAATTCATCGACGCCAGAAACAAAACCGAAGCCCTCGAAGACAAATACCAACTTGCCATCCGGGAAATGGAAACCCGTGGGGAGAGCGAGTTCATCATCGGCAATAACCCGAAGATGAAGGAAATCTCCGAACTGATTGGCAAGGTCGCGCCCACCCCGACCACGGTGCTGATTCGCGGCGAGAGCGGAACCGGCAAAGAGCTTGTGGCCCGGGCGATTCATCGCCATAGCGCATTGAGCAATCAACCCCTGGTGACTCTCAATTGCACCGCGCTATCGCCGACCTTGCTGGAAAGCGAACTGTTCGGTTACAAGCGCGGTGCCTTTACTGGAGCCTATGCGGACCGGAAAGGATTGTTTGAAAAGGCCGATGGAGGAACCATGTTCCTGGATGAAGTCGGCGACATGTCGCTGGAGACGCAAGCCAAGCTTTTGCGCACGCTGCAGACCGGCGAAATTCGCGCGGTCGGCGACATGCGAACCAAGAAGGTGTCAGTCAGAATCATCGGCGCGACCAATCAGGATCTCGAAAAAGTTATTCGCGAAGGGGCATTCCGCGAAGATTTGTACTATCGCATCAACACCTTCACGATCACCCTGCCGCCGCTGCGCGAGCGTATCGAAGACATCCCATTTCTGGCGGAATTTTTCTTGCAGAGAGCCCGAGCCAAGGTGAACAAGAAAGTAGACGCCATTTCCCCCCAGGCCCAGATGTTGCTTAGAAACTATTCGTGGCCGGGCAATCTTCGCGAGCTGGAAAACATCATTGAGCGCGCGGTGGTTCTGGCCTCCTCATCCATCATCGAAGCGGAGCACCTTCCGCTGCACGTTCAAGATGTGCTTGTGTTCAAGCCGCAACTCGGCTTCAAGCCGATTAAATCGCAGGCGCTCCAGCGTTTCGAACGGCAGGCGCTGGCGAGCTATCTGCTGGAAGCGAACGGAAATATTTCCCGCGCAGCTACGCTGGCGAAGATATCGCGGCGAACCTTCCACCGGTTAATGGCCAAACACAAGCTATCCGCTCCACCCCCGAAACCCGCCCATCATTGAGACATTTTGTGGTTGGCGATGTGCCATAAAATGTCTCACCTAGATTATCTCGAATAAATCCTTAAGAAATTAGATAGTTGTTAGTATTGGTAGGAGATATATTCCATATAGTGTGACATGTGTGTCACAATGAGCCGAATTTGACCCAGCCGGGTGGCCTTCGCTTCGTTACCTAAGCTATAGAGCCAAAAACTCCTTAGGCAAGTTGCGGCAACACAATCCCTTTCTGTTTGCCTTGGCAGCCCGATTGCCTTAACAGCTTTCGCGGCGGACTAGAAGTTTGCCGAAAAGATCTGCGGGGACCTTGAAACCACGCAGTCCACGAACGCGGTGAAGAGGATCGCGCCGGGCCAACCAGCCCGGCTATTCCTCTGAAAGGGGAGACTCGATGCGCCAGATATGTCGCACGCCTGTAGGCCCAAACTCACTTCGTCACGTGACGCCGTTCACTGATCTTTGTTTCGCTGAGAGGGAAGCTTTGGCGAGACTCGCTTTTTGAGTTCCTGAACGCGGCTGCATTCATCAGCCCAGCCTCCGCTAACTAACGGGAAGTGATTGGATTGTTTTCGAAGGAGAAAAAATGTCTAGCAGTAATAATGCGACCAAGGTAAAGAACCGTTGGGCGGCAGGCATTACCCCCTACGCCGAGATGGGGTACTATGACGCCGATTATGAGCCAAAGCCGACTGACATTTTGTGTGCCTTCCGCCTGGTGCCGCAACCAGGGGTTGAACCCATTGAAGCTTCGGCTGCAGTAGCGGGCGAGTCTTCCACGGCTACTTGGACGGTGGTGTGGACGGATCGGCTTACCCCCTACGAAAACTATCAAGCGAAATGCTACCGGGTGGATCCGGTTCCGGGCACCGATCAATATATTGCTTACATTGCCTACGATCTCGATCTTTTCGAAGAGGGATCGATCGCGAACCTTACTTCCTCGATCATCGGCAATGTATTCGGCTTCAAGGCGCTCAAATCGTTGCGTCTGGAAGATATGCGGATACCTCCGCATTACACGAAGACTTTTCAGGGTGCTCCGCACGGAATCGTGATGGAGCGGGAATATCTGAATAAATTCGGGCGTCCGCTGTTGGGCGCGACCGTAAAGCCCAAGCTCGGTCTTTCGGCAAAGAATTATGGGCGCGTGGTTTATGAGGCTTTGCGCGGCGGGCTTGACTTTACGAAGGACGACGAGAATATCAACAGCCAGCCATTCATGCGCTGGCGCGATCGCTTCTTGTTCTGCATGGAAGCGGTGAGCCGCGGCGTGGCCGCCACCGGAGAGATCAAGGGCCATTACATGAACGTTACGGCGGGAACCATGGAAGACATGTACGAACGCGCCGACTTCGCCAAAGAACTGGGCACCGTGATCATAATGATCGATCTGACGGTCGGGTATACCGCCATTCAATCCATGTCGAAGTGGGCGCGCCGCAATGGAGTGATCCTGCACTTGCATCGCGCCGGCCACGGCACTTACACGCGGCAGAAGACGCACGGGGTGAATTTCCGCGTAATCGCGAAATGGATGCGTTTAGCGGGTGTGGATCATATTCATGCCGGCACCGCGGTGGGCAAACTTGAAGGGGACCCGAATGCCATTCGTGGCTACTACAACACTCTGCGTTCGAATACGCTGTTGGCCGATCCGTCGCAGGGTTTGTATTTCGATCAGGACTGGGCCTCGTTGCCGGCGGTAATGCCGGTGGCGTCTGGAGGCATCCACGCGGGACAGATGCACCAGTTGCTGCATCTGCTGGGCGAGGATGTGGTGCTTCAGTTTGGCGGCGGCACCATCGGGCATCCGGACGGAATTGCGCAGGGTGCGACTGCGAATCGTGTGGCCACGGAAGTGATGGTGCAGGCTCGCAACGAAGGGCGCGATTATCTGGCTGAAGGGCCGGAGATCCTGGCCAAGGCCGCGCGCTGGTCGCCGGAGCTGCGCAAGGCACTTGAGATATGGAAAGACGTCAGCTTTAACTATGAATCGACCGATGTGCCGGATGCTTTGGCTACAGTCACGGTGTGATGGGATAGCGTTTGTCCGGAGATTGAAGTTAAGGCTTCACGTCTAATTGCTGGCAGCTGCGAATGGAGAAGAATCATGCGAATCACGCAAGGAACATTTTCATACCTACCGGATTTTACTGAAGAGGAGACCCGACGCCAGGTCAGCTACTGTCTGGATAACGGATGGGCTTTCTCCATCGAGCACACCGACGATCCTCATCCGCGCAACGCGTACTGGGAAATGTGGGGGCTGCCGATGTTTGATGCCAGCGATCTGGATGGCGCGATGTTTCAGATCGAGGAGTGCCGTAAGGCAGTTCCCGACCATTACATCAAGGTGAATGGTTATGACCGTACCAAAGGCAAGCAGACGACGATGCTAAGTTTCATCGTGCACCGTCCCGCGGAGGAACCGGGATTTTACCTGGAGCGCTCCGAAGGCGCCGACCGTCAGATTCAGTACACCATTCGCTCCAAAGCCAGAATTGCGGTTTAGGCAGGACCGTTTGGTTGCAGCGTAGCAGCGCGAGAATGTCATGCAGAAGCTAGATACAGATCCCGCAGTCACCGCAGGTATTACTCAGGAGGTTGAGCCAAGCCTTGTCGACATCGGGGCGGCTCATCGCGATTCCAATCTTGAGGAGATCCTGAATGAACTGGATCGCGAACTGGTTGGACTTAAACCGGTGAAGGCATACGTGCGGCGGATAGCCTCACTTTTGCTGGTGGCGAATCTGCGCGAGAAGGTTGGTCTGGCGAGTGAACGTCCGACTTTGCATATGTCTTTTACCGGACACCCGGGGACGGGCAAAACCACGGTTGCGATGCGCATGGCCAAGTTACTGCATCATCTGGGCTACCTGCGCCGCGGGCATTTAGTGGTGGCTACGCGCGACGATCTGGTAGGCCAATATGTAGGACACACCGCTCCGAAGACAAAAGAGATCTTGAAGAAGGCGATGGGCGGCGTGCTCTTCATTGATGAGGCCTACTACCTCTATCGATCGGAAAACGAACGCGACTACGGCCAGGAAGCGATTGAGATGCTGCTGCAAGTCATGGAAAACCAGCGCGAGGACCTGGTGGTGATTCTTGCGGGATACCAGGATCGCATGGCGACTTTCTTTCAACACAATCCCGGGTTCCGCTCCCGAGTGGCGCACCATATCAGCTTTCCCGATTACGCATTGCAGGAGCTGGTGACGATCGGGGAATCGATGCTGCGGCAACAGAATTATGCTTTCGACGACGATTCGCGCAAGGCGTTTGTGGAGTACCTCGCGCTGCGGATGAAGCAGCCCCAGTTTGCCAATGCCCGCAGCGTGCGCAATGCCATTGACCGAATCAAGCTGCGCCAGGCAAGTCGCCTGGTCAGTGAAGGGGGCCAGGTTCCCAAGGAACAACTGCTTCGCATCGCGGAGGAAGACATTCGACAGAGCCGCGTCTTCCGCGGAGGCTTGGACGCAGGGCCAGAACATGAGACTGGCGGATCACAGACTAATCCCGGGCGAGGATGAGTATGGCTAAACGAAGACCGATTGTGTTAGGCATAGTGGGAGACAGCGCCGCGGGAAAAACCACCATTACCCGTGGATTGACGGAGTTGCTCGGCGCCAACCGGGTTACTCATATCTGCGCCGACGACTACCACAAGTACGACCGCACCGAGCGGGCGCAATTGCAAATCACTCCCCTTCATCCCGATTGCAATTATCTTGATATTCTCGAACTGCATCTGGAACGCGCTCACTATGGCCAACCCATGCTCAAGCCGGTGTATGACCATAGGACCGGGTCGCTGGTTCGGCCGGAATATTTAATACCGAGTGAATTTGTCATTGTTGAAGGGCTGTTGGGCTTTCACACCGAAGCCATGCGGCAGTTTTACGACGTTAAGGTTTTCCTCGATCCGCCGGAGGATTTGCGCCGGCTTTGGAAAATCAGGCGCGATACCGCAAAGCGAGGGTACACGGCGGAGCAAGTGCTGGCCGAACTGGAGAAGCGGGAAACGGATTCGCGCGATTTCATTCGACCGCAACGCGAATTCGCGGACATCGTCGTGCGTTTCCATCCCGAGAGCAGTGTTGAACCTGATCAAGCGGATGGACATTTAAATGTTCATCTGGTCTTGCGGCCAACCATTCCTCATCCCGACCTCACGTACCTTGCGAACCATAAAAAAGGTCAGAGCGGAGGGATTCGCCTTGAACTTGGGCGCGACTACGGACGCCCCGTGGAGTTTCTTGAAGTAGATGGCAGCGTGAACCGGGAACAAACCACGCAATTGGAGCAAGCGGTCTGGAAGCATCTGCCTGATTTACGGCCACTGCGCGCGGACCAATTCGGTGATTACACCTACGGCACCGAAATGCGCCACAGTGATCCACTGGCCCTCACGCAACTGCTGATCACTTACCATTTGTTGCGCGCTTACAGCAAAGACACTCCGATCCCTTTCGCGCGGCCGGTTGCCGCGCTCAGCCGGCTGGAGTCCGTCACTCAAGAGGAATCAGTCGAAGTGGTTACGCAAAAGTAAGCCGCTAGCTGCGGTGGCTTCGTCTCGCTGATGCGGTGCGCATGGCGTGATTTCCCCCAAACGGACTTCCAGGTCCGGCTGCAGGTCAACCTCGCTTAGCTTTCCCCGCGAACACGAGTTGCCGGTGCTTCGTTTCCATGGCATAGGGACATATGGAGCACCAACGTGTGACCTCCACGTCTCACCTTCAGTTCTGCTGTAAGAAGCCTTTGATTGCAATCATCCGACCCACCAAAACGCAATTGAAACCGCGCACTGAGACGCTGATGTCCCGCGCGTCACGGGGGAAAAAATACCTTCGTTCATCCCCGAAACCGGCTTGTTGAGGCTAACTCATACATGCGGCGGACCCTTGCGGGAGATTTCTTTTTCGGAGCGCATTCGAGAGAATCCTGGCCCGTGAATTGCTTTGGTGTGATTCGCAATGCTCGGGAGATCTGATTCCGAGAAGCCGCGTGAGCCCTGATCCCACCAAGCTTCAGCCGCCGCGCCATAAATGAAAAACGGAGCCGAATAACTAGCAGGCCAAAACCTAGACGCGAACCGCTCAAAAAAATTAACCAGAAAAGGCAGAACGATATGAAACAAAACTATCTCCTTGGAACGGTAATCCTGGCGGGAATAATCGCCTCGATGGGCGCTGGTTCTTCGGCGCCGACGACAACTGGCGGCGCCGAAGTGAAAGGCGGCGTAAAAGTGGAGGGCATAGTCCCCGGGCCCACTCGCATTAACATGACTTCCGACGTCAACTGCATCATGCAACATAAAGGTGTGACCCTAACGGAAGACATTGTTGCCGATAAGAGCGGCGACCTGCAGAACGTGGTGGTGTACGTCTCGGATGGGCTGGGTGACCGCACCTTTGACGTGCCCGCGCAGCCGGTCGTGCTGGAACAAAAAGGCTGTACATATCACCCGCACGTGCTGGCCTTGCGAGCCAATCAGAAGCTGGAGGTGGTCAACGCAGATAGCTCCATGCACAACATTCATCCCTCCCCGGCCAATAATCGCGAGTGGAACACCTTGCAGAACCCCGGTTCCACGCTGGAAACGACTTTCGCACGCGAAGAGGTCGCCATCCCGCTCAAGTGCAACGTGCATCCCTGGATGCACAGCTATCTCGCCGTGTTTAAGCATCCCTTCTTCGCCGTTACCGGCAAGGACGGCAGCTTCGATCTTAGCAATCTGCCGCCGGGAACCTACACCATTTCAGCCTGGCAGGAAAAGCTGGGAACCGTAAGTCAGAAGGTCACGGTAGGCAGCAACGAAACCAAGACCGTGCAATTCGTGTTCAAGGCCAAAACAGGCTCGTAATGGCGAAGCACGAGATTGGCTTTGCCGACAGCCTCCGTTGCATCGTCTACAGCAAAGAACCTGACGGATCCTGGCGTACCCTTGCCCGGATCGTAAGAAGGGAGAAACGCAAGATGAAAGTAAATTTCAGCATGGTTCTCCTGGGAGCGCTGATCGGCACGCCGGCCATGTCGGTCGCGATGTATCTGGTTGCGCCCCTGGTGGGGGTGAGAGTGGATATTGTGGCGATGCTCGGGGAAATGCTCGGCTGGAGGATGGGCATGTTGATCCACATGCTCAATGGCATAATCATTTTCCCGGCCATCTTTGCGTTCTTGCTCTATCGTTTTTTGCCGGGCTCGCCTGCCACCAGAGGAGTCGTTTTTGGAACCCTGCTGTGGTTAACCTCACAACTAATCGTAATGCCAATCATCGGCGCAGGTTTCCTGAGTTCGCATGCCGGTGGCGTGAGAGCCCTGGCCGCCTCGCTGATTGGCCATGTCGTGTACGGCGGCTTTCTCGGCTTATTCCCCATGCTGGCATACGAGGACTCCCTCGCGGTTAAACCGAAATCTGTCAGGCCGTGATTGGGAGCTACCGCCGGCAGGGAAGCACTGTGAAGTACGCATTACCCTCGCGCAGAATGAGAAATTGTTTTAATTTCTAAGCACGAGCTCCATATTCAGACCTGCCGTCTCGTCCATTCATCCCACACCCATTCTGGTTTTTAGAGATAAGGCTCGAGTCGCGAGCCTTTTTCACTTTTGCATCCGATGCCACGGAGAGGGTATATTACGGCGGTCTGGAAAATGCGATAAGAAAACGAAAGAAATCAGAATATTTAGAAAGGTCGGTTGGAGCCTGCGACCGGCGAACGATTGCAAGAATTAGTTATCGGATGAATCTTGATTTGTGTCTTTCCAGTGAAGGGATCGTCGCAACGTGTGCTTCTCAAAATGAAGACAGCGGAGGAATCGGTGAGCAGCTACAGCCTTAGCCAGAGCATTTCAATGTGTGCCGTCAGAATATTTTTAATTTTGCTGCTCTTCGCCGGCGGCGTTGCCGCGCTCCACGCGCAATCTTCGGATTCGCAGCAGGCACTGCAAGTGGGCGTGAGCCCGACCACCGGCGCCTACAGCATTGCGATGCCTCAATCCAAATTCTATGCTTTACGCGCGGGAGTTGCCGCCGAAGTGAATGGACATTGGCTGCGCGCGTCGGATTATCCGCAGCACGCGGCTGAGCACTCACAAACTCAGGGATATCTCGGCGCAGCCACCGACTGGCAGGTTACATATTCAGGATTAAGCGGCCAGCCGGACTTGATCTATCATCTCCGCGCCTATTCAAGCCAGCCTTTCGGCGATATTCAGGTGACGGTCCGCAATACGACGGGGAAACCGGTTCAGGTCGAGAGCATCCGTTCGGTTGACGCCACCGAAGGGACCATTATCGACCTCGGTGGCTCAGCCATTGACAATCGAATCCTCTCCGATAGCTTCAGCGAGGACCGGCCCGCGATGACCATCCGGGACTTTGCCGACGCGGAAAAGCAGATGCATCGCGCCGTCGGCTGCCAGCTCATCTACAATCGCCACAATCGCGAAAGCCTGTTTTTCGGCGCGCTCAGCTCAGACCAGTTTCTTACTATTTTCCGGCTTCATCTCGCAGGCTCTGGCGAAAACTCTCATGCGGTCGCCTACGAGGTTGATTCGACCGGAACGACCGAGATGGCAAAGGAAAATTCCCTGGAGCATTCTTCCGCTGAAGATCAGATCGAGTTGAAGGTGCCGGTTGCTCCCGGTGCGGAACTCTCGTCGGAGCGTGTGCTCTTTAGCCTGGGAACCGATTACCACCGGCAGTTGGAAACCTATGGTTCGCTGGTCGGACAGATTCATCATGCCCGCATCTCCGCGCCGCCGCTCATGGGTTGGTGGAGCTGGACCGCCTATTACTTCGGATTAAACGAGGGAGCAGCGCTTACGAATGCCGAGTGGGAGGCGCAACATCTCAAATCGCTCGGCTACAGCGTTTTTCACATTGACGAAGGCTATCAATACGCTCGCGGAGAATACATCACGCCGAACGCTACGTTGTTTCCGCGCGGTCTCAGTCCGCTGGAATACAAAATTCGCGGGTTGGGGCTGGTGCCGGGGATCTGGACCGCACCGTTCGAAGTTTCGGAGCGCTCCTGGGTGTATGAAAATCATCCCGATTGGCTGGTCAAGAATGCGAAGGGAAAGCCGATCCATGCCGGTACGGTGGTGGACGAGAAAGATCCGCTGTTCGTGTTGGACACTACAAATCCAGGAGCGCAGGATTATTTAAGAAAAACCTATTCCACGTTGGTGAATGATTGGGGCGTGCATTACATCAAGATGGATTTCATGGACGACAGCTTGATCGAAGGCTACTACTACAAGCCAAATACGACCGCGCTCGAAGCGCAGAGGATCGGGTTGCAGATCATTCGGCAGACGGTCGGGAACGATGTTTATCTGGACAAAGATGGAAGCGCGATGCTCAACCCCGTGGGCTACGTCGATTATGGCCGCATCTCCCAGGACACGGGGCACACATTTGGAGCCAGCAAGGAAGCGGCCCCAGGGATTGCCGCGCGATATTACATGAATCGCAACTACTTCGTGGCTGACCCGGACGCATTCACCGTTTCAACGCAGACCATCGCCGACCAAACGTGGCACGAGAGCGACAGGCCAGTTACTCTGGACGAGGCCGAAGTTTCGATTGCGCTCGCCGCCGTTTCCGGCGGGATGTTTGAAATTGGCGACGAGCTTCCGTCGTTGACCAAAGCTCCGGAGCGCCTCGCTCTGATTCAGAATCAAGATCTGATCCAGATGATCCGTCTGGGCAGATCATCGGTGCCACTGGATCTGGTAAATTACACGCCGGAAGACGAGCAGCCCAGCATCTTCTTTCTGAAGGAAGATAGTCGGCAAAGTATTCTGACAATCTTCAACTGGACCGATAAAGAGCGGGATCACTCCATCGAGTTGACGGCAGCGGGACTGCCTGCCAGCGACAGGTACGCGATCACAAACGTTTTGGATGATCAGAAAATCTCCGCTTCCGCGGCGGGTGTCCTCGTTTTTCATCAGCCGCCGCATTCGGTGCGAGTATGGAAAATCATTGACCCGCGAGTGGCTCCGACTCCTCCCGCAATTTCCACCGACCATCCTTCCGCCGGAAATGCCGGAGCCACGCTGGATTTTGCAGTGCACGGGGCGAAAGGCGACGCTGTGGTTTCTTATCAATGGGATTTCGGCGATGGCGTCACCCTGCAGGGAAGTGAAGTGAAGCACGCTTTTACCGAGCCGGGGGAATACAGCGTAGCAGTGAGCGCCTCAGGCTTGGATGGGGTGGCTGCGGAAGATCACTTTAAAATAAGCATTTCGGGCCACATGTCCACTACCTTCGAACCTCAGAGAGTCAAGCGCTATCAGCCTTCTGAGTGATTCTGCAGGAAACGGTTACGATACTCTGCATCTCGAAATGCCTCCGTGCCTCCGGCGCGAGTGGTGGAAAGGGCTGCCGTCACATTTCCAGCGGCTAGTGCGCTTGGCAGATCGCCGCCGCGCAGGAACTTGTGCAGGAAACCGGCGTCGAAGCTGTCGCCGGCGCCAATCGGATCTGTGATTTCGATTCTTACGGCTGGACTGACAAAAGGTTCACCGCCGCGCTGGGCCAGCGCTCCTTCGGCGCCAATCTTGACGATGACAAGTGGCACGATCGAAGCCAGCCTCGAGACAGCATCGTCAATGTTTTCGGTTCGAGCAATTTTCTTGGCCTCGCGAGCGTTGGGCAGGAAAATATCGACATACTGAAGACTTTCTTCGATATCGCTTTTCCATTCATCTTCCGGATCGTCGTTTGGATCGAGCGAAATAGAAAGTCCCCGCTGTTTTAGCTGCCGGAAAAGTTCGGGTACGTGTGGTCGCAAGCCGCGCTGCAGATAATACGACGAGAAGTGAAAATGCCGGGATGAAGAAATATATTCGGTATCGATATGCTCTGGTTTCAGATCGAAAATTGTTCCTGGATAAGTCAAGATGTTGCGCCAGCTTCCATGCTGCAAAATCACAGTAAGCCCGGTTTGAGTACCGGATTTCCGCGTGACTTGTTTCACATCGACTCCGCTGGCGGCAAGGCGCTGGAGTGCAATGTCTCCCATGGCGTCGTCGCCAATGCAGGAGACGAAACCTACGCGACTGCCCAGCGCGGCCAAGTTGTGGGCGACGATGGCGGAAGAGCTTCCGAGCGTCAACATCATATTTTCCGCCAGTAATTCGCGTTCTGGAGCCAGTTGTTCGGGAAGGCCGTAAAGAATTAAATCTAGATTTAATTCTCCAGCAATGGTTACATCGAATTGGGGCAATGAATTCTCCTGGCGGCGCCGGCGTTTAGGGATGACTGGCTACTTCTCCCGCTTGTTGGGGGAATGCTTTGACTTTTCTGGCGGCGAGCTCCGTTCACCCGCATTTACCTGAGTGATCTCGATGCCTGACTTGCGCAGTTGAGCAATGTCATTTTTAGGCGCGAGACGATCGGTAATAATGCGGTGAACCTCCGATGGAGGCGCGATTAAAGAAAGGCTCCGGCGTCCAAACTTACTGGAATCGCAAACTGCAACCACGATTCGCGAAACATCCATCATGGCACGGTTCACTTTTGCTTCGAGAAGGTTTGGCGTGCTCAAGCCGAAGTGGACATCAAGACCGTCAACTCCCAGGAAAAGAATGTCGGCATTCAAGCGGCGCAGCGTCTCTTCGGCGATCGGTCCCACCAGGGAAAAGGAATTCTTCCGCAGGCTTCCCCCGGTAAGAATCACTTCGAGCGACGAGCCGGAAAGTTCAGCCGCAATGTTTACTGCGTTGGTGATAATGGTCAGGTTCTGATGCTGGCGTAGCGCTCTCGCGATCGCAGTGGTGGTAGTTCCCGAATCCAGAATGACGACCTGGCCCTCCTCCACCATGTTGGCCGCGGCATTCGCGATTTGAATCTTCTCTTTGCGATGCAGCTTTTCTTTTTCCCGCAGTGTGGGATCTTCCAGCGCCCCCTCGTGAATGGGCAGTGCGCCGCCATGGGTGCGCTGAATTTTTCCGCTGGCGTGAAGATCTTCGAGGTCCTTGCGGATGGTGACCTGCGAAGCGTGGAAGCGTTTACCCAGTTCGGCAACCAGGACACGGCCTTCCACACGCAAAGCTTCAAGAATTGCCCTTCGACGTTCTTCGATCAACATAGGATTATTCGCTCAGGACATTCGCATAGGTAAGCGAGTTATAAGCCGCCCTAACTGCGAGTCTTTCTTTCTAATGGCAGGAGTTTCATTTGTCCATCAAAAAGACCCGGGCCAGGCCGAATACCAAGGATATTTTAGGACTTGACTTCTCGGCAAATCGCAAGTAAATGTTTATATGCGTAAGTAATCGAAAGTATCGCCTAATCTAAATTTTTATGCCCTGCGGGCATGGTTTACAGAGGAATTCTCGACGTGGATGCTCTCGCTAAGCTTCTCAATCTTTCGAAAGAGGAGAAGATCGAACGCGGCCTTTTATACACTCCTGCTGAAATTGCGCAGCAGCCTACCACCTGGGAATCGACGTTCCGCATCTTTCAACAACACCGCACCGCGCTTGCGGAGTTCCTGGCGGAGAGCGGATGCGGCGATTCCCCGGCTGCAAGGCCCACCGTTTTTCTAATCGGGGCGGGCACATCCGACTACGTGGGCCGATGTTTGGAGTTGCTTCTGATTCGGCTCTGGGGGCTCGAAGTCGTCGTCGTTCCCAGTACCAGCCTGCTGACGCACGGCGAGGAATGGCTGGTTCCAAATAAAAGATATCTCTGGATTTCTTTTTCCCGTTCCGGCGACAGCCCGGAAGGGGTGGCGGTTTTGGAAAGAGCTTTATCGACCCGGCCGGAAATCCGTCACATTGTGGTTTCCTGTAATGCGGAAGGGCGCATGACCCGCTCGGTCACTGGCAAGAAGCAAGCCCTGGCCGTCACCCTGGACGATGCGGTGAATGATCGTAGCTTGGCGATGACCAGTTCATTTTCCAACATGATCGTATTCGGCCAGTGCATGGCGCATATCCATCGCCTGGACCAGTACGAAAAAATACTCCGCCAACTGGTTGAAGCGGGGAAGACTTTTCTTCCTCATGCGGCCGATGCCGCGGCTGCATTGGCGGCGGAAGGTTATGAGCGAATCTGCTTTATTGGTTCCGGAGCTCTTCAGGGCGTGGCGACTGAATCGGCTTTGAAAGTACTCGAGTTGAGCGCGGGCAAGATTCTAACGATGTCGGAATCGGTGATGGGACTGCGCCACGGCCCTATGGCGGCCCTGGATCAAACTACACTGCTGGTGGCATTTCTTTCGGGCGACGAGAAGGTGAGCCGCTACGAGAAAGACTTGCTGCATGAGCTTATGGGGAAACAGTTGGTGAAGAGTCAGATTGTGGTGGGTAACCGTCCCGACTTGCCATTGGATGGCTTTGCGCAGCGCTATCTCTCGCCGGAAGCCGAATTAGCAATCCCGGATGACTGCCGGCCTCCCCTGGATATCTTGTTCGGCCAGTTGTTGGGGCTTTTTTTCTCCTTGCACAACAACTTGACGCCAGATCGACCCAGCCCCGGAGGGGTTATCAACCGGGTGGTTCAAAACGTGAGGATCTACAGCTGATTTCTGCTCAATACTTGAAAGATAGAGATCTCAATCACGATTCCCGCAGGTTCCAGAATTTTAGCTCTTCGGTGGTCGAGTAGATAACGCAATCGTATTCGCTTCTCAGGAACGGTAAACGATGAAAGATCAGACTCAGAGCTTGTTAGCACGGCGTTGGTTCCTTTGCTTCTCCCACGCATTGATGCTGTTCTTCGTGTCTACTTCATGGGCGCAATACCCAACGGCCAGGCTCGGAGGAATGGTCACGGATCCCTCCGGGGCGGTGATCTCCGGAGCAAGCATCACGGTCCGGGATCTAGGGACTGGATATACCCAGAGCACGAGCACTACGGCTGCCGGACAATATCTTTTTCCCAGTCTGCCGGTCGGGAATTATCAGGTCACGGTTTCCATGGCGGGATACACGAGTTATGTTCAGAAGGGAATCGTGCTCTCGCTCGGGCAGGCGGCCACGCAGAACGTTCAACTGCAAGTTGGAACCGTTTCGCAGGAAGTGGTTGTAAATGCCCTTATTTTGACCTCGAGTGGATAAAGTGGATAAGAGGAGCTTCGCATGACGATCTTATCGAAGAGATGTCTACCAACTGCCGCTCAGTTGCTTCTGGGTCTCTGCGTCACCCTGTACGCAGCGGCTCAAACGCCGGTTTCCAATGCTGGTCAGGAGAATTCGGCCTCTGAACAAGAGGCTCTCCGTGGCTTCGCCGCGGTTCATCCGATCGATGTCCATGTTCATGTGTTCAAGACCGGCGCCGCATTTCAGCAGATGCTCGAACGGTTGAACTTGAAGGTTCTCGACATTCTGGTGATGGATGACACGCTGTCCTATCGCAAACACTTGCAGCCGCAAGTTGATGAAGGATTTTCCCTGGTGCGTGGCGGTCATGGCCACATTGCTCTTTGCACGACGTTCGACCCGTACAAGTTTGATAGCGCAACTTTCACTGCCGATGCCATCAAGCAGATCAATCGCGATTTTGCGCACGGAGCAATTGCGGTAAAGGTTTGGAAGAACATTGGGATGGAGATCAAGAATCCGAGCGGCCAATACATTATGGCCGATGATCCCAAGTTCGAGCCTATTTACAAAGACATCGCGGCCCACGGGAAGACGCTGATGACGCACCTGGCTGAGCCTGACGTCGCGTGGGGTCCGCCCGATCCCGCCGACCCTTCCTGGTCCTATTACCAGGAGAATCCGCAATGGTATGTCGCGAACCGGCCCGGCTTCCCCTCAAAACAGAAGATTCTTGAAGCGCGCGATCACATCCTTGCCGAAAATCCCGATCTACGGATGGTGGGAGTGCACCTCGGCAGCATGGAGCGGGATCTCGACAACATTGCTGCGCACTTCGACAAGTATCCGAATTTTGCCATCGACATGGCGGCGCGAATGGATTACCTCATGCTGACGCCTCCGGAGAAGGTTCGTGCATTTCTGATCAAGTATCAGGATCGAGTCCTCTATGGCACGGACCTCGATCTGCTTCCGGACGCCAACATCCAGGAAACTCTCAAAGATTGGGAATCTACCTACGCCCGGGACTGGAAATATCTGGCCACCGCCGAGACCTTTACCTTTGAAGGAAAGCAAGTTCAAGGACTGAACCTGCCCCAGCCGGTTCTTCAGAAGATATTTCACGGCAATGCCGTCCACTGGATTCCGGGATTGTGATTCGCCGAGAGGTTTAAATTCCCATCTAAGTCGGGACTCTCCATTCTGTATCAACCCATAATTCTCACTAACCTTACGAACATTTACGTTCCGTTACCGATTCTTTACGCTGGGAAGGGGCGAACGTGTCTCTAATGGTTAAACACCTACCGGTAAAGGGGATATCGAGCCGGTGATATTATGATGCTTTGTTACATCGCTTTATACTGGGAAAAGAACAACGCAGGGGAAATGTCCCCAAGGTCCGCCCAGCAATGTTGTCAGAAAGCTGCTCAATGCAGCTGGTTCCATGGTGAGCCAGTGCGCTGACAATCTTTCACCTATAAGTGGTCGCAAGTAAATCGTCCTCGTGTGGCAGATTAAATCTCAATCCAATTGGTGCTGTTAATAAGGATGGAAAACAAAACGCCCGCATCGTCCATTGATCCGCAGCACCAACTGCCTCCTGCCAGCGCGCCGCCTCGCCCCTTGTGGCGGAGGGTATTAATGTGGCTACTGCTGGTTCTGGTAATTGCCGTAATTCTCATGCTGGTGTTCCGGCATGAGGATGAAAGCAAGAACGCCGCGCCGCAGGGGCGCCGCGGTTTTGGCGGCCCGGTCACTACCACTGTCGTCACCGCGCAGAAGGGAAATATCGGGGTTTACCTCGACGCTATCGGCACGGTCACTCCGGTCTACACCGATTCGATCACCGCGCAGGTAAGCGGGCTGATCACCCAGGTTCACTACAAAGAGGGTCAACTGGTTCACAAAGGCGATCCTTTAATCGACGTCGATCCCCGGCCGTATCAGGCGCAACTGCTACAAGCGCAAGGCGCGCTCGAGCGAGACACCAACATTCTTGCAGAAGCAAAGATGGACTTACAGCGCTACCAGGACGCGTGGGCGAAGAACAGCATTCCGAAACAGACGCTCGACGATCAGGAAAAGATCGTGCTGCAAGATGAAGGTACGGTAAAGAACGATCAAGGCACGGTGCAGTACGATGAGGTGGAGCTGGCGTTCTGCCACATTACATCGCCGATCAACGGAAGAGTGGGCTTGCGGCTGGTCGACCCCGGCAACGTGGTTCAATCGACGGGCACTACGACGCTCGCGGTGATTACCCAGCTCGAACCGATCACCGTAATCTTTACCATTTCGGAAGATAACTTGCCGCAAGTGCAGGCGCAAACCAAGCATGGGAAGCAATTGACGGTCGACGCGTTTGGTCGAAGCGAGCAGAATAAGCTGGACAGCGGGAAGTTGCTGACGTTCGATAATCAGATCGACACCACCACCGGCACGGTCAAGATGCGGGCGCTGTTCGATAACAAGGGCGACGTTCTTTTTCCCAATCAATTCGTGAATGCGCGGTTGCTGGTCAATACCTTGCAGGGCGTGACTTTAATTCCCACGTCCGCGATTCAACACAACGGGCAGACTGCTTTTGTCTACGTCATTCAGAATGACACGGCGCAGATTCGCAACGTCACGACCGGAGTGTCGGACGGCACAACCACCCAGGTGACCGGAGTCAACCCCGGGGAAATCGTCGCAGGCAGTAGCTTTGACAAGCTGCAAAACGATACGAAGATCGTGGTGTCCAAACAGGCATTGCCTGGTGCTGCCTCCAGCGAGAGCCAGGCCCCGTGAGTCCGTCGCGCCCATTCATCATGCGGCCGGTTGCGACCTCGCTGCTGATGGCGGCGATCATGCTGGTAGGCATCGTTGCTTACACGCAATTGCCGGTGTCGGCACTGCCAGAGGTCGATTACCCCACGATTCAGGTGCAGACGTTCTATCCCGGCGCCAATCCGCTGGTGATGGCTACCACGGTGACCGCGCCCCTAGAGCGGCAGTTCGGGCAGCTCCAGGGCCTGAGTCAAATGACCTCGACGAGCTCGGGGGGAACGTCCGTCATCGTTCTGCAATTCAATCTGAGTTTGAATATTGATGTCGCCGAGGAAGAGGTGCAATCGGCAATCAGTGCGTCGCAGAGCTACCTTCCCTCGAACCTTCCCGTTCCTCCTGTCTACAACAAGACCAACCCAGCCGACGCTCCCGTGCTCACCCTGGCCATCACTTCCGATTCTCTGCCGCTGCCGCAGGTGGAAGATCTGGTGGACACGCGGCTGGCTCCGAAGCTCTCGCAATTAACCGGAGTTGGGTTAGTCAGCATCAGTGGCGGGCAAAAACCCGCAGTACGCATTCGCGCGAATCCCGTGCAGCTCGCCTCCTACGGGATCGATATGGAGGATCTTCGCACCGCGCTCACGCAGGCAAGCGTCAACGCGGCCAAGGGCAACTTCGATGGTCCCCGGCAGGATTACCAGATTGATTCGAACGATCAGCTGATCAGCAGTGACGACTACCGCAAGATTGTCGTTGCCTACCGCAACGGCGCGCCAGTCATGCTTACCGACGTCGCGCAAGTGATCGACGGGGTCGAGAATAATACACAAGCGGCGTGGATGAACCTGACTCCCGCGGTTATCGTCAACGTTCAGCGGCAGCCCGGCGCGAATACGATCAGCGTGGTTAAGAGCATCAAGCGTTTGTTGCCTCAGCTCGAGGCTAACCTCCCCGCTTCCATCCAAGTCACAACGCTTACCGATCTGACCACGGCTATCCAGGCGTCAGTAGCCGACGTGGAATTTGAATTGCTGTTGACGATCGGTCTTGTCGTATTAGTGATCTTCCTTTTCTTGCGCAGCCTTTACGCCACGATCATTCCAAGCGTGGCGGTTCCGTTGTCGTTGGTGGGAACTTTTGCCGCGATGTACGCCCTGGGTTACAGCCTGGACAATCTGTCGCTCATGGCGCTGACCATCTCCACCGGATTCGTGGTGGACGATGCCATCGTGATGGTTGAAAACATCTCCCGCTACATCGAGGAGGGCGAAAAGCCGATGGAAGCGGCGCTGGTGGGCGCGGAGCAGATTGGTTTCACAATTTTGTCTCTAACCATATCGCTGATCGCAGTGCTGATTCCGCTGCTCTTCATGGGAGATGTCGTAGGCCGCCTTTTCCGGGAATTTGCCGTCACCCTCGCGGTCACCATCGTCATCTCCGCTGTCGTCTCGCTAACGCTCACTCCCATGATGGCGGCGCGCATCCTGCGGCACGAGCCCAAAGAGAAGCAGGGACGCATCTATCAAGCTTCAGAGCGCGTCTTCGAGAGCATGATCGGTTTTTACGGGCGCACCCTGAAGTTTGTGCTGGAGTATCAGACCATCACTTTGCTGGTAGCTCTAGGCACGCTGGTCCTCACGGTATTTCTCTACATCGTGATCCCCAAAGGATTTTTCCCGACCCAGGACACTGGGGTCATTCAGGGGATCTCTCAAGCCTCGCAAACCATTTCCTTTCCAGCCATGGAGGAGAAGCAGCAGGAGCTGGCAAAGGTCATCCTGCAGGATCCGGCGGTGCAAAGTCTTTCCTCGTTTATTGGAGCTGACGGGACCAACACCACCCTCAACAGTGGCCGCATGTCGATCAACCTCAAGCCGCTCGAGCAGCGACACATTAGTGCAGCCGACCTGGTCCGCAGGCTGCAAAACAGCTTGCAGAAAGTCCAGGGAATCGCGTTGTATATGCAGCCGGTGCAGAACATTACTGTGGATGACCGGGTAAGCCGCACGCAGTATCAATACACGTTGGAAGACCCGGATGCGGACGAGCTGAACACATGGAGTAATCGCTTCGTGGCGAAGTTGCAAAGTCTTCCCGAGCTGGAGGATGTCGCAACCGACCAGCAGAACGGAGGCATGGCGATCTCTCTGAATATCGATCGAGTGACGGCCTCGCGCCTGGGGATTGCGCCCTCTACCATCGATAACACGCTGTATGACGCTTTCGGCCAGCGTCAGATCAACACCATGTACACGCAGCTCAACCAATATCACGTGATTCTGGAGGCCGAACCAAAGTTCCAGCAAAATCCCAACACGCTGGAGAATCTTTATATACAGGCTAACGCATCCTCGGGAACGTCCGGGCCGGCGGCTTCTTCCTCTTTCTCAGCTTCGGGCTCGGCCTCTGCCGGATCGAACGCCACCACCACGGCTTTGCCGTATACACCTTCTTCCGGGGTTCTCAGTCCGCCCTCCAACGCGCTCTCGTCGAGCAACAATTCATCGACGCCGGGCTCAGGCGCGGCTCCCAATACCTCCGTCACGGCCGCGATCAGTAACGCTGTGCCGCTCGGTGCTTTTACCCGGTTTAAGCGAACCAGCGAAGCCCTTTCCATCAATCACCAGGGGCAGTTTCCTTCGGTAACCGTTTCCTTTAACCTGGCCCCCAATGCTGCGCTGGGCAGCGCGATTTCCGCCATCGATAAAGTGCAGGCCGATATGCACATGCCCGCCAGCCTACAGGCTGGGTTTCAAGGTACGGCGGAATCGTTTAAGAATTCGCTCTCGAACGAAGCTCTGCTGATTCTTGCGGCTTTAGTCACGGTTTACATCGTGCTGGGCGTGCTCTATGAGAGCTTCATCCATCCGGTCACCATTCTTTCCACCCTTCCTTCCGCCGGAGTAGGAGCGCTGCTGGCGCTGATGCTTTTCAATCAGGACCTCAGCGTGGTGGCCATCATTGGCATCATTTTGCTGATCGGAATTGTGAAGAAGAACGGAATCATGATGGTGGATTTCGCCCTGGAGGGCGAGCGTCAGCATGGCAAGAATTCCACCGACGCCATATACGATGCCAGCCTGCTGCGCTTCCGTCCCATCATGATGACCACCATGGCGGCCTTGCTGGGGGGATTGCCTTTGGCCCTGGGAACGGGCATCGGCTCGGAGATTCGGCGCCCGCTGGGAATCGCCATGGTGGGGGGACTGATCTTAAGCCAGGCGCTTACCCTTTACACCACTCCGGTGATTTATATCTTCTTTGACAATCTGGGCCAAAGATTTACCAACTGGCGGTCTCCTGAATCCAGCACTGGCCCGGCACAACCGGCAGAACAGCCATGAATCCCTCGGCATTATTTATTCGGCGGCCGGTGGCAACGACTCTGTTGACCATCGCTATCGCGATCGCCGGGGCGATTGCTTTTACCGTGCTGCCAGTTTCGCCGTTGCCGCAGGTGGACTTTCCGACTATCTCGGTCGGAGCCTCGTTGCCCGGCGCCAGCGCTCAGATCATGGCATCTTCGGTGGCTACTCCGCTCGAACGGCAGTTCGGTCACATCGCGGGGGTTTCGGAGATGACCTCCACGAGTTCGCTCGGGACCACTGGAATCACCATTCAGTTTGATCTGAGCCGCAACATCGATGGAGCCGCACGCGATGTGGAAGCCGCCATCAGCGCGGCCCGTTCGTATCTGCCGACAAATCTGCCGGGCAATCCGACTTACAGGAAGGTCAATCCTGCCGACGCTCCCATCATGATCATCGGCCTGACTTCCCTGAAGTACGACACCGGCAAGTTGTATGACGAAGCTTCGACCGTAATGTCGCAGAAGCTTTCCCAGATACAGGGAGTTGGACAAGTATCGGTTGGGGGCAGTTCGCTGCCCTCGGTGCGCGTGGACGTGAATCCCACCAAGCTCAACAGCTACGGCTTGACCTTGTCGAGCGTGCAAGCCATCTTGAGCACCCAGAACGCCGACCTGGCCAAAGGTCAAATATCGGACGGCACTACGACGGCCGACATCGTCGCCAACGATCAGATCTCCCATGCCGAAGACTACAAGCCGATTGTCATCGGTTACCACAACGGCACGGCGGTCCGGCTCTCCGACGTCGCTGACGTCACCGATGCGGTATCGAACATTCGCTCCGCTGGATTCCTGAACGGAATCCCCGCGGTCATGATGATTATCTTCCGGCAGCCCGGCGCGAACATCATTCAGACCAACCAGAACATACGCGACCAGCTGCCATTTCTAAAGGCTTCGATTCCACAGGGCATCGACACCACCATCGTTCTTGACCGGACCACCACGATTAAGGCGTCAGTGAAAGACGTCGAACGCTCGCTGATCATCTCCGTGATTCTGGTCATTCTGGTGGTCTTTGTTTTTCTGCGCAACGCCCGCGCCACGCTAATTCCGAGCGTCGCGGTTCCAGTCTCGCTAATCGGCACTTTTGCCGCGATGTACTTGTTTGGTTATAGCCTGGACAATTTGTCACTGATGGCGCTCACCATTTCGACCGGTTTCGTGGTGGATGATGCCATTGTGGTGATGGAAAACATCTCGCGCCATCTCGAGGCGGGAATGGAGCCCTTCGCTGCATCCCTGCAGGGTGCGCAGGAAATCGGGTTTACCGTTTTTTCGATCAGCGTTTCCTTGATCGCCGTTTTCATTCCGATCCTGATGATGGGAGGAATCGTCGGACGTCTTTTCCGCGAATTCGCCGTCACTCTTTCCACCGCGATTGTGGTCTCAATGGTGATTTCGTTGACCACCACTCCCACCATGTGTGCGCATCTGCTGAAGGCACACCCCGCCAAGACGGACAAGCCGGAAGCTCATAACCGGTTTTATCGCATGAGCGAGGCGGGTTTCACCTGGCTGCTTGAAACCTATCGTCGAACGTTGACCTGGGCGCTGGACCATTCGGTGCTCATGCTGATCGTGTTGGCTTTCACCATCGGGTTGAACTTTGTTCTCATCAGTAAGATACCGAAAGGCTTTTTCCCTCAGCAGGATACTGGCGCGATCGTCGGAGGTCTGCAGGGGCCGCAGGATGCGTCATTTCCCTTCATGGACTACTCCATCAAGCAGTTGGTCGGAATCATTAAAGCTGACCCCGCGGTTGCCAATGTAATCGCTTTCACCGGCGGCCAGGGCGCGACCAACACCGGTTTCATCTATGTAAGCCTTAAGCCTCTGGACGAACGCAAGATCGGGGCTCCGCAAATCATCAACCGGTTACGGCCGAAGATGAACCGTTTGCCTGTCGCTTCGGCTTTTTTGCAGGCCGCTCAGGACTTGCGCATCGGCGGCCGATCGAGCAACGCGCTATACCAATACACCATTCAGAGCGACAACATTCAGGATCTTTCCACGTGGGGACCGCAGCTTTTGGCCGAGATGAAGAAAACCCCGGGATTGCAGGACGTCAATACGGACCAGCAGAATGGTGGGTTGGAAGAATTGTTGACCTATGACCGGAACACGGCGGCGCGAGTTGGCGCAACCGCGCAGTCCCTCGATTCCTCGCTTTACGACGCCTTCGGCCAGGCGGAGGTATCGATTATCTATACCCAGCTCAACCAGTATTACGTGGTTCTTGAAGTAGCCCCTGAATATTGGCAGACCCCGGAAGGACTGAAAGACATTTATTTGCGCAGTACTGGAGCCGCAAGCAGCGCTGGTGGTTCGGGCGGTAGTTCTTCGAGCAGCAGCAGTTCGAGTAGTGGCAACACATCAAGCGGCAGCTCATCCAGTAGTGGAAATGTGCCGCAAAAAGGGAACGTGCCGCTGGTGACGGTAACCACCGCCCAACCCGGCACCACGCCGCTCGCGGTAAACCACACCGGATTGTTTCCCTCGGTGACTGTCTCTTTCAATCTGGCTCCTGGAGTTTCATTGGGCGACGCCACCGAACGCATTGCGGAAATCCAGCGCAAACTGAACACCCCTCAAACCATCCGAGGCTTCTTCGCAGGAACCGCGCAAGCCTATCAACAGTCGCTGAGTACAGAATGGATACTGGTCTCGGTTGCCTTGCTGGCTGTCTACATTGTGCTAGGCATACTCTACGAAAGTCTGGTTCACCCCATCACGATCATTTCGACCCTGCCTTCCGCCAGCGTCGGCGCCATGCTGGCATTAATGCTATTCAAGATCGACCTCAACGTAATTTCTATTATTGGAATTGTCTTACTGATTGGAATCGTGAAAAAAAACGCCATCATGATGATCGACTTCGCCCTGGTTGCCGAACGCCAGGAGGGCAAGAGCCCTGCGGATTCAATTTTCGAGGCTTGCATGCTGCGCTTCCGCCCGATCTTGATGACGACCATGGCAGCCTTGTTCGGCGCCATCCCGCTGGCTTTTGGCACGGGCACCGGATCCGAACTGAGAAGACCTTTGGGAATCACAATTGTAGGCGGATTGATTGTGAGTCAGATGCTCACGCTTTATACCACTCCGGTCGTGTACCTGACTCTCGATCGATTGCGGCTCTGGGTTTTGGGCAAGCAGCATGGAGGCCTCTCAGAGACGGCGCCGGAAGCCAGTTAACGATGAAATTCGTTAGTATTGCAGGGAACAACGTTATGAAGATCTTCCAACAAAAAGTCGCGAGCCGGATGCTTGGGATGAGTGCCGCCGCGCTCTTATTGCTGTCGTGTGGCTGCGTCGTCGGACCCAAGTATCATTCGCCTGCGCCGCAGGCGCCCGCCCCCCAATATAAGGAATCTACCACGCAGTTTACGGACAACGGCCCGTGGCAAGTGGCCCAGCCTTCTGACGCCATGCTGCGCGGCAAGTGGTGGGAAATCTTTAACGATCCGGAGTTGAACGCGCTTGAAGACGAATTGAACATCAACAATCAGAACATCAAAGAGTATTTCGAGAATTTCATGGAAGCCCGCGCCGTGGTGCGGGAGGCTCGCTCGCAATATTTTCCCACCATCTCGGCTGGGCCCTCGCTCACTCATACGCGAACCTCGGCCAACCTGGGAGGAGTGAGCACGGGATCCGGCGCTACTTCTACGAATGCTTCGCATCTGCAGAACACCGTTTATACGCTTCCCCTGGAAGCCTCATGGACGCCGGATTTGTGGGGCAAGGTGCGCAACACGGTGCGCGAAGCACAGTATTCAGCTCAGCTCAGTGCAGCCGATCTGGCGAACGAGACGCTCACCGAGCAAGCAGCCCTGGCGGAGTACTTCTTCGAAATTCGGGGCCAGGATGCGCTGCAAAAACTATATAACGACACCGTCGAAGCGGATCGGAAAGAGCTGGAGCTAACCCGCTCCCTGTATGAAACGGGTATTACCAACCAGATCTCCGTGGTAGAAGCGGAAACTGCTCTGCAAAGCGCAGAGGCAGGTGCAACCAACGTGGCCGTCGCGCGCGCCCAGTACGAGCATGCCATCGCGATGCTGGTAGGAAAGGCAGCCACAAATTTCTCGATCCCCGTAAAACCGGTTACGACTGCTCCGCCCCCTATTCCGGTCGGCGTTCCGTCGCAATTGTTGCAGCGGCGCCCCGACGTCGCCGCCGCCGAACGCAACATGGCTGCAGCCAACGCGGAGATCGGCATCGCATATTCCGCGTACTACCCCAGTCTCAGCTTGACTGGCGAAGCCGGCTTTGAGAGCACCGCGATCGGAAATTTGCTTTCCTGGTCCAGCCGTTTCTGGTCGGTGGGCGGTTCTGTCTCGGAAACGATTTTTGAAGGCGGTCTGCGCCGGGCTACGGTTCAGCAGTATGTCGCCACCTACAATGCGGATCTTGCCGCCTACCGTCAAACCGTGCTGACCGCCTTTCAGCAGGCGGAGGATGGCCTCGCCGAAGTGCGCATTCTGTCGAAGGAAGTTGAGCAGCAGAAAGAGGCGGTGAAGTCGGCGCAAACTTATCTTCAACTGGAAGAAGCGCGCTATCAAACGGGCATCGATCCCTATGTCGATGTGCTGGTTGCCCAAACCACGGTGCTTGCAGATATGCAAACCCTGAACGGCCTGCAGGTCGAAGAAATGACGGACGCGGTGGCGCTGATCGAAGCGCTAGGCGGCGGCTGGGACAGTAGTCAATTGCCCACGCCTTCCCAAGTGACGCAGAAACCGCCGGGCGCGACTACGAAAATTGAGCAATGACCGCGATCGCCCAGTCCATGGCGCAGGTAGTGGCTCAATTTCAAATTGAGCCACTACCATGGCGCAGGGTCCATTGACAAGCATCGTCCGACAAGCGTCGTCGCCGAGAGCCCGGTTCAGATTTGGCTGCCCAGCTTCCGATCCAGATTGAAGGCCGCGCTTATCAAAGCCAGGTGCGTAAATGCCTGAGGAAAATTTCCCAGCGCTTCCCCCTGCGGTCCGGTCTGTTCGGAATACAGTCCCAGGTGATTCGAATATCCGAGCATGCGCTCGAATAATAATCTGGCATGATCCAGTTTTTCCCGGTCTTCCATGCTGGCCCGGGTCAGAGCTTCAATCAGCCAGAACGAGCACATATTGAAACTGCCCTCTTTTCCCGGAAGGCCGTCGACATCCCTGGACGGTGGATACCGATAGACCAAGCTATCGCTGACCAATCCCCCGTCGCGAGGATCTTTAAGAATAGCCTCCAGTGTGCTCAACATGCGCGGATCGTTCGGCGCCATAAACAGCACCAGCGGCATCATCAAAACTGAAGCATCCAGATCATTGCTTCCATAGAACTGCGTGAAAGCCTTGCGCTTCTTGTTCCAGCCGAGCTCCATCACCTGCTCGTAAATGCGATCGCGCTCGGTCAGCCACTTCGATTGGTCGGCGGGCAGCGAGCGTTTTTGAGCGAGCCGGATTCCACGATCCAGGGCAACCCAGCTCATCACTTTCGAATAAACAAAATTCTCCCGCCGGTTTCGCATTTCCCAAATGCCGGCGTCGGGACGCTGCCAATTGTCGCAAACCCAGTCCAGGCGTTTACGTATTTTGAGCCATGAGTCATACGAGGTGGGGCTCACATATTTGTTGGCAAGATACAGCGCGTCCATGAGCTCGCCATAGATGTCTCCCTGATATTGGCTAACGGCCTGATTGCCCACGCGGACGGGCGAGGATCCGCAATATCCCTCCCAGTGGTCCAGGCTAAATTCAGGAAGATCCTTCTCGCCATGGATCGTGAAGACCACTCCGCCCTCCTGCTGCAGGCGCATGTTCTTGGAGGCGTACTTGTGGATCCAACTGATGAACTCCGTGGCTTCGTCGTAGAAGCCGATTCGTCCCATGGCATAAACGGTAAAGGCGGCGTCGCGCAGCCAGGTATAGCGATAATCCCAGTTGCGGTTTCCTCCAATCACCTCCGGCAAACTTGTGGTAGGCGCGGCGATAATCGCTCCAGTTGGTTCGAAACTTAGAAGCTTCAGCGCCAATGCCGATCGGTGGACCTGTTCCCGCCAGCGCCCGTGGTAGGTACATGCGGAGAGCCAGTTGTGCCAGAACTGGACTGTCCGTTTCAGCAAGGCCTCGGCTTCGCCCTCAGAGGGCGGTGCGGGCAAACGACCTTCACCGCAGTCGCCTCTGAGAAGGAAAACCTGAGAGCTGCCTTCCTCGAGCACGAAGTCGGCGGTGACGCCGCCTTTTCCGTCTTTCTTCAGCGGAACCTTCGTGGAAAGACCCAGGCAAAAGCTCCCCGACGCGAATCGGGCACCGTTGTGATCGATGGTCACGCGATGTTTCTTGCGGCCATAATCAAACGCCGGATGGCACGTAACCAGAACCCGCACCGCTCCTCGAATGCAGCGCACCCGCCGATACAAGTGGCGGTACTCGGGAGAATCCGAGGGCAAGCCCACCGGCATGAAGTCTTCGAGTTCAAGAATTCCATCGGTCAGCAGAAAACGGGTTACCAACACGTTGGTTCCGAACCAATAGGATTGCTTATGCCTGACCTCTTTTGCATCCGCGGAGATTTGGAAGCGCCCGCCTTTCTTCTCGTCAAGAATCGCCCCAAAAATGCTGGGCGAGTCAAAGTGGGGCGAACAGTACCAGTCAAGGGAACCATTCAGGCCGATCAGGGCCGCAGTGCGCATGTTGCCGATGACCCCGTAATCTTCGATGGGCTGATACGACATTGCACCTTCCTTAACTTTTTTCTCTAAATTAGCGGTGTATGAGAAGTTCTTGTGGCTCGAATGGTTGCAAATCCGGGCCTTTGGAGTCTACGGCCACTGTCGCCGGCGCGAAAACTGTTTCGTCGCCTATCGAGAGAGATAAAGCTGAACGAAACCGCAGTCGCGACGCGAACGGCTCCTTGCGTGATCTGCCCGGGCCTAGGACGATAAACTAACTTCTCTATCCGAACGGAATATATCTTCTCATTCTCCGCAAGAAGAACCTCCGACTGACGCGCGGTACAGGCACGTTTGTGTTGATTTATATTGACAGCGCCGATTTGAGAATGCAGTATTGCAGACACTAGTTCGCCTGGGCATTTTGCGAAGACTTTCGTTAGCGAGCTTTGACGAACTCATAAGTGCGGACCACTGCGTTGGGTGTGCCGGCTGGATTCCCCCTCCAACTGAGTGCGGTAAAGTGACGGATTTGCAGTCGCAGTAGAGCTTTCTTTGATCGAAACGATCCTTCGAAAATCTAGCGGTGGTTGTTTTGCTTCAGCTTTAGATTACTATCCCTGCACGGAGTGCAACTATGAAATTGTTTGCCAACATACGCCGAATGGTTTGGGTTGTTCTGTTCCCTGTGGCTTTTGCTCTAGCCCCTCAGTTCGCACGAGCCCAGACGGTTTCGGTTTCGCCTGCGGATCTTTCTTTCGGAATACCGACGGGAACGCCTGCTCCTTTGGCCAGCACGGATCTGGTCACCGTCAATGTGACCGGCACAGGGCAGGCAACGCTGACTAACTTCGCGATTACCGGTGGCCAATACGCGGGCGATTTTACTTTCAACGGCAACACCTGTACGACTCCCCAGACGGCGCCCACAACCTGTCAGATCGGGGTGCAGTTCACGTCCACCCAGCCGGCAGGCGTGTTGGAAACAGCGACCCTCACTTTCAATTCTTCCACCCAAACCCCTGCAATCAGTGTCCCGCTGAATGGAGCCTACGGTGCCATCAAGCTGTTTGGCCCAATCAATATCAATCCTTCTCTTTTCTCCGGTGTAACGTGGACTCAGGACCCGCCCAGCGCGGGACAAACGGTTCAGGGAACGAACCTTAATTTGTCCTGCCCAGGCACAGTCACCGCGGTTCTGTCCTCCACGCCCGACGGTTCGGGCAATGTCTTTCAGGACAACACCATGGAGTTTATGAACACATTCGGGTCGTCAACTGCCACGACGACGGATGTTTGCACTGGCGGTGACCCCAACTTCCAGGGATACACCGGTTTTCCCGCGGGCTCGTCAAACTGCTTCCAGTCTTCGTATGAAAATGCAGTCACCAACTACGTCGGACAGAATCCTGATCTCGCAACCTCTCCACAAAGCGGTGGGGCTCCGGGCAGCTTCGTAGCCACTTACGGCGTGAGTCCGCTCAATGTTGCCAGCCTGCTGACCGCAAGCCAGCTTCAGTCACTGACCGTCAATTTGCAGGATGCCGGCGGCGATCTGGGAGCGGCCACGCTTCACCTCGTGACCAGCTGCAGTCCCGCGGGAATTACTCCCGGTGGAACAGTCACCGGAAATCCCGTGACCACTTCGAATCCTTCATCGCTGACCCAGACTTATGCTCTGGATAGCTCTCCGGGCCAAACCATCGCCATAACGGACAACGTTGGGCAAAATCCTCCCGCGTCGGGAGCGGTCCCATCTGTTACCGACATCGGTGTGCCTCAGCAACTCTTCTATCAACTCGTGGCTGGCACCTCGGCCGCCCCTGCGGTTTGTCTACGAATGGCGGGCGAGCTTGATTCTTTGGGACAACCCATGTGCAAGGGCTTCCTGATTCAATGCACCCTCAACGGAACGACCAGCGGCGACAACTGCGATCCTGCAAGCCAGAGCATGGCAAGAATTTTGTTCGACACCGTCCAGTTTGCTTCGCCCGACGGTCCGGTAAACGGAAACAACTTCCTGTATGGTCCGGTTGGCTCTCCTGCAGCCGACGCGTGCACGAACGCGCTAGGCGGAGTAGCCGGTGCAGCTTGCGCACAGCAAACCGGCCCCGGCATCCTGATGGGAAGCGACGATTGGTTGACCGCAGCGGGATCGACTCCGCCCAATACCTCAACACCAGTTTCTCCTGCGACATACTCTGCCGGCAATTGCGAACTGACGGGCGTCGTAGCAGGCGATCTGTGCCCGCTCAACACCCTGACTCAATTCCTTGGAGCGGCTGATCTTGCGGCGGGCGGCACCACGGCCGGGAAGAACTCCGTGGTCGTCCCGGTGGTTAATGTCCCCTTACCCTCCACATCGATAACCAATTCCAACTATTCGAACGGTTGGGTTCAGGCACCAAACTCAGGCGCCACTCTTACGTTCACCTCAAACGCGGCAACTTATAGTCCATCGGGAACAAATCCGCCGGCAAACACCTTCGTCCCGGCGCCAGCCTACAGCGTGACCTACGGCATCACGCCGTCGACCAGCCCGCTGCCCGATACTACCTATCCAGTCGCGGGTGACACGACTCTGTTTAACCCTAGCGCCGCGAATGCGAGTTTTGTCTCACCACTCTGTTCCAACTCGACCAGCGGCTCCTTTTCCACCTTGCCCGTCAGCATCAACCCTGGCCAGGACGGCATCTACAATTTGCATTTCTTCACGACAGATTGTGCGCTCACAGAAGAGCTGGTGTTTAATCCGCAGGGATCACAACTTACCAATCCCACGGCAAATTGGGCTTCGTTCCGTTATATTACGTTCGGTGTCGATACAGTGGCGCCTACGTATACCTGCAGCTCGCCCAGTACGGGCGTCTGGTATAACACAAACCAGACGGTTGGTTGCACGGTGACCGATCAAAACTACGTTAGCAATGTATCGGGTTCCGGATTTCAGCCCATCGTAAGCGGCATCCAGGGCAGCCAAAGCGAAGCTGTCAACGCGTCCACGAATGTTCCAAATGGTACCGTCAGTTCGGCTGCCCCTACCGTTCCATTGTCAGCGTGCGACTTGGCCGGGAACTGCGTCCCGGTTTCCGCGGGACCGTTCAAGATCGATCTGCAACCCCCGACCATTGCTGGCCCCGCGCTCAGCTCTGGCGGACCTTATTACCTCAACGGTCCGGCAGTCACCGTGACCTATAGCTGCTCCGATGGCCTCGGCTCTGGCATTGCCGGTTGCACCGCGACGGACGCTCTCACGGGCGGCGGCACAACGAATATTTCCAGCGGCGGGACGATAAGCGCCTCCACTGCGGGAAATTACACGATTACTGTGACCGCCATCGATAATGCGGGGAATAAGACCACTTCTTTCGTGGCCTATACGGTCTCGGCTGCAGCGTCGGCGGACGTCGCCGTTGGCGACATCCCCATCCCTGACAGTATCCCGCAGGGCAAAACCGGTTACTACTATCCGTGGGTGATCGATCTGAGTTCAGCGACGGCAAACAACGTAGTCGCGACTTCGACATTCACCGTGCCGAACAAGGTTCTAAACGGCAACCTCAGCGCAATCTACGGGGTGATCTCGTGCAGCATTGCAGGTTGCACAGAACTCCCGAAGGCTGGCACGCCCTGCTCGGTGAATACCACTGTCGGGACGAGCACAACAACCTCGATCATTACCTGCAAAATTGGTCAATTGGCCAGCATATCGAAGCTGCAGGGAGCGGTAATGATGGTCAGCATTCCGGTGTTGTCCACGGCGACCGTGAACACGAAGTTCAGCTCAATAACCACGGTGACTTCGGACAACGATCCTAACTCGAAAGACAATTCCGTTTCCGAAAGCTACGTCGTCATTAAATAGACGAGCTTAGGCCGTTGGAAACATAAACTGAGAGCCCTGTTGCTGCTGTTCCGAAAGGGAAGCAGCATCGGGGCTTTCGTTCGAAGAGTGCGTAGATCGTGATAGGGAAATTTGCGTGTCGGCGTTTGACGCGATAACTCTTGGCCGCCTTCGCTATTTGGCTGCAACGGTCAGGCGACCCGATTCGGCAAACATCGTTCGAAGATCAAAGCGTTCCAGGAGATGTTCCGCACCGGGATCTTTTGAGATATCTTCGAGAGATCGGTGGGCGAGTTGGTATTGCCGGCTTGCCTCGTCGCGGCTTCCACTCAATCGCATGGCATCTCCAAGCAGATAATGAATTCGCGCGGTCTCGAGTCGAATGGCAAGTTTCTCGCTGCTGCTTTGAGCATCTTCCAGTTCCTGGCGTGCGTGGGTGTAGTCTTTGGTGGCAATCAATGCCTCGGCCAGGTCCACCTTGCTGCGCAGCCAATAATATTTGAGATGAAGAGTCTCCGCCTGCTGGATCGCGCCACGCAACTCGCCGATCGCGGATTGAGCGTGGCCTTCGGCGAGAGTAACCCGCGCGAGATTCATTTTAGCGACCAAAAGATTCTCGCGATCCTTGGTTTTTCCCGCAGCCAAAGAAGCTTGTTCATAGGCGCCCCGCGCTGACTTCAGATCTCCCCGATAGAAGGCGGCATCTCCCCGAGTATTAAGAAGTTCGCTTTTTACGCTCTCGTTTTTCAGGTCATTAGCCAGCCCGGTCGCTTCATCCAGAAGTTTGCCGGATTCATCCCCGCGGCCAACCAGAGCCAGTGCCTCGGCTAGGTTGTTCAAAGCATCCGCCATGTCCAGGCTTTTGTTGCTGGCCGAACGGAAACCGTTGACCGAGTCCTGCATGGCGCTCACGGCAGCGCCGAGCCGCCCCTGGTACATCAAAACTTTGCCGATGGAACCGGAAATACTGGCGGCATCCTTGGCGTCGTTGGCTTTTCGGGCGACGTCAAGCGCATTCATCATGTTGGAGAGCGCCTGTTCGTAGTCGCCCATCGCGGTGTAGACCTCGCCCAGCGCGGCAAGTGTCTCCGCAAGATAGACAGGTTCGTTCAGTTTCTCCCGAAGCTGCAAAGATTGCTGGTAATAGATGAGCGCATTATCGGTATCGTATTTGGCAAAATAAACGTCCCCAATATTGCTCAGACACAAGGCTTGATAGTTGACGTCATTGGCATCGCGCTGCACCTGCAACGCCTCTTTATAATCCTGGAGCGCTTTATCGTAGTCGCCTCGAGTCTGGTAGAGCACGCCTCGATTGATCAGGATGTCTCCGTAATCCTTCTTGACTCCGATATCGCGAAGAATCTGCAGCGCCTGATCGTAGCTGGCGGTCGCGGCATCCGGCTTGCCGATCGTAATCTGGTCCTGGGCCAACTCGGACAGGCTGTTCGCCAGCAGCCGCTTCATGCCCAACTTTTTTGTGATCTCCATCGAGTCCTGAATGTTGCGCATGGCTTCCTCCGGCTTGCCGATCTGCCGGTACGAAATGCCTAGCGCTTGGAGAATGAGCGCCTTCTGCTCCGGATTGTCCACCTGAACCGCTAAACTCAATCCTTTGCTCAGCGGTTCCAGCGACCCCTGAGGGTTGCCCGCCAGGAACTCGACGGTGCCAATCTGCCATAGAGCCTTAATGTTCTTGGGATCGGCTTTCAGAATGCTTTCAAACTGCGAACGAGCTTTATCGAAATCACCGTTATCCGCATATAGACTGCCCAGCGCATACTCCACATCGGTGTTATCGGGGAAAGTCTTTGCCAGGTTTTCGTAGGCTGCAATTGCTTTTTTGTTGTCTTTCAGAACGTGCGCGTGATTGGCTTCAATTAGGTATTTCTCAGCCAAAGGAAGCTGCTGGCCGAGTTCGATGGCCTTCCGCGAATACTGCTCTGCCTGGGTGTCATAGCCCAGATCCGAATCCGCTTCCGCAAGCCGCGAATAGGCGAGGGCAAACTGCGGATCTTCCTGCACTGCTGACTGCAGCATTTTTACTGCATCCAGATTCTTGCCCTCCCGTAACAATTGAATCCCCTGGCTGAAGTCACGTAGCGCAGGCGCGGATTTTGAAGAGGGCTGGAAAGAACTGGCCTTCAACTCCTTCAAAACATCCGAGGACAAGGAGAGATTCTGGCGAATGAGATCGGCGAGGCGATCGACCGAAGTAGGAATTTCCTTTTCGCTTGCCGCTTCGATCTTTACCGGTACGCGCCGGTTGCGCTTTAGATCCTGGACGGTGGCATCGATGCGTATTTGGTCTCCGAACTTTGCATATTGCCCAAACACCACAATATCGGCGCTGCTGAATTCGGCGACTCGGCTGACCATGTTGGGATCGATGTCGGTGCCGGGAGTCACGCGCAAATCGGAAAGAATCTGGTGGACTCGGTCGGGAGAGACAGTTCGCAGACGGGCCGACTCCCCAACGTCTGTGCTAAGCATGTCGGCCAAACTGGAACCCAGCCAGTCGATACTTGGGTCGCCAGATACATTTCTGAAAGGGAGGATTGCGAGCGATACGGCTGGAGCAGCCTTAGTATGCGAGCCCGAGGAAGAGGATAATGCGGCGCGAAAAACGTACCCTAGTACGGCCAGGAGCAGCACGGCGAAGATGCCCGTGAGCAAAGGCCAGTGAATGGTGCGTCCCCAGGGCTCGACTGCCGGTTGAAATCCCAGGGTTGCGGCCGCCCGGCTGCCTTGCCAGCTGTCAAGGTCGCGCAGAATCTCGGCCGAACTCTGGTAGCGCTGTGCCGCTTCGCGTTCCAAACACTTGCTGACGATATTGCTGAGCGCCGCGGGGATGCTGCCATCGTGCTCGGAAACCGGCACAGCCCGTTGCTGGGTGCGCTTGATCAGGCTCGCCAGAGCGCTCTCTGCCTTATAGGGCATTTTTCCGGTCAACAGTTCATAAAGGATGAGTCCAACCGCGAACAGATCGGAGCGTTGATCCAGATTTCCTGCCAGCGCCTGTTCAGGAGACATATACTCCATGGTTCCGACCAGGGCGCCGCTTTGCGTCATGCCGTCGCCTTCGACCGTGCGCGCCATGCCGAAGTCCATCACCAGAATGCGCCCGGTTTTGTCGCGCATAATGTTCTGCGGCTTCAAGTCACGATGGATTACGCCCACACTGTGAGCCGCTTCCAGCGCGCGGCAAACCTGCTGAATGATCTCCACCGCCTCTTCCGGAGGAAATTTGTCTTTTTCCAGGATCAGAGACCGCAGGTCTTGACCCTCGACGAACTCCATGCTGATGAACTTCAGCCCGTCGGCATCGCCCAGATCGTAGATACGAATGACATTCTTGTGGGTGACTTGATGAGAAAGCAAAAGCTCCTGTTTGAAGCGGGCGACGATCGCGGGATTGGCAGCCAGTTCCCGCCGGATGAGCTTCAGAGCCACGAACCGGTCGAGTTCCCGATCACGCGCTTTATAAACGGCGCCCATTCCTCCTTCGCCCAGCATTTGCAGGATTTCGTAACGGCCGCCCAGAACCTCGCCCGTTTCCAGGAGGGGAACGCTGACTTCATCTCCGCGCGTGGTTTTGCGGCTGGGAGCGCGGGGCGTGAAAACCCCTTCGGCAATGGTGGCATCTACATCCACCAGAGTCATCTCAGTATCGATGAACGTTCCCTCAGGATCGGCCAACGTAGCTTCCGGATCGGCGGGAGGATTTGTGATAGGACCCTGGGGAAAGTTGGAGTCAGAACTATCCCCTTTCACGGGAACTCCCACACCGGGGTGGTCCGCAGAGTTCCCTTGAAAATTCGGCCCTGGATTCCTTCCGTCCATCTTCCCCCGCCCGCGGACCAGCTTTTCACTTGCCCCGAAAGTACGCCGTGAACGACAGCCTAAATCGGCCCGCGGACTCCAAACAATAATATACGAACAGCCAGACTCGGCTTAGGCTACGGCCTTCGGAGCGACTTCGCTTCCCAAGGAGCCGACAGCGCTGGCTTCATCCGATTCGATATCAAAAACAGAAGACAACCGCGTCATCTGAAGCAGATCGTTCAAGCGCTTATTGATATTGACCAGCTTAAGCTTACCTCCCTGATTTCGAACGCTGGTGTGGGTTTTAACCAACTCTCCAATCCCAGAGCTGTCTACATAGTTAACTTCACCCAGGTTGAGCACGATTTTTCTATTCCCTTTGTCTCCAAGCTCGCGAACCATTTCGCGCAGAATGACGTTGCCTTCGCCCAACGTAATCCTTCCGCTGATGTCCACGACAACAACGTCTCCGATCTGACGGGTATTTGTTTGCATCTTCTGGGGAGTACGATTTTCCAGCCCCAGCCCCAGTCGATCCAGAACTTCACATGCGACCTTGGCCGTCTCGTCCGATTCCGTGCGGACAACGATCAAGGAGCGACCTTCCTTCAATACCTCGCGGAAAAATGCAGCATCCTCGGAGCACTTCTCATCGGGAGTAGGTTTGGGAACCTCCGAGCCATGCGGGAGAACATGTGATCCCATTGCTGCACCCGCTCCCGCTCCAGTTAAGCCCAACAAAGCGGCTGCCCCGAAGCCAAGCGCGAATACGGCGCCTACTCCAGGTACCAGCAGCGTAGCCGCAGCGACTCCAGCAGACATGCCAACCGCTCCGCCGGCAAACCCACCTACATATGCTCCTAGTTGCTGGGCAATTTTTTTGGCCTCGTTCTCAGAACGAGTCAGAAAAACCACCGATTCTTCGGGTACTCCCCTTTCGCGCAGCTCCTTGGCCGCTTCTTCGGCGTGATCGCGCGAAGCAAACACTCCAATTGCAGTTTCCATGCCAGCCTCCTGAGATTCAGATTTTGCCTGTAACTTGGCCCGATTCGATCAAGAAACTGAGTGCCACCCGCTTTGCGCTTCTGCTACGAAGCCAGAGCTGGCGCCTCAAGACAACTCAACAGCTGTGTTCCCCAGAGTTTGTTGGAAGGAAAGAAAGCCTCCCCGCACTTGTGCTTCAGCTACCGCTTTGCCGATAACGATATCAGATTGGTCTACCTAGGCCAAGCTGGTTGGGAAGCTTTATTGGCCCCTTTTCCCCGCAGCCGACCGTATTCGGCGCTAGGGCCGCTAACGCCATGCTCGTAGGGCCAAAAGTCTCCAGTAGGGAGCTCTGAGTTTCATAGAACTCCATCGACAATGGACGCCGGGAAAATCCAGCTGACAGGCAATCGGAAAGTTAGAGCCCCGAGCAGATCGCAATGGAACAGAGTTGGAAAGCGGGCAGGAGAGTATCGAACGTGCTAAGTGTCTCGGCTAATTTCGATGGTGAGCGCGGAAGGATTCGAACCTTCGACCCATGCCTTAAAAGGGCATTGCTCTACCAACTGAGCTACGCGCCCATCCTTGCCAAGATAGTTTACCATTGGTGCTGCATCCGATCGGCTGCACGGTCTCGCTTGAGCACAATGAAAAGCATTTGGCGGAAAATGGCGACCACTTCACAAGAGTCGCACAAGCTTATCCGGGTTGACGGGCGGATTTTATGACGGAGGTTTCCGTCGATCGGCTCCTGATTGGCGTTGATATAGGTGGCACCAAAGTGGCGGCTGGCGCCGTTAGTCCTGCCGGCAAAATCACATTCCAGACTCGCACACCCATGGTGGCCGATCAGGCCGCCGCGGGATTGGCTGCGGTTATTTCGGCGATTAACTCGGTGAAAAACGGTATCGGCGGTGATTCCGAAATAATTGCAGGGATCGGAATTTGCGCTCCCGGCCCGCTGGATCCGCGATCGGGTGTAGTGATCAATCCTCCGAATCTACCTGGCTGGCGAGATTTTCCACTCGTCGCCGAAGTGCTGAAGATCTTCAACTTGCCGGTAAAGTTGGACAACGATGGCAACGCCGCAGCTCTAGCGGAGGCTCTGTGGGGAGCTGGCACGGGATTTCGCAACGTTTTCTGCGCAACCATTGGGACTGGCATCGGAACCGGCATCGTCTTCGATGGGCGAATTTATCATGGGCGAACCGGCTCCGCCGCTGAGGGTGGTCACAATACCATCGACTATCGAGGGCCGCGCTGCGGCTGCGGCAAGTTGGGCTGCATTGAGGTTCTCGCCGCAGGGCCGGCCATTGCGCGCAGAGCCCGCGAGAAGATATCGAGGGACGGGCGAACTTCTGCGATTCTGGAACTGGCGGGTGGCCGCCTCGATCACATCGCCAGCGAAATGGTGGGCGAAGCCTACGAAGCAGGCGACTCGCTGGCGAAAGAAGTTTTGCAGGAGACTGCTTTCTATCTGACGGTGTGGCTGGGTAACATCATCGATTTGCTGGAGCCCGATGTGATGATCATCGGCGGAGGAGCTGGAGCGATGTTACGTCCCTTTTTCCCGGAGATCGAGGAGCATCTTCCCAGTTGGTGCGTAAACTCTCATTGCCAGGAGATTCCGTTGCTTCCAGCGCATTACGGAAAGGATGCCGGAATCGCCGGAGGGGCTGCGCTTTGTCTTTGAGAGCGGTCCGCTTTTTACGCTCTCGCTTTCTCGATATTCGCCTCCCAAATGCCTTTAGATTTCAGGATGAGTTCCACGGCTTCTCGCACTGCTCCACGGCCCGCAAGCGCTCTGGTTGTGTAGTGGGCGGCCTTCTTCACCTCCGGCACGGCATCGCCTACAGCCACGGCCAACCCCACCCTTCGCATCAACGGGATATCAGGAAGATCGTCGCCAACATAGGCGACGACCGAGTCCGAAACTCCTGCTTTCGCCAGAATTTCTTCGTAGGCCGGCATCTTCAGCGGCTGCTTCATATAAATAAAGTCCATCTTCATTTCTTTCGCGCGCCGGAGCAGTGCCGCACTCTCGCGGCCGGTAATACATCCGGTCCGCAACCCCGCGGTGTGCGCAAGAGTCAGTCCCTGGCCATCGTGCGCATCGAAGGTCTTAATCTCCAAGGCGCTGCCATCGGGTTGCGAAAGCAAAGTCACTCCGCCGTCGGTCATTGTCCCATCTACATCCATCAGCAACAGCGTGATTCGAGCCGCACGCTTCTTTAGCGCGGCTGAGATTCTAATAAGATTAGCCAAAACGCCTCCCTGTGGCGGTGGAAGGCTGAGTTTAAGCCAAAAGTTGTGCTAAAACCATCCCGGCTTTGAAAAACTGAGCCGCGTATCCGGGGAAATGTTGCCCGATAACATGGCCATGCATGCGATCATGAAGCGCCTCGGTTTCCGCGTTCGAGCGGAAGACGACATGACGACGTTAAGGGCATTTCTCGAGCTTTGAAATTTGGAAAAGCATGCTTCAGGAGAATGTCGATTGTTATACAGTTGCGGAACGGTGAAGCTTCGCTCTTTCACTCTTGACCGCGCGGGCCAATTCATCAATAGAGGGTACTGATTCCGGAACGAGGAGTTTACGCTCGGGCGGCTGAGAAACATTGCGAATCGCATCGGCCAACATCTCTAACGCCAGGTCGGCGTTTGGCCGAATATAGATCGTCGCCGCCAGCATGCCGCTGCGCACCCACGCCTGTCCGGTTTTGGGCAGCCCGTCGCATCCCGTGAATGGAATTCTCAGCCATCGTTCGCGCTCACTCTCGGGCATCTCCCCGAATGCTTTTCTGGCGCCCACCGCCATGCTGTCGTCCTGCGCTGCTACCAGATCGATGTGGGTTTCCTGCGAGGTACGCAGCCGCAACCAGGAGGTAACCGCGCGATACGCGCTCTGTTCGGTCCAGTTCGCGCGCAGGGTCTTCACCTGAATGTTGGCCGGCTTGGTCTGGTTCATTCCGGCCGTTCTTTCTTTGGAAGCGGTGCTGTTTGCGGGCCCTTCGATGTAGAGGACGGATCCCCCATCCGGAAGCAACGCTGCAAATTGTTTTCCCTGGATCTCTCCTACCGCTTCGTGAGCGGAGCTGATGGAAAATACCGGAACGCGAAAAGCCTGCCTCAGCTGGTGAATATACTCGGCATCATGGTTAAGAATGCCCCATCCAATCTTCGCGGCCGCGGCTGCGCGCGCTACCTGGGGAAAGCCGGTCCCACCGGCAGGTTCGAAAATGATGCCGTCCGGGCGTGAATCCGCCGGACCTTGAATAAATTTCAATAGCTGTTGGCTTTGTGTGACCGCATCATTGTTGGCGTAGATGACTTGAAGGTCGGCATCAAGCCTCCTTGCCGCTTTCTCAGCGGCAGCCGCTTGCTCGAGTTGGTAGTCGTTATCGTTGTTAGTGAGCGAAAGCACAAAGCTGAGTTTCTTCATTCCCCAGGGCCCCGCTAAGATGATAGTCGCGTTTCGGGGTGACGATTGGTAACCGGAGTAACCAGACGCTTCTAACGAGAAAATAAAGTGCGAGGAATCTGCCAAACATACCGAAACACGCCAAGTTCAAAGGCGATGTGAGATGTGCTCTCGTCAGGAGTCGAGAACCATTCACGATGATAACCAATCAAATACCTCTCACCAGCCGCGCAATTGCTTTATGCACTGACTTCTGCGGTAATCGGAAGCTAAGGTTCTTTCTCGATATTTGATATGGAAATCGAGTCACTGCGAAGTCCGGAGCTCATTGAAAACGATGGGGATTCTCATCTTGAACAGGTCTTCGTACGCTCAAGAACCGTGGTGTCGCGTTCGGTAGCGGGGGAGACATTGATCGTTCCGGTGCGCGGCAAAGTAGGGGATCTCGCTTCGATCTACAGCTTCAACGGAGCAGGATCGTTGATCTGGCAATCGCTGGAAGTTCCAAAAACCGCTGCAGAATTATCCGCAGCGGTGGAGCGCGAGTATTCGGTCGATCAGGAGCAGGCCCGGCGTGATGTTGAGCAATTTATCAATGACATGCTCTCGGTGGAACTGGTGACATCGCGGCCAGCGGTGCACGTGGCGAATGCTTCCCGCTTGGGTTAATTAAATATGGATCAATTGAGTTATGGAGCGTTCAGCGCGGAACTACACCAGCGGCAAGCTGGAAAGCGCTCGCCCATGCAGGTTTCCATTGAAGTAACGCGGCGCTGCCCGCTCGAATGCCAGCACTGCTACAACAATTTGCCCATGGGGGATCAGGACGCGCGCAACCGCGAAATGACCAGGGAAGAACATTTCCGCATGCTGGACGAGTTGGTCGAGATCGGGTGCTTCTGGTTGCTTTATACGGGCGGCGAGATTTTTGCGCGCAAGGATTTTCTTGAGATTTATACCTATGCCAAGAAGAAGGGATTTCTGGTTACCCTCTTTACCAATGGCACGCTCATCAACGAAAAGATAGCCGACTACCTGGTGGAGTGGCCGCCCTTTGGTATCGAGATCACGCTGTACGGCCGCACCCGCGAAACCTATGAAGCGCTCACCATGATTCCCGGTTCTTACGACCGCTGTCTGCGCGGAATCAAACTGCTTCGGGAGCGGGGATTGCCCTTAAAGTTGAAGACTGTGGCGACCAGCATTAACCGCCATGAAATCACTGCAATGCGGCGGTTCGCGGAAGAAGAACTGGGAGTCGAGTTTAAATTCGATGGTCAGATTAATCCACGCATCGATTGCTCGCAGAGTCCGCTAGCCGTGCGGCTTACACCCGAGGAAGTTGTGGCGCTCGATATGAATGCTCCCAAGGGCGTGAGCGAATACCGCAGGCTGGCTCAACATGATCTGGAAAAGCCTCCGAATCTTGCCGACAGCGACACGGTGTATTTCTGCGGCGGTGGGCTCAATTCATTTGCGGTCAATGCTTACGGAGAGATGGGCATTTGCGTGATTTCGCAGCAGGAAACCTTCAGAGTTCAGGAAGTCGGAGTGATGCGGGTGTGGGAAGATTCGCTGCTGAAGCTGCGAAACCGGAAGCGAACCCGAATCACAAAATGCGTCGAGTGCCGAATTCAGTCTCTTTGCGGAATGTGTCCCGCGAATGGTGAGATGGAAAATGGCGACCGGGAAAGCCCCGTCGAGTTTCTCTGTCACGTGGCGCATCTTCGCGCTGCTGCGATTGGGATTGATGTTCCGGCGCACGGAGACTGTGATTTCTGTGCCAACGGAAGCAGGGGTGCGGAACTGCGCGAGTCGGCGCTTCGCATTCAAAGCAAGGAAATCGATGTTGAGAGCTGGACCGGACCACAACAGCTTCTGCCAATTTTGAACAATCCACATTCGGCAAGCGGTTGCGGAAGCTGTAGCACCCATTAACCACATATCTGGCAACGGGGTCTGAATGAATCTCGAAACGAAATCCGATGGGAAGAAGCCGTACGAGCCACCTAAGTTGATGACCATCAGCCTGCGCCCGGAGGAAGCTGTTCTGGGGCATTGCAAGACTTTCAGCGGTGGGGGAAACAATTCCGCATTTGGCTGCACTCCGGTCGGAGTCTGCAACAGTATTGGATCTTAAAACGGCGAATGGACTTGCATGGAGCAAGCTGTAACCACGCAACCTGGCTTTCGTATCGGCGGCGTCAGCCTCGAAGTATTCGGCTGCCCCGATCTTGAGGCTGGCTCTCGCCCAGCGCTCGAAGCATTCCGCTATAAATCGCAGAACCCCGATATTGCCATGACGGTCGAGTGGCTGCCGTCACTCCCATCTTTACCCGGAGTGGAATTATTCGACTCGGGTTGCACCTGGCGCTTGTATGACGACGGGCGTGGATTTCGCTTTGACTTCTACGCTGCGGCGCTAAAGGGCTTGCCGCATAAGAGGCTGTTTGTGGATCAGAGTTTTTCCGAAGCGCGGCTGCAGTTGAGCGAAGAGGTGCGGAGCCGCATGCCCTATCTCTTGTCGCCCCTTGGCTATCCGCTGGACGAACTCCTGATCATGCACCGCCTCACGCAGGAGAGGGCGATCGAGCTGCACGGAGTCGGCATCGTGGGACCCAACGGCGCGAGTAATTTATTCGTTGGCCATTCTGGGGCCGGGAAGAGCACGACGGCTCGGCTTTGGACTTCATTGCACCAGGTACAGGTCTTAAGCGACGACCGGATCATCGTTCGCGAACACGAGGCCGATGGGGAAGGTGGCAGATCTCAGATCTTTATGTACGGAACCCCTTGGCACGGAGAGGCTCAATTCGCTTTGCCCCAGCGGGCTCCATTGCAACGCATTTTCGTGCTCGAACATGGCCGCGGCAACGTTCTTGCCCGTTTAACACCCAGCCAGGCGGTTGCGGAGCTTTTCGCGCGCGCATTTGTCCCATTTCACCGTCACGAATATGTCGAATCCGCGCTAACCTTCCTGGAGCGCGTCGCAGAGTCCGTCCCCTGCTACCGGTATTCCTTCGAACCAGACGCGCGTGCCGTAGAAAAAATCATTCAATTCAATGAATAGTTCGGAGTCCGATTCAGCCAGCTTCGAGGCCCTCAGCCGCGAATTGCTGAATCAGGGATTAAGCGTTCGCTTTGAGGCGCGCGGCGCCAGCATGTCCCCCTGCATACGTGACGGTGAGATTGTTCATGTTACCGGCGTAATCGTGAGCAAATTACGAAAGGGCGATATTGTCTTAGTGAAATCTAAGGATGGTTTCCGGGTCCACCGGTTAGTCATGGCCGACCCTTCCCAAGATTTCTTCGTGACGCGCGGAGACTGCGGAGAGCAAGACGATCCTCCCGCGCGTGGCAATCAAATCCTCGGCGTAGTTGTCGCCAAAGAAGTCCGGATAGGAAAAAAATTAGTGCGAGCAAATTTAAAAGGCATCAACGGTAGATTGCTGCGCGGAGCGGCTCGCGCGCAATACCTTGCGGGCAAAGTCTTGCGCTCAGCTTCGCGGTTACCACGCGCGGGCAAGAACATTCTGGGCTTTGCCTTTCTGGTCTTTATTCTCGCAAGCAATTCGCGCGCCCAGGTTGCAGTGGATGCGGCGACGAGCTCGGACGGTGAGCTCAAGGGCACGGGCACGAAGACTCTCACCGTCGCCCACACCACGACCACTACCGGGAAGAATTTGCTGATGCTGGTTGGCGTTTCGATGAACATCACGAGTGCGCCTACGACCACGGTCACAGGGGTCACTTATAACGGCACAGCGCTTAAGTCCCTGGGGTCGCAGAACGATGCCGGGAACACGCGACGGGTGGAAATGTGGTATTTGCTGGCGCCGTCAACCGGAAATAACAATGTGATTGTCTCAGTGGATATTCCGGTAACCCAAACTGTGGGGGTGGTCGCCGGTGCTGTCACTTTCACGGGGGCCGATCAAACTAAACCGGTCGGTACGTTTGTATCGTCTTATGGGGCCGGCGCTGGCTATTCTGAGCTGGATGTGCCCAGCGTGGTGAATGGGATGATCCTGGATACTTTGGCCATTGGCGGGCCGGAAACTTCGGCTATACCGGGGCCGCAAGCTTCCGAATGGAATCTTACGACCTGCAGCACTTTCTTCTGTAACACTACCGATCCTCCCGATGTGACCGGCAGCGGCAGCGCCCGCACCGGCGCGCCCAGTATCCCGCTTTCCGAAACCTTCAGCGCAAATTCGAACTGGGCAATGGGTGCCATATCCATCAATCCGTCGACCGCCGATCTCGCCGTCACCACCAGCGTGGGCAGCGCGGTATTTCTGGGGGCGAACACAACTTACACCATCACGGTTTCGAACAACGGTACCTCGGCCGCCGCAAATGCGGTGATGACGGATACGTGGTCTGACACCGGCTTAACCCTGGTGTCGGTGACACCAAGCACAGGCACCACCTGCACTTCGGCGTCGCCGATCGTTTGTACCCTTCCGACTTCCTTCGCCAGCGGAGCCACGGCGACAGTCGCAGTAACGGTGAAGGCCAGCGCTTCGGGAGCATATCCGAACACGGGCACGGTTACAGACTCTGGCACGCCTCCTGATCCGAATACTGGAAACAATACGTATGTTTCGGTTGCGACGGTGCAGTCGGTGGCTTGCGGAGGCGTTTCGCAAGCAGTGCCGGTGACGGGGCTCACGGGCGTGCTGAATACGTATTATCCCGGAAAAACTAGTGTGGCCGCTGGAGCAACTTCGATTAGCGTGGGTGCGGCCACCGGCGGTCCCGGCGGCGTGCCGACATCGATCTCTGCCGGAACTCTTCTGTTGTTGATTCAAATGCAGGATGCCAGCATCAACGACGGAAACACCGTCGTCTATGGAAATGGCGACACCGGGCAAGGATTTACCTCGTTGAATAGCGCGGGTGATTACGAGTTCGTCACGGCGCAAAGCGCGGTTTCTGCGACCGGCGGCACGCTCACGGTCTCGGGCGCCGGATCCGGCGGCGGTTTGGTATTCGCCTATCATGCCTCGGCCGTCAACGATGCTTCGGCCGGCCAGAGCACCTATCAAGTTATCGTGGTGCCGCAATACACCACAGCTTCATTTAACGCCACCACGCCGCCCACCGCTCTTCCGTGGAACGGCTCAACTGGTGGCGTCCTCGCGATTGATACCTCGAGCACGCTAACTCTCAATGGAGCTCCTGTCTCCGTGAGCGGTATGGGATTCCGCGGCGGCGCCGGCATGCAATTGACAGGAAGCGGCGGCGCCAGCACAGATTACCGGCAACCGGCTCCCACGACCTATACCGGGGCCGTGGGCGGGGCAGCCGGTTGGGACGCCAACAAAGGCGAGGGCATTGCAGGAACACCCGCCTGGGTGGAATCCGGCGGCACATTTCTGCAAACCAATACCGGATATCCCAGCGGCACAGCGGGAACTGACGGCAGCATGGCGCGAGGCGCCCCTGGTAATGCAGGCGGCGGCGGAACCGACGGAGATCCGAACGGCGGCAATGACCAAAACGCTGGCGGCGGTGGTGGCGGCAACGGCGGCGGCGGAGGTTTCGGTGGAGATTCCTGGAGCACCAATTTAAGTGTGGGTGGCGAGGGCGGTGCGGCTTTTCCTGCCACTATCAATCGTGTCGTAATGGGCGGCGGCGGGGGAGCGGGCACACGCAACAACTCCGATGGCGATAACCAGGCCAGTGGAGGCGCGACCGGCGGCGGGATCATCATTATCCGTACCTATGGGCTGAGCGGCACGGCAACACTGAGTGCGAATGGATCCCCAGCGTACAACGCCACATCGAACGACGCCGGTGGCGGTGGTGGCGCCGGTGGGGCGATTGTGGTGCTCTCGGCGAATGGCGGCGAGGGCGGGCTGACGCTGGAAGCGAATGGGGGAAGCGGCGGCAATGCCTGGGAGACGGAAGCTTACAGCCTCGCAAATCGTCACGGCCCCGGCGGCGGCGGCGGCGGTGGTGTTCTGCTGGTTTCTGGTACTCCCGCGAGCGCCAGCGTGGCCGGTGGAGCGAACGGTTTAACTGAAACCCCAGGCGTGGCTTATGGTTCAACGTCCGGCGCTTCAGGAACCAGCGTGACCAACGCTTCCATCACCTCAACCTCAGGTACGCAGTCCGGAGCGCAGTGCACTCCCGACATGACTCTTACCAAGAGTCATTCCCCGACCACACTTGTTCGCGGCTCAACTGCCACCTACACCATTCCAGTCGAAAACATCAGTCCACTGGGTTCATCCAGCGGCACGGTGACGGTGAACGATACATTGCCCACCGGTCTGACGCCCACCAACGCGACCGGTACTGGCTGGACCTGCACGATCGCATCGCAAACTGTCAGTTGCATCGACTCCAGTGTTCTCACGGCCAATAGTTTTTATCCCTCGATTACGATTACCGCCAGCGTGGCGCAGACCGCTCCTTCCACGGAAACAAATACCGCAATTGTGGGCGGCGGTAGCGAAATAAATCTTGCCAACGATACCTATACGGATGTAGCCAACGTGGTCTCCAGCGCCGACCTCAGCGTAAGCAATGCAGCGACTCCGGACCCGGTGGCCGCCGGCAGCAACGTCACCTTCTCTCAGACTGTCACGAACAACGGTCCGAGCGCTGCCGACAATGCGACGCTGGCGGAAGCCACCCCGGCGAATACCACTTTCGTTTCGCTATCGTACTCCGCGGGATGGACCTGCATTACACCGGCAGTGGGAGCGGCTGGAAACGTTGTATGCACGGATTTGACCCTGAACGGCGGAACGGCTGCAGCTTTTTCACTGGTCACCAAGGTTACCCCCGGGACCGTGAATGGCACCGTTATTACCGACACAGCGTCAGTGAGTTCATCCGCGAGCGATCCGAATTCTGCGAATAACGCCGCATCTGCTTCCACCGTGGTAGGCGCGACGGCGGGAGCCGAATTAACCGTGACCAATGCGGCTTCCCCCAATCCAGTGGTGGCCGGCGGCAACATCACTTACACGCAGATGGTGACCAACGTCGGCTCGGTCGCGGCCACAAACGCGACCTTTGCGGAAGCCACGCCTGCCAATACGACGTTCGTTTCATTGTCTGCGCCTGCGGGATGGACTTGTACTATCCCGGTGAGCTGCACCAACACAAGTGTGGCCGCCGGCGCGAGTGGAACGTTTACCGTTGTGTATAAGGTAAACACTGGTACAGCCAGCGGAACTGTCATCACCAACACCGCAACCGTTAACGCGGGAAATCAGGCCCTTGGGGCAAACTCGGCGATCGCAACCGATGTGGTCGGCTCGTCGTCCGGTCAGGCCGATGTAGCTTTGAGCACTTCGGCCACGCCGCTTTCTGCTTTTGCCGGCAATGACATCACCTACATCCAGACGGTCACAAATAATGGTCCAGCGGCAGCGACCGGCGTGAGCTTCCTGGAAGCCGTCCCCACGAATACCACTTTCGCTTCCATCTCTGCCCCGGTAGGTTGGTCGTGCACCACACCGGCGGTGGGCGCCACTGGCACTGTAACGTGCACTGGCCCGAGCAGCCTGGCTTCCGGCGCTTCGGCGAACATTCTTGTGCTGGTGAATCTGGCTTCGACCCTGGCGGCTACCACAATCACCGCCAATTCATCGGTTTCTTCCACCACTTCCGATCCAAACTCCCTGAACAACAGCACGATCGTCACCACCCCAGTGACAGACGTCTGCGATGTCGCCTTCAGCAATACCGGCACGCCGAGCCCTGTCGCCGCCGGCGGCAATATTGTCTATACCCAGGTGATCACCAACAATGGTCCGAGCGCTTGCGGCAATGTGACCTTCAACGAGGCGCTTCCGGCGAATACGACTTTTGTTTCTCTCGCATCCATTCCCTCGGGCTGGACCTGCATATCCTTTGCCGCGGGGTGCACCAATCCGAGCATCGCTCCCGGTTCAGTGAGTACGTTTGTCGTTACGGTGAACGTCAACACGGGCACGGCATCGGGAACGATTATCACGGACACCGGAACACTCACGACCACGACTCGTGATACCAATCCAACCAACAACTCTGCCACCGTGAACATTGCCGTGGCCGGAGCTGGACAAGCCGATTTGAGCGTTACCAACTTAGCCAGTCCGAATCCAGTTTCCGCGGGCAGCAACATCACTTATACACAGACGATAACGAATCTCGGACCGGCTGCTGCGACCGGCGTCTCTTTCACAGAAACCCTCCCGGCCAGCACTTCCGCGGTGTCGCTTACTGGTCCTGCCGGATGGACTTGCACGGTGGGTACGCTTACATGCACAACCACCAGCGGGATAGCGCTCAATGCCACGGCCAACTTCACTTTTATCGTGACCGTGAGCTCGACTGCGACCTCGGGTTCCACCATTACGCAAACCGATACCGTATCCTCGGCCAACGACCCGAACTCCACCGATAACACCGCAACGACCAGCGTGCTGGTAGGCGCATCGGCCGATCTTTCTGTCACCAACTTTGCCAGTCCGGTGCCGGTGCAAGCAGGGAACAACATCACCTATACCCAGGTTGTGACCAATGCTGGGCCGAGCACTGCGACCGGCGTCACCTTTACCGAAGCCACTCCGGCCAATACCACCTTCGTGTCGTTGACTCCCATTCCCGCCGGTTGGTCCTGCACCCTTCCTGCCGCGGGCAGTACGGGAACGATCAGTTGCACCGATCCGAGCTTTGCATCTGGATCGGTCAGTTTTCCCGTGATCTTGAAAGTCACTGCCGGAACTGCTGCCGGAACGGCCATTAACGACACTGCAACCGTAAGTTCTTCGACGACTGATCCTAACTCCGCCAACAACACAGCAATCGCTGCGGATGTAGTCGCTCTCTCGACTCAAGCCGACCTGGTGGTGACGAACCTGGCTGCGCCTACCTCAGTGGCGGCGGGCAGCAACGTCACTTATACGCAGAGTGTCATCAACGACGGTCCGGCGACGGCGACTACAGCGACATTCACTCAGACGACGCCACCGAATACAGTTTTCGAATCGATCACACCGCCCGCCGGGTGGACTTGCGGCGGCGTTTCGGCAGGCGGGACGGGCACAATCATTTGCACCGATGCAAGCTTTGCCACGAACTCAACGGCCAACTTCGCTCTGGTCCTGCAGGTGAATGCCGGCACAGCGTCCGGGACAACAATCGCGGATACTGTTACTTCCTCCGCCAGCAATATCGTCCCCAGTCTCACCAACAACACCGCGACCGCAAACACCGTTGTCGCTAACGCGAACAGTGCCAATGTCACGATCGCGAAGACAGCGACTCCAAGTCCTACGGTTCCTGACGGAGATCCGCTGGTTTATACACTGACGGTCACCAACAATGGTCCAAGCAGTGCGACGACCGTGACTGTAACCGATCCCTTGCCATCGAACGTCTCCTGGCTCTCGACCACAACGACTACCGGGTCCTGTTCGGAAGCTGCCGGAACCGTTACTTGTCTGCTCGGAACTCTCGCCGACGGCGGCACAGCCACGATCAGTATTCTTACACTTGCGGGAGCACCCGGGATGGCCACGAACACGGCGAGTGTGAGCGCGGATCAAATGACAACGCCCAACACTTCCTCCCAAGTGGAGACCATCACCGCCGCGACAGCGGTTAAGCTCATGTCGTTCTCGGCGCAGCATGGCAAGGATAAAACTGGAACCGATCGCGTGGTTCTGCAATGGCGGACCGGCGGCGAAGCTCACAATCTCGGATTCAATGTCTATCGTGAACAAAATGGCCAGCGAGTTCAACTCAATGCTTCGTTGATCGCAGGATCGGCGCTGCTCATGAGCGGCGCATTGCCGAAACATTCCGGCAAAACCTATGCCTGGATCGATTCTTCTCCAAATGCGGGCGGCGGCTCTTACTGGCTCGAAGATGTAGATGTGAATGGAACGCACATCCTCCACGGTCCAGTGGCCGCGCTGTCGGCTGCGGAACCTGCATTCGGAGATCAATCAGCATCGACCGCATCTCTGACTCTGAATCAACTCAACCAGTCTCAGGTCCCGTCGTCTGCTGCCGCGCAGAGTCATGCCTTCGAGCACACTCCGCAATACTCAGCTCCCACACTTGCGCAGCGCCAGAAGCAATTCGAGCTTGCGGCACATCCAGGGATTAAAATTTCGGTCGACCACGAAGGCTGGTATTGCGTAGCTCAACCTAAGTTGATAAGCGCCGGGTTGGATCCGGATGTGGATCCGGCTCTGTTGCACTTGTATGCTGAAGCGATTGAACAGCCGGTACAGATTACAGGCGCAGCCGCCGGTCCTGGCGGATTCGGTTCTCAGGCCACCATTTGCTTCCACGGCACTGGAATCGACACGCAATATTCCGGCAACCGAATCTATTGGCTCGCCGCGGAAGCGACCCCCGGCGAACGGATCCAGCAGCTTCCAATCTCCGTCGGGTCGAATCAGCCTCCAGTAAGTTTTCCGTTCAGCATAGAAATTTCTCCCAAGGCAACTTATTTTCCGGCACTGATCACCACCGACGGGAATAATTTCTTTGGACCGCTGGTCTCACCTGCTCCGGTCGATGAAACTCTTGAAGTTCGGCATCTCGATACGGCGTCCACCGAAGCCGCGAATCTTGACGTCGTGCTTCAAGGGATTATTCTGGCCTTTCCACATGACGTAACCGTGGCGTTGAACGGCACCAGCCTTGGCGATCTCACCTTCACCGGGCAAGCTAAGGGTAAATTTCACATTGAAATCCCGCCGGGGCTTCTACAGGAGGGCGCGAACACGGTAACTCTAACCGCGCAAGACGGCGAGTACGATACCAGCCTGGTGCAGAGCATCCGGCTAAGGTACCCGCATACTTATGCGGCAGAGTCCGACAAATTAAGATTTACTGCGCGAGCGGGAGATGAAGTAAACGTAAGCGGATTCACTTCGGCCTCGATCTCTGTACTCGACATCACAGATCCCCAACAACCCGTCGAACTCACTTCGAAGACCACTTCTACCTCGAACACAGGCGGATACGCGGTCGAGGTGCAGGTGCCATGGTCTACCACCAACTCAACCCGGCACACTCTGCTGGCTTTGGGGAACGACCGCGTTTCTTCGCCGCTGGCGCTTTATAAGAATCACCCATCACAGTGGCATCGCGCGCAGGTGGGCAGCGAACTCGTCATTATCTCCCACCAGGCCTTCATGAATGCCCTGGGGCCCATACTCAAGGCGCACGCGGAAGAAGGGATATCGTCCGCCTCGATTGCGGTAGATGATCTCTACGATGAATTTACCTTTGGCCAGCGCAGCCCTTTTGCCATTCGCGACTTCTTGCAGACCGCCGCTAAGAACTGGCACACGCCGCCGAAATATTTGCTGCTGAATGGGCGGGCCTCATTCGATCCGCGAAACTACCTCGGCCTCGGTTACCTGGATTTGGTTCCGACAAAAATCGTGCCCACGCCGAATCTCATGACAGCCTCCGACGACTGGTTCTCTGATTTCAACGATTCCGGCATGCCAACCATTGCGACCGGTCGCCTGCCTGTGGGTAGCCTCGCACAGACGCAGCTGCTGGCAGAGAAGATCGGGACTTACGAAAACAAATCCACCGGAGGCGCATGGACGTCGCAGGCGCTGATGGTCGCCGACGTTAACGATACGGAGAACTTCACGCAGGACAGCCTGACTGCGCAGGCTCAACTCCCCTCAACTGTGCAAGCAACCGACGTCTTCGCCAGCGCCATGAGCGTGCCGGATGCACGGCAGGCCATCCTCAACGCCATCAATTCCGGCCAGTTGTTGGTGAATTACGCGGGGCATGGTTCCGAAGACGAATGGTCGGGCGACGATCTTTTCGATAATAGTTCGGTGCCTTCGCTAACCAATGGAAATTCATTGCCGGTTTTCCTCATCATGGATTGCCTGAACGGATTTTTCCAGGATGTTTACGAAGACACGCTCGCGGTGAACCTGATTCTTGCTCCCAACGGCGGTGCGGTCGCGGTGTTGGCATCCAGCGGATTGAACCAATCGCCGCCGCAAACGACGCTCGACAAACTGGTGGTAGCCAATGCCATCGGACACTCTAACTCCACGCTGGGAGATGCGATCCTCAAAGCCAAAGCCGGGATAACCGACCTCAGCGTTCGCAGAACCTATAATCTGTTGGGCGATCCTGTGATGCGGATCAAGCCTCCTGCGTCGAGCGCAGTCAAATAGGCCAGGAAACAGCAGTTAGATTGTTTGACGCAGAATAAAATGCCGCAGGCGGGCCCGCGATAGCTCAGTAGCCAGCCCATTGTAGCGAAGCCTAACTGCTAAACGAAAAATCTCACTGGATCGAACTGGCCGCATTAGAAAAAACTGTATTGGCATTCGTACCGATCAATCGAATAGTGCCCACCACCAGAACCAGGATCACTGCCAGCATTACTGCGTACTCGGCAATATCCTGACCACTCTCTTCAATCCACAGTCTGCGAATGAGTTCGTACAATTAGTCCTCCAGTTCGACACGTCAACCGGCTGAACGAATCGAAAGATTGGGATTAGTGGACTCATCATGGCTCAGCCCAAAAGGCTTGTCAATCGGCCTAGGGACTATGCAGATGGAACCAAATGAACTGATGAGATTCTTTACGGCACAGATTGTTGCAATAGTTGTTGTGCCGAATTCTGCGCATATTCGAGTACGCGGCCGGGAAGTATGCCGAGGTAGAGAGTAACGACGAGGCAGGCCGCAAGCGCGATGCCAAGAGAGAAGGGAACGGGGCTGACCGGAATCTGCTTTCGTGATTCCCGCATATACATCACAACGATGATGCGCAAATAGTAGTACCCGCCGATTCCACTGTTGAGCACGCCGATAATGGTAAGCCAAATCAAGTTGGACTTGATCGCGGCGCTAAACACATAGAACTTCGCGAAGAATCCGCCGGTCATGGGAATGCCGATCAGTGACAGCAGGAAAATTGTCAGCATCGCCGCCAGCAGCGGAGAACTACGGCCCAGACCCTCGTAATCTTCCATAGTGACGTAACGCTCGCCGTGATTCGCGAAGTGGCTGACTACTGCGAATGCTCCCAGATTCATGGCTGCATAAGAGGCCGTGTAGAACATTGCAGCGGATGTACCCGCCTGTGGCGCAGCCGCGAAAGCCACCAGCAGGTAGCCAGCGTGAGCGATGGAGGAATATGCCAGCAGCCGCTTTACGTTGTTCTGCACCAGGGCTCCAAGGTTCCCGAGAGTCATGGAAAGTGCGGCCGCGATCCAAACAATCCAGAACGTCCCGGGAACGTTAATGACAAAGATGATCCGCAGTAAAACCGCGAACGCTGCTGCTTTCGGTGCGGTGGACATCAAGCCCACAATCGGCGCCGGAGCACCTTCGTAAACATCGGGCGTCCACACATGAAACGGCGCAGCCGCTACCTTGAAGCCAAGCCCGACAAACATGAACGCCACTGCCACGAACGCGAGAAGCGGAACCGGGCCGGTTCGCAGTGCTTTGCTGATTTCATCGATGTGGGTCGATCCGGTTGCGCCAAACATCAGCGCCACGCCATACAGAAAAAACGCCGTGGCAAATGAGCCCAGCAGAAAATACTTCAGCGATGCTTCGGTGCTGGTCGCCGCATTGCGGCGAAATCCGGTCAAGATGTAAGAAGCAATCGAAGAAATCTCCAGCGCAATGAAGATCAGCACAAGCTCTACTGCCGACGACATGAGTGCCATGCCGACCGTGCCGAAGAGAATGAGCGCATAATATTCGCCGGCGCGAATGCGCTGCACCGCCATGTATTCGAAGGAACTAAGGATGACGACTGCGGCGATCGCAATCACCAGCACGTGAAAGAAGACGCTGAATCCATTCACTTGCAGCGTATTCCAAAAAGCTGGTCCTGGAGCCTGAGCCATAAACCAAGTCGCCCCGAGCCCAGCTAGCGAGCCAACTAATGCGATCACACCTAGAACCTTCTGTCCGGTGCGCTCATCGAGAAGCGGCTCCAGCATCATTACGACCATGCCGAAGACCGACAGAACGATTTCAGGCAGAACCCGCACATAGTCGGCGCTCTGGGGCAAGTTTGCTGTTGCAATCATTGGCCCACCATTCTGCTTGCCAGGCGGGCAAAAGGCGTCAACGCAGACTGCACCGCAGGATCGATCGCAGCCAGCCAGACGATAGGCGCCACTCCCATGACGAGAGCCGCAACCGCGCACGGCCATACCGCCCACTTCTCAAATCCCGAAAGATCGCCCAAAGAATTGTTCACCGCGTGCGTAACCTTGCCGTAGAAAACTCGCTGATACATCCAAAGAAGATATGCCGCACTCCAAATCACGCCCGTGGCGCCAAGAATGCCGTAAATCGGCCTGTCCTGAAATGCCCCGCTCAGCACCAGAAACTCGCCGATGAAACCGTTGAGCAACGGCAATCCCACTGACGCCAATACAATCACCAGAAAGGAAGCCGCATAAATCGGCATGGGCGAAGCCAATCCACCGAACTCGCTGATTTCGTACGTGTGCCGCCGTTCGTGAAGCACCCCAGCCAGCATGAAAAGGGCGCCGGTGGAAACTCCGTGCGCCAGCATGACGAACATGGCGCCGTTCAGCCCTGCCTGAGTGAAGCTGAAGATTCCCAACACCACGAATCCCAAATGGCTTACGGACGAATAAGCAATCAGCTTCTTCACATTGGGCTGCACCATCGCCACCAGCGCCCCATAGATGATTCCGATCAAGGCGAGGGCCATGATCCAGGGCGCGTTGTGCCGTGATTGCTGGGGGAACAATCCAAGATTGAAGCGCAACATGCCGTAAGTGCCCATTTTCAGCATCACGCCCGCCAGCATCACAGAGCCCGCCGTCGGCGCCTCCACGTGCGCGTCAGGCAGCCAGGTGTGAAAGGGGAACAGCGGAATCTTCACCGCGAACGCCAGAAAAAATCCGAGAAATAGCCACTGGGCGGCATGAGCGAACTGCGGCAATGCTCCGCTCACAATCTGTTCGCGAATGGTGACGAAATCGAAAGTGCCGGTCTGGGCGTAGAGCCATAGGATGGCGGCCAGCATGAATACTGACCCGATGAAGGTGTACATGAAGAACTTAATCGCGGCGTATACCTTGCGCTCGTGACCGAAAATTCCGATCATCAATGCCATCGGGATCAACGTGGCTTCCCAGAAGAAGTAGAAAAGAAACAGGTCAAGAGCAACGAACACACCCAGCAGCGCAGTTTCAAGAATTAGCAGCAGAATAAAAAACTCTTTTACCCGCTCGTGCACCGACTTCCATGAAATCAATACGCACAGTGGAGTAAGAAAGGTCGTCAGGACCACTAGCCACAGAGAGATCCCATCCATACCCATGTGGTAGTGAATGTTCGGCGTCGAGACCCACTGCCGGTCAATCTGAAACTGAAAATCCGCCTGGGCACGGTGGAAATGAACCGGAAGATGCAGGGAAAGAGCAAACGTCAGCAGTGAAATAACCAGCGCAAAAATGCGGATGTCGCGGTCGCGGCGCGGGAAAAGAATCAGCAGTAATCCGCCTGCCAGAGGCGTGAAAACCACGAGCGTGAGTATGATGGAGCTCAGCATATCTTCGTTCATCTCACGCCCGTCCACACCCAGATCATGAAGGCGATCACTACCGCCGACCCGGCCGCAACCCAACCGGCATACGAACGAAGATTGCCGGACTGCATATGACGTACTTCGTCCGAGACACGCCGGGCCCCGTCGCCGGCATCGTTTACCGCCGCGTCGATCACCTTGCGGTCGATTCCCTGCCACAAGATTTTGGTCGACACATTAATCAGCGGCTTGACGAAGATCGCTCCATACAACTCGTCGACATAATACTTGTGCACCAGAACCTGATATGCGCCCGAAAAAGAAGCCGCAATTTTTTCCGGCAACTGCGGCTTGCGATAATAAAGTTGCCAGGCCAATCCGAAGCCAAGAAACGCGGCGAGAACGGAAATCCCGGTAAAGATCAGCTCGGTGGATGCGCCAGTTTTTGGCTCAGGTCCTTCAGTCTCCCGCTCAGGTGCGCCTTTCTCTCCAATCTGATCGGATTGCGCGTCCGCGGGAGCACTGCCATGGAACACGGGAGCCAGGAACTTGTCGAATCGATTGTTTCCACCCAGCGATCCCGGCACGCCGACGTATCCGCCCAGTACGGAAAGCACCGCAAGAATCACCAGAGGTATCACCATTACCTTCGGGCTCTCGTGAATTCCGCCATGGCCATGCGCCCCATGCGCCGCGTCAGCATGCCCCGATTCAGCTTCTCCCCGGTACTCGCCAAAGAAGGTCATGAACCACAGCCGGAACATATAAAAAGAAGTGATAAAAGCTGTAACCACTCCTACCAGCCAGTAAATCCAGCTCGCCTGATAGGAGCGCCACAGGATCTCATCCTTGCTGAAGAACCCGGCAAACCCAGGGATTCCCGATATCGCCAGGGTGGCTGCGGTCATGGTCCAGAATGTCCACGGGATCTTCGTCCGTAGCCCGCCCATTTTGCGCATGTCCTGCTCGCCGCCAACCGCATGAATGACCGAGCCTGCGGCAAGGAACAGTAGGCCTTTAAAGAACGCGTGGGTCATCAGGTGAAAAATTCCCGCCGAGAATGCCCCCACGCCGCACGCCATGAACATGTAGCCGAGCTGCGAGACGGTGGAGTAAGCCAGAACTTTCTTGATATCGGTCTGCGCAATGCCAATCGTCGCCGCGAAAAATGCGGTTAGCGTCCCAAGGATCGCAACTACGGTCAGCGCAACCGGCGCACGCTCAAAAATCACGTGCGAGCGCGAAACCATGTAGACACCGGCAGTGACCATGGTTGCGGCGTGGATGAGCGCCGAAACCGGCGTCGGGCCCTCCATCGCATCCGGAAGCCATACATAAAGAGGAATCTGCGCCGATTTTCCGGCTGCTCCCGCCATCAGCAATATTCCGATGGCAGTCAACAACCCTGCGCCAGACTTCTCCGCATTCAAAGGCGCAATGCTGTGGAATACTTGTTCAAAATTCAGCGATCCGAAATGCTTGATCAGAAGAAACAGTGCGATCAGAAATGCGAAGTCCCCGATTCGGTTTACGATGAAGGCTTTCTTTCCCGCCGATGCGGCAGAATCCTTGGTGAACCAGAACCCGATCAGCAGATAGGAGGCCAGCCCAACACCCTCCCAGCCGATAAACATCATCAGGTAGTTCCCCGCCAGGATCAGCGTCAGCATGAAAAACATGAAGAGGTTCAGGTAGCTGAAGAAGCGGTAGTAGCCGGGATCCTCCCACATGTAGCCGACCGAATAGACGTGAATCAGGAATCCCACTCCCGTGACCACCAACAACATAACCAGCGACAACTGGTCCAGATAAAACTCGAAGTCAACGGTAAAGCTTCCCGAACGAATCCAGTGCGCGACATACTCTTGGTAGGGAAGCGTCAGCGAAGAAAACTTCGCCGCCACGAATAATGCCATCGCAAAAGCCGCCGCACTGAAAAACAGCGCGACCGTGGTGACCGCCGTTCTCGAGGACTTCTTGCCGAAAAAGCCGTTGATCGCCGCCCCCGCCAGCGGCAAAACCGGAATCAGCCAGAGATTTAGGTTCGGGTTCATAGCTTGAGCAGGTTCACCTGATCCACATTCAACGTCTCGCGCGTACGGTAAACCGAGATAATGATTGCCAGTCCCACCGCCGCTTCGGCCGCCGCCACCACCATCACGAAAAACACAAATACCTGGCCGGAAAGCGCATGCCAATGCGCCGCGAAGGCCACAAATGAGAGATTGACTCCGTTGAGCATCAGCTCAATCGACATGAAGATGCTGATGATGTTGCGCTTGATTAGGAAACCGACCACGCCGCAGGCAAACAAAAAGCCGCTTAGCAGCAAGTAATAAGATAACGGCACCATCAGTCCACCCTCCCAGCCGTCGGTTCCGGCTTGCTGGCCAGCACTACAGCACCCATGATGGCGATAAGAATCAGCACAGAGGTGACTTCAAACGGCAAAAGAAAATCGTGAAACAATAGCTGCGCAATCGTCGTCGGCGGCCCAGGCAACGCGTTGAGCGGCACGGCTTCGGTGCCAGAATGCTGTAATACAACCCAAGCCATCAGCACCCCGCCAATCAGAATCCCCGGCACGCCAAACAGGATCGCAACCCGGCTTCCTTTGGTCTCTTCTTCCACCCCCGCATTGAGCAACATGATCACAAAGACAAACAGCACCATGATCGCGCCGGCGTAGACAATTACCTGTACGGCGGCCACAAACTCCGCTCCGAGCAGCAGATACTCACCCGCCAGCGCGGCCATCACGGCGATCAGTGACAAAGCGCTGTTAATCGGATGGCGCTGCGCCAGCAGGTTAATTGCTCCAGCCACGCAAACCGCGCCGAAAGCTAGAAATAGTATTAAGTGAAAACTTGGCATAGATTTTTCGAATGGCCGGTGACCCGCGGCCAGTGATTCACCAGATGCCGCATAGCCGGTCACTGACCACTCATTGCTAATCACTGACCCTGATTGATTCCTCTACCAGGCCACCACGATTGCCGTAACCACCAAGTTCGCAATTGCCAGCGGCAACAAAAACTTCCAGCCAAATGACATGAGTTGATCGTAGCGGAAGCGCGGCAATGTCCCGCGCACCCATATGTAAAGAAACAAGAAACAGAAAACCTTGGCGATAAACCAGACCAGCGGCAACAGCACCCTCATCAGCGGAGGCCCAAACAGCGGTCCATTCCATCCCCCGAAAAACAAAATCGTCGCCAGACAAGCCACCGTAATCATGTTGGCGTATTCCGCCATAAAAAACATGGCAAACTTCATGGCGCTGTATTCCGTGTGGTAGCCGGCAACCAGTTCGGTCTCGGCTTCCGGCAAGTCAAACGGAATGCGATTGGTCTCGGCGTATGCGGCCATCAAATAAATGAAGAAGCCGACGAATTGTCCGTGAAAAATGTTCCACCGCGGAATGATTCCTAGAAACCGTCCCCCCTGCGCCTCGACAATCGTTCTCAAACTGAAACTGCTGGACTGGATCAGCACTCCAACCAGCGACAGACCCAACGCAATCTCGTAGCTAACCATCTGCGCGCTGGCGCGAAGTCCGCCCAGAAGAGAGTACTTATTATTCGAAGACCAACCTGCGAGCGCCACGCCATACACGCCCATCGAGGTCACGCCCAGAATGATGAGCAGGCCGATGTTCACATCCGTGATCTGAAGCGGAATACCGTAACCAAAAATCGGGATCGAGTTGCCGAATGGGATTACCGCAATCGAAGTCAATGCGAAGATCACCGCGATCATCGGTGCGGCCAGGAATAGCGGCTTATAAACGTGCGGAGGCGTCAGATCTTCCTTGAATAAAAACTTCAAACCATCCGCCGCGGGTTGAAGCAATCCAAAAGGCCCGACCCGGGTGGGTCCCCACCGGTTCTGCATATGGCCAACCACTTTGCGCTCCAGCCAAACCGTGTAGGCGACGGCCGTAAGCAGCACGATCAGCACGATCAGCGACTTGATCACCGACACGAGTATGAAAACGCCAATCGGCAAGGTCCTTGCTTCCTCTCGAACTGCAGCGAATAAAATAACTGCGAATCAGTCGGCCGCGACTTCAGCAGGTCTCGGTTCACGACTTTCCAGCACCGACTTCAATGCGGATGAATAGCGTCCCAACGTACCGGAAGTAAAAAGATTGTCGTCCGCCGGAACAATCGATTCGGTTCGGTGGGCAGCGCCCGGCCCGGCATCGGCTAAAGACGTGTGCTGACTGTTGCCCGCCAGCAAGTTGAGGCGAGAGACATCATAGCCGGGAACCAGGCGCTGAATCTCGTCCAGAATTGCCGTGGGCTCGAACGGGCTCATCTTCGGTTCAAGCCCGCGCGCCTCCAGCCACACGGCGTGGCGGTCGGCCTCCCCCGACTGCGCTCCGCGAGATTGCCCCATATCGGCCCGCGTTCCCGCCCGGATTCCTTCTCCAAACGGCACCAGCTTGCGGACATCGAATCCCATCGCATCCGCGATACGCACGATCATTTCGAAGTCGGACTTCGTGCCGGTGACCTCGCCGGCTTTTTTTACCAGTTGGATATCGCCGCACGTATTGGTGAAGGTGCCGGATTTCTCGTATGCATTCGCCGCCGGCAACACAACATCAGCCATCACCGCGGTCTCGGTCAGGAACATGTCCTGCACCACCACGAAGCTATTCGAAAAAACGAACGGATCGATGTTCGCGCGCCCGATCGGATTCGAGCCGACGACATACAGTGCTTTCAATTTGCCGGACTTTCCCGCTTGCACCATGCCCTGCAGGTCGAGTCCAGCGCTTTGCGGGATGGTCCCCCACTCTTCGTGGAACGCGTGGTTCCCCGAAGTCGGGTGATAACCCGGCAACAGATCGGGATATAAACCCATGTCGGCCGCGCCGCGAGAATTCGCATAATCGGCGAGACAGACGAACTTCGCCCCGGCGATCGACGAACCAAACTTGACGATGTGCGCAAGCCCCTCGCCACGGATCTCAGACCCGAAAATAATGACCAGATTATTCTCGCCCCGAAGTTTTTCACGCAGGGCAATCCAGGACTGGCTGTCCGCCGAAGGCGCGGGAATCGCTTTCGGAGCGGCGTCTCCGCCCGCCAGAAATTCGGCAACGTCCGATTCCGCTGCTCCGGGAATTTCCGTGTAGCTGGTCGCCTGCCGCCCCAGTTTGATCAGTTTCGAACTGATCACATACAGCCGCGCCTGGTGCAGTCGCACGTTATTGCGAATCTGCCAGGCCAGCAGGGGATGCTGCTCGGTGGGATCATTGCCAATCAGCAGAATTGCCGGAGCGGTATACACATCCGCCATGCTGGCGGTTGCGCCCTGTTTGCCACGCAGCGCCGCCGCCAGAGCAGGGAAGTCCGCTGTCCGATGGTGATCGACGTTATTCGTCTGCAACACAATTCGCGCGAATTTCGATAGAAGGTAATCCTCTTCATTCGTCGTCCGCGTCGAGCCAATCAGGCCGATCGCTTCTCCGCCGTCGCGTTCCCGCACCTCGGCAAACTTCCTTCCGATCAAGGCAAACGCCTCTTCCCAGGTAGCCGGAGTCAGCTTCCCTTCTTTGCGAATCAGCGGCTTGGTCAAACGCTCTTCATGATTGGCAAAATCAAAGGCATAGCGGCCCTTGATGCAGAGGAAATCTCCATTCGTTCCGCTCTTGTCGCGATTGTCGCCGCGGACAATCTCCATGCCGGTATCCGCTCGCCGCACGCCCAGCGTGGTTTTGCAGCCATCGCCGCAATGGGTGCAGATCGTGCCCACATGCTTCATCTCCCAGGGCCGGGTCTTGTATCGATAAGCGCCGGAGGTCAGCGCCCCAACCGGGCAGATGTCGATGCACATGCCACACTCTTCGCACTCCAGATGATCTTCTTTATTGGGCGCAATGATCGAACTCACCCCCCGGTTCTGCACACCCAACGCCCAAACATCCATGCCCTCGCCGCACACCCGCACGCAGCGGTAACACAAAATGCATCGCGGACGATCGAAGAACACCACCGGCGACCACTGCTGCTCATCCTTGTGGTTCTTGGCCTCCATGAACTTCGATTCGGCCGCGCCATAGGAAAATGTCATGTCCTGCAATTCGCATTCGCCCCCTGCATCGCAAACCGGGCAATCCAGGGGGTGATTCCCCAGCAGCATCTCGACCATCGACTTGCGCGCCTGCTTGATTTCGTCACTGTCGGATGTCACGACCATGCCTTCGGCGACCACAGTCGTGCAGGCGGTCTGCAGCTTGGGCATCTTCTCGATCTTCACCAGGCACATGCGGCACGCGCCCTGCAGCGAAAGATTGGGGTAATAGCAAAACGAAGGCACTTCAATGCCGGCGGTCTTGCAGGCCTCAATCAGAAGCGTCCCCGCCGGGGCCGTCACCTTCTTGCCGTCAACTGTAAGGGTTACGTCAGCCATAAGAATTTAGCGATTTGGCGAGTGTGTGATCGGGCGATTGAAAACCTTAAATTCAAAGCAAATCCGGTTTTCCAATCGCAAAATCACCCAATCGCTCAATGACTCAATACTGCCATCTCTTCCACCGCGCCTTGTTTTTCAAACGGACACGGTCTGCCTTCCAAATGATCTTCAAATTCCTTGCGCCACTTTTTCACAAACGCAATCGTCGGCATCGCCGCTGCATCGCCGAGCGGACAAAACGTCCGCCCCAGCATGTTCTCCGACAAATACTGCATGTTGTCGATGTCTTTCATCATTCCGCCGCCGCTGTGGAAGCGAGTCAATGTTTTCTCCAGCCAGTCCGTGCCCTCACGGCACGGGATGCACCATCCACAACTTTCGTGCTTATAAAACTTCATGGTCCGCAGCGCGAACTTCACAATGCACTGTGCGTCATCGACCACGACCACCCCGCCGGAACCGAGCATCGACCCCGCTTTCGCCACGGAATCGAAATCCATCGCGACATCGATCTCCTCGGCTTTGAGCGCCGGACAAGACGACCCACCCGGCACCACCGCCTTCAACCCGCGCCCGTTCGGGATCCCGCCGCCCACTTCATAAATCATCTTCTTCAGGTTGTAGCCCATGGGCAGCTCATAAACGCCGGGCTTTGCGATGTTGCCGCTCAGGCAAAACAGCCGCGTGCCGCCGTTCTTCGGTGTGCCCAGCTTGGCAAACCAATCTCCGCCGCCCAGAATAATGTGCGGCACATTGGCCAGCGTTTCGGCATTGTTGATAACCGTCGGCCCGCCCCAAAGTCCAACCACAGCCGGAAACGGAGGCCGAATCCGCGGAATGCCGCGCTTTCCCTCGAGCGATTCCATCAGCGCAGATTCTTCTCCAACTTCGTACGCCCCGGCGCCGCCGTGCCAATAAATATCCAGATTGCGTCCGCTGCCAAAAATGTTCTTGCCGATGAATCCCTTGGCATAAGCATCGCGGATCGCCTTCTGCATGATGATCGACAAATATCGATATTCGCCGCGAATGTAGATGTACCCACTGGCCGCGCCCACAGCCAGAGCCGCGATCATCACGCCCTCAATTACCGAGTGCGGATCGTGCTCGAAAATCAGGCGATCCTTGCAGGTCCCGGGTTCGCTCTCGTCTCCGTTGCACAATACATACTTGGGCTTGGCCGATTGTTTGGGCACAAACGACCACTTCATCCCCGTCGAAAATCCCGCGCCCCCGCGCCCGCGCAACCCTGAGGCTTTCACCTCGTTAATAATGGCATCCGGCTCCATGCCCAGCGCCTTCTGCACGGCCTTGTAGCCGTCCAGTTCAAGGTACCGGTCGATATTAGTCGCGCCCATGCCGAACCGCCGGGAGACAACCTTCACTTCATCGGGATGTGAAACCAAGTCAGCCATAAAAAATTGAGTGATTGTGTGATCGAGCCATTGAGTGATTGAAAATCGAAGATCGAAAAAGAGACTGGCTTTTCAATCGCCAAATCGCCCAATCGCAAAATCGCTAAATTTGCTTCCTGTATTTCTCCAGCACTTGATCGATCTTTTCCGGCGTTAAATTCTCATGAAAATCGTAGTTCACCTGCGCTGCCGGGGCCCAGCTGCAAGCGCCGATGCACTCCACTTCCTCTAAGGTAAACAGCCCGTCTGCGGTCGTTCCCTTATTTCCCACCCCTAACTTCTTCGCGCAGTGCCGCAAAATCTCTTCTCCGCCGCGCACCATGCAGCTGATGTTCGTGCAAACCTGCACGTTGAATTTCCCGCGCGGCTTGGTGGTCAGCATGGAGTAATAGCTGATCACATTGCGAACCTCGAGTTCGTTCAAATCCAACCGTTCTGCAAGTTCCGCGATAACCTCATCGCTGAGAAACCCAACCTCATCCTGTGCGTAAAGAAGCGTAGGCACCAGCGCTGAGCGCTTGGTCGGATAGTGCGGCACCATCTCCGCAAACCGCGCCTCGAATTCCTCGGAAAACCTCATAATCCAATTCCTCTGTGAACCTCTGCGTCCTCTGTGTTAAAGGTTTCGATCCAGACGACCCAGAGATTCACAGGATTATCTATCAATTTCTCCCAGCACAATATCGATGGACCCGATCGCCGCCACCACGTCAGCAATCAACCCGCCTTCGCACATCTTGGGCAGCGTTTGCAGGTTCGCCAGGCACGCCGCCCGCATATGCACCCGATAAGGTTTTGCCGTCCCATCACTTACGATGTAATACCCCATCTCGCCGCGCGGAGATTCGACCGCCTGATACACCTCACCCGCCGGCACCGCAAAGCCTTCGGTAATAATCTTGAAGTGATAGATGAGCGCCTCCATCTGCGTCTTCATCTTCTCGCGGTCAGGCAGCACAACTCCGGGAGCATCCGCTTTAATGGGGCCTTCCGGCATGCCATCCAAAGCCTGCTGCACAATCTTGTTCGATTCTCTTAGCTCCGCCACCCGGCACATGTAGCGGGTAAAAACATCGCCGTCCGTGCCTGTAGGAACCTTAAACTTGAACTTCTCATAGCTCGAATACGGCATATCGCGCCGCAGATCGAAATCCACGCCGCTTCCGCGCAGCGTCGGGCCACTCGCTCCCAGCGCAATCGCATCTTCCGCCGTAAGCCGCGCCACACCCTTGGTCCGCATCCCCCAGATCGGATTCCCGGTCAGCAGGTTCTCGTATTCGTCTACCTTGCTGGAAAAATATCCCGCAAACTTCTTCACTCGATCAAAAAATCCCAGCGGTGGCTCCAGCGCCAATCCTCCAATACGAAAGTAAGAGGTCATCATGCGCTGCCCGGAAATCGCCTCAAACAGCTTCAGCACTTCTTCACGTTCGCGGAAGCAATATAAGAAGACCGTCATGGCGCCGATATCCAGCGCGTGCGTGCCCAGCCATACAAGATGCGAATTGATCCGGGTCAACTCGTTCATCAGAACCCGCATCCACTGTGCCTTCGGAGGAATTTCCAGCCCCAACAGCTTTTCCACCGCCAACACATAACAAAGATTGTTGGTCATGGGGCACAGGTAGTCGATGCGGTCGGTCAGCGGCACAACTTGCTGATAAAACTTCGCTTCGCAAGTCTTCTCGATTCCCGTGTGCAGGAAGCCGATATCCGGCATGATCCGCACAATGGTTTCGCCATCAATCTCCAGCAAAACCCGCAGCACACCATGGGTGGAAGGATGTTGCGGACCCATATTCAGGATCATTGTCCGATCCTGGGCGGGTTCAAGTACCGGTGTTGGACTCAGATGCGCCATAAAAGTGCGACTGCTAGACTTGCTCCCTTCGATTTCCTCTGTGACCCTCTGTGTCCCCCGTGTTGAAGATCTTGACTTTTGAAAAACTCTCCCAGCCCTGTAATACTTTCTTCCGAAATCTACCGGTATCCCTCCACCGGATAATCCTTGCGCAACGGATGCCCCTCCCAATCCTCGGGCATCAGCAGCCGCACCATATAAGGATGTCCGGTAAACCGGATCCCGAATAAATCGAAAACTTCACGCTCGAAATAATTTGCGCCGGGCCACACCGAAGTCAGCGACTCGACTGCCGGACTGGCGCTGTCTAGACGAACTTTCAGGCGCACGCGATCTTTCCTGGCAATCGAAAGCAGGTGGTAGACCACTTCAAAGCGCGGCTCGGCCGGATACCAATCAACGCAGGTGATATCGGAAAGAAAATTGAAGGGGTATTCGGCATTCTCCCGCAGCAGCGCGCAGGTTTCCCGGATATTGGATCGATCGACAAAGATCGTCATCTCATCGCGGTCGAACTTAACTCCCGTAATTGCGGCCGGATTCCAGGCCAACAACCGTGCCACCGCAGGATGGCCCTTCAGTTGTTCAACATCGGTGATGGCGGCCGTTAGCCCCATCAGCGTGCTCCCCGCCGCACGACTTCCGGACCCCAATCCAGCACGCCTTTCTTCCACACATAGAAGAAACCAACCAGCACGATGCCGATGTAAACGAACATCTCCCAAAGCCCAAAATGCTTAAGATCGCGCAGAATTACCGCCCAGGGGTACAGGAAGACGGCTTCTACGTCGAAGAGAATGAACAACATCGCCACCAGATAAAACTTTACCGAGAACCGCCCGCGCGAATCTCCCACCGGATGCATGCCGCATTCGTACGCCTCCATCTTGGCTCGAGTCGGCTTACGCTGCCCAATCAGCCACGAAAGCGTGATAATGGCAGTCGCAATCGCGCCCGCCAGCAGAACATGGATCAGTAACGGCAGGTAGCGAAGGAAGTAATTGTCGGGCATAGGAGAGGGTATATATAATTCGCGCGATGCTTGATTAAACATTCTAGATTAGGGTTGTTACACGCGAGTGTCAAGTTCGGTTGCGGCAATTCAGGAGTCCGGGCCAGAAAAATTTAGCGCATGCCGAATTGGGAAATCCAATGATTCGAACTCGGCCCAATGTCTTAGCAGCGATGCTGTAAGCTCAATCGTAAAGTTCGTCACGGAAAATCGAAACACTGGCAATTCGTTAGTTCTCTTATGATTTTTGGATTCAATACAGACGTAAAGCACGGCGATACCATCTATCACGTGCAGAGTGAGGCTCGCGAGAGCGAGCGCCTGCTGCAAACCCAGGTTTTTATGCGGGGCAGGTGCATTGGGAAGAAAGCAATTTCCTACGCCGACTCTTCGGCTGACGCAAGTTTCGGCGATTCCCAGAAAGAGCAACAGTTGCGAGACCAGCACCGAGCCGTCCTCGAGGCGATCCGCGAGGGCAATCTGGAAGCGGTGCTCGACCACTCCGAGGGCGAATCTCTGGCCGCCATTCGGCAGCTCGATCTACAATGGGAGAACTCCGACTCAGTCCTTGCCAATCACAATTTGACCATGCGCCTGCGCGTGACCGAGGGTGGATCGCCTGTCCCAAGCGCCCGCCTTACTTTCCGTTTTTCCCGCCCCGAAGCGGTGCCCTTTTATACCCAGGCAACTAGCGATTCTGGAGGCCAAGCCGAGATTTCCTTCGACGTGGATGAATCATCCTTACCAGAATCCTCCGTCATCATCCAAGCCAACCATCAAGGCCGCACCGTTACCCGGAAGTTCTCTCTGCGCCGCGCGGAGTAGCAGTTGTGCCCTCGCGGGGGTGAGAAAATTAAATTATGAAACTTCAGATCAACGGGGACGTCCGCACTTTCGCCGACGAGTCGGCGTTGTTTACGCTTGCGGCTCTGATCGAATTGTTGAACATGAAATCCGATCGCGTGGCCGTTGAACTCAACCGTCAAATTGCCCCTCGTGAGACTTGGCCTCAAACCAGCCTCAAAGATGGCGATCGCCTGGAGATCGTTCACTTCGTGGGCGGTGGCTTGGCGCTATTGGACCCGGCACTCCTCTAGTTACCCCTCCGGCCTGATTTCTAATTGACTCTCTGCCGCACCCATCTACAATGTTTGAAACATTTAGCATCAAAATTGTTTCAAACGCAATCAAGAAAACATGCAAGATCGCTTTCCATCTCATGATGTGATCTCCCTCACCGGCATTACCGCGCGTCAGCTCCAGTGGTGGGACGAGCGGGGAGTCGTCAAACCGGAACGCAAGGGGCATCGTCGCCTTTACTCGATGCAGAATCTTACCGAAGTTGCCGTCATCTGCCAGCTGCGGCGCAAAGGCTTCTCACTGCAAGGAGTACGAAAGGTCATGCGCTTCTTGGATCATGAGCTCGGCAAAGGCTTGGCCGACATCGTCGACCGCAGCTCGGACGTTCATCTTCTCATCGATGGCACACACCTTTATTTAGAGACTTCGGCGCGCCAGATCGTCGATATCTTGAAGAATTCCGATCAACCCGTTCTAGGAATTTGTCTGAGTGATGCGGTCCGTCGGGTGCGTGCCGAGGTCATCGCAAAAAAGTTGAATACTTCGGTAACTTCATCCGGCGAACCCCGGCGTGCTAGAAAAGCTTCTTAGGCAAAGCACTTGCGTCAAAGTTTGGTTCACCAGGGGGAAGATATGGTCGGCGAACTGGATCTGATTAACGAGTGGATCCCGGAACACATGCAACCCGGAACCGTCTTTGTGCTGGAAAATGCCGGCGAGGTCGGCGAAAAAGAAGATCCCTACTGGGCTGTTCTGGCCTGTCCCTCATGCGGCATGCTGGGCCTGATTACACGCCGCCAAATCAATGGCCTGGTTCCGGTTATTTGCGGATCGGAAAAGTGTTCCGCGCAGTTTTTCATCCGCGACAGCGAAGTCGTCGCGCGCAAACCATTTTAGTATGAGGGACAGCTAACCTCGCCGCCCTGAGCCGCGGGCGAAGGGGCTGTCGTTCGAGCCAAGCTCGCCCTCGTCGCAGGTCAAACCCGACAAGCGCAGCACCCCCAACCCGGCAAGCTTGCTAAAACCTCTTCACAAGCGATAGGCTATTGCGTCAATCTGGCGCAGGGGAACCGTTTCGGGAGGGAGATCCTATGCAGTTGAAACTGTCAACACAAACGGAAGGTGGGGCAATCGTCATCGATTGTATGGGCCGCATCGTCTTCGGTGACGAATCGTCGCTGCTGCGCGACTATGTAAAGAAGGCTATATCGGAAAACAATCGCATCGTATTGAATCTTGCCGAGGTGAGCTATATCGATTCCGGTGGACTGGGTACGTTGGTAGCGCTGCGCACCACGGCGCTTAATGCAGGGGGAACGATCAAGCTGGCGAACTTGACCCAGCGCGTCAGTGACGTCTTGCAGATTACAAAGTTGATCACGGTGTTTGAAGCTTTTAATTCAGTGCCGGAAGCGGTTGAGTCCTTCCGCCAAGCAGCTTAGCTCACCTCGGGAAAAAAGGATCGTCGCCGGGGCGAAGGCTCACAGTGACGTGTGTGTGCTTCCGGTCGTCTCTCGAATGTTGCCTCGCATCGTATTTATTTTGTGTCTGCTGGTCAGCGCCAGCGGCTTCGTCTCGCCTCCGGTAGCTTTGTCGCTGGGACTGCTGTTTGGTCTCACGTTCCCGCATCCTTACGGCGCAGCGGCCAGAAACCTGTCCAAATATCTCTTGCAGGCCGCGGTCGTCGGCCTGGGTTTCGGAATGAACCTGCATCAGGTGATTCAAGCCGGCCGTAGCGGCTTCGTCTACACCATGCTGGGCATCAGCTTCGCTCTGCTCGCAGGCATGGGCTTGGGCGTGCTGTTCCGCGTAGCCCGCGTGCCTGCGTTTCTGATCTCAGCCGGGACGGCAATCTGCGGCGGCAGCGCCATCGCCGCCATCGGTCCCATCACCCACGCGAGCGACGAAGAAATGGCAATCGCGCTGGGCACCGTGTTCGTGTTGAATTCCGTCGCCCTTCTCACGTTTCCTCCCATCGGCTCGGCTCTGAAACTGACGCAGTCGCAGTTCGGACTCTGGTCCGCGCTGGCCATTCACGACACCAGTTCGGTGGTAGGTGCGGCTGCCAAGTATGGCTCCGAAGCCTTGGCGATTGCCACCACAGTAAAACTCGCCCGCGCGCTCTGGATCGTGCCTCTTTCGCTCGCAACTGCCGTGGCGCGCGGCGCTAAAGCCAAAATTCAGTGGCCATGGTTCATCGGATTTTTCTGCCTCGCCGCAGTCTGCAACACCTACCTGCCCGGAGGAGCGCATATTTATCCGCTCGCAGTGAGGGTCGCGAAAGTGGCTTTGACCGCTACACTGTTTCTGATCGGCAGTGGAATCTCCATCGCAACGATTAAGCGGGTCGGGCCCCGTCCCTTACTGCAAGGGGTTGTACTTTGGCTGCTCGTCCTCATCGCATCGTTGTGGCTGATTCGCATTGGCTGGATTGCGCTGTAAAGTATGACCGCAAAAAAGACAAGCAAAGCCCCGTTGAAGCGTGGAAACAAAACAAATTCCTGAAGCCGGCACTCGGCGCCTGCTCATCGAAGCAGCCATTCGCCGCATCCCGAAAGGGAAAGTGTCCACCTACGGCGCCATCGCTCGGGCAGCGGGATTCCCCGGAGGGGCGCGACTGGTGGCGCAAGTCCTGCATCGCGGCTTTAATTTGCCCTGGCAGCGCGTCTTAGGCGCTGGAGGCGAGATTAAACTGCGCGGCGATTCCGCCATCGAACAGCGGCTGCGGTTGGAGGCGGAAGGTGTCCGCTTTCGCGGCCGGAAAGCCGATCTGAAGGCTCACGAATTCAAGTTTCCCAGAATGTCTATGTAGGGGCGGCCGCTCCGGGCTGTCCCGTCGAGCGAAGCTCGAAGCTCACTCTCAAAATGAGGAGCAAATTGCGCCGCGCCTGAACCCGCCGCTACTTCTTAAACTGCGGATCGATCTCCACCTGATATCCCGTCACCATCTTGTTCGTCTCGTTGGCCATGCCAACCACCGCCATTAGCTCCTTAAACATTGCGTCGGTCATACCTTTTTTCTGCGCGGAGGCGGTGTGGGAGGCGATGCAGTAATGGCATTGATTGGTGACGCTCACCGCGACGTAGATCAATTCCTTGGTCAGCGGGTCGATCGCTCCGGGAGCCATGATTTGTTTGATGTCTTCCCACGTGCGCTTCAGCGTGGCGGGATCGTGCGCAATTGCTTTCCAAAAATTGTTGATCCAGTCCGTCTTGCGCGTCGCCATAATGTCGTCATAAACCGCGCGCACCTCCGGGCTGGCATCTTTATATTCAATCAGTCCAAGCGTTGACATGAGTTCTATAACTCCGAAATCGAATGAACACAGCGCCACAGAGACATACAAAATTTAGGAAATTTAAGAAGCTGTTCTCTGCGACTCTGTGTCTCCGTGGTGAAGCTTCGCCACTACCCCGGCAATTCTCCACTTAACAACTTCTCCAGCCCCGCCGCCGGACATCTTACGCCCACATAAAATTGCCCGAACAACGCGTATACCGCGCTCACGTGGTCGAACCGCATCTCATAAATAAGCTTCTTGAACACCAGCGGATCGTCGGCGAACAAATCGACGCCCCACTCCCAATCGTCAAAGCCAATCGAGCCGGTAATGATCTGTTTCACTTCTCCCGCATAACGTCGTCCCACCAGCCCATGCTCATTCATTTGCCGGGCGCGCTCTTCAATGGGCAGCGTGTACCAGTTCTTTTCCTCGCCCCGTTTCCGGTCCATGGGATAGAAACAGACATAACGATTGGGCGGAATTTGTGGGAATAGCCGCGGGTGCATGGCTTCTCGATGCCGCGCCAGTTTGGACTCAATCTCCGCCTTCCACTGCTCGGAGTGGGGCGGAATTCCTTGCGCCGCCAGTTCCTTATAAATTTTCAGAGTGGAATCATACAGTCCGAGTTCGATGATCGACAGGTAAGAAGATGTCGGTTCAAGATAATCGCTCAGCCGCAATCCGGCCAGATCAAGCTCGGCCTGATTCAAGTCCGCGAACGAGTTGCGGAAGTGAACGAACATCAGGTCGCCCTTATGTCCGATCAAAGAAAACAGCGCCGATTGTCCGCCCGAACTCTGCTCCATTTTGGCCAGTGCCACCGCCGCTTCCTGAGCAATTTCCGTTCGTGACGCTTCGCCCAGCGCGCGCCAGGCTGAACGCCGCACCCGCATCATCTGGTGCAAAACGCTGTAGCCTTCGGTAGTGAGCGGAACTTCAGGAAGCTCTGCCGAGACAGCTTGCGAAGGTAGATTCTCTGGGCGAATATGCGTTGTGGTGGTCATCGGTTTCTCGTGGAGGGTACAGATTCAACTTCAGCTTCCTATTGTACGCAAGAGCCACGGAAGCAGGGAGGTCCCGATTTACAATCGATTTACTCATGCGAAGAACAGCCATAACTGCAGCCGTCATACTCTGCTTGTCACCCTTCCTCCATGCGCAGAATAAACGCTTATGGGTTGTCCGCTCCGCCGGCGCGGTCGAGTACGACCTAACGACATTTTCGGAGAAGGGGACAGTTAAAATCCCAGCTGAGGCGGCAACAGCCCTCTCCAACTTTTTCGTTAACGCAAAAGGCCAGATGCTTTTCTTCTCCTCTGTCGCCTTGCCGTTGACGGAGGGGGATCTGCCCGATGAGCGTAAAGTCTGGTTCTGGGATGGCCATCAGGCCAGCACTCTCGCCCGAGATGTTTCCCGTACCACCTCAACCGCCGGGTCGAATCTCGTGATCACCGAATCCGCTACCGCTCCTTTTCTCTCCTCGGATGGCAAATCACTTTTTTGGTTTTCCAATCAGGCACGCCGCCTGCAACGCGACGGCGTCGATCTCTCCACCAAAAATACCTGGCTGAGCTGGCGGACCGATCTTGCCGGAGGCAATCGTCAGGAAGTCGGTTCCATCGCGATTCCCGATTGTGCCTGCCCGACGGGCGGCTGCGAGGAAACCTGTTCTTATGGAGAAGTCTGGGTTCCGCGTGGAGGGGTGTGGAATTTCTTTCTGTTGACCCAATTTGTAACCGGACAAACAAAACCTCTCTACAAATCGACCTCACTCTTTGAAGAGAATGCGGGCAAGTGGACGTCGACTCCCGTCGATCCGCCGCTGCGAAACGTGCTCGACACGCCCGATCCCGGGGCCATTCTCGAAGCCATCCCGGATACAGGCTGCTGTGGATGGTCCAACGAAAGCGACGATCAGACCTTGCTGCATCTTCACGGCAAGACTCTAAAGGTATTTGACGAGCTCGATGCTTATCAAAATCCTGATTACGACGTCAGCTTCTACACCCAGAATGGAAAGTTATCTGCCGATCTAAAATCGGTAGCGCTAGCCATTGTTTCAACCGGCAAGCCCAATGCACCCATCCAACTGGCCGAACAAGGGCAAGCCAATCCCCAGGAGTCGCAGCGCATTCGCAAGTCTTTAGCCGATCTCCCCGCCGTTGAAATAAAAAGTACAGAAGATCCGCCTCGCCGCCTCGCCTTTCTTCCACACGCGGAACTAGTGGACTGGCTCAGTGAAAATGAAATCCTGATAGTCGAGGAGCACACGCTGGTGGTTTACAACCTCACCTCCGGCGCGCGGCGCAGGGCTCCTATCCGCGCGGAAGACGCCGCCCACATATTCTTGCGCTGAAGAAGCTCTTCAAAATAAAGCAGGCTCGCGCCGATGTCGAGCCTGCTCTTACGCACGATGAGTAGCAGCAAATTCCAGCGTCCTCGATAACTTCTCGCCTTAGTGAGCTGGCTGCCCATGGCTATGGCGCCATGTCCAGTATTCTTTTTGTTCCCCCGGTGGAAGCTTTCGGAAGTCGCGATTCGGATCGCGGTGATATTCGTTCGCCCACTGGTGGTAGTAGTCGACTTCCGGTCCGTTCCAAACGTGGTAATCGTTATAGTAAGGATCGTAAACACGGTAATAGTGATGATGCGCGCATCCCATGCCCACGAAAGAAAGTGCCAGCGTGCCCACCAGCAACCAACCAGCCAATCGCGAATGTTTCTCCATCTGCGAGTCATCCTCCTGACTGAATTTGTCTTCCACAACTGTTTCGAAAACTCTTCCGAACGCCCCGAAGCCAGCGGATTAGTTGCTGGTTGTTTGCGAGCGGTTGCTCGTATAAGCAGCCGGAACACCGAACCATGTTTCCAAATTTCCTGAGTGGCAACTTTCAGGTAAACTATATGTTCTGGCTCTCCGACTGCGAGCTTGAAACAATCATCTTTAAATTAAACGATCCATAGACGATAGACGATCAAGGAGTCTCGAAATGTATCCGGAAATTATGGTCATCCCAATGCGTGAAGAACTGACGCGCCTGGGCATAGAGGAACTGCGCACCCCCGAGGAAGTCGATCACGCTCTGAAAGCACGGGCGGGAACAACTCTAGTGGTGGTAAATTCGATCTGCGGATGCGCCGCCGGCCGCATGCGTCCCGCGGTTCGCATGGCACTGCAAAATGCCGCTCATCCCGACCACTCGGTCACCGTATTCGCAGGGCAAGATACTCAAGCTACCGAACGCGCCCGCGGTTACTTTACCGGCCAGCCGCCCTCCTCGCCTTCCATCGCCATTCTTCGCGACGGCCAACTGGTCTACATGATGCCGCGCCGGGATATCGAATCCCGTGAAGCTCCGGCCATTGCCGCAGACCTCAAGTCTGCCCTCGATAAATTCTGCGCCAAGCCGGCCCAAGTGTAGAGAGTAGAGAGAAGGCGAGGAGCCATCTCTCTATTCCTTAATTCAACAGGCGAAAGCTATTTCGTCTTGCCCGCCGCATTGACCATGAACGCCTTCACCACGATTCCGTTCGGTTCAACGCCCACGGGAATCATGGTCAGCAATGAATATTCCGAAGGCTCCAGTTTTCGCGAATTTCGCCGCTGGATTACCGTCACGTCTCCGGCCTGCGTGTCCAGCACCAGTAAATATCTTTCGTCTTGCGAGAGTGCCAAACCCTCCGGATGACTGCCGACCGCCAGCGTCGCAATTCTCTTTCCCGCATCGATGTCATACACCGCCACGCTATCGGACCCGAAGTTGCTCGCATAGAGTCTGGAGTTGTCGCGCGTGACCAGCGCCCGCGCCGGATGTTCTCCTACCAACGCACTGCTTTCAACCTCATTGTTCCCCGTCTCGATGAAGGATATGCTGTCAGAATCAAAGTCGCAGACTGCCAACTCGCCGCCATCCGGCTTCAATGCCAGGCAGACGGGCGTTTTTCCCACGTCGATCAAGGCCAAAACCCGGTCAGTCGCATCTTGCCCCGTTCTATTTTTCGCTAGCGCAATCGCCGCCACTTGTGACGATCCGGAGCAGGCCACAAACGCTTTACTCGAATCGGGCAAAATCGCGATATCTTCCGGCTGCTGGCATACCGGCAGAGTTGCTCTGACCCGCAACGCCTTTGCGTCCATTACCGAAACCGTATTGTCGCCGCGGTTCGATACCACGACGGTTTCGCTATCTGGAGAAACCCTGGCGACTCCCGGTTGAGCGCCCACACGCACATTCCCTATCACCATCCTCTTGTCGAGATCAATGACGGAAACGTTGTCCGATCCTGCATTCGCCACGTATGCCAGCCGCCCGTCTTTCGCAACATCAATGGAATGAGGCCGCCCATGAACCCCAATCGTCGCCACCAACTGGTTCCTCTCGGCGTCGATGATGCTGACATTATTCGAACCTGCGTTCACCACGTAAATCTCATTCTTCTCGCGATTGGCTGCAATTCCCGTGGGCCCTGTGCCCACCTCGATTTTCTTGGCGAGCTCAAACGTCCGCAAATCGATTACGCTGACCGTGTTGCTCTTGCCATTCGAAACATAGGCGTATTCGCGATAGGCCGGCCCGTAATCGGGGAAGGGTTTTTCGCGGAAATACCACCATCCGGCAGCGCCCAGCAACGGGATGAATACCGCAATCAGAAGAAGTTTGCGCAAGAGAAAAGTTTCCCGAGAAGAAACCTCAAAGAAGCAAGATAGAAGAAGTAAGATTCGACTGAGTAAGATTACCAGATACAAATTTAGCTGGTAGTCGATTCTTATTGATGTTGTGCGCGGCTATAGTTGGAAATCGCCACCGGGCCCGGGGGATTTTTCGAGCGGACGCACAGTCGTTGCAAAATCCGCCTGACCGGTCTCCCTAGAAGCTATCGCGTCATCAGCTCAGGCTGCATCGCACTTTGCTCCGCCGTCGCCGATTGTTGCTTCAATGCAGTGGTGAGCGCGGCAACTTGATCGTTTGAAACTCGTATCTCTCCGTCCATCACTGCCATCAGCCGCCCCGCACCCACATCCTGAAAGCGCGCCCTCTTCAGAGTGGCAAAGTCTCGCGTCCCTGGCGGGAGCGCAGCCTTGAAATCTCCAGCCTGGTTCAAAATCGAAACAATGGATGCGGCAATTTTGTCGCGCAGCGTCTCGCCGAGGGAACCAGAGCGCAGCAGTTCGCCCAGCAGCCCGTCCGCTTGTACTCTCTCCATCTCCGCCTTTAACCGCAGCGTACCGTCTTCCGCAACAGCCGGAGTTAGCTTGACGCCGATCGTTCCGTTACCTTCTGCCACTTCGTTCATGTCATCGCGGCCGAGCATTGAGTTGCAGGTCCAACGCTCATAATGCAATTGCGCTGTGATCAATCCGGCCGGCTGTTCCGGAGTCAATTCCGCGGTTGCAACCTCAATCCGCTCCCCGCATCGGTTGGCCTGATTGAGCTGGCTGCGCATCAGTTCGGTCATGCTGTGTTGCAGGTCGGCGATGTCGGCATTCAGTTCAACCCTGAACGTGTTCTCGCCCGCCTCATCGCTGGCCTTCGAAACCACCCCGGAAGTCACAATCGAAACCGCCTGGTTGCCAATGTTAGCCGTGTTCTTCACCGCCGGAAGATTGTAAGCGTCCTGAGTACCGGTTCCAATGTCGATGCTCATCTCCTCGCCCAGTCCAAGTTGCTCCTGCTGAAAAAGCTCCAGCGCGTGACCCAAACCACCCGCAACAGTTGCCATCTGGGAAGCAGCCGTCTTTGCCTCGAACGCCTGATCGAGCGTCCGCGACTGTTGCCCCACCTCGGAATCCGCTTTTCCCAGCCGTTTGATCATCTCCTTCAGCCCGGATTTCTGCGCTTCGGAAAATCCTTCCAGAAATCTCTTGTTCAACGTTCTGGTCATTTCGAGCGCATCCCCAAGGTCTTTGTCCCGGCGGGCAATTTCCGCCGCATTGCGTTCCTTATTTAACTGATCAACAAAACCTTGTACCTGCGCGCTTGCCAGGGCCGTACTCTTCAACATCGCCGCAAAGGCGAGTTTCTGCTCCGGACTTGCCTGCACTGCCATGATCTCGTGGAAGTCCCTCAAGTCGTCTTTTGCATCCACTCCGCTCGCATGATTACCACTATTCAATCCGGCGCCGCCCGCGGATGCCCCGCCGATACGCCCACCGCCGCCGTGCTGGGCCAGCAAGGCCGGAGAACAAACAGCGAGCGCCGCCAACAGAAAAACGGTTTTCATACCGGCATTAGCGTATCGGTAAAACATGTGAAACAACCCCGCCTTATGTGGGGACAGCCGCCCTCGGCCGTCCGTCGACTCTTTGTTCACTTAAGCTTGGACTAGATCAGCTGAAAACGCCACAATGTTTACAGTTCTTTGCACGGAAGAAATGCAAAACCCGCCGCCGGACTATGGTTCAATCACCTTTAAACCATCCACTTGGGCGAAATGTCGTCGGTTGAAGGTCGCGACTGCGCTTCCACTTTCCAAAGCGGTGGCCGCCACGATCAGATCGTAGTAGCCGATCATTTTGCCCGACGACTCCAGAGTCGCCCAAATGCGGGCATGTTCGAGCGCCGTCATTGCCGTGTAGGGGACAACAGGCAAATTTTCGACGATCATGTGGAGATAAGCCTCACGCCTTGCCTTATAATCCCTGGTTGCGCGTTCGATCCCGTGCCACAGCTCTGCTACCGTAATAGCCGCATTTGCGGGCCGCTATCGGCATACTTCTCAAGCCACGCCGGAAGATCGAACGATCCCCGTTCGCCGCGGATGATTACATCGGTATCGACGATTACTGACATCATTGGGCAACTGTCTCATCGCCACTTGTTATCGCCACTTATTGTTAGGCGGCCTCAGGATGCGACGGCCTGCACGCAGGTCTCGATTCCACGCCTTGGCTTCCTCGGTGGATAGGTCGAATTCCCGCAAGGCGGCTGCCAGTCTTCGCACCGAACCCGCCTTCTTTTTCTCCGGTACCAGCCGGGCGACTGGCGTTCCATTCTTGAGCAGAACAAAAGTCACATTCTGATAGCGGACGCGGTTCACGCAGTCGGCGAAATTGCGAGCGGCCTCCGTAACCGATATCGGCGTCGTTTTCATAGAATCAGATTATCAGATTTTGGAGACATGCCGTTTAAGGAGTCCCACACCTTAGCGCCGCGCTTCAGGCGGTGAGTAAACACCAAGCGATCAAGTCTGCCCAAACGGAACTCATCCGGCAGGGAAGGCTCACTTACTTCGCTCCCACCGTCTCCCGCACTCCAATCTCCGGCACCGTTCTTCCCACCACCGCCGCAATCTGCCGCACCTGTTTCATCAACTCATCAAACTGATCCGGAAACAACGACTGCGGGCCATCCGACATCGCCTGGTCTGGCTGGTTGTGCACCTCGACCATCAGCCCATCCGCACCCACGGCAACCGCTGCCCGCGACAACGGCGTAACTTTGTTTCGTTTTCCCGTTCCGTGGCTCGGATCCACAAAAATCGGCAGATGGCTCAAACGCTGCACCGCCGGAATGATGCTCAAATCCAGCGTGTTCCTGGTGTGATCCGCAAACGTCCGTATTCCGCGCTCGCACAGCGCCACGCGGTAATTACCTTCGCTCAAAATATATTCCGCCGCCATCAGGAATTCTTCCAGCGTCGCCGACATTCCCCGCTTCAGCAGCACCGCCTTTTTCGCCTGGCCTGCCCGCTTCAGCAGCGAAAAATTCTGCATGTTCCGCGCCCCAATCTGGATCACGTCCGCATATTCTTCCACCAGATCAAGTGATTCATGATCAATCGCTTCCGTAATAATCTTCATCCCATATTGCTCGCGAATCTCGGCCATAATCCGCAATGCTTCTTCACCTAACCCTTGAAAGGAATAAGGAGAAGTCCGCGGCTTATAAGCGCCCCCGCGAAAGAACTGCGCTCCCGCCCGATGTACCCGCTCCGCGACCGCAAAAGCCTGCTCCCGGCTTTCGATCGCGCACGGCCCCGCTACAATCGCCAACCCCTCGCCGCCAATCGTTGCGGCCGTACCAGGAAAACGGATCACCGTAGTGTCCTCTTTAACGTCCCGGCTCACCAGTTTGTAGGGCTTCGAAACCCGAATTACTTCTTGCACACCGTCCATTTCTTCCAGCGTTCCTTGTTCCACTTCGCCCTTATTCCCAGTAATGCCAATGGCCGTCCGTTGTGCTCCCGGCATGGCGTGGGGCCGGTAGCCTAATTCTTCGATTTTTTTGCAGACCCGCCGCACCTGTTCCTCAGTAGCCTGAGCCTTCATCACGACTAACATAGGTTTCCCTCTTAAGCCGAGAGCCTTTGGTAGGGACAGCCGCCCTACCTACCCTGAGCGGAGCCGAAGGGGCTGTCCATATCGAGCCAAGCTCGACATGCCTCCCGCGTTATGACAAAACTTAGCCTTTAAGTCTACCGTTGCACACCGCCCACCGCAAACCGTTCGAACCCCAAACCCTCCCTATCCTCGCATTCTGGCCCAAGTACCAGAGTAACCGGACTTCCGCAGCGAATACCCGGACCCCATTCCAGCTATGGTTAAATTGTTTATCGTCCGGCGACAACCTAAAGTCGCGACAAACCATGACTTATGGCAGTCCATGACAAGCCAGAGAGCTTCTTGAAAAAGAATTCCAGGCAGCTATTGATTCTTTGTCTGCTTCTCGTAGCTTGCACGCTGACGGTCTATCACCCAGTAGGCCGCAATGGCTTCGTCGACTACGACGATGATGTCTATATCACCACCAATTGGCACGTCCAGTCCGGTATGCATTGGACTGGCATGGGTTGGGTCTTCACATCATTCGATGGCGGGAACTGGCATCCCCTGACCTGGCTTTCCCACACTTTCGATTACCAACTCTTCAAACTCAATCCCGTCGGCCACCACTACACCAGTCTTCTGCTGCACTGCGTGAACGCTCTTCTTCTGTTCTTGTTGCTGGTAGATGCCACCAGGCGTATCTGGACTTCCTTGGCCGTGTCCTGCATTTTTGCCATCCATCCCCTAAACGTCGAATCCGTGGCTTGGGCCGCCGAACGCAAGAACGTACTCAGCATGATGTTCCTCCTGCTCGCGCTGTGGGCCTACGGACGCTATGCCCGCAAGCCGAGCGTAGTCCGCTACACCGCCGTGTTCCTCGCCTACGCCTGCGGGCTGATGGCAAAGCCGCAGGTAATTACTCTCCCGCTTCTGCTTTTGTTGTGGGACTACTGGCCGTTGCATCGTCTGAAATTCGGGGAATCTTCTGCCAACCCGAGTCGCGAACCCGTCCGTCCGCTTTGGCTGGTGATTGAAAAGCTGCCCTTGTTCGCGCTCTCGGCAGTCGACGCGTTCATCACGCTCAAAGCGCAGCATTCGGTGAACGCAATTCGCTCCGCCAACCGGTACCCATTCGCCATACGGCTCAGGAATGCTGTCTGTGCTTATCCCGAATACCTCTGGAAAACACTTTGGCCAGCCCATCTGGCGCCTCTCTACCCCCATCCCGGCGCTTCGCTCCGGACGTGGCAAGTTGCCGCCGCATGCGTTTTCCTGATCGCAGTCAGCGCAATTGTGATTGCGCGAGTCCGCGCACGGCCGGGGCGGCGATATCTGGTCGTCGGCTGGTTCTGGTTTCTGGGCGCCCTGTTTCCCATGCTTGGATTGATTCAAGTAGGGGAACAAGCCATTGCCGATCGTTACATGTATGTGGCAATGATTGGCGTGTTGATCATCGTCTGCTGGGGAGTCACGGAGTGGCTGGCTGTCCACCGCCGCTATGATCTCTTCGTGGTTTCCGCCTTGGCGCTGTGGCTGGCCGTGCTTGGCGCTCTCACCTATCGGCAGGTTGGTTTCTGGCGAAACAGCGAAACCCTTTGGTCCCACGCCCTGGCCGTTACCAGGGACAATTACGTGGCGCATCTTAACCTCGGGGATGCACTGCTCAGCCAAGGGCGCATCCAGGAGGCCAGCGCCCAGTTCCAGGCGGCTGTTCTGATTCGCCCCGACGATCCTGCTGTCCTGTTGAACTTTGCCACGGTGGAGCGCCGTGCCGGCAACTTTGCTCTCGCTCTCGAAGGCGATCAGTCATTACTCCGCGTTACGTCAGATCGCTCGTTCCGTGCTGTCGCTCTCACTAATCTGGGCCTCGACTACCGCTGCCTCAAGGACTACGACCACGCCCGCCAGAGCTATGCGGCAGCCCTCAACCTGCAGCCGAATTCGGCACGCGCATTCATCGGTCTGGGCGTGATTGCGCAGCGCACGGGCGATTTCGCAGAAGCGGCTAAAAACTACTCGAGCGCCGTCGAGGCCGAGCCCGGTGACGTTGAATACCTGCTGCTTGCGCAGGTGTTGCAGCAGAATGGACAGACCGCAGCGGCGCAGACCGCACTCCAGGAGTCCAAAAAACGCTCCACTGATTTTGATCGTACTCAGCAAGCCGTGCTAAGTGTATTAGCACGCTAACCGCACAAAATTAGCACTCTGACTTCGATCTCCGATGGGGCAGCTCCCGCCGGGCCCTATAATTTACTCATGCCAAGTTCCATGGCCCGTGAACAAGATATCCTCGCTCATCCCGCTCCCAGACGCCTGCCCCGTCTCACTTCCCGCCGCATCGGCATCCACACTTCCACTGCGGGAGGCATCCACAATGCCGCCGAGCGTGCCTACCGCCTCGGCTGCAACACCCTCCAGATTTTCTCCTCCAGCCCGCGCCAATGGGCTCCCTACGATCTCAGTCATCCCCTCTGCGATGAAATGCTGCGCCTGCGCGCCAGGTACGACCTCAAGCCACTCGTCATCCACACCAATTATCTGGTGAATCTCGCCAGCACTAATCCGCTCTTCTTAAAGAAATCCATTGAAGCCTTCCGTGGCGAAGTCGAGCGCGCCCTCGCCATCTGCGCCGACTATCTGGTCCTCCATCCCGGCTCATTTCGCGGCTCCGACCGAGAGGCCGGTCTGCTGCAAACCGCCGCTGCCATCGCCGCCTCTACCCAAGGCCTCGACCTCGCCGCCGCCGGTCTCACCATCCTCATCGAAAACACCGCCGGCGCCGAGTTCTCCCTAGGCGGCAGCTTCGAGCAAGTCGCGGAAGTGATCGACCGCCTCCGCGGCATCGTCCCCGCTGCCGCCTGCATCGATACCTGCCACACCCACGTCGCCGGATACGACATCGTCACCGAAGACGGCCTCTATGCCACGCTGCAACACCTCGATGCAACCATCGGCCTGAACCACGTGAAAGTCGTCCACTGTAACGATGCCAAAGCTCCGCGCGGCTCCAAACTTGACCGCCATCAGCACATCGGGAAGGGAACCATCGGCAAACAAACATTCCGCATCCTGCTTAACGATCTCCGCCTCGCGCACGCCGCCTTCATCGCCGAAACCCCCATCGACAAGCCCGGCGACGACCGCCGCAACATCGACGCCCTCAAGAAATTGGTAGCGTAGCTCCCAATCGGCACCACCCGGCCCTACCCCAGCGTCCCTCTGTTTGTTCCCCTGTGTCCTCTGTGTTAAAGCCTTTCACGGCCGAAAGACGCTGGTCGTGTAAACCGCCAAGACTGGTGTGTTAAACTTGTTAAACAATGCTCGGCATACGGCTCGAACCCGAACTGGAAGAAAAGCTGGAGTCGCTCGCCAGGGAAACCGGACGTAGCAAGAGCTATTATGCACGGGAAGCGATTCGGCAATTCCTCGAAGACCGCGAAGATTACCTCAAAGGCATCGCAGCACTGGAGCGTCGTGAGCCGACCATCACCTTGGAAGAACTGGAACGGCGTCTAGGCTTGGATCGGTGACGCCTTCACCTCGGCGAGACTGGCGGATCGAATTTACCCGCACCGCCCAGAAGCAAATCGCCAAACTCGATCGACCCGTCCAGACGTCAATTCAACAATTTCTGCGAGAGCGGATCTTACCTTCGCCCGATCCGCGTCAATTCGGCAAAGCTCTCCAAGGAGAGAAGCGTGGGCTTTGGCGCTATCGCGTCGGCGACTACCGCCTTATCTGCGATATCCAGGATGAGCGCATCACAATTCTCCTACTGGAACTCGGCCATCGCAAAGACATCCACCGCTAATCCAACGATCGACTTACCCTGTGCTCCTCCGCGTCCTCTGTGTTAAAGATTTTCCGAGTCCCTAGCCCGAACTCCGCACATTCCACCGCCACATTGTAAAATCAAATCTTCGCTCAACACTCGCAGCCCCTTATGCCGCAAGAAAACTCAATGCAGGAAACCCCAACCGCCGAGCGCCCGAATGACGACCGTCCTGACGACCGCTACAATCCCCAGCGCGTCGAATCCAAGTGGTTCGACCGCTGGCAAGCCGACCCGAAGCTCTACGCCGCCGACCCGCACGACTCGACAAAGAAAAAATACTACGTCCTCGAAATGTTGCCCTACCCCTCCGGTGCGCTCCACATGGGCCACGTTCGCAACTACTCCATTGGAGACGCCCTTGCCCGCTACATGTGGATGAACGGCTACAACGTTCTTCATCCCATGGGATGGGATTCTTTCGGCCTTCCCGCCGAAAACGCCGCCATTCAAAACAACACCCCACCGCGCCAATGGACCCTCAACAATATTGCCAAGATGAAGGCGCAGATGAATCGCCTCGGCTTCGCCTACGATTGGTCCCGCGAAGTTACCACCTGCCTTCCCGAGTACTACCGCTGGAATCAGTGGTTCTTTCTCAAGTTCTACGAGAAAGGTTTGGCGTACCGCAAGAAAAGCCGCGTGAACTGGTGCCCAAAATGTGCCACTGTTCTTGCCAACGAGCAGGTCCTATCAAGCGGATGCTGCTGGCGCCATGAAGATACTCTCGTCGAGCAGCGCGAACTCGAGCAATGGTTCCTGCGCATCACCAATTACGCCGACGAACTCTTGCGCGATCTCGCCAAGCTCGAGGGCTGGCCTGAAAAAGTTCGCACCATGCAGCGCAACTGGATCGGCCGCAGTGAAGGCACGCTCATCGATTTCAAGCTTGACTACTCCCAGCCGCAACACTCCGGCTTCGGCCCCGCTGGCGCGACGATCTCTGTCTTCACTACCCGCGTCGATACCATCTACGGAGCGACCTCAATCCAGCTCGCGCCCCAGCATCCCATCGTCGACGATCTCGCCGCATCGAATCCCGATCTTCGCGTCAAAGTCGATGAGCTCATCGCCGAGCAGCGCAAAGCCAAAGAAGCCGGAGACATCGGCGAGATCGAGAAGCACGGCGTCCCCACCGGCCGTTACGCCATCAATCCTTTCAACGGCGAAAAAGTTCCCATCTGGGTGGCCAATTACATCCTCATGGATTACGGCACCGGCGCCATCATGAGTGTTCCCGCTCACGACGAGCGCGATTACGAATTCGCAAAAAAATACAAACTCGAAATCCGTCTCGTCATCCTTCCCATCTCGAACGATCCGGAAGAAACCGTCACCGAGCCGCCGCTCCCGTTTGTCGGCCACGAAGGCATGTTGATCAACTCCGGTCCCTATAGCGGCATGGAATGCGCTGAGGCGATCAAGACTATGTCAGCGTTCGCGGAACAAAACGGTTTTGGAAAGCCCACAATCACTTATCGCCTGAAAGATTGGGGCATCTCTCGCCAGCGCTATTGGGGCACTCCCATTCCGATGCTCTACTGCGAAAAAGACGGCATCGTACCCGTGCCGGAAAAAGACCTGCCGGTTCTTCTCCCGGAAAATGTCGACATCACGCTTGCCGGAGGCTCGCCACTCGGCCGCGTTCCGGAGTTCGTCAACACCACCTGCCCAAAATGCGGCGGTCCCGCGCGCCGCGAAACTGATACCATGGACACCTTCGTCGATTCCTCCTGGTACTTTTACCGGTACACCGACGCGCACAACGACCGCGCGCCCTTCAATTCGAAAGCCGCGCAATACTGGTTTCCCATCGACCAGTACATCGGCGGGGTCGAACATGCCATCCTGCACTTGATCTACTCGCGCTTCTGGACGAAGTTCATGCGCGACCTCGGCCTCATCACCAACGACGAACCCGCCGCGCGCCTCTTCACCCAGGGCATGGTGATCAAAGACGGCGCAAAAATGTCGAAAAGCCTGGGCAATGTCGTCAGTCCCGATGAAATGGTCGCCCGCTACGGCGCCGATGCCGCGCGCCTTTACACCCTCTTCGCGGCACCGCCAGACCGCGACCTCGACTGGCAGGATTCCGGGATTGAAGGCATTCAAAGATTTTTGGGCCGCGTCTATCGTTTCGTGCTTCGCAATACCCGGCCAAACACCCAGCAGGAGACTCCCCATGGCGCTCGCGAACGTCAAATTCAACGCAAACTCCACCAGACCATCAAGCGGGTGAGTGACGATTTTCAGGGCCGCTGGCATTTCAACACATGCATATCCGCCATCATGGAATTGGTGAATGCGCTCTACACCTATGAAGAAGGTGTCGGTTCAGATCCTCGACCCAAAGGCGGAACGCCTTTTCTGATTGAAGTACAGCGCGACCTCGTCCTCTTATTGGCCCCCTTCGCGCCCTATCTCGCCCATGAACTCTGGGAGATGCTGGGCGAGAAGGGAAATTTGCTCAAAGCTCCCTGGCCAAAATACGACCCGCTACTCGCCAAGGAAGATGAACTTGAAATCCCTGTGCAGATCAACGGCAAGTTGCGCAGTCTCATCACCGTGCCGGCGGATACTGCGGAAGAACAAGTTCTCAAGCACGCCCTGATCGACGAAAAAATAAAGTCGCTCCTCACGGGTAAACAGATCGTGAAAAGGATCTACGTCGCCGGCAAGCTGGTGAACTTCGTCGTGAAATAGGAATAATTAACCACCCAAGGGATTGATCAAACTCGGCGGTCCTCAGTCTTTCCTCTGTGCCCCCCCTGTGTGCCCCTGTGTTTAAAGGGTTTGTAATTTCGCGAATCGGCGCTGAATCCCTCCCGCGACCCTGAAATGAAAGCCTCCCGGCCAAATCTTGCGATATCCTACGCACTGAGCACTCGCAAATGCCAAACCTGTCGCCCACAGCCGAAGGGTTTCGCGTCGCCTTTCGCCGGCCTTCGCTTACCTGCGCCGAAATCGCGTGGCGATGGACGATTGGTGGCATCGCCTGGATGATGCTCATCTTTTTCTCCATCGAATACATAAACACTCTTCCCGTTTCCCGCGCCGATTCCTTTCTGTTGTCGACTCGCCATCCCGCATTCATTGCTCGCGCGCTCGCGCACATTCTGCGCGGCGGCCTCGGACGCACCGTGTTTGCCGCGCTGATCGCAGCCTTGGCGCTTTCCGTCCTATGGATATTCACCGCTTCTATCGGACGCTTTGCCACCGTCCGAGCCCTGACCGATTATTTCCGGGACCGCTTCGCCGGCATCGTCGGATCCCAAACCGGATTGGAATCTGCCGCACCAGAAACCACGATCTCGGAGCCTCCAGTTCCCTCAAAGCCCCGCCCCATCCGCGGACTGCTGAACCTGAACTTCCTGCGCGTGTCTGTTGTTCTTGCTTTGTCTCTCGCTCTTGGTGGGAGTGCAATTTTAGCCAGCTTCGCTTCCTCCGACGCTCACCCGCGCCCCGGTTTGGCCGTAATTCTCTTTTTCTTTTTAGCCGGATTAGTCTTCGCCGCGGGTTGGGCATTGGACTGGTGGCTTTCGCTGGCCGAAGTGTTCGCGGTTTGCAAGGGCGAAGATAGTCTAAGCGCGCTTTCTTCCGCGGTTTCATTTTCCCGGGATCATGCCGGTCCGGTGCTGGCCGTGAGCATCTGGACTGGCCTCGCGCACCTCGTCGCGCTCAGCGTGGCCAGTACCGTGGTTTCGCTTCCGCTCGCGTTCCTTCCAATTGCCTCCTTTCGGCTCGTAATCGTATGCCTGATTCTCGTAACCCTGGGCTACTTCGCCCTTGCAGACTGGCTCTATGTAGCACGTCTCGCCAGTTACATCTGTATCGCCGAAATGCCGCCTGTGTTGCTGCTTGCGTCATCCACTCCTTCGCTCCCCGGCAGACCTGCCGCTCCGCTCGAGCCCTCCATCGATCGCGACGAACTGATCCTGAGCGATCTTCCCAATCTCGCCCCAGAGATTATGTAGGACAGCCGCCCCAGGCTGCCATCGAGCGAAGCTCGACTTCTTGCTCCCGCTTTACACACGCCATCCGATTTGAGAAACTCATCCGTGGAAAACCAATCCTCTCTCAGCCAACCCATCGTCATCCTCGATTTTGGCGCGCAGTATACCCAACTCATCGCCCGCCGCATCCGCGAGCAAAACGTATTCTCCGTAGTGCTGCCCTGCACCGCTTCGCTGGATGAGGTAAAAAGCTACGCACCCGCGGGCATCATTCTTTCTGGCGCGCCTTGGTCGGTCTATGACCAAGACGCTCCGCCGGCGGATAAGCGCGTATTTGAATTGGCCCTGCCCGTGTTGGGGATCTGTTACGGCTTGCAGTTCATGGTCCACACGCTGGGCGGCAAAGTTCGCCCGGCCGACAAGCGCGAGTATGGCCACGCCGAGGTCGACATCGTCGCCGAGTCAGTCCTCTTCACGGGCATGGACAAGCGGCAACCCGTCTGGATGTCTCACGGAGACGAAGCCTTGGAATTGCCTCCCGGCTTCGAACTCACGGCGAAAACCTCCCATGCGGTTGCCGGAATTCAAAATGTGACGAGAAAGTGGTTCGCCGTCCAGTTCCATCCTGAAGTTCACCACACCAAGAATGGAACGGAGATCCTGAGAAACTTTATCTTCAAAATCTGCGGTGCGAACCCTTCCTGGACTCCGCAGCACTTCATCACTTCGACCATCGAACAGGTCAAGCATCAAGTTGGCAATGGACGCGCAATCTGTGCTCTCTCCGGCGGAGTTGATTCGTCAGTGGCCGCGGTTCTGGTCGACCGCGCGCTGAGGGATACGCGGGGAAATTCCCGACTGACCTGCATCTTCGTGAACAATGGCGTGCTGCGGAAAAATGAATTCGAGAAGGTGCAGCAGACGTTGCGCGACAACCTCGGCCTGCGCCTGGATGCGGTCGATGCGACCGATCGGTTCCTGGACAAGCTCAAAGGCGTAACCGATCCCGAAACCAAACGCAAAATCATCGGCAATGAATTCATCGCCGTCTTCGAAGATGAAGCGAAGCGGATTGCCAAGGAAGAGGGAAGCGTCGACTATCTGGTGCAAGGCACGCTTTATCCGGACGTGATCGAATCCCGGTCTGTGCGTGGTCCATCCCAGGTGATCAAGTCACATCACAACGTCGGCGGCCTTCCGGAAACAATGAAGCTGAAGCTAATCGAACCGCTGAAAGATTTGTTTAAAGATGAAGTCCGCAAGATCGGCCGCGACCTGAAAATGCCGGAAGAGATTCTGCAACGTCAACCGTTTCCCGGCCCCGGCCTTGCTGTTCGGGTTCTCGGAGAGGTCACCCCCGAGCGATTGGCATTACTGCGCGAATGCGATGACATTGTTGTCCGCGAGATCAAGAGCGCCGGGCTCTACACAAAAATATGGCAGTCGTTCGCGGTGCTGCTGCCTGTAATGTCCGTCGGCGTCATGGGCGACATGCGGACTTATGCCTACACCTGCGCAATCCGTGCCGTGAGTTCGGAAGACGGTATGACGGCAGATTGGGTAGCGCTGCCGCATGAAGTCTTGAAAAATATTTCCACTCGAATCGTAAATGAAGTGAAGGGCGTCAACCGTGTCGTGTATGACATAACCTCAAAGCCGCCCGGAACCATTGAGTGGGAATAAAGAAGAAGTAGGGAGCGGGGTCGGTCGCCATTTAAAAGTTCGTGGCCGATTGTTGTATCGATTCCGGCGCTTCCAGCATTTTTTCCTGCGGCTTATTCCGCACCGGGTGACGCCTTCGAGCCGGTTTGGCGAATGGTTCCGTCGCTGCCACGGTGCACACTACATAGAAAAAGGCAGCGTTGGCGGGGATTTCCAGGTTAAAATCCACCGCGCTGTGCACCAGAATCCCGCTTAAGCCCAGCACACATGCCAGCGCGATAGCTCCGCTCATGTCGCCGGTCCAGTCGCCGATTTTCCTGAAAGCGCGAGTGTAGGCTCGCACTACAAACCACAGCATGATCGCAAATCCGAATCCGCCCATTTCCACCAGCAGCTGGAGATAGTCGTCGTGAGCTTCATTCACAAAAAAATTCGTATAGAAGGTGCGGAACTGCGGATAGACGACCGGGAACGTTCCCAAACCCCAGCCCAACACAGGCCTTTTCAGGAACATGCGGAAGCCATCCCGGTTGATATAGGTGCGGACGTCGGCGGATAGATCGGAGCGGCCGGGGGCAAGGCTGGCGACACGGTGCGCGAGTTCACTGCCGCCTAGCCAGGTAAGAAGTCCAAAAATAATCACGAGGAAAACGCCGATGCCCACGGCAGTGCGAAGGCCCCGCTTTTGTTGGACGAGCAACACCGCAAGCATGACCAGCTCAACCGCTATTGCGAGCATGCCGCCACGCGATCCGCAAAGAAAAATTGTTCCCACCATAACCGCTGCAGCTATGCCTGCCAGGGCGCGAACCTTCGGCTGCGCCATGCGCGTCAGCGATACGATCAAGGGGATCGGCACCAGTATTTCCATCAATCCCGCGTAATGGTTGTGGTTCACGTACGGACCATACATCCAGCCGCCGTTGCGCGGCTGCCGTAGCCAGTAAAGCTTCCCGTTCGATGAGATGCCTTGCAGGAGCGCGAACCCGGCCAGTGCAGCCCCGTAGACGCAAAGAATAAGCACAAGACTGTGCGCTTGCGCTCCACGAACCAAGGTTTGCGTGCTAAGAAAACACAACATTGCATAGGCCGCATAAAGCAGCGCGAGTGTGATGGTTTCATGCGGATAAGCGGTTACGCGGAATATGAGCTGGCAGCCTACCAGCGCGCCGAAGATCCCCATGGGAAAAAACAGGGGATTCCAACGTATTCTCATCTCCCTGTCGACAACCTGTTTTGCGATCCAGGCAAGGAAGAGAAGCACGGATCCCGCTTCGATCACGAAAATGGACCACCGCTCCACCGCGCCGAAAGCAAGCGGGCCGAACATCAGAAGGCCGAAAACGCCAAAAAGCAGCGCATCCTCCATCTGCATGGATCGTTTGCGGCGGTGCATGTCGGCAACATTGGTCATGTTTTATGGAAGCAAAAGCATGGATCTCAAATGTTAAGGTTGCATGGGGACCAACCGAAAATCATCCACCCAGATCTTGCCCCGGATCGGACTTCCTTCGGGCACGCGCCGAATGTGCAATTCGAGCAGTTTTGTGTCTGCTCCTGTAGTGAATTCGGCTGAGTTGGACTTCCAGAATCCCGCCTCTTTTAAATCTTCGCTGTCGTAATAAACGGCTTTGCTGTAAAAGTCATCGATGGTGAAGTGCGGGCCGCCGGCTCCTTCGATCTCGCCATTCTTATAGTAGGCCGAGAACACGTAACGAGTATTCGGCTGAACCGCAATGTATTGACGAATTCCAGCGTCCGACACGCTCGGCCCATCAAAGGTGATCAAAAGCGAGCGATGGCCGCCGTGAAATTCACTTGGATCGAGCGTCAAGCTGACACTCGACTGCTTTTCATATTGCCAGTCAAATCCTCCGTTCAGAACGTCAAGACTGAAATCTCCATTCACAATCAAGTTCCTCGGGGAAGGGAGATAGCTGGCAAGACCAAATCGAGGAGCAGCCTGTTGCCACACCAGGCTCGCCTGGTCGACGTCATGGTGATTCAAGAGATATTGAAAGTATTCGTAAACATACCGCAGCTCAAAAGGTCCAGTGGAAGCCGCCATCGCTGCCCACACCTTGGCTGTGCCCGCCGTTTCCTGCTTCTGCATGAGAAGACTTAAGAAGGCAAGGTAGGCATCGGAGCGATCCGGCACAACATCCCGCAAGAGCGCATCCACATCGGGTCGAATACGCCAGGAGAAACGAATCGCGGCGCCCGCCAGGGTAGATTCGTTTTGCAGCACCACGCGAAACTCGCGCAAAGCCTTCTGGTCGTTCCCTTGTACCAAATAAAAATTTGCCGCCTCCCAAGCCACATCCGGAGTGGTCGGGTCGGCCTCAATCGCATGTTCGAGCGCGTTGCTCTGACGGGGAACATCTCCCAAAACCTGATAAGCGGAAGCCAGGTCAAACCAATAGCGGGCGTTGTGCGGGTTCAGGCGCAATGCCTCGCGGTAAGGCGCGATCGCGGCAGCCGGATCGCGTCCCGCCAAGGCGTAGTAACGCCCCAGATCATTTCTATACTCGGCATTCCACGGATCGAAACGGGCAGCCCGTTGAAGACTTTCGAACTCGGCTGTTCCCCCGAATACCGAGGCCATAAACAACCGCGTCACCAGTAGAAGATAAACCGCGCACAAAGCGACCGCCGTGCCAGCGACCAATGCCTTTCGGGGAGGAGAATTAAGCAATAACTCCATTTTTACGAGTTCGGCGCGCTCCACTAACTCTTTGACAGGAAATCTAGATCAAGCACTGTGAGAGGACGGCTCAGCAACTGTTTCTGAATAGCCGTCGTCCTCCGGATCTTGCGAGGCATCATCGCGATAGTACCGCGCGTACTTCCCCTGATATTCGTAGTAGTAGTAATAATCCGGCGAACTCAAATCGACGGCGTTGAGTAATACGCCTGAAACCTTGGCATTCACCTGAGCCAGAATGTCGCGAGAACGGCGCAGGGCTTGCTTTGTCGTCTGGCCGGAACGAATGACCAGCACGATGGAATCTGCCCGTGGCGAAAGAACCACGGCGTCGGTAACTGACAGGGTCGGAGGGGTATCGACCACAATGTGATCGTAGCGCGCGCGCAATTGCTCCAGCACGTCGCGCATGTTTGTGGAGGCCAGCAGTTCGGCGGGATTAGGGGGTGGAGTTCCAGCCGGCAAGATATCTAAATTCGGCAGGATCGAAGATCGCGCGATGGCATTTTCAAGCGTGGCGCTTCCCGTCAGCACATTGCTCAATCCGCTGCGCGGCCCCATGCCGAGTGTCTTATGGATGCTGGGCCGCCGAAGGTCGGCGTCGATCAAGAGCACCCGAATTCCCTTCTGCGCCAGCACCACCGCGCAATTGATACTGGTGGTCGTCTTCCCCTCCTGCGGAAGCGCGCTGGTTACCATGATCACTTTCGGAGGCGCTCCGAGATTGGAGAGCAGAAGTGAAGTCCGCAAAGCGCGATAGGACTCCGCCATCTGCGACTGCGGCCGGACCTGCGTGATTAACTCCACAGCTTCTTTGGATGCCGCGATTACCAAACGCTTGCCGTTTGCTGCTTCGCGTGTGTTCCTGGATCCCAAGGGAATCATTCCCAGCGGGGGCAGTCCGGAGATCATCTGTGCCTGCTCCGTGGTCCGCACCGTGTTATCCAGTCCTTCCAATACGAAGGCGAGTCCCACGCCGGTCGTCAAACCCAGCATGAAAGCGAATGCGAGATTGCGCGGAACATTCGGCTCGATCGGATAGCTGGGAGCACGTGCAACGTCCACGATTCTGAAATTGTTGGAACGGAGGCCCGCTGAAACACCGGCCTCCTTCAATTTCTCCAGCAGACCCTCGTAGAGCTGGCGATTGCTATCGAGATCGCGCTTCAGCAAACTATATTCAATCGCGCTTTCGTTGAGTTTGTTGGCTTCCTGTTTTTGATTCTCCAGCGCGTCATGCAGCATCTTCTCCCGCTGCACCGCTGCCGTGTACTCGCCTTTGATCTTGCCGCCCACCTTTCTGATTTCCGTAAGAATTTGAGCATCCACTTCTTTAATTTGACTGTTCACCTGCGCCAGCTTCGGGTATGCCGGTCCAAACTGCGTGCTCAGTTCGGCTGCTTGAATTTTTAAATCTGCCTCTTTGCCGCGCAGACTCTCCAGCAGCGAGGAGGGTGGCTGGGATCCGGTCGCGGATGAATCCAGCACGCTGGCAGCGGATACGATGCTATCGACGTCGCCGGCTTGCACCAGTCGATACACCGACTCCTTGTCCATGCGCTCTGATTCCGCCGTGGTTAATGCCTTGTTCAATTCGTCAAGTTTCTCGGTTGTGATGTTCTGCTTGTCGTCAATGCCAAGAATCTCGTGTTCTTTTTGGTAGCGCACCAATTTTTCTTGCGAAGTCTCCACTTTCATCTGCAAGTCGACGAGTTGTTTCGAGAGCCAGTCGGAGGCCTGCATGGTGGAGTCGAAACGCGACTTAAAATTATTCTCCGCATACGTGCTCATGACCGTATTAACCACCGTGGCCGCGAGCTCTTTGTTGGGGCTGCGGTACTGCACTTCGATGATGCGGCTATTGGGAACCAGAGTCACCGTAAGACTGCCTCTGAAGGACGAGAGCAACGAGGAGGTACGCCCGTTATCCGCCTCCAAAGGGTCGGGAGCCAGATCGAGCGAGGAAGGCAGAGCCGGCGCCTTGCCGCCAAACTCCGCCCGGCGGTCCAGAGCCAATTCCTTAATAACCTGCAAAGCCAGCAAGTCACTCTGCAGGATTCTTACTTCCGTTTCCATTTCGGTGGGATCGTAGTAGTCGACGTTGAAGGTGGGCGAGTTGTTGAAATTCACCAACCCGGAATCGGGCTTGTTAATTGCAATGGTTCCTCTCGCCTCATAGACCGGCGTCATCTTAAGGCTGGCGATCGCCACCACTGAAAAAATTGCGATCAGGCAGGAAAGTACCGTCCACTTGCGCTTCAACAGGATGCGGAAATACTCGCCCAGCGCCGATTCTTGAGAAAACAACTCAGGGGAAACACGCGCGCTCAACGATCTTCCCAGATCTGAGTTCAGCGGCTGCATCTCGCGAAGGATGGGCGTATTAGCCTGCACCAGCGGTCCGGAATCCATACTTTTACTTTTTTACTCGCAAAGAGCGCTCTCGTTACCTTCCACTAATTCCATGCTGGTAGTGATTCCCGCACCTCGGGAAAGTCGGCTTCCCGATGCCTGGTTGACCGTCCGCAAAATTTCGCAATCAAATATGGGCTTTGCCGACATTCTAGCAGCGCCTTCCGCGAAAACAATTTACGACTTGAATACGCAGTGCCGTATTTGCAACATGCAAGGCGCACGCACTCGCCAGAATCTCCGCTATACTACGTTGCAATCGCCAAAAAGAAAGCAACAGCTCAAGACGCACAGTGCGGCGGCATATTTCAGAGGCAAACGCTCGCAACAGAATAAAGTTGGGCGGGCAACGTTGGCTGAGGAAAACCGATGAATTGGTCCGAACAGGAAGTTCTGGTCACCGGGGGAACGGGTTCTTTTGGTAAAAAGTTCATCGAGATCATGCTGCGGGAGTACCACCCCAGGCGCCTGGTTATCCTGAGCCGCGACGAATTGAAGCAGCATGACATGCGCAGCGCCGGCTTCGATCATGGCAGCCTGCGATATTTCCTTGGAGACGTGCGCGACGCTTCGCGCCTGCTTCGCGCCTTCTCCGGCATTTCGGTAGTTGTGCACGCAGCTGCCCTCAAGCAGGTTCCAGCCTGCGAATACAATCCGTTCGAAGCCATCCAGACCAATATCATGGGCGGCAGAAATGTAATCGATGCCGCCATCGACCGCGGCGTGCAGCGCGTGCTCGCCTTGAGCACTGATAAAGCGGTAAACCCCGTCAATCTCTACGGGGCGACCAAACTCTGCGCGGAGAAGGTTTTTGTGCAAGCCAATGCGTACGCGGGCGCGCAGGAAACTCGCTTCAGTTGCGCAAGGTATGGGAACGTGGTGGGCAGCCGCGGCAGCGTAATCCCGGTTTTTCTGGAGCAGCGCAAGCGCGGCAGGATTACCATCACTGATCCTCGCATGACCCGCTTCTGGCTCACTCTGGAGCATGGCGTGAGATTTGTCATTCGTTCCATTGAGCAAATGCACGGCGGCGAAATCTTCGTCCCCAAAATTCCCAGCATGCGTCTGGCTGATCTAGCGGAGGCCGTGGCTCCCGGTTGCTTGGTAGAGTGCATTGGCATCCGCCCCGGAGAAAAATTACACGAAGTATTACTCTCGGAAGACGAAGCTCGAAGTGCCGTCGAAATGGACGATATGTATATCATCCAGCCTTCGCATCCCTGGTGGAAGCGTTCGAATTGGATCCACGCGCGCCAATTACCTGAAGGCTTCCGTTACGCCAGCGATAGCAACGACCAGTGGCTCAGCCATGAACAACTGCAGGAATTGCTCGATCTGCGAGCGATGGCAAACGCACCGGTGGCTGTCTAAATGACTTTACAAAGTGTTCTCGCCTTTAGATTTGTATGCCTGTATTGACCACCACTCGCGATGCGCTCGCCATCGACGGCGGAACCCCTGTCCGAAATACTTTGCTCCCTTATGGGCGCCATTCAATCGGCGAAGACGACATTCAAGCGGTAGTGGATGTTCTGCGCTCCGATTGGCTTACCACTGGGCCCAAGGTCGCGGAATTTGAGCAAGCCTTCGCCGCCAGAGTGGGCGCCAAGCATGCGGTGAGCTTCAGTTCCGGCACAGCGGCGCTGCACGGGGCTGCCTTTGCGGCGGGTCTTAAGCCGGGCGATGAAGCCATCACCACTCCCATGACGTTCGCGGCGACGGCGAACTGCGTTCTCTATCAGGGAGCCACCCCCGTTTTTGCCGATGTCTCCGGCGATACGTTGAATCTCGATCCCGAGAAAGCAGCGGCGAAAATCACTGCGCGCACTCGCGCTCTGTTGCCCGTGGATTACGCCGGCCATCCGGCCGATCTGGCCGCCATTCAGGAACTGGCGCACTGCCACCATCTAATTGTGATCGAAGACGCCTCGCACGCCCTGGGAGCCGAATTTGGATCGGAATATCAGAATCGGCGGGTCGGCAGCATCGCGGATATGACCGTCTTCAGCTTTCATCCCGTAAAGCACCTTGCCACTGCCGAAGGCGGTATGGTCACCACCGATCGCGCGGATTTCGCGGAGACGTTGCGGCGTTTCCGGAATCACGGCATATCGAGTGATGCTCGGCAGCGCCAGACTGACGGCCAGTGGCAGTACGAAATGGTGCTCCTGGGTTTCAACTATCGCCTCACGGATATTGCCTGTGCCTTGGGTATTTCGCAGCTGAAAAAATTGGACGAAAATCTCCGCCGCAGGCGTGAAATCGCGGCTTGCTATGCCGATGCCTTCCGTGCCTTGGATACCATCACCCTCCCGGCGGTTCGACCCCGCTTCAATCCTGCCTGGCATCTTTATCCGGTTCGTCTCCAATTGGAAAAATTGAGCGCAAACAGAGCCCAGGTATTTCGAGCTTTGCGCGCGGAAAACATTGGCGTGAATGTTCACTATATCCCCGTCCATCTTCACCCTTACTATCGGGAGCGCTTTGGCAGACGCGACGGAGATTATCCGGTCGCGGAAGGCGCCTACCAATCTTTAATAAGTTTGCCGATGTTTCACGCCATGACGGATCAGGATGTCGACCAGGTGGTGGAGGCGGTGGGCAAGATTTTGCGGCACTATGCCCGTTAAGAGCCGCCTGTTGAAAGTTGCCGTGGCCAGTGTTAAATGGTGCGCCGAGAGACCGATTACATGACGAGGGGCGACAAACGGCGAGTGGTGGGAATCGTTCAGGCTCGAATGGGGTCGACGCGCCTGCCGGGCAAAGTGATGGAACCAATCCTCGGTCGTCCCATGCTTTCCTGGGTAGCGGAACGACTCCAAAGGGCGGTACTGCTCGATGAAGTGATCGTCGCCACCACTCAAGCGTCCGCCGATGAAACCATCGTATCTCTCTGCCGCGAGCAGGAAGTACTCTGTTTCCGAGGCAGCGTGGAGGACGTACTCGATCGATACTATCGTGCGGCATCGTGCCATCACGCCGACGTCATAGTGCGGATTACGTCGGACTGTCCTCTGATCGACGCGGGCGTTGTCGATGAGGTGGTGCAAGCCTTTCTCATGAGCGATGTCGACTATGCTTCGAACACGGTCATCCGCAGTTATCCCCGCGGTCTGGACGTCGAAGTCATCTCCTTCGAAGCGTTGGAGCGGGCCCACCGCAACGCTTCTCGCGCCTATCAACGCGAGCACGTAACCCCCTGGATCTACGAGAATCCCTCTCAATTCAGAATCTTGTCCGTGGCTGGAGAGGCGGATTACAGTTCTCATCGTTGGACCGTTGACACTGCCGAAGACTTGGCCCTTATACGCGCGATCTACGAACAATTGGGAGGCGGGAGTACATTCAGCGAAATCCTGGACCTTGTGGAGAGGCATCGGGATCTCGCTGAAATGAACTCCTCGATAGTTCAGAAGGCTCTGCATGAAGCATGATACGGATCTTCGCCTTGGTTCTCGCTAGATTGCCACTAGATGAAAATCCTCCTCGTACATCCCGATGATGATGCGCGGTCCGCGCCCCAGTCTGGGAGGGCGTGGGACAGAATCGTCGATCTCGGCTTGACCGGCCACCAAGGCTATGAAGCCTGGGCCAATCAGTTTCATTGTCCGGTTGCCACGTTACAGTCCTTGCAACCTGGGTTTGAACCCTTGCGGCAAGTGCGGCGCTTGACGAACTTTGGCAGTGGCCGATTGCCCGACGAGCATGGGTTGGACTGGTGGGAGCTCTTGTCGATAATGCTGCATCGGGAATTGGAAACGTGCCTTCGGCTGCGGCACTTCGTGAAAACGCTGGGCTCACACGATGAACTCTATGTTTCCCGTCCCGGATTGCACGCCAGCCTTGTAAGGTATTTGCTGCCGGAACGGGGCCAAGTACTTGAGCCAGGAGATGCTCCTCGCAAAAATACCCTTGGTCGCTATCTGCGGGCGTGCCGGAAGCTTTCCGCTTCTCAAATCATCGATGTTTTTTGCGATAAATATGATCAGGGATATCAGCTTCGCGGCCGATTGGTTCGCCAGCCGAAAGCCGTTCGGGGTCCGGTCGTGCTGCTTCCGACCGCCTATGTGAATGTCTCCCGCACAGGGCTCGCCTATGCCAATACTTTTCCCAACCAGAACTTCCTGTTGATCGCCACTCGCAGGAGCGGCTGGCGACGGGATCTTCCGCCCAACGTTACTTCCGCATGGCTGTCACATTTTGCATCCCTGCGTGACCGACGCGCGGAAAATGAATCTATGCAACGCAACTGGCACGTCTTGCTGGATGAATTGAAGGACGTCCCAGAATTCGAAGCCCTCAACACGCTGGGGTATCTGGATCTTTTTCCCCAGTGGCTCAAACGTGGGCTCGCAATTCGCGATGCGTGGCTGAACGTGTTCAATACGGAACCGGTCCAAGGCGTGCTTTGTGCGGACGATAGCAATCCCTATACCCGCATCCCGCTGCTGCTGGCCCAAGTGCGCGCCCTGCCCAATATCGCCTGTCATCATGGAGCGTTGGATGGCCGCTATTTTTTCAAGAAAATTCACGGTGACGTGATCTGGGTCAAAGGACGGATGGAGGAAGACTATCTGGTGAACAAGTGCGGCGTGCCGCCGGAGAAAATCGAAATCGCAGCCCCGGCATTTACAGACAACCGTACTACGGCTCGCTGGGACCCGGTTAACCGAGCGCACATCTTATTCCTCTCAGAGCCGTACGAGGATGGGGGCGGGCGGGCCAGCGAGTTCTATCGTGACATTCTGCCCACCTTGGCGGACTTGGCGCTGGCCACTCGCCGCAAATTAATTGTGAAGTTGCATCCCGGAGAGAGTAAACGCGAGCGTGCCGGCATGATCGCCCGAATTCTTGGCCGGGAACAAAGGGAAGTCACGCGAATTGTAAGGGGTCCGCTCACCGAAGATCTTCTGACCCAGGCCTGGTTTGGAATTACTATTCTCTCTACCGTAGCTATGGAGTGCGCGATTCGCGGCGTTCCGTGTTTTTTGTGCAAGTGGCTCGAAGCTGGTCCTTACGGATATGTTGACCAGTTTGTCCGCTTCCATGTTGGCATCGCTTTGAACAATCCGGACGAAGTTGCCCGAATTCCAGATTACTTGCGGAGTCATTCACGAAACCCCACAGTCCGGGAAAATTGTTGGAAACCCGCGGAGGTTGGCCGTTTACGAGAACTGCTGTCGTTGAGCGCGGCGGGCGTTCACCAGGAATACGATTTAAGTCACCGGATAATTAATTCACGGGTGCAGATGCTGTGAGTGCAGGAAAGCTTCTAATTAGAGCGGATGCGAATGTCGCCATCGGAACCGGGCACATCATGCGGTGCCTCGCCCTATCCCAGGCTTGGCAAGATGCAGGGGGGCATTGCATTTTCGCCATGGCGGAGGTCACGCCGGCTCTCGAACAGCGGTTACAAGAGGAAGGCATGGAAGTTCGGCACATTGTTGCTGATCCGGGTGGTGATAGGGATGCCGCGGAAACGGCATCCATCGCAGCGCGTTCCAACTGCGATTGGATTGCCGTGGATGGTTATCATTTTGGTGCAAACTATCAGTCCATATTAAAGAACTCGGACTGCCGCCTGCTTTTCTTGGACGACAATGGACATGCGGAACATTACTATGCCGATCTGGTTCTGAATCAGAACCCTCATGCCCACGAAGGCTTGTACGTCAGCCGCGAGCCCTACACTCAATTGCTTCTTGGCGCCCAGTTCGTCATGCTGAGGCGCGAGTTCGAACCTTGGCGTGAGTGGGAGCGCACAATTCCCCCGTTCGGGCGCCGTATTTTAGTCACGATGGGAGGCAGTGACCCGGACAATCTGACTCTCCTGGCCATTGAAGCCTTGAAACGAGAAATCGCTCGGGACCTGGATGCAACCGTTGTGGTGGGCGGAAGCAACCCCCATTCCGGCTTGTTGGAGAGCAAGGTTTCAGAAAATTTGGGTTCGATTCGCCTGGAACAGAACGTTACCCATATGCCGGATTTGATGGCTGGGGCAGATATCGCTTTGGTGGCGGCTGGGGGCACGCTCTGGGAGTTGCTTTTTATGGGCTGTTCGGTTCTCAGCTATGCCCGGGATTCGGCCCAATGGAAGATCATCTCTGAATTCGACGCCCAGGGCGTCGTCCAGGATTTAGGGCACTCCCGGAGTGCCGATCCAACCTCGCTGGCCGAGGCCATCATGGAACTGGCAAAGTCGCGGGTGCGGCGGAGAAAGATGTCTGCCCTCGGACGTCAGCGAGTAGACGGGAGGGGCGCGGGCCGTATATGCGAACGTTTGATGACTCACGCGGTGCGAAATTTGCAGTCGTAACTTTGCTGCCGGCATCGTCGGCAGACCGCGAGGCCTTCCTGCATATGGCGGGACAGCACTTCCGTGAACTCAACCCCAATTTTATTGCGACGGAAGACTGGAATCGGCACTACTTCGATCGCATTCTGGAAAATCCGAAGCTCTCTCTTTGCTGGGCAATGACAGCTAATACCCGCGCAGGATTCATCCTGTTCGGCATCGAAGACCATATTTTTATGCCCCAGCAAAACGGAGTTGTATACGAGTTATACGTAATGCCGGAATTTCGCAGGCAGGGGATTGCCCGTGCCTGCGCGCAGTTAGCCATCGATCAAATGCAGAGCTCCCAGCCATCCAAAATTCACCTGGAGATTATGCAGGACAACTGTAATGCGGCCGAGTTCTGGGCTACGCTCGGCTTTGCAAAGGTTGCCGAGCGTTGGGTACTGAGGAGAACCAGGACGTGAAGGTTGCCATATCCCAACCCACTTATCTTCCCTGGATCGGTTATTTTGATTTAATCGATCAGGTCGATCGCTTTGTGTTCTTGGACACCGTGCAGTTTGAGAAGAGATCATGGCAGCAGAGAAATCGTATCCGGACCGCGGAAGGACTGCTATTTCTGACTGTACCCGTGATCGTCAAGGGACGTTTTGAGCAAAAAATTAAAGACGTCGAAATCGAAAGTCCCTTCTTTGTTCGCAAGCATCTTCGCACCATTGAATCGAATTACCGGCGGGCTCCTTTTTTCGGGCAATACTTCGAAGAGTTGGCAGGTCTGCTCGGGATGTGCACGGTCGGGACGCGGCTGGCGGAGGTGAACATCAAGTTGGTCCAATGGCTTTGTAAAGCGATAGGAATTACTACGCCCTTGTTGCGTTCGTCCGAATTTGAGGACGGAGAGGGCCGTGGCGAGCGCCTGCTGAAAATCTGCCGCGAAGTGGGCGCGACCGCTTACCTGTCCGCTTTGGGCTCGGCTGATTACTTGCTGAACGATATGCATAAATTCGCCGCCCATGGAATTGAAGTAGGGTTCCAGCACTATTGCCATCCTGAGTATGCTCAGCTGTTTGATCCTTTTCAACCGTACGCTTCCGCCATCGATCTCCTATTCAATGAAGGGGAACAGGCGCTGGTAATCCTCCGGGGTGGAAGAAGGCCGGCGCTACGCGGCGACCAGGTCCAACTGAACGAAAAAGTGGGAGCCGCCAGCGCATGACGGCCTTGCTCAACATTGGGCGACACTCGGTCGGGCAAGGATTTCCGGCCTACCTGGTCGCCGAAGTTTCCGCCAATCATAATCAGGATTACGAGCAGGCTGCTCGCATTGTGCACGCGGCCAAAGACGCTGGCGCCGACGCCATCAAATTGCAGACCTACACGCCTGACACCATAACCATGTCGAGCGCGCGAGAGGAATTTCGTGTTAGCGGCGGAACCCTGTGGGACGGGCGAACGCTGCACGACCTCTACGCCGAGGCCTACATGCCTTGGGAATGGCAGCCGCGGCTCAAAGCGTTGGCCAAGAGTCTGGAAATGGATTGTTTCTCCAGCGCCTTCGATTCCAGCGCGGTAGATTTTCTGGAAGACATGAACGTGCCCGCCCATAAAGTCGCATCGTTCGAACTGGTGGATATTCCGCTCATCCAAAAAATGGCCAGCACGGGCAAGCCTCTGATTATTTCCACCGGCATGGCCTCCGCGGAAGAAATCGAGGAAGCTCTGCATGCCGCTCGCGAGGCTGGCGCAAAACAGATCGCACTTCTTAAATGCACCAGTGCCTATCCGGCGCCGGTGGAAGAAATGAATCTGCGCACTATCCCGGAGATGGTCCGCCGTTTCGGCATTCCGATAGGATTGTCCGACCACACCATGGGAATTGAAGTTCCGGTCGCTGCCGTCGCCCTGGGCGCTTGCATCGTCGAAAAACACTTGACCTTATCTCGTTCCGTTCCCGGTCCCGATAGCGCGTTTTCCCTCGAGCCTCACGAGTTCAAGGCGATGGTTAAGGCGGTACGCGCCACCGAGAAGGCTCTGGGGGAGCCCCGGTTTAGCCAGACCGGAAAAGAGGAAGCCAGCCGCGCCTTTCGCCGTTCACTATTTGTCGTCGCAGACATGGAAGACGGCGAAATTTTTACCAATCAGAATATCCGCTCCATCCGTCCTGGGAACGGTCTGCACCCCCGCCACTTGCCCGAAGTATTGGGCAAATCCGCGTCGCAAGGCATCAAGCGCGGTACTCCTCTGGCTTGGGACTTTGTGGTCCGATCATAAAGTGCTGGGAGTCAGCCCAATCTTGAAACGCGTGGTGTATCCCTGTCTGGCCAACTCCGGATATTTGCGTCGTCGCGCGGCCCGGGGAAGTTTGTGCGTCATCACCTACCACGGTATTCTGCCGCGGCAATATCGGAGTCTAGATCGCGAGCAGGATGGCGCTCTCGTCAGCCCCGCGAATTTCCGCAGCCAGCTTCGCCTTTTAAAAGAGCGTTATCACGTCGTGACTCCTCAGCAGTTTCGCGACTGGATTGTGCATGGGAGATTCTTGCCCGAACAGGCCATACTTCTCACTTGTGACGATGGCTTGCTGAATGTGCTCACCGGTATGGTCCCGATCCTTCGCGAAGAAGAATTGTCCTGCCTCTTCTTCGTGCTGGGGGCTTCGGTTGCCGCGAAATCGAGCTTGTTGTGGTACGAAGAACTATACCTAATGTTGCTGGCTGCGCCCGATGGGAAATATACATTCGAGTCAGCCGGAGTGCTTGATCTCGCTGACAAGACTCGTCGCCGGTCGGCCTGGTGGAATCTGTTAACGAAGTTGTCTCAGCACGACCCACAATACAGACTGCGGTTTCTTCAAAGAGCGAGATTCGCTTTTGGGCTACCCGAAAATTGGAACGAGCTCTGCTGGAACGACGAAGGTTGGCGGCAGCGGTTTTCGATACTGAATGTCAGCGAGTTGCGCCAACTTTTAGCGCAGGGAATGAGCATCGGTGCACACACTCTGAGTCATCCAGTTCTGTCGCAGCAGAGTTCCGACCATGCCTGGAGGGAAATTTCGGAGAGTCGCAGTTCGCTGGAACAAGCATTAGGGCACTCGGTCTGGGCGCTGGCTTACCCCTATGGCGATCCCGCCTCGGTGACCACCAGAGAATTCCAGATGGCGGAGCGAGCCGGTTTCGAGTGCGCCTTCATGAATGTAGGCGGGGGATTCGGCGCGCAGTTGCCGCGCTTCGCACTTCCCCGGGTCCACGTGACGGCGGAAATGAGTTTGTCTGAGTTCGAAGCCCACGTCTCCGGCTTCCACCGCGATTTTCGATCGCGCGTCTTCCGTCGTGCGGCATGAATCCTGAACATGACCTTCGCCCTTTCCATGTCCGCAGTCCTAATATCGATAACGCAGTGATCAAGGGAGGGAAGTGAATTTGCGGATCGTCGTAAGCCGGGAAATCCACGAAGACTACGAACTTCAGCGTCAGTGGAACGCGCTTGCCTCGCAGATGGAACCTCCGGAAGTCTTTTACACCTACGAATGGGCGCGGGCGATTCAGGCCGCTTACCGCGCATCCGTAAGGCCCCTGCTCCTCATGGCTTACGCGGGAACTGATCTCGTCGGGATTGCGTCGCTGGCGGTGGATTGCGCCGGGAAGGTTGCCAGCTTCCTTGCTTCGAACACGGCAGATTACTGCGATTTTATCTCTGCCCCGCAGTGCCGCGTAGAGTTCGTTAGAGCGGCGCTCTCCGAGTTGCAAAAGATAAATATCGACTCGATCGCACTTGCCAATGTTCCACAGGACTCGCCGACTTCAGCTGCGTTACGCAACAAGGGCGGATTGCAGGAATGGCATGTCTTCATTCATCCGGCATACGCGTGCGCCCAGGTGGAGCTCGGTACAGCGGAAGCGCGGGAGGCGCTAAAGAATTCTTTGATCGCCAAGAAAAGACTTCGACGTTATCTGAGGGAGATGGAGCGCGAAGGTCCGGTCACATTCGAGCACGTAAAGTCGTCTGAGGAAATACATAAGTACTTGCCCGCATTCGCCGAGGCCCACGTGGCGCGTTTTCTTGCCACGGGTAAGGTCAGCAGCCTTTCCACAATCGAACGCAGGCGCTTTCTAGAGGAACTGGCAAAGAGGTTCGACGGCAGCGGCGTCGTCACTCTAAGCGTCCTAAAAATTCGAGACCGGCCGATCGCATGGAACTTCGGCTTTCAATTTCACGGGAGCTGGTTTTGGTATCAACCGACCTTCGACAGCTGCCAGGAACAGAACTCTCCCGGCCACTGTTTGCTTTCGAGGATGGTAATCGAAGCCTGCGGCATGGACGGAATGCGTGTAATCGATCTCGGTTTGGGTGCTGAAGGGTACAAAGAGCGGTTCGCCAATACCGTGCGGCACACCCTTCACGCGACCTTAACTAAGTCCAAAGCGCAACACTTGAGTACGCTCGTGCGATTCCAGACTGTGGGCGCTCTAAAGCGTTCGCCGAAAATCGAGTCGATCGTACGTTCCGTGCTGCGTAGGCCATCTGCGTGAATCCATTAAAACCGATGCAGCGAAACTTTTAAAAGACAGAAATTGGTTACCCACATTTGTTATCTGAACTACAAACCGATGCCAGTCAGCAAGTGCCAATCGCTGGTGTATCGGCGCTCGGATCCCCCGCCGTGCCAAAGCTTAGTTTTCAGACAGAAATGGGGCGGGTGTCGCGGCAGTCCGGCGTAGCCCTTGCCGGAACCGTCTTCGCTGCTGTCCTGGGATATTTTTTCAAGATATATCTGGCGCGCGCATTGGGTGCAGAAGTCCTGGGTCAATACGCTCTGGGAATGACCGTTGTTAGCTTCCTGGGTATCATCAACGGATTCGGGATTCCCGATGCTGCGATGCGATTTGTCGCGCAGTACTCCGCATCCGGCAAGTTCGCCGCCCTGCGATCGCTATTATGGAACGGTGCCGGAATACTGCTGGCGGGAAATCTGATCTTTGCCATCGTTCTTCTAAAGATTGGACCCTGGATCGCGCGTTTTTATCGTTCCCCGCAACTTGTTGGTTATCTCCCACTGTTCGCTGCGATCATGCTCACGGGCGCACTCGTTTCGTTTTTCAGCAAAGTCCTCGCTGGATATAAACAAGTTGGCCGGCGAACTGTGATTACCCGTTTTATTTCCTCCCCGCTCACCATCATCTTTGCAATTGTTCTGATTTCTCTGGGAACGGGCCTGCGGGGATATCTGGTCGCCCAGGTTGCTTCAGCCATCGTGATTCTCGCTCTGCTCGTCGCCATGACCCGTCAATTAACTCCGCTCGGAGCGCGCGCCCCGAATTTGAGGCAGTTTTCACTCGCGCCCGAAGTTTGGTCGTTTTCCGGCGCAATGCTCGGTGTAGGCCTCATGGAGTTCTTTATGGTGCAGACCGATCGGGTCGCTCTCGGATACTTTCGTGGCGCATACGAAGTCGGCATTTATTCGGTTGCGGCTGCGCTCGTGGCCTACGAAATCATCGTTCTGCAATCCGTAAATCAAATATTTGCCCCGATGATATCGGATCTACACACCCGCGGAGAGCATGTCCTTCTTGGCCGCATGTTCCAGACTCTCACCAAGTGGATGCTTGGGCTGACATGCCCCTTGGCTTTTGTGATGATTATTTTCGCGCAACCGATCATGCGGATCTTCGGTCACGATTTCTCGGCGGGCTGGCCGATCCTCGTGATTGGGACCTTGGGCCAGTTGGTAAACTGCGGCGTTGGGTCGGTAGGATTTCTTTTGTTGATGTCAGGAAATCAGCGTCGTTTGGTGCGTGTGCAAGCCATCATGGCGGTGGTCATGATTGTCCTGAGCCTTTTGCTGGTGCCGCATTGGGGTATCTTGGGCGCCGCCGTGGCTGCTGCGATTACCAATGTTGGCGTCAACGTCCTGAACCTTATAGAGGTGAATGCGGCATTGCGGATTACTCCCTACAATTCCAGCTATCTCAAGTTGCTTCCGCCGGTCGTGCTCAGTCTTTTGATTGTTTTGCTGATGACGCATTTATCGGGTTTCGCCAAAGCTGAGTGGATTGTCATCCTCTTCGCGCTTGTCCTTGCGTACGCAGTGTTTACTATGGGTGCTTTTCTTATGGGATTGGACGCCGATGATCGCTTAATTGTCAGTGCAGTTTGGCTTCGCGTCCGCGGAATTCCGGCAATCAAATCGAGGCGTCAAGCGTGAACCAGTCGCGCCAAATCACGATCCCCGAAGATCTCTCGAGGGCTGCGGAGAAAAGATTTGGCGGGCGATTCTCCGATATCCAGGATTTTGTAATCTTCTTACTGCAGGAAGTACTGCGTGACGAAAGTATTGAAATCGACCGGGCCGAACAGGCGGCCGTCGAGCAAAGGCTCAGAGACTTGGGATATCTGTAAGCCAATGGCGCTGTTGCGAGGCCAGGAACTATTCAAAGAGAGAATGGAAAAGCAAGAGACTTCCAATGAGGCGATGCGGCAGGGCAATGATCGCCTCTATCCTTCTCTCGCCAATCCCAACTGGCTTGTGCTGAGAGCACGCCGCAGCATTTTCGAAGGTTGGAGCAAGCGGATGTCAGCAATCAATATGAATGTTCTTGATGTGGGAGGCCGCATTCAACCGTATCGTCAGTTGATCGCGAATCGGAGTCGGCAATATATCGCAGTCGACTTGCTGAATACCCCCCTGGTCGACGTAACGGCGCAGGCGCAGAGCCTTCCCTTTAGAGATGGTTACTTCGACCTGGCGATCTGCACCCAAATGTTAGAATACGCTCCCGATCCCTCATCCGTGATTGCCGAGATTCTACGAGTGCTCAAGCCCGGAGGCAATCTCTGGTTGAGCGTGCCCAGCGCCGCCCCCGATCCCGGCGACGAGCTCTGGAGGATGCTCCCTGCCGGTCTGCGCATTTTGTTGTCCAGCTTTCGCCGCGTGGAGATCGTGCCCGAAGGGGGCAGCGTGGCCGGGCTATTCCGGTCTATGAATGTATGTCTGGACATTTTTGTTCGTTATCAGGCGATTCGCTTGCTGTATCGCTACACTCTTTGTCCTCTTGTGAACCTGACCGGCGCAATTCTGGAGAAAGCATCCGGCGGTCGCAACCAGCAATTCACCGCGAACTATAGCGTGCTGGCGGAAAAGTGAACATGGATATGATTCCCGATCGTCCCCAACGTCCGCTGCGCGAAGCGCTCCGCACCGCATGGCATCGCGGACGCTCGCTGCTGCCCCGGCAGGGTTTTCTTTTCGCGCGTCCACTGATCGTGCTTCAAAGCGATGATTGGGGCAGAGTAGGCGTGCGGGATGCCGAATGCTGGCAACAACTGCGAACCGCCGGGGTAAACCTCGGCCAACATCCCTACGATTTTTACAGTCTTGAAACGGCCGACGATGTCGAAGCTGTCGCCTCCGTGCTTAGTCGTCACCGCGATTCGAGTGGGCGTCCAGCTTGTCTCGGAATGAACTTCGTTCCGGCAAACATCGATTTCGCCAAAGTGAGCGGCGGTAATTTTAGTGAGATCCACATTCGTCCTCTGGCCGAGGGTTTGCCGGATGGCTGGAATCGCCCCGGTCTGATGGCGGCTTATCGCAGCGGTATCTCCTCCGGCCTGTTCTCGGCTTCATTGCACGGATTGACCCATTTCTGCCGTACGTCCGCCGAGAGATATTTGAGTGACGCCGGCGAGCGCGGCAATCTCCTTCGTACTTTGTGGAGTGCCGGGGTTCCTTACATACACTGGCGCATGCCATGGATGGGCTTTGAATATGCCGATCGCCAACCCGACGGCGGAGAAACGTTTCTCAGCTCAACTATTCAGGAATCTCTGATTGAAGAAGCAGTCGCTGCTTTCACCCGACTTTTCTCGATCCCTCCCCGTTCCGCCTGTGCTCCCGGATATCGCGCCGATCGCAACACGCATCACGCATGGGCAAAAAATGGCATTCGCGTGGCGCAGAATGGACCGGGAACTTTGACGCCGCCTCACTTCGGTTCCGACCCTAAATCGAACGGACTGCTTCATCTATATCGCACAATCGATTTTGAGCCCGCCGTCGCTGAAAAGTTCTCGTTGGAAAGCTGCCTTAAGAGTGCCGAGCAAAGCCTGGCGCGCGGCCTCCCAGTCATCGTTTCAGTTCATTCGATCAACTTCCATTCCTCGCTAAGAGACTTTCGAAGCCGCACCTTGACGCTTCTGGATGAATTTCTCTCCGCCATGGAGTTGAAGCATCCCGATTTTTTGTATGTTCGAGACGAAGATTTGTATGACTTGGTTGAAACCGGTAAGTTTGAGTCAATGCAGGCTGCCGTTCGAGTTCCGGTGAAAAAAAAGGCGTTCGCCGGTAACCTACTTGTTGCGATGGGCCGATCGTGATGCCAGATCAAAAGTCGCTGATTCTCGTAACCGTCGATTGCCTGCGCGCGGATCATTGCGGCTTTATGGGTTATCCGGTTCCCACGACTCCCTTTCTCGACCGGTTAGCCGCACAGAGTTTTGTTTTTCCCAACGCGTTAGTGGCCGGAGTTCCGACCTACTACTCGTTCCCAGCGATTCTGGCGTCGCGTTATCCGTTAGCCTTGGGTCGCGAGATGCTCGGACTGGCGCCGCGAGAAACTAACTTGGCGTCCGTGCTCAAAAATGCAGGCTACCAGACCGCCTTCTTTGGGGCAGGCAATCCGTACTTGTCCGCACAGTCTGGCTACGACTTTGGTTTTGACACCTTTCGTGATTTTTCCGGTGGTTCCATTCACGACGATTCGGCGAATCCACTCACTGAGAGCAATTGGACAACGAAACTAAACTTCACGCTGGCGAATCTCAGTCATAAAATACCGGCGGCGGGCGAAGCCTACGACGAACTTTACTTCCAATATTGCCAGCATCGGGCCGCTCCTCGATCTCCATCACTCGATCAGTTGCGCCGCTTTCCAGCCGCCAATGTGATCGTGGACCATGCGGAAGCCTGGTTTGCTTCAGTAGGCCGTGACGCCCCTTTTTTTCTGTGGCTGCACTTCATGGATCCCCACGCTCCTTACTATCCTACGGAAGAAGCCCTGCATCTGCTGGAAGAAAATAAAACCACGGCTGCGCGCGCCCGTTATCTGAATGCCTACTGGAATCGTTCCGACTTGGAGAGTCGCCGCCTACGCCGGCACAGCAACGAAGTGATTGCGATGTATGACGCGGGAATTCGTTGGGTCGACGCGCAATTGTCGCGGCTGGTTGAAGGTCTGCGCCGGCTGAATCTCTGGGATCAGTGCACGGTTGCCCTCACCGCCGATCATGGAGAAGAATTTCTTGATCACGATGGCCGCTACCATGCGCCGTCTCTAACAGAAGAACTGATTCATGTTCCCCTTCTAGTCCGCGTCCCGGGAGTCACCAAAAAGAATATCTGCAAGAATCCATTCAGTTTGTTGCATCTGGGCCCGACTTTGCTCGGCTCAATGAACGTGCCAATCCCTGGCGATTTCCAAGGTAGAAACCTCTGGCCGAACCTGCAACAGGGAACGGTATGGCCCGTGCCCGCGATCGCGGAGTGCCTTACAGGTTCCACCAATCCTTTTTCTACCAGCCGGCTTCACGGCTCGCGCCATCTCGCGATCCGAGAGACTCAGTACAAACTCATCCTGACCTTCGGGCAGAAAAATGAGATCCTTACCGAATCGTTCTTCGATTTAGAATCCGATCCCGCAGAACGATATCCATTGCCCATTCAGCAAAATCGGCCCGAGCGTCGGCGGCTGCTGCAAGCTGCTCTTGACCATTTGCAACGGTCTGATTCCTTCCGCAATTCGGATGCATATCTGCGCATGCGAATTGGAAGAATCGCGCGCGCGTGGGACGAACCGGGCCCAAGCCCAAACCGCAGCCTGACTCCTGAGTTTCAGAATCTAACTGGGTAGCGCTTCCAGATGAAACCGATCCATATCCTGGTGGACTCCTTCGCGGACGACGGCCTCACAAATGCCCAGATGATCAATGCCAGGGAGATCATCACCCGGCTCGACCCGGACCGGTTCTATGTCACGATGTTCGTTCAAGGTGTACCTGCCCCAAAGATCATGAGTCGGCCGAACACGCGCCTGGTGCGCCTTCCAACGCGCTTGCAAACCCTCCCCATTTTTACTCAATTTTTCTTTGGCACTCAGGAAATTCTCTTCTATCTGAAGCCGTCGCCTGCCAGTCGATGGTATTTGAAATCGCGTTCTCTCCACCCTGGTAGATGCACTACCGTGGCGACCATCGAATCGCAAAGCGATTGGAAGGATCAAACGGTAACGCTCGCCACAAAGCGTCTGATCGAAGAAACCGTTCTGCATTGCGACCACTTGTACAGCAACTCGAGCAAGGTGCAGCGCAGTTTAGAAGAGAACTATGGACTGCGCAGCGAAATAGTTCCCACCGGTGTCGATACCGCGGAATTCACTCCCAACTGGGACCAATTGCCGAATACCCGAGTGCGCGTCTTATTTGTCGGAGCACTTCGTCCTTTCAAGGGCCCGCAGGTGGTAGTCGAGGCCGCAAAGCGTTTTCCGCAAGCTGATTTTGTCCTGGTCGGCGACGGAATGATGCACGAAGAATTACGCGAAGACAGCAAACTTTTGCCAAACGTCGAACTGCGCGGACCGCTGAGCAGATCTGCCGTTCGTGAAGAATTTAGCAGGGCCGATATTTTTATGTTCCCTTCAGTATGGGAAGGTTCACCAAGAGTCCTTATGGAAGCGGCTGCTTGCGGACTTCCAGTGATTGCTCGAAAAGACTATGAGCCGGAATCCGTAATCGACGGCGTGAGTGGCTTTCTTGTAGACGGAGAAGATCAGATGATGATGCGGCTCGCGGAACTTATCCCGAACCCCAGTTTACGCCGCAGCATGGGCGAACGCGCTCGCTCGCACATAACTCGCTTCAGTTGGGACGTCATCACCCACCAGTGGGAGACAATCTTTACTCGTCTTGCATCCGTACGCCGGAATGGTGTGCCATCTTGAGGCCACGCGATGGCAGCGTTGCTTTTAGATTTCTGCCATTCGTTCTGAGCGAATGCTGTCTCTCCTCGGAGTTGCACCGGTGACAATCAAGCTTGTAATCGTCACCGAGATTATCGCTCCTTACCGCATCCCGGTTTTCAACGCGCTGGCGCTTAGGCCGGAAGTTGACCTACATGTCATATTCCTGTCGGAGAACGATCCCTCGCTCCGTCAGTGGCGCGTCTATAAAGATGAGATACGCTTCTCTTACCAGGTGCTCCCTTCGTGGCGGTGGCGCTTCGGCAACCGTGGTTTTCTACTCAATCGCGGCTTGCCTCCGGCCTTAGAGTTTCACAAGCCAGGTGCGCTGCTGTGCGGCGGATACAACCATCTCGCCTATTGGCAAGCTGCCTCCTGGGCCAAGTCGCGGCGCACTCCTTTCATCCTTTGGTCGGAAAGTACCGTCTTCGACTCGCGTCGAGGAAATCGCATCGTGAAATTCATGAAGGCGCGCTTTCTCCGCTCATGCACTGCATTTCTGGTGCCGGGAAAATCTTCGGCAAACTATTTGAAGGATCTTGGCGTTGCGAAGTCCCTAATCTTTACCGCGCCAAACGCCATCGATAACGATTTATTTTCAGGGTTGGCCACAGCGGCGAGAGAGAGAGAGTCTCAAGTGCGATCCGATCATCAGCTTCCCACCCGGTATTTTCTCTATGTCGGAAGGTTGGAGAGAGAGAAAGGCATTTTCGATCTCTTGGATGCGTATGCATCGCTGCCGCCTCACATTCGCGGCCAGGTCGGTTTAGTTTTTGTGGGCAGCGGATCGCAGCAGGAGGAACTGGCGAAGAGAGCCTCCAAAGTGCAGGAAGGTGCCGTTCGTCTCCAGAATTTCGTTCACCGGGAAGACCTGCCTGCCATTTACGCTTTGGCCGAAGCATTAATTTTTCCCACGCATAGCGATCCCTGGGGGCTGGTCGTGAATGAAGCCATGGCCTGCGCCTTGCCAGTTGTTCTCACCAAGGTCGCGGGCTGCGCTGCGGATCTGGCAGAGAACGGCCAGACCGCCCTGCTGGTCACTCCACGCAACGTGCCTGCTCTCGCTGATGCGATGGTAAATTTAGCCGAAAACTCCGCCTTACGAACAGCACTCGCGCGCGAAGGCCGCAATCGCATCAACCAAAATTCTCCTGCCGCTTGGGCGCAAGGAGTGGTGGAAGCCATGCAGTTCGCAACCTCACAATAATTCCACTCATCGCTTCTTGTTTACCGGGGCTTGTTGATCAGGGCTTGTTTACCAGAACGATGACCCGTATCTTCCTCGCTACCCGCCCTATTTCCCGGCTGGCGCCGATAATATACTGGCTCAACCAATCACTTCACTTGTGGGTCACGTCGCGGAGACTCTTGGATGGTGGGCACGAACGAATTGCATAATGAAGACGCCCCGGCGTCGCGCCAGGCTTTGCCCCAGCGAGTGGAGATCCTCGAATGCTCGCTTCGCGACGGAAGTTATGCGGTCGATTTCAAGTTTACCGAGAACGATACTGCGGTTTTAGCCGGTGTGTTGGGGCAACTTGGTGTCCGGTGGATTGAAGTTGGCCACGGGTTAGGTTTGGGCGCGGCGCACGCGGGCAAAGGCGCAATGCCTGCATCGGACGAACGGTTGATCGCTGCCGCAAAACGCGCCGCCCCTGCGGCTCAAATCGGATGCTTCTTCATCTCCGGGGTCGGCACTGCCGATCAGTTGAAGTCCGCCCGCGCCGCCGGCATGGACTTCGTTCGCATTGGCTATAACTCTACAGAGATCGAAGAAGCGTTCCCTTACGTAAGTCTCGCCAGGGAATTGGGCCTGAAGACTTGTCTCAATTTTATGAAGACGTACGGAATTTCGCCCTCCGTCTTCGCAAAAAAGGCCAAGCAGGGCGCGGATGCGGGCGCCTCCGTCATCTATTGCGTTGATTCCGCAGGCAGTATGTTCCCCGAAGATGTACGCAAATACATTCAGACTGCCCGCGAGATTTGCCCTTGCGAACTGGGTTTTCACGGACACAGCAACTTGCAGTTCGCGATGGCAAACAGCGTGGAGGCAGTTCGAGGGGGCGCCAGCTTCATCGACACAACTCTTTACGGGTTAGGAAGAAGCGCGGGCAATGTTCCCACCGAGGTCGCTGTCGCAGTTTTCGACCGCTTAGGCGTCGAAACCGGGCTCGATCTCTTCGACGTAATGGACGCTGCGGAAGAGTTCATCGGCCCGCTGATTTCTCAAATGCAACTCTACGACATGATGTCGGTCGCGATGGGTTGCAGCCAGTTTCATTCGTCATTCCTGCCGAAAGTCGCGGAAACCGCCCGCAAGCACAACGTCGATCTTCGCAGGCTTGTCGTCGCGATGGGAAAAATTGATTCGGTAAATTTGGATGAAAAGATTCTGAGCCGGGTCGCGGCTAGCCTTCCCAGGCTCCGGTCATCGAACCATCGAGGGAAGCTCACTTCTTTTTCCGCGCCCGGCATCTCCGCGCAGAGCATCAACAGTTCGTTGGCGGCCGTTCAGTCCCTGGTCGAAGGCATGATCGTAACCTGTGCCAAACGCCGCGCCAGGCCTGTGCTGGAACTTGTAGCCTCGGATTCACCTTCTCCGAATTTGGTGCTGGCGGATTTGATCCTGGCCGAAGGTTCGGTTGTTTTGGGCCGGGTTACCTATGGCTCCTTCGAAATCCTCGAACAAATTCTGCATATGATCGGCAGCCAAATTTCTTTATTTTTGGACGACAAAGATGGCGGCGCATGGGCAGCGCAGTGGCCGATTTCTCTAAAGCAGATCATTGGCGAGGAGAGAATCCTGCCCATACGATCCAGGCGTCTCTTCGCCGGCTACCTGGAAGATACGCTGATGGCGGCAGCCCTGCGTTTCAGCGAATTCTGCCTGATCGTTTATGGAACCCCGACTGCGGATTTGCTGAGGTCTTGTTGCCAGTCTTTTCGAAATGTCGTGGTACACGGGCAATTGCCGCCGGCGGCGCTGGAGAACTGCTGGCAAATCGCGGACTTTTCCGACCGCATGCACTTCGATCTTGGTATCGGCGTCGCATTGCTGCTTTGCCCTCCCAGCGCCGAGGATTCCGCATCCATCGATCAGATTCTTTCTCCCTCGGGCGTCGTGATAACAGCCGGCCGCTTTCCGCGGTTTGAGATGGATGTTCCCGGTCGCATCCCGCTTCGTCTCGATCCCGCCCATGCCTATCGCGGCCAGATGGATCGCTGGGTCGCCATCTCGAACTCGATGAAATCGGCTCAACCGGCCGTGGTTATGCAATGACGACACGGCAAACCATCATCAATGCGATTCAGCGTCGTGAACATTGCACATTCCTCGTCGACGCCAATACCGGACGTGAAATCACCTACGGCGAATTTCATCGCCAGGCCTGCGCCCTTGCCGCGGAACTGCAACGCAGGGGCCTGCGCAAGGGTGATCGCATCGGCGTAATGGTTCCAAACTGCCGCGAACTCGCGGTTCTTTATTTCGCCTGCATTTATCTTGGCGCCGTGATCGTTCCCGTTAATCCGGCGCTTAGTAAGAACGATGTTGGCTACATATTGGAAAGCTCCAAACCTTCGCTCCTGGTCGGAACTGCATCGAAGGCTGCTTCCTTAACGCAACTCCACCACAACGTGCTGGTGTTGGCCACGGCCAGCGATCCGATCCCTTTAACGACGCATACCGCTTCCATCAGCATCGATCTTCTGCCGCCCAATCCATCATTCGTGCCGCTCGAAACCACGCAAAGTGATGATCTGATGGTGATCATGTACACCTCAGGCACGTCGGCGAAACCGAAAGGCCTGGCGCACAAGATTGAAAGCATGTTGCGCAACGCCAGTGCGTTTGCCGGCGCTCAGAATATCGACGAAAACTCCCGCTTTTACTTGACGCTCTCCATGGCTTACATGGGCGGGTTTTACAACTTGCTTCTGCTGCCGTTTCTATGCGGGGCAAGCGTAGTCGTGGATCACGTTTTCGATGCCCGCTCCAGCCTTAATTTCTGGGAGAAAGCCCGCAAGCACCACATCAATACGCTATGGATGGCTCCAACCGTCTTGTCGATCCTGTTAAGAATGGACCGCGGCCGCAGCGGCGAAGAATTCTGCCGCAATTCGGTACGTCATGCATTCGTGGGATTCGCCCCGCTCCCTCTGAAAGTGAAAGATGAGTTCGAGCTGCGGTACGGTGTCAAATTAATCGAGAACTATGGCCTCTCTGAAACTCTTTTCGTTACAGCCCGCTCTCGCCCTGATGCGACAGATCGCGGCTACGTGGGTGAGGCGCTCCCAGGCGTGGCGCTAAGAATCGTAACCGAGGAAGGCAACCTTGTTCCTCCCGGAATCGATGGAGAGGTGCAAATCCAAACGCCCGACCTCATGGCTGGATATCTGGATGTTGAAGGCCGGTTGCTGCGGCTGCAGGCCTCCGACTGGTTCCCGACTGGAGATGTGGGTCGCCTGGATAACTCTAATTCCTTGTCCATCACGGGGCGCAAGAAAGACATCATTATTCGGGGAGGGGTAAACATCAGCCCGGCGGCCATCGAAGAGTCTCTGATGCAAGTTCGCGGCGTCTCTGAGGTTGCAGTGGTGAGCATTCCACACGAACTTTACGGCGAAGACATCGTCGCTGTGCTGAAGCTCGAACCGGGATTGGAACTCGATTCGATTTTGGCCACTCTCGCCAGCCATTCCAGAGACAATTTGGCCCAGCATCAGCAGCCTGCGCGATACATTGCAATCGATGAGTTGCCCCGCACGCCTAGCGGCAAAGTGCAGAAGGCCCGCCTGCGGGAGTTGGTCGCCGAGAAATTTCAGCTCAGTTCAACTTTTCGCAAACCCATGACTTCGAGCACAATCGCAGCCCGCGCATGATCGCGATCAAAATCGAATATGAGAATTATCGACCTGTCGCTGCCGATTGAAGAGGGCATGATGACTTTCCCCACGCCTTGGCATCCGGTGGTGGAAGTCACGATCCTCGGACGGCATGGCATTGAAGGCCGGGAGACCCGTAGGATTGTTTTAGGCACGCACGTCGGCACCCATGCGGATGCGCCTCGTCACTTCATTCCCAACGGCGGCACTATCGAAAACATTCCTCTCGATCTGCTCATCGGACCGGCGACCATTGCTGACTTCACAGGTTGTGGACCTCTATATGAAATCACCGTTGCCAGCCTCAAGCAGAAACTACAAGATCGAATTCCGCCGCGCTTGATCCTGCGCACCGGTTGGTCTGAATACTTTGGCCACCTGAAGTTCTATGACGAGTATCCTTTTTTGTCTGAAGATGCTGCGCAATGGCTGGTGGAGCAAGGCGTCCGCCTGATCGCCATGGATACTCCGTCGCCGGATAACCCAGCCCACTCACGCGGCACTCCCAGGGATTCCCCGAACCACAAAGTCCTGTTAGGGGCCGAAGTTCTTCTTGTCGAATATTTGACCAACCTCAAATCCATAATCGCAGCCGAAGTCGAACTGATTGTCTTGCCCCTAAAATTGAAAGGATGTGACGGTTCCCCCGTACGCTGCGTTGCCATCGAGAGATGAGAGGAAGATTCTTGTACGAAAACGTCCTGGCATGGTTGACCGACTGGTTTCTAAGACAGGGAAGAGTCAACGAAACTATTTCGCTGTCCGCGGCCACCGACTTCTTCCAGGCAGGATGGCAGACTTCCATGGAAGTCGTTGAACTCGTCACCGAAATCGAGCGGCACTTTGCTATGCAATTCTCAGAGCAAGACTTGCAGGATGCGCGCTTCGTGACCATCGGTGGTCTGGCCGAACTTATTGTGGAGCGGTCCGCGGAGAATATTGAGAATAATCTTTCAATAACTAACTCCAACCGGTAACTTCATCCATTGGCACTATCCCCAGAGCGATCGCCAGCCACATCAGCAGAAAAATCCGCGAAGCTGCATGTTCTTACTCTCACACCTTTTTATCCTTCTTCGCGTAACGAGGTGAGTGGATGCTTCGTCGCCGAGGCTCTTCAGCATATCCAGGCCCTGGGCGTCACCTGTTCCGTGATCGCCGTCGATTCGATTTACCATGCCCGCAAGAAGTCGAGCCGGCAATTTCCCGCCGAATGGTTCCGCTATCCTCAATTTCCCGGCAACTTCGGCCTTGCCACTGCCGGCAAATTTCTCGCCGCGGCACTCGTGAATAAAGTTAAACGATTGCACCGGAGCACGCCGGTGCATCTCATCCATGCCCATGCCGCGCTGCCCTGTGGTCATGCGGCAATGTTTCTCTCCCGTTCTCTCGGCATTCCTTATGTGGTTACAATCCATGGTTTGGACGTCTTCAACAGTTGCTTTCAGAGCGGCAGTGCCGCGCGCTGGCGGAAGAAAAGTTCACAACGTGTCTATGCCCAGGCTGGCAAAGTAATATGCATCAGTGAAAAAGTGCGGCAGTTGCTGATCGCTGAAAATGGCCAACCATCCCATCTCGATGTCGTCTACAACGGAACCGATACTGAACTCTTCACTCCTGGTCTTGCTCCGGAAACGCCGCCCACGATTCTGATGGTCGGAAATCTATTGGCCGGAAAAGGCCACGAACTCGTCCTCACAGCATTGGCCAGGATCAAAGACTCACATCCACACTTGCGATGCGCCATCATCGGCGAAGGCGGAGACCGCGACCGCTTTATTGCCCTGGCAAGGGATCTAAACATCTCCAACCAGATTGATTTTCTGGGGCGCCGCAGCCGTCGCGACGTCGCGGCGGCCATGCGCAGCTGTTCAGTATTTGTGCTGCCCAGCCGATACGAGGGTCTGGGATGCGTTTACCTCGAAGCCATGTCCTGCGGCAAGCCCGTGATCGCATGCCGCGGGCAGGGAATTGATGAAATTATCCAACACCGCACCAACGGGTGGCTTATTCCCGTGGACGGTCTGGAAGAACTGGTCGAGGCTCTTCAATCCCTGCTCCCAAATGCCGAATTGCGCGCCGCCATCGGGCACGCTGCCCGAAAAACCATCGTCGATGCCTTCACGTTGGAACATCAAGCTCGTAAACTAGTGAGGATTTACAAGGAAGTTGCTCAATGAGCGCCGCAATGTCAGCTCCACGTCCCGCCGTCCGCGTCGATGTCATTTCTCTCGCGGAAAACGATCTCCCTGAAATTGCGATCTTTGTCGCCTCGCAATCTGGCCAACATCAGGAAACCGTGGAATCGCACCTCCGCTCGTTTTTGCTGCAAAATCCCGCGCGCAAGCCCGAGCAGCCACTCGGCTTCGGCCTGCGGTCCCATGATCGACTGGTAGGATGCATTCTCTGCAGCCCCCAGGCTTTTCGTCGCGGCGCGCAACGAATCGATTTCATGGGTTCGAGCTCCTTTTATATTCATGAAGCTTTCCGTGGGCAAGGTGCTCGCCTTTTCTTGCGGTATTCCCGCATTCCCGCGCCTCTGTTTGGAACATCGGCGAATGCCGAGGCCTCAACTTTATGGAAAGCGATAGGCGCCACTCCAATTCCTCATTCGGAAGGCGAACTTTTCGGAGTGCTCCACTGGCCGCCTGTTGCCGAGGAGTTCGCTCGTCGAAAGCATAAAAACCGGCTCCTGACGCATGTTGCCGGCAGTTTCATTTCAAACCTGGCCGCGCCATTCCTGCCATTGAAAATGAATCTTCATCCATCGGCTTCTCTGCGCGTCCTTTCCTCTGCCGAGCAGGTCGATGAGCTTCTACAACAAAGTTTTCCCCACGAAAATATTTTTCATCGTGGTCTTTCGCCAAAAATTACCGCGCTTCGCGACCTTCCTTACATCCGCTGGCGGTATTTCTCGGGAAATGACCCAACTGCCGCGGTGTTTGCATTCCGCAGTCATGCCTCGGATCGCGAAATCGTAGTTACTGTAAACCGCCGCAAACGTGGATACCGCGGACAGATTGAAACTCTCAACCTGCTCGATGTCTATCCCGAAGCCGACTTTGAAGAGTGGCTCGCCATCGTCGGAGCTCTAATCAAGCATTATCGGCGGCAAGTGCATGCAATAGTGCTGCGCAGCCAAAGTCCGGAGCACAGAAAGTCGCTTCGCGATCTTGGTTTTTTATGGCGTGCCTTCGACGCGCCCACCGGATGGTTTCTTGACAAAGCAAAGTGCCTGCCCACGCAAGAGTGGTACCCTGTGCCCGCCGACGGCGATGGACTTATCTGAGATGCGAACGTCGCATCACCCCGGATTGCGATGAACTTACGAACTCGAACTCGAGCCTTTGCGATAAATGCAGCCGCGCTCATCCGCGCCGACACAATGCTGCTTGGCCTTCGAAAGTTGAATCCCGGTTCGCAAGCCCTGATCGTCGCCATGCACGAAACCCCCTTATTCCTGGAGTCACATTTCCGCGCTCAATTGGAGTGGGCTTCGCAATATTTCAGGATTGGTCGTCTGGAAGACCTTGCTGGCCTGTGGACGCCGAATGGGAATCCTGAAGTCGCTTCCAAGCCTCTTCTGCTCTTCACCTTCGATGACGGAAGAGAGAGCAACTACACCGTAGCGGCCCCACTGCTTGAATCATTCGGCGGACGCGGAATTTTTTTCGTTGTGCCTGCATTTGTCGAAAGTGCCGGGACTCCAGGCGCGCTGGAGTTTTATCGCAGCCGGATCAATCCAGGCTGTACCGCCGGGGTCAAAGCCTCTGAGGATTGGAAGCCCATGTCTCCGGCCCAGATTGCCGCCCTGGCGACGCGCGGCCACGCCATTGGCAACCACACATCAACCCACCGCAAGCTCGTGCAACTCCCGGTCGCCGAGTTGGAGCTCGAGATCGGAAACAGCGCCCGCCAACTCGCATCGTGGACCGGCAAGCCCGTGGATGCCTTTGCCTGGACATTCGGCTGGGATGCAATCGACAAAAAGGCCTGGGAGGTCGCCCGCCATTATCATCGTTTCTGCTTCTCACCCTGTGCCGGCGTGGTTGATTCCCGGCACGATCAACCCTCCTTGCTATGGCGGCGTGAAATCGAAGTGCGATATTCCCCCTCGGAGTATCGATTCGGTTATTCCGGCCTCGTCGATCTATGGTGGGCCGCTCGCCGAAGACGTTTGCGCAACATGCTGGCAGCAAATTGCAATGGGTGCGGGGAATAAATCTCCCGCACCGGGTTCAACCCAATTCTCGATGACTAAATTTTGCCGCACCGCAAACTCATGACCCACATTTTCATCAACGCGCTTTCGGCGAGCGCAGGAGGCGGTCTCACCTATGTCCGCAATGTCATCCCTTGCCTGGCTTCCCGTGAAGACGCGCGCGCGACCATATTAGTTCCAGAGAATTTGCGAGCTGAAATCGACCCTTCGGATCGCGTCAAGATCTTGGCTGAGGAATATCCTCAAAGTCTGGCGCGACGATTCTTCTACGAGCAGCGTGTCTTGCCAGCCATCATCCGTGCCTCAGGCGCCGATGTGCTGCTTTGTACTGGGAACTTTGCTCTCTTTAGCTCTCCCGTGCGGCAAATCCTTCTCAGCCGCAACGCTCTCTATCTCTCAAAAGATTTTCTTCGCGATCTCCGCCGGCGGCGGGACTATCGCCTGTGGGCCGATACAAAGATTAAGGGTGCGTTTGCCCGCTGGTCCGTGCGCGCCGCAGACTGCACAGTTGCTCCCAGCGAAGCCTTTGCGCGAGATTTGCAACAGTGGGCCGGGAAGCCCGTCACCTGCATCTATCACGGATTCAATCCGCAAGCTTTTTTTCGGCGCAACCAAGCGCTGCCCAATCACGCAGAGAAACATTTCAACGCCACCGCAGGCGCCTTCCGCATATTATTTGTGAGCCACTACAACTACTACCGCAATTTCGAAACCCTTCTTCGAGCCATCGCAATCATAAGAAAAGAGCTTTATCCCCGCCCCATCCGGCTGATCCTCACTTGTAAACTTGCTTTCGCCGAAAACCCCGGAAGCTACCGGGCCGACCGGGCTGCATCTTTGGTCGCTGAACTCGGCGTTCGCGATGAAGTTATCGAACTTGGCGTCGTGCCCTACACGGCCCTTCACAACCTCTATCGCGACTGCGATGTTTACGCCACGCCCGCTTATGCCGAAACCTTCGCCCATCCCCTGGTTGAAGCCATGGCGAGTGGTCTGCCCGTAATTGCTTCCGATCTGGCTGTGCACCGCGAAATCTGCGGCGATGCGGCGCTCTACTTCCCATGCTTTTCTCCCGAAGACCTCGCCCATCGAATTATGCAAGTATCCAGCTCAGACGGGCGTCGGCAGGAAATGCGGGAGATGGGACTACGTCGTTCCGAGGATTTTAGTTGGGATAAGCACGTCGACCAATTGCTCCAGTTGGCGCGGCATCTCTCGGAAAATCCGCGCCTATTTAGCGAGGACCCAACCTGAAGACCAGCCCGAAGGTGAACATGAACAAAGATGGGAAACCTCCGAACCGCTGGACTCACAGCCACTTCACGTAAGATGAAGCCAGTTCGAGAGGGAGCTGCGCTTCGAATGTGCGGAATCGTGGGCATCATCGGGTTCAACGCGAGCGTTCCGCCAGAATTATTGCAACGCGCCACGAATTCGCTTGCCCATCGCGGGCCCGACGATAGCGGCACCGTGCTGCTGCGCGACTCTCTGGACACCGCGATCGAGATCGGAATGGGTAGCCGCCGCCTCGCAATTCTCGATCTTTCTTCCGCAGGCCACCAGCCAATGCACGATCCAACAACAGGGAATTGGATCGTCCACAACGGTGAGATTTACAACTTCCGCGAAATCCGCTCAAGGCTGGAACGAGCTGGATTCCAGTTCAGCAGTATGTCTGACACGGAAGTGATCCTGAAAGCCTATGCCCACTGGGGCGAAGACTGTTTGCAAGAATTTCGCGGCATGTTCGCTTTCGCCATCTGGGACGCCCGGCAGCACTGCCTCTTTGTTGCCCGCGACCCCATGGGCATCAAGCCCCTCTACTACTATCGCTCGGATCGCTATTTCATTTTCTCTTCCGAAATTCGCACTCTGTTGGGCACCGGTCTCGTTCCACGGCGAATCGATTCCGCTGGATTATTAAATTATCTGACCTTCGGATCGGTCTGCGATCCAAATACCTTGATCGAAAATGTAAGCGCACTCCGTGCCGGCCACCTCCTCACATGGCAAGCCGGCAAAGCTGTGGAGGAAGAATATTTCGATTTGATCGGCTCCGAATGCGAATTTGCTCCGGCGCAACGGCAGACAGCCGAAAACGATATCTCCGGGATGCTCGATGAAGTTGTTCAAATGCAACTCGTGAGCGATGTTCCGCTTGGCGTCTTTTTATCCGGCGGCATCGACTCCAGCGCGCTAGTCGCCATCCTTCACCGCAACGGCGTGCAGCCCAATACGTTTTCGATTGTGTTTCGGGAGGGGGATTACTCCGAAGCAGAGTACTCGCGTATAGTCGCGCGTCATTTCCATACTGACCATCACGAGATAACCGTTTCTCAATCCGATCTTTTCTCTGCCATTGGCCCCGCCATTCGCGCCATGGATTCGCCCACTATCGACGGCATCAATACCTACTTCGTCTCCCAACACACCAGAGCCGCAGGTGTGAAAGTAGCCCTTTCCGGTCTGGGTGGTGATGAAATATTTGCCGGTTACTCCACTTTCCGAACCGTGCCGAGCATGGAGCGGCTCTCAGGATTTTGGCAGCATGTTCCCGGCGTGGCTCGCAAGCCCCTCGCCAGCCTGTTTGCTGCGGCCGTTCCCTCCAGCGACCAGAGCCGCAAGTTGACCGCTCTTGCGGATGATTCCGAGAGTGCGATTCATCCTTATTTCCTCTCTCGCATGCTTTTCACTCCAGAGCAACAAGCCGGTCTACTCGTAGGAAGGGAAATGAAAATGCACGGCTCATCCGCGCGTGTGGAGAACCCGTCCACCGACTGCCTTGACCGTGCCCAAAACCTGGACGCGATTAACCGCGTCTCCTACCTCGAGTCCCGCTCCTATATGCTCAACACTCTTTTGCGAGATTCCGATTCCATGAGCATGGCCCACGGATTGGAAGTGCGGGTTCCATTGATCGACCATCAACTCGCGCGGCGCGTTCTCGCTCTACCGGGTTCATGGAAAATGGACTCGACCATGCCCAAGCCGCTGCTGGTTCGCGCGCTCCGTGGTGCTTTGCCCGACAGCATCGTTCATCGCGCCAAGAAAGGTTTTACTTTACCGTTCGAGCAGTGGCTGCGCCAGGACTTGTCCCCCGTCATACAAGATTCCCTGGACGCAATCGGTTCAGGTCCCTTGGGCGCTTTGATCGACGACCGCTCTGCGCGCCGAGTATTTAGAGACTTTCTGGATGGCCGCACCTCCTGGACTCGTCCCTGGTCCTTATATGTGCTGCAGTCCTGGTGCCAGCTGCATCTTTCAAATTGATCGCAAAATCTACGAACTTCGCAGAAGAGTTGAGGCGCAAGACCAAGGCCGAGACTAAAGACCAAGACTAAAGACTAAGACTAAGACTAAGAAAGATAGGTCAAGATGTGTGGCATCGCTGGGCTGGCAAACTGCGGAGATAAAAATGTTCTCGGCCGCATGACCCGCGTGCAATCGCACCGCGGCCCGGATGACCACGGTCTCTGGGAACGCCGATTTCCCGATGGCTCCTATATCGGCCTCGGTAGCCGCCGCCTCGCCATTCTCGATCTCTCGCCCGATGGCCACATGCCGATGTGCAATGAAGATGGCACCATCTGGATTACCTACAACGGAGAAATCTACAACTTCGCCGAGCTTCGCCGCGAACTGCAAAGTAAAGGTCACCGCTTCGCTTCACATACCGATACGGAAGTGATCATCCACCTTTATGAGCAAGAAGGCCCCGGTTGCGTAAACCGCCTCAAGGGCATGTTCGCCTTCGCAATCTGCGACCTCCGCTCCGGCTCGCCCACATTGTTTTTGGCCCGCGATCACTTTGGAATCAAACCCCTCTACTACGCTCAGCAGGGCCGGAAGCTAGCCTTTGCCTCGGAAGTGAAAGCTCTGCTTCAACTCCCATCGATCCCAGCGGAGATGGATATCCAGTCCCTGCATCAGTACCTCACATTTTTGTGGGTACCCGATCCCAAGACCATGTTCCGCGGCATCTACAAACTTCCCGCCGGGCACTGCGCCATCTTTCGCAACGGAGAGCTGACGATTCGGCAATACTGGGATCTAACCTTCCCGCCCGCCGCCGCGGAATATCCCCGCTCCGAAGCCGATCTCGCCGCTGAGATTCACGACCGCTTCCAGCAATCCGTCGAGTCGCAAATGATCAGCGACGTTCCCGTTGGAGCCTTTCTCAGTGCAGGCTTGGATTCCTCCGCCATCGTGGCCATGATGTCCCGCGCCGCCAAACAACAATTCCACACCTATACGATCACCTACCCAAAGAAATACCGCCGCGGCGAAACCACCCTTGACGATCCAGATGTCGCGTCACGTCTCGCACGCCAATTGGGCTGCGAGAATCAGCAGATCGTGGTCGAGCCTGATGTGGCCGAATTATTGCCCACGCTCGCCTGGCACATGGATGAACCCACCGCTGATCCCGCCATCATCGCAGCCTATCTCGTCTGCCGGGAAGCGCGAAAACAATCGACTGTATTACTGTCGGGAGTCGGTGGGGATGAATTATTTGCCGGTTATCGGAAACACGCCGCACATCGCCCGGCGCAATTCTACCGCCGGTTGCCCGGCCCACTACGAACCGGCATTGAATCTGCTCTGTCAGCCGCGCCGAACCTGCGCGGTACATCGCTGAAAGGTACGATTCGCCTCGCCAAGAAGATGGCCCGCAGCGCTTCACTCAGTGCGCAGGAAAGCTTTATCCAGAACTGCACCTATCTCAACCACTCGCAAAAGATCAGTCTCTACACTCCGGAGCTTGAAGAGGAGATCGGCGATTCCGATCCGGCCGTTTGCCACACCTCCCACTTCAACTCGGTAAGGGATGCCGATTTCCTGAACCAGATGCTGTACCTCGACGCCAAGATTTTTATGGTAAGTCTTAATCTGAATTACAACGACAAGATGAGCATGGCGTCCTCCGTGGAAGTCCGGATCCCGTTTCTCGATCGCGAGCTTGCAGAGTTCGTGGCCTGGAACGTTCCGCCAAACATGAAGCTCAAAGGATCCTTACGGCCCACCACGAAACACATCTTCCGCCGCGCCATGAAAGATGTTTTGCCCGCCGAGGTGTTGCGGCAGCCGAAAGCCGGCTTTGCGGCTCCGGTCGATTACTGGCTTGCCAATGATCTACGCGAGATGGTCGATGATCTTCTCTCCGAGACCAATATTCAAAATCGCGGCTTGTTCCAACCGCAGGCCGTAAGGCGGTTCGTGACCGAGCACCGAAGTGGCCGGGAAGATTGGTCGATGCAGATTTGGCAGTTTCTCACGCTGGAAACCTGGATGCGAGTTTTCCTCGACGGCGGAGCACAGCAGGGAACGCAAGAGTTCACTAAAAAACCTGAGGCGGCGAGCGCTTGAACCCAAAGATCACCAGAGCAATGACGGAAGCCGCAGGCCTTGCTCGCGCACCTCAGCGAACTGTTCCATTGCTAAAGAAACTTGTATCTGACAAGTTCCGAATCACCCTCGAACATCGGCATCTCTATTCCTACACCAGGACGAAATATTCAAGCCAGGAAGCACTGAAAAGCGTAATGAACTGGATCGCCGACGCCCAGCGGCCCAATGGCGGCATTGCGGCCTATTACAGCCTGCTCACCGGATACGCGCCGTCCTACCCGGAAGTCACCGGTTACATCATTCCGACCTTGTACGACTTCGCGCGTTGCTCAGAAGATCGCAGTTTTCTCCCGATCGCAGACCGTGCGACCGATTGGCTGCTTTCCTTGCAGATGTCAGACGGTTCATTTCCGGCTGGAATTCATGGCCCCCAAGCGGCACCCTCGATCTTCAACACCGGCCAAATCCTCCAGGGATTGGTTCGTTCCTATATCGATACGGACCGTTCAGAAACTATCAAATCGGCCCAAGCCGCCGGCGATTGGCTAATTCGTATGCAGCAGCCAGATGGCTCGTGGTCGGGTCCCGGAACCTACCAGAACTCCGTTCACACTTACTACAGCATGGTTTCGTGGTCATTGGCAGAATTGTCCACACACACTGACGAAACCGAATACGCTCTCGCTGCGGAAACAAATCTGGACTGGGTTCTTTCCCACTTCCGCCCCAATGGCTGGGTGGATGGAATCAACCTTCAAGGCCATCCCACGTATCTTCACTTCATCGCTTACGTTCTTCAGGGATCCCTGGAATGCGCCATTCTCCGCCGTCGCAGCGACGCCATCGACATGGTCGCGAACTCCGGCTGGCAACTGCTGCGCAGGTTCGAGACCAATAAATTACTGGCTGGGGCTTACAACGAGGATTTCAAACCCGCTGGAAACTTCACTTGTCTTACCGGCAATGCACAAATGTCCTGCGTATGGTTGCGCTTGTTTGAAATCACTCGGGACCTGCGCTATCTCAATGCCGCTCTCAAGATCAACGAAATGCTGAAGCAATTGATTCCTCTGCGCGGACGTGGCGGAATCCGCGGCGGAGTCGCCGGATCTTGCCCCATCTGGGGCCGCTACCAGCCATTCCGCTATCTCAGTTGGGGCTGCAAATTTTTCGCCGACGCGCTCTTGCTCGAATCACGCCTCAAACAGTCATTCGCAATATCGGCGCAAGAGGTCTTGCAATGCGCATCGTAATTCTCGCTCCGAACGTTTATAGCGAGACTGCTTGCGCCATGTCCGCGCATCTGGCCGAGTCGGGATGCGTCCCCGTCGGCGCGCTCACCATCTCTACCCTGCACCCCAGGACCCTTGCTCGCAAAATAGGCCAGTGGGGCCTTGGCGGGGCAGCGCGCTATGCCTTTGAAAAATTAATCCCCCTTAACCGCCATCAGTCCTCTGCGCAAAATCCTTATCTCGAACCCATGCTCCAACACGGGGGCTCGTTCTTGCGCAGCCTAAAAGAAGTGGCCGCACATTATTCCTTTCCTCTCGCTCTTTGCCAAGAGATGAATTCCAGCCAAGCCCTGTCGCGCCTAACCAAATGGTCTCCGGACTTGATCATTTTCACCGGCGGCAACATACTGCGGCGCCCGCTGCTCGATATCCCGCGTCTTGGCGTGCTGAATGTTCACCTCGCGTTGCTGCCGCAAATACGCGGCATGAGCAGCCCCGAATGGTCGCTGCTCGAAAACGTTCCAGTCGGCATTACGATTCACTTCATGGACGCTGGCATCGACACTGGACCAATCCTGAAGAAATACGAATTCCTTCAAGCCAGTGAATGCAACTCATTGAGCGACTTGCGCCATCGCCTCATCGCATTCGGCGTTACAAAAGTTGCCGAGGTTGTCGCCGGCCTCGATCGCGGCCAGGTCTCGGCGCAGCCCCAGTCAGATTTCACCAAAGACGAAAATCAAGATCGCCAATTCTTTGTCATGCACGATTGGCTCCGGACAAAGGCTGCCGAATCCCTCGTCCACCATCGCACAGCGGCTGGGATAACCAATGGTTAAGATCAACGCCCTGCTGCAGGCCGGGAAAGCATTTGGAGTTCGCGATTCCATGCTCCGTCTGCAATACGAAGTCCAGCGCGGCAGCGGCTTGATGTCGAGAAAAATGCGATCGGTGCAAGGCTGGGATGCCTGGAATCTGAAGCGCATTGCGCCGGAACTCGACCCCGAAGAAATGCGCCGCGCCCGCCTCGACGGCACAATTCCATTTTTCTTCGCAGACGTAAGGGTGTTGGGAGCGCAGCTCCGCGAAATCATCGGAACCGCCGGAGAGTCTCCAATCACGCAAGCCGAGCGCATCCTGGCGGGTCACCTCCCGTTTTTCGGATCCCTCTCCCGCGACTGCGGCTTCCCTCCGCGATGGTTTCAGAATCCGGTCACAGGCCAGAGTGTTTCCCCCCGCGAGTCGTGGACTCGCATGCGCTTCGCTTCATCTTCCTACGGCGATCTTAAATTCATTCTCGAGCCTTCGAGATTTCTATTCGTCTACCCACTCGTGCGTGCTTATGCCTTGAGCGGTGATGAAAAGTTCCCCCAGGCATTCTGGACCGCGATGGAAGACTGGATGCTTCACAGTCCACCGATGCAAGGTCCCTTGTGGATCTGCGGCCAGGAGTGCTCGCTGCGCATTCTCGCATGGACGTTCGCGCTGCATGGCTTCATCCGCTCGCCTTCCACCACCGGCCAGCGAGTCTCGATGCTGGTCTCCATGATCGCCGCTCACGCCTGGCGTACCACCCAGAGCCTCGCCTACGCGCGCTCACAGCGTAGCAACCATCTCATCACTGAGGCCGTCGGTCTTTGGATCGCCGGTACTCTCTGTCCAGAAATACCCAAAGCAAAAAGTTGGCAGAGAAAAGGCGCGGAATTGCTGCGCGAAGCCGTTCTCGATCAGATCACTCCCGATGGCGTCTCGCAGCAACACTCTTTCAATTATCAGCGCATGATTCTCCACCTTCTTCTGTGGACCCTGCGCCTTTCGGAAATTCACCAGGCGCCTCTGCACCCGAGCATCCGCACCCGCACGCAATCTGCATTCGATTTCCTGCGCCAATGGGTGGACAAAGAGAGCGGCCTCGTCCCCAACTACGGATCTGACGACGGCAGCCTGATTCTCCCTCTGACGGCGGCCGCCTATCGCGACTTTCGTCCGCTATTGCAGTTGGGGGCTGCTGTTCTCGATCGTCCGCCCTTGCCACGCGGCCCCTGGGATGAAGCCCCGCTATGGTTCGGCGTTAAGCCCGCAAACACTCCGGCGACCGAGCCGCCGACCAGCATTCCTTCTGTCGAAACTGGATATTTTCGCTTAGGCGACGTAACTTCCTGGGCGATGATCCGCGCCGGTCGATACTTTCGGCGCCCTTTTCAAGCCGATCAACTGCACGTCGATTTGTGGTGGAGAGGTATGAATCTTGCCCGCGACGCCGGAACCTATCTATATAACGGTCCCGCACCGTGGAACAACGGATTCGCGCGCACGGCGATTCATAATACTGTTACTGTCGATAACGAAGACCAGATGCGCCGCGCGGGCCGCTTTCTTTGGGTCGACTGGGCGCAAGCATCGGGCCAACTAACCGCTTCGAACGCCCATGGCATCGCCGTTCGATTTGAGGGTGAGCACCATGGCTACCGCCGTTTAGGTGTCACTCATCGGCGCTCGGTACTGTGGCTGGCCGGCTGCGGCTGGGTCATCGTGGACGATCTTGAAGGTACCGGAGAACACACCTTGTCCTTGCACTGGCTGACCGCGGATTTCCCGTTCGAGATTTCAGACGCACCTTTTGAACTAACTCTCAAATCGGATCGCTTCTCGATCGCATGGAATCTTTTTTCCAGCTCGCAGAATACCTCAGGGGTTGTGCGGGCAGGGAAGACCGTATGGTCTGCATCGGCGAAAAATTCCCAGCCTGATTCAGTATCGATGCTTGGCTGGGAGGCCGCTACCTACGGAGATCTTCGCCCGGCGATTTCAATTGTCACCCGAACTCAATCGCCACTGCCGGTACGCTTTGTAACCGTGGTGCTGCCCAACCAGCAGGCAAAAGTGCGATCCATCGGAAGCGATATCGTCATCCTCCGTGATGAAGAGGGCTCTCCAGATCGGCAGCAACCCGCCAACAACGAAGCTGAGATCTACCGGGTGAGCCTTGCGGCAGGCAGTAAAGACGCGTCGAAGAATTTTGAGCTCTCTGCGCTCTCGAGCCTCCCATGAAGCAAATTCTCCAGGATGCCCGTACCGCCGAGATCACCGTCGTCGAGGTTCCCGCTCCAAAACTGCTCGCGGGTTGCGTGCTCGTACGGACCGCAGTCTCGCTGGTTTCTGCGGGGACGGAAAGAGCGTCTTCCGAATTCGCCGGCAAAAATCTTTTGCAAAAAGCCCGAATGCGTCCCGATTTAGTGCGCGAAGTATTGAACAAAGTTAGCCGTGACGGAGTCCTGGCCACAATTTCTTCCGTTCGCTCGCGCCTCGAACAACCCAGCGCTCTTGGCTATAGCAGCGCCGGAACCGTGATTGCCGTAGGCGAAGGTGTTGTCGACATTAATCCCGGTGACCGCGTAGCCTGCGCCGGAGCCGGTCATGCCGTTCACGCCGAGTTCGCCTGCATCCCACGCCTGTTGCTCGCGCGAATCCCTTCGCAAAAAGTCAGCTTCGAGGAAGCATCCTTCACCACTCTTGGGGCGGTTACCCTTCATGGAATTCGCAACGCCGAAATTAAACTGGGCGACGTAGTGGCCGTCATTGGATTAGGTCTCCTCGGTCAACTCACCGTCCAAATCCTGAAAGCCGCTGGCTGTCGCGTGCTCGGAATGGATATCTCCGCCGAACGCGTCGATCTCGCGTCGCGCCTGGGAGCCGATGCCGTTGCCACTTCGCCTTCTCACTTTCAGGATTTATGCCTGCAACACTCCGCCGGACACGGCGCCGATGCCGTCTTGATCACCGCGCAGTCAGCCGGCAACGATCCCTTGAATCTCGCCGGAGCCGTGGCGCGCAACCGTGCCATCGTTGTCGCTGTTGGAACCGTCGGCATGGATATTCCGCGAAGAACTTTCTACGACAAGGAACTCGATTTCCGCGTTTCCCGTTCCTATGGTCCCGGTCGCTACGACGCCGCCTATGAACAAAAGGGAATCGATTATCCCATCGGCTACGTGCGCTGGACGGAAACCCGCAACATGGAAGCCTTTCTCCATCTGCTCGCCGATCGCAAACTAAATCTCGGCGCATTGATCACGCATCGTTTTCCCGTCGCTCGTGCCCAAGCCGCCTATGAGTTGATCACCGGGCGAACTGACGAAAACTGTCTCGGCGTCTTGATCTCTTACCCGGAGAATGCCGACGCTGCTTCGTTCCTTGAGATCATTTCCCCCATTCGACGCGCCGACTCACACAACTCCATCCGCATCGGCTTACTCGGAGCCGGTAGCTTCGCCACCAGCACCATGCTTCCTGTGCTCAGGCGATTGCCTGCCGTCGAGTTCGCTTCCGTGGCCTGCGCCAGCGGTTCTCATGCCCGCCACGCCGCCCAAAAATTCGGCTTCGAATCCTGCACCACCGACGAGCAGGAAATTTTTGACGACCCGTCCGTCAGTACAGTTGTTGTTGCCACCCGCCACCATCTTCATGCTGCGCAGGTGATGTGCGCCCTGCAAGCCGGTAAGCATGTATTTTGTGAGAAGCCTCTCTGTCTGAACCAGACGGAACTCGACGAAATCGTATCGACTTACGATTCGCTTTCGGAGCCGCCGCTGTTGATGGTCGGCTTCAATCGCCGCTTTTCCCCGCTCGCGCTCCGCATGAAAAGTTTCTTGCAACCGGCTGGCGAGCCGCTGGCCGCGCACTATCGGGTAAATGCGGGATGGCTGCCCGCCGACCATTGGTTGAACGATCCCTTCCAGGGCGGAGGCCGCATCCTGGGCGAGGTTTGCCACTTCGTGGATTTTCTATGTTTTCTAACCGGTTCGCGCCCCGTTGAAGTCGGAACCCGCAGCCTGCCGAATCCCGGACGCTACAGCAACGACAACGTCGTAAGCTCATTGCAATTCGCCGATGGCTCGCAAGGCACCATCACCTACCTCGCCAACGGCGACAAATCTTATTCAAAAGAACGGGTCGAAGTTTTCGGTGGAGGCCGGATAGCCGTTCTCGAGGATTTCCGTCGCCTGGAACTGGTGCACCACGGGCGCAAACAAGTGTTTAAATCACTCTTGCGCCAGGATAAGGGTCATCGCGCAGAATGGAAGGCATTCGCCAAGGCGATCCGGACGGGCGGGAACTCGCCTACACCCTTGCCGGAAGTTGTCAACACGATGATGGCAACCTTTGCCCTGGAGCAGTCCCGTTGCCTCGGTCAGCCGGTCACGCTGGGGCAACTTCTCGCACCATCAACGCCTGGCTCTGAAGGATTCGATCAGGCCTCCTGAATGTCAGTGCTGCAAGAAAGTGGATTTGCTGCGCGCGCCTCATGAAAATCCTCTACATCTCGCAATATTTTCCCCCGGAAATGGGTGCACCGGCTGCTCGCGCCGCGGAACTATCGAAACACTGGGCAAATGCCGGACACGACGTAACCGTTTTGACCGGATTTCCCAACCATCCCACCGGAGTAGTGCCACCCGAGTATCGTTCTCGCCTCAAGCGCCTCATTGCCCGCGAGCAAGTTGATCGCGTCAACCTGGTTCGTACCTGGCTCCTTCCATTTCCAAATCGAAAAGCCTACGAGCGGATATTGAACTACAGTTCATTCTGTCTTTCCGCCGGTGTGACCGGCCTCTCGCTATCCCGGCCAGATGTCGTTATCGCCACTTCTCCCCAATTGCTGGTCGGCCTCTCCGGCTTCTGGCTGGCTCGCCGCAAACGCGTGCCCTTCGTCTTCGAAGTGCGCGATCTTTGGCCGGAGTCGCTGACCGCCGTCGGAATGGGGAACGAAAAATCCATGCTGCACCGAGTGCTCGCCAGGATCGCTGGTTTCCTCTACCGACGCAGCGATCACATCGTCGTAGTCACCCCCGCCTTCCGCGATCATCTCGTGGAAAATTGGAGTGTGCCGCACGAAAAAATCTCGGTGGTTGAAAATGGAGTCGAGACTCGTTTCTTCGCTCCTCAATCAGCCCCTGAATTGCGCGCTGAACTGCAGTTACAAGGAAAATTCGTCGTCGCTTATATCGGCACCATCGGCATGGCGCACGGACTTGAAACCATGCTGGCTTCCGCCGCCAAACTGAGAGGCACGAACCCCGAGATTGCTTTTCTCATCGTAGGCGAGGGCGCAGAAAGAGAACGAATCACGGCCATGGCGCAACAGCATGGCCTAAGCAATCTGCAATTCATCCCTCAGCAGCCCCGTGAGAAAATCCCCTCCTACATTGCTGCTTCCGATGCCTGTCTGGTCCTCCTCAAGAAAACGGATGTCTTCAAAACCGTCATTCCCACCAAGATGCTCGAATTCATGTCCTGCGCCCGCCCGGTAATTCTCGGCGTAGACGGACAAGCTCGCGCAATCCTCGAAGAGGCTGGCGCCGGTGTTGTGATTGAACCGCAAAACCCCGACGCTCTGACCGGCGCAATCCGATATCTGTCCGCCCATCGCGAGGCCGCCCGTCAACTCGGCCTCAACGGCAGGGATTACATCCTGCGGAAATATTCCCGCGCTCAGACCGCCGAGAAATACATCACAGTGCTGGAACAATTATTGAAGTTGCCGAAGCCGAAAGCGGCAGGGGTTGCCGCTTAACTCTCCTCATTGCTTCGCCTGGAATTAAGGCTAGTGAATCAGGGATGTGCCGCCACAACCGCCAGTCCCGTAGCCGCGGATATCGCCGCGTTCAGGCCTTGTGACGTCGCCTCCCGCACTCCGCTCAACGGTACGAATAAAATGTCATCTGCCTGCAGGGTTAAGTCCGGAGCCTTCGCCTCCAGAATTTTCTTCAACGGAACTCGCGTCTCGGTCATCCCGTTTGCGCCTTTTCGGATAATCCTCACCCCGCTCATCTTCGCCGTGTGATTCGCTCCGCCCGCCAGCGCCAGCGCCTGCAGCACCGTCAGGCTGCCGTTATCCACCAGCAACCCTGAGGGGTGTCCCACATCGCCCACCACATAAATCACCGGCGCGCGCGGCACCGAAATCGTGTCCCCTGGAAGAATCTCAATATCGTCTTTCAAATCGTCGGCCAGGTTCCTCGGCAAATTCAGCGTGATGATTCCGTCCCCGCTGCTCTCCCGCACGATGCTGACTTTTCTTCCCGCCGTTGTCGAAAATCCTCCCGCCGCCGAGATAAAATCATACAACTTGCGCTCTCCGATTGCCGGATAAATCCCCGGCCTGTTCACTTCTCCGAGAATCGTGACCCCCTGCGAGGCCGATTCGTCCAGCAGAACCGTGACGTGCGCACCGCGAACAAATCCGTCATCTTCCAGCTTTTTTTGAATCAGGGTTTGCGCTTCATCAATCGTGAGGCCGCCCACATGCACATAGTCGATCAAAGGTAGGTAGACATCTCCAGAATTTCCCACCCGTGCTTTGGTGGAGAGCTCCGGCACGTTGTAAACGCTGATCTCAACCAAATCCCCCGGACCTAAATGCAGCAGCGATGCCAGCTCGTTCTTGTTGGCATCGAGGCTTTTGGCCCCAGCTTCACTATGCGCGGCAGCTTGCGCGATCGGTACCGCTGGTGGCAGCGCCGGGATGGAATTTCCCGCAGGCGACGCCGCGGTCTGCTGCGCCCACCCGTTCAAACAACCGGAAAGCAAAACCATGACAATTCCGGCCAATCCCGCACCGCGGCCAACACTAAATCTGCCAAACCCCATCAAGTCCCTCTGTTGGAACAATCTCGCTGCAAAGTCTAGCACGCGCTGTCGATCATCCCGGCGGTGATTCTCGGCAGGAACATCCCAATGCACTCTCCCATCGAAGACGCTTGCCACACAGCCCGCTCCGGGGTACCCGCAAACGCACTACCAAGCCTTCCTATCCTGCCCCATACTTTTCCACAGCCCGGCAAACTGTGCGCTGACGCTCGTAACGGCCGCCAAGGGGGAAACGGTTGACGGTACTGTTCTTCGGGGTTTTCTTTCTATCCCTTCTATTTTCGCTCGTACTCACTCGTTACGTCCGCGACCTGGCCTCCGCGCGCGGCTGGGTTGCCCTTCCAACCACCGAAAGGCATTTGCATCTGTCTCCGCTGCCGCGTCTCGGTGGAGTCGCGATCTTCACTTCGTTTTCCTTAAGCATCGTCGCTGCCGTCGCCGTCTGTTCCTTCATCCCCCGGCTACAGCCCTCGTTCTCGTCCAGAACTCTTGCCACGATTCTGGTGCCCGCTTCCATCATTTTCATTCTGGGTGTGTACGACGATCTTCGCTCGGTTGGCCCTTATATCAAATTCGCGGTTCAGGCAGTCGCCGCCACCATGTTGTTTCTCGGTGGCCTGCGAATCGTCAATATCCCCGTACTCTTCGGCCAGCATCAGCTACCCTGGTTCCTCGGATTGCCGCTCACCATTCTCTGGGTGGTGGCCATCACCAACGCATTCAATCTCATTGACGGTCTCGACGGTTTGGCGGCGGGTTCGGCCCTATTCTCCACTCTGGTGGCATTCGTGGTCGCGCTTTTGAGTGGATACTCTCTGGTGACCGTGATGACCATCGCTCTGGCCGGGGCGATCCTCGGTTTCCTGCGCTATAACTTTAATCCTGCAACTATTTTTCTCGGAGATTCCGGCAGCCTGTTCATCGGATTTCTGCTCAGCGCTCTGGCTTTGGCCGGAGCGCAAAAGGCGCCGACCATCGTAGCCGTCGCCATCCCTGTGGTTTCCTTCGGCTTGCCGATTCTCGAAACCTCTCTGTCTATTCTCCGCCGCCTCATTAGTGGACGCCCGGTATTCACGGCCGACCGCGAGCACATCCACCACAAACTCCTGCAGCACGGCCTCTCGCATCGCCAAGTTGTCATCGTTCTTTACGGCGTCTCCGCCGTCTTCGCACTGCTTAGTTTATTTCTGCTTTGGCCGACCGGAAGCTCTCTGGGATTGGTTCTTGCCGTGTTGGGCACCGGTATCTGGATCGGAGTACAGCGCCTCGGCTACCTGGAGCTTGGCGAACTTGCCCGCGTTGCCCAACGCACTTTCGAGCAACGCCAGATCGTCATCAATAATCTCGCCATACGCCGCGCCGCTCAGGAACTTAACGTCGCCCGTGACTACGACCAGATCCGCCGCATCCTCGAAGCCGCTTTCGGCTCCAATGATTTCGATGCTTTTGATCTCAGATTCAACCTTTTTCCCGGCGAGTTCCACCCCGCCGATAATCTGGATTTTTCCTCTCCAAATCGTCGCTCGGAAGTCTCACTTCATTGGTGGAAGAACTCTGGAAGGCAATCGCTGGAGGGTTCGGCCGCCTGGACTTTGTCGCTCGATCTGGTAAGTTCCATCAACCGTCATCGCGGAGCGCTGCTGGTCCATCGCCTGTATGCGCAACGCGATCTTCAACTCGATATCAATCTGCTCAGCTCGGATCTTTCACTCTCTTTGGCCGACGCGCTCGATCGCACTCTGCAAAGCAATGTGGAAGTAATCCCGCACCCCGATCAGCACGGCTTCGCCGCCGCGCAAGCCGGATAGACTTTTACCAAGACAGACTTCGAACGGCTTGCCTTCGTGTAACCTCAGCGGTTAAAGGTTTTTGCAGATTGCGCCTGAACTGCCAGAGGAATCTCCCGCGCGCATGAAAGTAGTTTCGGAAAAAAGCAGGCAGGGCGCACACCTACCCGGTTGCGATAGGCGGCGCGAAGATAAAGAAGATTTAAGGGAGGGTCTGAACGATTAAAGCTTTGCGCTGGCGTAAGAATTAATTTCGCAATTCAAGCAAACTTCTTCAAAAGCTGGTGCTGTCCACTGCATGGTTTCCCCCAAAGTCAAAGCGTTCACCGCTTCGAACTCCACACAGTTTAACCCACACCAACTCCTGAATCAATCCCCCGTGCCAAGAAATAAGGCCCTAGATCGCCCGGTAAAACCCTGTATGGCTTGCAAATTCTTGCACACGATTCTCCTCTAACGTTCTCGCCTCGCAGCCTTTTGTTCGGCCCGTCTAACTCACACATAGCGAAGGTCTAACGCCACTCAAAAAGGACGCTTTTTCCACAGACCACGAACCACTTCGGCTAACTCCCTGTCAGCCCATCCCTGTTACCTTAGCTTTCGCAACACTTTCGAGAAATTCAGAGGGACGCATTCATGTTTGGAATGGCCAGCAAAACCGTTTACGGCGAGACCTTCAAAGACGTAAATTTCATATCTCTTCGGTCCGCCACATTTTGTATTCAATGTGAACTGATCAGCAGCAACAGCCGCCCTTATTGCCTGGCCTGCGGCAACACAACTCTCTTGAGCCTTTCTCGAGTAATGGGAGGTTCCCTGGGAAGTCAGCGCAGCGCTCATCTCATCACCGATTCCGAACTCGACAGTCTCGTCCGCGATCTGCTGCGCACCGTTCCTGACCCCATTTCGCAGGACGCCGCAAAGTACGCCGATCATCAAAATCGCATTCCGTCGGTCGCTCTTCGCAGTCAACTGCGCGTTGCCAATGCCGCCCATCCCATCTCTGGATTCCGTGCCGTGCATCCCGGCGAAGAAGTGGAAATTCACGCCGCCGAACTCGACCTTGAGCCTGCCATCAGCGCCATCACCGAACGCGCCCAGCATCTCACCGGAGCTACCGGCGCCGCCATCGCGCTCCGTGCCGGAGAAGAAATCGTCTGCCGCGCCCGCGCCGGCCGCACCGCTCCCGACCTTGGCGTTCGTTTGCAAACCGACGTCGGCATCTCCGCCGAAGCCGTCCGCAGCGGAGAAGTCATGCTTTGCCATGATGCCGAACGCAACCCCCGCGTCGACCTTGCCAGTTGCCGCCGTTTGGGCGTTCGCTCCATTCTCGTATCGCCTCTGCGTCACTATCGCCGCACTCTCGGTGTCTTCGAAGTGCTCTCGTCCTCACCCAGCGCCTTCGACGAAAAAGACGTCGCCACCATGCAGCTCCTATCCAGCATGATGGTCGCCGCCATCTCCCGCATCTCCAGCCTGCATCAATCCCGGCTCGCCGCGAAATAAGACGTCGTCGAGAGAATGTGGGGACAGCCGCCCTCGGCTGTCCGTCGAGCAAAGCTCGACTCCTTGCCCTTCCAACGACGGCAAATTGCACCATTCCCCGAATAAACTAGCCTTTGAGCCCGCTAATACGCCCAATACCCGTCGGTATAGGTGGTGCTCTGCAGCCCCGTGAACACATTCCGCCCATAGAAGAATGGCAGCCCAAAATCAAAGCCCAGCGGCGAATTGAAAATCCCGCCCAGGTCGCCGTAAACAAAATCGGCGGAATTGGAAAACAATGTGTCCGCATTCGCAACTTGAAAACTCACGCTTCCAGTTGCTTGGTTGATTCCCTCATTAGTCGCGGTGATGGTAGTCGTGCTGCTAGGACAGTAAAAGGATGGGTTATCGCTGCATGTCGGAGGCACGCCGGTAACGGTGTCATCGAGAAAGTAAAATCCGTTCGACCCGCTGTCGACGAAGCTCGAAGAGTAGGCCGTGCCTCCATACGTAGTGGTAAAGTTGCCGTCGTCATCCGCGGTATAAACCGTCGCACCACTCAGACTATTGTTCGATTCCGTTCCAATCCCGAATACCAAAGACCCGCTTATGCTGGGCTCTCCTCCCGAGACTGCGGGCAATTCAATGATCACTCCGTTATTGTCGGTCGTAAACAATGACACCGGGTTTTGCACTTGCTGCGCCAGGGCCTCGCCGGTAGCCGTGCAGCTTGTCGTCGAAGAGCAATCGTAATAAAGGTTTGGATCACCCGCAGCCGTCTGTACCTGTTCGCAGTATCCGCCGCAGTCCTGCGCAAACAAGCCCACCCCGATAATGCCATTCGCCTCAAGGCTCTCCAGTGTATCGGCCGAAGCTGAAGATCCGTTCTGCGTGCACCCGCTGGGCGCCGTATAGTCGCTGTCACTCAAAATTTGAATCGGTACCGAACTGGCCTTTTCACTGGCTATCTCCACGTCCGCAGTTTCAACCGGTCCCCACGTGTAACTGCTCACGAATGGAAAACATTCCACAATCGGATCCCCGTCGGAAGCCTTCTGCTGAGGAAGCGAGACGGAAGTGAGCGCCGACGAAAGAATTCTCAATCCCGAGCTTCCCGTATCCACCAATATGCCTCCAATCGCCTGACAGGTTGAAGTTCCCGGAACGCACACCGTCACCGTGGTAAAAGCGCCGTTCGCGTAGGGATAACCTACGCTTGCCGCGGGCCCCGAGTTCACCGTGATCGCCGCCACATTCGCTCCTGAGGTCACAATGGTTTGCGTCGTCGTGGTCGTAGTAGTCGTTGTGCTCTTACTCCCGCCTCCGCCACAACCCAACGAAAACACGCAACCCAATCCCGCCGCACCCGTCAAAACAAATTTCAGCCCCTTCATCGAATCGCCTCGGCCTTAACATTTGTGGGCAGCTGTTCCGGAAGGTAAGCCCGGCCCGCGAACGCTCGCGGATGCCCCGCCATCTGCACCACCAGCCCCGGCTGCTGAATCATCAGCGGCCTGCGTCCCATTCGCGACGCAGCGCTCTGAGCATTCACCGCCTGCTTATATTGATCGAAGTAGCTCCCCAGCAATTGCCGCAGGTCCGGTGGAAACGGCGCTTGCCACGCGATTCCGAACACTTGCCCCTCAGCGGAAACATATTCCCGCACCACCGTGCCGTTAGCGCTCTGAATCTCCCGCACCGAATAATTCTCGGCGGTTGTCGTCCGCAAGCTCCCCCGCATGTGCACCTGATCCGCTTGCACCGACGCAGCATCTCCACCCAACGATGCCCATACCGGAATACAACCGATCAAAATCAGGAACGCAGCCGCAGCCACGAAAACCAAAAATGGCAAGCCGCCAGCCTTCAGCCCAGCTTTCTGCAAAGACAAAGGCATTGTCTGTTTATCCATAGCCTTTCGATTTCCGCAATTAGAGTAGACGCGTCACGGTCAGGTTGCCCTTCGCGCGCCTGGCTACATAGATGCATCCCCGCCATGTAAAATTTGTAAATTCTCATCAAGTACCGTCGAGATGCGCTGCGGCGCCCCGAGAACCAGCTTCGACACCTTCTAATTTCTTCCCCTTTCCCTCAAACTCAGCCCACTCCGCTAGTGCCTATGTGCGTTACCGTACTTACGCTCCACTGTTTTCGCTTTCTGCGAATTCACTTCTGCTGCACCCTCTGATTTGCTTTCTTCTCGTACCAAAGTGAGCCTAGGTCAGGTTCGCTCGGCCCTCCCCCAACCGGCCGCCAGTCGCTGTTTCCCGGATGCGGCCAATACCTCCCGCCGAGGAAACCAGCCAGCAGTCCGCCGACTCTACCCTGCAAACCACATCCTCCCGCCGAATGGTTTAAGCCTTTCGTCCGCCAAGCCCGATAACCTTGAATCACGCAATTGCTTTGCCAAATATGATGTTCTTTTGGGCCAACTTTCGCCAATATTTCAAAATCTTCTTGCATACTTTTTACCCATCTCGCGCTAATATGTATGCGCGTTCATTATTTTCGTCTCATGTCGGCAATTCTGTCCGCTCCACGACCCGTTTCCTCGAACCGTCGTACCCGCGTCCGTCATAAAGCCCATGTCCCCGCCTATGCCACATTAGGCCCCGCTTCCACCAGTGGGATGCTTGATCTTTACGAGGTCCTGGATATCAGCGAAGCCGGCGTCGCCATCCAATGTTCGTTGCCCATTGTGGTCAATCAGATATTAGATCTGTGCCTCGACCTCGCCGAAGCCCCCGATCCCATCTGGACCACGGGCCGGGTTGTGTGGAACGCTGCCGGAAGAGTCGGTCTCAGCCTTCCGCAACTCCCCGCCTCCGCTAGGAAGCATCTCAAACAATGGTTGTTCTTGAACGCGCTTTCCGCAGCGGATTACGCGGAGGCCGATTTAGCCGAAGTCGGTTCCATGCTTTCCGAGGGTTTCACCATGTCCCTCCCGCCCCAGAACCACACCGACATTCTCGACGCAGCCTCGGCTATTCATAGGGAAGTCGAGTCGCTCGGACCTGATCTTCAGGCGGCTCTTTCTTTGATCGCGTCGCGTTGCCGATCCCTGCTTCGCGCCTCCGGGGTGGCCATCGCCCTCGAGGGCAAGAGCTCCGGCTCCATGATCTGTCGTGCCAGCGCCGGTCCCACCGCCCCGCCCACGGGACTTGCTCTGGAGATAGGCTCGGGCTTTTCCGGCGAATGCGTGCACACCGGAAAGCTTCTCCGCTGCGCCGATACCGAAACCGACCCGCGCGTCGATATTCAGACCTGCCGCGCCCTCGGCATCCGCTCCATGCTCGCCGCTCCTTTGCGCGCCGGAAATCGAGTCGTCGGCCTGCTTGAAGTTTTTTCCCAGCGGCCCAACGCTTTTTCCGACAACGACACCGCCGTTCTACAACGCTTCACTGAAACCATTGTTGGCGCCTTCAATCGCGCCGTCCGCGAGTACTCTCCGCTTGACGTTGATTTCGAAAAACCTGATGCCGCCGTTGATGCGGCCGTTGATTGTAATGCTGCCGTTGATAAAGATAAAGTTGATAAAGAGAAAAAAAATACCCCGCCCGCTCCACCGGCGAATTTCGCACCCGCGCCCGGCAGCGTTCTTTTCGCCTCAGCTCCCGGGGAGAAATCCGGCAAGCATGCTTCCTCGGGCCGGAATACCTTCGGCGGCGTCCATCTTCCCCGGGCTCATCTGCTCCTTCTGCTCGCCGCAGCTGCCACCATCGCTCTCGCTCTCGGCTTTATGCTCGCCCCTTGGATTCAGGAACAACTGCAATCCCGCCACAGCCTCGAAAGCACAGTTCTCGCTTCCTCCAACGCTCCGGCAGACGCTCCTGGTCTCGCGTCGCAGGCCGATTCCGCCAATTTGGCGCAGCTTCAGCAGCTCGCCTCTCAAGGCGACGCCTCCGCTGAAAATACTCTCGGCCTCCTCTACATAGCTGGCGATGATAAGCAACAGATTAAGCCCGACGAAACCGTCGCCGCGCAGTGGTTCACCAAAGCCGCCGAGCACGCCAGCGTCCCCGCGCAATCGAAGTTAGGCTCTCTCTACTGGGGCGGTCGCGGCGTTCCCAAGGACGATACCCGCGCCTACTTCTGGACCGTCCTCGCCCGCGCCAACGGCGACGACGCCAGCCGCGTCCTCGCTCCCTTCATCGCCACTCGCCTTACCTCCTCGCAAAGAAAAGAAATCGAGCAGCAAGCCGAACAATGGCTCCAAAGCCACGAATCCGCCAAGAACACCGACTAACTAGCCCTTCCTTCCTGATCTTGTCTTTCCCCTCTGTGCTCCTCCGTGTCCTCTGTGGTTAAGCCTTTGACTTTGTCTTTTTCCCCTGCGTTCCTCCGCGTCCTCTGTGGTTAAGTCTTTGACTTTCTCTTCTCCCGATACAACGCTGAATCCAGCGTTAAAATGAAAGAAGCCCCCAGATGTCGACCCTGCGCACCATCCTCGACCAGCAAGTCCGCGAAGCCGACCCAGCTCTCTACGAAACTCTCCCCAACCACCGCGTCCGTTGCTTCGCCTGCGGACACTGCTGTCCCATCCCCGAAGGCCAGCCCGGTGTCTGCAAAGTCCGCTACAACCGCGGCGGCACCCTCTACGTTCCCTGGGGATACACCGCCGGCACGCAATGCGATCCCGTCGAGAAAAAACCTTTTTTCCACGCCCATCCCGGCGCTCTCGCCTACAGCTTTGGCATGATGGGTTGCGATCTCCACTGCTCCTACTGCCAGAATTGGGTCACCTCGCAAGCTCTACGCGATCCCAACGCCATCTCGCCTCCGCATCAAGCCTCGCCAGAACGACTCGTCAGCGAAGCCCTCGCCCAAGGCGCAAAAATTCTCGTCAGCACCTACAACGAACCTCTCATCACCAGCGAATGGGCCGTCGCCGTATTCAAAGCAGCCAAAGCCGCCGGACTCATCACCGGCTTCGTCTCCAACGGCAACGGCACTCCCCAAGTCCTCGAATATCTCCGCCCTCATCTCGATCTCTACAAAGTCGATCTCAAAAGTTTCGACGACCGCCACTACCACGAACTCGGCGGACGCATCGGCCCCATCCTCGACAGCATTCGCCGCATTCACCAGATGGGCCTCTGGCTCGAAATCGTCACCCTCCTCATCCCCGGCTTCAACGATTTCCCCGACGAACTCCGCCGCCTCACCGAATTCCTCGCGGAGATTTCGCCAGACATCCCCTGGCACGTAACCGCCTTCCACGGCGATTACAAAATGCAAAATGACGTTGCCCGCGACACCACCGCCGAAGATCTCCTGCAAGCCGCGGACATCGGCCGCCAATCCGGCCTCCGCTACATCTACGCCGGAAACCTCCCCGGCCAGGTCGGCCGCTGGGAAGACACCCATTGCCCGCATTGCGACGAAATCCTAATCAAGCGCTACGGATACTTGATCCAAAACTATCGGATTACTCAAGATGGCCGCTGCCCCAATTGCCAAACCTCCATTCCCGGCCGCTGGTCCACTCACTTCGAAGGCCAGATCACCTCCCGCCCATTCTCGCCTCGCACCTCCGCCAGCATCTTCTCCATCCTCAGATAGCCGCTATGTAGGGACAGCCGCCCCCGGCTGTCCATTCGAGCGAAGCTCGACGGCCTTCTTCTTCCTTCCTCTTCTTTACTTCTTCACTATTCGAAAATTATAATCTCGGGTCGCCCTCGTGAAAGACTGGCCCCTCGGCGTTCCTCGGTGTAACCACCGTGTCCCCTGTGTTAAAGCCTTTCCTCTGTCGTGTACCTCTGAAAGCCCGCTCTGAGCGGAGCCTGACCCATCCCCTACAATTCCCTCCACCGCGTCCGCTGGATTAGAATCGAAAACTCAACACTTCATGCGAAAGATCCTATTCTCGTTTTCCTTCCTTATTCTTCTCACCGCCTGCACTCCCCGCGACTTCCTCACCCGCCGCCTCGCTGCCGACCTGATCGCCGGCTCAAGCACTTTCCGCGCCGCCCAAGAGCTTCAAGTCCATACCGGCATCGTCTCCAACAACGATTACCTCTTACCCGAATCCACCGCCTTCCAGCACCAGGGCTGGATCACTGCCATCCACGCGGTATGCCCCCAGGAGATCACTCCACCCCCATGCTGGAATCTAACTCTCACCCCGTCGGGTGTAGAAACCATTCAGGCTCTAATCCCTCCCAACGACGCCACCAAGAATAGCTTCGACATCCTCGCCGCCAGAAGGGAACTCATCGCCGTCACTGGCATTTCCAAACAAGGCAACACCGCCGAAGTCGAATTCACCTGGCACTGGAATCCGCTCAACGAAATTGGCGCTTCCGTCTATCACCCAGATGTCCACTACCGCTCCATGGCCGCCTTCCGCCACTTCGACGACGGATGGCGAATCTCCCGCGGCACACCCCACCCCGCCCAATCCTTCGAAGACTCCCTGAAATCCGCCGAGCCCGCTCAATAGCTTCAACAAAGCCGAGGCATGTCGAAAGCCCGAACCGCATTCCTCTGTGCTACCTCCGTGTCCACTGTGGTTAAGCCCTTTATGTCTCCTCCGCTTGCTTCTCCCAAACCACGCGATGTATAAACTCTAGTCCCGTGAAACCTCTATGAACCTCTTCAAAAACTATTTCCTCTATGCAGTACTCCTAACCTGCACCCTCGCCTCCGCCGATTCCAAACCCAAACTCACCTTCGACGAATTCTTCAACTCCGTCAGCTACCCCGCCATCGCTCTCTCACCCGACGGCCACTCCGTCGTCATCGTCACCGAGCGCGCCGACTGGGACCGCCAAATCTTCCGCCACGATCTCTGGCTCTACCGCGACTCGGCAAGAGATAAAGATAAAGATAAAGATTCGTCTCTCATCCAACTCACCCAATCCGGCCACGACACCGACCCGCAATGGTCCCCCGACGGCCGCTGGATCGCCTTTCTCTCCGAACGCAAACCCGATTCCGAAAAAGATCCCGACTCCGATGACAAAGGCAAAGCCACAGGAAAAGAGGATAAGAATTCAGAGGGTAAGAACGACAAGAACAATGACAAGAATAAAGACAAGAAGGACGACAACGAAGACATCACCCAGCTCTACCTAATCTCTCCCACCGGTGGCGAAGCCATCCCGCTCACTCAGGGCGCAGAAGAAGTCCACACCTTCTCCTGGTCCGCCGATTCCCGCACGCTCTACTACGCCACTCGCAACCCCTGGACGAAAACTCAAAAAGACGACTACCGGAAACAATGGAAAGACGTTGTCCAGTACCGCGCCTCCGAGCGCGGCGACACCATCTTCTCCCTCGACGTCGCGTCCGCCCTAGCCCGCCACACCGCCGCTCCCGCCCAGAACACCTCCGATTCCGAAACCAAAAAAGCTTCCGAAAAAGACTCCGACAAAGATTCCGATCTCACCCCCGGATCCCATCCCATCGCTACCATCCCACTGCGAGTCGACAATTTAGTCACGTCCTCGGACGGCACCAAACTCGCCTTCCTCTCCAACGCCATCAACCAGCGCCAGGAAAAACTCGACGACTACGAAATTTACGTGTTAAATGTGGCGCAGCCGCCCCCGGCTGCGAATGCAGATAGCAAAGACAAAGATAAAGACAAAGATAAAGACAAACTTTCCCAACCTCGTCGCTTAACCCACAACCAGGCCCAGGAAGTCCAACTCCACTGGGCCAGCGACAGCCGCCACATTTTTTTTAGCGTCGAAGTGGGAGACGTCACCGGCCCCTACCGCGATCTCCAACCTCATCTTTACTGGATCAACAGCAACTCCGGCGTGGGCGAGCAGTGGAACACCGATTTCACCGGCGCCATCGAGCAATATGACGTCGCTAGCTCCGATCGGCAAAATGACGCCATCTTCGCCTCCGCTCGCATCGGCACCGAAGTTCAGTTCTACTCCGCCTCCACCACCGCAGACACGCTCACCAAACTCAGCGCCTGGCCCGGCACCTATGGAAAAATCTCCGCCGCCACTCACTCCCCCAGAATCGCTTTTATATTTTCTTCACTCAACCAGCCGGAAGAAATTTACCTTGCCGATTCCGCCGACAAACTAAATCAAGCCCGCCCCATCACCACCTTCAACCAATTCCTCGCCGAAAAAGATCTCCCTCAAGGCCATCCCTTCCGCTGGAAGGCCGACGACGGCACCACCATCGAAGGCATGTTGATCTACCCTCCCGGCAAGCTTGATCAGAAAAATCTTCCCATGTTCACCTTCATCCACGGTGGCCCCGCCGACGCCGACGGCAACCACTTCGCCGCCGACTGGTATCAATGGTTCGCTCTCGCCGCCACCAACGGATGGCTCGTCTTCGAACCCAACTACCGCGGTTCCACCGGATACGGCGACAAATTCCTCGAGCAGATCGTCCCGCAAATCGTCTCCCGCCCCGGCAAAGACATCCTCGAGGGCGTCGACGCCCTGGTAAAAGCCGGCATCGCCGATCCCAATCATCTCGCCGTCGGCGGCTACAGCTACGGCGGATACATGACCAACTGGCTCATCACCCAGACCACCCGCTTCAAAGCCGCCGTCACCGGCGCTGGCGCAGTCGAGCACATCGGCAACTGGGGCAACGACGACACCACCTTCGACGATGCCTACTTCCTCGGTGGACGCCCCTGGGAAGCCCCCCAGCGCTATCACGACGAAGCCGCCATCTTCCAAATCGATAAAGTAAAAACCCCCACCCACATGGTCGCCGGCGCCGATGACATCCGCGTCGCTGTCTTGGAAGATTACTTGCTGGAACACGCCCTCTATTCGCTGGGCATCCCGAACGCCCTGCTGATCTTCCCCGGTGAAGGCCACGACCTCGCCAAAAACCCCTGGCACGGCAAAATCAAAGTAAGAGAAGAATTAAACTGGCTCCAAAAATACGCTGCCCCACACTAGCCTCATGTAGGGACAGCCGCCCCCGGCTGTCCGCGTCGCGCCAGCAACGCTGATTTTGACCTCCGCTCCTCCGGAACCTAACGCGGACGGCATCTCGACTCTCGTTCTTCCGGAACACAAGGAGTGCCCCAGGTCTCGCCTCTTTTGCGAGACCTGGGAAATCAAACTGACTGAACCACGGCCTTTGGCAAACGCAATCCAGCTCCCGAACCCTACCCCTTCACGTCCCCCGCCATCAAACTCTGGTGCACCTGGTTCCACTCATATTTCTTCCCGCTCTTATCCAGATCGAACACCAGGTCAAACACATCCGGCCACTTCCCCGGAATCTTTGAGAAATTCTTGATCGGAACCTTCCCGTTCAGCGTCTTCACAATGCTCGGCTCCAGCTCCATGATGTGGTCATGCTCCCAGCAGATCAGCACTGCCCCGCTCAGCCCCAGCAGGCTCTGCACCAGCCCCGCCTCTCCGCCGCCAATGTCATACTGCATATTCAACTCTGGAGCCTGCGTATACCCCATCCACGCCGCCAGCGGCTCAATCGTTTCATGCGGCCTCCGGCTCTCCCCGCTCGGGTCCGCCGCATAAATAAAATCCGGCGGCGCAATATCTTTTTTCGGTGGCGAAGCCTTGTGAGGTGCAAAGAACCCATTCAACGCTCCCGCTCTCTGCCACCCAATCACAATCAGCGATTTTCCTCCGCCACGCTCCCCATCCTCCTTCACATCGAACGGCGCATCCTTCGGATTCGACGGCGGCTTCTCCCCATGCCGAATAAGCATGATTTTCTTCGGAGGCCCTGCCATGAGTTCTCCTGTTCTCTAGACCGGCGCTCTCTGCCCGTCAGGCGCATCGTTTCCGCACCCCGCCGCCGACACCTCAGAACCCTGGCAAGTTCAGCTTCGGCGCAATAAACGCGATGCCCTTTACCCCTGACAGCCCCACGATTAAAGCCACAAAAAACACGCTCAATTGATTATGCAAAAACGCCGTCTCCAGTTTCGGCAGCCCCACAATCACATAGGCCCAGCTCGCCACCAGTCCCACAATGAGCCCGGTAACAATTCGTGTCCACAACGTGCCCGCCGAGTTAATCCATCCCAACAGCCCGCCGATGGCCCCGCCCAGCAGGCTCGCAATTAAAACCCCGGCCCAGGTAATGGTGATCACCGCATTCGCCGGTGGATAGTCCGGCGTAAAAGCCTGCACCTTGGATTGCCCGAAGTATGTAGGAACCAGCACGGTCGAGGAATCAAAGGCTCCCGCCTGCACCACGGTCTGCTTCGGCGCCAGGCTGAGGAACGCCCCGTCCGTACTAAAATCCACTTCGCGATTGTCACTCAGTTTCACCGGGCCGCTTGGCCCGGTGAAGCGCGCCGTCAGATAGAAGCTGTCCACAATCGTGATGCTCTTCGGAGCATTCACGAACTCGATTCCACTAATGTTGTCGGTGAACTTGTGACTCACGCTCCGCGGATCCGCTCCGCCTGTGGTTGCGGCAAACGTATAGCTAGCCGGATTCGTCGCGGCCACGCTCAACGTCGCACTGGCCAAAGGATATCTCGAAGTCCAGCACGCCTTCCCTGATGAGGTCGCCTTCTGAATCACGATCGGATTGTTGTCCAGCATGCCATTGCTCGGACTCAACCACACTTGAATATCATGTGTCGGATAGTCATCGCCAAGGTAGAAGACCTGCACCACGGCGCAACTTGTCCCATCCGCCGGTGTTCCACCATTGGCATCTTCGCCCGAAACCGTCAGCGCCAGATTCGGTGCCGCTTGCAGGCCGGCGGGCGCCGGAACCTGAGGGCCAACCAACGCCGTCCATACCAGCCTCGGCTGCCTTCCCCGGATCGCCGGGAATTCGCGCAACTGCGCTCCCGGACCCCCGGCTTGCTTCTGCGTCGGCTTCTGCGTAGCTGCCGGAGAGGTCTTGGTTTCAGGCTTTGCCGGATGCACCAGCACAAATGCAGATGCGCCGATCAGTTGCTTATCATTTTGCTTCACCGTGAGCTTGGCCAGCCCCGGCTGGCCCATCGGAATCGTTACCTGCTTGGCCGTTTCCCCCGGCCCGAACGTGATCGGGTAATTCGTTGTCTGCCCAGATGGCTGCTCAACCTGCAGCACCGCATCGATGTTTTTATTGGTCGAGGCCGGCTGCCCATCAGCATCCTGCAATTGCACTTGCACTGGGACATTTGCTCCCGCTTGGTTTTGAACATTGACCGGTGCCACATTGAGTTTTGCCGGAGTCCGCACTTGCGCGGTCCCCTGCGCAGCCACCAGGCTCGTAGCCAGAACAAACGCCATACCTGAATTTCTCAGCATATTGTCCTCCTGCTTTGGAATGTGCTCGCAGTTGTAGGCACGCGCGCCGCCCGGCGCGCCGCAGTATTTCTATTGCCCAGTCGAGCCAACTTAGCCGTTGGCAGGGCGGGCCGTGGAGGAAGTGGCCGTAGTCTGTTCCAACGCCCCCGAAAATGTCAAGGGCGAATCCCTCTGAGTTTGTTCGGATTTCGTAACAAGAATTCTTCCGCAAAAGTTCCCCGGATGCAGGGACAAAAGAAACAAAGACCTTGCCCTTATGCCTCCGCAAAGCCGCAAGGGATGCCCCATCTTTGCGCGCCCTCTGCGCAAAGGTGGGACACGCAACCGCCTGCACAAGAAGTTTTTGAAGCCTGCACAAAGAAAAATCCGCGTGCCTCCCCGACCCGAGCCCCTTCAGGGCGTCATACAGTAGCCCCGGACGTAAGTCCGGGCTTGAGCCCGACCAAAACGTAACCAAGTCCCGCAGGGACGAAAGAGAGTCAATTGTGAGCTCTAACCAGTTAAAGCAGAGAATTTGACTTTATGCCTTCGCGACGTTGCAGGGGGTGCCCCATCTTTGCGCGCCTTCTGCGCAAAGGTGGGACACGCAACCGCCTGCACAAAAAGCTTTTGAAGTTCCCTGAGGCCTCCACGCAGAAAAAATCCGCGCACCTCCGGACCCCAGCCCCGAAGGGACGACATACAATAGCCCGGACGTAAGTCCGGGGTAAGCCTTCTAAGCGGAATCAATCGAGCGCTGCGTGGTCTTCGGACTCATTCGGCGCGAATCGAGGAGAGGTTGCCCAGAGGGGCACGACTCCAGAGGTTGCGGAAAAACTCCCGCTTGGCATGGTTCGGGAAGGGCACGACTTCAGTCGTGCCGCCAAGAACCGGTAAAGACGTGGGCTTTTAGCCCCTGAGGGAGCGGGCAACTTACTTCTTCGGTTCATTATGAGCTAGCGCTTCCAGGTATTCGTCTCCCGGTACTCGCAACTCGGTACTGCCCTACTTGGCCGCGCTGGCCATCTTCACGCCGCGCGAAGCCGCTGCATATCGAGCGATGCCTCGGTAGAGAGCCTCGGCAATCTGCTCGCGGTAACCGTCGCTGCGCAGCTTTTGCTCGTCGGTCGGGCTGCTGACGAAGGAGACTTCCGCCAGAATGCCCGGCATCGCCGTCTCGGTAAGCACCACGTAGGAGGCTTCCTTCACTCCGCGATCGCGCAGCCCCGCATTCTGCAGCGACAGTGTTCCGTAGAGCGACCGCTGCACGCTGGCCGCCAGCCGCCGCGATTGCTCGATGCGGTCATGCAAATCGGCCGCGGAAAGCGTTGCCGTTACGGCCGGGCGGTTGGCGGTTCTGTCCTCCCGGATCTCCGTGTCGTTATTATTTGGGGACGAGAAAAAGTTGGTGAAATAAGTCTCCACCCCGCGCGCCGAGGGCAGATCGCTATAGTTCGCGTGCACCGAGACAAATAAATCCGCCTGCGCCTGATTGGCGATTGCGGCCCGTTCGTCGAGAGGAATATAAGTGTCGTCCTTGCGCGTCAAAATCACATCCGCGCCCAATCGGCTCTGGAGCAGCTTGCCCAGCCGCTCGGCAATCTCGAGCACCACATCCTTTTCGAGCAACCCTTTTCGCCCCACCGTTCCCAGGTCCCACCCGCCGTGACCGGCATCCACCACAATCCGCATCTTCGGCACGCGCGCCCGCAGTTGCAGGTCTTCATGTGTGGGGGGAGGAATTACGATAGCCAGTTCTTTCTTGGCCGCGTCGGCGGCTCCGGGAAAGAGGTTGATCTGAGATTTAGCCGCTCCCGGCTTGCTGACCTGCACCACCAGCCGGTAAGGGTTTGGTTCCAGGCTGACCGAGTAGGTGGGATTGCCTTTGGTTTCAAGCACCACGCGCGTGAGGCCCGGAGTCGGTTGCGCCACGCGGACCCGCGCCAGCAGGGCATCGCCGATTTCTATGGTGCTCCCGATGCTGGGAGCGAGCGACGTCTCATGCAGATCGAAATAGATACGGTCCGGATTCGAAAGCCGATGCGCTTCGTATTGCACCTGCTCTTCCAGATCGAGCACGACCGTACTCGAGTCGGCCGCCGACCAGTGCCGCACGCCGGTGATGCGCGATAGTTTCGAAGTTTCCGTCGAGACTCCAGCAGTTGAATCATCGGCTGCATGCGTTGCAGGGTTGGAAGCGGCCGGCGAATTTGATCTCTGGTTCTGCGAAAGCTGATTCTGCGCAACTTGGTTCTGCGCAGGTGAAACCGCCGAAGACGATGACTTCGACGCTGGCGTATTCGGCGTCGTCTGCTGTTCCGCAGCGGGGACGGTTTCAAGGTGCGAATTCTTGAGCTTCCACCAGAGCCCCGAGGCCACTACGAGAGAAACTACGAAAAGAACGAAGACGATCAGAATGCCGGGATGTTTTCTGGCGAGAGATTCAGAAGCAACTTCGACGGATGGAATGTGGCCAAACGCAAAATCTCGCGGCGCGCCGGGCTCCGCAGAAACCGAAGGTTCGATCTCATTCCCTGCGTCCGGCGTAATCGGGCCGGTTGATTCTTGCTCCGCGACCGGCGGGAAAACTGCAACAGGAGCGACAGTGGCATTCTCGAAGCCAATATTTGAAGTCGGCGAGAAAATTTGTTCAGCCTCAGCTTCTGGAGCGATGAGGTCGGCTTCGGCAACCTGTGCGGCCTGCGCGAAGCGGTCTTCGTCTTCAGGCTTCAACGCGGAGACGATGAGTTCGGCGAGAAGTTCGAGACTGCTGACGTCGCTATCGTTAAATCCGAAAGGCTCGGCGGAAAAGGCTTCCAGCAATCCGATGACGCGCCGCCGTCCACACAAGGGTACCGCAACCATCGAGCGCGTGCCCAGCTTGCGGCAAGCATCGACATTTACGCGATCATCCTCTTCGGTATCGTCGCAGCGGATGATTTGCGCGGTGCGAAAGCAGGCGCCGGAGAACGCCGAATCACGCTGAATGCGCGCGCCCACGTCAGGCTTGATCACTCCGGAGGAAGCGCGCAACACGATCTCATTATTTTCTGCGAGGGCGATTCCCAATCCGTCCGCTCCCGTGATGGCAATTGCGCGGTCCGCCACGGATTGCAGCACGTCATCGAGAACAAACTGCTCGGAGGGTTCAAACTCTTCCGCATTCTGAATTACTTCGAACCCGCTGTGGCGCAGCGCGAGCGCGCGTCGCCACCGGACCTGCTGATGCATCGCGGAAAAGGCGAGCAGTGCCTGCAGGGCATCGCCGCTGGAATTTGACGCGTGTTTCGACGAGCCATTTGAAGGTGCTGATTGCGGCGGACGAGGCCCGCCAGCTTCCACCGGCCATGCGGAGTTCCCGGCATCGGAGTGCCTGGGTCCTCGATCTGCAGTCGGCTTGCTGGGAACGGTTGCCATTACGCTCTGGACGGCCCTTTCGCTGGTTCGAAGTGTGGACATCTGCACCAGTTATGTCAATTAAACTATCGGCGTAGCCGATTTACCACACCTATTTTGATGCCGATGTGACGCTGAGTGCGGCAGTTATCCCTTTGTTCCCAGGCCTCGGAAGGATCTTCGGATGGCTCTCAGCATTGGTTTGCCCGGTGTTAGTTTGCAAAATATTGCTGTGCCAGCCATACCCGTAAAGTTTGCTGCTTCTGGGCTTCGATTTTGACGAAGCGTACACCGACATTTCCCCGATCGTCAGACCAGGCTACCTCGACATCAGCCTTCATCCCGAATTTTGTGCCGGGTAGATCGAACGACGCCTTTCGCAAATCCTTCGCGTCAAACCCATGATTTACGCGAACCTGCAAACCACCCTGGCTGAGGTTGACCAGATGTGCGCCCACTCGTTTCTGGCGACGTCCGCTGAGGGTCACTGGAACCTCGAGTCCGGCACGGTGATAGCGCAGTCGGCCATCGAGAATCATATTGCGGGCCGCAGAGAGCGTCCGCACCGCCTGCTCCACGGAAATGGGTTTATCGAAGGCGAACATGGCGCCGGTGGACTGCTCGGGCCTGACGGGCGCACGGCCCATGATCAGAAGGGGAACTGTGTTGGCGAGAGAAGCTTCCTGCTGCAGTTCACGGAAAAACTGACCGGAGCCGTTAAGGTCGCAATCGACAATCAAGGCATCGATTTTCGAGTTGGTAAGTCGGGATAAGGCGCTTTGCGGTTCACTTTCAACTGCGACGTCTATATGCAATCCGCCGAGAATGCATTCGAGAACGCTGACTTCCTGCCAATCACGGGAAACCACCATCGATGAGAGTGTCATGCGTTTAACTCTAGGGGTTTCGGTAATGCCGCCGTAGATAACCAACGTAACGGAGGCCCTCCCGTCGGAAATCCGGCGATGCGCCGGCAAAAGAGAAAGAGAAACGGAGGAGATTCAGCGCATAGCAGCAGCGCGCTGCTCGGGTCTCGCTTAATGCCACAAAGGAGGGTGACTAACGGCGACTGAGCAGCAATACTAATCCGCCTATGAGGATGGGGATGGCGATCAAGATCAGGATAGGCACGGCTGAGAACTGCCTCGCCGAAGGCTCTATCTGGCGAACCGACTCTTGTCCGACCGTGGTGAGCGACGAACAAAGCCCTGTGATCACGCCTTTATACACTTTCCACAAAAGCAGAGCGGGGAGGAGATACAGGAGGATCGCGGAAATGGAGTAAGCGACCAGACCGGTTTCGATTTTACTTTTCAGGGGGCTCGAATGCTCTTCGAAGACCAGCGCCTGGGTGAACGCAAGGGCGGCGGTCGATCCCACCACATTAATCAGCGCGGCGGCGAGACCGTATATCTTGACCAGAGCCTTGAACCCGGCCTCGTCGGTGGCTTCGATGTAATAGCCGGGCCTGTGCGAAAAGGGGACGAAGACCGAGCGCCCACTTCTATCCTGCCGAAACTGGCGCAGCGCAAAATTGTCGAGCCATCCCGAGAACATTCCCATGACTGTGTTCCTTATTGCGGATGCAAGGCTAGATTGACGAGTTTAGTTAGAGCCTATAGCTGGAGAGACGGGATGCAAGTCACCCAAGTAACGGGCGATACCCAGTCTACGGATGTGAATTTTGAAGGCGAAGTCAGGCCCAGGGTAGCCGGAGCCAAGTTGCCTGCCCCTCAGTTTTCCCGATACCACTCCACCGTGCGCCGCAAGCCTTCTTCGAAACCTACTTTGGACTTGTACAGGACTGCGCCTTCGGCCTTTGAGATATTGGAGCAGCGAATGCTTGATGTCGCCGCCACGCTCCGCGGCGTAGAGAGGCGCTCCCGAATTGAGGGAATCTCTTGCAATCGTTTGAAAGTCTGGTTGAGCGTTGCTCGGTGTCCGGAGGCTGCATCGAAACCTTTACCGGCCGCTTCTTCCAGGCTTTGCAGGCCAGCAGATTGCCTTCGACCATTTGAGTGACGAACCCCGGCCAGGACACTCTACTCGATGGTTGTTTCTCGTGATTGGTGATCGGTCAGTTTGAAAAGGGTAGGCCCTCGGCCGGAGACTTGTGTAAAAATCCCGCACCAGCTTCCCTTCCTACCACGCGGTGGGTGGTGTCCTAATAGTGCAGCACTTGATTAGGATGGCTCTCGCACTTCCCCTTGCACAGGTGCCAGCGCAGGACTATAGTTCTCGCCGCAGGCAAGACCGGGCCCCGATAGTCTCTGGGGGAGAGAAATCGGGACCCTTATATTTTCAACGCACTATTAGGACACTACCCACCTGTGCGCAAGGACCAGCACGCCCGCAGTCTCATGATAAGCTGCTGAACGTCGGCTTCGCGGCGTCAGCTTGTTTCCAGGTACCCGGGTATACTGCGTGGATCCTGTGGCCCGGCAACCGGCATCGTGATGGAACGGCTTCCAGACTTTTGGCATCAAAAGACTCGAATCGAGAGGTGCACCATGACGGATATCAAGAAGGATTCAACAGGTTCTCCGCAACAGCCATCCAGTGAACGTCGCTCTGACGGGGCCGCGATCTCCGAGCGCTTGGAGAAGGACGCGGATCAAATGGCCGAAAAGGCTCAGGAAGTCGAGAAGAGCTATGACGAAGATCACGATATTTTCACGAAGTGAGAACCGGGGGATACGGGTCACTGGCAAGAGATAGCCCGTGCTATGGGTGTGGGTCGATCTCTCGCTTAAGCCTCTATGAGCAACGTGCACCGAGAGACATTGGTGCATCTACAACACGTACCTCTACAACACGTACATTCGGAGCATCCACCAGATAAGAAATATGGCCACAATCGCCCCGGCAATGTGAACTAGCCAGTCGCCGACTGTTTTCGGTTTTCCAAAATTGAACATGGCGGCAATGGTAGCAGGTTGCGCAGGTGGGGAAAGATCGCCGTCGCGCGCAATCCCCGTACGACATTGTTATCTGTGTCCCTGAACTTCGACAACGAGTAGCCGGCCTTCTCTCCGATTCGACATGCGGACAATGCGCCGCGGCACTCACTTTTCCCGATACCATTCCACCGTGCGCCGCAAACCTTCTTCGAAATCCACCATTGGTTTGTAACCCAACGCGGCTTCGGCTCTTGAGATATCGGCCAGGGAATGCTTGATGTCGCCGCCACGCTCCGTGTCGTAGATCGGCGATCCTGAATACGAAGTGATTCCCTGCAAGAGTCTGAAGGTTTCATTGAGCGTGGCGCGGTGCCCGGTGGCTACGTTGAAAACTTTGCCCGCCGCCTGCGCTACCGGGGCTTTGCAGGCCAGCAGGTTGGCTTCGACGGCGTTATCGATGTAGGTGAAATCGCGGCTCTGCTCGCCGTCGCCGAAGATGGTGGGTTGCTCTCCGCGCAGCATTTGCGTGATGAACTTGGCCAGGACTCCGGAGTATGGCGATGATGGATCCTGCCGCGGCCCGAAAATATTGAAGTAGCGGAGCGAGATGGTTTCAAGTCCGTAGCAGCGGTAGAAGCTGATCATGTAGCGCTCGCTGGCCAGTTTGGCTACGGCGTAGGGCGAGATCGGGTCGGGAGTCATCTCTTCACGTTTTGGCAGCGTGGGGGTATCGCCATAGGCGGAGGAGGACGCGGCGTAGATGACGCGCTTGACCCTGGCATCGCGGGCGGCCACAAGAACGTTTACCGTTCCATCGATGTTGGCGCGGTTGCTCCCAATTGGGTCGAGCACGGACTTGGGGACGGAAGGGATGGCGGCCTGATGCAGAACATAATCCACGCCGGCGCAAGCCCGCTGCATGGCTTCGAGGTCGAGGATGTCGGCTTCGCGAAAATCAATTTCTTCTAGAATTTCCGAGAGATTTTCTTTTTTGCCGGTGGAAAAGTTGTCTACTCCCCGAACCTGCTCGCCGCGCCGCAATAATTCGCGCGCGAGAGACGATCCAATGAAACCGGCGACGCCCGTGATCAGATATTGCCCCATGTTCTCTTATGATATCGAATCGATATGAATGTACGGAGAAAATGCCTTCGGCCAAGAGACTTATCCCATATTTCCTGGTGAAGAAGTTTAGGGAAAAACTACTTTCCGGCGGCCTGGCTTCTGCGCAGGATTCTCAAAAACTCATCCCGGCTCAGGATGTGGCGCTGCTCGAAAAAATCAGTGATGGCTTGAAGCGCGGCGCGCGGGTCGTTCGGCTCCGATGCGGCGTTAGGCGAGGAAACCGGTGCGGGATTTGCGGAAGCCCTCGGCCGTAAGATTGCCGAGGGCAGAGAGAGCGAGGCCAGAAGTTCGACCAGGCGCGCGCGGTTCTCGTCCGACATGATGAGGAAACTGACGCCCATCCCGAGGCTGGGATAGACGACGCGCACTTCCGCGCTGAGTTCGGCGCGCAAGCCATTGACCTCAAGCGTCAAAGCGAGGCGCGCACCTACGCGGTAGGTGGACATGGCTTCTACATAGATTCCGTGAAGACTGATGTCGGTAAATGTGGCCCAGGTGGAAATGCCGGTGCTGATTTCGCGCAAGTGTGCGCTTCCCTGGCAGCGGTAGCGAGGACTTCTGCGTTGCTCGGCGGGGATGGACTTGGCAGCACCCTCTGCTACCGCGCCACGTTCTTTTGCCGGTCCAGCGGTTGCAGCTGACGCTGTAATAGGCTTTTTCAAGGAAGCTAGGTATGAGGCACCGGCGGTGGATTCTTCCGACATAGCTGCCGCAGCTCCGCGGCCACCTCGCTTACAATCGTGCGCGAGGCAGGGACTTCCTGATTGAACCTATCGGTTGATTGCGGTCGAACTTAACCGGGATAGGCCGTGGGTCGTAGGGGAAACAGGACTTGCCGTAAGGGGAACAGTTCAGGATTGAAACGCGGCGCTGGAGAATTTCGCAGTGGACTGCCGGATTTTGTTCCATACTTCGTCGCGGCCGGTGCGAGTTTTTGACGAAAATGGAATGACCGGCGCGCTGGGATAAGCCTCAGCCAGGGTTTTCAAGGCTTTATGCAGTTGATTGTTCGAGAGGCGGTCGCTTTTCGTGGCGATCAACAGGAAGTCGCGGCCGGAGGCCTGAAGGAAATCGATCAACTGGCGGTCGCTATCCTGGGGTGGAACGTTCGCGTCCACCAAGGCAACACACAATGCCAGGGTGGGACGGTCGTTCAAATACGGCTCGATAAACTTAGGCCACTCCTGCGAGATTTCACGCGAGAGCTTGGCGTATCCGTAGCCGGGCAGGTCGGCGAAGATGACCTCCGGACTCGGTTTTCCGGGCCAGCGGACTTCGAAGAAATTAATGCCGCGAGTGCGGCCGGGAGTGGAGCTGGTGCGGGCCAGTTTGGTTTCGACGAGAGTATTGATCACGCTGGATTTGCCGACATTGGAGCGGCCAAGGAAGGCGACTTCCGGCAGGGTGGGAGCAGGGAAGTGCGCGGCATCTGTGGCCGAGGCCGTAAAGCGGGCCATTACACGCATGGCGAAACCCAGTTCTCGGTGGTCAGTTCTCGGCTCTCAGTTCCCATGTTCCAGTTTGCTATGAGGCGAGGAATCTGGCAAGCGGGGTCCCCGTCAATCAGAAATTAAAAACGCCCGCTTGCGCCGACGTTTTTTCTGAGGACTAAGAACTGACAGCAGCTTACTGGTGCGCGGTCGGACCTTCTTCGGGTACTGAGGTCAGGGGAGCGATGGCACGAGCAGCGGCCTCTTCTTCGCTGAGCGAGGGCAGAGCGGATTCGAGCGCGATCTGCAGCACCTGATCCATGGTGTCGACGAAATGCATCTTCATGGCGCTGCGCAGATTTTCCGGAACCTCGGCCAGATCTTTCTCGTTGTCGCGCGGGAGGATGACTTCGAAGAGTCCGGCGCGGTGCGCGGCGAGAAGTTTTTCTTTCAAGCCGCCGATGGGAAGGACTTTGCCGCGGAGCGTGATTTCGCCGGTCATAGCGAGGTCGCGGCGGACGGGAATTTTGCTCAGCGCACTGGCAATGGCAGTGGCGATGGTAATGCCGGCGGACGGACCGTCTTTCGGAATCGCGCCTTCGGGGACGTGCACGTGCAAATCAAGGTTGCGATAGAAGTCGCGGGTCAGGCCGAGGCGATGGGCGCGCGAGCGAATGTAGGATAGTGCGGCCTGCGCTGATTCCTGCATCACATCGCCGAGTTTGCCGGTGAGCGTTAGTTTGCCTTTGCCGTCAACCACTGTGGCTTCGGTGCTGAGGATAGAGCCGCCGACTTCGGTCCAAGCCAATCCGGTGACCAGGCCGACTTCGCTTTTCTCGTGCGCCAGGGTGTCGCGGAACTTGATTACGCCCAGGAAGTCGGTGACGTTCTCGCCGGTGATGGCGACGGTGTAGTTTTCGCCTTCTTTAACGACTTTGCGGGCGACTTTTCGGCAGACGTTGCCGATTTCGCGCTCGAGATTGCGGACGCCGGCTTCGCGGGTGTAGGCGCGAATGAGCGTGGTAATGGCGTCGTCGGAGAATTTGACGTTCTTTTCGGAAAGTCCGGCGGCCAGCATTTGCTTTCTCACCAGGAACTGCTTGGCGATCTCGACCTTTTCCTGTTCCGTGTAACCATGCAGTCGAAGCACTTCCATGCGGTCCTGGAGCGCGGGCGGGATGGTGTGCATGACGTTCGCCGTGGCAACGAAGAAGACCTGCGAGAGGTCATACTCGACATCGAGGTAATGGTCGACGAACATGAAATTCTGTTCGGGATCGAGGACTTCGAGCAGGGCGGCGGATGGATCACCGCGGAAATCCATCGACATTTTATCGACTTCGTCGAGCATGAAGACGGGATTCTTGGTGCCAGCCTTCTTCATCATCTGGATGATCTGGCCGGGTAGTGCGCCGATGTAGGTGCGGCGATGGCCGCGGATTTCGGCTTCGTCACGCACGCCGCCGAGCGACATGCGGACAAACTTGCGGCCGGTGGCTTTCGCGATCGACATTCCCAGAGACGTTTTGCCGACGCCGGGAGGGCCGACGAAGCAGAGGATCGATCCCTTGGGATTTTTTACCAACTGGCGCACGGCGAGAAATTCGAGGATGCGTTCCTTGATTTTTTCGAGGCCGTAATGGTCTTCGTTGAGAACTTTTTCGGCGCGGGTGATATTGCGAATTTCCTTGGAGCGCTTTTTCCACGGCACGGCGAGCAGCCAGTCGAGATAGTTGCGGGAAACGGTGGACTCCGCGGACATGGGCGGCATGGCTTCCAGCTTTTTGAGTTCCTGGATGGCCTTGTCTTTTACTTCCTTGGGCATGCCAGCGGCTTCGACCTTCTTCTTGAGTTCGTCGAATTCGCTCTTCTCGCCGCGGCCCAGTTCCTTCTGGATGGCCTTGATCTTTTCGTTGAGGTAATACTCTTTTTGCGCCTTCTCCATCTGGCGCTTGACGCGCGACTGGATGGTGCGGTCGACGTTCAGCTTTTCGATCTCGACATCGAGCACATCGGCGATGCGGTTCAGGCGCTCGGAGGGATCGAAGATTTCGAGTAGTTCCTGTTTTTCTTCGATGGAGAGCTGCAAGTTCGCGGCGATGATGTCGGTCAGCTTGCTCGGATCTTCCATGCGGACTGCCGAGATCATGGTCTCGTAGTTGAGCGCCTGGCAGAGTTTTACATATTGCTCGAACAAAGTAGTGACGCGCTGCATGCCCTGTTCGATCTGGGCATTCATCTCTACCGGGTAACGGGCAACACGGAGGGAAGCCTGCATGTAGCCATCGGAGTCGGTGGCCTGCAAGAGCCGGGCACGCTCGATTCCTTCCACCAAAACTTTAATATTGCCGTCGGGCAGCTTGAGGCTCTGCACGATGTTAACGATCGTGCCTACCTGATAGATCTCGTTGGCTTTGGGCTCGTCGATGGAGGCATCGTGCTGCGTGGCTAAGAAGATTTTCTTATCGGCGGCCAAAGCTTCTTCGAGCGCGCGCACGCTGGACTCGCGGCCCACGACGAATGGGGTCATCATGTAGGGGAAGATGACCACGTCGCGGATGGGCATCATGGGGAGCTTTTTAGTTTCGAATTTTTCCTTGGATGTGGTCACTCAATCTCCCTGGGGTGCTGCTGAATGACAATGCAGCGCATATCAGCATGTAACCACGCGGCGCCTGCGCGTTCCAGTTCTACCTACCGGTACAGTGTTCAGTTTACTCCTTGTAGCAAGGTTCTTTCGCAGTCAGCCGCCAATTGGCGGTTATCCGGCCTTTTCCATCATGGCAAGGGAGGCATTGTGCTTCTCAACCATCTCCCGGGTTACTTCGAACTCCTTTAGTTTCTTCTGGCTGGGCAAATGGAACATCAAGTCGAGCATGAGTTCTTCGAGGATCATGCGCAAGCCGCGGGCGCCAACTTTGCGAGCCATGGCCTGCCGGGCGACGGCGCGAAGAGCCTCATCGCTGAATTTGAGCCGAACATTCTCGAACTCGAACAGGCGCTGGTATTGCTTGACGATAGCGTTTTTAGGACGAGTGAGAATCTCGATCAGCGCAAATTCGTCGAGGTCTTCAAGCATACCCATGACGGGCAGGCGACCTACGAATTCGGGGATTAGGCCAAACTTGATCAGGTCCTCGGGTTGCATCTCGCTGAGGAGTTCGAAGTTGCGTTTGCTGCGGGCGACGGCGGCTTCATCTTTCTCGGCTTCTTCGCCGGAGCGGAAGCCGAGGGATTTCTTGCCAACGCGGCGACCGATGATCTTTTCGAGTCCAACGAAGGCTCCGCCGCAAATAAAGAGAATGTTAGTAGTGTCGACCGGGGTAAATTCCTGGTGAGGGTGCTTGCGTCCGCCCTGCGGCGGAACATTGGCGATGGTGCCTTCCAGAATTTTTAGTAGCGCTTGCTGAACACCTTCGCCGGAAACGTCGCGCGTAATCGACGGATTCTCGTCTTTGCGCCCGATTTTATCGATCTCGTCGATGTAGATGATGCCGGTCTGGGCGCGGCTAACGTCGCCTTCGGCGGCTTGCAGCAATTTCAGAATGATGTTCTCGACATCCTCGCCCACATATCCAGCTTCGGTCAGGGTTGTCGCATCCACGATGGCGAAAGGCACGTCCAGCATGCGGGCAAGAGTCTGCGCCAGCAAAGTCTTGCCGGTGCCGGTGGGGCCGATGAGCAGGATGTTCGATTTGCTCAGTTCAATCCCATCCCCCGCCGTTTTCTGGCGGTTCATGAAGATGCGCTTGTAGTGGTTGTAAACCGCGACTGCCAGCTTTTTCTTGGTCTGCTCCTGCCCGATGACGTATTCATCGAGGAAGGTTTTGACCTCTTGCGGCTTGGGCAGCTGATTCGGCGTGGTGCTTGCCGGGGTCGCGGTGCGATCGTCTTCCAGGATGGAATTGCAGACTGCGACGCACTCATCGCAAATATAAGCGCGGGGATAGTCGCTGGGCGATGAGATCAGTTTGGCTACAGCATCCTGCGATTTATGGCAGAACGAACAGCGCAAAATCTCATCGGAACCTGACTTGGTTTTCACTCGCCTTTACTCCTTCAAATTTCCCGCGGTATGCCGCCGGATCCCTGCTCACTGCGATCCTTGCTCCCGGTCTTCGCGCCGAACCCGGTTCTGGAGTCGAGCGCGAAGGCCGATCATACCGCTTTTACGGTCTTATAGATGATATCGTCTATGATTCCGTATTCCTTAGCCTGCTGCGCGTTCATGATGAAATCGCGCTCCACATCTTTCTCCACTTTGTCCAGCTTTTGTCCTGTGTGCTTGGAGAGCAACTGGTTTGTTATCTCGCGCATGCGCAGGATCTCTCGAGCATGAATGTCAATGTCGGTGGCCTGACCGGACAATCCGCCCATGGACGGTTGGTGAATGAGAATGCGGGAGTTAGGCAGGGCTAATCTTTTCTTCGGTTCGCCGGCCGCCAGCAGCAAAGCCGCCATGGACGCGGCTTGGCCTACGCACAGGGTCATGACATCGTTCTTCACATACTGCATGGTGTCGTAAATCGCCATGCCGGCTGTAATGGAGCCCCCGGGAGAGTTCACGTAAAGCTGAATATCTTTCTCCGGATCCTCCTGGGCTAGAAACAACATCTGGGCGATCACCAGATTGGCGATGTTGTCGTCGATCGGTGTGCCGATAAAAATAATGTTGTCGCGAAGCAGCCGGGAATAAATATCGTAGGCGCGTTCGCCCCGCCCGGTCTGCTCAATGACCATCGGTACCAACATCATCTGCGGATCATTTGGTTTCATGCTTACCTGACCTGCCACACTCCGCCCCGCAATAACGTTGTCGTCTTTCGGGGAGGGTTGAAAGTGTCCGCTTCTTCATGCCGAAGCTTACGCGGACTGGTGATAAAGAAAATCGAGGGTCTTTTCGCTGCGGATTCTCATCCGGATTCTATCGAGGCCCCCATCCTCTGTCAAACGGGCTCGGACCGCTTCCGACGTTTGTTTTGACTGTTTCGCCAGAGCGTCGATCTCCCGGTTTAATTCTTCGTCAGTGACCTGGATTTTTTCCAGTTCCGCGATGCGTTCGAGCAGCAGGGAAGACTTCACATCGTGAACGGCTTGCTCCCGCTGACCGGCACGCAGGCGCGGAAGATCCATTTTCTTGAGGTCTTCCATCTTCATGCCCTGAGCCGCGAGGGCGCGGAGGCCGCGCTCCAGGCGCAGATCGATCTGGCTATCGACTAAAGCCTCGGGCACTTCGAAGTCGTTTTGTTTTACCAGGTCGGCCACGAGCTTGTCTTTCGCGGCGCGCTCGGCGTTATGACGCTTCTCCGCTTCCATGTTGTCGCGAATTTGCTTGCGGACCTGATCAAGGCTGGTGAACTCGCCCAGCTCTTTCGCGAAATCGTCGGTGAGCTCCGGCAGATTCTTTTGCTTGATGCCATTTACTTTGACGGTGTAAATAAATGTTTTGCCGGCCAGCCGCTTGTCGGAAATATCTTCCGGATAACTTACGTCGAAAGTGCGTTCCTCGCCGGCGGCAGCGCCGGTCAGGTTTTGAGAAAACTCAGGAACCGTGCTTTTTCCGCCCATCTCGATGAGCACGTCGTCCATGTGTACGGGATTGGCGGCGGCTTCCTTCACGTCCTTGCTATCTTTGGGCTTTCCATCCATTGAGGCTTGGGCGAAGTCGCCCTCGGCCAAGGTTCGTCCTTCAATGGTGGCATAGGTGGCATGTTGTTCGCGGACGCTGTTCAGCGCCTGCTCCACATCGTCGTCGGAAACAGCGATATCCGGCTTATCGGCGCGGAGATCTTTGTAGCCTTCGACGCGAATCTCCGGCAGCACTTCAAAATTCGCTTTAAAACGAATCGGTTCGCCATCGTGGAAATGGAGATCGGTAACCCGCGGCTGAGAGACCGGAATCAGGCCTTGCTTCTCGGCTTCGCGCCGGAAATAGCGCGGCACCAGGGCTTCGATCACGTCGTTCTTAAGGCCATCGCCGAAGCGCTGCTTGATGACCGAGGCGGGCACATGCCCGGTGCGGAAGCCGGGCAATCGCGCGCTCTTTTGATAGCGCTGGATTTGCGACTCGGTTTCGCGGGCGACTTCGGCTGCCGGTATCTCGACCGAAATCTCGCGCTTCACACCGTCTTTCGCGGTTTCGTTGCTGGTGGCTTCGCTAGTTTCCGTGGGACTCACATTCGCCTTTCAATGCGCCGCCGAATCCGAAAAGTTCCGAATCGAATTCATACAGCGTTAACTTTGAGTGTAAAGACAGAGGAGAGGACCGTCAAACGGGCAACGGCCAATTTTGGCTGCGTTATCGAAATCTTCCCATCGCGGCAGCGAACCGGGTTGTGCTTCAGGCAAGAATTTGTTGCATGGCGATGGTAAGGCTGGAAAGCCGGTCTGTTTTTGAAACCACATCTCGGACTCCCGCTTCTTGCGCGGCCCGCATCAACTCGTCGGAAGGATGCAAGGTGAAGATCACAATCGCAGTACCCGGAGAACGACGAAGGATATTGCGCGAAGCCTCCAGCCCATTCATCACGGGCATCTGAAAATCCATGATGACCATATCGGGCCGCAACTCAGCCGCCTTCGTAATGGCAATTTCGCCATTCTCGGCCTCGCCACAGACCGTGCAGTGCATGGACTTTTCGATCCACAAGCGCAGGGAACGCCGAATGACGGAGCTGTCGTCCACAATCAGAATAGAATGCAAAGTTATGCCCGTCGTGCCTTAAACGCCCTTGACAGGCTGCTGGGCCGGCCACGTCTCTACAGGTCGACGGCGGCTACGAGGAAAGGGTAAGGTCAGGCTAGTCGCGGTTCCCGCGATGCACCATACCCTTGATACTGTACGCTAGCGGACATTTATATGTTACCTATGTTATGGAGGGATTTCGCCTGGTAAGCCGGTCATCAGCGAAGTATGGATCGAGTAAAGATCAGGCGAGCCTTCCGCGATGGCTCGCTACGCTCGACCGCGAGGTGGTTGCCTGCACGCGGTGTCCGCGGCTGGTTGTCTATCGCGAGCGAATTGCCCGCGAAAAGCGGCGTGCATACCGGGATTGCGAATACTGGGGTAAGCCGGTGCCTGGCTTCGGCGATCCCGATGCGCGGGTGCTCATTCTGGGTCTAGCTCCGGGCGCGCATGGCTCCAACCGCACCGGACGGCCATTTACCGGCGACGCCTCGGGAAAATTCATGTTTCCCGTGTTGTACGAGACGGGATTTGCCAACCAGCCTGTCGCGGTGGATCGAAACGACGGGCTGAGGTTGAATGACCTTTACATCACAGCGGCGGTGCGCTGCGCTCCGCCCGATAATAAGCCGTTGCCGCAGGAACTGGCCCAGTGCTCACAATTTCTTGATCGCGAGATTGCCGGATTAGAAAAAGTGAAAGTTGCGGTGGCTCTCGGAAAGATTGGATTTGACGCCTATCTGAATTATCTGAAACGAAGTGGCGTGAAGCTCAATCGACAGGCCTATCCGTTCAAACACGGCGCTTGTTACCGGTTACTTGATGGTAAGGTGTTACTCGCCTCTTATCATCCGTCGAATCAAAACACACAAACCGGCAAGTTGACCCGTGAGATGTTTGTGAACATTTTTAAAGAGGCGGCCAGACTTGCCGATGGTTAAGGTGAGGCGCCGCCGGAGCCGGATCGCTGCACCCACCCTTTACCGGGGTAAAGCCGACAAGCGGGTCACGAACTGGGGCGGCGCCGACTGCAACGCCAGCGCCGAGTTGCGAGCCTAGAGTATCGAGCTGCGAGCTGCGAGTGCACGGGAAAAGATTTCCCGGTGCATTATTTGAGGGAAACCAGCCTGTCGACCAGTTCGGAATAATCTTTCTTCTCGATGCCGTGCACTTGCTTGTTGTACTCATCGACCTTCGACGAATAATTCATCGAGCAGAATTTGGGGCCGCACATGGAGCAGAATGCGGCTTCTTTGTAGTAGTCGTCGGGAAGGGTTTCATCGTGCATGGAGCGCGCGGTTTCGGGATCGAGCGATAGCGCGAATTGTTTTTCCCAGTCGAATTTGTAGCGGGCGTAGCTGAGGGCGTCGTCGCGGTCGCGGGCGCCGGGGCGCTGGCGGGCGATGTCGGCGGCGTGGGCGGAAATTTTGTAGGCGATGATGCCGTCTTTTACGTCTTTTTCGTTTGGCAGACCTAGATGCTCTTTCGGAGTGACGTAGCAGAGCATGGCTGCGCCGTACCATCCAATCATGGCTGCGCCGATGGCGCTGGTGATGTGGTCGTAGCCGGGAGCGATGTCGGTGACGAGCGGGCCGAGGGTGTAGAAGGGAGCCTCGTAGCAGAGTTCGACCTCTTTTTCGACCTGCTCCTTGATCTTGTCCATGGAGACGTGGCCGGGGCCTTCGATCATGACTTGCACGTCATGCTCCCAGGCGATTTTGGTGAGCTCGCCGAGGGTTTTCAGCTCAGAGAACTGCGCTTCATCGCTGGCGTCGGCCACGCAGCCGGGGCGCAGGCCGTCGCCGAGGGAGAAGCTGACGTCATATTTCTTGAAAATCTTGACGATGTCGTCGAAGCACTCGTAAAGGAAATTTTGTTTGTGGTTGTAGGCCATCCATTGGGCGAGGATAGCGCCGCCACGGCTTACGATTCCGGTGATGCGTTTCGAAATCAGCGGCAGATATTGAATCAGCACGCCGGCGTGGATGGTCATGTAGTCGACGCCTTGCGCGGCTTGTTCTTCGATGACTTCGAGCATCACCGAGGCATTCAGATCTTCCACGCGCTTGACGCGGGCGATGGCTTCGTAGATTGGAACGGTGCCGATGGGTACGGGCGAATGGCGGAGGATGGCCTCGCGAATTTCGTGAATGTTGCCGCCGGTGGAGAGGTCCATGACGGTGTCGGCGCCGTAGTGGACGGCGGTGTGGAGCTTTTTCAGTTCTTCTTTTATTTCGGAAGTGACGGCGGAGTTGCCGATGTTGGCGTTAATCTTGCACAAAGACGCCACGCCGATGGCCATGGGCTCAAGTTCGGGATGGTTGATGTTGGCGGGGATAATCATCCGGCCGCGGGCGACTTCGTCGCGGACGAGTTCGGGCGTGAGCTTTTCTTTGTGGGCGATGAAACCCATTTCTTCGGTGATCACGCCCTGCCGGGCATAGTGCATCTGGGAAAAATTGCCGGTGGAGTTCTCGCGCTTGCGCTGCGCAATCCATTCTGCGCGGGGCTTGGGGACGCCATTTCCGTTGCTGCCGTTACTGTTCGAACCATTGGTGGAAGTCATGAGGAAGCCTCGTTCCTATTCTAAGAATTCGATTATAGTGTGTCCGGCGAGTGAACGGATTCGGATCTCGGCGATTTTGGCCACTCACGGATTGCTCCGGTCCGCGTCTAAGCTTAAAATTCCCTTCGTTCCTACAAAAGGAGAGGTCTCGCATGCGCGTGTTCCGTGTGTTGCCGGCGTTCTTGTTTCTCATGACGGTTTGTGGGATAGCACAAACATCTTCTTCCTCCGCAAAGCCCGCTCCGGGGTTCAGTCTCGATAACATCGATAAAACTGTCGACCCCTGCGTGGATTTCTACCAGTACGCCTGCGGCAACTGGATGAAGAAAGCTGAGATTCCGGCGGACCGGTCGTCATGGCAGAGCTTCTCGGAACTCGACGAGCGCAATCTCGACATTGAGCGCGGAATTCTGGAAAAAGCCGCGGCTGGTGGTCCAGGACGAGATCCCATCGACCAGAAAATCGGCGATCTCTACAACTCTTGCATGGACGAGAAGGCAGTCGACGCCCAGGGCATTGCCCCGTTGCAGCCGGAACTCGATCGCGTGGCGGCGGTGAAAGACAAGACGGAGCTGATCGACGAAATCGCGCATGTGCATCTCACCGGGCCGAACCCTTTGTTCAATTTTTATTCGAACTCCGATCTGCATAACGCCGATATGGTGATCGCCTACATCGACCAGGGCGGCCTCTCTCTGCCGGACCGCGATTATTACATTAAGGACGATGCCCGCATGGTCGATATGCGCAAACATTTCACCGACAATGTGACCGAAATGTTTACCCTGGCGGGACAATCTGCGCAGCAGGCCGCAGATTCCGCCAAGACGGTGCTGCGTATCGAGACCGAGTTGGCCAAAGATTCCATGGACCGCACGGAGCGCCGGGATCCGAAAACGCGCGATCATAAGATGACGCGCGATCAAGCTGCCGCTCTGGCTCCGGATTTTCAGCTCAACCGTTATTTTGCTGCCATGGGCGCGCCCAGCTTCAGCGAACTGAATATAAGCAATCCGGAGTTTTTCAGACAGGTGAACGGCGTGATTGAGTCCGAACCTCTGGATGCGCTCAAGACCTACGTGAGCTGGCATCTCCTGCGCGCCGCCGCCCCGTGGCTCTCGCAGCCTTTTGTCGATACGAACTTCAAGCTGCGCCAGGCCTTGACCGGACAAAAACAAATTCAGGACCGGTGGAAGCGGTGTGTCGATCTGGTGGACGGCGACCTCGGAGAGGCGCTGGGACAGCGCTATGTCGAAGTCACTTTCGGGGCGGACGGCAAGCAGCGCATGCTGAAGATGGTCGATGCCCTGGAGCAATCGCTCGATAACGACATTCAGACCTTGAGCTGGATGAGCGATGAAACCAGAAAGCAAGCCAAGGTCAAGCTGCGTGCGATTCGCAACAAAATCGGCTACCCGGACGTTTATCGAGATTACAGTTCGGTCGTGATCAAGCCGAACGATTTGCTGGGCAACGTGCAGCGCGCCACGGAGTTCGAATCGAAACGCGACATTGCGAAGATCGGCAAGCCGCTTGACCGCCTGGAGTGGGGCATGACGCCTCCGACGGTGAATGCTTACTACAGTTCTGCCTATAACGAAATCGTGTTTCCCGCCGGAATCCTGCAGCCGCCGTTTTTCGACAAAAGCATGGATGATGCCATTAACTTCGGCGGCATCGGCCTGGTGATCGGCCACGAACTCACGCATGGCTTCGACGACCAGGGTCGCAAATTCGATCCTCAGGGCAATCTGAAGGATTGGTGGACCGCGCAGGACGGGAAGGAATTTGAGAAACGCGTGAGCTGCATCGCCGACGAATACTCGAGCTTCGTCGCCGTCGATGACATCAAGCTCAACGGACGGCTCACCCTCGGCGAAAATACCGCCGACAATGGCGGCGCGAGAATCGCCCTGATGGCTCTCGAGCAGATGATTGCCAACGACAAGAATGGAAAAGAAGCGCAGACCATCGACGGCTATACCCCCGAGCAACGATTCTTCCTGGGATTCGGGCGCGTGTGGTGCGAGAAGCGGCGTCCAGAATATGAGCGCACGCACGTCACGACCGATCCGCACTCTCCGGGCAGATATCGCGTGAACGGCGTGGTGCAAAATATGCCGGAGTTCCAGAAAGCATGGGGATGCAAGGCAGGGCAGCCGATGGTGGCGGAGAATGCTTGCCACGTCTGGTGAGGATGGCCGACTCCATATGGCGTCGCACTATGTAAAGAACGACAAAGGGCCCGGCACATTGCCGGGCCTTAACTTAATTCACTACGAAAGTTTTAATACCTGGCGGCAGCCTGCACGATCAGGTTATCGACAACGTGGTGGGCTTCGTCGATGTGATGGAGGGCGCGATTGCGCAGGCCGCGAACATGCGGATCGTCTTCTTCGCGCGCGATATCATTGTGGGCTCTATCCAGCAATTGCATGGCGCGATGGTAGCGGCCGGCGCGGTCCAGGCGGGCATCGACGGGTACATGGTCGTTCAGATTTTTTCCATCGTCGATGGCGGCGCGCTTGATCTCATTGATGGCTTTGTCGATCTCGCTGATGGCGTGTTCTTCTTCTTTGTCCATGTGATGGGTAGCCGCCATGTTTTCCAGATGAGCGCGGGCGGCGCGCAAATCGCTAAGGGCGTGTAGGTATGCGGGATGGATTCCCGGCTCCTGGGCAACGCTGAGTGTGGCGAAGAGTGCGATCAGGCATAGCAGCAGGGTGCAATGTCGTGTGATTTTCATGGTTGTGTCGAACCTTTCGGCAGAATGAACTTCGTAGAGGTAGAACCCACAACTGCGGGTTTAGACTCGCTGAATCTTACCGTCCTGAGGAAGAGGCAGTGAAGTGACCGCAGTAACACGGCTGCTGCGAAGTGTTGGGATCGGTGACAACGAGAATTTTGGGCCGAGGAATTTGCTCCTGGGTGGGAGCCGGGCCAGCCCTGGCTGACGGGCAGGCAGGCAGATTTCGGCCCCTCTTACGCCGTCTCGACCAGCGGTTGCCAGAGTTCGACGCGATTGCCCTCGGGGTCGGTGATCCAGGCGAAGTGGCCGTAGGAGGCGGATTCCTGTTTGGGTTCGATGGGGACGTTGGCGGCGCGGAGCTGGGTGAGCAGGGCTTCGAGGTCGTCGACGCGGTAGTTGACCATGGCGCGCTGGCCGGGTGCGCCGAAGTGGTTGGAGGTTTCAGGGAAGAGCATCCAGGTGGTTTGGCCGGTGCCGGCGGGAACTTCATCAGACCAGAGGAGGCTGGCGCCGCCGTAGGGAGCGAGTTTAATGCCGAGGTGCTGGGCGTACCAGGCGGCGAGGGTTTTGGGGTCGCGGGCTTTGAGGAAGATGCCGCCGATTCCGGTGACTCGTGCCATGAGGATCTCCTTGAGGAGGTGAGCGGAGGGGGAAAAGCAGATTTTCTCCGCTGAGCTACGAGATCATAGCAAGGAAGTGAAAAGAAGCGAGGCAAAAATTGGTTATGAAATACCCCTAGTGTTTTTCTACACCCCGGAAGCCCTTGCGGCGTTGTTCGCTGTAGCGAAGCAGCGCGTCCAGAATGATGGGGTAGGCCTCCCCGGCGGGCCGAATTTCATCCACTTCGACGGCTTTGCCTTCCAACTGCTTATAGTCCTGGAAGAAGCGCCGTAGCATGATCAGCCGATGAGGCGGCATTTCGGCGGCTTCGTGATAGGAGTTGAACTCCGGGTCTTCGGTGGCGACGGCAATGATTTTGTGATCCGGCTTGCCCCCGTCGATCATTGTCATGAGGCCGATGGCACGGGCGTGGATGATGGTGAGCGGAACCACCGTTTCCTGGCAAAGCACAAGAACGTCCAAGGGATCGTCGTCCTCGGCAAAAGTCTGCGGGATGAAGCCGTAGTTCGCGGGATAATAAACCGCGGAATAGAGGATGCGATCCAGCTTGATGAGGCCGCTGGTTTTATCCAGTTCGTACTTCACACTCGAGCCGAAGGGGATCTCGATGACGCAGTCGAATTCCTGCGGGAGCTTGTCGCCGGGAGTGACGTCGTGCCAGGGATGGATCATAGGTTTTTTCAGCAGGCTTCATTCTAGCTGAGGGAGTTGTCAGTTCTCGGTTCTCAGTTCTCAAATCTCAGTTACGATGGTGCGACTCTAGCGCTGCATTCTCGGCGGGGTAGTCGAATTGCGCCGCAGGTGTCTCGGCGGGGGGATTTTCTATTTCCCAGCTTATGGTCCGGCGGATCGCTTCTTCGATTGCGACTGGTTCCTTGTAGCCGAGTTCTTTGCGAATGCGAGCCGAACTTGCGATCCAATGCTGGGCGGCATTGCCGGGCCTTAGCAAATGCGCGGGAGTTTTTTCAACCGGCAGGACAACAAATTCGCCCTCCCATTCCATTGCGGCGGCGATCTTCTTCGCCCACTCCAGTTCGCTGAAGGCCGGCTCGCTGATGGATGGTTCCTCGCAGACGTTGTAAATGCGCAGTGCGGCGCGTGGATCGGTGGCAGCCTGCGCAATCGCCGCAGCCACGTTTCCCACGTAGCCGCGCGGCGAGCGCCAGACAGCCAGCGTCTCGGGAAAAATGATGTGGCGCCGTTTGTCGGCAATGCGCTTCACCACCGGATAAAAACGGTGCAGCGGATCGCCCGGTCCGTAGACCATGGGCAGGCGAAGCACGGTGCCGGCGAGTGCGGAGTGGTTCATGAGGACGCGCTCGGCTGGGATCTTGTCGTAGTCATCGGTAGCCCAAGAAAAGATCTTGCGGAGCATCTGCATGTTTTCCGGCGGGTAGGGATGCAGATTGTGCCGCAGTTCTGACTCTTCGGTGAGCGGCAGTTCTTGCAGCGGACCGCTTTCGGTGCCGTGCGAAATGCCCACCGCGCGGTAGACGTCCATGCTGCTGAGCATGACCACGCGTTGGGCCACGCCGCGGAAAAAGTTCATCAGCGCTTCCGCTTGCGGGCCAGAACTGAGGACGAAGTCGATCACTACATGGGGAGCAAAGCGCTTGATTTCCAGGTTGCTGGCGGTCAGTTGATTGCGATCACCGCGCATTTCCACGGCACCGGGTGGGAGGGGCGCTGTGCCCCGGTGGAAAATTGCCACCACGTGGCCTTGCCGGATTAGCTCTGCCGCGACAAAACGCCCGATAAAACCGTTCCCGCCAATCAGTAGAATGCGCATTCGGGACTAACTATCAGGGTGCTTTCGAAATCTTGCTTCCCGGCTTCAGGAAGATTAGAGTGATAAACGTAATCTGGGGTGGTCGACATGTCCAGTCAAGGCAAAACCTATCTTAAGTTCGGCGGAGCGACGGTCGTCATCCTGCTTCTGCTTGGCTACCTTGCGTATACCGGCGTGCAGGACAGCAAGAGCTATTACGTCACCATTGGCGAGCTGCACAAAATGGGCGACGGCGCTTACACCAAGCGGCTGCGGGTTGCGGGGAATGTGGAGCCGGGCTCGATCAAGCGCACCGGAACGCATGTCCAGTTTGTTTTGATGGAACAGGATCAGTTGCTGAACGTCGACTACAGCGGGATCGAAGCGCCTCCCGATACTTTCAAGGACGATTCGCAAGCGCTGGCCGACGGCAGCTTTGGCCGCGACGGAGTGTTCCACGCCAAGGGTCTGCAGGCTAAGTGTGCTTCAAAGTACGCACCGAAACAGCCGGGGAACTCGATGCAGGCCGATCCGGGCAAGAGCATGACGCAGGCCCGGCCACCAGCCAGCCGAACCGTTGCGAACTGACTTCTGGGATCACATCTCCTCGGCTCGACGGCCTATTTTTCCACAATGTTCTTGTTTTCTAACTAATCCAAATTGGTACTAGACCAGACCTCCCTCTCGGCGTAACGTGTCGCTGTCCCCCACGGGCCCTGCACCACAATAATGCATTGTTCGAACGAGGAATTTTATGGGCTGTGCTATGCGCCGGACTTCTAGTATTCTTTCGGCTGGAGCTTTCGACTCTCAATTCGCTCATAAAGCTACTGCAACCCGCGTTGCACTTTCGAACCCGGTAATAACTCGCGGAAGCGGCGTACGGTCGGCCGCCGATGCCCAAATCCAGACAATGGCGCGATAGTCAATTCGCGATCTCCTTGTCTGGCTTACCCCAGGGAAAACTAAGAAGGCAGGCGACGGCGGTCAGGAGCCGCATCGCGGCTAAGCCCTTGATTATTGAAAAGGGATTGGTCTGTCACGAATGCCAAGAATCTGGCGCCGGAGCGAGCCCAGCTTTTCCGGTCGCAACCTAAACGGAAGTCCCAACCTCGGAACCCAAGGAGATTACGAATGTCGCTGAAACTGAAGGATCTCTATGTTAGAAGATTCTCCACGTGCTTGCTTGTTTCCCTACTGGCTTTGATTCCGAAGGCCGCAACCGCTCAGACCCTCGGATTTGATTTTGCCGTGACCCCTCAGGTCAGTACCACTGGAGAAGCGCCCCTCGAATGGTACACGGACCGTTATGCCCCGTGCACTTTCTCGGGAGCGGCGAACAAAGTTCTCACGGAGTCCGTCTGCGCGTCGGGTTATCAGACGCCGACTCCGAGTTTCTCCAATACGCAAGGTAACAAGTTCGACTTGTTGGCTGGCACCAACTCACTGTCGATCCTACTCTACGTTCCTGAAAGTTGGGAATTGCTGCCCGAACGCCTGGCGGGATTTTGGGCCACCGCCGTCAATTCCAGCTACGCAGTTGGGAATGACTACCCGATCATCGAGTTCCAGGGGCCCATTGTCAACGAGGTCCCAGGCCCCAGCTTCTATCCCAATGGCGGCGTTGCTGGATTCTATGGCTGGAACAATATCTCAAATTCGTTTGCTTACATCGGCCTTCCCACGAGCTTCAGATACAACAGCTGGGTCAAACTGACCATGACCCTGACCGGCGGACAATTCACCTACACGGTTGCCAATTCCGAAGGAAACGATGGTGTGAGCTTAAGTAGCCCACTCTACGATTCCACTGAGTCGTATCTGGGTAACGTAATCCTGGAGGGCTACAACTACGACGCCCCCTACAGCATCGAGTGGAAACTCCTGAAATTTTCCTTCGATTCAAACGGGCAAATAGTCTGGAACTAAGGCACGCGCTGGAGAATTCAAAATAAATGCATGCCGCCCGACTTCTCGGGCGGCTTTTCTTTTGGACCACGCGGAAGGTGGATACCGTGGTGACCGGGAGCGACATATGTACCCCTTCTGCGGGTGGCACCGGCAAACGAGTGGCAAAGCCGTGGATGTTGTCGGGGCCTCCGCTATCCTGCTACTGTAAGTCGCTCCCGTGACTGAGGAAAAAGAAACTGCTTTTCCGCCAATTTCGACGCCGCTCGTCTCCATTCGCGGTCTGATCAAGCAATTCGGGCGCTTCGCCGCCTTGCGCGGGGTGACGGCGGAGTTTGACGGCGGCAAGTTCCACGTAATTCTCGGCGACAACGGGGCGGGGAAGACCACGCTGCTCCGGGCGCTGGCGGGGCTGGCGCAGCCTACGCGGGGCACGATTTCGATCCTTGGGAAGAGTCCGCGTGAGGCTTGCCGTGAGCTCGGTTATATGGCTCATCCGTCTCTGCTTTACGACGAGATGAGCGGGATGGAAAATCTGCGCTACTTCGCGAAACTCTATGACATTGCCGGCGAGATTGCCAACGAAGAGCGCTGCGCGGAAGTGATTCGCTCAGTACGGCTTGATCCGGAGTTGTTGCGTCCGGTGGGGCAATATTCGCAGGGGATGCGGCAGCGCATGTCGCTGGCGCGAGCCATTTTGCACGATCCCAAAATTCTGCTGCTCGACGAGCCCTTCTCGAATGTGGACGTGCATTCCGCGCAAGAGATCGTTGGGTTGCTCAAAGAAATGCGGGACGCGGAGAAAACTATTTTTGTGGTGACCCACCAGGCGGCGTTGCTCGAAGGTGTGGCTGACGAATTTATATGGATGCAGTCCGGGCAGATCGTCGACCGGACCTCTGAGTTTGTCCGGGAAATTTCCAGCGCGGGGAAACCATGAGTTCGCTACGCTCGATTACCCTGGCTACGCTGGCGAAAGATATTCGCCTGGAGTGGCGCTCCCGCGATGCGATCAACTCCATGCTGTTCTTTTCCCTGCTGGTGGTTGTGATCTTCAGCTTTTCTTTCGATCCTAACGCCGAGGAATCGCGCGAGATTGCGGGCGGGCTGATCTGGGTCGCGTTCCTGTTCGCCGCCGTGGTGGCGCTGAATCAAACCTGGGCGCGCGAACTGCGCAATCAGGTGCTGGACGCCTATCGGGTTTCTCCAGCTCCGGCGAGCTCATTGTTCATGGCCAAGGCGCTGGGCAACTTTCTTCTGGTGTGCCTGCTGGAAGCCCTGATGGCGCCGCTATTCATGATTTTCTACAACCTGCGCGTGCTGGGGCCGGCGTGGCAGTTGATTCCGGTCGCGATTCTCGGCACGTGGGCACTGGTGGTGAATGGAACATTTTTTGCCGCCATGTCGCTGCGCACCCGCAGCCGTGAAATCATGCTGCCGCTGCTGCTGTTTCCGATTTCGATCCCGGCGGTGCAATCCATGGTCGAAGCCACGCGCATTATTCTCGCCGGAGACGCCTCGGCGCGCTTCTGGATCGTCTTGCTTCTCACCTACGATGTGGTGTTTACTACAGCTTGTCTGGCATTATTCGAGACCATTTTGCAGGCGGAATGAAGAAGGCTTTCCCCATCCTGGCGGTTCTGACCGCGATTCTCCTAGGCTATGCCACGTACCAGGGTCTGGTGGTCGCGCCTACCGAGCGCACCATGGGCGACGTCCAGCGGATCTTTTACTACCACGTGCCTTCGGCATGGACGGCTTTCTTGCTCTTCTTCATCAATTTTCTAGCGTCCCTGCAATTCCTTGCCGGCACGAATCCATCCGCCAAGCGGGCTATCAATTGGACGATGATTGCCATTGGAGTTGGCGGGGCCGTTGCGCCGTACATTCCCGTGGTGCAAAGGCAATTGCCCGAGGGCCTGTATCCCAGTTCGGTGGCCACTACGGCGGTGATGATCGCCGGGCTCTATTTTCTGGTGGGAAAGTTTTTCAGCGAGCGCAGCCTCGACGTGCTGGCGGTGACCGCAGCGGAAGTGGGCGTGGTTTTCTGTTCGATTGTGCTGGTCACTGGGCCGCTGTGGGCGCGGCCGGTTTGGGGCATCTGGTGGACGTGGGATCTGCGGCTTACGCTGACGCTGGTCTTATGGCTGATCTATGTCAGCTATCTGGTCTTGCGGCGCTTCTCCGACAGCGCGCAGACTCCGAAGCTGGCAGCAGTGCTCGCCATTTTCGGGGCGCTGGATGTGCCACTGGTTTATTTTTCCATCTGGTTTTTCCGCACGCAGCACCCGCAGCCGGTGATCGGCGGGGGCGGTTCGATCGATCCCCGCATGCTGCATATTCTTCTGATTAATTGGCTGGCGTTCTCCTGCTTCGCGTTTCTGGTTTGCTGGTTGCGCTACCGGCTGGAGATCATGCAGCGCGATCTGCATGAAGCGCAGGCGCTGGAAGCTCTGCTCGGCGATGAAGGGTTGCCGCAGGTCTCGGCGCGGACCCGGTCGCCGATCAACAAGACTCAATCAGGAACGGGACCTTCATGAATTCCATCAAATTCCTCTATGCCGCTTACATTGCGACTTGGCTGATTCATGGGTTATATCTCGGCAGCCTCGCACGGCGTTACAGCCGTCTGCGAAGAGAGATGAAGGATTTGGACCCGGGCGGAAAGTAGAAGCGGCTCCAACCCCCGTGATCAGGCCTCGGTTATTAAGAATAAGAAAGCATTGCCAGCGGGAAGCCGAGAGCTTAATTGCTAGTTCGCGTCTTTCCAGTTTTTCTGCAACGCGCTCAAAAAGTCGCCATTCCCGCCGGAGCGCAGGAATTCGTAATCCTCGATCATGGCTGCGGTGCCGACTTTTGCCGAAGGCAGCGGAGCTTCCGAACGGATGACTCGCGCCGTGAAGCGAACGCGCACGGCATCGGTCAGAGTGATATGAGGCGGAAAGGTGAGGATAACTTCGCAGCGCGTGCCTGCAGGCACGGCGCGGTCCAGGTAGAGGTAGACTCCGCGCGCGCTCACATTCTGAGTTTCAGTTTGGAATTCTCGCGCCGGCTCAGAGCCAACTGGCTCGGGCGGGCTTAGATCGGACAAGTTTTGCTCCGGGTCGCGCGAGTCCGCCGCCGCTTCGAGGCGGACGATCGCTGGTAGCCGCATATCGAAACGCCGCATGAGCCGCCGTTCCTGAACGTTTGCTTGCATGGGTGCCGTATTTTCCGAAAGCATTTTCCCCCGAGATTAAAACCAGTAATCGAATGCCAAACGGAATCAACAGCCAGGCTGGAAGCCCAAGTCACGACCCGTTTCTCGGGGAAGGGCTCAGTAGCCTTCACTGTATAGGTTTGCCTGCGATTTGCAAGAGCAAATCGACTCGGAGAACTTAGTCGGTTAATGTGCCAGGTTAGAAATGATTGCATTTTCCTTCAGCCACCTTCGTGCTACCCCGCGCGCCGCCCATCCTTACCATCCAACGGGGAGACTGAATTACCGGGCGATCTTTGGAACGATTGGCCATATTTCGATCTTTATGTTTTCCTTACGAAAGGTTGTGATAATCTTGTGGATAACGCCACTCGCTTTACGCCGTGCTGAACCGACGCCTAGAAGATAAGATCCGGCATCTCTGCGCTCTTGCAGCCGTCACGAAAGATGATGACGCATGGTTGCTATTGTCCGAACTCAGAATCTTAATTACCCAGCATATCCAGCACCTGCGAGTTGGCATCCTGGGCAAACTTTCGGGAACGGCTGCGTTCGTTGAGCGGCGACAGCAAGACCCGTCATTCCCTGAAATTCAAAATCGGCCTGAAATTCAAAATCGAACAGACCAGCCCTTGTCAGAGAGCTAAGCGTTTGGTCCCTGTCTGAGACTTCACGCAGAAGATTCGGCTCGGTTTTGTAAGACCACTTCGACCCCCCGGCATCTTTCCTCGGCTATCCCTGCATCAGACAGGTCGGGAGTTCCCTGCAGTCGGGGGCGGTTGCGGCGCGCTCGCTTGACTTGGCTATCTGTCAGATGTTTAAGTAGTGTTTATTTTCCGCCAGCCCTAAAGTGACATGTCAGCTGCGGCGGTTTCGCCGGCGCCGGGAAAAAGCCTGTGCGTCGTTTCTACCCTCTCCAAATTGACTGGTATGTTCGGAGGAACAGAGTAATGGGAAATGGCCGTGAGTTGTCGGGAAGACGATTGTCGGGAAGAATCTTCCCAGGAGCAGGCGGGGAGAAAAGCTCGAGTGGATCGAAAGCCCCGCGACGCGGGGCGGTGATATTTCGAGTTTTCCTGGCGCTTTCGCTCCTGCTGGCGGCTGGCTTGGCGCTTGAGATGGGTTTCGGGCGCTCGCTCCACCGGCGCTCGCTCCACCGTAGTTCGGCGCAGCTTCCCGTTTCTTCACCTTCCGCTTTCGCGGGATTGGGCCGCGCGTCCTTTAAACCGGTTTCCAGCCGGAAGCGGGACGCGCAAAACATTCTTGGCCAGTTGCCTCTCATCTTTGAACCCAACGAGGGTCAGGCCAATCCCGCAGTGAAATTCCTCTCGCGTGGTGCTGGCTATAGTCTTTTTCTGGATCAGACCGGTGCCGTTCTGGCCACGCCCGTTGCTCGCCGCCCTCATCAAGAGGGAGCTCTCGATGCGGTTCGCATGATGCTGGTCGGCGCGAACCCGGCGACATTATTGGCCGGGAACAATCCACTTCCGGGAAAGACCAATTACTTCGTCGGCAACGATCCCAAGCAGTGGCGCACCGGCGTCGCGCAATTTGCCGGAGTTCGTTATCAAAGTGTTTATCCGGGAATCGATCTGGTTTTTTACGGAAATCAGGGCCGTCTCGAGTACGACTTTAAGGTCGCGCCCGGGGCAAATCCGGCGCGGGCCGAGTTGCAGTTCGAGGGCGCTTCGAAATTGGAATTGGCTGGCGGCGATCTGGTTCTAAAGGACAGCAGCATTCGGCTGCAGGCTCCGCATATTTATCAGACGGTAGCGGGCAAGCAGAAAACAGTTCGCGGACGTTTCGTTCTCCGAAGGGCAAATCGCGTGGGCTTCGCGATTGGACCGTACGATCACAGCAGGGAATTGGTGATCGATCCGACCGTCATTTACTCGACTTATTTCGGCGGCAGCGGTTCGGAGACTTCCACTTCGATCGCGGTCAATAATGACGGATTTATATACCTGGCGGGATCGACGACTTCCGCGAATCTTCCGGTAACTTCCTCAACCGAGACTCCCTATCAGTCGACGCTGAAGGGCACGCAGAACATTTTTATTTTGAAGGTCGATCCCACTCTGGGAACAACTGGGATTGTTTATCTCACCTATCTCGGGGGAAGCGGGACCGACTCGTTAGCGGGTTCGACCAGCAACGCTGCGGCTGGCACTGCCACCGGCAGTTCACAGGGCTTGGCGGTGGACAATAGCGGGAATGTTTATGTGGCAGGCACCACGACCTCCGCGAATTTTCCCGCGGCGAATGGATTTCAGACGGCACCTCTGGCGGGTAGCGCGGGAACCGCGCATGTCTTCGTCAGCGAGATCAGTGGTCTCACTTCAACGCCCATCCTGAACTACTCAACCTACCTCTCAGGAAATGGAACGGACGTTGCCAGCGGCATCGCGATCGATACCAAGGGAGATGTCTTCGTCACCGGCACAACCAGCTCCACCAACGTGGCCACCGGGTTCCCTTCGAGTGCTCTTCCAGTCCCTTATCAGCAGTCGCCTTCGCCGAGTTCCACCATCCAGTTTTTCGTCACTCAGGTGAATACCAGAATCATCGGCCCGGACAGTGTCCCTTATTCCACGTATTTCGGCGGAAACAATGGCAACATTGCAATCGGCGGCGGGATTGCGGTAGATACCACCGGAATTGTCTACTTCAGTGGAACCACAAACATGTATAACAGCGGCGAAGGCACGAACGGCACGGGCGGCCTGACCACGGGCGATTTCCCCATCTTGAATGCTTACCAGCCCTGCCTGAATACGTTTCCCTCGGTCGCGGTTACGCCACCTGTGCAGTGCGGTGCCGCAACCACCACGGCAGCTACCGACGCTTTTGTCGCCAAGCTGAATCCTGCGAGCTCGACCAACCAGGGAGCGCAACTGCTTTTCTCAACCTACCTGGGTGGTCTGGGCGATGATTCCGCTACCGGACTAACCATCGACACCGGTGCTGCGGGCATCTACATCACCGGGACGACCAACTCTTCCGATTTTATTGCGCCCACCGGAAGCGGCACGTTTGAGCAGTGCATTAATACGCCGGTCAACCCGACCACTGGCACGTGCCCGAGCACTACCCCGGCGGCTTTCACCGATGCCTTCGTCGCAAAATTTACCAATCCCACTGAGGCTTCGAGTACCACGACAACAACCACCACGACCACGACCACGCAGGTGATCCTCAGCTACTTCTCTTATTTGGGCGGAAGCGCGAATGATTCAGGTCTGGGCATTGCCGTTGATACGGCGGGCGGCGCGCTGGTTACCGGTTGGACGCAGTCTCCGGATTTTCCGGTGACTCTCAGCACCAACTTCACGCCCATTCAAACTACGCTCGCCGGTGCGCAAAATGCTTTTTTTGCCCGCATTAATACCACTGCGGTAGCCGGCAGTGGCTCAATTGCATCCTATGCCACCTATTTTGGCGGCAACGGCACAGACAGCGGTACGAGCATCGCCGTCGACCCCATCCTGGATGTTTATTTTGCCGGCCAGACCACTTCGACTCCAACCACTTTCCCCCTGCGAGGACCGCTGCAGACTTGTATCGACACGCCGGTAAATCCCACCGGCGCGTGCCCGACGATCACTGCCCCGGTGCCGCCTGACGCCTTCGCCGTCAAGCTGCTGCCCACCAGCTTGCTTTGCCTGAGGTGTATTCTGCCGACTTATTCCACGGGTTCGGTAACCACCGGGGGCGCGCCAGTGATTGGCGCCGGCAATGCGATCACAGTCACCTTTACTCTTCTGAATGGAGGTCCCGATCTCGCCTCCAACATCACAGTTACAGGCACTGTAAGCTCGGGTGCAGCGTTCAGCTCCGGAAGCCCTGCCACGGCTGGTTCCGGCACATGCAGCGCGGCCACCGGCTTAAATGTGGCGTGTACCATCCCAACTCTACAATCGGGCTCTACGTCGCTGGTTGCTCTCTCGGTTACGCCGACCATCGCTGGCAACTACTCCATCACGGCCACGGTGAACGACAGCAACAATACCAATCCCAGCGTTACCTATAGCGTCCCCTTCACCGCCACCAGTTACTCCATGCAGGTGCTTCCCTCCAGCCAGACGGTGGTGGCCGGGAACGTTGCACCTTTTTCGGTACAGGTAACTCCGCAGATCACTTACGGAAACAATGTCTCTCTCAGTTGCAGTTCTCTTCCGGTAGGCGCGAGCTGCGGCTTTAATCCGGCTACGCTGCCCTTTAACGGCCCCGGAACGCTCTCCAGCGCGCTGAACCTAACTACGACGGCTCGTCCCCTTACCACCATCAGTTCGCTGGGATGGCGAAGCCCACTGTACGCGCTCTGGTTGATATTCCCGGGAATGGCCTTGGTGGGAAGTGGGAAACGAAAGTGGGCGCGCTGGCTGGGTTGGCTTGGCGTGCTGACGCTGTTCTCGCTGATCATGCTGCTGCCGGCATGCAGCAAAGCCAAGCAGGAGCCAATCGTGACCGGAACTCCGGCGGGAACTTATCCCATCACGGTCACGGCCACCTCGGGATCGTATACCCAGAGTTACGGAATTACCCTGACGGTGCAGTAACCAAGCGGGAAGGCCGACGTGAGGCCGGAGTGGAGAAATCCTCTGCAGCGCTTGCAGTTCGCCCCTTTCTACTGATTACGCCCCGGCAGAGAGCTTGTGATGGCTCTTGGTTTCGGCGATCCCATATTGCCGAATTTTATAGAGCAGGGCTTTGTAGCTGATTTGCAGGAGTTCCGCCGCCTGCTTGCGATTCCAGTTGGTTTGTTCAAGCGCCTGCCGGATGGCCTCGCCTTCGGCTTCGTCCTTGGCGCTCCGAGCCAGCGATTTCAATCCTCCCGCAGAATCATTTCCCCGGCCCGCGCCATCGACGCTCGCGCCCATACCGCCGTAGCCATCGCGTGGCTGCAATTCCGCCGCGGCGAGGTTCTCGTCTCCGAGAATTAAATACCGCTTCAGAAAGTTATTCAGCTCGCGCAGATTTCCCGGCCACATATGCCGCTGGCAGGCTTCGAGCAGTGCAGGCGAGAGTGGAAGTTGCGGCCGCGCATACTGCTCCGCCATGCGTGCCATGAAATGCTTTAACAAAATTGGAATCTCTTCCTTGCGTTCGCGCAACGGCGGCAAGCTCAGCGTGAATGCGTTCAGCCGGTAATAGAGATCCTCACGCAGCCGTTTCGCAGCCAGCGCCTGCGGAATATCGATGTTGGTCGCGGCCAGAATCCGCACGTCCACTTTAATGATCGACCGGCTGCCCAGACGCGAGAATTGCTGATCCTGCAGCACGTGCAGCAGCTTGGCTTGCAGCACGGGAGGCATTTCGCCAATTTCATCCAGCAGAATCGTTCCCTTGTTGCAGAGCTCGAACTTGCCCGGCTTGGCGTGGGTCGCTCCGGTGAAAGCGCCCGGCTCGTAGCCGAATAATTCACTCTCCAGCAAATCCGCGGGAACGGCCGCGCAGTTTACTTTCAAAAAAGTTCGATGCGCTCGCGGAGAAAGCTTGTGAATCAACCGCGCCAGAACTTCTTTTCCCGTACCGCTTTCTCCGAGCAGCAACACCGGGATATCCACGTGCGCCACCAACGCCGCCTGCGATCGAATCTTCCGCATCGCCACACTGGCCGCGATGAAGAACACATCCTCGGCAACTTCCTCGACTTCGCCACCCACCGGGCCTTTATCCTGGCCGAGGCACTGGCTGACTACCGTATCCAGTTCCGCTTTCTGAAACGGCTTGGTGAGATAGTCGTGCGCCCCCAGTCGCATGGCCTGCACAACCTTCTTGGTGTCGCTCACACAGGAGAGCATCACGACCTTTGCGCCGGGCCGCTTCTGGCGAAGTTGCTGCAGCGTCTCCAATCCGTCAATCCCTGGCATCAGCACATCCAGCAACACCAGATCGGGCTCTAGGCCTTTGTCGATGCGGGCCAGAGCTTCTTCTCCGGTGCACGCCGTTTCGACTTTGTAATCATCGACCTCCAGCAGCGTCTTGATGTAACGGAGCATGGCGGGTTCATCATCCACCAGCAGAATCCTCGCGGTCTGGCTCATAGGCTCTTCCCCGCAGTCTTGCCTTTGCCGGCTGCGCTGGGAACCGCATTAAAGGGAATCAGAAAAGAGAACTTGCATCCCGCGCCGGGATCGCTTTCCAGCCACACTTTCCCTCCCATGCCTTGTACCAACCGCCGCACAATTGCGAGACCCAAGCCAACCCCCTCTTGATTTTCATTGCCCGGAAGCCGGAAAAAATCGTCGAAAACTTCCTGATGAAACTCCGCCGGAATTCCCGGCCCGGTATCCGATACGCTAATCTTCACCGCATTCGGTTGCGCGATGCTCTGCCGCCGGCGCTCGGTCACCGAAGCCGCCTGTGCCGTTCCCCGGCGCTCCCACATATACGGTTCGGCGTGCAGCCAGACCGTTCCGCCCTGCGGAACAAACTTAAAGGAATTCTCCAGCAGATTGGAAATCACGCGCTCCAGCTTGGGCAGGTCGAAGGGAAACTCTGGCAGCTTCTCGTTGGCTAGAAAATAGAGCGCCAATCCTTTTTCCTGGAATCGAGTGGACCAAAGCCGGCAAACATCCGACAGGCATTCATTGATGTTGCCCAGCACAAAGTGCATTTTCAGTCCGCCGGTTTCGAGTGCGCTGAAAGTCAAAAAGTCCTGAATGAACTGTTGCAGGCGTTTTCCGCTGGCCTGCATGTCGCGCAGCACCTCGCGCTGCCGCGGGCTGACCGGACCCAACTTTTCGCTTTGCAGCAGTTCCACGTAGCCGTTCAAAATGGCGAGAGGCGTTTTCAGATCGTGGGCGGCCGAGCCCAGCGCGTTGGTAGTGCGCTGATATTTTTGCTGCAATTCGGAGTAAGCCAGCGGCAGGTCGGCGGCACTTGGCATTCCGGTTCCCGGAATTCGGGATTCAGATAGTTCCGTTTCAGTGAGCGCCGGTACACACACGTTCTTCTGCACGGTTGCCATAAGTGGACAAAGCTATGATGCCAATGGTTCTTATCTCAGTTTAACCACAGAGGGGGGAACACCTGATTGGTTAAGGAATGATGCCGTTTTAAAATCGTAAGCCAGCCAACTTTTGCTTGTCAACGAAAAATGAACGCTGATTACCCAAGTGTGGCAAAAGCTTGCACATCTCCCGCGGTTCAGTCAGCAATTCATCTCGTCTCGCGTCCATTGGCAAAGGAAATCCCAGCGGAAGAAATCAGTCTTTTGTCCTGTTTTCGCAGGTTAGCAGAGAGGAATTGGGCCTTGATTCCCGTTTTTTGCCCGCTCACCTTCGGCTATCCTGCCGCGAATTCTTGAAATGGCCCGTTGTGTGCTTGGGGATTGAGGTAATTTGCAGCGAAAGGGCATGCGTGAAAAGAAATACCCCCGTGGTAGAGCGTCGACAGTGGCCGCGTCTGCCCCTGGCTATCCCCGTGTTTGTCCGAAGCTGGCTGGAACGGGATAAAGAGTCTCTGGAGTTTGCTACTGCATTGAACGTCTCCGCTGGTGGCATGCTGTTGGCCGTACGCAGGGCGCTCCCCGCCACGGGTGAGATTTCATTGGAGATTCCCAGCGCTCCCGTGGCCGCACTGGCATCACTTCCTCACGCTGCCCGTAGTCTGCGCGCCAAGGTCCTGCGGACTCAACTGGGCCAGACATTTCATTTGATCGGCCTCAAGTTTTCGCGTCCGCTGCTGGTTTCCAGGCCTGCCAGTTCCCGCAAGCGGAAGCGGCTTTCTACTGTGTGAAAATATTTACTCTATTATTACTATTCCGCGTGCCCCCAGCCAACGCAAGGGTTCGGGAATCTTTAGTAAGTTGCGTTTCCTCAAACAGATAGACTAGCCTCACTGCAGCATCAATTCCCCCCCTAGGTTTGGTTCTCCGGATGCACGGCTAATGCTGTTGGCGTGGTCCCTTTAGGTTTATGAGTACTTCGCACTCGATGAGTTCGCTCGTCCAGCCTCTCGGGGAGATGCCCCCTGAATCGATCGTATTCGGTTCCACCGATGCCATGCGCGCTCTGCGCGAGCGCCTCACCAAAATCGCCGCCGCCAATGTTCCGGTTCTCATTCACGGCGAAAGCGGCACCGGCAAAGACATTATCGCCCGCATGATCCACACGTCATCGCCGTGGAAGACAGGCCCGTGGGTGAAAGTAAATTGCCCGGCCATTCCGGGCACGCTGCTCGAGAGTGAACTCTTTGGTTACGAGAAGGGAGCCTTCACCGGAGCCTTCGGCATGAAGCCCGGCCGCGTCGAGATGGCGCACCGCGGCACGCTGTTCCTCGATGAAATTTCCGAGCTCGACATGAGCCTGCAGTCGAAGCTCTTGCAGCTACTTCAGGACGGCCAATTCTGCCGCATCGGCGCGCAGGAAGATAAGAAAGTGGAAGTACGCGTGGTCTGCGCCACCAATCGCAAGCTGGAAGAAGAAATCGCCAACGGCACCTTCCGCGCCGATCTGTTCTATCGCATCAACGTGGTGAATTTATACATGCCGCCACTGCGCGAGCGCGCTTCCGATCTCAACCAGCTGATCCCGTACTTCATCGAAAGCTATAACCGCAAATTCAACGCCCGCGCCAAGCCGCTCTCCACCGACCTGATGAATTCGCTGCGCAAATATCATTGGCCGGGCAACATCCGCGAGCTGGAAAATCTGATCAAGCGTTACGTGATCCTCGGCGCTGAGGACGCCATCACCACCGATCTGCGCCCGCACCAGCCGGATTTCTTCAACGCCGATATCAACGTCGACGGCCCCATTTCTCTCAAAAAACTTACCCGCCAGGCCGTGCACGAAATGGAACGCAAAATTATCCTCAAAGTTTTGCAGCATCATCACTGGAATCGCAAACAGGCCGCCCGCGCCCTGAACATCAGCTATCGCGCCCTGCTCTACAAAATCCGCGACGCCGGCTTGCCCTCGAACCGCGGCCCGCGCCGCGCCCAGCCCACCGAAGAGCCGCCAGTGGTTACCATCGACTAACACTTCGCTCCGCTTACTCCGCACCCTGGCACAAGCCCGCACGAAGAATCAACGACCTACGGCCCATAAAATTTGCAAAGTTGGAATGTTCCGCGTGGAACATTGACGCAATTCGGGGACGTTACCCCCGCAGCTCCGCCAGCGCCTTGCGCGCGTCGTTGTCATTGGGATTGATCTTTAACGCACGCTCCAGTTGCTGGCGCGCTTCTCCTAATTGATTCACCTTTTGATAGGCCAGGCCCAGGTGATAGTGCACAGTCGGATCGTCGCCTCCGCCGCGCCTCTCACTCAGCCGCAGCGACTCCTGGAACATGTCGATGGCGGACTGGTAGACGCCCTTTTGAAAGTACGCCCAGCCTAGCGTGTCCGCTGCATTGGAGGAATCGGGCATGCCTCGGCGCGCGGTCTGAGCCATGGCCAGCGCCATATCCACGTTGCCGCCTTGTTGTAGCAACAGGTAGGCCAGGTTATTCGAAGCGCGCGGATTGTCGGGTTGAATTTCGAGCGCCTTTTGGTACATCGTCTTGGCCTGCTCCCAATTCTTTTGCGACTCAAACATTTCGCCCGCGAGAATGTAAAAGGCAATGTCGTGTGGATGATCCTTGATCGATTGCTGATACAAGGCGAGCGCCTTGTCGACCGATCCTTGCGCAACCTGCACCTGGCCCAGCTTCAGCAGCGCATCGGAATTATTGGCGTCCAGTTCAATGGCTTTGCGGAAGGCAGAATCCGCGCCGGCAAAATCTTTTTTCTGAAACAGCGCAGTGCCCAATAGATCGTACAAGCCGCCGGAATTCGGCGACTTGGCCACCTGGACGCGTGCCGCGGTAATGGCCTGATCGGGCTGCTTCTGCACCAGATAAACATTCATCATGCCTTGCAGCGCGTCGGTCGACGACGGGTCCTTATCGAGAGCCTGCTGATAATACTTGACGGCTTCGGGATATTGTTTCTGTATTTGGTATAGATTTCCCATTTGCACATAAGGCGCCGGACTGCGTGGGGCAAGGCCCGTGGCTTTGGTGAGATCTTGCTGGGCATCGGAAAATTTCTGGCGCGCCATTTCCGCCATGGCCTTCATCAGATAGCCATCGGGAGCATAAGGCGCGGCACTGATGATTTGCTGAGCGGTCGCGGTGAGCCCGTCCACGTCGCCGCGGCGAACCTCCAGCGCGGCCAGCGCGCGCTGCGCATCGGTGAGATCGGGGCGCACCCGGACCGCTTCGCGCCACTCTGATTCCGCCTGCGCTTCGTTGTGCTCCTGGTCGAAGGCGATGCCCAGTTGATAGTGCGCGACCCCGTTGCCGCTGTCATTTTTTAGAGCCTGTTGGAGCGCGTCAACCGCGCCCCCCGAATCGCCCTTGCGCAGACGTATCTGGCCGCGATACACCAACGCATCTACATCGTGGCGGTTGGCCTTTAACAGTTCGTCGTCCAGTTTCGCCGCGTCATCCAGGCGATTCTTAAGGATCAACAGCTGTATGTAATTACGCTTCACCACCAGATCTTTCGGATGATCGCCGTACAGCCCGCCATATTCTTCGGTGGCTTTGTCCAGGTCGCCGACCGCGTAGTAGTAATCTCCCAGGATGCGATAGCCTTGCGAAGTATCCGAAAGGTCTTTCTTGGCCTGCTTCAGCAGGGCTTCCGCATCGGCGTTCTTGCCTTCCGCCATGTACAAGCGGGCCAGAGCCTCGCGCGGAGTGGGATCCTTGAGAGCGACTTCGATGGCATGTTTGAACTGTTGCTCCGCTTCGGGCACGCGATTGCGCGCCTGGTAGAAACCGCCCAGCGCTAATTGCGCATTCATTGCCTTGGGATCGAGTTCGCAGGCCTTCTTGAAGTTGGCTTCCGCTTGATCGGGGAGGTTCGAACGCAACTGAAGCAAAGCCAGATTTAAATAAGATTCCGATCGGGAGGTATCGGCGGCAACGCCCTTCTGCATTTGCTGCATTGCCGCTCCCAGATTATTTTCTCCCGCGTAGTAATCCGCCCAGGCTTCAAAGACCTCGGGATTCTGTGGCTGCTTCTGGCTGAGCAAGTCCAGATGAGTCTTGGCCTGCTTCATGTAATCCTCGTTCACCGATCCATCTGGATTGCGCGCGGTGATGAGGAGATTGGCAAGATCGACATGGGCGTGATAATTGTCCGGGGCCAAATCGACGGTGCGGGAGAGTTCTTGGAAGGCGCGCTGGCTATCGGAAAGCTTTAGATAAGTTTCACCCAGCTGGTAGTGCGCCGCGGCGAAGCGCGGATCCACCTGCAAAGCGTTGGAATATTGAATGGCTGCTTCGCGATACTTTCCCTTGGCGAAATAGCGGTCGCCACTCTCCAGGTATTTTTGCTTGCGAACATTAGGATCTCGCGAACATCCGGTAAGGAATAAGGCAATAGCGAAAACGATAACAGACAGGCGTGCGAAACCCGAGCGGCTCATGGTCTACTTTTTCTCCAGAAATTATGCGGAAGCTACGATGCATACATCTTAAACCGTATGAAAAGACGCGAACCTATGGACGATACACTAAAGTACCGCAAACTGGGGGTCAAAATGAAATTACGGCTGTAACAGTCCTGTCACAAAAGTGCCGTGATTATTGGGTCCCAAACATAAGTTTTGAGCATGCGTCCGATCCCGGCATGATCGAGGCGGGTTTGGAAAAGGGAGTGCGCTGCATTGCGAGCCGCGGCACTCCCTGTAATTTAGATTAAGTACCTGTTTTCAACGCTGGCTGACCGGTCAATGAGGCTTCCACTGCGGTGCCAATCGGCGATCCCAAGCCGGTGCAGGCATCCCAGCCGGGGCCGGCCGAATAGGCGCCATTGTTGCCTTGAGTGATGTCGTTGGTTTCCTCGTCAGTGGATGCATTTTGATAGAGCAGCGGGTTTATAAATCCCGCCGGCTTGCCCAGGTTCTGGTTGATCAAGGCGATCAATCCAGCCCAGAGCGGTGCCACGGCGCTGGTTCCACCGATCACGCCGGATTGGCCGTCGACGAGAGTGTCGTAGCCGGTGCTGGGATCGGCATCTCCGGCGACATCAGGAACGCCGCGACCGACGCGTCCTCCGGGGTTTGCCGAGGGCGGAACGTTGGCTGAGGTCTGATAGCCTGGCAGCGCAAACACATCGCTGATTCCGCCTCCGGTTGCACCCTCATTGTCGGCAAGTTCGTTCCACACTACTTCGCTGGTGATGGTATTTCCTCTGGCCTGGAGAGTGGTTCCTCCGCAAGCCAGCACGTTTGGACTGGAGGCAGGAAAGTCGACGTGGTTCAGATTATCTGTGGTCACGCCGTCAGTTGAGCCGTTGTCTCCCGCTGCCACGGTTACGGTTACTCCCACGGCGGCTGCAGCTTGGAAAGCTTCATCCATGGAGGTCATGGCTTGTTGCGTCCACGAAGATTCGGGACCGCCCCAGCTGATGGAAACGATCGATGGATTGTTGGTCGTATCGTGAACCGCGGTGGTGATGGCGTTGAGAAAGCCGGCGTCAGTGTTCTCGGCGAAGTAGGCGACGATCTTCGCGCCGGGGGCGATCGATCCGGCGACTTCGATATCGAGCATCACTTCGCCATCGGGACCGTTGGCATCGCCGGTGGGATTGTTGCTTCCATTGCCGACTGAAACCGCGGAAACGGTTGGCGTCTTCGACAGGTTCAGTTGAGACCAGTAGTTGCCCAGATCGGTGGGATTGAAACCGCCGCCGAGTTCGATCAGGGCAATGCACTCTCCGGTTCCGTCGACGCCGGTGGGATAGTCGTAAATGGTCGCGACTTGCACCGGGGTATAGGAAACATTCACTGCCGCGGCATGAGCTCCGGCCTGCGCATGCCGTCTACGAAAATGCGGCTGCGCCTGGGGTCGGTTGTCCAAGCCGAAGACGCCTTCGACAATCTCGTGCAGATCAGCAGGCAATTGGATTTTTCCGGTGCGCCCGCGATACTGGCCGCTGGGGTGATCGTATTGTTTTAGCTGAACGCCGAAGGCTTCATTCATCGCGGCCACCGTACCGGAAAGGATTACGGTTCTGCGCGCCGCACTTTTCTCTTTCACCTTGAGTTTGTGATCCTGGGCGAATTTTTCCACGCGCGCAATATCGGTGGGGTCGGCGCCGTGCTCCTTGGCAAGCTGGTCTCGCGAATAAAGCTTGCGGCTCTCCACTGGCTTTTTGAATTCCTCTGGATTGACGATGGGCTTTTTGCCTGCCCGTGATCGCAGACGGACGGTCACGTCCACGGTTTCGTTAGGATTTGCCGGACCGATTTCCTTCGCTCCTGGGAGCGGAGCGCGATCGCTGCCGGCTAATGCAAGAGGGTTTTTTGGAGTAGACATGGATCTCCCTTCAATTGGGGGCTCAGCCGTGTAGAGAGATGGAGAGAAGGAGAAGCTGAACCGCTTTACCGCAGGAGTACTTTCTGGAAACTCCACTCAGGAAAGGAGTCGAGCCCTCGACAGATCCCTAAAATCGGTGCTGGCCCGTTAATTGATCGAAACTTAGCAGGCGGGCAAAAACAAAGCAAGAGGTTTTTGCAGCTTGTTACGAAAACCGAACAGGAGCGATTCCCAAAAGTTTACTCGATCGCGACGCGCCTGCGACTCGCGCGCTTCCAGTACAAATATCCGGGAATGCCGACAAGCACGATGGCGGTGCCCCAGAAGGCTTCGGCGGGGCGAGTGATGATGGTGTTCAGGGTCCAGGCTGCGCCGACCAATACATAAATCGCGGGCAGCCAGGGATACCCGGTGCAGCGGTAGGGACGGGGAATCTCCGGGCGCTTCCAGCGCAGCAGAAACATTCCGATTACGGTGAGCGTGTAGGAGAGGACCATGCCGTAAATCACATAGGTGTAGAGCTGATCGTAGCGGCCGCTGAGCGTAAGCAGCGCGGCCCAAATGCCTTGTCCGATCAGGCTGAACGCGGGGGTGCGCCACTTAGGATGGATTTCCGCCATGCGCTTGAAGAAGACTCCGTCCTGCGCCATGGCCAGATAAACGCGTGCACCAGATAAAGTACAGGTAGCGGCAGCGCTGAAGCAGGAGATGGCGATCATCAGAGACAGCCAGACCGCGGTGCGTGGCGAGAACATTGCGGACGCTGCGGCGTGCGCGATGGTTTCATGCTGCGCGATTTCGCCGAGTGGCAGCGCGTAGAGGTAGGTGACGTTCATCGCCATGTAGATGACGCCGACTACTACCACGCCCAGCACCATGGCGAGCGGAACATTGCGGCGGGGCTCTTTCACTTCGCCCGCGACCCAGGTGATGTAAACCCATCCGTCGTAAGCCCAGAACACCGCAATGAGCGCGATGCCCATGGCCGAAATCAGTTGCGCGGGATGAAGGCCGACGGTCGGGCCGACGCCATGAGAACTGAAGTGCGACCAATCGCCCTTGCCGATGGCGAATCCTAGACTTACGAATGCGCCCATGGCTGCGAACTTAGTCCAGGTAGAGAGATTTTGCAGCAGCGTGCCCCACCGTAAGCCGACGACATTTACGTAGGTGACGATCGCAATGAGAACCAGAGCGAAAAGTTGGGCGCGCGTGATGGTAAACCAGCCGAGAGCGAGTACGATGTGCTCCTGCGAGACGCCAGGGAAAACTTGACCAGTGTAGGCGGCTGCGGCGACGGAGAGTGCTGCGATGCTCCCGCCGTTGGCGACCGCGAAGAGCATCCATCCATAGAGAAAGGCGACGAGGTCACCATAGGCTTCGCGGAGATAAACGTATTGACCGCCGGACTCGGGGAACATGGAGCCGAGTTCGGCGAAGGCGACGCAGCCGAAGAGAGAAATCACTCCGCCGAGGACCCAGACTCCCAGGAACAGCATGGGCTGCGGTAAAGGTCCGGCGATATCTTTGGCGGTGAGGAAGATTGAGGAGCCGATGATGCCGCTGACCAGAAGCAGGACGGAATCGAGCAGAGTGAGGCCGCGGACGAGGGTGGGTTTGTTTTCGGCTGTGGCCTCGACGGGCAGGGCGGCGGGAGTTTCCATCAACCGATTCCGAGTTCGTCGGGGGATTCGAGCGGCGTGCCGCAGCGGCGGCAAATGATGGCGGAGCAATCTCCGCAGGTTAGGGGATCGTTTACTTCTTTGGCGCAGTTGGGGCAGTAGAAGGAGGCGGGGTTGGGTTCGGATCGAGGAGCTTGAGGACGCGTTGCCATGTGGAGCGAAACTTTAGCACATCTTTGACGCGTGCCACTATCGCGAAGCGATTCGCTTGTGGACACATGCTTGGCCATGTGCAAATAAATTTCCGCGAATCCCACTTCTAGCAAAGGTGGCGAGAACTGCGGCACCCAGATAACTCCTAAGTCCAGATCTGTCCAAGTAGGATCAGAGGAAAGTTTTCAAAGCTTCCACGGTTTGCTCAGGCTGCTCTTCCATCAACCAGTGGCCGGCGTTTTTCAGCACGATGACGGTCACGTTAGTGGCGACCAGCTTGACTTGCTGCCCGAGGGCCTCTCCGTTTCCCTTATCGCCGCCGATGCTGAGGACGGGCATGGAGAGTTTGGTTTGGGAGAGTTCGGCGAAATCTTTGGCGGCTTGCTGGAAGGATACGAAGTAGGCCCAGCCTGCGTGCATGCGACCGGGTCGCGCGTAGGCGGTAGCGTAAGCTTTGCGATCAGCCTCTGGAATGGAATGGTTTTTGTCGGCGGCGAAGTCGTTCCAGAAATAATCGAAGTAGATGCGCTCGCGGCCGCGAACCAGAGCTTCGGGAGTGGGGCCATTGAAGCGGAAATGCCAGATGCCGGGGTTGTTGTAGACGGCCTCCCAGCCGGGGACGCCAGGGAGAAAGGCGTCCATCAAAACCAACTTTGTGGTTTCAGTGGGAAACTGGGCGGCGTAGGCGTAGGCGACCATGAGACCGATGTCGTGTCCGACGACTTCGGCTGTTTGCACACCGAGAGATTTGACGAGGTCGTGAATCCGCGTGGCTGCACTTTTCATGTCGAGGCCTTCGGAGGGAATGGCAGAGTCTCCGATGCCGGGTAGATCCGGGGCGATGACGGTGAAGCGTTGGGCCAGAGCGGGGATGATTGGACGCCACATCAGAGAGGTTTCCGCATAGCCGTGCAAGAGAATGAGCGGCGAGCCACGTCCGGCGGTGAGATAGTGCAGCTTGAGGCCGTCTACTTCCGCGGTGCGCGACGCGATGGTTTCATCTTGCGAATCGGCGACGGCTAGCGCAGAGAATGCGGGCGTGAGCAGGGAAAGAACAAAAGCGGCCATGACAAAAGGTTTCTTCATGAGCGGGTTCCTGATGTGTAGAGCTTCATGCGAGATCGTTATGCTACGTATGGATCGCTCCCGAATATATCCTAGAATGTGAATTATGGCGGGAAAAATCACTTACTCGCGATGAGAAGTGGAAACAGGAATTCAATCGCTGGGCTGCGGCGCGTTACCTTACTTTGTCTTCAGTTTCGGGAAGTACATTCGGCGCATTGCGAAGAAATTCCATTAGCCGGTCGCCGGTCTTCTGGCTCGCACGTTTCTTGAAAAACTCCGCCGCCGTCTCCACCACTCCAACCTTTTCCGCCACCGCCGACGCAATCCACTGATTCAGGGAGACACCGTCTTCCTGCGCCAGACGCTGTGCGGCCCTCTTGATCGAGAGAGGGAGTTTTAAAGGATAAGTTGCTTTGCTCATCGCTTCACCATCTTTAACAGGTCAGGCGGGCTCAGAATTGGAATCCCGAATCGTTTACCCGCCAAGTCAAAATCCCGGATGTTGTAGGTCACCAACGCGTCCGCGCGCCCATTGACGGCGGCCTCGAGAATCATCTCGTCGCTCGGATCGCGCACCTGTGGGCGCCAGAGAAAACGCACCTCTACCGGTTCGACCAGGGCAGCGAGTTCGGCCAGGAACTCGTCGATCTTGTCCAGCGTCAAGCCGTGGGCGATGCGCTGTTCCGGGCGCTTCAACACCTCCTCATATTCGAGAAAGAGAGGAGGTGTGGCCAACGGGATCAGTTGCTTTCTCGCCACGAGCCTAAGCACGGCGTTCCCTGCGCCCAGTCGCGTGCGTAGCGCGGCCACGATGAGCGAAGTATCCAAGACGATCCGTCGCATGTGACATCCTATAAGATATCACACTCTATAGGATGTACTAAGGGGCCAGTTCGCCATAAGTACAGAAATCGTAATATACAAGGGGAACGCCCCGCCGCCAAACTAGAGATAGAAAGGAAATCCCCAGTTGATGGGAAATCTCATTGACATCTTCTTCTCGCTGGCCTTTCTGATTGCGACCGCTGCCACTACACCTGCTATTTCTCAAGACCAACCGCCCGGCAATCTCGGCGCGCAAGACATCGTGATCAAATGGCGGAACGCCGTCCATTCGGAGAAGCAGCAGCGTTCGCAGCTCGCAGTGCTGGCGAGCGATTCGAACCAGGACGGGATCGTGGGAAGAGTGGAAGAGTGGGTGACTACCTCCTCTGCATATCGCGCCGCGACGAAGCGAGATTATGACGATGGAGAGACAGTCGTGACGCAGCAGTTTGCGAAGCGGCGGGACTGGAATGGATTTGTGCGCAACTTGGAAGGCCAGGAACTCAGCGCCTTGCGGACAGAGATATTCGAGAAGAGCGTGATTCTTTTTGGGCCGCCAATGCAGATGCCGGAGAGCACGGTTTCGCAAAGCGACGACAAGAAGATGTACCTGCTGCGGACTACGCCTTCAGGCGGCGCACCCATGACCTGGTATGTGGACGCCGCAACCTGGCTGCCGGTGAAGTCAGTGCGGCCTGGCGACGACAGCGAAATCACGACAACTTATGAAGAGTGGAGCGAGAGCAGCGAAATCCGAACGCCGCATCGAGTCAAGGTTAGCGAGACCGATAAGCCTGACTACCAGTGGCGGCAAACCTCGCTGCGGTTCGAGAAGCGTATTGCGCCCGCGACTTTCGAAGCTCCAAAACCAGGGTCGCCGGACGCTTTCCTGCAACCCGGCGCGCCGCCGATACCTTTCACCTGGGAGAGCAGCCACATCGTCTTCAAAGTCCAAGTGAATGGGCACGAGCCGATCGATTTCCTGCTGGACACAGGAGCGGACGAGAACGTGATCAACACGCCGCAGCTGGCGGGTTTCGGCCTCAAGACGTATGGTCAGACGGTAGCAACTGGGGGCGGAGGCTCTGCCGAATATGACTACGCTGCCGGCGCGACCTTCACCATGCCGGGTGTCGAATTACGCAATCAGCACGTGGCTGTACTCGATCAAACGGGGCTGGAGCGCGCGTTGGGCATACCCCTGGGCGGCATTCTGGGCTATGACTTCATCAGCCGCTTCGTGGTGGAAATCGATTACCAAAAGAAACTGCTCACACTGCATGAGCCCAAGACGTGGAGTTATTCCGGCAGCGGTTACGTGGTGCCGGTGACCTTCGATAGTGGAATTCCATATGCCAATGGCCTGATTTCGGTGGGCGCCCAAAACATTCCGGCGTATTTCGTCCTCGACTCTGGTGCGCAGGAGACCATGACGTTGACGTCGCCGTTCGTCAAAGCCAACGATTTGCTAAAGCTGGCACAAACCAATTCCAATGTGAACCGTCCCGCCGGTCTGGAGAATCAGTTCTTTGCACAAAACAATATTCGTGGCCATATTGACCGGCTGGCACTGGGAAAATTGACGGAGCAATCGATCCCGGTGAACCTGTCGGTCAACGTCAAGGGCGCGTATGCCAGCACTAATTTTTCCGGGACGATCGGCGAGGGCATTTTCAGCCGCTACCATGTCTTCCTGGATTATGCTCGCAACCGTGTCATTTATGAACCGACGGCCGAAACTCAGTCGCCCTTTCCCGAACGGAAAACCTACGGGTTGTCGATCATCGCCTCGGGAGCCGATCTGCACACCTATACCGTGACGGCGGTTCGTTCGGGATCGCAAGCGGAAAAGGACGGATTTAAGAAGGCCGATGTCATCTCAGCCTTGAACGGAAAACCTGCAACGCAGTTCACCCTGCGGGACCTGCGTGAGCAACTGGCGCGTGATGGGGAGAGCTACAATGTCGGAGTCAGCCGTGCTGAAGACAAACTCACGATTCCGGTGCGGATAAAACTGATGTCCCTGGACAGAGCTTAGGAGATGGACCAGGGAACGTAAGGGGATTGGACCTATCGTCCTACGACGCACCCTCAGAAGGCTATTAAATCCTCCTCATGGCTGAAAAAATCCCCACTCCCGACGACAAACTGCAACAGGAATTCAATCGCTGGGCTGCGGCGGGCGAGGGCTCCAAGATGGAACAGCACCATCTGGATATTACGGCGAAGACGATTCGGCGGATGAATTTGCGGCCGGGAGAACGGGTGCTCGATCTGGGTTGCGGCTCGGGGTGGGCGACGCGGCTGCTGGCGCGGCTGGTGGGCGAGGGGCCGGATGGATTTGGGCAGGTGGTGGGAGTGGATGTTTCGGATGAGATGGTGCGCGAGGCGCGCGCGGCTTCGAAGGATTTTGAGAACGTGCTTTACGTCTGGGGATCGGCGGAGAAGATTCCTTGGGAGGAAAACTTCTTCGATAAAGTTTTGTCGGTGGAGTCGTTTTATTACTATGCCGATCAGGATCGCGCGCTGATGGAATTGTTTCGGGTCATGGCGCCGCGGGGAAGGTTATTCATCCTCATCAATCTATATAAAGACAATCAGTATTCGTTGCAGTGGGTGGATAAGTTAAAGGTGCCGGTGCACGTGCGGTCTGAGGCGGAGTATGTGGAGTTGCTGAAGAAACATGCGTTCGAAAATGTTGAGGCGTGCAGGGTTCCGGATGACACGCCGACGCCAGATGATTACAAGACGAAGTCGTTTCATAGTCTGGAAGACCTGCGGGCATTCAAGCGCGAGGGGGCGCTGTTGCTGATGGCATCGAAGCCGGATTTGCGGACGCCGGCGCCGGGGTATGCGATTTATTGAGGCTTGGACAGTATGGTTGCGTCGTCTGGAAAGCGTGGCCTTTATCGCGGCGATCAGTCATGCGGCGTCTAGAACAAGAACCCAGGCAAAAGCAACCACGGGGGCTAAAGCCCGAACCAGTCGCCAGCGCTGACGCGGCCCTGAAGGGCCGCTCTTCCACGGCTCCACGTTGGTCTAAGGCCCTCCCCGTTCGTCCGAGGTCCTTCCTGAGCTAGATTTGCACAATGGTCTGGGAACGGCTCAAAGCGGCCCTCTCGGTCCATCGCTGAACGTTTACCCCCCTGACGATGAGCCACAGGCAAAGCGCTATTTCTGCGATTGCGGTTGGGGCGAAATAAGGAAAGATGCGGGGTTGCAGTGCGGGAGTGAGGAATAGAGCGAAACTGTTCACGAGATAGCCGAGGCCTTCGATGGCCAGCAGGACGCCTATGAATCGCGGAAGGAAGGTCGACTTGTAGATCAGGTATGCCATGGCGAAGCAATCGAATCCGAAAAATACCAGGCAGATGGCGAAGCCGTGCTCGAACAGTTCGATGGATAGGTATGAGGTAGCCTGTAATTGTTCTGGAGTGAATGCGCTTAAGTGGTTGCCGAGCAGCAGCAATGGCGCGAAGTGAAAAAGCAGGCTGATGCTCTCGATGGTATTGGTCAGCAGATCGAGGATCACCATCATTAAAGCGACATTGCGGTTCACTACTTTGAACAAGGTGTAGAAGATGACTGTTATCGGGACGTTGCAGACGCAATAGAGGAGTTCGACCGCGAAGCCCAGGCGATAAAGAAGTTGGTGCGCCATGATGTTGTGGGCAGTAGCGGCGGCGTCGCCATGCACAACGACGCGGCCGCGAACGAAAAGCTCAGCGAATATGCCGCCTGCGATGACGATGAGATAAAGCAGGCCGGCGATTCTGGCTTGCAAACGGATCGATGGGATGGTCCGTTCGGTTATTTCAGATGCCCCCATATTCGGTTCTCCTTGCAAGAGGGACGGCGAGGGGCAGCCGACTGGGCATCTGCTGGCGGTATGCCTTTGTGAAGCGTACCCGGATGAACCAGAAAATCATCAGGATCAGCGGCAAGAAGGTGAGCAGAGCAAGTACGCCCGTGGTTTTTAAGATCGCGGGGAAGAGTTGCGGGCGCGCCAGGAAGATCGATGCCGAGGCGATGAACAAGGCGAAGCACATGCGCCAAAGATGGCGCGCGACTCGCGGCGAACCGGAAATGCTGCCACGCACCAGCATTCGAACGTCCCCTGCGGCGGCAAGCAGAGCCACGACTCCAAAAATAAAATAGGGTGCTGGAGGATAGTCATATTTCAGGCCGGTGCGGCTGAGCGCTGCTTCTACACCGAAGATGATCTCAACCGCTCCCACCGCGAGGGCAAGCAAGAGAGCGAACCAATCGAATGTGTTCGGTTCTCCAGCTTTACGCCTGACTGTGACCCATCCGGTTGAGACCAGATAGAACGTGAGCGCGCCGCCCAGGACATTGGTCACCTGAGACTTCATCACGGCCATGGATGCGCCGGTTATGGCCAGGCTCAGCATTGCGATGGCGAATACTCTTCCGACGGCGCCATGCTGGCGGGAGCCTTTGCGCAGGAAAACTGCGATAAAACCAGACAGGCACCCGATCGTCCCGGAGCAAATGTGAAGAAGCAATATGGGCGAAGCTCGCATTGGTCTCCCCCTTGGAGAGCGACTTAAATCGGACCCTGATAACGGCGCAGCCGCATGGCGGCGGCGAGACAAAGCGCAGCGAAGATTAATCCCAGCCAAAGTGCCGGAGTGCTCAGGAACCTTCCGGGAGTTAGCGCCGAGAGAGGAATGAAGTGCGGGTCGATAGGAACACCGTTCTGGTCCGTGAGATTGAAAGCATCGGCGGCGAATCCAAAGAAGCGATTGCCGAGCATGGAGCCAAAATACGAAGTATTAAATGCAATCTTCTCGAAGGCGGCGATGGCGATAGGCGGCAAAACGGCCCAGAGAAAGGTTGCACGGCGGGCCCAGCCGGAGACCAGGATGAAATAACTGTAGATAGGGGCGTGCCAGAGCGTAATCACGATGAGGCTGTAAAGGAACTCGGTTTGCATCTCGAGCACCGGCGGAGCCCAAAGTGTGGCAGTGCTCCCCCTGCTCGCTAACACGGTGAAAAAGGTCAATAGCAGCATGACGAGTTGCAGGGCGACGGTGATTACGAGTACGAGCCCCGGCAGGATGACGAGCGGAATGCTGGCCTTCGAGAGCACGGTGGTGCGATCGGAAACCGGCAGCGACTTCCAGAAGAGGATACTGCGATCGCGGCGCTCGCCATGGAGGGAATCGAGCGAGTAAAAGACGCCGACGATGAAGGCGGTTACCATGATCAGCATTCCGGCGTGAGCGTAGGGCATGGCGAGGCGAACGATTTGCGGAGTTGAGTGAGCCGCGATCATTCCATGCATGGCGCGTGGGATCCACATCAGGCCGACGATGTAGCCAAGCAGATAAATCGACGCGACGGCCAACGGCGCGACATAGACGGAGCGGTTCTCCCAGAGTTCGCGACAAATGGACCAATACAGGGGGCGAGTCTCGACCTTTGATACGGGCGCGGGATGCTGCGAAGCTAACGAAGATTCCGGCGCCGCGTGTGATTGAGTGTTCATTAGGCCGCTCCTTCTGAGGTACCCGTTTGATTGCCGATGACGGCGACGAATAGGTCGGAGATGCTGGGAGTGCGGAGATCGCCGAGTGCGGCGAGTTGCTTACGGTCGACACCGTTCGATTTCAGGTCGAACAAAAGAATGCTGCGCCCGATCACTTGGCGCTCATGGTTCGGCTTAAGGGCGCGTGCGGCGGCGATATTTTCGGGACGAACCGTCACTTCGACATAACGCGATTCGAAATCGTCCATGCTGCAACTGAGCACGATGCGTCCGCGGTTGATGAACATTAAATCGGTGAGAACGTTCTGCACGTCTTCGACCTGATGGGTGGTGACGACGATGGTGCGTTGGCCATCGAAGTAGTCGCTGAGCAGGGAATCGTAGAATTGTTTGCGATAGAGGATGTCGAGGCCGAGCGTGGGCTCATCGAGCACCAGCAGCCGCGCATCGATCGCCATGACCAGCGCGAGGTGAAGTTGGGCAACCATGCCCTTAGACAATTCCCGGACGCGGCTGGAGCGCTTGATGATGGTTTTGGCGAGAAAGCCTTCCGCCTTGGCGCGGTCGAAGCGGGGGTGCACGCCTTCGACGTAGTCGAGCGCTTGCGAAACCCGCATCCAGCGTGGGAGCACGGCGACGTCGGCGATGAAGCAGACATCGCGCATGAGTTGATCGCGGTCATTCCAGGGGTCGCGTCCGAGCACCTTCAGCTCACCGTGATACTGAGTGAGGCCGAGAATCGCATTGAGCGCGGTGCTCTTGCCGGCGCCATTGGGACCGATGATCCCGAGAATGCGGCCTTCTTCGATGCGTAGATCGACGCCATCCAGCGCGACGGTTGTGCCGAAAGTTTTGCGAAGACCGCGGGCCTCAATGATTGGCGTGGTCGAGGAGTTCTTCACTTCTAATGTTGCAGCTTCGAGCGTCATGATTTCGGCGTCTCCTGGGCTGGATTTGGTCCCGCTGTATCTGACCCCGCGGAATCCGACTGGGGAGAATTCAGCCCAGAGTTGCCGATTCCGTTGGCATGCAGAAGCTCTTCGGCTTTTAGACCGAGCCGCTGAATGGTGGCCTGGACACGAGGCCATTCTTCCGCCAGAAATTTCTGGCGCTCACCTTGCATCAGCAGATTGCGCGCGCCCGCATTGATGAACATGCCGCGACCTCTCTTGCTCTCGACCAGTTGCTCGTCGACCAGTTGCTGATAGCCCTTTAAGACCGTAAGCGGGTTGACCCGGTACTCCGCCGCGACCATGCGCACGGAGGGAAGCGGATCGCCTTCCTTGAGCACGCCGTCGAGAATCATGGCGACGACGCGATCGCGAAGCTGGCGGTAAATCGGTTGATTGTCGTTCCACTCACGGTCCATCGGGGTGTCCAGTTTGCCTTGTCTCAGGTTGTCTTGCTCTGGTTAAAGATACGCTTGCGTCATTTGGTGCGTTGCAGATCCATGTGCGCGTGGACCAGTTTGTCGCCCGGCTCCATGTAATACCAGTCTTCGCTGTGATGGTTGGCATCGATTACGTTGAACGCAGCGTGGTCCATGTGTCCATACTGCGTGCTGCCGGCAACATCGAGAAAGGCGAACTCTAATTTCTTCTCGTCGGGCGACATCTTGCCGGTCATGCGTGGGCGGTTTCCCGCGTCGCAATAGTGAGTCAGGAGCAAGCGGCCGTTGTCCAGATAAACCATGGTGATGGGATCGTCGGGCCTTCCGGCTCCGGTCATCTCATGCATGAGAGCGTTGCCCATGGAGGTCACACGAAGCGAGGCGTGAACCTGTTTGCCGTCCATCTCAGGATGCGGCGGTATGGTGGTCACCTGACCCTCCCATGAGCCCGCGAGAGTCTTCAGCTTGTCGAAAGATTTTTGCGCGTCGGACGGAGGGACGGACTTCATCGTTGACATGTCGTCCGACTGTGCGAAAGCGACTGACGAGAGCGAGGCGAGGACAAAGATCGATAGAACGGCTAGAGGTGTTGTGGTGAGTGATGCTCGGAACGATTTGCGAGGTGATTTCATGGTGGATTCTCCTTGGTTTTTCGGTCTGTTGGATCAGTTCTTTACTTGTGGTTCGGACCCGGTCTCGCTGATGGGCGGGACGATGTTCTTCATGCGCATGTAGGTGACGAGATTGCCGTAGTGCTCCATGTTGTGCATGTTGTTGACGGTGAGGACGCCGAGCTTTGGCGTGGGCGCACCGAAGAGAGTGACGGTCTGTGCGGCGGAGGCGTCGGTCAAGCCGTCATAGGCTTTGTCGCAGTAGGCGAAAGCCGCCTGGAGCGCGGCGATAAGGTCGGCCTTGGAAGTCCTGGTCTGCTCAATTTTCGGCTCGGGATCCTTTTCGCCAAGTTCGGTGGAGCAGAACATGTACTGCGCGTCGGCCAGGTGGCCGATAATCTGGCCATAGGTGCGAACCGAGTCCGCTGGCCGGAAGCTGTAGTTTTCTTCCGGCATCTTCTCGGCGGCACGGAGCAGGATTTGGCCCACGTTGGTATAAGCAGATTTGTTGAACGTGCTGAGAGGGCGGTTCTGGGTCCCAGGTTTGCACGGCCCACCGAAGGCGGTGGCGGCGACCAAGGCGAATAGAAGAGAAACTCCGATGCGTGGGTCCATGGCTGAATCCTCCGTGCCAAGTACTATAGTGTTATACTTAACTATAACACTATAAATAAGTCAAGCAAAATCTTTGGCCAGTCATCGGATGAACTGCAGTGAGTGGATGTATATCCCTCGTAAATAACGACTTACATAAAGTGCAGGGAGCGGGAATTTTTTCGTTGGCGATTATCTGCGGGATTGGTCCGCATCGCTCGATGCGGGTTTGCGAGTGGCTTCGGTGAGCAAATAAACGCCCAGGATGGTCATTTCCGGCTCAATGGGATGGCGGTAGCGCTGGCCGGGATAGACGATGTAGTAGAGGGCAGGGTAGAGCAGAATCAACCAAAAAAGGAGCCATGCGCCCGGCTTGCCCCTGCGGAGAGCGCGGCCCAGGCCCCAGAACATGAGCACGGACGATGCGAGGAAAAGGGAATTTTTTGTTTGGGCCAGCCATTCGATTTTCGAAAGACGGGGCGGTCCGGCCCAGAAATAGATAAAGCGTTTCAGGCAGAGGACCGCGAAGCGACCGTAATCGGCCTCAATATAGTCGAGCGCACTGCGCTTGCGGTTTTCGATGTAGGCAAGTTCGCCGAGACGCGTGTACTGCCGCATGGCGTAGACATCCTGCGTGGGGTGGATGGATTGCATCCAGGTGCCGTCGGCGCCAAAACCGTTGCCCAGGCGCAATTCGGCGCCGAAGTTGTCGCGGATGAAGATGAATTTTCCGAAGGTTTTGTAGTTGCGGTAGGTCCAGGGCGTGACGCAGGCGACGAAAATTAGAGATGCGAGCAGGACACCGGCGATCGATGGCTTGCCGCGCCTGGCGCGATGATACCAGGCCCACAAACCGGAGGCGGGAAGAAACGCAACCAGGATTGTGCTATTGAGCGCGGCGATGCCCCAGAGCAGGCCGAATTCGGCCCAGGGCAATAAGCCGTCGCGATCTTCCATGGTTAGCGCGAGCCAGAAGATGACGGCGAACAAGAGAGCCGAGAAACTCGTCTCCCAGACCCAGCGGGTGCACCAGTACATGACGTAGGGAAGAAGAACCCAAGTCCAGGCAGCACCGACCGCAACTTTTTCGGAGAAGATGCGGCGCGCGATCAGAAAAATCGGAATGCAGGTCAATGCGGAAAAAATACTGTTGATGCTGAGCAGAACGAACGCCGAGGCTCGCGAGTAGACGCCGTACACGTGAAAGACGCCTGCGATGAGATAAGGATAAAGCGGAGGTTCCCAGGCGGTGGGGCCGGTGAGCGGTCCGAAGGGATCGCTGAAGCCGCGGCCGGAGGCGATGGCTGCACCGATGCGTCCCATTTCCCAGCCGAAGCTGAAGTTATCGTCGGTCAACTTGAATTTGTATGTGTGGCCGACGATGATCCAGCCGATGCGCAGGAATAACGCGATGGCGACCATCCAGAATTGCGAGGTGCGGATGCGGGACCATACGCGGAGAAAGCGGGTGAGATTTCGCTTCTGGGGGAAAGCCACGGCAGGTCTGGAATCCATGGATGGTTCTATTTGTAGCTGAGTGTGGAGTGGGTCGGCAACTGCGGCGCTAAGAGCATGAAGGGCAGAATTGACAGCTATCTCCGGACTGCCTAGACTGAGGTGCTTCGCATCGTTCTTCTCCCGGCTGAACGTATAATTGATTCCATAACTCTCCCGCGACCGAGGTCGTCCAATGGGCTGGCTACAAAATAAATTCGAAAAGAATTTCATGATCAGCACGGTGGACTACGTGTTCAACTGGGCACGCAAGTCCGCGGTGTGGCCGATGACGTTTGGGCTGGCGTGCTGTGCGATCGAAATGATTGCGTCCTCAACGGCGCGGTTTGATATTGCCCGTTTCGGGTCGGAAGTGTTTCGGCCCAGCCCGCGGCAGAGCGATCTGATGATTGTTGCCGGGACCGTGACTTTGAAGATGGCGCCGGTGGTCAAGCGAATTTATGACCAGATGCCCGACCCGAAGTGGGTGATTTCGATGGGCGCGTGTTCGTCGGTGGGTGGGCCGTTTAACACATATGCGGTTTTACAGGGAGTGGATAAAATTGTGCCGACCGATGTTTACGTAACGGGATGCCCGCCGCGGCCGGAGAATCTTTTCTATGCGCTGCTCAAGTTGCAGGACAAAATCGATACCATGACTTTGGCGAAGAGGCCTACGGAAGTGCGGCTGGATGCGAATATGATGGAAAACTTCAAACGGCAGGTCATGATCGCGCAGACGGCGCAGCCGAAATAGCTGTAAGCTCTTAGCCGTCAGCTATCAGCGAAACCCAATTCATGTCCGAATTGAGAAAACTTACTACTCAATCCGACCTTCCCGCCATCGACGAAGCTAAGGAGTTTCCTTGCGATGGGAAAACCATCTGCGTTGCCAATGTGAATGGCAGTTATAGCGCGATGGATAATGTGTGTCCGCATCGCGGAGGGCCGCTGGGGCAGGGAATGGTTGAGGGGAGCAAAATCGTATGTCCCTGGCATGGATGGGCCTGGGATACGCAGACTGGAGTAGCGGTGCAGAATTCGCAGATGAAGGTTGCGGTGTATCCGCTGAAAATTGAAAATGGCAACGTGCTCGTGGAGATTTGAGTAGGCGGCTTGGCCGAATCGTGCGGTTACCCTAACAATCGCAAGAATTTCCCCGGCTGAGTGTCGTATCCCGGAAAAACTTCCGACAAATTTTTATTCTGCAGATGCCGACCGACAGCTTCTCCGAGTACCTGCCGGAAGTCCGTTGTGAGCGCCAGATCACGGCCTTCGTAGAGTTGCGATTGATCGAGGCCGGGCCAGCGGCCGTAGACTCTTCCGCCTTTCACCGGTCCACCCAGAACAAACATTACATTGGCGTGGCCATGGTCGGTGCCGCGGTTGCCGTTTTCGCGGGCGGTGCGGCCGAATTCTGACATGGTAACGACGACGGTGTCTTCGCCGAGATCGCCTAGATCGATCCAGAAGGCGCTGATGGATTGTGAGAAGTCGCGCAGCACGTTGGCGATTTGGCCGTCGGTGGAACCTTCGTTCACGTGATGGTCCCAGCCGCCGATATCGGCGAAGGCGACTTGCACGCCGAGGTTGGCTTTGATGAGTTGCGCGAGCTGGCGCATGCTGTCGCCGAAGCGTCCCTTGGGATAATCCGCGCCGGGCGCAGGTTTGTACTTCGAGGCGTCGACCGACTTCAACATCTTCACCGCGTCGAAAGTCTCTTCGCCGGTGCCGTGCATCACGGTATCGACGGAATGGTCGTACATGGCTTCGAAAGCATTCGCCGCGGGCGAAGGTTTTGCACTACGGCCGCCTACAGAAAAATCGTTGATGTTATTGATGGCGATGGCAGGCTCAAGTCCGCTCAGGATGCGTGGAATCGATGGACCCATGGCGATCGCTTCGAACGGGGTCTTGCGCGAGGATTGCGGCAGGTTGCGCAGAGCCCGGTTCATCCATCCATCTTCCGTGGACTTTACGCCGGGAGTGCCGGACTCCATGAAATCCTGCGCGTCGAAGTGGGAGCGGTTGGGATCGGGCGATCCGGCGGCGTGCACGATCGCGAGCTGGCGTTGCTGCCAGAGCGGTTGAAACGACGCGAGCGAGGGATGCAAGCCGAAGAAGCCGTCGAGATCGAGCACGGACTGGCGCGGAATATTGATGCTGGGGCGCATGGCGTAATACTGCGGCTCGGCGTGCGGGACGACGATGTTGAGGCCGTCAGCGGCGCCGCGCTGGAAAATTACGACCAGCCGTTTGGTGCGTGTGCCGGGTTCGACGGCTCCGGCAGCGGCGCGGGCGAGAAAACTCGGAACCGCCGCAGTGCCGACCACCGCTAACGCGCCGTTGCGAAGAAAAACTCGACGAGTAATGGGCATAAATACAGCTCCTAGCTGCTAGCTTTTAGCTCTTAGCTTTGTCTTTCGTTAAAACTTCTGAGACTTTACTCGGCCCGCGTGGTTCAAGCTAAGAGCCAAGAGCTAAAGGCTAAGAGCTATCTTCTTTGAAACTCGGGTGAACCCAGCAGCAATCCCGCCATGGTTTTGCTGTCTGACTTTTGTTGCGCGGCGATCGAATCGGTGGTTTGCTTGGAGACATCGCCCTCGAGCAAACTATTTTCTAAAGCCGATAATGTCTCGGCTAAATTCTGTAGTAAAGAAGCTGGCGCAGTGGTTCCCGCCAGTGGAGTTACATCCACTTTGGTGCCTTTGATCTTTCCATTGGCCAGTGCCAAGGCAAAATTCATTCGCGTGAGAAGGGCTGAAGAACTGACCCAGGTTTCCGCCTTCATGGAATATCCGGTGGGGGGCTGCGCGCCGTAAAGCGGCATACCCATGTTGGCAAGCTGGCGAGTAAGGGGTTGGGCGTCATCTACTTCGGCGCCGGTGGCTCGAACTGCCGAGGCCACGAATTCCAGCGGGGTTTTTACTTTCGCGCGGTAAGTAGCATCGTCCCAGAATTCTGGCGAACGGAAAAGCATCGTCAGTACTTCGCGAATGTCACCTTTCTTTTTCAAGAAAGTTTTCGACATGCGATCAACCAACGCTGGTGGAGGATCGTCGGAGACGAAACGTTCCGCCAGCTTGAGCGAAATAAAGTGCGCTGTTTTCGGACTGGTGGCGAGGCGGTGCAAGAGTTCCAGGCCTTCGGCTTCGCCTTTGGGCTTGACCTTGTGGCCGAGTACGAATTTTGCTCCGGGCTCGTGCATGCGGGGATCGAACTTGAAGCCGCCGCCTTCAGCAGGCTTGTCGATGGTCCATCCCGTGAAAACTTTAGCGGCTTCGGTCACATCACGCTGCGAATATCCGCCGTTCACACTAAGGGTGTGCAGTTCCAGCAGTTCGCGGCCATAATTTTCATTGAGGCCGCTGGGGCGCTTGCCTTTGTTAGGGCGGAGAGTGGGGCGCAACTGATTGCGCCATCCGGCAGGGTTCGCGGGGATACCCAACGCCTGATCTGAGTTGGGGCCTACGCTCAAAAAATTATCGAGGTAGAAAAGCATCGCCGGACTTTTCGCTGTGGCTACCAGCAGGTCCTCGAACTTGCCGAGAGCGTGCGGGCGAATCACATCGCGCTCGTAACTGGTTAGCATCAGCTTATCCAGGCCTTTGTCGGCGAAGACGTTGAAGTGGTTGAACCAGAAATCGGTCATCACTTCGTCGAGTTGCCGCTCACTGTAGATCGCTCGCAGCAGCTTGGCTTGCATCAATTCGCCGGTGACCACTCCGGTGGGATTGTTGAGGGCGAGCAGAGTTTCTTTCTGCTTTGGGTTCAGGCCCAGCAAGAACTCCTGCCCTTTGCCTCCGCGGATATCGTCGGCGAATAGGAGCTGCGTCGAGGGGGGCAGGCTTAGAACTTTCCTAAATCGCTCATCGGGCGGAAGAGTCGGCAGTTGCCGAACCTCGAGGTCGGCAGACTGATGCTCGTCGCGAAGACGAGCTTCCTCTTGCTCTTCGAGCGACAGTTTCGCAGGGGCAATCGAGTCATTGTCGGAATCTGTTTTCGCGGTTGCTGTGGATGGAAGATCGTTGCCCGCGATGTTGGAATTGGTCATGCTGGAATTTGTTACGCTGGAATTCATAGCCGCGTTGCTGGGGGAGGGAAGCGCAGCGCCGTTATTACGAGCCGCTTCCTTGCGTTCTTTCTTTTCTTCCAGACGAGCCAGCTGAACTTTATAGATCATGCGCAACGACGCATCCGACGGCATGGGCCACTTGCGGTTTTTTACCTGATTGATGAGTTGATTATCAGGAAAGTTTTCCGCTAGCTCTTTGCTGCTCATGCGCAGAGAGCGAAAAGTTTCGAGGCGTGCTTCAAGGGCGTTGTCATTGATCCTTTCGGGATGCAGTTGCAGTTCGATCCACTGGTCGACGCCGATCGCCATGACGCGCTGCACATCTCCGGGGCGTGGGCCAAATGTGAGGCGATTGAGAGCATGCACGGCGCGCTTTTGCTCGGTGGCGCTCGACGCGAGTTTACCCGTATCTTTCTTCTTAGCCAGCAGTGGCGAAACCGCACATGCCAGGCTGAGGGTAAGAAGAAGAACCGCGTATCTGGATAAGCGTCCCATGGGCACGAAGGCTCCGGATCGGGGGAAGACGACGGCGCTTCTATTATCAACCCAGGAGAACGATAAAAGTTTCCGGCCTCCGGTTACGAAAGATGATTACCGAAACGTTGGAGTCTAGCGGAGTTTGAGGCTAAATCCAGCTTGCCTAAGTCAGGTAAGTCTTTCCGTGTGAGACTTTGTGCTGCAGGGTCGCGGCCAGGTGGTCCACATCCGTGGGCGCGATATTAACAGACATGTGATCGGCCAGAAGTGGCGTGCGATTGCTGCCCACGGCGTCGCGGCGAACCTGGATGAGCAGGGCCTGGACCGCGCTGGGGTCGTATTTTTGCGGGGTGAGGCGAACCAGATCGCTGAGCGCCGCGCCGAGCGACAGCGGTTCGCGGTAGGGACGCAGGCTGGTCATAGCATCGAAGGTGTCGGCCAGAGCCATGATGCGCACCGGCATGGGCAAATCGTCGCCGGCAATTTTATCGGGGTAACCGGAGCCATCGGCGCGCTCGTGATGCCAGCGGACGGCTTCATGAATTTTCGGCCAGGGAAATTCCACGCTGCTCACGATTTGATGGCCGACAACAGTGTGGTCGGCCATCTCGCGAAATTCTTCGGGATTGAGCGCTTCCGCTTTGCCAAACAAACGACGGTCGACCGCCACTTTGCCGATATCGTGCAAATATCCCGCGCTGCGCAACGCGGCGATCTCACCCGGTTCGGCGCCCATGGCTTCGCCAATAGCGGCAGCGTAACGGCCCACGCGCAGAGAGTGGCCGTGGATGTTCACATGCTTCACATCAATCGCGGTAGCGAAGGCTTCGAGGGCGCTGTCATAGAAGCCGTGGAGAGATGCCATCAAGCGCAGATTTTCGGTGACGCGCTGCGCCAGCGTCTGGGTCAAAGTGTGATTATGAACGGCCAGCGCAACGTAACTGCACAGCATGGCCACGGCATCGAGCTCGGCGTCGACGTAGGGAGCGTCACCGGGGCGTCGGCCGAGCGCGATCATGCCGGCGAGTTTTCCACCGGACTTTAGTGGAGCGATGCACTTGAACAATTCGGGGGCAACGTTGCCGTTGGAGCTGAGAAAAACCGAGTAGGTGGATGTATTCAAAACAATGGGGCCGCGGGCCGCGGTGAGCGCGTGAGCGTGTTTCGGCAGGAGCGGAATGAACGCCGGTTCGGGCAGCATGGCGAAGCCTTCGGCCGATACCGAGGTGAGCATGGTGGGCTTTTCGCTAAAAATAAAAAGCGCACCTTCGCGCGCGCCTGCCGCTTCCATTACCGTGGACAGCATGCGGCGCGATGTTTGTGAAAATTCGCGCTCGGATGTCAGCTCCGGTCCAAGATCGGAAAGAGCCTCCACTGTGCGCAACAGCCTGCGGAAATGATTGGTCTCCACGGCCACGGTGGCTTGCAAAAAGCTAAGCAGAATGAGCGTACCATGCAGCGGTTCCCGGCGGCGATGCGGGCTTGTTGGTTAGTTTGGTGCAATGCTGGCGCGGGTAAACGCGAGGTTACAAGTTGGATTTGTTCCCCGTGTTGCGGCTAGAAATGCTCGCGCAACTCCGCGAAACGGCCGACGATGACAAGACGCTGCGGCGGCCGGGCCGCATTCACCTCGTCGTGCTCCAGGACCCAGGTATTTCCATGCGGGATGAAGACCGCGTTCAGGCCGGTGGCGAGCGCCGGATTGATGTCTGATCTCGGGCTGTTGCCGATCATCCAGGTAAAGCGGTGTTCGAGGCCGAACTTCTCGACGATTCTTTCGTAAGCGGCTGCGTCTTTTTCGGCGACGATCTCGGTTGCCACGAAATGGGTCTTTAATTGTGAGCGTTCGATCTTTCCTGTTTGCTCGACGACGGCGCCTTTGGTCATCAAAATCAGTTTGTGCCGCGCTGCCAGATATTTGAGAGTTTCCGGAACATCGGGCAGAAATTCCATGGGATGATCGGCGATGGTATGTGTGAAGCTCTCAATTTGCGCATGTAGTTCCGGCGTAATCGGATTTGCGCTAAGGCGCTCGAACGTTTTTACCAAAGCATACGCAAAACTGTGAAGGCCGTAGCCATGCGTGACGATACATTCGCGCTCTACATCGTTCAGAACTGTCCGCACCTGCTCGGGAGAAAACTCATGATGGTTTAGAAAGGAAATGAATTTCGCGATGGCACGCTCGAAATAGACGTTGTTTTCCCACAGCGTGTCGTCGGCGTCGATGAGGAGGGTTTGGGGGGGCAAGCTTTTAGCTCTTAGCCTTTTGCTCTTAGCTCAATCGAGAGCGATTGGGCGAGATCTTATAGTTGGTATTTCAAACGACACCAAAATTTGGTTTCAAAGAAAGTTAACCATTCAAGCTAAGAGCTAAAAGTAAGCTTCTTACGCCACCCAATCCACGCGCGCTTCCGGCCCTATGATCCCAGCCTTGTGGCCCATGTCGAGCAAGCGCACGACGCCTTCACGTCCTTCGGAACCGTAGTCGAGGGTGCGCTCGTTTACGTACATGCCGACGAAGCGGTCGGCGGTCTGGTTGTCCAGATCACGGGCGAATTGCATGGCATAAGACAAAGCTTCCTCGCGATGCTCAAGGGCATATTGAATGCTGTCTCGCAGCGCAGTGTTAACCGCAGAAATAAGCTGCGGCCCGAGGGTGCGGCGGATCGCATTGCCTCCCAGCGGTAATGGCAGTCCGGTCATCTTCTGCCACCAGCGGCCGAGATCGACGATGCGGTGCAGACCAGCTTTGTCATAGGTAAGCTGGCCTTCATGAATGATCAGACCAGCTTCGTATTTGCCTTCGAGCACCTGTGGAATGATCTGATCGAAAGGTACGACTTCCGTCTCAATGCCGGGTGCGAACAACTGCAACGCGAGATAGGCGGTGGTTAGCGTGCCGGGCACGGCGATGCGTTTCTCTTTAATTTCGCTCTGCGTAAACGCGCGCGGTGAAACGATCATGGGCCCGTAGCCTTCGCCTACGCTGCCGCCGCACGACATGAGCGCGTATAAATCCTGAATATAAGGATAGGCATGAAAAGAAATCGCGGTCACGTCGTAAACCCCTTCCCGCGCTTTCTGATTCAGCGTCTCAATGTCGCAGAGGGTATGGGTAAAACGCAGTCCGGGCACGCGAACTTTATTGGTGGCCAGGCCGTAGAACATGAAAGCATCATCGGAGTCGGGGCTGTGCGCGATGGAAATCTCGCGGACCTGCGAATCGCTCGAATGGGACTGCCTTATTTGCTGCTCCGAAATTACTGTCATTGTCTGGACTCCGAGGGGTTCACGCGAAGGATCACCCCACTAATTGTTTGAGTTATGCCTGGACAGCGTTCGCGATGCAATTCCGGCTGCGACCAGGACCTTGATTACTTCGGCAAATAAGAACCAGTAAAGGCCCCAACGGAAAGCTTGCGCGATGGAATGGGTGAGCACGGTAAGCCACGCTAATCCGCCGGTGAAAAGAACAATCTCTCCGAGCAGACCGCCGACGGCAGCGCGCGCGAAGGTTTTGCGCCCATGCTCCATCACATATCCCGCGAGCCATGCCACGAGAGGATAAGCCATGAGGAAACCGCCGGTCGGCCCAAGCAGTTGAGCCATTCCGCCCGGTCCGATCGGACTGAACACTGGAAGTCCCATCGCACCCTCGGCCAGATACAGAGCCAGGGCGGCGAAACCGCGGCGGCTGCCGAGCAGCAATCCCATCAGCAGCACGCCGAAATTCTGTACCGTTAATGGTACAGGCGTAAACGGCAAGGGGACAGTGATGTGTGCGCATAGGGCCACAAAAAGGCTGCCCCCCACGACCAGCGCGACTTGCCGGGCAGCGTCAGAAATAAAACTCCGTTGTTCCGAAGCGCTTACCGTTTGGATTGCAGATTTTGCCATGAGAGCTCCATGTCAGTGAACGTTCGCGAAGGCGTTGGATTGTGCGAAATCTCGGATCGTGCGGAATTAAAGTCCTGCGCCCGGTCCGCCTTTCACGTCAACCACGCTGGAGGTTTCGTCCTGCGTAGCGTGCGCGGCTTGCAGGTGCCGCCGCAGCCGCATAAAGAGCGCTATGGCTACGCACACCACCACCAGCGTGCTCACGCCAAGGATCAGGAACCACCAGATCATCCGCACAACGCATTAGGATAACAGAACGGTGCAGATTATCTGGCGCTCGCGCCAGCTCGCTTCTCTTTCAGCGCCCGGACGCGCTTGAGCGTTGAGTTGAGACGGTTGCGGGAGTCTTTGGAACTGGCGATGAGCTTCTCGATGACGGAGAACGACTTAGGCTCCCCCATTTTCTCACGCAGTTCCTTCAAGAAGGGATGAACTTTGGCAAAGAGGAAAAACATCTCTCCACTGACTGCCGGCTGTAGAAACAATTCTGAGTTGAGAGCTCCGCTCAGGGCGAACGACGCCGCCATGTTCCAGTAGCTCGAGACCTGGCGCAGCCAGGCGTTTTCCTGCGTGCCCATCGCCATCACAGTCTTGACATAATCGTCGGCATTCCGCGGCCAGAATTCGGTGAGCACCCAATTTCGTGCCTTGCGCATTTCCGGTTCGCGGCGCAGATCGTAGAGCTGAAGAATAAGTTGAGCGTCGGCGGTGGTTGGTTTCTTGGACATGGTCTCTCTCCAGTGAGGAATGAAGGATATTGAGTAAAGCTTGTTGGCGCGACTCGACGAATTTACGCGTCTTACGAAGCACCGGTTGCCGCGGCTTCCGGAGCAGGGGCGGCGCGCTCGTAGTCGCATTCCTTGTTCGGGCAGGCGATGACCGGCCCAGCCTTCAGGTTTTTTTCCACTAAGTACTCGCTTCCGCAAATCGGACACTTCTCCGGAATCGGCTTATGGGCGGAAGTGAATTTGCAGTTGGGATAATTTCCGCAGCCATAGAAGGTGTTGCCCTTGCGCGCGCGCTTCTCAACCAGTTCTCCGTCTTTGCATTCCGGACACTTCACTCCGATAAAGTTCTGCTTCACGTACTTGCATTCCGGATATCCGCTGCAGGTGGTGAACTCGCCAAAGCGGCCATGCCGGATCATCATGTTGCGGCCGCACTTGGGGCAGAGTTCGTCCAGCGGAATGTCGGGAACCTTTTTGCCTTGATCGAGGCGCCGGGTGGTCTTGCAATCAGGGTAGCCGGTGCAGGCCATGAACTGCCCGAATCGCCCACGCTTCAGCACCATCACCCGCCCGCAATTCTCGCAATATTCTTCTTGTTGTGTTTCCTGCACGTCGGCGGAATCGAGATCGGGGAGGTTAATGGGATTTTCTTTGGTGAAAGTGCACGTATCCTTATTCTCTTTGTCGTAGGTGCTGCAGGCGTAGAAGGAGCCGTGTTTGCCCCACTTGATGACCAGCGGCGCCCCACAGCGCTCACACTTCTCGTCCGTGGGCTTCTCCATCCGCTTGATGTTCTCCATATGCTTTTCGGCATATTTGAGATCCTTCGTAAATTTCTTGTAGAACTCGGCAAGAGCGTCAGTCCACTTCTCCTTCCCTTCTTCAATGTCGTCGAGTTCTTCCTCCAGGCGGGCGGTGTAGGCGATGTCGAAAATGTCGCGGAAGTTCTCCACCAGAAGATCGGTGACTACCAGTCCAATCTCAGTCGGGGTAAACTTTCCGCCAATCTTCTGCACATACTGGCGCTCTTGAATGGTCGAGAGAATCGCCGAGTAGGTGGAAGGACGGCCAATGCCGCGTTCTTCCAGCTCTTTCACCAGCGACGCTTCGTTGTAGCGCGGCGGCGGCTCGGTGAAGTGCTGCTCCGGCTTCAGTTCTTTCAGCGTAAGCTTCTGTCCGGCTTCTAGGGCGGGGAGCTTGTGCTTGAGCTCTTCATCTTCTTCGTCCTTGCCTTCTTTCGACTCTTCATAGACTCGCAGGAAGCCGTCGAACTTCATGACCGATCCGGTTACGCGGAACCAATACACGTCGCCGTTTTTCGACTTGGCATCAATGTCGACCGTGGTCTGGTCAAAGACGGCGGGCATAATCTGCGAGGCGACGAAACGCTGCCAGATCAGCTTGTAGACCTTGAACTCATCTTCTTTTAAGTACTGCTTCATCTGGTCGGGATGACGCATTGCCGAGGTGGGCCGGATGGCTTCGTGCGCCCCCTGCGCATCCTTCTTTTCTTTAAATGTGTTGGGAGTCTCCGGCAGATAGGCCGCGCCATACTCTTTGCCAACATATTCGCGCACCTCCGCAATGGCCTCAGGTGCAACCCGGGTCGAGTCGGTACGCATGTAGGTAACCAGGCCGACCAAGCCTTCCTCGCCCAGTTCTACGCCTTCATACAAACGCTGGGCAATCATCATGGTGCGCTTCACACTGAAGCGGAGCTTTCGCGAGGAATCCTGCTGCAATTTGCTGGTCGTAAACGGCGGTGCCGCATTGCGGCGGCGTTCTTTTTTATCAACCGAGCGAACCAGCCAATCGGCATGTTCCAGAGCGGCTCGGATTTTTTCCGCGTCCTCGCCATTCGTGACTTCAATCTTTTCCTCGCCTTTGCCCAGGAAGCGGGCATCGAATGCCGGCGGCTTGTTGGCGGTCAGGTGGGCGTCGATCGTCCAATACTCTTTCTTCTCGAATGCTTTGATTTCACGCTCGCGCTCTACGATCAAGCGCAGCGCGACCGTCTGCACTCTTCCGGCGGAAAGTCCGCGGCGAACTTTATCCCACAGCAACGGCGAAACCTGGTAACCCACCAGCCGATCGAGCACGCGGCGCGCCTGCTGCGCATCCACCAGATTCTGATCGATGGCGCGCGGATGCTCGAATGCTGCCTGCACCGCCCGCTTGGTGATTTCGTTGAAGGTCACGCGCTGAATGCGCGGCGGAGCATCCGTATCTTCTTTCTTTTTCTTCTTAGCCTTACTTTTCTTGCTGTGGCCGTCGGTATCCAGCTCAAAGGCAAGATGGGCGGCGATGGCTTCGCCTTCGCGGTCCGGGTCAGGCGCCAAATAGATGGCATCCATCGGCGCAGCCAGCTTTTTCAGCTTGGCCAGAACCTTTTCTTTTCCGGGGATGACGACGTAGTCGGTCTCGAAATCGTCCTCAGTATCCACGCCCAGCGTACTCTTCGGCAGATCCTTTACATGGCCGAAGGAAGCTTCGACGGTGAATCCCTTCCCCAGATATTTCTGGATGGTCTTCGCCTTGGTTGGCGATTCGACGATGACTAAACTTTTTAACAAAGTACCCTCAGTTCCTTAACAATTGGATTCGAAGCTAGCACGAATGGGATGAGAACAACAAGTTACGGGGAGAAAAGCTATTAGCTCCTAGCTTCTAGCTCCTAGCCAAAATCGGAGGCTGCAGCCGTTGAGCCAGCGATGCCAGCATACGCTGCACCTCGAGCACCTTTGCTTCCAGAACTTCGAATTGCTCGGCAGTCATAAAATCCAGATCTTTGGCGAGCAAGAGATGGCATTCCAACTCACTTGCGGAGCCCCGTGCAATTTGTAGAAACCTTCTGAACTCTCCGTCGGATCTTCTTCCGCAACCCTCCGCGATATTCGCGCCGATTGACGCGGACGCTCGGCGCACCTGACTCGTGATTCCAAACATTTCTTCCCTGGGAAACGTCCTCGTCAACTGATAGACAGATAGCGCCAGTTGATGTGCCTTGGCCCAAACCACGAGATTCTTGAAATCTTCCACGCATTACCTCGCGCTGTTTAGCTAGAAGCTAGCAGCTAAAAGCTAGAAGCTAGAAGCTTTTTACAAAATTCTTCCCCGGCATCTGTCTGACTTTGCCGTTCAGCTCCAGCTCAAAGAGCGCCGCGAAGATTTCCGAGGACGACATCTCGTTTTCCAATTTCTCTACCAATTCGTCAATGTGCGTGGCTTCATCGGCTTTGAGCAGAGTTAGGATTTTTTGCTCGTGAGGAGGAAGCCCGCTGTCCGGGAATAGAGATGCGGAAGAAGCTGCGCCGGATTCAGGCGAGGGTGGCGGGGTTAGAGCCAGCTTCACTTCCGGCGGCAGATCCTCCCACACATCTTCCCATGTTGCGACTAGCTTTGCGCCTTGCTTGATTAGCGTGTTCGGCCCCCAGGAATTTTTATTGGTGACGTTGCCGGGAACGGCGAAGACGTCGCGATTTTGTTCGAGAGCACAGCGGGCGGTGATGCGTGTTCCAGAATATTCGGCAGCCTCGACCACCAGTACGCCAACAGACATGCCACTCAGAATTCGATTGCGAATGGGAAAATTCTGCGGCGCAGCGAAGGTGCTCATTGGGAATTCTGAGATCAGAGCGCCGCCCAGCGCGAGAATCTGCTCCGATAGTCTTGAATTTTCTTTGGGATAGATGACGTCAACCCCTGTCCCGAACACCGCAATCGTCTTACCCCTGGCACTGATGGCACCACGATGGCTGGCGGTGTCTACCCCTCGGGCCATGCCGCTGATGATGACCAATCCCTGTGTGGCCAGATCGCAGGATAAACGTTCCGCCATCCCCGAACCGTAAGGCGTGGGATGACGCGTTCCCACCACCGCAATTCCAGGCTGCTTCAGAACTTCAGGGTTGCCGCGAACATATAAGGCCAGCGGCGGATCATAGATTTCCTTCAGTCTGGTGGGATAGCAGGCATCTTCATTCGAGATCACGGCTACCTGCTCCGCGGCGGCGCGTGCGATCTCCTCCCGCGCCAGCTCGGCGGATTTGCCGGTGGCAATGGATTGCGCGGAAACTGCTTGAATCCCCGTAGCTTCCAGTTCCGTGAGAGACGCGTGGAAAACCGCTTCAACGCTGCCGAAGTGCTCCACCAGTTTCCGCGCTCTGGTTGGCCCAAGGCCTTGCGTAAGTGAAATGGCAAGCCATTCCAGAATGTGAGTCGCGGATTCGGAGGCTACGGCTGGCATGATTGCCTTTCTAGGTGGACTGGGCGGACTGTAGCCATTCGCCGCTGCGAGGTCAAGGAAAGCGGTCACAGATTGGCATTATGAGGAGCTTTGCTAGAATCAAAACAGGAATGAACCGCCTGCGCATTTCCGCAATTTCCTATCTGAATACCGCCCCATTGATGTGGGATTTCGAGCATGGCGATGCGGGTCGGGGCTTCGAGATTTCTTATACTTTGCCCTCGGCTTGCGCCCGTGACTTGCGGGCAGGTATGGCCGATATCGGCATTATTCCGGCCGCGGCTTATGCGCAAATTCCGAGATTGAAGATTTTGCCCGAGGTGGCAATCGCCTCCCGCCGTGCGGTGCGCTCGATCTTGCTGGTGAGCAAGTTGCCGATTGAAAAGATCCGAACGGTAGCGCTGGACGATTCGTCGCTGACTTCGGTTGCGCTCACAAAAATTCTCTTCGAAAAATGGCTGGGCGGCAGAAAAGCCTACACTTCAATGCCTCCCAATATCAAAAAAATGCTTGCCGCGTGCGATGCAGCACTGTTGATTGGAGATCCCGCCTTACGAGTTGATCGCTCTCGCTACGTCACTCTCGACTTGGCGGAAGAATGGATTCGCTACACCGGCAAGCCGTTCGTATTCGCCTTCTGGGCCGTTCGGTCTGACGTTGCCGAACAAGCGGCGTCTCAGGATTTGGCGGGTTTGTTTCAGCAGTCCCGGGACCATGGTCTCGAAGCTGCCAGTCTCGATGTGATTTCCCGCCAGTGGGCCCCGCGCCTGGGCATTTCGCAAGACAGCGTACGCGCGTATCTCACCCAGAACATTCACTATCGGCTGGATGCGGCCTGCCTCGATGGGCTGCTATTGTTTTATGGTTACGCGGCTGAAATCGGCGCCTTATCTTCGTCTCCTGAAATCAACTTTCTGAATTCTCCCAGAGCCTGTATAGCTTGATCCGCAGCCTGCTTGTACACTTCTTGAACGCGAATGCTCTTTCATCTCCATCCTTTATTAGCCATGTCGGTCTGGCGGCGCCTTCGCCGCATGGGCGGACCTGGCCTGGTCCTGCTCGGCATCGCGGATAATTCCATCGTTCCGCTGACGGGGAGCATGGACGTACTCACCATCTGGTTGGCAGCTCGCCATCTGCATCCCTGGCCCTACTATGCCGCGATGGCAACGCTAGGCGCAGTGCTCGGCGGCTACATTACTTATGCGCTGGCTCACAAAGGCGGCGAGGAAGCGATGCAGCGCAAGCTCTCGAAACGTCGCGCCAGGCAAGTCGCCAGGGCTTTTGAACGGTGGGGGTTCAGCGCGGTTGCGATTCCCGCGCTGCTGCCTCCGCCGTTTCCTTTTGTTCCGTTTCTGGTGGCTGCTGGCGCCATGCAATATTCGCGAGGAAAATTTCTCGCGGCTTTAACCCTGGGACGCGCCGTTCGCTACTCCATTGGGGCCTTTCTTGGTTTTCACTACGGAACGCATATCCTGCGATTCTTTTCTCAGTACTACAAACCGGCAATGGCGATTCTGATCGGGCTTGCGGTGTTTGGGACGGTCATGACGGTTATGCAGTACCTTCGCATGAAGAAGGCATGAATCGAGTCACGCGTAGCTGACTGAGTGGAGTTGGAATTGGCTTCGATCATTTGGAGCGGGCTGTGCGCCTCCTTTAGAATCAAAGAAGACCAATATGTCCCTAACAAAACAGCAAGCGCTGGAGATGTTCGAGTCCGATGATCTCATCGGCATTGGAATGGAAGCCGATGCGATGCGGCGGCAGCTCCATCCCGAGGGCACAGTCACCTACATCATCGATCGCAACATTAACTACACCAATTTCTGTACCGAATACTGCACCTTCTGCGCCTTCTATCGCCCACTGAAAGGACCGGCGGCGAAGGAAGGTTACATCCTCGACTTCGACACCATCTACGAAAAAATCCGTGAGACTGTTGAACTTGGCGGCACAGGCGTGCTCATGCAAGGCGGGTTACATCCCGATCTGAAGATTGACTGGCACGAGAAGATGCTGAGCGGGATCAAACAGCGCTTTCCACAGATTCATCTTCATTGCTATTCGGCGTCGGAGATCATCGCCATCGCCGAATACAGCAGCCTCAGCATTCGCGACACGATTCTGCGGCTGCGCGATGCCGGCCTCGATTCCATCCCCGGTGGCGGCGCGGAGATTCTTGACGATGAAGTGCGCTACAAGATCGCGCGCCTGAAGTGCCTCACCGGAGATTGGATCAACGTCCACCGTACCGCCCACCAGATCGGCATGCGAACCACCGCGACCATGATGTTCGGGGTGGGCGAGAACTATGAACACCGCGTCAACCACCTTCAGGAGCTCTACAACCTCCAGGAAGAGACTGGCGGGTTCACCGCGTTCATCCCCTGGAGTTTTCAGCCCCAGAATACGGCTCTGGGTGGACGCCACTGGGATGAAGCCACCGCGGTTGACTACTTAAAGGTCCTGGCCATTTCGCGGCTTTTTCTTTCCAACTTCCTCAACGTGCAATCGAGCTGGGTGACGCAGGGACTTAAAGTCTGCCAGATGGGTTTGCGCTTTGGCGGCAACGATGTGGGCTCGGTGATGCTGGAAGAAAATGTAGTACGCGCCGCCGGAGTGACCAACTGCACCACCGAAGAAGAGTTGCGGCGCATTATCCGCGATGCGGGATTCCGGCCGGCGCAAAGGGATACGCTGTATCGCCAGCACTTCCTGAACTGAGAACAATGACTCTCGTTTCTTGAGGACAAATGCGAAGGGCCTCGGAAATCCCGAGGCCGTTGCGAGAGCCGATAGTCGGCACCCCATCAAGGTATCAGCTGCGTTATCGTTCCAGAGTTCTCCGCAGATCAAGTTACTTTAAGGAGAGCCGCGCACCCCATCAGCAACTCCCCACATGTCCCTGAGAGACATTCCTTCACAAAGAAAGAAGGAATGGACCCGGAGGGATTCGAACCCACCTTGGCCGATGTTAAGGCGGGCGGTGTGACCCCGCGACTGGTTACTTTAGTGACTTCCGTCACCTTGGCCTTATCACTGCGACCGACGTATGCTGGGCAACCGGTGTTGCGATGACTATTTTAGAGAAGTTGCCCACGGTTATTACCGTGGCGGTTCTGGTGGGGATTTTTGCAGGCCTCAAGCGGCACGGCCGTTCCGCCCGGTTGCAGCTTTGGCTGGTTGCGTGGTCCCTGGTCTTCATTCACTTTGTCGCGCAGATGATTGAACCAGCGACAGGGGCTGCCAGTCCGCTGCTACTCGCAATAGATTTAGGCTCGCTGCAAGCTTCCGCGGTCATCTTCTTCGTCTCGGTGTCTTCTGTCGTGGAAGACCGTTTCAACCGGAACCTCTTACTCCTGGTAACGCTTATCCCTTCGGTTCTTTATGGGATGCTGGATTGTTACGACGTGCACGTGCGCTGGCCGTTTGTTCTTTGTCTGATCTGCTGCTTTGGCGGCGGAGCTCTTTTTCTGCTTCGAATTCATAAGAGACCTTCTTTTTTAGTTTGGTTGGCGGTCACCGTCACCGGAGCTGCGGGCGTCTGGGCTCTGCGAGCAGTTTTTCATGGATCTTATGACGAAGGGTTAACGGCACTCCTGGGCTTAGGATTCGCGTTACCCGGGGTTTTGGTTTGTCGAAATTATTGGCGCGTTTCTCCCGGCACTCTCACTGTGGTGGTCGGATTCATTTCGTGGGGAGCGGTGTTTCCGATCGGAATGTTGGTCGAGCATCTGGCGCCTACGTTGAATGTTCCCCCGGAGCTGTGGAACGTTCCGAAAATGTTTGTTGCTTTCGGCATGATCCTGGCCATGGTGGAGGATAAGTCTGAGTCCATCGAATTGATGCAGCGTAAGGAGCGGGCGTTGAATCGCCAACTGGAACGCTTCTCGGCCATCACCTCCCAGCTTTTGAGCGGCGCCGACGTGGATTTTCTTTGCGCGCAGATCGCCACCGCCATCACCGAAGTCAGCAACTTTCAGATAGCAGCCATCCATCTCGATAACGCCGGCCATGGGTTGCGGCTTGTCGGAGCGAGCGGCCTTACCCCTGCGGCTTTGGCGCAACTGCAAAACAAATCGAAACAATGGACACCGGAAGACATTCGGGATTTCTGCAGCCGGGGGCAGCGGGTTGGAGCCAACTCCTTCCTGCTTTCCAGCGAACTGGCGGCGCGATATGACCCGGTAAAGAGCCAAACAATTTATCCCAGCAATTCAAATTGGAATAGCGGCGATGAGCTGCTGATTCCTCTCCGGTCGGTGCAAGGTGGTTTTCTAGGGTGCATCGCCCTGGATGATCCCAGAGAGGCGGAAGCAGTGAACGCGCAGCAGCTTTCGCGCATTGAGTTGCTGGCGGCTGATCTGGCAGTGGCGTTGGAGTTGAAGTCATTGCAGAGTCAACTGGTGCAGTCAGAAAAACTGGCAGCCCTTGGGCAGTTGGTGGCTGGCGTAGCCCACGAATTGAACAATCCTCTGACCGCCGTGATTGGTTACGGGGAGTTGCTCGGCGATGAGCTAAGCGCGGAGCCCGTCCGCACCCGCTTGGATAAGCTGGTAGGCGAGGGACGCCGCATGAAGAGGATCGTGGAGAATCTTCTGCGTTTTTCGCGACAAGGCGGGTCGCATCGGCACACCATCGATCTGCCGCAGATTGTGCAGGATGTTCTGGCGCTCCGCGAGTATCACCTGCGAACCCGGAACGTTGAGGCGGTGGTTGCAATCGAACCAGACTTGCCGCCGATTGTGGCGGACGAAGATCAATGCAAGCAGGTTCTGCTGAATCTTCTGAACAATGCAATCGATGCGGTAGAAGGTGGCGGAAAATCGAAGCGAATCACCATCCGCGCTTTTCAGACTGGCGATCGTGCCTCGATTGTGGTCGAAGACACTGGCCCAGGCTTCCGTGATCTAAACCGCGCTTTCGATCCTTTTTATACGACCAAGCCTGTGGGTAAAGGCACCGGCCTTGGCTTGAGCATCTGCCACGGAATCGTGAAAGAACATGGCGGCGAAATCAGGGTCGAGAACTTGCAGGCCGGCGGGGCCGCGGTGACGATCCGGCTGCCGCTGGGAGAATCGAAGGAAAGAAAAAACGTGGCAGAACTGCCTTGGGGTTTAACTCGCGAAAGCAAAGTGGATTCGCTCGCGAACACGCATTAGTCAGGGAATGATTGTTGGCCGGGTTTCTGCGGTTTCCTTACTGCTTTAAAATCCAACTCGCCATCTTTTCCAACGCAACCGGCGAGATGGTCTCTTCAATCTCTGCGTATTCTGCGGGTGCGCCGGTGGTCGCGGTTTGGAATAAGTGATTAAGTCCCGGCAGTTCGTCTACCTCGAAATGCTTGTTGCCGCCCTCTTTCAGCGCTCTGCGAATGGCAGGAAGATTCTGCCCGGGTAAGACCTGCTGATCCTTGCTGCCGTTAATCGCCAGCACAGGACATGTAACTTTTCGCAACGCGGTCGCCGGGTCGTAGGTCATAAAATAACGAAACCAGGGCGACGTGAAGGCCTTGATCTGTGGTTCGATTTGCATCTCCGGCGTGTCCCCGATCATTTTCGCTCTTAGTTCTTTTTCGAGCATCACAGGATCTTTTTCCGTCTCGACGAGCTTAATCAGTTCGCGTTCCTGCGCGGCATCCTTGGCGGCTTCTTCATGGCTTTTGCCATTGACTTCTTCAATCGCATCCAGTTGCGCCGGCAGAACCTGATCGCCGGGAACGCCCGAGGCCGCCATCATCACGATGAAAGCAACGTCGGGATTGCGCGCAGCAATCATCGGCGCGATGATTCCGCCTTCGCTGTGGCCGATGAGTCCAATTTTGTGCGGATCGATCTCTGGCCGTGTTTTCAAGTAAGCGACGCCTGCCTCCGTGTCGGTGGCGAAATCGGCGGTGGTCGCGGCGTTGAAGTCTCCGGTGGATTTGCCCGTGCCGCGGTCATCGGCGCGCAGCACGGCGATTCCTTTGCGCGTGAGGTAGTCGGAAAGCACTAGAAACGGCTTGTGTCCCATCAGGCTTTCGTCGCGATCTTGCGGGCCCGAGCCCGTGATCAATACAACGGCCGGAGAGGGCCCTTTACCGGCAGGGATGGTCAGGGTCGCGGCCAGCGTCACGTTCTGAACCTTATTCTCGTAAGTGACCTCTTCCTCGCGATAGGGATAAGGCCCGGTCGGGTTCTGCGGGCGTTTCCGCTCCAGTTCGGCCTTGTCCTTCACGCGATGCAATGCGAGTGGCAGGCTGGTCCCGCCTTGCTTCCATGTTCCGCTGATCGAATTCACGTCGGCGGCAATTTTGCCCTCGAACGCTCCGCGAACCGCTGGCACGTCAATCGTCAGTCCATCGCCGTTGCGGGTCGTCTTTCCAGTCGGCACCCCATTTGCTCCCTGGTCCGGGCTGTCCAGCGTCGATACCAGTCCCGCGTCTGTGTTCACGATGTGGAAGACTACACGCAACTTGATCGCCCCGGTATCCAGCGTGCCCAGCCATGTTCCATCGATATCCGAAGGCTTGGCTGGCTTGTGCTCTGGCCCCGGCGCGGCAGCACGTTTGAACTCGAGCGGCAAAGGCTGGCCTTGCGACCACGTTCCCGCGATCGTGTTGCCATCGCTCGAAAGCTTGCCTTCGTAACTTCCATGCACCGCATCCACCCCCAAAGTCAACGTTGAATTCTTGAAGGTAATGGAACTCACCGGAATTCCGTAAGCCGCTTGATCCACGCTATCCAGCGTTGCTTTGAGGCCTCCGGCGTCATTTTTTGCGATGTGCAACACCAGGTGCAAATCTGCCACTCCCGCGTGCAACGTAGCTTGCCAGTCGCCGTTCAGGTCCTGAGCGGTTCCCACCGAAGGCATGGCTATCAGAAATGTTGCCAACAACGCCCACGTCAACTTCATAGTTGCGTTGCCTCTTCAAGTGAAATTCTGTACTGCTTCCCGGGATTACTGCTCAAGTTTACGACCAGCAACCAAACCGTATCTAACCATTGTCATTTTTTGCTTGGGACTCCATTCGCAGACGGATAGAATGGGCGAGTACCTCGCCCCGCCGATCCCCACGGTTCGCAGCACAATTCCAATGAACTTAAGATGAAACTCAGCCCGCTATTTTCAATCACCATGTTCCTTGCCGCCGCATTGGGATTCGTGGGGGGCGCTCCCGCTTCCGCCCAGACCGCTGCGGAGCAGTCCAGCTTATCAACTGCTCACTTCAGCCTCGTGCAAGGGACCGTGGTAAAGGAGCCGGGAAGCGAGCCGCTGAAAAAGGCCATTATTGAGTTGATTGCCGAAAGTCAAAGTGGTGGCAGCAACTATACCGCCGTGACCGGAGCGGACGGAAGATTTCAAATCGAAAATGTTATGCCAGGCCGCTACCGAATGTTTGTCGAGCGCACCGGCTATCTGGAAAGCTCTAAGAATCATCGCCCGAGTGAAGGTCGGTTGCTGAGCTTGAGCGCGGGGCAGGAGATGAAAGATATAGTCATTCGCCTGCAAGCGACGGCCGTGATCGAAGGCCGGGTCAGCGACGAAGATGGCGACCCCATGCCGGAGGCGCAGGTTTCGGTCCTCCGCCAGACCTATGTTGCTGGGCATGTTCATTGGGAACAGGCTGGCGCCGAGCGGACCAACGATCTAGGGGAATACCGAATCGCCAGTCTTGCCCCAGGAAATTATTTCGTCTCCGTGAATCCGCCGCCGGACTTCAGAAGCCTGATTGAGGCCAATGGGAAGCAGTCATCTGAGCCGAACCAATCAGTCGCAAACTCTGACAAACCGGCGCCTTCTGCCTACCAGACAACTTATTATCCGGGCACGCGGGACCGTGGGCAAGCTGAGGCGATCCAGTTGCAGGCCGGAGCCGACTTCCCGGTGAATTTCTCGCTGAGTCCCGCTCCAACTTTGTCGATTCGCGGATCTATAGCCGGTATACAGAGTAATTCCACCGTCACTATCGCCTTGCAGGGAAAGGACAGCTCGGTGATGAATGGGGTGGAGATGCGCAAAGACGGAAGCTTCGAGATTCGCGATGTCGCTCCCGGGAGCTATACGATTTCTGCCAGGGTCGAGAATGGGGCGTCGCCCATGCTGGTGCGACAAGTGCTACAGATTGCGTCGTCCAATGTGGAGGGACTGCGCCTGTCTCCGCAGGCCGGAGCGACGATTCGAGGACGCCTGCGTATAGAATCCAGCAGCACGGCCCGCCTTGATCCGAGCCGAATGTTTCTGCTGTTGGATTCGGCCGAAGAAGGGGATGACGCAGTGAGTGGATCTGATCTTGCGGATGGATTCTCGCCGCTGGCTCAAGTGAACCTCGATGGCAGCTTCGAGTGGAAGAACGTTCCCGCCGGACGATATACGGTACAGATCTCAGATGCCAGCGAGATGCCGGAATGGTTCCTGAAATCGATTGCCGCTGGCGGGCGCGATGTTTTGCAATCGGGATTAAGCGTGAGCGGGGGCGCAATCGCGCTGGATATGGTGGCCAGCGACCGAGGCGCGACTGCAGAAGGGATTGTGACCGATGCGAAGGATGCGCCCGTAGCTGATAGCTTGGTGGTCGCGGTGCCCGAAGCCAGTTTTCGAAACCATCCAGAACGCTACCGCAAAACCAACTCCGACCAAAGCGGAAGATTTACCCTGCGAGGATTGCCTCCTGGGGATTACACGCTATTCGCATGGGAAAGCGTGGAGGGCGAAGCTTATCTGAATCCAGAGTTTCTGAGGATGTACGAAGGGCAGGGAAAAGGCTTGCATGGGAAAGAGGGAGAAGGCGCGACGGTTCGCCTAAGAGTAATTCCAGCCTCCTCCGACGAACCGTGAACGGTTGAGACTCGGACGGGCGAAAGTTCTTATTTATGAAATACGGCGTAAGCTTGGGGAATTATGAAATCTCTACTCATCTCCCTGGTTGCGCTGGTAATCATGGCTGGCGGTATCGCTCGCGCTGAGGATACGCCCCCAAGCGCACTGCTGGTTCTCGCGAAACGGGATGGAATGCTCGCGATTGTTGATCCGTCAAGTTTGAAAGTGATTGCTCGCATCCCTGTGGGCAACGATCCGCATGAAGTGATTGCATCGACCGATGGAAAGACCGCATACGTCTCCAACTATGGGTCCGGAGCCTACAACACGCTCGCCCAGGTGGATCTGGTGGCGCAGAAGCGATTGTCATTTATCGATCTGGGAGCGTTGCGCGGTCCGCACGGATTGGATTTCGTCGGAGGAAAAACCTGGTTTACAGCCGAGGGCGCCAAAGCCATTGGGAGCTACGATCCAGCGGCCAAACAAGTTGACTGGATCCTGGGCACCGGCCAGAACCGTACGCACATGATTTATGTTTCGCCGGACATGAAGCAGATTGTTACCACGAACGTCAGTTCCGGCACGGTAAGCATCATCGAAAAAGCTAGCGGCCACGCTGGACCCGGCGGTCAGACGATCTCCGATTGGAATGAAACCGTGGTCAAGGTCGGAAGCGGATCGGAAGGATTCGACGTGACTCCAGACCGCAAGGAGATTTGGGTTGCCAATGCCGGGGAAGGAACTGTTTCCGTCATTGATTTCACCAGCAAGCGGGTCACCCAAGCAATAGCAGCCGATGTTACCGGCGCGAATCGTTTGAAGTTCACGCCAGATGGAAAGTATGCGCTCATCTCTACGCTGCGCGGAGGAGACGTGACTGTGATCGATAGCGCGACTGGAAAAACCGTCAAGCGAATTGCGGTCGGGCATGGCTCGGCGGGCATTGTGATGCAGCCCGATGGTTCGCGCGCCTTTGTGTCCTGCTCTCCTGACGGTTATGTTGCCGTCATCGATCTACGTTCGTTGAACGTAGTGGGGAAAATTGAAGCGGGGAATGATCCGGATGGACTCGCGTGGACCACACGAAGTGCCCAGTAAGAATTGAATGAGTCTAAAAGGTAAACAGTCGCTTAAGCTTCTTGGTGCAACCCATAGATGTCGTTGGGTTCTCACTCCGGCTTTCGAGATCCTCAGAAATTCTTACACACGCGACTATTACTCAGAAGTGCAGGCTCGGTGTGCAAAGTTTCGTCTAAGGTGAACTAGCATCCTGAAAACAGGGTACTTTCATGGGCTTTCGCCCGCAGGCACGGCTTGGCATGGGAATTGCTTTAGCTAAGCCAGCACACGGAGGTGGTTCATGTCCGCTCTCCCAGACGCAGAATTCCTTCAACTGTTGAAGAAGGATGTTGATTATTTTAGGCATGCCCTCGAACGTTTCGAAAATCTTCTTCCTGAAGTATGTTCGCAGGTGCAGGATCAGTGGCGATTGCAGGCTCAAGCCCGCAGAAACTTTACCCTCGAACTTGAAGTTCTTTTACAGAAAGCTGAGCGGTGCGCCCAGTTGGCAATGACTGGCGCGAATCACCACGGCGGGCACGAGACTGCTCCCTGGTAGGCGCTCTGCAAGCCTTGTTTCGTCCAACTTTTCGCATTCAAGTAGAATAGAGCTATTCGCCAGATCTACTTGCTCGCTTCCGATCTCATTTTGTATTCGTCGCTGGCCCACTGGGCCGTGCCGAAAGGCATTGGCCCCTACCTTCGCCAGCACCTGTTGGATAAGACATTTCAAGGCCTTTACCACACCGATGCATTTGACCGCGCGCTGCTCGTTCCTTATTTTATTGTCCTGATCCTGCTGGCCGGTTACGGCATGCACCGCTACATTCTGGTGTATTTGTATTACAAGCATAAAGAGAAGCGCACCACCGAACCGGCTGCGCTGTTCCAGGACTTGCCGCGGATCACGGTGCAGTTGCCCATCTTCAACGAGCAATACGTAGTCGAGCGGTTGCTGGACTCAATTTGCAAATTACAATATCCGCGGGAGAAGCTGGATATTCAGGTGCTCGACGATTCCACTGATGAAACCGTTGGCGTGGCCCGCGATCTGGTCGACCGGTACGCCGCGCTGGGAAATCCCATTAGCTATCATCACCGGACGAATCGGGAAGGTTTTAAGGCGGGAGCGCTGGCAGAAGGATTAAAGACTGCAAAAGGAGAGTTCGTCGCCATCTTCGACGCAGACTTTACACCGCCTGAGGATTTCCTGCTGCGCACTATCCATCATTTTACCGATCCGAAAATCGGAATGGTGCAGACGCGCTGGACGCACATTAACCGAAATTATTCTTTTCTCACTCAGGTGGAAGCCATTCTGCTCGACGGTCACTTTGTGCTCGAGCATTCCGGCCGCGCGCGCAGCGGCGTGTTCTTTAACTTCAACGGTACCGCGGGGGTGTGGAGGCGCGCAGCTATCGACGATGCTGGTGGATGGCAGCATGACACGCTCACCGAAGACACCGATCTTTCCTATCGCGCGCAACTGAAGGGATGGAAGTTTATTTACTTGCAGGACGTGGAGTGTCCCGCGGAGTTGCCGGTGGAAATGACTGCGTTTAAGACTCAGCAGGCACGCTGGGCCAAGGGATTGATTCAGACCGGCAAGAAGATTTTGCCCCGCGTGATGCGCAGCGATGCTCCCCTGCACACCAAGATCGAAGCCTGGTATCACCTGACGGCGAACCTGAGCTATCCACTCATGATCGTTCTTTCCGTGCTGATGCTGCCCGCCATGATCATCCGTTTTTACCAGGGATGGTTTCAGATGTTGTTCATTGACCTTCCGTTGTTCATGGCTTCCACTTTTTCTATCTCAAGCTTTTATCTGGTATCGCAGCGCGAGCTTTTTCCCAAGAGTTGGCCGCGCGCGTTGCTGTATTTGCCGTTCCTGATGGCGCTGGGTATTGGATTGACCATTACGAATACCAAGGCAGTGATTGAAGCGCTCATCGGCAAGGAAAGCGCGTTCGCGCGGACGCCGAAATATCACGTTGAATCGAAGAAGGACAAAGTCCGCACCACAAAGTACCGCAGACGGCTGGGATGGGTTCCGTGGCTCGAACTGGTGATCGGGACGTATTTCGCTTTCACCGTTGTTTATGCGGTTCAAAATGAAAACTTTGTCACAATCCCGTTCCTGCTGCTCTTCGTGGTCGGTTACTGGTACACCGGTTTGATGTCATTGCTGCAAGGCCGTTTCTCGGGAGCTGGGCTCAGCGCCGAATCGCACTCCAAACCATTTCCCGTCGGCGTGTAAGGGAATCTCTTTCTTTCGCTTGACGGCTCATTTACAATCCACTCGCCCAAAGACTCCATCGGCCAGACAATGCTGATGAAAGGTCCCGCGACCAGGTTATTTCGCGGTTCGAAGGAGTATCCCATGCTCCACTTTCGCAAGACCCTCTACATCCTGTGTCTCACATTAGTTCTCGCTACACTCGCGAGCTGTGGCCCTCACGATTCGAGCGAGTACTTTGTGTTCGTAGCGGCGAACCTGCAAGTGCCATATTGGCAGGCGGCCGGAGCAGGCTTCACCAAAGCGGGCAATCAATTCAAAGTTCGAACCGACTTTCTGGGACCGAATACCTACGATCCCAAGGCCGAACGCGACGCGCTCGATCAGGCGGTTCAACAAAAAGCCACCGGGATTCTTCTCGGCGTTACTGATCCGGCGTTGCTCAAAGACAGCATCGACAAGGCCATTGCCGCGGGAATCCCGGTGCTTACTATGGATTCCGATTCTCCCGCGAGCAAGCGGCTTTTCTTCATCGGCACGAATAATTATCAGGTCGGCATGACCGGTGGCTTGCGTCTTGCCCAGGAATTAAAAGGCAAAGGAAATATCGTAGTCTTCACCATGCCGGATCAACACAACATGCAGGACCGTCTGCATGGTTATCGTGACGCGCTAGAGCGCACTCCGAATATAAAGATCGTTCGCGTCGTTGATATTCAGGGCGACCCGCGCATCGCCTTCGATACCACAACGCAAATCATCGGCAAGGAAAAAGATCAGGTTGATGCCTTCGTCTGTTTGGAAGCGCAATCAGGCAAGGAAGTAGCCGGAGTGTTGAACAGCTACCATGTCACCGGCAAAGTGGTGATGGCGATGGATACCGATCCCGAAACCCTGGAGATGATTAAGAGCGGCGCGATTGCCGCTACCATCTCGCAGAAGCCTTACACCATGGCATTTGTCGGCATGCAGATGCTGGATAATCTTTACCACCACAAGCCCGCAAATCTGGAGACTGACTGGTCGAAAGACAGCTTTGCGCCGATCCCATCCTTCGTGGATACGGGGTCCGCTCTCATCGACAAAAGCAATGTGGATTCGTTCCTGCAGGCGAAGCAGAGCGCAACGGGCGGGCAAAAATAACCTGCGCTTTTGAGCGAACCCGCCTGGTGCTGGACAACGATTTCTAAGAGATATATTCCTTGATGTATTCGTCTTCCGTGTGCGCCAGTTGGTTCAGGTCGCCGTCGAAAAGCACTTTGCCGTTGCGAAGGATCAAAAAACTAAATGGGACCGCACATTGCTTCCCCTGCGGCAGGTGAACCATGCGGTTGCTTTTCGGATCGAACTCGTGGGTTGCCAGAGTAAACGCGTCCTGCAGGCGATGGGTCACCAATAAAGCGCTGGTCTTGTTTACATCACGCTGCTTCATGATTAATTCGATGATGGTATTAGAAGTGACCGGATCGAGGCCGCCAGTCGGTGAATCATAAAGCAGCAGTTCAGGCTGGGTAATCAGGGCGCGGGCAATCGCGACTCGGCGGCGCATTCCACCGGATAGTTCCGAGGGATCCAGATCGAGCGTGCGCTCGAGTTCGACGAAGCGCAGCACCTCCCGAACTCTGCGGTCGATCTCGTCATCGTAGACACCATGCTCTTCGGTTAAACGATAGGCAACGTTTTCGCGCACAGTGAGGGAATCGAACAGAGCGCTTTCCTGAAAGACCATTCCGATGCGGCCGCGCAACTCGAACAATTGATCTTCACGCATTTGGGTCACGTCTTCGCCCAGGACAAGAATTCGGCCGGAATCTGGCCGGATCAATCCCAGCGCCAGCTTCAGGATCAGACTTTTCCCGGAGCCCGCCACGCCAAAGATCGCTTTGGTCTCGCCTTTCGAAAGATGAAAAGAAATTCCGCGCAGCACTTCATTATTTCCGAAAGACAACTCAACATTCTCAAAAACGATAACCGGCGCGGAATTATCCTCTGTGCGGTTTGCAACAGAAGCGCGAGGAAGGGTGGGCGCTGACATGAAACTCAGTGGTAGGAAAGCGTAGCCATCAAGAACCGTGTGACGATCAAATCCATTGCCAGAATGATCACCGAGGCAGCCACCATGGCCTGGGTAGTGGCGCGGCCGACCCCTTGGGTTCCTCCGCGGGCATTCATGCCGTAAAAGCAACCGACGGTGGCAATGATGAAGCCAAAGATCACCGGCTTAATCAATCCCATGAATATATCCTGGAATACCAGCGTCTCCCAGGCATTGGCCCAGTATTGGCGGGCGTCGAGTCGAAGCAGTAATTTTGCAATCGCTAGCCCTCCGACCAGGCCTACTAGATCAGAAACGATGGCAAGAAAAAAAAGCATGAAAACGGTGGCGACCACACGCGGCGTCACCAGTTTTTTCATCGGATCGGTGCCCAGCGCCCGCATGGCATCAATCTGCTCGGTTACCACCATCGATCCCAGCTCGCTGGCCATGCCGGAAGAGTTGCGTCCCGCAACCATCAGGCTGGTGAGCACCGGACCCAGCTCGCGCACCATCGAGGTTGAGACGAGCTGCCCAACCAGCGTGATCGAACCAAAGCGTTCCAGCGTATTCGAGGCCTGCAGGGCGAGAACCGCGCCGGTAAAAAATCCGGTGAGAACAACGATGGGCAGAGAGCCGACTCCGATCGCATCCGCCTGGCGGATCATATCGACGAAATATAAAGGCTTGCGGAAAAGATTGGCGAGTGCCTGCACGCAGAACAGAACGTAATCCTGCACCGTCAGGACTTTTTCCTTGGCGAGATCAGTGGGTGAGGTCAGTTCCATGCAATTTCGAAGAGCGTGGCGGGAACGCACCAAGCTTTCCGAACTATAGCAGAGAGAACGAGATTTCAGAGAAGGCGATTGCAGGGGAAGCGACTATCCGCGAGTTTTTTTCTTGATCTCTATATTCAGCCGGCGGATTTTCTGATTCAGGGTGGAAAGCGGGACTTTGAAGCGCTCGGCGGCCTCGGTCTGGTTCCAGTTGCACTTTTCCAGCATGTCGCTGATGATTCGCTTCTGTACGTCGTCCACGATTTCAAAGAGCGAGGCATCGCTGGGGTGATCGTGCAGGGTCAACAACGATCCCCGGCCCAGAATATTATCGGGGAGCAGGTCGACTGTGATGTCCGTGCCGGAGGATAACACAACCGCGCGCTCCACAACATTTTCCAATTCGCGCACGTTCCCCGGCCAGGAGTAAGACATCAGCGGGCGCAGCGCCTCCGGGATGATGCGGCGCACCGGGCGATCGTTTTCCTCAGAATATTTCTTCAGGAAGAATTGAACCAGCAACGGAATATCTTCTCTACGCTGGCGCAGAGGCGGAAGATCGATGGTGATTACGTTCAGCCGGTAAAACAAATCCTCGCGGAATCGGCCTTCGCGCACTAACTGGCGGAGATCGATATTAGTGGCGGCAATGATGCGGACATCGACTTGGACCTCCTGCACGCCGCCCAGATGCATGAAGCGCCGGTCTTGCAGAACGCGCAGGATCTTCGCCTGAGTTTCGAGGCTCATGGTCGCGATCTCGTCGAGAAAGAGAGTGCCGCGATCCGCCATTTCAAACAGGCCTTTTTTCGAAGCGATTGCGCTGGTGAAGGCGCCCTTCACGTGGCCGAACAGGGTCGACTCGAGCAGGTCGGTCGGCATCGAACCGGTGTTGACGGGAACGAAGGGATGGTCGCGGCGTGGCGAATTTAAGTGCAGGGCTTTGGCGATAATCTCTTTGCCGGTGCCGCTTTCGCCTTGCAAAAGGATGGTGGACCGGCTATTGGCGACCTGCGCCACCAGGTCGAAAATCTTCAGCATGGGCTCGCTTTTGCCGACGATGTTTTCGAAGTTGTAACGCTGCTTGAGCGCGCGCTTGAGCTGGACGTTCTCCGCCTCGGCGCGCCGCCATCCCACAGCCGCCCGCACATCGGCGAGAAGTTTCTCGTTGTCCCAGGGCTTCTGCACAAAATTGGCTGCCCCGCCCTGCATGGCACGAACCGCATTTTCCACCGTGCCAAAGGCGGTGATCATGATGACGGGAAGCCCGGTCTCGTGGGAACGAATCTCCTCGAGGATTTCCATGCCATTACGTCCTGGCAAGGTGAGGTCCAGCAAGATCAGGTCGAACGGATGCTCGCCAATGCGCTGCAATCCCGCTTCACCGGTGGCCGCCGTTTCCACGGCAAAGCCTTCCAACTCCAGCAAAGTCTGCAGGGATTCACGAATCTCGGCCTCATCGTCAATGATGAGCACAGCCCCCGCCATGCCGGAATTTCCGCGAATCGCGCTGTTCGAAATTACCGCCGACTCAGACATATAGGTCCTCAACACAAGTGCGGGAGAGAATTTGCTTTACGCATGTACTGGCTTCTTGCTTAGCGGAAAATCCAGAATAAAAGTCGTTCCCGTCCCCGGATGGCTCTCCACCCTAATTTTTCCCGCGTGTTCCTGAATAATTCCATAAGAAACCGAGAGTCCCAGCCCGGTGCCGCGCGGCTGGCCCTCGCGCGGAGAATTCTTAGTGGTGAAGAACGGATCGTAAATGCGCTGGATGTGTTCGGGAGCGATGCCGGAACCACTATCCGAAACGCACACGCTGACACTCTCCCCGTTCATCGTGGCCACGCATAATTTGCCGCCGCCGGGCATGGCATCCTTGGCATTTAGAAACAGATTCAGAAATACCTGCTGCAACCGGCCGGGATTTCCCTGAATCGCAGGCAGCTTCGGCGACGGCGTATTTTCCACTTCCACCTTCGCGACTTTGAATTGATGTTCCAGCAGCGCCAGCGTATCGGCGATGACTTTATTTACGTCCACGTCGCCGACCTCGCTTCCACTAGTCCGGGAAAAATTCAGCAGATTGTTGACAATCTCGGAAGCGCGGAAGGTTTGCCGGGTAATCTTCTCCAGCAGACCGGACTTCTGCGGATCTCCTTGCAGTTGCTTCGAGAGCATCTGCGTATACGAAGAGATCACCGCTAAGGGCGTATTCACTTCGTGCGCCACTCCGGCCGCAAGCAGTCCGATCGACGAGAGCTTATCCGACTGCGAAAGCTGGGCTTCCAGTTCGACCCGTTCGGTAATGTCATCGACGATGATGAGCCGTCCGATTACTTGGAACTTGCGCGTGACCAACGGAGCAATCGCCACATTTACCGTACGTACTTCGCCGGCAGGCGTCTTCAAGCGGAACTTATAAAGATTGTGAATGCCAGGAGTCTGCCGAATGCGATTAAACTCTTCCACGAACTCTGCCGGAAAGATAGATTTCAACGGCTGTGTCAGAGTTTGCCAGCGAGGAAGGGCGTACATCACTTCCATCTGTGCATTCCAGCTCTCGATGCGATCCTCCATATCAAGCGCCATCACCCCCACATTGATCGATTCGACGATGTTCTCGTTGAAATCTTTCAGGCGCTCGTACTCTGCCGCTTTCTGTTGAAGAGACGCGTAGAGTTGCCCGTTCTGAATCGCAATCCCCAGATAGCCGCCAAGCGTCTCCAGAAGTTCCATATCTTCGCTGGAAAGGAAATCGCCCTGCACAGTCTTGCCCAATCCCAGCACCGCAACCGTCTTCTGTTGCGCGTGGCAGGGAATGTAGTAGTTCAGATCCAGTCGTGCAATCGCCTCCTGTGCGGCAGGCGTCTCGCGCGGGACCAAATGCGTGTTCTCAAAGAATAGATGGCCCGCTTCCTCTGGACGAGGCAAGCTTAGGAAGGAAAGATCCAGCCTGTTGGCGCCGGTCACGCCAACCGACTTAGCCAGGGAAAACTTCGTCGCCTCGCCTGCAAGAAAAATTGCAATGCGGTCAACCGCAAGCGTGTGCGAAAGCCGGTCCATCAGAGACGAAAGCATTGTGTCCAGATCGGTCTCCGATCCCAGCTCCCGTCCAAACTCGAGCAGCGTGCGGCGGTAATCGTAGCGGGTGCGATAGAAGAATTGATCGACCCGGTCCTGAATCCACTTGCGCACTGGATCAAACAGCAGCGCAGTGACTACCACCGCAAGAATCAGCCCCATCGGCCCGGAGCCGGGCTTGCGCATTTGAACCAGTTCGGCCACGCCTGCTACCAGCCCGAAATACATCCCGACCACGATAGCCGCAGCCAGGGTATAGACCACGCCTCGCTTGAAGATGAGATCAACATCCATCAGGCGATAGCGGAAGATGGCATAACCGAAGGTGAGCGGCAACAGCGCCAGGGAGAGCGCGGAAATCTTCATGGCTGCATCGGGCAGCGATCCCAGCAAATACGGGACAACGTAGAGCAGGGAATAGGGAATGATGGCGAGAATAGTGCCGCGCGTCACCCACTTTAGCTGCTGCCGCAGAATCGTGGTGGTGGCTCGCCGGTAGCTATACCAGAGCACCGTAGCCGCCGCCAGAAAGAACAGCGATCCGTAGGACATTTCCATGCGGTCGAGGTTCCAACGGAGACGCTCACTGGCTTGCAACCAGCGCATTGCTGAAACATGCACTGCCAGCAAGACCGCTCCCGGCAGGTAAACCAGCGAAACGATCCAGGGATGTTTCTTTACAAACTCGCGTTTTTCCGGGAAGGTTAGAACGAAATGTAGAAATAGAGCCGGCTGCAGGATTCCAGCAGCGATGTTTCCCCAATAAATGGTCCAATCGAAGTCGTTCAGCTTACCCGTGTATTTGAACGAATACGCGATGAAGGAGACCAGGCAGAAAATGTAGAAGTGTGTCGAGCCCGGCGCCGTCCAACGGCGGAGCAAAACATACAGGCCAATGCCAAGGTAGATCAGAGCGATGAGCCGCAGCCAATTGTTAAGCGAGCGCTCGGCTGGAACCAGAATGACGCTGGAGTCCAGGGGAACGGAATGCCGCAGCAGAGAATACGCCGCCTTTGACCAGACCCCATTCCGGTAGAGCTGGCGCTCCAGCCCGGAGGTGTTCTGGATCTCCTGGCCATTCACCGAAACCAGTTGATCGCCCGGCTTGATGCCGCTCCGGGCTCCCGAGCCGTTCGGGTCGACCCGGTCTGCCGTAAGCCGCCCACCCTTTTCGACCCACCACACGCCATCATCGGGTACCGCAGATTTCAGCTCAGCATCGAGGTTGAAACCGGCAAATACCACCGCAGCCACCGTCAGGAGGAATAGAACGACGGCAACAAAGCGAACTTGGCTTTCGCGGTTCATGGACTTCGGCGGAGGTCCAGAACCTTTGAAGGGCTGGACGGGCGTGGGACTTACTTCCCCCCGCTCGTGAATGAGCAAGTTCACTGCCAAGTGCGTTCCAATCTTGAAATTGCTAAGTGACGCAGATGCCACACTTGCGCGATTATAGACGGATTCTGGAACGCGGGTTACGGCTTTTTGGAGGTTGCTGTGAAATTCTGTATGTTGCTGCTCGATAAAGGTTTAGAGGAAGCTACGTAAAGGCAGGCTCCGGGCTTCGGAGGAGAATTCGGTTCCCGAACTGCCGAAGACAGGCCTGCCCGGACCCTGCATTTCGCCGCCGGGCGTGGCGTCTTCGGCGATTCCGTGTTGCGCTCGTAATCCGGTGGCCTACGAGGGCCAATGGGCGGTATGCGGTTGCCCTGGCGAAAGATTGAGCTGAATCGCATTCATTAATTCGTCATTATCGGCAGGCTTCTGAAAAAATGCCGCCGCTCCCGCCTTCAACGCTCGCTCCTCGTTGCTCTGCGGATCACGGGCGCTGAGCACGATCACGGGAACGCTGGCCAGCGTGTCGATGCTTTGCAAACGCTGCAATACCACAAAACCGTCGCCCGCGGGCAATCCCAGATCCAGAACAATCAGCGCAGGGTGTTCTTTCTGTGCAGACGCCACCGCGCCATAGCCATCCGTCGCCGTAGTGACTTCGTAATTGCTGGCCCGCAGGCGAAGCCGTAGGGCTCGCACCAAATCGGGATCGTCGTCCACTACCAGGATTTTCGGTTTTTGCATCGCGATTCTCCTTTTGAGTTTGTGTTTGGTTAATTGGCACTGTAAAGCTGCTTTGCCCGTCTCGATTGTTTTCGCTCCACGCTCGACTTAATCATCTCGGTCAGAACGTCGGCGACTTCCAGCACTTGATCGTCCAGCGGTTCGCTCGAAAGGTCGGCGGGGAGCTCGACTTGGGCGGCCATAATGGTGACGTTGCATTTTGCGTTAAGGTCGGGTACTCGTTCCAGTTGTTCGCGGATCCGCGTGGTCATGATTCCCGATCTCTCAAGGTCAGTCGAGGCTGCGACGAAAAAAGTTTCCGCCGCGCCCGCAGTTCCCATCGGCGGCAGCACCAGATCCTTGTCGAGATAGACGCAACGCTGCACGATTTCCAGACACTGCCGTGACGTCTCCTTCCAATTTCCCCGTGGCGGAGTGGAGAGTGGCGTCAATTCCACCCGTACCAGCACGAACGAAGGGCGTAGAGAATCGTCGTGGATAATGACCGGGGCGAGCAGTTTCGGCAGGGAATATACGGGCAGCGTGAAGGTGAAGGTGCTGCCTTGACCAGGATCGCTCGAAACCGAGATACGCCCCCCATGGAGCCTTACGATTTCCCGGCAGATAAACAGCCCCAGCCCCAGCCCCGAACGATTGTTATCGACAGAATCTGGGTCTTGATACAGGCGCTCGAAGATTAAAGCTTTAGTTTCGGGATTGATGCCGCGGCCGGTGTCGCTGACCGACACATAAATCGTCCCGGGATCGGCCTCGACAACATTGGCTTGTATCATGATCGCCCCGCCCGGAGGCGTGAACTTGATGGCGTTGTCGACCAAATTAATCAGCACCTCGAGCACACGATCCGGATCGGCATGCACCAGCGGCAGGTTTACATCGACCCCAATCTCCAAGCCTATATTTTTTGCCTGGGCGGTCGGCCGCAGCATAGCCGCGGTTTGCTGGACCAGTTCACCCAGCGGCACGCAGCGGGGTTCAATGCTCATCTTCCCTGCCTCTGCGCGGGTAGCTTCGAGCAGGTCGCGCAACATGGCGTGCAGCTGATTCACGCTCTTCAAGACGGTTTTCAAATGGTCGCATTGATCCGGCAACATGGGGCCGGCAATCCCGTCCAGAAGAAGCGTCACATACTGGTGAATGCAGGTCAGAGGAGTCCGCAACTCGTGAGACACGTGATCGAGGAATTGATTCTTGAAGTCGATTTGCTGCTTCTGCGCGATCTGCAGCGAGAGCGTCAGAGCCTGGCGCTCGACGGCGTACCGAATGGCGCGCTCCAGATGCTTGCTGGAAATATCGCCTTTCACCAGATAGTCCTGTACGCCTTGGTGGACGGCCCTTTCCGCCAGCGCCTGATCGTCCTGCCCAGACAGCACTACGATCGGCACATTCGGGGAATGATCGCGGACTCGGCGAAAGGTCTCCGCTCCATGGCTATCGGGGAGGTTTAGATCCAGCAGAATCACAGACGGAGTTTCGTTGCTCAAAGAAGCCAGTCCGTCAGCCAGCCGGTTCACGCAATTTACGTTCACCGGAGATTTTCCTTCCATCAGCCTCAGACGCACCAGATCCGCATCTCCCGGATTGTCCTCGATCAGCAATACCTCTGTGGTGCGATCATCCATAACTTTCTATTCTCCTTGGGGTGAAAGACATACCGTGCCGAACCAGAATTCGTGGATCGACTTCATCGCCGAGAAATACTCGTTGAGATTGCCCGGTTTGCAGACGTAGCAATTCGCTCCCAGTTCGTAGCTGCGCAAAATGTCCTTCCCCAGGTGTGAGGTGCTGAAGATCACCACTGGTATGTGTTTCAGTTGGGGATCCGACTTCATCGCCGCCAATACTGACAAACCGTTTTTCCTGGGCAGATTCAGATCCAGGATCATCAGGTCGGGAACGCCCGTCTCCGCATATTTGCCTTCCTTACGCAGAAAGGCCATGGCTTCCTCGCCATCCTTGCAATCGCTGATTTCGGTACGAATCGAGCTTCCCGCCAAAGCTTCCCGCGCAAGTACTACATCGGCAGGATTGTCATCCACCACCAGTAGAATTAAGCCATTTCTCATGATTGCGCGGCCTCGGGCGCACTACAACTTGCCAACGGCAGGGTGAAGATGAAGCTGGACCCGTGGCCAACCTCGGATTCGACCCAGATTTTCCCGCCGCTGCGCTCGACGATTTTCTTACAGATCGCTAATCCAATGCCGTTGCCGGGATATTCCGTGCGCGCGTGCAAACGCTGGAATACCACGAAAACGTTCTCCAGATGTTCGGGCGCGATTCCGATCCCGTTGTCGGTCACCTTGAATCGCCATTCCAGATCATTTTTTTCGGCGCTGACCGAAATCACCAGCGGCTCCTCTTGTTTCCGGAACTTGATGGCATTGCCGATCAGGTTCTGAAAGATCTGCGCCAGTTGAGTGCGGTCGCCCCATAACGTGGGTAAAGCACCAGCTGTAATTGCCGCGCCACTTTCCTGAATGGAGGAAGAGAGAGTCTGCAAGATCTCCAGCATCATGGAGTTGCATTCGACCTCGCGGCGGGCGACGTTCCTGCCCACGCGCGAAAATGCCAGCAGATCCTGAATCAGCACCTGCATGCGCTGCGCTCCCTCGCTGGCGTAGCCGATGAATTTATCGGCGTCGGCGTCGAGCTTTCCCTGATAGCGCTCCGCCAGCAATTGGGTATAAGCCGTCACCATGCGGAGCGGTTCTTGCAAATCGTGGGAAGCCACATAGGCAAACTGTTCCAGATCGGCGTTGGAGCGCTCCAATTCCACGTTCTTCCTGGCCAAATCGCGCTCCGCTCGCAGCCGCAATTGCCGGGTCGCTTTTTCTTCCAGCGCTCGGCGAATGGCCTCCGGCAAACGCGCCAATCCATCTTTCAGTACGTAATCGGTGGCGCCACGCTTGATGCAATCGACCGCTGTTACATCCCCCAGCGCGCCCGAGACTAAAATCAGCGGAACATCCAAACCCTCCCGGTGCAGCACGGCCACGGCTTCCATCCCTTTCCACGTAGGCAGGTTGTAATCCGCCAAAACGATTTCTGGGTGGTGGGCATGCAGCGCCTTGGTAAAGGCAGCTTCATCCTGCACGACAACCGATGCGACCTCGTAACCGTTGCTGCGCAGCGAGCGCAGAATCAGCTCGGAGTCCAGTTGGTTGTCTTCAATCAGCAGAGCTCGCAGCTGGACTTTGAGTCTTGCGCCGCTCTCGATCTGAAGCTTGACTCCGGTGACGCTCATTTCGCCTCCTCAGCCAATTGCGATGTGCCAGCGATCACCGGGGCCTGATTTACCACCAGCCAATACAGCCCGGCCAGCTTCACCATTTTTCGGAACTCCTCGAAATCCACCGGCTTCTGCAGATAGCTGTTGACTCCCAGTGCGTAGCCCTGTACCCGATCCCGTTCCTCCTTGGAAGAAGTCATCAGCACCACCGGAATGGTCCGGGTTCGCTCGTCCTCCTTAATCCGTTTGAGAACCTGCAGGCCATCCACCTTCGGCAGTTTCAGATCGAGCAGGATCAGCTTGGGCGGATGGTCGAAAGACCGGCCGGAATGCGGTCCCGAACAAAAAAGAAAATCCAGCGCTTCTTCTCCGTCGTAGGCCACGAACACTCGGTTGGCCAGGCGCTCGGCGCGCAAGGCATGCAGAGTAAGGTCAATATCGTCCTGGCTGTCATCCACCAGCAGAATGTCGATTTCGTTTGAGTTCATGAGCGCGCTCCTGCGGAAATGGTTTTGTTCTCAACTTCGCTTTCCTGCAAATCCGTTTTTGCCGGCTCAAGCGTGAACAAAAAAATTGCGCCCTTGCCCAGTTCGGATTCCGCCCAAACCCGCCCGCCATGTTTGCTGACAATGCGCTGCACCGTGGCCAGGCCGATTCCCGTCCCTTCGAACTCTTCAGCTTTGTGCAGCCGCTGGAAGACGCCGAAGAGCTTGTCGCTGTACTTCATATCGAAGCCGACGCCGTTGTCGCGAACGCGCACGAGAATTTTGTCTCCGTCACACTGGCTATCGATCTCGATGACCGCGCATTCGCGCGGGCGGGTAAACTTGAGCGCATTGGCGATCAGATTTTGAAAAACCTGCTTGATAAGAACTGGATCGCACTGCGCCTCCGGCAAGGCCGCAATTTTCCAGGTCACTTGACGACCCTGAGTTTCCGGCTGCAGCAGCGAAACGACTTCCTCGATGACCGGGTTCAGCGCCGTAGGTTGGAGCTTGAGGGCGTGGCGGCCCACTCGCGCCAGGTTCAGCAGTTCATCCACCAGCAGCCCCATGCGGCGAACGCCCTCCTCAATGCGCTGCAAATGACGCTGCGCCTCGGGGTTCATTTCCGAGCCAAAATCTTCCATCAGAATTCGGGAGAATCCTCCGATATGGCGAAGCGGAGCCCGAAGGTCGTGCGATACGGAGTAAGTGAAAGCTTCCAGTTCCTGGTTGGCGGCTCCCAGTTGCGCCGTTCGTTGCAATACCCTGGCTTCTAGCTCTTGATTTAATTCTTGTATGTCTCGCTGCGAGGCTTCCAGGCTCCGCGCTTGCCGCGACAGCTCCCCGGCCTGCGAGGCCAACTGCTCTTCTGCCCGCTTGCGCTCGGTGATGTCGGTGTTCGCTTCCAGCACGCGCAGCGGTTCGCCATGTGAGTCGCGATGCAGCACCCACACGCTGGCTACCACCACCTGACGGCCATCCCGCCGGCGATGGATTAGTTCCCCTTCCCACGCGTCCTCGCGCGCCAGTTTTCTTTCAATCTCTTCCAGCGGCTCCGCGAATTCGGTTTTCAACAGCTCATGGGACAGTCGGCCAAGCGCTTCCTCCCGGCTATAGCCATAAAGCTTCCCCGCCCCCTTCGACCACTGCGTGATTCGGCCGCTGGTGTCGCGGACCATCACTTGGGCGAGGTCCAATATCTTCGCCTGTTGTTGCAGCGCCTCCTCCGCTCGCTTGCGTTCGGTGATGTCGCGCGCGATCGTGGAGGCGCCGATCACGGCGCCACTGCTGTCCCGAATGGGAGAAATGGTCGCCGAGACGTCAACGGTAGTGCCATCTTTGCGCTCGCGAAGAGTGTCCAAATGGCGGACGCTTTCGCCTTTGCGGATGTGCGCCAGAATCCCAGCCTCGTCGTCCAGGTGTTCCGCCGGGAAAAGCATCAGCATCGGCTGACCCACAGCCTGAGCCGACGTGTAGCCAAATATTTTCTCCGCGCCACGATTCCAGGCAGCGATCACGCCGTTAAGATCTTTGCTGATAATGGCATCGTCGGAAGAATCGACGATGGCCGCCAATCGCTCACGTATTTCTTCCGCGCGTTTGCGATCCGTGATATCGGCGCGGATCGCCATGTATTGCCGTGGCTTTCCATCCTCTGCGAGCAAGGGCACGATGGTGGTATCCACCCAATAGAGCGAGCCGTCCTTGGCCCGATTGCAGATATCGCCGCGCCACACCTGTCCATTGGCGATGGCGTGGTACATCTCGTGGAAGAATTCCTTGGAATGGTGGCTGGAATTCAGGATGCGGTGATTCGCGCCTACCAGTTCTTCGCGCGAGTATTTGCTGATGGCACAGAACTTGTCGTTGACATAAGTGATGGTTCCCCGTACGTCGGTAGTGGCCACGATGGCGTGCTGATCGAGAGCGTATTTTTGGTCGGCCACTTCCTTGAGTGCCTGCTCACGTGCTGCCAGGCTATCTTTGACCGATTCCTCGATCCGCATGCGCTCGGCGATCTCGGACTCCAGGGCCGCCGTGCGCTGTGCCACGCGCTCTTCCAGTTCCTCGTTCAGAGCATTGACCTGCGCCTGTGCCCGTGAGCTGATATCAATCTCACGATTGACGGCGCCCTTGGCCAGCACCCACAGGCCCACTCCGAGAAAAGCGCCTGCGATCGCGATGACCCTCGTCAGTCGCTGCCCCGCGTGGGCTCTTTCCGTGCGCTGGATAAGCAACCTCTCTTCCTCGGCGTGCATGTCTCGAGTGGTTGCGCGCACCACATCGAGGAGCCGCTCGATCTCCAGAGCATCTTCGCCGCCAGGATAGGTCTGCGTGCTCTGTCGCTTGGCAATGATGTCTGCGGCGAATGCGAGCGCCGCGTTCACTTGCGTCCCGAGAACGTCCAGCCGCCGCTGCTGGCTCAGGTTGTCCGCCGTAAGATGGCGCAGCGTGTTCTCGTCTCCGTAGATCTCCTCGCGGGCTCTCTGATAATTCGCCAGCAACGGCTCTTGCCCGCTCAGCGCAAATGCCCGTGCGCTGGTTTCCGCCTCGATTACATGCCTGGTCGTGCGCTGGATCGTCTCCATCACTTCATGGGTGTGCGATACCCAGTAAGCATCCTGCTCGGCGCGGCGCGCGCCGCGCCAGGCCGCAAAGCCTAAGAAGACTGTCAGGAGCACGGCGACCATGAAGCCGAGAGTGACCCTGCGCCGGAACGGGGCCTCGATCGGCGCATCAAACCGCCTGCGCTCGCTGATTTCCCGTTCCAGCTTGCGATTTACTTCCTGCAAATGGAAGAGGTCGGGAAGCGATATCACCCTCGGCACCAGCGGAACGAGCATCGCCGCCGTCAATACCGATATTGCCGCAGTAACACCCTTCACGACTCCGGCCAGAACATAGTCGCCGTGCCAGACATTCCAGATCTCCAGCACATGGGTGGTGCCGCAGGCGAGGATGAATCCCCCGAACATCCAGAAAACCCGGCTGAACGGAATACCGCGGTTCTTCCGGATGAAATAGATCAGGATTGCAGGAATCGTGTAATACGAAATCGCGATCAGCCCGTCGGAAATCACATGCAGCCAGACGATCCCGGGGTTCCACATGTAGCAGTAGCCGTGCGGCATGTAGTTCGAGGAAGGTCCGCCTAGTGGCTGTCCAGCTTTGTTAAACAGCCAAAGCAAGCCAGTGGCGGGAAGCGTCAAGATGCCGGCCTTGGCGAGGCGCGATGCGGCGGCATGCGTCAAGTTCGTCGGATCCTCCTGGGCGAGAGCGGGAGGAGGCTGGCGAGTGCGCAGCCAGCCCCGTTACTTAAGCTATCGGGCTGCGCCAGCGCTATCTTTAGGCCGGATCAGCTTGGATTAATGCCCGTGGGCAGACGGAAGTGCAGGAGGGTTATTGTCCTTCCGGGGGATTTTAGAATTTGCTTTTCGCGGACATAAGTGAAGGCTTAATTTTTCGCGAGTTTTTTCGGACGGGATATTCCAAGAGCGTTGTTATCCAGCTTTCCGCTTATCGTCAACAACGGGTGAGGAGAGATTTTCCGAATCAGGATCGTCCTCATCCCAGTCGAAGGAGAGCGCTCGCGCCGTGGTCTCGATCGGCTCGAGTTCGGGAATATCTTCTGCGACAGATGCGCCCAGTTCGGCAAACTTGCGCGCCGAAACCAGCACGCGGCTTTCGAGGGAGCCTACGGCCTTGTTGTAGCACTCGACAGCACGATCGAGTCCGATGCCAACCGACGAAATGTGTTGGGCGAGGTTCCGAAGTCGATCGTGAAGTTCTTTGCCCAGATCGCTGATCTGCTTGGCGTTGCGCGCAAGTTTTTCCTGATTCCATCCGTAATTGATGGCTTTGAGCAAAGCGATCAGCGTTGTGGGCGAAGCTGGAATAACGCGATTCAGAACTCCGTGTTCAATGAGTCCGGAATCCTGTTCCAGCGCGGCGCTGAAAAAGGTTTCTCCCGGAAGAAACATCACCACGAATTCGGGCGTGGCTTCAAACTGTTCCCAGTATTTTTTGCCGCTCAGAGTATTCATGTGGTCGCGCACTTGCCGCGCATGATTCGCAAGGCAGGCGCGCCGTGTTTCCTCATCGGTGGTCTCGAAAGCGTCAAGGAAAGCTTGCAGCGGCGTCTTCGCGTCCACTACTACGTGCTTGCCGCCGGGCAACTTCACCACCAGATCAGGTCGCAACCTGCCAGTTTCTGTGCTGACGGATTCTTGTTCGCTGAAATCGCAATAGGAAAGCATGCCTGCGATTTCAACCACGCGCCGCAACTGGATCTCTCCCCAACGTCCGCGGACGTTGGGTGTGCGCAGAGCACGCACCAGATTGCCGGTCTCCGATTGGAGTTCCTTCTGAGTAGTAATCAGCGATTGCACCTGCGCCCGCAGCTCTCCGTAGGCGTCGCCCCGCGCCACTTCCATCTGCTGGATCTTTTCGTCAACTTTGCTGAGCGAGTCGCGCACCGGCGCGACCATATCAGCGACAGCTTTCTGCCGCGCTTCGAGGTCGCCGCGGGCTTCACTTTGAAAGCGCTTCAGGGTTTCCTGGGCAATGGCGAGGAAGGAGGAATTGTTGCTCTTCAGCGCGTCGGAAGCCATGGCTTTGAAGGCATTCCGCAAATCTTCGCTGGCCCGGGTCACTAATTCAATCTTTTCGGTGCTGGTCTTTCGTTCCGCTTCCAGCGCGGATTCCGCCCGCGCCTTGCCTGTTATCAGGTCCGTATAATCCTGCTGAAGCCGCGCCAGTCGCGCCTTTTCAGCCGCTAATTCCTTTTCCATGAACGACAAACGGGCGCTCAATCCCGCGGTGCGCGAGCGCAACGCCAGCCAAGCAATCCCAGTGCCAAACAACAGGCCAATGACCCCACTGACAACCAGTTCCATAGCGAAGGTAACTTCTCCGGCTGAATTCGACCTTCTAGCGTAGCACCAGCGGCAAGTTTGAGCCCTGTTTCAAAGGGTCTCGATTTCGCAGTTAGTTTTCGAAGTCCTGGTTCGCAGTCCTCCCCAAGACGAACTGAGTAGGCATAAGCGAATGCGAAGGGCGATGAAGATCGGCGTTGTGCGGGTCGTGCTGGTGCTGTTCCTGATGGTAAGCGCCGCACCGGCTCCGCTGTCGAAGCGAGTGCTGGCATTCTCCGGCGATACGTCGGACGAAAAGCCAGGCCCGCAAGCCACGCTGAAACCGGCTTCGGCCAGCGTTCCCGATATTCCATTCGTCGAATACGATTCTCAAACCGAGCGCCAGCTGCTCGCCCTTGCCAATCAAGCCAGAGCGCAAGCGGGAGCGCCCAGCCTGACTCTTGACGCTGGGTTAACCCAGGCAGCCCGGACTCACGCCCAAGCTATGTTTTCGGCGCGTCAGCTTTCGCATCAGTTTGCGAATGAACCTTCTCTGGCTCAGCGGCTGGCGGATTCCACTCGCGTGCAACTCGACCAGGAAGCGGAGAACGTCGCGCTCGATTACAGCGCCGCCGACGCGCAACAACATTTAATGCTTTCCCCTCCCCATCGCACCAACCTGCTCAATCCCGCCTACAACGTCGTCGGCCTGGGCGTGATTCGCAGTGGCGACCGGCTTTACATCGTGCAGGACTTCGGCCATGCCCTCCCCACATATTCGTTAGCCGAAGTAAAGTCGACGATCGCATATGCAGTAGCGCAGGCGAGAAAGCAGGCCCGCCAGCCCGCACTTGGTATGAGCGAGCTGCCTGTCGCAGATGACGCAGCCTGCTCAATGGCGCAAGCCGACAAGCTGGGAACGGCTCCGGTACATCAACTGGCGCAGCGCTATAGCGTGCTGGCCTACACCAGCCTGCATCCTGAGACGCTGCCAGAGAGCGCAGGCCAAGCCCTCTCCAGCCACAATCTGCGCAGCTTCTCCGTCGGCACATGCTATGCGCGGACCGCGACCTATCCGACGGGCGTGTATTGGGTGGTGTTGTCGCTGGATTGACCGCAAGAAAGCTTCGCTCGGGCTTGTGCTACCCTTCCCTTACCCTTCGCCAGCGGTGCCTCATGGAACCTTCGCCTCAGGTCCCGTCAAATCAGCTTTTACACAACATCCGCGTCGGCACGGCTGGCTGGTCCTACAAGGATTGGGACGGCATTTTCTACCCTCCCGGCATGCAACGCCGCAAGCAGCATCCCCTGGAGTATCTTGCGCGCTTCTTTGATACCACCGAGATCAATACTTCCTTCTACGGTCCAATCAAACCCGAACTGGCCAAGCTCTGGTGCCGCAAGGTTGCCGGCGTGAACAAGAATTTTCTCTTCACCGCGAAGCTTTATCGCGCCTTCACTCACTCGCCTTTATCGATCATGGAGCCGACTTCCGCTGCCAGCATCCGTCCTACCGACGAAGATGAAGCCCGCACCCGTGAGGGTCTCGACGCCATCGCCAACCAAGGCCGCCTGGGCGCTCTGCTCATTCAGTTCCCGATTTCGTTCAAGAACACTTCGCTGAATCGCGAGTATCTGGACCGATTACTCCGCCAGTTCATCGAATATCCGCGCGTGGTCGAAGTGCGCCACTCCAGTTGGAATGATGCCGAAACCCTGACTTCATTCGCCCAGAAGAATGTTGGATTCTGCAACATCGATCAACCGCTCCTGGGGCGCTCACTCGCGCCCACCGATCATGTGACCGGCGCAATCGGTTACGTGCGTCTCCACGGCCGCAATTATGAGCAGTGGTTCGATTCCGATAATCGTAACGATCGCTACAACTATCTTTACAACGAGCGGGAGCTTTTGGGGTGGAAGGGAAGAATTGCCAATGTCGCCGAACGCGCGCAGGCAACATACGTGATCACCAACAATCATTTCGAAAGCAAAGCGGGCGTGAATGCGCTGGAGTTGAAAGCTATGATCAGCGGGAAGCGCGTGCTGGCCCCGCCTACGCTGATCGCAAAATATCCGGAGCTCGAAACCATTGCGGATCCAGCGGAAGATTCCGGACAAGCAGATTTTCTATTGCAATTTGGCTAGGGAAGTCCGGCGGCGTACCGGAGAAGGAGAATGAGAGTGGAGGGAAACTGGCTTCCGGAAAATGGCTTCCGGAAACTGCCCTCCGGAAAAAGAGTAATTCGAAAAACGATCGGGAACTATTTTCCCGCAGCCGCGCGATCCGATGTACGACGCTGGTTGTAGCGCAACGCCACGTTCATAAAGACGCTGCCGAGGGGGGTTTCGAAGCACATCATCAAGGCCTCCACATCTTCGCTGCTCTTATCGCCTTCGGCGGAACTCAAGAGCTCCGGCGGATGCACGCGGAAGTGAAAACCCTGATCATTAAGGGTGCAGACCGCATTGCCCACAACCTGATTCGCCAGCTCGAAGATGGTTTCTTTAATTATCCCGTCGGATTCCGGCAGTTCGGCTCCGGCGTAGTGGCTGGCCACGCGCAAGGCGGTTTGCGTGTCGAGATCCAGAATGATTCGTCCTTCAATCTCGCCGCTTAGGGCCACCATTCCCGCGACGCCTTTGCAGCGATAGGCTTCCTCTTCCATCGAGAGGTTGCCTACCTTCGTGGTGCAGGAAAGCCCCTGCGACAGCACCGCATCGGCCGCATTGATGAAAGGCTGGATCAACTCCATCTTCATGCGATTAGGCTCCCGCGCCGGCTGCGGTGGTGACCGCGCCATCTTCTCCCATTACATATTTGATCACTTCGTACAGCACTTCCGGCTTTACCGGCTTCTGCACGAAATGCCGTGCGCCGCGCTGCAATGCGGCCACAATATTTTCCTGGTAGCCCACCGACGAAACCATGACTACGCGGGCTTCAGGGTGCGCCTGCACAATTTTCTCCGCCGCCTCAATCCCTTCCATCTGCGGCATGGTGATATCCATGAGGACGATGTCGGGGTGGGTGCGGTCAAATTCGGTAATCGCGGTCAGCCCGTCGCCGGCTTCGGCTGCCACTTGTCCGCCAAAGGTTTCAATCATTCGCGCCAGATTCTTGCGCGCGAAGACCGAGTCGTCCACAATCAGATAGCGGACCGGCTGCCCGTCTTTGCTTCGTCTTACCGCTGCAAACTGCTCCATAAAACCTCCCGTTCGAATTTCATCACGCAGATACCCTGCCTACTAGTTACCCAAGTCACCCTAGGTGCGCTCCATCTAGCGCTTCGCCTGAAAAGCTTTATCCGCCCGTGGGCTGGCGCTATTGTGCTCGTTTCGTCCACAAAGCGCTTGTAGCGTGGAAGGAAGCCCTTCCAGGGAAACAATCCTGGTCGCATAACCTCGTTCGATGGCGGCTTTGGGCATTCCATAAACCACACACGAATGCTCGCTCTGGGCGATGGTCAATCCTCCCGCCTTCTGCACTGCACCCAGCCCCTCCGCTCCGTCGTCGCCCATGCCTGTCATCAATACGGCAACCGCCTCTTTGGCAAATTCTTGTGCGACGCTATGGAATAAAACGTCCACACTGGGACGATGCCCATTCACAAGCCCGTCATCACTCAGTACCACCACATCGCCCATCGGCAGCCGTTTCACTTTCATGTGCCGGTTTCCTGGACAGATCAGCACCCGGCCGGCTTGCAATACGTCGCCGGATTGCGCTTCCTTCACGCGCAGCGGGCTCAACTCATCCAACCGCCGGGCAAACATGTCGGTAAAGCCTTCCGGCATGTGTTGCACGATCAAAATCGTTCCCAGGAAGTCAGGTGGCAACTGCGCCAACAGAAATTCGAGAGCTTGCGGGCCTCCAGTGGAAATGCCAATCGCCACCAGCTTGTTTGGAGTAGGAGCGACGTGAGTGGGAGAGAGTTTTTCCACTCGGCTGGTTTTTCCTCCCCACGTCGCCGGGCGAACCACCTTGCAATCCGCCGCGGCCTTGATCTTTGCGATCAGTCCGCGCGCGGTCGCTTCAATGTGGGTGGAATCCTGCGGCTTGGTGACAAAATCGAAGGCTCCCAGACCGAGAGCTTTGAAGGTAATGGACGCCCCTTCGGTGGAATGCGAGCTGACTACGATCACCGGCAACGGATTGCGCCGCATGATCTCTTTCAGGGTATCAATGCCGTTCATGCCCGGCATCTGCAAATCGAGGGTCACCACGTTGGGCTTCAGTTCCTCGATCTTTTTCAGGCAGAAGTTTCCGTCGATCGCAGTGCCGACGACCTCAATCGAATGATCTGCCTCAAGCATCTGCGGAATCAGCTTGCGCATCAGCGCGGAATCATCCACCACCAGCACCCGTACTTTGTTCACGCCTGCCCCCCCGCGTTCCCGGCCCAATTCATTCGATCGAGTCCATTCAGTAAAAGCCCGCTGCGTGTTGCCCCGATGGTTGCCGGCCGCGCTTGCGCCACGTGCTCGACCACCGCCGGCAAATTCAGAATCAGCACAATTTTCCCGTTCCCTAGTATCGAGGCACCATTCACCAGGTCAGTGACGAACGTCTGATCGTCCAGCGCTTTGATCACTAATTCTTCTTCGCCTTCCAATTTGTCCACGATCAGCCCGTATTTCTTTTCCCCTACATTGATGACCAGCACAAAAAGCTTGGCCAGCTTGCGGTCGATGTCGGTGGCCACGCCTCGTCCTAAGCGAAGCAGCGGCAGCACGTCGTTCCGCAATTGCAAGACTTCGTAGTTGTCCACCTGATGCACGTCCGCTTCTGTGCAGCGCGAGATCTGGCTGACCGAGTTCAGAGGAATGGCATACATGCGCTGCTCCACCCAGAACATCAGCGCCTTGATGATCGCCAGAGTGAGCGGCAACTTCAGTCGAAAAGTCGTACCCTGGCCGGGATGGGTTACGATCTGCATGGTTGCTTTCAGGCGGTGAAGAACGCTTTGCACTACATCCATTCCAACCCCGCGGCCGGAAACCTCCGTCACCACTTCGGCGGTGCTGAAGCCGGGGCGGAAGATCAGTTCCAGAGACTCGCCTTCGCTTAAACGCGACGCTTCTTCCACTGCAATCAATCCCAATTCGATCGCCTTGGCCCGAATCTTTTGCGCATCGATCCCGCGGCCATCGTCGCTGATCTCGACCATCACCTGGTTGCCCTGATGAAAAGCGTTCAGCCGGATTTTTCCCCGCGGAGATTTGCCGGCGAGCCTGCGTTCCTCGGCACTTTCGATTCCGTGGCTGACCGCATTCCGAACCAGGTGCGTGAGCGGCTCGGCGATCGCGTCAAGAATGCCCTTGTCGAGGTCGGTTTCCTGTCCGCTTAATTCCAAATCCACATCGCGTCCGCACTGCCTGGACACATCCCGTACGATGCGAGGAAAACGCCGAAACAGCTGGTCCACCGGGACCATCCTGATCTTCATCACCGAGCGTTGCAAATCGTTGAGCACACGCGACTGGAAGGCCATGGCGTCGGCAAACTTTCCCCGCAAGGCTTCCTTGGGATAGCGCTTGCCCAGTTCATTCAGCGCCTGCTGCAACATGGACCGGCCAATAATCAGCTCGCCCACCAGATTCAACACACTGTCGATTCGACCGGCTTCTACGCGCAGAATGTTCTCGGCGGTTGGCTGAACCGCTGTCTCGGGAGTTCGAGCATGTGGCTCGGTAGCGGCCGGAGAAGAAGCCGACTCTGAAACCTGATGCGCCGAAGGCGGATGCGCTGAATCCGGTTCGGCTGAAGTCTCCTCAGGAGGTTCCGCAAGGTCAAGAGCCTCGGAAGGGGCGGCCGCTGCGGAACTCTGCGATGAGGGTTGATGCGCAGCCGGTCTGGCTTCGCTCCCCTCAGCCTTTTCGGAGACTTTTGCTTTCGGAGCGGCAGCGATGAGGGTCACGCTTACCTCGCCCGCAATGGTCGGAATCCTGCATTTCGCGGTAATCTCGTCCGTCGTGCGCGAACTGCCAATTACGAATTCGACATGTTTGGTCGCCGCTGTGGTTTTAGCCTCCGGGCGCATTACCAGCACCTTGCCAACCTGGACGATGGCGTTATGAATCAATTGCCGGGCGGCAATTGGCATGGTGCAATGCGGGTCGATTTTTACCACCACTTCATAAAGCGCCAGCCCCGCTCCTTTGGCCGCGGCAATGGCGCGCTTTTCAGTCTCCGTCCAACCCTTGCCAAGTTTCACCACGGCTTCGGTAGGGGATTTTCGGCGGGACTTCTTTTTTCCCGCAGCCGTCGCTGTAAGTTCATCGATTCGCTTGCGCAATGAGGCAGTCTTGGGCATCGGACTGCCACTTTGATAGGAGGCCAGCATCGCCGCGAAAACATCCACCGCGGCGAAACAAATATCGGTCAGGCCGACGTGAACTGTGGCCGATTCCAGAGAAAGGGCGTCTTCGAAGTGATGAGCCAGTTCGCTGATTTCCCGCAATCCGCAAGCCGCAGAGTCGCCCTTCAGGGTGTGAACGGTGCGACGGATGGTGCGCACAGTCTCTTCGTCGCCGGGATTTTTCTCCAGCTTCAGAGACTCTTCGTTCAGCGCCTGCAGCAGTTCCTGCGAGGTTTCGAAAAACAACTCCCGCATCTCCGCCCCGCGTTCGTCTTGCAGATCGGTCACTCCCGCACCTCGATCCGTTGATAGGCCGTTCCACTGTCGCGATGCACCATCTGAAACTTTTCCGTCAGTCCGAGCAGGCTCTCGGCATGCCCTACGAACAAATAGCCGCCGGGATTCAGGCAGCGGTAAAATTTCTCGATCAGCCGTTTCTGTTCCGCTTCATCGAAGTACATCATCACGTTGCGGCAGAAGATCACGTCGTTGCGCTGTGGCAGATACTCCGTCTTCAGGTTGTGAAAGTCGAAGTGCACGATTTCCTTCAATGCTTTCTTCACCACATAACGATCGCCAACTTTGTCGAAATAACGCAGCCGGAAGCCGTAGTCGACCCCCGCCATCTGGTGCTCGTTATAAGCGCCCTCCTGTCCGGTGCGGAGCACTGAGTAACTCAGGTCGCTGGCCAGTATCTCGACCCGCCACGGCGAAGGAATCAACGGCTTCGGCAAGGCGATCTCCACCGGCAGAGGGTTGCGCAGATAGTAGTAGGCCATCGAATCGGCGGCCATGATGCCAAGGGTGTAAGGCTCCTGCCCGGTGGAGCAGCCCGCGCTCCAGATGCGTATCGAGTACTCCCGCTGGGCTTGTTTTTTCTTCAGGATCTCCTCGAACACGTACTTCTGAAAGAGATCCAGCTGCGCCTTGTGGCGGAAGAAGCTGGTTTCGTTCACCGTCAAGTGTTCCACCAGCTTGGCCAGTTCGGCTTTCCCGCCCGGACTGATCAGCAATCGGTAGTAGGCGTAAAAGGAATCGACGCGGCACTCGCGCAAACGGCGCACCAGCCGGTCGTGCAGAAAGTGGGAGCGGCGGTCGTCAAAATACATGCCGCACTCCTGGTAGACGAGCGCCTGCAGCAGCTTAAGTTCCGCTTCCGTCAAGACCGGAGCTGGTGCCGCGCCAAATGAACTCATGCCCTTTTTTGTTCTCCGCGGACGGCTCTCATTTCGCCGCCGCCGCCGCCACCCGAAGCGCCGAGGCGTTGCCTTCTGCTTTTCCGCCGCTTTGTATCAAGCTGGCCGGAGCCAGCAGCCTGTTCATATCCAGCAACACGATCAATCGCCCTCGGACCTTGCCCAATCCGGTAACGCAGTTCAGCCCGCCTTCCTGAAATACCGCGGGAGGCGCCTCCACATCTTCGCTGGGAATCTTGACCACCTCGGATGCCGAATCCACGATCAGCCCCGCCAGCTTCCCGGAATGCTCCACCACCAGAATTCGATTGCCTTTTTTGTGGACTACCTGCGGGATGCCAAATCGCTTGCGCAGATCCATGACAGAGACGATCTTGCCTCTTAAATTAATTACTCCTTCCAGATACTCCGGAGCGTCTGGAACCGCAGTGATCTCCGGCACCCGCACAATTTCGTGCAATGAAGTAATGGGCACGCCATAAGTCTCGCGCCCGACCTGAAAGCCCACGATATGGAGTTCGCGATTCATGACAGTCCGCGCCGTCCTAGAAGTGCGATCCCGCGGTAGCCCGCCGCGCGTTCCGCGACCGTTCCTCTTCAGGAGCCGGTCGCCGGTCGGAGGATTCATCCAGCGCGAAGCGGTCCATAAACTCAAGCAGTCCCCGGGACATCTTGGTCATCTGCTCCGCCGAAGCCGCCAGTTCCGTGGAACCGGAGGTGGATTGCTGCACCAGTTCCCGCATTCTTTCCATGGCCTTCACTACCGCCTGCGCTCCCGACGCTTGCTCCTCCACCGCGGAGTTAATTTCGTGCGTAATCTCGTTCAGCCGCGTGGTGGCGCGCGCTATCTGCGACGAGCCATGAGATTGCTCGTTGGTGGCCGCCCCGATTTCCTGGGCAAACTTGTAGACTTCAGTGACGACGTTAGAAATTTTTCGCAGCGCCCCGTTCAATTCGCCACCCAGATCCAGGCCTTCATTCACGATTCCGGTCGAGCGATCCATATTCTCGACCGCCTTGCGCGCTTCTTTCTGAATGCTCTGAATGAGCTCGGAAATCTCCTTGGTTGATTGCGCCGACTTCTCCGCCAATTTCCGCACTTCGTCGGCGACTACGGCAAATCCCAAACCATGCTCTCCGGCGCGAGCCGCTTCAATGGCTGCATTCAACGCCAATAGGTTGGTTTGTTCGGCCAGGTCGTCGATGACCTCGATGATCTTTCCGATATCGTCCGCCCGCTGGCCCAGCGCGCCGATGATTTCTCCCGAGCTGGTAATGGTTGCATTGATGCGGTTCAAACCGTCCGTAGCTTTCTCCATGGTGGTGATTCCGCTGTGCACCTCTTCCCGCGAACGGTTGGAGATATCCAGCAGCACCTTGGCGGTATCAGCGACCCGCTGAATGGAGGCGACCATCTGGTCGATCGAGGCGGAAGTCTCACTGACGCTCGAAGCCTGCACCTGCGTGCTCTTCACCATGTTCTGCACGTTCACGCTCATCTCGTGCATCGTGCTGGTGACTTCATCGATAGCCGAAGACGCCTGCAGCCCGACCTTCGCCGAATCGTCCGAAGCATTCGCCACTTGTCCCGATGCGCTGGCCACCTGCGCCGAGGCATCGCGCACGCTGCGCACCAGCCGTGCTAAGCCCTCCACCATGCGGGTAAAAGCGTTGCCCAGCGTGTCGTGCGTGGAACGCGGTTTCACTTCCACGGTCAGGTCTCCGCCGGCGATGGACTCCGATACCGCGGCCATCTCCTTCAGGTAATTCACCATCTTGGCGAAAGAGCGCGCCAGTTCTCCAATTTCATCGGGACGGTTCACGTCGATGTTGTGCTCCAGATCGCCGGTGTCGCCGATCTGCCGCGAAACAATCATCAGTTTTGTCAACGGCTCGGTGATCGATTTCGCGGTGGTGAAGGCCACCATCACTCCCAATCCCAGTGCCAGCAAAGTGCTGAACCACGCCGCCAAAATTGTCCAGGTGCTGGCCGTCTCGTCTGACTTTCGCCGGACTTCGATCAGCTTGCGATTTTCCCCGTCCGCCACGTCCAGAGCGTCAGTGGAGTTCTTCACCCACGAAGAGGCGTCTTTCTGGAGGTAATAAATCTGCAGTTCCGCAACGGTAGCGTTTCCCGAGTCCACGTCTTTCCGCTTGTCGATCAGCGGCTGGGCAAATTCTCTGCTCCACGACTGTTCCAGCTCTCCAACCTTCTCGAGCGCGGAACGCTCCTGCTCGGAATTGGCCAGCGACTTTCCTTGCTGCAATTTCTCGTGAAGAGTGCGCAGACCGTCATTCATCCGGTCCACTTCGCGGCTATCGCCGCTCAGCAGATAATTGCTCAGGTAGAGCCGGTTCTGCATCATCTGGAAGCGCACTTCGTTGGTGGCGTCCGCCATTTCCAGGGAGACCGCCGCGGCCGCCTTGGCGGCATGTTCCCGCTGCACCGCCAGCAGATTCACCAGGAACAAAATCACCACCATGGTGAGGATGATTCCGAAATTCAAATAAAGCTTTTTTCCAATTGTCATGCCGTGTCCTCCGGCTGCCCGTCCGCCGCCTCGCTCATTGTTGTTATTGTCTTCTCGCATTTCTGACCGCATCACTGACGAGCCTCGAACGTGAAATCCACCACCCCTGTGGTCTCTATCGCTGCGGGCTCAAAGCGCCACTTTCGGGCCGCTTCCAACGCCGCGTTCGCCAGCACCGGATGCCCTCCCACGACCTTTGCGTCCTTCACTGTTCCATTCGGAGCTACCACCACTGCAACTTTTACGGTCCCTGAAATATTCATCTTGCGCGCCAGGTCCGGATAAGAAGGCTGCACCTTGCTCTTTGCCCGGCGCACCATTTCATTCCCCGTCTCTTGCGACTGCAAACTCAAAACGTTCGTTCCCAATGTCATTCCAGCCAGGGCCAGAAGCGTCCATGTCTTGCGCAGAAACACGATTCCTCCTCGAACGAGAATCCGCCCCATAGGGAGCAAGGGCGGGGCCAAGCGTCACTTTTGGGAAAAACCAAAGTCACCTGCGCCATGTGACGCTTAATCAATGAGTTACCGAAACCAAGGTCACCTCCTTTTGGTCATTCCCGTGGGTTAACCGCGTCTCATCTTCAGGAACGAAACCGTATCTTTCTCAAAATGAGAGGCTCGGTCCCGAAAATCTCGGGATTTCACAGTAAGGCACCCCAAGCGGCATTTTTCTTGACTCAAATTGAGATAACAGCGTAGTTTTCCATTAGATTCAATCACTTGTGAGAATTAATAACCAAAGCTCGACGGTGCGCGTGCAAACGTTTTGAAAATGGCGGAAGAGAATCCCACGTCGACGCTGCAAACCCACGGAAACAACTCCACCGAGGAAGCTCTCCGTCAACTGCGTACTCGCCTTTCGGCAAGAGCGGAAGAAACTTCGGATTCGGGCTCGCTGATCCACTTTTTCTGTCAGGTCACTCGCGGTTTCTTCCATTGCGCTGGGGTCTATTTTTGGCGGTTACTACCCGCGGGCGAACTTTTGGGAGAGCACGCGGACGGAAAGCTGGCCGCCACTTTTGCGGGACTTCGCTTGCTTCCGCCGCAAGGCGGCATCATGGCCAATGCTCTGCACGCCCAGCGCACTTTCTTCGAAAATCAGCTGCCCCAATTCGCGGTGCCCGTCTTGCAGCCGTACGAACCGCGCTCTTTGATGGCTTCCGCAGTCACGGTCTCCCATGAAGTCATCGGCGCGATAACGTTCTTACATGATTCCGAGGATTCACACTTCACGGAAGATTCGGCGGCGCAGGCCACCATTCTGGTGCGGCAACTGGGCAGCCTGCTGGAGGCCGCGAGCCGTCGCGGGGTCGTGCGCGAAGGCGATCGCCGGGCGGAGATCCTTGCCGAAGTCGCCACCGCGCTGCACGCCACTCCCGATGTCGATTCTGTAATCGAAGCGCTGGCCGATCGTCTCCGCGTGCTTTTGCGTACCCGCATGGTATCGGTTCTTTTACGCCGGGACGGGCCATTCGAACTGCGGGCGGTCTCGGCTGAGACGCCGCAACTGGCTACATCGTTCCGCGCCCGGCATGATCGCCAGACGATCCGCTTTGCCGCCGACCTGGCGCAGCGCGCGGTTGCCGCCGGAGAGCCAATCAGCGTTTCGGTCAGCGGAGATCAGCATTCTCTGGGCAGCGTGATCACCTCGGGAATCCTGGTTGCGGCGCCGTTCCGCACCTCGCGCACCCAGGGGGCGATCCTCATTTATCCTCGCTCCGATGGAGCCTTCACCAGCGAGGAGAAATCTTTGGTCACGGCCATCGCTGGATTTGGCGCGGTCGCCGTGGCCCACGCCGAACTTTCTTCCACCGCCCAGGCGCAGGCCCGCGAACTCCATCAGTTGCTCGATATTTCCAGCGAGTTGAGTTCCAGCGGTGATCTCGAGCATTTCCTCCAGGCCTTTGTCGTCCGCGCCGCCGACTTCCTGGCCTACGGGCGCTGCTTTATCGCGCTGTTGGAAAATCAACAGTTCCGCGTGCGCTATGCCGCGGAACGCGGTCAGGCCCGGCAATTGGACAATATTTTTCCCGAAGGAATTGCCACCCGGGCTCTGCGAGCCAGGGAGGTTTTCTGGTCGGATGATCTTTCTCGCGAAGCTGGAGTCGATCTTGAAGCCGTGGCCCGCTATCATGCGCGGCAATTGCTTGCCGTCCCTCTCCTGAGTGCGGACGGAAGTTTGCTGGGCATGTTCGGGGTGCTGGAACGCCTGGACAATACGGGGGTATCCCGCGAAGACATTCGCCGCGCCCGCGCTCTGGCGGCGCAAGTTTCGGTGGTGCTCGAGGTCGCACGAAATTTGCACGACTCCGAACTCAACCGGCGGCGTTCCCAGGTTTTAACCGAACTCGCCGGCGAAATCAACGGCCTGTTGCATCTGCCCGATTTCGCCCACAAGTTTCTTGACCGTGCCGTGGCGTTAATGGCAGCTCGCGGCGGCGCTCTGGCCATATTCCAGGAAGGAAAATTAACCACCGTCGCGCTGCGCACCACTGCGAAGCCTTCCGCACTCGAAATAGCGGAAAAGCGAATCGGCTTTAGCATATCCGAAATTAGCGGAAGGCCAGCTCCGCGAACTGGAGACCAATCTCCGACGATTCCAACATACGATCACCATCTGAGCTTGGACCGGCTCTCCTTGCAGCCCCAGCTTACCGATGATTCGGCCTTGCAGCAGCGTCTGGCGCAGTCACTGACTCGTCTAGTGAGCGAGAGAGCTGACAGTACGATCACTGGCGCCGCGGCCGATCTTCTCGGTCCCGAACTCGCCTCCGACTTGGGTTGGGATAACTGTGTCGTCCTGCGCTTGCCCGGAGTTACTGGGCAGCTCGCCGGCTTGCTCTGCATCGCTGTCCCGGCAGTTACACTCACCGCGGAAGACCGCGAATTATTGAACGCGATTGCCAGCCACGCTGCCATGGCTCTAGAGAATGCCCGCTTGTTCAGTCGTATGGAAGTCGCAAATCGCCATTGGATGCAGATTTTTGATGCCATCAGTGACTTGATCGTGGTCCACGATGAAACCGATAAGGTCCTGCGAGTAAATCGCTCCCTGGCCAGCATGATCGGCGTCGCCCCCAGCGAGTTGATCGGAGTGAATATGCGCGCTCTGCTGGCGCTTACCAACGATCTTGCGCTTTACTCTTGCCCGTTTTGCCGGCCTACGGGCGAGGATGCCGACGAATTCGTCCATCCTGCACTCGACCGCACTTATCTGGTTTCCACCTCGCGAGTGCCCGGCGCTACGGGCGAAAGTCAGCAGACGATCCACGTGCTCAAAGACATCACCGACCGCCGCGAAGCCGAAAAGCGTTATCGCGAACTCTTCGATAACATCCAGGAGGGTCTCTTTTTTAGCACGCCGAGCGGCCGATTCATTGAGGTGAACGACGCCTTGGTCAGCATGTTGGGCTACTCCAGCCGCGAAGAACTGCTGCAAGTCGATATTCCCAGCCAAATTTATTTCTCGCCCGACGACCGCATCCTCCACGAAAAAGCCATGGAAGAGCACGGCCACATTAGGAACTTCGAGGCCAGGCTGCGGCGCAAGAACGGTTCGCCCATTTACGTGCTGATTAACGCCTTCGGCATGTATGACTCGCTCGGGGGCCTGGTACAGATTCGCGGTCTGATGCTCGATGTTACCGGCCTTCACACCTATCAATCCGAGCTTCACCGCGAGCGTGACTTTTCGGAGAAAATTCTCAGCAATACCCAAAGCCTGATTCTGGTCACCGACACCGCCGGCCTGATCAGTTACGCCAATCGCCGCTGGTACGATGCCGGCTTTGAACAGCGCGAACTTCTCGGCCGTCCGTTACTCGAACTGGCGGCGCCAGGATTCGCGCACCCGCTCTCCGAAGCGCTGGGGACGATTCTGCGGGGAGACCAAGTCGATAATCTGGATGTGCAGATCATGCGCGGCAACGGCCATGTCGGCCATTTCTCGGTAAACCTGAGCCCCATGCGCGACGAGCAGGGCCATATCAATAGCATCGTAGTAGTCATGACAGACATTACGGATTCCTCGGAATTGCGCGACAAACTTGTTCACGCCGAAAAACTGGCTGCGGTCGGCCAACTCGTCTCCGGGGTCGCCCATGAAGTCAACAATCCGCTCACCGCCATCCTTGGATTTGCCGACCTGCTGCTGGAAAATCCCGAGATTCCGGAGACCGCCCGCAAAGACCTTCGCGTGATTCTGCTGGAAGCGCAGCGCACCAAGACCATCGTTCAAAATCTCCTCAGCTTCGCGCGCCAGATGCCGCCGCAGCGCATCGCCGTGCAGCTCAATCAAATCCTCCGCCGTACCATTCAGTTGCGCTCCTATGACTTCAACAGCCACGGCATCGACATCGTCGAACATCTCGACGAAGGTCTGCCCGATGTTATGGGCGACGCTCATCAGTTGCAGCAGGTCTTTCTCAACATCTTGAACAACGCCTACGACGCGGTTCATGAAATCGGCCGTCCCGCGCGTATCGAGATCATGACCACGAAATCGGGCGACGCTGTTGAAATATCCTTCCGCGACAACGGCTACGGCATCTCCCAGCCCGATCGCATCTTCGATCCCTTCTTCACCACCAAAGAAGTCGGGAAGGGAACCGGCCTCGGCCTGAGCATCTGCTACGGCATTGTGAAAGAGCACGGCGGAGAAATCCTCTGCCATAACAATACCGACGGATTCGGCGCCACTTTCATCGTTCGATTCCCCGCAGCGCCTCACTCCGCTTCCCTGGGTGTGGCCGCAGGAGTATTACAACCATGACCAGCCCAGTCATTCAACCCCCAACGTTGCCAGTCCTGCTGATTGAAGACGAACCCTCCATCATGGCTTTAGTGCGAGCCACGCTGGAGCGCAGTGGGTATGAAGTCGTCTGTATCGAGTCCGGCGCCGAAGCCCTGCGCCTGTTGGAAAAAGGCCGCTTCCTCGGTGTCGTTTCCGATATGCGCACGCCCGGCGGAGTTGACGGTGCTCAAGTCCACACCTGGATCACCGCCAATCGTCCCGACCTGGTCGATAAGGTCATCATCATTACCGGCGACTACGCCAACGAAGAGACCGTGAATACGCTGCGCAAAATCGGTGCGCTCTATCTGGAAAAACCTTTTCGTGTGCAAGACCTCATTTCAGCCGTTGAAAAAACCATGGGGAAAGCCCGGTGATCTCAAATCCAGCAAAATCGCCGTTGGGAAACGAACAACTTCGCATTCGTCTCTTAGTCGTTGACGATGAGCAGAGTATTCGCAAGCTGTGCATGACCGTGGGCGAAGCTCTCGGTTTTGTTTGCCTGGAAGCGGAGAGTGGGGAATCCGCACTGGATCTTCTGGAAGAACAACCGGTCCACATGATCCTCAGCGACATGGTCATGCCCCACATGTCCGGCCTGGAATTTCTCGAGAAGGTCAAAAAACTTCTGCCGCGCGCCGAAGTTGCGCTCATGACCGGGCACGGTTCCATTGAGACTGCCGTGCAAGCCATGCGCCTGGGCGCCTACGACTACATCACCAAACCGTTCGCTCCGCTGGATGAGCTCCGTCTATTCCTGCGCCGCATGGCAGATAAAGTGCGCCTGGTCGAAGAAAACGAATTCCTTCGCCAGCGCATGGATTCGGAAACCGCCGTTCACGGCATCGTCGGCTCGTCGGCAAAAATTCAGGAAGTGTTGCGGGTCGCCTCGCGCCTCAAGGACACGCGCACCTCCGTTCTCATCTCCGGAGAAAGCGGAACCGGCAAAGAATTAGTCGCGCGCGCCATTCACTTCCGCGGAGCTTTCGCCGATCGTCCCTTCGTGGCCGTCGATTGCGGGTCGCTCGTGCCTACTCTTATCGAGAGCGAACTCTTCGGCTATGAAAAGGGAGCCTTCACTGGTGCACTGAAATCGAAGCAGGGGCTGTTTCAATCCGCTGATACGGGTTCGGTATTTCTCGACGAGATCGGGGAACTACCACTCGAGTTGCAAGCTAAATTGCTGCGCGTGTTGCAGGAAAAAGAAGTTCGTCCCGTGGGCAGCAATCAGCGGGTCAAAGTCGACGTGCGCGTAATTGCCGCTACGAATCGCGATCTGGAAGCGGCATACAAAGCCGGAACCTTTCGCAAGGATCTCTATTTCCGCCTGAACGTGGTTACCGTCCACGTCCCCGCCTTGCGCGAGCGCCGCAGCGACATTCCCATGCTCGTGCAATGGTTCTGCGAGCGCTACGCTCCCGGCGCGGACCTGCGCGTTTCCGGCACCGCCATGAAGGCTCTGATGAACTACGATTGGCCGGGCAACGTGCGCGAACTGGAAAACTGCATCGAGCGCGCCGTCGCTTTGGGAGACGGGCAACTGATCGACGTCGGCGATTTGCCCGCATCCATTGCCACCATCAGTTCATCTTCACGCGCTTCGGTTTCCGCTTCGCCGGCTGAGCTGGTATCCGATCTCGCCGCCGCCGAACCCAATTCCAATGGAGAGGCCTCCGCATCTCCGCTCGGGGCCACCGATCTCGAGGACATTGAACGGGCCACCATCCAGCGCGTTTTCGAACAAGTCAACGGCGACAAAGCCCTCGCCGGACGCATGCTGGGCATCAGCCGGGCCACCCTCTACCGGAAACTCAAACGCTACAACATCACCGGGCATGCTGCGCCTGGTGCTTCCAGTCACACATTGCAGTAGGCTGCCAGCGGATTCCCGTCGAAGCCACTCATCGTTCGGAGATTATTTCCTCCTGCGAATTGAGCGAAAGCGAACCAGCGCTATCAAAGGATTTTCACCGAGCCAGGTGGGGTTATCTTTCGAGTTACCATACGGTGTTCACTGTATTCCCTCCCTGCAATTTTCGGTATGAGATGACAGTTATTTTTGGGAGGCCCTTTTGTTCGACATCCGCCTGGTTCGCGAGACCTGCCGTGATATCCATCGGGAGCAAGACCCTCATAAAGCAAAAGAACTTCTGGTACGGTTGCGAGCGATCATGAAGGGAGACCGGGAACAATTCAAAACAAGAGTTCAGCGCCTTACCCGGAAATACACCCACCTTCTTCGCCGCCGCCGCCGGCCTAGCGGGCGTTACGCCAGTGGCGTCCGCATGAAACAAGATGCAGAAGATCGAACCTTCAATCTGAAATCATACCGATCGTATGGAGCCAGGTCTCTACCAGGGCAGGCCATTCCGTAATTGGAAGTTCGGTGCGGGGGCTGGCCCATCCGTATCTAACGCGACAGGGATGCCCCACCCGTGGCAGTTTCACGGGGGACACGCTGCCGATTGGCTCAAGAGATTTTGCGGATATATAGCTCTGCTTTCCGGATCTCATTAACTGGGCCGCCTTTGCCGCAGGCGCGGTCAGCCGAGACGCTCCCCATTTGTTTCGACGCGACAACCCGCTAAAAAATCCATGGATGCCTTGTGACATCCGACCTTGCCCACAGCCCCCAATCCGTTCCATCATTGTCCCGGCAGAGGAAGCATACGCAGCAATATCGACAAGAACGGCGGCGGTAAAAAATCGGCCTGTAAATCCCGTGCTTTCAGGATTTTGCTTTGCAAAATCTTTGCTGCGAATATTTTGCGAGGAATTCTGCCGGTCGGATTTCCGCAAGTCGCTGACTCCAGATATCTTGGAAAAATTAAGGGGATGGGGGGAGGGTGCCGGCATTTCGTGGATCGTGCAGCGTTCGGAACCGACGCCAACCGCACTCACCTGAATTTTATTTTTGGCGGAAAATCACAGGCCAGGCCAGCGCTTGCGCTGTTTCCTGCCGCACAAAAAAGCACCCTGAGAATCTCAGGGTGCCTCGGCAAGAATCAACGATGGGCGTGCCTATTGTTTCTTCTGTTCTTCTTCCTGCCGTTTCTTCTCTTCCGGGGTTAGCGGCCTGGCCGGTGGTTTGGCCGGAGGTGGAGCAGGTTTAGCCGCCGGAGGCGGAGTGCGCTGTGGTTGAGCGCGCTCGGCCGGCGCAGGAGTCGGCTTCGGAGCTGGCGCAGGCGCGGGACGATTGGGCTCAGGATGATTGGGCTGCGCTGCCGGTGGGCGGTTCTCCGGTCGGGCCGGAGTGGGCGCCGGAGCCGGTTTTGCCGCAGGTGGAGGCGGTGCAGGGCGATTGGGTTGCGCCGCGGGTGGCCGATTCTCGGGGCGCGCCGGAGGCGGAGTGGGTGCAGGACGATTCGCTGGCGGAGTCGGCTGCGGACGACTGGGTTCCGGCGCTGGCCGATTCGGTTGTGCCGGCGCTGGCGCGGGGCGATTCGGCGCTGGCTGACTTGCCGGTCGAGCGGGCTGCCCCGGGCGTGCTGGAACGTTCGCTGGAGGATGGCCGGTGGTCGGCGTCGCCTTCTTGGCTGGAGGCGCTACTTTTGCCGCTGGACGCGCTGCAGCGGGTGGTCGCATGGCCGCCAACTGGGTTCTTGCCACGGGCTCGCCGGGATGCGCGGCCAAGGCTTGCTGCTGTTTGGCGAAGGGAACTGGCGCCGGCGGAGGAGTTTTCCTCGCCACCACTTGTCGCGCCGCGACTGCCGCCGGCGGCGCGCTGACGTGGCCTGCGGTCGAAGCCTTCGCACCCAGAACGGCTTCGCGCGTAGGCACGACTGCAACGCGCGCGCTCATGGGCGCGGATGCGATTTGCTGCGCGCTCACCTGCACGCGCGCCGCGGCTACCGGCTGCGCGCTAACGAATGCGTGCTGCGGAACCACCATTACCGCGCCCTGCACATTTCTATTTGCGTAGGTGATATTGGTGATGGTTGTGGTGTTGTTAACGATCGTGGTGCGATAGACGTTAGTCACCTGGGTGACGTTCACGGTAGTGCTGCTCACGTTGACGCGAGTGACGTAGGCTTCGCTTACATGGTAGGAGGGAACGAAGACTTCGCGCGGGCCCAGCGCGAACCATCCTACGTTTCCGCCCCAGCCGCCAGGGCCGCCCCCAATGAATACGACGAGTGCGGGAGCGTAGACCGCCTGCACTTCAACCGGTCCCGCCACCCATCCCCACCGCCCGCCAACGCTGACCCAGCGACCGTAGTGAAACGGAGCGTAGCCCCAGGAGTTGTCGTCAACCCAGGTCCATCCCCAGGGCGAAATCCAGGCCCAGTGACCCACATGATAGGGCGCCCAGCCGGCATCGACGCGGTTGGGAAACCAGATGTTGCCGTAGGCGGGATCGGTGCGCCAGTCGCCATTGTCATCGAGGTCTTCGAAGCCGACGACATCAGGGGCCAAGTAGCGCGCCGAGCGCGAATAATCAAACCTGTGATCGCGAGACTCTGCCCAGGTGTCAAAGTCGTCGGGCTGGTCGAGCGGCTCGACATCGGCATAAAGTTGGTCGGTACCGGTGAGCGTGGCGCTTTGTCCGCCGCTGATGTCATAACTCTGGCCGGCGCCGGTAGATTCGCCATTGCCTTCGCGAACGCTGATGATCGTGTAACTTCCATCGGAACCGACTTCCACGCGATAGTGGCCGGGCTGGTAAATGGTGAAGGCCTGATTGGGCGTATCGATTTCGAAGTCGTCGTTGTCGCGCAGGCGGCGGACGGTGACGCTGATTGCGCCGGAGGTAAGTTGGACCTGCACGGTGTTGTCGTCGAGATTAAGGAAAGAAAAGCCAGTGTCCGCGGATAGCCGGATGACAGACGATCCCAATTGCACTTCGGCGCGCGAACCGTCGTCGGTCCAGAGCTGATCACCGGTAGTCATGGGGCGGTTGGGAACTGCGCCGACCCAATCGCTTTCGCCTGCGGGCTGGAAGGAAACAGAGCCTTGCAGAAAGCCGAGGCGCGCGACGCGGCCCGGAGGATCATCCGAATCCTGAGCGGACGCGGGCTTTGAGAGGACTGCGGCCAGGGTGAGCGCGAGCAGGGCGCAATAGCTGGCCAACTTAATTTGTTGATGAGTTCTTGTCGATCGTGTGAGCATAGATCGTGTGAGCATAGATCGTGTGAGCATAGATCGTTTCTGCATAGATGGTTTGTGCCTCCAAGCCTTTCTGTAATTCCAACCGAAGATTTGTTTTGATGTTTCGCCGGTCCCGAGACGGCGAATTGACTTTAACCCGGAATACTGGAAGTAGTTGCCCTGACCCGAATTTCAGGAGCGTGCTTTGACGAGAAGCGAACGGATTCCTGCCAGGAATCTTTTGTTCTAAAGCTGTCACGCCCGATGGAATAAGAGGATAACAGGTTCCGGGAGCGCGGCGGTTGTCCAACTCAGCCCGAGGTTGAGCGTGCCGGTTTGCGCATCCGGTGAGCTACAAAAAAACCACCATTTCGCGGAGAAGGGTGGTTTCGTGGGCGCTGCTGTTCGTTAGTCCGCAGGCTCGTAAGGATTTACCGTCACGGTGACGGTTTGCGAATCGGAGTTGCTTCCCGTGTGGTTGGCATCTCCTCCGTAACTCGCCGTCACAGTTCTGGATCCGGGCGTGGCAAACTTCAGCACGCAATGGCTGTCTCCGGTGGCGGCGCTCACGTTGCCCGTGCAAGTCTCTCCGGTGCTGGCCGTCACGGTGACGGGGCCGGTGGGCTGGTATGAACTCACGTTGAAATCCACGATGGTGGAGACGGTCCCCTTCTTCGGGAGATTCAAAGAGACGGAGTCTCCGGATGTGATGCTCGTACTCGTGGGCGCAGCCAGCACCTGCAAGGTGACTGAGGTAGTGGCGGTGGCGTAGCCATGGTTGTTGGGTTTGAAGGTTACATTGAGAGTAAAGCTGCCTACGTCCTCATACTTGCCGGATGCCGGCGAGTACGTGAACTTGCCGGGTACGTTGGCGATTGCGTCGAGTTGGGTGGAGCTGGGCGGCGTGCCAGAGTTGATCGCCGCGGGAGTGGACCAACTCAAGCCAGCAATACCCAACTCCGCAGCGGTGCTCTGCGTGGCGGTAGCGAGCTTGTCGTTACCGTTATCATCCCAGGTTGCGGTCAGGGTGCACATACCCGTATGAATTGATTGTGAAACCACCTAGATTTTCCACAAATGGCTACTCCAGCCTTTCCGTATTTCAGGAACAGAATTTCGGAAGAGGTGAGTCCTGCAAGCGATTTTGCAGGTGTGAAAGCGTTGCGACGACCGCCCACCGGGATCTGAGACGAGTGTTTCATTGTGAGACGGCGGCCTTTAATCGCTGCCTTCGCAGAACCTTGATTCGCTCCAAGCCATTGAAAAATATAGTTCCCGAGTGCTAATCCTTCCGTTCCCCATATTGGGCTTTATCGTGCTTCTGTCAGCTGCATAACCGCGGATTCCGGCTCCCCACAGCTCTTCCTAACCGGGAAGAGGGGGAGCCCAACCGCACTTCTAGATTTTGAATGGGGCGAGAGTTTGGGGCAGACAGGGACAGCGAAGGCGCGAGGCGGAGCGGCCAGCACGGTAGCTGACCTGGCGCGCTTTTTTCCGGAAGCAACGCCGGTACGAATTCCGGTTCAGTTGACCCGCAGTCTGGACGGTGATAATCCGGCAGAAAATGGCGCGGAGCTGTCCGAAGATACGGTCATCGAATTCGGAACGTCGCGAGAAGTTTTGTTCGCCTGCACCACTCCGCTGGAGTTTGCCGACGTTTTGCGCTTGCGAAACTCGGATGGCTCGCTGGATACCAAGGCATCAGTGGTTGCGGTGCAATACCGTCCGGGCGTGACCGTGGTCGCGGCGCGCTTTCTCACCTCAGTACCGAACTGGATCGTGAAATCATGACATTAACTTCGCAGGGAGCATCCCAGGGAGCGGAAGCTCCAGACTATGCGGCGCTGTGGGTCAGCGTCCGCCGCCTTCATCCCATTTACGCTGAACTAGCGCGAGAGTTTGCCATCGAGGTGCCCGCACTTTCCGCCGAGCAGCTCGCGGCGGAGGCACCCGAGCAGCAAACCGTGGAACAGGCGCAACACTGGCTGCAGGAAATGGACGACCACATCCTGGTGCACCAGCTAAGGCAGTTCATGCAGACCACTTCACTGATGAATCGCGACGGAGTGGTGGCGCTTATTCAACATCTTCTGGCAAGCCCGCGCAACGCTTCCTCCCGCGACAAGATCGATTTCCTGCTGGTGCAGCATTTCAGCCAGAGCGCTCCGACCGACCTGGAAGACGAGCGAGCTGACCTGGCCTATGTGGCCCAAGGGTTGGAGCCGATTCTGGGTAAGGTCGAGTTGAAGGCTCCGGTTTGGCTGAATGCGCTCGACCGCACTCTGGATGCGGCGCGGCGCTGCAAGTCACTGGACGAATTGTTGCACGGTTCGGTTCTGGACCAGGGGCGCAAGGCTAAAGCGCAAGCTGGAGACCTGTTTTATCTGCCGATCGCACTGGTGGGATTCACCCGCTATGGATATCTGATGCGGAGAGTATTTTTCCGCTTGATGCTCACCGATCTCAACTGCATTCTTGACGGATTGAATGAGTTGGAGGAGCAGGGGGTGGAAACCATCGATTGCCGGCGGGCACAATTCTCGCCGCAAGAGCCGATTTTGCGTTTGCGTATGATTTGCCAGTCGTGGAAGGTCATGTTCCAGGCGGAATATTCCTCAGGGCAGCCGTTGCGGATGCTGGTGGACCTGCGCGCGTCGGTCGATTCCGCATTGGGCCGGAGTTCCGATGAGGGTGGAGAAAAGGCTTTGGAGGCGACCGCTGCCGCGAAGGCGAAGTTGGCCATGGCTGCCGCTGCGGGAGCCGGATCGTCCGATGCGCCGGTCAACAGCGGGGCATCTTCTCATGGGGGATTTGCCATGACGAATAACGATGCGCCAGAGTTCGAAGTTTCCACCGCTGCTCCGGAATGGAATCCTGAGGAAGAATTGCCGGGCGCTAAGAAGAAATAGATTCGCGACTGTCGTTGCTCAGAGACTGCATCGTCCGCAAAGCTGACGGATAGAAGACCAAGGAAAAATGTGAAAGTGGAACACCCAACTGTACTGGTTATCTCTGACGATCCTCGGTTCTCGCGAACGATCACTACTCGTTGGCAACGGGAGCCGAGTGTACCCGCATTCACCATGTTGAGTGGGGATCTCTGGCCGCGCACAGTCGAGGGCTTTGACATAGCCATTGTGGGTGCGCTGCGTCCCGAACTCTTATCGATGATTCTGGAACCGCTGCACTCGACCAAGCAGCCCTTGTTTTGCGTTTGCGAGGACGAATCCAGCGCCCAGACTATACGGAAGCGATGGCCGCGAACAGGAGTCATCCGGTCGGACGAGCCCTGGTTGGAGGGTTTGATTTTGGCGGCAGGTGAGGCAATACACCGCAGCCTGGCGGAGGCGCGGGTACGTGTGGCCGAAGAGGACTGTTCCAGCCTGCGAGGGCAAGCCATGCTTGGCCGTTATATGCTGGAGATGCGCCACGGGCTTAACAACGCGCTCACCTCATTGCTGGGCAATTCTGACCTCCTGCTGATTGAACGAGCCGAACTTCCGCCGCAAGCTCGAGAACAGATTGAAACCATTCGTGACATGACACTGAGAATTCATGAAGTGATGCAACGCTTCTCGTCCCTCGAAAAAGAGATGAATGTGGCGGAGCAGCAAGCAGAACGAAAGAGCGGGAAGTGGCGCGTGGCGGCGGCAGGCGCTCAGTGAGCTTTACCGGCGGGAAATTGATAACTCAAAACTTTGCAACCCGGCGGAGAACAGGCCGGATAACCACTCGAATTCATAGGCTACGGCGAGGTGCCGATCTGGTAGGAAGTGAAGGCTGGGCACTCGGTGGCTGTTGTTGTGGGGAGAAAGTCTTATGCAAAGGTTGATGGCGGCCAGCACAATGCTCGATCACGAACTGTCGGAGCTGCGTCTGCTGGTCGAGCGGCAAACTGGAATCGTTCTCGACTGCGCGAACAGCGCCCTGGCGGACCACGTAGCCGATTTTATCGAAGCTGAGAGTTTGGGGTCGTGCGCGACGCTACTCGATCGGCTTCGATCTTCCGATCAGGATCCTGCAACGCTGCCGGCATTACTCAGTGCACTGGTCAAGACCGACACTGGTTTTTTCCGCCACTCCGGCGCGCTGAACGCGTTGAGCCGGCAGGTGCTGCCGCAACTCTGGAACCGCAAATCGGCGGATGGCCCGGGGCCGATCCGCATATGGAGCGCTGGCTGCGGAAGCGGAGAGGAAACTTATTCGATTGCCATGGCGGTGTGCGATGCGGTGAATCCCGCCAATATCAGCGCCCTCAGCAATGGCAATGGCTCGGTAGGCAAGGCCAGGGCGATGGGACGGACGGGAGGAATCGTTGACAACTTCTCCCTCGCTGGCGCTACCTCCGCACAACCGATCAAGCTGAATCCTGCGTGCTCGATTCACATTGTGGGAAGCGATCTGCTTCCGCAAAGCATCGAGACCGCGGACCGGGGAGTGTATCCGCAGTCGGCAATCGATGGACTGCCACTTGCGACAATCAAGAATTATTTTTCCAAGATCAGCTCGCCGGCACTGCCATCGAATGCGAATCAGGCTGGGCCGGGGGACGAAGCGATTTACTCTTCCGAGGAAGTTCCGACGATAACAACCAGCATCGCGCACATGCTGGTGAAGCCGCGGCTGCGCAGCCTGGTCACCTTCAACTGTATGAACCTGGCCCGCCCCGGCTACATCGGGCGCTTTGATTGCATCTTCTGCATGGACGTGCTGCCGCACTTCTCGCGCGCGCAACGGCTGGCTACACTTGAGCGGTTGCATCTGTATCTGGAACCGGGCGGATATCTGTTTCTGAGCCAGACGGAGAAGCTTTCCGCGCCCAATCTCAATTTCCGCTCGGAAACCTTTGACGGATATACCTTCCACCGCAAGCCGTTGGCGGCCAGCGCTGCCTACGGACGATAAATCCTCGGGATCAAAACGGGATAGCGAGTTTCTTCACTTGTGGCTCGGAAGCAACGCAACGATCAACTGGCTAAAGTTTCCCGGCCCCCAGCCGCTTCGCCATCTCGTCGTAGAGAAAACCTTCGCCCGCCACATAAGGCTGCACCCACTCGCCATCGATTACAAATTGGGGGATGGCGCGCTTGCCAGTGTGCTTGACGATCTCTTCGGCTGCACCTGGAGTACTTTCGACATCGATCTCTTTATAAGGAATATTGTGCTTGGCCAGGAAGCGTTTGGCCTCGCGGCAATCCGGGCACCAGGCTGAAGAGTAAACGATAAGTTCCATAGACCTCGTCAATGAGTTGTCGTGAAGACAAAAGAAATGCGGGGATAAGTCGGATGGATTAACCATTCCAGCTTTAGTCACGCCGCTCTCTATTTTACACGCGCGCCAACTCCCTTAAGGTCCGCTCATTGACGACGTTGCCGGTGTTCAGCGTCGATGCGGGCTCGAACAACAGGATCCAGCATTCTTGCTCCGCTACCGGCCGATGCTCTATTCCTCGCGGAACCACGATGAATTCGCCTTCCTCAATCCAGTCGTGCCGGTCGCGAAATTCCATGCGGAAGCGTCCTTTCACGACGAGAAACATTTCATCCTCATGCTCGTGATGGTGAAAGACGAACTCCCCCATCAGTTTGTCGAGCTTCACGCACTGTCCATTCAACTCGGCGGCGATGTAGGGCTTCCAATACTCGGAAATCTTGGCGAATTTCTCGGCAATATTGATTTTTTCCATGCTCCACCTCAACAGTCAAATATTAGCAGCGGCGGCGTTAGTTGCAATACAAAAGCCGCCGGCAGAAGCTGGCGGCTGAAATCAAATTGGATTACTGAAACTGCCAACGGAGACCAAGGTCCCTCGCTACGCTCGCGATGACAATCGTGAACTGACGCTGGTCAATCATAATTGTCCGGTGCCGCCATCGACGTTCAGGTCCACGCCAGTGATATAGGATGCTTCGCTGCTGGCCAGGAAAAGTACGGGATAGGCGATTTCTTCGGGAGTGCCGAAGCGCTTCATCGGAACTCGTTCCTTGATACCCGCTGAATACTGATCAAACGCTGCCTGGGGCAATCCGCCCTTTTGGAGAATGGGAGTCTCGATTGGTCCCGGACTGACCACGTTTACCCGAATACCGCGGTCCACCAACTCAGCCGCAAAAGTGCGGGCCAGAGAGCGAACAGCAGCCTTGGTAGCGGAGTAGATGCTGGTGCCAGGATAACCCTTGGTGCTGACGACGGACGCGTTCAGCACGATTGCGGCGTTGTCGTTCAGAAGAGGCAGCGCTTTCTGAATGGTGAAGTATAAGCCCTTCACGTTGATGTCGAAAGTCTCGTCGAAGAGTTGCTCGCCAGCGTCGCTGGTGGGGGCGAACTTTGCAATGCCCGCGTTCGCGAAAAGGGCATCGATCTTGCCGAACTTTGCCTTGACTTGCGCGTAAAACTTATCGAGATCGGCCAGTTTCGAGACATCCGCTTTGACCGCCAGGGTGCCGTCGCCGATGATTTTGATGGCTTCATCCAGAGTTTCTTGGTCTCGACCGGTTATGGCAACCTTGGCTCCCTCTTGACGGAACAACTTGGCCGTAGCCAAACCGATGCCGCTGTTGCCGCCGGTGATTACAACTGTCTTTCCTTCAAATCTTTTTTGTGTCGCCATGAGAATTTCTCCAAATTGAAATCGCGGCTTGATTGGGAACCGCCGTCCCTGGGATCCGGTTGCTTGGATACTTTGATGAATGTCAAACTATAAGAGGTGCAATTTCTTGGGGACGGCGTGCTAAAGTTGGGTTAACGCATGGAAAGAAAAGAATTAGCTCGGATTTCCAAGGCTTTGAGCGATCCCACTCGCTTGCAGATTTATGAAGGGATCTCCAACTGCAAGGAGATGTTTTGCGGGCAGGTGGTGGAAAAGTACGGGCTGACGCCGGGGACGATCTCGCATCATCTGAAGATCCTGGCGGACGCGAACCTGATCAAGACGCGGCGGGAAGGGCAGTTCATCTATTTGAAAGCTTTGCCGGAGACGATTCGCGCCTATGGACAGGCATTGGCGAAGATGGCGGGCAAAAGAAAAGCCGCCAGCAAGGGCTGACGGCTTAAACAGCTTGCCAATCGCTAACTGTTTTCGTACAAAAGCACGCCCTCGGTTTTTTCTGCATCCACGGGGCGGTAGAACAGCTTGTTATCTTCCAGGAAAACCTCGATGAACGCGGGGCGCGTGGTGATTGTGCCCTGAATCAGCGCCTCGGACAGCGGGTCTTCAATGTATTTCTGCAAGGCTCTGCGCAGCGGGCGCGCGCCGTAGGAGCGATCGGTCAGCGTTTGGTTGAGGATCCACTTCTTGGCTTCGTCCGCAACCGTGACCGTAATCGCTTTCTGCGCCAGGTTGCTGTTGAGGTGCATGACCATCAGTTCCAGAATCTGGATCAGGTCAGCCTCGCTCAACGCCAGGAACAGAATGATCTCATCAAGGCGGTTCAGGAATTCTGGATTGAAGGTGCGCTTGACTTCGCCCTTCACCAGTTCCTCTACTTTTGTGGAAACCATATCGTCCGCGGTTGATTGGAAGCCGAAGCCTTCGCGCTTCTGCAAGTGCCGCGCGCCGATGTTCGAGGTCATGATGAGAATCGTGTTCTTAAAGTCGACCGTGTTGCCCAGTCCATCGGTCAATTGGCCGTCTTCAAAAACCTGCAACAGGATGTTGAACACATCGGGATGCGCTTTTTCGATTTCATCGAGTAACACGACCGAGTAGGGTGCACGCTTCACGCGCTCGGTAAGCTGTCCGCCCTCTTCGTAGCCGACGTAGCCCGGCGGCGAGCCGATCAACTTGGAGACCGAATGCTTCTCCATGAACTCGGACATGTCGAAGCGGACCAGAGCTTTTTCGGTACCGAACATGAACTGAGCCAGGGTCCGCGCGACTTCAGTTTTGCCGACGCCCGTGGGGCCGAGGAAGAGGAACGAACCAATGGGACGGTTCGGGCTCTTCAATCCAGCGCGCGAACGGCGAATCGCGCGAGCCAGCGCGCTGATCGATTTATCCTGCGAGATGATTCGCTTGTGCAGCTCTTCTTCAATGCGCAGAAGCTTTTGCGTTTCTTCTTCCTTGATCGAAGTGATGGGAACGCCGGTCCAGCGCGAGACTACATCTTCGATATCTTCGCGGCCGACAACCCCGGTGGAAGATTCATCAAGATGATATTTCTCGCGCAGGGCACGAAGATTCTCGCGCTCTTTGCGTTCTTCATCGGAATAGAAGCGGGCTTTCTCGAATTCGTGATTCGCAATGGCGTTTTCCATGCGGTGCACGATGAACTTGATGCGCTTCTGGACTTCGGTGATTTCTTCCGGCTGCGAAGTCTGGCGCAGCTTTACGCGCGCGCCGGCTTCATCGACCAGGTCGATGGCCTTATCCGGAAGGAACCGATCTGGAATGTATCGGTTCGAGTGCGAGACCGCGAAGTTAATGGCGTCGTCGGTGTAGGTGACGGCGTGGAACTTCTCGTAACGGTCTTTAATTCCGAACAACACTTTTATCGCGTCGGCTTCGTTGGGAGGCGGAACTTTCACGGCTTGGAAACGACGCTCGAGTGAGCGGTCTTTTTCGATCGACTTGCGATATTCGCCCGGGGTGGTTGCTCCGATGCACTGAATTTCGCCGCGCGATAGAGCCGGCTTCAAGATGTTCGCCGCATCGAGCGAACCTTCGGCGGAGCCTGCGCCGACCAGGGTGTGCAACTCGTCGATGAAAATGATGGAATTCTGCGACTCCATCAGTTCTTTCATGATGGTCTTAAGCCGCTCTTCGAACTGTCCGCGATATTTGGTTCCGGCGACGATCAGAGAGAGATCGAGGGCGAGGATGCGCTTATCGGCCAGGAATGACGGAACTTCGCCATCGGCGATGCGCTGGGCCAGGCCTTCGACGATGGCGGTTTTGCCTACGCCGGGTTCGCCGATCAGCACGGGATTGTTCTTGGTGCGGCGGCACAGAATCTGCACCACGCGCTCGAGTTCGCCGTCGCGACCTACCAATGGATCAAGCTGGCTATCCATGGCGGCTTGCGTAAGATCGCGCGAAAACTCGCTTAACAGGGAAGACTCGCGCTGGCGCTGCGGCTGGGCTTTCTCCTGGCTGGTGCGGGCCAATTCCTCGCGAATGGTCGAGAGCCGAAGGCCGCGTTCGTGGAGTATCTCAGCAGCGAAGCACTTTTCTTCGCGGAGCAACCCTAATAGAAGATGTTCGGTGCCAATGTGCCGGTGCGAAAGCCGCTCCGCCTCTTCCGCGGCGTAGGCCAAAACACGCTTGCATTCGTTGCTCAACGGTAGATCGACGGAAGTGGAAACCTTCTCCCGGATGGTGGTGTGGCCTTCGATCTGCTTGCGGATCGATTCCACCGAGGCGTGCGAACGGAGAAAACGGTTGGTCAGGGCCTTATCTTCGCGCAGGAGCCCCAACAGCAGGTGCTCCGTCTCTATATAAGGAGAGCCGAACTGACTCGCTTCGTAGCGCGCGAAGAATATTACCCGCCGGGCTTTTTCCGTATAGCGTTCAAACATATGCTCCCCTGAATCCTTCTGGCCGAGAGAGCGCTGGGGCTCCTCGTCCTACCTGAACCCTGGTGCGGTGCGTTGCATACTGTTTGCCATCACTTCATTATTATGCAATCAAATTCTCACCGAACCCAAGAATTGTTACCTTTGTATGATGTTACCGAAGGAACCTGTGGAAGTTGCCTCCGATGCCGATATTGCAATTTTCAGCAACTCACAACCCGTTGCCAGCTGTAGCTTTCCCCTTAATTCTTCTCCGATCTTCTCCTTATGTTCCATCTCAAGTCTTGTTCCATCCCAAGTCGTTCCACGTCAAATCGCCAAAGATTCCGGCCTGATTTCTTCCACTCGCCCGCCCTCCAAGCGCAAAACCCGATGACAGCGCCGCGCAAACGATAAATTATGCGTTGCAATCAGAGAGGTAAGGCGGTGCTCGCGATGCAATCGCGCAATCAGATCGAAGACCGCTTCCGCCGTGCGCTCGTCCAGATCACCAGTGGGCTCATCGGCCAGCAAGAGCTTGGGTCCGGTGATCAAAGCCCGCGCCAACGCCACCCGCTGCTGCTCTCCGCCGGAGAGTTCGCCGGAACGATGGTGCGCACGCTGCTCAAGCCCCACTTCACGGAGCCACTGGAGAGCCTGTGGCTGCACTTCCGCCCAGCTGAGTCCGCGCGCCAACAACGGCATGGCAACATTTTCCGCGGCCGTGAATTCAGGCAGCAGGTAATGAAATTGCCATACAAATCCCGCTTCACGATTGCGAAACTCCGCAGCTTGATCCGCCGATAGCAAATTCACCTGCAATTGGGCGCAGTATACGTCACCTTCGGAAGCACGATCAAGAGCGCTCAGGATGTGTAACAAGGTACTCTTTCCCGCGCCTGATTCGCCCACGATGGCCAGCATTTCGCCGCGCCTCACCTCGAACGATAAGTTCTCAAAGAGCACCAGGTCCGATTCGCCAGACCGGAAAACCTTCTTTAACTTTTGAACCCGAAGCAGCGTGGCTTGTTCCGGAAGATCAATTTCCGCCGAGGCGAGCCGCGAAGAATCCGGTTTTATCACCTTGGTTAGATGCACTTTGTCATCGCCACGGTCCATCCTGCTCCGTCCTTTAGTATGTCCGGGACGATCACCGTAGGTCGCGCCATCCTCTCACATCAGGTGCGCAAACTAAATGGCACGTTCGATCTATATTTCGATCCGCTATAAGGACTATCGTCTCCAGAAGCCGTTTGCTGCAACCCGGTTTGCGACATCTTTGGTTCGTATAGCGTGTTATACCGCTACTGTCGCTTCCTTTTGGGCAAGCCCGCGAAGGGATTCCTGGTAGGGTTCGCGGGCGATGCCGCGCTCCGTAATGATGGCGGTCACATATTTCGCCGGAGTGACATCGAAGGCGGGGTTTTCGATGGAAACGCCGTCAGGAACCATCTGTTTTCCAGCAATGTGCGTGACTTCTTTGGCATCGCGCTGCTCGATGGGAATCTGGCCGCCATCGGGGCAATCCAGGTCGACCGTCGACATGGGAGCGGCTACGTAGAATGGAATTCTGTTCTCCTTCGCGAGCACCGCGACAGTGTACGTGCCAATTTTATTGGCCACGTCGCCATTGGCGGCGATTCGGTCGGCTCCGACCACGATGGCGGCAATCTTCCCTTGTTTCATCATCGCCCCGGCCATGTTGTCAGAGATTACGGTCGTGGGGATACTGTCTTTCATCAACTCCCAGGCCGTGAGGCGGGAACCTTGCAGAAAAGGGCGGGTCTCGTCCGCGTAGACATGGATCTTTTTGCCCTGCTCGACCGCGGCCCGGATCACGCCTAGAGCTGTCCCATATCCGGCGGTCGCCAGGGCCCCAGCGTTGCAGTGGGTCAAGACTCCGCCCTCGCTGGGCATCAGCGTGGCGCCGTGGCGTCCCATGGCCTGATTGGCGGCAATATCTTCGGCGTGCATGCGCTTAGATTCTTCGATGAGCTCTTGCTTAATCTGCGCGATAGGACGAACCCGTGAGCGGTCGAACTTATCCCGCATCCGGCCAATAGCCCAGAACAGATTCACCGCCGTTGGACGAGTCTTCCCGATGAGGTCACAAATCTGGTCGAAATCCTGCTTAAGATCGGCAACCGTTTCGGCGTTCGAGTTCTGGACTCCAAGCGCAATCCCCATGCCGGCAGCGACGCCAATTGCCGGCGCCCCGCGGACAACCATGGTCCGGATTACATCGGCAACTTGCTCGTGCGTCGTACAGGTCACGTAAACTTCTTCGGTCGGCAGCTTCGTCTGATCGATGAAGCGCACGCCCTGGTCAGTCCATTCAAGAGTTTGGATCATAGGTTTTCGGTAACAGCGGTTTTCGTAAACAGCGATTTGCAGTGAACACGTGGTAGCAGGAACCACTGCAAACGTAGATGCTCTGACTTCTGCGCCATTCTTATTTTGGCCGGTGCACGGCTCGAATATCGCCAGCGGTAAAGATCGAAACGAAGGGTGCCGGATGGGCTGCCTTTTCCACATTGCCCCGCCCTTTTGCTTCCTGTCGCTCGACCAGGCACATTACTCCCACGATCTCGAATCCGAATTCCCGCGCGGCCTCGATTGCCTGAATGGTCGATGCGCCCGTGGTGCAAACGTCGTCGACGATCACCACGCGCGCGGCCTTATCGCGAAAGCCTTCGATGCGCTGGCCGGTCCCATGCTGCTTTTCAGCCTTGCGGACCAGAAAACCATTCAGTTCGCCGCTTACTACCGAAACTGCCGTCACGATGGGATCGGCTCCCATAGTGAGGCCGCCGATAGCTTGAGCCCTCCAGCCGCGCTGCTTGATTTCGTCGAAGAAAACCTCGCCGGTCAGTCGGGCGCCTCTAGCGTCTAAAGTCGTCGTCCGGCAATCAATGTAGTAATCGCTGGTTCCGCCCGACGACAATTTGAAATCGCCCAGGCGAAACGACTTAAGCGCGAGGAGGTGGCACAATTCTGTCCGCGCAGGATCCATGAATTTCTACGATAACACGCAGAATCCTTTGCGGAGCCTCTGGAAATCCGGGTGAAATTCGCTAATGTTGATGAGGGAAGGCGAGGTTGGTCGATTCGGATCCTTCTGTTCCCCGCTCCGGACGGGGGAGGCAACTGCTGTGCATCCCGCAGCCGTGGTAACCTGAAATTTCCTGACCATGATAATGCGAGGTATGAACTTGCAGACTGTAAGAAAGGTCCTATTTTTCGTCGCCGTTTTTATTATTTTTTCAAGCCTCATAGGGTCCGCATTCGTTTCGACCGCGTTCGCCGAGGGCACCCGAAACTGGGAGCAAGCGAGGTTCGAGGAGTTAGTCAAAGGAAATGCCAACGGAGTGGCGATCCGCAGCGTGGGCGGACTGGAGCTTGCGCCGACCTTTAAAAGCTTGTGCGCGACCCCTTCCACCTATATCTGGTCGGTCGCCGCCGATGAAGCCGGTATAGTTTACGTCGCGGCGGGCGCACCGGCCCGCGTGTACCGCGTTACGCCGGATGGAAAATCAACAATCATTTTTGAACCCAAAGAGCTCCAGGTTCAGGCGCTTCGGATCGGCCCCGGCGGGGTAATCTATGCCGCAACGGCGCCCGATGGCAAGGTCTACAAAATCGAACATCGGCCGGGCGGAAATCGGGCTGACGACGGAAATTCCACGCCCAACAAGGCACGTAGTGACAAAGATGACGACAAGGATAAACGGGGGGATAAGCCCACCGCCGACCCTTCCTGGAGTTCGTCTGTCTATTTCGAACCCGGCACGAAATATATCTGGGACCTTGCTTTGGACAAAGCCGGCAACTTATACGTGGCGACCGGCGACCATGGAGAGATTTTCCGGGTAACTCCGAAGGGCGAGCACTCCGTTTTCTTCAAGACGGATGAAACTCATATCCGGGTGCTCGCGCTTGACGCCCAACAGAACTTGATTGCAGGCTCGGACGGGAGCGGGCTGGTTTACCGCATTTCCCCCGCCGGCGAAGGTTTTGTGCTCTACAGTGCTCCCAAGAAAGAAATCACCGCGCTGGCGATTGACGGGGCAGGAAACATTTATGCCGCCGCGGTTGGAGAGAAAAAGAACAGCGGCGGATCGGGTTCGTCGAGCGTGTCGCTTTTGAGCATGAGCCCCAGCGCAATCGGTAACGCGTCAGCTCCGCAAGTCCCGGGCATGACGATGACGGCGCCTTCTGCTCCCGCGATGAGCGGGCCTTTTCCATTTCCGGGCGGCAGTTCGCCCGGCGGTTCGGATGTTTATCGCATCGCGCCCGACGGTTCTCCCTCCAGAATGTGGACCTCGCACGAGGACATTGCTTACGCACTCGCTTTTGATTTGCATGGGCGTCTGTTGGTCGGTACTGGAAATCGCGGCCACATATTTGCCATCACCGGTCTGGATGAGTACTCCGACTTGCTGAAGGCCTCAGCCTCCCAAGTCACGGCTTTTGCGAGCGCTCCGGGCGGCGGAGTTTATGCCGCCACCAGCAACCTCGGTAAAGTTTTCCTGCTCGGTCCGGGTCCGGAGCCGGAAGGAACCTACGAGAGCGATGTATTCGACGCTAAGATATTTTCCCGCTGGGGACGCGCGGAGCTGCGTGGATCTGGAAATGTGGATCTGTTCGCTCGCAGCGGCAATGTAGACAATCCAGACCGCAACTGGAGTCCGTGGAAAAAAGTCGATCTTTCGTCCCAGCGCGAAACCGGGATTCCTGGCGCGCGTTATGCCCAGTGGAAGGCCGTGCTGCACGCCGCCTCCAGCGTTCCCACGGTTGACAGCGTTGAGTTGTATTACTTGCCGAAAAATGTCGCCCCAGAGATCGAAGATGTGACCGTGCAAGTGGGAGTGAAATATCAGACAGCCCCAAAATCCAGCCCATCTTTCGGTTCGGATGTGTCGATGGGATCTTCTACTCCTCAATTTGAATCGGCTCCCTCGAGTACGCACGACCGCGATTCGATCGGAGTGAAATGGAACGCGCATGATGATAATGGGGACCAGCTGGTTTACTCGATCTATTATCGGGGGGATGGCGAGACACGATGGCTCTTACTGAAAGATGGGCTCACCGACAAGGCTTATTCTTTTGACGCCAACCTTCTGCCGGATGGTGGCTATAGCGTCAAGGTAGTCGCATCAGACGCGCCTTCGCAGTCGCCCGGAGAAGCTTTGACCGCGTCGCGCGCGAGCCGCCGCTTCGAGGTGGACACCACGCCGCCGCGCGTGGAAAATGTGACCGCTGCCATGGAGAACGGCCGGTTGCATGTGACGTTTCGCGCCACCGACAGCTTTTCGACCATCAAGCGCGCAGAATATTCGATTGATGCCGGCGACTGGAAATACGTCGATCCCGTGGGGCAGCTCTCCGATTCGAAGACGGAGAGCTACGACTTCAAAGCTGAGTCGGAAAATATGAAGGATGAAGGACCGTCCGTGGAGCACATTGTCGTGGTGCGCGTGTATGACCGCTACGACAATATGGGAGCGGCCAAGACCATGATTCGGGGCAAATAGTTCGGGCGGTGGATTTTTCTCACGCGCGCTGGAGCATTTTCCACGCGGAGAGATCGCGCTTTAGAAGATGCTCCAGTTCTTCCACTTCCGGTTCGAAAATTTCGGACATATGTCTCTGTGTTTCCTTCGAGATCTTGGGAAAAGGGGGCCCGCCGCCAAGCACTAATTTGCACAGCGCGGAATTTTTAAAAGTGCTCACGACTCGACCCATGCGCCGCGCTTTGAGCCAGTCGGCCGCCAGGGTGGCGCTACGCGTACCGTAATAGTTTCGCGGGTGAGTCATGTTCTCCGAACCATGCACGAATCCACGCTGCCAATCGGTGAGCTTAAAGCGTGGCACGCCGATGAAATCCACAGCTTCATCCAGGAACCGCTGGGGATCGCCGCGGAGATCATCGTAAATGCAAGCCATGACGTTCGCTGTTCCGAACGATCTTTGCCATAGTTTCAGATGGCTGGCGTACCGGCTGGTTTCCATCAATTCAGGATCGCGTCTGACCGCCTCTTCAAAATTCCAAGGAATCAATCCATAGGCGCGTTTCAATCGATAAAGCGAGACAATTCGGTCCACCGGATTGCGAAACACGCAGACGATTCTTGCGCTTGGCAGGAGCTGGACCATCCGCTCACGGGCAAGAGCGGAAGCGAAATAGGTGGGCGCGACCTCCCCCATGCGACGCCCAGCGGCGGGCGCATCATAGTGTGCAAGATACCACTTTACCCCACGGTGAAAATGGGTATCGAAAAATCGGGTTTCTTTTAGTGGGCCGGGAAGCAGGGCGTGCCGATCCAAAACCTGATTGAGCCAACTGCTCCCGGTTCGCGGGGGACCCACAATGAAGAAGGAAGGGAGCGCCCGGCCCTCTTTGGCAAGTGACTGGGCCATGGACCTGCCGACGTTCGCCGCTGTGACCTCTCCTGCTCCGCTAATGCACGTGAATTCAACTGCCCCTTTGGCCTTTTCCATTTCTTCCTCGTGCAAAAATTTGCAATGCAGCATGCCCTTCCGGCCGGCCAGTGCCCGGAAGAGCCGTAGAAGTATTTAGCACCTCGCCGAAAAGTCCCTACCTCTACCGCGGAAAATACTGGAGCTAATCGGTCAAAATCAGATGAGGCCTACTGTGGACAGGGTTGTCCTAAGCGAGCGAAATGTTGGAGTAAAAAAATGTAAAAAATTCCGGCAAGGGCCTGCCCGGCGGACTAGGTCAGCCCTTCGCCTTCTTCTAACTCATTGTCCGCAGAAACAGTCTTGATCTCGCTCAGCGGCCCGGCCCGGCGCAATTGAGGGAACATCCACGCCCACAGCCCAATCACCAGCAAAGTCCCCACTCCTCCGAGGACCACGGCAGGGACGGTTCCAAACCACTGCGCAGTTACGCCGGACTCGAACTGGCCGAACTCATTGGAGGTTCCGATGAAAACCATATCGACGGCCGTCACTCGTCCGCGCATTTCGTCCGGCGTACGCAGCTGAGTCAAGGTGGCGCGAATGATCACGCTGATCATGTCCGACGCTCCGAGCAGCACGAGCGCGATCAGGGACAGGGTCAAGCTGTGCGACAGGCCAAAAGCGATGGTAAAGATTCCAAATCCAGCGACCGACCACAATAGCGCCGTCCCTGCGCCCGCGCGTAATGGCCTGTGAGCCAGTGCCACAGCCATCAGCGCGGCGCCCACTCCCGGCGCCGTCCGTAGAAGCCCCAGTCCCCAGGGTCCGGTGTGTAAAATTTCTCTCGCATAAACCGGCAGCAGGGCTACTGCACCCCCTAGCAGCACCGCAAAGAGATCCAAAGAAATCGCGCCCAGGATTAGCTTCTGGCGCCAGATAAAATTCAATCCGGCGAAGACAGTCTTCATGGTCGTCGGTTCGCGACGCCGCGCCAACGGGCGGGTTTTGATGCCGAAAGTGGAGAACGTCGCTCCTAATGACGTCAGGGTCGCCACCGCATACACGATCGAAGGACCATGAAAGGCGGCATATAAAATGCCGCCAATCGATGGGCCTAGAATCGTGGCCGCCTGGAAGGTGGTTGCATTCCAGGCCACGGCGTTGGGGAAGTGTTCTTCCGGTACTAACTGAGGCAGGATAGAGCGGCTCGCCGTACCGTTGAAAGAGCGGACGACACCCAGCAGAATCAGGACCAGATAAATGGGACGAACCGCGTGAGCGCCTTGCTCGGCCAGCAGCAGCAAGAGGCCGGAGCAGACCGCATATCCTGCATAGCAGATGCCCAAAACCTTGCGGCGATCGAAGCGATCCGACGCGTGGCCGGAGGCGAGAAATAAAAGAATGCCGGGCAGAAATTGCGCCAAGCCAACCAACCCAAGATCGAGAGCTCGGTGGGTAATTTCATAAACTTGCCACCCCACGGCAACGGCCTGCATTTCGACCGCGGACACAATCAGGAAACGCGCAATCTCGAACAGCACGAAATCCGGATGGGTAAACGCTATGCGACCAGCTTGGGCATCGGTGCTCGCGGGCATGGATGTTCTAATGTGCCATAGAAAAGGGAAGATGTGCACCCGGCGTCTCGCCTGGAAATCTGATTGACTCATAGCAATGAGTCAATTAGCCCCACAGTATGGTTAAACGGCCGCAGGTTATCCTGGATGACCCCGACTACCGGGAGATCCAGCGGATGGCGCGAGCCCGCCACGTGTCGATTGCCGAGTGGGTCAGGCAGGCTCTGAGCCGTGCTTGTCAGCTCCAGCCTCTCGCTTCCATTGAAGGCGCCTAAAGCTATCGGCGTACAACCCAGATGCTAAACTTCCGGTTCTACCCAATCGGAGGTGCGCTATGTGCCATTCGTCGGCGGTTGTTCTTGTCCTCGTGTTGTCGGTGATTCACTCTGCTGCTCAAGAAAAACCACAAGGCAAGGCTGAAAAGCCGCAACCTGCAGCTGCTTCTGCCTTGTCGGCAACGGAGTCCTCAGATCGGCTCCCGGTGAAGCGAGTGGTTCTGTACAAGAACGGTGTTGGATATTTCGAGCACATGGCTCGCGTCCACGGCACGCAGGATCTTAGTATTGATTTCACTACTTCTCAACTCAATGATGTGTTGAAGTCGCTGACCGCCGTTGACCTTGGCGACGGGCGCGTCTCCTCCGTGCGCTACAACTCGATTGCGCCTCTCGATGAGCGGCTGAAATCGTTGCGGCTGCCGTTTGGCGAACAGGTGACGCAGGCAGAATACCTCTCGGCTCTGCGCGGAACGCGGGTGGAGGTGCGCAGCGGCGCGGCAACTGCAACCGGGCGACTGCTTAGTGTGGAGAAAATCAGCCGGCGCAAGAAAGACGATTTTGAAGAAGAGATCACCAGTTTCTCGATTGTTACCGACACAGGCGAGATGCGGAACTTCGAACTCGGCTCGAGCATATCGGTGCGCATTGCCGAGCGAGAACTTACCGACGAAGTAGGCCGCTATCTCAACTTAATCGGCTCGTCGCGCGCTCGCGACGTGCGGCGGATGAGCTTCACCGCAACTGGCACGGGCGAGCGCGATGTCTTCGTCAGCTACATCAGCGAGGTGCCCATCTGGAAGAGCACGTACCGCATCATCTTTCCCGAGAAGCTCGGCGAAAAGCCGCTCTTGCAGGGTTGGGCGATTGTCGATAACACCGTCGGCGAGGATTGGAAAGATGTGCAACTTTCGCTGGTCGCGGGCGCGCCGCAATCGTTTATTCAGAATATTTCTCAGCCGTTTTATGCCCGCAGGCCTGTAGTGCCGCTGCCGCAATCGGTGATGCTAACGCCGCAATCGCAGGAAGCGACGTTGGAGGGCGGAGAACAAGATCAAGTCGTCGCGAAGCTGAGCGGGGAAACTGGTGCTGGAATGGCAACGGCGGCAGGGGGTGGGATCGGCGGCGGGGTGTTCCGGAAAAATACCCCGAACGCGGGCCTGAGCGCTCGCAATCCGACGCAAATGGCCCAAGCGCAATCGGCGGCGCCAGTCGTGCTAACAAACGGACAACTCTCCGGCTGGCTGGAGTCGCAAAGACCTGAAGCGGAAGGGCTATCGCTGGGGGATTTTTTCGAATATAAAATTAACCAGAAAGTTACGATCGGCAAGAATCAGTCCGCGCTGGTGCCTATCCTGCAAGCGCACATTGAAGCCGAAAAAGTCACGCTTTGGAATGAGCGTTCTACACCCTTGCGAGCGCTATGGATCAAGAACACCAGCGGGCAAGTGCTCGATTCTGGCTCCTTCAATATTCTGGAGGCGGACTCTTTCGCCGGAGAAGGGGTGCTGGAAACCATCCATCCCGAGGAGCGAAGGCTGCTTTCCTATGCCGGAGATGCCGCAGTCCACGTGAAACACACCTCCTACTGGAGCAGTGAGCCGTACCGTCGCATCCGCATCGCAAAGGGCACGATGGTACTCACGGCGGAAGAGCACAAAACCATCCGCTACACCATCCACAATGCCGATACCGAGGCGCGCGAGGTGATCGTGGAATCTCCGGCGGAAGCAGGATGGACCCTCGCGCCGGACACGCCAAAGCCGGAGGAAACTTCCGAATCGTTTCATCGCTTCCGGATTCCGGTGGATGGGGGAAAGACCGCCGAACTAACGGTCGGCTCCGTTCATCCCCAACAGACGGTTTACCAATTAACTAATCTCGAAAGTCGTGAAGTTGAGTTGTTGATCCAGCAGAAGCGCATGACGTCGGGAATGCAAGCAGCGTTCGACCGGATTTTGAAGCAAAAGGAAAAGATCGAGGACTTGTCGAACCAAGTTTCCCAACGCAAGCAGGAGACTGATGGGATCAGCGCCGATCAGGATCGCATTCGCGAGAATATGAAGGCATTGAAGGGAACGTCGGAAGAAAAGGCGCTGCTTCAGCGCTACGTAGGCCGGTTGGATTCGCAGGAAAGCCGTTTGGCTGTCCTGCGCAAGGAGTCGAGCGACTTGACAGTGCAACAAGCGCAGGCGCGGGCTGAACTGGATCGGATGATCGTCGAAGTGGATTTGGATGAAAGCTTCTGAGTCGCGCGGAGTAGTAAGGAGTGACCACTACCAGCGGCATGGGTCAGCGGGTTTCCTGAAGTCATGATTTAGACTGAAGCTGAATGCCGCTCAAAATCTATAGATTGCGCCGCTGGCTGGCGGTAATGGCGGTGATGTTCAGCGCGGTAGTGGCCGGGATGTATTTCTACGCCCGGCTGCGCCAGCACAGCGTGCTTAAAGGTTTTCCGGGAAAGATCGGCTACGACATCAAGCAGACCGCCAGCGGTTTTCAGTTCTCGAAATCCGAATCGGGGCGCACGGTTTTTACCATTCGTGCGAAGAATGTGAAGGAGTTTAAGCTCAATGGACACGCGGAGCTGCACGATGTAAACATCATCCTCTATGGCCGCGACACCTCGCGCTTCGATCAGATTTACGGAGATGATTTCACCTTCGATCCGAAATCCGGAAACATTACCGCCAAAGGCGAAGTGCAGATCGATCTGGAAGCCAACCCCGCGGGCCTTACTGCTCCTGACCAGGCGTCTCCGGCGGAAGTGAAGAATCCCATGCACCTCAAGACTCGGGACTTGATTTTCAACCGCGATAGCGGGGATGCGTCCACGGATGCTCGCGTTGACTTCCATACTTCGCAGGCTGCTGGCTGGGCGGTTGGGGTCCGGTACACGGCTAAAACCGCAACCCTCACGTTGGCATCGCAAGTTCATGTCACGTTAACCGGCCAGCAGACCGCCACGATATTTGCCGAACACGGCGCGATCACCCGCGACCCGCGGGAAATCGTATTGCATCATCCCGTGATGAAGCGCGAAGGAGGAATGCTGCAATCGGAACAAGCTGTCTTTTTTCTCGGGCCGGAGAACGAAGTGCAGCGGATTCTTGCCACGGGCAACGTGAACGCAATCTCGGTTGCAGACGGCGCAAATAATGACGGCCAGATGCGTGCCCGCGCCGATGCGGCCGAGCTTCTGCTCACCGGCAAGCAGAACCTTCTTCGCGCGGCCACGCTTACGGGCAGCGTGCACGTGGAACGCACTGGATCTCAACCCATGCAGGGCGACGCCGGAAAAGCAATTCTGGATTTTGCCGGCCGGAATGAACTTCAAAAAGTCCATGCGCTCGAGGGAGTGCGCTTGGCCCGAAGCAGCGAAGCGAGCAGCCAACTGGCCGGCGGTTCAACTCCGCAGGATCTTGAGATTACCGCCCCCATCATTGACTTTTTTGTTGTAGGCGGACGCCGGCTCGATCATGCCGAAACCTCCGGGGCCGCCAAGATCACGATCTCGCAGGCGCAGAAGGGAGGTTCGCCTTCCCAACGAACCGTAATTACTGCTGGCCGCTTCGATGCAAAGTTCGAAGCAACAGAGAACGGCAAGAGTCGATTGGCTTCGCTCCAGGGAGCGCCCAACGCGAAGATCGTAAATCTCGCAACCGCCGCGCCGGATCGGGTAAGCACCAGCGACGTTCTCGATGCCGCTTTTCTGCCGGAGGGGGGAATCGCATCCATTACTCAGCAGGGAAGTGTCTTCTACACCGACGGCCAGCCTCCGGACAAGCGTACCCAGGCATGGGCCGACAAAGCGCTTTATACTCCGGCGGACCGTATCCTTCTTCTTACGGGCAGTCCCCTTACTGGCAGTCCACGCGTCACAGACGGCGGCATGACCACGACCGCAACCACAATTCGGATCAACCGCGCTACCGATGACGCTTTCGCCGATCAGGATGTTAAGAGCACCTACAATGAACTCAAAGCACAACCGGACGGAGCCCTGCTGGCGTCCGCTTCCCCGATTCACGTGACTGCGGCAACCATGACGGCTCATAATTCCTCCGGAATTGCTCTTTACCAAGGCAACGCGCGGCTGTGGCAGGATTCGAATCTGATCGAGGCGCCTTCGATCCAGTTCGACCGGGACCATCGTTCTCTTGTGGCGCAGGGTACCTCGGCTCAACCAGTTTCGACGGTTTTGGTGCAAGCCAACCAGTCTGGGGCGAAAAATTCCGAGAGTGCCGGCCAGAGTGGGGTCGGTTTGAGGCGTGGTTCAGGCGAAGATAAGACGAAAATAAAAAAAGAGCGGGAGGGGACCCAAAACGGTCCAGTCACGATTACGTCGCTTCGACTCACCTACTTAGATGTCGAGCGGCGGGCGCACTATGAGGGAGGGGTTTTGGCCCTGGGAACAGGCTTCCGAGCGAACGCCAACCAGATGGACGTCTACTTCTTGCAACGTGGACAAGACGTTGCAAATAAAACACTTAGCAACTCAGGACGGCTCGAAAGGATGGTCGCTTCGGGTAGCGTGGTTATCCAGGAGCCGGGCCGCCGCGCAGTGGGTGAAAAGCTGGTTTATACCGCTTCCGACGACAAGTTCGTGCTCACCGGCGGACCGCCCAGCATTTTTGATGCCGAACGTGGCAAGATTACCGGCGATTCATTGACTTTCTTTAGAGCCGATGATAGGGTGCTCGTAGTAGGCGGAGCCGGTACCCCCGTGGTAACACAAACTCGATTGGCAAGATAAATGCGTACCCTGGCCACCGATGAAATTGGCAAATCGTACCGCGGCCGTCGCGTTGTAAATGGTGTCAGCCTGCGGGTTGAGCAGGCAGAAGTTGTTGGATTACTTGGTCCTAACGGCGCAGGAAAGACTACTACCTTCTACGCCATCGTTGGCCTGATCCCCCCCGATACCGGCCGGGTGCTATACGACGGCCAGGATATCACTGACGTTCCCATGTACCTCAGGGCGCGCCAGTATGGCATCAGTTATCTCCCACAAGAAGCTTCAGTTTTTCGCAAGTTGACCGTTGAGGAGAATATCCTCGCAGTGCTGGAAGCGCAGCCGATGTCGTGGCACGAGCGCCGCGAGAAGATGGAGAAATTTATCGATGAACTTGGGCTTGAGCATATACGGCAGAATCGGGGTTACGCGCTTTCCGGTGGCGAACGCCGTCGCGTCGAAATCGCCCGCTGCCTGTGCATCAATCCAACTTTCATCCTGCTCGACGAACCTTTTTCTGGCATCGATCCCATTGCCGTGCTTGACCTGCAAAAAATCATTAGCAGCCTGCGGGCCAGCGGCATTGGAGTGCTGATCACCGATCACAATGTGCGCGAAACGCTTTCCGTAACCGATCGCGCTTATATCATCGACGACGGCAGAATTTTCCGTCACGGCAAGCCGGATCAGTTGGCGGGTGATCCGGAAGTGAGAAGAGTGTATTTGGGAGAGAGTTTCTCGTTAGTGTGAGGAAACGTCGTTGGTCGCTCGTCCTCGGTCGTCGGCACAATCATGCTGCCGAGAGCAAGTGGCGAACCCCTAACGAATAACGACATGCTTGTTTTCAATACAACTCGTTGGCTGATCGTTGTTACCGGATGCCTCTTCGTGGTCGCCGGAATCGCTCTGGGTATGGGTCTCGGATTTGCCTATTTCGCCCTCGTATCGATCATCGGGGTGGTTGTGCAGCCGAAGTTTTGTCGTCTTGGGAGAGGCCTTATTTGTGCCGGCGCGATCCTGTTGAGTGGTTTTGTTTTTGATATTGGCTTTTTCGTGTTGACCGAGAGGCATGCAGGCTCAGCCGTTACGACTGGCGATGTCATTACGTTGTTCTCGGTGCTTCTTGTCATGGTATGTGACGGGGCCATTGTCGCCGACGAGGTCAGAATTAGGCGAGGAGAGCGAGTAGCGAGGCTGGTGCTCAAATCTACCTAGGAAGGAAAGATGGCGATGACGATTGACGAACGGCTGGATGCACTGACCCGCAATCTGGAGCTATTATCGCCAGAAAGCGAGAAACACGATCGCCAGCTTGACCGGGCCGCAAAGCTAGTTACTGAAGTGGCGGAAGGCACCGCCCGGCTGCTCCGAATTGTGGAGATGCACGAACACCGCCTCGACAGCCACGATGATCGGCTCGACAAGCTAGAGTAGCCAACGACGAACGATATGGTTCTACTGCAACACAAACTAAGCGTCAAATTGTCCCAACGCCAGATCCTCACTCCTGGTCTGGTGCAGATGGTGTCCGTGCTCGCGCTGAACAAGCTCGAGCTCAAGGACATGATCAATGCCGAGATGGTCGAGAATCCCGTCCTCGAGGAACTCGAAGAGTCCGTTCCCCTGATCGATGAGATCGGCCGCAAAGAGGAAGATCGCGACCGGCCCACCCCGACTTCCACCGAAGAGACTCCCATCACCGCCGAAAAGAAAGATCCCTTCGAAGAGATTGATTTCGGTTCATTCTTTCAGGATTATCTTGATCCTGGGTATCGTACGCGCGGCGAGATGGAAGAAATCGAGCGCCCCTCGTTTGAAAATTTCCTTTCGAAGCCGACGAATCTCACGGATCATTTGGCCTGGCAGCTTGGTGCGTTGAGCTTGCGCCCTGAGGTCCGCGAGGCGGCAGAAGGGATCATCGGCAACCTTAATGAAGACGGTTACCTGATCGCCAGTGATGAAGAAATGCTGGGGATTGCTCCGCCCGCCACTGCAGAGGCCGACGCGGCCACCGCCAAGAATATAGTGAGTGAGGCGCAGGCTTTGGGTTTGAATGAGCCTCCCGAAGAAATCGTTCCTCCCGAGGATGATGCGCCCGGCGAAGAAATTCTGGGTTCCTCCGCGTCATTGAGCGGCATCACGAGCCCGCTTCCGTTTACAACCAACTCCGCGTTCAGTACGAATCCGTCTGAAACCTCCTCCGCTTCGATTTTTGATTTAGCTGTGACTGCTACGGCCGCTGAGCTTCCATTCTCAACGAATGGAAATGGAAATGCCTCAGTTGTATCTCCGCCCGAGCCGGTCCCGGTGCAGGCCTCCGCTCCGCGCCCCGCTTACACGCCGCGCTTTAGTGCCGACGATCTTCAGGAAGCTCTCGAGGTCGTTCGACAACTCGATCCTCCGGGAGTGGGGTGCCGTACGCTTCGCGAGTGCCTGCTTCGCCAGTTGAACTATCACCAGCAGCAACTCGCGCAAAACAGAAACGGAGACAAGCCAGTCAACGGCACCGCCCAAACGTTGCAGGATGCGATCGCTATAGTCGACCAGCATTTGCGCGCGGTGCAGAGTAAGCAGCACAAGGAAATCGGCAAGGCCATCGGCCGCCCCGCTGAAGCGGTGCAGAGCGCTCTCGACTATATTCGGACTCTCGACCCTCGCCCCGGCCTGCAATACAACAAAGTCCAGGCCCGCCTGATCGAGCCCGATGTTGCCTTTATCAAGCACGGCGACGAATGGCTGGTCCTGATGAATGACGACGATCTGCCGCAGCTTCGCCTCAACCCGGCTTACAAAAAGCTGGTCACGCGCGAAACTAACGACAAGAACACGCGCGACTACGTCAAAGAGCGCTACAAGAGCGCCATCCAGCTCATCAAGAATATTGAGCAGCGCAAGCAAACCATTACCAAGGTCTGTTATTGCATCGTCGCCCGCCAGCAGGATTTTCTGGAACAAGGCATCGACCAGCTGAAGCCGATGATGATCAAAGAGGTCGCGGAAGAAATCGGGGTGCACCCTTCTACCGTCAGCCGCGCGGTGGCCAGCAAATACGCCCACACCCCGCAGGGTGTATTCGAGTTGCGCTACTTCTTCAGCGAAAGCGTGCAGGGTCCCGAAGGTGGCAATACTTCGCTGCTGATCCTGAAGCGCAGGGTAAAGAAATTAATCGATGAAGAAGATCCCAGCCGTCCGCTCACCGATGAGCAACTCACCAGAATTCTGCAATCGCAAGGCATTCAAGTCACTCGCCGCACCGTAGCCAAGTACCGCGAAGATATGCGTATTCCCAGCACGCACCAACGTCGCGTAAAAGAATGAAAGTAAAAAGAGAGGCTAAGATGCGAGAGTAAGAAGCCGGGCCAAACACTGCGACCCTCTGTGTCCCCTCCGTGCCTCTGTGGTGAGGATTTTGACTTTCGAAGGAGCGCCGTTTCATGAACGTGGAATTCACCGGCCGCCAGTACGATATCACCCCCGCTATCCGCACCGAGGTAGAAACCGGTCTCGCCAAAATCCGTAAAATTCTTGGTGACCGCTTTGAAGCCAAAGCCGTACTCGCGGTGGAAAAACACCGCCACAAAGCCGAGATCACCATCACTCCGCGTAACGGCCCGCTGGTTGGCCTGGCGCAGGCAAAGGACATGAAGGCCGCGGTGACCCAGGCGCTGGATCACCTGGAAAAGCAAGCGATCAAATACAAAACCCGCTGGCAATCGAAGAAGCGCTCTGCCCGGAAAAGCGAAGAAGTGAAGAAGTGGAACGGCCACTCGGTTCCGGAATCGACACCCACCACAAAAGTTGGCCTCACGGAAAAAACTGCCGTGCCCGTTGCCGTACACCGCTATCCGCCCGTAGCCAAGACTACAGAAGTGCACCTGGTGCGATCCAATGATTCGGTCGCGATGCGACCCATGACCCTGGAAGAAGCCATCAAGGAAGCCCACTTCGGCGATCGCGACGTGTTCATTTTCCGGGATCCGAAGGGCAAACTCATGATCCTGCACCGCACCCGCGATGGGAAGATGGAGCTGATCGAAGCTCCGTAAGTTGGGATCGACCCCCCTTACTCGTGCTCGGTCGACTTGTTGTTTCTTTCTCGGTGGCTGGTCTGCGTTGTCTTGATTGCGTCCTGCGGATTGAAGTAGGCGTCGCTAAAAATCACGTTGCCCTCAAAGCCCTTCATGCTCTCTTGATATCGCTGCCTTGAAATGGCGGTGCGGATTTCGTCTTTGACATCTTCCAGCGTCATCGATTGCTTATGGATGACTTTGTAAATGAAATGCGCCCCACTGGGATCTGAAAAAACCTGGGAAACTTCTCCGATTCTTAGATCCATCACACCTTCGTGCTGGGGCGGCAATGCGGCCCGGCGCACTTTTTCCATCCTGGTGTCGACTGTAGTCGCCGCGAATCCTGCCCGGGCGTATGCTTCCCGCTGTAATTGGTCGGGATTTTCGCCGTTCACGGCACGGGTGCGGAGATCGGCCGCGACTCTTGTCATTTCTGCTTCACTATCTTTATTCTCTCCTTGCGTAGCTGTAGTTTGCTTGGCGCGCGGCACAAAGATACGCGCCAGCGTAGCTTCCTGGAATGAAGCCTCGTCCTTTCTGTAATAGTCTTCGAGATCAGCCTGAGTGATCTTGTTGGCATCTTGCTGTAACGCGCGGCTCAAGTCCTGGGCGAGCAATTGCAGGCGCGCAAAGCGAATTTCTTCTTCAAATGCGGCGGTCTTATCCAGACCGCGCGTTTCCGCCGCCTCAGCCATTCTCAGATTCCGCGCGTAAGAGTTCGCCACTTTCAGCCGAAGCGGTAAAGGCATACCCGGCTGCAATGCTTCTGTAACTTTTTCAAATTGCGCGCGGGTGATCACTGTATTGCAGGCATCTTGCCGGGCCGGTTTACCGCAGAATCTGTCGATTGTAATAACCGGGTCTCCGGCAGCAACTTCTACGTTGGAAGTACTCGTTGCCGTTTGCCCACAGGCGCAGCCAGCGAGCAGCGCGCACACCAAATAATTAGAGCGCATGGATGAATCGCCTCCTGGGAACCGCACCGTTACACCGAACCATTAAGAAGGATAAAAACGGACAGGCAGCCGCGCTGCATGTCCGCTTGAACTCTACTGTTCAAAAGCACCCATGTTGATTTCTCCCTGAGAATTGACCCGCGGATTGCCGTTAAAGTCCACGGTTCCGTAATCCGCAGAACCCAGGCTGGCGTTCCCCGTGTTTTCCGCCGGAGAACTGCTGGAAATATCAAAATTCGGTGCTGGTGAGCAAGTGGTTATGGGCGTGGGAGGGCCGCTCTCTTTGGTCGATGTGCAAGTCGTAAGTTTTAGGTAGTCAGGATTCGCGAATACCGAATTCTCATCCTGCCCCGTCTTTGATTGGTAGGTCGCGAACGAGGAATAACTTTTTCCGTTCAGCTCAAATGTGGTTGTCGAGCTGGTGGTGTAAAAGTCATTGTAGTTGGAAGTTACTCCGCTGCCCGACACGAAGCCGTAAATGAACAATCCCTCGGCGCCTGTATAGACGACATTGTTCTCGAAGACAATCCCCGTGGCGCGGTATTGAATCTGGAACTCGCCACTGCCGGTCTTCTGCGTGTCGTTGTCATAGAGGCTGTTGTTCACGATGGTGATGTCGGTGCTTCCGCCAGTTCCACTTTTAGCATAGCCGCCCACCGAAATTCCGCAGGAATTGGCTGCGTACACGAGGTTGTTGCGAATGATCACATTGCTCGAAACTTCGCCAGAGGTCTCGCTCGCAGCCTCGATATTCAGATCGTTCCCGTACAGCGTGTTGCGTTCGAAGGTCACATTGGTGCAGCCATCACAATACAGCCCGTCCTCATCGTACGAATTGCCCTCGCCCGGGTTTTTGAAGGCGCTGTTGTTATAGATGAGGTTGCCATAGACATCGCCGTTTTTGGCCTGATCATAGCCGGTGGGGCCCACTCCCTCGAAACCGATGGCATCCATTCCGATGTTGTCGTTGTCGTAAATTGTGTTGTTCGAGACTACGAAGTTTTGCACGTTGCCGTTATAGGTGGTGGTCTCGCTTTCACCGGTCAGGCAGCCGGTTATGGTATTGCCGCTGACGGTTAGGCTCAAAGGAGTCGCGCTGGTGCCGAAAACGCCAATTCCATAGGCGTTTCCGTTCTTTCCCGCAGAGGTTTGAATATTCTGCACTTTATTGCTGAGAATATTAATTCCGCTTCCGCTTCCGGCGATCAGGATTCCCGCCGGGACGTCGTTCTTGCTCGAAGTCTTATAGTTCTGAATCGTGAACCCTTCGATGGTGAGGTAGCTCACGCCAGCCGCCGCGCCTATGTTGAAAAGCCCCTGCGTGTTGCAGCAAAGAAACCCATTGCTGGTCTCGAAGCTGGGAGTGGTGCAGCAGGCGACACCGGTGCCATCGACGATAGCTACTCCTTGACCATTAAAAATAATAGGAGCGGAAGCGGTTCCCGAGTTGGCGAAGGTATCGCTTTCGCTGTAGGTTCCCGCGCCGACATAGACGGTGCTGCCCGCCTTGGCTTCCAGCGCCGCGTGTCCAATGGTAAGCCACGGAGCGCTGGCGCTGCCGCTGTTCGAATCACTGCCATTTTTCGCGACGTAATACACCTGGGCTTGCGCGCAAAAGGATAGTGCCATGCAACTGGCAAGGGAGAGAAACAGAGTGCAAGTCAAGCCACGCTTTATCGACTGTCGCGTGGTGTGGTCAAAGCGATTGCTCATGGAAAAGCCTCCTCGTGGATTTTCGCTGCAATTTAGCGCTCTCGTTACAGGTTCTACGCGTTAAATGCCGGGGGTTATCTTTCGTTGCTTCATGTATTTCGTACGCTGTCGATTGCTTTCGGATTATTGCGTTAGACGCAATGTTGATCCCAGGGAGGGTTTCCTGTCAATACTTTTTGTTGCCGGGCTAAATCCGTGGCGAAGGAGAGACCGGCGGTCAAAAGCGAACGGGCGACTGGCTGGTTAGTTGGGATCCCGGAGCCGAGTCTTGAGCCAGGTATCGACTCTAGCTTCCAACATGTCGAGCGGCAGGCTGCCTCCGCTCAGGATTTCGTCATGGAATGCCCGGATATCGAAACGCGGGCCAAGTTCGGTCTTGGCGCGATTTCGCAGATCGAGAATCTTGAGCTGGCCGATTTTGTAGCTGAGAGCCTGAGCCGGCCACGCGATATACCGGTCCACCTCAGCCTGAATGGTGGGTTCGTCGGCCGCGCCGCTCGCGCGAAAGTAGGTTACAGCCTGCTCGCGGCTCCAGCCTTCCGAGTGAATGCCGGTATCAATTACCAGGCGAACGGCGCGCATCAATTCCAAATTAAGCCGTCCGTAGTCTGACGCCGGATCCTGAAAAAATCCGATCTCTTTACCCAGCGCCTCCGCATAGACTGCCCAGCCCTCGGCATAGGCATTGTTGATGACATGAAGACGAAACTCCGGCAATCCCGTTAGCCGTTGCTGGATGGAGATTTGCAGGTGATGGCCCGGGATACCCTCGTGGTACGCCTGGGTTTCATCGGAGAGAAGTTTTCGATGTTCATAATTGGAGGTTGCGACCACCACTCGCGCGGGCCTGCTACCATCTGGAGTGCCAAAAACATAGTGTGTGGGATTATGAGGCTGTGATGCCGGAGCGGCTTCCACCGTGAGCGGAGTTTTGGGGAACACGCCAAAGAGTTCCGGCAGGCGGGGCTGCATCTGTCCAACATAGCGGCGGAAGTCCTCGACAATCTGATCCGCCGATTTCGGTATATACTTCGGATCGCTATTGAGGGCGGCGCGAAAGCTGCCGAGATCTTTGTAGCCTGCTTTGATGGCAAGCTCCGTGAGCAGGGCATTAATTCGCTCAACCTCTCGAACTCCGAGGGCATGGATTTCTCCGGCAGACATATCGGTGGTAGTTTGCTCCCGAATGGCCTGCTGGTATCGTCGAGCGCCGTCCGGCAAACTGCTCAATCCGATCGTGGCTCGCCCATGGGGGGCGTAATCCCCCGCAATGAATTCAGCAAAGCGGTGGTAGGCGGGCAGGACGTCCGAGTCGACCACGCTCCGGATTTCTTCCGCCAGCCGCTTTTGATCACTGGCAGAGATTGAAGCGGGAAACTCTTTCGCGGGAGCCAGAAACGGATTTTCGGAAATCGTGCCCTCGCACTGGACCGGTATCTGCTCGAGCAAAATCCGAGGGGGCATCAATCCGTCTTTTTCTCCCTGGCGTAGTACACCCATGGTTTGTTCGAAGGCACGCGGGATTTGGCGGAGCCGCGCGAGGTAATCTTCATAATGCTTCACGGAATCAAGCGGAACCGAGTTGGGCAGATCGGCGAGGCTGTTGTGAATCCCCTGCATTTGTGAGACGGGCATCTCATAGTCTTTTAATTCATAGTCCGCGATGCGGTCATCCAGAACATGCAGCAGAAGATCGTGCGAAATGCGATCCTGCTCGGGAAATCCCTCGGTCGAAATTGCTGCGAGCCTTGCTCGATACGCGCGATCCACCGAGTTTTGCTTTGTGCTGGCAGCGAGGGAGTAATCGTCCAGCAGAGCGTTGTCGCGATAGTCGCCCCGCGCAGTTTCACTCTCCGGAGAAGCCCGCATGTCATCTTCGAATTGCGCCTTGAACAAGGCGTTTTGCGCGGCGAGACGCGCGGCGAGAGTATCGGACGAGGTTGACGAAACGTTCGCGCCCTTAGGTGTGTGGCTGCTCTGCACCGGTGATTGGCCGATTGCGTCGCGGCCCAGACAAGCCAAGCCGAAAAACAAAAGCACTTTCGCGGTGGTATGAACTAAACCGCCACGAGCGGTCTTTGACCGGGAGAAGAAGATGTAGCTCACGATTTTGGCAGAGTACGAAATCATCTTCGTACAAGATACCGGATTTACTTGCCGGATGTGGCTGCTACCTTGAACCCATAACTTGTTAGTACATTTGCGATCGAAGCAGTCTTGACGAACGCTACGAATTGCCGCGCTTCGTCCTGATACTTGGAAGATTTGAGAACAACGCAAGCCTGTTCGATGGGCGGATAGTCTGCATCGGGAATCTCCACATAGCGTCCCTTGCCCTTCATGTTTGGAGACAAAGCCAGAGACAGCGCAACAATGCCGACGTCGGCCGCTCCCGAAACTACGAAGGAGGCAGTCTGCGCGATGTTTTCCCCCAGCACCAACTTGTCTTTGAGTTGGTCGTAGACCTTCTCATTCTCGAGGGCAGCCACAGCAGCCTTACCGTAGGGCGCATGCTGCGGATTGGCAACTGCAATCTTTTTAATTGAAGGATCGAGGAGAGCCTTGAGTCCTGAGTTCAAATCAAGTTTCGATGTGTTTGGCACCCAGATGACGATCTTGCCGCGCGCGTACTGATAGTAGCTGCCCGGCACGGTCAACCCAGCGTCCTCTAGGGTTTTTGCATAATCAAGATTCGCGGAAAAGAAAATGTCGAAGGGCGCGCCGTTCTGGATTTGCTGGAAGAAGTTTCCCGACGATCCGTAGGTTGGCTTCACGGTCTTTCCGGTTTGTTTTTCGAATCGTCCGGCAATGTCCTGCATGGCAAACTGCAGGTCCGCTGCCGCAGCGATACTCAATTCCTGCGCGGCGCAGAAGTGCGAAGCGAATGCCGCTACCAGTATTAGGGTCAATCTGAATCTATGCGCTCTCATTTCGTCTTGACCTTTTTTGGTTGCTTTTCTCATCACTGCACGTCGACGATCTTCAATCCGGCGACCTGCCGTACCCAGCGGGCCATGCGCGTCTCGTCCGGAATCACAATACGATAAGGTCCCTCTTTTGCGTCGAGCACCTTCCCGTCTTTCAAGAAAGCCAGAATGAACTGTTTCTTGCTGAAGGCTGGATCGATTTCGGGCAGCGCGATTACGACTCTATATCCGTCGTCAGCTTCCACCAGCAGACAAGACGCCATGCGCTTTCCTCGCAGCGTGTCACCGAGTTGGACTCCGCTTTTCTCCAGCACAAGTCTTAGCTCGACGCCCTCGAAGATCGCGCCTCCGCTCGTGACTTTGACGTGCGGCAAGGCTTCGATATCCGCTCGGGTCACTACCGTCTGTTTTCCGCTTTCCGTTTCTACGGTCAGCGCCTGTGCACGCAGTAGTCCCGTGTGAAAAGTTACGCAGAGTAGCAGGGCGGAAAGGATAACAATTCGGCATTTGTTCATATCAAACCCGCAAGATCATCACTTCGGTGGCTTTGATTAAGGCAGCGGCAGTCTGCCCCGGCTTCAACTGCATTTCGCGTGCGGAGCGGGCGGTGATGATCGAAGTGATCTGCTGACCTCCGATCGAGATCCGTACTTCCGCCATCAGTCCGCTGATGCTGACCGTCTCGATCCTGCCCACGAGCTGATTGCGCCCGCTTACTTTGCGGATTACGCCGGCGCGTTCGCGCTCTGTTTCTCCTCGGGTTCGATAGAGCAGTCGATCTAATTCGCTCTGCGGTATGCGGTGATGGCCTCCGGCGGTTTTGATGCTGCGGATCTTCTTTTTGTAAATCCACTGCTTGATAGTGGGAAAACTGATACCAAGTTGCAAGGCTGCGTCGCGCAGCTTCAGCAACTCTTCTTTCTTGCGCTCTGATTGTCCGCTCCCTCGCATCGGAAGGAAATCCTATATTCACGCGATTCCGCGGTCAATCAGCGTGCGATATTCAATCCTTAACGATGCTACAAGCATATATATTCATATCATAATTGACTGAAAAGCCGTATGTGATATACGCTCGTCAAAAATATCATATCCCAGGGAAATCTTTAGGGGGTTGTATGCGTAAGGCTGCTTTTCTGTTGGTTGTGGCGGCGACATGGTTTGCGATGGCGGTCTTCCCAGCACGGGCCCAAACCGGAGTGAGCGTTTCTGGAGTGGTAACGGACCAAACTGGTGCAGCCCTTCGCGACGTCGCGGTAACGATCAAGAACCTCGACACCCGCGAAACGCGGACGATCGCAACCGATGGCGGCGGCTATTTTCACGCGACCGGCCTGCCTGCGGGGCGTTTCGAGATTCGAGTGGCAAAGCAAGGATTCGCAGATGAAACGCGGACGGGAGCCAGCCTGGCGGTTGGCCAGGAAGCCACGATCGACATGAAGATGGAGCGAAAGACTCCCGATGCTTGTGCCAGTGGCCACGAGTTCGCCACCACGGACTGCACGCTGACCTGGCACGGCATCACGTTATACGGCGCGTATGACGTCGGCGTTGGATGGGTCAGCCACGGCTTACCCGAGAATGGGTATAACTATGAAGGAGAATCTCTGGTAAACCGAAACGGCTATCAACATCGATTCCTGATCGCACCGAACAACCTGCAACAGACGGGCTTCGGAATCAGGGGCAAGGAAGAGTTCCGGCGCGGCTGGTCGGTTGTCTTCAATGCTTCCACCGGCATCAATCCGCAGTCCGGCCTGCTCGCCAACGCGCCCGCCACCGACACGGTCAATAACGGCCTTCCCCGGAGCAGCTATTCAATAGCCATCGACGGAGCGCGCGCCGGTCAACCCTTCAATGACGAATACTACGGCGGCGTGTCGTCCACGCATTTCGGCACGCTGACCTTCGGTCGCCAGCGCTCTCTCGGCACCGACGCGATGCTGCTTTACGATCCGGCCAGCGGCAGCTATGCCTTCTCCTACATCGGGTATAACGGCACCATGGCCGGCGGCGGAGACACCGACGACAGCCGTTGGGACGACGCCGTGAAGTATCGCCTGATCTTTGGCCCGGCCCATTTTGGCGCAATGTATAAATTTGCCAGTGGTTCTGCGGGCTGCTATACGGCCTCCGCAACCTGGAGTGCCACCACCTGCACGCCGGAACAGGCGCATAACAACGCCTATGGCTTCGATCTGGGCGGGGGCCACGGTAAGTTCTCCGCCGACCTCGTCTTCCAACAGTACAACCAGGCAATCAGTGTATTAAACCCTTTGCTGGGGCCCCAGAGTCCAACGCAGTCTTATCAGTCGACCACGGACAGCATCAATACCAACCCCATTACCGGGCCCAATCTAATCGACCCGAACAACACCGTAGATGGCATCGTGACCGACAACCGCGCAATTATGGTCGCCGCCAGGTATACGTTTGCTCCGCTGAAGTTTTTTGCCGGCTACGAATACATTTGGCAAAACAATCCGTCGAATCCGTTGGGTGTGGGCGCCTCGGATCAGGGCGGTTATTTCATGAGCTCGGTCGAAGACAACAATCTTGATTCTGAAAAGCTGGTGAATATCTGGTGGACGGGCGCGAAATACGCCTTCGACAATAAAACCGACATCACTTTCGCCTGGTATCAGCAGCGGCAGAACGACTTTCGCCTTCCGCCGACTTGCTCTCCTACAGCCGGTTTCCGCAGTTCCTGCGCGGGTACCCTCAACGAGGGGTCGCTCTACGCGGATCACCACTTCACCAAGCGTCTCGACGGTTTTGCCGGTATTGCGTATTCCTACGTGGACGGCGGTCTGGCCATCGCCATTCCTCATGGCCCTGGCGTCCCTTATAGATACAACAGCAACTGCGCTCCGACCATTGGTGGTCGTTTCGCCTTCTGATCGTTTTCGGTCGCGCGCTTAGTACGTGAGCGATACTTTGCGGTTGAAATTCGCAGTCGAGTTAAGATATCCGGATGAAGAACCGTAGTTGCATCCGGATTGCTCTCATCTCGATGTTGTTCGCTTCGACGTTCGCGACCACGCAAACCAGCGCGCCACAAGCGAAACTTTCCGTGCACTGGGAAGAACTCACGGCTGCCGATTTCCGTGAGGGAATTCATCGCTCGCAAGGAACGCGCCTGCTTCCGTTTGGCATTCTGGAAAAGCACGGTCCGCATCTGCCGCTGGGAACCGATCTGCTGGATGTGCGCTATGCGGCACTGCACGCGGCCGAGCAGGAGTACGCTATCGTTCTGCCGGACTATTATTTCGGCCAGATCGCCGAGGCGCGCCATGAACCGGGAACCATGGCGTACAGCCGTAACCTGCAACTCGCGCTGCTGCAAGAAACCACGGACGAGATGGCTCGCAACGGGTGCAAGAAGATCATCATCGTAAACGGACATGGCGGTAACGAGAGCCTGCTTCCGTACTTCGCCCAAACTCAGCTCGATAAGCCGCGCGACTATGTGGTCTACATTTTTGATAAGCGAAGTCCTGAATCAGGCGGCCCACCGAAGAAAAGTTCCATCGACATGCACGCGGGCGAGAGCGAGACTTCGAAAATGATGATTGCGCGCCCTGACACAGTTCATCAGGACCGCGCAGGCCAGGAATCAGGCGCCGACCAGCACCGGCTGAATCTTCCCGAAGATGTCTACACGGGCATCTGGTGGTACGCGCGCTTTCCCAATCATTATTCCGGCGATGGCTCCGCCGCTACGGTAGAGTTGGGAAAATTTCAGATGGATTGGTGGATCGGGGCCATTGTGAAGACCATCCGCGCGGTAAAAGCCGATGACGTCAGCTTGAATCTACAGAATGAATTTTACGGAAAGAGCAGTCATCCGCTGGATACACAGCCCTGACCGCAACGGCCGACGGTCAACAACCGGTAGTTTCTGGCAGAGAAGTAATTTACGAACTTCCAATCAGCACTCCCGTGATGAACACTAATACTCCGCCCAAGCCGACCTGCAGTGCGGCGGAAATCCACGGAGTATCCATATACCGTCGGCGAATCCACGTGATCACCGCCAGTTCCGCGAATACGACGGCGCCCGCGGCCCAGAGCGCCATGCGGAAGTCTTTAAGCAAGAATGGTAGTGTGTGCCCGATACCTCCGAGCGCGGTCATGGCGCCGCAGATGAGACCCCGCACCCAGGGATGGCCGCGACCGGTAAGGCTGCCGTCGTCCGACAATGCTTCCGCGAAACCCATGCTGATTCCCGCGCCTGCGGATGCGGCGAGACCGACGCGAAAGGCGTCCCAGCTATTCATGGTTGCGAAAGCGGCGGCAAAAACTGGAGCCAGCGTGGAGACCGAACCGTCCATCAGTCCGGTCAATCCAGGCTGCACGATCTGGAGTACGAATAACCGCCGTTGCGCGCGTTCCTCATCCGCCTTCACGTTAGCGGGAAGTTTCTCTTTGTCCAGTTCCTGCGCGCGTTCTTCATGCTCGCGCTCTTCGTTGATAAGGTCGTCGAGCAACTGGCGGATGCTGGCGTCCTGAGTGCGCGCCGCGGCCTTCTCATAAAATCGCCGCGTCTCCACTTCCATGGTGCTGGCTTCCTTACGCACGGCCTCAATACGCAAAGGACGAATTAGCCAGAGGGCCGGCCGCTCTACGAAACCGCGCACGTCCTGCCGTCGAATCAACGGAATATGCTCGCCAAACTTTTGTCGGAAAAGTTCGATCAAACGCCGACGATGTCCGGATTCTTCTTCGCGCATGCCTTCGAACATGGCTGCCGAAGCGGGATAATCCTGCCGCAAGCCTTCGGCGAAATCGGCATATACGCGTTCGTCTTCTTCTTCCAGAGCTATGGCGAGGGCCAGCACTTCCCGCTCGCTGAGTTCGTGAAACTTCTTCATGGCGAATTAGCTTACCTTTTAGAGTGGAAGTTGCACAAATCAAGACAGGGAATCAATCTAAGTCCTTTTCACGGATGCGGTCCGCGATGCTACTATCCTTTGCATGACGCCACGGAAAGCCATCGAGCCGGCGAAAAGCAAAAGGTCGACGCGCAAGGCGAAGCCCGCCAAAACGGCGGAGACTGACGCGCCTCATTCCCCGGAACTGGTCATTATTACCGGGATGAGCGGCTCGGGTAAAGCTTCCGTGTTGAAGGTGTTTGAAGACCTGGGTTACTACTGTGTGGATAACCTTCCCGTCGAACTTATCCCGCGCTTTGCCGAGATGGCCGTTCAGTCCAGAGACATCCGTCGTACAGCACTAGTGATCGACGTCCGCGAAGGCTCGAAGCTGGAGCAGTTTCCGGTGATTCTCAAGGATGTGGGCCGAATCATCCCAACAAAGTTGGCGTTTCTTGAGGCCTCCGACGCGGTGCTGTTGCGGCGCTTCAGTGAAACCCGCCGCCCGCATCCTTTCGGAACGGATTCGCCGGTCAATACCTCCATACGAACTGAACGGCGGCATCTGGCGAAGATTCGCGGGTTGGCTGACGTTGTCATCGACACCTCCAAATTCAACGTGCATGAGCTGCGCGCGCACATTACGGAGCGTTTTCACGAACAGCCGAGTGGCAAGAATATCCTCGTCTCGTGCGTGAGTTTTGGATTTCGCAATGGCCTGCCGGAGGATGCCGATCTGGTTTTTGACGTGCGGTTCCTTCCGAACCCGCACTTCTTGCCGGAATTCCGTCCGCTTACCGGTCGCGATAAGCGAGTTGCTGCCTATATCCGGTCATTTCCGCAGACGCAGGAATTTATTCAGCGCATTTCCGACCTTCTGATTTATCTTCTTCCCCACTACGTTAACGAAGGGAAGAGCTACTTGACGATCGGATTTGGTTGCACCGGCGGGCAGCATCGCTCGGTAATGATTGCGGAAGAGGTCTGCGAGCGCCTTCATAAAGCCGGCTACCGTGTAAAGTGCGTGCACCGGGACATCCCGAAGTGAACTCTGACATGACAATGCCGGTAGGGGAATTCAAGAAGCGCACAGTAAAATGAAGGTCTTGTACCACACTTTTATACCAATGCTGTTAGGCCGCCTCGGCCCTGCTGGAGGCGCATGCGCCAACTAATGCGGTTGGTTCGTTATGCGCTTCCCTATTGGTGGCAAATCCTTTCGTCAGTCGTGCTGATGGCCTTGGTCGGTGGGCTGGATGCGTTCAAGTATTTGCTGATTCGACCCGTATTTGATCGGGTGCTGAATCCTTCCACCGGATCGAAAGAGATTCAGTTGTTTGTTATTCCCGGGACGCATCACGCGGTCTCTCTGCAGCAGTTAGTGCCGGCGCGGCTCACAAACGCCTGGACGATAGTGGCATTTGCCCTGGTTGCTTCAACCGTTCTGAAAGGAATTTGCGACTACACGGGAACCTATCTGGTGAACCACGCTGGATTCGGCATGATCACCGACCTGCGCGACGATCTTTACAACGCCATGATGCGGCGCTCGGCCGCATTTTTCTCCAAGCATGCCACGGGGACTCTTCTTTCGGCGATTGTGAGCGATATCGAACGCGTGCAATATGCCATGTCGACCGTGCTGGCGGAATTTCTGCAACAGTTTTTTACGTTCCTCTCGGTGGCTGCGGTAGTGGTGGTTCTTGGTGGAAAGCTTGCCTGGGTACTGCTCCTGTTCGTGCCCATAATTATCTATTCCTCACGCAAAATCGGCTCCCGGGTGCGTAGCACCACGCGGCATGGGCAAGACAAGCTGGCTGAAATTCAAAATATTCTGCACGAGACCATCACCGGCAATCGCGTCGTGAAGGCCTTTAACAGTGAAAAATGGGAGATTTCACGTTTTAGAGGCGCGGCGCGGCGGTTATTCCGGGCAAATTTGCGTTCCGTTGCAGCGACGGCCATCAGTTCTCCGCTGATGGATATTTTTGGAGTGATCGGCATTGCGCTGCTCCTCAATCTTGGGCGCGAGCAGGTTGCCCATGGAAAGATGACGCCCGGTGTCTTTGTCGCCTTTATCACTGCAGTCTTCAGCCTGTACAATCCCGTACGAAAGTTCGCCCAGTTCAACAATAATTTCCAGCAGGCGGTGGGCGCTTCCAGCGAAATCTTCAAGTTCATGGATGTCGAGGATGAGGTCCGTGAAAAGCCCAATGCCGCCCGCTTGCCTGCATTTTCCCAAACCGTTCAATTTGATCAAGTCAACTTTACTTACGATAGCGAAGGTGAAGAAACTCGGAGTGTGCTGCACAACATCAATCTTGAAGTTCGCCGGGGAGAGGTGATCGCGATCGTTGGCTCGAGCGGGGCGGGCAAGAGCACCCTGGTTCATTTGATTCCGCGGTTTTTTGATGTTACTCAGGGACGGTTGACTATCGACGGCGTGGACGTTCGCGATGTAACGCTTGCATCTTTGCGCGAGCAGGTCGGGATCGTGACGCAGGAGACGGTTCTATTCAACGATACCGTTCGCAACAACATCGCTTACGGCCAACCGAACGTGCCGCTGAAACACGTGCAGGCTGCGGCGCGGGCGGCATTGGCGCACGATTTTATTATGGCGCTTCCCGCGGGCTACGATCAGGTTATCGGTGAGCGCGGCGTGCGGCTCTCTGGCGGGGAACGCCAGCGAATCGCGATTGCCCGCGCGATTTTGAAGAACGCTCCAATTTTGATCCTGGACGAGGCTACGTCGGCACTGGATAGCGAATCGGAGGCGCTGGTGCAATCTGCGCTGCACAATCTGATGACTGGCCGAACGGTGTTCGTCATCGCGCACCGACTCTCGACCATTCGCCGTGCTGACCGGATCGTGGTGATCGAAAATGGTGCCATTGCCGATATGGGTGCGCACGAGGAGTTGATGACGAGGCTGGGAACGTACCGGCGGTTGTACGAGTTGCAGTTCGCCGATTTCGAGCACAAAATGGAGCCTGCACAGCCCAGTTGATGCTTTCGCGCTATCATTTTGAATTCCATGCCACTACGCTCCATGACAGGCTTTGCGCAAGTGAAAGGCGAACTGAACAGCTACGACGCCGGTGGCAATTCGCATCCGCCTGCATCTTCGGCCGCCGACGGCAACGGGCGCACGGCCTTTTCGCTCTCTTTGAAATCGGTGAATCATCGCTTCCTGGATCTGCATTTTCGTTTGCCGTCCGGTTCTGAGGCAATTGAAATGCAACTGCGTAAATTGCTCAAAGAAAAGCTTAGTCGCGGGCACGTGGAAGTGACGCTCAGCGTGGACCGCGGAAGCGGCGAAAACTTTGCGTTGAATCGTCCGCTGGTGAGCGCTTACATAGCGGCGTTTCGCAGGGCCGCCGGCGAATTCAACGTCGCCTCCGAACCTGATCTCAATTCCATCCTGAGAATTCCGGGGGCGCTCGATTCTTCCGGAGGCAATATGGATGGGGCCCTCGAATCCGCGGTGACGGCCAACGTTGGCGAAGTGCTCGACCGGTTGAATCAGATGCGCGAACTGGAAGGCCGCAGTATTGAACACGAGCTTCGGGAACGCATGGCGCACCTGTTGGAGGCCGTCAGTATTGTGCGGCAGCACCGCCGCGCCATGTTGCAGAGCTACCTGGAGCGATTGCAGATTCGACTGCAAGAGTTGCTGGGTGCCAGTCCCGATCGGGAACGAATGCTGCAGGAAGCAGCGCTGCTGGTCGATCGCAGCGATATTCAGGAAGAAATCGTTCGCCTGGAAAATCATGTGCAGCACTTTCTGGGCCTGCTTGACCAACCTGGTGAAGTCGGAAAGAAGTTGGATTTCCTGCTGCAAGAAATGAATCGCGAAGCCAATACTTTGCTTTCCAAAACCTCGGGGATCGCGGGTGAGGCGCTCAAGGTGACCGAGGCTGGGTTGAGCATGAAAGCGGAGATCGAAAAATCTCGCGAGCAGGTGCAAAACCTGGAATGAATGCTCCGGCCCGCAAACCATTGGTCTATATTATTTCGGCTCCGTCCGGTTCGGGCAAGTCAACCCTGGTAAATGAATTGTTGAAAAAAGTCAGCGATCTCGAATTTTCTATTTCCTACACCACGCGGGCTCCGCGCGGCAGCGAAATCAATGGGCGCCAGTATTATTTTGTATCGCGCGAAGAGTTCGAAAAAATGATTCGACAGAATGCGTTCCTGGAATATGCCGAAGTGTTCGGAAACTATTACGGAACGGCGAGACGTTTTTTGCAAGAGGCGGAGCGGAATGGCCGTGACCTATTGCTCGATATTGACGTTCAGGGCGCTGCGCAGATTCAACAGAAGCTCCCGGGTGCCACCAGCATATTTATCCTGCCGCCCGACCGGAAAACTTTGGAAGAGCGCTTGCGTAAGCGGAGCGAGGATGCGGAAGAAGTGATTCAGCGGCGGCTGGTTACTGCCACACACGAAATTGAGAACTACCGGCGATACAACTATATTCTGGTGAACGATCAGCTGGAGGATTCGATCAGACTACTGCGGGCGGTGGTGCGCGGCGAACGATTGCAGCGCGCGGAGCGGGCGCTCTCGGAGGAAGAGCAAAAGATTGTGGCGCTCGCAGATTGCTGCCGTCTGGCCAATGTGCGCGAGCGCCTGGGGCCAATACTGTCTTCCTTTAATCGCGAGTCGCGGGCGGCACAATAGTCTTCCGTAACCTGATTCCAAACTGCGTTGCGGCACAACTCGCAATTTCGTGGGAAAATAGGTGACAGGTTCTTGGCTTCGCTGGCGGAGAACGCAACGTGGTTCGCAAATCAACTTTCGGCAATCCAAAATCTTGCATCCCGGTCGGGGGGAGAGAGTCCATGAAATTGATCGAAGGCTTCGACAGCAACTATCGGTATATTCTGGTCGCCGCACGGAGAGCCCGGCAATTGCAATCCGGAGCTCCTCCGGTGGTACAAACGAGTTCCCGGAAACCCTGCCGGATCGCGCAGGATGAAATTCGCGCGGGTAAAGTGAAGTGGGAGATTCCTGAAACGCGCAGCGCGGCGGAGCAGGCGGCAGAAGTGCTTGACCAGGCATTCGGGCACGAAGCTTAAACCAGCGCTGCATTGAACGCGACGTCTCGACCCCCTGTGTCGGAATCGCGCGGCGCCAATTATGAAGATTGCTTTCGGAGTTACAGGCGGAATCGCGGCCTATAAGGCGGCCGAGATTGTTCGCCTGCTACAGGATCGTGGTATCCGCGTGCAGGTTGTCATGACGCGCGCGGCCCAGGAGTTTGTTCGTCCTCTCACCTTCGCGTCGCTCTCCGGCGAAAAAGTTATAACCGGTATGTTCGCGGCTGAAGAGGAACACGCTCCCAATATCGATTCCGCCATCGAACATATCGCGGTAGCGCAATCGATTGACGCTCTGCTGGTTGCTCCCGCGACTGCTGATATCCTGGCGCAATTTGCCCAAGGCATCGCCACCGATTTTCTTACCACGCTTTATCTGGCGACGACTGCTCCGGTAATCGTTGCTCCCGCCATGAACGTGAACATGTGGAACCATCCTGCAACCCAGGCGAATCTGGAAACTCTTCGCCGGCGCGGGGTGAAGATCGTCGAACCCGGAAGCGGTTATTTAGCTTGTGGCATGACGGGCGCCGGACGTCTGGCCGAGAACGAGGTCATCGTTGCCGCCACCCTCGAGTCACTGGGCGCGGTTCAAGATCTTGCGGGCGAAACTGTTTTGATCACCGCCGGGCCAACCCGCGAGAAGATCGATCCCGCGCGCTATCTCACTAACCGCTCCAGCGGACGCATGGGATATGCCATGGCAGAAGCTGCACTCCGGCGCGGTGCGCGTGTGCTACTGATAACCGGACCGACAGCGTTGACACCGCCTGCGGCGGCCGAGGTCACGAAAGTTGAATCGGCTGAGCGGATGCTCGATGCCGTGCTTACCTTACTGCCGCAGTCCACCATCGTCATCAAAACCGCGGCGGTCTCCGACTACCGCCTCAAATCCGTTGCCCCACAGAAGATCAAGCGCAAGGGGCCGATCACGCTCGACCTTGAGCCAACTCCTGACATCTTGAAGGAGATTTCCGAGCGCAAGCAATCGCAGATTATCGTGGGCTTCGCTGCGGAGACTGAGAACGTCCTTGAAAATGCGCGCCAGAAGCTCTCTGCCAAAAACCTTGATGCTATCGTGGTCAATGACGTATCCCGTGAGGGGGTAGGATTTGATTCCGACCGCAATGAAGTGACCATCATTACTCACGACGAAGTTGTCGAAGTACCCGAAACCACTAAGTGGGAGGTTGCGCAACGGGTACTCGACCAAGTAGTTCGGATTCGCCAACGGCACAGCGCGAGAGTTAAAGCCTGAACCAAGTTTCCTTCCGGGCGTACAATTCCTTCAAACTTCTTTAAGGAGCATGTGATGACGCAGAAAGCGATCGAAGTGGTTGGAACCTCCAAGGACAGCTTTGCCCGGGCGGCGGACAATGCGGTGAAAGAGGCGGCGAAGTCCGTGCGCGGCATCAAGTGGGCGCACGTGGAATCGCTCGACATGCAATTGGACGGAGCAAAGAAGATTCAATATCGGGCTACCACAAAAATCTATTTCGATCTGGAGAACTGACGTCGGTCGAACTCGTCACCGCCGGCTAGCGAATGACTCGGACACTTGATCCTCAATTGCGGAGCGCTCTTGCCGCCCGAGTTCGTTTTTATAACGAGATGGGGATCTACGATTTCTACCGGCGTGGATCGCAAACTTCCGAATCCGGTGCGATTGACTCCGATGCGACCGATATTATCGCCCCGGCTTTATCTTCGTCCCATTCAGAATTGAAAGAGGAAATGAGCGCAAGGAAAACCGAAGTCCTGTCAACTGAGGACAAGATTCTCCAGGTCCTACCGTCGTACCCGGAGCATGGGGTTGCCGATCCAATAGCGGCTCTTAAGATCATTCGCGGAGATCTTGGCGAATGCATACGCTGCAAGCTCCACATTGATCGCCACAAGATCGTCTTCGGAGTCGGCGATCCGCGTGCGGAGTTGATGTTTGTTGGCGAGGGCCCCGGCGCCGATGAAGATGCGCAGGGCGAACCTTTTGTTGGTCGCGCTGGGCAACTGCTCAACAACATGATCAAAGCCATGGGCCTGCGACGCGAGGATGTATACATCGCAAACATCGTAAAGTGCCGCCCCCCGGGAAACCGTCAGCCAGAGCGGGACGAATCCGAAACCTGTTCGCCATTTCTAATGCGCCAAATTTCCGCGATCAAGCCCAAGGTGCTGGTTGCCTTGGGTGCGACGGCGGCCAAGAATCTCCTCGCGCTCAGTGCGCCCATGACCGAACTGCGCGGTCGTTGGTATGACTTCAAGCCCGTGGGCAGCGATCCATCGTGGCCTGGCACGCGCCTGGCCGTCACCTACCATCCGGCATTTCTTTTGCGCGATCCGCGGCAGAAGGGCGAAGCCTGGAAGGATTTGCAGATGGTCATGAAGTACCTCGGGATCCAGCCGCCAAAGAAAACAGCCGACTAAGCCTCTTCAATAGAGGCTGGGCTGAGCAGCCTCTCTGAATCCTTTGTAGTTTATTCTTCCAATCAAATGCCTGAGTACTGCGACGTAGCCCTGCCCGTGCCGCTCGACATGGTCTTTACTTACCGTGTTGCCGCGGACACCACTCCCGTGGTCGGCGGTCGCGTGCTTGTGCCTTTCCGCCAGCAGCGTCTGACGGGCATAGTCACCGAAGTGCACGATCGCAAGCCCTCGATCGCGATTAAGCCCATTCTTCGGGTGCTCGATGCTGCGCCTGTTCTAGACGAGCAACTTCTAAATCTAGGTCGCTGGATCGCCAACTATTACCTCGCGCCGATTGGCGAAGTTTTCCGCAGCATGCTGCCGCTGATCGCTGAATTCAAACGCGTGATCGCCTACAGCGTTACCCCACAAGGTCGGCTGGCACTACATCTCGCGGGCATGTCCGGGTCATCTGCGCGGTCCAGCCGTAGGCCGGAAGAACAAGCCGCCGAGTTTCGGGTTCTAGATTATTTTTCCGGAGAAGATTCCGCAACAGCTGAATCTGTTCAAGTACGCGAACCAACCTTGCGCTCGGCGACAGGTGTCTCCAAGTCAGTGTTGAGCGGCATGGTGAGAAAAAAATGGCTGCTGCGGCAAGACGTCTCGAGTGTGCGTGACGCCACCCGCACCGTTAAAATTGCGGTCCTCAAGTCTGCGGAAGGAAAGCTGAACGACAATCAGAGAAAGCTTGTCGAAAGGCTGGCTGCGTCCGGAGGACGAGCTCCGGTCAAGGTTTTGCAGGCGCTCGAGGTGCCGCAGACAACTCTCTCCACTCTTGTCAAGCGCGGCTTGGTAGAAGTTGTCACGGAAGCCGCGTCAGTCGTGTTTCCTCGTAAGCGCCCGCGAGCCTTAGCCGTCGAATTCGAACTGAATGCGGCACAACAAAGTGCGCTCGATCGTCTGCGGGAGGCAGTTGCACAGCGCAGGTTCACCGGGATTCTCCTGCACGGCGTAACTGGCTCGGGCAAGACTGCGGTCTATCTCGCCGCCATGCGCGCCGTGCTCGACGCCGGGCGCTCCGCGATTCTTCTCGTGCCTGAGATCGGCCTGACTCCGGCCGTCGCCGCCGATCTGCATCGCGCTTTCGGCGACGAAGTCGCGATTCTCCATTCCGCCTTGTCCGATAAAGAGCGAGCGGAGCAGTGGCATCGCATTAAGAATGGCGAAGCCCGTATGGTTGTAGGCACGCGATCTGCTATCTTTGCGCCGGTTTCAGATCTTGCGCTAGTCATTGTCGACGAAGAGCACGACTCCTCATACAAGCAGGAAGAAACGCCGCGCTATCATGCCCGCGATGTCGCGGTCATGCGCGCCAAGATGGCGAATGCCGTCGTGGTCCTCGGATCGGCCACTCCGTCGCTGGAGTCTTATTTCAACGCGAAGAAAAATAAATACGCCCTGATCGAACTGCCTGACCGGGTGGAAAAGCGTCCCCTGCCGGAGGTCGAAATCGTCGACATGCGCCAGGAGTTTCAGGAAACCGGTCAGGAGCAGGTCATCTCGCGCAGGCTGGCCGCGGAGATCGAAGACCGCCTCGACCGTAAAGAGCAGGTGATGGTGCTGCTCAATCGGCGGGGATATTCTCCGGTTGCACTGTGCCGCACCTGCGGGAAAAAGCTGGAATGCCAGAATTGCGCCATCGCGATGACGCATCACAAACGCCAGCACAAAATGGTTTGCCATTACTGCGGCTTCGTAGCGCCGGTACCAAAAAGCTGCGTGCACTGCGGTAGCGAGTATGTCTATTTCCTCGGCACCGGTTCGGAGAAGCTTGAGGAATTGCTGCATGGAATGTTCCCCCAGGCGCGCATCGCTCGTCTGGATCGTGACACCGTCCGCGGCCACGAAGATTTTGAGCGCACGCTGAATGCGTTGAATGAGGGGCACCTCGACGTGCTGGTTGGTACGCAGATGATCGCAAAAGGTCACGACATTCATGGCGTGACTTTAGTTGGCGTGGTTGGAGCCGATAGTGCTCTAGGTTTACCCGACTTCCGCGCCGCCGAGCGGACATTTCAGTTGCTCACACAAGTCGCGGGCCGGGCCGGCCGTGGCCAAACCCCAGGCAAAGTCATTCTGCAAACTTACTTCGAAGACCACTACGCGGTGCAATATGCGGCCCAGCACGATTTCGCTGGATTCTACGAAAAGGAGTTGCGCTTCCGCAGTTGGATGCACTATCCGCCTTACGGCGTGATCGCCAACGTGCTGGTCCGCAGCGACAAGCTCGATGAAGCGCTTCAGTGGTCGGGCACGATAGGGAAATGGTTCGAGCAGACGCGGCACGAAGGCGTTCGCGTGCTGGGCCCGGCGAGCGCGCCGATCACAAGACTGAAGCGCGATTACCGATATCACTTCATATTAAAATCGCCAAGCCGAGGAAAGCTCAACGACACGCTGCGCGCCATGCTGGCCTTCGTGACCCAGCAGAAAATTCCCCGCACACAAGTGATCGTAGATGTGGACGCTCTTTGGCTGATGTAGTGCATCCGATGTGATGTGATTGGGGCAGAGCTGCAACTACCTACGGCCTCCGCATTTCCTGCACAATTTCTCGCAATGAAAAATGCAGGAAGGGAGTGGGTGCGAAAGTAAGGACCAGCATAACAATCGCGAATACAGCGAGCAAAGCGCGGCTACCCTGAACCCTGGGCCATTCGGGGACTTGAGGATGACGCAAGCTGCTCAAGCGCAACATGATCGCCCACATCACCCAGACGTAGCAGAGATAATAAGCCATCGCCAGCAGCGCGAGAGTAGTCAGCCACGAGATCCAGCGATGTGCGCGGGGAGCAATCGAGAAAACGATATGGCCGCCATCGAGCTGCCCGCCCGGAAGAAGATTTAGAGCCGTCGCGAACATTCCCACCCATGCCGCGATCGCCATCGGATGCAACAACACCCGTTCGAGCGGAAGCCCAGCCACACCACTCATCCCCGTACCAGCCAGCAGGCCGTGCACCAAATGAAAAATGAGCGGGAAACCCAGTTCCAGATCCGCAGGTGGAGAACCGGCCGGGATGGGGCGCGATAAGCCCAACGATACCGCCAGAACTCCCACGGCCACCGCGAATCCGGCAATAGGTCCGGCGATTCCAATATCAAACAGAGAAGTGCGCGATCGAATCGGCGAGCGAATGCGAATGAAGGCTCCAAAAGTTCCGATCAATGTTGGCGCCGGAATGAAGAACGGTAGTGTGGCCCACACGCCATAATGTTTGCAGTAAAGGTAGTGGCCCATCTCGTGAGCCAGCAGTATCAACATCAGCGTGCCCGCGAATGGAATTCCGAGCAACAGCCGCGCCGGATCCGCGAGCGCCCACTTCACCGGAAAAAACGAAGCCGTGCCGCCATCCACATAAAAAACCGGCAGACCGCGCGCAAAGTTGGATTGCATGCGCGCTCCCACCACCAGCGTGGTGAAGCAGGTGAGCACCAACAGCAACGCATGTAGCCAATAGCGCTGGCGCGGTTGCTGGGCCGCATAGACCGGCACCGGCCGCAGATACTCAACCGCCGAAGTGGTGGGGAGACTGAATTCGGACATACTCGTTAACGGAGCCTTCTACGCATCCGAAGGTCCTGCCTTTAGATGCTACTACGATTGAAGAAGAGACAAAGCAATCCAGCTACTTCACCGCGGCAGCGCGCTTGGGAAGCATTTCGCCAATGCGCTTGATTTGCGCCCCCACTCCTCTAAGTTTTTCCTCGATGTGTTCGTAGCCACGGTCGATGTGGTAGACGCGGTCAATAATGGTTTCTCCATCAGCGACAAGCGCCGCTAAAACGAGCGAGGCCGAGGCGCGCAAGTCAGAGGCCAGCACGGCCGCCGCGCTGAGCGGAGTTTTGCCGCGGACCACGGCGCGGCTCCCTTCAATCTTAATATTCGCCCCCATGCGAACCAATTCCTGCGCGTGCATAAAGCGGTTCTCAAAAATATTTTCTGTGATGATTGACGTACCTTCGGCTTGCGTGACCAGCGCCATGAACTGGGCCTGGCAGTCGGTGGGAAAGCCGGGAAATTCTTCGGTCAGCATATCGGAGCCGGTGAAGGGGTTGTCGCCCATTACGCGAAGGCAATCACCGTTCGACTTGGTCTTCACACCCACTTCGTGAAGCTTGGCGATCACCGCACCCAAGTCGCTGGGATCGCATCCAGCGATATTGAGATCCCCTCCAGTCATGGCACCCGCAATCAGAAATGTTGCGGCTTCGATGCGGTCGGGGATGATGCGATGCTTCGCACCTTTCAGTTTGCTCACGCCTCTTACCCGGATGGTCGCGGTGCCCGCTCCTTCAACCTTCGCGCCCATTTTATTCAGCAGCGCGGCCAAGTCGGCGACTTCGGGTTCGCGGGCGCAGTTTTGCAAAACGGTTTCGCCCTCGGCCAAAGTGGCGGCCATCAGGAGATCCTCAGTGCCGGTGACCGTGATTTTGTCGAAGATAATTTCCGCGCCGTGCAAGCGATCGGCGGTAGCCTCCACATAGCCGTGATCCTGAACGATTTTTGCGCCAAGCTGTTCCAGTCCTTTGATGTGCAGATCGATGGGACGGCTGCCAATGGCGCAACCTCCGGGCAGCGAGACCCGGGCGCGTCCGCAGCGCGCCACCAGCGGCCCCAGCACCAGCGTGGAGGCGCGCATGGTCTTGACCAGTTCGTAGGAAGCTTCCGGGCTGGCAAGATTTTTGCAATGAATACTGGTACGGTGATGGGCGCGTCCGTAGCCGAGTTCAACCTCAGCGCCCATGGCAGTCAGCAGATTGCGCGTGGTCTGAATGTCGCGCACCTGCGGAATGTTTTCGAGGATCACCGGTTCATCAGTGAGCAGCGCGGCGGCCATGCAGGGCAGCGCCGCATTTTTTGCGCCGCTGATGTGGACAGTTCCGAGCAGCGGCTCACCGCCGCGGATAACAAGTTTATCCATCTAGTATTTTTCCATCTGGGAAAGTTTCCGCCCCGGAAGGATTTTCAACCCAACGCTCTATTCTAGCCGCGAACGCTACGCAGGATGGGTAATCGGGAGGGCACGGCCTTGTGGAGCGGCATTGCGCCCCGCGCGGCAATACGTTAACGTGGTACGTCTTTTAGGCTGGGCACCGTTCTACCTCTTATGAATGGTCGCATCTTCTTCTGGTCGCTCACGTCAGCCCTCGCCGGATTTCTCTTCGGTTTCGATACCGTCGTCATTTCCGGAGCGGAGAAAACCATCCAGACACTCTGGGCGCTAAGTCCCGGCCTGCATGGCATCGCCATGGCGTCCGCGCTCTACGGCACCGTGGTGGGCGCACTAATCGCGGGTTGGCCGGCGGATCGGTTCGGGCGCAAAGCCACGCTGCTCTGGATCGGCGTTCTTTACTTGGTGGGTGCCGTCGGCTCAGGCGTTGCCCCGAACGTCGCCATCTTCATTATCGCGCGAGTGATCGGAGGGCTGGGCATCGGCATCTCGACCGTAGTCGCGCCCATGTATATCTCGGAGATCGCTCCGCCCAAGCATCGCGGCCTGCTGGCGGGCATGTTCCAGTTCAACATCGTTTTCGGAATTCTGGTCGCCTACGCATCGAACTTTATGCTGGCCGGCATCGGCGAAAATGCCTGGCGCTGGATGCTGGGCGTGGCCGCGATTCCCTCGCTGATTTACGCCGTGTCCTGTTTCGCCCTGCCCGAAAGTCCGCGCTGGCTGCTCAGCCGTAAGGGCGACCGCAACGCCGCTCTCGAAGTGCTGCAACGCATCGAGCCCGCAGCTCCAAAGACCCAGATCGCCGCCGAGGCCGATGACATCCTGGCCGCAACCGCCGCCGAAGAAGCATCGTCTTCGGGACATTTCTGGACGAAACGTCTACAAAAACCGATCCTGCTCGCCATTCTGATCGCGTTTTTCAATCAGATGTCGGGCATCAACGCAATTTTATATTTTGCTCCGCGCATCTTCGAAATGACCGGCCTCGCAGCCAAAGCCGCGCTGCTGCAATCGATCGGCATCGGCATCACCAATCTGATTTTCACCTTTGTCGGCCTCTGGCTGATCGACCGCCTCGGTCGCCGCACTCTTCTCTATATCGGCTCGTTCGGCTACATCGCTTCGCTGGGCCTTACCGCGTGGGCTTTCTTTACCGGCCACTACCTGATCGTCCCGGTGTGCATCTTCGCCTTCATCGCCGCCCACGCCGTCGGCCAGGGAGCGGTGATCTGGGTCTTCATCTCCGAAATCTTTCCTAACCGCCATCGCGCCGAGGGCCAAAGTCTCGGCTGCGGCACCCACTGGATATTCGCCGCCCTGCTCACCACCTTCTTCCCGAAGATGGTGGCTGCGTTTCCCATTGGTTACGTCTTCTCATTCTTCTGCGGCATGATGGTGCTGCAATTGATCTGGGTCAAGACGATGGTTCCAGAGACAAAAGGCGTGACCCTGGAGCAGATTCAGAGGCAGATGGGGATCGAGTGAAGGGGTCTCGATCGACGCGCTTGGTCAGTGTAATCGCCCGGTCGCAACAGCTACAGTTACGTCATGCGTGACCACCCCGAAATTGGTCGGAATGACCCGTGCCCCTGTGGAGCGGGAGGAAATACAAGAAATGCCACGGCCCAAAAGGTGGGGACGAAACCATAGGGGTCACAGCCAACAAACCCGTTGAGCCGAGATCAAACCGTAGCTCCGCTCTTGCCGACCCTGATCCTGATTCCGAATGAGCTAACGCCCTCCCAGAGATCTGAATGAGTCGGGTGTGCCCATTTCTTGCGCCCTTTTCGTGAAGCGGGGTTTTTGACTTATGGAACGCAGGCACGTCGAGAACGGTAGCGAGGTTGGCGCAAAGCTTGCGCTCCAACATTTCAGTCAGTTAACTGAGCCCGAGGCTGATCCCATCTCGATTCGAATCCTAGCAGTCGAGAACCAGTTGCGATGAACGCAACTGCTTCCGCGAAAACACAAACCAGTCGTGATTGCCGGCTATTGCGTTCACGAGCTGATATCGCCTATACCCCGACTCCCTTAAGAGTGCGAGGCACAAATCGAGAGAGCCTCCAAGGGCTTGTATCTCTTGGGGATGGAATTCTATGAGGAGATCGGGCGCGTCGGGACTCTTCAACGTTTCGCTGGCCCCCTTCAGCGCAAGCCACTCTGCTCCCTCGATATCCATTTTGATGAGTGCCGGCATTCCAAAGCGTGACACGTAGAAATCCACGGTGTTGGTACTGACGGAGTAACTCGGCGCGGTATCCTGAGCGTGCCCGAAGGCAAAAACCCGGCCTACACCGAAGTTCAAGGCTCGGGTCTCGTAAAATGAGATGGTTCCCTCACAATCCGACACAGCTTCCTTTACCAGTCGGATCTCCTGATATTGGTTGAGCGCAATGTTCTCAGAGAATCTGGCGGCAAGCAGCTGGGATGGTTCGAAAGAAACCACAGACGCTCCTCGGGATGCCGACAGCAACGAAAACAGGCCCATGTTGGCGCCAATGTCGAACACGAGCGAATGGGCCCGAACTAACTCGAGGAACACGGTTTCCTGCGCCTGTTCATATTCGTTGTAGTAGTAAATACGCTGTCCGATCTCCTCGGATGTGTGAACGTGGAAGCGAAGCCCACGGTACTCGGTCACGGTGTCGAAGCCGGTCCAAGCTTCTGGAAGACGAGGCAAGGCGCGCGAGACAATCTGCTTTCCACCTAGCGCAGCGGTCAGACGCAGGGATCCGGCGATCAGATTCATGTGCAGAGTTTCCACCCTTTGGGCGTAACTTCACAAGTTACGGGTGTAATGAAAACAAAACGGCGGAAGTTGGTCAGCCATCAAGAGTACGCCTGGCCGGGCGCCCCATTTTCTCGCGCCCTTTGGCGAGAGGTGGGGCTTTTGATTTATCGAAAAACAGTTACCTCGAACCAGTACGCGATGTTCACCTGTCAAGACAGGTATCGCGCCGTGTCTGGCGTTTCGTCATGGTCGGACCACCATCTACAATAACTGTGTAACATGAGAGGGTCGCTCGCGTCGCAAGCAGAATTTTCCGAGAGGAGAACTGAATGAAGCGCAACCTTCCCGCAACGTTTGTCTCAAAGAGCCTCGTCTTAAAAAGTTTCCCATTAATGGTTGTTCTGGCGGCAGTCTGCCAATCCCAGGCCCCCAAAACCCCATACCCCAACATGGCTCCGATCGACCAATATCTGATGGAGCGAGATGCCGAGATCGCGCTGGCCAAGAGCGCCGCGCCGCCATCCATCTCTCAGGATGCCGAAGTCATGGTGATCGGAAAGCATGGTTACGAGACCGCGGTCAAAGGCAAGAACGGCTTTGTGTGCGTGGTGGAACGATCATGGACCGCAGGAAGCGACGACCCCGATTTTTGGAATCCCAAGCTGCGCGGCCCGATCTGCTTCAATGCGCCGGCCGCGCGATCCTACCTCCCGCTTACCATCAAGAAAACCGAATTGATCTTAGCCGGACAGTCCAAAGCTCAGATGTTCGAGCAAATCAAATCTGCAATCGACAAGAAAGAATTGCCCACGCCGGAAACCGGCGCCATGTGTTACATGCTGTCGAAGCAGCAATATTTGGGCGACGAAGGCAAGCACTGGCACCCGCACCTGATGTTCTTTCTTCCCCTCGCAGAAGCTGCCGCTTGGGGCGCAAACTTGCCAGGCTCGCCGGTTATAGCCTCTTCGGTCCCTGCGGAGAAACTGACCGTGTTCCTGGTTCCCGTCGGCCATTGGTCGGATGGAACCCCTGCATCGGTCAACTGAGAGAACCAGCGGACAACATTCGGGCGCAGGACCTTTATCGGCGTTGCGACTTGAAATATAGGAAGATTGGAATTCCGCCCAGAATTACCAGCACCCCGTAGAAGGAATTGAGCCAATTTTCCCGGAACGTGTAATACAGAAGCACGGCCGCGGCTGCGATAAATAGGGCGGGAATAATCGGGTAGCCGAGAACACGATAGGGCCGGTTGGCTTCCGGGTCGCGCCAGCGGAAGATGAAAACGGTACTGCCCGCGATCATGTAGAAGAGCCACTCCGCAAAGATGGCGAGGGAAAATAGCTGGCGGAAATTTCCTCCCAGCAGCAGAAGAATGATCGAGAGAATCGCTTGCACGATGATGGCCGCGGATGGCGTGTGGAAGCGGGGATGCACTTCCGCCAGCGTGCGGAAGAAATATCCGTCACGTGCCATGGCGAAGGGCACCCGCGCGCCGCTCATGATGGTTCCATTCAGCGTGACCAGCATGGAAATTGCCATGCCGATGGAAACGATGGCCGCGCCCTTGTGCCCGATGACCAGAGCAACCGCATCAGAGGCCGGACGCTGGGAAATAGCGATCACACTTGCAGGCAATACGTATTGCACACCCGCATTCACCAGCACGTAGAGCACGCCTACAATTGCCACGCCTGCGATCAATGCAATCGGAATATTTCGACCTGGCTTTTTGATCTCGCCGCCTACCATGTTCAGATCGTTCCATCCGTCATAAGCCCAGAGGGCGGCTACCAGCGCCGCCATAAAACCTGCGATGCCGCCTCTTGCTCCCGCGAATGTGCCCGCGAAGTTGTTCCATCCACGCCCCGGCACGCCGCCGCCGCTGAAACAGATAATTACAATTCCGAAAATGATGGCTACTTTCAACACTGTGAAAACGAGTTGGAATTCTCCCGCTCGTTTTACTCCCAGATAGTTCAACCCAGAAATGAGGATTGCCGCCGCAATCGCAATTAGTTGTCCCCAGGTAACAGCGTAGGAATGCGGGGAAGTGTTGAAAGAGAAAACATTGTCGGCAAAAAAAGAAAATGCCGGAAACGTACCTAGAATGCGTACCAGTCCGGTGGCAATTGTGGCTACGGAAGCGGGCTTCGCGATTACGAACCAGGTCCAGCCGTAGAGAAAGCCGCCGAGCGGACCGTATGCGTCCCGTACGTAGACATACTCGCCGCCGGCCTGCGGTTTCATGGCGCCGAGTTCGGCATAAGTAAGCGCGCCAAAAAAAGATAACAATCCGCCGACCAGCCAGGCCAGATAGACGAGCTTGGCCGAGCCCACCGCCTGCATCATCTCCGCCGGAACCAGAAAAATTCCGCTGCCAATAATGGTTCCGACGACGATGGCGGATGCGTGGCTGACCCCTAGCTCACGGGCCAGTTCCGGGCGGGTAGAGGATTGATAAGTCAGTTCCGGCATGTCGGAGGGTGCCAGTATACGTTAGAAGCTCGCGCGTTCTTCACTTGCAAAGAGTGAGCTGCAGATGTAGCCAATCGCAAACGTTACCGCAGTCCCGATCACCACCCACCACGTCCACGGGACCTGCGCTCGCCACAAATACAACTCCGTCCCGAAGCCAAACAACATGCCGATGATCGCGCCCGATTGATTCGCCCGCTTGGTCAAGACTCCGAGCAGGAACACTCCCAGCAGAGCGCCGTAGGCGACGGATGCAATCTGCAAACCTACTTCGACCACTCGTCCCGCCCGGTGAAGCGAAAGCACTGCCAACCCAAATAGCACGATCGCAAAGAAAATCGTTGCCAGACGCGAGAGTTGCATCCGTTTCTGCTCACTTGCTTGAGGCCGCAGGCGCAGGTAGAAGTCCAGCGTTGCGCTCGACGACAGCGAGTTCAGTGCTGCACTTAAGTTCGACATGGCCGCCGCTAGAATCGCCGCGATCAATAGTCCGGAAATTCCATGCGGCATTTCTTTGACGATAAATGTGGGATAGATGCGGTCGGGCTTGCCGAAAATGGCTGAGGGTACGCGATAGTATGCCCAAAGCATCACTCCCACCATCAGGAACAAAGCAAACTGGAAGAGGATCGCCACGCCGCTCGATATGAGCGCCACGGCGGATTGTTTCTGCCCCCTCGCGGCCAGCAATCTCTGGACGAACAGTTGATCGGTGCCATGGCTTGCCGTGGTGAATGCGGCTCCTCCAATTAAGCCAGCCCAGAAAGTGTAGGGAATCCAGAAGTTCGGAGTGAAATTAAACACCTGCAGCTTGCCCGCACTCGCTGCCGCCGCATGAATCGCGCTCCACCCTCCGGGTACAAGATGAAGAATCGTCCACAGCCCCACCAGCGTTCCGCCAACGTAGATTGCGGTCTGCACCACGTCGGTCCAGATGACCGCCGCCAATCCGCCCTCGAATGTATAGATGAGTGTCAATATTGTAATGATTGCGATGGAAGCCACTTCGCCCGTTCCCAGCGCGATGGCAATGACAATGGAAACCGCATAAACCCGCACGCCCTCAGCGGCCGTGCGAGTCAGCAAGAACAATCCGGCGGTCAAGGAGCGCAACCCGCTCCCAAAGCGGCGTTCGATCAGCTCGTATGCGGTATAAAGTTCGCCGCGAAAATAGTGCGGCAGCAGCACAAAGCTGATGATTAAGCGTCCCACCACATATCCCATTACCACTTGCAGAAAGGTCAGGTTGGTATCATAGGCCAGTCCGGGAATGCTGATGATGGTGAGCGTGCTGGTTTCCGCAGCAACGATGGATAGAGAAATCGCCCACCAGGGAATATCACGTCCTGCCAGAAAATAATCGCGTAGCGAGCGATGCCGCTTGCGGAAACGGAGACCGAACAGGGTAATACCAATCAAGTAAAGCGCGATAATCGCCAGATCGAGTTTGTCGAGGCCCATGCGTCCGCTAATCTGTGTGACCCATTATGGCTTCATTTAGACCGGGATACGAGTGAGAGTCTGAGAACCTCGGGCCGGTGAACGCCGAGTGATAGTCCTTCAAGCGGACTGCCTTCCGAAATGGCTGTGATAGAAATACTCTCGTGGCTTACTATCTCGGCCTCGATGGTGGAGGCAGCAAGACGACGTGCGTTGTCGCCGATGACTCGGCGGTGCTGGCCACCGCCCTTTCAGGTCCCAGCAACATTACGCGCGTGGGGAACGATCGAGCGCGAGAAGCGCTGCATCAAGCCATACGAGATGCTTGCGTGGCCGCGAAAATCAATCCGTCACAGCTTCAGCATTCCTGCGTCGGAGCCGCTGGGGCCGGTCGCGAAGAGATAGCCAAACTGGTTCGCGAAATGGTTGCCGAGGTGATTCCCGGCAAGGTTAGCGTCGTCGGCGATATGCAGATCGCGCTTCACGCGGCTTTTGGCGATGGTCCGGGAGTAATAGTAATCGCCGGCACGGGTTCGATCGCCTACGGTCGAGATGCAGAGGGAAAGACCGCGCGCGCTGGAGGCTGGGGATTTGCCGTCTCCGATGAAGGCTCGGCACACTGGATTGGGCGCATGGCCGTCGCCTCTATCTTGCGGCAGGTCGATGAACTGGGAGCCAGACGCAGCGTGCAGCCAGCATCAAGGCTTTTTCAGGAGGTACGTTCCACCTGGCGTGTTGAATCGTATGAGGAATTGGCTCGCGCCGCCAATCAAAGATCAAATTTCGCGGAACTCCTGCCAGCGGTTACGGCCGCAGCGAATGCTGGCGATGAACTGGCTGAGGAAGTGCTTACGCGTGCGGGTAGGGAACTCGCAGAGTTGGCTCGCATCGTGCTGCTCACACTTTTTCCCAATGACACTTCGCCAAAAAGCGTTGCCATGGTTGGCGGCGTGTTTCGCCACGCTAATCAAACGCGAGAAGTTTTTTGTTCAGAAATTCAGGCGGCGCACCGACACGTCAGTGTAAGTTCCAAGATCGTCGAGCCCGTTAGCGGCGCATTGCAATTAGCGCGCAATTCCGTTCATTAGCGAACTGATAAGGCTATCGTCCTCCGCCGACTTCCAGAATCGCTCCGGTGGTATACGATGCAGCGGGCGAGAGCAACCAAAGCACAGCCTCTGCGACCTCATCCGGCGTTCCTGGTCTGTGCATCGGAATCGTCGCAGCCAGACGCTCCAAACGGTCTGGCGCGCCATTCGCAGCGTGTAGCCCGGTCTCGATCAATCCGGGGGCGACTGCGTTCACGCGAATGCCTTCGGTCGCAACTTCACGAGCCAGCCCGATCGTAAAACTATCGATCGCCCCCTTCGAAGCGGCATAGTGGACCCATTCTCCAGCGGAGCCGGTATGCGCCGCGCGCGAAGAAATGTTCACAATCGCGCCGCCAGTTCCGCCATGCTTCGTAGACAGCCGGCGTACCGCTTCACGAGCGCACAGGATTGGCCCCGTGACATTAACCGCCATTACACGTGCCAGGGTTTCCTCACTCACCGAATCCACTCGCGCAAAACCGCCGGTGATCGCGGCATTATTGACCAAAGCCTTGAGCGGGCCAAGTTCGCGCTCCGCGGTCTGAAAAAGCCGCAGAATGTCCTGTTCTTGAGCCATATCAGCTTGAATTGCGCAAGCGCGCCCGCCGGTCGAAACGATTTCCTGAACCACCGCCTGAGCTTCCACCTCGCCAGTTGCAAAGTTGACCGCGACTGAAAATCCGCGCTGAGCGGCCAGTCTGGCGATGGCCGAGCCAATCCCGCGGCTTGCCCCGGTGACGATGAGCGTTCCAAGATCGCCGCTTAACATATGAATCAAATCGCCACGGGCTTTACGAGAGGCAACTGGCCGCGAGCGGAGAATGCAAGTTTAGCAAACCCGGCCTCGGGTTCCGGGCACCGTACAATGGCACCTGTCGCTTTTTCGTAGGAGGATGCATGAAAGCATTTGGGCTCGTCTTAGTCATGATGTTACTGATGGCGATGTTGGTGATGCCCGGCGTTCGCCCACCATCATCGGCCGCGAATAAAGTTACCCCCGATACCTTGCGGCAGATGGAAGGTGAGTTCATGAAGGCCGCAGCTGAACACGGCTCCGCCGGATATATGTCCTACTATGCTGATGATTCGGTCGAACTGCCGAACGGTGCCGATGCAATCCAAGGGAAAGCAAACATAGCTAAGGGGATGGATTTTCTCGATGACAAGAACAACCACCTCATCTGGACTCCGGTAGGCGCAGATGTTTCCGCGTCAGGCGATTTGGGTTACACCTACGGCACTTTCGAATTTCGCTCTATCGCGAAGGATGGCAAGCCTGTCGTGGACCGCGGCAAGTACACGAGCATCTGGAAAAAGCAGCGCGATGGCACTTGGAAAGTCGTGCTCGACATGGGAAATGCCAGCGCCGGTGCGAAGTGAAACACTATTTTCGAAAGTGATTGCTGATCGCTTCCGCCTGCACTCGAGTGACGACTGCAGATAGGGCCGCAGCATCCGCCTGCTTGACGGCTTGCAGGCTACCAAAGTGTTCCAGTAGACGCCGAGTTGTACTCTCGCCCACTCCCGGGATTTCTCGCAATTCAGTCGAGCGGTCCCGCATCTGTCGGCGCTTGCGATGAAAGGTTACGGCGAAGCGATGAGCTTCGTCGCGGATCAACTGAATCAGGTGCAGCACAGGAGAGTGGTGGTCGAGAGCGATAGGATCGTTCTCCTGCCCGTACACATATAAAATCTCCTCACGTTTTGCGATCGCGGCCAGCGGTTGGTTGATGATTTCGAGTGATTCCAAGGCCGCGGCGGCCGCGTGCAACTGGCCCAGGCCACCGTCGATCAAAACCACGCTGGGCATCGGCTTCTGTTCCTGCAGCACGCGCTTATAGCGCCGTGTGACTACTTCGCGCATGGACGCAAAATCGTCGACCCCCTCGACGGTTCGGATGATGAATTTGCGGTAGTCCGATTTTTTCATCTTGCCGTCTTCCCATACCACCATCGAGGCCACAGTCTCCGCGCCTTGAATGTGCGAGATATCGAAGCACTCGATCCGCTTGGGCAATTCGGGTGTCCCCAGCACTTCCTGCAATTCTTCTTGAATTGCCTTAGCGTTCGGCTTGAGCACGCGGAAGCGTTGATCGAAAGACTGTTTCGCATTGGTTCCCGCCAGATCGATCAAAGCGCGCTTGTCGCCGCGCTGCGGGACGAAAATGTGAACCCGCGCCGCACGCGCGTCCCCGACGGCAACCTGATCCGAGAGCAGATCTTCCAAAGTTTCGCGATCTTCAAAATCGACTGGCACGTAGAGATTGCGCGGCACGTAGGGCTGGCCGATGTAAAGCTGTTTGAGCAAGGCGGAGAAAAACTCGCCCGGCAGAAAATCATGTAGGGACAGCCGCCCCCGTCTGTCCGTGCCGAGCGAAGCTCGGCTGCTCTCATCCGCAACGGCACTGCTGGTAGCCGACGAGCTTTGCTCACCTGGACAGCCGGGGGCGGCTGTCCCTACATGTTCCTTCTCGTCTAACTCTTCGGCTGGCACCTCGAACTCCGGCAAATCCTCCCAAAAAAATTCGCGGCGGTCGAGAATGCGTCCTGCGCGCATGTGGAATAAATTCACCGCCAACATCCCGTTCTCGCAGTGATAACCGAAAACGTCAGCGTCGTCGCCTTCCGCGGCGGCAATACGCTGGCGTTCTTGCAACTGCTCGACCGTGGCAATCAGATCGCGGTAGCGTGCAGCGCGTTCATATTCCTCCGCGGATGCCGCCTGTTCCATACGCTCATGCAGTGATCGAGCTAAATCAGTAGGTCTGCCTTCCAGAAAAAGCTTCACATCACGAACCGATTCCTGATATGTCTCCGTATTCGTCAAATCCTGCACGCATGGCCCGAGGCAGCGCTTAATGTAGTACTGAAGGCAAGGGCGCGCGTGGAAGCGGGTTAGATCGACTTTGCAGGACGGAATCAGGAAATTGCGATGAATCAGATCGACAATGCGATAGGCAAGGTTCGCAGGAAAATAAGGTCCGTAATAGGCACTGCCATCCTTCCGCAGCCGGCGCGTGACGTAGACGCGCGGCCAACGTTCGCTCAACGTCAGCTTCACGTACGGATAAGTTTTATCGTCGCGGAGCAGAATGTTGAAACGCGGCTTCCGTTGCTTGATCAGGTTATTCTCGAGCGCCAGCGCTTCTTTGTTATTGCGGACGACAATGTAATCCACATCCACCGCTTCGCGAATCAGCGTGCCGGTCTTCGAATCTTCCCAGCGGCCTTCGTGAAAATAACTCGCGACGCGGCTTCGCAGGTTCTTCGCCTTTCCCACATAAATGACTTCCCCCTCGGCGTTCTTATAGAGGTACACTCCCGGCTCGGTGGGAATGGTGCGTATTTTCTGGAGAAGATCCATCCTAAGTCTTTGTATTCTATTAGATGAGCACCAGGTAGATTTGCTCCAACCCACCAGACTGGAATCGCAGGCTTACTCGCCACAGAGGAGTTTCCGCGCGATTATTGGATATCAGCGCCGTATAATTTTTCCCTTAGTCATGTGGGCTTTTCGTTCCTCTGCTCCAAGTCAGTTAATACTGGCGTAAACGGATAGTGCCGCAAAGCGTTGAAAGGCATATACTTAGAAGTGTCATTGTCGATTTGGGAAACTGGCATGTCCCGTGCAAAAGTGAGAGTGTGGGTTGAAGCCAGAATAACCGTATTCTCGGGCCAAGCATCAAAGACAAGCGCACCGGAAAGTCCGACTCGCGCTGAGACATTCGATCAAGGAGCCTCTTCCAATATGAACCGCACTTCGTTCAAGATCTATAGTGGGTTTGTGAACCGGGCTGGATTTACCCTTCTACTGGCAGCCAGCATGGCAGCCAGCATTGGCTGCGCCAGCAAGAACTACGTGAAGCAACAGACTACGCCGCTCATCAACAAGACCAACGAACTCGACGATATGACGGCGAAGAACAGTCGCGACATTAAGGATGTCGATGCTCGCGCGCAGGCCGGCATCCAGGCGGTGAATGTCAAAACGGCGGAAGCCGATCAGAAGGCGCAAACTGCTGACCAAAACGCCACCACCGCGCAGCAGATGGCGGATGCCGCCAACGGCCGCGTTGGAGTGCTGACGAATACCGTCGCCAATCTGGATAACTATCGCCCGGTGGCCGAGACTTCCGTCAAATTCGGTTTTAACCGGGATAATCTGACCCAGCAGTCGAAAGATGCGCTGGATCAGATGGCGGGAAACATCGCGAGCACCAAGGGGTACATCATCACCCTCGAAGGCAGCACCGATTCCGTGGGATCGGCGGCATACAACTATGATCTGAGCCAGCGGCGTGCGAACTCCGTAATTCAGTACCTCGCATCCAAATTCAATGTGCCCGCGCACAAGATTTATGTCATCGGCTTGGGCAAGGATAAGCCTGTCGAGTCGAACAAAACCAAACAAGGACGCGCCGACAACCGCCGCGTGGATGTTCGCTTAATGACTAACGTAGGCGACAACGGTCAGCCCGCGAATGCGCCGTCGACGACCGGGCAGAATACCCCATCGTCGATGTAGCGCGAGATTTTTGCCCTCCTCCCCGGAGGACTTGCCACCAGGCCGCTCAAGCCTCCCCCTGAGCGGCCTGATTTTTTGCTCTTGGACTTCCATGGGCGTTTCTGCCATCCCGGCTTCGCCGGAAAGCGTTAAAATTAGGTTTATGCGAAGCTGGTATTTCATTTTTGTTTTGGCAGTTAGTATCGCGTCCTGGGCACAGCAGAGCGGACAGCAAACTACCCCACCTGCTTCTTTGCCAGATCAAGGCAATTCTCAAGGACACAAAAACGCCGATCAAAAATCTGCGGCTCAGACGAACGCGCCGGACTTGGAGCCTCCGCGCTCCGATCGCGTCCGTGCCGATGATCTGGGATCCAGCGCAGGCGAGAGTTCCAGCAAAGATACCGAGACGGATCTGGCTCCGCCGGAGGACGACGCCAAGGCTCACCCGCAAAGTTCCTCAAAGGTGGCCGAGGCCGAGGCAGGAATTTCGCCCGGCGGCATCAGCGAGTTTCACACCTGGAACCCGCATCAGGCCGCGAAGAGTATTGAAGTAGGAGATTTTTATTTCAAGCGGAGGAACTACAAAGCCGCTGAGGAGCGTTACCGCGAAGCTCTGGGCTATAAAGACAATGACGCGGTGGCGACGTTCAAGCTGGCATTGTCTCTGGAGAAGTTGGGCGTGTACGACGACGCTCGTAGCGAGTACGAGAGCTACCTCAAGATTTTGCCCTACGGTCCTGAAGCCGGCCAGGTTAAAAAAGCCCTGGAACGGTTGAAGAGCGAGGCCGCAAAGGCGCAATAGCGGCGGTTTTGCCAGGACTTGTGAAACCCTGCGCTCCCAGTCGTGGAACGGGGCCGGTTTGCAACGTACCTTATTTCTCTACCCGAATAAACTCGCCGGTGGTGGCGTTGACTGACACTGTGAGCTTCGCATTGTCGCGATCAGCCCCATAAATCACGTGCCACACCAATTGATTGGTATTGTGGTTCCAGTCGCAAATGTAGATCACAGGCGTGGCTGGATCTTTTTCCAGCAATTTATCCCCGCCATGTTTTTGTGCGACGGATAAGGCTTGATCGGAATCGATCTTCAGGAAGGCTGGGTCAAAAACCTGAGTGGACGCATTGCCGGGGTTGTAAACATCCTCGTTCCCCGGCGAAATGCCCGGAGCTGGCGCATCCGGAGCGTTGCTGGCCGACCAGGTGAAAGGCTTCACGCCATGCTGAGTGACCGAAGCGAAACTCGTCGTCCAGATCGCCGACTTGCCATCATGGCCGTTGCTCTCCGGCGAGGGGGTGGATTGCACGCGAAACGGCTTAACATCCGCGGCATAGTTTCGCGCGGCGATGAATACTTTATAAAAGGCGGAGCGTCCGGTGAGCAGTTCGGGAGCTTTCGGTTCGGGTTTCGATTCGGCAGGCTTCGGAGGATTCGAATTGCAGCTCACAAATAAACCGGCTGCAAGAAGAACGCCGGAGAGAATTCCCGCTTGCAGCAAACTGAACTCCCGCATCTTCATTGGCGACCTTCCTCTCATCGCTAAAATGGCTAATGCAACCAAAACATTCTACTTGAAGCGCACCACGCGAGAGATAGCTGGATGGATTCTCGACTGAAAGAGCTGACCGAGGCTGTGATCTCCGCCACCGAAGGCATGTCGGCGCAGCAGATGCGCTGGCACCCTGAAGGGAAGTGGTGCGCCGCGGAAGTGTTGGAACATCTTTACCTGACTTATACCGGCACGATCAAGGCATTTGAGCGATTGCTCGCCTCGCCGAAGCCGTTGGCGACTCCGGCGACTCTCAAACAGCGCTGGCAGACGTTTGTGGTTTTGCGTTTCAATTATCTTCCCCATGGAAGAAAAGCTCCCAGGCAAACTGTTCCGCGGGGATTACCCGCAGAAACGATCAGGTCTGAAGTAGAAACGAAGATTGCGGAGATGGATGCGGTCATCTCCCGCTGCGAGGCCCGGTTTGGACGCTCCAAGGTGCTGGACCATCCAATCATAGGAGCGTTAACGGCTGCACAATGGAGAAAGTTTCACCTGGTGCACGGCAAACACCATGTGAAACAGATTAAGAAACTGCATGAGCTTAACCCGAGGTAGATTAAGCAGAAAGAAACGCCGGCCTTGGGGCCGGCAATTAGCTACTCCTCGGGGCGGAAAAGACAAACCACGCAGAGTCTATGGCTCGCGCATGGCTGCGGGAACGCCAGCCTTGCGGGCTTCTTCTTCCATATCGTCGAGCTTCTGCTTGGCGTCTTCTACTGCCTTTTGTTTGTCGGCGATCTTTTGCTTGTAGTCGGCATCTTCCTTGTCCCAATCCGCAGAGTTGCGGAGCCGGTTGCCCACATCCGCATACATCGCCGCGGCGCGCAGCTGATATTCCTTCTGCAAGACATCCAGTTCCCGGGAAGCCAGATCGATGGCACTCTTCTGGGAAGTCAGCTTATCCTGCCATTGTTTCCACGCGGCCTGTCTTTTAGCTTGCTCATCCTCCGCCGGTGCTCCGTTCTTGGGAGCGTTGGCATCTTTCGCGTCGCTGGATGCAGCAGCCTTGGCGTCAGAATCCGCAGGTTGAGCGGTGCCCACTACGGAGAGCTTGTCATTGGTAGGAAGATTGTCGTTATCGAAGACCTTAGGCTTTGCTTTCGCATTCGGGTCTTTGCGAACCTTTCGAGCATAGTCTCCAAGCGAAGATTGATCGGATGCAGACTGACTTGAGGAAGACTGGCTCGTGGAAGACGGACTCGTGGCTGGCGCTGCAGTCTGCGCCACCAGCGGAGAAGCCGCAATCAGTGCAATCACCGCAGAAGCAATTCCAAGATGCGTAATTCGGTTCATGGTTTTTGTCCTCAAGATGCAGCTATCTAAACTCTTGCCGTGTACCAGGCCTCGATCGACGTATCGTCTCACTTCAATCATCGAAAGTTTTACTTGTGTCTAACGTCACACCCTACGGGTAGTTTGTTTCTCTGCCAGAAAGCCGCCGATGCGGCGGTCAAGGCTGGCGGCCTCATTGGCGATATCCGCAGCCAACTGTGAAGCGAGATCAGGTTCACGATTGTGTGCCAACTGTTGCGCATATCCGGCAATACTGGTCAGCGAGGTGCGGAGCTGTAATGCCATTTCGGCCGACACTTCGCCCTGCAATTGCTGCTGGCGCTGGATGTGCTCGAATTCACTGCGGTCGCTGATCAAACAAGCAACCCCCAGAAGGCTGCCATCCACGCATGGAATCGGAGAGATCGTCAGGGCCAGATGCAGCTTTTCCCCTGCCGGCGCGGTGTAATCAGTCTCAATCTCACGCCGCTTGCCACCATCCCGTAGCACGTAATCAACTTCTTCCCACACTTTTAATGAAGTGCCCTCAAAGGCATCGGAAGTAGCGCTGGAAACTTGTGTGCACGCCGCTGCTGCACGAAAAATATCGCGCGCGCTCATTCCCGGAAGCGAGCGAAAGCCCAGGATTTGTTTTGCCGCAGGATTGGCCTGCTTCACCAGACCATTCGTGCCGAATACCAACACTCCGGAGGGAAGATTCGAAAGCACCGCGTGGCTGAAATTCTCGGTCGTTCGTACCCGCCGCTGCTCCGCCAGCGTCTGCAACTGGAGCTCGTGCTTCTGCTGCTTAAGCTGCTGAATGACTCCGCTATAGAGTTGAACCGGCAGAGTCTCTGAAGTTGAGCCGCTGGAGCCGAGATCGGCCTCTTCCAGCAAGTTGTGGCGCAATCGGTGTATTACAAAATATCCCAAAAAGAATGCGAACCCCGCCGAGAGCAGGAGTAAGGCTCCTCGCATGATTAACGGATTGGTGAGGAGCTTTACCACCAAAACCTCCCATACCACCGGAGAAACTGGTTGCCCACGAACAGCGCCAGCAGTGCCATGCTGCCGAGAAAAACGCCAAACGGCATTTGATAATGCCGGTACATCATCTGCGCCGATTGCCATCCCCGCCGCCGGGCCGCCTGCAGGCTTGAGTACCGCCGCGCAAAGCGGTGGGTGCGCTTGATCCAAACCATCAGCACCGTGGCCAGCCCGAAGATCGAACCGGCCAGGGATCCACTAAAAATGGTGAATACCGAAAGCTTCACGCCCAGAAAAGAGCCGACCATCGCCATCAGCTTCACGTCTCCGAAGCCCATGCCTTCAGTGCCGCGCCAGCGCAGGTACATCGCCCCCGCGCCGTAGATGAAAGACGCGCCCAATGCCGCACCCAGCAAGGAATCCAGCAGTGAAAAGAGGCGCGCTGAAACGTCGGCGCTGAACGGTAAATCCAATACTCCCGGCAAAAATTGAGAGGCAATGTCGTTGACCGGAACCAGCAAGCTGAACACGAGGCCCAGCGCCAGCCCCGGCAGGGTCAGCTGATCGGGTAAGAGTTTGGTTGCAGCATCGGTGAAAATAAGCCCGAGCAGAAGAAAGCCAAACACGCAATACTTCAAGGTGGCCAGCGTCAATCCAAAATATGCATAGCAGCCCAGGAAGAGTGCGCCGGTGAGAGCTTCGATCACCAGGTAACGAACAGAAATCTTCGTCTTGCAATGGCGGCAACGTCCTCGGAGAATCAGCCAGCTAAAAATCGGGATGTTGTCATAGAACGCAATTGGGCGCTTGCAGCCGGGGCAGGCCGAACCCGGCGCCACTACCGACCGCCCCAAGGGCATGCGATAGATGCACACGTTTAGAAAGCTGCCGAAAGCCAGCCCCATGTAACCGATCGCGAATGCGTAAACAATCTCCACGGAGTTTGTCGATATTCCTCAGGAATGCGCGCCCTCGGGTTCGCAAGCGCACATCCTACTAAGAACGCAGATAATGCCGAACCTTGAGTGGATTATAAGGCGCGCGGCTAAGAGCCACGAAGGTACTGAAGTCACTGTCCGAAGGTACATCGGCAAAGGCGAAGGGCGCTTCACAATCCTGCCGAAACAGAAGCGTCCTACAGGTGATTGGTAAGTTAGTGAATGAACTTATAGTCGACGATGGATGCGGCCAAAAGCGCATGCCCTGCGGCGCCAGCTTCTTCCGCTTTCGGGCCATCCAGTTTTTCCTTGCACCGAATCACTCTACCCTGGCACAGCACATTCCGATTTCTCTGGCCCGAAATCTCTTCTGGCATCTCAAAAACCAGCTCGATCAGGGCATTCACCGGTAGTTCCTGCGGTCCGAAGAACAATAGTCCGGTCTGGCTGATATTCTCCACTTTTCCCTCATGCCATGTGCTGGTGTTGTTTACGCGATAGCGAAGTGCAAGATCGACCTTTAATCGGCGAGCCCGAGGGGTCCATGTGGCGCGTTTTACGCGGGTGTGACTGCGCTTGATTCCAGTCTCTGGCTTGGCATGTTCCACGCGCTCGGTGCGGCGCATGGTCGTCCAGTCATATTTGTACTCGGCCGCGCACAAAAGACAAACCTGGTAATACTCTCCATCAGCGGCACGCCGAGGCCAGGAGAATTCGTGCGAACAGCGCCCTAGCATAAGGACATCCATAATCGTTTGCGACATGATGGTACTTCCGGACCCGTCCGGCGCACACCTTATCGTCCGGCCTGGCCGAAACCTGGAGTGCCGAACGCAATTCCATCATCTCGCGAAAAACTCCGCACGGATAGGTTACTTTCGTGGCGGGGCGAATTGTGCCTGTCGCTACATCGAAGTATGGGTTGACAATGTTTTGCCCAGAACTGGCCGCCCTCCCTTCCGCGTGTATGATCGCGAAATGATCGCGAAATGGGAGTGGCCATTGTGCCCCCGCAGGTAACCGCGTTCATCCTCGCGGGCGGCAAAAGTACCCGCATGGGTGCGGATAAACCCTTTGTACAGTTCAATGGCAAAACCCTGCTCTCGCGCGCATTAGAAATTGCCGGCGAGTTGACCGAAGATGTGCGCATCGTGGGAAGTTACGAGAAATTCAGCCCGTACGCTCCGGTGGTGGAGGATGTGTTTCGGGAATGCGGTCCATTAGGAGGGATTCATGCGGCTCTGCAAGCATCCTCTACGGATCTCAATCTGATGCTTGGTGTAGATATGCCCTTTGTTTCCGCGCCGTTTCTGCGTTACTTAGTGGCTCAAGCCCACAACGCCTCTGATCTGGCGGTCGTCCCGTATAGCGGGGAACGTTTCCAGCCCCTTTGCGCTGTGTATCCTCGTGAGTTCTGGAAAGCAGCGGAAACCGCCCTGTTGGCGGGTCAAAACCGCATCGGTTTATTATTCAAAACCGTTCCCATACGGGTGATCGACGAAGACGAACTGGTGCGATCCGGATTCTCACCGGCCCTCTTCCGCAACCTGAATACCCCCGAAGAATTGCAGGCAGCGAGCGAATGAATCCTCGCATAAGCCGATGATTTAGGCGATCATATGGAATCGACCATGCCAGAACCTGCGAATACTCCATACATAAAATTCGATGAAGTCTCGAAATCTTTTGGCGAGAACCACGTTCTCGATCGCGTTAGTTTCACGGTAATGCCTGGAGAAACCGTCTGCATCCTGGGCCGCAGCGGCGTAGGAAAGTCAGTTTCCTTACAGATCCTCATGGGATTTCTAAAGGCAGATTCCGGCCGCGTTATCGTCGCGGATGAAGACATTACCAATTTCTCCGAGGAGCAACTGGAGAAGGTCCGCAAGAAAGTCACCATGGTTTTTCAAAACGGAGCTCTCTTCGACTCGCTCACGGTCGGAGAAAACGTGGCGTTCCCACTGCGCGAGACCCGGGGATTGTCGGAAGAACAGATTTATCAGATTGTCGATGGGTTGTTGCAAATGGTAGGAGTGAAAGAAATGCGCGATCTTCTGCCTTCTGACCTATCCACCGGCATGAAACGTTCGGTGGCAATTGCCCGAGCCTTGGCTGCCCGCCCCGAATGCATCCTCTACGATGAGCCGACCACCATGGTGGATCCTTTGATGGCCCAGTTGCTGGGAGACCTCATCAAGCGGCTTAAGCTTCAGCTGAACCTTACCAGCATCGTCGTCACTCACGACATGCGTCTGGCCGAGAAACTCGCCGACCACGTCGTCTTCCTCTTCCAGGGAAAAGCCATCTTCTTCGGTACCTATCAGGAGATGGAAAAATGCAAAGAGCCTATCGTGCAGGAATTTCTGGAGCTGGACGAACTGAAGATCGAAGCCTGTTAAGTCGCGTGCTTGCGCACCGGCATCGGATCCGCCACCAATTCTGAAACGCGTCGCTTCTCGTATCCGCTGCAGTTCACGACCGGAAGCCGCGGATATTTCGGAAAGCGCGGGTCGGTGAACGAAAGCTGGCACTGCAGGAACCTCGATCCCCGGTCGGACTCGATCGCTCGCCCATGTGTACAATCGGCGCACAATCCGGCCTCACTGATAGCGCTTCGTTTAGGAATTGAAAGGCTTGAATCATCCATGCTGAAACCAGTGGCGCCAAAGCGAACCCCAGCGACTGACCCCTGACCACTTGTTTTAAAATCCCTGTCTTACCAACTCTTCCACCGTAAGTGAACTCTCCGGTGCGCCACGCATCATCTTTTCCACGTATTTCGCAATCAAATCGGCTTCCAGGTTCACCGGATCGCCGGGGTGCAACGATTTGAGATTGGTCATCTCAACCGTATGCGGAATGATGGCGACCGTGCATAAACGATTCTCGATCTTTGCCACGGTAAGGCTGATTCCTTCGATTGAGATCGACCCTTTGTAGACCGTATATTTCTCTATTTCGCGAGGCAGTTCGATGTGCAGCCACCAATTTCCAGAATCCGCAATACGCTCCAACGCCACGAGCTTTCCGACGCCATCCACATGTCCCTGCACAATGTGTCCTCCAAAGCGGCCATCGGCTTTCATGGGAAGCTCCAGATTTACCAGTGTATCCTCTTGAATGCGCGAAAACGATGTTCGCTCCCAGGTTTCCGGGGCGAGATCGGCGCTGAACGAGTCCGGCTTGATGTTCATCGCCGTAAGGCAAACTCCGCTGACCGCCACGCTGTCACCCTCCTTCAGTTCTTTCGGAGTTCGCCCCGCGGAAATCGTAATGCGTCGATTCTCGCCGCGTTGCGCGATACCCGTGACGCAGCCAACTTCTTCAACAATGCCCGTAAACATGATGACCTCTTTCCAATCCGCGCAGTATAGAACATCCGGCTCGCGTGTTCCATGAACGCAGGCATCCTTGTCGTCCGCCGAACTCAATCCGTATAGGGATCACAGAGATAGCCTTCAATTGCGAAATCGTCATCAAAATGATGTAGACGAGAATGGATCACCCGTAGGGGTTGGTCCAAATCTGCTCCTCGCGCAAACGGCACCGAACGCGCATCCCCACAAAGTATCGGCGCGTAATAAAGAAAAACTTTATCGACCAAACCGCAGGAAAGAACGGAGCCGATCATCGACGCTCCACCTTCGATCATGAGACTGGTGGTGTCAAGCTCCCCAAGACGCCGGAGGATCGCAGAGATGTCGAGACGTCCTTCCGCGGAAGCGGGGACTTTTTCGACGTGAACGCCGTGCGCCTCCAGTTCGGTGCGTTTCCTATCATCTTCCGAAGAACAAAAAACCAGCACGTCAAGTACGCCGCAGCCAGCCTTCGCGGCGCTCTGTACAAGACGCGAGCTTATAGGCAGCCGTAAATTCGAATCGAGTATCACGCGCAGCAGCGGGCGGCGCCGTGGACGGCCGCTCCGGTCGGTGAGCAGCGGATCGTCCGCCAAAATCGTTCCGACTCCAACCATCAGTGCATCGCTTTGATGGCGTTGCTGATGCACGTGGGCGCGCGCGGCTTCGCCAGTAATCCAGCCGCCAGCCGGAACTCCTTCCACTCGATTTGGCGCTTGGTCGGCCCGAGCAATCTTGCCATCGAGTGTCATCGCAGCCTTCAGCGTAACCAAGGGAACGCCATGACGTATGAATCGAGCGAAGCCTTCATTCAGAATCTTAGCCTCGGCTTCAAGCAGTCCAACTTCTACAGCGATGCCTGCGTCCCGCAGCTTTTCAAATCCTCTTCCGCTCACCTTCGGATTCGGATCCGGCATGGAAGCGACCACCCGCTTGATTCCCGCGCCAATCAAGGCATCCGTGCACGGTGGCGTGCGTCCCTGGTGCGAGTGCGGCTCAAGATTTATGTAAAGAGTGCCCCCGCCTGCGCGTTCGCCAACCCGCTCAAGAGCTAGAACCTCGGCATGCTTCTTTCCCACGTAGGTGTAAACGCCTTCGCCCGCGACGTTGCCTTTAGCGTCGACGATTACTGCTCCTACGTATGGATTCGGCGAGGCCAGTCCGATCCCCTGGTGCGCGAGCGCAAGCGCGCGCCGCATGAAGCGTTCGTCATTGGAACGGTCGGGCATGTTGCAATGGTTGGCACACCGCGATCCACAATTTATCCAGAAAGCGCCGACCAGAGAAAGTTTCCCCGCCTCTTCTCCCGGGAGATGAACCTTCGCTATTCGAAGAGTGAATCCACAAATTCTTTTGGATCGAATGGCAGCAGATCCCCTGCCTTCTCGCCTACTCCCACAAACCGGACAGGCAGTCCCAGTTCCCGGCAGATGGCCACAACCACGCCGCCCTTGGCGGTGCCATCCAGCTTGGTCAGCACGATCCCGGTAACTCCCGCCGACTGCGTGAACAGCCGTGCCTGCTGTAAACCGTTTTGTCCGGTGGTTGCATCCATCACCAAAAGAGTTTCGTGCGGCGCGCCGGGAATAATTCGTTGCGCGGTTCGGCGCATCTTGTCGAGCTCCGACATCAGGCTGGCCTTGGTATGCAAACGTCCCGCCGTATCGACAAGGACATAATCCGTCTTACGCGCAGTCGCCGCTTGCAGTGCGTCAAACAACACAGCCGAGGGATCGCCTCCCGGCTTAGTCTTGATCACCTCCGTGCCCGTGCGCTGCCCCCATATCTCCAATTGATCGATGGCCGCAGCGCGGAACGTATCGGCCGCGCACAACAGCACGCTCTTACCTTGCGACCGAAAGACCTGCGAAAGCTTGCCAATGCTGGTGGTCTTGCCCGTGCCATTCACCCCGACGACCAGGATCACCTCCGGTGTGCCGCCCACCGTTTGAAAAGGCCTGGAGTTCGCCGTACTCAAAATCGCCAGCAACTCTTCTTTGAGAAGACGCTTTAACTCTTCGACATCTTTGATCTGCTTGCGATCGGCGCGCTCGCGCAGCTTGCCAAGGACTTCTTGTGTAGTAGCGGAGCCCAGATCGGCGCCGATGAGCGCAGCTTCCAGATCGTCCAGCGTGCTGCCGTCGATTTCCTTGCCGAACGAAACCACCTCTTCAATACGCTCTGCCAGGTTTTCACGCGTGCGCGTGACCGCCTGCTTCATGCGGTCGAATAAGCCGGATTTCTTTTCTTCCGTGCTGCCGAACAGAGTCTGAATCATGAAAGAACGCTCGATTCAATTATAGCGGCCATTCCTGGTAGAACGAGCTTTGATGCGGGATTGCCCGCCTCGGCGGAAAGGGAAGCGAGCGTTAGACGCGAGTTCTTTCCAGCTCGGGTGGGTCCGAAACGGTTGCAGGTGCGGAAGTTCCGGTCGTGGCGGCGGTAGCGGATGCATCTACAGCCACTTGTCTTCTGATCCCGACGCGCTGAATGCGAATCTCACCGCGCGCATAAACTGCCAGTAGAGCGGCCGCGACTTCGGGATCGAGACGCTTGCCGATCAGGTTCTGAATAATCTTCAACGCTTCTTCCGGGCTGTGGGCCTGCTGGTAGGGGCGATTCGTGGTCAGGGCGTCAAAAGTATCCGCCACTGCAATTACACGCGCCAGCAAGGGAATCTGCTCCCCTTCGAGGCCGTAGGGATAGCCTCTTCCATCCAGCGCTTCATGATGAAGCTCAATTCCCGGCAACATCTCGGCCAGTTGAGTCACCGGGCGGAGAAGGTTGGCTCCCTTGGTCGTGTGGGTCTTCATTACCTCGAACTCTTCGGCGTTCAGCGCCCCCGGCTTTCTGAGGATATGATCTTCGATACCGATTTTCCCCACGTCGTGAAGCTGGGCTGAAATCTGTAGGGTCTCCATGAATTCGGAGGGTAAATTCATCTCTTTGCCGATCAGCAGTGAGTAGCGGGTCACGCGGTCGGAGTGGCCGCGAGTGTAGGGGTCCTTCTCATCGACGGCGCCGGCAAGCATCTGGATTGAACCCAGGAACAAGGCGCGGTTTTCTTCCGCAGCCTTCTTCAAATCCTCTACGAAATGCTCCAGTTCTTTCGACATCGTGTTGAAGGTGTCGGCGAGTTCGCCGATTTCGGTTCGGCTCCAAAGTTTGGCCCGCTGGGAGAAATCGCCGCGCGCCAGGGCGCGGCTGGATAAAGTGAGAATGTGCAGCGGCTTGGTAATTCGGCGCGCCGCGAAAACGCTGACCGTAATACTCAGCAGCACGGCCATCATAGCCAGCAAACGGCCCGTGCGTTGCATTTCATAGACTCCGCGATAGGCTTCACGCTGCGGCTTCTGCACAATTACCGCCCAATCCAAAGTGGTTACCGGGCTGTAGGTGCCGAGCATGTCCACATTGTTCTTGCCGATCTTCACGGCAAATTCCTTGGTCGCGGCCAACTGCGCTTTATTCCCTTCGTCCACAAAATTACGGACGATCTCAAGATTGTTCATCTCCTGCCCGGTGACATACTGGGACGTTCCAGAGGCGACCAGCCGCCCCTGCGCATCCACCACGTACGGAATCAATCCGCCGTGGCTGACATCATGCAGGCGTCGAATCAAGAATTGCAGGTCGACCACAGCACCCACCATCCCCAGAAAACGCCCGCCATAGCTTACGGGACTGCTTACCAGCACGACGGTTCGCGAAGTTTTTCCATCCTCAATCTGAAGAGCCTGACCGTTATAAGCACGGCCGTCGCGGGCTGCGTCGTAGGCGTGTTGGAGCTCTCGTTGCAGGAACGCATCTGGCGCGATGCGTCCCGCGGAAATCCCTTTCGCTTCCGTATTCAACAGAGTCGCATAGGCCAATTCGTCAGAAGAGGACACAAAGTTCTCTAACAACGCGCGCAATTCAGGCGCTTCTATATTTTTGCTGCCGATGTCCCCACCGCTCGCCACCTGAATCGCCGAGGATAAATTGGCCAGCATCATCCGCAACGAACGCTCATGGAGCGAAAGATCGTCCGCCAGGGACCGCGTGATCGTATTCTGCAACAGCATCTCGTTGGTCTTTAACCGGTCGCGGTTAATGGCTTCCACTTGCTCCGAATAAAAATACATGGGAAAGATGCTGATAAGGAGTAGCACACCCAGAATTACGTAAAGAATGGGAATTCGCGCCGGAGTGGGCGCTGCGCTGGACAAATCGCTCCCTTCACCACGGGAAGCGGCGTCGATCGAAGTAGCGGCTGAGGTCACGGGTATCAACAGAAGTTTAACGGCTGAGGATCAAGCTTGGGCGAAAAGCCTGGGTTGGAAGCATTACGAAAGTGTCATTCGTGGATACCGAGGTGCTTCGATCACGCCGAAAAAACGCTGCGAACAGGGAAGTTCTTTTGCAAGAAGCAGATCCTAAAGGCAATTTCAAGAACCCAATTTTTCGCTCTTGCCGCTGCGGGTCATCAGTTCACGGATCGCCTCCCGCGGATTTTTCCCATCGTGCAAGATGGCGTGCATCTGCTCGGTGATCGGCATTTCGACGCCACGTGCGCGCGCCAACGCAACCGCCGCGCCAGTCGTGAAAACCCCTTCCGCAACCACGCCGTGCATGCCTGCAAGTATTTCGGGGAGTGGGCGTCCTCGCCCCAGCTCAACCCCCACACTGCGATTCCGCGAGAGGCCGCCGGTGCAGGTAAGCACCAAATCTCCAAGGCCTGCCAGGCCGGCCATGGTCTCTGTTTTGCCGCCACAAGCCACCACCAGTCGAGTCATCTCCGCCAGTCCACGCGTAATGAGGGCCGCGACCGAGTTATGTCCCAGGTTCAAGCCCGCGCAGATGCCGGCGGCGATCGCGATCGTATTCTTCAACGCGCCACCCAGTTCCACTCCAATTAAATCTTCGTTGGTATAAACGCGGAAAGTGGAACTGCTGAACTCCCGCTGCACCGTAGCCGCCAACTCTTTGTCCGTTGAAGCGATTGCAACCGCGGTGGGTTCACCACGCGCTACCTCGAGCGCAAATGATGGCCCGCTGAGGGCGCCGATCCGAAACTCCGGCCGGCTCTTTTCATTAGCTACCTTCTGGATCACCTCGCTCATGCGCAGCAGGGTGTTCTCTTCCAATCCCTTCGTGGCGCTTACGATCATGGCTCCTGGCGCCAGATGCGGCCGAATTTGCTCAAACAAGCCGCGACAATGTTGCGAGGGTACTGCACTCACCACGATCGCTGCTCCGGCCATCGCCTCCGCTAAGTTATGGCAGGGAATCACGCAGGCCGGAATGTGCTGGCCGGGAAGAAACCGCTGGTTAACACGATCCCTCGCAATTGTTCTGCAGATTTCTTCCTCATGAGCCCAGAGTCGAATCCTGTGAACCTCTTTGCGCGCCAGAACAATAGAGAGCGCCGTGCCCCACGCACCCGCCCCGATAATGGCAATCTCGCTCACGCTGCTTTGGACCCCAATCGGTTCTCAGTACCGAAAAGCAAGCGGCGAATATTTTCATGGTGCTTGGCGATGATAAGAAGGGAAGTTGTCGCCATCAGGCTCAGGACGGTCGGTGCACGTTCGTTAGTGTAGAGTGCGTAGGCCAACAGGGGAAAGCACGCGACCGCAATAATCGATGCTAGAGAAACATATCTAGAGACAATCACGATTAGAAAAAAGATGCCGGCCGCAACGAACGTGGCTTTTGGGGCGATTAGAAGAAACGACCCCAGTCCCGTGGCAACACCCTTCCCTCCGTGAAATCTCAGCCAGACAGGGAAAACGTGTCCCACAACGGCGAACAGAGAAGCCACTGCGAGCTGGTCGTAATATGTAGATAATCCAATGTGGTAAACCAACTTCCTGGCAACCACAACTGCCAATGCTCCCTTCAGAGCATCGAGAATCAAAGTTAACGCACCGAGCATCGGCGACTTGCGAGAAACATTTGTCGCGCCGATATTGCCGCTGCCGCTCTTGCGAACGTCCTCACCGCGAAAGATGAGGACAAGAAGATATCCGAACGGAATCGATCCCAACAGGTAACTCTCGGCGGCGATGATGGGCAAAGGAGACATGATTACGGTCAAGGGTGTCGCAACCCGAATGCCGCGAGCTTCGTGTACATGGACCCGCTCGGCGACAACTGACTCTTGTACAGAAAAAAGTCGCGGGCCGTCATCGTGCCGAACTCCGGAGTGGGCAAACCCTCTAATTTTTCCTGCAAACGCCGGAAGTGCGAATTTAGCCCGTCACCTTTCTGTCTCCGCGGAGACCCTGAGCCGCCCGAACTCCGCGCCAAGGTTAAGTGCGGATTGTATTTGTGCTCTTCTTTCGGAATATCGAGCGTTTCCAATGTCGTATCAACTGCCGCCGCCAGAGAAATCAGGCTTGCACTCGCTTCAATTCCAATCCAAAAGACACGCGGCGCTCGCGCCGCCGGGAAAAACCCATACCCTCGAACTTTCAATTCAAGCGCCGCAGCCTGAACGTTTTCCAGAGCTTGCTGAATTCGCGCGCAATCAGTTTCAGTCCTTTCTCCAATGAACTTTAACGTTACATGCAGCGATTCCGCCCGCGCCCAGCGTGCCTCGGGCGCAAACTCGCGCACTTCACCCATAAACCGAACGATCCGGTCCCGAATGCTCTCGTCGATATCGAGCGCAACAAAAAGGCGCATAGGAAGCATCGAGCCGTTACCTCTCAGCCTTTAGCTCAAGCTTTACCCGAAGAGAATTCCGCGCTGCGCGACGGCTCGGTGACTCAGGTTCAAGCTAAAAGCTAAGAGCTAACGGCTGGGAGCTTTTTGTCACATCAATTTTCTGCGTATCATATCGAGCGCCAGCGTGGTTGCGAACCAGCGAATCCGTTTGCGGTCTCCGGGAAAATTCCGTTCAATCACTTCGGTTCCGCTGTCGCTGGCCAATGCGTGAAAAACCAAGCCCACTGGTTTCTCCGGAGTTCCGCCGCCCGGTCCGGCCACTCCGGTAATGCCCACTCCCAAAGTCGATTCGCAACGATAGCGAATCCCTTCTGCCAGCGCCGCCGCTACTTCACGGCTTACCGCCCCATGGCGTTCAATCATCTCTGCGGGGACTCCCGCCAGTTCGGTCTTTACTGCGTTGGCGTAAACAATTGCGCCGCCGGCGAAGTATCGCGAACTGCCTCCCACTGACGTGATCCGTTCCCCCAGCAGTCCGCCGGTGCATGATTCCGCGACCGCCAGCGTGGCATTGCGCATTTGCAACCAGTAGCCCACGATTTGCTCGAGCGATTGTCCATCCCGGGAATACACGGCATCGTCAAGCTCTTCTTCGACCGCGTCGGCGGCCTCGTCCACGCGGGATTGCGCCGCCTGCAGCGTCTCCGCGCGCGATTTGAAATGCAGCTGAATCTGCCCCGCCCCCGCTAAAATAGTCGTCTGCACGTCGGTGTATCGCTTGTAGATCGGCGCCACGCGCGCATCCACCTGAGATTCTCCGAGCATGGCGACTTTCAACACCCGGGTCGCCAGGAATGCCGGAGGCAACTTCGCGCGCAAGCGCTCCCGGCACTGATCTTCAAACAACGCCTTGAGTTCGTGCGGAGGCCCCGGAAGCAGAATCACAATCCGCTCTCGCCCATCGAATTTGCCGCTAAGCCACTGCCCCGGCGCGGTGCCGTTGCAATTCGGAAGCACCGTGGCTCCCTCCAGCACATAAGCTTGCTTCGCATTATTGGGGGACATTTTCCATCCTCGAGCAGCGAAGCGCTGCTCGATCCCGGCGAGCACTTCTTCGTCGCGCCGCAAAGGCACGCCCAAGGCTTCGGCGACGGCCTCGCGCGTGAGATCGTCTTCCGTGGGCCCCAGGCCTCCGCTGAATAGAATCACGTCGGAACGAAATAATGCATGCTGCGCGGCCGCGACCAATCGGCTGAGATCATCTCCGACCACGCTCTTAAAAATGACTTCGACTCCCAGTTTGTTGATCTCTTCGGTAAGAAACAGCGAGTTCGTATCCATGCGGAAGGGCGTGAGCAGTTCAGATCCCACCGCGATGATCTCGGCATTCACGGCTAGAGTGTAAATGAAAAATGCGGCAGGTGCGGTTAACGCCACAGAATCATGCGGAGAATCGCAAATCTTCCGGCAACTATTCGGCGATCAGTGGCAGCCCCGGAATATTCCACGAGAGGTGATGCAGCGCGTCCGTGGTAGCCAGGATCACGCTTTTTCCCGGTGCAAAAGCCAGGCCCACTAAGCCATTTCCAGCAACTTCCAAACCCGCCTTACCCTGAGGTGTGATCTTCACAATGCCACGCTTGCCGGAAAGCGATGCGGCCACGTAAAGATTTCCCGCCGCATCGAAAGCCAAGCCCTGCGGCCGCCCCAGCCCACGGTAAAACGCATGCACCGTGCCCTGCGGGTCGATTCTATACACTGAGTCAAAGCTCGAGGTTGAAGGTCCGGTCACGAACAAGTCACCCTGTACACCGAAGGCCAGATGGTAGGCCGACACGCTGGGCTCCAGCGTGGCAAATACAAACACCTGCTGGTCGCGCCCAATCTTAAAAATCGTGCCACTCCGGTCGCCCACATAGAGATTTTGGTTACGATCGAAAGCAATCCCCGTGGCGATTCCCATGCCTTGCGCGTAAGTCGTCATGGTTCCGTTCGGCGCAACCCGATAGACCGCGCCATCGTGCCGCGAAGAAACGTACATCTGGCCCTGGCGGTCGAAGGCGATGGCGGTCGCGTTCATCATCTCGGCGACGAACGGCTTCACCGTGTAATTGGTATCGACCTTGAAGATCGCAACCGGGACCTTTTGTCCGCGCGACCCGGAAAACGTCACATAGATATTGCCTTGCGGATCAATTCCTGGACTCGTTACGGGATGCAGATTTTCGGCAATCGGGACCGCAACCTTAACCGCCTCTGCGTTGCTGGTGTGGCCGTCGGTCGAAACCACCACCGGGCCGGACGTTGCTCCCTCAGGCACGCGGGCGACCAAGAAAGAGTCGGAGCTGATCACCAGGCTGCCGTCAGTATCGCCGAACTGCACTCGTGGACGCTGAAACTGCTTCGGCCGCAGACCTGAACCAGTGATGCGAATCTCGCCCCCCGCCAACGCCAACGTCGGAGATACGGACTCGATATGCGGTCCACCGTTCACGTTGCTCTTGCCGAGAATGCGATCGGAAAATCCCATGAGGAAAACACCCGCTACCTTAGAAGACCAAAGTGCAGAAAGAGATGCATAACAATCAGCGCATACAATCCCGCGGCCACATCATCGAGAACAATGCCGCTTCCTTCAGGCAACGCCTCAAGTTGTCGTACGGGCGGAGGTTTGAGGATGTCGAAGATACGGAAAAGTATAAAGCCCGCCAGAAAAGATTTCCATCCGAGGGGCGCTCCGATCAGCGCAATCAACTGCCCAGCTACTTCGTCGATCACTACAAACTGCGGATCTTTTGCTCCCGAGCCGCGCGCCACTAGCGTAGCCGCCGGGATGCCGATCAAAGTGACGGCCAGAGCCAGCGCGATGGCAACCGGAACCCGCGCTCCTGAAGGCAATGCAAAGGCCAGCACTGCCCATAAAATCGTTGTTGCCAGCGAACCCCAGGTCCCCGGCCCCGGGCGAAGCCGGCCAATGCCGAAGAATGTCGCCGTGAGTTCAGCCCACAGAGGAGTTCGCCGCACGCCAGTTTCAGCGACAGAGGCCCCGGTACTGCTCGATGCTTGTATCTGCTTCACGACCGTTCATCCGGGTCTTCTGGAGGATTGTCGGGAAGCATCTCATCGGCGTCAGTAACGGGTGATGCGATCACATACGCGCCGCTTGCCCACTTGCCCAAATCGATAGTTCGGCAGCGGTTGCTGCAGAAAGGAAATTCGGCGTCCTCGCTCTTGACCGCTTTCTTGCAGATCGGACACCGAAGTCGTAAAGCGCGCTTGCGTGGCATGAGAGGAAATCTAAGAACTGGAAAGAATGGTTGCTACCAGATCGTAATCGTGCGCTTCGGTGATCCGGCAGCGGTAAAACTCTCCCGTTTGAGGAGTCAATTCTGCGGGGAAATCGTTTACAAAAACTTTGCCATCGATCTCGGGCGCATGCATCGCCGTGCGGCCTTCCAAAAGCAGTTCGGTCTCTTCCGAGGTTCCTTGCAGCAGCAGATCGAACTCGCGGCCGACCAGAGATTTCTTTTTCTTCTTGCTGATCTGGCGCTGGATCCCCATCAGGTGTTTTCGACGGCGCTCAATCTCGCTCGGCGAAAGTTTTTCATCCAAACCGTAAGCGTCCGCGCCTTCCTGATCTGAGTACGAAAAAGCCCCCATCCAGTCGAATTGAGCCGTGCGCACAAAATCACAAAGTTCCTCAAATTCACTTTCCGTTTCGCCCGGAAAGCCCACAATGAAGGAAGTCCGCAGCGTAAGGTCGGGAATCACGCGCCGCATCTTCTCGATGGAGTGCAAAAACACGTCCGCGCCCCCGCCGCGCTTCATGCGCTTCAGAACGCTCGCCGAAGCATGCTGCAATGGTACATCCATGTACGAGCAGATCTTCTCTTCAGTTGCGATCGTTTCCAGAAGTTTGCCCGTAATCTTATTCGGATAAGCATAAAGAAAGCGAATCCAGCGCAGATCGTCGATCTGGACCAGCTTCCTGAGCAACTGCGCCAGCCCATCCTTCAGCCCGAAATCTTCGCCATAGCAGGTCGTATCCTGCCCAATCAGAGTAATTTCACGCACTCCTGCTTGCGCCAGTCGTTCCGCTTCGGCCACCACGGATTCGAACCTTCGCGAGCGGAATTGCCCCCGCAAGCTGGGAATAATACAGAACGTGCAGGGATGGTCGCATCCCTCCGCGATTTTAATGTAGGCCGTCGACTTCGGAGTGGACAAAATCCGCGGCGTTTCGTCGTCGTAGAGATAATTGGGAAGGTCCGCCACGGCGCCGTCCCAAGTCTCGCGCGAAAATCTTCCCTGCGCCATCCGCGCATCGCCCTCCGGGCGGGACGAAAGCACCACAAACGGCGAATCATTCTTCGCCGGTGCAGGAGCCAACCCGGCGGCGGCCAGGATTTTCTCTAGCTCTCCCGTGCCAACCACTGCATCGACTTCGGGAATTCGCTTCTGGATTTCATCCCGATAACGCTCGACCAGGCAGCCCGCGACAATCAGCTTCTTGGCGCGCCCCGAAGTCTTATGCGCTGCCATCTCCAGAATCGTGTCTACCGATTCCTGCTGCGCGCTCTCAATGAACGAACAGGTATTTACCACGATGACATCGGCATCTTCCGCGCGCGTCGAAAGTTCGGCGCCGCCTCGCGCCAGCAGACCCATCATCACTTCGCTGTCCACAAGATTCTTGGGGCATCCCAGACTCACGAATCCCACCCTCGGCCGCTGCGTTTCGCCCGCGACCGTCACAGCATTTTTCGTGGAAGCAGGAGCACCAGAAGTGTTTTTCGAGGGCATGGAATCTCCCTATTTTAGCATCTCGGACCTTTGCCCCGGTCGATCGCACTACCCCCCACGCCTGTGACCTGAGGCACCAAGGAAGCCAGCAGCTTAAACAAGGAAAACCGCTCCGCTTCATGCTAGGCTGAAAATCATCCGCACAAGAACAGCAATTCCGCAGCCCAGAGGGGACTGGCCCTGGAAAACTGCACTCGCGGTTCTCTTGTTGAGCGTGTGCTGCCTGGCGGGCTCTGCTTTTGCTCAGGGTCAGAAAAACGAAATTACCGGAAGCATCGGCCGAATATTCATCAGCGATCAGGGCATCCACGGGCCGGACGCTCCCGCGATAAACCCTTTTGTTCGCTCCGGCAAGGGCCTTACCTTCGAAGTAGGCTACGCGCGCATTCTGCGAACTGGACAGATTCTTTCTTTATCGCTTGAACTCCCGGCTGTCTTCAATGTGGACGAGGATCTCGGCTCCGGCGGCAATGTCGTTCCCACCGGTTACCAGCAGATCTTCTTCACCCCTTCCGCCCGGCTCAACGTCTTTTCGGCAACTCGGGTTTCTCCGTGGGTAAGCCTCGGTGGCGGGTTCGCCCACTTGACTGAGAATAAGAATCTCATTTATTACGGCGCGAACCCCGGAGGTTCTTCCACTTCGGCTGTCCTCCAGGGCGGCTTCGGCTTGGATGTAGCTCTGCGGAAAACAGGTCGCGTTAGACGCCTCTGTTTGCGCGGCGAGGTTCGAGATTTCTGGTCCGGCACTCCCAACCTGCCGCTGGCCGATACCGGCAAGACTCGCCAGCACAATTATTTGGTCGGCGGCGGTGTGATCTGGCATTTTTGAGTGGCCGCGCGCCAACGCCAGGTGCAAGCGAGATTCGAGGCCACGAGTCAACTGCTAATAATGAAGAGAAGAATCTCTTAAACAATAAAATCTATCGGACCGATAAGAATTTCTCTTGAAGACCTTACGGCTTCTTTACACTGCGCCAGCTACGCTTTCTTTCTCCGTAAAAACTTTCTGAGGCAGTCGAAAGGTACAACCCACTTGAGCATCGGTAGGGCTTTATTTGCTCTCGCACTAACGTGTTCGACTCAGTCGATGGTTGAGTTCAAGTATCCAGCATACGGACAAGTAATTTCGCAGGAAGTTCCTAACGATACCGTAAGCCCCTCGCCGTTCCAGAAGACGAAGCACGCAAAATCGACGATTGCCTCTGCCGATGGTAACAGTAAAGACGCGTGGGATACACCGAGGCAGCAGGAGCCTGCTACGGCAGCACCGGGTTCCTCAGGGCTAAACATTGGGACGAATGAATCCAGCTTCTTCCGTCGGTTGTTCACAGCGTACGCCGACGACTGGAAGGCTACTGCGGCACCTGCGTCAACTCCTTCGCCGGCACCCTCTCCTGCTTTTCGTGGAGATCCCGCTCCCGTAAGTGGTCCGCCATTTCCGTTCTCCACATGGCCGATTGGGGGCACCGTTTCCATTGGCCAACCCTGGACCCAGGCCGGCCCTTTGATGACGGCGCTCTGGGAGGGGCCACATGGAGATTTCTGGAAAAAGAGCAAAATTCAGATTTACGGCTGGCTGAACGTCGGAGCAAATTTCAGTACGTCGAAAGGCGGAGTGAATCCCTCGGCAGGGAAGTATGACAATTTTCCCACCGCCTACGACGAAGTTCCGAACGCGATTGAACCCGATCAGGAGGTGCTCTACATCGAGCGCCAGCCAGACACGGTTCAAACTGCACACTTTGATTGGGGATTCCGGCTATCCGGCCTGTGGGGACTCGACTACCGGTTCACCACCGCCAAGGGTTATTTCAGCCAACAATTGCTTGGGCATCCACCGGGAAAAGAGTATGGCTTCGATCCGGTCATGATGTATTTGGATCTGTATTTTCCGCAGGTCGGTCAGGGCACGGATGTGCGCGTAGGACGTTACATTTCTCTTCCCGACATTGAAGCCCAACTCGCGCCCAACAACTATACCTACAGCCATTCCCTGCTTTACACCTTCGACTGCTACACCCAGACCGGCATCACCGCGACCACAAGAATCAATTCTCGCTGGACGACCCAAGTCGGCCTGTCTCCAGGCTGCGAAACTGCCCCGTGGAACCTGACCGACTCGCGCCTTACGCTCAATTGGTGCGTGCAATATTCCTGGCACACCAGTAAGGACACCCTCTACCTTTGCGACAACGAGACAAATCTGGGCAAGGATAGCGGCCAGTACGGCTATAACAACCTACAGGCCTACTACCTGACGTGGTATCACGCGATCGACAAGAACTGGCACACGGATACCGAGAGCTGGTACCAGTGGATGAAGCAGGTGCCGAATGTGACATACAGTCCATCTCCGGGTTCGAACCTGCCACCGGTGGACCCCATTCAGCCCGAGACCGGAAGCAATGGAGCGTTCTGCAGCAATCCTGCGGCTTTTACCTGCTATGCCCCGGAGTGGGCAATTGTGAATTATGTGGAGCGGCAATTCGGCCCACATGACTACATCACCATTCGAAACGAATATTTCGACGATATCGCAGGGCAGCGCACCGGAACCAAGACGCGCTACACCGAGCACTTATTCGGTTGGGGACACTGGGTTGGAACCACGGTTTTGCTTCGGCCGGAATTGAGATTCGAGCATTCCTACGATGCTCCGGCCTATCAAAACGGGACGAAGAAGAGCCAACTCACCGCGGCCGCCGACGTCATTTTCTTTTTCTAAAAAGTTAAAAGACCCTATTGAAACCGAAGCGACCCTGGATGTCACTACTCGCGCGTTCTCTGGCGCAGGCGAATCTCGCGGCTACGACTCGATCATGTAGTATCGCCATTTTCGATTCTGCCTATCGTTACTTTCGGGCCTAACTTTACGGCTCCTTTATCGCTTGCCCTCACCTTCCTTATGCCCTCCCTGCTAGTTTCGGTTCAACGGGCGTGAACTCCAAAACAAAAATCTGAAGAATTGATTTCGGTGTCGCCTGGGAGGGGCATGCGATGACCAATGCAACCAGCCGTTCGAGGGAAACCAGCTCACGAAGTGTGAAGATAAAGCCGCGACAGGCCACGATGCATGTAACCAGGAGGCACGCAATCAACGCAGCGGCGATTGTTGTCCTCTGCTTCTGCGGGGCTGACATTTCGCTGCAGGCTCAGTCTACGTTTGGCAGTGTTGTAGGCGTTGTGCATGACACGACGCAAGCTGTCGTGCCCGATGCGTCAGTCAAGCTGCGGAGTTTGGAAGATAACAGCCTTCGCTCCGTCACGTCCGACCAGAATGGATCTTTTGAATTTGTGAACCTCAAGCCAGGTAATTATTCGCTTTCTGCCGATGCTCCGGGTTTTGCCGAGTTCCAGGTTCCATCCGCGGAATTGACCACGCGGCAGACGCTGAGAATTGACGTCACTCTCGGGGTCAAGAGTCAATCGCAGAGTGTGGATGTTTCCGATACCGTCGCTGTGATTAATACGGAGAACGCAGAGATCAGCGACTCCAAAGACAACCAACAGCTTACTCAACTCCCGCTCAACAATCGGGCTACCACCACCAGTCCCCTGGCAGCGCTATCGCTTTCGCCGAACGTGCAACAGGATAGCTCCGGAAATATCGCTCTGGGCGGGGCCAGTTCGGCCATGGTGAACTTTTCCGTTGACGGCATCTCAACTGCCAATGTGCGCCAGAACGGCGCACTCCAGGACGCGTATCCATCCGAGGAGGGCATCTCCGCGATGAGAGTTACATCTTTCAACAACAGCGCGGAATTCTCTCAGGTCGGCGACGTTACATTCACCACCAAGAGCGGCACCAGCCAGCTTCACGGCAGCCTATTCGAATATTTGCAAAACGATGCACTCGATGCCGATCCCTATGGCTTTAACGGGAAGGCGCCAAAGCATTTCAATACTTTCGGCGGTTCGCTCGGCGGCCCGTTGACCATCCCTCACCTCTTCAACGGGAAAGACAAGACATTCTTCTTCTTCGATTATGAAGGCAACCGGCGCTCCACCGCGGTGGCGCAACAGTTCCTGGTTCCCACGCAAGCGGAGCGTAATGGCGTTCTGACTGCGCTTGGCGGCCCGGTGATTCAGGCCGCAAGCATCAATCCAACTGCCACGGCGCTACTAAGCTACTATCCGCTTCCGAACGTCACTGGCCAGGCAAATTATAACTACGAGAATTTCCAGGCCACGCCCGCGCGCACGGAGGGAGTTGACCTCCGCATCGACCACACCCTCAACACCAAGCAATCGGTTTACGCACGCTTCAGCCGAAAAAATATCACGGAAGACTATGCCAATCCCCTGTTACCGGATGACTCCGATAGCGTGCACAATCGCAGCCTGCTGGTCTCGCACACCTGGGTGCTTACTCCGCGTCTGCTGAACGAGTTTCGCTTCGGTTTTACGAATGTAATCACGAGTGTCGGATTTCCCATCGAAGGCGCCGATGCTCTTGCGAAGCTTGATCTGACAGGAGTAAACATCAGCCAGCACCCAACCACGCACGCTTTTCCAACCTTCAATTTCAGTGCCGGAACCGGCTTCACTCCCATCGGCCGCGATAAGACCGGCGTGACGCAATCGAAGACCATGCAATTCACTGACAATCTGATCTGGACGCGAGGCAAGCACACCTTTAAGACGGGCATTGACGCACGCAGGGTACGCTATGCCGATATCGAAACTTTTCTGCCTTCCGACGATTTTGGGCAGTTCACTTTTCAGCCCACATTCACCGGCAATGCCTTCGGCGATTTCCTCGAGGGAGAGCCGACCACCATTTTCTTTGCGGTGTCCAGTCCTGACGTTGCCGGAACGGCTTGGGAGTACAGTGTGTTCGGCCAGGACGAATACCAGATCAATAGCCGACTAACGCTGAACTACGGTTTGCGCTGGCAGATCCTTCCGGGCTTCACCGAGGACGGCGGCAATCTGGCGAACTTTGACCCGAGAAATAACTCCATCGTGGTGCCGGACAATCTTGCGGCCTATCTGGTGAAGGAGAACCTGGAAGCCTCGAACCTGGGTTTTCAGCAGTCCTTCAACGCCTGCGATCTCGGCTTCACCGCCTTGCCTTGCAGCAACTACATCACCGCCAGCCAGGATCATTTGCCGCAATCGCTGCGTAACATTTACAAACGCGACTTTCAACCGCGGGTATCTCTCGCCTACCGTCCGTTCAATGATACGACGACCGTTATCCGCGCCGGCTTCGGGATTTTTACCGTAACCAACCTTGGTCCGCTGTCCTTCAACAACAGCGGGAATCCGACCTCCGCGCTGCATACTTACACCAACAGCGGGACCGAGTCCGCGCCTCTTATTCGGTTTCCCAGCACCGCCCCACCCACGGTCGGAGTGCAGTACGGTGGCGGAGGCCTCGATCAGGGCGTCGATCCGAATTATCGCGATCCCCAAGCCAACCAGTGGAACCTGACCGTCGAACGCCAACTCACCAACAACGACAGCCTGCGCGTCAGCTACGTGGGCATGCACAGCTCCCGCCTGAACATCACCGAGGATCTTAACCAGATTCCCGCCAGCACCACGCCGTATCAGACAACTGCGGCGAGTCAATACGTCGATCCGCGCGCGCCCTATCACAATTGGTTCGAACTCTATAGCACCATCAATGCCGGTGAAGCCAATTACAATGCGCTGGAAGTTGGCGAGAATCACAAGGTGGCGCACGGCCTTTATTTCGACGCTAACTACACTCTCGCCAGGAATCTCGCGGACAATCAGGGCGATACGCCGACGGCATTCGCCGGTGAAGTTAATTACGGCATCCCCATTGCCAACCGGTTCGATATTCGTAGCGATTACGGGAACGTGGAAGGCGCGCGGAGGAACCGCTTCCTCCTTACCGGCCTTTACCAATTGCCGATAGGCCAGGGTCGCACTTTTATGAACACAGGTGGCTGGATGAACGCGGTGCTGGGCGGTTGGGAGATGACGACCGTGACCCTGCTCGAAACTGGCCCGTGGCTTACACCGAGCATCAGCGGGGCTTATGATCAGTCCAACACGGACGTGGTGAATCGCGGTGCTTTTCTCCGTCCCGATCAGGTCTCAACGAATTATTACCAGGGGCAGTCACGAGCGCGGTACTTCAGTCCGAATGCATTCGCCCCTACTCCTGCAGGCGCCGGCCGCTTCGGCAATGCCGGAGTCGGCATCCTGCAAGGGCCCGGCACGGCCGCCGTCAGTTTCGGCCTCGCCAAAACCTTCCGCGTTACGGAAGCACTGAAAGCTCGCTTCGAGTCCACATTTACTAACGTGCTCAACCGCACCAATTTTGCCCCTCCCGCCACCCAGATCGACGTGCCGGCTACTTTCGGCGTTCTCAGTGCTCCGCAAACCGCGGAGAACGCCGGGAACCGGACGGGACAGGTGGCGCTGAGGTTGGACTTCTAGAATGAGTACACGAGGATATGTTCGGAGAGATCGCTCAGAAACGGTAGGCGGCTAGTTTGAACTCAGAAAGCTAGCCGCTGGCCTTCAACTCGGTCAACACCTGCTTGGCGATTTCCTTCAGCGTCTCAAACACTCCCGTGCCCTGGAACGCTACGGCTTCGACCACCGGCTCATTCTTCCGCCGAAGTTCGGTGGTAAGCAAATCCACGGGCAGAATATTCGGCAGGTCGCGCTTGTTCAACTGGAGCACGTAGGGAATCTTGTTGAAATCGTATCCGTGCTCTTTCAGGTTCGACATCAGGTTGTCGAGCGCCTCCACATTGGCATCCATGCGTTGTTCCTGCGAATCGGCTACGAAGACGATGCCGTCCACTCCGCGCAAAATCAGCTTGCGGCTGGCGTCGTAGAATACCTGCCCCGGCACGGTGTAAAGATGGATTCTGGTCTTAAAGCCGCGCACCGATCCCAAATCGAGCGGCAAAAAATCGAAGAACAGAGTGCGCTCGGTTTCGGTGGCGAGGGAGATCATCTTGCCCTTCTGCTGTTCCGCGGTTTTCTGGTAGATCACCTGCAGGTTCGTGGTCTTTCCGCCTAACCCGGCGCCGTAATACACGATTTTGCAATTGATCTCGCGGGCTGCGAAGTTGATGAAACTCAAGGCTTTCCTCAGAAAACGCCGGACGCACACGCATCCGGACGCCAAATATCCCTGTTCGGGGCTTCGGGCTTTTATATCACACGTGAGGGCTTCGAGGCAGTTACTCAGGTTACTCCCGCCCGGCCGCGCGGCCCCAAAGTGGAAAAAAAAGCTAAATTCTGCTGGTAGCTGAGGCGGTTCTCGCTCGGCTAAAGGCCGGATTCTGCTCGCGACAGCTTTCTGATCGTTATCCCAGAAATCATCATCAACGATGGCTTCTACCGCGCCGTGGGCACCGGGTAATATCCATCTTTGGCATAAATCTTCAGCCCCGGCTTGTTTACCCGCACTTCTATGCTGTGGTAAGCGGCGGAAGTCGGAATCTTGGGACGTGCGGGCGTATACCCCAGCGTGTACTGGTTGCGGGCATCGCTCATGGCCTTGGAATACATGTCCGCAATCGCATTCGTCGTAAGCTCGGCATAAACCGGCGCGCCACCCGTCGCCGCGGCGTACTTCGGCAGGATGTTGTCATACCCCTGAGTTGGCAAATGGAACTTTTCCAGCTTGTCATAAACCGGCAGCGATGAGCTACCTACCGCCACGGCTTTCACCTGGATTTCCTTGGAAAGCAGTATTTTCAGTACGTCGCGGTAACTTGCCTGGCTGCCGGCTTCACGCCCATCGCCAATCACAAAAATAACTTTGCGCCGCTCCCGTCCCCGTTTGCTCAAATCGAGTGCAGCCTGCAGAATCGCGTCATTCAGAACGCGCGATTGCTTGGGAGGCGTGTAAACCGGCTGTGTCGGGCTGCCCACCGGCACGCCGTTGATGATCGGGCCGTTCGCCATGGGTCCACTCAATATGGCTGGTCCGTTGTTGCTCCCCCGCACCGTCTTAATCTGGTTGAAGACCGCGGTGAGGTGTTGCGTAGGCGCCGTGAAGTCGCTCACCTGGCTCACCGTACTGCTATAGGTATAAAGCGCTACTTCATCATAGGGAGCGAACGCTCCCACCAGGGCTGAAAACGTCTGGTTAACCTTCTGCACGGTCGAATCGGACATTCCAAGGTCAAGCACAATCGCCACTGATAGGGCGAACGGATCGCTGGTAAAAAAGCTCAATGTCTGCTTGACCCCGTTTTCCAGCACCGTGAAATCGTCGGGCAAGAGCCCCTCCACCATGCGACCCTGATGGTCAGTCACGGTGACGGGAAGCTGCACAAAATTGCTATGAACCACCAAAGTGTAAAGCTGTTCCTGCCCGTTCTGCTTGGTCGAAGTTCCCGGCGGCACCGTCTTTACCGGGGGCATAGGAGGCGGCGCTGAGGTCTCATCGCCCGGAGCGTTCTCTCCCGCAGCCGGTTGAGTTGGTGGGCTAGGCTGGTTGGGCTGGTTCGTCCATGGATTTCTATCCACGGCCGCAGGCTTTTTTTCTTCCGGCTTCGGGATTGGCGGTGGCTCGGGCGGAGCCGCAGAAGGCTGCACCGTCGGCGCATCCGGAATATCGGACCTCTGACCCTGACTCTCTGCGGGTGCAGCCCCTGTCTGGCTCTGCCCACTCGGCTGCGAAACGCCCGCTGCCTGCGCCGCACGCGCAGGACCTCCGGCAAGTGGCGCACCTATAAAAGTGCCAGCCAAGATTAAAATTGCAGTCGCCAGCCAACCCGCTCCGGCCCGATAGTTTCCGCTAGTTGCCGCTTCTTTGATCCTCATCCTCAATGCGCACCTTCCGTCCTTTGACTAAAAAGCGTCGTACTGGGAAACTCATCCGCAACCAGGAGTTCAAGCCTGCCGTCAGCTCGAGCCAATTATGCCCACGTTAAACTAATAATATTCCAGTTCACCAGCTCGGGATGCCTGAGCGCTTCCATTTGGTGCATCTAACGTTCAGGAATAGACTAACAAAAAAGCCCAAGAGGGAATCCTCCATGCGTAAATCATCCGCTTACCAACGATTGTTGCCAACTGCTGCAGCTTTGTTGTTTCTGTTTGCTGCCTCCGTAGGGATAAGCCGGTCAGCTTTTGCCCAGGACGCCACTCCCTCAAACCCAGCGGATTCGCAACAGTCGCCTACCGACCAGTCGACTGAGAAATCGGACGAGACCCTCAAAGTAAACGTAAACGTGGTGGGAGTGTTCTTCAACGTCAAGGATAAGCATGGCGCCCTCATTCCAAATCAGAAGAAAGAGGATTTTGAGGTTTTCGAAGATGGCAAACCCCAGACCATAAAATACTTCACCGCTGAGTCCAACCTACCGCTAACCCTTGGTATCCTCATCGACTCGTCCGGCAGTCAGCTGCGGGTTCTCGATATGGAAAAAGAAGTCGGCGGCGCATTCCTTCGCCAAATTCTCACCGACAAGGACGAAGCCTTCGTAATCGACTTCAACGTGGAATCGGAATTGGTTCAGGATTACACCCGCGACGTTCACCGCTTGCAGGCCGCTTTAAATAAAGTAAAGATCCAAAGCGGCGTCGTCAGTGGAGGTAGCGGCATTCCCGGCTTGGGGCAGGGACCAGTACCCACACACAATACGCCGGGTACTGTCTTATACGACGCCGTTTATCTTTCCGCTCACGACATGCTTGCCCCAGAAGTGGGACGCAAGGCAATGATCCTGCTCACTGACGGTGAAGATGAAGGCAGCAAATTGAAGATCAGAGATGCCATCGAAGCCGCGCAGAAAGCCGATGCTATCGTCTACGTCCTGCTCTGTGCCGATCGCGGTTTTTACGGAGGGTTCGGCGTGGGTTACTCCGGAGCCAGCGAGATGGAAAAGCTCACGGAAGCCACCGGCGGACGCGTAATCAACGTGGGCAACAAATTCGACAAGCTGAAAGAAGCCTTCGACCAGATCGCCGCTGAACTTCGCAGCCAATACAGCATCGGTTACACCTCGACCAATTCCGTGCTCGACGGCAGCTACCGCAAACTACAGATCAAATCCAAAGAAGGATATAAAATTCAAACTCGCGCCGGATACTACGCCACCCCTCACAATCAGCACTAATAGGTTGGTGGAACCCACCTTTTCAAAGCGGCGCCGACCGGTTTTTTCAGTCGGGGTCTCCACCCTGCAAAATCATTCACCCTTGACAGTTCTCCATGCTTGGGCTGACACTTATCCCGGTCCTTCCCCACCCTCCCCCTTGACTGACGTCCGCCCCATCGCCAGATTCCATCGCAATCCTCCCACGTCGAAGTGAGGCAAAGGCCGGCCGCGGCCTGCGGCGATAAGGTCTAGCCTACGGTTCGCCCCAGTCCACCGTCCGCCGCTCCCGGCTGCTCTTATGCGCCAGCAACACGGCCCGCATGGTTCGCAGCGCTTGCTCCGGCGTGACCGCCAACGGTGTTTTCTTCTCGATCGCGTCGCGCACATTTTCATAAAAGCGACGATAATCGCCCCGTTCAGTCCTTATCCTGACACTGGCTTCGCCTGCCAGGCTGAGCGTACCCCACTGACTCTCCGCTTCAACCCCCCAGTCTGTACCCCAATCCAGTCCTTGCGGACAATTCTCCCCCCGCAGCTGCACCTCCTGCGGATCCATCCCATACTTCACAAACGACCCTTTGGTCCCGTGAATCAGAAAATGGGGTCCCGGCGCATAGGCCACAATTCTCGCCCGCAAACTCACTCTCAGCCCAGCCTGCGCCCCCGAGTATTCCAGGTAAACATCGAAAGCATCGTCCACCCGCGAAGTTTCCCGCTGGCAGAAGGCAGAAGCCGTGATCGCGCTCGGCTCTCCAAACAGAACCAGTGCCTGATCGATTAGGTGTGGTCCCAGATCAAACAAAACTCCGGCCGCGGGTTGATCCGCCCGCTCCCGCCACGCATTCGCCTTGGGCTCCAAACGGAAGCGGTCATAGCGGCACTCATATTCCACCACCGTTCCTAACGCGCCCGATGCCAGAATCTTCTGCACCGTGCCAAAATCTCCATCGAATCGCCGGTCCTGATACACAGTAATCAGTCGCCCACGCTCTGCCGCCAGTCGCACCAGTTCTTCCGCCTCCCGCAGCGTGGGCGCAAATGGCTTGTCGACCACCACATCCCGATCGGCCAGTAAACATGCCCGCGCCAACTCAAAGTGCGAATCGTTTGGCGTGGCCACCACGCAGAGCTGGATTCGCTTGTCGGCGAGCAATTCCTCCAGCGTCCGCGCCACGCGCACTTCGGGATATTTTTCCCGGACCCGGTTCCCCTTGCGTTCCAAAACACAGGCCAGCTCCATGCCCGCAACCCCGCGGATCACCGCCGCGTGAAATGCCTGCCCAGCCACTCCAAACCCAATCAGACCCACCCGCACCATCCTGCCCCCTTTTCTTTCTTCCTCTGCTACTAGTCGCGCGTATTGAATTTACAGCCTTCTGCGGATATTGCCGCTTCCGTGGTCAAGGTACAAATATAGTGGTTTCGGTCGAAAGACGGAGTGGAAGACGGAGAGCCTGAATCTGATTTAGATCAAGCTTGAATTTTGAAGAGTTTGGCTAAAGACCACCGGGAGGCGAGATGCGATTCGGACCGTTTCTGATCATTGCCCTGCTATTGCTGGTTTTATGGGTCTGCGGTTTTCTGATGTTCCACATCGCCAGCGGCCTGATTCACCTGCTGCTGCTTTTAGCGGTGATCTCCTTCGTGGCCCATCTTTTTACGGGACCCAAGACCGCATAAGGTTTCGAGCGTGTTAGAGTTGCCGGCCGGGGCTAACCGGCTCCGTTTGCCGGCACTCGCTCGAGAGGACAATTTGGCCCTCCCCCAAGGCCCTCCCCATTAAGTTGCGCGATCTTTCACTCGTATAACAAACTTCAATCCCGACCATACCTCGGTTACCGCGCAGACTTTCACATCCACCAATCCCGCGTTCAAACCAATTTCCCGCACCACATTATCATCCAGATCGGTCGCCACTCCCGACCTCTTCTTCGGCCAACTCACCCACAACATTCCAGCCGGAGCCAGGATCTTTGCCAACAGGGAGAAGTCCCTGGTTAACTGGCTGCGAGACAAAGCAAACAACATCACAAAATCCAGCGGCCCTCGCGCCTCGCCTATCGTGCAATGCTTTAACTCCTGAGCCAACTCCGCTCGCACTTCGTCCGGAGCATTCGCCAACCGCACGCGAAATCCGGGCTTGATCCCTAACTTTTTCGGAAGTGGTGTTCCAGAATATCCTGGCATTTTTAAGCGCCATAGCATCGCGATCGAGAGCGGGCAGGCGAAACGCGCTGCTCTTCTACTTCTATTGCGCGATCGGAGCGTAATATCCCCGCCGCGCTCTCACCCGGTAATTCTTCCGGTCATTCGCAACAATCTCAATCGTGCGGAAGTGCCCATCCGCTTTGAAGTCCGCGGGCTTATAAGAAACCGCGTACTGGCTGCGGAGCTCATCCTGAATTTCGCCAAATGCATTGGTCACGTCGCGAATCTGGAAAGGGAAGAATGCCCTGCCGCCCGTCGCATCGGCCATTCGTTCCAGTACCTTATCGCCCGCTCCCTTGGTGCCGCTAACGTTGGTACTGATGGTGTAGATAATCGCATCCGCGCGCTGCGCCATTTCTATCGCTTCCTCGCGGGTAACGTGGCTCTGGTTGTCGTCGCCATCGCTCAGCAAAATAATTGCCCGCCGGGTCGGCCCATTCCGCGCTTCCTTCATCAGTTTGTCCCGGCACGCATAATACAGCGCGTCGTACAACGCCGTTCCGCCACCCGGCCGCAACTCCCGGACCCCATGCGCCAGCTTCTCCGTATCATCGGTGAAATCCTGCGTTACCTCTGGCGTCGCATCGAATCCCACCACAAAGGCCAGGTCATAACGTTTGCGTACAGTCTGATTCAGAAATTCAATCGCGGATTCCTGCTCGAACTTAAACCGGTCGCGTACCGAACTGCTGGCATCGATCAGCAACCCCACCTGCAGCGGCAGGTTCGTCTCCGCGTGAAAGCTGCGAATTTCCGTCGCCGGCCGGTTGTCATCCACAAACATAAAATCGTTCTGCTTTAAATCCGTTACCCGCTTCCCGTGCTTGTCGGTCACCGTAAAGACCACGTTCACTTCATTGGTGCCCACGCGAATCTTTGGAATATTCGCGTCCTCGTCGCTGGAACCAGAACCGGATGCCTCGGAGGCTGGTGTTCCTGCCGCTGGCGTTCCGTGGGCTGCACTAACCGAGGTTTCTGGCTGTACCGTGGGCGTTTGCGATGGTTGCGGTGCAGCCTGGGCCATGCCAGCCTGCCGCCCAGCTGCCACCATCAGGAAAAACACCGCCCAAGCTGCGATTGATTTCTTTGAAACGAGGAACCGGGTAAAGATGCTGCTCATTTGGCTACTATTATATCCATGCTGCCCGCGCAGATTACGGCATCATTTCGATTCTTGCCAGAAACTCTCGTAACTCCTCCGGCAACTCGCTGCTTAGCGCAATGGGCCTTCCGGCTCGCGGATGGCGAAATTCCAATTCCGCTGAATGCAAAAAGTTCCGCCCCAGGCAGATCGCTGCCGATTTCCCCCGCGCCTGTTTCGGGGCGCCGTATACCGTATCTCCTGCCACGGGATGACCCAAGGCAGCCATATGTACGCGAATCTGATGCGTACGCCCCGTATCGATCTTCACATCCAGCAGCGTAAACTTTCCAAACTTAGCGTCCAAGCGCCGGGCTACCCGATAATGCGTCACTGCGGCACGCCCCGCCTGCAGGCGCGTAGTCATCCGCGTCCGCCGCACCGGATCGCGGCTGATGCTGAGCGAGATTGTTCCCGAGTCCTTTTTCACCCACCCATGCACCAGCGCAATATATTTCTTCTTCACTTCCCGCGCCGCAAACTGTGCGCTCAGCTTGCGGTGTGCGTCGTCGTTTTTTGCAATGACGATCAGCCCGCTGGTCTCCTTATCCAAACGATGCACAATCCCCGGCCGCAACTCGCCACCTACTCCGGACAAATTTCTCAGATGATGCAGCAGCGCATTGACCAGCGTTCCCCGGTTGCGTGCATCCTCGGTTGCCCCCGCCCCCGCATGTACCATCATCCCCGCAGGCTTATTGATCACCGCCAGATCATCGTCTTCATACACAATATCCAGCGGGATTTCCTCCGCCATGGCTCGAAGCGGCGCCCGCCGCGCCTCGCCGAGCACCACCACTCGCTCCCCGCCGCGTAGTTTCTGCGATGGTTTCGGCGCCACATCGTTCACCAGCACCTTACTCTCCGCAATCAATTCCTGTATTCGCGCCCGGCTGACATTCCCCAGCCGCAGCGTCAGAAATTGGTCGAGACGCTTCCCCGCGTCTTCCGGCTCTGTGGAAATCATGATGGGAAAAGCTTCCGCCATTCGCTGCGAAGCATACTACAAGCTGACTGACCCGCATAAAGCGATTAGGTCTGGTAAGGAGTGGAATTCTGAACCGGGTCGGCGCTCAATTTCGCCATACGTAACTTTTTCGGCTCTACCCCGTGGCGAATTTATGATTCGAGGGTAGAATGTCGGACATGTCTAAGAAAACAGGAATGAGCGACTCGTCACTTTGGATCGTTACCATCGTCCTCTTAGTGCTAAGCGCTTGGATGTACCTTAAAAGGTAAGACAGAACCGCGAAGATATATTGTCCGCTGCGGTGAATTTACCGGGCAGCGCCCACTGTCTGCGCTGGCAGGGTTTTCGATCCTGGCCGTAACCACCAGATCACTCCGCCCGCGGCCACTAGCCCAATCGCGATCAGCTGCGTACCCGACATGGCCCCACCAAACACCGATCCCCGGCCCGGATCGTCTCTAATGAACTCCAGGAAGAACCGCGCCACTCCGTAAATAAACAGGAAAGCTCCAAAGATCTCCCCATCGAACTTCCTCCGTTTGAGCAGCCACATCAAGAAGAAGAAGTTCGCCAACTCAACCGCCGCCTCAAACAATTGCGTCGGCTCCAGGGGAACATTCAGCGGAGTCCCGGTAATCTGATTCGCCAGCGGATTGCGGAACACCACTCCCCAGAAATGATGCGTTTCCTTTCCGTAGCAGCAGCCGGCCGCGAAGCATCCCACCCGTCCAATCGCGTGTCCCAACGCCAACCCCGGCGCAAACGCGTCGCAGGTCCCGAGCGGAGGCATGTCATACTTGTGCACATACCACGCCGCCGCGGCAAATGCAGCGATCAACCCTCCGGAAAAAACTCCGCCAGCCTGCAAAGTCGTAATGCTGAAAATTTCCCGAGGATGAGCCGAATAATATCCCCACTCGTTAATGACGTAGAGAATCTTGGCCCCGATTATTCCGCACAAAACCACCAGAATGCCCAGGTTCCACGCCTTCTCCCCGTCAATGCCCAGCCGCTCGGAGTTGCGCACGCTGATCCAAAGCCCAAGCAGCACGCCAAGGGAAACCAGGAAGCCATACGTCGGCAGGAAAAACCGCCCAAAATGAATGAGTTGTGGATACACGTTTAGTTAGATGCGGGAAACCGCGAATTGCTTGCCTGATCAGTTTAGCAGGATTGTGCGGAGCCGAGCTTATTACTGGCCATGGAGCCCGGAGATCCGGGTTTCATGAAGCTGGACGATCTGGAGAAGGGCAGTGCTGGCCTCCCGCAGCGCGCCGACCTGCCGGCTGTGTTCATTTATTTGCCGTGTGTGTTCCTGACTCTCCCGCAACATAAGCTCGACAGATTGCGTTAAGGCCTCGTGTCGCTCCGTCAATCGATCCAGGCGTTCGTCGATCGTCATAAGTTTCTCCCGTGGGCGAAGCCGGACAAGCCCTATTTTAGAAGAAATTCAAGCCGACCCACTGTGCCGTGTGACGGGCCGAGAATGAACCGTCGGATAGACGTTGGGAACCCGCCGAGACCCTTTAGGCATCTCCGCATGGCGGAGCGCTGCACACCGGATCCTAGTTCGAGTCGAGCTCCCGTTCATTCAGCATTGGTTCAAAAATCGGTTACCGTCATCACCAACCCCGCAGGCCGGCTTTCACCTTGGATGCTAGGAGAACTCCCCAGGATTTAGCAAGAGGAAAGCCCTAAATAGTTGGCAGAACACTTGCAACCAAAGTAATCCCACCTTAATAATCCCGTATTGCAATAAGGCAGGAATGATTGTTCAGATCGAACGGCTCTTCATCCGGCCGCACGTTCATTGCCCTCTCGCCCAATAACTGCTTCTTGCCAGCACGGTTCTATCACCGGGGTCGCGCAAGCGCACTCGAAGCTGGTGCAGCCCTTCGTGCGGAGCCTTGGGCTCAATGCTTAAAAGATATCGGTTGTGCAGGTGATTAGTGAAGTCGATCATGCGCGCTTCAAAATTCTTTCTGGTAGCGAACAGTTCGTATTCGCCACCAGTCATCGAAGCCACAGCCCTGGGAGTATTCTTCTTCATCGCTTCGGCAGCCATCACCAAGGGCGCCAGCAAATCCGGAGAAGGATGCATCTCCGCCATATTATTGCCCCGCATCGTATCCAGCACGTTCGATCGCGACGGCGCAAATGCCAGAGCGTATACGGTCGTATTGCTCTCGCCGATTTCGGCCACCACATCCTCGACTTTACTCTGATGGCTGCCGTGATCCCGGGTCTCGCTGATCAGCAGCAATACTCGCTTCTGATCCCGCGGAGTCCTTTCCAGCAACTTCACCGAATAGGAAACCGCATCGACGATGGTCGCGCCTTCATCGCCCGGCTCCAATTCCTTCAACGTCTCTGCAATACGCTCGGAGTTGCCAGTGAAATCCTGCGCCAACTGCACCTGGCTGTCGAACTCCACAATCGCCACTCTCGCCATGCCTTGCTCAATCAAAGGATCGAGCATCGAACTCAACCCACGAATTCGCGGAAACTCATAGTTTGCGCGCCGTCCGCGCTGGATCGCAACCACTACCGAGACCTGCGATCCTTCCGCCGCCTCATCCAGATGCACTGCCTGCTCAACTCCATCGTCCTGAACAATGAAATCGTTTGCTTCGAGGCCATACACAACCTCGCCCTTCGCGCTTTTCACCAGCGCGGGAATGACCACGACATTCGCTTGACTGTGGAGAGTTGTTTCCTGCGACAGAGCGCCGCAACTTAACAGCACACAAAAAACCAGAAGACTTGCCGCACTCCGCACGGCTAGCCAGCCTTGCGGTTTTCTTCCAACACTTCATCCAGCGCGCTGGCCAGCAGATGCGCCCGCTTCTGGTAATCGGTGGACCCGTTGTCCTTACTCCGTTTCAAGAGATGGTACTCATCGGCGATATTCAACGCCGCCAATACCGCCAGTCGCACCGTATCGATCGTATTCGTCGCCTGCGCCACCGCGCGCATCTTCGAATCCACATACTCCGCCAGCTTCAGAATATATTCCGGGTCAGACCCGCGCAGGTTATACGCCTGGTCAAAAATCTCGACGCGCACACTCCCGTTCTGCGCATCTTTCAACGTGGAATCTTTAACCGCTGTCGCCATAAGTGAACCCCTCGCTGCCCGGTTGCCGCCTTAACTTGCCTCCGCAATGGTCTCGATCTGCTCCAGCATCTTCTCCACTCGCGAGCGGATCTCCTCCCGCTCTTTACGCAACTGCACCGCTTCGCGCCGCAGCGTCACCAACTGCTCCTCGCGCTCTTCCAGTTGCTGCCGTGCCCGCAGCGCATCGCGCTCCGCCGTGGCCTGCGCCTGCCGCGCCGCCTTATACATCTCAATAGTGCGATAAATCTTCTCTTCCAGCGCCTGAAAATTGTCCACCGGAACCTGTTCCGTTACCTGCTCTACCGCATTCGCTGCCATGATTGCATCATCCCCTGGAAAAGTTTTAAAACTTTCTGGAAGTATACTCCACGGCCCTGTGGACGATATCATCCATCTGGGCCATCAGCCCGCTAGCTTTTTCAATTTCTCCGCTGCCGCATCCAGCGTCTCCAATTTCTTACAGAACGCAAATCGCACCTGCCGCGCCCCATCCTTCGGATCTCGATAGAAACTCGACCCTGGCACCGCGGCGACTCCTACGTCCTTCACCAGATGTTTTGTAAACGATACATCGTCCTCAAAGCCAAACAAAGAAATATCCGTCATCACGTAGTAGGCTCCTCGCGGACGAAAACACTTGAACCCCGCACCCTCCAGCGCCGGAATCAAATAATCGCGCCGCATCCGATAACCCTCGGCCAGCTTGGAATAATATTCCGCTGGTAAACTGAGCGCCGCCGCGCCCGCTTCTTGTAAAGGCGCCGGCGCTCCCACCGTCAAAAAATCGTGCACTTTCCGAATCGCATTCGTGATCTTCTCCGGCGCAACCGCCCATCCCACACGCCATCCCGTCACGCTATAAGTTTTCGACATCCCGTTGATGGTCACCGTCCGCTCTCGCATTCCGTCGAGCGACGCCATGGAAATGTGTTTGGTACCGTCAAACAAAATATGCTCGTAGATCTCATCCGTGATCGCCAGCACGTCGAACTCCACGCACAACTCGCGAATCAATTCCAGTTCCGCCCGCGCAAACACCTTGCCAGTAGGGTTGTTGGGCGTATTAATAATAATGGCCTTGGTATGCTTATCAAACGCCGCCCGCAATGCTTTCTCGTCAAATGTCCACTCCCCGCCTTCACTCGAAGGCGGCCGCAGTTTCACAAACCTCGGCCGCGCCCCGCTCAGCACTGCATCCGGCCCGTAGTTTTCATAAAAGGGCTCGAAGATCACAACCTCATCACCGGCATTGCACACCGCCAGCAACGTCGAGATCATCGCCTCGGTCGAACCGCAACACACCGTCACTTCTTTTTCCGGATCGACCGCAATCCCTTGCCACAAGCCCATCTGCCGTGCAATCGCATTGCGCAAATTCTTCGATCCCCATGTGATCGCATACTGATTCACATCGCTTTCGATCGCCGCCCGCGCCGCTTCTTTGATCTGCGCCGGTGCCGGAAAATCCGGAAACCCCTGCGCCAGATTCACCGCCCCATAGAGCATTGCTTGCCGCGTCATCTCCCGAATCACCGATTCGGTAAACTGCGCAGCTTTGTCGCTTAGAAAAATTTTCGCTTGTGTGGATAAAACGGAATTCAGCTCCGCCATAGCTGGCAGATTAGCACAGAAGAATTGTTGATTAGAATCACCGCTCGCTGGTAATGCTTTACCCTCTGTCCCTCTGCGCCCTCTGTGTAAAGATTTTGCTTGTCGCCCTCTAAGCCCGCTGCACTCCGCCCAGAGCCCGCAACGCCTGCACGATCTCCTCCGCCCACTGCGCAATCTGCTCATCCCGTAGCGTCTCGTCATCCGATTGCAACCGAGCCCGAAGCAGGATCGAATACTTTCCCGCCGGAATCGCTCCACCGCGAAAAATCTCGACCGGCTTGAATTCACGCAGCTCCGCAATGCCCAACCCCATGACCGCGCGCCGCATGCTCTCAAACTCCACTTCATCGGCAAATACAAACGAAAAATCGCGTTCGACGGCGGGATACTTGGCCAGCGGCGTGAACCGCACCGTCCGCACACCGCGCTTATGCAACTGCTCCAAATCGATTTCCGCTAGAAAGACATCCTGGCGCAGCTTTCTACTCGCTTTCACGTCCTCGGCGATCTGCCCGAATTGCGCTACTGGAGCACCATCCATCAGCACTCGCGCCGATCGTCCCGGAAGAAAATACTCGTCTGTCTCGCGATCAAAACTCAGTTCCTTGTAAGAAAACGGAGCGAGAAGATTTTCCACATCACCCTTGAATGACCGGAATGCCTCTGCTGCAGCTGCGCGCTCCCCTTTGCTCACATCCATCACGCCACCAGAAGGCAGGGAAGCCTTGATGGCGGCCGCCGTTACCCCCAGGCTCGCCCGCGCTGGTTCAATGCGTTCCCCATCCCGCATCTCATAAACCCGTCCCATTTCAAAAAGCCGCACACTCTCGACATCTCGATTCAAATTCCGCGCCAGCATGTCCAGCATGCCGGGTGCCAGCGAAGTCCGCATCACGGAAGCTTCTTCGCTCAAAGGATTTTCCAACTCCAAGACTGGCGCTGATGAAAACTCCTCCGCGTCCGCATGTGAAATAAAGGTCAGCGACACTGCTTCGTTGTACCCCATGGCCAAAGCTCGCTCGCGGAAACCGGCGTCGATGGCGGCATTGGGAAGGTCGACCACCGCCCCGCTATAAGCCGGCAAAGTATTTTCGAACTTGTCATAACCATGCAGCCGCGCGACTTCCTCGATCAGGTCGATCTCGCGCTCCACATCCAGCCGCCAACTCGGAATCAGAACCCGAAATTCCGCGTCCGCCTGTCCCTCCGGAATCAGGCCGAATCCCAATTTCTTGAGAATGTGAAAAATGTGTCCGCCTGTCAGATCCGGGCTTAGAATGCGTTGCACCTCCGACACCCGCAGCACAATCGGCGCCTGATCCATCTGTCGTGACACGACGTCGATCACATCGTCCACAAGTTCTCCACCGCCAGAATCCAGAATCAGCTTTGCTACCAAATCGCAGGACAACACACTTGACTCGAAATCAGCCCCGCGTTCGAACCGGTGCGATGCGTCGGTATGAATCCCGTGCCGCCTCGACATTTTGCGCACAATCCCCGGATCCCACCACGCCGACTCGATCAAAACATTTTTCGTCTTCTCGGTAATCATGGTGTCGAATCCGCCCATCACGCCCGCGAGCCCGACCGGCTTCTTGCCATCCGCCACAACCAGGTCCTCAGAAGTCAGCGTCCGCTCTGCGCCGTCCAGCGTCTTCAGCTTCTCGCCATTTTTGGCCTTGCGAATAATGAGCCGCCCACCCTCCAGCAGATCCAAATCGAACACATGCGTCGGCTTGCCCATCTCCCACAAAACATAATTCGTAGCATCCACCGCGTTGCTGATCGGCCGCTGATCCAGCAACTGCAATCGGTGCGCAATCTTCTTTGAAGAAGGCTTGATCGTCGTCCCGCGAATCACCCGGGCCGAAAACCGCGGGCAAAGCTGCGGCTCCTCGACTGTGATCGGGAAGGGCGAGACTTCAGTCGTCTGCCGGAGATGCTGGTTTGAAAGGACGCGGCTTTCAGCCGCGTCGATCGAGGCAGTCGAAGACGCGGCTTTAGCCGCTGAGGTAATCTGAGCCGCAAGCGCTTTCAGCGGCAAGTCATAAATCGCCGCCGCCTCCCGCGCCACGCCATAATGATTCATCGCGTCCGGCCGGTTCGTCCCAATCTCCATCTCAAACACCGTATCCGCGCCCGTGCCGCTAATCCCTTCAACCGCAATGCCAACCGCAGTCAAATCTTCAGCCAGCCGCCTGTCATCAACGGAGAGATCGACAAAATCGCGAATCCAATGTGGAGAGAGTTTCATCAAGAAAGCTTCTAGCCTCTAGCTAAAAGCTGGTAGCTAGCAGCTTCTCACGCCCACTGCCGCAGAAATCTCACATCCCCCTGAAAGAACAACTGAATATCGTCGACACCATACTTCAACAACGCGATCCGATCCGCGCCCATGCCAAAAGCAAATCCTGAAACCTTCTTCGGGTCGTATCCGTTGTCTTTCACAAAATCAAACACATTCGGATCAACCATGCCGCAACCCAGAATCTCAATCCATCCCGTCTGCTTGCACGGACGGCACGGCGCGTTATCACTTCCGCGCTTCCCACTCCCGCCGCAGATGAAGCACGAAACGTACATCTCCGCGCTGGGCTCGGTGAACGGAAAAAACGACGGACGAAAACTGGTCTTCACGCTCGAACCGAAAAATTCCTTCATGGCGTGATCGAGCGTCCCCTTCAAATCGCCGAACGTAATATTCCTATCGACCGCCAGCCCTTCGATCTGATGAAACATCGGCGAGTGGCTCGCGTCCGGAGGATCGTTGCGATGCACCGTCCCGGGAATCACAATGCGCAACGGCGGCCGCATCTTCTCCATGGTTCGAATCTGCACCGGAGAAGTATGTGTCCGCAGCAACAACCGCTCCCGCTGTACCTTCCCCTGCTGCCCCGCGATGAACAAAGTGTCCTGCGTATCCCGCGCCGGATGGTTCGGCGGGAAATTCAGCGCCTCGAAATTGTAGTAATCGGTCTCGACCACCGGCCCCTCGGCCACGGAATAACCGAGTTTCTGAAAGACGCGAACCATCTCGTTCGTCGTCTTGATCACGGGATGCTCCGCGCCGATCGGACGACGAATGCCGGGAAGGGAAATGTCGACGCGCTCTGCTGTCTCCAGCCCAGCAGTCGCGCCGACGACACGGGATCCCTCGATCAACTCCTGGATCCGCGCCTTCAATTCATTGACGCGAATACCAGCTTCCCGCTTCGCATCCTTGGGTGCACCCTTCAACCAAAGATCATTGATCCGCGTTAGAATCCCGTTCTTGCGTCCCACCCAGCGGTCGCGAAAGGCCTTCAGTTCCGCATCATTGCGAACAGACGCTGATTCATTCGCGCACGCGCGAATGCACTCGGCGGCAGCCTTTTCCAAGGCCGCCACCGAATAATCCCTCAATTTGGAAACGGTATATGTCACGTTTCTTAGCTTTTAACTGGAATGCAACCGCCCCGTCCTTGTCTCTCCGTTCTTTGGAGAGATAGGACGGGGACTTTGATCTCACAGATGAAACTGAAAAAGGTCGGCCCCGCGCCGAAGGCCGATACACGGAAGCCAGGCGCTGAAGTCTAAGCGATCGCCGTCTTCGCCTGCGACGCCAGATCGGCAAATGCCGGCGCATCTTTCACGGCCAGGTCCGCAAGAATCTTGCGGTCCAGTTCCACTCCCGCAACTTTCAATCCGTGGATGAACTGGTTGTAGCTTAACCCGTTCAGCTTGGCCGCGGCTCCAATCCGCACAATCCAGAGCGAACGATACTGCCGCTTTCTCTGCTTGCGCCCGGAGAACGCAAACTTCATCCCGCGCTCAGTAGCTTCTTTCGCGGCTCGGTACAGTTTTGATTTAGTAAGGAAGTAACCGCTGGCGCGGTCCAATATTTTTTTGCGCTTGGCGCGGCGTTTGGTTCCGCGTTTTACACGTGGCATGGTTGTTCTCCTTTTTTATTTCCATCTACTGGCGGCTGGAGGTAAGGATGATCAAGCCTCGCGGCGATCACGGCCTCTTCACGCGCCGAATCAGTGAGTGTTCAGTGTTCAGAAATGCGTTCTGTTTCTCTGACCCCTGACCACTCCACTGATCAATGTCTTATTGATACGGAATCATCCGCAAAACCTTGCGAAGATCTCCCGGGCTTACCAGGACCGATTTCCCCAGCTTGCGTTTTACCTTCTTGTCCTTCGAGGTCAGGATGTGTCGCATCTTCGCTTGCCCGCGCTTCACCTTACCCGTCCCCGTTTTCTTAAAGCGCTTGGCAGCGCCCTTGTGCGTTTTCAATTTCGGCATAGTTCCTCGGAATCAGCTGCGAGCGCGAGCCCACAGCTTGGTTAAGCGACTTGAGCTCTAGATTGCTTTGGAGTGTCGGCGCGACGCGCGCCCATCCTAGGCGTCCTACTTAATTCTGAAACACAATCTTATCAGACTAAGCCCTACGACCCAGAACTCGGCAACGCGGCTGCGCCCACCGGTTCGGATTGCGCTTCTTTCTTCTCCAGTGGATTCTCCTCCGGAGCCGCCTTGGCCTGCGCCATTTTCTCCTGCAGCATCTTTTCCTGGCGCTCAGCCTTGGCTTTCGCCTTCGCTTCTTTCTCTTTTTCTTTCTCGCGTTCCGCCGCCGATTTCTTGGGCGCCAAAATCGCATGCAGCGTATTGCCTTCCTGCCGCGGCCGGAACTCCACAATACTCTGCGGTTCCACGTCCTTAATCAGACGCTCCAGAATCTGCCGCCCCAGCCCGGTACGCGTCATTTCGCGGCCCCGGAAGAATATCGTGGCCTTTACTTTGTCGCCTTCATCCAGAAAGCGCAACACGTGATTCTTTTTCGTCTCGTAATCGTGGTCATCCACATTGATGCGGAACTTGACCTCTTTTACGGTGATGGTCTTCTGGTGCTTCTTGGCCTCGCGCTCTTTCTTTTCCTGCTGATACAAATACTTCCCGTAGTCCATAATCCGGCACACGGGAGGCTGAGCAGTAGGTGAAATCTCGACCAGATCCAGATTCTTGCTGCGGGCTAACTTGAGCGCTTCGAACGGGGGCATTACACCAATCTGTTCCCCTTCATCTCCGATCACGCGAATTTCGCGTGCCCGAATGCGGTCATTAGTTCTAATAAAACGTTTGTCGATACGGCCCTCCGCGCTCTAAGCGACTGAGAATAAAAGATTATAACATGGCGATGCAGGCGACACCGCACTGCGAAGCTCATGAACAGTCCGCGTTGCGCCGCGAATTTCAGGCAATCGCAGGCCCCGGCGAAACAACCGCCGCTTCTTCCCCCACGGTGGGCGTCAACAAAGGCCAGCCTCGTCGCAGAACATAATCCAGCCATGCTCCCGCGATCTGCGACGTAAATACTGCTGCCAACACCAGGGTTGTATAAAACTTTGCGCTCACGATGCCCGCATCAAATGCCACACTGGCCAATACAATTCCCGGCCCTCCGCGAGCGTTAGTCGTGATTGCAAGGTTCAAAAGATCCAATCCGCGAAACCCAGCAAATCGCCCGGCGAGCGACACGGAAAGAATCTTCGCAGCGCAACTACCCACGATGAAGATTGCGATCATCCCCCACGATAAGCCCCGCACCAGATCAAGCTTCAATCCCACGATCGCAAAGTAAATAGGAATGAAGAACGCGAAAGACACTTTTCCAATGGCATCCAGCGCCTCGGCGAACAATCTGCGCTTCTTGTGCACTACCGCGAAGCCCGCCAGAAATGCCGCGAACACCACGCTCACGTCGAGCGCTCCAGCCACCACGCAGTAAGCCAGTAAGACTGCAAGCGCGTAGGCCGCCGGCGACTGCTTCGCGAGAATATTAAACCTGGATTTATTGATTCGCTTCACGATTCGCGGAACGATCGTCAGCCCGAGCACAAAGAATGCTACCGTACTCACCAGATGAATCGCCATCTGCCGTGGGTTGAGCGCCGCTTTTCCGGCCAACGCTGTGGCCACGGCCAGCGCCAACCACAGCACGATGTCTTCCAGCACGGCCACACCCAACACCAACCGGGCGAAGCGCGTATGCAGGATTTTCAGATCGGCGAATATCTTCGAGACCACAGGGATTGAGGTCACCGCCACTGCGACCGCTAGAATGATAATCAGAGAGATGCGATTCCCGTTCGGCCCCGCAAGCGCAGGCCGAATCAGCCACGGCCCCAGCAGCAGGGCAAGCACAAACGGCAAACCCGTACCCACAATGGTCAGCCAGCCCACCTCGCGGCGTTCATCGCGGCTGAACAGTTGCCGGGTTTCCGCGCCCGATAGGAACATCAGCAACAGCAGTCCCAGCCAATAGACAAAAATTAAGATGTTCGCCTGATGCTTGGCCGCGTCGGTCAACGCTGCTGCAAGCGGTAATCGGCCAAGCAGCGCGGGCCCAAGAACAATGCCCGCCGCGATTTCGCCGACCACTTTCGGCTGCCGCAGCTTCACGAACAATGTGCCCAGCAATTGGGCCAGACCAACCAGCAGTAGAAGGATGAGCAGAATCGAGGTTAAGTCCGAGTTTGACATGAGAATGGCCGGGTCTTAGGTGCCCATTGCCTCCGATAGGTTTTAAGGTGCAGTTCCAGTTACTGCGCAGCTCCTTCAATAGCCGTGGAACATCAAATCCTCCAGCGCCATGCGCCGCACCTGCCAGTACTCGCGCTCCGCCCCGTCTACTTTCAACCTGCACTCCCCACACTCATTGAAACTGAGCGTCACGTCGAACATCGCAATGCCCTTGTCGTCGCGCACTTGAATCCCGTGTTCGCCCAGAACAAACATCACGGTCATCTGCAATTCCTTGGCTTTCAGAAACACACTGAAGCTTCCGTCCTGATCCGCAATCGAAAATTCGTACGGAGCATAATTCGGCCGCAGCCCGTTGCGCGTATTTACGTCCTGCTCCACTTCAGCTCTAAGTTCCTTAAACACGGCTGGCAGCGAGCACGAAGATCGCCGCGTCACCCAATCGAAAGTGGCCTTCTCTTTATCGTGGGTATTGCTGCCGTTTCCAGAACTCTCTTGCTTGACGCTCTCTTTTTGCTTGACGTTCTCTTTTTCGTCCGCCATTTCGCCTCGTAAGTGATTGGACTCAAGGACCGGCGTAGATAGAATGTTGGCTCCGTTCAGAGAAACAGTAAAAACCTGAACTTCCCCGCCTTATACCCTCCACCGGTCCCGCTGACACTGTTCGTCTTCGTAGAGTCCGACCCTCGACCGAGCCAAGTTCGTGCCAGGGTCAGGCCCGGGGTCACGCCTAAGATGCGATTTCCTTCCATCCCGTTGATCGTTGCTCCGTAAATAATCCTAAAAAGCGAGCTAGAACCCCTGCGCGGAGACTTCGACTGGCATCGAATGCTATTCGCCGAGGAACCACTTGACCCTGAAGATCGCTAAGAACGAGGCCGCAAAAAAAGAGATCGCAAAAAAAGAAGAACCGCCCGCCGTCGAAGGAACCATCACCACTCGCGCAGAAAAAAAGCAAGTGGAGGAGCGCCTCGCCATCGGCGCCAACGTGGTCTATGAAACCATTCGCCGCGAAGGCGAAGATGAACTTCATCGCACCCCATCGGCGCTCGCCTGGTCGGCCTTAGCCGCCGGACTCTCCATGGGCTTCTCCTTCATCGCTGAAGGCCTGTTGATGGCTCACCTCCCCGATCAGCCCTGGCGGCTCCTGATCTCTCGCGCCGGCTATAGCATAGGATTTCTCATCGTCATCCTGGGACGCCAGCAACTGTTCACGGAAAACACTCTCACCGTCGTGCTCCCCTTGCTTTTGCGCAAGGACCTAGCCACCTTGGTGCGTATGCTTCGCTTGTGGGGGGTGGTTCTCTGCGCCAACTTAGTGGGCACGTTCTTGTTTGCCTTTGGAATCGCCAAGGGCCGTGTTTTCGATGCCCACACCTATCGATGCCTCGCTGAGATCGGTTCGGCGCACATAGGCGCTGGCTTCGGCACCGTACTAATGCGTGCAATCCTAGCTGGATGGCTCATTGCATTAATGGTCTGGCTCCTGCCCGCCGCGGAATCCTCCCGGGTAGGCATCATTATTATTGTTACCTACTTGGTAGGAATTGGCGGATTCAACCACATCATTGCCGGATCAACCACAATGTTTTTTCTGGTGGTCACCAAATCGATTTCCCTGGGAACCTATATCACTCAATTTTTCTTCCCCACTCTCATCGGCAACATCGTCGGAGGAATGGCTCTGGTCGCCGCGCTCGGCCATGCCCAGGTAGTTGGAGGAAGGGAAGAACACGGAAAGTAGTGCCCTTACATTCTATTTGTCGTTCCGAAGCGCGGCTTTATCACCCAAGGAATCTGCTTTTCTTCGGCTGAGCCGTTCCAAAATTAGAACGGACAACAATCCTACGCAGCTTCGCTCTTCACCTGCACGCCTGCCCACTTTTCGAGCAACGTGAGTGTCGCCGCGTAGTCCTCATCGCGGTGCCCATCTTCCGTAGCCATCTCATAAATCTCTTCCACGGTTTCGAGGGCCGGCAACTTCACCCGCGCCTCCTTGGCGGCAGCAAGCGCCAAAAGAATATCTTTGTGCATCAATCGAAGCGGAAAATTCGGAGTGAAGTCGCGATTGAGAACAAACGGTCCCTTGTATTCCACCACCCCCGATTTAACCATGGTGGCTTCGATCAGCGACAAGAACTGTCTCGGATCGACTCCCAGCTTGGTGGCCAGCGTCAAGGCCTCGGCGAAACCCTCAAAGATGAGCGCAATCTGCAGATTCATCGCCAGCTTCGTCGCCTGCCCCTTGCCTGTCTCCCCCATCCGGAAAATCTTCTTGCCCATGGCGGCAAATAATGGCCCAAGCGGATCAATCGCGGCACCGTCGCCCCCAACCATGAAAATCAGCGTGCCATTGGCCGCGCCGATCTTCGATCCCGTCATCGGCGCATCCACGTAAGCCACTCCTTTGGCCCGAACCTGCTCGGCAAATTTAACCGTAGCGGAAGGAGAAATCGTGCTGGAATCTGCGATGATCATGCCCTCGGTCAGTGACTGCTCAACCCCATCAGCTCCGAATAGTGTTTGCTCAACCGCCGCCGTATCCGAAACGCACAACCAAACTACTTCCGCACCCTGCGCTGCCGCCGCCGGAGTGGGAGCGATCCCCGCGCCCTCCACAAACTTGCCGGGAGTGCGATTCCACACCGTGACTTCATGGCCAGCCTTGACCAGATTCGTGGCCATCGCCTGTCCCATAATCCCCAATCCCAAGAAAGCGACTCTCATTTCTGGCTTCTCCTGTCGAGCAAAACCCGCATTTGAATTAGATATGACCGGAAGGAACGAGGTCAAGCAAACCTGCCGAACGATATATACGCATATCGCATCGCAGGCCATTAACCATTTTTTAATAATTCCTTTGACTTTCTTTGTTTCCCATGACTTCCACCCGGCGAATCGAAAATGTCACTCACGAGCCGCACCTTTCCGGGGGCAATTTTGCCTTTCCTGAACTAATATGGTGCGAGTCGCTCCAAATTCTCATCCAATAAGCAGGCTGATTCAGGATGATCAAGGCAACGCTCCGCAATCCGGCCCTCCGCAAGCGTGCTTCTCAATTCGGACGACTGGTGCGTCATTCCGCTGTAACGCCACTTTGCGGTGAGACTCACAAACCTCGCCTCGCATTAAACGGCGATCTCGGAATCACTTTTATCGGCCATTCCAGTTTCTTTGTCCAGATCGGCGGCCAAAACGTTGTGGTCGATCCCAATTTTGCCCGCTGGCTGTTCGTGCTCAAACGCTTGCGCCGTCCCGGTCTCCGCGTGCGTGATCTGCCGCCTATTGACCTGGTTCTGATAACCCACGCCCATTTCGACCACTTGCATCGGCCGTCTCTGCGCGCCATCGTGCAAAACAATTTACGCGCACGTGGCAAAGCGCCCGCCGTTGTCATTCCCACTCACGTCACCGATTTAGTCTCCGATCTCGGCTTCTCCGAGATCATCGAACTCGATTGGTGGAAGGGTTCGCGGCACGGCGGCCTATGCGTCACCCACGTTCCTTCGCGCCACTGGGGAGCTCGCATCCTAAAGGATTCTCACCGCGGCTACGGCGGCTACGTTCTGAAATCTGGTGAGCACTCGGTCTATCACGCCGGCGATACCGCCTATTTTGAAGGCTTCAAAGAAATCGGCCGTCGATTGTCTCCGGAGCTGGCCCTGCTGCCCATCGGCGCCTATAATCCCGCGACTTTCCGTAACGTACACACCAACCCCGCCGACGCCACCCATGCCTTCCTCGACCTGAAATCGCGCTGGATGGTTCCCATGCACTACGGCACCTTCCGCCTTTCTCACGAGCCGGTGGACGAGCCCCTCCAGTTGCTGGAGGAGGAAGCACGCGCCGCTGGAATCGAAGACAAAGTCATCGTGCTCAAAGAAGGCATCACCCGCTTTTTCTAATCTTTGTGGGGACGACCGCCCTCGGTTGGCCATCGATCGAAGCTCGACTTCTTGCCCCTCCAGCGATTGCGAGGTTTTCCTTTACCCCCGCCATGGAAGTCTGCCCCACCGATCAGCCCACGAGGGATTTGCTGAGAGGCCTAAACGCGGTAGGATTCGATTTCTCTGATTGCGTCGTCAGCGCACTCTCACTGAGCTTTTGATTTTCGTCGCCCATTCACAAACTTCCTCCTCATTCTGGTGTAAGCTCTCCTGAGATTTCTCTAACACTCCCGACCGGAGGCGAACGATTATGTCTGCAAAGCCCATCCCTGATGGCTACCACACTCTCACTCCCTACATGACTTGCCGTGACGCGGCACGCGCCATCGAATTCTACAAACAGGCGTTCGGAGCGGTTCAAAAAGGGGACGTAATGAAAGGCCCCGATGGCAAAATAATGCACTCCGAACTTCGCATCGGAGATTCTCTGTTCATGGTCGCCGATGAATTCCCCGAGTGGGGATCGCTCTCCCCGCAGTCCACCGGCGGCTCCGGCATGGGATTGCACATCTATGTCGAAGATGTCGATACCGCTTTCGATCGTGCCATCGGCGCCGGGGGCATCGTGGAAATGCCGGTTATGGATATGTTCTGGGGCGATCGCTATGCCAAGCTCCTCGATCCCTTTGGCCACAAATGGTCCATCGCAACCCATAAACGAGACATGTCGGAGAAAGAAGTGGAGGAGGCGCAACGCGATTTCATGGAACGCATGCCCAAGAGCGCGTAGGCCCTGAATCGGGGCACTCGAACTGAATTGCTCTTAAGTTGGGCGCGGCCAATAACCGCGCCCAACGCTCTTTTACCCGGTACCTTCGTAATCCTTCCGAACCCCGCTATTACACAACTATTACAGTCATCTTCTTCGAGCCTTGATAGCTTAGATATGTACGGTGACGAACTCAGCAGGAATGGGGCACTCCTTGGATCTTCAATTAGAAAAGAATCTTCAATTAGAAAAGAATCCGCAACTGGAAAAAGATATGCAACTGGAAAGCCTGGAAAAGCGGCAAGCTGCAAAGGATGAAGTCAACTGGGTCACTGCAATCTTTATGATGGCGTTCCACGTCGGCGCCATCGCTGCACTTTTCTTCTTCACGTGGAAAGCCTTATTCGTCGCCATGTTCCTCTGGTGGGTCTCCGGCAGCTTGGGCATCGGCATGAGCTATCACCGCCTGCTCACCCATCGCGGCTATAAAACTCCCAAGTGGGTCGAATATTTTCTTACCGTGTGCGCCACGCTCGCACTCGAGGGCGGACCAATCTTCTGGGTAGCCACTCACCGCATCCATCACCAATATTCCGATCAGGATGGCGACCCGCATTCACCCATCGATGGCAAATGGTGGGCCCACATGGGCTGGATCCTCATGGGCAAGTCCATGCACCATGACACCACTACTCTGGCCCGCTACGTTCCCGATCTCGCCAAGGACAAGTTCCACGTCTGGATCACCAAATATCACTACGTACCGCAAATCGTACTCGGAGCCGTTCTTTTCGCCGTCGGCGGATTGCCCTTTCTTCTCTGGGGAACGTTCATGCGCACCGTAGTCGGTCTGCACGCCACCTGGCTGGTGAACTCCGCCACCCACTCCTGGGGTACGCGCCGCTTTACCACCCGCGATCTTTCCACCAATAGCTGGTGGGTCGCTCTGCTGACTTTCGGCGAAGGCTGGCACAACAATCATCACGCCCATCCCACCGCCGCCCAGCACGGTTTCACCTGGTACGAAATTGACATGAACTGGTACGGCATTTGGGCCCTGAAGCAATTGGGCCTGGCCTGGGACATCAAACGCGTCAAGCTGGCCGACCTGGAAAAAGGCTTGGCGCCCACGCCCAACGGAAAGCTGGTCACGATGCCCGTCCCCGAACCAGCCGTGGCTGGCGACTAGGTCTTTTAAGCGTAAGCATCTAACCCCGACCCATACTTCGGTCGGGGTTTTTGTTTCCTGAATCTGAGAACCTCCCGCCCCATGATCGCGCTCGGCGCAAAACTCCGCAAGCAGACTAGTCACAAACCCTCGTTTAAGCCCAATCCTCTCTCTCCTTGCGGCTGCTGCCCTGCACAACCGTGGAAGAGCGGCGCTTCAGCGCCGCGCTAAGCCCGCAGCCACTCCAGGGCTTTAGCCCCAGTGCACCGCTGTTAAAAAATCGTCCCACCTGACCGGACTCTAAGCTAAGATGACTCCCCTTGGTCAATCCTTTCTCTAGGAGGCCCTATCGATGAGCCTTTCGCGCATCGCCCTCGCATCGCTCGGCGCATTCGTAACCTATTTCATTCTCGGAGGCCTCGCCTTCGGCTTGTTCCCCTCGCTGCGCAACGAATTTCTCAAATACCCCGCCGTCTATAGAAATCAAGACTCAATGAAAAGCCACATGCCGGCCGGAATGCTGGCAATGTTTGTATCGATCGTGGCGCTATCCGTCATCTATGCCATGCTGTACCAAGGCAACTCCACCTTGGGGGAAGGATTACGCCTCGGCGCTATGTACGGAGCATTAATCGGAATCTTCTTCGTCGGCGCGTTTGTGGTCCACAATTACGTCAACTTGAATATCGGACTCACCCTTACCCTCCAGCAAGCCGTCGCCTACTTCATCGAATGGACGGTCACCGGAATCGTGATCGGCATCATCTATCGGCCTGTGCTGCCCCGCTAAACGGGTCTGAAGTCTGGCTGAAATAAATACTCGGAATCCCACCCTGGGCCTTGGACTGGACGATCGGATCGCACACCTTGATTTTTACAGCCACCTTACAGCCCTTTTACACCGCGCACTCCGCGCTTCGGTTCTAATCAAGCAACAAGACCGAAAAACCTAAGGAGGGAAGGAACTCATGAAGAAATTATCGACCATTTTACTGACAATCGTAACCGGCTTCGCAGCGGCATACTTCGCCAGAACGGTGGCCCAGGAATACAAAGCAGCCAACGCTCAGGCCGCTTTAACTGTGGTTCGGACCGAGGATCTGAATATGAAAATGTCGGCGGCGTATCAAGACGGCCTCTATCTAGGAAGGCTTGATGCCGATGGGGGCCGTACAGAGCACGCAGCCAGCGGTCGCTGGGGGCAACTGGACGATAAAGAGCTATTCCTCTCCGGCTACCGTCAAGCTTACTCGGAGCAGACCGCCACGCGGTTGGGGCGAACCAGACCAACCTCACAAGCTTTGTTGAGGCCAGAGCTGGGCAACTGATTGGCAAATGCGCCAGAGTGGGGCCGCGCCGCCCTGCTCGGCGCTCGCATTCTCTCGAGTACGGCGCAATATTTGCGGCAACTCTTATTTGGGGCAACTCTTAGAAGATCTTTTTAATCTCAACTTGGCGACAGTTTCATGGAGGAGGACTTATGCAGAGCGTGATTGGAGTTTTTTCCTCAGTAACGTCTGCGAGGCAGGCGGTTGAGGGACTGATGGACTATGGCATGTCGGAGCGCTCGATCATTTTCCTGACCCGCGAATCGGACGAAAATGCTCCCATACCTTCGATGTCTGCGGAGGACATCCATAAGATCCCAACCACGGATGCGGAGCGCGACGGCATGGGCAAGGCAGTGGGTGCCGTAGTCGGCGGAGCGGTTGGCTCCGGCGCCGGAATGGCCGGCGGAGCAGCCATAGCGAGCCTGCTGGTGCCCGGTGTAGGTCCAATTTTAGCCGCGGGAGTAGGTGCCGCCGCGGTTCTGGGCCTGGGGGGTCTGGTGGCTGGGGCGAAAGCCGGGGATGTCGCCGAACATGCGATGGATACCGGAACCGCGAAAGACGATGTACGACGTTTCCCCGAGCTCCTCAGGGAGGGTAGATCTTTAGTGATTGCGCACCCGGAGAGCGAGCAATTCGCGGCAAAGGCGCGAGATGTATTCCAGCGCAACGGTGGGAAAGATATGGCATCGATGCGCGGCGAAATTGGGAAAGTGGCGTAAGCGCGTTTTTCCGCTTTCGGCGTCCGGAAAAACAGTCGTCGATCGAAAAATGATTTCGGCTCCGGTTCCAAGAATACGAAAAGATGCAGTATGAATGTGCCCCGTCTTTGTCCCGTCCGTTCTTTGGAGGGGAAAGGGCGGGGTTTTCACTTTGACGCTAGGGCACGGCGGGGGAGGGTTGGGTGACTCACCTTCTCGCCGCTCTGACCTCGGCGGCCCTTGACTTTCCCCTCCGAAGCTGTCATTCCTATTAGCTTTTACCCTGCGGCCCAATGGCGTGTGTGATGGGCCCTGGGAATTTGCAGGATGACTGGGGAATCGATTGAAGGTCAAGGTTTTCTACCACGACAAGTGTTTTGACGGTGCGTCCTCGGCGGCGATTTTCTCGCGCTTCTATCGCGAGCGCATCCGCAGCGACGTGGAATTCGAGTTCTCCGGATTGTTGCATCGCGCCGGATCGCTCTTCGACGAATCGCATTTTGACGGCGATGAAAATGCCATCGTCGACTTCAAGTATTCGAGTTCACCGAAAATCACCTGGTGGTTCGATCATCATCAGAGCGCGTTTTTGTCTCCGGCGGACGCCGCCCATTTCGAGCGCGACCAGAGCAATCGCAAGTTCTACGATCCCGCCTTTAAATCCTGCACTAGCTTTATCTCCATGATTGGGCAGCAGCGTTTTGGATTCGATCCCTCCCCGGTTGCAGATCTGATTCATTGGACCGACGTAATCGACGCGGCTCTTTACCCTGACGCGAAAACGGCGGTAGAAATGCAAGCCCCTGCAATGAAACTCACGATGGTGATCGAATCCGCGCCGGACCAGAAGTTTGTGCCCAATCTGATTCCGCTTCTGGCGACCAGGCCGCTCGAGGATATTTTGAAGGCGCCATTTATCGCGCCCTTGTTGCCGCCGTTGATGAAGCGCCATGAGATTTCGATCGAGATATTGCGACAGCGGTCGGAGTGCACCGATGGAACGATTTTCTTCGATATCACCGATCAGGATCTCGAAGGCTACAACAAGTTCGTCCCCTATTACTTGCACCCTGAATCGATTTACAGTGTCGGGCTGAGCAAGAGCAGTTTCCGGGTAAAGGTCTCGGTGGGGTCGAACCCGTGGGCGCCGCGGGAACCAGTGGTAAACCTGGCGAAAATCTGCGAGCGTTACGGCGGAGGCGGGCACGCCCGAGTCGGCGCCATAAGCTTCAACGTGAATCAGCACGCGGCCGCCATCCGCGCGTCGCGGGAGATCGTCAACGAACTTCGTGCAGCGGTTCGTGACGATAAACGCTGAGGTCGCTCAGCACCCAGCTCAATGTAGCGGAGTCCCACTTGCCAGGCAGTTAGCAGCGTTTCCATCGGCGGAATAATGGATGGCGCCGGATTTGTCAGAACAGAATGCTCGCCTTCCAAATATGTTTCCTCGGGGAGCAGCCATAAGTTGAAAGTCAGTCGCCGGGCTGCCCGTGCATCCGGAAAGCGTGAACTCGTAGCCGAATCTTTTCCCGCTGGCCAGGCTGCTAGGAATCAGCATGGCCTGATGCTCATTCGGTTCGCCGCCCCCGAATCCATCGAGATCTGACAGTGTGCAGGTAAAGCCGACTGCGGGATAATTCGCGCGGTAGGCGATCTCGGCCGTTAAGATCGACCGCATTGCAGAAAGAATTGAATTATCGAAACCCAGTGCCGGTGTCATCGGCGGGGCCTGGGTTTGAATGGGCGTGGTTGACATTTTGGAAGCGCTTGCCGCTTCCGTGATGCTCATAAGGAAATCCGGATCGGCCAGCGGCAGACGGACGCTAATTAGAATTTCGTTCAGCTTCCAGACACCCGATTCCATCTTCATGGCGAAAGTCATGCGCGGCATGAACGGAGTTTTTCTGGCTTGCTTCTCCTTGTAGGTCTGGAAGGTCAGTTCGATATTGTCGCCATCACCCTGAACTGAATCGCTCTCCACGATAACGTCAAGCGTCTGGCCGGTCTTGGGATCCTCCGAAGTGAGCAAGATAGAGCCGGTATCGAAGGTTTGGACCTGTTTGCCGTTGGCATGAAGTTGGCCGGAGATCATTGAGAATGGCTGCATTCTCTCGAGCGCCCCTGTTTTGTCCAGTGCGCTTAGCGTGACGGCGGGCAAGTGCCGCAGGAAGCTGTCCGGCGTCTTGAAGGAAAACATCTCAATCAGCGCCTGCCTGGCGGTTTGAGGGCGTGGCGCTGCCTCAGGCGATTGCGCGCCCACAGCTACTGACATGGCGCGCAAGAAAACCGACAGAATAAGCGCAGGCATGAGTTGTTTCACGGTGGCTCCCTTCGCTATTCAGCCATATTGACACCCGGGCGTGAGCCACTCCAGTTACGGACGTAAGTGCCGGACCGCGTGTTAATCTGAGCGTATCGACGCTGCGATGGCCCTGTCTGTAAGGAAAATCGGCTTACCTTCGACGCAGAGGCGCCTTCTGCGGCTGGTTGCTTTTTTCGAGTTCCTCAAGGGCGCCTTCGTTCTGGTGGTGGGTTTCACCGCCATACTTCTAGTGCACAAGGATGCCTGGGTCCTGGCGGAAAGCCTGTTGGCATTACTGCACGTCAGCACGGACCGGCATTCGGCGCAGCTCTTTCTGGATTTCGCGGACGACATCACTCCCGCTCGTTTGTGGGCCGCGGCTTTCTTGTCATTTACCTATTCGATCCTGCGTTTTATCGAAGCTTATGGATTATGGAAACAACGAACCTGGGCGGAGTGGGTGGCGTTTGGATCGGGAGCCCTGCTCATCCCCTGGGAAATTCGAGAAATGGCGCGTGGCATCACCCTGCTGCGCTCAGTGCTTCTCGTGGGGAATTTAATTATCGTGGCCTACATGCTTTTCCTTTTACGCTCAGGCCGTTTGCGGGCGGAGAACTTCGCGCTGCAGGCCGAGCCCGGCGGAGGATCAACACCAACCCCGATCCCGTCAACAGACTCTCCCAGAAACCCGGATTGAACCGCCAAATCGTCAGCGCTGCAGCTTGGCGACTGTGCGCCTGCAACCGATAATTTCGATTTCAAAGAAGCTTTAAATGAGAGGTTGGAACAACAAATCAGAAGTTGGAACAACCATTCTGCTTTTAAGGCGCCCGGCCCGAGCCGTCTGGGGTTGCGGCCCTGTGGGGTTCGGTGGGTTGGGCCGGGCGATCTCAACTAGATGGACTAGTTCAATGTCAGCATTCTTCCATCCGGAATATTCCACGCCGGTGATCGCAGTCATCCATTTGTGTGATCTAAGTCGTCCGTAACTCGCCAGTCTCAGACCCACGCGCCAGCCGTTCATCGGGCCCGCGCCTGTGCGCGGCATTTTTAGAATTGCAAAAAAATAAAGGCCGATTCATTATCGGCCTCGGAACGTTTTGGTGCGAAAGGGGGGACTCGAACCCCCACGGTTTTACCCGCCAGATCCTAAGTCTGGTGCGTCTGCCAATTCCGCCACTCTCGCAAGTTCACAGCCTCCAAATTATACAAGGGGTTCCGTCCGGTTCAGGTCAGAGCCTGGCAGCTGAACTTCTCGAACTGGTGCGCCGAAGATCACCTTACTGCTTGTTGTTCTGCGGGACGCTCTGCGGGATGTTCCGCAGAACTGCCTATTGCTTAGCCCGTTTTGCCTAGCCCCAAAAAAGCCGCAGAATTAATTTGACTTGCTTCGCTTTCCGTATCACAATGGCGCGCGGCTCCCCCACTTGCAGCGCAATAAAAACAATCAATAAAAAACAATCAAGGAGGCGATTTAATGTTAGCAAAACATTTTGCTGTTTTGGGGGCTATGGCTCTGGCTATTTCACCTATATCGGCGCAACAGTTATCCGGTGCTCCTGGTGCCCAGGTAGCGAATTCTGCGGCCGAAGCGTTCCAGGCGCTTAGAAGTGGTCCAATGCGTCGAGCTCCCGGCAAGGCCCAGGTCGATGGAGCCGTGGAGAGCTACAACTGGGGTGGTTATGCGGTCACAGGAACCGACTTTACCGGGGCGAAAGGCACCTGGACCGTTCCCACCGTCGATTGCGCCAAGAGCCCAAATGCCTGGGTATCGGTCTGGGTGGGCATCGATGGCGCTAACTCTTCCACGGTGGAGCAGGCCGGAACTCTGACCTGGTGCAATCGAAGCACGGCTGAGTACTACACCTGGTATGAGTTTTATCCCGCGGCTACCACCTATATCACCTCAGTTCCTTCCAAGCCGGGCGACAAGATGTTCGCTCAAATCACCTACACCGGATCGGAATTTAAGGTCAATATCAAGGACAACACCACGGGAAAAAGCTTCACCAAGAGTCAGGCGGTTTCAGGCGCGGCCCGGACTTCGGCCGAGTGGATCGTAGAGGCCCCCGAAACGGTTACCGGAATTACCAACCTGGCTGATTTTACAAAAGCCACATTTACCGGCGCTACCGCGACCGACAGCGCGGTTAGTGGTGGCCCGATCAGTGATTTCGGCTCGGATGTCGAACGGATAACCCAGATCGATGACACCGAATACACGGAATCGACCACGTCGGGATTGACCAGTTCCGGCGAGGGTTTCACAACCACCTGGGTCGAATACAACTAGACTGTGCGCTTATCTCCACCCCTCGCACGCGAGGGGTGGGGATTGGCTCCAGCATTTTGACCTCGAGAGAGCCTACCTGACCCATCCGAATTCCTCTAAGGCCCGCAAACTATAGCCGCAAACTCCAAGCCATTGCAGCCCGATTAGCCAGTTTCGCAACCTTCAAATTTCTAATTTGACCGACGTAACACTTTCTGCATTCCGGTGTTAGTATCTGCAGCGTCGCGACCCGGTGTATTGGCGGGACGTCATTCTCGAAAGAACGATAGAGGAAACCACATGAAGAAATGGCTTGCTGTGGCGGCGTTGCTGCTGCCCCTCGCACTGGCAGGATGTTCTCATCCCCACCCGGTATATGCCGAACCACCTCCGCCGCCAGATTTTCCGGCAATCGCTCAGCAGGGGTTTCACGATGGATTTGCGGCTGCGCGGCGCGATGTTAACCAGGGAAAGCCCACCGACGTCGAACGCCATCCCCGGTTCCAGAATCCTCCCGTGCCGCCGGCGGCGTTTGAGGATTATCGCCGTGGCTTCCGGCGCGGTTACGATGCCTTCCTGCATCACGGGCCGCCTCCCGGATACTGAGTCTCCGGCTTCGTTGCCAGGCATTTAATTAGACGACAAAAGCTGAAAGGCCTGCGCTTTTAAGCGCAGGCCTTTCGACATTCCGGATGAGGTGTGTGCTGGCTTGATGGCGTCAGATTGGAAATTCAAGCTTGAAAATCAGTCTTGCCTTGGCGCACTGGATACACTTTCCCTGTGGGCGCCCGGGATGGATTTTTCTGGCCCTTATTGGACGGCGTTTAATCCCTGGTAAATAAACAGGCCCACCAGAACCAAAAGGAGCACGCCGGAGCCTGCGCCGAAGACCCATACAGGCATAGTGAGCCGGTTTACCTTCACCAGCAATTCGGTCTGCTCCTGCTGCATGTGGGAGTTTGCGTCGTCCAGATAGAGTTGCTCATCCTCGTGCATGGTGAGTGTGCTGCGATAGATGAGGAGGATAATCAGGCCAACAGTAAAAACGCCCCACACCGTCGCCAGCCCGATCAATAAAGGAGTCCAGGTCATACCCATCACCTCGACTAACGAGAGCTTCTTGGCACCCCAGGCGAACGCCGCTTGCGCCGCATTCGATTAGCGCCTGAACGAAATCATTATAGACCCGTCTGGCAAGTTCTGCGGCTACCTTTACCGCTTGTTCCAGATTCAGAAACAGAAGCTGCAACCAGACGAAACCAGGCGCATCCAAAGGCTGAGTGCATAGTGGCGCACGATATTGGGCGTTTAACCCGATTGGCGCCTCTGCTATAATTCATATATTCCAGAGGCCAAGGAGATAATAAATGGCTACCACCACGGTTCCTGAAGTAACCACCAATGCCCCAGAAGCAAAGAAGACCCCGCCGGTCTCGCTGACCACGAACGCGGTTACAAAAGTGAAAGAGATCATGGGGCAGCAGAGTCCCGTGCCTGCCGGTCTGCGCATCGGCGTAGTGGGTGGTGGGTGCTCCGGCTTCTCCTATTCCATGCAGTTCGAGAACGCCGCCGGAATGATGGACAAGACCTTTGAAATGGACGGCGTGAAGGTGTTTGTGGACGCGACCTCCGTGATGTATTTGAACGGCTGCGTGGTCGATTACGTCGAAACCCTGGAAGGCGCCGGCTTCAAGTTCGAGAACCCGAACGTGAAGAGCACTTGCGGCTGCGGATCCTCATTTAGCGTTTAGATTTTCGTTTGTAGGGAGCCTCATCGACCCGATGAGGCTCTTTTGTTGGTCAACGCGCAATGCACTCCCTGGCATTCCTTCTCAGAGACCTAGACAAACTCTCACCTGCTCTTGAATCCGGCTGAACTTGTCTTCGGGGAGGACTCCGATGGCGGGATGCCGCAGCAGGCTATTTTCCAGGGTTGTGACTTGATCGCATTTTGCCCAGCAGTCGAACTCTAAACCGCTCTCCCCCGCCTTCAGGGGAACGCGCAGGCTAAACTTTCCGTGTTGCCTGGTTGTGATGGGAATCACGCAAACATCGAAGGCAAACTTGTTCAAGGGGTCAACGGAAAGAACGACCACGGGGCGAAGCTTATCCAATCTCGCTAAGTAGACTTCGCCACGGTGAGCATACGGAAGAGGCATCTAATCCCTTGTGATGGAACGCAGGGAAGCAGCCTGAAAGGCCGTGGACTCCCGGCGCTCACTGTCGCCGACTGCCGAAAAGAATGCTTGCGCGTCCGCTTCCAACTTGCCCTGCTGTTCCTGCTGGATGGCTCGTTTGAGCAGTTGATTCACGCGCTCGCTCGCGGAGTTGTCTCCTCGTGTGCGCTGGACATATTCATTCACCTCAGAATCCAGGGTGAAGCTCTTAGCTGTCCTCGGATGAGTACTCATATAATTTATATGATCAATTATCGTTTCCCGGTCGAATTCGTGTCAAGTGCGTCTTTGCCTGACAGGCGGTCGTTTGCGCCGCCGAAAACGAAACCGTCAAATGTTGGCTTGCGCAGCGAGGAATTATTGCTCAGGCGGGCTGGCGGGCGGTTGCGTGGGGCTGGAGCCATTCCCATAGCTCGAGTTGTTATTGCCAAAGCCGCTGGACTGCCCGAAGGAACTGCCGGAACTGCCGGAACTGCCGTTCGATTGTCCAAATGAACTGCTACTCGATTGTCCAAAGGGGCTGGAAGTATTCGTTGAACTCCCGGGTTGCCCCGATTGTCCGTTCAGGTTCTGAGTTCCAAAGGCCTGCAGTTGTGGCTGATACGGCGTCGAGATCAAGGCCCCGCGGTCCATGGTGGGATCGTAGATAAATTGCCATTCGTTGTACTTGTGTTTCTTATTGAATTCGCGGATCGTATCCTTCTTGCTCACGCTGGCGACGCCGATAATCGCTCCGCCACCGGAGGGCTGCCCGCTCGTACCGGAAAACGAGCCATTGGGGGTACTGGAACCGGAGCTGCTCGAACCGCTTGAGCCGTTCTGACCTGAGTTCGCGTCGCCCGAAGACGAGCCCGACGTAGAACCGTACGCAGGAAAAGACTGGCTCGAATCGGTGGTTCCCGTAGCACTCGTTCCAGTGGAACCGGGAGCCGGCGAATTGCTGGAATTTGAACCGAAGCCGCTGGTTGGGTTTCCGCCGAAGCTTGAATTACCTCCGAAACTTGAGCCGCCCCCGAAGCTGGAGGACTGCCCAAATCCAGAGCTGTTCGAGCCACCGAGCGCGCCGCCACTCGAACCGAAGCTGCCCGAACCGAAAGCGGAGCCGGAGCTGTTGCCGTTCATGTTGGCGACGGAGGTTGCGCCGGCAATACCCGCGCCCGCAATTCCGCCCAGCCCGCCGGCCATCGTAACTCCAGGATCGCCGTAGTGAAGCAGCTTGAAATCCTGTCCGGTAACCGGATCTTTATAGTGTTTTCGCAGAAAGCGCAGTTGATTGGTGTTATCCAGGTCTTCCAGCTTGTTGGGATAACGGCCGAACTTCTTGTAGTAAGCGCGAATGGCGCGCGTGTATTGCACTCCGCGATGAATCATCTCCTCTTCGCGGTCGCGGCGAATTTCAAACGTGATGGTGGGCATGCACGCGGCCGCGGCAATAATCATCAGCGTCACCATCAGCATCAGCAGCAGCAGAATGTAGCCTTGTTCCTGCCTGCGGGAGGGCTGCCGAGGTCGCGTTAGTGAAGATGAGAGAAGCATGGAACTGTTTAATTAGATGCCAGGGGAAAGACTCTTGAATCTGACCACATCGCCCGATCACCCAATGTTTTACCCTTGGGTGAGCGGAACCGTTTGCGGTGGGCCACTTCCCACGACATCCTGAATCTCGACCGATCCCTGGGAGATGTGCACGACCTTGTACCGCCGGTCGACAATCTCGCCTTCCCCGGCGATGAAAACGTCATCGCCTTTGGAAAGGAAAACCCTCTTCGGCTCGCCCGGCTGATTGGCAAATCCAAAAAACTTCAGTGGAATGGCAGGAGGTGGGGTAAGCGCCGGAGGACGCCATGTGTCCTCGGCTTTCGCGCCGTCGGTATTTCCCGGGCCAATGGGTTTTGGAATTTCCACTTCAGCCTGCGAAACAAAAATATTTCTCCCTGAACCTTCGTATTGAATTTGTTCAGTGGCATTCAGCTGCTTCAGGTTTAGCATCGGGTCCAGGCTCTCGGCCACGTGCTCTTTCTTCGTGGAGCGCGACGCTGCCTTGCGGGACTGGGGATGAGTGAGGGCGCTGATCGGCGAAACGCGCGTAGTACCACCCGTCGCGGTGGAGGCAACCGTCGTCGAGGAGGGCACCAGCTGATAGACAACCAGCAGGACGGCCAACACTCCCAGCACCGCCGCCAGAATCGTGTTCCTCCGATTTTCCGTTCCCAGTTTCACTTAGGGGCCCACCTTCAGATACGTTTCAACTTTCATTTGCAGACTGATCGGCCCGGTCTGCTCCCCCGCCAGTTCGATGCTGCTGATAATAAACAGCATGTCATCCCGTTCGAGGGCATTGATGAATCGCGCCAGTTGAACGTAGTTGCCCGACAAATTCGCTTCGACCTCCACCGGGAGCAGATTATCGACCTCCGATTCACCCTCTTTGTATTTCACCTGCTGCGGAGTGATGCCGTTCTCTGCCGCCAGCTTTCCGAATTCGGTGGCAATCTGCGAATCTTCCGAAGGGAAACGCCGTTGATAAAAATCCGCGATCTGCTTGTTGGCCGCCAGAACTTTTAAATCCAGGTGATTCAGCGGTTCGACCTGTGCGGTTTTCACTTGCAGTTCGCTCCACAATTGGTTGAGCTCCGCCTGGCGCGAGGCGGTCGAGCCCACCAGCGGCGAAAAAAACACCGCCACCGTAACCAGGTCGACCCCTACCAGCACGCCCAGGGCGATCTTGATTTTTTTCCGGGTGCGTCGCAAGTCTGGCATTAGGGATTGTCCCTCTTGGAAATTTCTGTTTTCGGTGCGGATTGGTTCATCGCTCCCGGGGTTGAATCCGGAACTGCGTCAGGAATATAGGTGGCGACAATGGCAAACTGCACCGGATCAACGTTCCTATTGTTGCCGCTGGCCGCGGTGAAGCTTTCCGTCTGAATGTAAGTCTGAGCGAAGTGCTTCGATTCCTCCATCCGCCTCGCCAGCTCCAGCGCCTTATCCCGCGAATCACCCGCCACCAGCATCCTGATCGATAGCTTGTTGTCTTCATCCAGCTCGGGATGGATGGAAACCAGATGAACCCGCGCCGGCATGACTTTTTCAAGATCTTCCAGCACTCGCGTCCAGGAAAACGACTTGCGTTCGATGAGTTCGTTCAAAAACTGAGATTGGTCGCGGGTGGCGCGGTTCTGCGGTCGGTTGAGAAAGTCCTCAGCCTCCTGTCGCGTGCGGTCCCGCTGCGCGATCGAAGCCTTCAATTCGGCGATCCGCAGATGATCGTGCCGCGCCGCCAGCCAGCCGCTCACGGTGACCGCCACCAACGCCAGCGTTACAACGATCGAAAGCGCCAGAGCCGTCCCCCAACGCCCCCAAAACTGCCGGGAGTCTTCATAGGGGTGGCTCGCGAGATTGATATCGATACGCATTTTAGAGTCAGTGATTAGTGGCCAGTGAGCAGGGGTCAGTGATCAGAGGTCAGTAATTCTCTGAACACTGGTCACTAAACACTGCTACGAAACTAGCGCTCCCACTACACCCGCCATTCGCCATCGCGGCACCGCGCCGTTCAGGCTTACTCCCAACTGCGAAGGCCTTACCAACTCCTGCACTTCCGCTCCGGTTTGCGAGCGCAAGGCAGGTGCCGCGCTGCCGGTATCGGCTAGGCCCGCGACAAATATTTTCTCGATGTTCAGGTGATACGTGTCCTGGAAAAATACCACCGATGGGTAAACTTCTTCTGCCAGTTGTTCGCCGGTGATGGTCACCCCGCGTGTATTTTCCAGGGTGCGGAACAATTGCAGTTGGCCGGCATTCAGAATTGCGATGCTGGTAGTGCGCGCATCCACCTTGACCACCAGAGTGGGACGCTCGGCTTCGGCCGCGCCCAATGCCGCGAGCATCGAGGGAATCACCACTCCGGGGCTAAATCCCGCATCCCGGATTACCGCCTCGTAATCCTCCACCACGCTGGCCAAAGCCACCGCGGCCACTACTCGCACGCCTTCCGCGGTTTTTTGCGCGTCGTACGAAACCCTCGCCTTATCCACGTCAAAAGGCAGAGATTTTTTCATGCGAAATCGCACGACTCCCGATGCCTCTTCGGAATCGGAAGGAAGCGTATCAAATTCGAGCAGCACCACCCGCACCGCCGCATCCGGAACCACGGCGATCACATCATGCGTGCGCCCTGCCACGCCACCCAACGTTTCCCTCACGGCGGAAACCACCGGATCGCGCTGCCGCAAATTGCTCTCCACCAGGTCGGGCACCACGCTACCCGGCGCCAGTTCATGCGCCGCCGAGGCTTCCAAAGTCCGGCCGTCGGCCGCGAGCCGGCCCACCAACACGCGATCCGCCGCGATTTCACACGCCAGTCTCGGTTTCGGCGAATTGGAATTGGAGTTCATGGAGGAGTTAGAATCCCAGTCAACTCTTTCTATAATTCAAACGCCCTATGCCGCCAAATGCAATAGCTGGCAGGGCACAAGTGCGGTAACCAGTGGTCAGTGGCTAGTGGTCAGTAAATGCCTTACCGGCCACTAATCACCGATCACTCCTTCTTACCGCCTTACCGCATGGCTTCGATGAAGGTGACCTTGTTGATTTCCTTCAAAGTGGTCAGGCCAAGGCGAACTTTATCTAGCGCGGACTCACGCAAAAAGCGCATGCCTTCTTCGCGCGCCGCGCGCCGAATCTCCGACGTGGGCTTGCGCGCCAAAATCATTTCGCGAATGCGGTCGCTTAAATCCAGCAGTTCGTGGATCGCGGTTCGTCCCCGGAAACCCGTGCCCGCGCATTCGATGCAGCCCGGCCCGTCATAGAGCGCAACGTTCGACCACTGCGCCGGATCGAGGCCGCTGGCCTCCAAAACCTCCGGCGGATAATTCACCTGGGTGCGGCAGGATTCGCAAATCAACCGCACCAGCCGTTGCGCCAGAATGCAATTCAACGCCGAGACAAAGTTGTACGGCTCCACGCCCATGTTCAGAAATCGGCCGATGACATCGACCACGTTGTTCGCGTGCACCGTAGTAAATACAAGGTGACCGGTAAGGGCGGATTGAATCGCGATCTGCGCCGTTTCTGTATCGCGGATTTCGCCGACCATGATCTTGTCGGGATCGTGGCGCAGAATCGACCGCAATCCACGGGCGAACGTCAGGCCCTTTTTCTCGTTGACCGGAATCTGCGTGATGCCGCGAAGTTGATATTCGACCGGATCTTCAATGGTGATGATCTTATCTTCGTCGGTCTTGATTTCGTTGACCGCGGCATAAAGCGTGGTCGTCTTGCCGCTTCCGGTCGGCCCGGTCACCAGCACCATGCCGTAAGGCTCTTTAATGTAGCGGCGAAATTTCTTCAGGTCGTCTTCATCAAACCCCACCACTTCCAGGGTCAGCGACTTGAACTTCTCGCTCATCGATTCTTTATCGAGCACGCGCAGCACGGCATCCTCGCCGTGAATCGAGGGCATGATCGAGACGCGAAAGTCGATGGCGCGCCCGTTGTATTTCACCCGGAAGCGCCCGTCCTGCGGCACCCGGCGCTCGGAAATATCCAACTCGCTCATCACCTTAATACGCGAAATGACAGTCGAATGATGCTCCTTGCCGATCGGCGGCATGGCCTGGGTCAGCACGCCGTCGATGCGGAACTTGATGACCACCGAATCGTCCCGTGTCTCGATGTGAATATCAGAGGCCCGCCGCTGGAGCGCGGTGAAAATCGTGGTATCGACCAGGCGGATAATCGGGCTGGTATCGCCCCCTGCCGTGAGCTTGTCGATGGTCAGCGTTTCTTCCGCGCCCGTATTCTCGTCTTCGCGGATGATCTGGAAGCCTTCGCTGGCCTCCTCCAAAACGCGCTGCGACTGCTCGGTCTTGGTCAGGATGTTATCGATTTGCTTGAGCGTGGCCACCTTGGTGACGATGCGCTTCTGCAGCAGCAGGCTGATCTCGTCGATCATCATCAGCTGGCTGGGATCGGCAATAGCAATCGCCAGCCGTCCGTCCGCGGTCTCTTCCAGAGGCACAAACTTGTAGCGGAACATCAGCTCCGGCGAGAATTTTTTGAAGAGCTCGTGATGCAGCTGAAAATCGGTGAGGTCGACGAATTCACAGCGGTAGCGGCGAGCCACGTCCTGCGCGCGTTCCAGATCGGTGATCGGATTTCCCGTGCTCACCATCTGCCCGCCGCCGTTTTCGCCGTGTACGAAAAGAGATTTTTTATCCGCTGTCGCCATTTTCTGAATCCCCGAAACCATTTCGTAATTTGGTAATTGAGTGATTTAGCAATTTAAGAACCGATATCGGAAGAATTCACGCGGCGGTTTCAAATTACCCAATTACAAAATTTCCAAATTACAAAATGCCTTAATGGACCCCCAAAGTGAAGATCGGCAAATACAGCGAGATCAGCACTCCGCCCACAAATACCGCCATCACCATCAGAATCAAGGGCTCAATCAGCGCCATGGAAGCGTTCAAGGCGGTCTGCACATCTTCCTCGTAAAACTCCGCCACCGAATTCAACATGGCCGGTAGCGCGCCCGTGGATTCGCCCACCTCGAGCATTTCCACCGCCAAGTCCGGGAAAATCCCCTGCTCTTCGAGACTTCCCGCCAGCCCTTGCCCCTCGCGCACCCGCACGCTGGCCCGCATGATCCCTTTTAAAATGCGCCGGCTGCTCATCGAGCCGCCCGCCGTTTCCATCGACGGCACCAGCGGCAATCCGCCTTGCAGCAGCGTGGCCAGCATCCGCGAAAATGTCGCCACCTGGTGCTTCAGCCGGATATCGCCCAGCATCGGCAGGCTCAAAATCACGCGGTCAATCTGGTCGGCCCCACTCTCCGTTTTTCGCCACTGCCAGAACACAAAGCCCAACAGCGCCAGACCGATGATGATGAAGGGGAAATACTTCTGGGCATTCTGTCCCACCGCCAGCATGAACATGGTGATGGGCGGCAGCTGTGAATCCAGGCTGTTAAATAGTTCGGCAAATTTCGGAATCACATAAGTGAATAAAAACATCACCATGATGGTGACTACGCTGACCAGCAGCGTGGGATAAATCAGCGACACAAAAAGCTTCTTGCGGAAGGTCATCGCCACCCGCTGAAAATTGATGTAGCGGGTGAGCACCTCGTCGATATTGCCGCTTTTTTCCCCCGCCATCAGGGTCGTGGTATAGATCTTTGGCACCACCCGGTGAGTGGCAAAAGCGTCGGAGAGCAACTCTCCGCCCTTTACCCGCTCCCGCACGTTCTCTAAAATCTGTCCCAGTTGACGATCTCTCTGCCGCTTGATCAGCAAATCGAGCGAGTTCAGGATGGGCAGTCCGGCCTTCAGCAAGGTCAAAAACTGCTGGTTGAAAACCAGAAACGAGCTCTGTTTCAGCTTGCGCCTGCGCCCCAGCGCCAGCCCGCCGGAGAGCATCCCCTGCGGCTTCACCCAATAAACCAGGTAGCCCTGGGAGGCGAACCGATCCCGCACCTCGGCCACCGAATAACCCTGCTCCACCTGCTGCAACATCCGGCCGCGCTCGTCCGCGATTTTTACAACGAATTCAGCCATTTACGCTTCGTTTCTGTACTGTTTTCGGTCCTGTCCCGGCCTCAGCCCTATGCATCGAGTCTAACATTCCTGTTTCCAATTGCCGCCGCAGATCGCTGCAAATCCCATGCTTTCCAGTATCGCAAGTAACCCCTGTGCCAGCAAGAAAACCCCCTGCCGAATCCGCATCCTAAGTCGGTGCACGTCAGTTCGCCGGATTACACCAGCCTTACCCGCCTGGCAACTTTAGCCGCCTTCGCGACGTGGAGAATGTCCTTCAGAGCCTACCCTGAGCTTCCCGAAGGGCCGCGCGAGCATCAACAAGCGATGCGGGCTTTAGCCCCCGCCAATTTCCCCCTCCACCGTTTCCGTCCCCGGAGGTGGACTGAACTCGAACTGCCGCTCGGAGATTGCCACGTTCTCTTTCTGATCCGTGAACCGGTACTCCGTTGTCGATCCGTCGACCTGATTGATCTGGACGCGGTTAAGCTCATGCCCGGGCGTAACCTCGACCAGAATTTCGCTTACCTGGTCCGCCATCGCTTGCGGAACCCCTCGCAGCACCACATCACCAACACTCAGCGGCTGGATATCAGGAGCTAACGACAATCCCTGTAACTCCTTCTCCAGCTTGCTTTTGCCAAGCAAGAATGCAAGTGGAGATCGAATATCTTCCAGCTTCCTCGCCGAGGTTTTCCTCACCTGTTTATCGGCTGGGACGTAAAACCACGCATCTCTCCCATCGCTCACGAAGAGCTTGTCCTCTGGAGAACGGTACTCCCATCGCATCTTGCCAGGTTTTTTCAGCCCTCCTTTCTCCAGCCAAAGCGTCCCGGATTCCGTCCGCTCCATCCCGTTCCCCCGATAGATCTCAGTGAATTGCGTCTCCAGGGTGCGCAAGTGGTTGTAGTGAGCATCGACGGAGGCAGCAAGGGAGTGGACATCCTGACCGAGAGCTAAAGTCGGAAGAGCGGCGACAAGGATAACCCGCAAAGCAAGGCTAACCCGCAAAGCGCGGAGACAGTCCATGCTGGAATTCTAAACGGACAGAGGTCTTAGAAGCGGCGGCGACAGGAATTCCGCAATTCAAGGCCACCGCGGGTATCGGGCCTTGATCTCCAAGGCAACTGCTGCCGTCGCACTCGGTATCTGAGGGCGGCGCTTTCGGGCTTGTCTCACACATAGCGTTGTGTGATACTTTACACATGCCTACAAACCTCGCTCTGGATGACAATCTAATCGAAGAAGCCCGCCGGGTGGGCAGTCACAGGACTAAGAAAGAAGCCGTCACCGTCGCTCTCGTCGAGTATGTCAAACGGCGCAAACAGCTGCAGCTGCTGAAGGCCTTTGGCACCATCGACTTTGATCCTAAATATGACTACAAAGCGGAGCGCCATCGGAGGCGCTCTTAGACATGGCTGTTCTCGTCGACACTCCAATCTGGTCTCTTGCTTTGAGGCGAAATCCCGGGAAGCTGAATATTCTGGAAGAGAACTATACCGCTGCTCTGCGCGAGCTCATCCAGGATGGACACGCTCAGCTCATTGGTCCGGTCCGCCAGGAATTACTCTCCGGCCTCCGTCATGAAAAAGTATTTCGAGGGCTGCGGGATCACTTGCGCGCCTTTGACGAACCGGTTTTGGAGAGCGGAGACCACGAGGAGGCCGCGCATATCGATAATCTATGCCGGGCTCGTGGCATCGCAGCATCGGCAATCGACCTTCTCATTTGCGCCGTAGCCATGGGCCGCAGTTGGCAGGTTTTTACCACCGACCATGACTTTACTCGCTACGCCAAAATAGTTCCGCTGAAACTCTACAAGGTCAATTGAAGTGCGCGGCCCATAGCAAATCGTAGGAGGACTCGTCCAATTGGCAATGCCATTAGCGCGGCAATATCTCCTGGATACGGTCGCCCCGCCTGTCTTGGCGGGTTTGTGGTGGGTTTTCAGCCGAGGTTGGGCCACGGCCGTTCAAGGGGGAGAAGTCAGTGAGAGAACGCGAAAGCGACAGAAGTGGGGATTGATCGTGGTTCTGGTTCTGATTTACGTGCTCATGTTTGGAGCCACAACATATCTGCATTTCGCCAGGTGACTGCCGTATAGCAATTGGCACCAGGGGTCATCCGCTGTGGCGACACCGTTGCCGTTTCGACCCCGTCCACCGACCGGGTTTTCCACAGCGGAGTTGGTCACCGGTCACATCTCTTGGCACAGTCTCTTCGCTAAAATTACCGAAACTGTCCCCGCCCAGCGCGAGGAAATTGACGTTCTTTGGCAAAAAATGCTGTTGCAAGCGCATGGAAGCAAAGATTTTAAAACTAAGTTCTTTAGAAATCAGATTATAGCTGGATCTCGCGCTTCACGCCGTCCGCAAGTCATTGTTTCGAGAGATTTTGCGCGATCGATCTATGAATTTTTATTGATCCAGATCGCCTGAAACGTAGAGCGAATACTGATGGGTTCGAAGAATTTTTTTCAGCACAACGCTCTCACTCAGCACATGCTCGAGCAAGGGGTTGTGGTAGAGGACATAGATCGTCCGCAGATGCTCGCGCAAATTGCGCTCCAGTTCCGCAATCACCCGTCGCAATCCGGACTCCGGGAAGGGATTGAAGAGAAACAGCAAGATTGGTTCGACTGGAAACACAAACTCCGTTGCGTCCGCGCAAATCGATTCGATGGCATAACATTTCTGCGATTCACTTCGATACTTGCTGAGATTTTCTTCGGCGATGCAATTCAGCGCAGGTAGAAGTTCAACTCCAAGAATCCGGCGAAAGGGATAATCGGAAGCCATCAGCAGCGTACGTCCCTTGCCTGATCCCAGGTCGATGAACGTGAACTTGGGGAATTCGAATCCGTTCTGCCGCGACACAGCCTGCATCATTTCATGGAAAAGAACCGAATCCGTTGGCTGATAAGCGGAATGAAAAATTCCCAGCAAGCGATCGCGCCAGCCCACTGCGGCGCTGGTGGTGTTAACCCGATGTTCCCAATCGTATTCGGCGTCGCCGTAGCGTTGGCGAAGCCGCTCCGGAGTCGAGTCGCGAGCGAACTGAAAGAGCGCAGTGACCAACTCACGTGTCGCCGTGATTCGCCCATGTCGTGCGGCCACATCCTGCCACCACCGCTGCGCGGAGCGAATCAGGCCGATGCGACGCGGAGAAGAATCACCATCACTCATGCCCCGCCATCATAAGCGACCGGCCCGGACTATTGATCCTGAACGTGAAACTTGGGCGTGGGTTTGAATCCTGGCGGAAGTCCTTCGGTAGCGAATGGGAAGTCATCGGGCACGCGCACTTCGACGCGGCCTTCCGGCGTTAGTTTATAAGGATGTCCCTCGGGATCGACTGGAATTCCCTGCAATCCTTCTGCCTCCGCCAATTCGGACATGCTCGAAGGCAGTCTTCCGGTGCGGTTGCCAAGTCTCGTCACCGCTTCCTGAAGATGAGTCACGTCCTCGTCCACGCGCAGGGCGCGCAGATGTTCCAGTGCATTGTCGCGGATATTTTTGTCTTGCGTGTTCTCGTAGGTCGCGGACCACAACATGCGAGCCGTATTGAAATCCGCGGCGTGCTCGGCCATCTGCGCCGCCATCAGCCGCATGAAGGGGTGCGCGTGCGGGACCTTCGATCCGCGGGCAAAAGTGTCAGCCGCGTTTTTATAATCCTGCAGGTCAATGTAATAGACAAATCCCAGATCGTAGTACAGCTTCCAATCGTCGGGATTATTCTGGATGCCGAACTGCATCAGTTGCACGGCCCGCTCCGGTTCACCGGCGCCGTTGGGCGGTGCGGGAGCGAGGAAGCTGGTCCCGAATTCGTAGGCCACGGTCAGGTGGGGATCGAGCTGGGTCGTGATCTCGAGCAGCGGAGCCAGCAAAGCGTAGCTGGCCGAGGGGTGGTGGTAACGAGCTCCAAAGTATTGTACGGCGCGAGTCCAATAAATATCGGCAAGCAGCCCCTCGTATCCGAGGCTGGCGCGCTTCAAGACCTTGGGGGAGCTGATGTACAAGGTTTCGTCCAACGTGGCGTGCGGACGCACCTTATCGGAATAATGCAGCAGCGCGACGCTGGAGCCGAGAAATATGGTCATGCAGGCGGCGGCGATCATTGAGGTATTGCGGCGGCTCATTTCAGATTCCGGTTTTCGAAGATCAGCACGCTGCCACTTACCGCCATGGCCGCATAAAAGAGGGCGTACAAAGTGTTGTGGAAAATAATTTGCGCCGCCACCGGCTGACCGTGAGCGACGGAACTCACGATGTTTAGCGCGGAGAAATTAGGCACCAGATACGCTGCGCCCATAGCCAACCAGCGAGTGATTCCGTGAGCCATGCCGGCAAAGCCCCGCAGATCTTCCGCGAAGCTTCCGATTACGAACAAAGAGAATGCGAAGACGGCGGAAAGCAGCGGCGTGGAAAACGAAGAGAAGAGCAGCGCCAACGAGCAGATGATCAGGAATTCCAGAATGATGAAATACAACGCGACCAGGATCAGAGCGTCGGCGCGGACGAACTTGTGAGAGACATAAAATAATGCCGCGAAGACTCCAATGGCCATGAAGAATGTGTTCACCACCAGAGTTCCAGCCAGACCGAAGAACTTGCCCACAATAAATTCCCAACGGCGAACCGGGCGGGACAGCACGGTATACAAAGTGCGCTTATCGATTTCCTTGGAGACCAGGCCAATCCCAATAAAAATCGCGATCACAATCCCGAAGAGAGAAACCGCGGTGAGGCCGAGGTTGATGACTACGAGTTTTTCGATTTCGATGGAGATCTGGCCAACCAGGATGGCCGCTCCGGAAAGCAGCAGAGCAAAGGCGATCAGGTTGTAGAGCACGCGGTCGCGAACCGCTTCGCGAAAGGTGTTGGAGGCGATATGGAGAATCCGGGCGTTCATGCTGTCCTCGTGTTCCTCTTCCGTATGCTCATGCTTTTGCTCTTCCTCATCCAGGTGCGATATATCCAGTGTTGCTTCATTTGTGCTTTCTAGACGATTGTGCCCACCGTGGTTTCGGCGTGCCGAAGCTTTTCGACGAAGTATGCTTCCAGCGACGTTCGCACCGGAATGACGGCGATCAGGCGTAAACCTTCGCGTCGCAACGCATCGATGGCCGCATCCTGCTGACCTTCGCCGAGGATGGCGCGCACCGTGTCCCCCGTGACGTGGCATTCCGCGCCCAAAGCTTTGATGGAGGCCGGAACCTGCGTTCCGTGCCAGATCACTTCTACTTTTCCCTGCACGCTGGCGGTCAGGTCGGCGATGGCACCGATCCCGCGCAACTCGCCCTTATTGATAATTGCTACCCGATCGCAAAGTGCTTCGGCATCGGAGAGAATGTGGGTGGAGAAGAATACGGTTTTCCCCTCGTGTTTCAATTGCTCCATGAGGTCGCGAACTTCGCGGCGGCCCATAGGATCAAGGCCGGACATGGGTTCGTCAAAGAAGACTAGCCTGGGATCGTGGAGAATGGCCTGGGCAATTCCCACGCGTTGGAGCATCCCCTTGGAAAACTTTCGCAACTGCACGCCCTGAACGTCCTTCAGCCCGACGCGCTGCAAGGTGGAGGCCACGCGATGCGAACGATCTTTGGCGGGAACTCCGGAAAGCTGCGCATAATAATTCAGCAGTTCATGTGCGGTGAGGTGATCGTAAAAATAGGGCTGTTCGGGAAGAAAACCAATTTGCGCTTTTACTTCAGGGTCGGTCCACTGCCTTCCGAGAATGCGAGCCGAGCCTGCGGTGGGGAAAACTAATCCCATGAGCAGTTTCAGAGTTGTAGTTTTACCCGCGCCGTTGGGGCCGAGAAACCCGAAGATTTCGCCATCCTCCACGGTGAGGTGAAGTGGAAGTAAGGCGCGCTTGGGTCGTTTGATCCAAAAACCAACTTTGTAGGTTTTCTCCAAACCAAGTATTTCAATCGCAGGCATGTAGCTCTCACCCTTATGGAATGGAAGAAATCGACTGACTGAGAAAATTATATGAAAGGAGCCAAGGTTTTTGTAGTAGGACGAAGGTTACGACCGTCACTGCGCCTCCGTAGGACAACACTTCAGAAAGAAGTAAGAGCGACGATTCGCCGGTCCTCGCGGGAGTCAAACTGCGACAATCTCCTGATGAGACCCAACCAGGAGACGCTTCTATGGAATGAAGGATAACCAGCCTAGTTGGCCATTGCCGGCAACGCGGTACAGGCAGAGTAGCCAGCCACCAGGGTGATGTTTCCCGGGGGTTGGAGCCGCAGCACAGTATCTTCTACCGAACAATAGGCGCGGGTACCGGTGGTCGAGTTCAGCGGCGTGCCGGTGGTGAAAAACTGATTGTTAAAGTTGTTGCCCGCGCTGGCGGATCCGACAGCGGTGAAGGTGTAACCACTCTTGCCCAGGCCCCCGCCATTGGTTGCCAAATAATTATCAACCAGGCAAGCTCCGGTCGAGGCGGGCGTGCAGGGGGACGCGCCACCAAGCGCGGCAAGGGAGCTAAATCCTATGGTTGGGTAAGCGCCTATGTAAGCGATTTCCCCGGTGTTGATGGAGCGCAGCGATGCGGCCGCCGACGCATCATTGGCGGACATTTTGGCGCGCATGAGATTCGGGATGGCGATAGCCGCGATGATCAGAATGATCGCGACTACAATCAGCAGCTCGATTAGTGAGAAACCTTGTTGTCTTCGCATCGGGCGCCCATTTTTCTCCGAGGTATCTTTCCTCAGATGCCTACTTGTGCAATCGACGAATCCGGCAAAACCCTTGCCGAAGATGTAACTCGCAACTCGATCACCAAACTCCGGCAAAAGACACTTGCGTGACTGTCGCGATCAAGAGCCTTGTTTTCATGTCTTTTGGAATTCAAATTGGATCTTTCAGTGGAAGGCGGGGCTGTGGGCAGCGAATTGCGTTGGGATGTTGACAAATTGTGTCACCTTCCTGCGTGGTTCTGGCTTCAGCTCCTGGTTCAGAAAAAGCATGATTCGAAGCTTGGGTCAGGCAAGAGTGCGCCTGCGGTTGGATGCGGCAGCTGAGGCAAAAATGAAAAGAGCAGCGAAGTTGCCTTCGCTGCTCTCCATTCGTACGCGCTGCCGCGTACATTACCCGTTCGCTTAGTTCTGCAGCGGGCTGGTGGTGTAGCAAGCGGTATTCGCGATCGCAGCCGGAGTACCGGTGAAGGTGTTGGAACGAACCACACCGTCTTCCACTGCGCAATACAGCTTGGTGCCGCTGGAATTGCTGGTCGGCGTCGCCGTGCTGAAGAACTGGGTGGTAACGCTGGTGCCCGGTGCAGCGGCAAACTGGTAACCACTCTTGCCGTTGGTGCTGGACGAAGCGCTGTTGCCGTTACCGTTGCTGGCCAAGTTCTGATCGATCAAGCAAGCACCAGACGAGCTCGGGGTGCAAGGAGCCACTCCGCCGAGAGCCAAAAGGCTGGCATAGCCGATCGTAGGATAAGCCGCGTTGTAACCGACTTCACCGGTGACGATGGTGCGTACTCCGGCGGCGGCCGATGAATCGTTGGCTGCCATCTTAGCGCGCATCAAGTTAGGAATCGCGATTGCTGCGATGATCAGGATGATCGCCACCACGATCAGCAGCTCAATCAGTGAGAAACCCTTCTGTTGTTTCCGCATCTCTATTTTCCCCTCTTCTTGGACTTTAAATTATGCTGGTCATGGAATGACGCAGTCGGACTTGATGTTTGCACTTCCCGAGCCAAACCGGCTAGTTACCTTGGTTCCGGCAGCCAATTGATAATGGCTTTATTTTCATAACCCACCTAAACTTCAGCTCGATTGTAACGTAGCTGGGAAGCTCGCTTGTTGGCAAAAACCGTCATCTGCTTGACGTTTCGTGGTACCAGCCGCGGTTCATCGCCAATCTCAAGAACGCATAAGAAGGTAGATCTTGCACATTGACCTTTAGGTACATTACGTAGGTAATTCATCCTCGCTCGGCGACCAATTCGGGACGGATGCTTGTGCATATAATCGCGCAGAAGACGTTCTCAGGAAGAACCTAGGATAGGACCATTGGCCTCAACCGCGACTGCGACCCAAACCCAGCGACCCGTGCCAGCGCACCCGCCGGCACGCCTGTTTATTTCAGCGGAGAAGCGAAGCACGGTTTTGTGCCTTCTGTTGGTGATGTTGACGCTGGCTTTTTACAATCCCATCGTTCATAACGGGTTTACCAGCTTCGACGACAACCTCTATATCACGCAGAACGATCATGTTCGTGCCGGCCTAACCTGGAGCACGGTGAAATGGGCGTTCACCAGCTTTGCGGCGGCAAACTGGCATCCGGTGACCTGGCTGTCGCATGCTCTCGATTACCAGATCTTCAAGCTGAACCCAGCCGGCCATCATTATGTGAACGTTTTATTGCATTCGGCGAATGCGATTCTGCTGTTTTTATTGCTGGAGAGCGCTACTGAACTCACGTGGCCCAGCTTCATTGTGGCGGCATTATTTGCGCTGCACCCGGTGAATGTGGAATCGGTGGCCTGGGCGGCGGAGCGGAAGAACGTGCTCAGCATGCTTTTCTTCCTGCTGACGCTTCACGCCTATGGATGGTATGTGCGGCGGGAAAGCGTAAGCAGATATCTGGTCGTGACGGCAACGTTCGCGTTGGGACTGATGGCCAAGCCGGAGATCATCACTCTGCCATTCGTTTTGCTGTTATGGGATTACTGGCCTCTGCGGCGGATGTTTGGATCGCCCTCAGGCCGTGAGTCGGAGGGCGCACCGGTTTCGCGGTCATTCTCTTTCTTGGTTGCCGAAAAACTGCCACTGTTGTTGCTTTCGGCGGGCAGCGCAGTGCTGACTTTTCTGGCGCAGCGTGCCGGAGACGCATTACGGAGCGGGCCGCTATGGGTGCGTCTGGAAAATGTGCCGGTGGCTTACGTTCGTTATTTGGGGAAGGCGTTTTGGCCGTCGCGACTCGCCGTTTTGTATCCACATCCGGGGCGTTTTCTTGCAGATTGGAAAGTCCTGGCTTCCACCTTGCTGTTGCTCTCGTTAACCACGCTGGTTTTATATTTTCGAAATCGCCGCTATGCGGTGGTGGGCTGGTTTTGGTTTCTGGGCACGCTGGTCCCGGTGATCGGCCTGGTGCAGGTTGGAGTGCAGGCGATGGCGGATCGCTACGCGTATCTACCTTACATCGGGCTGTTTGTGGGCGTGGTGTGGTGTGTAGCTGAGATCGCCCAGGAGCGGAAAATTCCATCTTTGTGGTTCGGGGTGCCAATCGGTTTGCTATTGCTGACCTTGGGTATGATTACCCGCCAGCAGCTTGCTTATTGGCATGATACGGAGACTCTGTGGAGACAGGCGTTGAGCGTCACCGAAGGCAATTACGCGGCGCATAACGCGCTGGCTACGGAGTTGACGAAGCAGGGCCGAATGGATGAAGCGACCGCCGAATTCAATGAAACCTATAAGCTGAATGGCTATTCCGTATCCGAAATTATTGAGATCGGTGTTATTGAACAGAATCATGGGCGTCCGCAGGACGCCATCGTGCAATACGAACGAGCCCTGCAACTTTCGGCTGATGCGAAATCCCGTTCGGTTGCGCTAGCCATGCTGGGATCGGCCTTCGAGCAAGCTGGAGATATCGATCACGAAAGAATGAGTTACCAGTACGCGCTACGCGAGGATCCTGACAACGGCGTCGCTCTGGTTAGCAGCGGATTGCTGGCAGAACAGGATGGGGATTTAACCGCGGCGGTGGCACAGATTGCTCATGCAATGAAGGTTGGGCCTACCGATGTTGGCTATCTGCTGCTCGAACAGGCGCTGCGGCGAGCGGGCCGACCAACGGAGGCGAATGATGCGCATATGCGGGCCCAGAAGATGTCCCGCGACTTTGCCAAAGCCCAGGGGTCAGCCAGGGGCGTTCTGGCTGCGGCGGGTATCAAGGGCGATTAACACTTGCCCGTGCTTTTTTCTATTCTGTTACGCCGGCATCCAAGTGGTGTTCTAGCGTAGTTTCTGGGAGGGAGCGTTCGCGATCTGATCGGCTTTCGCGAGATCGGGAGACAGCTTGAGAGCTTGCCGATAGGCGGCTAAAGCCTCCGGTTGCCGATTCGCCGCTGCCAGCGCCCGACCCAGGTGCAAGTAGGTTTCTCCCGCAGGCTGAAGGACAACGGCTTGGGAAAAGTCCTGAATCGCCTCGTCGAATTTGCCTTGTTCGAGGGCCAGATCCCCAAGGCCGCGCCAGGCATTCGGCAGGTTCGGGTCCAATCGCACAGCATGATCGAAGTTTTCCTTGGCGCCGATCTGATTGCCGAGTTGCCCGTAAGCAGCACCGAGGTTGGCGTAGACAAAAGCATGCAATAGCGGGGTGGCTGGCAGTTGAACGGAGATCTCATCTTCCTGGATTGCTTCGCGCAAGCGGTTGTGAAGCTGGAGGTATGCCCCGATATAGGCGCGGGAGACGGCGTCGTCCGGAAATATTGCGGCAGCGCGCTGAAAATGCGGATAGGCCTCGTCGGCGAGACCCTGCTGAACCAGGGCCGCGCCCAAACCGTCTTCAGCGCCGCCGTTATTGTCTGTAACGGACAGGGCATGCGACCACAGGGTGACGCTGTTGTTCCAATATCCGATCTGGCGATAGCTGACCGCGGAAAGCGCGAGCAGGATGCAGGCAGACACGGCTACGCGGACAGCCAACCCTGATTTTTTAAAATCCGCGAGGTCAGAGGCTCCCATTGCAGCCATGATAAAGATGCCCAGGCAGGGCAGGTACGCGTAGCGATCAGCCATCGCCTGGCTGCCCACTTGAACCAAACCAATGACCGGGACCAGCGTGCCGAGAAAGAAAAGCCATCCTGCCACCAAATAGGAATGGGAACGGAATTGAAATACCAGAAGACTCACGGCCGCGAGAAATACGGCGGCCAGGGTTATCTTCCAGGCCGCCAGCGAAGCGCCAGGATGAGGGTAGAGCGGAGCGAGCCGAACTGGCCAAAAGAACTTCCATACATAGGCTGCGTAGACGTAGATTGCATTCTCCAGCCGTACGTTCAGAGGAAAGCGCTGGAGCGACGCGACTGCTCCTCCTTCTTGTTGCGTAAGGACTGTAAGTACCGATGCCGCAAGTGCAACTGCCATAAGAGGAAGTTTTTCCAGAAGCAGTTTGCCGAACGATGTGCGCGATGACTTAAGCAAAGACGGCGCAGACGGTCCACGCATGCGCCCCAGCGGCCAATAGTCTAAGAGCAGTAAGACGAAGGGCAAGGTAACCAGCATTGACTTCGAGGCCAAGCCAAGGATGAAGAACAAGCAAACGACCAGATAGCGCCACCAGCGGGCCCGGAGCGAGTACCAGCCGTACGCCCCGATGGTGAGGAAGAAAAACATCGTGCTCAGGACATTTTTGCGCTCCGCAATCCAGGCCACCGATTCGACATTGAGGGGATGTACCGCAAAAAGTGAGGCTATTAGAAGACTCGCCCCCATACGGCGGGTGCCGCGAAGAAGGAGCAAAAACAGCAGGACAACGTTGATAGCGTGCAGGATGATGTTGGTGAAATGGTGTCCGGTGGGGTTCAGGGCGAACATCTGACAATCGAGGGCATGGGAAAGCCAGGTGACAGGGTGCCAGTTTCCATAAGTCGAGGACATGGCCCAGGTGAAGGTGCTCCACGTCAAACCCGCGATGACATGCGGATTCTGCGTGACGTACATGTCATCGTCGAAGTTAAGGAAAGCGAAATGCGTTGCCTGGTTGTAAAGAAGAAGGACGAGTACGACCAGGAGCAGGGAAGAAATCAGCTCCCGTTTTTCCTGCCCCGCAAACGTCTTGGGCAGCCTGAGGCGCGAGTGCGCCGCTTTATCGATTAGAGCGGGCATACCGAAGATTTTAATCAGAAAATAAGGCGACGGAAACGGGAAGTGAGCACCAAGGTAACAATGGTGATTAACAACGGTAATTCTTCCGAGAAAGATTGGCCGCGCGGGCTTGGGCGTGTGCAGTGAGGTACCGACCGTCGAATCGGTTCACCTTAAGGCCAGCAACCGAACATGCAGTCATAAGGTGCTTCGAAGTGCATCATTTGCGGGTAGCAGTACGCAAAAAAGGCGGCAGCGGCCAACACGATTAAGAGAGTGAGGCGGACGCCAAGTATGTGCTGGGTACGGATGCGGCTGAGCGCGACCGCAATGGCTACGCTGAGAAACATGGCTGGGGGATAGTAATAATAGTAGACCGTCCGTTGTTGCGGAATCAGCGCCCACTGTAGAAGATTCACGGCGTAAAACAAGATCACTGCTCCCTCGGGCAGAGCGGGCGATTTGCAGAATTTCCAAACGCAGAGCAGTAGGGCGAAGAAGCCTCCCCAGACGACGACAAAGTTTCCCATCAAATAAGACAGGCTGCGCTGTGGGGACGTTCGAAACAGCCATTGGTACCAGCGGGAATCAAGGGCGGGATTGCCTGGGCAATCGCGGTGGTAGCGCCATATGTAGGCATTGATTGAGACGATGGTGCTGGCCTTCACGGGTAAATGAAATCGCCGGCAGAGGATGCAATCGATCACGCCGTAGGAGACGATGGGGATTGCGATGAGGCCAAGAGCCAACGTGGGTAGGCCAATTTGGCGCACGTGGTGCGTTCCCCCTACAAAGAGCACGACGGCGAGTACTCCGACCGCCGCCAACGTGACCACCGCATTCCATTTGCAGGCGACCCCCAACCCGAACAACATGCCCGATGTGCAAAAGAAAATTCGCCTTCGAGCCAGGGTCAAGTCCATGAGGATAGAAGCGGTGAAGGCCAGGATTGCCCACAGGACAAAGGCAAAATAGAAGACATCGAGCATGGCCACGCGCGCCATCACGAAGAGAAAATTATTCAATAGGGTGAGCGCTGCGGCAAACAGCGCCAAAGCGTAGTCATCAAGCAGAAGATAAGTCCAAAGGAAGACGGCGACGAGAGTCAATGCGCCGCAAATAGCGCCTGCCAAACGCCAACCGGTGGGATTGTCGCCCGCAACCTTCATGGCTCCCGCCATCAGCATCTTGGCGAGCGGAGGGTGCTCAGGATTCAAATCCTGAGTTCCTGCCAAAAAGGATCGCGCTCCGTCCACGTACAAGGGTTCGTCAAAAAAAGTGTAAGGAGGCGTGCCAATTCCCGCCAGAAAAAATAACAGTGACAGCAGACCGATGAGAATGCTGGTCACGGCGATGCGATTGGACATACCCCTCATTCTATTTGGGAGGTGTGGGCAACCAGCGGCATTGCAGCGCCGCGGGGTGACGTTGGTCACAGGAATCTTGATCGCGCAAGCAAGGGCTAGCTAGGCGAGGGGCTCGGCCTTGACCAGCAGGCAGGTGACGTCGTCATGTTGCGGAGTGTTGCCGACGAAGAGATCCAGTTCGGCCATGAAACGGTTCAGCATCTGCGCGGGAGTGGAGGAAGCGCCGGCGTTGATGGCCGCGAGCAGGCGGGTTTCGCCGAATTCTTCCTGAGTGGCGTTCTCGGCTTCCGATAACCCATCGGTGAAGATGATGAGCCAGTCTCTGGGCGCTAGGGCAACGCTCGCGGATTCGTAATGAGCTTCGGCCTGAATGCCAAGGGGCAGGCCGCCAACGTCGAGGCGCTCGATCGAACCATTGCTGCGGCGGAGGATGGGATTATTGTGGCCGGCGTTGATGTAGGTAAAGACGCGATTCGCGGAATCGTATTCCGCCAGAAACGCGGTGGTGAAGCGCAAGCCGCCCTGGCTATTGGAGCAGGCGTACTTGTTCATGTTCGAAATAAGCTCCGGAAGCGCGACTTGCGCCGTAGAGAGCGTCTTGAGGCTGGCCTGGAATGTGGCCATGAGCATGGCGGCAGGGATGCTTTTGCCGGCAACATCGGCAACGGCGAAGAAGACACGATTTTGGTCGGGAGTCTTTCCGGGACGTGGAAAGACATCGTAATAGTCACCCGCCACAGTATTGGCCGGGCGCGTCGCGTAGGCCACCGAGAGGCCAGGAATTTGCGGGGGCGCCCCGGGCAGGAGCCAGGTCTGGATCTCGCGGGCGATCTGAAGATCGCGCTTCATCACAACGCGGTCGGCGATTTCGAGCATGAGCAGCAGGAACATCAGCAGGCCGCCCCAGAAGTGGAAATCGAATTCTACGACGTGCAAATTCTGGTCGCTGCCTTGATAACTCAACGATCCGCTGGGCCAGATCAGCAAGATCATTGCGGCCAACAGTAGGACGCGGCGGGCTGGGGATAATTTTTCCAGCACGGCCCAAAAGAATTCCTTGACCATGTGCAGCCGGCGATGGCGGCGGGTGAGTTCGTCGGGAGTTTTGGCGGCGACGTCGCGGGAATAGAGACGGTAGCTGGCGCTGGCTTCGGTTCGGAATTGCGACCAGAGTTGATTCAGCTCCATGCCCTCGGTGACTCGCGCCCAGAATAGTCGGGCGCGCACGGCCAGAGGCGGACGTGGAACGGAAGCTGGAGGGGGAGCGGTCGCCATGGATGGAGAGATTATAGAGGAACGAGGATGCAGCATTTGGCAGTCAGCAACCGACAGCCAGCAACTTGCCAATTTCCGATTTCCAATTATCAATTGCTAAAACAGTGATAACTGTTCCTCCCCTGCTTGCACTGGCCAAGCCTGGGCATGCGCCGATCCACGCGGGTCAGCGCGTCGAATACCGTACTTCTCGCGCAAGCGCCCGACCAGTTGCGCGATGCGTTTGCCGTAGGAGTCTGGCAAGAAAGAGCGGTCCTGATAACGGGCGCGGTAATTTTCGACAAGGTGAGGGAAATGCTCTTCGAGGAACGGGAGAAAGACTGCCGCCGAGCAAGGTTTGAGGAATAGAGGTCCGGCGAAGATGTGCCGGGCTCCGGCTTCCGCGGCCGCACGAACTACGGCTTCAAGATCGGAGGGGACATCTGTGATGCCAGGTAGAACCGGGGAAGAACTCACGCCGACATCGATTCCGGCTTCGCTAAGCTGACGAACTGCGTCCATGCGCAGATCGGGGCGCGGAGCGCGGGGTTCTAAAATTCGCGCCAGATCGACGTTCATGGTGGTTACGGTGATGTGAACGGAGAGCAAGTTGTTGCGCGCGACTTCTTGCAGCAGATCGACATCGCGAAGAATGAGATTGGATTTAGTGACGATGCCCAGTTCGAATCCGCGATGGCGGGCGAACTCTTCCAAAATTCCGAGAGTGACTTCGTAACGGCGCTCGGCAGGTTGATAGGGATCGGTTGCGGTTCCGAGAGCGATGACTTCTTTTGGTTTCACTTTGCGGAGGTCGTGGCGCAGTAGTTCGGCTGTGTGCTGCTTGACGTAAATCTTTTGCTCGAATTCCAGCCCGTCGCGCATTTCCATGAACTCGTGAGTGTAGCGGGCATAGCAATATTTACAGGCGAATTCGCAGCCGCGATAGGGGTTGATCGTCCAGGAAAAAGGAAGGTTGCGATTGCTCACGCAACGGTTGAGGAGGGATTTTGCCGGAAGGGTGAAGTATTCGACGTTGTGTCCCTCGCGTAGCTGCTCGCCCTCGGAAGCGAGACGAGCGATGCCGACCAACGCGGATTTGGGAGGAATGGGGAACAGCGAGGGACTGTCCATGTGTATTCGCCTTTTATTCGCTATCTACGTTACAACGGTATCGGCGGGTGGTCAAGAGGGCAGAAGAGGTGCTAGTGGGTAAATTTGAAAACCATCGCCGGGTCCGAAGCGACTTGCAACCCTTCAGCGGCTAAAGCCGCAAGGAAAACGCGACTCTTACGGCACGTCTGAAGCCGTGCCCTTTCAAAGCAAATTCAAACCGATCCACTACGGAATAGGTAGGGATTAGTTTGAAAGTCATCCCCTCAGCGGCTGAAGCCGCAGTGAAAACGACACACTAAACGGCAGGTCCGAAACCGTGCCCTTCAAAGCAATCTCAAATTGACCACTGCGCAGAATTGGCAGAAGTGTTTCTACCGGCGGGTTTCGGCAGCGATGCGCTCGCGCAGGTCTTCACCGGAACGATCGACAAGCTGCCGGCACTGTGAAGAATCGATCAGCGGATCAGGAACGACCCCTCGATTATGCTCTTCAACCCGTTGCCAGAATGCGGAGGCGTCCGGGTGGGGCGTGAGAAGAATGTCGCAGGGTACAGTGCTTAGAAATTTAAAACTCTTCTCGAAGCCAGCCAGCGCGGCAGGGTTTTTTGTGAACTTGAATCCATCCGCAGAAACGGGCGAGAGGCTATCGGCGTAGACCATATTAAGACAGCGGCTGGCTTCGCAGGATTGCCATGTCCAACTTGTTCCGCCGGGAGTGTGACCCGGGGTTGAGTGCGCGGTGAGCGCGAGATTGCCGAGATGAAAAGTCTCGCCATCGCGCAGCCTCTTGACGTGTGCGATTGGCGCAATCGGCAGCAACGCTCCGAATTGCGGATCTCCCGCGCCAACGCCGTCTCGTGTCATTACCGCTGCACTCCACTTGCTCGCCATCACGCGCGCGCCGCTTAAACTTTGCAATTCCGCAATGCCGCCGGCATGGTCGAAGTGCACGTGGGAATTCAGAATGAGCTTGACGTCCTCGATGCGGAAACCAAGAGTACGGATGTTGGCCACGATTTGTGGCACCGATTCGGGCAGCGTGCCGTCAATCAGAACGAGCCCGAAATCGGATGTGATCAGGATGGAGCTCAGGCCGTGCGGGCCTACGTAGTAAGTGTTGCCATAGATGCGGAACGGAGTTTGAGGCACGTTCCATTCGGAGCAGTGAGTGCACGGTGGGGTGGCGGTTTGGCCTCGCAGAAACAAATCCGAAAATAGCAATAGAAATGCTATCTGGCATACGGTCACAATCCTGAGTTTTCCTGCCAATTGCCCGCACCTCTAGTTCGAAATAGATCTAAGGTTGAGTCTGAGGCTTTTCCGCGGGTTTTTCGAAAAGCCTGGGATCGATTGTCGGGTTGAATGTTATCGCCGTGTATTCCGCCATGCTCGAGTCCTGGCCATCCAGCTTGTTGTGCCGCGCCATCGGAATGGTGATGCCGTTGACTGGCTTCCAGTCGTCAAGATCGGTTTCGCCTTGCGCGGGACCGTGCGGGCCGAGCGTTGCGTATGTTTCCTTTAAAATGTGGCCGGTCTGCGGGTCGACGAACCAGCGAACGGCGGCGCCAGCGGCGTTCACGTCGACAATGCGAGCTTCGATATCGCCGACCTTTTTTGTTCCCGCGGCATGAAAGAAAACATTGGGATCCCTGGCGTGGGCGGCGATGAAGATAGGATCGCGCTTGATTTGCTCGAGAGATTCGTTTTTGCGAGCGTCAGGCCAGTTCTGGATTTGGCCGTTGGGGAGCGCGATGAAAGCCGCATCTCGGGTGACCACCACTTCCGCATTTCCTTGTGGAGTGTGCATGGTGGCGTGCAGATGGTCCGGGTAGACGATGGTGCTTTCCAGTTGCATGGGGAAATCGCCCTGCGGCGTTTTTTGGGTGAGGGTGATATTTGCCTTTACTGATTTGATGGCCGCGAGTTTGGTCTCACCGCCCATGGCAGCGGCAACTTTCGCCGCCAGAGCTTTGCCTTCCTCGTTCGAGGCGGTGGGTTTCGCATTCTCGTCCTGTTTCATTCCGGGCGGGGGCGGGATGGCGATATCGACATCCTTAACGGAGCCGAGCGATGCGAGAGGCTTATCGAACTCTTTGGTGTTGCCGACGACGAGCACCGCGAGTTGATCGCGGTGAAGATATTTCGCGGCTACGCGATTGACGTCCGCGGCAGTTACTTTCTGAATTTCGGCGGGGTATTTGTCCAGCCAGTCGGCGGGGTATCCGTAGAACTGGTAGGTAATGCGTTCGGAGAGGACTTTGTCGGGCGAGTCGAGGCGAAAGATGAACGCGTTGAGAATGGCATCTTTGGCCTGCTTGATTTCCGCGTCGGTAATCGGCTTGGTGGCGAGATCGGAAATATCTTCGCTGAGCGCCTGCACGGTCTCGATCGTGCTCTGGCTCTTGGTAGCGGCGACGAATTGTATGATGCCGGGATGACCAAAATTGCTGCCGATACCGCCGCCGACGCTATAAGCTAGGCCGCGCCGGGTGCGAATGTCATTGAACAGGCGGGAGGAAAATCCCCCGCCGAAGGCCTCGTTGAAGACCGAGATGGCGTAGTAATCCGGATTGTTGCGGGTGGTGCCGAGCGCGACCATGTGAATGCTGCTCTGATTTACGTCGTCCTTGGGGATGAGATAGTAGCCGGGTTTCGCCGACTGATATTTGATTTCGTCCTTTGGCAATTCAGGGCCTTTCGGCCATGAGTCGAATGCGGCGCGGAGCTTGGCTTCCATGGCGGCAGGATCGAAGTCTCCACTGACGCCCAGAATAATGTTGTTGGGATGAACGTGGGCTTTATGCCAGTCGATCAGATCCTGGCGCGTGATAGCGGCGACGGTGGAATATTCGGGCTCGCGCGCGTAAGGATTATCGGAACCGTAGGCCAGCTTGGCGGATTCGCGTGATGCGATACCGCCAATCTGATCGTTGCGGCGGGAGATGCTGTCGTCGGCCTGTTTCTGCGCGATGTCGAGCTTGTCGGCACGGAATTCGGGAGTTCGTAACAGATCGTCGAAAACGCTGAAGACGTCGTCGAAGTCAGCTTTCAAACAAGACAAGCTGATGCTGGTGGAGTCGGGACCGCCATCGGTTTCAACTTTTGCGGCCCGCACCTCCAGAAAATCGTCGAGCTGATCTCCTGTTTGATTTTTTGTTCCGCCAGTGCGCCAAACTTCTCCGAACAAATCGACCAAGCCGACTGTTGCGGCGGGTTCGTTGCTGGAGCCACCGCGGATTTTTGCCGTGGCATCGATCAGCGGGAGTTCGTGATCTTCCTGCAGGAAGATGATCATGCCGTTGGAAAGCTCAATGCGCTTGGGCTGGGCGGGATGAAAGGCTGGCAACGGAGGAGTGGGGATTTTTTGATAGCTGGTCGCCTGCGCATGGACAGCAGGGATCGAGATCGAGGTTAATGCGACTGCGAGGAAAAGGGGCAACACAATGTGGGCAAATGTGTTTGGGCTGGAAAGTTGTCTTCTCATCGTGCACCGCCTTGGGCCGAGGAGGAATCACTTGCGGAAGATTTCTCGCCGGAACTATCTCCGGGTCCGGAGACGGTTTCGATTACGCCGACGGTACGATTCGTGTCAGTGAATGTCTCATTGGCCACGCGCCGGATATCCGCTTTGGTGACTTTGTCGATGCGATCGACCGAGCGAAATAATTCCCGCCAGTCGCCGTAACGGGTCTGATAGGTGGCGAGCTGAGTGGCGAGCCCTTCATTATCGGCGAGGCCGCGGATGAGATTGGCTTTGGAGCGGGTCTTGATCATCTCGAGTTCGTCGTCGCTGATGTCTTCTTTTTTCAGGCGGTCAATTTCCGCGTGGATGGCATCTGCCATTTCCTGCGGGGTGTGGCCAGGCAGCGGGAAAGCGTAGAAGGCAAACAGGTGCGGATACTTGATTCCGGGCAGACCGCTGAAGCCGGCGGAAAAGGCTGCGATCTTCTTATCGCGTACCAAGGCTCGATAGAGACGGGAGGTGCGGCCATCGGACATGAGGTCGGTGATGGCATCGTAGACGGCATCATCTTGGCTTCGATAATCAGGGCGGTGATAGCCCTCGAGATAAAGTGGTTGGCTCTTTTCCTGCAGTACGATCCGGCGCTCGGCATTCTGCGGAGGTTCGGTGGTGGTGGTCTCATCCGGTTTTTGGCTGGCGGGGAGCCGGCCGAAATATTTCTCCAGGATTGGCATAGCCTCGGAAGCTTTCACGTCGCCTGCGACCGCGACCACCATGTTCGCAGGAACGTAATAGTGATCGAAGAATTGCTTTGCGTCCGTGGCGGAAAAAGTATTGAGATCTGAGATCCAGCCGATGGTTGGCCGATGATAGGGATGGGCCTCAAAGGCCGCGGCGTTGAACTGTTCGAGCAGCCTGCCGGTGGGATTGCTGTCGGTGCGCATCCGGCGCTCTTCGATCACGACGTTGCGCTCTTTATAAAATTCCCGCATCACTGGATGGAGAAAACGCTCGGACTCGAGATAGGCCCATAGCTCCAAACGATTGATGGGAAGGGAATAGTGATAGCCGGTTTCGTCGTAATCGGTGAAGGCGTTCAGATCCTGACCGCCGCTTTGTTCGATGATCTTGCCGAACTGGTTGGGCACAACATATTTGTCGGCGGCGGCGACCGCATCTTTCCATTCTTTTTCGAGCTGCTTCAGCCTGGCTTCATCGCGGCCGACGCTTTTGTCGCGCTCCCGGATATAAGCGGCGTAGGCGACCTCAACTTTCGCAAGAGCGGGCTTCTCGGCAGCGTAATCGGTGGTCCCGATCTTATCCGTGCCTTTAAAAGCCATATGCTCGAACATGTGCGCCAGCCCAGTTTCTCGCATGGGATCTTGCGCGGAGCCGGCATCAACCAGCGTGAAGAACGAGAACACCGGGGCCTCCGGCCGTTCGCAGATGATCAGGGTTAAACCATTCGGAAGCTTCTTCACCGTGATGCGTTTTTCAAACGAGGCGACATCTTGAGCGGCAACGAAAGCGGTTAAAAAGAAAATGAGTGCGAGCGGCGTGAGTAAGTGACGTTTCAATGAACCTCCGAGAAGCCGGTGCGGGTACGAAACAATTTGTTTTGAGCCGTCTGGAAATGATGCAGACGGAAATTTGAAATTACGTGGCGGGCGGGGAGGTTGTCAAACCAACTGTATAGGTGAGTTCTGGTCTCGGCGTACCGCCAGCCCCCTATTTCGTGTTGCGGCGAATTAAGGCACAATGGTCGCTGGAGCACAGAGAAATGGATTCCAGCATTGAGGTTCAAGGCAAGCAGCTCAAGCTGTCGAATCTGGAAAAGGTTCTGTATCCCGCCACGGGATTTACCAAGCAGCAGGTCATCGATTATTACGCGCGCATTGCGCCCGCCATGTTGCCGCATCTTGAGGGACGGGCTCTCACCCGCAAGCGCTATCCGAACGGGGTAGACGCCGAGTTTTTCTACGAAAAGAATGCGCCCATGCATCGGCCGGATTGGGTGAAAACGGCGCCGATCTGGAGCGAGGGCAACCATCGCACGGTGCATTACATTCTGGCCAACGACTTGCCAACGTTGATCTGGCTGGCAAATCTGGCAGCCATTGAATTGCATCCCTCGCTTGCCCTGGCGAAGGATATTACCTGCCCGACGATGATGGTCTTCGATCTGGATCCAGGGCCCCCGGCGAATATTGTGCAGTGTTGTCAGGTGGCGATTTGGCTGCGCGAGATTTTTGAGAAATTTGGTTTGGAGAGTTTTCCGAAAACCTCGGGATCCAAAGGATTGCAGATTTATGTTCCGCTGAATACCCCGACCAATTTTGATGAGACCAAGACCTTTTCTCACGCGTTGGCGCAATTGCTCGAACATGACCATCGGGACTTGGTTGTGTCGGACATGAAGAAGCAGTTGCGCACCGGGAAAGTTTTTGTGGATTGGAGCCAGAACGACGAACACAAGACGACGGTCGCGGTTTACTCGCTTCGGGCGCGGGAGCGGCCGACTGTTTCGACGCCGGTAAGTTGGAAGGAAGTGGAGACGGCGCTGAAAAAGAAAGATCCGGCCAGGCTGGTGTTTGAGGCGCAGCAGACCGTGGCTCGCGTGGAAAAAATGGGCGATTTGTTTGCTCCCGTGCTGACTCTTAAGCAAAGATTGCCTGACCTTAGGAAGATCGCGGCGTCTGCCGCGGAGGAAGAGGAACAACCCATTTCCATTGCAGCCCAGGCAGAAAAGCGAACGACGCGCAAACCCGGTCGCACTGCGGTGAAAGCCGCAAAGCCCAGCGCGATGCGTAAGGGGAAGCGCAAGGTATAATCCAGGCGCAACGATTCGCTACGCGACTCCCATGGCTCAATTATTTGTTGGAACTTCCGGATGGGCCTATCCAAGCTGGAAGCCTGACTTTTATCCGGCCAAGCTCGCGCAGACCAAATTCCTCGGGCATTATTCTTCTCGGCTCAATACCGTCGAAGTGAATTTCACTTTTCGCCAACTGGCGAAGGAAAGCACGATTCAGAAGTGGATTCAAGAAACTCCCCCGCATTTTCGCTTTGGAATAAAAGCGCATCAAGTGATTACCCACATCAAGCGACTGAAAGGGACAGAAGATTTTGTTCCCCGTTTTCTGCAAACGATTGCACCTTTGGCGAGCGCAGGCAAGCTGGGGCCGGTGCTGTTTCAGCTTCCTCCGAATCTGAAAGCCGACGGGGCTTTGCTCGAAGATTTTCTTTCCACAATTCCCCGCGGAGTGCCGGCGGCGTTTGAATTCCGGCACGAGTCGTGGTTCGGGGATTCCACGTGGGAAGTGCTGAAGAAGCACGGAGTCGTGCTTTGCGTGGCGGAGACCGAGGAACGAACTACGCCCGACGTGGCGACTGGGGCGTTCGCTTATTACCGTTTTCGTAAGCCAAGCTATACGGCGGACGAACGAGAAGACATGCTTCGACGAATACAAGAACACAGGGCTGCGGGGCGCGACGTGTTCGCTTACTTCAAGCATGAAGAGACGCCTGAGGGCGCACTCTACGCGGTCGAATTGCTGCGGGGAGCCGGGGAGATTTAACAGGCAGCAGGCCTACTTGGGTGGTGGGCACCGATATGATTACTTCCGTCTGCGTCCGATAACGCGCATCATAAGTTCCTTCCTATGGCGTTGCAATCGAGTTCGCAGGTACTCTCAGGGTTTCTCGACTATTTGAAAATCGAGAAGGGACTTGCGGCTCTTTCCATCAGTGCCTACAGCTCCGATATATCCCAGTTCTCGGAGTTTCTTGAAAAGCGTAATAGCTCGCTTATGAAAGCACGCCGGAGTGACGTGCGTGAATTTCTGCAACAACTATTTTCCCATCAGGTAGATGGGCGCAGCGTCGGCAGAAAGCTCTCCGCGCTGCGGCATCTTTATCGGTACTTGCTTCTCGACAAGAAAATCGACCACGACCCCACGCTTGATATTGAATCGCCGCGACAATGGAAGGTTCTGCCCAAGGCGCTGGCGCGCGATGAAATGGAGGCGACGCTGGCCGCGCCGCTCGCGAGAAAAGGCCGAGCCGCTGCCGGTGAAAGGCAAGCTGCCGCACTGGTTCTCCGCGATCGCGCGATGCTGGAAGTCTTCTATGCGGGCGCACTGCGGGTTTCGGAGATGGCAAGCGCGAAACTTGAAGATCTGAAGCTTCAGGCGGGATATATGTTGGTTCGCGGCAAGGGTGACAAAGAACGTGTGGTGCCGCTGGGAAAGGCGGCGCAGAGTGTGCTTGCGCAATATCTATCGCAGTCGCGGCCCGAACTGGCTTTAGCTGGGAAGGGAAGCGCAACTGCTGCATCCCCTCGCAATTCACGTCTGCTCTTCATCGCGCGCGGCGGACGCAAGCTGAGCCGCCAACGCATTTGGCAGATGGTACGCGCTGCTTCGGTGGCGTCTGGACGCGCCGCTTCGCCGCACATGCTGCGCCACTCCTGCGCCACCCACATGGTGGAGAACGGAGCCGATCTGCGAACCGTGCAGACTATCCTGGGGCACGCCGATATCTCGACCACCCAGGTTTATACACATCTGGCGCTCGACCGGCTGCGTACGGTTTATCAGAAGCATCATCCGAGGGCGAAAGCGCGATGAAGGAAAAATCTGACGCCGTCGTCGCCAGAGCTGTTGCCGATTTCATTCGGCATTTGCGGGAGCGCAATGCTTCGCCGCACACGATCAAAGCTTATTCGGGCGATCTTTGTCTCTTCGCCACTTACGCTGGGCCGCGAGGATGGAAGCAGATCGACCATATTGCTATCCGCGGATTTCTATCGCAGCTCTATGACAATGGACTGAGTAAGACCTCGGTTGCACGCGCGCTTGCAGCGGTGCGATCGTTGTATCGGTGGCTGGCGCGGGAAGGCGCGGTGGAGCAGAATCCAGCAAAGCTGGTGGCCACTCCGAAGTTGGCAAAGAAGCTGCCACGAGTTCCGACAATCGAGGAGATGAACTTCGTCATTGATGGAGAAATGCCGGAAGTGGCAGCCTTTCCGGAGCGCGACCGACTCATGCTGGAATTGCTATATGGCTGCGGCATTCGCAATTCGGAGTTGACCGGAATCAACCTTGATGATATTCGCTTGAGCGCCGAGGCGATTCTCATCCGTGGCAAGGGGAAAAAAGAACGCTATGTTCCGTTTGGAGAGTCGGTGAAGGCCGGGCTTTCGGCTTACTTGCCGGCGCGGCAGAAGAGTCCGGGCGTGCGTGGGAAGCAGTGCACGGCGCTGCTAATCAACCGTCGCGGCGGTCGTCTTACTACGCGTAGTGTCCGGCGCATCATCAAGAAAATTGCCGTCGCGAAGGGGTTATCGCCTGACGTGCATCCGCACACGCTGCGCCACGCTTTTGGAACTCACATGCTGGAAGAAGGAGCGGATCTGCGTGCCATTCAGGAATTGCTTGGCCACGAACGGCTGGCGACCACGCAGCGCTACACGCAGCTCTCGATGAAGCATGTGTTGCAGGTTTACGATCAGACGCATCCGCGGGCGAAGTGATTAGCTAAGACTTACTGCCGTTACGGCCGCTTTCTTAGCTGCTCCCACATCGTGACTACTCGGGTTTTCAAATCCGCAGTCAGCTTCTCATAGGCGGCCTCAGACGCATCACTCTCCGGCGGCGGAATTATTGGATCCCCAATGGCCATCTTTAGTGGAGCAAAACGTTGGAATGATTTATTGCGCGGCCAAGCTTCATGGAACGCCTCGATCGCGATCGGCACAATCGGTGCCTGCAAATGAATGGAAAGAATTGCCGCGCCCTTCTTGAAGATTTTCGGTGTCCCATCGATCGAGCGCTCCCCTTCGGGGTAGAGAATCAGTGGCCGGCCCTGGCGCAATCCAAAAGCGCCGGCGCGCATGGCGGGAATGAGATTCGCGTCGGGATCGACGACCACAACCCGCAAGGAACGCGCCAGCCGCAGCATAATTCCTTTACCAAAGATTTCGCTGGTGCCGACGGCAAAAACTCTGTCGAAAACTTTCGGCGGTAGAGCGCTCGCAAGAATCAAGGGATCGAGATAGCTCTGATGATTCGAGCAAAGGAGATAAGGACCCTCCTTGGGAAGGTTCTCAATTCCGCTCACCTGAAGGTCGAAGCGGTCGAGCGCGATCACTTGCGTGAGACGCGAGACCAGATACCAGAAGGCATTGCTGATTGCCTGCGGCCTGACCAGGGAGATGACCGCGGAGAGATCGGGATCTTCGCTTAGAATGGCTTGCCATCCCGCAAAAGCACGGCGCCCTCCAGGTGCGGCCGCCCCGCTCGACGCGCTTTGCAGCACGGCATCCACCAATTCGCGGACGGTATAGATTCCGGCGAGTTGTGACTCTTCCACATCGCCACCCAGTTCTGCTTCCAGGTGACTGAGCAGTTCAACGCGTTGCATGGAATCAAAGCCAAGGTCTAGTTCCAAGTTGTGATTGGGGCGAAGGCTCGCTGGTGCATTTGCGGCGGTCTCACGAATTACCTTCAAAGCGCGCTGTACGTCGGGCTGGTCGAGCCACGAGCTTTCTTCCTGGTTAAGCGGCTGCTCAAGGGGCAGGTCTGACTCGGCGGAAGGTTTTTGTTTCTGATTTACCTTTACGCGCTTCTCCACCTCGAAGCGCTTAATCTTTCTGGTGGTGGTGCGCGGAAGGTCGTCCTGCCAGATTTCGTAGCTGCCGATGCGTTTTGTGGATGCGACCTGTTGGGAGAGGCTTTCGATATCGAAGCGGATCACTTCTTTTGCGTTTACGATCTTTCGTTGGCGCAGCACCTCGAAGTTCGGCACGATCACCGCGTGCAGGCGGTCGCCGCCTCCGCTGGAATTTCCTTCCAGGCCGATGACGGCAAGTTCTTTGATATAGGGCGACTTCAGGTAATGCGCTTCAACTTCTTCCGGATAAATATTCTTGCCGTTGCTGAGGACAATGATTTCTTTCTTTCGGCCAGTCAGAAACAGGTTCCCGTGCGAATCGAAATAGCCGAGGTCGCCGGTGTAGAACCAGCCATCGCGCAAGACGGTGGAGGTGGCGTCGGGCCGGTTCCAATAGCCCTTCATTACCACACCGCCGCGGAGAACAACTTCGCCGCTTGCCGGGACGCCATCTTCCTGCTCCTGCGGATCTACAATCCTGGCCTCAACGCCCTTCAGAGCCTTGCCCACAGAGCCGATCACGTTGTTGCCCGGCGAGTTGGCAAAGACGGCGGCAGTGGTTTCGGTGAGACCGTAGGCCTGCAGAACGTCGATGCCGAGGTCGTGGAAGTCCGTGGCGATCGCGGGATCGAATCGCGAGCCGCCGGTGACCAGGTAGCGCATATTCTTGCCCAGGCTGGCATGTATCTTGCGGAAGAGTATGGGGCCGGCATTGATGCCGATCTTTCTCAAAGCACGATTCGCCGCAACCAATAACTTAAAGATTCGCTGCGTCAGCGGTCCCCGCTTTTCGACTTCTTTAAAAATTCGTTCGTGGATCAGATTGAAAAACTGTGGCACGACGGCAAACGCGGTGATGTTGCGCTCCTGCAGCGCGCGAAGAAGCTCGGCGGTGTTCAGGGTTTCGAGGTACACCACTCGCGATCCCTTCACCAGAGGAAGAAGAAGATTCGCCATCTGCGCCAGCACATGGAACATGGGAAGCACGCCGAGCAATGCGTCGGAGGGGCCAAGGTCGACCCAATTGAATACCGCTTCCACTTCACCCTGAAAGTTAGCCTGGGTCAGCATCACACCTTTGGGATCGGCGGTGGTCCCGGAGGTGTAGAGCAAGGCAGCGGTGTCATCAAGCTGCGATTGAGCAGGCCTGAAGCTTCCCGCGCCGGCTGCGAAGATCGCGGGCAAACTCGCCAGGAGAGACAGGTTCGAAGCGTCACTGCTCTGGCGTTCGGGATCCATGAGGACCAGCCCGATCTTCAGCTCAGCAACGGCTTCGCTCGCAAGCTGCGAATGCCTGGCGTCAAAGAAAAGAACGGATGTGCCGCTGTCTTTGAGAAGTTTTGCGATTTGGTCTGCATGAAGAGCAGTGTCGAGCGGAACCACCGTGCAGCCGGATGCAATGATGCCAAGGTATGCCGCAACCCAACGTGGATGATTGTCGGCGACGATCGCCAGGCGAGAGCCGCGCGCGAGGCCGCGTTCGCCGATCCAGCGGCCGATCGATTCGGCCATTCGCCGCAGTTCGGCGTAAGTGCAACTTTCAACCCGGTCGTGGCGCTGGAGTTCGAGCGCGGCATTGTTCGGCCATCGCGTCTCGCACTCGAGAAAACGGTCATAAAAAGTGGGCATGGACAATGGGCGTGGTTTCGTGGGGACTATACACGATAAAGCATATTTGCCGCCGGGCACCAGCTTGGTTCTCGCGGCCGTTCATGGCATCTAATTATGCTAGGCTAAAAGGGATAGCATAGGGCGGTTCCGCCCTCCGAAGGATTTCACAGTTTGCTGAATACTCTAATTGGCAAGGTTTTTGGGACCAGCAACGAGCGGGTTGTCAAGGGTTTGATGCCCCGGGTCCAGGCGATCAACGCCCTCGAGCCGGAGATGCGCAAGCTTTCTGACGATGAGTTGCGGGCCAAAACTGACGGATTCCGCCAGCGCATTCAGGAGCGACTGAGCCGTGTCGCCAAAAGTCCGGCTGCGGAGCCGGATGGCGAAGCTGACGTTGATATCGATCAGGCCAAAAAGTTCGAGGACGAGCAGTACGAAGCCCTGCAGGAAGTCTTGGATGACATTCTGGAAGAGGCGTTTGCCGTAGTCCGCGAGGCTGGCCGGCGGGTGCTGAACATGCGCCACTTTGACGTGCAGTTGATCGGCGGCATGGTGCAGCACCAGGGCAAGATTTCCGAAATGAAGACCGGCGAAGGGAAAACGCTGGTCGCGACGTTGCCCGTGTACCTGAATGCGCTGAGCGGGCGCGGGGTTCACGTGGTTACGGTCAACGACTATCTGGCCAAACGCGATTCCGAATGGATGGGCAAGCTTTACCGCTTCCTCGGTCTTACCGTGGGCGTGATCGTGCACGATCTTGATGACGAACAGCGCCGGGCTGCTTATGCCGCCGACGTGACTTACGGCACGAACAACGAGTTTGGATTCGACTACCTGCGCGACAACATGAAGTTCGATTTGAAGGACTGCGTGCAGCGCGGGCACAATTTTGCGATTGTCGACGAAGTGGATTCCATCCTGATTGACGAAGCCCGCACGCCGCTGATTATTTCCGGTGCGAGCGAGGAGTCAACCGACAAGTATTACCGTGTGAACCGCATCATTTCGAAGCTGGAAAAGGGTGAGGAACTGTCGCCGCAGGAAGTGCGGCAATTGCTCGAGGAAGACAAGATTTCGCCAGAGAGACGCGATACGCTGATCTTTGAATTGAACCATGTCGGCGACGATGCAACCAGGAGTATTCTCACCGGCGATTACGCGATTGACGAGAAGCACCGCAATATTACAGTGACAGAAGAGGGTTGGACTAAGGTTGAGGGCTTGCTCGGCATCGGCAATATCGCCGACCCGGAGAATTGGCCCCTTAAGCATCACGTGGAAACTGCGGTCAAGGCGCATGCGCTTTACCGGCGCGATGTGGAATACGTGGTGAAAGACGGAGAAGTAATTATCGTCGATGAATTCACCGGACGCATGATGCCGGGGCGGCGCTGGTCGGATGGTCTGCATCAGGCGATTGAAGCGAAGGAAGGCGTGAAGATTGAGCGGGAGAATCAGACCCTTGCCACCATCACTTTCCAGAATTATTTCCGCATGTTCAAAAAGCTCTCCGGGATGACAGGTACGGCGGAAACCGAAGCGGCTGAGTTCGACAATATCTACAAGCTTGAAGTGATCGTGATTCCTACCAACAAGCAGATGCGGCGCCTGGAGAATCCCGATGTAGTGTTCCGCACGGAGAAAGAAAAATACTTTGCCGTGGCCGATGAGATTCAAAAGCTCCATGAATCAGGTCAGCCGGTGCTGGTTGGAACGACTTCCATTGAAAAGTCCGAGCGGCTCTCGGAGTTGCTGAAGAAAAAAGGCTTGAAGCAGCATGTGGTTTTGAACGCCAAATTCCACGAGCGCGAGGCGGAATTCGTGGCGCAGGCCGGGCGCAAGGGCATGGTCACCATCGCCACCAATATGGCCGGCCGCGGTACCGACATTTTGCTGGGCGGCAATCCTGAATTCATGGCCAAGCAGGAGCTGGTGAAAAAGGGAATTGCGCAGCAGTTGCGCGTGGCCGAGGGCAAGATCGAGGGTCCGCAGGAAGATGGAATCACCTCGATTTTCTACTACAACGGAAACGAATATGCGCTTCCGACCGAGAAGTGGAATGAGGCTCTTTCCCGCTATAAGGTGCAGACCGATAAAGAGCACGACGAAGTGATTGCCGCCGGCGGCTTGCACATTCTTGGAACCGAGCGTCACGAGTCGCGGCGTATCGACAATCAGCTTCGCGGGCGCGCCGGTCGTCAGGGTGATCCGGGGTCGTCGCGCTTTTATCTCGCGCTGGAAGATGACCTGATGCGCATCTTCGCCAAGGAGTGGGTGTCGAAGTTGCTGGAACGGCTGGGCATGGAAGAAGGCATTCCCATCGAATCGAAGCTCATCAGCCGCAAAATTGAGGGTGCGCAGAAGGCCATCGAGGCCCAGCACTTCGAATCCCGCAAACATTTGCTGGAATATGACGATGTGATGAACAAGCAGCGCGAGGCTGTGTATGGCCTGCGCAGGCGGCTGCTCGAAGGCATGGATCAGAAAGACCTGATCCTCGAGGAGTACGTTTCCAGCCTTCTTGGCGATTTGATGGACGAATATTGTCCGCCCAAGACGCATGCCGATGATTGGAACATCAAAGGGCTGAAAGATGCGATCTTCACTCGCTTTGGAGTGGATTTTCTTGCAGAGGGCGTAAAGCCGGAAGTATTGAATCGTCAGGAACTGGGCGATGCGATTTTCGAAAAACTCAAAGAACGCTACGACGCCAAGGAAAAGCTGATTGGCCCCGATGCAATGCGCCACCACGAGCGCATGATCATGCTGAGCGTGCTCGATTCGCAGTGGAAAGATCACCTGCTCGGCATGGATCACCTGAAGGAGGGCATTGGCCTGCGCGGTTATGGCCAGCACGATCCTCTGGTCGAGTACAAGAAAGAATCGTTCGAGATGTTCGAGGCCATGCTTCAGCGTTTTCAAGAGGACACGGCGCGCTATCTGTATCTCATGCAGATTATCGAGCGTCCGCCGGATCAGGGCGGGGCTGGTCTTCAGGCGGGTGGACCCGACGGTCACGCTCCGGATCCAGGAGTTCCTGCGAGTCAAGGCACTGGCGGCAATGGTCATCATCCGCCTCGGCTGGTAGCAACTTCCGCCGACGATCTGGAAGAAGCCTTCATGCAGCGCAAGCGCCGGGAGTTGGCGCAGGCACGCATGGCGGGAGGGGGCGATGTGCAGCCGGTGCAGCAAGTCGTGCGCGGACAGGAAAAAGTCGGGCGTAACGATCCTTGCCCATGCGGCTCTGGGAAGAAGTTTAAGAAGTGTCACGGAGCATAAACCGCCTGCCCTTGAATAAAGTTGGGACTATTTGTTCGATGCGCTCCGCAATGCTTTAAACGTCATCTCTTCCGCACTGCTCTTGGTGCGCGTCTTCCACTCCGCAAACAGCCCGGCGTAATTCGTGGTGATGTAATCTTTCTTGTCTACTCTTAGCTTTTTCGCGACCGCATCAATCCAGCGCGAGGGGCCTTCAATCTCGCAGAAATTTCCTATCGGCGTTTCATCCACCACCACTTGACCTTTGCCATCGGTCCACTCGGCGCGGTATTTCTCGTAGCGGAATGAGGGCGAATATCCCAGAGCGCGCAGAATCAAATCCATCTTCTTACCATCGTCCACCGATGTTTCCAACTCTTCCCGGCTGCTATGGGTCGCGATCTTTCCCTTGCTTTTGTGCGTGAGCGTCCATGCTGAGCCGTACTGGCGCAGACGCAAGAGCTCCTTGCGATTGCGCAAAACTTCTCCCCGCAGGTCATACAGAGTGTTCATTTCATGCGTCCGCTTGGTATCCAGACGGAATCCAGCATCCCGCAACTTGCGCGTGAGCGCTCGCTCATTGTCCACGCGGAATTTGATTTCGATTTCTTGATTTGAGGCCATACTAAGTAATTAGGAAGGGACTCGGCTAGCTGAAGGTTGGCAATTTCACGAGATCGTCCTTCGGAACGTCTTCCACTGGCTCTCCGGCCTTACGCCAAGCGGTCAATCCTCCGACGATCACGAACGTGTTGAATCCTTTTTCCCGCAGCAGGTGCGCCACCCGGGCGCTAGTCGCTTCGCGTGCTCAAGTACAGTAAAGGTAAATATCTTTGTCCTTGGGAAGATTCTTGATCTCGGCTTCAAGATTGTTGGGCTCAATGCGGATGGAATTCTTGATGCGCGCCGTACCCGCGTCGTAATAACCGTGGCTGCGCACGTCGACGATCAGAACGCGGCTGGAATCGTCCGAGGCAACCCGCCGCGCCAACTCCTCGACTTGAATTCGAGGCACGACGCTATAGGCTTTGTTCTTCTCGTATTGCACAAGACGGTAAATCGCATATACGACAATGGCCGCTAGAACCACGGCTTCCATGGCCCATCCAGCGGTTCGAAATCCGCGGAAAATGGCCGCGAGGAAATCCCGCGAAACGTATCCCAGCAGCAAATACGTCAGCGCATAGAGCGACGCCCCGGCGAGATCGAGTTGCAGGAACTGCCAGAAGCGCATTTTCATGCTGCCGGCGAGTGGCGCAGCCATAGTGTTTACGCCAGGGATAAACTTCGCAATGACCAGAGTGGTTTTGCCGCGCTTGTAGAACGACTCCGCTGAGCGCAAAATGCAGGTCTCCGGGTTGATCGAAACCCGGCAAAGAAAGCCCAACAGGGCCCAACCCATATAGCGGCCCAACCAGAACTGCGCCGCATCGCCCAATATCAATGCGGTAATAGCAACCAGCAAGACATAAGGTCCCCAGAGGGCATGGGCTGAAATCGCGGCTCCGGCAGCCACTAATGCAAGAGCAGCCGGGAAGGGAAGTCCCATCGACTCCGCCAACAAGAGTCCGAAAGTGATTACGTATCCGTGCCGCGACATCAAGGAAAGTAGATCCATCGAGCCTGATTGGATGAAAGGAGTCGGGAAAGGTCTCAAATATAACAAAAGTAAAGCGGAAGTGTTGCCTCAAAAAAAAGGGGCGGCTTTTTGTCCGCCCCCGCTCGTTCTATTGGCATCACCTATTGACTCATCGAACCGCTCATATTGCTGGGCTTGAGCATCTTAACGGTCATCACGTGGACGGCCATCTTGTCGGCGTAGACATGAGCGCTAATCTGCACGTGATGCCCATCGTGACCTTGAAGCTTGTCTGGATTGATCACGTCCCAGCTCTTGCCGTCAGCATCGTTCACGAACACGGTTTTGTCACCTTCCACTTTCACGGTTCCCTTCAAGGTCTTCAATGGAGCCTTGGGGGCGGAATTGTCCGGAGCCATTTGGCCCTGCGACATACTGTCTTGTTGTGCGAAGGCCGTCAGGCTCATCGCGAAAGTCACTGCCAGTGCACAAACCATTAGCTTTTTCATCGAGATCTCCTAACCATTCTTTTTTGAAACTCGGCCAGATTGGTTACATGGGTTCTGTTGAATATACGTACAACAATCCAGAACGGATTTGCTGCCATGGATCGAAATGCAGGTCTTTAGGTGCGCGAGCGGGGGCGAAAGTTGCAAGAATTAGGTTCGTTAACCGGCAGCACGAATTAGGAGTTCTTAGCCAAGTGATTCGATTCCGGTGGGATTGCCCTTCCTATTTTTCCCGAGCGACTACAAACTCCGGGGCCCACAAGAGAGCGCGCTTAATTTCGGAGTCGGGAAATGTACAAATTGCCTTTTGTGCCGATTCGGCGTAGCCAGCGGCACGGTCAGTCGCGGCGTCGAGTGATCCATAGCGCTGCAAGATCCGCATAATGTGCGCGTGGGTTACACCGTTAAAGGCGCGATCGCGAAGAATAGTTTCGATTTGCGCGCGTTCGTCGGCTGTGCAGCGTTCCACCGCGTGAATTACCGCCATCGTGACCTTGCCTTCGCGCAGGTCGCTGGCGACCGGTTTTCCGAGGACATCTTCTGAGGCGGTCAGGTCCAGCACATCGTCGACGATCTGGAAGGCCATACCGAGATCGTGCCCGTACTGCGCTACCGCTTTTTCCTGTGCTGGGGTTGCCCCGCCCAAAATTGCGCCCATGCGCATGCAAACCGAAAACAGGCAAGCGGTCTTGCGATAGATCAAATCAAAATGCTCATCCAGCGTGATCAGTTGGCCGAGCTTTTCCATCTGCAAGAGCTCGCCTTCCACCATCTGCTGGGTTAGTTCGATCAGCGTATCGAGAATGCGGAAGTTGCGCTCCTGCACCGCGACCTTGAAGGCCTGCATGTAGAGCCAGTCGCCGGCCAGCACGCACTTGGAATTCCCCCATTGCGTATTCGCTGCCGGGCGTCCCCGGCGGGTTTTGGCCTCGTCGATAATGTCATCGTGCACCAGGGTTGCGGTGTGGATAATCTCAACCACCGCGCCCATTCGCACCGCGCCGCGCCCCTTGTAATCGAACAGCTTGGCAGAAAGAAAAAGAAGCGCCGGACGGAGCCGCTTGCCACCGCCATTCCGCAGATATTCCCCGATCTCAGTGATGGCCTGCACATTCGAGATCGTGTCCTGCCCGAACTCGCCTTCGAGCGCGGTAAGTTCTTCGTGCAGCAGGTCGAATAGCTCTTTGCCGTCAATGGTGGGTGTTGCGCTCAATAGTAATTCTCGTTTAGTTCGTACGATAATTCGTGAACTGCAGATCGATTCCAAAATCGTGCTGCTTCAACATGGCGATTGTTTCTTGAAGCGTGTCACGGTCCTTGCTGCTGACCCGCACCAGATCGCCCTGTATGGATGCCTGCGCTTTTTTCTTTGAATCTTTGACCAGTTTCACGATGTCGCGAGCCTTTTCGATGACGATGCCCTGCTGCATGGTCACTTTGCGTTTGGCTGTGCCTCCCGCCGCAGATTCGACAGCGCCGTAAGTCAAGGCCTTGATCGAGACCCCGCGTTTGACTAGCTTTTGCTGCAAAATGTCATTCACCGCCTTGAGTTTGTATTCGTCGGCGGAGTGCAGAACGATCGCGTCTTTTTCCAGTTCGATGTTGGATTTGGAATCCTTAAGGTCGAAACGGGTATGAATCTCTTTCAGGGCCTGCTGAATGGCGTTGGAGACCTCCTGCAGGTCGATTTTGCTGACAATGTCAAAACTGTTGTCGGGCATCGAATTTCAATTCTTTCTGAAACAATGGAATCTTACCCTTGAGGGTACCAGAAGAACTTTCCCGGAAGGAAGGCTATCGCGCGGAAACTTTGCTTTCAGAGATTTCAGCCAGTTTGAAAAACGTGGAGAAGTTCCGCGTGGTGCGGTCCCCAATCTCTTCCATCGTCAAGCCGCGCAGTTCGCCCAGCTTTCGCGCGGTCTCTATCACAAAAGCCGGCTCGTTCCTTTTGCCGCGGTGCGGGATGGGAGCCAGGAAAGGGCAATCAGTCTCGATCAGCATACGGTCCAACGGTACTTCCACGGCAGCGTCGCGGATTTGCTGTGCTTTCGGAAATGTCAGATTGCCGGCAAATGAGATCAGAAATCCGATGTCGAGCGCCCGCTTGGCTTGCGGCCAGGTTCCTGTGAAGCAGTGAAGAATGCCTCCTAGGCCCTTCGGGGCCCAGTGCTCGCCGACCAGGCGAAAGAAATCTTCCCAGGCGTCGTCCGTGCCGTCGGATGGGCGGCAGTGGATTACGATCGGAAGCTTGGCAGCGGCGGCTAATTCCATCTGCAGGATAAAAACTGCTTTTTGCACATCCTGCGGCGAATGGTCGTAAAAGTAATCCAGTCCTATCTCGCCCCAGGCAATCACCTTGGGATGCCGCGCCAAACTTTCCATCTTCTGATATGCGGCTTCATCCGCTAAACGCGCCTCATGCGGATGAATGCCCAGTGTCGCATAGATGAAATCGTACCTCTCGGCTAGGCGAATTCCGCAATCCACTTGCTCGGGTCCGTCACCATTGCCAATCGCCACCATGGCGCAGATTCCGGCATCGCGCGCCCGCGCGATGACTTGCTCGCGATCCGCCTCAAACCGCTCGCCATCGAGATGGGCGTGAGAATCGACAAACATAAGAAGCTTTCGAGATGACCTGAGGCGAAGACCGGATCGGTGCTACTTCAACCTCGCACCGACAGGCACGTCCTCTAAAAATCCAGCCAGCACCGGCTTATCGCCCTCAAGCGACGCCGCCACAATCATTCCATTCGATTCCAACCCGCGAAGTTTGCGCGGCGCTAGGTTGGCCACAATCACCACTTTGCGCCCAACTAAAGTTTCCGGTGCATAGGCCTCGGCGATCCCGGCGAGAATCTGCCGCACTTCGGTTCCAATGTCAACTTCCAGCCGCAGCAGCTTATCGGATTTCGGCACTCTTTCGGCGACCTTCACCAAACCCACGCGCAACTCGACCTTGGCAAAGTCGTCAATCGAAATCTTTCCGTTCACAGCCGCGGTTGCCGGCGAAGCTAGGGAGGGTGATCCCGCCGCGACGGCAATCGCTGGCAGCACTTTTATCTGCTTCGGAGCTTCTGAAGCTAGCGGTTCGAGCGTCGCACTTCGCTGTTCCTCTTCCATTCTCTGCATCCTTTCAATCGCACTCTTATCGGCCCGCGGAAATACTGGGTGGACTTCGCCGAGCTTCGTACCGGGCGGCAATTGTCCCCAAGCCAGATTCGTCAAATCCACTTTCATGATGTCGCCCAGCCCAAGTTGCTTCCAGATCTTTGCCGTCGCATCTGGCATTACGGGATGCGCCAAGACCGTTGCAATCCGCAGGGCCTCCGCTGCGGTATAGAGCACGGTCGCGAGACGGGCGCGGCTGGCTTCGTCCTGCTTTTCGCCCAGAGCCCAGGGCTCGTTTTCAACGATGTACTTGTCTACCGCGGCGATCAAGGCCCAGGCTGTTTCGAGAGCACGTGAAAACTGGAATTGATCAAATAGCGCGCTGAATTCACGAATTGTTCCGCGCGAGATCTCGGCGATGACCTCTTCCGAAGCTGTCCTCGAAGAATGCGGCACTTCGCCCTTGAAATAGCGGTTGATCATGGTCAGGGTCCGGCTGGCAAGATTTCCCAGGCCATTTGCCAAGTCGGAGTTATACCGCTGCACCAGCGCGTCGAATGAAAACGATCCATCCTGCCCGAAGACAACTTCGCGCAGCAGAAAATAACGCAACGCATCCGCGCCCAGCACGTCGAGAATCGTCTCCGTGCGCACGATGTTGCCGCGCGATTTCGACATCTTGCTTTCTTCAAACAGCAGCCATCCGTGCGCCACAATCGCCTTAGGCATTTGCAAACCGGCGGCCATCAGGAACGCAGGCCAATACACGCAGTGGAAGCGGACGATCTCCTTGCCGATCATCTGCACATCAGCCGGCCAGAATTTCTTGAACGCCTCCTGCGCTCCTGCGTGGGACGATCCATAGCCGACAGCCGTGATGTAGTTCGCCAGCGCGTCCAGCCAGACATAGATTACGTGCTTGGGATCGTCGGGTACCGGAATGCCCCAGGTGAAGGTGGAGCGGCTGATCGACAGATCGCGCAGCCCTGATTTCACGAATGAAATGACTTCGTTCCGGCGCGCCTCCGGACGAATGAACTCCGGATTCTTATACAGCTCCAGCAGTTTGTCCTGGAACGCTGAGAGCTTGAAGAAGTAATTCTCCTCATGAACCGTTTCCGTAATGCGACCGCAAGTGGGGCAGGGATCGCCCGGTTGCGCGCCATCCACATAGAGTTCGTCGGACACGCAATATTGCCCGGTGTACGTTCCCTTGTAGATGAAGCCGCTATCGCGGAGCTTGCGGAACAATTCCTGCACACGTTTCTTGTGCCGGTCTTCGGTGGTACGGATGAAATCGTCATTCGAGATTCCCATCCGCTTCCACAGCGCCCTGAACTCGGCGGAAATCTCGTCGGCATATTGCTGAGGAGTTTTTCCGGCCGCCAGAGCGGCCCGCTCGATCTTCTGCCCGTGCTCGTCCGTGCCGGTGAGAAAAAATGTTTCGGACCCCAACAGGCGCTGGCGGCGCGCAATTGTATCGCAGGCGATTGTGGTATAGGCGTGACCGATATGCGGCCGCGCATTCACATAATAGATTGGTGTCGTAATGTAAAACTTCTTACTCATAGTAGGTGAAAGCCACGGGGATAAGGTTTCGCCCTGTGAACCTCTGCGTCCCCCTAAGTTTAAGATTTTATTCTTTACCCAGATCGGAATGAAGATAAGCTCGCGCCGCTTCCTGCATCACCGTTTTTAGCGGCACCTTATGTTGTGCCGCCAGTTTGCGGCAATCCTCATACTCCGGCGCGTAATTCGTGACCGTCCCATTCATGCTGGCGATTTTGATGCGAACCTCGCCCCACGCCGTATGTACATGCTCCCACCGCCGCGCCAGGATTTGACGCGCTTCGTCGCGCCGCCGCACTCCAAGCGTGGTGGTCTCGGCGAAAATGATTTTGGTCATGTTGGCAGCGTCTTCCGGTTTGCACAACACCGTCAGCAACGTTCCAGGACGATTCTTCTTCATTTGGACTGGTGCGCCGAATGCATCGAGCGCGCCTTCCTCGAGTAGACGATCCATCACATAACCAAAAAGCTGTGGATTCAAATCATCGAGATTGGCTTCCAGCACGCTAATCGTGTCGGAATTGGTTTGTGAAACTGAATCCGCCGCGGCAGTTTTCCCGACCGTTAAGCGAAGCACATTCGGATGACCATGGAAATCCCGCGCCCCAGCGCCGTAGCCGGACTTCTCGACTTTCATCTGCGGAAACGCCCCGAAGCGTGAAGCCATGGTCTTCACGATTGCCGCCCCGGTCGGAGTCACCAACTCCGCCTGCACGCCAGAGGAATACACCGGAGCGTCCGCCAGTAGCTCTAACGTTGCCGGAGCGGGAACCGGGATCGTGCCGTGCGCGCACTTCACCGTGCCGCCGCCCACATTGAGCGGCGAACAAATGATCTCATCGACGCCAAGCGCCTCGGCACCAACCCCCGCACAGATGATGTCGACCATCGCATCCACGGCACCGACTTCGTGAAAATGTACGGCGTCAATCGAAGTGCTGTGTATCTTTGCCTCCGCCGCGCCCAGCGATTCGAAGATGCTAGTGGCAGTTTTCTTTGCTTTTTCCGAGATGGGCGCGGAAGAGATGATCTGCCGAATCTCCGTTAATCCTCGTCCATGCAAATGTCGATGCTCCCGTGGCGCGGGCGCCCCCGCCCGCGAACTCTCCCCACGACGGAAATGCGAATTCTCGCGATGCTCATGATCGGAACGCGTATATTCCGAATGCCCGCTCTCATCGTGGCCATGAGAGTGCCCTTCTTCATGTGAGGGCGACTCCCGATGAGAATGCTCGTGGCGTTTCCCATACTCGTCTCCCGGCTCGTTCTTCTCGCCATCGACCCAAACGTCGACTTTAGTCGCAGCAATCCCGCCGCGCACGACCCGCGAGATTTCCAGCCGAGCGCCAATCTTCAGTGCCGCGACCGTATCTTCCATAAGCTGAGGCGGAACCCCGGCATCCACCAGCGCGCCCAAAAACATATCGCCGCTGATGCCGGAAAAACACTCCAGGTAGGCCACACGCATAAAAGGTACCGAATTTTCATCATAGGGAAGCGGGCAAATCGCGTCAAACCTGCGTCCCTATTCGCTCTGCTAGAATCACTGTTCTTCAAGCATTCAGAGGGAACCTTGTACCGTTATCTGGAACAGAGACTAGGGCAAAGCATATTGGAGTTTCTGCAACGTCGCTACCCGGCGGCAGCTCTGCCTAAGATTGTCATCGAACAGCCGCCCAAGATCGAACTGGGGGATTTTGCGATCCCTCTTTTCCCATTCGCCAAACCGTTGCGCACTGCGCCGCTCAAAATCGCCGAGGCGATTAAAACCGAGGTTGGCCCCATCGAGGGCATTGCAGAAATGCAAGTCGCGCCTCCGGGATACCTCAATGTGAAAATCGATCGGGCGTGGATGACTGCGGCGCTGACCGCGGATCGGGAGCCACCGGCGCTCGTTCCGGCGGGAAAAATTCTTGTGGAACATACCAGCATTAACCCCAACAAGGCTGCGCATATCGGCCATTTGCGAAATGCAATTCTCGGAGATACGTTTGTTCGATTGTTGCGCTACGCAGGCAGAGACGTCGATGTACAAAATTACATCGACAATACTGGCGTACAGGTCGCCGATGTGGTCGTAGGTTTCACGCATATCGACAAAAAATCTCGCGCTGAAGTTGAAGCTCTCATTCAACGCCCCCGCTTCGATTACTACTGCTGGGATCTCTACGCTCGTGTTTCGCAGTGGTATGAAGAGGACAAAGCGAATCTGCAAGCACGGCGAGACACGCTTCATGCCATTGAAGATCCTTCGACCGAAACCGCCGCCATCGCTGAATTAATTTCGACCGCCGTCCTGCGCCGGCATCTGGAGACGATGGACCGGCTCGATATCGAATACGACTTTCTTCCGCGTGAGAGTGAAATCCTGCATCTGCATTTCTGGGATGCAGCGTTCATTAAGCTCAAAGAAGCCGGCGTGCTCACTTTTGAGCAGAGCGGCAAGAACAAAGGCTGTTGGGTTATGCGCCGCGCGGGAACTTTACGAACCGTCCCTGAGGAGCCCGGAAATGAGACCGACCTCGATACGCTTACGCACATCGGCATAAGGGGCCTGGAGGAAATTGCCGAAGAGGATCAGAAAGTAATTGTCCGCTCCAACGGCACGGTCGGCTACGTCGGTAAAGACATCGCTTATCACATGTGGAAGTTCGGCCTGCTGGGACGCGACTTCGGATACCGCAAGTTCTATCGTTATCCCAACCAGCATGAGTGCTGGATCTCTGCCATGGTAGGCGAGAAAGATCATCCTCACTTTGGTGACGTCGCCGAAATCTACAACGTGATCGATGCCCGCCAATCAGAAGCACAGAATACTGTCATCGAAGCCTTGCGCGGCCTGGGCCACAATGAGGCCGCCGACCACTACACGCATTTTTCATACGAGATGGTTGCCTTAACGCCGCGCTGCGCGGCTGAACTGGGTTATGCGCTGAGCGAAGAAGATAAAGCGCGTTCTTACATAGAAGTTTCCGGCCGCAAGGGTTTTGGGGTGAAGGCGGATGATCTGCTCGATCAGCTCATTGTTTCGGCCAAGAATGAAGTCGATTCCCGCAATCCGCAGCTCAGCGAGGCGGAGCGGGCCGCGATTGCGACCCAAATCGCCATCGGCGCGCTGCGATATTTCATGCTGAAATTCACCAAGCAATCGGTGATCGCCTTCGACTTCAAGGAGGCGCTCAGCTTTGAGGGGGAAACTGGACCGTACGCGCAGTACGCCGTGGTCCGGGCCGGCAGCATTTTCCGGAAGGCGGGAATCGATCCTGACGCTTTCATGAGAGAAGTGGCTGCGAATCTTTCCAGTGGTGAGCTTGCGAAATATCTCGCAGGCGAGGGCGCGGATGAAATCTGGGAGCTTTGGCTGGCGGCGTCAAAAACGTCTTATATTGTCAATCAATGTATTTCCACGACCGAGCCAGCGTACCTGGCCAAGCATGCGTTTCAGCTGGCGCAGCTTTTTAACACTTTCTACCATCGCCATCCAATTCTCAGTGAGCCCGATGAAAAGCGAAAGCAGTTCTTGCTCGCCACTATCGCGGTGGCTGCGCGCGAACTCACCCGTACGGTAGCGGTCATGGGCATTACGGTGCCGCCGGTGATGTGAATCGCTCTTTGGACGTTCCCCTCCACGAGCTTCAGCCCATCCACAAGGCCTGGCAGCAGATGCCGGAAAAGCTTGCTCAGCTCTCAACCCGCGGCGCGCAGATTACTGTCAAGAACAGTGGACACTACATTCAACTGGATCATCCTGATGTCGTCGTCGATGCCCTTCGCAATCTAGTGAACCAAGTGCGGAGCGAATCTATGCTCCGGAGCTGTTAGGAATCGACGGACAAGTCTGCATCTTCCTTATCGTCATTGCTGCCCGCGCCAGCCAGTTTGTTACTCTTTCGTAACGGTCCCTGCATGCCAGAATCCTTGCCATCACTTACTTCCGGAGCAACCGATGCACTCTGCCGTACGTAGTTTGATCGTAAGGGCGCTGTTGTTGCCCATTATTTTGTTCTCGTCGTTTGGAGTTGGTCAGAATGCGGAGCGAATGCCCGCCAACGGCGCACAAGCTTTGCCTGCTCCCGCCCGGCGTCCTGTGATCGGCGTCGCGCTGAGCGGGGGAGGTGCACTGGGTCTCGCGCACATCGGTGCGCTGGAATGGATGGAGCAGAATCACATTCCGGTCGACCGCATTGCCGGCACCAGCATGGGAGGCATCGTCGGCGCCATTTATGCCACCGGCATGTCGGCCTCCGAGATGCACTCTTACGCCTTAAAAATTGACTGGGCACGACTTTTGAGCGCGGGCCCGAGCTACCGCGAACTCTCCTATCGCCGTAAGCAGGATGCCCGACACTATCAGGTGGCCGCCCAACTGGGAATAAAGCACGGCATCAAGGCTCCTAACGGGCTTAATCCCGGTCAGGAAATTGGACTCTTGCTGGACCAAATCGCACTGCCTTATTCCGCAATTCCCAGTTTCGACGAATTGCCCACCCCGTTCCGCTGCGTCGCCACGAACATGGTCAACGGCGACGAGGTCATTCTGAAAGATGGTTCGTTGGCCAGAGCTTTACGCGCCAGCATGGCGATTCCGGGAATGTTTACTCCGGTGCAGATGAATGGGCAGGTGCTGGCCGATGGGGGCCTGGTGGATAATCTTCCCGCCGATGTCGCGCGGGACATGGGTGCGGATGTGGTGTTAGCTCTCGATCTGGCAGCGCCCCCAACCGATCCGCAAGCGCTGGAAAGCATTACCGCGGTATTGAGCCGTTCAGTGAGCATCATGATTTCCGCGAATGAACGGCGATCCATGCCGTTGGCGAACCTTGTCGTGACAATTGAGCCGGGAAAATATTCCATCACAGACTATTCCGAAGCCGAAAAGATAATCCAGTTGGGATACGACAGCGCGGCCCGCAACGCCGCGGATCTTGGGCGTTACGCCGTTTCCGATGCTCAGTGGAAGCAATACATTGAAGAACGGGAGGCTCGCAAGCGGCCCGCCCAGAAATCGGCCGACGTGGTTCAGGTGACCGGAACGGATGAGCAGCGCGTAGTGAGTCAACTGCAGAATTCGTTGCGCGGTCCACTGAACGCCAACCAGATCGATAAGGCGCTGAATGATATTACTGGCCAGGGACAGATTGATCGCCTTGGATATGAAGGGTTCGTGCAGAACGGGGTTCCAGGCCTGCGCGTGGTGGCGCATGAGAAAACTTATGGGCCGCCTTTCATCGATCTGGCGGTGAACGTAAACGGCTCCGGAGTCGCGGCCTTCAATTTTGCGGCGGGAGCGCGCGTCACGTTCATGAATGTGGAAAATCACGGTGGCGAGTGGCGCAATGACCTGATGCTGGGATCGAGCGACCTGGCCGCGACGGAGTTTTATCAGCCGATCGCCAATACTCATTTCTTTGTCGCACCCTATGCCTTTGCTTCCAAGTTGCCGCGCAACGCATTCACGGGTCAAATTCGGGTTGCCGTTTTCGGAGACGAACGGGCCGGAGGGGGCTTCGATCTGGGCTACACTTTCAGCCGCCATGGGGAGCTTCGCTTTGGATACGAGCTGTTCGATGGCAAGCTGGCGCCCTTGATTGGCGGCGCCGGTTTACCTACGCTAACCGGAAGCACCGGAGAATTCCGCGCTCGATACGTTTGGGACCAGCAGGATAATCCCGCTATTCCGCGCAGCGGCACTCGCCTGGTCGCCACGCTTTCTCGCGTGCTGCAAAGCCCTGGATTGAGCAATCCCATCGATCAGTTGGATGTGCAGACTTCTACCTTCATTCCCACGGGGCCCAAGACCTCGATCTTTACCGAGGTGTCGGCCGGAACCACGTTTCGCGGAACGGCCGGAGAGTTTCAGGTGCTCCCATTGGGCGGGCCGTTCCGCTTGGGGGCTTATCTTCCCTACGAGTTTGTGGGAAATGATTATGGGTATGCTTCGCTAGGGTTTCGGCGGGAATTTTACACTCTGCCGCAACTTGCGGGTCGCAAGGTCTATTGGGGCGGATGGTACGAAACGGGGTCGGCCTTCAACAGTCCAGGCTCAGTCGTCGTTCGCGGTAGCATGGATGCTGGATTCATGGCCGATACGATCGTCGGTCCGGTCGCCATTTTCGGCAGTGTTAGTCCCACGGGGCAGAGCCGGATTAATTTTTCGGTGGGCAGGTTGTTCTAGAATTGATTGAATAATCGAGAGTGGAGCGAGGACATGTGCAGAAACATTAAGACTTTATTCAATTTCGATCCCCCGGTAAATGAAGAAGAAATTCGGGCGGCGTCATTGCAATTCGTAAGAAAAATTACAGGCTTCAACAAGCCTTCGAAGAGTAATGAAGCTTCGTTTCTGGCGGCGATAGAGGAGATTGCCGGCATCTCTTCACGGCTTTTGCATTCGCTGCAAACCACGGCGCCTCCCAAGAATCGGGAAGAAGAGGCAGCCAAGGCGAAGGCCCGCGCCGCGGAGCGTTTTCAAGTGCAAAGCTAAGCCACGTTACGATTTGCTGCCCGCGATCGCCAATCCTGCACCGACGACGATTAACACAACGCTGAGTGCCGGCGGAATTTTCTGATCGTGCTCGGTGGTAACTCCCACATGGGCGTCGCCCACGCTCAAGCCATGATGCTCATGGTGCGGCATGGGAATGAAGAAGGAGATGATTCCGAGAACTAAGACAACGGCTCCTGCTAATGCCAAACCTTTCATAGAAGCCCCCTCACACAAAGTTCGGCTGGAGAATTCAATTTCGAGCCGTTGAAGCCAGCTTGAGATGCCGATCCGGAAGGAAAGGCTGTCAGGCAACGTAGAAAATCAGAAGACCAGATCGTAGGATCGATCTGGCCTTAGCAATTTTTCGGAAACGAGTCCGTGGTGACGGCGGCGAGGCGCAAAGGAGCGTTAATTTGTGAAACCTTTCACAAACTCCACCAAACTGCGCAGCGCAACACCGGATGGCCCCTTTGCGATCCAGGGTTTTTGATCTTCCATCCACGCCGTGCCCGCGATATCGAGGTGAATCCACGGGGTATCTTCGGCGAATTCTTTGAGAAACATCGCCGCGTTGATGGCACCTCCCCAGCGGCCGCCGGAGTTCACGATGTCGGCAATGCTGGATTTGATGTTTTCTTTGTATTCATCGTCGAGCGGCAGCCGCCACATTTTTTCGCCGGCTTCTTCGTTGGCTTTGTGCAGGCGCTCGTAGATGGCATCGTCATTGGCGAAGACGCCGACATTCGCATAGCCGAGCGCGATGACAACTGCGCCGGTCAGCGTGGCAGCATCCACAAGGTGTGTGCAGCCGAGTTGCCGCGCGTAGTACAAACCATCAGCCAGCACGAGACGGCCTTCGGCGTCGGTATTGATGATCTCGATACTTTTGCCGGACATGGCAATCTGCACATCTCCCGGCTTCTGCGCCTTACCCGACGGCATGTTCTCCGTGGCGCATACGATGCCGATCACTTTCACTTTTGGCTTGAGCATCGCGATAGCGCGCATCGCGCCGATCATGGTGGCGCCACCGGCCATGTCGTACTTCATTTTTTCCATGCCGTCGGCGGGTTTGATCGAGATGCCGCCGGTGTCAAACGTAATTCCTTTGCCCACCAGGCCGAGCACAGGCTTCGCGGGAGCGCCAGCAGGCTCATACGTCATCACAATGAGCGCGGGTGGCTCGTCGGAGCCTTGTGCAACCCCCCAGAAAGCGCCCATTTTCAATTCTTTGATTTTGTCGGCGCCGTAGACCTCACACTTCAAACCCACTTCCTGCGACATTTTCTTCGCGCGCTCGGCGAGCAGGGTAGGCGTCATTCGATTAGAAGGCTCGTTCACCAGATCTCTGGTGAAGTTTTGCGACTCGCCGATGACTTGTGCCTCCTGCGCGGCCTTCTCCAGCGCGGAGTGATCGGCATTGCCGCCGGCAACGATGGTGAGCGCGTCGATCTTCTGATCCTTGCGATCGCTGCGATAGTAATCGGGATCGAAGTTGCCCACCAGCGCGCCTTCAACGATGGCTCTTACCGCTTCTTCGGCGGGAATCGAAGGTGGAGCGACGAAAGCGAAGCTGCGGATCTCGCGTGCCTTCAGCGTGCGCACTGCGGCCCCGGCCAGCCGGCGAAGCTCATAGGCGGAGAACTTTTTCGCCGGGCCCCCACTGATCAGCAGCAGGCGCTTGGCCTTCAGGCCGGAAGGCTTGTGCAAAAGGTTCGTCTCGAATAATTTTCCGGTCAGCTCTCCGCTGCCCAGCAAATCGGCGGCCACGGATTGCACGGCTGCATCGCTGGTGGCCAGCTTGAGTTCCGGCTTTTCTTTTTTTGCCGATGCGGACTTGCCGTTGCCGGATATGCTCTTCCCGGGTTGATCCTTTGTAGAATGATCCAGAACAACGGCGACCAGCGTTTCGGTTTCGAGCTCAGCGGGAGTAGAGAATGCGAGAGTAGTTTTCATAGGTCGTTATAAGTTTTTCAGGCAACCCTCCAGTATCGTCGGCGAGGCGGTGGAAGCGCAAGGGGAGCGTGCAAGGACAGCTTGCAGAATTCTTATTTTGCAGGGAAAGCAGGAATCGTCCAGGCGTTCGAGTTATAAACAACCGGCCCGAACGCCAGATAGTGGCCATCTGGCGAAGGATCGAGAGAGAAAATATCCCAACTGGATTTAAGCAACAACTTTGTTCCGCCAGAAAGATCCATGCGCACGATCGACGTGCCACGCGAAGAGTAGCTGGCCAAAAACAGACTCTTGCCATCGGCTGCCCAGGCGACGGCCGCTAATTCCGTCCAGGGCATGGCCGATAATTTCTGAGTTGTTCCCCCGCCGAGCGGTACGATCTGAATATCCGAAGCCTTGTAATCGAAAATACTGAGTGCGAGGCGACTGCCGTCCGGTGAAAGATCCCAGCGGGTGAGATCTGGAGTGGCGGGCAGCTTCGCAACTTCGGTTTTCCTCCCCTGAACAGGGTCAAAGGCGGTGAAGATAATCTGCTTCTCGTCCGATTCGGCGACGACACAGCCAGCGCTGGCATGCGTGGGACAGCGGAAGCTGGGATAGCCCGCCACCGTATCCGAAGGATCGCTGCTCGAAGTAAAGCCGGGTCGGCCCTTGATATCCATAACAGCTTCGGAGGGACCGCCTGCAACCGGTACGCGCATCAACTTGCCCGATGTAGTTGCAGCGGTATCGCCAGTTTTGGGCCACTGCATGTAGAGCACCCAGTTGCCGTCAGGGCTGAGCTGCGGCGCCCATTTTTCTTCCGAGCCGGTAACGATAGAGTCGGCGTTGCGGTCGTTGACGCCTTGCTTGTAGATATCGAAACTTCCGTTGCGGTCGGAATAAAGAAAGACCGTTTTCCCATCGCTCGACCATCCACCCGGCCAATCGAGACGTTCATCGAGCGTGAGGCGCTGCGGAGCTTTCATCTCACTTCCGCCACCGGTCAGTTCGCCGATATACACGTCGCTCTGGCCCTTGCGATCGAGGAAGACGAAGCGCTTACTGTCGGCGGTCAAACCGGGATTAATGAAATAAAAGCCTGTCCAATCCGTGAGCCGCCGAGCCGTGCTCTTAGGCTTGCCGGTTTCGTCGTCAAGCCGCAACTCCCAAAGATTTGAGTCGTACTGGTTCGGCGGAAGCTCACTGACCGTGTAAATGAGCCTGCCGAGCTGGCCCCAATATAGATCCGTCACGCGGGGATTGGAAAGAAGCACAACCGGGTCGCCACCATTAACGTCGCGGCTTTCTACATTGCCCGTGAGGTCGCCTTTGTCGATTCGGTACCTGATATAGGCAATGCGTTTGCCGCCGGGCAGCCATGACGGGAAAAAAAGGTGATAGCCCGGTGCGGGCTTAAGAAATATTTTGGCATTGCCGCCGTCGGCATCCATCGTCCAGATGTCGCGATGGATGGAATCGCGGAAGACGATACGCGATCCGTCCGGCGAGAGAGATGCGTCGTAGGCATCGTCGCGCAACTTTTTCAACGTGGCGCCGATCACCGAGATCATCCAGATGCCCTGCTTCTCCTGGGCTACTGGGCCGCCGACCAGCAATTTGGTCCCATCCTGGGACCATTCGATGCGCGCTCAACGAAAGCAAAAAGAATCGGGGATGGGAAGAGATTGGGTTTCTCCGCTCGCCAGCAGCCTGAGATGCAGCCCTTCAAGATCGGCATAAAGAAGGTACTTTCCGTCAGGAGAAATAGAAGCACTTGCAACCGGATCTTCCGAGGAATTTTGGGTGAGTTGTTGCGGCTTGAGTTCCGCCTGAGAATAGGGACGATGATTCGAAAACCATCCGCCAAAATAGCCCTCTGCAAGAACGGCGACGATAGCAAGTCCACAGACTATCGCCGCAACCATCCCCCCGCGCCGTTTGCGGGCTGGGGATTGCGCGGGTGCAACCGCCACGGAACCGGAAACCGCCGCGATCTTGGAAGATTGCGTGTCACGCTTTAGGCGCTGCAAGTCGGCGCGCAGATCGGCGGCCGTCTGATAGCGGAGGGTGCGATCTTTCTCCAGGCACTTGTTGATGAGCCCTTCCAGTTGCGCCGGCAGTTCGGGATTGAATCGAACCGGAGCGGTGGGAGGCTTATTCAGGATTGCGTCAAAGATGATGGCAGATGTATTCCCCAGAAAAGGCTGACGTCCCGTGGCCATTTCATAGAGCACGGCGCCGAAAGAGAAAAGATCGGTACGAGCATCCAGATCTTCTCCGCGGGCTTGCTCGGGCGACATGTAGGCCACGGTTCCAACCGTGCTGCCGGGGCTGGTGAGGTTGGGATCCATGGCCGCAGTGGCCAACGATCCGACGGCAGTCTCGAATTGCGGGTTGGATGCCGTTGCCACTTTGGCCAAACCGAAATCGAGGATCTTGGCCTGTCCGCGCTTGGTCCAAAATAAATTTGCGGGTTTCAAATCCCGATGAACAATTCCGGCCGAATGCGCCACATCGAGAGCGTCAGCCACCTGCGCCGCGAAATCCACAATTTGCTCGACTGGAATCGGTTTGCCCTCGATGCGGTATTTGAGCGTGGTGCCTTCCAGGCACTCCATCACGATAAAGAGGCGATTTTCAAATTCGCCGATATCGTAGATGGTGCAGATATTCGGATGGTTAAGAGCCGATGCCGCTCGTGCCTCCCGCTGGAAGCGTTCCCGCGCCTGGGAATTCTGAGCCAATTCTTCGGGAAGGAACTTGAGCGCGACGCGGCGGCCCAGGCGCTGGTCTTCCGCCTCATACACAACGCCCATTCCGCCGCCACCCAGCTTGGAGACGATGCGGTAATGGGAGATAGTCTGGCCGAGCATCGGGGGAATGTTAACAGAGGGCAAGGCTGATAGAAAGCTGCAACTCGTTACCCGACCGTCTAATTTGGCCTCAAGAAGGGATTGTCTCTCAACTTCGCTGAAACCTTGTATCAAGGCAGGCCGTATCTTGATGCGCGGGGTGACTCTGTCCGCTGCCTGCGGTATGATTCCATCCCGTAGCAAATCGAGGGTCTGAATGAAGATCATGCGTTGGATTGTTGTTTTTCTGCCAGTGGTTAGTGTGTGCCTGATTACAGCGGCCGTCAGAGAACATGCAGCGCATGCGGCTCCGCCCCAAGCCACGGCTGCGCCAGTGGCACCAACGCATGTGCCCGCCGCGGACGCGAGCAGTGGTGAGGCTCTCGCGATTCCCGATACCACACTGGCAATCAACTCCACCACGCCAATGTCGCAGCGCGTTGTCCACTACACGATCGATGCCCACTACAACGCCGCGACTCACACCGTCGATGCGAATGAGGTTCTGACCTATCACAACTTGACCGGTCAGGCGCTGGATCATTTTCCCTTTCATCTTTATCAGAACGCATTCCAGCCGAACTCCACATTTGTGCGTGAAGCCAAAGTTGCGGGCAATCGCGATACCAGCTACGACAAGTGGGAAGAGAAGGAATACGGCTCGGAAGTGATCAAGAGTTTAGAAGTTGTCGGCCAGGGCGATTTGACTTCGCAGTTGCAATACACCGCTCCTGATGACGGAAACAAGGATGACAAGACGGTGATCGATTTGCACCTAAACAAACCCATCGCTCCGGGCGAGTTGGTGCAGTTCAAGATCGCATTTCAAACCAAGTTTCCGGAGACGCAGGCGCGCTCGGGATGGAAACGTGATTTCGTGTTGGGCGGACAGTGGTTTCCAAAGGTTGGAGTGTGGTGGCACGGCGCGTGGAATTGCCATCAGTATCACGCGATGACCGAGTTCTTCGCCGACTTCGGCGTATTTGACGTGAAGCTGACAGTGCCACAGGATGAAGTGGTTGGCGCGAGCGGCGTGAGAACGGCCGAGGTTAACAATCCTGACAATACAAAAACCTATACCTACCACGGCGACGATATCCACGACTTTGCCTGGACCGCGAGCCCTCGCTACAAAGTGACAGAAGCCGCCTACCAGGGTCAGATGGGTCCCGTACAAATGCGAATCCTGATGCAGCCGGCGCACTGGAGCCAGGTGGATCGTCACGAAAAAATTCTGCGCGAATCGCTCGAACATTTCGAGAACTGGTACGGACCGTATCCCTACAAAACGATCACCTTGGTTGACCCCGAACCGGATTCCGCCGCCGGCGGAATGGAATATCCGACTTTCATAACGGGCGATACTAGCTGGTTCATGCCCGGAGGAGCGCATCTGCCGGAACTCGTAGTGGAGCATGAATTCGGACATCAATATTGGTACGGCATGGTGGCTACCAACGAATTCGAAGATGCCTGGATGGACGAAGGCATCAACAGTTACACCGAAGTGAAGGTGCTCGATTCGATTTTAGGGAAGAACACCTCAATCCTGAACCTGGCGGGAGCAACGTTTGGTGAGAGGGAAATGCAACGCCTGGGTTATCTCAGTGCAGCCAATCTCGATCCCATTGCGCAAAAAGCCTACGATTATTACAGCTACAACTCTTACGGCGGCATCACTTACGGCAAAACCGCGAGCGTGCTGCTGACTCTCGAAGGCATCATCGGCGAAGAAACCATGGCGAAGGCGATGCACGTCTACTTCATGAAATACCGCTTCACCCATCCGACCAAGGAAGATTTTTTGAAAACCTTAGAAGAAGTTTCTGGCCAGAATTTGCGCTGGTACTTCGATCAGGCAATCTATAGCTCACCAGTGATGGACTACAAGGTGCTCAACATCGAATCGTTCCCGGTGAACTGGTATGAGAAAAAAGGCAGCTCCGGCAAAGATGACAAGAACACCCTATACCGCTCTTACGTATGGCTGCAGCGAAAAAACGCCTTCGCGATGCCGGTGGACGTAGAAATTAAGTTCGACGATGGCGAGAAAGTTCGCGAGCATTGGGACGGCGCAAGCCGCTGGACAAAGTTCATCTACGAAAAGAAAGCCAAGGTGGAATCGGCGGAGATCGATCCGGACCATAAAATCCAGATTGATCGCGACAATTTTGACAACAGTTACACCGCGGAAGCCGATAAAAAACCTGTTCACAAGGTGGAAAATTACTGGCTGTTCATTTCGCAGTGGGCGGGGCAAGCTTTGGCGTGGTGGGGAGTTTAGGCCGCGTAGTCAGAAGCTCGCACATGGGTCGAGCGAACAGGATCGAGGTACCTTACGGATGGCGGAAAATCACGGTTTATTAGCTGACGGATGGCATAGGCTGGGGCGCAACAAGCGCTACATCGTGTGGTTCTATCTGCTGAACCTGCTCATGGCCTGGTTCGGAGCGGCAGCATTTAATCATCAGGTCAGCGGAATTCTCGACAACAGTCTCTACTCGCAGAAGCTGTTGCACGGCTTCGACGTCGCTGTTTTGATCGAGATGCTTGCGCGGCCTGAGTTCGGGCCAACCATGGCTGCCGCAGCTCCGTCCTTGCATTTCGCCTTGCTTTTCTTCTTCGCAACGGCTCTGTTTCTGCCCGGAGTGTTGCAGGGCTATGCTTCCACCTACAGGCTGCCGCGCGAGGATTTCTTTCGAGCCTGCGGGCGTAACTTGTGGCGCTTTATCCGCTTGCTGATCGTGGCGGTCATTGTGTTCGGGATTGTGGCAGGAGCGCTGTTTGGTATCCGCATGCCTTTGTTGAAGAACGCGGCGGAAAGCACCAACGAATTGTTGCCGTTTTACATTTCGGTGGCCACTTGGTGCGTGATCTTTCTGGTGATGACGGCCCTGCGCATCTGGTTCGATCTGGCCGAGGCGGATGTGGTCCTAAGCGATCAGCGCGCGGTCCGCAGATCGATCGGCAAAGGCTTCCGGCACGCCTGGCGAAATCTGGGAATCCTGTTGGGAGCCTACGTTGTGGCTGCGATTGTGGCCGCGATTATTCTACTGGCTGGAATTCTGGCATGGATGAAATTCGTGCCCGCCGCAAGTGTTGTGGGGGCGGTCCTGGTAAGCCAACTCACGCTGTTGCTGCTGCTGATTCCGCGCTTCTGGCAGCGCGGCGTTGCCGTGAGCTATTACCTGAAGAATATGGTTGAACCGATTGCGGTGCAGTCGTTTACCCCGGGACCGGTAGCGGTGGTAGCCACTCCCAGTGTGAGTGAGCCCGGCCTGTCCGCCGCGATCCCGGATGTTCCCACCGGTTCTCAGGGCGTTTAAGCGCGGTTGCATCTGCGGCCCTGCTATCGCCCCAATCGGGCAGCCGCGGGTGTGAGCATGCCTCCGTTGATATTCGCCGTCCACTTTCGAAATTGCGCGATATCCGCCAACCGACCGGTCGTTTCCGTGTACAATTCTCTTCTTCGTGACTAACATGGCAACAGACTTGGCAATTAACGGCGTAATGACCGCAGACTCGAATCCCGAAAATATCCCGCGCAGACTGATCATCGCCATTGACGGCCCGGCCGGCGCGGGAAAGAGTACGATCGCCTCCCGCCTGGCGCGCAAACTTGGCTACGTGAATCTGGAGAGCGGGGCGATGTACCGGGCGCTCGCTCTGCAAGCCATCGACAACGATGTATCGTTCGACGATGAGCCGGCTCTGATGAAACTGGCGCAGGGGGCTCGCATTCAGCTCCAGCCCACCAGAGATGGAAACCGCACGCTGCTGAACGGTCAGGATGTTTCTTCCCGCATTCGGGAGCGCGATGTAACCGAAGCGGCATCGCGGGTTTCAGTGCATCCGGGGGTGCGCGCGTGGATGGTGGCAAGGCAACGGGAGATGGGCACGGGCGGCGGCGTGGTGATGGAAGGGCGCGATATTGGAACCAAAGTCTTTCCCAGCGCCGATCTGAAAATCTTTCTGGACGCCGATCCCGTGGTCCGCGAGCAGCGCCGCATGGAGCAACAAAAAATCAAAGGCGAAGTAGCTGCGAAGGTAGCCGCAGACCTGCGCGAGCGCGATCATCGCGACCGCACGCGCGCGGCTTCGCCGCTCGTAGCGGCAGAGGATGCTGTGGTGATCGACTCTACTTCGTTGAGCGAGCCGGAAGTTCTGGCGAAAGTGGAAGAACTGGCGACTGAGAGGCTACGGCGTTAGTTCTCGGTCGGCTGCACATTGGCCTTCGAAGCGGGCAAAGCTTTGGCAGGTCTTGAAGGCGGAGCCGGAGGCGCAGCCTCCGCAGCCATCGCAGAAGCCTTGCGAATCTCGATGCTATCGTGTTCGTTGTTGATCACGATGTGAGAAGCTCCGTTCCCCACCGTGCCGCTGGCCGTGGCCTCGTGATCTCCGTTCTGGACCTTCAACTCTGCAAAGTCGGATTGGATCTCGCCATCGCGCGTCCGGGCATCCACACGGAAGCCGGCTTTATCCGGCACACTCAGTTGCACATCGCCATTGCGGCTCTCGATCTGCACGTTTCCGAGCGAGCGCATTCCCACTTCGATCCCGCCATTTTCATTTTGCAGCCGCACGTCCCCGGAAACATCCTCCAGTCGAATCTCTTTTGACCGCGTGGTCAGACGCACTGGCCCGGCGATTTTATCCGCGTGCAGATCGTCCGAGTCCAGATCCAGTTCGCCTGCAATGCTGGAAAACTCCATATCGGTGCGAGAAGATTTGAAGCCGACATTCTTGCCGATGCGCGCCAGCTTTACGCTCTCCTCAAACTCGCCGTCAAGTTGAAGCGAGCCCTTCACGTCCACCACCGAAACTTCGTTCAGCCTGCCATCGATATGCACGTCTCCCGTAACCTGTTCGACTTTTGCCGAACTCTTCTCGAGGTTGAGTTTCACATCTCCATTTATGTCTTCCACCGAGACATCGCCGTGCTGCGCCGCAATTTCCACTTCGCCATCGCGCCCGGTGACGGAAACATCGCCCTTGCGTGCCGTAATATGCAGTCCCATCTTCCGTGGTATCGAAATATCCAGATCGCTTTGCACTGGATGCTTTCCATTCTGCGTGTGCGCCTCCAGCAGCATCGTGTTTCCGGAGACAGTGATCAGGGGATTGGTCTGCTTGTCGTATTGATCGGCGTCGTTCTGATTATCGGCGCCCACCCGCTTGCGGAACATTACCGTGATCTTGTTGTCTGAGGAGTTGCTGACGTGCACCGAGCCTTGATCGTCGTTCACCCGAAGGTTGGTGACGGTTGCAGGAATCTCCTGTTCGATCTGCCCACTGAAGTTAAAGGTGTCCCCGAAAAGATTATCCAGATCGTTGTCATCGATCCCCATGGTGTCGCGAATTTCGCTCCAGTTGAATCGCGAAGCCTGGGTTGCGATCAGTCCGCAGCCTACAATCAGGATGATCAGACAAATTCCTCCGGCCCCAATGCCTCGCGCCGGCAATCCCTCCCGCTGCGCCTGCTGGTACTCGAGGATCTTGATCAGTCCCCAAAGAATCAAGAGCAGCGGCCAGTAGTGCGCGAACAAATATCCCAGCCGCCCCCAGGAGAGCATGTGCAGATTGCCCAGCAGAAAAACGATTCCCAGAACGATCAGCACGAACGGCCCGGCAAACGACCGGCGGTAGCGCCGCGGCGGGATTGGCGGCTGCATCGGAGTTTGCGGGCTAGCCACGGCTCACCTCCCCGGAAGACGTTGCTCCAGGGTCGGAGGAAGTTGGAGGGACCGGCGGCACCGTTGCCACCGGGGGCACCCCAGCCGTTGGCGGTGGGAACCGGTCAATATGGCCCAGCGTCGATGCATTGCTTTGCAGCAACTTGACCACTCCAATCACCAGCAGAATCGCCGGCCAGGTGCGATCGAAGCTGGCGACATTCAAACTCTGCAGCAGGAATAAAGTTCCAATGGTCACCAACAAAGCCGGGCCCATGATTTTGCGCATGCGACAGCGGTCGCAATAGCAGTTCATGCCTACGGCTTTGCGCACGCGGCAGGATGGGCAGGTGCAGTCCGCGGGATGAGCGTTAATCCCCCACGCTCTGGTAAACATCCATGCACCCAGGCCGATCAGAATCAGCGGCCACAGGCGGTCCATGCCGAACTCCCAGATGTTCATGGTATGCAGCAGGAACAACACGCCCAGACCAATCAGAATGATGGCGACGCCGGGAATACTCTTGGGCTCGCTTCTTTCCCCAAAGCTGAAGGCCTGCGCGAGTCCGAACGGATCTGGCACAGGCTGATTCGCCTGGATCGCATGCGCGGTTCGCACCGCATCAATGATCTGGTAAACGTAGAAGAACGCGATGCCGATGCCGAACAGAGCATCCCAACTTCCCGCATGATCGGACCCGAAAATAAGCAATCCGAAAATGACCAGATGCGCTAATCCCTTGGCATACTGCGAGCAATACACCGCGCCCACGCCGAAGGGAAAGAATCCGGCGAGGATGCCGGCAACCGCAGGATTCGGTCCCGAACCTGTGCGCGCCACCGGGGGAACCGCCCCTATTGGCGGATATACCGTTTGCGGAGGCACAACTCCCGCTGCTGGCGCAGCCCCCTCCATGCGGGCCGCCAGGCAACTTTCGCAATAAACCACTCCACGGATGTCACGAGTGCACTGGGCGCAGAGTGGCTTGCCGCAGCTTCGGCAAAATGCTACTGCCGCTGTGTCGTTATGCGTGGCGCAGTTCATACGAGCCTCCTGTCAGTGCTCACCGACACTACAGATGGATCGTTGTCTTCTGGATCTTTGATTGCTAGATCGCTGATTGCCACCTCGCTGATTCGTGGATCATTAATGTGAAAATCCTTGGTGAATCTATTGTCGGAAAATCTACCTCGGACGCCCGCACCCACCGGGGCCGCAGCCAGAATATATTCTCTTTCCGTCTGGCTGTAGTTGCGCTCCTGCTTCTGTTCGGGCTGTTGCGTTGTGTCGTCCTTATGGTCTTTCTTTTCTGGCGCGGCTTGCTTTGTAGGCACCACTGCCGGCGCCACGTCCCGCTTGAACTCGCGCACCCTCGATTCCACTTCATACACGAAGCGGATGTTATCGTAATACCTCACCACGCGGGCCTGCGCATTGTAATACGTATGCCGGATCGCAGTGGGCCGTAAACTGACCTGCCGCAGATCAGCCGGCTTCACTCCGAGCACGCTCAGCGCCACCGAAAGCGCAAAGAAGGCCATGCCAAACGACATGGCAAACCTGGGCTGCCGCACCGTCTCCCAAATGGGCTGCATGGTTCCTGACGCCCACGCCTGCGCTCGCTCCCACCACGTGACTCGCGGCCGGGATTCGATCAGGTTCACCCATAGGCGTTGCGTCTCAACGCCCGTGGTCGATGCCAGAATATTCGTCACCAGGCTGGCTGGGGGCGCGACCTCGGTGAGTTCCTTCAGCCAGTTGCGGCCCGCCTCCGCCTCGGCGAACAGCGGCCCGCATGCCACGCAACTTCTCGCATGAGCCTGGAAGCGTTCGAGCGCGGCGCCCGTCAGCACCCCATCGAGCGCCTCGGTGAGCAGGCCGTCAAACTCGGCGCACTGCATTCCGTTCTTGGTCGGCTCTGGCATCACATCACCTGCCTATAGGTACGTTGTAGAAGGCGCGCAAGTTCCGCCCGCCCCCGGTTTATTCGACTTTTCACAGTCCCCTCCGGAACCCTCAAAACGTTGGCAATCTCGCGATAGTCCATATCCTGTAAATCCCGTAGAATCACAGCTTCACGCAGCTCTGGTGAAAGTTTTCCCAGAGCTGCGTGAACGGTTTCGCCCACCTCCCGGCTGCGTACGCGCGCATCCGGAGGCGCACTTTGGTCCTGAATTTGCTCACTAAGCGGCTGCGCATCCTCATGGGCCGAGGTGGCCGCATCCAACGAATCGGTAATCCTGTCGTTCTTGGTCTTGCGGAAGTGATCCACCAGCAGGTTGCGCGTGATGGTCGTAACCCAGGTCACGAACGCACCTTTCGAGCTATCGTAGCTCGAGAGCGTGCGATACATCTTGATGAAAACTTCCTGCGCCAGGTCCTGCGCATCGTCGGCTGACCCAGCGAACCGGTAGCAAATGTTATAAATCCGCCGGTGATTGGTCTGGACGATCTCCTCCCAGGCAGCCGAGTCTCCGGCCACGCAGCGCCGCACCAGCATCGCCACTACCTGGACATCTTCCACCAACGCGCTCCCGGAAACCCAGCCCTATGAATAAACTTTGGCATTCCGACCGAAGGGAGGAACCCGCTGTTCGCCCGTCCTGTCGCGGCCCCGTCCCATACAAGACAGTACGCGGATGTACACCCGCAAGTTCGCCATATGCCGGCAAAACAACAAGTTATTCGAAACAGGGATTGTAGCAGTGGGGAAAGTTCAACTAATGGTTGCCGGCAGCTGCAATCCATTGTTCACATTGACTTCGCCTTCTGAACGCCCCTAAGATTGCAGCCCAGAGCGTCTTCAGCGTCAAGAATACGAACCGCCGGAAAAAGAGTCTGCCAAAATACGATCGGCTAAGTACGATCGGCTAGATATGATCGGCCAAACCATCTCGCATTACCGCATCGTCGAGAAGCTGGGCGGCGGCGGCATGGGTGTCGTCTATAAAGCTGAAGACATTAAGCTTGATCGCTTCGTCGCCCTCAAATTCCTGCCCGAAGATGTGGCCAACGATCCTCAGGCGCTCAGCCGCTTTCAGCGCGAGGCCAAGGCTGCTTCCGCGTTGAACCATCCCAATATCTGCACCGTTCACGAGATCGACGAGCAGAACGGCCAGACCTTTATCGTAATGGAGTTTCTCGATGGCACGACCCTGAAGCACCTGATCGGCAACCAGCCCATGGACGTCGATCGCGGCCTGAAGATCGCCATCGAAGTCGCCGACGCGCTCGATGCCGCTCATGCTCAGGGCATCGTTCATCGCGACATCAAGCCCGCCAATATTTTCGTTACTAAACGAGGGCACGCAAAAATTCTTGACTTCGGTTTGGCCAAGGTGACGCCCAAGCCCGAAGTCGTTGCGGTCGAGGCCACTGCCTCGCTGGTCGATGAGCAACACCTCACCAGCCCCGGCAGCACCCTGGGAACCGTCGCCTACATGTCGCCCGAGCAGGTATTAGGCAAGGAACTCGACGCCCGCACCGATTTTTTCTCCTTTGGCGTCGTGCTCTATGAAATGGCCACTGGTACGCTGCCGTTTCGGGGTGAGACCGCTGGAGTTATCTTCGATTCCATTCTTCATAAGCAGCCCTCCGCCGCCGTGCGCCTGAATCCCGATCTTCCGCCTAAACTGGAGGATGTAATTTCCAAGTCGCTGGAAAAAGATCGCGAGGTTCGCTACCAATCCGCCACCGAATTAAAGGCCGACCTGAAGCGAGTAAAGCGCGACACCGAATCGCAGCGTCATCCCCTCCCACTTGCCGAGACTTCGCGGCGAGGCGCGAGCAAGAACCTCAAGGCATGGATATTCGGATCTGCCCTGGCGCTGCTCCTTTGTGCTCTGGCTGTGATTGCGGCGCGCGTCTACAGCTCGCGCTCTCGCCCATCACAAGCCGCGCCGCAAATTGCGAAGCCCTCCGTGGAAACCATGGCCGTCCTGCCTTTTCGCGACATTTCAGACGCGACTACTGACAATTGGGGCATTGGGATTACCGATGCCATCATCAGCCGCTTAACTTCCCTGCAGAACCTTGCCGTCCGGCCCACCACATCCGTGCTCAAGTATTCAAAGGAGACGCCCGAACCGGCGGAGGTGGCCAAAGCCTTGAACGTGGAGAGCGTTCTGGAAGGAACTTACCAGCGGTCCTCCGATGTAATCCGCGTAACCGTGGAATTGATCGACGCTTCCACCGGAAATACAAAATGGTCCCAGCGCTACGATCTGCATAGCGCCGACCTGCTGACCTTCGAAGATCAGATCGCAACCAAAGTCGTGGAAGGACTACAGATCGAAATTTCGCCTTCTGAACAAAAAACGATCGTAAAACCAGTAACTACCAGCGTCGACGCCTACAACGATTACCTTCAGGCGCGCGTATTGCTGACGGAATATTTCGTGCATTCGCAGCTCGAAAGTCTGGAAAAGGGCGAGCGCCTGCTTCTGCACGCAATCTCACTGGATCAGAACTTTGTGGATGCTTACGCGTTTCTGGCCGAGCTTTATTCGCTCCAAAGCGCAAATTTTTTCGGAGAAGCTGGGGAGAATGTTAAACGGGGCGAGGTTGCCGCGCAGAATGCCTTGAGAATCGATCCACAGTCCTCCGAGGGATTGATCGCGCTGGGTGGCATTTATGGTGAGGAAGGACGGGAACAGGAGGCTATCCGAACAATCAGGCAGGCCGTCGCGGCTGCGCCCAACAACGAAACCGCATGGCAGATGCTGGGCTACTCTTATTACTACGCAGGCTTGAATGAACTGGCCGAGCAGGCTTACCGGCACTTAATCGCAATGAACCCCGCGGTCTCGCAACCCCACTGGATGCGTGCCCGCATGCTCCTGTACATGGGCAGGGAAGCCGACGCCGAAAAAGAAATGCGGGAATTGGTTGCCAATCACCCTGACCAGTACAAGGCCTTGGCTTACTTCGGCTGCATCCTCTATTACGAAGGCAAATTGGAAGAGGCTAAAACGAATCTTGATCGCGGACTCGAACTGGCAGGGAACTCCAGCGACAACGCTCCCCGCTTGTTGGCCGGATTTTGGTATGCCTCCCAGGGACAGAGGGAGAAAATCGATCCGAGACTATTCACCTACCGACCCGACCAGGTGATCGATGGCGACGCCGCTTATTGGCTCGCAGGAATCTACGCGCTGCTCGGCGATCGCCAACACTCGCTCGTCTGGCTGAAACGTACGGTGGAAGTGGGAGATATGAACTACCCCTGGTTCGCGCGCGACAAGAACTTCAATCGCCTGCGCTCCGATCCGGAGTACCAAACGATCATGGCCGGAATTCGCCAACGCTGGGAAAGCTATAAAAAGGAATTCGACGCAGCTCCGTAGCATCAAGCGTTCATGGTGAGAACATCTGCCTTCGGCTGTCAGCAGCAAAGCGCGATTTTTTCCGCTCTACTTTTTCAACCCCGCGGTGAAGCTGGTAATCAGCGTAACCGGCTGGTTTACCTGCTCCGAGACCCGCTCCAACAATAACCGTTTGCCATCCGGAGAAATGCTATAGAAAGGAAACGTCAGAACCGTCCACTGGCTGACCACCGTCTGCGGAGTTCCAAATTCCAGTGCCCCGCCAGTCTCTTTTACCGGCACGGCAAGAATGGACTGATTCTGGTCAAAATAGAAAAGCTCTTTGCCGTCCGCGCTCCAGCGTGGCACCTGCCCGCCATTGGCCGAGACCTGCCATTTTCCCTGGCCTCCTCCGTAGGCTTGCACGCAGACCTCGACCCTTCCGGACTCGATTGAATTGTAGGCAAGCCAGCGGCCATCGGGCGAAAGCGTCGGACTCGTTCCATGCACGATGATCTGCTGCGACTTTCTCTCCCCATCCAGGGAGACGGCCCATATCCCCTCATCTTTTTGCGTGAAAAGATTCGGCGAATAAAACAGCGTCTTGCCGTCGTGCGACCAATCGTTAGGCGCATAAACCAGTCCAGCCTTGTCCGCGACGATTAATTCTTCGGCCCCGCTGCCGTCCGCTGGCTTGCGGTAGATGCCGCTGCCGTTCGCGCGCAGAGAGCTATAGGCGATCCACTTGCCATCGGGCGACCACACCGGAAAAGTATTGGCGGTTGGCCCGAAGGTCAGGCGGGTTCGCACGCCGCGCGCCAGATCCAGCGTCCACACGTCATTCACGCCCGAATCCATGCCCATGGCCACCCGGTCGCCTTGCGGCGACAAACGGGCGAACTGCAGGTACTGCAAATTGTCGCCCGCCACACCCACCTGTTTCCCGGCGCGGTCCATCCAAACCAGTTGGAGCTGACCCGAGCTGCCATTGCCAAAGGAGAGTAGTCCGCTGTCGGTCGCGGAAGCTCCCATGTGCCAGGTGGTCACATCGTTCAGCACACCGGAGGAAACCGTTTGCAGTTCGCCGCTCAACTTTCCATTTGCCGGGTCAAATGCCTGCGCCATCAACTGATCTCCGCGCCCGAACAAAAGAAATCCTGCCGCGTAGATGCCGTTGCTCTGCGAGCGAATCAGCAGCCGATTCTCGCGCCCATCGAGCGACGCATAATAAATCCCATTGTTCGACATCTTGGATGGGTCGTGATGCATGGCGAAGTAAAGAAAATGTTTGCCATCGGGAAGAAAAAACGGCCAGCGGTGCGAAGAATGCAGCACCGGGTCGAGTGTTGTAAGCGGCGCGGGAGCGCCTCCGTTGCTGCTAATCTGGAACAATGGCGTGATGGGCGATGCCGCAAACACGATCACCCCGCTCGAACTCCAACTTCCGCCGCGCCCCAGTTGCGCGTCGCAAAGCACCTGCGCCGTGGTGCCGTTGATGTCGATCGTTCTGAGCTTGCCATTGGCGAAGAATCCAAGCGAACGGCTGTCCGGAGACCAGAACGGGAAAAAAGCATTGTTCGTATCCGGCAACGGATGGGCGTCGACTCCATTCATGGGCCGCACCCAGAGCGCAGTCTTGCCGTCTGCCCCGCTGGCGGTGAAAGCCATATAAGTGCCATCGGGAGACAGCGCCGGCGGCCCAGCTGTATCGGAGGTTAGCCGGAAGTGCGCGTCTGGCGGAGGATTGATGACGGCGCGGATGCTCGGGCTCAATACGGCAGGCCGGTGAAGAAAAAATCCCGCCAGTATTCCCAGCACAATCGCCGCCGCGATCGCGGCAAACCAGAAAACGCGATTGGATGCAGGCGCCGCAGAAGATTCCGCAACGGCCGGCTTAGCACCGAGCGATTCCATCCAGCGCAAATCCATCGCCACATCGTGCGCCGATTGAAACCGCTCCGCCGGATCTTTCGCCAGGCACGCACTCACCACCCGGTCCAGCATCGGCGGCGTCAGCGGCTGGCTGGCGCTGATCGGCTCCGGATCTTTTTCCAGAATCGCGCTGAATACGCTAAGCTGTGATTTCCCCTCAAACGCGTGCCGCCCCGTAGCCATCTCGTAAAGCACGCAGCCGAAACTGAACAGATCGCTGCGCGCATCGGCCTCCGCGCCTTGCAACAACTCCGGCGCCATGTATTGAAAAGTCCCAACAATCGACCCCTTCTGCGTCAGCGGCGAGGCAGCCGAAGTGAGCGACGCCAGATTCATCGTCGGAGTCGAAGGCGTGAAACTACTTACCGCCTGCGCCCCGATCGAAACTTTCGGCTTGGCCAATCCAAAGTCCATCAGCTTCGCCCCCGCCTTGGTCAGCATGATGTTGGCCGGCTTCAGATCGCGATGAATAATGCCACGCTGATGCGCCTTCTCCAGCGCCAGCGCAACTTCCGTTCCAATCTTCAAAACCTGATCCAGCGGCAGCGGCCCTTTCTTCAGCCGCTCGGCCAGCGTCTGACCCTCCAGGTACTCCATCACCAGGAAGTCAGTCCCATCCTGCGTCCCGATGTCATAAAGCGTGCAGATATTCGAATGTTGCAGCGCGGAGATGGCCTTGGCCTCGCGCTCCATGCGTTGTTTCAACTCCGGATCGGAAGAAAGATGCGTCGGCAAAACCTTGATCGCAACCGTCCGGTCAAGCCGCGTATCCTTAGCGCGATACACCTCGCCCATCCCCCCCGCACCCAGCGGAGAAACAATTTCGTAAGGACCAAATCGCGTACCAGAAGTAAGCGCCATGGGTTCGCGCAATTATAGTCCGGTTCGCATCGCGCAAAGTTTTCGCTCTAGATTTTCATCGGATCGCTTCATTCGGGAGTGAGGGTGCTAAAGAATCGTGCCCAGATGGCCACCTGCAAGAATTACAAATGCTCTATCCGATTGGGCTACGCACGTCCGGGATCACTTAAACGCCCTTTACGCTCCCGCCGATTGGCTGAGCGACTTCGCTTCTGATCGCGTTTGCGGCCTGCTTTGTTTCAGGGCAGCCAGACATTCGGGGTCCAGGCGGTGGGGGGCGTCCCGGTCCATCATGTTGAAGACTACGTCGAGCGGGAGGCTTTCGCGGTAGGGTCGTTTCTCGGTGAGAGCCTGGTAAACGTCGGCGACGGCGATGATGCGGGCGGGAATCGACATGCTTTCGGCGGTAAGGCCTTCGGGATAGCCGGTGCCGTCGAGGCGCTCGTGATGCGCAGCCGCCACGTAGGCGAGTTGGTCGAAACCGCGGATGTTGCGAAGGATGGTACGCGTGTATGCGGGATGCATGCGCATGACAGTCCACTCTTCGGTAGTGAGCTTGTCCGGTTTTTCTAGAATCGCATTCGAAACGCTTAACTTTCCAATGTCATGCAGCAAGGCGGCGCGGCGAACCAGAGTGCAGATGGGAGGAGCGAGGCACATCTGCACTGCGATCGCGCTTGCGGCTTCGGCGACGCCAACGGAATGATGAAAGGTATACGGGGACTTGGCATCGATCACTTGCGCGAATGCCTGACAGATGCTGTCGATTCTTTCCGGTGAGGCGGGGAGCGCTATCCCCGGCTCCATGCTGAGAACATGTTCGCGCGCCTCCGGACTGAGCACGCGTTGCCATAGGTCCTGATCTCGCTCCAGAGATTGCACGACGCGGACGATTTCGGGATCAAACCAGCGTCCGCTCCGTTCCGCGACGGCCTTCACGGCGGCGCGCGCTCCGGAGCGGTGGCCGAATACATCCACGGTTTGGCTTATGTTCAGGATGCGGGCAAGCAGCGGGATTTCTTCGCCGCGAAGGCTCTCGGGATAGCCGCCTCCGTTCCAGTGCTCGTCGAGGCTGTGAATAGCTTGGGCGGTAGCTTCGCTGAGCCCGATCTGGCGGGCGATTTGGGCTCCGCGCTCACAGCGGGTACCGATGAGGTCGGCATTGTTCACGCGTTGTTGAAGCGCGATCCGAAAGATTCTCCACATTCGCCGAGGGAATGACGCTCCGGGCAGCACGTTGCGCACCAGATAGCGCAATCCCGAGATCGACGCCTTGGTCCAATCCTCAAATTTTATCTCGCGTTTGGCGGTAAGTTCGTCCGCGCCCATAATCTGAAAAAGGCGGGCGGCGTTGCTGCTGCACCCGGAATCCTTTAGCAAGAGGGCATAGTAAAGATCGGATCGCTGCTCCGGCGGAAGTTGCAGTTCGTCGGCGATGCGCATGCCAACCATGCAACTGCGAATGGCGTGGCCCATCGGCTGGCCTTCGGTGAGATCGAGCGCGACAGACAGGGCCGAGATTACATCGGAGAGGCGGATCGTGTCCGGCGAGAGATCTGTGTGAGTCAACATGAGAACTATAGAACAGCGCAACAGCGGTTCTTCATGGTCGCGCGTTCGAAAAGAGGAGGAAAGTTACCTGGGTAACGGACTGGGAATACGTTGGATCACTTTCCCCAGGGCCGGATGCTCCATCTCCAGCGACTTTCAGTTTGCGCAGGATGCTGAGGTGCCGTTGATCTCTCGAGAGGTTGTACCCGGCGGGAATGGCCCAGCTGGTGGGCGGAGCGCAACCGTGACCAGCATGAGGACGGCGACCACACTCACCTTACCCACCGCCAATTCTCAGCGATAAGAGCGCGCCCCGAAAGATGCGCTCCCCTTTTCCGCTTGACATACCCCGAACAACAAACTAAAAGAATGGACGAAAGTAAACGCCACAAAACGAAACTAAACGAATTACTCTAACCTTATCTGAGGCCCGCCATGAAATCCCTGCAGATCGGCGCAATGCTTGCCCTTTCTATCGTATTCGCGACACCCCCGGCTCCAGCCCAAACCCGAATCGGCGCCCCCTCGTATCAGAATCCGGGTTCGTGGCAATGGACCGCCTGGGCGGCGTCCGGACCGAAGTCCGTCGGCATCATGATCGTGAACCTGAACAACGGCGACGACGAACACTACTATGCCGCCGTCGACCGCGCCATTCGCGCCACTCGCGCACAGGGAATTCTCGTCCTCGGATATACCTATACGGGCTACGGCGCGCGCGATCCCAAAATTATTCAAAGAAAGATCGATGCCGTTTACCAGAACTATCTGGTCGATGGCATCTTCTTCGATGAAGTGCCCACCGATTGCAACGCCAGCACCCCGTTTTTTCCCACGACGTTTCTCTACTACCAGTCACTCACCAACCATGTCCGCCAAAAGGCGGGCGCGCGCATCACCGTACTCAATCCCGGAACCTACAGTCCCAGCGATTGCTGGATGGGCATCACTAATATCCTGATGAACTGGGAGGATAGGGGCCTGTCAACTTATCAGAATGACTACGTGGACTTTGCCTGGGTGCACAAATACCCGCCCGACCGCTTCTGGCACATCGTCTACGGCATGGACGCGGAACAGCTTCCCGCCGCGATGGAACTGGCCAAACAGCGCAATGCCGGTTGGGTTTACTTTACGCAGGAGACTGTGAATCCCTACGCCAGCCCTCCGCATTTCTGGGCGGCGGAAACTGCGGCGGCCGAACAGCAGGCCGTACAGGCCCCGTTTGCCACCGCCTGGCCCGGCTCTATCGCTCCGCAGGGCGCGCGTCTGCCCGGTCGCACTTCCATTCGTTGGAATGGCGCCGATGTCGACAGCTGGCAAATATTTCTCGACACCGATCAGAACTCAAAGACGGGCTACACCGGCGGCAGTATTTCCGTGGGCGCCGAATACTTGTTCGAAACCGAAAACGGCGTGCCTCATCTTCTGCGCTATACGGGCAGCGGTGCGGACTGGAACTGGACTGAGGTCGCGGCCAACGCCGCCTTCGATCTTCTCCAGCCCGGGGTTCAAGCCGCGAGCTTCGACACCGCAACTCTCGGCGGCACCAAAGCCCTGAACTTTCAAATCCGGGCCTTGAACCCCGAGGGCCACGCACACTATGACAGTTATGTTCTCCCGCTCAGCCTGAACAATACCGGCCAGGTCTTCGATATCATGAACCACCCTTAGTGATTGAATGGCCCGCATCGCTTACTTGTGCGGATCATCTAATCCGCTATGGCAGATGGTCTTCCGGTTTCAGTGTTGGATCTGGTTAGTATGCGTCCCGGCGAACCCGCCGGCAGCGCCATCGCCCGGTCTGTGGATCTGGCGCGGCATGTCGAGCAGTGGGGATTCAAACGGTACTGGCTTGCCGAGCATCACTCGATCCCCGGGCTGGCTTGCTCCGCAACGGCAGTGCTCATCGGGCATATCGCGGAAGCGACGAAAACTATTCGCGTGGGAAGCGGCGGAGTCATGCTGCCGAATCACGCGCCCCTTGTAGTGGCGGAGCAATTTGGAACCCTCGATGCCCTGTATCCCGGCCGAATCGACCTGGGTCTGGGGCGTGCTCCGGGCGGCGACTTTCAAACCATGCGCGCCCTTCGCAGGGATTTGCATCAGAGTGGAGACGATTTCCCCGCTCTCCTCGCTGAATTGCAGACCTACCTCGGACCCGAACGGCCGGGGCAACCGGTGAAAGCAATTCCCGGACAAGGCAGCAATGTGCCGATTACGCTGCTTGGCTCCAGCGGCTTTAGCGCGCAGCTGGCGGCGCAGTTAGGTTTGCCTTTTGCGTTCGCAGCTCACTTTGCCCCCGACTATCTTTATGCCGCCTCCCAGCTCTATCGCGACCGGTTCGTTCCCAGCAAAACGTTGAAAAGGCCTCATCTTATGGTTGCTGTGGCCATCATCGCGGCAGACACGGACGCAGCCGCCCAGCGCTTGTTCACCACAGCCCAACAGCGCTTTCTGCGCCTCATTCGAGATCAGCCCGTAGAATTGTTGCCCCCGGTCGATTCCATGGAACCATTGTGGCACGGGGATGAGCGACTTCTGGTCGAGAGTAAACTGCGGGCCGCCATCGTAGGATCGAATAAAAGCGTGGCCGCTGGCCTGCAAAAGCTCGTGGATGAAACCGGAGCGGATGAAGTGATCGTGGTGTCTGACACCTTTGAACATGCCGACCGGCTGCAATCCTATCGGCGGGTAGCTGACGTGGCCGCAAAGGTCGCGCGTCGAACAGCGACCGGCGTGACGATAGAAGCCTGAACGCTGGATATTATTCCGAAGGGGGGAACCGGCGGAAGGCATAGAGGCGATAAAGATTCTTACTTCTGGCTCAGCAGATAAAGATCGGCATTCCCACCCGGCCGCGCATACACCACCGTGGAGAGGTCTTTAGAAAAATCATAGGCATTGCCGGAATAATCCTGGCGGAATGCAAATGGAAGCTTTACCGCCGCTTCTACCGGCCCAGTCAGCTTTCCATCGTGCCAGGGCTGGCGATAGATGGTTGTCGCGCCATGCGACGAGCCTACATAAAGGATTGCCTTTCCATCCGAGGCAAAACGCACGACCAGAGTGCTGGCCTCCGGCAGCAGGGAAGTACATTTGCCATCAGCCAATGAGTATTCGCTGATGCCCAGCGTTTGTGATCCGAAGTTCAGGGAGGTGAGCAAATATTTGCCGTCGGGCGATGTATCCCAGACTGCGCCGCAATTATCCATTACTTTCTCGATGCTCGATCCGTCCGTCCTTACCTTCCAGGTGGAGATCTTCGCTAAATCGGTCTCCTGACCACCCAGGTAAAAGAAATTCGGATCCGGGCTCGGCGCCCCATAGCCTCCCGAAGCTCCGGACCAAGGGATCTGGCGAAGGCCGGTGCCGTCGGTCTTAACAATGTAGATCCTGGTCTTGCCGCCCTCCTTATCGGCAAAGACGAGCTTGGAGCCGTCGCCTGTAAACGCAACTGTGATCAGTTCTAGTCCGGAAGTGATTTTGGTGCGATTGCTTCCATCAATATCTGAAAACCAAAGGTCTCCCTGCTGCTCATTTCCCGAGAGGGTGATGTACATGAGATAGCGCCCATCCCACGTGAGAGCCGGTTGCGTGGCCTCTTCCTGAATCAAATCGATGGACTGCTTCGTCCTCAGGTTATACGCCGTGAGGAAACCCGACCGCCTTCCATTCACGAAGTAAATGCCCTTGGCGGCGGCGCTGGGCATTGGCGAAAGATCGGGACCGGCGCCAAAAGTGATTTGCGCCAGGGCCCCGTCGCGCAAGCGGTATTCCCAGAGGTTGGTGACGCCATTAACCGTCCGGCTGCAGAGCAGGGTTCGACCCGCTTCGTGCCAGACGATGCCGGTTGGGCTTCCGGTGACTTCGCCGATTTTCTGGGAGGCATGACTGCCCACGTTAACCCTGTAAAGCTGTAGGCTACTCGATCCTAAGACCGTGTCATTTCCCGTGAGTACCAGCAGATCCTTGCCGTCGGGGAATGGCAGAATTCTTGTCGGGCTTAGCCCTTCGGGGGCCTGAAAAATCGTCTCCTCAGCCTGGCCCGCATTGGCTTTGTGAAATACTCCACCCTGGTGGCCTCCCCTGATGAAGTAGAAGGAGCTTCCGTCCGCCGACGGAGCCATTCCGTAGCCGGAGACCATTTCGGTAGACGTGCCGCCGAGGGTTGGCACACTCCGAATTTCCCGCCCACTGAAGTCGTCGGCGTAATAGATTTGCGTCCCATCCGCCGAAAATCCGTTGACAGTTTTATCGATCGAGTCGGTGGTCAATTGCAATGGCTCCCCACCGGAAGCCAGCATCAGGAAGACCTGATCGAACCCTTCCACCGGCGAAGTAAACGCCACGGTGTGCCCGTCCGGTGAAACCATTGCGTGGTTCATCGGTTTGTTCCAATGGCTGATCTGCGTCACTTTGGCTTGGCCGCTGGATGTGGATGCACCGTGAAAGTAATAAGCGGCGAGCCCGCCCAACACGACCACAACTCCGGCCACAGCCGCGATCAGATAGCCCCTGCGCGAAGTTCCGACCACCTCGACCACCGCTGTCGACCTGCCACTGCCTGATCGCGGTCCAGCCACATCAAGCGCGGCAGCAGAGGCCGGGCGCGATCCTCCCGACCCGGAATCGCGCTTCGAGCGTTTCAGGTCGCCCCGCAGTTCGGCGCTCGACTGGTAGCGAAGCTCGGGATCTTTTTCGAGCGCCTTATTGATGATGCGATCCAGTTCCGGAGGAAGTTCAGGATTTAAGCGCAGCGGCGAAACCGGCGCCTTGTGCAGAATGGCATCAAAAATGAGCGCTGAGGTTCCCCCGGAAAATGCCGGGCGCGCCGTCACCATCTCATACAAAACCAGACCAAACGAAAACAGGTCGGTCCGCGCGTCCAATACTTCTCCCCGCGCCTGCTCGGGCGACATATAAGCAACCGTTCCCAGGGCGCTGCCTGGACTGGTGAGATGCTCCTCCATTTCCAGCGTCGGAGAACTCATGCCTCCGCTCTCAGTCTTGGCCGTGACCTTGGCCAGGCCGAAATCCAGAATTTTCGCCTGCCCCCGCGGCGTCACAAAAATATTCGCCGGCTTAATGTCGCGATGAACAATTCCTTTGGCATGCGCCGCGTCCAGCGCGTCGGCGATCTGGATACTTAGATCGACAACCGTATCGATTTCCATCGGCTTCGCCGCAATCTTATGCTTCAGCGTCGTGCCTTCCAGATACTCCATGGCAATGAACGCCTGCCCGCTCTGCTCATCAATCTCATAAATCGTGCAGATATTGGGGTGATTAAGCGCCGATGCGGACTTAGCTTCGCGCTGGAAACGCGCCAAAGCCTGCGGATCCTTTGCGACGTCGTCGGGAAGAAATTTAAGGGCAACGAAGCGACCGAGCTTCAAATCCTCAGCCTTGTAAACCACGCCCATCCCACCGCCCCCGAGCTTCTCGATGATGCGGTAATGCGAGATGGTTTGGTCAATCATATTTGCCCGATTATTTCCGGCTTTTGCAGTCGCTTCATCTTACGGACGCGATGGAGGCCAGTCAACGAATAGCAGGAAGCGGAGGGATGGGTTCCCAGGTCTCGCCGGTTTTGCGAGACCTGGGAAACGAAAATCTGGGAACTGGAATCTAGCAGCAGAAGCGAAATTATCCTGATTTCGGATGAGCGCCCCGTCTCCGGCGACTTTCGCGGTTGCCCTCCTTATGCAGTGGTGGGCGGCTATGTCGTTGACGTTAGTTGATTTTGCAGTGTGCTGCAGAATCGAACCCAAAATAATGAGCGTCGCCGCCGGATCCCGCCCTCAACGAGAAACAATCCACCGTCTGGCCGTAATAGTGGGTTCTTTGTCTCTGATTGTGCGGATCAAAACGATCAGGCGCGTCATCAAATTCTCTTAAGGAGAAACCACCATGAATAATCTTGACTCCATGTTGCAACGTAACAAAGCCTTCGCTGCTCAGCAGACCTCCGCGGGCACCCTCATGCCCTCGCTGCCGCGCGCAATGCCGAATGTGAAGGCGATCATCATTGGTTGCGCTGATATGCGTGTGGATCCGGCTCATGTGCTTGGGATTAAACCCGGCGAGGCGGTTGTGATACGCAACATCGGTGGCCGAATTACGCCGGGTTTGTTGGAGCAATTGCAATTACTCGGGAGAATTGGCGAAGTTGCCGGAGCGATTCCCGGCGGCGGAGGCGAGTTTCACATCATCGTTCTTCACCACACCGATTGCGGTATCACTCGCCTTGCGGGCGACCCCGCCATGCTCGCCCAGTATTTTCAAATACCAGAAGGCGAAATCAAGAAAAAAGCGGTTTCCGATCCCCGGGCGGCGGTTGCCGTCGACGTTGCTTCGCTCCGGGCGATTCCGGGGTTGCCGACCCAGTGGTTTATCTCAGGCCTCGTCTATGACGTGGCAACCGGACTGGCGGAGATCGTCGTGCCCCCCGTAACGATTCGCGCTGCCGCATAAATCCAGGTCCCGTATCCTCGGATGTAGCCAGCACTCCTATGAAGAAGATTGAACCAGAAAGAAGACGATCTCACGGGACTCCAGTTTTGCGGTCGCGCCAGCCGATGCGAATTCTGATCGCCGCGATTTCCCCGCGTGTGACCGGCCTGCGCGTTGCCCCGCCACTACTCGCTGGTGAAGTAATCCACCGTCACAGGATTTTCAAACAGAGAGTAATCCCGCGTCACCACAGTAATGCCGCTATCGGTAACGAAGTAGCGCGACCGATCGGCCTCAGTGTCATAGCCAATCGTGGTGCCCTCTGGCAGGTGAACGTTACGATCGATGATGCAGCGCCGCACCCGGCAATGGCGGCCTACTGAAACGTGCGAGAACAGAATTGAAGCGTCAACTTCGGAGTAAGAATTCACCCGCACGTCCGGCGAGATCACAGAACCCCTCACCATCCCGCCCGAAACAATGCAGCCGTTAGAAACAATCGAATCGAGCGCAGTGCCCATACGATCCTTTTCCGCGAAGACAAATTTTGCCGGAGGATACTGCCGCTGGTGCGTGCGGATGGGCCAGGCCTGATCATAGAGGTTGAAGATCGGCGAAACCGAAACGATATCCATGTTGGCTTCGTAGTAGGCCTCGAGCGTGCCCACGTCGCGCCAGTAGAGAGCTTCTTTTTTATTCTCGTCGATAAAGTCGTAGGCGAAGACGCGATAGTCATCGACCATTTTCGGCAGAATGTCTTTACCAAAATCATGACTGGAAGCGGGATCTTCCGCGTCTTTCAGCAGAGCCGGGATGAGGACGTCCGCATTGAATAGATACACGCCCATCGATCCGGCAACTTTTTCGGGATTGCGTGGCGAGCGTAGTTTCGTTTCGGCCGGCTTCTCTTCGAAGCCATTGATGCGTCCATCCTTGTCGACATCGACCACGCCGAAGCGCGATGTCTCGGCCAGATCGATCTGGATGGTGGCCAGGGTTATATCGGCGGAGCTGTCCTGGTGCTGGGTTAACATCTTTCCGTAATCCATTTTGTAAATGTGGTCGCCAGAAAGAATCAGCACGTACTTGGGCTGCTCGGAGCCGATGGAATAGATGTTCTGGTAGACAGCGTCGGCGGTGCCCTGGTACCACTGGTCGCTCACCCGCTTCATGGGTGGAAGTACTTCCACGAACTCTCCCACTTCGCGGCCCAGCACGTTCCAGCCTTCGCGGATGTGTCGATTCAACGACAGGGCTTTGTACTGGGTGAGAATGTAGACGCGCCGCAGATCGGAGTTGAGGCAGTTGGAAAGTGTGATGTCGATAATGCGATACATGCCGCCAAAGGTGACGGCGGGCTTGGCGCGGTCGCGAGTGAGGGGGTAAAGGCGCTCTCCAGCGCCGCCGGCAAGAAGTACTCCGAGAGTGTCTTTCATCGGACGATCTCTGGCTTCTCTCGCGAATTTCCGGAAGAAAAGGTCAGACTGTCACCAGCACAAGAAACAATGAGATGGTAGCACAGCGTAGAAAGTTGCCGCCGGTGGTCGTCCAAAGGGTGCTACGAGAAGGCGGCGCGGAGCCGATCCGACTAAGGCCAAGGGCAAATTCCAGGAGGGCGAAGAATGCCAGTGAAATCGAATTCCGAGTCATCGATCGGCAAAGCAAATCAGCACGGAGACAGAGCTCTGGGCACGGACCGCAATGTAACCCGCCGGGACTTTCTGAATGCCGCCCTGCTGGCTTCGGGCGGCTTGCGCTCTTGTTTGCCCGTACGCACAAATCCAATCGGACGCGTGTTGCAGATCGCACCCCTGCTGTTATGATCGTCCGTTCAAACGGAGCGATCATGCGGAAGCTGATTTTCTTTCTGTTTTTTCTGGCATTATCGACCACTATTATGTCCGCCCAGCAGTACGATCTGGTGCTTGAGGGCGGACGAGTCATGGATCCCGAGACTGGCCTGGATGCCGTGCGCAACGTGGGCATTCGCGATGGGAAGATTGCCCGCATCTCGTCCGATGCGCTGAGCGGGCGGCGCGTCGTCCATGCCAGCGGGTTGGTGGTCGCTCCCGGGTTCATTGACCTGCACCAGCACGGCCAGGACTTGGATAGCCAGCGGGTGAAAGCGCTCGATGGTGTGACCATGGCGCTCGAACTGGAAATCGGCGCGCCCGACGTGACTCAGTTTCTGAGAGCGAAAGAAGGTCACTCGATTATTGATTACGGCACGTCGGCGAGCCATGTTGCAGCGCGGGCTTTAGTGTTCGGCAATCCGATTCCAGCTGGTGAGATTCTTCCTAAGAGTGGACCCGCAACTAACCAACCGGCGACACCAGAGCAAATCGAAAAAATCGAGAACCGGTTGCGCGCGGAGCTGGACGCGGGCGGACTGGCCATCGGCATGGGAATTCAGTACACGCCGGGAGCCACGCGGCTGGAGGTCATCGATATGTTTCGTCTTGCCGCCGAGCGCAAAGTGCCGGTTTACACGCATGTGCGCAGCGCGAGCTACGTCGATCCGGGATCATCGATTGAATCGGTGAGCGAAGTAATCGGAGCAGCCGCCATCACGGGCGCGGCGCTGCACATCGTACACATCAACAGCTCTTGCCTGCGCGACGCCCCGGAGTGCCTCTCCATGGTCTCGGGAGCGCGTGCTCGCGGGCTCGATGTGACTACAGAGTCCTATCCTTATATCGCGGGAATGACCTTTATCAATTCCGCCATCTTCGATCCGGGCTGGCAGGAAAAGGAGGGAGGCATCAGTTACAACGACCTGGTTCTTCCCAACACCGGCGAGCACCTCACCAAAGAACGTTTCGACGAACTGCACAAGTCGAGCACTCCCCAAACGGTGCTGGTTTTCTCTAATACCCAAGAGGTGCTGGACAAGGTAATCCCGAACCCACTGGTGATGATCGCCAGCGATGGACTTGTAGGCCATCCTCGTAATGCCGGAACCTATTCGCGCGTGCTGGCGGAATATGTGCGCGAAAAGGGGATAATCACGTTGATGGATGCGTTGCGAAAGATGAGCCTGATGCCGGCGGAGATGCTGGAGCGTTCGACTCCAGAGGCGCGGAAAAAGGGCAGATTGCAGGAGGGCGCTGACGCCGACATTGTTGTGTTCGACGCTGCGACTATCAGCGACCGCGCGACTTTCGCGAAACCGATGGAGCCGAGTGTGGGCGTGCGCTATTTATTGGTGGGCGGAACTGTGGTGGTCGATGAAGGCAAGATTGTTCCCGACGTATTTCCTGGCCGCGCGCTGCTGGGGACGTCGAAACGTGTATTGCAATAACTAAATACTGTTGGGGCGCAATGGCAATTCAGCGTGGAAGACCTCATCGAGTTATAAATGCGTTCGAGTTGACGTCGTAGCGGACGAGTTTGAGACCGCCGTCGGCCTTCTTCCATGTGAATGCTTCCGTGGCATTCCCCTGATCGAATGTGCTCTGGTAGGTAACCTTGATGAAGGTGCCGTTGGTGGTGGCGTTCACGAATAGGTTTGTTCGGGTGAAACCGTGGGATGAGCCCAGCTTCGAGTGGACGCCGCCAAGGAATTTGGTTAATTCGTCATGGGTCGCGGAGTTCTGAAAAGCTTCGTCGGAGTCGCTTACGATGTCGTCGTACGCCTGGGAATCTAGCTGCGAATGGAACTGACGCACTGCATCATCGGAAAGGCGCGCCCCAGCCGACATGCCGGCCCCGCACTGCCACATGAAATAGACCAGTACCAGAGCGGCGGCGAGCAGCGACCATTTTAAGAGGACTTTATTATTCTTTTTGTGGGCAGGGATGGAGCCGGGAGTTATTCCAGTTGTAGCGATCTGTTCCACTTCGGCCTCCCTATTTCTGTTTATTCCAGCCGTGTCGCAAAATCGAGAGCACGCCCTTGTTCGAAAACATCAGCAGGGCTATCGAAGCAAAGCGTGTCGACATTCCTTAGATCTCGGGCCGACGCAAGCGGGCAGCCGGGACTACAAGAGCTTGTTCCATGGTTGGAACATTGGTGCCGCGCAGGCGGGCTTCCATCTCGTGTAGCTTGTCGGATTGATCGGTTTGATAGTAGGCCTGCACCAGGAGTTCCATGGTGAAAGGATTGTCCCGGTCTTCTTCCAGGAAAATGATGGCTTCTGCGAACTTCTTCTGATCCATCAGAAGCGTCCCGGCCGCACCGTTGTAAGAGCTCTGAACCGTCCGGTCGTTGCTGACGGAGGCCATCTTTTCAAGCTGCTTGAGAGAGCGGTCGGCCAGTGCAGCATCGCCCGAGCGGGACGCGCGAATGGTGCGATTACGGAGAATGATCGAGGTTTCTTCCTCTTTGTCCGTCATTGAAAGCGTGCTGTGGGTAAGGGCTGCCTCAGCCTCTTGTAGATATTTCAGCGCAGCTTTGTCATCGCTCTGATATTCGGCGAGCGAGTGATAAGCCTGTGCCTCCTGCAAATCCTGCCCCTTGGCGCGGGCGGTTTTTGCGATTTCGAGAAACTGCTTGTCGGCTTCGGCAAACTGGCCATCGCGCACATAGGTCATTGCCTTCTGGATGGCGTAGCCAAGCCGATCGGCCTCCGTGTGCGCGAAGCGGATGGCTTTGTCGTATTCGATGCGGGCCTGCTCCTGATTACCCATGAGGGCATAAGTGTCGCCGAGGCCGACTTGAGAAGTTACGAAATCGGGATCGATCTTCAGGGCGTCACGGTAATGCTTCAGCGATCCTTCAAAGTTCCCCGCCATACGCAAAAGTTCGCCATAGCTATCGTTGGGATTGGGTTCGTTGGGCAGCAGCGCCACGTAACGGTCCATGGCGGCAAAGGCTTTAACAAACTGCCGGCCGCGCGCTTCCAGATAAGCCAGATCGTTCAGCGCTGGCGGAAAATTCTTATCGAGCGCCAGTGCCTTCTGCATGATGTGCAGAGACTCCTCGTCGCCGTTTTCGAGAAGCAGCCAGTTTCCGGCAAGGTAGGACAAATGCTTGTCCTTCGGGAACATCTCCAGCATGTCGTTCATGGCAGAGATGCCGCCGATCATGTCGCCTTCCTGCACCTTGACGATCCAGCCGACCATCAACTGCTCACCCGGGGTTAACTTGGGCGCGAGGGCCTTTGCTTTCTCCCGCGCGGCGCCGACTTCCGCCGGGTTCGTGCTGTTAAAGGCAATCCACGCCCAAGCTACGGCAAGGTTCGGATCTTCCTGCACGGCCGCGCGCCAATCGTCGTTGCAACGCTCGAGATAGAGATTTTCGTAATCCTGCATGCCCTTGTAATAAAGAGTGCGAGCCTTCGCCGAAGCGGTGGTTATGGGCATGGTAGTGGCAGACGACGCCTTGAGATGATGAGCGTAACCGGGCGCGACAAAGCACACCGCGAGAATGGCGAGGACAAAGAGAGCGCAGATCGAGCGACGCATTAAGGTCTCCGCAACAGATGCTTTAGGGAAGGATTACGAGAGCAGCGTAACATTGCGGGAACGAGGGTACCTAGTAACGGAAGTCACATTGGGCGGGCGGGGAAAGGAGCTTTCTAAACAAGAAAATCCCTGCCGCTACCGGCAGGGATAAGTTGGGTCAACGGCCTAAAACTTGAAGATCGCTGCGAACTGCACCCCCCTCGGTCCTCCTCCGCCAAGGAACGGATTGCCAATTCCCACGTCTCCGGTCGCAGACAATTGGTAATAGGAGGGAGCGCCATTTGTGACGTAACCGCCGGTAGCCGGGTTTGGCGCGCCGACATCGGCGATGAAGTTAGGCAGAAACGGATTGGAAAAGTTCGGGTGGTTGAGCAGATTAAAGAATTCCGCCCTGAGCGTCATGTTCACGCGCTCTGACACCGCAGTTTCCTTGAAAACCGAGAAGTTGAACTCTTTGAAGCTGGGAGCGATCAGCGAGTTGCGGCCCTCGCTGCCAAAGTGTCTGGTGCCGGGGATGCAGTTGGTTTCATCCGAGGTTCCGTCGTTATTGGGATTACCCCATGTGCAAGGAGCTGCAAAGGAGGACAGGTTCAGATACTGGCTAGGATTGCTGGAATATTGCGGTTTCGAAATTTCATCGGGCCGATCAAAGCCTTCCCCTGCGCCAGAGTAGTCTCCTTCGAATTCGTAATTCAGGTGCCACGGCTGACCGTCCTGCAAGTTGAGAATTCCGTCGAAACCCCAGCCATTTTTCAACCTCGACCATGATCCCGCCATCTTCGGGAGCTGGTAAGTAAAGTTCCACGTAAACCGCCGGCGAATATCGAAGCTGGAGTTTCCCCGGTCCGCTGCGGGATCCGTGCTGTTCTGGGGTTGCGCTTCGTTGGGCTCGAAATCCTCCAGATCGCTGGCCGTGTCGATCGAATGCGACCACACAAAATTGGCTTGCGAAGATAACCCGTGCCAACCGCTAGTGCGCAAACTCGCTTGGAGCGCATTGTAGATAGAGTTTGCGGATGATCTCTCCTGATTGAGGTAGAAGAAATTCGGGTAGTTTCGGGGTACTCCATAGCTGTTGATGCAGCCGCAGCCCAGATCCGCCGCAGTGATCTCCGCCTGATTGGGCTGATTGATATCGAGGAACTGAAATAGTTTTGTGCCCTTCGATCCGACATAACCGATCTGGAGCACGGTCTTGCTGGCCAACTGCTGTTGGAAGTTCAGGTTGAAATTCTGGACGTAAGGCGTGCGCATGTGGGGATCGACGGAAAAGAAATCGCCTTCTGGAGCGTATCCGGAATAAACTGGCGCGCCCGCAACGAACGGCGCGTCGTTTGCGCTGCCAGTAACCAGCGCGTTCGGCCCCAGGCCCGGATAAGCCGGACCAGGACAGAAGATGCAGTTCCACGGCAGATGACCGAGGAATATATCTTGCGAGAACGCGTCATAGAACAGGCCCCATCCTGCTCGAATCACAGTTTGTCCCTTGCCGGTTACGTCGTAAGCAAGTGCTACGCGCGGCGCGAAATTATTCAGATCCTTATCGTATAGCTGATTTGTCGGAACATTACTTCCGCCGTTCGCGAGGTCGGCGGTATAGAAGAGTCCATTCTTTTCTCCCGCCACCCCGAAATAATCCCAGCGAAGCCCATAATTCACAGTCAGTCTCGTGGTCGCGCGGAAGCTGTCCTGAACAAAAAGACCATCGCTGTTCTGATATTCATGTCGCCGTGAGTCTCCCTGCACCTGGCTGCCGCCGCCCGTGGGTGTGCCGGTCAGGAAGTCCGAAAGGTCGTTGAAGCTAAGAGTTCCGCGGTAGTTGTGGTCGAAAACCTGCATGATGGTGGTGCGGCGGAACTCGTAGCCGAATTTCACATCATGCTTTCCTGCCTTCCACGAATAGTTATCCACGAAGTGCCAGTTTGAATCGACCCGATTGCGGGGAACCGAGCTCGTGGCCCCAATTTGGGAGAAGCCGCTTACAGAGATGGCGGGAAGGCCGCCATTGTAACCACTCACCCCCGTATCCAAGCCTATGGAGTCTGGGTTGAAGCTTTTGTCTTCGGGGTAGAATCCCTCGGCAAAACGGTTCCATCCCAGCCGGGCTTCGTTTACCTGGCTGGCATTGACTACTTTTACATACGAGAGCGCGATGAGCTGCACGCGAGTCGGAGTAAATGTATTGAAACCGGGCAGGAGACCTCCCGAGAGCTGAGCAAATGGGAAACTCTGTGAGCTGTCCCCAATGTAATAGCGTCCGGTCAGCAGGTTATTGGAATTAAAGTTGTGATCGATCTTGGCGATTGCGCTGTCTACGCGGTTGAAGAAACTGGTGGATGTGGAAAGATTGTTGCCATTTGGGCAACCCGCGTCTTCGGTCCCAACGAAAGCGGCACCATAAGTTCCAGGAATGTTGGGCAAGGGCCAGGGGTTCCGCGCCAGCAAAGCGGCGGCAACCGGATTGGTGGCACCGCCGTCGGCCGCGATTTGCGCCGGATCAGGCACGCAGGTCGTTCCGGCCTGCGCTCCATTTTCGCGCTGTCCTTCGTAATCCGCATAGAAAAAAGTGTTGTCCTTTACAATGGGTCCGCCGAGAGAGCCGCCAAACTGATTGTTATTGAATGGGCTCTTGGGATCGGGATCGAAGTTGAAATAGTTGCGCGCTCCCAGCTTGCCGGTGCGGAAATATTCCAGCAGCGAGCCGTGCAGCTGATTGGTGCCACTCTTAGTTACAATGTCGATCACGGCCCCGCTGTTGCGACCGTATTCCGCCTCGTAGTTCGAAATCACTTTCAGCTCGGCCACGGCATCAAGCGGGAGAATGGTTGCCGGGTCGCCGAACACACCCGCTTCATTGATGGCCGGGTCGTTGCGATAGCCGTCATTCATGTCGGTACCGTCGAGCAGAAAGTTGTTCGAACGGCCGCGGGAACCATTCATAGAAAAGGTTCCGTAGGAACCGGGAGAGTCCGTGATCTGATCTGGCGAGCCCGCTACTCCGGGATTCAAATAGATAAGCTTTTGATAATCCCGGCCGTTGACGGGAAGCGCCTCAATAGTCTGCGCCGTCAGAGTGCCGCCGAGCTCGGCCGAGGTGGTTTCAACCTGGGGCAGAAGATCTCCAGAAACCTCCACTTTGGTTGAAACCTGTCCAGTTTTCATAGCCGCATCCACGCGGCGTTCGCCGGAGACGTCGACCTCCACGCCGTTCACCTGGAAGGTCTGAAATCCGGCAAGCGTTACGGTCACGGTATAGGTACCGATGGGGAGTTCTGGCAGAGAGTAGCTGCCGTCGGCGCTGGTCTCAGTGGTGCGGGCCAATCCGGTGGCGACGTTCTTAACCGTCACGGAGGCTCCGGGAAGGACTGCGCCGGAGGGGTCGGTTGCGGTGCCCAGAATGGTGCCACGAAAGGTTTGCGCCCAAAGGCTGACTGCGGCCAGAAGCACAAACACCAGCATGATACGCGCTCTCATATAGTCTCCTTGATACGGATATTGTCGAAGGGGGATAGCTTAGTGCGCGGAGGCCAAGGTCGCTAACCCGCGAACTTCCCGCCGGCTACGTGGCCAAGCTCGCGGAGGCTTGCAATTCTTTGCGTATAAACAACATGCAGCGCCCCAGCCGCACAGTGAACACTATCGAAACCCTATCGCTACAGTCAACCACTGAGTTCTGATCCTGGCGATAGATTTTATGAATAGGGTCACTCGAAGGTAACGTTACCTGCTTGGGCTTTGAAGGGAGGTCAGAACACAATCGCGAACAATCAGAAGGCTTTAGAAGCTGATCGAGACCCCGCCGCGCACTGCGCGAGCCGACTGGACCAGATAAACGGTCTGGCCGTCCTGACCAATAACGGGGACGTAGCCCTCAGCCAGCAGGTTACGGAGATCAATCAGGACATCCATGTGGCCGGGTAAGAAACCGAGAGAGGGGAGGGGTTGGCGAATGGACAAATTCAGAAACGCTCCCGTTTGGCCCGGCGAATCATTAAACATGTCGACAGGAGTCAAGGCCTGGCCATTAATCCAGCGATAGGAGGCAATCCAACTGGTGTGGGAGCGCCCGACAGTGCCGCCGAGTTTGGCGGCAATGGCCTGTCGGCGCTGGTTGCCGATCCATTGCTGAGCATTCTGCAGTTGAGCACCTGGTCGGGCCAGGTCTAGCGCGCCGCCATAGGAATAATCGAGCGTGGCAGTCAGATCGGAAGCAAGCTTGCGTTCCAGTACTAGCCGCAGACCGTCGGCATTGAGCGTATTGCCGGTGTAGGTGAAGGTTCCGGAGTACACGTCAGGAAGCAAGTATCCACCGGCAGCGGTGACTTGGCCGGTGCCGATCAGAGCGGTGTTCTCGACGTGATCGGTGAAGATGGCGGCTTGCATGTTGGTCTTGCCAACTCGGTGCGATACGTTCAATTCTTGATGGCGGCAGCGTTCCAGCATGGTGGAAAAGTTATTCACGCTGATGCGCGGATCGGTTTCACTCCCGTCTCCGGCTTCAGGATTGAGCGCGATTTCATCGCGCAGCGCAGGAAGCGAAGAGGTGTAGCTGTATCCGACAACCGTGTTCGGAGAGACATGAAGATGCATTGAGCCGTGAGGGCGGAACTCGGTTGTGCGGCCGAGAAACTGAACGCTCTGAATCTCGCTGCCAAATTTCAGCTCGACCACATCTCCGACATTCATGGTGTCTGCGGCAGAAAGCGCCATCGCCTGCAAGGAAGCATTGTGTAGATTCGGGTCGGAGGGCGTCAAGCGCCGGACCGCGACCGCCATTGACGGGCCTGAACCATCCGGCAGCATGTGAGAATAAGTTGCGCGCAGCAGGCCGGCCGGGACCGCGCCATCTCCGTAACCCACGCTGCCAGCGAGTCCAATACGATCGGCAGAAAAGACCGAGCGCTCCACTGAGAAACCGGTGTTCATATCGGAACCGCTGCCGTATCCCGCGCTCTCCGAACCGGCGACCATGGAAAGGGTCGCCTTCAACTCGTGATCCGATTTATCGGCTGAAGCAGGATCGTCAAACACGCGCAACACAGGGCGGTTCGCGACCGAACGCAAAGTCCATTTCCAATCGTCATCATCCGCGCCGCCGCGCAGCGGCCCAACTCGCATGGCATTGAGAAGAGTGCTCAGCCGGATATCGACGTGGGCGCTTGCTCCGGGGTGCAGGCCGACCCGGTCGCGCCAGACGGTCAGAAAAGATGGAGCCGAAACCTTTACGGTGTAGAAGCCGGGCAGCAGATCCTTGGCGGAATAAAATCCCGCGTCGTCAGTGAACAGGGTGAGCGTCCGGGCAGCGACGCCGATGATTTCAACCACCGCTCCCATTTGTGGAGTGCCCGAGGAATCGCGAACATACCCCGAGATTGCTCCCGGCCGGTCGGCAGCCCACAGAGGCTCTGCGGAACACAGAGGAAGCGACAGCCCAACGATCACCGCCCAAGTTCCGAGCTGGCGAAGTTTCAATCCCACCCCCGGGAATTACAAGGCCGCTACTCTACAGCAAAAGTGGCGGATGGATCAATAGTCTGCTTCGAGACGTTGTCGCTCACTTTTATGTCAATGCGATAAATGCCCGGCTGCAGGTTCGCCGAGGCGATTGATTTTTGCAGCGTGACTTGTTCGCCCACGTTGCCCATCGTAGAGGTTGATTCCGTCTTCTGCACCACCGGCTTGTTGGTGGCAACGTTCACAATGTCGTACTCGAAAGTTGCAGACGGCTTGTGAGTTTTGTCGTCCACGCCCAGGTTATAGACCTGCATCCAGAAGTTGACCTTCTGATCGCGGGTTCTCTTGAATAGCGCCGGCTTGCCATCGGCGGGCGCCACGCGAGGTCTGACCTTGGTCAGCCCGATCACGAAGTTGCCGGTGCTTACATCTTTGGTCGGAACCGGTTCCATCTGATCGGCCACGATCAAGGAAGAGGTTGAGAGCTTGTCGTCGGAATATTCCGGAACCACAATGCCGCGGCTCCAAAGGCCCTTGCGGTCGCCGTTCACATCCTTGACCGCGATTTCAATTTTGTAACGGCCGGGACGCAATGGAAGTGCTTTCCAATAGACCGAAGAATTTTCCGCCGTCTTGGGCAGCAACTCCGCTGGAACATCCACCTGAGCGGTGTCTTCAAAAGTTTGCACCACGCGGCCAGTCAGGGTGCTGACGCGGCCGAAAATGTTCACCGTTCCGCGTTGCACTCCGTCTTTATTGTTGAACGTGATGTCACGATATTTCATCTGGATGGTGATCGGAACCAGCACGGTGTCGCCAGTAACTTTCACGAAGTCGGAGCGCACATCGAACGGCATCAGGTTGGTGATCAGCTTGGTGTTAACGATCTCTTCCAGATCTTTAAACTTGACGGGCGGAGGCGCTTGCAATTTGGCGTACTGCTCCAGACGGTCGAATTCCTTGCTGGACTGGCTCGCGCTGTCCGGTCCAGGCCCCAACTGCTCAAGACCACCACCGTTAAACCGGTCGGCTTTAGTGGACATTCCCATCTGCTCATAAAGGGTCAATCCAGCATTGGGCGTGTACTTCAAAGCGTCCTTCTCGGAGCGGTCGATAGTCATGTGATAATCGCCGCACATGCAGCTATCGACGAACTCGATGATGACTTCCTGGCCGATGCCCTCCAGATAGCGGTATCGCCAGTCTTCAAACGGAAAGGTAGAAGTCTCACCGCCGCCTTCTTCGGTCGGCCGCTCGTAGGTACCTCCGGAAGGATGAGAGTCGATTTCATCGGCCGGGCCATACATGATGTAGATGCGGCCACGATCGGTCTTCCATCCGGGAATTCCGGCGGCGAAGTGCTCATTGGCGTAGGCGATACGCCGGTAGTGCTCTTCTTTGTACTCGTTCTCTTCGGTGTCTGGGGTGGGGTCGCGGCGCTGCCAGAAGGCCTCAATAAAGTTGTCGCGCTCTTCATCATTTGAGAGCTGCTTAAAAGCTGCGCGCTCTTCGTCCGTGATGATCCAGACCACGTCCTCGTTCAACCACTTCTTATAGGTTTTGCTAAGTTCGACGTTCAGGGAGCGTTTTTGCTGCTTTTTCTGCTTCTCGTTTGGTGGCCGCTTTAGAGGATCGCCCTGACCGGCTGGCGCAGTTTGGGAATCGGTCACCGTAGCCTCGCCCGAAGGGGTGCTAGTCGATGGAGGGTTGGTCGATGTGGCGGCAGAGGCGTTGATTGTGCCAGTTTGGCCGGAAACCGGAATGGCCAAGCCCGCCGCGAGTGCGAAAATAACGAATGTTGGAATACAGCGTGAACCTACCCTAACCATGTAAAGGGACTCCTGCCGGGCGTAAATCTTTGTCCCAACATTTTAGGCTTCCAGATGCGCGAAAGCAAGGTTAAGTCTTGTGAGAAGAATACATTGAGACTGCAGACCAATTAGGTGGATGCGGCCCGGTCACGCTCGGGTTGCCCGTTCTCAAAGAGATGTCGGAGAAGGAACCCAAGCCCGCGAAGACATATCCGGCCGTGTGCGCCAAGCTATAATTGCGGATCGGGCGTGCTGCCACACGAATGGATTCATAACAGACGGCCGGGCCGTTTTGGACTCTTCGGAACTTTTCTGGGATCAGCGCCGTACCAATGGACGTGTCCGTCGTGGCTCCGGAATATCCCACTAGACTCGGGTGAACTGGAAGACAGCAAGCCCGGGAGACGGAAAGAATGAAGCTCTGGAAGAAGATTTTGATCGGCTCCGGCGTGGCCGTGGGGCTGGCCCTCATTGTCGGAATCACCGTTTACCAGAGCGGCAAGAACGTGGTCACGGTGCAGACCGGGAAAGTGCAGCGCGAGGATCTGGCCTCGATCGTGAGTGCTTCAGGAGAAATTAAGCCGAAGACGTATGTGAACATCGGAGCGAACGCTTTTGGCAAGATTACACACCTTTTGGTGAGAGAAGGCGATCACGTAAGAAAGGGTCAATTGCTGGCGCAACTGGAGAATGTTCAGTCGAGCGCGGACGTAAACGCGAATCAGGCGTCGGTGCAAGCTGCCGAAACCGATGCGCTGGCCGCCGACGCCGCGGTAAGAACCGCCGAAGCCGATCTAGAGCGCGCCAGAGCCGACTACGACCGCAACAAACTGGATTGGCAGCGGGCACAGAGTTTATTCAGCGATGGCCTGATTTCCAAGTCCGACTTCGACAGCCGTAAGAACGCATGGGCCACCGCCGATTATGGATTGGTTCAGTCCGAGGCCCGCCTGGCGCAGGCCAAGGCGCAAAAAGAATCCGCTGATAAACACGTAGTCCAAAGTCGCGCCATGCTGACCCGTTATGCCGATGTTTTGCAGAAGGCGAGTTACTCGGCACCCTTTGACGGGGTTATCACCAATTTGCCAGTACGCGAAGGCGAAACCGTAGTCATGGGAATCCAAAATTCTCCGGGCAGCACGTTGATGACCTTGGCCGACATGTCGGTGATTACGGCCGAGGTAAAGGTGGATGAAACCGATATTGTGAATGTGAAATTGGGCCAGCCTGCGGACGTAACCATCGATGCCATTCCGAAGAAAGTTTTCCACGGCACCGTCTCCGAGATTGGGGATAACGCCATCGTACGCTCCACCGGAGTGGCGACTTCCCAGCAAAATATCGCCAGCGAAGAAGCCAAGGACTTCAAGGTGGTGGTTACGGTGAAAGATCCTCCGCTGGACTTGCGGCCGGGGCTTTCGACGACGGCAAAAATTACCACCGCGAGCCGCACGGGGGTGCTGACAGTTCCGATTCAGGCTCTATCCCTACGCACCAAAGCGCAACTGGAACAAGAAAAATCAACCCCTGGCGCCGTTCATGCCGCTGGTCCTGCGCCGAAGGAAGCATCTAACAAAAACGACGAGAAGCAGGACATGCAAGGTGTCTTTGTCATACGAAATAAAAAAGCAGAGTTCGTTCCGGTGGCCACCGGCATTACCGGGACCAACGACATTGAGGTACTCGATGGGTTGCATGAGGGCGATGAAGTGATCACCGGAAGCTACAAGATCTTACGGACGCTGCGTTCTGGAAGCAGCATTAAGGTTGATAACTCAGTCCCGAAGAAGGAAGATGAATCGTCGTGACCTTCGTAGCTCTCAATCGTCCAATCAAGAGTCCGCGTAACAGAGTGGACGGTGAAGCATGGAACAATGTGGAACAATAAAGGTTAAATAAACAATAAGGTTAAATATAAGATTTAGCGTGAAAAACTGGCACCGGGGTCCGGAATTCGAATCTAACCGTGGAGAGAACAGTGGCGCCGGAGCAGGAGAAGAACATGGCAACCGCCGAAATCAGCATGCCCATCCCCAGCATCGCAACCTCGCCGCAGTCCTGCATGATCGCCGCTATCGATCTCTGGAAAACCTACGATATGGGCTCCGAGCAGCAGGTGCATGCGCTGCGCGGGGTAAACCTTCGCATTGAGCGCGGCGAATATGTTGCGATTATGGGGCCATCCGGCTCGGGAAAATCAACGCTGATGAATCTGATCGGCTGCCTGGATACTCCGACCAAGGGCGAGTACTGGCTCAATAGCCAGTTGGTCAGTGAACTGGATGACGACGAATTGGCGCGCATCCGTAATAAAGAGATCGGCTTCGTCTTTCAGACCTTCAATCTGCTGGCCCGCGCCACGGCGTTGCACAACGTTGAATTGCCATTGATCTATGCTGGCGTTCCGACCGAGGAACGCATCGAGCGCGCTAAGGCTTCGCTCACGGCGGTTGGCATGGGCTCCCGCATGTCGCATAAGCCGAACGAACTCTCTGGCGGCCAGCGGCAGCGCGTTGCCGTGGCCCGCGCGCTGGTGAACAAGCCCTCGATCATTCTTGCGGATGAACCCACCGGAAATCTGGACTCGCAAACTGGAAACGAAATTATGGCGCTGTTCGACCGCCTCCACGGCGAAGGCAATACGATCGTGCTGGTTACCCACGAGCATGATATTGCCGAATACGCCCACCGCATTATCAACATCAAGGATGGGGTAGTGGAGCGGGACGAGCGAAAGAAGTAGCCAGTTGTGCGCTTTGCCGTCTGCGGAATCAATCGCCCGAGACTGGCATTCCTGTTGTGACTTCGTGACTAAGCGGAGCTGCTAACGGATTTCTGTTTTTCTCCCTCGGCGAGTTTCGCCGCGACGATTCGATCCCTTCCTAAAGCTTTCGCCTCGTACAGCGCGGCATCGGCGGCAGCCATTAGCTCCTGCGGAGTATTTCCATGCGAAGGAAATTCGGCAATGCCCCCGGAAAAAGTAACCATACGAAGTTGCTGCCCCTGGTAGACGATGCTTAGCTCCTTCACTTTCTCCCGCAAGCGCTCGGCGCGGGTCCGCGCACCCTCGAGATCCGCCGTTGGCAGAATAATCACGAACTCTTCTCCGCCATAGCGGCAGACCAAATCCTCGGCACGGACATTTTTCACCAGGAAGGCGGCGGCTTCCCGTAAAACCGTGTCGCCGGCATCGTGGCCGTGGGTGTCATTGAATTGTTTAAAGTGGTCGAGATCGAGCATGAGAATTCCCACCGACTGCTTCCCGCGTACGGCGCGCCGAAGCTCCCGGTCGAGCGCTTCTCCCAGGTAGCGTCGGTTATAAAGCCCGGTCAGAGCATCGCGCACCGATTGGCTGCGCAATTCCTCCCTTAGTTTTATGTTGGCGATCGAAAGTCCTATCTGTCCCGCAAATGTGGTTTTGAAAGAAAGCTCGGCGGGATTCAACTGCGGCGCTTCGTCGGTAGCCTGGAAGTGGAGAACTCCCACGGCTTCCCCCTGCGCCAGAATGGGAATGCAGAGGTAGCTATGGGTCACTCCAGCTGCGTGTTGACAGGGAGCCGTTGGGTCTCCCGCCACTACCAGATGCGGCTGCCCGATCCGCAGGCCCCAGCATTCACTCGCTTCAAACTCCGGTGAAGGCAACTGGCACGATCCCCAGGAAACGATGACTTCAAAATGGTCCTGGGCGGGACTCAGAACTGCGATACTGCCCTTCAAGTTGGGGAAAATCTTTGGCGCGAATCCCGAGGCCGCCGCAAATATCTCCTCCCGGGTTACGCAGCTCTGGAGATGCTCTCCCATTTTCGCCAGCAAGGTTGCCCGTTTTGAGCGGTTCTCAAGCTCCTGCAACATCGCCTCGTTCTGCCGATCCAGCTCGCTGCGAGCGAAGTCTTTTTCAAACATTTCCTCCTGCAGGCGCTCGTTGGCCTCAGCCAATTGCGTAGTGCGCTCCAGAATCTGCGCCTCAAGCTCTGTCTGATTCTGCTTCTGGTCCTCTATATCGGTGGTGCTGCCGAACCATTTCACAATCTTGCCGCTTTCATCGCGAATCGGATTCGCGCGAGTCACAAACCAGCGAAACGCTCCATCCTTCCTGCGCAGGCGGTATTCAACGTCGTAGGGAACTTCGGTGCGCAAGGCATCCTTCCACTTCGAGACACAATGCTCAAGGTCATCCGGATGGACGATCGCTCCCCATCCCGATCCTTTCAGCTGTTCATAAGTCATTCCGGTGTAATCGAAGGTCCGCTGGTTGAAATAGTCGTCGAGACCATCCGGATCGGCCGTCCAAATGATCTCGGGAACCGCTTCCGCCATGGTATGAAAATACAATTCGCGTTCCCGCGCGACATCCAGGTCGCTTCGATTGATGGCGATGAACCGGTCCAGGAAGGCCGAGCCAATAGTCCCCGCGAGCACCAGGAAGCTGGTCGTACTGATAGCCACAATCCCAACCGCGGAAACGCTCACCGCATTGGCAAGATCGGGGACCACCGAGGAAGTCTTGAAAGTAGCAGCCCACATGCCGGTGTAGTGCATGAGCGGGATGGCGCTCCCCATTACCAGCGCACTGATCACCTTCCGCCAGCTGACCAGTTTTTCCTCTCGCGCCCGAAAGGCAAGCCGCAACGCCACTTCTGAGATGGCAATGGCCAATAAAATGGAAAGGGCGACGATCCGGAAATTATAGGCAATTGCGGCTGGGCACCGCATGGCAGCCATTCCTATGTAGTGCATGGCGGCGATTCCGCCGCCCATGACGACGCTGCCTGCAACCTCCGGGAACACTCCCATCTTCGGACGACTCACCACGAATAACGCTACTGCAGAGGCGGCAACGGCCGCCAACAGCGAGGCTGCCACAGTGGGCACATGGTAGAAAACCGGCATCTGCAGGGATAGAGCCAGCATGCCGACGTAATGCATCGACCAGATGCCCAGCCCCATTGCCAAGGACCCACAGCCGAGCCAGATTATTCGCGCCCGGCCATGCGCCGAGGTGATTCGTCCTGCTAAATCCAGCGCCGCAAAGGAAGCCGCGATGGCTAGCCCAACGGAAAGTACCACCAACTTATAGTCATAGCTCCCGTGCATCGCTGCTGGCTGCATCGCCATCATGGAGTTTCGTGGTCTGCCAGAAATTTAGATCCGCTTCCCGCGAAGGCTTTGCCCCTGATCTCGGGAGCAAACCGCCCAAGCGCGGCTGCGCATTAAGCTTTATTGAGGTACATCGGCAATTTCGCCCGGTTTCTTGTTAGCGACCGCTAAGAGTCCCGGCTGACCGGTGGAGGATGGCGCAAAAAACAATCAGGGCCTACGTAAGAGGCCCTGGCGGTGATCATGATTGAAGTTTCGATGCTGTGAATTTGAGGTTAACGAGCCGCAGCTGCCGTATCCGACGGGCTGGCTGGGCCGGCAAGAAAGAAATTATGATCGTAGAGATTACGGTACATCCGCCCTGCAATTTCAGCGGCCTTGGGGCCAAACGTAGGACGACCGCCTTGCAGGAAGACCACGACCACCACCCGGCCTCTGCTGGTATTGGCATAGGAAGCGAACCAGCCATAGCGGGTGCCTTCATGCGAACAGGTTCCGGTCTTCCCTAGAATTTCTTCTTCGCTGAAGTTCAATCCCAGGCGGCGGGCGGTTCCGTATTGCACCGCCCCGGCCATACCATCGGAGATCTCAGGGATGAGCGGTGCGATATCGAGCTGGCGTTTGATGCGCGGCTGGAAATTAACCACCTCTTCCGGCGAAGAGGGATGTTGCAAATAGTAAAGGGTGCCCCCGTTGGCGATAGCGGAAACCATGGCGCCCAACTGCAGCGGCGTCATGGAAACGCCTTCGCCGAAGGAACACATTTTGCCTACTCCACCCAGTTTTTCCGGAATGACTTCATCGGGATATGTGCCCAGTTTCTCCCCGGAAATGTCATAACCGGCAAGCTCCCCCAAGCCATATTGATGGGCGTAGAAAGCTACTTTCTCGAAGCCGAGTTTGCGCCCCAATGCTTCGAAGTACGCATTGTTGGAGTGCGCCAGCGCCTGAGTCAGGTTCATGCGGCTACGGCCGCCGAGTGGAACTTCAGTCTCTTTCGAGATCAGCCCTTCACTCAATGCCGCCAAAGCCACGGAAAGTTTGATGGTTGAACAGGGCTGCGCACCACTGGAGAGCGCCAGTTTCTGGTTCACCATGGCGAGCACGCGCCCGCTGGTGGGTTCGATTGCGACCACGGTGCCGTTCATGTTCCCCAAAGCGTCGATCGCGGCCAAACGAACCACCGGATCCTCGCCATCGGTAACGTCGCCGGCGGTAATGTCTTCGGCGAAAGAACTGGTGTAGAAGCGCTCGTGATAACTGTGGTGGCGAGTGCTGAGAGTCGCGGGACGTGCCGAAGCTGGCCTGACGGAAGCCGATCGGGTCGCAGTATGAGTCAAGCTGGCCGTATGGGCCGATGCAAGTCGAATGCCCGTGGCCCGGCCGCGCGCCAAATGCCGAAGATGACGCTTGGTGTGCTGGCTTTCGCTGACCTTCCGCGTGGTTTTCGGTTTATTGGGGTTTAGTCCTTGCGGATTTACGTGCGCGGCAAAGCTCCATGGCGCCGCCGTGAAACAGAGTAGAAAGCTAACCACTAGACGAAAAGCGCGCAAACCCTGCTTGGACATCCTGCTGGACTCCCCGGAAAACCCCTCTGAATTGATAGTGCCGACCGCCAAATGGTGCTCAAAACCTAGTGGCGGGATGGTTCGATCATAAGGTTGGCTCGCTATTCTGGCAACGATAAAGTTGCGATTAAGCGAAATATCATCGAAAAAGTAACCCATTTTGAAACAACAAGATAGAATGCGTTACTCACGTTCTATCTGCTTTGGTAACGAAGGTTTGATTACCTGCAAGGCACCCCCGGCGTCAATGATTTTCGGGCGCGGGTCCCACATTCCTACATCACATCGCCGCGTTTGCGCAGAAATGCCGGCACATCCAGATCCTCCTGCTCGAAGTTTGCGACCATGGCGCTACGCATGGTTTCCAGCGAGATAGCTTCCGCAGTGCTGGGCGCCGCTGCCGGGAATGGTTCCGGCGCAGGAACCTCCACTAACCGGCGCTCCGGAACATGATCGAAAAATGGATCGGGCGCGGGGGCAACCGCCTGGGGGAAATTCATCGCCTCTTCATGACTTGAGGCGAATGACGAGTAAATCTCCGGCTTGCGCTGCGAACGAGGGACCTCGCGGAAACCGGTTGCGATGACGGTGATCTTTACCGCGTCCTTCATCTTTTCGTCGAGCACCGCGCCGAAAATAATATTGGCATCTTCATGCGCCGCGCTTTGAATGATGCTGCATGCTTGCTGCACTTCGGCCAGCTTCAGCGATGCCGAACCCGTGATGTTGATCAAAATGCCGCGCGCACCATCGATGGCTCCGGCTTCGAGCAGCGGGGATGCAATCGCCCGCTGCGCGGCTTCCGTAGTCCGCTTGGTTCCGCTGGCGGTTGCGGTGCCCATCACCGCGTAACCCATACGGGCCATGATGGTTTTCACGTCGGCAAAGTCGCGGTTGATGATGCCGGGGATTGTAATAATGTCAGAGATCCCCTGCACGCCTTGGCGGAGAATATCGTCGGCGACGCGGAATGACTCGAAGAATCCGGCATCTTCGGCAACTGCCAACAGCTTTTCGTTAGGAATAACGATTGTGGTGTCGACGGAATCCATCAACTCAGCGATGCCACGGTCAGCCTGGGTCATGCGCCGTTTCCCTTCGAAGGAAAACGGCTTGGTCACGACCGCAACCGTGAGGGCGCCCATCTCGCTGGCCAGCGACGCGATGATTGGAGCCGCGCCGGTGCCAGTACCGCCGCCAAGTCCAGTGGTCACGAAAACCATGTCGGCACCTTCGAGCGCCTCGATGATCTTGTCGGAATCCTCGAGCGCGGCCTTGCGGCCAACTTCCGGATTCGCGCCCGCACCCAGTCCATTCGTCAGCTTCACCCCGAGCTGCAATTTCACTGGCGCGCGCGACATGCGCAGGGCCTGCAAATCCGTATTGGCCGCGATGAACTCGATGCCTTCAACTCCGGCATCGATCATGCGGTTCACTGCGTTGCCGCCGCCGCCGCCCACGCCGATGACCTTGATCTTAGCGTCGTTAAGCGGCTCTTCGTTAAAGCTGATACGAATGCTCGAATCGTTTGTCATATTTTTCACCTAATTTTGAATTTTATTAGTCTTCAGCAAATGACCGGTGATTAGTGGTCAGTAAAAACCTTGCACATGCATGGATCCTACATTTTCTGACCACTGACCACTGACTTACTCACCCCACCAACATCGCCTTCAATCTCGATCCCCAGCGATCTCCCTGAAAACCGCGTGCTACGCGCGCTCTTTGTCCGTAATTCACCATGCCGAGTACGGTGGCATATTCCGGCTCGGCCAGCGTCGCCGGCATTTTTGCCAAGGGCGTTGGCCAGGAAAGTCTTACCGGACGACGCAACACCGATTCGGCAACATCGAAAATTCCCGGAAGGCGCGAACCGCCTCCGCTGAGCACCATTCCGGCGAGACACGCGTCAAACATGCCGCACTGGCGTAAGGCATCGCGCATCATCTCGAATAATTCGCGGGCTCTGGGCTCGAGAATTTCGGCGACTAAACGCTGCGGCAGCAATCGCGAAGCGCGGTCGCCGACCGATGGCACTTCAACTTCGTTGCCCTCGGGAATCAGCGTGACGATGGCGTTGCCGTATACTTTCTTGATTTTTTCCGCCTCGGCCAGCGGGGTACACATGCCCATCGACAGGTCGCTGGTGAAGTGATCGCCGCCGACGGGAATGACGCCGGTGTAAGCCACTGCACCTTGCAGGAAAACGACCAACTCGGTCGATCCCGCGCCGATATCTGCCAGGCAAACACCTAGTTCACGCTCGTCGGCGCGCAGCACGGAATCGGCCGCGGCCAGGGGCTCGAAGACCGTGTCATCCACATGCACGCCGGCACGGTTCGCCGCCGTGATGACGTTCTGCGTGGCGCTCGCCGCCGCCGTGACCAGATGAACTCGTACTTCCAGCCGCGCCGCCATCATGCCCAGCGGATCGTGCACTCCAGCCTGATCGTCGAGAATGAACTCCTGCGGCAACAGATGCAGCACTTCTCGATCCGCGGGGAGTGGAATAGCCCGGGCTCGCTCGACCGCCTGCTTGATTTCGTCGCGGCCGATCTCCCGCGGACGCGTGCCCAGGGTGATCCCTCCATGGCTATTGATTCCCCGAATATGCGATCCGCCGATTCCCACAATGGCGTGCTCGACCGCTGCTCCAGCAACGTCTTCCGCCTGCTCGACTGCCCTCTGAATCGCCGCGACGGCTTTTTCCAGCTCGACGATCACGCCTTTGCGCGAGCCACGCGACTGCGCCACGCCGTGTCCCCGATAGCGCAAGCCACCATCCGTCACCTCCGCCATAAGAGCGCAGGTTTTTGCGCTGCCCACGTCGATCGCCGTCAGAACATTTCCTTGCTGCTTCGCCATGAATGAGTGTCCCGAATAAATTCAAACTGCAAATTTGAAAGTCTTAATCGCTTGGTACCTGACTATCCTGCGTCTTCGCAATCCCTGGACTGGGTTTCTGCCCGCCGCTTGCGGCCTTGGGTTTCGCAGGTGCTGCAGGCTTTCTGACCGAAAGCTTCCTGCGTTCCGCCGCCGAGCGAAGTAGTGAAGCATGAGCCGCGCGCCTCTTTACTTTTACTTTTGCCGGAACGAACTTCGCCGTCTTCACATCCGCCTTAGGCTTTTTCTCCAGTGCCGTCGGCTCGGGCGATTTGGCTGCGATCGTGCTCGCCTTCGGTTTGCCTGCGTTTTTTTTCTCCGCCGCAGCGGCAGCTTTCGGAGCAAGCTTGTCCTGCGTCAACTCAAATGCCGGCTTCGGCAACGCGCGCTCGTTCGGACCCACTCGCGTCAACAAAGCCGCGGGCTTGACCCCCGCCGCAGCCGCGGCCTTCGCCATGCTCGGATTCAACGGCGACTGCTTCGCCGTCCGCTCCATATCCGGATTCACGATGATCTGGTTGTCGTAACGCAGATCCACCGACTCCAACTTTTGAAACTGCTGTCGCCATTCCTGCGCGTGCGCGATATAGACTTTGTAACGCCGCAAATAATCCGACGACCCAAGATGCACCAGCACATCTCCCGCCGGATCGTTCACCCGCACCTTCACGTCTTCCAGATCGGAAAGATCGACCTCACTCAGGTCCTGGGAATAGTGCGCGCCACCGGAATCCAGTTCGCGCACCATCTCGCCATAAGCCTTCATGCGCGGAGCACGCGTCGAAAGCGGCTCGCCGGGATTCATCCCAAGAATTACGGGAAACGAGTATTTGTGCTTCGGCGACAACTCCATCAGCGTGCCAGCCGCATCGATTAAAGTCATTCGCGGTCCCACTCGAGCGAACGCCACCGGTGTACGCTCGTGAATCTCAACTTTCAACTGGTTGGGCACGAACCTCATCACACTGGCCGATTCCACCCATGGAATCTGCTCCAGTTGCGCCTTTTGCTGCGCCAGCGGGATGAAGAAAATGTTGCGCCCAATATCGGCGCCCATCACTTCCATGATTTGCGCCTTGGTCACGTTCTGCATTCCGGTGACATCGATGTTGTCGCTCGATTCCACGCGAAAGCGCCAGGAGTGCTCGCCGTAGTGATAGAGCGCAGCCAGGGCGAATGCGGTGACGCACAAAATCGTCGCGGCCACCAGCGCCCACAACAATCCATTGGCCGTTTTCTTGGGAAGCGTGCTGCGGCGAGCGGAGATGCGCTTTTGCCCACGCAGAAATGGCGATTCCTCATCCACATCCAGGTCGACCAGACGGGCGTCGTCGATCTCCGCGTCATGCCGGTCCGACGGACGTCGATCCGGCTCACGGAAACCCTGGCGCGCAGCCGCGGCGCTGGGTGGATACAACTCTTCCTGCAAGATGGTCGGTGCCGATTTCCGCGCCATCAGTTCAGGTCAGTTGTCGCTGTGGAATCGCTGAGCAATCAAACTATAACTTTTTTCGGCAGGCGGAGACAGGGAAATCGTTGTGCTTTTGCACAGGCAGGAATCGGATTGAACATCATGCGGAAAACTCGCCTACGGAAACGCTCATTGTTCGGTGCGTCCCAATCCTCCGGGCGGCCGATCGGCACTATGCATCCCCGGAAGCCACTGTAACGGGCTGCACTTCTCTCTCAATAGTGCCGGCAAACTTATCCTGCGCCACCTCCAGATCGTAAGCCGTCTGGAGATTCAGCCAAAATCCCGGGCTGGTGTTGAAGTAGCGCGCCAGCCGCAATGCCGTATCGGGCGTAATACTCCGGCGCTCGTGAACGATCTCGGAGATACGCGTTACAGGCACGCGGAGGTCGAGTGCCAGCCGGTTCATGCTAAGCCGCATCCGTTCCATGAAGTCCGCCCGCAGAATTTCGCCAGGATGGATGGGAGGGAGAAGTTTTTGAGATTTCGACATGACTTATTTGCCGGGAGGCCTTGTGGCTTTGTCTCGTGTTACTCAAGCCGCTAATGGTAGTCCACGATCTCAACCTCGTAAGCATTTCCTTCGCGCCAGAGGAAACAAATCCGCCACTGATCGTTAATGCGAATGCTATGCTGCCCTTTACGATCGCCGTGCAGCGACTCTAAATGGTTTCCGGGCGGAGCCGCCAAGTCTCGCAATTCCATGGCGCTGGCCAACTGACGGAGTTTTCTGCGTGCGATCTGCTCGATGGCCTGAAAGCGCCGACTCGCCTGTCGATGGTCCAAGCGTTCGGTTTCCGCACGGCGGAACGACTTGATCACGCTAGTGGATTGTATTACGTGAGCCGTTGAACGTCAAGCGTTAAACGCGTTGGAAGATCGATGGGCTCGGGCGCCTTCTGAGAAATCCCGCTAGGCTGGAATGTTCTATTCGGTCTCATCGCTTACCGTCTCGATGTGAACTCCGGGAACCGAAACGTCCACGCGTGGAACCCTGACGCGCACTCGCGGACAGATAACAGGATTGAACGCGGCAACCCGGATGCGATCCGCACGCGCTTCCATCCGCGCCCGGCTGGCTTCCATTCTGCCCATTGCGGCCTCTTCGCGAGCAGCAATCATTTCAAAACGATTGGAACCTGAGAGGGCGACTTTGGATCGAACGCGCGCGACCGTTGTATTGAAACGGAAGGAGGTCTCTTCTTGCGCACTCACGCTCCCGCTCTTGGCCGCGAACCAGTCGGCGCGGCCAGAGGCTAATGCAATCACTGCTCTCGACGGGTCGGAAATGTGAGCGAAAAGCCGATCCATGTTCCGATGCGCCCACGCCCCGCCGCCATCGTGATACATCCCATTCAATCCCAGTGCCAAAACTCCGGCGGTCAGCCATCCCCACGCTTGTGTCGATTTCATACTTGACCCCTTATGGGTGAATAGACGCGCCGCCGTTCGATCGGTTAGCGACAATGCCGTTAAAATGAGGAAGAAATGCAGAGTGGGTTATCGGGTCCAACTGCGGCAACTGTGGAGGCTTACTGCAACCGCCTTCGCGACAGCATAGCGGCGGTGTCCCACTGCGCCTCGAGACGCGTAATCCGGCGATCGTGCTCGCGCAACTCCACAGCCACATCCTTGAGCTCCTGGGATGTTCGCCGCAATTCGTCTGAGAGTTTCAAGGCGGACTGGACAGCAGCAACCGCCTCGCTGAACACACTCATGCCCGATCCTCCACCGAATGTGTTTTACGGTGTGCTCGCAGATCGCGAAGAATCGCACGCGTTTCGTCCAGGTTACGCCGGACCGTAGCTCGTGTCGCCGTCACTTCTTTGTGGAGAAGGGCGGTCAACTCCGCCAACGCAGCCTCTTCCTCGCCCACTCGTTGCTCACAGCGCACGCGGACTAGCTCCCCCACGCTGATTCCGGCCTTCCTGGCCTCCTTGCGCAGCCAATCCCGGAACGCAGGCGTCGTCAGCACCTGTAGCCTCGCCGTTTTCATTACCGTCACCCTTCCGCATGCATATGAGCATGCTTATGCTCATACAATCTATTTTAAGGCATTTCCGATTTCGCGCCTACAATCCGGAAGTCAGCTCCCGGTTCCGGCGGCTTGCTCCTTCAACTTGTCCACGATCATCGGCCCCAGTTGCGACACGCTGCCCGCGCCCAGCGTAAGAATCATGTCCCCGTCTCGCGCCGCCACGGCAGCGGCACTGGCCGCACCCGCGAATGAACTCGTATATTCTGCACTGCGGCCGCTCTTCTCGCGGATCGCCTTAGCCAACGTTTCGCCGCTGACGCCTTCGATCGGCTGCTCGCTGGCGGCGTAAATGTCCAGCACGAATAGCGAATCCGCATCTCCGAATGCGGTGGTGAACTGTTCCAGGAGATCGCCGGTGCGGGTGTACCGGTGAGGCTGGAACACCACATGAATCTTGCGGAAGCCGCACTGCCTTGCCGCCGCCAGGGTCGCCTTGATCTCCGTAGGATGGTGGCCGTAATCGTCGATCACGCTCACGCCCTCGACTCGCCCGCGCAATTGAAAGCGCCGATCGACGCCGCGGAATTGATCCAAAGCAAAGCGAATCGCATTGGCTTCAATATCGAGGCCAACTCCAACCGCTATCGCCGCCGTCGCGTTCAGAATGTTATGCACTCCGGGGACGTGCAGGGTGAACTCGCCCAAATCTTTTTTCCGGTAATTCACCCGAAACCGGTTCATGGGAGAATTTTCGCCAGCCCTGAGCGGGGAACCGGTTCCCAACTTGATCAAAAAATCGGACCCGCGCCTGGTGCCGTAGGTCACGGTGCGGCGGCGAACTTCGGGCAACAGCTTGCGCAGAATTGCATCGTCGTTGCAGGCTACAATCATCCCGTAGAACGGCACCCGATCCATAAATTCGAGGAAGGTATTTTTCACGTCGCGCATGTTGCGGTAGCAGTCCATGTGTTCACGGTCGATGTTGGTCACCACGGATAAAATCGGCGAAAGCTTCAGGAACGACCGGTCGCTTTCATCGGCCTCGGCAATGAGGTATTGAGATTTCCCCAGCCGCGCGTTCGACCCCAACGCGTCCACCCGGCCACCGACAACGACAGTTGGATCAAGCCCGCCACCGGCCAGCACCGCAGCCACCATGGAGGTGGTGGTCGTCTTACCATGCATCCCGGCAATCGCAATGCCGTATTTCAAGCGCATTAACTCCGCCAGCATTTCCGCGCGCCCAATGACCGGGACGTGCAACCTATGCGCTTCCGCAACCTCGGGATTCTCCTGGGCGATGGCCGAACTCGTCACCACCACTTCGGCGCCGGAAATATTTTCCGCGCGATGCCCTTCGAACAACATTGCACCCAAGCCAGCCAAACGCTGCGTAACCGTTGAACTCTTTAGATCCGATCCCGAAACCTTATAGCCGAGATTCAGCAACACCTCGGCAATCCCGCTCATGCCGATCCCGCCGATGCCCACGAAATGTATTTGCTGAATTTTGGCGAACATAATTTAGTTTTCCTGGCCGGAAACAATAGGGTGCGAGAACCTTCACTCCCACTGCGAGGTATGCCGCCGCAACCACCAGCAAGCGGGACTTCCATCCTGCGGGAAGATCGATCGGCTGCACGTCTCCGGCGCCACCCCCAGCAAGTCGTATTCTGTCTTGTTGCCCTTGAGCGATGTCGCCAGAAACTGGCGCACTTGTACCGTGTCTGTGCCGTTGCCGTGAGCTGCGCGCCACCGCCATACCAGCCAATCGCCCGCATACAACACCCCGAACAGAATGAGCGCGGCGATCAGAATTGTGCCGAGGGTTCGAATCCAGGCAACTTTCACGGACCTGTCCTAACTGTCATCCCGAACGAGAATTGTGTCTCGCGACAGCAAAGCGCAACCGCGGTCGAAGCATCCCTGTGAGCTCTATCTCTCATTTCCGAAACTGAAAAACTTTCCAACAAGACTTCTACTCATTCCCGGCACCGATTCCCGCCACTCGCGCCGCCAGCGCCGCAATATCGCGCGCCGCGTGAGGATGCGCCAGTCTCCGCGCCGCTTCACTCATCTGCCTAAGGCGTGCTGAATCGCCCAGCAAAGCCGCGATCGTCTCCGCCAGCCAAACCCCGTCCAGCTTGGATTCCTCCACCACCACCGCCGCTCCCGAGTGCGCCAGCGCCTCGGCATTCACCCGCTGATGGTCGTCCGCTGCCCGCGGGAACGGCACAAAAATCGCCGGCTTTCCCGCCGCCGTAATCTCCGCTACCGTGCTCGCGCCCGAGCGGCATACCAGCAGATCGGCCCCTGCAAACGCCGCCGGCATGTCTTCAATAAACTTAGACACCTCCGCCCCGTCTAAAGAGTGCTGCGCCGAAGACTGGTAAGCCGTCCGAACCAGATCATAATCGCGTTCGCCCGTCTGGTGGATAATGTGAATTCCGTTAGCTTGCCTTGTCAATTCCGGCAAGCATCGCACCATCGCTTCGTTAATCGCGTGTGCTCCCTGGCTGCCGCCGAAGACAAGCAAGGTAGGAGTTCCACCATGCTTCTCGGGAATTTCAAAGAATGCCTGCCGCACCGGCACTCCAGTCACCTCGGCCCGGCGAAAATACTTCGCTGTCTCTTCAAAATGCACCGCCGCGCCGGAGACAAACCGCGCCACCATGCGGTTGGCAAATCCCGGAACCACGTTCGGCTCAAAAGCCAGCGTCGGAATATGCTTCAACACTGCCGCCAGCATCGCCGGCCCGGACGCATATCCACCCACCCCGATCACCACGTCAGGTGCAAACTCATTCAGCCTACGGCTCGCGTCCCACACTGCACGCGGTAAATCAAACGCCGTCTTCGCCCGGACCAGCAAGCTCACATTCTTCAGCGCGCCCACCCGCACCAATTGCAGCGGATACCCCGCCGCCGGCACCATACGGTTCTCCATGCCGCGCGCCGTGCCGATAAAGAGAACCTCGGCGCCATAATTGGCCTTGAGTTCGTTGGCGATGGCCAGCGCCGGAATCACGTGCCCGCCCGTCCCGCCGCCCGCCATAATAGCCCGCATGTGCTGACTATAAAGGAATTGTTGATTTGTGATTTATGACTGTTGATTGAGAAGCTTCTGGGCCGAGCGATAGTGGGTCAAACCGGCAGCCGCCGACCAAGCGGCAAGCAGCTCACTTCTTCGCAAAGTTTGCCGGAAGAGGATTTCCTGGCCTCTCCACGTCCCACAAAATCGAAAGCACCCACCAGCGCTTTCCATCGTTCAACAGCTGAATGCTGTTGATGCCTCTCTCAAAGGGTTTTGACGACGGACTGCGTCGCGATTCGTAGCTGCTGAACACTTCCGCCATGTTGCCAAAACTCATGGGCCGGTTCACGACAGCCTTCTCGTAAAACGCATCTTTGGCAAAAACTTCGCCCGCATCGCGCACAAATTCGTCCACATTCCAGGCCATGACCATCTTCGATCCGTCCGGGGCGGTGCTTACTTCCGTAAAACGAGCTTGAGGGAGAAATAACGAACGGAAGCGATTCCAATCCCGGCCTCCGACTGGACCGGAGATCACGTCATAAATTGCCACCAGAATGGCATTCATCGACTTGACGTCCTCTTCCTTAGCCGGTGGAACTTTTGCCGCCAGATCGGAGGCAGAAAACATGGGCACGGAAGGCGGCAACTCAATCGCTTTGGGAGTAGCGACCTGCCCAACTGCCAGGTTCATCAAAATGTAGCCAAGCACCAACCCAAACCATAAAGCTTTCATTTGTCCTCTAAAGAAACAGTGCAATGAACCCATGATCTATTCGGCCTGTTTCGTGATATTCAACAACACGCCCACACACGCCAGGGTGACAAAAATTGACGAACCTCCATACGACACCAGCGGCAGTGGAATCCCTTTGGTCGGCATTAGCCCCAGCACCACACTCATATTGATGAACGCCTGCAGTACCACCATGCTGGTTATTCCCACCGCCAAATATCGTCCGAAAACATCTTCCGTACGCCACGACACCCGCATCCCCCGCCATAGAAAGATGGCAAAGAGCGTCACTAAAAACATAGCCCCCACCAATCCCAACTCTTCCGCCGTCACCGCAAAAATGAAATCGGTATGCGGCTCCGGAAGATAAAACAATTTCTGTTTCCCCTCCATCAGGCCCGTGCCAGTAATACCGCCCGTGCCCACCGCAATCAGGGATTGAATCAGGTGAAATCCCGCCTTCTGCCGCTCGGCGTAGGGATTCATAAACGCCAGAATGCGGTCGCGCCGGAAGGCGACATGGAAAATCAGGAAGTACAGCGGAAGCAGTGACGCGCCCAGCGCATAGCCAAAGTATCTCAGCCGCATCCCCGCAACATACAGGATGCACGCCGCAATCCCCGCGCACGCAATCGCCGTACCCAGGTCTGGTTGCAGGACAATCAAACCAAGCAGGACGAGGATCGGAGCCGCGGCTGGCAGCAACGTGTTGCGCCAGTCGTCCATGGTCTTGGTGTGGGCTTCAAGAAAGTAGGCCAGAAATAAAATCAAGACTGGCTTGGCCAGTTCGGAAGGTTGAAAGGAGAATCCGCCCAACTTGAACCAGCGATGGGTATTGTGCGAGCGGTCTAGAAAGAAAACCGAAATCAGCAGCAGCGTAGTGATGCCTAGCAGGCAAAAAACAATGGCAGGATTTTTATACCGCCGGTAATCCACGCGCATGGCGGCGACCATCGCCACAATTCCCGCCAGAGCAAAAATCAACTGCTTCGAGAGAAATGCATACGGAGATCCAAACCGCTCCCGCGCCATCACCGCCGAGGCCGAAAACACCATCACCAGCCCCACAAACACCAGCAGCATGGTAACGGCAAACAACCAGCGATCCACACTCACCCGCTTCGCCATGGAACTTCATTTCACCACGGAGCAGCGATGTGGAGGACAGGGAATTGCTGATTGTTGATTTTTGATTGTTGATTGATTTGGTACAGGCGAGAGTCTAAGGCCGGATCGCCGATTTGATGTCGCGTCGACCGTGAACCACGTGGAGAATTCGGATCTCTTCCTGTTCTACGCGATAAATTACAACGTAGCTGCCGGCGTTGATGCTCCTCAGGCCTTTGCGTATGTCATCGCGGCGGCGGCCAAGGCTTGGATGCTTTGACAGTTGAAGAAACGTGTCAGTAATTGTTTCGACGACACGATCCGCAATTTCGAGGCTGCTACTCTCCGCAGCAATATAGAGCCAGATATCGTCTAACTAGGCCTTGATTTCCCGGTTAAGCCGAACGGCCGTCAGCGGCGGGCCGCTCGTCCGTCCTCAAGTTGCGCTCGACCTCGCTGTTTCACCCCTTCGGCGAGCTCACGCATGGACTGCTCTGTAACCTGGATACCTTCTCCGCGATCCAGAGAAGCCTCTGCCGCATCCACTGCGGCTAAAATCTCCGCTCGGTTGCGTTCACGCTCTTCCCACAACGACAGGGCCTCGGCCACGGCTTCGGCCTCGCTTTGAAACCGTCCGGCCGCGATGCCCTGGCGGACAAACGCTTCCTGATCGGGACTCGAGCGTACTTCCATGGCTCAAGCGTAAGAGCCGGGGTCGGCGGTGTCAAGATCAAGATTGAGCCTTGCGACCTACGAAGGACTTCACCCCAGCCCCCGCACAATCTCCTTGAACACCTGCCCCCGATGCTCGTAACTCCTGAACTGGTCAAAACTGGAACATGCGGGCGCCAGCAGGACCACATCCCCCGGCTCAGCAACCGCATTCGCTTTCCGCAAAGCACTCTCCAGAGTCTGAGCGTGAACCACCTCAGTGCCTTTAATCTGCGACTCGATCTTCTCCGCCGCCGCGCCAATCGTATACACGCGCTTCACCCGCTGCCGAAGCAACTCGTTAAGAACCAAGTAGTCGCTGCCCTTATCCTTGCCGCCAAGAATCAAATGGATGTTCGCGGGAAATGATTCAATCGCTTTGATGGTCGCATCCACATTCGTGGCCTTGGAGTCATTGTAATAATCCACGCCGCGGACGGTGGCCACATATTCGAGCCGGTGTTCCACCGCCCTGAACTTCATCACTGCTTCCCGGATTTTCTGTGGGGCACATCCCATCAGCGATGCCACACATACCGCCGCCAGAACATTCTCCAGATTGTGTGCGCCTCTCAACGGAATCTCTGAAACCTGCATGATCTCGTGCTGAGCTTCTTTCTCACGCCCAGCAGCACTACGAAACACAATATTTCCCGCGCGAATCCACGCCCCTTGCTCGATGTCTTTCTTCCGACTGAACCAAAATACCTGCGCTCGTGTTTTAGCTGCCATCGCGATACAGGTCGGGTCATCGGCGTTCAAGACCGCGAAATCGTGGTCACGCTGATTCTCGAAGATTCGTGCCTTCGCGTTCACGTAGGCTTCCACCGTGCGGTGCCGATCCAGATGATCTGGCGTGACATTCAGAACCACAGCAATCTTGGGACGAAACTTGTCGATTGTCTCCAGTTGAAAGCTTGAGACCTCCAGCACGATCACGCTGTCGCGGGTCGCACGGCCCACAAACGAAATCGCCGGAGTTCCGATATTTCCGCCCACCAGCGCCGAAAATCCTGCGGCCGTCAAAATTTTGCCTACCAGAGAAGTGGTCGTCGTCTTTCCGTTTGACCCGGTAATGGCCACGATCATCCCTGGCAGAAATTGCGCCGCCAGTTCGATTTCACCGATTACCGATTCGCCCAGCGCGCGCGCCTGCAGCAGCGGCGGCGCATCCACCGGAACGCCCGGGCTCACCACAATCAGATCTTTCTCCTGAAACGTGCGTTCCCCATGGCCGCCGGTCTCAACGGTGATTCCCTGATCGAGCAACAGCGGAATCTGATCGCTCAAATCCTCCGGACCCTTAGAGTCCGAGACAGTCACCCGCGCCCCCTGTGCCTTCAAGAACAGCGCGGACGCCACCCCAGACTTGCCGAGGCCGACCACCAGCACGCGTTTGTCTTTGAGTTCCAACATCCTAATGAAGTGATCAGTGGCTAGTGGCCAGCCAACCAAATTACTTCCGACCGCGAACCTGCGCCTAAAGACTACGCACTGGTCACTGACCACTGTTTCTCACCGCAGTTTCAACGTCGTCAGCGCAAACAGCGCAAACACCAGCGATGCAATCCAAAACCGCACAATGATCTTCGACTCTGACCACCCCATTAACTCGAAGTGATGATGCAGCGGCGCCATCTTAAAGATTCTTTTCTTGCGTAGCTTGTACGAACCCACCTGCAAAATTACGGACAGCGCCTCGATCACAAACACCCCGCCGATGAAGGGCAGCAGCAACTCCTGCTTAATAATGACCGCAACCGTGCCAATCGCTCCGCCCAGCGCCAGCGAACCCACATCTCCCATAAACACTTCGGCTGGATGCGCGTTATACCACAAGAATCCAATCGCCGACCCCACCATGGCGCCGCAAAATATCGTCAGTTCGCCGACCTGCGGCATTTTTGGAATTTCCAAATAAGTTGCAAAGGTCGCGTGGCCGCTTACATAGGTCAGTACCGTCAGAGCCCCAGCGGCGATCACTGTGCAACCAATGGCCAATCCGTCGAGGCCATCCGTCAGATTCACCGCATTGCTTGACCCGACAATTACGAAAGCCACGAAAGCTATGAAGGGCAGAAATGCCAGCGGCCAGAGGTGAGGGAAGCGCTCCAGGTTCTGCACCACCAGGTCGGGATTAAACTGCTTGATGAACGGCACGATGAGCCTGGTCGAGTACATGCCGTAATTCTGCATCGCGATCAGCATCACCGCGACCACGATGCTTGCCGCAATCTGAAGACCCAGCTTTGCCCGTCCCGTAAGCCCCAGGTTCCGCTTGTGCGCCACCTTGGTGTAATCGTCGGCAAATCCAATCGCCGCAAACGCGCATGTGGCGAATACGGCAATCCACACAAAGCGGTTGCTAAGGTCCGCCCATAATAAGGTTGGCACCACCACAGCAATCGCGATCAGCAGTCCGCCCATGGTCGGCGTTCCCGCTTTCTTTTGATGAGCCTTCGGGCCTTCTTCGCGAATGTATTGTCCAATCTGGAATTCGCGCAGCCGATTAATCACCAGCGGGCCCACGATGAGTGCCGTAAACAATGCGGTAAGGCTGGCAAACGCAGTGCGGAAGGTCAAATAACGGAAGATGCGAAACGGTGGAAAATAATGTTGCAGCTTCACGAACAACAGCCAGTAGAGCAATCAGCCTCCGTCCCGCGATAACCTAATTATTGCCGTTGCGCCGCGCCATCCAGGCGTCGAGCGCCTTTTCCAGCTTCACCCCACGTGAAGCCTTCAAAAGAATCACGTCACCATCGCGAGCCTCTCGCGCCAGCCATTCGCCGGCCGCCTCTGACGAAGTGGCAAACTCCGCGGGCACGCCCGACCGCTTTGCAGCATCCACCATCGCCTGCGCCAACCCGCGAACCCCCAGCAATAAATCTATTTTCTTATCGGCAAGATGCCGTCCAGCCTTCGCATGCAGCTCTTCGCCCGCCGGTCCCAATTCCAGCATTTCTCCCGCCACCACAATGCGCCGCTTTCCCGGCATCGCGCTTAGCGCATCCACCATCGCTTCCAGAGCCTTCGGATTCGAATTGTAACAATCGTTAATCACCGTGATGTTACCCAGTTGGAGAACCTGCCCGCGTTTTTCCGCAGACTTCATGGTCGCCAGCGCTTCCACCGCCTGCCCCGGCTTAATCCCGCACTCCACTCCCACCGCAACCGCCGCCAGCGCATTCAGGACGTTGTGTTCCCCGACCAGCGGAAGCGCCGCTCGTTCTCGTACATTTTCAATCACCACATCGAACTCAACTCCCTCCGCGCCCCTGCCCTTGATATTCTCGGCGCGGATGTCGGCCGAAGCCCGCGTGCCATACATCACAACTCTTCCCTTGAAGTCCCGCCCAAACTGCGAAACATACTCATCATCCGCATTCAATACCGCCGTTCCACTTGCAGGCAGCGACTCGATCAACTCATACTTGGCCCGCGCAATTCCCGCCAGCGAATCGAAAAACTCCAGATGCACCGCCGCCACGTTGGTCACCACGCCAATCTCAGGCTGAGCGATTTTCCCGAGCGCCCGAATCTCCCCCGCATGCGACATTCCCATCTCGATCACAGCCAGGTCATGTTCGGGTTCAAGCTTCAGTAACATCAGGGGCAAACCGAAATGATTGTTAAAATTTCCTTCCGACTTCAAAACGCGAAACCTCGAACCCAACACGTGCGCGATGGCTTCTTTGGTGGTTGTCTTTCCCGCCGAACCGGTCACAGCAATCAGCGGCTTGCCCCACAATCGGCGCACAGCCGTTGCCAAAGTCTGTAGCGCAGTCAACGTGTCATCGACTGCCAGCAGATTCGCCTTGCCCTGGAACCTGCCCACTTGATCCCTCCGGACCACGGCGGCGGCCGCACCTTTTTCCAGCGCCTGTTTTACATAATCGTGCCCATCCAGCCGCTCGCCCTTCACTGCAAAGAAAAGCTGGCCGGTTCCCACCGTTCGAGAATCAATCGAATAACCGCACACCAAATCATTTCCGTTAAACTGCCCATCGGCCGAAACGAACCCGGCGATCTTCCCCAGCGTCAGCTTCACGCCTTCGCTCCCGCCCGCGCCGGCAGGCATTCAAATCCCGCAGCTCCCAGCGCGTCTCGGGCCACTTTCACGTCGTCAAAAGGCATTTCACCCTCACGCGTCGCCTGCACTTTCTCATGCCCTTTGCCGGCTATCAGCACAATGTCTCCCGGACGCACTTCGCTAATTGCCAGTGCGATCGCCTTCCGCCGGTCAACTTCCACGCTGTACTTCACCCCAGTCTTCTGCAAGCCCACTACCGCATCATTCATTATTGACACCGGATCTTCACTCCGCGGATTATCCGACGTCAGCACCACAAAATCGCTTCCCCGCCCCGCCGCTTCGCCCATCAACGGGCGCTTCTTCCGGTCCCGGTCCCCGCCGCAGCCAAAAACCGTCAGCACCCTTCCTTTCCCGCGGGCAACCAACTCTCGCGCCAGTGCCGTCAAATTCCGCAACGCATCGTCGGTGTGCGCATAATCCACTACCACCGTGAATGGCTGTCCGCACTCCACCCGCTCGAATCTTCCCGGCACGGCGGCCAGGTTGTCGATGCCCGCCACGATCGCCTCCGCTGTGCATCCGCGCGCGTAGCAAGCGCCCGCCGCGGCGAGAATGTTATATACGTTCACCCGGCCGATAAGCGGGGAAAATACTGCAAGTTTCTTATCCGGGAGCACCAAATCGAATCTGGTGCCGCGCGTCGTGATCTCGACATTCTCCGCATGCAGATCGCCCTGATCCCAGCCATACTTCAACACTTCCGAACTGTGCTTGCGGCTGAACTCCGCCAGTTTCGCGCCATACTCATCATCCCCATTCGTAACCACGGCGCGCGGAGCATCCGTTCCGCAGCCTTCAAACAGCAGATGTTTCGCGGCAAAATACTCTTCCATAGTCTGGTGATAATCCAGATGATCGCGGGTCAGGTTGGTGAACACCGCCACATCGAACGGCACCCCATATACCCGCTCTTGCGCCAGGGCATGCGACGAAACCTCCATCACTGCCTCCGTCGCGCCCTGCCCCAGGGCCTCGCTCAAGATGCGATTTAGCTCCAGCGCTTCTGGTGTGGTATGCGGCGCCGGTAAGACCTTGCCCGCCACTCTATATTCAATCGTCCCGATTAGCGCGCTTTTCTTGCCAGCGGTAGTTAAAATCGATTCCACCAGGAACGCCGTCGTACTCTTCCCATTCGTCCCGGTGATTCCCGTAATCGCGAGCCGCTCTGCCGGCTTCTTGTAAAAATTCGCACTGACCCGCGCCAGCGCCCGGCGCCCATGCGGCACCAGGGCCCAGCCAACGTTGGCCCGCGGCTTCTGCGTCGATGAGTCCGTCACCACCGCCGCCGCGCCCGCCTGAATCGCCTGGTCGATGAACCGGTTTCCGTCACTCGATTCCCCACGCATGGCCACAAACACGCACCCCGGTTTCACCCGTCGCGAGTCGTATTCCACACCGCTCACGCCCGGATCCCCGCTCTGCGCGAGAACTTCCGCCCCATCCAGCACTTGTTGGAAGGTCATTGCCGAGAATTATATGGCACGCCGCACGAAAACAATTTTTGATTGATATTGTTGATTGATGAATGAAAGCCATGGGTCCACCCCGGTTCCGAGGTTTTAATCATCAATCATCAGTCAACAATCATCAATCTCCCGAAGGTTACCAACGGTACGTTTCCCAGGCCGGCAGCTGCCAGCTACCTTATTAGTATGTCCACCCGAACCAGTTCGGCAAAATTCCTGTGCGCCCAGTGTGAAATGGCCGAAGGTAGTTGCCAATGCGATAAGTTCTGCTGCCTCTGCCAGACAACCGACAACGTCCGCGTCTGCGAAGACGGGCTGATGTACTGCGAACCCTGCCGCTCCGCCTGCGATTACAAAACTTCCGACTAACGGCAACATCCGGCACGCCAACCGTCTCTAACGTCTAGAACTTTAGCTTGAAAAATGAAGAGGCGAGAGGCCGCGTGCCCGACAATCCAAAATTTAGCGATACAGCGCTGGAAAAAGATCCCACGCTCGAAACCGGCGAGCAAGCACAACTCGATGAACTCGGCGACGATCCCGCGGAAGTAGGTCCGCGTAGCGCCGGCCAATCCGGCAGTTCCCAGGGTCTTTCGGAAGTCTCCGACGTCAACGGAGAAAGCGTCGAGGAATTAGCCGACACCGACCAGGCATTCGAGAGCGCGGCTGTTGAAGGCGTGGAAGATGCCGCCGATCATCCCGAGCGTCCTGCACACGCCCACCAAGAATATGGCCGCCCGGATGACGTGCCCCCGAAGGCAGCGTAGACTCATCGTTGCACAGGTGCGCATCGTCGCCATATTGTTGTTCGCTCTTTCGTTGCAGGGACAAACGCACTCCAAGGGAAACGTCCGTATCCATAACCTGATGCCGGACTTTTGGCGGTTCTGGAACGCAGCCCAAGACCAGAACCCACCCCGGCAATTGGAGTTGTGGCGGTCCTCGTACATTCAGCCCAACTCCGCCTTATTCGCAGATTTAGCGGCGCCATGCGCAAAACACTTCAGCGACGGTGCGCTCGAGACCGATTATTTCCCAACTCTTCCGACACTTGTCCCCGAGATCGGTTCGCTCCAGCAAACAATGCCCGGAATCATCGCGGACGCCCGGCAGCGATTCCAAAAAGCTTTCCCTGATATGGCGTGGTCCGGCGACATCTACATAATGGCCTCGGCGGAATGCTTCAATGGGCGCTCCCAGCAGATTCAGGGTTCGAATGCTCTTTTACTTGGCCTCGACGACATCGTGGAAGAGCACGAAACCAACTTGCCTCCGCTTCTCGATCACGAATTATTTCACCGCTACCAGCACGTATTCTTTCCCTTCGAACCGGAGCGCGACGAGCCGCTATGGGTGCGCCTGTGGGCTGAGGGCATGGCAACTTTCATCGCGCAGCGCCTGAATCCCTCGGCCACGGACCAGGACACGTTGTGGATCACGGAGCCTGTAATGAAAGATCTAAACCAGCGAAGATCGACTCTGGCGGCGGATTTCCTAAGTCGATTCAGTTCCGAATCCCAGCACGACGCAGCCGTGTATTTCCTCGACGATCACAGCCAGGATCCGAACATTCCACCCCGCACCGGATATTTTCTTGGTCTGGAGGTCGCTGAACAGCTTGCCGGACAACATCCACTCAAGCAGATGGCACACTGGAATCGCGCGCAAGCTGAGCCGCATATTCGTGAGGCGCTCGAGCGGATGAAGATAGACAACAAAGACGGAAAGAAATAATCGCGGAACATCTCTCTGGGGCTAGAACCGGCCGATCGCCAGACTACACAATCACGGCTTCCCGATACTCTCCAAACACCCGTCGCATCACATCGGCAATCTCACCCACGGTCGCATATGCCTCCACGGCCGCGACAATCTTCGGCATAACATTCGCGCCCGACCGCGCCGCTTCCTCAACTTGACTCAGAGCATTGTTCCAGGGTCCCGCATCCCGCCGCGCCCGCAACGCCCGCACCCTCTCAATCTGTTTTGACTCCAACGTCGGATCGATCTTCTGGATCGGGATCGGTTTTTCTTCTTCGATTTCAAATCGGTTCACCCCCACCACAATCGCCTCTTCCCGGTCTACCGCCTGCTGATATTCATAGGCTGCGTTCTGAATTTCCTGCTGCACAAAGCCGCGCTCAATCGCCTTCAACATCCCACCCATTACTTCGATCTTTCCCAAATATTCCGCCGCGCGCTTTTCAATCTCGTTGGTCAGCGCCTCAATGTAATACGATCCCGCCAGAGGATCGATGGTCTGCGCCGCTCCCGATTCATAGGCAATCACCTGCTGCGTGCGCAGCGCAATGCGCGCCGCCTGCTCGGTCGGCAACGCTAAAGCTTCGTCGTAAGAATTCGTATGCAGCGACTGCGTCCCGCCCAGCACCGCCGCCAGCGCCTGAATCGCTGTCCGCACGATATTATTTTCCGGTTGCTGCGCCGACAGCGTCGATCCCGCGGTCTGGGTATGAAATCGCAGCATCCACGACTTCGGATTCTTCGCCTTGAAATGCTCCCGCATGATCCGCGCCCACATCCGCCGTGCCGCGCGGAACTTCGCCACTTCCTCTAAGAAGTTGTTGTGCGCATTAAAGAAGAAGGACAGCCGCGGCGCAAACTTATCCACATCCAGCCCGGCTTCGATCGCCGCGTCCACATACGCCATGCCATTGCCCAGCGTGAACGCCACTTCCTGCACGGCCGTCGATCCCGCCTCCCGCATGTGGTAGCCGGAGATCGAAATCGTATTCCACTCCGGCACATTCTCCTGCGCCCAGGCAAACATGTCGGTGATCACCCGCAACGCCTGCTTCGGCGGATAAATATAGGTCCCGCGCGAAATGTATTCCTTGAGCACGTCGTTCTGCACTGTCCCGGAAAGCTTCCGAATGTCCTCGCCCCGCCGCCGCGCCACCGCCACATACAGCGCCAGCAGAATCGATCCCGTCGCATTGATGGTCATCGATGTAGAAATCTTCGTCAGATCGATGCCCGCAAACAACCGCTCCATATCCTCGATGGAATCAATCGCCACGCCAACTTTTCCGACTTCCCCGGCCGCCAGTACGTGGTCGGAGTCCATCCCGATCTGCGTGGGCAGGTCGAACGCCACCGAGAGCCCCGTCGTCCCATTTGCCAGCAAATATTTGTAGCGTTTGTTCGATTCCTCGGCGTCGCCCATGCCCGCATACTGCCGCATGGTCCACAGCCGCCCGCGGTACATTGTGGCCTGCACGCCGCGCGTGAACGGATACTCGCCCGGATACCCAATCTCGCTCTCGTAATCCGTCCCCTTTAAATCCGCAGCCGTATAAAATGGATTCACCGGAATACGTGAGGACGTCTCCACTGCGGCCCCGACTCCCTGCCCGGCGGTCTTAATGCTTTTCATGATTTCGCTGATTTCACCTGCAGAAGTAATGATGTCACTCCGAACAGGGGCGAAGCGCCCGGAGAGGAACCTGCTTGCGCTCACGCTAGCCGCAATGAACACCCCGCCTATTTCTTCTTCCTCACCCGCAAAAACGAACTAACCCCAAACCATCCAAACAACAATGCAACACTTCCTGCGAGGACCACATTTTTTAACCCCGCCTGCCCTGCCTGATGTTTGCCAAACTCCCGTGCTGCGCCCGCCGCGAAACTCAGCCCCATCAGCAGGAAAACCACCCCTGTAACCTCCAGCCAGAGCTGATGCGCTACCCTGCCAAAAGCCCGGGCCGTCGTCGCACCCGCCTGCGTAGCGGCCCGCAGCGTCCGGCTGCGCTTGGCCTGCTCGGAGGCCACCCGCGCCACCACACCTAACTTTCGTGCCGTGGAAACCTTATTCACAGGCTCGATTTTAACAGCCTATAGCGATACAATGACGCAAACCTGCGGATGCTCAAAACCGTTCGATCATCCCCAGCATCTAATGGAAGAAGCAGAACGGAGCGGCACGGCTCGGATAGCAGTACTTGCACGAAGATCGGGGGACCCATTGGACCAACAACTGAAAGACCTCATGAAAGAACTCGGCGAAGCCATCAACGAATCTCTCTCCGATTCCGAGCAGATCGCCGAAGTCGTCTCCCGCATCAAGGAAGGCGGATACGACATTTTCCTGGTCCTTGAGGCCACCATTGGGGTTAGCAAACAAGGCGAAAAGTCCTCCGACAAGACTGCTCTGGTCACTACCCTGTCTACCAACCCTGAGTTCAAAGTCAACGATCAGGATGTAAAATTTTTGAAATCACTCCGCATCAAAATCGAAGAAGAAAAGTAGCAGACTTTCGAAGAAATCTGAAACTTACTTGTTTGGCAGGGGTTTCACCGGCCATGATGAACCGGCACGCGCCTTCCAGTTACGACTGCCGAGTTGGCGGACGGCAATATTCCTCGTCACATCCAGCACGGTAACTTGTTTGCTGCGCTCTGCGTGCATCAGGTGAGTGGCCTCGCCGCTGCGTACGGCTTGCACTAAATCTGGGCCAGTTTACTCCCTTACCGGCACGAGACCCGGAATTGAGTCTGACTGTTTCAGGTTTCTTATCAACTAGGGTTCTTATGTCCCTGAAAGTATCCCAGCTCATGCTGCTCTTCTTCCAGCGGGACCTCACGAGGCAGGATTTCCCGGAGTGCCCAGTCGATCCGGTCGACCGCTTCCGAGATTACGCGATGCAGTTGCCGATCGTCAGTTGCATCCACCGAAAGCGCAACCGGACTCAATGCGTTCCGGATGTGATGATTCATCTCCGCAATCACCTGCATCCTTGCCATCATGAGACGTTGTCGCTCTCGGCTCATGTATACCAACCCCGCCGTCAGGCAACTCACCACCAGAGCCGACAGGCCCTCGGCCAGCAGTCTTTCATCGGAACGTCCTATATCCGGCACCAAAATGTAGTGCATGAGTTCAGTCGCAGCAAAGGCTACAATTCCCATCCCGACGGCGGCTGCCGCCATAAACCGCCAAGTTGTCGTTTCAATTCGCGATCGATCCCCTTTAACCGGTTGCGGAGAATCGTAAGCTTTGGTCATAGTGCATTCCTCTCATCTTGCATTTCCGTGGAAATCGCGGATTGTTTCAATCGGAGGCGAATCATTTTCACGGCAACGCGCGACGTCGTTGCCACCCACCTTCTAGTGGATGGTTGCTCACGCATTTTAGTTATCTGGCAACAAATCTTTTATTGAGCGGAACATCGATCATCAGCGATTAGCCAACCAACGCGTTCCGATACGCGCTGCAGGTTGTGCGCGGAAGCCGACGACAGTGCGGGTAGCTATTGCCGTTCGAACACGGAGTCGGGACTGGCGCAGCCGACTCATTCCTAAAGCTACCGCGAACGGATGCCCCAACCGCGGCTGTTTCTCGGGTGGGCTCGGTGCCGATGGAGTCGTGAAAGTTTGCCAATGCGAATCTCGAGTTTCAGGGTGCCATTTTTATTTCTTGCCCTCGACCTCGCGACCCACCCGGAACACATGCCCATCCGGATGGCGGAGATGCATCTCGCGAACGTTCCACGGCATATCGGTGGGCGGAAATGTGACCTCCAGGCCGGCGCCGACGCAATGCTTATACATCTCGTCCACGTCGTCGACCCAGACGGACATCCAGACGCCCTTGTCGCCCTGTTCGTCTCCCTCCTGTTGAAACGTGGTGGTGTTCGCGCCGCGACCGCGACCTCCTTGCGCTCCTTGGCAAAGAAAGATGCATGCTTCCTCGCCCGATCCAACCGCGCCGAACGTCGGAGGCGTTCCCCAATCCCACAATTTCTTCCATCCCCACTTCTCAAACCACGCAAACGTGCCGGCAAGTTCGGTCACGTTCAATATTGGAGTCAGAGCTTTGGCTTCCATAATCAAATCCTCCCGGCTGCTATACTGTGCCACGATTACAGGGAAATCGTCTTCCCGTTTGTTGCGAATGCTCTGGAAAGATATTAAGCACTCATCATTAAAGAGCTATTAAGAATCGCCATGCAAAACATGAATGCCAACGGCGACCGCCGTTCAAGTAAGAGAGTTGCCGCTCGCCAGCCGGCCAAGGTGCAAGCTTCATCGGGGCGAGCGGAAATAACCGCCGAGATCCGCGACATCAGCACGAACGGCGTTTTCTTCTATACCGACTCGCGCATAGCCGTCGGCTCGGAAGTGGAAATGGTACTGATTCTTCCGCCAGAACTGACCTCTGGCGCAAAGTCTTGGGTGTGCTGTCACGCCCGCGTGGTGCGCGTCGAGCAGGGAAGTGGTAACACTTTTGGCCTGGCAGCTGAGATTCAGCGCGTGGACGTGCTGCCAGAAATTGCCCGGTAGTGGCCGGTTTTACCACCCCTGCCCTTTGGGTTTCACACCTGAAATAGCCGATTTTCTAAGGGTTTCCCCTTGAGCGGCAAGGCTTTTTGCGAAATAATGGGCCAAAGGGCTTCCCTTCGTCCTCCCCAAAGTGCAATAATTACGGCCCTGGACGTGCTCTGGCCAAACTCAGTAAGCAGGCGGGCTAGTTTATGTGGATTGAAAAACTCGCGGATGGAGTTGTGCAGGTACAAACTCCGATCGGTCCGCGCTACGTGATGCCATCATTTTTGCAGCGGGCCTATTTCCTTTGGATGTTCCGGCATTTCCCTATTCTCCCCCATGCCGTGCTCAGCCCGGCTCAACAGCGTTTGATTGATCGCTTGTGCTCCGAACAACGCTTCGTCTCGAAGGCCTATGCCGATGGATTGGATGACGCTCCGGTGATTGGCACCGTCGAACGCCGTTCGACCATTGGCTCCGAACCCTTGCCGCCGCGACGCCCCGCGGTCAGTGAAGGTTCCGAAGGTTTGCCCGCGCAAGCCCGGCAGCGCTCCTAGCGCGAACAAAATTCCTCTGGTTTCGAATTATGTGGCTATCAAATCAAGCTGCATAAGGCGGAAGGGTGCAGGGAGCACCTTATAAGAGGAAGCCCGTAGCCTCTTTCAGCAAGCTGCCCGCAAGGGTAGTGGGCTACTTTCATTTTGAGACTGCTGGCGAACATGGCATAATTGAGGAATGCCAAAGCGTATTAGCAGCAGACCGTCGGACATAAACCAAGCTGCCTATCAGATGGTCAGACAGTCTACGGCAGATGATAACAACAGGCCGAGCGAAGTCGTAATCATAGCGCAGCCTCGCCGACCTTCGAAACTAGACATATCTCGCGTAATGTCGGCAATGGGCAAGAAGGGTGGAAAGATCGGGGGAAAGCGTAGCCTTGATACCCTTACGCCAGATGCGCGTAAGGAGCGAGCACTAAAGGCTGCAAAGGCGAGATGGGCCAAGCGCCAAAAATAAGGCATTTTACGTACCATCCTCTAGCGCATTAGCACATCTAAAAGGACGTGCCCCGTCGATTACTTTTCCTCACGGGACTTGACGGGTTAGGGTACACTGTATGACCAAAGAAGCAAATCCCCCGAAGAAAGGCCCGAAAATGGCTACTGCATACAAGCCGAACACACGCGAAAATCGGGAATTGGATTCCGATGTGGACGCCTTCATAAAGAAAATGCACGCCACGATTCAGGACGCGCGTGGTCAGATGACCGACGAAGAAGCTGCTAAGGCCGACGCCGAGGCTAAAACCATTTTGAACCGTGCCACTTCCGCCGCAAAATCTCCTCGGCATACCGCGTAAAATCCTGTCGCAGTTCTGCTCTCGCCTCTTCAGGGACGCAATACACTTCCATTAACTTATTGAAACTCTCTGAGTCGTTAGCCATAAGCATATCGTGATAATGGCCAAGAATCTCAGGTGTTAAACGCTGCGCCTCGCGGCGAGTGTGAACGGGTTCGGTCATGCGTGGGGCATCCTTTAGTCCCCGGCTGCGACTAGCTGTGGCCTTGCAATCGCGTACATACCAGGGGCGCTAACTTTGGCGTTCCCTGCTTTCACCAGTTTTCCCAGCGCCAGACGAGCACCCTGTACTCCCATCTCGATGTGTCCGGCAATCTCCGCGAGCGAGTATTCACGTTCCGGCTTTGTTCGTAGTAGCTCTAGAATACGGACGTTCGCCTTACCTTTGCCGGGCGTGGCTTGCGCGGTTTCCACGGCCTTGGCGGGGACATTCTGCCGTCCGTTCCTTTTGCCTTTTTTCTTGCTACGCTTGCTAGGTGCTGCCGGATTTACCGCCCTAATGTGCGCGGGATACCAAGAACTCAGTCCCCAGCCATCCTTAAATCGCAAGAGTTTCCCGTCACTCTTAAGCTTGAACAGCGCCCCAGTGACGGTATTGTCAAAGTTGCTCGCATTGGACTCGACTCCACCTTCGCGTAGTGCGGTGGCGATTTGCTTGTTAGTCCTCTTCTTCATCGGAGCCGAGGAAAGGTAGAGTTCTATGCAGGCGGGTACACTCTTGCCGTGGAATGCGCCTTCCGGCAGATCAATTGGCTGTCCTACGTCCCCGTTGTGGGGTGCTGAGGGAAAATCCAACCCTTCAGCGGTTAGGCCGCTAGCGTCTAAAGTCATGGCTGATTTCAGGGATGCCAAAACCGCTTGCCAAGCCGCTATCCTAGCTTCCACATAGGCAAATAACGGATTCGGATTGTCGTTAGCCATAGAAATTTCCCTTTCAATTGAACTTAAAATCATGTATACAAAAAACGAGCGCAGGAGTTGTATGGGGGCTGATTTCTCAACCCCCCGCCCGCGACGGGCGGCTATCTTCTAGCCATACCGTCCTCGCTTTCCAGCCGAGAGGGTTCGGAACTAGGCCGCGAAACTTAGACCGAACCCACTCAGCCTACTGACCTCTCGATAGATAGCAGAAAACCTCCTGTTAACACAAGAACAAAATGAGTGCCCAATGGGATGTTATCCACACCAGCTATTTCACGGCCATCGCTTGCAGTTTACCTGAAATCAAAATTATGCAATTGCGCTTTAGCATGAAGGCAGCAAACACAAGGTAGGGAGCTACTTTTTACTTGACATATGCTAAAGCGTATTAGTAAGATGACTACATCATGAATCGACTAGATGCCATTGCGCGTGGTCGGGTTATCGGATGCCTAATTGAGGGATGTTCCATTCGTGCCACGGTTCGCATGACAGGAGTCGCCAAGAAAACCGTCATGCGTCTCTTGGTAGAAGTTGGCGAAGTGTGCGCCGAATATCAAGACTATATGTTTCGTAATCTCAATTCCAAGCGCCTACAGCTCGACGAAATGTGGGCGTGGATTTATTGCAAGGAAAAGAACCGGACGGAAGAGATTGCACGCAAAAACCCTGATGCTGGCGACGTTTGGCTCTGGGTTTGCGTAGACGCTGATAGCAAGTTAGTTGCGTCGTGGCGGCTGGGACAGCGCGATCTAGCCACAGCAAAGGACTTCGTAGAGGATATTGCGAAGCGGGTCAAAGGGCGCGTACAGATCACCACAGATGCACTCCGCACCTACTTGAATGTAATCGAGGATGCCTTCGGCGGACAGGCGGACTACGCTCAACTTCACAAGATTTACCAAGCACCCCGCGCCGGTGCTGCGCGATACTCTCCCGCTCATTGCATCGGATGCGACATGAAGGAAGTCAGTGGACGGCCCGATCCGAAGCATGTGAGCACGTCATTCGTAGAGCGCCAGAACTGGACGGTTCGGGGCACGATGCGCCGTTATACTCGCCTCTCGAATGGATTCAGCCGGAAGATGGAGAATCATGCGGCTGCCACAGCCCTCAATTATTTCTCCTACAACTTCATCAAGATTCGCCGTACACTGCGAACGTCGCCGGCTATGGCGGCTGGCATTACGGATCGGCTGTGGAGCGTGGAGGACTTGGTTGCCCTCTGGGAAGCCTATGAACAGCGGAGGGCGGAAAGAGCGGCGTGAGTGAAGCATTTGTTTGAGTTCATCCTACGATTCGCTGGCGGGATTCTCGCCGTGGGCATCTGTATTGTTTTGGGAACGTTAATTTCATGGGCGCTTGGTGGATTTCTCTTTCACAGAGGAATCATCGATGACGCCACTCTTTTCGGCTTTCCTTTCTACGGGGTTCTTCCGGGCTTGATCGTTGGTGGCGTGTGTTATGCAGTTATCCTAGTCGGCAGACAAAATTCAAAGTAGCCCACTACCGCCCGCAAGCGTACCGACAAAACTCCGCGCCGGAGATGCTACAATCAACGATTGCCCGCCGGCTTGATCTTCACCACACCGGGCGCGTAGCTCAATTGGCAGAGCAACTGACTCTTAATCAGTAGGTTGTAGGTTCGATTCCTACCGCGCTCACCATCTTTTCAAGCACTTGGCAGCTTCGGCTTGATCCCCATTCCACCGATTGTGTCCTTTTTTTTGTGTCCTTACTGGACTCGATGGCTGGCCACCTCATCGATGTTTTGGTGCTGGTACTTCATGGTTGTGCTCACGGTCGTGTGTCCCATGACGTTCATGACCGCGAACAGGTTCTTGGTCGCCCGATACATTTCAGTTCCAAAGCCATGACGCGCACAGTAGAGGACGAGGTCATTTGGCAACCCGGCCTCCTTCCTGACTTTGGTGAACCTGCTTGGTCCGCTGGCAAAGGGCCAGGCGATGACGTCAGAGGCGGAATCGTCGACTGGTCAATAAGCAGAAGGCACGTGTGGCTTCTGGACCGGTTCAAGGACCACGTAGCGCAGCGCTGAGCCTCGGTGGCAGAGTACCCTGCGCTGCGGCAGCGGGCGGACAGAAGAAAGCGCCGTGCGGGAAAGACTGGACGGATACGGGAACGGGTGACCTCCCATTCTTTCGCTGGCGAGTGTAAGGAGCGCGGGAGGCCAGTCAAGGCTCTGTGCTTCGGTATGACCGCTACTCGGCGCAAAGCGGCCTTGACTGGCCTCCCTCTCCGCTCCTGTGTTGCTTCCAGCTATCGAAAAAATGTGAGAAACAAATGGGAACCGAGGAAATGATCTAAGGAGAAGACAGTATCCCTTGCGCCTTCGGTGCGCGCACAGCCGGGGTGCACAGTGCGTCCGGTGTCTGTCCGGCGTTGCGAGATGTGTTTGGCGGTCGACCTCATTCGTGGTCTTAGCGTTATCGTCGCTGACATGACAGGAGCGGAACTCAAGTCACGGTTCACTATCCTTGCATGCCGCCAGCACAGCCAGCATCGCAAGATTCGGCCACTACACGTTCGCCGAGGTCATCCTGATCTCGGGGCAGGAGAAGGTGGTTAGCCCGGTGTCCGTGGTGTCCATTAACCTCGGAATTTGGTTCTACGAGGTTGAAACAGGCGACACAGGCGAATCGATTGAACCTGAGGAAAGCATGTCGACTGATTGACTCAAAAAATGTTCTGCTATGTGAATGGATACCGGGTTCTGGTTCGGTGTCGACAGGGCTTTCGCCAGTTGACGATTATTACGACACTAATCGAATCCTTGACTGTTTTTGCCACATCAAACTTCAAAAGAGAACCTGTCGTATTTTATGAGCGCCGTGCCTACAACCGAGGTAATGACACCGGGCGAGCGTCTTGGAGCTCTGCTGCGGGCGTCGAAGGCCATTTCCAACACCGGCGATCGTAACCGGCGTCTAGAAAGCTTTGCGCGGGAATTGCACTCCGTTGTCGCCTTCGACTATTTGTTCGTCGGCAAGTGGGCGGAGGACGCAACCGAAGCGAAGTGGATGTTGGAGGTGAATGGAAAGAGATTTGGACCTGCAGACGTTGAGATTCCTCTCCAAGAGTGTACGGGCCGATGGGTGCAAGAAGAGCAGCAGGTATTAATTATTGCGGATTGGGCAGAAGAACAGCGATTTCCGAAGATGCAGCAGTTCCTTGGTGGACTCGGCATTGCTTCCAGTTGTACCCTGCCCCTGACCAGATCAGATCGCCGGATTGGAGTACTCGAATTCGGCAGCTCTCGCCCCAATGCATATGCTCAAGATGATGTCGCATGTTTCTCGGTCGTGGCGGATCAGATCGCCCTCGCGATCGATGCCACCGTCAGCTTCATGTCGTCAGAGATTGCCGAAAGCAGGTTGAAACTCCTGCTCGAATTGACCAACAGTGTTGTTTCCAGCCTTGAGTTTCGCGATGTACTACGAGCCATTTCGTCAAGTGTCCGTCGGCTCATGCAATGTCATGGTGTGACCGTGACGTTGCCCGATGGAGCGGGCAAGAACTTGCGCATTTCAGCTCTGGATGTTCCAGAAGGCTCCGTGTTCAAGGACACCAAGGTCTACCCCATCGAGAGATCTCTCCAGGGCAAGGCATTTCAAACGGGAACCCCCGTTGTGGCAAATCCTGCGGACTTACCGCCCGAATTCCCCGAGAATCCTGACTTCCTCGAAAACACTGAACAACAAGTGGCTGAAGCTCGTGAAATCAAGTCACTCTGTTTTGTGCCGCTCATCAGCCGGAATCGCCCCTTGGGTGTTTTGGGTTTGGGTAAACGCCAGGAAAATGCCTTTGGCAAAGAGGATCTTGGATTCCTGATGGAAGTGGGGAACCAAGTCGCCATCGCGGTCGAGAATGCGCTGGCGTATCGTGAAATCGCCGACCTCAAAGACAAGCTCGCTCAGGAGAAACTGTATTTGGAAGATGAGATCCGAGGCGAAACCGACTTTCAAGGAATTGTAGGCCAGAGTTCAGCTCTTCGGCACGTTTTGAATCTCGTGGAGACCGTGGCTCCCAGTGATTCCACGGTTCTCCTTTTGGGTGAAACAGGAACAGGCAAGGAATTAGTCGCACGAGCCATCCACGATTGCAGTCGGCGAAAGGACCGCACTCTGGTACGACTGAATTGCGCCGCCATTCCAACCGGGTTGCTGGAGAGTGAACTCTTCGGACACGAGAAGGGAGCCTTTACGGGGGCGATTTCGCAGAAGATTGGAAGGCTTGAGCTCGCCGATCAGGGCACGCTGTTTCTCGACGAGGTTGGCGATATTCCCATCGAGATCCAGCCCAAGCTGCTCCGGGCCTTGCAAGAACGGGAGTTTGAACGTCTGGGAAGCACTCGGACCAAGAAGGTTGATGTCCGCCTGGTAGCTGCGACCAACCGCGACCTCGAAACCATGATCGAAGACCGGGAATTCCGCAGTGATTTGTACTATCGGCTCAATGTATTCCCCATCCGCATCCCACCCTTGCGCGAACGTCCGGAAGACATTCCTCTTCTGGTGCGATATTTTACGCAGAAATACAGCCGCCTAATGAACAAGGCCATCCAGACGATTCCCGCCCCAGCAATGAAGAAGCTGGCTGCCTGGAGTTGGCCGGGAAACATTCGGGAACTGGAAAACATTATCGAACGCTCGGTCATCTTGACCCGTGGTTCAGCGCTGCATGTTGCATTGGAAGAGCTAACCCAGGGTACCAGGGCGATTCCCCTCAACGGAAGCCGCGAGGCCAGCGAACGCGATGTTATTGTGCGAATTCTGAAAGCAACAAACGGACGAGTGGCCGGTGCGACTGGCGCCGCACAACGTTTAGGAATACCGCGAACCACTCTGATCTCTCGAATGAAAAAGTTCGGCATCGACCCGCGACGAGTGTTGTGACTCGGCACTCCGGACTCTCGCTCCCTATTCTCAGTCCTTTACCGATCCCATGAAACGCCGACCCACTGTCGTAAACGCTCGACACGGCCGCGAGTTCGTCGGAAGGACGTTCAATCACTCGAACCAATGTTAAGGCGATCATGCCGGCCTCTTCACTTGATCCGATCAGGGTTCCCGAGAACCAGAGGACGGCAAAGGTCGCGGGAAACGCGGCGAAGAGTGTCGCGGCTCGTGACTTCTCGACGGTCGGGGCCTGTTGATCATCTTCAGGATATGGTCGATGACCGCTCCGTCGTACAGCAGAAGCGGCCAATCAGGGGCGAGGCGGTCGAGTAGTTCGGTGGATTCCGGCTCGGCGAGTATCTTGGGATTGGTCATGGGCTCGCCTTCCAGAGCCAACTGGTCTCTTGTTGAATCGGGATTTTCGTTCAGATAAAGAACTCTCATATCCTGCTGCACCCCGGCAGCGAGTTTCATTTCGCACTCGCCACTGACTTTCCTAGCGCCTCCTAATGACCGGAGTTTTTTGGCGGGGCGTGCGATGCGCATGGCTACCTTTCGAGGTGGAGAAGGGCTGTGGCCAAAGCACACCGCAAACGCCCCATATTCAAAGATTCCGCAATCCGCCTGATAAGAAGATCGCGAGTGCTGCGGTCATAACCACGAGATCGAACCGCGCGCTGTCCAGGCTAAAATCCACCACGGAAACAAAGAGCAGCGCAAGCACGAGAATCCTTGTTACTCTTGTGATCGTTGTTATCAACTCAAGTCACCGGTCGAGACACGCTTCAATCGCCGTGTCTTACTCTTGCCAACTTGCACAAACGTCATCCAAGTCCTAGTGAACCGGGACCTTCGCACCTTTGCCCGGTTCATTCCGTTTCAGCAGAAATGAGGCGACAAACATAATCGCCGAGCCCATTGCCAGCAGCCAGTAGATATCGACGTAGGAGAGAACAGCAGCCTGGGATTGAACGAGAGCATACAGCCGCCCCACCGCCTGTTGTTGAGCAGTATGCGCACTTACCCCGGCGCGCGTCAGACGTAGGGTAAGAGCTATGATCGAGGCGTGAAACCGTCCCGAAGCTGTGTATTCCGCCAAGACGGATTGATGATACTGACTGCGTCGAGCAATCAGCGTGGTGACCGCGGACGTCCCAACGCTCTGTCCCATATTGCGAAAAAAATTCATCAGCCCAGCGGCAGCATTGGTTTTTTCCGGGGCCAGCCCGACATATCCAGCAAGCGTGAGGGGGACAAATAGAAAGGCCACGGGGATGTACTGCCACACACGTAAAAAGGTGGCTGAGCGAAAACTCATCAGCAGATCAATCTGTTTGCTCGATATGTACATGGCTATCGCCAGACCTAGCCAACCGAAAGCTATGATGTAACGGGCCTGAAATCGGGTGGTGAGTCTGCCCACCATGGGAAGCACAACCAGCACTACCAGAGCGCCGGCGGAAAGTACCATCCCCGCCTTTTGTGCCGTGTATCCCATCAGAGTCTGGAGAAGTTGCGGCATGAGTACCGTGGAACTGAATAGAGCCGCTCCGAGCATTAGGAACATTAGATTGGTAGTCGCGACATTGAAGTTCTTAAACAAACGCACATCCACGATTGGTTGTTTCTGAAACCATTCCCAGATGACAAGCGATACCAGACCAGCGACAGCGATCACGACCAAGGTCGTAATGAAATGAGATCCGAACCAATCATCTTCCTGTCCCTTGTCGAGGACGATCTGTAGCGCGCCGACGCCTATGGTCAGGAGAGAAAATCCGATAAAGTCGAAGCCCGAGAGACGGGCCTTCAGGCGAGCTATGTACGGGGGATCCTCGACAAGCTGATAGACCAGTAGGAGTGCCACAATGCCCACCGGAACGTTGATGTAGAAAATCCAGCGCCACGAGTAATTGTCCGTGATCCAGCCTCCCAGAGTTGGGCCGATGGCGGGAGCGCAGATGGTCGTAATTCCGTACAGCGAAAAGGCCAGCCCTCGCTTCTCGGGAGCAAAGCTATCACCCAGGATGGACTGCGCCATCGGCTGCAAGCCTCCTCCGAACGCGCCTTGCATGACTCGAAACAAAAGTAGAAACCCGAGGTTGGGTGCGATCCCACAAAGAAACGAACTCGCCGTGAAAAACGTAATGCAGATTAAAAAGAAGCGCTTGCGCCCGAGCGAGGCGACCAGCCATCCGCTTAGCGGCAGTACGATCGCATTGGAGACCAAGTAGCTGGTCAGCACCCACGTGCTCTCGTCATTGCTCGCTGCCAGCCCGCCGGCGATGTGTGGCAGAGCCACATTGGCGATGCTGGTATCGAGCACTTCCATGAACGCCGCCAGAGAAACCGCACCCGCAATGATCCAGGGATTGACTTTGGGCTGCCACAATTCTTCCGTGGCTGCATCAGATCCAACCGGAGTCATCGCACCCTCACGTCGGGCTCAACGGACAAACCCGGCTTCAGCAGTCCTTCCGCATTGAAGTCCGATCCCGGATTGCGATCAGAACTGCGATCAAAATCAATACGCACTGGTACCCGCTGCACAACTTTTACGTAGTTTCCGGTTGCGTTCTCCGGAGGCAGGAGACTGAACACCGAGCCTGCGCCGGCGCCGAGATTGGTTACATGTGCTTTCCAGGTGCGGCCGTAGGCGTCCACTTTCACTTCGACCGGCTGCCCGGACCGCATGCGGGCAAGTTGCGTTTCCTTGAAGTTGGCCGTAATCCAGACATCGTCAAGCGGCACTACTTCTACCAGTTCCTGCCCGATGCCAACGTTCTGGCCCACCTCGACTGTCTTCTTGCCAATAATTCCTGTGACCGGAGAACGAACGACTGTATAGCTGAGGTTAAGTTCCACTTGATCAAGCTGTGCCTTGCGTTCTCGCGCCTGGGCGTCGGCAGCGTCCGCCTTGGCACGGGTCATCGAAACCTGTTGCGGTGCGGTCTGAGCGGTGCGTAAGTCGGCTCTCGCCTGCATGAGCTTGCCTTGTGCCTGGTGCACTGCCTGCTCAGCCGCTTGTACGCTTGCGCTGGCGGACACCACGCCGGATCGATTTGCTTTGGCGGCGGCGCTTGCCTGATCGTACTGCTGGTGTGAAATGTCTTCTTTGGCAACGAGTTGTTCATAGCGCCCCAGGTCCGCGTCGCTTCTCGCCGCATTGGCTTCGGCCTGTTCCAAAAGCGCTTGTGCAGATTCGAAATTCTGCTTGGCAGCATTGAGTCCCGCCTCTGCATTTGACACCGCAGTGTCGGCTGAATCGAGGTTGCTCTGCGTCGTGACCGAGGTGATCGGTACGTTGAAGCGAGAACTTATGGCACGAGCCTGCGCTTCCGCGAACGTTGCCTGGGCCTGTTCCACTGCGATCTTGTAATCCTTAGGATCGATAGTCACGAGCAGGTCGCCGGCGTGCACCAACTGTCCCTCGACGACCGGAACTTCGAGCACATATCCACTGATGCGCGCGCTCAACGGCATAATGTGGCCATTCACTTGTGCGTCGTCAGTCGACTCCCACGCCAGACTATTCCTCAAAACAAGCCCTGCGGCGACGATAACAACCGCAAGTAGCAGCAACGCCGCAATCCGAGCTCCCACGGGATGTTCGTGAAAAACGCGGCGGAGGCCCTGCTTCTTTTGGTTGTCATCGGCCGGTTCTAGCTTTACCGTGATGCGGGCCTGGGGTCCCGGCGTCACGGAATCGGTATTCGTTTCGTCCAACTCCGTCTCCAGTGCAGACATTTATCGTCCTCCGAGGTATTGGCTGAGATTGGTTCGTGCAACGCCGAGGGCACGAGCGAGCGCCAGTTTTGCGAGATTGTGGCTATAGAGGCTGGTGATGTACTGGTCGTTGGCACTGGCCAGGGACTGCTCGGACTGCACTACCTCGACGCTGTCAGTCACGCCTGCCGCAAAGCGTTCCCTGGAACGAGCGACGTTGTCATTGGCCAAGTCCACATTCTGATGAGCGACATCAACTTGCTCCTTGGCCGCATTCAGATTCAGAAACGCAGTGCGAACGTCGTAATCAATCTGCCCACGGATGTTTTCAGCTTCTGCCTTCCTCTGGCGCAGGGTCGCTTCCGCCTGGGTTATATCGCCCTTGATCCGGCCGCCGGTGAAGATCGGCACGTTGATGCCGGCTTGGAAACTGAAAACTCCGTGGGACTGACTGAATGTTGCTCCCTGGTCGCCGTAATCGCCGTTCACAGCCACGACGGGATAACGCTCTCCCTTAGCGCCCAAGAGCGCCTGCTCGGCTGACTTCGCCGAATTGAGAGCCGAGCGGAAATCGGTGCGAGAGTTGTAGGCTATCTTCAGGGCTTCTTCGACGGTAGGCGGATTAATGTCGGCATACGGAAGTTGGTCAGCAATGTCGAAGACTTGGCCAAGAGGTAATCCGATGGCGCGGCCGAGGGTCAGTTTCGCAACCTCGAAGTTGTTGCGTGCAACGCTCAGGTTGTACTCTTCGGTATGAAGTTGGACTGCTGTCCGTGTCTCATCGATCCGGGGAGTGGTGCCGGCTTGGAATTCGTCCACCGCCTGATCGTAGAGAGCCTTCGCATTCTGCACTTGCGCCTCTTCGGCTTCAATCCGGGAGTGGGCTTCGATAACTTCCAGATAAGCATTGCCCACGCTGAGCGTGATCACATCGAGCGTGTCTTTGTAGCTGAGTTGAGCGGCCTGCTCGGCGGTGCGCGCAGCACGGAAGCGCTGAATCGATTCGTAGCTGAATAGAGTTTGGCTTAGGCTTGCACTCGCCGTGCTGTAACTGAATGGGCCGGCAACGGCGGGGATGCCCGGTATTTTGATTGCGGCCAGACCCAAGGCTGTGAAATTCACCTGGTCGACGTTCTCATTGATTCCTGCACCTACCTGAGGAAGGAGGTGACTTAACGCGAGCAATCGTTGACCACGTGCGATTTGGGCGTTCTCTCCGCTTTCGATGGCTCCCAAGTTGTATCGCAGCGCCATGTCGAGCGCATCCCGGAGAGTCAGCCGAAGAACCTCATTCCTCGCCGGGCCGCTCGGGACACTGCCCATAACTTCGGTGTTTTGAGCTACTGCCGGAGCTACGATCCAGAAGACGGCGAGCAGCACGATAACAAGGCGCCGGGAGCCGTAGCGAAGACTTGCGGTAGACCTCAATGTCATATTCATTCCCACCTCATCCTGGAAGGCTGTTTGGGTTGACGCCAAACTTGCTGAAACGTGGAGCAAGTTACAATTCGAGTACAGAACGGCAGTTGTCACGCAATCCGCTTCGCTGGAGTCTCAATATTTACCTTCCGCTTAAAGTGAAACTCGATTGCATATCGATTTGCTGCAACGCGCGAATTCGCGCGGCAATCACGTCCCGCAGCGCGCAGCCCAAGAGCACCAAACAATCCTGATCGGAGTAGTGTTCGAGAACCGACATGACATAGACAAAGCGTTCGAACGGTCCCAGTTCAAGAACAGCGGCAATCTCTGCTTCCTCCCCTGCCGGCGTTTTGCCGTCACTGTTGAGACTCGGAGGGGCGTGTTCGTCTGTTGGACGTGGGTTGATGACTCGTACGGCGTTATGAATGATCGCGCGCCGTGCCCATGAGCGTGCCCATTCCTTGAAAACCGGGCTCCCATTTACTGAATCCTCAAGTCCGGAGACAAAGCACTGCTCGGCCTTCTCGCGATCCGCAGTCAGTAGGAACGACAGCCGGTACAGACTGTCTGTCTCTTCGTGGAAGATTCGGCGGAAATCACCGCTGCTCGCGTACATGGTGGAGCTCGTCATATGCTTTGCCTCCGGCATGTTCACCTTCGAGGTGACTCTTTCGGTTTTTTGCGCGCGAGTTGCTTAAGTACGTGCCTCATGAGCACGCCGGCACAGGAAAACTTCGCCCCTTTCTTCATCAGGTCGAAGATCGCATCTTCTCCCTCGCGGCTGATAACAGTCAGGCTGCTCAGATCGATCACAAGTTTGCGCCCACCTAGCTCCTGAGTAGCATTGCTCCAGCTTTTGCGAAGCTCAGCAACCCAGGGTCCGACCAGCATTCCCTCCACGACTACCCTGCGCTGTGACCGCGTATCGGCGATGGAAATTTTGAACATCTTGCGCTTGTACCGAACCTGGATATCGCAATACGCTTGCCAAAGCCACATTGCCCGGAACCCAGCATCCCGTTGAATCCATTGACACCGGCGAAACCTGAGGACAGATGTGTCGAAGATTGTCGAGGTCAATCGACAATTGTCGAGAGTGGAGACAGAGAAGCGGCCTTAGGCTGAGCTTTTCTCATCGAGTCGCGCAGGAGCGGTATAGATGTTGGGCCACTGATGGCAAGAGCGCGGTCGAGCGGCTCGGCTCATCTCCGCCGCAGAGAATCACCGAGGTCAGGGGAAAGCCCCGTTCGTGCCAAGCCCAAAGACCGCCGGCAAGCGGTCGAACACGCTCAAATCCACGGCGGCGCAGCTCAAACGCTACACGCGCGCTCGTCGGCTCATGAGGCTCACTACAATAAAGGACGACCTCGTGATCGCGAGGGATTGGCGTTCGCCCGTCAGCGTGCTGTCCGAGCTGCTGTCCGAGCCTATGCGGATCGATACACGTTGCGCCGGGAATGCCTTGATGGCCTCGCGCACCATCCCGGCGGCCGTGTAGATCAATAACCAAGATCTTTTCGCCCGCGTCTAGCTTCTTTTTAAGCCCTTCTGGTGTGATCCGCGACATTCGGAATTCGCGCGTAAAGCGATGCCATTGAACAAGCTTCCGTCCCGCGTACGTCGCTAGTGAAGCGAACTTTCTAGCCACAGCAACTGAAACTGCCCGCACCCTGGCTGCAAAGTCCGCTGCTGCAGTGCAGACTACCAAGCGACTGATGAAGCGCGCTTTACGCGAACAATTGGAGCAAGCAGTGAAGCTTGAAAACGCGGTGTTTGCGGAGCGAGTGAGGTCTGATGATGCGCAGCAAGCGTTCCAGGCATTCTTCGCCAAGCGCCAGCCGGTAACTATGCAGTGAGTCCTCTCGATTAGGTTGGTTTGCTATCTCTAAACTTCGCTGATGTGGATCACCACTTCTCATAGTTTCGACCCTCACCGCTTGGCCGACGGCGAGGGCCGCACCTCGCCACACCGGGCGGGACCGACTTCCGCAAACTCGACTGTCGCGCGTCATACGCCATTTTTACTGCTTTCGATCTTGCGCGCCTCGCGATACTTAGCTTCTTCAAGCACAAATGGATCCGTTCAGTGTCAGGATTTGACACTGATGTCTTGATGACACTGATTCTTTGATCAACGACTTCCATCGGTCTGCAACTCGCTTCTTTTCAGCGGACAAATTCCGGATGCGTTTGGCGGCTCACTTGCTTTGTATCAAGTGTCGCGAGCAGCAAAACATAAACAAATAACGAAGAGAGGTTTTAATGGCAGGCCCAGTAAAAGACAAAAAGTCTGCGCCGCTACCGGCACCCAACAGTGATTTCTATGAACTTGTCGAAACACTGCCGGCTGAAGAAGTGGCGATCGTGAAACAAGTGCGCACTTTCATGGAAACGAAGATCGCACCCATTATCACCAAGTACTGGGTCGAAGATGCTTTCCCATTCGAAATCCTGCCGGCGCTGAAGGAACTCAACATCGGCGGCGTCGCCATGCAGGGATATGGCTGCAGAGGCGGAAGTGCGCAGCTATTTGGGCTGATCGCAATGGAGATGGCGCGCTTCGACTCGTCTATCGCGACATTCTTTGGCGTGCACAACGGATTGGCGATGGGCTCGATCTACCTTGGCGGGTCGGAAGAACAAAAGCAGAAATGGCTGCCGCCAATGGCTCGGTGGGAGAAAATTGGCTGTTTCGGCCTGACTGAACCGATGGTTGGTTCGGGTACCTCGGGCGGAATGTTGACGACTGCCAAGCGGGATGGCGACACCTGGACTCTCAATGGTCAGAAGAAATGGATCGGCAACTCTCCGTGGTGCGACATATCCATTATTTGGGCGCGCGACCTAGCGGACAACCAAGTCAAAGCATTCATCTTGGAAAACAAGACCACGCCTGGCTTCAAAGTAGAAAAAATCCACAACAAAATCGCCCTCAAGGTAGTCCAAAACGGGCTGATCACGATGGAAAACTGCCGCATACCGGAAACGAACCGTTTGCAACAAGATCAGTCGTTCCGCGATACCGCGCGAGTTTTGAAGATGACGCGCTTCATGGTTGGCTGGGAGGCGACTGGATGCGCCATGGGCGCCTACGAGAACGCGCTCAAATACTGCCAGGAACGCCAGCAGTTTGGAAAGCCGATCGCTTCGTTCCAGATGGTGCAAGACCTCCTAGCCAAGATGATCGCCAACATTACAGCATCGCAATGCCTCTTGGTTCGCATGGGCCAATTGCAGGCCCAAGGCAAGATGACAGATGCGCATGCCTCGCTCGCCAAAGCATTCACCACTGCCAAGTGCCGCGAGACGGTCGCGTGGGCGCGCGAGCTTTTGGGCGGCAACGGCATCGCTGCCGACTACAACGTGGGCCGTTTCTTTGCCGATGCGGAAGCGCTCTACTCCTATGAGGGCACCTATCAGATACAGAACCTGATTCTGGGCAAAGCCATAACGGGCTTTAGCGCCTTCGTATAGCGGAATGGAAGCGAACTGCAGTTTCCTATTCAACCTTCCTTGCCACAACCGAAGTAAGAATGAATAAGGAGCGAAGAAAATCATGACTGCTAATTCTTCTAAATGGGAAGTCAAAAAAGCCACGGCGAAGGCCATGACGGCCCGCTTGTTCTTTCTCAGCGCGAGCAGTGGCGAGGTGTTTTCCGCGAACCCCGACGGGTCCGACCTTAAGGTCATTGTGAGTGAGGGAAGGCGACTGCCGGACGGCATTGTTGTGGACCTCGAAGCGGGTCACCTCTACTGGACTAACATGGGCAACCCGAGCGCCAATGACGGCTCCATCGAGCGTGCGGATTTTGACGGAAAAAACGTTATCCACATTGTTCCTCCGGGCGGCACTTTCACTCCCAAGCAACTGCAACTCGATGAGAAGAACCGGAAGCTCTACTGGTGCGATCGTGAAGGGATGCGAGTCATGCGCGCGAACGTGGATGGTTCCAACATCGAAACCCTTGTCGATACCAGCGAAGGCGACTCGCGTCCGGGCAAAGACATCAAGAAATGGTGCGTGGGCATCGTGCTCGACGTCGACGCCGGCAAACTTTATTGGACTCAGAAGGGCCCGGACAATGCTGGCGAGGGACGTATCTTCCGCGCCAATCTCGAAATTCCTAAGGGGCAAAGTGCCGCCAATCGCAAAGACATCGAACTCCTCTACGATGGCCTGCCAGAACCGATTGACCTCGAACTCGACCTCGCCAACCGGACGATCTACTGGACAGACCGCGGCGATCCACCGCGCGGCAACACGGTGAACCGGGCGCCCATGGATCCGGTTCAGGGAAATGGCAAGAAAGAACCGGTGATTGTTTTCGACCATTTAATGGAAGGAATCGGTATTGCCTTGGATCTGAAAGGCGGCCGTATGTTTCTGACCGACCTGGGTGGATCCGTCTACAGCGCGAATCTCGACGGGTCTAACAAAAAGACCGTGCTGGCTGCGGAAGGGAACCTAACTGGCATTGCGTACGCCGAAATTCCTGTCGCGCAATGACGAACGCCACCATAGATCTTAACGATCTAGCCCTTAACAATTAATAAGGAGAAGTGAATGAGTTCGCTGGCTTCCGCTCTAAAACTCGAGAACGTTCTCTACGACAAGAAAGGGCCTATTGCGTATGTGATGCTGAATCGGCCCAGGGTCATGAACGCCTTGAACAAGGCGACGATCAATGAACTGCGGTCAGCCTTCGAGGACGCGCGTGACGATTTAGCTGTCCGTGGAGTCATCCTCACGGGCGGTGAGAAGGCGTTTGCTGCAGGCGCCGACATCGCGGAAATCGCCAACAACACGGCTGTAGAAGCGGAACAAGCGACTCGTCGGGGACAGGCATTGACCGACCTCATCGAGAACCTTGGCAAGCCGGTCATCGCCGCAGTCAACGGCTTTGCCCTGGGTGGTGGGTGCGAGCTGGCAATGTCGTGCACGATCAGAATCGCTGCCGAGAGCGCGAAATTCGGTCAGCCAGAAGTAAAGCTTGGAGTCATGCCTGGGTATGGAGGAACGCAGCGTCTGCCTCGTCTGGTTGGGAAAGGTCGAGCACTCAAGCTCATTCTTTCCGGCGAGATCATCGATGCAGCCGAGGCCTATCGTATTGGCCTAGTGGACGAACTGGAGCCCGACGCGCACGTGGTCGAGCGTGCCGAAACTGTGTTGAAGAAGATCATTGCGAACGCTCCCCTTAGCGTGAAGTACGCGCTTGAGGCGGTCAACAAAGGACTGGAGACGAGTGTGGCCGAAGGCCTGCTCATCGAAGCCTCGCTTTTCGCAGTCTGCGCCTCTACCGACGACAAGAAAGAAGGCACATCGGCATTCCTCGAGAAACGCGCGCCGAAGTTTCAGGGAAAGTAAGTTTGCGCGCCACTTCCAGGTTTCAAATCACTCGCAGCGGTGAGTTGCGACCGTGAAGAAGGAGATCAAAATGACAGAAGGCAACATATTTTCCGGACTGAAGGTCGTGGATTTATCGAGTTTCATTGCCGGGCCAGGCGCTGCAACAATCTTGTCCGATTTCGGCGCAGACGTTATCAAAGTCGAACCGCCTGAGGGGGAGCTTTGGAGAAAGGGGCAGAAGATCCCACCGCAGCCGCATTCGGAAGAACCTTATCCGTTCCAATTGTCGAATCGAAACAAGCGCGGCGTTGCGCTCAATCTGAAGGCTGCGAGCGCGCAGCAGGTCCTCGAGCGGTTGGCCAAGTGGGCAGACGTCTTCATCGTCAACACGCCGCATTCCGCACGCAAGAAGTTGAAGCTCGAATACGAAGATGTTACACAGTGGAATCCGCGTCTGATCTATGCCGATCTCACCGGTTTCGGCGAGAAAGGTCCGGACGCTGAACTTCCGGGATTCGATCTCACGGCCTACTGGGCGCGAAGCGGCTTGTTATTCATGACGCGGGATGCTGAAGCGCCGCCGACCTGGCCAGTGGCGGGGAGCGGTGACAATGCGACTGCGGTCTGCATTTATGCCGCGATCGTGACTGCGCTTTATCGTCGCGAACGCACCGGCAAAGGATCGTATGTCACAACTTCGCTCCTCGCAGCGGGTGTTTGGTCGGCCAGCGTTTTTATCCAAGCCGCTCTATGTGGTGCGAGTTTCTATGGGCTGCACGATCGAACACATCCCGCAAATGCAGCTTTGAACACGTACCGCTCTTCCGACGGAACGTGGTTCGTTCTTGTTGCCACTCCGGACAAAGTTCCCGCGGTCCTGAAAGCAATGGGTCGTGAAGACATCCTGACGGACTCGCGATTCTCAGATCCTGCGAAGCTGGCGCAGAACCGGCCGCAACTGACGGCCACGCTCGATGAGATCTTTGGTTCGCAGTCAATGTCACATTGGTATGAGGTCTTCAACGGCGTTCACGTTCCCTTCGGAGCGGTACGTGGGCCGCAGGAAGTCGTGAATGATCCGCAGTTGCGGGCGAATGACATCGTCGTCCCGCTCGAAGGAGCTGGTGAGACGCTGACCTCGACCGTGAGCAGTCCTATTCAAGTGCATGGTGTTTCGAAAGTGCCTGCAAGGCGCGCTCCCGAAATCGGCGAACACAATGATGAAGTCCTGAATGAGCTTGGTTTCACCACAGACGATATTGAAGCCTTTCGGGCGAGCGGCACAATCCCAGCCACGCGACGTGAATCGAGCGCGGCGGACTGAAATAAGTCGAGGAACAAATGGCTCAACCACGGATCGTTATCGTCGGGGGAGGTTTTGGCGGTCTTGCCGCCGCCAAGGCTCTCAGGAAGACACCCGCGGAGGTGATCCTAATTGACCACTCCAACCACCACCTGTTTCAGCCGCTGCTCTATCAGGTGGCGACAGCAGTGCTGACGCCTAGCCAGATTGCGACACCCATACGAAGTATTCTTCGAAATCACAAGAACGTCACGGTAATCATGGGAGAAGTCACCGGAGTGGACAAAGAGCGAAAGCAAGTACTGTGTAGCGATGCAGATCGACAAGCAGTACCCCTCGCCTACGATTACCTGATCCTCGCCTCGGGCGCCACGCACAGCTACTTCGGTCATAACGAATTTGAGGACTTCGCCCCTGGCATAAAGAGCCTCGCCGACGCAGTTTCGAGTCGGAACAAGATCCTGCAGGTATTCGAACAAGCGGAGGCCGAGGAAGATCCAATCCGCCATCGCGATCTGTTGACTTTCGTTCTGATCGGTGCGGGCCCCACAGGCGTGGAGATGGCTGGCGCCCTGGCGGTTCTGATTCGAAGTTCGCTCAAATCAGAATTTCGGCGGATCAATCCTACCTCCGCAAGAATTGTGCTCGTCGACATGGCGCCGCGAGTTTTGCCTCCGTTTTCAGAGGATCTTTCGGAAGCCGCGAAAAGACGGCTAGAGAAGCTGGGCGTCGAGGTCCGGCTCGGACATAGCGTGGATCTCATTGATGCCGATGGCATCGTGGTCGCGGGCGAGCGCATCCCGAGCAAGACCGTCATCTGGACGGCGGGAGTTGCACCATCGCCCGCGGGCAAGTGGCTGAAAGTGGAAACTGACCGTGCCGGTCGCGTGCGTGTTCAAAGCGATGTCACTGTGCCCGGACACCCGGAGATCTTTGTGGTTGGTGATACAGCGTCATTCGAAGAAAACGGTAAGCCGCTTCCCGGCGTTGCCCAGGTGGCCATGCAGCAAGGTCGTTATGCAGGAAAAGTCCTCCACACCCGCATTACCGGTAGCACGCCGCCCGGTCCGTTTAGTTACCGCGACAAAGGCAACATGGCGGTCGTCGGGAAAGGCTTTGCCGTCTTGCAAAGTCACAAGGTCCGAGTAAGCGGGTTCTTGGCATGGCTCGCCTGGGCGACGGTACACCTCCAGTTTCTGGCGACGTCAAGTCTTCGTTTGACCGTTTTCCTGCAATGGGTTTGGACATATTTTACCGGCCAAAGGGGTTCTCGACTCATCGTGAATCACCATGCGCCACAACCAGCGAAGGCTGCGGAAGGTACACCCGGCAAGTCAGCAGTCGCTTAACTAAGGAATGGGGAGAATTCTTATGGCGAGAAAAACACAGATTCAAAACATAGCAATCGTGGGTACAGGGGTGATTGGTGCGAGTTGGGCGGCCTTGTACCTGGCACGCGGTCTCAACGTTATCGCCACCGATCCAGCGCCGAACGCAGAAGCAAACCTGCGCAAGTTCATTGATGCCGCTTGGAAAGACCTGGAAGTGATTGGGCTCTCTCCGAACGCATTGCGCGATCATCTGCAGTTCACGCCTGATATGAAGAAGGCGCTCTCCAACGCTGACCTAGTTCAGGAGAATGGCCCCGAACGGCAGGATTTCAAGATCAAGCTGTTCGCCGACATGGACGCTGCGACGCCGGAAGATTCGATCATCGCGTCCAGTTCATCCGGATTGACGATGAGCGTGATGCAGTCTGCTTGCAAGCATCCCGAACGCTGCGTGACCGGCCACCCCTTTAATCCTCCTCACATTATTCCGCTGGTCGAGGTCGTCGCAGGCGCGAAAACGTCGCCGGAAACTGTTGAACGGGCCATCGTCTTCTACACCTCGATCGGTAAGAAACCGATTCACGTTCGCAAAGAGGTAGTCGGCCACGTCGCGAATCGTCTGCAAGCCGCGCTCTATCGCGAAATCGTGTACCTCATCGAACAAGGTGTCTTGGATGTCGCCGATTCCGATGTCGCGGTCTGCTGGGGTCCAGGATTACGGTGGGGCCTTATGGGACCCAATCTTCTATTCCATCTCGGAGGCGGTCAAGGCGGGATTCAACATTTCATGGAACAGTTTACAGGGCCGATGGCAGCATGGTGGAAAGACCTCGGCGCGATTACAGAGTTCAATCCCGAGGTAAAGCAAACCATTGTCAGCGGCGTATTGAAGGAAGCCAATGGTCGTTCGATCGCAGAACTCGAACGCGAGCGTGACTCCATGCTACTGGAATTGCTCACGACCCGTTCGAAAGAGGAGAAAACCGTATCCGCCGGGGCAGACGCTGCGGCCGATTAGGCCTGTTTCCGCCCGGGTGATGCGAGGAGAACAGAAAGCAAACGCAGAAAGCGCGGAGCAGAAATGAGAACAGAAGATGATCTACGTTCACTCTCTCGGCCGGGCATTGCGATTCTATCCCGGCCGAGCCGCGCTTGCTCGTGACGGTCGATTATTAACCTTCCGCGAACTCCACACTCGCGTTGAAGGCATCGCAGCGACACTCACAAGCCAAGGTTTTGGCGTGGGAGTCCGCCTGGCATTATTGCTACCGAACGGCCCCGACTACATTGAACTTGCATATGCGTGCAGCGTGCTCGGCGTGATCGCCGTTCCGCTGAACACCCGCCTGTCGACCACTGAGATCGACCGGGTGCTCGAAGATGCACGTCCACATGGGATCGTGCGCCATTCCTCCCTCGCTGTTCCTGAAGTGCAGTTGAGCTGGCAATACGTAATCGACCAGGAACCCCTTCCGGTCAGCAGCGACCCTATTCCCAACGTCTTTTACGACCCTGAGGCTGTCTTGGGGCTTATCTACACGAGCGGCACGACGGGGCAGCCGAAAGGCGTCATGGTGACGCATGCGAATGTTCTTGCTGACATCCACACTTCAACTACTGGATGCGCTACACCGAAGCCGGGGTCTACCTGCACGCTGCGCCGATCTTTCACATCGCAGACTTTCCCAGCATGTTTGCAGCACCGGCATTCGGCGCCAGCCAAATCACGATCCCGAAATTTAGCCCACAGACTTTCTGCGAGACGGTCGAACGAGAACGTGTGACTCACACCGTGCTCGTGCCCACGATGATCAATTTGATTACACAGTTTCCGGACGCAAGAAAATATGACTTGAGCAGCCTGCAAGTGCTGGCGTATGGCGGATCACCCGTGGCTCCGGAACTTGTCCATCGGACGCGGAAACTCCTGCCGAATGTCAAATTGATTCAAGTGTACGGATTGAGTGAAACAGGTTTCCTCACCGGCTTACAGGACCATGAACACACTGAAGACAAACTCACGTCCTGCGGGCGCCCCTGCCCCGGTGTCGATCTTCACGTAACGGACACGTCGGGGAGACAAGACGATCCGGGACAGGCCGGCGAACTAATCGTGCGAGGCGCCAACGTCATGCGCGGTTATTGGAACAATCTGGAAGAAACCGCTAAAGCGTTTCGCGACGGATTCTTTCGTACGGGGGATATTGGGCAGCAGGACACTGCGGGATACTTTTACATCCTCGACCGGCTAAAGGACATGATTGTTACTGGTGGTGAGAACGTCTATTCCGGAGAGGTGGAAGCGGTTATCTATGGGCATCCCGCCGTTCGTGAAGCAGCCGTCTTCGGCGTACCCGATTCACAATGGGGCGAGCTTGTGATGGCGTGCGTAGTTTTGAAGCCAGATGCGACTCTTACCGCCGACGATCTAGTTGCTTTTTGCAGGCGCAGCCTTGCGAGCTATAAAGTTCCCAGACGTATTGAGTTTTCTGATACGGATCTGCCCAAGAGCAGTTCCGGCAAGGTGCTCAAGAAGACTCTGCGCGAGCGTTTCTGGACACACCAGGAACGCGCTGTAAGCTGACGCAAAACTGCTCAAGCGCCAGTTGACAAGCCGGATGAATTTCATCCAATGATGAATGTGAAAGCCGCGCAGGGCCTCGGTTGAACCTCTTTTCATTCCGGTGGCGACGATCGCAGGACGAATAGTCTTGGCACGTTCAACCCCACCGACCGCGTCGTTTGATTGGATATTTCAGTGGCGCGAGAGCTGGCGCGACGGAGTGTATGCCGTCCCCGGATTTCTGATTATTCCCGCTGGGAAGAGTGACGCGCGTTTTGTCGGAAATCGTCCAGGCACTGAGGTGCGCTGGCAAGCAACCCGTCACCTCTGGTTTCAGGCCGACTACGGAATGTTTTACGCGGGAAAATTCGTAAAGGAGAGTCAGCCAGCCCGCAACCTCAACTACTGGGCATTGTGGGCTGGTTATAGGTTCCAGGGGCCGGATCGTACAACGGTACAGGGTTCTGATAGGGAGGGTCAGCAAGAGCGTGCAACGTATGCTATTCAGTTCGGCAGGTTCAGCTTCTTCAAGAACGCGGCCAATCGCGGATCGCCGTGCAAGTTCTTCAGTAGGGGATCCACTTTCGTTCGGATCAGACCGGTGTCGCGCTGCGCATGAGCCCGGTCCAGCCACTCGAACGCTTCGTTGGACTGGTTCCGGAAAGCGTAAACCTGGGCGATCGGGTACGCCATGCTTGCATGGTATTTCGTAATTAACTCACTCAATGCGGCATCCGACTCCTTTTTCCGACCCAGCGCATGGTACGCAATCGCATACAGAAACGCACGCGCGGTGTCATAGCGTACGAGCACGATTTCCGGCAAAGCATCCTGAGGCCGCCCCTGCATCACATAGATTTCGCTCAACACACTGCGGGAGGCCACAACATCGGGGTTCAGTTCGAGCGCCTTCTTGGAATCCGCTGCGGCTTCGTCTAGGTAGCCCATGGAAAACTCGGTCTCTGCAAGAAGCTCCCAACTGTCTGCATTGAGCGGATCCAAATCAACAGCTCGGCGACGCAATTGAAGAGCTTCGTCGAAGCGGCCGAGAATGGCTGCCGGAAGAGCCGCCGTCCCTACAACCTCGGGATTTCCGGGATCGAGAGCGACCGCCCGCTGGCAGGAAGCATCCGCTCCAACCCAGTCGAAATCGACTTGCTCTTTGATTCGTGCCATTTGAGCGTGGGCCTGTGCCAGGTTCGGGTTCAGTGCTAAGGCTCGCTCCACGGCTTCTCGCGCAAGCCGGTGACCCTCCTCAGCGGGCAGGAGACCTATGTTGGCCTGCCAGAGTCGTACCCGAGACAACCCGGCCCAAGCCAGCGCATAGGAGGGGTCAAGCTGAGTCGCCCGTTCGAAATATTTTGCAGCCATCTCCGTATCTTTCTTGCTATCCCGTTCAAAGTAGTAGTGCCCCTGCAAGTAGGCATCAAAGGCTTCCGAATTAACCGGGTCCGACTGGGCCAACTCTGCTTGCTGTTGCGATGTCAGACGTAGTCGGATTTCGCGGGCAACCGCCCTGGCTACATCGTCTTCCACATTAAGAATGTCTTTCGCCGCATAGTCGTAATCGTGGGACCACAAATGACTTTGGTCCTTCACCTGAATCAGCTGAGTGGTGAGGCGGATGTGGTCTCCGCTCTCGCGAAGGCTGTTCTCCAGCACATACTGCACGGAAAGATCGCGTCCAATCTGATCCAGGCGTTCGTCCTTGTGTTTGTATCCCATGACGGACGTTCGCGCGATGACGCCCAACTGTCCCGGGTTGAGCTGGCCCAACTGTGAAATCGTCTCCTCGGTCAGGCCGTCGGCAAGATATTCCTTGTTGGGATCGCCAGTGAGATTCTCAAACGGCAGTACGGCGAGCATGATCTTGCTGGGTATTGGTGGTCCCGGAGTGCGAAAGTGCCGCCAGGAGATATAGCCCGCGCCCGCCAAGATGACAACAGATGCGAGCGCGACCGCCGCCTTCCACGAGTGAGGCTTCATCTGCCGCTCAACTCGCGCGGTGTTCTCGCTCATTTCGGTGGCAGAAGGCTCACGCTGCTCTGGGTTCTTCCCGAGGGCGGTTAACTTCCGAGATTCGAGGGCGGGTATCAAACGATAGCCACGCCGGGCCAAGGTCTCGATGTAACGAGGGTCGTCGGCGGAATCCCCTAAGGCACGCCGAAGCGTATTGATCGCCGCGTTGATGCTGTGGTCGAAACCCACAACTGTATCGTTCGGCCACAGCCTTCCCTTGATTTCCTCGCGGGTAACAATCTTGCCCTCGCGTTCCAAGAGCATCCGCAGGACCTGAAACACCTGTTCTCTGAGGATGATCTTATTGTTAGGATGGGGCGCCTCAATGGATAGTAGTTCGCCAGTGCTGAGGTCGAGCTCAAAGGTTCCGAACAGGATGCGGCCTGAGGAAAGGGAAGACATGGCAACCGAACGCAGAATATAGAGTAAGAACGTATATCAAATGCTACTCGAAATTGTCGGAATCAAGCTGAGAATAGCACCAAATTCCTTCACCGCATCTGCCGAAGAATCAATACCTTACCAGATTGACTCCCATTTTACCGCAAAATGACCACGGTTCCATTTACAGCCGTCCCTCCCTTCAAGTAAACAGGCGTGTATCGCTGTGATTGATCCACACTATATGGGTTTGCGCCATGCCAAGGGGCCAAACGTCCAAGTTGGTCGCCATCATCGATGACGATGAATCGATTTGTGATTCGCTACGGGACTTAATGGAGTCGGCTGGGCTCGTGGCTCGATGCTTCGGATCTGCGGAAGAATTCCTCGAATCCGGTTTGCAACCCCAAGTCGCATGTCTGATAACTGACATCCTCATGCCGAAGATGTCGGGTCTGCACTTGCAGGCCAGGTTGAAAGAAGAGGAGTGCGATATCCCGATCATCTTCATCACTGCTTTCGGAGACGCCAGGATGCGGATTCAAGCGATGAGAGAGGGTGCGGTCGAGTTCCTGGCGAAACCGTACGATCATCGATTGATGATCAAAACGGTCCGTGCCGCACTTGATTTGTGAGTAAACCACTAAACAATTCGGTCCAGTGGCAGGGAGATTTCCAATGCCAGAGTATGCAGCCGTCACGTACCCCGAGGGAGAGCGACCTGATCGAAGATTCGAGCGGATCATCGGCAAGAGCGCCGCTCTAGAATCCGTTCTCGAACAAGTAGAGCAGGTGGCTTCCACAGATTCGACTGTCCTTATCGAGGGGGAAACCGGCACGGGAAAGGAACTCGTTGCGCATGCCATTCACAACGCCAGTCAGCGCGTCGGGCGCGCATTCATAAAGCTCAATTGTGCGGCCATTCCGTTGGATCTTTTGGAAAGCGAACTGTTCGGTCACGAGAAGGGTGCCTTTACCGGAGCCATCGCGCAAAAGATCGGGCGCTTCGAGATGGCCGATAAAGGAACGCTGTTTCTCGACGAAGTGGGCGACATCCCTCCGGCGCTGCAGCCGAAGTTGTTGCGTGTGTTGCAGGAGCAGGAATTCGAGCGTTTAGGAAGCGGTTTCACGCACAAAGTGGATGTTCGGCTGGTCGCGGCCAGCAATCGGAGTCTGGTCAAGATGGTCGCTCGCGGGCAATTTCGCAATGACCTGTATTATCGTCTGAATGTGTTCCCCGTTCTGATGCCCGCGCTCCGAGAGCGCCGGGAAGACATTCCTGCTCTTGTCACGCATTTCGTGAAGCTTTTTAACCGCCGCATGGGGAAGCAAGTCGATAACATCCCTCCGGAAACCATGGCTGCCTTCCAGTCGTACGACTGGCCTGGCAACATCCGCGAGTTGCAGAATTTGGTTGAACGCGCCGTTATCCTTTCGCGGGATTGTGTGCTCCAAAATCCACTTCGCAAGAGCCAAATAGAGCGCGTGATCCCTGGCTTGTATCACACTCGAAATTTTTACTCATCGAAGACCTTGGGAGCTTCGGATCGCGCTTTGGTCCTGGAAACCCTTGAGCAGGCCCGATGGGTAGTGGGTGGACCGCACGGCGCCGCAGCCAAACTAGGATTGAAGAGAACCACACTACTCGCCATGATGAAAAGGTTGGATATCTCGCGACCTATTCCTCAGGAAGGAACAGACGAGCGCGGTATAGCACCCGAGATCATACGATGGGGAAATGCTCATTTTTAAATTTGCACGCACAGAACAGAAAGGTATCTCGATAAGCATAGCTCCGGAATTTCCAAAGCTCATCACCCCGCCGTGACGCTTCAATGAGCCAATCCCCCTGCCATTCACGACACTCTCTCACCGCCCTGCATGCCCTATTCGCTGTTTTCAAAGATCGAATCTTGCTCCATTTATGATCCACGAACTGTTACTATCCCCTACTGAAACCGCTACAGGTAGCCATCCGTGTCGCTTAGTTTCAGCAACTTACCACACACTGCCGTCCTTTCACCGCGGACCCTCAGAAGAAAAGGATCAGTTGAGAATCGGACTGACGCCTAAACGTGCGCCTGCTGCGCGTGGTTGTCAGCCATAATGCACCGGTCATCAATCCCAATTCCAAATACAAGGGCGGCCCTCTCACTCCGGCGTTCAATTCATTAGACATGGTGGAGATCATTGAGACCCACCAGCCGGCCCTCTGGGTGTATGGCCATACACATGAATGCGACGATCAGACGATCGGCCGGACCCGGATCATTTCAAATCAACTCGGATATCCCAGCAACCTTGGCGGTTTTGAATGCAAGGATTTTGATGAAGCGGGTCTACCAGTCGAGGTGGGAGTTTAGCCCCGATGCTGCGCCGCGCGCAGATCATCATGCTCAAATGCCGACGCCATGCGGTCGATTTCGCCTTTGGCGAGACCATGCCGTGCGGCTTCGACGCGCCACTTAGAGACGGCCTTGCCGACCTGTTTTGCTATGTTGCGCGCTTTGCCGTCGTCCAGATCGAAATACCCCGCCACCTCCACTGCCAGCGCAAGCGAGGCAGTGTTGTCGTCTTCGTTGATCGCGGTGCTGAGAATGCGGGGCTTGATGTCGGTCGGCACCGGGTTGAGGTCGTAAGCGGGTGACAGGCGCCAGCCCGCCTGGCTTTCGTACAGAAAGCCGTGATTGCGCAGGTGGTCGTCGGTGTTGGAGATCAGTATGTTGAAAACCAGCCGCCGCCACAGCGCCTCCATGTCGGCTCGCGGCGCAGCACCGTGCTGGCGCAGCGCGTCAACAATTTCCAGATAGCTTCGGGTTTCTCTGTCTTTCGATCCGAGCATGCTCATCGCGGAGAGGAACGGGATACGCCGTTCGCCGTCGCGGTCGAAGCGTCGCAGGAGTAGTACAGACTTGCCAGCGATGTTTTCGACACGGGATTGGGGGACGGGAATACCAGATTTCTTCGCGAGGGACAGTGCGACCGCTTCCCAGACCACAGTGTTGATTTCATCGTCCTTGCGAGGGAATTTCGCGATGGCGAGACTGCCGTCCTTTTCCCTGACGGAGGCCTTGGGCCTCGCGCCGCCAAGAGAGGAGCCGGGCGCGAACAGTAGTCGCAATTCCTCCTCCGTGTCTTTCTCTTCCATCACGTGTTCGGCCGCGGAGAGCAGTTTCGGGAGCTCGATCAGCGGGGGGATGCGCTTGATGCCCTCCTCGCGCAGGAAGGGTCCGCCTTCTTTTTCCGCAAAGCGCAGCGCGCCCTGACGGGCCTCGTCGTCCACCAGCAGTAGGAAGTCGATTTCCTGGAGCGTGCGCGGCGCCCCGCCCTCGCGCTCCGCGCGCCTGCGTTCCATGCGGCGCATGAGCGCTCGCCCCCAACGGTCGGGCGCAGAGTCGCCGATGGCGCCGAACATGGGCGTGTCTGCAGGCGTGTGAAACGGACCGGGACCAACCTGCAGGGCTGGCTCCAGAGAGAATCGCGCGGGATTTTCCAGCCATGTCTTGTCGTATTCGAAAGTGGCGCTTTCCTTGTTCTTGCGCGTACGGGCCCAGAGACGCCCCATCAGGTGCGGGACGCCGTCGAGATCCACGTATACGAGAGCCTCTCTGTCCATCACTGGTCTTTCCTGCGTTTCGGTTTGCGCGCCACGCGAATGCGTTGAGGCAGGTTTTCTTCTTCGAGCCGTAGGCCCACGGGATCGTTCTTTGGCGCGGCGAGATCGCCCAGCCGGTCCGCCATACCCAGCACAAAAAGGACCGTGGCATATATCCCAATCGCGACGCCGGGATCGCCCTTTTCAATCTTGACGAGGGTCGTGCGGCTGATCGAAGCACGCTGCGCCGCGATGGCCGCCGGGATGCGCCGCCGCCGCCGGGCGTCACGGATATCGTGGCCGAGCTTGCGCAGAGCACGCCCGACCGGGAGCGGCATTACGACGGATGATCGACTGGTCCTCATGTTTAATGTCCACGATAATGGTCGCTAAAACATTTAATGTACATTATTATGAACGTTATGTCAACCTGGGAATGCGGGACCTCTGAGCCAGCTTCAACGATTCGCACTCCCTGCCATGCACTACGGCAACCAATGCGCAAGCCTCTGTCTTAAAGGTTGATGCGTCATTGCCGATACTCCAATCAACTGGCCGCGCGTGCATGCGGCATTGAACCCTCTTATGCTGAACACGCTCTCAGAAAGGCAGCGCTGGATAATTCAGCGGCCTGTGAAAGCCGATGCGACCTTCCGTCGAGGTAGAGCGAAACTGACACTCGTTCCCCCAGTCTGTCTGGTCGTCTTCTCCAGAATGATCAATTGGCAGGCCGTGAATCTTGAGTCTGATTGGCACTCGGGACACAGCCAGTCGAAGGTCGAGCCCGACGGTAAACCCAGCAGTGAATGCTCGCTCACGGCCTTACTCCCCAAGGACTACGCTGCGTGAACGACCCGTCCGAGGCCCCCCTTGCCAAGCCCTTGAGTGCATTCGCCTCGACCACCGAGGCAGCGCTAGCCGAGGCAAAGATACTCACAAAAGTAAGAGTGGGCTTTGCCTTCGCCATACTTCTGACCTGTCTCCTCAGCTTCTTTTCCTGGCGGATGGCACAACAAGCGAGCAACGAGGCCGATTGGGTCGCGCACACCCACGAAGTTTCAACCGTTTTGGAAGCGACACTCAGACATCTCGTCGATGTGGAAACTGGCGGGCGAGGTTTCGCGCTGACTGGACATGCATCATTCCTGGAGCCTTATGAGACGGGCAAATCTGCAATTGGCCAGGATCTTCATAGGCTGCGCCTGCTGGTGGCAGACAACACAGTCCAGACGCAACGATTGGACATACTCGAAGCTGAAGCGAACGCCAGAATAGCAGCGTCGACGGACATCGTGACCTCACGGCAGAACACAGGAGCGCTCCCTTCGCCGTCTCAGTTCGAACGCGGCAAACCGCTTATGGATGCGGTGCGCGCTACGATCGCGGAAATGGAGGACGAGGAAAAACGCCTGCTGGCGCAGCGTACCGGGCGCGTGCGTGCCGCGCAACATTTCAACCTGTCCCTAATCGGTTTGGGGTCTCTGGCGGGTGTGATCTTCCTCTTTGTGGCCGGGACCACCGTCAGCCGCGAGATCGGTATCAGCGCCAGAGCTGGCGCCCGAGTGATTTCTTTAAACGCGGACTTGGAACGGCGCGTGGAAGAGCGCACCGTGGCTTTAGGCGAAAGTGAGGGCCGTCTCGCCGGCGTCATCCAGTCAGCCATGGACTCAATCATTACCGTCGACGAAGAGCAGCGGATCGTGCTCTTCAATAGCGCCGCCGAGAGAGTTTTTCTCTGTCCGGCAGCGGAGGCGTTAGGACAAAGCATCACACGTTTCATTCCTCAACGTTTCCACGGCGCGCATGCCGACCATGTTCGCAGGTTTGGTAAGACCGGCGTTACCAATCGGGCTATGGGGCCGAAGAGTGTGCTATGGGCGGTGCGTGCGGATGGTCAGGAGTTTCCAATTGAAGCTTCCATCTCGCAAGTCGTCACGGGCGCCAAGAGGCTCTTCACCGTGATATTGCGGGACGTCACCGAGCGTACGCAGGCGGAAGCGATGCGCGAACGCCTCGCCGCCATCGTCGAGTCCTCCGAGGACGCCATCATCAGCAAGACCTTGGATGGAACCATTACCGCCTGGAATCATGGTGCCGAAAAAGTGTTCGGCTACCCGTCATCCGAGGCCGTGGGTAAGAAGATGTGGATGATCATTCCGGACGAGCGTGCCAATGAAGAGATCGACATTCTGGCACGGATCAGCCGGGGTGAGAGCGTTCAACACTTCGAGACCATCCGAATGCGAAAGGATGGCAAGGCAATTGACGTTTCCGTGACCATTTCGCCGATTCGAGGCGCCGATGGCGAGGTCGTTGGCGCTTCCAAGATTGCGCGCGACATCACTGAGCGCAAACGTGCGCAAGAGGCCCTGCGCCAGAGTGACACGAGAAGGGAGTATGCGCTAAAGACGGCAGGCGTTGGCGATTGGGATCTCGACCTAGCTACGCTGGAAGCCACTCGCTCTTCGCTGCACGACCAGATTTTTGGGTACTCCTCGCCGCTCAAGGAATGGAGTTTCGATATTTTCCTTCGCCACGTCCACCCCGACGATCGGGAACGAGTCCGGGAGAGATTTCAGACTAACGTGAGCCAAGCGAAAAAGTCGGAGTTTGAATGCAGAGTCGTCTGGCCGAACGGGGAAATTCGCTGGATATGGGCGTGTGGCGACCAGATCCGGGATTACTCGGGCAAAGCAACCCGAATGTTCGGCATCGTGCAGGACATCACGGAGCGCAAGCGGGCGGAGGAGGCGCTACGGGATAGTGAGCAACGTTTCCAAGCGTTGGCCAACGGCATTCCGCAATTGGCCTGGATGGCCGAGGCCGATGGTCATATCTTCTGGTACAACCAGCGCTGGTATGACTACACCGGCACGACGTTTGAGCAAATGGAGGGTTGGGCGTGGGAGACCGTGCACGATCCTGCCATGCTTCCCAAGGTATTGGAAAAGTGGAAGGGTTCTATCGCCACGGGAGAACCCTTCGATATGGAATTTCCTTTGCGGGGCGCGGACGGGCTCTTCCACATGTTCCTTACCCGCGTAATGCCAGTACGGGACCCGGACGGCCGTATCGTCCGTTGGTTTGGGACCAACACGGATATCAGCGAACGCAAAGCCACCGAGGAAAAGCTGGCCGGCCAGACGGAGGAGCTAACCCGGCAAACGGAGGAATTAGTCCGCTCGCAACAAGCCTTGGAGAGCCAGAAGCTAATGCTTCAATCCGTCCTGGACAGCATGGAGGAGGGGCTAGTCGTGGCTGACGAGCAGGGGAAATTCGTCATCTGGAATCCGGCGGCGGCAAGAATCGTCGGCCTGGGTGGGGCGAACGTGCCGCCCGAGGAGTGGGGCTCATATTACGGCACCTATTTGCCGGACACGATCACGCCGTTTCCCACGGACCAGAATCCCCTGGTGCGCGCCATCCGCGGAGAGGTATGTAGCGCCGAGATTTTCATTCGAAATCCAGAACTCGAACGTGGGGTCTGGATTGAATCCAATGGTGCCCCTTTGAGAGATAAGAATGGCACGCTGCGTGGTGGAGTGGTCGCGTTCCGCGATATCACGCAGCAGAAGGAAGCCGAACTGGAAATCCGCAAACTCAATGAAAGCCTCGAAGAACGCATAGCGCAACGTACCGCCCAACTGGAAACCGCGAACCACGAACTGGAGTCTTTTAGCTACTCCGTTTCCCACGATCTGCGTGCTCCCCTGCGCCGCGTCCTGGGATTCGCCGGTGCATTCATGGAGGAATTCAGCGCAACCCTCGATCCTCAGGCTCTGCACTATGTGCAGCGTATTCAGGAGGGCATACAGCGCATGAACCTCTTAGTCAATGAACTGCTGAATCTGGCTCGAACTGGACAACGATCATTGCGTGTGGAACTCACAGCTTTGAACTCAGTCGTGGAAGAAATCATCTCCTTACTGGCAGCGGAAACTGCAGGGCGCGACGTGCAATGGAAAATCGGTAGTCTTCCTTCCCTGGAATGCGACCCGGTTTTGGTCCGGCAGGTGTTTCAGAATCTGCTTTCCAATGCGATCAAGTACTCCCGCCCGCGGCCACACGCGATCATTGAGATTGGACACACTCAGGACAACGGCCAACAGGTGATCTTCGTGCGGGACAACGGCGTTGGCTTCAACATGCATTATGCCGATAAATTGTTCGGAGTCTTCCAGCGCCTTCACCGTGACGAAGACTTTGAAGGCACGGGTGTGGGATTGGCCACGGTCCATCGTATCGTGCAAAAACATGGTGGCCGAATTTGGGCGGAAGCTGAGCTCGACCGGGGCGCAACTTTTTATTTCACACTCGGCGGCAACGAAGTCACTGGGTCACGAAGCGATGCGGCTAAGGCAGGAGCCTGATCATGAATGCTACTCAGACCGATGTCTTGTTAGTGGACGACAGCCGGGAAGACGTAGAACTTACCTCCCACGTCTTGAGGCGCGAGGAGCCTGCGGTCAGTATCCATATCGCGCGGGACGGTGAGGAGGCTCTCGACTTTCTGCTCTGCCGGGGAACCTTCGCCGAACGCAGCTTCGATCAGCCACCCAAGGTCGTGCTTCTCGATTTGAAATTGCCCAAAGTGAATGGAATTCAGGTTCTTGAATAGCTCAGGCGCGACCACCGAACCCGGTTCATTCCTGTGGTTATCTTAAGTTCTTCTAACGAAGAGTGTGACTTGGTCCGCAGTTACGAACTTCGCGCGAATAGCTACATCCAGAAACCGATGGATTTCGACAAATTCCGGTACACAGTGAAAACTGCGGTCTTGTACTGGTTAGCAATCAACCAGCCTCCACCTGCGAGCGCAGCTCCTAATCCTCAAAGACAAAGTCGCGATAAAAACGAGCTGCGCTTGGATCAACCACAAGGCCCTGGATACAAGAACCGGCATGCCGTCATTCCATATCTTCTGAGCCAGAAGAAGACTCCAACGGACGGGATGTGATATGGCGCGAAACACTTTCGTCATAGTTCGCGATGTGACGCAACTTAAGTAATGATGTTGGCCCGTCGATCTGAAATCTAGAGGCCCAAGGACGACGTATGTCTGTCGCACAATCGGGTGTTGGCGTAAGTTCGCGACGAGAACAGAGCCAGCCACAAGACTGGCTAGTCGGCGGCGGGAAAATGGGCGAACTGATCCAGTCGATGGACTGGGCCAAGACCCCGCTGGGCCCCATCGATTCATGGCCCCAGAGCCTGCGCACGACTGTCAGCCTGTGCCTCTCCTCGAAGTTTCCCATCTCGCTGGCCTGGGGGCCCAAGCATGTACAAATCTATAACGATGGCTACTGGCCGATCTGCGGCGAAAAGCATCCTCGAGCGATGGGCCAGGACTTCAGCGAGTGCTGGGCTTCGGCGTGGCCCGTCATCGGCGAAGCGTTCGCGAGCGCTCTGGCAGGGCAGACCTCGTTTCTCGAAAATCAGCGACTCTTCCTCGATCGCAATGGATATTTAGAGGAAACATTTTTTACATTTTCGTTTAGTCCCATCCGCGATGAGACGGGTGTCGCCGGTTTGTTTCATCCAGTGACTGAAACGACCAGTCGAATGTTAAGCGAGAGACGCACCCGCGCTCTGCGCGATTTAGCGACGCGTGCCGGCGCGGCACTAACGCCGGAAGAGGTGTGCACGCTGGCCGCGCAGACGCTATCGGACTACCGGCTGGATCTGCCCTTTGTCCTCTTTTACTTGTTCGGGGACGAGAGCGAAGTAGCTCGATTGATTGCCAGCACAGGTGTGCCCGACGCAAGCACTGCCAGCCCCGCGCTTGTGTCCCTGGTTAACGATGAGAAATCGAGTTGGCCTCTGGCTGATGCAGCGAGGTCAGGCCACGCACAACACGTAAGCGATCTGGAGGCGCGATTCGGTCATTTCTCGTGTGGCGAATATCCTGAATCGCAGAAAGAAGCTCTCGCACTCCCTCTCACGCCTCCCGGCTGCAAGCGACCAGTTGGCGTCCTCGTGGCTGGTGTTAGCCCCCGATTGGAATTGGGTGAAACCTACCGCGCCTTTTACGACTTGTTGGCAGCGGCAGTCACCACCGAATTGGCCAATGCGCGCGCCTACGAGGAGGAGCGCAAGCGTGCCGCGGCCCTGGCGGAGATCGATCGAGCGAAGACCGCGTTCTTCTCCAACGTCAGCCACGAATTTCGCACACCGCTGACCCTGATGCTGGGGCCGCTCGAAGACGAACTAGCCGAGCATGACAATCCGCTGCCTCCGGCTCGCCATGAAAGGCTGGAGACGGCGCATCGCAACAGCTTGCGGCTCCTGAAGCTGGTAAACACTCTGCTCGACTTCTCCCGCATTGAGGCGGGCCGCACGCAGGCCAGTTACGAACCCACGGATCTGGCGGCTTACACCACGGAACTGGCCAGCGTGTTCCGCTCCGCGGTTGAGAAGGGTGGCCTGAAGCTAATCGTGAACTGCCCGCCCCTGCCTGAGCCGGTCTATGTGGACCGGGAGATGTGGGAAAAGATTGTGCTCAACCTTCTCTCCAATGCCTTCAAACATACTTTCGAGGGCAAGATCACGGTCACCCTTGTCTGGTGCGATGACCACGTTAAGCTCGCAGTGGCCGACACTGGAGTCGGCATCCCCGCAACGGAGCTGCCGCGTCTGTTCGAACGTTTCCACCGCGTAAAAGGCGCAAAATCGCGTACCCACGAGGGGACGGGAATCGGCCTTGCTCTGGTGAGGGAATTAGTTTCTCTGCACGGCGGAACAATTGATATCCAAAGCGACGAGGGAAAAGGGAGCACGTTTACGGTCACGATTAAGGCCGGGACAGCTCACCTGCCGCCCGACCGTGTGGGCAAAGCCCGTGACCTGGTTTCGACTGCAACCCGAGCGACTGCTTATGTTGAGGAGGCCCTGCACTGGTTACCCAACGATGTTGAGTCGAACGTGATGTTCTCACCCGATGCGCAGACGAGCATCGTATCCGCGTCCCCCGCCGCAACTGCACTTGGGCCAGTTCGCCCTCGAATCCTCTTGGCCGATGACAACGCCGACATGAGGGACTACGTTCGGCGCTTGCTGGCCGAGCATTACGAGGTGCTGGCGGTTCCAGACGGGTTGGCTGCTTTAGCCGCGGCTCGAGGAAAATCTCCAAGTCTTGTTCTGACCGACATCATGATGCCGGGATTGGATGGTTTTGGTCTATTGCGTGAACTCAGAGCGGACCCGACAACTCAGAACATCCCCGTGATTCTCTTGTCGGCGCGAGCGGGCGAAGAGTCGGCTGTCGAGGGGTTGAATGCCGGCGCAGATGACTATTTGACCAAGCCATTCTCCGCCCAGGAACTTATGGCCCGTGTGCGAACCCATCTGGCACTCGCGCAGGCCCGCCTCGAATGGGCGAACAAACTCGAACAATCCAACAAGGAACTGGAATCCTTTAGTTACTCGATCTCCCATGATCTGCGAACTCCACTCCGCGCTATCGACGGTTTTAGCAAGGCGCTCCTCGACGAGTACTCCGGGAAACTCGACGAGCACGCCTGTCATTATCTGCAGCGAGTGCGGACAGCCGCACAGAAAATGTCCACGCTCATCAACGATCTTCTCGACCTGTCCCGCGTGAGCCGTGGCGCACTTCAAAAAGAGGCGATAAATCTCACGGAGCTTGCCCGTGGCATAATCGCCGGTCTCCAAAGCAGTGAACCAGCGCGCAAGGTTGCGGTTGATATTGCGGAAGGACTCTCGGCCACTGCCGACAGGCGTTTGGTAACGATTGTCCTTGGGAACCTGCTCGGGAACGCCTGGAAGTACACAGCGCAGGAGCCGACGGCACAGATCGCATTCGGCAAAAACAACGACAACACGGAACACGCGTCGGTATTTTACGTTCGGGATAACGGGGTCGGGTTCGACATGGCGTATGTCAATAAACTCTTCACGCCGTTTAGCCGGTTACACAGCGATTCAGAGTTTGAAGGCACCGGCGTTGGCCTGGCTACCGCACAGCGAGTTATCGCCCGACACGGGGGGCGAATCTGGGCAGAGGCGGCAGTCCGCGCGGGGGCGACTTTCTATTTCCTCCTAGGAGACATCCGATGATGGTCGAACAACAAACGATCTTGCTCGTAGAGGACAACGACGATGATGCTGAACTGACGTTGCGGGCCTTAACCCGTGCAAAGGTCAAGAACCCGCTGGTCCGGGCGCGTGATGGGGAGGACGCACTCGACTATCTCTTTGGCCGCGGCAAATACGCGGGAAGGGATGTCCGTGAGCTGCCAGCAGTAACGCTACTTGATATAAACATGCCGAAAATCAGCGGTCTGGAAGTGCTCAAGGAAATTCGCGCCGACGAACGCACCAGGCATCTCCCGGTTGTCGTTCTGACTTCTTCCAACGAGGACAAAGATCGGCTGACAGCGTACACGCACTTCGCCAACAGCTACGTGATCAAACCCGTGGACTACGACCAATTCGTGACGGCGGCTTCGCAGTTGGGGCTTTACTGGTTGGTTTTGAATGCGCCTCCGCCGAGGAAGGAGGCATAATCAACTACGCCAATCGCATCATCCTCGCATCGACCAAGGTTGTTGTCAGCGATGTTGCATTTCGAATCGAACACACTCGCAGCGGAGTCCTGTTACGGTGCATTACCCCCTTGTATTCCTCCTTGGTGATTACAATCACAGTGCCGCGTGATGCCTATCACTGTTTTCTTGATAGTTCTGGCGTATACGTTACCAGGGTCAATGTTGAAATGACGCATTGTCATTTGCGCCGCCCCTCAGGCGACCACTGACGCGGCGCCGTTTCTCATCGGCTCCGCTGGAACCTTGGCCACTCAATTTCCGATCATGAAATTCAAAGTCGGAGACATCGTCCGTAACGGGATTACCCAAGAAGAAGGGTGCATTGTGCGAATCGCAGACCTCTAGGGTTGCGGCTCTGGCGATCTCGTATCAATTGCTCCCTACCCAGCTTTGGCTGCGGCGCGGGAGGCCATCTGGCGACGATCAGAAGTGAGTCTTAAGGTGTGCCGTAAGTGTGCCGTGCGCTTCGATCCCATATGCGCTAACTCGCTTCGTTTCAATACCGGACTAGATTGCTTCCGTGCGGGCTTGATTGTCGGTAAGTTATTGACTCTTAAAGATGCTAAGACGTGAGGGACCCTATCAGACTCGCCTACTCTTAATCAGTAGGTTGTAGGTTCGATTCCTACCGCGCTCACCATCTTTTCAACGAATCTTCGGGACTTCGGAACCGCTTGGCTGCACATTTGGCTACAAAGGCCCGCGCGGCCAACACTGAGCGCGAGACAAATTCCGTTTTGCTCCTCGCGGAAGTTCCGCAGTTCCTCTGCAGCGAGCATTCTCTTCGAGCATTTCCTGGGTTGCGACTGCCGCTTCTAGAGTTCCAATGGCGGACGAAATACCGGAAGGGAAGCGAGTTTGCCAAAAATAGTAAGATGCTCCCGTAGAATAGATTCGACGCGAGCAGCGCCGACGCAAGGAGCATTGATGAGAGCTACGAACATCCTGAGGGCGAGCATGATCCTGATCGCTCTATTTGCGGGGGCGAGCCATTCCATGGAGGCGAAGACGAAGGTGACAAGTCAACCATTCGGTAAGGTGCCGGACGGAACTCCGGTGGAGATTTACACCCTGAGCGACGGCGCGTACGAAGCCCGAATTTCAACCTATGGCGGCGTAGTCGTCTCGTTGAAATCCCCCGACCGCGACGGCAAATCGAGTGACGTGGTTCTCGGCTTCGATGATCTGGAGGGCTACGTAGGCAACTTCAACGGGCCACACAATGCCTACTTCGCAGCGATCATCGGTCGATACGCAAACCGTATTGCGCACGGAAGTTTTGTTCTCGATGGGCACAAATATTCGCTACCGCAAAATAACGGCGAGAACACTCTGCACAGTGGCACGCATGGCTTCAACAACGTGGTATGGACCGGGAAGCCGATCGCGAATGGAGTGGAATTAAGCTATTTGAGCAAGGACGGCGAAACCGGTTTCCCGGGCAATCTGAAAACAACCGTCCGGTACACCCTGGTCAAGGGCGATCTGCGCATCGAGTATTCCGCTACTACCGACAAAGATACTGTGATCAACCTGACGAATCACTCCTATTTCAACCTCGCGGGCGAGGGAGATATTCTGAAAGACGAAGTCACTATCCATGCTTCGCGCTTCACCCCCGTGAATGCAAATCTCATTCCTACGGGCGAGTTTAAATCAGTGGAAGGGACGCCTTTCGACTTTCGTAAGCCGACCGCTGTAGGAGCGCGCATCAACGACGATAACGAGGAACTCCAGCTTGGTCACGGCTACGATCACAATTGGGTTCTGGATAATGCAGGGAAACTGGCCGAAGCGGCGGAGGTTTACGACCCGAGCAGTGGCCGTGTCTTGAAGGTATGGACGGACCAGCCGGGAATTCAATTTTATACCGGGAATTTTCTCGACGGTTCAGTGAAAGGAAAGGGCGGAAAGGCTTATGAGAGGCGAACTGCCCTATGCCTGGAGACGCAGCATTTTCCCGACTCGCCGAATCAGCCGTCCTTCCCGACAACCGAGTTGAAGCCGGGCGAACGCTTCCATACGGTCACGGTTTACAGCCTATCCGTGCGTTAGGGATCGCGAATCGCCCTCTAGCTCCATGGAGCGCCGGTTCTTAGCTCGCGCGAGGCAAAGGCTTGTCGCTCTTCTGCCAATCAGCCGCCGCTTCGCCTGCGGAGGCGATATCTTGCGCGCCGGTTCGCTCAAGGATAGCTTTTGATTTCGCGATCCAGTCGGAATTATCGCAGTGAACGGAGAGCAGGATTCCGCCTTCCTTAATCCTGCCTTCGTAACGCTTCGCTTCATATTCCGGTATGCCCATCCCGATCAACGCGCCAGCAATGCCACCGACGGTTCCGCCCACTCCGATGCCGGTCAAGGCTCCCACAATCGGTCCCGCAGCGATGAGTGGCCCGATTCCCGGAATCGCCAGCGCTCCAATTCCCGCCAGCCATCCCAATACTCCACCGACCACCAGACCGGTGGTGGCGCCTGCGGCAGTCCCTTCCGGCGCTTTGGTATGTTTCTCGACCGCGAAATCCTTTGTGCCTTTATTTTCAGGAAATAGAACGGAGACGTCGGTATTGCGAAATCCTTCCGCCTTCAAAGCATCAACCGCGTACTCGACATCCCCTTGGGTCTGGTAGATTCCAAACACTGCAGTATTCTTACCGGCCATTCGGTTTTGCCCCCTTAATAATGAGCGTTGGATGTTCCGCGCTGAATAAGGGGTTGCCGTCTAAACCGCATCAAGAGGCTGCCTCGATCTGATCGAACTTACAATCTTCCGGCCTCTTCTCAGGACGCCACCGTAGAAATTTCGTTCCATGTCTGAAACGTCGGCCAGAGAAATGATCGTACCGGACTTCTGCGACAAGTTGCGGCTTCAGTGGTAACCATTCGGAGGAACGTTTCGTGCTCCATCGGCTCGGGCCTCCCGGAGCATGGCCGGTGAAGCTCCGCTTCGCATCTTTCAAATCGAGCATGAGGGGCTCGACAATATTTTTGAGTTCCTGCTTCTGGTCGGCGGTGAAACTGGAAGTAAAACCCACGTGATCGAGCAGGCCCTCTTTATCATAGAGCCCAAGCAGCAAAGAGCCGATTCCTCCGCCCTTCTCGGCATAACGAAATCCGCCCACGACTGTATCGGCGGTGCGGATTCGTTTGATCTTTACCATACCCACCCGCTCGCCGGAGCGATAAGGCTCGTCGAGGCGCTTGGCAACAATTCCGTCCCAGCCAAGCTTTCCCAGGTCCCGCATCCAGCGCGTTGCTTGACTTCTATCGGTGGAGGCCGGAGATAGGCGTACGTCGTGATTGTGAGACAGTCCCCGAAAAAAGCGGAGCAAATGCTCGCGTCTTTCGGCGAGTGGCATTTTATCCAGCGCGCGCCCCGTCTCATCAACCAGCATGTCGAAACACATGTAAGTCGCAGGAGTTTCCGTCGACAACTTTCGTATCCTCGATTCGGCCGGATGAATGCGTAATAGAAGATTGTCAAACGACAATCGCTTTTCCGTATAGATGACGATCTCTCCATCGAGAACAAATTGCGAGTCAGGCAGTTCGCCGAGAGCTTTGACAACTTCCGGAAAATAACGATGCAATGGTTGTCCAGCCTTCGATTGGAGCAAAACTTTGTTACCTTTGCGAAAGGCGATGCAACGGAAGCCATCCCACTTGGGCTCGTAGAGCCAGTGTGCGCCGCTGGGAATCTCTTCGACGGATTTGGCTTCCGCGGGCGGGTAAGGCGGCTGAATCGGCAATCGGATCGAAGGGAATCCTTGATCCAAATCGCGAGATGAGGTTGAACCTGCGGCAATGCGGTCAGCTCTCAGACCACTACTGCTGCGCGTGACTTTTCGTTTGGGTGGGGGCATACATTTTCGGTGAGTGTATAAAACTAAACTGGGCCCCTTTAACTTGGAGGCCCAGCTTAGATCGTCTCAACTGACATCGTAACAAAGTCGCCTACGCAGAAGGCTACGTTTGAACGCTTTCTTATCGCGAAGCCTGAGAGGAAGTTGTGGGGGCGACCTGCTCGGCTTCTTGTAAGTGGCTTTGTAGCGTGGGGAGCGTTTGCGAAGCGAATTCCTTTACTGCTGAATTCGTTCCGGAATTACTCTCCCGTTGAAATGCGGCTACATCTTTCTTGTGATCCTTTACCATGTCGCGCATGTAGGCCGCATCGAACTGCGCCCCGCTCAGTTGCGACAGCTGATTCTTGGTCATTTCGGATTCGGCGCTGAGCTTGTCTGGCAGCTGAATTCCGTCCTCGCTTGCAACCTGCTTTAACTGGTCGTTGGCTTTGGAATGGTCGGTCACCATGCGCTCTGCGAATTGTTTTACTTGAGGGCTGGAGGCTTTTTCTTCTGCCAGTTTTCCGAGATCAACTTCCGCCAACCCACCTTCCGCAGCGGCGGATACAAACTTCTTGTCGCTCATGCTGAGATGGCCTGTTGCTGAGTTCGCCGGGCTCATGGAATTCTGCGACCCCATGGATCCCTGCGAGGATTGCCCTTCCATCGAATTCTGAGCTAGAGCCGCCACCGGCAGGATCGTGATTGCCGCAGCAAGTGCGAGATGTCCTGCAAATCTGTTTCCTAGTTTCATATCGAAATCTCCTTAACCTGTATGATTACTCCTCTCCTTTTCAGCACACCATCCAAGGAAAGCCCTAGGGGTGCGGCACGAATCCTTAAGTGCCGTATTTTCTGTTGTTCGCGAAACCGCGTGGCTGAGAAGCGATTCCCAGAGCGGCAGTGAGAGGGCGGAGTTTTAGGAAACAATCGTTAGAATTTCAATTTCGCTCTCGATATTGCCTTTATGCACCAGCACCGAGTCGTTCCGGCGTTCGAGGAAAAGGTCGACCGCGACGCCTCCGCAGCGAAGGTCCTTTATCGCGAGCGTGGGGATTCCTTCCGGGAGATAGGGGTCATCAAACAGAATGCGTTTACGCTCGGCGTCGATGGAAATGCCCAGACACGCCTGTAATATCAGAAACGGCGCCGCAGCGGCCCAGGCTTGCGGCGAACACGCTACGGGATAAAGGGTTGGACCTTCGCCGGGACGGCGATTGACCCCGCAAAACAGTTCGGGCAGTCGGTGAAGATCGACCATGCTGCTCAGGTCCAGGAGGCTCATAAATATCTGACCCGCTAGTTCCTTGTATCCATACCTCGCCAATCCGCTGGCGATTACCGAGTTGTCATGTGGCCAGATCGATCCATTGTGATACGAGAGCGGATTGTAGCGCGCTTCCCCTTCCGCCACAGTGCGCACGCCCCAGCCGCTGAATGACTTGGGTTGAAGGAGCGTTTCCGCGACCCGCTTCGCTCGCTCCGGAGAGGCGATCCCCGCGTAAAGGCAATGTCCTGCATTCGAGGCACGTACCCGGCAAGGCTTTTTCTGGTGGTCTAACGCCAGGGCGTACGTAGAAATATCTTCACACCAAAATTGTTCTTCAAATCGAGCGCGCAGATTCTCGGCTTCCACTTCGAGTGCGGCCGCTTGCTGAGAACCCTCGCCCGCACATTTGCACAAATAAGCGGCAGCGAGCTTCGCAGCGTACACATATCCTTGCACTTCGCAAAGAGCGATGGGAGCTTCTGCGATTTTTCCGTCGGCGTGAAAAATGGAATCGTTCGAATCTTTCCAGCCTTGTTGCACTAAACCCTGGTGCGAGCGCCTGCGGTACTCGACGAATCCATCTCCGTCGCAATCGCCGAATGTGTCGATCCACTGCAGCGCCCGCTGTATGTTCGGCCATAAACGCCGGATGAACGCGCAATCCGCGGTGCGCTCGTAATAGGCACGGGCAAGAACGATAAATAGCGGCGTGGCATCCACGCTTCCGTAGTAGCGTCCGAAGGGGACTTCGCCCAGCGCTGCCATCTCCCCGCAACGCATTTCATGCAGGATCTTGCCGGGCTCGGCTTCGATTGCCGGGTCGACTCTGTCAGACTGCGTCGCTGCCAGGCACTCCAACACGCCCTTCGCCATTGCCGGGTTCAACCACAACGTCTGCAAAGCAGTAATGATCCCGTCCCTGCCGAAAACCGTGCCAAACCAGGGAACACCCGCATACGGGTAGTGGTGCTCGGGATTGCCTACGATCATCATCTTCACGTCGGCAATGGAGCGGGTGATCCAGTCATTGAAACGGGAGTTTGAGCTGTACAAGCGAGGGAAAGCCTCACCCTCTGACTCCAGTTCGCGCCGGGCTTCGCTAATGGCCCGTGAATAGCCAACGGAATGGCCATGAGCCGAAGAGTCGCAGGAGATCGAAAGCCGGAAGGTTTTTCTTTCCTTAGGGCGCAGGGAAACTTCATAGGCGAGTTTGTGCTCGCCCGCACTATCGGGAGGTGTATCCCATTCGATGCGCGTGCGCCGGACCATGCCATCAAGGCCTTCGTAGGAAAGCAGTAGAGACTGCTCGGCGGATTCAGGAGGGCGAAGTGTGCCTCTGCGTTGCCGATGCATGCCGCGCACTTCGAAAATGTCGGCGAAATCGGAATCAAACGCGATTTGAAAAGGCACAAACAGCTCCGTGAGACCGTGGTTCATGAACTCCAATTCTTCATAACAGGTGTTTCGCCAAAGAAAACGGGAGCGCAAAACGTGCAACGTACCGCGCGGGATTACGACTTCGTTTTCTCGAGATACGTCCAGATTTGCCAAATCCGCGGTAAACATAAAGTTGCTCATGTCCACCGTGGAACTCAGCAACAGCGGCCGCGTCCCCCATAGCGTGACTACCAGGTCGGACAGGTGGCGGGTGTCTTCGAAAAACAGTCCCTGCTCGCCCATGCCAGTAGTTTGGACGTCGCCCAGGCGGTCGAATACAAAGAAGCTCCTGCCGTATTTCAGGACGCGCGCCCGATCATCGGTTGGCGACTGTGATGTCGCTATGTAGTACTGTTGGGTAGAAGATCGGTCCAACTAAGAACTCCGTTGTCCATCGTGAGTGTCGAGGGCTCAGCTCGAACCAGTTTTTCGTAGATGGCCACATACTCCAGGGCCATGCGTTCATCGGAGAAGTGAAGGTCAAAATAGTCGCGGCAAACCTGGCGGTCGATCTGCGGGAGGCGCGTTACCGCTTCCACTGCGGACGAAGCGTCAGAGACGATAAAGCCGGTCACTCCATTCCGCAATACTTCCGGCACCGAGCCGCGTCGATATGCGATCACTGGAGTTCCACAGGCCAATGCCTCAATCATGACCAACCCGAAGGGTTCAGGCCAACAGATCGGAAACAGCAAACCGGCAGCGTCGCCGAGGAATTTGTTTTTTTGATCATGTCCAATCTCACCAATAAATTCGACCAGATCTCCCTGGAGCAAAGGTTTGATTCGATTGTCGAAGTACGCCTGATCGGAGGGATCGACCTTGGCCGCGATTTTCAAGGGCATTCCAGCGCGGCGAGCAATTGCGATTGCTTCATCGACTCCCTTCTCCGGAGAGATCCGTCCCAGAAACGCAAGATATCCGCCACCGCCTTTGCCCATCTTTAAGGACCGACGCGGCATTCCGTGATGGACCGTACCCTGCCAGTTGGCCCAGGACAAAGGCTCTCGCTGCGCATCCGAAATCGAGACCAGCGGCATCTCCCGGAACGTCCGATAAAGAGAAACCAGATCAGGAATATCTAAACGTCCATGCAGGGTGCTCAAACAAGGAGTGCTGGTCCGTCTACTCAAAGAGAAATGAAGATAATCCACATGGCTATGAATAAGATCGAAATTCGCGGCCTCGCTGAAGACCTGCTCCATCATCAATACGTGGTGCGCCACTGCATCCTGACATTGCGGATCAAGACGCAAGGCTCTCGGCGACATCGGTACCAACCTCGCCGTGGTGACAGAATCCCCGCTCGCAAATAGCGTCACCTCGTGGCCCATCCGAACCAGTTCTTCGGTAAGCCACGAAACAACACGCTCAGTCCCTCCGTAGAGGACGGGAGGAACGCTCTCATAAAGGGGTGACACCTGTGCGATTCTCATAGCTTCTGGCGCTGCGCGGCACTGCTGCCACTTTCTTCTTTAGATTTAGAAAGGAGACTCATCCACAATAAAGCCCTGAGGGCAAATGGTCTATAAGGTGGGAGCTGTATCGTATGAACAGGAGGCGTAGACTGGCGTACGCCGAATCGCGCCATTCCGCCTATGTTCTCTTATACGCTGTTTTGCGAGACCGAGTTAGAAAAGGGAGTGGAATTAAGAACAATATCGCGCGAAAAAAGTTAGTTGGAAGCTTCGGCTGCGGCGGCTACGAAATCGATCAACTGCTGTACGCCTTGGCGTTCGTCCCTCGTATTCAAATGGAACAATACTCCCATGCCGTAGCCGGGATGAGAGGATTTCACTTCGCCGGTCAACTTTAATTTCATCTGGTGTGTGCGGACAACAATCTCCACCGGGGAGCCCGCGGCAAACGCCAGTGGCATTTCGAGATAGCATCCGCCGGCACTAAGGTCGCTTAAATGGCAGAAGTTCCGCACGGTGCTGCCCTTCTGATAAACTTCCGCCCCCAATCTGCAAGCGTAACGCGTCTCGCCGCGGCGATTGCTGGGTTCGGAGCGTAGTCGCGCAACTGCGTCCCGATCGCTGACGTTCGACTCCTGCTTGGTCAATGATGACTTTCCTAAATCCTGCTTCTTTCCGCCGGAGTGAACCAAACCCTCGTCCGCGTTGGCGCGAGTAGAGTGCTCCACTTCCACCATCTCGGATTCCAATTGTTGGCGCGGGGCATCGGCCAGATTCATCTTCAGCCACTCCCGCAACACACGACGAGAGGCCTGGGGCACGTCGACAAATTGAATGCCCGCCCGTCCATTCCAATCCTGCCACACCACGTGGCCAGAGAGCCGAACACTGGCGGTTTGCCCCGGTAATTGAAATTGAAAATAAACCTTGCAGCTGGGCGGAACTTTCTTGCCGAAATTTACCGCCATACCATCTTCCGCCAAATCCACCAAAGTGGCCCGCGCCTGCTCCACCCCCGCATAGTCGATGACCGCATGGGTATGAACAGCAGCCCGAGCCTTCTGGCGTTTATCCCGGAACAAGGCGTTTTGCGCGGCACGCAAGCTGCTCAACGCGCCCTCATAAGTGACTGGCTTGTACAGAACAAAATTCACCCCTAACGAGAAGAGCTCTCGAATGCTTTCCTGGCCGGACACTATGGCCACGCCGAGCGTAGAGTCATCCAGACGCGAGGCGCTGCTCTGCTGCAGCAGCGTGAGTACATCCGGCTGCACCTCGCAGTCCAGTATCACGAGATCAAAGCGGTCTTGCGCCAGCCTGAGAAATCCGCGGGCGGCATCGTCACACAATTCGACCTGAATACTAAGTTCCTCGAGCACGCGTGTGAGCACCTCCACCGGGGCTTCGTCCGCGCAGATAAGCAAGGATGAGAGATTCATAGCTTCTATGCATCCTAAGATCACCCCCGTTCGCCTCACAAGTTACCGGAGTCATTCACACTTCCGGCGTCAGGCTGCCACATTTCTGTTAACTGCATTGCGGTCAGTAAGTGACCTCAGTCACCATCTCAATTACAAAAGGCCAATGCTCCAGCGTGACACCGTAGTGCTTTGACGGGGGTACTCCCGCTCCCTAGGATGAGAACTGCCCGAGCCTTACATAAATTCGCGGTGCCCCCAGTATCAATTCAGGTTTCGTGGTGGTCGATACGGGTGCATCTGCGAAGGATAGGCGGATTGTTTGCGGGCCGATAACTATATGGCATCGACAAGAGCAAGCGGCTTCTCACTGCTGGAGATGATATGCGCCGTCAGCGTTTCGCTGATACTGACGGCGGTGGCCGTCATCACGTATGAGCCGATGGTGCAGGGGCAACATGTAACCGATGCCTATAACACGACTTTGACGACATTACGCAGGGCGCGCGAAGCTGCCGCCGCTGACATGCGAATTTATGTGGTCACGTTTGGTCCCGCCGTCACCACCGGTACAAACCCAAATGGAGGGACCATCACGGTTACTCAAACCACCACTACGGGCACTCAGTTGATGAGCGTCAGCCTGCCTCCGGATGTGACGTTCCATGTGGAGTCAGGCGTGCCAACTTCTCCTACTGCGGCTCCGACCACTCCCGATGGTTTCGGCAGCGCGGCCAACGCTTTTGATTTTGATTGGGGGCCGAACGGAGTGGGAGGCGGTAACACGGTTTACTTCTACCCCGATGGTACCGCCGAAGACGCCAACGGAAATGTCAACAACGGGGTCGTCTACCTGGGGCGTCCCGGCAGTTTGATGACTTGTCGCGCCATTACCTTGTGGGGATACACCGGCCGGCTGCGCGGCTGGCGACTTTACCAGGGTTCTTCGGGATGGAGTTGGAGCCAACAATGAAAATCTACCGCAACAGCCGTCTGCGCCATCCCGACGAATCGGGCTTCAGCCTGGTTGAAGTCATGATCTCGATGGTGGTCTTAGGTGTGGGGTTGGTAGGTCTGCTGGGCGTTTTCGGCCTGGCGATCGCCGCCAACCAGTCCGCTCAAGAGGACATGATTGCCCGCCAAGTGGCTTCCGAAGCCATGGAAAGCATTTTTACGGCGCGCAATACTTCGCAGCTAAGCTTCTCGCAAATTAACAACGTCGCTTTTGGCGGTATCTTCGCGAATGGCGCGCAATCTCTGCTCTGCGCCGGCCCCACCTATGGAATTGTGGGAGTGGCGGGGGACACCTCCGCCTGCAAGACTTCAAGCGGCGCCAACTGCCCGAACGGCGGCGTGAAGTGCCTCGATGAGCCGGGTGCGGACGGAATCCTCGGCACCTCCGACGACGTGATTGATTCTCTGGCAAATTTCACTCGCACCATTGCGATCACTCCTCTGACCGATAGTAGCGGCAGCCCCATTCAGACGTTGTCGCAGGTCACGATAACGATCAACTACTCCGCCCCCAACTCCTCCGTAAACAAAAACTATGTTCTCGAAGAGTTCATTTCGGAATATCACTAGAAAGGAATTCATGCGGCCCGCTTCCAATCCAAGGTCCGGTTTCTCGTTGCTTGAGCTTCTGGTCTCCGCCACGCTCGGACTTCTGCTGATCGGCAGTGCGGTGACTTTGTTTCGACAGGCTTTGAACGCCACCTGGGTTACCTCCCAGAAGTCGGAAATGCAACAGGATTTCCGCGCTTCGTCAAATCTGCTGCAACGCGATATCAGCCTCGCGGGCGCTGGCGCGCTAGGCCAGCAAGGCCTGTCCTACAACGCGGTTGGGCTGCACGATACCGTCAAGAATCCTTTTTATCCGTGCAGCACTACCAGTTGCAATTATGTCAACGCGAGTTCCGTAGCTTTTCCAACCACGTCTGGCTCTCCGCTCTTATATTCCATCATTCCCGGCCCCAGCCTTGGGATCCAGGTGGATGCGGCGAACGGCCCGACCGATATTATCTCGCTGGTCGAGACCGACGTGAATCTGGAGCTGAACTGTTACACCGTGAATGTGACTTCAGGCACAACCGTGAACTTCGGTCTGCCGTCCCCACTTCCTCCGACCTGCGTTCTGCCTCCGGGAGTTCTCGAGCCACCTTCTTTGGTCGAGTCAGCTACGAATCCCGCAGGGCTACAAGCCGGGGATGTAGTTCTTTTTGGAAGCAACAGCGCCCTGGGCGTGGTCACCGGCGTAGTCGGGGGAACCAGCTCAGCCAGTTGCTTCACCCCAGCTGCGTCGACTACCACCCCGCCCACGGTCTACACGATTCCCGGGGGAAACTGCTATACGGTTACGTTCGCCAACGAATCCGGCGCTGCTCCGGACCCCGGATATATCAACCAGCCAGTTACTAAGACCGGCACCGGGATTCTGGACACTTATGTCGGTTCCACCGCCCTCTCCGCGGTTCGCCTGCTCTTCGTTACTTACTATCTGGACCTTTCGACGGATGGCACGAAAACTCCCCGGCTGATGCGCATCCAGAACGGCAAGCTTCCAGCGCCAGTGGCGGAGAATGTGGTTTACCTCAAATTCACCTACGACGTGAATAACAATGGGGTGATCAACGCCAATCAGAGCACTCTCCCCGCCGGCACCACCCCGGCCATGATCACGCAAGTAAACATTGCTCATATGACTATGCGCAGCCAATTGCCGGGCAACAGCGGTTACCAGGGCCTTGATCTACAGACCTCGATCTCGGCTCGAAACTTGACTTCGCAGCAGGAATATCCCATTTCAGGGACAAATTGATATGGATTCCATGATGCATAAGACCTTTGGGGGAACAACAGCAATGCGCAAGAAAAAGATAACGGCTGGCGAAAGCGTCACTTCGCGAGGATTCACTCTGATCGCATCCCTGCTGTTATTGTTGCTGCTGTCCGGAGTGTCGCTCGCGCTACTGATGATGGTTAACACGGAGCAGCATGCTGGCGGAAACGACCTCAACAACGCCTATGTCTACCATGCGGCCGAGGGTGCGATCGAGCAAGCTACGTCTCAGTTAGCCGGTACGTTTCAAAGTATTCAGTCGCCGACCGCCTCGGAAATTTGCAACCTGAGCACAAATCCCGGTCCGCCCACCTGGGATACGACGGTCACCTATCCTTACTACAGCATTGCCCCCTTGCCCGTGGGAACGTCGAACCCTTGCACTTCTCCGCTGAGTACCGTCTGGGGCCAGATCCAATCCGGATCGGACGCAGGGTTATACGCACAAATTATCCCGGTCGAGATTGGGGTTCAGGCCCAGAGAGCTACCGGTGAATACGTGAGCATGACGCGTACCGCTGAGGTGGCTTTAATTCCTGTGTTTCAGTTCGGAGTTTTCTCCGATTCCGATCTCTTCTACGGGCAGAGTCCCAACCTCGGGTTCGCTGGCCGCGTGCACACCAACGGCGACCTTTACCTGGGCGTGGCGAACGGAGACTTCCTGGTCTTTGGAGACAAGCTGAGCGCTTTCGGCAACGTGATTCGCGAACAGATGGATGATGGCGTGGCGGTAGGTGGTGGACTGGACGATGGCACGGTGCTGGTTCCAAACACCAGCAATGGTTGTGCAACGCAGCTGGCCGCGCTTCAGGCAGGCACTGCGATCGGCGCCAGCACCACTTGCATCAACCTCGCCAATTCCACGGTAGGCACCGTTTATGGCCTGGGCCCGACCAATGGCAGCGTAACCGGCGGCCACGGCTCGGGGCAAAATACCTCGACGTGGATCAATACGTCGGAGGGCACTTTGAACTACTACCTCATCGATGGCAACGGCCCCACCGCGACTTGCACCACTTGCGACGGGCCAAACAGCACCGGAGCTACCGATCTGACCTTGCCGTTTGTGAATGGAACTACTTCGGCAGTTCAGATCATTCGCCGGCCCTTAACCACTACCTTGCCTACCTCGCTGCTCGGGGGTTCACAGCTGGCTTACGAGGCCCAGATTCGTGTGCTGCTGAGTGACACGCAAGCGGGCCTGCATTTATACGATTGGAACGGCGATGCTTCGGGCGACGTCCAGTTGGTCAGCGCGCTGCCGACGAAGCTGGCTGCTCTGGGCCAGGGAGCCTCGAGCGGCGGAAGCCAAGCGGGTGCAATTAACGTGAACGGCAGCGGCCACTATTATTCTTTTGGTGAGGCCTACTGCACTGGCGCCTCGGTCACGACTACCAAATCCTTGGGAACGGCATGCACCACTGGCGACACCAACTTTATTATTCCGCCGTACTATGGGCCGATGGCCTCGTGGCCCCCGGCAACTCCTTCCTGGGCTCCGACCGCGTTTCCTACTGTAAATAGCACCGACTTCACCACCGCCAACCAGACATGGACGAACGGCGGAACCAGCGACGGGTTGGAGTGGCCTCTGGTCGGCGGCTGGCTGCGGGTCGAAGCCAAGTGGTCCAGCGACGAAGTATGGCACCCGGTCACCAATGAGTGGCTAAAGTTGGGTTTCTCGCGCGGTGTGAGCGTCCCGACTCAGCCAGGGTTTGGCTGCGCCACCACCCCCGCAAATAATCTGGTCCAAAATGGCTGCAACGCTCTGGTCGACAACAAGAATGCAATTCTCTACTTCCAGGTAACGAAGGATAGCAAGCTCGCCGGGGCACCTTCCGTGGCCATGGACTATCCGCTGACCGGCGCCGGAGTCTACTACGACACCAGCGCGATCTCCCTCAAGTCGCAGTACAACTGGTATCCCATCAACCTCTACGACGCGCGCGAAGGAGAAAACTACGATGTGGTGCCTACGGGGTCGGGAGCAACCTCGACCGGAACCTCTAACGGTTTACTGAATGGTGTGGAACTCGATGTGGGTAATTTGAAGAACTGGCTGCTCGGCAATGCCGGCACGACCGGCACTAATGTGGACTTCAACACCCAGCAGGGGTACATCCTGTATTTCTCGGATCGGCGCGGGATGCAATTTGCGAACGTCTGCGGAACCCTGACTTGCACCTCGCAGTATGGAGAGTATGGGTTCGAAGATACCGTAAACGTTTCGAACATGGGCAATAAGCAAGCGCCCGATGGAAAACTGGATCCAGTCAACTACAATAACGTTTCCCCCGAAGATGTGAACGGCAATGGGATTCTCGATAACTATGGCGTGAAGGGCGTGGCCGACGCTTTCGGCTACGCGGCGGACACTGACACCTCAAGTCCTCCTTCGCCCTATCTGCACCGCTTCGTTACCGGGACCTATGGCCTTGCCAACCGGGTCACCGGGACTCGCCATGCGTTGAAGCTGGTCGATGGTTCGCTGGGCAGTCTGCCCACGATGCCCCCGGGCAACTCAACCAACGATTGCTCACAAAGCTCGAGCAATCCTACCGGCTGCGGCGGCTTTACGGTTGCCTCGGAAAACCCGGTTTACGTGGATGGAAACTACAACTCGAACTGCTATAAGGTCGGCGACCCGAGTTGCACTCCAGGGACAACTGCCGCTACCTTGGATACCACGTGGTCCAATCCAACGAGCACGACCGCAGAGCCGAATCACGCTGCCGCTTCCATCATCGCGGACGCGGTTACACTGCTGTCGAACAACTGGCAGGACTGGGGTTGCGTGACCGCCAATACAACCATCTGTCCGAGCACGGGCGTAAATGCTCTCGTGGGAAACGTCGGCAGCCTGGCGACTCCGATTGAGGGCGGGAGCAACGATAGATATGCACTAACCACCTACTATCGCACGGCCATTGCCGCCGGTAAGACCATAGCGTTCAATAACGCGTTGAATAATCCCGACGCCTACCTGGGCATCGACGGCGGCGTGCATAACTTCCTGCGCTTTCTTGAGAACTGGCAGGGAACGGGAGTCTCGGCCGGCCCGCAGGGAATGCAATCTCTATATTACAAAGGCTCTCTGGTCAGCCTGTACTGGAACCAGTACGCAACCGGTTCGTTTAAGTGCTGCACCTTGGTCTATCAACCGCCGAACCGGCAATACTATTTTGATCCTCTGTTTGCGTTGCCGCAGAATCTGCCACCGGGAACTCCGATGTTCCGGAACGTGGATAACCTGAGCTACCGGCAGAACATGATTTACCGCAGCAACTAACGCGAGGGGTTGTAAGAAAAGACCCCGGTCCAGCTCCGCGGATCGGGGTTTTTACTTTGTCGAAAAATCACTGGTTGACGGGAACCTGAATGCTGATGGTTGTGCCGGAAGGGCTGGATGCGACCTGCAAGGTGCCGTGCAGGGCGTTCACCCGTTCGCGCATGCCTGAGATACCCAAGCCGGGGAGCTGTCCGGTTCGCTGAAAGCGCGAAAAAATTTCGGGGTTGAAGCCATGGCCTTGATCCGAGATTTCAAGCTTAAGTTGGGAATCCTCAAGGGCAAGACGGATGTGCCCGACTTTGCTTTGCGAGTGGCGATGGATGTTGGTGAGAGCCTGCTGGACGATGCGGAACAGCGCGGTCTCCAACTCTGGCAAGAATCGTGGCAGCGACTTCGGGATATCGAGAGTGACCGCGATTCCGCTCCGATCGGCGAACCCCTCGACGTACCACAAAATGGCGGACGCGAGGCCAACTTCATCCAGAAGAGGCGGGTGAAGAAGGTAGGAGAGAGTTCGAATTTCAGCCGTACACAGCGCGACCAGGTCGATGGTATCTTTCATTCGCTTGCGCAGGCCATCGCCATGGAGCGCGAGATCGTCGGCCAAGGCTGCGAGATTCATCTGGACGGCGGCAAGGTACTGTCCTGTGCTGTCGTGCAGTTCGCGGGCCACGCGCCGGCGTTCTTCATCCTGCGCTTGCATCAGGCAACCAGAGAGCGTGCGCAGAGACTCATGCGCCTGCCGCAGTTCAAGAGTACGCTCCTGGACCCGAGATTCCAGTTGAGTTCTCGCCTCGAACTGAGCGGTGATGTCGATGGCTAAGGCCATTATCCCTTCAACTTCGCCCTTCATATTCCGAGTGGGCTGGTAAATAAAATCGAAGTAACCTTCTTGTGGGGATTGATGCGGGCCGCGATTGATCATGGCCTTCGCGTCTTTGCCAATGTATGGTGTGCCGGTGCGATAGACCTGGTCCAGCAAATCAAAAAATCCCTGACTCGCCAATTCGGGCACGGTTTCGCGAATGGGGCGATTTAGAAGCTCTTCCCGGGTGCGACCCACGATACTGCAATAGGCGGCGTTGGCAAACGACCATCGATGTTCCGGTCCAGTAAGAATGGCAATTCCTGCCGGCGCTTGCTTGAACAGTTCACGAAGTTGATTTCGTTCGAACTCCGCCGTGGCACGCTGGTGCTTTTCACTTACGCTGGCTTGCTCGACCGCGCGGCGGGCAAGCACCTGCCCGGTCACTTCGACCGTATGGATTAGCAGACCTTCAACCTTACCTTCAGGACCTCGGATGGGCTGATAGACACAATCGACGTAGGCTTCATCCGGGGCACCGTGAAGGCCGCGATTAAAAACCGCTTTGATTTCCTTGCCGCTGAAGGCGACGCCGGTGCGATAGACTCTATCGAGCAGATCGAAGAAGGGCTGCCCATCCAGCTCCGGATAGGTTTGGCGGACGGTTTTCCCGAGGAAATCTTCCACGCCGGCGCGGCCCGCCATGGCGGCTCGCGCCTCATTCACGTAGACCCAGCGATGCTCTGGGCCGGCTGTAATCCCAATGGCGGAGGGCGCCTGCATGAGCAGATCGCGCAGGCGGCGGTTCAGCCAGGTAAGATCGGGAGCGCCTTCATACGCCAGTCCAACTTCCAGAGGCGCAATTCCCAAGTCCTGATCCAAACCAATTCTCCCTGATTCTTCACTTTCAGGTTATGTAGTCTACAACAGCTTAGGCGGAAAGTGTGGGGCAGAAGCACCAACTATGATGTGCGGCGACATGACGTTGGCCCCCGTGTGATTCTGATATCTGCATTGCGGTTGCTTTGATGGAATCACTTAAATTGCGACTCGCTTTGTTCCGCTCTTCATCTAAGACTGGGTCGGATACGACTGGGTCGGCGTTCCCGACAAATTCAAGAAAAACGCTGGAGGTTCGAGTGCCGGGAATTCGTGCCATCTTTTGGGATGTGGGAGGCGTTCTTCTCACCAACGCATGGGACCACAGGGAACGGGAGAATACGATCGAGCATTTTCAACTCGATACGGCGGAGTTTCAGGCGCGGCATGAAGAGGCAGTTTCGTCTTTTGAGCGTGGTGAGATCTCGCTGGATGAATATTTGAATAGAACTGTTTTCTACAACCCACGCTCGTTCAGCCGGGAGGAGTTCAAGGAATACATGTTTTCGCTGTCCCAGCCAATGCCTGAGGTTCTTGCTTTTGCGCGCAGCCTGGCGGGTTCCGCTAAATATCTGATGGGAACGATTAACAACGAGTCCCGTGAATTGAATGGATATCGAATAAAGAAGTTTGGCTTGCGGGAGATTTTTCGAGTGTTCGTGAGTTCCTGTTTCGTGGGTTTGCGTAAGCCTGAGAGTGGCATCTACCGGTTGGCCATGGAAATCACACAGATGGATCCTGAGAACTGTTGCTTCATCGATGACCGTGAGTTGAATCTGGAGGCTGCGGCCAAGCTGGGCATGAAGACCGCGCAGATGAAGACTCTGGAACAACTGCGAAATGACCTGCGGCGGCTCGGGGTGAGTGAGGCGTGAGTTAAGAGCGCACAACGCTGGCGCTAAAAGTTTTTGGGGGTGCTCTTTTTTGGGGTGGTCTAAGATCTGCGGAAGCGGTGTTCTCTATTTTCGCAGCGCGGCCTTCGACGCAGGGGCGACAGCCTTGGGCAGATCGGATTCCGCGTTGGTAAGAGTGAGATCGCTCGACCAGCACTCTGAGGCCAACTTCCAGTCGCCACCAGTCTGCTTGGCGAAGACCCAAAGATATTTGCCGCGCTCTTCGCGCCGCTTTCCGGTAGTTCCAGGAACCAGTGCGCTGTAGCGTCCGACTTCGTGCGCGAGATCGCCGACTACTTCGACTCGCATCGGTTCAAGAGAAACTTCTCCGAGACCAGATTCCAGCGCAGAAAAAAAGAATTCGCGAACTTGTGCCGCGCCGCGGAGCATGGGAAGGTTCGAGCGCAGTACGAGTGCATCGGGGGCGTAAAGCTCGAGCAGTTCGTCGAGCTGGCGGGTATTGCAGGCCAATACCCATTCCTGGGTAAGCCGGCGAACCGCAGCCTCGTTGCGGGTGATGGGTTCACCCTTGGCCGCAGCCGCGATGCGCAAGCGATCGGTCTCGCGCACAATCTCCGGGGCGGTACTTCGGGAGCTGGCGAGGGCCGGTTCGCCTCCGCCGGGAAAATAATGATAGTGATGATGATAATGGTGCGTGCCCGGCGCAGGCGTCGCCATCCCTATCTCTTCGCCTTCGGTTCTGTTGCCTGTTGAAGAGGGGTCTGGCCGAATCTCAGGAGTTAAAGAATCGCGAGACGGAGATTGTTCAGCTCGCGCTTTCACATTGGCGCTTCCGGGCGCACCCGCAGCGGTTTCTTCCTGAAGGCTCTGCAGTCGTCCTCCGCACATGGCGCAGAAGCGGTTACCCTCGCGGTTGGGGTGTCCGCATGCTTTGCAACCGACCTGAGGGTGCGTATGCGCGGTCTCTTCCCCTGAAATTTCTGAATCCATTTTCATGGTCAGGCGCTGCATTGCCTGGAGAGCCGCGGCAATCGCTTCCTGATTCGGCTTGGGGCGGCGCATCTCAGGGTAGAGACGCTGATAGATTTCACCCAAGGCAGGATTGTACGGACCAACTTTGGCGGCCGCGTCCTCAGCATCCTGCTCCGGATTCGCGAGAGATGGTTTTTCCGTTTTTCTATCTTTATTAATGTTGAGGTTCATTATCTACGACGTTCTTCACCGATTAGGCTATTTGCGACTCGCTGAGACTGCTTCCCATGATTGCGCGGTGATAAACCAGTTCATTCTAGACCAAGCGACGATTTCTAGCGCCGGGAAAACTCGATCTTGCCTTCGATCTCGGTGGGCACGCCATTGCAGGTTGCCGGACGATATCGCCAGTAACGGACAGTTTGCAGGACAGTGCGATCACCGATTGGACCGCCGCTTTTCAGGATGAGGGGGCTGTATACATGTCCGTCCGTACCGATGATAAAGCTAACTTTGACTTCGCTGCCGAGCGCCACGGGAACCATCAACGGATCAGGTGTAGTGAGCGCTTCTGGCGGCTGAGTATCTTCGCAGCGGGCGTTGGCCGCGGTATGCGGTACGTCGGCGAATTCAAAGGCACGACGGGAAGCCTTCCAGAATTTCTGTTCGCGTGCGGCGGAACCTACTGGCTGAAAAGCCCGATAAGGAAGTTGCACCGAAGCGGCGGCCGGGATAGTTGCAATTATTGTCCAACACCAAACTCTGGCAAGCATCTCGAGACCTCCGACCCCTGCGCGGAGCAACTTCCGCGGTAAGGATGCTATGGGCAACTTCGTGGCCACAGTCCTAGGTTTCCAAGTCACTGAAAAAACAATAACTGTATCGTTGTTCTATCGATTGGGGAAGGCCAAAGTGAAGGCGATTGCACATCCAGTTCGCTTCCCGCCGGCTCGCCTTTAAGTGTTCCGGGAAGAACGAAGGGTAAGCAGTGTGATCTCCGGAGGGCAGTTCAGACGCATGGGAACGGTGATTGTGCCGAGCCCGGCATTGGTGTAGAGCGGCAGCGGCCCAACGTGGTAAGTTCCCAGATAATACTTTCTTGCCATATCCGGCAAATAGAGCGGCGGAAGGAAGGGAAGCCTGACCTGGCCTCCATGAGAATGTCCGGAGAGTTGAAGGTCGATGGGGAATCGGCACGCTTGGTCTGCGAAATCTGGTTCGTGAGCGAGGAGGATGACCGGCTCGTTGGCGGGCACAGTCTTTAGTGTTTCATTGAGATCCGCGTTGCTAGTAAGAGCGTCGTTGATGCCTGCCAGCCAGAAGCGCGCGCCGTCGCGCTCAATCGCCACCGATTGATTTGCCAGCACTGGGATATTGCGGGATCGAAGCGCGTCGGTCACGCGCGCTGGATCGGTGTCGCAGTCGTGGTTGCCGAGAATTGCCCACATTCCAGACGGGGCGTTTAGCTGGCGAAGAATGGCCGCGCAGGGATCGGCCGCCGCCGCCCCTTCCTCCTTGTTGCCGAAGTCGGGTACGCTGACGAAGTCTCCGGTTAACGCGATCAGGTCTGGCTGAAGGCTGCGCACCATGGGAATCGCAGCGTGCAAAGGGTGAGTGGAGAACAGGGGATCGTAGTGGAAATCGCTGATGAGGGCGATGGTAAAGCCATCCAGACGTTCCGGCCAACGGGCGAGCGAGAAATTCTTACGCCTGATGATGGGGCGGTTGGGTTCGATCAATAGGGAATCGCCGGCAACGGCGGCGGCTCCGGCAGCGGCGACGGAATAAAGGAAGCGCCGTCTGGTTGTGGAAATTACCGGCAAACGATTATGGACGCGGGCATCAAAGGCTGCGCTGCGCCGCTGTCTTAAGCATAACGCGAAACCGCGCAGCCGCATATGAAACCTGCGGTAATTGTGAATAGCGTTTCCGAATCGGAAACTGCGAATCAGAAATTGAATGTGGCGATCAAGTCGATTCGGCGATTGGCTGCGCCATTGGAGAAAGGTCCGTTAGACGCAAGGCTGTTGGGCGTGTCAAAAAATCGTGAGCCTAAAATGCCGCTGGGATTTCCGAAATTAACTTTGTTGAAGGCATTGCGGGCTGAAACGCTGAATGAAACGCTGTAGCGGTGGTCGGAGCCTCCGACCGGTGGTCCTCCTGGCCGGCCTCCGAAGATGGGTCCTCCCCGCATGCCGCCATGTCCGCCGCCGCCAGGGCCACCGCCGGGCTCTTGTCCCGTAGGACTCTTAGTCTTGGGACCGAAGCCGAAGGTTCGAGTGAGCCTCAGGTTGACGGTTGTATGGGAAGGGCCCACGGCGTAGTTGATGGGCAAGATTCTTTCGCCGGCAGTCGCAGCCGCGTTGAAAGTTCCGAGCGGGGTGCAATAGATGTTTGAGGTCGGGGTCAAAGTCGTAGAAGTGGGGCAGGTTGTGGTGGAGACAAAACCGGGCCGGTCATTAAAGATGGAGTCGTCATTGAGGTCGTCCCTAACGGTGATGTTGAAAGGGGTTCCTGAGCTGGCGACGATAAACGGGCTGAGACGGAAGTCGAAAGGCAGGCCGAACGATCCTCCGAGGAAGACCCGGTTGCGTATATCGAACGAAGCGCGTCCGTAATCCACGGGGATGGCATAGGAGTTTGATGGAAAGCTGGAAACCCCGGAAGTGTCGCTGTTGGCATAATTCAGCACATAGTAGCCGAACAACTGGACCTTCGAGCCCGCGCGAATATTCGTGTTGGTGATCAATTGATTCTGGCGGAAGACGGCATCAGAAACGTACTGGTAAAGATTGCTGGCAGGTATCTGGCACGTAGGGCTGCATGGGGTTCCGGGAAAAGGGGCATTGGCGTTGACGGTTAACAACTGGTCAAAGCCACGGGAATTCAAGTAGGTGACATTCAAGGTGGCGGACTTTGTGACCTGCCGTTCCAGGCTGATTGCCGACTGCAAGGTGTAAGGCGCGTGTACCCGCGGGCTGATCTGGTATGTCGTTGGCGTGACCGGAACTACCGCGCCCGTGCAGGCGGAGAAATCCGTGAGCGATGGGCACTTCGGATTATCGATGACGAACTGTTCCTGGTTGACGCCGTTCAAGCGTTCGGCTTCGAGGATTTGTGCCTCCATGAAACGGTCGTAAAAGATGCCGAAGCCGCCGCGTAACACCACTTTCGGCGCCGCGCTTTTGCCGCCCACGCCCCAGGCGAATCCCAGGCGAGGCGCCCAGTCGGCATGGTTGGCGATGCCGGTCTGGCTTTCCAAGCGCAGGCCGTAACTCAGAGTAATGTTTGGCCGCATTTTCCAGTCGTCCTGGTAATAAAGCCCGGAATCAAAATACCCCACTACCAGGGGCGGCCTGCCGGTGGTGTAGGTGAGCTGAGTGGCAATCGGTATCGTCGTGTTTCCCATGTTCTGAAGGGCTGTCGCGTAAGAGATTGGGCACGGAGCGGCGCCTGGCGTAGGAACGCATGTGGTCTGCTGAGAGGTAGGAAGCAGGGACGAGAAAGTAAATTCGCCGTTGAATCCAGAAGTTTGACTATTCGAGTCGCGGATGCCGCGCAGCCGCCCGCCAAACTTGATGGTGTGGTTGCCATGAAGGATGGAAGTGTAGTTCTGGAATTCGTAGTGATCCTGATGGTCAAGAACGTCACCCTGGTTATTGCCGCCTCCATCAAATGAACCTAAGACATTGAGTGTAGGTTGGCTGTTCAGGGCGAACTGATTGTCCAAATCGCGCAGATATTGAAAATGGATCTCGTTAATGATTTTCGCGCCAATGACTTGCGTGTCGCTGATTTGCAGCGTGTGCTCGGTTTCGTCTTCGTTGTAGCCCTGAGAAGGCAGCGTAAACTGGCCGATCCCCTCATTTTCTTGAATGTCCAAAAAGTATTGATAGCGAATCGTGAGCGTGTTGTTCTTGGTCAGCTGGTAGTCCAGACGCGGCGTAAGGTTGGTTCGATGCTGGGGAAAAGCGACCGCTTCGATCAACGGTGTTTCGGTAAAAGTGCTGGGATCGAGGATGATTGCATTGACGGCAGAAAGATTGTTGATGTTCCGGCGTTGAAAGTTGAAAAAGAAAGAGGATTTCTTGTTGATGGGCCCGCTGACGCTGCCGGTGAACATGGTGGAGTCGTAACCGGGCTGGTTCGCGCCACCGAACGGATTCGCCGAGTTGAAGGCGGAATCATTTCCGTCGACCAGAAACTGGCCGTGAAATTTATTGGTGCCGGGCTTGGTGAAGACTTCAATGCGACCGTAGCCCAGCTTGTCATACTCCGCGGAAAAAGGATTCGAGTTGATCCGGATCTCCCGAATGGAATCCTTGGGGGGCAGTTCGCCGGCGGTGAAGCCGTCGATGTAAAGCTGACCTCCGTTGGGCCCGGCGGACGGTCCAGCGAGCGCTTGCAAATCGGTAAGCAGTTCGTCGGGATCATCGGGCAGTGCTTCCAATTCTTTACCGGTGATGGAGATTGCGCCGGCATTGTTGGCGGGATTCACGTCCACGGTGGGCGCAGTGTCTTCAACCTGCACTTTTTGTTGTTCGACTTGAATGGCCAACGATACGTTCAGGCGAATCGGTTGATTTGCAATTACGACGTTATCGTTTTCATAGACACTGAATTCAGGAGCGATCACGTTCAGCGTGTATTGACCCGGCGCCAAGCCATTGAACTGATATTCTCCCTGGCCGTTCGCCTTCGTCTTAATGGGAGCAGAGGAAGCTGCGGCAGGCGTCAGCACGACGTCCGCGTTAGGTATGGCTGCGCCGGAAGGGTCAGTAACTTGGCCCCGCAACGATGCTCCGGCGGCTTGGGGCGCGGGATTCTGTGGGAGGGCAAGCGTCGCGAGCAATTGGAGCAGCAATAAGAGGATGCCGGGATATAGGTATTTCCGTAAATTCATTAACCCTTCCATCTTGGTGAAAACAACTGTCGGTGAAAGTTTACCGGCGGAATGAAAACTCCCTATGGGCCGCCCGCATCTCCGGCCGGAGCGCTTAAGCTCCACGGCGTGAGAATCGACGAACTGCCGGCGCCGGGAGCGGCCTGTAGGATTGGCTCGACTCCACTTAACAAGGTAATAGCGGTGCCGGTGCCCTCGGTGCCCTCAGTCGAAACCAGCACCACCGCGTCGCCCTTGTGCAAGTCCGAGAGTTTGATCGAGGGGATATGCGAGAGCATTTGTTGAAGATCTGGCGCGCCGTGAGCGCCTGCGACTGCCACGCTCCCTTGGCCAGCAGTAGCGGCATCTCCCGGAGCATGCGGGCGCTGGCCGTAAGAAGCGGGGGTTCCTGATTGGCCGACGGAGGAGCCGACAGCCGCCCGCCTGAAGCGCATGGCTATCCGTTGCGCCATTTCAGAGGGCAGTTGATGGAGCTGCGAGTCGGCGGTGATTTTGATGGTGATGTTTTTTCCTGACAATAGATCATGAACGCCGAGTGTGGATGAACTTGCATCGACCGAATTGACGGTTCCGGCGATGTTGCGGAAAGCCCCGGAGACGATCTCTTCAGCCGCCACTTGGGTTGCCTCCGGGTTGCGAGTGCCACGTGCCCGCACTTGATCGCCGGAATGAATTGCCTGCAAAGTGCTGGGCTTGGCATCGTCAAACTTTACAGAATCCGGTGGATAGCGGCGAATTACCGTAACGCTTGACGTATGGACGACGACTGGTTTATTTCGAACGGTAATCGTAATGGTTCCGGCGGCGGGATCGACGGCTGTGGCGAGTCCATCGACGCCGCGCTTTTGCCAATCCTGTAGCTCCTCCTTATGGCGGGTTTCGAGATCCGCGTGCTTCATGGTGATGATCTTGGCAGCTGCCAGGGAGCGGCCGTCGGGAGCAAGGAAACCGGTAACTCGGATGCGATCGCCGACTTGAAGATCAGGCAAAGTAATGGGAGCAGCCTCGCTCAAGGTTTTAGCTCCGGGCTCAACGCGGAGGATCTGAGTGGTGGGCTGCACCGCAATGCTGACCTCAGGACCGGAATCGGGCGTAAGGGTAATCGTGTTTCCATCCACTGCCTTAATGGCGCCGATGGCTTTGCCGGCGGTGGGCGATGCGCTCTGCGATTGCTGGAGAAAGGGCGATGCATGGCACTCGCCGACCAGGAAAACACCTAACGCCGCGACGGCTGCAAGTGCGGCGGCCAGAAATCGAGCAGTAAACTTGCGCATAACCCTGTCATTAATCTACATCGGCAGGGTGCTCGAACGGCGGGATTTACAAAGTTTTACCTCGAATGCCATTTCTTCACACTCACGAAACACTCTCTGTGGAACCCTCGTAACTTGCGGGCTATTCCGCGATGAGCAGGTTCTCCGCGAAGGGCCATTCATGATCGATCCATTGCACCTCGCAGCGAAAGCCAGCTGAGCGGGCCATCTCGGTAATATCGTTGGTGGAATACTTATGGCTGCTTTCGGTCCAGATGGTTTCGTTCTCTTCAAAATCGACGCTGATGCCCGCGGCTGGGATGTTTACGGTTTGGCGACGCACGGAACGGAGATGCATCTCGACGCTGCGGGTTTGAGGATTGATTCTGGCGAGGTGCTCGAAGTGCGCCAGATCGAAATTGCCATCTAGTTCGCGATTGATGCGGGCTAGGAGATTCAAGTTGAAGGCGGCGGTGACTCCAAGTTCGTCATCGTAAGCGGCAATCAATTGATGAGCCGGTTTTTCGAGATCGGTTCCCAAGAGAAGGGAATCGCCGGGTTGGAGGATGCGGCGAACCTGATTCAGGAACTTGAGGCCGGCCATACGATCAAAGTTGCCAATGGTGCTGCCGAGAAATAGGACGAGCAGATGCTGGCCGGGACGTCGTTGGGCGGCCACCTCCAGCAGGCCATCCAGATATTCGCGCTCAAAACCGAGAATGCTGATGCAGTCGATGTCGCTGAGTTCACGCTCGCACATGACCAGGGCAGTGCGGGAGATCTCGATGGGATAGTAGCGAGTGGGCTGGCGTCGGCAGAAGGCCTCGAGAATCTGGCGAGTTTTCTTGCCGCTGCCGCTGCCGAGTTCGGCGACGGCGATCGGTACAGGCAGACGATCCACAATGTCGGTCGCGTGCCGTCGCAGCAAACGCTCATCGGCGCGGGTGAGGCCGTATTCCGGCAAGTGGCAAATCACTTCGAACAATGCCGAGCCGACATCGTCGTACAAATATTTGGAAAGCAGTTCTTTCTGCCCGGGTTTAGATAGACCGTCGCGAACGTCGGCGGCGAATTCGTAACTTAGATCGGTGGGGATGGCATGCACGAGCATTTCGATAGCACTCCTTGAATCGAAGTTCGAATTAACGGCTGACGCAGCGAAATCCGGTGTAGATGAACTGATAGTGTGCCTGGAACCAGTTACGAAAAGTCGGACGCAGCATACAGGTTGCGGTGCGCGCCGATCCGCCCTTCATAACGAAATGTTTTCCATCGAAGAAGTTGGCGGAATATCCCGGATAAAAAGAGAAGGCCTCGAAGCCCGGAAACGGCGCAAACTCGGAAGAAGTCCACTCCCAACCATTGCCCAGCATTCCCTGGACTCCGTACGCGCTCTTGCTGGAAGCAAAAGCATTGACCGGTGCGGGACTCCAGCGCTCAAAGTCAAAATTGCCGAACTCGGGAGACGGCGTTGCCGGGCCCCACGGATAGAAGCGCTGATCGCCACTGGGCACGCAATAAGCGGCTCGTTGCCATTCAGCCTCGGTTGGTAGCGATTTGCCCGACCAGTTGGCAAAGGCCCTGGCTTCCCCCTGGCTTACATATACTGGCCAATCAAGCGGCAAGGGAACATCTTCAAACATGGTGCGGAAGAGCCAATGGTTTTTCGAATCACGCTTCCAAAAAGCTGGCTGCGAGATTTTGGCCTCCGAAATCCAGTTCCAATCGTCGGCGCCCCAGAACTCGGGAGTTCGATAAGCGCCGGCTTCGATAAAGTCGAGGTACTGCCGATTCGTGGCTTTGTACTTGTCTATCGAAAATGTTGGAACCTCGACTGTATGCGATTCAAATTCGTTGTCCCAGCCGAATGAGTCACTGGCGCGCTGGAGGCCGAGAGTTACGGAACCGCTGGGAATTTCGATGCTGCGATGATCGACCGGAAGGTTTTCAAGATCGAACGATTCTGCTTGACGGATCTTGCGGTCGAACGGCAACTGATGAAGCATGTAAGCCAGCGTCTCGGCATGCATCAGCCGATGTTCAAAAGCCACGTTGAGTAAAGTGCTCAACGAAAACTGTGGGCTCCCGTCTTCACCATTTGAAGAGTCGGAATCCAAAGCCTGGGGCAGCTTCTCGTCGAGAGTGGATCGGATTCGCCGGACATAATCTCGCACGGCGCCGATGGAAGGCCAATCTGAAGGTTGATCGCTGGGAAGGCCGCCGCCCACTGGGTCGATACCGAATGCAAATAAACGATCGAAATCGCGATTAAAGCTTTCGATGCCAGGCACGCGATCGCGGAACAAATTCCAATCGAAAGCCTCCAGATGCCCGATGTAAAAAATGATCCGATGCCGCTCGGCAATCGGACGGTCGTAGAGCGCATCTGGATGAACGATGGAGAAAAGATCGTCGGTTTGCCGGCGCGCCTCTACCAGTTGCTCGATCAAGCTTTCGCGAACCGAAACGTCACTCAGTGCGGTTGGCATAAGGATCTCCAGTACGATCGGCGGAAATGACAGCCCTGGGGCAAGAACCGAAACGGTTTCAGGATTCTATGCCCATCGGGCGTTCGAGTACCATAGGGGTGATGCCGCTGCCTGTCTTCCACGTGGACGCGTTCTCAGCGAAACCCTTCAGCGGCAATCCGGCCGCGGTCTGCCCGCTTAAGAGTTGGTTAGATGACGAGACTTTGGGTTCGGTAGCTGCCGAAAACAATCTTTCTGAGACTGCATTTATCGTTCCAAGGGGCGGTGATTACAAATTGCGGTGGTTCACCCCACGCTGCGAGGTAAAGCTTTGTGGACATGCGACTTTGGCGGCGGCATTCATAATATTTAAGGTGCTGGAGCCGGAACGGGATTTGGTGCAGTTTGAGACGAAGTTCAGCGGACGATTAACGGTCGCGCGCGAGGGCGGGCTACTAGCGATGGACTTCCCGGCATTGATGCCGTGGAACTCCGAGGAGATACCGAAGGCGCTCATAGAGGGATTGGGAATAACCCCTGCGGCTGTGGTGCAGATCCAGGATAATTACTTTGCAGTCTATGACAGCGAAGATGAAGTGCGGCGAGTTGATCCCGATCTGCGGCTAATCGAAACGCTGCATCCTGCGGGCGTAGCCATTACTGGGCCGGGAAGGGATTGTGACTTCGTGTCCCGTTATTTTGTTCCCAGCTATGGCATTCCGGAAGATCCGGTGACCGGCTCAACTCACTGCTCGTTGGCGCCATATTGGGCACAGAGGCTGGGCAAGAATAGCTTGCATGCGCGGCAAGTCTCGAAACGCGGCGGCGAGATGTGGTGCGAAGTTCGAGGAGATCGGGTGATTCTGAAAGGGAACGCCGTGCTGTTAATGCGGGGAGAGATTTTGATATGAAGGCGGTGGGCTATTATTGCAGGAGCGTTGTCCCGAGGTGACTTATGATCGAGCAGCAGAAAGCGAATAAGGCGAAAATCTGGGGTTACGTGACTGGGCTGATGGTTGTCGCAATAGTAGTCGCTTGGAAATTTGTGGTTCGATAGGGCACGCTTTGCACTCGAGGACTCACGGCACCAGCCCTTTGCTCTTTAAGAACTCGCGGGCGACGTCCGCGGCGTCGCGATGTTGGCCGTCCAGGGCGTAATTCATCCTCTGCATCTCCTGATCGGAAATCTTATCTTTTAAGGCGGCAACTGCGTCCGAGACCTCAGGATGTTCTTGCAGGGTTTGGTCTCGAGTGACGGCGATGGCTTCATAGGGCGGGAAATAGTGGCGATCGTCGTCGAGAACGAATAAGTCGAAGGCCAGAATCAGACCATCGGTGGCATTGCCCGCGGCCATATCGATTTGATGGTCTTTTAGCGCAGGGGCAAGTAAACCCAAATCCATGATGCGCGGGGGGGCGGCGAAGCGCAGGGCGTAAGCGGCCGCCAGTCCCGGATATCCGTCAGGTCGTTCCATGAACTCGTAGCCGAATCCAGCATGCCAGTGCGGCGTGTATTGAGCGGATTGCGATATGTTTTTTAAATTCAATCGGCGCGCATCTTCTCCTCGAATCTCCATGGCGAACGTATCGTTGAAACCGAAGGGCGGGCTCAAAGTAAATTTGAACCGGCGTTCGTATTCGCTCTTTACCTCTTCATAAACCTGATGCCTATCGCCCGAAGCTTTTTGTTTAAGTATGGCCGTGAGCGCCGTGCCTGTGTATTCCGGATAGATGTCAATGCGACCGGCGAGCATCGCCTGCTGGCAGATGTAGGTTCCCGCTAAATAGAAGCGGCGCTCAACTGTCAGGTGGGTGCGAGCTTCAATTAATTGGGCAAGGAGTTCGCCCAGCATAAGCGACTCGGTAAAATTCTTGGACCCGATTACGATGCGGTTCGCATGCGACGGAGCACAGGAAGGGAAGAGGAGTGCGAGGATCAGTACGGCCACACAGGCGTTTCGTCTATGTGGCGGAGCGAATCGCCGCGGCTGACCAGGGCCTCTCATCTTGGCCGCAACCGCTTTTCCAGCCAGCCCAAGGCGAAATCGGCGGAGAGAGCCAGGAGCGCGGCGGGGATTGCCCCCGCGAGAATCAAATCGTTGTTCACCATGGCAAGTCCGCGGAAGATGAATTCGCCTAGGCCACCTGCGCCGATGGCGGCGGCGATGGTAGCCAGGCCTACCGAAACGACAACCGCAACCCGCACGCCGGAAAGAATTACGCTCGTAGCAAGCGGCAACTCTACTTGAAATAGAAGCTGGCTGTTGGTTAGCCCCATCCCGCGTCCCGCCTCGAGGACCGATCGGTCGACCCCGCGAATCCCGGTGTAGGTGTTGCGGATTACCGGCAGCAGCGCATAAAGAGTGAGGGCTAAAATTGCCAGCCGGTCGGCGCGCGCGCCTATCCACGGTACGGGTAACAAGAAACCGAAGAGCGCCAGGCTGGGAATGGTTTGAATGATGTTTGCGGACCCAAGAATTGGACGGTTCCAGGCCGGCCGGTGAGCGCTGAAAATGCCGAGAGGTATACCAATGGCAACCGCCAGAAGAGTGGAGATTCCAACCAGCCAAAGGTGCTCGAGAGTAAGTTCCAGAATCTCTTGATGGTGTTGCAAGAAGTAGTGGAGGACGTTCATGCGCTACCTCGATTCGCCACTGAATCCAAACTTTCACCGAAGGCCTTCACATACGCGGACGCAAGCGGATCGGTGGAGCGGAGAAAATCCTCCGGCGGAAGAACGGTTACGAGGCGGCCGTTTTCCATTAGCGCAATGCGAGTCCCCAGACGCAACGCTTCGCGCAGATCATGGGTCACAAATATCACCGTCTTGTTTAAACGTTGTTGCAGCGATAGAAATTCGCGCTGCAACTGATCGCGAGTGATAGCGTCTACGGCGCCAAACGGTTCGTCCATTAATAGGATCTCCGGGTCCGCGGCCAGAGCGCGAGCTACGCCCACGCGCTGCCGCTGCCCTCCAGATAGTTGATGGGGGTAACGCGAGGCTATCGAGGATTCAAGCCTAACCAGCTTCAACAATTCCTGTATGCGCGCGTGGATCCTGCCTGCATCCCAGCCTTCGATCCGCGGCACGATTCCGATGTTTTTTTCGATATTGAAATGGGGAAAAAGTCCGACATCCTGAATGACGTAGCCGATGCTGCGACGAAGGCGAATCACATCGCCTTCAGCCACGTTCGAGCCATTCACTAGCACTTCCCCTGCATTGGGGATCAACAATCGGTTCACAAGTTTAAGGGTTGTAGTTTTACCGGAACCACTTCGGCCGAGCAGAACCAAAGTCTCACCGTGTTTCACTTCAAGATTTAAATCTCGAAGCAGCGGCTGGCCGTTTGCAAGTGTGTAGGAGATATTGCAAAGTTGAATCACCGGACGATTTTCTGAGAACGATTCCATGAGAGACGAGAGCCTGGCGCAGGATGCTCGGTACGCTGCTTGACACGATGCGTGCGCTGCCTAGGAGAATAAATGGAACGGAGCGCTCTACGTATTGAAACCTGAAAATTCCGCTCTACGGCTTTCTCCTCGGCATCCAAAGAGCTAATAGACGATAGGGCTCCCAGCGCACTACGATCACATCAGAAGTGTTGAAATTAGAGTGGGTATGAGTGTGTCCGGTGCGCGCAAAGTTGTTTCCTGGGTGTTAATGGTGCTGACGCCGCTCTCTCTGCTGGCGGCGGACACCAATTCTGCCATTGTGCACAGCACCGGCGGCGTGTGGGTGAATGGCGCCGAGGTAGCCGATTCCACGAGCGTATTCCCTGGGGATTCATTGGAAACGAAACCTGGATTTGTTGCCAATCTTGATGTCCAGGGATCTTCGGTCTTGATTCAGCCGGAGTCGATCGTGAAGTTTCAAGGTAACTACCTGGTTCTGGAGCACGGAAGCCTTGAGGTCGGGACCTCTACCGCGATGAGTGTTCATGTGAACTGCATTAAGGTGGATCCCATCAGTCAGGACCGCACGCAATATGACGTGACCGATGTGAGCGGGAAGGTCGAGGTGTCGGCGCTCAAGAAGGATGTCACCATCACCAAGAGCGGAGGGCCGGCGAAGAAATCATCGGAGAGCGGCACCGGATTATCCAATACGGTGCATGAAGGGCAGAAGGATACGAGATACGAAACGACGGTATGTGGAGCCGCTACGCTGCCCCAGGGAGCCGGGAACGGGCTCAACACAAAATGGCTGGAGGCCGGCGGCGGAGCCGCAGCGGGAGTGGTGGCGCTCTGTCTTCTTCTGTGTAAAGGGAAGTCGAGCAGCAGCGTGAGTCCCTCGAACCCCTAGCGGAATTGGCCCTGCCGATCCTGGAGCAAAACTTCTGTGCGGGTGAAGAATAGGGGTATACTGTATATCTTAACCTCGAAGACACCCCGAACAGCACGTTTGCGCCTTCGCGATTGAGAGACCATGAAAGGCGATTGCCGTGTTGAGTGGGAGAATTTCTGCTTTCCCTCCCGTCGATCCAGAAATTGCAGCCTTCTATAACCAAGAACTAAGGAGAGAGAACCATGTCTGGAGTCAACGGCGACAAAGCGAGGTTTAATCGGCGGCGCAGGCAAAAGATCAGCCGCCGGATCAGCAATCAGAAGATGTTGAAAACTCTAGCGGATAAGCACCTTGTGCCCGCCGGATCACAGACCGCCGCTAAAGAGAAAGCGGACTGACAAATAGAGTTGGGACGTTCTTTTTTTGAGGCCGCTGAATCGCGTTTCACACCTTAAGATTTCGCAATGAAACTGGCAGTACCAACTTTCAACGAAAGAAAGCAAAGAGAATAGCGATCATGAAAAACCTGTACGTTGGCAACCTACCCCACAGCACAACTGAAGCGGAACTGCGCGGTTTTTTCGAATCCCACGGAGCCGTGGAGAAGGTGAGCATTGTGATGGATCGCGAAACTGGGCGGTCTCGCGGGTTCGCCTTTGTGGAAATGACCAATCCCGGAGAAGCGGATAAAGCGGTGGCTGCTTTGAATGGCAAGGAATTAGGCGGTCGTGCTCTAAAGATTAACGAAGCGAAACCTAAAACCGACGCACCGCGCGGGGGAGGCGGTGGAAAGCGCTTTGGCGGTGGAGGCGGAGGAGGCCGGGATGATTATCAGGGCCACGCGCGACAGCCTCGGGAGCCGCGCTGGTAGGGAATCAAGCTCGCTGGCAGGGGAGTCGAAGATAAGTTTAGCATTGTGCCGAGCTCGATCTGGAGCAGTGATTCGTCTTCGTTCCAGCTTGGCATTGGTAGAACGCAACCGCTTCAGGCGCCGTTGCGGAATAATTAATCATTGATGACGGGGGGCATGCATGCCAGGACGAGGTCGATCCAGTTTCACCAAACGCCAGAAAGAACACACCAGACAACAAAAACAGCGGGACAAGGCCGAGCGCCGTGTTCAACGCAAAACGGAAGAACCAACCGGAACGTCGAGCGATTCCAGCGAACTGGACATGACTGAATTGCAAAGGCACGCCGCTGAGCAAGCCGCTCTTTTCCAAATGGGAGACGACGCGGAGATTTCAAGCATTCCCCGTGAACGTGAGACGGAAAAGGTTGAACCATAGCTGGTTTGTGCGGGTAATGAATCTTTCATGAAAGTTAAGGGGCGCGTCTCAAAAACGCGCCCCTTCAACTTTGGACCGGTGAATCAGTTCCTAAGCGAATACCTCTCCTGGCAGTTTGGTGAGAGTGCGGCTGGCAAGGGTATTCTGCACCACCTGGATTGGCCTATGCGCATTCGACCAGTCGACCTGCTTGCGTTCGATTCGCAACTTCAAGGCGCGCTCAATGTGCCGCAGTTCGATAACCTCGCCGCCTGAAACCAGGCTGGAGGCCAAGCCTTGCGAACCGGCGCGCCCGGTTCGGCCTACGCGGTGAATGAAGTCTTCCGCCATTTTCGGCAAATCGTAGTTGATCACGTGGGCAACCTCATCGACGTGCAAGCCACGAGCCGCAACGTCGGTCGCCACCAGCACCTGAAACTTGCCCTGCTGAAACCCAGACAGCGCGCCATTGCGCTGGGATTGCGAACGATCCCCGTGAATCATGGCGACGGAGAATCCTTCGCGGGCAAGGTCTTTAGCCAGACGTTCGGTTCCACGCTTGGTTCGGGCAAAAATCAGAGTTTGTCCTTTTTCCGCGTAGAGTAGTTGCCGAAGCACATCGGGCTTTTCCGCGGGACGAACTTCAAAAGCCTGCAAGCGCACGCTCTCGACGGGTTTCAGCGTAGAGCCGATTGCGATCCGAATGGGATCGCGCATGGCATCATTCACCAGCCCTGCCACCGACTGCTCCAGGGTGGCCGAGAAACAGAGAGTTTGCCGGCGCTGGGGCAGAATGGCAAGAATGCGCCGGATGGCGGGGAGGAAGCCCATATCGAGCATGCGATCGGCTTCATCGAGCACAAGAATTTTGATTTCGCGCAAATCGATCAGCTTGCGGCTGATGAAATCCTGCAATCGACCTGGCGTGGCGATGACCAGGCTGGCGCCACTCCGTACTGACTGAATTTGCGTCTTCTCGGAGACGCCCCCAATTACCAGGGCGGCTTTGGAAAGCTCCTTTCCGCGCAGTTTTTCATATTCCTCATTGACCTGAATGGCCAATTCGCGGGTGGGCAATAGCACCAACACCCGAGCCTTGTTCAGGGGTTCGCGCTGCAACATTTCGATCACGGGGATCAGAAAAGCCAGTGTTTTTCCGGTTCCGGTCTGGGCGGTAGCCAGTACGTCCTTGCCTTCAAGGGCGTGGGGGATAGCCTGCGACTGAATTGGCGTAGGAGTAATAAATTGATTCGCCGCCAGCCTCTGCTGTAAAGCGGAGGAAAGCGGTAGTTCGGTAAAGCTTGTCATGCTGAATTTATCTTTCTGGAGAGGCTTGAACTATCTCGGGTCGTATAAATACACGTGTCGCGAGTACCCATGCCGCTCGTAAGTTTTGGATTTGGCGCTGAATAAACGGCGGGCAGGAAAAGCGGAGATAAATCTTGATCCAACTGGATCACCGCGTCACGAGCAAACCGTGATGTTAGCGTTGAAGTTATTGTAGCACAGCTAAACAATTCCCCCGACGCCCGCAGGTACTTTGGTAATCCCGGGCCACGTATTAGGTCAGAGGTCGAATACCCTGTAGACCGAGGATGGCTCCTGGGCCTGGAGAAGCGAAATGGCGACGTTATGCACGGCCACTCCGCCGGTAGTGCGTCCGTCTGGTCTCCCGTGGTGGGCGTGGCCATGGACCACAAGGTCAGCACCATGCCGGTCCACAACTTCGGCCAGCCGCGATGTACCCATGAAGGGGAAGATCTCGGGCGCTTCCCCTTGCACCGTTTCGGCAATGGGAGAGTAGTGAAGTACGACCATTCGTTTGGGAGTGCGCAACTGGGACATGGCTCGCTCCAGCTTGAGTGCCTCATCGATCGAGGCGCGAACAAATTCCTTGATCTCGCGCTCCCCGAAGGCAGTTAATATTCCGCGCCCAAATCCTCCGACAAAGCCTTTCGTGCCGGCAAATCCAACGCCATCTCTCTCATAGGCGCTACCGTCTAATAACTTGATTCCGGATGCAACAATCATCCTAGTCAGCTCTGCCTCTTTGCCACTTTCATAATCGTGATTGCCGAGAACCACAATCGTGGGCAAACGCAGGCGCACGAGAACGTTCAGTAGTGGCTCCATTTCGTCGGGCTGACCGAAGTTCGTAAGATCTCCGGCCAATACAAGTACGTCGGCCTCGTCGCGGACGCGCTCAAACTGGTCCCTGAGCTTGGCGTAACTCTGAGGAGAGAAGTGAAGATCGGCGGTGGCGGCGATTCTCATGACGTGCAAGGCAGATGCTGACTGTCCCCCTGACTAGCGTTGTCTGCTGCGGTCTCGATACGACCGTCGATGCCTTCGATCTGGGCCAGCCGGGCCTGGCGCTTTTCCTCGAGAAGATTATCCAAATCCCATTCGTGAATATCGATGGCAAACATCTTCTCGTCGACCAGGCTTCCACGAAACGGGGCATCGGCGTGAGGGGTGGCAATTTCGTCCTGCAACTGCGTGAGTAACTTTTGCCAAATACGCGCGGGAACGTAGTGAGTTTGGGCCGGGTACACGTAACGGAAGAGGAGCAGCGACCACAAAAGCATCTCCCAGTGCCCGCCTACGAGTTGCAGTTCGCGATTCCAGTCAAATGACGGATACGTCCCGTAAATCACGTGCGCAATGTCGGCGCCGTCGAAGCGCTCGCGCTTGGCCACGAATATCTTTGACGCGACTAATTCTTCGGGACCGAGCACGCGGGTTTTCACTCCGTGGACAACCGCCGGACTGGCCCGCTCGATCCAGGAATCGGTCACCACGATCACGCCATTACTCATTCCGGTGATCAGGTCTACGAAAAATTCCCCCTTGCGGGCCTTGGCGAGCCAAACAGGATCAACTACATCGCATGTAAATCCGCAGGCGCGAAGATAGGGAAACACATCGCTGGCGGTCTTCGCGGTCATAAAGAGATCAAGATCTTTGGTGAAGCGGCAGATGCCGGTGTGGTGGCGTAGAGCGAATGCACCCGAAACCGCATACGGCACCTGTTTCTCCTCAAGCGCCAGGAGTACCTCGCGAAATAGGGCAGCTTGCTCTTCGGGAACGTGCGTCGGTATCGACGATGTTACCGGGAGCTCCTGCTCATTGCTGAACACGTTGCCCACGTCAAGCATCGAGCTTAGATGTTCTCCCGGAGATTGCGGTTGTCAGTTCCAGAACGAGGCCTGGAGGGCGGCATCCGGCCGTGCCCAAGATGTCTAAAGCGCCGGAATTATGAAAAAACACGCTCGACTCGAAAGCCTCCCGCTGCCGATTTCTTACTTCGGCGCAGTCAGTTCGTCGGCCAGAGCCTGCCTGAAATACTCCAGCGACATCTTAAGCCCTTCTTCGAGTTGGATCCTGGGTTCCCAGCCGAGGAGTTGGCGGGCCTTGGTGATGTCGGGCTGGCGTTGTTTGGGGTCGTCTTGCGGTAAGGGCTCGTGGATGATCTTGCTTTTCGACCCGGTGACTTTGATTACTTCCTGGGCGCACTTGAGGATGGTGAATTCGTTGGGGTTGCCAATATTGACGGGCAGGTGCTCATCGGAGCGGGCTAGGCGGAGAAACCCATCGATCTCGTCGCTGACATAACAGAAGCTTCGGGTCTGGTTTCCATCGCCGTAGACGGTGAGCGGCTGGTTGCGCAGGGCCTGCTTCATAAAATTCGATACCACGCGTCCATCATTCAATTGCAGGCGTGGTCCATAAGTGTTAAAGATGCGGACGATGCGAGTATCGACCTTGTGATAGCGGTGATAGGCCATGGTGACCGCCTCAGTGAAGCGCTTGGCCTCGTCGTAGACCGAACGCGGGCCGATCGAATTCACATTGCCCCAGTAGGTTTCTTTTTGCGGATGCTCGAGCGGGTCGCCATAACATTCAGAGGTCGAAGAAACCAAGAATTTGGCATTGTACTTGTTGGCAACATCGAGGGCATGGAAGGTTCCGAGCGAACCAACCTTGAGTGTGGGAATGCCGTGGATGGTGTAATCGACAGGGCTGGCGGGACTGGCGAAGTGGAAGACGTAGTCGATCTGGCCGACGTCGAAGGGCTCACAGATGTCTTTTTCTACAAACTCGAAGGCAGGCTCGCTCGCGAGGTGAGCGAGATTGGAGCGTCGGCCGGTCAGGAGGTTGTCGACAACCACTACGCGCCAGCCTTCGGCGAGAAGGGCATCGCAGAGATGAGATCCAAGGAATCCGGCGCCGCCGGTAACCAGAGCGCGTTTTGCAGTCATGCTTGTTTGCTGGTGTTCTTCATTGCGGCAGCAGCCGCAGAGTCGGCGAGGGCGGCGGCGCGCCCCACGCTGTAGTAGGTGAAGCCTGAGGCCGCCATCACTTCGGGGTCATATAGGTTGCGACCGTCGATCACGATGGGATATTTCAATTCCTGGCGAAGACGGCGCAGGTCGAGATTGGCAAACTCCTCCCATTCGGTCAAGATAAGCAATGCGTCGGCGCCGCGTACGGCATCATAGGCGGAGTCGGCGAACTTTATCGTCGATTGCATGACTTCCTGGGTGCGCTCCATGGCAGCTGGATCGTAGGCCGTGATCTTACAGCCTTCCTGCAAAAGCGATTGCACAATGAGGATTGCGGGGGATTCCCGAATGTCGTCAGTGCCGCCCTTGAAGGCCAGACCGAGAACCGCGATATTCTTGCCGCGAAGGGTCCACAAGGCGCTGCGAACTTTGCGCACGAAACGATCCCGTTGATCTTCATTAATGCGCATGACTTCGTCGAGCAGGCGAAAGTCATAACCGCATTCGCGGGCGACCGCCCGGAAGGCCATCACATCCTTGGGAAAACAAGACCCCCCGTAACCGATGCCGGGATTAAGAAAGCGCGGGCCGATGCGGGAATCAGCGCCAATGCCATGGCAGACCTGATTGACGTTGGCTCCGACGGATTCGCACATAGAGGCAACGGCATTGATAAATGAAATCTTCATAGCCAGAAATGCATTCGAAGCGTGCTTGATGAGTTCCGCGCTCTTGGTGCTGGTGACCAGGATGGGAGGGGGTATCGAAGTGCGCTCGGGCTGCGGGATGGCGTCGCCGCGCCGATAGTAGGCGCCGCTGGTGAGGGGTTCGTAGATCTCCCGAAGGACACTGGCGCAGCGCTCGTTGTCGCAACCGACGACAACGCGGTCGGGATAGAGAAAATCGGTGACCGCCGTGCCTTCACGAAGGAATTCCGGATTGGAGGCGACATCGAAGGAATCCCGGTCCGCGCCGTTGCGCAGAATAATCTTGCGGATCCATTCGCTGGTGTAGACGGGAACAGTGCTCTTCTCGATGATAACTTTGTAGTCGTCAACGGCGCCGGTAATTTCGCGGGCGACGGATTCGACATAAGAAAGATCGGCCTCGCCACGCTCGGTGGGCGGCGTGCCCACGGCAATGAAAATTGCGGTGCTGGCGCGCACCGACTGATGAAGATTGTCCGAAAAAGTCAGGCGCTGGCCGCGATGGCGGTCGAGCAACTCGGGCAAGAACTTTTCGTGGATTGGAACCTGCCCGTTCTTCAGTGCAGCCAGCTTGCGATCGTCATTGTCTACCAGGATCACTTCGTGGCCGAGGTCGGCGAAGCAAGCGCCTGCGACCAATCCCACGTATCCGGAACCCACGACCGCGATTCGCATGTTCAAACTCCGAGTGGAAATCAAGCCTTGGGAACTGGCTCCGAGAGTGAAGCAAAAGAAATCACCCCCGGTGGCAGCGTAATGAGAATACTGAAATCTCTAATCTTTCAAGCCTTAATTCGGCCCCGATAAGTTGATTCTAACATTCAGCTTCTCGCCGGCAGGGTAGTGGCCTGGATGCTCACCTTGATTCTTGAGTAACGAGTCCCGTCGCGGGATGGAGCAAACGTAAGTTATTGATTATAAACATATAAGTCAGCCAATAGAGACTTTCTTCTCTAGGTCAGCCTAGTCTTTCTACCTCTTGCACAGATTTGCGATGTCGGGTATTTTCCTTATCAAGATGTTCGCTTGGTAATTACCGGGCGCTCAAATCGTTTTCGGCAGTCCCCCCCCAACTTTGAAGTATCGGTAAGTTCCCCTGAACGCAGCTTCGACGCTGCAGCCACAGTCGCCAGTGCTGTTGCTTTTTGTCTTTAAGTTTACAGTCGGTTTGTGACTGAGAGGGCGAAGCTGTCAATAATACCGATATCCGGCGTGCGGGTTCTCCAAACTGAACAATCTCCGCTTCAAGCATCCCAGGAAATAAAATGACGAATATTTTCGGCACGAATACAGTGGACGTGGACAATGTGGAGGGAAGTCGCCCGCAAGCCCAAGTCGAAGGCTCGGCGATTGGTCTGACTTATATTCCCACGAATGAAAACTCAACCTTGCGCCGGGTGCTGGACGAGGCGGAGAGCCAGGTCATCCTGCGCGCGCTCCAATACACCGGCTGGAACCGAAAGCGGGCGGCAGCAGTGCTCAAGATCAGCTATCGCGGGCTGCTTTACAAGATTCGCCGGCACAGCATCACTCCCCCATTGGCAGGGGATTAACTGCGGTATATATACAACGGATGGGCACTATGAATGTGAAGATCAATATGAAAATGATGAGATTTCTGGCAACGCTGCTGATGGGGTTCGCGATTTTATCGAGTCTTGGCGCGGCACAGGATCAGGTCGCCGCCGCGACACCCAAAGATGCAGGAACAGCTGCGTCATCTGCCTCACCCGCGGCAGCCGACAAGAGCTTTCAACCAAGGCGCACACGCTACAAGATAGAGGCTGGAGACTCCTTTGATCTGTCCTTCGAACTGAATCCGGAGTTCAACCAGACCGTGACGGTGCAGCCCGACGGCTTCATCACATTGCGCGGGGTGGGCGATATTCAAGTTCAGGGTCAGACGGTGCCGGAGTTGACCGCGACCCTCAAGACTGCCTATAGCAAAATTCTTAACGATCCTCTCATCAGCGTTATCCTGAAGGATTTTGAGAAGCCCTATTTCGTCGCGGATGGCCAGGTCGGACATCCGGGGAAATATGACTTGCGCGGAGACATGACGTTGACTCAGGCGATTGCGATCGCGGGAGGGTTTCTGGAAGCGGCAAAGCATTCCCAAGTGCTGCTGTTCCGCAAGTCCTCCGAAGGCTGGTACTCGGCGCAGATCGTTAATGTGAAGAAGATGGAACAAAAAGGCAATCTGACCGAAGACCCGCAGTTGCGGCCGGGCGACATGCTTTTTGTACCGAAGAACAAGTATTCGAAGATCAAGCCGTTCATCCCCATGTCGAATATGGGCGCCTTTTTCCCAATCTAGGAAAGCGAGGAAATCAAGCTAATGACAACTCAAAATCCAGCACCCGCGAACGGACAAGGCTCAGTTCCTTCCTTTACGCCTTCTTCGTTCTCCTCGCGCGATCTGATCGCCATCGGATTTCGTCACCAGCGCGCCATCATCATTACCTTCTGCGCCATCTTGTTGGGCGCGGTGCTTGCCGCGGTACTTCAGCCTTACAAGTACCAGGCAACCACCGAGTTCCTGCTGGAACGGTCGCGTATGGATCCGGTGGTAAGTCCCGGGCAGGACAACAATTCGGCCGTAATTCGCTCGGAGGTCACGGAAGAGGAGTTGAACTCCGAGGCTGAATTAGTCCAGAGCGACGATGTATTGCGTCAGGTGGTTCTGGCCACCGGCCTACAGAAGCACCGGCGATTTCTAAGCGTTATCGGTATACAGGACACGGAACAGGAGAAGATCGCCAAGGCGATTGGTCGCCTGCGGAAAGAACTGGCCATTGAGACGGTGAAGAAGAGCAATTTGATCTCGATCAGCTATTCGTCTTCCGATCCACGCTTGGCAGCCAGAGTCTTGCAGGCGCTCGACGAAGCCTACCTGCAAAAGAATCTGGCGGTGCATCACCCACCCGGAGAGTTCGAATTCTTCGACCAGGAAGCCCAAAGCTATCAGAAGAACCTGGCCGACGCCGAGGGACAGCTCAAGACCTTCTCCCAGCAGGAAGGCGGAGTATCCCCGCAGCTGGCCCGCGATATTACGCTGCAAAAGTTGAACGAGTTCGCGGCCAACTTGCAGCAAACTTACGCCGACATCGCGACTACCGACAAGCGTATTGAGGCTTTGCAGAAGCAATCCGGCACCACGCCCCAGCGCATGACCACGGAACAGCACAGCACGGACGATGCCCAGGTTCTGCAAGGGCTGAAATCGACCCTGATGAGCCTGGAGCTGAAACGCACTGAATTGCTCACCAAATATCAGCCCACCTACCCGCTGGTGCAGGAGGTTGACAAGCAACTGGCGGAGACCCGGGACTCCATTGCCTCCGAAGAGAGCAAGCCGCTGCGCGAGGAAACCACCGACCGCAACCCGACCTATGCCTGGATCAACGAAGAACTTGCCAAGGCGCAGGCCGACGAAGCGGGCCTGAAGGCGCGGGCCGCGGCGACGCAGGCGATCATTGCGAAGTATCAGGCGAATGCGCACGACCTGGAACAAAAAGGCATTGTGCAACAGGATCTGCTGCGCAAGGTAAAAACTGAGGAAGAGAACTACCTGCTTTACCAGCACAAGCGCGAGGAAGCGCGGATGACGGATGCTTTGGACCGCACTCGCATTCTTAACGTGGCCATCGCGGAGCAGCCCACGGTTCCCGCTCTTCCCTCGAACTCCCGGTCAAGCGTGCTGTTGCTGGGAATGTTGCTGGCCACTTGCGTCAGCCTGGGCACGGCCTTCATCCTCGAGTACGCGAATCCTTCTTTCCGCACTCCGACGGAGGTTTACTCCGAGCTCAGCATTCCGGTTCTGGCTGCGGTGCCGCACGAATTTAGTGCTTTTTCAGGGGCGAGCGGCGGAAATGGAAATGGCAACGGAAACCATAATGGAAACGGAAACGGCGACGGAACTCGTCAGTCTGTCTTCGCGGGCCGCGATACGACGATAGACTAGAAAAAGGGAAAGCAGGTTTAACGAAAATGTTTCTCGACTTTTACGGTCTTAGAGAGCAACCATTCGGGGTCACGCCCGATCCCCGCTTTCTCTACTTGAGTCCGACTCACCGGGAGGCGCTGGCTTCCATGTTCTATGGCATCGACGCCGAACGCGGGTTCGTGGCGCTGATTGCCAAGCCGGGCATGGGCAAGACCACGCTCCTGTTCCACCTGCTCCAGCAATTCCGTCCGCGGGCGCGCACTGCCTTCGTGTTTCAGACCCAGTGCACCTCGCGGGAGTTCATGCGGTTCCTGTTGCTCGAGCTGGGTTGTGAGGTCAGCGAGGGACAGGATCTGGTCAACATGCACGAGCAGTTCAACCGTTGTTTGCTGGAGGAAGCTCGAGCGGAGCGGCGGTTCATTGTGGTGGTGGATGAAGCCCAGAATCTCGATCCCTCCGTACTTGAAACCATTCGGCTGCTTTCCGACTTTGAAACACCGCAAGCCAAGTTGCTTCAGATTGTCCTTTCCGGACAGCCGGAGCTGGCCGATAAGCTGGCGCGGCCGTCTTTGCGGCAACTGCGGCAGCGTATTTCGCTGTTGAGCACTCTTCCGCCGCTTCCGCCGCAGGAAGTCTTTCGTTATCTGAACTACCGGCTCCGGGCCGCCGGACGGGCGGATACTCCGCTGTTCACCGCCCCGGCGGTGCAGATGATCACGGAGCTGAGCGAGGGTATTCCGCGCAATATCAACAATATTTGCTTCAACGCGCTGTCTCTGGGATGCTCTTTGCGTGAAAAGGCAATTGACGTCGAGGTGCTCAAGCAGGTGGCTGCGGACTTTGATCTGACGGGCATGCGCTCCGATCCCGGCGTTTCCACCTTTGACCGCGAAACCATTGCCTTAGCGGCCGAAACCCGGTCGTTGCTGGCTAAGAGTTCCTCCACTCTGACCAAGCCGAGGCGCAACGAACTCACCAATCCGGATGAGGCGTTGGCCTACATCCAGGATTTTATTCAGCGATACAAAAAGCATCAGGATTTTGCCAACTAATGGCAGGTTGCTCGGAACATGAAAAGTCACAAAGCAGTGCTGGGAGGGACCTTTGAGTAGAAATTTCGAGCTGTTAACCGAAGCGGGAAGAATGCGCGAACTTTTGGAACTCCACGTGGAACCGCCGAAGGCGGCAAGACCTCACGTGGTTCCCCCCCCAGTAGTGGAAGAAACCTTTACCGCCGCGCCGGCTCTGGAGATGAGCGGGGCAACCCGGGATGAGATGACCAAGCTGGTGCAGAAGCTGTTTCTATCGGCCCAGGCTCCCCGGCGGGTAGTTTTTGCGGGAACGGAATCGGGCAGCGGTTGCAGTTGGACGTGCTCTCGAGTGGCCGAAGGATTGGCTTTGCAAGGCCGGGGATCGGTATGCGTGGTGGACTGCAACTTGCGCTCTCCGGGGCTGCATGAGCAGTTTGGCGCGGAGAACCACCACGGTCTCTCCGATGCGCTTATGGGATCGGGACCCGTTCGCGAGTATGCTCACCGGTGGTCGCGAAATCTTTGGTTATTGAGTTGCGGAGCTTCCGCTGAGTCCGGTGCGGCTATGCTGGGATCGGATCGAATGCGGTCCCGGCTGGCCGAGTTGCGGTCGGCTTTCGATTATGTCCTGATTGATGCCGCGCCTTTGAATGTATGCAATGACGCGATTATTTTAGGCGGCGCCAGTGACGGCGTAGTCCTGATGTTGAAAGCAAACTCCTCGCGTCGTGAGATCGCACGAAAGGCAGTGCAGGATCTGCAAGCGGCGAATGTGCGGGTGCTGGGCGCGGTACTGAATCAGCGCACCTTTCCCATTCCGGAAGCGCTTTACAAGAAGTTATAGGCGAGAAGTTTTCTCGCCTTTGCAAGAACCCACGGTGGCGCTCACTCCTCCCCCTTGCCGCAGAAGCCTGGCGGCGAGTGACCACTCATTCAGCAGTCCAACCCGAATCGACGGTTGTACCAGAAATTTCTTCCCCACATAAAGTTTTCGCCGAAGAGGTTTCCTAATGAGCAGGTTTAGACGCCAAGTATTTTCCTACTCGTTCCAGGTGGTTGACCTGGTTCTGATTGTCTTCTCGTTCGGAGCAGCTACGTTACCGGTATTGTTCCAGCAGGGATTGCCGTCGTTTGCCGAATTCCTGTCGATGAAGATCAAGCTGCAGAACTTTGTGGCGTTCCTGCTGCTGGTTTGGGTTTGGCGCTTTATTTTCTCCGTGCTGGGCTTGTACAACTCCAAACGGCGGGACAGCCGCAAAGCCGAGGCGATGGATGTGGTGAAGGCGACCACGCTCTGCGCAGTGGTTTTGCTGGTGTTCGATATGGTGCTGGGCTTCCGCATGGTGAATGCGGAGTTTGTAGCGATTTTCTGGGCGAGCAGCACCGTGCTGGTAGCAGCCACCCGACTGGCGGTGCGAACCTGGCTTCGCGGCTACCGGGCGCGCGGGCATAACTACCGCAACATGCTGATCGTGGGCACGAATTCCCGCGCCATCGAATTCGCCAAGAGCATCCCGCGCCGGCCGGAATGGGGATGCCAGGTGACCGGTTTCGCCGACGATGAGTGGGTGGGTGTGAAGAATCTGGAAGCTTCGGGATTCCAGTTGGTCTGCGACTTCGAAAATCTGCCGGAGTTCCTGCGGCGCAATGTGGTGGACGAAGTCATGATCGCGCTGCCCATTCGCTCCTTCCATGAACATGCCAGCCGGATCGCCCAGATGTGCGAGCAGCAGGGAATCATCGTGCGCCTGCTTTCCGACCTCTTCGATCTTAAAACCGCACGCCTGGTGGCGGAGGATTTTGACGATGCCGCATTCATTACGCATCATTCCGCTCCCGCGCCGGGATGGCCGATCGTGGCCAAGCGCTTCCTCGACATCGTGATTTCGACGGTCGCCCTCTTGTTCCTGGCGCCGGTCATGATCCTCACGGCTGTCTTGATCAAGCTGGGTTCACCCGGGCCTGTTTTCTTCATTCAGAAACGGGTTGGCCTGAACAAGCGGGTGTTTAACATTTTCAAGTTCCGCACCATGGTGGCGGATGCGGAGAAAAAGCTGGCTTCGCTCGAACACCAAAATGAGGTTTCCGGTCCGGTGTTCAAGATCAAGAACGATCCCCGGGTCACGGCTTTAGGCAGGTTTCTTCGCAAGACCTCGATCGACGAACTGCCCCAGCTTTTCAACGTGCTTAAGGGCGACATGAGCCTGGTCGGTCCGCGGCCCTTGCAGCTGCGCGATTACGAATTGTTCACCGAAGGTGGACCGGACTGGCAGCGCTGCCGCTTCAGCGTGCGGCCCGGCATTACTTGCCTGTGGCAGGTCAACGGCAGAAGTTCGCTTCCGTTCGAGCAGTGGATGGAGCTGGATCAACAGTACGTTCGCAAATGGTCGTTGTGGCTGGACATGCAGATTCTGGCAAAGACGATTCCCGCAGTGCTCAAGGGGTCGGGCGCCGCATGAGGTTTACGTCCGAATCCACTATAACCAACCATTGCCAAACCTTGCGAGAACGTCTTGAACGATAGAAGCTGCCAACCGTCCGCTAACGTCGAGGCCGGGCGTGAAGGCGATCGCCATCAAGAGGATTGGCATTCCGCATATGGGGAAGGCGATCTGTCAGGCATCCCTGCGCTGGAGTTGCCGACCGACAAACCCCGGCCCGCTGTTCTCGGAGCGGCCACGGGCGTGGCCTCGCGCGGTCTGAGTCCGGAGCTTACTGACGGAATTCGCCGGACCAGCCTGGTGGCTGGCGTCGAATCCGGGACCTTAGTACTGGCAGCTTTCTGCTCGCTGATTTACCGCTACACGGCGCAGGAGAGTTTTGCAATTGGCGCGTCGCCCCACGGCGCGCAGTTCCTGCCGGTCGTGGTTGGCTTCTCCAGCCAGCCTTCATTCCGTCAACTGGCCTCTAAAGTCGAAACCGTCCTCTGGCGTAGCTCAGAAGCGGGACCCGTCCCTGCCAATTCAATCGAACGCTTCTCCGTCGAACCCGACCCAAGTCGCCACCCAATTTTCCAGGTTGCGTTTTCCGCTGGGCAGGGCAACCTCGGATCTTTCACTACTCCAATCTTTGCTGCTCCAAGCTTATTTGCTGGAGCCACCGAAGCGGGGCTCGACCTCCGGTTGGATTTTCAGCTCGAGCTCTCCGGCGACAGCCAATTGTGGCTCCGCTATAACACGGACTTGTTTGAGGCGGCCAGCGCGGAGCGTATGCTCGACCACATGCTGCGGCTGATCGCCGGCGCCATCGAGGACATGGATCGGCCGGCGGCGCAACTCCCGATGCTCACCGACCGCGAACTGCACGAACACTTAATCGAGCGCAACCGGACTACCGGCGACTTTCCGCGCAAATGCCTACATGAGATGGTCGAGGCAACCGCGGAAAAAGCGGCGGAAACGATCGCGGCGGTTCACGGCGACCAGCAGTTGAGCTACAGCGAATTGAACGCCCGCGCCAACCAGGTAGCGCATTATTTGCGCAAACACGGCTTGGGGCGCAATGGCAGGGTAGGGATTTGCCTGCCGCGATCGCTCGATTTTGCAGTCGCGCTTCTCGGAGTACTCAAGGCAGGTGGCACCTGCGTACCGCTCGATCCGAAATATCCCAGCGAACGCCTCACCTTGATGCTGGCCGACGTGGCTGCACCCATCGTCCTGACCGAACCTGGCTTATTGCAGGCCACCGTGCCTGCGGACACGCAAGTGTTGCACTTTTCAGAACTTCGCCGAGCTCTCGCCAAAGAGCCGCGTACCAATTCCGCCGTGGGCTCGATTCCCACCGATATTGCTTACATTATTTACACTTCGGGATCGACCGGCAGGCCGCGCGGAGTGTTGCTGCCGCACGCCGGCCTCGCGAACTACACGCAAGCGGCGGCAGGGTCGTTTGAGCTTCGACCCGGCGACCGGATGCTGCAATTTTGCTCGATTAGTTTCGACGCAGCGGTCGAAGAAATCTTCTCTACATGGGTAGCTGGTGCGACCCTGGTTTTCCGCAGGGATGATATATCGCTCGAGCCGAGTGAGTTTCTGGAGTGGGCGGACGAGCAGCGGATTACTGTAATGGATCTGCCGACGGCCTATTGGCATGAGTGGGTATACGCCATGCCGAGCTTGCTCGAAAAGGTTCCATCTGGAGTGAGGTTGGTAATTGTTGGCGGCGAAAAAGCTTCTCCGGAAGCGTATTCCACATGGCACCGGCAGGTAGGAAACCGAGTGCGCTGGATCAATACTTACGGTCCGGCGGAAGCCAGCGTGGTTGCAACCGCGTATGAACCGAAACTGCTGCCCGGCGAGCTTTCCCCGGCTGTGCTTCCCATCGGGCGTCCGGTGGCCAACGCCCGGGTATATCTGCTCGATGCAAATCTAAATCCCGTGCCCGTGGGAGTGCCCGGAGAGTTGCACATCGGGGGCATCGGCGTAGCGCAGGGATATCTGAACCTGCCACAACTGACTGAACAAAAATTCATTCCCGACATTTTCAGCGACGATCCTTCAGCGCGCCTCTACAAAACCGGCGACCTTGGCCGCTATTTGCCGAGTGGCGATATCGAATTTTTGGGACGCCGCGACAATCAGGTGAAGATCCGCGGTTTTCGAGTCGAGCTGGGTGAAATTGAATCGGCTCTGCTCCAGCATGCGGATGTGCATGAAGCAGCCGTGGTTCTGCACGAGGATGCGGTGGGCAATAAGCGGCTGGTCGCTCATGTAGTTCGCAGCCAGCAGACTGCCGCCGAAAACGAACTGCGCCGCCACGTACAGAAGCGGTTGCCGGATTACATGGTGCCCGCGGAATTTATATTCTTGCAAAAGATGCCGCTCACTCCCAACGGCAAGATCAATCGTCGAGCGCTACAGGCAGCGAAGCCCGATGCAGCGAGGCAACCGACTCCTGCGACAGCCGTCGCCGACCCGGTACAGGCGCAGCTGATCAAGATCTGGGAAGAACTGCTGGGCCGCAAACCCATCGGCATTCACGATGATTTTTTCGAATTGGGCGGCCATTCGCTGTTGGCCGCGCGGCTGATGCATCGGGTCAAGCAAGTGCACGGCAAGGCGCTTCCGCTGGCGGTTTTGCTGGACGCGCCCACCGTCGAGCAGCTCGCCGCCGTGCTGCGGGATGGCTGGTCGGACCGCTGGTCTTCGCTGGTGACCATCCAGCCGGAGGGTTCGAAGCCGCCATTTTTCTGTGTGCATGGAGTCGGCGGCAACGTAGTCGGCTTCCACGAACTGGCGCAGCGCATGAAGCCCGACTATCCTTTTTATGGATTGCAATCGCGAGGCTTGAACGCGAAATACTCCTGCCATACCAGCATTGAAGAGATGGCGGCGCATTACCTCAACGAGATACGCACGGTTCAGCCTGAGGGCCCGTACCACCTAGGCGGGTTTTCGCTGGGCGGGCTCGTGGCCTACGAGATGGCATGCCAGCTTCTCTCGCGCGGAGAAGAGGTTGGGCTGGTCGTTTTATTTGATACTTACGCCAGCAATCCGAAACCGCTGAAAGAGTCTTTGCTCGAAACGTTGTTCCATCCCACATGGGCGACACTGCAGCGGCTACCGGACGAATTGCGCCGGAAAGTCCGCCGAACCTATCTGGCCTGGCGCTTGCCGGAGGAGTTGAAGAAAGTAATGCGGACCAATGCTCAGGCGGCGGAACATTACCGTCTGCACCCCTACAGCGGAAAGGCGGTCCTGCTGCGCGCCGGCGATACCTGGCGCGAATCGGACGATCCTTATGCCAAGTGGGGAGAACTGATTGGCGAGCTGGAGACCATCAAAATCCCCGGCGCTCACATGGATATCTTGCGCGACCCCCACGTCAGCCGTCTGGCCGAGCGCTTGAAGCAGTGCATCGAGGATGCCGCTTTGGACGAATCAAGAGTTCTCGCCAAAAACGCAAGCTGAAGAAGTTCCGACCTACCAAGTCCTTTCCTTCCACTCAAGCGCAATTTCCGCCACGCCTAAATCTCTTCACAGCATGAAACCAGCCATCTCAAAACCCGAGCCCATTTTGATGGAGCCGAAGCCGGGCTCGTCGGAAGGTCTTGTCCCGCAACCGGCCGGCGGCTCCTCCACCTGGAAGGTGCGATCGTCGGTGGCGGCGCGCTGGGGCAGCAAAGGCGGGTTGGCGATTCTCGATCAGGGGCTTATCTCCGGCTCGAATTTCATCATCAGCATTCTGCTGGCGCGCTGGCTCATGCCGGATCAGTATGGCGCTTATGCGGTCGCCTTCGGCATCTACGTGATGCTCTCCCTGGTGTATCAATCTCTGGTGCTCGAGCCCATGGGAGTTTTCGGCGGCTCGGTCTTCCGCAGCAACCTGCGTGGCTACCTGCGATCGCTGGTCTCGATCCACGTCGCTTTTTCGCTCGCGATTTGCGCGGGGTTGGTGGTGGCTTGGGCTGTGGCCCGGCACTTCAGCCCGGGAAGCGCGGTAGCCGGAGCACTTGCCGGGGTTGCGATTGCTTCGCCTTGTTTGATGTTATTCGCGCTGGCCCGGCGTACTTTCTACGTGGAGCTTTCTCCATCTGCCGCGGCCGCTGGCGCATTCATCTACTCGACGCTGGTCCTGGCGGGACTCTATTTCGTCTACAAGCGCGCGCTGCTTTCGCCGTTTACCGCGTTCCTTTTGATTGCGCTGGGTGCGTTGGTTACTGGAACCGTCTTGATGTTGGCCCTGCGGTTCCGGCTTAGCGGCAGTGGACCAGCTCCCGCGTTCCGTGCGGCATGGGGAAAGCATTGGCGGTACGGACGCTGGGCGCTTGCCGGTTGTATTGCAGGCTGGCTTCCGTCGTATATCTACTATCCCTTATTGAGCAGCTTTACGGGAATGGCGCAGTCCGGTCAGTTGAAGGCGCTCATGAATCTGACCATGCCGTTCGAACAGACCAAGGGCGCACTTCTCATGCTGGCTTTGCCCTACGCTGCCAGGGTGATGTCGCAAGAGGGGAAAGCAGGGGCCCGTATTCTCGGGGCGAGAATGACGTGGCTCTCGATATTCGGAGCGGTTCTGTATTGGGCGATTGTGATTCCTTTGCATCGGCCGCTGTTCCACTTTCTTTACTCCGGCCGGTACATGGAAGTTGCGTATCTCTTACCGGCACTGGCGCTCGGGCAAATCTTCTGGAGTGCAACCTTTGGGCCTTCCATCGCGTTGCGTGCCATGGAATCGCCGGCCTCGGTTTTTGCGGCGCTGTCCTTTGCAACTCTGGTATCTCTGCTGGTGGGTGTACCTGCGACCTGGGCCTTTGGCCTGAAGGGCGCGATTTGGGGCAGTAATCTTGCGGACATACTTTCTTTCTTAGCCCTGTATGTGGTTTTGCAACGCAAACTCGCGACCCTTGATTCGGCTGACCGTCCCTCCCGGTCAAGCTGGCTGGGGAAAAAAGACGAGTCCCCCCGGGCCATGACCTTAGAAGTTCCTGAAGAAATTTAGTGCAACCCGCCTCGCTCGAACGAAGGCGGAAACGGAGAATTCTTTTGGCTAGAGGCTGAATATCGCTGCCAGCCCCAATGAATCTTCAAACAAAATGCAAGGAGAGAGGGTAATGACAGAACAGAATCACGGTGCCCCGAATCAATCCCAGACCCAACCCAATGGAAAACCCAAAAGGCCTACATCCGCTTACCGAAGATTGCGTAGAAAATTCGCACAGAGCAAGGCGAGATTACCCTTAGTCTGGCTGCGACATCGGAACTTCAATCCTAATGATGTTTTCTTTTGCACTTATCCGAAGTCGGGAACGACCTGGGTCCGTTTCGTGTTGTTCGAGATGCTCTCCGGATTACCCTCGGGATTCAAACTCACCAACGAGTTGATGCTCCCGGTCGGGCAGCATTCGAAGGCCATGCCATTGTTGCCAGGCGGCGGGCGTCTGATCGGAACTCACGAGCACTATCAAAAGGAATATAACCGCGCCATCTACCTGGTGCGCGATGCCCGCGATGTGGTCTTATCGGAGTGGGCGTATCTGAAGGCGCTGGAATTCGCCGATGACGATCTGGATGAGTTCATCAAGACTTTTCTCTTTACCACGGTGAGCGCTTTCGGTCCCTGGCCGCAGCATGTTTCTTCCTGGCTGGAGTCGCCCATTGCCGGAACCGAAAACCTGCTGATTGTCCGCTTTGAAGACATACGGCAGGATCCCATGGCCTGGTTTACTCGCATCGCTGAATTTCTTAAGGTGGATGTGCCGCGTGAAAAGATCGAGCTGGCGATAGCGAACAACTCGATCGAGAAGATGCGGGAAAAAGAAAACAAGGAGCCGGTGCGGGCATCGATCAAAGGGCGCTTTGTGCGCGATGGTTTGGTGCGCGGCTGGCTTTCGAAGCTTACGCCGGAGCAAGTGCGCTTCATCGAAGAGCACACTGCCAGCCAACTGTTGCGTCTGGGCTATCCGCTTGCCGCGCAACTTGGAGCGGCGTCAACTCACGCACCCGCGACCAGCAAGACTCGTGACGTCAGGTATGCCGTCTAAGCTTGCCCGGCACGCGCATCTTCCATATTCTGATCTGTATTCTGGCAGATCGGAATTTCAGCTCAGTGAAATCGGCCGACAATTTAACAGCCTATGATTGATCAAAGCAGAGCGTCGTTTGACGTAGCGGGGTTGGCCAGTGATCGCCAGCCTTTACCGCCGCTGCGAAGCGGTCGATCCGCGGTTCCCTCGATGTCCGGGAGAACCATCCGCACCGTACTGCTGGTTGCGACTGCCGCAGCCTGCTCCGCGCTCCTCTTCGGCGCCCTGCCGGATGACTGGATGTGGGAGGCGATGCGCCTGCTGGCCGTGGGCGTCGTTCTCCTTTTCTTATTCCTGTGGGCTTTTCGCTTGCCGGCTGTGCGGCCGAAGCCGGCTTTTGTCATCTGGTGCCTGGTTCTGGTTTCGGGATGTATTTTCTTCCGCTCCGGCGATCTCACCGCCAACGCGTCCGCATTCGAAGGGAAATTTCCGGCGGCGGTATACGGCGAGGTGATTGGCTGGATCTTATATCTCCTGGCGGTGCTGGTTCTTTTTGCTCCCGTCCGCCAATATTTTGGCCGATTATTTGCCGGGGATTACAAGTGGGTGACATTGTTCGCGATGCTTTGCCTGGCTTCCTGCATTTATGCACCGCGGGCGGGGTACGCGCTGGCCTGGGCCTTTAAACTTGCAGTCGTCGTCCTGTTACTCCAATTGTGTTCGACCGAGATGAATGATTTTGCCGACACCGTATCGTTTCTTCGGTTCACGTTTTGGGCCTACGCGGTCGTGGTAGCGGTACCGGTGATTCTGGGTGCTATGAGCGGTTCGCCGTTTGACGAGGAAGGGCGCATGAGTCCGATCGTTTCTCCCAACGCGTTAGGACCGGATGCCGGAGCCGTTTTTATTCTGGCCCTGACCTTGTATTCGCGCGCGAAGAACGAAGGACTGCGGAAGTCAGCCATACTGGTCGGGGCGGCGGCGCTGGTGGTGATGGTGCTCGCCGGAAGCAAGACCGGCATGGTTGGTGCAATCATCGCTGGAGTTTTCTTCTTTATTTTGCTCCGGCGATTCGGCTCGGCTTTCGGTTATATCGGGGCGGCTGCAATTCTAGTATGCGTGCTGGCCCTTACTACTCCGTTGGGATCGTATTTCACGAATTATGAGCAGTCCAATGATGGCGCGACGTTGACTGGCCGCACGACTTTGTGGGCGAACGTCATGCCCGCGATCGAGCAGCGGCCGATTCTGGGCCATGGTTACCAGGCTTCGACCTTCGTCGAGTTCCAGGTGAACGCGGTCTCGTGGGGAGCCTCGCACTTGCACAACGGTTTTGTCGAAGTGCTCTACAACAATGGGGCGATTGGACTCATCATTATTGTGATTCTTAATTTCGTTATCGCGAGGAATCTCATTCGAGTTCTGCGTCGCACCGCGCCAACCGATGCCATCTATCGAGTGGCCGCCGGATGTCTCGCCCTGTACGTTCACCTCTTCATCAACGGCATGGCCAATGCGAGCTTCGGCGGCAAGATCCGGCCGCCTTTTATGCTGTTTCTGGCGCTGGTTCTGGTCAGCGACAAACTAGTCGATATGGTCGCGCAGCCGCAGCGGGCGACAGCGTAAGCGAACATCCTCGTTCAAGCTACGAACTCGGCGGAAAACTCGACCCGAAAATCGAACTGCAGGAAAAACTTTCATAAATCGCAATGACGATAAACGGCACCGCAATCGAAGATAGAATCGGCTCGCAGGATCAGCTGGCGTCGCAACCATTCTCAGGGCCAGTCTTTGTCACTGGCGTCTGGCGTTCCGGGACTTCGCTGCTGTACGCGCTTCTCAATCAACATCCGGACCTGGGCTTATTTTACGAAGGCGACTTGCCGGTGCTGCGTCCAGTGTTTCGTCTCGGCTACAGTCGCAAGAATTGGGTGCGGCGCTGGGAGTACTGGAATGCGGGCGTGAGCCGTCACGGGCTTGACGAGCGGCGGCTGCCAGCGTCGGTTACCTCGCTGGCCGAGGCTGCCGAGGCTGCAGGGCGGGAATACTGCAGAAAAAAGGGCGCGAGAATTTGGGGATGCAAGTCGCCTTCCTATTACGACCGCCTGGTGGAACTGGCGCATGATTTTCCGGAAGCGCGCTTCGTCGTTATTTGGAGAGATCCCGAGGAGATTTGCCGCAGTGTGATGGACGCCGCAACCCACTCTCGCTGGTTCGCAGGCTCAGGTAGATTGCACCGCGCCATCCTGGCCAGCGAAGTCTTGAAGAAACAGTGCGATGATCTGGTCTCGCTCGGAGTTCCTGTTCATCAGCTCTGCTACAAAGATCTTGTTGCTAATACGGCTGAAACGGTGCGCGGCGTTTGCGAATTCCTGAACGTCCCGTTTGTTCCGGCGGTTACCACCCTGGAGGGCGCGGATCGATCGGCGGTCTTCGGAGGCGCCCACCACTCCATGGTAAAAGGCAAGCAGATCGCGGCCCGCGAGCGGAAGGACATACTGCCTCCGCCGATCAGAGAGAAGATTCGGCAATATAAGGCACTGTGGCGAAACGAGAGCGGAGCGGAGTCGCTGTTTTCGCGTTCCTTCGGCGAGGTTTCCGAAGCCACACCGGGCAAGTGGCAGCGTTTCACAGATCGCTTGCGCTTCTCCATTTTGTCGCTCAAAGACGAAGCGCCCCGGATTGCGTATTCGCTCCTTCCGGTTTGGACGTGGCAAGCGTACCGCGCCATCAAGTACCGCGACCTCACTTACCTCAAATACCATAACCGCCTTTTTATTGACGAGCCCACGCCGAAGAAACAGGCGGGTTACATTCCAGATCGACAAGATACGTAATCTCTTAATTTCTTATAGGCTCGTTTTTTGTCTTTGGTTTCTCTGTTCCGATTCTAAATCCGCAACATGCGCGTTCTCTGTGTACACAATCAATTCGAGCAATATGGCGGCGCGGATGCCGTGTTTGCGGCAGACGAAAAGATGTTAGCCAGACACGGGGAAGTTGTCACCTACACCCGGCATAGCAAGGAGATTGTCTCCGCGGCCCCGATGGAAAAATTGGGTTTGGGTGTGGACACGTTGTATTCCCGCCGAACCGTGAGAGAAGTTACCGACCTGGTGAAGCGTTTCCGGCCGGAAATTGCTTACGTGCACAATGTCTTTCCCTTGATTTCGCCGTCGCTCTACAGCGTGCTTTACCGGCTGGGCGTGCCCTCGGTGCATATCATTCATGACTACCGGCTGTTTTGTCCCAACTCCCGTTTCTACATCAACGATCAAATCTGCGAGTTATGCAAACTGGGAAATTATTGGTCGGCGGTGCGTAAACGATGTGTGCGGGGGAGCACCGCCTACAGCGCGCTCTACGCGTCCTCCCTTTATCTGAGCAAGAAGATGGGACTGTCGCGAAAAATCGGCGGCTACATATGCCTTACCGAATTTACCAAGAGCCTGCTCCTGCAATGCGAGGTGCCCGAAGACAAACTCTACGTCTGCCCGAACTATATCGATACCTCGGAGTACACGCCGCAATTCGGCGGCGGTGAATATGTTCTCTATTTGGGCGGTTTATATCGCGACAAAGGTGTGATGACCGCGGCGAAAGCCTTCGCGAAGCTGCCGCACATCCCGTTCAAATTCGTTGGCACCGGGGCCGCTGAGCAGGAGCTGCGCGATTTTATCGCCAGCAATCAGCTCTCGAACCTGGAAGTGGTCGGATTCAAAGCCGGTCAGGAAAAACTGGATTATCTGCGCAACAGCATGTTCACGATTGTGCCGTCGCCCTTCTATGAAACCTTTGGCATGGTCGTGCTGGAGGCATATGCCAGCGGGAAACCGGTGGTGGCCTCCGCCATCGGGTCCCTGCCCTACATCGTTCATCCCGACCAAACCGGGCTATTATTCCAGCGGCAGGACGCCGACGACTTGGCGGCCAAGATCGGCTGGCTTTTTGATCGCCCCGAAGAAATCGTCAGAATGGGGCGAAACGCTAGAAGTCTGGTCGAAAGCAAGTACGATTCCCGGCTTCGGTATCCCTCGCTGCAAGCCATTTTTGAAAACGTAATCAAGACATCGCGAATGAATTAAAGCAGAGACTCTTAGTCGTTGTTATTCCAGCCAATTGTTCCAGCCAGTTTTCGCACACTTCGTTTTAGCTTCATCTGCGGGGATTTCATGATCAGATTCGGCCGCAGCGACCGAAAATTGGAGGAGAGTGCATGTATTCACAACCCCTGGTTCTAAGCCCCATCGAGCGTCGCGTTCAGGTGCTGGGCGTAACCGTCGACCCGCTCAACATGACCGAATTGACCGCGCTGGTGGAGCAAAGCATCGAGAGCGATGAGCGCCATATTTTTGCCAATCACAATCTCCACAGCGTTTATCTCTTTCACCACAATGCGGCCATGCGGCAATTTTATCGCCTGGCCTACTGCACCTACGTAGAGGGCATGGGAGTAGTTTTGCTCGCGCGTCTGTTCGGGCATCGACTGCACCGCCCGCACCGGGTGGCAAATCTGGACTGGCTCGACCCCTTGATGCAGCTCGCATGCAAACGCCACTGGAGAATCTTTTTTCTGGGGGCCGAGCCTGGCGTGGGCGAAAAGGCAGCGGAGAATCTCAGGAGGCGCTATTCCGGAATTCAAGTGAAGAGTGAACATGGCTTTTTCGACCGGAATTCCGAAGAAAACGAACAGGTGTTGGACCGGATTCGCGCCTACCAGCCAAACATTCTTATGCTCGGACTGGGCATGCCGCTGCAGGAGGCGTGGATCGTCAAGAACTGGGACCGCATTGAGGCCAACGCCATTTTTAATGCCGGCAACCTGGTCCGCTTTATCGCCGATATCGTTCCGATCCCGCCGCGCTGGATGGGCCAGCTTGGCATTGAATGGCTGTACCGCCTGGCTACCGAACCGCGGAAAGTCTGGCGCAGATACCTGGTCGAACCGTTTGTGCTGCTGTTTGGTTTGGCGACTGGACGCTTTCGGGACAACATCGCCGGGAACAATATTGCCCGCAAGCAGGTTGAAAGTTAGCTCCTGGCTTTCTTGCCCACCAATCATGAATAGGGAATGCTTGAATATGGAACGTCCAGCTCGACATTCTCCGAGCGCCGGAGCATCCAGCGCAAAGGAGAAGTATGTCACCATCAGCGTGGATGACGGGCATCCCACCGATCTACGCACGCTTGAACTTCTGCAGGAACACAATCTCAACGCTACCTTTTATATTCCTTGCGCCAATGCCGAGCGAGTGGTGATGACGCCGAATCAGATCCGAGAGATCGACAGATATTGCGAGATCGGTGGCCACACTCTGAACCATGTGCGCCTGACTAAGATTGCCCCCGACGAAGCTTGGCGGGAGATAGCGGATGGCAAGAAGTCGATGGAGGACACGCTCGGGCATCACGTGATCTCGTTCTGCTATCCGGGCGGAAAATTTAACCGGCGCATTGCTCGCCAGGTCGCCGAAGCAGGTTTTCTTGCGGCGCGTACCTGCATGTTTTTTCTGAATGATTTCCCGGCGGATCCTTTCCGTTGGGGGGTGAGCGCCTATGCCAACACCTACCCTTCGTATGTGCAAGTGCGGCATGCCCTTTTGGAATTTAATTTCGAGGGTTGCTACAACTACCTAACAACGTTCAAAGCTCGCAGCAAATGGGCTGCCCAGTTTGTTTGCGCACTCGATCGGGTTTCGCGCCAGGGCGGCATTGCACACCTCTATTTTCATAGTTGGGAGATCGATCAGAACGGGGAATGGGACGAACTCAGGGCTGTGCTCAAGTTCATTTCAAATTATTCGCTGACAAGCGTTACCAACGGACATCTTTACCGCCGTTGGTACGAACAGCGCGGGCTGCCAGTAAAAGCGCACGGAGTCGAACTGGTTAGTTCGCCGCCTCAAGCATGATCGGCTTCACCCCAATCGTCACTGGCCGTCCTGGAGCCGACTTCGTCGCGTTTCCGGCCAGGTCTTTGTAAGCCACATACTGAGCCGGCGGGTTGTAGGCGCTTTGGCCGCTGACATTCCACGCGAACAAAGCATGGTGGCCGTTGGTCTCAACGAAGGGGCAGGTGTAGACACTGCCGCTCGCGGAGCACTCGGCGGTGAAGTGACCACCCACGAGCAACCGCATCATGAAGTGGTAAGCGTTGCTGAAATCCGGATTGCGGCCGATGGTGGTGTTGAAATAGTACCAGCCGAGATGTTCTCCGCCGGCGGCGAAGTGCAGGAGATGCCAGCGTACGATCTGCCCGGCACAGTCTTCGGGAGTGTAGCTGCTGCAGGCAAACGTTCGGGCTTCGAAGCTGGTTTCGGTGTTCATCCAGGGAGTATCGCGCCATCCTGGGGTGCTGTCTTTCACCTGAATCATGCTTTGGACGATGCTGAAGCGCTCTTCCGGCGTCTTGTTTTGCAAATAGAGGTGGAAACCATAGATATCGGCGAGACGTCCGCCGCTGTTTTCCTGGTTCAGCCACTCCTGCATCCACTCGGTATTGCCCATGCTGACCGGCGGAGTGAGAATTAAGGCTTCCGGCACTTTTCGGCGGATGATGGCAACCGCGGGCGCCATCAAGTTGTACAGTTGAGCGACTGATCCGTTCCAGTAATGAGGCGCATTGGCTTCGTTCCACATCTCCCAGTATTTTATGTAGTCTTTCACGCAGTGCCCCGCTGCGGAGCAGTGGGTAACCAGCGCATTAACGAATGCATTGAAAGACGGGCTGCCGCCTGTCGTCAGATCGTCCGGTGGAGAGACCGAGCCCCATCGGCGCTCGCAGGGCGAAGTCGTATCCCAGCAGGGCGTATAGCCGAACGTATACATGGCGGCGCGAGGCTGATGGGCGACAATCGCGTCCAGGTATGCGTCGATAAGCGTCCATTTGTAGTTTCCGGGCCCGGGGTTGAGTGCGTGCCATTGCACTTGCGAATCCCATAGCCGAATCATTCCCGGCTGGGCAATGGTTGTTGGCCAGGTCACTTCGGGACAGTTCGTCAGCTTGCCGGTTCCACACTGAAACCCGAAACTGGCGTCGGTAATGGTCGGATATTTTTTGGCAGAAGGGCCTTGCGCCCAGACGGTACCCGACAAGGCAATCACCCAAATGACAAGAAGGTCCCATTTCGCGGAAGCGCGCATAGAGCTCCTGTAATTGCAAATACTACCCATTCTCACATGGCGAGCCGCTATTCAGAACCAAATCAAAATACTACGAAAAGTAAGCTGGAATTTTGTTGTTGAAGAGAACCCAACAACATCAGCCAGTTTTCCCCACTAATATTCCGGATAATTTCTTGACAGGCCCGTCCGGCGGGGGGAAAATGGCCTCCTAGTCTTCGCGGTTGTTCGAACTCCCCCCTGACAATCAACAGGTTTTGTGCGAGTACGGTGTACTCGGAAAAGCACTTTGCTGGATTCATTCCCTGGGACCTCCCCTGAACCGAAGGATAACGATAGAAACAGCCACACCGAAGTTGTGGGTATGAGGAGAGAACAATGTATTTGACCAAGACCCTAAGCGAAACAAAGTACCGTTTCAACATTTTCAATTCTGCCCAGAGGTTCCGACGTAACCAAGTGGTAGCTGCGATCGTTCGCATCGCTCTGACCATGACCGCGGGGGCGATTCTGGCTTTGCTGCTCATCGGCGCCAGCCCAGCGCACGCGCAAACCGGCACCGTACTTTACAACTTCACCGGCACGCCCGATGGCGCGAATCCGACCTCCCAACTGACGTTCAACAACGGCAACCTCTACGGCACCACCTACAGCGGCGGTCTCTATGGAATGGGAAGCGTGTTCGAACTCTCATCCAACGGCAATGGTGGCTGGAACGAGACTCTCCTGTACAGTTTTTGCCCTGCCGCCCCCAGTTGCACGGACGGACAAAATCCAACTTATTCCTATGTCACTTTCGACAAGAGTGGAAACCTTTACGGAACTGTCTACGGCGGCGGCAGCCTGGGAGATGGAGCCGTCTTCGAACTGAGTCCGTCGCTCGGAGGCTGGACAGAAAAAGTTTTGTATTCCTTCGCGGACACCCCGGACGGCGCGAATCCGGTTAACGGAGTGATTACAGATGCTGCGGGTAATATTTACGGCACCACCTACAGCGGCGGCACCACCGGGAATGGCGCGGTTTATGAATTGAGTCCGGCTTCCGGCGGCGGCTGGACGGAACAGGTAATTTACGACATTAACAGCACCTACGCGGGGTTAAGCATGGATTCGGCGGGAAATATTTATGGCCCGGCCTATGGTTCGATCTTCGAGTTGTCACCGAACGGCACAGGCGGCTGGAATCCGACGGTGATCTTCACATTTACCTCTGGCGATGGTGCGACGCAGGGATCTGACCCCAACGGTACCCTCGCCCTTGACAGTTCCGGAAATCTTTACGGCACGACTTACCTGGGCGGATCCGAAGGCGATGGAGCGCTGTTCAAGCTTACCCGCGGGAGCAAGGGGAAATGGTCGGAGAAGCTGCTGATCTCCTTTGGGAAACCGAACCTCAAACCCTTTGGCGGGATCATCTTCGACAAGGCAGGAGACATTTTCGGAACCACCACCGAAGGTGGAGTGGACGCAGAAGGAGATGTCTACGAATTGGTTGCACCGCCAGCCGGCAAGACTGGCTACACCGGCAAGGTCGTCTACCACTTTAACGGCACGACTGGAAATGAGCCGTTCGGCAGCCTGGCGATGGACAGCGCGGGCTATCTTTACGGTACGACCTATTTAGGCGGGTCGAGCGGATACGGCGTGGTATTCGAAGTGAACCCGCACGCCGCAGTAACCACCAACACCCTCACCTCCTCCACCAATCCGTCCGTGGTTGGGCAATCAGTGACATTTACGGCCACGGTGACTTCCAGCGTGGGTCCGCCGCCGGATGGGGAAGTGGTGGTGTTTGAGCCGATCGGGCAGTCCACGTTAAGCGGCGGAGTGGCGACGTTCACAACCTCAATCCTTAAAGTCGGTACAACCAACGTCAGGGCGGTGTACGGCGGTGATTTGAATTTCATCGGCAGCGACTCGAACACGGTGCCGCAGGTCGTAGATAAGAAGTGATCGCTGGGCTCCTGCCACTGATCATGGGGTTTCCAGATCGCCGTGGCAGGCGTTATTGAAGAGAAATAGTAGGGGCAAGGGGAGACACATATCATGGGGTTTAAGTCCTGGGCGTTGATTATCGTTCTTGTGGCAACAACTCGTTCGTTTGCAGTCCAGTGCTCTGGGGATTGCCAGCCGGGTGCGATATCAGGCCCTTACGCCAGCGGAGCGGTAGTCGAGTACACCACCACCGGCGCTTTTCCGGTTTGTCATTCCTCGGCTTGCACCGACGGTTCCTGGAGCGGAGATCAGATTGAGGGCATCGACGCGGAAGAGAACATCGGCTCCGCCTACCAATGGTTCAATAGCACGACCTACAACCTCGACGAGAATGTTGCCGTAGGCCCAACCGTGAGTGGAGAGAATGCTCAGGTTCTGGAGTGGGTCAATTCCGATTTCGTTCAAGCGTTTGACAAAGTAACCGGCCAGCCGATCTTTACGACCTCGGCTGGGGGAACCATGGCTGTCCCCGTGAACGTAGCCAGATTGTGGTCGAGTTCGACTCAAGCGGAGTGCCAGGGGACCGGGTCGGGGAATGTGCAGGTCATCTATGACCGTCCGGATGGCGCGTTCGTAATCAGCCGGCGCGTGGTCTATATCAATAGTGCGGGAGTTCACGAATACGCCTGGTGTGTTGCGGCAAGCTCCAAGAGCGACCTCTCCAGCCCAAGCAATCAATGGTACGCCTACGAGTTCAAGATGGTGGGGGCAATTCCTTGCGTCCCGGCCTCCAGCAACTGCACCACGGGCAGCTATTATTACTACTTCCCTGACTGGCCACGAATCGCCACCTGGTCGAACGGATTCTATATCACCTTCGATTTGCAGGATCCAGCTGCCGGCTATATCGAGGCTGGCTTCGAAGCATGTCAGGTGGATCGCGCTGATATTGTGCAAGGCAACGCTGCCAACCCGATGAGCTGCTATAGCTACATCGTTCCACAGGTCGACCGTCCGAGCCTGATCCATTCGGTCGACGTTGCGGATATCGATAGCGCAACTGGGCCGCCAAGCAGCGAGCCTGAGTACTTCTTATCCATTGTTAATCCAAGCAATTCTCAAACGGCGGGCCAGAAGGGATTGCACGTTTGTATCAGCGCCACCACACCTTGCACATCGAACCAGCTGGCGTTGTTCACGTGGGGGACGAATGGATTTACCGGTCCCACCTTTCTCTCGGTGAACCCGTATACTCCGGGTTGCTACAACACGTCAAAGGGTTCCAATCTGGTGCCCGATACTTACTGTGTTCCCGAGCCCAGCACAAACGCCGCTGACATCGGCGCCTATGGCACGCCTTCTTGTGGGAACTATTTCAACAACACGTCGTGCGTCGATTCGTTGGGCGATCGCATGGCAAACCGGCTTACCTATAATCGATTGTCGACCTCGGGCGGCCCCAATGGCGAATACCTGACTGCCTCCCACGTAGTGATGGAGAGCGCCAATAATCAGCGTACCGGTATCCGCTACTACATTCTCAAGGTGTCCAGCGGGACGGCGTCAGTGCTGGCAAATAGCGGAGGCTCAGGTCCTCCCGACTTGAAGGATCCGAATGGCAGTCTGTTTTACTTCATGCCCAGTGCCGCTCTGGATGAGAACGGCAATTTAGGTTTTACATACAATTCATCCGGATCATTTTGTTCCACCTGTGAAACTCAGCCCCATCCGGCCATCAACTTCGATGTTCTTCCCTGGCAGGCCACCAGCTTTGACTCACCGACTTTGATCATTCAAGGAGCTGGCGATCAGGAGAACGCTCCGAATTGGGGCGAGTACGCAGCCACAGTAATTGATTCGAGCGACGATCTGACTTTCTACGGAGTGGGCGAGTATTACGACAAGAGTCAGACCGGCACGACGAGTTGTGGCGTGATGGCGGGAAATTGCCATACCTGGCAGAGTCGAATTTTCCGGGGCCAGTACGGCGTGCAGTTCTAAACTCGATTCGGCGATTGCATGCAAGCGCCAGGCGTGCGGCTGACGCTTGCATGCGCCGATGTTTTAGTTGGCTTCGAACATAACCGGCATCAGGCCGATGGTAACGTTCTCTCCCGTGGCGACGGAGGTGCTGGCGCCACCGTAGGTGCCGTTGAACTTCTTATAGCTGGTGTACTTGGAAGCTGGCTTATACTGGCTGTCCCCGGCGGCATTCCACACGATCAACGCCGCAGTGCCGTTCGACTCCGTCATCGGGCAGGTCCACACGTTGCCGTTACTCGCGCAAGACGAAGAGAAGCTCGCCCCTGCGAGCCATTGCATCGTGGTGAAGTAATAGGTGTCATAGTCGCCGCTTCCGATCGTCGGCCAGTCGAACCAGCTCACCAGGTATGCGCCACCTCCACCCCCCTGATAGGCGTATTGCAAAATGTGCCAGCGCACCAGCTGACCCTGACATTCGGATAAAGTGAACTCGGAGCAGACGTAGGTGTTGATGTCGAAGCCAGTCTCGGTATTCATCCAGGGAATCGAGGTCCATCCGTTGGAATTTTTCGTAGCCAACATGCGCCCCACCATTCCCATGCGCTCCTCCGGCGTGTTGCCCCGCAGATAGACGTGAATGGCATAGAAGTCGGAGAGCTTGCCGTTGGCGTTCTCCAAGTCCATCCAGCTGGTCATCCAGGCTCGATCGCCGCCGCACACGGGAGGAGTCAAAACTTTGGCGCCGGAAACATTACTGCGGATAATCGATACCGCGGGCTTGAACATGTCATAGAGCTGGGTTGGTGTGCCGCTCCAGTAGGTGGTCAGGTTGGCTTCGTTCCACATTTCCCAGTACTTGATGTAGTTCTTGACGCAGTGGCCGGCCGCACTGCAATGCGTAGTCAAAGCGGTTACAAAATTCTTGAATGCAGCGCTGCCACCGGAGCCAAGATCGGTTGGCGGGGCGGTCGACCAAACTTCTCCACCCGGCGAACTGCTGGTGCAAGGATTGGAGATCCAACAAGGAACATGGCCGAAAGTATAAATAACCGCCGTGGGCTGATGCTTGGCTATCAGGTCAAGCCACGCATCCAGGTTGGACCAGTCGTACTTTCCGGCAGCAGTTTCCAGCAGGGCCCAGTTGGTTCCGGAGTCCCAGAGCCGAACGGTACCCGGTTGCGAGGTGGTCGCAATCCAGGAACCTTTATTCCCGCAGCTGCTGTCGATCATACACTCGAAACTGAAATTCGTAGCCTCCATGGGATGACTACCCATCGGAACCGCGCTCTGTGCATTCGACCGAACAGCGCTTCCAAATACGCACGCTAGACAAAGCGACGCAACTGCGAGGGATTTCTGCAACATTCGTATCTCCTAAAGGACGGTTGAGTTTGGCCAGAGTATTAGCGAACAGCTAACGAGCGATGAAGTGGTGCCCTAGATGGGCGCTCGCAAAAAAATCTCTTGTATTGAGCGGCTAGTTCCAGCCCTTGGTACTGACTTGCCGTACTGACTTGGACCGCCGTTCTGTGCTCTTGATAAAAGTCTAGGGGTGGATGGCACGAACGGGTAGGTCACGAAGGTACATCAAGAGGGACGGCGGAAGAACAGGCAATGGCAGCCGTTTCTGGCCGATGGGAACTGGTCTTTATCATCGGCGGTCTACTATGCGCCACCGAAGTTGAAAACCGAATCTTTAGATTGACAGCCGCGCGCATTGCGGTGATAATCCGCAGGTCGCAGTGGTCGTGGTTCCGCAATTTGTTTCTCCCCCACAGCCCTAACTGATCCCATTTTTCCGCCAAATTAAGGAGATTCTCTATGAGGTTGCTTTTCCCAGCTAACCGTTTCCCGGCATTCGTGACCGCTGCCCTCGGTGTAGTCCTCGTTTTGCTATCGCTAAATGCTTCCAGTGCGGCCCAAACCCCGGCCCCGGTACTCACGCACCACAACGACAACTCACGCACCGGCCAGAATCTCAGCGAGACCTACCTGACTCCCACTAATGTCAACGCGGGACATTTCGGCGATCTCTTTACCCAGCCCGTGGATGGCGTGGTGACGGCCGAGCCTTTGTACATGCCCAATCTGCAAATTAACGGGGCTACTCACAATGTTGTGTTCGCGGTCACCCTGCATAATGGCGTCTATGCCTTCGATGCGGACAGCAACACTGGCAGCAACGCTTCGCCCTTGTGGTACACGAGCCTCATCAGCCCGCCGAACGTGACCACGGTCCCCATCGCCGACCAGGGTTGCGGCGCCAGCAACGGCTATACCGAAATGGGCATTATGGGCACTCCTGTCATCGATCAGACCACGATGTATCTGGTAGCAAAAACCCTGGAGAATGGGAGCTACGTGTTCCGGTTGCATGCACTCAACATCACGACGGGAGGGGAAAACGCGGGCAGCCCGGTCGAAATTCAAGGCTCCTATACCAGCGGTGGCAAAGTTCTGACCTTTACCGCGCAACATCGGATGCAACGACCAGCACTCCTGCTTTCTAACGGAGCCATCTACATCGCGTTCGGCGATATGGGCTGCAAGGGCTACGCACCCTCGGTTGGATGGCTGATGGCATACAGCTCCAGCAATCTCGCGCGGTTAGCCGTACTTAATGTGGGGCCTAACCAACCTTACACACCCGGCCTCTGGATGTCAGGAGATGGCCCCGCTGTAGATAGCAACGGAGACGTTTATGTAGCCACAGGTGATGGCCTTTTTAACTATGGCCTCGGAGGTCTCGATTACGGTGACACGCTCCTGAAGGTTAGCCTTAGCGGTGGAACTCTCGGTTTGGTTGATTACTTCACCCCCTACAATCAGGCCGATCTCGACGCTAAAGACCTGGATCTCGGTTCTTCGGGTCCAGTTTTGCTCCCGACTCAGTCGGGGCCCAATCCTAACCTTGCCGTGATCGCGGGGAAGGAAGGGATGATTTACCTGGTTAATCAGAATAGCCTTGGTTCATATAATTCAGGGGTGGACGACATCGTCCAAGAAGTGCCGTTTGAAACTACCAAGAACGTTGAAATCTATGGCGGCGCTACCTATTGGAATCAGTTCGTTTATTTTGGCGGTCAAGGCGTCCCAGTCGAAGCATTTTCGCTGAATGACGGGCTTCTATCCACTGCGCCTGCGATGAAGACTAAGAATACGTACAACTTCCCCAGTCTCTTTTCGATTTCCGCCAATGGAAATACAAACGGAATCTTATGGGCGGTGGGGCAGAAGTACAACGGCACAACCGATACTGGTTCGACGCTGAATGCCTTCAATGCTTCCACCCTGGTGCCTTTGTTCATCTCGGCTACTCCGCAAAACCCCATTGATCCGGCGAAACATCTGACCATCCCCATGGTCGCCAACGGAAAAGTCTATGTGGGAACGCAGGACAACCTGACGGTTCTCGGCCTATACAACAAAACCACGCCTAACGAGGGCAACGGGCAAAGCGGTGTGGTGGGCACGAAGCTGGCAAAACCCATGCGCGTGGTCGTCACCAACGCTTACACCGGTGCGGTGATGCCGAATGTGACCATCAACTTCAGCGACGGGGGAAGCGGCGGCAGCTTCAGCAATCCCAGTCCGGTAACCAATGCTCAGGGAGTTACGAGCACGACTTACACCTTGCCGGAGACTCCGGGAACGTACGAGATCACCGCTACTGCCCCCGGATTTACCACTGCCTACTGGAGCGAGACTGCGACCGCCGCCACAACCAAACACTGAAGCGTGCCTGAGCCCCGTCGGTGTGATTAGCACTGAGCGGAGTACGAACCAATATGAAGCCGCCTCGTTGGCGGCTTCACTTTTTGTCTGTGCCTGGCTGCCGCGCTATTGCTCCAGCAAGAAAGGTTCGACGCCAATGGTAATTTGCGCGCCCGCCGTTACAGTCGTTGTGTTGCCGCTCAAATCCCGGTAGTCGATATATCCACTCGGAACCGTAAAGCTGGTTCCATTCTCGTTCGGAGTCCAAATGAACATTGCGGTCGTGCCGGTTGACTCCGTAAAGTCACAAGTCCAAACGTGATTACCGCTGGCGTCAGTCGTGGAAGTGCATGGTCCCGAGGGGAACTTCCCGCCCAACATGTACTGCATCATGTAATAGTAGGCGGTTTCATATTGCGGATTGGTAGGATTGTTCCCAATTGTCTGGTACCACTTATACCAATCGAGGCTTGAGGCTCCATTTGAGGCGTGCAACAATTGCCAGCGCACGATTTGCCCAGTGCAGTCATCCGCCGTGTATTGCGAGGGCAGACAGGTATAGTTTGTGGCGCCGCTGAAGTTGGTTTCGGTGTTCGCCCACGGAGCATTCCCCCAGCCTGAGAGGAGTTGTTGACTCAGAAACTTCTCCGCGAAATTCGTCCATTGCTGTTCAGGAGGAGTGGTCGTCGTCGTGCCGCTCAGATAAAGATGCCAGTCAACCCAGTCTGAGATTTTTCCAGTCAGGTTCTCGATGGCAAGCCAAGTTGCGAGATCGACATCGAAGGTGGGGCTCGCCGGGGTTACAGATGGGGTCAGAATCACGGCATTGGAGACGTTTTGCCTGATGATCGCGGTCGCAGGAGCCACCATCTGGTACAACTGCAAGGGCGTGCCTGCCCACCGTTCCGACGTGTCCCACTCGTTCCACATTTCGTAATACTTGATGATGCTGCTGACGCAGTTTCCCGCCGGGCTGCAATGCTGGACGAATGCGGTAACGAAGTTGTTGAAGGATGGGCTCCCACTGGCGGTCAAATCGCTGGGGGGAACGTTCGTTCCGTTGGGCTCAACCGTGGGAGCAGAACAGATGGTCGCAGCCCAACATGGTGCCCATGAAAACACCTGGTTCACGTCGATTGGCTCATGTTGAGCAATCAAATCAAGCCAGTTGTTCAACGGAGTCCAGTTGTACTGGCCTGGACCGTTCGTGTTCAACGCCGCCCAGTGGGTTCCTGCATCGTGAAGACGCAGCATTCCAGGCTTGGCTTGCGCGGTCGGCCATAGGATCAGGGTCGCACCGGAGCCTTGGCAGTCTGCCGGATCATCTATCCCACATTGCATTCCGAAACTGGAAGCGGCAGTCGGCGAAGACGATGGAGTTGGCCCGCTTGGGGTCGAAGTGGGCGGACTTGGTCTTGCGCCACCGCCGCAGCCGACCAAGAAACCAACCACCGCAATCGGAACAAGTCTCGATAGAGCTGCGACCCCGCGATACGCTGCGGCGGAACGGGTAAGCACCTTTTAGCCTCCAACAACGGGAATTATTGCTAAGGTTGGATCAATAATCCTAACACTTGAGTTTCAAGATAGTTTCGATGGTCGCACACATTAGGACACAATCGGCAGGCTCACAATCTAAAAGACCTTTTAGGCTCGCAAGGAACTTCACCAGGTCTTGATCACGGGTTTTAGCACCGGAACTCATAATCCTCGCGCTATGATGGCGGATCATCTCCCGCTGGACGTAAAGCAATCGTAATACCCCGAATCTGCAAGTTAGGTATAAATTGAACAACACACTGAAAGAAAAGAGGCTTTTCGCATCATGGACGATGTATTGACCAAAGTGCAGGGAGCATTTAAGTCCGCTTTCGACGTTGATCCAAAAACTATAACTATGGATACCACGCCGGAGCAGGTCCCTTCCTGGGATTCGATGGGGCATGTCACCCTGGCGACCAGCGTCGAACAAGCGTTTGGATTGACCTTTGACGTGGACGATCTGATGGAAATGGAAGACGTCAGGGCAATCTGCCGGGTGGTGCAAGCTAAACTCAGCAAAGCCGAAAATGCGCACGTTTCCTGAAGGGAATTTCGCGGCGCGTCTGGTCGATCGCCTGGGAGCGAATTCTGCGCTGATTGACGCTGCCAACGGAGAAACAATTTCTGGCGGAGCGATCGCGGCGAAGATCGCCGGCTTCGGGGCCGGCTTTCTATCCCTCGGCTTACGCCCCCGCGACCGTGTGTTGATCAGTTGCGGTTTGAACTCCGCCAGCGCCCTCGCATACCTTGGGGCTATGTATGTAGGTTGCGTGCCGGTGCTCGTGGATGAGCGCACGATCGAAACTTCTGGCGAACTGCTGTTCGCGAAGGCACAAATCAAAGCTGCGTGGACGAATAAGGGCGTTCGATGGGATTGGGCAAAAAAAAATGGCTTCCCCCAAATAGAGGATAGCTTCGACCGTTCTTCCGTTGACCCAGTTGCGCCCGCGCGCTGTGGCGAAGACGATGTGGCAGCGCTGATGCCGACCTCGGGTTCTACCGGCGTTCCGCGGCTTGTGATGGTGACTCACGATAACTTGATCGCCAATACCGAGGCGATCATTCGCTCCCAGCATCTCGGCCCGGACGAGCGGGCAATGCTGATCATGCCTCTAAGTTACTGCTTCGGCGCAAGCGTGCTGCACACGCATTTGTATCAGGGAGGCGGAGTCGTTTTCGACTCGCGGTTTATGTTCCCTGACAAAGTACTGCACGCCATCAGCACCTTCGACTGCACGACGTTCGCGGGCGTGCCGACCATTTACAACATCCTGCTTCGCCGCTCCCATCTTCGTTCTATTCCACTTCCTCGGCTGCGCCGGTTTCTGCAGGCCGGAGGCGCGCTCGCTCCAGAGTGTGTTTCGGAATTGCGCAGTATGGTTCCGCAAGCTGATTTCCTTGTAATGTATGGTCAAACCGAAGCCACTGCCCGCATTAGCTGTTCTCCTCCGGGAAGGTCGGACACAAAGCCAGGCAGTGTAGGAGTTGCATTGGACAATCTAACCCTTCGCATCGTGGATGCAAAAGGCGAGCAAGTTTCAGCTGGCGAGACTGGCGAGATTCAAGTGTTCGGTGCCTCGGTGTGTGCGGGATACCTTGACGATCCGGAAGCGACTTCGAGTAAGTTCGAGAACGGCTGGCTCAAAACCGGAGATTTGGGTTGCATCGATGAAGAGGGATGCATCTGGGTGAAAGGCCGGATTAGCGGTTTCGTAAAAATCCGCGGCTACCGCGTGAGCCTCGCGGAAGTCGAGGCCAGGGTGGCAGCTATCGCTGGGGTTTGCGAGTGCGCAGCCACGGGCGTAAAACATCCGGAGGCCGGAGAGGCGTTGGCTCTGTTCATCGTCGCTGAAGGCGTGACGGATGGTGGGGATAATTCTCTCGAAGAAAGAGTTCGCCGTGCTCTGCCCTCACAATGGACTTGTAGCTCAGTAAGCATGGTTTCCGAGTTACCCAGGACGGCGAATGGCAAAATTGCCCGGTCTCTGTTGCCGACCTTCGCATGAGCGCACTTGAACAAATCGAACAGGGAATCGACAGCCTGCTGTCCGAGTCGCCTTACGCGGCTGACCCGCAGCACAGGCAGTTTGCTTTACTTGAGCTCCTGAAAAAAGAGCTGGCTTACGCTTGCGAGCAGAATTCTCGATTTCGCAACTATGTCGACCATTGGCCCACCGATTTTCGAAGCGCAAAGCAAATCGCAGATTTGCCTTACCTTCCAGTCGGAGTATTCAAATCGAATCCTCCACTGGCCCTGGTTGGGGCGGATGAAGTAAAGCGAACTCTTACCTCGAGCGCGACCACGGGCCAGGTACCCAGCCGAATCGTGCTGGACGCCGCCACGGCGCGAAGAATGTCGAAGGGCGTGATTACGATTGCCCGGGATTTTATCGGATCTGCGCGCCGACCTTATCTGGTCATCGATACACCGGAGAATCTGGCGGCTCAAACTCAATTGGGCGCGCGGGGCGCGGCCATTCAGGCTCTGCGTTCTTTTGCAACGGAAATTGTTTGTTGCCTGCAGCGAGATGCGCAGGGGGCAAATAATCTCGATCTAAACAAACTTCTTGCCTGCGCCGCCAAGTGGAAGGATTCCGAAGTACTGGTTTATGGTTTCACCTATGTAATCTGGACCGAACTGGTGCAGCCTCTGCAACGTCAGGGCATCACGCTAGATCTTCCCAACGTCCGCGTTTTGCATAGCGGCGGATGGAAGCGTCTGGAGCAGCAGGCAGTGACGCGCGATGTTTTCATCGAAGGCGTTTCGTCTCTGTTTGGTTGCTCGGCAGAACGGATCGTAGACTACTACGGCATGGTCGAGAATGTCGGTGTTATCTACCCGGATTGTGCTCAAGGCAACAAGCACGTTCCAAACTTTGCGGAGGTCATCGTGAGAGATCCTCTGACTCTCGCACCGGTCAAAACCGGAGAGCGCGGCCTGATCCAGGTTTGCAGTGTGCTGCCCACAAGCTTCCCGGGATTTCTGCTACTCACCGAAGATTTGGCGGAAGTTATCGATTACGACGACTGCCCGTGCGGAAGAAAAGGAACCAGTTTCCGCTTCGCGGGAAGAGCACCGAAGGCGGAAGTTCGCGGCTGCGGCAATCTGGAAAGCACACGTCATCCACAAGCGCAAATGGGTGGCGTGGCGGGCGGCGTAGTATGAGCGATCTGATCCAGTCAATCGGCTCTCCTCAAGAGATCGTCGTCGCGGCGCAGCGGCTAAGAGAAATTGCCCACGCCAAAGAGGTCGCCCCGTCAGTCGTCTTCGAGATTTTCGAGCGTTGGGCAGCCGCGCTCGATTCCCGTGAATTGCATGATGTTCCCGGCATCACGTTTCTCCGGCTCTGGCTCCGGCGCGGCAATTTGGAGCCTTTGCTGTTACGTGAACTTGGCTCGAATGCATTGAACGGTGGCTGGCACGAAGATGGGCGCGCAAGGTTTCGTGCATTTCCCCTGGGAGTGGTCGGCCACTGGCCCGCGGGAAACATAGAGATTCAGCCCATCCTGTCGCTGACCTGTGCGTTACTGGGTGGGAATTGTTGTTTGGTGCGCGTGCCCAGCGGCCTGGTTGATGTAACTCTACGCGTGATGGAGAAGCTGCGCGAGGTTGATCCAGGCGGTGTGCTGACCGAGCGCATTTTTATGGGGAGCTTCGATCATTCGCGCATGGACCTTCACGAATCCATGGCGCAAGCTGTGGATGGCGCCATCATCTGGGGAGGCGCCGAGGCGGTGTCGCAAGTGCGCAGATTGCAATTTCCTCATTGGGCCCGCGTGCTGGTATTTGGTCCCCGGCTTTCTGCAGCCGCCATGGACGCCATGACATGGGCCGATCCCGAAGAAAGATCTTCCTGGTGCCGGCGCATCGCGCGCGATGTTTGGCAGTTCGATCAGCAGGCCTGCTCGTCGCCGCAGACTTTGTTTCTGGAACGTAGTGGGGAATCCGATCCTAACGAATTTGTTGAAGATCTTAAGGCGGCCTTCGCCGAAGAGAACCGGCATCATCCTCGCCAGCAAATCGAAGCGGGATTAACTTCGGCAATCTGCCTGGCACGCGCCTCATGGTTGCTCGAGAGCGACAAGAACCGCGCTTTCTTTCCCGCAGCGCCGGATTGGACCATTCTGTTGGGTGAGGGTATAGAGATGCCCAAGCCCACACAGGGCCGCACTTTAAGTGTGCTGGTGGTCGATGACCTCCTCGACGTGATTTCAAGATTCGACGGAACCTTGCAGACTTTAGGCCTTGGCGTTCGAGATGCCGAGAGGGAAGAAATTCTAGCGAGAGCAGCAGGACGAAACGGTGTGGACAGGATCGTGAAAGTGGGTAGGATGCATGTTTTCAGCTCCCCATGGGATGGAACAGAATTAATCCGCCCCATGGTGCGCCTTGTGCGTCACGTAACCTCGCAGACTTGATTTAGGGCGGATTCGATTTAGGAACGGATTTGATTTAGGAGAAGAGTGTCGAATGGATCAGGCAGAACTTTTTCTTGAGGCGATGGATCGAAAGGCGAAGATGTTCGCCCGCTCAGCGCGGGCGACAGTGGAAGCAAATCGGGAGTTGTGCACGTGGATATTGAACCCCTTGGCGCGATGGGCGGAGGCGGCTTACGGAAGCGACGTATTCGACGCCGCGGCTCGCGGCTACGCCGAGTACTGTGTTGGCATTGCCAAGGCGAATCGTCTATACGAGACCGCCGGCCGCTACACTCCTGAAACCATGCCCGAGATCGTCTCCAGAGTCTATGAAGATGAGAGCTACATGGTGCCGTATATGTGGGCGGCCATTCTCATCTACCCGTTCTGGCCTTCCATGATCGGCCACATCGCGATGTTTCGCGACGATTTTCTCAGGCGATTGCCGCGCAACGCGAACGTCTCTGAACTGGCAGCAGGCCACGGTGTTCTGAGTCTTCTGGCAGCGGAAGAGCGGCCCGACATTCAGGTGGAGAGTTCCGATATCAGTCCGCCGGCCGTCGCGGTAGCCGATCGGTTGCTGGCCGCGTCCGGACATGCAGGGCGCGTCAAGTTTGTGGTAAAAGACGCGCTGAATGGCAATGGTGGCAACAGCCCGAAATTCCATGGGCTCATTTCGGCGATGCTGGCCGAGCATCTGTCCGACCCCAAGCCGCTGTTCGAAACTATGTCCAGTCAACTGTCTCCTGACGGAATGGTATTCTTCAGCACGGCTCTCGAATCGCCGCAGCGCGATCATGTTTACGAATACAACCAGGAGAGCCAGCCTTTGCAGATGGCTGAAACCGCTGGTCTGCGCGTGAGCCGGCTGGTTTCCGACCCTGCCGCTGTGCCGCCGGGCTCACGCTTCCTGCCGCGTTCAACCGCTATGATTTTGAGGTCGCGCTGAAGGTGAGACTGAGAATGGTGCATCCCGAATGACTGCTCCTCTGATGACTTTTGAGGACGTGCGAGCGGCTTTGAAACAGCGCTTCCCCATGTTGATGGTCGATACGGTCATCTCACTCGAACCCGGCAAAAGCATTCGCACTACCAAAAATGTAACCGGAAACGAGCTTCAGTTTCTCGGTCACTTTCCTGAACATGCCGTAATGCCAGGAACATTAATCGTGGAGGCAATCGGTCAATCGGCCTCCATTCTTTTTGCCAAGACCACCGGCACCGGTATGCAGCCGGGAGAATTCTTGGTGCTCGGAGCCATCAATGAAATGAGATTTCTAGTTCCGGTGGTTCCGGGCAATAAACTGGAAATCGAAGTTCAGGTTCTGAAGTTCATTCCTGACTTCGCGCTGGTGGAGGCCGTGGCGACCGTGGAGGGGACCACGGTGGCGAAAGGGAAATTAGGTTTCGCGAGACGCGGTCTACAAACCTCTTCGCCGGCTTAGCAATTTGTTTCACAGGTTGCCGGCTGTTAAACTTCCTTCAAGCCTCCGAGCGAACTCAAACTCCAATTATTGGCTGTCTCTTTCTATTTGGTGCCGTAAATCGAATAGCCCCCTATGGCCGCGCGTCCGCTGATTGAATCCGATCTTCCACAAGTGGCGGATCTTTATTGGAATTTCATGCGTGAGCGAAAAGGGCCGGCTCCTCTGGCGGTTCGTTCGGTTTTCCAGACACTTTACTTCACCAATCCCTGGCGCGGTAGCTCAATCTCCTCCCTGGTTTACGAAGACAAGAGCGGGAAGATCGTTGGATTCCTGGGGGTGATCGCGCGGAAGATGTCGCTGTGTGGCCAGCCTATTCGCGTAGCCTTCGGAGGGAACTTCGTTGTGAGTCCCGAAGCGCGCAAAAGTCTGGCGGGCATGCGCTTGCTAGGCACTTACATGGCTGGAGAGCAGGACCTTTCAGCCACCGATTCTGCGAACGACATTTCCCGAACCTTGCTCGAACGGCTGCGCTTTCGCACCATTATGCCGCTGAGCATCCATTGGTCACGCCCGCTACGGCCAAGTCACTACGCCGCTTACGTGATGGCCAAGTCGAAAGGGCCGGTGATTTCCGGTGCTCTGAAGCTGGCGGCCAAGCCTTTTTGCAGCGTCCTCGATGGAGCGGCTGCGAGGCTTTCCGGAAGCCCGTTCCATCAAACTAAATCAGCCTTCCATGGATCGGAACTGGATCTTGAAACTCTTCTTCAGTGTCTGGTCGAATTCCGCAAGGGTTATTCGTTGTGGCCCGAATACGATATCCAGTCGCTTCAGTGGTTGTTTAGTTTTATCGAGCACAGGCCAAGTCGCGGAACTCTCCGCAAGATCGTTGTCCGCGATGGCAGTCAAAAAATTGTTGGCTGGTACATTTATTATGTGAATCCAGGCGGGGTGGGCGAGGTCGTCCAGGTCGGCGGCGATCCGAAAAGTACCAAAGACGTTCTCGGCCATCTTTTCTACGACGCATGGGAGCGTGGATTGATTGCTCTGCACGGGGTGCTGGACACCCGGCGAATGGCTGACTTCTCGGACATGAATTGTTTTTTTACCTGCCGCGGCGGTTGGGCGGTCGCTCATTCCCGCAAGCCCGAAGTTCTCGAGGCCCTCGAACGCGGCGATGCTCTTCTCACTCGCCTCGACGGCGAATGGTGCCTGAACCCGGGAGTCGATTGATCGCAGATCGAAACGGGTTGGGAATCTCTGTCGTCGGCACGTTGTCTCTGCCCCGCACTTTATCTCCGCTCCGCACCTTATCTCTGAACTCTGCACTCTTTACTCTGCATTCTATTTCTGCCAAATAAGTCCTTCTTGGTTCATAGTTCCCGCCGCGCGGCCACACCGTGCAGCAGATTTCTGAAACCTTCCACCGTTTGAGTGATTGTGTCGATGGTGAAGAGATCAGGATTGTATTGAGCGCGGCCCAGCAAGCCCTCCACGCGATCGCTCATCTCAATGTAAAGGTCCCACCTCGCACCGCCACTCTCCACATCCATGTAGGTCATCTCCCAGCCGGGCGGGAGGTGTGTCACCTCGGGCGCAACCGACAATGCGACCGTGAAAAATGGATGACGGCTTGGGTCGGGCTTCACCTTAAGTCTCTCTGCAATCAATTCGAGCGGCACATCGTCGTTTGAGAGCGCTTCCAGTGTTGCCACCCGCATCTGGCGCACCAGGCAATTAAACGCCGGCTTTCCGGATAAATTCGCTCGCAAGGCTACGGGATTGAGAAAGTATCCCATGCATTTTTGGAATTCAATCTGTTTGCGGCCCGAAGGGGCCAGAGTGCCCACGATAATGTCTTCCTGTCCCGTATACCGATTTAACAGTGAGGTGAATCCGGCAAGCAGAACCATGAAAAGCGTTGCGCCTTCCTGCCGTCCGAGAGCTTTCAGGGCTTGAGCCAGTTCGTGAGACAGCTTGAAGGGATAGATGGCGCCGCGATAGGTCTGTTGAGCCGGCCGCTCACCATGATTCGGCCATCGCAGAATCGGCAACTCACCGCCTAGCTGCTTTTGCCAGTATGACAATTGACTTTCCATTGCCCCATCAGTCTGGCTTTCGCGCTGCCAGGAAGCGAAGTCCGCAAACTGAGCCTGCAGCCCAGGCAACGGAGACGGTTGACCCGATGCAAAAGCTTCGTAAAGAGCGGTCAACTCGGAAGGGAAGACGTCGAACACGGTGATCCCATCGACAATGCTCTGATGAGCCGTCAAGTAGAGGCGATGCTCGTCGTCTGACAAAGTTACAAGCCTGGCCCGGAGCAACGGCCCATGTTTTAAATCGAAAGGCTGCCGGGCGTCTTGGTTCGCTAATTCAAGAGCCTTCCGGGCGCGGCCCGCTTCCGCCAAAGTTCGAAGATCTTCTACCGGTAATTTAAAGGCCTCTGGTGCGGGATGAACCACTTGAACCAGCCGTCCTGCCACCAGCTCAAAAGTCGTCCGCCAAATCTCATGTCGTCGGATGATCTCCGCCAGACTTCGTGCCAGCGCCCCCGCATCGCAGGGTCCGTGGCGATGAATAGTGATGGACTCGTTGTGAAGTGGGGCGATTTTACCGGCATTCTGATCGAGGCGCCAAACCTGCTCTTGTGACAGCGATAGAGGGGCGGGAATTTCCCTCGTGCGGCGCTTCAGATCCGGGGGAACAGGAGAAACTGCGGCAAGATTTCCGCGGTTTCTCTGCAACTCCAGCAGTTTCCGTTTGGCTTCTGAAAGGCTCGCTTTTCCTGAATCCAAGCTTTCGACCTCGTCAGTTAACTGTCTGAGCTGCCTGGAACTTAACTGGGAGTGCCGTCAGTCCTCTAAGGCCGAGATTATTTCGCCACACCAGCGGGAGTGGCTGCAATTGAAGATCGGGCAAACGCCGGACAATGGCCTCGAATACTTCCTGCCCCTCCACCCGCGCGAGCGCCGCTCCGAAACAGAAATGGGCGGCATATCCAAAGGCGAGATGCCGATTGTCCGCACGGGCCACATCAAATCGGTCGGGATCGGGGAAGCGCTCGGGATCGCGATTCGCGGCCGCCATCACAGCCATCACCGCCTGCCCCTTGCGGATCATTTTGCCTCCCAGCTCAACGTCCTCCGGCGCGATTCGCCCGGTATGCTGGCTGGGACTTTCATAGCGCAGCATTTCTTCCAGGGCAGATGGAATGAGTGACGGATCGTTCTGCAATCTTTCCAATTGGCTGGGATTGCGAAGCAGCGTCAGCACCCCGTTGCCGATCAGATTGGTCGTAGTTTCTTGCCCGCCCACCATGGTCACGATGCTATTCGCGACAACTTCTTCTTCGCTTAACCGGTCGCCGTCCACCTCAGCTGTCATAAGCGAGTAAACCAACCCCTCCTGAGGAATATCCTTTTGCCGCCGGATCGTCTCTCGAAAATAGGCGGTCATATCCTGGACCGTGCGCAGCATTCGCGAAGCATGTTCGGGATTGTGTTGGAAGTTTCCCAGCATCTCGGCGAAATCGGCGGACCAGTCTTTGAGTTGGAGGCGATCGCCAAGGGGAACGCCAAGCATTTCGGCAGTCACAATGCCTGGCAAGGGCTCAGCCAGGTCGGCGATGATGTCCATCTCACCTTTATCCTGCACCTCGTCCAGAAGCCGGTTCACGATTTCACGAATGTGTGTGCGCAAGACCGCAACTCGCGCAGGGCTGAAGGCTTGCGAGGCCAGACTACGCAAACGGGTATGAGTCGGGGGATCCATGAACAACATCTGCTTCACCATCAACTGCGCGAGCGGGCCCATCTCGGAGAGCCCTAGCTCGTTCAATCTTTCCGGAGTGTGCGTACGATCGGCCGAAAACTTGTGCAGGACCTCCTGCACATCCGCATAGCGGGTTACCACCCAGGTGTGAAGAAACGCATCCCAGTGCACCGGAGCTTGGGTACGTAGACGGCGAAACAGTGGATAAGGATTGGCAAGCACGTCCGGATCCAGCAGATGATAAAGACTCAGCGCGCTCGCTCCGCTGCTTCTGGAAACAGCTCCATCCGTCGAAATGCTCATAAGCTGTCTTGGCTGGTGTGCAGGGCGAGCAGGCGCTCAGCCTCCTCTTCGGTCATAGCCTCGAGCCTTGTTACCATTAAGCGTTCTACTTCGGCGCTAAGATCGGCGACCGTGGGGTGATCGAATAACTTGAGCAGAGGAACTTCCACATTGAAAGCCTCTCGCAGGCGGGCAATGAGTTGGGTTCCGAAGAGTGAATTGCCGCCGAGGTAGAAAAAGTTCTCTTCCACTCCCAGCGTTTTGAGACCCAGCAGCGACGCCACGATGCGGGCGACGCTTCGCTCCGTGGCCGTGTCGGGACCGAGCGATACTTGCTCCCGCAACATGTTTGCATCACTCGGCGCCGGCAACGCATTTCGGTCTACTTTCCCCCGCGGACCTATCGGCAGAGAGTCCAACCGCACAAATTTTGCGGGGAGCATATATTCCGGTAATTGTTTGGCCAGGAAATCTCTTAAGTCGAAGACCGCAGGACTCGCCCCCACGGGGACAACATAAGCCACCAGTTGTCTCTCCCCTGCACCATTTTCGCGCGCTACGACTACGCTTTCGCGCACCGCGGGATGCCGGTTCACGGCGCTGGTGATTTCATTCAATTCGATGCGGTATCCGCTAATTTTTACCTGATCATCGACCCGCCCGTGGAATGCGATTTGCCCGTCTGGAAGCTGCCGGGCCATATCCCCGGTGCGGTATAGTCTGCCGCCTGTAGCTGAGGCAAATGGATTCGAGATAAAACGTTCTTCGGTAAGTGCAGGGTCGTTTAAATAGCTCTTGCCCACCCCCGCGCCGCCAATATATATCTCCCCTACTTCGCCCTCAGTGACCGGCTGCAGCGCGCTATCGAGAATGTAAACTTCAACATTGTCGATGGGGCGGCCAATTGCTGGACGCTGGCTTGCAGATTTCTCCGAATGCACTGTCGCTGAAGTTGCGACCACTGTGCACTCGGTCGGTCCATAATTGTTGACTAGCGCGAATGGCAAGCCGGTTGGGGGATATTGATGAAGAGTATCGGCGCCGGTCAACAGAAAGCGGAGAACTGTTTCCTTAGGCCAAGCCAGGTTCAGCATTCGTTCCGCCAGCGGCGTGGGCGCAAAACCGATGGTGATGCGTTCACGCACCATCCAATCCCGCAGTTGCTCTGGCTGAGTACGAACCTCGTCGTTCACCAGATGAACGCTTGCCCCGGCAATCAGGTAGGGCCAGATCTCCCAAACTGCGGCGTCAAACCCAATCGACGCCAGCTGACTGGCACGGTCATTAGACGTTACGCCGAAGGCGCGGTTATGCCACTGGCATAGGTTCAGCAAGCTGCCGTGGCCAACGGCCACAGCCTTCGGCATCCCGGTTGAACCAGAGGTGTAGATTACGTACGCCAACTGTTCCGCAGTCTGATGCGGCAGTACTTTCGAGGAATTACCTCCTCCGTTAGCCGCAGCTATTTCAGCCGCGCAGCGATCAAGCGGCAGCAGCTTTCTACCATCGCCCGCCAGCGCCTCCATCATGCTTGAATGAGTGAGAACTACGGAGACCTGCGCGGCCTTCAACATCACGTGCAGGCGGCTACTAGGGGTCTTCGGTTCGAGGGGTAAGTAGGCACAGCCCGCCCTTAAGATTGCCAGGGCTGCGATGGGGAAGTCCACCGAGCGTTCCGCACACAAACCGATTACGCTTCCCGGTGTTACTCCCACAGATTCCAGATAGTCGGCCAATTTCTTGGAGCGGCGGTCCAACTCTTCATAGGTAAGACGTTGGGAGCCAGCGCAGATGGCCAGAGCCTTTGGAGTAGAGGCGGCTTGATGCACCACTAAGTCGGGGACAAGAAAGGAGGGTTTGGTGTCGCCCAGCTCCGTACCGACAGAACCCGCTCGACTCCTACTTTCCATATCTAAATTCACGCGCTCCTCTTTCCGGAAAAACGGCTTATTTCACCGGTCGGGGGGTGCTGCGGCTACGTCGGGACATAAGCTCGGGGAGGGTAACGACTTGCCGAATTATATATCATTTTTCATCTCGGCCGGACCGAATTTCTACCCGATTCTACTAGCGAACAAACAGCGAATACTATAGGCGCGTGACGGTCAACCCAATGACGGAAAGGTGTGCTATAGTTGGCAGTCGTTCCTTCGGGGCATTTTGTCTCTCGAGGCATTCAGTCTCTCGGCTAGGCGCTCGGTTTTTTTCGGTCAGCACTCTGCGCGACGAGGCAATTTGAAAGTCGAGCTCTAGCTCTTCTTCTGCACTCATGAATGCCGATCATCCCAATCACTCTCCGAGATCACAGAGATCTTTGAGCCTGCGAGAAGTTCGCTTTGAAGATTACCCTCAAATAGCGGCTCTGGTATCCAGGTTTCAGCTCCAGATTGAAAGTTATCCTGCCTGGCGGCATCTATGGGCAGATAATCCGGCCTACCGGGAAATTAAGGATAAGTTTCCCATGGGATGGGTCCTGGAGGATGGGGGAGGAGAAATCTCTGGCTACCTGGGAAATATTCCTCTCAACTATGAACTTGACGGGAAGAGGCTCCTGGTGGCAACCACGCGGGCTTGGGTGGTCGATACGCCCCACCGCTCCTACTCGCCTCTGCTCCTCGGCACATATTTCCAGCAGCCGTATGTCGACCTTTTCCTAAGCACGACGCTGAACGCCCACTCTACGCCGTTATATCGTAATTTTGGAACCATTCCCGTGCCCGTCGGAAGATGGGATCGAACACTGTTTTGGATCACTCACTATCCGGGATTCGTCGAAAGTTTCCTACGAAAAAAGGGGATCGCGATGGCGGGAACGCTGAGTCATCCGTTCTCCGCCGGGCTCTATTTGTACGACCGGCTCCAGGGCAGTTATCCCCGGAGTAGTTCGATCATCCCGACCGTACGGCGTCTCTCCGCATTCGATGAACGCTTCGATGTCTTCTGGGAATCTTTACGGAATACGAAACGTAACATTTTGCTCGCGATTCGAAGCCGGGAGGCGCTGGACTGGCATTTCAAGATCCCGCTGGCTCGCCATGCGGCGTGGATTTACGCCGTGGAAGGCGGCTCAGGACTGACAGCGTATTCCGTATTCATTCGTGACGATTACCCAGAAATCGGCCTGACCCGTGTGCGAATGGCGGATTTTCAATGTCTGGAGCAGAAGGACGAAGGGGACGCGCTTGCCAGCATGCTTTGCGCCGCCGGGGAGCACTGCCGCCAGGAATCCATCCACATGCTTGAAGTGGTGGGCCTGGCGCCAGAGTTGGAAAAGACGCTGGAACCAGCTTCTCCGCATCTCCGGTCTCTGCCCAATTGGCTTTACTTTTACAAACCGAATAATTTGGGTCTGGCTGAGAGCCTGAAAACGGCCACGGCTTGGGAACCTTCTCTTTTCGACGGCGATTCCACCTTGTGGAGTGAGGCAATTAGCAAAAAAATGTAACGAAATACTTCAACTATGCCGCGTGGAAGGCCCGACCGATCAAGAAAGGTCGCTTACCTTCTCACCGTTTGCAATTCGCCTGAATATGTCGAGCACCGGCCGTTGACTCTCCACCAACTGCGGCTCAAGTTCGGCGATGGTCATCCATCGTGGCGAACCCTCCCATGAGCTCTTTGGCGAGCCGTACGTAGACTGAACTTCAAACAATGAGATATTGCAGGGGAATTCTAGTTCACTGTAGAAGTGCAGAATCAGCCTTTTGGCAGTGACGGTCATTCCAGTTTCTTCCTGGACCTCGCGATCAATCGTGTGCTCGCTGGCCTCTCTCCAATTTGAAATTCCTCCCGGCAGCGAGACTCCGCGCCCGTCGTTGCGGTGAATCATGAGAAATTTTCCGTCTTGGTGAATCACGGCCAGAGACGCGCGTAGTGTGCCGAAGACTGGAAAAAGACCGTAAAGCTTGCGGGCGCCGTTCGCGGCAATCCAGTACATTCGCCGTTGGAGGGTTTCAAGTACGCTTGGCAAGCAGGCAGTCTAGCACGCCGCAGGGGGCGGTCCAGACTGAGTGAGTTGTACCGAGTGAAAACTAGGGCCTGAAAACGCGAAGGGGGGCATTGCCGCTGCTTGGAATTACCGGAGCGGTCGCGGCATCCTTCTTGGTAGCTGTTGGACTGACAAGGGATGCGGTTCGAGGTGGCGGGGTCCCGCCGCTTAAAGCATAAAGCACAACTTCAACGCGGCTGGAAACACCCAGTTTGTCGAAGATGCGGAACAAGTAATTTTTTACGGTGTGCTCGCGCAGAGTCAGCCGCTGTGCAATCTCACGGTTACTAAGGCCTTCAGCGACGCAGCGCACTACATCCAGTTCGCGAGCGGAAAGCAGCGGCTTTCCTCCCACCGTGGCAAAGCGCATCGGGACCGGCTCGGTTACGGCTTCCAGCAAGAAATGCAGTTCCTCGCTGCTAGCCCAGACCTGCCCCTTATGCACGCAGACGATGCACTTGGCCAGCGACTTAAGCGACTCGGTGCGGCAAAAAACGCCGCGCGACCCGGAACGGAAAGCCTCAATCACGGCTGATCGCTCGGGGCAATCCAGGAGCATGATCACTCGCGTGCTGGGCGACGTGGCGCAGATCTCACGGCATAGCGCGAATCCTGAAGAACTATCGTCACCTTGCCTTGAACTCACCAGAGCAACGTCGGGCCTTTCTTTCTTGGTCCAGCCCAGAATCTCGGAAGGCTTTGAAGGTGATCCAGCAATATCGATTTGCTCGTCCCGCGCCAAAGCCTCCACCAGCAACTGAGTATTCATGGAGGTGTTGTCGGCCGCGAGAACCCGAATTCGATCTTGCTGCGGAAAGCTGGTCACTTGAGCCATCGTCGATGCCATCTGAGAATTCCGAGAGAGGCCTTGGTCTCCACAAATGTAATCAGGCCAGAACAAAAGTCGTCGGAGAATTGTATGGGGAGAAAAGAATAATTCAAAGCTCTCGCCGCGAGTTTAATAACCTGATCGGGACAAGCCCGGACTCGGCATCGCTCATCCCCTGCAATCATCTTGAACGAGAGTATGCGGGGAACCGCCTCCGGTAAATGGCACGTTAGGGCTACTCTGGCGTAACGGCTGATGCGAGTAGGCCCCGCCGTTAGCCCTCGTCATTAAGTAACCCTCTTATAATCAGTTGATTACAATGGGGAAGCCGATGCTCCTTCGACCAATCCTGATATTCGTTAACAATTAGTAGTTAACGATTGCGGCGAACGATCTCGGGTCTAGCGAAGCGCCTCCCACCAGCGCTCCATCGATCTCTTCCTGTGCCATCAGGGAAGCGGCATTCTCCGGTTTTACCGATCCCCCATAAAGAATGCGAAGCTCCGACGCGAACTCCTGCCCAAATATCTCCGAGGCTTCCCGGCGGATCACTGCGTGGGCCTCGCCAGCGAGCTCCGGAGTCGCCGTCTTGCCGGTGCCAATCGCCCAGACTGGCTCGTAGGCCACGACCATATTGGTAGCCTTCTTGACCGAGATGGCATGGAATGCCCGGACGCACTGCCGCCGAAGGACATCGTCGGTCAGGCCGGACTCCCGTTCCTCCAGGACTTCGCCCACGCAACAGATCGGCTTTAATCCTGCTTCCAGAGCGGCCTTCAGCCGCAGGTTCACAGTATCATCGGTCTCGCAGAAATACTGCCTGCGTTCGGAGTGGCCGATGATGACGTGAGTTACGCTTAGAGCGAGCAGCATCGCCGCGGAAGTTTCGCCGGTGAAAGCCCCCTCTGTTTTCCAATGGACATTCTGCGCGCCGATGGCCACGTTCGATCCCTTTGCGGATTCAAGCGCCGCCGCCAGATCAACATCGGGCGGACAAATGACGATCTCATCCCGATCATGCCCACTCACCAGCGGAAGGAAGTCGCGAAAAAACTCGCGAGTCTGTTCGGGTGTCTTGTACATCTTCCAGTTGGCGGCAATCACTTTCTTGCGCGGCATCGGTTCCTTTCGGCTATTTCTTATCGTTCAGTGCTTCCACGCCGGGCAACTTTTTGCCCTCGAGGAATTCCAGCGACGCCCCACCTCCGGTAGAGATGTGTGTGATCTTGTCGGCCACCTCGGCAGCATGCACAGCCGCGACCGTGTCGCCGCCGCCCACAATCGAAATCGCACCCGCATTCTCCGCCACTGCGTACGCCACTTTGAAGGTGCCGCGCGAAAACCCCGGAACCTCAAATACACCCATCGGCCCATTCCAAACAATGGTGCGGGCGCGAGAGATTTCTTCCGAAAAAAGTTCAATGGTCTTTGGACCGATATCCAGAGCCATGCGGTCGGCAGGAATCGGTTGGCCCTCGCCAATCTGCTGGATCACCGCGTTCGCATCAGGGCGCATCGCGACCACGTGATCGATGGGGAGCAGGATCTTCACGCTTCGCTGCTTCGCCTCCTCCAGCAATTGCCGGGCGAGTTCTACCTTGTCAGCCTCAAGCAGCGATTTGCCGATCTCCTGTCCCTGCGATTTCAAAAACGTGTAAGCCATGCCGCCGCCGATGATGATGGAATCAACTTTGCCCATCAGGTTGCGAATTACGCCAATCTTGTCACTTACCTTTGCCCCTCCCAGGATGGCGACAAACGGAGTCTCAGGGCTTTCTAAAGCTTTGCCCATGTATTGCAGTTCTTTTTCCATAAGCAAGCCCGCCGCGGATTTGGCTACAAACTTGGTTATGCCCACCGTCGAGGCATGCGCACGATGGGCTGTGCCGAAGGCATCATTGACATAGAAGTCGGCGAGACTTCCTAGTTGCTGGGCAAACCTTTCGTCGTTCGCTTCTTCCTCGGCGTGAAAGCGAAGGTTTTCCAGAAGAAGAGTCTGACCCTTCTCCAGTTGCATGGCCACTTCTTCCGCTTCGGGTCCAACACAGTCCGGGCAGAAACCGACGTTTTCGCCGCGCGCCAGTTCCTTATCGAGCACCATGCGTAGGCGCTCGGCCACCGGCTTCAGGCTCATCTTTGGATTAGGCTTGCCTTTTGGGCGCCCGAGATGCGAAGCCAGAATTAACCTGGCACCGTGGCGCAGAGCGTACTCGATGGAAGGTAAGGTCTCGCGGATACGGGTATCATCCATCACCCGCCCATCATCCAGTGGAACGTTGAAATCAACCCGCATAAAAATGCGGTTGCCATTAAGCGGAAGATCGCGAATGGAAAGTTTGGACATTGGCTGGTCGTCCTTTAATAGAGGCGTAGAAAGCGGTGCCTGCTACTTCTCGGCAACGAGAGCGGCGGCAAGAGCGCGTACGGGCGTTGTGTCCGCGTTTGCGGAAGCAAAACGCCCTCGCCCTTCGTACCTACAAACCTTTGTCGGCGATATAGTGAATCAGATCGCGCACGCGGCAGGAGTATCCCCATTCGTTGTCATACCAGGAGATCACCTTGACGCAGTTCTCGGCCACCACCAGGGTCATTTTCGCATCCACGATCGACGATCGCGAATCGCCTTTGAAATCCGAGGAAACCAACTCGTTCTCCTCGAATCCTAAATAGCCTTTCAGCGGTCCACTCTCAGACGCTTTCTTGAGGGCAGAGTTGACCTCTTCTTTTGTCGTCTTCTTCTCCACCCAAACCACCAGATCGACCACCGATACATTCGGCGTCGGCACGCGCATCGCGAAGCCATCGAGCTTGCCGGAAAGTTCCGGGATAACCAGCTTCAACGCCTTGGCGGCTCCCGTGGAAGTCGGAATCATGGACAGCGCCGCAGCCCGCGCGCGGCGCAAATCCTTATGCGGAAAATCGAGAATGACCTGATCGTTCGTGTAAGAGTGGATCGTCGTCATGGTTCCGCTGACGATTTTAAACTGATCGTTAATCACTTTGGCGATCGGCGCGAGGCAGTTCGTGGTGCAGGATGCGTTAGAAATAATATTGTGCTTGGCGCCATCATACTTCTCCTGATTCACGCCCAGCACAATCGTAATGTCTTCATTCTTCGCCGGGGCGGAGATGATGACTTTTTTCACCGGACCACGCAGATGCTTTTTTGCGTCGTTGGCATCGGTGAAGTGGCCGGTGGATTCAATTACCACCTGCGCTCCCACGGATTCCCAAGGGAGCGCGCCCGGATCTCTCTCTTTGAAGACCTTGATGGTTTTCCCGTCGATGGTAATGCTGTCTGGCCCGGAGCTGATTTGGTTCGGCAGATTCCCAAGGATGGAATCGTATTTCAACAGGTGTGCCAGCGTCTTAGGATCGGTGAGATCGTTGACGGCGACAAATTCCAGGTTTGGGTCTTTGAGCGAAGTCCGCAAAACGTTACGGCCAATACGTCCGAAGCCGTTGATGCCAACTTTAATTGCCATGGTTCTCCGTTCCTATGAGTGATGACAGAAGATTATTTTGCCTGCACGTGAACAGATGATGTTAGCAGGATGAAAGAGAGTCGTAAATGACAGCGACCGGAAACGACAAAGCCGCATGTCCATCACGGGAAGTAGTGCGCTGAATCTTTGACATCCGACTCCCGGACGCCGCGCTCGGGCTCTTTATGTGAAGGTCAACTCCAGGTAAGTGTCCGTGCGTCGCCAAACCAACGGCAGTCTCGCCATCCAATATTTTTGGTTTATCGTTTGCCGGGCATGAGAATGCTCAGGCTGCGGCAGAATCCGGGCTGAGGCCGCAAATTCAGGCCCTGTAACTTTGCCGCGAATGCTGCAGGGAGCTACTCGAACCTGGGGATTATTACGAATGCGCTTCGTCTTGCCCATATCGCTGCGGGTCATTACGTACAGCTTGCTTGAATCCTCACCGAACCACACAGGCGTAGCGACGCCCACTCCGTTCTTGCGAAAGGTGGTAAGCGAAATGTATTTCTGGCGGCTGACCGCATCTGGTACAAGTTGTGGCATTAACGAATTCTAACGCTTGGGCCTACTATTTGTTAGGTAATGGCTCTCTGAACTCGTCGGATTGATCCGGCAGTCCTATCTGTGTTAAAAGCCTTGCATGCGCAAATGGATGCGTGATCGCCTGCAAGGCCGCAAAAAGAAGGCCGCTGAGCCATCCGATCAAAAAGCCCCTCCACCCTTGCAGCCCGCATATTTTGAGGTCGAACAAGCTCCCGATCCAGTTTCGAGCGCTCGTGGCAGTGAACCAGAAGCCCCCGTTATATCCGAACCGGATCCATCACCAGCCGAGGATCGGGGATTGGGATCAACCTCGCAGGAAGCTTCTTCCGATGTTCAGGCGGCGCCGGCGCAACCTTCTCGGAGTTCGTCAGGGCGTGATAGCCGGGGACGACGGCGTCGCGGTGGGCGTGGGCGAGGTGGTCGCGGACGCGAACAAGCGGTGGCGCAGGCCTTTGCTCCGGCTGCGGCAAAAGGATCTGTCATTCCAGGTTCGACCGAGGCTGCAGAGGACGGTGCTTACACAGCTCCCGAGAGTCAGGAGGGCGATTCGGTAGCTGCGCCCACGGCTCCGGCGCTTTCGGCTTCCGCTCAACGCCCGCCGAAAGGTGTGGTGGTACTGGCTATAGGGCTGCCGGGATCAGGCAAGAGTTCTTGGTTCAAGCGCCATAATCTAACTCCTCTTTCCAGCGACATGATGCGCACCTTGCTGTTTGACGATGTAAGGGAGCAGCGTTTTCAGGATCTCGTGTTCTCCAATCTGCGATCGATGCTGAAGGCGCGGCTCATCGCTAAGCGGCCCATGAACTATGTGGATGCGACTAATCTCACACCCCAGGAGCGCCAGCACTGGATCAAACTCGCGAAAGATTATCAGTATGAGGTTCACGCCGTATTCTTTGACGTGCCACTTGAAGTATGCATCGAGCGGCACGAACGCCGCGATCGGGTGGTACCCGAAGATGTGATGCGCCGCATGGCTGCCAAGCTCAAACCCCCGGCTTTTGAAGAAGGATTCGCCAAGATCACCGTGGTGCGGGTCAAAAAGAAGGAAGCGGAAGCCGAGCCGGAAGTCAACGCCAGTTAGCCTTTCAGGTATGGCAGCATTTCTTTAAATGCGGTGGACCCTGACGAACGCAACAATTCATAAATCATCATCTCCGTGGACGAAATGACCGCTCCCGCTGCATTCATCCGGTCGAGCCCAATCTTCCAGTTCCATTCCGTTCGCGAACTCACGGCGTCGGATGCGATATGGACGACGTAACCCTCCCGCAGCGCCGCCAGGGCAGTCTGCATCACGCAGATATGGCTTTCCATTCCGCACAGCAGTAAGGTGTTGCGGTTCCCGGGCAAGCGCTTGAGCAAATTACAAAACACGTCGCTGCCGAAACATGAGAACAGATTCTTGTCGATGGGCTCGGTCTCTGGCAGCAGGGAAGCGATCTCGGAAACGGTGTTGCCCAAGCCTTTCGCATACTGGGTGCTGACGATCGCGGGAAGTTTGAGTACGCCGGCAGCGCGAATTAATAACTGGGAATTGCGTACCAGTTGTTCTTTTTGGAAGATTGGCGGCAGTAGCCTGTCCTGGATATCGATTACCAGCAGGGCACAACGATCCACCTCCAGCGATTGCCGCGCAATTTCGCTAGCAGGTGCCAAGTGTGTGGAGATGCTCCCCAATGTTGTTGTCATAGCGCCACCGTCTAAATTGTACCGTGACGGTATGGGGAGCTGAGTTCATACGGAATTGTTGACCGCGCTCTGCCTCAAACCATAGAATCAAACTGAGCTTCCGCCGTATCGGTTCTCATTGCTGCCCCCTCGTTCAACGGCTAGGACACCTGCCTCTGGAGCAGGCTATCGGGGTTCGAATCCCTGGGGGGCAGCCAAACATTTTTCGATGTGATATTGCGGCCCGTGATGGGTCGTTCTTTTTTGCAGCAAACTCACGGTACATGTCTGCAATCTTAGCTTCGCGCTAAGGGGATTCTTTGACACTTTCTCAAAACTCCTTGATCTGGAATGGCTGAAGATCTCGTCCGCAATCCACCTTCGTCACAGGTACGCGTATGAATGTTTTGGAATTTAGCCTGGTGGTGTGCATCGGTTCTCTCATCGCCGGCTTTCTTGGCGCACTCACCGGGCTCGGTGGAGGGGTGGTCGTGGTTCCCATGCTCACCATCCTTCTCGGAGTCGACATTCGGTATGCAATTGGGGCATCCCTGGTATCGGTGATCGCCACTTCTTCTGGAGCGGCGGCGGCGTATGTAAAAGAAGGATTCTCGAATATACGAATCGGAATGTTCCTGGAGATGGCCACCACGATTGGTGCCCTGGTTGGTGCTACTCTTGCAACCCACGTTTCCGGGGGCGCGATAGCCACGGTTTTTGGCCTGGTCCTGATCGGCTCGGCTTACTTATCGCGTAAGCCACGCACAAAGGAAGAGCGGGAGGCTCCGCCGGACAAGCTTGCTACGAAACTGAGAATGAATGGCAGTTTTCCCGAAGCGAATGGTAGCCGCGAATACAACGTGCAGCATGTCCCAGCCGGTTTCAGCCTGATGTTTGTGGCCGGAGCTTTATCCGGCCTGCTGGGCATCGGCTCTGGCGCGATGAAGGTGCTGGCTATGGACCGGGCCATGAAGATTCCATTCAAGGTGTCGACCACCACCAGCAACTTTATGATCGGTGTGACTGCGGCCGCGAGCGCTGGGATTTACTTTGCGCGGGGATATATCGATCCCGGGCTCGCCATGCCGGTCATGCTGGGAGTTCTCACTGGATCGTTGCTGGGTACGCGCGTCCTGGTGAAAACGGAGACTAAGTGGCTGCGCCTGGTGTTCAGTTTCGTGATCGTGGTTCTCGGTATCGAAATGCTTTACAAGGGATTGTCCGGGAAAATGTGATTTCGCAATGGGCGAGACGACTACAAATCGCACCTGGTCCGACCAAAAAATGGAGATTCTTATCGCCGGGCTCCTGCGCGCGGGGGTGCTACTGTCCGCGGTCGTCGTCCTCGGTGGCGCGGTTGTGTATCTGGCAAGAAACGGCGATTCCCCGATTAACTACCGAACATTTCACAGCGAGCCTGCAGAATTTCGAAGCATCGCCGGCGTATTGAAGGACGTATTCGCGCTTCGCGGCAGGGGCATCATCCAACTGGGACTGCTATTGCTGATTGCGACACCGGTGGCGCGAGTCGCATTCTCGATTTTGGGATTCGCCAAAGAGGGCGACCGCCTCTATGCGATCGTGGCTTCGATCGTGCTGCTGATCTTGCTTTACAGCCTCATCTTCTCTTAATTGCTTTAGAGTCGGCTGCTTCTGAGGCTGCGCTGTTCGTATCCGCCTGAGTATAAATCTCATTGATCTGGCTTCGATAGCGTTCTTCGATCACGCGGCGGCGAAGTTTCATGGTAGGTGTGAGCGCACCGTTGTCTGCAGTGAAGTCGTCAGGGACCAGCAGAACGCGCTTCAATTGTTCGAAGCGCGCCAGATTTCTATTGATGTCCTGCGTCATCGATTCGTACAGGGCCTGAACCTTCGGCGCAGCGATCAGTTCCGCGCGGGAAGAAAAGGCGATACGATTCTCGCGCGCCCAGGCTTCCAGAAGAGCGAAGTTAGGCGAGACAATCACAAATGCGAACTTGCGCTTGTCGCCGACGATGGCAGCGGTTCCGATGAGAGGGTTGAGCTTGAAAGAATTTTCGATGGGTTGGGGAGCGATGAACTTTCCACCGGAAGTTTTCAGCAGTTCTTTTTTTCGATCGGTAACAGAAAGAAAGCCGTCGGCGTCAACGTGGCCAATATCTCCGGTTCTGAACCATCCATCTTGAAAGGCATTTGCGGTTTCTTCGGGACGGTTCCAATATCCCTTGAAGACGGAAGGTCCGCGCACCAGGATTTCGCCATCCTCGGCAATACGGACTTCGAGGTTGGGCAGGATTTTGCCGACGGTGCCGATTCGATGATTGATTGGAGTGTTGACGGCAATTACCGGAGAAGTCTCGGTTAAGCCGTAGCCTTCGTGAATGCGAATTCCGACGGTAGCAAACCATTCCGCCAGCTCGCGGCCAAGGGGCGCGCCGCCGGAAATGAAGGTTTCCACCCGTCCGCCCATGCCCTCGCGGATTTTAGAGAAGACCAACTTGTTCGCTAGTCTCCAAGGGAAAGAGCTGGGAATCTTTCCCGCCAGAATTTCGTTTCTGTGCGCACGGCCTACGGACTGCGCCCATCTATAGATCGGCCGCCTGGGAAAGCCGCGAGCGGTCATCTCTGTCTTGGCATAGACCTTTTCATAAACTCTGGGAACAGAGACGCACATGGTGGGGCAAACTTCTAGCAGGGTTTGGGGAAGATTCTCCATGAAGGGGCAATAGGCCAGAGTCACTCCGTGATAGAGCAAGGCAAGATCGACGTGGCGCGCAGTGACGTGCGAAAGCGGAAGAAACGAAACGCTCACCTGGCCCTCGTGCACATCAAAACCGAGTAGTGAGCAGGCGACATTCGATGCCATGTTGCCATGGGTAAGCATGGCGCCCTTGGAAACCCCTGTGGTGCCAGAAGTGTAGATGATGGTCGCGAGATCGTCCGCTTGAATCGAGTTCGCCAGCGTTTCGATTTCCGGATCGAGGGCCGGTGGATCCTGCGCCATGAACTCGCCCATCACGATGGCAGGCACTGCCAGATCTCGTCGAATCTCTACTGGATCCATGACGATGATTCTTCTAATTTGAGTCTGAGGAAGAATCGTCTCAAGCTTTTGCAGTTGGACTTGACTGGAAACAAAGATTACCGTAGCGCCGGAATCCCGCAAAGTGTAAGCAGTTTGGTCCGGGGTAAGTGTCGAGTAGACCGGTACGGTCACTGCGCCCAGCAATAAAATGGCGAAATCGGCGGTGCTCCATTCAGGGCGATTCTCGCTAAGGATGGCTACGCGGTCGCCCTTCTGAACATCCCAAGCCCGTAGCGCGCGCGCCGTGGCAGCGACATTGCGGCGAAAATCCGAGGAGGAGATAGCGCGCCACTTGCCCTCTTCGCGATAGAGCATGGCGCGCTCAAGATTGTGACCGGCGGCCGTGAAGAATACATCGTTTAGCGTGATTAAACTCATGGCAACGGCGGAACTGATCTGCCACTGAATTTACTGGTTCCTGGTTCGATTCCGCAATGCGAAAGCGCCTAGCCGGGTACTGATTGGCTTCGTGACAAAGTGTTGACAAAAGACTTGCCGGGTTGAATTAGATTCTCTCTGCATGGCTTTGGTCTATCATTTCGGTGGGAGGATCGTGGAAATGCAAAAGCGAAACATACTTGCCCGCTTACTTTTAAGCACGCTGGCCGTGGGTAGCGTGGCATCAATGGCGGCGCAAACTCCGAAAAAATCGGCGGATCTGGTGCCGGTCATTCCTAAGGTAGGAGAGCTGGCGCCGGATTTTACCCTCAGCTATTTCGACGGAAACGACCTGAAACAGATTTCCCTGAGCCAGTACCGCGGCAAGAAGAACGTTGTCGTGGCCTTTTTCATTTTTGCCTTTACCGGTGGTTGAACCAAGCAAATGCAGGCTCTCCAGCATGATTTGAAAAGGCTGGAAGCCGCCGACACTCAGGTTCTGGGTGTGAGCATGGACAGTGCCTTCGCCGATAAAGCTTTTGCCGACCAAATCGGAGTTACATTTCCCCTGCTTAGCGATTGGGGCGGGGACATAACTCGAAAATACGGGATCTACGTTGACAAGTACAAAGCTGCCCGGCGGGTGAACTTCCTCATCGGCAAGGATGGAAAGATTCTGGAAGAGCAGGTCGATAAAGACGCGATCGATCCAACCAAGATCGTTGACACGTGCGAGAGGCCAAAGCTAAAAAACTGAATGCGTTAGGCGGTGGGCAATTCGAAAGAGAAAACCGAGCCGGCTCCGAGTTGGCTGGTGACGCCGATTGTTCCGTTGTGTGCCTCGACGATGGCCTTGGCTATGGCTAAGCCCATCCCGGTGCCTTGTACCGTGTAACGTTGATCGCGGCCACGATAGAATTTGTCGAAGATCAGCGATTGCTCGAAGTCATCGATTCCCGCGCCGCGATCGGTGACACTGGTGACAATGCGATCTCCTTTTTTCTCTGCCGTGATGGTGATGGGTTCGGCGGAGGGAGAATACTTGGAGGCATTCTCCAGCAGATTTTTTAGAACTTCAGCGATGCGGTCGGCATCCACCCGCACTTTAGGCAAGGAGGGACTCACGTGAACCTGGATGGGATGCTGGCCCAGAACCGTTCTCGAGCCCTCAACCGCTGCCTCGATCACCGCGGCCACATCGGCGGGAGCAAAGTGGAGTTCCACCTTGTGAGCATCAAGCTGCGCCATTTCCGTGGCTTCGCCTACCAGCCGGTCAAGGCGGTCAGTCTCCTCGTTGATAACGGTCAGCAAATCCTTGCGCTGTGCTTCGTTGAGATTGTAGTCGGAAAGTAAAGCCGTTACCGCAGCCTTGATACCGGTAAGCGGGGTGCGGAGTTCGTGCGTAACCGAATCCAGCAGAACCGAGCGCAGGGTCTCGCTTTGCCGGGCGGCCTCGGCCTGGGAAAGTTTTTCGATTGCTCCGGCGCGTTCAATGGCGATGCCAATCATGCTGCCCAGAGCCTCAAGCGTGGCACGGGAGAGCACGGTACCCGCAATCCCAACCGCGCCAGTCGTGCGCGTGCCCAGGTGAAGCGGGGTCAGAGAGATTTCACGCAGTGAATCGATCACAGGCTCTCCACGCGCGCTCACCATTTGGAGATCCGGCAAAGGAAAAAACGAAGCCGTTGGATCGGTCCGGTAGACCTGTTGGGAACTGAGCAGGTACATCGCGGCGGACTTGGCGCCGAATCCGTCACACACATATTCGGGAATTGCATTCAACAACTCGGCAACGTTATCGGTCGCCAGAAGGCGCTGGCTGAAAGCGTAAAGCCGTTCCACATCGCGGCGCCGCTGAACCGCGTCCGCAGTTTGACGGCGCGCTCGGTCGGCAAGTTCGCTGGCAATGCCCGCCGTAATCAGAAAAGCGAAAAGCGCGACCCAGTTTTGCGGATCGGAGACAGTGAGGGTGCCAATTGGAGGGAGAAAATAATAATTGAAGGCGAACGTGCCAAGCAGGGCCAGGAATACGGAGAAGCGAAATCCCCAATACGCCGCGACCCACAATACCATCAACAGAAAAGTTAATGCGACGGTGGTTGGATTGACATGAATCCAGTGGCGATAAAGCTGAACTACAGCTTCCGCCGCAGCGAGGCAAGCGACATAGCGGAAGGCATGCTGCGGTGAACGCTCTTTCACGGGCACGATTGTAACTGAACCAGGCGCCATACCACGACATACCGCCTTCCAGGAAATGAGGTGTTTGGGAAGGACGGAGCGGGAATTCCGGAAATTGACATTCGGGATTCGACAATTTCGCTGACTGCGTGGAGAATAGCGGCGATGCCCAAAAGTCCGGACGAATGGCTGAAGGAAGTGGACACTGAGAAGCGGCCGGCTGTGTTCAAGTTGTGGCTGGGCTATGCACCGGGCGTCGGTAAGACCTATGCCATGCTCAGTGAAGGCGTGCGGCGCGCCAGCCGCGGCGAAGAGGTGGCGATTGGAGTGGTGGAGACTCATGGGCGAAAGCCGATCGTGGAACTCTCTTCGCGGCTGGAAACTATTCCACGCAAGAAGCTCGAATATAAATCCGCCATTTTCGAAGAAATGGACGTGGATGCGATTTTGGCGCGCAAGCCGCACGTCGTTCTGGTCGATGAGTTGGCCCATACCAACATTGAAGGCAGCAAACACGCCAAACGCTACGAAGATGTATTCGAATTGCTCGATGCCGGCATCGACGTCCTCTCCACGCTAAATGTCCAACATATCGAGAGTCTGGCCCCTACCATTCGGGGGTTGACCGGCGTGCAGGTGCGCGAGACGGTGCCGGATTGGGTTATCCGGCGAGCGGGTGAGATTGTAATGGCGGATTTGACGCCGCAGGCGCTCCAGACACGTATGCGGCGCGGCGATATTTATCCGCAGGAGCGGGTGGAGCGCGCGCTGGCGAACTTTTTTAAGAATACGAATCTGGTTGCGCTGCGGGAACTGGCCTTGCGCCAGGTCACGCAGGCGGTCGATCGTACTCTTTCGGAGCTGAAGAACGAAGATGGACAACTGCTACAAGTAAGGGAGCGGATCGCGGTGTGCATCAGTTCGAATCCGGCCGCGCAATACCTGATTGCCCGGGGCGCGCGCATGGCGCAGGCGCTGGACGGCGATCTGTTTGTGCTCTACGTAGATACCGGCGCCGACGAGAACGACGAGAACCAGCGGACTTTAGCGGACAATGTGCGCTTCGCCGAGAGCGTTGGCGCGAAGGTGGTGAAGACGGAGGGCAAGGTTGTGGCAGAGCAAGTGGCGCAGTTCGTGCGAGAGAACCACATCACCCACGTATTTTTTGGCCGCTCCGCGACCAAAGGGTGGAAGAGATATTTCTACCTTTCCGCAATCCATAAATTTCTGCGCGACACCCCGGCGGTGGATGTCCACATCGTAACTCAGGAGATGCGCTGAGCCATGGCCGATGAGCATCGCCGTATCCTGATCGTTGACGACGAGCCGCAGATCACTCGCGTGCTGCGCACCACGCTTTCCTCGCAAGGCTATGACATTCGCGTAGCGAACGATGGCGAGATGGCCCTCGAACTAATGAAGAACTGGACTCCGCACGTGGTTGTAACCGACTTGGCGATGCCAGCTTTAGACGGAGTTGGTTTGTGCCGTCAGATTCGTCAAGCTTCGCAGGTGCCGATCATTGTACTTTCGGTGCGCGGGCAGGATCGCGTGAAAGTAGAAGCCCTGGATGCGGGCGCGGACGATTACGTGACCAAACCCTTCAGCATGAACGAACTACTGGCACGCATTCGCGCACAATTGCGGCGCAGTCCTGTTATCGAAGAACAACCAACCACTATCGCACTCGGAGATTTCTTCATCGATCTGGATGCACGCCTCGTAAAAGTGCGAAAAGAAGAAGTTCATCTGACGCCCAAAGAGTTCGATTTACTGGTTTATCTGGCGAGGCGACCGGGCAAAGTGGTGACCCACCGAACCCTGCTCGCTGCGATATGGGGGCCGAACAGTACCGAGCAGCCAGAGTATTTGCGCGTATTTGTAGGCCAGTTGCGAAAGAAGATTGAGACCGATCATTCCTCACCGAAATACCTTCTCACCGAACCGTGGGTGGGTTACCGCTTCGAACCAGGATCGTAGCGCCTTCCAGAACTTGACTCTTCGGCGCTGGTCGTCTTCACCCCTTTATAAACAACTTATCTTCCCTTTATTCAAGCCTTCTGCACTTCCATCTCTAATCGTTGTGAGCGGAAGAAAAAAGCTCATTGGTTAAGGAGAAGATCGAATTATGTGGACGAACGAAGTAGCCCCCGAGCGCTTGGCAGAGCTTTTTCATCACTATCATCAGGCGCTCACCACTGAACCGTCTGGCAAGAACGGCGAAAAGCGCGATTCCTGGGAAATGGTGCCTCGACAGGAGAAAAGCCGCATGGTCTCAGCGGCGCGGCTGGTTTTGCTGGAACTGGAATCAATGGCACACCGCAATTCAGTTTCACGAAAGTATTTCGCGGAGCCGGGCGAGGCGGAATGGGGCTGCTGAAGCGGCTCAGACATTCGGACTTTCGCGAATGAGGGCTGTCATGACTATTCGCCCTTATGAATTCCTTAGGAGTTCCTTAAACAAGCTTTACAGGTGAGCCTGTCTACTAGAGTGTCCGGACACTATTGCCGGGGGCCGAGTTATGGTCGCAGCCTCGCTAACAGCGGCGCTAGGTCTTGGAGCAGTGCTATTCATGCTTTGGTACTTGAAAGCGCTGCTGCGTGAAGTCGGGCCTGTGTCCTGGCATCAGAATATGCCAGACAGGGGAAGTTGGCAGAGAAAACTCGCAACCGTTTTTAGGCTGGGGAATCTTCTTCAGATTGTGAGAGTTCGATACGAATATGAAGGAGAGGATTGCCATGAAACAGAAATCTTTCGCGGCGAGCGGGTCGAACTGTCGGAGAACGACCATCATGGGTTGGAGAGCTACGGATCGGGTCTTAATCATTTCAATGTTTTTAATGTTTCTGGCGGCTTACGCCAGCGCACAAGCGACTCCAAACACAGCCGCACCATCCACGGCCGCGGCTTCTAATTCTGACGAGCATACCGAGCAGCAGCAAATGCGGGACGAATTGAAAGCACTGCGGGAGGAAGTGGAGCGTTTGCGCGCCGAGGTTGAGCAGGGCAAAAGCGCGGCGAGTGTAGGCCAGCAGGTCACCGGTCTTCCCGCTGCGCCCGCGAAAACGGGCGCGCCAACCAGCGCTCCCGCCACCGCGGCGGCTGAACCTGCGAAAGCGCCATCTGTGACGCCCCCTCAGCCGCCAGCCCAAACAGCCGGGGTCGGCAGTCTCAATATCGCACCCGCCAAGAAACAGAAGATCGATCCTTTTTCTGATTGGGACTGGACTTGGCTGAATGGCAATCCTCGCACTAAAGAGGCGGCCTTTGACTCGAAATTCTTCACGCCCGAAATCCGCGCGGATGCTACTTACACCTACGATTTCAATAAACCAATCGACAACTCGATAGGTGGGTCGAGCGAGATATTTCGCTCCAACGAAATCCAGTTCGAACAACTCGGCATAGGCGGCGACTTCCATTATGACAATGTTCGCGCGCGGTTCATGACTCAGTTCGGCATGTATTCCGAAACCACGCCCCGAAACGATCCCAGTCCGGCAAAGGGCCAGTGGGACCTTGACACCGCTTATCGCTACTTGGCTGAGGCATACGGGGGCTATCACATTAACGCGTTGAACGGAATCAACGTGGATGCGGGAATTTTCCTCTCCTACATCGGGCTGTTCAGTTATTACAACTTCGATAACTGGGCCTATCAACCTTCATTCGTGTCCTCGAACACGCCTTGGTTTTTCGAAGGTTTGCGGGTACAGATTTTTCCTAATCCACATTTAAAGATTGAGCCATGGCTAATTAACGGCTGGCAATCCTACGGTTCAGCCAACTCAAGAAAGGGTCTGGGTGGGCAGATCAAGTGGACTCCGTATTCCTGGATGAATGTCATTTCGAACAATTACGGGCTTGGCCATGATGATCTGTACATACCAAACCGGGGCCGCATTCATACTGACGACAGTATCGAGATCAAATATTACGACCATCCGGAAAGGTTCCTCGATAAGATGGCGCTCTCCTTCACCGGGGATATGGGCTGTGAATTTGGCCCGAGCACAACTACTTCGACTGGCACATACCTGCAGGGCGTGGGCTGTCACGGGGACAGAAGGGATCCCAGGTCGTTGGGGGGGACTTCTTCCGACGAACATTTTGCGCCGGGAATCGATCCCAAGCAAAGCTTCATCGGCTATATGCTCTACAACCGCTTCTGGGTCAAGAAAGACCACTACGCATTTACACTCGGCGGGGGCCAGATCAACAATCCTGGGCGGTATCTTGTGCTCGCCCCTCCCATCAATGGCGAAACGGCAGAGTCGGCCGCAATCAATGCGCCCTACTTTACCGGCAATCCTTCGGATCCGTTTAAGGCCTGGGATTCTTCGGTCACATTTGATTACATGCCTAACCAGTACATTACATTCCGCTGGGAATATGATTACCGGCATGCCAGTGTGCCGTATTGGTCGGGCCGTGGAGGAGTCACGCCCTCAGGTCCGGGTGGTGTGCCGTACACGAACAACGGATATCCCGAATATTTTGCTTGCAACGACGGAAATTCGTCCATGCAGGAGACTCTTACTGCGGCGCAAACCGCTTGTGGCTCCCAGGGCAGCTCGGTGTGGTTTCCCGACCTTCGTCGCGACGAGCAGTTCATCGACATCGACCTCATGGTTAAGTTTTAAGGGCGAAAGGGTTCTGTAATGCAAGACATGATATTCATTGCCGTGACCGTTCTGTTTTTTGCCGTGGCGGTAGGTTACGCGGCTTTTTGCGAGCGGGTGCGTTGAGATCTCTATGAGCCCTGGACCCATCATCATGTTGATTATCTGCGCTGGATTGCTGGTTTATCTCGTGTATGCCATGTTGCGTCCGGAGAAATTCTAATTCCAATGACCGCGAATGGGTGGTTACAGATTTTCGTATTCCTCGGGGCTGTGCTGCTGGTGACGAAACCCCTGGGCGCCTTCATAGCCCGCGTATTCGCTCGCGAGAAGACCGTGCTCGACCCTGTAATGAGGCCGCTAGAGAGGTTTCTGCACAAGCTCACGGGCGTGGATGAGACTCACGAAATGGACTGGAAGGAATATGCGCTGGCGCTGATCTTGTTCAGCGGTGCTTCCATGATTCTGCTTTACGTTTTGCAGAGAGCGCAGCAGTGGTCGTGGCTGCCGTGGAATCCGCAGAAGCTTCCCGGAGTCACTCCTGCCCTGGCTTTCAATACCGCTGCTTCCTTCACCACCAATACCAACTGGCAGAATTATGTGCCGGAAACCACCATGAGCTACCTCACCCAAATGGTCGGTCTGGCCTATCACAACTGGGTTTCTGCCGCCACCGGAATGGCGTTGGCAATTGCATTTATTCGCGGAATCGCCCGGCGGGAGCAGAAGACTATCGGTAACTTTTGGGTTGATCTGGTTCGCGGGACGTTGTGGGTTCTCGCGCCATTGTGTTTGATCGGGGCGCTGGTGCTGGTGTCGCAAGGCGTGGTGCAGAACCTCAAACCTTACGATACGGTGCAATTGCTTGATCCCTATCAAACTCCGCAACTGGGCGCGGACGGCAAACCGGTGAATGGACCTGACGGCCAGCCGCTCATGCAAACCGTGTCTCAGCAAACCATCGCGCAAGGACCGACTGCCTCGCAGGAAATTATTAAGGAATTGGGAACAAACGGCGGGGGCTTTTTCAACGCCAACAGCGCGCATCCCTTTGAGAATCCCACGCCATTCTCCAACTTTCTGGAGATGTTTTGTATTTTTGCCATCCCTTCGGCGCTCACTTTCACGTTGGGAAAAATGACTGGCTCGCCGCGGCACGGTTGGGCGGTTTGGTCTGCGATGGCAGCGTTATTTCTCGCGGGGGTGACGACGGCGTACTGGGCGGAAGCGCGGGGAAATCCGTTGATTACCTCCGCTGTACAAAGTGCTTCGCACGGATCGCCGGTGCAAGCCTCTTTGCAATCGACGGGCAACATGGAAGGAAAGGAAGTTCGCTTCGGAGTGGTGAACTCTGCGCTGTTTGCAACCATCACCACCGATACCAGTTGCGGCGCAGTGAACTCCATGCACGATTCGTTTACGCCCTTGGGCGGCATGGTTCCGCTGATTAACTTGATGTTGAGCGAGGTAATTTTCGGAGGAGTCGGAGCCGGAATGTACGGCATGTTGGTCTTCGTCATTCTGTCGGTGTTCATTGCCGGCCTCATGGTGGGGAGGACACCGGAATATTTAGGAAAGAAGATTGAAGCATATGACGTGAAAATGGCCATGCTTGTCATCTTGATCTTTCCGCTGGTGATTCTGGTGTTCACCGCAATTTCGGTTCTCTACAGCTTCGGCACCTCCGCTATGGCGAACGCCGGACCGCATGGATTCAGCGAAATACTCTACGCCTTCACGTCCGCCGTGGCCAACAACGGTTCCGCGTTCGGGGGATTGAGTGGAAATACTCCCTGGTACAACGTTTCCTTAGCGTTTGCCATGTTGTTGGGACGTTTCATGATGGTGCTGCCTGTGTTGGCGATCGCGGGGAACCTGGCCCAGAAAAAACAAGCTCCGGCGACGCTCGGCACTTTTCCGGTAACCGGTCCTTTGTTCACCGTGCTGCTCATCGGAGTGGTGGTGATCGTAGGCGCGCTCACATTTTTCCCGGCACTTAGCCTGGGACCGATTCTCGAACACCTACTCATGCAGGCGGGCAAGACCTTCTAGAAAAATATGGTGAGCAAGAAATCAAAGCGAAGTTTGTGGGACATAAAAATTGTGCGCCGCGCGGCGTGGGACTCGATTGTCAAGCTGCATCCCGTAACCATGATGCGCAATCCGGTGATGTTTGTGGTGGAAGTTGGCAGCGTGGTGACCACCGTATTGCTGGTTTTGGAGCGGGTGCACGGGCGTTCCGGTTTCCACTTCAATCTGCAGATCACCCTATGGCTTTGGTTCACCGTCTTATTCGCCAACTTTGCCGAGGCCATGGCCGAGGGCCGGGGCAAAGCCCAGGCCGATGCATTGCGTCGCGCCAAAGCCGAAACCATGGCCAACCGCATGCTTGCCGACGGGAAAACCGAAACAGTGCCGGGATCGAAGCTGCGCTCCGGAGATATGGTTTTGGTGGATGCGGGCGAGTTTATTCCGGGCGATGGAGAGATCGTCGAAGGCGTCGCCTCAGTCGATGAGTCCGCGATAACGGGCGAATCGGCGCCGGTGATTCGCGAGGCTGGTGGAGATCGATCAGCGGTCACCGGCGGAACGCGGGTTCTTTCCGACTGGTTGAAGGTGAAGATTACGTCGAATCCTGGCGAGACATTTTTAGACCGCATGATTGCGCTGGTGGAGGGCGCGGAACGTCAGAAGACTCCGAACGAAATCGCCCTAAACATCCTGCTGGCAGGGCTAACAATTGTTTTTCTACTCGCAGTAGTGACACTGCAACCCTTCGCGATTTATGCGGGCGCTCCGCAAACCGTGTTCGTGCTGGTGTCGTTGTTGGTCTGCCTGATTCCAACCACTATTGGTGGATTGCTCTCAGCGATTGGAATTGCAGGCATGGACCGGCTGGTGCAGCATAATGTGCTCGCAATGTCTGGACGGGCAGTGGAAGCTGCAGGTGACGTGAACACTTTGCTTCTCGACAAGACCGGAACCATCACGCTGGGCAATCGCGAAGCGACGCAGTTTGTGACCGCGCCGGGAGTCAGCGAGGCCATGCTCGCCGACTCAGCCCAGCTTTCCTCCTTAGCGGACGAAACTCCGGAGGGAAGATCGATTGTGGTACTGGCAAAGGAAAAATACGGACTGCGCGGCCGCGAGATCAGCACTCATGACGCCGAGTTTATTCCGTTCAGCGCGCTCACTCGAATGTCAGGAGTAAATCTCGATGGCCGCGCCATACGCAAGGGCGCCACCGATGCCATTGCGAAATATCTGGAAGAGCAGGGAAGCGCGCTGCCGCCGGAAGTTCGCGCAACGGTGGACGCCATCTCTCGTTCCGGAGGAACTCCACTGGTGGTGGCCGAGAATGGCCGTGCCTTAGGCGTGATTCACCTGAAAGATATTGTCAAGGGCGGGATGCGGCAGCGCTTCGACCAGTTGCGGGCAATGGGAATCAAGACAGTGATGATCACGGGAGACAACCCGCTGACGGCTGCGGCCATTGCAAATGAGGCGGGCGTCGATGACTTTCTTGCCCAGGCCACTCCAAAAGACAAGCTGGATTTAATCCGCCGCGAACAAGGGCAAGGAAAGCTGGTCGCCATGACCGGCGACGGAACCAACGATGCTCCCGCGCTGGCGCAGGCCGATGTAGGTGTTGCCATGAATACAGGCACGCAGGCCGCCAAAGAAGCCGGGAACATGGTTGACCTGGACTCGAATCCGACCAAGCTGATTGAGATCGTGGGCATCGGCAAGCAGCTGCTGATGACCCGCGGAGCGCTTACGACGTTCTCGATCGCCAACGATGTTGCAAAATATTTCGCCATTATTCCTGCAATGTTTGCCGGCACGTTTCCTGTACTGCAAGCTTTGAACGTGATGCATTTGGCTACGCCCCAATCGGCAATTCTTTCGGCGGTAATTTTCAATGCGCTGATCATTGTGGCTTTGATTCCGCTGGCTCTTCGCGGCGTGAAATATATTCCGCAGAGCGCCGCCGTATTGTTGCGGCGTAATTTGCTGGTGTATGGGCTGGGCGGAGTAATCGTGCCGTTTATAGGAATCAAGCTGATCGACTTGATCATCGTACGCGCCGGGCTGGCATAATCGAAAAGCTGGCGACGAAGAATTCCGGGAAGATTATGAAGAAGAATTTAATCACTTCCGTATTAATGACGCTGGTGACGACTGTGCTTTTTGGCCTGCTGTTCCCGCTGGTGATTACAGGCCTGGCGCAAGTCTTATTTCCCAGCAAGGCAAATGGGCAACTCTTAACTCGCGACGGGAAGCTCGTGGGATCGCGCTTAATCGGACAGTCCTTTTCGTCTGCAAAATATTTCTACTCTCGTCCATCAAGCGCCGGTACTGGCTATGACGCGGCGAATTCCGGCGCATCGAATCTTGGTCCCACCAATCAAGCTCTCATTGCCCGAGTGCAAGCCGATGCGGAGCGCCTGCACCGGGAAAATCCTGCGGCAATCCCGATCGACCTGCTTACCTCGTCAGGTTCGGGTCTCGATCCCGACATTTCTCCGCATGCGGCAGAATTTCAGATTCCCCGCATCGCAAAAGAGCGTGGCATAAGTCAAGACGCGGTTCGGAGCACTGTCCGTCAGCACACGGAACCGCGGCAGTTCGGTTTTCTTGGTGAGCCGCGGGTGAACGTGCTTGAATTAAACCTCGCCCTGGACCAAATAACAGCCAGAAAATAGCGATCGGCCGAACCTCCGTCCAAGCGAAGCTCGGTCGTCAACGCGTTCCCCTTCTTAACGACAAACATTGACGCACGACACCAGCCTGCGTTCTGATAGTCTTTGCCATCCCGCCATGAACGAATCGAAGCGCTTGCCGATCAACTGGATGGATGTTCTCTGGCTGATCTTCCTGGCCGGGCTCGCGGTGCTGCCTCCCGTATTTGAAATTCACAAGCAACTGGTGCTGCTGGCGTTTGGGATAGTGCAGTTGAGTGAAGGCTGGCTTCTCACAAAGGCGCCGCGTCGCGGAGCGGCATATGTTGTCCTGCTCAAAATTGCCTTGGCCACATTGTTGCTCGATCACACGGGAGAAGTAGGGATCAATAGCAGTTACTGGCCAATTTATTTTCTTCCGGCGGTCACGGCGGCGGAATATTTCAGGCCCTTGGCCACTCTGTTGTGGACGGCTTTTGCCTCTGCCGCTTACTGTTCTTATCTTTATCCGGCACTTCAGGAATATGAAATCACCCGTGAGGGCTACGGAATTCTAGCCATCCGGATACTTTTCTTTTTTCTGGCGGCAATGGTGGTGAATCGATTTACCGTGGAGAATCGCCGTCAAACCAAACTATATCAGGAGCTGGCGGAACGGCTGACGGAGACGAATCGGAAGTTGGAACAAGCGCAAGAGGAAGCGCGACGTTCGGAGCGGCTGGCGGCGCTGGGGCAAATGTCCGCCGGCCTGGCGCATGAAATTCGTAACCCTTTGGGCGTCATCAAAGGTTCAGCCGAGATGCTGCATCAAAAGCTGGCGGAATCCAATCCCCTCGCCACCGAACTGGCGGACTACATTTCGAGCGAGACCAATCGCTTGAGCGTGCTGGTGACCCGATTTCTGGATTTTGCACGGCCGTTGCATCCCGAACTCGTTCCGCAGGCGATTACGACAGTTCTTGATCGCGCACTGCAGGACGTGACCGCGGCAATTGGCGAAAACGGCGCACCCGTCAAAGTTGAGCGGCTTTATGATTCGAATCTTCCGCCGGTCATGCTCGATCAAGATCTTCTTGAAGGAGCCTTCGTCAACCTGATTAAGAACGCTTATGATGCCATGGGCAGCGCCGGCGGGATTTTGCGAATAATCGCGGCGCGTACTAACTCCACTTCCGAAGGAGTTGAAGTACGCATCGAGGATAGCGGCCCTGGAATTCCGGCGGAACTGCGGGAGCAGATTTTCAATCCTTTCGTTACTACGAAGAAGACGGGCGTTGGCCTGGGTCTGTCGATCGTGTCCCGGATCATCGACGGACATCACGGTACCATCCGCGTGGAGAATGGCGGGGAAGAAAACGCAAACAAGGGTGCAAGCTTCGTGATGTTTTTCCCGGTGCAGTCCCTGAAAGAAGATGTGGCTGGCAATCGTGCGTCTTAAAATTGAGCAGGAACAGGGAAGATAGAAACACTAATACAAACTCTGACGAATTTACTCCATGCCCACTATTTTGATCGTTGAAGATGAGCCTAAAATGCGCCGCCTGCTGGAATTGAACCTCGGCGAAGATGGCATGACTACGCTCTCGGCTGGAGATGCCGAGACGGGGCTTAAGCTTCTCAGAGAGAACTCCGTCAATCTGGTGGTGACCGACTTAAAACTGCCCGGCATGGGCGGACTGGAGTTCCTGCAAGCTATCAAACGGCAAAATGCCGCAATGCCTGTAGTCGTGATGACGGCCTTCGGAACGGTTGAGACTGCGGTGGAAGCCATGAAGGCCGGAGCCAGCGACTACGTTCTCAAGCCATTCTCGCTCAGTGAAATGAGGATGGTGATTCACAAGGAACTCGATGTACATAACCTGCGCGAGGAAAATCGTTCGCTGCGGGAAGCGCTGGGCAAACGCTATGAGCATCCAAACGTTATCGCCCGTAGCGCCAAAATGCAGGAAGTACTGGCGACCGTCGAGCGCGTCGCACCCACCAACTCGACCGTGTTACTGGGCGGTGAGAGCGGTGTGGGCAAGGATTTAATCGCGCGCGCCATTCACGAAAAGTCGCGGCGTGCAGCAGGCCCCTTCATCAAAATTAATAGCACTGCAATCCCAGAGAATCTGCTCGAGAGTGAGTTATTCGGATACGAGCGCGGCGCCTTTACCGGCGCGAACGCCAGCAAGCCGGGTAAGTTCGAACTCGCGGATAAGGGCACGTTGTTTCTGGATGAAATCGGTGACGTTCCGCTCGTCATCCAGGTAAAACTCCTGCGCGTGCTGCAAGAGCGCGAGTTCGAGCGCCTGGGTGGAACCAAGACGCTGAAGGTGGACGTGCGGCTCATCGCCGCCACCAACCGCGATCTGCGCGAAGCTCTTGAGCAGGGAACCTTCCGCGAGGATCTCTACTATCGTCTAAACGTGGTCCCGATCGATATCGCTCCATTGCGTCAGCGCAAAGAAGACATACCGGATCTCGTGAATCTTTTCATCTCCCGCTTTGCAGGTGATTCCGGAAAGCCGGTGGAAGGTATCACGCCGGAAGCGATGCAGATTCTGGTGAATTACCACTGGCCCGGAAATGTTCGCGAGTTGCAGAACATCATTGAAAGAGCCTGCGCGTTGTCCAAAGGTGTCGTACTGAAAGTTGAGGACATTCATCTTGATGTGCGCCCCGCGCGCGCCATGAATGGGGCCGGCAATTTCCTTCCCGAAGGCATGACCTTGGAACAGTGGGAAGATGAAATGATTCGGGAGTCGTTGCGGCGAGCGAACGGAAACAAGAGTCAGGCAGCGCGGTTATTGGGCTTGTCACGCAACGCGCTGCGCTATCGGCTGTCGAAAATTGGGATTGCGGATGAGGAGAAAGAGGCGTAGCGATAGACACTTCGCGATCGCCGCGAACTGGCTGAGAACCACCACCATGGCTCCCCGCAACCACTGAATCAGCCTTGGGACCAAATTTGCCGAACCAGAATCGTTCTATCCTGCTGAAAACAAGCAAAGTATTATACGAATCCTCTGATGCACTTTGGCAAGGAGGTTGCTTCATTAGCTAGTTGTTGGTTCCTGTCCATTGTCGCAACTGAGTTGAGCTTCGAGAGGTATTTTATGAGAAACAAATTCATAGGAAGCTTGAACCTTCTAATGCTCGTCCTGGCTGGCATTTTTTCGCTGGGTGCTCAAGCGCAAACCACCGACGAAGGCAGTGGACCGTCGGAGCAGCCGAGCGCTCCCATGGAGATGGGTCAGCCGCAGCCTCCGCGAGATCAGGGCCCAGCAGCACCCCCACCTTCTCAGCCGGGAGATAAGCCTTCGGCAGGGCAGCCGATGCCGCCGCAGTCGCAGGCAGATCAGCCTCCCATAAATCAGCCGCAAGCGCCGCCGCCCATGGCCCAGCCGCAACCTGGTCAGCCTCAGGCCGGAGCCGAGCCACAGCCGGCTGGACCATCCGGAGAAGGCCCCGCTGAGGTTAAGCAGGGAGTGGGTCGTATCAGCCTGATTCACGGTGCAGTGTCGACCCAGCGTGGCGATTCCGGTGAATGGTCAGCGGCGGTTTTGAACCAACCCGTAGTAATGGGCGATAAGATTTCCACCGGCGACGGCGGCCGTGCGGAAGTGCAACTCGACTACGCGAACATTTTGCGTCTTGGTCCAAATTCGCAGGCCACGATCGCGAACTTCACCAAGAAGTTCATCCAGGTGCAGGTCGGGCAGGGAATCGTTAACTATTCTGTGTTCGGCGAGAGCGAAGCTGAACCCGAGATCGACACTCCGAACGTTGCGCTGCATCCGGCTCACCAGGACGGCGTATTTCGCATCGAGCTGCGGTCCGATGGAGATAGCATCGTCATCCTGCGCAAGGGCGAGGCCCAAATCTCCACGCCTCAGGGCATCGCCGATATCAAAGCAGGCGATATGGCGACCGTCCGCGGCTCGGGCGCGGATGCGCGCTACAAGATCGCCGGTGCCCCGGCTCATGATGATTGGGACAACTGGAACATCGAGCGCGATCGCATGATTCATAACGCGAACGCCTGGAATCACACCAACAAATATTACGTCGGCTCCGAAGATCTGGATACTTATGGACACTGGCAGAATGTGCCCGACTACGGCCAGGTATGGCAGCCGGATGAGCCGGAGGGCTGGGCGCCTTATCGCGATGGCAACTGGGTCTGGGAACCCTACTACGGTTGGACTTGGGTTGGATATGAGCCTTGGGGATGGGCGCCTTACCACTACGGACGCTGGCTTTGGTATGGGGGTGCGTGGGGATGGTGGCCCGGACCGGTGTGGGGTCAAGGTTTCTACCGTCCATTCTGGGCGCCGGCCTACGTTTCGTTCTTCGGATTCGGCGGCGGATTTGGACTTGGCTTTGGATTTGGTTGGGGCGGATGGGGCGGCTTCGGATGGCTGCCAATCGGTCCGTGTGACCGCTTTTTCCCATGGTGGGGCGGTTATGCAGGAAGATTTGGGACGGTCGGATTCAATCGATTGGGCACGCTGAATCGCTTTGGCGGAATTTCGCCACTGCATGGCGGCACGCGATTCTCGAACGTAGCTCATATTAACGATGCTCACATCGGGGGCGCCCTTTCAATCGTAAACGCGAATCGATTCGGCGCTGGACACACTACTGCCGTGGCGGCGAATCGCTCGCAGTTGAGCGGCGCGCGAATGATGACCGGAAACATGCCGGTGATGCCATCGCGAGCCAGCCTCTCGGCCAGTGGACGTGCGGCTGCGGCTTCAACCATTCACAGCGGCGCTTCGCAGCATTTCTTCGGAACCCAGAGCGCGGCCCATCCGGCGTCGTTCCAGCAACAGACGGCGCATTTGCAGTCGGCCATGCAGGCTAGCCATGTCAGTTCGGTGATGGCTGGTGGAAGAATGGGCGCGAGTGAATCTCGTTCCATCTCAACGGCGTCATCAGCAAGGTCAGGGGCGGCGAGTTCGACGAGGGAGGCGAGTACCGCTTCCCGAAGCTCTGCGGCTGCGGCTTCATCCTCGCACGTCTCCTCAGGGGCCAGCAGTGCTCGTTCCGAGAGTGTGCCATCGGCCCGCAGCGAAACCAACTCCGGCGGTTGGAGATCGTTCAGCCCGGGCGGTGCAGCGTCTGCGAGTGGCCGAACCAGCGGTGAGTCGACCGGGCGCGGCGAAGGCGGCAGCTATTGGAACCGAACCTCGCCAAGTTCCGGTTACTCTCGCGAATCGGGTTCGAGCGGCTATGAACGGGGCAGCATGGGTTCGCGTCCGCAACTGAACATGCGCCAGCCGATTGTCCAGCCACGATCGTCGGAAGGATACGGTAGAGAAGGATACGGCGAATCGTCGGGCGGATACCGGGGCAGCCCGAGCTATGGCGGCAGTCACGGTAGCTATGGCGGCGGCGGATCCCACAGCGCTCCTAGTTCCGGCGGACATTCCGGGGGCGGTGGTGGTGGAGGAGGACATTCGGGCGGCGGACACCGGTAAACCGGCTCGATTCGGCAAAACTGTTTGATGAGTTGTTGTAGACCAGGTGAACGACAGAGGCAAGAAGGGGCGTTGCTAACCGGCGCGCCCTTTCTTATTGGCGCCAAGGTCGTTTAAGAAGTCTCCGCGGCTTCCATTTGTACCTTCTGCTCGACCGGGCTGCCGTAGAATAATAACTGCTTGCCTGCAACCGGTGAACTCGATGGTGTGCGCATCGTACTGGTGGATGTTCGCAATCCTCTGAATATTGGCGCGGCGGCTCGCGCCATGAGCAATTTCGGTTTTCCTCATCTTCGGCTCGTTAATCCTTATCAGGTGGCCTTCCAAAATGCACGCTCCGCAGTGGGAGCGGCATCCACTCTGGCCAGTGCGCAGGTTTATTCGACCGTAGCTGAAGCCGTCGCCGACTGCTCCCTGGTGGTAGGAACCACAGCCGTTGGGCATCGCGATTTGCAGCACTCACTGCTCCGGCTGGAGGCCGGAGCTCTCACCATTCGTTCCCACACAAACGTCGGCTCGTGCGCGCTACTCTTCGGGTCCGAGAAGTTCGGCCTCTCCAATGAGGATATGAGCCACTGCCACTGGCTCATGCATATTCCCACCCGCGACGAACACAGTTCCATGAACCTTGGCCAGGCTGTGGCGGTTTGTCTTTATGAGCTCATACGAGATCCTCAGGATTCGAGCCGAGATGCCGCGGCCAAAAGCATCAAGGGAACCCCGGCCTCGGCGGAAGAGATCGAGCGGATTAGCGATACTCTGCTGGACGCGCTGCGTGCCAGTGAATATCCAAAACTAAACACTTCGAAGTCTTTTCATGCGGCCGTGAGGCGCATGATCCGGCGCATGAAGCTACCGCAAGGAGATGCCGAATTCCTGCTTGGCATGTTGCGGCAGATGGTTTGGAAGATGAAGCGGGACAAAGATTCGGTGCGTTCGTAGGTTGCTACGGTTTTGTTTCCGTGGGAAAAACCTGCTGCGAATTCCGGCCGAACTGAAAGCGCAAAATCCATTCGCTGGGTGCCGGCTGCCCCTCCACTTTCGCGGGATTGAATTTCCAAAGACGCGCCGCCGCCAGCGCCTTGCCGGCGAAGTATCGGCTTGGCCCCTCGGAACTAATCGTGGCCTGTGAAACATTTCCTGAGGCATCGACCTGCAGACGAACAGTGACCTTCACGCGCCCATGGATCGTACTTTCCGCGCCCCGCGAGACTGCCGCAGGCACTTGCTCGCGTACGCTGCCCGCCACGGTTCCACCTTGGAGAGGCGGGGTATTTTCCGCGCGCGCAGCCGGAGGCTGAGAAGCGGGAGGAATGCTGGGAGTGGTTTGTGTCTCTGGTGAGTGAACTTCCTGCGGCGGCGGTGCCGGCCGCACCGACGACCGATGAAACAGTAGAAATCCCACGATCAATATTGCAACCACGATCGTCACGATGATCCCCGCCCGCAGCATCGAAGGCCGGGACGTCGAGTTCCCGCTTCCAGTTTCCGCAGTTCTGAATTCCGCAGTACCGGATTCATCCGCCCGCTTTCGTTCCCGAGCGACAGCATCGGGTGAGGAGGGGTTGAGTTTCCCAAGAATATCGTTGACTGTGCCCCGCTCTTCCGGGCGAGCCCGAAGAGATTGCTGCGCCAGACTGCGAAATGGCTCGCGCATGGTCTCAAGGGCAGTCGGGGAAATAGTTTGACCTTCACGGTCGCGCGCTTTCGGCGGTTGCTGTGTCAGAACCGCGACTAGCATCGCTCCGAGTGACCAGATGTCGGCGGCCGGCGAGAGGGGCTGTGAGGCTAGCTCGGGCGCATCATAGGAACTCTTCACCGAAGAGTGTTCGCCGGTTCTACTCAGGCCATCGGCCGAAATTTTCAGCTGGTCGTTCACGGCCATCACATTGGAGGGCTTAATCCGCCCATGAACAAATCCAGCCTGATGCAGAAAGTCTAGGGCTTGAGCGGTCGGAGGAAGCATGCCCGAAACTTCTTCCGAGGAAAGTGGACGGATCGGAAGGATCTGCCCCAGGTCCTCTTCGGCATATTCCATTACGACGTAGAGGAAGCGCTGATCACCAATCGCTCCGCGCCCCGATTCGAAGAGGCGAATCAGGTGGGGATGCGACAACTTCGAGGTCTCCCGCCAACGCGAGAGCTGATCGTCCTCATTAAGCGTGCCCGAATTAGGATCGAACGACGCAAAGTTCTCCGCCCAGACTAGCTTGATGGCGGCTTTAGCCGGAACTTTGCCGCTACGCTCGGTCAGGAATACAGCGCTATGCTCCGACCCCCCGAGCCACTTTTGCAGAGGGAACTGCCCATCGACAACACGGCCTTCCCAAGTCTTCAAGAACTCGCTCGGAATACTGGCTAGCAACGACATACAAACCGTAATTCTATGCCAGAGGGCGTGCCAATTTGGGACAATTTTGGCGAAAAAGTGACTTTTCTCCCTGTGCTGGACTGTGGAAATCGAACGAGGATGCCGGTTCAAAGCAGCTTCCTACCGGACGCTTCCGCCTCTGAGCCATGCCCTGTATCATGAGCCAGAGCAATGAAAACGCATTTCCCAGCTGCCAAGGACCGGGCTTTGGTGCAGATCGTCGACGCCGCGCTTGCCGATGCCACTCGGCGCAGCGGCAAATGGCTTGCATGCCGGCCGGGATGTTCCCAGTGCTGTGTGAGCGTTTTTCCCATCAGTCAACTGGATGCCTCGCGCTTGAGGAAAGGGTTTGCCGAGATGCAATCGACCAATCCAGCCAGAGCCGATCGGATTAGGAACCGAGCTAGAGACGCGGTAACGCGCTTGTCGGCAGCCTTTCCGGGCGACCCCGCGACTGGCATGCTGAATGAAAATGAAGAAGAGGCGGAGGGGCGTTTTCTCGATTTCGGGAACCATGAAGTTTGTCCCGCTCTCGATGCTGAAACTGGAACTTGCGAACTTTATGCCTCACGGCCAATGACTTGTCGAGTATTCGGCCCGCCGGTGCAATCGGAAGGCGGTCTCGGGGTATGCGAGCTCTGTTTTCAGGGAGCGACCAACGATGAGATCGCTGCTTGCGAAATGCGTCCCGATCCCGACGACTTGGAAGCTACGCTGCTCGAAGAACTGGAAAGCAACACGGGAATACGAGGCAACACAATTGTCGCTTTCTGCCTCGCTTCCTAGAGCGATCGTTCGACAAGACATGCCGCTTTTCCGAAGCTAGCTCTTTTTCTTTTCCAACTCTGCCCAGCGAGCATAGAGTGTATCCACCTCGTCTTGCGCCTCTTCCATTTCGGCATGAGCCGCAACCAATCGTTCACTATCGCTGACGATTGCGGGGTCTTCAAGCTGCATACGTTTGGACTGCAGCAATTCCTCAGCCGCCGCAACTCGTTCTTCAATCGCCTCGTATTCCCGTGCTTCGAGATAGGACAATTTCTTTCTGGTTGACCGCTCTCGATCCGCGCCTGGCGAGGCCGTCGTGATCATGGAACTTTTAGGTTTCGCCCTGGCGATTTGCGCGCGCTGCTCCAGCCATGTTTCCCACTGCGAGTAATCGGCAAATAATCCTACCCCTGCCTGCCCATCGAGACCAATCACCATCGTGGATACCCGGTCCAGCATGTAGCGATCATGCGTCACCAGAACCAGCGAGCCGCGGAACTCCAGCAGGCTCTCTTCCAGAATGTCCAGCGTCGGAATGTCGAGATCGTTTGTAGGTTCGTCCAGCAGGAGAACGTCAGCCGGCTGCAGCATAAGTTGCGCGATCAGCACCCGCGCCCGCTCGCCGCCGGAAAGCTTTCCGACCGGCTGATTCAGTTGCTCCCCGGTGAACAAAAACTTTGCCGCCCACGACGCAACGTGACTCTGCCGATCTTGATAAATAACGGAGTCTCCCTCGGGAGCCAGTGCGCGGCGCAGAGTCACATCGGGATCAAGTTCGCGGGTCTGGTCAAAATAAACCACTCGAAGCCAATCGGCACGGCTGATCTTCCCGGATTCGGGCTCGATTTCTCCACGCAGCAAGCGAAGCAGGCTGGTCTTGCCGCTCCCGTTCGGCCCCACCAATCCGACCCGCATCCCGGCCGTTATGACGCAGTTCAGTCCTGTAAACAGATCGCGGCCGCCCACTCTGCAGGACACATCTTCCAGTTCAATCAAGCGCTTGGTCTTGCGATCGGTGGCCGAAAAATCGATCAGCGCGCTGCCGCTGCGCATTCTGGAGTTCAGGTCCGAAAGCTCGCCCATCAACTCTCCGGCCTTATCGATGCGCGCTTTCGACTTTCTGGTGCGCGCCTTGGCGCCACGCCGCAGCCACTCGATTTCGCGGTGTACTAGATTCTCCAGTGCTTCCTGGCGTTTCGATTGCGCGTGCAGGAATTCTTCTTTTTTCTCCAAAAATCTCGTGTAATTTCCGTGAACCCGAAGCAGGCCGTCAGGATAGGTGCGATTCAATTCCGCCATTTCGGTAGCGACGTTCTCCAGAAAATAGCGATCATGGCTTACGACCACGCACGCAAATGATGCGTCTTCCAGCAAAGCTTCGAGCCATTCAATCCCGGCCAGATCCAGATGATTGGTCGGTTCATCCAGCAGGAGCACATCGGGCGATTGCACTATCGCTTCGACGATAGCCAGCCGCTTGCGCCAGCCCCCGGACAAAGAGGCAGCTTCCGCCTCAAGCTCCTCAAACCCCGCGCGGCCGAGCGTCTCGGCGAAGCGCGTGCCGCGTTCTGACTCAGGAAGTCCCGATCTCTCCATCGCCGCTTGCGCAACAGATCGAACGGTCTCTCTGGATTTGAATGTCGAATCCTGTTCTACGTAGCTAAGCCGGATTCGTTTGCGTACGGCAATTTCTCCGCTATCGGGATTTACTTCACCGCCAAGAATGCGTAAGAGCGTCGATTTTCCCGAGCCGTTGGGGCCGATGAGGCCGATTCGATCTCCCTCCGAAACTGTGAAGGAGACATTTTGAAAAAGAGGACTGGCGCCGAATGCTTTCGAGATTCCTTGTGCGTTAATGATTGGCGGCAACGGATTCTGAACTCCCAATGGAACTGATTTGAGATTAACAGCAAAGTCCGGCCCCGTCGCCGAGCGGAATTACTGTCGGCCGTGGTCAATTGCCCGCATCACCCTCTACGGTGATGCAAGGGCCATTCCTCTCTTGTCGAAAGATGGTAAAGAAGAATAGAAATGAGATTAATGGAGCGAGTAGAAACGTCATGACTAAAGTTGAGGCAGTCATTCAGAGCGCAAAACTGGAGGCGGTGAAAGTTGCCTTGCATAAAATTGGGATCGAAGGCATGACGGTGATTGAGGTGCGCGGCCAGGGACAGCAGAAGGGCCATACTGAGGTCTATCGTGGCCGCGAATTCACCGTCGAGCTCATCCCCAAGACGAAGCTGGAGTTGGTGCTGGCCGATACCCTGGTTGACACGGCCGTTCAGGCTATCATCGGGGCCGCCCGCACGGGCAAGATTGGCGATGGCAAGATTTTCCTGTCTCGTGTGGATCAGGCGATTCGCATTCGCAACGACGAGCGGGGTGAATGTGCGCTGTAGTCTGTTTGGAATCTGCGCTTCGGAAATCTGCTTTCCCGTCGCTCTAGCGAAGGTTCGTGCGGCTTCGGTGCAGCCAACCTCTGATGCTCGTTCCAAGTTTGGTCTTCTCGCGATCGATTGACAATTCGCTTGAATCACCCTAGTTTGAAGATCGCCTTTGCAAACCCCGGATTTCGCATGAAGTGCGGATCGTCGCTCGCCGAAGTGCGATGTCAATGCTTGTTCAGGGGAGATTGTGGGAGTAAAGGGGAAGCTCTATGCGAGTTGGTGTGTTCACCCCGCTGCTGTCGCAAATATCGTTGACTGCGGTACTAACCAAGCTAAGCGCCCTTCAGATCAGTACGGTCGAACTCGGCACCGGCAACTATCCAGGCGATGCTCATTGCAAGGTGTCGATGCTGGAGGATGCCCTAGCTCTCGCAGAGTTTAAGAAGATACTCAGCGATCATGGTGCTACCATCAGCGCGCTAAGTTCCCATGGCAATCCGTTGCATCCCGATAAAGCTCGCGCTCAGCACGATCGTGGCATAAGCCGCAAAACCATCCTGCTCGCCGAAAAATTAGGAGTACCGGTGGTGGTGGATTTCTCGGGCTGCCCCGGTGACTCCGCTAATGCGTCTGCGCCGAACTGGGTAACTTGCCCGTGGCCTCCGGAATATCTGAAGGTTCTCGATTGGCAGTGGAATGAAGTAGTTGCTCCCTACTGGGCTGAGCACGCCAGGTTCGCCGCGGATCACGGAGTCAGGGTCGCGATCGAGATGCATCCTGGATTTGTCGTGTATAGTCCGGAGACGATGCTCAGACTTCGCTCCATCGCTGGACCTAATGTGGGATGCAACTTCGATCCCAGTCATCTTTTCTGGCAGAGCATCGACCCCATCGTGGCGGTGCGCGTTCTCAAAGATGCTATTTTTCATGTTCACGCCAAAGATACCCAGATCTATCCCGCAAACCTGCCCCGCACCGGCGTGCTGGACACCAAGCTCTATACCGAGGAGCGTGATCGAGCCTGGATTTTTCGCACGTGCGGTTACGGTCATGGATCTGAGTGGTGGAAGGAATTCATCTCAACCTTGCGGATGTTTGGCTACGATAACGTGTTGTCGATAGAGCACGAAGACAGTTTGCTCTCGCCCGAAGAGGGACTGACGAAGGCGGCCAATTTTCTGAATGGCATCGTGATCCGAGAACAGCCCGGCGCGGCGTGGTGGGTATAGAGCTGGTTCTGCGAAGAAAAACTTCCGATGAAGACTATTAAAACCGCCATCCTGGGCACTGGATTCATGGGGCGCGTTCACCTCGAAGCGGTGCGGCGTATCGAGTTCGTAGAGATAGCTGCGATTGCGGGAAGGAACATTGAAGCCGCACGCCGGCTAGGCGCAGGTTTTTCAGTCCCCTCGATCGTGAATGACTACAAAGAAGTGCTGCGAGATTCCGCGATTGACGCGGTTCACATCTGCACTCCCAATGCGCAGCATTTTCCCATGGCAAAAACGGCACTCCAGGCGGGCAAACATGTGATCTGTGAAAAGCCCCTGGCCACGACGATTGCCGAAGGTGAAGAACTTGTCGATCTTGCCCAACGGCAAGGACTTCTGAACTGCGTCTGCCACAATTTGCGCTACTACCCCATGGTGCAGCAGATGCGGGACATGCGCAGAGCTGGAGACTTGGGCGAGATTCTAGCTTTGCAGGGGACGTATTTTCAGGATTGGCTCCTCTACGACACGGATTGGAATTGGCGCGTCGATTCCTTCGCCGGTGGTCCCTCCCGCTGCATGGCTGACATTGGCTCACATTGGTTTGATATGGCGGAGCATGTTACCGGATTGCGAGTAACTTCTCTCTGCGGCGATCTGCAGACATTTCACAAAAAACGTAAGCAGCCGAAGCACTCCGTTGAAACCTTTTCCAACAAGACCCTTCGGCCGGAAGACTATGTAGAAACCACGGTGGATACCGAAGATTTTGGAGCGGTGATTTTCCACATGGGTGAAGGCACGCGGGGAAGCGTCACCGCGAGTCAGGTTTCCGCGGGACGCAAGAATCGCTTGAGTATTGAGATTTATGGCACCAAGTCGTCAGTTGCGTGGAATCAGGAGCGCCCCGACGAACTGTGGATTGGGCACCGGGATACCGCCAATCAAATCATGGTTAAAGATCCATCTCTACTGAAACCTGAAGCCCGACCTTTTGCCGATCTACCCGGCGGTCACAGCGAGGGCTACGACGATACGTTCAAGCAAGTCTTCCGGCGTTTTTACGCTTCGCTTTCTGCGAATTCTGCGCCAGAGGTGAGCAACGCCCAAGAATTCCCACATTTTGTCGATGGGCTTCGGCAATTGAAAATTCTAAGCGCTGTTCTCGAAAGCAACCGAGCCCGCGCCTGGCGGGATGTCCCGGCGACGCAGGCCGTTGCGAGGAATGAAAATGAGAGGAAAACACATTGATCTTTGCCTCCATCATCGCCATCTTCATCTACGGGATGATTGCCGCCATGCTAGGCACGATCCTGCCCGATTTATCCATCCGTTTCAAACTTTCTCCCAGCCAGAACGGCACCATAGCCTTCGCACAGGCGTTAGGTCTAATCATCGCCTCGGTGTCGGTCGGACCGTTGCTCGATGACGAAGGCAAGAAGGTTGGAATTGTCCTTGGGCTCGCTCTTATCGCCATTGCCCTCTCTATGCTGCCACGCGCGGCGGGGTACCGCAGCATTCTCATCCTGTTGTTCCTGCTCGGAATAGGAGGCGGCACTCTGGTGACAGGAGCCAACTCCTTGGCCAGCGACGCGGGTGAAATGCATCGCGCCGGCGCCCTAAACCTGGCCAATCTTTTCTTCGGCCTCGGAGCGCTCGCCACGCCGTTCATTGCCGCGAATTTGTTCAAGCAAAATTGGATACGCCTTTGCTACACCATTACTTCGCTCACGGTCGTGACCCTCATCGTTGAGATGTTCACCAAGATGCCAGGCCCCGCCGGTGGAGGACAATTCGTCCTCGTAGATGTCGCTCCCGTCTTGGGCCGTCCTTTGCTCTTCATGATCGGACTCTTTCTCTTCCTCTACATCACCTGCGAGGTGGGAGTCTGGAACTGGCTGCCTCGGCATCTGATCGCGCAAGGCATCCCTGAATCGCGTGCTTTGAATATCCTTTCCCTCGGATTCGCGCTGGGCATGCTGATTGGCCGCGTCGCAATCCTTCCGGTCCTCGCTCACGTACCCGCAATCACGGTTACGCTCATCGGATCGATTTGCATGGCAGTGACAACCTTCTTAATGCTGCGGGCCAGAACAGCGGGCGCTGCCTGGATTCTGGTTTTTCTCGCAGGACTTTCCATGGCGCCGGTTTTTCCCACCACTCTAGCCATCGTGGGTGATGCTTTCCCACGCATGACCAGCACTGCCATCGGCTTCGTCATTACTTGTGGCTGGACCGGCTTGGCCGTGAGTTCGCGGATAATCGGAGCAATCGCAGGCGGCGATCCGCGGCGCCTGAAGACAGCTCTGCTGGTGATCCCGGGCTCGTCCCTCTTGATGGTGGGCCTGGATCTGGCCATCAAGAGCGCCCTGAGCTAGCCGTTATACATTCAAAGCGCGCATATAGTCGGCGTCGACCTTCAGCGCTTCCATGGGCGGTATATCGAACTGCTCCTGCTCCACAAACGCGTGTTCGATGCTGGCTTTCTTGGCAGCTTCAAAAATGGGACGATAGTCGATCGTGCCGCGTCCCATCTCTGTGGAAGGAGGCGGATCGGCTGCCGTGGTGGCGCCGGTCAGCTTGAATTCCTTCACGTGCAACATGCGAATGCGAGTAGCGTAACGGTTTAGCAACTTCACCGGATCCGCGCCCGCCACCACCGCCCAGCCGCAATCCAGTTCCATGTTCACTTTTGCCGGGTCGGTAAGGCGCATGAGTTCGTCATAAAACACGACGCCATTCTCCGAGCGGAACTCCGGCGTGTGATTGTGGTAGGCGAACTTCATTCCTGCTGCGTGCACTTGTTCGCCAATGTGATTGAATTGTTCCGCATTCCAATGCCAGTCATCGAGCGTCATCGACTCTCGCGCCGCGCGGGAGTTGGCATCCTTCACGTGCGAAGGATCCTTTAACATCGGCGCGGCGCAAACAATGTATTCCAGCCCCAAATCTTTTCCGTACTGGATGGTCTCGTCGAGTTTCGGTAATAAGTCTTTCAGCGGATAGTGTGCGCTTACGCAATGCAACCCCGCCTGCTTCATCGCCTGCTTCACTTGAGCGGGAGTCCTTCCGAAGAAGCCCGCAGCTTCCACTTCGCGATAGCCGAGCGCGGCGATCTGCCGAAGTGTTCCATCGTAATCCTTCGGCAAGATGTCCCTTACCGAGTACAGTTGCAGCCCCAGCGGCAGGCCCAAAGGGTTGGCCATTAAGCGGGGTACCTTGTTCCACAGTGCCGCACCCGCGGCGAAAACGGATGCAGTTTTCAAAAAGGTTCTTCTCGAAACTCGGTTCATGAGCAATTCTCCAAAATTCCTATTCCGCTCCTGAGAACAAAACAAGCAACGCTATCCGCGAATCGTCTTTGCCTCACCGTCCCAGGTGGCAATTGTATTCTTAAAGTAAGCATAGTTCGCGAGATGGCAGCCGATCGCCGCGTGATTGCCGAACTCCTCATTCTCCACGGTTCGCTTGCGAGTGCGAACCGAGTTGAAAAAGTTCGCCTGATGCGCGGAAATGTCGCTATATCCGAGCGGCGCAGTGAAGGTTTCCGCTTCCACTGCCTGATACTCCAGCGGCCCCGGCTTGGGATGCTCGGCGTCCCACTGCGCCAGGTATTGCTTGCGCAGGCGTTCCGGCCAGCCCTTCGTGGAGTACTCTTCAGGCTTGGGGGTTACATCCTGCGGAACAAAGGTGAGAGTTTGACCGTTGATCTCCATGGTCCCTTTCGTTCCATGGAACTTGATCGGTTCGCCACCCGCGTTGTTCAAGTTGCACCGCAACACGATCCGAAAGTTCGGATAATCGTAGAGCGTCTCGATCAAGTCGGGAAAATCGCGACCGTCTTTCCAACGGAATAATCCGCCGCTTGACTGCGCCCGCTGCGCAGCTTGATCGGTACCGGAAATGAAGTGAATTCCAGAGAGCAGATGCACAAATAAATCGCCCGCGAGACCCTCGCCGTAATCGGAGAAGCACCGCCAGCGGAAAAACCGCGCTGCATCGAACGGCCGCTTCGGAGCGCCTACAAGAAATTCGTTCCAGTCAATTGTCTGCTCGCTGGCATCCGGGGGTATTGGGTAGACCCAGGCGCCGCTGGGCGAGTTGCGGTCGGAGGCGCCTTCAATGAAAAATACATCACCGAGCGCTCCGGAAGCATAGAGTTCGCGCGCCTTTTCGTAAACAATAGAACTTACACGCTGACTTCCGACCTGCATGATGCGGTTTCCTTTGCGTACCGCCTCCACCATGGCGAAGCCATCTTCAACATTGTGCGACATGGGTTTTTCGCAATAAACATCCTTGCCCGCGGTGCAAGCGTCCACAACCACGCGACGGTGCTGGTGGTCCGGCACCGCCACAATCACGGCATCGATGTCTTTGCGGTCGAGAATTTCTTTATAGTTCCGCGTAGTCGGAACCTGCTTCTGCACCGCCTCCTGACCCGCTTCATGCCGGCTATCATAGAGATCGGCTATGGCCACGCATTCAATGCCGGGCACGGCCAGTGAGGCCTGTAGAAGTTCACAACCGCGCGTGCCCGTTCCAATGGAGGCAAAGCGTACTCGATCGCTCGGCGCAACCGCACGGTCAGAGCCCCACAGCGCCGCTGGTTGCAGCAGCGTGAGTTTTGCCGCAGCCCCGGCAGCTACGGAGCCCGTGCCGATCCTCATAAAATGGCGCCTGGTTAAGTTACGCATATTGTCCCTGTTCCCTGGGTAGAAATTTATAAACAACCGCCGTAGTCTACGCCTTTGGCGTTTAGGATGCGAATTGGAAATGCCCCAGCAAGTTCGCAAGCCGATTCATGCCGGCGGGCAGATCGTGCTACACTGCGCCCTTTGCAGGCAGGAATCTTGAAGCAGATGAATTTCTGAGGCATGACGCGGTGAGCGTGTCGAAGATTCCGGGCATCAGACTGGTCGGATGCTTCGCTTCCAGAAAAAAGTGGCCTTATCGGAGATTCTTTCAGATGATGATTGTTGTGAAATCCGCGGCATTATTGTTTACTTTCGCCTGCATTGTCTGCTCCTCCGCATTCGCGCAGACCGGCAAAACTTCCTTACGTGATTCACCGAATCCCCAGTGGTGGAAGCACGCTGTGTTCTATGAGATCTATCCTCGCAGTTTCGCGGACAGCAACAACGATGGCGTCGGCGATCTCCGAGGCATTGCTTCGAAACTGGATTACCTGAAAAACCTGGGTGTCGACGCCATCTGGATCTCTCCCTGCTTCCCATCACCGCAGGTCGATTTTGGATACGATGTCTCCGACTACGAGAATATCGATCCCATGTACGGCACGCTGGCCGATTTCGACTACCTGGCCAGTGAAGCTAAAAAGCGCAACATTCACATCATCCTTGACTTCGTGGTCAACCACACCTCGGACCAGCACAAATGGTTCCTGGATTCAAAGTCCTCCCGTACCTCGGCGCATCGCGATTGGTATATATGGCGAGACGGAAAAGGACCCGGACAGCCGCCCAACAATTGGGTATCGGTTTTCGGCGGCCCGGCATGGAAGTTCGATCCCACGACCAATCAGTGGTATTACCACTTCTTCTATCCTGAGCAGCCGGACCTCAACTGGCGCAACCCCGCGGTACAGGATGCAATGTTTGACGTGACGCGCTGGTGGTATAAGCGCGGCGTCTCCGGATTTCGGCTGGATGCGGTCGATACTTTGTTCGAAGATCCCAATCTGAAGGACAATCCGGTTCTGCACTCCGGCAAGAATGCCTTCGGCGATCCGTTTCTTCAAAATAAATACAATTCTAAATTGCCGGAGGTGCACGATGTTCTGCGTGGTCTGCGTAAGATCGCCAACGAATATGATGCAGTACTCATCGGGGAAACCTGGACTGCAGACGTCGCCGAGTTGAACGAATACTACGGCAAGAACAACGACGAACTTCAGTTGCCCATGGACTTCCTTTTCACCATGGTTAACAAACTCTCGCCCGCTGAATTTCGCAAACAAATTGCGGAGGTGAATGCCGCTTCTGGATGGCCGACATTTGTGATCAGCAATCACGACATCGCGCGCTCCTACGACCGATACGGAGACGGCGTGCACGACGACCAAATTGCCAAGTTGATGGCGGCTTTGTATCTAACGCTGCGCGGATCGCCCATCATCTACTACGGCGAGGAGATCGGCATGAAAACCACTCCTCCCACTCGCCTTGAAGATGTGAAAGACCCTATCGGCCGCAAGGGGTGGCCGAAGGAAAAGGGAAGGGATGGCGAGCGCACTCCCATGCAGTGGAATGACAGCGTGAATGCAGGGTTTTCGACCGGAAAGCCCTGGCTGCCTGTTCCTCCCACCTACACAACGCACAATGTGGCTGCCGAGTCAAAAAATCCCGAATCGGTTCTCGAATTCTACAAACGCGTGCTGAAACTACGGCACGCAAACCCGGCCCTTCTCAATGGAATCTACAAACCGATCAACGAAGACGATCAGAACGTGCTGTGCTATTTACGAGCGAGTGACGATAAAGCAGTCGTTGTCGCCCTCAACATGTCAGGTTCTGCTCGGAAGATTAGCCTTCCATTGAAGTCCAACGGGTATGCAGCTTCCAGAAAACTTCTGGCCACTGGAAAATCGTTTGCGCAAGGCAGTGCTCTTTCGCTCGCTCCCTACGGAGTTTTCATCGGAGAGCTCTCAAAATAGCGTCAGCAGCCCCGAATTGCAGATCATGCCCATGCCGCAGCGCCGCTTCCGATACAACTTCGGTTGACTAAACCTCATCCAAGTGCAGTTCGCCTGGAGTTGCGCGCCATGAACTCGCGGTTTTCGGTGTGGTTCTTTTCTAAACTGGCCTCGGTTTTGATGTTTCTCGGTCAAAGGTTGGAAACCCTCGGAAAAGTGATCGCCTGCGAAACCGAACGCTCTTATGCCGGAGCGGCGGCCCAGTGGTGGCAGAGAAAGCGCTCCAAATCGGCCACTCCACGCTAGTTGCCTGGCTGTAAGCGGCTGGAACGCGACAACCCTTGTCCGGCGCTCCCTCATCCAAGTGTGGTCCGATTGGAGTATCGCGCCATGCCCACTGGGTATCAGCTTCGTCTTCGTCTGCTACTTTCACTGTTAACTTTGTTGATCGGTGCTTTCGTGCTGGAGGGGTGCCAGGGAGTCGGTGCCACCAGCCCTACTACGACCACCACACCCACCGCTTCTACATATCAATTGACTGTCACCGCACCACCCTCCGGCGCCGGGACAATCACCAGCAGCCCCTCCGGCATCAATTGTCCTAGCACCTGCACTGCGACATTCGCCAGTGGAACCAAGGTGACACTCACCGCGGCCGCAAGCGGAAGCTACACCTTTGCCGGTTGGAGTGGCGCTTGCACCGGAACCAACACCTGCAGCGTGATGATGACTGCCGCAGAAAGCGTTACTCCCGCGTTCAAGGCCGGCTATGGAGTCGCAGTGACAACCTCCGGCAGTGGCACCGTAACCAGCAGCCCTGCGGGAATCTCCTGTCCGACCACCTGTTCTGCCACGTTTCCGCAGAACACAGCTATCACCCTCACGGCTACGCCGCAAACTGGAGACTACTTCGGAGGCTGGAGCGGTGGCTGTTCCGGCACCGGCACATGCAGCTTGACTCTATCCGCTTCCGCGAATGTGACCGCCAGCTTCACCGGCCCCGACGCATTGACCGTCACCACCTCTGGCACCGGTACCGGAACCGTCACCAGCAGTCCTACGGGGATCAATTGCACGTCCGGTTCGGCCACGAGCTGCACCGCCAATTTCGCCCCCAATACCGCAGTCACGTTGACAGAAACTCCAGCTGCATCGAATCAGTTTTCAGGATGGTCGGGCGCATGTACCGGCACCGGCACATGCAGCCTAACCCTCACATCCGCCACCAATGCAGTGACCGCCAACTTTGCGCCTCCGGGCACAATCGCCAGCTTGCAGCACATTATTTTGTTCGCGCAGGAGAATCGCTCGCTCGATCATTACTTCGGCGCGATGCTGCCATATTGGCAGTCTATCGGCCTTCATCAGACTGACGGCGTCACTTTCGATGGTCTAGCCCAGTTTAATTCTGGGGGAACCACTCCAACCGTGCCCGGCTGCGCTGCGGGCACTTATGGCGGTGGTTGTTCTATAGATCCGTCCGACCCGATCAGCTCGTTCCACCTTCAGACGTCCTGCATCGAGAATCAGAGTCCATTCTGGAATGAGGCACACAATCAGTGGGATTACAGCGATCCAACGGGAAATAATCCCAGTATTCTTGCGAATCCGCCGCTGGACGGATTTGCCTTCACCGCCGCCTACGATGCCGAAAGCAACGGCTTCATGGATATCGAAGGCGTTCGCGCCATGGGTTACTACGATAGCAGCGATCTGAGTTACTACTATTTCCTGGCCTCGAATTTCGGTACATCAGACCGCTGGTTCGCGCCCATTATGTCGCGCACCCAACTGAACCGCATGTACATTATCGGGGCCACGTCGGACGGCCACGCCTATCCGATTGGGGGAGGCGGGAACGTAACCTCAAATACTAATAATCCTAGTAACGGAAAGCAGATTCCCTCAACTCCCATCTTCGAGGAATTGCAGGCTAACAATATCACTTGGAAAATTTACGTCGATCAGGATGGCACGCCTTGCGTTGGTATGACGGGTTCTCAGCTCTCGTCGTGTTTGTTGGTAAACGAGTCCTATCTCAATGAGTTCTCGTACGAAGCCACGGTTCTGAACAATCCTACGCTCCTCGCAAATATCGTGCCGGTTTCCCAGTTTGCCACGGACGCTGCAGCCGGTACCTTGCCGTCGTTCGCCCTGATCGAACCTGCATCAAGTGCGGGTCTCGATGAACATCCATCTGACTCCGATGAGTACGCGGTTAACGTTCAGGACGGCATGGCCTTCGCATACAACGACGTCATCAATCCGCTGATGACCAGCCCGAGTTGGAGCACTTCGGCGCTGATCTTTACTTATGACGAATGGGGTGGACTTTACGATCACGTTCCGCCGCAGCCGGCAACCGCGCCGGCCGATTACACCTCTCCCACGGATCTGGTCAGTGGCGACATCTGCAGCGCGTCAGGCGACCTGGGAACCGGAATGTGCGACTTCTCCTGGACCGGGTTCCGTGTCCCGGTGGTCGTGATTTCGCCGTTCGCCAACAAGAACTACGTCTCCCATACGGTTCGGGATACCACGTCAGTGCTCAACTTCGTCGAAGAGCGCTTTGGCCTAAAGGCACTCACTGCACGCGATGCGTCACAACCCAGCATGGACGAATTTTTCAACTTCGCCAATCCACCGTGGCTGACTCCACCGACGTTTGCCAGCAGCCAACTGAGTAGCGGCCTCATCTGCGATCAGACCCCGCCATCAGGCACATATGCAGTCAACGGAGGCTGGGGCGAGCCTCCGCAGTTGTCGGCCGCGGTTAAGGGAAGCGGCACCATCACCAGTACTCCCAGCGGCATCACTTGCGACTCCGACTACACCATCACTGGTTCCGATGTCTGTGGCTTCGTGTTTACCTCAGGAACGCAGGTGACCCTGACCGCAACCCCGGATACTGGCAGTACCTTCACGGGATGGAGCGCTGGTACCAATACTGGGCCGTGCACCGGCGCCGCGTCGACCTGCACCTTCACCATGACCCAGGGCAACGCGGAATACGTCGAGGCGACCTTCCAGTGAACGGCTAGGAAGTGATCGCTTAACAAACAAAAGCTACTGCGCGCCTCAGAACTTGCCGTCCTGGGGCGTTTTCTTGCGCTGAAAATACTGCGCGGAACCGATTGAAGGCATCGGTGCCGTCTCAGTTACAACCTGCATACTTGCGCCACTCAGGATGACAGGCTACGTGGGATAATAAAAAATGTGAGCATTTTGCGCGCCGGTTTACTTTGCTTCCTCCTCTTTTCCGTTTCCACCTGCTTCGCCGTCACTCGCCATTACTACATCGCCGCCGAAGACGTTCCGTGGAACTATGCGCCCAGCGGTATGAACCTGCTGAGCGCATTGCCGATACCGTCCCCCTGGAGCGCGAAACTCGAATGGCCGAAGACCCGCTTCATTGAATACACCGACGACACCTTCACTACGAAAAAGCCGCAGCCGGAGTGGCTGGGGATTCTCGGCCCGATTATTCGCGCCGAAGTTGGGGATGAAGTCGACGTCACGTTTATGAACCGCACCCACCTGCCGCACAATATGCACCCGCATGGGCTGCGCTACAACAAGAACAGTGAGGGGTCTTTCTACATTCCATTCGGCAGGGGTGACCGCGTCCCGCCCGGACGTAGATTTACCTATCATTGGTTTGCCACGGAAGCCAGCGGTCCGGGGCCAGCCCAGCCGAGTTCGATTGTGTGGTGGTATCACGGGCACGTTGATCCGGGCATCGAGGTCAATGCCGGCTTGATCGGTCCGATTATCGTCACTGCAAAAGGCAAGGCAAACCCCGACGGGTCTCCGAAAGATGTGGACAGGGAATTCGTCGCCGACTTTCAAATCTTCGATCAGAATGGAGGCAAACCGGAAGGCCTCTTCTACGCCATCAACGGGTACATATTCGGCAATCTCCCCGGCTTATACATGAAGAAGGATGACAAGGTGCGCTGGTATCTGCTGGCCATGGGTAATGAAATCGACCTGCACACCCCGCATTGGCACGGGGAAACTGTAACTTACGAAGGCCGAAACGCCGACGTGGTCGAACTGCTTCCCGGCAGCATGAAAACGGTGGACATGATTGCCGACAATCCTGGCACCTGGATGTTCCACTGCCACGTGGACGATCATATGGAAGCGGGCATGATCGCGGTTTACACGATCTATATTCCGCCCACGCGAAGTTGCCCGGTGGAATTCACCGCGCTGGAATACTGGAACGGCCCGGAGAAGGATCGCCTGACGGTCAAAAACTCGAGCGAGAGGACCATTACCAAACTAAATATCACCGCCGACAATTTTGCCGCTCCGCAGGATTTGCGCAAGCCCTACAGGGGCGACTGGTATACAAGTGCTCCAATTTCGCCGGGGAAGCAGCAGGTACTCGAGAAAACTTCGGTCTCCTCCAGCGAAGCAGCAACAATTCTAGGGTGGGCATTTTCCCCCAGTTCCATCACCTATCAGGATGGCACCACATGGGCCCCTGACAAACGGGGAGAATGCTTCCACATTTTCTGGCGCGACGCCGAGCACCCGGAGGTTCCGGTATTGCCGCCGCTGCAGAATGAGATTGCTCCCGACTGAGGAAACTGCTGTACGTATACAATTTCGTGTTTTGTTGGACGCTGCCAATGGTACGATATCGGCCTGCCCGGCCTTGAAGCGGGCGTAAACGCATGACCAGAGCCTCCCGTAGCGTTCAATCCCCGCACGTAATATGCGTTGAAGATTTCCGTCCACTGGCACGCCAGAGGCTCCCGAAATCCGTCTTTGACTATCTCGACGGCGGAGCCGAAGGCGAAGTCACCCTGCGCGAGAACTGCAGGATTTTCGACGATGTCACTTTTCGTCCGCGCCATGCCGTGGCGCTGGCAGATTGCAGCCTGTGTACGACGGTGCTCGGCCTCAAGCTGTCTCTTCCATTCCTGCTCGCGCCCGTCGGATATAGCCGCCTCATGCATCCGGGCGGGGAAGTGGCCGCCGCGCGAGCCGCGGGCAAAGCCGGGACTGCCTATATTTTGTCTACGATTTCAGGCCACAAGCTGGAAGACGTGAGGCGCGCCTCCTCGGGTCCGGTTTTTTACCAACTCTACCTGATGGGTGGCCGCGGCGCTGCTGAGGCTTCCATTGAACGGGCGCGAGTCGCCGGATTTAACGCGCTCGTCGTCACCATCGATACTCCTGTCGCTGGCATTCGCGAACGTGACTATCGCAACGGCATGAAAGAGCTGGTGAGCGGCAGCGTGTTCGAAAAAATCCCCTACCTTCCGCAACTGCTCGCGCGGCCCGGCTGGCTCACAAGTTATCTGCTCGATGGCGGGCTGCCCGGTCTTCCCAACGTCATCATCCCAGGCAAGGGGCCCATGCCGCTCGTCGATATCAACGCAGCCTTGGCGGAATCGGCGGTCACCTGGGCGGATCTTCGTTGGATCAAAGAAGCATGGAAGGGACCGATCATTATTAAAGGCGTGCTCACCGCGGACGATGCTCTCCGCTCGCTCGACGCAGGCGCAGCCGCAGTCTCAGTTTCGAACCATGGTGGCCGCCAACTCGATGGCGTCCCCGCTTCGTTACGCGCTCTTCCCGAGGTGGTCGAGGCAGTCAAGGGACGAATCGAAGTGTTGATGGATGGCGGCATCCGCCGTGGCACGGATGTCGTGAAGGCGATTGCGATGGGAGCACGCGCCGTCCTCTGCGGCCGCGCCTACGCCTACGGCTTGGCCGCCGCGGGAGAAGCCGGTGTCGATCGCGCCGTCGAAATCCTGCACACGGATTTGGAACGAACGCTGAGGTTACTGGGCTGCCCATCGGTAGCGGCTTTGGATCGGTCCTACGTAAATGTCCCGAAGGACTGGGACTGAAGCAATCCGAGCGCTGGGCTCACCCGGGAGGACGTAAATGCAGTGGACTCAGATCTACGATCCCTTCGCGCATTGGTGGCTTTCTACGCTGGTCGCCGCGCTCCCTATCCTGGTTCTATTCAGCCTTTTAGCCGGACTTAGAGTAAAGCCGCACTGGTGCGCCGTCGCCGCTGCGGCGACCGCAGTTTTGGTCGCAATCACCGTCTTCAAAATGCCTCCGCTGCTGGCCAGCCTCAGCTTCGGCTACGGGGTCGCCTTCGGGGTGTTAAAGATCGCCTGGATCGTTCTCGCCGCCGTTTACCTCTACGACATTTCTGTCGAGACCGGGCAATTCGAAATTATGAAGGAGTCGGTAGCCGGGATCACCCCAGATCGCCGGCTGCAGGTTTTGCTTGTCGCTTTTTGTTTTGGCGCATTCATAGAAGGATCGGCAGGCTTCGGCGCACCGGTGGCGATTGCAGGGGCCTTCATGATCGGCCTCGGTTTCAAGCCATTCCACGCCGCCGCGTTGAACTTAATCGCCAACACCGCCCCGGTAGCCTGGGGCGCGATCGGCACGCCGGTCCACGTGCTGGCTGCGGTTGCCGGCCTGCCGGAATCCGACATTAATGCCATGATCGGCCGTATCCTCCCGTTGACGGCTTTGATCGTTCCATTCTGGCTAGTGAAAACCATGGTGAGCTGGAAAGATACCTTTGAAGTATTTCCCGCCATCCTGGTCGTCGGCGCATCTTTTGCTCTAACCCAATTTCTCTGGTCGAATTACGTAGACAGCAATCTTGTCGACATCATGGCCGGCGTCGTATCGATCGTCGCGGCCCTGGTTTTTCTTCGATTCTGGAAGCCCAAGAAAATTTGGCGTTTCGATTACGACGATAAGCCGGCTGCGTCGCACGCTCTGTTACAAGCTGTCAGCGATGACATGGGAGGCGAATGGTCGTCAACCGAGTTTGACAGAATGGTTAAGGTCCGCACATACACAGGGACCCAGATCCTACGCGCATGGATGCCGTTTGCGATCCTCTCAGTCTTCGTGCTGCTCTGGGGATTGCCCAGCATTAAGCTGGCTATGAATCGGGCAACGACTCCAGCTTTCCAGGTTGTACTGCCGAGTGGCAAGCTGCGGACCGGACCACCCGGCTGGGATGTGCCTTATTTACATAATGCCGTATTCCGTGCGGCTCCTGTAGTTCAGAAGCCCACGCCCGAAGCCGCGCGTTACGATTTCAACTGGCTCTCTGCCACAGGAACCGGATGCTTTCTTGCCGCGATTGTTTCCGGTTTGCTGCTCGGCCAGAATCCAGTGCAACTGATGAGGATCTTCTGGAGGACGCTCGTACGGATGCGGCTGGCTATGATCGCCATCTCATTTATGCTTGGTTTAGGATACGTGACACGCTACTCGGGTCTGGATGCCGTGCTGGGTCTGGCCTTCACCCGCACCGGATGGTTATACCCATTCTTCGGAACGTTCCTCGGATGGCTGGGAGTAGCGCTGACTGGCAGCGACACTTCTGCCAACGCTTTATTTGGAAGCCTGCAAAGAATCACATCTCAGCAGTTGGGCATCGATCCGGTACTCATGTGCGCGGCGAACAGCGCCGGAGGAGTCATGGGAAAGATGGTCGATGCCCAATCGATTACGATTGCCACGGCAGCCACCGAGCAGGTAGGGAATGAAGGCATCATTTTCCGCTTCGTGGCATGGCATTCTGTCGCGCTCTGCTCGATCGTAGGCATCATAGTGATGCTCTATGCCTACGTATTTAAATGGCTGGTACCGCACGGCCTGACCTTTGTGAAGTAGGACAGAAGTCGCCTGAGGCCGGCTCACACGGCTTAATCCGCAGCCATATCCTGTACGACTCGCTCAATCTGAACTTCCTCGAAGGTAGCGTCGGGAGACGACGATTGCCCGCGCAGCTCCGCCTCAAGCGCCGCCAGTTGAGACTCGATATCGTCGACGGCTTTGCGTTTGCGAATGACTTCCTCGCGATAGCGCCGCAGGAAGTAGTCGATGGTCTCGACGCGAATCCTGATCGAGCCGGTGGGCTTGTTCTCGTCGAGATCTTTGAAGCAGAAATACGGAGTGCCGGACTGCTCGATGATGCCCTCGACCACGCCGTAAATTGGTGCGTCATGTCCGCACTTGAAGCTGGAAATCTCCAGCGCGACCAGGTTGGGATGCCGCGCCGTAAACTTCGCAGCCCATACTTTATGGTTCGTACTGCATGAGTAGGAGTTCTTCCACGCATCCGTGATGTCGAGCGGGTGGGTGATGACTCCGGCGCGAACTTCATCGCCGAACAGGCGCTCCAGCATATCTTCGTCGAGAGGCAGCGTGTTCTGCGAGAAGATCGGATACCCGAGCTTCTGGAATTCCTCCATGATCTCGTGATTCAAGCCGGGATCGTGATGATACGGCCGGCCCAGCATCACAATGCCAATGCGATCTTCGCGCTCCAGTTGATCGAGCACCTGCCGCGCGCGACTGCGGATACTCGCCTCGTAGTCTTCCAGAGCCTTGAAACCGACCTCGACCGCACGATCGTTTTCTTCCTGCGACAACCCAAGCAGCGGCTGCCACGCTTGCAGCATCTGGTGAGCGAACAGCTTCCGGTCCGCGAAGTTCAGCACCGGGTCGAGATACTTTACGTTGTGCTCGGCGAAAACGTCATTCTCTTTCGTGAAAGCAGCCTTCACCGTCTCCGGCGTCGCCGTGACCGTCGGACAGGCATTCGCCCCCACAATCTTCACCAGCGGTGAACTGAGCACGTCATACATCGGGAAGAAAATCACATTCAACGGCTTTTTGCGATGCTTCTCTTGGATCAGGTTGTATACATGCGAGATGCCGATTTTCGCCGGGAAGCAGGGATCGATTGCGCCGCGGCTCGCTCCCGCGCGATAGAGATCTGAATTGGTGTAGTCGGAATAAACAATATTCTCAGGCTGCACTCCCAGGCTCTCGAGATATCCGTTGAATAACGGCGCATACGTATAAATATTCAGCACGCGCGGAATACCAACCCGAATCTTCTTGCGACTTTCCATGAGCGCAACCCGTTCCTTATCCACTTTCTTCCAGAAGGTCGAGACCGGAACGGCATCGGCCACGCTCTTGGCATTTACCGGCCTGAATACTTCATGCGCGGCAAAATCTACGAAATTGGGGTACTTATCCTTAATCTCGTCGATTTCTGCCTTGATGTCCTTCATGTCGTTAATGTCTTCCACCAATCCCTTTTCGCAGGTCGCGATAATAAGCCGCTGCTCGCCGTGCATCAGCGGAACCTTGGTGACTTTTTGGATAGGCACAAAAGCGAGATCGTCTTTCGGCACGGTGCGAATATCGATAAAGGTACGCAGGCAGTTGTTCTTGCAGAAATTGCAGCGCGTGCTCTCATTGCGCGTAGTGCGGTATTCGATCTTCCTGACTGCCTCAAGACCTACAAATGAAGTTCGCGTACCATTGCGCCACAGACGCAGCGATTCCACCGCAGCTCCAATCGCACCCGATTCACCGCAGAATTCATGAACAATGATCTCCGGCTTCTTGCCTGATGCGCGGAAACTATTATTGATAAAGTCAACTTCTGCCTTTACCACCGCCATGTTGTTCTGCGTGCCGCCTTGCAGAACGAACCTCGTGCCCAGAGCAGCTAAGTTCGGGATACTGGCCACGTAGAGGAACACATTCTTAGGCAACACAGTCGCCAAGCCGGCAAGAATTTCCTCCGCGCGCCACCCCTGCCGCTGGAAGTTCACAATATCCGACTGCATAAACACGGCGCAGCCATAGCCGAAAATTGGCATCGATTGCGCCGAGAAAGCCAGGTCGGCATACTGTTCCACGCTCAATCCAAAACCTTCCGCGGTCGACTGCAAGAAATACCCGTTGCCAGCCGAGCACTGCGTATTGAGCTTGAAATCTTTTACCCGGCCATTGTGCAGAATAATGATTTTGATATCCTGCCCGCCCACGTCCACGATGACATGCGGATCGTCATAAAACTTCAGCGCCGACTCGGTATGAGCCACGGTTTCCACCAGCGCCACATCGGCGTGCAGCACATCCTTCAGAATGTCCTTTGCGTACCCGGTAGTGGCTACTCCCAAAACTTCCAGTTTCGCCTTCTGCGCTTCCACTTGACCACGCAGATTCTCGAACATCTCAATCGTGTCCTGAATCGGATTCCCATTCGAGAGTTGATAAGCCTTGCAAAGGATGTCGCCGTTTTCGTCCAGCAGGACGGCCTTGGTGGAGGTCGAGCCGCCGTCGATGCCGATAAACCCGGCTACGATCTGGTTGGTATGGAAAACAGCTGGCGTGAACTTCTTCTTCTTATAAGAGACCTTGAACTCGTCCAGTTCAGCGTCATTGGTTGCGAGACCTTTTGCCCCAGACTTGGCTTTTTCCTCCTGCCGTCCGAACTCAATGTAGTGAACAAGCTTTTCATATCCCTGATAACACCCAACGCAATCGTCCTCGCTCTTGCCAAACTCAATCGCTCCCAACGCCGCGAAGTACTGCGCATTCTGCGGAACCTTGATCAATTCCTCCGGCTTAGCGCCCTCAGGAATCGCGACCTTCCGCTCCTGCCACATGCGTGGAATATTCGCCTGCCAGGCCTCGCGCATTCCGCGAATAAAGCTGTTTGGACCACCTAGCAGCAAGACGTGAGGCCGCAAAGTGTGGCCACGAGTCAATACGCTTAGATTTTGCAAAACAATAGCTTCGAATAGCGAAGCCATCAACTCGTCCGAAGGTGTTCCAACTTTTTGCAGGCCGTTGATGTCGGTCTCAGCAAACACTCCGCACTTGCCCGCAACCCTGTGCAGTTTGATCCCGTGATAGCCCTGCAGCGCGAGTTCCGCCACCGGAATCTTCAACTTCGCATTAATTTTGTCGATGACCGCGCCCGTCCCGCCCGCGCACTTATCGTTCATTGAAGGGATTTTTTTCTTGCGCCCGGTTTCGTCATCATCTTTGAAGACGATGATCTTGGCATCCTGACCGCCCAGTTCGATCACCGAATAGACTTCGGGATGCATCTTTTCGACGGCCAGCGACACCGCCGTCACTTCCTGCACAAACTTCGCGCCAATCTGATCCGCTATGGCCCCGCCGCCAGACCCCGTCATGAACATGCGCGTGTTGTGGCGATTAATGCCGATTTCCTTTTCCATCCGCCGCAGGAACTCCAGCGACTTTTCCGGCTGCTTGGTTTCGTGGCGCTGGTAATCCTGCCAAATCACCTGATCAGTCGCAGCATCCACGGCTGTGGCCTTGACTGTCGTTGAACCGACATCCAGCCCCACCATGAACTGCGTGTGATGGTCGTGAGGTTTCTGTGGAGGTAAGGGGGCGATGGTGAAGAGCTGCGGCTTCTTATCTTGGTCCAGATGATCGTGCATCACGTCTCCAATAGGCCAGAATGGTTGCTGGATCGTTTTGACCTCATGACTGGGTAACAGTGACCGCCATGTCACCGAAAGAACTGATCGGCGAAATGGCGGCCTAACCCGCTCACGCAGCACTTGGCAGAGGAACTCCTGGAACCCGCGAGCGCTTCCGCCACTGCGTAGTCTTATCCATGCGGTCGCTCACGTGCAGAATGAATTGCGCAGCCGTCCCCGCAACCCCTTCGCGATGCGGCACATGGTAGAACGGTCGTCGCAACTCCGGATGCTCGGCAATGTATTCCCGAATTTCGTTCAGGCTCTTGCCGGTCGACTTCAGGCATTGCTCAAACTCAGTCTTCGCCTTGACCTTGGCTTCACCCAGCGCCATCTGCACGCGGCTGTGCGCGTTCACCTCGCCTTCGCCGGAGGTTTCGATCGGCAGGAAGATCATGTCTTTGAACTTGTTCACTACCGCCGATTGCACTCCATCCGATTGTGAAGAAGGCATGCAGCCAAAGGGTTTCAGCGCCAGCACCATGTGGCAGAGCTTGTGAACGGTGTAGTAAACGTTCTTGCCCACTTCGAGGTGGCCTTCACCGCCGCGCGCGAACTGGTTATAGAATGGGTTTGCCAGGTCGGCCAAGTCTTTCTGGGGGACAAGGTGGTGCGTAAGGTCGCCCATGTTCTTGATGGTGCGGTGATAGAAGAACTGCCAGGCCTTCTCGCCGAAGCCAATACCCCATAGCTTCTTGCGCAGCCCGATATAGTTGGCGAAATTCTTCTTAACCTCGTACCACTCCGGATTGCGGTGCGGACGATTCACCGGCCACTTCGCAATCGCATGCGCCTTGGCCTGATACATCAGATAAGCTACCCAGGTCGCAATCGGCTCCACGATCACCTGCGAACCTTCACGTTCCAGAAAATCGAACATGTGGAAATTGCCATCGCCCTCGGTAATCTGCGCCCAGAACTCGCCTGTGATTTTCACCACCGGCTTTACCTTGGTGCGGTCAACTTCGATCTTGTTCAGCCGTTCGCGGGCCGTGTGCAATGCACCCAGATAATCCTTTCCCCAAAGGTGCTCGTGCATCTTCCCGAAGACGTTGGCCGTATTTCGAAGAATCTTATTGCTCTTGAATTTCGGCTTGAGCCAGTTGGGCGACCGCTGCTCGATCTCAAACGAATCCCGATTCTTCAAATCCTCACATAGCCCGTCCACCATTTCCCGAAACACACGATCCGTCTCGCCCTTATTCACTTCGAAAGGACGGATCTGATAGATCATGTCGTTGATCACATCGCCCAGATGCATGGCGTTCAGCATCCCGAATCCGAAGTCAATGGTGAATTTCAATCCCGGCTCGCCCGAGGCGGCTTTAATACCGTCACTGTCCTTGAACAGCAGCACGCGGAAGCCGTCAAATCCGGCATTCTTCAGCGCAAATCGATACTCAGCCTCGTACATGCCGAAGCGGCAGGGCCCGCAGGAGCCTGCGGTGAAAAAAACGTAATTATTCAATATCTTGTCGCGCGCTAATCCTTCTTTCTCCAAAAACTGCAAATACTGCACCAGATTCCCCACGGTGAAGTAGGTCGGATTGCACTGCCCGTTATTGCCAAATTCTTTGCCGGTCTGGAAGGCGGCAACATTCGGCACCGGCAGCTTTTCGCAGCGATAGCCGCATCCTTGGAATACAGCGCGGATCAGATCCTCGTGCTTCCACGTGAATCCCCCAAACAGAATGGTGACTCGGTCCCTCTCCTCGGCTTTGAACGCCCGCTCGACGGGGCGGTGGAAATGAGTCGGTTGGTCGAGCCCGGCAATCTTGCGCAATCGGTCGCGCTCCGTTTCCAGGCGCTGTTTGATTTCTTCGTCGCTATCGATTTGTACGAGATGAGTTGCCATTATCTTCCTCCGGCACAATGCGCTCTGGCATCTGCGATGTTTGTAGATTTCGGGTTAGACATTGCGGAGAGAGAAAATCTGTTCCGCGCGGAAGGCGTAGAGGTAGAGACCTCAAAGAAGAAACAACAGGGATGGAATGAATCGGAAAATTTAATACGCGTCGCAAGGCAGGATTTCGGGTTCGCGTTGCCAGAAGACTTACGAGGCTTCGATCTAGCGTCACCGGAAACTCCTAACAAAATCCAACAGGAGGTTCTAGGTTTGCGCCACGTGGGAGGCATCTAGCGACGCATCCCCGCGCGCCGTACACGGCAAATTCCGCGCTGCTCGCCGACTTTCGCCGGCTTTGGTTGCCCCAAACTTTCAAGACCTTGGGAAGGTCTCTACCCGATCAAGCAAAGCTGCCTCTACTCCCTGGAAACCATGAGCGGCCTGCCTGAGTACCCACTTAACGACCCTGGAATCGTTGTAACAGAAACCTAGGTTGTGATTCAAGGTCGAGAAGCAATGTGTTTGACAAGATTTCTTCATTTCATTGAGCTGAGGAACTTCGAACTTGTGATTTTCGATGACTCTCCAGTCATGGACGCGGGATTTCATATAAGGAAACAACCAGCCATTCATTGCCCGGTAAACATAGCGGGCAGGCCATTTCCGTTCCCCCGCAAGGGCGAGAGCCAAATTCTCCTCATAATTGTCGTCTTGAGCCGGCAGATCGGGGCGCTGCGGAAATACGGGTTCAGGAAACTTTTCGCCGCCGTTTCCAGGAAGAAGCGTTGGCCTTGCCGCGCCGGAGATCCGGTGAGCAGATTGTGCAACGGCACATCCAAACGGAAGGTCTGCGGAACTTCCCTCTCACCGTCGTGCTTTTCTTGCGCGGTGGGCATGCGTTCTTACCTTTTCAACTTGGATGAACGCCTCGAAAAATGGTTGCAGCAAAAAGTTTGTAAATTTCTCGCACCGGACAGCTCGCGTTCCGCGGTCAGATCTCTATCAATTGTTCTTGATCGTCGCGTCGCGCGTGTAGCAACTTTCGGGTGTTCAATCTGTTGCGGTAGGATCTTCAACAATTTCAATAAGAAAACCGAACGGATTATCATCCAGCGATTTCGGATGGACAAAAAAAACAATGGTGCCTCGCGATCCTTTTCGAGGAGCCTCGTCGATTAAGCGAAATCCGATCGCCTTCATGGCAGCGAACGCTTCCCGTGCGCTCTTAACCCGAAAGGCCACGTGCGCCAGGCCGCCCCGGCCGCCATTTTTATCGATCATTTTCTGCACTGGCGAATCCGAGCCTAGCGGCTCCAGTAATTGAATCAGATTCGGGCCCTCGCCAATTTTCAACAAAACCTCGCGCACCCGATCCCCTCCGCGCACCTCTTCCCGGTGAATCTCGTGGAAGCCCAGCATCTCATAAGCCCTAACCTGGTCTTCGAGATCCCCCCGCCGGACCGCGATGGCAATATGGTCTACAAAAAGTATGCCCGGAATATCTTTTACACTTTGATCAGCCAAGTCCAAATCTTTCTCCCTCAGCGAGGAGATCTCGCAATGCCAGTATAGAGAAGTTCTTGTCGAAAATACTTTAAGCAACATATTCACGAGATGCGCGGGCGCAGTAAGAGAGTGCGAAAGTGGCAGAAGCAACGCGCAAATCTCGCCACTCACTCATGGAGTTTCCCCGTAAGCTCCCTCACAGAGTGATCACTCGGTCCAGCCGCGCCGCCATGTCCGGTGCGGAGCGATCCCGATAATGAGTGCGCGCACCAAAGCCGATGCACATTTCATCACATGCCCGCCGGGCCATCGAAGCGATCCGCTCCGCCCCTTAGAATAGCTGAGGACTGAAGGATCATCATGTTGTGCACAATTCTCAGGCCTGCGCGGCTGAGTCCATGACTACTAAAGCCTACCCGGCCCCTAAGCCTTTTCACGAGAGAGCGAGGCTCATTATTTTGGATCTCGATTGCTTTCTCTACCCTTACAACAGGAGATACAAAAATGCCGTCCTGCGGTCCTGGCGGAATGTCGAAAAGGAATATGGCCTTCCCATATTCCGAAGGAAGACAGCGCAAAAACTGATTGCAGAAGCCAAGGAAGAAGCCAACCAGAATCCGGATGACCCATTGTGCCGGTATATCAGCAAGCTGGCCGGAAGCCTGGAAAGTCAGGGCCTCCGCGGCGGCTCCGTATTCGGAATGCTGGAGATCTATTATCGCAACTGGAAGGCAGCACGCCGGGACGAGGAGGAAGAAGGCATTCGGCACGATCAGGTCCTTGACCCGTCCTACCTTGACCCGCCTTATAAAGACATGATCGCCATGGCTTTTAATCTGGGGCTGCTTCAGAACCGCAAGAAAAGGGAGAAGAGCGGGAAGAGAGCAAAACTTTCGCGCGAGGAACTGCGGGAAAAAATCGTGGAAGGAGACAAAGGGATTACACGGCTGTGGCATAGGCACATGGGCACTGGGTTCCTCCGCACCGACGCCGGACTGGTAAGCAGGGTACAGCGGCTAACCGTCGCTGGGGTTGAGGTCGCAGTGCTCACGCATTCCTTCAAGCAGGGAACGGGAGAGGCACAGGAGAAACTGGAAAAGCTTGGCCTCGGCGAGGTAATCCCCGAGCATCATATTTTTGGGCTGGAAGAGATTTCTCCCTATAAAAAGGGCGCGAACGCCGAGGTCTTTGAGAAAGTGCTTGCGGCCGTTAACGACATGCGCGACCCGGCAGACCCGATCAAGCCAATCCAGACGATCATGGCAGAAGATACCATCGGCAACCTGCAGGGAGCTAAGAAAGCAGGCATGCAGACCGTGTGGGTGCCGCGCAAGGAGAAACACATGCCGAATCATCCCTCACCGGCGCTGCAGAAAAAGCTCGCCTGGGTTGACTATATCTACGCTACGCCGCATCAGTTTCTGGACGCGCTGGATGCTGCGATCCGTGCCTCCGGAGAAGCCTTGTAAGGTCGCCGATGTTTTCCCCGCGACTTGCCATCACGAACGCTGCCCTCGCGTTTTTGCGAGCCCGCCAGGCCACCAGTTCCAATCGCCCGCTAAACGAAGCAGGGCGGGACCGATCACAATGCGAACCAGCGTGGCGTCAATCAACACGGCGACTGCCAGGGTAAATCCAATCATCTTGACCACCAGGAAACTTCCGAAGGTGAAAGCCGCAAATACCACGATCATGATCGCGGCAGCGCTGGTAATCAGGCCTGCGGTTCTAGCCAGCCCCTCCGGGATCGCATCCGTTTCACTGAGCCCGCTCCTTCTGGCTTCGAGAACGCGTGCCACCAGAAATACTTCGTAATCCATGCTTAACCCAAAAACAATGGCAAAGGCGACGATCGGAACAAGTGGAAATACGCTACCTGTTCCCTCAGGAACGCCCAGGAAGCTGCTTCCATGCCCGCTTTGGAAAACGAAAACTAATGCTCCAAAGGACGCGGCCACCGAGAACAGGTTGAGTGCGATGGCCTTCAGGGCAACGAAGACAGATCGGAATCCACAAAGCAGCGCAAGCAGCGTTCCCCCGACGATAAGCCCCATGACCGAGGGAAAGCGGTCTCTGATAATCGTTTCATAGTCGGCGTTCAGTGCCGGGATACCGCCAACCAGAAGCGTCGCGCCGGGAACTCCGGTGAGCGCCAGCGCGCCGGTCTTGCGAAGCTCCCGCACCCAGTTGACCTGGTCGCGAATGGAGACCGAACTCGCCGGTATCACTTCAAGCAGCGCCGCTTTCCCGTCACCACTCAGAAATGTTCGCCGCGTCTCCCGCGAGAGGTCACGGAGGGAAGACCGGTTGCTCTCCGCAATCGTTGTGATAGAAATCACGCGGCTGCTGCGAGGGTCGCTCGCCAGGCGCTTGCTGACGCGATCAAGCACATCCCACCCCGCGTCGGTTTGCGCGATGGAATCGGTTGGAAGTTCGATAATGATGCGCAACGCTTCGACCACGCCTTCCCGATCCATTTGTTTCAGGGCGTGGAGGGCACGCACCGATTCCGCCGACTGCGGAAGCCAATCTCCCCGCGGCATGCTGGTGTCCAGATGTCTGATCTGCCAGGCGAGCAGAAGCAAGGGAGCGCCCGCCACCAAGAGAGCAAGCCAGGGATGCGCAACAATCATCTTTCCCCATTGGCGCCAGCGCTTTCCCGTACACTCGGCCCGCCTTGCATCCAGCTTTGGAGTAAAGGGCAATCGGCCAAGATCAATCCGCGGACCGAGCAGGCCGAGCAACGCTGGAACGAGAGTATTTGTAAGCAACACACTCATCCCCGCCACCAGGAATCCCGCGATGCCGATGGAACGGATTTCGCTGATCGGAACTGTTAAGAGGGCTAGAAATCCGATGGCCACGGTTGAGGCTGAAATCAAGAGGGTGCGGCCTGCCTGGCGTGCCGCGATGACCGATGCCGCGGGTCCGTCATTACCGGCGGAAATCGCTTCCCGGAAGCGGCTAACCATAAGCAGCGCGTAATCGATGCCCAAGCCCAGGCCAAGCATGGTGGCCAAATTCTGAACCAGGATCGACAAGTGCCAGCGCTGAGCCAGGAATCCTGTGATCGCCAAAGTCACCGCGATAGCAAGCTGGCCAACCGCCAGTGGGATCAGGGCGGCGATCAGGCTTCCAAAAGCTACGAGCAGAAGTGCGAGGGTCGCGGGGATCACCAGACTTTCACCACGTCGCACGTCGTCGGCGCTGGCTTTCCGAATGTCGAAATTCAGTGGAATCTCACCGGTGAGTTCGAGCTTAACCGCTGGATAAGAGCCCCGCAGTTGATTTTCAAGCGAGCTTGCCAGCTGGTGAAGCTTCGGAACAAGCGTTTCCACGGGACCGTCGGCCGACATGAGACCCACAATCACAAACGTTCCGCCTCCCCGGCACACAAAGATCGGATCGCGCGCGTCGAGATAGGACACCACTCCTGAAACGTAGGATTGGTCTCTCAGCCCCTTCACGATGGTTTCTAACGCCTGTCCGCCTTCCGCCGAACTCGCAGGCGTAAGTCCCTGGACGACCAGCACCACCTGATCCACGAACGGCGACCGAAAACGATCGGCCAGTTCCTGCCGGACAGTCTCAGCCTGGCTGCCTTCGACGCGAGTTGCGGTCTCGAGGTGCCGCTCGGCGTGAAAAGAGAATGGAAGAAGTGCAATGGTTGCTGCGAGGACGATCCCTGACACCCAATAACGGCGCACATGCATCGCATTCATAATTTCATACAAAATCGTCGTCGCGCTAGCGTCTATGTAGGGACGGCTTATGTAGGGACAGCCGTCCTCGGCTGTCCCTCGAGCGAAGCTCGACTTCTTGTTCTTCGAACGACGCCGAATAGTCAGCACCCAATCTGCTAAACTCCCATCAGCTTGAGAGTATTAATACCCACGTTCCTGTTGCTCGGACTGGTTGCCGCGGTCCAACCTGGAATACCAGACCCTCGCCTCGGCGTCTGGACGCTCATCTCAGCGCAGTCCAGCCTGGATCCTCCGAATCGGCTTTCCATTACACATCTGCATGACGGAGTGCATGTAGTCATGTCAGGCGAGAAGCATTTCGATTTTACTGCGGCTCGAAACGGACACGATTCGCCCGCACCCGGCAATCTCGGGTTCAATCAAATTGTTCTGCACAGGATCGATAAGAGGCAGGCGGAGGTCACGCAGAAAAAAGACGGAACGGTTGTGGCGACGGTTCGCGAACAACTTTCAAAGGATGGAAAAGAGCTGATAAGCACGACTGCGACCCCGGGCCACGCCGATCAGATCACCGTATGGACGCGAAGCGGAGGCGCAAAGACTGCCACGGACATGTTCGTGGGAGAGTGGACGGAAGATCTTAGCAAGACCCGTTTGCGGCAAGGCTTGGTGCTCAAGATCGAGGCCGACGGCAGCGGCGGAGTCCGTTTTCTCGGCGACTACAGCTATACCGCCCGTTTTGACGGAAAGCAATACGATCTAAAGAATTCGCGCAACGATACCGTGACACTTGAACTTGTCGATCCTCACACGGTGGATGCGACTTACCGGCGGGACGAGCAAGTCACTCAAAACGATAAGTGGGTGGTTTCCGCGGATGGCCAGCAGATGACGCTATCCACCACAGGCACGTTGGAATCGGGCCAGCGGGTGACGGAGAAGCTCGTGTTTAAGAAGCAGTAGCGCGCAATGCGTCGCGCAGTTCAAAGGCGGGTCGTTCCGGGGGCGAAACTGCGCAAACCAGCCGGGCGGTAAGCGCATCGAAGCACTGTGCCGCGTCTTTCCCTTTGGGCGTCGGGCACAAGAGGTGACGGTTTTGCGCTCCCGCATTCTTGGCATTCTGCTGGCTTCCACCTGTATTCTTTCCGGTTTTGCGGCGTCCGCGTCTCCGGTCGCCGTGCGCTACAAAGTAGGCATGATTCACGGCTTTCTGGTGCTCAGCACGTTGGATGGCGTAGCGATCGCTGCCGGCGACGTGACCCAGATCACTCGCGGCGATCAGGTTACAACTCAGGTCGCGTTCCGCTTCAAAGACGGTTCGCGACAAGAGGAAACTACAGTTTTTTCGCAGCACAGCAACTTTAGGCTCATCTCCTATCACATGGTGCAGAAAGGGCCTGCCTTCAAAAAACCAAATGATCTCTCGGTTACGTGCGCCACCGGACAGGTTACGGTCCGTTACACCAGCGACGACGGCAAAGAGAGAGTCGCGAACCAGCACTTAACTCTGCCGCCCGACATAGGCAACGGTCTGATTCCCACGCTCCTGATGAATCTCCCGGAGGGCACGCAACAAATTGAAATCCCCATGGTGGTCGCTGCGCCCAAGCCGAGGCTTGTGAAGGTCGTAGTCACTGCCCAGGGAACCGAGCCTTTTTCCCTCGGGGGATTCAGCCGCGAGGCCACGCATTATGTCGGGAAGGTTGACCTTGGCGGCGTCGCCGGCGTGGTGGCACCAGTAATAGGGAAGCAACCACCAGATGCGCAGATCTGGATTCTCGGCGGAGAAGCGCCGGTAGTCCTAAAGTCCGAGACACTGTCTTACATGGGAGGGCCAATTTGGCGCACGGAACTGGCCGCGCCCGATTGGCTGCAGACATCGGCCGCGGACTCAACAAAAGGAGCCAACGCCAAACGATAGGCGGGTGCGAAGCAATCCCCTCACACCTGCTCCGACGCTTCGACCTTCGGAATCTCCTCGATACACTCAGGATCCCCCGCAGCGGCCATGCATTGGAGGCAAGCCGCACCGCAATCGATTCCTCTCCGATGGGTCTCGATGGTCAGTTCGCGTTCGCAGATCGGTGAGCCCGCGTTGACCTCCCGGGCCGCAACCGAAATGATCCCCTTGCGATACATAAATTTCAGAATGCCGTTGACCGTATCTTCCAGAGATGGATCCGGTTTGCCCCAGGCCGAGGCATCTCGGGCCATTTGATACGAAGAGCTGTCATAGCGTTTGAACTCCATCGCCGAGATGTTGTCGACCGAGCCCACCAGGAAATCCAGCAGAGGAAAGAGAAGATCTTCTTTCCGGCATCGCCGGATCAGCTCGGGAACGAACTCGGGAAGGCTGAATTTTTCGAATTGCCGGCCAGTCGCTTTGGTAATCAGCCCGGTAATATCCATCATGTTCGAATAATCGTCGCGCACCACGTGGTAAGTATTATTCGCGGTACCGGGGGTAGCCGAGATGGCAACAATATTGTTGGCCACAATGTCGGCCGGAACAAAGCTGACCTGGTTGAGAGTATCGACGCCTATGCCGTGATTCACCATAAAGGCAACTAAGCGAACCGCGATATCGAAGTTGTTGCCTCCACCCGAGACCGAGGGACTCACCAGAGCCGGCCGGAAAATCCGCGCGGAAAGCCCGCGGCTGCGTGCGTCGACCACCACCTGTTCCGCAACCCATTTCGATTGACTGTAGCCAAAGTCGAGAAGCTCCATATTCTCGTTCAGGTCGGTCTCATACAAGACTGATTTGACCGCCCAGCCAAATATGAAGGTGGTCGAGACATAATTGAGTTCTTTGCACCGTCCTTCGAACGCCAGTCTTACGACCTCATTGGTTCCCAGCACGTTCGCGTCACGCATCAGATCATAGTTAAAGAGGTAGTTCACGGTTGCGCCGTTGTGGAACACCGTGTCGATTTCACCCGCCAGGAAGTCCCACACATCCTGCATCAGGCCAAGCTTGGGCTGCCCTAAATCGCCGGAGATCGGGATCACGCGGGCCTCGAACCTCTCCATCAGCCCCGCTTCGCAGGGTCCCATGGACTCCATCGCGGCCCTCAATCTTTGCCTGCCCTGCTTTTCGTCGGAAGACCTGACCAGAACATAGATCTTCGCCCGTGTCTGCTCCAGCAGGCTTTTGATGAGGAATGGTCCAATAAAGCCCGTCCCACCCGTGAGCAGCACATGATTCAGCTTCGGAGTCTCCGGCGTCGGCGAAGGCACGGCAGGCTCGAAGATGAGCTTCCTGTCATTGCTCATCATCTGTTTCTCGGCAGCGCACTGCTCTTCGCGGAAAGCCGCAAGAGATTGCCGCAGATGAACCAGCGCCTTTTCGGGAGCGCGTTCCAGTTGTTCGGCCAATCCAAACAGTTCGGCCACGCTGACCCGCTGAATCACGCCAATATCTACCTGCCTCGCCAGCAACTCCGCGCCTTTATCCTTCAGCAGTTCCTTGAGCTCATGCGTGAATACCACCAGATCCATGGAATCCAGGCCGGCTTCGACCAGGTTGTACGATTCCAAACCCGTCAGGTTGTACCTGGCTTTCAATTCGGCGAAGGTAGAATGTATGTCGGAGTGGGACTTCCCGGCGTCCTTCTCCCGCGAAAAGTCGGAGAGAACGGTGAACTGACCTTGCAGCCACATCTGCTTACTCTTATGGCGCATGATCTTCCCCGAACTCGTTCTCGGGATCGCACGCGGCGCGATGAAGGAAATCATCGCCACTTCCACGTTGAGATAGCTCCGGACGGCGGCGGCAATTTTTCGCGCTTCGGGAAGGCTCTTAGGATTCTTGACTTCGGCGACGATCGCCAGCGCTGGTTCGCTGTCTTCTTGAATCTGGAACGCGGCCACGCAATTGTGCCGGATCAGACTGGATGATTTCTCCACCACGTTCTCAATATCCTGCGGGTAATAGTTCTGTCCGCGGAGAATAATCATGTCCTTGATGCGGCCGCATACGTAGAGCTCGCCGTCATGAATGAATCCTGTGTCGCCGGTCCGAAGGTACCCGTCGTCATACGGAGTATCATCCACGAGCCGCGCCCGAAACTGCTTCAGAGTCAATTCAGGATTATTCCAATAACCCTGGCACTTGCCGCTTCCCGCGACCCAGATTTCGCCGACGCGCTCCGGCTTAAGAGGGAAATGTCCCTCGGGATCGACGATCTTAACGTCCAGGCCCGGCAGCGGGGTTCCGCAACTGACAATCTGGGTGGCGCAGCCGATCTCTGAGACCTCGGTAGTCATGCGGGCTTTCCCCAGCGCCAGGGCACGTTTGCTCACGGAAACAATGTTGCGACCGCCCAGCGACACCGCGAGGGTATTCTCGGCCAGCCCGTAGGCGACATGGAAACTCTCGGACTTGAGTCCATGGGGCTGAAACGCTTCCAGGAATCGGGTGTAGGTATCTGGCTTTACGGGTTCCGCCGCGCACATCAATACGCGAAGCGAGCTGAGGTCACAAGCCGCCAGACCTTCCTTGGAAAGCCTCCCGGCGCGCAAGCAATAGTCATAAGCGAAGTTGGGGGCAGCCGTCGCGGTGGCGCGGTAGGTCGTGATCGCATTGAACCATAGGATCGGGCGCTGAATGAAGTCCATGGGGGCGAACCCGTATGTCGTGCCGCCTTTCAATGCCGGATACAGGTAGCAGCCAATGAGTCCCATATCGTGATATTGCGGAAGCCAGGAAACCACGACCGGCTCCGGATGGTCGATCACGAGCGCATAGGTATTCAGAATGTTTTCGTGGGTTACCATCACGCCCTTGGGCTCCATCGTCGAACCCGACGTGTACTGGAGAAACAATATCTTCGAAGGATCGGCGGGCGACTGGTCCGAAATCGGGTCCACGAAATCTTCGGTGACGATCCACGGAAGACCGGAAATGTAATCTACATCAACGCCAGATGCGGAGACTCCACGTCGGGCGAGATTTGTTTTGAGAGAGGCGTGGTAATCTCTGCTGGTCAAAATCCCGGCCGCCTGGCAATCTTTCGCGATGTGGACCGTCTTGTATAGAGCGCTCTGAAAGCCGCGCGAACTGGGAGGATAGACCGGCACGGGGATCAATCCGGCGCGCACGCAACCAAAAAAGGCGCAGATCATTTCGAGCCCCGGCGGGTAGGCAAGCAGAAGCCGATCGCCCGCCCCGAAACGACAGTCTTTCCGCAAATGTCCGGCGATGGCTTGTGCTCGGCGGAGAAATGACGCGTAGGTGTAGGTTTCGATCGGATCGCCGTTTACGTCAAGGTACGAATAAAGCAGTTTGTTCGGGTGCTCATCTGCCAGCCTGTCTAGGTTGTCCAGAATTGACGCCGTCATCAATTGGCGATCCTCCAAGATCGAATAGAACGCAAGTCAGTCAAACGGACACCCTCGCTACCGAGCGATTGAGTCTCAAAGTGCAGACCGGTTGGGCTGAATGAGAGAATGTACACCTTTTTTTTCTTAGTATAAAGTGCCGAATCGACGAACCGGGCAACGGACGTTCTCCGTTTGCGACATAGGCGAGCCTTGTGGAGCAACCCCAAGCTTCTGCGGCTCAACATAAGCCCACCATTGCCACGGTTCATTGGTTGGTAGGTATATTAGCAAAGCGAGTGGCAATGCCATGCGTCATCGCTTCCTGGATGAAACGCGCAGCGGGTTTTGTCCGTTCCGCGGCCAACAATTTTCGCCGCGGGTCAGGCCCACTCATGTAACTTGTGGAACCTGTGACGTCCTATTTACTATGATCGGGGAGGAGTCGATGACGTTCGAGACCGAACGAGTGATTGCTCAAGAGCCGGAGATATCGGATCTTGTACCATCGGAAACCTCGGCGTCGCCGACTCTCGATCCGGCCGGTGGTTCTTCCTTCCCGAAAGTCCTACGCAGCCGCCTGGATCGCTTTTTCGCCGATCGGAACATCTCTCCTAAGGCGGATCATACAATGCGAATCAAGATCGCTGCGGGCTTGGCAGTCCTCGCCGGTAGTTGGATAGCCCTGTATGCGCTCCGGCCCGGTTCGTGGAGGTTTGTCGCCCTCTACCTTTTAGGCGGTCTCGCGCAGACATTCCTTTTGTTGAACATCGCTCATGATAGCAATCACAACGCCATCTCGTCCCGGTCGGCCGTAAACAAAACCCTGAACTACGTCTTCGATTTATGCGGAATCAGTTCGTATATGTGGCGCATTCTTCATCATCGGGGTCATCACTCCTGCATCAATCTCCACGGCGAAGATGACGCGCTTTCCGGACGCGGAATCTTTCGCTTTACGCCCTATGAATCCAGGTTGCCATGGCACCGGTTCCAGCACATCTACGCGCTGTTCGTTTACGCGATGTTCTCTCTCGATTATGTATTTTTCAGGGACTTCCAATGCTTTTTCTTCCCGACCCACGAATATCTGAGACGCACCAAACATTCTCCGCGAGAATACGCGATTCTCTTCGCCGGCAAGGGCTTCTACCTCACTTACATGCTTATCTTGCCGGTCGTGGTGCTGGGGAAATCGCCTCTGCTGGTTGCCGGGGCGTTCCTACTGGTCAATTTGATCATTGGTTTAACCGTAACCCTCGTATTCCAGTCGACGCACACCATCGACAGCACCTACTTTCCTTCGGATCGTAGTGAGTTTGATAACGGCGTGTATCACATCTTCGCGACAACCGCCGACTATGCAACCGAAAACCCGCTTGTCGGTTGGCTCGTGGGCGGGCTGAACCATCACATCGTCCACCACCTGTGCCCTTTTGTGTGCCATACCCACTATGCTCCGCTGACCAGGATCGTGAAGCAGACGGCTGAAGAGTTCGGAGTTTCCTATCGGCAGAACCCTACCATGACCGGGGCAATCCGGCATCATCTGATACTCTTGAGGCAACTGGGGAACGAAAACTGATTCTGAGCGTTTTATCTTTTTGCATGGCCCAACTACCGCTTCCTAGAAGTGAGATGAAAACTCCTCCGGTTCGAGGCAGATATCAGGACGGCTGGGTATGAGTTCATCAATGCCCCTCCCCATTGTTCCCCGATTTCGCTGCTTCGCGGATTCTCCTGCAATGGCGCGCAACGCCGTGCAGGTTTTGTCCAGATACACCGAAAACTTCGGCGATACTTTCCGGATCTACATAGGCGGCCTTAAGGAAGCGATCGTCACCATCGATCCCGTTGTCATTCAGCACGTGTTGAAGACCAATGCGGAGAACTACCAAAAATCCGAAATCCAAGTGAAACGTATGGGCCACTTCCTGGGGAAGGGTCTTCTGACCACCCATGGAGAACCTTGGCGCACGCAGCGCCGTCTCATCCAGACCGGGTTCGATCGAAAGCAACTCGATGTGCTGTCGTCCATCATGCGGGACTCCCTCGCCGAGTCGCTGAGAGATTTCGACCGACAGGTCCATCTTGGCCCTGTCGATATCTACCCTCACCTGATGAAAATTACTTTCGCCATGGTCGCCCGATCGCTATTTGGCGCGCGGTTGAAGGATGAAGACATCGATCTGGTCAGCCACACCATCTGTACAGTCCAGGAATTCATCGTTCGGCAAACCCTTCAGCCCTATCTGAATCCCTGGTTCGCGGTCTCGGGCGAACTGCGCAAACACGAAGACATGCGAACCCGCGCGGACGCTGTTCTGATGGAATACATCAAGAAGCGCCGCAAGGACCCACCCGGTCACGATCTGTTACAGACATTGATGGATGCGCGTTACAGCGATGGCGAAGGCATGAGCGATGAACTCATCCTCAGCGAGAGCATGCAGCTTCTGGTTGCCGGCCATGAGACCTCGTCGAATGCGCTATCGTGGCTTCTTTATCTTTTGAGCTCGCGTCCGGATTGCCTCGAAAGGGTGCGGCAAGAGTTTGATACCGTGCTCGGCGACGCGCCTCTGGGCTACAGCGACGTTTCCAAATTTGAATTTGCGACTCGGGTAATTATGGAGGCACTCCGCCTCTACCCGCCGTTTTGGATGGTCGACCGCATGGCTATCGCAGACGATCGCGTCGGAGACATTGCCATCCCCCGCGGATCGATGGTTATTGTTTATGTGTACGGCGCCCACCATGCTCCGCGCTACTGGCAAAATCCCGACGATTTCGATGTGGAGCGTTTCACCAGGGAAAACGAGAAACTGCGCACACCCTTCACTCACCTTCCCTTCGGTGCCGGACCCCGGGGCTGTATCGGCGGAAACTACGCGATGCTGCAGATCCTGATGATTTTGCGCGACGTGCTCAAAACCTACGATTTCCAGATGGCTCCGGGCCAGCTGATCGAAGCTCGTCCGATGGTCATCCTGCGGCCGAAGCACGGAATCCGCATGAGGTTCACCAATACCGTCGCCCCCGCCTCGTGCATAGCATAAGGCGCGATTCGGGCTGGAACGCGCCGTCGAAATATTCGCATCACCGCTTGTCTCAAGGATTCAGTCCTGGCGCGTCTGACCCAACGAGGAAAACTTCAGCGGGTGGCGCCGCGGAGTGTATCGAATTCCTTACTTCCCGTCGGATCGCCTGGGGCAATATCGCGAAGCGATCCTGTGGGCGTGCTGACAGTGGGCCGAAAAAAATAGCCTTATCCCACGAGACCGCGTTGGCGGTTTATGGCATTTCTGATGCGAATCCGTCACGCGCACAGATCACAGTGCCGAAAAGTGCCCGCCTCCGCCTCCGCTGTCCCAAGTGGGTGGAAATTCATCGTGCTGATTTGCGAGCATCGGATATCGTCAATCGCGAAGGACTTCCCGTGACCACGATCGAAAAAGCCATTTCCCAACTTTTGGAAGAAACTGGCCGTGTCGGATTGGCGCGAGGCGCTCTGAAAGATGCGCGCAAGCAAGGCTACATTAGCGCCGAGAAAGCCTCAGCGCTCACTCGCCATCTCAATCGATACGTACACGCGAAAGGGACACAAGAGGCGAAAGTTGGGAAAGTTTAGCTCATGACCCCGAAGCAGGTTGAGCGGTTGGAGAAGACTCTTGGACGTGCGGCTCGCGAGCAGGGTCTCGATCAGGAAAGGCTTCGCCGTTGGGTCTCGTTTCTCGCACTTTGCGGCGTTCTGGAGAGCGCCGCCGAGAAAGGTGTCATCGATATCTACTACCTGAAAGGCGGAGTCGCTATGGAACTGCGCTTCGCGCGCGGCGTACCGCGTCCGCGCACGCGCGGCGGCGGAGCGAATTTTCGGGGAGAGAAATACCCATCCGTTTCCACCGGAGACGATCATCCCTCCGGAGTGGCATATTGAACTTGAAACGCTGGCCGCTGAGTTGGGATACCGTACGACGAAAGCGACAGAAATTCAAAAAGAACTTGCGAATTTAGTCGCGGCAATCGCTAGCGCCTGAGTCACTTCGTTTTCAATCATTTCCGACTTCAGAGGCCCTCAAGTGACTCTTCGGCAAGGTGAGTTCCTTTATTTGCGTTTCGATCACGAGCGATCTCAAAACTGGCCTGCCCCAAAAACCAAACTGCAAAGCCCAACCGCCGACTCGCTCCTCTAGGCAGTGGCAGTTTCGCCCCTTTCCGGCTTAAAGTAGTGTCTGGTGCGGCCCGGAGTCGGGCGCTATAAAATCGGCCTGCGTTAGGACATACCTCGACTTCTCGAATCTAATAGGGCCGGGAAGGACAATTCATGGAGAGAGCAATACAGTTTCCTGCAAAAGTCCTATCGCGGGATGCACCGCCGGAACACGAGTTGGGGCTGTTTTCGACCGAGTCTGTGCTCAACCTGCAAAAATTGATTTTTGCGGGCTCTCCTCTGTCCGAGGTTCTAGCGAACATTGCTCAGTTGGTTGAATCACAAGCCGAGGGCATGTCTTGCACGATTTGGCTTCCCGACGAAGACGGAAAGGAACTCCATTGTGCCGCCGCGCCCAGCCTTCATGGATTCATCGCTGACGTAGGAGCCATGGCTGTTGGTCCGAAAGGCGGATCTTGCGGCACCGCTATTTATCGGAAGGAACCGGTGTATGTAACCGACATCCTGACCGATCCCATCTGGGAGCACTATCGCAGCCGCATGTTGCCTTATGGAATTCGTTCCGTTTGGTCACGCCCGTTATTCACGAGCGAAGGCAAAGCTCTCGGCACATTTTCTATCAACTATCGTGAACCACGCAGGCCCAGTGCCAACGAACTCCAGTTGATCGAGAATGCCAGCCACATCACGGGGATCGCGATTGAGCGCCACATGAACGAACAAGCACTGCAGCGCGAACGCGATCGGCTGCGATTGCTTCTGGAAATTACAAGCAGCGTCACGTCGAGGTTGGATCTCCGGCAAATGGTTGAGGCGCTGTCGACGAATCTATTCAGGGTAATGCAATGTGACGTGTCCGCTTTGCTGTTACCCGACTTGGAGAGTGGCGCGTTACGTGTCACTCTCTTGCACAATCCCGACATGAGAGGACCCTACCGTGAGGGATCGTTGGTGCCGATGAAGAGCTCTATTTCGGGTCAGGTATTGCGGAAAGGCAAGAGCATCCGGATCGATAGCTTCGAACAGGTCCGCGCAGATCCTGAAATTTACGGGAATCCTGAGGGCCAGATGATCTATAAGCACGTGCTCGAAGAAGGCCTGAGGACGGGGTGTTATCTTCCGCTCATCGGCCGTGATCGTGTGGTTGGCGTTCTGATGCTCTGTAGGCGTTCGGACAATCATTTCGCGAAAGACGATGTCATCTTGCTTGAGCAGGTGGCATGTCAGGTAGCGATTGCGGTTGAGAACACATTGGAGTACGAACAGGCGACAAAAGATCGAGACAAGGAGACGAAACAGAGACGCTACCTGGAGGAAGAAATTCGCGCCGAGTTAGGAGAAATCGTCGGAGCGAGCCCGGCGTTGAAGACTGCGTTGAGCATGGTATCGGTCGTTGCGCCTACGGATTCCGGCGTGCTGATCCTGGGCGAGACGGGCACTGGCAAAGAACTGGTTGCGCGTGCGATACATAAGCTTGGGAATCGCAGTGAAAAGGGATTCGTGAAGCTGAACTGCGCGGCAATCCCTCTTGGACTTCTTGAGAGTGAGCTTTTCGGGCACGAAAAAGGAGCATTTACCGGCGCCATCGCCCAAAAAACCGGGCGCTTCGAACTCGCCGACAAAGGCACGCTGTTTCTTGATGAGGTCGGCGATATCCCTCTCGAACTTCAGGCGAAGCTGCTCCGCGTTCTACAAGAGCAGGAGTTCGAAAGGCTCGGCAGCAACCGTACACATAAGGTCGACGTCCGCCTGATTGCAGCAACGCATCGGGACTTGCCTGCCATGGTCAAGCAAGGCACGTTTCGCGAGGACCTTTATTATCGTCTGAAAGTATTTCCGATCCAGGTCCCGACCCTGCGACAACGTGCAGAGGATATTCCGAGATTGGTGCGGCATTTCACAGCACTCTACGCCCAGCGCATGAACAAACAAATTGACGTAATCCCTCCGGAGACGATGGATGCGTTGGTGAGATACCAATGGCCCGGAAACGTTCGTGAATTGCAGAACTTTATCGAACGCGCAGTCATTCTCTCGCCACAGTCGACGCTGCGCGCGCCAACCTCCGAACTGGAGCCGTTCCACCCTGACAAGGAATCGAATGCCCCTATGAATGGTCTCGCGGAGGTTGAGCGCGATCACATCCTTCGTGCGCTGGAAGTAAGCGACTGGGTGATCAGTGGCGCGGCCGCGCGTTTAGGAATGAAGCGAACCTCGTTGGCGTACAGGATGAAGAAGCTTAGTATTGGTCGGCCTGCCGCGGTGCCACAGAAGGGCAGCGTCGGCGGCGCGGCTGGCGACAAGTGACTTTCCAAGCCGTTCGGCAAGCACTCTACCAGTAACAGTGGATCCGACGGAAATCCGTCAGCGGCGGACATCCGTCAGAGATTTGTCAGCTACGGTTTGAGATCCGTCGGACTCCTTCCTTACGAACTTCAACTGCCAGAATGATTTGCATGAATGTGCTGTCTCGCACTGAGCCGTGCGTCTTTTGGTATCCCACCTGCGCTAAACACCACAGAAGTAAGGAGAGGTTTCCATGAGTGATGCGACGCCACGAACTGCGACAAAACCCCAAATGCCGCGTCAGAACGATGCCCGATTCAACGTACCTGCTACATCCATCCGCAAGAGCGAAGCCGACGGCGTGCAGGTGTTTTATCGCGAGGCCGGGGACGTAAACGCGCCCGTCGTTCTTTTACTGCACGGATTCCCATCCTCATCTTTCATGTTCCGCGAACTCATTCCCCGCCTCGCCGATGACTACCGTGTGATCGCACCAGACCTTCCGGGTTTCGGATTCACCGAAGTTCCGCCTGAGCGGCACTATTCGTACACCTTCGATCGACTCGCGCTCACGATCGACGCCTTCACACAGGTACTCAAGATCGACCGCTACGCAATCTATGTGTTTGACTATGGCGCTCCCACCGGCTTCCGTTTGGCGATGGCACACCCTGAGCGCGTCACGGCCATCGTTTCGCAAAACGGGAACGCCTACGAAGAAGGCCTGGGCGATGCCTGGGGCCCGATCCGAAAGTATTGGGCCGAGCCAACCGCCGAAAACAGGGATATTCTGCGCCAAACAGTCCTGACCGCCGGAGGTACACGCTGGCAGTACACCCATGGCGTGGCGAATCCGGAGGCTGTTCCGCCTGAGTCATACACACTGGATACGGCTCTGCTCGAACGGCCAGGGAACAAAGAAATTCAGCTCGATTTGTTTCTGGACTATGCCTCGAACGTGAAGCTTTATCCGAAATTTCAGGAATATTTTCGCAGGTCCAAACCGCCTTTGCTTGCGATCTGGGGCAAGAACGATCCTTTCTTCATTCCAGCGGGAGCAGAGGCCTTTCGAAAGGACTTGCCGAACGCCGAGGTGCAATTCCTCGATACCGGACACTTTGCAGTTGAGACACACGTCATAGAAATTGCCGCCGCGATGACGGACTTCTTCGCCGCGAATGGAGTCGGCCGGCTGAAAGCAGAACGGACGGCTTAACGACGAGTAACGAGGAGAATATGGAACGTCGAAGATTTCTTGGTTCGATCACAGCGGCATCTCTAGGCGTGGCTCTCGATGGCTCTCTCACTCAATTAGCCCGAGCGCAGAATACCGCACGGGCTGCCGCGACCTCGCAGGCTTCCAGGACGGGTGGTTTTCCTCCTGACTCAACAATAATGTTGGTGCACGGGGCATGGGCCGACGGCTCCTGTTGGCGCAATGTCATTCTGCCTTTGCAAAAGCGCGGTCTTCACGTCATCTGCGCGCCGATCCCGATGACATCCTTAACCAACGACGCTACCGCTTTGAGTCAGGTGCTGGAGCGGACCAGCGGCCCGGTGGTTTTGGTGGGACATGCCTACTCTGGCGCCGTGATCGCCGCAGTGCGAGAAGACCGGGTCAAGTCTCTGGTTTATATCGCGGCACTCGCGCCCGACGAGGGTGAGACTGTGGCCCAGGTTTTCTATCGCGATCCAAAGCCTCCGGAATCGCCGAAGCTGGCTCCCGATTCTCACGGCTTTATTTGGATTCCGGACGGTGGGTTTCAACGCGCGGTTGCCCACAAGGCTTCTGGGGAGCAAACAAGCATTGCGACTGCCGTGCAACGGCCGATTGCGGTTCAATGCATTCAAGAGCCGGCCCCAACGCCGACATGGAAAACGAAGCCGTCGTGGTTCCTGATCGCCGAAGAGGATCGCATGATCAATCAGAAGACGCAGCACTTCATGGCCGATCGGATGCGGGCGAAAGTCCATTCCTATCCTGTGGACCACAGCCCGATGTACACGGAGCCAAACCTTGTGATCAACATCATCCTGGAAGCGGCGCATGAAACTCTGTCGTCCTAGGTTCTTGCCGAAACGAACACTCAATTTCCTATCGGTAGAGGCACAGACATGAGCAATACAAAATCTGTCGCCGTCATCACGGGCGCAAGGCAGGGCATAGGCCGAGCCACAGCCATCCGGCTGGCTCGCGATTTCTCGGCCATCGTGATGGTGGCAAGGGATAAGGACAATCTCGAAACAACTGCGGCCGAGGCAAGGTCTCTTGGGACTGAAACGCTGGCCTTCGCTCTCGACCTGCGTCAACCAGAATCGGTAAAGACCATCATCCAGGGGACACTCGAACGCTTTGGCAAAATCGATGCACTGCTCAACATTGCGGGCGCTGTGCCGCAAATCGATTTGTTCCAGATGACCGACGCGCAGTGGGACGACGGCATGGCGCTCAAGTTCCACGGCGCACGCCGCTTGACCAAAGAGGCTTGGGACGGTTTGAAGGCCTCGAACGGATCGGTCGTGTTCATGTCCGGAAGCGCCGCCTTTGCCGCCAAACCCGGATATGCGGCGGTCGCGGCGATCAATGCAGCCATTAACGCTCTCGCCAAGGCATTCGCAGAGCAAGGGATCAAAGATGGAGTACAGGTCAACAGCGTATCTCCCGGAGCGGTGATGACAGGACGGCGGCGCGCCTTCTTTGAAAGTTGGGCGCCTACGCACAATCTCACAGTCGAAGAGGCGATCGAGAAATTTCCGGAGCAAGCCGGCATTTCCCGCTTGGGAAAGCCGGAGGAGGTTGCCGATCTAATGGCTTACTTGGTATCCCCCGCAGCGAAGTGGATGACGGGCTCTTCGGTCCGCATGGACGGCGGAGAAATCAAGACTATCTAGGGCGAGAGTGAGGAGGTAGCAATGGAGCGTCGCAGTTTTCTTAGTGGCCTCACAGCCGCATCTTTCGGTGTTCTGCTGGAGAATGCTTTCGCCGAACCGGTACAACCACCGAACTCAAATAAAACCGGAGGAAGTATGGCTGGCCAGGATTCTTTCGAGTCGTCCCTTGTCGAAGTTTCAGGAAACACGATTTTCGTGCGCCGCTACGGAAAAGGACCTCCCATTCTCATGGTGCACGGCTTCCCGCGCACAAGCCTGATGTGGCGATTCCTCGCGCCCAAGCTGGCGGAGAATCACACCGTGATTTGCGTAGATCTGCGAGCCTACGGTCGAAGTGGGATACCTGCGTCTACGGACGATCACTTTCCTTATTCCAAGCGCGCAATGGCCAAGGAACTCGTTGAGGTGATGGACAAACTCGGCTTTCCAGCCTTTAGGCTCATCGGCCACGACCGCGGAGGCCGCGTCAGCTACCGCATGGCCTTGGATCATCCGAAGAACGTGGAGCGACTTGCTGTCTTCGATGTGATTCCCATCCTCGAAGCATGGAGCCGGTCCGATGCACGCTTCGCTCGAACTTACTGGCCGTGGATTTTGCTATCACAGAAGGAGCCGCTACCGGAAAAGTACCTTCTCGGTGCGCCCGACGCCGTCTTCCACAATCCCTTTGGCCAAGGTTCATTCGGTCCAGAGATTCTCGAAGAATACGTTTCAACTTATCGCGACCCGGCCCGTGTTCATGGAATCTCCGAAGAGTATCGAGCGGCAGCGACGATTGATGTCGAACACGATCGTGCAGATAAAGTAGCGTCCAGGCGGATCGGGTGTCCCATGCTGCATCTGTGGGCGGAGGGTGGCCCACTCGATACTTTTTATGCGAAAGACGGAGGCCCACTGGGCATTTGGCGGCAATGGGCACCACGCGCGTATGGACAGGCGATGAAGGGCGGCCACTTCTTCCCGGAAGAGAACCCTGACGACACTGCAGTTCTCGTCAAGCAGTTCCTTTCTGCCTGAGGCCCGCATCGCGAAAGGAGTGGAAAAACACATGGTGGCATGGGATCGCGTGACCCGTCGTGACGTCTTACGCGCGATACACGAGTACGACCGACTGGGCCCAGAACAGTTCTTCTCAGAGCATGGTTTCGCCCCTACCACGACCTATGAGTTGGTCTGGGATAAACGCCGTTACCCGCCCAAGGCGGTCCTGGGCACAGCTTATGAGTTCGCCACGGGGCAACAGCTTGGCTCTGGTGACTTCGAGGGTGGTAAGACGGGCGCCGTAAGAGTGCTCGGCAAACTCGGATTCAGCATCGTGAAACTGGTAAAGAAATAAGGAGATGCGGAAATGAAAAAGTGGAAACTTCTGATTCCTATCGCCGCGGTCGCGGCTTTTCTCGCTTGGTATGCATTCCGGCCTGAACGGCTTGTGGTTAATCGGCGTGTCGATGAAGCCATGCCTGCAGCGCAAGGTAGCTCGTCGCCGCAGCCTATTGTCTCGGGACAGTTCTATAGCATCTTGCACCCGACGGCAGGTACTGCAACCATCTACCGGATGGGAGATAGCGCTCGTGTTCTTCGCTTTACCGGTTTTAGCACATCAAATGGTCCTGATGTGCACGTCTACATGGTTGCCGCCGACGATGCAAAAGACAGCGCAAGTGTGCTGCGCGCGGGTTTCATCGATTTGGGGACCATCAAGGGGAATATGGGCGACCAAAACTATACCCTCGGCCCCGATGTGGACTTGTCGAAATATCGTGCGGTTTCAGTGTGGTGCAAACGCTTCAGCGTTAATTTTGGCGCTGCCCCATTGACGCCCGATCGAGCGATGTCGGAGAAGTAGCACATCGACAAGATCTTTGGCCGGGTTGGGAACCGAGCCTCCTTGTCGCTCCTGCGACTATTCCTAATTTCAAATGGTCGAACCACCATTCATGATCGACGAATTGGTAGAGGTCTCAGGGAAATCAGATCCTCACGTTGTATGGAGGCCCGGGACAAATGGGGAACTGGTCGTCGCGGCCCCGTCTGGGGGCCTTCCATTCGAAGTCCCTTATCAAGATGTCAAGAGGTGGAACCCCGCAGGCGATAAGTTCCGAGAGCTCTGCCGAAAGGCATTTCGAGCGGCGTAACGTAATGACGATGGACATTTCATAAACCAGGCGTCGGTGAACGCCGAGGTTTACAAAGGTGATTGCTACCGAGCAAGAATTCGGACATAGATGTCCTTCGATTTTTCCAGGTCCCTCACGGTGAAGAAGTGCGTGGCGAAGAAGCCTTCGTGTGCAATAGGCGCGTCGGGTAGATTCATGCGGTGCCTCCCGTTGTCGATAAAGTAGGATGCAGTCGGAAATTGCCTGCAATCTAACCAAGCCATTCGTGTGTCGGCGACGCGGAGGAGAATCGATCGGGCCAACAATAAGGACAGGACCCGGAAGCACCTGGACGGCGCCGGAGTGCGGGAGAAAGTTCTCATATATTCCGAATGTTGGTTTCAATGTAAGCGTACGACCGAGACCGCGCTGCCCGCTCGGTGCTCCCGATTGTGAGCGCTGTGTCGATGTTGCAACAACTACGCTGCGCGGAGACACAACACGGAAGCCCAATTATCACTTTTTCGTTCCCCCGGCTGGCCCAGGGGGAACGTAACAATCGACCCTGAACTGGTCGATTTTTGCTTGGAAGATGATTTCTTTCATGGCTTGGACGCGAAAGTGTTTTATGGCACTGGTGCTTTCAGGATCGTTTCGGAAACTTGCCATTACGTCCCCCCTTTCAAGAGCGAGCCGCTTAGCCATAGCCATTTCCATGGCACCAACCTTCTTGTAATCGACCTTGCTCGGAGTCCCGCAATACTCCTGCTGAATCTCGGAGAGCCGTTGGCTCCAATCGCCCTGTGCTAACTCCCCGTTTGCGCCCGCAAAGGCGGTCTGCCATTCCTCGTCGGTCGCGCCCAGGAATATCTTGTACGAGCGCGTCCTATTCTTCACTCCTTCCACGCATTGGGCATCGCACTGTATCGGCTGGCGCTCGGAACACACTGCTGGCAGAGCGCTCAATATTGCGATCGCCAAGACTATTCGAAGTGTCGGCATAGCATTCCCCTTATGCATCAGATTCAGTTGACTAATTTCAGCATTTCGTTGGCGCAGCGTCCAGGTTACTGCGGTCAGGTCGTCGCGCGAGTTGAACGCAGCATCGCAATTCCTCGGAAAAGTTGCAGCAGCGAGTAGCAGACAAGAACGACGCCCCAAACGATCGACATCAAATCGGGGACATTCACGCGCTCGGCTCGGGGCTCGAAGAGCAGCATCAAAGAAAGGCCAACGCCGAGGACAAACTCTGCCCACGTCGATATCGGGCCGGAGCTGCGTCGGGCGATTTTGAGGTCGAACTTCCAGCCTATCCACCACCAGAACAAGAAAACCGTCAGCAGGTACTCCCAAAAGAGGAAGCGCACCCAGTACCCCCACAACAAGTGATGGTTTATTTGATAGGTGCCGACCATGTTCGCGAAGTCTCGGGGAACGAGGTCAAGGCCACTGACAAGAAAATAGAGCCCAGGACTAAAAGCAAATGCTCCATGGAAGGACTGCGGCGACAAGGCAAATCCCAGCAGCGCATTAGCGGCTGAAAGCACTATTCTCCAAGTCCATGTTTTCATCTTTCATACCTTGCGCAGTGATTTGAGGAACTAGCTCTTCGCCTATTCTTGGCTCAAATCCTCCTTGCGAAAAGTGACTGTCGTAATCAGCGATTGTACTCAGAACCGGGCTATGAACCGCTTTGGTCTTTGAGCCGGCATCTCACAAAGCGGTCCGGGGTTCCCAATCGTTGTCAAGGTTCCAAGGCAACAACTCACCGATGCGATTGATGGGGTGATCGGCGATTCGGGACAGCACCATTCGCAAGTAGGCCTCTGGATCACGGTCGTTCAGCTTTGCTGTTCCTATCAAGCTATAGATCGCAGTTGCTCGCTCGCCTCCGGTGTCCGACCCAGCAAATAAATAGTTCTTACGGCGGGACTCTTGGCGCATGTGCTGACATCGAAATATGCGGACCACTTGCCGTTGTATCGTCAGTCAGAGATTTACGCACGCCAGGGTGTGGATCTGGAGCGTTCGACTCTTGCCGATTGGGTGGGCGGCACGAGTCAGTTGTTGACGCCTCTGGTCAATGCCCTGAGACACTACGTGATTTCGGCGAGCAAGCTGCACGCCGATGACACGCTGGTGCCAGTGCTAGCTCCAGGGAATGGCAAGACGAAGACGGGACGATTGTGGACTTACGTTCGTGATGACCGTCCCGCAGGTGACACGGCAGCACCGGCGGTATGGTTTGCTTATTCACCGGACCGCAAGGGAGAGCATCCTGCCCGCCATCTTCATGAGTTCAGCGGCGCGCTGCAGGCGGATGCGTATGCGGGGTTCAATCAGCTTTACGAGGATGGCCGCATTCAGGAAGTGGCGTGTTGGGTGCACGTGCGGCGCAAATTTTATGATTTGCAACAAGCACACGCTTCGCCGGTTGCGAATGACGCTCTTCAACGAATCGCTGCCCTGTACGGAATCGAGAAAGAGATACGCGGTCGGCGAATCACAAAGAAGCTGGCAGGCACGTACTCCAACATCTCCGACACATCTTCTCCCAGCTTGCGCAACACCCCGCCGCAACCACTCGCAGAGCGCGCTCCGCGGCATTGTTGTCGATCTCCAAACGACCATCATCGCAGTAGCGCGTCAGCGCTTCCCAGAGTCCGAGCGCATAGCGAATCGCCGCCGTCGTGTCCGACTTGCGAGAGAGCTTCAAAAGCGTCGTCTCGAACCATTGGCGCAGAGACTCAAGCAGTGGCCTGGCTCGTTGGTTGCGAACTTCTCGGCGCTCATCGGGCGACGGAGAACCGAAGGAGGGAACGACGGGAAGGGTTTCCAGTCGATTTCTTCCGGCAGGACCGATCTGAAAACATCCTGGCCCGGCTGATGAGGTCGAACGATACCTCGTTGTGCTTCCACGGTGCTTGCTTGTTTGTTGTCTGACATACCAAACCTCCTCTTTAGAATTTTGATTCCATGCACAATTCTGGTGAAGCCATGAGCTCCGAAACCACTAGACGAAGTTATCGATTGTTGCTTTCGCATCAGCCGTGGAGACGGCGCAAGCGAAGTTAGCTTTCGTCGTCAGAACCGTTCTTACGGTGTACTCACTCAACGGTATTGCAAGTACGGCCAGCACAACCGGAAATGCCAAAGCCCGCAGTCCGAAGTGCACTTCGAGCAACCCGCCCGTCGTACAACCCGCAATGAAACCCGCGAAGGCCGGGAGAGTCATCCGAATACGGCGCCGAGCTAGGGCCATTTGTTCAGGTAAGGTATCGCCGCGCAGTAGAGTTGTAAGCTCGACTGTCAACTGGACAGTATTCGTGGTGAGCACGGCCGTCGTAGGGAAACCTGGCAGATCGAGTTTGACAAGCGCATTTTGAGTGGCCATCGCTGCAACTCCGAGCATCCCCACAGACGCTGCCACTGCGCCTCCGGGATTCGCGAAGGGACCAAACGCGGCGGAAACCGCGAAAAATCCAGTCAGAAGTGCTGCATGTAGAATCAGCAATGCTCGCAAGGTCTGATGCTTCGGCTTGTCCTCGAACAACCAAACAACTGTCCCTAAGACCGCGATGAAAACTGGAACCGCCATTAGCGGTCCGATCCGGCTAAAGCCACCGGTTATGTAATGGGCGGCAAGGATAACTATGTTTCCCGTAATGTGCGCGGTAAACAATCCTCCGAATGCGAGGAATCCGATAAGGTCGACCGAACCCGCCGTCATGCTCAGAACGGCCACGAGCAGCCAGTCGAATGCATGCTGTGGACGTTGGTCTGGCGCACGATTCACGATTCGTTGCTGTCACATCTGCGATTAGGCCAGAAGCGACGGGTGCGAATCACGCATTCCAGACGTTCTGCTGGAGGGGAAGCGATCGTGCCGATTCGTGTTCTGCAGATCACTTTGGCCCGCGTTAGGCCATCCTGCATCCCGCGCTGCTGCGCCTTCCATGACTCCCTCCTTTTCTCCCGATTCATGGATCCCATGAGCCTGGACTTCAGTGATACTCAACGTGGAAGCCGGTCGGCGACCTTCGCCATCCCAGCCTGGGCGCAGACTTCGTCCTTGTCTCCGCCGGGAGCACCTCCCACGCCCAGAGCGCCTACGATGGCGTTCTTCGACTTGAACGCCACTGCGCCTGGAAGCGCCATGACGTTATGCATGGTTGAAAGCCGCGGCGCATAGGGACTGGTCTTCGTCAGCTCGAAGAACTTGCCGGACGTATCGAAGTCGAAGATCGGCCCTAGCGTGACCACCGTATACGCCTTGTCATAACTCGATTCCGCTGTATGAATGGTGGCGCCATCACCGCGAAGGTCTACCTGCCGCACCCCATCCATGTCCACGACTGTTGCGCTCACTTGATATCCGTGTTGGGCGCACACACGAACAGCTTCGGTCGCGGCCTCAACTGCGATATTAAGGGGCAGCGCGTAGTGATACTCAGCTTGTGACGTTGTTTGTGACGGTGCAGAGGGCGCGGCCCCAGTCAGTGCGGCGGCGCCACAAATAATCGCGATCGAAATCATTCTTGTCATATCAGCTCTCCCTTTCAATTGATTTGGTTAGTGTGCGATGGCGAGTTCTCGTTCGAACTTGTCTCGCTTCATGATGATTGAACCAGAGGAGCAGAGCCGAATCTATTAGACAAGGGTATGAATTGATACCTTTGCATGATTTGTGCGGAGCGCGTCACAACTTTCGATTTGCATTAGGTACGAGGGACGTTCGAAACATCCCGATGGCACATCGCGATCACACTCGCTATCCTCTAGAGCCGCATGCCGGGAAAAGCACGTACGGAACTACAGCAAACTACTGATTGACGTTCTGCGCGGCACACTGCTATCCAAGTCAGAACTGCAGGAATTGGAATCACCGCAAGTGCGCGCCAACCGTTTCTCTTATCCTCAAAGGCGTCGTTAGCCTCGTAAACGCTGGCCGAATGAAGATCAAGGGTTCGAGGTCCTCTCGACCGAAGACCCGTGGGCAGTAAATGCTTATGCGAGGAACCTTCCACGGAGAGATCTAGGAGCACACGTTTGCTGATACCTATAACGGATCAATACCAAAGTATGATTGACACCCCTCGTGGCAGATCCTTCCATATGGACAGGGGATTACGATCGAGAACGAGCTTAGACGCAAAGCACTACGCCACGCCGTATGTGGGTACAGACGGGTTGGCGCTCACTTCGGGTTCCTGCGTGGAGGTGAAAACGTGACCGACTCTGTTAATTTGCAAGATGATTTTCTACTCGAAACTCCAATTCCAGGGCTTCCTTTGGAATCGATTCTTCGCACCCAGGAATTGCGCGAATCGCCCATCGCGTTCGCCCGACTACGAGACGGAGAATCGAGCACTTGTCGCACTAGCCAACGCGCTAGCTGACTCCCCAGGTACCATTCTGCAAACATTGGCTGATAGAGTCCTTGAGCTGTTGCATGCTGATTCTGCCGGCTTAAGTCTGCTGACGAGAGACGAAAAGAGGTTCTACTGGGCAGCGATTGCCGGCGCGTGGCGGCCCCACGCCGGCTCCAATGTCCCGCGCAATTCCTGCCCATGCGGCGAAGTGCTCGAACGCAATGTTCCGATGCTATTCACCCATTGGGAACGGCGTTATCTGAATTTCAGCAGGACCATGCCCGTAACCGAGGAAGGACTCTTTGTTCCGTTTTACGCAAACGGTAAACCGGTGGGTACAATTTGGGCGTTCGCACACGACAATCGTCGCAGATTCGACGCCGAGGACCTAAGGCTGCTCGAACGCACGAGCCGTTTCGCGTCAGCGGCATGTCAGGTCCTAGCGTCGATTGAGAACCTCAAATTGGAAAACGCAGCGCGCGAAAAAGCGGAAACAGCAGTGCGCGAACTGGCAAACGGGTTGGAGACGCAGGTTCGAGTTCGGACCCAGGAGTTGGAACGTAGCACCCGAGAACTTGCCGAAGCCAACGAAGACCTTCAGTTCCAGGTTGGCCTCCTTCAACAAATCCCTGTAGCGGCGTGGACGCTCAGGCCTGATGGGACGCCGGATTTCGTGAACCGAAACTGGCTGGAATACTCCGGTCAGGCACTCGATTACGTCCAATCAAATTCCGACGCGTGGATGACTGCGATCCACCCTGAGGATCGAGAAACAGCGTCAAAGAGCATTTGCGACGGGATACGCTCAGGGCAGGATTTTACAATGGAAGCGAGGTTTCGCCGCGTGCAGGACGGGGCATATCGCTGGCATCTCAATCGAGCCGCGGCGTTACGTGATGCGGAGGGAAATCTCCTTCGGTTTGTGTGTACATCCACCGACATTGAGGATCAGAAACAGTCCCAAGAGAATTTACGGAGGGCTGTGGAAACAAACCGGCTGATCGTCGACACCGCGTTAGATGCGGTTATCACGATGGATGCTCAAGGGGCGATTACCGATTGGAATAAGCAAGCTGAAATGGTGTTCGGATGGAGTAATAAGGAGGCGATCGGCCAGCACATGTCGGATCTGATTATCCCGGAGCGACTACGGATGGCCCACGAGCGCGGATTACGTCACTTCTTGGCTACCGGTAATGGCCCCATCTTGCGACGGCGTATCGAAGTCACGGCCATCCGGCGCAACGGTGTTGAGTTCCCGGCGGAGTTGGAAGTATCGCCAATGAGACTCGGCCAGAATTGGTTTTTTGGCGCCTTCATTCGGGACATTACCGACTCCAAACTGGCAGAAAAAAGACTAAGGGAGAGTGAACTCAACCTGCGCCAGATGACCGAGACCATACCGGAAATGCTATGGAGCGCCACCGCAGAAGGGACAATCGATTATTGCAATGCTCGCGTGCTCGACTACACCGGCTTCTCTGCCGAAGAAATCATGGGTAGCGGTTGGACAAAACTTCTTCATCCAGACGATGTTGAACGGACAGCTCGAACGTGGAGATCCTGTGTCACAACCGGAGCCCCGTACCGAGTCGAGATTCGCACCTTCCACGCTGCCGATCGCACCTATCGATGGTGCGTAACGAGCGCGCTTCCGCTGCTCGACCAACAAGGGCGGATTCTAAAGTGGTACGGCACAGTTGTGGATATGCACGATTGGAGGCATGCGCAGGAAGAGCTACGCAACACGCAAGCCGAACTCGCGCGCGTGGCGCGTGTGATGACGATGGGAGAGCTTACCTCATCGATCGCGCACGAAGTCAACCAGCCGCTATTTGGCATTATGACCAACACCGACACCTGTTTGTTAATGCTTTCTACCGATCCTCCCGATATCGACGGCGCTCGGGAAACTACACAGCGCACGATGCGTGATGCAAACCGAGCCTCTGACGTGATCAAGCGATTACGCGCGCTTTATAGCAAAAAAGATCCGTCCCCCGAATTGATGGACCTGAATCAGGCCACACGGGAGGTGATTTCCCTGTCGTTGAGCGATTTGCAAAGATGGCGGGTGATCGTTCTGCAGGAACTTGCCGACAATCTCCCACTCCTCATGGCGGACCGTGTCCAAGTTCAGCAGGTCATTATGAACCTGGTACGAAACGCCTCAGACGCGATGAGCAATGTCGACGATCGTCCGAGAGAATTATTGATCAGAACCGAAAGAGAGGAAGGCGATCGGGTGCAGCTTAGCGTGAAAGATGCAGGGGTCGGTTTCGAACCCCAGGCTGCGGACAGACTCTTCGAAGCCTTCTATACGACAAAGAATGAAGGTATGGGAATCGGCCTGTCGATCAGTCGTTCCATCATCGAGGCTCATGAGGGGCGTTTGTGGGCGACAGCGAATGATGGTCCGGGAGCCACGTTTTCATTTTCAATACCCTGCAAAGCGGCCGGTTTGGTGGCAGAGGAAACTCGCTGCAGCCGGCCGGATGGTGCGATGGATGCCGCATGATTTAAGTTCGACGCTGAATACCGATTCCAACGTTCATACCTTGGTGCGATTGACCGCCTACCTGGCAGGAGCGCATTCTTCGCTTATGGAGTCCAACCGAGATCGGGAATCCATCGAACGTCCACTTGTGACGGTCGTTGATGACGATGTATCAGTCCGCGAATCCCTCCCTAATTTGCTGAGGCAGTTCGGCTTTTCCGCCCGCGCGTTTTCGTCGGCGGAAGAGTTTCTCGGGTCCGATTGCGTGAGCCAGACCCGCTGTCTGATCCTTGACGTCGTCATGCCGGGCGTAACGGGACTCGATCTTCAACGACAATTGAAGCTTCGTGGTCCAGCGCTTCCAATCATCTTTATCACCGGTCAGAAGGACGAAGGAATTCGGAAGAGAGCGCTTGAACAAGGAGCGGTGGGATTCCTGCTCAAGCCAGTCATAAGCACAGTTCTGTTGGAGGCTGTCAATGTTGCACTTCGAGGAAACTGACAGTTCCCACCCGGCAAGCCGGGGGGATAAAACGAGCTTTGCGAGATCACTTGGTCATCCAGTGGAGTCATCGCCAGTGCCGACTGCGAGGCCTATCGTGTTCGTCGTTGACGACGATGTCTCAGTGCGTGAAGCGCTGGAGTTATTAATCCGCAAGATAGGCTGGCAGCCAGAGATTTTCGCATCGGCACAGGAATTCCTCGATCGCCCTCGTTCACTTGTTCCGAGCTGTCTTGTTCTTGACATTTCTCTCCCCGGTCTCAGCGGTCTCGAACTTCAGAAGCGTATTGCTGTCGAGCGGACGGACATGCCGATCATTTTCATCACCGGTTATGGCGACGTACCCAAATCAGTCCAAGCCATGAAAGCGGGCGCGGTCGAATTCTTAACGAAACCAGTCAGTAATGAAGAGCTATTGGCGGCCATCCGGCAGGCCCTTGAACGGAGCAGCGCCGCTCTCGATCACGCGGCGGAAATTCAGGAACTCCGGGACCGTTACGGGTCAGTTTCTCCTCGCGAACGGCAAGTCATGGCGTTGGTGGTTTCGGGCTTATTGAATAAACAGGTCGCTGACGAACTCGGCATCAGCGTGATTACCGTAAAAACGCACCGGGGCAAAGTGATGCAAAAGATGAAGGCTGACTCTCTCGCGGGGTTGGTAAAGATGGACGCCAAGCTCCGTGCGGCATCTGGACGAAAAGGCTGACCAGCACAACTTCCAGTCCCTTCGGTTTGTCCGTCATCGACGTATTCCTTTCATTCGACTTTACTGTCTTGCCGACTGCGCTGCTAACAGTAACGGCCATTCCTAGGGCGTGCCCATAATATGGAGATGAGCCCAAGAAGTGCCTGCCCACATGATGTAAGCGCCCGTTGGCTTGTGAGTTGTAGGCAGGCCCGTGGTTGTCGGATCAAAGGGCCAAAGAATCATCCAATGCGGTCCGATTCTGATGGGTGGGTCAGTTTTGTCGAACGGGTCGGAGTCGCTTCGCTGCGTCGCTCCCGCGAGCATGTATTCGACGCCCGGAACGGCGGTAGTCGGCTTTGCCTTGTGTTCCGCGAAATCGCGATTCCATTGCATTGCGACTTTGTCCTCACACATCGGAGGTGATCCGATGCCGTTGGGATCTCCCGGCAGGCAGGTGAAATCATTGGTTCCCAGCCGGAGCACTTTCATCTGTCCCTGGGCGTCCATTTCAGCGACCGTGGCGTTTTTCGTCACATTGCGAGGACCGGCGGAGAGGGCGCGCGCAATTTTGCTTTGTGCCGACTCTGGCAAATCGGATGATGTCGAGTCAGGTGCGTTCATTTGCGCAGAGGCACTGAGGCACGTGAGGGCAAGCATTAGAAAAGCAATCCGAGCAGACAGCAATGATCGCAGGTTTCGCAACATAAATATCTCCACTCTGTTTTCAGACATCGTGGGCTCTGTGCCTTTGAGGATGTCATAGGGAGATCTCACCACCCCCGCTGCAGGAAGGCAATTGGACCATGGTATGAACGCTATACTTTGGCTCACCTAGGGACGCTCGCCATCCAGTCTGTATGCCTTGGCAATCAACCTCTCACCATCGACGACATGGCACGCCTCGCATCGAACTGGCCGGCGAGCAGACCGGGCCGATCAGCCCGCAAATGAAAGTTGAAACGTATCTGAAGGTGGGGACGTAAGTGAAACTGGGAACGGAAAATCAAACGCCTCTTGCAAAGACCTGCGAATCAAGAGGGTCTCCATTCAATAAACAAGGGGAACTGTGTGGCAGTTCCCCTTATTGGACAGTTTTGGGCAGTTGCTGCAAGTGCCCAATTACCCGTAACCTTATGATTGCGTTGGTTGCGGGGGGTGGATTTGAACCACCGACCTTTGGGTTATGAGCCCAACGAGCTACCAGACTGCTCCACCCCGCACTTCGATCATAGGTGAATGACGGTGGCATCGTCAAACTTGCGCCTCAAACTTGCTGCCAACTTCGTTGCAATCAAAATGGGAACGTGGCGACGTCCGGTGTTAAATATCCCCTCGACCACACCGCATCCCACGACGGTTTCTCCGCATCGAACAAGCGCTACGTTCTTCGGAAAATTCCAACCTTTGCCCAAGGAGAAAATTACATGGCTAAGAAAGATCTCAATACAAAAACTTCGAACCATGAGCCAGGGAAGGTCAGTGCTCAGCCACGCCTTCATCAGCGCGCCGCCGAAATTCAAGCCTTCGGTACCGTCTCGCACATGTTGCCTCTTGATATCGAGGAGCCTGTCCGTCTCGAGATGACCGAACAACTCAACTTTATGCTGGCCGATACCATGACCCTCCGCGATCTCTACAAGAAATCGCATTGGCAGGTTTCTGGCCCAACTTTTTACCAACTCCATCTGTTGTTCGACAAGCATTACTCGGAACAGGTTGAACTGGTCGACACGATTGCAGAGCGCATTCAACTTCTCGGCGGACTATCGATCGCAATGGCGGCCGACGTGGCTGAGACCACTCGCATCGAGCGCGCTCCCAAGGGCAGGGAAGAGGTTCCCGTGCAGCTCTCCCGTCTGCTCGATGCTCACCAAATCATCATTGGCCACTGCCGCGTGTTGGCTGAGCGTGCTGACAAACTCGGCGATGATGGCACCAACGACCTGGTTGTCAGCGATGTGCTGCGCACCAACGAACTGCAAGTATGGTTCTTGAGTGAACATCTGGTCGATGAGCCGCTCGTGAATGCCGATATCAACCGGCTGCACAGGGTGGGATAGTCTCAATGGCCCCGAAAGCGAACAGGCGTCGTGTCCGACCCTGTTCGCTCTTAATCTTCATGCAGGGGCAGATGCTTATGTAGGGACAGCCGCCCTCGGCTGTCCAGTCGAGCGAAGCTCGACTCTTTCTCCACCCTAGGAGGCGGACTGCACCACTCCGGCGCCCCTTTCCGTTGAAAACCCCTATCTTCTTCCTGTATCCTTCCGTTTCTTGCCGTTCGTCTACCAAATCCCATGTCAGCACTCACGCCCAGTTCCATCGAGCAAATCCTTTCCAGCTATAACGACCGCGCACCCTTGTCGCAGGCCGCAACCATCCCCGCCGCGTGGTATGTCGACCCTCGCATTGCCGAACTCGAGCGCTTGAACGTTTTCAGCAAGACCTGGCAGCTTGTAGCTCGCCTCGACAAACTAAAACTACCGGGCCAGTTTATTTCCACCTCGGTCGCCGGTGAGCCCGTGGTCGTGGTTCGCGGCAATGATGGCGTTCTGCGCGCCTTTTACAACGTCTGCCGGCACCACGCTGCCGCCGTAGTCACGCAGCCTTGCGGCCACGCTTCACTCTTACATTGCCCCTACCACGGCTGGAACTATGGTCTGGATGGTTCCCTCAAAGGCATGCCGGAATTCGATGGCGTCGAGAATTTTGATCGAGCGCAGAACGGGCTGGTTCCAATCCGCGTGGAAACCTGGGAATGCTTCGTCTTCATCAATCTCGACAATCAAGCCGCCTCTCTCACGGATTTTCTTGCAGGCCTCGTCGCTCGCGTTGCGCCTCTCGGAATCAGCAAGCTTCACTACTTCGACACCCGCACCTATGACATCCACTGCAATTGGAAAGTCTATGTCGATAACTTTCTCGACGGCGGCTATCACATTCCGCATCTGCATAAGGGTTTGAACTCCGTTCTCGATTACAAGCAATACACCATCGAGAATGAAGACCGTTACTGCCTGCAGTCCAGTCCCATGGTCACATCGAGCGAGGACGCCGCAACTGGAGCCACGCGCAAAGGCGACCGCGCCTGGTACTTCTGGCAGCATCCCAATCTCATGATCAACTGCTACGAGGGATACATGGATACGAATCTTGTGATTCCCATCGACGTCGACCATTGCCGCGTAGTCTTTGATTTTTATTTCGCCGATGTCAGCGAGAGCGGTCGCGAATATAACGAGCAGTCGGTGAATGTGGGCAATCGCGTGCAGGAAGAAGACCTGGGAATCTGTGAAGATGTGCAGCGCGGGTTGAAGTCGCGCGCGTATCAGGCAGGACGATTATCCGTGCGCCGCGAAGCCGGAGAGCAGTTGTTTCACCGCCTGTTGGCGGCCGATCTTCGCAAAGACTTTTCCGCTTCCTGAGCCACGTTCGTTTGTAGGACATGGATGGTCATAGATAACCGCAAAGCGAGCAAAACCAAATCAGAATAAAGGTGAATATTCCTACATGCGAAACTGCCTCGCAACACTTCTTGCCTGCTGCACCTTGATCTGCTCTGCAGCCGCCCAGGTCACCGCCATCCGCACCGGCAAGCTGATTGACTCCGACTCCGGCACCGTGCTCAGCGGCGAAATCATTCTTATTCGTGACGGCAAAATTCAGGCGGTCGGCCAAAATGTAGCCATTCCCTCGGCAGCCAAAGTCATCGATCTCACCAACATGACCGTCCTTCCCGGCCTCATCGACTGCCACACTCACCTCGCGGATGGCGCGCGCGACGCCGATCCCATGAGCCAGTTCAGAAAAACCGCTGCCGAGATCGCGCTTGAGTCCATCCCCAACGCCCGCGCGATGCTTGAATCTGGTTTCACCACCGTGCGCGACGTTGGCACCTATCGTGCTCTTGGCGATATCGCTCTCCGCGACGCGATCGCTCGTGGCGATATCATCGGGCCTCGCATGTTCGTGGCCGGCGCTTACGTCACCATCACCGGCGGCGCGGGCGCGGCCACCGGGCTTGCTCCCGACATCACATTGCCATGGGATATGCATTACGGCGAAGCCAACAGTCCCTGGGAAGTTCGCCAGGTCATCCGCAAGCTCGCTCACGACGGCGTCGATCACATCAAGATCCTTTCGAGCGGTGCGGTTCTCGCGCACGGCAGCAATCCCAACTCGCAGGAATTCACCCTCGAAGAGTTGCGCGCTGCCGTCGATGAAGCCAGCCACTTCGGTCTACGCGTGGAATCGCACGCGCACTCCCCGCAAGGCATCAAGAATGCAATCCTCGCCGGAGTCGCCTCTGTCGAGCACGCCAGCCAGATCGACGACGAAGGCATCGCCCTAGCCAAGCAGCACGGCACCTATCTCGACATGGATATTTACGATGAAGAGTGCATCCAGGAAGACGGCAGAAACGGAAGCCTACCCAAGGATTTCCTGGAGCACGACGCGCAGCTCGGCCAACTCCAGCGCGACAATTTTCGCAAAGCCGTCGCTGCCGGTGCGAAGATGTCATTCGGTACCGACGCCGGGGTCTGCGCCTACGGCACCAGCGGCAAGCAATTTGCTTTCATGGTGAAGTACGGCATGACTCCCATGCAGGCCATCCAGGCCGCGACCCACAACGCCGCCGACCTGCTCGGCCGCTCCGATGAATTTGGCTCGATCAAGCCGGGCAAATACGCCGACATCATCGCCGTCAACGGCGACCCTCTTACCGACATCCACTTGCTGGAAAACGTTCAGTTCGTAATGAAAGAAGGCAAGATCTACAAACAATAGCTGCCGAGTAAACCTTACCGCTCCAGCCGATGTGAGTAATCCGTACAATCATTCACAGCTTCTTCAGGAAGGCATTCGCCTCATCCAACCGGGGAAACAATCTCTCCTCCGCCTGGAACTCCGCAGAATGCACGCAGCGCCGGCTCCCGCGCAACCGCACTGGATGCTTCAAATGCAGCATCTCGTGATACACGATGTATTCCACCGCGTAGCGCGGCACCGCCGGATGGTCAAAGACACGGCTGATCACAATTGCATTGTGCGCCGGATCGTAATGCCCCAAAATGCGGCGAGTCTTCGTCTCGCTCCAACTCATCCGCGGCCGCCCCAGCAACCCGTGGAAAAAACGCGTATTCAAATCCTCGAACACCGCGTCCAGATCGTAGACTCGACCTTGAGGAGAGTGCAGCCGCTTGCGCCCGCGCAATTGCCGTACCAGGTGCGCCTTGCCCACTACTTCATGGCTTCCCACATAACGGCGATAGCGCGCTGCCAGAGCGCGATCAATCGGCCTGCGATACATCTTTGCCAGTAAGATGTGCGCGATCGCGCGGACCACTCCTTCTGGCGCGCCCTCCAGCAAATCGGAAAGCCTCACCAGAAGCCTCCCTTGGCGCAAACGAATGGTGTTGTTGACATTGGCGAAAGCGAAAAATTCGACCTTCAACTCAGGAGGCATAACTCCGGGCCGCAATTGCCGGTGCTCGTCATGGAAGATTTCGAGTAGCCCCTCACGCACAGTGAGCTTAGATTAGCATGGGAGGATTTACCCGGAACTGCGCAGACGTGAACGCACGCACCGTAATATTTACTCAGGTCGTCCGGATGCCTGCACCGAATCGGATTTCTTTCGGTGCTTTGCCGCCTCCTGCTGGTCGGCCATCACCTGGCGGTGGTCTTCCGCCGAGCTATCCACCATTTCCAGCGCGCTGCTCAACACAAATTCGTATTGCTGAGCATCTTTCGGCGAAACGTCGGCAGCGTCTTTCAAAGCCCGCAGCTTGGCCTGGAACTCGGTATCGGCATCGATGATGGCCTTCAGTGGCTTGCGTATGTCATTCTTGCGGTCGACATAAGTATCGATGTTGTCGTTTAGTTCGTCATAGATTAGCTGGAAATCGTCCAGCCGGTCATGGGTTTGTTGCGCTTTATCCTTTACCTTGGGGTCGTTCCGCAGTTGTTCAATCGCGGCCAGTCGCGCGCGCGCGAATTTCACGTACAGGCTCAGCCGCATCTGCGGCTCCCAACTGGTATCACGAATCTGGTCAATCTCCGCCGGCGTAAACGGATCGCGATGCTGCTGCGCGGCAGCTAAAGGTATCGCGCCAGCCAGGAGCATGCATAGCCAGGTCCAGTGTCGCAGAGCCTTCATTTCTTGCCTCCCTGCGAAAACATCGACCCCAGCAGATCGTCACGCAACGTTTGCAACCGGTTAATGGTTTCTTGAATTTCCTTCTGATCCTCTTGCAGCACGGTGTGCTTAAGATCCTCCAGCTTACGGGCCATTTTTCGGATCGCGATTTCACTCTGCTTTTGTTTGCGGTGGGACTGGATCGCATAATCGCGCGCCAGTTCGGAAAACGCTGCCACATCGGCCAGGGCCGCCTGAGCCTTTTCGGTCTCGCCCGCCACATAAAACTGCGTGGCGATTTCCAATTGCCTTTCGGAAATGTCAATGCAAAGTTGCGGCCGCTCCGCCATGCTGGCAGTGGAAATCCTGCTTTTCATCGCTTGCAGGGTTTGATCGAGAGCCAATATTCGCCCCGATTGTCCCACCAGGATCCAGACGGCCAGCGTGGCCGCCCACCGCGAATGCCTTCGCCCGCATTCCATGACGCCCTTCTAATCTACTTCTTCGGCTCAATCGCAATCAGGCGATGCTTCGCCTGCCACTCCTGATCAGGATACAGCCCCTGCGCCGAGTTTAGAAATAAACGATAGTTCACTGCCGCTGTCTTCCAGTCGTGCAAATGGTCGCAGGCCGAAGCCCGCAAAAAGTAAGTAATCGGAATCTCCGGTAGAAACCTGGCTCGCGTATCCAGGGCGTGTAGCGCAAGCGGATAATCCTTGTTCTCCCCGGCAGCAAAGGCGAGATCGCCATAAGCTTCCCCAAGATCCGGCTTGAGCTTTACCGCCAGCACAAACTCCCGCTGCGCCGCCGGAAACTCTTTCTGTCGCAGCATCGCCTGCCCCAGCCTGCGATGCAACTCTGCTTCATTAGGATGCGCCGCAAGCAGCCCGCGGTAGGCCGATTCCGCCAAATCATTCTTACCCGCAGTCGTATACAAATCGGCCAGATCGCGGGCGGCCCCTTCATCTCCCGGAGCCAGTTTAATCCCCGCCACCATGGCAGCAATCGCCTCGTCGTACTTGCCTTCCGCCGCCAGCACCCGCCCCAGCTGAATTTCCACCGCCGCAGACGCGGGCCGCTCGGCAGTCAACTTTCGCAGCGCGCTCTCCGCCTCCGGAAACCGCCGCCCATGCATGTATAAATTCGCCAGCGCCACCGCCGCATCTGACGATGCCGGATCGAGCTCCATCGCCCGCCGGTATTCCTGCTCCGCGTCGGCCGCCTTGTTTTCCTGCTCCAGCAGCATTCCGGCCTCCAGGTGCGGCTCGGCATCCTTAGGCTGAAGAGAAGTCGCCTCTCGATATGCTGTCAGAGCTTCCTCTGGCTGCGCTTTCTTAAGCGTGTCCCCCAGCGCCAGCCACGCCCGATATCGGCCCTCGGCAACATGGCTCGTCGGCGTGAGACGCGTAGCCGCCCGTAAGAACGTCTCGGCGTCCGGTTGCCCGGTTTTTGCCAGCTGCAAACCCAAATTCAGGTTGGATTCGAACACATCCGGCTTCGCCGCCACCGACTTGCGATACGCCGCGATGGATTCCTCCACATTGCCCAGCGCATTTTCCACGAATCCCAGATCGAACCACCCCTCAAAATTCGCAGGATCCTGCCCGACCAGCTTTCGCAGAAGCGGCTCGGCAGCCGCATAATTGTGTTTTTCAATCGCAGTCTCAGCCTGAGTGAGTTCAGCCGGTTGCACCGGAGAATCTTCGTCCGGAACCTGCACATGGTGAATGCTTTGACGGGAACTCGGTGCAGAACTGGATGAACCGGGGCTTGAGGAAGAGGCTGAAGATGCCGAAGCAGAAGACTGAGCAGAAGACTGTCCCCAGGCCGGCAGGGAATTGACCAGCCCGTAACCGCCCACCGATGCGGCCAGCAGAACAACTGTCCGAAATCTATTCTCCGCCATGCGGACGCGAAGCTCCGTTTCCACGGCCATTCAGCACAGAAGAAAGATATTGCCCGGTATAGGAATTCGGCAGGCTGGCGATCGCCTCCGGTGTCCCCGCTCCCACAATCTGTCCGCCCCGCGCCCCGCCCTCCGGGCCCATATCGATCACCCAATCCGCGGTCTTGATCACTTCCAGATTATGCTCGATCACCAGGATCGATCCACCTGCCTCAATCAGCCGCCGGAACGCCGCCAGGAGTTTGCTGACATCATCGAAATGCAAACCGGTGGTGGGCTCGTCAAAGATATAAAGCATGCGCCGCTTTCTCCGACTTTCGTCCTGCCGTCCCGCGCTCGGCCTCCCAATCTCCCGTCCAGCGGGCTGCAAGTGCGCCGCTAGCTTCATGCGCTGCGCTTCGCCGCCAGAAAGCGTCGTCGCCGACTGCCCCAGCCGCAAATACCCCAACCCAACTTCATCCAGAGCTCGCAGCTTCTCCGTGATCTTTGGCACTTCGGCGAAGAACCTCAGCGCCTCTTTCACCGTCAGGTTCAGGACTTCATGAATGTTCTTGCCACGGTAGCGAACTTCAAGCACCTGCGCTTTGTAGCGCGTGCCCTTGCATTCCTCGCAAATCAGCTCGACATCTGCCAGGAACTGCATCTCCACCGTAACCGTTCCATCCCCCTGGCAAGTCTCGCAGCGTCCCCCCGGGATGTTGAACGAGAAATGCCCCGACGTGAAGCCTCGCTTCTTCGATTCGGGCAACGAAGCGAAGAGATCGCGGATCGCGTCGAACGCCTTGATATAAGTAATCGGATTCGATCTCGGCGTCCGTCCAATCGGAGACTGATCCACCAGCACGACCTCATCGATAAGCTCGTCCCCCTCCAGATCCTCCCACGTAGCGGCTCCGCCCGCCGAGTTCGAAATCGCCTGCTGCTTAGCCTCGGCCAATGCCCGGTAAAGCACCTGATGCAGCAGGGTAGACTTGCCCGATCCCGAGACTCCCGTAATCGCCACCAGCATTCCCAACGGAATGTCGATGTCGATCCCCTTGAGATTGTTTGCCCGTACATTCTTGATCGAAATCTTTTGCGCTCCCGGCTGCCGCCGCGCCGCCGGAACCTGAATTCGCAAATCGTTTGAAAGATATCGCCCCGTCAACGACGCCGGATTCTTCAGAATCTCCTCATACGTACCCGCCGCTACCAGCTTGCCGCCATTCTCTCCCGCTCCCGGCCCCAGATCGAGAATGCGATCCGCCGTTCGCATGATGTCAGGATCGTGTTCCACCACCAGAATCGTATTCCCCAAGTCCCGCAAATCCTGCAAGATCTTGATCAGCCTATGTGTGTCGCGGCTGTGCAGCCCAATCGAGGGCTCATCCAGCACATATAAGGTCCCCACCAGCCGCGACCCCAGCGAAGTAGCCAGCTGAATCCTCTGCGCCTCACCGCCGGAAAGGGTCGAAGCCAGCCGGTCGAGCGTGAGATATTCCAGCCCCACATCGTTCAAGAACCGCAGCCGCTCCTGCACTTCCTCGAGAATCCGCTCCGCAATCTCCGCTTCCTCCGGACTCAACTTAACTTCCGCGAAAAACTTCGCCGCTTCTTCTACCGTCATGCCACAAATCTGGCAAAGATTCCGGCCCTCGATCTTGACCTGCCGCGCCTCCAGCCTGAGCCGCGCCCCATTGCACTCCGGACAGGTCGCGTAACCGCGATATCGGCTGAGGAAGACTCGCACGTGCAGCTTGTATTTCTTCCGCTCCAGGTACTGAAAAAATCCCCTCACCCCGAGGAACGAACCTTCGCCATTCAAAATCAATTCCCGCTGTTCCTCTTCCAACTCGCCCCAGGGCACGTCCACCGGAATTCCCGCTTGCTTGGCAAACTTCTTCATCTCGGTAAACACCGGACGGTACTTCGGCTTGTTCCACGGATCGATCGCCCCCTCCCCCAGCGATTTCAGCTTGTCAGGAATCACCAAGTCCAGATCGAAATCAATCGTGTTCCCAAATCCCTGGCAACGCGGGCAAGCCCCATAAGGATTATTAAAGGAAAAAAGCCGTGGCTCCGGCTCTTCGTAACGCAAATTACAGTGCTTGCACTCGAACCGATGCGAAAATCTCAACTGCCGTGCAGTCTCAGCGCCTTGCGCCGGCACATCAAAAATCACCTCGCCCGCTTCGCGATAGGCCGTCTCAATCGCATCCACAATCCGCGGCCGCGCTTCCACCGAAACCGTCAGCCGGTCCACCAGCATGAACACTGGCTCGTCAAACCGTATATCTATCAATGATTCCGGCGTCGAGAACTCGAAAACCTGCCCATCCTGAAAAAGCCGGTTAAAGCCCGCCTTGCGCAACTCGAACAGCCGCGTCTTCACCTGATCCGTCAATCCAGAATCAGGGGTGGCATTTTTCTTGCCCGACTTCTTGCTTCCGCTGCGCCCGGTTTTCTTCTGCACCTGAGATGGAGCAGCAGAAGTCGTCTGCAAGGGAAACACAACCTGCACCCGCGTCTCCGGGCCCAATGCCAGAACCGCGTCCGCAACTTCATCGACCGTGTCTTTTTTCACCTCGCGGCCGCAATTTACGCAATAGGTTCGCCCCACGCGCGCGAACAACAAGCGCAAGTAGTCATAAATCTCCGTTGCCGTCGCTACCGTTGACCGCGGGTTGCGCGTCGAGTTTTTCTGCCGAATCGCTACCGCAGGCGCGATTCCGTCGATCAAATCCGCGTCCGGCTTCTCGATCCTCTCCAGAAACTGCCGCGCATAGGCGGAAAGCGATTCCACATATCGCCGCTGCCCCTCTGCGTAGATGGTGTCGAACGCAAGCGAAGACTTCCCCGAGCCGGAGACTCCGGTAACCACAGTTAGCGCGTTGTGTCCTACCTCAAAATCGATATTCTTGAGGTTATGAACCCGCGCACCCTGTACGACGATATTTTCGTTGGACATCAGTTCGATTCAGTCAGGCTAAATGCCCGTGAGCAGGAGCGATCCGGCGCAGACCTCGCCCGGAAGCCTCGGAGAGCGCTGCCGAATCCTCTATTATAAAGCAGGGAATTGTGTAAGAGATTAGTCGGTAACGAATGCAGGCGACCGCGAAACTCTTCGGCGTCATCCCGACGCCCCGCGTTTTTGCCAGCGGGGGAAGGGATCTCCATGCGAGCCCGCCTAACGGAAGAATCCAGCCTAGCGCAATCACTTCGGGCAGAACATGCACTACATTCGGCAATCTACACATATAAAGTCAGTTGCCAGGTTCTTTGTTTTTCTCCTGTTACCCTTATCCACAACCTTAGAACTCCGATACACGATCTACCCGAGTTTAAATTTCTCCTGAGTAGCGTATTTTCAATTGAAATTACGGCAGGGAAGTGGTTCGTCTAGCTCACCTTCGCCCCCCCACGGAGATCTCAGATGGCACTCAACACCGCCGCCTACGGAATGTACCCTCAAGATATTTCCCTCAACGATGTGATCCACACCTTGAACCAAGCCGGATTCGAGAACGAAGATATTTGCATGATGCTGGCTCCCACCCACCCCATCGCGTCGCTGGTGCGCGACGCTAGCCTGTTCAATTCCGAGAACGATTCCAATGCGGCGACTACGGGGCTGATCGGATGGCTGTCCGGCTTCGGGGCGGTATTAATCCCAACGGTGGTTTTTTTTATCCGGTCGCAGGCTTTCTTCCACGCTCTGATGGTGGCTCGGGACACTCCGGCAATCTGTGGAAATGCCAGGACGCTGGCAGGCTTGGGTTTTTCTGACGACGAGGCCGACAGGTTCGAGAGCCAGCTCCGCAAAGTCGGTGTCCTAGTCTACGTTTCTTGTACCGAACGGGAAAAAACTGAGTGGGCCTGTGAGGTTCTACGTCATACGGGCGCGCGCGAGACCGCCATGCTGCAAGATCGGTTAGCTTTCGCCGGCACGGCAGCGGCAGTAGCGGCGGCTTGAGACTCTGCGTCGCTTAGCCCTTACGTTTTGCTGCGCTCTTCTTCTTCGTCCCGCCTCTTGCCGTAGCGGAAGGCAAGGCCGACGCCGAATACCATAATCCCAATCGGCGGCAACAGCATGACCAGAATAGCCCGGTTCAAGGCTCGCTGGCCTTCCTTGGGCGTGCTCCGCGCCACTGCGTTGCACATGGCGCAGCCCTGCGCGAATCCCGGGATCGCCCACATAAACAGCACACCGAGAAGAACCAGCCGGAGCGCGTTTTGTCGAATCCATCCCATTGTGATTTCCCGTAACTATCTCACTCCCAGCCGCAAAATCCGTCCCGCATCCGGAAAGAAGAAGCAATACATGATGACAAATAAGCCGATCACGGAAATCACCAGCATCCATCGCATCAACGGGCTTTCAAATTTCAAGTGCATGAAGTAAGCCACGATGAATGCCGATTTGATGATCGAAAGCCCCAGCAGCACTTCCAACATCGCCACCGGCTGAAATACCTGGTTGTAGGCCAGCGCCACTTCCACTGCCGTCAAAACCAGCAGCGCGCCCCAGACCCATAAGTACTGCGCCTTGCTATCGTCATGCATCGCCACGTCGTGCATCGCATTCTCCTTGACGATTTAAATCGATGTCATCCTGAGCACCCGGAACGCTGGCATCCTGGGCGCGCCGCTCGCCAAGGATCTCTACCACGACGGTCAACTTCGTTCCGCCGCAGCCGCAGCCCCACTAGATCTTCGTCGACATCAAATAAACCAGCGGCATAATAAACATCCACACCAAATCGACAAAGTGCCAGTACAAACCGGAAACTTCCACATCCTGCGCGTCGTATTCTTTCGGTTTCAAAAACAAGATCAACGCCGAGACAATCAACCCGATCCCCAGCGCATGGATTCCATAGTGAAAAACATTGCCCGCCGGAATTAGAAAATATCCCCCAATCCACAACGCCGCCAGAATAGGAAGAAATTTCTTCCCCAACGCCACCACGCCCAAGTAAATCACGCCTATGGTCACATGCAGCATGTGCATTCCGGTGAGCGTGAAGAACGTTCCCCCAAATTGCGGCACCCCAGCCGCCCAAGGATTGCCAAACGGCGTCATGCCATGGTCAATCAGCCGGGTCCATTCCAGTCCATGCAGGATAATGAACGCCGTTCCAAACACCATGGTGGCGAGCAGCCAATTCCGCGTCCAACCCTTGTCGCCGCGCTTCGCCGCCAGCACTCCCAACACCATGGTCAGCGAACTGGAGAGCAGGCACGCCGTCATCAGCGTGGCATTCGCGATGCTTTCTTTGCCGAATGGCGTCGGCCACGCCGGATTCGATATCCGGTTGTAACTGAAGGCAAACAGCAAAGCCCCGAACGTAAGCGAGTCCGAGGCCAGAAACAGCCACATCCCTACTTTTTTCGAGTACGCTCCAAACAGCGGCGCTTCATACTCGCCCGCCAAGCCGTGCACGGCATCATGCTGCAGCGTAGCTTCAGTCATCCCTGAAACTCCCCTTTCAGCTTGTCATTGTGATGATAATCATCATCACGATTGTCATCCGAGGCGGGCGCTTGTTGCCCGCCGAAGGATATCCGTAACTTTTCCTGATCGTAGAACGCCGACCGCCCACTATCTCGCGAACCCCAGCAACGCAAACACATAAATCCAAAGCACCGCCATAAAATGCCAGTACCAGGCCGTCACATCCACCACAATGCGCCTTCCTTCAACCGGCCGATGCAGCAGGGAAGTGATCCCGGCCCAAAGTAGCGCAACCATCCCTCCCGCCAAGTGCACCGCATGCGCCGCCGTCAGCAAATAAACGAACGAACTGTCGGGATTCGTATTGATAAAAAACCCGCGCGCCTTCAATTCGCTCCAAGCCATAAACTGCCCGGCTAAGAATCCGCACCCCAGCAGAATCGTAACCGCCAGCCAGGGGAAACTTTTCCCGTCCTCGAGCGCAATCCCCGGAATCGATTTCAGCGGGGCCAGTGCCGCCCGCCGCGTAATATCCCGCCGCGCGAATTCCACCGTCAAACTGCTGGCCAGCAGCAACAAGGTATTAATCGCCAACAACAGCCAGGGCAATTGCACCTGGCCCCAATCGCGAACATAAGAGTTCGTTGCGCCATCGAAGGTCGGCAATCCCTGCCGCACCACATATGCGCTGGTCAGCGAAATAAACACCATGCTGACCGTCGCTATGCCGCAGATCAGTCCCAGCCGCGCCCGCCGCAGTCGCGCGCCGTAATTCGGAAACTCTGCACCCGACGAGTTATCGCCGCCGCCATCGCCGCTCTGCGGCGGAATCGGTACATCCCCGCCTCGGCCCAACCCGGTTACTGGAGCATTCGAACTATACGTTGCCATGATTCACTGAGATGTTTAGTGCACCGAACTCGTTGCCGGATCGGTCTGCATCACGAAATCCCGCGCCGCTCCCGGAACCCCGTACTCATACGGCCCGTGATTCACCACCGGCGTCTTTCCCCCGAAGTTGTCGTGCGGCGGAGGCGTCGTCGTCGTCCACTCCAGCGTCGTCGCCTCCCACGGATTGGCACTCGCCTTTGGCCCCTTGAACATGCTCCAGAAAAGATTGATCACAAAAATAAACTGCGCCGCGATCGTGATGACAGCCGCGTAGGTCATGAACTGATGAATCGGCATCAACTTCCGCAGATAGGCCAGTTCCGTATATTGCGAATACCGCCGAGTCCCGCCCGCGATCCCGAGATAATGCATCGGCATGAAGATCGCATACGTGCCTGCCAGCGTGATAAAGAAGTGGACCCGTCCCCAGGTTTCATTCATCATCCGCCCAAACATCTTCGGGAACCAGTAATAAGTTGCGGCGAACATTCCAAAAATCGCCGCCACGCCCATGATCAGGTGAAAATGCCCGACTACAAAATAAGTATCGTGCAACTGAATATCCAGCACGGGCTGCGCCAGAAACGGCCCGCTCAATCCGCCGGAAACGAAGAGCGAAACAAAGCCAATGGCATAAAGCATCGGCGTCTGAAATCGAATGTGCCCCTTGTACATCGTCCCCAGCCAATTAAAGGTCTTGATCGCCGAAGGCACTCCGATGCACATGGTCAAAATCGAAAACGCAAACGCCGAATATGGACTCATGCCGCTCATGAACATGTGGTGACCCCACACCATGAAGCCCAAAAATCCAATCGCCAGCATCGCGTAAACCATCGCCTTATATCCAAAAATCGGTTTGCGCGAGAACGTCGATAAAACCTGCGACGCCACGCCCATCCCCGGCAAAATCGCGATGTAAACTTCCGGGTGCCCGAAGAACCAGAACAGATGCTGCCACAGCAACGGAGACCCGCCCCTGTGCCCCATGATCTGCCCGTTCACCACCACCAGGGGAACATAAAAACTGGTGCCCACATTGCGATCCATCAGCAGCAAAATCCCGGCCGAGAGCAATACACCAAAGGCCAGCAATCCCAAAATCGCTGTGATGAACCACGACCACACTGTCAGCGGCATGCGCATCATAGTCATGCCCTTTGCCCGCATATCAAGCGTGGTCGTAATAAAATTCAGCGCGCCCATCAACGAGGCAATGCAAAAAATCGCAATGCTCGTGATCCACAAATCCGCGCCCAGACCCTCACCCGGCCCTGCCGAGGGCAGCGCACTCAGCGGCGCATATCCCGTCCAGCCATGCAGCGGCGCCCCGCCCGTCACAAAGAATGCGCAAATCATCACCACAAACGCCACAAAGGTCGTCCAGAATGAAAGCATGTTCAGCACCGGAAACGCCATATCCGGCGCCCCAATCTGGATGGGAAGAAAATAATTCCCAAACCCTCCCTGCGGCGCAGTCGTCAGCACAAAGAACACCATGATCGTCCCGTGCATGGTCAGCAGGCTAAGGTAAGTCTCCGGCTTGATCTCCCCCACCAGCGGCAACACCGCATTCGGCCACACCAGATGCAGCCGCATCAGCAGCGACAAAAACATCCCCACCCACACCGCCGTGAGCGCCAGAAAAAAATACTGAATGCCGATTACTTTGTGATCTAGGCTGAAAATATATTTCCGGATAAATCCCTGAGGAGCAGCGTGCGCATGAACCGTAGTCGAGGTCGCCATTACTGTTTCTCCGCCTCCCGTGCCGCTATCCACTTGTCGAAATCTTCCTGGCTCACCACATGCACCATGCCGTGCATCTTGTAATGTCCCAGCCCGCACAGTTCGGCGCACGCGATTTCATATTCGCCAACCGCCGTCGGCGTGAAGTGCATGTGAATATTCAGTCCCGGCACCGCATCCTGCTTGAAGCGTAGCGACGGTACAAAAAAACTATGGATGACATCCACCGCGCGCAAGCTGATATCCACCTCGCGGTTGACCGGCAAAAACATCGTGCCTGTAACCACGTCATCCTTCGCCGCGGGGTCAGAAGTATTCAGCCCCACCGCCGCCTCGCCGCCCGCCGAGGGATCCATCAGCTTCGGGCTCGTCGCCCCATATTTTCCATCCGGCCCCGGATAGCGGAAGTACCAGGCAAATTGCATCCCGGTTACTTCCACCTGCACCGCGCCCGGTCCCGCCTGGTCAAAGCGCTGGCTCGCCCACACCCGGCTGCCCATCAGATTGAGTCCGACGAAGAGTACCGTGGTAAGCACGGTCCAAACAATTTCCAGTTTTGTATTGCCGTGCGAATATTTCACCGGCGGAGAGCAAGGTTGTTGCCGGTATCGCCACACGAGATACCCCAGGGAAAGTTGCGCCGCCAGGAATATGATTCCCATCAGCACAAATGTCAGCGCCAATTGTCCGTCGATGAAGTGTGCGGCTTCGGCCGCCCCGACCGGCAGCCACCAGGTTTTGGCTACGAAGAAGTACGTGCTGGCTAACGTGATCAGCCAGATCAACGCCATTAACGCGAGGCCCATTCCCCAGTCCTCCTAAAAAGAAGCGACGCGGACGATCTCCCCACGGCTATTGCCTTCGCCTTACAGCGAAAGCATCAGTCGGCGGCGAGTGTACCATACCCAGCCAGCAAAAGAGCAAGTGACTTCCAGAAGAAAATTCGATGGACCAAGGAGAAAATCAGCGGCGCAGAAATACTACAAACAGAAGAAATGCTACGAACAAAGGAAAACATAAGGAAAACATTCTGTCATTCCGAGCAAAAGGACCAACTTGCTTTTCGCGCACGGCACGCGGGCCCGAAATCCGGGAATCACGTAAAATCCCTCCATGCCCCGCAAGCCCGAACCCCAAGGCCATGACACCCGTTACCTGAAGCTGCAAAAAAATAACTGCTTCGTTTGCGGTCAGAACAACCCTGACGGCATGCGCCTCAAGTTCATCCTCGACGAAGCCCGCCAAACCTTCGTCTGCCGCTTCCGCCTCAGCAAGCGCTACACAGGACCGCCCGGCCACTGCCACGGCGGCGTCATCGCCGCCATCCTCGACGATGCCATGGGCAAGGTGAACAAGTTGCACCACGTCGTTGCCCTGACTCGCGAGATGACCGTCGAATATCTCAAGCCCGTCCCGCTGCACAAACCCCTCCGCGTCGAAGGCCGCGAAGTCAGCGTCTACGGACGCCAGCACATCAACAGCGCAGAAATCCTCAACGAAAAAGACGAAGTCCTGGCCCGCAGCCGCGGCATCTTCATCGCCATCGATCCCGAAAAAATGTTCGCCAAATATGTGGAACGTTAGCACTGAAATCAGCCCCGTAGGGGCGACAGATAATAGCCCAGGACGTTAAGTCCTGGGTCAGCAAGCAAGAAGGGAACCAAATCGTCCCCGAAGGGGACTTCCGCTGACAGCATATATAATCGGCGTCTTCTGGCCGATGCTCAACGAAAAACAAATTTGGTGGGAGGCGCCGAATGCAGTTCGTATCCCCGCTGGAATTCTAGTGGCTCTCCTGCTCGGGCTCAGAATCTACGGTGTCTATCGAAGTTCCAAGAACACTCCAAAGCGTTCCCCGAAGGTCAGCCGGATCGAACGTATCGTCGCCATCAGTCTATGGAGTTTCATTGCTGTTGGCGTCGCCCTGCTTCTTTTCTTCCAGAGATAAAACGGAGCGTCCCCCTTGTTCGCAAAATATGTGGAGCGGTGATCATGGCTGTTTAGCCTGCGAAGTTCTTCTAGCGGAACTTGGATAGCCTGCGCCTCTTAATAATCAATCCCCTTCCAGTAATTCGGAGTATTCACATACTCAAACCGGTTGGGATCGCTTTTGACCAGAGCATCGGCAGTCTGGTTCCACACCGTACCGTGTGCGTTGTGCTCATTGTCGAGAATGACCGTCTGGTCGAGCAGATAATTGCTGAATGCTTCATTACTTTTATCTTGTTCGTCCCAGCGCTTCTCCACACTACGATTATGGGCGTCATTGGCGGCATGCGCCTGTTCCGCCTGTTGCGCGGCCTGCCGCCCGATTTCGTGGATGTGTTCGATCTCCGGCGCGGCAATGGCGCTGGCCTCTGCATTCACCACTGCCATGTTCGTAGTAAAGCTTGCCAGCATTGCGCCCATCGTCGCCCGTTCCTTGTCCGCAACCCCCACCGGGACGCTGATGGCAAAAAGCGTAGCTGAGTATTGCCCCATGCGCGAAAGCGGCCCCACGCAAAATATCGCATTCAACTCGCGGTTACCCTTGCCGTCCTGCAGATCTACGTGTCCGGTCAGGTGCGCGCAACGTGACCGTGATGACGGGAAAGAACTCTCATTGTCTATTTTTGCGCTGATAGATGTCAGTCCCTTTTTCTGGCGGGAGAGGTTGATCAAATCCACCATCGTCCTGCCCAGATCGCCGCCATAGGGATAATAAAGAGCTCGCGCGTAGGAAGTATTGCGTCCCGCTCCCTGGGCAAACTGCATCGTCTTCTGCACCCGCGGATCATTTGAATTCATGGCGCCAAGAGGAAAACCCAGGCTCGCCGCTTCGCCGTTCGGTCCGGTCGCAATGATCGTGCCGCCTCCGCTCGCCGGACTCACCTGCCAACCTTCCGGCAGTGAAACCGACGCAGAATTGTCTTTCAGGCTGTAGCGTTTGAGCGAGGCGCCGGCTGCAAATGTTGTGCCCGAGGATGTTTGGGTGCTCCCGCCCGGGTGCCATACGCCAAACAGCGTTTTCATCATCGGGTTCACGCTCGAGCCGAATCGCGCCACATCATCGGAGAGCAACGCGGCTTCTACGCGATTCGCGCCCGCGTGAGCCGCAATCACCAATCCTGCAATCTGTTGGTTATTTTGCTTTCGTTTCACCAGCGTAAAAAACACCGCGTCGGAATTGGTTCCCTTGACCCGAAACACGCGCCCCACCTGGGGCTTGTCGTCGTACTGGTTGTGAAGGTTGCGCAGGATCGCACCCATCGCTCCCGCCGTGGTGGTCTGGCCTTCCACCGGGCCGTAAACGATCTTGCCGCCTTTCGGATCGTTGATTGTCTTAAGCGTGCCCTGTGCGAGCGCGGGCGAGGTCCAAATTCCGGCGGCCATGACGACCGAAATGATAGCGGCCGCGGGAATTGCGGCTGGCAGAATTGTGTGCAGGTAGGAGCAACGGAGTTTCACCATCACCTCGCAAATTGCCGGCGGATATCTGTTGGACGACATTCTAACTTAGCAGCCTGCATTCGTTGCACCGCAGCCTTAGGGGTACCGCGAATCGCCGCCCGGCTGTAAGATATCCAATAGCTGAAGCGTCCGCAGAAAAGAGAAAACCTATGTCTCAAAACAATGGCAGCTCGCAGAACAACGGCAACTCCACCAGCCTTCGCCTCAAAACCGGCCTCGCCGAAATGCTCAAAGGCGGAGTAATTATGGACGTGACCACCGCCGAGCAGGCCGCGATCGCCGAAAAAGCTGGAGCCGTCGCCGTCATGGCGCTCGAGCGCGTGCCCGCGCAGATCCGCGCCGAAGGCGGCGTGGCCCGCATGGCCTCGCCCAAGAAGATTCGCGAGATCATGGCCACTGTGTCGATCCCAGTCATGGCCAAGTGCCGCATCGGACATTTTGCCGAAGCGCAGATTTTGCAGGAGCTTGGCGTCGACTACATCGACGAATCCGAAGTGCTCACTCCCGCCGACGAAGCCCACCATGTCGATAAGCATGCGTTCAACGTTCCATTCGTCTGCGGCGCGCGCAATCTCGGAGAAGCTCTGCGCCGCATCGCCGAAGGCGCCGCAATGATTCGCACCAAAGGCGAAGCCGGCACCGGCGACGTAGTCCACGCCGTCAAACACATCCGCCAGATCGTGCAGGAGATGCGCATCCTCACCGTCCTCGGCGAAGAAGAACTCTACGCCAAAGCCAAAGAGCACGGCGCACCCTACGAACTGGTAAAGATGGTCGCGAAAGCAGGGAAGCTGCCCGTGCCTAATTTCTCTGCCGGAGGCATCGCCACCCCCGCCGACGCCAGCCTGGTCATGCAACTCGGCGCCGAAGCCGTCTTCGTAGGCTCCGGCATCTTCATGAAAGACAGCACCACCTTCGCCGACCCCGAAGAAGCCGCCAAACGCGCGAGAGCCATCGTCCAAGCCGCTACGCATTTCAACGACCCTAAAGTATTACTTGAAGTCAGCGAAGATTTGCAGGGTGCGATGAAAGGGCTGGCTGTGGCGGGATTGGATGAGGCGCAGATGTTGCAGACTAGGGGCTGGTAGGGACGCTGCACTCTTTCGGGAGGGGCTGATTTATGCTTGCGTTACTTGGGGTTCTTGGAATCTATTCCGGTCTCGCTCTCGTAGCGGTGTATGGAATATGGCGGCGGATTGGGCGTCAGGGTTTTATCGGGCTGGAAGACACGGACTCGCTCTTAGCTACGCATTTCAGGAAGTCAGCGGCGTCAATCCCGGCCCGCAAGCCCGCCGCTTCGGGCGCGAGAACATAAGCCGGCGGCCAAGTGGTTTAGGTCACGCAGGCCGCAGGGACTCAAATGGCACCGCGCAGCATCGCCTCCCACCCTTGCAAAAAACGCAAGGATGGGGCACCCTCTGTGGGGATGGTGCAGACAGACATCGTCAAAGCTGGGCCACCCGCCCCGAAGTTCGTACGGGCGCGCTTTTGGGGTGGCGCAGCGCCTTCGGCGCTGCGATTCACACGCTTATAAAATAGGGGTGTAAAGCTTTGCCGAATCTAGGCGGAAGTTTGCACAGGGCGCGAGAATCGCACAACCATAGGCTGAGTTTTGTCACCTAACACTCTGCATCTGGGTTTGGACGGCTTGGCAGGCCAAGTGCGGGAGAGGGTAAGTGGCAGGTCGGAATGGGCATATTTTGCCCATCTTTGCTTGGTCGAGGTGGATCGTGGCAAAGAGTTTCTTGGGAATTGGGTTGGTAGTGTTGACCGCGATTTGCCCGGCAGTGTGCCAGAGCGCAAGCAAATCCCTTCCCGACGTGCCTTTGCCACAAATTGCAGCGCAGGCGGAAAAATGGTCGGGATTCGATTCCGCGGCTTCGATCGTTCGGGAAAGAAATGCCTCGCTGGTAAAACTTTTCGACCTCCCTACTTCTGACCAAATCCAGGAAGAGAACAATCGCGTGCGCCGGCTGTTTTATCCGGCAGGGGGTAAGCGGCTGGCTATCGGCTCGGCGTCGAATGACGACGGACTTCTCGGACGCGCCACGCGCGCGGCATCGCAAACCATTTTAATGAGAGACCAATCCGGAAGAAGCCGGCTGAACACCGCGTATCTGCTGCGGACCCTGACTTCGGTGGCTGCCGATAGTGCCGCGAAGCCCTACTGGCGGCGTTCCCCTACCGACCCTGCGGGCGATTTCGGTTCTTCGGTGGGTAGCGACGCGGGGACGAATCTTTGGCACGAGTTTGGGCCTGGCATTGAGCACGCCATGAAGAATTATGCTCCGAAATTCCTGAGCCGGATCGAAGAGCAGATTCAGCACTCACCGCAAAGCCGAGACGCGCGAAACCTATCGCAGAACAGTCATTGAAATAAGGCCGAAACAAAAAAGGCTTCGCTCTTACGAGCGTGGCCTTTTCGTATTTTCCAAACGGAGAACCGCGCCGGAGGCAACCGAGGTAGCAATCAGTTCGGCACGCAGGCCTGCCCCGGCGAGGTGAGCGGAGATGGACTTTTTGGTTTGTTGAAATGAAGACGTGGGATGGAGAAACATCAGGACAGACGGACCGGCGCCACTGAGTGCCACTCCAAGAATCCCGCACCTGCCGGTCAATTGCTGGAGGGATGGCAGCAGGGGACAGAGTTGGGCGCGATACGGCTGGTGGATATGGTCTTCGAGCGCGGGAGCCAGCAAGTCGTGACGGCCTTGCAGAAACGCCACGAGCAATAACATCGAGTTTTGAACATTGGCCACGGCGTCAGCGCGTGAGTATTGAGCGGGAAGGACGCGGCGGGCTTGTTCGGTGGGCAGTACTTGATCAGGCACGGCGAGCAGCAGAGGCCACTTTCCTTTCGGCTTGAGGCAGACGACTTGTGCACCGGTTTTGCCGGACATGCGGGCCACGGTGAGGCCGCCCAGCCAGCACGCGGAGACATTATCAGAATGGTGCTCGCGGCGGGATGCCTCGGCAATGATTTCGGAATCCTTCCAGCGCAGTTTGCCGAAATAGTTGGCAAGGGCGATGCCGGCGAGGCGCGCCGCGGCGGATGATCCGCAGCCTTTGCCAATGGGAATGTTGTTTCGGATGCGCAGGGAGAGCGGTAGCACCTCCGCACTCTGTTGTTGCAGCACTTCGCGATAGGTGTTCAGAATGAGGTGATTTTCAAGATTGCTGCATATCGCGGAATCGCGGCCGCTGGCTTGAATCGCGAAACTGGATGAAGGCCGGGCGTCGATCTCAATATAAAGATTCATGGCCAGGGCCGCCGCGTCAAACGCCGGACCCAGATTGGCTGAGGTCGCGGGAAGCGCCAGATGCAGGGGTGCGGGCGGAGAGCTTTTCTTTCCTGGCATGAGCTTGCTTGGCATGAGCTTGCGTTGTATCAGATTTTTTCTGCCTGTTCCAGGGTTCGGATTACGGCGTCCAGCGAGGCATCCAGAACAATAGGCGGATGGCGCAACTTCGCGAGAGCGGCGGCTTGCGGGGTATTGGGTTTTTCGGACGGAAGCTCGCCTTTGTGAAACTCGTCTTTATGGAATTCCATGGTGAAATCTGGATCTTTCAGCAGGTTTCCGGTGAGCACCAGAACCACGCTCTCTTCGGGCTTCACAAAGCCTTGCTTCACCAATTTTTTTAATCCCGCAAGCGTGACCGCGGAGGCGGGTTCGCATCCAACGCCTTCGCCGCCGATCTCGGCTTTGGCTTGCGCGATTTCGAGTTCGCTTACTTCTTCGCAAGCGCCGCCGGTGGCGCGAATCACCTTCACGGCTTTTTCCCACGAGGCGGGATTGCCAATGCGGATGGCGGTGGCGCGCGTCTCGGGCTGGACTTTGATCAGACGCTTGCCGTCGGTTTCGCGCAGTGTACGTACCAGGGCATTCGCGCCTTCGGCCTGAATTACGGAGAGCTTTGGAAGGCTTGAAATCAAGCCCATGTCCCGCATCTCGAGCAGAGCTTTGCCGATGGCCGAACTGTTGCCGAGATTGCCTCCGGGGACGATGATGTGGTCGGGAGGCTGCCAGTCAAATTGTTCGAGCAGTTCGATGGCTTGCGTTTTCTGGCCTTCCAGACGGAACGGATTAATCGAATTCAGTTGATAGACGGGAGCCTGCTTCACCAGTTGCTGCAGCAATTGCAGGCAGCCATCGAAATCAGTGCGTAGCTGGCAGGTGAGAGCCCCGTAATCCAGGGCTTGCGAAAGTTTGCTCCAGGAAATTTTTCCCTCGGGAACCAGCACCAGGCTGCGTATTCCGGCGCGTGCGGCATAAGCTGCCATGGATGCGGAAGTGTTGCCGGTGGAGGCGCAGGCTACCCAGTTGCATCCAGCCTGGCGCGCGAAAGTTGCGGCCACGGTCATGCCCGTATCTTTGAACGATCCGGTTGGATTCAGGCCTTGATGCTTGGCGTAGAGACGCGGGACGCCGGTGAGGAGCGCACATCGCGGCAATTCGTAGAGAGGAGTGTTGCCTTCGCGCAGAGTCACGACATGGTGCGCTGACTCGGGATTCGGCAGGAGTTCGCGATAGCGCCACACGCCGCTGAGGTCGAGTGCTTCATTCGAAGAGCGCCGAGCGCGCCAGGTGGATTTCAAAGCATCGGCGCTCACGGAAGATGCGGTCCAGGGGGGACTGGTAATCTCAAGTAAGTTTCCGCAGTGTTCGCAGCGGAAATTCTGACCGGCTGTCGGCGCCAGTGCATCGCAACCAATACAGCGAAATGCAAAAGCTGCGTTCGCGGCGGCCGACTGCGATGCATCTTTCTTTGAAGCCAGATCCGGCGTGGTAGGAAGAGGCATGGGGCCGATTACTTCTCATCCCGGAGATATTGATCGGTGCGGTTGATCCAATCGGCGCGGGGAGGGGTGAAGACGTCGAGGTCAACCGTATCTTCGAGGGCCTCGGCTTTGTGGCGCATGTGGGCTGGAATGCAGAGCACTTCTCCGGCATGAACCACGATCTCTTTGCCGTCGATCCAGAATTTCAGCACGCCATCCAGAATGTAGGTGACTTGCTCGTTGTGATGGCTGTGCTCGGGAACGATGCAGCCTTTTTTCAGCAAAACTCGGGCCAGCATTATGTCCTGACCGACCACAAATTGCCGCTGCAAGAGCGGGTTCAGCTCTTCCAGAGGAAGGGTGTGCCACGGGATGTACTGAAGGGAAACCTTCACGGCCGCGGCGGCCGATGTCTTGGCGGCGACGCGTTTCTTGCTTGGACGAGCTTTTACCGTCTTTGCTTTGCTGGCTGTCTTTTTGCCAGCGCCTGACTTCTTATTTTTTGCTTGTTTCGCCATGTTTTAGTGCACCCGGCCTTCGTATAACTTTACGGCAGTGTCGTGCAGATATGCATGAGCCAATTCCAGCGCGCGGGCTTCGGTGATTTCGTTCTCGGAGATCATCTCGGCCAGAGCCGCGGCCAGAGCGGTTCGCGCCGACATCGCACCCAGCCAGTAGCTTTCTTCCGCGCCCAGCACTTCATTGTAAGGGAAAGCGTCCGTGCCGAAAGTGATCTTATCGGGGAAAGTTTCCAGCCACATTTTCAGGACATCTTTGAACGCGGACGGATACTGCGCAAGTTCTTCGAAGGAGGAATCCAGGTATACATTCTTTGCAGCTGTGAGCCATATGGCCTCGCGCTCCAGCGGGTAGCCGCCATGGAGCATGACGAAGGTTGTACTGCGATAGCGCGGATCGCGTAGCACGCTTTCAAAATTCATGATGTTGCTTTGCGAAAGATTAAAGTAATCGCCGATCCCGACGGCCGAATGTATGTGCACGGGAAGATGCAGGCGTCCACCTTCCGTAATGAGGTAGCGGAAAATGTAGTCTTGAAAGGTGCGGTAGTCCGCCTCGCTGGGAATGCCGCCGCTGACGTAGCGTGCGTAAAGATCCGCGGCTTGATCGTGGGTGGGATCGCCGAAGGTAGTTGGTCTGAAATATGCGACTTCGAACTTGATGGCGATGCCGCCCCTGTTGCGATTGTCTTCCAGCACCTGGCTGATGAATTTCAGGTAGCCGTCGAAGTCGGCGGGGAGCTTCGTAACGTTTTCCTGCTGCATCCAGCGGTGCAGCATTTTTTCTTGCAGCGGAATGTAAACTCCCTCGTCGGAATTGCGCGCGGTCTCACGCTGATTGTTGAACGGCCACATAAACGAATCGACGAAGAAGACCCAGGGGAAACGCTTGGCGTCGAGATAGTCCGGCATCATGGCCCGGTTTGCCGCCGAGCTCTCGGTGTTGATCTTGTCGAGAATCATGTCGAAGTAAGCGGTGCCGGGATATTGCTTTCTTAGCTCTGCTTTCTTCGCGACCAGCCACCTGGCGTGGTCCGGCGAGAGATCGGCATAGGGATAGCCGAAGAGAGCTTTCGCCGCAGCGATAAGTTCGGGATTATCGTCGCGGGTGCGAACGGCTTCACTGAATTCGGGCGGAGCGGCCATGGCATCGACATCGGGATCGTCGGAGAAGCCGGGGTGGGCGTGATGGTCGAAGGCCGGAATCTTTTCGATCTGTGGCAGAAGGCGCTGATAAATTTGTTGCACGTCCGGACCGGGGAAGGGACGGGCTTGGGCGGCAGCAAAGATTGGTGACATAGAGACGAGAGACAACAACAAAACCCGGAATGCGTGATGTTCAAATCTCATAGGACCTCAGGGGCTAAAGCCCCAGATAACGAAGCGACATTATCGCAGTGCTGAAGCGCTGCGCCACCCAAAGGCAAGAGCTACTTCAAAAACTTGAGCACGGACAGCACGCTCGTGAGACGAAGCTGCTATTTCTCCACCAGGCTTCGCTGCCAGGCTGCGGAGACCTTCATGATGCGGCTTGCCGCTTCGCGCAGATTGGCGACAGAGGAAGCAAAGGAGAAGCGCACGAAATCCTTGCCCGACGGACCGAAAGCGGCTCCGGGGATGGCGGCCACGCCGGCTTCATCGAGGAGAATCCGGCATATTTCTTCGGCGCTGGCGCCGGTTCCGCGAATATCGACCCACGCGTAGAACGCTCCTTCGGGAGGCTGGCAGCGAAATCCCGGAATCTGATTCAGGTCACGAACAAACTGCTCACGACGCCGGGCAAACTCGGCAACCATGCGCGGAGTGTTTTCTTCGCGGTCGCGCAAGGCATCGATGGCGGCATACTGGGTGAACTCGGCAACGCAGGTGTAACTGTTGACGGCCATCATAGCGAGTGCGGATACCACATCCGGCGGGGCAACCGTATAGCCGAGGCGCCATCCGGTCATGGCAAAGCTCTTGGAGAAGCCGTCGATGATCAGGGTTCGCTCTTCCATGCCGGGATATCTGAGCATGGAAAGATATTCGCCGCCGTAATTGATGCGCGCATAAATCTCGTCGGATAAAACCCACAGGTCATGCTTCACAGCAAGCTTCGCGAGACCGCGCTGAACGGCGTCCGTATATACCGTGCCCGTGGGATTGCCGGGAGAGTTGGTGATGAGCATGCGCGTGCGGCGAGTGATCTTCGTTTCGATTTCCGAAAGATCAGGCTGGAAACGATTGCGGGAGGAAAGTTCGAAAGGAACTGGCACCGCGCCCAGGCCGAGGGTGATCGAGGGATACCCGGGGAAACCGGGATCGGGATAGAGAACTTCGTCGCCGGGTTCGAGCAGCGACATCATGGCGAAGAACAGGGCGGCTTTGCAGCCGGGCGCGATCACGATGTTGACTGGGGAAACTTCGATTTTGCGGGTGCGCTGCAGATATGCGGCGATTTCATCGCGCAGCGCGGGAACTCCGATAACCGGGCAGTAGCGGTCTTTGCCGTCGGCGAGTGCCTTGGCGGCAGACTCGATCACGGAAGCGCCAGGATGAAAATCTGGCTCTCCAAGTTCGAGATGAATAATGGAACGGCCTTGGCTTTCGAGTTCCTTGGCGTGAGCGAAGACGGCCAAAGCTCCTTCGCCACTCATAACCGACATACGGGACGCTATGGATCGCATTTACTCTCCGAAAGTCTATAAACCTTTATACATGCCGCCATCCACCAGAATGGTCTGGCCGGTGATGTAGGAGGCGCGCTCTGACGCAAGCCAGACGATCGCTTCCGCCACCTCGCGCGGTTCGCCGAGCCGCTTGAGCGGAGCATCGGCCGCCCAGCCATCGAAAATGTCCTGCTCGGTTTTTCCCGATGCGGAGGATCGTGCAGCCGCGAGTTCTTTCAGGCGGTCCGTGGCCGTAAAACCGGGGCCGACATTGTTTACCAAAATTCCGTCTTTACCAAACTCATTTGCCAGGCTTTTCACCAGGCCGACTACGGCTGCGCGTACGGCATTCGAAAGCACCAGATCGGCGACGGGCTGCTTGGTGGTGATGGAAGTCAGAGTGATGATGCGTCCCCATTTTTTTCGCTGCATGTGGGGAATGACTTCGCGGGCAAAATAAACCGTGCTGAGGAAGTTCAGATCGATGGCGCGCTGCCATTCATCGAGGCTGGCGGCGAGAAATCCTTTGGCGGGCGGGCCCCCGGCGTTGGTGACGCAAATATCGACAGCGCCGAACTTGCGCGCGACGGCGGCGACGAAGCTTGCGACAGCCGTCGCATCGGTGACGTCGAAGGGCTCAGCGAGCACGTCCACTTTATACTGCGCCCGGACTTTGTCCGCGGCGGCTTGCAGAGCTTCCGGATTGCGGGCACACATGGCGACACGGCAGCCTTCCGCCGCAAAAGCTTCTGCCGTGGCGCGTCCAATCCCCTGACTGGAGGCGGCAACCAAGGCGACACGATCGTTCAGGCCAAGATTCATGAATGAAAGATTATAGATGGAGCTCGCATTATAAATGGTGCGAAGCGAGTCCCGCACTTGCTGGAGATTGTTCGCCGCCAGTAACCTTTAACCAGTAATCTATGAGCAGCGAGGCTCGCATGGAAAAACAGTCCGAACATCGGGAAACGGCGGCGGTGCGCGGCGGCTCGAACCGTGATGGAGTGAGCTTGATTAAGAAAAACGGCCCGCTTGCCACTCCGATCTACCAGACTTCAACTTTTGAGGTCACCGACAATGAGGAGCAGCTGCGGACAACGGGAAGCGACCACTATTACACCCGGTACGGTAATCCCACGAATACTGCCGCGGAGAGGACAGTTGCCGCGCTGGAAGGCGTGGATGCCGCGCTGACGTTTGCCTCCGGCATGGGTGCGGTTACGACCACGCTGATGGCCCTGCTCAAAGGCGGCGATCATATTGTGGCGCAGCGCGACATCTATGGCGGGGTAAATAAGTTTCTTTCGCAGTGGCTGCCGAAGATGGGCATCGCAACCACCTTTGTCGACACCACGGATTACGACCAGCACGCCCGTGCGATCCGCCCTAACACCCGACTGCTTTATGTGGAATCCCCTACGAATCCTGCGCTGCGGGTGGTGGACTTCAAGAAAGTGGCTGAGATCGCGCGGGAACACAAGTTGATCAGCATGATCGATTCAACCTTCGGCACGCCAATCAACCAGCGGCCGGCGGAGTCCGGCATCGACTTGATCATGCACTCCGGAACCAAATATCTGGCTGGGCACACCGATTTGATTTGCGGAGTGGTCGGAGGACGGCAGGATTTGATCGACCAAATTCTTCAGACGCGGACGACGCTGGGAAATTGCATGGACCCACATGCTTCGTGGCTGCTGCTGCGTGGGCTGAAGACGCTGGCGGTTCGAGTAGCCCGGCAGAATGAAAATGCACGGCACGTCGCGGAATTTCTGGCGGAACATGCCAAGGTGCGAAGCGTGCATTATCCGTTCCTGAAGAATCATTCTCAGTATGGATTGGCCCGCGAACAAATGAGCGGCGGTGGCGGGATGGTGACGTTTGAAGTGGAAGGATCCGGTGACGACGCTCGCCGGGTGACCGAGGCGATGCGGCTGTTTACGCTTGCCCCGAGCTTGGGCGGGGTGGAGTCGCTGGTGTCGATTCCAGTGCTTACCTCGCATCTTATGGTCGCGCCGGAAGAGCGGCGCAAGATGGGCGTTACCGAGCAAATGATCCGGCTTTCGGTGGGAATCGAGAATGCCGGGGACTTGATCGCGGATCTGGAGCGCGCGCTGCAAGCTGTTGGGGTACCGCAGCAAGTAGAAGTGGGCTGAGCGCTATACGCAGTGCAAAATGTTGCACCATCTTAATGTTGCACCATCTTAATGTTGCACCATCTTAGTGTGCAGTCGATCGCTCTTTCCGTATTCGTGACCGCCTTCCAGCATCAACTTTTGTAGCTAACTGAAATCAGCGCGGGACTTCGCACTTTCTTTTTCTTTCGGTTTGGCAAATTTAGACTGCGATTCGCTCTGAATCGGTAGTAGAATGCTCGAATTCGTGCCATTGGTGCGATGATGCGGGTTCGGTCCGGCCCTCCCCCAAGCGCCCTTTTCTCCCAGAGGACAAAAATCCATGAAATTTCGTTCGCATTTCCCGGTTTGTTTGCTTTCGCTTGCCATTCTGACCTGCGCAGTTCAATCTCTGCCCTCCTATGCGCAGGATTCCACTGGGGCACAACCCCTGCCCAAGCGTTTGGTGGGCGACTACGGTTATTGGAGCCGTACTCAGACTCCTCCTTATAGCGCGGCACAGATCCCATATAAGAAGTTGACCCATATCAACCATGACGGAGTAGGTTTCAACGCAGATGGAAGCCTTTCCGTTCCCGCGGGCTTTCTTGAGCCCGAACTGATCACCAGGGCGCATGCGGCCGGGGTTAAGGTTCTTCTGCTCATCGGCGGCGACTTTCCCGGGGTTGAAGCCGAAGGAACTCTTTTCACGCTGATCGATAACCTCACAACCTTCGCCGCTAAGTACGGCTATGATGGCTTTGACATGGATTGGGAGTATCCGGCAACCCAGGGGGATCGTGACTTTTTCGTCGAGCTCATGGCGGGGCTCCGCGAAACCAATCCTGACTATGTTCTTTCCATCGATGCGGCGCCGTGGGGCGGATACGGTTACGACCTCACCCAACTGCAAAAATCCATCAGCTATTTCAACATCATGATGTACGACTGCGCCGGACCCTGGACCGATGATGGCCAGCTCAATTCGCCGATCTTCTGGAACTGGCACGATCCTCAACCCTGGGAGTGCCAACCCGGCGGCAGCGACCATGGGGCGGCAGAGATATTTCTCAGGGATGTCCCACCCGCGCAACTGAATATGGGAACGCCGTTTTACGGCTACGTCTACAGCAACATCAATGAGGAATTCGGAGTGTGCCCGAATTCGTTGACGGACAAGGACGGAGACTGCAACGGAACAGTTTGGAGCGAGAATTACGCGCCATTCATGAAGAATCATATTAACAAGCAGGGCTGGGAGACGATCTATGACCCGATTGCGCTCGTCCCCTACATGCTAAGAAAAGATGGGGCGGATGGTTTCATCACCTACGATGATGCCGTCTCGACCTATATTCGGGTCTCCTATTCCGACTGGAACCTGGGCCTTGGCGGGACCTTCATGTGGTCGCTCGATGCGGACTATGACGGGCAAAGCCAGGACTTGCTGGAAGCCATGTATCAGGCGACGGTGAACAAGGGGCAGTAACGCGGGTTCCGGACTTAAAGGCTAAGCTCGTCGCCATAAGTAGACAAAGACCAAGAACAAAAATCCCGGCCGTGCTGGCCGGGATTTTTGTTGGAAGCTGCCATCAGTTTGAGGGCCGAATCAGAATGTAAATCTGGCTCCGAACTGGAACTGCCGCGGGGTGTTGATGGTGTTTGTGATCAGGCCGAATGGAAGACTCTGCTGCGTCGCGCCAACGATGTTGGGCACGCTCGGGTATCCGTATTGCGGCGTGTTGGTGATGTTGTAAGAAGAAACGTCAAAGCGGAGCGCTTTGGTTTCTCCGATTTGGTACGTCTTGAAAAGAGAGAGGTCCAGGTCGCGCGCGCCTCTTGTGCGAACGTTATCCAGATAGGCCGGGGCGGTTCCAGGAACCAACGGATTAGCATCATTGGGATTGCCGGTTGCCTCGGTGCCGGGGAGCGGGAAGCAAGTGTCAGTAAACCATACCGCGACGGTGTGCGGAGCGCCCTTGCTGGGATCGCATGTCAGGTCGGCACGCTGAGCGAAGTATGACGGGTTCACTCCCGAAAGCGGCGATGCGATAGGAACTCCCGTGCTGAGATACCCGATGGCATTTACCGTCCAGCCTCCCACAATGGCATTACCGACGCCGTGCAGGTTGATGGCCCTGTCCGCGCCCACGGGCAAGTCATAAGAGACTTCCCCGGTGAACTGATATTTCACGTCCTGCGGGCTGATGGAGTGTTCGTAGCTCAGATTTTGCCAATCCTGAGCTTCGCCATTATGACTACCGACGAAGCCCAGAGGAGGGTTGCCATCGTCGGTCATGATCTTTCCCCAGGTAAACGTAGCGAGCGTTGTGAAGTGGCTGGTGAGCCTCTTCTGCACCTTGGTTTGTAAAGAGCTGTATTCCGAGTCGCCCTGGGGATTGCCACTCAGGTTGACGCCATTGCCCGCACCAAATGCTCCGTCGCCAAATTGGGGGTATTTTTGCAATGCGAACCACAGCGGAACCGTCGCTGCTCCGTTAAACGCGCCCGGCAGTGCAGCGTAGGGATTCGGTGTCGTGCTGCAGGACGGGTCATTGTCGATACATAACCCAGCGCCGTATTTCGCGATAGTGCCTAAGTTGGGCTGATTCAAGTCGACCCCCCCGAACGGCAGGTAAAGGCCCCGGCTGCCCACATAGCCAACCGTCACCACTACCTGACGCGGTAGCTCATACTCCAGAGCGAAATTAAAGTTATAGATGGTTGGCTCGGGCTGAGAGCGCAGCACCGTGTGTATGGTTGTCCCCAGATTATTGGCCAGACCGGGAGGCGGGGTGGCGAACACCGGCACAATTCCAGTGGGCGTGCCCGGCGCAGTGGGGAAAGGATTGCTGAGGGAGTAGGCGCCGTTGAAAACGTCGGTTGCACTGCCCGTATTCACCCCGCAGGAGGTTCCGTTGAAGACCGTATTCCCGTCGGAGTTGTAGCAGGTGCCCTGCCACGTGGTTGACGAGGAAAATCCGTCGGTATTCATGGTAGCGGCGCCGACGTTATGCGTGCTCGGGCCATAGTAGAAGCCTGCGCCTCCGCGGACCACCAGGTGAGTAACGGGCTGCCACGCGAAAGCGAGACGCGGACCAAAGTCATGCAAGTTGGCGCGGAACGGCGACCGATTACTTCCGTTGACGTAAACTTCGGCGCCCGTATAGGAATCGCCATTGACGGTGTTGGTGGCATTGGGCTCGAAATATTCCTGGCGGTTAAAACGCTCGTTGCGTCCGCCGAATATATCCCAGCGCAGCCCGGCAGTAAGCGTCAGTTTGGGAGTGGGGTGAAAAGTGTCTTCCACGAATGCGGCGTAGTAAGGGTTCGATTCGGCGCCGAATACGTCCTTGGTGAAATTGGGGTAGTAATCGTCTTCAGCGTTCGCGCCGTTCGGGTCGGCTGCCATGCCCACGAGGGTAGAGGCGAAATCACTACCGCCGACGCCGCTGGCGTTGGACTGATCCGTGGCGGTGGTATCAAACTCGTATGCGCCCGCTGGCGCAGGGGGCTGGCCGACATTGAGATAGCGCTTCATCCACTCGAAGCCGAACGAGATCGAATGCTTGCCGTAAATCTTGGTGACGGCGGCATTGACATCGCTGTTTTCGCTGGCATAAACGAAGTTGTTATAGTCGGCCGTGCCGCCGACTCCGCCCCCAACATCGCCAAATACGATGAAAGGTAGCTGCTTGAATATCTGCTGCGCAGCCAGTGACGCCGGAAAGCCCAGACTCGTAATATTGGTGTTAAGGTACCCTGGGTTTCCCTGATTTTCATAATGCCGGGTGAAGGAGTAGCGCAAATTCATCACGGTGCTGGAGTTCAGCGTCAGGTCGTCGGCTACGAGGACATTGCGTCCGTTGGTAATATTCTCCGCATAGTTTGGATCCCATCCGCTGGGAAAGACGTTGGCTTGGGAGAAGACTAATTTGTCATAGGAAAAGCGAGTGAAGAGATGTTGCCGATCGCTCTTGGCCCAATCCAGGCGGATGTCGAACCTGTGCGCTTTATATGGATCCAGGCCCGGTTCTCCGTAATTATTAACCACGTCCGAGGTTGCCGCATTACAGGTTGTCGGGCTGGGAAGGTTGCACGTTGGCATCTTCGACAGATAAAGCAAGCCGATGGGGTTCGGGTTAGGTATTATATTTCCGGGAAACGGCTGCCGGTTGCCACCTACATCGGGCAGAGTCGGGTCGTAGATCACGACAGGACCACCAGCAGCGACAGGGTTATTGAGAAGGGCTGAGAAGTTACCGGTCCGTTCGGCCGCAGTCGGAACGGTAAAGTAATCGATCCCCTCGAACTGTATCTGCTGTGTGTCCTCGTAATCCGCGAAAAAGAAGAGCTTGTCTTTCTTGATCGGGCCGCCGATGGCTGCGCCCTCCTGGTAACGGTGGAAATTGGGAGGCGTGTTGGGCGTGCCGCTGCTCAGCTGAGTCTGCTTATTGAAGTATTCGTTGGCCGATAGAGCGTTGGGCCGGAATACGCCGAAAACATCCCCGTGAAACTTGTTGGTGCCGGACTTGCTGACCAGGCTGATGACTCCCGCCGCGCCGCTCTGGTAGGAGGCCGGCGTATTCTGGGTTTCAACGCGAACTTCGTCAACGCCGTCCTCGGGGATATTCATCGCCGGAATGATCGCGGCGGCATTATTTTCCGCAATTCCGATGGGACTGCCATCGAGCATGTAATAGACAGATCCGACGATCGCGCCGTTGATGGTGGCGGAAGAGACATCCACTCCGGGACGCCCGACCGAAATGTTCTGAATCGACTGCACCGAATCGCTCGAATTGGGCGAACCGTTGGCTGGAGTCACGCCCGCGCTCAACTGCACAAGATCGTAAACATTGCGGTAGAGCAACGGGACGCGATCGATGGTGGGTGATTCGATCAACTGGCCGACGGTCGAATTGCTGGGCTCGACCAGTTCGGTGCCTCCAGTGACGGTGACCGTCTCCGTGATAGCACCAACCTCCAGGGTTATGTTGACCTCGGTGACCTGATCGACGGTGACCGTGACCTTGTCGTGGGCTGCGTTTTTAAAGCCCTTCTCGCTGACAGTGACCTGATAACTTCCGGGGTTGAGGGAGATGAAGGTGTAAAGTCCGGCGGAGGAGGTGGCGGTATGCAGCTTCACCCCGGTAGCCTGGTTTAGCAGGACGACCTGGGCTCCTGAAACCAGAGCCCCGCCCGGATCGGTGACCAGGCCGCTGATGGTGCCTCGGCCGGCCTGGGCAAAGGCAATCGAGCCCGCGCAGAGGAGAATAATAAAACCGAAAAAAACTTTCCGCACGGTTTTGTGGAATGCATTCCCGCTATTCATGAACAAAGCCTCCCTACCCAAAGTCACAAGGCACCACTCAGAAGCTCCCGCATGGTCACAGGCCATCTAGCTGATCGAGCCTCTATAAGGCGGGCTCTGGCGAACGCTGCGGGATGCGAAACATAACATTTATTAAATCGTATGAATAGTGCTTTTATGCGCGGTCCACTGTCAAGAAAAAAAGACGATCCGGCACCTTAGAACAGCTAAATTAGAGTCCGGGTGGAATCCCTGATGACCAGTTCCGGCGGCACTTTCCCGTGATGCGCGCCGACCTCGCGCTTTTCGAGCACCGCCTTGATACCTTCCAGGACTACTCCCACCGCGCCCGCACCCATGGCTTGCATGGGCTGGCGCACCGTGGTGAGGGCTGGCGTGCCCAGCGCCGAGGCGGCCACGTCGTCGAAACCTATAACCGAGCAGTGTTCGGGTACCCGCATTCCGTTTTTGCTCAGGGCGCGAATTGCGCCGAATGCGGTCATGTCATCGAATGCCAGAATCGCGGTGAAGGGGCGCTTCTGGTCGATCAAGTCCTGCGTCAATTGCTGCCCAGCCTCGAAACTGGAGATGGGCTCGCGCGACTCCGGCAGTTCCACGATCAATTTCGGATCGAGTTCGAGCCCGCGCTTCCTGGCTGAGCTGCGAATGCCGCGCCAACGCGGAGCGCTGTCGAACAAGCTTTTCGGTCCGCGGATAAATGCAATCTTGCGGTGCCCGAGGGCATAAAGATGCTCGAACGCCAGCGCGCCCCCGACTTCATTGTCCACGGTGACGGAACTGATGGCCTCGCCTTTGAGTTCGCAGCCAATGATGGCCGTGGGGATGCTGTTCTTTTCGAGATCGGCGAGCAGGTTGATGTTGAGAAACAGCCAGTTCGCCAACACGATCAAACCTTCGATGCGGCGGTCGAGCAGCATTTCCAGATAACGTTCAAAGCGGCTGCGTTCGTTTTGCACGTCGGTGAGAATTGGAAGGTACGACGCTTCGTACAGCGTGTTTTCAATGCCGCGCAGCACCAGCGGGCAGTAGGGATCGGTCATGTCGAACACCATGACCCCAACCGTGTGGCTGCGTTTGCTGCGTAAAGATCGCGCAAACTGGTTTGGCCGGTAGCCTAGTTTTTCGGCAGCGCGCTCGATGCGCTTCTTGGTAACCAGTGGGATGTAGCGGGCGAGCGGCGCATCGTTCAGGACGATGGAAACGGTTGTCGAAGAAAACCCGCTCTCCTTGGCCACATCGCGAATCGTAACCATCGAACTTTCCTATGCCTTTGCGCCGCGGCGCTATCTGCTGCAATCGATCGCGCTGCAGCAAACTTTATGACGCTGCCTGCCGCTTGAATTCATCGCGGAGGTTGGCGGACACTACAGCAGAGACTAACCCCAGTGTCAAGCGCACAGATGCGATCTTTCGCTTCGATTTGCCTTTTGTCCGCTTGCTTCGGTCTGCTTGCGGGCGGGCAAACCTTCGCGCAGAGCCCACCGGCGGCACGAGCCGCGGGTGATCCCGCCACGCTTTTCCGCGCCGGCCAGGAGGCCCTGAATGCGAACCGGCTTAACGAGGCAGAGCGCGACTTCCGCGAAATCATCGCCGCTGACCCAAAGGTGGGAGGAGCCTATGCGAACCTGGGCGTCGTTTACATGCGGCGGAAGCAATGGGCGAATGCGCTGAAGATGCTCGACAAAGCTGAAGGACTGATGCCGCAGGCCGCGGGAATTCGCCTGAACCTTGGGCTGGTTTACTTCCGGCAAAGTGAGTTTCTTAAAGCTATTCCGTTTTTTGAAGAGGTCGTACGAGATGAACCGGAGGCGCAGCAACCGCGGCATCTGCTCGGATTGTGCTACTTTTTCACCGAGCGCTGGGCGGATGCGGCCACGACTCTCGAGCCGCTGTGGAGCCAGGAATCGGCCCAATTGAGTTATTTATACGTGCTTTCGATCGCAGCGCACCGGGCGGAAATGAAGGAGCTCGACGATCGAGCGACCACTCAGCTGATCACGATTGGTGACGGCTCGCCTGAGTTCCATCTCTTCATGGGGAAAGCTCATCTTAACCTTGAGCAATACGATATGGCCCTGGCTGACTTTCAGGAAGCCGAAAAGGCTGACCCCAGGCTGACTTTCGTTCATTTCAATCTCGGTCTTGCTTACCTGAAGAAACAGGATTACGAGCACGCACGCGACGAGTTCCTGGCCGACTCTGGGATCGAGCCCGATCTCGCATTTAACTACGACCAACTCGGAGAGGTCTATTTTCTTCTGCAGCAAGATGCGGCTGCGGAAAAGAATTATCGCGAAGCGCTCCGCCGCGATCCGCAACTGGTGAATTCTTACGTCGGTCTGTCCAAGGTTTACCAGCGGGAGAAGAGATTTCACGAAGCGCTGGCGGCCATCGACTCCGCTAACAAGCTCGATCCTAACCGCACTGACATTCACTACATGCGCGGTCAGATCCTGCTTCACCTTGGCCGCAAGGAAGAAGGTCGCAAAGAACTCGAAGCTTCAGTCCGCATCGATAACGAGCGGCGCGCGGAGCGTCAGAAGCAGGTGGAGACTGGAACTGTCCCCTCGCCGGAACTTCTTCAGGAAAATCGATAAGCCTTCCGTCCGCCTGCGTGTCTCAGATTTTGTGCGACATTGCTGCCGAGACACCAGAAAATTCTGCACGGCGAAAATTGTAACAATTCATTCATCTTGTGCTGAAAGCTCATGCTGTACTGCACCTGCTTTGATCGTTAAGGTTTAGCCACGCGGTTACTTTGGTAACCTGTGGCGTTCCTGCGGAAGCGCGCAGCGCGATTCCGTTGACAACGCCCATGTTCAACGCCATACTCACCTGCGAGCGCCGGGCCGTTTGGCAATGTCTTCCTCCCGGCCGGCGAAATGTATCCCACGCTGCATCAACCCGGTTCGCATCACGATTTGAACAAATTGAAGTGGAACGATTCTTCCCAGGAGGATCTTCGTGTCGAAATCATCCGCCTCGACGAAACGGAATTATGCTGGTTTCGCCGCCTTTGTCTTTATCTTTGCCGTTGCCATCGTCTCCGCCGCGCTTCTAGTAATTTCTCCCGCTCGCCGTGGCTCCGTCAAGGGCTCGCCCGTGTTTCAGGCAGCGACGAAACAGGCACGGCCAAATGTTCAAGTCTCGTTTGCCACGCTTCCTCTCGCCTTCGAACAAAATCAAGGGCAAACGGACGCGCAAGTGAAGTACATGGCGAGGGCAAGAGGCTACCAACTTTTTCTGACAAATAACGATGCGCTATTCTCGCTGCACTCGAAATCCTTTCAGCCCGGCGTGGCTGCGCGCCGCAGTCCTCTGACAACCAAACTGAATAGCAAAGGCTCACGAAATCAAGACGTGGATTCGTTTTCTACGGTTCGCATGGAGTTGGTGAACGGGAGTTCCTCCGCAGCAGTCATTGCCAGTGAACCATTGCCTGGAAAATCCAACTACTACATCGGAAATGATCCGAAGAATTGGCATACCGGCGTTTCGCAATACGCGCGGGTTGCTTACAAAAATGTTTATCCCGGCGTCGACCTCGCTTATTACGGCGAGCAAAACAAACTGGAGTTCGATTTTATTGTCGCTCCCAATTCCAGCCCTTCGTCGATTGGGTTTGCGTTTAGCGGCGCACAACGGTTGGCGACCAGCCCATCCGGTGACCTGGTGGTGTCTTCCGCCGCCGGCGACATTGTTCTTCACAACCCCGTGGCCTACCAAAAGCAGGGTGGGATTCGCCAGCCGGTGGACGCACAGTTCGTGCTCGCCGCGCATCATCAAGTTCGTTTTCAGTTGGGCCCGTACGACCGCAGCCGTGAGTTGATTATCGATCCCAGCGTTACCTATGCCACTTATCTGGGCGGCAGCGCCGAGGACGACGCCTACGCCATCGGCTTTGATGCCAACGGGAGTGCCTATCTGACGGGCCAGACGGAGTCGACAGATTTTCCCATCGTGGGTGGCTACTCCGGAACGAATGTTGGGAACTTTGACGTGTTTGTAACCAAGATTAATGCGAAAGGCGACAGCCTCATCTATTCCACATACATTGGCGGCAGCCGCGACGACAGTGGAAACGCGTTGGCCGTGGATTCTTCTGGAGATGTATTCGTTGCGGGAGGCACCGCATCGCCAGATTTTCCGACCCCGATTAAGGGGTCGTATCAGAGGAGCTTCGGGGGTGGAACTCTGAATGCGTTCGTATTCGAATTGAAGCCTGGCGGCTCAATTTTTGTTTTCAGTACCTATCTCGGCGGGACAGGAATGGACTATGCCAACGGCATCGCTATCGATGCCACGGGAACGTATGTGGTCGGATCCGCCAGTTCGGTCGACTTCCCAACTACTCCGACGGCATTTCAACCGGACATAGCAGGAACCAGTAACGGCTTCGTGACCAAACTGGATCCAACCGGAGCTACGCTGCTTTATTCCACCTACCTCGGCGGTTCCGGTGATTTCGCTTCCGCAGTTGCAGTCTCATCAAGCCAGGCCTACGTAACCGGCGCCACTCAGAATCCTGCCCCCACATTCCCATCCACCCCTGGAGCTTTCCAAAGCACGTGCGACTCCTGCAGCCCAACCTCGCCGGATGCCTTTGTGACTGCCTTCAATTCCGCCGGGACCGGACTCGTGTATTCAACCTTCCTGGGCGGCTCGGGCGCGGACGGCGGGCTGGGAATCGCGGTGGATTCTTCTGGTGATGCCTATGTCACGGGAATCACCCAATCCGCGGACTTCCCCACCCAATCTCCCTGGCAAAAGGCGCTCGGAGGCAGCACGCAAAACCTCACGCAAAACGCCTTCGTGACTGAGCTGAACCCAACCGGCAGCGCACTAACGTATTCGACTTATCTTGGCGGCAACACGAGTGACGGAGGTAGCAGCATTGCCGTGGATGCGAATAAGAACGCATACGTCACCGGCCAGGCGGAGTCGCCTAACTTTCCTTTGTCGCAGCCGACCCAGGGAACCTTGGGCGGCGGGAATGATGCCTTCGTGAGCTTGTTTAATTCCTCTGGATCGCTGTTCTTCTCTACTTACTTAGGCGGGTCGCAGAACGAAAACACCGCCGTTTCGGGCTCGACAGCCCCGCTCGGTGCGATCGCCGCCGATGGCAATGGGAATGTCTATGTAACCGGCAACACCTTCTCCACGGATTTTCCCACGGCGGCGGCGGCTGGGACCTCGGTTTACCAGACCAGTTGCACTTCCTGTAGTTTAAGCACGCCTTTGCCGGATGCTTTTATCGCCAAGTACTCCGTGCCAAGCACGGCAGATTTTTCGGTGACTGCGACCACGCCTGCGGCGGTCAGTCCCGGCTCGTCCGGCACTTCAACGGTGACGCTGCTTTCCATCAATGGATACAGTTCGCCTGTCAACTTAACCTGCAGCGTGACCGGGAAAGGCTCGCCCTTGCCGGCTTGCAGCGGCACCAGCAGCTTCAGTCCCAATCCCGCCACGCCGACCGCAACAGGTGCGACCTCAACCCTCACCGTCACCACAACCGGCTCAAGTTCGGCAATGATTCGTCCGGCGAAATTCCTTTATGCGATGTGGCTGCCGGTCGCCGGCCTGTCGCTGATCGGGATGGGGTTCGGGTCTCCCGGCGCTCGCCGCAAGAAGGTTTTCGGCTGGCTGATGATCGGTATCGCGATGTCAATGTTGCTCTTGCTGCCGGCCTGCGGCGGCGGTAGCAGCGGCGGAGGAGGTAATGTTGGCACGGCGACGCCGGCTGGCTCGTATACCGTCACGGTTACGGCTACAGGTACTGACAGTGCAACTACAACGCACATTACGACCCTGACCCTGACGGTCAATTAGCCTTTTGCCGCCGCTACCGGCTTGTCGTTCTCGGCTATGCCGTCATGCCGGAGCATGTTCACTTATTGGTAAGTGAACCACAACGGACGACACTGTCGACCGCTATCCAGGCTTTGAAACTTGGCGTGGGGTACGGGGTCTTGAGGGTGAGATTACCGAATCTGAGACCTGGGTCACCCGCCTTCAACCCCAGGACACATCAAGCTTGGGAAGCGCATCGGGAGTGGTCAAAATGTATTCATGACGGTCAAGCTTCGCGCCGTCGAGGCAGCGCGTCGCCGCCTCAGGGGCGACGCGAAGCTTCTGGAATCCCAGTTTCTCCACGATGCGGCGGCTGGCGTCGTTCCCGTCAAAGTACCCGATGCTGATCGCCTTCGCGCCAAGGTGGCCGAAGGCATAACGAATAGCGGCGTTAGCCGCTTCCGTCGCCATGCCCTGTCCGGCGTATTTCCGCGACGCCCAATAGCCAGTCTCATAGACATCTGCCTCACCGGTGAGATCCAACGCGGTGCGGACCACGAAATCCCCGTTGATCCTGTGAAAGCCGGCCAATGCGATACCCGCTTGACTCTGGAAGTTCATCGTCCGTCGAATCGATTGTTCCAACGCTCGCCGCGGTCGTTGATGTTCGAACGCCCAAGCCATCCAAAGCTGCAAATCACTCCAGGCATCTTCCTTCGCAGCCTGAATAGCATCCAAATCGTCAAGCGTTGGCGGACGCAACACCAAGCGCGGCGTCACAATGGGCATTGAGTGGCGCATAAAACGGAAGAGCGAGCCTGCTTTTTATTTGTCGGAACCATCATAATCGAGGCTGCAAAAAAGATGGCTCCGTCGCGGAGCCATTTGGCTATTCCGAATGAGGATGTCCTCGCGGAGTTCGGTCTAACGTCGCAGGATTTCGAGCGCATGGGCCACACCCCTCTCAAACCCAAGGGCTCGGATCAGTAAGGTATGCCAAAGAAGATTGTCTGGTCGGACCGAGCCAAGGCTGATCTCCGCGCAATCGAACAAGCCACTGCTCTAAGAATTCTTCACTCTTTGGCCGGGTAATCTTTACCGGCGAAGGTGACGTGAAGCGACTCCAAGGCATCGACCCTCCTGAGTTTCGTCTTCGTGTCGGCGACTACCGCGTGCGCTTCCGTGACTTCGAAAACTCCACCGAGATCATTTCCCTGAAGCACCGCCGAGAAGTTTATCGCTAATCCAACCGGATACAAAAAGGCCCCGCTCTCACGAGCAGGGCCTTTGATTCAAGCTAACAGCTAAGAGCTAGCAGCTGTCCTTAGTACATGCCTTCCATACCGCCGCCGTGTCCGCCGCCGCCCATGGGAGCTTCCTTCTTTTCCGGAATCTCCGCGACCAGGGCTTCGGTGGTCAGCATCAGTGCGGCAATCGAACCGGCGTTGGTCAGTGCGGTGCGCACCACCTTGGTCGGATCCAGCACGCCCGCCTTGACCAGATCTTCGTACTCGTCGGTCAGTGCGTTGAAGCCGTAGTTGGTCTCCTTGGATTCGAGCACCTTTCCGAGCACAACCGCACCTTCCTGGCCGGCGTTTTCGACGATCTGGCGCATGGGCTCTTGCAGGGCGCGTTTGACGATGTTCACGCCGATCTGCTCATCCGGATCTTCGACCTTCAGCTTGTCGAGAGCCGCAACGCAGCGTGCCAGTGCCACTCCGCCGCCGGGGACAATTCCTTCTTCCACGGCCGCACGAGTCGCATGCATGGCATCTTCCACGCGAGCCTTCTTTTCCTTCATTTCGGTTTCGGTCGCGGCGCCGACTTTAATTACGGCCACGCCACCCACCAGCTTCGCCAACCGCTCCTGCAACTTCTCGCGGTCGTAATCGCTGGTCGTCTTCTCGACTTGGCTGCGAATTTCCTTCACGCGGCCTTCGATTTCAACATGCTTGCCTTTGCCTTCGACAATCGTGGTGTTGTCTTTGTCGATGGTGATCTTCTTGGCCTGGCCGAGATCGCTGACCTGCACGTTCTCCAGCTTAATGCCGAGATCTTCCGTGATGGCCTTGCCGCCGGTGAGGATCGCGATATCCTGCAGCATTGCCTTGCGCCGATCGCCGAAGCCCGGAGCCTTAACGGCCGCCACTTGCAGCGTTCCACGCAGTTTGTTGACTACGAGGGTAGCCAGCGCTTCACCTTCGACGTCTTCCGCGATGATGACCAGTGGCTTGCCGCTCTTGGCAATCTGCTCAAGCAACGGAAGCAGATCCTTCATCGAGCTGATCTTCTTCTCGTTGATCAGGATGTAGGCATTCTCCAAAGCAACTTCCATGCGCTCCGGATCGGTGACGAAGTAAGGAGATAGATAGCCGCGGTCGAACTGCATGCCCTCGACTACTTCCAACTGCGTCTCCAGCGTCTTCGACTCTTCCACCGTGATAACGCCGTCCTTGCCAACCTTCTTCATCGCTTCGGCAATGATGTGACCGATGGTCTCATCGTTGTTCGCCGAAATGGTGCCGACTTGTGCAATCATTTCGCCGGAAACGGGTTTCGAGAACTTATCGATCTCGCCCTTGCCGCGTTCGCCAGTCTTCTTGTCATAAGCGCCGCAGACCAGAGAGACAGCCTTCTCGATGCCGCGCTTCATTGCCATCGGATTCGCGCCCGCGGCAACTGTCTTTACGCCTTCGCGATAAATCGCCTGGGCCAGAACGGTCGCCGTGGTGGTTCCATCACCAGCCACGTCCGAGGTCTTCGAAGCCACTTCGCGAACCATCTGGGCGCCCATGTTCTCCAGGCCATCCTTCAGTTCGATTTCTTTTGCCACGGTCACGCCGTCCTTGGTGATGGTCGGCGAACCGAATTTCTTCTCAATCACTACGTTGCGGCCCTTGGGGCCCAGAGTAACCTTTACTGCGTCGGCCAGAAGATTCACGCCGCGCAGGATCGCCTGCCGCGACTCTTCTCCGTGTACGATTTGTTTTGCCATTTTCTTTTCTCCTTAAGATGAGTTCTCAGTTCCCGGTTCTCAGTGCCGTAAACCCAACAGCTCAGAGTCCCGGTTCGATAGAGATCCTTCGCGCAAAAACCGCGCTCGGGATGACAACTTTTAAAAACTACTTGCGGGAGCCGGCGAGTTCTTTCTTGCTGCTGTTGGCCGGGGCGGCTGCGCCAGTCAGGATGCCAAGTACTTCATCTTCTTTCATGATGATGTAGTCTTCGCCATCAATCTTGATCTCGGTGCCGGAATACTTGCCGAACAGGATGCGGTCGTCCTCGTGAACTGCCAGAGGGAAAGTCTTGCCCTCATCATTGGTGCGGCCTTTACCGGTAGAAACGACAATGCCTTCCTGCGGCTTGTCTTTTGCGCTGTCGGGGATGATGATTCCGCCGCGAGTGGTGGATGCTTCCTCCACGCGACGTACCAGAATGCGGTCATGCAGGGGACTAAATTTCGCCATGGTTTCGCAACTCCTTTCAAAAGTTGGTTAGAAGGTTGTTGGGACAAAAACCTATGATTTGTTGGGATTCGGCGAGCTGTTAGCAGTCTCGCCTACTGAGTGCTAATTGTAGGATATGAGTGAGGAGTTGTCAAGGGTTGCGTTTAGTCTGGATGAACGTGTAATTTATAAGTTACCATTGTCTCGTGACCGAAGTCCTTTATTACGTCACGAGGGCCGGACGAAATATAGTCGACGAGTGGATCGCCAGTCTCGTGGACGACCGCACTGAGGCGAGACTCTTGTCGCGGATCGAACGACTGTCGGAAGGGAACTACGGAGACCGCAAGTTCTTGGGTGCAGGCATTTTTGAGCTGCGTATTGACACAGGACCGGGCTATCGAATCTACGGCGCGACTATCGGCCGCACGCGGGTATTGCTGCTTTGTGGCGGAGATAAGCGAAAGCAATCATCCGACATCCACCGCGCACGCGAATATCCCAAGGATTATCTGGAAAGGACTAGCACTTCATGAAAGACAAGACCAGTGAATCGCATGACGAAGTTATGCGCCGCCGATTGCGCGAGAATCCTGAATTTGCCGCAGAGTATCTCAAGGTGGCCTTGGAAGATACCCAAGAACCGGCTGTTCTGCTGATCGCATTACGCCGCGTTGCCGAAGCCAGAGGCGGTATTGCCAGGGTCGCCAAGGCGGCTGGCGTGGAGCGTGAGAGTCTATACCGCGCTCTATCCGCACGAGGAAATCCGAGGCTCTCGACGCTGGTCGCCGTAACGAAGGCGATCGGATTAAAGCTAACTGTCGAACCCTCGTCCTGAACTTGTAAGTCCCCAAGGCGCAGGCTACAAAACAAAGAACCCCAAAAAATCGAGCCGGAGCAACCTCGCTCCGGCCCCCAAAGTACGCGGCAATCCAATAGCTCTTTATTTGAATGCTGCCGCCGCTACCGCATCAATAAAGGCCAGCCCATGAGGCGTGCCCCATCCGGTAGCGTTGTCCCAACCCTTGTTTACCGTTAGAGAACTATCGATTCCAAATCCGAAGTCAATAACGGTGCCCGTCCCCGCGTCCCAGAGTGCGCTGGTAAAGCCCTTGTTGCCTTCGAGCAAACCATCAAAGATCGCCGAAGCGCTAAATGAGGTGGTACCGCTCGAGCGTGTGACCTTCCCAGTCACATTGTGCGGCGAACTGGAGCTCGTGGCGAACACATCCTGGACTGCACCATAGGGCAGAGCAGCGATCAATGGCGCGGCTTGGCCGAGCGCTTGTCCCGCCTTCTCATTAGCAATGGCCCAGAAGCCCGAGAAGATTGGGCAGGCTAAGCTGGTGCCGCCCCAGCCATACTCGACAAACTGGGCCGTCCCACTCGTGATGACGATGGGGAAGCCAGTGTAGGGATCGGCCAGCGCAGAAACGTCAGGCGTCTGCCTGCCCGTGCCCGGAAGGGAACTCTGCCAGCTGGGTTTCGGCCAGAAGACGCTCTCCCCGCCGCCGCCGCCCGCGTAAAACGCATACGGTACGGGTGGGTCGTAAACCGTATCCCCGAGCTCCAGAGCAGACCAGGTATCTCCCCACGACGTGGTGATGGTTGATCCCGGAGTTTTCAAGCTATTCAGGATGGAAGTGCCGCCAACCGAAGTAGCGTGTGGAGCGACCGAAGGAACGCCAGGCGCGCCTACCGGACTTCCCACTCCATTGTCGCCACTGTCCCCGGAGGAGAAATTCACCGAGATACCTTTGGCAGTTGCAACTTCAATTGTATTGTCCCAGGAAACTTGTTCGTCTCGCCCAGCCAGCAGATCGAGATCTTCTTCATAGCTATTCGAAACCGAGTTCCCCAGACTGTTCTCCGCCACGTACCGGACGGACTGCTGGAAGTCCTCGTTGTCCTGTCCGCTCGTAGCGACCACAACCAGGTTCGCCCCCGGAGCTGTGGTATGGGACGAATCCATATCCAGCGCGATCTCAATGTTCCAACCGCTCTCGATGCCCAACTCCGGATTCACATAACCCTCCGGATAGACAATCTTGAAGTTGGAGGAGGTGAGCGCAGGCAGGTTCGCCATCTTGTAAAACGCGTTGGCATCCTTCTCCATCGTCGGATAGCCATAGCCTTCTACCAAAACAATCGTCTGCCCCTTGCCGTTGTATCCGGCAGCGAAAATATCGTTCAGGCCCAACGCATCCCATAGCTGGCTGGGAAGGTAATCGCATATCGCACCGGTGGCTCCATCCGTCGTATACACGGTACCGGTGTAGACCCCAACCGGCAGCGCCGTCGAGCCCTGCAAGGTTTGGGTTTCCGGAGCCGCGAGACATTGATCTGTGCTCCCCGCCGGGAAGCCGGTTGCGTTAGCGCTGAGCGGAATCGAAGGAAGCGCTTGCTGGGTGCGTGGGTTCAGCGCGCGCGCCGCCAGCGGCCGTATCTGGTGGCTTTCAATGCCGGCCACAGCGTCCACATAGCTTCCAGCTTCGCCGTTAAGCCGCGCATCTCGCACATTGGCGCGGAAAGTCTTTCCTTTGTATTGGAACTGATGAATCTCCGTATTGAAAGCCTTTTCCACGTTAGCGATGGTGCCGTGGGCGCGGATGGTGAAACCGAAGGCATCAGTCGAGAGAATCGTCAGCCCATTCTTCTGCAATTCATCGAGGACAATCTGGCGCTGTTCTTTCGCGGGCGCGTACTTCTGTAGATCGGCATTGCTCATCCACTGGTGGTAAGTCGGAGAACCTGGTTCGTAAAGTGCATCGACCGCTTTATCGAACGCGGCCTTATCGGTGAGTTGAAGATGAACTGTGATATTGATCTCGGTCGATGTATTGACTCGACCCAGATCTTTCGAAATGCGAATGCCGGGGGGCACATTGGATGCGGATGCCTGTGCGGAGGTCAAACCGCCTCCCACAGTAAACAGGGCGGTCAGAAAAAGGACCGTCCCCAATTTGAGCGAGCCTTGCAGTGTCATCATCTTTCTCCTTATGCAGTCTGCGTAGGCGCATGCCGGTCTGCTTGCGGCAGGCGGTTAGTGGCTGGACTCAGCGGATAGAAAACAAACCGGCACCTGGGAAACGTTTGATTTCGTCGGGGAACCGGGCCAAAATTTTGCATCCGATTGCGACCTTTGTCAACGTGAAGAACTTTGCACACTCCTCCGACAAAGCAGGGAGGGGCAAAGAACGGAGAAACGCAGAGTGCCCCATTTCCCGCGCCTTTCACGAGAAACGGGACACGCGCTCTAGAAGCTGATTTTAAGGATCTGACCGTTATTCCCGACAAACCATCCCGCGGAAGGATCGGCGAAAGCGACCGCCCAGTACCCGCTTACATGCAGCAACCGGTACCAGGTCTGACCTTCATCCGGAGTCCATGCCGCCGATCCGCGATCGAAATCCGGCTGAACCTCAGTGGTGACGACTACGGTCTGCGCGTAGGGAGACGTCGCCTGCTCGGCAGACGATTTCAGGTGCATGCCCCCCACATAAGCCAGGCAAAAAATGGCGCCGAGAACGGGAGGCGTCTGGGTCAACTGCCAGGTCTTGCCGCCATCGGTCGAAGTCGCGGCCTGCGGGGCATGATTGTTGGACAAATCTCCGCCGCCCACGATCCCGTCCTCCGAATTGCGGAACGCCACCGAAAATCCGCCCGCCGAAGGCGAACTGTTCAGCGGCGTGTCGTAAGCGTTCCAGGTGTCTCCGCCATCTCTGGTGGCAAGGATTCTCGAGATCGTCGAACCGCCGGTGGTCACCCAGGCATTGTTCTCGCCCTGGGTGGTGATGCAGGTGCCGCTGGAAGAAAACGACGCTTCGCCGGGCAGCGCGGGCGGCATGTTGTTCTCGATCGACAGCCAGTCGGTGCCATCGGTTGTGCGCAGCTCGGGAAAGACTCCATTGACTGAATCGCTGTGCACAAGGCCGCGATCGGGCGTCCAGAATGCCATGCAATCGTAGAAGGCATTCCTTAGCCGGTTCTCGAACTGCTCCTGCCAGGTCGCGCCTCCGTCTTCAGTCTTGTAAATGCGAAAACTGTCAGCGAAATTTCCAATCGACATCAGATATGCAACTTGGTCGCTGACGCCCTGCACGTCACGAAATTGCAAATCCCGGGCGCCGGGCACGGTGCCGGATCTCCAGGTGTTGCCGCCGTCGGTCGTAACCACGTAAGTACCACCGGTTCCGGCCGCCCACACCACTTGGGAGTTCACCGGGCTGACCGCGATCAGAAGTTGCTTGGTCCCACTGTTCTGCGGGGTGAGTGTAGGTTGATGTACGGTCGTTGGAACCTGTGCAAAGCCGAAAGTCGTAGAAGCAGCGATCAGGAAAACCAGCAACGAATGTCTGCGCATGGGGGCTCCTCCCGGAAGGTGGTCGTGGTGTGCGGCGAGTATAGAAACATCGCACCGGGGTGTCAAACCGCGCGGACCTTAAGCCTTGTCGGCCGCTCGACGAGCAAAAAAAAACCGTGGCAGCCCCCTTTTCTCGCGTCCTTTTCGAGAAGTGGGTGACCCGAACGCCCGCACGACTGCGCGTCCGAACTCCGAAGTAAGCGACGTGTACAACCTTGAGTGCTAACGCCGACCGGTTTCGCCAATTGAGTTCCTGTCTGTCCAGCTGACCCTGGTCAAAGTTGCGCGTCCTATAGACCAAAGCATCAGAAACAACCATACGCCGCTGGAGCTAGAATTGGTTCACCGAAGCGATGTAGTTCTGCGCCGGTCGCAGCGCAGATGAGAGACGAAAGGCGCTCCCCGCCCGACGGAGTCGACAATGAAGCAATCACGAATCGGTTTTCTATTGGCAATGCTCCTCTCCACCGTCGCGGCTATCAGCCAACAAGCAGCGAGCGGTGCCCCTGTGCCCAGCAGTTTTTTCGGGGTTTGCCGGAAGCCGAGTGGTCTCCAGAATTGAACGCCAAAGTATTGGAGATCGCGCAAGCCAAGGTTGTAATGTATGACGCTGATGCTTCGGAAATGGAACAAATAGCGGCGGACGAAGTCTATCTGCAACGCCACCGCCGTTCGTTCGGCTCCCGCCCCGTCCGCGTGCTTACCTCAGGAAACCACGGTGTCGGCCACCTGGAGAGGAAGCCTCCGGATACTCCCGAGCACCTCAAATATGAGCGAGAGACTACGCTGGCCCAGGCGCGCTGGCTGGCGCTGTCTTCGAATTCAAAACAGATCCTCGCCCACAACAGCTCGGAATACATTCAGTTTGACGAGCCGGACACGGTGATTAACGCCCTTCGTGACGTATATGACGAGACAGAAAGAAAGTTAGCTGGGAAGAACGTCCGGGTAGACCAGCGTGGTCCGGAAGCTACGTGTGCTGCCGGCCAATTGGTGTTCAATAAGTGGCATCGCCTTTATCTACCAGATCCTCACCCTCTCCGCCGGCGCCAGATAAAGCTTCTCTCCCGGCTGTACATCAAACGCCGCGTACCACGCATCAATGTTGCGCGCGGTGTCGGCCCGGTATTGCGCCGGTGAGTGAGGATCGGTCATCACCTGTTGTCGTAGCGCGGCTTCGCGGGTCTTCGATCCCCAGTTCTGCCCGAATGCAATGAAGAATTGCTGGTCGCCGGTAAACCCATCCTGCACCGGTGCGGGTTTGCCCTCGAGCGCGGCATGATAACCATCGTAGGCGGCCGATATCCCGCCCAGATCGGCGATGTTCTCCGCCAAAGTCTGCTTGCCGTTTACCGAAACATCGGGAAACGGCTTGTAGGTGTCATACTGCGCCGCGAGCTTGGCGGTGGCAGCCTCAAAGTGAGCGAGATCGGCGGGCGTCCACCAGTTGCGCAGCCGTCCCTGCGCGTCGAACGTGCTCCCTTCGGTGTCGAAGGTATGGCTGATCTCGTGGCCGATGACCGCGCCGATGGCTCCATAGTTCACCGCCGCCGGTGCCAGCGGATCGAAAAACGGCGGCTGCAAAATCGCAGCAGGGAAGTTGAGTGCATTTTGCAAAGGCAGATTCACCGCATTCACTGTCTGCGGCGTCATGGACCATTCGTGGCGATCCACCGCCTTGCCCAGCCGCCCGACGTTCCAGCGATAATGCGCCAGGCTGCCGCGCCATAGGTCGCCGAAAATGTCGTCCGGGCGGATATCGTACGAAGAATAGTCGTGCCAGGTTTCCGGATAGCCGAGCCCGACATAAAGTGTAGAGAGTTTATGCTCAGCTTCCGCCTTGGTCGCCGGAGCCATCCAATCGAGCGCTTGAATGCGCTTGTGGTAAACCGCGATGATGCTCGCCACCATCGCCTGTGCCTCAGCCTTGGCTTGCGGCGGGAAATACCGTTCGGCGTAACTCTTTCCCACCGCGTCACCAAGCAACCCATTAACCACCATCACTCCCCGCTGCCAGCGCGGAAGCTGCTGCTGCGCGCCGGAAAGGGTTTTGCCAAAAAAAGCAAAATGTTCTTCCGCCAAAGTTTTCGGCAAAACGCCGGCATAGTTTTCGATCACATGGTAGGCCAGCCAGTCCTTCCACGAATCGAGCGCAGCGGAAGCCACCAAAGCCGATTCGCCGATAAAAGCCTCCGGCTGCCACACGATGTAGCTGGATGGCTCCAGTCCAGCGGCGTGAAAATATTCATTCCAGTCCAGTCCCGGAGCTTTCGCCGCGAAGTCGGCCATCGACCAGGTATTGTCGGCCTTATGAATATTTTCATTCTCCGCCAGCGTGCGATGGGTCTGCGCAATGGCGTGTTCCAGCTCAATCACGCGCGCCGCCCGCACCTCGGGATCGGAAAATCCCGCCAGCTTGAACATGGCCGAAACGTGCGCCTGATACTGGCTGCGCAGCGTGCGCATGTGCTCGTTCTCGCCCAGATAGTACTCGCGGTCCGGCAACTCCAATCCGCCCTGCAAAAGGTAAGCCGTATAGTGATCGGGATCGTTAAATCCTGGAGCCACCCACAGCCCAAAAAGATTTTCCGTATGGAAATGAGTGTTATTGAGCGCGTCCACGTCAGCGCGCAGGGTTTCTCCAAGAGCCCGAGCCAGTTCATGTTTGTCGCCGATTGCCGAGATGGCATCCAGGTGCGGCCGCAGAGGCGCTAATCCCTTCGACTCAATCGCCGGCTCATTCATGTAAGAGTTGTAGAGATCCGCAACCTTGCGCTCGGAGGATCCCGCCGGAGCAGTTGATTTCGCCAGCTCCTCAATCAGCGTGGCGGTTCGCTTGTTGCTGATATCGGCGAGCTTGGTGAACGCACCGATCCGCGAGCGGTCCGGAGGAATTTCCGTGCGCTTGATCCAGCCGCCATTGGCGTAATCGTAAAAGTCATCGCCCGGCTTTACCGAGCGATCCATGTTGGCATTGGAGATGCCGTGGGTTTCTTCGGCTTTGTTCTCCACAGCTTTAGTGGCGTCTTGCGCTTGTGCGATCAGAGCAAATGAAAGAAGAAGGGTTGCGGCGCAGCAGGGTAACATGGCAAACCGCGAAGCAAGTCTCATGCAGGCTCCAATAAAGGCGTCCCGGCCTTAAGTCGTGAACCTCACTAATGTAGCAGTGACAGCGCATGTAAGGACAGCCGCCCTCGGCTGTCTACAGCGAAGCTCGAAGCTCACGGGGACCATTCGGCTGGCTTACCGCGCAGCGCGATCCAATGCCTCTTGCGCCGGCCGGAAGTTCTGCGCCATGGAAAGTGCCGTGTGATACTGCTCGATCGCCGCGTGAAGGTCGCCATCCCGTTGGAGAAGCTCACCGAGAAGGTAATGCGCTTTGAAGGCGGGCCATTCCTCGACCGGACCATTCGTCAGATAGCGCTTCACCAACTGAATGGCAAAGCGCGTGTCGCGCTCGGTCGAGAACAACATGTTGGCGGCATCCATGAGCGCGGCGGGTTGATCGAGCGGACGAGACTCCATGGTTTGCAAAGCCTGCTCCATGTCATCGAGGCGTCCGACGCGCTTGTAGAAGCCCGCCAGGCTCACCCATTCCCGCGCCCCGCCATGGGAGGACTGAATCGAAGCTTTGTACTCTTGCTCCGCCAATGCGTTTTCTTTTTTCTTCTGCGCGATGCGCGCCTTCACCCAGTCCGCCATCGCCGGCTTCAGGGTCTGCAGAATGTCGGCCTGCGCCAGCGCCTTATCCTCACCCCCGCCGACCACCCCCGGAGCCTCCAGATAAAATTCCGCCAAATCCGTGTGCGCTTGCCAGTTACTGGGATCGAACTCCACCGCGCTCTCGAATTGCGTACGGACTTTCTTAGCCAGCCCTGCAGCCTTCAGAAAGCCGGTATGGTCGGCCTTCTCGCCATAGATGCGCCCCATCCAAAGATGATAGAGGCCATTGTTGGGCGCGAGTTTAATGGCTTTTTCGCAGGCGGGAATACCAGCGTCCCAGTTATCCAGCACGAAATAAGTTCGGCAGAGCAGGTTGTACGCTTCCGCCGTAGGTTGGATTTGAATTTGCCGTTCGAGTGCCTGCATCGCCTGATCCACCTGCCCAGCCGCCAGAAGGGATTGCGGCGAGTCGGATGCGACGGCGAATGTTGTGGAAGACAGCGCGAGGAGGATCAAAGTCAGCTTCGGGAATAGGCATTGCCAACTTTTTTTCTTCAGAACTGAACTGGTCAAAAGAACTCGCCGCCTGCGGGAACGGCAACACAGGTCAAATTCCAATGCTGCGTGGGGATCGCACTGCGCCATGAGCTACTGAACCACCTTCGCGCGGGCGCCATCGCTCAGCGGTTTCAAGTCAACGGTCGAAAGCGCCACCTGGGCGTGATCGGGAAGCCCGCCCGTGATTTCGACGCGGGTAAGATTCTGCAGCGCGACCTGCACATTTCTCCGCTGTAGCCTGCCGTTTGCCACGACGTAAACGTAAGGCTGAGAATCGTCGTTGCGGACCGCTTCTCGGGAGAGCGTGAGCACATCGTTTTTTTCGGCCGTAATGATGGTGACGCCGACATTCACATTCGGCAACAACCGAAGATCGTGGTTATCGACCGCGCAGGTCACCTCTCCCACGTTGCGCGACCCGTGCAGCTTTACCGTGGAAGGCACCGAGTTAACCGTTCCATCCCATATGCGGTCCGGCATCGCATCCCATGTGACTTCGATTTTTTGCCCGTCGGAAAGCCGGCCGATGTCGGGCTCGTCCACAAAGCTGCGAACGATCATCTTGGAGAGGTCGCCCTCTTGTAACAACAGATCGCCGGTCTGCACATAAGCGCCTTGCTTCACGGGAACGGCGTAGACGATGCCGTCAAAAGGCGCGCGCACCGTGGATTTGTCGAGTTCATCCTCGACCGCATCGTAGGCCGCCTGGGCTTCGGCGCCCACGGCCTTTACCCTCGCGACCTCCGGTTGCGAATAGCGATCTTTTTGTTTTTGCTGGAGCAGAGCTAAATCAGTTTGCGCCCGCTGCAGGGTTTGCTCCGCCTGCAGTACCTCGCCCGCCGACGCCGCGCCTTGCTGCTGCAGTCTTTTCAACGCGTCCAGATTCCGCTGCGCATTGTCCCGGGTGGCGCGAGCCTTGATCAGATCGGAATCCAGTGTCAAGACTTCCTCCCGCGTGCCTCCGGTGGTCAAGTCAGATTGATCCGCTTGGGCGGCGCGGATCTGCGCCTGCGCCCGCGAGGCCTGACTGCGCAAATCGGAATCATCAAGCTGCAATAACAATTGTCCCTTGCGAACGTGATCGCCTTCCTTCACCAGCAAGTGCTTGACCGTAGTCGCAATGGGCGCGTGCGCCTCGAAGTTCTGAATGGGCTCGACCTTTCCGTTGGTGGAAATAAGACTCCGAATCGGCCCTCGCTCCACCGTCGTGGTGCGAATCTTGAGCGGCGCCTGCCGCGTGAACACTGGAATGATCGCCAGGCAGACAACTACCCCCACCACGATCCAAGTTCGCCGGTTTCGCTTGGGGGGATGGCCGTTCGAATTGTTGTTCGCAGGCAAGCGCTTTTCTTTCAGGATGCGGCAGGGACAACTGCAAGGACTAATTTATCATCGCGGATTCACGTAAAACGGCCTCATTCTCTCCCCAGCCGTTGTTTCCTTAGATGCGCGGCCAAGACCGTGGATGCGTGTTTGTGCTCGTCCGCCCCGGACTGTCGCATGGCAAAGAGCCGCTACAATACAGTCATGCCCAAGCAACCACGATATACGTCCGAGCACGCCGCCGCCGGCCTCGACGCCAACTTCCCCGAGATCGAGACCTGGCCCAATCAGTTTCCCGGCTACGAAATTGTCATCGACGATCCCGAGTTCACCTCCGTGTGCCCCAAGACCGGCTTGCCCGATTTCGGCGTTATCACACTGCGCTACCAGCCAAATAAATTGTGCCTGGAATTAAAATCCTACAAAGAATATCTGCACACCTACCGCAACCTGGGAATCTTTCAGGAGAACGTCGTCAACCGTGTGCTGGAGGATGTAGTGCGATGGGCCAAGCCGGTGTGGGCAGAAGTCAAAGGTGATTTCCGTCCGCGGGGCGGCATTTCCACGACCGTAGTGGCAAGATGGCCGCGTCGGAACAGGAAATAGGCATTGGCTATAACTTGCGCCGGCGCGGCTTGAACATTCTCAAATCGTACTTCAGCGGTTCAACGCTTGACACCGTCACTTTGCGAAAATCAGGATGATACGGATTCAACAGCCAGTTATTTTCGCCCGGTGCCAGGACGGAAGGCACCACCAATATACACGCCTTGGCCTTTCGCACGAATTCATCCCCGAAGTTCGCCAGTTCGGGCGGCGCCGGTGACGTGCGCCAATCTGCAGGCATTTGCGCTGCAAGGATTCGAGACTTGGCAAGTTTGTTCGGAATGTCTACGGTGACCAGGACCAGGTCGGATGGCGCATTGTCCGCGTCGACGTGCACGAAATATTCCAGCATCACCAGCGATTGATATTCAGACGTGTAAACCAGGCGGGTTCCGGGGCTCGACCATCGGCCCCCGTAAAGATAAGCGCCTTCTCCATCCAACGGAGAACGAGCAAAGGCTTTACGCAGAATGCGGTAGACCTTGTCGGAATGAGCGCTGGTCAACTGATTCCGCCATACGCAATCCTTCCCAGAACCGCTTCCACCTGTCGCGCCCCCAGCTCCGTATCCATGGCACTGACCGGAGCGATTCCGCCCAGGGCGCGATTCGAGCGCTTAAGCCAGCGGGTGGCGCCGTCCCTGTCGCCCAGACTCTCTTGCGCTAAGGCCACGATCCGGGCTAAACGGTAAAGCCGGTCAGACTCGAAACGCGCCAGGCGGCCGCTGCGGCGCCTGCGTTGCAAGCTGCGTGCGGAAAGATCAAGAGCTTCAGCCAGCTCGTTCAGAGTAAGGCCGGACGAATTCATCAGCTCTTTCACCACAGGGTAGGGAAACCCATCGCGGATCGCCTGGCGAAGATCGCTCGGAGTGGCGAGATTTCGTCCCAGAATATTTCGTCCGCCCAGTTCCTTTACCACGGCTTGCACTTCATTGACCATTTGTCGTTCAGTATGGCGACAATTGTCGCCTAGGTCAATCGAGTTCTAGACGAAACTTTCCTCACCCGCTGCCATGCTATATTCGCAAGACTCGTGGACTCCGCTAAACTTTATCCTCGCACCGCGCTGGTTCTCCTGACCTCGCTGAATCTGCTGAATTACGTGGACCGCTCCGTTCTGTTTGCGGTGCAGCCGCTGGTGCAGAGCGAATTCAGCCTGAGCAACACCCAGGTCGGCTACCTGACCAGCGCATTTCTTCTCTTCTATATGGTGGCCGCGCCCTTTGTTGGCCCACTGGCCGACCGCTATTCGCGCAAGAAGATTATTGTGGGAGGCGCCATCTTCTGGAGCGGCCTTACCCTGCTCACCGCCGTCACGCACACTTACACCGAGCTGCTGATTCGGCACACCCTTGTGGGAATTGGCGAAGCCACCTTTGTAACCATTGCTCCAACCTTTGTGGCCGATCTCTTTCCTGAAGAAAAACGCGGCCGCATTCTCGGCGTCTTCTACCTGGCTATCCCCGTGGGAACCGCAGCAGGATATCTGCTCGGTGGGCACCTCAGCCCGCACTACGGCTGGCGATTTCCTTTCTACATTGCCGCTGTTCCGGGATTCTTGCTGGCCTTAGCGGTGCTCTTCTTGCGCGAGCCTAAGCGCGGGCAGTTCGATCTCGAACAGGAAACTCCGGAACGAGGCACGTTGATTGGCTTGGCGCGCAATCCGGCGTTCTGGACCTCAACCCTCGGCATGGCGATGATGACCTTTGCCCTGGGCGGAATCCAGGTCTGGATGCCCACTTTCCTATCGCGCTCCCGCGGCTACTCGCTCGAATCCGCCAACTTCATGTTCGGTATCATTATTGTGATCGACGGAATCCTAGCTTCCCTGGCGGGGGGCTGGCTGGGAGATTATTTGCTGCCACGAATGAAGGGCGCGTATTACTTCGTCTCTGCGGCAAGCATGGCGCTCGGTGTACCTTTCATGATCGTAGCGTTATTTACGCGCGGTCCAGTGATGGTGCCGGCCATCGCGGTGGCCGCATTTTTTCTCCTGCTCAACACTTCGCCTTTAAATGCGGCGGTCATCAATTCCGTGAGCGCAAGCATCCGTGTCACTGCAATCGCCGTCAGCATTTTCGTTTTTCACTTGCTGGGCGACGTTCCTTCGCCAACTCTGATGGGCTACGTCGCCGACAAGCGCACCCTGCAAGCCGCCTTCGTCCTCCCTGTGCTCGCCATGATCGCCTCGGCTGCAATCCTGTTCTATGGCATGAAATTCGCACCCCCACAGACAAAGCCAGCACAGGGATGACTTATTTCCACTGGATAGCCGGTACGATTCTCGCTCTGGCGTGGTTCTCCCGCATCGTCGACGCCGCCCTCGGCATGCCTAGCGTCGCAGATATCTCTCGCCCCGAATGGGATCGCCATCCCGGAGCAGCTGCCATGCTCGCTCCGCGCGTATCCATCATCGTCCCCGCACGCAACGAAGAAGCCGACATCGAGCCATCCCTCACTCGCTTGCTCGCCCTTGATTACGACAACTACGAAGTAATCGCCGTGGACGACCGATCGACGGATCGAACTGGCGAGATCATGGAACGCGTCGCAAAGATTTCTCCACATCCCCCGTCATTAAGGGTTATTCATCACGAGGAACTACCCGCAGGTTGGCTGGGGAAAACCCATGCCATGTGGACGGCCACGAATCAAGCGACCGGGGATTGGATTTTATTCACCGACGCCGACGTTTTGTTCAAGCCCGATTCGCTCCGCCGCGCCATCGCCTACGCCGAAGCTGAGCGCGCCGATCACGTCGTGCTGTTTCCTCATATCATCATGAGGCGTCCCGGCGAATACATGATGATCGCTTTTTTCCAGACCATGTTCATGTTCGGGCACCGCCCCTGGAAAGTAGCCGACCCAAAAACCAAAGATCACATGGGCGTGGGCGCATTCAATCTGATTCGCCGCCGCGCCTACGATTCCATCGGAACCTACAAAACCCTCCGCATGGAAGTCGTCGACGATATGAAGCTGGGCAAGGTAGTGAAAAACGCCGGCTTCGCCCAGCGCAATGTTTTTGGCGCAGACTTGATTTCAATCCGCTGGGCCAATGGTGCGATGGGCGTAGTGAACAATCTCACCAAGAACTTTTTTGCCGTCCTGTCGTTCCAGTGGCCGCGCACGATCCTCTCCGCCGTTGGCCTCGCGTTTCTCAATCTTCTGCCCTTTGTCGGAATCTGCCTGGCACACGGCTGGGCGCGCTTGCCCTATGCAATCGCGCTGAGTTCGATGTTCACGATTTATATAGGCATGTCGCGGCGTTCGGGAGTACCGGCGTATTATTTTTTGCTGCACCCAGTCAGCGCCACGCTCTTTATCTATACCTTGTTACTCTCCATGGCCCACGCTTTCTGGAACGACGGCATCATTTGGCGAGGGACAAGATATCCGCTGGAGGAATTGAGGAAGGGGATGGTATGAAGGCTTTATGCCCTGGCAATTTGCCAGCGGAAGGAACGGAATTCGGCCAGTCGTCGGAAGTCTGAAGCGTTGGCCGTAATCACCCGGATATCGAGGCGGGCAGCGCTCATCGCGATCAACGCGTCATTCGTCAGCCTGCCGCGGCCAATCTCTTCGTAGTCGTACTTGGCCGCCAGTCGCGCTAAAACGTCTCCGGCTTGGATCCAATCATCCAACTCGGGCACCACAATCCGTGATCGCAGCGCAAATTGCTTCTCCAGGGATGCCACTTCCTTTCGGGTTCGTTCGTTGGCTCCAGCGTGGAGTTCTTCCAACACCACCGCACTGAGCCAAAGGTCACCCCCTCCGGTTAGATCGTCCACTTCGAAGGATTGGAACTCCCGGCGCAAAATAGCGATGTGGATGGAAGTATCGAGAAAGGCGTCCTGCACCTGCTTACCCTCTAACTTTCCAGGTTGCCGTAGACATCCTTGATCTGTATTCCGCTAGTCAGAAAGCGCCGGGTTGCGTCCCGAGTCGCGCGATGTGCAGTGCTCTCCGCAATCGCCAAATCCAGGGCGCGCTCAATCGTTTCTGTCTCTGTCTTGGCGCGAAGCGCCTTTTGCGCCCGCTTGATCTTGGCGGCGTCCAACCGGAAATGTTTGTGCGAGAGATGCTTCGTGGCTGGCATGGATGCCCCCTTCGATATATTCATTCTAACATGGATGTACATAGACTATCACTTCGTGTACATCATGCTCGGGACTTCACCTTGCCTTATGGCCGCCAAGAGCTCTCCAGAGATTACGGCGGCTCATCCCCCTCCACGTCCGTGCCGTAAGTTGCGTTGGGCGATACCGTCGGCTTGGCGGTTTTCAACTTCTTCGGCGGCCGCATTCGCCCCGCGCTGTAATGCCCCTCCTTCTCCACGTCATAATTCTTCGGCATCGGAGGAATCAACGTTGATCCGCCGGTGATCTGGTTCACGCGGTTCAGAATGATCTCCGCCCGCCCGTCATAAAGCTTTACCGGCCCATGAATCTCAATGACTCGCCCCTCGAGCCGCCGCACATCGCCCACATCCTTAAGATCATGAGGAAACACCACTACCGAGAAAGGGCACGCAGCCTGCTCCGCGCAAAATCCTAGGAAGTGAACGCCTCGGCTTCCAACCTTGACCCGCATCACCTTGCCGACAATGCATTTGTTTTCCCCCACGTGCTGGCTGGCTTGGCCAATCGGAATGCAATCGGAAGCGGCGAAAACGACTGCTGGGCACAAGAGCGAGAGAACGACTGCCAGGGGAATGGCCAGCGAAAGAAAGAAAGATGTGCACCGCATTCCCAAAGTCTATGGCTGAATGATGGAAGGGAAGCGGCGGGTGGAGAATTATCTCGAAGTAGCTTCCCGGAATGGAAGAAAAAAAACGGCGCAAGACGCGTGGGGACCGGACGGTCCCCATCTATCTCAATAAATTGTCGTTGAAGCAGGCAGGCCTAGTTGAATGCCTTCACCGCCGCAGCCTCATCATCCTTCACGTCAAACACGGTATAGAGCTTGGTGATCTGCAACAGATCGTGCACCTTCTTGGTCAGGTGCAGCAGCTTCAGTTCGCCGCCCTGGTTCTTGGTGGTGGTGAAGGCGCTGACCAGCTCGCCAATGCCCGAGCTGTCAATGTAATTGACGTCGCCGAGGTTCAAAATAATCTTCTTGTTGCCCTTGGCGAGCAGGTCCCGGACGGTGTCGCGCAACGTCACGCTACCTTCGCCCAACGTGATACGTCCACTGCAATCTACAATCGTAACTCCATCCACCGTACGAGTACTAAGTTTCATGCTCACTAGGAACGCTCCTTGTTGCCCGCGGATGACCCGCGAACGTGCTTGATCAATTTCACTTCTGTACCGCTCTGGGACGGGCGGATTTCCACCGCGTCCATAAAAGAACGCATTAAAAAAATACCGCGGCCGGAAGTCTTGAGCAGATTTTCCGGCGCCAACGGATTCGGTATCCCGCTCAAATCAATCCCCGGACCTTGATCGCGAATGGTAATGACCAGATCCTCCGGAGTTCGCTCAAAAGCCAGGGTAACTTTCTTGTCGGGCGCGTACTTGTTGCCGTGTAAAACCGCGTTGACCGCGCCCTCCCGCACCGCCATGGAAATCTGCATCACTTCGTCTTCCGCAAAGCCCAACTCAGTGGCAATACGAGTCGCGCTTTCTTCCGCATGGTCCACCGTTTCCAGCGTGGAATCGAGCGTATAGGAGACCTGTTGCTCCATGGTGATAGTTACAACTTGAACCCGCACCTGTCTTCAGAGTGCCCCGTAGGGCTTCGCCGCAGGCCGCACGCGGCTGATCCGGTAGTTTGCCTGTGCGAGCAGGGAATTGTCAACGATGGCCCCCGGATAAGCAGAAACTCTGCTTGAACGCCCCGAAAAACTCTCCGACTTGCCGACGAGTACGCATCCCGGCCCAAGGCACGCCCACGACCGGATTCCTCGCGCACACAAAAACTAAGGCCGCCCAAAGGCGGCCGTCTTCCACTACGAACCGACAACTCCTCTAGTCCCCCGCGACCGGCTCTGCAACTTCCGGCTTCGGCGCCTGCGCCCCATTCCCATTCGGCTTGGTCAGCGCTCCCAGCGGAATGAACCCGTTCTCCGCCACCGCCGGCTTCTCTTTCAAAACCACCTCGCGATAAAGCGACGCCATCCGCGCATTGTAAGCCGCATCGTTCTTCTCTGGCCCGCGATGTCCCGGAACCGGCGTTGCAGAATGGTCGACGGCCAGTGCCGCCTTCGCATCCCGCGCCCGCTTTTTCTCCTCGCGAGCATTCTTTGCGATGCCAAGATTATCCAGGTCGTGCTGCAACTCGTTGGTCACCAGATCGTCGCGCAGCCGCAGATAGTCGGCGTGCTCCTCTTCCATCTTCACTTTCTTGCCGCCGGCAAAAATCTCGTGCCGTCCATGCTCTTCGTACCACTTGGTGAGCGTGGCCGTCATGTGCATCTTCTCGATAATGTTCCGCCAGCCCACGCCGGTGTTGTAAGCGCAGAACGAAATCTCGCCCTCCTGCGTGGCGTAGGGAATAATGCACTGCTCGGTGCGGCGGAAATCGTAATTAAACAGATCCTGGAACCACATGCCCGCGATGAACAGAAAGTTCCAGCGATCGGTGGTGCGCCGTTTCATCACGTCGTCAACCGTGCGATCCGGCCCGACCTTGCCGTAGTTCTTGCCGGTAATGTGATAGTTCTTGTCGAACTTTCTAAGCAGGTCCATCAGCTTGAAATGCGTCGGCGCCTGATACGGATCGTAATTCTTCATCAGGCACAGCGCCATGCCCAGCCCGGTCAAGAACTTCCCACGCGAGGCATCGTTCACCTTGGCAATATCCTTTGCCAGTTGATCGCCATGCAGGAAAGCCGTTACCGGGACCGCTTCCTTCGTTTCTTTATCGATCATCACCGCCATACCAGTCCCGCAATTCGGATGGCAGCCGCAGCTCAGTTGGCCCCAATCGTTCTTGACGTCGTTGGCGTGCATCAGGTCGGCCCAATCGCTGAACGTTCCCATGAAGCTGATAGGGAACCAGTCGCGCGAAGGCTCACCCAATCCAGTCTGATTCTTCACATCGTGGGCTAAGTGAGACAACGTATAGCGCTGCGCTTGCCGCCGGTCGTCCGTCACCGCTTCGTCGCGGCCGGTAAAGCTCACCGGCTGGAAGCTCAAAAAGCTGATCGTCTTCGGATTATCCAACGCAAACTTAATGATGCGCCCGACCTGCTCATTATTAATACCGTTCACAATGGTCACGACCGGTACGATTTCAACTCCCGCTTTGTGCAGATTTTCGATGGCCTTCAACTTCACATCGAACAGGTTGCCCACCATGCGGTGCGCATTGGCCGCGTTACCAATTCCATCAAACTGCAAATACGCATACCGCATGCCTGCCTCGACCGCTTGCTGGCAGAACTCAAAACTCTTTGCGAATTCAATTCCGTTGGTCGCCGCTTGCACCGAGTTGTATCCCACCTTGCGCGCATACCGCACCGCATCCAAAAAGTAGGGCGACAGCGTCGGCTCGCCGCCGGAGAACTGCACGCTCATCTGACGACGCGGCTTAATCGTGATCGCGTTGTCGAGCATGGTCTTGATTTCTTCCCACTGCAGTTCGTGCACGAATCCCACCTGGTTCGCGTCCATAAAGCAGGGATCGCACATCATGTTGCAGCGGTTGGTCAGATCGATGGTCAGCACCGACCCGCGTCCATACTTCACCGTCGACGATCCATGATGATGCAGCTTCTCGTCGTTGTGCGCCGCGATGTCTCGGCCGGGGAATACATCTTCCAGGTGCTTCGAGAAATCCGTGTCGATCGACATCACATCTTCAAAGTGCCCGTGAATCGGGCAGTCTTTCACCATCAAAATCTTGCCATCGCGCTCGACGATGGTCGCCTTGATCTCGCCAATCTTTTCGTTCATCAACACTTCGTGCGGAAGCTTGCCATCCAGAATCTGCTGGCGAATCTCGGGCACACACTTCGGGCACAGAGAATCGGTCGAGCGCGGCCAACCCAGCGGCGGCTTCGATTTCTCGTATGACTTGAGCAGCGGCTTATCCGACCACTTCGGTGTTGGCGAGGGGTTGGGCTTGATTTGGTTCAAGCGGTCGAAAACAACCCACGCGCCTTGCGCGGCGACGGTAACTGCTTTCTCCACGTACTTAATTGGCTTGCGCATTTCCTATGAGGCTCCTAAGTTTTGAGCAATCTGGCTTTGAGCACTGAGTTGCTAGCAATCAGCGTCTAGCAGTCTCCTTAACTACATCAGCCTGCGTTCTCTTGAGGGCTGGTTCCAGGTTTTTGATGCGATTGCCCAAAACTGGGTGCCTCGAAAGAACCTGAGATATTACCAAAAACTGGTGCTACTCTCCCGGGGTCGAACCCGGTTGATACACCTTTCCCTGGGAGTTCATCTGCCGACATCCTATTGCAAGCGCAGGGGATGGCGCATCCACAGAACAACGAACGGGAGAAAATTGGGGTTTAGCGGCGCGACCGGGCATTAGGCGGAGCTAAGTCATTGATAATTAGGCCTTGCAGCTGACTCAGCGGGGACCTCAGCTTACGACCTTTCCAATACGCGCTCAAATTTCACATTACTCGCAACAGACCGGCGGCAGCCCAAGACGGAAATCGTTTATGGCCACACAGACTTCACTGCCCCGAAGCTTCCCCAAATCAACTGCAAACGCCCTCAGACAAGGGTGTTAGGAATATTAGAATTCATAGTTTCCAGCCCTCCCGGCTCTGCTTTTTTGTGGAAACGGTAGGCGCGTCCGGAAGAGAGCGTTGAAAACACTAAACATAGCCGTTTCATTGTTTGGATCACAAGTTGCAATCCTCGTCAGTCGCGGACGTTTGGGTTTGCTGCGTGAAACCTAAAAATTCCCGTGTTTTGGCAGAATCGAAAAGATTCCGTTCACTGACTGGAGATAACTATATGCGGCGTTCGTTGGGTAAATTTAGCTTTTTCGCCATCTGCACGATGGGCCTGCTGTTTATGGTCGCCCAGATGTTCGCGCAGGAAACCACTGGTGGGTTACAGGGCACAGTTAAAGACTCCAGCGGCGCCGTCGTGGCTCACGCTCATGTGGTAGTCACTGGGACCTCATTGGTGGGCGAGAAGGCTGACGATACCGATGCGGCCGGTTACTACCGCTTCGCCAATCTCCCTCCAGGAACCTACACCGTTTCAATCACGGCCAAGGGCTTCAAGACTACCAAGCGGGAAGGCCTCGTTCTTGAAGTCGGCCACCTTCCCACCGTCGAGATTTCCCTCGAGGTTGGAACAACCGCTGAAACCGTCGAGGTGAGCGGGCAAGCTCCTCTAATCGATACGACCACTGAACATACCCTGACCAACGTCACCTCAGACGTGATTCAAGATGTACCCCACGGATACTCTTTCCAGTCGGTGATTCAGTTTGCTCCCGGGGCCCGTAATGAGCCCTTGGCGGGTGGGATGGTGGGACCGAACGCAGCGGGAGGAAGCGGCACCGGCGGCCAATCTGCGGGCAGCGGTACCAATGGTCAGGCTTTCGGTTTCTCAATTGGCGGCGGAGCAGATTCCGAGAACGCTTATTTGGTCGAAGGGCAGGAGACGGCGGATGCCGTCGGCGGTTTCTCGCATACCAATGTGCCCTTTGCATTCATTCAGGAAATGCAGGTCAAGAGCTCGGGGGTCGAGGCCGAATACGGCGGAGCGCTTGGCGGAGTCGTGAACGTAGTCATGAACAAGGGCAGCAATGCCTTCCACGGCGCGATCTTCTCCCAGTTTGAAAGCGGAATGTGGGATGGTTCGCCTGACGTTTGGCCGAGGTACGATCCGGGCTTTACTCCTACAGCCAGCCCCACTACTTCCGCTTTTCTTCCCGATGCCACGCCTCAGTTCTACCAGCCCAAGAAGGACACGCTTTGGGATATCTTCCCTGGGTTCAGCCTCGGTGGTCCGATCATCAAGAATAAGGTTTGGTTTTTCGCATCCTTCAATCCTGAACTCAGGAATCGCGAACGTACGGCCGATTGGGATTGGGCGGGGAATGCCGTATTCCCGGCTGCAGTCGGCCCCTTGCCGTTTAGTTCCAACCAGCGTACCTATTACACCAATGCTCGCATCGATTATGCCGTGACCCAGAAAGCCCGGGTGTTTGGTTCCTGGCTCTATCAATACCAGCGGACCACCGGCGAGTTTTTGCCATCCCAGGACTCCACGACCGGACTGTTTAACTCCACTTCAACCACTCCGCCAGAGGTATACGGACACGGTTTGGGATTCGGCGCGCCCAATGTAACCACTAACACCGGCCTCGACTACACCGTTACGCCGAGCCTGATTGCGACGTTCCGATGGGGCTACAACTTCCAGAATTATCACGACTTCGGCCAGCCGACCGGTGGCGCTTTTGACCAGTTCGATGCCAGCGGCGCAGGAGCCCTGGACAATCTCGGCAACCCGATCCCAGCCACCTCGCAACTTTCACAGAGCACTGGTTTCTTTAGTGCCCCGAACAATATCAACAATACGACCTATAACGTAACCCATCGGAACCAGATCGACGCGGATGTTGCCTGGTTCAAGAGCGGTTGGGCGGGCACGCACAACTTCAAGTTCGGTTACCAGTTGATGCGGCTTTCCAACTCGGTGGAGCAGCACTACAACGAGCCCAATGTCACCGTGTTTCCCGGTCAAGGCCAATACGTACCAGATTTTGGTGGCCCCTACGCGACCAATTGCAATACGGTCGATCCCGGAGGGGCGGTTAATCCCAGCACCGGCGCTTGGGCTGGAGGTCCTTACGGCGGTTGCGCCGGTCAATACGGTTACGTCTACATTCAAGACTACGGATCGTTGGGGCAGGCCACCAGTATGAATCATGCCTTCTTCGCCCAGGATGCGTGGACCATCGGCCACGGAATCACGATCAACGCCGGGGTTCGTCTTGAGCACGAGTACCTGCCCGCTGAGGAGCAGCCGCAGGGTGGCATCAGCAAGCCCATTCAATTCGGCTGGGGCGATAAAGTTGCTCCCCGCGTGGGCGCTGCCTGGGATCCAATGCAGAACGGCAAGTGGAAGGTGTTCGGCAGCTATGGCAAGTTCTATGACATCATGAAGCTGAACCTGGCCATCAGTTCGTTCGGCGGCCAGTACTGGAACAACTGCTATTACGCCCTGGGCACGCAGGATCTGAGTTCCATCGTCCCCGCCTTTAATAGCGGTGGCCGATACTGCGGAGGTCCCAATGCCACAGCCACAACCCCGGCAAACTTCGCCGGAGGCGCCACGCCGGCAGGCTTGACCTTCATCGAAGATCAGAACTTCCGCTCGTTCCCCACCACTTGTTCAACTTGCACCTCGACTGAAGAAGGGGTTGCGCCGAATCTGAAACCTTACACCCAGCACGAAAGCGTTTTCGGTCTCGACCACCAGCTCGCCAATGGCTTGGCCTTCGAGGCGCGTTGGGATCGACGCCGTCTCGATCACGTGATCGAAGATGCAGCTTTGTATAACCCAAACATCGGTGAGACCTTTGTCATCGTCAATCCGGGTCAGGGAGTCAACTCAACCTTCGATGGCTTCTGGAACTTCCTGTACGGTTCTCCCAGCGGATGCGCTCCCGCCGGAACCACCGCCAATACTGCCGCGGGGCAGGCCAACTGCGCGGGCCCACCACCCACGGCGGCTCGTAGCTACGACGGCGTGGAATTCCGCTTGACCAAGGCCGCCAGCCACCACATGGCAGGTATGCTTTCCTACACTTACAGCCACTTCCGCGGGAACTACACCGGCTTGACCAACACTGATCCTTCGGATGGTGGCGGCGGCCGCAATGCTCCCAACAACAGTCGTGCCTTCGACGAACCGTTCTTTTATTACGACTACCAGGGCAAGATGAACAATGGCCTGCTCCCCACCGACCGGCCGAACGTCTTCAAGGGTTACGCTTATTACGAGCACCCTTGGCTGCGCAAGTTCGCTACCAACGTTGGCGTGTTCCAGTACCTCTATCAAGGAACGCCGATCAGCAGCTATGTGGATGTGGGCAACTCGTTCGCCCCTGATTTCGGTGCCTTCGGAGTACCCAATGCGGAAGTCGGCGCATTCCCGACTTACATCGTAGGCCGCAGCAACTTCCTGCCTGTCTCGCAGGATCCAACCACCGGGGCGGTAACCGTGGGTAACCCAATCCAACGGCGTACGCCATGGTTCGTTCAAAGTGACTTGCAGGTGACCCAGAGCTATAAAGTCAGCGAAAACGATGTCCTGAGCTTTTCGCTGACTGCGCCCAATGCGCTGAATCAGCGTTCGACTGTTGCGTATTGGTCGGGCATCGATAGCGACTACTACCCGCAATTCCTCGCGCCGCCTTCAGCCGCTTGCGGCGGTCCATGCACCCAATCTAATAACGGTTATCAATTCTATTCGGCGGCAACGTCGCCCTACAATTACAAGGCGCTGTTCAACAGCGCTGGAGGAACCACTGGCACCAATGGTGCAATGACCATCAACAGCCTCTACGGCCAGCCCCTGTACCACCAGCTTGCCCGGAACCTGTATCTGTCAGTGAAATACACGTTCTAGCTGGCGGTAAGAACAAACTCGATTGGGAGGCTCTTTCGAGCCTCCCAATTTTTTTGCTCACAGGCGAGAGCGACCAAGCAAAATGTTTCCCGGCCTGGGACTCGCGGTCAGCCCCCTCGAACTTCCAGTTTGCCGCAGTCACGTCGCACGATATAATGGGAGCCGCATTTAGGCGGCAGAGTAATTTCCCAGAAGTGGTTTGAAACCGCAACCTGCCAGACAGAAACTCTAACCACTCGCTCGTCCCGTGTGTGCAGGGAACGGAAGCCACCTCGAATAAATTTATTCTGGAGCCATCGCCCCAGCGCAGGAATTTCAGGTTAGGAATTTCCCTTTGTCACCAAAGACAATCCAATTCGACGATTTCCACCTGGATTACGGCAACTTCCAACTCTGCCGCCGCGGCGTTCCCATTCGGCTCGAAGGCCTGCCCCTGCAACTACTCATGTTTCTCGTCGAAAACCGGGGCCAACTGGTCACCCGCGAGCAGATCTCCAGCCAGTTGTGGAGCAGCAAAGATGTGTTCGTCGATGTCGCGCAGGGAATCAACACTGCCATTCGCAAGATCCGCCGCGCCCTCGCCGATGATGCCGACCAACCTCATTACCTGCAAACCGTCGTCGGCCGCGGCTACCGCTTCGTTGCGCCCATCTCTGATCAGGACGCCAACGCCGCCGGCCATTCCCCCGCCCCATCCCCCGCCGCATCCGAAGATCTTGTTTTTTCCCCGGAAGAACTGGGCCGCGCCATCATGAGCGCCGCCGGTCTCGATCCACAAAATCCCCGTGGCATCCCTAAGCCATCTCCCGCCGCTGGCAATAAATCTGAATCGTAAAGCTCGTCTGCCTCCGATCTCCTTCCTACTTCAAATCCCCTCCAAAACAGCCGCAGGACCAAAGCGGAAATCTCCGCCTTGATCCTGCCAGCCCCGTACGGTCGTCGACCGCTCCCCCAGCTGCCGCCGACCGATAAACGGCCATGATTCAATTGAGTTGTGCGGCAGCGAACCTTAATGTTTCGCTGCACATCCTCAACATCCCCATACTGCGTGAGATCAGCGGTGCAGGCAATGGAGAGTATCTGAAGCCTGTCTGAATTTCATCTGAAGAAATCGCAGTCCGCCTCCGCGAATCCAACCTCTACTGCATTCCGCAGCCAACATCTCTACCTCCGAGCATTCCAGACCCTGCGCGGCTGAAGTGACCCGGCGGTTCGGCCCTTGCCCGTTCAAACCGCGTTGCCTTAGGCTCTCGTTTCTCTTGTTCGACCAGCTGGATTGGATTAAACTCCACACGACAGCCAGTCGAAACGTTCCTCCGTTTCTACCTCAGGATCAGGGGCAGAGGGCCAATGACCAATCAAGCATCGCTTCGGGTATTTCTCCTGTTCTTGCTTTCCCATTTTTTGCTTTCCCATGGTGCGGTTGGTCAAGTGATGAGCATCCCATCTTCCAATGTAGGGGGGCTCAGAGATATGCCCGGGTCGCTCGGCCTGACTTCAAAGGCTCAATTCATGAATGATTTGTGGGCTATATCCAGCCTCCACAGCCCGCTCGAAGCTCTCAGCGGTTCTCTCTCAAATCTCGACCTCAAAGCTCCCGGTAAGGCCCGTAGAGAATTCAACAAAGGTTATAGGCTTCTCGCGCGCAAAGATTTTCAGAATGCCGTGCAGCCTTTGACGCTCGCGATTGCGATTTATCCGAATTTCGTGGCGGCGCACAATGCTCTTGGCACGGTTTACATGGCCGTGGATCGGAACGATCAGGCACGTTCAGAGTTTGCCCAGGCCATTGCCCTCGACGATCACCTGCCCGCTTCCTATTTGAATCTGGGCTGTGCCGAACTCGCTCTGAAACATTTTTCCGCCGCGGAAGAGGCCATTCAAAAAGCTTCCGACCGCGCTCCCCTCGATCTGCAATTACTGCTCGCGCTGGCCTACGGCCAGCTGATGAACCATGATTATGCGGGCGCGCTCGCGACCGCCCGCCAGGTACATCAGCGTAAACACGAAGGCGCCGCCACGGTCCATTTCTTTGCCGCTGCCGCCTCATACGCCCAGAACAACCTTCCGCAGGCGCGACAGGAGTTACTCACTTTGTTGCGCGAAGATCCCAACTCGCCAGCCGCATTACAAACCGTTCAGATTCTCGAGGACATGAAGCAAGATCAGACCCGCCCAACTTCCGATCCTGTCTCGAACATCTCCTTTACTTGGGACGCAAGTAAAGCTCCCTCTGGCCCGGTCCAATTGCCCGAGCATGTCCGCCAGCTTCTGCAGGATGCAAAGGAGAACTCGCAGATCGCGGACGCCGAAGCTGAATCCGAATGTGCGGCCTGCGCCACCAGCGCCAGCCCGGTTGCACCTGCGTCCGCCGTTGCGAACAATGGCGAGGCCAACCCTTCCAGGACTCACAGGTCTCATTATGCCGGTTTGACGTTGCACTCTTCGACGGACGAGGTCGCGCTTTTTTTCGCGGCCACTGATCACGGGAAGCCCGTGACCAATCTCACGATCAAAGATATCGACGTCCATGACGATCACAAACTCCCTGCTTCTCTAATCGCACTTCGCAACGAGTCCCAGCTGCCCCTCCGTCTGGGTCTGGTCATCGATACCAGCGCGTCCGTCGAGGGCCGTTTCAAGTTCGAGCAGGAATCCGCCACTCGATTCCTGCAGAAAGTCCTGACCGCTCCGGATGACCTTGCTTTCGTAATCGGTTTCGCCAATTCCGTCTTGCTCGCCCAGGACTTCACAACCCATCAAGAACTCATTTCCCACGCGGTCAGCGAGCTCGCTCCTTCCGGCGGAACTGCGCTTTGGGATGCCGTTGCCTTCGCCGCCGATAAACTCGCGGGCCACGCGGAATCCCAGCCCGTGGCCAGAGTCTTGGTGGTTATCAGCGATGGAGAAGATAACTCCAGCAGTGCCACCCTCAAAGAAGCGATCCGCCAGGCGCAGCGCGGAGAGATTGCCGTCTACACCGTCAGCACCCGGGAAAACTTCGCTGGTTCCGCCATTCAAGCTCCGAGGGAGGAATCGTTGGTGGGGGAACACGCCTTAAACACCCTGGCCGAACTGACCGGCGGAGTTGCTCTTTCTCCGGGCTCAGCGCACGGTCTAAACGCCAGTCTGGGCGAACTGCAGCGGGTCATTCGCAGCCGCTATCTCGTCTCCTACAAACCGGCTCTTTTTGCCCGCAACGGCCAATACCGCGCGGTCGACATTGCCGCACAAAAGGACGGTCACAAACTCCGTGTGTATGCTCGCAAAGGCTACTACGCGGCCATCAGCCCATCCAGCACGAATCGTTTCTAACCCCCCGGCTCCCGTCCCTTAATCTCCTCTGCAGCCCCGTGCGCCCCGCTTCTCGCCCACTTGCAAGAAGTGGGTCTTCGCCATTCCAAAATGTCCTGTCAATATCAGGGAAGTAAATACTCCGCCTTAACCCACTGATTCCTCTCCAAATATAGATTCCCCAAAATGTCCCAATCACCCTCCTTAACTTGTTATCCTGAATATATAGAGTAAAAACAACGGCGCAGCCCGCATCCGGGTCCTGCGCCGTTTCTGTTTTTTCCCAAAATTCAACCCAAGGAGTCGCCTCGGCCGCCGCCTAAACTGCGCCCCGTTTTTCAATATGTCGAAACCAATCGCAGAACCAATCCTGCTGATCCCATTCTCCAAATTAAACCCCTGTCATTCCGAACCTGCGCGAAGCATGGGTGAGGAACCTGCTTTTCTCACGGCGGCAAATCCCACCCCCGCAAGCGTCCTCACCATCCACGCCGTTGCCGACACTCGCAAGCGCCGCGGCGAAGCCGCCGAAGCCGCCTTCCTCGCTCGCGCCACCGCTCTCGGCTTCTCCATCTGCCTCCCTTGGGGAGACAGCAACCGTTACGACTCCACCGTCGAACTCGGCCGCGGATTCCTCCGCGTCCAGGTCAAATCCGCCACCCGTCTCGCCGAATCCCGCTACCGCGTCAAAACCACCGGAGCCGACGGCCGCATCTACACCTCCGCCGAAATCGACCTCTTCGTCGCCTACATCGTCCCCGAAAACATCTGGTATCTCATCCCCGTCCAGCACATCGGACCCCGCAAAGCCATCCGCTTCTATCCCACCACCCGCCGCCCCTCCCGCGCCCACTTCGAAAAATACCGCGAATCCTGGTGCCTCTTAACCTCCCCGCTAAAAGTCCGCCTCCGCAAATCCAACCCCCGCCGCTGCCGCAACAAACATCTCGACCTCCGCTGCGCCCTCTGCCCCCTCCGCGGCTAAGGAAACCGATGTAGGGACAGCCGCCCCCGGCTGTCCCACGCCGAACTATCCATAACCGGGAAAAGACACAATCTGTCCCGAGAAAGCACCACGTCCACTCATACTCGCAAACTCGCCTTTGGGTGGCGCAGCGCTTCAGCGCTGCGATCATAATCCAGCGTAGGAGGGAACTGCCCCAGGCGCGCAACCGTGTGAGCGCCTGCGTCTCAACCGCACCGTGGAAGAGCGCCACTTCAGCGCCGCGTAAAGCCCCGCTCGATTTGAAAGGGCGCGGCTTCAGCCGCGCCTCAGACTGCCGACAAAAACCAACCTTGTCATTCCGAACCGGGCGACAGCCCGGTGAGGAATCTGCTCTCCGCGCGGTGGCCACTCAAAGGTCAGCCGGGTGCCCCACTTCTCGCCTCCTTTGCGAGAAGTAAGAAGCTGATCAGACCGCGCAGACAGGGAACCGCACGACGTTCACACATGCCCGCAAACCTGCCTTTGGGTGGCGCAGCGCTTCAGCGCTGCGACCGTAATCCAGCGTAGGAGGGAACTGCCCCAGGCGCGCAACCGTGTGAGCGCCTGCGTCTCAACCGCACCGTGGAAGAGCGCCACTTCAGCGCCGCGTAAAGCCCCGCTCGATTTGAAAGGGCGCGGCTTCAGCCGCGCCTCAGACTGCCGACAAAAACCAACCTTGTCATTCCGAACCGGGCGACAGCCCGGTGAGGAATCTGCTCTCCGCGCGGTGGCCACTCAAAGGTCAGCCGGGTGCCCCACTTCTCGCCTCCTTTGCGAGAAGTAAGAAGCTGATCAGACCGCGCAGACAGGGAACCGCACGACGTTCACACATGCCCACAAACCTGCCTTTGGGTGGCGCAGCGCTTCAGCGCTGCGACCGTAATCCAGCGTAGGAGGGAACTGCCCCAGGGCGACGCCGGGCGCATTATCCTTGCGTTCAGAGCCAAGGGACAAAGCTAGCCGCCAGCGATCCTCCCCGCTATACTTTCCTATATGTCGACCAAGACCTTCTACCTCGAAACCTTCGGCTGCCAGATGAACGTCCACGACTCCGAAAAAGTCATTGGCACGCTCGTCCACCAGGGATACCAGCAGGTAGAAACCGTCGAGCAAGCCGACCTGATTCTCTACAACACCTGCTCCATCCGCGACAAAGCCGAACAAAAAGTCTTCAACCGCCTGAACGATTACAAGAAATTATTGAAGCAAGGCAAGAAATTCGGCGTGCTCGGCTGCGTCGCCCAGCAGGAAGGCGAAAAGATTTTCGAGCGCGCGCCCCACGTCTCGCTGGTTTGCGGCTCAGCCAGCTACCGCAACCTGCCGCAGATGTTGACGCAACTAGAAGCCGAGAGCCCGAAGCCGGAAGCCCAATATCGAAAGCCTGTAACCGCCTCCTTGGTCCGCATCACCGGCCTTGACGACCGCGAAACTGACGCCTGCTTCGAGACCGAATTCACCGCCCGCACCAACCCTCATCGCGGATACATCACCATCATCGAAGGTTGCGACAAATTCTGCGCCTACTGCGTCGTCCCGTTCACCCGCGGAAAAGAACGCAGCCGCACTTCCGATTCAGTCCTCGCCGAAGCCCGCCAGATGGCCGATCTCGGCTACACCGAAATTCAGTTGCTCGGCCAGAACGTGAATTCTTATAAGGATTCATCCGAAAAAAAGACCTTCGCGGAATTGCTCGCCGCCGTCGGCGAAGTTTCTGGCATCCGCCGCGTCCGCTTCACCACCTCGCACCCCCGCGACTTCGGCCGAGACATCATCGATGCCATCGATGCCGTCCCCACCCTCTGCGACCATGTACATTTGCCGGTACAGAGCGGATCGGACCGCGTCCTCACCGCGATGCAGCGCCTCTACACCCGCGAGCAGTATCTGGAACGCATCTCCTGGATGAAGTCCGCCAAGCGCGATATCAGCATCACCAGCGATATCATTGTCGGCTTTCCCGGCGAAACCGAGCAAGACTTCGCCGACACGCTAAACCTGCTCGACGAAGTCGGCTACGATGCCGTCTTCACCTTCAAATACTCTCCCCGCCCGAATACTCCATCGCTAGCTCTGGAAGACGCGATCCCCGACGAAGAGAAATCCCGCCGTCTCGAAGTCATCATGTCTCACCAAAGAGAAATCCAAATCTCAAGCTATAAGAGGTATATAGGCGAAGTCATGGAAGTAATGGTCGAAGGGAGAAACAGAACCCGCGATCAATGGCTGGGACGCACCAGCCAAAATAAAACCCTAAACTTCACCGCCCCCGAAACATCGAATCCCCAGATAGGAACGTACGTAAAAGTAAAAGCAACCCAAAGCTTTCCCAACAGTCTCCTAGGAGAATTGGTGGTATAAAAAGCTTAAGAATTTGGCGGGCTCAAGCCCGTCAGGAGTTTCCCATGGAATTAGAGATGACCATCCGCGGCCTTTTGATGGATCCGGTGACGAATACGCCGATTGTGATTTTGAAGGATGTGGCGGGGGAGTCGGTGCTGCCGATCTGGGTGGGAGTGTATGAGGCGAATGCGATTGCGCTGGAGATGGAGAAGGTCAATACGCCGCGGCCCATGACGCACGATCTGATCAAGAATGTCCTGACCGGGTTGGAGACGCAGGTGCACAAGGTAGTGGTGACGGAGCTGCGCGAGGAGACGTTCTACGCGGTGATCTGGCTGGAGCGCGGTGGTGAGGTGATCAGCGTCGATTCGCGGCCGTCGGATGCGCTGGCACTGGCGTTGCGGGTGGATTGTCCGATATTTGTGGATGAAGATGTGCTGAAGAATTCCAAGCAGGCGGCGAACATGACTGACCGGGTGAGCGCCGAGGAGCTGCGGAAATATCTGGAAGGGTTGAACGACGAGGATTTGGGGAAGTACAAGATGTAGGGGAAGACCAGAATCCTAACCACAGAGGACACAGAGGATCACAGAGGAAAAGCGGACCGACGGCTTCCTGTTCTTGTCTTTCGGCGCTTATTGGCCACGTGTCCGCTGGTAGAAGCGGGCTTCGTGCGGATTGTGTCGAATCCGGCGTTCTCCTTACGTTCCGTTTCAGTTGAGCAGCGATTGAAGCTCTGCACAGCAGTTTCCGGTCGGAAGCGCATCAATTCTGGCCCGACTCGATTTCCTTGCCTGACGCAACCGCCGCTTTAAAGAGTCCTCTCACCGGCCACCAACAAATTACAGATGCGTACCTGGTCGCGCTGGCGATACGGAATCGGGGGAAGTTGGCTACGCTGGATCGGGGGATTCTGCGGATTGCGCCGGCGGGGGTGGTGGAAGTGATCAGGTGACCCCAGTTAGGATTGCGACTTTACATAATACCTGTTATCGGACATTGCCTTTGCCATAAGTCCCACGCCACATCGATAGCCATCACCCAAACATCTGTTGCCAAAACTCAAGCGGCGCGGCTCTTTTCATGCGCAGCGCCATTTCGAGTTTTCTCTCCGTGGCGAGATGTCGGGCCGTTGGCCCGATGGATAGCCGGGGGCGGCTGTCCCTACATGTTTAATCTTGCGGGAAGACGATTTTGGGATGGAACAAAGTTCCGGCTATGCGGGTGGCGATGGCCAGGAGGTCTGATTGGCTGGCGAAGACTTTGATTTGGGGGGAGCGGGAGACGTCTGGGAGGTTGACGGGGCGGCCACTGCGGATGCGGGCGGCGGTGGGTTCGTCGGCGGTGACCGAAGGCAGGTGCGGGAGAAGTTGGCGGGGGTGGAGGAAGAGCGCGGTCAGGTCGTGATGTGCTGGCGTGGCGAGAGGCGGGCGGGGTCGCCCGCCCCACACGGGCTGCGTGGCGCCGGCAACAGCTGGTTCCTCACCCGCCCTGCGGACGGGTTCGGAATGACAGGCGTTTTCTTGATCCGAATCTTTGCTTACCCGGGCCGGACCAATCATTTCCCTTTCCGCATCATTTTCTGCGTCACCCTCCCTCTCGCTCCGTGCGTAATTCCTCATTTCGCTTTCAATTTCTTCAATCGTGTGGGATTGGGAGATGTTGAATTCGGCGACGGACGCGCGGCGGAGGGATGCCAGGTGGGCGCCGCAGCCGAGGAGTTGGCCCATTTCGTGAGCGATGGAGCGCATGTAGGTTCCGGAAGAGACGCGGGCGCGGAAGTGGGCGCGATCGGAGTCGACTTGCGTGATTACGAACTCTTTGATTTCCACCGGCACCGGCTTCAGGACGACATCTTTTTGTTTGCGGGCGAATTTGTAAGCGGGAACGCCCTGGATTTTTTTCGCGGAGAATGGCGGTGGAGTTTGTTCGATGTGGCCGAGGAAACGGGTTGCAAGGTTTTCCAATTCACGAAGATTCAGTTCCGGACGGCCGGGGGCGGCTGTCGCTACATGTGCGGGTTCGCCATCGGCGTCGTAGGTGTTGGTGGCGAAGCCAAAGCGGATCACGCCTTCGTAGGTTTTTTCCGAACTGATGTAAAACTGCGCCAGGCGGGTGAGACTGCCGGTCACGAGCGGGAGTACGCCGGTGGCCAGCGGATCGAGCGTACCGAGATGGCCGATGGAGCGTTGCTGAAGGATGCGGCGCATTCGCGCGACGACATCGTGCGAGGTCCATCCGGCGGGCTTGTCGACGATGATGACGCCATTCATGGGATGGGAGGATTGAGCGATCGGGCGATTGGGCGATTTTCGCAGGTTTTTGTATAGTGACCGAAGCGCGTTTGGTTCAAATAATCTAGTACGATTGCTTCATCTCTAACTTAACAGATTCCTCATGCTTCCTCTTAAGGACGATCAGGCGCGATACAGCACGCCGTGGGTGACGCGGTTTCTGATTGGGATCAATCTCTTGATTTTTTTATTCGAATGGTCGCTCGATCCGGCGAGCCTGCGAGTACTGATTCATCAATTTGGAGTGGTGCCGTATCATCTGGCGGTGTTATTGGGAGGGTCGCACCGGTATTCGCCGGCGGTGGTCGCGCTTCCCTACTTTACGTCCATGTTTCTGCATGGATCGTGGATGCACGTGATTGGGAACATGTGGTTCTTGTGGATCTTCGGCGACAACGTAGAAGATTATCTGGGGCATTTTAAATATTTAGTTTTTTATATTCTCACTGGGCTGATTGCGATGGTGACGCAGGTGGCGGTGAATCCGCATTCGACCATGCCGACGGTGGGCGCGAGCGGGGCGATTGCGGGGGTACTGGGGGCGTACTTTATTTTGTTTCCCCGGGCGCGAGTGCTGACATGGTTTTTTGTTTTTGTGATTTGGGTGCCGGCGTGGATCATCCTGGGATATTGGTTCGTGCTGAACTTTTTGAGCGGGACGGCGACCGCGCTTTCCGTGCGGGGGCAGAACATGGGAGGGGTAGCGTTCTGGGCGCATGTGGGCGGATTCGTCTCAGGAGCGCTGCTGGTGAAGGCTTTTGGAGAGCGCAGGGTCAGGTATCCGTATGCGGTGGGGTAGAGGTGGTCAGTGGATAGTGGTTAGTGTTCAGTAAAAGGCACTGTGGCGCGATTAGTCTTTTTCAGGCAGCGTGTAGTCGAAGGTGTAGGAATGTTTTCCGGCGGCGATCTCGATGTTCATTTTTCCCGTGAGGCCAACAAGTTGGCCGGTGCCGGAGTCGGGGACGACGATGATGTTGAGCTCCGGAGCTCCGCGGGTGAGCGTGGCGAAGTGCTGGAGAGAGAAGCTGCCGGTGCGTGGGCCTGCGGGAGTTTTCAGAGTGCCGGTGACGCGCTCGATGGCGACGTAGCCGGCGGAGCCTTTTATATCAGTGGAGGCGGTGAGCATTTGGCCTTTGCTGATGGCGTCGAGATCACCGTGAAGAGTTTTCTCGATGGTCATGCGGCCGAGGGTAGGATCGAGTTTGTCATCTTGCGGCGTGAGTTTGACGTCGAATGGTCCGGAGGCGCGGCCTGACATGGTAGTTCCCTTCTGAGCTAAGGCTGGGTGGATGCCGGCGGCAAGATAGAAAGAAAAAATGCAGGCGATAACGGCGCGAGATCGCAAAGTCATGGCTGCATTGTCGTCTGCGGTGCGGCGGGGCGTCAAATGTGACGATCTCACTTCTCGCGCGCAAAAAACGCGCGCGAGAAATGGGGCAGCGGGAGACTTTTTTATGCCCGGCTGTCGATAGTTTCACCTTTCTCCACATAGGCGAGAAGCCATCCCATGACGCGCTTCCAGCCCTCGGAGTGATCGGCGGCGGCCGCGGGGTTTCCGGCGAAACCTTCCTGCCGCATTTTGACCAGCGTGCCGGTGCCTGCGCGCTGCGGGCCGTTCGAGTTGAGCAGGTTTACGCTTTGCGGAACTAATTCCCAACGGACGATAGTTTTGACATCGCGCATCCAGGTACAGATCCAGGTGTGGACGAGCAGGCGGGGAGGATCGATTTCGAGGTATTCGCCTTCGACGCGGAAAGCAGAGCCGTCTTTGCCGATGCCGTCGCTCGACCATTTGCCGCCGACACGAAGGTCGGCCTTCCATTCTTTAATACGGTAGAGACTGCTCGCTCCCCACCACTGCGGCATTTGGTTAGGGTCGGTGATCGCCTGAAAGACGCGGGCGGGTGGAGCGGCGATGAAGATTTCGCCGGTGACTACATCCTGGTCGGGGGTGATTGCAACGGTTGCCATGGCGGCCTCCCTGGGGTGCTGAGCGTTACGAACAGAGCCGAAAACAAAGTCAAAAGCAAAATCGAGGACGACGGACGAGAGTGTTTGTCGCACTCGAGTTATTTTTCTGTGAATTTTTTTAATTGGTCCAGCACACCGATCCAGCCGCCGCTGTAATCTTTGCGGGCGGCTTCTTCGTGGGCTAAACCGCTATGCGTTACTTTTACTTGCGTGCCGCCGGCGTTGGGCGTGAGCTCCCAGCGGACCACGGTGCGGAGCGATTTGTTCTGGTGCCAGTTTCCGTACCAGGTGTAAACCAGAAGGCGCGGAGGATCGATTTCGAGAATCTCGCCGTGGCATTCGAACTCGTCAATGCCGTTGATGACCACGCTTCCCTTCTCCGTCGTATACCGGTATTGGCCGCCCTGGCGCGCGTCCATCGTCCATGAATTGACCGGGCAGGCGTCGTCGGTGAACCAGCGGATCAGTTCGCGCTCATCGGTCAGCGCTTTGAACACCCGCTCCGGCGGCGCGGCGATTTGAATTTCACTGACGACTGCATCGTTATCCGGCGTAATTTGTGCGGTTTCCATGAGGCTGCTCCTGAATTATTTCTCCAGAACATTCTTGATCGATAGCACCAGGCCGGGCCAGCCCTGGCTGTATCCCTGACAGCCGCCGGGCACGGGCAACAATCCGCTGTGGGTAACGGTTAATCGCGTACCAAGTTTGGTCGGCTTAAGCACCCATCGAACCACGGTGCGGATGGCTGGATTTTCATGCCAGCTCGCATACCACGAGTAGGCGAGGAGGCGCGGCGGGTCAATCTCCAGAATTTCTCCGTGATGATCGAGGCTGGGAGGGACGCCGGTTGATTGGCGTGGCCTGGAGACGAATCGCCACTTGCCGCCGGGGCGCGCATCCATCTCCCAGAGCGTCATCTCGAAAGCATCGCTATTGCCCCACTGGAGGGCTTGATCCCGGTCGATCAAAGCATGGAATACGCGCTGGGGCGGCACGGCGATTTCGATTTCGGTGACGACTGCGTCATTGTCGGGAGTGATGATCGATTTGGGCGTTTGGTTTGTCATTTGCTTTTTTCACTTTCAGCCGGTTCGTGCTCGCTTCTCCACATTCCCGCTTCTCGCAAAAGAAGCGAGAAGTGGGGCACCCCTCAGTTCATTCTTTGTGGCACTATTTTTGGGCGACTTCGCTGCGGTGAAGGTCGAAGAACTCTTTCATTACTTTTCCGTGATCGTCGAAGGTCCAGTCTTCAGTGTGATGATTGGAGTCGAGCATGGCGATGACGACGCGCTGCATGTGACCGGCGTCAGGCGTGGCGAGGTTGGTGGCGTCGAAGAAATCGAAGGTGATGGTTTTGCCGTCGGGCGAAGCGGTGCCTGCCATGCGAGGTTGGTTGCCGACGCTGCAGTAGTGCGTCATGACCAATCGAGAACCGTCGAGATGGATCATGGAAACCATGTCTTGCGGGCCGTCGCCATGGATTTCGCTGAGCAGGGCGGAGCCGGCGGCAGTGTCTTCAAATGTGACGAGCAGCGGCATGCCCTTGGAGTTCTTGCCTTCCCAGGAACCGGAAAGGGTTTTGAGCTGAGCGAAGGATTGTTGAGCGGGGGTCTGGGACAATGCTGCGGTTGCGATGAGCAATAAAACAAGCGGAACTGTGAGGCGTGCTTTCATTTAGCGGTCTCCTTTGGGCGTTTTGTGTTTAGTTTTTGGCAAGTGTTCTTCATTTGTTTCCCGGGCGTATTCTGCTTCAACAAAGGTTTTCAAGTTGGTGAGGCTTACCTTCCAGAAGTTGCGGTATTGATCGAGCCAGGAATCGACCGCGCGTAGCGGTTCGGGATTGAGTTGATAAACACGGTGACGTCCTTCTCGATGTTCCTGGACAAGATGCGCACGGCGTAGCAGGCGCAGGTGTTTGGAGATGGCGGGGCGGGAAATCGGAAAGGCCTGGGCGATTTCTCCGGCAGGCTGGCTGCCGCGGCGAAGCAAGTCAAGGACGGCGCGCCGGGTGGGATCGGCGAGGGCCTGGAACGTGATTTCCGATGAATATGTAACCGAACGGTGACGCATAATGTGTAACCGTACAGTTACGCGACGGAGCTGTCAAGACCCTTTTTAATTTCCAAGGCGATTAAGTCTACGTTCAATCAAGTCTTACATTCAGTTATAATGTAAGCATGAATCGACAGATCACAACAGTAAGCACCAAGGGGCAGTTTGTTATTCCCTCGGAAATGCGCGCCGCCCTCGGGATTAAGCCGGGGACTCGGATTGCCGTAACCCAGGAGGGGTCGAAAATAACCCTGGAGCCGGTTACACAGGAACTGGTCGATCAAACTCGCGGAATGCTGGCTGGAGGGCCTTCCCTGACCAAGAGTCTGCTGCGCGAGCGGCGGCGCACGAAAGATCGTTGGTAGGAATTGGTAACGTACGTTCTCGATTCGAGTGCAGTTCTGCGCTATCTCGATGGCGAGGCGGGAGCGGATCGCGTGTCGGAGATCATCAAAGGTCACCTGGATGGAAAGTGGCAAGTGGTTATCTCCTCCCTGCACTGGGGCGAGATCGCTGGCCACACTTGCAAGAAGCGCGGCATGGGCGCCTTGGACGCGGTGCTGTCGAGATTGACTGCATTCGGAATTCCGGTGGTTCCCGTGGGGGCGGAGCGCGCAGTTCGGGCAGCCTTGATCCGGGTCAAAACCTCAATTCCTTATGTGGATGCTTTCGGAGTGGAGCTAACGACGGATTCCCGCGAGCGCGTTTTCGTGACCGCGGATTTTGACTTCAAGTCTGCGGCCCGACAGGTAAAGATAGAGTTCTTGCCGGCGAAATAAAGTGGGCCGCTTACAGGAAAGCTAATTCGGTATTGTCGTCAGATAAGTCAAAATCAAACCCAAGATCAGATCAAAATTAAGTGCGCCCGACAGAAGTGTCTGTCCCACACAGATCCAGGAAAGCCTGATGGATGCGCTTGTCGTCGGAGAGTTCGGGATGGAAGGTTGCGGCCATGGTTCTTCCCTGCCGAACCGCGACCGGGTCGTTTCCTTCGGTGGCGATGACTTCAACGTTGGGGCCGACGCGTTCGATTTTCGGGGCGCGGATGAAAACCATTTCCAGCGGCGAACCGGCAAGCCTGCCCTCGCGGATAGAACTATCGACTTGGCGTCCGTAGGCGTTGCGGCGGATGCCGATATCGAGCGCGCCCAGGCCGGCTTGTTTTGGATTCTCCACTTCGCTCGCCAACAGGATCGCGCCGGCGCAGGTGCCGAAGGTTGGTTTCAGGCGCACGAACTGCTTCAGCTTTTCGAAGCCTTCTTCTCCGAGCAATTTCAGGAAAGTGCCCGACTCGCCTCCGGGGATGACCAGACCGTCGATGCCGTCGAGTTGCTCCGGCTTTTTGATGAGCACAACCTTAGCGCCCAGCTCTTCGAGCCGGCGACGATGGGCATCGAAATCGCCCTGCAAAGCCAGGACCCCGATCTTCATAGAGATTTGATTTTACCGGAGGCGGGCTTCCCCGCCGGACCTCTTCAACGCGCTACTTCAGGGGGTCGCGGGGGGTGGCCAGAGCGCGGTGATCGCCAGCGCTACTGCAATGCCCAGCGAGACCTCGATGAAACGGTGGACAGCTACGATCCAGGGTGAGCGGGCGTGAGCGACCAGCAAAACGATGCTCAGAGTAATCGCAGCGAAGCGGTATGCGTCGCCAATTCTTAGAACGGCGGAGAGCAGCCCGCAGATGAAGATTCCTGTTCCGTACAGGATCCAACTCGGCCGAAAGTAACTGGCCATCACCGCGGCCACAGTTGCGCCCAAAGCCGTCCCGGCAAAGCGCTGCCAGGCTGTGGTCAGCGGGCCAGACGCAGAGAGGAGGATCACAATGGCGGAGATGGGAGCCCAGTAAACCTCAGGCAGCTTGAGAAGACGCGCCAGCAGCAGGGATGCGACCGCGGTGACGGCGGCACGAGCGGAGTTGATGAGAGTGGCGCGGGTAATTCCGAAGGAAGTTCCGGATGATGGCATAAGCGAGGATTGTATCTTGCGACGCTCCGCAGCAATGTGATGAATGTAAGGCTCGATGGTTTGACACAAATATATTTATACATTACCATTTGGTTATGGAACATGGTGGTTATGGACGGAAGGGTGAGATTGCGCTGGATGCGACTTTTGCGGCGCTGGCGGATCCCACGCGCCGCGCCATTTTGGCCCGGCTGGCAAAAAGTGAAGCATCGGTCGCAGACCTGGCAAAACCGTTTTCCATGAGCCAACCGGCGGTTTCCAAGCACCTTAAGGTGCTGGAGCGTGCGGGCCTGATTTCGCGGGGACAAGACGCCCAACGCCGCCCGCGGCGATTGGAGGCGCGGCCGCTTCGCGAGGCCACGGCGTGGCTGGAAAATTATCGCAAGTTCTGGGAGAGCAATTTCCGCAGGCTGGACGCTCTTCTGCAGGAGATGCAAGCTACGGAGAAAGTACGGGGAAGAAAGAAGAAAACACATTGATTGCCGCCCAACGGCGTAGCTGGGCTCGAACTAGCCAGGGAGATAAAAAAATGAAAAATAGCGCAAGCTTCAACATTACCTCGCACGGTGACCGCGAGATTGTGATTACTCGTATATTCGATGCGCCACGGCGTTTAGTATTCGACGCTTACACCAAGCCGGAACTGGTGCAGAAATGGCTGCTCGGACCAGAGGGCTGGTCTATGCCCGTGTGCGAAATTGATTTGCGAGCGGGCGGCAAGTACCGCTATGTCTGGAAGAACGATGCCAATGGACACGAGATGGGAATGGGCGGGGTTTATCGCGAAGTGATCCCTCCCGAGCGGATTGTGGCTACGGAGAAATTCGACGAAGCGTGGTATCCGGGCGAGGCGGTTGGAACCATCGCGTTCACGGAGCGCGACGGCAAGACTACGGTTACGCAGACCATTCTTTACAACTCGCGCGACACACGGGATGCGGTGCTGAAATCGCCAATGCAAACCGGCTTGATGGCCAGCTACGACCGGCTGGAGCAAGTTTTGCCGTCGATCGAGCGCGAGGCGTTGAGCGCGTAGCGAAACCAGGATGGGCCTTGATTGAGCGGCCTTGGCATCCGTATATACTTTCCTGATGTCTCTCGCCAAGAAAATGCTGCTGGCTGAGGTGCGCTTGTCCGCATGGGCCAACCGGAACCTGCTTGACCGGTGTTCCGCCCTCGCCCCGGAGGACCTTGAACGCGACTTGCGCATCTCGCACAGCAGCATCCTGTTCACACTCCGGCATATCTGCGACGGAGAAAGAGTCTGGCTCGATTGCTTGAGCACTACGCCTGACGGAGGCACCTGGCGGCTGCCCCAGGGCACCCCGCCCGAGCCTTCGTTTGCGACGCTGTCACAGATCTGGCCGGAGATATGGGCCGGGCTCGAGCCTTGGCTCGAGAAGCTGCCGGAAAGCAGCCTGGGGATAGATCTGAGGCTACAGCTTCCGGGTGGGATTGAGCGGGGATTCCCGCGCTGGAAGATTCTGCGGCATGTACTCAATCATTCCACCATGCATCGCGGGCAAGTTGTGGGCATGATGCGCATGCTGGGTCATCAACCGCCCGCGACCAGCGCCATGGATTACTATCTCGCGCACTGAGATTTGTTATCGCGCGCCGAGCCAGCGGGGTGCGATGATGAACGTGGGATTTAATAGATGTGGAAAAGCACGAGATCCCGGCACTATTTATTTCTTCAAATAGTCGGCTAAGCGTGCTTCCAATGCGGCGTCTTCTTCCGACGGCAGGGCGTTCCCAGTGGGACGGAGGGCGAACCATACAACCACGGCTATCATCCCGCTCCAACCTAACAAGCGAACCACAGCCGCGATTTTCGTATCGTAGTTGAGGACACCAAGATCGCTGAAGATGCGAAAGAAGTCGTGCTCGGCGAATTCCGGGTCTCCGGTGGTGACCAGAGGCAGCACTTGAGCCCGCGCGTCCGCCATATAAGTCGCGGTGTAAAGCCAGTTCTCGAAGAAAAAGAACAGGCAGAAAACGAAGCCGGTGGTTTTACGATGCGCGAAGAAGTACGCTGCCAGGAGAAACGGCACCAGCCATTGCAGCAGAGTCCCTCCCCACAGCTCGAGTGTAGGGCCGAACCAGCGAAACAGATTGTGCCCACCCTCATGGACGACCAGGTTGGCTAAATCGATGAACAGCATGTCGCCGTTGGCATGCAGGGCGTAGAGCAGAAATCCGACATAGAAAACGAGCCAAGCCACGCGAGCTGGACGCGAAATCGGCTCCCAAGGCTGGTCGAGCCCCAGGTGGAGCTCTATTCGGTCGAAAATCGACTGCAGCCAGTCGGACATGGGTTGGCTGCGATTCTACGTAGGCTGCACCGCTCGGGAAAGTTACGAATGATCTGGCACATGGACAGCTGTTGTTGCTGGCAAACTTTGTTCTTGGGAACTTTTTGCGGCCTCCGGATTGGCGCAACGGCGGACTCTAGTCTAAGATTCTTCTTCTGGCGTTTTCTAAAGACAACTTGCACGATTGTGGATTTCCACAACCCGCGCGGGATAGTTGCGCCGCGCGGGCAGCGTTTGCGCCCTTGGAGGAATCGAAGGTAGTGAGTTCCAACCTATATCCATCCATGTTGAATGCCCGGCAAGTACTACGCGCTGTTTTATTGATTGGATTGCTGGGTCTCTTTCCAGCCGCCCAGGTGGCCTTTGCTCAAACCTTTGGCCTTACGGCCTCGTCCTTTTATCCAACATCCATTATTCCCGGAGGGACTGCAACCGCAACTCTCGACCTCACCGCGAGCGGAGGGTTCACCGGTTCGGTGGCCTTGAGCTGCACGGTGGCTCCCGCGGTCACGACCGGCGTGGCTCCGTCGTGTCTGGTTAGCCCATCATCGGCAACGCCTGCCGCTACGCCGTCGCTTACGGTATCGACCACCGCCGGAGCCGATGGAACGCCCGCGGGCTCTTACACGTTTACCGTCACAGGCACCAGCGGCACGCAGGTCGTAACCACCGCCCTCTACCTAACTTTGGTCGACGTTCAGCCGAACTATACCTTGACGATTTCCACCCCGGTAAGCCCGAGCACGGTAACCGCCGGCAACGGAGCGACGGCTTCTATCCAGGTAACTCCGGTCGCCGGATATTCGGGGAGCGTGACCTTGTCGTGCCTCTCGGTCACCCCAGTGGTAAATGCGGCGCCCATTTGCTCGTTCTCTCCTCAGCCGGTGATGATTGTGAATGGATCGGGACCGCCCTCCACGCTGACCATTTCAACTTACGGAACAATCATAACGCCAGTTGCGAAGGGCTGGGCGCGGCACATCTTTTTCGCCCTCTGGCTGGGTTTTCCCGGGTTGGCGATTGTAAGCATGAGCGCGACTTCAAAGCGAAGAGGAAAAGTCAGACGAACTCTCATGGGAATTTTTTTCCTGATGGCTCTGGGCGGCAGCATTCTTCTGCTGCCTTCGTGTAGTTCCACGACCCATGCCGTGGCCAATAGCACGCTGATAACGCCGAAGAATACCTACACCATCACGCTGAACGGAGTAGACTCGACCGGCGTTTCGCCCAGCAACACCACCACGGCCCAAGCGACTGTCACGCTTATCGTGAACTGAGGCGACGGGATGGCTGCGGACGTTTCGGACTCCCGCACGCTGCCGCGACCTGCACCCAGAAGAAGGAACTCGCACCCTCGGCCGCGATTTATATCGCGATTGCCGGCGGCATTTTTCTTTATCGCTATTTCTGCAGTTCTGCCACTCAATTTTGCACCCCTCGCCCATGCAAGCCGCAAGAGCGGGCCTCCTGTATTGCGCTGGGATGAATCGCAACCCGGGTGTACTTTTTCCAAGACTGAAGACGGCAAATATAGTTACGCAATCTGGTCTGGCGACGTTGGCGTGATAATGGCGGTGGACGCGCGCGAGGTGCAGATCATTCGTCATCGTATTGAGCCGCTTTTCGGCGTATTGATTAGCATTCGCTACCGTGGCGATTCCGGCCTTGACCTGGCGACCGATGGAATTACGCTGCAATTTATGAAGCATTTCAAGGTGGTGCAACCGGCGATCGATCCCGATGGTTACACAGAAAAGATCCAGGCTGACGCCAACAACCTGGATGAGGAAACCAGACGACTCCTCGAGAAGCATCCGGAAAAGAAAGAAACCCGCGAAGCCCGCGAGCAGGATTACGAAAAATCGATCACCGAGCTGATCGAATTTCTAGCCAGGCACAGCCTTCGCCCGATGCGCCTCGATCGCGCTCATCCCGAGGCAACGGGCTGGATTTTTTTTAACACCGCCAACAAATGGCTGGGGGGATGGAAGGCCCAGGAAGAATTTGTGCTACGCCTCCCGTTGGATGGAAAGATCTTCGAGTTCCCTTTTAGGCTGCCGCCGATGCCCGGAGAACTTCTGTTGAGGAAGCGCGACTAGAGAAACAACCGAACGCGGTGCGCGCGCCAGACGCGGAAAAACGGCTGATATTGAACAAAATGTTATGCTGCGTGATCTGCGAACTATTGTAGATGGTTCAAGTGCACGGGCCGGGCATCCACGGTGGTTTCACTCGCCGGAGTTACGGTCATCAGCGTAAATGCATGTTCGCTGCTGTTGTCAGCTTCCGCTCGAATCAAGAATTTATTCTTTTCCATGCGAAATCGCACCCGCTCGCCGACGGGCAGAAGAACGGCATGCTTCGAACTCTTTGATCGCACACGATAGATCACGCGATCCGCCTGAAGCGTATATTCCTGGCACAGTGGCAGTCGACCGGCTCCATCATTGGCACCGGCGCGCGGTTTTCCGCAGTCGACCGATTCCATCTGCAGCAGCCTGGCTTCCTGATAGGCCCTCGGCTCCTGGGCAACGGCAACTATTGAGAGCGAGAGAAAGAGCAACCCACCAAAGATTGGCGCGACGATGAGCGAACTGTGACGCATGCGACCTCCGGACTTAGGCAAGTACGGAGCCCTGGTCCTGGCTCACTCAGTGTTTCGTAATCTGCGGATGAGAGTTAGATCACAACGGTCACCGGACTGAGGTAACCACGGGCCTCGCCCTCGATACGAAGCCGTTACCGGTCGAGCAAGGTTTCAAGCGTGGAAAAAAACTCTGGGTAGGAAATTGCGGCGCATTCGCTGCCCAGTATCAAGGTGTCGCCCTGCGCCCGCAAAGCCGCGATGCTAAAGGCCATAGCGATGCGATGATCGCCGAAGGACTGGATTTCTGCGCCGTGCAGAACTTGTTGACCAGGAATCGATAATCCATCCTCATGTTCCTCCACCTGCGCGCCCATGGCACGAAGATTGATGGCGATCGATGCAATGCGGTCGGACTCCTTCACCCGAAGTTCCTTTGCGTCGCGCACCTCGATTCCCTGCTCGGTGTAGGGAGCAATGGCGGCTAGAACCGGAATCTCATCGATCAGAGCAGCCGTGATCTGCCCGGAGATGTTGGTTCCTTTCAGTCTTCCACCTTGCGCTTGCACGGTGCCGACCAATTCGCCGTGAACTTCTTCGAGTTGCGTCACCCAAATTTGCAGGCCCATCAGCATGAGAACATCGAGTAACCCAGCGCGGGTGGGATTCATCAGCAAATTCGGTAGAGTCAACTGGGAACCGGGAAAAAGAGCAGCCGCGCATAGAAAAAAAGCGGCAGTGGAAATGTCTCCGGGAATTGCCGCTTCAATACCCCGCAGACGTTGACCACCACGGATACGCACTTCATTCCATTGCCGGTCAATGAGCTGGCTGCCCAGGTCGGTGCCGAACGCCCGCAAAGCTACCTCTCCATGATCGCGCGTGCGCAAGGGTTCAACGATGCGGGTCTCGCCCTCCGCCTGCAAGCCGGCGAACAGCAGGCAAGTCTTCACCTGGGCGCTGGCCACCGGCATCTGGTAATCGATGGCTTTGAGATTGCCACCCTGGATGCGAAGCGGAAGACGTCCGTTTTGCGACTCGATCCTTGCGCCCATGGTCGTCAGGGGCTTAATCACTCGCTCCATGGGTCGCCTCGCCAACGATTCGTCTCCAGACATTTCGCTGACGAAGTTCTGCCCGGAGACAATTCCGCTCAACATGCGAATGGTCGATCCGGAGTTGCCGCAATCCAGAGGGCCAGTGGGCGCAGTTAGATTTAAATCGGTTCCTTGTACTTCGATCAGATTGTGAGCGGCTTCGTTCCGCTCCCACTTCACGCCCAGAGCGCGCAGGCAGCCGAGAGTGCTGGCGCAATCGGCGCCGGTGGAATAATTGGAGAGCCGCGAGGTCCCGTTCGCAATGGCCGCGAGCATGGCATAGCGATGCGAAATGGATTTGTCGCCCGGCAGACTCACGCTGCCGCGCAGGTTGCGCGCCGGAAGAACCACCTGGGAGCCGTTATTCATGCTGAGAATCAATATAACGGAAGGAACGGGCGAAGCACCGAAAGCGAAAGATGATGGTTGATTTCTGATTGCCGATTGAAGAGCGCGCCAGAACGCTCACTCTCGATGCAACGATATTTAGAAGCTCTCTAGGCCGATATCTTCCTAGGCCGATAGCTTCGCGCCGCCAAGCTCGCGCAATACGTCCGCCGGGATTTCCTTCATCTTCACGCCAAATTCGAACATCGGCGTTTCTATCCCGCGGCCCCAGCGCGCGACGTCCCAGTGCGCGCGAATAAACTTCGCCTCCGGGTGCGCCGTCAGATCAAGCAGGAAGGGATATTCGCCGCGATAGAACTTTTGCGGATAAGATACCAGCGGCTTCGCGCCCCACGCCACTCCATCGGTCGAGCCGAAGATGCTGAGTTCGAGAGACTCCTGCTCGATGATTTGTGTGATCTCAAGCGTGAGCAGAAATATTCGGCCGGAAGCGCCAACAATGTTTACATCGACCGCGACGCCGTCGCCTTTCGTGTTCGCGACCGTTTTTTCCGGAACCAGAGTTTTGTCGAACATAGGATTCTCCACCTCAATCACGCGAACTCAACAAAGTCACCGGACGTTATCACTCGGAAGGATGCGGCCCGGTAAAGTCTGAGCAGCACGGCTTCTCCGATGGCTTAAAGTCCATCAGCTCGATTCGGCTCAAATCGGGGTCGAACAGGTTCAATTGCCACTTGCCATCTTTACCCATCTGCGCCTTCTCTCTTGCATTCGGCTTCCAACCGTGGGTTTCGAGAAGCGCCTGCGCGGTTTTCATGTCCGCAACGCCCAGCGAGATGTGATCGAGCACGCCCAAGGTTTGCAGATCGGGATGCTCGGGATGATTCAGCATATATTCCAGCCAATCGGTGCCATCCGGAACTTGCATGGCTACCCAATCGGTGCGGCCGGGCTGCATTCCGCCGTGCCAGTAAATATGAAAGCCGAGCAGGTCGCGATAGAAGTGATCCTCGGCATCGCGATCGTGCACCAGAAATCCGGCGTGAATCATGTGCCGTGAAACGGCGGATTCGGAGGGCACGGCCGGAGAATCGCTCTTATTCGGTTGAACGAACTGGATCTGGTGTCCATCTGGATCCATCACAAAAAAGCTGGGACTGCCATCGCCCAGATTCTTAATCTCTTCAACCTTGATGTTTTTCGAAATTAAATACTGCCGCAAGCCGGCAGCGTCGTCGGTGGCGAAGGCCAAATGGTCCAATCGATTGGGCGATTTGGGATCGGGATCGGCGCTAAAGCCGACCCACTGCTTGCCGACGAAATATCGCGTCAACTCGCCGGATTCGATGGGCGCGGCGGAAACCAGGCCCAGCGCGCCGCCGTAGAGCGCCTTCACTCCATCGGACTGCGTAGTGTAAAAGGCGACATGATCGATTCCCAGAATGCGGGGCCGCTTTACCGCTTGCTCTTGAGATTGAAGCGACAGCGTCAATGTAAGAAAAGTAAGCAGAGCTACAACGCTTCTCATATGGCACCGATTCTAGCGCGAACCGGCATCCAGCGCGAACCAAGCTTGTGCAAGATTTAAATCCGATCCAGAAACTGGCGAAAGAGTTTTCCGGCTTCCTCTGGCTGCTCCCAGGCAGAGTAGTGGCCGGCTTTCGGAATCACGCGCAGTTCGCTGCCGGAAACGCGCCGGTGCATCAGTTCGGCCTCCTTTGAGCCGGTGAGGATGTCTTCTTCGCCGGTCACCAGCAACGTGGGCACGTCGATGGTTTTCAGAGTATCCATGGAGTCCGGGCGGTCGGCCATGCCGCGCTGCACTTGCACAACGTCATCAGGAGACATCTTGCGCATCATCCGCAGCGCGCCTTCGACCAGATCGGGACGGGTCTCACGAGTGGTGGTACTCAGCAGGCGCGGTACCATGCTCTGGAAGAATGGCTCCGTGCCTCGCTCGAACACGCCCCCGGCCGCCTGCAAACGGGCGGCCCGCGCCTCTGTGGGATCCTCACCTGCTTTGGTATTGCACAGGCCAAGGGCAGTGATGCGACTGCGGCTCCGGCGCCACAATTCGAAAAGAACATATCCGCCGATGGAGACCCCGAGGAACGGTGCGCGACGCACTTCGGCGTCGTCCATTACACGTTCAAGGTCGGCGGCGTGTTTTTCCATGGTTGCGGGACCTTCGCCAACACCCGAGTCTCCATGACCGCGGAGATTCGGCAGGATGAGGCGATAACGGGTTTCGAGCGCCGGCGCCAGGGGAAGCCAGAATTCGTGATTTACCGGGAACGGATGCAGCAGAAAAACCGGTGGGCCCTGTCCATGGACGTAGTAGACGATCTGGGCATCGTCGCTCCGAATTTCGTGACGGTCCATTATTTGTTATTTGTTTATTTATTTCTATATTTACATTTCTACGGAGTCGACGCGCGTTGAGCGCCTACCGGGGGCGCGAGCAGCAACGGTTCCTCGGGCATCACGATCCAGGCAATGGGATAGGAAATGAAGCCGATCACCGTCATAAAGGATGCAATCAGCCAAACGATGCGCACGGCGGTGACGTCGATGTCGAAATATTCCGCGAAGCCCAGGCATACACCAGCGATCTTGCGGCCCTGCCGCGGACGCATCAGCCGTTTGCGCGCCATCGACGGACCAACGCGAACTCCGCAGTAGGCACAGACCGCGGCGTCGTCTTGAATCACTTTTCCGCAATAGTTGCAGTACATGGCATCACCTCGCAGCTTCTTCTACGACATACGTAATTGTATGCCGAAAGTTCCCTGCAAAGAATGATTGCCACTTGGGTATGAAGCGCCGGAATTCTTCCCAACGCCATCCCGGCGGAACTGTAGAAGAGGAACAAAGGAAATGGTAGATCCTTGCCGGGAACGACATTTATTTTGCCTAGCTCCGCGCGCGAACAACCGCTAATTTTGCGGGGGCATCTACTGTGCGCGTAGTTGAACTGCGCAGCCACTTCAGGAGTACCCGATATGACGCGCCGCTTCACGTTCGTCGTTTCTCTCATTGTTTCTCTCATTGCCACGCTGTGCACGGGGATGGCGTTCGGTCAGGTCTTATCCGTACAGGCTGCCAGCTCAAATTCGGTTAAAGCTACCACTTCCCCGGTCGCCTACTTGTATGTTTCGAGCCATCCAAGCAGCAGCAAGAACGAAATCCATGCCTACAGCGTTGCTGCGGACGGTCAGTTGACGGCAGTCTCCGGCTCTCCGTACGTGGCGGATGTGCAATACCTGGCGGCCAACGGAACTTATCTTTTTGGCAGCGATGGAACCGATATCGATTCGTTCTCCATCGAGTCGAACGGAGCTTTGAAAAAAATGGACTCCATCGACGCCCAGGCTTTTAACTCAGGCGGTTGCGGAGGCCCCTATTCGCTCTTCTTCGACCGTACCGGCGCCACTTTGTACGACCTGGATATTTACAGCGATTGCGCGAACAACGCCTACCAATTCTTTGGCGTCGATGGTTCCAAGGGAGACATGAATTATCTGGGAATTACCAGCGCGTCCAGCCCGGTATACGACGTGCCGTTGAGTTTTATTGGAAATAATAAGTACGCCTACGGATCGCTTTGCTACCACTACGATCCCACCATTTTCGGCTTCGAGCGAGGCAGCGACGGCGCCCTGACTTTCACCAATTTCAGTGCTCCAATTCCCGACGCGTCCAACGGCGGATTTTACTGTCCTTATATGGCAGCCGCCGATTCAGCCAACCATGTAGCGGTCCCGCTCGATCCGCTCAACTCGGATTGGCAGCCGAGTGGTCAAACGCGGCTCGCCACCTATACGGCAGATAGTTCCGGCAATCTGACCACGACCAGCACGGATTCGAACATGGCGACCACCCTGGTTACCAACAAATCCAATATTTGGGTGGCCGACATTTCGATCTCGCCCACGGGCCAGCTACTGGCGGTTGCGGGGACGGCCGGTCTCCAGGTTTTTCATTTCAACGGCGCCAGTCCGATCAAGCACTACACCGGATTACTCGCTACCGACGCAATCACCCATGTGTTCTGGGACAGCAGCAATCATCTCTATGCCATTAGCCAGGTTGCGGGGAAGTTGTTTGTGTTTACGGTGACGCCCACCAGCGTGAGCCAGGCAGCGGGGTCGCCGCACGCGATAGCGAGTCCGCAAGACCTGGTTGCCGTGGCCAGGTAGAATTATCTGCTTGCGGCTGGAGAGATCGAAACGAGATTCGCGGAGGTAGAAAGAAGGGCTGGGATCTGGCCCAGCCCTTTTTGCTGCGTCAAAAGCCGGCGGGACTTTACTCCCGGTAAGCTTCCCGAATGTGCTTGCGAGCTTCTTCCGCTGGAGCGGTTCCGGCGTTTTCCGCCAGAACGATTTCGTATTTTTTTACGGCCAGGTCGCGTTTCTGGAGGAGATCATACATTTCTCCGGCCGCCAGATTCGCCTTTTGCAGCGTCTCGGGGTCGGGATTGGGAACCTGGCCGACTGATTCATAGCTGGCGGCGGCTCCCGAGAAATCCTTCTGACTGCGGAGCACGTCCCCCAGGCTCAGCGCGGAAATCTCATAGTGCAGCGACCCATACTTCCCTGCCCGCCCGTTCTGCCATACGGTTCGATAGGCGGCGCCCGCTTCCTGAATATGGCCGCCGGCGCGAAGCAGATTGGCTTCCTCCAGAGGGAACAAATAATTTCTCGGATAGCGTACGGCCAACTCGTGCATCAGGCCGCGGGCTTCGTCGTAGCCATGCTCACGGCGGAGAAATAAAGCCAGCACGACTTTTCCGTCGACGCTGCTTTCTCCGCTACCATTGGCCACCTCCCGCAGGTATTCGAGGCCTTTTTCCTTCGAACCGCTTAACCCGACGAGGGCGACCGCGGCCTTCACACTCCAGGGCAAACTGCCCATCACGTAGTTGTGCGCGCCGACCACCAGCTTGGCATCGATATAGTTGGGATTGATCTCGAGCACGCGCTCGTGATCCCGGCGCGCACCAACGGCATTGCGCAGCGCCGAGAACCAGGCCCGTTCGATGAGCGCCGTGTAGAGAGAAAACTGTGCCCGAGTAACCCCGCGAGCGTAGAGCGCGTCGACATCGTTAGGATTTGCTTTCAGACGCTGCTCTTCCAGGTTCTCTGCACGGTTAACGAGGGCTTTGATCTGCTCCTGGATCTTCGGGTCGGCTGGGCGATGAGCTTGTCCGATAAAGCTATCGTTCGAATACTCCCCGGTATTCATTGCGCCCATGCGATAGAGCTCGCTCAGCAACGTCGTCGAAAGCAGATGGTTCACCGCAGCCGGATCGTTCGGGTTGCGGTCCAGGACTTTTTGAAACTCCTGGATCGCCCGGTCGTAATCCATGTTGTAGAAGTGATCGAAGGCAGAATCGACCAGCGGGTCCCGGGCGGAGGTGTGGGTGGTACCGGGATTCTCCGAGGCCGATAACCCGATCATCGAGCCGACCATCGAGCTGCAGAGTAACCCGGTAAGAAAAACGACGACAAGAATCGATCGCCCCGCGAACGATTGGCTCAGGAGAGACTGCCCCACGAATATCCGGTTCAACTGCAACCCCACGGTAGTGATCTTAAAATCAGTCTAATCGAATCCTGGGATTGCGGAGGTAGACAGATGGTCAATATGCAAACTTTCGTTAGCGTGGAGAATGGGCGAGACATCTTTACTCGAAATTCAGAGTAATAATTGCGCGGAGTTGCACGCATAACAGATGGTGAATTTTGCAAGTCGCTGAGTTCAAGGCTGGTTAGCATCCCAAAGGTTTGGCTCTGGAGTTGCGAATGCATAAAACAAAGCTCCCCCCAAGGAAGCGTTGCAGTTTATGGCTGATGTAGTTCCCGATGTACAACAAGAGTTTTGGCGTCCGCCGGCGGTTACAGCCGCAGCATCAGCATCTTTGCCGTCGGTACCCTCCCCAGCCGCAGCCTTGGCAGATGTTTGCGGAGGCTGCGGCACCGAATTCATGATCGCTGCGCACTTCTGCCACGCCTGCGGAAGTCGGCGGGGCATACTTCGTCCGTCGGTGTTGGCTGAAATCTCTATCTCTGGCGGTCGATCCCTCGGTCTTGAAGAGCTTTGGACGCGCACCGTGGAGATGGTAAGCGATGGGATGCTTCGCGGTGCCGCCGCGTGGGAACGAGTTTCCTTCCCCTCCTGGCTCAGGTATCTGCACTTTCACGAGATCAAACGCTGGGTAGGATTGCCCACCGGCTCCCTGATGGCCTTTCTAATCGGCTTGGGATGTGTGGCCGGGGCAATTGGAATCAGCCTTTTCTACCGGGCTACGAACCTTGCCGAGTTCCAGGCGATTCAGATGTGGCGGATGGAGTGGCTTCTGGCTGCGACGGCTTCCTTTGTCGCCGGCATTCTCCTCAAGGGCCACTCGGACCGTGAAGGCAAGTAATAACAACTCCGCCTACCTCTTTAATCTTGCGTTCGATTTAATCTGTCTTCGATTTAATCTGTCTTCGATTTAATCTGTCTTCGATTTAATCTGTCTTCGATTTAATCCTGGTGTTCGATCCGGGCGGCGACCGCGCGTCTTTGCTGGTTCATTCGATAAAGATGGTTGACTGGGCCGTTCCCCCGGCCCAAGGGACGTCCAGCCGCGATGGCCGCCGTCACATAGGTTTTTGCCAGCAAAGTCGCTTCTGCTAATCCCCGGTCGAGCGCCAGATGGCAGGCTATTGAGGTGGAAAAGGCACAGCCGGTTCCGTGCGTGGAATTGGAACGTAATTTCTCTGTTTTGAAGACTTCCTGCTCAATTCCTTTGCCCGTGGTGAAGCTCAACAGATCGATTGCCTTGTCCAAATGCCCCCCGGTGATCACCACGGCCGCTGACCCCATTTCGTGAAGCTTCGCCGCCGCCACCCTCATTTCGTCGAGATTCGAAACCTTCATCCCGGCGAGGGTTGCGGCTTCGTCAATGTTAGGCGTGATCACCGTAGCCAGAGGAATTAGTTTTTCCATCAATAGCTTGGCGCCAGCGGCATCCAGAAGGTCGGCACCGGAAGAAGACTTGAGCACCGGATCGAGAACAACATTGGGCATTTTTCCCTGCCCAGCTCTGCTCAGGAATTCGGCGACTGCCCGAACCACCTTCCCCGACCCCAACATCCCTATATGCACTGCTGCAATAGGAACGTCTTTGGCGATCTCCTGCAGGGTTTCCGCGACGATCCCCGGATCGACCGCCTCCACCCTTCTGACGCCTGCCGTGGACTGGACGGTCAGGGCGGTGACGCAAGCCACGCCGTAGCACCCGTGAGCGGCAATCGTCTTAATGTCGGCGGTCACACCCGCGCCCGAGGAAGGATCGAACCCAGCGATTGTAAGGACCACGGTTTGCGCTTCGGTCATAGCTCGCTGAACCCCAAAGTCACAAACACTGTTATAGGCCATGTGGCCTCAAGGAAAAAAATATCTTGGGCACGGCAACCCCCGGCGCAACTCGCTGACGCCAAAGGACGTTATTAGATTTTCCGCGTAAGCTGCTGAAAATGCTGGTGATGAAAATACTTCCCGGTATGAGGCATGGCACTTATTTATTAATTGATAAACAGCTAAGATCAATGTTTTGAGTGACATCACGCGTATCTACCATGATTAGCAATAGGTTACGTGAGATATAGATAACTACCCAATCATCATAAAGCGGGATTTTTCGGATTGACAAGCCCTCCCTCGCTCTCTACCATTTACAGAACGTTAACGAAAATCTGGCCAGGACGAACTTTTTTGAGTATGCGAGGAGAACTGAATGCGCAGAAGTTTAGCTCATGGACTGATGACCGCTTTTCTGATCATCGGGCTGGGAGCAGCTCAGGGTCCAAACAACTCGGAGGCCCGTTCCGCCCCAAGTAGTTCAGCCCAAATTAAGCCCGAAAACCTGAAACCGTTAGCCAAGAACAGGCCGTTCGAAGTCGGTACGGCGTCCTGGTATGGCGAGGACTTTGAAGGCAAGCCTACCGCCAGCGGCGAAGATTACGACATGTACGACATGACCGCCGCCCACCCCACCCTGCCCTTAGGCAGTTACGTGCGGGTAACCAACCTGCACAATGGACGGGCTGTGGTGGTGAAGGTAAACGACCGTGGGCCCATCGTCCCCGGGCGGATTATCGACCTATCTTACGGCGCCGCTGAAGCCTTGCAATTTCAGCATAAAGGCCTTCAACGGGTCCGCCTCGATCTGGTAAGGCAGCACCGGGAACACTGGCAGGTCTACCAGACCGTCGCCGATAACCAGCCCTTGGCGGAGTTCCACTAAGCGATTACACTGCCAGAGATGCTCAGTCAGGCCACCGTCTCTGGCAGTAATCAGCTTTCTGCCGCTTCCCGCGAAAAGTTAATCGTAGCCCTCGACGTTTCCACGGCCTCTGCCGCGCAGAAAATCGTGGCTGCGGTTGGCGATTCGGCTCTCACTTATAAGGTGGGGATGCAGCTCTTTACCGCCGAAGGACCGCAGATTGTGCGCGATCTGGTGGCCGCAGGCCGGCAAGTTTTTCTTGACCTGAAGTATCACGACATTCCAAACACAGTGGCAGCAGCGGTGCGCGAAGCGGCACAACTTGGCGTCAGCATGCTGACAGTCCACGCCCTGGGTGGGGCCAAGATGCTGCACGCCGCCACCGAAGCCGCCCACGCTGTGCATCCGGGATTGAAAGTCCTGGGCGTCACCGTGCTTACCAGCATGGGCGACGACGATTTGGAAAATGTCGGAATTCAGGGCGATGCGCTTGACGCCGTACTCCGCCTCGCCACTCTCGCCCTGTATACCGGATGCGATGGGATTGTCTCTTCCGCACGCGAAGCTCCCGAGCTTAGGAAGCGTCTGGGCAAGAAGTTCGCGCTCGTAACTCCGGGCGTGCGTCCCGCCGGCGGCGCGCATGCGGATCAGGTGCGCGTCGTTACGCCCGCGCAGGCCATCGCCGCAGGAGCCAGCCATATCGTAGTGGGTAGGCCAATTACCGCTGCCGCCGACCCCGCTGCCGAGGCAAAAGCGATTCTGGAAGAGATTAGCTGAGATCAACTGATTCCTAGTGCCGCAATTCCAAGGAAAATCACGGATAGCGGCTCCGACTCTTCGCTCCCGGAAGCATCGGCTGCCGACAGTCATTTCCGAGGGCGATCATCGTTTGACTATATTTTTCGACCATGATCAACGAGCCTGAAGAAGGCCAAATGAGAGAAATCGCCATCTCCGAGTTCAAAGCCAAATGCCTTTCTCTGCTTGACCAGGTGCAGAAAACGAAGAAGCCGATTCGTGTAACCCGATTCGGGAAACCAGTGGCCGAGGTCGTTCCGGCATCACCAAAGGCGAGCGCCGGGGACTGGATTGGCTCCATGAAGGGCACGTTTGAAATCCTGGGAGATATTGTTTCTCCCGCGAACGACCAACAGGACTGGGAGGTCCTCAGGGATTGAATCTGTTGTTGGATACGCATATCTGGCTTTGGAGCTGGACGATTCCAAGCGTCTTGGCAAAAGGGTTTTAGAGGAGATGAGAAGTCCAAACAATCGGATATGGCTTTCTCCGATTAGCACTTGGGAAGCTCTGACCCTGAATGCTCGTGGCCGAATTCGTTTGCCCGCAGACTTCGGAGCTTGGGTGGCACAGGCAACTGCCCACTTCGTGGAGGCCCCGCTGACTCACGAGATTGCGGTCGCGGCTCGACGATTACCTTGGAACCATAAAGATCCGGCGGATCGCTTTCTGGCAGCCACTGCTCAACTGCTCCGGCTGACCCTTGTGACCGCCGACGTTGCTTTGCTCGGTCTGGGCGACATCTCTACTCTCGCGAATCGTTAGCCATCCGCATGGATGGATCAAATTACTTTCCAGCCGATTCGGTGTTCGCCTTGCGCAACTCTTCCGCAGTTCCGTTGAGCAAATTCCTCAGCACTGCCACTTCCGCCGCAATGGCGGTATGCAGTGCCGGATCCGCATCCGGCGCGAACAGCGGAGAATGATTTGACGGCAGCATCGTTCCGGCAGCCGTCGCTTGCGCGAGTTTCTCCGGATCGGCCCCTCCCAGGCTAAAGTAAAACCCCGGAATTCCCTGCGCAGTATAGAAAGAGAAATCCTCGGAGGCCGCAATCGGTTCGGCGGTCTTTACATGATCTTTTCCCAGCGACGCTTCCAGTGCACCACGCAACCGCTCCGCCAGCGCCGGATCGTTATAAACCAAATCGGTCCCCTCCAGATGTTCGATCAAAGGCTCGCGCGGCGCACCCGCAGCTTCAGCTTCTGCCTTGGCAATGCGCGCAATTGCTGCGAGCACTTGTTTGCGAACGTCAGCTTTATTTGTGCGCACCGTCAGACCAAGTTCCGCGTGATCCGGAATGATATTGTTCTTAGTCCCCGCCTGAATGTAGCCAACCGTCACTACCACCATTTCTCCCGGTTTGACCTCACGCGACGCAATTGTTTGCAAAGCCAAAATGGTCCGCGCCGCAATCACAACCGGATCGATCGCGGTTTGCGGCATCGCTCCATGACCTCCCTTGCCATAGATCGTGATCCGCAGGCCGTCTGCGTTCGTGTTGTAAACCCCTGGCGTAATCCCGACGTCTCCCGCCGGTCGCAGGTTGTCTACGTGGAGCGCCACAGCTACGTCAGGCTTGGGAAACCGTTGGAATAATCCATCGCCGATCATTCCCTTCGCACCGGCGATTGTTTCCTCGGCGGGTTGCCCGATCAGGATCAGCGTGCCATGCCAGGTATTCTTGCTGCTGGCCATGATCGCCGCCGTTCCCACGATCGCCGCCATGTGCAGATCGTGCCCGCAGGCATGCATCACCGGTACGTCGTGTCCGGCGTCATCTTTGGTGCGCACTTTGCTGGCATACGCAAGCCCAGTCTTCTCCTCCACCGGCAGCGCATCGAGTTCGGTCCGCAGCATCACCGTCGGGCCGGCGCCATTCTTCATGATGGCAACAATTCCTGTGCCACCGATATGCTCGGTTACGTCGTAACCCAAATCTCGCAGCCGCTTCGCAAGCTTCTCCGCAGTTTGTGCTTCGTGCCCAGAGAGTTCCGGATGCTCATGCAGATCCACATACAGCGCATACGATTGCGGGTAGATGGCATCGACTTCCTTCGATTCTGTGGACTGCCCGAACGCCAGCGTGGTGAGACACGCCAGCCACAACAATTTTGTCCATCTCATCGTGCAAGGATCATATTCGTCATCGCGAAACGCTGCAAAACATTTTTCTCATGACGGAGATCTCACCTCTCTGCGCGCCCTTTCCCGTTTTATGCACCTGCCGAGAGCCGAGAACTGAGACCTGAGACCTGAGAACTTACTTTCTCGACTACCCATTCCGGAATCGGCGAATCTTATATGTGCTTCTTCAAATCGCACTTTTCCACCGCAATCGCGGGTGTACAATTTGCTTAGAAAGCACTGGTTTGCTCCGCTCTATTTGCAAGCTTGAGGTGCTCATGAACGTTCACATCAGTTATCGTCTTCATAAAACTCCCGCCGTAGAAAAAGACATCCAACATCAAATTGAAAAACTGCGAAAGCGCCTCCAGGTCTTCCGGCCGGAGTTGATCCATCTCAAAGGGATGGTCGAAGAACTCTCCGCGCGCGAGGGTACCAGCGTCTCACTCAACCTGCGTCTTCCCTCAGGTCAAATGGCTGCTAAACAGAATGCTCCCACGGCCGAAGCTGCCGTCAAGGGTGCTTTTGAAGACCTGCTGCAACAACTCAACAAACATAAAGAGCATTTGCGTTCCACCCACAAGTGGACTCGGCGTCAAACCGACGCCCTGGCCCGGCGCAGCGTTCGCCGCAACAGTTCCGTACCCTTTGAGGAAACTCTCGCCGCCGTCTTTCCGGCAACGGTTTCCTCCGAGGACGTGCGCTCTTATGTGAACGCGAATCTTTCCCGTCTTGAGCGCTTCGTGGAGCGTGAAATTTATTTTCGCGAGACTGCCGATCAGATCGCTCGCGATTCGATAAGCAAGGAAGAAGTGATCGACGAAACCATTGCGGCCGCTCTTGGAGGCGGCGACGAACGCATGCGCGAGAAACCCGAACGGCTCGCTCTCGAGCCCTGGCTCTACCGGTTAGCACTCGACGCCATCGATCAACTCTCTCGCCCCGATGGCGCCAACGGCGGTGCGGTACATCTCGAGGCGTCGGCGCGAAAGGCGGACATCCGTGGCAGCGATGAAGCCCAACTGCAGTTTCACCAGCCCGATGAAGCCATCACCGAAGAAACTATCATCGCGGACGACCGCATCGCCACGCCCGAGCAGATCGTCGGCTCGGATGAGATGATGCGCCTCATCGCCGCCGCCCTTCATGACGTCCAGTCCGACCACCGCGAAGCTTTCATCCTTCACGCGATCGAAGGCTTCGGGGTGGAGGAAATTTCCGCTATCACCGGGATCTCCGTCGAGCAAGTTTTAACTTCCATCTCAGCCGCGCGCGATCACCTGCGCAAATCCCCACAAATTGCCGGCCAATTCCGGGGGCGCTTCGCCTCCACCGGAACTGCCTGATTCATTTTCATCGCAAAGGAGTATGCCAGCGAATGATTACTCGGGAACAAATCCAGGAACTAGCCCAATTCGAAGATCCCTCCGCCTGCGCCGTGAGTTTTTACTTTCAGCCGGCTGCGCCGCGCAATAAGGCTCATAAGGAATATGCAATCTTAATTAAAGATATTGCGCGCGAAGCCTTGCAAAGGGCGGAGAGCAAGCAGAATCACAAGTGTTCCTCTGCGCGCGAAGACCTGGATCGCATTATGCGACTCTCGCAGGATCTACGCGGCAACGGTACCCATGCCAAGGCGGTTTTTGCTTGTGCGACACAAAGCTTTTGGCGCGAGTACGATCTGCCTCCTCAGTTGAGCGGCACCGAGCTTCGCATCAATCGGCACTTCCATCTCAAACCGCTGGCGCAATTGCTGGGCGCATTTCCCAGCCTGGGCATCGCGCTGGTCGATCGTCAACGCGCCCGGCTGTTCGATCTTCGCCTGGGCGAGCTTGCCGAGCGCGAAGAATTCTTTCATCCCTTGCCGCGCCGCCGCAGTGATGGCTTTGCCGGCTATGATGCCGGCCATGTCGAGCGTCACCTCGCCGACGAAGCCCGCCAGCACTTTAAATCAGTCGCCGAGTTCCTGAAGTCTGCCGTGGAAAAACATGTCTTCGACAATTGGATTCTCGGCTGCCACGATACGCACTGGTCGCTTTTCGAGTCGATGCTTCATCCTGAAGTTTCACAAAAGCTGGTCGGGCGCTTCTCCGCTGACGTCGCCCACTTCACCAACGCGGAAATCCGCGCTCGCGCCGAAGAAATCTTCTCGCAATGGCAGATCCGGCGCCGCAATGAAGCGGTTCGCGAAGCCGTCGATCAGGCTCGCGCCAACGGCCGCGGGGTCACCGGATTGCGCCGCGTGCTCCGCTCTCTGGAAATGGGCGAGGTGAAAACCCTTCTGATTAGCGAGAACTACCTGGCGCAGGCGGTCGAGTGCACCGGTTGCGGCCATCTGGACGCGCATCTGGTAAGTTTCTGTCCGGTCTGCGGTCGTGAAACGCGCGAGGTGGTCGATGTTGCGGAAGCCATTTTGCCCCGCGTGATCAATCAGAATATCGAACTCTTCTACATCAGAGACAATGCCGAACTCGACGGCGTTGGCAATATCGCCGCTTTGCTCCGCTTCCGCGCGGAAGGCAAGGACGTTCGTTCGATCGATGAGTCCGCAGAAAAACGCTCTCTTGGGCGCCAGCCAGGATTGGTGGGGCGTTATCGCGGGCTGGCAGCGGGTTGATTCCGGGAGGACAAACCACGCTTGGCCGGAAACGATCGTGAGATAGCCAGACTCAAGGAGCGAATCGTCATCCTGGGTTGCGCGGGCAGCGGAAAGACTACGCTGGCGCAACAGCTTGGGAAAGTCACGAGCGCTCCGGTTATTTGTCTCGACGCCATCTGGCAATCGGAGTGGGAGCAGAACGATGTTCCCGAATTTCGCAGATTAGTGCAGCAGGCTCACCCGGGAGATGCGTGGATCAGCGACGGCAATTTTGCCCTGGCTAGCTTCGATCTCCGATTGCCTGGGGCCACTCTCATTATTTGGCTTGAACGCTCAAACCTGTATTGCGCCTGGCGCGCAACTACTCGGGTATTCAAGCGCGGTGAAGCTCACCGCTTGGGCAATCTCGCCAAAGTGCTGGCTTTCATTTGGAGATTCAACCGGATCAATCGTCCGCGCATCGAAGCCGCCAGAATTTCCCATGCGCCAGAAGTGCCGGTCCGCCGGCTGATGAACAGCAGTGAGATCGCGGTGTTTCTTGCCTCGGTTGCTGAAGGCGCGCACCGTCAATCTCAAACGATCCCCTTGCCGACCCTCGGCCTTCATTGACTTGCCTCTTTCACCCACGTACGATTTTTCCTTCAGTGATCGAGCAAACCATCTCGCACTACCGCATCGTCGAAAAGCTTGGCGGTGGCGGCATGGGCGTGGTCTACAAAGCGGAAGACCTTAAGCTGCGCCGCTTTGTCGCGCTGAAGTTCCTTCCCGATGAAGTCGCCAAGGACCCACAAGCGCTGGCGCGATTCCAGCGCGAAGCCCAGGCCGCCTCTGCCTTGAACCACCCTAACATCTGCACCATCTACGAAATCGACGAGCACGAGGGACAAGCTTTCATCGCCATGGAGTTCCTCGATGGCGTGACGCTCAAGCATGCCATCGGCTCCCGCCCGCTCGACAACGAGACACTGATTAACCTTGCAATTGAAATCGCCGATGCCCTCGACGCGGCTCACACCGAAGGCATTGTTCACCGTGACATTAAGCCTGCAAATATTTTCGTCACCAAACGCGGCCACGCCAAGATTCTCGACTTCGGCCTCGCGAAAGTGGGAACGGTACGGGGCGCGCAAAAGACTCTGAGCGATAACGCCCAGACCATGGATGAGGCTCACCTCACCAGTCCGGGCACCATGTTGGGAACAGTTGCTTATATGTCACCCGAACAAGTGCGGGGACGCGAGCTCGATGCCCGCAGCGATCTATTTTCATTTGGCGCGGTGCTGTACGAGATGGCAACCGGGGACGTTCCCTTTCATGGAGAGAGCTCCGCCGTGATCTGTGAAGCGATCATGAATCGAGCGCCCGTGGCTGTGGTGCGATTGAATCACGAGGTCCCTGCAAAACTGGAAGACATCATCAATAAGGCGCTGGAGAAAGATACGAAGCTACGCTACCAGCACGCATCCGAGATGCGCAGCGATTTGCAGCGTCTGAAGCGCGACACCGACTCAGGACGCATGCCGTTACCGATATCGCAGATTGGCGATTCCGCCAGCGTCGCGCAGATATCCTCGAATTCAGCTCAGCGCAATGTCGTTCCTGCTAACCCAGCTGGAGCCAGTCCGCCACCCACGCAACGGAAATCCTCATACACAAAGATCGGTATAGTAATCGCCGCAGTGGTCGCCATCGCTGCTATCGGCGCATTCCTCTGGTTCTCGAAGCAGCGCTCAAGTGCCGCGGCAACCAGCGCCACCCAAAAGACTCTCGCAGTCCTGCCTCTGCAAAATCTCGGCGGCGATAAAGACCTGGATTTTCTACGCCTCGCCCTGGCAGACGAAATCGCTACCTCGCTCAGTTATGTGCGTTCGCTAACCATCCGCCCCTTCGCCACCACCAGCAAATATGATTCGCCGACCCTCGACCTGCAGGAAGCCGGCCACGCCATGCGCGTCAGCGACGTGGTCACTGGACACTATTTGAAGGAAGGCTCGCAGATCCAGATCACGCTGGAGGCAATCGACGTCGCCGACAATCGCACCCTCTGGCGCGACACCATGATGGTGGCATCTCCTGATTTGATCGCGATGCGCGAACAAGTCACCGCGAAGGTCCGGCAGGGTCTGGTTCCGGCTCTGGGCGCGGGAATTGATTCGTCCCAAGGTGCCACACGACCAAAGAACGAAGAGGCCTACGACCTTTACCTTCGCAGCGTATCTTTGCCGCACGATCCGCAGCCCAATAAGGACGCAATCGGCATGCTGGAGCGCGCGGTTGGGCTCGACCCCACATACGCCCCCGCCTGGGACGCTCTCGGGATTCGCTACCACTATGACGCCGCTTACTCCGATGGCGGCGCGGCGGCCTTTCAGCGCGCCCTCGCCGCGTTCGGTAGAGCGCTGGCGCTCGATCCCGATTACATAGATCCGGCGAGTGAAATTATTTTGGCACAAGTGGAGCAAGGGGATTTAATCAAGGCCTATCAGAGCGGAAAAGCCCTGGTGGTCCGGCATCCCGAGAATGCCAATGCCCACTTCGCCCTATCCTATGTGCTGCGCTACGGCGGGGCTCTGGAGGAATCGGCTCATGAATGCGACACGGCGCTGGCGCTCGACCCAGGAAATTATGGTTACCGCTCCTGCGTCTTCACCTTCGATCAGTTGGGAAATTACGCCCGCGCTCTGCAGTTCCTGCAGCTTGACGCCGGTTCGGACTGGGCCTCGAGTAACCTTCATCGGCACTATCTTCGCGATGGAGACCTAGCCAAAGCCAAAGCAGCCGCACAAAACTTCCCCAATTCGCAGTGGGCTCAGTTTTTTAACGCGTGTGTGAACGACCCATCGTCTGCGACCACCGCCAATCTCACACGCGGAACCTTGGCCTATCTCGCGGCCGATCCCGACCCCGAGGTGAGTTACGTGGTCGCGACTGACTTTGTCTCCTGTGGTCAGAAAGACGTGGCCATGAAACTCCTCAAGAATGCCGTCGGCGGACACTATTGCCCTTACGCTGGCCTGCAGAACGATTCCTTCTGGGCCAAGCTTCGAGGGATGCCGGAGTTTGCCGAACTGCTCTCAACTGCGAAAAAATGTAGAGACGACTTTGTGGCGGAGAGAGACAAATAGAAAACACGAGGTTGTGTTTTGCGACCGCCTAACGATTCCGAAGCACGTCGATATCCTTTAGCTTGCCAAGTTGTTCGTCCGCCGTGACCAGGGTTAGACCGAACACCTTGGCCGTCGCTGCGATGAAGCCGTCCGCTGGATCGTTATGGGGCAGGCTCAATGCGGATATTGCCAGTGCGACCTCAACCGTGAGAGGCGCCTCAATGAGCCTTAGCTCCCCCATCGTGTTAGCGACCCATGCTGGGAGTTCTGGTAAGGTTCTGAATCGTCCTTTACGGCAAAGAACGGTCAATTCCCAGACGCTAATTGATGACAGCCATAATTCGTTCCCAGGATCGTCAAGAGCCTTACCTACGCGAGAAGTCAGACGATTCGGATCGAGCGCCATCCAAAGCCAAATGTGAGTATCGAGAAGTAATTTCATCCCCGCCAGGCTTCCCAGTCATCCAGACTTCCGGTGGGGCCAACGATGTCGCCTAGGATTTCAGCGGTGCCAGCCATGCACCCCAGTCGGCTTCCCGTAGGCTTTCCCGGAGATGGTGGCACGACTTCAGCCACCGGCTTGCCAAAACGGGTCACGCGTATCGGCTTCCGCGTCTTGCGAACTTCTTCCAGAATGCCCAGGCACTTGGCCTTGAACTCGGAAATGGCGACTTCTTTCATGCTCCGATTAAACCATAGTCAATGACCATGGTCAACTATAGACATGCACGCGACTGGAAACGGGGTCCTGGCGGCAGAGCTCGATGGAGGGCACGGCCGAGTCCTCGTGCGACTCGATTCCCCTCCCCGCAGTGACGTTAGCGAGAAGGAGATGTCGGAGGTGTCGGGTGACCGCGACTTTTCTTCCCAGCACCCGGTGATGCAAAAGCTCAACCCAAGAGCATACGAAGTAATGTGGGAGTTCCCGTCCTGGGAGCAGAAGTGACGCCCAGTTAACATCACGCCGCACAATCCGTCGCGTACGAGGAGAGGAGAGGAGGACGAGGACGAGGCTATCATGTCCTCGAGGCCGTGGCTCTTCTCCTCAGACCCCAATCACCCCGCATAATTCCTTCACCGCCGCCACGCTCTTCTCCAGCCCAGCCTTCTCTTCCGGTGTCAGCTTGATCTCGATGATCTGCTCGACTCCCTTCGCGCCGAGTTTCACCGGCACGCCGACGTAGGAACCACTGATTCCATACTCGCCCTGCAAGTACACGGCGCAAGGCAGGATCTTCTTCTTGTCTTTCAGAATTGCCTCGACCATCTCTGTTGCCGCTGCCGAAGGCGCGTAGTAGGCCGAGCCTGTTTTCAGATATTTCACGATTTCCGCGCCGCCGTCGCGCGTGCGTTGCACGATCGCGTCGAGTTTGGATTTCTCGATCAGCTCGGTAATCGGAATTCCCGCGACCGTCGAATAGCGCGGCAGCGGAACCATGGTGTCGCCGTGGCCGCCCAGCACGAATGCGGTCACGTTCTCTACACTGACGTTCAGTTCTTCGGCAATGAACGCGCGAAAGCGCGCCGAATCCAGAACGCCTGCCATGCCGATGACGCGCTCGCGCGGAAACCCGCACAGCTTGTAAGCCGCCTGCGCCATGGCATCCAGCGGATTCGACACGATAATCAGAATGCAGTTGGGCGAGTGCTTTATAACTTCGCCGACCACCGCCTTCATGATGCCGTGATTCGTGTTGAGCAGGTCGTCGCGGCTCATCCCCGGCTTGCGCGGAATTCCGGCGGTGATCACAACGATGTCGGAGTTTGCTGTGTCTTTGTAATCGTTGGTGCCCATCACATGCGAGTCACGTTTCTCGATCGGCATGGCCTCGAGCAGATCAAGTGCCTTGCCCTGCGGCACGCCCTCGATGATGTCGATCAGCACAACGTCCGCCAGTTCTTTCGAAGCGATCCAGTGCGCCGCGGTCGCGCCTACGTTTCCCGAACCTACAATCGTTACCTTCTTACGCATTATGATTTCCTTTCAACAAAAATCAAAAATCCTCAACACGGAGGCCACAGAGTGCCGCAGGGTAAACCATCAGACCTACCCCGTCACCTCTGTGTCCCCTGTGTTTCACGCCTTTCGCTACGCTCCCATGTTCTCCACGATTGAATCGGCGAACTGGCTGGTCCGCAATTTCGTCGCGCCCTCCATCAGCCGTTCGAAGTCGTAGGTAACTTTTTTCTGCAGAATCGTCCGCTCTATCCCGTGCTCGATCCGATCCGCCGCTTCGTTCCACCCCAAAAAGCGGAACATCATCACGCCCGAGAGCATCACCGACCCCGGATTGATCACATCTTTATCCGCATACTTGGGCGCGGTTCCGTGCGTGGCCTCAAAGATCGCGTAGCCGTCGCCGATATTCGCTCCCGGCGCAATGCCCAGGCCGCCCACCTGCGCCGCGCAAGCATCGGAAATATAATCGCCGTTCAGATTGGGACAGGCCAGTACCGCGTACTCATCGGGCCGCGTCACCACCTGCTGAAAGATAGAATCGGCGATCCGGTCGTTGATCATGATTTTTTTCTTCCACTGTCCGTTGCCGTGCGTGGCGTAGATGCGGTCGAGCACATCTTTCACTTCGGCTTCAACCGCCTGCCGGAATGCCGGAGGAGCAAACTCCATTCCCGGTTCCACCAGCTCGGCATTCTGCGCCACTGTCAGAGCGGGATTCTTATCTTTATTGTCGACAATCCAACTCTCCCGCTCGGTCACGACTTTGTCGCGGAACTCTTCCTTAGCCAGTTCATACCCCCACTTGCGAAAGGCTCCTTCGGTGAATTTCTGAATGTTTCCCTTGTGAACCAGAGTCACGCTCTTCCGTCCGAACTCAATCGCATGCAGGATGGCCATGCGCACCAGTCGCTTGGTGCCGCTGATCGAAATCGGCTTGATGCCCACCCCGGAATCGAGGCGTATCTGCTTCTTTCCATTCTTCAGCATGTCTTTGTTAATGAACTCGATCAGCCGCGCGCACTCCGCCGTTCCCTCTTCCCACTCGATCCCGGCATAAACGTCCTCGGTGTTCTCGCGGAAGATGACTACGTTCATGCGATCGGGGTGTTTTACCGGCGAGGGCACACCTTTGTAATACTTCACCGGCCGCACGCAGCAATAAAGATCCAGAATCTGCCGCAACGCAACATTCAGCGACCGAATGCCGCCGCCCACTGGCGTAGTCAGCGGCCCTTTGATGGCAACGCGAAATTCGCGTACCGCCTCGACCGTGTCATCAGGCAACCAGGTATCGAACTTGGCTTTGGCTTTTTCTCCGGCAAACACCTCATACCAGGCCACGCGCCGGGTTCCCTTATATGCCTTCTCCACCGCTGCATCAAATACCCGCCGCGACCCCTTCCAGATATCCCGCCCGGTGCCATCGCCTTCGATAAAAGGAATAATCGGATTGTCCGGAACCTCATACTTTCCACTCGCATATCCGATTTTTTTTCCATCCGACGGCACTCCCACACCGTTATAAGAGCCAGACATCGCCAACCTCCGTATCAAACTTTGCGGCACGAATCACAAAACCGTCAATTATAGAGAATTTGCCCACCCAGCACAGAATTGTTTCGCTTCTTTCTTAGCCGAAGCGGGCTTGCTCGGTGGGAATTGGGATCTACCAGCGCCTGGTGCCGAAATACTTCCGCACTCCCACCGCAAAATAACGCCCCCAGGGGCCGTTATCTCCAAGATCGGCGATTCCCAAATTTCTGTCGCGCGCCCCAAGCCGGTCAAACAGGTAATGCTGGGTGGCGCGAAACTCGAATCCCTTGCCAATGTAGATTCCAAAACCTAGCGAGTGCTCGATGCCGATGGCATCCGGCGACCAGGTGTAGAGCGTTTTGGGCACATTCTTGCCAAATAGAAAGCTGGGCGCGCCGAAAAGCATGAACCGACGCAATTGGGTCCGGCCAAAGGGCCTCACCTCCAGCATCCCGGAGAGCATATAGCGTGCGAACAAGCTGCACGGCGCGTTTACTCCCCCGTACTGACCGGCACTGCCAGCGCACTGGTTGGGATCGATCTCATTATGCGGAGGCGCCAAATCCAACTGTGCCCACCCCCAAAGCGTGTCCCGGGGAAAAAACATCCGCTCGCCGCCCGCGGAGTTTTGATCGTAAGTTGCTGACACCGCGGGTACGGGTTGCGAACTCTGCGCCCGGCTCACGGTGGCGATAGAAAGTACAAGTGCAAGTATCAAAACCAGCGTTTTCATCCAGCCTCCAAAGGGTTTTCTTGATTGCTTGAGATCAGGCTCAGCGTCCACCGATGTCTGCTCGACAATTGGTTACGCCCTGAGCTAAGTGCGTAATTCCACATCAGTCAAAAAGCATGTCAGGTCTGAAGGAGCGGAACATTGTAACCTGTTGAAGAAGTTGTCAAAGTAGATTCGCCTGAACTCGCAGCCGCCACGCGACGAGATAATCCGAGCTTCCATAATTCATATTTAATTAACAATTTATTCCATTCATAGAATCATCCGACCAACGAATGATCTGCAACACCTGTGCTGTCAGCTACCTACGGTTTGGACAGCGGATTGCTGACCCCACGGCAGCGTCCCCTAAAAACCATGCCCCAAGAAGTATCCGTCTCATATCAAGCAATTAAGAGTAAGGTGTATCGGCTGATCGATACTCTCGTGGTCGGCGAAAAATCCGAACTCGAGGTGCAGGAATCGGTACGTCGCTGGTGGGAACTCATCCACCCGGCCGATCGCCCCATCGCGCAGAAGTATTTGCTCCTGATTCTGGAGCGCTCCTGCCTGGCCATGGATGCCATTGAGGAAGGCTTGGTGGAAGCCACTGATCATCAAATATCCCGGCCTTCCGAAACTGCCCGGGCCATGAAGCTGGTGGAACGAGTCGTGAAGCAATCCAGCAAGCATGCCGCAATGAGCAATACCGTATAGCTCAGGTTTCTGACACTAGAACTCGCCTGCGCTTACACTCTCCGGTACAATCCAAGGTTGACCCGGGAGGGTGCCATGCGATCGTCGTACCTGCAGTCTCTGTTCTCCGCCCGCTCTCACTTCATTTCTGGAGTCTTCTTCATTATGGCTGGCTTGACTACCGCCGGGTCGCTGTTCGCTGCTTCGGGTATTTACAGCTTCACGCTTAACTCCATTGATGGAAAACCCGCGCCGCTTGCCGACTACAAAGGCAAAGTAATTCTGGTGGTTAACGTGGCCAGCCAGTGCGGCTACACGCCGCAATATAGCGCCCTTGAGGCCACCTACGAAAAGTACAAAGATCAAGGCTTCGTCATCCTCGGCTTCCCAGCCAATAATTTTGGCTCGCAGGAGCCCGGTACCAACGAAGAGATCAAGACCTTCTGTACGCGCAAGTATTCCGTGACCTTCCCCGTTTACGCCAAGATCTCCGTCAAAGGCGCCGATCAGGCTCCGCTTTACTCCTATCTGACCAAAGATACTGCGCCCGCAATCCGCGGCGACATAAAGTGGAACTTCACCAAGTTCCTCATCGACCGCAACGGAAACGTGGTTCAGCGCTTTGAATCGGCAGTCACCCCAGATTCAAAAGAAGTGATATCGGCCATCGAGGCGCATCTGAAGGATTAGGTGCGAGTGGCCGCGACGATCACTAAGAAGGCGTCTCCTTGCGAACTAGCGCGGGGATACTGCTCGCGACAGACACCGTCCAAAATCCGAAGTATTTCTGAAGAGGCTCAAAAGATTCTCTCCCGCTGCCACGCGGTGGTGTTGCAGTAAACTATCCAGTGCAGGCAAGCGAGCCGAACCTCGCGGTGAATAACAGAGCAGTTGCCTGAGGGAGGAGCAAATTGTGACCGGAATTCAGTTCGTAACCGATGAGAAAGGCCGCAAGACCGGAGTGCTCATCGACCTAAAGAAACACGGAGCTATTTGGGAAGACCTTTGGGATGGCATCGTGTCCGAGTCCCGCCGCAAGGGAAAGGGAACTCCTTACGAGGAATATCGGGCGAAGCGATTCAAGGGCCCTCGTCAGCGTGGCTAACTACTCGCTCGAAATAAAGCCTTCCGCCGGGAAGTCTACGAGTAACTGACCCAGAACGTGGCGATTCAAGCGCGAATCGAGCGAAGACCCGGGGGATGAGCGAGCACATGCGTGTCCGCGCTGGCCGACTCTCCGCAACTGCCGTAACATAGCCCCAGCAATGCGTTCAGCCCGGCAGACGAGCAAAGTTGCATTCCGAAATGTCCGCCACTTCTGCGTGGCGATTGTCTGTTTTTTTGCCGCGCATCTCTCGCACGCACAAACCAAACCCTCCATCCCGCCTGCCGATCGCAAAGTGATCGAGATCACGGCCACCGGCAGTAAGCGCTTCACCTCGGCGCAGATTGCCGCCGCCAGCGGGCTGATGATCGGAACCATCGCCGATGAGAACGACTTCCGCAACGCTTCGCGCCATCTTGGCGAAAGCGGTGCTTTCAACGACATCTCCTATACATTCTCCTATTCCTCGAAAGGCACCAAGCTGGCCTTCCAGGTCGCCGACGCCGACAAGTTCGTCCCTGCCCACTTCCTCGATTTCGTCTGGTTTTCCGATCAGGACCTGCAGCAGAAGGTTCGCGCCCGCGTTCCTCTCTTTGACGGCGAATTGCCTGCCAATGGCCGCCTGCCCGATCAGGTCTCGGACGTGCTTCAGGCGTTACTGGTCGAGGGCGCCATCCCCGGCCACGTCGATTACTTGCGAACCGAAGGTAAGGACGGCCATCTCGGCTCCATCGACTACAGCGTTTCGAACGTCACCATTCGCATCGATCATGTTAGCTTTACCGGCGCCGGACCGGACGAACTGCCTCAACTGCAGAGCGCCGCCGCAAAGCTCTCTTCCCGCGAATACTCTCATCCACTTCTCACTTCATTTGTTGACCAGGTGGTGCTCCCGCTCTACCACGAACGCGGATACTTGAAAGCCGCATGCGCCGCTCCTCAACCCGAAGTCGTCGCGCCCGCGCACTCCGATTCGGACCATCCACAATATGACGATCCACGGGACGAGCAGCGCGCCATCACCCACGTCAACGTAACTATCCCCATCACTTCCGGCCTTCAATACAAGGTTACGGGATGGACGTGGTCGGGCAATCAAGCGATTCCGACCAATACCCTGCAGCCAATGCTCCACTCCAAGACCGGCCAGCCTGCGAACATAGTGCAACTGGAGGACGATCTCCGCGCCGTGCAGCAGCTGTACGGGTCGCACGGCTTCGTAACAGCAAGTATCAAAGCCAACGCGGAGTACGACGATGCCGCTCAAACTGTTGCCTATGAACTCCTGGTGACCGAAGGCGCTGTCTTTCACATGGGCGAGCTCGCCTTCCGCGGAATCGATAACAATCTCGAAGCGCGCCTGCGCGCCGCCTGGAGGATTCGTCCCGGCGACGTTTATGACGCCTCTTACCTCAGCGAATTCCTGCCGCGCGCCCGGAAGCTGCTGCCGCCCTCGATTGACTGGGAAGTTTCCACGCACGTCACCGCCATCGCCAAAGACAAAACCGTGGACGTCGATCTGCAATATACGGGGAAAGCACCGCGTTGAGCGCAGCCCGCGGAAAGCCCCAGGGTTCGCCCCAACGTGCGGCCAGAAGCAAAATCAAGGAATAGAATGGTGCTGTAGGCAACATACCCCCACATCGCCAAACAGGAGAAGAAAGAAAATGACGCGTCGTTCCACCCCAGCAGCAGCCGAGCATCGCAAAGCCAACTCCCATGCCCGATCGTCTCGCCGGCTGGCCACTATCCACCACCCACTGATCACCGCGCTCGCGGCTGTCCTTTTCTCCGCGATCGCCTTCCTCAATCTTCACGCCCTGCCTGCCGTTAATCACACCTTCACTGGCGAGGTAAGCGACGCCATGTGCGGCCGCAAACATATGGAAGGCACGCCTGCGCGCGAGTGTACTCGCGCCTGCGTTGCCCACGGCTCCAAGTTCGCGCTGGTCGTTGGCGACAAAATCTACACGCTCGATACCTCCGACAAAGCCGCACTGGCCACTCTCGACAAGCAGGCTGGGAAAACCGCCACGGTGAAGGGATCGTTGAACGACGCCGGCGACACTATCGAAGTAAGCTCGGTCATGGGGAAGTAGGGGACTGAGATGCTTTTCCGGTTTTGGTTTTTGTTCCGAAAAGCGGAAATATAAAGTCTTTTGCACAAACCGGTTAACAATGTGTTAAATTATTCTCCACTTTGCCCGAGGCCCTCCCCCAAGATCGCCGGGCATGCAAAGCGGGACGGCGCCAGCGCCGTCCCGCTTTTTTGCGCCCTCGCGTTAAATTCACACTCCCGATACAAACCTTTGTGTTAATTTCATTCTCAATCACATCATTTTATTCGCTCGGAGGCGACAGCATTGGGCAAAAACATGGTTCCCAAGAGGATGTTCTTTACCAAGGGAGTCGGCAAGCACCGTGAACGCTTAACATCCTTCGAGTTGGCCCTGCGCGACGCCGGCATTGCCGCCCAAAATCTGGTCCGCGTTTCCTCCATCTTTCCTCCCAATTGCAAAATGCTTACCCGCAAGGAAGGCGTCAGTTATCTCAGCCCCGGCGAAGTAGTCTTCGCGGTGGTCGCGGAAAATTCCACGCACGAAGCCCACCGCCTGCTCGCCTCCTCGATCGGCGTAGCCATCCCCGCCGACAGAAATACCTACGGATATCTCAGCGAGCACCACTCCTTCGGCCAGACCGAAGACGCCGCCGGAGAATACGCCGAAGAACTCGCCGCCGAAATGCTCGCTACCACGTTGAACGTCGAGTTCGACCCCGACCGATCCTGGGACGAGAAAAAACAAATCTACCGCCTCTCGAACAAGATCGTCCGCACCGCCAACGTTACCCAATCCGCGGTCGGTGATAAACGTGGCCTGTGGACGACGGTGATTGCGTCGGCGGTGTTGATTTTCGATTGATTACAGTCGCGTGGCTGGTTTAGAAAGGCATGACTTCAGTCGTGCCGTATCAGCCGGTAGGGATCGACACCCTTTTGCGTTTTCACGAAGCACAGGCCCCATCAAAAACACGTGTGACGCCGATCTTCACATAAGACCACGTCGGGGAGCACGGCCGCTGACTCAGGCTGACCCACCACCGACCCTCTCGCTCGTATAATTACATTTTTATAATTACACTTGATCGGTGGAGGGTATCCGCTTCGAGTGAGATGAGGCGAAGAGCCTCTCCAACCAACGCAAGCACGGCGTAAGTTTTGAGCAAGCCAGCGCTGTCTTTCTCGATTCGCTCTATGTCTCCGTGCAAGACCGAATCGAGGATGGCGAGTTTCGTTGGCAGACCGTCGGAATGGTGGAAGATTTGCTGCTACTAACGGTAGCTCACACGGTAAGAGAAGAAAATGAAGGCACATCCATCGACATCTTTCGCATTATCTCGGCGCGGGTCGCAACCCGCAAAGAAGGCGACGCTATGAAGACGAAAACGACTAGCTACACTCCTGAAACGCTGCCCACGCTGACCAAGGCAGACCGCGGCAAACTGAAGGCTCTGGCCGCCCGCTCCGACTCCGAAATCGACACTGGCGACATCCCTGAGATGACGGACGAGCAATGGAAGCACGCTCGCCGCGGCCACTTCTATCGCCCGCGCAAACGTCAAATCACAGCCCGCGTCGACGCCGATGTGCTTGATTGGCTCAAGTCGCGAGGCAAGGGCTACCAATCGCGAATCAACGCCATCCTGCGCCGCGAGATGCTGACCTCTGGCAAGGCCGGCAAATAATCTCTCATTCAACTACACCGTCTCTATCTTCAGGCTCGGGAACGCAGCCCGGTAAAGCCGCTCATCCAACGACAGCAACCGGTATCCGCGCACCTGGGCATGAGCGCCAATAAGAAAGTCCGCCAGGATGCGTCGCGTCCCAGGATCGCCCTGTTTCCGCCGCCGTTCCGCGTACGCTTGAAATGCACGGCCGGCCGCGCGCCAGATCGGCTCGTGTAAGTCCCAATCGATTACGATTCCGTTCTCTTCCAGCAGAGAATTCACGAACCCCTCGGTACGCCCAGGAGCTGCGATCAACTCGGCGAATGCCGGTGCTGATACGATCAGCCTTCCCCGCTGATATGCCTTTTCCAGGGCAGCTTCCGCCGCGACACTAATTTCATCCTCCGCCCACAAAGCCACAATCACGTTCGTATCAATGGCCGTTATCATTCGCCGCGCATTTCCCGCAACCACTTGGCGATGCCCGCTCGTCCTGGGCCAATGCCCGGATTGCCGATTCCACGGTACTTCGAGAAAGTGCTTTTGGCGCGAACGGGGCGAACCCGAACCCCGCCCTCATCGCTCTCAAACAAGAGTTTGTCGCCCGCCCGTACACCGAGGGCGCGACGCACTTCAAGCGGAATCGTAACTTGTCCTTTACTCGTGATCTTAGCTTGCTTAGTCATCTCTTCTCAGTTTCCTTACTTTACAATATACTCCTTACTTTGACTCAAGTCAATGCTCACGACCGTCCCGAGAGAACCCGAAACTGTAATTATCTTTTCCCTCGTCGCTGAATCGAAAAGGGATACGCGCTTGGTGCAACGGCCGGAGGCTTTTTGCATCTAACCCTTTATCGGTAGCACCTAAGTAACCCTCCCCCCTAGGCAAATGTAACCTTCCGTTAACAGCCCTTCCGTATAATAGAGTTGATGGAAGAACCCTTTAGACCATCAAGAAGGAGTAGTTGTGGATAGCGAGACTCGCAGGAAAAAACAGCAGCAGCTCATGACCGAGTTGCTGGAACGAAAGATCCGGCTGCACGCGCAGCATCTTTACGATCAGCGCGGCCAGGCCGAAGGCATGGCTCTGCAGGATTGGGTAGAGGCGGAAACCGCCGTGCTCGAAAACACTCCACTGGGGCCGGTTTATCGCAAGACAAAATCCCAGAACGGCGACGAAAAAGTAGCCGACGCGGCGAATCCAGACTTCGTCCCGTCAGACTGCTGCGCCTGATATTACTTCCTGGCCGCAGCAGTCTTCACCTTTCCGCCTTTACTTCCCTTCTTATCCAGCCGCTCAAAAACCGCAGCCACGATCAGCGGCAGCCCCACCGTAGCATCGACAAACACTTCTCCAAACCTTCCACCCTCTGACGGCGGAACAAACTTCCCCCAGGAAATCGCCTCACTATAAGGACTGCCCGAGAGCCCTCCCCAATACACCGGCTCCGGACAAATCCGGAGCCCGTAGTGGTAGCGCTTCAGGGCCACATTCTCCCCGAGCCGCCGGTGCCGCAGTTCGCAGAAGGGACCAAACTGCTGCGACCAGTTCCGCGGCACGCCGCCGCCAATCGTCATGATCCCGAGCTTCTTCTGCCGCAACAAGGTCGCCGCAAAGTGCTCCAGATCTTCGAACGGATCAAACCGAATCCGGTGCCGCCCGGTCGATTCCCGCAGGCGATTATTCAACGCCGTATCTAACCCCATCTCCGAATCGCTGAACGCCGGAACAAACACCGGCACCCCCATGTCATGCGCCGACTTCAGAATTCCACGCTGATCTTTACTGTGCGTCGCCAAGTAAGCGCCGATCGCGTGATTCAGCTTGTAGGAGCACATTACCTCGTTGTGATCCCAACCCTCCAGCACCGCTGACATGACTTCTTCCACATCATCCAGATTCTGCTCCGGCTCCAGCGTGTCATAGACGCGGTTGTATCCCTGCTCGTAAAGCTCTTCATCGGAAACCTCCGGATTGGCGCGAAAGTGCGCCCGCCCCGTCGCCTCCACCAATCCGTGCGCCATTAACGCCCCGGTTGAAACCACCGCATTCACAATCCCGCGGTCGATCAGTTCGGTCACGATCAGCCCTTGCTTGGCCACGGTCATCGCGCCGGAAAGCGTCATCACCACAAAACACTCTTCGTCGCGCGCCATCGCCTCCAGCACATCGGCGGCCTCGCCCAGTTGACGCCCAGTGAACGCAGTCTTCGACATCGCCCGCACCAGATCGTCAATCGACTTCACCTTCGTCAGGTCGAGCGGCTCCAGCGGGATCAGCTTGTCTTTAATCGGATCATGCAGCTCGCGATCGATACCCTGGCCCTGGTGGCTGGCGCCCGCGTGCGATTTCTCCGCCGAATGTCCGTCTTTATGATGACCGTCCTTGCTGTGATGATTGCCGTTCTTCAAGATGACGCCTCCAAACCAAACTCTTAATGCTTCGCAATCCTACTTTACAGGATCAATGTTTCCCATGCCACGCGCCTTAAACATTGCCGGTCAGTTCGCCAAAAGCGTTAAGGGCTTTAGCCAGTCGACCCTAAGAACTTCACCCGTTGATATAGCGTCTCAGCTCACTGGCCATCGAAAAACCCACGCTGCTGGTTGACGAGTAACATCTGGCCGACGAGAATGAACAGGTGCTTCCTAGTTCATACAGAATTCTCCTCTTAGTCCTGCTCGCCTGTTCCGCTTCCCGCGGAGATACCGCGAAGCCACCGGCGCTCGGCCACCGATCAGCCCCATTACTGACCGTCGACGGACTCACCTTCAAGGATCTCAACCGCAACGGCAAGCTCGATCCCTATGAAGACTGGCGCTTGCCGGCCGGTGCCCGCGCTGCTGATCTTGCGCAAAAGCTGAGCCTGGAAGAATTAGCCGGACTGATGGTCCACGGCTCTCTGCCCAGCCTCGGCCCTATGGGGCCGATCGGCGTCGGCGGCAAATACGATCTCGACAAAATCCGGCAGATGATCGACGACGACCACGTCCACACCTTCATCACTCGGCTCAGCGGAAACGCGCAGGATTTTGCCAAACAAAATAACGAAGTCCAGGCCATTGCCGAATCCTCCCGCTGGGGTATTCCGGTTACTATTTCCTCCGATCCCCGCAATCACTTCGATCAGGTACTGGGAGCGGGCACCGAGGACAGCGTCTTCTCCATGTGGCCAGGCCCGCTTGGTTTTGCCGCCGTGGGCGATCCCGACCTCACGCGCCGTTTCGCCGATGTGGTTCGCCAGGAATATGAGGCCGTCGGCATTCGCGAGTCCCTCGCCCCGCAGGCCGATCTGGCCACGGAGCCGCGCTGGCCTCGCATCAACGGAACCTTCGGCGAAGATCCCGAAATTGCCAAACGCATGGTCGAGGCCTACGTCAGCGGAATACAAAATGGCCCGAATGGTTTGAACTCAGGCAGCGTGGCCGCCGTCGTCAAGCACTGGGCAGGCTACGGCGCAGCGAAAGATGGTTGGGACAGCCACAACTTCTATGGCCGCTACGCCGATTTATCCGGGAAAAACTTCGCGCAACACCTGATTCCCTTTACCGGTGCGTTCGCAGCGCACGTTGGCAGCGTGATGCCCACCTATTCGATTCTGCAAAATCTCACCCTCAATGGAAAGCCGGTAGAACAGGTCGGCGCGGGATTCAATCATCAGCTTCTGACCGACTTGCTGCGAACTCAATACAAATTCACCGGCGTAATTTTGAGTGACTGGGCCATCACCAACGATTGCCCGGAAGCCTGCCGCAAGGGCGCGAGCCCCGGCAAGCAGCCCGCAGTTACCGACATCGGCATGCCCTGGGGCGTGGAAGATCTGACGGTGGCGGAGCGCTTCGCCAAGGCCATCAATGCCGGAGTGGATCAGATCGGCGGCACCGAGCGATCCAGCGCCATCGTAGAAGATGTTCACAACGGCTCCATTTCGGAAGCCCGCGTCCGCGACGCGGCCACCAGAATTCTTCTGCAAAAGTTTCAGCTCGGCCTCTTCGAGCAGCCTTATGTAGACGAGGCTCAGGCTGCGCAGGTCGTCGGCAGCAAGCAATTCGTCGCCGAGGGCGAGGCGGCGCAAGCCAGAGCCGTGGTTCTGCTGGAGAACAAACAGGTCAACTCAACCGGCAAACCTCTACTTCCTATCGCCCCAAACAACAAGAAAGTTTACTTGTACGGAGTAGCCATCAAAGCGGCACAAGCCGCCGAATTCACCGTAGTCCTTGACCCCGCACAGGCCGACTTCGCCATCATTCGCGCGCCCGCTCCTCATCAGACTGAGCACCCAAATTACTTCTTCGGATCGCGCCAGCATGAAGGCCGGCTCGCCTTCATCGAATCCGATCCCGCTTATGCCGAATTACTTCACGTGAGCGCAACTGTACCCACCGTATTTGTAACTACCCTTGAACGGCCGCTGATTCTCACCAACGTGCGTCCCCACGCCACCGCTCTGCTCGGCGATTTCGGCGTCTCCGACCAGGCCCTGCTCGCTCTCGTTGCCGGCAAGGCATCTCCGCAAGGCCATTTGCCTTTCGAACTCCCATCCTCTGCTGAAGCCGTGCAGCAACAAAAGAGCGATCTGCCGCACGATTCCAAAACGCCGCTCTACGCTTTCGGATACGGATTGCATTACTGAGTCGCACATCCGCGGAGCGCACCCCGATTCGTTGCCCGCCACTGCGCATCCATATGAAGTCGATCGATTCAAGCGCAATATGATTCAAGCGGATTACGAACGCAAGACAGCTTTCCCGCGAATGCTATATTGATCGCCAAGGAGTGAACGCGTGCCCCCAGATAAATTTCGCGTCGCGCTGGTGCAGATGTCCTGCGGCCCCGAGCCGGAGCAGAATCTCGCCAAGGCTCTCGAGCGCACCGCCGACGCCGCCGGACGCGGCGCGCAGGTCGTCTGCCTGCCCGAGCTTTTTCAGACGCAATATTTCTGCCAGCGCGAAGATCACGCGCTCTTCGATCTTGCAGAACCTATTCCTGGCCCATCCTCCGACAAACTCGCCGCCGCTGCAAAACAGAACGGAATCGTGCTGATCGCATCGCTCTTCGAAAAGCGCGCACCGGGCATCTACCACAACACCGCCGCCATCTTCGATTCCGACGGTTCCCTGCGCGGACTCTACCGCAAGATGCACATCCCCGACGACCCGCTCTATTACGAAAAATTTTATTTCACTCCCGGCGACCTCGGATTCCGCGCCCTTGACACCAGCGCCGGACGCCTGGGCACGCTGGTTTGCTGGGATCAGTGGTTTCCCGAAGGCGCGCGCCTCACCGCGCTGCAAGGCGCGACCGTTCTGTTTTATCCCACCGCAATCGGCTGGCACCCCTCGGAGAAGGCCGAATTCGGCGTAACCCAGCACGACGCCTGGCGCACCATTCAGCGCGCTCATGCCATCGCCAATGGTGTCTACGTCGCGGTTGTGAACCGCGTCGGCTTCGAAACCGGCAACGTCCGCGGCAAATCCACCCCCGGCCACGGACTCGAATTCTGGGGTGGGTCGTTCTTCTGTGATCCGTTCGGAAAAGTAATCGCCGAAGGCTCACAGGATCGCGAAGAGATTTTAATTGGCGATGTCGACTTGAAAGCTCTCGAAGACATCCGCCGCAACTGGCCCTTCCTGCGCGACCGTAGGATCGACGCCTACGCGCCGATTACTAGTCGGCTGCTTGATGGACCGTAAGATCGGGTCAATAAGCCCTCTCGCCGATAGCAACAGTTACAGGAAAAGCAATCCTTTTATCCCATCCTGTCGCTGTCGCCCTGCGAATTCCTGAGGTTGACACGCTCTCGGCGAGTCGAGCAGGATAAGCGATCATGGACCCAGCGTTGCTCGCGGTGCTTGTTGCGCTAGTTGCGATGATCGGCTGGAGCGTGTACAGAGTTTCACGCCGCGGTGTTTCCGCCGCTGTTATCCGAGACTGGTCGATCTACGCCGTCGTTGGATTTCTGATTGTCGTGGGGATTTGTCTGTCGGCGGGTGCTAAGATCAATGCATCCATTTTGACGGCGTGGGTTACGCCCATCGTCACGGCTGGTTTTGTATTTGGATTCCCGGCGAGGACCTACTGGCCATACGCTCGCCGTGCAACATTCTGGGCTACTCTGTTCCCGCCAGTTCTTCTCCACTTTCTGTTCTTTCTTATCATTCTACCTCCCGCTTGGCGCGGGAACCCATTGCTTGTCGTGATTATTGGTTTGCCCGAGATGTTCATGATGTATGTCGCACTGATCCTTGTGCTGGGACGACCCCCGAGGCCTCCGGGGTGACGCGAAAATATGCTCTTAGTCTCAACTGTTGAAACATCCCCATCTCACCCATTGAGCGGGAATCCGTTCGTCACGATCCAATGTCAGTCCCAGGACTGCGCGGTTTACATGCCGTGCAATAAACTATCTCGATGCCCCAACGCAATTATTTAAGTAATGCTTCGGCTGCTGCTCCGGTTGCCCTTCCCTACCGCATGCCCGCCGAGTGGGAGCCCCATGCCGCCACCTGGCTCGCATGGCCCCACTACCACGGCGACTGGCCCGGAAAGTTCGAGCCCATCCCGTGGGTCTACACCGAGATCGTCCGCAATCTCGCCCGGCATGAGCGCGTCGAGTTAATCGTCAACGATGCAGCCGCGGAACGCCAAGTATGTAAGCTGCTGAAGCAGGCAGATGTAGCTGTGGCAAACGTTCGCTTCCACCGCTGGCCCACCAACCGTGTCTGGCTCCGCGATTCAGGATGCATTTTCGTCGCGGAACGGAAGCCGGGCTCCGCCCGGCTGGACAGCCAAGGGCGGCTGTCCCTACATGAGAACTCTATGTCGCGGCAGGATCGGGAAGGGCACGATCCTTCGGCTACGCTCAGGACAAGCTTCAGTCGTGCCGATAAGAGCACGAAAAAGACTGGGGCTTTAGCCCCTGAGGGAAGCCTGCTCGCGAATAAATTCCGCTTCAACGCCTGGGCGAAATACTTCAACTGGCGTCACGACGACAAAATCGGCAGCCTGATGGCGAACGTCTCCGGCGTTGAAGAAATCCGCCCCGTCGCGCACAACACTCGCGTCGTCCTCGAAGGCGGATCCATCGACGTCAACGGACGCGGCACCATCCTCACCACCGAAGAATGTCTCCTCAGCAAAGTGCAGCAGCGCAACCCCGGCATGTCGCGCAAAGATTACGAAAAAGTTTTCGCCGACTATCTGGGCGCTCAGCACACCATCTGGCTCGGCCGTGGCATCGCCGGTGATGACACCCACGGCCACGTCGACGACCTCGCCCGCTTCGTCGCCCCGCATACGGTTATAACCGTAGTGGAAAATAACGCCCGTGACATCAATCACAAGCCTCTGCGCGAGAATCTTCGCCGCCTCCGCGCCGCCCGCGATCAAGACGGCAAGACCCTGACCATCGCCGAACTTCCCATGCCTCGTCCCGTGATCTTCGAGCAGCGCCGCCTTCCCGCCAGCTACGCGAACTTCTATATTGCGAACGGCATTGTCCTCGTCCCCGTCTTCAATGATCCCAACGACCGCATCGCTCTGAACACGCTGGCGGAACTGTTCCCCACGCGCGAAGTCGTCCCCATCTATTCCGGCGATCTGGTCTGGGGACTCGGCACCATGCACTGCATGACCCATCAGCAGCCAGCTCCGTAACCAGATCCAGAAAGAGAAGCGGATCGCACTATTCCTGGCCTGAAAAGACAAGGTCCTTAAGATCCATCCACTTACCGCGCCTTATTCGAATCAACCCTTACTACCAAACTCGAATCTTAATATGACCAAGGAGATTTCAATGAATAAATGGAACTTACTTATACTGACTCTTGCGCTAGGATTCTGCTTCCTCTTGTCCGCCCCCAAATCGCAAGCCCAAGTCGAAGTTAATATCGGTCCCGCGCCCGTCTGCCCTTACGGCTATTATGACTATGCCCCGTACGAGTGCGCTCCCTACGGCTACTACGGGCCAGAGTGGTTTACTGGTGGCGTTTTCATCGGCGTTGGGCCCTGGTTTCACGGTCCCGAAGGCTTCCACGGCCACGTAAATAATCGTTTCGACGTTCAGCACGGCTATCACGGTCCACGGCCCGCCCGCGGCGAAAGACCTGTTCACCCCGTCGATCACGTTGCCCACTTCAAAGGCAATGAAATGCGCGATGGACACGGTCACGGCGAACCCGCAGGCCGCCGCTAACCTTCTGGCAGTCGATTCTGCTACCAGCTTACGCGTCGGGGAGCGAGCCGGACGTGGCTCGCTCTTCTCTTTTCTGCGCTGTCGATGGTTGATCAACTGCTATACTCATCGCACGCCGAAGTTCCGCACCCCGCTGCCGCTTGGGTCGCCGAATTCAGCGCTCCCACCTTCCATCTGATGTATTTATATGAGTTGCCCTCCCGGGAAAATGTGGCGAGTAAATTCAGCCCTCTCGCTTTTTGATCGCGCGGGCGAGATATAAAAAGAAGGTGAAAAAAAGCGGGCCCTGGTTTGGGCCCGCAATTTTTGGGGGAGTGCTGAAAGGTTCTGCTTAGAGTCCCGGCCCCGAAGGCGAACTACCGCCCGAGCCAGAACCTGATGTGCCAGGATTCGACCCCGGATTCGAAGTGCCGGGTGTTGATCCCGGATTCGAGGTCCCAGGGTTGGTTGATCCGCCATTTGGATCGGTCGCACCCGGATTTGTCGAGTTTGGGTTCGTCGTTCCAGGCGTCCCGTTCGGACTCGCGCCCGGATTCGCATTATCCGGATTATTCGGATTATTTGGATTGGTCGCGCCCGGATTCGAATTGCCCGTTGAGCCGGTCGGCGGCGCGGTGGTGCTACCTGTGGGCGGCTGTCCCGTGCTCCCCGTCGGCGGGGTTCCCGTATTGCCCGTGGGCGGCTGACCCGTGCTGCCCGTCGGCGGCTGACCCGGTGTTCCAGCTTGCGGCGAGGATGGAGTTGCTTGACCCTGCGCCGATCCCCCGTGACCGGCTCCACTTGCTCCGGCCGATCCTGCTCCGCCCGCTGAACCACCTGCCTGCGCCACGACCCACGTGCCACAGAACAGGACTACCGCTAACAACATAAGCTTCTTTCCTGACATTTTGAGGCCTCCAGCTTCGATTTGTTCCAGTTCTTCGACGATCCCTTCTCCGGCCTGCTCTGCGTGCTGGTTCAAGGAATCCATTTCGTTGAGTGTCAACGCAGGGAGCGCCTGGGAACATCCGGCAAATTAGGTAGCGAACCAGTGGCTATCGGGTAGCCGACGGAGTGGACCACCGGATGGATGCAGCAGAAGAAAAGCCGCGAAATTCCAAAACCGATGCAGCGCCCTACGTCGTGGAGAACCGGCGGCGGTAGGCGGACGGTGTCGTGTCCAGCGTCCGGCTGAAGTGCTGCCGCAGCGTCGCCGCCGTCTGCAGCCCCACCGCTTCTGCCGGCGGAACTGGCGCGCGAAAGTACGCGGCGACATTGCCGCGCGCCGGGCCAGATCTTCCACGCTCAGAGCCTGGCCCAAATGCGATTGCGCCCATTGCAAGAGCGGCGCGAGCCCTCCGGCCAACGCAGCGGGCTGCACAATGAGCGGGGGGCGGAGTCCCTGGCCGTGATGCTACCATTGCTGGCCGGTCACGATCTTTCCCACCTGCATCAGATCAGTCGTTATATTCAAGCGCTTGGGTCGCGGGGCTAGCGCTGCCGCGTCGCCGCGATAGCTTCGAGAGGGGCGAACCAACTGTCTGCGGCTTCCATGCGGACAAAGAGCATCGAAGTACCCTGTGGCCGAACCGGAGTTCACCCACTATTTGTTCTGACGAGCGAAAAAAATTACTTCCTGTATTGCGTGGGCTGCGGGCCTTTTTCCAGCGTCTCGCGATCCCAGATCCAGCCTTCGCGGGTGTAGCTGGCAAGTTCGAAATCCTGCGTGAGCTCCAGCGCGTCCACCGGGCACGCGTCTTCGCACAGCCCGCAGAACATACAACGGCTCAGATCATAAGTAAAATTGGTCAGCTCTTTGCGACGCGTCTGCTCGTTGCGCGCACTCGAGACCACAATCAAATTCTCCGGGCATGCCACCGCACAAAGATCGCAGGCAATGCACATGGTCTCGTTCGTGTCGGGGTTCACATTCAGACGCGGCGCGCCCCGGTACCGCTCCGCCACCTGCGGCCGCTCCATGGGATATTGCTCCGTATAAATCTCTTTCGGATCCTGGTAGCGGAACGTGACCTTCAATCCCTGCAACAGATCGACGAGAAAAACTTTGCGAAGCAGGCTGGGAATGCCCATAACGCCGTAAGCATACCACCGAGGGCAGTCAGTTACCACTGAATCGAGACCTGTCGCCGCTTCAGTGCGGAACTTTTCGAGAGTCGCTTGCGTACCTGAATCAGAGGTCATTATGCGAGCCCGCCTCGCCAAATTATCGTCGAAAGCCCGGATCATGCTGGCCTTCCCGATCCTCGCCATCGCCTACCCGGTGGTAATGATTGTGATCCCAGATTTGATCCGAGCGCTTGTGCCCAATGTGGTTCGTTCCGTGCTCAGCCTGATCTAGCCGCTTGACTGGGCCCGTTCGATCTCGTCCGAGCAGATCAACCAGCCGCTATACTTGAGCCGAGTCATAGCGCCACGCTCATTCGCAAACTTTCTGTGACGACGCACAACGGGACTGCCAACGACGAACTCTGGATGGAGGAGGCCTTGCGCTCCGCTCAGCGCGCGCTGGAAGCAGGCGAAGTGCCGGTCGGAGCGGTGGTAATTCATGATGGCAGCATCGTAGGCCGGGGATGGAATCGCAACATCCTCGATAAAGATCCCACCGCACACGCCGAAATTATCGCTCTGCGCGAGGCCGCTATCGCCCTGGGTAACCATCGGCTTCCCGCCTGCGACCTGTTTGTTACAATTGAGCCGTGCTCGATGTGCTCGGGAGCGATCGTGCATGCGCGCATCGGCCGCCTGATTTATGGCGCCGACGACCCAAAAGCTGGCGCAGTTCGGTCCGTAATGCAAGTGCTGAACCATCCAGAACTGAATCATCGGGTGGAAGTCACCGCAGGCGTTCTGGCGGGCCGTTGCGCAGAAGTTTTGCAGGAGTTCTTTAGGAGCCGCCGGTAGCCGGAAACATTGGGCGGCGTCATGGTCGCAATTCCCCACTTCGCCCGTTGTCATTCCGAGCGGAGCCAGGAATCTTAGTGAAGCTGAAAGCTAATAGCCAACGGCTGACAGTTTTTTGCCCACGCGGAGAGGTGCGTGAGTGGTTGAAACGATCCGCCTCGAAAGCGGACATACCTTAACGGGTATCGTGGGTTCAAATCCCACCCTCTCCGCCATATTATTAGCCGCATAAACACAGGGGATTACCTAAAGACGCTAGATTATGTGCTAAAAGTGAGTTAAGTTGGTGGGGCTATGAGCGAAATAGACCCATTTCAACTTACAGCGGAACAGAAAGAAACCCTCCGGCGTTCGGCAAGCCGGTAAAGTCCGCCAACCTATCCGCCCGCGCTGCAATTGAGTGGGACCGGCTCACAAGCGAGCTGGAAAACGCGCACATTCAGGTTGCCACGTCCCACCGCGCCTTGTTGTCGCTCGCCGCCACGATTGCGGCAGACATCGCGGACGCCAAAGCGGTCAAAGTTGAGGGCGCGTACATCACGAACAAAAAGACTGGCGTGGTCCAGGTACATCCGGCAAGCAAGACGCTGAACGAACTCCGGCGCGATTACATAAAGGTTCTCACGGCCTTGGGTACGCGGGCCACGGCAGCCCCACTACCCGATAACCGTCCTTCATCGGACATACTTAACGGGTAGCCAAAGGATGAGCGCGAGAGAGGCGCAGGGGCGTTGTTTCTTTTGTGAGACCAAGCGAAAAACAGGAATAGCGTGAGGAGCACTACCAAGACGGCCATCGCCAGTACGAATCTCCGGCAGCTCTTGTCGCGTTCGCTCATATCGGCAGGTTGGATGCTCCGAAACCACTTAGATTGTCAATAAAAAAACCGCGTTCCAGATGCCTCACGCGGCGCAAATTAGAATGCTGCTGTTAGCAAGAGGGGCTTAGGCGAATGTTTAGGTGCTGGTGTCTTGGCTCAGCGTGAAATGGAGAAGCGACGTTCTCCGTTAGTGTAGGTTCCGCCCCTGCGGGGCGGGGATTTTCAAGGCACAGGGGGTCTATCGTCCGATGACTTCCTCCCGTCAGCGTGCAGCGCGAGAGAAGGCCCCCAGCGCCGCTGAGCATCGGCTCGATGAGCCCGCTAGGTTATCCCTCAGCATGGTTGCATCCCTGCAGAGCCTGCCTCCGTTTCACCCGGCAAGGTCATTTTAGCTTTAATCCTCCTGACGCGAAGAGGCTTTCGGATTTCGCTTCTATTTTTCCGTGTCTTTACCCTCCAATAGCGTCGTCCAGGTATTGCCGTCGGGTGACGTCTCGAACTTGAATTTGTAGGAGCGGGCCGAAAGGACTTGAAGCGTGAGCCGCCCTTTCAGGGCTGTCGGACCCACCCTCGTCTCACTCAGCCATGTCCAGGTATCTCCGTCGACATTGCCTTTGGCGTGATCGGCTTCACCTAGTGAATTGAAAGAGTCGTAGGTATAGATCTTCTCGCTGCTGTCGTAGCCCATGTAGGCGGTTTCCGTGCCTTCGCCCAGGGCGCCATTGAACTCGGATTGGGTCACCAGAAAAAATCCGCCATCCATCCATCGAACCCGATTGATTCCTGTAAATTTACCGCCCGCGCCGAAGGGGCCAGGCTTTATTTCGCCCTCCGCACTCCATGTGCCGACGAAGTAGTCGAGTTTCTTCAGTTCAGGTGCGGGCTTCGGGGTGTCGCTCTGGGCTCGAGCCGACAAAGCGATCCCAACAAAGAGCATTGCGCGAACCAGGAAAATACAGCGCATTTTCATTGCTTTCCTTTCATTGAATCGAATTGCATCGAAAAAATACTCAGGGAGGTCTTCCGCCTGGAGTATATTCTCCATTTGTTCGCCACACAACGGGCGATGTACCGCCGAGGTGTGCTGACTTTGATGGCCAGTGCTGCTGTCCTGCTTTTCGCGGTTGGGGGATGGTTGTGGGTGCGCGGGCGACGCGTTTCACCCGGCAAGTTCATTTTAGCTCCGCCGCGCCCTGCTGTTCTCAACTTCCAGTTTGCTCGTGAGACTACCGAACAGGGAAACCTCTCACCATGCGGGCTGCTGCTGCAAACCTGCCTTCATTTTTGAGGTTTGGGTTGCGAGGACTGTTGTTGTTGTGGCCGCGGGCGGCTTGCGGGCGGGACGATACCGTTCATCCGCAGGTACTCGACCATCTGACCGTAGTGATCCTTCGGATGGAAGGCGCCGATAATGGCGATTGCGAGACGCGTTGAGAGGAATGGGGTTACGGGCTTGGGCAGCGGCGTGACCTCGTTTTCGGAGGTGATCCCGGAAATGGCCCGATGGCCGAGCGCGAAGGAATCTTTAAGATACTGGACAATTTCGGCCTTGGTTTTCAGCGCCGCGGGGCCGTTGGCATTTTCTTCGAAGGAGTTAGCGTCGATCGTCTCGCCCATGAGCGGGCCAAAATAAAGGTGATTGGCGAAGCCGATGTGTTTCACCTGTTCAGCGAAAGTGCGTACGCCTTTAAACTCGCCATTGGTAGGCGCGAAGGAATACTTGTCGTCGGGCATAGCTTTAGCAGCGGAAACGACTTCCTGCTCGACAACATCATAGAGCATGTTGAGGACAGAAGTGACGGTGGGCGGTTGTTGCTGGGCCGTTGAGACGACCATCACACGCTCCTTGTTTTATGAAGTAAACGCCAAAATCTTACGCTCTGTGGCCAGAGAAGTCATCCGCAAGTTTTTACTGGCCGCTCGCTGCAGCAGCAGCTCCACCAATTATGCTAGCGACATCCCGGCAGCTAGCCGCTTCGTTCTTCACGCAGCTTGCTGGCGACTCTTACGTAGCAGTCTGGCGGCTTCCAGTTTGCGGTCGCGCTCAGCATGGATCTTTGCCTGTCGGCCCGCGAGCATGTCGTTCGGTGTCACGTAGCCAATCGCGCTGTGCAATCGCACGTTGTTATAGCGATCCACATACTATTGGATCAGGCGTTTCGCGTCTTCCTGCGACAGCGGCGTTCCCGGCCGAATGCACTCGCTTTTCAGCGACTTGTGCCAGCGCTCGATCTTGCCGTTCGACTGTGGATAATAAGGGGAGGTTCGGACGTGCGTCATGCCCGACATACGAATGAACTCTTTGAAGTCGCGAGCAATGAACTGCGGGCCATTGTCGGAGATGATTCGCGGCTTTGCTTCCGTGTATTTCTCCGTGGCTCGCTGCAGGATCACTTCGACATCAGCTTCTCGCATGGACTCACGCAGATCCCAATGCACGAGGAAACGACTGAACCCATCCAGAATGCTGCACAAGTAATAGAAGGTGCCGCACAGGTTTATGTAGGAAATGTCGATATGCCAGTGCTGATGCGGCTGCGGCGGCTGCTCAAAGCCGGTTCCTTTGCGTGAAGGTTTGCTCTTCCACCGCGATAATAATCCAGCTTGCTTCAACACTCGCCAAACGCTCGCCGGACTGACGGCCACAACGTCAGCGTCAAGCATCATGAACGTCAGCCGCCGATAACCTTCCAGCGGGTTCTTCAGATGGAACTCGATGATCGCTTCTTTCTCCCACGGTTCCAACCAGAAATCACGGGGAACCCAACCGTTGTGCTCGTTGATGCACCCATAGCGCTGCTGCCAGTCGTAGAACTTGCTGGCGGTCACGCCCAGGCAAGGGATGAACCGTCCGACGCCGATCTCGGCCTTCTCCGACCAGCGTCGGACGAAATCCACTACTAGATCCCGCACATCGTGCGGCACCCAGTTGCCGGTTAGAGTTCCCCAAGACTTTTTTTTAGCGCGATGTGCTCAGCCATCAGCTCAGCCAGGACCTCGTCTTTGGTCTGCATCTTCTTCTCCAAGAACTCGATCCGTTTCTGCTTCTCCTCCACTTGGCGATGGGGACGCTCCTGAGACTGAAAAGCGGCGGCTCCGTTCTCGAACAGTTCCTTCTGCCAGCGGTAGAACACCGTTGGGCGCAGGCTCAGTTCTTCACACAGCTCCGAGACGGGCACTTTGTCCACAAGATGCCGCCTCAGGATGGCTACTTTTTCTTCCGGGGTGAAATGCTTCCGTTCCTTCCTCATACGTTCGCTCCGTTATCTTAACGGACGAGCGGCGTTCTCCATTTCCAACTGAGGCAGGACACTGGGACGGTGCCATCCCCGCCAGTGACGCGCTAGAAAAGGCTCTAATGCGCGGGAATTAGCCCTGGAGGGCCAAAATCTAGTGATGATCGCGTTTAAGTCCTGCCGCTTCGCATTTGCACTCCTCGCAGGATTCGCGGTGCCAGTACATTTCTTTGCCTTTTTGTGTGGCTCTTGCCCGTGCCTCTCTAGCGAGCTGCTTTGCCTCCCTGTCCCCAACCCCGCGAAGGTGCCTGTTTTCAGGATAGGTGTACTGTGCCCATGTTGACCTCTCCATGTCATGCAGGTACTTCAAATTCTCGTATTCTTTGCAGGGCATATCGGAGCACAGCGTATAACGCTCAGCAACGGGACAACAGCGAACCGCTCAGTAGGATTAGCTCTAATGTCGGCTGGCGGACAGACAATCATTTCGCATCGTCCTATCGTACATGAGAGCCTATAGGTGATAAGACCATGCCTAAGCGTCAGCCGCCGCGAATCACAGCCTGCGATACCCGTACTCAAGACTATCCCTCTACCATGTCTTTGTACGAAAAAGAAAGCCTTGCGGCAGAAGCCAAGCTGAAAATAGAGAAGGAAAAAAATCGACTAGAGCGCATGTTCCGGCTGGAAGATCCACGCAATTGACGAACTCCAAGGACACATCAGAACAGCTTCGCGCCGCGAACAATCTTTGTGCTAAATTGTGCTACGAACTTGTGACGCCTGTCTCTTATGCCTTTCTTGCCCATTTAAGAATCTAGAAGTTGCACATTCTAAAGGGGCGCATCCGGTGCAAATCCCACCCTCTCCGCCATAGTTACAAGCACTGATTTCATAAGCACTGAAAGCCGCGGGGCGTAAGCAGAAAACCGCGGGTCTGGCCATTCACTGTTCCCGTTCCCACAATCTGTCCCCAGTTATTAATGCCACTCACCGAGTTCAGAACCCAACCGGAACCACTTGGGATTAGAGTATTCAGATCCTGCATTCCATTGCACTGGGACCAAACAAAGGCCCTGCCAATCACCGCCACCGATCCTCCATTCCCTTCAAACCCCGAACCTCCATTTCCGCCCCAACCCTGCTCGGCCAGTGTATTCCCAGAATTTCCGATAACTTGGCCGAAGAAATTTATATTCGTCGCCATACTAAGTTCGTCGCCTGGCAGTGTACCTAAATCGCTTATGACTCCGCTCCGTGTCCACAGCGCGGCATGCATGGGGCATCCGACCAGGTCCGCGTCACAGCTACTAATGAGCGACTCTGTAGTCGACCACCCAACGACCTGTCCCTGCTGGTTAATGGCGTTGGCCGAGCTGCTGTAATCCAAATCGATCCCGTCGTTTAGTGTTCCCAGGTCCGTTGCTACCCCGTTCTTCCAGGAAGTTGCCTGCCCGAGGAAAATTCCGGTTTGGCCCACGATCTGGCCAGAATTAGCAATTCCATTCGCCACGTTGGGAGGAAAACTACTTCCGAACAACGGAGCCGCGCCTTTCCAGCCGTTAGCGCTTGTCCAGAGAAAAGCCCACTGATAATTGTCTTCGTAAGGAATCGTATATCCAGTGACCTGGCCAATGTCATTGATGCCGGTAGCATAAAACGGAAAACCGCACCAAAACGGAGCGTTCGTCTCGTACGGCGGCACTCCGACCGTCCCCAGCCCTTTCATCCCTTTGCCTGGTATCCAAACAAAAGGCTGAGTGAGGTCGCTACAGTTCAAATTCGGATAGTCGATCGGGTCCTGCGAAATTACCGTTCCAGCTCCATCCGCTGTGCCTGTCACCACTCCCAGATCATTGATACTCGCCGCGTAACTTGCGCTCCCGCCTGGCAACTTGCCCAACCCCTTCAATCCCGTAAATTGCGCCCATACAAAGGCCTCTCCATTGCGATTGCCGACAACCTGTCCCCAGCTGTTGATAGCGGTCGGAGAAAAATTGCCCAGATTCGTGATGCTGTAAACTTGCGCGCTGGCGGGCGGAACACACAGCAGGGATAGAAGAGCAAGAAGGATTCTGTACTTCACGGGCCCTCCGCGGATTGATTGGGTTGGGAGTGGTCTGCCTCAGACAGATGCACCGGGGGAACTGCTTAGCTGGCAGTGATGCGACCAAGTCGCGCGCATCACGACGGCATAGTAGTGCTGATCGAGAAGCGATGTCAACTGATTTTCGCCGCGATGAACTTCCCTGGCCACCCCCGCAACATGGTTCAACAAAGGTTAAGTGCGAACACCTGCTCGATCTCGCTAACCACTTCAGTTTCCTCGCTAACCGTGGTTCACTTCTTCCAGAATCTCCCCACGCCCAACCGCACCTGCACCGTATTTAACCCGGGGTTGAAATCTCCCAGCCCCGCGTTCGATATGTGCAGATAGCGCACGGCCACGCTCCAGTTGTATTTTGCACCGAGAATGTGCACCCCCAACGCCGCGCTCGGAGAGAAATTGACCGTGTTCGTGTACATCGGAATATTTTTATTACTGAAAAGCGCTCCACCGCTTAACTCAAAGTACGGTGAAAACCGGTGCCGCCGCACAAAATTCCACTTCAGCACCAGAGGATTAAATCCTCCCGCGTAGGCCGTCTGCCTCGGCTGAAAAATCATATACACCGGAACGATATCCACTGCATACTCGAACCGCCCACGCAAGACCCACGGCAAGTGTGGACCCGTGATCACCCACCCGTAGCGCGCTCCCGCGTCGAACGCCTCGGTGCTCTGCGTGCCGCCGGGCACTGAGTGCCCGCCTCCGGCCCACATCTGTACTTCATGGCCACCTTCTTCCGGCCCCGGATTTGCATCCGTCTGCGCCGCCCCATTCGCCACCAGCACTGCAACAACGATCAGACTTCCCAGACAACACTCCAGCAACACTCCGCCCCAAGATTTCATTCGCATGGTCCCTACGAGGTTGCCCGACCCTTGCCAATTTTGCAAGCGAACCTGCCCCAATAAAAAAGCGCGGCTCGCAAGCCGCGCTTCCAATATCAACCACACCAAAACTTCTCAGCCGCCTATGCCACCCGGTTCCGCCGCCCGCCTTTTTCCCACCAAACCTGCGGATCTTCCGGCCGGTTCAACATCTGCGATAACTCTTTCTTGATCTCCGCCAGCCGATTGGCTCGCATCTCCACCGCCGATTGATCGATCTGGTGGTCTGAGCCCTTGCCGGTATAGCGGGCGTTCATGTTCCGTAAATCCGTAATTTCCTGACGCAAGCTCGTGAGGTGTTCCAATATGTATGGCATAGCCTCAATCTTACCTCACTTTCCTCAACCCGCAGCATGTTTAATCATCATCGTCAGAAAATCTCCCGTCATCCCGAAGCCCGCGCCCTTTGCGGGCTGAACGACCTCCAGAATCGTTGCTCATAACCTTGATAAAATCAATAAATCAACCGCAGACTTACCCATGACCTCGGTTAGAATCGACAAATTCCTCTGGGCCGCGCGCTTCTTCAAAACCCGGTCCCTCGCCACTCGTGCCTGCGACCTAGGCCGAATTCAAGCCAATCACCAACCCGCCAAACCCTCCCGCGAAGTCCGTATCGGAGACATGCTCCGCGTCACCAACGATGGTGGCGATTTCGAAGTAGAAGTTCTTCTCCTCGGCGACGTACGCGGCCCGGCTTCCATCGCGCAAACTCTCTACCGAGAAACCGATGCCAGCCGCGCTCTGCGCGAAAAAGTCGCCGCCGAACGCAAAGCCGCCCGCGAGTTCGAAGTTCTCCCCGCCGGACGCCCCTCCAAACGCGACCGCCGCCACATCATCCAATTCCGCGGCCGCGCCTGAGAAGTCGACTGGAAACTCCCATCCGTTGCTTGAGGTCTTGTTCATCTCGACGGCATCGCCGCTTCGTCACCAACAAACCCTAGAACTCCACCCGCGCCTGAAAGGCAATCATTCGTGGAGTGCTGTCTCCGCCCAATCCCACCCCCAGAAGCCCAGTCGGAGGAGAAGTCGTATAGGTGAGCGCGCCGAATCCAGTCTGCGTCGAGGGCTGCCCCGGAATGCCCGCCTGCACCACACTGGGCAGCCCAAAGTTCGGATGGTTGAAGACATTGAAAAACTGCCCCTCGAACCGCAGCTTGACGTGCTCGGTCAATGGAAACCACTTTGTCAGATAGAAATCGCTCCAAAGAAAATCCGGCCCGCGCAACGAATTCCGGCCCAGGTCTCCAAATTGGCAATTCTCCACACTATCGCCGCCGTAGCAATGCCCCGTATTTGGATCGACAGTCGAAACAAAAGCGTCAGGATTAAGCCACTGTAGCGTTCCCGGCTGCGTCACTCCCGGAATCGCATGATGCTCATAAAGCGGAACTCCGGGAACGACACTGGCAAACTCCGGCCCGCTGCCTTGCACAATGCCATGCCCACCCGCGGAATAAGGCGTGCCCAGCGCCGTAAATGGCACCCCGCTATGCCAAAACAGAGTTCCAGAAATCTGCCAGCCATTCAGCGCATACCCTAGAGAATGGCTCCGCACTTTGATCGGCAGTTGATATACATACTGCCCGTTAAGGTTGTGCCGGATGTCGTAATCGCAAGGTCCATAATCGCGCTTAAGCTCGCCCGGTAGCGGCGAAAGAATTCCTCCCGCTGAAAACTGCAGGAAGCCTCCATTCGAAACCGTATCCATGCAACGGCTTAACGTGTAATTCACCTGTCCTTGCAGCCCATGTCCCAAGCGCTTCATCCCGGTAAGTTGGAGCCCGTTGTAATGACTGTTGGCGCCCGTGGAAAACTGTGTTACCGCGCCAAATCGCGGGTCGGTCGGCCTAAGATAGGGAAACGGTGCAAAACAACCCGGGCATACGGTTTGGTAGCCGTTCACTTGAGTCGAGTATGGCTGGTTCACCGCTCGCGTGCCCACATACTGCGCCTTCAGGCTCGCCGTTGCTCCCAATTGATGCTCCACCCCGAAACTCCATTCCATGAAATACGGCGCGTGCAGCTTGCCATCTGGAATAGCCGTAATCGCAACTGGCGGGAGACAACTCTTAGCACTCGCCTGCGGAGATGCGCACGAGAGCAGGCCTTGCGGAAATCCGGAAGTGAAAATCTGATTCGCAGCCACGGTTGCGTCAACCACGCTATTCGTTACACCGGGCGCGATTGCAGTGCAGCCCACTACCGGATCGCACCCCGCAGAAGTCGCTGTTCCTACCGTGCCAAGCGCTCCTCCCTGAAACGTCTTGTCATACGGCGGATTGGTGCCGATCAAATCAGCCACGCTCCCCGGCAGAATGTCGCTGAAGAGTCCAAAACCACTTCGCAGCACCGTTTTCGGCTCAACCTGCCAGGCAATCGCCGTCCGCGGTTGCAGGATCGCCGCCGGCGTGGACGAGAAAAGATGGCCCAGAGTGGTCTCAATCGCGGCACTCAGCGGCTCATTTACGTCATGTGATACGGAGTCAAAAGAACCGCGCAGCCGGCCAACTTCATCATGCGGATTCAGCGGATTGGAATTGAAAGTATCGCGCACTCCGAACGTCCAGGTCAGCTTGTGCGTCATCTTCCATGTGTCTTGCGCGTATACATCGAGATTCAGAAAGTTAAAGGGTTCATTGCGGTTCGAAGGAAACGCTTCGGATGCCGTATTCGCCACTCCATAAATAAATTGCTGCAAGTTCGCATAGGTCACGGTCGGAACCGTGCCTTCGCCGAAGTCGAAATCGTTTAGGCGGAAGATTCGAGTGTTGGTGCCGAACCGCAGTTCGTGAGCGCCACGACTCCAGGCCAGATTGTCATTCAAGAAAAATCGTGCAGCCCGCCTGCCTTGTACCCATGTATTGTCCAGCCCCCCAATCGGCGTGAAAGGATTCACTCCGCTGCCCTGCAGCACAATCGGAAACGCCGAAAGTGTCTTCCGAAAATTATTGGGCCCAAACAGGCTCCCATACCACGAGAACGCAGGATTGAAATAGTTCACTAGACTCTGCGAGAAGACATGCGTCTCTCCTGCCGCAGACGAATAAAGAGGCTGCGGCGAAAATGCGTCGAACAGCGGATTGATCGGATCGGTCCACGCAGCCTGCAGACCCGTGTCAGACTGGAAGCGAAACCAAGCCGTATCTTTCCGATTGATGTTGTAGTCGATGCGCGCCGTCTGAACCTGTTCGTGATCGTCGCTTGAGTGCGAAACACTCTGCCGGTTGGCACAACCCGCCGCAATCGGACAGCCGACAATCGAAGTCGGAATTCCAGCAGTGTTCTGGTAAAGCGAGAACATTTGCCGGTAGAACGGCACCTCCTGCGGCGCGGCCGGATAAATAATGTTGCCCTTTGCATCCGTCAGCCCCAGCGGAAGCTGCTGCAAAACATACTCCTCGAATGCCGCACTGGGAACGATTGTGGGGGTAACAATCGGCAGTGCGATCCGAACCCACTCGCTGTCAAAGAAAAAAAACAGCTTGTTGCGCACAATAGGGCCGCCCAGGCTCCCGCCAAAATGATTCACCGTCGAACCTGGCTTGTGATTTCCCGGCGTAGCGTTCGTAAAATAATCCGCCGCGTTCAGCAGCGCCCCATTCCACAATTCGTAAAGATTGCCGTGAAACTCATTGGTCCCGGATTTCGTCACATAGTTCACTTGCGCCGCTCCATAGCGTCCTTGATCGACTGAATAAGAAAGCGTATTGACCGTGACTTCGGAGATGGAATTCAGTCCAAGAACCAGATTGGTTGAGAGCCCGCTGTTGAGGTTCGTGAGCGGATCGTTCGTCTCCAGCCCGTCAACGATGTAACCGTTGGAAAGAGCCGGCAATCCGTTGAATTCCACGTTGCCATAGCCGTTGGAGCTGCCCACAAAGTCATTCCCGCTGCCCGCCGTATTGATCAGCGCACCGGGGGAGAACTGCAACGGGTAAGTCAGGTCCCCTCCCGGATTCGGCAGGCTCTCCAATGCTGGAGCATTCAAAGTAGTTGACGTATTCGCGTCCGCCGGGTTCAGCAGCGGCGCTTCGCTATTTACTTCTACGACTTCATTCGACCGGGCAATCTTCACCCCGAAATCAACCTCCTGCTTTTGGCCAAGACCGGAAAAGACATTGTCATTTTGTCGTGGCTCGAAGCCATTCGCCTCCACTCTTACCGAGTAGTTACCCGGCGGAAGTTGAGGAAAATTGAACCGCCCAGCCGCATCGGTCTGCGCCGCTCGCCTTAGCCCTGTCTCGCGATTTGTGATGGTTACAGTGGCACCAGGCACCATCGCTCCCGTCGCATCTCTGACCTCGCCGACGATGGCGCTCGTCGTTTCGCCCTGGGCCCTGCTCTCGGCCGGAAAAATAAGTGCACCAACTATGGAAATGAGGGCTAGCCAAAGAGCACGCCTCATGGGCTTCCCGCCTCTCCACCCAAGCTGCCAAGGATCGGTTCGGCCACAATTAGCTTAGGCTTATTCCAAATAGTTAACCATAGTTAAGCACCCCGCGCAAGCGGTCCAAGACAATATCGGCTCATTGAACCTGGACGATTACAACTTGGACCGGGTCGATTTTGCCGGTGAAGCGGCAGATTTTGGGTGGCGCAGCGGCTCACCGCTGCGATAAAGCTGCCTGTTCTTCTCTGAGGCTTTAGCCCCGAGGCCCCTCCGACCCATCCTAATCATTTCTCCCGCATCAGATAGCCCGTAGAATCTTCCTAACCATCACAAAGGTGCAACCAATGATTAATGGACTACGGCGTGGCGTGGGTATTCGATTATTCTTATTAACGGCTCTTCTATTCTTATCGGCGGCCTCCTTCGCCGAACCCATCACCCTCCGCCAGGCCGTCGAATTGGCCCTGAAACACGCCGACGGCATCGCCATCTCCGCCGCCGATGAACAGCATGCCTCGGCCAGTCTCCGCGAACTCAACAACAGCTACATCCCTCAATTGAATGCGGGCTCCGGACTTGGCAAATCGGACGGCTTTCCGCTCAGCCTGGAAGGGTCGGCGCCGGCGCTCTTCACTGTGAACGCACAATCACCTTTGATCAACCTGGGGCTCAGAGAGTTCATCAAGGCCGCCCGCGCGGAAGTAAAAGTCAGCGCCTTCTATACCAAAGATCAGCGCAATCAGGTTATTCAGGATGTAGTCTTAAGCTATACCGAACTGGCGAAATGGAAACAGCGTCTAACGCAGCTACAGCAAGCGCAGGCTGCCGAACAGAAGACGGAGGCCGCCGTGGAAGACCGCGTCAAGGAAGGCGTGGATAGTGCGGTTGAAGAATCAAAGGCTCGGTTGTCAGTTGCCCGCGTGCGCTTACGCATCGCCGAAGCCAGCGGCTCAGCCGACGTTCTTCGCGAGCATCTCTCCAAGCTGACCGGACTGCCGCCCTCATCCATCGACCTTGACGCCGATTCAGTTCCGGCGATGCCGGTTCCCGATCAAGATGAAAACTCCCCCGCGAAATCCAGCCAGGAAAACCCCACCGTTCAGGCCGCTGTAGAACACGCCCGTGCTCAGTATTTGCGGGTTGAAGGAGAACGCCGGGCTCTGTGGCCAAGCATAGATTTTGCCGCCCAATACGCCAACCTCGCCACCTACAATAACTATCAGAAGTATTATCAGCCGGGCAGCTTCCAGCCAAACAATGCCACCGTCGGAATAGCCATACATCTTCCCTTCTTAAACATTGCCCAGCATGCTCGCGTGCGCGAAGCCGAAGCCGATGCTCTGAAAGCCGAAAAGCAAGCCGACGCCTCGCGCAATCAGGTCTCCGAAGAAACCCTCCGCCTCCAGCGCTCCGTCACCCACACCGCGGCCGCCCGTGATGTCGCCCAACTGGAATATGAGATCGCCGAGCAAAACGTCGCCGCCATCGATACCCGCATGAACTCCGGAGGCGCAAATCTTCACGATCTCGACAATGCCCGTACTCAAGCCAACGAAAAGTTAATCGCCCTGCAAGACATCACTTTCGATCTCGAACGTACCCAAGTTGAATACCTGCGCGCGACGGGCAAACTCGAATCCTGGGTCTTGGGTTCTAAGTAAGCGGGTTCAAGGTGATGAGGTTAAGCCCGTAAGTTATGGATTCGGAAAGACAAGGCGGAATCGCCCGACTCCTTTTTCCCGCACCTGCATCGAAGGTTGTAGCTTAATGCTCCTTGATACCAGTCGATGCACGAACCTGCGCAAGCACTGGTTTCAAATAGGCCAAAGGCCTGTAGATGGTAAAATAAACTAAACCAAATATGCCCCTAAAAACGCTATTTCTAAATCCACCTTCCTTCGAAAACTTTGACGGCGGCGCCGGTTCCCGTTGGCCCGCCACCCGCGAGATAGAGTCGTTCTGGTATCCGGTGTGGCTGGCTTATCCGGCGGGGATGCTGGAGGGGTCGCGGCTGCTGGATGCGCCGGCGCATTATGTGTCGGCGGAGCAGACCATCGAGATTGCAAAGGGGTATGAGTTTCTGGTTTTGTTTACCAGTACGCCGGGATTTCCCGGAGACATTGGATTGGCGCAGGCGATCAAGGCGGCCAATCCGAAGATGAAGATTGCATTCGTGGGGCCGCACGTCACCGTGCTGCCGGAGAAATCTTTGCGCGAGTGTCCGGCGATCGATTTTATTGTGCGCAAAGAATTCGATTACGCGGTTACGGATTATGCCCAGGGCAAGGCTTTGGAAGAGATTCCTGGGGCTTCGTTTTTGAAGGACGGGAAGATCGTGCACAATCCGGATGCGCCGCAGATTCAGGATCTGGATTCCCTGCCGCATGTGACCGATGTTTACAAGCGCGACCTTGATGTGACGCGTTACAACGTTCCATTTCTACTGCATCCTTACGTTTCGCTTTACACGACCCGCGGCTGTCCGGCGCAATGCACGTTCTGCCTGTGGCCGCAGACGTTGAGTGGGCATCCGTGGCGCAAGCGCTCGACCGACGACGTTGCGGCCGAGATGGCGAAGGTGAAGTCGTACTGGCCGGATGTGAAGGAATTTTTTTTCGACGACGATACCTTCAACATTCAAAAGGCGCGCACGGTCGAACTGTGCGCAAAGTTGAAGCCGCTCGGCCTTACCTGGTCTTGCACTTCGCGCGTGACCACGGATTTCGAAACGCTGAAGGCGATGAAGGAAGCGGGCTGCCGCCTGCTCATCGTTGGCTACGAATCCGGCGATCAGCAGATTCTCAAGAACATCAAGAAGGGCGCAACCATCGAACGGGCGCGGCAGTTCACGAAAGACTGCCATAAGCTTGGATTGGTGATCCACGGCGACTTCATCATGGGGCTGCCGGGTGAGAGCCACGAGACCATCAACAATACGATTGCCTTCGCCAAGGAGTTGGACGTGGAGACGATTCAGGTTTCCGTGGCTCACGCCTATCCGGGAACTGAACTCTATGACTTCGCGGTGAAGAACGGATTCATGGTTGGCGACAACAAGATGGTGGATGAAGGCGGACACCAACTGGCGCAAATCCAGTATCCGGGGCTGTCAGCGGATGAGATTATGAGCGCGGTTCATCGCTTCTACGATGAATATTATTTCCGGCCGAAGGCGGTATTCCGCATTCTGAGAAAAGCTGCCTTTGACAGCAATGACCGCAAGCGGCTTTACAAGGAAGCAAAGAGTTTCCTGAAACTGCGTTCCGCGCGCAACAAGATGGTGAAGAAGAATGCCCGGGATGCAGCGGCAAACCTGCTCAGGCCGGACGGGCTTTCTCCTCAGGGACAGAGCGGAGCGGACTAGGCCTCTAGCTCCTTTCCATTCTGCATTCTCTGCGACGCTGTGAGATATAGTCATCTGCTGCTCATGATTTTCTGTGAGCCCGATCCCCGTGAACTTTCGCAAAAATCTTGTGCTGGGTGGAGTGGCTATTTTTGCCGCGTCCGGAGACTCCATGCTCTCTCAGGGCATGAAACAGGTCGGCGAAATCTCAATTCATCATCTGCAAAGCGTGATCTTCGCGATCCTTAATCCGTGGGTCGCCGTCGGAATCATTCTTTTGCTGGGTTTTTTCGCTACCTACACTACCGCGCTCTCCTGGGCTGATCTTACTTACGTGCTGCCGGCCAGTTCCTTCGGTTATGTGTTGGTGGCATTGGTGGCGAGATTTTTGTTGCATGAGCACGTCAGCCCCTTGCGCTGGATGGGGATTGCGCTGATTACCGGAGGCGTGGGATTTGTGGCGGGTGGGCCGGCGTTGACGCAGCATTCCGATCGCGGGGGTGAAGGCTCTGGAGTTCAGCGGTGAAGACTCTTTACACCTGGAGCGGAATTCTGGCAGTCGTGATCTCCTCCGTCGTAGGCGACGTGCTTTTGGCGCATGCGATGAAGCAGGTTGGCGATGTGGGAGATTTGTGGCGAAATAAAGGACTGGTAGTGGTCATTCGCAGGACGGCGGGTAATCCCAGTTTTTCTTTGGGAGTGATCGCGATGGCGGTGTCCTTTTTTTGCCTATTGTTTGGGCTCTCGTGGGGAGATGTGAGCCTGGTCGCGCCTGCTGCCGCTTCGCTTACCTTTATTGGCAACGCAGTAGCGGCAAGAATTTTTCTGCATGAACGCGTGGACCGGCGGCGGTGGATCGCGGCGAGTATGGTGGCGGCGGGAGTGGCGCTGCTGGCGAGGTAGTTTGTTGTGAGTTGCCGTTACCTGCCGAACGGCAGGCTCCTCAGCCGGCCTACGGCCGTGCTCGGAATGACGTCGCTTTAGAGTGAGGTTACAGGCTTGCTGTGGACGTAATCGCTGTAGACCTGCGCGAACCCGCGGCGACGGTTTGCGAGACGGAGAGAGCAGGTTCCTCACCCGGCCTTCGGCCGTGTTCGGAATGACATCACTTTAGAATTGTTTTGAGGACATCGCAGTATCTGTGGTCACAGCGGGTTTGTGCAAAACTTGAGGCGGCATTGTTTTGGGACCGAGCAGCAGGTTCCTCACCCGGCCTTCGGCCGTGTTCGGAATGACATCACTTTAGAATTGTTTTGAGGACATCGCTGTATCTGTGGTCACAGCGGGTTTGTGCAAAACTTGAGCCGGCATTGTTTTGGGACCGAGCAGCAGGTTCCTCACCCGGCCTACGGCCGTGTTCGGAATGACATCGTCGTCGCGTTGCTTAGAGATTCTTCGGACGGCGGACGTTGGGTCATGATGGCGGGAGCGTCCCATCCTTCGGCCAAGTCTTCCCAAGTCGGGTTTTCTTTTTCGATGAGCGCAACTTTCTTTTCTCGGCGCCACTTTTTCATTTCGGTTTCGCGGGCGATTGCTTTTCCGGCGTTCTGAAAGAATTCCCGATAGACCAGGCGATGCACTCTGTATCTCTTTGTGAATGCCCCTCCCTCACCGGACTTGTGGCGAAGGACGCGGGACATGAGCGATCCGGTTATGCCGATGTAGATCACGCGGCTTTTGCTCGCCATGATGTAAACGTGGTAGTGGAGTTCTGCGGGCATCGTTGCTCCGAGCAAACAGCAGGTTCCTCACTGGGCCTTCGGCCCTGTTCGGAATGACATCACTTTAGAATTGTTTTGAGGACATCGCTGTATCTGTGGTCACAGCGGGTTTGTGCAAAACTTGAGGCGGCATTGTTTTGGGACCGAGCAGCAGGTTCCTCACTGGGCCTTCGGCCCTGTTCGGAATGACATCACTTTAGAATTGTTTTGAGGACATCGCTGTATCTGTGGTCACAGCGGGTTTGTGCAAAACTTGAGGCGGCATTGTTTTGGGACCGAGCAGCAGGTTCCTCACCCGGCCTTCGGCCCTGTTCGGAATGACATCACTTTAGAATTGTTTTGAGGACATCGCTGTATCTGTGGTCACAGCGGGTTTGTGCAAAACTTGAGGCGGCATTGTTTTGGGACCGAGCAGCAGGTTCCTCACTGGGCCTTCGGCCCTGTTCGGAATGACATCGCTTTAGAGGGAGGTTACAGGCTTGCTGTGGACGTTATCGCTGTAGACCTGCGCGAACCCGCGGCGACGGTTCGCGAGACGGAGAGAGCAGGTTCCTCACTGGGCCTTCGGCCCTGTTCGGAATGACATCAAGGACATCAAGGATGATTTGTGAATTGCACCACAAATGGTACGCTTACGAAAATCTTGTCAAGAGGCTAAAAGTAGACACCTGGCTGTAAGTTGTTCATTCTGGGAACAATTTAGGTCGCGAGCAAATGTCCCAATTACCCCCTTCAAGTTGATATTCTAGGAATAGAGAGTAAATAACTGGCGGCGCAGGGCTTTGGCCCATGCGCCGTTTTTGCGTTTGGTGAAAATCAAAAGCTTTAACCACAGAGGGCGCAGAGGAACACAGAGGGAAAAAGGGTGGATATGGGACGAGTGGCGGGTGGGAGGGATAATTCGAAGCATAAGGGAGCGATTGCTGAGTTGCAGTTCATGTTAGAGGCGGCGAGGCGCGGGTTTGGAGTATCGCGGCCGTATGTGGACAACGAGCGGTACGACGTGATTGTGGATGCGACGAGACGGTTGTGGAGGGTGCAGGTAAAGACCAGCGGGGCGTCGCATCATCGGGGATTTGCGGTACGGTCGTGCTGGCGAACGAGCACGAAGCACATGCCCTACACAATTGACCAGGTCGACTTCCTGGCGGTGGCGATTCAGTGCGCGCGGACCAAAGGGAAAAGAATCTGGTATGTGATTCCTGTGCGGGCGCTGGGAGGACGGCTGCATATCAATCTTTATCCGTACGGATGCAGGAGGGATGGGGAGGAGAGATTTGAGAAGTACAAGGAGGCATGGAAGAGGCTGGAGGTGCGGTGAGAGAAATCGGCGTCTGGCGTCCGGGTTTCGGCTTCCGGCCAAGTCGAGGATTCGTCCATCTTCTCGAATGCGCGCAGATTGCACCTGAATTGGATCGAGGGCGGCTAGAATTTCATTGGCTCCAGCCTTGCGCTGCAATCCGCTGCGGATCTTCAAACCATCTGGCAGTAACGGCCCCGAAAACGCAGCCGCCAACATGCGCCAGATAGGCTACGCCACCGGCCTGCACGTGGGCGATAGATCCGGCGTTAAAAAGCTGAATCAGAAACCATACGACGATCAAAAGCGCGGCCGGAATGAGGGTGACTCGGATGAAAATAAAGATGACCAGAAGGGAGCGCATCCGGTCGCGAGGGTAGGTTACGAGAAATGCGCCCATGACGGCGGCGATTGCTCCACTTGCACCCAGGTTGGGCACGGTGGAACTGGGGCTGGCCAGCACCTGCGCCAGCATCGCCACCAATCCGCCGGCAAGATAGAAGGCGAGGTAGCGCCCTGGATTCATGGCGTCTTCGATCTCCGGCCCGAAGGCCCACAAGAAGACCATGTTGCCGATGATATGTAGCCAGCCGCCATGCATGAACATGGCGGTCAGGATTGTGATCCAGTGATGACCGGCCATAATATCTGCGGGAACGACCGACCATTGCAGGACAAAGGCATTGCCTCGCATCAGTTCGGCTACAAATACCAGGATATTGATCACGATGATCGACGCGGTGACCAAGGGAAAATGCAAGGGACGTCGCGAGGCGTCCGATAAAGGGATTACGGTTCCCAGCTTGCGCCTTCTTTCCGGTGCGCACAAAAATTGGCGGGTTTGAGTTTCGAAATCTGAATTTCAAAACGCGCCCACCTGCGCCGATCAAAGATACTCCAGGAGGGCGTATTTTTAACAATTTGGTGGGAGACTGGAAGATGTGGCAGATGGATTTTTGCCTCGTTGGTTTCGGAATCTGATAGTGCAGTTGGTGCTGTATTTTTCTTCCGGCTGCTACCTAGGTACTGTGCGGTATTGAATGGCTGATTGGCGCGCTGCTAGGGTGAAGATTCGTTGAAGCATTGGGTTCGGGAATCAGCATCCACGCGCCTTGCTTCGGCGACTCAAAATCTGCCGGAGGTGCTTATGCGACGAATCTTGTGGAAGAGCACGCTGAGTTTGTTGGTGGTGGAGGCGGCGCTGGCGGGGGCGCTGCTGGCACAGGATAGTTCGCAGCCAATGTATCCGGCGACGGCGCACCCGAGCCAGGCGCCAGCGACGCCGCCCGATAACGCTCCGCCGGCGATGAATCAGAATACGGGACAGAACGAACCTGGATCGACGCAGATTCCTCAAGATCAGGAGATGCCGGTATTTCGCGTACAAGTGAGCGCGCGGACGACCGCGGCGGTGAATTACCGGAACCGCGGGGGCTCGACCGAGATCGGCTTCAGAGGAACGGACTTGATGCCGGATGTGGATGGCCATGCCAAGGTTGAAGGCAAGGGCGGGCGGCTTTCGATCGATTTGGAGTTGAAGCATCTTTCGCCGGCGAATCGTTTCGGCGGACAATTTCTGACCTATGTGTTGTGGGCGATTACGCCGGAAGGACGGGCGGTGAATCTGGGCGAAATCCTGCCGGGGGATAACGGCAAGGACAAGATCGATGTGACGACTGAGTTGCAGGCGTTTGGAATGATTATTACGGCGGAACCTTATTACGCGGTGACTTTTCCGAGCAACAAGGTGGTGGCGGAGAATGTTGTGCGCAAGGGGACAAAGGGATTTGAAGAGCCGATCGATGCGAAGTTCGATGTGCTGGAGGGCGGGCAGTACACGATTGACGTGCCGGCGGATCAGTTGCCATCGAGCCAGGCCAGCATAAAGGTTCCACTGGATCTGCTGGAGGCGCGAAATGCGGTCGTGATTGCGAAGGCGGCGGGAGCGCAGCAGTATGCGCCGGATAGTTTGACGAAAGCGGAAGACATGCTGCAACGGGCGGAAGATTATTACCAGCGCAAGCAGGGGCGGACTCCGATTGGGACGGCGGCGCGCGGGGCGACGCAGATGGCGGAAGACGCGCGGGTGCTGACCCTGCGGCGGAAGGAGCAGGCGAAGATCGATGCGGACCGGCGCGCTCATGAAGCGGCGCAGGCGCAAGCCGAAGCCAATGCGGCGGCGGCGCAGCAGCAGGCGGCCCAGGCGCAACAGCAGTCGGCGGAAGATGCGCAGAGACGCGCCGAAGCGGAACAGGCGCAGGCGGCGGCCCAACAACAACAAGCTGCGGCTCTAGCGGCGCAGCAACAGGCGCAAGCGGCCGCGGCGGCGGCACAGCAGCAGGCGCAACTGGCGGACCAGCAGCGGCAGGAGGCGATCCAGCAGAAAGAAGCGATGCGGGCGCGTTTGCTGGCGCAGTTGAATCAGGTTTTGCAGACCAGGGACACGGCGAAGGGATTGATTGTCAGCATGCCGGATGTGCTCTTTGCCTTCAACAAATATGAGTTAAAGCCGGAGGCACGGGAGCGGTTGGCGAAGATCTCTGGAATCGTATTGGCTTATCCGGATTTGAAGTTGCAGATCATGGGTTATACCGACAGCATTGGAAGCGACGAATACAATCAGACGCTTTCGGATAAGCGGGCCGAGGCGGTGCGGGATTTTCTGGTGAGCAATGGCGTGTCGATGAATAGTGTGACGGCGCAGGGGATGGGCAAGGCCGATCCGGTGGCGGACAACAGCACGGCGCAGGGTCGGCAACTGAATCGGCGTGTGGAGATGATTGTTTCTGGAGATGTGATCGGAAATCAGGTGGGGGCGGGGCAGGGACAGGAGCCTGCGAATCCGTAGGCGCGGCGGGCACTTATTGACGCGGGTTCGCCATTTAAGACCAGCGATCGACGCGGCGCTTCTGCGTTGCGACCAGGAATTTTGTAGATTGAGAAAGTGTAGTTGCAAAATCTTGCAATGTCTGAACGGTAAGCGACAGAAAACCGGAAGGTTTAAAACGCAGTGGAGAGTGGTCCTCCCCGCTCTCCACTGCATTCACGTCAAGCTTGACCGTGGAACCTGGACGCCGGGGCCTTCCCAAGGGTGGCGTACCAAATCTAGCGGCAGCGACGAGACTTAACTCTAGAGAGACATCCGCGAGGCGGCAAGAGACAAGACGGGACATTGCGGGACATTTCAGGGCAATGGCTTTGATCTGAGATAGGCACAGACAATTGACAATTGACAGCTGGCAATTTTCGACTGTCGATTAGGGCCGGAGGGCGGGCGAATGAAGCGATTCGCTTGCGGTTGATTCAGTTCGTGGGTTTGTTACAATCGCGGTGATATGAGCTCCCAAACAAATTTTGTCGATGTTCCCTCAGCTCTGGAGGAGATCCGCGCCGGAAGGATGATCGTGGTGGTGGACGACGAGGATCGCGAGAACGAGGGAGACTTAACTCTAGCGGCGGAGAAGGTTACGCCGGAAGCCATCAACTTTATGGCGAAGTATGGACGGGGCTTGGTGTGCCTGGCGATGACAGAAGAGCGGTTGGATCATCTGCGGCTGGGGCCGATGAGCGCGGAGAATACTTCGCAGTTTGGGACGGCGTTTTCTGAGTCGATCGACGCGCGGGTGGGGGTGACGACGGGGATTTCGGCATTCGACCGGGCGCGGACGATTGAGGTGGCCATCGATCCGGCGACGGCGGCGGCGGACCTGGCGCGACCGGGGCACGTTTTTCCGTTACGGGCGCGAAAAGGCGGAGTGCTGGTGCGGGCCGGACAGACGGAGGCAGCGGTCGACCTGGCGAGGCTGGCAGGAATGGTTCCGGCGGGCATCATCTGCGAGATCATGAAGGACGACGGAACCATGGCCCGGGTTCCGGATTTGATTCAGTTCTGTGGACAGCATGGGATGAAGATGCTGACGGTGGCGGAGCTGATTCGCTACCGGATGGCGCATGAGCGCTACGTGCATCGGGTGGGAGAGGCACTGGTGGAGACGCGTTTCGGAGAATTCCGGCTGATCGCGTATGAGAGCGAAGTGGATGGAGGCGAGTCGCACGTGGCGCTGGTGCGCGGCGATGTGGAGAATAGCGGCGATCCGGTGCTGGTGCGGATGCATGCGCATTGCCTGATGGGCGACGTGTTTGGCGCCACCGGCTGCGAATGCCATGCGATGCTGGAAGGATCGTTGCGGCGGATTGCACAGGAAGGACGCGGCGCCTTGGTTTATTTGCACCAGACTTCGCAGGGATTCTCGAAGGAGAAAGTTGGGGAGCGGACGGCACTGATGTTCCATCGGGGAAGAAAGTTGGCGTCTCCGCTCGATAACGAGCGGCAGACCCAGCGGGAGATTGGAATTGGGGCGCAGATTTTGTCGGATTTAAATTTGAGAAGAATCCGGCTGCTCACCAACCGGCCCAAGAAAGTTGCCGCGCTGGAAGGGTTTGGAATTGAAATTATGGATCAGATCGCCGTCGAATTGGGTCAAGTTCAGGATCTCTGACCACGGAGGGCACGGCGGGTCACCGAGAAAAGGCAAATCGGCGGGAAAGTAATCTGCTCAGAACTTGCGGCCACATTTGAGGGACGGAAACAGCAGGTTCCTCACCCGGTGCCTTCGGTCGTGTGCGGAATGGCATCGCTTTAGAGTGAGGGTTTTACAAGGGGAGCGTGCTTCGCTTCAAAGTGACGGTCGAAGGCCTCCTGCATCAGTCTGCAATTTTCTTCCGAGTTTCCCACAAAGGCAAACCTTACATCAGAGCAAGCCGAGCAACATCCTCTCAAAAGCGGGTCGCCACTCGGGCTTAGCAGAAGTAATAGTCCGGGTTTTTGCATGGCCTTCACACGAATCCCTTCAACGTAGCATTCTTCGTGAACCGCTTCGCCGTCCTCGTTGGTTTTTGCCACTTCAAGTTCGACGGCTAGTCCGCAGATGTAGCAAGTCAAGTGCATGACCGGTCTATGCCAAATAAGGCCACAGGATAGGCTTCGCGAGTAGACGTTGTCTGTCAATATCCGACTGTTCCAGAGGCTGACGGTTATATGTGCGCCAGTCGGCAGATCTTCGATGTTCCGTGATTGACCGCGGTGCTGGTTCAAGGGGGGAGCAAAGATCAGCCATCGAGTGGATTGTGGTAAGTGAAGCTCAAGCCAGCGGCGAGATGGCGCGCTCCGGACGTTGCACGATGAGGATGGCGGCCAGGACGAAAACTATGCCGAGAGTCTGCACGGGACGTAAGACTTCACCCAGGAATGCCGCGGCAAGGAGAATCGAAAATACAGGTTCCAGACAACTGGCCACGATGGCGCGGGTCGGTTCCAGATGCTGCAGGCCGAGGAAATAGAGAGAAAAAGCTCCGAGTACCGAAATCATCGAGAAGACGAACAGGAAGAGCCATTGTGCGGGTGCGTAGTGAGCGGCAGCGATCTTCCAGGGCGGGTTGACGATGAGCCAGAAGGCAGACGCGGCGGCAAGCGTCCAAACCAGGACACGCCAGCGGTCGTGACGGATAAGGATTCCGTGGCCTGCGACGTTGTAGAAGGCGAACGAAAACGAGGCGAGCAAGGCGGCGAGGATGCCATACAAATCCAATTCACGGACATGCGGACGAAGCGCGGCGGCAGAACCGGTGAAGAGATTAATGACAAGTGCGATGCCGGTTAGGGCCAAAGCGACGGCGGCGACTTTTTGTGCGGTCAGTTTCTGCTGGCGGCGAGCGACCACGTAGATCAATACCCAGACTGGAGCGGTGTACTGCACGATGATGGCGATGGCGACATTGGTTCTTTGAATGGCCACGTAGTAAAAATAATTCGACAGCGCGACGCCAACCGTTCCGAGAATTAAGCAGTACGCCAAATCTCGCGCGGGCAGCGCGATTCGCTGCCAGCTCCTTGCAAAGACAAGGACGGGAAGCAGGACGAGCAGAGAAAATGTGACGCGGGTTTGCGAAAGAATCAGCGGATCGATGGGATGAGCCAGAGCTGTGCCGAGCGGCAGTTTTCCGGTGAAGACGGCGCGTCCGAGGACGGCGGAGACTCCCCAAAGAAATGCGGCGGAGCCGATGAAGAAATATCCGCGCAAGGGATGTGGTTGACGAGTAGAGATGGAGCGGCTCCGAAGTGAACGTGATCAGTGGGTAGTGGACAGTTGTCAGTGATCAGTGGTCAGCAAAAAAGGGTCTGCACGATGGTCGGTGTTCGCTCATCGCCAGAAGCTATCTCACAGCGGTTGAAATGGGCTAATCGCACCCTCGGGGGCTAAAGCCCGCATTTTTGTTGGCTCTTTATGGGACGGCCTGAAGCCGTGCCCTTTCAAAGCGGATTTCATAAGATAGTTTGATTGTCGTTTAGTACTCTCACTGACCACTGACCACTGACCACCGCCTTTCCATCATCATGCAGCGGAGAGGAAATGGTCAATGCGATCGGGATCGAAGCCTTCGATAAGTTCGGGGCCGGTGGGCATCAGGATGACGACGGCGGGCGCGCTGCTGCCATGATAAAGCTCGATGAATTCTGCGCGGGCGAGGGGATCAAGGGTGATGTCCCGCTGCTCGAAGGCAATCTCCCGCACTTCCAGAAAGATCTTTACCACTTCGCAGGACAAGCAGTTTGGCTGAGTGAAAAGAAAAATGCGAGGCATCATAGCGGCTCACGCATCTGCGTATTCGATTTCGGTGGTGATCTTCGCGGCCTTTTCCAGCATAGCGGAAACCGAACAATATTTCTCTTTCGAGAGGCGGACGGCATCTTCGACGGCTTTGTGCGAAACTTTGCCGCCGACGCGGTAAATCAGTTTGATGGAGGTATAGATCATTGGTGGATCTTTGGCGCGTTCGGCTTCGGCGCGGATTTCGAGGCTGGTGAACGGTTCGCGCTTCTTTTGCAGGATAGAGATGACATCGTAGCCGGTGCAGCCGCAAAGTGCGATCAGCACTAACTCCATCGGACTGTTCCCTGCTGTCTTATCACCGTCAACGATAATCGTGTGTTGGCTATCGGAGACAGCACTGAATTTTTGCTTCTCGATCCAGGTGGCGCGTGCGGTTGCCATAGATCCTCTTGACGATTCTACCGCCGATTGTCGGTGCTGGGCTCGGGGTGAATCAGAACGCGAAAAAGTTCGGGGGCGTCCTGTTTGAAGTTGATCTCGAGTTCGGTTTGGATGTCGTGGACGCGGGCTAGTGGAAGATCGTCGGAAAGGGTGCAGTGGCAGGAGACGTAGAGACGTCCGCGGACTTTTTTTATCTGGATGTCATGCATGTCCTGGATTTCGGGGAAGCGCTCGGCAGCGAGTTTGAGGCGGCGTTCGAGGTCGGCATCGCGGACGACTTCGTCACCGGTTTCGATGGTGGCGGGTTCGCTTTCGATGTGGGTGAGGATGTCGGCGATTTCGGGAACGTCGCGGCGCATGTCGGCTTCGAGTTCGGTGACCTGATCATGGGCGGTCTTGAGGGTCATGCGTTCATCGAGTTCAACGTGCTGTTCAACGTGGAGAGATCCCGCGAGATCCTGCACGCTGATGTCGTGGACGTTCAGGTTGTGGCGAGTGGCGACGGCGCGAATGCGGTCGAAAATATTTTCCGAGCGTTGGGCGCGGGGGAGGGGCTGCACGGTGACGTCGGCATCGGGAAGGATGCCGCGAACGGCGGCGGTGACGGCTTCGACGGTTTGCTCGGAGCGCTGGAAGGTGACGGTGCGGGCGAGGCCGATGGCAAGATCAGCGAAGTAGCGGTTGCCGGCGCGGCGGATGCGGACGCGGCCGACTTCGAGGACGCCCTCGACGTTCAGAGCGGCGGCGGTGATCTGCCCGCGAACGCCGGTGGGCGCTGCGTCGAGCAGGGCGTCAACGGTACGGCGAGCGAGGCGCCAACTGACGCTGACGATTACTCCGGCGACGAAGAGAGCAGCAATGGGATCGGCGCGGAGCAGCCAATCGATGTGGTAGATGCGGCCAATGAGGATCAAGGAAAGGCCGAGGACGACTACGCCAGCGGACCATACGTCGGTGGAGAAATGAAGGGCATCGGCTTCGAGCGCCTGACTGTCGTATTTGGTGGCGATGCGGCCGAGGGCGCGGGAGCGCCAGTAGTCGACAGCCATGGAGATCAGCATTACGGCGAAGGCCCAGACGGAAGGCTCGACTTCCACGTGGCGGAAAAACAGGCGCATGACCGCTTCGTAGATAACCCAGACGCAGGTGAGCAGAAGTAATCCAGTTTCGACAAAGGCGGAGAAGTTTTCTACTTTGCCGTGGCCGTATTGGTGGTCGGCGTCGGCGGGCTTGTCGGAAACGCCAACGGAAAGATAAGTGAGCAGGGCGGCGATGAGATCGAGGGCGGAGTGCGCGGCCTCGGAAAGAATGCCCAAGCTGCCGGTGGCAACGCCAACGACGATTTTTCCGGCGGTCATCAACAGCGCGGCGATAACCGAACTGCCGGCCACGGCGCGCTTTTCGGCGCGCATGGCGTTGGGCGAATAAAGGGCCGGGGTTCCGGAGAGGTTGCCGGACATGTTGGGATTATCGGCGATGTGCGGGAATTGTGCCAAGGGAATCGGCGGGATGATACCAACCAAAAGCGTCCGCAAGGATATCTCACTTCGATTCCGCGTATAAGGTTTCGCGTAAATAAATAGGGAGGGACAGCGCCCAGCTTCCCCAGGGGCAGCCCGCATTTTTCATTGGCCCGGATGGCGCGACTTGAGGTCGTGCCCTTCCCGAACCCGTTCTGAGACGGCTTCCAGGTTGATCAGCCGAGCGAAATTCGCACGGGTATGCATCATGGTGGGGGTTGTGATTCGCCGTCTTCATTTGCCCGTGAAAAAAACTGCACGCTTAGGCGCGGGGAGCGTCCAGGTCGGAGGCCCGCACAGCGGCCGGAAATCGTTGGTTTACGGCGCGGCCGGAAGCCGCGCCCTTTCAAGGCTCAGTCGCGAATCGAGTTTTTCCGCAGGCAACAAAGCCGTGCCCTTTCAAAACAAAATTCAAATTAACCCACTACCGGGGCCGCAGTTCCCTGCTGCAAGGAAGCGCCCGTGTGCTAGGATTCTAGGTTCGGGCGGTTACAACTTCCTGATTTACCAATCCTGGAGGATTTCTAGTATGCGTAAGAGTTGGCTGCTGTGTGTGTTGCTGGGGACGATGGCGTGGGGACAGGCATCGCCGGGAGCGGCGCCTATGGCCCCAATGCAGAATCAGGCTGCCAAAGCGGAGACCCCTGCGGCTGAGGTTCCGGAGGACGCGGCCGTGTTGACGATAAACGGGGTATGTCCTGCGAGCGCAGCCAAAGCTACCGCCAGCAAGTCCGCGACGGGTAAGACCGGGGAGGCAAAGACGGCGTCAGCGAAGAATCCTGCCGACTGCAAGACGGTCATCACGCGTAAGGAGTTCGAGAAAATCGCCAACGGGCTTTCGCCAAACGTGACGCCGCAGCTGAAACGGCAACTGGCGATGGCGCTGCCGAAGTTTATGGCCATGTCGGAAGCGGCGGAGAAAAAGGGTTTGGAAAACACCGAGGCTTATAAAGAGACGCTGAAGATCGCCAAGATGCAGATTCTGACTACCCAATTGCAGCGCCAGGTGCAGGAAGAGGCCGATAAGATTCCTGACTCGGAGATCGAGGCCTACTATAAACAGCATCCCGCCGACTATGCGCAATTTTCTCTCGACCGGCTGTTTATTCCGCGCAACAAACAGATGGAGCCGGAGAAAACCGAAAGCGATGAGAAGCTGACCGAAGAACAACAAAAGGCCAAGGGGGACGGCGAAAAAACCAAACAGGAGCAGGGCCAGAAGGATATGGATCAGCTGGCGGAGGCGCTGCAGAAGCGCGCGGCGGCGGGAGAAGATTTTGTCAAACTGCAGAAAGAGGCTTACGAAGCGGCGGGCATGAAGATGGAAAACCCTACAGTGAATCTGCCGTCGGTGCGGCGCACCGGTCTGCCGCCGGCGCAGCAGTCTGTGTTCGACTTAAAAGCGGGAGAAGTTTCCGCGGTAATCAGCGATGCGGGTGGGCACTACGTATATAAAGTCGTGAGCAAGACCGAGACCCCGCTGGATGACAAATTGAAGACCGAAATCCACAATACGCTGAAGAGCCAGCGCTTGCGGGAGATGATGGACGCGTACCAGAATTCCTACAAGGTCGATCAGAACGAGGCGTATTTTGGGCCGGCGACCATGCCGGGCCGTCCACCGCGCATGGGGTTGCGTCCGCCGCAGGGACCGGGATCTCCGTCGGGTAACCCGCCAGGCGCTGCAGCGCAGCAGGCACCGCCGTCCTCGCAAAAATAAATAATAATACATGGAGAGCGAAAAGCCTGTCGTGGTGGTAACGGGCATCTCAGGCAATCTGGGATCGCGGCTGCTGCCGATGCTCGGAAGCTTTTCGGTGATTGGGGTGGATGTAACTCCGCCGCAAACCGATTTGCCGCTGCAATTCGAACGCCTGGATTTGGGCGATGAATCCTGCACGCGCGCGCTCTATGAAATTCTTCGCGATTGCAAGCCTGTGGCCGTGGTGCACCTGGCGTTCGTGATCGACCCGGTGCGCTCCGGGGTGCTCGACACGGAACGCATGTGGCAGATCAACGTGGCCGGGACGGCGCGGGTGATGGAAGCGATTACCGAAGCCAACCGCACGGCGGAATCGGGCATTAAGCAGTTCCTCTTTCCCAGCAGCGTTTCGGTGTACGGGCCGCAATTGTCCGCTCCGGCCACGGAACAATCGCCGATGGCGGCGCACACCCTGCCCTACGCTCTGCACAAGAAACAGTGCGATGAAGTGGTACAGCAGCGATCGTCGGCGTTGCGGGGATGCAGCGTTTACATTCTGCGGCCCCACATTTTTGCCGGAGCGACGGTGGAGAATTATTTGCTGGGCGCGTTCCGCGGGACGCCGAATGGCAAGAGCGCACGGGCGCAGAAGATGCGCAGCGAGGGGAAACGTCTGCCCTGCATGCTGCCGCGGGGGCAGCAGTATCTGGATAACAAAATACAGTTTATTCACGTGGACGACATGGCGCGCTTGATTGCGCATATTCTGCGGCGCGATCCCGAGCCGCAGCGGCTGACGATTCTGAACGTTGCCGGATCGGGCGAGCCCCTTACCTTTGGCCGTTGCATTCAAATGGCACAGGCCAGGCTGGTGCGGGTGCCGGGGAAATGGGCGATGCGCAAGGTTTTGGAGTTTCTGTGGTACCGGCAGATCTCAGCGATTCCGCCTGAGGCGATGCCCTATATGACCGGCGAATACATTATGGATACCTACCGCCTGCAGAATTTTCTGGGCGCCGAATACCAGGACATAATGCGCTACACGATTGAGGATGCGTTTGCCGATAGCTTCAAGAGGGCGTCAGGAACTGCCGCGCACGAGGCGAGCGCAAGCTAGGGCGACTCTTTTCTTCCGCAACTTTCATTTATTTATTTCTTGCCGCGGTATAAACCCGCGATGCCGAAAGTGTAGGGAGTCCAGCGGGCTTCGCGGAAGCCGGCGCGGCGCATACGTTCGAGCATTTCTACGGGCTCAGGGAATTTTTCGACTGAGTCCGGAAGATACGCATAGGGGCCGCGCACGCCGGAAATCAGAGTGCCGACCCGCGGGAGAACTTGCTTGAAGTAGAGTCGGTAGAGGCTTCCCATCAAGCCTTTAGGCTCGCCGAAGTCGAGAATGCCGCATTGGGCTCCGGGCTTTAATATGCGAGCGATCTCGCGCAGGCCAGCGTCATAATCGGCAAGATTGCGGAAGCCGAAGGCTGAGGTGACAAGATCAAAATGCTGATCGGGAAAAGGCAGACTGAGCGCATCGGCTTCGATCCAGCCGGGGATGGGTTTGCGTTCTTGCGCATTTTTCGTGGATTTTGCGTTCGCACGCTGAAGCATCGCGTGAGAGAAATCCGCGCCTAGAATGCGCGGCCGGGAATTTCCTGCCTGCCTTTGAAGAGCGAAGGTCATATCGCCGGTTCCGCAGCAGAGGTCGAGGATGCGCGCGTCGGGTGGGGCGAGGACTGACGCGAAGGCGCGGGCGGTGCGCCACCACCAGAGGCGATCGACATTGAACGATAAGACGTGATTCAGCAAATCGTAGCGTGGGGCGATTGAGGTAAACATCTGGCGCACGGCTCGACCAGCGGATTGGGGGTCGTGCGCGCCTTCAGGAGCGGCGCCGATCACGGGGATGGGGGAGTTCGGCATGGTGAAATCTTATGGTTGATTGATGATTAAAGAATGTGAGTTGAGGCTTTTGATCAACAATTAACAATCATCAATTTTCACTTCCCTCTGTGCGACAGGCGGCGAAGTTCTTCGACCGCGCCGAGCACAAATTTATCGGGCACGTCGGCGGCAATTTCTACTTTGCCGATTTCGCGGGGGAGGACAAAGTGGACTGTTCCGTTCTGGGTTTTTTTGTCGGCCTGCAGGCGCGCAAGGATTTTGGGAGCGGCTATTTTCAACTCCGGCAAGCGGCCCAGGCTGAGAACGGCGTCGGCGATGCGGCCGGCGGTGATGCTATCGGTGCGGCCGACCGAAAGCGAGATGTTGGTGGCGGCGATCAATCCCCAGGCGACGGCTTCGCCGTGCAGCAGGGTTTTGTAGCCCGTCTCGGCCTCGAGGGCGTGGCCGATGGTGTGGCCGAGATTCAGCACACGCCGTAAGCCTCCTTCCTGTTCGTCGGCGGAGACGATTTCGGCTTTCAGCTTCACGCTGGCGGCGATCAGTCCTTCGACTTCGACCGGGTCGCGTTTAAGAATCTGCGCGCGTTTTTGTTCGAAGCGCAGGAAAAGATCGAGATCGCCGATGATGCCGCACTTAAGGGCTTCGTAAAGACCCGAGCGAAAAGCGCGGTCAGAGAGAGTGCGCAGGACCTCAGGATCGATTAAGACGACCCGGGGATGATGGTAGGTTCCGAGAAGATTCTTCCCTGCTCCGAGATTGACGCCGGTTTTGCCGCCCACTGACGCGTCGACCTGGGCCAGGACCGTGGTTGGAATCTGGACGAGATCGATGCCGCGCATGTAGAGCGAGGCCAGCAAACCAGTGACGTCGCCGACTACGCCGCCGCCGAGCGCGATGAGAACGGCTTTGCGGTCTGCGCCCAGGCGAACGAGTCTCTCGGCCAGGGTTTCAATTGTGGCGAGTTTCTTTGCAGGTTCGCCATCGGGCAATTGCAGGACTTGAGGTTTGAATCCTGCGGACTTCAGCGACGTGAGTAACTTCGCGCCCCAGCGACGGCGGATTGGAGCCGCCGTGATTACAAAAAGTTTGCTCGATTGGGGCAGCAATTCCGCGAGCAGCGCCCCGGAGCGGGCGAGGAGGCCGTTCTCAATCCGAGCCTGATAGGGACGAGGCGGGACGTGTATGGTGACTTGCGCCATAGTCCACCATCATAGCTTATGGAAAGTTCTGGCTAGAATAGCGAACTGGCAGTGGTGGTCGCTTTGCAAAACCATTCACCACAAGCGTCACGCTACGCAAAGGCGAGATTGCGAGGTTGCAGTGGGCCGATATTCATGGGGATTACATTCATATCAGGGCAACGCTGCCGGCTAACTACACTCTTGCCATCCTGCCACGGGCCACGAGCCGGTTAGATATTTGACGTAGCACTCCTCATGCACCGCTTTTCCATTTTCGTCGGTAGACAGGTCAACCGTGAGATTGACCGGCTCAGAACAAATTGCACAACGTAAGACTGTGATTGCGCAATGTAGAACAGTGAAGGGGTGACCACCCATGTGATCTCCTTTGGACGGTCAGAAGCAGCCTACGTGAAAGTAGATCAGAACGATCGAAGCACAATTGGCCAGTGTCTATAGGAACACCGGCGTTAGTGATTTGTTTCGAGGATCTGAAAAGGTCATACTAAATTTTGACATCAGTGCGTGTGAATGCTCAGCCGATCTGCCGGTAGAGCGTCGCGCTGTGTTGATCCTGTGTGCCGTGCAGAGGGGAACCGCATAGTGTTTCCATGAAGCTTTTGTGCCATGTTTTCAGTGATTTGAGGGCGGCAATGGCTGATCATAGGTCAGGCGTGTCACGGTAGTACACGAAGAAACGGCCGCTACTTTTCGTTCGGCTTGACGCCGGGATGCACCACGGACGCCAGTATAGAGATGAGAAGGATGGTGGATACAGCGCTGAGCACAGCCAAAGTGGGGATTTTGAGGTAATCCTGGGAGATCATCTTTAGTCCCATGAGAACGAGAATGATCGCCAGACCGCTATGGAGATAGCGGAAGGTTTTCAAGAGTTCGGAGACGGCGAAGAACAGCGACCGCAGCCCGATAATGGCGAATGCGTTGGAGGCGTAGACGATGAATGCATTGAGCGTGATCGCCATGACGGCAGGGATTGAATCGACGGCGAAGAGCAGGTCTGTGGTTTCGATGACTACCAGCACGATCAGCAGCGGCGTCGCGTAGAGGCCGGGAGCTCCCTGCCAGCCGCGCACAAGGAATCTGTTTCCCTGATAATCGGTTGTCACCGGAAGCAGCCGACGGAGGGTGCCTACGACCGGATTCTTTGCCGGGTCGACCTGGTGTTCGCCGATGAAGCCCAGGCGGATTCCGCTGTAGATCAGGAGTGCCCCCAGTCCGTAGAAAATCCAGTGGAAGCGCTGGACCAGGCCAATGCCGGCGATGATGAGAACGCCGCGCATGAACAGCGCGCCGAGGATTCCCCAGAACAAAACACGCTGCTGGTGCTCGTCGGAGAGGGCGAAGTAGCGGAAGATTACCAGGAAGAGAAAAAGATTGTCGACGCTGAGCGAGAGTTCCACCAGGTATCCGGTGACGAACTCGACGGCGACTTGTCTTCCCTGCCAGAAAAAAATCAGCGCGGCAAATGCCATGGCCAGGGCGAACCACATGGCGCTGCGGATTAGGGCGTCGCGCGTGCGGCTGGCTGCGCGGCCCTTCTGGAAGGCGAAGAAATCCAGGGCGAGTGCGGCGAGGGCGAAGATGTTGAAGAAGAGCCAGGGGTAGAGCAATGGGCTTCCATGCTAAATCAGAATGGGGGATTGTTGAAGGGCGAAGGAAGTGTCTAGATCCGTGGCGCGATTTGGCGTTGCCAGAAGAGCAAAAAGTCGAGCTTCGCTCGACGGACGAGCAATTACGCTTTTGGAGGTAACGACTCCATCTTGTTTAGGATACGAATTGTTTCAAGAATCGTAGTGCCGGTTATTTCCAGGCTCTTGGGACTGAGCTTGTCGACTGTGTCCTGCGGGGTATGCCAGAAGACGTTGTTGTAGCCGTAGTCGAAGTCGATCAAGTCGGCGCAGGCGACGCCTCTCTGCATGAAGGGGATGTGGTCATCGGTGACCTGATTGATGCGCGCGAAGAAATGAGATTGATTTCCCAGGCGGGTTGCGGACTGGTAAACGACTTCTTCCAGCCACGGGGTCGAGTTCAGGTCGCGGTCGATGTTGAGGTCGGCGTCGCCAATCATATCGGCTAACAGAAATGCTTTGATGTTCTTCAGCGTGCCGTCGCTCTGCCATTTCTCCGCGAGATGGCTGATGCCGTAGAGGCTGTCTTTGTCGAAGGGCATTTCAGTCTCCGGCTTCATGGCCTCTTCGGCATCATCCCAGACCAGCCACACGCTATAGCCGTCGTTCTTTTTGCCGCGCAGTTGATTTGCGATTTCGAGCAGCAAGGCACTGGAAGACGCGCCGTCGTTGGCCCCGACGTAGGAAGTGTTGCGCAGAGGATAGTTTGTGTCGTAATGGCTGGTGATCACGATAATGCCGTCGCGAGTTCCGGGGAACTCGGCAACGATGTTTCTTACGGGAAACTTGCCTTCCGGCGTGTCGGCGGTGAAGGCGTCGTTCTCAACCTTATCGCCTTTGAGATGGGAGACGATGAAATCCTCGACTTTCTTGTGATTGGCGCTGCCAAGAGGGCGCGGGCCGTAGGCGGCCATCTCTTTTACATATTGCATAGCGCGGGCTGAATCGAAGGTGGGTGGAGGGCCTGCATCAGGAGGGAGGTTGAGATTCGGCAGTTCTTGATTAGCGGGCGCAGATGCCGGCGGAGTTTGAGATCCGGCTTGAGCGGTGTTCTTGCCGTCCTGATCGCAGGCGGCAAGGATCGCGATGAGCAGGAGCAGCAAAAGCCGAATTCCTGTTCTTTTATTTGTCGTTAAAGCTCTACTGGTCACGGAGACTCCTTGGCGCGAAATCACTCCCGGAATATTAAGCGCCCAATTTCTCCTTGCGGGCCAGCCGTTGTTTTGGATGGACAAAGTAAGCAATTCCGATGCTGACGATATAGAGCCCGACCATGGGAGCCGCGAAGATGCACATATTCAGGACGTCCGGCGTGGGCGTGACGATGGCTGCGATGATGAAGATGATCAGGATCGCGTAACGGAAATTCTTCCACATGAAGCCTGCCGTGATGATGCCCATCAAGGCGAGGAAGAAAATTAAAATCGGCATCTCAAAGATTAGACCCATCCCGAGGATGATGCTCAGGAACAAAGAGGTGTATTCGCCGATGGTGATCATAGGCTGGAACTGGCGGCCGAAGTGGATGAGGAAGCCCAGCGCCTGGGGATAGACGACTTTGAAGCCGAAATATCCTCCGGCGGAAAAGAGAAAAATGGTTGAGACCATGAAGGGAACGACATACTTTTTTTCGTTGCGATAAAGGCCGGGCGAGATGAACATCCAGACTTGATATAGAACGAAGGGCGAAGTGAGAAAGAGTCCGGCCAGGGCGGCGATTTTGAGATAGAGATTGAAAGGCTCGGTGGGATTGAGATAGACGAGCTTCTCCGACATGCCGTTATCTTTGAGCGCCTTCATGATGGGGCGCTGCATGATTTCGTAGATCTTGTCGACCTTCCACCAACACACCCCGAAGCCAACCGCCACGGCAATGATTGAACGGACCAGTCGAGTGCGCAACTCCTCGAGATGATCGAGGAAGCCCATGGTGGGCATTTCGTGTTTTGGTTCGTCGCCGGAGGCCACGCTTTCAAACATGCAAGTTCCGCGTGGCTGAGGCGGTCTCGGTTTCAGTTTCAGGGAGGGCCGGGGATGGGGCTGCGGGAGGGATCTCGGAGTTTTCGGCGATCACATTGGCCTCAGCCAGCCTGGTCATGGCTATGCCGTTACCGGCGAGCGTGGCTTCAGCGGGTGCGGCCAGAGTAGCACCGGTTTGGTGCGGCACGGTTTCGCTGGCTGGATTGAGGCTCATGCTGGCCACGGCCCCTTTGGGCGGGCCTTTTGGCAGAGAGTCTACCTTCTTCTGCAATTCCAGGTGAGTGATCTCGGTTTCGATTTGCGACTTGAATTCGTTGGAGGCGCGGCGCAGTTCGGCGAGAAGCTTACCTGCCTGGCGAGCGATTTCCGGCAGCTTCTTGGGGCCAAAAACGACCAGGGCCAAGATGAATAAGAAGACTGTCTCGGAAAAGCTCATAGAGGCATCATAACTGCGGAAGGTAAAGGGCGGCAATGGCAGGGAGGCTTTCAGGAGGAACTTTGCCAGAGCGCTGGGTGCGCAGTAGTGATCTCTCATCCCGCTGGTAAAAACGCGGGATTCAGGATGACTCCAGAAGAGCGGCAATTGTCGAAAGGATCAGGGCGCGGCTTTGAGAACCAACGTGTTGCGCTCATCGCCGGCGATGATGCGGTAGAACTTTCGGAGTTCCGGCGCCATGTCGACGGGGACGCTCAGCTCTTTGAGTTCGAAGGTCCGCGTGTAGTTCACAACGTTGCCGTTCACTTCCGTTTTGGAGTGGTAGCTGGCGAAGCCGTAGTCGGCGTCGACGGGTGGCGGAATATCGTCGACCACATAGCCTGCAGGAATGGTGATTTCGAAGCTGTCTGTATCCTGGGTGGGCTCATCGAATTCAATCGGGAAGCGCCTCGGGTCTTTGGTTTCGAGAAAACCTAATCCCTTACTACCCAAAACTCGCGGCCGCACCAAAACCATGGAGCCGGCGTTTTTGGCATAGTTCGGCGATTCGAAGGAATAATCGAAGCCGAAAGGCCGATCAGTCTGTTGCAGGTTCTCCAGCGCGGCGTGGGTGATCTGAAAACTAGTAAGCGAGCTTCCCAGCAGGTCTTCGATTGGTTTGATGCGATCACGATCCTGGGTCACGGTGTGCAGACGCCAACGCTCGGAAGATGCGCGTTCTCCCAATCTTACTTCGTGCACCTCTCCTTTCAAGGTTCCGCTGGGATCGAGCGTAAGCTTTGCGGTTCGGCGAATGCTGTTCATGTTGGAGGGTTGCTGCGGAAGCTCGATCAACTCGCCACCATCGGGCGTGACCAGCAATCCATAATTCGCCTGCAGATAGCCGGGCAGTTGGCCAAAGGGAATAAATTCGTTGGTGGGATCGAAGAAGAGAATCCTGCCCAGTTTAGGGTGGTGAATGGTAGCAATCAAAGATGGATCGTCCAGACTGTCAGGCAGTTTGATGGCGGTGATGGCATGATCGAATCCGTTATGAGCCGGCATGTCGCCGGTGACGGAACCGCGTTTGTCGTCGATTAAGACGTAGTAAGACTCGACACCAAGCTCCCGCAGCATGGAGCGAACCAGGGTTGCCTTATCCTTACAATCGCCGTAATGGTGGGCAAAAACCTCGGATGCCGCGTGTGGCTGGACGCCGCCGATCCCGAGTTCGATGGCCACGTAGCGGATATCGTTCTGCACAAACTGAGCGATCGCCCGCATCTTCTGCAAGAGAGCGGGGTCTGAGGCAGTCAAGGAAGCGACTTTTTGCTTGATCTCGGGAGAGGCATCGATGCGTTCGCCGACGAGATTGGAATACCACCTTCCCATGGCGCTCCAGTCGGCGATCGTGTTTTGCGCGGGACGACTTGAGGTAAAGAAAGACACGATCATCTGGCCTGACACACCGCGGTCCGGCGGCATGAAAGGCTCTTTTCGGATCTCCGGGATGTCGTGCACCGTCCATTGCAAAGAACCGGCGCCTTCCGATGGGGTCACCTCGGGATGGTTGAGCCAGGAGATTTTGTATTCCCATCCGGTTGGAAGCTGCAGTGACAAATGGCTCTCACGAACCGGGTCTTCTCCTTGAAACTGCCAGATGTATTGCAGGAATAGAGGCTGTTCTTCAACTTCATACTCGTACCCGATAAGGTTGCCGATCTCGGGCGCAGGGATGTTCAGGAGCTTTAGTTTCGCGTCCGAAACGAACTCGGCCCCGGGAATCCCGTAGTCTTCCGCATCCTTGTCGCCGACTTCGAAGTCCCGACCTTGAGCCGGGATACACCAGCCGTGGATGCTCTTAACTTTTCTTTGAGAGTCGAACGGAACCCCCAATCTGCCATGTTCGCGACCATTCGGCCGCAGAATCTTATAGGCTTCGCGCACATGGATCCTGATCTTCTCCGTCGAAATTACGGTAACGTTGGTTTCGGAATACAAGAGAACGGCGTCGGTCTTCTCGTCGTAATTCGGCAAGGGTGCATTCACGAGAGCGTGCATCCAGGGCGGCGCACCGGTTCCAGCGAATGCGCCGGGTGTGGACGCAACTGGAAGAAGCCCAACGAAAGCGGTCAGCAAATAACGATTAATTACTCGCACTGGCTACTCCCGGTTGAAGAACGATCTGTTCTTCATCCCCCGTTCTTACCATCTGGAAGAAGTTCCGCAATGCTGGATAATATTTTGGGTCGAGAATCAAGAAATCTACGGTGAGCTTGCGGGAGAGATGGAGCGTGTTTTTGCCGTTCTCGGCGCTGATGCTATAGGCGACCACGTGTCCATCCTTTGCGAGCGGCGGCGGCACGCTGCTTACTGACCATCCGGCGGGTAGTTCGATACTGACGTCGTCATCGTTTTCGTAGGGATACTTAAAGTAAATGGGATAGACGCGGTTAGCGTGTTCGAAGATGTGCTTCTCCACGCCGGTGAAAACACCGATAGGAAGAACCACGTGTTTCCCGGCGGCCTCGGCCCAGCCCGGAATTTTCATGTCGAACTCCGCCACCAGCGGAGTTTCTGAGGCGTTCCAATCGGGCTGGTTGGTTAATTCCGCTTCCACGGCGACCGGAACTCCGGCTTGCACCCGCTCTTCCAGAAACTTCTTTCTTTCCACCTGGTCTTCGTGGCGAACATCCAGCCGTTGATACATGCCCTCCAGCCCGGAATAGGTGACGGTCAGCTTCCCTTCCAGATTTCCATCTTCTGTAAGGCGCAGCTTGGCTTGGCGCTCGATTCGCGACTCTGAGGCTGCGGGTAGCGTGGTGTGGATCCAGCTTCCTCCATCCCTATCCAGGCGCAAGCCCATGACGCCGGTTTCCGCCCAGGTCAGCAGGCCGAAGGGAGTAAATTGTGCTCCGGGATCGAAATAAAAATCTTTGCCGTTCAACTTGACCAGCACCACATTTGCGTCCAGCTTGGCCGGCTCCATGGTTTTGGGATCGAAGAAATATTGACTGCGGTCTGAAACCAGACACCCGTAGGCTTGAAAGCCGGCTGCGCGGACCATGGCGAGATAAAGCCAGGTCAATTGCACCCCGTTGCCGTAACCGCGCCTCCAGAGGTCGTCGACATTCTCAATTGGCTTCTCTTTGTCGCGCTTCTCTTCCTGCTCCGTCTTCTTTAACTCGTACGATTCATTTCGTATCTGCTGCACGCGATCGTAGATCTTTCTCAGCTTTAGTTCTGGAGGGTCATTCGGCGACACGATTTGCGCCACCGCATCGTCGATGGCTTTGTGCTTGCCAACGAAGCTTTCCAGCTGACCGTCACGCTTCTTGCCATAGTTTCTCCAGAATTTATCGAGGTTGTTTTCGACGAGTTCGTCGGTGTAGATAAAATCGACGCGGGATTTTAACTCATTTTCCGGCGGCATGAAGTCTTCGGTTTGGAAAGCCGAAATGTTTTGCGCGTCCATACGGATCATGCCGTCTGGCCCTTCTTTTGGCGGAGCGGAGCCGGCGGGCAAGTCGTGCCACGTCCAACGCACGTGCATCAGTCCATAACTGGGTTTGTAGGCTTTCAAAGAAAACTTCGCATTCTTGGTGAAGAGGTCGGAACTGAGAATCCAGCGCGAGCCGTAGAGCATGACCACGTGCGTACCATACATGTCTTCTCGAAAATCGCGGGTAAAGTAATACTCAATGACGCAGCCGGGCTGGACGTCGGGGAGGGTAAAGGTCTTAGCCAATAACCTCTCCTCCCGGCTCTTGAGCAAGGATTTGTCGAAAACTTTCCCGTCGAATTCCCTTGTCGAGCCGTCAGGATGGATGGTTCGGCCATGCACGTTCACAATGTCTTCGCTTTCCTTGAAAAACGGGATCTCCACGTCGCCGTACTTGCGTCCTTCCTCGGTGAGAATCTTGACGCGGACGTAGTTGTCTTCGTGAGCGGTGAGGGCATTGTCGTCACGATCGACCTGGCGGTAGAGAATGATGGCGGGCGCTCCGGGGGCGAGCGGTTCGCTCGTCATTTTAAGTTCTTCAGGATTGGGCGGTTGAAAGCCCTGACCCGCGAGAACCGTGAGCGGGCGATAGTTAGATAGGAGGACAGCCAGAGACAGAGCACAGCAGGCGCACAAGATTACTCGACGAAATGGCACGATGCGACTCCCGAGTGGATTGGCTTAAACCAGAAACGGGCCCCCGCGCGCTTTGGCGAAACACACAATATAGGGACATAGCAGCGCCGTCAATAGACTTCTTGGGCCATTCGCGGCGGAACGGATACCGCGAACGAGCTGCAACGCATCTTGGAAGCTGGGTTGCGCATCTTAAGATATCAGTGCGGGTAAAGAGATGGTTACCAAGGGTAATCATCCCGGTCCAGAGCAGTTTGGTCAGATGATATACTGGGTGTATTTAGCGCTGTAGCCAGGGAAGGCTCAAGATCCCTCAATCGAAGGAAATATTCAAGATGGCTAGTAGTTCTCGCCGGTCTAGTTCTCGCCGATCGCTCTTTCTCGTCGCGTTTTTTCTCCTTGCCTGCGGCTTCCTGGGAATCCTGTTTGCCCAGCGGACGGGCGAGCAATCTGACTCGCTCTCGAGCGATTCCGACGTCAAGCAGAGCCTCAAGCAGTTCACTGACGTTTACGCGGTGATCGAGGACAACTACGCGGAGCCGGTGAATCCCGATAAGGCGATCTATAACGGCGCGATTCCGGGCATGCTGCACGCGCTCGATCCGCACTCGAATTTCTTCGATCCGAAATCCTATGCGCTGATGCGCGAGGACCAGCGTGGCAAGTACTACGGCGTGGGCATGACGGTTGGTCCGCGCAACAATAAAGTAATCGTGATTTTTCCGTTCACGGGCACGCCGGCGTATAAGGCGGGCATTCATCCCGGCGACGTGATTATTGGAGTCGATGGCAAATCCACCGAGAATATGAGCACCAGCGATGTGGCTGACCTGCTCAAAGGACCCAAGGGGACGACGGTGCACATCAGCATTTCGCGCGAAGGCGTGGAGAAGCCGATGGAGTTTACCCTGATCCGCGATGAGATTCCGCGCTACAGCGTGGACGTGCATTTCCTGATCCGTCCCGGTATTGGTTATATGCACGTGACCGGGTTTAACGAGACGACCGAAGAAGAGGTTTCGAAGGCGCTCGATGAAATGGGCGACCTGAAGGGGTTGATCCTGGATCTGCGGGGAAACCCTGGCGGTCTGTTGAGCGAAGGCGTCGGCGTGGCCGATAAGTTTTTGAAGAAGGGCCAGCTGATCGTTTCGCACCATGGGCGCGCCTCGGCGGAGAAGCGCTATGTGGCGCAGCACGGCAATGGCGGAAAAGATTATCCGCTGGTGGTGCTGGTGAACCGGCTGACGGCTTCGGCGGCGGAGATTGTTTCTGGAGCGATTCAGGATCATGACCGCGGCTTAATTGCCGGAGAAGTGACGTTTGGCAAGGGGTTGGTGCAGACGGTGTATCCGCTATCGGAGAACACGGGACTGGCGCTGACCACGGCTCACTATTACACGCCCAGCGGGCGGCTGATCCAGCGCGATTACAGCAACATTTCGCTCTACGATTATTACTACAACCGCGAAGCGGAATCGGGGAGCAACGCCAACCGCGAGGTGAAACTGACCGATAGTGGACGCACGGTTTACGGCGGCGGCGGAATTACGCCGGATGTGGTGATTCCTCCGGTGAAGAGCAATCACTTCCAGGACACGTTGTACCAGCACTATGCTTTCTTCAACTTTGCCAAGCTCTATGTGGTGAATCATCATCCGAGCAAGAGTTTTGAAGTGGATGACGCGACGCTGCAGGAGTTCCGCAAGTCGCTCGACGAAGCCAGCATTCCTTATACGCAGGCTGATTTCGTGGATAATAACGACTGGTTGCGGTCCAACATCAAGGCGGAGATTTTTGTCGACGCCTTTGGCCAGGATGAGGGATTGAAGGTGCGGACAGATGCTGATCCGGAGGTGCAAAAAGCTTTGGAGCTTCTGCCGCAAGCCAAGGCTCTGGCGGATAGCGCCCGGAAGATTATCGCGGAACACAATAGCACGGGAGCGTTCAACCGCTAGACCGGTTTTTCCTTGATTCTGAGGCCCGGAAGCAATTTCCGGGCCTTTTATCTTGGCTGCCGGTTATATTGACTTCGCCATCCTGCTATGTGAGAATCCGCGTCAGAGTGGCCGGAAGCGCCGATAGCCGGAGGCGGAAGACACGGCTTTGTGGAAGGTGGTGGGCCCGCGATGAAGCATTCTAGGCAAATTCGGCGAAGGCCGAGCGGCGAGGCTGGCGGGCTGGGACCACTTTGAAGTCGGTTACGCTGGAAGTGGCGGTTGCCCTGGCTTTGGTTGCCGGATATTCGGACTGGCGCACGCGGCGCATTCCGAACTGGCTGACGGTCTCTGGGTTGATCGTGGGAATAGCCGCGAACGCGATCATGGGCCGCTGGGGCGGGGTGAAGACTTCCCTGCTGGGAGCGGCGTTGGGGTTGGGGGTTCTGCTGCCGTTTGTTCTTTTGCGCAGCCTGGGCGCGGGCGATTGGAAGCTGGCGGGCGCTCTGGGCGCATGCGTGGGACCGGCGGTGTTGGCGAACCTGCTAATGGGATCGATTTTTGTGGCGGGAATTATGGCGGTCGCGCTGGTAATTTACAAGCGGCGGGTAATGGAGACCCTGCGCAATATGGGGCGAATGCTGGGGTCAGTGTTTACATTTCATATGCCGGGGCCGGAAGTTTCGCTGGATAATCCGCGGGCGCTGAAGGTGCCCTATGGGGTGGCGCTGGCGCTGACGACGGTACTGTTTTGCGGGGCTTGGGCGTGGAAGGTGAAGTGGGGGTCGAAATGACCCGAAGATGCCGTCGAGCGATTTTGCTGTGCGCGGTCGGCGGAACGCACGGCTCCGAGATCGCGGAGTTTGCCATGATTCTGCCGTTGTTCTTCATGATCTTCATGGCAATATTTTGGTTCGGGCAGGCATATCGAATTTACGGCACGATGACCCAGGCAACGCGGACTGGCGCAGAGGCAGCGGTTGCTCCGGTGTGCGCGACATGCGCAGCGGGTGGAACGCCGGCGCAAAACGCCCAAACCGCGGTTTACAGTGCACTTGCCGCGGCGCACTTGAGCAAGAACCAGCTTGTCCCCTATGGCGCAAAGTGGACCGCTCCTGCTCTTTGCGCTTGTGGCAGCGCTAGTTCGTCCTGCGCGCCCGCCGCGGCGTGCGATAACACTGTGACGGATATGTGTGTTCAAACGAACGTTCAATTGTCCTATACAGCGGTGGGGGGTATGGGGACCTGCGGGACCTCGGTCAGTGCGCGGTATCAGTATCCTTACGATTTCTGGATCCCATGCTATCCGCAGCCGTGCATGTCGCTGGACTTGGGGAACGTCCTGCTTCCGGGGCAGGCTCAGATGAGGGGAGAAACGCAATGAGGCCGCGACGGGGTTGGATTCGAATGCCAGCACTAATCCGGGAATACCGAACGGGTGATCCTGGTTCCCAAATCGTTGAATTTGCTCTTTCCCTGCCTATCTTGGTCATTTTTGTTGTCGGCATCTTCGATTTCAGCAGTGCGCTGTCCTTGAAGCAAAAATTGACCAATGCTGCACGTGAGGCTGCTCGTGTGGCGGCGTCGGACCCGGCGAACGATCTCTCTCAGAGCGTGCCCGTATCGGTGAGCGATGCCAACCAGGTAGTAGCGAACTATCTGCTTTCGGAGAAGATTAATTCCTGCGGCTTGGCAGGGGCTGCACCGACCCAAGCTGGCCTTACATGGACCTCGACGGCGGCTGGGTCAGGCTGCCCCGGACCCGGGATTACGCTGACCGTAAATCGTGGCTGCACCGTACCGCAACCAATCGATACGATCGTTGTTAATCTAGTAAGCACATGCGTCACTCTTACCTATCCATATACGTGGCGGTATAACGGGGTGTCTGGTCTGGCAGGCACTTCATTTATTGGCCCCACAACGATCACCAGCAGTGCGGTAGCGTTTAACGAGAACTAAGGATGCCCACGTGCGCTCTCCTCTAATTCGGCGTCGGCTCAATAGGGTGGACCCTCGCCAGGGAGAGCGCGGCGTTACTATGGCATTGGTGGCTGTCTCAATCGTCGCGGTAATTGCAATGGCGGCATTGTCGATCGACGTTGGGACTCTCTATCAGGCTAAAGCGGAGGCACAACGCGCGGCGGATTTCGCAGCTCTAACAGCAGCGCGAGTGATTTCTCTCGAAGGCTCTACGAGTGACCCGAGCGGTGCAACCGATGGAAGCTGGGCTCCCATTTGCAGCGGGCTTACTAGCGCCGCTTCTTCGGCCGCAATAAATGTGGCGCACCAGAACTTGATTGCTGGAGCTGCAGCTTCGACGGTCAAGGTCTACTACGGCACAAACGCCTCAATGGGAACGAACGAAGATTGCACGGCTGCGGGCGCCGCCTTTGCGGTGAATCCTATCGTCCAAGTATATGTTCAACAGGCCACGCTGCCGACATTTTTTGCCCACGTCTTTTCGTTAGTAGCCGGGGGCACCTCTTCCAATTCTGGGGTGAGCGCAACTGCTACAGCGGAGGCCTTCAACTCTTCCAACGCCGGGAGCTACGCGGTTCAGCCGCGCTGCGTGAAGCCGTTGATGGTTCCCAACTACGATCCTGTGCATACGGCCGGGTGTGCCGCCCCTAGTTGCAATTTCGTCGACTTCGGCGGCGACGGGGCGATCCACAGCCCGGGCGTGCAGCCCGCCGGTGTGATCGGCGAAAGCTTCTGGTTGGTGCCGGGGTGCAAGCAAGGGGGCGGCGCGTGTGCGTTTCCCGTTCCGTTACCGCGGGTAAACACCGGCATCGCTCCCGGCACCGCTGCCTACCAACCGCCCTATAACCTTCAATACTTTCCCGGGGCCGTCCCGGTCACGTCGCCCGCGCTTCCGACCGGGGGTCAGTGCTCCAACGTTTCAAGCAGTTATGCCCAAGCCATTGCGGGCTGTGATCAAGCCACGCAATATCAGTGCGGAGTTCAGGCGAATGTTATCGATTTTACGAATGAGAATCCTACAAACACCGATACTAGTAACGGGGGACAGTGCCTCGTCCATCAATATACTGACACAGGTACGGACACGCTAAGCGCAGCTTCGCTCAGTGGGCAGGACTACGTTGCGCCGTTCCCGACTCAGCCTGCTACCTACCCTTTTGAAATCCAGGCGGGGGCTGACAATCCGCTCACTTCCGCCGGATTGGCCAGCGGCAGCGTCATCACGAGCAGCACGTCCATCGTCTCCTTGCCAATCTTCAATCCCGTAGCCATCACCAATCCGACCAACGTTACGGTTGTGGGTTTCCTGCAAGTCTTTATCAACTTTGTTGATTCCACCGGCAACCTCAACGTAACCGTGATGAATGTGTCGGGTTGCGGCAGTAACCCCGGCACAGTTCTGAATGGCTCTTCTCCCGTGCCGATTCGCCTGATCACCCCGCCGTAAATCGTCCAGTTAAACCAATTCTCAGATTAGTCTGGGGCGTTCTCGGTCGTTCTGCCTTCGGGATTGGCGGGGTCGGGATTCGTGGGCGGGGGCTGGTTTCTTTCCTGCTCGGCTTCGTCCACGGGTTGTACCGGGGGCATTTGTGGCAAGGGGTTGAGGGCGGGATTGGGAGCGTCCGGGCGGGCGCTGAGGATTACGCGGTCGAGAACAGTGGGATCGCTGGCGGAACTGAGGATCAGGAAATTAAATCTTGATCCGTTGAGCAGGCTGGAGAGCACCTCCGGAGCGGGCGCGGGGCCGAGTTCGGCGACCACTTGTTCCTGCTCGGCGCCGGCGGGGATGGCGATTTGAGCGCCGGTACGCTGGTGAATCGCAAACAGGACCTCGGAGAGCGTGGCCTTGTTGGACCTGACCGTGAGCTTGCCGTTCTGGAATATAACCACCAGCGGGAGGGGCGGCGGAGGCGTGATTTTATAGGACTGCACCGGGTAGTTGGTGTTCACCAGTTTCGCCGTGGAAGCCGAAGAGTTGAATACGGCGGGCTGTGCGGTCGCAGTGCCAAGCTTGATAAGTACGGTTCTGCCGGAGGGAAAAATCTGATAAGGCTGGGGCCCGTTCAGATCGAACACCACTCGCGTGACCGGAGGCTTGGCGGAGTAGAGAGCGACGCGGACGCTCTTGACGTCATCGCGTTTCAGGCTCTGGTTGCGGAGTTCGGCGGCGGGGACGGCGTTGGGGAAATCGACCACCAGGCGATCTGGATTGGTCAATACCTGGGCTTGCGGAGCCAAGCGGGTACCGGTTGTGAGTGTGGGGCCGGCAAGTTCAATTTCAATTTCAGCGGGAGCGCGGTTGCCCAGCACCTGCACGCGTTTCACCGAAGAGACGGTTTGGGCGATGGCGCGCGGGGCCGCTGGATACGCGGCGAAGCCTAGAACTAAAGATGCTGAAATGAGAAGGCGTGCAACTCGGGGGGAGCTGGACATAAATATCCTTGGATTGTGGGTGGTCTTGCAATGATTTTAGCAGCGCCCTTGAGGCGCGGGCCGCACGAAAGTGCTGCCACTTTAGGTTCGGCGGGCGCGGAGGCTATTTCAGGAAAGTTACGTCCATCAGTGCCTGCCTACAATCCGCCTCTGGGGCGTGCTCTGGAATACGGCGAGCTCTAGGAATACGTCGAACTGTGAACCACGCGCGCGTTCTGTAGCATCTTGCGCCGAGCCTGCCAGCCGATGAGCACCAGACCTGAGGCAAAAAGAACCCAGGTGCCGGGCTCGGGCACAACCCCGGCAGCGCTGCATCCTCCGACCTTTTTGCCTTTGACGACTTCGCCGCCGGGACAACAGCCGGCATCGTCGCTATCCTTCTTGCGGTTCGGCCCGCAGAGCGCGGTAGGGAGTGGTGGGGGTGAAAGCGGCACCCAGCCGCCGCCATTGACTGGATCGTAAAGATTTAAGGGACCTAATTCGCTGGGATGGCTAAGCAGCGCCGACTCGAAGGGGACCGCGGGGGCCTGGGTCGCGGTACCGCTGGGAACGTGGATGGGCTGATCAAAGGCCACGGCGGGTGGCTCGACGGCAGGCGCAACCTCATGACGCGGGCCGTTTTCCACCCGGTTGGCGCAGCGGGCGCGGGCCCAGATCTTGCCGTCCGTGATCAGCTTCTCGCCTTTGTGCAAGACCACACTATGGTGCATCCAGTAGACGCGGTTGCCGATGCGGTAGGACATGTACACGGTTTGGGCCAGGGCCAGACGCACCACGCGGGCGTGATCGTAATCGAAGCCGGCATAGTGCGCGCCGACAATCGGATCATGGTCCGCGACCCACTTCAGCTCCTTGGCGTCTTCCACGCCGCCGGGCACCAGCGAATAGGGATAGACCAGGCGGTCAGGGGATGGAGCGGCCTGCGAGAGGCTCTGATTGAGGGTGATCAGATGTTCCCGGCTCAGTTCAGCCTGCTCGAAGGAAGAAGGCGTGGACTGCTTCGCGCGAAAGAGGGAAGGACTTAGATATCGGAGGGCAACGGACGAGATCCCAATGGCGAAGACGGCCAACAAAAGCGCGGCCGCACGGCGGATCCGGCGGTTGCGGGTGTGACGACGGCTGCGCCGCCTTTTTCTCGGTTGGCTTCCCTGTACCGGATCGCTCACGAACTGCTCCTACTGCGCACGGCTAGCCTGGGGTGTGGATTTCGACACTTCACCGGGGATAGACAGGCAGTTTAAGTTCCATACCTTGGCGGGGGAACGAAACAAACTAAATGAGATCGACCTCATGTTGGAAAACATGGTAGCAGAGAGCGCAAGGGTTTGCGCAATAGATGTCCGAACTTGCACTCGTGACTTTGCTGATTCAGGGCTGCGTTGAGTGCCGGCGGAGACTTATGTCGGGCGCGAAAGCGAGGGCTCGGAGATCAGTTGCTCGCGAAGCTGGTAGCCGCTGTTTTGACTTTGCATCATCCATGCTGCGAGGTTCAGGATTCGATCCGCGGCGGACTGCGGGCTTACGCCGCGGGCGTGGATGTTTGAGATGAGATTACGGTTAGCGTCGGTGTCTGAGGGTTTCGGGCAATAGGCCATATAGGCGGAGAGGCTTTCGGCAGTGGCCAGGCCGGGGCGTTCGCCGATCAGGAGGACGGCAACGGCCGGCCGCAGCAACTCGCCGATTTCATTGAGGATGCCGACGCGACAGTAGCGGACCACGGGGAGTGATCCGATCTTCCATCCACGAGTCTGTGCTCCTTGAAATAGCAACGGCAAAAGTTGTGGAACCTGGGCTTTGACCGCCGTCGAGGAAAGTCCGTCGCCGATCAGAATTTGAAAATCTGGTTCGGCGGGACAACGGTGATCAATTTCCGCACGCGAGGCAGGGTTGAAGCGGCGGCCGAAGTCCGGGCGTATGAGGTATTCGTGTTTGCTCGTGGCCTGCGAGCAGACTTCGAAGAGATTCCATCGGGTGATGAAATCCTGGCCGAAATCGGCGCGGAGATCGAGTTCGGCGCGGACGGCATCGCGGGCGGCAGCGTGGGCCTCGCGCAGGTCTAACTGAGTATTGGTGCGATAGGCGGCACCGCTTCGGCCTGCGAGCAGTCGCGCGGGAGTTTGCGCGCGTAATTTCTCTTCGATCGATGAGGGCTCGGGGTCGGGACGAGTTGGTTTGCCCGAGATTTCGCCCGGAGAGGTCATTTCGATTGCCCTTCGCAGGCAGCTTTTTCGACGGACAATTCCAGGCCGCGCATCAACTGCCGGCGGGCGGAGGGTTCGAGGGATGCCGGTTCGGTGCCGCGATAGATTTGCATGTGCTGGAGCCAGGCGAGGAACTCGGGCGCGGGACGAAGATTAAAGAGCCGCCGCGCGGCCAGCGCGTCATGATAGCTGGTGGACTGGTAGTTGAGCATGACATCGTCGGAACAGGGCACGCCCATGAAATAGTTGCAGCCGGCAGCGGTGAGGAGAAGCAAGAGATTGTCAGTCGAGTTTTGGTCGGCAGCGGCGTGATTGGTGTAGCAAACGTCGCAGCCCATGGGCAGGCCAAGCAGCTTGCCCATGAAATGGTCTTCGAGCCCGGCGCGGATGATCTGGCGCTCGTCCGCCAAATATTCAGGGCCGATGAATCCGACGACGCTGTTGACGAGAAAAGGATCGAAGGCTCGGGCGACGCCGTAGGCGCGGGCTTCCAGCGTCAGCTGATCGATGCCATGATGCGCTTCGGCGGAAAGCGCGCTGCCCTGGCCGGTTTCAAAGTACATGACCTGATTCCCTGCCCAAGCGACATCGCGCTGGCGATGATGTTCAAGAACTTGCTGCCGGCCTTCGCGCAACAGGTCGAGCGTGATGCCAAAGCTGCGGTTGGCAGCTTCCGTACCGGCGACGGATTGAAAGAGCAGGTCGACGGGCGCACCAGCATTTAACGCGGCAAGCTGAGTCGTGATGTGAGCGAGGCAACAACTCTGCGTGGGGATTTCATAGGCTTCTATCAAGCGATTCAAGGCATGGAGAATTGAGCTGACGGTGGCGACCGAGTCGGTGGCTGGATTGACGCCGATGACGGCGTCTCCGCAGCCGTACAAGAGGCCTTCAAAGGCGGAGAAAAGAATTCCGCCGACATCATCAGCAGGGTGGTTGGGTTGGACGCGAATGCCAAGCACTCCACGCTCGCCCATAGTGTTGCGGCAGCGGGTGACGTTGCGAGTTCTAGCGGCGACCAGAACCAGATCCTTGTTACTCATCAGCTTGGCTACGGCGGCGGCAATTTCGGGAATGATGGCGCGTTGGGTATGCTTGATCTGGGCGTCTGTGGTGGCGTCGTCGAGCAGGAACTCGCGAAACTCTCCCACGGTCATGCTGGCCAATGGTCGGAAAGCTTCCTGATCATAGGCTTCGAGAATGAGGCGCGAGACATTATCTTCGGCGGGATCGATGAGTGGGCGCTCAGCAATCTCGCGAAGGGTCAAGTCGGCCAGTTTTCGCTTGGCTGCTACGCGCTCACGCTCGGATCGCGCGGCGATTCCGGCCAACTGGTCCCCGGACTTCTCTTCGTTGGCTTTGGCGAAGAGTTCGCGGAGGTCGCTGAAGTCGAAGCGCTCAATCATGAGGGGAATTCCGCAGGCGGAACAATAGTATCGAAAAGTGGGGATGGCTTCTTGGAATTTCGCGCAGGGTCTCGACGCAGATCATCGATGATTGATGATCTGCGATTGATGATCTGCGTCTTGCCAACGAGTGACTGGCGTTAGACGAACGGCCAATGGAGACCGTCAAAGCGGGTTTTTAGTTCGACTCGATGAATTGAATCGAGGGTGATGATCCGCCCGCTTTGCTGCAGGCGCCCAAATTCAAGTTATTGCTCTCACCGGTTGACCCGGCATTCGCGACACATTTTGGGGCCGAGGTGGAACCATCCGTCAACGCTACTTTCACGGTGATCGAGACAGGCGCATTGAAAACCGCTCGCGATCCCCCAGCGTCCCCGACGATGTTGAATTCGGACTGATGCCAAACCTGCGAAATATCAAGCATGCTGTCGCGGCCGCTCACGGAGTAGGCAGTAGTTCCATTGGTGAAGACTACCGTATCGTTGGAACCCGCTACTGCGGCGCCCGATAGCGACAACTTGGCTAGGGCGGTAGCCCTCACGTCGGGTACCGATACGGATTTGCTGTTGCCGTAGCAGTCGCCCGCGCCGTCACTGCCGAAACCGCTCGGGCAAGCCGAGTCGCCCCAGCCGATGAGCCAATACTGCATGAAAGCAGCCGCTTCCCCCACGGTTGCATAATCCGTTGCGTAAATGAATTGTTGCCACACGGTACAACCGGTATGACCGTCACAAACCGATGTGGTGCCCGTGAAGTTCGTATTGAGCTGAAGCGAGTATTCGTGCGGCCCGAGTATGCCGCCGTCTCCGTATTCGGCCACCCCGACACTCTTCTCCGATTTCACCCCCGTTACCGTCGGGAAGCTGCCAAGCGTCTTGCTGATCAGCCCCGGCGCTTGCGCTACATAGTCGTCACCGTTGCCCGTTATCTGCCCCTCGCCAGGCCTGTGGAAGACCGGATGGACTCGCGGATGTAATTCTTTGCACTCCACCTGTTCCCAGACGATGTCGGGATACGTCGCCTGGAAACAGCCCTCTTCCGGCTGGGCAGTCTCCGCGATTATCCCGCGCCAATTGTCGACGGCTGCAGCCTCCGCATCGCTGACTGCGTCTGCGGTTTGTCCGGCGGAAACGGGCTGAAGGCAGCAGGTGCTGATCAGGGCTGCGGCCGCGATCTGCCATCCATAGTGTGAGTAGCGGGTTTTCCTGGGCATCATAGACTTCTCCTTATTGCTAAAGTGATTCCATCTAAAGCCATTCCATCCTGGCGACATTTTTTGATCTCAAGGGCGGCGCAATTCTAACCTTGCATCGCCTGGCCTACAAGTGCGAAATGACCGCTCAATTCAGGCTGGGCCTTGTCGGAGTCTTTAGAGATAATTCGAGGAGTTCGATGATGGGTATTGCCGAATTCAGCGCACCTCGGAGATGGCATGCTGAGGACTGAGGATATGGAGCGGGAGACCGGGATCGAACCGGCGACATCCAGCTTGGGAAGCTGGCGTTCTACCGCTGAACTACTCCCGCCCGGGTGGGAAATTAATGAACTGGCTTCGAATCCAGTCAAAGTCTAGCATTCGATGGCGCCAGGAGACAATCGGATGGGATCTTCGGTAGTGGTGGCTCAATTCAAATTGAGCCACTACTGGCTCTTCGTTGGGAAATCCTTCGCTCCCCCTGAAGAACGGCTTCGCTCCGGATGACGCCACGTCGGATGACGGCAGGAGTGAACAGAGTGTTAGAGTGAAAAGAGCGAGGCCTGACTTTGTCCACCACCCCTTTACGAAAGCACGCGGGCCCTGGCCCATCGGGAGATCAGCCTGCGGTTCCCGAGCCCACTTTTTCGGAGCGAACCCGGACTTTGGTGTACCTGGGCCGCATTGGCAGCCTTTCGACTTTATCGCGCAAGCAGCCGGGGTTTCCTTTTGGTTCGGTGATGCCGTATGGGTTAGATGAGCGTGGGCGGCCGATCTTCTTGATCAGCACCATGGCCATGCATACGCAGAATTTGCAAGGCGATGCCCGCGCCAGCTTGCTGGTAACGCAGCCGGATGGGGATGGCGATCCGTTGGGCGCTTCGCGGGTTACGCTGGTGGGAAATGTCGCGACCATACCCGAGGGCGAAATCGCCGGGGCGCGGAAGCTTTATCTGGAACGCTATGCCAACAGTAAGTATTGGGTAGACTTCGACGACTTTTCTTTCTACCGGATGGATGTGCTGGATGTTTACTACGTGGGTGGATTTGGAGTGATGGGCTGGGTGAAGGCGTCGGAGTATGACACGGCGCGGCCTGATCCGCTGGCCGAGGTGGCGGCAGGGATTATCGAACACATGAATGCCGACCACAAAGACGCGCTCGTGCTGCTGGCGAAGTCATGTGCCGGGATTGAGGCGCAGGAAGCCGCGATGACTTCCGTCGACCGGCTGGGATTTCAAGTGCGGCTGAAGACTCAAGACGGCGTGCGTGGAACTCGTATTGGATTTCCGCGGGAAGTGGGCAATGCGAACGACGCCAGGAAGGTTCTGGTCGAGATGGTGCAGAAGGCGCGTGAAGGAAGTGGGCAGTGATCGATATTAGTGATCAGTGATTAGTGGTCGGCAATAGCAGGATGGATATTGGTCACTAGTCGCCAACCCCGGGGTCACCGATTTACTCATTATTATTACTATTCCGCCAAAGGAAAATGCCCGGATTCTTGCGAATCGCGGGCATTCGTGTCACTCAGAGAGTGGTTTAGACAGCCTGAACGTTCTCCGCCTGCCAGCCCTTGGGGCCCTTGGTCACGTCGAACTGCACGGTTTGGCCTTCTTGCAGGCTGCGGAAGCCGCCAGCCTGAATCGCGGAGAAATGCACGAAAACGTCTTCGCCATTCTGACGGCTGATAAAGCCATAGCCCTTGGCGTCATTAAACCACTTCACTGTTCCTTGTTCTGCCATTGATAGTTCCTATTCTTGTTTCTGTGAATTGTGCTATGGAAGATTCTCTGCTAGTGGAGGGGTGACGCTGGTTGGCGATACCGACCTTCAATTGCTTGTGAGTCAAACTTAGCTGAACACAATTATACAGGCTTGGATCAAAATTGCACCTAAAATCTTGCAACTGACCGAAAGAGGCTGAAAACTGGGATAAACCTCGACTACGATGGGGTTTAGGAAGCTAATTTAGTCGGGACCGGGGTAGCTGGAGCCGTCCATGGGGAATTTTTATACCGATGTAATCTCCCAGGATCCGCGATTTGAGTCAGTGAATCGGGTCAGCGACGCTTTCCTGCTGGAACCGGCGACGCGGCAACTTGTGGCCGGCATTATTTCAGCTGCGCAGCGGATGGGGATTGCGCTGATGGTCTTTGAGACCTACCGGAGCCAGCAGCGGCAACAGGAATTGTTTAACCAGGGGGCGACAAAACTGCGCAAGGTTGGAGTTCACCACTACGGGCTGGCTTGCGACATCGTTAAAGTTGTTGCGGGGGAGCCTTCGTGGAAGGGCGATTTTTCGTTTCTGGGGCAACTGGCACAGAGCAGCGGGATGATCTGGGGTGGTGATTGGGGCGCGCCGCACATCAGGCACAGCTTTATCGATGCGGTGCACGTGCAGCGGTGCACGGTTGCCCGACAGGGCGACCTGTTCGCGGGAAACTGGTTTCCAGACGCTGCTTACAATCCGTATGAGGATGGGCAACATTTGCTGGTCGCAGCGAATAAGCTGACTTCCGGAGCGGCTGCGGGAGGGGCATCTGCGGGTAAACAGAGCTAGTCTCATTTGGCTAGCCCGAAACCTGGCCGTCATGCCTCAATTTGCCGTCGTCGCGAAGAGAGAAGGAATCGAGCTTTGCTCGATGGGCAGCCGAGGGCGGCTGTCCCAACACACATATTCTGGTAAACTGCACCACTGTCTGCCAGAACTCTAGAAGGCTCTCTTACTCATGGCCCGAATACGACGCGATCTGGATGCCAAGGCTAGCCGCCGTTCTTTTCTTAAAACTTCTCTGACGACTTCTGTGATCTGCGGTGCGACGGCTGGTTTGGCGCCGCTCTACCCCGCCCTCGGTGCCGCACGCGAGATTTCGTCCGCAGCTCCGAGTCCGGAGATTAAGCCGTTTGAACTCGACGAAGTGACGATTTCCGATTTGCAAGACGGGATGAAATCGGGGAGATTCACCGCGCGGGAATTAGTGGAGAAATACTCGAATCGCATTCAAGAGATTGATAAGAGTGGACCCACGATCAATAGCGTCATTGAATTGAATCCCGACGTGGAGGCGATCGCGGATGCCTTGGATGGGGAACGAAAAGCAAAAGGGCCGCGCGGCCCGCTGCACGGAATTCCGGTGTTGATTAAGGACAATATCGATACCGCCGACAAGATGATGACGACGGCAGGATCGCTGGCGCTGGTGGGATCGAAGCCTGCCAGAGATTCTTTTGTCGCCCAGGGGCTTCGGGCGGCGGGGGCGGTAATTCTTGGGAAGACGAACCTCAGCGAGTGGGCGAACATTCGATCGAGCCACTCGACCAGCGGATGGAGCGGACGCGGCGGGCTGACGAAAAATCCTTACGTGCTTGACCGAAATCCTTGTGGGTCGAGTTCAGGCTCGGGCGCGGGAGTGTCGGCGAATCTATGCGCGGCGGCGATTGGGACTGAGACGGACGGTTCCATCGTTTGTCCGTCTTCCGCAAATGGAGTTGCGGGCATCAAGCCGACAGTTGGGTTGGTCAGCCGCGCGGGAATTATTCCGATTTCGCACAGCCAGGATGGCGCCGGGCCGCTGTGCAGGACGGTTCGCGATGCTGCAATTATGCTGGGCGCGCTTACCGGAGTCGATCCCCGCGATCCGGCCACATCCGCGAGCCAAGGCAAGTCTTTTGCGGATTACACCCAATTCTGCGACGCCAACGGGTTGAAGGGCGCACGCATTGGAGTGGCCAGAAAATATTTTGGCTTTAGCGATCCGGTGGATGCTCTGATGGAGCAATCGCTGGATGCGTTGAAGAAACAGGGAGCAATCCTGGTCGATCCGGCGGACATTGAGACGCTGGGAAAGTTCGACGAGAGCGAGCTATTAATCTTCATGTATGAACTGAAGGCTGATCTGAATGTGTACCTGGCTGGACTTGGACCGGGTGCTCCGGTTCATAGCTTGAAGGATGTTATCGACTTCAACCAACGCAACCGGCAGAAAGAGATGCCTTACTTCGGGCAGGATTTGTTTGTGAAGGCGGAGAGCAAGGGGCCACTCACGGAGAAAGAGTATCTCGACGCGCTGGCGAAAAACCATCAATTGGCGCGCACGGAAGGGATCGATGCGACCATGGATAAATATCATCTGGATGCCATTGTCGCGCCGACCGGAGGTCCGGCCTGGATAACTGATCTGATCAATGGAGATCACGTGGCGGGCGGAAGTTCGAATGCCGCCGCAGTCGCAGGTTATCCGAACATCAATGTGACCGCAGGATTTATCGCGGGCTTGCCGGTGGGCATCTCGATCTTTGGTCGAGCCTGGAGCGAACCGACGTTGATCCGACTAGCCTATGCTTTTGAACAAGCCACGAAGGCACGGCAGAAGCCGCTTTTTCTATCCACCATTGGCGCGGGTTAGAGTGCGCGCTTGAGTGCCGAGAAAAACAAGGTAGGTAGGCCGATTAGGTCCAACGAAACCACTTCAGGGCCAGCGCGAAAGAGATCGCTCCCCACACAATCAAAGTAACAAATCTCGACCACTGGTGAATCAGCGGCGTGCCTTCGAGAATGCTTGCGCGTAAGGCGTCATTCAAGGCGGTGAGCGGAAGGATTTTGATTAGCGGCTGAATAACGGCGGGAAACCTCTCGTAGGAAAAAAAGACCCCTGAAAAAATCCACATGGGCATCATTACGAGGTTCATGAGGCCGCTGACGCTTTCAATTTTCTGCGCGCGACTGGCGGTTAGCAGGCCGATGCCTCCAAAAGCAATCGCTCCAATGGCGCCCACCACCAGGATGGAAAATAGCGAGCCCAGCACTTTCATGTGAAAAACGAGGACTCCGAGAGTAAGGAGCAGGCCGATTTCAATAATCATCAGCACCAGGCGGCTCGACATCAGCGCAAGTAGAAAATCACTGCGGCGCATGGGTGTGCCCACAAAGCGCTTGAGCAGTTTGCGTTGCCGCATATCGACCAGCGCGAATCCGATGCCCCACATGCCGGAGTTCATCAGGTTCATGCCGAGCAATCCGGGGATAAGGAAATCGATGTAGCGCGACCCCGGTTGGGAGGATGTCACGACGCTGGTTGCGATCACATCCTTGCGGCCGGCAGCCGCCTGCAGCGCGTCGTCTACTTCTTGCCTGGCGAGAACACTCTCCGGGCGGGCAGGATCGTAGAGATATTGCAGTCCTCCGTTTTGGCCCGGCTCAATGACGAGATCGTACTTACCGAGTCGAAATCCTTTACGCGCGCTCTGATCGCTGAGAAGATTGATTTTGAAAGAGTCATGCTGCGGGGAATGATCGAGTAAGGACTGTGGCTGCTGCGCTTCGGCTCCCTCCGCGATTGCAATGGAGGAGGCATCGCCGGGCTTGTTGCGGAAGGCGATTCCTAACCCCAGTGCAAGCAACAGCGGAAATACAAAGACCCAGAAGACGACCTCGGGCTCACGTTTTAATTCGAGCATGCGAGCCATCAGAAGATGGAGATATCCGGACCATCGCCCATTGCGCTTGGGCGGCCTCGAGGAGACAGATCGATGTTTCATCTCTGGGATAGGTTCAGCGACACTCATAGCATCGAGATCCTTACTGCGCCTGTGATTTCCACTTATCTAAAAACTCCAGCAGCGCTTCCGGCGCAAGCGAGCGCGCATCCTCAAACTCGCCGTTTTTCTGGCTCATCACTACCGTGCCGTCGCTTTCAGCTACCACCAGCGTAGGAATGCCTTTTTCCAGCGTGGCATCGAACTGCTTCACCACATCCGCATTCTTTTTTTCGTCGTCGCCAAGGTCAACGTGTACCACTTCGTAGGCCGCCATCGCAGCGGCAAAATCGGGTCGATGAAAGGCCAGATCGAGTACGTGGCAGTCGAAGCACCAGTTCGCGCCGAAGACCAGCAGCAGGCGTTTGTGTTCCCGGGCCGCCTGTTTTTCCGCCGCCCTGATGTCGGCATGCGCATCCGCATCCGCCGGATAAATATTTTTGTTCATGTCCGAGGGCTGCGCCAGGCGAGGTTCGTCGGCTCTCTCTACCCCCATCAGCTGCCACCGTTCTCCTTGCCGTTGCCATGCCAAGCCATCGGTTACGTGCATGGTATGACCATTCGGAAGCTTCACTTCGGCTTTGAAGACAATATTTTTGCGTCCGGGCTTATCCCTGATCCGGAGAATCTGAAGCTTGATATCTTGCGCCTTCAGGCTCAGCCAGAAATTCACGTCTGCGTCGGCAACGGTGTGGACGCCGTTCGCCATTACCTGCGGCGCCGGATCGACGCTGTAGAGTGCCTTCAATGCCGCCGCGTCGCCGGCAATGATCGCGCTTCTCCACTGATCCAGTGGAGCGAAACCCGTCGAGTCTGCGGCCGAATCCTGCGCCAGGGTATACCTTCCGCCGAGGATCGCTGCCACCGCCAATAGCAGAAAAACTGTGCGGCGATACTTGCTTCGAAAAGTCGCGCTCATCTCTTCCCTTTTATTGCGATTGGTCATCTACTCTTCCCTTAAATGGCGGCCCGTCAAACGTACGAATACATCTTCCAGACTCGCTTGCCTCGTGGTCAGATGCCGCAGGGAGCTTCCCTGCTTTCTGAGAGCATCGAGCAGTGCTGGAATGGTGAGGTGAGGCTCCTTGACGCTCAGCGCGACCAGACCATCTTCTTCGCGAACCGAATCCACGCCCGGAAGAGCCCGCCATGCTTGGAGTGCAGCGCCATCGCTATTGCCTGCCACGGAGAACTCGACAAAGTGGTGACCTCCAAGCTTTTCGATAAGATTCGCCGGCGAACCTTCAGCGATGATCTGCCCGTGATCGACGATGGCCAGGCGGCCGCACAGGCGCTCGGCTTCATCCATGTAATGGGTGGTGAGCAAGACCGTGCCACCATTGTTTTGAAATGCTCGGATAATGTCCCACAACTGGCGGCGGCTTTGCGGATCGAGGCCAGTGGTGGGCTCATCCAGAAATAAAATTCTGGGATTGCAAACCAAGGCGGTGGCAACTGCCAGGCGCTGCCGCTGGCCACCGGATAGTTTTCCCACCCAGGCGTCGGCCTTTTCGGTGAGTTGCAATTCTTCCAGAACCTCCGCGGACGACCGCGGCTCGCGATAAAAGCTGGCGAAGAGATTGACGGTTTCGCGCACCGTGAGCTTTTCCGACAGCCGGGTTTCCTGGAGAGAAATGCCTAGCCACTGCCGCATCTCGCGCGCGTCAGTATTCCATGTGCGGCCGAAAATCGAAACTTCGCCGGAAGTTGGCTGCAACAGGCCTTCGAGAATCTCGATGGCGGTGGTCTTCCCCGCCCCGTTGGGACCGAGTAAGCCAAAGCATTCTCCGGCCTCGATTTCGAGATTCAGCCCACGCACCGCTTCGACTTTGCCGTCGTAGGTTTTGCGCAGATCGCGACATTGGATGGCAGCGGCCACGATCGCATTCTAAATGAAAGCGCCGTAAGCCAGTCCGTGCTGGCACCGGCGCTGATTGGAATTCTGCTGCTAAAATAGCGCATCGATCAATGCCCCTCCTGCATCCTTTCCGCATGCGCAACCCAGGGCGCGGCTTTACTTGACGGTCTTCCCTCTAAGACGCCCGTGTGTCGTTTCCAATCAAATTTAGTTTTCCCTCTCTTAACTTCCTGTTGAGAGTGCGAAAGGAAGCCGCTTATGCTGCGCAAGCTTTGCCTATTGCTGTCTCTATTCTTCTGTTTGACCGTTTCTCTTTACGCTCAGGATTCCCGCCACTTTAGTTTTCATTACGCATTTACCGTGAAGAATCTAAACTCTGGAAAGAAAGTGCGGGTGTGGATTCCGGTCGCACACTCGGATGCCTTCCAGGAAGTGAGAGTCATCTCTGTCAAGAGCGACGTGCGTTTGAAAACGACCGCGGAGTCGAAATATGACAATCGGACATATTATGCCGAGACCGCTTCGCCGGCCCCAGACCTGCATTTCAACATCGAGTACGAGGTCACTCGACATGAGCGAGTGGCTCTGGGCGATAAGGCAGCCCATATTACCGCAGTTTCACTTTCATCCACGGAGAAACGGCAAGACTTGCAGCCCGATGTTCTGGTTCCAGTGACCGGCTTGCCTGCGGAGCTGGCGGTCAAGGTCACACAAGGCAAGACCGATCCTCTCGATAAGGCGCGGGCTATCTACGATTATGTCTTCACCACTATGAGTTACGACAAAACCGGCACAGGCTGGGGGCGCGGCGACGTCCTTTATGCCTGTGATGCCAAAAAAGGCAACTGCACCGACTTTCATTCCTTATTCATCGCCATGGCGCGTTCTCAAGGGATACCGGCCCGCTTCGAGATTGGGTTTCCCCTTCCAGCCGATAAACATTCGGGCGAAATTGCGGGCTACCACTGCTGGTCTGATTTCTATGTAGAGGGGAAAGGGTGGATTCCCGTGGATATTTCTGAAGCCTGGAAGCATCCAGAAAAGCGGGATTATTTTTTCGGCTCCCATGATGTGAACCGGGTGCAGTTCAGCATGGGACGAGACTTGCGACTGAATCCGGCGCAAGAGGGAAAACCGCTCAATTACTTTGTCTACCCGTATGTCGAGGTCGACGGGAAAGAGTATCCGAATGTTTCTTTAGACTTCTCCTTCGCAGACCAGTCGCCTACAGTCGCCATGAGATCAATAATTTCCCGGCCGGGAAATTATTGATCGCAGGCTCATTGCGCAGAAGCCAATTCTCCAGGCCCGTTTGGCTGGGGAAGATCAGGAGGAGGCGCGGGCGGCAGCGGAGTTGCGCCACCGGCGGGCTGGGGAACGTCTTGAGAATCTTCTCCGGGACGGCGAAGGCTGGGGGCGTTTACAGGCCGTTCTTCGGGCTCTTTTTTGGCCTCCTTATCAGTCTCCGCAGGCTGCAAAATGACTTCCCTCTGGGTGCGGACAATTTTTTCGCCGTTCACCCGCATGATTTCCACGCGAACCACTTCGTCGCCTACAAAGCGAACGAAGTCGACATCCTCGGGAGCTTCGCCGTAAATCCATTCTTCGTACTGGGTTTCGCCGTCGCGTTCCCGCACTTTTCTTGGCGGTTTGCCTTTGGCGTGCAGAACCATTTCCTGATTCATTCCGACGAGGACGCGATGCGACTGAATTGCTTCCTTCACTTTCGGCGGGACGGTATCGAGGTAAGCTTGCTCCTTGCTGCGGGCGTGGAAGTCGAGCACTGGACCCAGTAAGACGCGCAGCTGCGGACCGGTCATTTCCGGAACATATTTGTCAAAATAAAGATCCACATAAGAGCCGTGCGGGTTATCTTGCGCGGTATCAGTTTGAGTGACCGGGCCATTGGCCCCGGCAACCTCGATCCGCTGATACCATTTCTTGCGTAAGACAGGTCCGCCATTGATTTCGAAGTGAATGTGATCGCTTTTGATTTGAACCAATGAAATGCGCGCTGGATCTCCGGCCTTTACCGCAGGCCCCCACAGGTTCAGCAGTTGCTGCAATTCGATTCCGTGCGGCGTAACAATCCCGTCTTTGAGCGCAAGCCCTTTGCTTCCCATGGGAAAAGCCGTCCGCGCATAGACGAGTTGCATTTCAAAGTCGTGAATAACCTTATAGCGCGTTTGCTTCTCGATGCGCGCTGCGCTGGAGGAGACGGGTGGAGGGGTTGGATCCTGCGGCTCACTCTGGGGAGAATTTGAAGAAGGGGAATGCGAGAGAGAAGTCCGCAGCTGCCCGTCATTCGATTGCGCGTGAAGAGGAAACTGGGCAGACAAAAGCAAGAACGGAAGAAGTGCCTTACATCGAGAGAGAAACATGCAACACCCCGAGGCGCGGTGTAAGCATTATATGCGATACCAGAGCCCTGGGTTAGCGGTAAATAAAACGGAAGTCCCTATGCGTTCTGAGGTCCGCGTTTCTTGTGCTGCTGGCACTTCGCCATGATGGCGGAACGAAGCTTGCCACGGAGATCTTCGGGGAGTTCGTAAAGCTGCGAGTCGCGATAAATTTCGATGGTCTTTTTAGTGGTGTCGCAAACCACGTAACAGTTATGGCACCAGGAAAGATGATTCTCCAATTCGACTTTGGTGTTTTCGTCGATTACGCCGTCCAAATAATTGGTCAGCTCGTGCAAAAATTCAGAACATTTCACTGGTTGCCATCTCCACTGTGAACATCGCCACGATTAATATCTCCATTCTCGCGTTTTTGGAAGTACCGACCAAGCCGCTCCCGAAGCTGCAAGCGTGCTCGCAACAACCTGGATTTCACTGCTGGCACGCTTAACTCCAGCGCGGCAGCGGTTTCCTCGGTTGAAAGCCCTTCCACATCCCTCAGTACAAAGACCGTGCGAAAACCCGGGGGCAGCCCCTGGATGGTCTTACCCAAAATCTCACGCAATTCAGCCTGCGTATATTGCTGTTCGGGATTGGGACTCCAATCCGCAATCTCGCGCGGAAGCGAATCATCTTCCGTCTTAATGTCTTCATCCAGCGAAACCGTGCGCTCTGGTTTCTTACGGCGCAACTTCATCAACGCTTCGTTGACGGCGATGCGCACCAGCCAGGTATAAAACTTCGACTGCTCCTGGAACTTCTGCAAATTTCCGTAAGCCTTCAGGAACGCTTCCTGCACCACATCTTCCGCATCTTCGCGGTTTTGCGTGATGTGTTGCGCGATCCGAAAAACGTTACGGTCGTAGCGGCGAACCAACTCCTCAAAGGCCGAGTCGTCGCCCTGCTTGGCGGCCCTTACCAGAGTCAACTCATCGCTGACAGGCCCTTCTAATTTGTTTTGGATGGCTCCCATTCTCTCGACGATGCAGTATTTTGATGGCGGATCGGAATCCCCTCACACGAAGGTAATATTCATTCTACTTGGTAGCGGTGGATTTGCCCAATCCGCGGCGGAGGCGCGAGTACCCGTCTAGGTGAGAAGTTGGCTCAAAGCCTGGGAAAGAGCATCCAGCGAAAGTTGAGCGGCATGTTCTGAGGCTTGGGGAAGACCACCGGTGGCAGCATCTAAGTCCTCGCGGCGCAGATTTCGTGCCTGCTGCAATGTCTTGCCCACCACTAATTCGGTGAGCACCGAGCCGCAAGCCATGGCCGCCACGCAGCCCTTGGCCTTGAATCTTGCGTGAGTGATTCGCCCTTGTTTTATTTTCAGGCTAAATAACAAAATATCTCCGCAGACTGGGTTCTCGATCGTAATGCTGGCATCTGCGTCGGCAAGGTCCCCGGCGTTACGGGGGTTCTGGAAATGGTCCAGAAGTTGTGCGGAAAACATGGGCAGGTCGATTGTAACGCGCGAAGCCAGCCACCCTTAGTTGCGGGATCGAATTCCTTCCGGAAAATAAATTTGCCAGCCATTCGTTCGAGCCAAGGCTTCCAGATCGGGATTCGGATTGACGGCAAAAGCATGTTTCGCCGCGGTAAGCATCTCGATGTCCCAACGAGAGTTGCCGAAGGCCGCATCCATTTCCTTCTTTGCAACCTCGCGCAGGGCCGACGTCTTACCCGCGCCAGAAGGTACGCGAATCAGGCGATCTGTGGCAATATCGCCCTCCAGTTCCACCTTGGCCGCGAGTATGTGGCTTGGCGGTATAGCGAAATATTTCATGGCGGCACGAATGGCCCATTCGTTGGAGGAAGACACTGCCCAAATTTCGGCGCCTGTTTCTTGTAATCTGCGGACCAATTCGCGCATCTCGGGGAATATTTGCTTTACGAAAAACTGCTCGAAGAAGATTTCCGCGGCCCGCAGCATCTTCTGGTCCGAGATACCGCGATACATGGTCGTCATTTCCCCGCACATAGTAGCTTCGTCGATCTCGCCGCGCCTGTAGGCGGCGTGACGATCACGCATGCCCTGACTGGTGACACCGTGACCGAGCACATCCGGAGAACTTCCGTCCGTGCGCAGGGTCCAATCGAAGAAGCGCTCACCCGCATCGCCCGACCACAGAGTTCCGTCGCAATCGAAGGCTACAGCGCGTGGTTCAAGGGCGAGGACTGAATCGAGAAATTGATTTGTGAGGGAATGGAAGGTTTGCGACTGGGCAGCTGGCATTTATCGACAATAACCTGCGTGGGGGAGGCGGCGCAATCTGAAAGAGTCCCGCCGCTGCACCTCATGCTCTCAGCAAAACCGTCAGCTGTTCTTTACCGCGAGTGCGAGTTGCGCGGCGAGGTCTGTGTAATCCTCGGGCGTATTGATGTTCAAGGCGACGAAGGGATCATCCACCTTGACGTACTTTAAATGAGACAGGTTGGCGCGCTCGACCTCGCGGGCGGTTGAAGTTGCGGGAACGCGAAGGAATGCTTCCATCATTTCGCGGCCGATCAGGTAAGGGTGACCATGCTTGCCGGAGAATTCCGGAACGACAGCCCAGGTTTGCGGTTCTGAGGATTCGAAAGCATCGTGCAATAGGTTCAAGGTGCCGGGTCCAACCGGAGGCCGATCGACCAGCGTGATCATAGCGGCATCCCGGCCGCGGTCGAGCACTTCCCGAATGCCGACTTGCAAAGAACTGAACTGGCCGCGTTCAGGATCGGGATTAACCGCCATCGATGCTCCTTGCGAATAGATAACCGGAGTCAAGGTCTTCTGGTTCTTACCTACAACCACGACGACAAAATCGCACGCTGAGAGCAAGGAACGAATGGCAGCGGAAAGAAATGTGTCGCTGGACAACGCTCTTCCGGCTTTCAAAGGCGGCCACGGCAAAAGCGCCTTATCCGTTCCCATGCGCGAAGATTCGCCAGCGGCAAGGATGACTCCTCCAAAGGTGGAAGCACGGATCATGCAGCGAAGATAGCAGGAAATCAGTGGCCAGTGGGCGGTGATTGGTGGTCGCCAGATTCCAGCCACTTAGTCCGGGCTGACTGACTCCTGGAACCACGACATATGCGGCAACTTGTCACCGGCGTGGCGACGCGTGGCGATGAGTTCGGCGGTGATAGCGACCGCGATTTCTTCCGGAGTCACGGCGCCGATATCCAGCCCGATGGGTGCGCGGACACGATCGAAGAGGGCGGCTCGAAAGCCTTCTTCGGTAAGCGTTTTGAAGATTCCGATGACTTTGCGTTTGGAGCCGATCATGCCGACATAGCGAGCGCGGGTTTGTACCGCCCAGCGTAGGATTCGCATGTCATCGCGATGGCCGCGGGTCACGATGACAATGTAAGAAGCCTCATTCGGATCGAGTTTCTGCATCGCCTCGTCAAAGTCCAGCGCATGAAGCTCGCGGGCGGCGGGAAAGCGCTCTTTGCTGGCGTAAGAGGTGCGGTCATCGGTGACGATGACCTCAAATCCGGCGGTGGAGGCTACCTGACAAAGATTCATGGCGACGTGACCCGCGCCGAAAACATAAAGAATTGCCGGAGGCAGAATAGGTTCAACGAATACTTCAAGAGTACCGCCGCAAACCAGTCCTGTATCGTATTTTGGGTCCTGGTTAAGATCGAACGTCATGGTCCGTGGCTTCTCCGATTCCATCACTTCGCGGGCGGCCTGCCAGACGTCAGCCTCCACACAACCGCCGCCGATGGTTCCGACGATCGAACCATCGTCACGCACCAACATCTTCGCCGTGCGAAAGGAAGGAATCGATCCACGAACGTTCACGATCGTAGCCACGGCGCCGCGACGTCCCTCGCGGCGCAGTTGAACGATTTGCTCGTAAATATCCATCGATCTGAACAACTAACGATCCGAACTAACTTCCAGATTTGATTATCAATCGGTAAACAGCGGGAGTCAATCAGGGAAAAGCCGAGAGGCCTGGCCATCACTTCCGGGGTTGAGGCCTTTCCAGATGATCAAACTGATCCGTCAAACCTTCGCCGCGTTTGCGGCACCGAGCAGCGATGTCAATCGTTAGAGAATGTATGCTTGGTGCCAAACACTACTAGACGGAGAGTCTCAATGAAAGCAGTCCGCATTCATCGGTTCGGTGGTCCGGAAGTTTTGCAATATGAAGATGTAGCCGATCCGCAGCTACGCAAAGATCAGGTGCTGATTCGAGTGCGGGCTTGCGCGCTGAATCATCTTGATTTGTGGGTGCGGCAAGGGCTGCCGGGAGTGAAGCTGCCGCACATTCTTGGGAGCGATATCGCCGGCGAAATTGTTGAAGTGGGAGAGTACGTCAACGGATTGAAAGTGGGGCAGCGCGTGTTGATCGCTCCCATGCATTTTTGTGGGCAGTGCGAAAAGTGCTTGTCGGGAGCTCAGAATCAGTGTCGTGCGTTCACTGTGCTGGGCAATGCAGTGGATGGAGGAAATTGCGAGTTGATTGCCGTACCCGCGGCGAATGTGATTCCGATTCCCGACTCGCTCGATTTCATTCAGGCCGCGAGCGTGCCGCTGGTGTTTGTGACTGCATGGCACATGCTGGGCCGCGCCGGGGTCCGTCCCGGGCAAACGGTGCTGGTTCTCGGGGCGGGCTCGGGAGTTGGAATCGCCGCGATTCAGATTGCCAAATTTTTCCACTGCCGAGTGATTAGCACCGCGGGCAACGAGGCCAAGCTTGCCAAGGCCAAAGAACTGGGCGCGGATTACGGCATCAATCACTACCAACAGAAAATTTCAGAAGAGGTCCGGAAGATCACAAATAAAGAAGGCGTCGATATCGTGGTGGAGCACGTGGGCGCGGCGACCTGGGATGAAAGTGTGAAGTCGCTCAAGAGCGGCGGGACGCTGGTGACTTGCGGCGCGACCACCGGGCCGAATGTGGGGATCGACCTGCGGCATTTGTTCGCGCGTCAACTGACTCTTCTTGGTTCTTACATGGGCACTATGAGCGAATTCCATGAAGTGCTTCGGCATGTATTCGCCGGGCACTTAAAGCCCGTTGTCGACCGCGTGTTCCCGCTCAGCGAAGTACGCGAGGCACACAAGTATCTAGCCAACAGCCAGATGTTTGGGAAGGTTGTGTTGAGCGTTTAGGTAGATTCCGATGGCGCGGCCTGTAGTCAGTGGCTAGCGCTTGTTGTCGCCAGCCACTGATCCGCGCGCCTGCTTTATCGCCTCTTCTTTTTCGGAGGCAGGGTTGGTTTTGGCTTGGTTGGTTTCCCGCCTTTTACTGGCTTGCCTCCACTACTCGAGCCCGCGCCCGATCCACTGGTGGTTACGGTGTTCCTCGCAAGGTCGATTACAAAACTGTCGATCGCAGTCGCGCTGGGAGTAGTCCCGGTCACGTACGGAGCTGAGCTATAGGTTCCTACAATCTGCGTTTTGCTCACTTCCAAACGAAGAAAGCCGAAATTCTTTTGATCGTACTGTTCGAGCGTGAGGCCATTGGGAAGCGCCAATGGAACCTTGGGCGGAGCACCATTTACCGTGTGGAGCGTCCCTAACTTTGTGTAACCGCCGGAGCCCGCCACTATGTAGGGGATGGCAAGCTGCCCTTTGGGACCCTTCACGACGTTGGTGAAACGCTGATAGTTATGAACGTGGCCCGACAAAATAAGATTGGGATAACGTCCTGTCGCTTTAAAACTGCTGGAGAGAATCTGATCGGCGACGCTGCTGCCGGAGTGCTCGTCATCGCCGGAGAATGGAGGATGATGAATGGTTACGATCAGGGCGAGGCTGGGATCGGCCGCCTTCAGCTCGCCTTGAAACCAATCGATTTGATCCTGGTGAATCTCCGCTTCGGTTTCACCGACGTTGGAAAACAGGCCAATTAAGGTTGCGAAGGGCGTGGTGAACGTCCAGTAGACATTCGGGAGATCCATCTGAGTTCGGCTCGCCCCGGTCTTGAATGAGCCGGGCCGGGTGGGATCCTTCGACATAAAGTTCTGCACCCAGCCATCGAGCGGCACTTTGGTTGGATCGACTGGGCCGTCTTGCGGATCGTCGGGCTGGCAGTCGTGGTTGCCGGCGATGGCCACGATAAAGGCCGGATAATCTTTGTAGGTTTCGTAGAAGTAAGCCCCGTACCTATCGATGTCGCCGGCAAAGTAGATCACATCGCCGAGGTGATAGTAGAAGGCGGGTTGCTTGGCGTCGGGTGAATTCTGAACATCTTGGGTCATGATCTCGGCGACTAAATCCTGTTGACCCGAGTCGCGGTAGTCGCCGGTGTCGCCGACAGCGTGGAAGACCATTACGCCTGCTGTCTTAATGCTTGCAATATCCGCTGCCGGGAGCAACTGCGAGAGATCATATCGATATGGCGCAGGCCCATTGGGCGTGGGGAGGGGCTGAAAGGGATAACTCGGAAGCTGAACCGCCGTAGCAGCACGCGAAGCCTGAACCGGGAAATTGGCGGCGGGAACGGGAGGAACGTGGCTCTTGCGCTGGCGAGCGCCGATGCCGGTGGAAAACGATCGGAGTGGATTCATAAAAGTCTCCTTCAAACAAATTGCGGGCGTGGGACGTGGAGCATAGCGCGGCTGCATCCCTGGTTCAGATGCGGCATTGCCGTCGATTAGACGGGGCCCATACTGCTGGAAGGGGAAGACGCAAGCAGATTACAACAAAGAATCGGATTGTCAAGACCAGCGAAGGTCTTTTCTGTGGGAGTAGTTTAAAATCAAAGCATGGCTCCCGAATTAAATTTTGGCCCCTACGTCGATTTTGAAGATGGCAAGAAGGTCGTTAAGGATTTGACCTTCGGCAATCCCACGCCTGAGGGCGTTGTGCTCACCACGCTGGATTCGGCGGTGAACTGGATGCGCAAGGGATCGATCTGGCCCATGACATTCGGTCTGGCTTGCTGCGCGATCGAGATGATGTCGATGGGTGCATCGCGATTCGATATTGCGCGCTTTGGGGCGGAGGTATTTCGGCCATCGCCACGGCAGAGCGATCTGATGATCATCGCCGGGCGCGTCTCAAACAAAATGGCGCCGGTGATTCGGCAATTGTGGGAGCAGATGCCGGAGCCCAAGTGGGTGATATCGATGGGTGCGTGCGCAACCTCAGGGGGCGTGTTCAATAATTATGCGCTGGTGCAAAGCGTGAACCAGGTGATCCCTGTGGACATTTACGTCCCCGGTTGTCCTCCGCGACCGGAGCAGCTGATTTATAGCATCACTCTGTTACAAGAGAAAATTCAAAAAGAGCGCGGCACCATCAGAAAAGCGTTGAACCTGAGTTAGCATCGCCTTTCGGGTTTAGAATTTGTGGCGGCGTTCCCATCTTGGGAATTCACAACTCCCTGTTGCTCAATCATTTAACTTTTTCTGAGTTTCCTCCGATAGCTTCCTAGTCTGGTTGCGAAACCATTCCTGTATGAGATGAATCTAACCCTACAGGTGCGAATGTAGGTGGCAGGGGGCCGCACCCTAATTGCAACCTAGGGCTACCCCAGGTGTGGAAGGTGTTCCATGATGGCAAAGTTATTTGACGCGATGTTCGGCTGTCGCCACGCTCGTTATAGTTTTCCGGTTACGGTTCGCGGAACGGCCCGGCCTCAAGCTGGGACGCTTACAGGGACTTACGTGGTCTGTCTCGAGTGTGGCAGCGAATTTCCCTACGACTGGCAGGAAATGAAAGTCATCCACTCAACCGCGGAGAAGCGGGAGTACGTAGCTTCTCTCGCCAGCAAACAACCAGCTTAACTCGATACTGGCGGCATTGCGATTCCCTGAGCCGGTGCGCTGGCCTGGAATTCCTCCGGAGACTTGCGCCGGCTCAGTTCGAAGAATCGTCGCGCCGTTTTAACGTCGGACGATCATCATCGCTGCTTTGACCGCTTCCGTTTGTGCTGTCGCCATTGTTCGTGGAAGCTCGCCGCAAGCTGGGCTTGTTTTCATCTTTCTTGTCGAGCACTTTGTGCTTGTTCTCAATTGACGCCAGCCGGGCTTTTACATCGTCGAATTCGGATGTAGTGACGATATACTCTTGCTTCGCCGGCAATATCTTCGCAATCTCCTCTTGCGTCTTCTCGATTCGATCCGGAGTCTGCGGATGGGTATCGAAGGTCTTGGCTAAGGTCCCAGGCTTCTTTTTTTCCATGGCCTGGATTTTTTCAAAGAACGAAACAAACGCCGAAGGATCGTACCCGGCGCGGTACATATACTCCACTCCAAGGTAGTCGGCTTCCGCTTCAAATCCGCGGGAGAATTTCAGAAAACCCAACATGGCTGCCGGACCAGCCGCTTCGTAGGCCCCATAGCCGATGCCTCCCCCGATAAAAATCAGAGGGATGGTTGCAAGCTGCATCAGCGTGCCGCGGGTCTGTTCTCGTGCCAGGTGGCAGGCAGCTACGTGCGCGATTTCGTGAGCCATTACGCCTGCCATCTCGGCTTCCTCATCGGCAGCTAAAATCAAACCTGAGTTAACGTAAAAGAAGCCGCCAGGCAGCGCCATGGCGTTCACTACATCGGAGTCGATTACTTTAATCGTGAACGGGACCTGTGCGTCGGAGTTCCGCACCAGGTTCTGGCCGATTCGGTTGACGTATTCTGTGATTACCGGATCGTTGACCAATTTCACTTGTGACTCGATCTGCTGCGCGTACCCGCGGCCCATGGCAACTTGCCTTTCAATGCTGTACCAGTTGCCGACGCCGCGGCCGCAGCCCACGTTTCGGTTCCCTACCGCATCGACGTCTGTCTTGCTGCCATCGTGCTTGATCTGACTATCGTCCTGCGTCGGCAGATTGGCGGCAGGCTGCGCGGGAGCGTTCTGCACATCTCCAGCTTTTGGCTGCCCGGCGTTGGGATCGGAAGTGGGAACCGGAGCTTGCTGAGTCTGCGGTTGGGATTGCCCTGGATTCTGGCCGGGATTTTGAGTAGGGCTCTGACTGGGCTGGTTTTGGGCCGAGACCGACAGGCCCGCGCCGAACATAACCGTCACTATTGCAATTGCCAATCGACGAGGCTGCATGGGGAACTCCTTGGGGACCGACTCTTATGCGGATTATACGCCCAGCCTGGCGCCGAAGCTGGAAACTTTCGATCTGGATTCTTAGAGGCGAGTGCCTCTTTCGAGGTTATCTGAAAAGCGGAAGGTGGCGGATTTAGTGTGCACCCGTTATGTCAGTTATTGCGCTCTGCCGGCCAAGGCTGCAAGTGAAGTTTGGTGGAGCTAGTCGGGATCGAACCGACGGCCTCGTCGTTGCGAACGACGCGCTCTCCCAGCTGAGCTATAGCCCCGTATCGGGATGGATTTTTCGCCAATTACCTGCGACGGTACTATTTTATCAGCGTTCTTTCGTACGCACCATCCTTCGCACCGATGGTGCTTGACGAATCACGCCGTCGCTCGTCTAAAATCATGCAGCGTCTAAAATCACGGAGAGTCGCCGCTACTTCCGGTCTTGGTTATGTTTGCAGAACTGAGTTCGAAATCTGCCGTCCAGCGCCGAGCTCGGGGCGTCTCGCTCGCGTTGCACGGGCTGCTGTTGGTCTGGCTGTTACATCGTCCTGAGCCCGAACTGCTGAATCCCAGCTCGGTTGCGTTAGGGCGCAACGGCAATGTGGTAACAACGCTTTATTTCCCGACCGAATCACCGGACGACAGCGCCACCAGTTCCTCCGATCATGCTCGCGAGGTTTACCGGCATCAGCGCTTGAGCCAGCAGAAATTAATTCTCAAGCACGATGCTGCGACCGCCAGACTGGCTCAGCCCACGAGCCCTCGCATCCCAAGTCCGGCCGAAGATGAGACACAGACAACCATGCTCTCGAATCAAGGCCGCGGAGCGCCCGCGGGACAGATTTACGGCTCTTTGCCGGGAGGACCTGTGTACGGCAACGAGATTCGTCCGGCTTTGCCCGTTTATACGGCTGATCCCGTCGTATATCCGTGGGAACTGCCAGAGTCTGAAGGCAATGTGGTGGTGGAGATTACGATTGATGACCGCGGGGAGATCGTGAATAAAACTGTTCTACGTAGCATGGGGCCGAACCTGGATGAGAAGTTTCTGGCCGCGCTGAGAAACTGGCGCTTTCAGCCGGCGACAAGAAACGGGGTAGCCATCGCGTCCAAGCAGGATGCTGTCTTTCACTTCCGCGCCAGGGGATAATGCCTGCCGCCATCCCCTGCCGACGATGAGCCGCTATAATCAAAGTGTGCAGAAAAGTTCGATTCAGCAAATAGCATCCGCCGATTTTCCTACCCGTTGGGGCAAGTTTCGTATCTACGGCTTCCGTAGCCACTCTGGCGTTGACGGCAACCGGCCAGTGGAAGAAGCGGTTGCTATTGTCATGGGCGATGTTCATGCCGCTGCGCCATTGGTGCGCGTGCATTCACAATGCCTGACGGGGGACGTTTTTCATTCGTTGCGCTGTGATTGCGGCCAGCAACTGGAGATGGCGCTCGACATGATTCGCGACGCGGGTGCGGGAATTCTTATTTATGAGCAGCAGGAAGGCCGCGGCATTGGCCTGATGGCAAAGTTGCAGGCTTATGAATTGCAGGATTCGGGTTTGGATACGGTCGAGGCAAATGAGCGCCTGGGTTTTGAAGCCGACCTTCGCGACTTTACGCTGCCGGGGGAAATCCTGAAGGCCCTTGGAGTCGACAGCGTGCGGCTGCTTTCAAACAACCCTGAGAAGGTAAAGGCTCTGGAACGCGCCGGCATCAAGGTTATCGAGCGTGTGCCCTGCGAAGTGGACGCCAGTCCGCAGGCCGAAGACTACTTAAAGACCAAGAAGGAAAAATTGGGTCATATTTTTTCAACGCGATGAGGGTTAGGAGTCGACGCTGGCAATCGCTTCATCTCCTCAATATCTGGTTCAGTTGGCGGCGGTTCCTGGCGGGCAAATTCCGGAGTGCGGCCTTCGCGAGCGCTAAATAAATCTCGGTCGCTCCGGGCACTCGCTGCAAAACCTTTAAATGCTTCTCAACCGTCTCCACATCTCCCCGGGCGAGAGGTCCGCTGAACGATCCCGAAGGTCCCGCGGCAGCATAGTTCACCAGGGTTTGCCGAACGATGGGCAGCATGCGCTTTCGCGCTGTGCTTCGCTGTATTCCGGCAGCAACGGCCACGTTCTCACTTGCCGCCAGCAACGCGGTTAGCAGTGGAGAAAGAAACATTCCCCATGCGTGATAGAGAGGCTTATCGCGCTTACGAATGATGAAAGGACTTCCACCCAAATTCGAGACGATTTGCCGTGCGACACGGACTGCCTCCCGGTCGCCTTCGACGGCGAAGGGAACTCCTTCCAACGAAGGGAGGTCGTGACCTGCAGCGGATCGCTGCACAAACGTCATCAGCGGGTGCACAGAGGCGACCGCGGCCCCGCGCCGGCGCAGCGCTCCGAGTTCGTCACTGGTGAGCGCGCCACTGGAGTGCAGCGCTATTTTACCTGTCCACTCGATCGACCGGGGCAGCCTTGCCGCTGCGCTCGAAATTGCACCGTCCGGGACACAGAACCAGACCACATCGGAATGGACCTGTGCTTGAGAGAAAACTACGGTCGAGGCGTGCAACTTCCTAGCCAGAGTATTCGATCGTCTTCGCGAGTCCGCGCGGTCTCTGGTCACAAGCAGATCGATCGCATACCCTGCATCTTGCAAGGATGCAGCCAGTACGCTCGACCAATTCCCTGCCCCGACCAATGCGATCCGCAGTTTTCTGATTGGTTTATGAGAGCCAACGCGTGCTCTGCGCTTTCTACGCATGAGCGGGCAGAATAGCAGACCAGGACGCGTGCTTTATATTGTAAAGATGGCCAAGCGTAAGAAAGCTAAGAGCGTACGAATCCGCCGAAAGAGTGCAGACAAAGCGCGAGTAATTTCTTCCCGCACGGTGTATCGCGGGCCGGTGTTCTGGGTAACGACGGATGAAGTGCAAGAGCCAGGCGGAATCCGGGCAAGGCGGGACGTGATCCATCACACCGGATCGGTTGTAATTCTGGCGGTGGATGATTCACAATCCAGTCCGCGCGTACTTCTGGAACGCCAGTACCGTCACGCGGCAAACAGCTACCTCTGGGAACTTCCCGCCGGGCGAATCGATGCGGGTGAAAAGCCGCTCGCCGCTGCGCGTCGTGAGCTTCTGGAGGAAACAGGATACACAGGCGCGAACTGGCGACGTATCCTTCACTTTTATGCCAGCCCTGGCTTCGTTGCGGAGACTATGTCTGTATTTCTCGCCACCGGCCTGCGGCGCGGAAAGGCTCAACCCGAGGCTGACGAAGTAATTCAGAAGCGCCTCGTTCCCCTGACAAGCGCCACTCGCATGGTGTTGGGTGGAACCATCCGCGACGCCAAGACGATCTCCTCCATCTTGTGGCTTGACTACCAGGTATCCCACGGTGTGCCGTTCGAGAAAGCACACGAGTACCTTCCGCGCACTTAAGAGCAAACGGAGTTCCGTGAGTCGCAATTTGACTTTGGGCCGATTGTGACTTAGCTTTGTTCGGTGGCGCACATAGCAAAATCGTTGGCCCACCTCTACTGCATTAATCATTCCATCCTAATTTCTTTAGGCTGCATCCTATTTTACAGTCACGTCTCAGGGATCCCCCGCTAGAAGGGCGTGCACAGTAAGGGGGTAAGTCGAAAGTGAAAGGCACAGTGAAGTGGTTTAATAACGCCAAAGGCTACGGGTTCATCGGAAGAACAGATGGTCCCGACGTTTTTGTTCACTACAGCGCGATCACATCCGAGGGCTACAAGAGCCTGCAGGAGGGTGACGAGGTGGAGTTTGAGATCACCGAGGGTCAAAAAGGCCCACAGGCGGCCAACGTATTGAAGGCCTCCTGATCTGGACTCAAGAACCTTCGCTGTTGCGGCGCGAGTTAAAGGGTAGGCACATGATTTCTACTGGCGGGACATACCTGCTCGCAGCATCCTCGCTAGCGCAGAATTTCATTCTTGTTTAAGCTTTACCCGTGGACAATAAATCCATCGCCACGGTTCTTTATGATACGGCCGACCTGTTGGAAATAGACGGAGCAGATTCCTTCCGCATTCGTTCCTACCGCAACGCGGCTCAAGCCATCGAAAATCTGCCGGAGCAGATCCGGGATCTAATCGGCGAACCCAAGAAGGTTCTTGCCATTCCTGGCATCGGCAAAGGCATGCTGTTGAACCTGCAGGAGCTTTTCCGCGATGGCCGTCTCACCATGCAAGCCGAGCTGCTGAAGAAATATCACCCATCGATGTTGCAACTATTGCGCATTCAGGGCCTAGGTCCGAAGACCATCGCTTTAATCTGGAGCGCCTATCAAGTTTGTGATGTGGATGGAGTAGAGAAGTTGGCGCGCGAGGGCATGATTCGCGAACTCCCGCGTATGGGCGAAAAGCACGAGCAGAAGCTGCTCAAAGCCATCGAGGATTTTCGCCGGATCTCGGGCCGGTTCCTCATCGACGCTGCCGAAGGGGAGGCTCACAAGCTCACCGAATATCTGGCCAAGTTCTCCGGCTTCGAGAAGATCACTCCTGCCGGATCGTTGCGGCGCGGACGCGAGACGGTGGGCGATCTCGACATTCTTGTTACTGGCCCCGGATGTTGTAGCGCGGAAGATCGCGCCAAAGCCGTGCATTATGTCGCGCAGTATCCCCCGCTGATGGACATCATCGCCCAAGGCGACAATAAGATCAGCTTCCGTCTCCGCAATGACCTTCAGGTGGACGTGCGTCTGCTCCCGCCTGAATCCTTCGGCGCGGCCATGCAATATTTCACCGGATCGAAGGCCCACAATGTTGCCCTGCGGCAGCGCGCTCTGAAAATGGGATACACCCTGAACGAATACAGCCTGGCTGATCTCAAAACCGAGCAGCCGGTCGCAGGCAGGACGGAAGAAGAAATTTACGGCAAGCTCAACCTCGATTACATTCCTCCCGAGATGCGTGAAAATCTGGGCGAGATCGATGCGGCAGAAAAGCATTCGCTACCTGCTCTGGTTACGCTCGACGATCTTCAGGGTGACGTGCACATGCACACCGTCGAAACCGACGGCCGCAATACTATCGAAGAAATGGCGGAGGCAGCCAAGGCGCGCGGCTACAAATTCATGGCGATCACGGACCACTCGAAGAATCTGGCATTTGCGAATGGCCTGGATGATGCCCGCGCGGTTGCGCATATCAAGAGAATCCGCGAAGCAAATGAAACCATCGACGGAATTACAATCTTTGCCGGGATCGAGGTAGACATTCTTGCCGACGGCGACCTCGACCTTTCTGACGACGTTCTCGCCCAAATGGATATTGTTATCGCCAGCGTTCACTCCGCCTTCAACCAGGAACCCGCGAAGATGACGGAGCGTTTCCTGAAGGCGATCAGCAATCCGAATGTTTCTCTCATTGGCCATCCGACGGGCCGCATACAGCTTCGCCGCGATGCTTATCAATTCGATATGGACGCTGTCCTTACCGCAGCGGCCAAGAACAGAGTTGCCATGGAATTAAATTCCTATCCGGACCGGCTTGACCTGAATGACGTGCATCTCCGCCAGGCAAAGCAGCGGGGCGTGAAAATCGTGATCAATACGGATTCCCATCACACGTCCCATCTCGACAAGATTCGCTTCGGAGTTCTGCAGGCACGTCGCGCGTGGCTAACCAAAAACGATGTCTTGAATACTTTATCCGTGGAAGAATTCGCGCGAGCCATGAAGCATTATTGGAATTGACTTGCGCCTCGAGTCGAAATCATGGGGAGTAAAATCAAGAAGTAAGTGCTCGGTCAAGTCGGCGCTCTATGGATCGCAGATCATTCCTCAAAAGCGCGGGAGTCGTTACCGTTGCAGTTGCAGGCGGCGGCGTGTTGCGCGCCTACGATCAAGGCGTCTTCAGCATAGGCGACGGGCCGGCTTACGAGCCCTGGAAGGATTGGCGCACGGATTCAGCCGACGGAGTTCTCGGTCTGGTTCGCGCCGCTATCCTCGCGGCGAGCCCGCATAACACTCAGCCCTGGCTCTTCAAGGTTTCAAATTCCTCCGTCGAGTTGTACATCGATACCACGAGGAATGTCGGGCCGCTCGATCCTTATCTGCGGGAAGAACACATTGGCGTGGGCTGCGCCCTGGAAAACCTGATGCTGGCTGCGAGTGCCCAAGGCTATCAAGCTGCGATCACATTTCTGCCGGGCAACCTCCTAAGCGATCAAACTCCGAAGCCGCTGGCGCGGGTGGATCTACAACCCGGGATCCGCCAGGAGAGTGAGTTATACGACGCGATCCCGCATCGCCACACCAACCGCGCTCCCTATTCCCCGCAGAAACCTTTGCCGTTTGAATTCATCGAGACCCTGACTCGACTGGTCGCCGACGAGCCCAATGTAAAGATTTTTTCCTTCCAGGCAGAAACTGATCGAAAGAAAATCGTTGCCATCAGCTCCGCCGCGAACTCCGAAATTTACTCCGATCCCGCCGTGGTGCGTGGCAGCGACCGCTGGATTCGCATCAAATGGAGTCAGGTGCAACAACTGCGGGATGGCCTTACGATTGATGCTTTCGGGCTGCCGCCTCTGGCTACTGCGCTTGCCAAGATGATGCCGATGCGGATGCTGCGCTGGAGCGCCTCGCACGGCCCGAAGAACGCTTACTCTAACCTGATGTTGAGCGCGCCGCTTATCGGTATCATCACCGTGCGCGACCGCTACGATCAGGAACAGTGTCTGCGTGCCGGAAGAATCTGGCAGCGCGCCCATTTACTGGCAACAGCTCGCGGTCTGGCTGGGCGGCCCTGTAATGAAGCGATCGAAATGATTGACTATGAGAAAGCTCATGGCCGCCCTGCGACCCGGGCCGCGTTGATTGCCGAGGTCACAGGCGATGCTTCGTGGCAACCCACTTTTCTTTTCTATATGGGATACCCAACTTTACCCGCACGTGCCAGCCCGCGGCGGTGGGTCAAAAATGTCGTCGTTTGATCCGGCCCGGTGCATCTGATGAAACGGAAATTAGACATGTATGCCTGAGAATGTTCCCAACGCACCGCAAACTCCCGCCGACTCCCAGAGTCCTGCGTTACCTGTCGCCGCAGTTCCCGCATCGCAACACGGCCCCACCATTCGCATTGGCGACGAGTTCGGCACCGCCAAGCGCAATCTGCCTCCGGTCAAGATCTTGCTAATTACATTGGCTGGAGTATTAATCGTCGCAGGGATCGTAGCTTTCTTCCAGAGAGCCAAGCCGCAAGGCTCGGGTTCAATCGACAACATTGCGGCTGTGCAGATTCCTGGCCAGGATGCTTCGCTGGTTGCGCTCACCTTCACCGTTCACAACTCCGGCGAAAAGCCGCTGTGGGTTCACGACATCCAAGGCAAGCTGGTGACGGCAGCGGGAGAGAATACGGTGGATGCGGTTTCCGCAATCGATTTCGACCGATACTACCAGGCGTTCCCTTCCTTGAAGGAAAATGCCCAGCCGCCGATGGTTCCCGAGGATAAACTTCAACCGGGGCAGGAAGCCAGGCGCACTATCATTGTGAGCTTTCCGGTAAACCTGGATGCGTTCAACCAGCGGCGAAGTGTGAGCGTGATCATTCAGCCTTATGACCAGCCACTGCCGCTCACGCTGACCAGGTAAACTGACTGGGCTTGCCAAAGTTACCTGGAAGAACCTGGCAGACATGCGGACAACAAACGCGCGCCGGGCAAATCGGCTTGGCGCAAATCAGCACGGTTTCGAAGTCCCCCCGGACCTCGCCGCCCGGCGCGCGTGAACGAGAACAATACAATGACCTTAGCACGCCGTAAGCCGCGCCAGACGCGGATCTTCAGCATATGAGGATCAGGTTTTTTTCTGACCGGCGCTGGCGAGATCCCGGCAGAACAAACGAACCCTAGTTGTGGCTATCATTCGGGCTTTGTTCGCTTGGAGCGCGGGTTCACAGATCCCTGCTTTTTGCTCGCCTTCCGCTTTGACGTCGATAGGCGCTTCGACTTCGCCTTCTTTGGAGGTGTCTCATTTCGTTCCGAGACAGGAGGTTCGTTCGAGGAGAGGCTCTGAGTGACGCTGGCAATACGGCCAGCGGCTCGGCCTACACGCCGAGCCAACCGGTTGAGCAACGGTTCATTCTTAGTCTTAGTGCGCTTGACCATCTGCATCCTTAAGTTTGTTTGTTCTATTCCAGCCCTCTGGGCTATCTATAGGCGGCCCATAACTGCCAGGATTACTACAACCAGCAACACTAAGCCTAAGCCTCCGCTCGGGTAGTATCCCCAGCCGGTGCTGTAGGGCCACGTAGGCAATGCTCCGAGAAGCAACAAAATCAAAACAATCAGTAGTATGGTTCTCACTGTATCCCCCGATTTGAGCCGCGTTTGAAAGTCCTTAACTTCGCCATTAAGCCCGGCCTCTTCAACGCGGATGGCTGTCCGACCTGGGTGCGGGTGCCATCCGTTGCTGCATTTGTTGAGTTTGTTGCTGGTGCCTTTGCTGCATTTGCTGCGTCTGCTGCTGGTGCCGCTGTTCTACCTGCTGCTTCGCCGCTGCGTTATTTTGTTTCGTGACTCTGGCGTCTTCCTTGTCTTGTTGCATTTGCAATTTATCCCGCTCTTTCTGCTGCTTGGCGTATTGCTTGCTTTGCTGTTTCTGGTACTTCGCGTCGAGTTTGGCGTTGCCCGTATTTGGCGCAGCCGGCCGTTGCGATGGAGGAAGATCGCGAACATGGGTGGCCGGGGTTGATCCGGGTCTGGCCCCGTTTTCGCCACGATCGGCGGCAGGAGCGTAGTGGCCGCCGGCATCGCTCGCCCTTACGACGCCGCTGCCACTGAATTCTCCGGGCTTGGCTGTGGCGGCAATTGGTGGCCTGCCCTGGTTCGCTGAAGCGCGCAACTGCGTGTTCGACCGCGCCTCCTGAACGTGTTGAGTCTGCGCAGGCACGGGTCCCGCGTGCCTGTCGTGTGCCGCGGCCTCTTCTTCCGGAGTCGGTCGAGCCGTTATTCCGCCGTTGCCGCCGTTATAGCTTACGTGGGTGACATTGGTGTTGGTGATTCGGGTTTCGTAAACGTTATGAATGTCGGTAACGTTTACATTGACAACGGCGCGGTTGTAGAAGAAGTGATCGCCTTCCCAGCGGCCGCCCTCGAATCCAACACCAAAATAACCGAAGCCGTAATTGATGCCGCCATAGAAACCAATGTGCGGGCCCCAGTATCCGTTATAGAAAACAAAGCCGCTGCCGCCCCATCCCCAGTAAGGCGGAGTCCAAAGAAACCCCGGCTCTGGTGCCAGCACCCATGTTCCCGGCACCCAATAGTAGTCATTGAAATCATCACCCCAACCCCAATAGCCGGGGGTCCACATATACCCGTCGCCCGGGCAGACGGGTTGTTCATAGATAGGAAGCGCAGGAGGCGCGATCGTGATCGACACCCCAACTTGCGCAAACGCGATTGCGGAAAAACACACCAGGAAAAAACCGAACAACAGGGTTCGAATAAAACGATGCATTGTTTTTCCTCTGCCCGCTATCCTTCGCTTGCTCGGTACTGATTTGCCTCTGCGAGTTGCGCGGATGGAGCATCTTCACGTCCTCACACTTAAACCCACTTCCGCAACGCAAGTGTCGACCTCAAGAGTTCGCTGCCGATGAAAGACTACACTGCGCTTGGCCGGCAGCTATCAGGGCAATCCTGTATCGAGAGGGAATCCTCAAAGTATGTTGGAGAGGGAAAGAGGTGAAGACCGCAGTCGGCTCGAAAGGAGCACAACAAAGCGCCAGCTTTGCCTGTAGAATTTGACGCCGGACTGCCCCGCTTTTGACGCCGATCAATCCACGCGCAACAGCATTCCGCTGCCGGATCTCACGTTTATATGCCCACGGTTCGAAGCCAGGGTAATGATTCCGGCAGGGTCGCTTCGCCCGGCGTGGGCGATCGTCAAATCATTAAAACCATAAACACCGCAGGCATCCGAGGAAAATACCCAGAAGGCCTGCGGTCGATCACTGCCATTCACCAGCCCGCGGCAGTTCGTTCCAGCTTTGCCAGTGGGATAGGCGAGCATGCCGTTCCCGGTTGGCTCGCCGACAGTTACGAGGCCGTTTTCGACCGGCCCTCCGCCGCGATAAACAACTTCCCCGCCGATCTGCTCGGTCGTCTGCCAGTTCGGCGGCGTGCCCCGATCCGGACCAAACGCCGGGATTTGGGCGGCTTCCACGTCCATCATCGAAGCCAGCGCCCTCAAGTTGGTTGTGATTGGAACCTTGCGCCCTGAAACTACGAGAGCGTCAAACTGCACCGATATCTGCGGAGGCTCGCTGTTTTTTACGTCGACCACGCGACCGATCACTTTCGCGCCGGCCCGGACCCGCGCGCCGCTTCCCCGTGGAATATCTTGCATGACGCGCGCAGTAATTATTTCTCCGGGTCTGGCCTTTCGCGAGTTCAGCGACGTATTCAAGCGAACCGGAAGGATGGTTCCCGCGGAAATTGCATTCTGAGCGTACAGTCCCGTGGCAAATATGAAGACTATGCACAAGAGGCCGACCACGTATTGGGGTCTCATACGTTACTCCTTACGGCGCCGCAGCCTGCACGTAAACCTTGTGCGGCCCTACCAATTCCGCGTTGGAAACCTCCGTGGTGAGCTTTATGGACTGCAACCCGCTTTTCTTCTGCGGTCGCGGGATGAAGGTTAGTAAGTATTGATGGGACAGACTACCGTCCATCTGTTTGAGATACGGAGCGAAGCTGACCGGTGGCCCCTGAAATCCGATGTAATAGCCTTCTCCGCCGGTTTCGTCGGCCAGCTTGGAAAGATAAATTTGCCCCCAGTAGGATTGCCAGTAGTCGTGACCGTAGTGCCCTGCTCCGGGCGTGTAGATCGCGTACACGACGATATTGGCCCGTTGGGCATCGTCGATCGCGGCGTTTAGATACGGGTCTTGCAGATCGGCCTGTCCGTAGTAGCGATCGATTCCGTCAGACACCATGAGCACTTCTCGGCGCGCCGCGGTTTCCGGCCAGCGCTTGACCAAATCGCTCAGGGAGAAATAAGGACTGCCATTGATTCCGGGAAGTCCCGCGGGCAGTCGCAAGGCCTTCGCCGCAAGGGCATGATCGGCGGTCAGGTTCTGTTGCATCTTTGCCATGCCATTCTGCATATAAGCCACGCCGATCTTGGTGGATGCAGGCTGCGAATCGATAAACTTCCGCAGATCGTCCAATTGCGTGCCCAGGCTCATATTGGACGAATCGTCCATCAGAATAAAAAGCTCGAGAGCTGCATTGTCTCCTTGCGCAGGGACCCAGTCCGTCACCTGGTCGCGGTTACGTTTCTCCAACACCATTACATCCCGACGGCCGACTTCTGGTACTTCTGAACCATGAAGAGCTTCTACCGTGACCACCATGTGAACTGGAGGACTTTGGGAGTCCGTCGCTGCCTCAAGACTATGGCTAAAGAATGCTGATACGACTAGACAGAAAATCGACATGAACCAGCGAAGTTGGAGGCTGGATCGTTTCATAAAACCTCCTAGCCGTCGTTAGTACCTAGTACTTTCCCGTGCGGCTTTGAAAAATTAGAACAGTGCTCTCTAGCTGTTTAAGATGCGCTCCGGAGGGTTTGGAAGCTTGGCTGCACAATATTCGCAGGCAGAAAAGCGGAGCGCTCTCGCGCCCCGCTTTCAGTGTTCAGTACGTTAAACCTTAGGACTTACCGGCCTCCGGCGTGACCACCGCCGAATCCGCCTCCACCGTGGAATCCACCACCTTCGCCGCCGTGAAAGCCGCCGCCAAACCCGCCGCGAGAAGCCATCATAGCGCCAGAGTGGAAGGCTCCGCGATCTGCCCCTGCTCCGGTGTAAACCCCATGAGCGTAGTGGCTGCTGGTCGCATAGTGCTCACCAGGCCCCCACGCCCGAACATTGGCCGCATTAAAGGTGTGGTAGAAATGCCCACCGTAAAACGGCGCCCGATACACCAGGCCGGGTGAATAGAACCCCCAACCGAAGGGGCTGTAGAAAATTCCACCCACTGGCATGAAGGTATAGGCGGAGAACCAGGGATCCCAATACCAGCCTCCCCAGCCCCAACCCGGACCCCAGCCAGCGTTCGAGAAACCAGCGCCCCAGTATGGGCCCCAGCCGTTAGCGACTACAATGCGGGCTCCGTCCACGTTGGCTTCCGCCTCATAGTCGGATCGCAAGCTGCTCCAGCGATAAAGGTCGTCACCGTTCTCGGCCTTTTTATCGAACTTCGCCGTCTTGTACAAGGCACCCTCGGTGACGGCAAATTCGTGATCCGCCTTCAGCTTCATCTGGTGATCGCCCACATTCACCAAGGCCTCACCGTCGAAGACACGCATCTGGTTCTGCTGCAAGTCAAAGTCGTAGAGACCCGGCTTCATCAGTCTGGCCGTGGCATTGCCTTCGACTACGCGAAGATCGTTCTGCGGATAGATTTGATCGACCTCAACCATCACGTGGCCCTGGACGACCGTCACTTGTGTGTCCTCGAGCGCGGACGCATCCATCCTCACTGAACTGTGGTCTCCCTGACGAAGAAACACGCCGGGGGTTAATAGAAGCTCCGCTTTTCCGGTATCTGTATTCAGCGACTGGCCGACCGCAAGTGTGGTTTTCCCAATCGAATTCTTATCCAGCGGCTGGTTGGCGACAAAGGCCTGACCCTCCACATAATTGACTGTTCCCGGCACCGCCGAACTCGCGTTATTACTTGCCCATGCGGGCAGCGATAAAAGCGAAGCGACAAATAAGCTTGCTAGTCCATTTAGTTTTAACAGCTTCATAAAATCGTCCTCCTACCAACTCCGTTGTTACTCAGCTCCAATTCTTCGTTCGCTAATGATTGGATGTTGCAGGATCTCCTCACGATGCCTAGCTATGTTGCTGAGAGTGCAGAAGTTAGTGGTGGCTGAAATCAACCAATGCGGCTGAAATTAACCAGCTGGTTCGATGCCTCTCGCCTGTTCGGTCGAAGTAATTCTAGGAGAACAAACGCATAAACCCAGACGCAGGGAGATCAGGTACCAGGATTTTCTTCCGAGTTCCACAGGCACGAAGCAACGCTTCGGCGACGAGATAGCCACTGCGGACGGCACCTTCCATGGTGGCAGGCCATCCGGTGGCAGTCCAATCACCGGCGAGAAAGACGCGGGGCCAAACCGTAGCTTGGGGTGGGCGGTAGGCGTCAATGCCGGGGCGCGGCGAGTAGGTAGCGTGAACTTCCTTGATCACGGCGGACTTGACGAGCGTCGCATCGCGAGCCGCGGGGAAGAATTCGCGAACTTCTCTTAGAGCGAGGTCTACGATTTCAGCGCGCGATTTGTCGACGAGGGTCTTGGAGGCGCTGACCACCAGTTCGACGTAACTACCGGTTGGCGCTGTTGCGTCCCGTGTAATGAGCAACCGGGATTTATGGAACATCCATTGGATGGTACGGTCGAGCAGGACGGCATGGTCGAGATCAGTGATCTGACGATCGAACCAAAGGTGAATGCCGGTGATGGGGCAGGACTCGAAGTGCCTGAGTTTTTCGCGCAGCGGCTCGGCCGCTGGAATTTGCGGGAGCACCGAATCTAGAGCATTGAATGGCAGGGCGAGGATGAGAAGGTCAAAGGTGTGCCCTTCGTCGCCTCCCGAATCTTTATCGGAAACGCAGATTCTTACTTCGGAGTCCGCAGGACAAAATGTCTTGAGCGAGGAGCGGAAGTGAATATTCCCTCCTCGGGCGCGGATGTAGTCTCCGGCTTGGTTGTAGAGATCCGTGAGCGGGATGGCGGGGACACCCATGTGACGGGCGGCAGGGGTCTTCATTGATTCACGAACAACTTGCGCTGCGTAGGGAACGGAGATGAGATCGAGTTCTTCACTGAGCGCACTGACCAGGATCGGCTTCCAGAAAAGCTGGATAGCAGATTCGGTCTGGTGATGATCATGGCACCAATCGAGAAAAGACCTTCCGCTTTCGAGTTGCGCGCCCAGAGTAAGGGCGGCGATCGCGCGGGAAATCGCGATCTTGTCTTTTCCTTGGAGGAATGGAAAGCGCAGGAAAGATGGAGCGGTGTGAAGTGGTGCCGGCAAAGCGGAGGCGTGCATGATTGTGGAACGGCCGCCGGGTTCGACGAAAGTCATGTCTTCATACCAGCGGATTTTGTCTTCCACGCGGATGCGGCGATAGAACTCGATGAGATTGGTGCAGACACGAAAGAGAACATGCTGGCAGTTGTCCACGACCTCGCCAGTACCAGGATGTTCGTAAGAGGATGCGCGCCCGCCCAGGTAGGGCCGCCGTTCGAACAGCGTGACGCGCAGGCCGGAATCGGCGAGCGCGCAGGCGGCGGCCAATCCGGCGAGACCGCCGCCGGCAATGGCGACTGAGCGTTCTGTGGCTTTGTCGTTCATTAGAAACTGCGACGCGTCGAGTGCATGGGCGCCGCATGCGACGGCGGGTTCCTCACCTGCCCCGCAGGCACGCTCGGGATGACCAGGTTTTCTTTCGGTGCCGTTGGGCTCGGATGAGTCTTCATGTGATGCGCTGCCAGAAGCCCTGGCCGAGGACGCGGAGTTTTTCGCTGACGGTGAGGCTCACTTTAGCGGTAAAAACGTCGTAGTGGCAATCAGCCATTTTCTCCAGAAGCTTGCGATAGATGTTTACCAGCACGTAGAGGGCGGGTTGGCTGTCTTCAGAGATATACGACAGCAGTTCGTCGCCAGCGCGGTAATATTCGCGGGCGCGGTCGGCCTCAAAAGCAAGGACAGGCCGAAGAGGCACGGTATCCTGGGCTGCGAGAATATCGGCGTACGAGAGCTTGAACCTGGCAAGATCTTCTTCGGGCAAATACACCCGGCCCATGGAAGCGTCTTCTTTCACGTCGCGAATGATGTTGGTGAGTTGGAAGGCAAGGCCGCACTGCTCGGCGAGTGGTTCGGCTGCGGGATCGCGGTATCCAAAGATATGAATGCAGACCAGACCGACAACGGATGCGACGCGGTAGCAATAGAGCTTGAGATCCTCGAAGGTCTTGTAGCGCACGGAAAGATCTAGGGTCGAGGCATCATTGGAGGACTGCGGATTTGAATCGGCGGAATCGACCGCATCCATGGCAGTGCCGAGGGCGAGTTCGTCTAGCAAGCCGGCGGGAATCGTGAAGCGGCGCTGCGCATCGCTCAGGGCGAGAAGAACGGGATCGTCGCAGGGATGGCCGTGCTGGGATCGGTGCAGGGCGTCGAGCCAGGAATCGAGCTTGTGGCGACGCTCGGGGGCCGTGAGACCAGGATCGTCTGCGATGTCATCGCAACGGCGCATGAAGGCATAAACGGCGCAGAGAGCCTGGCGTTTGCGCTTGGGCAGGACAAGAAACGCGTAGTAAAAATTTTTCGCGCTGGCGCGGGTGATGCCGCGGCAGACGGAATACGCCATGGTTAGTTGCGCGGGTGCGGGAGTCCAGGAAGCGGGGACGGGTTGGGCGCCGGCGGTCATGATCTACTCCCCAGCAGTTTCCCCATGGCGGCCCGGGCCACCAGCGCCAGTTTGCGCGGCTTTGAGATTACCGGTCGATTGCCGAGTACGGCGAAATGCTGGCGCTCGATGGCGTCGAGAATTTCCTGGCCACCCCGGCTGAAAAGTTCGAGATCGACCGCGAGTTGGGCATTTACCTTTTTTATGAGCGGCAATCCCAGGGCAAACCATTCGCGAGCGCGGTCGACCTCAAATTCCATCATCTGGCAAAAGGCAGGCGTGTTGCGGTTTTGAGCCAGATCTTCTTCGGTTATGCAGAAACGGCACAGGTCTTCGAGCGGAAGATAGATGCGGCCTTTGGCGTAGTCGATCGAAACGTCCTGCCAGAAATTCGCCAGTTGCAGGGCGATACACGTGTGATCGGAAAGCTCCTGGCGCTGGGGATCGTTATAGCCGCAAAGATAGAGAACCAGGTGGCCGACGGGATTGGCTGAGTAGCGGCAATAGGCGAGAACGTCCTCGAAAGTTTCGAAGCGAGTGACGGTCTGATCTTGACGAAAGGCAACGAGCAGGTCGGAAAACTCGTGTTTGGGGATGGAGAATTTTCTTACAGTTTCGGCAAGTGCGACGAAGACGGGATGACGCGGGGATCCGTTGTAGCAGGCATCCAGTTCAGCTTGCCATTGATCGAGAAGCGCAAGTGACACGGCCGGGTCGCCGACTTCATCGCCGAGATCATCAGAGATGCGGCAATAGGCATAGACGTTGAAAAAATCCTGGCGAAGTTTCCTGGGCAGGAACCAGGTGGCGACGGAGAAATTTTCGTAGTGGCTGCGGGCTAGTTGGCGGCAATATCGCTGGGCATCGGCGAGTGAGGGTGCATGGTCGGGGATGGCGTAGGCGTCGGGCAGGCGTGACCAGAGCACCTGCCGGGTCGCGCTTCCCTCGATTTGCGAGTTTGTCGTGCTGGCGGACATTAATTCGGACAGCCTAAACGAATCCTTATTTCTATTTCTGCGGCTAAAGCTGTTCTGAGAGAACTCTATCGCAGCGGTGAATCGGCGCGCCACTCAAAACCAGCCAGCGGGGCGAACGATCGCATGCCCTTCTCCATCTTGATCAGTGGCCGGGAATGATGGCGGTCTTAATCGCGCCTCCACGGTTCAGCATATGGCGAAGAACTTTTTGCAAGCTGGAGAGCGGGGCTTCGCCGGTGATGTAATCGGTGGGACGAATTTTCTTGGCGGCGATCAAACCGAAGGCCCGGCGCACAGTTTCCGGAGTGTGATGGAACGTGGCCTTCAGAGTGATCTCGGAATAGTGCAGGCGGTTGGTATCGAGCGGAACCTTACTGCCACTAGCGCATCCGCCGAAGAAATTTACCGTGCCGCCTTTGCGTACCATATCCACGGCCCACTCCCAGGCTTCGGGACGACCCACAGCTTCAATGACCACGTCGGAACCACGCTTTTGCGAGGTGATGCCACGCACCGCTTCGACCACGTTTGGAACTTTTGAGGTCTGAACGATTTCATGAGCGCCCATATGCTTGGCGGCTAACACCTGCTCGTCGCGCTTGACGACGGAAATGACGTTGCAACCAATGGCGCGGGCAACCTGCACGAACATCAATCCGATGGGGCCGCCGCCGATGATGGTAACGGTATCGCCAATTTCCACGCGGGTTTCGTGCAGGCCGCGAAGGACGCAGGCCAGAGGCTCGGTCATGGCTGCGTCTTCGAAGCTGACTTTTTCCGGGATGACCAGCATGTTGGCTTCAACAATGCGCCGCGGGACGCGGATATATTCGGCGTAGGCTCCATTGTTGAAAAGCAGGTCTTCGCAGAGATTTTCCTGGTGCTTGGAGCAGTAGAAGCACATCTGGCAGGGTGCTGAATTGAGGGCGACGACCCGCATGCCCTTCTTGAACCCGTGCACGCCCTCGCCAACTTCCTCGACGACCCCGGCGAGTTCGTGGCCAAAAAGGGCGGGCGGAACGATCATGCGGGCGTGGTAACCGCGCTGGTATACCTTGAGGTCAGTCCCACAAGTCAGGGCGACTTGCACTTTTACGAGAACCTCGCCCTTGTCGACGCGGGGGATGGGAACTCGCTCAATTTTGATATCTTCTTTGCCGTATAAAACGGCGGCGGTCATTTTTCCGTTCACTTAATTACTTCCTTCCCAGACTAACGTTTCCACGCAGCACCGGGTTGAATCACGATTTTCATGGACGAAGGCTGCGGATGGGCGGCCAATTCCAAAGCTTGCGCGCTTTCCTGCAGCGGAAACCGGTGACTGATCAAACGTTCCAGATCCATTTCCCGGTTCATCACGAATTTTACCGACTTATCCTGGAGGTCGATAGAGGCGCTGTAGGAGCCAACCAGCGATTTCTCGTCCACACAAACGGCTGCCGGGTCGATCACTACCTCTCCTCGCTGCGTTTGCGCAAATAGCAACACCCGCCCACCGGGCCGGGCTGCATCCATTGCGGGGCGGATCAAGCCATTGCTACCCACAGCCAAAATAACGGCATCGGCACCACGCCCGCTAGTCTTTTCCCGCACGGTTCTGACGACGTCATGCTGCGACGCGTCGACGGTATCCTGTAATCCAAGGCTTTTAGCTATTTTAAGCCTCTCGGGGTACAAATCGGAAGTGATTACCGTGGCCCCGGTCTTAGCTGCCAGAATGCTCAATATGATGCCGATTGGGCCCTGCCCGATGACCAGAACGGTTTCGCCGGCCTTGAGGCGCAGAGCTTCGACGCCCTTCATACAGGTGTTCACAGGTTCAACGAAACAGGCTTGCTCAAACGATACTTGGGCGGGAATTCGGACGGTTCCCTGCTCGACGATCCAATCCATCACCCGAACATATTCAGCGAAGCCGCCGCCGGAAGGTTCGAAACCGGCAGAGCAACCGACCTTTTTGTAGGTAGAACACTGGGCGAAGGTTTGATGCTGGCAGTAATAACACGCGCGGCACGGAATGTGGTGGAAAACCACAACTCGGTCGCCCGGGGAGAACTTTCGCACTCCAGCACCGACAGCGGCGATCTCTCCGGAGGTTTCATGGCCGAAGATCCGCGGCGCGGAATGGGAGCCGGTGGCTATTTTCTTGAGATCAGTGCCGCAAACTCCGCAGGTGTGAACGCGAAGGAGGAGTTCGCCGGGTCCGATTCGGGGAACTGGAACAGTTTCAAGGCGGATGTCGTTCACCCCGCGGTAAACCGCGGCCAACATGTTTGCCGGGATTGAACCTGTTGAATCGTTGCCGATTGTGGAGTGATTCCGGGCGGATTCATCGGAGGCGAATTGATCGGCAATGGCCATTCAGTCCTTCGTTTGTTAGATGACCTCGGTTCTATTTGGCTTCATCTCAGGCACGGTCCGCGTATTGCGGCAAGAATTTCAGTTACAACCACCGTTCGGCGCCGCAGTAGATGAGACAGATCGCGTCAAGGCTGCTGGTCCGGGCTGACCCGATTGTAGATGTACCGCCAGGGCGCGAGCGGCTTTAGCGCTGTTGCGAGCCAACACAGCGATGCGGGGCCAGACCCACGGGCGAACAGCAATAAAGAAAACAAACTTTGCGGTTCGAAACTCGCCCTTGGCATTGATGAAGGCGGACATGCCGGGAATTTCGAAATCAAGCTCGTCCGATATTACCTTGGTCGCGCTGCAGGCAATTCCGTGGGCCATCGCAGATGCAGCTACAGCGGCTGCCTCCATGTCTACAGCTCGGGCGGCATAGGCTTCAGCTAGTTTGGATTTCTGAGCGGCGCCTGCGACTTCCATGAATGTAATGAGAGTTCCATCGCTGCCTTCCATTTGCGTGCGACTGCCGTCGCGCGAGTCAAGTATAAGCGAGGGCGAGAAAAGATCGCCGACGTGCAGCGAGGGGTCGAGAGCCCCCGCAAAACCAACCGACTTAATCACAAGCGGATGGTATATGGCGATGGCGGCTTCGGTAGCGCGGCGAGCGGCTTGGGCTCCGATCCCGCCGCAAATTAACGCTGTTTCTTCGTGTTCGAAGAAGGTGTACGTACAGCCCTCGTACCCGCGAGAGACACGTCTCCAGTGCTTAATCAGCGGGCGAACTTCGCGCTCCAGCGCGGCGACGATAACCATATTAAACATAATTAGACATAGGCGTTGGCCCGGAACCACTCTACGGCACGACGCAGAGCGTTGTCAGCGGGCATGGTTTTCCAGCCCAGATCGCGCTCGGCTTTCGCGGAACTGGCCCACATTTTTTTCTTTCCCATGCGGACGGTTTCTACGGTGGCGCGCGGTTCGCGCCCGAGCAGACGGCCAGAGATATTTTCATCGACGAAACCGGCCGCGTAGGCAACGAAGTATGGGAGCTTTACCGCGGGCGAAGGTAAGCCGGAAATCGCGCCGAGTTTATCCAGAATTTGCTTGAGCGTCAGGTCTTCTCCCCCGAGAATGTAACGCTCGCCAGTCTTGCCTTTTTCCATGGCCGCTATGTGGCCGAGAGCGCACTCGCGGACGTCGACTAAATTCAATCCAGTTTCGACGTACGCTGGAAATTTTCGCTTTAGAAAGTCGACAACGATGCGCCCGGTGGGAGTAGGCTTGATGTCCCGCTCACCGACCGGAGTGGTGGGGTTAACGGTCACCACGCGCATGCCGTTGCGACCGGCTTCGAGTGCAACTTGTTCGGCCATGAATTTGGATCGTTTGTAGTGCCCGATCATATCGGCCAGTGAGACGGGAGAATCTTCGTCCGCAGGGCGCCCGCTGCCGGTGAAGCCGATGGTTGCGACGCTTGATGTGTAGATCACGCATTGAACTTTATTCTTGCGGGCGGCGGTGAGAATGTTGCGGGTGCCCTCAACGTTGGAGCGGTACATCTCAGCTGGATCCTTCAGCCACAATCGATAGTCGGCCGCGACGTGAAAGACGACTTCACAGCCTTGCATGGCCTTTTCCAGGGAGACAGCATCGCGCAGGTCGCCGGTTGCAGTTGCGGCTTTTAGGCCTTCAAGGTTCTTCAGGTTGCTGCTGGGACGAACCAAGAGGCGGAGGTCGGCGCCTTTTTCCAAGAGGGCGCTGGCCACATGTGAGCCTAGGAACCCGGTCGCGCCTGTGACGAATGCTTTCAAGGGAAGATCTCAGCTCTCAGCGAAGACCTCGACCAATCCGAGAACTCGGTTTTTCTGGGAGCTGAAAACCGAGAATTAGTTTCCCGCTTTCTCCATTACCTTTGCATACGTCGTCAGCGCCAGCAACGGGAAGTATTGGCGATACAGGTGATACTTCAGATAGAAGACGCGAGGAAAACCGGTACCTGTAAAGAAGGGCTCGTCCCACGCTCCATCGTCTTTTTGCGTGCGCATCAGGTAGGCAATGCCACGGGCAACCGAATCGCTGCGAGTATCGCCGACGGCGAGCAGGCCCAAAATGCCCCATGCGGTTTGCGACGGGGTGCTGTCGCCGACTCCGCGCAGGCTCGGATCGTCGTAAGAGCCAACCGTCTCGCCCCAGCCGCCATCGGGATTCTGCACCATGCGCAGCCACTCGGCGCCCTGCTGAACGCAAGGTTCGTGATTATCCATGCCGATGGCTTCAAGCCCGCGAAGCACTAAGGCAGTACCGTAAATATAGTTCACACCCCAGCGGCCAAACCAGCTGCCATCGGGTTCCTGCTCATGGCGGATGAATTGGATCGCGCGCTTCACGGCGGGATGATTCTGGTCGTAACCGTAAGCGGCCAGCATCTCGAGAATGCGGCCAGTAATATCGACGGTTGGCGGATCGAGCATGGCATTGTGATCCGCGAAAGGGATGTGCTGGAAAACCATCTTGTCGTTGTCTTTATCGAACGAAGCCCAGCCGCCGTTCTTGCACTGCATGGAGAAAATCCACTCGATGGCGCGCTGCACGGATTCACGCTGGTAGCGGCCGTTGGGATGCTCGACGCGGCTGAGCGCCAGACAAACCATTGCACTATCATCGACATCAGGATAAAACTCGTTGTTAAACTCGAAGTACCAGCCGCCGGGCTTGCCTTTCTTGTTCTTGACCTGCCAGTCGCCGGGATTGCGGACTTGCTTTTGCAATATCCAGTCGGCGCACTTCACCATGCGGGGATCGTTGGCAGGAATTCCAGCTTCGGCCAGTGCGAACAGGGCGTACGCAGTGTCCCAAACGGGCGACATGCAGGGTTGCATGCGGAAGGTATCGGCCTGTTTATCTTCGATGCCGAGCTTTTCGAACTCATCAAGTGCTCGTATCACCTGGGGATCGTCGAGCGAATGTCCCTGCACGCGCAGAGCGATGATGGCGTTCATCATCGAAGGATAGATAGCTCCAAGACCATCGCTCATTTCGAAGCGTTCACACATCCACTTCTCGGCTTGCTTTAAAGCGATGGAGCGCAGCGGGCGGATATGGACGCGCTCGAACCAGTGGGTTATGCGATCGAGCACGAGAAAGAAATTTCGCCAAGAGACAATCTTCTTGGACCAGCGTAAGTGCATGCGGGACTTCTGCATACCCCCGAGGAATAACTCTTCCACCCCCATCTCGGGCGGAATTTTCTTAAACGGCTTTTTCGCGTAACAGATGGAGAGCGGCACCAGGATGGCGCGCGACCACGAGGAAATTTCGTAGATGTTGAACCAGAACCAGTTGGGGAAGAGAACGATCTCGGGAGGAATCGCTGGAACTGCGTCGTAATCGTACTGCCCGAAGAAGCAGAGGTAGATCTTGGTGAAGGTGTTGACTTCGGTGACGCCGCCAAGTTCGAGGATTCGCCTACGGCCGCGTTGCAGCACCGGGTGATCGGCTCGATATCCCGCCAGCTTTAGCCCGAAGTAAGCTTTAACCGAAGCGCTCACATTCGACGGCCCGGCGGCATAAATGCTCCAGCCGCCATCTTCGTTCTGATGCTGGATGATCCAGTTCGCGGCGCGCTGGAAGCGCTCGGGATCACCGGTTCCGAGCAGGGTGTGGAGCAGAATGTAATCCGACTCGAGGGTGGTATCGGCTTCGAGTTCGCCGCACCAATACCCGTCCTCGTGCTGATCCGAGAAAAGATTCTCACGGGCCGCTTTGATGGCTGCGGTAACGCGGCTGAACAGGCCATCGATTTTGCCGAAGTGAAGTTGAGGTGCGGAGGCTAAATCTGAATCGGGGGAGTTAAGGTTCATGAATGTGCGGCTCCGTTCGTCCGCTAAACTCCGTTCATCCGTTAACCGTTGATCCGCTGTGCTTAATCCGCGGTCGCGCTGGCTGGCGCGGCGGCGATCGCTTCCACGATCTCCGGCGGCAGACCGAAGCGCACGTTTTCCGGCATCACTTCCAGTTCCTGCACGTTGTCAAAACCTTTGCCAGCTAGAAACTTCAGCGTCTCTTCGACCAGACACTCCGGAGCCGAAGCCCCGGCAGTCAAAGCAATAGTTTTGACGTCCACCAGCCATTGCGCTTCGATGTCGCGGCAGCTATCGATGAGGTGCGCATTGGTGCCCAGGTTGCGCGCGACTTCCACGAGACGATTTGAGTTTGAACTGTTTTCGGATCCCACAACCAGGAGAAGATCCGAATCGGATGCAACCTGCTTTACCGCGACCTGACGATTCTCGGTGGCGTAGCAGATATCCTGGGCAGCGGGCCCTTTGATGTTAGGAAATTTCTTTTTCAACGCGGCAATGATGTCTTTCGTTTCGTCAAGGCTCAGCGTGGTCTGAGTGAGATAGGCGACGCGATTAGGATCGGGAACTGAGAGCGACTCGACCTGCTCAGGATTGCCTACGACCTGGGTGACCAGCGGAGCTTCGCCCAGAGTGCCGATGACTTCATCATGATCGTGGTGACCGATGAGAATCAGCGAGTAGCCTTCCTTGGCGAACTTTACCGCCTCGACGTGAACTTTGGTGACCAGAGGGCAGGTGGCATCAATGACTCGGAGTCCACGCTTGGCGCTATGTTTGCGGACTTCCGGGGAAACTCCGTGAGCGCTGTAGATGACGCGTTCGCCATTGGGAACTTCATCCTCGCTATCGACAAAGATGGCGCCCTTGCCGCGGAGTTCATCGACCACAAAGCTGTTGTGGACGATCTCTTTGCGCACATAGATGGGCGGACCAAACGCCTCGAGCGCAATGCGTACCACGTCGATGGCGCGGACAACCCCAGCGCAGAAGCCTCGCGGCTTTAGCAAAAGTAAAGTTTTTCCCTGGGCGCTAGACAGCGGCATTCAATCTCCCAATTTATTCAGATAGTGAGACCAAGTTTTTAGATGCACAAATACGGACGGAAAAGACCACTCACTAAGGTACAGGATTCCGCCTTACCCGGCATTGATAAATTACTGGAAAGCATCCGAATGGTCAATGTAACCGACTGAAAGGGCTGGAATTAACAGTGAAGGGATGAATTTCGAGGTCCGTTGGCGTCAAGCTACCACAACCTTCTGACAGCGTAACCATCCAGGGCCTGGTCATTGCTCACAATCGGTATGTTCTCGGCTAGCGCCTGGGCGATCAGCATCCGGTCGAAAGGATCTTTATGTGGGCCGGGGAGGGTTCCGGCGCGGATGCCGTGCTGCGCGCTTACATCAAGGATTTCCATTTGCTGCCGCTGAATGTCGCCAACGAAATCCTCGATCATATCCGCAGCCGATGGAAGTCGGCCTAAGCGAACCTTGGTAGCGATCTCCCAGGCAGAAACCGCGCTCACAATCGACGTATTACCCCTCTGCGCGATGAGCCGGCGGGCTCCGTCGGAAAGATGCGGATCATTGGTCATCCACCAAATCAGAGTGTGAGTGTCGAGCAGAAAACGCACAAGCGGCTACTCCCACCCTTCTAGCTCTTCAGGAGGCAGCGGCTCAAAAAACTCCGGGCCGATCTTTACCTTACCCTCCCAGGCGCCAGGTTTGCGGCCGCCTCGAGCATCGGCAATGGCGACCAGCTTCACAACAGGCTGCTTCCCGCGAGCGATGATGATTTCTTCCCCTCGGCAGGCCTTTTCGATGAGCTTAGAAAGCTGGGTTTTTGCTTTATGAATTGTGATAGTTTGCATGACAATTTTCGCAGTTAGCTAAGGAATCTTAGCTAAGTTATTCCCCGAGTGTCAAGGCCGCTGGTTATCGGTTCGTCTTAATCATCTGTTCGGCGTGCTTGCGAGACGTGTCGGTGAGTTTGGCTCCGCTTAACATGCGGGCGACTTCTTCAGTACGCTCTTCGCCAGTCACGAGCCGGATGGTGGTGCGAGGGCGCCCGCTGCGCTCTTTTTTCTCGATGACGTAATGATGATCGGCGAAGGTGGCGATCTGGGGAAGGTGAGTGACGCAGAGCACCTGATTGGTGCGAGCCAGAGACTTGAGTTTCTTGCCTACTGCTTCGGCGGCACGGCCTCCGATGCCAGTATCGATTTCGTCGAAGACCATGGTGCGCTGAGGCGGGGCCAGATCCCGGGAATTGCTTGGTCCGGTTATGCGACTCTGACGGCCCGCGGTTCCACTTGTTCCAGTTTCTGTATGCTTCCTCGATTCAATGCTAACCTTCAAAGCTAACATCACCCGGGATAGTTCCCCTCCGGAAGCGATGTGCTCGAGTTGCCGCATCGGCTCGCCGGGATTGGTGGCAATCATGTAAACAACCTGATCGATACCGGAAGGCGTCCACTTCCCTTCTTCCGGCGAACTATCGATTTCGATACGAAAGGTGGAGCGCATGGCGAGATCGTTGATCTCGCTTTCAACTAATTTCTCCAGGGCACGGGCGGCGTCCTGACGTTTCTTGGAAAGCGCGCGGGCGGTGCGCAGATATTCTGTGGCGGCCTTTGCCCGTTCTGCGGTCAGTTCGCGAAGAATCTCATCTTTGTTCTCGATCTCTGCGAGTTTCTTCGCGACATCCGCACCGAACTTGATCACATCATCGAGAGCGGGCCCATACTTGCGCTTTAAGCGATCGAGCGAAGCCAAGCGGTCTTCCACTTCGGCCAAATGCTCGGGCGAGGCATGAATTCCTCCGGCGTAATCGCGCACGGTTGCACCCACATCTTCCACGCTGATGCGCGCAGTCTCGAGTGCCGCCAGCGCATCCAGAAATCTGGGCTCGTAGCGGGCCAGTTCTTCAACTTGCTTTTGAGCGGAGCGCAACGAAGCAGACGTGGAAGCGTCTCCCTCATAGAGAAGATCGAACGCCTGCATGGCGGCGTTGTAAATTTTTTCGGCGTTGGCGAGCACGCGCTTTTCGGTTTCAAGCTGCTCGTCCTCACCCGGCTGCGGCTTGGCTTCCTCGATCTCGCGCTTCTGGAATGTCCACAGGTCGACCAGGCGAAGGCGATCCTGCTCGTCTTGCTGCAATGCCGCGATGCGTGCAGTGAGTTCGTTCCAGACGGAGTAGGCCGAGGCCAACGGCGCGAGGTCGCTGTGCGCAAATCCATCCAGCAATGCCAGCCTTGCCGGAGCGTCGAAGGAAAGAATGGACTCGTTCTGCGCGTGGATGATAGCCAAGTGTGGCGCAAGTAGGCGCAGCACCGCCACGGTTGCCGGTTGATTGTTCACGAAGACGCGTGCTTTACCGCCGCTCGCGATCTCCCGGCGCACGATGAGAGAGCCATCTTCGGATTCGTCCAAGCCGTTACGCTCCAGAATCTCGTCAACCGCATGGGCAGGGCTATTTTCACCTTCGAAGACGGCCGAGACGACGGCTCGATCCGCCCCAGTGCGAATGATGTCGGCCGAAGCTTTCTGGCCCAGCAGCAGTGCGAGTGCGTCAATAAGAATTGACTTCCCCGCCCCGGTTTCCCCGGTCAGAAGATTCAAGCCGGAGGCAAACTCTACTACCGCGTTGTCAATTACCGCGTAGTTTTCAAGCCGCAACTCAACCAGCACGGGGCATCCTTGATTCGGACTAAGGTTTTGCGCAGCATAGCATGAAGCAGAGAGCAGTACTCGAGTCCGATCGCCATGGCATCCATGCCACAGACTTTCGCCGGGGACTCTGCAGCCGTTTTAGTCGACAATGGCATCTACTCGCATAGCGGTGGGCAGTGGAGTTAAGCTATTCCCATCCGGTTCCTCAGGAGGAAGATTGCACTGCGGACGATGCGGAAGTGAAAATGCCGACACTAATCGCTTTTGTGGCATGTGCGGGACCGCGCTGGATCCCAGGCCTGCTGCCAAAACTCCCTCGCAGCCGGTGACTCCGCCGGTTGGCCCAGGCGAAAGCGGAGCGATGCCTCCATTGGCAAATGTACGTCCCTCCCTCCGGCCTTCCTCGGAGACGGCAAGGTTGATGACGCCCTCCAGAGACGCTTCCCCTTTAGGTGAAGAACGAATGGAGGATCCGGTGATCAGCGGTCCTTCATTCCTTGGCTTGAATAAGCCAGCCGCTCCCCGAATGCCGGAGCCCTTGGAGGAGGATCGCCACGTTCTGGCAAGCCTGGACTCGCGCGATCGATATTCGAGTAATTTGAACTACCTTCTGCAGGATGAAGAGGAGCCGAAGCGTGGTTGGGGCAAACTCCTCGCAATTGTGGTTGCGCTGGCTTTGGTAGGCGGATTCGGATATCTGAGGTGGAAACAAGGCGGTTTTGATTGGTTGCTGAAGGGGCAGAAAACCGAGCAAACTGCCGAAGCGACGCCGGGCACAGCCGATGGCAGCAAGACGGATGCGGGAAGCGTTTCAGGAACGAATCAACCAGCTGGTGCAACCTCTCCGATTGGCGCAACTCCCCCAGGTACCACGGGTGCGGCAGCACCGGCACCGGCAAATGCCACCGGCACGGCCCCCGCCAGCACAGTACCCGCCACAACGGCGGCGCCAGCCAGTACGTCGCCGGCCCCCGGAACGGATGCAGGTGTCCCTCCAGACACAGCTGCACCGGCTAACAATGCGCGAGACAGCGCTGGCCAAGGCAACTCTATCAGCCCAAGTTCGGGCGAGAATTCACCAGATACCGGCTCGGATACGAACGCCACGTCAGCAAATCCGGCGCCGAATGCGTCGAACTCGGAAACCACGCCCTCGGCAAAACCGGCGCCCAGCGTTAAGAAAATTCGTGAGCCCAAGCCTACTCCGGTTACGCCCATCGATCCCACCGCCGAAGCGGAGAGCTACATTTACGGCCGTGGAGTTCCTCAGGATTGTGATCGCGGTTTGCGGCTGTTAAAGCCCGCGGCTGCTCACAACGTGAAGGCCATGATTGCGCTGGGATCTCTCTATTCGTCCGGAACATGCGCGCCACGCGATTTACCCACCGCGTACCGCTACTATGCGATGGCGCTTCACCAGCAACCGGACAATCAGCCAGTGCAAAACGATTTGCAAAATATTTGGGCGAAGATGACCCAACCGGAGAGGCAGCTGGCGATCAAACTTAGCCAGTAATCACTCCTATCATCGAGTGCCCAGGACTGGCTTGCCTTGTCAGCTCATAGTTGCTATGTTTTCCGCCACAGCCTTTCGGCCAGTGTTGTCATCATAAGACCTTAAAGCTCAATGGCTTCCCGGAGCAACAGATGGCAGCAATCCGGCAAAGGCAGTGAATGCGTACGTCTGACAAGGAAGAGCGAGATCGTTTGTCGAGCCCGCAACGACAGGATGTTCCGGCGGATCTGGTCATCGTGACTGGCCTCAAGACCGGCGATCAGAGGGCGATGGCGGACCTCTATGATCGTTATTCTTCCGTGGTCTATGCGGTCGCGTTACGAGTGCTGGGAGATACCGGCGCCGCCGAAGATGTGTTGCAGGAGGTTTTCTTGCAGCTGTGGCGCAATCCTGGCGCGTTCGATGCGGCGCGCGGAAGCTTGGGTTGTTGGCTGGCGGTAATCGCCCGCAATCGGGCCATTGATTCCCTCAGAAAGCGTCGTCCAGAAACTGACATTGAAGATGTGGTTTTATCCGTGGCGCCAGACTTGGCAGCCGATGTGGAGCGTGCGCGAGCAGCGGAGAAGGTGCGCGGGATAATGGGCGCGATGGCTCCGGCGCAACGCAGCGCCTTGGAAATGGCCTATTGGGAAGGCATGAGCCATTCCGAGATCGCCGAAAAGACGGGAGAGCCGCTGGGAACGATTAAAACGCGAATTCGGGCCGGCTTAATCGCCCTGCGTACGTCGTTTCAGGTTGACGGTTGATTAAATGGTTGCACAGCGTGGTTGAGCTAGACGGTTGAATACGAATCATGACCGAGCACGAACAATACGCCGAAGATCTCGCCCTGTATGCGCTCGATGCGCTGACAGCCGAGGATCGCGCAAAAATTGCCGCTCACCTGGCAGGTTGTGCCTCATGCCGGATGGAGTTGGAACAGTTGCGCGCTGATACGGCATTGCTCGCGCTGACCGCGATTGGACCTCGGCCGCCGCAGCGGGCCCGGCAGCGATTGCTTGACGCGGTTGCCGGTGAGCCGCAGAGGACGGTAGCAAAACAGGCTCCAGCACATCGGCAGTGGTGGGGATGGCTGGGATGGGCCGCAACCGCGGCTTTGTTAGTATTCGCGTTTTCCTTGTGGCGGCAGAATATGCTGCTTCATGATTTGCTGGCTACCGCGGATTTTCGCGATGCGGAGAGCAGCCGCGAATTGGCGGAATTGCGAAGCATTGCGGCGCCCATTATCGATCCGGCGGCACAGCGTGTAACCTTAGTCGCGGCGAAATCGCCGCCTCAGCCACAAGGCAAAGCTTATTACCTGAAAAATCGCCACAGCCTGGTTTTCCTGGCCAACAACATGCCGCCTTTGCCGTCGCAAAAGGCCTACGAGTTGTGGCTGATCCCGACCAGCGGCAGTCCGATTCCCGCCGGCCTGTTCAAGCCGGACGCCCGCGGGAATGCGACAGTTGTCGATCCGCCGTTACCCGCCGGAGTCGAGGCGAAGGCATTTGCGATCACGGTCGAGAACGAAGCTGGATCTCCGGCTCCGACCTCTCCTATCCTCATGAGCGGCGCAGGCGAGTAGCGCCACCCAGAATCGAACAAGCGGATCGGCGAAACCCCACGATTTCTGCGGGGTTCCGATGCCAGAACTAATCGGCGGTAAACACCTTGACCGCCTTCCGCTCTTGAGCATGTTCCTTGCGGTAGGCGCGAGCCACATCGCCCAGTGGGATTTCGACCTTGCCGCTGCCGAAATCCGAAAGCGGCTGTTCACCCTTCGCATAGCTGTATAAGGAATCGCCGCGAAGATTATCGTCCTGCCGCATAAAGTGTTGGGAAGCGTGTTCAGGATGGTCAACGATGGATATTGGGGACGGATTACTGCTCAGTACGCCAGCGGACTGTCCGAAAGCGGCAGTCGCGCACAAAAAGCACAATGCAACGAGTGTAATTTTCATATAGATTCAGGTCCTTGGAAACCCGCAATGGACGCGGCCTCCAGTGGCATTTCCGCAATCGTCTTACCAAATTGAGACGGATGATGATCGACTTGCGGGGCCTTTTGGCCGGCAAGGAGCAACGATTTGCACATTTATGGAAAAACTATGGGGAAAGCAAATTCCAGGGAAGGAAATGCAAATCAGGGTGTGCTAGCCACTTCCACGGTGGGCCGGCTCCCGTACTTCTTGAAGACTGATTCCCTGGTCACAACTCCTTCCAGGCGACGCGAATCGGCGCGGTTGACGACTGGCACCAGCGCGTAATCGTTCACAAAGCGAAGCGCAGAGTCGAGAGGAAGATCGGGAAACAGACTCGGCAGAGCTTGAGATGGAAGAACCGAAGCCAGCGTGAGTTCGCCCTTGCCTTCCCGATAAAGGCGCTGAAGCTGATCGCGCGTGACCGTATTCCATCCGCTGGGATGCATGCGCACCAGAAAGATCGCCTCAGTCGAGTCCTGAACACGGCGGGCATTGGCATCCACGTAGTCCTGCGCACTGAGAATCGTTTTAGGCACAGGCGTCATCGCGTCCTCGACGCGCAGAATAGCTTCCTCGCGATCTTCTTCCAACGATGGGAGAATGAGACCATCCTGGCGAGTCAACATGTCAAAGATTGGAACGGAGAGCAGGCTGCGAGATACCAGATACGAGCACGCGTTGGCGACAATAACCGGAACAATGATTTCGTAGTTGCCGCTGACCTCCAATACCATGAATACCGACGTCATGGGAACACGCAGGAATCCGGCAAACAAAACTCCCATGCCAACCAGAGCGTAAGTTCCGGTAGTTCCGGTGAGGTGGGGAAACAGGAGACGTTCAACGTCTCCCACTGCCCCTCCCAGCATGGCTCCAACAAATAGTGCCGGCGCAAACATACCGCCAGGAGTTCCACTGACAAATGAAACGGAAGTAGCGACGATCTTGAGGAGCGCAAGGATGAGCAGAAACTTCCAGACATACTGCCCATGCATCGCTTCGTCCATGAAGCCGTAGCCTGCGCCCATGACTTGTGGGGCGCCTAGAAATCCGATTAATCCCACCAAAAGACCGGCGAGCGCGGGCTGGAAATATTGGGTCCAGCGAGGCAGCGCTTTCAAGCGAGGGCGAAGGTAGCCAATCGATTTGGCGAACAGCACCGACGCCAGTCCACCCACCAGACCGAGGACCGCATAGGCGATCAGTTCGCTGGGACGTTTGAAGGTCGTGACAGGGATTCGGAACAGCGGTTCGCTGCCAAGAAAAGAGCGGACGATCACCACGCTGGAGACTGCGGCAAGAACGACGGAGCCGAGAATGCCGGCGCTCCAGCGGCCGATGACTTCTTCGATGACAAACAAAACGGCGGAGATGGGAGCGTTGAACGCGGCAGCCAAGCCGGCGGCGGCTCCAACCGGGGCCATGAGACGAATTTTCTCGCGGGAGATTTGTAATTGCCGGCCAAGGGCCGAGGCGATGCCCGCTCCGATCTGCAGTGAAGGATCTTCCGGCCCAAGCGATTGTCCCGAGCCAATCGCAATTCCGGCGCAGATAAATTTCCCCACCGCGGTGCGGAATGGAATGAATCCGTTGAAAATATAGAGCGCCGATTTGGTTTGATTCACGCCGCTGCCGCGGATTCCAGGAAATACATTCAAGACCAGGAAGGCCACGACCAGCCCGGCTAGCGACGGCACCACCAGCAATCGCCAGCTGTGCGCCTCCGGCAGCGGACCAAGCAAAGCCAGATGCGTCCAGTCGATAGCCAGGCGAAAACAAACCACCGCGAGCCCGGAGAATATTCCGATGAATACGCACAGTATGAGGAAAAATACCTCTTCGTTAAAAACTCCCTCAATCGACGAAAACAACCGCTGTGAGACTCGACGCGGAGCCGGGGCGGAAGATATGTCGGGACCGGAATTGACGATCGGCGGCGAAGTGCTCATTGCGCGGAGGCCTCGCGTTTTTGGGAGATCATCATCAATGCCAAGTCTCTTCCTTGTGGCTGACCGCAGATGGAAGCGGTCTGTTGCTCGATTTGAAAGACCACATCCATGATCGCATCCGGGAGATCGGTCTCCGCGGGCGAACGCAGTAGCTTTAGTTGCGATTTGGCCTCCAGCCAACGCGCCTGAAGATCGGGAAGCGGCGACGCGGGCGCAGTCTGGATATTCTCTTTCTTGGAATTGTGACTGGGTTCGCTCTTAGGATTGCCAGTTGCATCGTCCTTGGAGTCGCTGTCCTTAGTGACGTCCAGCTGGACCCCGGTTTGGTTTGCGCACAAAATCAGGCGATCCTCCGCCTGAACAAAATCCGCCGTAATGCGGCGGTTGCGTTCCGCGTCAGAAATGTGACCGTGGAATGGATTGCTAGCCAGGATAAGATCCGTTAGATCGAGCAACCTTTTCGCCTCCAGGTCGTGAGCATCGGCTTGCACCGCGCTGTGCAGGTAATGCTCAGCCTCGGAATAGTTTCCGGCACGGTAGGCAGATTCTCCCGCGCCAGCTAACGCTGTGGGATTCTCAGGTTCGAAATGCAGTACGACTTGATACTGTGCAAGGGCTCCGGAATGATCCTGCGCCGCCTCGAAAAGCTCGGCCGTTTGCAAGTGAGCCGCCGGATCCGGAGGCAAAGCGGTTGTGAGCGCGATAAGTTCTGAATCGGCCTGCGCAAGCGCATGCTTCTGCAGAAGGAACTGGATCAGTTCGATGCGGGCGCGATTGCGATTGCCGTCGGGGTCGGAGTTCCACACTCCGTACATGGCATTGTGATAGTAGCGAGTGGCATCTTCGATGGCGCCGCGATGCGCAGCCACGCGCGCCAGAGCCAGGTTTACGGCCGCATCCTGCGGAGTGCGTTGCCAGAGAGCGAGAAGATAGGATTCCGCTTCATCGAGGCGGCCAGGATCGTCGCTGTCGCGCAATACACGCGCGAGACTGAGTTGGTACTGGGAATTTGTAGGATCGCAGCTCAGCGCAGCGCGGAAAGCGGCAATGGCATCATCGTAGCGGCCAGCATTGGCATCGGCCACGCCTAAATAGTAGAGCTTGCGTCCGCGCGCCTGCTGATTCAAAGTGTAGCGGGTGACAAGATGGCCGACGGCGGCAAAGCCCGCGACGGCCCCGACCGTGAGCACCAATAAAAGCATGGGAGCCGAACGCGGAATCAACTTTCGCCGCCAGGACATATCTCGTATTACGATATCATTTCGATGCCGAAAAGGGATTTCACGCAGACAGAAAAGTAACTCTAACGTGGATGGTTCAGGTAAGATACGTCGTTCGCCACACCGCACTTCGCACCATCGCCAACAATGAATCGAGAATATTTCAAACGATACAGCCAGGAACTAAACCGCGATATGGAGGCTCTGGTCTTTGGGCATGCGGGCACGCCGTTGCTGGTGTTTCCCACCTCCATGGGCAGATTTTTCGAGTATGAAGATCGCGGGATGATTGGCGTGTTGGCGTCGAAGATCGACCGCGGCGAACTGCAGGTGTTTTGTCCGGATGCCGTAGATTTGGAGAGTTGGTACAACAAAGGCGTGCATCCCAGGGTTCGCGTGCTGCGGCATTTGCAGTATGAGCGCTACATTCTGCACGAGATGCTGCCTTTCATCCGCTGGAAAAATCAAACCCCGCGGCTGGCAGTAACGGGATGCAGCTTTGGGGCTTACCATGCGGTGAATTTTGCCCTGAAGCATCCGGATGCGGTGACCCACTGCGTGAGTATGAGCGGGGCTTTCGACATTCATCAATTTCTGAATGGGTATTACGATGATGATTGCTACTTCAACTGTCCGCCCGATTATCTTCCAAATCAGAACGACGAATGGTTTTTGAGCCGATATCGGGAGATGAAAATTGTGCTCGGGTCAGCCGATTGGGATATGTGCCTCGACCAGAATGTGAAGCTCTCGGCCATACTGAATGGCAAAGCGGTGCCGAACTGGCTGGATATTTTTGGCGATAATTCGAAGCATGACTGGCCGCTATGGCTGAGGATGGCGGAAAAGTATTTTTGAAGGCGCCAGAAAACACGAAAAGAAAAAGCAGGTTCCTCACCGGGCTTTCAGCCCGATACGGAATGACAAGGTGAGAGGGATGTGATGAAGAAGAAGATTGGGATTCTGTTTGGGATGGAAAATACTTTTCCTCCCGCGCTGGTAGAGAAAATCAATTCCTTGAACGTCCCTGACGTTACGGCGGAGTTCGTGCACGTCGGCGGGGTTCGGATGGATGAGCCCAAGAAATATGATGTGATCATCGATCGCATTTCGCAGGACATTCCCTTCTATCGCGCTTACCTGAAGAATGCTTCGCTGCATGGCACGATCGTGGTGAACAATCCTTTCTGGTGGACGGCGGATGACAAGTTTTTCAATTACGCCCTGGCGCACAAATTAGGCGTAGCAATCCCCGCGACCGTCGTTCTTCCTCACAATAAGCATCCGGAAGGAACCACGGATCGGTCGATGCGAAACCTGATGTTCCCGCTGAACTGGCAGGAGATTTTCGAGTACGTGCAGTTCCCTGCTTTCCTCAAGCCTTATTCCGGCGGTGGTTGGAAGCATGTTTATCATGTGCATTCTCCCGAGGAATTTTTCGAACACTACAACCAGACCGGCGACTTGTGCATGACGCTGCAACATGGAGTGGTGTTTGAGGAGTACTACCGCTGCTATGTGGTGGGGCAGGAAAAAGTGCACATCATGAAGTACGATCCAAGGCTGCCGCATTATGAGCGCTATGTGAAGGGAAATCCGCCGCCCTCGTCGGAAGCTTTAAGGGCGAGAATTGAAAAAGATGCGCTCACCCTGTGCCGCGTGCTGGGCTATGACTTAAACACGGTGGAGTTTGCCGTCGAAGGCGGCGTGCCCTACGCGATCGACTTCCTCAATCCCGCCCCGGACGCGGAGATTACGTCGGTGGGGCAGGAGAATTTTGACTGGATTGTGAATGCCGTGGCCGAAATGGCTATCAAAATGGCGGTGACCGGAGAGGACCCGGCAAAGGAATTGCGATGGGCTTCGTTTCTAGCTGGCAAAGCTCCCTCGGAAAAGACTGCGCGCAAGGGCGAGCCAGCTTGGGTAACCAAGCGGAAAACGGGTAAGACGCCGAGTAGTGGCCGATCTATCTGATCGAACCTGAAAGCCGCTAATGCGCTTTGACGCACGAATCCCTTCTGGGCAATTGCTATAATTATGAGCATTCGGGGTGGAGCCTCCTCGGTTTCCGGAGTATGAGGAACTGACTCCCCTTCCACGCACGCCATAGGATTTCGCTATGAAGCCCACATTCACCATCGGGATCGAAGAGGAATATCAGACCATCGATCCGGAGACGCGGGATCTGCGTTCACATATTCAGGCAGAAATCTTGCAAAAAGGCCAGCTCATCCTGCAAGAGCGGGTCAAGGCGGAAATGCATCAGTCCGTAGTGGAAGTGGGGACTGGCATTTGCCAAAACATCAAGGAAGCCAAAGCGGAAGTAAAGTTGCTGCGCCGTCACATCGTGCATCTGGCGAAGGATAACGGTCTGCGGCTGGCTTCGGTGGCGACCCACCCTTTCTCCGATTGGCGCACCCAGGATATTAATCCCGATGCGCGCTACAAGAACATCGTCGAAGATATGCAGTTGGTGGCACGGGCGAATCTTATATTTGGCCTGCATGTGCATATCGGCATTGAGGATCGCGAGACCGCGATCCACATGATGAACCACGCGCGCTATTTTCTGCCGCATCTACTGGCGCTTTCGACGAATTCGCCTTTCTGGCTGGGGATGAACACCGGGCTGAAATCCTACCGCTGCAAGGTATTCGACAAATTTCCAAGAACCAACATTCCAGATTATTTTCCCAGTTGGGGCGAGTACGAAAATTTCATCAAGCTGCTGATCAAGACCAACTGTATCGACAATGCGAAGAAGATCTGGTGGGATATCCGGCCGCATCCGTTTTTCAACACCATTGAATTTCGGGTGTGCGATATTCCTATGCGGCTGGAAGAGACGATTGCCATCGCCGCCTTGATTCAGGCCACGGTCGCCAAGCTGTATAAGTTGCATACAGCGAATCAGGGATTTCGCCTCTATCGCCGGGCTTTGATCATGGAAAACAAATGGCGCGCCTCGCGTTACGGCATGGACGGAAAGATGATTGATTTCGGCAAGCAGATCGAGGTGCCAACGCGCGATCTGATCCGCGAATATCTTGAGTTTGTTGATGACGTGGTCGATGAGCTCGATTCCCGCGCGGAGATCGAGTACATCTACACCATGCTGGAACAAGGCAGCGGCGCGGACCGCCAATTGCGGGTTTACAACGACACTGGAGATTTGAAAAAAGTTGTGGATTACATTATCGAAGAGACGGAAGTAGGACTGGATGAGGATGAGATGGAGCCGGCTTCCGAGCTGAAAGCAGGGTAAGTGACCGTTCCCGTCAACCAACTCAACGAAGAATCCAATGGACGATCGACGCATCAGCGCACTGATCAGCAAAGGTTCGATCAACAAGGCTGGATAACGCGCAGCCAGAGCAGGATCTCCTTTGATCCCGAATATTCTATCGGCGCCCGCAATGCCGTGGGGGTCTGTCTGCGCGTGCAGCCAGAAGAGAAAGTCTGCGTGATTACCGATGAAGCTACCCTTGAGATTGCGGCCGCTGTTGTTGCCGAAATCGAGAAGATCGGTTCGCCACATCGAGTGTGGGTGTTGGAAGATCTTGCTCGGCGGCCATTGACGGATTTGCCTTCAGAGATTCTTGCCGATCTCGAGACCAGCCAGGTTTCGATCTTCGCAGTGTGGGCGCAGCGGAACGAACTGCGCACTCGCATGGAGATGACCGATGTGGTGAATCGACGAAAAATCCGCCATGCCCATATGGTGAACATCAACCGGCAGATCATGCTGGAAGGCATGCGGGCGGATTTCGAAAAAGTCGATCGGCTGAGCGCAAAGGTGATTGCAATGGTTCGCAAGGCTCAGCGCGTACGCGCGCAAACCGCCGCAGGAACGGATCTGACAGCCGATCTGAATCCCAACTATCACTGGCTGAAGACCAGCGGCATAATTAGTTCCGCGAAATGGGGCAATCTGCCCGGCGGAGAGATTTTTACCACCCCCGGCGAAGTGAATGGCACTTTTGTAATCGATGGAGTGGTTGGTGACTACCTATGCACCAAGTTCGGAAGCTTGAAAGACACTCCTTTAACGATTCGTATGAAGGGTAACCGGCTGACCGAAGCGCACTCCGAGAACCGCGAACTTGAAGACGATTTTTGGAAGTACACCCATACGGACGAGAACAGCGACCGGGTGGGCGAGTTTGCCATTGGCACCAACATCGATCTGAAAGATGTGATCGGGCAAATTCTGCAGGATGAGAAATATCCGGGAGTACATATTGCGTTTGGAAACCCTTATGGCGCGCACACCGGTGCGGAGTGGGATTCCTCGACCCACATTGACGTGGTAGGACGTAAGTTCAACATCTGGGTGGATGACGAGCAGATTATGCAGGATGGGAAGTTTCTGCTGGACGCGTAGGAGATACTCCGGTCGCCGCCTCGGAGTTTGTCCAATCCTTTGAATTTACGAAAAGCGAACTTTGGCTCCGGTCACGTATGCCGCGCCGATATGCGGCATAATCTTCTTCCATGATCCCTTCGCTGCGAAGGCAATTCAATCAGCACTTCTCTCCGCACAAATATCAAGCGTTCTTGCAACGCATCGAGGGCGCCTGCGGTACTCGCGTCCAATTTCGTCTTTGTGAGACTCCGTGTTTTTTTCGCAAACCTTTACTGGACCGGATGGCGGACGCCGGCAAGGAGTTGATCCGGCAACTGGTGGACAGTCCGGAGTATCGAAGAAAATCCGATTCTTCGATACCGGATGAGTTCAGAGTTCCCAACGAACCGGCGCATCCGATGTTTGTGCAGGTTGATTTCGGGTTGGTGCGCGACGCGCAGGGAGAACTTCAACCCAAGCTGGTTGAACTCCAGGCCTTCCCTTCCCTTTATGCCTATCAAGTGACCCTGGCGCAAAGTTACATGGATATTTTCGGGTTGAATCGTTTTGAGGGCGGAGAGGGCTTGCGATTCTTCTTGAGCGACCTGACTGCAAAGTCTTATCGCGAACTCCTGCGAGCGGCGATCGTGGGCCAGCACGATCCCGAGAACGTGATTTTGATGGAAGTTCATCCCCAGGCGCAAAAGACTCTGCCAGACTTTCTTCTGACGGAAAAAATGCTGGGGGTCAGAACCGTCGATATCGAGAACATTAAGGTGCAAGGACGACAACTTTACTACGAACGCGACGGAGGACGAGTTCCAATCCGGCGGATATACAATCGCGCCATCGTCGATGAGTTGGAGCGTAAACATATAAAACTTGGTTTCGATTGGCGTAGCGAATATGACGTGGAGTGGGCCGGACATCCGAATTGGTATTTCCGCATCAGCAAGTTCTCGATTCCCTATCTTCGCCATGAGTCAGTGCCCAAGACCTGGTTCCTGGATCAGGTGGATCGACTTCCTGAGGATCTGCAAAACTATGCGCTAAAGCCGCTGTATTCTTTTGCCGGGCTGGGCGTCGTGATCGCTCCGGATCGACGAGATATCGAAGCCATTCCGGCGGAGAATCGCGCAAACTATATTCTGCAGGAGCGGCTGCATTTCGAGCCCGTGATCGAAACTCCATTCGGCGGAACCAAGGCAGAGGTGCGGGTGATGTATGTATGGCAGGAGCGACTGGAAGCTGTGATGACGATTATTCGCATGGGCCGGGGACTGATGATGGGCGTGGATCACAACAAAGATATGGAATGGGTGGGGGCATCGGCGGGCCTGTTCACTTGAAGTACATTAAGTGGCAACGGTAGTTCTTTCTCAACCGATTCTCTTGATCACGTAAGTTTCCAATTCGCGGCCATTAGGGCGGCGGAGGAAAAGCCGGTCGCCTTCAAGCCGGACGGGCACGCGGTCACCGGCCTTCCACTCCCCGGGCATATAGTCTCCACAGGTCCGTAAATCATATTCTCCGGTATAAAGCACGCCGTCCAGGTTGATTACGATAGCGGGCCGAGTAAGCTGAGCTCCGCTTTCGCGCAGGATTTCAGCCTCCGCCCGTTGCCAATTCTCCAGGTCGTTCCCCGCCAACTGGCCACTTTGGTAAAAAATCCCTTCGGCGCGTTTTCGAATGGCATTCTGCAGATCAGCATCGGGTGGAGCGGCCGATGAGCTTTTTTTCTGTCTTGGCATGGCAAATACCGCGCTCTGGCGACACTGGATTCATAGTAGTCGACGCCGTCTGTTCATGAGCATACTTAACATAGGAAGTGGACAAGTGGTTTGTCAGTTCGGGAAGCGCAAGGCCAATGCGAATCTCTGAGCGTGGAGCTTCGTCATCCACTTTTTCGGGTTCAGCCCGGTTGACCTGAATCACTGGTGGGGCCTAACATTACCGCGTCCGGGAGTGTCTTTATTTCATGATCGGCCAGACCGTATCCCACTATCGCATCCTGGGCAAACTGGGGGGCGGGGGCATGGGTGTGGTTTACGAGGCTGAAGACTTGAAGCTGGGTCGCCACGTTGCCTTAAAGTTTATTCCCGAAAATCTTGTGGGCGATCCAAAGTCTCTGGAACGCTTTTCGCGCGAAGCAAGAGCCGCGTCCCTGCTGAATCATCCCAACATCTGCACCATCCATGGGATCGAAGATAACAGCGGGCATCCCTTCATCGTGATGGAAAAGCTCGAAGGAGAGAGCCTGAAGCAGGCCATCTCCGGGCATCCCCTCGCCATCGATCGGCTGCTCGACATCAGCGTTCAAGTGGCGGACGCGCTCGCGGCTTCGCACGCCAAAGGAATCGTTCATCGCGACATCAAGCCCGCAAATATCTTTCTGACGCCCAGTGGCCAAGTAAAGGTTCTCGATTTCGGATTGGCCAAACTGGTGCACAACGTCGGTACGGATAGTGATGGAATACCGGCAGACAATTCCCTGACCGCCATCGGTGTCATTCCCGGAACGGCGGTCTATATGTCACCGGAGCAGGCCCGCAGCGAGGAAATCGACTTCCGCAGCGATCTCTTTTCCTTCGGCGTGGTGATGTATGAAATGTCCACCGGAAAGAAACCGTTCACCGGAAAAAACTCCTTGATGACGCTGGACGCCGTGCTGCATGACAAGCCTCTGCCGCCGGGACAACTGAATCCGAGAATCCCAGTAGAACTCGAGGGCATCATCGGCAAAGCGATGGAAAAAGACCGCAAGCAGCGGTACCAGAGCGCCACGCAGATGAAATCCGATCTCCAGTTTCTGCAGCGTCAAACCGAGTCTGGACTGGTGAAAAGTGGGCTCCAGAGCGGGAAGCTGCGGGTGGCCAGCAAGACTTTTGGGCGGACGGGAAGCCGCTGGCAATTCTGGTTGTTATTAGGCACGCTGGCGCTGCTGGCGACGATGATGGCTGCGGTAGGGGCATATTGGCTTAAACATCGCTCGGCGGCCAACGCCGAGCAAAAGAATGCTATTGCCGTATTGCCATTGCAGAACATGAGCGGCGATCCCAGTGTGGATTACTTGCGCTTCGCCTTGGCGGATGAGCTGACCAGCGTGCTCACTTATTCTCGCTCGCTCGACGTTCGGCCGTCCCCGATGACCAGAAAATATATCGCCATGGATTTGGATCCCCACAAGATTGGGCAGGAGCTTCACGTTGGCAGGCTTCTGACCGGCCATTTTATTCTCCGGGGACAACAGTTGACAGTAACACTTGAGGCCATTGATGTCTTCAGTGACCGGTTGATCTGGCAAAGCAACGCAACCGCTTCGATCAATGATCTGATTTCGCTCAACAATCAGCTCAGCACAGACCTGCAGCAGGGATTGGTGCCGGCCCTCGGCGTTGCGGCCGGCAACCTGAGCGCCGCCTCGCAACCCAAGAGTCAGGAAGCATACGACTTGTACCTGCACAGCCTGGCGCTACCGCATGATCCGGGACCGAACAAAGATGCGATTGCGGTGTTGGAGCATGTAGTCGGCGTCGATCCCGACTACGCCCCCGCTTGGGACGCCCTTGGACAGCGCTATTACTACGACTCCTATTATGGCGGAGGCGGTGAAGCCATGTTCCAGCGCTCTAATTCCGCTTATGAGCGCGCGCTTGCACTTGATCCTAACCGGGTTTCAGCCGCAAGCAATTTGATCGTGAACCGGGTGGAGCGGGGCGAGCTTGGCCGCGCCTATGACGCAGCTACTGACCTGGTAAAGCACAGGCCGGAGAGTGCTAACGCTCACTTCGCTCTCAGTTACGTGCTCCGTTACGCTGGGATGCAGGAGCAGGCCACACAGGAGTGCAACTCAGCCCGGTCGCTCGATCCTGGCAACTACACCTTCCGTTCTTGCGCGTGGGCATTCATGGAACTCGGTAAGACCGATCGCGCGATGGATTTCATCCAGCTGGACGCAGGTTCGCAGTGGGCGGCATGGGCGACCCCCTATGCTTATTTGGCGGCCGGAAACCTGGCGCAAGCGCGCGAAGCCGTAAAGAGTGTTGCCAAGTCCCCTACCTATCACCGCGATTTGTTGGTCGCCTGCACGCAAGCCCCGCGCCCGGCTGATCTCGACAAAATTGTGCAGCAGTCTGAAGCGTCCGTGATGACCGAACCGGACCCGGAGGCCTGGTATCACGTAGGCGCTCTGCTGGCGTATTGCGGCCAGAATGAAGCGGCTTTGCGGCTGCTCAAAGCAGCGGTGCAGCAGAATTATTGCGCCTATTCGGCCCTGCTGGGAGATCCTTTGCTGAAAGATCTGCGCAAGGAAACCGCCTTCAATGAGGTATTGACCGCGGCCAGCCAATGCCAGGAAACGCTGAAGGAAGGGCGCGGGCAGTGAGCCTCCTGCTTCCGGTAGATGGGAAAAGATTTGCGTCTCGATGGCATCCTGCCCCATCTTTGTAAGGTGAACTTTTTGGGACGCAACAACCTTGCGGTTCGATCCTGCCCGATCCGGGGCTGTATTCGAGTGCTGTTTCTTCAAATCCTCTGCTTATTATGCTTATCGCTCACCCCCGTTCTGTTGCTCGGTTCGCCCCAACAAGCTGAGAAAGGCACGCAATCAAATGCGGCCTCTGCCGTAGTCTCTCGCGATGCTGCAACTGCCGCCGCCACCTTTCCTCAGCTTCCTTATCAGGGAACTCCGCCGGAACTTCCCCAGGATAAGGGCCTGCCCGGATTGCGGCTCATGCTCAAGCGCCTGGGAACAACCGCGCGATTGATGCAGACTGTCGCCCACCCCGACGACGAAGACGGCGGGATGCTAACGCTCGAGTCTCGCGGCCGAGGAGATGCAGTTTTATTGATGACCCTGAACCGCGGCGAGGGTGGCCAAAACAAAGTTGGCAGCAATTTGTCCGACGTGCTGGGAGTCTTGCGGACTTTGGAGTTGCTGGCTGCCGATGAATATTACGGCGTGCAGGAACGATTCTCGCGGGTGGCGGACTTTGGATTTTCGAAAAGCGCCGATGAAACCTTCGCCAAATGGGGCGGTCATGATATTGCCTTGGCCGACATGGTGCGGGTAATTCGCACTTTCCACCCCGATGTTCTGGTGGCGCGCTTTTCCGGAACGGATCGCGATGGCCACGGTCATCATCAGGCTTCCAGCATTTTGACGAGGGAGGCTTTCCGGGCCGCCGCCGATCCCAAGCGCTTCCCGGAGCAAATTGCGGAAGGGCTTTCACCATGGCAAGCCAAGAAACTCTACATCGGCAACGTATGTGGATTTGGCGCCAGCACCTGTCCTGACGCCGATTGGACGGTGAGGCTCAATACCGGCGAAAACAGCACGGACCTGGGAATGTCCTACATTCAATTTGCCATGGAGGGATTGCGGCATCAGATGTCGCAAGGGGCGGCAAATTGGACTGTCGAACCCGGCGACCGATTCACTTTCTATAAATTGGTGGATTCCGTTCAACCCGCGAAACTGGACAAGAACGGGCACGAAAAAGACTTCTTCGATGGAATCGACGCCAGCTTGCCCGGTTTAGCGGGGCGTCTGGGAAGTGAGCAGAATAAAGTGCCGCAATTGCGCGGACGGCTGTCCGAGGCGGCCAACCAAATCGCGGAAGCCAATCGGAGCGCCGTTGCGAACAATCCATCCGCTGCTGTCAACCCGCTGGTGCGGACTATTGCTGAATTGGAAACAGCGGCACAGGAAGCCACTAAATCTGGCCTTTCCGCGAATGTTAAGTCCGACTTGCTCATGCGCCTGCAAGAAAAACGCGATCAGACGGAAGCTGCGCTCAATGATGCTTTGAATATTAGCCTGACTGCTACCGTAACCTCTCGAGCCGGAGCAATTGCGGAAAGCTCGGGTTCTCTTCCCAGGGAAGAAAGCGCGATCACAACCGTTTCACCGGGACAGGATTTCATGGTAGCCGTAGATGTTCATAACGGCTCCGGACATCAACTGGTGGTCAATGCGGTGAAACTGGAAGTTCCGCAGGGATGGAGCACAACATCTGATAATACAAGGCCTATCGCGATCAAGCCCGGAGAGAATGTTCACGTGGTGTTCCGGTTGCGCGTCCCGAAGGATGCGGCTTATACGCGGCCCTATTGGCATCGCGATGATCCGAATACCGAGAGTGTCAATCATGTCGACAACGAGAAGTACGCAACGCTTCCCTTTCCTCCTCCATTACTCCGGGCGCGCGTTGAATACTCCCTTCCGGACTCTCACTCCGAACATACGAGGAGTGGCATTGGTGCAACCGTAGTGGCGCTTTTTGCTGACGATGCAGGGAAGCCGGCGGCCCGGCCTTTGGCGGTTGTGCCGGCATTCTCCGTGGCATTGGAGCCGGGAACACAGGTGATTTCCACTCACAACGGCGCAAGCTCGATAGTGAAGGTTGGTGTGGCCGGCAATCTTAATCACGAAACTCAAGGCAAATTGCGTCTTGAGTTACCGCAAGGCTGGAGGTCAGAGCCGTCCGAAGCTGCCGTCGAATTGACCAGTAGGGGAGAAAAGAAAGACTTCCAGTTCAAAGTGTTTCCCGCCAACCTTCAGCAGAGTCGATCCCAGTTGCGTGCTTTGTTGGGAGTGGGCGACGATGCGTTCAGCGAAGGATACACGCTGGTGGCGCGCGAGGATCTGGGAAGTTTCTACTATTATCAGCCCGCATTGCAGCGGGTCAGTATCGTGGATGTAAATGTACCGCACGATTTGAAGATTGGCTACATTATGGGTGCGGGCGATGACATTCCCACTGTTCTCCAACAAATTGGAATGGACGTAACGTTGATCCCCGCCGACAGATTACGCAATGAGAATTTAAGCCAGTACGGCACCATCGTTCTCGGAATTCGCGCCTACGATACCCAAAGAGATGTTGTCGCGAACAACCAGAGGTTGCTCGACTTCGTTGCGGCCGGAGGGACGCTGCTCGTCCAGTACAACACAGCGGTTGGAGATTTTAACGGCGAACATCTGACTCCTTATCCTGCGGAATTGAGCCGCGCGCGAGTTTCAGTGGAAGAAGCTCCGGTCGATATTCTCGACCCGGGAAATCAGATTTTTCATTCTCCCAATACCCTCACCTCGACCGACTTTGACGGCTGGGTGCAAGAGCGCGGCCTTTATTTCATGAACAAATGGGACGATCATTTCAAACCCTTGCTGTCGTGTCATGATCCCGGCGAGAGCCCGCAGAAGGGCGGTCTGCTGGAAACTCAGTATGGCAAAGGAATTTACATCTATACCGGTTACGCATTCTTTCGCCAGTTGCCCGCTGGAGTTCCCGGCGCGGTGCGCCTTTATGTAAATCTGTTGAGCGCTGACCATGAAGGCATTCATTAGTCCCTGGGTTGTAATGCTGGCATTCGAGTTGTAGTCGTGCTTCGCCAAAATGCAACCCTCTGAACCAGGTCAATCGAAATCACCTCAACTGATCCGCGGCATGGGCCTGGGCAGCGCAACTGCGCTCAACATGATCGATATGATCGGGGTGGGCCCTTTCATCACCATGCCGCTTATCTTGAGCGCGATGGGCGGCCCGCAAGCCATGCTGGGATGGATCGTCGGCGCGCTATTCGCGGTCTGCGATGGACTAGTCTGGGCGGAACTCGGCGCGGCCATGCCCCGCTCGGGCGGTTCTTATTACTATCTTAAAGAAATCTACGGCCCGAAAAAACTGGGAAGGCTGATCTCGTTTCTCTTTATCTGGCAACTCTCCTTCAGTGCACCGCTCTCGATCGCCACGGGATGCATTGGACTCGCGGGATACGCGGCTTTCTACTGGCCGCGACTGGAGACGGTCTATGCTTCCCATACTGCCGCAGTCCAACTCCCTTGGGCGGGCAGTTTGCAAGTGAGTTGGATCGTTACTCCCGCAACCGGTGTGGCTATTGCAGTTTGTCTGCTCACCATTTTTCTTCTTTACCGGCAAATCACGGCCGTGGGAAAGCTCACCAAGGCGTTGTGGATTTGCGTCATGGGAACCATCGGCTGGATCATTTTTGCGGGAGTGACGCACTTCAATGCGGCGCAAGCCTTCGATTTTCCGCCAGGTGCATTCACCCTATCGCGCGGATTCTTTATCGGCCTGGCAGGAGCGATGTTGATTTCTACCTACGACTACTGGGGGTATTACAACGTCTGTTTCTTAGGGGACGAGATCAAAGATCCAGGGAGGAATATTCCACGCGCGCTCCTGCTTTCGATCGGGCTCGTGGCCGGTATCTATTTGGTTATGAATATTTGCATACTTGCCGTGGTTCCGTGGCGTGAAATTGTGCACGGTGGCCAGAACAACAGCGGTTTGTACGTAGTCTCGCTCTTTATGCAACGCATTTACGGGACGTGGGCGGCCCGGGTGGTTACCGCACTCGTGATGCTGACCGCCTTTGCCTCCGTGTTCTCACTCATGTTGGGATATTCGCGTGTTCCCTACGCCGCCGCGCAAGATGGAAATTACTTCCAGGCATTGGCGAAAGTTCACCCGGTGTATCGCTTCCCACACATTTCTCTGGTCACACTTGGCTTGGTTGCCGCCGCCTTTTGTTTTCTGCGATTGAAGGACGCGATCGCAGCCCTCGTCGTGATTCGCATCCTCCTGCAGTTTATTGTTCAGGCGGTCGGAGTAATCGTGCTCCGCATTCGTCGCCCAGATATGCCTCGGCCCTTTCGCATGTGGCTGTATCCGCTTCCAGCGCTGCTGGCCATTTGTGGCTTTCTTTTTATCCTGTTGAATCGTGCCAACGCGATGAAGGAAATCCGTTATGCAGTCGTGATCTTGCTGGCGGGGCTTGTGATTTTTTTCCTTCGAGCCTGGAGAACGGGCGAGTGGCCGTTCGACCCGCACCGGCCATCTTTGTAATAACTTCATTCAAACATTCTGGAATCTACGCTGACCTTGGTAATCCGAACCACTTCTGTCGTGGTATGCTTCCGCGTTTGGTTCAAGCAGGAGGAACATGACTTTCTCACGCCGTGAATTCGTAAAGACATCCGTCCTCGGGGCTGTGGCTGCTGGAGTAACGCGGGCGCAAGCGGAAAGTCCAAGCCGCAATGCGGCTCAGGAACATGAACAGTCCACCGGGCCGCAAAAGCGCCCGATCATTGTGTGCGCGAATAACGGCTACGCCTATCTTGAGAATGCCTTTGCATTTCTCAAAGGCGGAGGCGACACTCTCGATGCCGCGCTGAAGGTGGTCAAAGGCCCAGAGGACGACCCCAAAGACGACACGGTCGGCTTGGGAGGCATTCCCAACGAAGAGGGCGTGGTTGAACTGGATGCCTGTTGCATGCACGGCCCCACGCGCCGCGCGGGATCGGTTGGCGGCGTTCGGAATATTAAGAATGTATCTCTCGTGGCCAAGGCGGTGATGCAGCATACCGGCCATGTAATGCTCGTAGGCGAAGGGGCCGAGCGCTTCGGAGTGGCCGTAGGATTCCCCCGCGAGAACCTGCTGACGGAGAATTCTCGCAAGATCTGGATGCTGTGGAAGGAATTCAATTCGAATGATGACTGGTGGGGGCCGGGGCTGGATGACCCACATTGGCAGCCTCCCACGATCCAAGCTCCGCAGAAAAAAGAAAAGCCCCAGGCGGAGATTTTGAAGAAGCGTGTCGAGAACTTGATGGCGCGAGCGGCTGAACTGGGCATTGAACCTGATCAGCAACTTGCAGCCGTTCACAAAGTTATCTTTCCACCGACCGGAACCATCCACTGCTCCGCTCTGAATGATAAAGGGGAAATTTCCGGCTGCACGACCACAAGTGGATTGGCCTTTAAACTTCCCGGCCGAGTCGGCGATTCTCCCATCATCGGCGCAGGCTGCTACACCGATCAGGACATTGGCTCGGCAGGCGCGACGGGCAGCGGAGAAGAAAACATCAAGGTCGCCGGCGCACACTCGATTATCGAAAACATGCGGCACGGCATGTCTCCGCATGAGGCGGGCATGGAAGTATTGAAGCGCATCGTCCGCAACTACAACGCCGACATGAACAAGCTCCGCTTTGTCGACATGACTTATTACATCCTGCGCAAAGATGGTGAATACGCCGGCGTCTCGTTATGGGAGGGCTATTCCGAAGGGCATCCGCATAAGATTGCGGTGCACGACGGCACTCTGCGCGCGGAAGTTACCACGAGCCTGTTCAAGGGCTATTCGCAGGAGTTTCCGCCGTTCCCAGAAATTCCGGAGGACCTGAAGAAGAACTCGGAGTATCTGAAGTAGCTGAGAGGCCCTGGCTGTTTCTTACGTTACCGGAAAAGAGGAACCCCCACATTGGCAGCGGCTGCCATCAGGGCCTTATCCAGGGTCGCCAAAGGGATTTGCTCCTGGCGGGCCATTTCGAGATATGCCGCGTCGTAGGCCGTGAGCCGAAAAGTGCGCGCTACCGAAAGAGCCAGTCGACCCGAAACCAGATTCGCGCTGCTATCGATCGCATCAGCCAGCAGCTTTTGAATGTCATCGAGACAGCGTTGGGACTGAGATGGATTAAGAAGACCGCGCCGTTCTCCAATCGCGAATCCGTTCGCTACTTCCAGGTACCACAAGGATGGGACGAGTGCGCGGGCGCCGTTCTCCAAAGCGCTGCGAACTCGGCGCGCAAGATCAGGGACAGGTTCGTCCAAGAACCACGCCAGACTAACGGAGGCATCCAGTACAAAGCGCCTCAAATCCGCCCTTCCTCGATAAGCTCTTTCACGGCGAAAGGTTTGGATCTGTTCACGCTCTTGCGGATTTTCTCAATATCCGCGAAGACCTCTTTGAGGCTTACATTATTTTTGGCGGGAACGATGACCGCCGTCAGCTTTCCACGCCGTGTAATTCCGATCTGCTCGCCCTCGCTCGCGCGTTCGACAAGCTCAGACAGTTTTGTTTGGCTTCAAACAAACCAACGGTGCGCATTCACGCCCCCTAATCATCTAGGTGGTTGTTCTAGATGATTGATCATGGAGAAAGCAATCAGGCATGCTCTTCGCCCGGCTCTACGCGAACCTCACCTTGAAATCAGTCTTTTTATCTAGGTGAATGCTCTCGATGAACCGGATCTTGCCGGTTTGCTGCGTGAGAATTACCGAGGACGTACGCGTACCTTCACCGAAGAAACGGACGCCTTTGAGCAAGGCGCCATCAGTGACACCGGTCGCGGCGAAAATGAGTTGTTTGCCGGGGGCGAGATCCTCGGCTTCGTAGATGCGATTCTTATCTTTCACTCCCATCAGCGCGAGCCGCTCTTCCTGCTCCGGCTTCACCACCAACCGGCCCAGCATATATCCGTTGAGACAGCGAATGGCAGCGGCGGTAATCACGCCCTCCGGCGCGCCACCTGATCCCATCACCGCATGCACACCCGTCCCAATGACAGCCGCCGCAATTCCAGCCGACAAATCGCCATCTCCAATCAGGCGAATGCGCGCTCCCGCAGCGCGAATCTCGGCTATCAACTGTTCGTGGCGCGGCCGATCGAGCACGATAACCACAAGATCTTCCACATCCCGTTCCAGTCTTTTCGCAATGTTCTTGAGATTGTCCGCGACCGGCGCATCCAGTTCGACGGCATTCTTGCAGGAAGGACCAACGACAATTTTATCCATGTAACAGTCGGGAGCATTTAGCAGTCCTCCACGCTCCGACGCGGCAAGCACGGTGATGGATCCAGGAGCGCCAGTGGCGCACAGGTTGGTTCCTTCGAGCGGATCGACCGCAATATCGACTTCGGGAACTTCGCGACCGTCGTGAAATTCCGCGCCAACTTTCTCCCCGATGTAAAGCATGGGGGCTTCGTCGCGCTCGCCTTCGCCAATGACGATTGTTCCCCGCATGGGAATGGAGTCCATGGTGTGGCGCATGGCTTCCGTGGCTACCTGATCGGAGAGTTTGCGCTCGCCCTGCCCCATGGTTCGCGCTGAGGCAATGGCGGCTACTTCCACTACCCGCAAGAAGCGCGAGGCAAGATCGCTTTCAATATTCTGGCCGAAACTGCGGGCCTTATTTTCGGGACGCGTTTGTGTAGCCATAAAACCCTCCTATCGACCAGACAGCCGGTACCATCCGTGTCGAGCAGCGCGAATCATGCACTTTCTTGGACATAGCCGTCAAGACGGAAAAAACTGTAAGGCTGCCTGACAGTCTGCGAAGTCCAAGCTGACGATCCCCGCCGTGGTATTCTCTTAGCCCTGAATCGAATGGATTGTATGCCAGAACCGCGCCCCCAGACTGTGCTGTGCATCACAACCTACGAAAAAGGCCAGGAATTCATGCGCGAGTGCAAGCGTATGGGATGGCGGGTGATCCTGGTTACGGCGAAAAAGCTGAGCGATGCCGACTGGCCTCGCGAAAGTTTGGATGACGCGTTCTATCTTCCTGATGGAATTGCGCTTGCCGACGTTGTGCTAGCCGTCACCCATCTCGCTAGAACTCAAAAAATCGACCGAATCGTCGCCCTGGATGAGTACGACATGGAGACGGCCGCGACGCTGCGCGAGCATCTCCGCATCCCCGGCATGGGCCTGACCTCCATGCGCTACTTTCGGGACAAGTTGGCCATGCGAATGAAGGCGCTGGACGGTGGAATCCGCGTGCCCGACTTCGTGCCGGTCTTTCATCATAGCGACATTCAGTACTACTTTGACCATGTCCCCGGACCCTGGGTGCTGAAGCCCCGGCAGGAGGCCTCAGCAATCGGCATCAAGAAGCTTCATCATCCCCAAGAATTATGGCCCATTCTTGAGCAACTGGGAGGCAAGCAGTCCGACTACTTACTGGAGAAATTTGTTCCCGGCGATGTCTTCCACGTGGATTCGATCGTCTCCGAGAAGGAAGTCGCTTTCGCCAATGTGAGTGAATACGGCAAGCCTCCAATGAATGTGGCGCAAGGCGGAGGAGTTTTTACCACCTTTACGGTACCGCGCGGCAGTGAAGTGGATGCCGCACTGCGTCACATCAATCGCGCTCTGATCTCCGCGTTGGGATTAGTGCGCGGCGTATCCCATGCCGAATTTATCCGCGCGAAGGAGGATGGGGACTTTTATTTTCTGGAATGCGCCGCTCGCGTGGGCGGAGCTTACATCCATGAAATGGTCGAGGCGGCGACGGGAGTCAATCTCTGGCGCGAATGGGCGCGGATCGAGGTTGCGGGCGGCACCGGAATGTATGAATTGCCTCCCGTGCGGGAAGAATATGCGGGAGTAATTCTTTCGCTGGCAAGGCAGCACGAGCCGGATACTTCCGCCTACAACGATCCCGAAGTTTATTTGCGAATTAAGAGGCATCACCATGCGGGACTGATTTTGCGGTCCTCGGATCAGTCGCGCGTGCAGGCGTTGCTGGAGAGTTATGCCGAACGGTTTGCGCGGGATTTTACCGCAGTGGAACCGCCGAGAGAGAAACCAACGGCGTAGGGTTACCGAAGTCAGTCTTGCATCATCTTAATCTGCAAGCGACAATGAAAGCTGTAGAATCGTGGTCAGGTAAAGAAATCCACCATGGCGTTAGCCAAGCTGAAGCGTCTGAATGAAGACCGGTTGGAGGAGTTGGCGGAACGTTTCGCAGCCGAGATCAATGATCGCGCCGCCAAAATGACTCCCGAAGAACGGGCCAAGGCCGACGCTGAGACTACGAAGATTGCTAATCGAGTGAAGCGTCGTACGCGTTAATCGCGGCTTCGATTTCCTCCCTGCTATAGCCCCAGCTTTTGAGAAGTGATCGCAATTCGTCCCGCGTACCGCTTCGGAAAATTTTCCGCACCTCTTCCGCCCGTTCTCGCTGTTTTTTAATCTCATCGACATCGATCGGCTGCTTCCTGCCTCGGCTACGCTCTTCACGAATTACGTCACTTAGATCGTCGCGTTTCTTCATGGGGTCACCTACTTCCCTATTCTGGGAGCCGGGTGCCCGACTCCTAATACTTCACCAAAAAAGGTAGGAGACCAGTAAAAGCCTGATCAAAAGGCGACAACCATATCTCTCAATGGCTTGCAAATGCGAAGCGTCAGAACGCATCAATCCCCGTCACACTCTGCCCAATAATCAGCGAGTGTACATCGTGCGTCCCCTCGTAGGTTTTCACCGATTCCAGGTTCATCATGTGGCGCATAATCGGGTAGTCATCGGCAACCCCATTCGCCCCGAGGATGTCGCGCGAAATGCGGGCGCATTCCAGCGCCATCCAAACGTTATTCCGCTTGGCCATGGAGATGTGCTGATGCTCGACCTTGCCGGCATCCTTGAGCCGCCCAACTTGCAGCACCAGCAGTTGCGCTTTTGTGATTTCGCTGATCATCCAGGTCAGCTTGTCCTGCACCAGCTGATGCGAGGCAATGGGCTGATCGCGCCACTGCTTGCGCAGAATGGAATATTGCACTGCGCAATCGTAGCAAGACATGGCCGCGCCAATCGCTCCCCAGGCGATCCCATAGCGGGCTTGATTCAGGCACATGAGCGGAGACTTCAATCCTCCAGTTTTTGGCAGCAGATTCGGCTCTGGAATGTGCACATCCTGCAATGACAGTCCGGATGTAACCGAGGCCCGCAGCGACCACTTGCCGTGAACGTCATCGGAGGAAAATCCGGGCCGGTCGGTCTCCACCAGAAATCCGCGAATCCGATTGTCTTCGTTTTCAACCTTCGCCCAGATGATGGCGACATCGGCGATACTGCCCGAGGTGATCCACATCTTTTCGCCGTTGAGAATATATTCATTGCCGACTTTGCGAGCGCGTGTAAGCATGCCGCCGGGGTTGGAACCAAACCCCGGCTCAGTTAATCCGAAGCAGCCCAGCTTTTCGCCCTTCTGCATCGCTGGCAGCCACGTTTGTTTCTGTTCCTCGCTGCCGAATTCATAGATGGGGTACATGCAAAGTCCGGATTGGACGCTGACGAAGCTGCGCACGCCGGAGTCGCCGCGCTCCAGTTCCTGCGTCATTAGTCCATATTCCACGTTGCCCATTTCGGCGCAGCCATAGCCTTTGAGCGACGCGCCGAAAAAGCCCAGGTCGGCCATGGGCTTGACCAGTTCGCGCGGAAAACGTCCGGCGCGGTTGCACTCTTCAATAATGGGAATCAGATTGTCTTCGATGAACTGGCGCGTCGTATCGCGCACCAGGCGCTCTTCTTCGGTGAGCAAGGAATCAAATTGAATAAAATCCACACCGCGAAACTTGATGGCAGACATGATGGGCTCCCGCGAGCAAACTAATTTTTGACTTGGACGGTGGCCTAGCCAGCGGTTTGCCGCCCACAGACTCGGGCGCGTACGGATGGGCAAACATATGACGGTAGCAGGCCGAAGGGATGGCGGTCAACGGCGCGACAAGCGCCCTCGATTCCTGTAAAATTAACTGCGGCGGAAAGAAAACAGGCGCAGTCTTGTAAGGTCTTCCGGTAATTCCCGGGCAGTTTTCCGAACTATCCCAGCCACATATTTTGCGCGCAGTGCCCGATCGTATTGCGCGATTCAACATCAGGAGGAACGAACATGGCAGTTGGACCGAAGATCGCAAAAACAGCCGATCGTAAGAAGGTGATGGACACCAGCAAGAGCACGGATTGCCCCAAGTGCGGCAAGTCGACTCGGATCGTGAAGCGGATGAAAGACCGCGAGCGCGGAGTGCCGGGCGGAATTTATATTTCCTGCTCGGCCTGCGAGTTCTTCGAGAAGCTGTAGCGAACGGTTGATCCTCTGGCCGGATTGGGCAACTTCCCTTCCGGCCATTTGTTTGCTATCTCTACACTGCGACCGTGACAGACGTTTCCGTGCGCGTCACCGGACGATAAAGCGTATCCCGCTCAATCGGCTCTCTTCCGGCGGCGCGGATCAGGCGCTCCAACTCCTCGCGCCGCATTCCCTGTGGAGTGGTCGCACCCGCATCATGGTAGATTTTCTCTTCGATCACCGTGCCATCCATATCGTCGGCTCCGAAACGCAGCGAGATCTGCGCGATCTTCGAAGTCATCATCTGCCAATAAGACTTAATGTGCGGGAAATTATCCAGCACTAATCGGCTGACGGCGATTTGCTTAATGTCGAGCATGCCCGTGGTTTTGGGCAGATGTTGTAGCGCGGTATTTTCCGGATGGAACGCCAGCGGGATAAAAGTCTGAAATCCTCCGGTCTCATCCTGCAACCCGCGAAGCTTAAGCAGATGATCCACTCGGTCTTCGTCGCTTTCTACATGGCCGTAGAGCATGGTCGCGTTAGATTTCAACCCAATCTGGTGCGCAATCTTGGCTGTGTCGAGCCATTGATCGCCGTCGATCTTGTGATCGCAAATGATATGCCGGATGCGGTCGGCAAAAATCTCCGCGCCCCCGCCCGGCAGAGAATCCACTCCCGAAGCCTTCAACTCCTCCAAAGTTTCTCGGATCGACAGCTTGGCGCGCTTGGACAGGTATGCGACTTCGACCATAGTAAAAGCCTTCAAATGCACTTGCGGGAAGCGCTGCTTCAACCCCGAACATAGGTCCAAAAAGTATTGGAACGGCAAGTCCGGATGCAGCCCGCCCACAATATGAAACTCAGTCACGGCCTCGGTATAGCCCGATGCAGCGGTCTCGAAAGCTTCCTCGAGTGCCATCGTGTAAGCGCCGGGAGTGTCCTTCTTGCGCCCGAAAGCACACAACCGGCAAGCCGCCACGCAAACGTTGGTGGGATTGATATGGCGATTCACGTTGAAATAGGTCTTATCGCCGTGCATTCGTTCGCGGACGTAATTCGCCATCCAACCTACCGCGAGGATGTCGCCGGTGCGGTACAAGCACAGGGCTTCATCGGAGTTTAGCCTTTCCCCGGCGAGCACCTTCGAATGAATCGGCTTGAGCCGGGGATCGTCTGTTTGGAATGCGTGGTGATCGTGCAAAGCGGGCATCTTCCCAGGTGAATTCTCAATCATCCTAACCACTTGATGATAACTCACCCCTGGTGCGGGAAGCTATTATGGTCTGGATTAGTGTCCAGCGATCACGAGGTCGCGGATCTGGTCGTATTCCGACTGCGTAACGATCCGTCTAGCCACCAGGTCATGGGCATCCTCGAATGGGCGATCGGCGACGATCCTGTCCGCTTCTCGGTCAGTTATACCCGGAAGGGTGAGCAATTCGTCCCGCGATGCTTTGTTAATGTTGATGGCCTTGTGGTCGCTCCCCATGCCTTCCTTCACACCTTCGGCAATCGCCTTCGCGTCCTGCCGGACGGTCTCGGTCGCTTCCGCGGTACGCTGGCGAATTTGGTCGGGATTGTTGGCGTTGTTGTTGGTGCAGCCCACTAAGGCGACAATGCCGATTGAGGCAATGGCGAGGCTGAAAGAGCGGAGCGAAATTAGAGCCTGACGCATTGCCTTCTGATGCGCTATCGCGAGGAGCGGTTGGTTCACCGGGGTTGTGGCCTCGCTGGAAGCACCCAAAAGGCTGCCCGGTCTATCAGAATTGCATCTAACGTTAAGACTACAGTTATCAGGTCGCCTGGTTGGGAGGGAGAATGGTAGCTCTTTTGATCGGCATTTTTTTGGCAATGCTGCCGGTAGGGCCGGGAGGTGTGCCGAGCATCGATCCCAGCCCGCAAACTGCTGGCCCGCAGCCGAGTTCTCAACAGTCGCTGGCGCCGTCCGGAAATGCAGCGGCTCCAGGAAGTGCTGGCATTCGCATCGCCTCCGGCAGTGTTATTCCTGCTTCCCTGACTAAGACGGTAGACGCAAAAAAGGCGCGAACCGGCGACCCGGTAACGGCAAACGTCACCCGGGACTTAAAGGACAATGGCGGAGCGATCATCCTTGCCAAGGGAACGAAATTAACGGGCCACGTCACCACGGTCCAGGCGCGCACCAAGGAAGAAAAGGAGTCTCAACTGGGCATCGCTTTCGACCATGCCGTGATGAAAAATGGCGATGCCATGCAATTTTCTATGTCGATCCAGGCGGTGATCGGACCGGAGAACAATGAGCCCCCGGATCAAAGCGGCGGAGGCGCCCCGGCACAACCTCCTGCAGGCGGAGGCACCAGCCCTACTCCTGGACGCGGCATGGGCGGAGGATCGAACGGCGCGCAACCCTCTGCCGGAGGGAGCAACCAAGCGCCGGACGCCGGCTCTGCCGGGTCGTCCAGCCCGCGGCCTGCGATTACTGCCCAAACCGAGGGTGTAATCGGAATATCGAACCTCAAGCTCAATTCGATGTCTCCCGGGTCGCAGGGGTCGATGTTGAGTTCGGATAAGAACAACGTGAAACTTGAGAGCGGTATTATGATTCTGCTTCGCGTAAATTAGTCGATCCGCCAACCCCTGTTGCGCAAGATAAAGTCCGCCTAACCACTTCCGTTTGCCTGCCGAGCGGCAAATGATTTACCCTCGCCCCATCTTGAAATGACTTCAAACCTTGCGACCGACCGCTTCTCCCATGCCATGCGCCGGGAGATTTACGAACAGCCCCAGGCGATTGCCAGGACTGTCGACCAACATCTGCAAAACGATATTCTCTTTCCGGGCGAGCTCGACGCCATCGACTCCGCGCTACTCACCTTCGAGAAGATGATTATTGCCGCCAGCGGATCCAGCCGTCACGCCGGGTTGGCGGGCGAAATCATGATCGAAGATCTCTCCGGCGTCGCCGTCGACGTGGAGTATGCCAGCGAATATTGCTATCGCTCCACCCACGCCGCCGTGGACCCGATCGTAATGGTAGTGACGCAATCGGGCGAAACCGCGGACACCATTGCCGCACAACGCGAAGCCCTCACTCGCGGCGTGAAGACGATTGCCGTCTCCAATGTCGCCGAGGCCACCATTCCTCGCGAAGCGAGCGCCGCACTGATCACCGGAGCCGGTCCCGAACTCGCCGTGCCTGCCACCAAGAGTTTCACTACTCAAGTCACGGTCCTTTATCTGATGGCATTGTTTTTGGCGCGCAAGCGCGGCCGCATGACTTCGGAAGTGACCCGATCGTATCTGCAACGGCTCTTGCAATTGCCTGAAGCCATCGAGCGCAATCTTCGTACTTGGGACGATCTTGCCGAGCAGTTCGCGGAGAAGGAATTTACCGCTGAGAAATTCCTATATCTCGGACGCGGAGTGCATTACGCCATTGCCCGCGAAGGCGCGCTTAAACTCAAAGAAACTTCCTACGCGCATGCCGAAGGCTATCCCGCGGGAGAGCTGAAGCACGGTCCGAACGCCCTGGTGGACGAGAAACTTCCGGTGGTCGTGATCGCCACCCGCGACCAACACGACCCGGATTCCATGTTGCGTTACCGGCGCACCCTGGAAGTGATGAAGGAAGTAAAATCCCGGAATGGCCGACTGGTAGTGGTGGCGACAGAAGGCGATAGCGAAATCACCGGCGTTGCCCAGGAAGCGTTCTTCGTTCCCGCCGCTCCCGAATTACTCCTGCCCATTGTGGAAGTCATTCCATTGCAGCTCTTCGCGTACCACGTTGCCACGAAAAAAGGCTACAACGTAGATCACCCCCGCAATCTGGTGAAGGCGGTTGTTACGGAGTAGCTAAGAGAACATTGGACTCTACTCATCAAGTAGTCGCCAGGCAGTAACAATAGCCGCTTCCAGCAATCGGGTCATCAGACGAGACAATACCCCTGAGCCGGTCTGGCAGATATCCTTCATCCAGAAGGGTTTGCGGACCCAAAGGTGAAGACTGTTTGCTGGAATGGCGCAATCTGATTTGCGGCCTGATGATTATTGTCTTGCCTACGTCTCTCGTAGCGCAAAGCTCTGACCGTGCCTTGCTCCATACTTATGGCGGCACCTGGCTGAACAAAAGCCCTGCCCTCCCCTCAACCGCAATTTTCCCCGATGACTACATTCAAACCGCCAGCGACCACACGGCGAACATCGACGCCGAAGGATCGAGCGTCTCCATTCTTCCCGAAACTTCGGTGCAATTCGAAGACAACGAACTGGTTCTCGATCACGGCCGGCTACAAATCAATACGGCGCGAGGGATGAAAGTGCAAGTTGGTTGCATGACAGTGATCCCGATGACATTGGACCGGACACAATACGACGTGATGGATGTGAACGGCAACGTGAAAGTGATCGCCTACAAACACGATGTAAAAATTCGATACCGCAAAGCCAGTTCGGGGCTATTTAGGGCAAAAGAAGCGCGATTTTCCGAGGTGATTGTGCGCGAAGCAGAGCATGCCAGCCGCAACGAACACTGCGGCGGGATCGCCACACCCGCTGACGCAGCCCCCGCCACAGGACCGATCCTGGATAGCCTGTGGGCCGAAGGGGTGGGAATCGCGGCAGTGGGGGCAATCTTGTGCTTCGGCCTGTGTCACGAAGATGACGCCTTGAGCCCAGACAAGCCCCAATCGACCCGGTAATTGATAATATTCGCCAGTGACTTTCTAGACTCCATTTAATCCCTATTTTCGCCGTGTGATGCGGATCACGTGAGTTCGTGACCTAGCGGATTGACTGTCTTTGAGCGAACGGCATATCCTTAAAGTTGAAATTGAAATTCATTTTCAAGATCAAATCGGGATGATAAGGCAATCTAAAGATGCTTCAGGCTTTTATAGTCACGTTGCGCGAAGGGGTTGAGGCGGCGCTGATCGTCGGGATTACGCTGGCGTACCTGGCGAAGATTGGGCGCAACGACTTGCGCAAGACGGTGTACGCGGCTTTGGGCGCGGCCTTTGTGGGTAGCATCGGGGTGGCCATTGTAATTTCGCGACTCAACCTGAATGAAGATGTGTTTGAAGGCTGGGTGATGCTGGTGGCGGCGTTTTTCGTCATCACCATGGTGGTTTTCATGATGAAGACGGGCCGCAAGCTGAAGGGCGAGATTGAAGGTAAAGTTGGGCTGCTGGCAGGGAACGATGCGTGGATCGGACTGTTCTTTTTTGTTTTCCTGATGGTGCTGCGCGAAGGCGCGGAGACAGTTCTGATCCTATCCGCGGTAACTTTGAATTCCACGGAGCTGATGAGCTTTCTGGGAACGCTTTTAGGAGTGCTGTGCGCCGTGGCCTTCGGGGCGATGTTTGTGAAGGGCAGCATGCGCGTCAACCTACAGAAGTTCTTCCGCGTCACTACGGCGATTTTGTTCCTGGTGGCGGCTCAACTGATTGTGGCTGGCCTTCACGAACTCTCGGAGAGCGGCGTGATTCCTTCCTCCAGGCGCGAGATGGCGATCATTGGGCCGATCGTTGGGAACGAGGAATTCTTTATCGTTACCATATTAGCTTTGGCGGCGCTGATGGTTCTCTTTGACGCCAAGCGGCGGCAGGTGCTGCCTAACCCGACTTCTCCCGCGCAACGGCGGAAAGCGGTTTGGACGGCGCGCAAAGAACGCTTGTGGATGGGCTCCGTGTACACGGCATCTTTCCTGTTCATTGCGATGATGACTGCGGAATTTGTTTATGCCAAGAGTGAAACTGCGTTGTCGCCGGCTACGGAAGTCAGCTTTACGCATGGTGAGGTGAAAATTCCGCTGTCGCAGGTTGCCGACGGCGATTTGCATCGCTACCAGGCGATGGAAAATGGAACTCAGATTCGGTTCTGGCTTTATAGGAAGCCGGATGGCAGGATCGCGACGGTTTTCGATGCGTGCGAGATTTGCGGAGCGGTGGGATTCTACAAATCGGGAAATGAGATCGTTTGCAAGAACTGCGCTGCGCCGATTAATGGGCAATCGGTGGGCACAAAGGGAGGCTGCAATCCAATCCCTCTCAAAGCCACTCAGACTGCCGATGCCGTGATAATTCAGGAGGCGGACATTGCGGCCGGGAGCCGTGTGTTCGAAACCAGGTAAGTGTTCGCGCGGCTGGTGTATGAATCCTTCCGGCGGCAGAAGCGACGCAAATTGCTGGCGGGAGCTGCGATCACCTTGGGCGTGACCGTGGCCACGGCGATGATTGCGGTCGCCACCGATATTGGGGACAAGATCAATCGCGAGCTGCGGACCATCGGCGCTAACATTCTAGTAACCCCGCAAGACGATACCCTGGACGTGGAAATTGGCGGCGTAAACCTGAAGCCGCCCAGTGACGGCGCTTTTCTGAACGAAGCCGACCTGCCGAAAATCAAAGGAACATTCTGGCATAACAACATCACTGGATTTGCCCCGATGCTGCCGGTCAACGTGACGGTGCAGCGCGATGGAAAAACTGAAAATCTTACGCTGCTGGGCACCTACTTTTCCAAAAAAATGTCCTTCGGCGATGAAGAGTTCGCGACCGGGGTGCGGTCTACCAATCCATGGTGGAAAGTTTCCGGATCGTGGCCTGAGGATACTTCGCAGGACGTATTGCTGGGAGAGCGCCTGGCGGCTAGGCTTTCGGCCAAGCCAAAGGAAAAGATTATGCTTTCGGGCCGAACATTACGCGTGAGCGGAATTCTTTCTACCGGCGGCGCGGAAGATGACGAAGCGGTTGCGCCGATTGCTCTCGCACAGGAGATTCTGGGCAAACCGGGCGCGGTGCGGCGAGTGTACGTGAGTGCGCTGACCAAGCCGGAAGATGCTTTGGCGCGGCGCGATCCCAAAAGCCTGTCGGGGGCGATTTACGATCGCTGGTACTGCTCGCCTTATCCCCAGTCGATTGCGTTTCAGTTGCAGGAAGCTATTCCCCACTCCCACGCCGAGCAGATCCGCCAAGTGGCGCAGAATGAGGGCGTGGTGCTGGCGCGCATTGAAGGTCTGATTTTTCTGCTGACGCTTGCGGCGCTGTTTGCTTCGGCGCTGGCGGTTTCCGCCGCGATGGCCACGGCGATTTTCGAGCGCCGCGGGGAAGTGGGCCTGATGAAAGCATTGGGCGCGAGCAGATTCGCGGTCGCTTCGATTTTTTTTGCGGAAGCGACTCTGCTGGCGTTGATTGGCGGTTTGGTGGGATTTGTGGCGGGAGGAATGCTGGCTTCGCAGCTTGGGCGCTCCATCTTTAATTCGCAGATTACGATTTCGCCCGTGCTGCTGCCAGTAATCCTGGGGATCGCGGTGATTGTCACGTTTGCCGGGAGTGCGGCGGCAATTCGTAGAGCGATTGGACTCGATCCCGTGTTTGCGCTGCGAGGCGAGCTGTGAAGTTGAGTGGGCTACATTCCGATGCCGCGGCGAAGCGGGCCCAATCTCCTCACACTTCCATGTTTCTCCGCATGCTGATGCGCGCGGCTGTGCTGCGCCGTGGGCGCGCGGCTTCCGCGCTGTTTGCCATGGTGGTCGCGGCCGCAGTCACGACTGCCGTAATGAACCTTTATGTGGACGTGCAGGCGAAGCTTCGGCGCGAGTTTCGCAATTATGGCGCGAACATCATTGTGGTTGGGAAAGATGGGACTTCCCTTCCCGCCGATGCGGTGGCGAAGGTAGAGTCAGTGATTGCCGGACGCGGCGTAGCCGCTCCGTTCGCTTTGATCGTGGCGCGAACCAGCGCAGGCGAGTCGGTGGTTGTGGTGGGAACCGATTTCAACCAAGTTCGGCAATTGGATCGTTGGTGGTCGGTGAGTGCTTGGCCTGGGACGGCGGGACAGGCCCTGGTTGGCGTAAGAGCGCAGTCCGTCGTGTCGCCCAGGAACCAGCCATTTGATCTTAACTTTCAGGGGCGCGCGATCCATCTCGCTTCGGCAGGGACGGTGCAGACGGGAGCCGCTGAGGACAGCCGGGTTTATCTTTCTCTCAAGGACTTCATTTCCTGGACCGGAGTCACACCTTCCACGGTGGAGGTCGCGGCAAGCGGGAATCGCGACGAGATATTAGACGTCATGCGGCGGCTTGAACAGGCGGTTCCAGCGGCGGGAGTGCGTCCGGTGCGGCAAATCGTGGAAGGCGAGGCGAGGGTGTTGGGCAAGACTCGCGCTACTTTACTGGCGGCGGCCGCGCTCATCATATTGACCTCGGCCTTGTGCGTGCTTTCTACGCTGATGGGCTGGGTGTTTGACCGCCGCCGGGACTTCGCCATTATGAAGGCTCTGGGCGCGTCGGATCGTTTGCTGAACGGCTTTTTCGCGGCGGAAGCGGCAGCTTTGGGCGCAACCGGAGCTCTGATTGGATTTGTGCTGGGGATCGGCATTGCGGCTTGGATTGGGCGGGTTAATTTCCACGCTTCTGTCATTCCGCGTTTCAGTGTTCTGCCCTTGGTTCTGGCTGGTAGCATCTTAGTGACGTTGCTGGCGGCAATTCTTCCGATTTCGCTACTGCGACGGGTGCAGCCGGCGCTGATTCTGAGGGGAGAGTGAGATGATCGAGATCAAAGGCGTGACCAAGCTCTACCCCGCCAAAGCGGCTGGAAGCGGCAAGGTTAACGGCGTGGGCTCAGCGAGCAGCATGATTCATGCGCTGGATGGCATCTCTCTGAATGTAGCACGGGGCGAATGGCTCTCCATTATGGGGCCCTCGGGATCGGGAAAATCAACGCTGGTGAATTTGATTGGGTGTCTCGATCAGCCGTCGTCGGGCGAGATTTGGCTCGATGGGCAGAATGTGGCGGGCATCTCGGCTGGGGAACTGAACCGCGTGCGTGCGGAAAAGATTGGATTCATTTTCCAGCAGTTTTATCTCATTCCATTTCTTACTGCGGTGGAGAACGTGATGCTGGCGCAATATTTTCACAGCATGACGGATGAAAAAGAAGCGATCGAAGCGCTTGCGCAGGTGGGATTGGGGGAACGAGCGCATCATTTACCTTCTCAGCTTTCCGGCGGCGAGCAGCAACGGGTCTGCATTGCGCGGGCGCTGATTAACGATCCCAAGATCATTCTGGCGGACGAGCCGACCGGCAATCTTGATGCCGTGAATGAAGAGCTTGTGCTGCGGCTGCTGCGTGAGTTTCACCAGCAGGGGCGGACAATTGTGATGGTCACGCACGATCCAGTGGTGGCGCGACTGGCCGACAGGCGGATCGAGTTCCATCATGGCAAGATCGCTTCCCAGGACGTTTTCGCCATGGCTGATGAAGAGCAGTTCGACGAAGTTTTGGAAGAACTGTGGGTCCTGGCGGAGCACGGCGAGATTGCGGAAGTGGAGCGCATGGAGGTTCATGGCGCGCTGCCGGTGAGCCTGGCCATTGAAAAAATGATGCAGATGGGACTGGTAGTTTCTACCCCGCATCCGCCGATGGAACACGGGCATAAGCCGTTCGTGAATCCCTGCCACGATGCCCTGAAGCCGGTTTCCGCCTCGATTGGCGATGGCTCGCTGATTGTGGAACTTACAGCGCGGGGACATGAAAGAGCAGGCAGCATCATCCGGCGGCACCGGCTGGCGGAGCGCTTGTTTACCGATAGTCTGGCGATGGATAGCGAGTCGGAGATCGAGCAGCAGGCGTGCAAGTTCGAGCATATTCTTTCGCCCGAGGCAACGGATAAGATCTGCGCGTTCTTGGGACATCCAAGGACTTGTCCGCACGGGGCACCGATTCCCCCGGGAGCGTGCTGCGAGGGTTCGGCAGAACGAAGTCGACGCCAAGAATTGATGGCCGGCCGCGAGTTCTCCCGAGAAGACATTCGGTGACGAAATTGCGCCCTACCATTGGCGTATTCGATTCCGGTTTCGGCGGACTGACCGTACTTAAAGCTTTACTTGAAGTCATCCCGGATGCTGACTACGTTTATTTCGGCGATACTGCCCGACTTCCCTATGGCTCGAAATCAGCAGAGACGGTCGCGCGCTATGCGGTGGAGGCTTCACGATTTCTTGAGGCACATCATGCCGCGTTCCTCGTGATCGCTTGTAACACGGCGACGGCGCTGGCCCTTGACCAGATAAAGAGTGCGGCTCACGTGCCCGTCGTAGGCGTGGTTGAGCCTGGAGCCGAGGCGGCGGCCTTGGCCAGCAGGAATAAGAAAGTCGTAGTGGTTGGAACCGAGGCCACGGTCAGCAGCCACGCTTACCGAAAGGCCCTTGAATCGCGGGGGGTTCAGGCGCGCGAAAAGGCATGCCCTTTGTTGGTTCCTCTGGTCGAGGAGGGATGGGTTGAACATTCTGTGACCGAGCAAGTGGCGCGGATTTATTTGAAAGAGGCTTTCGCCGATGGTTTTGGCGATGCCGATGCGTTAGTGCTGGGCTGCACCCATTATCCCCTGCTAAAGCCCCTGCTGCGCCGGGTCGCACCCGACCATGTGAGCATTGTGGATTCGGCTGAGTCTACGGCGCATGTGGTGGCGGGCCAATTGAAAACCTTTTCTTCGCCGTCGGCCATTCAGCAGGAGCGAAGATCGATGCCTCGGCTTAGGTTTTTTGCTACTGACTCGGTAGAGAAATTTCGCCGCCTCGGAGAGCGATTCCTCGGCCACGCCATCGAGAACGTGGAGCATGTGGACTTGAAGGAATGAACGTGGGCGAATCATGGAACGGTCTTTAAGAGCAAGCTTCGGATAGCCTCATCCCGCTGACTGGCTGTAACCTCAGGAAGTGAGCTCATCCTTAACAGAAGCTCAGTCGACCGGCACAACCAAAATGCATCCCCTCGACAACATTATCTGGCAGGCGCTGACCACGCGGCATTCTCAATTCGCAGAAAGGCACCGGAATGCGGCCAGATTTACGCCAGAGGTCACTCTGTTCGCGGGCTTTGAGGGCGATCCTGCTGAAGGGTACGCATCGCTTAGCAAATTGGTCGGAGTTGGCGAAACCATCAGGCTGTTCCTTGAATCTCCATACGAAGATCGGCAGGGTTGGACTCAGGTGGCCGGAGCTCGGGTGGTGCAGATGCTTTGGAACACGGAATCGGCGGAAGCCTCTTCCGTCGTTGATTTGAAGGCGGAGATCGTCCACTTGGGCGCGGCGGATACGAACGACATGATGGAGCTTACCGCCCTGACGATACCTGGGCCTTTTGAAAAGAGAACTCACGAACTGGGAACCTACCTCGGAATTCGGCGCGAAGGAAAGCTTATCGCCATGTCCGGTGAACGAATGAAGGTTCCCGGATTCACCGAAGTGAGCGCGGTGTGCACTCACCCAGAGCATACGGGACACGGTTATGCTCGAATTCTGATGAGCAAGATAATGCAAGGGATCTTCGACCGGGGCGAAACGCCGTTTCTGCACGTGCGCGAAGGAAACGCGCGGGCGATTACGCTCTACGAGAGGCTCGGATTCCGCCACCGGAAGGTCGTTAATCTGGCAGTGCTGAGAAAATCCTGACTTGCAGAGAATCCGGCTTGCAGAAGCCGGGAAACTCAGTACAAGTGAAAATCAACTTCCACGGCCATTTCAACCTTCACCGGGTGACCATCTTTCAAGCCAGGTTCAAAGCGCCAGGTGCGAACAGTTTCGAGCGCTTTTTCGTCCAGCCCCATGCCAAGCGAGTTCACCACGCGAAGGTTTGTAGGCTTACCGTCGGTGTCCACGACGATCATCAGAGTGCAGGTGCCCTGATATTTTGCCTTGCGAGCTTCCTCAGAAAATTCAGGATCGGGAGAATAGATTGGCCGAGGCGGAGTAACTCCGCGGCCGGGGCGGAACACGCCGCCGCCGATGCCAGCCTCCTCGCCGGGCCCAACACCGCGACCATTTCCAGGCCCCACACCGCCGCCACTGCCCGAGCCAATGCCGCTGCCGGAACCGGTGCCGTTCGACGGAATTATGGCGGAGGATTTTGGGTCGCCGAGGTTGGGCATGTTATTCATGGCGACTTTAATTTCCGGAGGCACCACGACCGTAGGCTCGACCGCGAGCTTGGGGTTTAGATTCCGAATCACCGCCTCAGGGGGCGCAAGCTGAGGCTTGAGCGAAAATTTGGGCAACTTGCCCTTGGAAGCCTGCAGCACGTCATGATCGCCGCCACCACCGCCGCCGCCAGCCTGAGTCTTTGCCGGCTTCAGATCCACAAAGTCACCGGGATCGATCAACTCCGTCGTGGCTTTCGGCTTTTCTGCAGGTGTGACATGGTGCCAGGTAATCAGCGTGCCGCCGATAATTAACGCCAGGACAACCAGATGGGCCGCCGTCGAGCCTAAGGCGCCGTTCTTTTTGTAATTGTAGAAGCCCCAAATATCCTTGACCGGTTCAGGTTTCGATTCCAGCTTGAGTGGGGGCAGCTTCTTTGGAAAGAAGAACTCATCGATCGAACGGGGCAGAGACTTCCACAAAGGCTCAAAAGTATCAGCAGCCAACAACAGATGAAGTTCGGGATCGTTGCCGGGTTTCGGAGCAGTTTCTACCGGGTTTACTTCTGAAGTTGGCATGTTCCCCAATTTGGCTTGATCGACAGCTCGAGCCTTACACTCCAACCGACGCCCTGCCTAACACAGATGACCAGTTTTTCGAACGAGTTGCTTGCCTGAATATTCTAATTTAAGCTTCGAGTTCGTGGAGCTCTTCGAGGGCTCGGACTCGATTCTGCAACCCTTGCTTATATAGCAAATTGTACCTCTTCTGTCCGCTGTTTACGAAGTGTATTTCCGTGCGCCTGTTGTTGTTTCTAATATCCGGGCCTTCTTGACTAAACTGCAAATCGCCAGTGATGGCGCGGTATGCGGCGAATGGACGGCCTGATCGGCTCTCCCTATAATAAAGAATTCACACCAAAGGGAGAATCCAAAAGAGTGCCGCTCGAACTGAAAGCGACCATCAATCTGCCTAAAACCGCCTTCCCCATGAAGGCGAACCTGCCCCAGAACGAACCGAAAATGCTTGCCCGCTGGGAGCAGGCGCAGCTCTACGCGCGCATTCGCGATGCGCGCCAGGGTTCTCCGACCTATATTCTGCACGATGGCCCGCCATATACCAGCGGTCCCATTCATATGGGGACTGCAATGAATAAGTGCCTGAAGGATTTCATCGTTAAGTCAAAGACGATGGCGGGCATCGATGCTCCGTATGTTCCCGGCTGGGATTGCCACGGGCTACCGATCGAAATCAAGGTGGATAAGGAACTCGGCGGAAAGAAGTTGCAGATGCGTCCGCTGGACGTGCGAGCTGAATGCCGCAAGTATGCGCAGAAATATCTCGACTTGCAGCGCCAGCAATTCAAGCGCATTGGCGTGTTCGGGCGCTTTGACCGACCTTATGTCACGATGAATCCCGAGTATGAGTCAGTGGTGCTCTCGACGTTTTTTTCCTTCTACGAAAAAGGATTTGTCTACAAAGGACTGCGAGCGGTTTATTGGTGCATGTGCGACGAGACCGCGCTGGCCGAGGCGGAAGTTGAATACGAAAATCACACAAGTTCGACGGTCTATGTAAAGTATCGATTGCTTGACGATCCGGCGAAGATCGATCCGGCCCTGGCGGGGAAAAAAGTTTCGACCATTATCTGGACCACCACTCCGTGGACGTTGCCTGCATCGATGGCCGTGGCTTTCCATCCGGATGCGGAGTATGTTGCGCTGGAATCTGGCGGCGAAGTCTATATTGTGGCGGAGAAACTGGCGAAGGAGGTTGCGGAAAAATGCAATCTGCTTGACCCGCACGAGCTGGCGCATTTTCCTGGGCGAAAGATGGAGCGGCTGAGCTTTCAGCATCCCTTCCTGGATCGCAAAGTTCTGGGTGTGCTTGCCGACTACGTCACTATGGATACGGGTACCGGCGTGGTGCACACCGCGCCTTCGCATGGTGCCGAGGACTTCGTCACCGGCATGAAGTATGGCCTGGACGCGACCAGCAACGTGGATGAAAAAGGAATTCTGCGCAATGGCCTGCCGGAATACACAGGCAAGCGGGTGTGGGATGCGAATCAGCCCATCATCGAATTGCTGAAGAGTCGAGGGGCGCTGCTCCATACGGAGAAAACCGAGCACTCCTATCCGCACTGCTGGCGCTGCCATAATCCTGTGATCTTCCGGGCGACAGAGCAATGGTTTATTTCCATGGAGACCCCGATGCCGGGCGGCACATCGACGCAAGACACGCTGCGCGCGCGGACGCTGGGAGACATCAAGCAAGTCAAGTGGGATCCGGCCTGGGGCGAGGAGCGGATGTCGAACATGATCACCACGCGGCCGGATTGGTGCATCTCACGCCAGCGGGTGTGGGGCGTTCCGATCGCGGTGTTTCTCTGCCGGAGTTGCGGGAAACCGTTGAAGGATGCCGTAGTGAACCGCCGCGTAGTGGAAATGTTTGCTCGATCCGGCGCCGATTCCTGGTTCACCGATGAGCCGGACTCGATTCTGCCTGCGGGAACGAAGTGTGTACATTGCGGTAACGATGAGTTCGACAAAGAAACCGACATTTTTGATGTGTGGCTGGAATCGGGTGCGAGTTATTTAGCGCTGGTTGCCGACGAGCCAACTCTTCCCTGGCCATCAGATCTTTATCTGGAGGGCGGCGATCAGTACCGCGGATGGTTCCAGTCCTCCCTGCTCTGCGCTATGGGCACGCGAGGAACGCCTCCCTATAAGAGCGTGGTTACACCCGGGTGGACGCTCGATGAAAAAGGCCAGGCCATGTCGAAGTCACGCGGGAATGACGTCGATCCCGTGGACATTGCCGATCGTCTTGGCGCAGAAGTGGTGCGGCTCTGGGTTGCATCGGTGGATTTTCGTGAGGACGTGGTGGGTTCAGAGCAGTTAATGCAGCGCATCGCGGAAAACTATCGCAAGATTCGAAATACTTTTCGCTACATCCTGGGCAACCTTGGAGATTTCGACCCGCAGACCGACGCGGTTCACTTCGAGAACATGGAAGCGCTGGATCAATACATGCTGCGGCAGACTCTGGCGTTTGCGGCGGATGTGCGCAGCTCCTATGACGAGTTTGCCTTTCATCGGATTTATCATCGGCTGAATCACTTTTGCATTGTGGACCTGAGCGCATTTTATTTTGATGTGCTCAAAGATAGGTTGTACATCTCTGCGCCGAAGTCGCAGCGACGCCGAAGCGCTCAGACAGCAATTTGGAGGATCGGAGAAGCGTTGGTCCGGCTGCTGGCGCCGATCATGAGCTTTACCGCTGAAGAGGTTTGGGATTACTTGCCGAAGGTTGCTGGAAGAACCGACAGCGTGCATCTCGCGCTTTTTCCCTCAGTAGACGAGATCCTGGTCGATGTGGAGCGCGCCGGCACAGAATCGGGGCTGATTCCGTTGAGTTCGGGAGAAGATTGGGTAACGCTGCGTTCCGTGCGGGATGAAGTGCTGAAAGCGCTGGAAGAGGCGCGCAACAATAAACTCATCGGCACCGGTCTTGAGGCTCAGGTGATTCTCGCCGCATCAGACCCGGTTTATTCCGTGCTGGCTCGACATGCGGCAGAACTACGTTATCTGTTCATTGTCTCCGGCGTGACTCTTTCTCAGGTTTCGGGTAACGGCACCGGGAGCGTGCACATCGAGATCAAGAAGGCAGAAGGATTGAAGTGCGAGCGCTGCTGGAATTATTCCATCCATGTAGGAGAGGATAAAGATTATCCCACGGTCTGCGAGCGCTGCAGCGCCGTGCTAAAAGAGCTTGGGGCTTAGGTGAACTGGCGCAAGCTGCGCACGGTTATTTTGACCGCGCTGGCTCTCTCCCTGATTCCGGCCACCCGGTACTATCAACTTGATGTGCCGATATTGCGATTTCTTGAAGGAACTCGCGTCGAGCCCTTGTCCCTTCATCTTTCCGGGGAGTTCGTCGAAAATAATCTGGGCACCGAGCAGGATGCGGATGGCTCAGTAACGGTGCGCATGATCGCGCAGCAGTATCTGTTTGTTCCGCATTGCATTCTCGTTCCCGCCGGAGTTCCGGTTCATCTTCGCATCACTAGCGCCGATGCCGTCCATTCTCTGGTCGTCGCCGGGACCAACTACAACGTGAAGGTGCTGCCAGGGACGATCAGCAGAGCTGAACTCCAGTTTTCCAATCCTGCCGAATATAAAACCAAGTGTGGCGAGTTTTGCGGGGCCGGCCACTACGCCATGCGGTCTGAATTTAAAGTTGTGCCGCGGGAACAGTTCCCTGCTCTGCCGTCGGAAGGGAGGGTGAACTGTGACGCTCAATAGCGGCGGCACCCTCCACTTGGGCAAAATTACTCGCCTGCTCATGCTCCTGTTCGCCGTGAGTTCGCTCTTGTTGTTGGCAAGCGATCAACCTCCGGATCGGATTCCCTCTTACGTGGAATGGAATCAGGAGACAATCGCGCGCGCTTCGGCAGGCGACGCTTTTCGAGGAATGCTGCTGGCGAGGCGGTGCGAGCACTGTCACGGCGCGGAGGGCTTCAGCGCGATGGCCTCGACTCCGAACCTTGCGGGCCTCGGGAGATTGGCAATATGGAAGGAACTGCAGGATTTTCGAGTACGGAAACGAGTGTCCCGGGTGATGAATCCGATTGCTGAGTCCCTCAGCGGTCGCGATATCCCCGATATAGTCGCTTATTATTCGGAATTACCAATTTTTAGCGACCGTCAGGACAATCGAAGTTTCCCGCAGTCCCAGCCCGATGGGGCGCATGCAGGCGTGGCGTCGCATCTGATTTCTTTTGGAGATGGAGAACGCGGAATTCCGCCCTGCCAGGCTTGCCATGGACCAGTGGCCTACCGTCCGGGTGTCCCGGCGCTGATGAATCAGAACTCCGATTACATCCTCCAACAGCTGGAGGCTTTTGCGAACAGAAGCCGCACGAATGATATCAACATGCCCATGCGGACGATCTCGGTCTTGCTGACGGAGGACGAGAGACACGCCCTGGCGCAATATTATGGCGCCGGATTGGGGCTCCAACCCGGCAGTGCGAAATAGACTATCGCAGTTCCTCCATCGCCGCCTCAAGCACTTCCCTGCCAGGCCGGGTAATCGATTCCGGCAGCGTGGCGAGCGGCTGATCGACCATGTTCAGCATGTCTAGAAAACTCGGAGCCTTGGTGTTGACGTAAAAAACTCCGGTCAGAACCTCGCCTTTGTCGTGTGACTCGCTCAAGCGCTTCATGGCTGCGATTCTGTCGGTGGGGTCGTAATCCTCTTCGAGCTTCCTCAACTGCAAGTGAGAACCGTCGTGCATGGTGACGCTGGTGGTTGTTCCTGCCTCGTATTCGACGTCGATTTCCTCGAAGTGAGGAACGAAGCTCATCTCTTGCAAAGTTTCTTCGTGATCTTTTACATATTTGTAGGACTTGGTCGAACCCTCGTGATCGTTGAAGGTTACGCAGGGAGAAACCACGTCGAGCATTACGGTGCCGTGATGAGCGATGGCGGCCTTCATCATGGTGCTCAACTGGCGCTTGTCGCCGGAGAAGGAGCGACCGACAAAAGTCGCACCGAGTTCGATGGCGAGTCCGCAAGTGTCGATGGGCGGGAGATCATTGATCACGCCCGATTTTAGCTTCGAGCCGAGATCGGCAGTTGCCGAGAACTGGCCTTTGGTGAGGCCGTACACGCCGTTGTCTTCGATGATGTAGATCATGGGAAGATTGCGGCGCATGAGATGGACGAACTGGCCGATGCCGATGGAAGCGGTGTCGCCATCGCCGCTAACACCAAGGGCGATCAGATTGCGATTGGCCAGCATCGCTCCGGTGGCGACGGAAGGCATGCGCCCGTGCACTGAATTGAAGCTGTGAGAGCGGTTCATGAAGTATGCCGGGCTCTTCGAAGAGCAGCCGATGCCGCTCAACTTGGCGACGCGCTCTGGCTGCACGCCCATTTCGTACATGGACTCGATGATGCGTTCTGAGATCGCGTTGTGGCCGCAACCCGCGCAGAGAGTGGTCTTGCCGCCTTTGTAATCGACAACGCTCAATCCAATGCGGTTAGTTTTTGGTTCCGGAATTTTAAGATCAGTGGGCGTGGTCGCCATTTTACTTCCCCTCCATCATAGTCAGTTCGTCGGTGACGGAACGCGCATCGAGCGGCAATCCATCGAGATGGGCGATGGACCGAAGGCGCGTCGTCAACTCAGGCTTGATATCGAGTTTGAGCAGGCTCATCATCTGCGCATCGCGGTTTTGCTCGACGATGTAGGTGCGGTCATGCTGCTCGATAAACTCGTGCACCTCGCGCGTGAACGGATAAGCGCGCAGGCGCAGATAGTCGGTCTCGATGGCGTATTCGTTACGCAGTTGGTCGCGGCTTTCGCTTACGCCCCAATGCGATGTACCGTAGGCAATAATTCCGATCTTAGCGCTATTGCCCTTGAAAATCTCCGGGCGTGGAACGAAAGATCGCGCGGTTTCGAATTTTCGATTGAGCCGCTCCATATTGTTTTCGTAATCGTCAGGACGCTCGCTGTAGTTGGATTTATCGTTGTGTCCGCTGCCGCGGGTAAAGTAAGCAGCAGCGGGATGCTCGGTCCCCGGAAGCGTGCGGTAGCCTACGCCATCGCCATCCAAATCTTTGTACCGGGCGAAGCCGCCAAGCTTTAAAAGATCGTCTTTATCCAATACCTTTCCGCGCTTGATCGGCGTGGTCGGATATTCAAACGGATCCGACATCCAGTTGTTCATGCCGAGATCGAGATCGGACATAACGAAAACCAGAGTCTGAAATTGTTCGGCCAGATTGAACGCTTCGGAAGCCATGCTGAAGCATTCCGCGGCGGAAGACGGAATCAGCATGATGTGCTTGGTATCGCCGTGAGAAAGGAATGCGGTCGTGAGAATATCGCCTTGCGAGGTGCGCGTGGGTAGACCGGTCGATGGCCCTACGCGCTGAATGTCCCAAATGACGCCCGGGATTTCCGCATAATAAGCGAGGCCGGCAAACTCTGACATCAGCGAAATGCCGGGACCGGCAGTTGCCGTCATGCTCCGCGCGCCCGCCCATCCTGCTCCAATTACCATGCCGATGGCGGCCAGTTCGTCTTCGGCCTGTACGATGGCAAAGGTGGCTTTGCCATCGGGACCGATGCGATACTCCTTCATATACTCAATCATGGTTTCGACGAGCGACGACGAAGGAGTGATCGGATACCAGGTCACGACGGTGCATCCGGCAAACATGCAGCCCAGGGCCGCCGCCGAGTTGCCGTCGACGATGATCTTGCCGGCGGTCTTACTCATGCGCTCGATGTAGAACACCCCGCGCTTTTGCAGATTGGCTTTAGCGTGATCGAATCCAGCCTGGGCGGCTGCCAAATTCAAGTTAGCGGCTTTTACTTTTTTCGCAAACTGCTTGCGAATGGCCTTCTCGACTTCACCCATTTCAATTTCGAGAAGAGACGCGACCACCCCGACATACACCATGTTCTTGACCAGCTTGCGCAGCTTGGCTTCGGGACACACTGCCGCAACGATCTTGTCGTAGGGAACGGAGTAGAAGACCAGATCGTCGCGGAGTTTGTTCAGCGCCAGCGGTTCGTCATAAAGAACGGAAGCACCCGCGGCTAGAGACATGACGTCGTCCCGCGCCGTCTCAGGATTCATCGCGACCAGAAAATCAATTTCCTTCTTGCGAGCGATGTAACCATCTTTGTTGGCGCGAATCGTGTACCAGGTGGGTAGACCGGCGATGTTGGAAGGAAAAAGATTTTTGCCGGAGATCGGCACGCCCATCTGAAAGATTGCCCGCAATAAAACTGTATTCGAACTCTGCGAACCTGAGCCATTCACGGTCGCGACCTGAATGCTCATGTCATTGACGATGCGATTGCGCCCTAGTTGCCCACCGGCCCCCTGGGGCACAACATCCGTAGTGGCCATCCCGACACCTTCCTTTTAATCTAAGAGGCGGCGTGCGTCGCCCGAAATAAAGGTTTTTAGGAGGAACTTTTTATTATACGGCGCAGCGGCCATCAGGAAACAGAAATCCGCGACCGTCGCCCGTTCTCGAGGTTGTGATGGAGATCACTGCAAAATGGCATTTAGGACACAGTCTCAAAGAACTGCGCCATATGTCGAAATTTCTTGTATCGGGACGCAATCAAGTTGGCAGGCGGAATTTTTCGTAGCTCCCCTAAATGCTTCTGCAGAGCGGTATCCAGAAACGCCGCCGCCGCCTGATAGTCGCGATGGGCGCCGCTGGCAGGCTCAGGAACAATGTCGTCGACACAGCCAAGTTCGCTGAGATCTTTCGCAGTAATGCGCATCGCCTCCGCAGCCAGCTCTTTCTTAGTGGCGTCTCGCCACATGATGGCGGCGCACCCTTCGGGAGAAATCACAGAGTAGATGGAGTTCTCCATCATCAGGACCCGGTCGGCTACGGCGATAGCCAGCGCACCGCCGCTGCCACCGACTCCAATCACTGTGGCGATGATCGGCACCTCCAGGCGGGCCATCTCGCGCAAGTTGTGTGCGATGGCCTCAGCCTGGCCGCGTTCTTCGGCGTGAATACCGGGGTAAGCTCCATCGGTATCGACCAGACTGATAATTGGCCTGCGGAATTTTTCCGCGACCTGCATCACCCGTATTGCCTTGCGGTAGCCCTCGGGGTGCGGTGTACCAAAATTGCGGTACACACGTTGTTTCATATCGCGGCCCTTCTGGGTTCCGACCACTAGAACTTCTTCGCCGTGGAATCGCGCCATGCCGCAGATGATGGCCGGGTCATCACCGAAGGTGCGGTCGCCGTGAATCTCGCTCCAGTCGGTAAAAAGGCGTTCGATATAGTCGAGAGTCTGAGGGCGTTGAGGATGGCGGGCCAGTTCAGTCTTTTGCCATGCAGTCTGCGGCAGCTTTATTTCGCTTCTGAGCACATGTACGCGATCTTGAAGTTTTGCCAATTCGTGGTGAGTGCGCTCGTCCTGGCCGGGAGCGGACTCGATCAGAGCCACCTGGCGCTCAATCTCTTCTAATTCCTGCTGCGCTTTAACGTTTGATTCCATGCTAGCTGATCACACGCACGCTTCCGCGTCCGCAAAGTTGTTCTACACGGGCAATGAAGTTACGGTCTGGCAACACATTATAGCCTTGCGCCTCCATCACCACCATGAAATCGCCGGCGCGTTCCACATCGAACAATACGCGCGCCTCGCCTTTGCGCTCCTGGAAAAGTGCGTAGAGGTCGTCAACGGTAGTTTCAGCGGCAGTTTCTAGAGGCACTCGGATGCGGATGGCCCGCGGCAGGGGAACCTTCGCATCTTCGAGCGGCATGATTTCAGCAGCGGTGATCTTTGGATTCGCGCCTTCCTCGATTCGCACTCCCGCTCTCACCAGTACTGGGACTTCCAGTTTCACTTTATCGCCGAGGCGCTTGTAAGCTTCGGGGAAGACGATCATATCGATCGACCCGGTCATGTCTTCGAGCGTGGCCTGCGCGTAAAAGTCTCCCCGCTTGCTCTTGAGCACGCGCAGATTGCCGATGATACCGGCGGTGGCGATGGTCTCATCTTTGCCGGTGGATTTCGTCATAGCGCCGATTTCCAAAATATTCAGGGCTTGAAGATCCTGTAATTTGTCTTTGTATTTTTGGAGGGGGTGGCCGCTGATGAAAAAACCAAGAATTTCTTTTTCAGAGGCCAGTCGCGCCTGTTCATCCCAGTCTGGAATATTCGGAAGTTTGTCGTTATGGGCCTCGGATTCTTCCTGTTGGAATACCCCGAAGAGGCCGTGCTGGCCGGATTCGGCGTCGCGCTGAGTTTTTTGAGCGCGCTCCATGGCGCGGTCGAGGACGGCCATGAGTTGAGCGCGGCGGCCGAGAGAATCCATGGCGCCGCTTTTGATCAGCGACTCAAGGACGCGCTTGTTAAGCAGACGAAGATCTACGTTCTCGCAAAATTCGTAAATGGATTTGAAGCGGCCAAGTTTCTTTCTTGCTGCCACAATCGACTCGATGGCATTGCCTCCGACATTTTTTACGGCGGCGAGGCCGAAACGGATGGCTTCTCCGTGCGGCGTGAAGTTAGCGTCGGAAACATTAATGTCGGGCGCTTCGACCGCGATGCCCATCTCGCGGCATTCGTTGATGTACTTCACCACGTCGTCTGTGCTTCCGGTTACCGAGGTGAGGAGTGCGGCCATGAATTCAACCGGATAATGCGTCTTTAGATACGCCGTGTGGTAGGCAAGGAGAGCGTAGGCAGCAGAGTGCGACTTGTTGAAGCCGTATCCCGCAAACTGCGCCATCAGATCGAAAATCTTTTCGATCTTCTTCGGAGGAAATTTTCGTTGCGTTGCGCCTTCCACGAATCGCTCACGCTGCTGCGCCATTTCCTCGGCTTTTTTCTTGCCCATGGCGCGGCGCAGAAGGTCGGCTTCGCCGAGGGAATAGCCTGCCAATTTGTTCGCCGCCTGCATTACCTGTTCCTGATAGACGAAGACCCCAAGCGTCTCCTCCAGGATCTCTTTCAATTCGGGCACATCGTATTCGATTTTGCGGCGCCCTTGTTTGCGGTCGATGAAATCGTCAATCATTGCCATCGGGCCGGGACGATAGAGCGCATTGAGCGCCGTCAGGTGCTCGATCGAGTTTGGCTGGTAACGCCGCAGCACATCACGCATGCCATGCGATTCAAACTGGAAGACTCCCGAGGTTAATCCCTTGTGGAAGACTTTTTCGTAGGTCTCTGCATCGTCCAGGGGCACGCTGTCGAGCGTGATTGGCGTGCCACGGGTCTGCAAGATTAGCTTCAGCGCGTCCGTAAGAATGGTAAGCGTAGTCAGGCCAAGGAAATCCATCTTCAGCAAGCCCATCTTTTCGATGGCGACCATGTCGAAGGCAGTCACAATTTCGTCGTTCTTGGTCTTGTGCAGAGGGACAAGGTCGGTGAGTGGCTTGGGCGAGATTACGACTCCCGCCGCATGGACGCCGGAGTTGCGTACCATGCCTTCCAGTTTCTTCGCAGTCTGCATCAGTTCGCGAATTTGGCCATCTTTCTCCATGGCTTCGCGCAGTTGTGGAGAATCCTCGATGGCCTGATCGAGCGTAATATTCAGTTGCGTGGGCACCATTTTCGCGATGCGATCGACGTCGGCATAAGGAATATCCATGGCGCGGCCAACATCTTTGATCGCCGCTTTGGCGGCCATGGTGCCGAAGGTAATGATCTGGGCTACATTGTCCCGGCCATATTTCTGAGTAACGTAATCGATCACTTCGCCACGGCGGTTCATGCAGAAATCGATGTCGATATCCGGCATCGACACGCGCTCGGGATTGAGAAATCGCTCGAAAAGCAACTCGTGCTGCAAGGGATCGATGTCGGTGATTCCGAGAGCGTAGGAGACGAGCGAACCGGCGGCTGAGCCTCGGCCGGGGCCCACGGGAATGTCACGCTCTTTGGCATAGCGAATGAAGTCCCACACGATCAGGAAATATCCAGGGAACTTCATTTGCTGGATGATGGACAGTTCCCTCTCCAGCCGCTGCTCATAGTCGGTAATCGAATGCTTCAGCTTTCCCTGCTCATGCAGCGGCCGCAGTGCCGCCAATCGTTTTGCAAAACCTTCGCGCGATACATGAACGAAGTAACTGTCGATGGTGTAGCCCGGGGAAACGTCAAATTGCGGGAACGGCGTCGCGACTTTTTCCAGGCGCAGACTGCACCGCTCGGCAATGTCTAGAGTACGCGTGAGAACTTCGGGTGAGTCTTTGAACACGCGATACATTTCGTCGTGGTTCTTGACGAAGAACTGAGTGCCGTCAAACTTCATCCGCGCGGTGTCGTGAATCGACTTTCCCGTCTGGATGCACAACATCACGTCCTGTGCGTGGGCGTCGTCTTCGCAGAGATAGTGGCTGTCATTCGTGGCGACGAGGGGTAAGCCAAGATCTTTTTCCAGTTGGAACAGACCGGGATGGATCTTGTGTTCCATCGCAAGGCCCTGGTCCTGAATCTCCAGGTAGAAATTTCCGTTTCCGAAGATGTCGCGGTAGGTCGATGCCGCAGCGCGGGCGGCGTCGTATTTGCCCTCCATCAAACGCTCCGCAACTTCACCTTTCAGGCATCCGGAGAGGCCGATCAAGCCACGGGAATGCTCCGCCAGAAATTGTTTGCTCACGCGAGGCTTGTAGTAGAAGCCGTGCAGCGAGGCCTCTGACGTAATCTTCACCAGATTTCGGTAGCCCTCTTCGTTTTCGGCGAGCACGAGAAGATGGTTGTAAGTGTCGCCATCGGGAGGGGTGCGCTCGATGTTGTGATCGTTCTTTTTGCAAATATAAAGTTCGCAGCCAATGATGGGTTTCACTCCGTATTTATGGGCGGCGTTCACGAAATGCACCGCGCCAAAAATATTTCCGTGGTCAGTCATGGCGACGGCGGGCATGCCAAGTTCTTTCACGCGCTGGCACAATTTCTCTACGTCGCAAGCCCCGTCAAGCAGGGAGTAGTCGGTATGCAGGTGCAGATGAACGAATTGGGACATAGGCTCCGGAAGAAATTATTGATTGATGACGATTGATTGATGGTTCTGAACCTGGAAACGACTTTTCCAGCAGCAATGCAGCCATCAAGCAACGGTTTGGCTTCGCGCCATTCTAACGGGTCACGAGCCTGTGCAGGCGGCGAGTTATCCACAGAGTGAAGGTCAGTGTTTGAAAACTACTTGCCGGTTCACTGGCCTTCATTCGAAGCGGGAACGTTGAAATCCACTCCACGGTCTTCGTTGGCTTTGGTTGTGGCGGGTATATCCACATCGGACAGAGGAATCTTCTGGGTGTGTTGCGGAGCGAAGTTCCAGAGGGTTTGTCCGATAATGGCGTAATTCTGGATTTCCTCTTTGTGTTGATCGCGGAAAACGATCACCGTGGGCGGCGCAGCTTCGGTTCGCTCGCTCTGATGCGGGGCGGGCGGGATAGACCGCGCATATGTATTTTGATCGGCTTGCTGCTGCTGGCGCATGGCCTGTTCATCAAGGCTCTGCTGATTCATTTCATTGGCGAGCCCTAACTGATCTTGATAGTTCTGATCGTAAGAACCGGAGTTCCACCACCAGTAGGGATCAATTCCACCGCCGAGATACGGGTAACCGTAACCCCCAGCACACCCGTAGGTGTAGCAATTACTTCTGAACCCGTTACGACCGTAGCCATAAGTCCGAAGGCGCAGGCCGACCCCAGAATGGTTCAGATTGCGTGAATATAAGCCACGCGAATAAAGAGGAGAACGGAGTGATGAACCGCGCGACACGTAGCTGTGTACGGATCCGCTGCTTCGGACACCGCTAAAAGAATGACCGGCGTAGGAATGGCCAGCAAAGGAGTGGCCCCCAAAACCGCCGCCTCCGGAAAATCCGGCGTGCCCGCCACCGCCGCCATGACCACCACCACGCTGTGCAGCAACCTGCAGAGAAGCTGCAAGCAGGACGCCAATCGTTACCACCGTTAGCCGCCGCATACCGCCATTATATGCCTAATTCGGGACCTGAAAGGAGAATTTAGCGAAAGTGGGATTCAGCGTTTCTTGAACTTTCCCCGGCCGCTTTTCTTAGCGATGGATTTCTTTGGTGGCGCAGTTTCCTTAGTCGATTTCGCTGGTTTCGCCGCGGTTTTCACCGGCTTGGTCGCCGTTTTCGGCTTAGCCTTGGCCTCAGGTTTCTGGCTTCTAGCCGGCGCTGCGACCGGAAGCGGAACCGGGGGCGCAGGGACTGGTACTTTCTTGCCCTTCCCTTTTACTGGCTTGCCAGGTGCTTCAACGGGCGGCGCGGCTACAGCCGCAGCTTTGGCCCCACGGCCGCGCCTGGGTGGTGGCGGCGGCGGTGGGGGGGGTGGCGCAAATGGCTTCAGAAATTTCAAAGTCTCGGTGCGCGAGCGCAATTTGCCATCGAGCAGCAGCATGAACACATCGCGGGCGATCTTCGGATACTCCGGCAACTGCGGCGTGATCAGCAGTTCGGTCATCTCCGGCAACGGAATCCGCTTCTGCACATCGCGCCATTTCGTGAAATAGTTCTTGATCTTCTGCGCTACGGCTTGTTGACGGGCTGTGACCGCCAGGAACAAAACCATCTCCGGGCGCGCGGAAGACAATAGATTCCAGGTCCGCGAGGGTGTGGCGGCCTCTTTACCCATCAGCCGCTTTGCCAGTTCTTTGGCGTGGTCTTCAATGTCACGCCAAGCGTCCACCAAATCCTTGCGCGGAATCTGCCGCCGCAAATCCGCAATGTCCTTCTCCGGCAGGTGAGCGGTCAGGAAGTGCATCACAGCCGCGGAGGGGTCGACGGTGTAGCCAAGATCGACAATTTGCTGGCGGGTCTTCATCAACTGGCTCAGGCCGTTAGTGTCCACTTTGGCCGTGGTCCAGTGAGCATGAAGAACCTTGAGAAACTCTTCCTTCTCGAGGGCGCGTACCACGTTCAGTGGATCATCTTCATGGGCTAGCTGCGCGATTTCGTGCCCGATGGCGCTGCGCGAGATATGCTCGATATATTTATTTTCTTTGGCCGAGTCATACCGTTGCTGGGTACGCTCCTCGAGCGGCCAATGAAACCGGGCGGTAAATCGCGTGGCACGGATAAGCCGCGAAGGATCTTCTACAAACGAATAGTTGTGGAGAACGCGAAGCACTTTCGTCTCGATATCCGCCACCCCGTTGAAGGGATCGAGCAGAAGCCCGCGCGAGCCCTCGTTCAGCGAAAGCGCCATGGCGTTGACGGTGAAGTCGCGGCGGCGCAGGTCTTCCTGAATACTGGAGGGGGTGACGACAGGCGGCTTCCCCACTTTATCGTAGCGCTCGGTCCGAGCCATGCCGACTTCGGCGCGTACATTGCCGGGGAGGACAAGGAAGAGCGTGCGAACATCTTCTTCGTGACCGGCGATTTGAGCGCCGGCACGCTCAAAATCTTTTTGCAGCTTGAGGGGATTGCCTTGGACAGTGAAATCGAGGTCACGAATGGTGAAGCCGCTGATGATGTCGCGGATCGCGCCGCCGGTAAGGTAAAGAGTCATTCCCGCTGCGCGGGCCACGTCCTGCACCAGGTTGACGCCCTTTAACTGATCCGGCGTCAACCGGATTTCCATGGTGTAAATGTAATCAGCCATTCGTCTTCAAACGTTCCAAGTCAAGCGGCCGAACCGTACTTCGATTAAGTTGGGGCGCCCGAACCAAATGTTTTCCACAACATTTCCACAGCTCGATAAAGCCCAGCCCAGCGGAACCCGCTCCACCTACGGCACAAGCCATTCAATACAAGAGACTTACAGTCAGGAAGCCGCGCTAAGGCAACTTAAAGGAATAACACAACGTTTACAATTTGGCTACTGCCAACACAGATTCCAGCGACTTCCGTTCAATTGATGCGAGAATGCTGGGGATGTTCGGCTCAAATTCCGGCCAGTTCGACCGGGCGTGTTCGCGCGGTTAACCGCATGGTCAGCTCCAGAGGAAACAATCGCTGACCAAACCTTTTACATATACCCTTGAGTTCTATGCCCTCGACGCACAAAAAGGTGATCGTCCGTAAGATGGATCGGGATTCGGTCTCCGGCTATGTTTCACCGACACAATTCGTGAATGAAGGCAAGCTTGAGCTGCTAAACACCTCGGGAAATGTAGTAGCGATGGACCTGCGCGAAATCAAGGGGGTGTACTTTGTCCGGGAGTTCGGCGACTCGGAATCGCTTACCCGCAAGACTTTTGCATCTCGTCCCCGATCCGAGGGGTTGTGGGTTCGCTTGCGCTTCAAAGATAACGAAATGCTCGAGGGGCTCATGCCTGCCGACCTTACCCAGAATATGCCAGAAGGCTATCTGGTTAACCCACCCGACCAGCGATCGAATACCCAGCGTATTTTCGTCCCACGAACCGCTTTGGAATCATTGACCGTGCTTGCGGTCATTGGCGCGACTCGACGGCCCCGGCGTGGAGCGCTCGACGACCAGCGGCAAGTACCCATGTTCGAGAAGCAATGAAAGAGGATCGATGAAAACGGCGGCGCGTTCTGAATCGGAATTATCTTCTAAGTCCCGGCAGCTCTATCCCTTCTTAACGCGGGGCCCCGGCAAGTCAACAACAGTGCTCAGAAGTAACCTTGCAATCGACATGTATTTACGATAAAAAGGCTCGTCCCCACGCGTGGTTCCATTGCAACGCGAGCAGACGGGTCGGACAAGCTTTCCCTCCCTCCCGGTCCAGTCTCCGGGGCCAAGCCATGCCCTGTTGAGGAGTCGATTGATGAGAGCTTGCCGGTTCCACTCAGCTGTATCGCTTTCCTGGGTCCTTGCATCGGCATTGATAGCGGTTGCCTCGCCGGCTTTGGATGCTCAAACATCCGCAAGTTCTCCGGCCGCGAGTGCGCCGCTTCCCTTGATCACGCAGGCGATCAGTGAAACCCAACTGACGGTTCTAAAGGGCAACACGCATCATTTGGCACGGCCCGAGTTCGACTTGGGAACGGCCCCCGCTACTCTTCCTATGTCGCGCATGCTTTTGGTGTTGAAGCGCGGTCCGGAGCGGGACGTCGCGCTCAGAAAACTTCTGGACGATCAGCAGGACAAATCCTCGCCCAGCTATAAGAAATGGCTCACACCTGCGCAGTTTGGCCGGTTGTTCGGTCCCACTGACTCCGACATCCAGACCATCACGGCATGGTTGCAATCGCACGGATTTCAGGTGGGTTCGACCAAGGGCCGCACTGTGCTAGAGTTCTCCGGCTCAGCCAGCCAGGTGCAGGAAACATTCCACACCACCATTCACAAGTACGTGGTGAACGGCGAAGAGCACTGGGCAAATTCGAGCGATCCATCGATCCCGACGGCGTTAACGCCAGCCGTGGCAGGCGTGCTTACCCTGCACAACTTCATCAGCAAACCGCATATTCATTTTTCCGGCCAGCGCGTGGCTGCAAAACTTGTCTCCCCAGGTCCGGGCAAGCGGCCACAAGTTACTTTTCCAGCACAGGATGAGCAGCCCATCACCTATGCGCTTGGGCCGCAAGACTACGCCACCATCTACAACATCAACCCGGTCTACAACACAAGCGTTAACGGCGCTGCCACTACCATTGGGGTGGTCGGACGGAGCAATCTTTATGGTGGCGGGCAAGATGTAGAGCAATTCCAGGAGGCATTCGATCTTCCCACCGCTAACTTCAACATTATTCTGGATGGTCCCGATCCGGGTGACCTGGGGGGAGGCGAAGAAGGCGAGGCCACTCTAGACTCCACCTGGTCGGGCGCAATTGCACCGGGAGCGGAAGTGGATCTCGTTGTCTCTGCCTCCACGAACACCACCGACGGTGTGGATCTTTCCGAGGCATACATTGTCGACAACAATCTCGCCGATGTGATGACCGAAAGCTTTGGAACCTGCGAACTCTATGCAACCGACGGTTATATCACCGGGGTTAGCGAACTCGCTGAGCAGGCAGCGGCGCAAGGCATCACCTACTTTGTTTCCGCCGGAGACGACGGAGCGGAAGGTTGCGACGACCAGGATAGTGAGACCGTCGCCCAGTACCCCGTCTCAGTGAATCTCCTGGCATCCACTCCCTTCACGGTGGCCGTGGGTGGAACCCAGTTCAACGAGAACGGCGACTACACGAAGTATTGGGGAAGCACTGCACCGATCACCGAAACAGCCCTCTCCTACATTCCGGAAGATGTGTGGAATGCCAGTTGCCTCGCCTCGGCATGTGGATCGACCGATGCCGGAATCTGGGCAGGAAGCGGCGGCGTCAGTTCGGGAAACGTCGGAAACGGCCAGGGCGGGACGTCCACTGGATTTCCGCAACCCTCCTGGCAATCGGGAGTCAGCGGCCTCACCAGCGGCGGAAACCGCGAAGTACCGGACGTGGCGTTGACCGCGGCCGGACATGACCCTTACATCTTATGCCTGGAAGGCTCGTGCGAGCCGGATAGCCAGGGTGATATTTACATCTACTTTGTGTACGGCACATCTGCCGCCGCGCCTTCGTTCGCCGGTATTATGGCGCTCGTCGACAATCAGATGGCGAACCTCTACCCCGGCCAAAGCTTCCGCCAGGGCCAAGCCGATTACGTTCTTTATCGCCTTGCAGCCTCAGAGAACTCGACGCTTTCACAATGTAATGCATCGAATACCTCTGCTCTGCCTGCCAGCACTTGCATTTTCAATGATGTTACGGTCGGGAACAATGCCGTGCCGGGAGAAGCAAATTACGGCTCTGCGACCGCGGACTACCAGGCGGGAGTGGGCTATGACATGACCTCTGGGCTGGGGTCGGTCAATGTTGCGAATCTGGTCACTCAGTGGAACTCAATCACGTTCAATCCTACGACCACCACGTTAACCATAGCTCCTGGCCAAACGTTAGTTCACGGCTCGCAGTTGAGTTTCAGCGCAACGGTTGCACCCAATACCGGCAGTGGCGTTCCCACTGGAGATATCGCGCTGGTCGCGTATCCGAACACTGCGAGCACCAACGGCTTGGGAGAAGGATATTACACGCTCGTCTCAGGTTCTGTGACCGCGCAGAACATCAGCAGCTTGCCGGGCGGCACTTATTCTCTGGCCGCTCGCTATGGCGGCGACGCTACTTACGCACCCAGCACCTCGGCCATGAGCTCTCCTTTGACGATCACGCCAGAAGGCAGCACAACCGTGGCTTCCGTACTTACTACCAATGCCAGCGGGACGACCTGGTCAAATTTCACCAGCGGACCGTTCGGCAGTTTCGTTTATCTACGCGGTGATGTCGCGGGGAGCTCTGGAGATGGGATTCCCACGGGAACTGTTACTTTCCTGGATAGCGGTACCGCGGTCGCCGGCGCCACTTCTCTTGCGCTCAACAGTCAAGGGAACACGGCCACCTTCAACGGCATCCTCTTTGACACTGGCACGCACAGCATCTCCGCGAGCTACAGCGGCGATTCCAGCTTTAATGCCAGCACCAGTGCGCCTCCGGTAAGCTTCTCCATCCAGGCGGGATTCTTCGCCGCGGTTCCATCGACCGCCTCTACCGTTACCATAAGCACTCCCGGTTCATCGGGCACGAGTTCTGTGGCAGTATCTTACTCGACGGGTTTTACCGGCACCATCGCGCTTGCCTGCACCGGGCTGCCAGGGGGCGCGGCGTGCGTATTCAGCCCATCTTCGATTGCGGCAACCGGTAAGATCACGAATACCAGTTCGACGATCACTGTGACCACGACCGCTGCCTCGACTGGGATGTTGCACTCGCCGCGTCACATCTTCTTTGCTCAGTGGGTGATTGGGCTTGGCTTCCTTTTCTCCGCGGTTTTGGTCGGCCCGCCGAAAAAGCGCTGTGCGCCCGGAATCATCCTCGGACTTCTACTATTATCGTTAGTCACAATGCTGGGGTGCGGGGGAGGCTCCAAGCCAACTCCCACGCCTACACCCACCCCGACGCCGGTTGCGGCTACTCCGGCTGGGACTTATACGATCACGGTCAACGCCACCAGCGGCGCTAGTACCTCCAGCACTGGATTCACACTTACCGTGCAGTAGTGCGCGACGGCGGCTCGTTTGAGTGCCAATGGAGTCGGCCGGTTCTAAGTCCACTACTCAGGGAAACTACCCGCTGGTGTACGATTTAGTCGCAACATCCTCTGGCGACTATGAAACTTGCAGAAATCGCATCCGCCCTTGGGGCAAGGCTCGAAAACGGTTCTCCTGAAACTGAAATCAACGGCCTGAATGGTATTGAGCAGGCCGGACCAGGCGAACTCGCATTCATCTCCAATCCCAAATACGCGGCTGCCGCCCGCTCCACCCGGGCTTCGGCGGTTATCGTTGCCGAGGACTTCCCTGCCATTTCGGCCGCCATGCTGCGGGCCAAGGACCCCTACCTGGCCTTCGCTCATGCGCTTGAGCTCTTTCATCAACCTCTGCGTTACGTACCGGGGGTGCATGCCACGGCTGTGATCCATGCCACGGCAAAATTGGGACGCGATGCTCATGTCGGCCCTTACGTTGTGATCGGGGAAAACGTGGAAATCGGCGACAACGCCGTGCTGCTCGCTCACGTTGTTATCTACCCCGGCGTCAAGATCGGGCGGAATTTTTTTGCGCACGCGCACTCGGTGATACGCGAGGGCTGCCGCATCGGCAACAACGTTTTAATACAGAACGGAGTTGTGATCGGCTCGGACGGCTTCGGCTTCGCCAAGACGACAGAGAAGCATTGGCACAAGATTCCGCAGCCCAGCCCGGTGGTGATCGAAGACGACGTCGAGATTCAGGCGAACTCGTGCATCGACCGCGCCAGCGTTGGCGAAACTCGCATTGGGCGGGGAGTGAAGATCGACAATCTGGTGCAGGTCGGACATGGATCGCGCGTGGGCCAAGACGCGCTGCTCTGCTCGCAGGTCGGTCTTGCAGGTTCCAGCGAGATTGGCGACCGCGTGATTCTTACCGGGCAGGTGGGGGTGGTGGGCCACTGCAAGGTTGGCAACGATGCCATTGTTACTCCGCAGAGTGGCGTGGCGCATGATATTGCCGCAGGCGCCCTGGTCAGCGGCGCTCCGGCTGTCGATCATAAGTTGTGGCTAAAATATTCCGCGCTGTTATCGAAATTGCCCGAGATGGCGCGGGCTTTGCGAAACAAAAACTCCAAGCAATAAAATCGCGGGGCAATAAAATCGAGGGCTTTCTCCAGCGTGATATGAAATTCATTATTGTTGAACCTAGTTGCTACTTCCCCGCCACCGGTTGAGCAGTTCTGCATTCCTCCGGCAATCCGCTCTCGATGGCTGCTCGCACGTTTTCCATTAAGCATTCGCGGCTGCCAAAATTCTCCGGCTCAATGGGCGAATGAAAATTCACCGTTACCAGTCCTGGCGTGATTGCAAACCTTCCCTTCGGCATCACCGCCAGCGTTCCCGTGATGGTGATGGGAACGACTGGAACGCCGCACTCCATTGCCAGATAAAACGGGCCTTTCTTAAACGGCAGCAACTTGCCATCAAATGAACGCTTGCCTTCGATGTAGATGGTCATGTTAAGGCCTTGCTCAACTACCTCTTTCGCGGCGCGGACTGCTTCAATCCCCGCGTCGCGATTGCCCCGATCCACGGGCAGGAGAGATCCCATGTGCATGGCCCGGCCAAGAATCGGCACACGAAACAATTCTTTCTTCACTAACACGGAGGTGCGCTTCGGAATGAGGGGAACAGTAATCGGTGGGTCCAGGTTCGATACATGATTGGACATGAAAATGTAGGTGCGGGCCGGGTCCAGTTTGTCGAGGCCGATGGTTTGAACGCGCACTCCGGTTAGACGCACGCCATTCCAAGCGCCGAACATGAACATTCGATAGAGCAGCGAAACATCGCCGCTGATAAAGGTCCAGGGAAAGCCGATCAGGGCCACCGCCGGCAAAGCCAGCGCCCAGAAGACAAGCATCGCGACGGTGCGGATCATCTCGATTGTTCCTGGATTATTTAGTGGCCGAGCCTATCTGACTAATTCTCGGCTTCGCCTTTAAGCCATGCAGCCCGGCGCGCATGCTGTAGCGCGCTTACATTCTGTACGTCTTTCAATTCGTAGGTGACTTCGTCACGGCTTCCGATTATCCATTTCATCCCGCGCTCGTCGCCGTGTGGGGCACGCGCCGTAACCGTCAGTGTATCGCCAACTGCCGCTCCCACGAGCGACTCTGCGGAATCCTGCCCAACACTCTTCCCGTTTATTTGCAGAATTATGTCTCCGACATGCAGCCCAGCGCGTTCGGCCGCGCTCCCGCTGACAATTCCTTCCACTATCATCGGACCATCAAAATTTCTTGACGCGGTAAAACCCACGTCCGGCAAAACATTTGTCGCTTCTACGAGTGTCAACCCGACGGTGCGGAAGTAATCGTTCCAGGGAATTGCCTCGGTGCCTGCCACGTATTTTTCAAAAAACAACTTCAGATCGGAATGGCTTACCGCCTCGCTCGCAACAAGGATTCCGTTTGCTTCGGGAAACGATACGCCCTTCTTCCCGTAGTTTTCATTCATCCAGCGAAACACTTCCCGCAGCGAGGCTTTGCCCTGGCTGCCATCGCGCACCGCCAAGTCCAGAATAATCCCCAGCAGCTCGCCTTTGTTGTAATAGGAGACGCTGCGCTCTGGCCGGCGATAATAGGGATCTCCCTCAAGCCACGCATCCAGGCTGGATTCCTCCACCGACTGGGTGAGATGCGCGGGACGACGTTCCAGTTCCGAGATGCCTGACGCCAACTGCATTTCGAATTGCCTTTCATCCATCAGTCCGGCACGCAACTCGATAAAATCTGCCGCAGTGCTCGTGCAGCCCTCGCTGAACCAAAGTGCGCGCGTGTAATTCTCTTTCGTGTAGTCGATGGGATCGAGACCTTGCGGACGAATGCGCTTGACGTTCCATAGGTGGAAGAACTCGTGCGCCGTAACCGAGGCAAGCGTCTGGGGCGAACGATTCAAGGCATCGGCATTGATGTCGATGGCTGTGGAAAAAGCATGCTCCATGCCGCCGCCGGCTGGTCCTCGGGGAAAATGGTAGAAGAACATATAGTTCTCAAACGGACGGTCTTCCATCCATCCCGTAGCGGCCGCAACAATCTTTTCGAGTGTAGCCACAATCTTTTCTATGTCGTAGTCGCCGGCTTCCGCGTCCACGATCACTCGATAATGCGCGCCACCCTGGTCGAAATCGGATTCTTGAAACCTCCCAATCTCAACCGGGGAATCAACCAAGCGATCATAATTGGCCGCCGTAAAATCCCCGCTGGCTGCGGTTTCCAGCGGGGTGGCTACCTGCCAACCTTGCGGAATCGTGCTGAATCGCAGACGCATCGGCTGGTCTCGCGCCTCGACGGGGTACATGAGAACTTCCGCTAGATTCAAGAATGCATGATGCGCATTGAATTGAGCACCGAAAGGTCCCGGCGAGTCCGCGAAGATTTCATACTCCACAATCGCGCCGTCCTGAGTATTTTCCACTTCCCAAAGGCTTTTGTTCAGTTCACGAATGGAGAGCACCCGGCCTGCGCGATCTTTGGCGCGAATCCAGTTCACATATTGAGAGAAATCTCGAATCTGATACAAGGCATTCCATACCGGAAGCTGCAGCTCGCGCATCGCAGCCCCAGCAGCCAGGACAAGGCGCACCTCAATCATGTGTTCTGCTGGGTGAGCCAGAATGATGGTGTAATCCGTGGTGGCAGAGGCGCAGACGGGCGCCCGGGACAGAAATAGAACAAGAGTAAGAAAAAAGCTTCCCAGACGCGCGGGCTTCATCTTTTTGCCGCCGCGCTGGCGGGGCCCAGGACGCGAACCTCACCTGTTCCAGCGTCACTGGCCAGGGCTCGCAAGCGGGACGGCAACTTCTCGTAGATCCCGCCAAATCCGCCATTGGACAGAATGGCGACAACGTCACCGCTGCGCATTTCCGGCGCTGCTATTTTGACAATCTCTTCCGCACCGGCGATTAGCCGGACCCGTTTGCCATGGCGCTCAATTTCTCTAGCCAGTTCGGGCAGGTCCAGTCTCTCGTTCTCTGGAATCGCCTCAGAGCGGAATACATCCGCCACAACCACTTCATCCGCGAGGGCGAGACTGCGAGCCAGATCTTTTTGCAGAACTCGGCGGCGCAGGGTATTCGAACGCGGCTCCAGTATTGCCCATAACCTTGCTCCGGCATAGCGATCTTTCAATGCTTTGAGCGTGCCGGCAATGGCCGTGGGATGATGCGCAAAATCATCGATGATGGTGATTCCATTCACTTCGGCCTTCACTTCCAAACGGCGTTTGACGCTTTTGAAAGTCTTCAGCGCGGCCGAGATTTCATCTCTTGAAATTCCGTAACTCTCCGCCAGGGCTGCGGCCGCAGTGGCATTCCAAACGTTGTACTCACCGGCCAGAGAAAACTCAAGGTTCGCCCAGGGTTCCCCTTTGTGCAGCACGGTCCAGGTAGTGCGGTCAGCCTCAAACTTTAGGTCAACAATTCTCCAGTCCGCGCGCTCGCCCGATCCATAACGTTCCACGGGACAAAATGCCTTGCTCAGGCATCGTTCCAGGCTGGCGCTTCCGGAAGCCGCTCCGGTTGCTCCGTCAAATGCGACGATTCGCCCGCGACGGGGAATCAGATTGACCAGCCGCTTGAATGCCGTCTCCACTGCATCCAGATCTTTATAAATATCGGCATGATCGAATTCCACCGAGGTCAAAATCATCGCATCAGGAAAGTAGTGCAGGAACTTCGGTCCTTTATCGAAGAAAGCGGTATCGTATTCGTCGCCTTCAAGAATGAAATGTTTTCCTTGTCCCAGGTGAAAACTCGATCCGAAGTTTTCCGCAATGCCCCCAATCAGAAATGACGGTTGCGTGCCGGCGGTGTGAAAAATCCAGGCTAACATGGACGTGGTAGTGGTCTTGCCGTGCGTTCCAGCAACGACCACCACCTCCTTGCCGACGAGGAACTCGTCATGAAGTAATTGCGGCAGCGAGCAAAATGGAATGCGACGATCGAGTACTTCTTCCAGTTCGACGTTTCCGCGAGAAATGGCGTTACCGACGACCACCACATCGGGCGCAGGTTGCAGATTTTTGGCGTCGAAAGGTTCCGCCACCGGGATTTTAAGTTCCGCTAAGAATTCCGACATGGGAGGGTACGCGGCGGCATCCGATCCTTTCACGCGAAAGCCGCGCTGCTTCAGCATCCCCGCCAAAGACGCCATTGCGGTGCCGCAAATTCCTATCAAGTGTATGTGCTTCGTTTCTTCCATACTTGGTCTTCGATTTAGCGGACTGCCGACTCTAGAATCTTGAGGCTTGCCGCCTCTCCGCGGACATCGAGCCGCGCGTCCACTCCAAAGGGCAGGGTAATATTTCGGCTCGAAACGTGCCCCGACCTTAAGCCATACGCCACGGGTATGCCGAGCTCACCCACAATTCTCTTCACTACTTCTTGCAAGCTATACCCTTGATTCGCAGTCTGCAAACAATCCTTCATCTCACCGAAAACAATACCGCGCACATCGTTGAACTTCCCCGCTAGTTTCAACTGCATCAGCATGCGATCGATTTGGTAGGGCTTTTCTCCCAGGTCTTCCATAAACAAAATCGTGCCGGCAGTCTCGATTTCGTAAGGCGTTCCCAGCGATGCAACCAGGATCGAGAGGCACCCGCCGTACAAAATCCCCTCGGCCGATCCTTCGACCAGCGCAGTCATTCCGCAGTCTGCACTCAATTCCCAAGGCACTGAACCGGAAACCGCTGACTGCCACGATGCAAGATCGACGCCGTCTTCATGAGCCCAGTCCTTCGCCACCATTGGTCCGTGAAAGGTGATTAGCCCCGTAGCTTTCAAAAAATACGTTAACAGTGCCGTCTGGTCGCTATAGCTCACGAATATTTTTGGATGCGCCCTCACCTTCTCCAAATCGAACCCAGCCAGCAGATAATTCGTTCCATACCCCCCGCGCGCTCCTATGATCGCCCTTATCTCATCACGGGAAAACATCTCTTCCAATTCGCGCAGGCGGCGATCCACGCTTCCGGCGAAATAAAGATCCTCATCGAAGATCGAGTCAAAATAAAAAGGTTGATATCCCGCGCGCCGCAGCGCATCGCATCCGGCTTCGAGTTCGCCGCGTTTCACATTACTCGCGGGCGCGACAATCCCCACGGTATCTCCAGGCCTGAGGGCAAGCGGTTTGAGGCGGCGGGTTGGGATGGAAGGAGCCATTCAAAAAGTACTCGCGCAAAACCGGCAGCCTGGTCACTCTATGAAAAATTCTCCTCGACACACCAAGCGCGCCGTTCCACGGAGAAAAATCAGATTGTCCCTCTGGTTTACAATCTGCGTGCCCCCGGGAGCGTGAACCTGGACTGGAAACTCGGCCCTGCCACTATTCACAGCGGCAATCGCAGCCCCGCATGATCCGGTTCCCGAGGATTGGGTTTCTCCCGCTCCTCGTTCGAAAAATCTCACTTTAAGATCGCGCCGTCCTTCGACCACAACCATCTCGACATTAACGCCCTGCGTAAACTGCGCATTCCGCTGAATCGCGGCCGCATTTTCCCGCCAATCTTCGGCAAATCGCGAAACGAAAACCACGTAATGAGGATTCCCCATCGATATTGGAATTCCATGGATTTCATCTTTGTCCAACGCAACAGTCAGTTCCGCCCCCACCGTGGCCGCGCCCATCTCAACCTCAAACTCGTACCCAACCTCACTTCGTCGCATCAGTACGCACGTTTTCAGGCCGGCGCCGGTGAGAATCGAGATGTGTTCCTTTTGTTCGGACCGGCAGACATATGCCGCCACACAGCGCGTGCCGTTGCCTGAAATTTCGGCTTCCGATCCATCCGAGTTGATCAGCCGAATCTCAACATCCGCCACCTTGCTGGGATAAATCCATTCCACTCCGTCGGCGCCCACGCCCTCATGCCGATCACAAATCTTGCGGGTAAATGCGGCCAGTTCCCCATCAGTGAGCGTACCCTTCACCTGTTCAAACTCGATCAAGAGGAAATCATTGCCGCAGGCGCTTGCCTTAGTGAACGGAATGCTCGTGGGAGCCAAAGTCACTCCAGTTCTACTGGGCCTAGGGAGGTCACGCTGCCCAGCACTGGGGATTGCTCGAGTTCACGCAACAACTCTTTTTGCTCACGATTGCACCCGCTTACATCGAACTGCATGCGCACGTGTTCCCGGGTGCTGCCGCTTAGCATATTCTGCATCATACGGTGTCGCTGCTCGAGTATTCGATTGACCTCCGAATTTATCTCCTCCACGCTCGCACCTGTGACTTCATAGCTGGTTAGCAGAGTCTTCAGATTAAAGGTTTGCTCCAGATGGCCAAGGACAAATAAGGAGATCAGCACCATCAGGGTTGCGAACGCCGCGGTCAAGTAAAGTCCTCCACCCGCAGCCATGCCAACCGAGGCGACAACGAACAGCGTGGCCGCTGTGGTAAGTCCCGAGGTAAGTCCGCGGGTATGCAGAATCGATCCCGCTCCGATGAAACCGATGCCGGGAATAATTTGCGCGGCGATTCGGGCCGCATCTGCCGGAACTCCGGCCAGGCCACTCGAAAGAAGCGTAAACATCGCCGCTCCGAAGCAAATAAACATGTTAGCCCTTAATCCCGCAGGACGCTGTTTGATCTCCCGCTCCAATCCAATGGCGCCCCCTAAAATTGCCGCCAGCAGAAGCCGAGCCATGGAGGTTGCAACAAACCCGTTCGCCATCTCGCTATGCAATAACCCGAAGATGTCGTGTCTGTTCATGCGCCAGATCGAGAGCCATGGAAGGGTTGTGATGGCCGGATTTTAACATCGCAACGCCGCCCCTCTGCGCAACCCCATTAACCCGCGTGATTACCGCACTCCCGCCTTGGGTTGTGTTCCCCCTTGAAAGATGACTGCTGGCGGTTGCCCAGTCACGTGGATCTCTACAATTGCCGGGAGGTGCCGGGCCATCGCGGCGTTCCACACCGGGTCGCCCTTAAATCCCAATATGTAATTCGCATAGGCGGTGGGGTCGGCAAGCGCGCGCTCCCACAGGCCCTCGGGATCGGAAGGCTGCTTCCACACGCGATGATTCCCCTCGTTGATCGTGCTCTTCAGCGGAACCCCAGCCCGTTCTAGAGCATCGACGTGATCCCCGAGGTACATCAGGAGTGTGGAATTCGCAGGTAGAGATTTCAGCCAGTCTTCCAGTTGCTTGTCCAGCGCAATGCGCCCACGAGAATTCACCAGCGCCTCGCGGAGACAAATGGGATCATTTCGCCAGACGGCGGCGTAACTTGAGGTGACGAGCAACAGTATGGCGACGAAAGCCGTCACTTCCGCCCAGCGCTTCGCGAAAACCTCAGCTGAGAAAAGTTTGCATGCAAACTGCACCAGAAAATAAACGCCGAGAGGCATGAACACCGCAAAGGCCGGAAGTAATTCCAAACCATAGCGAGCGTTGTAGATGGAGAACGGCCACCACGTAGGTACGAAAATCGGTACGCTGCCGTAGGCTATGCTGAGTGCGTAGAACGGGAGCGGGGACCACAGTAGCAGCGCTACGAGCCCGTGACGTTTGAATAGTGTCGCCAGGCTTCCCAACGCGGCCAGTGCCAGCCACACCCGCCCCGGCCACGTGGAATTTGTCACATTCAGTTCGGCTGCTTTCAGAAAATAAGATCCAGCCGCCAGCACGTTTCCCTGTGCCGGATTCACCGTGTTGCTCTTCTGCGCGATGGCTTTGGCTGAGTACGGTCCGTTAGCAAACTCCAGAGGGTTTCGATACACTGCCGCGTTATATCCCAGCCACAAAACCGGCGCGGCCATCGCCATCAGAACGAACTTAACCGTCGATCCGCGCAGCGGAACATCCGAAACTTTCGCAGCCTCTGCGTTGATTGGGGATGCAATATTCGCCTCGCGTTTCCGCATGCCCATCGCCAGCGCAGCGAGCACGACAAGAGCTGTCAGAAACCATCCGTCATACCGCGTCAGGCATGCGGCGGCCAGGCACCAGCCGCACTTCAAGAGAGACCGGTTGTTTCCTCTGGCAAATTCAGCGAAGAACGCAACCGCCCAAATAAAAAAAGCGAGAAAAATCGACTCGCCCATGGCGGTGGCCTGCATGTAAATCAGATTAGGATTCGCAATATACACAATTGCCGCGGCCCAGGCTCCAACTTTCGCCAGGCCATCCGTTTCGTCACCGCGACGCAGCGCGGTCCGGGTTAGCCGGAAGATTCCTAATACTCCGACAATGAAGGCCGCCATCGATGGAATCGAACCACCCGAGCCGCTCTGCCACATTTGCTTCGAAATAATGAAAGGCAAAATCAGCAGGTGGGGCAGCGGCAGCCAAACCGTGCCGAGTTGCAGAATCCCCGGAGTGCGTGAATCGAAGATCCGGCGCGCGATGTTGATATGCGCCACCGCATCGCCATAGAGCAGCAAGTCTCCGTTTCGGTAGTAAAAAAGGAAAGAAAAAAGCGAGACGAACAGTGCAAGCCATAACAGGCGCGCGGCCGCGAGTCCGGAGTGTGCTGCAGCAGGTTGTTTGCGCGCGGATCGTGCTTCCGGTTTCATTCCAGGTGTGTGAGTTCGCGGAAAATCTGAAAGCGCTCGTCGATCTCATCCCGGGTGAGCGACTGCAGGCGCTCCGTACCAAAGCTCTCGACCGCAAATGATCCCATCACGCCGCCATAAAAGAGGGCGCGTTTAAGGACTTCCCGGTTCAACTCTTCCTGCGAGGCCAGGTAGCCCATAAATCCTCCAGCGAACGAATCTCCCGCGCCCGTGGGGTCTTTTACCTCGTCGAGCGGCAAGGTGGGCGCGCGAAAAGGATGCCGGCCCACTCCAAATGCCCCCTCGCGGAAAAAAATGGTTGCGCCATATTCCCCGTGCTTGATCACCAGCGCCTGCGGCCCCATCGCCAGCACTTTCTGTGCCGCGCGCGGCAGATTTTTTTCATCCGCCAGCATTTTCGTCTCTGTGTCATTGATCAGAAGGACGTTCACCAACTTCAGCGTGTCGGCCAATTCCTTGCGCGAACCTTGTATCCAATAGTTCATGGTGTCGCAGCCGGTCAGCCGCACTCCGTTCATTTTCCGGCGCACATTGGCCTGTAGTGTGGGCTGGATATTGGCCAAAAATAAAAACTCCGAATCCTCGTATTCCTTGGGGATTTCTGGATGAAACTTCTCGAACACATTCAAGTCGGTAAAGTTGGTTTTGGCCTCATTCAGATTGTCGGCATACGAGCCGCCCCAGCGAAAGGTTTTTCCGGCCTCGCGCTCAATTCCGCGTGTATCGATTCCACGCTTCTTGAGAACCTCTTCATGCTCCGCGCCAAAATCCTCACCCACGACCGCGACCACGCGAACCTCGGTGAAATAGCTTGCAGCCAGCGAGAAATACGTCGCCGCACCGCCCAGAATTCCCGTTACGCTGCCTGAGGGCGACGTGATGTCATCGAATGCAACCGAACCTACGACTACAATGCTCATATGAACGCGCGTTCCCTTTCGAAAGTGGCCAGCGTCCGGTGATCAGCGATCAGACAACTTTCAAGCCGATGCCGCTCTGATCAGCGGTCACTGGTCAGTGACCACCGATCCCTGCCTCTGATCTCTTCACTTTACATACTTCCCTAAAATCAATTTCAGTTTCTTCTTCGTGGCCGCCGGAATCTTTTGGCGATCGGTAAGAATCGCGTGTGCCAGCGCCGAACCGCACTTACAGGAGCACTGCTTCGGCATTGCGGCCACGGTCTCGCGCACAACGCCCGCTGCGTTCTCCGCGTTCTTTCCCAGCACCACCACGATCTGATCCACCGTCACCGAATCATGATGGGGATGCCAGCAGTCATAGTCGGTCACCATCGCCACCGTGACATAACAAAGCTCGGCTTCGCGCGCCAGCTTGGCTTCCTGGAGGTTGGTCATGCCGATCACGTCCATGCCCATTGAGCGATAGACATTGGACTCTGCCTTAGTCGAGAACTGCGGACCTTCCATGCACAAATATGTTCCGCCCCGCTTGCCCCGCACTCCGACCTTCGCGCAGGCGTTCTCCACCACGCGCGCCATTTCTCCGCATATAGGATCGGCAAAAGCGATGTGCGCCACCACCCCGCCGCCAAAAAAAGTATCGATACGATGCCGGGTGCGGTCGAAGAACTGATCCGGAATCACAAAATCGAGCGGCTTATGCTCTTCCTTCAGCGATCCCACGGCCGAAAGCGAAATGATCCTCTCCACTCCCAGCTGTTTGAAGCCATGAATATTGGCCCGAAAATTCAGCTCGCTCGGTGAAATTCGGTGGCCGCGCCCATGCCGCGCCAGGAAGGCGACCTTGCGGCCTTCGAGCAGACCGCAGACATAAGCATCGGAAGGCGCGCCAAACGGCGTTTTGAGCCGCACTTCTTTCGTCTTCGTGAGCCCCGGCATGGAATACAAGCCGCTGCCACCGATAATCCCGATCTCCGCCCGTGCCAAGCATCCTCCGAAAGTACACGCCAACAAAACAGCGCTCTACGCAATAGGCCAAATCTGCAATAGCCAAACTCGCGATTATACAAGAGGCCGTGCCTTGATAACCCTTTGCGCCATTTACAATTCCCGCATGCGCCTTTCGATTCTGGCCGGTTTGATTTTGTTTGCTCTCTCGTCGCCCGCCAACGCAGTTCCCCCACAGAACACGGCTACGACGGAACCAAAATCAGTCACCGTCCCGATCACGCTTGATCACGACCGCATCGTGATCGACGTTTACTTGCCGCTACCTGATGGCTCGACCAAGCGTGTTCGGGGATGGGTGGATACCGGAAATCCCGAACTGCGCATGTCCCAACAGGCCGCGAAGCTGATGGGCCTTACCGTAATTTGCGACAGTCAGACCTGCTCTACTTCAAAAAGCTCGCTCGCGCCCCCACTTCAAATCTCGATCGGCGGAATGAAACTTCTTCTTCCCGCTGCAAAAATAACAATTCTCGCTGGCATACCCACAATCGCTCCCGGCATGAGCGCCGAGATCGCAATCCCCGCCTCGATCCTCCGCAATTACGACGTCCTGATCAACTTTCCCGACCGCGAGTTCAGCATCGGACATCCGGGGACGCTGAAATTCAATGGCGTCAGCAGCAAGATGATTGTCGATGCAGACAGCGGACTGATCCAAGTCCCGAGCAAGCTGCAGAACAAGAATTACAATCTGCTGCTTGATATCGGCGCGCCTCTCACGTTCTTATCCGGCCCGATGTTTGCGAAGCTTGCCGTGGCGCATCCGGACTGGCCGCACATGACCGGCGCAGTTGGTCCGGCGAATATGTGGGGGGCTAGCGACGAAGCTAAATGGCCACTGATGCGAGTTGACCGCGTTCAGTTTGGCCCGCTTTACCTCACCGATGTCCCGGTGATTGCGTGGCCTGAAGTCGAAGAAAAACTTCTCGATACCAGTGAGAAGCTTCCTCCGGCTGGCGCCGTTGGGACGAGCGCTCTTATGAATTACCGCGTCGGTCTCGACTACCTGCACTCTAAGGCCTACTTCGACCTCGGCACTACTTTTAAGCTTCCCGAGTTCGACGTAGTCGGATTAATTCTTCGTCCCGATCCCGACACTCGTTTTACTATCATTGGCATCGCCGATTATGATGGTAAACCTTCAGTCCCGTCAGGAGAGGACGGCGTTCAAGTTGGCGATCACCTGGTGGGGGTCGACGGCATTCCCGTAGCCGGCTCAACCATGGGTCAGGTTTGGTCGCTGCTGCAGGGTTCTCCGGGGCAGGAGCGCAAGCTGACCGTGGAGCGGGAAGGAAGGCAAGTAATCGTGAGTGCGAACGTCCGGCACTTTTTGGCGGAGGCTGAAGAAAATCAATCGACGGGAAAATCCTGCAAGCGGAAGTGAGTCGTAGACCGCGTTTACTTCTGAAACACTTCCTTCTCCAAAGTCGCGGTCGTGGCCGCATTCAAACTTTCGCACACCAGCACCGTGTCCCCTTTTTGCTCGATGAGGACTGGTCCTTCTTCCGTGCTCCACATATGCCGCCCTTGCAAAAGCGCAATCTTGTATTTGGAATGGTACATCGTCGCCTCGGCGGGCGCTGACCGCTCTGCTTCTTCAAGCTTTGTATAGCGCTTCGCCAAAGACTCCGCGTAAAGCCCGGCAAACTCAGCGGCCTTCTCCGCATCCGACCAGCGCGAAACATAGAACAGACCCAGCGGCGCGGTCTTATCGTCTTTGGGCCTCGCGGCGTAGTAATACCCGCCACGCCACGCGGGATAGATACGCTCGGAGGCCTTCTTGCCCGCGTATTGCTCGGCCAGGACGGCTACATCGAATTCGCCCATCGCTCCAATATCGAATTTGACGTAGCCTTTGAAGGCGCGTTTGAAATCCACCACGGGCATGGCGGGAATCTGCTCGCCGGCTAAGTAAGTTTCCGGCTGCATGATTTCCCGCGTGGTGTGCGGAGGAGTTTCGAGCGCGTCGGCGAATGCTTTCTGCTTTCCGCCACTTTGCAGCAGCTTAACTTCGAACTTCAATCCATAGCTGTAAGGAAAGGTCAGCGATTCGCGCAGAAAAATGGGCGCGTCTTTAAACACCTTGGAATCATCGGTGCCGCTCGCCATCTGCGATTCCATCGAGTCCACAAGATCGGGAGAATCCAGAATCGAGCGCCCCACGGGCGCCAATTCGTATTGCAGCATTACCATCTCGGCCTGTCCCTCCACCACGGCCTCGCGCGTGTCATCCATCTCATCGTCTTCAATGTCGGCGGGAGTGGGGTCTTTTTTCATCTCGCCTAAATCCTTTTCTCCGCGCCTCATCCATTTGTCCAGGCCAACATCCTGATCTTGCAATGCGTGAGTAAGCTCGTGCGCGAGCACGGGTTCCTGTTCTTCCACTGGAACCCAGTCCAGCAAATTGACCGTTTTGGTTTTGGGGTCGTAATATCCGGCGATCTGTTCGCGCAGCAACTCGACCAGCAATTTCTCCAGATCGAAGTCACGCGGGAGCAAGCCGAATTTTTTCAATACCAATTCCGAGCGCTGCAAGCGCTTCACATCTTCGTCTTTCATGTGCTTGGTCAAATAGGCTTCCACTTCATTGCGGCTGGTCAGACGGCGCTTGACCTGCTTCTTGATTGGGAGCCCGGTCTGCTGGCTGTCGAACGTTATGATTTCGTCGACGGAGTGAAAGAGCTTCTCCGCTTCATGAGGAGTGATCTTTACCTCTGAGTTCTGGTCAGAGGGCGCTTGTGGCGAGGCAGAACTCTTATCCGGCTGCGTTTGGTCTTGATCTTGCTTTTGATTCGGGCTCTGATCTTGACCTTGCGGTTGCTGCGCAGTTGAGTATCGAGCTGCACCACCAATTCCCACCAGCAGCACAACTGCCAAAAACAGTCTCAGAACCCTCGCGCCTCGCAGCTTAACGGTATCCATTAGCAACGAGTCGAGTCTATCCTGTTTGCCTATACTCTCTTCAAGGACAAAGCCACCTTTCAGGAGACACATGCCCGCGAATACCGCCGTCAATCTTTGGAGTTCGAGCAGCCACGCCACCGATTATCTGGGACGCGCCGCGTCTATCCCGCATCGCGACGAAGGCGAGTCGACGCTTCTGGAATTTATTCCGGCGCAGATCGGTCATGCGAAGATCGGGCGCATCCTTGATCTTGGCACCGGCGATGGACGCTTGCTCGCGCTGGTCAAGTCTCATCTGGCTGCACGCGATGAGGCACAGAATGCCGCGTTCGACGCACAAAAGCCCGAAGCCGTGGCCGTGGATTTTTCACCCGCCATGCTCGAAGCTGCACGCAAACGTTTTGCCGGAGATTCGTCGGTCACTGTGATTTCTCACAATCTGGATAACCCGCTCCCCGCGCTAGGCAAGTGCGATGCGGTGATTTCAAGCTTTGCCATCCATCATCTGGTGCACGACCGCAAGCGCACGCTCTATGCCGAAATCTATGCTCTGCTCAATCCCGGCGGCGTGTTTTGCAATTTGGAACATGTAGCCTCGCCCACGCCACGCTTGCACGAGGAGTTCCTGCAATTACTCGGCATCACTCCTGAGACGGAGGATCCGTCCAACAAATTGCTCGATCTCGAAACCCAGCTCCGGTGGCTGCGCGAGATTGGCTTCATCGCTGTAGATTGCCACTGGAAGTGGCGCGAGTTGGCGCTGATCGTTGGGCGGAAGGCATAAATCCATTCTGCGATGGCGGGCGTCTGGCTTGCGTGGTTTGCGCTCGACCGATGACCTACCCCCCGTCCCCCTATTTTCTTAAAATCCTTAGAATCTTCATGTTGGCGAATTTTTGTCCGGCAAATACCGTGTTCTAAAGAACTTATGACTTAGTTCCTTTGAATCATGTACTTGCTGGCCGCTTTCGCCTTTTGGATTTCGGCGATGTCTCGGTCTCGCCTCCTCGGTGCTGGGCGATGATGGAATGATTTGGCTGTGGATCGCAAGGTCAGATGTCACAGTGGTGAGGTGGACCGGGCAAGCCCACGTGCCCTTAGCGCCGCTAAAAGCTTTGCAAAATGATATTGCATGCAATATCATGTAATGTGTGGCCATCAGTTATGTACTGGACACCGATGTGATGGTTGCGGCGTTGCGAAGCGACCGTGGCGCTTCGCGTCAGCTGCTGTTGGCGGCCTTGTATCGACAGTTTGAGCTTCTACTTTCGGTGCCGCTGATGCTTGAGTACGAGGCTGTACTTATGCGTTCCAGTCATCTAACTGCGTGTGGATTGAGTGGGGCGGAGGTTGAGCGCGTTCTTGACGATTTGGCGCGGGTGGCAAGGCCCGTTCGATTGGCTTTCCGTTGGCGGCCGAGTTTGCCGGATGCGAACGATGACATGGTTTTGGAAACTGCTATTAATGGCGCAGCCACCGCCATTGTCACGTTCAACCAGCGTGATTTTGCTGCCGTGGTTGGGAGCTTTGATTGCGACATTATCCTGCCGATCACCGCGTTGAAAAAGATTAGGGGGTCGATGCTATGAGACGAAGTAATTTTGCGTTGCGGCTGCAGCCGTCGTTGATGGAGGAGTTGCGAAAGGTTGCGGAGATCGAAGGGGTGGCGCTAAACCAGCTCATCAACGTTGCCGTGGCGGAGAAGGTTTCTGCTTTGCGGACCGAAGAATACTTTTTGGAGAGAGGGCGGCGGGCGGACCGGGCGGAAACCCTGCGGATTCTTTCGAAGGCTGGAAGGGGGAATGCTCCGATGGAGGGGGACGAGTTGCCGGAAGAATTGCTGGGGAAGGCTGGATATGCGTCGGCGAGGCGCGGGAACTTCTTGAGAAAAAGTCGTCACATCTCTGGAGCGAAAGAAGCGCAATCAACGCGGGTGAAGAGTTTGCCTCAGAAAACACTGGGAAAGTGAATACATGGGGCTGTGTTGCTTTGCCTTTTCTGCCCTCGTCAAGGATCAAAAGCTATTAAACCTTGCAGTTTCTGGTTTGCGATGCAAACGATTTAGCAGGAGCGTTCCCCCTGTTTCTGGCTTTGCCCTTCCGAGGGTCAAAGACCTGAGTCACCTGCCGTCTGAAGATTCAACAGTCGAGAACGAAACCAATCCGTTAGTTCTCCGTCAGTGCCTATTCCCGAGAGCTGGGGCGAGAGTAACATGATGAGCAGTGCCAGGGCGCGTATAGTAGCGAATTTCGCTCACCTGATCTCACCAACGTCGAAGCTGCCCGAGTGAACGATCTTCGACCGTATGCCGTACAATTCTCTTCATATCTCGGTAGACTTGGAGCCTTGTTTTCGGGCCGCTTATGAGATGCGCAAGCCGCAGGGCCAATGTCTCAGCTATCTCTGTCTTATCGTTCCTCCCAAGCAGCAGGCTTTCTAAAGGAAACCGCAAAAAGCAGGAACGCTTCTTCCCTTCGCGATTCGACGGATGCTTTTCCCGCCCACTGTAAGGCAGCGAGAAGTCTAAGCTCAAACTCGGACGGGGTCTCGCTCTTTAGAATCCCGGAGGTTCGCTCCAGCCCGGCGGCATTGAGATGAGGACCGGAGAAAGAGAACGGCGCTATAGGACCTACAAGGGCCGAGGCGGCGTGACGTTCTCCAGTTTCCGAAAACAGGAAGGCCTTCGCGATACCCCGGCGCGAGTCCTCTGGAAGCAAAATTTGCGAGCGGGCCTGTCCTCCCAGATTTGCGAAGAAGCTCAGGATATCTACTGTTTGGCGGATCAGTTTCTGGCCGAGAATTTGCGCGGCGGTTGCGTCTACAGCATGAACTGAAACCGAGATGACGACCTTGCCCGGGATTGTCGCGTCGACGGCCTCTTTCACAAACTCGCTAACCTCCAGTGACTTTGATTCTTCCTCGCCGAGGGCTTCAGGGCGACCGATGCGCTGGAATAGTCTATGCACGGATTCAACGTCGCCGAGATAGAACTCGCACTTTCCAAACCCACAGGGCAGCTTGTCTGGCAGAAGGTCCGCTGGAACGTGCAGCTCCCAGGCAGCAGGCTTTGCTTCCAGCGCCTGTCTCAGTTCCGTGAGGGAAGCAGCGAGGCGCTTCGAGAAATCCTTTTCCGCAGCGGAGCGGGACACATCGAGCGCCCTTAGCATTGTCCGATGAATGAGGGAGGCCACAGCAGATCTGCTGATGCGCTCCGCCTTGCCCGCCGCCACTTCGTATGTTTCGTCAACGCAGCGTCTATATTCTTTGGCATCATCGTTTGTGAGGAGCAGCCCCCCCAGCTCCTCTTCTTGAAACGAAACGAAGTCATCCTTGATGCCGTAGGTTCGCACGCCGACGGCCTCGGCCTCTACCATTTCTACCTTGATTCGACGGATGAGGGAGGCTAGCCTATGCATGACATCGTTGATCCTCACTGGCTGTCTCCGGCGCTGCCTTCTACAGCCTCCGCCACCCAGTTACCTGCTTCCCGCGTTCCGAGCGTGCCGCCAATATCCTGCGTAGTTTTTTTCTGGCGCACTGCCTCCAGCACCGCATCTTCAATCAGATCCGACTCCCGCGCGAATCCCAGATGCGCCAGCATCATGGCTGCGGTGAGGAATGCGCCCAATGGGTTCGCGATATTCTTTCCTGCGATTGGCGGGGCGGAGCCGTGGACGGGTTCGAACATCGAGGTTTTTCCGGGATGGATGTTTCCGCTGGCGGCCATGCCCAGGCCGCCCTGCAATCCGGCGGCGAGGTCGGTGATGATGTCGCCGAACATGTTGTTGGTGACGATTACGTCGAACTGGCGGGGGTCGCGCACCATTTGCATGCAGAGGGCGTCGACATACATGTGCTGCGCGGCTATCCTGGGATACTCGGCGCTGACTTCTTTGAAAACGCGCTGCCAGAGGCCGCCGGCGTGGGTCATCGCATTGGATTTATCGCACATCATGACATGGGCGCGTGGGGAACCGTCGAGTTTGGTATGGCGCTCGCAGTATTCGAAGGCGTAGCGGATGATGCGCTCGACGCCTTTGCGGGTGTTGATGTCTTCCTGGGTGGCGATTTCATCGGGAGTGTCGGGCTTGAAGATGCCGCCTGCGTCGGTGTAGACACCTTCGGTGTTTTCGCGGATCACGGTGAAATCAACGTCTTTCGGCTCGACATTTTTCAGCGGGCAGAGCGCGGCATCCAGCAAACGCACGGGACGGACGTTGGCGTAGAGATCCATTTTGAAGCGCATGCCAAGGAGAATTTCTTTGGCATGGATATTGGTTTTGACGCGCGGGTCGCCGAAGGCTCCGGCGAGGATGGCGTCGAAGTCGCGGGCCAGCGTGGCGAAGCCGTCGGGAGGGACGGTGGTTCCGTCGCGAAGATAGCGGTCGGCGCCCCAGTCGAATTCGGTGAGTTCGACATCTGCGCCCGAGGCGCGGATTACGTTGAGGGCCAGGGGAATGACTTCCTGGCCGATGCCATCTCCGGGGATGACGGCGATATGTTTCTTTGAAGGATGGGGCGAGTCTGTTTTTTGCGAGGCCACGGCTGAGAAGTTAACACACGGGTCGAGAATTTGAGTAGGCTGCAGCGGCTCACCGGGCGAAGAGTGCGGTTTGTTTGTATTGGCGGAGGGTCAAGGGCTTTAACACAGAGGACACGGGGGAACACAGAGGAGAAGCGCTGGATCGATCGCATACGCATTGTCCATGGTCGATGAATCAGTGCGGGCTTGGTTATAATCAATATTCCGATGAATTTCACTGCACTTCAGCACGAACTCAGAAAGCGCGGCAGCGGAACGGCGGGTTCGATTCCGGAGTCCGAGTACCGCGGGGCGACGATATCGGCGAATTTCGGCGACGAGAGCGAAGAGTTCGCCGCGCTGCAGGGTGGTTGCGCGGTGCATGATCTGGGCTTCCGGGCGCGCATTTCGTTGAAGGGCGGCGACCGGGTGCGCTGGATGAACGGCATGGTGACCAACAACATCCGCGATCTTGCCGTAGGTCACGGGGTGTATGCGTTTCTGCTGAATGCGCAGGGGCGGATTTTGGGCGATATGCACGTTTACAACCTCGGCGAGACGCTTGAGGTGGAAACCGATCGCGCGCAATTGGATAAAATTGTGGCGACGTTCGACCATTTCATCATCATGGATGATGTGGAGATTGCGAAGATCGGGGAGAACTGGACCGCGTTGGGGGTGACGGGGCCGAGATCGCGAGAGATTTTGCTGGCGGCGGGAATTGAGTTTCCTGAGCTGCAGCCGTTGCAGACAATCACTCCGACATGCAATTGCGATTGTGGCTGTGTTGAGTGCACGATCGTGCGTGGCGATTTGCCGGAAGAATCTTACGAGATATGGCTTGCGCCCAAAGACGTTTATAAAACCTGGCAATCGCTGATCTCGGCCGGGGCAAAACCGGTTGGCAGCGGGGCTTTAGAGATGCTGCGGATTTCTTTGGGCATACCGCTTTACGGAGTAGACATCCGGGAACGCGATTTGCCGCAGGAAACGGAGCAGACGCGAGCCCTTAATTTTAATAAAGGCTGTTATGTAGGCCAGGAAATTGTCGAACGGATTCGCTCGCGCGGAAATGTACATCGCAGATTCACCGGGTTCGCAAGCCAAAGTTCGGCGAATATTGCGCCTGGCGAAAAGATCACAGTAAATGAGAAGGAAGTGGGCGAGATTACCAGCTCCGCCGTTCTGCCTTTGGCGTCAGGAAGGCAGACGATCGCGCTCGGCTACATTCGCCGCGAAGTTGGCGAGCCTGGGCAGGAAGTTACAATTGCCGGTATAAAGGTGACGGTGATTCAGTTTCCTCTGAAAGGCGCTCTGCCAGGGACGACCGAGGGCGCCGTTCTGCGTCGGGCTTAGATTTGAACTATTCGACGCGAAAGCGCTGAGGCTCTCTTCGAGAATTTTAATGCAAAGATTTCAGTTTAGTCAGTGAGGATAATATATGGCTGAGAAAAGACCAGAATCCGGTTTCACAGTAACCGACCGCCGCTTGTTTACCGAGGATGGCGAGTTGCGCAGTGACGCCCGCGCGGAAGAGCAGAAGGAAACAGCGCAGAAAGAGAAAGAAAGAGAGGCGGACAGGCCTAAGCCGCCATCCTCGAGCACCGTCAAGGAAGCCGCTTCCAATCCCGTGACTCCATTTCCTCCGACTGGAGAAGCGAACGCGCACCTCGATGCGCCCCCGCCGCCCACTGCGGCCGAGCAGCAGGAGCAGGCGGATGCTTACAAGAAATCGTCAGACGCATTGAATTCGCGGGTGGAACTCAGCGGGCGCTCGGCGAAAGAGTTTGAGATGACGTTTGAGCGCTTCATGGCGTCTCTCTACATGACCGCGATGCTGCAACTTGGCTTGATGCACCAGCAGGGGGAGCAGCCGCGAGTGGACATCATGGGCGCGCGGCAGACCATCGACACTCTGGCTCTGTTGGCGGAAAAGACCAAAGGCAATCTGAATCCTACCGAAGAAAACTTCCTGCAAAACAGCCTTTACGAAGTGCGGATGGCGTATGTGGAAGTGACCAATGGTTTGTCGCGCCCGCCGCAGCCCGGAGTTGCGACCGGAACTGGCGGACGATGAAAGTCGGCGCGCCGGGAAGCGATGAGGCTGGCACGTGAAAGCTACATTGACCGTCCTGGGCAGCGGTACGTCCATGGGCGTGCCGACGCTGGGCTGCGATTGCGCGGTATGCCGATCCGAAGATCCCCGCGATCGCCGCACTCGGCCTTCGGTCATGATCGAATACGGCGGCAAAGTGGTGTTGATTGATACCACTCCAGATTTTTACGCACAGGCGATTCGCGAACACATCAGCCGGCTGGATGCAGTTTTCTATACCCACACACACGCCGATCATATTCTCGGTATCGACGATTTGCGGCCGCTGAGCTACCGCCACAAACCGCAGAAGCTACCGCTTTATGCGCGGCCGGATGCAGCCGCTTTTCTGCGTAAGATGTTCAGCTACATTTTCGACGCCGACTACAAGTATGGAGGATTGCCGCTGCTGGAGCTGCGTCCGATCGATGGCCCGGTGGATTTATTCGGCGCGCGTTTCGAGCCGGTGCGCTTAATTCATGGGGAAACCGAGATCTACGGATTTCGCTTTGGGTCAGCGGCATATCTCACCGATCATAGTGAAATTCCGGAAGCTTCGTTTCATCAGCTGCAAGGGCTCGACGTGCTTTTTTTAGACGCATTGCGGCACAAACCACATCCCACACACTCGACGGTGGATAATTCGTTGCGGATTGTGGATCGGGTTAAACCTAAACGAGCTTTTTTTACCCACATTTGTCATGACCTGCCGCACGAGGCCACCAATGCCACTTTGCCGTCGCATGTCCGGTTGGCTTATGACGGAATGAAACTGGAATTTGAGATTTAGGTTAGAAGCTGTTTGATAAGTGAACGGAGGAAGCGAGGTTCCGGTACATTCACGGGCTAAGGCCCTCATCTTTAAAATGGCTCCGGTGCGGCACGACCGAAGTCGCGCCCTTTTTTCCGAGGCAAATTTTCGAGACAACCACTCATCGCTTCTATGCAGGTATTTTACAAACTCGAAGATGTCCCCACCGACCTCGGCCCATCTGTCGTGAGTGTAGGGAACTTTGATGGGGTGCATCGTGCCCACGCGCGGGTCCTCGAAGAGATGGTGCGGCGCGCAAAGAGCAGCAGCGCCAAGGCGGTTGCGGTCACGTTTGATCCTCATCCCGCTCGTATATTGCGCCCCGATTCTGGCCTCAAGCTGCTTTCCCCAATTCCGGAAAAGCTGCGCTTGCTGGAAGCCACCGGGATCGATGCGGTGCTGGTGCTGCCTTTCGGACGCGAGCTCTCACTCCTAACGCCACGCCAATTCGCCGAGCAGATTCTGAAGAAGAATTTGCAGGCCGTCGAAGTGCATGAAGGCTATAACTTCCGCTTCGGACACAAGGCGGCGGGAGATGTGGAACTGCTGATGCAATTCGGCCAGGAGATGGGTTTTGAAGTGAAAGTCTATATCGAGCAGAGGCTTCGCGGCGAGCCAGTTTCCAGCAGCCAGATCCGGAAATTGCTCGCCAAAGGGCGGGCGAGTCGCGCGCGGCACTTGCTTGGTCGTCCCTTCAGCATTTTAGGTTCGCCGGGACAAGGCCGCGGTTATGGATCGAAGTATACCGTTCCGACCATCAATCTCGCGCGGTACGACGAGATGGTGCCGAAGGATGGAGTTTATATTACGTGTACGCGGGTAGGAACCGAACGCTTCGATTCTGTGACCAATGTCGGAAACCGGCCTACGTTCGGCGCTGATTCTTTTGCCATCGAGACGCATTTGTTGAACTTTCACCCCATCGAGCTAACAGCAGAGAGCGAAGTGGAAATCAGTTTTCTGGATCGAGTGCGCGACGAAGTCAGGTTTCCTTCCGTGGAGGCATTGCGCCAGCAGATCGCTCGCGACGTGAAAAAGGCGGAAAGATATTTTTGCCTGCTCAAACTTCAACCGCAACTTCGATACTGAAGTCGTCGCGAGCGACGCCTTAATGCGGCAAATAGCCAGACTCCAAGGGTAATTTTCCGTCGACGCTCACCACGTTCACCGAGCTGTCAATCGCGCGTACGTCGACCAAACCAATCGCGCCGGGAGTCGATTGCACAATCTTCAAAACGTCCGCATCCGAATCTGCCAGATGGATGGAAGCTTTGTGTGCGGTTACGATCGCCCTCCATTGGCCGGCATTTACCTTGATCAGCTTCTCCAGGGTTCCTGTCTCGGCCGGCGAGTCTTTATGCACGACTAACACGATAGCGGCGCCATCGGGCCAGGTTTTCGTCTCGGAACGGAAGATTTTGGCAAGCTGAGCGGAAGTGACGTTTCCTACGTCATTGTCCTTGCCGACTACAACCGCCATGTGGTGAGCAAAGCAAGGCGCGAAAAAAGTCAGTAGAAAAATCGCACAACCGGCGATGCGGTTCGATTTCATGGAAACTCCAGTTTTCAAGCTCCGGACTAGATCAAGCAAGCATATGTGACTGTCCCGGTTCTGCGATGTCAAATTCTTGTCAAATCCGGCCGACGAAGCTCTGCCGTCAACAGCGCTATGCATTCTGCCCTCGCGCCTGTTGCTTCTGCTTGTACATGGCTGAATCGGCGCGAGCGATCAATTGCTTCATGCTTTCTCCACCTACCCACTGCGCCAGGCCGAGCGAGGCCTTGACGTCGAATTTGAGCGCCTTCGAAGCTTTGTCGAGTTGAACGGTGTACTCTCCGACCACCCATTTCTGCAGCCGCTCAATCTGCGATTGAGCCGTATCAATATCACCGTCCAGAACCAGGATAAATTCGTCGCCGCCCCATCGGCCCACCACATCCGAGGAGCGTATGTTCGACCTCAGTTCCTGCGAGAACTGCTTTAGCAAACAATCCCCGGCGGCGTGGCCATGAGTGTCATTTACGCACTTGAAGCGATTAAGATCGATGATGACAACGCAGAAGGCCTTCTGGTGTTCAATCCGCCATTCGATCTGTGCTTCACTGCCGCGGCGATTTAAAATTCCCGTCAGAGTATCCTGCATCGCGAGCTGCTCCGCGGCTTTCAGTTTGGTTTCGTAGGTTGAGACTTCCGCCTTGAGTTGCGCAACCGACTGGCGACCCTCTTGCGCCATTTTGTCTACGTAAGTCTTCAATTGGCTGGCATGTTTCACCAGCGAGGAGCGTACCTCCGCGAGATCCTCCAGGTCCGCGATGGTGTGCAGTTGCGCGGTAAGCTCACCAAAGTGGATGGCATAGCGCTGATCGCGTTCACCCAGCGATTCGGCAGCGTGAGCCAATACAATCAGCAATTCTTTGACTTCGTTGGCTTTGACTTGAAAATACTCCGATGTGGATTCTCCCCATTGTTGGAGCTGAACTTCGACATCCGTTTCCACTTGCCTAACTAATGGGACGGTTAAGTTGCCGAAGAGCTGCCGCTCCAGTTTTGCCAGGGCATGCTGAAACTCGCAACCGGAGGCCGGACAAGCCCGCACTCCGCTGTTTCCCATGGAAAGAACTGCCGAACGATAGGACTCAAGCAAGGCCGAGAACAGATCGTTCAGACCGGCATCCCCAGTCCGCGTGTGGTCCGGAGTCATATCCAGATACTTTTTGAGCGAAATCAAGGCTGAACTCCGATGACGCAGGCAACGACTAACAGTTCCGTGAGGTTAGGGATGACAAGATTTGCGATGACAACGACAATGATGTCTTCAGACCTATCGTCAAACTAGAGGAAGTACTTTAACCCTTTCACTCGAACCAGTAGGGTCATAGCGATAATTCGGCAGATTTCGCCCGTAGGCACCGGTAGTTCGGCATCACGTATAATTTAGCTTCCTAATCATGAGTTATACCGTTCTGGCGCGCAAATACCGTCCTCAGAAATTCTCCGAGGTAATTGGGCAAGAGCATGTGACCCGCACGCTGCAGAATGCGCTGGAACAGGGACGTACGGCGCACGGCTACATTTTCAGCGGACATCGCGGAATCGGAAAGACCACGGTGGCGAGGATTCTGGCAGCGGCGCTGAATTGCCGGTCCTCCGACGGGCCGATGGCGGAGCCTTGCGGTGTGTGCGAATCCTGCACGGAGATTCGCGCCGGGAATGCAGTCGACGTGATCGAAATTGACGCGGCTACCAATCGCGGCATTGACGAGATTCGCGAGTTGCGGGAGGGGGCGCGCTATCGCCCGGCGCGCGACCGTTTGAAAATTTACATTCTGGACGAAGCGCACCAGATCACGGATGCGGCCTTCAATGCCCTCCTGAAAACCCTGGAGGAGCCTCCCGATCATATTGTTTTCATGCTGGCGACCACGCAACCGGAGGATATTCCGCAAACCATTCGTTCGCGCTGTCAGCATTTTAGTTTTCGGGCGGTGAAGTTCGATGCGATTGTGGCGCAGCTTCGCGATCTGGTTGGGCGCGAGCACATTGAAGCCGATGACGATGCTCTGGCGCTGCTGGCCGAGGCCGGGGATGGGTCGATGCGCGATGCGCTCTCGATTCTGGACCAGGCGATTGCTTCCTGCAGCGGGAGGTTGACGGCGGATTCGGTGCGAAATTTAGTGGGAGCCGCGCCGGCGCACATTCTGGAAGAAGTGATGCAGGCGGTGGCGCGCAGCGCCAGCGAAGAGGTATTGCGGCAGGTGGATCACCTGATCAGCGAGGGGCACAGTCCAACGCATTTTGCCCGGCAGATGGTGCGCTTTCTGCGGAATGTAACGGTCGCCAAAGTTGCGGGAAAGGATTCTTCCCTGCTGCAGATCTCAAGCGAAGAGCGCGAGCGGGTCGAGCGCGTGGCGGAGCTGTTTGGCGAGGAAGATTTGACGCGGCATTTGCAGATCATGCTGCGCACGCATGGCGAGCTGGGATACAAGCAGGAACAGAGGTTTCACCTGGAGTTGGGACTGCTGAAGATGTCCCACGCCCAGCGCCTATTGCCAATGGAACAACTGCTGAGCGAGGTGCGGGGCGCTTCTCCCGCATCTGGAACTCTGGCCGCGCCAGGGAGTGCCGCGAGAAGTGGGGCGCGGCCTGCGATTGTGGCTTCATCTGCTGCTGAGAACCGGCGTATGGAACCAGTTGCGCCGGCTCGTCCGAATTTTGTCTCGCCCTTTGCGGCTGATTCGGCACGCAAGGGAGGGCCGCGGGAGGAGTCTTCTGGCGATATTGTTTCCGGAAATTCCGCGGGGGCGAATTCGGGCTCAGGCAGTCCGTTTTCAGCCGGGGGGTCCCGGATGGTTGCGGGAAATGCAGCGCCACGGGTGGTCATGGGGGCTGCCGCGCTAGCCGAAGCGAGCGACGATGCCGCTGAGCCGCAGACTAATTCCTCCCAGAAAACCCAGGAGACCCCAACTTCCTCGGGAATTTCTGAAGTACCGCCGCCGGCGGTCGCAACGCCAATGGAACGGTTGCAGGGTGTAGTTCTGCAAGCTCTCATGGATGGGAATCAATGCATTTTGGTCGCCATGCTGGAAGCCGGCAACTGGTCGGTTGAAGGGAACGAAGTGGTAATCAAAGTTGTGGAGTCGCAGACGGTGGTGGATATGTCGTTGAGCGCGGAAGCTCGACGGTTGGCGATCGCCTCGGCAAGCGGTGTACTGGGGCGTGCGGTGAAGTTGAGGATTGTCCCGGGCGCGGCGGTTGCGGCGTCGGATGGGAAAAAGAATGGAACACCTTCGAAAGCTGAAGGAACGAATGGCGGCGTGGCGGGACGAGGACGCGCGGAGCAGGATGCAGTCGTCCGGCGCTTGCAGGAGAAGTTTGGAGCAGAGATTCGAACGGTGATTGATTATAAAGAGAGGCGATAAATCAGGCGTCCGTCATTCAGACCTCGGAATTGCTGGCGGGCGCACGAGGGAATATGGGTGGATTTAATTTGCAGGAATTGATGTCGAAGGCGAAGTCACAGTACGAGACTTTGCAGAAGAAGATGCAGGAAACCGTGGTGGAGGCTTCCGCGGGCGGGGGCACGGTGACGGCGAAGATGGACGGCCGAAAGCAGTTGCTGAGCTTACGGATCGATCCGGAAGCGGTGAAATCTGGGGATGTGGAGATGTTGCAAGATTTGGTGCTGGCGGCGGTGAACGAAGCTGCGCGCAAAATTGATGGGACGATGCAGTCAACCGTGGGCGGAATGCTCGGCGGCCTGGGGATGGGCGGCCTGTGAGGGATCTCCCGATTTCCTATGTCTAGATTTGCCGAGCCGATGTCGCGGTTGATCGACGAGTTGAAGAAGTTGCCGGGCGTGGGCGCCAAGAGTGCGCAGCGGCTGGCGTTTTACATTCTGCGGGCGAGCGATGAAGATGCGGAAGCGCTGGCGGCGGCGGTTCGCGACGTGAAGGCCAGCCTGCGCTTGTGCTCGGTGTGCAACAACATCACCGACGTGGATCCTTGCGTCTATTGCACCAGCGCGACCCGCAACCAGCGCCTGGTTTGTGTGCTGGAAGAGCCGACGAATATTGCGGCGATCGAGAAGACCAAGCACTTCAACGGCGTGTACCACGTGCTCCACGGTTCGCTTTCGCCACTGCATGGAATTGGGCCGGACCAGTTGCGGATCGCAAATCTAATTTCTCGGGTAGATGCGGGAAACGTGGACGAGGTAATCGTGGCCACCAATCCCACCGTGGAAGGCGAGGCGACCGCAACTTATCTTTCGCATCAGCTTAAGCGCGCCGGAGTGAAGGTGACGCGGATTGCGATGGGCATACCGGTGGGGAGTGACATCGAATACACCGACGAGATCACCATGCTGAAGGCCATGGAGGGCCGGCGTGAATTGTGAAGGTTAACTTTCACCTTCCCGCTTGAGAAACATCATCCCAGGTCAGCGTTTCATTCTGATCAGCGTTCTGTTCTGATGAGCGGCCTGACCGACGTGGGTAAATCCTCGGGAGTGCATATTTCAACTCCTGCTCTCGCTTTGCAGGAAGTCGAAATCTGCAGCACGCCGACCTTAGCAAAAGTCCCGGTCAGGGTAAACGTCTCCGTAGTCTGAACGCCGCCAGAGTTGGTGAAGGTAGCGGTGAAGACATTCGAGCCGGAGTTCAGAGGAACCTTATTGATCTGGCGCGAGGTAGAAGTGTAGCCGTTCGGTCCCGTCCAACTCCAGCTTCCGCCGGTGAGCGGTTGCGGACCGAGATTCACGGTACTGCCCAAGGTCACGGTCAGGCTGGCGGTTTCCTGCCAGGCTCCGTTATTCACCTGGATGTAGGGAACGATCGGAGTCGCGGCAGTGTTGGTGTTTCCCAATCCCATGCCGAGGAAAACCACGTTGCGGTTGGAAGGCAGCTTGACGCTAGCGACGGTTTTACCCGGCGTCAACGCGAAGGTGTAACCGTAGACGAAGTATGCGCCGGTTTGAGTCGTACCGAATTGCGTAATACGGTTGGCCGTTTTAAGAACGGTGGCTTCCCCTGCGTAGCTCGCGGGGACAGCCCAATCGCTGAAGTTCTGTACGAAGGTGCTGGTCGATCGATCGGTATAGGTGACCACGATGGGTTGGTTGAGCTGCGCTCCGTTGACCCCGGCGCCCACCAGGTAAAGCTGGCCGTAAGAGCCCACGCTGACTGCGACGGTTTGCGAACTGAGAGCATCGGCGGTGTTGGCGGCGGCCAGCGGAAAGGCTTGACCCTGGTAAGTCAGCGAAGTGCCGAGCAGGGATGAGTTGTAGGCATAACTGTCATTGTCGAAGCCGTGGTTGATAGGATCGGTGCCGACGGTTCCGATGCCATCGACGTTGAAGTAGTTGGAGAGATTGATCACGGTGGAAGCGGTGCCGGAGACGGTGATGGTAAAGACTTGCGTGGTCTTGAATCCGGCGGGATTGGTGTAGGTCGCGATGTAGAGGTTGGCACCGACGCTTAACGGGATGCTGTTGGTCTGGCGCGAGGTGGAAGAGTAGCCGTTAGGACCGGTCCAGAGCCAGGAACCGCCGGTCAGCGGTTGCGGGCCAAGGTTGATCGTGGAACCAGAGCTCACAGTTGTAGCGGCGGTCTGCTGCCAGGTTCCGTTGTTCACCTGAATGTAGGGAACGATCGGCGTGCCGGTAATTGTGTAAGCTCCCGTCGTAATCGGGCTGTTGTTGTAGCCGTTGGCGACGGCCAATGCTTCGATGGTGGTGGTAGCGGTAACGTTCAACGTGGTGCAGACCGGCGAGGAAGCGCTGGGCGTGGTTCCGTTGGTGGTGCAATGAATGACGGCACCAGGGGTCGCATCCGACAAAGTTACGGTTTCGGGCGAATAATAGGTGCCCGGCGTGGGATTAAATTGTGGTGTGGCCGCGTTCTGGATGATGGTGTAGAGGCCGGTCACAGGCGCGCTGTTGTTATAGCCGGTCGCTACGGCGATGGCCTGAATCGTGGTGGTGGTGCTCACATTCACGCTGGTGCATACCGGAGAACTTGCGCTGACCGGAGTTCCGTTCGTCGTGCAATGGATCACCGCCCCGGGCGTCGTATCGGAGAGCAATACGGTCTGGGCCGAGTTGTAGGTTCCGGGCAAGGGATTCAAGCTCGGGGTCACGGCGTTCTGGATGATGGTGTAGAGGCCGGTCACAGGCGCGCTGTTGTTATAGCCGGTCGCTACGGCGATGGCCTGAATCGTGGTGGTGGTGCTCACATTCACGCTGGTGCATACCGGAGAACTTGCGCTGACCGGAGTTCCGTTCGTCGTGCAATGGATCACCGCCCCGGGCGTCGTATCGGAGAGCAATACGGTCTGGGCCGAGTTGTAGGTTCCGGGCAAGGGATTCCAGCTCGGGGTCACGGCGTTCTGGATGATGGTGTAGAGGCCGGTCACAGGCGCGCTGTTGTTATAGCCGGTCGCTACGGCGATGGCCTGAATCGTGGTGGTGGTGCTCACATTCACGCTGGTGCATACCGGAGAACTTGCACTGACCGGAGTTCCGTTCGTCGTGCAATGGATCACCGCCCCGGGAGTGGCATCGGAGAGCAATACGGTCTGGGGTGAGTTGTAGGTTCCGGGCAAGGGATTCAAGCTCGGGGTCACGGCGTTCTGGATGATGGTGTAGAGGCCGGTTGCCGGCGCGCTGTTGTTATAACCGCTGGCGACGGCAATGGCCTGAATCGTGGTAGTGGTGCTCACATTCACGCTGGTGCACACCGGAGAACTTGCGCTGACCGGGCTGCCATCAACGGTGCAGTGGATCACAGCGCCGGGAGTCGTGTCGGAGAGCAGTACCGTCTGGGCTGAGTTGTAGGTTCCGGGCAAGGGATTCAAGCTCGGGGTCACGGCGTTCTGGATGATGGTGTAGAGGCCGGTTGCCGGAGCGCTGTTGTTATAACCGCTGGCGACGGCAATGGCCTGAATCGTGGTAGTGGTGCTCACATTCACGCTGGTGCACACCGGAGAACTTGCGCTGACCGGGCTGCCATCAACGGTGCAGTGGATCACAGCGCCGGGAGTCGTGTCGGAGAGCAGTACCGTCTGGGCTGAGTTGTAGGTTCCGGGCAAGGGATTCAAGCTCGGGGTCACGGCGTTCTGGATGATGGTGTAGAGGCCGGTTGCCGGAGCGCTGTTGTTATAACCGCTGGCGACGGCAATGGCCTGAATCGTGGTAGTGGTGCTCACATTCACGCTGGTGCACACCGGAGAACTTGCGCTGACCGGGCTGCCATCAACGGTGCAGTGGATCACAGCGCCGGGAGTCGTGTCGGAGAGCAGTACCGTCTGGGCTGAGTTGTAGGTTCCGGGCAAGGGATTAAAGCTCGGAGTCACGGCGTTCTGGATGATGGTGTAGAGGCCGGTTGTCGGAGCGCTGTTGTTATAACCGGTCGCTACGGCGATGGCCTGGATGGTGGTGGTGGTGCTCACATTCACGCTGGTACATACCGGAGAACTTGCGCTGACCGGGCTGCCATCAACGGTGCAGTGGATCACAGCACCGGGAGTCGTGTCGGAGAGCAGTACCGTCTGGGCTGAGTTGTAGGTTCCGGGCAAGGGATTAAAGCTCGGAGTCACAGCGGTGGACAAAGCTGCCGAGTAGAAATAGGTAGCTGCTGCGATTGGGCTATTGTTGTAGTCCGGGGCCACCGCGATGGCCTCGATGGTGGTGCCGGGAGTTACGGTGATGGGCGTCGAGCCGTAAACCAAAGAACTGGTGGTCGGTGTGACTCCGTTGGTGGTGTAGTAGATGGTCGCGCCGGGCGTGGTGTCGGAAATCGTTACGGTTTGGTTGCCATTGTAGGCTCCGGGAGGTGGGTTGAACGTGGGCGCCACGGCCACGGGATTGGTGCCAACCGGGGCGTAAGTGGAGTTGCCAACGCAGGAAACGACCCCGCCGCTGCCGATGTAATTGTAAGTGTACTCAATCTCGGCGGTCGCGTTATCGATGACGCCCGTCATCTGATAATTGGCGTAGGAGCCGGAGAAACCGCCGCTGAAAGTGCCGTCCGAGTTGACCGTATACGTACCGACATAAGGATTGTCGCCGTAGCTGCCGTTGTCATAGGGATCTACTCCGGTTTGGTTGCCCTGACCATCGAAGGTCACATAGTTCAGGTCGACCTCTGCGCCGGAACAGGTGGCAGCGTAGGTTCCGTTGAGGCTGGCAGTGCTGTAGGTGTTGCCACTCGATACCAACTGGCTTTGCAGGTCAATGGTGGCTTGCGCCAACCCATCCGTTTCAATTCCAACAGCTTCGTTACCGCCCTCGCTCACGCCCACAATGAAAGTTTGAGGGGTCGTTTGCCCAGCGAGCGTCATACTAATGGTGAGTGTGTTATCGCTATTGGTGGTGTAGGTACCGGTCGCGGTTGTAGTGCCGTATTGCGAGTTGATTCCGCCCTGAAGGTTGGTCACGGCAAATGAGCCGGCATTAAAGTACGCAGATCCGGAAAAGACCTCTTCTCCCCCGAGACCATTGGTGGCTTTTCCGCCAATCACGACGCCGTAATATCCCATCAATGTAGCGGCAGGAGCCTGGCGTCCCGAGCAGGCGACGACCCCGCCATTGCCGGACTGATTGTAAGTGTATTGAATTTCGGTAACCCCGTTGTCAATCACTCCGGTGAATGAGTACGGGCTGTAGCTGCCGGTGAGGCTGCCGGAGAAAGTCCCGTCAGAGTTCACGGAATAGGTGCCACTGTATGGGCTGTTACCCTGGCTTCCGTTGTTATCGTAGGGATCGACGCCATTGAGATTGCCGTTTCCATCGAAAGTGACGTAGTTCAAATCGACACCCGAGCCGGAGCAGGAAACGGAATAAGTGCCTGTAAGGCTAGATGTGCTGTAGCCTCCGGTGAGCGTCGTCAACTGCGATTCGATATCGATGGTGGCGGCTGAGGTGTTGTCGCTCTCGATGCCCACCGCTTTCGTTCCCGAAGAGCTGACTCCGATGGTAAAGGTTAGCGGCGAGGATTGATTTGCCAGGTTCAGCGTGAGGTTATAGGTGCCGTCGGAATTCTGTCCGTAAGTTCCGGTCACACTGGTATCGGTGATTGCAGTACCGATTCCCCCATTAATATTTGTGCCGGAGAGGCCGCACGCGCCGTTGAAGTTGACTGCGCCAGAATAATACTCGCCACTGCCGCCATTCGTACCGCCGGAGATGAGAATGCCATACCAGCCGTTCAGGGCCGGGCCTCCAAGACAGCCTGAGGACGGCTCGGACTGCGGGGTGGCGACTGCGGGAATAGCAGAAAAAGCCATTAAAATGAATAAAATGGTGGCTGCTACGGCGGGGCGCAGAAAACTCCGTCTCATGGGTCTCTTTTCTCTAAAAAATTTGGGTTGTAGATTGAGCTGACTAGAGGGGAAGGATCACACCCATTAGTACATGGCCGTCGGAAAGGCGGCAATGGCCAGAAAGCGGGGTTACTATAGTGACATCCCGCAGATGCCTTTTGGTGGGAGTTGAACCGCGCACAGCTGACCGCTGGCTTTCTGGCCAGAGGCGCACCTTCCTAAGTTCACGGCATAACTTCGAAGACTGTTCCCTGTTCGTCGGTGCCTCCTACCAGGGTAGTGCCGTAGATGTTGCCCCATTTATCCACGATTACGCCAGCGCGGGGAAAATATCCATCGTTTCCGCTTCCGAAACTGTGCAATACGCTCTCAGACCAGTAACCACTGGTGTGATGGATCATTTCGAAGACCGCCCCTCTGCCGCCCGTTCCGCCGCCATCGGTGGTTCCGTAGAGGTTTCCTGCAGAATCGGCGATCACACCAGCAAATGGAACTGAACCATCCATCCCGTTGCCAAAGCTATGCAGAATCTTTTCGGACCAGCGTCCAGTGCTATCAGGAGTGAGTCTGAAAACAGCTCCGAGATTGAAAGATCCGCCCGCGTTGGTAGCGCCGAAAAGATCGCCGGAAGAGTCGAACGCCAACCCTGGTTCCGGAGAATAGCCGTCGGTGCCGTTATCGTTGAAGCTGTGAATGATCTTCTCCGGCCACGCTCCTGGGGTTTGGGGAAGCAACTCGAAAACGGTCCCATAGCCATGAGCGCCACCCAGAGCCGTAGTGCTGTAAAGATCACCGGCGGAGTCAAAGACTATGCCTCCGGTGGGGTTGTATCCATCTTTCCCGTTGTCGTTAAAGGTGTGAAGGATCTTCTCGGTCCACTCTCCGGATGGCTCGTGGGTCATTCGAAAGACGATTCCGTAGTCGAACTTACCACCGCTGGAGGTTGCTCCGTAGAGATAACCCGAGTTGGATACCAAGGTGGAGGGCACCGCACCATTTTCGCCGTCAAAGTTGAGAAGAATTTTTTCGTCCCATACACCGCCGGATTCAGGAGTTAGCTTGAAGATTACTCCGTCATTGTTAGTGCCACCGGCGGAGGTCGTTCCATAAATCTTGCCGTCGGCGGCCACAACGACTCCTGCCAGGGGCTTAGTGCCATCGGTACCGAATCCGAATTGGTGCAGTATGGTTTCGGTCCAGGTCCCGTCCCCATTGGGCGTCAACTCGAAAACGGTACCACCGCTGGCGCCGGCAGACGAGGTGGTGCCATAGATATTTCCGGTTGCGTCCATGGTCAGCGGGGCTAAAGGCAACCAGCCGTCAGTCGAGCTACCGAAATTGTGAAGAACAGTCTCTTGCGGGGACGCCGCGAGCGCAGAGGTCGCAAGCAGGCAGATGCTGAAGGCGAACGAGAAGGACGTGGAAAATCGCACGGTGCGCATGGATGATCCTCCTGAAAATTCTGGGTAAGGAACGGTGATCAATCTGCAGGAGCCGTTCTCGAGGGCGCGAGCTGCTAACAAGCGTAGGCGAGGCGGGCTCACCCGGGGTAGGGATCGACTATAGTCCAGGTAAATTAGAGGGTCAAGAGATTGTTTCCAGCGACGAGTCTGGATCGAGATAAGGGTTCTGCTCTTCTTGCGCGGCGCACAAGCCCTCTGGCATGGAACCCCGGTTGTATTCGGCCATGCGGTTTTTCCACTTCAAAAAGTCGGTGATGCTTTGCGGATCAACACGCACCTCGACACGACGGAGGCTGGCGAGCAGAAGATTCATCTCACAGCGGAAACCGGACGCACTGCGAAGATTTCTTGCGGAAGGTTGAAGGGCTTCAATTCGGCCGCGACGGAGTTCCAGCAGTCCCCAGCCTGGGGGAAGTTCTTCGCGGCGGATGAGACCGGCGGGGGTCAGATAGAAGCGCTCACAGCCCACGCCTTGCTCCGAGTTCTGGCGGAAGGGCTTGGCGCGGTCGGCCAGAAAATCGGAGCGGGTTACCTTGCATTCAACCAGCACGGAATGGCAAGCGCGCTTCCAGCCGATGGCGTCGGGCATCTCGCCGCTGACACAAGCTTGCTCAGACAGGATGACTCCGCAGCGGTAACTGCGCAGCCAACGGATGGCCTTTTCGACCAGCTGGGAATGAGTCATGGGTTGGAGCTTCTGGCCTTTGGTTTCCGGAAGCAAGAACAGTTGTATCCCTAAATAAAGCTACGCGGAAGTGACTGCGGAGCTACGGCGGGAGCGCTGTTTGCGATTATTGTTCATTGCTTTCAAGATGACTGGCCGATGCAAAACCGTCTCCAGCAGATAGCGCTCTGCGGCAACCGTCCGGGCGCATGATCCGACGGGTGCGTAGCCTTCGGCGACGATGACGAGCGCTTCACTCTCCTTATTTCCGATGCGTTGATTTTCGATGTGAATGCGGCGGATATGCCCGTCATGGGCTGAATCCAGAGCGTTCGCCAGGCGAAGGACGGCAGCTAATTGGATGGTTCCCTTCTGCTCGTTGGGGAGAAGATCGCGAAGGGATTTGTGGCGTCTGGTGGGTAAAACTCCTCGATGAAAGCGGGCAATGATGGCGGCACGTTGCAGGTCGGCAGCATTCCATCCGAGTGGATTGCCATGATCGCGAATCAGCTTGAGGGAAGCTTTGTGATGACCTTTCAAACCTTCCGACTTGCCTACGTCGTGCAAAAGAGCTGCAGCCAAGAGGCTGGAGCGCGCCGAGATTGGATCGACTGCGGGCTGCCAACCCCATGCGAGAAGGCCGTCATAGAGCTGAAGGGCGAGGGCTGCGACGCGTTCGGAGTGGGGAAAATCGGGATCGAGGCCGCTGGCCCACATCTTCATCCGGCGAGTCGCGAGGACTGATATTTCCTTGCCCTTGGGCAAACCGTCGCGCCAAAGCTGCCATCGAGAATCGGGGCCCAGCATTTTGGTGCGGTAGCCAGAAATTTGCTTAGCGCGCTGGGCAAGAATTATTTCGCGCCAAATCTTGCGCGAGTTTTCATCTGGAAAAACCTGGCAGGAAGCGGCGGTGGACCACAGCACATCGAGGTCGTGAACTTCGCCAAGCAAATCCTGAATTTCTTTCAGACCATCTTTCCACGCGGCGTGCTCGGCGGGAAGAAAGTTTTCGACGATGTAGCGAAAGCGTTTGATGCCGATGCGAAGGGAATGAAATGCAACCTGAGAGCGGTTGCGCAGAGCACGGTTGTGCAGCTCCCGGGCCGCAGTCCAGCGCTCAAGCGCCAGATGCTTGAAGAGAGGGCTGCCGGGGCGGATGCGCGCGGCGCAAATAGGAAGCGTCTTGGCCCATTGCCGCCATTGCTTGCGATCGAACTCTTCCAGGGCAGATTTGGCTTCGCGCTGATGCTCCTTTTCGCGGCTGTGAAGGATTTCAAGAAGAGTCTGAGCGGCGGGATCGCTCACATAGGATGAGTCAGGAGTCGCAACGGGAGCCGGAGTCTGCTCCGCTGTCGATATTGCGGGCGGTGGAACGCGCGCCATCACCTCACCGTGCAATTGGTCGACCCACTCCATCATGACCTGGACATCGCGTAAATCACCCAGGCGCTGAAAGAGTCGTTTCCCCGCCTTTTTCATGGCTTTCCAGTCGGGGTTGGAATCGAGCGCCATTAAGCCGTCAGCCAGGGAGCGGCAGCGGCGCAGAGAAACGCGCAGGTCGTGAACCGGATCGGTGCTGAAATCGGCGGCAACACGATCACATTCCTCCAGCACCTGCAACATCCAATAGCGAAGGCCCGTGGTCTTCTTGACTCGAGTTGGGCGATTTCTGAAGGCTGGCACTAGGGTTTCAATGATTTTGAGGTTTCCGTAACCATTTTCGCCGGAGACGTACGGGAATGCCAGTGGCCAGGGGAATGCACCGGTCGAAAGATGCCCTTGCATAGGCGTTCGACCAAGGCGCCTTCTATTACCTCAGTAATGTGCGGGACTTACCTGCTGGGGTTAACCTTTTTACTTGAAGATTTAGAAGGCAAGGAGCTGATTATCAGCGACGCTACTACATTCTACGCACAGCGCGCCGCCTCAGCGCGCGCGTTCGTTCACAGCCTGAACATTCTGATCAAGTACGCGCGGATGTACGGACCCGAGCATAAGCGCACTGAAGCTCAGTTCGATACAGCGTGGAAGGAACTCCAGCAAGGCTTGCCAACGGCGGGCGAAGGCGGATTTTTGCTGGGCGTTTCGGACAACAAGCTCCTGCTGGACGGAGTTCCGTTGGAAGCAGGCCAGACGGAAAGAAGCTTCGGTCAACTCTTGAGTACGGCGGGTTTGGCCAGCTTGCACTTCTCGAAAGATGTCAGCAAGGAAGATTTCACGCGTCTGGTGCGCGCGTTCACGGCGGCTGGATCGAAAGCGCAGGATGTCGCCAAACAAATCAAAGCGGCTTTGAATGGTGGCGGCGCGCAAAGCACGATCAAGATTAACGAAGTGAAGTTTGTGGCCGCGGACCCTCTCACCGGGGACATCAGCGTAGCGGCCCAGATTGCGGCGCAGACGCTGGGCCCGGAATTTAAGCAGTGGTTGAACGATCCGCAAAAACTTTTGCAGTTGATTGCAGCGGCGGAGGGCGCCAACGCGATGGGCGGGGGCCAGCCCAGCGATGGCGGCGGAACTGCAGGCAGCGTGCCGAATGTAGCCGGGCACTGGGTGGCTGGGCCCGGACCTGGCGCCGGTTCGGGGGCTGCAACCGGAACTGCTGCTGCTCCTATTTGGGAGGGCGGAGTCGTTCCCTTGCAGGAAGCTGAGGTGATTCAGGCGATACGCCTGCTCACGCGATTCGGGCAGGTGCAGACCGATCCCAGTGCGAGCCCGGAAGATCTGCAAAAGGAAGTCGGTGAAACCGATGCCAACACGCGGCTCAACTTGCAACATCTCTTGGGAACTCTGGCCGCCAAAGCGACCACCGAGCAGGAGAACACACCACTCCTGATGAAGGCCGCCGAGCACATGGCGATCCGCTTTGCCCTGGAGCGTTATCAGAAGGGCGAAGTGAAGGTCAACGCTGTCCATCAGATGATGGAGCATATGAGCCGGCAGATGGATTCGCTGCGGCAGATCTTGAAGTTGCAGGAAGAGAAAATGAACAAGGCGGGGATTCTGGTAGAGTCCCACGCCGACATCCTCGACCGAATGTTCTGGGCCGAGGTGCCGGAGTCAGGAAAGAAAACTGTACTTCTCTCCAACGAAGCTCCCTGCGTGCCGCCGCGCAATGTGCGGCAGTTTGTGGAAACCTTGCTCGATCGGGAAGATAAACAGACATCGGCAGAGATCCTGGATAACTATTCCAGTTCGGTCAATCACAAGGAAGTAGAGTCGCGACGCAAGGCTGCGATTGGATTGAGTCAACTTGCGGATCTTTATGCCAGGGTCGGCGGCGAAACCTTGGGATTGGCGATCCAGCGGGTTTCAGAGCAACTATCTGCCGAGAAAGATAATGAATTGCAGAGCTTGCTGAGCGCTTCGTTTGTGCGGCTGAGCCAGGAAGCCAGCGAAGCACGGAATTATCAAGCGGTGAACCAAGTCTGTGCAGGCATGGAGATGCTGCAACAGCACCGTCCGGTGATGGTGAGCGACTTGCGCCCGCGAGTGGGCGTGGAGAACCGGATACCGGAGTTCATCGAGGAGGCCCTGCGCTCCGAACCTGCCCCGGCGGAACTGCTTTCCGTGCTGCGGCGTACCGCGCTCTCAGCCGCGGAACATCTGGCGGACCGATTCTTCCGTTGCATGCGGCGCGAAGAGTGCGATCGTATGATCGAACTGGTAAAGGAGATGGGGTCGCCGGCTCTTAGCCAGTTGCGCGAGATTTTGCGTACGGGGCAATCGAGGCAGGCTTCAGCCGTGGTCGGTCTACTCAGCAGGCTGGATGTGAACACTCTGCTGGAGCTTTTGCCCTCGCGGCTGCCGGAATGGAATCGCTTTTATCACGATATTGTTGTGCGCCAGGTTGCCTACGGAGCGGCGCCGGATCGCGGGCGCACTCTGCTGGAACTGGCGGAGGTGCTGGACTCCGTGGTGCTGCCAGAGGCGTTGGATGAGATCGGGATGAGCGGCGACCTCACGGCGGCTCCGCCACTCTTGGCGATGGCGAAGCCGGGTGAAGCGGCATCGCGACCTCCGTTTGTGCAACTCAAAGCGATCGAATCGCTCGGACGATTGCGGGATGCGGATGCGGTTCCGCTGTTGCGGGAGATTGTGGAGACCAAGAAAACTTTTGGTTTTGTGCATCACCGCGAGTTGAGAATCGCTGCGGCACAGTCCCTCTCGAAGACCGACCCCCGCTACAGCGCACAGATTCTTTCGGAGAGCGGCATCGAGCCGACGGAGCTAGCGATTGCGCCCCTGGACACGGCCCCGGCATGCCCCTGGGTTCGGCAGCGGCGCTATGAACGCATGGTACTGCCGCGCTCGATCAGCGCCACGATTGGCAGTTCGTGGGGGAAGTCAAAGATTCTGGTCCGCGAACTGAGCCTGGGCGGCGGCATGGGCACGAAGGAAGATAATCTGCGAATCGGCAGTGAAGCCGACCTGGAGATTTCACTCGGTATGAGAACCAAGATCAAGGCCCATGTGTTGCTGCGCCGCGCACGCGTGAACGAAGTGGGGTTTGAGATTGTGAATACTGACCTGGAGAGCCGGTACCGGCTGCGGCGCCTGTTGGTGGATGCCCTGACCAATGTGCCGCAGCGGAAAGATACGGACTGGAGCGGTACCCGCAAGGTATAGCGAAGTTAAGGTAGAGCAAAGCTGCAGAGAAGATAAAGGCCTCCGCCTGCGCGGAGGCCTTCTACTCTTACAAAAGCATTTCTTGCGATCCTACTTCACCTTGGCGAAGATGATAACCAGGGTGTAGAGGGCGAGCGATTCGATCAGCGCCAATCCCAGAATCAGCGCCAACTGAATGCCGGGACGGGCGGCGGGATTGCGCGCCAGGCTTTCGGCGGCGGAGGCGGTTGCCTTGCCCTGAGCCAGAGCGCAGATGCCGGAGGCGAAAGCCATGGAGAACCCGGCGGCGATTGCAACCCAGTTGACTCCACCTTCGGCTCCGCCACCCTGCGCGAATGCGGGAACGGCGAATGACAATACGGAAAGTGCCATGAACAACTTGCTTAGCTTACTCATTGTGTTTCTCCTCGTATGAAATACCGCCAGTGGGTGGTTGACGCCATACCTTGCAGACGCCCTCACGCTGAACGGGTGAAACCCAGTGAACAGTGACCAGAGGTCAGTACAAGCTAATTTTCTTTACTGACCACTGGCCGCTGACCACCGCTCAGTGCCTTTTAGTGTTCCTCAGAAACTGCGCCTTGCAAATAAACCGTGGTGAGCAGAACGAAAATGTAGGTTTGCAAGAGCGACACGCCGATGTGCAGTCCGAGGAACAGAATCGGAACGCCGATCGGAACGAGCGAAAAGAAAACCAACGTCACCATATCACCGGCATACATGTTCGCGAACAGACGAATAGTGAGTGAAAGGACGCGAGCCAAATGGCTGATGATCTCGATCGGCAACATTAACAGCGCTAGCGGGACCCTGATAAAAATCGACATCGTAGAATCCGAGGGACCCAGGAAATGTTTCAGATAGCCGATGCCCGAGTGTTTTAACCCCTGAGTCTGGTAATAAACAAATGCGCAAATGGCGCACCCAAGCGGAACCACCGCAAAAGCGGTTGGAGACTCGAAGCCAGGGATCGCGCCAATTAGATTGCAGAACAGAATAAAGAAGCCAAGCGCCGCAAGGAAGGCCGTATAGCCCTCGCTGTGATGGCCGATGATCTCGTCGCTTTGGCTCTTGATAAATCCTTCGACGGCTTCGAACGAGTGCTGCAACGCTCCGGGACGATCGACCGAAAGTCCCACGCGGACCAAGACAAACACGATCAGTAGAAACCCGAAAACAAGAAGTTCCATGGCAAACGAATCAGGGATAGGAGCCGCGGGATACTTTGGCTGGACATGCAAAGCTCGCAGCATCGCCGTGACGGGTCCGCCTAGCAGATGATTCAGTATTGCGGTGAACCAGAGTTGTTCGTGCATAGGGTGAATTAACAACTTATCTTACTTGTTCAACGAACTGGGCTTGTTCAACGAACTGGCCACTACACTCCATGAGCGAGTGCGGCATACAGTTCGTAAACCGCTTCGCAGACGATGGCGGCAACCGGCAAAAACAACCCTGCAAGCAGCCCGTTCAAGCTCGTTGGCGAAACAGTCAATATAGCATAGGCGCCGAGGGCCATCAAAACATAACGAAAGAGGAATCGGAAGACGATTCCCTGCCCCGATTGCGAGGTAGCGGCACCGGTCGCGCGGTCGACAAACGCCGCGATGACGCTCTTCAGCCAGTGGAAGTTGATGTAAGCGATAATGCAGCCAACGGCGAATCCGACTGCCGGGCGAAGGCCGAACTTCCGCCACGCGGCCGCCACCAGCAATGGGGAAAGCACCAGCATAAAATTACGGATTCGCTGAAGGGCGCCGGAATAAAAGCGCTCGGCGACAGTTAATGGTGGAACGGCTTCGGTTTGGGCTGGGTCGGTCATCCCGCTATGTTGATAACAGTTGGCGCAGTTCCCTGCCAACCATGGTAAGCGATAGCCGGTTTAGTTTGAGGCGGAATTAGTTTTCTGGGGAGCTACTTGGTGTCGCGAAGAACGGTGCGGATCAACTCCACGAATCCCGCGGCGATTCCTAAGAGTATGCCTGCGAGGTAAAGCCACGTGGTGTGCAGCCAGCGATCAAGCGCCGCTCCCACCAGCCATCCCACTACAAGCGCGGCTGGCAAGGTCAGCGCCACCTGGCTGTAACGGCTCGCCTGCAGCCAGAAATTCTCTCTGCCTTTCGAGTCTTCCGGAGACGGTGTCGGCGCCGATGGTGGCTTATCCATTTCTATTCTTTTCTATTTTCTTACCGAGACAATCGCGAACTAGTGAACCAGCCTCGCAAGCGGAGAATTCGGCGTGATGATCAGCGACCAGTTGACCAGGTTGATGAAACGGTTGGGCATGATTCCGATAAACAGCGTGGCTAACGCGGTTATGCCGAGCGCGGCGCGCATGGCCCAACTCACCGGCAACAATCCTTTTTCTTCCGGCTTACCCATGAACATGGCGTTGGCCATCTTCAAATAATAGTAGAGGCCGAAGACGGAATACAGCACGCCCAACGCTGCCAGCACGTAGTGGCCACTTTCGATCAGGCTGAAAAAAATGAAATACTTCCCCCAGAATCCGGCGAGCGGAGGAATTCCGGCAAGAGAAAGCAGGAAGATCAACATCAGTACCGCTTCCACCGGGGCGCGCGCGTAGAGGCCGTTGAGGTCGTCGATTTCGTCGCCGATCACGTGGCGATGGCGCAGCGAAGTAATCACGCCGAAGGCGCCGAGATTCATGAAGGTATAGACGAGGAGATAAATCAGGATGCCTTTGATTCCGTCCGCGCTCACCCGGGTGGGACTTCCCGCGATCAGACCCAGCAACATGTAACCGACGTGGGCAATCGAGGAGTAGGCCAGAAGGCGCTTGGTGTTGGTCTGGGTGAGAGCGGCGAAGTTCGCGCCGGTCATGGTGGCGATGGAAACGAAGACGAACAGTGGAACGTAGATCGGGCGCCAGGCATTGAGGCCCAGCATGGCGTTAGAAAATGTGGGATAGTTTGCGCCAAGAATCCGGATGAGCATGGCCCAGCCTGCGGCTTTTACCGCGACGGACATGAATCCGGTAATGCAGGTGGGCGCGCCCTCGTAGGCGTCCGGCGCCCATTGGTGAAACGGCACGGCGGCGATTTTAAAAAGCAAACCGGTGACTGTTGTTAACAATGCAACGATGGCTATCGGATTATGAGGATCTCTGGCATGTAGCACTGCCAGGCTGTGACCAATTTCGTTCAGGTTCGTACTGGCGCTGAGACCATAGAGCAGAGAAAGACCGTAGGCGAAGATGCCGGAAGAAAATGCGCCCAGCAAAAGATATTTTAATGCGGCTTCGTTGGAGCGTCGGTCACGGCGCAGAAATCCTACGAGCACGTAAGTGGAGATAGCCATCAGTTCAAGGCCGATAAAGATGAGAACGATGTCGAAGCCGGAGGCCATGCACATCATGCCGACGACGGAGAGCAGCATCAGCGTGTAGTATTCGCCGTGGTTTTCATGCTCGGTGGTCATGTACCGGACCGACATGAGAATGGAGATGGCTGTAGCCGCGAGGAACAGGTAAAAGAAGAAAATCGCGACTCGATCCACCAGCATCGTGCCCATCATGCCGACGGCCCCCAGCGAAACTCCGCGATTGGCATCCATCCAGAACTGAATTTTGAGCACACCGCCAGCCGCGAAAAACACACCGATCAATGCGGTAAGGGCGTTGGCCCACTTGGCCTCCGGCGGGATCATGAGATCGATCAGTAATATCCCGAGAGCAAACAGAGTGAGCAGCAGAATGGGCAGCGCCAGCAGGTAATCGCTTGCATTGAATTGGGCGAGCGAGCCCACTAGTTCTTCCCTCCGGGCGATGGGACTGGCACGGGCCTGGCAACGGCAGTCGTGGTTACGGGAGTTGCGACGGCCACGGGTTGCGCGGCGGCATTCACCGCGTCATTCGCCCGAGGAGTGCGCACATTCTGCACGATCTGATTTACCGGCTGCTCAAGAATCTGGAAGAAAGGCTTGGGATAAAGCCCAATCCAGAAGGCCATGATCAGCAGAGGCGCAAATGTGAGCATTTCGCGAGGCGTGAGATCGTGCAGCTTTTCGTTCTTGGGATTGGTGACCGGGCCGAAGAATACGCGCTGATATAGCCACAGAAGGTAGGCGGCAGCGAGAACCACGCCAGGCACGGCCCATGCGCCCCAGCGCCAGTTCTCCATGAACGTGCCTTGCAGAATGGTGAATTCGCCGACAAAGCCGTTCAGCAACGGCAGCCCCATTGATGAAAGAAACATGATCATGGTGATGGTTGCATAGACGGGCATCACGTTCGAGATGCCTCCATATTCGCTGATCTCGCGGGTGTGACGGCGTTCATACAGAATGCCGACGATCAGGAAAAGCGCTCCCGTCGAGATTCCGTGGTTGACCTGCTGCAAGACCGATCCGCTCAATGCGAGAGGCGTAAGCGCAAAAATTCCCAGCGTGCAGAAGCCGAGATGGCTGACAGAGGAATACGCCACCAGCTTCTTCATGTCTTTCTGCATCAAGGAGACTAGCGCACCATAGATGATAGCGATGATGGATAGAACGATCATCCAGCTTCGGACTTTCGTATGGGTCAGCACGTCGGGAAAAAATGGCAGCGAGAAGCGAATGAACCCGTAAGTTCCCATCTTTAACAGAACGCCGGCCAGAATCACCGACCCGGCAGTTGGCGCTTCCACATGGGCATCAGGTAGCCAGGTATGGAACGGGAACATGGGAACTTTGATCGCAAAGGCAAAGAAAAACGCGAAGAATAGCAGAATCGCGACGGTCGGCCCGTACGCGGGATCGGAATAAATCTTGGGAGCGGTTTGGTAGAGCGCGGTCAGGCTGAAGGTGTAGATGCCGGTGAGCGCGTGATGGTGGAAATAGAGGAACAGGATGCCGAGCAGCATCAGGACTGAGCCGGCCAGCGTGTAGAGGAAGAATTTAATTGCGGCGTAGAGCTTGCGCGGGCCGCCCCAGATGCCGATCAGCAGGTACATCGGCACCAGCATGGCTTCCCAGAAGACGAAGAAGAGGAAGAAATCGAGCGCCATGAAGACGCCGAGCATGCCGGTTTGAAGAATCAGAAACCAGACATAATATTCTTTGACGCGGCTCTCGATCGCGGTCCACGAAGACAGGATCGAAATCCAGCCCAGCAGCGTGGTGAGCATGATGAGCAGGAAAGAAATTCCATCGATACCGATGAGATAGCCGGCGCCGATGGTGGGAATCCAGTTGCCCGGCGAGCCCTCGATAAACTTGAAGCCGGGCTCGAAGCGCTGCGCCCAGAACATCGGCACCAGCGGCAGCGAAATCAGGAAGCCGCCGAGCGCGAAGAAATTCGCGATCCAGCGAATGGCCTCCTTGTTCTCTTTGGGAACAAAAAGGAGCACAAGAGCGCCGAGCAGCGGCGTGAAGAGGATGATCGAGAGTATATGGTTTTGCATGAAAAGCTCTTAGCCTTTAGCTCTTAGCCTTCAGCTTGGAGCTCTTTGCGTTTAGTTTCTAGCCAAAAGCTAAGAGCTAACAGCTAAGAGCTTCATCAGCGATACACGTAATAGCAAACGAAACCGACTAATCCTGCGGTCATCACCAGCGCGTACCATTGCACCAGGCCCCATTCAAAAAGCCGCGCGGGATAGGAAAGCATTCTTGCCAGTATCGCCGGGCCGTTCACGCCGATACCGTCGATGATCCACTTATCCCACCAACCGGAAATGGTCGCGGTCAGCCGCGTGCTCCATCCGGCGCCGTTGACCACTCCATCGACAACATGGGTATCAAACCAGGCCGATGCGGCGCCCAATCCGAGAACGCCAAGCCGAACATCACCAAGCTTGCGGCGGCCGGTAAAAACATAGTCGTAAGCTTCTTCCACGTAATACTTATGGAGCAGCACATCGTAAACTGGCGGCGCGACGGCGGCAATCGGCTCGCTGTAGCCTTTATCGGCATGGCGATAGCTTCTCCAGGCCATGCCCCAACCGAGGCCTGCGGCAGCCAGAGACAAGGCCATCAGCAGCCACTCGGTGCCGGTGTTGTGCTCTTCTTCCACTCCCGCGACCAGCTCGCTGGTTCTGCCTTCCTGCTGAAGCACCCGAGCTTCACTGGCGAACACGGGCTCGAGAAATTTCGTAAAGCGATCGGAACCTCCGAGGCTGTGCGGCCAGCCAAGCCACCCTGCGCCAATGGCGCAGACGGCGAGAGCTACGAGCGGCAAGGTCATTGACTTGGGCGATTCGTGAATGTGGTGCTCGACGGCATGGTCCATGCGCGGACGGCCATGGAAGGTCAAATACATCAGGCGGAACATGTAGAAGGCCGTCATCAGGGCGGTTGCATAGCCGATGTACCAGAGGAAGCGATAGGCGCCACCTTCACGCGACCAGGTTTCCCAAAGAATTGCGTCTTTCGAAAAAAATCCGGCGAAGGGGAAAATGCCGGCGATGGCCAGCGTGGCGATGAACATGGTGCGATGGGTAATCGGAATGCGATGGCCGAGATCGCCCATGTTGCGCATGTCCTGCTCGCCGGACATGGAATGGATCACCGAGCCAGCGCCAAGGAAAAGCAGCGCTTTGAAAAAGGCATGGGTGAATACGTGAAAGACACCCGCGGCGAAGGCTCCCACACCAAGCGCCAGAAACATATAGCCCAGTTGAGAAACCGTTGAGTAGGCAAGCACGCGCTTGATGTCGTTTTGCACGAGGCCGATCGAGGCGGCGAAAATTGCAGTGAGCGCACCCACGATGGCGACTGTCTTCATGGATGTGGGTGCGAGCACGAAGATCGCATTCGATCGCGCGATCATGTAGACGCCAGCCGTGACCATGGTCGCGGCGTGAATGAGCGCGGAGACTGGCGTGGGACCTTCCATGGCGTCGGGCAGCCAAATGTAGAGAGGAATCTGCGCCGACTTGCCACACGCGCCGACAAATAAAAGCAACGTAGCTGCCGTGATGATGGGATCGCCGATGGGGAAACGTCCGCTGCGCGCAATATGGGTCACGTCGGTGAAGCGCAGCGAACCGAAATACCACGCGATGAAAAACATGCCGAGAAGAAATCCGGCATCGCCGATGCGGTTGACGATGAAAGCTTTGGCCGCAGCGTCGCTCGCGGACTTCCGATGAAAATAAAATCCGATCAGCAGATAAGAGCACAGGCCCACGCCCTCCCAACCCACGAACAGCAGAACGTAGTTGTTCGCGAGAATCAGGGTCAGCATGGAAAACATGAAGAGGTTGAGGTATCCGAAGAAGCGGTAGTAGCCGCCTTCATGCGCCATGTATCCGACGGAGTAGATGTGAATCAACATGCCCACGCCAGTGACGAACAGCAGCCAGATGCTGGAGAGCGGATCGAGCAGGAAACCGGCATCGGCTTGGAACCGGGCTGGAGATCCGTCCTGTGTTGAGTAGGTCAGGTGGCCGGTGTCGGAGCCGAGCCAAGTGTAGAGGACGGTTTGATAAGGCTGGTGAAAATTCTCGTCAGTGGACGACCATGCGGAATATTGCTTGACCGCACCGCAGGCCATGACGAAGGCCAGCACGATACTGCCGACGCAAACTGCGCTGACCGTTGCCTTCTGCAGCTTACGGCCGAAAAAAAACATCACGGCCGCGCCGAACGCGGGCAGCAACGGGATCAGCCAGATGTGGGTGAGGAACATTTTTTTAGCTCTTAGCTTTTAGCTTTTAGCTCAAATATTTTGGTTTGGCCAAGGGCTAAGAGCTAATGGCTAACAGCTTCCCTTCTACCACTTCAGCAAATTCACTTCGTCTATATTCACCGTTTCTTTATTACGGAAAAAAGCGATCAGAATTCCGAGGCCCACGGCCGCTTCGGCAGCGGCATCGGTAATAATAAAGATGGCAAATACCTGGCCGTGAAGATCTCCCCATAGCCGCGAGAAAGCGACCAGGTTCAGGTTTACGGCATTCAGAATTAGCTCGATCGACATGAGGACGATGACGACATTGCGACGGGTTAGCACGCCGATAACGCCGAGCAAAAAGAGGGCTGCGCCGAGAACCAGATAATGCAGCGTCGTGATGTGGAGCATCGATTGCATAAAAACAGATCTGTGGTCGCCCAGGGGCTGAAGCCCGTGGCTTTTCAGTTCCGTAGGGCACGGCTAAAGCCGTGCCCTTCCCGATCAGATTTTCTTCTTTGCCATCACCACCGCTCCGATGATTGCCACCAGCAAAAGTAAAGAGGCGATTTCGAAAGCGAACATGTACTGCCCGTAGAGCTGAGTCGCGATATTTTGCACGTTATCATTTTCCACTACCGGGAGAGCGTGATCAGGAAACAGGCTGCTGCCTTTGGTGAATACCGTGATAAATAACCCGCCAAGCGCCGTAGCAGCGACGATTCCAACTACCCACTGACTGTTGAATTGGCGTTCTTTCATGGAGCGGTCAACGTTCACCAGCATGATGACAAACAAAAACAGCACCATAATGCCACCGGCGTAAAGAATGATTTGCACACCAGCCACGAATGGGGCGTAGAGCATTAAGTAGATTGAGGCCTGCGCCAGCAAAGTGACGATGAGCGCGAGCGCGGAATGCACCGGGTTCCTGCGCGTGATCACCAGGATGCCACCGATAAGCATGATCCCGGAAAGCGCGTAGAAGAAGAATGGTGTGGCTACGGGTGTCATATGAGGTGCCACAGCGGAAGTAGTATCTGCCGCCAGATTTCGGATCTGAGCCCTACGATCCCCGTACAAAGAAGTACGCCCAATCCCATTGGCAGGAGGACTTTCCATCCCATCTGCATCAGTTGATCAAAGCGATATCGCGGGAACGTGCCACGATACCAGATATAGAGGTACATGAAAGCGGCAACCTTCGCGGTGAACCAAAAGATGTCCTGAACGCGCATGCTGACAGCTGGTACGAAGAGAATGAGGCCGATCAAAGCAAGCACCACGCCAAATCCGGCGAGACCGATGGTTTGAATCCGGAAGAGCGGATGCTTTGGCATGCGGGCGGCGTTAAAGAAGCACAATGCCGCAAGAAAAAGAAAGGACACGCCCGGCAAGAACGAAAACACAAAGTTCCAGGTCGTGGTGTTAAGGAGGTTGGGAAAGGGCCGCAGCCAGCCGCCGAGCCAGAGCGTGACCGCGATCGACGAGACTGCGATCATGGCCGAGTATTCCGCCAGGAAAAATAAAGACCAGCGGAATCCGCTGTACTCAGTGTGGAATCCGGCGGTTAGCTCGGATTCGGCTTCGGCCAGATCAAAAGGAGCACGATTGGTTTCGGCAACCATGGCGACGGCGAAGATGAAGAAAGCGATCAACCCCAGCGGAAAGAATTTGAAGATGAACCATTCGCCCTGCGCCAATTGCGCCTGCACGATGCCGATCATGCTGAGGGTTCCGGTTCCACTGGCGTTCAGGCTGGTCATCAGAATCGCCGAAACCACGGCGAGGCCCATCGCAATTTCATAAGAGACCATCTGCGCGCTGGAACGCAACGCCCCCATCAGCGGATAGTGCGAGTTTGAGGCCCAGCCGGCCATTACGATTCCGAGCACGCTTAGGGACGATACGCCAAGCATGAAGAGGATGCCGATGTTCATGTCGGTAACGGCGTGAGTCGGGCCAAACGGGACTACGACGAAGACCGTGAACGCGGTAAGCACCACGACGAAAGGAGCGACCCAAAAAAGGAGCGCATCGGCTTCAGCCGGAATCAGATCTTCCTTGAGCAAAAGTTTGATAGCGTCCGCGATCGGCTGGAGCAATCCATGAGGACCGACGCGCATGGGGCCAAGGCGCACTTGCATGTGGGCGAGGATTTTTCGCTCCAGCCAGTTCATCGCAATTACAGCGATCGAGAGGCCGCCGAAGACCAGCATGATATAAACGAACGCCCAGAACATGTTTCCCGCGGCGCCGGGAGTCTGATCGCTCGCGAGGTAAGACTGAATGTATTGCACGAATGATCGGACGAGCGATCCCATCAGCGGTCCACCTCGCCGAGCACAATATCAAGCGTGCCAATCACTGCGATCACATCGGCTACCAGTTGGCCGCGGCACATTTTATCCAGAGCTTGCAGGTTCACGAATGAAGGAGGGCGAACACGCACGCGGTAGGGTTGCGTGGAGCTGTCGCTCACAATGAAATATCCCAACTCACCTTTCGGCGCTTCGATCGAGTGGTAGACCTCGCCGACCGGCGGCTTTATCACTTTCGGAACTTTGGCCATGATTGGGCCTTCGGGAAGGGCTGCAACCGCTTGCTCGATGATGCGCACCGATTGCCGCATCTCCGCCATGCGGACCAGATATCGGTCGTAGGTGTCTCCGTTTTCACCGATGGGGATATCGAAGTCGAAATTCTTGTAGTTGGCATAAGGCTGGGCTTTGCGCAGATCCCATTTCACGCCGCTGGCGCGCAGCACCGGGCCGGTAACTCCGAGGGCGATGCAATCTTCGCCAGAAATTCTTCCGACATTCCTGGTACGCTCCACCCAGATGCGGTTGGTGGTGAGCAGTTCCTCGTATTCGTCGATCTTAGGACGAAAGAAATTCAGAAAGTTCTTAACATCTGCCTCGAAACCGGCGTAAGTTTCATATTGCAGGCCGCCGATTCGGAAGGCATGCGTAGTAAGGCGCGCGCCGCAATACTTTTCGTAGATCTTCAGAATCTCTTCGCGGTCGCGGAAGGTATAGAAAAGCGGAGTGATCGCGCCGATATCGAGTGCGTGCGTTCCCAGCCAAAGTTGGTGACTGGCGATACGGTTCAGTTCGGTCAGGATCACCCGAACATGCTGCGCGCGCGGAGGAGCTTCGACATGCAGCAGCTTCTCAACCGTCTCGCAATAGCCGAGTCCATTAGAGACAGCCGCAACGTAATCCATACGATCGACGTAGGGATTAAACATCGCGTAAGTGCGATGTTCGCCGATTTTCTCGACGCCGCGGTGCAGATAACCGATCACGCACTCCAGCCCAAGAACCTTTTCGCCATCCAGCCGCAAAATCACGCGCAGCACTCCGTGCGTAGCCGGGTGCTGGGGGCCCATATTGATGACGAGCTCGTTGGCATCAAGAAAAGGCTTCTCGGGGGCTTCGAGATCGAGATGTGAGAGCGTGCTGTTCGGTTCGGTCATTACTGATTCGGATCTGGTTATTTCAGATCTGCTTACTTCAGACGTACATACATTAGAAATCTATTTCGCCGGCAGTGGTTCGCATTCACTGGCCGCTGTCGATGCCCAGGTTTATCTGCACCCATTCGTTATCCTGCTGCAGGATGTTGTAATCCTTGCGCAATGGATGCCCCTTCCAGCCATCCGGCAAAAGAATGCGCTTCATGTCGGGATGTCCATCGAACTGGATGCCAAACATGTCATAGACTTCCCGCTCCAGCCAGTTCGCTCCCGGCCAGATGGGCACGGAACTGGGCAGACTATCGCCATCGGCGATTTGTGTTGTCACACGAATCCGCTCGTTGCGCGGAAAAGAATAGAGCACCCAGAGCACATCGAATTGTTTTTCCCGAGGGGGATAGTGGACCGCCGTGATATCGACGCAGTAATCGAACTGCTCCTCGTTGCGGAGTACATGGAGAATCTCAGGAATGAGAGTGCGGTCGACCACCATATAGTTCTGCCCGGCGTAGGTGAAAGGCTGAATGCCCGAGCCATAAAGACGCTTGAGCTTTCGAGTCATGGGTGAATCCCACGGAGTGGGTGCTGGGCCGGGCGGCTTGGCAGCCGCAACAGGTTTTCCGGGGGTCGAGGCGGTCGACCCAGAGGCGGAAGCTGGCGGGGCCGGGTTCGCCGTTGGCGGCGCAGAAGATGGCGATTTGTTTTCGTCCGGCATAGCGCAGAACGCACCAACCTCCGGCAGCAACTTCGGAGAGAACGTTAACTTTTATCAGCTTGGTGAAGGCGGTGTCAACGAGTTACGTCACAAACGCGGGAAAGGGTTTGAACCGCGAAACTTGCGGTTGAAATCTAGCCGCGGGCTTGCGCCTGATAGCGCTCGATCAGGTCGCGAATGCGTTGCGCGTCCTTCTTCCGATGGCCATGGCTGGCGATGGGATCGGTGCCGCCAGTGGATTCAATCTTAATCTCGGACCAAAGCACGCCGGTTGAAATGTGAACCGAGGCAATCTTCGAGATAGCGATGCTTTCGTCGTTGCTGCCAAGCAACCGCGACTTCACCCGGCTCACTCGCAACGGGCTGACCACGATGCGAGTGGGAAAGAGAAAATTCCCCTGAGTCCAGCGGCTGGCGGCGAAACTCTCGGACTCAGGCTCGCTAGCGGGAGTGGGCGGAGTTACACCCATTCCAGCGCGCCTTTCTGCCAGACCCAGATGTAGCCGGCGATGAGGATCGCCAGAAAAATCAGGATTTCGATCAGGCCGAACAGGCCAAGGGCCTTGAACTTGACGGCCCAGGGAAACAGAAAGATGGTTTCCACATCGAAGACAACAAAGAGGATTGCGACGATATAGTAGCGAACGGTGTAGCGGCCACGGGCGTCGTCGATGGGATCGATGCCGCACTCGTAAGGCATCTGTTTGGTTTTGCTGGGATTATCCGGTCGCACAAGCTTAGCCGCCAGCAGCGTGACGGGAAGCAGAACCGCGATCACTCCCATAAAAATGAAGATGGGGACGTAGTTTTGGGGCATGGGGAAATCCCTTGCAGCTTCCTGGCGCGGCAAAGCGCCAAGCACGTCATATTAACTCCGATCGGAGCGCACTTCAAGAAGGGATGTTGCGGGACGTAGATATTTATCGGGGAATACAAAAATCCTTTTGGCAAGATCGCATTTCAGCGTAGATTCCTGATAATAGCGAGACAGAATTCCGCCTTTCCACCTCAGCAGGTCCGGATTGTCCGTTGCAAATTCCTCCCAGGATCTAACCTCGCCCCGCATTATCCGTTCGTGGATCAGAAAAACATAAGCGTAGGTGATGGTTTCGTTGTACAGGTGCGGCTTGTCGTAGGCGAGGGCGAAACGCTTCAGTGCGGCGGAAAACTTTTCCAAAGCCTGAAGAATGGGATACTCCTGAAGGTAGGCGAACGCCAAATGAACGTGATCGGCGTGGTGGAAAGCCTCCGCTGGGACCGCTAAACTTTCAAAACTCCGAATGAATTGCCGATCGCTCATAACGCTGGCCTCAACCCCCTCTAGGTGTTCTTCCCGACTGCGATCGCCCAAGCGGCCGCGGTATAAATGAGCAGATTGCCAACTTCATACATACCGTGCAGAAGATGGATGACGATGGCCAGAAGAAAAACCCCGACCAGCAGCCATGCACCGCGAAGGGCGGTTCGGGGGATGAGCAGGAGAATGCACCCGGCGATCTCACCCCATCCCAGCACCAGGCGCACGGCCCCCGGCATGTGAGTGCTTGCGAATCCGTGGGCGGCACTGGGTAATAGAAATAGAATCGCCTCGACCAGAATTACCAGACCCAGAGTCCACTGCAAGCCGTTTAGGGCGATTTGTGCACGTTGCGATGACATGATTGGCCTCGACTTTTTCTTTCTTACTTGTCTCTTTCCTTCTGCGCCTTTTTCTCCGGGGCGCGCTTGCGAGCGGGGGCGGATTTGATTTCCTGCAAGCGATGGCTGGCGCTTGAATCCAGGTCAAAATCGTAAAAGCGCTTTAGCTCTTGAATGCGCGCCAGAGACGTAGGGCTAAAAGGTGTCTTTCCATCGAAGGCGTGAAGAACGATGCCCTCGAGCAAATCGCCGAGAGTCATATCGTGGTACTCCGCAAAAGCCTTTAGAACCTTCAGCAGTCGCTTCTCCATGCGAACGCCGGTCTGAACCCGCTCAATCAACAGTTTTTCATCGTCAGTCATTATGTACCAGTGTACTCCGGTACACAACTTCGTGCAACACGGCGGAAAAATTTGGGTACTGGACTCCGTTTGAAAACCAATCGCCCCTCAGGGGCTAAAGCCGCGATGAAAACGCAGCGCTCACGGCACGTCTGAAGCCGTGCCCCTTCAAAGCCAATTGAAACTGATCCACTACCGCAAATCGCTTGGCCGGGCGACCGGGTCCCGGGAAGGCAATTGTTTATAATCGCGTTTCAAGCTTTTTCATCGACAATCGAGCGCGGAAACGCGCAATCCCCTGCTTAAAGGAAACTCTTGGCATTCGACGAGAACGTTTACGAACTGCGGCGCGGCAAGCTGAAACAGATTGAAGCGCTGGGGCAGACGGCGTACCGGAGCAAGTACGAGCTCACTCACACCATTCCGCAAGTCGTTGCGGAGTACTCGGACAAAACTGCCGAGCAACTCGAAAATCCGCGAATCAACGCGCGCGTGGCCGGGCGCATCATGGCGATCCGGTTAATGGGCAAGGCCGGCTTCTGCCATCTGCAACAGGATGGGAAGCGCTTGCAGATTTACGTCAAGAAGGATTCGGTGGGCGATACCGGGTTCGAGCTTTATAAATTACTGGACCTGGGCGATCACATTGGCGTGAGCGGATATCTTTTCCGAACGCGTACCGGCGAACTCACCGTTCATGTGGAAGAGATCACGTTCCTGAGCAAGGATCTTTTGCCCTTGCCAGAAAAATTTCATGGTCTGACCGACGTGGAATTGCGCTACCGGCAGCGCTACGTCGATTTGGTGGTAAATCCCGAGGTGCGCGAAGTGTTCTTGAAGCGCAGCAAGCTGGTGCAGTCGCTGCGGCGCACGCTCGATTCGCGCGGATTCGTCGAAGTGGAAACTCCCATGATGCAACCCATCGCGGGCGGGGCCGTGGCGCGTCCGTTCGTGACCCATCACAATACGCTCGATATGGATCTTTACTTGCGCATCGCGCCGGAGCTTTATCTGAAGCGGCTGGTAGTGGGCGGGTTCGATCGTGTGTACGAAATCAACCGCAACTTCCGCAATGAAGGATTGGGCTGGCGATGGAATCCCGAGTTCACGATGCTGGAGATTTATCAGGCTTATACGGATTATCAGGGGATCATGGATCTCACGCAGGAGTTGATCACGCAAGCCGTAAAGGACGTGACAGGCGGAACGGCGACGAAGTGGGGCGATCAGGAGATTGATTGGAGCAATTGGCAGCGGCTGACCATGCGGGAAGCGATTGTCAAATTTTGGCCGGAGCACTCGGACGCCAAACCTCAGTTTGAGGAATTTGCATCCGACGATGGCGTTCGCAGCATGGTGATGAGATTGAACGCAGCGAAGCTGGGTGTGCATGTCAATGTGTCTACTGGCGAGCCCAGGGGAAAGACAATTGCAGCACTATTCGAAGCTATCGCCGAAGAACATCTCACCCAACCCACAATCATCTACGAGTTCCCCACTGCCGTCTCGCCGCTCTCCAAGCAGAAGCCCGATGAGCCGGAGTGGACCGAGCGTTTCGAGATCTATGCCGGACAGATGGAGATCTCAAACGGATTCAGCGAGCTCAACGACCCGGAAGATCAGCGCCAGCGCTTTGAGGGACAATTGAAGGAGCGCGAGCGTGGCGATGAAGAAGCGCACCAGATGGATGAAGATTATATCCGGGCGCTCTCCTATGGAATGCCGCCTACGGGCGGCGTGGGCGTGGGCGTGGACCGGTTGTGCATGTTGTTGACGGATTCGCACACCATCCGCGACGTGATTTTGTTTCCGTTGTTGCGTCCGGAAAAACTTTCCCGCGAGCAAGATTCGGGAGAATCGAAAACTGAATCTTAATATGTGAATCGTAAAGGCCTGAATCCTAAAGATTGCGGATTTAGCACAGGCTTGCCCCGGAACCCGACAATGCACTAGAAACGGCCGCCCCGGGTTCCTATACTTCTCTCAAGCTTTTTGGGCTTTGAAAATAGCGGCGCTGCCGTAGTGTTCATTGGTCTGGCTTATAGAACATTGGGTCGGCAGCGCGTTGCTTCTTCCCTTCCGTACCTTCCCGGAAACGTCCTCCTTGATCCGCCGGATTCAACTGCCCGCGCTCTACGAGTAACTTATCGTCGCCGACCCGGAAAAGGAGAGTGCCAAAACCGGGCCGGCGGCGTTCCCGAAGGGAAGCCCCCTCGAAAACTTGACGAGAACCCCGGAGAGGATGCCCCACGCCTTGATCAGGTCAGGCGCGGGGCGTTCCGTCTAGGGCAGGTAATAACGGAACGAAGTGAAGACCATTCCGTCCAAGCCTTCTGGCGTCACTCCGGGCTGTCCGGTTCCAGCAACGCCAATGCCAGACCAGGTTTGGCGGGTCACGTAGGAATACTGCGTGCCGAACTGAAACCGTCCGCGTGGTCCACTGTAGAAGCGGTACCAGAAGCCTGTGGTTCCCTCGACGAGCGCCCGCGTGTCGGCCGTGCACTTGGAGAGCGAACCGGGATTAAAGCCGCTGGTAACCGCGGTTGAAGGAGTGGTCTCTGTGTAGCAACCGGAGTTATTGAAGAATGGCGATCCGTAACCGACATATGCCTTGGTCGCGGCATCGTAATCGGTGGTGCGGCCGTCATACTCCGTTCCGGCATATGCGAAGAGATCGAGTTTCTTCCCGTGCCACTCCAACGAGGCCAACCCCTGCCCATTCTTGATCAGGTCGGGAGTTCCATCGGCGTGAATTGCCAGATCGGAAAGGCCACCGGCGCCATAACGGCCCACTCCACGTCCGCCAAAGAAATGCAGACCGAAGGCGATATGGTTGTGATCGAAGTTCCAGCGGGCATTGGCGCCGAAGGCTCCTCCATTCTTTGAGGCGTTATAGGCCCCCAAAGCGCTAGGACCGGTCTTGGCTGGGTCATTCGGGCAAGGGCCGGTGGTACCGAGTACGAAGTTGGCGCAGGGAAAGACCCGGTCGCGGAACCGGTCATAGAGCCCGAAGACTTCGTAATGTCCGAAGCCTGGATCAAACGCCACCTTGGCGATGAGGTCAGGCGAGGGGTTAAAGGTGTATGACCCCGCCAGGGCGCAAGTGTCGTAGTAAGTGGGACTGGTTGCCCCGGTCACAGTGTAGGAACTGGTGGTACAACCGGTGACCGCGTCATTGTAGCTGTTGGTCGCACCCGCCGAACCAAGCAGGAAATTGTTGGGGTTTCCGTGACTGGTAAGAGTGCCCTGCGGATTTTCCATGGCAACCGCCACGGCTACTTTCTGGCCGAAGCTCTTAGTCGCGCGGATTCCGTATTGCCGGGCGAAAGTGAAACCGACGTTATACGACGGATCGATCACTTTCGGCCGGACGTCGTTGGTTCTGCCCAGGTCGTCATCGGGAGAGATTCCCTTGGCATCCTCGGTTACGAGACTCCACATTTGGCCACCCAGGAAGCTGAATCCGTTGTCGAATTTCGCCTGTCCCCAGAACTGCCGCAGCCGAAGCGTATAGCTGTTGGTCTGGTTTGAGTTGGAGGTGTCACCGGAAGACAGGAAGTCGGCGGACACATAGCTGGAAAGATCGACATTGTTCAATCGTCCATCGACAAATGTGGTGATTTTGGACTGGCGGGCCGATCCGAAGAACTCGGATAGCTGGCTCTGCGAGGCGCCCGGCATGGTCAAAGAATTAAATGGCGTGGACAGGTCCGCTGCCAGCGCTCTTGACCGCCGGACGAATGCCGCTTCCACGTATCCTCCCGGCGTGATGGTGATGCCGCGGAAGTGAATGGCTATCACCGGACTCTCCATGGGATTGACGGGCCGGGTCTGCGTGTCCTGCAAATTCTGCGCTGGGATGGGGCTGTCCTGTTGAACTGCGGCGGGTGTGGCCAGTTCGGCTACTTGACTGGGTTGCGCAGATTGTTGCGCGCGATTGTGTCGCAGTCTTGGCGGCTGCGGCCGCAGCTTGCTGGGCCTGCTGACGGTCCAGCTGTTGTGAGAGCCGTTCAATCTCCAGTTGTTGTGCCGCCAGAGCATCCTTTAGCGCCTGGACGTCGGCTGCGGTTATGACCGAGGGTGGTGGTGCGGGGGCAGCCGCGGCAGGCGCGGTGGCGGGAGTGCCTTTGGCTTCGTTGGAAGCGAGCGTAACCTGGCCCGCAGTTTGCGCCCATGCGCCGGCGGCAACCGCCGCTGACGCCAGGATCGTGAGAACTACATTCTTCACTTTCATAAAAATCAAACCCTCTCCTTTTAAGTTGTTGTCGACTGCTTTACCGGGGGGAACGAACAGAAACTTTGTCGAATCGCGGACTCGGACCGGCTTTACCGTGCATTCCAGTCCGAGGGGAAAAGAGCACCAGTATTACCACCGCGCTCATTATTACCATCGACTTAGTAGACTTTCAAGCGTAATCTCATGATTCTTTGCAAAAACTTAAGTTTGGGGATTACAAACCGGACTCTTTTGATACGTTTAGCCGAGGACTAAAGGCGTCTACCGCAATAGGCGGCGCTCACGCGCCAGAAATCCAGACCGATCGAAAGCCACCGAGCGTGCCGGGCGGGTACTTTATTCGCCCTTATTGCCGCCAACAACCATGGGGAGGATTGCAGCCTTCTCTTTTTTCTTAGCGGCCCGCTTGCCTTTTTTTCCTCGAGGACCCCGGTCGGCAACCAGGTCGGCGAGGCTGGTATTTTCCAGAATGTTGGCCGCAGCGTCGCGAACATCCAGAAAAAGCTGGTATAGAGCCCGATGCGGCAGATCCCGGTCGATGAGGTTACGCAGCTGCTCCGCATCGCCGAAGGGCGCCAGCGGCCCGTCTATCAATCGCATAATCTGGCTCAATCGAATCTCCGAGGGATCCCGCCGCAACTGATACCCTCCCTTCGCGCCGCGCACACTCTCCACGATACGAGCGTTCTTCAATTCCAGCAGGATTAACTCTAGAAATTTCTCGGGAAGATTTTCTTCATAAGCGATCTCGCGAATTTTGATTGCACCCTGACGATAGTGCCGGGCCAGCATCATCATGGCCTGCAGCGCGTAGAGACCTTTTTGCGATATCTTCATGACCGCGACATTATGCCACAAAGTCCATTTGATCAATAGACTTTACTTTAATTTTATTCACGAAGGGGGCCGCAGCCGCTGAAGAGTGTGTTTCTAGTGAGTCCCGGGATTTTACGAATCGGACCGACGGAGAAAGTTGCAAGATCTTGCAGCCAACGCGAGCAAAATCTAAAAATGTGGAGGGAGAAAACTCAGCTTTGGGACGATACCCGCAAGATTTGTACAGTTACGTTGTCCGGACCGCCGCGGGCGAGAGCCAGCTTCACCAAGGCGTCGCAGCATTCTGTGGGGGAACCCTGGCTGAGGGTCCGTAAGATTTCCTGATCGCTTACCACTCCCCACAATCCGTCGGTGCAAAGCAAAAGAGTGTCGCCTTCCTGCAAAGCAATTCCCTGCTCCGGGCTTTCGGCTGCGACCTCAATGCCTGCCCCCAGCGCGGAGGTAAGAATGTGGCGCTGCGGATGCTTCTCCGCATCTTCCACTCGCACGATGCCGCTCTCCACCAGGCGGCCGACGTAGGAGTGATCGCGGCTCAGGCGAGAGATGGCTGCGCCGCGCACAAGATAGAGCCGGCTGTCGCCGACATGCGCAAAATAAAGTTCACGATCCCGCACCACCAAGGCGGTACAGGTCGTACCCATGCCATGAAGTTCGGGATGCCGGACAGCGTAAGCTTGAATCCGCTGGTGTGCCGTCACAAAAGCCTCCAGCAGCGCTACTCTTGGGTCATCCCGCACGACCGCGCCATAGACCTCCCGTACGGTGTCTACGGCCAAACGGCTGGCCTCCTGGCCGCCCTCGTACCCACCCATGCCGTCGGCGATCACAGCTAACCTTCCCTCACGGCGAAAGTCGGCCTCTGAAGCCGGCTCCCAGTACAGGCATGAGTCCTCATTATTTTCGCGAAGGCATCCCACGTGGCTGAGGCAGGCCACTTCCATTCCGGGTTTTAAGTTTACGGAATCAACCGGCATTTCTGTCACGAACGAACGGGCAGCCAAGCGGAGACAGAAGACGACCCAAGTCGTTCCCCCATTGCCGGCCTAGATCGACCCACAATTGGCACCGGCCATTATAGCCAACTGTTATCGGAAACGGATAAGCAAAGCGATAAATTCCCGAAAACCGGACAAGGAACGAAGGCACAGCGTTCGCCGCGGAGTGCTGAACCTCTTGACCTCGGATAAGATTCTGGAGGTTTGTTGCCGAGGATGGCGAAGAAGCAATTCAGAAAGCGCGGGAATTGTCCCCCAATCTCATTCTGCTCGATATCAGCATGCCGGGCACGGACGGTCTGGAGGTGGCACGCATTCTGCGAACCGAAGTTACAAGTGCGAAAATCCTAATCATGAGCCGGCACGATCCGGTTCAGATCCTGCAGCGCGCTCTGGATGCCGGAGCGCAGGGATGCGTCGATAAGGGCCGACTGGCACGGAATCTATTACCCCGCATCGAAACCCTCATGCACCCTGGCACTGAACCGGACAGCAGCAATCCGGTCTAGGCGAGTCGAGGTAGCGTACTCCGTTCCGCAATGCGACAATACCCTCACCCGAATGGCAGCTAGAATCATTCGCCGTCTGGCCGTATCCCTGCTGCTGATGGCGACATGCCAACTACTCCTGGGACAATCGACCCAGAGTGCTCGGCCCTCGACTCCACGGTTCACGTTTAAGGTCATCAATACTTTTCCTCACGACCCCGACGCCTTCACTCAGGGGCTGGTTTACCACGACGGATTTCTGTACGAGGGTACTGGGCTCCGTGGCCGGTCATCTTTGCGAAAAGTTCGGCTCGAATCGGGCCAGGTGGCTCAAGAGATCGATCTTTCGCATGAGTTGTTCGGTGAAGGCATCGCCATTCTCAAGGATGAGATTGTGCAACTGACCTGGCAGTCCCACTCCGGATTCGTTTATAGCCTGGCAGATTTTCATTTGTTGCGCAGTTTCTCTTACCCCGGAGGAGGCTGGGGCTTGGCGACCGACGGGAACGACTTCTTCCTGAGCGACGGCTCGGCGGACATTCGCGTGCTCGATCCCGATACGTTTGCTGAAAAACGCCGCTTCACCGTGCACGATCGCAAAACTCGCATCGATTAGTTGAACGAGTTGGAATTTGTGAACGGAGAACTTTTCGCCAACGTGTGGCAGACCGACCGGATCGCGCGCATCTCTCCGCGAACCGGCGAGGTACTTGGATGGATTGATCTCACAGGCCTGCTGAGCCCTGTGTATCGCCGCGAATCGGGCGCGGTATTAAATGGAATCGCTTACGATTCCAAACGGAAACGGCTTTTCGTAACTGGAAAACTCTGGCCAAATCTTTTCGAGATCGAACTGATCCCCACGCGCTAGCAGCAATCCTCTCAACCCCAGGGCTACGCAATCTTTTCGGCGGCATTTTCGCGGCCGGATGGTGAACCCAATCCGACCCTTTGCGCATAGTTCTCCAGTTGACCGAGATCTGCGGCCCGGCCGCGAAACCCGATATAGCCGTAACGTCGAATTACTAACAGCGCTCCGGCACGACCAATTGGCTTCGCAACCTCTTCCTTGCCGCGGCTCAGTTCCCTGGTTTTCAAGAACAAAACTCTCCGCCGGGCGCGCAATTCCGAATCTGCGCTTCGTCCACCACATCCAGCCCAATCACCAGGTGCCGAGCGCCTCTCAGCGGATCGGGAAGCAAATTGTTATTACTCTTTATTAACTGGAGATTAATTGCCCCAATAAGAGAGAATCAGAGCAAACGCTCACAGCATCCTAACGAAATAGATCCCAGGAGACTCCGATGGCCGCCACGACTGACATTTCCGTCCCCCTCGCCGGTTCCGAACTTACGCCAGAAGAACTCAGAAAAATGGATTCCTACTGGCAGGCCTGCAATTATTTAGCGGCGGGAATGATTTATCTCAGGGCAAATCCTCTGCTTCGCGAACCCCTGAAACCCGAGCACATTAAGAATCGCCTGCTTGGCCACTGGGGATCTGATCCCGGCCAATCTTTTCTGTGGGTCCATCTGAATCGCCTTATTAAGAAATATGACCTTAGCGTAATGTTTATTTCCGGCCCCGGTCATGGAGCTCCGGCCACGCTCGCCAATTCTTATCTGGAAGGCTACTACTCTGAAATTTATCCCGACAAAAGCCGCGACGAAGCCGGCATGCTTAAATTCTTCCGGCAGTTTTCCTTTCCGGGCGGGATCGGTTCCCACTGCACACCGGAGACGCCAGGATCGATTCATGAAGGCGGAGAACTGGGATATTCTCTCTCCCACGGCTACGGAGCCGCATTCGACAATCCTGATCTCATCGTTACCGTTGTAGTGGGCGATGGCGAATCGGAAACTGGCCCGCTGGCAACATCCTGGCATTCCAATAAATTTCTCAATCCGATTCGCGACGGCGCCGTGCTGCCGGTGCTGCATCTCAACGGCTACAAGATTGCGAATCCCACCATTCTCGCGCGCATTTCGCACGAAGAATTAGAGGCCCTGCTGGTTGGATACGGGCACAAACCATATTTCGTCGAAGGCAATGATCCGCGGGAAATGCATCGGAAAATGGCTTCGACCCTGGAACAGTGCGTTCTGGAGATCCGCGCAATCCAGCAGCACGCGCGATCCACCGGCGATGCCACTCGCCCACGCTGGCCCATGATCGTTCTGCGTTCCCCCAAGGGATGGACAGGCCCAAAAATGGTAGACGGCCATAAAGTGGAAGGCACATGGCGCGCTCATCAGGTGCCCGTGCTTGACCCTGCAACTAATAAAACCAATTTGAAAATCGTGGAAGACTGGATGCGCCAATATCAACCGGAAAAGCTTTTCGACGCCAATGGCACGCTCAGCGCAGAACTTCAGGAACTTGCACCGAAGGGACCGCGCCGCATTTCGGCCAATCCCCATGCCAATGGCGGTCTCCTGCGCAAAGAATTGGAGATGCCGGACTTCCGGGATTATGCCGTAGAAGTAAAAGATCCGGGCGGAAGCTACGCCGGGCCAACTGCAACCTTGGCGAAATTTCTCGCCGAAGTGATGCGGCGCAATATGAACTCTTTCCGTGTCTTCGGACCCGACGAGACCGCTTCCAACCGGCTCCAGGGAATCTACGAAGCTTCCAAGAAAACCTGGCTGGCAGAGTTTTGCCCTGACGATGCCGATGGCGGCGAGCTCGATGTTGCCGGACGCGTGATGGAAATGCTCAGCGAGCACACACTGGAAGGATGGTTTGAAGGCTACGTTTTAACCGGCCGGCACGGCTTTTTCTCCACCTATGAAGCCTTCGTTCACGTGATCGATTCCATGTTCAACCAGCACGCCAAGTGGCTGGAGAAATCGAAGAATGAACTCTCTTGGCGCGCGCCGGTGCCTTCGCTGAACTTGTTGATTACCTCGCTGGTATGGCGCCAGGATCACAACGGCTTCACCCATCAAGACCCCGGATTTCTCGATGTGGTCACTAACAAAAGTCCCGATGTGGTTCGTATTTACTTGCCTCCGGACGCGAATTGCCTGCTCAGCGTGACGGATCACTGCCTGCGTTCTCGCGACTACGTCAATGTGATCGTCGCCGACAAGCAGGAGCACCTGCAGTACCTCACCATCGACGAGGCTGTCACGCATTGCACCAAGGGCATTGGGATCTGGGATTTCGCTTCCACCGACGAGGGCACGGAACCGGACGTGGTGATGGCTTGCGCGGGCGACATCCCTACCATGGAGGCGCTGGCCGCGGTCCAGATTCTTAAACAGCACTTTAAAGACCTAAAAATTCGGTTCGTGAACGTTGTCGATCTCTTCCGCTTGATGCCCGAAAGCGAACATCCGCATGGACTCTCTGCGCGTGACTTCGATTCCCTGTTCACCACGAACAAACCGGTAATTTTCAATTTTCATTCCTACCCCTCGCTCATCCACAAACTCAGTTATCGCCGCACCAATCACGACAACATTCACGTTCGCGGATACAAGGAAAAGGGCAGCATCAATACACCGCTCGAGTTGGCCATTCTCAATCAGATCGATCGCTTCAACCTGGCCATTGACGTAATCGACCGCGTCCCGCGGTTGCAGCCCATCGGCGCTCACGTGAAGGGTTGGCTCAAGGATCAGATCATCGACCACATCAACTATGCTCACGCCGAGGGCATCGATAAAGAAGAGATCCGCAACTGGAAGTTGACGAAATAACCCCCGTGGCTGAAACCGAGAGAATGATTTCACCGGCTAAGGACCTGATTCTCGTCTTGAATAGCGGTTCGTCGTCGCTGAAGTTCGGAGTCTATTTCCAAGCCGGGAAGAACGGAGACGAGCAGCCTGTTCTTACCGGGAGCGCCGAAGGCATTGGCCACGCTAATGGCACGCTGCGCATTCAGGATGCCGATGGGAAATCGCTCGTTGAAAGCCGACAGGTTCACGAATCGCAGGGCGATGCTCTTACTGCACTCGCCAACGCGATGCACGGGCATATCCAAAATACTCCAGTCGCCGTGGGTCATCGCATCGTTCACGGTGGACCAAAACTCCTCCGACACCAGCGAATCACACCCGCGGTTCTAAATGAATTGCAGGCCGCAACCCATTTTGCGCCCCTACATATTCCGCAGGCGTTGGGGCTGATCAAGTCGGCTGAATCTATTTTCCCTTCGGCCGCGCAGTTCGCCTGCTTCGACGATGCCTTTCACCAGACCATGCCGGAGACCGCATCCCGCTTCGCAATTCCCTCGCGATACTTCGACGCTGGCATTCGCCGCTACGGCTTTCATGGTATCTCCTACGAATCGCTGGTGCATCATTTCGGCAATAAACTTCCGCCGCGTGCGATCTTCGCACACCTTGGCAACGGATCAAGCCTCTGCGCCCTTCGCGACGGCAAATCCATCGACACCACCATGGGCCTGACGCCGACAGGAGGCATCCCGATGGGCACGCGCTCGGGCGATCTCGATCCCGGCGTGATCCTTTATCTCTTGCGCAACGAGAAACTGAATGGCGATCAACTCGAAGAGATGCTCAATCGTCGCAGCGGCCTTTTCGCCCTGTCTTCCGGCCAGAGTGATGTCAAGTCGTTGGAAGAACGCGCCCGCGCCGACGACCCCGATGCTGCTCTTGCTCTGGACGTCTTTGCCATTTCCGTGCGCAAGACGATTGGAGCTTATATCGCACTGCTCGGTGGAATAGACCTTCTGGTTTTTACCGGCGGGATTGGAGAACACAGCGAAAGAATTCGGACCGCGGCAACGCAAGGTCTCGACTCGCTAGGACTCACAGCTTACAAGATTCAGGTTGTGCCCACGCAGGAAGAGCGACAGATCGCGCGCCATTGTCGAGCCTTGATGATTGAAGGCAGATGACGACCGCAAAGGCAGATGGCAGGGGCGTAGCTGCCGGGGAGGGCAAGCTCTCAGTTTTTCTTTTCGCACTTTCCCTGGCAGAGATTTTTCTGCCAAAGCGTCCCGAGTCCCCGCAGGATTAAAGAATCTCCTGGCGTCAGCTTGTTGGGGTCGTCGACAATCTGATACGCATAGTAAACCAGCGGGTCGCGCGTAATGCACCACGTCTCGTGCCGGATGATTCCTTCGCAGTGTTCGCACGCCGCTTGCGCGTGGTAGCGGTTGCTATAGTACAGAGAAGTTGGAAGCGCGTTCGACATCGGCCACCCCGATCGAGGACATCCGTCCTTTCCTGGACGCCATCTGTAATCCGATCTTTACTGCATATTATCGGCCACGGATGTCCCGGCGTATGCCACATGTCACTTGAGATTGTGACCGAGGTCACACGGGACTTTTGCGGAAATGGCCAGTGAGGACTCGGAAACAACCGTGCGAAAAAGTAAAAACGCACATCCAAGGAGATGTGCGTCCATTTCTCTTCTACAGCTCTGCGACGAAGGCCGTCGGGCCCTCGATTATCGTCCGAAATACTTGGCGTTGAGTTCGGTAAACGAGTTCCACTTCTCCGGCAGATCGTCCAGCGCGAAAATGGCCGACACCGGACACACGGGCACGCAGGCTCCGCAATCGATGCACTCCACCGGATCGATGTAGAGCAGTTGCTCGCTCGCGTACTTGGGATCGTCCTTCTTGGGATGAATGCAATCCACGGGACAAGCATCCACGCACGCGGTGTCTTTGGTATTGATGCAAGGTTCGGCGATTACATAAGTCATGACAGTGTCAGTCTCCTCGAAGTCCCTGTGGATAGTTTACTACGCCTGTCGCTGCGAAAACTGCACATTCTAGCAAGAAACGAGCTTGACCTGCAAAGTCTAATCTGCAAAGTGAGGCTTCCAAGAAGATCGCCAAAATAAAACGGCTGGCAGCATCCGCCGCCAGCCGTAGTTGTTCTATCGCTTTATCGTTCTAGCGACTTACCGGTGTCCACCCCCGCCATGTCCGCCGCCACCGCCGTGGAATCCACCACCCCCTCCACCGTGGAAGCCTCCGCCGGCGCCGCCGTGGAATCCGCTACCCCCGTGGAAGCCACCTGCGTAGCCGCGTCCAGCATACCCGCGTCCCGCGTAGCCGTGTCCTGCATATCCGCCGTAGCCACCGCGGCCGTACCCATAACCGCCGCGGCCGTAGCCATAGCCCCCTCGCCCGTAACCATAGCCGGCGCGTCCGTAGCCCCATCCGCCACGTCCCCAACCGCCGCCCCATCCACCGCGCCAGCCGTACCACGGCCCGGCGCCAATGAACAATCCGCCTGAGAACCAGCTAGGCCCGTAGTATCCGTAGGGTGCGCACGCGTAAGGAGCGTATCCGTAATAACCATACGAGCATACTGGCGGCCCGCCCACCCCGACTCCCACTGCAACCTGCGCCTGCGAATAAGCCAGCGGCACCAGTAAAACGCTCACCAAGGCCAAATATTTTAAGTACTTCATGGTCGTTCCCCCTTGTCTCAGATCCGCCGTCCCACCGCAATTCGAATCTGGAGGCCTTCAGGATCTTTCTCAGTTTCCGAAGTACCTATGTATTTGAACGCCCGACACGAAAAAAAGTTGCAGCCGCGGCCCTGGTTGATTTCAGCCACTGCGCTTGGATTCAACCATTTACAGAACTGGAGGCTGGTTCAGCATCCCGGACAAAGGCGTCACCCTTGCCCAGTCTCTTCCGGCCAGCGGCGATTGATCGAGCGCAATCCTGAGGTCCGTAGTGACGAGTTCGATCTCCTTATAGATCGCACAGCGATGGCGCAGGAAAATGCCAAAACTCGATTGACCTGCTCGACACCTGAATCCTTGTCCAAGAACTTCGGCTGCTGATTGTCTGCATCTGAGGGGCGGGTGGGCTTCTTGCCCGCGGACAAAGTAGCCAGGAGCGAGTATGAAAATTCTTTCACACTATCGGCGGACAGCGGGATGCGCGTATGATCGGTCCCGCTCTTGAATCAAGAAGAAGATTCCGACCTAAAGGGAGACACGCAACATGTCAACAGTTTCGTTTAAGGCTCTATCCAGGCATCGCAAGGTGGGCGCAATCGCCCTCCTCAGCGCATGTTCATGGCTCGCGCTGGCTGGCACGTCGGCCGGTCTTGAAAAGGCGGTGCTCGGCTCGCCGGTTGCCGGGGCGCAGGCCATCCAGTTCAACATATATCTTCCAGTGCGTGATCGCGCCGCAGTCGATGGGCTCATCGCCGAGCTGCAAACGCCCGGCTCACCTGCCTACCATAAGTGGCTGACGCCGGCTCAATACAATGAGAAGTTCGGTCCCTCACAAAGCGAGGTGAGTGCCATTACCCGTGAACTCGCGGCGTACGGGCTGAAGGTGAACCAGATCCACGCTCACAGCCTGAGCGTATCGGGCACGGTCGGCGCTATCAATGCCGCCTTCGGTACCACGTTGGTCGCGGCGCACTTTGCTTCCGGCAAGCAGGGTATGGCGTCGGCAACCCCCCTAAAGCTCACGCCGGCTCTTGCGGCGAGCGGGGCCATGATCGCGGCGTTCTCGGGCACGATTCACATGCACTCCTATGGCAAGCCCAGCCTCCTCAGCAGTCCTGATAACCGCGAATCACCGACCGGCGGTTACTGGTTCGATGATCTGAAGCAGGCCTATTCCTACCCGAGCTACAAGGTGCTGAAAGGTAAAGGGGTCAACATCGGCATTCTGATGACGCCGAACTTCAACCCGTCCGATATGAAGCTCTACTTCTCGCACGAGAAGCTGGCGACGCCTGCCATTTCCACCATCAACATCGAAGGCGGCGCGCCATACAATCCTAGTACGGTGCCCGAGACGCACATCGACATCACCCATTCGGCTGGCATGGCGCCGCTTGCCCACGTTTATCTCTACAACATGCCCGATCTCGAGGACGATTCAGTCCTCGCCGGCCTGACCGATATCGATGAAAACAACCTCGTCGATGTCGTCAATATGTCTTTCGGCGAGCCTGAAGCAGCGTACGCTCCTGCCTACAACAACGGGGTTAACTACGAGGGCTTCATCGGCATTTACGATGACTTCTTCGCCGAGGGTAATGTGCAAGGCATCACTTTCGTTGCTGCTTCGGGCGACTGGGGCGGTAAGGATATTCCGGCGGCTGTGTGCTTTAGCGCCGCGCGGCCCAATCCCTGTGGCCCGATGCAGGTCGGGGTTGGCATACCGGCGGCAAGCCCGCACGTAACCGCGGTCGGCGGCACGAACCTGGTGACGACCTATGCGCCTCCGAGTCTGGATTCCGCATACGTTGGCGAGAATGCGGATTCAGATGCCCTGGCTTTCGACATCTTCTACGGTACCTCGGCAACGGGCGCGGTATGGGGTTCGGGCGGCGGCATCAGCAGCTACTTCGCGAAGCCGTCCTATCAGAACCTGGTCTCGCAACAGTACCTGCCGGCGAAGGCCGCAAACTGGCGCACCATCCCGGATGTCGCGCTGGAGATGGGCGGCTGCCCGGGAGGCGACTTGTACTACGATGAGCATGGCGTTTGCCCGCCCGATCGCAGTTTCGATTGGACGCCGATCGCCGGGCAATTCTACGGCTTCATTGGCACAAGCTTGTCCTCGCCCGATTTCGTCGGCCTGCTGGCGCTTAAGATTCAGTCCGAAGGCGGACGGCTGGGCAACGAGAACTACGACATCTATTCGCTTGCGGCGGCGCAGGCAAATGGATCGTCGAACGCTGTATTCCGGCAGAACATCTCCGGAAATAACGGCGTATACAACACTGCCCCAGGCTATAACCTGGTGTTGGGCAACGGCACCGTAATCGCGAATGATTTCGTGCTCGGTCGCAGCCTGCCGGTGGCGGGCGTACCGCAAACCCCTACCAACCCCTAACGGTGGTTGAAACCTGCTATTGATCCTGATGGCAAGCCGGGGGGGCTGGTCCTAACTGCGCTAATCTCGATTAGCAAGGTGAGGGCCAGCCTCCCGGCTTATAAATGAAACGGCACCGTCAAGCCGGGACAAGTTGCTTCTTCTCGCTCGGCTCATACTCCACAATGTATCCCGCGACTGCACTCGCCGCGACCGTCAGCGGCGAAGCCAAATACATCTGTCCCGGCCCGCTGCGTCCCGGAAAGTTGCGGTTTTGCGCGCTGATCACCACCTGATCGGCCCGGGTGGAAACTCCCGGACCGGCATTGATGCACGCCCCGCAACTGGGCTCAATCACGCGAGCGCCAGCTTTTTGGAACACATCCAGATAGCCTTTGCGCAGACAATATTCGCGCGTCTCCTGCGAGCCAAACTGAATGTAGAACTGCACCGACTCCGCCACGCGCTTGCCTTGCTTGAGCGCATCGGCCAGCACGGCGGCATACATATCCATGTCTTCATTCTTACCGGCCGTGCAGGTGCCACCGTAAGCAATCTCGACTGGAACCGGAGTATTCAAATCACGCACATTCTTCCCATTGCCCGGATCGCCCGGAGTCGCAACCATGGGACGAATTTCGCTCGCGTCTAACTCGATCACATGCGCATACTGCGCATCTTTATCGCTGTACAAACCCTCGATCATTGCTTCAGCCTTCGAGCGATCCATTCTCCGACGCTCCACCAGGAAGTCCACCGCTTTCTTATCCGGCGCTACAATGCCGGTAAATCCGCCGATCTCTGCTGCCATGTTCGTCATGGTGGCGCGTTCATCCACGCTGAGGTCTTCGATGGCTTCACCTGCATATTCCATCACCTTGGCCAGTGCCTTGCCGCTGCGAACATAATCGAGACTCAAAATCTTCAGGATGAAATCCTTCGCCGTCACATTTTCGTGGCGCTTGCCTCGAATCACAACCTTCACCGACTCCGGAACCTTCACCCGTACATCCTTGGTGATCCAGCCATTAAACACGTCGGTTGTGCCAATCCCGAAGGCCACGCAGCCAATCGCGCCCACGTGCGGCGTGTGCGAATCCGAGCCAATATTCAGCTGCCCCGGGAGCGCGTAGCTCTCGAGCACGATGGAGTGGCAAATGCCCTCCGATCCTTTGCGATCCTTCAATTCCCCATGCAACTTGATTCCCTGCTTGGCGGCAAAATCTTCCTGCTTGAATTTCAGTTGAGTTGCCAGATCGAGCAGGCCGATCTTCTTTTTCTCTTCCGAAATCACTTCGTCCAGAAACGTCAAATGATCACGGAAAAAGATGATGCTCGAGGCGTCATTCACCTTCGCATCCTTCCCCACATAACGCTCGAAGAAAATAGCCGCCATCGGGGTCACATATTCGTGACTAAATCGCAAATCAGCCTGCGCAAATCCAGTATCCCCTGGCTTCACGCTCGCAACGCCGATGCCGCCGTTCTCATGGATCATGTGCCGCGCAAAAATCTTCTCCGCCACCGTCATCGCCCGTGTGGCGCGGGCGCCCTCGCCCGCGTTCTCGATCGCCGGCAAAAAGGCTTTCCCCTGCATACGGGCCACATTAAACGGAAACAGCCCGCCGTACTCAATCACCTGCCGCGTGATCTCGTCTTCGCCGGCGGTGAACTCGCTCAGCGCAATCTCTTCCCCACCCCGAATCCGGTCAATCAAGGAAAAGTTTGTCGAGGTCAACACTCCCAGGTTCTGGCAGTTCTGCTTGTAGATGCGCTCGATGTTCTCCGCGATCACCAACTGGATTCCGGCGCACATCTCCGCATAAGGCGACTGCTCGCGGCTCGAGCCTTTACCCCGGCGCTTGCCGCTCACCGCGCACACAAAACCACCGCGCTTCACCTCCCCGCGGCCAATCGGTGTTACGCTGCCACACTTCAAACCCAGATAAGGAATTTCGCCCAGGGTCTCATCAAAGTAAAAACAATAATGTGCGGGAGTAATCTCGTCCGTTGAAATGTCGTCGCGCAGCTTGGGATTGTTCGCCGGATTCTTGGTATCCCAGGGCAAATCCTCCCCCGCAAGTTGCCGCTTGATGAGTTCCGGATCTTCAGTGAGAAAAAGAATCCGACCCCGCAGCCGGACCTGGTCCGGCCGTTTTTCGATTTTACGTTCCAGAAGAGAGTTGATCACGGTTAGCCCATGGCTTTCAGAAATTAGAATAGGCAGAAGCGGCTGCCGGTCGTCCCTAGCTGATGTCCCAAGATGACGTCCGTAGCTATTCTAACCCTCTGATTCGCCGCCGGGCCGATATTGAATGATGCGTAGCTGTTTAACTCTTGGAGGGAGTATCTAACCCCGGCTACCGCTGATATTCCCGCGGATCGGCAAGCGGTTCCAATCCACGCCCCGCAAAAATATCTTTGAACTCCTCCACCAGAGCCTCATGCACCAACCCGTTCGACGCCACGGTTTCGCGGCTGTTCAGTTCGAATGGCGATCCATCGAACCGCGTCACTCTACCGCCAGCCTCCTCTACAATCAGCACCCCGGCCGCCGTGTCCCACGGATTCAGGTTGAACTCCCAGAACCCGTCATATCGTCCACTTGCCACATTGCACAGGTCGAGCGCGGCCGATCCCGCCCGGCGCACCCCATGCGTGTGCAGCGTGATCTGGTGATAGAAATAAATGTTTGGGTTCTTATGCCGCTTCTGGCTCGGGAAGCCCGTGGCCAACAGGCTTTCTCTCAGCGTCGCAGTCTTCGAGACTCGCATGGCCTCGCCATTGAGTTGCGCGCCTTTTCCCAACTCCGCCGTGAATAACTCATCTCGCGTCGGATCGTAGATGGCCGCCGCAATCCGGTTCGCCCGTTTGCCGGTCGACCGCGCCCCTGGTGCCTGCCGGTCCAGGCCCTCTGGTTCCAGCCCCCGCTGCTCTAATCCCCGTGTTTCTAAGCCCCGTGTTTCTAAGCCCCGTCTTTCTAAGCCTAAAGACACGCAGAATACCGGATATCCGTGGGCAAAATTCGTCGTGCCGTCCAGCGGATCGACATACCAACGATATTCGCTGCCCTGATCGCTCAGCCCCTGTTCTTCACCCAGCACATCGTGCTCCGGCCAGCGTTGCCGGATCCTTTCGCGAATCAGCGTTTCCGCAGCCCTATCCGCGGCCGTAACCAGATCGGCATCGCCCTTATACTCAATCTTCAAATGCTGATGGAAATAGTCCATCAACAGCGCGCCCGCTTCGCGCGCAATTTCTGACATGGCAGGGACAAATTCTTGGCTGGATGGATTTGACACTGAACTCAGTATAGGTCCTGGGACACAAAGCCAGGGTGCGAACGGTGATTCAGGAGAGCTGAAACCGGACACTGAAGTCGGATCCCTCAAGTCTGATACCAAAGACCCGGTTCACTTCTTTCCGCCATCTTCCGCGATGTACATAATCTCGTGCTTAAAGATAAACAGATTGGGCTCGCCCTCGCGCGTCAGCCGCACCATATGCTTGTCGTAGTATTCAATCCATCCGCTTACAATCTGGCCATCCATCAACTTCAAACTTACCGTCTTCTGCTTCTCCCCGAGAGCCTTGAGAAAATCAGCTTCTTCGAACGTTTCTTCTGGGGGCGGCGTCCGGCCACGCTTACCGGCATTCGGATTCCCCTGCGGACGGAAGGGCATGAGAGCATTCTACACGGACGGCAATGGCAGCAGATTTTCTGTGATCGCTTTCCCTGGAGCCCAGGTGGACGGTAGCAACCCGAGTACTATCTCAGCAAGACCTTTTCCGTTATAGGATTCGCAATGAATATCGCCCTCGCTTTGTGCTTGTTATTGGCTCTCTCCAGTCCGATCCCTTCCCAGAAGTCCGCGCCAGAAACACCCGGCAAGATTGAAGTGGCTAACCACCAACTGCAGACTGAACCTCCGACTGGCCCGCCCCCACAGAAAATCGATACCGCGAAGCTACGCTCCGAGGCTGACGAACTATCCAGCCTAGCTCAGTCGCTCCCGGCGGATATCACCCTGGTGAGCGAAGGTAAATTACCCAAAGACACGACGGCCAAGCTTAAACGGATCGAGAAGCTCTCCAAACATCTGCGAAGCGAACTGGTCCCTTAAGCGCAAAAAATAAAGCCGCCAACCCGAAGGCTGACGGCTAGCAATGCTGCCGAATGGCGATTTAGAAGTCGAGTCTAAGGCCGAACTCCGCTTGTCGAGGGGCACCAGCCGCGAATACGCCGGATCCCAGGCCGGAACGCAGCACATTGTGAGTGGGATCATTGCCGTTGATGGTGCCGTTAGGCGCCCCCGGCCCCCCAGTAAGCGCCCCCAGCGGCGTCGTCAAGCTTCCCACCTGCCCGAAGTTGGAGAAGTTGAATACGTTGAAGAACGATACGCTAGGTAACAAGGTGAACCTCTCACGGATCTTAATGGGCCACGCGAGTACGGAGTCGACATCCTTGTACCAGGGATTCCCGGCGGGATTCGCCTCCGTGCTCAACGGCGTGCCGCCGTTTATGGTGGCGCTTAACGCTGTTAGTTGACCCGTGGTAAATAGACCGTTACTTACCAACGCTTGACCAGCCGGGGTCAGTTTGCCGACGTAATTGGCGTTGAAGTTATTGATTACAGTGTCCAGGCTACCCCTCGAAACTTCGCGCATATAGGTTCCTGGTTTTCCGATCCCGGTTCCGGCGGAGTTGATCAAATCCCCCAACGTCCCATCTCCCGTAAGGTCGGTCTGAAAAATTCCAGCTGGCTGCGTCTGCGCGCTGGTATCGAGTGAAAGATTCGACGGCGTAGGTGATAGGAAGCTGGCGATCACGCTCAGTCTAGGCCCGTAATGGGCTATGTCAAACGTTGTTCCGAATTTAATTTGGTGCGTACGATCCAGCGACGTCGGTCCAAAGAAAGCAGTCGGATTCCTTGCATCAAACGCGATCGCGCTAAAGTTCTGATCGTTGCCGCCATTGCCCTCGAATTTCGACAGCGTGTACGCAACCTGCAAGTTCGCCCCGACGATGCCTCTGATTGGATTTCGGACTTGGTACTTATACTCGCTCTGAAGAGCGTTATAAACTGAACGGCCAATCGACTCTTCCACATCCCCCACTCCCACGTTGGGATTAATTCCGCTGAACGCTGCGCCCGTCGCTGGCGTTAATCCAACTGCAGGAGCTCCTTCTCCCCCCAAAAACGCCTGGGTTGAGTCCAGACCGTTGCTAGCAAAGCTATTAATAGTGGCGCCGGCGGCAATGGCACAATTGATCGAAGCCGCATCGGTGCCGCCCCCACAGCCGAAGCCGGTGGGACCGCTGCCTGTCGTGGTTGCGATTGCGTTGAGCGCAGCCGCCTTATTCAGGTAGCGGGAGTCTCCAGTGTGATTTACGTCCACCGTTAATGGGAAACGAAGACTCACATTGCGTACAAAGTCGACCGACAGCACACCGCCCCTTGTGAGTTCCCGTTGTATACCGATGTTCATCTGATACGAACGTGGCGTGCGATAGTTTGGATCGTAGGCAGCGTAATCGTTGACTGCCGTATCGAACGACAAGGTGTTTCCGACGTACGAGCCGTTGGCGGCGGGACCGGCCGCCTTGACCGCCTGTTGATACGCTGTCTGCAAGTCGCCAATCGCTCCTGCTACAGTCGATGACCCCGCGGTTGCTCCCAGCGGCTGAAAGCATAACTGGGTGGCCACATCAGCTCCGTCAACCGAGCTCAGGAGACTTCCGTTGGGCAGCGTAATACCTTCGCTACCCTTTGCCGCGCCAGGATTGCAAGCGAGCACGGCGGCCGAGAAGAAAAGTCCCGACGCCAATTTCGGAGGCCGGTCAAACAACACGTTGTTGAAAATCGAATTCTCGTAGTAGATGCCCGCGCCAGCACGGATCACGGTTTTCCCATTCTTCAGAGGATCCCATGCGAAACCCAGCTGAGGGCCAAAATTGTCATTAGGTTGCCGTATGCGATTTCCCAATCCTGGGGTGTTTCCGAACTGGTCGAGCAAATTCCCAGTGCAGGTAAAGAACGTTTGCGCGGAGCATGGGATCGGAGCCAAATCGCTGTCCGTTCGTCCCGTATCCCGTCCATATTTCAAACCGTAGATTAAGGTGAAGTTCGGTTTTATTTTCCACGAGTCGCCTAAATAGGCCTCAAGACGCGTATCCGCTTGTCCGCCAGCCGGAGCATTGAACTGAGGCTTCTCTGTAAAGTAACCTTGGCCGTTGCCGAAAACGCCTTCTATGAAAGGATATGCGCCAGGATTCGTGGGACAAGTGGCGCCGGTCGAATCCGGACATTGATATCCCGCTCCCGTTAATGGAAGTCCAAAGGTGGTATTTCCGTTAACCGCGGTTAGAGTCTCTGGGCCCAACGCGATGAAGCTGGCGAATCCGCCACCCAGAATGCGGTTTACCCCCCCGCCGAAGCGCAGAATGTGTTTACCCCAAACCTTGCTGCCGTCATACTTAAATTGCTTGTCGCTTTGATACGTCTGCTGCGGAGCCAGAAAATTTGGTCCAGTGGTAAGGCCGTTATCGGCGAAGATCATTTCGATCGAGGGGAATGGGTTTGTTGGACTTGCTGTGGCCGTAGTGTCCCCGCCGATCAGGTTATGGAACTTCAAATAGCCCGCACGGAAGCTGTGCGACCAGTTCCCTTTGTTCCAATCAACGCCAACCGCGTGCGACGGAGTATTGTCGCGGTTCGCGTATGCCGAATAGTCACCCGCAAAAGCGTTGCTGCCGGAAAAATTGTTGTCGTAAGCGAACTTGTAGAAAACGTGAATGTCTTTCGTGGCCTGCCAGTCCAGCTTTCCTTCGGTTGATTCGCTGTGAAAAGGAGCGGCAAATCCCCCAGACAGGGCGCTAAAAGGAGCCGCAATTACGACCGGATCAACGCTCGCCTGGAGAGTACGCTCGCTGTCTGCAAAAAAGAAGAGCTTGTCTTTAATGATCGCGCCGCCGAAACGTCCGCCGTACTGACTGCGTTGAAAGGGAAGGACCTGACCGCCCGGAAATGCCGCAAATCCAGCCGCTTGATCACGAAATGCTCCAAATGCCTCTCCATGAAAAGCATTCGTACCGGAACGAGTGGCGAGGTTAATGGCACCCGACGCAGTCAATTCCGTAGAAAGATCGAGCGAAGAACGACTAATGTTAAACTCTTGAATCGAGCTCATTGGTATATTCTGCGTGGTCGTACCCACGGTCTCGTCGCTAACGTCCAACCCATCGACTTCGATGCGAGGCGTCCGGCCGAAGACCCCATTAATCGAAACCGAGGCGTATCCAGCCTTAGTGGGATCGAAGGTAGTTCCGTCCTGCATCTGGACGCCCGGCTCAAGCTGGGCTAGATCAAGGAAGTTGCGACCGTTAACCGGCAAGTTGTCAATCTGATCTCCGCTCAGCACCCCTTGTACCGTTGCCTGCTCGGTGTTCACCGTTATCGCGGCTCCTTGCACCTCGACCACTGTTGCTTCCTGCCCCAATTCCAGCCTCACGCTCCCAGAGGCGGTTACCGCCACCTGCACGACCACAGGGAGTTGCGACGTCTTGAACCCCTTGGCCTCGACTCGGATCACGTAATTACCCGGAATCAGACCCCCGGAGTTATAGGTTCCACTAGAACTGCTAGTCGTCTTTGTGACCGCACCTGTGGCCTGATGCGTAATCATAACTGTCGCCCCACGGACAACCGCTCCCGTCGGATCCGTCACAGTTCCCTGGATGCTTCCTTGCGCGACCGTCGTTTGCGCACGACTAGCGCCAAGAAAGTAAAGCACAGCAAATAAGGTTGCTGTTGCCAACACCATAAATCGTGCGCAGGGGCGGGAGAAGTTCAACTTCGACATTCGTGAGCCTTCCTTTCGGAATTTTTCATTTATTAGGTTTTTCTGGACTGTCTTGAATCTTTGGAGTCGGCGGGTGAAGACTTCAGCAGCTCACTGGGTTCAAACCTACATTGTCCAAGTGCCCCGAACACGCTCCCATTGTTTTGTTAGTGCAATTTATGCGCCTACCCTTGGCGCAACGGCCGGCGTATGTGTATGTGCCTTTTAGTAAAGGAGTTATTAGATATTCTAGGCAGGCATAGATCAGAAAGCCGGGACTTATATCTCAGCTAAAAATCCTAAAAAACATATTTCCATCTGCAAAACCAGATTGACTTCCTGTCGGGGAGTCTTTGAATGCAACTGCGTTCTGCCGTTTCTGAAATAAGCTGTAGGAGGGTCCGAACCTGGGGGCAGGCGCTCTAAAATTAGAAGTCACCCTTCGAGGTGTAATATCCGGCTCGATGTCTAACCCTGTACGTGCCCGCGTCGGTTGGGCCAGAAACGTTTACCTGAATCCGCCGGAACTGGGAGTTTGATAGCCGTTGCGATGGATAGTAAGCCAGCAGATACTGGGTGCGAAGTTCGTCGCTGATTTGCCGGAAAGCCTCGTCGAGTTGCGACACCGATGTCGCGTAGTAATACTTGCCCCCGGTGTCATTTGAAAGCTGGATTAAAGCATGTTCGCCTCCAGTTTCACGTCCAGCGCTAGCTTCGATGGGAACGACGATAATGCTGTAGACGATGCATTCCGCTTCTTCGGCGGCGCGTAGTGCCTGCTGATAATTCATTTTGCTTACGGTATCGCCGCCGTCGGTGATCAGGACCAGCACTTTCCGTCCCTGCCGGTGGTCGAGCGAACGCGAGGCCAGATAAATCGCATCGAACATCGCGGTGGCTGCTCCCAACTGGATATGTTCAATTCCGTCGTCAATGCGCTTCAAATCCGAAGTGTAGGACGTGGATTGCAGCACGGTCTCGCTGAATCCGAAAACCGAAAGTGAATCGATCGGCCGCAGAATGGCCCGCGCAAACCGCTTGGCGGAGGCCTGCTCCAAAGGCAAATCCCGCCGCGTGCTCAGGCTGGTATCGATGGCCAGGGCGATCGAGAGCGGGACTGCCGATTCTTTGTCAAACACCGCAATGGTCTGCTCCTCATTATCTTCTTTCACGCTGAAGTTCTCTTTCTTAAGTCCGGCGACCGGCCCTCCCTGCGCATTGGTCACGGTCACGTAGACGTTCACCAGCTTTACGTCCACTTTGAGCGTGGAAGAAGGAGGCTCGGCCTGCGGCTGGCTTTTTGCCGGCGCTGGTTGCGTCTGCGCGGCCGCGCAGCAGGCCAGCAGCAGGATCAGGAGTGCAGCTTTTCTCATTCGAAGAAGGAAGTATACGCGGAGAGCTTACCGAATCCAGGCTGCGCTGCGGCGCATCCTCGAGCCATTCAAGGTTCACTCGTCAGTGTCCGCCGGCAGCCGTTCACTTAGATGCGCCCGTCACGAGCGAGCTGCCCGAAGGCGTGGAATTTACTTTGATGGTTTTACTTGGCAAGATCGAGAGGAAAAGGCTCTCCGTCCGCCCACACTGCACCATCCTCGAAATACTCCTTCTTCCAGATCGGCACGGTTCGCTTCAGCGTATCGATAAGCCACCGGCAAGCATCGAAAGCCGCCGCGCGATGCGCCGAGGCAACCACAATCAGAACGCTGGTCTCTCCGATCTGCAATCGACCCAGTCGATGAATCAGCGAGACATCCCTGATTTGAAACTGCTCTGCCGCCTGCTGCACCAAACTTTTCATCTGCCGCAGCGCCATCTCCTCATAAGCTTCGTATTCCAGATAGAGCGTCCTGCGGCCACGCGTTTGATTGCGGACGACTCCCTCGAACACAACCGCAGCTCCGTCGTCGCCGCACTTCAGGCTGCTCAACTCAAGTCCAGTATCGATCGCATGCCGGACTATCGCGACCCGACCCTTCGATTCCGGTCCGGGAACTCCAGACCCTCCACTCACCGGCGGAAGCAGCGCTACCTCGTCTCCCTCTTGCAACACCTCAGTAGAATGAACATATTCCTGGTTCACCGCCGTCGCCGCTGCCTCCAAATGTTTCTTCAACTGCGGAATCTGCTTTGCATAGTGGGCCGTCAAATCGGCCACGGTTGCGCCCTCGGGCAGCTCTGGCGAGTCGCTCCCCCGCCCTGCGAGATCCTTTAATATCCCGAAGAATAAGACATGCGTGCGCATGAGTCAGTTCTGCCCCGGCGTTGCAGGGATTCTGTGCTGCTTGCACCATCGGCCGCGCGAGCCAACCCGCACCGCACGCCAGTTGTTGTCTCCGTGACCGAAAACGGTAATTGGAAACCCGGCAATACCATTTCGCGTGTTAAAGCCGAACGTTGTTAAAGCTTAACTAAGAAAGCGCCGATGCACATTCTGTGCGAAGAATTTCCATAGCCAGAAAGCGGTGGGCCCTCGTTGTGCTCGCCGTGGTCGGCCTCATGTGCGACCTCGCCCCCAGCCTCTTCGCCCAGAATTTCCACGGCATCGAGATCCATGGATTTGCCACCCAGGGCTTCCTCTACACTTCCCACAACAATTATTTGACCATGCTATCGGACTCCGGCAGCTTCCGCTGGACCGACGGCGCCGTGAGCTTTTCAGACGCGCTGACTGACAGCCTTCGCACCGGAGTCCAGTTGCACATGTACCAACTCGGAACACTGGGCGGAGCGCACCTTCAGGTAGATTGGGCCTCCGCGGACTACAAATTCAACGACTATTTTGGCGTGCGCGCCGGCAAGGTCAAGACCGTCATCGGCCTGTTCAACGATTGCCAGGATATAGATTCCCTGTTCCTCTGGACACTGCAACCGGAGGGGGTTTTTCCCGTCGACAACGAAGGCTACTTCCTGTCTCACGTGGGAGGCGAAGTATACGGCTATCTTCCCTTTGGGAATCGTGGCGGAAAACTGCGGTACGACGGATTCGCTGGAGAGTCCTACCTTCCCTTGGATGGCGGATACATCAAACAAATTGCCGACGCCGGCCTGGTATTCACGACTGAACCAAAAGGCAAGACAATAACGTGAAAACGCTCACCATGTGGAAGTGACTCCCTCCGCTGCCCATCCGTGTGGCAAGCATTTTCAGAGTTTTCAGAGAGTGCCTCCGCATTAGCCCCGGTACCTTGGGCATCATGTCGCGCGTCCAAACTTGTCGATAGAATACAGAAGTCCAAATAGCTGGGGATGGGCTGAAACCTTTCTACATCAGCATCATCTAAGCTTGAGTGAGTTACACTCAAGGAGAGCCAATGACACAGCAACCGCTTTCCGAGCCTCTTCCTAAGCAACGGGAAATCAATGATGTGCGGGCATTGCCCGTGCTTCCTGTGCGAGACACGGTTTTGTTCCCGCACGCCGTCCTGCCCCTTACCGTAGGCAGGGAAAGTTCCGTTCAGCTTATCAACTCGCTTGGAGAGGATAAGACCATTGTCGTTGTCGCGCAGCGCGAAGCGCGCGTCGACAGCCCACAACCCAGCGACCTTTATATGGTGGGCACTTCAGCCATCGTTCATAAGGTCGTGAAAATGCCCAACCAGAGCCTCTTCGTCTTCGCCGAAGGTCTGGAGCGGGTTCGTCTTACCGAGTTCACGCAACTCGCGCCTTTCATGCGCGCCAAAGTTTCGCCGATTCCGGAAGCCGCTCCGCCCGACAGCTCTGAGATTGAAGCCCTTCAGCGCAACGTGCTGACGCTCTTTCAACAGATCGTGGCCGGTTCGCCCACGCTTTCAGACGAACTCTCTACGGTCGCTCTGAACATCGATGAGCCCGGACGTCTGGTCGATTTCATCGCATCCTCTTTGCCGTCGCTATCGACGCCCGACAAGCAGGACACGCTCGAGACCCTCGACATCCGGGTTCGCCTCGAGAAAATCAACCAGCATCTGGCGAAGGAACTCGAAGTCCAGCAACTGCGCAACAAGATTCAAAGCGAAGTGCAGGACCGCGTCCAGCAAACCCAGCGCGAATACTATCTGCGCGAGCAGATGAAAGCCATTCAAAAAGAACTGGGCGAGCAGGATGAAGGCCAGCGCGACGTTGAAGACTTGAAAAAGAAAATCGACGAAGCCGGCATGCCCGACGACGTAAAAAAAGAAGCGCTCAAGGAATTGGGCCGCCTCTCGCGCATGTCTCCCATGGCTGCCGACTATTCACTCACGCGCAATTATGTCGAATGGCTGGCCGTTCTGCCCTGGAATAAAACTTCCGGTCAGGAAATCGAGATCCTGAAAGCCAAGGAAATTTTGGATACCGATCACTATGACCTGGAAAAAGTAAAAGACCGCATCCTCGACTATCTCTCGGTTCGCCGATTGAAGCCGAATATGAAAGGTCCAATTCTGTGCTTCGTCGGACCTCCCGGTGTCGGCAAAACCTCGCTGGGTAAATCGATCGCGCGTGCGCTGGGACGTAAGTTCGTTCGTCTGTCGCTCGGGGGCGTGCACGATGAAGCCGAAATCCGCGGCCATCGCCGAACCTACATCGGCGCGTTGCCCGGACAAATCATTCAGGGCATTCGCCGGGCCGAGACCAAAGATCCCGTCTTTATGCTTGACGAGATCGACAAAGTCGGACGCGACTTCCGCGGCGATCCCGGTTCGGCTCTGCTCGAAGCGCTCGATCCCGAACAGAACGCCAGCTTTCGCGACAACTATCTCGACGTGACGTTCGACTTGTCGAAGGTGCTCTTTATCACCACTGCAAACATGCTCGACCCAATTGCCGAGCCGTTGCGCGATCGCATGGAGATCATCGAACTGCAAGGCTACAGCGAGGAAGAGAAGCTCCACATCGCTCGCCGTTACCTGGTTCCGCGTCAGGTGGAAGAGAACGGCATCACCGCCGAACAGATCGAGTTCCCCGACGAAGCTTTGCGCTACGTGATTCGTCACTACACCCGCGAAGCCGGTGTTCGCAGCCTCGAACGAACCATTGGAACCATCTGCCGCAAACAAGCGCGGCGCCTGGCCGAGGGCAAAACCGAGAAACTGGTCGTCACCCAGGAAATCATTCAGGAATTTCTGGGCGGCATCAAAATTCGCACCGAAGGCGAGATTGAAGAACGCACCGAACGTCCCGGAGTGGCTGTGGGCCTGGCCTGGACTCCTTCGGGCGGCGATGTACTCTTCGTCGAAGCCAACGCCATGAAGGGCAAAGGTGGATTCACCATGACCGGCCAAATCGGCCAGGTCATGCAGGAATCCATGCAAGCCGCTCTCACATGGGTGCGCTCGAACGCCGCGCAGCTGGGCATCGCGGAAAACTTCTTCGCCGATCACGACATTCACATGCACGTGCCGGCGGGAGCGATCCCGAAGGATGGTCCGTCGGCGGGCGTGACTATGGCAACTACGCTGGTCTCGCTGCTTACGGGACATCGCATCCGTCCGCTGCTGGCGATGACGGGCGAAATCACTCTGAGTGGCAACGTGCTTCCGGTTGGCGGCATTAAAGAAAAGGTACTCGCCGCCAAACGAGCCGGAGTCACCGACGTGATTCTGCCCGCGGAAAACAAAATGAACGTTGAGGAAGACTTGACTAAAGAACAACTCGACAACCTCAAAGTTCATTACGTGAAAACCATCGAGGAAGCGTTGCGGGTCTCGCTGCCGGAAGTGACGGAATCTGCTGCTTCAAAGTTGCTGACGCCAACACCGGAAGTGCACGAGAAGGCATTCGCGCAAGCCTAAAGGGCTTCTGCGAATCAGTTACTAAAATGCCAGTCCTTCGGGGCTGGCATTTTTTTGGCTCGTACAAGCGGCGTCCTACAGACGGTTGTCATTCCGAGCGCCTTGTTTCTGGCGCGAGGAATCTGCGTCGATCGCCGCGCTGGCCCTTCGTTATTCCGTGAATTTCCGCCCAAAATAAACTTCGGCGAGCACGCCCGGCTTGCGGAGGAGTGACCGAAAATCTGGGGTGTCCCCCCACCCCCTCTTTTTCTGAAAGTCTTGCTGGGCGCGGGTTTTGCGCGGCCACCCTGGCAAAATCCTGAGGCCAAAGATCTTAGAACTAAAATCCAGGAAACAATGAACTTAACGGGTGCACGATGCGGCTCTGCGCGGTGCGTCCGCTTCGGCCATGATCGCGCGATTTGCCGGCGAGGGCAAGGTTGGATGTCACAGTGAGGCGGTGGAAAAAGCTGAGCGGTCGCCCAGCGGCTTCGGCTCAGCAGGGTCCCGTCGGGAGCGGTTCAGTTCCGCCATATAAGAATCTCAACAGGAGAGTGTGCGAGGTGGCGTGGCGGGTTCAGTTTGAGGCGGGGCCGAGTCGGAGAAGAAAAACCCCTCGCGCTAAAACACAGGGTTCGCCCATCCTTCCTCGCCTCGATGTAGCAGAAGGAAAACCGTATCGACGAACGCGTGAATCCTAGATTGTTGTTGCATTCGGTTGGCTGTCCGGTATCTGTAGCCAAGTTGTTTGTTGAGGAGAGGATAGCCCTTTCCTCGTAGTTCAAGAATCTCCTGCGTTTCTTCCCACTTCCTGTTCTTAGCTTGCCAGTAACGCACTTTTACGGGGCGCCCTTTGCTTCGAAGATATTCGGCTGCGGTACCTACATTAAAGTCTGTGGTGCAAGAAAATTGCTTACGAATGTAGTCCGTCATGCGGGCGTGAAAGGAAAGTGCTTCTCCTGCGTAGAAAGGAATTTTAACGTTATCGTTTACAAAGTAGAAGATGTACACAAACCCGCCCGTCTCTGGAGGAAAATCGATTTCACCTGAGATTCTCATTTTTCGCTTACTGCGTTGACTTGTCCGGCAGGGCCTCGACTGCCGTCTCGAAATTACCAGGGGTCAGAGTTCGTCGCGTTACGTCTTCAGCTTACCTTTTCTCAACCTAAATTACTTGTATACCTTCATCGCCTTTAGAGGTCTTGGGGAGGGCAGGGTCCAGACGGGACGTTCCCGAATCCTTTCGGCACAAAACTCTCGCACCTCTACCTTTTCCCAGGAAAATCGCTCGAAAGTAGGGCGGCGCTTTCAACTCACCTGAACGGCCCTTATGGCATTGAGTTCCTTGCGATATTTCCGCCTTACCTGGTGAAGCGCGAAGGCGGCCTGCAGATTTAGCCAGAAGTGCTCGGAGTTTCCGAAGTATTTCGCCAAACGAGCGGCCATCTCGGGGGTGATCCCGCGCTTCTCCCGTACAATGTCGTTCACGGTGGGAGGAGAAACGTGCAACTCCACCGCCAGTCGATAGGCCGAGATCCCCATCGGCTCCAGAAACTCCTCCCGAAGGATTTCTCCCGGATGCACCGCCCAACCGGCGGGACCTTCATTTTTTATGCTCATAATTGCCCTTTCTATAAAAAAGGTCAGTGGTAGTCCGTTATCTCGACGTCAAAGGCGTCGCTTTCGCGCCACACGAAACATATGCGAAACTGATCATTGATCCGGATACTGTGCTGGCCTGCTCGATCAGGGCGCAGCACCTCCAACTTATTCCCGGGAGGCAGCCGCAGGTCGTCCAATCTTGCGGCTGCGTGGAGCATCGCCAACTTCTGCTTCGCTACCTTCCGCAGACTGGCCGGAGGCATCCCCTGGCTGACGCCCGTATCCCAAAATTCCTTCGTGCTCTTGTCCGCGAAGGTCCTGATCACTGCTGTAAGTTTAACGACCACCGTTAATAACGTCAATCATTAAATCGGCGTCGAAAGTACGCGCTACTTCCAAGGCCGACCCCACGAATCCATGGCCTTGCCAAGAACGATTACGCAGAATCGAGCGCTCATAGTCAGCTTTTGTTGCGATTCAGTAGCAGCGGATTAGACTGCGGGATAAATTCCCAGGACCTTCACAAATTCTGCGACCTCACCCAGGTGGCGGAGGGCGTTGCGGGCGGGTTCGTCGTCGCCGCGGAGGAAGTCGACGTAGAAGACGTATTCCCAGGGGCGTCCGCGGAGGGGGCGGGATTCGATTTTGCTCAGGCTGATGTCGCGCAGGGCGAAGACGCTGAGCGACTTGAAGAGCGCGCCGGGCTGGTTCCTTACTTTGTAGGCGATTGAGGTCTTGTTTGCCCCGGGCGGGATCAGGCGGTGGTAGCGGGGTTGACCCGCGTCGCTTCCCTTGGCTGCTTTGGCTTTCGACTTTAGAGCCGGTAATTTTCGGATCAGCACAAATCGGGTGAAGTTGCGCTTGTCGTCCTCGATGCCGACTTGGAGGATTTTTCCGGAGTACTCGCGGGCGGCGTGGCGTCCGGCGATGCCGGCGGCGGCGAGCAAGTTTTCTGCGATGACGTGCTTGACGCTGCCGGCGGTGTCATAAAAAGGAACCGGCTCGATCTGCGGATGATGGCGAAAGAAGTCGCGGCACTGGTCGAGGGCGACGGGATGGGAGAAGGCGCGGCGGATGGCGCTGAGCTTTACTCCGGGTGCGGCGATCAGATTGTGCACGATGCGCAGGCGGAACTCGGCCTGGATGAAGACGTCGCGGGCTACAAGAAGATCGGCGTGTTCGGCGACGGTTCCGGCGAGAGAGTTTTCGATAGGGATGACGGCGGCCTGGGCCGAGCCGTTTTCGACGCGGTCAAATACTTCGGCAGAGCGGGCGCAGGGAATGACCTGGCAGCGGGGCAGCATTTGCTCGGCGGCTTCGTGGCTGAAGGATCCGCGCTCGCCCTGGATGGCGGCTTTGGTCGGCATAATCTTCTTGTTGATCTTGGCAAGGTAATTGGTGTAGGGGGAAAGTGCAAATTGAAGCGGAGCGGCGGCCCATTCACCGCAGTGGTCGCCGAGGTCGCCGAGGAAATTAGATCAGGTTTTTCTCGAGCACCAGAGCGTCGACGCCGTTGGAGTAGTAGCGGGGGAAAGTCTTGGTAACGCTGTAGCCGTGGCGTTTGTAGAAGGATAGAGCGGAAACGTTGTCGACAGCGGTTTCAAGTTCGACGATATGGCAATGCTCCGCGCGGAGGTGGATTTCGGCGGCTTCGAGCAGGAGGGATCCGACGCCGAAGCGGCGGGCGGGGGTGACCACGTCGATGGTGATGATGTGGCCTCGTCCGCGGGAGGCACACTCGGCGACGATGAAGCCGGCGATGTCGATGTCACTGGGTGCGGCGACTTTGGGCTTTCGGATTATAGGTTCTCCTGATTCCTGGTTGGACTGAATAGCGACCAGGGTGAAGGCGGCAGGGCGGCGCATGTAGAAGCGGAGTTCGGCGCGGGAGTAGGAAATTCCGGCGGGAAAGCAGGATTGATCGATGCGCCAGAGGGCGTCGAAATCGTCGGTCTGGAAGTCGCGAACGGTATAGGCCACGGGCCATTGTAGCGGGAGGGGAAGCCGTGTGCCGGGCTGGGAGCGGCATTGAACGAGGGGTTTACTCCGGCTTTTCCACAGAGGTGGGTGAGGGCTGCACTTGCGTGCGAAGGGAGAAAATTGACCACTTGCTTCTTCCGCAACCCGCGACGTAACATTTGCATCAGAGGATGCGAAGTGCTCCGCCTTCTGCTAATCGACGTTGTCGCCTCGGTGGCCGCCCTTGGGCTGTGGTTCCTGGTGTTTGCTCATTACAATCGAAAAAAGGGCACGGCGGCGCTGCGCTGGGTACAAACGGCGTGCGCAGGCAAGGGGCGCATTCTGGAATCCCACTGGATGGGCACTTCACGGCTGCAAGCCCGGTTGCACTTCCCTTCCCATTGGTTTGAAAATGCCAGCGTGATTATGCGCTTCCGTCCGCGGCCACTGCCGATTGGCTGGGCGATGAGTTGCTGGCGCAAGCAGGATGAAACCTTGACGTTCGAGGCGGATCTGGGCGGGTCGCCAAGCTTTTATCTGGAAGTGATGCGGCATCGGTGGAGCGCGCATAATCGGGGAATCTCGTCGCGCAAGAATGATGACCGGCAGTGGGAGGTTTACGAACCAGGGCCAGTGATTCTGACCACACGCACGCACTGGAAGCAGGATCCTTCGGCGGAGTTGAACGCGTTGATGTCGGCGCGGAGGCAGGAATTCTTGCAGGTCCGGTTTCGTCCGGAGTCTCCTCAGTTTTCGGCGACGGTGCGGCTGGAGGCTTTGTCCGATCCGAATGCGGCGGCTGAGTTTGTGAGCACGCTGCGCGAGATCGCGGCGGGGGCTTCGACGCATCGGCAGTAGACGGGCACTAATTTTTCAGTAGCTTTTAGCAAGACATTTCAAAAAGAGGTAAGTCGGCGTGAGTCGTGGGCTTTGGCGGTTGCTTGCCTTGCCGTTGCTGCTCTCTGCCTCGTTGGGGCAGACGAATCAAACCCAGAACGATCCAATCCAGAGCAGTCCAGCCCAGAACAGTCCAGCCTCGAACAGTCAGTCTCAGACAAACCAACCACCGCAGCCGCAACTTCAACCTCGTCCCACGGAACCGGAAAAGGGTCCAGCGGCTCCAGATAGATTGATCCAGATCAATGTACAGGTGAACGATAAGTCGGGCCAGCCGACGCGCGGGCTGCAGAAGGAAGACTTCACCGTTCTGGACGATAAACGAGCGCAGAATATTGTGACGTTTCACGCCGTAGACGCGGGCGCGACGGGAAGTCCGACGGTTGAGGTGGTGCTGGTGGTGGATGCGGTGAACGTTGGGTTCCAGACCGTGAGTTACGAGCGGAATGAACTGAAGAGGTTCCTGCTGCAGAACGGCGGTAAATTGGCAGAGCCGACCTCGCTGGTGTTTTTTACCGACCGGGGCGCGGAGATGCAGAACGGGTTCTCGCGGGATGGAAATGCCCTGGCGGCGTTGTACGACAAGTACGAAACCGGGATCCGGTCGATCAACCGGTCGCAGGGAATTTATGGCGCGGCCGAGCGTTTTGGAATGTCGCTGAAGACTCTGAGTCAACTGGGGGCTTTCGAGAAAACGCGTCCGGGCAGGAAGTTGATGGTGTGGTTCAGTCCGGGCTGGCCGCTCCTTACCGGGCCTGCGATCGAGCCGACGCGTAAGGATCAGGAGCATTTCTTTACTTCGATTGTTGATCTTTCGACGCAACTTCGACTGGCCGACATCACGCTTTACAGTGTGGACCCGCTGGGATTGGCCGATGCAGCTGGGGTACGGATCTCCTACTACGAGGAGTTTCTGAAAGGCGTAAGCCGGCCCGACCGGTCCCAGGCCGCCAACTTGAGTTTGCAAGTGCTGGCGGTGCAAAGCGGAGGGCGAGTGCTCAACTCAAGCAACGATCTCACTCAAGAGATCGCCGCGGCGGTTTCGGATGCGCAAGCTTACTATGTGCTCTCCTTCGAATCGGCGCGCCCAGATCATCCCAATGAGTATCATGCGATTGAAGTAAAAGTCGACAAGCCAGGAGACAAGGTGCGAGCACGCACCGGGCTATTACGCGCAGCCGTGAATTTTACACTTAGCTGGGCTGCATGGTGGTGTCATGCCGGTGCGTTACTAGAATTGTTCTAGAGTTGCTTTTTGGAAGGTTCGTTGCAGTTGTGGCCCTCGAACTCTTCTCGCATACGCAGAATCACGTCATCGGCGTGCTCCCCCGGCTTCGGCGTGAGTTCGAAGCGTCGCTTGCAGACGGAACAGCAGGCCGAGGGCGTAGTGGTGGGGGTGGGGAGGGCCGTGAAGAGTAAAGTTCGCTGGTGTTTTCTCTCCTCCACGCGATCAGATTCCCACAGGTCGGCTGCAACTACCACGGATAGTTAGACAGTAGTCGCGCACCAGTTCATTGCAGAGGTTAGCACGCTACCGCTTCCCCGTTTCAAGACAATGTGTTATGGTTCCGGGCCATGAACAATGGCGATTCGGGCAATTCGATTCCGCAGTTTGGAACGGCTGAGTATATTGGGTCGCCGGGAAACGACCGCTGTCAATTCTGCCAGCGGCCGATTGCCAATCGTTATTATCGGCTGAACGGCGCTATGGCCTGCGGCGCGTGCGCGGAGAGAGCCATAAGTGAGCTGCCCAAGTATACCCATGCTAATTATGTGCGCGGGCTTCTTTACGGCGCCGGGGCGGCAGTTGCGGGATTGATTCTGTATGCGGGATTTGAAATCGCGACGGACATCATCATTGGCTATATTTCGCTGGCCGTGGGATGGATGGTAGGCAAGGCGATGATGAAGGGATCGAACGGCCAGGGTGGGCGGCGATATCAGATCGCGGCGGCATTGCTCACTTATGCGGCGGTATCAATGGCCGCGATTCCCATCTGGATTCATTATGCGAGCCAGCATCATCAAAACGCCTCGCAGCAACAAAAGCTGGCTGAGGAACAGCGTCAACTGGAGAACGAGTCGGGACGGCGGCCGGAAGCGCCGGCAGCGGAGCGGCCGAGCCCGAATAAGGGCAAGATGCTGGTATCCCTCGCATTGCTGGGATTGGCTTCGCCATTTCTGGAGTTGACGAGTCCGGTGCACGGGCTGCTTGGATTGTTCATTCTTCTCATAGGAATTCGGATTGCGTGGCAAATCACGGGGCGGAAATTGCCGGCTCTGGATGGACCGTTCGCAAGCTCGACTTAAGCGCCGCATTTCGTTTTTTCTGACGAACATGACGCGGTGCGGGGACGCGGCGACACCGGGGCTGAAGCCCACACGATTTCAGGACGACTACGCGGCCCTGAAGGGCCGCTCTTCCACGATTGTACCGGCTTTTATTGGCCGTCCCCGGGCGTTGGTTAGTAGCCGGGTGTTTGTTGGTCCGAGAGTTAGTGGCAGGCGTCCAAGAGCCCTTAGCATCTGCGAATCACCCCGCACTCGAAGAGGCGCGCTTTATCAATCGAGCGGAGGGCTTGAGATGGATCGAAGTAGCAGAGCGTACTATCAAACAGGTGTGTCCTCAATTAGCCCACAAGTGATTCGAAATTGCAGCCGCTGTACCGGCGAATTAGCGCCGGGGGCGCTGGTCTGCGAAAAGTGCCATGCGCTGGTTCATTCCGCGGAACTCGAACGCCTGGCGGCGGAAGCGAGAGCGCTTGAGAGCAACGGGGAGCCGCTCCGGGCGCGAGAGCGATGGCTGGCGGGACTTCAACTCTTGCCACGAACCTCGAAGCAACATGATTGGATCCAGCAGCACGCCAGCCAACTGAAGGCTGCCGCAAACGATTCGCAGCAACCGCAGTCGACGGAAAACAAGTGGGCAAAGCGACTGGGGCCCGTGGGTCCGATTGCGATTCTGCTGGCCAAGGCCAAGACCGTGCTGCTGGCCTTGTTCAAACTGAAATTTCTGCTGAGCTTTGTGGCGTTCATCGGGATTTATTGGGCGGCGTTTGGGATGAAGTTCGGCATCGGGTTTGCGGTGCTGATCCTGCTGCATGAGATGGGGCACTTCATCGATATCAAGCGGCGTGGGCTTCCGGCGGAGATGCCGGTGTTTTTACCGGGGCTGGGAGCTTACGTCAAGTGGCAGGCTCTGGGCGTGCCTTTGGAGACGCGCGCGGCAATCAGCCTGGCGGGGCCGCTGGCAGGGTTTTTCGTGGCGCTGGCGTGCGCAATTCTGTTTTGGCAAACGGGAAATCCTCTGTGGGGCGCGCTAGCGCGAATTGGCGCGGTGCTGAACCTCCTGAACCTGATTCCGGTGTGGGTGCTGGATGGCGGGCAGGCGGTGCTGGCGCTGAGCAAAATGGAGCGCATTGTTCTGCTGACCGCGTGTTTGGCTTTGTGGCTGGTGCTGGGGGAGAACATGTTCTTTTTGGTTGCGCTGGGCGCGGGTTATCAGGTTTTTTTCGCTGGACATTTTCCGGCACAGCCGAGCCGGACTACGACTATTTATTTTCTGGCCGTGCTGACCGCACTTGGGGTGATTATTCGGTTGATGCCGGGACAGGGGATGGGATTGCGTTAAGGGCGCAGTCTACACAATCATTACCGTGGTTGGGAGCGTTGCGGACGTTCAACGCGCGGCTCCTCGATTGCGGTGAATTTTTCTTAGACATAACTTCCGGTTGGTCGAAAATCGGATGTAAACGCAGCCCAGCCCTTCTCCGGCCCTTTTATTGACTAAGGACTTTCTCCTCCATAAGATGGATCGACTCGAAAGTGAACACCTCGCTCATGATCGACCGGATCATTTCCCACTATCAAATCGTCGACAAAATTGGCGGCGGCGGTATGGGCGTGGTCTACAAAGCGCAAGACACTCGCCTGCATCGGTTCGTCGCTCTTAAGTTTCTTCCCGAAGATGTTTCCCGCGACCAGCAGGCTCTCGCCCGCTTTCAGCGCGAAGCGCAGGCGGCGTCCGCGCTCAACCATCCCAATATCTGCACGATCTATGACATCGGCGAGCAGGATAGCCAGGCGTTTATCGCCATGGAGTTTCTCGAAGGCGTTACTCTGAAACATAAGATCGGCGGTCGTCCGATGGAAACCGAGACCATCTTGTCGCTCGCCATCGAGATCGCCGATGCCCTCGATGCCGCCCATACCAAAGGCATTGTTCATCGTGACATCAAGCCGGCGAATATCTTCATCACCGAACGCGGGCACGCAAAGATTCTCGATTTCGGCCTCGCCAAGGTAACCCTGGCTAACTCATCTTCGAGTCAGGTGGGGTCTGCCAACACCATGACGGGAACGCTAGACGAAGCCCACCTGACCAGCCCCGGTTCTACTCTCGGCACCGTCGCCTACATGTCCCCCGAACAAACCAAGGGCAAAGAACTGGACGGCCGCAGCGACCTGTTCTCATTCGGTGCCGTACTTTATGAGATGGCGACCGGAACTCTGCCCTTCCGCGGAGAGACCTCCGCCGTCATCTTTAATTCGATTCTGGAGAAGGCTCCAGTCCCCGCCACTCGTCTTAATCCCGACCTGCCCTCGAAATTTGAGGACATTATCAATCGCGCGCTGGAAAAAGACTGCGAGCTGCGTTACCAAAGCGCCCGGGAGATGCGGTCGGAGTTAATGCGTCTGAAACGTGACACTGATTCCAGCCGGCAAATACCGGTCGTCGGTTCGGACGCCAGTTCGGACGCCGGTTCGGGCATTCGTTCGGGTGCGGGTGCTTCCAGCGGCGTGCACGCTGCGAGCAGTTCCGCAGTAGTCGCGGTCGCGAAACAACATAAGCTGGGATTCGGCATTGGTGGCCTGGCTGCGCTTGCCCTGGTTGTGGCCGCCGCGTATGGAATCTACGCCTTGTTTTCGCGCAGCAAACCGGCGCCGTTCCAAAACATCTCCATCAGCAAGGCGACCCAGAGCGGCAAAGCCACGCTGGTGGCTATTTCGCCCGACGGCAAGTATCTGTTGCACGTGATGGATGATGGCGGACAGCAGAGCCTGTTGCTGCAGAACATTCCCACGAACAGCACTACTCAGGTGGTCGCGCCGGGCCCGTTCAAATACGTTGGACTGCGGTTTTCGCCCGACGGGAACTACTTGTATTTCGTCCGCCTGGAGCCGGGCAGCAACTCGCTGAAATTTTTGTACCGGGCTCCGGTGCTGGGCGGCACGCCACAGAAACTGGTGACCGACATTGACTCCAACATTGCGCTCTCGGCGGACGGCAAGAAGTTCGCCTATCTGCTCGCGAACAATCCGAAGGTCGGGGAGTACCGAATCATCGTCCGGTCGGCGGAAGGGAGCGATGAAAGGATCATCGCCACTGGACCGCTGAGTGAAGCGCAATTCGATCTGGCATGGTCGCCGAATGGCAAAACCATCGTCATGACGCTTTCGCAGCCGGATAATGCACTGGGCGGAATGGCCGCGTTCGACGCCGAGAGCGGGAAGCGCAATGATTTCCTGATTTCGAAGGAACTGTTCTTTTCGAGGCCAGTCTGGCTACCCGATGGCAGCGGGTTGCTGGCGTTGGGCGTCCCGCTTTTCTCCAGCCAGGTTCAGATCGTGCATGTGGCTTATCCCTCGGGCAAAATTTCAGCGGTGACACGCGATACCAACACTTATATCGATCTCAGCCTGGCAGAGGACGGCCGCACCGTAGCAGCAGTGGAGAGGCTGACGCACAACAATGTCTACGTGATGCCTGCCGACGCCAGTGGTGCGCAGGCCCGGCAGATTGCGATGGAGGGTTCGCCTAGCTATGAAGTCGGCTGGAGCCGCGATGGTCAGCTGCTGATGTCTGTCGCTAACACGGGAGTGACGCTGCTCAATCCAGACTCAGGCGCAAAAGCTCCGTTATTTTCGCAGATCCGTTTCCCTGGGTTCGCGCAATCCTGCCCCGATGGGCATCTCGTCTTCATGGCATTGGCATCGAGCAAAATCGAGGCGCACATTTACCGGGCGGATGAGGATGGGGGAAACGTGAAGGAGCTTACGAGCGGGAAGTTCGACTACATGCCGACCTGTTCGGCCGACTCCAAGAGTGTGTTCTACTCGGATGCGAACGCGAAGCTAGACAAAGTTCCCATGGACGGCGGTGCTTCTCAACAGTTCCCGGGCTACCCGGATTTCGGGCGCAACACGGTTTCTCCGGATGGAAAGCTGGTAGCGATCGTCACCGCGCATGTGGCGGACCCGAAGGAGAAGCTGGGGCTGTTATCCCCGGATTTCAGTCAGCCGATCCGAATGGTGGAGTTTGAACGGCCCCGCGCTGAATACGGCACGATGTTCGGCGACGGGCCAATTTTGTTCACGCGCGACGGCAAGGGCATCATTTATCCGGTGCGCGACGGCCAGACCGATAATCTCTGGCTGCAGAATCTTGACGGATCAGCGGGGAAATTGCTCACCGACTTCAAGTCTGAGTTCATCCGCGACTTCGACTTTTCCTTCGATGGCAAACAACTCGCCATCATTCGCGGCCACCGCGAAGCGGATGTGGTGCTAATACGCGACTCGGAGAAGTGATTGGCGCGTTACCTCTGTCGTTTGGAATAGGACTCCAACGTTCAACCTGCGGTCCCGGGTCGCGGTAACCTTTTCTTAACCATAACCTCCGGTTTGCCGACCAAGCGGTCGCACCGAGGTTCGCTCTCTGCACAGAGTTGGACCCTTCCTGCAGAAATCGCAGAGGTGCCGGATTTTCGGTGGCTTGAGCGGCACTTCATGCCCAGAGTAGGGGCATGAGACATCTGCGCCGGACCTTGATTACTCTGTTGCTGCTGTGCACGCTGGCCTTTGGGCAGGTCAATCCGCAGGCAGTTCTTCATGATGCCCTGGTGCTCGAGAACGGCGGAAGTTTCGAGACGGCGGCCAAAGCTGCGAAAGCCGCGATTGATTCTGGCCAACTGAGTGGCAATGAGCTAGGCAAGGGGTACATTATCCTCGCAGTGGCTTGCCAAGGAGCGGGAGATTTGGCCAATGCCCAACTCGCTTTTGAGCATGCACTGCAGGTTCTCGAGCACGACCGCAACCACCCGCAGGATTACGCTTCGGCTCTGGAAAGCTACGCGGGGTTCTATAGCCAGTTGGGGCAGCATGAAGTTGCTGCGACGATGTGGCAAAAGGCTCTTCATCTTTACGAAGGGATCGGCGACCATACGGGAACCGCGCTATCCATGACACGCCTGGCGGAACTCGCTCTCAGGCGAAATCGAATCCGCGAAGCGCACCAGTACTTGCAAGAGGCAGCTAACGAGGCGAAGGCTTCGGCCGATTTCACTGATGACGATAAGGCTTTTTTCTTTGAAATCCAGGGATGGCTAGCCATGGCGGAGCACGATGGTCCCGCAGCCGTAGCGGCCTATCAACAGGCGTTGGAACTGGTGGAGCGATCCCGCGGCGAGCGACATTGGCTCACCGGTTGGGAACACATGTTGCAGGGGAGAGCGTACGCGGAGGCTGGGGATCTTAAGAGCGCCTTGGCAGATATGGAAACCGGGCTCACAATCCTGGATCATGCGCTCGGGCAGAAGAATCCCAAGTACTTCGCGGCAGAATTGGCATATTCTCGAGTGTTGGATCGGGTCGGATCGCACGCGGGGGCCGTGCAAATGCGCGCAGCAGCGGAAAAAGCCAGTAAAGATTATTATGGCGGTCAGTGTGCTGGATGTACGATTAACGTAGCTGCGTTCCGGTAGGGTGCGTGATTCCTGATTGCGACAATTTGTCCGGAGCCATGGTGCATGCCAAGACGCCATCGGGTGAACTATTGCCGCGGGCAAGAATGATTCCTCTTACCATGGCCGCGCTCCTGGCCGTGGCAACCGCAATTGAGTGCCATGCTCGAGCCGGAGGGATTCAGTCCTTTCTGTCGTGGGGATTCTCGATGGCGTACGGCTGCGCGCTCTGGTTTTGGTGGGCCGTCGTCGTCTATCTGTTATGGCGATCAACCAGCCGCTGGCCATCTGCTTTGAAAGTATCGTCTCGTACCCTGGTCGTGCATGCACTGATTGCCGTTGGAGTAATAACGCTTCATCTTGGCTTCCTGCTGGCGGTAACTCAGTCGATCGCCAGACTCGGTCCCGAAGCAGTGAGGGCTGAGTATCAAGGGTTGGATATCTTCTGCCTCCCGCGCTTCGGCATGGAACTTCTCCTGTACGGCCTGTGCTGGCTCGCCTGTGCCGCGGTGAATACGCAATTGGGGGCGCAGCGCGATTCGATGCGCTCTTTGGAATTAGAGCGGCAGTTGTCGAGCGCTCACCTGCGAGCCCTGCAGATGCAACTTGAGCCGCACTTTCTTTTCAACACTCTTAATGCGGTCACCACTTTGGTCGAACTTGGCCGCCGAGAAGAGGCTCTCGAAACCCTGGAGCACCTGAATACTGTACTGAAGCTGGTGCTGCAGAGGAACACTCCCAGCAAGATTCCACTGGGGCAAGAGTTGGAACTTCTGGAGAGCTACCTGGCCATTGAGCAGGTGCGCTTTGCCGACCGCCTTCGGGTGGACATCAATCTCGATCCCAACACGCTGGATGGCCTGGTACCTTGCTTTCTATTGCAACCCATTCTCGAAAATGCGATTCGACACGGAATCGCGCACAGCGAAGAAAGTGGCTGGATTGAAACTTCCGCCCAGCGAGTTGGGACTCGCATGCGTTTGCAAGTGCGTGACAGCGGTCCGGGAATGGCGGGAAGGTCCGCTGGCGGCTTTGGGCTCGGCCTTAGCAACACAAAGGAACGGCTGGCTCACTTCTACCAGAATGACTACGAGTTCCGCGCCTTCCAAGCAGAGTCGGGTGGGTTTCAGGTCTCGATTACGATCCCGTATGAGAAGGCGACATCGTGACCTTGAGAACGATGATCGCCGATGACGAACCACTGGCCCGCGAGCGCCTGAAGATGCTGCTCGCACCGGATCCGGACATTGATATTGTTGCCGAGTGCCGAAATGGCAGCGAAGTGGTGAAGTCGCTAAGAACAGCGAAAACCGATCTGCTTTTTCTTGATATTCAAATGCCTGGCCGAGATGGCTTTGAGGTAATCGAAGAGATTGGGCCAGCCAATATGCCGATCACGGTGTTTGTTACCGCTCACAACGAGCATGCGGTGAACGCGTTCGAGGTGCATGCGCTGGACTACCTGGTAAAGCCGATTGAGAGGAAACGGCTGGCGCAGACTTTGACCAGAGTCAAGGAACGAGTTCGGTTGCAAGAAGCATTTGCGGCGCGTGAGCAAATCTCTTCTGCTGTAGAGGCATTACGGCAGGTAGCGTCCCAACCTGAGCGGCCACAGCGATTCCTGACCAGAAGTGGAAACACCGCTTCGGTGGTGTCGGTGAGTGATATCGAATGGATCGAAGCCGCCGATTATTACGTATGTCTGCACGCTGGCGGCAAGCGGCACTTACTCCGGGAGAGTATTCGGGCGCTTGAAACGAAATTGGATCCGAGGAAGTTCATTCGACTGCACCGGTCGGCGATCGTAAACCTCGACTATGTGCGCGAGATCCACAGGGACGGACAAGCGGAAGGTTGGGCTCTCCTCTCCACGGGAGACCGGGTTCGCCTGAATCGGAATGGTTGGCGGAAGTTAATCGACGTAACCAGCGCTTCGAAGAAGGGCGTTTACTAAGAATCCTCACGCCAGCGACTTCAATAAATCTCTTTTCTGCCTTGCATCAGCTTTTTCGATTGTCGGCACCATCCAGTCGCGTTATTCTTTCCGGTACACTTCCGGCATTCCAAATACGCCACAAACCGGTGACGTTGTTTCGCGAAGAATTACTGAAGAAAAACAAATCAGGAGAATGAAGACCATCCATGTCCACTGAACTGCGCAATTTTCTGGCTCTTACCTACGACGAACTCGAAGAATTGAATCTGGAGGCGAAGGAGCAGCGGCGGAACCGGGTTCCGATGGATAAGATCCAGGAGCACCGGCTGAAATATCTGGCGGAAGAGAAGCGAATCAAGGCTGTGACCGTGATGTTCAGCGACCTGGAAGGCCGGCTGCACATGCTGGACTACGATAAGAAGTTTTTGATCAACAGCTGGGACAATCTGACGTTTGACGGATCTTCGATTCGCGGGTTTACGGCGCAACGGGAGAGCGATCTGCGGCTGGGGATCGATTGGTCGGCGTTTTATTGGGCGCCGGCAGATGTATTTGGGTCGGGCAAGGTGCTAGTGTTTGGCGAAGTAATCGATAAGGGAGGGGCGCCTTATTCCGCCGATATCCGCGGCGTGCTGAAGAGTTTTGCGAGCGATCTCTACAACAAAAAGAAATACACATTGAACGCGGCGAATGAGATTGAGGGGTTTCTCTTTCAGGGCGCGGACGCGGAGCGCACATACTACGAGACTGGCAAGTTCGAATATGTGAACACGGGCGGATATTATCACTCGCTGCCGGGGGATCCGCTGCGGACGTTTATCGATACCACGGCGGAAGTGCAGCGGGCGATGGGATTCCAGAATGAGAAGGATCACCCGGAAGTTGCGCCGTCGCAGTTTGAAATCAATTATGGATACGGCGAAGTGGTGGCGGCGGCGGACCAGATTCAGCTCTATAAGTTGATCTGCCGGCAGGTTGCGACCAACATGGGATTGACTGCGTCTTTCCTGCCGAAGCCGGTGGTGGGCGTGAATGGCAGCGGGATGCACACCAATGTTTCCGTGAGCGAAAACGGAAAGAATCTGTTCTGGGATGCCAAGGGTGAGGAGAAACTGAGCAAGACAGGATGGAGTTTTGTGGATCGCATTCTGACGCATGGCAACGATCTTTGCCTGTTGCTGAATGCCAGCGTGAATGCGTACCGGCGGCTGGACCCGCACTTTGAGGCGCCCAACCAGATCAAAGCTTCGGCGGTGGATCGCGGATCGATGATCCGGATTCCGATTGGCAATGAAAAAAGTATGCGGGTCGAGGTACGGTCGGTGGCGCCGGATGCGAATCCGTATCTGGTGCTTTATTCGATCTTTAAGAGCGGACTGGATGGCGAAACTTCGCGGATTAAGAATCTGCGGCAGGCGGAGCGCTATTTGCCGGACAACATTTATACGGCGCTGGAGAACTTCCGGGGATCGGCCTGGACGACGAAAATTCTGGGCGAGGATGTGAAGGGGCGTTACGCCGACTTGAAGCAGGCTGCGGCGGATCGCTGCCCCCGGCTGCTGGGAACATTTGTGAAGGCGCCCGAGGTGCAGTATCACCACGACGTTTACAACCAGTTTTTGTGGAATCTGTTTTAGAGTTCTGCGGCACGGCCACAGGGAACGCCCCGGCTTCGGCTCGGGGCGTTTCTGCTTTAGAGTGCGGCGGAGCTTGCGGCCTGGGTGACAAGCGAATCCGTTCCGCGTGTGCTAGATTCTGAGATTCATGGAAGCTGCTCCCACTATTTCGACCCAGGGCCTGAGCCGGCGATTTGGAGAGTTACTCGCGGTGGATGGGGTGAATCTTCAGGTTTCCTCCGGGCAATTTTTCGGGTTTCTTGGGCCCAACGGAGCGGGGAAATCGACGACGATCAAGATGCTGACCGGATTACTTGCGCCGAGCGCGGGGCGCATGGAAATTCTGGGGATGGATCTGGAGAAGAATTCAGTGGAGGTGAAGCGCCAGATTGGAGTTGTGCCTGAGGGCATGGCGCTGTTTGGGCGGCTCACGGGGTCGGAATTCCTGAACTTTGCGGGGCGCATGTATGGGCTGGACCGGGAGGTCGCGGCCAAGCGCACCGCCGAGTTGCTCGAGTTTATGCGGCTGGCGGATCAGCCGAAGAAGTTGGTTACAGATTATTCGCACGGCATGCAAAAAAAGCTGGCAATGGCAGCAGCCGTGATTCATGGGCCGAAGGTGCTGTTTCTGGACGAGCCGTTTGAAGGCGTGGATGCGATTGCAGCGGGAACGCTGAAGGCCATGTTGCAGAGGATGATCGCGCGCGGGGCGACCATTTTTTTGACATCGCATGTGCTGGAAATTGTGGAGCGCCTGTGCAGCCACGTGGCGATTATTCATAAAGGAAGGCTGGTAGCGCAGGGATCGCTCGCAGAGTTGCGGGCGGGCGTGGAGGCGCAAGCTCCGGCTGGCGCGGGAGAGAGCGCTGCGCCCGTGGCGGGCGAAAAGCTGACTTTGGAAGAGATTTTCCTGCGCACGGTGGGCGGGGAGCAGCGCAACGAGCAGGAGTTGTCATGGCTGGGATAGTAGTTGCGCCGGAGGGTAAGGCAAGCCGCAAAACGCAGTTGAGTGCGATTGTGTGGCTGCGCTGGCGGCTGTTTGTGAACGCGCTGCGCACCAAGCGCGGGCAATTGGAGTTGTTTTCCCAGATTCTGGTTTCCACAGCGTTCGCGGCGGTTGCGCTTGGCGGGGCGTTTGGGTTGGCAATCCTATCCTATATCTTCATCTCTGCCGGAAGGCTGCAGATGCTAGCGATATTTTGCTGGATTCTCTTTATCTTCTGGCAGGCGTTTCCGATCATGGCGACGGCATTTTCGAGCACGCCGGATTCGTCCGATCTGCTGCGATTTCCGCTGAGTTATGGATCTTATTTTCTGGTGCGGTTGGCTTACGGGTTGTTTGACCCGGCCAGCGTGATCGGAAGCGTGTGGTCGCTGGGAATTGTGGTGGGGGTGAGCGCGGCGAAACCTTCTTTGTTCTTCTGGGCGCTGCTGGTGATGCTGGTTTTCGTTGGGTTCAATATTCTGCTGATGCAGACGATCTTTGCATGGGTGGAGCGCTGGCTGGCCCAACGGCGCACGCGCGAGATTATGGGTGCTCTGTTTGTGCTGTTGATGCTGAGCTTTCAGTTGCTGGGGCCGTTGACGGGACATTACGGCAGCCGGGCGCGGCCGAGCATACAACGCATTGTCGAAGTGATTACTCCGATACAAGGATTGTTTCCGCCCGGGCTGGCGGCGGATTCGATGCTACAGGCAATCTACCCACGATTTCTGCCCGCAATCAGTTCGCTGCTGCTGCTCTGCGCTTATGGCTTGGTGGTTGGCTATGCGCTCCACCTGCGGTTGATGGCACAATATCGCGGGGAAAACTTGAGCGAGGTTGCAGCGGCATCGATTGCGGTCAACAACCGGCGGGTGCACCGGGGCTGGGATTTGCCGGGATTCGCGGCGCCGGTGGCGGCGGTTTTGGAAAAGGAAGTTCGCTACCTGTTGCGCAGCGGCCCCATGCTTTTTGCCCTGATTATGCCGATGGTGATGCTGGTGCTGTTTCGTTTCGGGGCAATGAATACGGCGCGGCAGTCGATTCCTTTCTTTACCCGCACGCCGGCGCTGGCGTTTCCGGTGGCTGCGGCGTATGCGATTCTGATGCTCACCAATTTTGTCTACAACACTTTTGGTGGAGATGCGGCTGGGATCCAGTTTTTTTATGCCTCGCCGGCGAGATTTCGCGACATTGTGCTGGCCAAGAATCTCATGCATGCCGGGATTCTGTGTCTGGAGGCGGCGCTGGCATGGATTGCCGTAAGTCTGATTTATCGCCGGCCGGGGTTGGATGTAACGATCGCGACGATTGCGGGACTTTTGTTTGCGGCGCCGGTTAACTTCGCAGTGGGAAATCTGCTCTCGATTTATTCGCCACGGAAGATTGATTACTCCAAGTTTGGCAGGCAGCGAGCATCGCAGTTCCCTGCCCTCATCAGTGTGGGGATTCAGTTTGTGCTGGTGGGCGTCGGCGTGAGCGTCTTCTGGCTGGCGAGCTATCTGGGAAATTTCTGGATTGCGACGATGGTATTACTGGCGATGGCAGGATTGTCGTTCACGGTGTACCGAATGATTTTGAATCGGGTGGATGGGCTGGCCACGGAGCGGCGGGAGACCATGGTGGCGGAGTTGTGCAAGGCGTAGGAAGATCTTAAGGACAGTGGGAGCAAACCAGCATCAAGAATCTGAAGTCGAGGTCTTAACGCAGGCATCTACGACTCGTCCACTGTCTGCCCACGGAAATGGCGCTCATAATCGAGAAACCAGATCAGAAAAGCCACGGCCAGCATGGGCGCGATGAGCCAGATTTTGATGGTGGAGAAATCGGCGAGAATGGTTGCGCCTCCGACGACGGCGAGCACGTTCCGAAGCGAATCGAGCGCGGCTTCGCGATGGAGATTTCTCATCCAGCCGAACATTCCCTTGAAGATGTTGATGGTGAATTTCACTGTGATCCTCCGAAAATGTTACGGCTTTCCCGCCGAATTGGGCACCTTCACGCCACCTTCGATTTGGGGAATGCCGAAATGGCCGCTCAAGTGGGAGAGATCGGCGGGGCTGATGGAGCCGGAAATTGAAACGAAGTTGACTTCATTCGAGCGCGAGATAAGAAGCGCGACGTTGCTGATGGCGTTGTTCTCCAGGCGAGCCCAGATATCGGTCATGCTGGAATCTGCTTCGTGATTTTTGCACATCAATTTTTTCCAGCCGGCGGCGCGGTATTCATCATTCAATGAGCCTAAGGCAGCCTGCTCGACCGGCCAGGGGGATGCGGCGAAATGGTATCTGCGGACAGTGATTCCGCTTATGCCTGCGATTACGCGCTGAAGATCGTCGTTGCGATCGAGCCTGGAAGCAAGAATCAGCATGGAGTGATCGAAGGTGAATTCTGACTTGCTGGCGGCGTTTTTCTGAAGGGCGTTGATGCCGCGCGGGGCGAGCATTTTGCTCTCCTCGGCATTGAGGGTGCAGGAGATGATCGCAAGCAGAGCGATTAAAGGCGGCGAGAAAAGCTTTTTCATTGGAGCCTCGGATTTCACTATCATCGCGCTTTCTGGAGACAACGATTTCTATGGTATTCGAACCCAATGGCATCGGTTTAGTTGTGCGGGCGTGGCCGGCAGAAAGTTGGCCCTCGTTAAGTAAAGAAGTCGAGCTTCGCTCGACCGACAGCCGAGGGCGGCTGTCGCTACATAACGTTACTTCTTTTCCGGATGGGCGAGGAACCGGTATCCCACGCCGCGCACGGTCAGCAGATGCCGGGGTTGGGCGGGGTCGTCTTCGATGTAGCGGCGCAGGCGGACCATGAAGTTATCGATGGCGCGCGTGTCGGTATCTTCATGCAGGCCCCAGACTTCTTCGAGAATTTGCTTGCGGGAGACGACTTTCCCGTCGTTGCGAACCAGGTGACGCAGCAGCTCCGATTCCATCAGGGTGAGATGAATTACGTTGTTGGCGGTGCGCAGTTCCAGCACGCCAAAGTCAATGGTCTTGCCGTCAAAGGAAAATTTTCCGAAGTCGCTGAGGTTTTGCATGTCCGATGGGGGCTGGGCAGGAATTGAAGCGACATCCGGAGACGAATTCGGCTGAGCATTCGCGCCGTTGGCCGAACTTCCAGCCTGTGCAGATCGCATCCATTGGCTGCGGCGCAGGAGTCCTTGCAATCGGGCGAGCAGGATCGAGAGATCGAAAGGTTTGGGAAGGTAGTCGTCGGCTCCGGCGGCGAAACCTTTGAGCACATCTTCGGGACGGCTGCGGGCAGTCAGCATCAGCACGGGAACGTAGTTGTGCGCTGCGCGCAGCTCTGAAACGACGCTGAAGCCATCCTTGCCCGGCAACATTATGTCGAGGACAATGGCGTCAAAGTTTTCTTTCTTATCAATCAAACGCTCGGTAGCGGCCTCGCCATCGCCGACTACTTCGGCCGAGTATCCTTCCGCCTGCAGATTAAATTGCAGGCCTTGGGCCAGGTGGGCTTCGTCTTCTACTACCAGCACGCGGCTCATGCGGTTGACCTGGGCAGCTCCAGCACCACGGTTGTGCCGTGGCCTTCCCCGGCGCTCTCAGCAAAGACTTTGCCGCCATGCTTCTGGGCGATCGACTTCACAATGAACAGGCCGAGGCCGGTGCCTTTTACGTGAGCGAGAGAGCGGTGACTGACGCGATAGAAGCGCTTGAAGATACTTTTCAGATCGTCCGAGGGAATGCCGACGCCGTGGTCCCGCACGCTGAGCAGGATGCGTTTTTCGTCGGGCAAATTGAGGCGAACCCGTACATCAACATTCTCTCCAGAATATTTAATCGCATTGTCGAGAATGTTGAAGACGGCGGTGCGCAGGTCTTCTCCGCTGCCCAGCACGCGCAGGCCCGCACCATTATCGGAGGGTTCCTCGTAATGCAAAGCGTCCTCGGGCAGATGATGGCGGCTGCGGGCGGCGTCCATGCACTCACGCACCAGTTGACGAAAGTCGATGGCGGATTTCTCGCGCCCGGCTTTTTTGTCTCCCGCGCGCCCGGCACGCAGAACCTGCTCGACGGTCTGAGTGAGGCGGTCGGTGTCGCTGAGCATGACGCGGTAAAACTCCTGCTTCTGCACTTCCGGCAGGTCGCGGCGCTGCAGGGTTTCAAGATGCAGGCGGATGGACGCTACGGGCGTTTTCAACTCATGCGTGACGGCGTTGATAAAACTATCGTGCTGTTCGCTGCGGCGAATTTCACGCAAGAGAAAGGTTGTGTTCACGATCATGCCGGCGATGATGACGGCGAAAAAGATAACGCCGAAGAAGAGAAGTACGCGCAGGCGCCAGTTGAGGATGATCCAGCCGGTGCCGAGGGCGACGGCGAGAGCGACCAGGCCAATGCCCAGGCACAGGAAGAAAACGATGGTTCCGCGGCGGCTGGTGATGCGCATGGTTTCAGGGTGATTCTACAGCCAAGGTCAGGATGCGAGCTATTGTCGACGCAAGTCAGCTACAGTGACGCGATTTGTCGGCCTTGGGACAGAAGAGTCGAGCTTCGCTCAACGGACAGCCGGAGGCGGCTGTCCCTACATCGGCTGTCCCTATATTGGCCGTCCCTACGTAAGCTCAGCGATAGCCTTTCTTCTTCCAGACATTCCAATCGGCGCGAACGGGCTCCAGTATGGCTTCGGCGGCCTGGTGCAGCCACTTGGCTTTTTGCTTATCCAGATGGCGAAGGATGGTCTTTCGCGCCCCCGGGGTGCCGAGATGAATGTTGGCGGTTTCCCATCCCATGGCGTGGATCAGGCGAAGTTCCGTATTTGCGCCGCTCAAGGACGCGAGTTCGATGCGGCTGCAGAGAGGACCGAGCCGGCGGACGATCCAGCGGCCGCGTAGTTGGACGAAAGGATCGGGGCAACGGACAGCACGGTCGATAGCCGTTTGATAGAGAATCTCCGCGGGGGCTTTTTGATTTTGCGCCCAGCAGGCGGAGGACTGGACGAGCGCTTTGGCTTCGCGAGCGATACGTCCACCATGCCAATCGGCGATGGCGACGTAGCGGGCGTGGCCAAGGCTCCCTAGCCCGGCGGTCCGGTGGGCAAGGCGATAGCGAATGCCGGGAGCGGGCATGAGATGCTCAATGGCGTCGATGGCGCTGACCGGAGCTTCGCCTTTGAGCGTGGGCAGTGCATCCATTTTCTTCCAGAAGCGTACCGGATTGCGAAGTTCGTTTTCGGCGATGAGGCGCAGCCAGGGGTGACGCTCGCCGAGAACAAAGGCGCAACCTTCTTCCTTGAGACTCGCACGATAACCCTCGATCAGGGTATCGCAGATGTCTTCCTTTTTAAGAGGAAGCTTGCCGGCTTCGACGGCCAGGTGGGCGCTGGCGGCGAGGCGGACTAGATCGACGGTATAAGCCATGGGCCACGCTTCGTCAAAATCGTTGACCCCCCAGATGAGGCGGCCTTCAATATCGCGCCAGGTGCCGAAGTTCTCGACGTGAAGATCGCCGACGGCGAGAACTTGCGGAGCTCTTGCCGGATCTTTGCAGGTTTCAGGCCAGAGCTGAGCGAAGCGGTAATACGTGGCGCGAAAGAAGGGGAACAGCTCGGCTTTCATGCGATCGTGTTTGAGCTGGAGGTCTTTCTTATCGAGAGTGGTACGGACGGAAAGCCATCGTTCGAAATCGCGCGTTGCCTTGACGACGTTCATTCGGGCAACGATAGCGGCGCGGGGAAGCGGAAGTCAAATTGGGCGGGCGACTGCGAACATCTCAGCGAGGCGTCGGAAAAATCGAGCTTCGCTCGATGGAAAGCCGCGGGCGGCTGTCTCTACATGAACTGTTTACGGTCAGAACCCGAAGTAGGCGGAATTCTTCTCGACGGACGATTTTTTGTCTTCTGGCACATCGTCAACTGGGGTGATTCAGTCGGAGGTGCAGGCCGGAATGCAGGCGCCGCAATCGATGCATTCCTCCGGATCGACAAAGAGCTGAGTGGCTTCCTCGAAGCCCGGGTCATCTTGCTTGGGATGGATGCAATCAGTGGGGCAGACATCGACGCGCAGTGAATCTTTGATACAGGAATCGGTGATTGCATAGGCCATGAGGAAGTCTCCCAGGATCAAATTTGATGATGTCCCTTCGCAGAATCGAGGGCAGTTGCAAGGGTGGGCGCGAGGCGGTGATGGCCGTCTCTTTGGCGTGTGATACCTTCAGCCACTGGCGTCGCTTTCTTCTTCTCTACCGTCCTCGCTGTATTGACCAGCCGAACTCGAAGGATTAGGCCTTGTATTAGTTATCCGGTTTTTCCTGTCGAAGCCGCACAGTTTCGTGCGATTTCAAAAACTATCTCAATCTAACGGCTGAAGACTGAGTCTTTCCACAGGATGGTCGAATCGAAACGTGCAACTCAGGAGATTCATTCGCAATCTTTAACTAACAGTCTATTCGGAGGGTTTATGGCAACCAGCAGAGCCACTGTAGTTCCCATGAAGGCAACACAGATGAAAGTAGTGCAAGTGCCGAAAGCGGGCGCGGATTTTCAGATCGTGGAGCGCGAGATTCCTCAGCCGCAGGCGGGACATGTGAGAATTAAAGTGCAGGCGTGTGGCGTATGCCATAGTGACGTGCTCACCAAGGAAGGCTTGTGGCCGGGGATTCAGTACCCTCGCGTTCCCGGACATGAAGTCGCGGGCGTGATCGACGAGGTGGGCGAAGGTACCTCCGTGTGGAAAAAGGGGCAGCGCGTTGGGGTAGGTTGGCACGGAGGCCAGGACAATACTTGCCGCGAGTGCCGGCGCGGGGATTTCCGCAATTGCCGGAACTTGAAAGTTTGCGGCATCAACTATGACGGTGGTTACCAGCAATATATGGTGGCTCCTGTCGAAGCCCTGGCCTCGATACCTGATGGTCTGAGCGACGTCGATGCGGCGCCGCTGCTTTGCGCCGGCATCACCACCTACAATGCGCTGCGACACAGCGGCGCCATGCCCGGAGATTTGGTTGCGGTGCAGGGGGTTGGCGGCCTAGGTCATCTCGGGATTCAATTCGCCAACAAGTTTGGCTACAAGGTCGCGGCCATTGGACGCGGGCCAGAAAATGCAGCCCTTGCCAGGAAGCTGGGAGCGAGCGTCTACATCGACAGCCAGGCAACGAAGGCGGCGGAAGAGTTGCAAAAACTAGGCGGGGCACAGGTCATCCTGGCAACCGCACCCAGCTCGAAAGCCATGTCGGAACTCATCGACGGCCTGGGACCGAACGGTAAGCTGATGGTGATCGGTGCGGCAAACGATCCCATTGAAGTCACGCCGTTACAACTTATCAACGGAAGTCGAGGCATTCAGGGTTGGGCTTCGGGAACACCGGCCGACTCGGAGGACACGTTGCGCTTCTCCGAGTTGAGTGGGGTGCGCCCCATGGTTGAAACTTTCCCGCTTGAAAAGGCTGCGGAGGCTTACGCGCGCATGCTGAGCGGCAAAGCCGAGTTCCGCGTGGTGCTGACGATGTAGGTTGAGCGCCTCGGCCCGTGCCCGAGGCCCTCATTTCGCAATGGCGGCGAAGCCGCTGATTACGTGTAAGGCCAAGCGGAGATCAAGATGCTTATGTCACAGAATGTTTCTTACCGCAGCCTGAAGGTCGACGGTCTTTCAATTTTTTACCGCGAGGCCGGCCCAAAGGATGCCCCGACAATTCTCCTTCTGCACGGACTTCCCTCTTCCTCGCGAATGTTCGAGCCACTGTTCTCCCGGCTTTCCGATCGCTATCACCTGGTTGCTCCCGATTATCCCGGCTTCGGGCACAGCGACTGGCCGGACGCGAAACAATTCGCCTACACGTTCGATCACTATGCCGAGATCATGAATCATTTCACCGAGGCGGTCGGGCTCTCGCGCTACACGCTTTACATGCAGGATTATGGCGGGCCCGTAGGTTTTCGCATGACTCTGGCTCACCCGGAGCGCGTGGAAGCGCTCATTGTTCAAGACGCGGTGGCGCACAACGAAGGCCTGGGGGAGAACTGGAAAACGCGGAGAGCATTCTGGGCCGATCGCGCGGCCAACGAAAACGCGCTGCGGGCAAATCTACTATCGCTTGATGCCACCCGCACCCGGCACGCTGGAAATGATCCAAATGTGGAACGCCACGATCCCGATCTCTGGACCGATGAGTTCTATTTTCTGAACCGGCCCGGGCAGGCCGAGATTCAAAGCGATTTGTTTTACGACTACCGAAGCAATGTTGAGGCCTATCCGAAATGGCAGGCATGGATGCGCGAAAAACAGCCGCGCCTGCTGGTGCTCTGGGGCAAGTACGAGTCGTCATTCGATCCCGGCGAACCGGAACGGTACCGCAAGGATGTGCCCAATGCGGAAGTTCACATTTTGGACGGCGGCCATTTTGCGTTGGATACCGCTGCGGATGAGGCTGCCGCGCTGATTCGAAGATTTATGGCGTCGTCTCGGGCAGAGCTGCAAGTCGAGCGTGCCAGCTGACTTTAGTTGTTCAACAGCACCGGCGAAGTGGCCAGCAGTCCGGCGGCAAGTTCCAGATCGTGCAAGTCTTCGCGGCTAAAGTCCTGCGTGAATCGCGGATCGAGGCCCTTGCGCGAGATTTGCAGAACCCCGAGCACGGTGCTGCTCTGATCCAAGATCGGAACCGACATCAGCTTTTGAATGGGCTCGGGTGGAATCGCTTCCTCAGTTTCGGCTCCCACCGGCTTGATGGTTTCGAAAATGCTGGCATGCTTGACCCGGGCGAAGTTGTTGAAGATTTCACCCTTCTTGCTTAACGCGGTGTGGGCAGCGATGGCTTTGCTGGAAATCGGAATCGCTCCCGTGGTGCGCAGGTGTTCGGGCACGATAAATTTAAGCAGCCCGCCTTCCAACCGAAGTAGCGCGACTTCCGCATATTGCACGTTAAACACCTTTGCCAGCACCATGCTGAGGTCGAGCGGCGTCACGCCTTCACCCAGCACAGTTCCTAAGGGCAGAAGGTTTTCCGGAAGAATGATCTCTTCTTGCATCGCCAAATCTTCGGGCTTGTGGGTCATAGAAATGCTCTTGGATCCGGGGAGAATGTGTCCACTCCGAACCTTAACAAGTCTCGCACTTAACACGCCAGACTACGGTGGTAACCACATCCTACAACCCCTTTCGTATCATCCAAGTAGCTTACGGTCATGGCCTTTTGCGGCAGCCGGTTTCGTCAGAAACTTGCAAGCCGTCTGACAATTTCTGTCACGCGCGTCGAAACCGAACTCTGAAAATTACGGGAGCAAGTTCCTTTATATTCAGCGCCTCTTGTTGCCTCTTCTTCCCTTTCTTCCCTGAAACTCATTACACTCTTGGCATGAATGTTCCACCACAACCTAATCTCAAGTTAACCCATGCCGCCGACTACCGGGAGTCCTACGCCAACAGCGTGCAGATGCGAGTGAATGTCTGGGATTTCTTCCTCGTCTTTGGAACGGTGCAACAGCAGCACGAAAACCAAGTAGAGATTCGCAACTTTCAGGGCATCTATCTTAGCCCGCAACAAGCCAAAGCTTTGCTGGGACTGCTGCAGCAGAACGTTAACGGCTACGAAACCGCTTTCGGCGAAATTAAGCTGGATCCGCGCATCAGCCCCGGCGGGCAGGTGCATTAAACCACGAGCGAAAGCAGGTAAGGAAACTCCGCTGGAGGAAAACTCTGCAGGAAAATGACGCCCGCCCGGATCGCCGTGGTCGCGCGCTGTGGTCTGGCAGTTATCCCGCTGTGGTTTTCGCGGTTCTCTTCATAATTATCTTTGTTCTGCACCTTCCCCTGTTGCGGCTGCCCTATTTTTGGGACGAAGCCGGGTACTATGTTCCCGCCGCCCGCGACCTTCTGCTCACCGGAAGTGTCATTCCACACACGACGGTGTCGAACGCCCATCCGCCGCTGGTGATGGCCTGGCTCGCGCTCTGTTGGAAGCTGCTTGGCTTCACGCCTCTGATAACGCGCAGCGCTATGCTAGCGCTGGCTGCATTCTCGCTCCTGGGCATATTTCGTTTGGCCGAGCGGGTTAGCAATACAGGCATCGCCGTGGCGGCAACGGTTTGTACCGCTGTTTATCCCGTTTTCTTCGCGCAGAGCTCTTTGGCGCAGGTCGATCTCCCGGCCGCGGGATTGATCTTCTGGGGATTGTCAGCTTATGTCGAGGGAGAGATACTCGGGACCGCGCTGTGGTTCTCGCTGGCGGCCATCGCCAAAGAAACCGCGATTCTGGCTCCGTTGTCGCTGGCGGCGTGGCACGTGGTCGGGTTAATCGTAAGCAACGACAAGCTCCGGCAACTTTGGACGACGAACCACGGCCTGACAAGTTCTCGTTTCACTGGTGACCCGAAGCAAATACTTCGACCCATAGCCCGCATCGCATCCTTACTTGTTCCGATATTCCCTTTAGCGATTTGGTACGCCTATCACTACTCGCGCACCGGATATGTCTTCGGCAATCCGGAGTTCTTCCGCTACAACGTGGCCGCCACTTTGAATCCCGCGCGTTTTCTCCTGGCGCTGCTCCTGAGGACGTGGCAAACCGTGGGTTACCTCCACCTGTGGGTTCTGACAGGAGCCACGCTGATTGCCATGTGGACGCTGCCGCCGCTGCGCCATTTCGGCACAGATGAAAAAGACCAAGAACACCCTCGCATCACCATTCCCGTTCAAATGTTCTTCTACGTTGTTGTGGTCACCTACGTCGTGTCGATGTCTGTAATCGGTGGCGCGGTGCTGGCTCGCTATATGCTGCCGGCGGTTCCGCTGGTAATCATCTTGTGCGTTTCAACTCTCTGGCGCAGAGTCAGTTTCTGGCGGCTCGCCACGGCGTGTGTGGTTCTGGCATTCGTGGCAGGATGGTTCTGGAATCCTCCCTACGGATTTTCGCCGGAAGATAATCTCGCCTACCGCGATTACATCGCGCTCCACGAAAATGCCGAGCAATTTCTCGAGGCTCGTTATCCGGCGGCTGGAGTTCTGACCGCGTGGCCTGCGTCCGACGAACTGGCGCGTCCCTGGCTCGGATATGTGACTCGTCCCACGCGGGTGGTGCGAATTGAAGACTTCTCCCTGGAAGAGGTGATTTCCGCGGCTGAGTTCCGGGCGAATTCGGATCACTCGAACTTTGAAGTAGCCCTGGTTTTTTCGACCAAGTACGAACCCCGCCCCACGCGCTGGGATCGCTGGCGCAGTTGGACGGAATTGAAGACTCGCTTCTTCGGATTCCATCGCGACCTGCCGCCCGCGGCTGCCGCGCAGATTCTCGGGGGACACATTGTGTTTTCCGAGAAGCGGCAGGGACAATGGGTTGCCGTAATTGAAATGGAACAAGAAGAAATCCAGAATGCGGAAGGCAGCGTTCCGCGATAAACAAGAGTGGCATTTTCACGGCCCCGTTTGTTTTTCCGAGCGCCTTTTTTCTGGAGCGGGGAATCTGCTTTTGATGCAACCACGCTGTATCGTCATCCGGTGAGTTCAGCTGAAAATAAACTTCGCCAGGCGACGTTAGCTCTGCATTAAATGGCAGGAATGCGTCTTGATCACCAACCAAACCTCGCGCCCAGTTTCCAACCGCAAGGCGTCGCGTGCGGCCAGCGTGAGATAAACTTCCAGCTCCACGCCGCAGTCCACTCGCGCTGCAATAATCATGTCGCGCCGTTCCAGCGAAACCAATTTTCCCGCGATTATATTCCGCGCGCTCAACCCCGCTGGAGCCTGCGTGGCCAGGAGTATGTCTCCGGCGCGAATGCCAATGCGCAGCCGCGAGCCCACCTCTGCGCGAACAAGTGGAGTCTCCAGCGGCACGCCCCGTCCAGCTTCGCCGGCGAGCAGGCAACAAATCATGGTCCCGCGATCTTCATGCACCGACTTCACCATCGCATCGAAAATATTTTCAAATCCCGCCAACTGCGCCACCGTCTCCTGCAGCGGAGCGCGTAGTACCTCGTGAGGAGTGCCTTGCGCGATGATCATTCCATTCTCGATCACGAGCACGCGATCGCCCAAGGCCAGCACTTCTTCGCGGCTGTGCGTGACATACAGAATCGGAATCCGGTGCGCCAGATTCCATTGTCGCAGATCGTCGACGATCCGCGACTTGGTCGCCGCATCCAGCGCCGCCAACGGCTCATCCAGCAGCAGCACGCAGGGATCAGTCACCAATGTCCGCGCCAGCGCAACCCGCTGCCGTTCGCCACCGGAAATCTCCGCCGGAGACCGCCCACGCAAATGGCCAATGCGGAATTCCTCCAGCATGGCCGCCGCGCGCCGTTTTCGTTCCACCCGCGAAAGATGCGCGATCCCATACTCCACATTCTGTTCGACCGTCAGATGCGGAAACAGCGCCAGATCCTGCAAGACGTATCCCACCCCGCGTTTCGCAACCGGAACATTTACTGGAGCGCGCTTACGATTCTCCTCGCGATCGTTTCCGTCGAACAGAAGCCGCTCGCCTACCGCGATCAGCCCTGAATCCGGGGTTGACAACCCGGCCACGCAATCCAGCAGCGTCGTCTTCCCTGCCCCCGACGCCCCAAACAGAATCGTGAATCCAGGCGCGGCGCGGAACTCCACATCGAGCGAGAACCTACGCTCGGAGGAGCAAGAAAAAAAAGACGAGGCGAAACTCTTTCGGATGCGCGTTGTCAATATCGAATTTGCGGAATTTCCACCAGGAGAAGGCATTCGCTTACTTGAGTGGGACCACAGTCGCTATTCTCTGGGTCAACCCATTCCGGTTCAGCCCATACACCAGCGCCATCACAGCAAACGAAAACACGAGCAACAAAAGCGCCATTGAATTCGCTCCCGCGTAATTCAACGCCTGCACCTGATCGTAGATCGCAATCGAGGCCGTCCGCGTCACTCCTGGAATATTACCTCCCACCATCAGCACGACTCCAAACTCACCTGTGGTGTGCGCAAATGCCAGAGCCACGCCGGTAATCAACCCCGGCTTAGAGAGCGGAACAATGACCCGCAGAAAAGTTCTCCACGGCGAGGCTCCCAGCGTCCCCGACGCCGCGATCAACTTTCTGTCCACCGACGAAAACGCCGCCGCAAATGGCTGCACCGCAAATGGCAGGCTGTAAAGGATCGATCCAATCACCAGTCCGCCAAAAGTAAACGCCAGCGTATGGCCGGTCAGCGACTCCCACCACCGCCCTACCGGACTCCGCGCCCCTAAAGCCACCAGCACATAAAAACCCAACACCGTCGGCGGCAACACGATCGGGAGCGACACCACGGCTTCCACCAGAAATCTCCATCGCCAGCGCGAGAACGCAATCCAGTACGCCAGCGGCAACCCCGCCGCAAACAGAATTGCGGACACTACCACCGCCAACTCCAGCGTGAGCCGAAATGCCTGCCAGTCAATCGACATTTTTCTTACTCGGTTTTCTTATTCATTTTCCTACTCAGTTTTCTACTCAGTTCCCGCGCAGCACGATCTGCATTCCCAGAATAGCCTCCCAGAATGGGTCGAAATCAACTTTATTCGCTTTGGGTGATTGCTCGGCCGGTAACGCGCCCGGATACTTTCATACGACGGCACTCGCAACACGGATACTTGTCTACGGAGAAACTTGCGGCGGAAACACTTGCACGCGAAGCGGAACGCCACACCGGCAACTCCGGGCTTACTTTTTTTCTGCCGGACATTCTGCGCCTGCATGCTTGCGCTGCTGTTTCTCTCGCTACCATCCGCCCACGCCCAAGGCGCAAAGAGAGATTCTCCATCCGCCAGGCGAGGCGAGCATGACGGCGATCTTGATGCCGACGCCGATGCCGATCACGTCCGCCAACGCGACGCCTGGTTTGCCCACGGCCGCATCATCCCCGGCAAACCTACGGCCGACCTTCGCCGGCGTGCCTATCAGGGCAAGATGCAAGCCCGCGCCGCACGCAGCGCCCAAGCCGCTCGCTCTGCTGCCGGCGAAATTGCACAACCCGCCGTCTCTTCCGGATGGACCGCGCTCGGCCCTGTGCCGCTCGCCTCAGACGCCAGCGGCGACGGTTTCCAGAACTACAATCAGGTCTCTGGACGCGCCACCGCCGTCGCCATAGATCCCGCCGACGGCACAGGCAATACGATCTACATCGGAGGCGCGCAGGGCGGCGTCTGGAAATCCGCCAACGCCGCCAACAGCACCGCTAGCAACGTAACCTGGTCGCCACTCACCGACGATCAGGCCACGCTCTCGATCGGCGCAATCGCCATCCAGCCGGGAAACACCAATCCGGCTCAAAGCGTAATTCTGGCCGGCACCGGCGAAGCCGACAGCTCTGCCGACTCCTACTTTGGCCTCGGCATCCTCGTCTCCACCGACGCCGGCAGTTCGTGGACTCTCGAAAATACCGCCAACGGCGGAGCTCTCTCCTTCGCCGGCCTCGGCGCGACCCGCATGGCCTTCAACACCAGCCAAACCAGCACCGTGGTCGCCGCCATGGCCGCCAGTTCTGAGGGAATCGTCAGCGGCGCGCTTACTGCCAACACCTATCGCGGTCTTTACACTTCCACCGATAGCGGCCAAACCTGGACCTATGACGCGGTGCTCACCGGCGGAGCCAGCGAAACCACATCCGCCACATCCGTCGTCTACAACGCAGCCGCAGGATTATTTTTCGCCGCCCTTCGCTATCACGGCTTCTATTCTTCTCCCGACGGCCTAAACTGGACCTTGTTGCCCATTCAACCCGGCGCCCTCGCCACCGCATCATGCCCGCAAAACTACTCCACCACCTGCCCGATCTACCGTGGCGAAATCACCGTCGTCCCCGGACGAAACGAGATGTACAGCTGGTTCATCTCGCTCGATTCCAACAACAATCCAATTGACCAAGGAATCTGGCGAAGCCTGAACGGCGGCGCGTCCTGGGCGCAGATCAGCGATAGCGGCATTATCAACTGCGGTGACTCTATTGGATGCGGCGTCGATCAGGGCTTCTACAATCTCGCTCTGCTCGCGCTTCCCAACGGCGCAACCGCCACCGACCTCTATGCGGGCGCGATCAATCTTTATAAATGTTCCATCACTTCCGTCAACGCCGCCTGCGCGAACAGCCCATTTCTTAATCTTACCCACGCCTACGGTTGCGACCCGCTCGGCGCACCGGCTCACGTGCATCCCGATCAGCATGCCATTGCCAACCTGCTCCTCTCCAGCACCGACTTGATGTATTTCGCCAATGACGGCGGGATCTACCGCGCGCTCGATGGATTCGGGGGTCTCACCACCGGGTCCTGTTCGGGAACGAATCTATTCGACGACCTTAATCAGAACCTCGGCTCCATGGCCCAGTTCGTGAGCTTCTCCGAACATGCCACCAACCCAAACATGCTGCTCGGAGGAACCCAGGATAACGGCTCGCCTGCCACCACGGCGGGGACCACCAGTTCAAGCTGGGGAAATGTTTTAAGCGGAGACGGCGGCTACAACGCCATCGATTCCAACACAGGCAACTGGTTTGTCTCGAACCCGGACACCGGAGGCGGGAGCCTGGCAATTCAGGAATGTGCCGACGGTGTCAGCTGCGATGATTCGCTGTTTAGCGTGATCGTCAGCAGTGCCAATCTGGGCGGCGACGACGGTGCCTTCTATTTCCCCTACATCCTCGATCCGCAATCGACCAGTTCCATGCTGGTGGGAACCTGCCGCGTATGGACCGGCCCACGCTCCGGCGGGCCGTTTACCGACCTGAGCCTTAATTTCGATACGCTTGGTCTCGGAACCTGTGCGGGCATGGAAGTGAATCTGGTTCGCTCTATTGCCGCCGGGGGCCCGGCCAACGCAAATGGATCGGAAGTACTCTACGCCACTACCGATGGCCTTGGGCCGAATAATCTCAGCACTCCCATCGGTGGGAATGTTTGGGTCACCACCAACGCCGCAGCTGTCTCGGGCGTCGCTTCCGGCTTCGTGAATGCCACCTTGAACGGCCCCGGTGGCAACAGCATCAACAGCAACCAGTTCCCCATATCGAGCGCGGCCGTCGATACCTCCGATCCCACCGGCAACACCGCTTACGTCACCGTGATGGGTTTCACCGGAGGCCCCGGCCATGTTTGGCAAACCACCAACGCCGGTGCAACCTGGACCGACTTCTCCGGAACCGGATCGGGCGCAATTCCGGATTCGCCCTCGAATGCCGTGGTCGTCGACCCGGTCGCAGGCATGGTCTATGTAGGCACGGACGTGGGCGTATTCCAGAGCCTGACCTCCATCGCTGCCTGGACCGAAGTCGGTCCGGTTCCTAATTCTGCCGGAGGCGTCACCGGCTTCCTGCCCAACGTTGCAGTCACCGCTCTCTCCATCTTCAGCTCCGGCGGCCAGAAGCTGCTGCGCGCTTCCACCTACGGCCGCGGCATATGGCAATTCAATCTGCTGGCCAAGCCCGACTTTCAGATTGCCATAACCAACACTCCTCTCACCGTTTTCGCCAGCGAAAACGCCGTCTTCACAGGAACCCTGACTTCGTTAAATGGATACAACGCCAATGTTGGCATGAGCTGCATCGCTGGAGCCTCGGCCGCCCCCACTCCCTGCGTGCCCAGCCCCGTGAGCGTCACCCCAGCCCAGATCCCCCCCGCTCCTTTCACCGTCACCGCGGCTACTTCCGGCGTCGCCACTTACAACTTCAATATTCAGGGAATCGGCTTCGACGCGAACAGCATCACGCACATCGCGCCTGTCGTACTGAACGTCGTGGACTGGAGCATGACTCCCGCATCGCCAAACGTAGTCACCGAACCGGTCGGGGCGCCTTCCCCGGCGGTCACCTTCGCCATCACCACGGAAGGCACGTTCAATGAGAACGTGACCCTGAGCTGTAGCTTTACTCCGCCTATTCCTGGCGGAAACTGCGTCTTCACTCCGGCTGCCACGTTCAACCTGGCCTCCAATTCACTACCCTTAACTGCGAGTGTCAACGCGCCCATCGGGACTCCCGCCGGACCTTATTCAGTCACAGTGGCGGCTACAAGCAGTCCAGACACGGCCAGATTGAGTACATCGTTCACGGCAAATGTGGGCGCAAACTTCGCCATGATGCTTACGGACTCTTTTTTTCCAAATGTAAGAGCTGGCACCAGCGGCACCGGCGCTGCGGTCACCATCAGTTCGCAGGATCAGTTTAGCGGCAACGTAAGTCTCAACTGTGTAACCGCTCTAGCGAATACATGCAGCGTCGTTCCGACGCCGGTAAACTTGTTCCCCGGCGTCTCAACGACCGCCACTCTGACCATCAACGCCGGAACGCTGGCCGCCGGCAGTTATCAGGTCTCGGTTCAAGGAACATCCGGCACTCTGACAAATTCTCTGACTGTCCCGTTCACCGTTGACGACTACTCCCTCACCGGACCCCCAACCCTGACTACCGTTCCCGGTGCGCCGGCCACGGCGAATCTCGTGTTCACCTCCGAGGATTCTTACTCCGGCTCGGTCACCGTTACCTGCAACCCCTCGGCGTTAACGGGAGCGCAGTGCACACTCACTCCCCCCAGCCCAATTACGGTGGGCAGCCAAGCGCAAGTTGCCGTCGCAGCCACCGTGACTGTCCCGTCCAGCGCACCGGCCGGTACCTACAACATCCAGGTCAATTCGGCCGATACGAGCGGCGAACCCACTCACTCGTTGGCCATACCGCTTACGGTTCAAGACTTCACTTTCAGTTCGGTCACGCCGCCCAGTCAAAGCGTCGGGTCGGGCAATCCGGCCACCTATAGCGTGGCATTGTCGCCGGTGGGCGCCTCATTCAGCAGTGCCGTGACGCTCTCGTGCTCGGTCACCGACCCGAACTCAACCTGCAAGTTGAGTTCGACCTCGGCAACTCCGGGCGTGGGAGGACCGCTAACCTTAACCATCACCACCACCCCAGCCACCATTCAGGGCAGCTACAACATCGTGATTACCGGTGTTTCTGGGACGCTCTCGCATTCCCTGACCATCCCGCTCACAGTGGCCAACAGCCTGGCCGCAACCATTACCAAAGCATTTCCCAGCCCCGTGGATGCGGGATCGCAGGAGGTGCCGGCCACCATCTCACTGGTGCCGAACTATTTCGGAACGGTCAATGCGTCATGCGCCGCTCCGGCGCAGTCCGGCACACAATGCTCTCTGAGCCCGCTCAGCGCCTCGAATACGATCGCGCTGAGTGCCGCTCCAATCACAATTGGGGTCCTTGTCAATATCCTCAGCAGTGCGGTGCCCGGTACCTACGACATCGATGTAAGCTTTCAGGACGCGGGCGCCAGCCACACTCCCAGCCAATCCCTTACGCTGCCCATTACGGTCGCCCAGGATTACACCATCAACAACCTCTCGGCCTTCAGCCAGACCATTACCGCCGGGCAATCGATCACTTACAACCTGGCGGTCGCACCGGTCGGTGCGTCTTACAGCAATCCGGTCGCCCTAACCTGCACGATTGCCCCATCCTTGCCAGGCAGCACCTGCGCCCTTTCTCCTACTCCCGTAAGCCTGCTAAGCGGAGCGGCCGCGAGCGTGATGACGGTCACCACCCAGGCCGTGAGTTCGCAGCTAAGATTTCACGGCGGCCGCGGGAGCGCGTGGCTCTCCGCGCTGTGGCTGTGCTTCCCGGCGATCCTGCTATGTATGGCAAGAGCCCAGCGGCGAAGCTCTTCCACGATCGCCTTCCTGCTCCTGCTAGTTCTTTTGTTGTATTTGTCTTCCTGCGGAAGCGGCACCAATGGCGCCAGCACCACCGTTACTACCGGGACGCCGGTTCCTTACACGGTCACCATAATCGGTTCACCCGCGAGCTTGACTCAGCCTGATGGCGCGTCCGTGACGCTGATTGTGCAATGAGTCCCGCTGTCGGCACCGCATTGTCATATCATCGAGTGGAATGAATGATTCCCGCTACAGCGTGGCCATCGTCGGCGGAGGCATTGTTGGCCTGGCGGTTGCGCTGGAAATCTCACGACGCCTTCCGCGCCTGCGGTTGCTCTTGCTGGAAAAAGAAGATCGTGTCGGCCGCCACCAGAGCGGCCACAACAGCGGCGTCATCCACTCCGGCATTTACTACAAGCCCGGTTCTCTGAAGGCGAGCCTGTGCGTAACCGGCGCGATCGCAATGATCGAATTTTGCCGCGAGCATAGCATTCCGCATCAAGTCTGCGGCAAGGTTATCGTGGCCACACACGAGGAAGAATTTCCGTGCCTGGAAGAACTGCGCCGCCGCGGAGAAGCGAATGGCCTGATTGGCGTGAGATCGATTGGCAGCGAAGAGTTGAAGGAGATTGAACCGCACGCGAGCGGACTGCGCGCCCTGGTCGTGCCTTCCACGGGCATCACCGATTATGCGGCGGTCTGCGCCAGGTATGCGGAGTTAATAACCGCGCAAGGTGGAACCATCCTGACCTCGACTGCGGTGACCGGGCTAAGGCGGCAGGCGGATGAAGTCGTAATCGAAACTGACCGCGGCGTGTTCTCATGCGCATCGCTGATCAACTGCGCCGGGTTGTTCAGCGACCGCATCAGCCGCATGACGGGAGACAATCCAGAAGTGATGATCGTCCCTTTTCGCGGCGAGTATTACGATCTGATTCCTGCGCGATCAGAACTGGTGCGCAACCTGATCTATCCGGTCCCCGATCCCCAATTCCCTTTTCTTGGAGTGCACTTTACGCGCCGGATCAACGGGTGCGTGGATGCCGGGCCAAATGCGGTTCTGGCCTTTCGGCGCGAAGGTTATCGCCGGGGGGATTTCGACCTGGGAGACATAGCTTCATCCATGACGTTCCCTGGGTTCTGGGGCATGGCCATGAAACACTGGCGCAGTGGGTTGGGTGAATTTTATCGATCGTATTCCAAAGCTGCGTTCGTGCGCGCTTTGCAACGACTGGTTCCGGAGGTGCAGGAGCAAGATCTGGTTCCGGGTGGATCGGGCGTGAGGGCGCAGGCGCTCAATCGGAATGGGGGTTTCGTCGATGATTTTCATTTTGTGGTTTCGCGCCGCGTGTTGCATGTGCTGAACGTGCCTTCACCCGCAGCCACGGCATCGCTGATGATTGGAAAAATGATTGTCGACCAAGCGGGCCTTCAGGGCTGATTACTTTTCTCAGGGAAACTTCGAGGCGTGGGCTATGCGCGTTACCAAAACAAAGGTCGTCCTCACGCCGAATGCGCGAACCGTGATGGCCCTTAAGTAATCTTCTGTTAGTAACCAGAGCGCTCGATACTGGGACTCATCGTGAGCAGCCCTCCCCAAACTCAACGACCTTGGCGCGCCCCGCGGGCAAACATTGCCGGTGCTATTCCGGCTGTACTGCGCTTGGCAACCGGCGAACGTACATCCGCCAAACTTAAGACAATTTCTCTCACCGGTGGTTTGCTTGAAGTACCCCAGCCCCTCCATCAGGGATCGCAATTCAAGATGATGTTCCTGACCGAGGGCGGTTCGGTGCTGGGAGGTGCGCAGATGCTGCAACCCGTCACTCAACAACTGCAGCCGTTCCGCTTCACCTCGATCGCTGCCGATGATAAGCGCCGCCTGGGCACGCTCATCTGGGAAAACTCAAGCGAGAATAAGTTCGAACAGGATTGGATCGAAAAGCTGCGCGCAGCCTCAGCCCAGCAAAAAGAGCCGCGGCGCTGGCGGCTCAAGCTGGTAGCGGCGGGCCTGGTCACGGTCAGCCTGGCCGGCGCGGGATGCCTTCTGCACTTCGGCCTTCTCTTCGGCCTTCTGAAATAGTTTGCATTGGGTGACACTCTCTCGAGATGGATGCGATCAACACTCGCCGCTGGCCCCGACATCATGTACACCTGCCGGTGTTCATTGCAGGGGGCAAGAAAGGCCGGGGCGTCGTCGTGCCCGGATTAGCCTGCGAATTAAGCCGCTCCGGGATGGAGTTGTATGGCGGGCTCAACCTGCAGTTGGGGGAATTAGTCGAAGTCGAGTTCCAGGTTGCGGACAAGACCCGGGTGGGCGGTGTGGTTCGCAATCGCACGGGCTTCTGTTTTGGCGTTGAGTTCCGCGTATTGTTGGCCGAGCCTTCTTCAGCTAAACCATCGTTGGTTAAACCATCGCTTCCCGAACCATCGCTGGCCGCGCCATCTTTGATCGAGCCTTCGTCATCCGAATCATTGCTGACAGACCCACTGTTCACGGACCCGTTATCGGCAAACCCAGAAGCCACGCCGGACCGGCTGGAAGCGCTCATCGTGCAAAGGCATGAAGCCTATTTGCGGCAGTTGAAGATGGAGTTCGAGCAATCTCTGCAAACCATGGTGGAAATGAGGAAATGCCGCAAGGCGATCGAGCGCATTGCCGATGCCTTGGATAAAGGGACTTAGCCGGGCGGAAGAGGATCCAGAGCTTTGGCCGACTGGCTTGCGTACCGCTATCGAGCGATTCGCGACCACAATGCGAAAATGTAGTTGCTCCCCTGTGGCCTCGGAGTTAAAGTGGGGTGCCCGAAACTCACTTGCAGGAGCAGACGACCATGTCAGTCGAAGATAACATTTCCTTGATGAGGCGTTGGTATCGCGAGGTTTGGCGCGAAGGCAAGAATCAGACGATTCACGAACTGATGGCTTCCGAGGCGTCATTACGTGGACCGGCGGGACCGATCATAGGCCCGGAAGGATTCGTCGCGTTTGCCGAACAAATTCGCAACGCGTTCCCGGACACGGAGCTGGCGATTGAAGATATCTTCGCGGTGGATGATAAAGTCGCGATTCGCTGGGTCGCCACCGGTACACACAAAGGGGATGGTCTGGGCGTCCCGGCTTCCCACCGGCCTGTCAGCATCTCTGGAAGCACCATTGTGCGCATTGTGAACGGCAAGATTGTCGAAGGCTGGGACCATTGGGATCGGCTCGGGATGATGGAACAAGTCGGCGCGTACAAACAGCCCGAAGCCCCCATTCTGGCGAAGAGCGCCTAAGAGTTCCCTTCTTTCTTGTAGAACTCCTACGCGCCGGATACCGGCGCGCGGGCAGCCGGCTGCCGGGCCGGCGCGAGCGCGATCAATGCCACGCCAACAATTGCAAGCGCCGGTATGTCACCCAACAGATGTCCGTGTTCACCTGGGTTGCGGAACGCCTGCACTGCCATGATGCCGGCATGAACCAGACTCGACCATGCCGTGAAGGCAATGAGGCTGCGGTTCGCTGACGGGTTGCGCGATGCGAGCAGCAGAAAAATACCCAGTGTGGCATACACGCCAAGAATCATCTGCTCATATTCCGGCTGATTTGGCTGCCATCGCCATCCGCCCGGCCATAGAAACATCATGAGCGGGTAGACGCCCAGCAAGAAAATCAATCCCACCAAAACCATAACGACCTTCAGGATTTGTTCTCGATTCATCGTGTGCCCTCCCGCGATATTGCAGTCATTGGGCTGCAATCTTAGATTTACGGGCAACGCAAGTCAACGCAAGAAACGAACCGGCGATATCTTGGACGGGATCCTTGAGGCTTAGCAAACAGTTTGCAGATCCCTGGCAGAGTACGAAGTAAACTGATGAGCCTATGGGGAACAGCCAGAAAGATACTGCTGTACTTTGGGATCACCTTCACGAGAACCGGCGGTTTCGTCCCCATTATCCGAACGAGCATGTAGTGCGCTTCCTGATGGCGCGTATATCCCTGGGTGAGAATGGCGCTTCGACGCGTCTGCTTGATATCGGGACCGGCGCTGGCCGGCACCTGCACCTCGGAGCGGAATTAGGATTTGAGGCGTACGGAGTCGATCGCTCGCTGGTCGGCTTGCGATACGCCCATCAGCGGCTGCAGGCCTCAAACCTTCCGGGCAGAATCACACAGGCTTCCATGCTATCGCTGCCATTTGCAGATTGCAGCTTTGGACTGGTAGTCAGTTTTCAAGTGTTCTGCTACACCACGGGTGGCGAACTGCTGCAGGCAATTGCAGAAGCATGGCGGGTTTTGGCATCCAAAGGCAGCTTGTTCGTGGCCCTGCGAACCAGCGACGACTACCGATACGGCAAAGGCGAGCGGTTGGCCCCGAATACGTTTCGCCTGAAGATTTCCGACACGAATGAATTCGATTCGACCCAACACTTCCTCGCGGCCGAGGACATCCCCCGGTACTTCGAGCGCTTTTCCAGTGTGGGGTTCGAAAAAACCGAGACCACGTCATCAAACCGAATGCGGGTGGATTCAGACTGGCTGATAACGGCAAGCAAGTGAGCCAGCTTCTGGAGTCAATTTGCAGCCGACTGATCCAATCGCCGAATCGCCAGCAGCGTCAAGTCGTCGAAACGCGCCCCGCCCTTTTCGAAGGAGCGTAAATCTTCAAGGCAGGCAGAAATGAGTTCAGCCGGAGACCCTACGCACCGCTGGCGCACCAAGTGTGTGACCCGCTCCACGCCGTATTCGTTTTCCGCATTGCTGGCTTCCGACAGGCCATCGGTATAGAGAAACATGGTGTCGCCCGCTTCCATATGAAGGCGCGTGGCGGAGAACTCCGATTCAGAAAACATCCCGAGCGGCACCCCGGTGGATTCAATGCGCAGCACCCCGCCCTTTCCCACCACGATCGCAGGCAAGTGGCCGGCATTATGGATTTCCACCTCGCCCGTAGGCTTCGCCTGCCCACATACGACGGTGGCATATTGTCCAGCCAGCGCGCTTTCACAGAAGACGCGATTTGCCTGGGAGACGATCTGCCCCAGGGGCAGCGCCATTTTGGTCAAGCCACGGAATAAAGCATGGAGCTGGGTCATCAGCATGGAGGCGGCTACGCCCTTACCCGAGACGTCGCCCAACACGAAGAAGAGCTGCCCATCGAACGGGATCAAGTCGCAGTAGTCGCCGCTCACCGGGCCAACCGGCTCGTAATGATAGCTGGTCTCCCATCCGCCCGCCTGTAGACCGATTTGTGGTAACAGATTGCGCTGCAGTTGCGAGGCCAGATCAAGGTCGCGCTGGAGCGCATCGCGCTGCGGACGAGTCAGATGGTCCAGACAATAACGCACCAGCGGGTCAGCCAGCAGCCGATCCTCTTCCACCGGATCGCGGCAGGTTTCGCACAATCCGTACGTGCCTTGGTCCATGCGCTCCAGGGCAGAATCCACCTCGCGCAAAAGATCGGCCAGACCCGCGTGCTGCGGCGCAAGAGTAATCGCTTGTTCCAGGCGGCGCTTGCGCACCTGGAGCTGATTGCTGAGGAAGGCAGTTTCCAACGTGGCCATGGCACCTCCCAGGCTGTTCACGATATCCGAATGCCCTCAGTTGGATGTAGCAAGCCGGTTTTCGATGCGCAAGTTTCAACCCCTATGCGCGGGTTTCACGAAGGTGGTGAGCGAATCAGGCGGCGAGCGTTTCCTGGCCATGTAGAGTGAATGCGTTTTGACCATTCGCGGCAAGAAGCAGCAGGGCCATCATTTCGTCGCGGGAAACAATATCGAACTCTCGCATCGAGCTGCTTTGTTCTAACCTGTAACGAACCGACTGGCGCGGATTAAACAGCTTCAGGCGAATACCGTGATCCAGAGCCCATCTCTGCAAAAATACCAACATGCCCAAGCCTCCCGCTTCGAGAGCCGGCACCTCGGTCAGATCCAGCACGATGATTCCTACGTCACTTTGGGAGTTAACGGCCTCGCGTAACTTGAGGGCGGCCTCGCTGCGAACAATTCTGCCTTCGCATTCGATGATCGCCATGTCGCCAATGTTATCGATATGCACGCTGAGCATACTTTTCTCCGGAATACTTTTCTCCAAACCTAGTTGACACTAGTAAAAGCACGAAGCGTGCCATCGGTCGTCACCTCTATTTTGTACGGTTTAAGATGCCGCCTTACCGAAGTTTGGGAAATTTCGGGCGGAAAGCAGGAAATTCTGCGCTAAAGCGAATGCTGTATGCCTTAGACAGCACAACCCGAGTGAGCTCACACCCCCAGCACTCTAAGCTGACGGCGGGCGATCATCTAAGGTAATAGCAGGCGCCGGAAAGTTGGTAGGCAATGGGCGCGGAAGGCGACTCGAGCTATCCGTTTTGAGCCCGTAGGTAAGGGAGTGCGCTGCGATCTAGTAGGGCGTGGCGCAAAAAAAGTATCGCCTTTTTGCTTGTTTTTGCATTAAGTTCTTATCTCCGGACCAAAGGGAAAAAGGGAAAGGAGCGCACATGGCACCGTCAGGAGCCAACCGGCCAGCAAAAATCACAAGCGACAGCGGAAAGATGCCAAGTGAAACCCCAGCAGTGGAAAAGCATCCAGCGCCCCTGACCACAGGCAGCCTGCTCGCCCGATTCGCGGGTATTGGTGTTCTGCTTCTAGGTGTTCTGGGAGCCTTCCTCTATCTGGGTGGCTGGTTCAGTCCGGATAAGCTGACGCCCGCACGATTCGTCGATGAGTTTGAGCGGGTCGGCGGCATCCACTCGGGATTCCGTCGCAATCACGCGAAAGGGGTATGCATTCGAGGATTTTTCGAGAGTAACGGGCAGGGTGCGCGCCTCTCGAAGGCTGTCGTCTTCCAGAGCGGCCGCGTGCCGGTGATCGGTCGCTTCTCTCTGGGCGGCGGGGATCCCCACACCACCGACGTGCTCAGCACCGTCCGCGGCTTGGGTCTTCAGTTTTCCCTGTCCGATGGCGAACAGTGGCGCACCGCGATGGTCGATCTACCGGTGTTCCCGCTCAAGGATCCGCAGGCCTTTTACGATAACCTAGTGGCATCGCAACCCGACCCCAACACGCACAAACCCGATCCGGCGAAAGGGGCGGCGTTCCTAGCCAGCCACCCGGAGACCGCGCGGGCGCTCGCCATCATCAAGAGCCACGCCCCGTCGTCCGGTTTCGACAATGCTGCCTACTACGGTCTCAATGCGTTCCGATTCGTCAACGCAGACGGCGCCACCACCTACGTGCGATGGACGCTGGTGCCCGTGCAGCCATCTGAGACCGGAGCCGGGGCAGGCCAGGACGCAAATCAGGACAAGAATTTCCTCTTCGATGGTCTGATCTCCAGCATCCATCAGCACCCGTTGCAATGGCACCTGATCATGACCGTCGCACAGCCCGGCGATACGACCGACGACGCTACTCTCCCGTGGCCCGAGGGGCGGGAGCAGGTGGACGTGGGAATGCTGACGCTCGATTCCGTGGAAAGCGAGGAGACCAGTCCGGCGCGCGATATCAATTTCGATCCGCTGGTTTTGCCGGCAGGGATGTCGCCGTCCAACGATCCTTTGCTGAGCGCGCGGTCGGCAATTTACTCGCAATCGTTTACCAGGCGCGCCGGCGAAACCAAAGAGCCGAGCGCAATCACGCCTTCAGAGGTGCAAAAGTGAGCGTTCGAACCATCACCAACCGGCGATTCCCTAGTTCCATGCGTTTCCTGCACTGGCTAATGGCGGCGATGGTATTGACCATGCTCGGCATCGGCATTGCGATGGTCGCGTCGCTTGGCGACTATCACAGCCTTGTATCCATCCATCGCCCGTTAGGGATTTCGATCCTGATTCTGGTGGTGATCCGGTGGGTGAACCGGCGATTGCACAACTTGCCGCCGTTTCCTGCCACAATGTCGCCGCAGGAGCGCGTGGCTGCGCACGCCTCAGAAGTCCTGTTGTATACGTTGCTGTTTCTGGAGCCGCTCGTGGGGTGGGGGATGTTGTCCGCCGCGCGCTATCCGATTGCCCTGTACGGGTCGCTGCATCTTTTTCCCATCCTTCCGCACAGCGTGATGCTGTACGCGTTCTTGCGGAAGACGCACACAATTCTCGCCTATCTCTTATTCCTTGCATTCCTCGCTCATTTTGGAGCGATTCTGTTTCACACGCTGATTGTGCGAGACGGCCTGCTCAACCGCATGTTGCCGGGGCGGGCCGGGGCGCGGTAACCTCGTCGAAACGGCCCCGTGACCGCTGCGGCGCCCTTCGACGCGCTTTTTGCCCAGGGCAACCTAAGCGTTGAAGTCGTGCCCGTCCTAAAGCCGTACCCACCCCCGAACCTTAGGGATTGCCCACTTGCCATGCCCCGCCCATTACCTAGGTCATCTTGGGGAAGGTGACGATTCGGTCCATGATAGGCAGAGCTTGCGAGGCACGGGCCGCTCTTGCCGTTTCTAGTCTGGGAAATCCTTCGATGAATATTGACGATCTGCTGCGGATTGCGACGGAGCGCAAAGCCTCCGACTTGCACTTGAAGGTGGGGAACTACCCGCACCTGCGCATTGATGGCGAACTGGTGCCGCTGACCGAGCAGCCGCGGGTGAGCGCCGAAGACATGCTGACCATGGCGTTTAGCATGATGTCGGCACGGCAAAAACAAAAATTCAAAGAGACCACCGAAATCGATATGGCCTATGGCGTGGCCGGCCTGGGACGCTTCCGTGTGAACATCTTCCAGCAACGCGGAAATGTGGGGCTGGTGCTGCGCGTCATTCCAACGAAAATCCGCGCCCTCGATGAATTGTTCCTGCCCAAGGTGGTGGAGCAGATTTGCGAAATGCCGCGTGGGCTGGTTCTGGTGACGGGCGTGACCGGTTCGGGTAAGTCGACCACGCTGGCTGCGATGGTCGATCGCGTGAACTCCAGCCGTGCCGAACACATTATTACTATCGAAGACCCGATCGAATTTCTCCATCGCGATAAGAAAGGCTACGTGAACCAGCGCGAGATCGGCGTGGATACGCCGACGTTCAGCGCGGCCTTACGCGCTTCCCTGCGTCAGGATCCGGATGTGATTCTGGTCGGCGAAATGCGCGATCTGGAAACCATTTCGACCGCGCTGCATGCGGCCGAGACCGGCCACATGGTTTTCTCCACGCTTCATACTCTGGACGCGGTGGAAACCGTGAACCGAATCATTTCGATTTTTCCTCCGCCGGAGCAGAAGCAGATTCGTTTGCAGCTGGCGGCTGTGTTGCGCGCCATTGTGAGCCAACGGCTGGTGCGGCGCTGCGACGCCGACGGGCGCGTGCCGGCGGTCGAAGTCATGATCAACACGGCTTTCATCCGCGAGTGCGTGCTGGTGCCGGAAAAAACGCGGTCGATTCGCGATGCGATTGCGGCCGGAACATCGCAATACGGAATGCAGACCTTCGATCAATCCTTGTGGGATCTGTTTCAGGCTGGGCTGGTGAACTACGACACCGCGCTCGAAAACGCTTCGAACGCCGACGACTTCAAGCTGCGCATGCAGGGCATTGCGTCAACCTCGGATATCTCAAGGCAATCGATGCAGTCGGCCGGGTTCGGCGGAAGATAAAAGCTCAACCACAAGGCTCACGAAGGAAAACTCGACTTACCTTTGTGTGCCTTCGTGCCCTTTGTGGTGGATTGATTTCCTCAGCTCAGGAATGCGCTATGGTTAGCGCATGCCCTTTTCGCGACCTAAGAAGAGGTCGTATTCGGAAGATGAGTTGTACGAATATGCCGTAGCCGCCCTGTCGCGCCGCATGCGGACTGTGGCCGAGTTGAAGCGCCTCTTCCGCGCGCGTGTAGACGATGCCGATTCGGAATATGGCCGCACTTTAATCGACCTGGTCATCCGGCGGCTTAAAGATCGCGGCTATTTGAACGATTCTCAATACGCCGCCTACTTCTCTTCCCTGCGGCGGGACAACCAGAAATTTGGGCGTAGGCGCGTGGTCACCGATCTGAAGATAAAGGGTGTCCACGGCGAGGTGATTGAGAAGGCTGTTAATGCGGCTTTCGACGGCATCAGCGAAGAGAAGCAAGCTCGGGAATATTTACGAAAGAAGCGGATGATGAAACCCGCGAAGGGCGATCAGAAAGCGACGGCGCGAATCTTCCGCCAGTTAGCTCGCGCCGGCTTTGGCAGTAAGACGATTTTCGCTGTGCTAAAGAAGTGGGATGTGGATGAAGAAACTCTGAGTGCGCTTGAGGACGAGACCATAAGTTGAAACCAGCTTGGCAAAAAGTGCATCAATCAGGCATACTCCGTCAAGTTCCCAAAAACCGCTCTAGGAGAACACCACCATGAAGATCAGTTTAAAGGCAATTTTCGCGACAGCTCTGCTCAGTGCGGTGCCCCTCGCTCTCGCGCAGGACGTCAGCACCGATGCAAAGAAGACCGCTCAAGATACCGGCAGCGACACCAAGAAAGCCGCCGACAAGACTGGACACGCTACCAAGGTGGCCGCCAAAGACACGGCAAAAGGCACCGAGAAGGCCGCTGATAAGACCGGACATACTACCAAGGTAGCCGCCAAAGACACGGCCAAGGGCACTGAAAAAGCCGCGAAGAAAACCGGCAGCGGAGTGAAGAAAGCGACCGACGCCACCGGGCACGGAATCAAAAAGGCGGCGGACGACGTCAAGTAGTCGTTCTGCTTCAGCGTTTTAAGAATTCACCACAGCGGGCACCGAAGAACGCGGAGAATGTCGCATCTGGATTTCTCTGTGTTCGCGGTGTTCTCTGTGGTTCGGTTTTTCTGGATGCTAAAATTAATCTTCCGCCTATAACATGCTGACTGGCTCGCAAATTCGCCGCAGATTCCTGGACTTCTTTGTGCACAAGGGGCACAAGGAGGTGCATTCCTCGTCGCTGGTGCCGGCGAACGACCCTACGCTGCTGTTTACCAATGCGGGGATGAACCAGTTCAAAGATGTTTTTCTGGGACTGGAAAAACGCGACTATTCTCGCGCGACCACTTCGCAAAAATGCGTACGTGCCGGGGGCAAGCACAACGATCTGGAAAATGTCGGGTTCACCAATCGCCATCACACGTTTTTTGAGATGCTGGGGAATTTTTCCTTTGGCGATTATTTCAAGAAGGATGCGATTGCCTATGCCTGGGAACTGATTACTTCACCCGAATGGTTCGGTATTGATCGAGAAAAACTCTACGCGACAGTCTTCAACGGCGAGGGCGGCGTTCCACGCGATGTAGAGGCTTACGACCTGTGGGCCGCGCAGGGCGTCGACAAGTCGCGCATCTTCGAAATGGGACTAAAAGATAATTTCTGGCAGATGGGCGACACCGGGCCCTGCGGACCGTGCAGCGAGATTCACTATGACATGGGCCCTGCAGCGTCCGAGCAAGGTCATGTAGACTGCCGGTTTCCGTGTGACTGTGGGCGTTATGTTGAGATCTGGAACCTGGTCTTCATGCAGTTTGACCGTGACCCGAGCGGCAAGCTAAATCCGCTACCCAAGCCGTCGATTGATACGGGCATGGGGTTGGAGCGGGTCACGGCGGTGCTGCAGGGAGTGATTTCGAATTACGAGACGGATCTGTTTACGCCGCTGATCAAGAGGGCGGCGGAGTTGACTAAAGCGGCGGGCGGGTCGCCCGCCTCCACACGACCTGATCTTGTGGGGACGGGCGACTCGGCCGTCCAGGCCGAGCAAAGCTCGGCAGACTCTCCCAGCCACAAATCAGCCGCCTCGTTACGAATAATCGCCGACCACTCCAGGGCTGCGACGTTTCTGATTTCCGACGGAGTGCTCCCGTCGAACGAAGGCCGCGGCTACGTGCTACGGAAGATCATCAGACGGGCAATAACGCACGGGAGGCTGTTGGGGCAGACGAAGCCGTTTTTGAACCAGATGGTGTTTGCGGTGCGAGACTTGATGCAGGATGCGTACCCGGAATTGAAAGATATATCGGAACGAGTCTCTAAAGAAGTCTTGATCGAGGAGACGAGGTTTTCACACACGCTGGAGGTGGGGCTGGAAAAATTGGAGCACTTGCTCAATCGATCTCAGGGAAAACTCGACGGCACGGAAGCGTTCAAGCTCTATGACACGTTTGGAATGCCGCAAGATTTCATGCAGGACGCGGCGCGCGATCAGGGCATCGCCTTTGATCAGTCTGGCTTCGATCGCGCCATGGACGAGCAGAAGACTCGCGCTCGTACCTCCTGGAAGGGCGGCGCCAAGCAGACTGCCAATCCCGTCTATCAGGAGCTTCCGAAATCGATCTTCGAAGGTTATCGGCAGACTCGCTCGGATGGCTGCGAGGTGCTGGCCATCATCCAAAATGGGCAAGGATCGCGGGAACTCAAGGCTGGCGAATCAGGCGAGGTGATTCTCGATCACACGCCGTTCTATGCCGACTCCGGCGGGCAGGTGGGCGACAAGGGATGGTTTTATTCAGATGATCACAATACCATCGTCGCCGAAGTGACGGGATGCTATTCGCCGATTCAAGGCGTGCGGGCGCATCAGGTCGTCGCGAAGCAACCGATCCGCGTCGGCGACAGAGTCGATGCGGTGGTGAACGCCGATGTGCGACGAGCCACAATGCGTAATCACACCGCCACGCACCTGCTTCATGCGGGGCTGCGGGAAGTTTTGGGGAAGCATGTGAAGCAGGCGGGGTCGTTGGTGGCGCCGGATCATCTGCGCTTTGATTTTTCGCACTTCACCGCTGTTGAAGATGAGGAGTTGCAGGATATAGAAGACATCATTAACAAGGAAGTGTTGCGCAACCAGATTGTTGAGACCATCACGGACGTGCCGATTGACGAGGCGATCAGCCAGTACCATGCCATGGCGCTGTTTGGAGAGAAGTATGGCGACAAGGTGCGCGTGGTGCGGATCGGCGATTTCTCAACCGAACTTTGCGGCGGCACGCATACCGGCGCGACCGGCGAAATCGGGCTGATCAAGATTTTGAAGGAGGGTAGCGTTTCGTCGGGAGTACGGAGGGTGGAGGCGGTCACGGGGGAAGGATCGCTGGCGCATTTTCGAAAGGATCACGAACTGGAAAAAGTGGTGTCAACATTCGCCAGTCCCACCCTTGCGCAAAAACCGCGCGAGGATGGGGCACCCACGGATCAAGTGGTACAGGCGTCGCCCGCCGAGGCGTTGAAGGCCGAGCTCGAGAAGAAGGATTCCGAGATCAAGCGGCTGGCGCGGGAACTCGACCAGGCGCGGATGAAGTCGGCGTCGTCGAGTACAGCGAACATTGGCGACAAAGTCAAAGACGTAAAGGGCGTGAAAGTGCTGACGCATCGCGTGGATAATCTGGAACGGGCGCAGATGCGGACGCTGATCGATCAGCTAAGGGATAAGATTGGTTCGGGCGTGGTGGTGTTGGGTTCGGCCTCGAACGGAAGCGTATCGTTGATCGTGGGCGTGACCAAAGATCTCACCGGCAAGGTTCAGGCCGGAAAAGTAATTGGCCCGGTGGCGCAAAAAGTTGGTGGCAAAGGCGGAGGCCGACCCGATCTGGCCGAGGCTGGCGGTAAAGACGCGGCGGCGTTGGATGGCGCGCTGGACGGAGTTTATGGCGTGGTGGAGTCGATGCTGCCATGAGCGCGATTGAAAAATCGGCGGAAGAGCGGCTGCGATTCGTCAAGCATAAAGGTCACGCCATCTACTTGATCGACGTGTCGCACTGCGCCGCAAAAGAGTTGCTCGTCCTGCTGGAGTTGATCCGCGCCGATATCGCCCGCCACGCTCCGGGATCGGTGCTCACCCTGGTAGACGTTACAGGGGCGGAGATCGACAAGCATGTCGCTACGAGGATCAAAGAAGTTCTGGTGCTCGATCGGCCTTATGTGAAGCGTTCGGCATGGGTCGGTGCCGAAACCCTGCCGCACGTGTTCTACGAACACTTCAAGACCTTTTCGCAGCGGGAGCTGCCCAGCTTTCCTACGCGTGAAGAAGCCATGGAATGGCTGGCGAAGGACGAGTAGAGACAGCCGCGGTAAGTCGTTGTATAGTGATTAGCCGTAGTCAGTACGTGGGCCCCCCGAGTAGTGATCCAATCGCGAGTTTACCTTTGTTAAGACCCCTGGGAATCAGGTTCTTACTCCGCTGTTCAGGAGCCCACTCATGGCGCAACCACTCGACGCCGCCAAAGCAGCTTTCTATGGCAAATTTGTCCTGGCCGCATACACTATGTTTGATAATCCGGGCGCAGATCCACTCAAGCCTGAGCCTGCCGGAATCCCCGATGGATATGAACTCGGTGCGTGGATCCATATGTCGGATTTCTGCGGACTCGCCGAGACGCCGAAGTTTTATGGAATTGTGGCGCATGGTACGAACGACGATCCGGAAACGCGCGTCATCGCGATTCGCGGCACCGAAGGAGCGATCGAATGGCTGGACGACGGCGACGCACTTCCCGTCCCTTTCCGCCAGGTGCCTTCGGCAGGGCGAGTGGCTTGCGGCTTCGACCGAATTTACAGCTCGCTGAAAGTGATTCGGCGCAGATTGCCCTCTGAAGCTGGAGTCGCGGCTGCGGCGCAGCCGGAGACTTTCACGGGATCTTTTGCCGACCAATTGGAGCAGCTCGCGTTGAGCCGGGAAGCTGCGCGGGGCGTGGCTCCCAACTCGAGTAATAGTCACGGCCGTCCAGCCCGGCCAACCGTGGTTACCGGGCACAGTCTGGGATCGGCGTTGACGACGCTTTTTGTGCTAGAAAATTCCACAAAAAATAAATTCGACGTCGGCACGCTCTGCACTTTCGCCTCGCCACGCGTGGGCAATACGGAATTCGTGAGCACGTTCAATCAGCTTCCCATCAATTCGTGGCGCATCGTGAACACAGAGGATATCGTCCCCAAGCTTCCTCCCCACATTCCGGTGGTGCTCGATTACGGACACGTGAATAATGCATCTCCCTTCTCTTCTGCCGGGCAGGCCAAGAAAAGTTTGGGTTGCTGCCATGCCATGCAAACTTATCTGCATTGGCTGGATGCGACGGTTGCCGTGCGGCAGGATTGCCAAGTGTAAGCTAGCTTCTCCACTTCAGCGTAACCGGCCCCGACATGGGATGCTTCATCGGCGTCCCCGTACGCTTCGCCTCTAAGTACGCAGCCTTTAGCTGGAAGTACCATTTTGCCGGACGGTCGGCGTCGTCGATCAGCATCAGGTGCGGATTGTGCTTCAGCCCTTCCGACTGAAGTTCCATGGTGTGGCGATCCTGCTCGACAAATTTCGCGAAGACGAATTTCAGCAATTCCGGGCCAAATGGCAGCCAGCGGAAAAGATTCCAGGCAGCGACTACATCGATGCGGCATTGATTGCGGGTGATCGGCGTCACGGTTGTGAGTGAAGAGAACCAATACTTCCCGGCGCGAATGGTTTCTCTTCTCAAGTCCGGCAATTCGAAGTCGATCGTCGTGGTGATCGAATCCGCATCTGCATACAGCTGTAAAAGCTTGTAGGGCGCGGAGTTCGAACTGGGAGTATGCGTGCTCATTCGGAAGCCGTTAGGGATGGGCTCGAAGTTTTTCTTCTTTTCGTGAATGCTGTGGCGGCTGCGCCACCACCAGGCTTGATGAACGAAGGGCCCATGTGCCGGATCCATCAGGCCGATGATTCCATGATCGATGCTGACCGGCATATCGGCTGTGAGGTAAGCGATCTTGAATTTCCCGCCCAAATCTTCTCCAAACTTCTCGATTACCGGTGCAGCCTCGGGCGATTCCTCCGGCTTGGTGAAACCCGCGCCCGGTGGCCCTGGATCCGGCATATAGACCCAGATAAATCCATCCTGTTCTTCACATGCATAACTACCGGCGTAAATGCGATCGATCTTTAAATGCTGATCGGAGGTGAGCGAGGGAATCACCTGGCACTGTCCATTGTGCGCATTGAATTGCCATCCATGGTACGGGCATTCAACGTTCTCTCCATCGAAGTGCCCACCGTGCAACGGCATGCCGCGGTGCGGACAAGCGTCCCGCAGCGCAAATGGCCAGCCGGTTCGGTCGCGGCCGATCACCAATGGAATCTCGAGCAGCATCGCTTTGTGCAGTCGATTGCGCTGAACCCGATCCGCAGGCAGGGCGCGATACCAGAAGCCGGTGAGCATCAAGGTGTCGGTTGCCTGGCGTTGGGGGGAATCGAGTTCGGGCATAGATCGGACTTCGCGAATCGGTGCACGCTGCTTTCGACCCTATGCTAGCATTCGCAAGGCTTTTCACCGCACATCAGACAACACGAATCAATTGAGCAATGGAATTCCTCGGACACTTTCGCAAGCTCACTCCATTGCAGCGCAATACCTTCATCGCCTGCTTCCTCGGCTGGTCGCTCGATGCGTTCGACTTCTTCATTCTAACTTTCTGCGTAAGCGCCATCGCCACACAATTCCAGACGAAAGTCTCTGCTGTAGCCGAAGCGATTTTTGTCACCCTGGCGTTTCGTCCGGTGGGCGCGTTTCTCTTCGGACTCATGGCCGACCGTTATGGGCGCCGCGTGACTTTGATGGTCGACATTGTTGCGTATTCCGTGTTCGAGCTGGCCTCCGCATTCGCGCCTTCATTAAGAGTTTTTCTGACCATGCGGGCATTGTTCGGAATCGCCATGGGAGGCGAATGGGGCGTGGGAGCTGCGCTGGCATTTGAGACTCTGCCCGCGGAAGGCCGCGGATTTTTTTCCGGGCTATTGCAGGAGGGCTACGCGCTTGGCTACCTGATGGCGGCATTGGCCTTTGGAACTGTATTCCGCTTCGTGGGCTGGCGCGGAATGTTCGTCATCGGCGCGATGCCTGCGTTTCTGGTGATCTACATTCGTACGAAGGTAGAGGAATCGCCTGCGTGGCTGCACGGTCAAGTGTCGAAAAAAGCGGAGAGCCGGCCTGGCAGGGACATTCTCAGTTACTCCAGCAGTTTTCTTCTGCTGGTGGTACTGATGTTTGCGTTCAATTCCTTTAGCCACGGGACGCAGGATCTATACCCCACGTTTCTAAGCAAGGGCCATGGCTTTTCCCCGGGCACGGTCATGGTAATCTCCGTGGCCGCAAATGTTGGGGCATTGTTGGGCGGCATTCTGTTCGGCACCTGGTCAGAGAAGATTGGCCGCCGCCGCGCCATAGTGATTGCCGCGTTGCTGGCCATTCCAGCGATTCCGCTGTGGGCCTATTCGCGTACGGTGCCCCTGCTGGCGCTCGGCGGATTTCTGATGCAATTCATGGTGCAGGGAGCGTGGGGCGTCATCCCGGCCCATCTGAACGAGCTTTCTCCGCCAAAGGTGCGGGGAACTTTCCCTGGGTTCGCCTATCAACTGGGCAATCTGCTGGCCTCGCGTAACGTCGTGATCCAGGCTAAGTTGGCTGAAACCCGTTATCGCGGCATGTTTCCGCCGGTGCTGGCCTGGACCGTCATCCTGACCGCAACCCTGGTAGCTGTGGTCAGCGGTAGCGGCCGCGAGCGGGCCGGCGCTGACATGAGTGGAACAACCTGAGACGAACGGTATGCAAACTTTGGCACACGGAGCTCCACGACCGCCGGGGATTGTTTCCGCTTAGTGAATAGAGCGGTACTGGCACGACAGTATCATTGTCATAGAATTGTTCGTATGGTACGGTAGTTGAAATTTCACGCCTTCGTAACTAAATTTCAGCTCGCGGACAAATTTACCCAGCGCGAATGCGTGTGCAGGAGCAGCGCCACTCTATGAAAGATACATTGGATTCGTCTCCGGCCAGGCTTGCGACCGACAAGCTTCTGGACGATGAAGATAACTTTGCCAACCGCAAGTTGATCCGCCCGGCATTGCCGCGAGCAGATCATAACGGCGTCCACGCCAACGGCAATCACAACCCCTTGCATCTGCAAGTGCCGGAGCGCCGCGAGCGGACAGAACGCAGTGTCGATCGCGGGCATGATCATCGTGGCAATGACCGCGGTGGCAATGACCGTGCTGGGCATGATCGCGCAGAGCGGTCCGGTGGCGCAGGCAGGAAGATGACTCCTCCCGAGCAGACCAACGCCGAGAATTTCTATTATCAAAAACAGATGCAGACCCGGACACCCATGGTCATCGTGCTGCAGGATGGCGAAGAAGTGCACGGCGTGATCGAGTGGTACGACAAAACCTGCATCAAGGTGAACCGCGACGACGGCCGGCCAAATTTAATGATCTATAAGCCGGCGATCAAATACATGTTCAAGGCAGAAGAGCGCGGCCGCTAGTTCACGGTTGTTTTCCACGGGTTTGCAGAGCAATTTGCAAATTTTAGATTTGCTCGCTAACTTGTTCTCGCTAACCCGATCCTAGTGACGCCCCCTACAATTTCGGAAGCACAATTCCCTGCTGCGACTGATATTTTCCCTTGCGATCGGCGTAGCTGACTTCACACACTTCATCCGACTGGAAAAATAAAATCTGGCAGAGGCCTTCGTTGGCGTAAATCCGCGCCGGCAGCGGTGTAGTGTTCGAAATCTCGAGGGTGACGAACCCTTCCCATTCGGGCTCAAACGGCGTCACATTCACGATGATGCCGCAGCGCGCGTAGGTACTCTTGCCCACGCAGATGGTCAGGATGTCGCGGGGAATCTTAAAATATTCCACCGAGCGCGCCAGCGCAAACGAGTTGGGCGGCACGATACAAATATCGGTACGGATGGTGACGAAAGACTTCTCGTCGAAATGCTTGGGGTCGACGATGGTGCTGTTCACGTTGGTAAAAATCTTGAACTCGTCGGCTACGCGCAGATCGTAGCCGTAGGAGGACAATCCGTAAGAGATCACGCCCTCGCGCACCTGCTTCTCGGAAAAAGGGTTGATCATGTCGTGTTCGCGCGCAGCCTTGCGAATCCAGCGGTCACTCTTCAGCATGGAGCTCCTTGGGAAGAATTGGGTGATTGAGCGATTTTGTCATTGAGCGATTGAAGTTGCATTGGTGCCAGCAGTTCTCTCGCAATCGCACAATAACCCGATCGCCCAATGACTCAATGCTTTTCTCGGTCCGGCCAGTTTACGGGAGAGATGCTCCCGTTGACAATCCACCTTATCTCTCATAGCATCAATCACTTGAAGGCTAATCTTTTTGCGCATCGTTTTTAGCGCTGGGGGCCGTCCGTGATTAAGCTCGACATCATCAACGAAGTGGTCAACCGAACCGGCATCACCAAAACCAAGGCCGAGCTGGCGGTGGAAACCGTTTTCGACAGCATGAAGAACTCCCTGGCCCGCGGCAACCGCATCGAACTGCGCGGCTTCGGCGTCTTCAACGTTCGCCCTCGCAAAACCGGCATCGGGCGCAACCCCCGCACCGGCGCCGAAGTATCGATCCCTCCCGGCAAAGCGGTGCGATTCAAGCCTGGCAAAGAATTGCAGTCCATCGACTAAAAAGTAGGATGTGGGGTGCGGGCGCCGCACTTCTCGCTTCCTTTGCGAGAAGTGGGAACGATGCTGCACTGACAGAAACGAATCTTCCACAATCTATCTCGAACTCTGCCTCCGCATGTGCCAGATCAAATACGCAACGATCGCCACATTGATCACCAGCACTCCCACCTTGGCATAGCCCGGATGCCTGTGGATCTCGTAGACCTCCACAGGCACCAAAGAACTCGTAATGATTACGGTAAGCCACTCCCCCCAGCGCTTGCGCAGCCACAGTCCCGTACCCTCGGCCAGAAACAGTCCGGCATAGAGAAAGCTTCCTAACCCAAGTTGCCTGACTTGTCCCGGACTCACTTTCATAGCCTTCTCCAGAGCCAAATTAACGAAGTGGCTCCCTGGGTCCAGCCGCAGCGCCTCGCACCAGCGCTCGAGCACGCTACCAATATCTTTGTGCATGAGGTTAAACAGCCCCACGCCCAGCGCGATAAGCAATCCGGCTTTAAAAAACTTGAAGACGGCAATCAGGCGCAGCAGCCGATCATCGGTCGATCTCATGTGGAGGTATTATGCCTGAATCGTAAAATGGCCGAAGGGGCGGGCTAAGCCAGCACAATAAAAACGCCACGACTCTGGTCGTGGCGTTTGTGTTTCTAGTTAATCCGTGACGAATCCTTAGTGCCTTCCTCCACCCGACCCGCCGCGTCCGCCGCGATCGCGACCACCACCGCCGCCGGGACGACCACCGCGTCCGCCGCGTCCACGTCCTCCTCCGCCGCCTCCGGGACGGCCACCACGTCCGCCACGGTCTCCGCTGTGGGGGCGGTCGCTGTGAGGACGGGCTTCGCTGCTCACGGGCACGCCCCCTTCACGGTTAAAGTTCGGTTCATCATCGGGGAAATCGCCGCCGCCTTCGATCACCATCGATCCAGTCAGCACGGGAGCGGGCACGGATTCCATCTCCGCGCCTGCGCCATCGCTAGGCACGGCGCCATCGCCGCCGCCGCTGGCCGCCATTTTCGCGCGTTGCTCTTTCAGAATCGCTTTGCGGGAAAGCTTGATCCGATTGCCCTCGACGGCCAGGACTTTCACCAGCACCTGATCGCCTTCTTTCAACTCGTCGCGGACATCGGCGATGCGATGCTCCGCCACTTCGCTGATGTGCAGCAGGCCATCGGTGCCGGGGATGATTTCGACGAACGCGCCGAAATCGGCCAGCCGGGTTACCTTTCCTAGATACGTTTTCCCTACTTCCGCCGTCGCCGTGAGGTCGCCAATGATCTGCAACGCCTTGGCCGCCGACGCCTGATCGCTCGATGCCACTTTAACCAACCCGGAATCTTCGACATCGATCTTGACTCCGGTCTGCTCGACGATCGAGCGAATCATCTTGCCTCCCGGCCCGATCAGGTCCCGAATCTTGTCGACTGGAATCTGCACGGTATAGAAGCGCGGAGCGAAATCGGAAATCTTCTCGCGCCCGCTGGTGATCACTTCTTCCATCTTGCCGAGAATGTGCAGCCGACCGCGCTTGGCCTGGGCCAGCGCCTCGCGCATGATCTGCGAAGTAATGCCGGCAACTTTAATATCCATTTGCAGCGCAGTGATGCCATCTTTCGTTCCCGCAACTTTGAAATCCATGTCGCCGTAATGATCTTCCGCGCCAGCGATGTCGGTGAGAATGGCGTACTGCTCGCCCTCCTTCACCAATCCCATGGCGACTCCGGCCACGGGAGCCTTAAGCGGAACGCCTGCATCCATCAGTGAGAGGGAAGCCCCGCAAACCGTCGCCATGGATGAAGATCCATTCGACTCCAGAATGTCCGAGACCACACGCATCGCGTAGGGCCAAGACTCTTCCGTCGGCAGCACCGCCGAGATCGCGCGCTCGGCGAGCGCTCCGTGCCCAATCTCTCTGCGTCCAGCGCCTCGCATAAATGCAACTTCTCCAACGGAAAATGGCGGGAAGTTGTAGTGCAGCATGAAGCGTTTTTTGGCTTCGCCTTCGAAGCCTTCAAGGCGCTGCATGTCGTCGCTGGTGCCGAGGGTGGTAGTAACCAGCGCTTGGGTTTCGCCGCGGGTGAAGATAGCGCTACCGTGGGTGCGGGGCAGGACGCCGGCTTCGATCCATATGTCGCGAACTTCGTCGAAGGCACGGGCATCAGGACGGCGCTTTTTCTCGAGCACTTCCTCGCGGAAGATGCGCTCGCGCAAGGTTTCGTAATATTGTTTCAACTTGGCGAGAGCTTTTTCGTCATCCTCGGGAATTTCGGCTTGCAGTTTCTTCTTGATGTCTTTGACCAGCGTGTAGCTCTCAGCCTTGGGATGCTTCTTGGTATCGAGCGCATCGGAAAGCTCGGCGCCGACTTTCTTTTTCAGCTGATCGTAATATTTCTGATCGAACTCCGGTGGAGTGACTTCCCTCTTCTTCTTGCCGGCCTTCGCCCGCAGATCGTTGATCGCGGCGCAGATTTTCTTGATTTCGGTGTGCCCGAATTCAATGGCATCGACCACGACTTCTTCGCTGATTTCTTTCGCGCCGGATTCGATCATCACAATGCCATCGGAAGTTCCGACGACCATGATGTTGATCAAGCTCTCACGCATCTCGTCATACGTAGGATTGATGACGAACTGGCCGCCAATCTGGCCAACGCGAACTGCGCCGATGGGGCCGAGAAACGGAATATCGGAAAGCGTGAGCGCGGCGGATGCTCCGTTGATTCCGAGAACATCGGGATCGTTGCTGGCATCGGCGGAGAGCACGAAGGCGATGACCTGGGTCTCGCACTTGAATCCCTCGGCAAACATGGGGCGCACCGGCCGATCGATCTGGCGGCTGGTAAGCACTTCGCGCTCGCTCATGCGGCCTTCGCGCTTGATAAAGCCGCCGGGAAAACGGCCGCCGGCATAGGTGTATTCGCGATAGTCGACGGTGAGGGGAAAGAAATCGATGCCCTCGCGCGGGTCGGGATTGGCGACGGCGGTGGCGAGCACAACATTATCGCCCTGGCGCACAACGGCCGAGCCGTGGGCCTGCTTGGCCAGCTTTCCGGTTTCAAACGACAATTCTTTGCCGCCAGTCAAGCTGACGGTCACGCTGCTAACTTCTGGTTTCATTTTTCATCCTCATTATTTTTCTCAAACAGGGTAAGGCAATCAGGAGAGTGTGAGCGCTCGCCGGTGGGCGCGGATTCCTTGCTGGGCAAGGCGCGTAGGCCATGGGTAACGATAACGATGACGTTGGCGACAATCGTGTGCAGATGAGCGGGTGCCTTTGAGCTAACCAACCATGATTACGAAGCAAGCACGATTACGAAGAAAGAGAGCTTCGGCTCTGTTTGTTCGTCCCCGACTTCGCACGGGGAAAGGTGAAAGACGGCTGCATGCTGTACCGGCTTCAAGAGGAAGGCGGTTTTTTAGAGATTCGTTTCGAGAACCGACATTCGCTTCGGAGAACCGACATTCCCACTCCACCCAAAAGAAGGGGGAAGCGGGGTACCCCACAGTTCGGGCACCCGATTTACTTGCGGATGCCGAGCTTGCCGATCACTGTTTTATAGCGCTCGGAATCGTATCTCTTTAAGTAGTCGAGCAAGCGACGCCGCTTGCTGACCAGCATGAGCAGGCCGCGGCGCGAGCCGTGGTCCTTCTGGTGCGTTTTGAAGTGATCCGTCAGTTGGCCAATGCGTTCACTGATGATGGCGATCTGAACCTCCGGACTCCCGGTGTCAGTCGCGTGCGTCTGATACTGGTCAATGACAGATTTCTTTTGCTCTCTGGCTAGCACTAACCTGATGCACTCCTGTTCTCAGTTTCAATTTATCTTGGTGACGGTACTGAGGATACCATGCGGCGAAGGCGGGCGTAAAGCGCGGGGAGGAGGTTAGAGCCGATGCTTCCAGAATCCCGGCCTTCGGCTGGCGTGAGCGATGGCGACAACCTGAACTCTGCCGGAAGGACGTTCGCGGTAGATCACACTATAAGGAAATTTCTGGAGCAGAAATCTTCGACAGGAATAAGAGCCGAGGGCCCAGCGTTCGGGTTCTTGCGCAATCTCGGCGAAGGCTCCATCGACCTCGCGATCAAAGTCTAAAGCAGCATCTTCGCTACGCTGCAGATTCCAATTGAACGCTTCGTCATATTCAAGACCGGCTTCGACATGAAGATCAACCAGGTCATCGCGCATCGGACAGCTTCGCCAGATTGCGGCGCCGTACTTCCTGCCATGAAACCGTCTTAGCCTCGCCGGAATCGAGTTCGGCGACGCGCTTGGCGATCTCAGCTTCCCAAGCTGCGTGGACGCCTTCGTCGACCTTGCCCTCGAGGCGAGAAACTAGGGAGTGCGCCAAGGCTTCCTGCTCTTCAATGGAGAGCGCTAGGGCTTGTTCGAGGAGTTTGGAGACTTTCGGACTCATTTGCGACATAGGCAGCCAACCAGACGATTCTATCGCATGGGCTTCCCGGGCGCATCATTCGGAGGCTGGGCCAGCCCCAGGGCGTACCATTCCGAATATCGAAAACAAGCTTCAGAAACTCGTGAACGCCGTCCCTGCCGTACTAAAAGAATTGGCAAGCGAATTCGTTCGGGTGGGGGGACACTGCCAGGATGCTGATCCATGCTCGCAGGCGAGCGCCTGTTTCTTGCTGGCGATCCGTTCAACCTCATTGCTAGTTGGAATGGGATCCCCCTTGCAACCGTCAACGCGCGATAGTTGGGATGTACTTGCCAGATCATTTATGGAGGCGAGGAATCTGCTCTTAACCTTTCGTTTTGACGACCAAGGCATCCGCAATGACATCGGGACTTGGTTTGAAGGAAAGAACGACGCATCCTGGAAGCCCCGACATAGGAAGGCGGAACAATTTGTAAAGCGAATTGGTGGCGGCGACACGGAACTAGCAAGGCGGTGGAGCGCATTTTCGGCGCTGTCCCACCCGACAATTCATGCCGCAAAGAACTCTACGAATTTTGTCGTGACGTGGGTCACCGGTAGATCCGATTCTGATAGCACCATCATGAAACGCAAGACAGCGGATTAACTTACCTCGGTTTCAACTCTTATTGTCGCAGCCACTTTTGAGTTCCCCGAATGGGTTGTTCTCGGCTGTGATATGAACCGAATGCCCGCCGTCGACCTTTTCGACTGTCTGTTGCCGAAACCGCGGGTCCGATCTTAACTGTCGATAAAAACATCCCACTGCCTCCAGACAGTTACAGATCAAGGTAAGCACGAGGGGGCTGACGGCTCGCGCTTTCTCCGCCAATTCCGCGCTCTCCGGATGCGGTTTTCGATTCTTCCAGACGCTGTGAGTGATGTTTCCCGCTCCGACGTGGGTTCTGCGTGTCAGCAAGACCTGCCAACAACAGTCCCGCCGAGGTATCAGAAAGGCAGTTTTGAGGCAATCGGTGTCTCGGTGATAGGAAAGTGGTTGGTGATCAGGGGTTCGTGGTCAGTGTTTTCAGGACTAGCTGGCCAGTAGCCACTGGTCACTGCCCACTGCTTTTCCGCCGCTCGCCGAAGATGATTAACGGTCTGCAAGCTGCCCCACCAGGGGCAACTTCAGCATCTCGCCTTGCAAGGCCTTCACGATTAGAACGATCCAGACCACGAAGAGCGCCAGACCTACGAGCATAAAGACGAAGAGCAGCGCCAGCACTGGAATCAGCCCGAGAACCGATCCCACCAACCACAATGTGGCGCCGATAAGCAGACCCGCCAACAAAAATCCGATGCTCTGCAAGGAATGGAATCGAACAAACCGGTTGCTTTTGTAGGGCTCGAGGGAGAGAAAAACTGCCGAGGGAATCAGAAGGTACGCCAGCGCTCCGCCCAGCCTTACCGGTACGACGCCCACGTTACCGTCCACTCGTTCCAAGGAACGAATTTCAAATCCGCAACTCGGACAGAACCCAACCAAATCGGGCACGGCCGTCTCGCACTCCGGACAATAAATAGCCATGAACAGAGATTAACCCTTCGCGGCGCGCCTTTACCAGATCGAGAAAATACGCAAGCTACAGGGCTACTCAGTGTGCCTTTCCGCTATAATTTCGAAAACTCATGGATTTCGACCAACTTGTCACATTTCTCGAAGTTGCCCGGCAACGCAGTTTCTCTCGCGCCGGCGAAAAGGTCTTCCGCTCACAATCCGCCGTTAGCGCGCAGATTCGCCAACTAGAACAAGAATACGGCGACCGTCTACTGGACCGCTCGGGCAAGACCGTCAAACTCACTCCAGCGGGACAGATTTTCTACGACTATGCCATGCGGTTGAAGGCCCTGCGCGACGAGTCCCTGGTCGCCGTGGCCGACCATGGGCAGACACCCCGGGGGACGCTGATGGTCGGGGCCAACGAAGCCACCTGCCTCTACGTGCTGCCTGGCGTGTTTGGCGATTACTGCCGTCACTATCCCGAAGTGCAGATCAGCATCTACCGCAGCTTCACTTACAAGATCGTTGAGAAACTGGAGAATGGATTTCTCGAAGTCGGCGTGCTCAGCCTGCCCATCCAATCGCCCAGCCTCAAGGTGCAACCCATCTTCCGTGATCGCCTCATGCTGATGGTGAGCCCGAACAATCCCATCGCAAAGCTGAAGACGGCGAGCGTGAGCGAAGCGGTGAAATATCCATTGCTGCTACCAAAAACCGGACACACGCGCAGGCTTTTGGATAAGCTGTTCCGCGATCACGGGGGCGACTTGAAAATCCGGATGGAGCTGCCCAGCATCGGCATGATCAAGAGCTTCGTAGCGGCGGACCTGGGAATTTCACTCATCAGCGAATCGTTTGCCCAGGATGAAGTGGCCACGGGAAAAGTGAAGCTGGTGGAACTTGAAGGGGCGGAGTTATTTCGTGAGCTGGGGCTGGCCTATCGACGCGACCGCACGCTCTCAGTTGCCGCCAAAGCCTTCATCAGCATCTCCCGCAAACTCGCGACCTACCCGAAAAAGCATGAGGGGCCGGGGCACTAATTATACTTCCGGCTGAATCTGCTCTTAGTTTCGCTATAAGTAATTCTGATCCCCATTTTTTGCGGTAATATCCTCGCGATGAAACATCGCGTATTTTTGCCCCTCATGATGAGCGAAGGGACGCTCTAAATGCCTGACAACGAAAAAGCAGGCTACAACCGGTTCCTCTTGCTGGTTGCCGGCCTCGGCGGGCTGCTGTATGGGGTTGACGTTGGCATTGTGGCCGGCGCCCTGCCTTATCTGGAAGCGACCTCGGGACTCAATGCTGGGCAACTTTCCATTGTTGTAGCAGCCGTACTTTTGGGCAGCGTGATCTCGACGCTGTTTGCCGGGACTCTCGCCGACTGGATGGGACGCAAGCTCCTCATGATTTTGAGCGGCGTCGCCTTCGTCATCAGCATTCCGGTGATCGCTCTCGCTCACGGCTACCAACCTCTCGTCTTCGGCCGTCTGCTGCAAGGGGTGAGCGCGGGGCTGATCGGCGTGGTCGTTCCCCTGTATTTGGCGGAGTGTCTCGCCGCCGCGGTTCGCGGAAAAGGCACGGCCATCTTCCAATGGTTGCTCACGCTTGGCATTGTCGCTGCCGCCGTCGTCGGTATGTTCTTTAGCATGCGCGTGGAAGATGTGGCAAAGCTCGGAGACGCCGCAAAGCTTTTCGCCTTCAAAGATACCGCGTGGCGCAGCATTTTCTGGGTTTCGCTCGCCCCGGGCGTGTTGTTCGTGATTGGGAGCTTCATGGTTGCGGAATCTCCACGCTGGCTCTACCGCCGTGGCAGGCGCGACGCAGCCTACGCGGCTCTGCTCCGCTCCCGCACCACCCCGCAGGCGGATCTTGAGCTGGCTGAAATGGAGCAGGCCGCAATCTCGGAAAAAGCAGGAACTGCCGGCGGCACCAAGGCGAAGGAATCTCTCCTGCGCCGCAAGTATGTAATCCCCTTCATTCTGGCCTGCGTCATCCTTGCCTGCAATCAAGCCACTGGCGTGAATTCCATCATCGGCTACAACGCCAACATTCTGTTACAAAGCGGGCTTTCCGACGTGCAGGCTCACTGGGGTTACGTCATCTTCACCATTGTTAACTTCCTGATGACCATGGTCGGAGTCATGCTGGTGGATCGCAAGGGACGCAAGTTCCTGTTATCGGTGGGCAGCGCGGGCGTTATCGTTGCGCTGGTCTCCACCGGCATGATTTTTCACGGAACTGAAAAGATGCGAGTCGATTCTCGCGCCGTGCTTCAGTCCCTAATCAATGCCGATCCCAACGCAACCATCCGTTACGATCAGAGCACGGCGGACAAATTTGTCGAAGCCGCTGGGCCGGCCGGCGCAAGTCTTATCAACCATCCCACGTCGATGATCGTCATCTATTCCTGCGGAGACTATAAAGTCGCCAGCAAGGTGGTTCGCTCCGACGATCCCGCTGCCAAGCCGATCGAAATCAGCCGCGAAGGGTGCTTGCCGCCAAATAAAGTCGTCGCATTTTTCTCGAATCCGTTGAGCAACCTCGATGCCTCGCGCGAGGCTCCGCTGAAGATCGATAATGCATTGATCAGCGCAGTTCCCAGCACTCACAATGGCTGGATGGTGGCGATCACACTGTTCGTTTTCATAGCATTCTTCGCCATCGGTCCTGGCGTCTGCGTGTGGCTGGCGCTTTCCGAACTGATGCCAACCCGCATTCGCTCGAACGGAATGAGCATCGCACTGCTCATCAATCAGGCTGTAGCAACCGGTATTGCCGGCACGTTTCTGCCAACCGTGGGGAAATACGGTTACTCCACCATGTTCTTCGGCTTCGCCGCCTGCACCGTGATTTACTTCATTACAGCGGCATTTATACTGCCCGAAACCAAGGGAAAGACATTGGAAGAGATCGAAGCGCACTTTGAAGGTAACCGGAAAGGTTCGAGGCTCGCGACGGCATAGTTCAATTCCGCACAAGTTCTTGCCCTTGAAGCCCTTATCCAGCGCCGGAGAGCGCGCAATGACCCGCACGGCACTATCGGGGGATGCCATGGCACTCCAGTGCCATTTACCGAACTCCCCCCTTCCCTTACCCTCCTACTTGAGCAGCACTTGGGGGAGGGCTGATCAACATACGTCCCAAGACTCAATTTGAGTCCGGGGCGTTTTGTTTTGCGCCAAAGATTATCGCGTCGGCTCGAAAACCATTTCCCCTGACCGAAAATCCTTCGAACCATCCAATAGCACGAGCGTGCCATTTACCGTTTGCCCGGCTCCTCGTATTCTCCTACTTGAGCAGCACTTGGGGGAGGGCTGATCGACATACGTCCCACGACTCAATTTTGAGTCCGGGGCGTTTTGTTTTGCGCCAAACCTTTCCCTTCGAGTCGCAGAAATAGATGTCTCCCGCCTGGGTCCCTTGACCTGATTCCCGCATTGCTTCGCTAAGTTAAAGCACTGTGGAGCAGAGGTCCTTCGAAGTAGTGGCGTTACGCGACGAAATGGCTCTGACCGCCGCATCGAAAGCGCGAAGTCCCCAGGGCTGGGAACAATCTGGCTTGGATGCCGGACCCAGCTTTGTGACACGCGAGCAGCCCTCTCAAGCCAAAACTGGCCTGAGAGGGCCGGCCGCTCACGCTACTGCCGCCACTCCTTCAATCGCGTTTGCCGCGGCACGGATCACATCGATTACCACGTCCGGGTGGGAAAGCATGGCAACGTGGCTGCTGGCGACCTCAGTCACTTTGGCGCCCATACGCTTGGCAACGAAGCGTTCCATGTCAGGGTGGACGGTGCGGTCGTTCTTGGCAACGATGTACCAGCTTGGCTTCGATTTCCAGGCCGTTCCTCCGACTTTCGCATTGAACAGGTCGGGAACTGGCACGCACTGGGTCGCCCAGACAAGTTTCTTCTCCTGCTCCGGCAAGTCGCCTGCGAAACAGTCGATGCCTTCCGGACGCAGCCAGATCCGCCCGTCCGCGACTTCGATGTAGGAGAAGACATCCGTCGTCGGAAAGTTAGAGAGCTGCGTTTGAGATGTCTCGTCGGCATCCGGGGCGAGCGCAGCGATGAAGACCAGCCCCGCAACTCGGTCGTCGGTTCCGGCGCCGGTGATGACGCTTCCGCCATAAGAATGCCCGACAAGAATCGCCGGACTATTGACTCGCCCCAACGTGTTCTTTACAGTGGCGACGTCGTCCGCCACTGTGTTGAGCCCGTACTGCGCCGCGATCACCTGGTGGCCGTCCGCTTGGAGCGTGGGTATCACTTTCCTAAAACAAGAGCCATCGGCCCAGAGCCCGTGGCAGAAAACGATGCTTGGTTTGTTTTGCGTAAATTTTGCTGTCATTGCGTTTCTCCTTCATCTTTAATTTTATATCCGCACATCCCCACCTATATGCCGCTCCGCGACTTCTACTTTTCGCCACCCGGGGAAAAATATCACTTCATACGTCCGAAGACTCAATTTTGAGTCCCGGGCGTTTTGTTTTGCGCCAAAGATTTCCCGGCGTCTAGTTGTGATGAAAACTCTGCTGATTGAACTCCGCGCATCTGCTTCGCCAATCATTTCTCTAAATTAAAAGCTCCGTGCAGCGGAAAATCCCTGGAAGAGGACCCCACGTAGACTTCGAAACGTCCGGGCTGGGCCATCCAGCCATGCGTTTCCTCGCTGTAGAACGAAAGCGCGCGGCGATCGATCCGAAAAGTGACCGTCTTGCTCTCGCCCGGTGCGAGTTCCACCCGTTCAAAACCCTTTAGCTCACGCATCGGACGGTCAACCTTTGCACTTGGATCTGCGATATACATTTGCACTACCTCGGCGCCCCTGCGAGTACCCGTATTCCTTACTACGACGCTCACAGCCGCGGTCGCATCCCCGCTCATCTTCTTAGGAATATGCAGCTCGCTATACGCAAAGCTCGTATATGACAACCCAAAACCAAAAGGAAACAACGGCGTCGCCTCAGTATGTTTATCGAAGTATCGATACCCGACATAAATTCCCTCGGCATACTTCACCTTCAGATTCTCCCCCGGATAATTTCCGTAGCTCGGCGAATCCTCAATCCTGCGCAGGAAAGTAAACGGAAGTTTGCCCGATGGATCTACCTCCCCGAACAACAAATCCGCAATCGCATTCCCGCCTTCTTCCCCGGCGTACCAGCCGTCAATCACGCCGGGAACCTGGTCGATCCATTTCGTGAGTCCGACCGAACCTCCCGCATTGAAAACCACAATCGTTTTTTTATTTACCGCCGCCACCGCCCGGATCAGTTCGTCCTGACCTTCCGGAAGGTCCATGCTGGGCCTGTCCTTGCCCTCTGTCTCCAACTTCCATGCGTATCCCGCAAACACCAGCGCGACATCGGATTCCTTTGCCGCCGCCACCGCTTCATCAAGCAATCTCTGAGGAGTTGCCGCTGCATCGGGCGCCTGCTCTCCCGGCGTCGATACGCCCAACGCGTACCGAACCTTCACCTCGCTGGCACGCTTTTCAATGCCAGCGAGCGGAGACACAACATCCTTGTTGTAGACCAGCCCGCTCCCACCCCCCCCGACTCGCGCATTCGCCGCATTCGGTCCAATCACCGCAATCGAGTGCAGCTCATGCGAATTCAGAGGGAGCACATGGTTCTCATTCTTCAGCAACACCATGCCCTCATCGGCTGCCTTCCGAGCCACCGCTCGCTGGGCCGCCGTATCGATAACTCCACCCCCCGCATGTGGATGATCAAACATACCCGATTCGAAAATCACCGTAAGAATCCGCCCCACATTGTTATCAATATTCGTTACCGGAATAGTTCCGTCTTTTACCAGCGGCAGCACTTTTTCCGGAACCAAATACCCGCCATCATTCCCCGCCTCTTTCGCGCCAGGCCGGCTCAGCCAGCGCTGCATCGGCGGCCCACCGGGCATTTCGAGGTCCATCCCCGCATTTACCGTCCCGGCGGTGCTGTACGTGCTTCCCCAATCGGAGATCACGAACCCTTTAAAGCCAAACTCCTGATAAAGCGCCTGCTTCAGCAAAGGACTTTCCGCGGCATGTACTCCATTCACCTTGTTGTAAGACGACATCACCGCCCATACATGCCCCTCTTTAATAGCCGCCTCAAAAGCCGGATAATAAATCTCGTGCAGCGCTCGCTCGCTTACCTCTACATCAATGCGATGCCGCTCAAACTCCTCATTGTTGGCCACAAAATGCTTCACCGACGGAATCACCCCTTGGCTCTGCACTCCCCGTATGTACGCCACCGCCATCTTCCCGCTCAGAAACGGATCTTCCCCATAACTCTCAAAGTTGCGCCCCCAAAGCGGTGTCCTTTGAATATTCACCGTGGGCCCTAGGATCATGTTTCGGCCTATTGCAGCAACTTCCTCGCCGATCACGCGGCCCTCCTCGCGGGCAAGCGAAGTGTCCCACGATGCTGCAATGTCGATCCCCGCGGGAAACGCCGTGCTGCTGAACTTTTTAGTTGCGCCCTCCTCGCTGGTCTCCGCCGAGGGCCCAGTCCAATTCCGAATTCCCATGGGCCCATCCGACATTTTGATCTCCGGTATCCCCAGCCGCGGCACACCTGTACTCTCCATCCATCCCGACCCGCTCAGCATGGAGACCTTTTCTTCGAGCGTCATCCGCGACAACGTGTCCGCCACTCTCTGCTCGACCGGTGCCTGAGGGTTTTTATACGGCTCTAACGCCTGAGCGCCAGCCTGCACCGCCAAAGCCGCAGACACCAATCCCGAGCACATCAACGTAAAAACAGTCCGCCCTATATGCACGATAGCCACCCTCCTCGTCCAAATCGTTTTCAAGGACGCATTCTACAGAAATTTTGCTTTGAAAGAGCGCTGCTTCCAGCCACGAGGCGACGCAAGCCCCCCCTTCCGCTCTGTCATCCCGAGCCGAGCATGAGGGTCCGGTGCAGGTTCACTGCGCACGCGAACTTCATGCCGTCCTCCTCATTCAGAACCTTTCCGATGCCCCCGCGAGTCGTGGGAGTAGAAGGGCAGCCGACTACCCTGGTGATCGCGGGTCTCGACGAGATGAGGCGACCCTTTTTCCCAATACGGCAGGCGGTGGATGATATTCCTACCCCCCCGTCCAGTTTCAAACCTTCGCGTGGTTGTTACGGAATAGTCTTGATCAGGGCCCGTGGTGTAATTGGCAGCACGTCAACCTGTCCAGTTGGAAGGTGCGGGTTCGAATCCCGTCGGGTCCAGGGCGCCCCTAGTTTTGTAGGGAGCTGACGGAGAGGCTTAGGACAGGGAGCCTCTCCTATACCCAAAAGTTATATTGACTTGTGGGGGCTTGCCTTCGATAATGGTTTTGTTGACTGGACAGGTTGACGGCCCCGAACTGCAAATGGTTCGGGGTTTTGCTTTTTCCCTTGCAGGGGCGATCCGACGACACCTGAATCATTCCCAGTAATAGCTTGCATCGGGGCCGCAAAGAGAACCCCAGCATGGCGCACACTGCATTCATTCGTGCGGAACCAAGGCGTGCCGCACGCTGCCCACGCCGCTGTTGCGACCCCGTCACAGCATGGTCCAGGTTCACCGCGCACGCAAACTTCATGCCCTCCTCCCCGTCTGGTGCGAACGGCGGCTTTCCGAACTGGTGCCCTGCGGCACGTTCGCGCCACTCCTGGCACGAGCGTGCCATTTACGGTTTGCCAGCCTACCCTTATGCTCCTTCTTGAGCAGCACTTGGGGGAGGGCTGATCAACAAACGTCCCACGACTCAAACCGAGTCCGGGACGTTTTGTTTTGCGCTCCAGCGGGCACACTTTCTTAGAAATCCATCGCCCTCGCCGACTTTAAAGCCGCAATCAAAACGCGGCGCTTGCGGCACGCCTGAAGAGGTTGCGGGGAAATACCATTTGGGGCAAGTGCATACCTCAGCGGCTGAAGCCGAAGTTGATTCCGTATGGCTTATGGAGCGGCTGGAAGCCGCGCCCTTTCAAGACTCAGTCGCGAATCAAGTTTTCCGCAACCTCGGAAGCAGTGCCCATAGCCAATTAAAATTGCGCCACCGCCCGGCACTGATTATTCTTGACCCTGGCGGTCCTCCACCATAGCCTTACCAAGCTGACCGCATCCAACTAGCTATGAACCAGCGATTCATTGTCCTGGCTGCCATTCTGGTCCTAACAATTCCATTTGCGCTCTGCGGCGCCGCCTTAGCCGACGCGCTGCGCGGGACACTGGTGCATCCTGAAACCCTGCGGGTCGCGCCCAGCGCGGATGCGGCACGCGTGGGCGACGCCAATCGCGGCAACGAGCTTATCATCATCTCCACCAGCCGCGACTGGACACAGGTGGAAGCCATTCTGCGGCCTCCCAGCAACGAAGAAGGCGCCACTGAAGAAGAAGAGGAAGGCAAAGCCATTACCGGCTGGATTCCAAATGCGGGCCTCGTGATCAGTACCACGCAGGACGGCGACAAGATCATCTTCGGCGAAGCCGCCGATTCGGAAGACGAGGCCAGCCGGCGCCGCGGACGCCGTGATGCCGCGCAAGACGCCGAGCAGCTTTACTATCGCGTTTACGACCTGATGCCCGCTTCCCCTCTGGCCGCCGAAGCGCTCTACCGGGCGGCCGATATCCGCTGGCAAGTCGAACGCGCCGACGTCATGGGCCGTCCATCGGCGCGCGAGCGCGACTCCTACATGCGCGGCCAGATGCGGGAAGACTGGATGAAGCTGGTCATCAAGAAATATCCGGGGACCAGGTGGGCCGATTTAGCTTCCTTTCGGCTGATCGAAAACAAGCTCTGCGGCGAATGGGAAGGTTTGTCAAAGTGCCCTGATAAAGAGGCCGACCTCTATGAAAATTACGCCAAGGACCATCCGCAGTCTCCTGCCACGCCGGAAGCGTTGTACGATGCGGCGTGGCGGCGCGCCGCGCTGATCGAGATCTACAAGACCGAACCGAATCAAAAAAAGGCTGCGGAATCGAAAGACCGCGCTACCACTCTTGCGCAGAGGATAATGAGCCAATATGGCCAGAGTGATTGGGCGAACCGCGCGGAACGGCTCATGTTTTACATGCAGAATGGCATCCCAACATACGGAACCTCAAGCTACTAGAAGCTAGCAAATTACTGCGCGTTCAGCGCTCGTTCTCGCTAGCCAGGACTTGCTTGCGTTAACGCAGCAACGACATTTTTCTGCCATACTGTTCCGTTAGTTTTGGAGGACGATTGAACGATTATTTGCTTTCGCTGATACTTGGAATTGTCGAGGGTTTAACCGAATTCTTGCCGGTTAGCTCGACGGCGCACCTGCGCATTTCCGAAGCTCTGCTCCACACGTCCGGCTTAGCCCCAAATCTTACCCTCGACAGCGGATATTGGAAGATGTACACCATCGTGATTCAGTTGGGTGCGATCCTGTGTTTGCCGCTGTATTTCCGGGATCGCATTGCCAAGTTCCTCTCTACCTTTCCTCGCGGCGAGCGCGGAGATCGCAACATCTTCACCCATCCCCTCAGCCTCACGATCATCGCCTTCGTGGTCACGGCGATCCCAGCTTTTCTGCTTACCAAAGTGATCGGCAAGCATCTGGAGAGCATCACCATCATGGGCACGGCTTTGCTGGTCGGCGGAATAGTGATGTGGATTGTCGATGCCATGAATGCCAAGTCTGAAGCCGCGGGTCCGTCTGCTGGCGGAGGACGTATCCACACCTGGAAAATGGAAACCATGTCTCTGGCTCAAGCTGTCTGGATCGGAGCCTGCCAGATTCTTTCGGCGGTGTTTCCGGGAACGTCTCGGTCGATGTCGACGATTGCGGCCGGACAGATAGCAGGAATGTCGCGCGCCGCGGCGCTGGAGTTTTCGTTCTTTTTATCGATCCCGACCATGGTGGTGGCGACTTGTTACGACTTGCTGAAATCGCTGCGAGGCAAGGGAGTGAATCCGATTGGCGTGGCGCAGATCGACGCACATGGATGGATCGTGCTGGCCATCGGCTTTGTGGTTTCCTTCATCGTGGCCTATGCGTCCGTGGCGTGGTTCATGGCCTATGTGCGGCGGCGCGGCTTCGCTCCGTTTGCGGTTTACAGAATTATTGTGGGGGCGCTGGTGCTGGCGTTTGCCTCGAGATTGGCGGGATAGGACGAACACAGCACTTGACACTGTAAACTATTCAATTCACACTTAGGAAGTGATAGGGGGCTTCCGGCACAAGGGGCTCGAAGAGCTTTACGTTTCCGGCAAAACACGCCGCGTCGGTGCTGGAGAGAGTTGGAAGTGTACGCGAATTCTGCAACTGCTAGAAGTGGCATCGCACCCGAGAGACATGAACATTGCAGGTTTTCGTTTCCACCGGCTGCATAGCAATGAGGATCGCTGGGCTTTACGGGTGACTGGAAACTATCGAATTACTTTCGGCTGGCTCGGCGAAAGCGCAACCGATATAGATTATGAGGACTACCATTAGACACCGAGCGGAACAGAGAGAGAGCGGATTGCCTCCGATCCATCCCGGCGAGATCATCCGGGAAGACATTCTGCCGGAGGTCGGTTTATCTGTCACCGAAGCAGCCAAGGCCTTGGGGGTATCGCGGCAGATGCTGCACGGCATTTTGTCCGGACGGAAGCCTCTATCCGCCGTGATGTGCCTCAGAATCGCCCGCCTGTTCGGTGGTTCGCCCGAAGTCTGGATGCGCTTGCAAGCGAGCTACGATCTAAAAAAATCCGCCCAGAACAAACGAGTAATGGAACAAGTTTCGCGCATTGTACCGATCCATATCGAGGAAGAGATTCGGGCCCAATCCTTCTTCTGCCTTCTGCGGGACTAGGAAGCCGACTGTACACTCCCGGCGAATTCCGTCATTGCTGCGGATGCCTCTTCTTGGCATAATGGTGAGGCTCTGGCCGATTTGCGCCACGGGACAGTTTTGGCGTCCGGTGGGAAACGGCCCACATGCGTTTTCTGGCAAGCATTTTTGTTCCCACGGGCAACCGGCGGCTGAATGAGCTGATCGGATTCCTGCTGTGTATCTCCGCGCTCCTCCTTTTCCTTGCTTTGGCATCGTATTCGCCGCTTGATCCCTCTCTGAATAGCGCCTCGGTTTTGACTGGAACCCACGCTGCGAGGAACTGGATTGGCGTGGTCGGCGCGCTCATTGCAGACCTCGCATTGCAGTTCTTTGGCGTTGGAGCATTTCTCTTGCCGGTATTTCCGGCCATGCTTGGGATTCGCTGGTTTGCATCGCGCAAGGTTCAGTCCCCTATCGCGAAGACGTTTGGCGGAGTCTGGCTGGTGGTTTTTGTTCCCGCATTATTGGCGCTGCTGCCGGGAAACCTGCGGTGGATGAACGTCATACCGCTTGAGGGCCTGGTTGGCCGGGTGGTTGGCGACGCGCTGATCCATTACCTGAACGTCGCTGGAGCTTACATTGTCTGTGCCAGCGTGCTGGCGGTTGCACTGTATCTTTCAACCGCATTCTCGTTTTCTTCCATCCAGCTTTGGGTTCCAACGCGGTTCGCCTTTGTAACTGCACTATGGAATCGCTACCAGGATTGGCAGGAAGAGCGGACCAAGAAGCGCCAACAGAAAGAGCTGGAAAAGCGGCGCATTTCGAAACCGCAGATCAGAACCCAAGTCATTCCGCGACCGGCTCCTGCCGCGTCCGAGCCAGCGGTGCAGCCAAGGGTTGCGACGGAAGTTCGCCGGACCGGAATCGACCGCACGCTGGGATTCGAATCCGCCGAGGAATCGCCAGCGGCGCCGACCGGCGGGATATTGCGGGAGACTTTGCCGCAGGCAGGAGACGTCGAACCGGAAGTGACTCAGCGGGCCGACAGCGATCACAAGGCCAAAACCACCATGCCTAAGATTGCAGGTGGATATAAATTGCCTTCGAGCAGCCTCTTGCAGCGTCCCGACGAGCAGCAGGCGGTTGATGCGGAGGAGCTTAAGGTTTTGGCCCAGGTGCTCACCGAAAAATATGCCGAGTTCGAAGTGCATGGCCAGATCACGCAGATTAATCCAGGTCCCGTGGTCACCACATTCGAATTCAAGCCGGACGCCGGCATCAAGTACAGCCGCATTACAAATCTCACCGACGATCTTTGTTTGGCCCTCAAGGCGGAGAGTATTTTGATCGAGCGCATGGCTGGAAAATCCACCGTCGGCATTCAGGTACCCAACCGGGAGCGCGAGATTATCTGGCTGCGGGAGAACATCGAGTCGCAGGAGTTCCTGGGCCACAAGTCGAAGCTGACGTTGGCACTGGGAAAAGATATTAACGGACGCATTCAAGTTGCCGATCTGGCGGGGATGCCGCATCTTCTGATTGCCGGATCAACCGGTGCGGGCAAGAGCGTGGCGATCAATGCTTTTATCATGTCGATTTTGTATAAGGCCACGCCGGATCAGGTGCGCCTGATTCTGGTCGATCCGAAGCGCCTGGAGTTGGGCAACTACGAAGGTGTGCCCCATCTCTATACTCCGATCATCACCGAGCCGAAGCTGGCGGCCAATGCGTTGCGCAATGCGGTGCGAGAGATGGAACGGCGGTTGAAACTCCTGGCCGCGAAGGGCGTAAGAAATATCGACCAATACAACCGGCTTTTCGATAGCCGCACGCCCAGCCTGTTCGACGAAGCGTCGGATGACAAACCGATTCCCTACATCGTGATCATCATCGACGAGTTGGCGGATTTGATGATGCTCGATTCCAGCAACGTGGAAGAGTCGATCACGCGTCTGGCGCAGATGGCTCGTGCCGTCGGCATCCACCTCGTGCTGGCGACACAGCGGCCATCTGTCGACGTAATCACGGGATTGATCAAGGCGAATTTCCCGGCGCGAATTTCCTTCCGCGTGGCGACTAAGGTGGATTCGCGTACGATTCTTGACTCGAACGGAGCCGAGGCGCTGCTGGGCAAAGGCGATATGCTCTACCTGCCTTCCGGATCGGCGCGGGTACATCGTTTGCACGCACCATTGGTCACGGAAAAAGAGATCGCAGCTGTGGTTGAATTCTGGAAGCAACAGGGCTCGGCGGAGTACCAGCAGCAATTCCTCGAGGCACCGCGAGAAGAGCGCGAAGGTGGCGCGACTGGCGGCGGCGAAGGATCGGGAGAAGCTGGCGAAAACGATCCTCTGTATCAGGATGGGGTGAAGTTGGTGGTGGAGTTTGGCAAAGCCTCCACTTCCCTTCTACAACGGCGGCTGCGAATTGGTTACGGCCGCGCCGCGCATCTCATCGATCTCATGGAACAGGATGGAATCGTTGGTGCAGCGGACGGACCGAAACCGCGCGAAGTGTTGAAGCGTCCGGATTGGATTTCCGAGATCGAAGAGACCATGCGGTAGAATCCCTTCTTTCAACCATGCCGAAGCGCAATCTCCGCGTGACGAAATGGATCGGCACCACCCCCGCCATTGCAGTCTGCACGGCCTGTAATCGCGAGTTTGGAGTTCCCCTTACCGCGTTAAAACGACTGGCGAACGCCCAAGACAATCTACGCATGCAGTTCGCCGAACATGACTGCAACTTAAAGGCTCGGAATCCGAACGAAGCTCCTGATCACTCGGATTGATTTGTCGACGGGGACTTCTGGGCTGGTGAGCGCCCGTCGGAACTGCCGATGAGGCGGCGCTCTCTGGATTGGAAGCGTCGATTGATTTCGGTCACAAGTTGCATCAACTTTTTAGGGTCCTGCTCTATGGCGGCACGCTCGCAAAGGGACATCCAGGTCTCTTCCCCCTGAATTTTTTCGTGGAGGGCTGAGCGCAGTTCAGAAAGGATTGGTTCGATTTGCGCCGGGTTTGTCGCGGCCAACGCCCGTAAACACAAGTCTTGGATGCGGCTCTTCGGATCTATCGTCATGGTTATTAGATGACGAGCGCAGTTTCCACTGCGTGCGGGAAAGGCTGTAAAATCGGAGCCGCCGTGCACCAGTTCGTACGCGGCTTTCCTTCGAAATCTGCGGCCGCCTCTTAATTTCAAGGTGATATTACCTTACGCAAACAACCTTCTGAACCGGGAGTTCAGTCTAGTGACTCTCAGGTTTCCGCCAGGCGCGCAAGTTTATTACGTAGAGGGCGATGCAGAAGAGGTTCGCGGGGATAAAACCAAACTGCGCCGTGCGCAGGCCGATCAGGCAAAGGATCACGCTATTCACACCTGCTAGCAGCCAACCCTCCCAATACCTGCGGCCTACGAGAATTGTGGAGCCGATGGTAAGAATGCAAGACAGATAATCCAACCTAAGCGGCACTGCGCCTCCTCTGACGAAACAAGTATGCAGCATGCCGGGTAAAAGGCTTACGTAACGAAAGTCTTCCGCCAATCGAGCAGCGTAGGTCGGATAGAATTCTAGTGCGAGGTTCGAGATGAAAGTACTCACGGAATATCTGAAATTTCATACCAAGACGCACCGTGCCTATGTGCACATCACGCCGCAGGTGGAAGATGTCGTTCGCAAGAGCGGGGTCAAGGAAGGAATGGTGCTGGTTTCCGCCATGCATATTACGGCCGGCATTTATGTGAATGACAACGAAAGCGGATTGATCGAGGACATTGACCAGTGGCTGGAACATCTGGCGCCGTTTCGCAAGAACTATAAGCATCACGAAACTGGCGAAGACAACGGCGACTCGCATTTGAAGGCGCTGCTGATTCACCACGAAGTGATCGTCCCCATCACGGCGGGAAAGCTGGATCTGGGAAGATGGCAGAGAATTTTTTACGCGGAATTCGACGGGCAGCGCGACAAGCGAGTGATTGTGAAGGTGATGGGAGAGTAGGAGAGCCATGGCGACTCGGAATCGAGTTGCCCGAATGTGAACGAATCCGTACTATCGAGGGCTACAGTTTGCAGACTGGGAAGTCACTTGGAGGATGAATGAGTGCCGACGAGCTTCAGGAATTGGAAGAGCACGCGGAACATGCGCACCACAACCCGGGCATGGCTCCGGTGTCGCTGACCATGGCTGTGTTGGCAGTCTGCGTTGCCGTGGTGACGCTGCTTGGACATCGAGCGCACACCGAAGAGGTCGTGTTGCAGGCGAAGGGGTCCGATCAGTGGGCCTATTACCAGGCGAAGAATATTCGTGAGCATGAGGATGAGCTGTTCGCCGATCTTAGTTCTTCAGTGGCCAGCAAAGATGCCGGCCAGTTAGACAAATTCCGGGAAAAAGCCGCGCAAGAGGCCGAGCGGTACAAACAGGAAAAAGCGGAGATTCAGGATGAAGCGCGAAAGCTGGAACGGGAGGTTGCGATGGAGCGAAATCGCGCCGACCGCTACGACCTGGCGGAAGTTTTTTTGGAGATCGGCTTGGTGATTACGTCGATCACGCTGCTTTCCGGCCGGCGAATCTTCTGGCATCTGGGTATTCTGTTCAGCATTCTGGGCATCGTTGCGGCAGTGACCGGGGCGCTGATTCACTGAACTTCGACTTATCTAGGCTCCGCTGGCGCGACGATGCGGAGCGCGGAATCCCATGCCCATGGAAATCTGCCGCGCCGCGTCCTTCAGAGATTCGACGATCGCCGGCATGGTTTGAGGGCTTACTTGCTGGGTCGTGCCGCTCAGGCCCAAGGCCGCCTCGATTAAGCCCCGATCGTTAAATACCGGAGCGCCCACGCAGCGGGCGCCTAAGTTGTTCTCTTCATCGTCCACGGCATAGCCCTGGGTGCGTACCTTCTCCAATTCCTTGAGCAGCCGCGGGAGCGTAGTTATGCTTTTAGGCGTGCGCTTTTCCATGCCTCCCTTAAGGATATTCTCCAGCGAATCCTGCGCGATGTGGGCAACCAACGCCTTTCCCACGCTGGTGGCATGCACGCGCATGCGGCGGCCGACCCATGTATCCATTCGGATAAAACCTTCGGGTTCAACTTTTTCTACGTAGACTGCCTCCGGCCCATCCAGAATGGCCAAATGACAAGTGAGCCCGGTGCGCTGCGTGAGGTGGCGCATGATGGGCAAAGCCACACCGCGGACATCCAAGCCGATTAAAGCACCCCGGCTTAAGCTGAGGATCTTAAGTCCTACCCTGTATTTTCCCGATCCATCGCGGGTCAGGTAGTTTTGCGCCTCCAGCGTCCGAAGAATGTAGCTGGCGGAACTCTTTGGAATGCGGAGTTTGCGGCTGATTTCAGCGTTGCTCAGGCCTTCCGACTCCTGGGCAACGGCCTCCAGCATGGCCAGAGCCCGTTCTACGGCAGCGGAGGGAGAATCGGCGTGAGACATCTTCGTCCCATGGTAGCAAAACCCTATCCGTACAACAAAACGAATGTATGTTCAGCCTATTGAACGTTCGGCTTGACGCCCGAATGCGACTAACATACCCTCCGACAGTATTATGAATCTGTGTTCATCCTATTGAACACATTAAACGGCGAACCCCGGATGGAAATATGGCGACTGTGATCGAATTGCCCTCGGCTAAGGAACTGACGAAAACGATGAACAGCGCCGCCAAGGGCTTCAACCCGCAGGCTGATCTCCCCCGCGGTTTCTGGGAGTTTTTCCTCCCGCTTCACCAGGCCTTCACTCCGCGGCAGCAAGAGCTCGCGGCCAGCCGCAAGGAAGTATTGCAGGCCGCCTTGGAGGGCGAGAAGCCAACCTACCGCTTCCCTTCCGATAAAGTTCGCAATGGATGGAGGATCACCCTTCCAGATTGGTGCCTCGATCAGCGGAATCAGATGACGGGACCCGCGGATGATGGCGAGCTTTGCGTCAAGATGCTGAATTCGGGCGCACCCGGGGTGATGCTCGATCTGGAAGACTCTTGCGTTAACGAATGGTCCAACCACGAGAGCGGAATCGGCAACATTGTCGCTGCTCTACAGCGCGAACTCACCTACTACGACAAAAAGCGACAGCGAACGGTTGCGATTAATCCGAGTGGCACTGTGATTTTCACGCGACCGCGCGGCCTGCATTTGAATCAAGCTGGGCTTATCGAAAACGAACTTGTGTCGGCCTCGCTCTTCGATGTGGCCCGGGTATTCTTTGACGTCGATCCCGCCAAGCTCGATCATCCTCTCTGTTTCTACATTCCAAAGTCGGAGGCGGCGGAAGAAGCGTTCTGGTGGCGGGATTTGTTTCAGGCTCTGGCCGCCACGCGCGGACTTCCGCAGGATTGGATCAAGTGCATGGCGCTGGTCGAATCGCATCCTATGGCGTTCCAAATGGAGGAATTCGCCTACAACCTGCGCGAACACTTATTGGGGCTAAATCTAGGCCGCTGGGATTACATGGCCAGCCTGATTCACTTTAACCAGGATGATCCCAATTGGGTGCTACCGGACCGCAACACCATCCCGCATAATGTGGCCTTTTTTCAGAATCTGCGCGAACTTATACCGGGCATCTGCCATCACCGCGGCATGCTCGCCATTGGCGGAATGACAGCGCTCTATCCCAGCCGGGAGAATGCGGAATTGAATGCGCGCGCCCTGGCTGCACTCGAAAAGGACAAGAAGAACGAGGCCGATTGCCTGATGGATGGGGCATGGACGGGGCATCCCGATCAAAACGCGGTTGCCGTCGCGCAATTTCCTTATCCGAACCAGCTTCGGTCCCGGCCCAGAAGCGCAAGCCGCTATCCAGACTTGCGGCCGGCGCCCTTGGGCGTGGGCGAACGCACCGTGAAAGGTACACGCGCCGCGGTTCGAACCGTCATCCGTTACCGCGACGGAGTGTTACGCGGCAACGGCGCCAGTCTGCTCGACGGCTACATGGAGGATCTGGCCACTGACCGGATTTACCGGTTGATGATCGCCCAGCGCATTCGTCACCGGGATTTCGCCAGCGTCGCGGACGAAGAAGGCATGCATGTAAAACACACCCCCGAATTCGTAACCCAATTGTTCGACGAGGAGCTCGACCGATTGCTGCAGGAGCTTCCAGATACAGCAAGCGCAGACGATAAAGTTCGACTGCGCCGGGCGCGGGAGCTTAGCGAGGCCATGATCGTACATGGAGAATTCGATCCAATTTAAATCGAGAGACAGTTCGAACGCCCCCGAGCCAATTCAACTTAGGAGAGTTTGTGATGAGGGACAATAACGAAATCAATACGACGCAGCGACGGGTGCAGGAACCACTTTTGAACGAGCCAGAGCGCACCGCGCAACAGGCGCTGGCTCAGGAATGTATGGAATACGAATGGACGCATAACAAAAGATGGAATGGAGTCATGCGACCTTATACCGCTGAAGACGTGCTGCGGCTGCGGGGATCGGTTCACATTGAGCATACATTGGCCCGCCTGGGGGCGGAGCGGCTTTGGGAATTGCTGGAGTCAGAACCATATGTTCACGCTTTGGGCGCGATGACGGGCAACCAGGCGGTGCAACAGGTGCAGGCTGGATTGAAGGCGATCTATGTGAGCGGTTGGCAGGTCGCGGCGGATGCGAACAACGCAGGCCAGATGTATCCCGACCAAAGCCTATACCCCGCGGATAGCGTTCCGAATCTTTGCCGGCGCATCAATAGCGCCTTGCAACGAGCCGATCAGGTGCATCACTCGGAGGGCAAGGTCGCTCCCGGCGAAACATGGTTTGCGCCGTTGATCGCCGATGCCGAGGCTGGCTTTGGCGGAACCTTGAATGCCTTCGAACTGATGAAAGGGATGATTGAGGCGGGCGCAGCTTGTGTGCATTTCGAAGATCAACTTTCGTCCGCGAAAAAGTGCGGACATCTCGGCGGCAAAGTGTTGGTATCGACGGCCGAGGCCGTGCAGAAGTTAGTGGCTGCCCGTCTGGCCGCTGACGTAATGGGCGTGCCCACTCTGGTGATGGCCCGGACCGATGCCAACAGCGCACATCTTTTGACCAGCGACATCGATCCCCGCGACCAGAAGTTTTGCACGGGTGAGCGTACGCCGGAAGGCTTCTTCCGCATTCGCGGCGGAATTGATTCTGCCATTGCTCGCGGGCTGGCTTATGCTCCCTATGCGGACCTGCTGTGGTGCGAAACTTCCGAGCCTAATCTGGAAGAGGCCCAAAGGTTTGCGGACGCGATCCATGCGCAGTATCCCACCAAAATGCTGGCCTACAACTGCTCGCCGAGTTTTAACTGGAGAAAGAAATTAGACGAAGAAACGATCGCGCGCTTCCAGGCTGGGTTGGCCGATATGGGCTATAAATTCCAGTTTGTGACCCTGGCCGGCTTCCACGCCTTGAACCTCAGCATGTTTGAACTGGCACGACAATATCGGGAAAAAGGAATGGCCGCTTATTCGGCCTTGCAGGAAAAAGAATTTGCCAGCGAGCGAAAGTATGGCTACCAGGCGGCGAAGCATCAACGCTTTGTGGGTACTGGATATTTCGATCAAGTGCAACAGGTGATCAGCCAGGGGCTGGCGTCAACTACTGCGCTCGAAGGTTCAACGGAGGCTGAACAGTTCTCGGCAGGAGTGAAGCTACAGAATGCTCCACATGCTTTGCCAAAAAACGTGCCGCTAATGGGCTCGCCCCAGGAGAGGTTTCCTGAAATGCCGCAAGAAGAAATGCTTCAGCCCTCCGGAGACTAGCCTTCACCGCTAGCGGCATTCTGTCCGGTGGCCTTCCACGCCGCGCCAGTGGCGTGGAACGCTATTTTCGTTCTCGCGCAGCTCACCAAACGCATCGAACTTCCTTCGGGAGGAACGGCGGCCTAGTATCCGGACGCGAAGGAGTTACAGTCTTTCACCGATTCCCCGGATGTTATATCGCCTTACGATATTGTTAAGATGCGAAATGAAAGTGATGCACGAGCATACGGGCGGTGCCCGCTCGATGACCTATGATCATCCTTCTCCTTGTCCTGATGCTCGGGCCCTCCGATTCCCCCCCAGGCAAACTGAATGCTGAAGAAATCATCCAGAAGTCTGTCCAGGCACTTAAACATGATTGGGAGGTCGCCCACGAGTTCGAATGCTCCGAGCGCGATCGCGATGCCAAGGGAACGAAGACGTATGAAGATCTGATGATTGCCGGCTCGCCTTACCAAGAACTGGTTTCGGTTAACGGCACCCCCCTTCCGCCGGTTCAAGCAGCCGATGAAAACAAGAAACTAGAGCAGGCTATCTCCGAGCGGCAAGGCGAATCCGCGCAACAAAAAGCGCAGCGAATGGCAAAATATGAGGCCGATCAAAGACGAAATCATCGGATGATGGAGCAGATGGCAAAGGCGTTCGATTTCAAAGTTACCGGATCGGGCAGATTAAACGGCCATGATGTCTATGTGCTCAAAGCGACACCGCGCGTCGGATATCAACCACCGGATATGGAGACGCAGGCGCTGACCGGGATGCAGGGAAGACTGTGGATTGATAAAAACACTTTTGAATGGGTAAAGGTGGAAGCCGAGGTCACGCGTCCCGTTTCAATCGAGGGCTTTCTCGCCCAAGTGGAGCCGGGCACACATTTTGAACTGGAAAAGGCGCCGGTAGCTCCCGGAGTGTGGTCGGCTAAACACTTCTCCATGCGGTCGCACGCCAAGATTCTCTTTCTTATCCCTCATGATGGCCAGGAAGATGACACCTACTTCAATTATCATAAAGCCGCCTCTCACCAAGCAATGCGGTGAGCCACTAGCGACCGGCGATGCACCGCGGACGGGAATCCCAGGGTGTTTTTGTGCAACGGACGTCCGCACCCCAACCCTTGCGCCAGCTTCGAGCCACGGAATGAATACAGCCGCCAATGGGGCGAAATGAGTTTAACTCTCGAGGGTTTCCGGCAGAGAGAGATCATAAATTGTTGTTCGCTTCAGGCGAACGGCGGGTGTATGATTACTGCCGCAGATTGTGTCTCTAATGGGGATGGGCCAAGCTTGCAATGATGAGACCTTTTTCACTTCTTGAGTTGAAGCCTAAGCTGGGGCCTCTGGAGCAACAGGTCTTGCGCAAGCTTTGGAAGCAGGGTAGCGGCACGGTCAGAGAACTGCTTGCAGATGGCGAGTTCCATCAGGCCTATACCACGGTGATGACAGCGGCGGATCGTCTCTATAAGAAGGGCCTTGTCGACCGGGTTCCCGAAGGCAGGGCATTTCGCTTTAGTCCACGCCATAGTTTCGAAGAACTGCAGCGGCTCACCGCTTTGGGCAGCATCCGGCAACTGCTTGGCTCCGCCGATCGTTCGTCGCTGGCGCTCTCCTATTTGGTTGAGGCGCTCAGCAGCCACGATGCGGAATTGCTGGACGACCTGCAACTGATGGTCGAACGCAAGCGCCGCCAACTCAAGGAGCAGGAAAAATCGCGGGAAGAACGCTAATGTTTGCACTACGCGAAATTGCACTTTCTCTCAGTTGCTTCGTCTTGTTGTATGGCCTCTTGTCGGCATGGGTGGTAACCGCGTGGCACCCGCTGGAATCGCTCCGGGTGGCGCAAAGAAGCGTCGCCGGCATACTCTTCGGGCTGCGGGTTTTCCCATTGATGGTTTCCGTGGTCGTCACGTCGGCGTTGGTGGTGCCATCATTTCAGTTGTTGGAACCGCGGTCGATTAAGGGCGGGTTGCGAGCCACACCGCTGGCTCTGGGCATCTGCGCTCTCATGTTGATTGTCTTTAGTTGCCTGCGGGTAGTCGTCTCCCAAGCGAGGACCACTCGGGTGGCAACGCACTGGCTGGATGGCGCCCGACCTTTGACGGCCGCTTCGGATTCTGCCGACGCTTTTCGGGCCCGGGGCGAGATTCCCCCGCTCACTCTGGTGGGAGTTTGCCATCCCAGAGTATTGGTTTCGGAATCTACCATTGATTTGTTAAGTGAGAACGAACTCCGCATCGCCCTCAAGCATGAACTTCAGCACATGAAATCCTACGACAACTTGAAGAAGCTGATCTTCCGTTGTTGTCCCTTTCCTGGCATGGCCAAGTTGGAGAGCGCCTGGTCACAATCCGCAGAACTGGCCGCCGATGATGCAGCGGTTTCGGATCAATCGGAAGCAATTGACCTGGCGGCGGCATTGATCAAGCTTTCCCGGCTGGTTCCGGTTGAGGGGGCGCCAGTCCATACCATGAACTTTGTGGCTGGGTCGCTCAGCTTGCGGGTTGCACGTCTGCTTACCTGGGATGAATCGAGCAAATCACGGCGCGTACGAATTCGCACGTGGTTTGTACTTCCCTTTGCCGTTGCCGGTTCGTTGTTAGTGACCATCGCTTATAGCCCGGTGCTAGGGGTAACCCGGGAACTCACTGCGTGGCTTGTCCGCTAGCGGCTGCGCAGACGGTATCCCAAGAAATGTTTTTCTTGTGCAGCTGATCGCGTCGGCGCTGTGTTCTCTCCCACGGTACCCCCCCAACTCTCCCGACCGACGCTAATTGGATTAGGAACGTGAACGCTCCGAACGCTGCGAGAGCTTGGGCTCAACAACAGCCCTCCGCATGCGCTTAACTTTGAGGACGTTGGAAAGCATCCTTGTTGTCTTTGGGGCTTTCGGAGGATTAAAGAGCGCAGAACAGGAGTTGTTTCGAACGCGGAATAGCGATGACTCAGGACGCGCCCTTCACAAAGGCCAGCGTGCTTTTGGGCATCGAGACGGTCACCGATGCGGAAATCGCCGGGCGTGGAAGTTTTTAGTCTGACGATGACGGCGGGCGTCACTTCGTGACCTTTGGAAACGAGCAATCCTCCATCGACGTTGCGCACTTCTTGCTGAATGATCATCTCAGGAGAGAGGTCGTCGATGCGGCAGGAGCGCACGTCCCCCTCGTCGGCATTGGGATCTAGTGTTACCAGCGCCTGAAAGAATTCGGGATTGAAGCCCATGTTTTGGCGGGCCAGCAGATGGGCTGCCTCGGCTCGCGATCTGCCCTTGTGATTAAGCCTTTCATACTCCAGGATTAGCCCCTATATTTTCGCTCCCGTGCGCATATCCGGCGGCTGGGAATCGTCAACGTCTTATCGCGGAAGGCCCAATCGCGATTCCTAAAGCCTAGACCCCACAAAGCCGATAACAATAGGGGCCGCCCGTCAACGCGGCTGCACTCTGCGTTAGGTCGAGAATCGGTGCTTTTTGGGAAATGGGTCACTTGCTCAAGGCCAGAGGCCCATTCTTCCGAAGTCGTCTTTCGGGCCCGATCAGCTTGAACCATTGATTGGAGAAGGTTTCATGCAGCAGGTCTCAAGCTACCTTAAACCACCTTCCGAACTCGATTCCTCTACCCAACGCTCGATCAATATGCTCTTTACCCGGGAGTGGCGTCTCTGGAAATATCAGGCCCCGAAAGAGCCAAGGGCGACATGCCTTAGCTCGAAGCGCTGGATGCTATTGGCATTGCTCGCCACGATCTTGCTTTGGGGTCGTGCAGCTCTGGGGCAAAGCTGCACGGGGACGGGTGCCGGCGGATGTCAGCAGATCTCGTGCCCTAACGGGGGCACAACCTCGGTCAGCGGTACAGTCTATACCCCAAACCCGGCGGTCGGCGAGGCTGATCCCCTGCCGAATATTCTGGTCTACATCCCTACTACGGCATTAACGCCGTTCACGGACGGAGTTTCTACGACGGATCCGATCGTGGATGACATGGCCACGCTGGTTTCGGGCTCGCCGCTGGTGCAGACAACCACCGCCGCGAATGGCACTTTTACGCTAACCAATGTTCCACCCGGCTCGAGCATCCCGCTGGTGATTCAGGCTGGGCGGTGGCGACGTGAGTTCATTATTCCCTCTGTCGGCTCATGCGCGAACACCGCTCTCACATCTGTCACCCAGGGCGGATCGAGCAGCCTCGCCGGTTACGGTGAGAGCACCACTGTGCGCTTCGCGCAGTCGCAAGGCGAAGGTGATATTCCGAAGATGGCGCTGGTCACGGGCCATGCCGACGCGCTGGAATGCTCGCTGCGCAAAGTGGGCATTGCCGATACCGAATTCACCGACTACACCGTCAACGTGTCCTCTGGAGGCTCGGGTCCGGGCCGGATTAGCCTTTTTCAAGGGGCTGGAAGTTCCGGCGTCAGCGCGCCCACGACAACTCACACGGAAGACACTCTCGTCGGCAGTTCGAGCAGCGACTTCAGCGGGTCGCTACTAGGCAACTACAACGTTCTGATGCTTCCCTGCCAGGGTACGGGGACCGATTACACAACCGCCGATGGGCGCGCCAATGCCATTGCTTTTACCGGAGCCGGCGGACGCATCTTCGCCACCCACCACAGCGTCTTCTATATCGATCAGGATGGATCCATCGACGCTGCGGCGAATTGGACCACTGACAGCGGTCTTTCGAGTGGCACCGCAACCCTCAATCTCACCTTTTCCAGCGGCAATACGCTGGCCCAGTGGCTCCAGGGCCTGGGCGCCACCACGATTGTGGGGCAGGTTGCGATGAGCAGCCTTTTTCACGATCAGACTGGAGTAAACTCGCCCACGCAGAGCTGGGCAACGCTCAACTCCGCTCCCTCCGATGTGCTGCAACTTTCCTTTTACACTCCCGTGGGCGCGGCCACCACTAGTCAGTATGGCCGCGTAATGTTCAACGAATATCACGTGGACACCTCAAGCTCGGGCAGCTCGATCATCTTTCCGGCCGAGTGCGCGGGAACGTTGGCGAAGACTTACGCCATGACCCCGCAAGAGCACATCCTGGAATACAGTCTGTTCGATCTGATGAACTTTGCCGTGCCGGTGATGAGCACCAACGTCGGCATCGCCATCACTCCTTCCCCCTCCAGCTTCACTGGGGGCGACGCGGCCGATACGATTGCCGTGCAAGTGACAAACAACGGGGCGTCGACGATTGGAATCACTCCCACAGTCACGCTGGCTGTGACGCTTCCCTCCGGCTTAACGGCATTATCCATGACGGATCCGTCCGGGAACTGGGGCTGTAACGTCAGCACCCTGACCTGCACGCTGTTGAATCCCCTGGCGGCCAGCTCCAGCAATTCTATAAGTCTGACGGTAAGCGTGGCGGCCGATGTGGCATCGGGGAGCGCCTCGCTCGACGCCACCGTGTCGAGCACGGGATTTGTTTCCAGCACCCCGGGCAGCGTTTCGCTGAACGTGGAAACTGCTCCGGCAGGAACGGTGACTGCTCCCGCCGAAACCGCCGCCACCGCGACGAATGTCGGAAGCACCACCACAGCGGCGGGAACGGTAAGGTTTGCCATCAGTGCAGGAACGACCATCAGTTCCATTCTGGTGGTGACAGAGGGGTTTACCGGAAAAGACTTCACCAATGCGAACACGGGGAGCTGCACCGCGCAGACCTATGTATCCGCCGCTACTTGTACCGTAATCGTCAGCTTCGCGCCGCTGTATCCCGGTGAGCGCAACGGCGCGGTCCAGATCATCGGACCCAGCAATGCTCTTTTGGACACCGCTTATATCTCCGGCATCGGCAACGCGCCGGAAGCGATCTTCCAGCCCGGAAGGCAGAGCACGGTGGCCAGCGAAACCGGCGCCAGCAATTTTGACGACGTTCTCGTGGATGTGCAAGGCGACGTGTATATCGTCGACTACCCGAACAATCAAGTGCTGGAAGAGACGCTGTCGAGCGGCAGCTACAGCCAGAGCACGGCCTTCGGCGGGCTGAATGGACCCAAGGGGATGACCATCGATGGCGCGGGAAATATCTACATTGCCAACACGACCGGGAACCAGGTTTTGAAAGAGACGCTGGTTAACGGCAGCTATGCGCAGACTATCGTAGGCAGCGGCCTGGCGAATCCCGATGGGGTTGCGGTCGATGGCAGCGGCAATGTCTATATCGCCGACTCCAGCAATAATCGCGTCCTGTTAGAGACGCTTACCGACGGAACTTATCTGCAAACCCTCATCGCCAGTGGGTTGAATAATCCATGGCGAGTTGCAGTGGATGTAAGCGGCAACGTCTACGTCGCGGATACCGGCAGCAATCAGGTGCTGCTGGAAACTCTATCGAGTGGGACTTACACACAGAGCACCGTGGTCGCTGGGCTGAATGCCCCGCACGGCATAGCCGTCGACAGCAATGGGACGATCTATATTGCCGATACTGGCAGCAATCGAATCCTGGAGGAAGAACTGGTCAGCGGCAGTTACGTGCAGAGCGCGCTGGTGAGCGGGTTGAACGCTCCTCGCGCGGTCACGCTGGATGAACTGGGAAATCTGTACATCGCTGACTATGGGGACAACAAACTTTACCGTGAAGATTACAGCGATCCGCCGAGCCTGGCTTTCGCCAGCACCACGGTGAACACGGTGAGCAACGACAGTCCGCAGACCGTATCGGTGGTGAACTTTGGCAACACTGCCCTGACCGCGGTTTCCGCGGGAATTACACCCGCCGTCGACTTTCCGCAAGTGACCGGAAACGGCAGCGATTGCACTACGAGCTTCTCCCTTGCCGCCGCGGCCAGTTGCGCTCTCCGCATTGAGTTCGATCCGCAGAGCACAGGCTCAAAGAGCGAGTCTTTCGTGCTCGCCGACAATAATCTGAATAGCTCTTCCGTCACCCAGACCATCGCCGTGAGTGGAACGGCTGCGTCGGTCACCATCACCCTCTCGCCTGCTTCGCTCAGCGCGCCCGTGGTGGGCACTCCCTACAATCCGACCGTGTCGGCAAGCGGGGGAACGGGGCCCTACACCTTTACGATTCTGAGCGGCAGTTTGCCTGCGGGGCTTTCGTTAGGCGCCAATGGAGCGCTCTCGGGGACGCCGACTGCCGTGGGCATTTTCACATTCACGATCCAAGCTCAAGACTCGACCAGCGGCGAAAGCGGCGGCCCGTATACCGGCAGCCGCTCCTACTCTGTAGCCATTGCCGCACCGACAATCGTGATCTCACCCAGCACGATCCCGGGTGGAACCGTTGGTTCTTCCTATAGCCAAACGATCTCAGCCAACGGAGGGAGCGGGGCTTTCAGTTACTCGGTCACCATCGGGACCCTGCCGGTGGGCTTATCGCTCAACAGCGCGACCGGAGCGCTGACGGGAACGCCAACGGCTACCGGCCAATCGACCTTTACTATCACCGCGACCGATTCCGTCGCCACAGGCGCCGGAGCGCCCTATACCGGTAGTCAAAGTTATTCGCTGACCGTGGCCCAAGCTTCAGTCAACAAGGCGGCGACTTCGGTTGGCTTAACGGCCAGCAGCGATCCGGCACTTGCCGGGAGTCTGGTCACATTCTCCGCCACGGTGAGTGCAACATCGGGCACACCGACCGGTAGCGTGACCTTCTTGGACGGAACTACGACGCTGGGTTCGGGTACCCTTTCCAGCCGCGTCGCCACTTACTCGACTTCGTCGCTGGCAGAGGGCGCGCATTCAATCACGGCCATTTACAGCGGAGACCCCAATTTCGCGGTGTCGTCGAGCAGCGCTCTTTCCGAGAGCGTCATCAACTTCGGGGTAGGCGCTCCCGGTGGGGGCGGCAGTGGCAGTGGAAGCGGCTCATCGCAAACCGTGCCTCCCGGTGGAACGGCGACGTATACGATTGCCATCACGCCCACCAGCGGGAACGCGTTCCCCACCATTACCTCCCTCACTGTGACTGGGCTGCCCGCTGGGGCAACCGCGACCCTTGCTACCTCGGGTTGGACGAAGCTTACGAGCACCTCATGGACTTTGCCTGCGTTTGCGACGCTGAGCAATGTATCGCTCTCTTTCCACGTTCCGGCCGCTACGGCGGCCACGGTCAAGGGACCGAACTTGTTATCTGACCGGTTGGTGGCCATGCTTGGAGCACTTTTCTTATTACCGCTCGCGATCCGGTTGCGGCGTCCCGGTAAGGGTCCAGCAGGGGCGGCTTTCCTGCTTTTGCTCGCGGCAGCTTTCATGACTTTGACGGGGCTCAACGGGTGCGGGGCCGATAACGGCTTCTACTCGAAGAAAACATCCCCGCAAGGAACCAGCTACACCGTTGTTGTCACCGTAACCACGGGAGCATTGTCACACTCCACCGACCTCAAGTTGACTGTGCAATAGTCAGGGGAGAAAGAGATTATGGGAACGGGTATGTCGGTTTGCCGAAGAGCGCTTCTTACCGCGGCCTGCATGATACCTGGCTGCATGGCCTGGGGGCAGCAGATAACCTCCGAAAGGCCAGCGCGTTTCGAGCTAGCCCTCACCTACGATTCTGTCCTGGCAAATGTGACCACCGGCAGTGAGTTTTGGATGCAGGGTGGCAGCGCGCAGCTCCAGGCGAGACTTTGGCACGGCCTTAGCGCGGTCGCTGACATCGCCGGACTTCACACTGCCAACGCGAACGAGACCGGCACCGGGTTGGATTTGATCAGCGCCACTTTCGGTCCACGCTATACGTGGACGGCGCGCAATCACCGAATCGCTTTCTTCGGCCATCTGCTTGTCGGCGAAGCCCATGGCATGAACAGCATTTTTCCTTCCGGCGCGATTTTTGCTGCAAGCGGAAATAGTCTGGCGCTTCAGATCGGTGGCGGGATCAGCCTGCCCTTGACTCGTCACTTTTCAGTACGCGCTTTCGACGCGAATTGGCTGCGCACCCAACTGCCCAACGCTACCACCAACGTACAAAATAATCTTCGTCTCGGTGCGGGTATCATCTACCGGTTCAAGTGACGTTCGATTCGAATCTCCGTCCTGGGATCCTGCTTGAGCAGCACGCGTGAAATCACCATACCGTGCCGGCTATTTGCCGGGGCATCTCTCTGAAGACCTTGCGCGACTTGGATACTACGACCCTTACGTTGCAGTATCTAGCCGGACACGATAACATTAAGGCCATTCTCCGGCGGAGTAGTGCACGTGCAGGAAGACTGTGCAAAACCAGCCAGCTTGGAATGCCCTCTCAGGACGAACTCTAAAGCTGGTGGTGAACGTAATTAGCAAAGTGCGGAAGTGGTGGAACTGGCAGACACACCATCTTGAGGGGGTGGCGCCGAAAGGCGTGGGGGTTCAAATCCCCCCTTCCGCACCAATAGTTTCTGCAATGTTTATTTGGCTTCCCGGCGGTCTTCACCATCCGGTTTCGCTGCTTCCACTAGTTGTTCCACGCTTTTCGGCGGGAGAGTGCGCAATAACTCGACAAAGACGCCATTCGTCCAGCCAAAGCCGACGACGTTGGCGGCATACCCGGCAGTCACATTGGTTTCGGAAGAACGTGTCACTACGTTGTACTTTTCCCTGATCGTCTTATCGCGCTCAAAATTCTGCAGAATCATTGAGAGAAACTCTACGGAAACGCGATCCGCCTCGCCGTTGTATCCGTAGCTGCGCATTCCCTCGATGGCAAGCATCTGGATGGGAGCCCACCCGAAGGGATAATCCCACTGGCCTTGGGTTTGCTCGAGACTGGTTACGATGCCTCCGGATTTTTCGAATGAAGGCAGATTTTTCATGATGGCCCTGGCTTCTTCCGGACTGGCTAATCCAGCCCAGAGCGGATAAAAAGTTGTGGCGTAACGGTAGGTCGACTGCCGCGCATTCTCGGAATCATGGTCGAAGAAGAGTCCCTGGCGGTCATTCCAGAGATACTTGTCCATTAATTGTTCCCGTTCTTGCGCAAGTTGGTGCCAGTGCACAGCCTCCGCAGTTTTGCCGAGCAGGCGCGCCAATTGCTCCGCATCCCGCTCGGTTTTGAAGAGAAGACTGTTTAAGCACACCGGCGCGTAATGGTGAGTGGCGGCGCCGAATGGTCCAAAGCGAAAAGAGATATCGAATCCCGATTCGCGCATGGACCGGTCTCCCTTGTAGTAATCGGGAGTGAGTTTGATCGAGTACTCCTCGCACGAATCAGACCTCCCGGCTGGGCAAACTCGCACTGCATAGGGACTGCCCGATGCTGTGCCCGATGGGAACTCGGACGCATCCGCCTCATAGTTTGGAAGATCGGGATGGCGGAGAAAATATGCGGCTACTTGCAGATAGATATCATTCTCATCCTGCAAGGCTTCCGGAGCCGGGCCTTCGCCAAAATCGTAGTATCGCGACAGTCCCGTATCCCCCGCCAGGTGAGGAGATTGAGTCCACATCGCGTGGTCTCTATTGATATAGGAGTAAGCCCTCTCCAGCCAAGCGCGGTCATCCTGCCCGGAGGCCTGCAATGCCGCATGAACGGCCATCACCATGGAACTAAGAAATGGAGGCTGGGAGCGGGTCAGATAATAAGTACGGTTGGCGTTAAGAATGGCGCCGTAGTTTTCAATTTCATAGAAGAAATTCTCCACCATGCCGCGGGCCAGATCGACTCGGCCATCGCGCAGCAAGCCGAGGATGATGAAATAACTGTCCCAGCCGTACATCTCATTGAAGCGACCGCCCGGCACTACGTATTTGTTTGGAAGATAGAGCAGCCCGGGCGGCTGTATGGATTCCACGCTCTCGCTTCCCAGACGGTGGATTACTTGAGGCAGATGGTGGACCGCGACCGTACAATGGCGCTGCATCTTTTCGAGGTCTGAAGGTTCCGCAACGCCCGCCGCCAGGTAAATCACCGGTGATCCGGGAAGTTTCGGATCCGCAACCGCGCTGCATGAACTTGTTGAGCGCGTAAGTGAATCCCAGCCAGTGTGGATATAGGCGAGGATCCCTTCCAACTTGTTGTTGGCGACGGATGGCTGAGCTTGGGTAGACGCAGCAGTGGAAAGGGTCGCGACAAGCAGCGCCAAAATCGTTCGCAATAGGAACCCAGGAAGACGCTGCCTTCTCCGGAGCGACGGCATTAGCGGCCTCCGAGGAGCAGATGAGCCTGTTTTTTCACTTGGGTTCATCGTACAATACAAGCAGAACGCAACGGCGTTGGGGCGTTCGGTCTTCCAATTTTTTCCGATGGCTGCCGGTTTAAATCGACGCTCTCGACTATTTTGAAGGATTTAGGACTCTATGATTATTCTGGTGACGATTGTCCACGTGTTGGTCTGCTTTTTTTTGATTATTGTCGTGCTATTGCAGAGCGGTAAAGCCGGGGATATTTCGGCGGCCTTCGGCGGCCAAGGAAGTCAGGCGGCATTTGGTCCGCGGGGAGCAGCAACGGCGTTATCGAAGGCCACAACGATTTCAGCGGTGCTGTTCATGCTGACCTCTGTGACTTTATCCATTCATGCCATTAAGCAGGGCGGCCCCCAATCCGTTTTACAGGGCGTGAAATCGGGTCCAGCGAAATCTGCGCCCGTGACTCCCGCCACTCCCACGCAAAAATAATTTGACCGCATTCGTTTCCGGTATTGCGGATGAACTCTTACGGGTTTCGCCGTAATTGTATTGGAACGATCCCGGTGCTACCATCGAAATAGAAACATAGAAGGAGGATTCGCGATGGCGGATCACGATGGAAGCGGGTTTGTATGGTTTCTGGCGGGTTTAGGTTTGGGCGGCTTGATCGGAGTTTTGTATGCCCCTCGAGCCGGCAGCGAGACTCGCGAAGAGTTGAAAGCGCGCGCCGAACAAGGTCGCGAATACGTCCGCAGCCGGGCCCGCGAAGCCAAGGAGCAAGCGGCGGGCTGGGTCGACAAGAGCAAAGATGCAGTAAGCCAGCAGAAGGATCAGTTTCGCGCCGCTTACGAGGCAGGCCGACAGGCTTATCAGGAAGCGACCTCGGAGGCCGCTCCCTCTAACAAGAGCTAGCATTTGGCGCCACGCTTGAGGGCTTCCGCTTAGGCCTTCCAAGTTTAGGCCCTGCAAGGAGCTTTCGTGTCATGGAAAATCTCCTCACTATTTTTATTGTCGTGACGGCGGCCGCCGTGGTGTTGCAGGCGGGCATCCTGGTCGCCTTGTTTCTAACCTTTAAGAAGGCAGTCGACACGGCTTTGCCGTCGATTCAATCGATGAACCAGATGGTAACCGACTTGCGTCCCAAGGTGGAACAGATCGCTGAGAATGTTGTGCTCTTGCAGCCTAAGATCATTCCCATTGTCGATGCCATGGTGGAAGCGCGACCGAAAGTAGAGAAGATTGTTGAGAATCTGGTTGAGACTACGAGCCAGGTTCGCTCCGAGGTCCAGCGAGTCGACGCTACGGTGAACGACTTGGTGGACCGGGCTCGGCTGCAAGTGATTCGGGCCGATGAGATGCTCACTCGCACTTTCGACCGGGTTGAGCATACCTCCGACGTGGTGGCTAAGACGGTTGTATCGCCTGTGCGGCAGGTGTCAGGCATTGTGCGCGGCGTCAGCGCGGGTTTGGAGTTCTTTCTGAGCAATCGCGGACGCAAGAATGGTGGCAGTCGAGGCGCCAGGGGCCCTGTCCCACAGGATGAGATGTTTATCTAACTCGTTTTGGACTGGCGTCTATTCAATCCAACCCCCGCCCACCACGATGTCCCCGTCATAGAATACCGCGGCCTGGCCGGGAGTAACAGCACGCTGCGGTTCGTCAAAGGTCACCAGCACTTCGTCAGAGTTAACCATCTCCAGCATCGCGGCCGCGGGCTCGTGACGATGCCGAATTTTCACCGAGACGCGCATCGAATCGTTTAAATCGCCGGCGGAGATCAAATTTACCCGGCGCGCCCGCAAGCTTCGCGAATACAAGTCTTCCTGCCCGCCGACAATAACCTGCTTGTCCGCTCCGTTAATCTGAATCACATAGAGCGGCGATCCCTTGGCGATGCCGAGCCCCTTGCGCTGGCCAACGGTAAAATTGTGAATTCCGGTATGCTCTCCGATCACTTCCCCGCTTGCGGTCACGAGTTCGCCGGAGGTGTCCGGCAAGGCTTCGCCACTCTCGGCCAGGTAGGCATCGATAAAACGCTTGTAGTCCCCACCCGGGACAAAACAGATCTCCTGTGAATCTGGCTTTTCGGCCAGAGCCAGGCCGTGCGAACGGGCCAGCCCACGCACGTCCGGCTTCGTCATTCCGCCGAGAGGGAAGAGGCTGCGGCTGAGCTGCTCTTGCGTAAGACCAAACAAAAAATAAGTTTGGTCTTTACTGCTGTCGGCTGGGCGCTTTAGAAGCCAGCGACCGCGAGTATCGTCATACTCGACGCAGGCGTAATGTCCAGTGGCCACACAATCAGCGCCGATTTGCTGCGCCACGATCAGCAACTGATCGAACTTCAAGTGATTATTGCAAAGGCTGCAAGGGATTGGGGTTCGTCCCGAGAGGTACTCGGCCACGAACGGACGCACGACATCCCGCTCGAAGCGCTCTTCGTGATTCACCACATAATAAGGAATGCCGAGGTGCTCGGCGACGCGTCGCGCATCATAGACGTCATCTAAAGAGCAACAGCGGCCGGTCACGGCCTCGGGCATCCCGTCACGCCCAGCCATACGCCGCTGATTCCAGAGTTGCATGGTCAGCCCGATGATGTTGTGCCCTTCGGCGCGCAGCATGGCTGCGACGGTGGAAGAATCCACACCGCCCGACATGGCCACGGCGATAGTCCTGGGCATTGGCATCCTAATAGTGAACCGCCATTTTCTTGTATGTGGGAGACAACTCCCGCAAACGGGCTACCGCCTCGGGCACCATCGCCAGCGCGAGATCAATTTCTTCTTCTGTGTTCTGCTTGCCGAGGCTGAAGCGAATGCTGGCGCGGGTTCGATCCGGCGATAATCCCATGGCGATAAGTACATGCGACGGTTCAAGAGCGCCGGAAGAACAAGCGGCGCCGGTTGAAACTGCCAGTCCCTTCAAATCCAAAGAGATGACCATCGATTCACCGTCAATGTCGTCAAAATAAATGTTCGAGGTGTTCGGAACACGCGGGGCAGCGGCACCATTCACGCCGGCATCTTCGATCTGAGAGAGAATTCCTTGCTCCAGCCGGTCGCGGAGAGCCGACATGGTTCGGTCATCACCGCGCTCAAAGGCTTCGATGGCCAGATCTGCAGCCCTGCCGAGACCTACAATTCCAGGCACATTTTCCGTCCCGGCGCGGCGCGAGCGCTCATGCCGGCCTCCGTAGAACAGGGGATCGAGCCGCCTTCCCTTCTTCAGATAGAGAGCACCCACGCCTTGAGGAGCATGCATCTTGTGGCCTGAGATCGACAGCGCATCGCAGCCAATACGAGTCACATCGATGGGAATTTTGCCGGCGGCCTGAACAGCGTCGACATGAAAGAGCACGCCATTTTCAGAGGCAAGCTTTCCAATTTCTTCGACGGGCTGCACTACCCCAGTTTCATTGTTGGCCAGCATAATCGAAATCAGCTTGGTATTGGGCTTCAGCGCCCGATGAACATCGCCGGGGTCTACCAGGCCACGGCTGTCCACAGAAATGAAGGTGACCTCAGCGCCACGATCTTCGAGATGTTTGCAGGAGTGAAGCACGGCGTGATGCTCTATCCTTGATGTAACGACGTGATCCCCGGCCATGCACAGTCCGGCAATCGCCAGGTTGTCGCTCTCCGTGCCTCCGCTAGTGAAGATGATCTCCTGCTCGCGGCAACCTAGAAGCCTTGCAACCGAGCTGCGGGCGCGCTCGACAGCTGCGCGCGATTCCTGCCCATGCTGATGAATGGAGGAGGCATTACCGAATCGGCCTGAAAACCATGGACGCACGGCTTCGAATACTTCCGGCAGAACCGGAGTCGTGGCATTGTTGTCGAGATAAATGCGCCGCGCCATTGATTTATTCTACCTGTTCCCGCTGCGGGTCATGGTGTCATCCGGCGAAAACGAAGAAACGGCGCTCCATCACAGAGCGCCGTTCCGATTTTCCAGATATCTGCCTTTGGCCTGAATTACCCGCGCTTTTCCATCGGAACGTATTTGTTGGGGTACTCGGGGCCAAGGTACTCAGCGCGCGGGCGAATCAGGCGGTTGTCGTCAAGCTGCTCAATCACGTGGGCTGCCCAGCCGCCGATGCGCGATACGGCAAAAATTGGAGTGAACAGGTCCACATCGATTCCAAGCGTGTGATAAGTCGAGGCGGAATAAAAATCGACATTGGCGTTCAACCCCTTATCCGCCTTTACGAACTCTTCAATCTTGTGCGACATCTCGAACCACTTTGCCTGACCACTGGAAATACCCAAATCGCGCGACATGACCCGCAGGTGGGTGGCGCGCGGATCCTCGGTGTGATAAACCCGATGGCCGAAGCCGGGAACCTTTTTCTTTTGAGCAAGCATTCCTTTGATGTGATCGACCGGATCAGATCCGGATTTGTTGATGGCCTCGAGAATATGGAACACCGCCTCGTTCGCTCCGCCGTGGAGGGGGCCCTTGAGCGCGCCAATCGCCGAAGTAATCGCGGAATGCATATCAGAGAGCGTTGCCGCAGTCACACGCGCCGCGAAGGTGGAAGCATTCAACTCATGATCGGCATGCAGGATAAGAGCGATATCCAGGGCGCGTTCAGCGGTTGGGGAAGGTTTTTTGCCGTTTAACATGAGCAGAAAATTGGCGGCGTGGGAAAGCGAGGGATCCGGGTCAACCACCGGCTGGCCTTTGCGGAGACGGTCGTAGGCGGCAACGATCATCGCAATTTGCGAAGTCAGGCGAATCGCCTTGTCGACATTGGCGCGATGATCATTGTTTTTCTCATCCACGTCGTAGAACGACAATGCGGAAACCGCGGTACGCAAAATATCCATGGGCAAGGCATGGCGGGGAGCGGTTCGAAGCAGTTCGATGATCGCAGCATCCAGCCGGCGTTCCGCCGCCAACTTCTCGTGAAGATCTTTTAACTCTCGCCGCGACGGCAGCTTGCCGAACCATAGGAGATAGCAAGTCTCCTCGAAGTTGGAGTGGTCGGCCAACTCGTGAATGTCGATGCCACGATAGGCCAAAACGCCGCGTTCGCCATCGATATAACAGATGCCGGAGGTGGTTGCGACAATTCCTTCAAGGCCTTTGGTGGCGGGTGCTTGAGTAACGGTAGACATTGGTCGCTCGCTTATGGAAGTTGATCAACGCGTTGCCGACTTCGCGCGATTCAAGGCGAGAGTGTGCAACTTTTATTTATACGCCTAAATGACTCTCCTTCCAAGTTACCTTAACCGCCGCAAACGAACTGTGGGACACCTGCTTTCGAGCGTCGCTACCTACAATAAGAGTAGTAAAGAGCAGTAAAAGGAGTCATGCCGGCCAGATCCCGAGCGCCGTCTTGCTCAAAATTTGCTGCTGCAATTCCTGCGTCAAGGGCAACTGGCGAAATTCTTCCAAATTGGTTTTCACATCAGGCACGCCCGGCCCCGGCCAATCCGTGCCGAACAGCGTCTTCTGTGCGATTTCATCGAGGCGGGGGAAATACTTCAGCAGAGTTCTGGGGGGAATGCCACTGATATCTAAATAGACATTGGCATGGCGGCGCACGAGGAAAAAGGCAGTCTGCATCCACAGGGGGCGCCCACCGTGCGCCAGCAGGATTTTCAGCTTTGGAAAGTCGACGGCGACATCATCCACATACATGGGATCGCCATACTTGTTGCGAGCGCCAGGAAAGATCGAAGTTCCTGTGTGAAACATCACGGGCACACCGTTAGCCTCGGCTGCCCTGTAGATAATCTCCAGTTCCTTCACGCCATTCAGGTAGTCATTGGGAAACAGGAGTTGATGCGGAGGATGAATCTTGATCATGCGAATGCCTAAACGCAGGATCTGCTCCATATCGGCCAGAACATTCGTGGTATGACGCGGATGGAGGCTTCCACACGAAAGTAAGCGCTTGGGATTCTCCTTAACGTAGTCGGAAATGAACTGGTTCACACCGTTGGTGAAGCCGATCACCTCCGGCGCCACGTAGTTGATGAGAAGCGCCCGGTCGATTCCGCAGGAGTCGAGATAGTGCAGGAATGCCTTCGGCGAGCGGCAGAACTCGACGATCTGATCGAAGTTGGAACGCTTCTTTTTCATCAGATCCAACGCCTGCGGCTTGAACATCTCCATGGGCTGGATGTGGATGTGGCAGTCGGTGATCATTTTCCGGCGATCATGTGTGGCAGATCCAAGAGAAGCGCTCTCGACTCGACCGCCAATTCCACGCGGCTGTCGACTTTGAGTTTGACAAGCTATTGATCACCGGCCCAGCTTCCGGGATCTGCGCACAACACAAGATGGAAGATCAGTAAGTCGGCACCTTATTATCCACCACACGTGACCAGGCATCAATTCCGCCCCGCATCGATTGAGCTTTCTCGAATCCCTGCTGCCGCAGCCAGGCCGTTACATTCAGCGAACGGACCCCGTGATGGCAGATCACAACGATGTGATCCTCAGGATCGAGTTCCTGCACGCGCGATGGAATATCGCCCATGGGAATGAGGCTCGCTCCGGAAATATTCGACACCTCGACTTCCCACGGCTCTCGAACATCGAGCAACGTAAATTTCTCCCTCTGCTCCAGCTTGGCTTTGACTTCTTCGGGACTAATCTCGTAATCCATCTTCTCCAGTTCGTCCTTTATTTCCCAAGCCACGAGGGCTGCCGCTTCTGCATAAAGGCGCGGATTCCTTCCTGGGCGTCTGCAGTGTGAATCAGCTCTTCCAGATAAATCTTCTCCGCTCGCGCCAGACCTTTATCAAAATGCATTGCATCCCATGTGTATAGAGCTTTCTTGGTCACGTCTAGAGCGGCCGAACTTAACCGAGTCAGCTCCGAAGCTCGATCGACCGTGGCCTGCAACTCTTCATCGGCTACAGCGTGACTCGCCAGGCCAATGGTAGCCGCCTCGGTCCCGCTGATTGTCCGCCCCGTCAGAATCAATTCCGAGGCTCGTTTCTGCCCCACCAACGCAGGCAGCGCCGCGCATGCTACCGGCGGATAGCAACCCAGCCTAATCTCCGGAAATCCCCAAAGTGCCGACGAGCTTGTATAGACGATGTCGCAAACCATCGCCAGTTCAGCGCCACCACCCAGGCAGTTTCCCTGCACCATAGCAATAGTCACCTTCCTAGTGGCCACGAGTGCGCGGATCACGGCGTGAAACTTTTGCAGCATTTCCTCGACTTTATCGGGAGTATGTGCGGCTACATCGACCCCGGCAGAAAAGCATTTCCCTTCGCCACTTAGCAGAATCACCGCAACGTCCGGGCGGCTCTCAATTTCTGAAAGTGCGGACGTCAATTCCTCCATCATGCGAATGTCAACGACGTTAAGAGGAGAATTGCGTAAAACGATTCTACCCACCGAGGAGTGGATATCGACAGCAAGACGACTGAATTCAGTCACGATCAACGTACTCATTCTTTAACCTACTCGGATATGTTTCGGTATCGCAAATCAGCTTTCCTAAAGATTGATCGCCGACTTCCTCACCTCGCCGATGCTCGCCAGGGGATCACGCGCTCCCGTCTTCTCGGCAATCCATTTCTTTTCGTTGGCAATGATCTCGAGCAATAGCTTTTTGTCTTCCGTCGTCGGCATGTAGTCCTTCACGTGCTCCTCATAGGCGCGGTCATTCAGCAGTTCGCCAGTTTTCGCGTGAAACTTCTGTCCCTTCCATTTGCCTATTTCACGATTGAACTTGATATCGGGCGCATAGAGCGGTTCACCCTGCTTCAAGTAACCGTTGAAGCGCTGGATCAATCCCGAGACTTCGTCCCGATAAAGATTGCGATTGTAGTCGTTCAGGTCGTCGAGATCGGGCGCTTGTTCGTTCTTGGGCTCATCGTAGCGGCCCTTCACTCCCCAAACGTAAGCCCAGTGCGCTGAAGAAGAATGGTCTGTACCGAACAAGTCATAAGAACTGGAAATCCATTTATTGAGATATTTCTGAATCAGCCAGCTGGGAATGATGCCCGCTTCCACAATACGGCGCAAACCGTCATTGCCCGTGCCCATGTGGAAGGCCTCTTCGCGGAGCATATAAGACATCGACCGGCCCAGCGGAGCAAACGCCGAATACTTCAGCATCTGCAACTGGAATTTTCCATCGCGATCTACGAAGTCCGTGTAGGTGAAGAAATCCATCCAGTTGTCGACATCGACATTGAACGCGCCCAGCAGCCGCTTGTTATCGAAGGCGCGACGCTCCAGCATCTTCTGTGCTTCGACCTTGCCGGAATATCCAAAGTGATCGACCAGCAGCGCGCACATTTGCCAGCCGTGACGCATTTCTTCGATCATCACGCGGGTAATGGCTCGCCGGTCCCAATCCGTCGGGGCATTCTCCAATAAGTTGCGCTGCTGCTCCACGCTGGCGAACTCCGTGTCACCCTGATACACGATCATGTTCATCAAGGCATCGCGCATCTGCTGTGTGGGAATCTGGCGAAGATTCTCCCACTTGCGGCGGCCCTTGTAAGAACCAAACTCGATCTCTTCCGTATCGATCGCTCCGTAAAGCGTATCGAACTGAAAGGCTTCAATGTCTTTGGTGTTGACGCCAATATCTTTGCGCCAATCGTTGAACATGCCGATCCAGTCGCTAAAGGTTCCGATCTTTGCTACTTTTCCTGGCATAAAACCGCTCCTGAATCCGATCCCACACGATATGAGACGGGCGAACACCCGTGTTCATATTCGACTATTTTGCTTTGAATACCGCCGGCCGCTTCTCCACGTACGCAGCCAAGCCTTCTTTCGCGTCTTCGCTCTGAAACAAGATCTGCTGATTCTCGCGTTCCACCGCCAGCGCGGATTCCATGGGAATCTCCCAACCAGTCTGCACCGCCCGTTTTATCCGTCCTACAGCCTTGGCGGCCTTATTTGGAGGACAGAATTGCTTGGCGTATTCGATCATGTTCTCCATGAAACCGTCGCGCTCATAAATGTCGTTGATGATGCCGAGTTCTTGCGCTTCCTCGAAGGAGAAGGTGTTGCCCGTCACCATCAACTCGATGGCCTTGCTCTTGCCCACCAGCCGTGAGAGGCGCTGGGTTCCGCCGGTGCCGGGTAGTACGCCCAGGTTCACTTCCGGAAGACCAATCTTGCCGGCATCTTTCCGCGCGATTCGAATGTCGGCGGCCATCGCGATCTCCAGGCCTCCGCCAACGCAATGACCATTGATGGCGGCAATCACCAGCTTGGGCGTGTGCTCCAGCCGCAGCAGCATTTCGTTGGCATGCAGGCAGAAGTAATACTTAAAGGTGGGATCGACGCTGGAGAGCATTTTGATGTTGGCGCCGGCGGAGAAAAACTTGTCGCCCGCGCCCGTGATCAGGATCACATAGACGTCGTTCTCCATGCGCGCTCGCAGGATAGCCTCATCCAGTTGCCGGTTCATTTCATAGGTGTAGGTATTCGCCGGGGGATCGCACATTTCGACGATGGCCACACCGCCATCCTTGCGGTAGTTCACGAGCTGCCTGGTTGTCTCGCCGGTTTCCTGGGTGATAGTCGCCATTTGTCACTCCTTCTGTATTCGCGATTTCTGGACTTTGTTTTTTCAAGCGCTCACTCTCGCGGAATCTCAACCTTTATCGCAATTCATCATGCCGCCTAGAAAAATGTCTCCCATCTCGTCGGCGATCTGCCCGGCATCGGCGTCGATCCGCGGATTGTGCCAGGTGTAGATCCAATTCATCATTCCGAAAAGGCTAAGTACCGCAATCCGCGTGGAGAAATTCAACCTGCGGCTTTCCTTTAGTTCGTCCAACAAGCCGACGCAGATGCGATAGTACTCCCGCTTGATGGCTGTCACTTCGGAAGCAAAACCATTCTTCAGCGCGTTCGCCTCGTGAGAAAGCACCTTCATTGCGGCTGGATTGGCGAGAAAGTACTCCAAATGATTCAGGATAAAGACTCGAATTCTTTGCTCAGGATCACTGACGCCGCTCAGCCGCAACTTGAGCTGCTGCACCACTGTTGTGAAGGTGTGTTTTTGGATGAGATACAACAATCGTTCTTTTGATTCGAAGTAGTAGTAGAGGCCGGCGAGCGACATACCGCTGGCCCGCGACAGATCGCGCATGGAAGCGCCTTCGTACCCCTTCCGGCAAAAGACCTCGGTGGCGTGGGTCAGGATCTCTGTCAACCGCCGATCGAAGCGGGTTACAGAAGCGGGGACGGCGCTCTGCCGCCCTGCGGTTCGCCGCGTTGCAGGAAAAGTTGCCATAGCCAGTCGGAGCGACCTAATTCGAACGTTCGTTCGAAGACAGTATACTCTCGACACTGTTGCAATCACAACCCTGGCCTGCTGGATGGAAGCAATCGAGGTTCAGTGTTTAATGTCGGCGAGCATCTTTTCTAATTCGCGCTTTGCTTCGCCGGTCAGGGGCAGCAGCGGCAGGCGGGCGGAGCCGCCAAAATAACCGTTCAGGTCCATCGCGTACTTCACGCCGGGGATCCCGAACTCGCCTACCACGCGACGCGAGACAGAGCTAATGCGTTCCTGCTTCAGGGCTGCGAGCTCGACATCGCCTTCTTTCCACGCGGTGTAGATCTCGTAGCACGAGGTCGGAGCAAGGCAAGCAAAGGCCAGAATTCCCCCTACGGCGCCAGCCTCAAGCGACGCCTGCAGTTTGTCCGCCGCACCTACCATCACCTGGAATCCAACTTCCTTCTGTCGGGTCTTAGTTTTACCAACCAGGCTAACCCCTGCAGAGGAAGCTTTCGGCGGCACGGGTGAGCCCGCAATCCCTCCGACCTGAACCAGATCTCCGCCGTTCGATTCCTGAGCCGCTGCAAGCATTCGCGGTGTAACCGCCTCAAACGTCTCGGTCACTGTGGCGGTACGGCGAATGTGACGAGTCTCAGCCACCATCTTTCTTACTTTTTCCACATCACCGCCCGATTCCTTGATCCCGATAATGTTTGGATGCTCCGCCAGTTCAATCACCAATTCCGCCGGCAAATCGTAAGCGGTGAAGGGGGGCACATTGTACAGAAGCACCGGGAGCGGCGACCGGTCGGCCACGGTGCGATAGAACGCCAAAATATTAGCGGGTTGCATTTGTTTGCGATAGAAATGGGGAGTGCGGATGAGAGCTACATCGTAGCCGAGTACGGCGGCATAGTCGGTGAGGCGCAGCGTGTCGAGCGCGGACTCGCTACCAGTTCCCCCGATCAAAACCTTGTTCGGAGCGCACTCCTCCCGGGCAGATTTGAGGATATCGCGGCGCTCCTGATCGGAAAGCATAACGGCTTCGCCGGTTGAGCCGAGCACGACTATCCCGGCGCATGGCGTTCGCGAGTAGCGCTCGACGTTGCTTTCGATCTTTTTGAAGTAGACATTCCCGTCCGGATAGAAGGGGGTGGTAATGGGAGGGAAAATCCCCTGGAGTAGCATAGCGGATTCAGCGTATCACTTCTTCGGCGGGCAAAGTAGCGGGATGACTTCCCGTTTGTTGCGCCGGTAAATGCGGAAATCCGATTCATCGGTGGTAATTACGCAATGCTGAGGATACAACTCGCTCATCCGAATGAGACACACATCGGCAAGATCGGGATTGTGGTCGGCATAGCGTAGGGCAAGGCCATAAAGATTTTCGGTTTCCCTTTCACAATTGAGGGCAACACGGACAATCTTGTCGCGTAGCATACCAAGAACTTCCTGGCTGGACTGAAGGCGGAACGCTACCTCGGCAAGCACGGCCTCGCACGTCAGGGCTGGCCAGCTAATCTGTTCCGCCACTTCTATCCCCCAAGCATGGTACTGGTCGCTCTCCCGCAACATAGCGACAAGCAGGCCGGTATCGGCGATGGCCTTCATTCTCGGGAAAACCCTTTGCGGGTAGAAACGTCCCTGGGACCGCCTTTGATGATGCCCAGGTACTTGCGCCAAACCTGATTCCCAGATGTGGCAGCTTCTTGCGAGAGGCCACTTTCCACATACTGTCGGATTAGGCGCCCCACCGGAAGTCCGGTCCGCTTAGCCTTCTGGCGAAGGCGCTCGAGCAATTCCTCAGGCAGCCGGATACTCAGTGTGTTACCCATATGCCAACATTGTAACACACGATCGAGCCACGGCGTTTAGGTCCTGCTCACGTGCCTCTCCGCATGCAAATGCTGCAAGGCGCGGATGTTGACTTCTCCTCGTTGCAGGGCAGCAATCCCCTCGGCAGCCGCGCGCGCGGCAGAAAGCGTGGTGATGGTTGGGATGCGCGCGGTCACGGCAGCGCGCCGGATGGCCTTCTCATCAAACCAGGGCTCCGGCCCTGATGGGGTGTTCACAATCAGATGAATGCGCTGCCCTTTGATTAGGTCCACTACGTTCGGACGTCCTTCTTTTACCTTGTAGACGCGTTCCACTTTCATTCCCGCGGATTCGATTACATCGCCCGTACCTGATGTGGCCACGAGTTTGAATCCCATGTCGACAAACTTGCGGGCAACTTCGGCCACCACTGGCTTATCGTGATCCGCGACGCTAATGAAGACAGTCCCTTCGGTCGGCAGTTTCTGCCCCGCCGCCAGCTGCGCTTTACCGAAGGCCTCTCCGAAGCTGTCGCCCACGCCCATCACTTCACCAGTCGATTTCATCTCCGGGCCAAGAACGGTGTCCACGCCGGGAAATTTATTCCAGGGAAATACCGGCGACTTCACGTAATAGTGGCTGCCGGTGTCAAGATCAGTGTGGCGCTCAATGTTCTCTGGCAGAAATTCCCGCAGCTTGCGACCTGTCATCAACCGAGCCGCAATCTTTGCCATCGGAACCCCGGTCGCCTTGGACACATAAGGCACCGTCCGCGAGGCTCGCGGATTCACTTCCAGCACATAGACCTTCCCGCCTCGGGCGCCATTGCCGGCAGATCCGCTATCTCCCCTGGGGATAGCGAACTGAATGTTCATCAAGCCAACAACCTTCAGGGCTCGCGCTAATTTGAAAGTGTAGTCGCGCATTTGTTCGAGCAGGTGCTGCGGAATATCGACGGCAGGCAACACGCAGGAAGAATCGCCGGAGTGGATCCCGGCTTCTTCAATATGCTGCATGATTCCGCCAATCACGACGTCTTCGCCGTCAGAGAGCGCGTCCACGTCGACTTCGATGGCATTCTCGAGAAAGTGGTCAATTAGCACCGGGCGATCGTGCGAATATTCAACCGCTTCTTTCATGTAGCGAATGACAGATTCTTCGTCGTACGCGATTACCATCGCGCGTCCGCCCAGAACGTAAGAAGGCCGCACGACTACGGGATAGCCGACCTGCTTCGCGCCTTCGATGGCCTCTTCCAGCGAAGTGGCCATCACGCCTGCGGCCTGCGGAATATCGAGTTCCTGCAGAAGTTTGTTGAATAGCTTCCGGTCCTCGGCCAGATCGATCGATTCAGGAGATGTGCCAATGATCTTGACCCCCGCGGCCTTGAGCGGCAGCGCGAGATTCAGTGGAGTCTGCCCGCCAAACTGCACAATCACGCCCACCGGAGCGCCTTTCGACGATTCGTGTTGATAAATTGCCCACACGTCTTCAAAGGTCAGCGGTTCGAAGTAGAGGCGGTCGCTGGTGTCGTAATCGGTTGAGACGGTTTCGGGATTGCAGTTAATCATGATCGTCTCGTAGCCGTCTTCATGCAGCGCGAAGGAGGCGTGACAGCAGCAGTAATCGAACTCGATTCCCTGCCCTATACGGTTGGGGCCGCTTCCGAGAATAATGATCTTCTTTTTGTCCGTGGGCGCGGCTTCGTCTTCCTCTTCATATGTCGAGTAGAGGTATGGAGTGAAGCTTTCGAACTCGGCCGCGCACGTATCGACTCGCTTGTAGACGGGCATTACCCCGTGTTTCTTACGCAAGTGTCGAACTTTTTCCTGTCCTTCCAGGCGCCAGATATTCGCCAGCCGTCCGTCGGAGAAGCCCATGCGTTTGGCTTCGCGCAGCACTTCGCCGGGAAGCGATTCCATGGGATGCTTTTCCAACTCAAGCTGCATGTCATTAATTTCTTTGAGCTGATACAGGAACCATGGGTCCATGGAGGTCATCTTCGCGACCTGTTTGACCGTGTGCCCCTGGCGTAGCGCGTAGCGAATGTACATCAGGCGCTCAGGGTGCGGGGTCACTAAACGCTGCGTCAGAATCTTGGGCTCGATCTTGTCCGCGCCAACTTTTTTTCCGGTATCGAGTGATCGGATGCCCTTCATCAGAGCTTCTTTAAATGTGCGTCCGATGGCCATCACTTCGCCTACCGACTTCATCTGCACGCCCAGATTCTCGTCGGCTCCGGGAAATTTCTCGAACTGCCACTTGGGAATCTTTACGACTACATAGTCGAGAGTCGGCTCAAAACATGCTGGAGTTTTGCGGGTAATGTCGTTGGGAATCTCATCCAGCGTGTAGCCAACCGCAAGCTTCGCGGCGATCTTTGCAATCGGAAAACCTGTTGCTTTCGATGCCAGCGCCGAAGAGCGCGAAACGCGCGGATTCATCTCGATTACCACCATGCGTCCAGTCTCGGGGTTCACGCCGAACTGGATGTTCGATCCGCCGGTATCCACGCCGATTTCGCGGATCACCGCAATCGAGGCATCGCGCATGGCCTGGTACTCGCGGTCGGTCAATGTCTGCGCCGGAGCCACGGTAATGGAATCGCCGGTGTGCACACCCATGGGATCGAAGTTCTCGATCGAGCAGATGATGATGACATTGTCTTTGGTGTCGCGCATCACCTCGAGCTCGAATTCCTTCCATCCCAGCACCGACTCCTCGATCAGGGCCTCGTGCACCGGCGACATGTCGAGTCCGCGTGTGAGCACCTCGACTAATTCTTCGCGGTTGTAGGCGATGCCGCCACCGGAGCCGCCCAGGGTGAATGACGGACGAACGATTACCGGAAATCCGATTTTGCCGGCAAATTCGAGCCCGTCTTTGCTGCTGTTCACCAACGCCGACTTGGGCACGTCGAGTCCTATCTTCTGCATTGCATCTTTGAAGAAGAGGCGATCTTCGGCTTTCTTGATGGCGGCGACGTTCGCGCCGATCAGACTGACATCATATTTTTCTAAGACGCCGCCGTCGGAAAGTTCGATGGCGAGGTTGAGTGCGGTTTGTCCGCCAACCGTCGGCAGCACAGCAAAACCCGCGCCGGGCGACATTTCGCGCTCGATGCGAATGATTTCTTCCAGATATTCGAGCGTCATGGGCTCGATGTAGGTGCGGTCGGCAATCTCCGGATCGGTCATGATGGTCGCCGGATTTGAGTTGGCCAGCACCACTTCATAGCCCTCAGCCTTGAGCGCCTTGCAGGCCTGCGTGCCGGAGTAATCGAACTCCGCCGACTGCCCAATGACGATGGGCCCGGAGCCAAGAATCAGAATTTTCGAGATGTCAGTTCGTCTGGGCATTTACGATGCGATCTTCCCCGATTTGTTCTGGAAAGTGACGGACACGACAGGTTTGTTTTGAAAGGGCGTGCCTTCAGGCACGCCGTAAAGCTCTTCTATAACTTCAACTTCGGGCTTTAGCCCCTGGGGTACAGCATCCAATTCGAACCCCTGATGCGCCGACGAATACGGATAATCTCCCGCTCTTTGGCAAAAGTGCTTTCGAATCGGATTCTCTCGAATATACGAAACATGGCGCGCATAATCCTCAGCATCCCGAATGCGATAATCCGAAAATCCCTTCTGCCAGATTTCCATGTTTGAGCCAAGCTCTTTCTTTGCTCGATACGAGAATCCACCCTTGATGAACTGGACTGCCTTCTTTAGGCTGGTCTTCGGTGTAAGAAGAATGTGAATGTGGTCGGGCATGATCACGAATTCGTGCAAAAGAAAAGCCGTGCCGCGATAACGGTACAGCGTATCGATGAACAAGCGAACCCATCGCTCGTTTCGAAAAAGAGAGCGCCGCTCCAACGTTGCAGAGGTGACCATGTACGTCTGGCCGTTGTTTGTGGCGTGCTCTCGGGTTGGTCTCACCGCGCTACCTCCGCGGCTAAAGCCGCGACTTCTATTTTTCGACTTACGGCGCGTCTGAAGCCGCGCCCTTTCAAAACTTCGCTCGCCCAGAGACGCCCACTACCTTCACCCTTTCCACTCCTCCATCATCTTCGTAAATTCCTTGAACAGATAATGCGAGTCATGCGGCCCGGGCGCAGCCTCGGGGTGATATTGCACGCTGAACAGAGGCAGGTTCCGATGGCGCAGGCCTTCCAAAGTCGAATCGTTCAGGTCGATGTGCGTCAGCTCGACTTCGCTCTCTGGCAGCGAATCTGGATCGACGGCGAAGTTATGGTTGTGCGCGGTGATCTCGATCTTCCCGGACTTCAACTGCTTCACCGGATGGTTGCCGCCATGGTGGCCGAACTTGAGCTTGAAGGTTTTTCCGCCCAGCGCAATTCCCGTCAGTTGATGCCCCAGGCAAATTCCAAAGATCGGTTGCCGACCCATCAGTCGCCGGATCGAATCGACCGCATAAGTACACGGCTCGGGATCGCCGGGGCCGTTCGAGAGGAAGACTCCATCTGGCTTTAGCGCAATAACATCTTCCGCAAGCGTCTGCGCCGGCACTACAGTTACGCGACAACCTTCTCCACGCAACTTGCGTAGAATGTTTTGCTTAATACCGAAATCGTAAGCCACTACATGGAACCGAGTCGGCTCATCTTTCACGCCCACAACCGCGACCGGTTCATGCGATCGTTCTCCCACTTCCCAGACGTAGGATCGTTTCGTGCTTACTTCTTTCGCCAGATCGGTGCCGTCCATCTTCGGGATGGATCGAGCCTTGGCGACGAGCTTGTCGGTGTCACTCTCCAGAGTGGAGATCACTCCACGCATCACGCCATGATCCCGCAGGTGCCGCACCAGGCAGCGTGTGTCGATATCCGAGAGCACCGGAACTTTAAACTGCTCCAGATATTCTTCGGTAACTTGCTGCGAACGCCAGTTCGAACTGACTTTCGAAAACTCGCGGACGATCAGGCCTTCGATCCAGGGACGGGTGGCTTCATTGTCTTCTTGATTGGTTCCGTAGTTGCCGATCTCAGGGTTGGTCAGAACGACGATCTGACCAGAGTAGGAGGGGTCGGTGAAAATTTCCTGGTAGCCGGTGATGGAAGTATTGAAAACGACTTCGCCGTAGCACTCGCCTTTGGCGCCGTAGCCTTTGCCTCGGAAGATTCTGCCATCTTCGAGCGCAAGGATTGCTTGCATTCTCTCTCCGGGGTGTGGATTTTAACAATGTTATCAGGGAATGGCGGAGCCGCCAAGAACGGAAACGCTGTCAGGATGTGGAAATCTCGTCAGTTCGGTCGAGCTAACGCACTCTACCCAGTTTATCCATCGGCCAATATCCAAACACCGCCTTGCCGTAGATAAAACTCTGGTTCACCGGCCCGAAGTCCCGGCTGTCGTTCGACATGGAACGGTGATCTCCCAGCACAAAATAGCAATCCGGGGGTACCACCATCTCGGGAAAGGTTCGCGAGTCGGTGTACATGGAGGGAACGTAATCTTCATCGAGCGGCTCGCCGTTCACGTACACCTGTCCGGCGTCGATGTGGATGCGGTCACCGGCCACCCCAATCACGCGCTTGATGTAGCTCTTTGAGGGATCTCGCGGATAGCGGAATACAACAATATCCCCGCGCGAGATCGGCTCCAGCCGGTACACAAATTTATTAACGAAGATCCGCTCCTGGTCCTGAAGGGAGGGCATCATGCTGGTGCCTTCGACCTTTACGGGCTGATAGATGAAGACGATGATAAATGCCGAGATTGCCAGGGAGAGGATCAGGTCCCGCAGCCATACTCCCAGCCCCGGACGCAGCCGAGCCCCCGAAACCTTTGATTCGAGCGCTGGCGCCGCAGGAAGAACGGGGTCCTCGTGCGGCAGCGCGTCGGAATTCCTTACCTCTTGCATGCGCTCCCTATTGTATACAGATAACCATGCGTTCGCGTCAGTCGGTATTCTGCGCGGTTGGCACGGATGGGCCGACTCGCGCCTGGCCCGGAAAGCGGGTAAAATGAACGAGCCAAGGGAGAGAACTCATGACTTCGACTCCAATATTCGACAGAAAGCTCATCCGCAGGCTGAGCTCGTTGACTTTACTTTTGTTTGTAACCTTGACCATGACTTCTCTTTGGGCCGCGCCTCAGGAGCAGGAAGACGAGGGTGCCGGGATTCCCGCTTACAATGCTGGACCTCCTCCAAAAGGCACGAAGCTGCCGCCGATTCTTACCAAGGACCAACTTTGGGGAGCCGACGCGCAATTTGCGTATCAAACCCACGCCTACGAACTTGCGGCTAAGATTCCGGTCGTGCTCCATCAACAGCCCTGCTACTGTTACTGCGACCGCATGGGCCACAACAGCCTGCACAGCTGTTACGAAAATACTCACGGAGCCCGGTGCGCAACCTGCCTGAAGGAGCTCTATTACTCCTATCAGCAACACAAGGCTGGTAAGACCGCGACCCAGATTCGGGCTGGAATTATTCGGGGTGAATGGAAACAGATCGATCTGAATGACGCCGCCACGATGAACTAGGCTTGCGAATTTGAGGCTATTACGGCCCAACCGGACAAGAGACGATTCCTCGATGCGTACCCAGGTAGCTACCCGCCGCATTGATCTACGCTGCTCTTTGGGCGATACTTAAGAATCCGATTTAAGCAAGGAGCTTCTATTACGACGAGCACAGGAAAAATCCTCCACATGGCTCAGAAAGCTACCCCCAAGAAGTCAGCAATGGCAGATGATCCCCGCGCGGCTCAAGCTCTCCAGAATTATGAAACCGGGCTGCGGGCTTTGCAGGAACACAAGTTCGAGAAGGCCAAACCATTGTTCCAAAAGGTGCTTGCTGGCGGGAGCAAGGAGCTTAGCGACCGCGCCACCATCCATCTGAGCATATGCAACCAGCATCTCGATCGCTCCTCCGCGCAGCAGTTTAAAACAGTCGAAGAGCATTTCGATTATGCGGTTTCCTTGATGAATGTGGGAGATTACGTCACCGCCCGCGAGCATATGGACAAATTGGTCAAGCAATCTCCCAAGACCGATTTCGTTATCTACGGACTGGCTGCGCTCGATTGCCTTACCGGCCACGTGGAAGACTCGCTCCGGCGTCTCGATGAGGCTCTACGCTTGAATGCCGCCCTACGATATCAGGCCCGGAACGACACGGACTTTCATAATCTGGCGGAAGACCCCAGGTTCACTGAATTGTTATATCCCGATCCTGCTGCCGACCTTCCTTCGCCGGAGAGTTCTTTCGACGATGAAACTTATTAAAGTCGAGACGTTCCATGGAAACGAAATCAGAAATCCTATCCGCGGGGAAAGTTGCGCGTAACCGGCCCTTGCGGGTGGTTGCCATCGGCGGGGGTACCGGACTTTCCACTCTGCTCAAGGGATTGAAGCGTTTTGTTAGCGCTCCGGCGGAGAGCGTTGCGGATCGCGCCGGCATATCGGTGATCGGGGATCTTTCTGCCATTGTCACGGTCAGCGACGATGGCGGTTCCAGCGGGCGCCTCCGCAAGGAACTCAACATGCTTCCTCCCGGTGATATTCGCAACTGCATCGTCGCGCTCAGTGAGGACGAAGCGCTGCTTTCCCAGCTCTTCCGCCATCGCTTTGATAAAGGATCGGGCCTGGAGGGCCACTCTTTCGGCAACCTGTTTCTCGCCGCTCTGACTTCGATTACCCATGATTTTTCCGAGGCGGTACGGCTTTCTTCCGAGATACTTGTGACTCGCGGACACATCTACCCCGCCACCACCTCCAATATTGAACTGGAAGCCTTGATGGAAGACGGGACGCGGGTTCGGGGAGAGACCAAGATCACCGCCAGCAAAGGACGAATTCAAGAGCTATTTCTGGTTCCTCCGAATGTCGACCCTTTACCGCAGACGCTTGACGCCATCGCTCGAGCTGATCTCATCAGCATCGGACCCGGTTCTCTTTTTACCAGCTTGATTCCGAATCTGCTGGTGCATGGCATTGCCGATGCGATCGTCTCTTCCCCCGCCACCAAAGTCTACATCTGTAATTTGATGACGCAGGCAAATGAGAGCCTGGGGCTGAGTGCCGCCGATCATATTCGTGCGCTCAATCGTCATGCCGGCCGGCAGTTGTTCAACTATGCCCTGATCAACCGGGCGCCGGTCTCCGATGGTCTCAAGGCGAAGTATGCCTCTGAAGGCGCTTGCCAAATCATCGCTGATCTCGACGCAATCGAGTCTTTAGGCGTAGTCCCGGTGCTCGGCGATTATCTGGAGGAGGCAGCGGTGGCTCGCCACAACACGGAGCGCGTCGCCCGAGACATGGTGCAACTGGGATCTCAGTCTACTGCGGTCGCACAAAAGTCCCGCTCCGCCACCAGGCTCTAGTACGATCCTAGTACGGTCTAAGATGTATACATCCGCTGGGAGTTTTCGCCCGATGCGCCAGACACTTATTCACCTAGCTTTGCTGCTCTCATTCATTTCGGTCGCAGATGCACAGCGCGACCAGGCTGACGAGCCCACTGCGAATTTAGCCTTTCTTATAATCAAGGACGACAACGGCAAACCGGTGCGCAACGCCGCCGTGATCATGCACCCGGTGAGTAACGGCGGCAAGCAGGGTCGGGGCGGCGTCGAGTTGAAAACTGACGGCGACGGAAAGACCAGCTTTGACGGCATACCCTATGGCAAGTTGCGGGTGCAGGTGTTGGCCTCCGGATTTCAAACCTTCGGCCAAGACTACGATGTGGATCACCCCACGATGAGTTTCACTATCAAGTTAAGAAACCCGCAGAGTCAGTATTCGCTTTACGAAACGCATCCTGGGGAGAAGAAAAGCGACAACCCGCCGCCCTCCGATTCAACTCAAAAACCGCCACAGTAGGGCTGCGGCAATGGGCGATAAAATTGTTGGCTGCTGCACAAGCCTTAATCGTAGTAAATTTCGACTATGACCTACCTTTTGAAGACCGAACCTACTGTATATTCGTTCGCCGACCTGGAGCGCGAGCACACTACGATTTGGGACGGCGTCACCAACCCGGTTGCGGTTAAGAACCTTCGCGGCATGAAACCGGGGGACCATCTATTCATCTACCACACCGGCGATGAGAAGGCCGCCGTGGGTACTGCATCCGTGGTTTCGGTCGATGAAAGCGATCCCAAAAAGCCGGAAGTGAAGATTAAGCTGGGCAAAGTTCTGCCGAAGCCGGTCACGTTGGCGGAGATGAAAGCCAACAAACTATTTGCCGATTCGCCGCTGGTACGACAAGGCCGGCTGAGCGTCGTCCCCTTAACCGACGCGCAGAGCAAATTTATTACTGGTTTGTGATCATTCGCCGGATTTCTTAACCTACTCGGGCATCGCACCGTATCAGCGCGTGATCGACAAAAAATCCGACTCCCACGGCAAGAGGGATCATTCCAAAAGTTGCCGCGATCATTGCATCAGGCTCCTGCCGCCCGATCAGGACAAAGGTCACGATGTATCCCAGAGCCCCGGCTACCAGGAGAATGCCTGCCCTCCGGGAGCGCGCCGCTTCGGATAGTTCCATCTGCATCGGCACGGCGACGCCGCGCGCAATAGCGGCCATACGTTCTTCAGTCCGCAGTTTTCGAATCCGGAAAAATGTGTACATCGCCGCGATCGGGATGCCAAATACCATAATTACCGCTACTAATCCCACGATATTGCTATCCATAATTCCTCCTGGCTAGTCAGCCCATTTGCTATTGGTTACGGAAATGCATCAGAAAAGTTCCGTTTCTGCTGGTCAGGGGATTACAAAACTTTGCAAAGAGCGAGCTGCGTGATAGCAACCCCGCGAGGCCAACGCGGTTCTTACGCATTTGGCAGCCTGGGCGCTAAAGGGCTTGTGGTGTCCCACCAGGATTCATGTGAAATTACAAAGACAAAGCCTTGAGTTTTTCCACAATTTCATACTGGCTTGCTAGAAGGAATGAAAGAATGGCTTCCATGGCCTCGCATAAAACAACTCTTACTCGCTATTGCTTACCCGTGAGTACCGTCGCGGTGTTCCTGGTTTCTCTTCTGGCATCTACTTTGTCTGCGCAGGACTCGAAGGAAAAAGTCGATGTCGATGACGTTTCCCGCGAGTTTGTGGTGCACCTTCCGACCGGATACGACCAAAAGCAGCATTATCCGGTCGTCATTCTTCTGCATGGGCGCAATCAAGATGCCGACGATATGGCCCGCCTGACTCTCTTCAACCAATTGGCCGACAAAGATGGGATCATCGCCGTATACCCAAGCTCGGTACACGGACAGTGGAACATCGGCGTGCGTCCTGAAGAGACGTCACAGATGATGCCGCAACGCAGGGGCCGCGGGGGATGGGGCGGAGGTGGTGGAGGTGGTTATCCGGGCGGTGGCGGCGGTGGTTATCCAGGTGGTGGCGGAAGCTACCCTCAGGGCGGACAGAATGGAGGCCAAAATCCTGAGGGCAACAGAAATAGAGCTGAACCGCCAGACGACATCGCCTTTTTCAATCAAATGCTCGATCAACTGACTCTGAAATACTCCATCGATGCTCATCGGATCTACGCAACCGGCTTAGAGGATGGAGGTTTTATGGCCTTGCGAGTCGGCTGCACCATGGCAGACAAGGTGACCGCCGTCGCCGTAGTGGGCGCGGTTATGCCCAAGACGATGATCTGCTTGCCATCGCGCGCTGTACCCACCCTGCTGATCGATGGAACCGACGATCCGATCGTTCCCACGAATGGCGGAATGTACAAGCCGGGACGATTCCATGTTCTATCGGCAGAAGAGAGCGCCAAAACCTGGGCCAAATATGATCGCTGCGCAGAAAAGCCGGCACAAGGAAAGATTCCTCCCGCTCAAAAAGGCGAGAAGGAAACGAAGACTTATACCTATACCGGGTGTCAGGATAACGCGGAGGTGCTGCTCTACAGCGTGAAAGGCGCGGGCAACACGTGGCCGGGAGGAGAACAATACCTGCCCGAAAAAGAGATCGGTAAGACCACCGACGCTTTCAAGGCAAACGAAGTAATCTGGAGGTTCTTCAGCAGTGACAAGATCACCGCAGAGAGCGGCAAATAATCCCCCCTGCTACTGCAGGTTCGCGTGTAAGTCAGGATAGAACTTCGCGATCATCCGTCCTGTCATCAAGCCGCCTTCGTATTCTGGGATGATTACTTCGTCCGCTCCGGAGTTCCTTATGGCTTGCGCGTAACGCGATTGTCCAGCCCGGGTGATGATGCGGGCCTTAGGGTTCAGCGATTTGGCGGTCACGGTGATGTAAAGATTGTCGGCGTCATTGTCGATCACAATACATACTCCGCGGGCGCGCTCGATTCCCGCCGAGAGCAGCACATCATGCCGCTTGGCATCGCCCTGAATCGCCAGAACTTTTTCTTTCAACAATTCATGGCACAATCCTTCATTGGTCTCGATCAGTACAAAAGGAATTTTTAATCGGGTTAGCTGATCCACCACGGTTCTGCCCACTTGCCCATACCCGCAGATAATAAAGTGATCCTTGAGTTTCTCGATGCTGAAATCGTTGACCATGGCTCTCCAAGCCTCCACTCCTTGACGATTGAAGATCGTGACTGCCACCCGTTCGGCGACCCAGATTTGAAAGGCGAATACCCCGCAATAGACAAAGATCGAAAAAACTTTCGTCGCATTCTTTACACGTCTGGCATCGATCGCATGAGGCTGGATCATCCAGAACAATGCATCCTGCCAGCTCAGACCTTCGAGTCGCTGGTAGACAAGAACGCATATCACGCTGAAACCTGCGAAGACTAAAAGCGGCAACCATAGCCTGCGCAGGAATAGCAGCACAATCTTTATCATGGGGCAGCGATACTATCGCAACCGGGAGTGGAGATCAATTGGAATGCGTGCGTGTAAGAAAATCGTTAGCCGAATCGGTATTCTCAACTACTGGCTGGATAATTCGCTGAGCGCATTCCTTACCGCTTGTTTTCAGCGAAGCTTTTGCCGCAGTTCTCTGCGCAGGATTTTTCCCGAAGCTGTTCTAGGGACGACCTCCACGAAGTGCACTTCCCGCGGCTGTTTGTAGTGCGTTAGACGGTCGGCGACAAATCCGCACAATTCATCTTCCATTTTTTTGCCGGTTGCCATTCCATCGCGTAAAACTACAAACGCCACCGGAATCTCACCCGCCGCCACATCGGGGCGTCCCACAACGCCACACTCCCGTACGGCGGGATGCTCCAGCAACACCGCTTCCACCTCCGCCGGCGCTACCGCAAATCCTTTGTACTTAATCATTTCCTTGCGGCGATCCACCACCCGGTAAAAACCCTCTGCGTCCCGGGTCACAATGTCGCCGGACCAAAACCATCCATCGCGCAGGGCTGCGGCCGTCGCCTCCGGGTCATTCCAATATCCCTGCATAAACTGCGGCCCGCGCATTACCAGTTCCCCGGGTTCCCCAATGGCAACTTCCGCTGCGCTATTCGCTGAAGGGGCGAACTCGCCTACGCCTATTACTCGACAATGGGTCTGCGCCACAGGACGTCCAATCGAGTCAGGATGATAAAGCTCCGGCTCAAGGTACCCAACGTGGGTAACCGGCGAGGCCTCCGTCATACCATAGCCTTGAACTACGGGAATGCCGGTAAGCGAGGTAAATCTGCGCGGCAGATCGGGCGCCAGTGGCGCTGCCCCAGATTTTACCCACTCCAATTTGTGATGTTTCGGAAACTGCCCGGCTTCGGCTGCCAGGCACATCGCATTCATTGCCGGAGGCACCAGAGGCATCAGGGTAATGCCTTCTTGCACCATCAGCGCCATCAACTGCTCAACATTAAAACGCGGCATGAGAACCAGGGTAGCTCCGACTATCAGCGCGGGGTTGAGCATTACGTTCAATCCGTAGATGTGATACAGCGGCAGAAAGCACAGCGGAATATCCGCGTCGGTAAGCTTCATCGCTCCCGGACCAAGCAACTGATATACGTTCGCGACAAGATTGTGGTGCGAAAGCATCACGCCTTTTGGGAGCCCCGTGGTGCCACTTGAGTAAGGGAGAGCCGACAGTATTTCGTTTGACGGTCCTATCGGAGCAGGCAGAGGCGTGCTTGCCGGGTTGAGTAGACTAGTGAACAACTCGGCTCCCGTGCCCTGTTCTCGCGTTGTATAAATGCTCCTCAAATTCGGCATTCCACTGAGATCGATGCGATTCAGGAAAGGAGCATCGGTGATCAGCAGCACGGCGCCGGAATCCTCCAGTTGGTACCGCACCTCGCGCTCGCGGTAGGTAGGGTTCAATAGCGTTGGAATCGCGCCAGCGAGCGTGACTGCGTGATAGGCCGCACAAAATTCCCAGGAGTTCGCCAGAAAAATCGCGACCATTTCTCCTGGCAAAACCCCCGCGCTTGCCAGCCCGCGAGCCAGGCGTTCCACGATTTCTCCATACTCGGAATAGGTGAGCCTGCGGCCGTTCGAAGTATCGACCAGGGCGATTTTCTCTGCGTGTTTGCGGCAGGATGCCAGGACTGCGTCGTGGACAAAGATGTTATCCGGATTAGCCAGGAGCTGGGTGCGCAGCATTTAGGGGAATGATTGTAACGGAAGTGAGGGACCTGCGATGGTCAACCTACTGAGCTGTCCTTAGCACGCTGCGGAAGGTTCTCATAAAAAATCGCGTTTACAGCACGCCGCCAGTCTTTACCGCCAGAATATTCAATGCCATCTCAAGCTTAGTGATAGCCTCGCCGATTTCCGGATGCGGACCAATCTTCTCTTGCAAGGTTTGCAGAATCTTGTGAGCACCAGCGACGTTCCCTGCTGCACCGACTTTATCAGCTTCGGAATTATTTCCTCTCTGTGATTCCATCGTGCTCAATCCCCCCTGGCAGCCTTCCAGAAATACTCTGCGCCCGATTAGCTCGCCAGCTTTCTCATGAACTCCCGCTCATCCATTCGATACTTAAAAGCCTTACGTCCATCGATGAACACCACGGGGACTTCATCGTTGAATTTGCGGCGCAGCTCCCCGTCACTATCCACATCCACTTCCTGCCATTCGAATCCCCCACGGCGCGAGAGCTTTTCCATGCTCTCCTTGACTACCTCGCACAGGTGACAACCCTTGCGCGAATAAACGACGACTTTTCGGGACTCCGGCACCCAGCGATTTTACTCTTGGCGCGACCTACATACACGAGAAAAAGGGCGGAGTCCAACGGCTGTAGCGCCTATTGAGGATCTACCTATCCGTCTGGAGTAGAATCGCAAAATGTTCGCAGCCGAAGCAAAGCCCCTGCGCGGCAAAACCTGTCTGGTGACCGGCGGCGCGCGCCGTTTGGGACGGGCATCCGCCCTCGCGCTGGCTCAGGCCGGCGCTGATGTTGCTATTACCTTTCGAAACTCCGTCCGCGAAGCCCAGCAAACCGTCGTCGATTTATCAAGTCTCGGCGTGCGCGCCTTCGCCTTTCAATGTGATGTGACCGAGGAAGCCAGCGTGAAATCGATGATGAAGGATGCCGGCCGCGAGCTCGGCAGAATTGACATCCTCGTCAACAACGCGGCCAACTATGCCACCGCCGATTTCGAGCGGCTGACTCTGCGAGAATGGGACGCGATGTTTGCTTCGAATACCCGCGGGCCATTTCTGGTCTCACGGGAGGCTTTAAAGTGGATGCGCCGAAGGTCGGGCGCGGCGAAGCGATCCCAGAAGATCGAAGCAAAAATTATCCATATGGGATCTCTCGGCGGGCTGCGGCCCTGGCCGACTCACGCCCATTACTGCTCCTCGAAGGCTGCGCTGCACATGTTGACCAAAGTGATGGCCAAAGCTTTGGCCCCGGAGATCGCGGTGAATGCCGTAGCTCCCGGCATGATCGACCTCGGCGAAAAATCAGCCGCAAACTTCATGCGCCGCATGGCGAAGGAGACTCCCATGCGGCGGAACGGCCGCGCCGATGAAATCGCCGCCGCCGTTCTTTTCTTCGCGACTGCTCCGCAATTCATCACTGGCCAAATCCTGGCGGTGGATGGCGGCCTCGGACTTTAGCAAGAAAGCGGAAACGAATCGGCCAATTCACTTTTATGCTCCTCCCGCGCACGGTATATTGGGGCAAATGAAGAAATCCAGAGGTTCTCCTTCGAAAACGCCTGCGCTAGCCCCACCTCGCGTTGCAATTGCCATCATGGCTGCCGGAAAAGGTACGCGCCTCAAATCACAATTGCCCAAGGTACTGCATGAAGTTGGCGGCAAACCGCTGCTGGCGCACGTGATCAGCACGGCCAGCCGCATCGTTCCTCCACAGGATATTTTTGTCATCATCGGTCACGAAGCTGATCGTGTCCGCAGCACTGTCTCCGGCACCAAGGTTAACCTCATCCTCCAGTCGGAGCAGCGCGGCACCGGCCACGCCCTTATGGTTGCCCGCGATGCTCTTTCTGATTACGACCACGTCGTTGTTCTCTCCGGCGACGCTCCGCGGATCAGTCCGCAAACCATTGCGGAACTCTTGAATTTTCATCTTGACCAGGAAGCCGCTATGACGCTGCTGACCGCCGAACTCGATCAACCCACCGGTTACGGGCGCGTATTGCACGAAAGCTCTCGCAGCGCCAAGGTGCGAGCCATTGTCGAGGAGAAATCCGCCACCCCCGCCCAAAAGCGAATTCGTGAGATCAATGCGGGCTTCTATGCCTTCTCGGTTCCGCGGCTTTTTGAGCATATTCAGAAACTTTCCACGGCTAATCCCCATGGAGAGTATTACCTCACCGATATGGCTCAACTCCTGCGCAAAGCCGGAGAGACGGTGGTTGCGTGGAAAACTCCAAACTCCGGCGAAGTTCTGGGGGCAAATACCCGCGCCGAGCTGTCGTTGTTGGATGCGCAGATGCGTGCGCGCAAGTGCGAAGAACTCATGTCCGAAGGCGTCACGATTTTCTATCCCGCAACCTGCGTCATCGACACTGAGGTTGAAGTTGCTTCCGATACCGTGATCGAGCCTTTTGTGCAAATTCTTGGCCGCACGAAAATCGGCTTTGCCTGCCGCCTTCGTTCCTACTCGGTGATTCGCGATTCAGAAATTGCGGATCGCGTTGTCATCCGTCCGGGCTGCATTCTCGATGAAGCTCGCGTGGGAACGGGCGCGATTATCGGGCCTTACTCTCACCTGCGTCCCGGAAGCGAGATCGGCGAAGGCGCTCACGTGGGTAACTTCGTAGAGACGAAAAAGATCAAGCTGGGCAAGGGATCAAAGGCCAACCATCTTTCCTATCTGGGCGACGCCGAAATCGGTGCGGGAGTGAACATTGGCGCCGGAACCATCACCTGCAATTATGATGGCGTGGCCAAACACACGACCGTTATCGAAGATGGGGTATTTATCGGGAGCGACAGCACTCTGGTCGCACCCTTACGAGTGGGGAAGGGCGCGTACGTTGCCGCGGCTTCCTGCATTACGGAGGATGTGCCGGAAGATGCGCTCGCGCTCGGCCGCGCCCGTCAGATTACAAAAGAAGGCTGGGCTGGCGAAAAACGGGCGGCGCGAAGAGGGAAATAAATCAAAAGGCGCCGGGAGCGATATCGGCGCCCTTCTTTACTTTAAGTTTGCTTGAAACGCTAGTGCGAAACCGCTGCAAACAACTGCGAATGCATAATCGACTGAAATTGCTGGTCGGTCGATTTGAAATGGAAGCCTACGTCCGAGCCGTCAGAATCAACGCTGGTGTTGTCCATTGCCACTTTTTCCGGAGCCGTGGCGCTCATTTTCTTGTAGAGCAATCCGGCCTTCACCAGTGACGACAAAGTAGCCGCGCTCATCGAGTCGGAAGTTACAACAGTCAAATCAAAATTTACGCCGCTAGAAAAATTCATAGTGTAGTCCGATCCCAGCAGCCGCTTCTTGATGGTGTCAAAGTCGGCCACTTTGGCCGCGTCTCCCAAGGCAGACAGCATTACGTTCTGCGTGCCCAGCTGATCGAGGATGCTCCATACCGGCGACGAATCGACGTTCGCCATCATGTCGGATATGGTCTCATTCGTATCCAACCCGAGTACCATGCCGTCGCGCGTATCCAGCGCAATCTTCACTGCAGAAATCTCACCGAACAACAGGGTGCTGTCGTCCAGAAAACTCATCACCATCCCGCCATCCATGTTGTAAATGCTCGAGGTGCGATACTTGGTCGGCTTAATCTTCTGCACCGTCATCTTCTTGAGCACGGCCTTCATCGCGAACGGCCCGGCGGCAACTCCAACGCCTTTGATTCCCATCTTCGGAGTCCGGAACGAGGCAAATGCCAGCGTGTCCACGTCTTTGTCAGGATCGATCCCAATGCCCTTGAGGGCAGATTCGAACTGCTTCAGGTTGTCCGGAAGCACTTGCTGCTTCAGCATCATTGCCGTCGGCGAGTCCTTCAGTGCGCGGTAATCCACCGAAATTAACTGCTGCAAATCCGCTGGAACGACGGCACGAGCCGACGAGTTGAGTGGCATCGCAGTCGCGGCCCGAACCGAACAGAAACCCAGGAGCGCAACCGTTACTGCCGAAGATAGACACGTCTTAATACTTCTCATAGATCGAACCTCACCCTTGCCTTTTATGAAGAATGAACGGAATAAAGCTACTTGCTTGCACTTTAGATGCGAAATTCGGCCGATCCGTCACCCAACTCATTTATTTTAAGCCCGGGAACCGATGAACTGTGCAGCCAAAAGTGCTAGCCCCATGACCACTTTGGAACTCGTCTCTTTCAACATAGGATTTCTTTTGTCGTATACCGAACCTACGAGTGTACGCTGTCAAACGATACGGTGTAAGATCAGTTCTGACCCAGCCTTTCTGGTAGCGGATCCTGGGCGCACTTATTCCTCGGCGCACGCAGAAATCAGGAAACTAACTGAAAATCCTACTTTACAACCCCGATAACGGGGTTACGCGCAATTTCATGCCGCATCTGTGGATGTTTCTTTTGCAATCGCTGACCCCTGCCGGCCATGAAGTTGTACTGATCGACGGCAACGCTCAGCCGATGGATGAGATTGCCATCGCCGAGTACGTCCGCAACGAAAAGATCGATTTGGTGGGCATTGGCGCCATGACCAGAATGATCGCCAAGGCTTATCGTATGGCAGATGCCGTCCGTGCCACCGGCGTGCCGGTTGTCATGGGAGGGCCTCACGTCACTGAAATGGCGGATGAAGCTCTGGGGCGCGACGGCGGACCGCGCCACGTCGATGCCGTGGCTCTGGGTGAAGCCGACGAGACCTGGCCGAGCATTGTCGAAGACGCAGTTCACGGCAAATTGAAAGATATTTACGCTCCCCTCGATGCCGCCGGTAAAGAACTCAAGCCGTCACTTAAGAAATACCCAGTCATTCCCTGGGACACCATCGATCTGCGACAGTTCAATCTCGTGCCCAAGTTCTTTACCCGCTGGCTGGAGAAGCACGGCACGGGCTGGGGCACTTTCCGCATCATCCCCGTCGAGTCCGGACGCGGCTGCCCTTATGGCTGCGAGTTCTGCACCGTCACCGGATTCTTTGGAGACTCCATCCGCTTCCGCACCAACGAAAGCGTCGTCAACGAACTCCTGCTGCTGAAAGCCCGCGCCAGAAAAGAACGTGGGCAAATTGCAGTCTTCTTCATCGATGACAACTTTGCCATCAATCTCAAGCGAACCAAGTCGCTGTTGCGCGATATCATTGCGGCCGGCGCGCAGCTTAACTGGGTGGCTCAGATCAGCGCCAACCTGTTGCGCGATCAGGAACTGGTCGATCTTATCTCCGCCTCCGGCGGTAAGTGGATATTTATCGGCATGGAGTCGATCGATCCGGCCAATCTGAAAGACGTGAACAAAGGATTTAACAAGCCGGAAGAATATGCCGCCGTGCTGCAGCGACTCGCGCAACGCAATGTCTACGCCATCACCTCCTTCATTCTTGGCATGGACAATGACACGGTGGGCGCGGCCGAACGCACCCTGGAGCAGGTACGAACCTGGCCGCCGGGTCTGCCAATCTTCGGCCTGCTGACCCCTCTTCCCGGCACGCCGCTTCTCAAGCGGCTGGAAGTTGCTGGCCGCCTCACCCGGCCCAAACACTGGCAGGAATTCATCCCATTCACCATGGCCCACACTCCGCTCAAGATGACTATCGACGAGGCCCACGCCGAGGTGAACTATGGCTGGTCTGATTCCTACGGCGCCAAGGCTATCTCTCAGGCTGTCGAGTCGATTTCTGACCAGCCGTTGGGCTGTCGCATCAATATCCTGATCGCCCGCTTGTGCTTTCGAGGGATCTACTTTCCAATGCTCGGCCGCTTCGCCTGGTGGAAGGTGATCTCAGAGAATCGCAGAATCATCTGCAGACTTATCTGGCAAGGAATACAAGCCTGGTGGGAATCGAAATCCAGAACGGAACCGGCGCCCGTCGTTAGCGCGGGAGACTAGCGGCGGAGAATGCCGGTAGCAGGATTTCTAAGTGGCTTCCTTGCCAAGAGTCTGTTTATCTAGATCCGGGGAGGTGTGGATTAGTTCGGAATCAGCTCTTTAACGTGTTCACCCGCGCTTGCACAGATCCCACAAATTCCAAATCCTTCAGGGATGCCAGATTAATCTCTACATTCGCCAACGCCCCGGTGACCGCAGCCACCGCCAATGCACCTGCCGTGGTTAAGTCTGACTTCATATTCGGATTCGTAATCCCTGCCAGGCTGACGGCAATCGCCGCCACTTCCCTTGCCTTCTCCGCCACTCCCAGAGGGACATTCGTCGCCTGTTGTAAAGCGGCATCGATCAGTGCCTGACCTTCGTTCTGGTTTAGGTTCTTCGCTGCTTTGTAAGCCTTCATCACGGAGTCATAAGAATCCGCATCGGCGTCAACCGCTGACTTCAGCTCTTCCCGCAAGCCGCTTAGCCTCGCAATCGCGATGCTTAATTCTGCTTCATGTTGCAGGTACGCTTTTTTCCCGCGCGACATCGACGCCACCATCGTCGCCAGTCCCGCTGCCATGGCGGCAGCCGCCGCGGCCGCACTCCCCCCACCCGGCGTGGCCGTCGGTGCAGCCAGTTGCTCAACAAACGGCTCTACTCCCGCCCGTAGCCCGCCAACTGCCATCTTCCCGCCCATCACCGCCGCCAAGCGATTTTCCAAAATCAGCGACGAATCAAAATTCTCCACTTGCAGGAACCACTCTGCCGCCTGTTCCAGCGCTTTCTTCGGGATCAGTCCCACAATCTCACTCGACATCGGCGCCACGCCATAACGCGCCGCTTCGCGCTTCACCATCTCAAAAACCCGATGCACTGGCGTTTGCTCGAAATCGGTGAGGTTCATGGAAACCTGCGCGTGGCCACGCACCAGGAAGCCCGCACCCTTTACAAACCGCATCCCGCCGTTCGAGGACCGCACCGCCTTGGCTACCTTCTTCGCAATTTCAACATCCGTCGTATTCAGAAATACGTTGTAGGCAATCAGAGCCTTTCGCGCCCCCACCACGGTTGCGCCCGCCGTGGAATGCACTCTCGCTTCGCCAAAATCGGGCTTCCGCGCCGGATTGGTCGCGATCTCGTCCCGAATCCCCTCAAACTGCCCGCGGCGAATGTTCTCCAGATTCTGTCGCTCGGGGAAGGCAGCCGCCGCTTCGTACAAATACACGGGAATCTGGTATCGCTTCCAAATCTCCTCGCCCACGTGCCGGGCCATGGTCACACAATCTTCAATTGTTACCCCATCGATTGGAATAAATGGCACGACATCCGTTGCTCCCATCCTGGGATGCGCTCCCTTGTGCACATTCAGATCGATCAACTCAGCGGCCTTGCCCACGCCGCGAATCGCCGCTTCCTGGATCTCTTCACGGCCACCCACCAACGTAATCACGCTGCGGTTATGGTCTGCATCCATTTCGCGATCGAGCAGGTACACGCCCTCTACTTTCATGGCGGCAACAATGGCATCGACCTTCGCCTTATCGCATCCTTCGGAAAAATTCGGCACACACTCCACTAGCGTTGACATAGGTGAGAAGAATATCCGGCGCGCAGCAATCGAAGCAAGGCGCGGGTCCTAATCCCGAAGATCCTTCGGACCCTCTCGGCTTAAAGCCCTTGTAGTTGCCGTCTCTGGGGCCACTCCAACATTCTTTTGTGTTCACCCTCCTGCTGCGTCTAGAATTACAAAATCCGGCGGAAACTTATTTCATGGACGAAGAGATCAAGACGCCGCCACCGCCAGCCGATGCAGATTTCGCTGACGCGCTGACGGGCACCACCGTCGGACGCTTTGCCGTCTCCGGGCGGCTTGGCGCCGGGGGCATGGGGCAGGTTTACGCCGCCGAAGACACCACGCTCAAACGTCATGTGGCCATCAAGCGCATGGCCCCGCACGCCAAGTCTACTGAGGCGGACCGCAAACGGCTGCTCAAAGAAGCCCAGCGAGCCTCCGCGCTCAACCATCCCAACGTGGGCGCAGTCTACGATGTGCTGGAGCACGCCGGCGAACTTTGGCTGGTCATGGAGTATGTTGAGGGCGAAACCCTTCGCCATCGCCTCGGCGCGCCGATTTCCCGGGAAGAGTTTTTCTGGATTGCCGTTCAATGTTGTGAAGGTCTGCAGGCGGCGCACGAAAAAGGCATCATCCACGGCGACATCAAGCCGGAGAACATCATGCTTGCGCCGGGCAATCGAGTAAAAATTCTCGACTTCGGCGTTGCCCGCCGCGCTTGGACCAGCACTCCTGACACCGCCACCAAAAGCATGGAAACCATGACCGCGTCGGGCGGCACTCCCGCCTACATGGCCCCGGAAGTCCTGCTCCAGCGGCCCGATGACGGACGCTCCGATATCTTTTCGCTGGGATTGGTTTTCTACGAGATGCTGGGCGGCGAGCAGCCATTCAAAAGTGAGTCTCTCGCCACCACGGTTGCGAGGATCGTTCACGTGGATCCCGCTCCGCTCAAAAATGTTCCCGCACCCCTTGCCGCTGTCGTGGCCCATGCTCTGGCCAAGAACCCCGACCTTCGCTATCCCACATCTGCCGCCCTGCTCGAAGATTTGCGCCGGGTCGAACAGGGTGGCAAGCCCAAGCGGACTCCTAAAAGACAGAAACTGTACCATCGCTACCGTGCCATCTTTGCCGTTGTCACTGGCGTTATAGTTCTTGCGGCACTTCTGGGATTCCGTCCGGTTCGGAAGCTATTCCGCTCGTCCGCCACCAAAACCACTGCATCGTCTGCGCAGGGTGACGGCCTGCCGGAAACCAAGATACTCGCCGTTCTTCCTTTCTCGGCTGCCGCCACGGACGGCAAGCCCGCCGATCCGAAACTCACGGCGCTCGGCGAAGGTCTGGTTCAAAGCGTCGCCGCCAAGCTGGGAAACCTAACCGAAGACCGGCCTTTTGAAGTCGTTTCCCCCGGCGCTTTGCAGGATAAGAAAATTTCCACTCTCTCCGACGCAGCCCATATGTTCGGCGCTAATCTAGGCCTCGCCATCACTCTCGAACCCGCTGGCGAGCTCATCCAGGTTACATATTCTCTGCTTGGCACACCATCGGGCAAGCCAATCGGTTCAGGCTCGCTCACCGTTCCAGCCACCGATGCCTTCTCGGCGGAACAGCTCATCTCGAATGGCGCGGTAAAAGATCTGCACCTGCAGCTTCGCCCCGAAGAAGAATCTGCGTTGAATTATCACGGCACCGACCAAGCCGCGGCTTACGATTACTACCTTCAAGCTCGAGGTTACGTGCTCAACAGCGCGCAGGCGGAAAACCTGGAGAATGCCGCGCTGATGACTCGCGAAGCCCTCAAACTCGATCCCAACTTCGGGATGGCCCAAGCTGTGCTTGGCGAGATTTATTGGCTCAAGTATTCCGGCACCAAGCAAAAGCAGTGGATCGCCCCCGCGCAGAAATATTGCAACGATGCGGTCAATCTAGGGAATGCCGGAGCCGCGGGGCACGCCTGCCTGGGCCTCATCGATGACGGCACCGGACGCTATGCAGAAGCGGCAGCCGAATTTCAGCTCGCGCTGGGCCTCGAACCAGGGAACGAACAGGCTGCGAATGGTTTGGCCCTGGCCTACGAACATGAGGGGAAGATTACGGAAGCGGAATCCACATACCAGCAGATTATTCAGACGCACCCCAACAGCCGCTTCAGCTATAACAATTTTGGGAACTTCTATAAACGCCGCGATCAGTATGAAAAAGCCCTGCAAATGTATGACAAGGTCATCCAGATCGCTCCCGAATGGTACGGCACATACGTAAATGTAGGGTCCATCTATGACGAAATCGGCCAATACGAAAAAGCAATCGAGCCGTTGCAAAAGTCTCTCGTCATCCGGCCAAGCTATCCGGGCTATGTAAACCTGGGAGCGGCGTATTTTGGGTTGGGAAGATTCGACGAAGCGGCCAAAGCCTACGAAGAAGCCGCTAGACTAGATCCCCAGCAGGAGGTGATTTGGGGCAATCTGGGTGCGGCGCTGTATTACGGGGGCAAGAAAGAGAAGTCGATCACGGCAAATCGCAAGGCCGTGGAACTGTCACTGCAAGAGTTAAAGGTCAACCCCCACGATCCGGATGTCCTCAGCAGCCTGGCGGGCTATTATTCCATGCTCGGCGATCGCAAGGATGCTCTGCTCTACCTGCAACAGGCCTTGCAGTATGGACACAATGACAAAGATATACTCCTGGATGCAGCGGGGGTGTATAACCAGTTGGGCGAGACTGGCTTGGCCATCGAATGGCTCGCCAAAACTATGCAGGCAGGCTACACTGCGGACAAAATTCGCAGCCTGCGGGAGTTCGATAATCTGGCAAACAATCCCAGCTACGAACAATTGATGAAGTCGTCACATCCGTAAATCTCCGGCACACTTCGCCGGAATGGGCCCAAGAAAAGTTCGTGAAGGAAAATCAGCATCCCCAACTTAGGTTGCCGCAACCGGAAGTTGATCGACTCCAGCCCTCAGGGCATATTGTCGCGACACGAAAGGAGCATCCGGTTATGACAGAAAGAGAAAAAGGAAAAGCAAAGGATACGACGACCACCCGCACTCCGGGCGTGTGCAGTGACTTCAAGGGTAATCCCCTGGATCCTGTGGAGTGGCAGGGCGTGCCTTCGACGGGCTGCACTATCAGCTCGATTTCAGGCCAAACCTGGCCCTTTAATCTTCCCTCTTCCATCTCCCTCCCCAGTCCCAGCACCGTCACCATCAAGTCCGGCCTTCCAAACGGAACTTACTCGTTCAGTGTAAGTTGCTGCCCGCTGGAGAACGCAACGAAGACTGTGACCGTACCGGGATAACCCATCTTTTTTTCTGGCGCGAGCTTTTCTTCACAGTCTTGAGAAGCCCGCGCCGGAGTGGCTTTAGAATTTTCTTCCTACAAATCGCACGTCTGGAGTGAATCCGCTATTATTCTCACGCTGCATGCCAAGTGATGTGGTAAGAAATAAGTGCATGCAATATCAGCAGGTATTAAGCCCCGTTTCTTTTCCAGGTTGGAGAGCCGGAATGCTTCTTGGGTTCCTGCTCATCGGTCTTTCGCTTTCAGTTGCCGCAAAACATAACAACGTAAAGGGCACTGAATACCTCATGTATGTCGGTACTTATACCGTTTCCGACAGTACCAGCAAAGGCATCTACGCCTATCGCTTCGACCCCCGGAACGGACAAGTGACGGCGCTGGGTCTCGCCGCCCAAACGGTCAACCCCTCTTTTTTGACTGTTGCCTCCAATCATCGCTTTCTCTACGCCGTGAATGAAACGGGAGATTATAACGGCCAAAAGAGTGGCACTGTGAGCGCCTTCTCTATCGACCAGGCTACCGGCAAACTGACCCTGCTGAATCAGGTTGCCTCAGGGGGCGCCGACCCTTGTTACATTTCGATGGATAAAGCTGGGAAGTTCGTTCTGGTGGCCAATTACACCGGTGGGAGCATCGCGGTTTTTCCGGTGCTTGCCGACGGGCGCCTGGGAGAACACTCCGCATTCATCCAGCACACCGGGCATGGTCCAAATCCGCAGCGGCAGGAAGCGGCGCACGCTCACTCGATCGACTTATCTCCTGACAACCATTTCGCCGTAGTCGACGACCTGGGACTGGATGAAACACTCATCTACAAGTTCGACGACGCCAAGGGTGAACTGACCCCGAATGATCCGCCCTTCGCCAAAGCCACGACGCCTGGCGCCGGACCGAGACATTTTGCCCTTTCTTCCAACGGCAAATTCGGGTACGTAGTGAACGAAATGGCCTCCACCGTTTCTGTGTTTTCATTCGATCCGGGCGCAGGAGTCTTGAGCCCGCTTCAGGCCATCTCCACTCTTCCTAAAGAATTCGCAAAGGAAAACACCACCGCCGAGATTCTGATCGGTCCCTCGGGTAAGTACCTCTATGCCTCGAACCGCGGAAACGACAGCATCGCAGTTTTCGCTATCGATTCCGGTACGGGCAAATTGACGCTCGCGCAGTATGCGCCGACCAAAGGCGAAAGTCCTCGCAACTTTGAGTTCGCGCCCGGAGGCTCGCTGCTTTTTGTGGGCAACGAAAAGTCGGATAACATCACGATTTTCCAGGTCGACGGAAAGAGTGGACGGCTCACTCCCACAGGCAAGCTTCTCGAGATCTCGCAGCCGGTCTGCATCAGATTCGTGCCGATCGGCTGATCAGATGCAATGCAAGCTTCAGAGGCAGTGGCTCGCCTCTCAAAAAGAGGTTTGCAATTCGGTCACTGGGTTTTACTGGCCGTAACCGGAACGGGCGCGTTCTTCGGCGTGCTCAGATAACCGGTGACCTTGTTCTTATCGACGGTCCAAATCACTAATTCAAAGAGCAAGTGATTGCGCCCAGAGTAAAACTGAATGGGCTCCGACATGTTGCGGTCTCTCTTCTCGATCGTCCTATCGTCAGAGGTTACGTTCAAAGTGTACTTTCCCCGCTTGGGGTCCGTCTTCCTGAGTTGGAGACTCACGGTTGCCACCGGCTGCGGCTTCGCGTTCTTCATCAGCGTGAACTCGTAATAGTTACGATCTCCCCTGTGTTTTAGGGTTTCAAGATCTTCGCGCGTGCTGGCGATGAGGCCGCTCTGCACTCCCAAATCGCCCACCGCACTTTGCAGCCTTGCTTTTGTGGCGTCAAGATCGGCCTTGGTCGAAGCCACATCCGTCTTCACGCCTCCCACATCGGTCTTCACCCCAGCCACTTCCCCGCTGACCTGGCCGATCTGCTCCTGTGAAGCTTTCTGCGCCTGCTCCAGGCGGGACTCGGCAATCTTCTGTTCCGCCTGCAACTGCGCTGCGCGCTGGGTCAATTCTTTCTTGGTAATCCCCAACTGGCGAGCCAGAGTCTCTTCAGTGGCCTCGGCGGTCTGCATTCTGTTCTTCAGTTCCGCCACTTGCGTCTGGCTATCGCCTAAGTCCTTCGTCACTTTGTCGACGTGTTGTTGCGTAGTCACATATCCATAAACCGTAGCCGCGACGAAGAGGATCGCCACAAAAAGCAGAATCCATTTGCCAGTATTCGACTGTTGTTCTACCTGTATTTGTTCGCCTTCGTCCGCCATCATTCCTCCAGAGGAACCAAATGTTTTGATAGGTATTAAGCAATTGTTTAGCATAAAGATAAGGCTGTCAATTGCGGCTGAGATGCTCAGCGCTACAGTGCATGGACTCCGCAGGGGATAAAAGAGTTCCCCTCGAATTGCTTCCGTCTTCCAATCCTCTAGAATGCTGATGTGAAGACTTGGGACGTGATCGTTGTGGGCGGGGGCATTATTGGACTTTCGCTCGCGCTCGAGCTTCGCCAACGAGGAGCCGGCGTTCTGGTGGTGGAACGAGGGGAATGCGGGCGGGAGGCTTCGTACGCGGCTGGGGGCATGCTCGCCGATTGCACTCTTGAAACTCCCGCGATTTTGCAGCCCCTCGCAATGGCAAGCGCCCGCATGTATCCGGGGTTTGTGCAAGATCTGGAAGCCGATTCCGGCAAAAAGGTCGATCTTCGCGATTACGGTACGATTCTTTTCCTAGCGTCCGAGCCTAACCTGCACAACGATGCATTTGCTGCCGCGCACGCTCTACCTGCGCCACTCGCTCAACTGGAGCCCGCGCTGGCGTCAATCGACCGAAGAGCATGTTATTTGGAAGAACGCAGCGTGGATCCACGAGCCGCTACATCGGCGGTTCTTGCTGCGGCTCGTCGCCACGGTGTAGATATATCTTCCGGCGAGGAGGTTATTGCCGTAAACGTTTCTGATAGCTGTGTAAGTGGCGTGACTACTCGCAAAACCTCATTTCCCGCGCCAAAAGTCGTGAACTGCGCGGGAGCATGGTCGAGACAAATTGCTCCTTATGCTGTTCCTACTCGCCCTGTCAAAGGACAGATGCTGTGTCTTCTGTCTCCGCGCCGCGAATTGCTGAAGCACGTTGTCCGCACCCCAGAGGTCTACCTGATACCGCGCAGCGACGGGCGAATCGTGGTGGGAAGCACGTTGGAAGAAGCTGGTTTCAATAAGCGGACCGATGTATCTACCATCCAACGCTTGCGCAGTGCCGCTGTCGCGATAATCCCAGAACTGCAAAACGGGAAGATTCTGGAAGACTGGGCCGGCCTGCGACCGGCCACGCCGGACTCTTTGCCGATTCTGGGGGCAACCTCTACGCCGGGCTACTACATTGCTACGGGCCATTTTCGCGATGGGATCCTGCTCGCCCCGATTACGGCGCAGATCATGGCCGACGTGATCGCAGCGAAAAAACCTGAATATGATATCGAAGCTTTCTCGCCGCTAAGGTTCTCCCCGGCGGTGTGAACAGAGCTTCCGCTTCGGATATACTGAACCGTTTCCGTCATCATGAATTCATTTACGATGGGCTCGCGCAGCCTGAAAGGATCATCCGATGGCTTCCCCCGCAGTCGAATTCGCCCGCGATAACCAGCAGCGCTTCCTTGCCGAGCTTAAAGACCTTCTCCGCATCCCCAGCGTCAGCACTCTCGAGGAGCACAAGCCCGACGTTCAAAAAGCGGCAGAATTCGTCGCCGCCGAACTGCGGCGCATCGGCATGGAGAATGTGGAAATTATTCCGACGAAGGGCCATCCCCTGCTCTACGCCGATTGGCTGCACGCTCCGGGCAAGCCTACTGTGCTCTGCTACGCGCACTATGACGTGCAACCGGCTGAGCCTCTGGACGAATGGAAAACTCCGCCCTTCGAGCCGACCGAGCGCAACAATAATGTCTATGCGCGCGGCGCGGTTGACGACAAGGGGCAGCTTTGGATGGAAGTAAAGGCGCTCGAATCACTAATGAGGTCGGGAGATGGCAAGCTTCCGATCAACGTAAAGGTGATTTTCGAGGGCGAAGAAGAAGTCGGCGGCGAATCGATTGCCGAATACGTCCGCAAACAGAAAGCCAAGCTGAAAGCCGATTTCGCGCTGGTCTGTGACACGGAGCTCTTTGCTCCCAATCTTCCTACACTCTGCGTCGGGCTTCGCGGATTGGTTTATACCGAGATCGAGGCCGCGGGCGCGAAGGTCGATCTGCATTCCGGCATCTACGGCGGCGCGGCGCCAAATCCGTTCTTTGCGCTCATCGAGATCATCAGCAAGTTAAAAGATTCGAAAGGCAAGATTCTGATTCCGGGGTTTTATAAGGATGTGAAAGCCCCGAGCGCCGACGAACTCAGAGCGTGGAAGCGGCTGCCTTTTAATGAAGAAACTTACCGCAAAAAAGAGGTCGGATCGAAGGTTCTCACCGGCGAGCCCGGCTTTTCCGTTCTCTACCGCACCTGGGCGCGGCCCACGCTGGAAGTTCACGGCATGCCGGGAGGATTTATAGCCGCAGGCGCCAAGACCGTGATCCCAGCCAAAGCTTCCGCCAAGGTTTCCATGCGGCTCGTGCCCAACCAGAATCCCGATGAGATATTCAAGCGCTACAGTGATTTCGTGAAGAAGCTCACGCCCAAAGGCGTCGAGACCAAAATCAAAGTCTGGAGCAAGGGCCGCGCCTGCGTGGTCGGTACGGACAATCCTTACATCAAAGCCGCGACTGAAGCGCTGCACGATACGTTCAAGAAAGAAACGGTTTTCATCCGCAGCGGCGGTTCGATTCCTATCGTCACGGATTTTCAGGATGGCCTGAAAATTCCCAGCGTTATGATGGGCTTCGGCTTGCCGGACGACAACCTTCACGCTCCCAATGAAAAGTTTCATATCCCAAACTTCCACCGGGGGATTGAAACGATCTGCCGGTTCTTTGAGAAGCTGGGCGAGATGTGACGACTCCGCTGGCTTTAGGCATTGCGATGAGCGAGAGCAGTCGATAAACTTATCCCTGCTCTCGCGATTCTCCCGCCTCGTCCTTCCCTCACCCCAAAATTGTCCAATTGCTGCAATGTATGTGCAACCTAGAGCGCTCGGGCGTAAGGTCATACAATATATAGTGTTATATTGCTTGACCCCGCCCCTGTTTCGCCGTTACAGTTGGTTAATTTTGTGGTCGCCCTTCCAGCTTGGGGCAGCCTCGGGTGGGTCGCGCATCTCTATAGAAGACGGAGGAATCCGTCTGGTAAACAGCCCGCAACCCAGCATCGCGGGTGACCGGCTGCCGATTATTGGCCACTGTTTTTCCAAGGAGTTCACGTTGCTTAAACTGAAGCGGCTACAGATTCTCGGTTTCAAATCATTCTGCGATCGCACCGACCTCAAGTTTCACGGCGATGGCGTGGCGGCGATCATCGGGCCAAACGGCTGCGGCAAGTCGAATATTGCCGATGCCATTTCGTGGGTTCTGGGCGAGCAATCCGCCAAGACACTGCGCGGATCGCGCATGGAAGACGTGATCTTTGCCGGCACGCGTGATCGCAAGCCGACCGGCATGGCCGAGGTCTCGCTAACGCTGATTGATCCTCAGGAATATCCCGGCCCCGACGCCAATGCGCCCACCGAGATCGACATTCAGGACGAACTTCCCGCGAACTCTTCACGCTATGCCGAGAACTGGGATGAAGATGCGATCCGGTCCCGCGCGGCGGTTGAAACAGAAAATGCTGTGGAAGAGGCGCAACCCGGCAGAACCGAAGAACTGGTAGTTCCGCGGTCGAAAATTGACACCATAGCGGTTGCCTTTCCTGACGATGAGCCGGTCTTTGCGTTGCCTGTGCATAACGTGGGGCAAATTGCATCTTCCGCCGCGCTGCCGGGCGCTCCACAAGTCGTGCTGAAAATTCGCCGACGCAAGTTCAATCAGCAACAGTTTCATGCCGGCGAGATCGTGGTTACGCGGCGACTGTTCCGCTCCGGCGACAGCGAATATCTGCTGAACGGAAAGCTTTGCCGCCTGCGCGATATTCAGGATCTCTTCATGGGCACCGGGCTTGGTCCCGAGACGTACGCCTTGATCGAGCAAGGGCGAATCGGTCAGATTCTTAGCAGCCGTCCCACCGATCGGCGGGCCATTCTTGAAGAAGCTGCCGGCATCACCAAGTTCAAGACCAAGAAACGCCTGGCAGAGGCGCGACTGGAAGATGCCAAGCTGAACCTGGCGCGCGTGAATGACATTTTTGATGAAGTCACACGACAGATGAATTCCTTGAAGCGCCAGGCGGCGAAGGCTGAGCGCTTTGCCAAGCTGCGCGACGAAATGCGCGCCCAACTTCGGATCGTTCTGGCGAGCAAGTTTTCGGCCATTGAGAAAGAGAACACTGCGATTGATGCTCAACTCATCGCCCTAGCCGAAGACATGCGGCAGCGCACCGAAGCGGTGCTGCTGCTGGAGACGGAGCATGGAGAAGGAACTCAGCGTGGTTATGCAATCGACACGGAACTGCGGGAGAATCGCGATCGCCTAAGCGAGATCGCCATGGAGATTGATCGCGCGCGGGCACGGCGTCGCCACAATGAAGAGCGTTGCGCAGAACTCCTGGTACGCTGCGCTTCGGCCGATGCCGAACTTGCGCAGGCGCGTCACCGCCTGACTTCGCTGGAATCGGAGCGCGATTCCAACCGGCAAGTGCTGGAGTCCGCTGCCGCCGATCTGGCTTCTGCGCAGCGCGAACTAACCCTGTCCCAGCAAGAGGCAGCAGCCGCGGCGACGTCGCTTTCCGACCTGGAACACCGGCTCGAGGATTCGCGTGTAGTTATGTTTGACACGGTGTCTTCGGCCTCGCGCTTGCGCAATCAGCTCGCTCAGGCGGAAGAACGCCTCGCAGGGGCCGACCGCGAGGCCAATCGACTGGAAATCGAGATTGCCAATGCAAAGGCACAAATCGATGCGTTCGGCGGTCAGCGCGGGCAGCTCGCTTTTGAATTTGAGACGGTTACGCAACGCGCTTCCGGAATTAGTGAGGAGATTGGACAGTTACAGCGGCTGGTCGAAGGCAAGCGCCTGGAAGAAACGCAGGCCAAAACTCATCTCGACCTGCTTCGGGCAGAATTTGCGACAGCGCTCGGCAAAAGGGGATCGCTGGAGGCAGTGATTGCCGAGCACGGTTACTCGACCGAATCGGTTCGGCGATTGTTTCAATCTGGGGTGATGCAGAGCGGTCTCGCGCCGGTGGGAGTGCTGGCCGATTTTCTTGAAGTGGAGCCCCGTTTCGAACGTGTGGTCGAAGACTTTCTGCGCGATGAGTTGAACTACATTGTGGTGAAATCGTGGGATGCGGCAGACGAAGGATTACGGCTTTTGCGCAGCGATGTGGATGGCCGCGCTACTTTTCTCGTGCATCCCGAGGATTCTCAGGCCAAATTTTCTTTCGTGGTGGACGAAGCAGCGCACTGCGCTCCGCCAACAGCTTCGATCGTTCCGCTCAAGAATACGATTCGCGTTCTCGACGGCTTTGGCAAGTCGCTGGAAGTAATTCTGCCGAAGCTGCGAGACGGCTATATTGTTCCGGGCTCCGACACGGCGCGTGGCCTGGCCCTTGAAAATCCGGATGCGTTCTTTCTCTCGCAGTCCGGAGAGTGTTTTCACAATGTGACAGTCACCGGGGGAAAACAGCGCGCCGAGGGTCCGCTTTCCATGAAGCGCGAACTGCGTGAGGTTCTGCGGCAGGTAGAGGACCTGGAGCGCGCGGTTCGCCAGGAAGAGATGCGCGTACTGACTTTGGGGCGGGAAATTAAGGAGTTCTCTTCAACGCTTGAGCGTCTGGAACACGAGAAGCGCGAAGCCGAGCATCAATCGATGACCTCCGGCCACATGCTGCAGCAACTGGATTCAGAGATGGCCCGGGTGACGGAACGGATGCGGATTTCGCAAGCGGATTTGCAACGTCTGGCGGCCGGGCGCGCTGAGCAGGAATCGTTTATTGCGGCACGACACACTGAGATCGATACGCTCGAGCAAACCCGTATCGAACTCGAACAACAAGTTGCGGAATTCCAACAATCCCTTGGCGCGCTGCGCCAGCTGCGCGAAGAAGCCGCTCAAGCCAGTTCGCAACGAACCGCTGCGGTCGCTGCCCTGGAGGAGCGCCATCGCTCGGCGACGGCAGTCCTTTCTCGACTCGATTCACTTTTCAATGAAATGCAGGAGCGCATTGAGTCGCTTGTATCGCAGATTGGGGCTGCGGCGGCCGAGAAGCTACAGCGTGAGGCGGAAAATCTCAAACTCGAACAGGAAGCCATGGACTTCGAAGCTGAGCGCAACGCCGGGCAGGCGCGCGAGGGACTGCTTCAATTCGAGAAAGATCAACTGCGCGTTCGAATTTCGGAGATTGACGAGCTTCTCCGCGCGGCCCGCCAGTTGCTCGACCAGGCTCGCGACCGCCGTGGCGAACTGCAAGCCGCCGCGGCCAAGCTGCAGGCAGACGCAATGTATATGGCCGAAACTTGCTTGAATGAGCTGGGATTGGAACGTCCCGCGTTGATGGCGGATTCCACTCTGACCCTGGTCAGTGGAGAAGACCTCGCGAACCGCGATCAGTCGTATCGCGATATGCGGAGCAAACTCGACGCCATGGGTCCGGTCAACATGATGGCGCTGGAGGAGTACCGCGAGACCGCCGAGCGGCACAGTTTTCTTGACGGGCAGCGCAAGGACCTCATTTCATCCATCGAGAACACCACCGCGACCATTCGAGAGATTGACGAAGTCTCGCGGCAGAAATTCCAGGTGGCTTTCGCCAAGATCAACGAGAACTTCCAGACCACGTTCAAGAAGCTGTTCGGAGGCGGCCATGCTTTCATGAAGCTTACCGACGAAGAGAACTCGGCCGAGAGCGGCATTGACGTAGTTGCCTCGCCTCCTGGCAAGCGATTGCAAAGCGTGCTGCTGCTTTCCGGAGGCGAGAAGGCGCTCACTGCTCTCGCGCTGCTGGTGGGGATTTTCCAGTACACGCCCAGCCCATTCTGCATTCTGGACGAGGTCGACGCGCCTCTCGATGAAGCCAACATTGGCCGTTTCACGGAGCTGGTGAAAGAGATGAGCGTCCAAACTCAATTCGTCCTGATCACCCACAGCAAGAAAACGATGAGCATCGCTCCTGTGCTTTACGGAGTGACTATGCAGGAGCCGGGCGTGTCGAAGCTCGTCTCCGTGCGCTTCGGAGAGGCATAGCGGCAACGGGGCCAGTCATCGGCCATTTCTCGCCTTAGGGTCTAAATGCTCCCCCACGATATCCACGGCCATCCTCAACATTTCCACAGGTGGATGGTTCAAACGACCTTGCATTCCCATCCTTGCAGGACCTCGTAGACACCGATGGTTCCACTTCTAAAACAATGCAGGCAACTTTTTCTACGTGATCTCCATCGTTGACAAAAATTTCCTACGGTCTAAAATACCCTTCGCTCTTGCCTTAGTATTTCAATATGAATGAACTTCTTGATCCCGTCCTTCTAGAAACAGACTTTCCCGACCTTCATCTTCATGCCAGCGGAAAGGTTCGCGACGTCTACGAGCTCGATGACGAGCGTCTACTTTTTGTGGCCACCGATCGCATTTCGGCGTTCGATTATGTTCTGGCCACCGGCATTCCGCACAAGGGTGAAGTGCTGAACCAGATGTCGCTGTTCTGGTTCGACTTTCTATCCGACATCGTTGCCAACCATTTGGTGACAGCGGACGTAGCGCGGTACCCCGAAAACCTTCAGAAGTACGCAGACCAGTTGCGGGGGCGTTCGATGATCGTACGCCGCGCCCAGATGTATCCGGTGGAGTGTGTGGTGCGAGGTTATATATCAGGCTCGGCCTGGAAAGAATACAAAGCCACCGGTAAAGTATGCGGGATCGATCTGCCGGAGGGATTGCGCGAATCCGAGGCATTCCCCGAGCCGATTTTCACTCCCTCGACCAAGGCGACCAGCGGTCACGATGAGAATATTTCCTTCGCCAAAATGTGCGAAATCGTGGGCAATGAGGCTGCCAGTACATTGCGCGACCTCACGCTCCGCGTGTACAAAAAAGCGGCGGAGTACGCTCGGCAACGCGGGATTATCATCGCCGATACGAAGTTTGAGTTTGGACGAACCGCTCGCGGCATCACCCTGGCGGACGAAGTTCTCACGCCGGATTCCTCGCGCTTTTGGCCTGCCGACAAGTACGAGCCGGGGCGATCACAGGAGTCCTACGATAAGCAATATGTGCGGGATTATCTGGAGGAGATTCACTGGAACAAGCAGCCGCCTGCGCCTGCGCTCCCTGCTGAGGTGGCTCGGCGCACTAGCGAAAAGTATCTTGACGCCTACTTCCAGATCACGGGACGCAAACTGGATGTGTGAATGTTCCGGGGCTGGCGGGCCCTTTCAGTGCTGGAGGGAGATATCGGTATGACTCCCGCGGACTGGGTAATTATCGCCTTCATCGGATTGAATGTGATCCTGGCAGCAATACAGGGCTTTTTCGAAGAAGCCTTCGGCATGGCTGGATTAGTTGTTGGTTATGTCGTAGCCGCATGGCAGTACCAGAGGCTGGCGGATTGGCTGTTGTCGTTCTTGAAGTCGGAGCTGTTGGCACAGATTCTTGCGTTCCTGATCCTGTTCCTCGTGATTTTGGTGGCGTTCAGCATTGCGGGCAGGATTATGGGCAAGCTGATGAAGAAGGTGGGACTGAGTGCCTTCGATCGTTTTCTGGGGGCGCTGTTGGGAGTGGTGAAGGGCGTGCTGGTGGTGGCTGTGGTCCTGATGGGGCTGACAGCCTTTACACCCACCTCACCACTTCTAGAGAACTCGCAGTTGGCACCATATTTTTTGGTTTTAGGACGCGCCGCGATTTGGGTCGCACCGTCGGCTTTGCGGGCCAGGTTTGACGAGGGGCTGGACTTCCTGCATCGTGCCCCTAGGGATTTGGTGCCGCCGACCGCCGCCCACAAATAATCCGCGGCTGGAGTGAGTGGAGCGATGGAAATCGACAACCAACGACGATCGCGCTAAAGATCGAACAGAGAGAATACCTACCGTGAAAGATCAACTGGAAGCACTTGTTTTGCAGATGTATCGCAGCAACATTCTTTATTCTGAAGGCGTGCGTGAATTCAAAAAACGGTTTATTCTTACCGTCCTTCAGGAAAACAAAGGCAACCAATGCCGCGCCGCGCGCGAGTTGGGAATGCACCGCAATACTCTCAGCCGAACCATCGATGAACTCAAGATTGATGTACGCCAGCTCCGCGATGGCGCTAAACGCCCACCCCGCAGCGCCCGCCCCATGGGTATCGAAAAGAAGGCGGTTCGCTAGTCGGCATTGGCGATGCCTTTGGGCAAAATAATTTGGGCAAAATAAAAAGAGGCGGCCATTTCCAGGCCGCCTCTCTTTCAGTCCAATTTCTTACTGAGAAGTTGCTGCTTTGTGGTGCACCGGAGCTTTTGCCGGAGCCGCAGCCTTGAGCAGCTTGCCATTGTTCATCGTCATGGTGAATGGATTCGGAGTATAAGACGCCGGCTCGCCCTGGAAGTCGAAGCTTGCGCCGACCTTAGGGATCAACCGGACCGGAATCTTTTCATCGAACATCAACTTGATATCCGCTTTCTTCGCGTCAATGTCATCGGAACTGCCGGCAATATCCACTTCCTCTGCAGCCGCACTGATGACCGTGCCGTTCATCTGCACCGGTTTGCCCTTGATGGCATTCCAAACCGCATCCTGATCGGCCTGGCTGCCATTCGAAAGAACAAACTCCCAGGTGGCGAAGTCCATCTTGTCCGGCGATGTGGCCGTCACCATGTTGTGCGCCTGCTCCGCTGGAGTGGGAGCGGGCTTGACGGCGAAGTTTGCCGGGGGGTTGGGATTTGCCTTCACCTGCGCCAGCAAGTCGGTCCAGCCATCATCGCCACCGTGATATTTGATATACAGGCTCCGCGCGTATTTCTCAATCTGCTGCTGGTACTGCGGGGTGGGCGCAACCACCGAGGCGCGCCCCGCATACCAGATGCTGTTCAGCGGATCAGGCGGAAGGTTTGGATCCGGCGGGGTGGGACCAGCATAGGCAAGCGCCAGCGGATAAACCACACTGAAGTCCTGGGGACTGGCCTCGGCAGCAACGCGCAGGTCTTTCCTCGCCGTAGCGTAATCTTTGTCGGTGAGGTCCGCGATGCCAATGGCAGCGTTAAAGATCGCGCTCATTTCCCCTTTCATTTTGTCGAAATCAGCTTCGGAGGTGCCATCGGGCTTGGTGAATTTTGGCATCGCATCCAAACCCATTTGCCCAAATTTCTTGGCGTCGGCCAGATCCTGCGTGGCGTTGGCATCCCCTCCCTGCGCTTTCCGCCGATCCACATAAGCCAACAAAGCCATGGCGCGAACATTATTCGGATCGGCCGCAACCAACTTGGTGGCAGTGTCGACGGTTTTTTGCTGGTTGTTAGTCTGCTGGTAATCCTGCATCAAGGTTTGCAGTGCAGGGATCTTCATCACGCTATTCGGGTATTGAGTCAAAAAAGCTTCCAGGCCGCTGATCTGTGCCGCCGGATCCTTTTGTTGAATGGCTCCGACGTAGGCGTTGTACTCGGCGGGATCCTTAATTACCGGGGCTTGTGCGGACGATGCGGGCGACTGCCCTTGAGTTGCTGGCGCGGATTGCTGCGTCGTGGGTTGCGCAGGATTTGCAACGGTCCGGGCCGTCGCAGTAGCAGCCATTCCAAGCACAACCGTGACCAGAATCTTATTCATCAGTATTGGCTCCTTGCACCTATTGGGGATCTACAAAGTCATTGCAGTTGCGACTGCAACTCACTGGCATCGCTCTATGCGCTCTTGCGCTCCGAACGTCGTCCAAAGGCCCGCTTTTTCCAAAGCGGAATCGGAAACTATAGTTCAATCCGGAACAAAAAGCTAATCCCGGTGGGTCGGATTATAAGTACCCGTGCATCCGAAGGCAAGCAACTTCATGCCCATACTCCCGCGGTATTGTAAGATGCACAATTGGTGTTGACCGGATGGCAGCAATTCCAAGGCCTCGCGGTTACACCAGCGCACCTTCGGAGAGATTTATGAGCACGGTTAGCCCGGGTCTTGATTCCGGCAAACTTAAGGGACAGGCTGCGGTCGTTACAGGAGCGGGCCGAGGGATTGGTGCGGCCATCGCCCAACGGCTGGCCTCCCTGGGTGCGAGAGTCGCTCTCTTGGGACGGAACCTGGAAGCGCTGAGTTCGACAGCCAACGCGATCGCAGGCGCCGGAGGCAAAGCTGAGCCCATCGTTTGCGACGTTACCAATCTGCATTCGGTCGAGCAAGCTGCACGGAAGGCAGAAGCTTCACTCGGGCGACTGGATATTCTAGTGAACAATGCCGGCATTGGAGGATTCGGAGGTCCGTTGCACCAGCTTCCACCGGACGGCTGGGATCAAATCCTGAATACGAATCTGCGCGGAGTCTACTATGTTATTCGGAGTTTCGCTCCCCTGATGGTCCGCGCCCGCGCTGGACACATCATTAACATTTCTTCGCTGGCCGGGAAAAATGCTCTGCCCAACGGTGCGGCCTATGCGGCCTCGAAATGGGGGCTGAACGGGCTGACCTATTCGGTGGCGGAAGAGCTGCGCGTTCACAATATTCGCGTGAGCGTGGTTTGCCCCGGATCAACCAACACAGAATTGAGCCCCCACGCCGGGAAGGATCCGGCGAAGATGCTGCAACCGGAAGACGTAGCGCACGCGGTGGAAATGCTGGTGACCCAGGCCCCGCAATCTTTTGTCAGCGAGATTCTGTTGCGGCCAACGCAGAAGCCGTAAAGTTTCTGTTCCAGGAGGTGGCATTCAAGGTTCGGCCGCCGGTTCGAAATTGAAAATTCACTTCTTAAACAGGTTCTCAAACGCCTGCCGGGCATCGCTCGGCCGCAGGCTGCGAAGGCTGGCCGGAGTGGAGGTTTCCTTCTCCCGCGCCACGCGCAATTCGTACAGTGTGCAATCGTTCCGCGTGTCTTTCTTTTCGATGCGCTTTGCGACTGGCTTCATGCACTCGAAGCGGCTGCCGGGATCGAAGTAGGCGCACTGTTTACAGGAGTGAAGCTCGAAGCCACACTTGGGGCAAAGACCGGTGGGCGGCATTCCGGCAAGAACCGTCCCGCACTGGGTACAGCGAGAAACCTCGCGGGTTCCAGGCAAATTTACCGGGCGCGGACCGAAGGTATTGTCTCGCTTGGCAGGCGGCGCAGGACGATCCCCAGACTCTTTCTCCCGATGCGGCTTTTCGTCGCGATCCTGATATCCGTGCTGACGGTATTTCGCCATAAGACCTCCGGGCGCCGTGCCTATGTGGGGACAGCCGCCCTCGGCTGTCCGTCCAGCGAAGCTCGACTTTTTGCGCGCAACTCGCTCCTCGTTACAATGAATGCATGATCCACGAAATTTTCCCCGTTGGACCGCTGCAGTGCAACTGCTCGATCATCGGCGACGAGACCACCCACGAAGCCATGGTCATTGACCCCGGCGATGAGATTGAAAACGTTCTGGCTGCTCTTCGTAAGCATAACCTGCAAGTCAAGCAAATCGTGATCACCCACGCCCACATCGACCATGTTGGCGGCGCGATGAAGTTGCGCGCCGCAACCGGAGCACCCATTCTGCTCAACCAGAACGATTACGCGCTGCTCAAAATGCTCGACGTGCAAGCAGCATGGGTCGGAATGGCCGCGCCCGGCGCGGTTGAAATCGACCAAAGCGTAAGCACCGGCGATTCGGTCAACGCTGGCTCACATGCTGCCAGCGTTCTTCGTACTCCCGGACACACCGAAGGTAGCATCTGCCTCTACTTCCCTGCCGAGAAAATGTTAATAGCGGGCGACACACTTTTCGCCGGATCGATTGGCCGCACCGATCTGCCGGGTGGTTCGATGACAAAGATCATAGAGTCACTCCACGGGACGGTGCTTGCTCTGCCCGATGACACTGTCGTTGTTCCTGGGCATGGCCCGCTGACCACCATCGGAGAAGAACGGGAGAGCAATCCGTGGTTGGTGAAGCGGTAGCGGCAGTGGACGATTGTCGATTTACGATTGCTGATTGGTGATCGAGGATTGGCCTGTTCGCTTCGACGGCTGTGACGGAGTTTTGAGCGCTTTCGCCTGCTAACAGAAGCGATGGCAACTACTTCCGATATACGATGTCCGCTCCCGTGTCTACCTCGATGCCTAAACCTGAAAGCATAACTGGCCCGTAGGCCCCGTCGAAGGAGTCGACTGCCGTCCCTTGCGCCCCCTGTCCGAGAAGAATGAGAGGTTTAATCATAAGTCTTCGGTCGAAGAAAAACTTCGGGTCTCGATCACGTTCTTCCCAACGCCCCTCGATGACCTCATGCGTAGTGGGATGTCGTCGATATGGCGGCACAGATGGCTCGTCATACTCCATGAATTGCACGTCCTGCGTGAAAGGTTTGATTTGCACGCAGCGTAAGCGTCGAGGAACCCCACACGCCCGCAGCCCGATATGTACCGGGCAGAGCTTCGCTTCTGGTTGCCCAGAGCAACCAAAGACTCGCCGCGGCTGTTAACATTCCAGAAAACACTACTGCAATGCCCAAAACAGATAATAGAATCTTCGCTAAAGGTATTCGTCCTCGATCATTGTTAACGCCGCCGATTTCGTTTGCTGTTGCGGATTCCATCTCCAAGCGATGATAGGGGAAACATAGGCAGCCGGCCAAGATCCCGACTCAGCTGTCGTTAGATCGCGAGTACACTCATCAACCGGTATGGCCACTTCCCAACGACGTGTGATCCGACAATTAACTCCGTCCTAGGCCAACAATCATAAATTCCAAGATCCTGCCAATCCCTTCCTGAAATTCATCCTCCGGCGTAATCAAACTCAGCACCAAATACCCGTCGCTGGGAAAATCATAAAAATGCCCCGGATGCGCCAGAACAGATTTCTCCCGCAATAACTTAATCGCCAGCTCTTCGTCGGTCTGCGTCACCGGCACGCGCAGCACCGCGTACCATCCCGCCTCCACGTGCAGGCGCTCACAGGATTTTTGTCCGGCAAGCTGCCGATCCAACTGACGATCCAACTCAGCAAGATTTGCCCGCACACGATCCTTGAGCTGCTGCTGAATTTGTTTTCGCTCTCCAAGTAGTGCGGGCGTTGCCCATTGGATGGGCGCATTCATGGAGAGGAACGTATCGGCGATGATTTCGAGTCGCGCCAATGCCTGCTCGACTTGTTCGCCAGGTCCGCTGGTGGCGACCCAAGCCACTTTCATTTGCGGCAGCGCGCATATTTTAGAAACGCCACTCAGCGTGAATGTGAGCACTTCCTGATTCGCGGCAAAGCTTTGGCGTGGAGAATCGTCCAGAGCATAGTCGAGAAAAACCTCGTCGGCGATGATTGCCAGCTCATGCTCCCGGCAAAAACGATTGAGCAACTCGCCCTCGCCAGGGGCTACATATGATCCGGTGGGATTATTCGGATGAACCAAAACCACCGCTTTTGTCCGCGGCGTGACTGCTTTTTCGAGCGATGGGAAGTCCATCTGCCAACCGTGGTCATAGATCAGGGGATAGGGCACGAGCTTTACATCCTGCAAGTCTGCAAGAAATTCAAACAATGGATAGCTCGGTTTGGGCACGAGCAGCTCATCTCCGGGATTGCACAGCAAGCGGAAGACAAAAGAATATCCTTCGCTGGTGCTGGTCGTAAGGATCACGCGCGCGGGATCGAGCGCGGCGATGCTATGAGAATCCCGATAGTAATCCGCAACCGCTTCCCTGGCTGCAAGCAAGCCTTTCGGCTGAGGATCGTAATCCATGGCATGCGGCGAAGCCAGGGTTTGCAGTGTGCGGGCCTCATCATATTTCAGACCAGCCCGAGTCGGGTTCGATACCGTGAGGTCTAAGATTGGCCCCCGCAATCGCACTTCTTCCAGCGCGTCAGTTAGCCGGTTCCGAGTTAACTTCCAGCTAGTGCGGTCGGAAAACATCCTGAAGGAGCCTCTTTCGAACTCGATCTGTCCAAATGCTGGCGACTTCAGCCTCTGGCGCAGGAAGCGGGCGGCAAATGCCTAAGCGTGTGAACTAAGGCTGCAGATAGAATCCCAACTCTGCCGGAGGCTTCAATATCTTCGTCGTATCGAATTGCCGGCGCGCCTGGCGCACGGCAACGATCTTCGCTTGCAACTCGGCGGCTAGGTTGTCGTAGCGGACTAAGACATTCCCCAGCCAGAACGGGCCATACTCTCGCACCCATGCATCGCGGTACATCGTGCGCAGCCGGGTGGTAGCGTCTCGGAGGTCCTCCAGCCGGGCATTGATGTCGCTGATTTCGGCGAGATCGTTATCCACTCGCCCTACATCAGCCTGGTTCTGAAAGCCGTCCCAATAAAATTGATTGCTCTCCTGCGTGAACTGCGCCTTCATCCCCAGAAAATCCCATCTCCACGCGGCCAGAATCATATCATCGAGCGAAGAATGGTTGGCGTGGGCCCTGTTTCGGTTTGCATAGAGCGACACCAGCGCGTGTTCAGCTCCCAGACGCATATCGCTGGCTGCGGGCAGGATTTTCTGCATCAGCTTCGCGCCTTCCGGCGTGAAGGGATCGGCCCAAAATAATTCATCCGTCTCCAGATCGACTTTTATTTTTGCCAAGGCCTCGTGTCCCTGGTCGAGATCCTGCAGCGCCTCCCGGAATGTATTGTCGTCGCTGCGGTAGAACGCCCAGTCATAGGAATTCTTGAACTGCTCAACATCCGATTCGCCGGATTGCCATCCCGCCGCGGCGCCATATACCAGAGCCGGCCACGCCATCCCGTAGAGGGATTCCCCGTCATCGTTCCACGTAGTGTTGAGCATTCCCATCGCACCAAGGCTTTGGCCGTCCCGCACAAAGTTGTGAATGTTTATATACGCCGCGTCGAGATCAGGCCAGACCTGGTTCCAATTATTTGCCCCCGGCGCTACCACCACTCGCAGACCGGCATCACGAAAAGGTTTGATGATGTTTTCATAGCTCGGCTTTGGATCGTAATCCCACGGAACCGCGATCATGTCCTTCGGAAGCATCCCGAGTAGCTGCGGATATTTCACAGCGATGTCGCCCCAGAACATCAGTTGCTTGTGATCGGGCTCAAGAATGCTGCTGACCTTCTCGAGGTGTTCCAGATAGACCCGGCCCAGCCCGACCTCGGCGGCGCGGGCGGCGGTCTGTCCATGGCCGAGTTCGAAGGTCTCATCGCCGCCGATATGCAGAAACGGCCCGGGAAAAAGCGGCACCAGGTCGGCATACATAGCTTTGATCAGATCGTAAGAGCGTTCCTTAGTCGGTGTGAGCACATGCCCATGCGGGCGCTCCGCAACGTCCGCATAGATTTCATACTTCAACATCTGGTGGAGATGTCCAAAGGTTTGCTGCTCGGGAAGGATTGTCACGTAGCGGTTCTTCGCATAGGCTACCAACGTTTTGATTTCTTCCGGAGTGAGCGCTGCCTGCTTGGGCGCGACCAGCGGCTGGCTGGGAAAATCGAAAACATCCTCCATGTAAAGCGCGAACAGGTTGACTTTGTACGCCGCCAGCGTGGCGATTTGCCGCTTCATGAAATCTTCGGTCGGGATCGGCCCGCGGCTGATGTCATCCTGCACGCCTCGCCATTCCATGCTCGGCCAATCACGGATCGAGACCGCGGGACAGACAAGGTGGCCCTTATCCTTGTGAATCAGTTGGCGCAACGTTTGGACTCCATAGAAAAGTCCCTGCCCGGTATTGGCGGCAACAATCAAATGATCTTTATCGGAAAACAAAAGGTAGCCCTGATCGCCAATGGAATCTGCTCTTAGTCCTTTCGAAACGAGAAAATCTCTTACTCTGCGATCCTCCAACCGGGCCAGAACAATATCGGTGCGGGACTGTTTGGAGTCGGCCTTCTCGCCCGAGATTCCGATGTTCAGACCCGACTGATCGTGGATTTCCTCGGCTAGCGTTTCCGCGGCAATGCGATCTTCGGCCTGGTGTCCAAACTCCACCAGAATCTTCGTGGTAGGCCGGACGCGGAAGTTGCCGTCGCCCAGTTGTACCTCCTTGGGCTGAGGAATCAATTTCAATTGGTCGGTTTGAGTTTCGGCGAAAGCCAGAGCAATAGAAATGAGCGTAAACATTAAAACTGTTTTCATTCGGATCCCTGGAAGGTTATCGGCGATGCAACCTGAAAAGTTTCTCATTGAAAGCTTGCCATTCCGAGCACGGTTTCATCGCGCGAGGAACCTGCTTCTGCCCTGGGCACCCCAGGGCCTTATCACCCAAAGACCTCTTTGTTCACCACATATGGCATTTTCGTGATGTCGCCACCGTAGTTGGATTCGAGCACATCGATCAACCCCTGCACGCAACGTCCCGCCATGCCTTTGTTCGGGTCGGGATCGAGGCGGGTGATGCGTGCTGCGCTGGCGAAGTGCGGCATTAGGCGGCAACGGTCAGCGATGGCAGGGTCGCGCAGCGGTGAATCCGCCGGCAACGGTTCTTTTTCGTAGACATCCAGCGCCGCCCCGCCGATCCAATTTTCGCGTAGTGAGCGTGCTAAGGCAGCTTCGTCCACCACCGGGCCCCGCGACGTATTCACCAGAAAGGCATTCTTGTTCATCATCTTCAAAGTACGCTCGTTGAATAAATGATATGTAGGCGTGGCACTTTCTTCTGGTCTGAGCAGCGGGACGTGTACGCTGACGAAGTCCGCACCCCGCAGGGCTTCTTCGAACGGCACGTACCTGATCCAGTTTCTTTCTTTGGAGATTCCGCGCGTGTGACGGAGATCCAACGTTTCCTGAATGGCGTTGATGTAGTCGTGATTTTCATATGCCGGGTCGTAGCACAACATGTTCATGTCGAAACCAGCGCACTTCTTGATCATTGCCAGCCCGATGCGTCCGGTACCGATGATGGCGATGGTCTTTCCGGTAACTTCATCGCCCAGAAAAGGTAAATACGGGTGCCAGAATCCCCATTGATTCTCGCGAGTCAGGTGCTCGGCTGGCCACATTTTGCGTGCCAGCATGCCCAGCATGAAGAAAGCGAATTCCGCCGTAGCCTCGGTAAGAACGTCGGCGGTATTGGTAAAAGGAATCTTATAGCGGTTGGCGTCGGTGCGATTGATGTTGTCGAAGCCTACGGCAAACTGCGCCACCACTTTCAACGAATCCTTGCCAGCTTCAAAAATTTCTGCGTCGATGGGATCGCGCAACGTGGTGATCAGACCGGCAATGCCAGACCTGACCTTGTCGACGATCAAACTCTTGGGCGGCGCTTTTGGGTCTGGGTAGACTTCCAAATCGTAGCCGCTCTCGCGCAGACGGTTCAATGATTCTCCAATATCGCAAGTCGCAAAAACGCGGAACTGCTTGCTCATGAATGCTCTTCCGAAGCTCGGGAGCTAAAATTACTCTTTACGCGTCGGGAGCCCGAGCCAACGAAACATCATACGCGGAGAACGCAGTGGGTGGAGACGAGAAGGGATACCCGGAACTAGAATTTCCACCGGGTGGACTTGCTGGCATAGTATTTTTCCCAAAAGCCAAACACAACCTGGGGACGCACCGAGAACACAGGTTCCTTCATGGAAAGAATGTCTTGTGCCATTCCTTTCATCTCGAAGTCGTATTTCTTCTCATAGGCCCGAAGGAACCTTCGCCGCGCGACGACATCGGCTATCTCTGCCGTTCCCTCGACAATAACCGCCTCATGGGCATGCTCCGTGCAGATAATGCAATTTATGTTTTCAGCCAGGTTGCGGGCTTTTCGAGATTTGCTGCCCGTACTGAAAAGAAAGCGCCCATCCTGCCACAAACCCCAGACCACCATGGTGTGGGGCTGGGAATTGGGCTTCACCGTGGTAACCCAATAGTTATGCGATTTTATTAACCACTGTTCGGCCCAGTTCCACGGCAGCAGGCCCCGGGTGCTGGACGGAAGGCCATAGCCCGGCATATGCGGACGGCTGGGGTGAGGCTCTTGACTCGGTAAGGATCGTTTCCTAATCGGCATTACACCCCTTTTCGAGCGAAGCGACAGAAAAATAGGCCAGCAACTAGGATTTCGAAACTGTGTTAAGAACGAAGACATCTTTAGAGATGATTCCCCGCCCATTGGTCAATACGTTCCAGGGCCTGCTGCAGGTTCTCCAGCGAGTTGGCGACGCTGAAACGGAGATAGCCTTCCCCGAATTGCCCGAAGGCAGTACCGGAGAGTGCGGCCACCCCGGCTTGCTCCAGCAGCGCATCCGCCAAGGCTTTTGACTTCCATCTGGTTTGCGTAATGTTGGGAAAAGTGTAGAACGCGCCCTTGGGCGTCCGACAAGAAAAACCCTTGATCTGGTTCAGGCCCGCAACGAATACGTCGCGCCGCCGCTTGAATTCCTGGCACATCTGTTCCACAGAGGATTGATCGCCCCGCAGGGCTTCGATGCCAGCCACCTGGGTAAAGCTCGCAGTGCAAGAGTTGGAATTGGTCATCAGGCGGGTGATCTGCGTGGCCAAGTCCGGGCGCATGACGCCATACCCCATGCGCCACCCGGTCATGGCGTAGGTTTTCGAGAAACCGTCGAGCAGGATGGTTCGATCCTGCATTCCGGGAACGGACATGATGGAAAAATGTTCGCCCTCGAAGAGCAAGCGGCTGTAAATCTCGTCGGACAGGACCAGGATATTGCGATCGCCGATAATGCGCGCAAGCTGCTCGACCTGGTTACGCTGCATTACGCCGCCGGTTGGATTTTCCGGAGAATTCAGGATGATCAGCTTGGTGCGATCCGTAATCAGTTCCGCGAGTTCATTCACGTCCAGTGAGAAATCATGATCCTCGCGCAAGCGGATTGGTACTGCTTTCCCGCCGACGTATTGAATCATCGACTCGTAAATCGGGAAGCCTGGATTCGGGTAAATAACCTCATCTCCTTCATCAATCAAGGAAAGCATGGTGAAGAAAATAATGGGCTTACCGCCAGGAACAACCACCACTTCCTCGGAGTTAACTTTGACTCCCCGTGTTCGGCCCACATACTCGGCGATGGTCTGGCGAAGGTCGGGCAGTCCGGCGGACGGACCGTAATGAGTCCAACCCTCGTGAAGTGCGTCAACCGCCGCCTCGATCACATTGGATGGGGTATCGAAATCGGGTTCCCCGATTTCAAGATGGATAATGCTCTTACCTTCGCGCTCCAGCGCACGCGCCTTGTTGAGGACTTCAAAAGCCGTCTCTGTGCCGAGGCGTGACATCCGCCGGGCAAGTTGCAGTTCACGCTGCGCGGTTGGCGCCATGATGAAATCTCCCGACAACCAAATTGCACATTATACGATGGTGTTGTAACAAGTGCCGCGAGCCTGGTTACACGGAACAAAAACTCGTAGCGCGCCGGCACATCGCTTAACATTGTTTGAAGTTGCAGGTTTGAAGCTGAAGTTTTGAAGGTGGAGCATCCAATGGCTATCTATCTGGACGAACTTTACGCTCACCAAGAATGGGCGGATGCGGAGCATTGGCGTGCAATCGAGGCCCATCCAGCCGCGATCCCTGATCGCGCGATTCGCGAGCGGCTCCATCACATTCACATCGTCCAGTCCGGATTTTTGTGGGTGATCAGCGGTTCGAAAACAGAGTTCGCGCTCACGAAAGCCGAAGACTTCCCTGACTGGGGCGAATTGAAGAAGTTTGCCCACCGTTACCACGCGGAAATGCGGGCGAAGCTAACCGGCTTGGACGAAGCCCAGATGGCCGAGGTGGTGGACGTTCCTTGGTTTAATCCTCCGTTAGTGATCAGTGTGCGGCACGCTCTAACCCAAGCGGTGATGCATAGCCACTACCATCGCGGACAGAATGCAACCAGGCTGCGCGAATTAGGAGGGGTGCCCCCTGGAACTGATTTTATCGAGTGGCTAAGACTCGGGAAGCCCGCGGCGCGGTGGAAGTGACAGTCGATTTCGTTCTGAATATCGCGCGCTTTTCTGAACTAGTGAACTCGGTCGGCATCAGGCTGAACGTTGATTCTGTTCTGCCAATGACTCCAGACGAACCACGCAACTCCCATCAGCAGCGCCACGCCGATGATGGCATCGAACTTGTGGAAATATTTCCCCATCTCGCGCCAGTTCTGACCCAGCTTCATTCCGAAATAAGCCAGCGCCAGACACCACGGCCACGAGCCCAGAAAAGTATAGACATGAAAGCGCCCGCGCGGCATTCGCGCGATTCCAGCAGGAAGCGCGATAAAGGTGCGGATCATCGGCAGCAGCCGGCCGAAGAATACCGCGAGGTAGCCCCATCGCAAGAAGAATCTGTCAGCCCAATCGAGTTCGCGCTTGCCCATCAAGATCCAGCGGCCATAACGCTCCACCAGCGGCCGGCCGCCATAGCATCCAATCTCATACGCCACGAACGACCCCAGGTTGCAGCCAAGGGCCCCAGCAGTCGCCACCCAAAAAAGCTTGAACGTCCCGGTAAATACAAGATAGCCCGCGAATGGCATGATGAGTTCCGAAGGCAACGGAATGCATGCGGACTCAATCGCCATCAGGAGCATGATGCCGGCGTAGCCGGTTGCGCTGATGACGGAATTGATGAACACAAAAACTACCGCCAGAAGTTTTTCAGTCATGAAGGCCAGTGGTCACTTCGTGATTTTCACCGCGCGGAATCGATATTCGCTGGGAACCGAGAAACGCGAAACGGGAAGATCGCACACCCTCTAGTGTAGCGGAAGCAGACTGGGAACACGCGGAAGGTTTAACTCAAAACGAGCCATCCTGCGTGAAGGTATAGCCGGGGAGGCTTGCGCCTTGTGGCATTTTGGTTACTTTAACCCGAATGGTGGGCGCGTCCGGCGCGGAGATTCCAGCCGGACGAAGCATGGCGTACTGGGTAAACACTTCGCTATAAACCTTGGTGACCAGATAATCCTGGCCATCGGAATCGCACCGCCACACTTGCCCAAGTTGAATCGAGTTCACAGCCATAGAATTGTCGATTAAAAGGAACCGACCTCCAGACTACCCAGCGCACGCGGCTCAGTCAACCGCTGCCGCAGTTACCGAGGTCTCTGCTAAGATGTTGCCCTCATGCCCCGCGGTAACACTCCTCGGCAGCCCGCTCGAACCGGACGTCAAGACCGTGTGACGCGGATTCCGGATGGGCGAAGCGACGGCAAGCGAACGCGCGCGAAACTGGCCGGGGCCGGGAAATTGGCAGGTCACACAGCAAGCGCCCCGAAGAAGCCAGTGGGCAAAGGCGCATCTTCCAGGAATAAGGGCTACAACCCGATTGCGCCAGATCGCGTTGCCGAAATCCTGCGTCGTCTCGATCAACTCTATCCCGATGTCACCTGCGCTCTCACCCACACCAGCGCGTGGGAACTGCTTGTCGCGACCATTCTTTCGGCGCAGTCCACGGACGTGAACGTTAATCGCGTGACCCCGGAACTTTTTCGCAAGTATCCGACCGTTGAGGCGTTCGCCGCAATTACGCCCGAGCAACTCGAACCCGACGTACGCTCCACTGGATTTTTCCGCAATAAATCGAAATCCGTAGTAGGTACGGCAAAGAAAATCGTCGCCGATTACGGTGGCCAGGTTCCCATGAACATGGCGGACCTGCTTACCCTGCCCGGCGTGGCCCGAAAGACTGCCAACGTTGTGCTCGGGTCATGGTTCAAAATCGCGGACGGGCTGGTAGTAGATACGCACGTGCACAGAATTTGCCGCCGCTTGGAGCTGACCACGAATGATGACCCGCAGAAAATCGAGCAGGACTTGATGCTGATTATCCCGCGCGAAAGGTGGATTCTTTTCTCCCACCAGGTGATCTGGCATGGCCGCAAGCTGTGCATCGCTCGCAAACCCAAATGTGTGGATTGTGCGCTCGAAAATATTTGCCATGCCGCGGACAAGACCTGGAGCACGGTCGAGATTCATAAGAGCGCGAAAGCGTAGTCCCTCCCGCTTCTGCTAAACTTTTTTATTCCGTTCTTAAACTGCAAACATGCGCATTTTTTCGGCCTTTGCTATCGTCGTCCTTATGAGCACACTTGTCCCTGAAATCGCTGCGACTGCGCAAACTCTTCCAGCGCCTCAGGCCATCACGGATCCCAAGCAGGTCGCCAGCAAGCCGAACGCGGAGGTCGAACCACGCAGTTTAACCATCGAGAAGCTGTTTATGACTCGACAGGTCGGCCGTCCCTCGTGGTCTTCGGATGGAAAGCAGATCGCCTTCATCTCCAACATGAGTGGACGAAATAATATTTGGCTGGTTCCCTCCGAAGGCGGTTGGCCTGTGCAGCTTACGGTCAGCGACCAGAGGCAAACGGCGCCAGCTTGGTCGCCCGATGGAAAATGGATTGCCTATCAATCCGATTACGACGGCGATGAGCTCTGGGATATTTTTCTGGTCTCGCCCAAGACCGGCAGAGTTGTGAATCTGACCAGCACTCGCGAGATCGCTGAACTGAATCCGACGTGGTCGCCGGATGGGCGGTATCTGGCCTATGAGGTCAAACCGAAAACTTCTGCTGCGTATGAGATCGATATCTATGACACGTTGATGCGCGAAGTGAAGCACCTGACCACCAACACTCCGCAGGATAAGGGCAACTACGATCCCATATGGTCAAGAGACGGCAAGCAGATCGTCTATACGCAGGATCAAGCCAAGGGGACGGATTCGAATATCTTTATCGCCGTGGTCGCGACCGGGAAAAGCACACTTCTCACCCCTCATGAAGGCGAACGGCGTTACTCCGCCAACGATATTTCTCCGGATGGCAAGCGGGTCCTTTTCACTTCAAATGCCGTCAACGGCTATCAAAACATCGGCTTACTGGAAGTCGCGACCAAGAAGATCTCCTGGCTGACCAAAGATAAATGGGCGATTCACGGCGGCGAGTTTTCGCCAGATGGCAAACACATCACTTTCACCGCCAATGTCGATGGCAACGAAGATATCTACTTGCACGACCTGGCGACGGGTAAATCAACCGCGCTCCCGATTCCCAGAGGAGTGAATCAGCCTGCGGGTGGCCGCTCAGCGTTCACTAAAGATGGTTCGCGTCTTCTCTACTATCACAACGGCCCCACCGCTCCCGGCGATCTTTGGGTATACACGCGGGCAGCGGGCACGTCGCATCAAGTGACGCATTCGCTGGTGGCGGGGGTGAACTCAGAAGATATGGTCGAGCCTTTTCTCGTCCACTATCCCAGCCGCGACGGCAAATGGACCATCTCCGCGTTTCTCTATGTTCCCTTCAACATGGCGCGCAACGGACAGAATGCCGCCATCGTCTACATTCACGGCGGGCCGACTTCACAGACCATGAATTCCTTCAACCGCTTCATCCAGTATGCCGCCAATCAGGGCTACATGGTGCTTGCGCCCAACTACCGCGGGTCGACGGGATACGGAAAGGAATTTCAGCAGGCCAATCTGTTCGACATGGGCGGCGGAGATTTGCAGGATGTTCTTGCTGGAGTCGACTGGATCAAGCAGACTGGCCATCTCGATCCCAAAAAGATTGCCGTAATGGGCGCCAGCTACGGCGGCTACCTCAGCATGATGGCGGTCACCAAGGCACCTGATCTCTGGGCCGCGGGCGTTCCCATAGTGCCCTTCGTGAACTGGTTCACGGAAATCGAGAACGAGGATCCGGAGTTGCAACAATCCGACCTAGCGACCATGGGTGACGTAGTAAAGAACAAGTCGCTGTACGAAGACCGTTCGCCCATCAACTTTGTTGACCAGGTCAAGTCGCCATTACTTTTACTCGCCGGAGGACACGACCCACGCTGCCCGAAATCAGAAACGCAACAGGTCGTCGACGCCATCAAGAAGCGCGGGGGGACGGTAGATTACAAGATTTACGAAAACGAGGGCCACGGCTTCGCTCGGGTCGAGAATCAGATCGATGCCTATCAGCGCGTCGCCGACTTCCTGCTGGCCCACGTTCCACCGGCTGATTGCAGTTGCTCGTTGACGGAATAAGCTTTAACGATTGCTTGCGATCTGGCAAGTGCTGATTTTCGTGGCCAAATGCCGCTAAATGCTTCGGAATCGCCCCAGAACGATCAGCTTGCGCGGGCTTCTGCCGCTCTCATCTCTTCCAGCCGCAATTCTCGCATGTAAAGAAATAAAGGAAATGCGAGCGAAACTCCAACCAGCAGCACGGCCAGCACGGGAATCCGTCGCCGGGGAACATTAAGGCGGGAGCTCTCGAGGCGCATAAACACAATGAGAACGATGGCGGAAACCAACACATCCATGCCAAAAAAAGCGCCGATTCGATTGGCAAACAGTTCACGCGCAAGGAGCGGAAGATTGAGCCCATGCTGCAAGACCCAGGGCACAAACTGCCAATACGGAAGCAGAACTCCAGCGAAACAGAGTGCGAGGTAAGTTGTCTTTGGATTCATCCCAGCAATTTAGCAGGTACGGATTAAAGGGGATTCGATGATTCGCGCAGGATTTGGTCCGATCGCGCAAACGATTGCTTCGACCAAACCCGGGATTGTGAACTCTTTGGCTTTAATATCCGCCCGCAAACCGAGTTCAATCAGGGTTGAAGAAGTAACAGGGCCGATGGAAGCGAAACGGATGCCTTTAAATCCGGCGCCGCCGGGGCCGACCAGCGCAACGAAATTCTTCGCGGTTGAAGAACTGGTGAAGGTCACGACGTGGGGACGGCGCCCGGGATTACTTAACGTCGTGCTCAACCGCGTTCGCGACGATTCCGGAACGACCGTCTCATAAGCCTCCACCACATCCACCTGAGCGCCGGCTTGGCGTAATTCGCGCGGAATTACGTCCCGCGCGACTTTGGCACGCACCAGCAAAACCCGCTTCCCTTTCACTCTCCGCCGCAAACTACGCACAACCGATTCGGCGACATATTCTTTGGGAACCACATCAACGCGCACTTTGCGTTTTTCAATGGCCTTTTTCGTCGCAGGCCCGATGGCGGCAACGCGCAAGTGGCGAAGACTGGTCTGTTTCAAGTTTAGTTTGCCCATGCGTTCCCACATCGCTTCGACTCCGTTCACGCTGGTAAGAATCAGCCAGTCGTAGTCTGAGAGATTCTTGAGCGCGGAGTCGAGCGGTTTGTAGCTGGGTGGTCTTCGGATTTCGATGAATGGAATCTCGAGCACGGTCGCGCCCAGCCCGCGCAATTCGACCGACAGCGCTCCAGCCTGATGGCGGGCGCGGCCTACCAGGATGCGCACTCCGCTTAGTGGCCGCTTCTTCTGGGGCGTCGCTTTCATTTTCATCGTTATGATCGCGATGCGGGAGCCAACCCTCAGTCAACGCTGAATCTCCCGCGCCTTACCCTTTAGTCTTTCTTGCCAAGATGCTGCTCTTTCATCATGCGGGCAACCCCGGAAATCGTCGAGTCTTCCGAGTTTTCCAACGAAGCAATCACGTTCGCTTGATCTGTTCGAGTGCGGTTTTGGCTCAGCTTGAACTTGCTTTCAATCTTCGTCGCGGTAATTTCAAATCCAACAATTTGCCGCAGCATGTTGTCACGAAACTTCGGGCTTAATTCTTCCCACTGAGCGCGGTAAGCAGGCTCGAAAGTCTCTATCAACTCATTCAGCATCGCGTGAACATCTTGCTCCTCGGAAAACATCCGCGCATTTCCGTAAACATGCACCGCGGCGTAATTCCAGGTGGGAACGCTTTCGCGCGCCGTGTAATTGCTCGGAGAAATGTAAGAGTGCGGCCCATGGAAGATGGCCAGGCACTGTGGATTCTGTTCCAGGTAAGTCCAATGCGGGTTGGCCTTGGACACATGACCACGGAGCGCGAGCTCTTCTTGATTTTGATGAACTGAGAGCGGCAGGTGCGTAGCATAAGGACCGGATTCGGCGGATGAGATCAGGATGGCGAACGGGTTGGCCCGCATGAAAGCGATGCCCTCTTGATCGTGGCGCAGGCGGAAGTGCTCGGGGATGTACATAGACTGATTATCGCCGCTAAATGCCTTTCTCGCGACAGACGAAAATGGATGGCGCCGAATCAGGGTTGCGGCGGGACGGCCAGGCCGCGGCCGTAGACGGCTTCAAGAATTTCATCGCCCCCGCGGCGAAGCAAGATGTCACCGACATCATTGCCAAGTTTCTCGGGATCGTTGAGATTGCCGTCTCGGGATTCGCGTAGAAGTTTCGAGCCGTCAGGATCTGCCACGATGGCTTCGAGATGCAGCTTGCTATCGTATATCTCCGCAAATGCGCCGATGGGCACCTGGCAGCCACCTCCTAGCCGATTCAGCAGGGCGCGCTCGCAAGTCGTTGCAGCTCGGGCCGCGGGGTCATTCAGAAACTCCAGATGCCGGCGCGTGGCGGAATCGCCTTTGCGGATTTCAACGCCCAGTGCGCCTTGTCCGGCAGCGGGACACATGATTTCAGTGGGTATGATCTGTCTGATCAATTCCGTTTTGCCTAATCGCTTTAAGCCGGCACTGGCAAGGATTATGGCATCGTATTCACCCTGTTCGAGCTTGCGCAGGCGAGTATCGACATTGCCGCGCAAGGGATAAATGTCGAGATCGGGGCGGATGGCTTTGAGTTGCGCCTGGCGCCGCAGGCTGCTGGTGCCGACGCGCGCGCCGGGGGGAAGGTCCTCGATGCTCGCATATTGCCGCGAGCAGAAGGCGTCACGCGGGTCCTGTCGCTCCGTGACGGCGGCGATTTCAAACCCTGCGGGCAGTTCGGTGGGCAGGTCTTTCAGGGAGTGCACGGCGAGATCAACGCGATGGGCGGCGAGTGCCTCTTCAATCTCTTTGGTAAACATGCCCTTGGTTCCGACCATGGCAAGGGCGACGTCAGTAATTTTGTCGCCGGTGGTGTGTATGATTTCAATTTCTACTTCATGGCCGCGAGCACGCAGCAGCGCGGAGATGTGGTTCGATTGCCAGAGAGCGAGCTGCGAGCCGCGGGAGCCGATGTGGAGTTTAGACATGGAATCGGAGGAATGATTCATTTCGAATGAGTTCGTGGTTTGGGCAGAAGCGGCATTTCGATAAATTGATCAGTCCCCGAAGCCGTGCCTGCATTATGATTCCACGTGATCGCCGCAAATGCTCGATAAACGTTGTGCTCGACGCTAGTTGCCCTTTCTTTCCTTGTCGTGCAGGTTGAACAACCTCCGCACTACATCGATTACCGTGGTCGCCTCTGCTTCCCGCGCGGCCGTTTTCAACGTAGTGACTGGCGTGTGCATTACCTTGTTGATGATGCCGCGCGTCAGCGCTTCCACAGCCATTTCCTGCTCGGGGGTCAAGGTTCCCATGCGCCCACGCACGCGATCGATCTCGGCCTGGCGGATGGTTTCAAGATGATCCTGCAAGCTGACGATCGTCGGAACAACATCCAAGGTGTGCAGCCTGGCTTCAAAGCGTTCCACTTCGCTCGTAATGATCGCTTCGGCGAGTTCGGCTTCGTGATGGCGATCGGCTACGTGGCTGCTGACGGCCTGTTGAAGATCGTCGATATCGTAGGCGAAGATGCCATCGAGTTTGGCCATCTCTGGCGAAACATCGCGGGGAACGGCAATGTCGATAAAGAACATCGGTTTGTTCTTGCGGCGAGAGAGGAATTGTTCGCCGTGCTCGCGGCGGAAGATAGCCTGTGGCGACCCTGTTGAAGTGATGACGATATCGGCTTTGTCGCAGTTGTCGTATAAGTCGTCGAACCTGATGGCATGGCCGTTGAAGCGATGCGCCAGACCCACAGCGCGATCGTAGGTGCGGTTGGAAACGAAGATGGACTCGCAACCATGCGCGATTAGGTGGCGGGCGGCGAGTTCGCTCATCTTGCCGGCGCCCACAATGAAAACGGTTTTGCCCTGAAGCGAACCGAAGATCTTTTTGGCGAGCTCGACCGCGACCGAAGCGATGGAAACGGATGACGATCCAACAGCAGTTTCGGTACGCACGCGCTTGGCAACGGCGAACGCGCGGGTGAAAAGCTGATCGAGCTGGCCCCGAACTGCCCCAACGGCTCGCGCGGTCGCGTAGGCCTCTTTTACCTGGCCGAGGATTTGTGCTTCGCCCACCACCATCGAATCCAGGCTCGAGGCCACGCGAAACACATGCCGCACCGCATCTTTCTCGCGAAACTCATACAAGTGCGGGTCCAACTCCTCGGCGGTTAAATGGAAATGATCGTGGAGGAAGCCACGCAGGTCGGCCGATCCGTTGGCCGTATGCGTAATCATTTCCACGCGATTGCAGGTGGAGATGATCATGCCCTCTTCAATTCCAGGGTGCGTGCTGAGGTCGCGGCAGCAATCGGGCAGGCGCGACTCAGGGATGGCCAAGCGTTCGCGAACTTCCAGCGGTGCGCTCTTGTGGTTCACGCCAATGAGCTGGTATCTCATGCCGCGAACCTGTGGATGGCGGAGAAATAGTTTGCCGCCCAGGCGACAATGGCGGCAACAAAAGCAAAGGTTGCAAGAACGGCGGCGCGGCGGCCGCGCCAGCCGGAATTCCAGCGCGTAAACACCATGACCATGTAAACGATCCACATCAGGATCGACAACAGAATCTTGGGATCGGCGAAGTCAATATGCCCATAGGCTGACATGGCGACAATGGAGCCGGTGATCAAGCCGAGCGTCATGAAAGGAAAACCCAGCAACAGGGAGCGGTAGCCGATCTGGTCGATAACTTCGAGAGCCGGCAGGAACGAGATTAGACTGCTGGGTTTCTTGGACTTAAGTCGATGCTCCTGCAGCAAGTAGAGCAAGCTGGCGCCGAAGCTGAGAATCAGCGCGGCATATCCGGTAAAGATAAGAATAATGTGCGCGATGAGCCAGCCTTTATGCTGAATGAAAGCCATTTGTAGCACGGGCTGCTCGTCGACTGCCGCCACAAAAGTCAAGAAAAATACGAAGGGGAACACTACTACTCCCGGAGACGTAGTGTGATAAACGGCATAGATAACCATAAAAAAAGTCATCGAAAGGAACGCCAGCAGCGACTCCGCGTTATGAACCGAAGTCCAAAGGACGTGACCGGAGAGAAAAAGCTCCACCAGCGAAACGAAATGAAAGACCATCCCTAGACTGGCTGCGTGCAGCGCGATGCGGCTGAAAAGCTCGCTGGTGCGGCTGAGCGCAAAAAATGCGTAGATCAGCCCGACGAAATAACAAGCCAGCGCGAAGCGCAACCAAAGCAGTGCCATAAGTTATGTAAGTATCGGAGCCGGTGGCGCTTGTTGCAAGTCAGAATGGCTCTCGCGAGCTACTCCCGGCATCCACCCCAGAATCTAGTCTGCTCCACGGATTATAGTCTCCACACAATATGGGCTGTAGGGAAACGGCAAAGATCACGGCAGAATGCGATTTGGATCACAAGAGCCTCACTCGACTCCCAGGTTCGCCAGCGACTCTTCTAGTATGGTTGGCTTGATCACCAGCCGCCGGCCCTCTGCCATTACGTTCTCCAGTTCGTCAAAGGCACGGAACAAACGAAGCTTGGCGGCGGCATATTGCTCGGAATCCGTTAATGACCGCCCATGGCCCGCGGTCCATTCGCTGGTGGCTGCATCCGGCAGCAGAATGCTCACGGCATAGGTCTGCTTGCGATCGGAAGTCACGTCGAAGATGAACTCCGTGCCTGGCCCTTCGGCATCGCCAGCCAACGCCGCTCTCCGTCCCACAAAGTAGTACTGGTAGACGAATCCCTGAGTGCCAGCATACGTTTTCAGGCGGCGAATCGTCACCGTGACATTATGAAGGTTGAACGAACGGGATGGAAGCCTCAGCTTTGGCCATAGTGATATCGCGGTCAATGAAGCAAAGTATCTTGCTTTGTTTGCCGATAGATTGACTGACGGCACCTCCTCCAATGATTCAGCACTGGCAATCGATCACGATGGCAATTCTTGCGGTGCTGGCGATCTATCAGTCCCTTCGTGCCTTTCGGGTTCGCCTAGAGTCCAAAAAGCGGGAGGAACTTTTCCAAATTGTCACCGAGAACGCCGCTGACATGATTGCACTGGTGGACGTGAAAGGTAACCGGCTTTATAACAGCCCGGCCTACAAGCGAATTCTTGGATACTCTGCGGCGGAGTTGGGGGAAACTTCAGGTTTCGACCAGATTCATCCGGAGGATCGCTTCCGAGTGTTGGAGGCCGCGCGGGAAGCGCGAAGGACGGGAATAGGAAAAAAGCTGGAATATCGCATCCGCCACAAAAACGGATCGTGGAAGGTTCTGGAGTCGATCGCCGGCACCATCCGAGACGACAAGGGCGACGTAGTGAAGCTGGTGATCGTGAACCGAGACGTGACGGATCGCAAGCAGGCAGAAGAACTCGCGGAACACAATTCCCTTCACGACGGTTTGACCGGCCTGCCAAATCGCAGGTTCTTTCTGGATCGTCTGCACAACTCGTTCGAGCGCTCCCGCCGCAATCCGGATCAGCAGCATACGGTTTTGTTTGTGGATCTGGATGGGTTTAAGGGACTAAACGAGACTGCGGGTTCTGCCGTGGCGGACCGGGTAATTATCGAAATGGGCACACGGATCGGGAGTTGCCTCCGCGACGAAGATACATTTTCACGCGCCCCGCATGATCTCAGCGCTGGAAATGCGGTTCTCTCGCGAATGGGGGGAGACGAATTCACTATACTGCTGGAGGGAATTGCAGATCCGAGCGACGCCATGCGCGTCGCAAAACGGATTCTCGCCGCCGTGGCGAAGCCTTTCGACGTAGAAGCCCGTGAGGTACGCATCTCCGCCAGCATAGGAATTGCACTCAGCACCACCTCACAGGCTCACGCCGACACTCTGCTGCAAGAGGCCGAAGTTGCCATGCGGCGCGCCAAAGCCCTGGGGGGATCCCGGTGTGAACTTTTCGATGAAGCATTACATAAGTTGGCCGTAAATCGTCTCAAGCTGGAAAGTGAGTTACGACAGGCCGTCGAGCAAAATGAGTTCCGGGTTTACTACCAGCCCATCGTGGAACTTGCTTCCTGCAAGATACTTGGGTTCGAGGCCCTGCTGCGCTGGCAACATCCCGAACAGGGTTTGATTTCTCCAAATAGATTCCTGGCCGCGGCCGAAGACACCGGACTGCTCGTCTCGACGGGTCAGTGGCTTATTCTGCAGGCCTGCAAACAGTTATGTGCCTGGGCCGATGCCAACTATTCCTTCCCGACCGTTATGAGCTTTAATTTATCCGCGAAGCAGTTATCGGATCCCGGCCTTGTCGGTGACCTTGAAGCGATTGTCCGCGATACGCGGATTGACGCGTCGTGTTTGCGTTTAGAAATTACGGAGCGGGTTGGAGCGGCCGATCCAAAGCTGAGCTACTCAGTTCTTTCTCAGCTCAAACACTTGGGAATCGGTGTGATCCTCGATGACTTTGGAGCCGGCAACTCTTCCTTGAGCACCCTGCGGCAGCTTCCACTACAAGGGCTGAAGATTGACCGCGATCTGGTTGGCGGGATGCTTTCCGACCGCGATACATATGAAACCATCGACCTGATCGTGGCTCTGGCGCACAAGCTAAACTTGGAGGTAACTGCCGAAGGTATTGAGACCCCAAAGCATCTGGAAGCCTTGCGCGAATTGGGCTGCGAGATGGGGCAGGGTTATTTCTTCTCCCCGCCAGTCAGTGAAGAAGCCGCGGGAAAACTACTGCGGGAGGGTTCGCTCGAACATTGGAAAAAAACGGCAGCAGCGCGTTAGGCTCAACCACTGTAGGATCAACCATCGATCTTCGCTTCCCGCAATTGCTTTACCGCTGTCTCCGAACTTACGGGCGAATAATAAACCTCTTTAAAGGTATACGAGCGCGCTTTCGTGGCAATCACCGGCATAATCTCAATATGCCAGTGATAATCATCGTCGATGGTTTTCCAATAGCCCAAAGTGTTTGAGGGATGCAAACTGTTGGGCGCAGTGTGCAGCACCAGATGGAAGTCCTCGGTTACGGTTCTGACCCGCTGCAGGGCGCGGCGCAGGAGCGCGGAGAGATTGACGCGCAATCCCGGCTTCGACAGACCTGTCCGTTCGAAGGAAGCCTCGTGATTGCGCGGTAAAATCCAGGTTTCGTAGGGCACACGGGGAGCGTAAGGTCCAAGGGCGACGTAGTCTCCGCGCGCTTCGATCACGCGGGTCGCCTGCCGTTCTTCCTGATTCAAAATGTCGCAGAACACGCAACGCTCTTTGCTCACAAAATAATCGCGGCCGGCCCGTAATTCGTATAGCACCCGCCTGGGAACGAACATGGTGGCCGTAATCTGTGACGTAGGGTGACCGAACTCCTGGCCGGCGTTCTTCCCGTAATCTTTGAAGAAACTCACGTACTTGATGCGCGGATCACGCTTCAGATCGAGGATGCGCTCCGCGGCAAGGCGCAAGAATTGTCCGATCTCATCGTCACTCGCGCTCCAAAGATGGCGATCATGCCTGGGATTCTCGACTAAGACTTCGTGGGCGCCCACAGAACTCATTCGATCGTAAAGGCCATCCCCCCTGCGCCCCGGCTCACCTTCAATATGATAGAGCGGCCTGGGATGCACTACAGATCGCGCAGACCAGGATCCCACGCTGGGCAGCGACGAAATCATCTGTGTAGCGTCCGAAGCATTGGGACAAAACCGGCAAGCACCCTCCGGGTGGGGGCCTTGCTCAACTGGATCGTCGCCCGTAATCACCCAGGAGCGAGTAATTGGATCCTTGCGCAGTTCCATGCATTAGGTAAACATTGCGGAATAAGTTGCGTCAACCCACATTTGAAACTTCTGGGGCATTCTTAGGCACTGAAGTGCGTTGAGGCGTTTGTTATAATCCGCGCCAGCCCCTCCTGAACCGAATGAGCGAGCCGTCCACTCCGTTGATGCGGCAGTACGCTGCCGTAAAGAAAGAACATCCCACAGCGCTTTTGTTTTTTCGCCTGGGAGATTTTTACGAGCTATTTTTTGACGACGCCATTGTGGCCGCCAAGGAACTTCAGATCACGCTCACTTCGCGCAACAAGGAGAAAGGCATTGCAGTGCCCATGTGCGGAGTACCGCACCACGCGGCCGAAGGCTATATAGGAAAACTTATCCGCAAAGGCTTCAAAGTTGCCATCTGCGAGCAGATGGAGGACGCACGGCTTGCCAGGAAGCAGATCGGCACAAAGCTGGTGCGGAGAGAAGTGACCCGCGTGGTCACTCCCGGCACGGCGTCGGATTCGTCGCTGGAATCAGAAGAAAACAATTTCCTGGCTGCCCTGGCGCAGATAGGCGACCGCGTGGGATTCGCGGCGCTCGATCTTTCGACTGGAGAATTTCGGGCTACGGAATTTTCCGGCGATGGCGCTCTTCGGCGGGTGCAGGAAGAGCTCGAGCAATTGCGTCCAAAAGAACTTTTGTATGGCTCGGCCGCGCCCCTATTTGATGCGAAGGTTTCGGCACACACGCCCCGGCCCCAAGGATCTGGTGTAGCCTGCACCGAAACTCCGCTCGACGACTGGATTTTTGCGCCTGACCATTCCATCCCCTTACTCGAGAACCATTTCGGCGTTCTGTCGCTCGAAGGTTTCGGACTGACGGGAAGAACCGCGGCCGCGGCCGCGGCCGGCGTGATTCTGTACTATGTGCGCTCTACCCAGCGGGGATCGCTTCATCACGTCGATCGCATCGGGTGGTATGAACGGCAAAACTGCCTGGTACTGGATGCGGTGACGGTTCGGAATTTGGAATTGATTGAACCGCTGTTTGCCGGATCGGAGGGGGGTGGAACGTTATTTCGCTCGATCGATTGCGCGATCACTCCCATGGGCAAACGACTGCTGCGCGCCTGGCTGCTGCGCCCATCCTTGGATGTGGCTGAGATCAATGCCCGCCTGGACTCGGTGGAAGCGGGAGTGCAAAAAAGCATGGCGCGCGAGGAGTTGCGGCACGCGTTCGAAGGTGTGCTGGACCTGGAGCGCCTGCTCAGCCGGGTGACGCTGGAGACGGCGAACCCACGCGACGTACTTGCACTGGCAGCATCCCTCGGCAGAATTCCTGCAATTAAAGTCGCCGTGGGGCAATTAGCGGCGGAACGCCTGCGAAGGTTGCGCGATTTGATTGACGAGCTAGGCGATCTGCATGAGCGCATTGAGAAGACAATCGTTGCCGAGCCGCCACTCAGCTTCTCCGATGGCGGCGTGATCGCCACTGGCGTGGATAAAGACCTCGACGAATTGCGCGAGCTTTCGCGCAACAGCAAGCTAGTGCTGACGCAGATCGAGCAGCGCGAGCGTGGCCGAACGGAGATCGCCTCGCTTAAAGTAAAGTTTAATTCCGTCTTCGGCTACTACATTGAAGTCTCCAAATCGAACCTGCACTTGGTGCCGCAGGATTACGAGCGCAAACAAACACTCGTCGGCGCGGAGCGGTTCACCACCCCCGAATTGAAGGAATACGAAACCAAGATTCTCGATGCGCAAGAAAAGATCGTTGAGATCGAACGCCGACTGTTCACGGAATTGCGTTCGGCGATCGCCGGTCACGCCAAACGCATTCGACAGACCGCGCTGGCGCTGGCCGAGGTGGATGTGCTCGCATCACTGGCAGAGGTCGCGGCTTTGAGAAATTATTGCCGCCCACAGTTGATTGCGACGAATGCCGAAGCCGGCGAACTGGAAATAGTCGAGGGCCGCCATCCCGTGATCGAGCAGCAGGAGATGGCCGGAGGCACCGAACGCTTCGTCCCTAACGACCTTTATCTGAACGCCTCGAGCCATGCGATTCTGCTCCTGACCGGGCCAAACATGGGTGGCAAGTCCACTTACTTGCGGCAGGCGGCTTTGATCGTAATTCTTGCGCAGATGGGTTCGTTCGTTCCGGCTCGGTCGGCGCGCCTGGGAATTGTGGATCGGGTTTTCACGCGAATCGGAGCCAGCGACAATCTGGCGCGCGGGCGCTCCACATTTATGGTGGAAATGACGGAGACGGCGGCGATCCTGCATACGGCTACGTCTCGGTCGCTCATTCTGCTGGACGAAGTTGGCCGTGGCACGTCTACTTACGACGGTCTCGCCATCGCCTGGGCTGCGGTCGAGTTTCTGCACGCGCGAGTCCGCGCGAAAACTCTTTTTGCCACGCACTATTTCGAGCTGACAGACCTGGCTGAGCAGCTTGTGGGAGTGAAAAACTATCACGTTTCGGTCAAGGAAACCGCGGGCGGCATTGCTTTTCTGCGTAAAGTTGAACCCGGCGCCGCTGACCGCAGCTACGGTATCGAGGTCGCCAAGCTGGCAGGATTACCCCAGGAAGTAATCCTGCGTGCGCGTGAGGTGCTGACCGAACACGAGTCGGCGGAACGCGAATTGAGCGAACATCTCTCACCCGGTGCCGCGCCTCCGCAGACGCAGTTGACTATTTTCACGCCATTATCCCAGCCAGTACTGGAAAAACTCCGCGATGTGGACTTAAATCGGATCACGCCGCTGGAGGCGCTGAATTTGCTTGCGGAGTTAAAGAAAGAAATCTAGAGATACTCAGATCGATGAAGCTTCCGCGGAACACGCGCAACGAGGCCGGTATCGGCCAACTCCTGATCATTGGCTTCGACGGGGTGGAGATGACCTCTCGTCTCAGTTCCCTGCTCACCCGGATTCAGCCCGCCGGAGTTATTCTGTTCGCCCGCAATATCAGGAGCGCCGATCAAACCTGGCGCTTGCTTCGCGACTGCCAAAAGTGTGTTTCAGTTCCGTTGTTCACCTGTGTCGACCTCGAAGGAGGCCGCGTAGACCGATTTCGCGACGCGCTCGGTCCGGCACCGTCGCCGAAAGAAGTGTTCTCGACGCGAGACCGCAAACTGTTCCGCAAGCACGGGCAGATTATCGGAGAAAACTGCCGCGCGCTCGGATTTAACGTAGACTTCGCCCCCGTGCTGGATTTGGCATTGGAAGCCTCGCGCAGCGTGATGAGTTCGCGAGCAGTCTCGGCGAATCCGCGCGAAGCCGCAACTTACGCGGGCGAATTCTTAAAAGGATTGCGCAGCTCCCGCGTGCTCGGATGCGGCAAGCACTTTCCTGGCCTGGGGGAAGGCGATCTTGACAGCCATCACAAGATGCCGGTCATCAACAAGTCGCTGAAAGACATGTCGGCCGAGGATCTACTTCCCTACCGAAAGCTTCGGGCACAATTGCCGATGGTGATGGTTTCGCACGCAGCGTATCCGCTGGTCACGAAAGGTCAGGTTCCTGCCTCGCTCTCTCGAATGTGGATCACCGAGATCCTACGGAAACGTATCGGTTTCCGTAATCTAATTGCCTCGGACGACCTGGAGATGGGCGCTGTGCTGTCGTCATCTTCGGTCGGGGAGTCCGCGACCGAGCACATTCGCGCTGGCGGAGATCTATGTCTAGTCTGCCATCGCGAGGATCATGTAACGCAAGCTTATGAGGAACTGACGAAGGCCGCCGATCTCCGGCCGGCGTTTGCCAAGCGCGCTACTGAATCGATCGGACGAGTACTCTCGTTCAAGAAAAAGTCTGCGAGGCTCTGGCTTCGTTCTGCTGTTCCCTCAGTCGCCAAGGTGCAGAGGCTGTCACGCAAGCTTTGGGAGTTCAGCGAAGAAGTGCGACTGAAAGCCATGATTCTCGAACAGAACGAGCGGCAGCGTAGATCGTGAACTCGCCTTCCCGCAAGTCGCAAATGATCGTTGCCGGAGTGATGAGCGGAACCTCTGCCGATGGAATTAACGTTGCGCTAGTTGAGATCGGGAAAGGTTCAACCACACGAGGGCGAGGACGGGCGGCTCAAATTAAACTCCTTGGCCACGCAGAATATTCTTATCCGACGAAAGTTCGTGCCGCCGTCTTAGCGGCGATGAACGCCTCGCAAATCGGCGTCCCAGATCTGGCGCGGTTGAACTTTCTTTTGGGGGAACTCTATGCGGACGCAATTCTGGCTACTCAGCGGCAGTTCAAATTGAAAGCAGATCTAATCGGTTGCCATGGGCAAACTCTTTACCACCAAGGCGAGCCGCAGCGCTTTCTCGGCCGCAAGGTTGCGGCTACCTGGCAAACTGGAGAAGCAGCAATCATCGCGGCGCGAGTCGGCGCGCCCGTGATTTCGGATTTTCGTCCAGCTGATATCGCGGCCGGAGGCAAAGGAGCGCCTTTGGTTCCCCTTCTCGATTACCTTCTATTTCGCGATGCGCACGTCGGTAGGATCGTGCAAAATATCGGCGGGATTGCTAACCTGACCATGATTCCCGCCGGAGCCAGAGCGGACAACGTGATCGCATTCGACACGGGACCGGGAAATATGGTGATCGATGCATTGACGCAAGAGCTTTTTGGCAAGCCCTTTGATCGCAACGGCAGGATTGCGGCGCGTGGGAGGCCTTTGCCAGACGTCCTCGTCAAAGCATTGGCCCTGCCTTACTTCCACAAGCGCCCTCCGAAAACCGCGGGTCGTGAAGAATTCGGGCGGGAGTTCGTGGGCGATCTTTTACGGCTATGCAAAGGGCGCCGAAAAGAAGACGCCGTGGCTACGGCGACCGCGCTCACGGCGAAAACGATTGCCAACGCGATCCAGAAATTTATCCTAAATACGCGCAGCCTATCCAAGCCTCGATTTGAAGAGATGATTCTGTCCGGAGGGGGGGCGAAGAATGCGACACTGGTTCGCACGTTGGCTGCCGAGCTTGGTCCGCTGGGATTAAGCCTTCGATTCTCTGACGAATTCGGTATGCCCTCTGCGGCAAAAGAGGCGGCCGCATTCGCCGTATTGGCGTACGAGACCAGGCACCATCGTCCTTCAAACGTACCTTCAGCTACCGGGGCGAAACGCCCAGCAATTTTGGGCAAAATTTCTTATCCTTGAGAGGAGGCGCTCATGCCGGTGTATGTCGCACTGCTGCGCGGAATCAATCTCGGTGGGCACAAGCTTATAAAGATGGAGCGGCTTCGCGCTTCGCTCGGGGCTCTGGGCTTTGAGCAAGTCAAGACCTATATCCAGAGCGGAAATATCGTGTTTAAGGCCCCAAAGATCTCGGACAACGCACTTTCAACGAAAATTGCAGACAAAATCCAATCGGACTTCGGCCATTCCGTCGCGGTGATTGTCCGAACCGCGGATGAAATTAAGCGGGCGATTGCCAACAATCCTTTTCTGAAGAACCCAGGAGTAGACCCGACCAAGCTCCATGTAATGTTTCTGTCTGAGCCTCCCGCGCCATCGACTCTTGAGCGATTGGGAACACTTGTTGTAAAGCCCGATGAATTTCGATCTCTCGGAAAGGAACTTTATTTTTACCTGCCGAACGGTGTAGCCGAGAGTGTGGTGATGAAGAAGCCAATCGATCGTGTGCTGGCGGTTACGACCACCATGAGAAATTGGAAAACCACAAATACCATCGGCGCAATGTGTGCGGATTGCCGCTGATGCGCCGCGCCGCCCTGATGCTTGCCGCTCTGGCGCTGAGTTGCACGTTTCTCGCCTGCTCCCGCAAGGCTGATCCCAACACTCTGGTAATGCTCATCGAGTCCAGCCCCACCAATCTCGACCCGCGCATCGGCGTCGACGCGCAGTCCGAGCGGATCGACAATCTTATTTTTGACGACCTTCTCAGCCGCGGAGACAATCTCGATGTCGCTCCCGGCCTGGCCGAGCGATGGGAGATTCCCGATCCGCTCACTTACATCTTCCACCTGCACCGCGGCGTTAGGTTTCACGATGGCCGGACGCTCACCGCTCGCGATGTGAAGTGGACATTCGATTCCCTTCTTCAGGGAAAGATCCGCAGCACTAAGGCAGCCGTCTACCGATTCGTCGATCACATCGATGCGCCCGACGATTACACCGTCATTTTTCATCTGAAAGAACCCTTTGCGACTCTGCTCTGGAATTTATCCGACGGCGCGATTGGCATCGTTCCCTACGGCAGCGGAACTGAGATGACCGAGCATCCGATTGGTTCGGGCCCATTTAAATTTGTCAGCAATGAGACGGACAAGCAGGTCACTATCGAGCGCAACAACAACTATTGGGCCGAGAAGCCGAAGTTAGCCCGCGTGCGCTTTGCGGTGGTGCCGGATGCCACTACGCGCGCTTTGGAACTCCGCAAGGGGAGCGGTGACGCTACTATTAACTCCCTCACGCCAGACACCGTGCTCACATTGCAAAAGGATCCCTCTTTAGCAGTTGAGAGCGCTCCCGGCACGGTGCTGGCTTATCTCGGCTTCAACCTGCGCGATCCCATTCTCCGCGATGTTCACGTACGTCAGGCGGTCGCGTATGCCCTTAATCGCAAGCCGATGATTGAATATTTATGGCGAGGACAGGCGCAGCTCGCGCGCAGCATTCTTCCGCCGCAAAGTTGGGCATACGACGGCGACGTGCCGGCCTACGATCATGATCCGGACCAGGCTCGCAGCCTGCTGGATGCCGCGGGTTATCCGGCGGTGAATGGAGTTCGATTCCATCTCACCATGAAGACTTCCACCGACGAGAACACGCGCCTGATGGTGGCCGTGATGCAGCAGCAACTGCGGGAAGTTGGGATCGTGCTGGACATTCGCAGCTTCGAATTTGCTACGTTTTTCGCCGATGTCACTCATGGTGCTTTCCAGCTCTATGGACTGCGCTGGATCGGCGGAAATGAAGATCCGGACATCTTCGAATATGCCTTTCATTCGGCGAAATTCCCGCCGAATGGCGCGAATCGTGGCTACTACTCGAATCCTAAGATCGACGCGTTGATCGATCAGGCCCGCAGAGAAGTTGATCAAGGTGTGCGAAAGACACTTTACGCTCAAGTGCAGCTGATACTCGCCGAGGATCTTCCTTACATCGATCTCTGGTATTTGGATAATGTGCTGGTGCACAGCAAGCGCGTGCGCAATTTGCAACTGAATCCGGCAGGGAATTACGATTTTCTAAGGACAGCGGAACTCGCTCACTGAATTCCTGAGCCTTCCATAACTCCTCTTCCTTATTTTTTGCTCCTAACAATCTGGCGCGGACGAATAACTGACACACTTTGAGTTTTCGTCTCCCAGATACCATAGCGCCGACATGTCGGTTTGATTCGCGAACGCGGTAAACCAGAAGGTGTATTGCGCTGATCCAAGATCGAGCAGTTGTCCGAATCCAAACTGGTCCGCCACTTCATTCGGGGCGCAGGTTGAACCGTAATAAAGAACGGCATTGAAAGGATACGAACCCGGCTTGCCAATTTCGACGTCGACAGCCTGGTAGCTGTCACCACCCTGCCTATACCAGCAGCCCTTGAAGGTTGCATCGGGATTTGTAGTGCCGCTGATCACGTGCAACGTGGTTTTGGCCGACGCCGAGGTAGTTCCGTCGCTCGCAGTAATCGTCAGCGGGTAACTTTTCGTTTGCACTCGACTATTCACGCCAATGCTCAGTTTCGAGTTCCCCGCTCCCGGCGCTGGTATGGTTTTCGGATCAAATTTAAGCGTCACTCCTGCGGGTTCGCCCGATGCCTTCAGCTGCAACGGCTCGTCGAATCCAGCGCTCACCGTGGTTGTCACGGTAGCCGTGCCCGACTTTCCCTGCCGCACCGTGATCCCGGCGGGCGCCGTCACGGTGAACGGTGCGCTCGTCGCCGGCAGCACGGAAAGATTCGCGCCCACAGCCGAGCCTCCTAGTTCAGCGCGCACTTGGACCGCCTCAGCCGCGGATACAACATTAGCCAGAACTGGAATGCTCAGGCTTTGTTGTCCCTCTTGAAATTCTATGCTCCGTGGAAGCTGCAGCACGCTAGGCTCGGAAGCGCTCAGCATAACTTTCACGTTGCCCGCCGGCGCCGGCTGCGAGAGGGTTAGCGTGATTTCTGATGCGCCCCCTCCGGTTACGGTCGGCTCGGAAAACTTCAACGAGGTCAGGTGAACGGACTCTTGTTTCGCCACTGCACCGGCCACTGGTGACGAAGCCAGCATGCCGAAGCCGTTGGAGCCGCCGGTTGCAGTTTGCGAGCCGCAATCCGAAACCAGAAAGAAAAGAGCGAGCGCCGTAAACATGAGGCGGCATCTTTTTTCACCGCAAAGAGAATATTTCATGCTCCACATATCTCACCGTCCCCTCCACGACAATAGGGCTGAAAGGTTCGAGAACTAGTGATTTCTAGGGAGTGATTGCCAGAGCCGGTACGGAGCGTGTACTCGCTTCCAGAATCCAGAATAAAGTCCGGAATGTTACCATCAGGGTTCTGGCCGTTTCGGCGCGCGGCGGCGGCTAATCTTATGCGAATTCTCTTCATAGGCGACATTTTCGGGCGTCCCGGGCGCACCATTGTCAAGGACCGCTTGCCGGGGATTGTGCGCGATCAAATGATCGATCTCGTCATTGCCAACGGGGAGAACTCTGCCGCTGGCTTCGGCATCACGCCAGCGTTAGCCGAAGAGCTCTTTGAACTGGATATTGACGTCATCACCACGGGCAATCACGTTTGGGATAAGCGAGAAATCGTCGACTATTTTCAGATGGCCGACGGGAACGGCAGCGGGCCAAGCCATCGAATTTTGCGTCCTGCGAATTATCCCGCCGACCTGCCAGGAAGCGGCTTGTATGAGGGCAGGAAGGGAAAGATTCCCTATGCGGTGATCAACCTGCAAGGGCGGATCTTTATGGCGTCGAATGAAGATCCGTTTCGCATCGCGGACCAGCTTTTAGAAAAAATCGAAGCCAAGATCATTTTCGTAGATTTTCATGCCGAAGCTACGTCGGAGAAAATTTCTCTCGGCTGGTACCTGGATGGCCGTGTAACTGCCGTGGTGGGCACGCATACCCACGTGCCTACGGCGGATGAGCGCGTGCTGCCGAAAGGAACAGCGTACGTCACCGACGTTGGCATGACCGGGCCGTATGACGGGGTGATTGGAGTAAAAAAAGAACTGGTCGTGGGCAAATTTCTCAATGGTATGCCGGTACGCTTTGAACCGGCCACGGGCGATGTCCGGCTCTGTGCGGTGGTGGTTGACTGCGATGAGAAAACCGGCAAGGCGCGCGACATTGAGCGTTTAATGTTGAGTTGATGTATCCCGGCGCAAGAAAGCGCTATGCCTTCGTTCTAATCTTGCGAAATGCTCGAACTGCTTCCGGTGCAACTCCCGGTACAACTGAAGGTACCCGGCACCATCGGGTGTCTACGGAGCCCGCTGCCCAAGGTAAAATCAGAGCGATGATCAGGAGAGCATATTTTCTGCTGGCGGCTTGTCTTGTCTCGGCGCTGCCAACAATTTGTGCGCTCGCGAGCGACGCTCCCGTTGAGACTCCCGTCATCTCCTGTGGCAACGGCGTTCCCGGCGGCATTGATTGCGTCGCCTCGAAAAAAGATCAGAAAGCCGCACGCAGGGCTTATGCGGAAGGATTGAAGTTGGAGGGTCGCAAGAGCTATCGGGAAGCCTTCTCAGCCTTCGATAACGCCTCCAAGTTGGACCCTGAAGATACCCAGTTCTTTTCCGCTCGTGAAGTGGCTAAATCTCAAATCGTCTTTCAGCACACCGAACTCGGAGACGCCTACTTGTCCAACGGCCGGAGACAGCAGGCGGCGGCGGAGTTTCGTGCGGCCGTGGAACTTGATCCTGACAACTCGTACACCCGAGGCCGTCTCAACGACGCGCTGCGCGATGTTTCTTCCGGCAGCGCGGTTGCTCCCACTCCCGTCCTTGTGGATTCCGACGAACTACACTTGGCTCCCACCAACGCGCTGGCCACCTTCCACTATCTCGGAGATGTGCAGGGATTGTTCACCGAGCTAGCTTCCGCCTATGGCATGACGGTTGAGTTCGACGAATCGGTGAAGCCAAGGCAGGTTCGTTTTTACGTGGACAATGTCGATTTTTTTACTGCGCTGAACCTGGCTTGCAAGGTCAGCGAAACCATGTGGGCCGCGCTTGACCCGAAGCAGTTCCTCATTGCCGCCAGCACAGTGGAAAATCACAAGATGTTTGACCGCATGGCGCTCGGAACGTTTTCTGTTCCCGGAGCAGGTTCGCAGCAGGAAGCCACGGAGATGGTGACCGCTCTGCGCAATATCTGCGAGTTCCAGAAGATTGGGCCGGCGCAACTGGGCACGCTGCAGGTGCGCGCCCCGCAACCCATTCTGCAAGCATGCACCAAGCTCTTGCAGCAGATGACCGACGGGAACCCGCAAGTCGTACTGCAAATTGAAATTTATGAAATCGACCATAACTTCACGCGGCAGATAGGGATGCATATTCCGAATACCTTCAATCTCTACAACATTCCAGTGGAAGCGATAGCCGCGCTGGGCGGACAAAGTATTCAGTCACTGGTCAATCAGTTGATTTCTTCGGGAGGCATTAATCAGGCGGGGAGTTCGGCGCTCTCCGGCTTGCTGGCGCAGTTGCAGGGACAGGGAGGCATATTCAGCCAGCCGCTAGCCACGTTCGGTAACGGCCTCACTTTTTCCGGAGTCAGCCTCGATCAATTTACCGCGGCTCTGTCGTTAAATGAGTCCTGGTCCCGCAGCCTGAGCCGGGCGACGCTCCGTACCGGACAAGGCAAGGAAGCGACGTTGCATATTGGAGAACGCTATCCGATTCTGAATGCTTCCTACGCTCCCATTTACAACTCGCCCCAAATCTCTCAGGTCCTGGGCAATAGTAGCTATGTTGCCCCGTTTCCTTCGGTCAGCTACGAAGATTTGGGTTTAAATATCAAGGCCACCACCGCCGTTCATGGCGACCGGTCCGTTAGCATGAAGCTCGAGTTGCAGGTGCGCTCGCTGACGGGAAGCAGCTCAAACGGTGTTCCGGTAATCTCCAACCAGGAATACCAGGGCAGCATTCGCCTTCGCGACGGCGAGCCTGCGGTGGCAGCGGGAGAGATTACCACCAACGATCAGTTTTCTATGAGCGGAATTCCAGGCCTTGCGTCCATTCCGGGTTTAAGTCAGGGATTGGCGGAGAATACCCGAATGAAAGAGGACGACGAATTGCTCCTGATCATCACGCCCCACATCGTGGCCGACCGCAACCGCTCCACGGATGCGATTTGGGTCACGCAGAACTAAGGCCGGCGCATCGCTTCGTCCACGTGTTCCTGTAGAGTCCCGAACTATTTGAAACCGACGGCGACTTATTTCGCTGACTTGGCCGCGAAATCCACCAACGCCTTCAAGGTCTCGGCGGGAACCTGGCTGATGCTTCCGATGCTGCGACCATTGATAAACATGGTTGGCGTGCCCGTCACATTTACCGATTTTCCCAGTGCGATCGAGGCTTCGACTTTCGTTTTAGTCTCTGGCTCGGCCGCACAGGCTGCAATATCCGAGCCTTTTACCCCGGCTCCGTCGGCCAGCGCGGTGAGTTTCTCATCGGCATTAGCCGCAGTTATATCCGACTGGGTCTCGTAGGTTTTGGCAATGAACTTCCAAAACGCTTCGTTCGACGCCTCTCCTACACATTCTGCATAGTTCGCACCCTTGGCGGCCCAGTTATGCATTTCCAGGGGAAAGTTCTGAAAGACAAAGCGCGCGTTGGGCTCCGCCGCAACCAGCGCTTCAACGGCTGGCTGGGCAGCCTTGCACACAGGGCACTGCAGATCTCCGAACTCCACAATCAGCACGGGAGCATCCTTGGGCCCGCGCGCCGGGCCGTTCACGCCCTTCTCCAAAATACCCCGCACGTGGGCGAACGGGTGAGCACCGAACGGGATGATGTCTCCAACCACGGCGTGATCTCCATCCGCGGTAACGTAGAAACGGCTTAATTGTTGACCCTGCGGACTGGCCAGCACCACATCGACTTCGGCTAAGCCGGGCACAGTCGCCGGCCTAATGCTGGCAATCTTCCAGGTCATTTGCGGCTCATAGCCGAAGGTTTGTTCCATGAAAGAGTTCACGGTGGCTTCCGAAGGAAGGTTGACGGCTGGCGGCGCATAATCCGGCTTCTCGCCCGGCTTGGCCACGCTAGGAGCCTGCGCAGAGGCTAGCGTGCAGGTTAGCGACAGAAAAATGATTGCTTTGATCGAGATGTTCATTATTCCCCTTGAATTCAAAACCTAAATTGATTGCGCTTGCGGAAATAGATGGTCAGGAACCGATTTCAGACCTCATTCTTCGCAGCGATGGGAAAGCGGCGTCCGTATCCAAATGCTTTCGGAGAAATCTTGATTCCCGGCGCCGCCTGCTGGCGCTTATATTCGGCGCGGTCCACCATACGCACAACCCGCCGCACGACTTCAATATCGAATCCGCGATCGGCCGCAATGCGCTCGACCGAATGAGCGTCTTCCACGTAATCTTCGAGCACAGCATCGAGAATCTCATACGGAGGCAGCGAATCGCTGTCTTTCTGATCTGGCCGCAATTCAGCCGAGGGCGGTTTCTCCAGCGTAGCCTTCGGAATTACCGGTCTCCGTGAATTTACATAATGACTCAGCCGGTACACCATCGTCTTCGGCACGTCGGAGATCACCGCGAGTCCGCCAACCATGTCCCCATAGAGTGTACAGTAGCCCACTCCGAGCTCGCTCTTGTTGCCGGTCGAAAGCACAATGGCTCCAAACTTATTGGAGAGTGCCATGAGCAGCATGCCACGAGCTCGTGATTGAATGTTCTCTTCGGTAACGTCTTGCTTCTTGCCGGCAAAAACTTCGGCCAGCGTGTGACCGTAGGCTTGCACCACGCGATCGATCGATAACAGGTCAAAACGAATACCGAGATTCTTTGCCAGCGATCCAGCATCGTCGATCGAACCGGACGAAGAATAGGGCCCTGGCATCCCAACGCCGATCACATTCTCCGAGCCAACCGCTTCAGCGGCGATGACGGCGGTCAGCGCGGAGTCGATGCCGCCGCTCAATCCGACAATTGCCCGCTGAAAGCCGCATTTATGCATGTAGTCGCGCGTGCCCAGAACCAGCGCTGCGTAAACGCTGGCTTCTTCACCTTCGAGCTGCTCATGCAAATCTCCAACCAGTGTCTGCGAATCGAAATAGATCAAGTCTTCTTCGAAGGAACGCGCCTGGGCAATGACCTTTCCTTCCGCATTCAGAACCAGGCTGGATCCGTCGAAGAGCAAGCTGTCGTTTCCGCCAACCTGGTTCACCATAGCCACCGGAACTTTATGTTGGCGAGCGAGCGAGGCCAGCATGTCGCGGCGGACTTCTCGTTTGCCGATCCAAAAAGGCGAAGCAGAAATATTGAGGACTAACTGGCCTCCCGCTTGAACGAGTGTATCGATGGGATCGACGGTGTAGAGCCGTTTCGGCCAGAACAGCTTGTCATTCCAGGCATCTTCGCAAATCGTCAGGGCCACGGGTTCATCGCAAAAGGAAAATAGATTCTGTTTTTTGGCGGGAGCGAAATTGCGCATTTCGTCGAAGACATCATAAGTCGGCAACAGCATCTTCGATTGGAGAAATGCGATCTTTCCGTCGCGCAAGAGAGCGGCTGAATTCATAACCGACTTGCCGGTGTCGGACTCAGCGGGCGTAACCAGTCCGCAGATGACTGCAATGCCCGGCGTGGCGGCGGCAATCCGCTCGGCGGTTTCCAGGTTGCGGGCGACGAAAGAAGGCCGCTCAACCAAGTCGCGGGGAGGATAGCCACAGACTGAGAGTTCAGGAAACAGGATGAGAGCCGCCCCCTGCGCTTGAGCGCGACAGGAAAACTCGATCATTTTGGCGGCGTTGCCGGTGAAATCTCCGACGGTAGGATTGATTTGCCCGAGAGCGATCTTCACAGATCCAGTTTAAAGCACGGCTAGGAGCTTTGGGTTGTGGGACGCGGTTGGAAGAGGTACGCAGGCTGGATCACAGTTGAGAAGCTACATAGTCCCGCGAATCTCCGTACGGCCAGCACCTGCGGTTTCATACCGCACACGCCACATGCGGCTTAGTCAGGTGTTGGAGTGCGAACCAGCCGCCGCAGATAGTTCCAAGGACGTAGTAGTTGGTTTAAGGGGAGTTTTGGCACAAAGCGAGACGGCTTCCGCCATGCTGTCGGATTCTTGTTTCTTTTGCGTGAGCCACTCATTGAATGTCGCTTTTTCGCGAGCTACGCCTTCCAGGTTACGGTTGATGCGGGCCATGTAGTGGGCTTTCACGCGTTCGAGTTCCGCCTGAATCTGTTCATTTTCCTCCGCTCGGCGTGCCCATTCCGCGTCTGCCTGCTTGGCTTGCTCGGCCTCATACCGGTCTAAGGCATCCTGGCGGGCCTTGGCGTCCTGCTGAATCTGCTCCAAAGCCACGCCCGCGGCATCGAGCGCCATCAAGACCGCGGCACGCTTCAGTTCGGTGGAAAGGCCGCGGATGTGCTCGCTATGAAGCATTTCGACAACCTTGTGCACACTGTAGCCCTTGTGCGGGCTCACCACTCCGGCCGCACGATAGATCTCCTGCATGGGCAACAGATCCACCTGAAAGCCCGAACTGCTCTCATCTCTTTCCATCACGCTCTTCTCCCTGGCGGACCGCTCCCTGGCCGGCTTCTCTCTGGTAGACAACGCAGGCACATCGACGCTCTCTTGCGCGCCTTGATTCCCGGGCCCGTCCTGCTGACCAGTTACGGCAAGGCTTTCCTGTTTGTTGTTCCAGGGTGCCTTCTCCAGCCAATTGCGTCCCATAAGTTTCCTTTCCCTGCGGACTTCCTTTCCTTTCGGAGGCTCCTTAATTCCGAGCCGCGCTCTGCGGCGAACATTAAAATCCTCATGCCTCGAACGGGCACCGGCGCTTCCGCCCTCGAGCCTCTTGCTGCGATCGAATATAAGTCCATCGTGAAAGCGGCGAAAGGGCGGCACGATCAGGCTGAACGATGTGCTCGCATTTGTCTCTGCGTCATTCTCCCCCGTCACTCGAACCAAGGATTCATTCCGCCCGCTTTCCGGCCCTATGGGTTCCTGCATTCTGGCTGCCACCGGCGGCGCATCGCGACCTTTCGATTCTTCCGCGAGCTGTACCTCCGGACGAGGTGAATTCGGGAGTTTCTCCGGGAACGCATCTCGCTGAATGCCTACCAGATACTCCCAACCTTCGCTGCGGCAGTATTTGCAAGTGCCGGAGAACTTTTCGGGGCGCGAATTGATGACAAGTTTTGTTCCCACCGCAACTGGTCTTTTAATCCGTATACATGCTCCGCTGAGAGATTTGTCCTCCATTCGGCCACGAGACGTTTGGAGCTTTCCCTCGGAATCCTCCCACGCCGCATCCACCAAGACCATCACCGCGGTTCGAAGTTCCCGCATGGCGGTGTCCATGCCAGACCTATCGGCACGAAACTAAATTAATCCAATAGTAGGACGGCGTTCCGGTTTGGTGGCGCTTGGATGGAGGTTCCCGTTCTGAAACCAGGCGAGACGTCGCGGTCATCAGCCTGGGACCTAATCTGCCCTCGGCGGGAATATCGCGTGCCGCGGCGTGGGAACGGGTGTGTCGCCCTTTTGGTCACGCCACAGAACCTGGTTCAGGCGGGCGGCACCGGCCGCGTCGGGACGCGAGAAATCCATTCGTGCCGAGTCTGCGGAGCCGGGAGCGTCGCGCTTGTTGATTTCATAGATCAGGCCATTCTTCAGGTTGCGATAGTCGGCTTTGAATGCGGGCTGGTTTCCGGCGCCGGAGAACATCGGACCCATGACGGGAGCGTAGGCGTCGTTCTGATTCATGGGAGGCAGCCCAAGCAGCGTCTCCATGGTATGGATCATGTTGACGGTGGTGTAGAAGCGATGATCGACGTAGGGTGAGGCCGCCATGTCGGGCGAGTACTTGCTCACTACCAGTGCAATCGATCGATGAGCGTCGATGTGATCGCCGCCGTTCTGGGCGTCATCTTCGAGTATGAAAATGGCGGTGTCATCCCAATAGTGGCTGTGCGACACGGCATCGACCACCCGTCCGAGAGCGAGATCGTTATCGGCCACGGAGGCCTCAGGACGAGGGCGATCGGGGCGGGTGCCACCGGTGTGATCGTCGGGAAGATAGAGAAGAACGAATTGCGGTAGTTGAAAATCGGGACTCTCATTGGATTCGCGAGCCCGCTGATAGGCGGAAAACTCGTTCAGAAATTCGTCGGCGCGAAGTTGGTCGGGATAGTCGGTGTTGAAGTCTGGATATAGAACATCAAAGTGATCGCGCAGCGCGGCTTTGCTCGCCTTGACGTCCTTGAACAGCGGAACGGGCCAGGGATAAGGGCTGCGAGTGCCGTGAGGATTTCCGACGTTCGGCGGCAGGTCATCGCCCAGTTGGAGATCGCTGCGCGGGCACGGGGCTTCGAGGTCGGAGGGAGTTCCCTGCTTAGGCGAAGCAGCTTTGCGGATTTTGTTGCACCACTCGGCGTTTACAAACTCGCCATAGTCACGGTAGGTGAGGCCGTGGCGGGCGACATTATCCCAAAGAAAACCGGTGGAAGGATCATCGATATCAGATTCGTTGTGCTCAAGCGGGTATTCGCCGGCAACGGTGCCCTGAAAGTCGTAGGTTCGCTCTTTCCCTCGGTAGGCGATCTGCCAGGTTTTTTCGTTATAGTCGCTGGTGATGGCGGCGGTGGACCAGAGATGGCCGTCGCCAGAGACTTCCCCACTATCGTAGAAATTATCCAGCACGCCGAATTGCAAGGCGAGTTTGTGCTCATTGGGCGTTATGTCGGCGCCATACATGGTAAGGGAAGGGTCCCCGTCGCCGACTGGTTTGTCGCCGGCTTTGAGGTCACCCAGGATCTGATCATAGGTGCGATTCTCCTTAATGACGTAGATGACGTGCTTGATAGGATTCTGGCCGTGGGCGAACTGGATTTTGCCCGGGTCGGCGGGCAGGAGATTATCGTGCTCGACCACGCGGGTGAGTTCGTCGAGTTTGCTCAGCGTGGATGGAATGTTGATGCGAGCGATGGAACCGTGCAGCAGAGTAGCGATGTAGGGATGGGCATGGTGCTTGATTTCGTAAGAAGTCCTGCCTTCGCCCGGATTAGGGCCGGTCCCTTGGCCCTTGGCGGTAGCGATGAGAAGGTCGCTGCCATGAACGGCAAGGGCGCTGGGATACCAGTCGGTGGGGATAAAGCCGAGAGCGCTGCTTTCCGATGTTGTGTACGAATTTCCGTTGGCTAGGGCAGACGCATCGAACACAGCAACCGCGTCGGAGGAAGAGTCGGCGACAAACAGCAGCTTGCCATCCGTCGATTGCGCCAATGTGGTGGGATAGGTGCCAGCGAACTCCTGACTGCGAACTGTGGTCTTGAGGACCCCGAGCGTTTGTCCGTTCTCTGTGACCACGACGGCGACGGAATCTGCATTCGATAACGCTACGTAAAGTAGTTTCTCATCCGGACTCAACAACATTGCGGTGGGGTGGGAACCGGGAGCAATCGGATCCTCTGGTTCTTTCAACTTGACCCAGCGCACGACTGTGCCAGCAGCGAGGTCCAACTCCGCGACTTGGGATGCATTCCACAGACTGCACCAGGCGCGGCGCCCGTCGCGAGTAGCGACCACGGTGTAAGGATAGGACGATGGGACAAGATCGTTGGTGCTCAGATCGAAACGCTGGAGAATTTTGCCGGTCGAGACGTCAAGCAAAATTACGTTGTCGGAAAGGTCATCGGCGATGAGGAGTTGGTCTCGACCACTTTTATTCTTACCGGGAATTAGCGCCAATCCGGCGGGATAAGGCAGCGCCGTTCCTGAGAGAGTTTTTTGCAGGGCAATTGCTAGTTTCTTCCCTACCGCGAGAGCCTGCGGCGGAATGGGAATGAACCGGTCTGCTTCTACTTTGCCTGCGGCAAACGAATAAACCGCGATTCCATTTCCGGTGTCGCCTGTCTTTTCTCCCGTGGGGTCGGTGATCGAACCGACGGAAGCGTACAGGTGTTTACCGTCAGAGCCAAAGACCAGCCCGAGAAAATAACTTTGGTGTACCTCTTCGCCGAAGCGTTTGTCCAGAAAATCGAAAAGTTTATTAGTTTTGAGGTCGAGCACTGCAATCGATTGCGTGGCCACAGTCTCCTGAGTTCCGTATCCGTCATTCAGAAGGGCGGCATAGCGACCGTCGGGGCTGAGGGCGATAGCACCGGGAAAGCCATTCGTGCTGCCGATGCGGCCAGGAACCGGCGCAGTAAGGATTTTGCTGGTGGGCAAGGGAATCGAGGAACTGGGCCGTGCTTCCTGCCCGCTGAGAATTGTAATTTGCGCGAATACGAAGGCGGCGAGCGCGACTACACGGCAAAGGCGAATCACAAAATTCTCGACGGTCCTTATCATCCGTGAGGTTTTCTCCCTACCGGGTTTATCCGTACTAGATTTATACGTACTAGACTTATACGTAAGGGATGATTGGAGATCAAACGCCGGAAGCGCTGCTGGAACCTTCCCGCGCTGGCGCAGGCTCGGCGTGTTCTTCGGCGTTCACGTTGTGGCGAACGTCAGAGCCTTGCACCCAGAAGATCACATCCTCGGCGATGTTGGTGGCGTGGTCGGCAACGCGCTCCAGGTTTCGCGCCACTAGCAGCGCATCGAGGGCCTGGCGAACGACGTCGGGACGTTGGTTCATGGTTTTCACCAGTTGAATGAAGGCGTCGTCTTTCATTCGATCGACCACATTATCCATCTCGAGGACGGCCTGGGCGAGTTCAACTTTGCCTTCAATGAAGGATTCGAGCGCGCGACGGACCATGGCGCTAACCGCCGCACCCATGCGCGCGATATCGACGGGAAGATCGACTGTAGGTAATTCCACCATATCCATGACGCGCTCGGCGATGTTTACCGCCTGATCTCCGACGCGTTCAAGATCGGAATTGATTTTGGTGACGGCGAGGATGAAGCGCAGATCGACGGCCATGGGTTGTTGCATAGCCAGCAAATCGAAGGCAGCTTCATCGATCTCCCTCTCGGAGTTGTTGATCAGGCTTTCACCCTCGAGCACCATCTGGCAGCGGGTGAGATCGCGGTCGACATAGGCCTGGCGGGCGCGATCCACCGCCTGTTCGGCCAGTCCGCCCATGCGGAGCAACTTCTGCCGAAGATCATCGAGCCCTTGCTGAAAGCGGGTGCGCATTTTGTCAAAACCTATTCAGAGCAACGTGTAAAGCTAAGAACCTGTCCTAATTAAAACTTTATCCAAATCTACCGGTGATGTAGTCCTCTGTCTTTTTATCCGACGGCTTGGTGAAGATTTTTTCGGTTTTATCGAACTCCACCATTTTGCCCAGCAAAAAAAATCCAGTAAATTCCGCCACCCGGGCGGCTTGCTGCATATTGTGCGTCACTATCACTATCGTATACTTTTCCTTCAGTTGAAAGATCAATTCTTCGATTTTTCCGGTCGAAATCGGATCCAGCGCCGAGCAAGGCTCGTCCATGAGCAAGACTTCTGGTTCCACGGCAAGGGCGCGCGCAATGCAAAGCCTCTGCTGCTGGCCGCCGGAGAGACTTGCGCCCGACTTTTTGTGAATGTTGTCCTTCACTTCAGTCCACAGGGCAGAGGCTTCCAAAGATCGCTCTACCACTTCATCCAGCTTCCGGCGGTCCCGGTAACCGTTCAGCTTTAAGCCGGAAGCCACATTATCGTAAATCGACATGGTGGGAAATGGGTTGGGCTTCTGGAAAACCATACCTACGCGGCGCCGCAATTGGGTGGCGGAAGTGCCATCATAAGCATCCAGATCACCAATTCGGACCGTTCCCGTAACTTTAGCTTCTGGAATAGTCTCGTGCATTCGGTTCAAGCAACGGATGAAGGTGGATTTGCCGCAGCCGGAGGGCCCGATCAGCGCTGTCGCATGGTTCGCGGCGACGGTCAACTGAATGTCGTATAACGCCTGGGTTTTGCCATACCAGGCGTTCAGGTTCTCGACTTTGATACCGACGCCCATAAGTTAAGCGGCTCCAAAAGTGCCGCGCCGAACTGCGAAGCGCACCGCCGCGACGGCGGAAACGATGAGGACAATCAACACCAGGGCGCCGGCCCAGGCTTGACGATGCCACTCGTCATAGGGAGAGATCGCGTAATTGAAGATTTGCAAAGGCAGGGCCGCGGTGGGCTGGTTGGCCTTCAGATTCCAGAATTGATTACCGAATGCGGTAAATAACAGCGGCGCGGTTTCCCCGGCGACCCGGGCGAAGGCCAACATGATTCCGGTGATCACTCCTGAGGTCGCAGTTCGCAGAACAATCGAGAGAGTAGTTCTCCAACGCGGAATCCCCAAACCGTAAGCGGCTTCGCGCAGGGACTGAGGAACGAGTAGAAGCATTTCTTCGGTGGTGCGCGTAATGGTCGGAATCATCATGATGGCAAGGGCGACACCTCCCGCCAAGGCAGAGAAATGTTTCTGGCGAAGAACTACGATGGCATAGGCCACGATACCGATGACGATGGAAGGCACGCCGTTCAGCACATCCGCAGTAAAACGAATGCCGGCGCCGAAGCGGTTGCGCCCAAACTCGGCAACGTAGATGCCGGCGCCCACTCCGATGGGCACGCCGATGAGGCTTGCCAAAGCAAGAATAAAAGCCGAGCCCACGATCGCGTTCGCCATGCCGCCACCGGCTTCACCCACCGGTTTGGGCGTCTGAGTAAGGAAGGCCCAGTTGATCGACCCGATGCCGCGATAAAGAAGGTAGGCGAAGATGGCGAACAGCGGCGCAAGAACGATGACGACGGTGAGAATCGAAAGCCCGGTCATCATGTGGTCGGTCACCCTGCGCCGCAACGAAATCGGCGGAACGGTGACCAGGGCGCGAGTTTTTGCGTTCTCAGGCATTGGCCCTCGAAGGCTGTCCGCCGGTGACTGTCCAAACCAGTAATCGGGCCAAAGCATTCACCACGATCGTGACTAAAAACAGCGCGAGGCCAATTTCGATCAGAGCCGAAAGATAAACATCGCCGGTAGCTTCACTGAACTCGTTGGCCAGGACGCTGGCCATGGTGTATCCCGGCGCGAACAAAGATTTCGCGATCTCCGGACGATTACCGATCACCATGGTGACGGCCATGGTTTCTCCGAGAGCCCGGCCCAGCCCCAGAATAATGCCGCCCATGATTCCCGCGCGCGCATTGCGCAGCACCGCGACGCGGATCATCTCCCATCGCGTGGCGCCTAGGGCCAGGGCGGCCTCACGCTGGTTCTGTGGGACCACGGCCAAGACCTCCCGCGTGATGGAAGAAATGATAGGGATGATCATGATGGCCAGGATAATTCCCGCGGCCAGCATACCGATTCCGTAAGGCGCGCCAGTGAATAAGCCCGTCCAGCCAAGTGTCTTCCCGAGAAACGGCTCCACATAGTTGCTGAGAATCGGAACCAGCACAAAGATTGCCCACAATCCGTAGACGACGCTGGGAATGGCGGCAAGCAGCTCGACGAAAAACGAGAGCGGACCGCGCAAGAACTTTGGACACATTTCCGTGGTGAAGACCGCCACTCCGATGGAAAGCGGAACTGCGATGATCAGGGCCAACAGCGACGACACTAGAGTTCCATAGATAAAGGGTAAGGCGCCGAACTGCTCACTGACCGGATCCCAGTCGCTGCCGGCAAAAAATTTGAATCCGAAGGCGTGCCAGGATGGACCGGAGCGCAAAACCAGCTCATAGACAATAAGGACAAGCGTGGCTAGAACCGCTAAGCCGCACAAAAGCATCAGGGATTTGAAGATCGTATCGCCGAGCTCACCTCTACCGCTTACAGGAAGGGAATGATGGGGCGTGCCCCTCGAAGCTGCGGACCGATTGGCTTCGACGGGTTGCGGAGAGGGCATATCAGGCCGGGGTCGGGCGGCATTGGCCATTGTCATCAACCTAGCAGATTCCTGTTAACAGGAGGTTAAAATGGCCACATGGATTTTCTCGAGCCGTGAGCAGCGTAGCATGCGGAATAAGATTAGTGGACGAAATCGAATGCGTTTGACTTTAATCAGCGAGTGACCGTCCCCTCGTCGGCATGTAAACTGTGATCTTCCATGCCGACCTTCGCCGCCGTCGATATAGGTTCCAACTCCGTAAGACTGAAAATCGCGCGCCTCAGCCGCGGCCACCTGCGCGCCATTCACGAAGATCGCGAGGTCACGCGGTTGGGCGAGGGCGTATTTCGATCCGGATTTCTGACCCCGGAATCGATGGCGGAAACGGTCAAGGTTCTGCGCCGATTTCATCGCGCGACACAACAAGTCGTGACCGAATCAGTTCGAGTAGTCGCTACGAGTGCCCTGCGCGACGCGCGCAATTCGCAGGCTTTCCTCGAATGGGTGCGATCCGCCACCGGTTGGACGGTGGAAATTATTTCCGGACTGGAAGAGGCCAGATTGATCCATCTTGGCCTGGTTTCCAGTCTTCGAATCGACAGCTCGCCAACATTAATGATGGATCTGGGCGGTGGGAGCTGTGAGTTGACCGTCTCGACCCGGGGACAAATAAAAGAAACAGTCAGCCTTCCGTTGGGCGCAGTCCGGCTTACAGACGAATTCTTGCGACACGACCCTCCGCGCAAAGGGGAACTTAAACGGCTACAGGGATTCATAACCCGCGAAGTAAACCGTATCGCACCCCGGATTGTGGCGGCTAAGGTCAAAAATGTGATTGCCACATCGGGAACCGCGGCGGCGCTGGCGACCGCTGCCAGCCATCTGCGGAAGAACGGCACGCGGCAACGATCGATCGTTACGCGTGCGGAGATGTCTCGACTTGCGCGACGGTTGGCCCGTCTACCGGTCGAAGACCGGCGGAAGATTGAAGGCATTGGGCTGCGTCGCGCGGAAATCGTGATTGCCGGGGCCATGGTGTATTACGAACTGCTTGAGCGCTGCCATCTGAAAGGCTTTCGCTATTCCCCGTTGGGGCTGCGCGACGGCTTGCTGGCGCAAATGGCCGCGGAGTCGGATCGGAGCACGCGCTCTGGCAGGCAGATCGAGTCGGAGCGATGGGAGTCTATTACCAAGGCGGTTAAGCATTACGGCGTGGATATGAAGCACGCGCTGGACGTGCGCGAGTCAGCGATGTTCCTATTCTCGGCTCTACGGACGGTGCATGGGCTGACGCCTGAATTTCGCGAGTGGCTGGCGGCGGCGGCGATGCTTTATGAAGTTGGGGACTACGTCAATCGGAACGGGCACCACCGGCATACGCATTATATTATCTCCAACTCCGAAATTCTCGGTTTCACACCCCAGCAGAGACGATTGATCGCGGCGATTGCCCGTTACCTGGGAAAGTCGCGGCCGACTTTGGACGAAGCTCCCATGAAAGCGCTGGACGCCGCAGATCGCCCCGGGGTGCAGAAGGCGATTATGTTATTGCGGCTGGCGCGGGCTTTGAATCTGGGACGCAGCCGCGCGGTTCAGAAGATCCGAGTCACCCATCGCGCCGCCGAGGTTCACCTGACTCTGGTGCCGCGACGCCGCATGGGAGTAGATCTGGAGTTGTGGGCGATCGAAAAAGACGCCCCTTATTTCCGCGAAGTCTTCGGGCGCGAGCTTTCTATTGCGGCGGTGTAAAGCGAGCGCAGGGCCCTGGGAGTCAGGCACCACTGAAGCGTGCCTGAGGTGCGGCGCATATCGACCCTGGCGACCGCTCCCTTCTTCAGTTCGACGGAAGCTTCGCAATCCGGCTCGCTAATGACGGCACCGAGAAATCGGCTGAGATTAGGATTGTGCCCCACCACCATGACGGATTCCGAGCGCGCGTATTTGTCGAGCATGCGACGAAAATCGGCAACGTTCGCTCCGGGCTTCAGTCCCGCTTCGATTTGTAGTTTTCCTTCATAGCCGATCTCATTGCCCACTAAGGAAGCGGTTTGAGTGGCGCGCTTTAGCGGGCTGGAGATGACTACGTCCACTTGCACATCGATCGCCGCCAGGGCCCGGCCGACATAACCGCATTGTTCAATGCCCTCTTTATCCAGGGCGCGTTTTTCGTCTTTCTTGGGATTCAACAAATGATCGCCAGCGCTGGCGTGACGCAGAAAGTAAATAATCATTGCCGCTTATCGCTCCCTTCCAGCGGCAATTTTGCGCTTTCTTGACGGAGCCGGGGGCACGGGAACAATGCCGGCCTGCTTGCCTTCGGCTACGCTGATGAGAAAATCCTGGGCGCTGAAGGCGGCGGCGCCCGTAGGCGGCTTGCGATTGCGCTTGCCGTGAACCGGTTGCCACGCGCGAATGTAGGTTGCGTCGCGCAGAAGAATCCGCGCCTTGCGGTTATCGGCGAGATAGGCATCCAGAATTTCGCGGTGCACTCGCTCGCGAAGAAATTCATCCTCCAAAGGAAGTAGAACTTCAACCCTCTCATATAGGTTTCGCGGCATCCAGTCAGCGCTGCCCATGTAGATTTCTTCTTCGCCGTTGTTGCCGAAATAATAAATTCGGCTGTGCTCGAGGAACCGGCCTACGATACTGCGGACCCGGATGCGGTCGCTGAGGCCACGCACCCCCGGACGCAAGGCGCAGATGCCACGAACAATCAGATCGATCTCGACCCCCGCTTGAGACGCGCGATAGAGCGCCTGAATCAATTTCTTATCCAGCAAGGCGTTCATCTTGGCGATGATCCGCCCCTCGCCGCCTCGTCTGGCATGTTCAGCCTCGCGATCGATCAGGGCAACTAGCTTTTCCGCTAAGTCGAGCGGTGCAACCAGAAGCGGGTCATAGCTTGGATTTTCGGCGTAGGCCGTGAGGAAGCTAAAGACGTCATGAATTGCGCGCGTGACTCTCGGGTTCGCCGTGAACAGACTGAGATCGGTATAAATCCGAGCGGTGGTCGCGTTGTAATTCCCGGTTCCGATATGCGCGTAGCTCCGGATTCCATCCGGATCGCGGCGCACCAGCAGCGAAAGTTTGCAGTGAGTTTTCAATCCGACCAGGCCGTGAAAGACCTGGACGCCGGCGTCTTCCATATCCCGCGCCCAGCGGATATTGTGGGCTTCATCGAAGCGGGCTTTCAACTCTACAACCGCCGTCACTTCCTTTCGAGAGGCAGCGTCGATCAAGGAAGGAACGATCAAAGAGTGCTCGTTGGTGCGGTATAGCGTCTGCTTGATGGAGAGAACATTGTCATCTTCCGCCGCGGATTCGATGAACGAAAGCACCGCATCGTAGGAGTCGAAGGGATGGTGCAAGAGAACGTCGTGCCGACGCAATTCTTCGAAGAGGTTCTGCGACTTGGCAGTGAGGCGCAGCTCGCGTGGGGAGAATGGACGATACTTCAGGTCAGGGCGCTCTACCTGGTCGTAGACGTTGAACAAGCGCGAAAGATTGACTGGCCCGTTGACTGGGAAAACTTGCCAAGGGTCGAGTTCAAAGACGGTGCGCAGGCGCTCGATGATTTCGGGATCGGCATCGGCTTCGATCTCCATGCGCACTGCGTCGCCCTTGCGGCGATTGTGCAGCTCGGTGCGAACTGACTCCAGAAGGCTACGCGCTTCTTCCTCCTGAAGGTAGAGATTGCTGTTACGGGTTACGCGAAAAGGGACAGCTCCCACAATGTCATATCCCTTGTACATTTTGTGCGCATGGTGGGCCACCAGATCGGCCAAAAAAATGAAGTCAACGGTGTCCTCCGATGGCAGCCTGATCAAACGCGGAAGACTGCGCGGGACGGAGATTACTCCGGTGTAGGTGAGCGCCGAGCGCCGCCGCCGCCGCAAGAGCAATCCCAGGCACAGTGCTTTATTAATCACGCGCGGGAAGGGATGGGCCGGATCCACCGTGACCGGGGTAAGCAGGGGGTCCAGTTCCTTTTCGCAGTACTCTTCGACAAAACGCCGCGCCTCGGCGTTTAAATCATCCATCCCGAGTACGCGAATGCCCTGCTCCGCCATTTCCGGCCGCAACTCGTTCCAGCATTCGTATTGGCTGTCGACAAACTCGTGAGTCTGAACGGCCAGAATGTCGCGTTTCTTGACCAGGGTAACGCCATCCGGACCAGCCTCGTTGTAGCCGTCCTCGATCTGCTGCAACATGGAGGCGACACGAATCTCAAAAAATTCGTCGAGATTGCTGGCGGAGATCGCGAGAAACTTCAGCCGCTCGAGCAGCGGATTACCGGAATCTTCCGCTTCTTCGAGCACACGCTGATTGAACGCGAGCCAGGAAGTATCGCGGTTGAGGTAATACTCAGGGTTATCCAACGAAAGACGAGCCATCGCTTAAGAACTTCAGACACTTGCTTTCTTGCGGTTAACGTCAACGGATGGGAAGCCTCAGACTCAATCCCACGCCGCGGGGAAAACTAAGCTCTAGTATAAAGCATCTCGGCGCAACGGGTAATCTTCAAAGCGCAACAGGAGAGCCCGCCCCGTCCTGGAGCCAGTGACAAAGGCTAAAAAAATCCGGCGCGTCAACGCGAAGAACTCGCGGTGAATGCGCCGGATTCACTATGAAGCGACTCTGTCTACGGCAGGTAATAGCGGAACGAAGTGAAGACCATTCCGTCCAGACCTTCCGGTGAAGCTCCGGGCGCGCCCGTGCCGCCTGCACCCACGCCAGACCAGGTTTGGCGGGTCACATAGGAATACTGCGTTCCGAATTGGAAACGGCCCTTAGGGCCGCTGTAGAAGCGGTACCAGAATCCGGCCGTGCCCTCGATCAGAGCGCGTGTGTCAGCCGTGCAGTTGGAAAGGCCCCCTGGCAGGAACCCGGTACCGACAGCGGGAAGAGTTTCGGAGTAGCAGCCCTTGTTCGAAAAGAACGGCGAGCCGTATCCAATGTCTTTACCTGAGATCGGGTCATAACCGGCGGTACGAGCATCGTATTCCGCTCCCGTGTTCAGATAGACATCGAGCTTGCGACCGTGCCATTCCAACGTCGCCAGGCCCTGATCCGAGCGGATCAGGTCGAGACCTCCGTTGGCGTAGACAGCAGTATCGGGAAGTCCGCCAGAACCGTAGCGGCCGATACCCCGTCCGGTAAGGGCATGCAGCCCGAAAACGATGCGCTTGTCATAGAATGACCAGCGGGCATTGGCTCCGACGCCGCCGCCGTTGTTTGAAATGTTGTAGGCTCCCAGAGCGTTGGGACCAGCAGTTGTGGCTGCTCCGCAAATTGTGGTCGTGCTGGCGAGTTCACCGCACGGGTATACGCGATCGCGGAAGCGGCTGTAGATGCCAAACACTTCGTAGTGCCCAAATCCTGGTTCAAACACCGCCTTGGCGATTACGTCAGGCGAGGGATTGAAGGAATATGGGGCAATCGGAGTACAAGTTGTGGTGGCCGCGCCGGTAGTGGAGTTGATCGCGGTGGCGCAGGTAGAGATTGCCGAGTTGTAGAGACCGCCGGAGGCTCCGGCAGAGCCAACGACAAAATTGTCGCCGTTGTTATGACTGGAAAGCGTAGCCTGCGCATTTTCCACGGAAGCCGCCAACCACACTTTGTTTCCGAAGTTTTGGGAAACCCGCAGTCCATACTGCCGGGCCCAACTGAAGCCGACACTATACTGTGGATCGATGGTCATCGGAAGAGCTTCGCTACGGTTATCTACGCCGTGGTTGGTTTCGGTGACCAGACTCCACATTTGACCGCCGGTAAAAGTGAAGCCGCTATGGAAGGCCGCCTGACCCCAAACCTGCCGTTGCCGCAGCGTATAGCTGTTGCTTTCGTTGTTGTTGGAGGTAACGCCAGCGGAGAGGAAATCAGCTTCGACATAACCCGACAGCTTAGCCAGGCTGGTGTTGCCCTCGACCAGAGCCGACATTCGAGACTGACGACCCGATCCGAAGAACTCCGAGATCTGGCTTTGTGCTGCACCGGGCATGGTGAGCGAGTTGAAAGGGGTATTGATATCGGAGCCAAGAGCCCGGGACCGCCGCACAAATTCGGCCGCAGCAAATCCGCCGGGAGTGATGGTCACTCCCTTGTAGTGAAGCGCCAGCGGGCTTTCGATCGCGGCGTTTACGTTTTTCTGGGTTTCCTGCAAGCTCGACGCGGTATTGTTTACGTTGATTTTCAGGTCGTTCACATCGCTCTTCAGTTCGCCGACAGCCTGCTGTTGCTGGGCGGCCTGAGTCTGCGCCTGAGAGGCCGCCGCCTGTGCCTGACTTACGGCTTGATCTTTGCTATGCAGTTCGTCGCGCAGTTCCTGGATCTGTTGCTGCTGCGCATTCATGGCGGCTTGCTGAGCCGCCAGCGCCGCAGCCTGAGCGGCAATCGCATCTTTCAGTGCCTGCACGTCGGCAGCGGTTATGGTCGCCGCTCGTCTCTTCGGTTTCGGTTTGGGCGCCGTCTCGGTTTGAGCTACCAGCGTCGTCGCCATAAAAATAACCACGCACCACTTCCACACAAAATTCATTACTCTCTCCTTTTTTTTGTAACTATGAGTGAAGTCCAGCAGAGCTTACTTGACTTGCTTGATGGCATCTTTCTCTTTTTGCACAACACTCTCCGGCAATGGGGCATAGGAAAGTGCCGCGGTCATTTTCTGACCATCCGTACACATCCAGTTTAGGAAATCCGCCAAAATTTTGCCCTTGGCCGCGTCTTTCGATTGCATGGGGATGAGCAGCCAAGTGAAGCTGGAAATTGGATAAGCATCTTTGCCCGGTGCGTTGGTAATGGAGACGCGGAAATCTGCCGGCATTTTGGGAGCGGATGCCGCGGCAGCGGTTACTCCCTCGAGCGAAGCCTTCAAGAAATTGCCTGCAGCATTCCGCACGCTGCCGAAGGGAATATTATTTTGCGCAGCATAGATCAGCTCGACATACCCGATCGATCCCTGCAACTGGCGAATCGAACCCGCGACCCCTTCGTTGCCCTTACCCCCCAGGCCGATTGGCCACTTTACGGAGGTGCCGCTCCCTACCTGGCTCTTCCAGTCGGCACTTACCTTCGACAAATAGTCAGTCCAGATGAAAGTGGTGCCGCTGCCATCGGAACGGTGCACGACGATGATGCCTTTGTCAGGCAAATTGACGCCGGGATTTGCACTTGCGATGGCTTTGTCGTTCCACTTGGTAATCTTGCCGAGAAAAATTCCAGCCAGGGCGTCCGGGGTGAACTTCACCTCGCCGCTGACTCCGGGTATGTTGTAGGCAGGAACAACCGCACCAAGAACGCTAGGGATATTCAGGACTTTGGTCTTAAGCTTCGCCTGGGCTTCGGCAAGCTGTCCATCGGTCATCGGCATATCGCTGGCGCCGAAATCAACCGTTCCCTCGGTGACCTGGCGAATCCCCCCGCCGCTGCCGATCGACTGATAATTGATCTGAATATTGGAATGCAGATTGTGGTACTCGTTAAACCACTTTGAATACATAGGATACGGAAAAGTGGCGCCCGCTCCGTTCAGCGTAGTCTGGGCCAAGCCTTGCAGAGCACAAAATGCGCATACGAAAAGCAGCGTGATTCGTCGTATCACCAGGAAGTCCCTCCATTGTAGTTACCTTAGTTTTTAGCGGCGCTATGTTACAGGAGGGTTACAAAGCAGTGAATTTCTAATGAATGGCAGACGAAACTATGAAAAGACGAGGCGGAGAAAATTGTCAGGCCACAACGTCCTTACGTGCCGGGAACTGTCTCAAGAACCCCAGTTCGATGATTCCAAGCGGGCAATCTCGCGGGGAAATAAAGTGTTACTGGGAAATTCCGCTCGCAGTGCAGATAGAAGCTCAAGGGCGCGCGTTTTGTTCTTGTCGCGGACGTAGGCAATCGAAAGCAGGATTCGCGCGAAGGGAGCAAGGTAGTGTCCATGCTGCGCTGTGAGTTGCAAGTCGGCGATGCCGCCCTGTTTGTCTCCGGGCAACCCATCCATCCGCATCAACCAGCGCACCGGCGCGGACATGCTTCCGATAATGTATTTGCTGAATCCCGTGGCCATTTCCGCATCGTAACAATTCGAACAAACTGCCAGCAGTTGCCGCGCCCAGGTAGAGGCTTCCTTGGTGTAGCGGAGCGAGTCTAAATTTTTCTTCTCGATGAGGGCGGCATAATCAGCCCGCAATCCCGAAGCCAGGGTCAGCGCGAAAAGGGCATCGGGATCTTTGCTGTTCCGGTTGAGGCGGGTGTGAGCCAATTGCCGCGCCCGATCCAATGCCGCTTCAAAGCGCGCGTGAACTCCAGGATCTGGACTCAGTTGGGAGCGATCGAAAAAAGACTTGTTGTTGTAGTAGAACTGAGCCTCAAGAATTCCCAACCGGTTAAATTCAGAGAAAAGATATCCAGCCGCCTCGCTGACCGGGCCCATGGGATCCTCCGGATGCCGGGCTTCCCAGGAAAAGAAATTCTTCTGCGCGTCCACAAAATCCAGATTGTAAAGGCTGAGAAATCCGCGGTCTAAAGCCGTGGGACTAACATCGACGATTGTGGCACTCGCTCTGGTGGAAAAGATGAAGAGTAAGCACAGGGCTGCTAGGATACACACGGTCCATAGATTCCGGTTTGAGTGAATCGGCAGCACTATGACTTCAAGCTCATTCATTATTCCCCCTCCTACAGAATTGCGGGATCACTCTTGCTTTCTTCTTAGGATGCCGTTCGTCGGTGCCGCGGGGGAAAGATTCGAGGTCAATAATCCCATGGCTGACCAAAGATTAGTTCGCCCTGAAACTCCCTAGGATGAAAACCCTATGAACGGTCCCCTCATTCATGCTCCGGGTTCCCCGGGCATTCCGCCGCGATGGACATCCAGCGCCAAAACTGGAGCCGGGACGGCCTTGAATCAGCACAGCAAGGTCTGGTTCACCATCAGCCACGGCATTCTGAATGAGGTTTACTTCCCCCGCGTCGATCAAGCTTGTACCCGCGATCTGGGCTTGATCGTGACCAACGGGCGGGATTTTTTCTCGGAAGAGAAGCGGCATTGCACATTCGAGAACAGGCCCATTCAGCCCGGCATTCCGGCTTTCGAATTGGTGAATACGGAAATCGGCGGTCGCTACCGCATACACAAAGAAATTCTGACCGACCCCTATCGCCACGTGGTGCTGCAAAGAATCCGATTCGAGGCGCTGCAAGGGCAACTCTCCGATTATCGTTTGTATGCTCTGCTTGCGCCCCATCTCGCAAATTGCGGCTCCGACAATACGGCCTGGGTTGGCGACTATAAGGGCGTTCCGATGCTGCTGGCCGAACACGAAGGCACCGCGCTTGCCTTTGGCTCATCGATTTCATGGAAGAAAATGTCGGTAGGCTTCGTTGGCCACTCCGATGGCTGGCAGGATCTGTCTGAACACTTTCAGATGCAATGGGAATACCAGCGCGCCGAAAACGGCAACGTCGCATGTACCGGGGAAATCGACCTGGCCGCTTGTGGCGGGGCGTTTGTCCTAGCCCTGGGGTTCGGCGGCTTGGTGACCGAAGCCGGGCAGCAGGTACGCTGTAGCCTTCTCGAGGACTTCGACGAGTTACGCGAACGCTATGTTATTCAATGGAAGAACTGGCAAGACACCCTGATCAAATTAGACGAACCGCCAAGAAAATATGACCTTTACCGGGCATCCACGGCGGTTCTCCGTACTCATGAATCCAAGGATTTTCTGGGGGGAATCATCGCCAGCCTCTCGGTTCCGTGGGGTTTCAACAAAGGCGACGAAGATCTGGGCGGATATCACCTGGTATGGCCCCGCGATCTGGTAGAAACTGCGGGCGCTTTATTGGCTTCGGGGGCGGTGACCGACGCTATAAGAGTGCTTCATTATCTGCAAGCGACCCAGGAAGCGGACGGAAGTTGGGCACAGAATCTATGGCTCGATGGCCGGCCTTACTGGAGTGGAGTTCAGATGGATGAGACCGCCTTCCCCATTCTGTTGCTCGATTTGCTGCGGCGGAAAGCTGCAAACGCGTTCGAAAAACTCGACCGATGGTGGCCCATGGTGCGCCGGTCCGCCAGTTTCATCTTGCGTAATGGTCCGGTCACTCAACAAGATCGTTGGGAGGAGGACGGCGGTTATTCCCCGTTCACTCTGGCCGCCGAAATCTCGGCGCTGCTTGCGGCCGCGGAAATTGCCGATCTTACCGGCCACTCCGATGCTGCCTCTACGTTGCGCGATACGGCGGATGCGTGGAATGACAATATTGAGCGCTGGGTCTACGCCACGGGGGGCAACCTTGCCCGGCAAACAGGCGTGGAGGGATATTATGTCCGCATTTCCCCGCCAAGTAGCGACGTGGCAGCTGCTTCGCCCACGCAGGGTTTCGTTCCAATCAAAAACCGTCCCCCCGGGGAAGCCATGGAACAGGCGTTCCGTATCGTCAGTCCGGACTCACTCGCGCTGGTGCGGTTCGGACTGCGCGCGCCGGATGATCCCCGCATCTTGAATACAATTCGCGTAATCGACGCATTATTGCGCGTTCAACTGCCTCAGGGGCCCTGCTGGTATCGCTACAACGGTGACGGCTACGGCGAGCATCAGGACGGATCCCCTTTTGATGGCAGTGGGATCGGCCGTCCATGGCCGCTGCTGGCGGGGGAACGCGCACACTACGAACTCGCCGCCGGAAGGCCAAAGACCGCGGAAGATTTATTATCGATGATCGAAAGTTGCACCAGCGGCGCTGGTCGACTGCTTCCGGAGCAAGTGTGGGATGCCTCGGATATTCCTGACTTGGAGCTGTTTCGCGGCAGGCCCACAGGTTCGGCCTGTCCGTTAGTGTGGGCCCACGCCGAATATATAAAGCTCAGGCGTTCGTTGCGGGATGGGAGGATTTTTGATCAGCCTCCGCAGACGGTTCAACGCTATCAGGTAGAGAAACCCACGCGGCAGATTTTTGGCTGGAGGTTCAACAATAAGACGCGCTCCTTGCCGCGGCACAAAACCCTACGTCTGGTATTGCTCAGTCCGGCCGTCGTGCGCTGGAGCTTTGATGGATGGGAGAGTTCGCAAGATACGAAGACTCGCGATACCGGCCTGGATACTTTCGTTCTGGATCTTCCTACCGCGTCGCTACCCTCGAAGAGCCGGGTCGTGTTCACGTTTTATTGGCCGTCGGAGAACCGCTGGGAGGGAGAAAATTATGAAGTGGTGGTGGAATAGCTGAACCGGGGTTGCTGGCTTATGCTTCGGCTGCTGCTGGGTTCGAATAAATGATCTCCACCACGGTGCAGTCGTCGTTCAGCGGGTTCCCTGCACAAAATTCCGACACGGCTGAGAAAATCCCTTCGAGCGTCGGAGTCTTCGCGGCGGCGGATTCCAGTCGCGAATCTTCGAAAAAATCACCCATGGCGTTTTCCGCCTCGGTGACGCCATCGGTGACCAATATGAAACGGTCTCCCGAATTCATCTGACAGCGCGCGCTTTCAAAAGTGGCGTCGGGCAGAAGCCCCACCGGGACGTTGCCGTGGGGAGGGCGCATGACTTCGCCACCGCATACCAGCAAGGGTTGCACGTGGCCACAGTTCACGTATTCCAAATCTCCGTCTTTGCGAAGGCGCGCCAGCAAGACCGTGGCATATTTTTCTCCCACCAGCTTTTCAGTGAAGAACCGGTTGACTGCGCTCACTACATCCAGCAAGGGCATACCCGAACTGAGATGCGAATAAATCATGCCTTGTAGCGTGGAGGCCAGCAGCGCTGCCGACACTCCCTTGCCGCTCACGTCGGCCAGCACCACGGCCAATCCCTCTTTTGTGTTCACCGCATCGAAGAAATCTCCGCCAATCTCCTTGCAAGAAAGATTTTTCCCGCGAAGCTTGGCGAAGGGAACTTCGGGAATCTTTACCTGCATCAGTCGCTGCTGAATGCTGGCGGCAATGGTCAATTCCTGCTGATAGCGGCGCGACTCCTCCTCCGCCTGCACCAGGCGGGCGTTCTCGATCAGGGATCCGGCTTCTGTTGCGATGGCCCGGAGAATGTCGTGCCCCACGCCGGAGAATTCGCGCGATGCAAATCGGGAATCCACGTATAAAACGCCGGTTACTTCGGAGGCAGCGTTGGGCACGATCGTCTGCTGTTCGCGCGTCGCCTGCACCTGGCGTTTCCGAAGTGGAATACAAATGACGGTACGAAGATCGTAGGCCACAATGCTCTGGCGTCCGGCCAAGTCCGAAGAGCCAGCCGTATCCGTGAGCAGAAACTCCGAATTGGAGCGCAACGATTCCTCGAGAGCGGAGTGCGAAATCGTCTTATCGTCCAGCAGCGCCTCACCCTTGCTGTTACGGCCCGCGCCCAGACGCAGATTGCCTTCATCATCTTTCAGAAATACGTATCCGCGTTCAGCGCGGGTCAGCCGCAGAGTTACCTCCAGCATGGTCATCAAGATCTCATCGAGCACGCCAGCGGTATTCAGCTTGCGCGCCGCTTCCAGAAAAAGCGTCAGCTTTTCGAGATCAGTGGCTTCCTGGGAGATATTTATGCCGGAAATCTGGCTTAAGAACTCGCGGGCAGTGTTCGAACTGCCGTGGGCGGGATTAAAAATCAGGTAAGTGGAATCGCGCGCGCCGAACTCGAGGCGATCGTTGCGCTCCAACTTCTGCCGTTGAATGCGCTCTCCATTAACGAACGTGCCGTGCTTGCTGCCCTGGTCAACCAGAAAGAATCCGGCTTCTTCCAGAATGATCTGCGCGTGATCGCGCGATACGCGCGGATCGGCAATGACCAAGTCCTTATCCACTTTTCGACCAACGCTGAAGGGCGTACGGTTGAGGACAATATTTTTTTGCTCATTGCCCTGCACCAACACCAGCGCCGGGAAAACCCCCGAACCGGAAGAACCCGACCGTGCCATCGCGTTCAAAGCCATATTGGTTGAGCCTGTTCCCTACGAACCGCTGCGTTGCGACCTGAGCGTGACAGCAATCATACCTCCAATGGGAGGCTATTTCGAACTCTTCGATGGCAGTTTCTCGGCAGCGCCGGGAGCGCCAGAGCGCACCCACGCCCGGGCCAGGATGAAAACCAGCGACCAGATAAGAATCGGTATGGCGAAAGTAGAAAAGAAAGGCCACTTCCAGCCACTCAGAGCGAGCGGGGGTGATCCCAAGAGATAGATGGCGCTCAAGGCTGCACTGGCAACCCACTGCCAGGCCAAAGAGAATAGACCCGCCAGATACAGCAACCGAAGGGCCCAGGAGCCCGATGCAAAAAACTTTCGTTCCCGCACGAGTGCCAGAACAGCGGGCAACAAAAGCACTTGATTGTAAGGAGCGGACATGGGAACCACGAGGACGGTCAGGGCCATGACCAGCACAACTGCAATACCGAATTCGGCCGACGACGCGGATTCGGCGCGCAATCTCCAGAGGACCCATACACATGCGGCGATTGCAATTCCTGCGACAATTTTTCCCGCATACGCCCCGGGAAGCAGTTGATCGAGGACTGACCCGTTCTGGGTATAACGATGGTAGCGAGCCAGCGCATCGATAAACATGCGCAACCAGCCCGGAAGCAGAATTTCGGAGCCTGCGAGCAGGCACAGCATGACAATTCCAAAGCCAAAAACAAAATTCCTGCGCTCGCGCCACCTGCTGCAGGCCCAGACGAGCAGCCAAGCTGCCAAAAGCCAGGTCAACTGCGGTTTTATCGTTGCGAGGGCAAGCACCGCGCCCGCGAAAAATAAGTATCCGGAAACCACGCACGCCGTCGCTGCCGCCAGCAGCGCTGCCACCAGCAGGCTCAGTTGCTGCAACTTGATTCCCTGCACAAACGGGAAGCTCCCTACAGTCAGCAGAATGACTGCGGCTCGCGAAACTGTTGATGGCCCCCATCCGATTACCGACAACCACAGGTAAACGCTTGCCGCGGTGAGCCCGAATAACAGCAAGTAGAAAAGTAGCTGAACGTAGTGAAACGGGATTCCGATTATAGGAGCCAATAGGAAAACTACGTACACGGGATAAGCAAACCGTTGTTCGTCCGTGGGATCGTTAGGGCGGGCCGAATCGAGCACCCGGCCGTAGTATCCTTTCTGGATTTCGAGAGCAACGCTCTCGCTGTAGGGATTTCGGCGGTGCAGGAGCAGCTCTTTTGCGCCCAGCCACCGGGGATAGAGATCGGACAAATTGCCGCGAGGCCTGTAGTGCGCCGCTGCATCGTGAACTTGGTAACCGATCAAAATCACATTGACGTAGAACCACATGCTGCCGGCACACAGCGATACAACCGCGAGCATTAGTCTAGAGTTTTTGGCCAATGTAGCGCTTAGACCTTGGCGATTTCTGCGTTATAGTACACCGTAAGTTGGATACTCCTGATTTCTCCCGAAACCTCGATAGAAATGCACTTTGGAAAGTCGGCGGTCTCGGCGTGCACGCTAGAAAACGGATGTTTAACGGTCTGATCCGATCGGGCATATGGCGCGCTATTCATGCTTAAAGACGCCGCCAAGACCATGGAACGTATTCATTCCGAATTCCTCCAGGCCGCGGCACGGCGCTCCCGGTTACCCTGGTGTGCAATTTATTGCGTTCAATGGTTACTTAGGCGCTATTATGGTTTATATTCTCTCCATCCTCCCTAAGCTGTGACCGTGACCGGCAGCTTGCTTCCCCGGAGGCCCGTGGCATGTGTAACACAGTATCCATTGCAAAGAACTCAGTCAGGAGGTAATAGGCTATGCAGCATCTTTACAGACTTTGGCGTGAGGACGAGGGTCAGGACATCGCGGAGTATGCGGTTATGCTGGCGGTGATTCTGGTGATCGTCGTGGGCACGATTAAGCTGATCGGCAACAACGCCAATACCGTTTTCTCAAACGTTGCCAGCTCCATCCAATAGGTTTTTGCTCGGAGTGCCAAAGCGGGATAGCCCTGCGTTGCCAGCGGGCAGGTTCCTGCTTGTCTAACGGAGTGCTATGAATCGTGCGCGTCTGCTGATGATTGGGGCTGTGGCCTTGGCTTTAGGAGCTTTCGTCAGCCTCTTCGTCTACAAGAATCTGCAAGGCCGGGGGTCCTCTAGCGCCGAGCCCGGAGTAGACGTGGTTGTGGCGGCCAATGACATTCAGGTTGGGGCGAGAATCGAAGAGCATGACGTTCGGTTGGTGAAGTATCCGGTGGGATCATTGCCAGCAGGAACGCCGACCAAGCGCTCGCAGGTGATGGGGCGCGGTGTCATTCTCCCGATTGCCAAGGGCGAGTTCATTTTGCCCAGCAAGCTTGCCCCCGAGAATGCCGGCTCCGGATTACCCTCTCTCATACCCCCGGGAATGCGCGCTGTCTCGGTCCGGGTAAATGAGGTCGTTTCCGTCGCGGGCTTCGTCGGCCCCGGGACACGGGTTGACGTCCTCCTGACCGGAACGCCGAATGGCAGCACTGAGAGTCAAACCACAACCGTGTTGCAGAATGTCGCGGTAATTGCTTCCGGTCATACCCTGGAGCGGAATGCAGCCGGTGAAGCTCAGAACACTCCGGTGATCACTTTACTGGTTTCGCCAGACGATGCCGAGCGCCTCACCCTGGCCAGCATGGAAGGCCACATTCAACTCGCGCTTCGAAATCCGGTCGATACTCAGGAGAGCGACGTGGCCGCCGCCAACGCCAGAGGTTTATATAAGGGTGGCACCCCGGTAGCTCCGCCTCCGGTCCACGTACATCCGGTTAAGCAGCAAAAGATTCAACCAACCGTCTCGCCTTCGGTCCTCAGTGTCGAGGTATATCAAGGCGACAAGAAGCCGGATACAGTCAAGTGCACGGAACAGGGTTGTGACGATTCCAAGTAGTCAGCCAGTCTGCGCGTTCATTTATAAGGTTTGTACGTTTCCTCAGTGGGAGAGGAATACCACGATGAAGTTTTGCGCGAAATGTTTGATGGCTGTGGCGATGTCGCTTTCAGCGCATGTAGTTTCGCTCGCCGACGCTCCTTTTCCCGTGTCGGCTTCGCCGGTCGATGCTTTCACCGGAATCCGGCGCGCAAGCTCCCAGAATGCCGATCCCAGCGCAAGCCAAGCTGCGGCCGCGCCTCAGGCTGCTCTTCCCGCCCAGCCGGAGAGTGCCGCCCCTCTGCGCGTAATGGTCGACAAATCGCTGCTGATTAATACCACCGAGCGCATCAAGCGCATCTCCGTAACCGACCCAAGCGTCGCTTATGCCACCCCCATCACCCCGACCCAGATTCTCGTGCATGGACGGGCCCCGGGCGAAGTTTCTTTGCTGATCTGGGATGAAAACGAACGTTCGCGCAGCTTCGATCTCCGGGTGGATGTTGACGTGAGCGCTTGCGCCCAGGAAGAACATCGAGTATTTCCCGAGGAGCAGATTTCCGTTACCCCTTCGCGTTCTGCCATCGTTCTCTCCGGCCATGTGACTACGGAAGACGTGGCCAAGCGCGCTGGCGAACTGGCTTCCGCCTATTCCAAGAATGTAGTGAACGTTCTCACGTTCGGGCCGGTAGGGGCTCAAGAAGTATTGCTCGAAGTAAAATTTGCGGAGGTTGACCGCACGGCACTCGCCCAGCTGGGCGCCAATTTATTTTCGACCGGAGCCGGCAACACCATCGGAAGCACCACGACCGGGCAGTACGGCGGCTTCGGCGCGCAGAATATCAACCAGACTACGGGACAGACCGGATCTTTCTCGGCCAGCCAAACCGTCAGTAATGTTTTAAATCTCTTCCTGTTCCGTCCAGATATCCACATGGGGGCGGTGATTGAGGCTCTGGAAAATAAGAGCCTTCTACAGATTTTGGCTGAACCAAACCTTGTGGCGGTGAATGGCAAGAAGGCAAGTTTCCTGGCGGGCGGTCAGTTTCCTTTTCCCATCGTACAGCCGGGTCAGGGATTCACCGCCGTTACCATCTCCTTCAAGGATTACGGTGTGAAACTCGACTTCACCCCCGTGATTATGCCGAACGGGAACATTCATCTGCTGGTGGCTCCCGAGGTCAGCACTCTCGACTACTCCAATGCACTTACCATCTCGGGATTCACGGTTCCAGCGTTAAGCACGCGGAAAGCTGAGACTGAATTCGAATTGATCGACGGGCAAAGTTTCGTGATTGCAGGATTAATCGACAACCGTGTTACAGACATCTGGAATAAGGTTCCGGGCCTGGGCGATATTCCGATTTTAGGGGCTTTTTTCAAAAGCAAAAGTCTGCAGAAGAGCAATTCGGAGCTGATGGTGCTCTGCACCGTTCATCGGATATCACCCAGCAACGTAGCACCTGCGGGGCCGGCGAATCCGCAGCCGTTCTTGAATAAAGATAAATTTGACGGCTCGAAGTCAGGAACCAAACCGTCAGGGAAGTAAGACCGGAGGCCAAAAGGCCCGCAAATGGCGAACCGGCGAATTTAAGTAGCAGGAGAAGTAGCGGTTATGCCCGAGCTTTCCGTGGTGATCGTGGCGACGGATAGTGAACAGCGCACGATGCTGCAGGTGCTGGTAGACGGCACCAGCGTCGCGCGCGCGGTCCACAGTTGCGCCACGTTTCCCGTCGCTGCCACCGACCCTGTAATGCGACGGGTGCAAGCCGCCACGCCGGACGTTCTTCTGGTCGATATCCCCTCTGACAACCAGAGCCTGGCGATGCGGGCGATTGAACTCCTGCATCAGGAGATGCCAGATTCGGCTGTGTTTGCGGTGGGGAGTTTGAGCCAGCCACAACTGATCGTCAATGCCATGCGGTCCGGGGCACGCGAATTCATCGAGCGGCCGACTACCACAACCGATCTTCTGGAAGCCTTTGTCCGCCTGAGTACTTCTCAAAGACGAGTGCAGAAGGAAGGACCGCGCGGCAAGGTGTTTTCAATCATCAACGCCAAGGGCGGAAGCGGAGCCACGACCGTGGCGGTGAATCTCGCGCTTGCCTTGCAGGCGGCTAACGGCGAAACCGCTCTGATCGATCTCGCTCCGCTGGGCCACACATCGCTTCATCTCAACCTCAAACCGGTGTTCAATATTGCGGACGCCACCCGCAATCTTCACCGCATGGATAGTTCGCTGCTCGAAAGTTTCATGACGCGCCATAGCGGCGGGTTGCAGCTTCTCGCAGGAACTAATTCACCGGCAGCCATCGAACCCTCGAATACCGAGTTTGTGCGGCTATTCGACATGCTGGTGGCCCACTACAAATATGTCGTAGTGGATAATTCCTCGCGTCTGGACGCAACCAGCCGCTTGGTGTCGAATTTGTCCGAATGCGTGCTGTTAGTGGCGTGCACGGATGTTGCATCCTTATGGAGCGCGGCTCGAGTCCAGCATTTTTTGGGAGAAACCGGCAATCGCGAACGTTTGCGGCTGGTGCTCAATCGTTTTCGAAAGGTTCCCGGTTTTACCGAAGCCGATGCCGAAAACGCCGCTGGCGTAAAATTGCTGTGGCGGGTTCCGAACCAATACTTCGCCATCTCCTCCGCCATCGATCGTGGGTCGCCCGTCATGGAGCAGAGTCACACCGAGATCGCACGCTGTTTTTCTGGACTGGCCAATGAACTGACGCGTAACGATGTGGACGTGAAACGAGCCGCATGGTCATTATTTAAGACGGTGTAATGCCGGGACCTTATAAGTATTTATGCCCAATCTTCAAACCTTCGAAAGAACCGAATACCAGCAGGTAAAGTCCGACCTGCACCGCAAGATCCTCGACCGCCTCGATCTGGAAAAACTCGGCCGCTCCAATGGGGACACGGCGCGCGAGGAAGTTCTCGTTTTAATCCGTAGCTCGGTCAATAATGAGATCGTTCCTCTAAGTTTTGCCGAGCGCGAACGCCTTTCCCGCGAAATCCTGGACGAGATTTTCGGACTCGGTCCGTTGGAACCTCTGCTCAAAGATCACACCATTTCCGACATATTGGTAAATCGCTTCGACAAGGTTTATATCGAGCGTGCAGGCAAGCTTGAGCTCACGGGGCTCTCCTTCAAAGACAATCAGCATCTCATGCAGATCATTGAGCGCATCGTTTCGCGCGTGGGTCGCAGGGTGGACGAATCTTCCCCGATGGTGGACGCACGCTTGCCGGATGGATCGCGCGTGAATGCGATCATTCCTCCGCTCGCGCTCGATGGCGCTTGCCTCTCTATCCGGCGTTTCGGACGGGATCCAGTAACCGCCCGGAACATGATTGAAAATCAAAGCCTCACCGAGCCCATGCTCGAACTACTCTCGACCATGGTGAAAGGTCGTTTGAATCTCCTGATCTCCGGCGGCACCGGCGCGGGAAAAACGACTCTGCTCAACGTACTTTCCGGTTACATCCCGAATGTGGAGCGCATCGTTACCATCGAGGACGCGGCTGAACTTCAGCTCAAGCAGGAGCATATCGTTCGCCTGGAAACGCGGGCCCCGAACATTGAAGGCAAGGGTGCGGTTCGCATGCGGCAGTTAGTGATCAACAGCCTGCGTATGCGCCCGGACCGCATCATCGTCGGCGAGGTCCGTGGGGAGGAAGCCTTTGACATGTTGCAAGCCATGAACACCGGTCACGAAGGTTCGTTGACCACGGTTCACGCCAACTCGGCTCGCGATGCCCTGGCCCGCGTGGAGAATATGGTTTCCATGGCGAACCTGAATATCCCGGAGCGCGCCGTGCGCCACCAGATTTCGTCCGCTGTTCACGCCGTAGTACAAATCGCGCGTCTCTCTGACGGTACCCGAAAAGTGATCGCGGTTTCCGAAGTTACCGGCATGGAAACCGACGTCATCACCATGCAGGATATTTTTGTATTCGAACGCAGTGGCATCGATGAGGCCGGGAAGGTGCGTGGCGCTTTCAAGGCCACCGGCGTACGCCCCAAGTTTGCGGAACGGCTGGCAACCTACGGCGGACGGCTGCGGGCGGCTTTATTCGATTCGCGTACCGAAATCTGATCGCCATTTTCAGGTTTCGAGAAATAAGGAACGTGTAGAGGACAGGACCACCGGGCATTTCAACATGTCAGCACTCATTGCAATTTTCGTGTTTCTAATGGTCGCGCTGGTGGCGTTTGCCGCCGGTTCGCTGATCGACCAGCGCAACGCCCGCGCCCGGCTGATCAGAGACCGCCTGGCTGACGTGCAGAAGGCTCCGGAGCGCGATCCCGAAGCGGAGCTCGCACTGCTTCGCGACGAACAACTCAGTAAGATTCCTGTTTTCGACAGCCTTCTTCGGCGCTCCGAAAGGGTTTCCGCCATTCAGGAAGCGTTGACGCAGGCGGGTATGAAGTATCGTGCCGGCAACTTCCTACTATTGTGCGCACTGTCCGGAATGGTTCTTGGATTGTTCGCGACGCTCTACTCGCACAATCCGGCGATCGGCTGGGCCGGTCTGATACTGGGCGCATTTCTTCCTTATTCTGTAGTTTCTTATCGACGGCAGAAACGCTTCGAGAAATTCGAGTCACTTTTTCCCGAGGCCATCGATACTTTGGCCCGAGCCGTTCGCGCGGGACATGCTTTTACGACTGCTCTCGAGTTGATCTCCAGCGAGGTTGCCGAGCCGCTCTCGGGTGAATTTCGTAAGCTTTACGAGGAGCAGAAATTCGGCATGCCAGTTCGCGATGCGCTCATGAATCTTACTCATCGCGTTCCCCTGGTCGACGTGAAGTTCTTTGTCACTGCGGTCATGCTGCAACGCGAAACCGGCGGCAATCTGGCGGAGATTCTCGATAACTTGTCCTATGTCATCCGCGAGCGTTTCAAGATCCAGCGTCAGGTGAAGGTTCATACGGCACAGGGCCGCATGACCATGGCTCTGCTGATGGCTATGCCTCCGGCGGTCGTCACCATTCTTCTTATTTTCAGCCCGGAATTTGTTCGCCCACTTTTCTACGATCCGCTGGGCCATATTCTTCTTGTCTCCAGCATCTTGCTACAGACGATCGGCTATTTTGTAATTCGGAAGGTGATCAAGATTCAGGTTTGAGGGGCCTTAGTACGGGGCCATTCTTGCGGTTTGAGTCATACAGATGCCATTAGTTTTGACCATTGTCGTATTCATCACCATCGTGCTGGTGGTCTTCGCCTTTGGAGCCGCCGCCGTCACGCCCAGTTCCCTGCTGGGAGCCCGCCTCCGCGCACTGGCTGGTCAGGCAACCGTGGCCCCGGAAAAGTCGACCACTAAGATCAAGGACCGAATTGAGCAGGCGCTCGATCCGCTCAGCAAAGCGATTCCGCTCTCGCCCTCGGATGTTTCCCGCACCCGCGCATGGCTCATACAGGCAGGGCTGCGTGAACCTCGGCATGTCAGCTACTATTTCGGCGCGCGCATGGCGCTGGCATTTGCCGGTCTGGTTGGAGTTTTGGTTTTTTCCGGCGTGGGTAGCTTTCCCCTGCTGGTCTGCGTACCGGCTTTCGGCTTCTTCATTCCCAGGTTCTTTCTCAAGCGCATGATCAACGATCGTCAGCGGCGCATCCGCATTGCTTTGCCGGATGCGCTCGACCTCACCGTAATTTGCGTGGAAGCGGGGCTGGCGCTCGACCAGGCATTATTGCGGGTGGGGCAAGATCTGCATCATGCCCATCCTGATCTCAGCGACGAATTTCATCTGGTGAACCTGGAGATGCGCGCCGGGAAGCCCCGCGCCGAAGCCCTTCGGAACCTCGTGGACCGCACCGGGGTGGACGACATTCGCGCCCTGGTAGGCACGCTCATCCAGACGGATCGCTTCGGAACGAGTATCGCTCAAGCTTTGCGGGTTCACTCCGATTCTCTGCGCACGGCGCGCCGGCAGCGCGCCGAAGAACAGGCCGCCAAAACTACCATCAAGATGGTCCCTCCTCTGGTGATATTTATTCTGGTGCCGTTCCTTTTTGTGACGATCGGTCCGGCGCTGATCTCGGCATATCACTCGCTTACGAATAAATAGCTGGCACGAAATAGAAACAGCAAACTGCGAAGGCAGCGATTTCAGGAGACATCCATGCCGGGGTTGATGGTGCAAGGAAAGGCTTTCAACCAAACGCGGCAGCGTTATCTCGCTACCGAACTCGCCGTGGCGCAAACGCACTGGTCGCGCCTGCGCGGACTCCTCGGAACGGCTGAAAATGACTTCCGTAATGGGCGCGGCCTTTGGATTCGGCCCTGCCGGGGTGTTCATACTCTTGCTATGAGCTTCCCCATCGATGTAATCTATCTCGACCGGGAGTTCACGGTCGTACATCTGGAGCCTAATCTTCAGCCCTGGCGCTTCTCCCCCGTTCGACTGCAGGCTGCCTCAGTTCTGGAGTTGCCCCGCAATACCGTGGCACAAACCGAAACCGCAATGGGGGACCGAATTCAGATCAAGATGAAAGGCGAGGCATAGCTTTTCGCAGCCTCGATCCGGGGTTTCCGGCTCAAGCGCTTTGATACCCGAGGCCGACTCGGACTGGCTGGAAAATTGGTAGCAATGCTCTCCAATCGTCGGATGAATTGAAAGTGACCGAAACTCTCCAACTCGAGCCGGAAACTGTCACTCGCCTCCGCGCTGGCCCCAAGCTGTTGGTCGAATGGCCGCCGCGCTGGGAAGAATTCAAAACTTCCATCGGGCCGGCCTTTTCCCGTTCCGGCCGACGACTGGCGGGAGAAGCTCCGCTCGGGATCTACCACTACCGGGGGATGATTGCATCGTTCCTGCTGCAGGCATTCCTGTTGTTCGTCTTGATTGTTCTGCCGCGGGAGGTTCAACGGCTGCGTCCTTATGCGGCTCCCCGTCTTCAGCAGGAAGAAGTGATCTATTACTCCGCGGATGAACTGCCTCGGACGGACGACATTGGGGGAGCCTCGTCAGGCGCATCGGGCCGCGCTGGAGGCCGACAGGCCCATCACCGGAGCCAGACCATTCACGTTGCCCGAGGAGTAGCGCTTGCGCAACAAGTTGTGGACGCGCCTAACCTCAAGCTTCCTGTCTCAACCGGGGCTGTGGCGAACTTGCTCAAGTTCAAATCAGTGCGGCCCATAGCAGGACCGCCTCCGACAGAAGGCCTGCACTCCTCCCTCAGCGGGCCGAATCTCCCAGCCAACGTGATTGCCCCTCCGGAGAATGTCACGCGCGAGCAATCGCGCCGTGGCTTCACCCTGACTTCCATCGTGCCTCCGGCGCCGGAAGTCTTGTCCAACCATTCGCGGTCTGCGCCTGCGTTCAATTCGGCAATTGTTCCGCCCGCGCCCAGCGTGCAATCCGAGCACACACTTTACGCGCCGAAACTCGACGCCAGCATCATTGGGCCCGCACCCAATCTTAATATGACGCGCGACCGGAGTCGTGCTGCGCCAGCACTGAACTCGACAGTGATTGCGCCCGCGTCGACCCGCATTTCAAGCGATCAGATGCGATCTGCGCCGGCGCTGAGAGGCAGCGTGATTGCCCCTGCACCGACCACGGTACAGCGCGAGGTTTCTCCCTCGCGGGTGGAAATGAACAATGTCGCGGTGGTGCCTCCGCCAGTATCTGCTCCGGAGCGCGATTCCGAGCGCATAGCCAAACTTAATATGCCGTCGCCGTCTGTGGTCGCGCCGCCGCCCTCCGCAGATGCGCGCGAGCTGCGTCGAGTGGAGAGTGGCCGACTCCAATCTGCATCTCCCACAGTGGTTCCCCCTCCGCCGACACAGGCGGCTAACGGATCGTTCGTCAGCAGCATCATCGGAAAGCTTTTTGGCACGCAGGATGTGGTGCCGCCCCCGCCGTCGGTTTCCTCGGCGAGCACAGCGGGAACATCTCGCAACTCCGCGGGGGGATTGGGCAGCGCAACTTCGGCAAATGTTGTCCCGCCTCCGCCGGCTTTAGGACCCTCCAAGACAGGCTCTGGCGGATCGTCCGCGGGGCGCGCTCCGGGACAAGAAGCGTCCAACGTGATCGGACCGCCTCCATCATTTACAGGTGCCGGTTCGAATAACGGGTCTTATTCCGGACGTTCCGGCGAGTCTTCCCTCGGAGGATCGAATGTCGTTCCTCCACCTCCGTCGGTTTCCGGTTCCGGGCAGGGATCGGGGTCCCGGGGCTCTAACGGTGCAGGAAACGGAAATCTACTGGGCGGAAACGTGGTTCCGCCCCCTCCCTCCGTGGGGACAGGTTCAGGCCTCTCGGGAACGGGCAGAAAAGGCTACGGAAGCGGCGGGCCCGGAGACGTCGGCTCGGCGCTCGCTCCTGCGAGTGGATCGGCTGGAAGCGGGGACAACTCAGCAGTAGTTTTATCAGCGGATCCAGGCTCCAACGCCGGATTGCCGGGAAAAGGTGGAAAGGGATCGCTCGCATTATCGCCTTCAGGTGGGGACAAGCCCGGCCTTGGCGGATCCGGTGGCGGGTCCAGCATCGGCAATGGAAGCGGTCCGGGTAGCGGGCTAACCGGAGCCGCAACGGGGGCAGGAAGATCGGGAACGGGTCTCGGTTCCGATTCCAGCGCCCGCAATGGAATTTCGCCTGCGCCTGGCGCCGGAGGAGCGGGTAGCGCTCCCAATGGCATTCCCGCCGCGCCCGGCGTCGATGTTCGCGGTGGAAGCACGGTGGTCAATCTTCCGAGCTTTGATTCCGGCAACAGCAGCGCCCCAACGCTTCCCGGCCGCTCTTCGGTGAAAGGAGATCAAGGCCCCGCTATCACCATCGTAGCTACTTCGCGATCCGGCGGCGCTTTCGACTTCTATGGAAGGCTCCCTGGGCAAAACTACACTGTATACGTTGACACTAGCGTCGGCACCGTGGTGATGCAGTTTGCGGAAGTCGATCCGAATGGCCACGCCGGCGCTGGCGCCCTCACCGGGCCGGAACGTATTCGTACCGATCTTCCCACCGGGTTGCCGCGTAATCGCATGGTAATTAAATGCAAACTCAGTGCCACCGGTAACCTTACAAACCTGCAGGTGCTTGAACCAGGGTCCGCCACTATGACGGCCAAAATTATCGCTGCGCTGCCCAACTGGAAATTCCGCCCGGCCCGGCGCGGGGAGCAACCGGTCGAGGTCAACGCCATCCTGGGCTTTAACATCAACACCGACGACCGTTATTAGCTTCAAATTCTAAAATGTCGGCCCTTACCGGACCCGGCAGTTAGGCTGCGTGGACCCGATCTTCACCCTTGCCTCGAACTGGGAGCCACATCGAATTTCGGCCGCGCTAAGGCGGAAGCCGAGCGGCTCGCACCATACGCATCACCGCCGGCGATGTCCTGACGCATGTGGCATCCGCTAGATAAGCAGCGAGGGGAGAAGACTCCGCTCGATTACTTGAACTGGATTTCTCTTCCCGGACCCTAGGAGGACTGCCGTGCCGCCGCTAGCACGTCCTGCGGACTGCTTCGCTGGCTTTCCAATCTACAGCCGCAAGCGCGCCATCATGGCATAGGCCTTGCGAAACCAGCCGCGCTCGCGCCTGCGTTGATATCCTGGCATGGTGGCGCGCTTGTCGACGATCTTCTGAAGCCATTGTCGCGCTTCATCTGTTCGGCCCTGCGCCTGCAGGAATAACGCGTAATTGTAGTAAGTTTCCGAACTAGTAGAAATCTTCGTGGCCTGCTCGAACAGCTTCGCCGCTTTTTCCGGCTGTCCCGTCTGCGCGTAGGCGTGCGCGAGTAATCCTACGGCGCGATGAAAGTCGTAGGTTGGATCAGCTTCCACGGCGCGCTCCAGGTCCGGCACCGCCGCAGCGAAGTCACCCAATTCGACCTCGGCTACGCCGCGGCGGTAGAACGGGTCTGCCGAATCCGAACGCTGCGAAATCGACCGGTCATAGCATCCCCGGGCCTTGGCGAAGTCGCCATCATCCAGATAGAGCAATCCCAACTCTTCGTAGTTTCCGGCCGAAGGATTATCCATGATCGCCCTCTCCAGCTCGCGAATCCGGCGACGACGGGGAAACGCTTGAAACGAACCGCGCAAAAGGCTGGCGTCGGGAATCACTTCCGCGACGATGTAGACTGCGGCTCCGATCCAGCCCAAAAATAAAATAATAAAAATCCAGTAGGTATCGGGACGGCGGCGAATAAAATGCACGATCGCGATCGCCTGCAGTAGAAATCCCCACCAGTGAAAGAAAAGAAAAAGAAGTCCCATGCGAAGCGAAATATAACACGCCACAATCGAGGAAGCTCTAGGGTGATCCCGTGCCTCCTGGTGCCAGAGACCGTGGCCGTTATGCCAAGGCTATATGTAACAATAAGAAGTGCAACCAACTACTCAGCTGCCGGCTTCTGAAGTTCGCCCTTTCAAGCCGCAAGCCATCCGACTGATCGCCTCCGATATCGACGGCACTCTGCTCAATCCCCAGTTTCAGATTTCTCCTGAGGACCTTGCAGCTCTGCAGCGCGCGCATGCGTCCGGGATCGAAGTTGTCCTGGTCACCGGACGCCGTCACACCTTCGCCATGCCCATCGCAAAGCAGCTGGGATTCGATTTCTGGCTCATTAGCTCGAACGGCGCCATCACGCGGTCCCTTACCGGCGAAACCTTCCACCGTGACCTGATGCCACACGAGACTTGCCGGGAACTGTGCGCTGCCATGCAAGCCTTCCGCGGTAACACCGTTCTTACCTTTGACAAAGAAACCAAGGGGGCAGTTGTTCTGGAGCGCCTTGATGAGCTGAACGCCAGCATCCGCCGCTGGCTGGAAAAGAATATGGAGTACATTCAGTTCACGATTCCGATCGAATCCGTGCTGGTGACTGATCCGGTGCAAGCCATGTTTTGCGGCTCAACCAGCCGCATGGAGGAAGCCTTGAAGGCTCTCGAAGCGGCTGGCATGGGCAACCGGATCACGGTGCTGCGCACCGAATATCCGGAGCGCGACCTCTCCATGATTGATGTTTTAAATGCCGGTTGTTCCAAGGGCCATGCGTTGGCGCGCTGGGCCGCCTACCGGGGTTACGATCGTGATGAGGTCATGGCCATCGGTGACAACCATAATGATGTGGAAATGCTTGAGTTCGCCGGCCATCCGGTTATCATGGGGAATGCCTGCGCGGAGCTCCGGGAACGCGGCTGGAGCGTTACGCGTGGCAACCATGACTGTGGGGTAGCGGCGGCGATTGCGCGCGTCACCGGAAGTTGAAGACGCATGGATCTTATACTTAGAAATGAATCCGGCCCTGGCGCTCCGGTCTGTTAAATCTCAGATGAAACAACTGTTCCGATTCGCGGGATGTGGCGTTGCGGTTGCAATTCTGGCGGCCATCCCATGCCTTGCAGGCGACTCGGCCGTCTTGCGCAACGGATTCTCGATTCACTATCAGCGCAGCCAAAATCTCGGAGCCACCACGCGGCTCTACATTGACGGAGACCAATCCAGCTTTGTCGATATTCCCACGGCCGAAATCGACCATTTCGAGTCTGTTCCGGACGTTCCTGCTCTCGGTTCGGTTTCGCAACCATTGCCGACTCCGGCGCCACAAACTTTCGACCTGAATCAAGCGGTGACGGACGCCAGCGGTACGTATCGACTGGATCCTGATCTCGTCACCAGCGTCATCCGCGCCGAAAGTGGTTTCAACATGCGGGCTGTGTCTCCAAAAGGCGCGCAGGGATTAATGCAGCTTATGCCGCAAACCGCCTCCGAACTGGGGGTGCAAAATGCTTTCGATCCGAAAGCCAATGTGGAAGCTGGAACGCGCTACCTTCGTCTGTTGCTGGAGCGCTACAACTTCGATCTGGTGAAAGCCCTGGCCGCGTATAACGCCGGACCGCAACGGGTTGAACAGTACAACGGCGTACCTCCATACTACGAAACCAAGGCGTATGTAGCCCGAATCGTTCGGGACTTCAACAAGAAAAAAATGGCCGCCAAGGCGGCCTCGGCTCCATCAGCTAAGAAGATGGCGGGGACAAAGCCAAGTCCTGCCCATGCCACCGTAAAGCCTGCCCTTACGTCGCCCCTCGCACAAAATTAGGAATGGCAAGGCGAGAAGTTACCGATGCCAAGAATTAGGTTGCAAGTTCTAATAATCCTTTGACGCGATTTCCATTCCGGGCTACTATTCCGCATCTCGATTGCGTCACCCCGTTGAACGACGCAGCGGACCGCATCAAGCTCGCACATCTGAGGGGGAACAAACAGGCCATGGAACGAAGGGCTCAGGTACAACATTGTTTTCTATTAGCAATTTTGATCTACTGCGCATCGACGGTAGCGTGCGGGGGCACAGGGCAGTCCGTAAGCTTCGGAAACGCAGCAATCCTGCAGTCGATCGCTAAAACCCAGAATCCTCTGGTTGCGCAATACACAGTCGCGACCGACTGTCCCGGACAAGCCATGGTGGAGTTCGGTCCCGACATGTCATATGGCAGGACTACCGGATGGAACGCACTTCCAGGGATCTATGGGCAGACCAATATTCTAGTGGCGGGCATGAGAGCATCCACTACATACCACATGCGGTCACAGATTCAATGCGCCAGCGGCGCGACGGAGGTCAGCTCCGACATAACCTTCGCCACCGGCCCCTTACCTGCGTTGCCGTTTCCAACTCTCACGGTGACCCGTCCCAGCCCGTCTGCAACTTCTCCGGAGAATCCCGGAATAGAGATGATAACCATATTCGCGGCGGGGATTCCTGCTTATTTCACCGATCGTGATGCCCACCCGATCTGGTATTACGACGTGGGAAAAACCAACTCGCCATATATGTTTAAGTTTCTCCCCAACGGGCACATTATTCTCATGCTTTCGGAATTTTCGGGACCAACGTCCACGCTCATCCGCGAACTCGATCTAGCGGGGAATACCGTCCGGGAATTGAGTGCCGCTGCGCTAGGGGGTGAAATGCAAGCGGCGGGATTCGATTTCGTGCCACAAAACTATACTCACGATCTCGTTCCGCTCGCCAACGGCCATCTGCTTGTTATTACGAATTTCTCCAAGAGCTTCACCAATCTTCCGGGATATCCGGGCACCATCGGAGTGGTCGGAGATGGCATTATCGACCTGGACCAGAACTGGAATCCTGTTTGGGCGTGGAATAGCTTCGATTACCTCGACGTCAACCGCCATCTGAACGGTTTGCCCGATTGGACTCATGCCAACGCGCTCGTCTATACGCCCGACGGCAACCTGCTTCTCTCTATGCGCCATCAGTCGTGGGTGCTCAAGATCGACTACAACAACGGCGGCGGCGCGGGAGACATTCTCTGGAAGCTCGGCTACCAAGGCGACTTCACCTTAACCCAGGCAGGCATTCCAACAGACGATCCCAGCCTCTGGTTCTCCTTCCAGCACTTCCCCTCTCTCATCAGCCAAACCGGATCTCAGACCAGCCTCGCGATTTGGGACAATGGCGACAACCGCCCGCTCGACGCCAATGGAACCCTTTGCGGAGCTGCTCCTGCTTTTACAGCCTGTTACTCGCGAGCTACAGTTTTTCAACTGGACGAAAGCACGAGCCCGCCAACCGCCGACCTGGCCTGGGCAAATGCTCCTGGATATTACGGAACATGGGGAGGAAGCATCAATCAACTGACCAATACCAATGTCGAGTTCGATGCGAATGCTTTGCTGGTTCCGCCAGGCCCAACCATTGCATCTGAGGTTCAGGAAGTGACTCAAAGCTCGACTCCACAGACCGTCTGGAAACTCGACATTTCACCCGCGACCGCAACCGCCTACCGGGCTTATCGAGTTCCCAGTCTGTATCCCGGAATAACTTGGGCTTACTGATTCTCGTCCTCCCCCGCATGCCCACCGGAACGCAGCCAGATCGGTTCGGTCGAACCCCAAAATTAACGTTCCGACCGACCGAAATATGAGTTCACTTCTTCGGACGCGACTCCGGGGGCACCATGCCAGAGACGCGGTAATAGACGACGAGTTGTCCGTAGTGTTCGCCGGAATGCTCGATGAAACCGTATGCCGCATCCGAAATGCGCACTTGCTGGTGCTCGTAGGGATCGACAATGAAGTTGGACATCCCTTTGTCGCCCTTCGCCTTTATCGCGGCCGCTCCGTCAGCGAAGGACTTCTTTACGAACGCAACTACATCGGTTTTGGTTTTGTAGTCGGATCGCTTGGGATTTTCTTCGGTCGGAACCGGCTTGTTCATGGCAAGGTTGGTAAAAAAATAATTTGCGTTGGCGGCGTGCAGCAGTTGTTCCGCAAAAGTACGCTCGGCGGGAACCGGTTTGAAATCATATTTGTCTTCCGGAAAGTCTTCGGCCATGGCAATGAGCTTGCGGCCGATGTCATTCCACGCAGCCAGGACGGCCTGTGACGGTGAATCCGCCGGCTTAACGGATATAGATTTTGCGGAGTCTTGGGCGCGAAGCGGAAAGGGCAGAATCGCGACCGCAACGAACACAGCGGCGGTGAGGTGCATCTTGGTCATGGAGATTTCCTCCGAGGAATTCGTTCGGGCGTATCTTAGCCGGAACCAAGCGAGAGTTGCAATCTAGATGCGGGTCGGAGGAGCAGGCTACAACACTAAGGAGCCAAGCCAGACGGAGTAGGCTCGCTTTTCCGGAAATACCGAGCGACTATATTCCGTTAGGCCGCTGTCTGATCAGAGATAAAAATTCCTGGCGTGTTTCCTGCTCATTCCGAAAACATCCGAGCATGGAAGACGTGACGGCGGCGGAATGTTGCTTCTCCACGCCACGCATCATCATGCATAAGTGCCGGGCTTCAATCACCACGCCGACTCCCTGCGGTTCAATTACCTTCTGAATCGTCTCCGCGATCTGGGTTGTGAGGCGTTCTTGAATCTGCAAGCGGCGGGAGAAAACTTCGATGAGCCGTGGTAGCTTGCTCAGGCCAATCACTTTTCCATTCGGAATGTAGGCGACATGCACCTTGCCGAAGAACGGTAGCATGTGGTGTTCGCAGAGACTGAACATCTCGATATCTTTGACGATAACCATCTCGTCGTAGGAAACGGTAAACAGCGCGCCTTTGAGCAGGGCTTCCGGGTCTTCAGTATAGCCGCGAGTCAAAAATTGCATGGACTTGTGGACTCGCTCCGGGGTTTGCTGAAGGCCTTCGCGATGCGGATCTTCGCCCAGGCGGACGAGCATTTCCTGAACCAGTTCTTCAAAACTGGCGCTGGTCAGTGTGGAGGGTTCGGTTAAGGGCTTCATTTGGTTTCCGTTAGCAATCGAGCGTAGCGGATTCATCCTGCAAATCCAATCAGAATAACGGCGTCGCTGAACCCCAATACTCGAATGAATTCATCATGGTCTCTTCCAGCCGTACCCTTTCAAGATGCGCATAGGTGAATCCGCGGTGCACTAAATCGTAAATCCGAATGCAAAGATTTTCCGTGGTAGGAACTTCCTGAACGAATTCCTGTAGCGTATTCAAATTCTCCTGGTCGTATCGCGCCAGCACTTCCCTTTCCATGAAACTGTCCAGGTCTTCCAAGTTGCAAACCATACCGGTTTGGCCATCAACCGCTCCGCTGACTGTAACTTCCACGGTGTAATTATGCCCGTGGCCATGGGGGTTGTTGCACTTACCATAAGTCGATTGGTTCTCGGCGGCAGACATGGACGCGCTATGCAGGCGGTGAGAGGCGGAGAACCGGTAGCGGCGCGATAGGTAGGCTTTCATCTCAACTTCCCTTTACTGCCCTCTTACATCACCATCAGGAAAATTAAAGTTCGCCGTAGAAATCAACAAATAGATCAGGGGTTTCATACACACGCACGCGATGCAGAGCGGCATTGGCTAATTTAGACGCAAGCCGCTGCCAGATCACAATGGCAATGTTCTCGGTGGTCGGAATTTGGTGCAGGAACTCGGGAACCTCTTTGTTCAGGAAGCGGTGATCCATGGCGTCGAGAACTTCGCGGTTCATGATCTCCTTGAGTTGCTTGAGGTCCACGACAAAGCCCGAGCGCGGATCGACTTCGCCTTTTACCGTGATCTCCAGCACATAGTTGTGGCCATGACCGTTGGGGTTGTTGCACTTACCGAACACTCGGCGATTCTCCTCCGGGGTGAAATCCGGATTGTGATAAAGGTGCGCGGCGGAAAATTCAGCTTTGCGGGTTAGATAGACCATAGGCAGAAGTTGTCAGCGGCCAGTTGCCAATAGGCTGGTTACTTCCGAGTAGGTTCGGCCTTTCCAGGGAATGCACTTCTGCCCGTGAACAATTTTGGATCGCAGGAGAAGATAGGAAAATAGGGGAAGGCCAAATATGGCCAGCAAAGTTGCGTCCCAAGAAAAATGCGCGCGGCGGATTCGCGCGACGAATCGTCCGTATAAAATCGTCGCGAGCATGGCCACGATCGCGGCAGAGCGGAGTTCCCCGCGCAGCAGCGCGACCATAGCAATCACGAGGCTGGCAAAGATCAGAACAAATTCAGTCAGGCGCAAGGCGGCAAGACGGCCGGGGGAGGAAAACAAGAGTGCGAGATTCTTGGTCCATCCTTCGCGAAGTTGGGCAAAACTACGATACATACGTGTGCGGACAGCATCGGGCGCGAAGCGGAAAAATATTGGTCGACCGGATTGCTTCACCCGACGGGCCAATGCGACATCCTCCAGAAGGCGGGCGGCAATGGCGGAGTGTCCGCCGACGGACTCGTAAGCTTCGCGGGTGATGAGAATATATTGCCCGTTCGCGGCTGCAGCCGGAGAATTTGGGTCACTTACCAAAGACGGGCGAAACGTGATTGCCAACTCGGCGAAAATTACTGGCATAACCGCCTTCTCCCAAAAGCCCTTCACAATCTGCTCGGGCGAATAGGAGAGCATGGATGCCTTATAGAATTGCGCCTCGTTGAGGGCTCGACCAAGCGAGCCAGGCAGATGAACGGTATCCGCATCGGTGAACAGAAACCACTCACCGCGGGCAACACGTACTCCCGATGTCACGGCGTTATTCTTCCCCGTCCAGCCAGGGGGCAACGGTGCGGCCTCTATCACGCGAACTTTGCTATTCCCTGCCGAATTGGCAAAGGACGCCGCGATGGCCCGAGTATGATCAATCGAATGGTCGTCAACTACGATGACTTCGAACGCCACCCCGGTTTGCTCAATGAGAGAGTTCAGGCAGGTTTCCAGAGATGCTTCTTCGTTGCGCGCGGGCACGATGATAGAGATGACCGGATTCTTCAAGGCGACATCTAGCTTCGCGGGCATACGTGGAATCTATTATTATAGCGTTGTGCAACGCTTACTTCGTTCTCTCAGCATAACTTCTCTTCTTCTGATTCTCTTTACCCTGGTCGCATGCTACAGCGGTTCAAGGCCCGCGAGAATCGGTACGGCAGCTCCGGACTTCACGGTACACGACGCCAACAGTACGGTCACATTAAGTCAGCTGAAGGGCCAGGTGGTAGTGCTGAATTTTTGGGCAACCTGGTGCCCGCCTTGCATCGAGGAGATGCCGTCACTGGTGCAAATGCAGAAGATGATGAAGCAGCGCGGAGTCACGGTATTAGCGGTCAGCGTTGACGTGGATCAGAGCAACTATCAGCGCTTTCTCCGGGACCATGATGTGAATCTGCTGGCTGTTCGGGATGGCGACCAGAAGGCGAATTCGCTGTATGGGACGTTTAAATTTCCGGAGACTTATGTGATCGACCGAAATGGGGTTGTGCGCCGAAAGTTCATTGGCGCAGTGGACTGGACCGAGCCGGACGTTCTCGAATATCTAGGGAAGCTGTAGACGGAGAACTGCTGATCGCCGGATCGTCCACTAGTAATCCGGATCACTGCCAGCCCTCGTTTGGGATTCTTAGTGAACGCCCGCCTGTTGAAAGGAGATTCTACCTACAACTTCGCATTATGAAGACGAAGCGCGTTTGTGATTACAGAAACCGAACTGAAACTCATGGCGGCGGCTGCAAAAATAGGGCTGAGTAGCAGTCCGAAGAATGGGTAAAGAATTCCAGCGGCGATGGGCACGCCGATGGCGTTATAAACGAAGGCAAAAAAAAGATTCTGCCGAATATTGCGCATGGTTGCGCGGCTCAAGTTGCGCGCACGCATGATTCCAGTGAGATCGCCCTTGACCAGGGTGATCCCGCCGCTTTCCATGGCAACGTCGGTACCGGTGCCCATCGCGATGCCAACGTCGGCTTGCGCGAGAGCGGGCGCGTCGTTGACGCCATCCCCGGCCATGGCGATGGTTCTTCCCTGCTTTTGCAACTTGCGGACGATTTCCAGTTTTCCTTCCGGCAACACTTCCGCCTCGAATTCGTCGATGCCAAGTTTCTTGGCAATGGAAGCCGCTACGATCTTGTTATCGCCGGTGAGCATCACGATGTGAAGGCCTGCGGTCTTGAGCTCTCTTATGGAATCGGGCGTGGACGACTTCAGTTGATCTGCGACAGACAGGTTACCGACATAATTGCCGTCGATGGCAACAGAGAGCGTCGTTCCGTCTAGTGGTCTCACAGCAGCGACAACTGGCTTCTGCAAAGCTCCGACATCGACCATTAGGCGCCCGTTGCCAACTGCCACGTTTTTCCCGTCAACAATCCCGGTAATACCACGCCCTGGGATGGACCTGAACTCCTGCGGCTCCGACAACTTCAGACCGCGCAAATTCGCTGCTTCGACGATTGCGGCTCCCAAAGGATGTTCGCTGGCACGTTCCAAGCTGGCGGCCAGACGCAATAGCTCTGGATCTTTTTCTAGAACTTCGGAAACGCTGTAGAGTCGCGGCTTCCCCTCGGTAAGAGTGCCGGTCTTGTCGATTACCAGCGTGTCGACTTTTTCCAGAACTTCGAGCGCTTCAGCGTTTTTAACCAGAATTCCTGCCCGCGCTCCACGGCCTACGCCAACCATCACCGCCATCGGCGTGGCTAAGCCCAAAGCACATGGACACGCGATGATGAGTACGGCGACGGCGTTGACCAGCGCATGGGCGAGGCGCGGCTGGGGGCCAAAGAAAAACCACGCAAAAAAGGTGACGACGGCAATCCCGACGACGAGAGGCACAAACCATTTCGCGACCCGATCGGCGAGACGTTGGATGGGAGCTCGGCTGCGTTGGGCTTGGCCAACCATTTGCACGATTTGCGCCAGGAGCGTCTCGCTGCCCACACGGTCGGCCCGCATGATGAACGAGCCGGAACCATTGATGGTTGCGCCGATCACCCGAGTATCCGGAGACTTCGCGACCGGCATGGATTCGCCGGTGATTACCGATTCGTCGATTGAACCGTTCCCTTCCAGGACGGTGCCATCTACCGGGACTTTTTCTCCAGGGCGCACCCGCAGACGGTCTCCGATCTTTACTTGGTCGAGAGGAATGTCTTTCTCAGTCCCGTTCGTATCGATCAGTCGCGCGGTCTTGGGGCTGAGGTCGAGCAGGGCCCGAATGGCCGCGCTGGTGCGGCTACGCGCGCGCAACTCCATAACCTGCCCGAGCAGGACCAGGGTAGTGATAGCTGCGGCGGCTTCAAAATAGACATCGGGATATCCGCCCATGCCTCGCATCGAACCGGGAAAGACTTGCGGAGCGGCAGTAGCGATTAGGCTGTACACGTATGCGACGCCGGTCCCCATGCCAATCAGCGTGAACATGTTAGGGCTGCGATTGATCAGCGAGGTCCAAAAACGCTGAAAGAACGGCCATCCGGCCCAGAGCACGACGGGGGTTGAAAGCGCAAGTTCCACCCAAGGCGGTGGCACGCCAAGGAAGGCATGGCCAAGTCCCGAAGACATGCTCACCATGGCGAGGAACATCAGCGGCGCCGTCAATGCCAAACTGATCCAAAAGCGGCGCGTCATGTCGCGAAGTTCGGGATTATCTTCCGTTAAAGCAGCGGCGACGGTGCGAGGCTCAAGGGCCATCCCACAGATGGGGCAGGAACCCGGTCCCGTCCGCGCGATTTCCGGGTGCATGGGGCAGGTGTACTCGGTTCGCGCGGAAGCAATGGGAATGTCGGGCTCAAGCGCCATGCCGCAGGAGGGGCAGGCACCGGGCTTGCTTTCCTGGACTTTGGGGCACATAGGGCACACGTAGGAGGCTCGCCTCGCAGGTGACCCCTTCTGCTGAGGACTCTCTGCGTTACTCGCTTCCACCACGGGCTTTGCAGGAGCAAGCATTACCAAGCCAGACTGTTTTGCCGGTGGCGAGGTGGAGAGATACTTCTCAGGCTCTACCTTGAACTTCTCCGCGCAGGAAGCGCAACAGAAGTAATATCTTTTCCCGGCATGATCGCGAACGTGCGTTGCTGTCGCGGGATTCACATTCATCCCGCAAACCAGATCGCGTTCAAGAGTGGAGGGTGAGGTTGACATTCTGTTGCGTCGGAACCCGGTCTAACTTTACTCCCTGGTTTAGGGCGTCGAGCTCCAAAGAGAAGCGCGCCGGCATTTCCGGCCTACGCGGTTGGATGGACCATGTTCTATATTAGATTCAGCCCGGAAGGCAGCGGGCGATGACTAAGCCGAGGATTTCAATGACCTATCTAGACGTGGTTTACCGCTACGGGGCGGCGCCGGGAGAGACCGAACTCCGGGCCATCGATGGAATGCGCGAGGTTTACGGAATTCGCGGAGTGCAGTTTAACGAAACGGACCGGAGCGTAAAGGTGGGTTTTGATGCTTCACGAATGAAGCCGCAGGCGGTAGCCAAACTTTTGCGACAGGCGGGAATTGATGTGCTCGATCAACTCGCGTTCATTTAAGTTGGAAGTACAACGACACTATGAAGACGAAAAAGAAGGAAGAACCGGGGGAGGGTCTTCTGGCTTGGAAAAATGCAAGGGGCGCTCAAGAGAACCTCTGGCCGAAGTATCTTTGGAGCGCCCCGTTGCGCGCCACTTCGTCTGTCAATGTATAAGCACACAGCGTGCCACTCCATAAGCTGCTCAAAACAAGAGATTCACCTGCACGGCAGGTTGTAGGAAATGCCCATGTGCAGGAAAGAATTACTGGCAAGAGAGAATCCGAATCAAGCTTCGGTGGCCGTTCTAAGGCAAATCCCGTAGCTAAACACTGGCCGGGAGATTTCTTCTGCAGCGAAGGATCGCGTCCGGAATGAGGCGTAACCGCGCCCCCAGTCGTAGCCAACTTCCGATATAATTCATCAGCGACTTCAACCTCATCCATCAAGAAATGCGCCCTTAGCTCAGCTGGATAGAGCGTCTGGCTACGAACCAGAAGGTCGGGAGTTCGAATCTCTCAGGGCGCACCATTCAAATTAAACCCGCAGGCCCTTACGCCTAGGCCCTCCCTCTCTTTCCGAACTCCCGGTCTCTCCGGCCGCTTTGGCTTTTGCGTGTTGGCGAGCAAGATTCTTCGATTTGTAGTGGGAATGGGTTCACATTCAAATAGGTATTCTTTCTGATAGTCTTGGGCTTTAGCTTCTCTAGTCTCTGTGGCTTAATGCTCTGTGATTGATGTGATCGACTAACGGAGTCTGCTCCCAAGCCTAATAAGCCATGCCCAAAGTGATCGAACAAGAATTGTCCGTTCTCTCCTCGTCAAAGAACGGACTAATTTATCTCACCGCGAATGATTGGGCGCTGATTGCCGACAAGGCAACTCGCGTAAGCTTTAGCAAAGGCCAGACGCTCGTGCAGCGATCCAAGAAATCGAATGGCATTTATCTCTTGCTGAAGGGCACAGCCAAAGTGCAAATCTCTTCCAGAACTTCCTCTACTGCGATCGGCCCCGGCCAGATTTGTGGCGAGATGTCGTTTCTGGAAGATGCGCCCGCCAGCGCGAGCGTCCTGACTCAGCAAGAAGTCGACGCTTTCTATGTGGATCGTCAAACGCTGGAAAGCTTGTTCGAACTCTTCCCTCATCTGGCCTCGCGCTTTTACCGCTCATTGGCAATGAATCTATCCCGCAGGCTCAGAGAAATGATCAGGATGGATCAAATTAGTTAAGCCCTACCCTGACTATGTCGCCGCATTCGCCGGCGTCAGCTATCTCCAATGAATATCTGGAACTAGGGGGAGTCTTGCACCCTTTTCCTAGCCGCCGGTAATCGTGAGGGCGTTTGGCTTGCCCTACCGACTACAGACTATGCTTGTATCCTCATCGGCCCGTGAAGTAGACTTCCGACCAATGCAAGGATTCCGATGCCAAATGGATTTGTGTGAGGAACATGTGCTGCCAATTGTGAACCTAGTGTAAACGGACGCAAATGGCTTGCATAAGTATGCATCGCTTTGCAGTATCAAACTGGCTGGCAGAAAATGTTGCCATCTTAAATAACATTGAATCACGGGGTTACGTTTTTTCCCTGTTTGGTACGAAGGGTGCAATTGAGGAGTCCGGTGTCGTATCTCTCTGCCGATAACGGAGGCCCCAGTCCTCCATTCAACAGCAATTATCAACGCCTTTCAGCCCAAGTTTAGGAGGAAGATATATGAAGCGGATCGTTTGGATGGCTCTCCTTGCAATGGCACTTCCATTGGCGGCATTTGCCGATAATTCAGTGGACTTCAGCAATCACGGTGGCACCCTTTCCGGGAGTGCGAGCGGGTTTACGCTCAAGGGTTCGGAGCTTATTGATGTGTCTGGCTTCAACGGTATGGGTCTAATTCAGGGCGGCTTGGGAACCTTAAGTTTCTCGACGGGCGCAATGATGGCAGGCGGCAATCTGCAGACCGGCGCTAGTTTTCTGGCTGGCGGCAGCTTCGACATTTTGAGCAATGGCAGCCAGGGCCTTCCAAAAGGCATTCTTTTTCAAGGAACATTCACCGGACCGGTGACTTGGACTGAGGTCCAACTGGCCAATGGTTCCTACGACTACACCCTGCAGGGAGCGATTTCAGGAACATGGTACAACGGCCAGACTGTCTATGGCGCGACGACTCAGCTGACGATTAATACCGGCAAGATGCCCTTCGACGGGAAAACGAGAATCTCGAGCGGAGACACCAACGTTATGACTTCGGTTCCGGAGCCGGGCACACTCGGTTTGCTGGGAACAGGGTTGGTCGGCTTGGCTGGCATTTTGCATCGCAAACTCCGCGCTTAACGGTTCAACCGAATCCGCCTCAGGAAAGCCTCGCTTAGCGAGGCTTTCGCTTTTTTGCGCAGCTTTCTCGGTAATGAGACTCGCCCCTCCCAGGCAGTCTCATTACCCTGGTAATCCTCACTTGGTTATTAGCGTTGACCCGAAGGGGGCTGCGTTCATACAGTCTCCACAGGGGGTCGTATGAAAGATATCCATGAGGTGTTGCGGCAGAAGCAGACCAAGTACGCTCAACTGGGAAAGCAAATCGAGATGCTCCAGCAAGCGGCGGAGAAGCTGCGCGAGGTGGCTCCCTTGCTGGCGGAAAACGACGACGATGATAACGCTGTCTTAATGGAAGTGGACGAATCGTCCAGCGGTGCCATGGCAGCTAAGGCCGGCGCGTCCAACTCGGGAGCATCCTCTTCCAAAGCGACGCGCCCCACGGCGCCGAGGTGGCCGTAGACTCGCAAACTTACGCGAGGAATCAAGTTATGACCCTGCTCGCCCTGCTGGTTTCTACCGACGATTCTGCCTCCGAGATCCTGAGCCGTGTTCTCACGGCTTCGGGAATCGGCGTGGAGCGTTGCAGCGATTTGGCGGAGGCCATCGAGCGGCTCCAACGGCAGAAATTCGACGCCTTAATCATCGACTTCGAAGATGCCAAAGCAGCCGCCGAAATCTTTGAAGGCGGGCGCAGGCTAAACTCGGGCACAAATCCCATCACCGTGGCCTTGGTCGCGGTTCGTGCCAGAACCCGGGAGATCCTCAGCAGTGGGGCGCATTTTGTGCTCTACAAACCGCTCTCCGACGAAAGTGCGGCCGCCGGCTTGCGCGCTGTGATTGCCCTTTTGACGCGCGAGCGCCGACGGGCTTTCCGTATCCCGGTGCAGGCCGCAGTTGAGCTCAGCCTGCCAAATACATGCAAGCTCGAAGGAATCCTGTTGGATCTCAGCGAGACCGGCCTGGATGTATTGACTGCGGAACCACAGGTTCCCGGCGCCCTTTTGAATTTGCGGTTCCAGTTGCCAGGATCGACCCTAGAAATGAACGCCCAAGGACAGGTGGTTTGGGCCAAGCCGAACGGCCAGTCCGGGGTTCGCTTTATCGAGATGGAGAAGTCCGCTAAGGCTCAACTGAAGGAGTGGTTGCAGGCTGCCGCTTCCGCGAATAGCGCCGGGCCGGAGGAAACGGTACCACACTGCAAGCTTACCGATTTAAGTCTGGGCGGATGTTATCTCGAAACCGATTCGCCATTTCCAGAACATGCCTTGGTCGATCTGTGCCTCCGAAGCGGAGATATGGAAGTTCACACCGAGGGAATGGTGCGCGTGGTTCACCCAGCCTACGGCATGGGAGTGGAGTTCCCTTCGAGGACGGCGGAGCAACGAGCACAGGTGGGCAATTTGATCAGCCTTCTGCAAAGCGGTCCGCAGTCGACTCCGGAGTTGAGCGTCTCTCCGCAGTCTCTCAAAGCGGACGTCAGTCAATTTGAACCTGACTCGGATGCGAGCGGAGAAGGCAATGACGGAGAAATGGAAGACCCATTGCTTGACCTGTTAAGGCTTGGCACCACGATGCAACAGGACGACTTTCTCCATGCGCTGCGCCAGCAGCGATCCGGCGAAAGCGTCGCCCAGTAGTCAACTCCTTGGTTCGTCCTATAGCCCCAGTCAAGCCTCCGGATTCTTGTAGTCACCTTTCCAGACAAGCCTCTCATCGCGAGGACGCTGGCAGGTTTTCAGGAAGAGACACTCAGGCAGAAGGCAGGCGGGCGAGAACAGCAGGTGTATGCGAGAGAGGCCGAGGCGAGACCGAGCCACACCGGAGAAGCAAGAAACCCGATCCCCGTCTCTTGGCCTCGGGTTCTTAGCTTCTCCGTGGTCTGTTCCACCCCTATGCAGGTGAGAGTAAAGAATCGCTGTTGCAGTCTGGTTTCAGGAAAGTTAAAGGTGGATGAAAAGTTTGCCATCGAGGACGGATCGTGAAGACTTCGACGTGGTTTTCTTAGGATCTCCCCCGATTCGCTATTAACCCGTCGCTGCTATTAATCCCGGCGCTGCTTTTGTGCGAATATGTACGTCGTGCGATTGCAGGGGAAGCAGAGAGAGCGACTGAAGAACGGAACTATATCCCGCACGACTAGCTTTCTAGCGGCATCGCCCAGCGCGGACGGTTCGCAGCCAACTCACTCGCTGATCGGCCTGCCGCTGATGGCCATCGCGGCAGCGGCATTTGCAGTCGAGATCCCATTCTTCTTTCTCGGTATCCCCTCCGGCCATGATGTTGAGTTTCACTTGTATTCCTGGCTCGACGTGCTATCGCAATGGAAGCAGGGAATCTTCTACCCGCATTGGGCGGCGCTGGCGCACTTCGGATATGGCGAGCCCCGGTTCGTCTTTTATCCTCCGGCATCCTGGACACTGGGAGCACTCCTTAGCGCAGTCTTTCCGTGGGTGGTGGTTTCACAGATTTACATCTGGCTTGCGCTGGTGGCGGCCGGTGCTTCAATGTTTATCCTGGCGCGCCGCTGGTTGAGCCGCGGAGATGCTACGCTGGCGGCCGTTTTGTATGCAGTGAATCCCTATCACCTCGTCATCGTTTACTGGCGAAGCGCATTTGCCGAATTGCTGGCTAGCTGCCTGCTGCCGCTACTGGTTCTGTTACTAGTTCGGAAGGAGAAACGGAACTCCGGGAAAATCCTCTGGCTCGGAATGCTGTTGGCGGCCGCGTGGCTGGTTAACGCCCCGGCGGCGGTGATGATCCACTACTCACTGGCGCTATTGATAATAGTGCTCGCGTGGCAAGACAAGTCTCCGAGAATCTTGCTGACCGGAACTGCCGCCATCGCGCTTGGAGCGGCATTGGCAGCCTTTTATTTATTTCCGGCGGTCTATGAGCAGAAGTGGGTGAACATTGCCGAGGCGATTTCCCCGGGCGCGCGGCCCCTCGACAACTTTTTCTTTGTCCATACCGCCGACGCGGATCATGATGCCTTCAATCGAGTGATGTCCTGGGTCTCGACCGCAGAAATCCTTTTGACGATCGCAGCTGCGTGGAGTGCGCGGCGTTGGCGGGTTCGTAGTCAGAATCTTTGGTGGCTGCTTGTGATCTGGGCCAGTGCCTGCATGGTAATGATGCTCTCAATTTCCCACCCACTTTGGGCGGTTCTCCCGAAGCTGCGCTTTATGCAGTTTCCCTGGCGCTGGATGCTCTGCATGGGCGTACCGTTCAGTTTGCTGGCCGCGATAGGAATACGAAGATGGCCCGCTCGCATCGTCTTCTATGTCGCGGCATTGTGCGTTCTCGGGTTCAGCTGGCACCACTTCCAAGCACCGTGGTGGGACAACATCTCCGATCTCCGCGAGATGCAGGACAACATGGCCACCGGAGCGGGGTACGAAGGCACGGACGAATACACCCCCACCGGGGCCGATCCTTCTACGGTGGACAAAGATGCCAGGCGGGTCACGGTCGGGGGATCGGCGCATGCGGCAATACGCGTTTTCCAATGGACCGCTGCCACCAAAGCGTTCACCGCGGATATGACCGACCCCGATACACTCGTCTTACATCTATTCAACTATCCGGCTTGGCAGGTGGAAGTGAACGGACTCCGGGTGTCGGCTGATACGCGCGAAGGCACGGGGCAAATGCTGATTCCGGTAAAGACGGGTGTAAACCAAGTGCGCATCACCTTTGCCCGCACGTGGGACCGCACGGCGGGGGCTTGGATTTCGATACTAGCGGTCGGACTGGTGCTGCTTGCCTTTAGAAGGTCTTCACTAAAGCTACCGCATTCCGCCATCCCCGCTTCCGCAAGCAGTTCATGACACATGCGAAAGATTCTGATCGCAACCTCGAACGCTGGAAAGCTGCGTGACTTCGCCGGAGCGGCATCGCGCCATCATGTCGAGATTGCTGGCATCCCCGAATTCTCCTCCCTGCCTACGGTCGTCGAAGACGGACTTACCTGCGAGGCCAATGCCCGCAAGAAAGCAGAGCAGTACAGCCGCCACGTTCCCGGGCAGATGGTGGTGGCGGACGATTCGGGACTGGAAGTTGACGCGTTGAAAGGTGCCCCCGGTGTGCACTCAGCACGGTATGCTGCGGAAAGGCCGGAACAGGCCGATGCAAACACCGATGACAACGCCAATAATGCGCGCGTGTTACGCGAATTGACAGACATTCCCCATTCGCAACGTACGGGCAGATTTATATGCGTGCTGGCTGTCGCGAAAGATGGAGAAATTTTAGCGACTTTTCGCGGGTCCGCCGAAGGCGTTATTCTCCATGCTCCGCGTGGTACGAACGGCTTCGGATACGATCCGCTCTTTTATTTTCCGGAGATCGGCAAGAGTTTCGCGGAACTTAGCGCCGAGGAGAAGTCGCTGTACAGCCATCGAGGAAAGGCGTTTCGATATCTCTTAGAATGGCTGGCCGACACGGCGCAAGAATAAACTTCTCATCCTATTCCCACAATCCAGATTCTTCCCGAATAAAAGGTTGGGCGAGCGGGCATCCGCCTTGACTTCATTTCCACGCGACAACATAATAGAAAGTTCTTTTTCCCTACTCGAACTCATTAGGAGCTTTCGTGGCATCGGCCAGTTCAACTGCTCCGGCTGTGACCGCCGGATCGACCCACCGGGTTGCGCCCCTGCGCGCCGGGCAAGGCATCTCTTTCTGGTTGCGGCGGCTCCACTCCCTCTCCGGCATCGTTCCCGTCGGCGCATTTCTTTTCGAGCACATTCTAATTTCCAATTCCACCGCCATCACCGGACCGGATGCCTATGCGCGGCAGGTAAGTTTTCTGGCAAACTTGCCGCTGGTATTTTTCCTTGAGCTCTTCGGCATCTGGCTTCCCATCGCATTTCATGCGCTCTACGGCTTCTACATCTGGTATCGCGGAGACGGCAACACGGCCGAATATCCCTGGACGGGGAACTGGATGTACACCGCCCAGCGCTGGACCGGCGGCATCGCGTTTGTTTACATCCTTTGGCACACATACACCATGCGCTTCAGCGGCGTGGACCTGCATGCGTTTCCCAACGCGTCATTCGGAAAAGTACAGGCCGAAGTGCTGCAGCCGGCGTTTTTCTTGTTTTATGTGGTGGGATTGATCGCGGCTTCCTGGCACTTCGCCTATGGCATCTGGTTGTTCTGTGCGAAGTGGGGCATTGTTTCGGGAGACAAAGCCCGGAAGCGGTTTCTGATTATCTGCATAGCATTCTTTTTTGTCTTAACCGGGGCGGGCCTGGCGAGCCTCTATTCGTTCCGTTCGCGTCCACTGCAATCCGACGAACCGGGCACATCGGCGATGCGATCAAACCCAGCGACCGCAAGTTCCGGAAAGCCGGTGGAATAGAGATGGCAGCTCCGAGAATTATCGTGATCGGCGGCGGCCTGGCCGGGCTTTCGGCGGTGATCAAGATCGCCGAAATGGGGGCAACTGTCGATCTTTTTTCCATCGTTCCGGTGAAGCGATCGCATTCGGTGTGCGCGCAGGGCGGCATCAATGCCGCCAAGAACTTGAAAGGTGAAGGCGATTCCACCTGGAAGCACTTCGATGACACCGTGTATGGCGGCGATTTCCTGGCCAACCAGCCTCCGGTCAAGGACATGTGCGAGGCTGCCCCCGGCATCATCGATCTGCTCGATCGCATGGGCGTGCCTTTCAATCGGACGCCCGAGGGCCTGTTGGACTTCCGCCGCTTTGGCGGAACTTTATATAACCGCACAGCCTTCGCGGGTGCGACCACTGGACAACAGCTTCTCTATGCGCTCGATGAGCAGGTCCGCCGCTATGAATCCGAAGGCAAAGTAAAGAAGTATGAGCACTGGGAATTTCTCTCCGCCGTGCTCGATGGAAACCGCGTCTGCCGCGGAATCTGCGCCATGGATTTGCGCAGCATGGAAGTTCGCACTTTCCCTGCCGACGCCGTTATCATCGCGACCGGCGGCAACGGCGCGATCTTTGGCAAGTCGACGAACTCCGTGGTGTGTACCGGCTCGGCGCAATCCGCGCTTTACCAGCAAGGTGCGTACTACGCGAACGGCGAATTCATTCAGGTGCACCCCACCTGCATTCCCGGTAATGACAAGCTGCGCCTGATGTCGGAATCAGCGCGGGGGGAAGGCGGGCGCGTCTGGGTTCCCAAGAAACCCGGCGACAATCGGGATCCTAAATCCATCCCTCAGGGCGAGCGCTGGTATTTTCTGGAAGAGTGGTACCCCAAGTACGGCAATCTGGTTCCGCGCGACATCGCCACCCGAGCCATCTTCAAGGTAGTGTTCGAGTACAACCTTGGCATCGACGGTAAGCCGATGGTTTACCTCGATCTCACCCACATCGACCGCAAAACCCTCGACCGCAAGCTGGAAGGCATTCTCGAAATCTACGAGAAGTTCGTGGGTGACGATCCCCGCGACACGCCCATGAAGATTTTCCCCGGCATGCACTACACCATGGGCGGCTTATGGGTTGATTTCAACCAGGCTACCAACATCCCCGGCATTTTCGCAGCGGGTGAGGCGGAATATCAATATCACGGTGCCAATCGCCTGGGTGCGAACTCGCTGGTTTCCTGCATCTATGGCGGGGGCGTCGCCGGACCAAACGCAGTGAACTACGCTCGTGGCCTGCAACCACTTCCGGATGGCAACGGATTTTTCGAGGCGGAAAAGAAAAAGCAGGAAGAGAGCAATTCCCTGCTCATGAACAATCGAGGAACGGAGAATCCGTTCCGCTTATGGCAGGAACTCGGCGAGTTGATGACGAAAGATTGCACGGTTATCCGCTATAACAAGAACTTGCAGCAGACCGATGCCCGACTGGTCGAGTTGCTGGAACGCTTCCGGCAAGTCAATTTAAGCGACCGCTCGCAATGGGCCAACACCAGCGTGATCTTCGCCCGGCAACTTTATAATATGCTGCAACTGGCTCGGGTGATTGCACAGGGTGCGCAATTGCGCGACGAATCACGCGGCGCTCATTACAAGCCCGACTTTCCCGAGCGCGACGACAAGAATTTCCTGAAGACGACGAAAGCGTATTTTGCCCCCGATGCCGACGAGCCGAAGTTCGAGTACGAGCCGGTAGATGTGTCGCTGATTCCGCCGCGGCCTAGGAAGTATGATGCGGTGAAGTAATGCGCGCGTTTGAGCGGGCAAGGCACGGCGACGAATGGCGGTTCGAGAAAACCGGGAAGGGCACGAGTTCCACTCGTGCCAGTTAAGATGCTCTTAGGCGCGCGGCTTCAGCCGCTGAGGGCCACGAATCTAGTTTGAATCCGGGGAACGCGGAACAATAGCGATAATCAGAAGGAGTCGGCACGATCCCGCGTTCGACTGGATTTCGATGAATGTAATTTCGATGATGTATGAAATCAATGTCGTTGCGAATCCGATGATCGGTGAATCCGCGCTGCCAGATTTCTTGATCGCGACCGATGACGCCGCCGAGTTCATGCGAGTATGCGCCTTTGATCAGTTGGATGGCTCGCTCGATCGTTACATCGTTCCCCGGAGTCAGCAAAAGATGAACGTGTTCGGGCATGACAACGAAAGCCTGCAACCTGTAACGGCCTTCGCGACGATACCGGTAGAGCGTCTTCAGGAAAATCCGTACATAGATTTCAACGACAAACAATTTGCGCCGATGGAACGTCGAAAAGGTTACGAAGTAAGTTCCCGGCGGAGACATGAGTCGTCCAGGCTTCAAGAGCGAACCTCAGCGGCTGAAAGCCGCGTCCCTATCTGAGCTTAAACTGGCACGAGTGGAACTCGTGCCCTTCCCGGTTTTTTTCTTGCATATGGCTTTGATTCGGGAAAGCAGCAGCGTCTAAAAGGCTAACGGCTAATGACTGATTCCAATAAATCCGTGATCTTGAAAATCAAGCGCCAGAACAATCCCACGGCCAAGTCTTACTGGGAAGAGTTCGAACTTGCCTGGCATCCGGGCATGAACGTGATCTCCTCACTGATGGAGATTGCCGCCAATCCCGTCACGCGCGAGGGCCGCCCCACCACGCCCATCACCTACGATTCCAACTGTCTGGAAGAAGTCTGCGGCTCCTGCGCCATGCTCATCAATGGGCGTGCTCGCATGGCTTGCTCCGCGCTAATCGACAATCTCGAACAACCGGTGAAGCTTGAACCGTTCTCAAAGTTTCCCGTGGTCCGCGATCTGGCCACTGATCGAAACGTGATTTTCGAGAACTTAAAGGCGGTGAAAGCCTGGGTTCCGATCGACGGCACCTACGCTCTCGGTCCCGGCCCACGCGTCATGCCAGAACAGCAGGAACAGGCCTACCCGCTCTCCCGTTGTATCTCTTGCTGCTGCTGTATGGAGGCTTGCCCGCAATTTAATGAGGAAACTGGATTTGTAGGCGCCGCGACCATTGCGCAGGTGCGCTTGTTCAACACCCATCCCACCGGTCAGGCGCTCAAGCGCGAACGGCTTGCGGCGCTAATGGGTGATGGTGGCATCCAGGAATGCGGCTACGCGCAAAACTGTGTGGAAGTCTGTCCCAAGGACATTCCATTGACTAGGGCGATCTCCGAGGTGGGTGGCGAGGTCATGAAGCAAGCCGTTGGCGATCTGTTTCGCCGGTAATACGTAATCTGAGCAAACGCCAGCCAAGAAAGACTTTGCAATCGACAAGTGAGCCTTATTTGACGTTTTTTGGCGCTGATTTCTGTCACTCGGCTACAACCGGGTAGGCGCGCGGGGTATCTAAATGGCGCTAAGTGGCTGCGCTTGGAGGACATGAGTGACCCCTAACTTCCATAAGGAGATGGTGTTACGCGTGCTTCTACATCCAGTGCATGCGCTTTGTAAATCGTCCGACAATCGCGGGTAACCAGTTTGCAAACCCGGATTGGTCACCTAAGTAACCGCTTTGCACGCCACGGACTTGGTGGCTTGACAGCATGGCTTAGAATGGGCGGACGCATTGCGCATAGCAAAAAAGAGTTCTACAGGATTAAGGCTTGAAATTAAGAACGCTTCGTCAACTCATTCTGCTTGCCGCACTTGCATGCATCTCCAGCACGCTATGGGCCGCCACCGCTACCCGGATTCACAGAGCCGTCCACCATGTGCGGCGCCGCCGTCTGCTGCACTGGACTCTGCTTTGGAATCCTATGTTTCGCCCGTCGCACGAATCGTTGCTGGCGCAGAATGCTGAAATCGATCGCATGGAGTTGCCGCGCATACAGGATGACGACGAACTGGAAGCGCTGAAGGCCAGCGGCGCGCTGCAGGAGATCGTCGCCGGCGAAACCTTGCGCTTCGATCCCCGGCTTGATCCTTCGCGCCGTTTTTGCCGTCCCTGGACTCGCGACTTTGTGCAGGATCTATCGCAGGCCTACTACAACCGTTTTCATCAGCAGATTCAGGTAAATTCGGCGGTGCGTACCGTCAAGCTGCAGAAAAAACTTCGCCGCCACAATCGCAACGCGGCCCCGCCCGAGGGTGACACTGCTTCTTCTCATCTCGCTGGCCTTACCGTTGACCTGCAGCGCCGCGGTATGACCAACGAGCAGATTCACTGGATGGAGCATTACCTCTTCTACATGAAGGCGCTGGGACTGGTTGAGCCGGAAGAGGAGCGCCATCAGTGGGTTTACCACATCATGGTTTCTGGCCGTTACGCAAACTGGCGCGAGACGCAGGATATCGTCCCTGTGGAGCGCCCCGAGGTCGCGCCCCTCGCCGCCGACAATCGCGCCGAATAGTTATAGCGGCGGCCCATCACGTATATTGCGCTTCGCCGTTGCCGAACGACCAGTTCTCCCAGGCCACTTCCACCAGATTAATCACCAGATCTTGCGGTCGCAGCCCAGGATCCTTCTGCAATATCTCCGCCATGCGTCTGAACAGCTTTTTCTTCTGCGCCAACTTGCGCCCCGTTGAGAGAGTTATCTGCACCAACACAATGTCATCCGTGCGCTCAATTCCCAGGTAGGACGCGTTATAAATCAATCCACCCACGGGATGCTCGGTCACGACCTGAAAACGATCCTGCGAGGGGACATCGGCGCCTTCGACCAATGCCTTGTGCACACCATCCGCCACAGCTTTTTTGTATGCATCCGACTTGCCCTCTCGCAAAGAAATTCTTACCAACGGCATTTCCGCCTCCTAAATTAACGATATTGCAATGATCATGCTTTAATTGCTCGATGATCATTCTAATGGCAGGCCTTCCCGGAACCGGTAAAAGCACTCTGGCGTATGAACTGGCTGCGCGGACTTCCGGACGGGTTCTGAGCAAAGACGAATTCCGGCACGCGCTTTTCGCACCCGAAGAGATCGAATATTCAGCGCGCCAGGATGACTTCTGCATGCAACTGATGCTGCAAACCGCCAGCTATCTCTTGGGACGAGATCCGGAGCGCATGATCTTTCTCGATGGTCGACCTTTTTCGCGCCGTTACCAGATCGAAAACGTTCTCCACGCTGCCGAAGCAATTCACCAGAGAGGGTTGATCCTCGAATGCATCTGCTCTGAAGAAATCGCCAGGCAGCGACTGGAAGATCAATCGGATGGAAACCATCCCGCAGAAAATAGAAACTTCGGACTTTACCTCGAACTGAAATCCCGCTTCGAATCCATTATTCATCCCAAAACCGCGATCGACACCGGCGAACCTCTGGAGAGATCTGTCGAGCGGGCGTTAGCTGCGATCCGATGACTCGCTTCCCTTCAACGCGCCAGCCCCTATAGAATTGTTGGCTGCCCTTAACGAACTCTATGAACCGTCTCTGTGCTCTGCTCTTCGCGTTGCTGTTGATTAACTCCGCTAATACTGCCGCTCAGTCGTCAGACTCGGGACCGGAAGTGACAGCCCGCGCCCGTGCCATCCAACATTCTGCGATCGTCGTCGACACTCACGCCGACACTCCACAACGCTTTCTTGACGAAGGTTTCGACATCGGTTCAACCGATCCCAACGATATCGGTCATCTCAGCCTCGATAAAGTTCGCCGCGGCGGCCTCGCAGCCGAGTTCTTTTCCATCTGGGTCGATCCTGAAACTAATAAGGGCCACTTCGCGCAGCATACGTTCGATCTGATCGATTCCGTCTACCAGCAAGCGGCGAATCATCCCGACCGCATGATGATGGCCTTCTCGGTCGCCGATATCCAGCGCGCCCATCGCGAACATAAGCTCGCAGCGCTTATGGGCATCGAGGGTGGACATTCGATCGAGAACGACATGCATCTGCTGCGCGATTACTACCGCCTTGGCGTCCGCTACATGACGCTTTCCTGGTCGAACACCAACGAGTGGGCCGACTCTTCGGGAGACATCGACGACCCGAAAGTCCAGCACCACAATGGCCTCACCGACTTTGGTAAGCAGGTCGTGTTGGAGATGAACCGTCTCGGCATGATGGTCGATATCTCTCACGTGGCGGATAAGACATTCTGGGATGCAATCGCCACCACGAAAGCCCCGGTTATCGCTTCACACTCTTCGGCGCGAGCGCTGGTGAACGCGCCGCGTAACATGACCGATGACATGCTGCGCGCAGTCGCCAAGAATGGGGGCGTCGTGCAGGTAAACTTTTTTTCAGGATTTGATGACGAGAATTATCGTAAAGCCAGCGAGGCGCAATCGAAGGATCAAGCGGCCGCGATCCAGAAGTACATTGACGGGATGAGGGCCCAGGACAACCCTGTCAACTACATTGAAGTCGACCGCATCGAGCGCGAGTGGATGGCCAGGATTCCGCGGCCGCCGTTTAGCGTGTTGATCGATCACATCGACCACATCGCTAAAGTTGCCGGTATTGAACACGTGGGGCTCGGCTCGGATTTCGATGGAGTGAGCGGCGCTACGCCGCAAGGAATGAATTCGGCTGCCGATTTGCCGAAAATTACGCAGGCCTTGCTGGATCGCGGATATAGCGCGGAAGATATCAGAAAAATCCTGGGCGGAAATCTGCTGCGTGTCTTTCGGCAGGTGGAGACCGTGAGCCGCCAACTCCAGACTCAGTCGAAGCCTTAGTTCAGCCTCGCGCTGTCTCTGTCGTACAATGCAACGTTACGTCAAACTATTGTGTACGATTTGTACATCTCCAGGAGCAATCATGCGTGAGGCATTCTTAGTTCCGATTGTGTTTTTAGTCACGACAATCGCGTGGGCTCAGTCCACTTCATCCCAGGCTGCGCCACCAGCAAAGCCGCCCATTCACCACGTTGCGCCTTCTCAACCCACGGCGATCATCGAGACCTCGGTCGGGAATCTGAACTGTACTTTGTTCCCGGACAAAGCGCCCATCGGTGTCGCCAACTTCATCGGACTCGCCAGCGGGACAAAAAACTGGACCGCTCCTAGTGGCGCCGTAAAACATGGCGTCCCGCTCTACGATGGGACCATTTTTCACCGCGTGATTCCCGGCTTTATGATTCAAGGCGGCGATCCTGCGGGCAACGGAACAGGCGATCCCGGGTATAAGTTCAAGAACGAAGTCTCGTCCGATCTGACATTCGATCGGGCTGGACGTCTGGCATACGCCAACGCGGGACCGGACACCAACGGTTCGCAATTCTTCATCACGGAAGCGCCCCAGACCTATCTCAATGGGAACTACACCATTTTCGGCCAGTGCGATGACGCGGCGGTGGCGCTGGTGAAACAAATCGCGGCCATGGCAACCGACCCCACGAATAATCGTCCCTTCCGTCCGGTGAAGATTCTGCACATCAAGATTGTTCGCGGCGCGTCGTCGACGCCAGTGAAGCGTACTTCCCCAGCGAAAAAAGCCGCAAGCCCGATGTCGACTGCTCCTTCGAGCCAACAGTAAATCTACCGTCGTGTTTTGAGGGAGTATTGCACCGGAGGCTAGACGGCGAACCCATGAGTAAAACGTGGTGTTTTTTCGTGCTCGCTAGTGTTGCGATCTTTGGAATCCATTTCTCCAGTGCAGCGCAACCGAGGCGAACAAATCCGCTGCCGCCCTCGGTTCAGCAAGTCGCAACTTCGGATGGAGATTCGCGGGTTTCCGTTCAGCAGGATATTTCCTATGGCACGGTTGACGGCCAGCGCCTATTTTTGGATGTTTACGAGCCGAGCGAACTGTCTCAGGCTTCCGGCGATCCGCATCCGGCCGTCGTCTTAATCCACGGCGGAGGCTGGAGTGGTTTCGACAAGGGCACGATGCGCGGAATGGGCATGTTTCTCGCCGGTTCCGGGTTCGTCGCATTCTCCATTGATTACCGCTTGTTCCAGAGCAATGAGAAAGGCACGAAGAATCCCTGGCCCGCACAGCTCGATGACGCGCAACGAGCGGTTCGCTGGATCCGCGCCAATGCCGCCAAGTACCATATTGATGCGGATCATATTGGCGCCTTTGGTCACTCTGCGGGTGCGCAGATGGCCGCTCTGTTGGGCTTGGAACCCGCGCGCGACAACTCCGATCCCATGCTCTCGAAGTATTCGAGCACCGTCCAGGCCGTGGTTTCAGTTGACGCACCAACTGATTTCACGATGGATCGGGACGCCGATGGCGACGCCTTCCTAACCAAATTTCTTGGCGGCGACTACGCTCACCATCCTGGACTATGGCGAGATGCATCGCCTGTATTTCATGTTTCAAAACAAGCCGCTCCTTTCGTGATTTTCCATGGCACTCAGGATCGAGAGGTACCAATTGCTCAGGCGCAAGAGCTTGCCGACAAACTGAAGCAGGCGGGAATTGAGGTGGATTTTGTGAAGGTCGAGGACGGCCACACCTATCGGACTCCGGAGGCACGCAAGCGCCTCGCCATTGAAACTCGCGATTTCTTCTACGAACATCTCAACCCCACAAGCGGCCCATGAGGCTCGAGGGTTTGCCTGCTGGTAGAATCGAAGGTCATTTAATACATAGGAGAAATATTGATGAGTCATCCAGCGGGAACTTACGCAACTCTTGAAACCTCGGAAGGAACCATCGTCGTTCGCCTCTTCGAAAAAGAAGCGCCCAAAACCGTGGCCAACTTTGTCGAACTGGCTGAGGGCAAACGCGAATGGACGCACCCTTCTACGCGGAAGAAGTCCAAAGATCGTCTTTACGATGGAACTATTTTCCATCGCGTAATTCCTGATTTTATGATCCAGGGGGGCGACCCTCAAGGCAACGGCATGGGTGGTCCCGGCTACCAGTTCGAAGACGAAACCAAGGGTTCGCCATACAAACTGGACAAGCCCGGCTTATTGGCGATGGCCAATGCCGGCCCCAACACCAACGGCTCGCAATTCTTCATCACTGTGGCTCCTACTACCTGGCTCACTGGAAAGCACACCATTTTCGGCGAGGTCGTTGAAGGGCAGGATGTCGTCAAGAAGATTTCAGAGGTCGCGCGCAACCGCCAGGACCGTCCAGCAAAGGATGTGATCGTGAAGAAAGTAACGATCGAGAAGACGTAAAGACCGTCGACAGGCCCTCAGCAAATCCGACAACTACTCCGAGACACTGTGTTCTTCGTTCTGCGAACGAAGAACGCGGTCCACGGAGTAGGGAGCCCGGTGGCGGGGCTCGTGATAATGACGAACCTGCATCTCGCCCAGCAGGCCAATGGCAAGCAGGTTCAGTCCGCCGAGCAGCAAGCCCAAAGCAAGCATCATTAACGGGCCGTGGGAAGCCATCACGTGGACATGTCGCAGGAACTTCTCGATTCCCAGCCACGCCACAATTGCGCTTCCGCCCAGCATGCTGAGCAGGCCAAAAGTTCCGAAGAAATGGAGAGGCCGGGAAAGATAACGAAGCAAAAAACGAATTGTGATTAGGTCAAAAAATACGCGGAAAGTGCGCGAAATGCCGTAATGAGAAATCCCGCGCTCGCGATTCACGTTGCGGATGGGAACTTCGCAAATCGACGCCCCATACCACGACGCGAGTGCCGGAATAAAACGGTGCAGTTCACCATAAAGAGGAACTTGCTCGAGAATCTCGCGCCGGTACGCTTTGAAGGTAGTGCCGAAATCGTGAATATCCACTCCGCTCAATTTGGCCATGAGCCAATTGGCGATTCGTGACGGGATGCGGCGCATCCAGAAATTATCGATGCGTACCTTCCGCCAGCCGCTGACAATATCGTATCCGGCGGCAATCTTCTCCAAGAAGAGCGGGATGTCGGTGGGATCGTGTTGCAGATCACCGTCCATGGCGATGATGTATTCTCCGCGGGCGTGATCGAACCCTGCGGCTAGTCCCGCAGTTTGTCCAAAGTTGCGGCGGAGCTTAACAACCGTGACCCGGCTGTCGACTGCGGCAATTTCGCGCAGCATGGCGAACGTGTGGTCGCTGGAGCCATCGTCCACCAGCACAATCTCAAAGCTCTCTCCGGCATTCTCCATCACCACCTTCAGGCGGTCATAGAGGTCGGTTACATTCTCCTGCTCATTGTGCAGGGGAACCACAATAGAGTATTTGGGCACGGTATAAGTCATTATAGCCCGAACGTCCTCGAGCCGGAAATTTCGTTCGCCATATTCATACTTTTGCCTCGCCGCCTTCGAGAAGCTGGGCCGCCAGAACGCGCAGGCATCGATCTCAATCCATCCGTTATTCTTTCAGCTTAAGACGCGACTTATTTTCTTCCATGAAAGACTTGATGTCGTTCGCCGCACCCAGCAAGCGGTTCCACTGTTCGTAATACAGTGTGACCGGAAAGCGGCCTAAACCATAAACGCTGACGCCACCCTTCTCACCTACCTTAAAAATAAGGTCGCCACTGCGTTTTTTGGTTTCAACTTCTTTTTCCAGTTGAGAGAGACGAGTCTTCAGTTCTTCATATGTGGGTTCGGACATGTATTTCCTCGAGATTAGATTTTTAGGTACCTCTATTTTAACGTGTCCGCAGCCGTGCCCCCGCAAACTACTGTTGCTGAATCGGAATCCAGTTCCGCACTAAAGCGGAATCAGAATTTCCCGCCAAATACCGCGTGATCGATGTCAGGCCAGAACTCCTTCAAAGCGTTAAACACGCCGTCGAGCCCTACCTGCGTTCCCCAGCGTTGATAGGTTTTCACCCAGGGGTTGTGTTCGGCTGGGTAATACGCATTGCCAATACCCGCCGCCGCTCCGGCCCCCACAATTTCCGATAGGTTGAATGTGCTCCCTCCCGAGTTGGTCCGGGTGATAAACAAGCGACTTACCGCATAACCGGTTCGCTTGGCGAATCCGCCTTTGCCCATGGTGTAATACCTCGGGTCTTCTTTGGTCGGTGCCGGTACGATCGCTTCGGTCATGTAATTCTCGATCGCACCATCGACAAAGACGTGCCAATAATACTTGCCGTAGCCTTCAGCGCCTTGGCCGAAGCTTGGCTGCGACTTCCCCGCCATGTCAACGCCCGCAAGCCCGGCGACGAAAATGAAATCGGAGTAGTCGAAGGTATCCTGGGTCGCCAACCAGAGTTCGCTCTTGAAACTCAACGGGGGGAGATGAGTGTTGGCGCTGACCGCGCGGTAATTGGGGATGACCCAGAGAATTCTTTTGTTTTGCTTGCCATACTCTTCGTCGGGTTTACTCGGGGTTGACGAGTTGGCATCGGGTGTCGGCGCGTTTGGTGGGGATGACTTTCCATCCTGGGTTGCGGTTTGCGATGAATCCTGGTTTGAGGCGACATCGGAGGGCGCGACAGTGACCGGCGCGAGATCGGTGACCACGGAAGAATCATCCTTCGCCAGATTCTGCGCTTGAACCGACGGCAGGGCCGAGAGTGCGGCCAGCACTGTCGCCACGTAGAACAATCGAATCGCTGTCAAATATCCTCCCAGACCCGTATTTTGCCCGCGCACGTCAACTTTAAAACAATTCCGCCAGTCTCCCGGGTTGGATTGTTTAGCACGAGCTTTGGATGCACCCCCGCGATCGGAAACCGCCAGAAGCGGAACATCAGCCGGAAAGGCTAGTCAGATGATTTCTGCTGCTGTTTCTCGACGTGGCGCTCGTGTCTTCTCTGCAAATAGTGATGAACATCGGGCCAAAACTCCTTCAGCTCATTCCCCAGGGCGTCCAGACCCATTTGGGTTCCCCAATCTGACAGACTCGAGGAAAAGCTGCGATCGGCTGCAGGATAATAAACGTTGGAAATGGCGATCGCGGTTGCATTGCCGGCGAACTCCGGAAGGTTGAACACGCTACGCCCCGAGTCGGTGCGGGTGATGAAAATGCGGTCGATCGCATAGCCAAAGCGGTGCGCGAACGACCCCCTGCCCAATTGAAAATAGCGAGGATCAATCTTCAAGATCGAGGGGTAAAGTCCGCCCACCATGATGTTGCCATCCACCTGATCGGCGAAGGCCGCTCCATACCGTTTGGCGTATCCCTCAGCTCCCTGCCCGAAGCCCGGAGAAGAATTCTCCGCCTGGCGAATGCCCGCTACAATCCCTACAACAGTAAACTCATAAGGGTCAAAAGAACCCTTAGCGGCGATGGCGAATTTTTCTTTCCGTGAAAGTGGTTTCGCTTGCGATGCACTATCTACCGTGAGGTAGTTGGGCATCACGTAAAACATCCGGTCGTCTTTGGCCTTTTTTGTATCTTGCTTAACCGGGGCGCTCGCATCTACGGATTTATCCTGCTTCGAAGAACTGGCAGCGCCCGACTGGGTGGACGGGGCAGGCTCCGATGTTTGAGACTGTTGGGGGCTTTGGGCGGCGCAGATGGCCGCAAAGGATAGGATCGACAGGAACAGCAGGCCTACTCGCGTTGAAAAGCTCAGTTTCAAATGATTGACGGCTCCAGATTCAGTGGATTGAGGGTTCAAAGGCAATGCCAGCGGTATTGCTGTGGGCAGCCCATACCCTGCAAACGGTCTCCATAATTCTGCCGATACCCAGCCTTGGTAAACCCTGGATTCGGCGCCCGGTTTCCCACGCTTCAAGACAATTCCATCCTCCGGGTCGCGTCGGTCGCCCAGGAATTTCTCTTTCCACTTTAACAGGTAACGTGCCGCTGGCGGCGGAGCAGTCCCTTCGTGCCGTGCCTTCGTGCCGAAGATCTTCAGGTCCTGCGTCTCAGCTGGAGGTCAAGCTGCTGTAGGGTCTCAACTCCAGCACGGCGCCAAATACTGGCCACGCACTTAATCCTTCCGGCACTCTTCGCAAACGCCATAAATCTGAAAAGTGTGCCGGGTGGTCGTGTAATTGTGGCGTCGCCCTATCTCTTTCTCCAGTTGGTCGACGTCATGGGAAAAAAACTCTACCGAGCTGCCGCACTCGGTGCAAACCATGTGGTGGTGACTGCGGCGATTGTACTGATGCTCGTAGCGCGCGATGCCGTCGTGGAAGGCGACTTCGCTGGCCAGTCCGCATTCCGCGAGCAGCTTGAGAGTGCGGTAAACCGTGGTATAGCCAATTCCCGCGTCCTTTTTCTGCACAAGACGGTGCAGCTCGTCCGTGGAAAGATGGTCCCGAGTTTCCAGAAAGGAGCGCAAAATAGTGTCCCGCTGCGCCGTTTGCTTCAGGCCGACACGCTTCAAATGCTGGTGCAGGATTTCCTGAGCCTCGCGCACCATCTCGCGCGATATGGACGGCCGGTCATCGATGCGCTTCTGCAGCATGAAACGTCAGGATAGCATCGGCAATCTTGAAAATGAAATTCGTCTTTCCCGGCAGGTCGGCGCCCATTCAGACTCCTTAACGCGGCGTCGTCAATTCGCGGCACAAGACTTTCGCTCGGCGCCGTTTGTGCCGCGTGGGCATCTGCACCTAAAATCTAGTGGCACATGAGCAGCTTCCCTTCCACCGGAGTTTCCGCTTCGCGGCGTTCAACTGGGCGGGGCATTTTTTTAATATGTGCCTTGATCTTGACGGTCACAATTGCGTGTCTGATCGCATACGCCTACTTGGCCGTGCGTTCCGCATTGCCTCAGCTCGATGGAAGCGCAATAGTAAAGGGATTGTCCTCGCCGGTAGATGTAGTAAGGGATGCGCACGGGGTTCCCAGCATCGAAGCCGCGAATCTTGCGGATTTATTTTTCGCTCAAGGATACGTAACCGCGCAAGACCGACTTTGGCAAATGGATGTGATGCGCCGTTTCGGGGCGGGAGAACTGGCCGAGATTTTGGGCCCCGATCTACTCAAGATTGATCGCGCGCAGCGAATTCTTGGACTTCGGGCCGCGGCAAAGAAATCTCTTGGGCTGGCAAGCCAGCGCGACCGCGCTTATCTTGACGCTTATGCGAATGGGGTAAATGCATTCGTCCGCGACCATGGAAAAAGCCTTCCCATCGAGTTTCGTATCCTGCAATACCGGCCAAAACTTTGGCAAGCGGAAGACTCCATCGTCATCGCCAACCAAATGGTGAAAGACCTCAATTTCTATACGTTCCAAGAGACCATGAGCCGGGAAAAGATTCTGGCGAAGCTGGGGCCAGAGCTGACTGCGGATTTGTACGTAAATCGTTCGTGGCATGATCGGCCGCCTACCGTGATGCGGGACAATATCGGCGATCAGAAAGATCATGACGACACCAATGATGAGGACGACGAGGATGACGACGACGGTCCCGATAACGCGGTAACCCAGGGCGGTTTGCCAGTGGCCATCTGGGCGCAGGATGCGCCGGAAGCGGTGAATGGATCGAACGATTGGGTCATTTCTGGAGCTCACACCGTCACCGGCAAGCCGCTGCTCTCCAACGATATGCATCTGGGCCACCAGATGCCGAACCTCTGGTATGAAGCGCACTTGAAGGCCGCTGGCATAGATGTGGCGGGTGTAACGCTCCCTGGAGTGCCCTTTGTGATTGTCGGCCACAATCAACGCGTCGCCTGGGGATTCACCAACGTTGGCCCTACCGTTGCCGATGCCTATATCGAGAACTTCAACGCGCAAGGTCTTTATCAAACACCGCAAGGCTGGCTCCCGCCGGAGCATCGTGAGGAAGTCATTCACGTCAAAGGAAAACCTGATGTGACGGTTGACGTGACCATCACCCGGCATGGCCCGGTCATCAGCGAATTAATTCCCGGGGAGACGCGACAAGTAGCATTGCGCTGGACCCTCTACGATGGTCTGCACATGCCATTCTTCGATGTCGATACGGCGCAAAACTGGAGCGATTTCTGCAAAGCCTTCGCCCTGCTGGACGCTCCGGGACAGAATGTGGTCTATGCGGATGTCGATGGAAACATCGGCTATCACGCCACCGGTCACGTGCCGATTCGAACAACCGGCGATGGCAGCCTGCCGGTGAGCGGCGCCGATGACGCCCATGAGTGGACTGGCTACATTCCTTTCGACAAACTGCCGAATATTTACAACCCTCCCTCCGGGATCCTCGCCACGGCGAACGGCCGCATCGCGGCGGACGATTATCCCTATTCGATCAGCGCATCCTGGGAAGCCCCCTGGCGAACCGCCCGGATCTATCACACGCTGGAATCTGGAAGGAAATTTTCATCTTCCGACATGCTCGCTCTGCAGAATGACGTTCACTCGGAGAACGACCTGTTGGCTGCCGAGCGGTTTGTCTATGCGGTAGATCATGCCGCGAAACCTTCCGCCCGCTCGAAACAGGCGGCAGATTTAATGCGTAACTGGGATGGCCGAATGCTAGCCACTTTGGCTGCACCCACGATTTCTGTCCGGTCTCAGGAAGAGTTGACGCGCCTGCTGCTCGAACCCAGACTGGGACCTGCAGCGGAAAATCCCGAGCAGCAGAGCTGGAAGTCGTATACGTCGCAGATGCGATCGGTGTGGCTGCAAAACGTGATGCAGCACCAAACTACGCGATGGCTTCCGGAAAAATATCCTAACTATAACGAACTGCTCACGGCGGCAGTCGAAGCGGCGATAGAGGGCCCCGACGCGCCAAAGGACCTAACGTCCTGGCAGTGGGGCGTAGTGAACTTTGTTGATATTGAACATCCGCTACTGGGAAAAATCCCTCTGCTGGGAAGATGGGCCGCACCGGGGGTGAACCAACAATCCGGGAGCGGTTACACAGTGAAGGCTGTTACGCGCCATCATGGGCCATCAGAGCGCTTTACCGCGAACCTGGCCGATCTAGATCAATCCACGCTGAACACGGTCACTGGCCAGGGCGGCAACTTTCTGAGTCCGTTTTATATGGATCAGTGGAAGGCTTGGTATGAAGGGTCGACTTTTACGCTTCCCTTCACACCCCAGGCCGTGCAAACCAGTGCTGCCCACCATTTGGGGCTACAACCCTAAAACCACCGGTTCCCGCGAGCGCTTGTTATCTCAGAAGAAGTCGATGGCTTTTACGTCCGTAACAATGCCCGTGATCACAATGGTGCCGGTTGGAATATATTGGACATTTTCTAACAACGTGTCGGTTTGCGTGTCGTATACCCGCAAATAGCCACCCTCGGCAACATATTCCACTAGACGCTGGCTGAAGCTCTGCAGGCCAGTAACGTCGCCATTGTCTGGAGGGATTACAACACTGCCATTTGCCGTGTTGTAGATTGAAAGGCAGCCCCGCACTTCGCCGCTGGGGTCATTCACGTTGCCAATATTCGTGCACGTGTGGGATCCGATAAACAGCTGGCCATCCTGCCCCAAATCGATACGGTTGTGATAACCGTCGGTAATTACCGCGCGGCCAGTCACAGTCATCGAGCTCAGGTTCACGACATCGACACGACCGCAAATTGTGGCTGCGGTAGTCTCGCCAGTACAGGTATTGTCCGAGGTCGATGGAGAGGTGCCTGCCACATAGAGGGTTGTGCCGCTGAGATACGCAACGGTGGCGGCATCCACGTCAACCAGCGCTCCGGGGGTGGGTGGAGTCGTTCCGAAATTCATGAGTTGCACGCTAGCCTGCGTGCCGCCGCACTGCGCCCCACAATTCAAAATGTAAGCCGTGCTGCCGTCACTGCTGTAAACCGCGTAAACTGGCCGGTCAAATCCCGGCACCGTCGCGGTCACCGGGCTGCCGCTGTTCACCAGCGATGGCGAGACAATCGTAACGGAATCCGAATCATTGCTGAACGCCAGAACCTGCGTCCCTGTCGGATTCGAGACGACGGTCTGGGCTCCGGGCACACCAATCGTAGCCGTTATGCCGCCATTGGTGAGATTCATTTCCACCACCGCTCCGGGGGACGATCCATTGAGTACGACGTTTGGAACGGCCGCGAAAGCAACGCTGGAAGTCGGTTCCACCATACTGATGGTCGGCCCTGGGAGCTGAATGGCGTTAGTGTTTGTTTCCTTGGCGGTATTCACTATCTCCACTTTATTGGTGACGGAATCGAACGCCAGGGCAACGGCGTGCCCGGGGTCGAGCGCTATCAGTCCAGGGGCGGTGCCGGCGCTGATTTCTTTTCTGGTCAGCGTGTCGTCGTAGCCGTTTACCACTATCAGGCCACCGCTCGCGGTAGGAGTGGAGGCGCTTTGCGAGACAAATACACGCTCGGTTACGTTACTGGGAGTGGGAGGGTTCTTGGCGGCGGAGCCACGTCCACACGAGATCAAGTCGAGGCTGGAGAGCACCAGAACGGAGAGCAACAGAGCGAATTTCTTCAAACTTCGGGCTCCTAACTACAGGAAAACCAGAGATTTAAGTGCGAAATAGCGGATTATAACAGAGCTTCCTCAGTTTAACTTTAGAAGGCCTCTTCAGCATCGATCCCAATAAACCTAAAGCATGGGACTTGGGGCGAATCCTGCGCCCGCTCAGCGACATCTTGTATGCTCTCACATATGGCGGACAACATTCTTGAACGCGTCAGGCAATCGCCGGTTTTGTGCGATGGGGCTATGGGAACTCTGCTTTACTCCAAAGGCATCTTCATCAACCGGTGCTATGACGAGCTGAATCTTTCCCAGCCCGATTTGATTCGTGCCATTCATCACGACTATCTGCAAGCGGGAGCGGAAATTATTGAAACCAATACCTTCGGCGCAAACTCCTTCCGGCTCGCCCGGCACAGTCTGGCCGATAAAGTCCGTGACATAAATAAAACGGGAGCACGGCTTGCTCGCGAAGCCGCCAAGAGCTTCGATGTATGGGTGGCAGGATCGGTTGGCCCGTTGGGTACAAGAATCGAGCCCCTGGGAAAAACTTCCTTCGAGGAAGCGCGCCAGGCCTTTCGAGAGCAGATCGAAGCGTTGGCCGAGGCTGGCGTCGATCTGCTGATGCTGGAAACATTTGGCTACCTTGAGGAGCTGCACCAGGCGATGCTCGCGGCTAAGGACGTGGGTGGCAAGTTGCCGCTGGTGGTGCAGGTCACGATCGACGAAGACGGCAATTGCCTGGACGGCTCTGATCCGGAAACGTTCACTCGGCGGCTGGAGGATTGGGGCGCAGACGTAATCGGGTGCAATTGCAGCGTAGGTCCAGTCGCGATGCTCGATGCGATCGAGCGGGTGCGGGCTCTCACTTCCCTGCCCCTTGCGGCGCAGCCGAATGCGGGTATCCCGCGCTCGGTAGAAGGCCGCAATATCTATCTGTGCTCGCCGGAGTACATGGCCAGCTACGCGCGAAAATTCGTTGCCGCCGGAGTGCGGATTGTGGGTGGTTGTTGCGGAACCACCCCGGACTATACGCGTGTGATGAAGTCTGCGCTGCGCGCAGGCGAAGCCCGCGCTAAAACAGCTTCCATTCACCTGGGAGGAGGCGCTTCCGCGCCCCCGCCAGTTCCTGCGCAACCATTGCAGGAGCGATCCCAGCTGGGACGCAAGCTTGCTCTGGGCGAGTTCGTCACCATGGTCGAGGTCGTTCCTCCCAAGGGAACCGACATTACGAAAGAGTTGGAGGGCACACGCTTCTTGAAATCGGTCGGCGTGGATGCGGTCAACATCCCCGACAGTCCACGCGCTTCGGCGAGAATGAGCAATCAGGCGCTCTCGTTGCTGATGCAGCGTGAGGTGGGAATTGAAGCCATCCTGCATTACACCTGCCGGGATCGAAATGTGCTATGCATCCAGAGCGATCTGCTGGGAGCGGCAGCGGTTGGCATAAAAAATCTGATCTGTATCACCGGCGATCCGCCAAAGATGGGCAACTATCCTGACGCCACGGCGGTTTTTGATGTCGATGCGATCGGTCTGGTAAATATCGTTCACAACCTCAACCGGGGGCTGGACCTGGGCGGAAATCCGATTGGGGCCGGAACCGGATTTGTGATTGGGGTGGGTGCGAATCCAGGACTAACGGATTTGGATGAGGAGATCCGCCGCTTCGAATACAAAGTGGCGGCCGGAGCGGAGTACGCGGTTACGCAGCCGGTATTCGATCTCCGTTTGCTGGAGAATTTCCTGCGGCGTATTGAGCATTGCCGGATTCCGGTGGTCGCGGGAATTTGGCCCCTGGTCAGCGTGCGCAACGCGGAATTTATGAAAAATGAACTGCGGGTTTCCGTGCCCGATTCGATTTTGGAACGCATGGCCAAAGCACAGACCCCAGAGGCCGCCCGAGGCGAGGGCGTCGCCATTGCCCGCGAAATGCTGCTGGCTGTGAGGCATAGCGTGCAAGGAGCGCAGATCAGTGCTCCCCAGGGCCGATATAGTTCCGCCGTGGATGTGCTCGAGGCACTGGGAACGAGCCGCGCCACTGCGGATTAGAATTTAAAATGAGCAGCTGGAGCAAACCCCTTGGCCAAATTTGAAGAGTGCCTGCAGCGTTTAGAAAAAATAGTTCAGGAATTGGAAAAGGGAGACGTTCCCTTAGAAATGTCTCTGACGCTTTTTGAGGAAGGGATGAACTTATCTTCAGCATGCCGGAAAGAATTAGAGCAGGCAGAGGGTAAGGTCGAAATCTTGTTGAAGAAAAATGGCAAGCTCAAGGCTGAACCTTTTGAAGGTTAACCTTGTTGCGAGTTAACCCTGGATAATCCCTTTTCCGAAATTTCCGCCTGCGCAGCGCTCCGCGATCCATGCCCTTGTTATACTCACTGCTCCATGCTGCAGGAGACTCTTGAACAAGGCCAGGCGCTCACCGACGCGGCGCTCGACCGCCTGATTCCGCCGGAGAGCCAGCATCCTCAATCCATCCACAAGGCAATGCGCCACAGCGTGTTTGCCGGCGGCAAGCGGCTCCGTCCGGTTTTGTGCATGGAGGCCGGCCGCATGATCTCCGGATCTTTGCCCCGAGGAATCGAAGAGTTAGGCGCAGCCTTGGAGATGCTGCACACGTATTCGCTGATCCACGACGACCTGCCGGCGCTTGATAATGACGATCTTCGCCGTGGTCGTCCGACCTGCCACAAAGTCTTCGGCGATGCGATTGCGATCCTGGCAGGGGACGCTTTGCAAACGCAAGCCTATGAGGTTTTAGCGCAGCTGCCATGCGCGCCAGAGGCCCTTGTGCGGATCATCGAAGCCGTCGCGCGAGGTACAGGGACGGTCGATGGCATGATCGGCGGGCAAGTTGCGGATCTGGAAGCCGAACATACGCCGCCCACCGCAGAGATGCTGGAATATATTCATCGCGCAAAGACTGCGGCGCTGATCACCGCCAGCCTGGTGAGCGGCGGAATCTACGCAGGCGCGAAGGACGACGAAGTTACAAAGTTGCGAGCGTTTGGACGCGCGATCGGCCTGGCATTCCAGATCGTCGACGATATACTCGACGTAACCCAAACGTCTGAGCAATTGGGAAAGACCGCAGGCAAAGACACAGCCGCCCAGAAAGTAACCTACCCGGCGTTGTTCGGAGTCGAAGGGTCCGAGCGCAAGGCGGATGCGTTGGTAGGCAGCGCATTGGCGGAACTGGAAACCTTTGGAAAGCGGGCCGAGGTACTGTCGAGCTTGGCGCGCTATTTAGTCGAACGAAAGAAGTAACGAAAGATTGGAGCCTGCGCCTTGCAAATGGCTGTTTTCTTGTATCCGTGGTAAAAATTAGACAGGCGATGGAGTTCGCCATAACCGCCCGGCGGCTGTTTGCTGGGGCTGATAACTCCTACACAATCTAACGACCGATTTGTAGGAGCGAACTCTGTGCTGAAGAACTTTCTTGCCATATCCGTCGCCGCCGTCGTCGGCGCCAACTTGCGGTATATCCTAAGTCGTTTCGCTGCCAAAGAACTGGGCCCGGTTTTTCCTTACGGCACGCTTTTCATCAACATAGCCGGCAGCTTCATTGTGGGCTTTTTCGTGATCTGGACCACCGAGCGGGTATTGCTCGATCCCCGCTGGCGGCTGCTCGTAGTGATCGGCTTCTGCGGATCGTTCACTACATTCTCCAGCTACGCATTCGAAACCATGGCCTATTTCGAGCAAGGCCAGTGGTGGCTGATGATAACGAACGTTCTCAGCAATAACTTGCTGTGCCTCGCGGGAGCGCTCGCTGGCATGGCACTGGCGAGGGCGGTGTAAAATGGCGAACGGAATGGCTGTGCAGGTCACAATTTATTTGAACGAAGCTGACCAGTGGCACCATCGTCCGCTGTGCATGGAAATTCTCAACTATTTGCGAACCGAGAATGTCTATGCCGCAACCGCACTCCATGCCGTTGCCGGCTTCCTGGGACGCCACCGGGTGAAGACCGCGCACATGGTCGAGGCAGGCGGCAAGCTCCCCATCGTGCTTATCTTCGTGGATACCGATGAACACGTGAACCGGGTTCTTCCCACCCTCAAAGAAATGGCGGCGCATCGCCTGATCGTGCGCGAGAATGTGGTCATCGAGCAGGGGGATCTTGACTGACCAAGCGCCCCCCTCTTTAGACATTCTGGCAATTGCCGCCCATCGTGACGACGTGGAACAAACTTGCGGCGGAACTCTTCTGAGGGCGGCTCAGCATGGGCAGCGCACAGGCATTCTTGACCTCACTCAGGGAGAAATGGGCACTCGCGGCAGCGCCGAAGATCGCGCGCGCGAAGCGGCGGATGCGGCGAAAATTCTTGGCGCGAACTGGCGACGTGCGCTCGATATTCCCGACGGCCGCGTTGAAAATACCTGGGAGAACCGGCTGAAAGTCGCCGCCGTAATTCGTGAGACGCGGCCTCGAGTGGTAATTCTTCCCTACTGGCAAGGCCGCCATCCCGATCACTACACGACTTCAGTTTTGGGTTATGAGGCATGCTTTCTGGCCGGATTGAGAAAGTTAGCGCTCAGCTCGCAGCTGCCCGGTGGCAATGAATCAATTCCTGGCGGCAAGACCGGAAGTCCGCCGAAAGATACCTTAGCTCCTCATCGGCCCTTCAAAATCATCTACGCGACACTTTATTACGACGTGCGACCGACCTTTGTGGTCGACATCAGCGACCAGTTCGAAGGCAAGTTCAATTCCATAATGGCCTACAAATCGCAGTTTAGCGATCAGGAAGCCGGCAAAGACTTGTTCCCTGCCCATGACGAGATTCGAGCACGTGTAGACTCAATGGCGCGCTATTACGGTGCACTCGCGGGCGTAAAGTATGGCGAGCCTTTTTTGCAGAAAGAAGTGGCGCTGGTAGACGATTTGCTGGCGATACCCGTGAAGTCAATTTAGTACAACTTTTCACTTCTTCAGGGCCACTGCCAGCCCATCGCGAATCGGCAGAATCGTCGTATAAAACTCCTTCAAGTCGTAAAGCTGTCGATTGAAATCAAGGATGGCCTTGGTCAGCGACTCCTTGGGATTTTTCTCAGCGACTCGTCCGCTCCACAAAACGTTGTCCGTTATGAACAACCCTCCCTTGCGCAGGCGAGGCGATACCAGGCGGAGCACCCGCGGATAATCCTCTTTGTCGACGTCGTTGAAAATGATATCGAATTCCTCCTTCTGCTCGGAGAGAAACTCGAGCGCATCGCCTGTGTGCAGCTTGATGCGGCTGGCAACGCCGGCACGGTTGAAATACCCACGCGCGCGTTCCGCGTTTTTCGGGTCGCCGTCGGTATAGATTACCCGGCCTTTTTCGCCCACTGCCTGTGCCCACCAGATTGTGGAATATCCGATCGCCGAACCTAACTCAAAGACTGTCTTGGCATTGATCATCAGCGCAAGCTGTTGGAGTATCCGCGCCACGGCGGGGCCAACGATCGGTACATCGTGCTTCGAGGCATATTCTTCCATCTCCGCAAGTACTTCATCGCGCTCGGGCAACATGGAGTAGAGATAATCATCCACCGGCCCGGCGGTAGTCAGATCGTAGTGTCGCCAATTCGGTTTTTCCTGTTTCAACTGTTTAATTGCTGGCATGTGCACCTCGGAGCGCAATGGAAAAACAAGAGCGATCGGGAAGAGAACCACAATTCGGTTACAGCGACACCCGCCTGCGCTTCCCAAAGTTCAAGCGGGCTTATTTTCCTCTACGCGGCCAAAGAATCCCGCACCGTCACTCCCGGCTTCAATGTGACCACGTTGAACTCTGGAGCGAGTCTTTGCAATTGGCTGGGCGTTCCCGTAAGCATGGGAAATGTCGCAAAATGCATGGGAACCACCGTCTTTGCTTTGAGCAACCTGCAGGCATAGGCAGCCTCTCGAGGCCCCATGGTGAAGTGGTCTCCAATCGGAATCATGGCGATTTCCGGCGCATAAAGCTCACGGATGATGGCCATATCCCCGAAAACATTGGTATCGCCCGCATGATAGAGCTTTACGCCATTCTCGAACTCAACCACATACCCGCATGCGTCGCCGCCATAGACCAGCTCGTCACCGTCCTGAATACCGCAGGAGTGATCGGCATGCACCATGGTCACTTTGATATCGCCAACCTCTTGCGTGCCGCCTTTGTTCATCATGGCGATGTTCTTCACGCCCTTCTTTTCCAGCCACCCGCAAAGCTCCGGGATGCCGACAACTTTTGGTTCGTGCTGTTTGGCGATCTCGACTGCATCGCCAATGTGATCGCCGTGCCCATGCGTGATCAGCATGGTGTCTACTTTCTTCACTTTCTTCTCAGATGGCGGGCACGCCGGATTATTCATAACCCAGGGATCGATGATTATGGTTTGGCCGCCCGGAGTCTCAATCCGAAATGTCGCATGTCCGAGCCACGTAATCTGAATGCCTTTCAAGTTCATTATTCGCTCCGGCTGCCGGCCGCTTCAATTCTCGACAAGATCCCACCCATATTCCGCGTGGGCTGCAGCTCAACTTTAGTTTAATATGAAACGCCATGACAGAACTCAAGGTACTGATCTCTCGCGATCAGATCACGAAACGAGTAGCAGAGCTGGGCGCGGATATCACACGCGATTTCGCGGGACAGCCAATCATCCTGGTGGGCGTATTAAAGGGTTCCGCAATTTTTCTCGCCGATCTGGCCCGGCAGATAGATCTGGACGCCACCTTCGATTTCGTCGGAGTCTCCAGCTACGGCAACCGGCCGACTCCAACCCAGGAATTGCAAAGCGGGTGGGACTCCACCGGCGAAGTAAGGCTCACCAAAGACGTCGATCAATCGATGCAGGGGAAGAATGTGATCGTCGTCGAGGATATTCTTGATACTGGTCTGACCCTGACCGTGCTCAAGAAATTATTGCTGGCGCATCAGCCCAAATCCCTGAAGATTGCAGCGCTGCTGGATAAGCCCTCCCGGCGCAAGCTGCCGCTCCAAGGCGATTATGTAGGTTTCACGATTCCGGACGAATTTGTTGTTGGTTATGGCCTGGATTATGCGGAACGTTACCGCAATCTGGCCGACATCTGCATTGTGCCAAGAGAGTGAGGGCCGCCCGCCTCGCTCCGGTATCGTTGGCTCGATACTTGCAACTCGTTATCCGGTGCTCAAAGCGCCGCTGCTATCATGGAACACACAATGGGTTCTGTTCTTAACAATTCTGGAAAACAGTTGCAGGTCGAACCGCTGTTGCTGGAGATGTCCGATGTTCTGGCAACCTCGCTCGATCTGGATACAACCCTGCGCCGTATCGCCGAGGTGGTGCGCACGGTCATCGATTACGAAATTTTCGCCATTCTTTTGCTGAACGAGAAAACCCAGGAATTACGCTTTCGCTTCCAGGTGGGCTATCCCTCCGACTTGCCCAACGGTGGCCGAATCAAGGTTGGGGAGGGTGTGACGGGCAAGGCCGCAGAACTCAGGCATGCCGTACTCGTAGATGATGTGACCCTCGATCCTGCTTACATTGCGGCGGTGCCGAACGTTCGTTCGGAATTAGCTGTCCCGCTCATCGCGAAGAACCGGGTCATCGGTGTGATGGACCTTGAAGCTCGCGATCCCGGCTACTTTAACGAGGAACACAGCCGCCTGCTGACCTTGGTGGCCTCGAGGATTGCCAGCGGAATCGAAAACGCCCAGCTTTACACGCGGACCAAGCGTCAGGCGCGGATTCTCGTGCTTTTGAATGAAATTGCCCGCGAGTTGTCCTCGATTCTCAATCTCGACGAGCTGTTAAACCGGGTCGCCGAACTTCTGAGAAAGCTCATCGACTATCAGATATTCAGCATTTTGCTGCTGGATTCCTCCGGCGAGATGCTGCAGCACCGCTTCTCCCTGCGTTTCCAGGAAAATGTTCACCTTAAACACGAAGTTCCGCTCGGGCGAGGCCTGGTGGGTTATGCCGCTCAGACCAAGGAAGCGGTGCTCGTGCCCGACGTTAGCAAAGACCCTCGCTACATCCAGAGTAATCCTGAGACGCGTTCCGAACTGGCGGTGCCCTTGATCTACAAAGACAAGGTGATCGGCGTGCTCGATTTGGAGCACACTCGCCGCGGTTTTTTTACCGACGACCATAAACGCACCATGATGACCCTGGCTTCGCAGGTGGCCATTGCAATCGAAAATGCCCGTCTGTATGAAGAAATCGCTCGTCAGGAACGGCGTCTGGAAAGGGATTTATCCCTGGCACGCGAGTTGCAACAGCGCTTGCTTCCGCAGACGCTTCCTCGCTTAGCGCACCTGGAGCTGGCGGCAAAATTTGTGCCAGCGCGCGCCATCGGCGGCGATCTTTACGATTTCATCCCCTACTCTCTCTCTCGCCTTGGAATCGCGATCGGCGACGTAAGTGGCAAAGGCGCGCCCGCAGCCATTTATGCGGCCCTGGTCAGCGGGATTTTGCGTTCCCACGCCCCGATCGAACCGGATCCCGGGGAAATGTTGCGAGCGGTGAATCTGTCGCTGGCGGAGCGCCGCATCGAGGCACAGTTTGTCTCCCTCATCTATGCCGTGTGGGACGATGAAGATCGAACCCTGGTCGTCTCCAACTCTGGCTTGCCGCGTCCCATCCATGTGCATGCCGGAAAGAACCACATCATCGAGGCCACCGGGCTCCCGCTTGGCTTGTTCGACGACGCTACCTATGATGAATTTCACTTCAAGATGAAGCCCGGAGACATGTTCGTCTTCTTCAGCGACGGCATGCTCGACGCCCGCAACCGCAAGGGAGAATTGTTCGGCCGCGGACGTCTGGAAAAAATCGTGCAGGAATGTGCGGCGAATCCGGCCAGCAGCGTGGTCGAGTCGCTCTTCAAAGCTGTCGCCGAACACTCCGCCGGCGTTGAGACCTTTGATGATCAGACTGTGGTCGCGATCAAAGTGAAAGCCGGTCCGGCGGACGGCTCCGAGAAAGCAAAGTGATTCCGCGTCCGGAAACAACAGCGCGGGGAAAACGCGACTTCGCTCGGCCGGAGTTTCGCTATCGAAAGGTCCGCCACGGCATTCTCCCACGCGCCACCAACTCTGTCCTACACTGTGAGGAATTGTCGCTCCACAAGCTGGCTGAACAATATGGCACGCCGCTCTACGTTTATTCCGCGTCGGCAATTTTGAAGCGTGTCGCCTCGTTTGAAAATGCATTCCGCAATGTTTCGCACACCATCTGCTACTCCGTAAAAGCCAACTCTAACTTGACCATCCTGCGCCTGCTGGCGCGGGAGGGCTGCGGGTTCGACGTGGTTTCCGGCGGAGAACTTGAACGCGTGATGGTTGCCGAGCGCACCGCAGCCAAACGCGTGGTCTTCTCCGGCGTGGGAAAATCTCGCGACGAGATGATCGCGGCCCTGAAGGCGGGGATTCTCTTATTCAATGTGGAAAGCGAATCGGAACTCAGTTCCCTTGCGGAGTGCGCTCGGCGCCTGCGGAAGATTGCGCCCATAGCCCTGCGCGTCAATCCTGACGTGGCGGCCGAAACGCATCCCTACATATCGACCGGCCTGCGCCAGCATAAGTTCGGCGTACCCATTCGCGAAGCTCGAAAGCTCTATGCCAAAGCCGCCGAGTGCCGAAGCCTCCGGGTAGCCGGCGTCAGCGTCCACATCGGATCGCAAATCACCGACGTTTCTCCGTTCGGAGAAGCTGTCCAACGAGTTGCCGATCTGGTGGGCACCCTGCGCAAAGATAGCCACAAAATAGAATTCGTCGATATCGGCGGCGGACTTGGAATTAATTACCACTCGAGAGATGCGGACTTCACCGCCAGCGTCGCGCGCTACGCTGAAGCAGTTACAAAGCCCTTGCGGTCTCTGAATGTGCATCTACTTCTCGAGCCGGGGCGAGCGATTGTGGGTTCCTCTGGAGCGCTGATCACTTCCGTGGTTTATCGAAAAGAGAATGATGGGAAGCGATTCCTGGTGGTCGACGCGGGCATGAACGATCTGATCCGCCCTTCGTTATACGCCGCTCACCATGAGATTGTGCCCGTGATGATTTCGGGATCTCGGGGGAAAAGCCACAGAACCAGCAGCGAGATGGTCGACGTGGTTGGCCCGGTGTGCGAGTCGGGAGATTTCTTCGCCAGGGATCGCGAGTTGCCTCCCGTGGAAGAGGGCGACTTGTTGGCTATCCTGGATGCTGGCGCCTATGGCATGTCTCTGGCCTCGAACTACAATTCACGCCCAAGGCCAGCGGAGATTCTAGTGCGAGGAAAGGCCGCTAAGGTCATTCGACGGCGCGAGAAATTGCTTGCGCTCTATTCCGACGAATTAGAAACCTGAGCACTCTTGTTCTTCAATTCCTAATCGAGAAACCGCACGGGAGGCCCGGGTTTCAATCGAAAACTCGCTAATCATCAATCGTTAATCAACAATTTCCTACATCTCTCCCCACTTGAGCTTCGAGCGCAGCACATGGAAAAAATCGCGCTCCGTACGAACCAGACTCACTTTGTGCTCCGACTTGCGGCAACAAACCCGGTCGCCATCCCGCAAGTCCAGGCCGGGCTGTCCATCCAGGCTCAGATAGGCAACTTCCGTATTGCTGCGCAGCAATAGCTCGATCACCGCGGTATCCGGCACCACTAAAGGCCGGTGGGTAAGAGAATGAGGCGCAACCGGAGTAATCACAAAAGCGTTTACATTTGGCGTCAGTACCGGTCCGCCGGCAGAGAGCGAGTACGCGGTCGATCCCGTGGGAGTGGCTACAATCATTCCGTCCGCTCGATAACTTGAAACAAATGCTTTGTCGACAAAAAGCTCGTAATGATTGAGTTTGGCCAGTGTTGTTTTGTTGACCACGGCGTCATTGAATACCAGATAGGTGCTGAGGACTTGATCGCCCCGGATCAGTTCGCATTGCATCAGCGAGCGATGCTCCACGGGCGCCCGCCCATGCACAATCTGTTCGAGCATCGGGTACAGGGATGACAATGGAACATCCGTCAGGAAGCCCAGCGATCCCAGGTTTACGCCCAGCAGCGGAACATCGATGGGCGCCGTGGATCTGGCGGCCGAAAGCAGAGTGCCATCGCCGCCAAGCACGACTACCAAATCGAGTGGCCTCGATGACATGGCTGAGCGCGGCACTTCCTCTTCGCAATTGCAATATTTGGCCGTCTCCGGATCGACAATAACGTTATAGCCATGGCTGTGGAGCCAAGCCAGCAAATCAGGAATGATGCGGCCGACCTGCTCGCGGCCGGGACGAGAAATTATGGCCGCAAGTTTCGGCGCGGCCGGAGAAGGCAAGATGGGCATGGCAGTCAAGAAAGAAGATTGTACAGAATTCCTAGAGAAAACCCTCAATTGCAGAAATTGCCGCCGGTCTCGGACGGGGTTTTCATGAGTCACTTCGAGCTGCAGCGGAAAGCTCAGTACGCACCGAGCAGCAAGAATTCACGATTCCCTTCAGTCCCCAGGATTGGCGAATCGATCACTTCCAGACGAGAGCAGCCCAGGTCCATCAACGTATGTTTTACTTTCTCGATCGAACCCAGCTGCGCCGCCTCGTCCCGAACAATGCCTCCCTTGCCAACGAATTCCCTTCCTGCCTCGAATTGAGGTTTAACCAAAACGATAATCTGCTTGCCTTCGCGTTGATCGAGGGACAATGGAAAAACGGCGCTCACCACCGCTGGCAAAACTAGAGTTGCCGAAATGAATGCCACGTCCACCACAATCAGGTCAGCGGTTTCGCCTGCGGCCTCGGCGGTTAGAAAACGGGCATTCGTTTTCTCCAGCAGGCGGACACGCGAATCCTGGCGTAACCCGAAGTCCATCTGCCCGTAGCCCGTGTCCACCGCAATCACCTTGGCGGCGCCGTGCTGCAACAGGCAATCGGTAAATCCTCCCGTCGAAGCGCCAACGTCAAAACAAATCTTGTTTCTTACGTCAATCTTCCAGTGCGCAAGCGCACGCTCCAGCTTTAGGCCGCCCCGGCTTACATACTTCAGATCATCGCCCAGAAGGCGAATCAGAGCCTCATCGGCAACTTGGGTACCTGGCTTCTCTACCTTTTGTTCGTTCACCAATACTTTTCCCGCAATAATCAATGCCTGTGCCCGCTCACGAGACGGGACCAATCCGCGATCCACCAGAAGTTTGTCGAGTCTAAGTTTCAAAGTAGGGAGAGATGAGACTCTCCGATGCGCGCTTCTACACCACGAAAGTGCCAGCCCTCGGTCCGGTGCAAACTGCTGAACCAATTCTCCTTGAGGCAGTTACCGTCATACAAAGGCGCTTTTCCACAAGCTTATCCACTTCTATGTTGAAAAGTTTGGCGAGGAAAAATAAGCTGTGCGAAAAAGAAGAGCCGCCCAAGGGCGGCTACTCTCTGCATAAATCTTCGAAGGTTCAGCCTGCTACTTCTTCCAGCAACTTCTGATCGATATCGAAGTTGGAGTGCACATTCTGCACGTCGTCTTGATCCTCCAGCGCTTCCATCAACCGGATCATCGTGTTCGCAGCCTGACCTTCCAGCTTGATGTAGTTCTGCGGAATCATGGCAACGCTTGAAGACGCAGGCTCTATGCCCGCTTTCTTCACCGCTCCCAAGACCGTCTCAAAAGCCGAGGGCTCGGTGAGTATCTCCCAGTTCTCGCCGTCATCATGCAGATCTTCGCCGCCCGCCTCAAGAACGATGTTCATCAGATCGTCTTCCTTCGCCGCACTCTTCGGAATAACGATGTCACCCTTCTTGTGGAACATCCACGAAACTGCTCCGGCTTCCGCCATGTTGCCGCCGTTTTTTCCAAAGCAGTGACGAATCTCACTCACCGTGCGATTGCGGTTGTCGGTGTTTATATCGAGAAGGATGGCAACGCCGCCCGGGCCATAGCCTTCGAGAGAGAACTCTTCATAAGTCGCACCCGGCAACTCGCCTGTACCACGCTGAATGGCCCGCTTAATGTTGTCGGCAGGCATATTCTCAGACTTGGCCGCCAAGATGGCACCGCGGAGACGCGGATTGGAATCCGGGTCGCCCCCACCGTTCTTTGCGGCAATGCTTATTTCCTTAATCAGACGGGTAAAAATCTTACCGCGCTTGGCGTCAAGCGCGCCCTTCTTGTGCTTGATTGTGGCCCATTTAGAATGGCCGGACATGGCTAGACCTCGTATCTAAAAATCTTGGTTGGCGCGGGATTCGCCCGTAAGGGAATCACAGGCTTGCCTCGTTGCATCTTCAGGCGAAACGAAATTATAGCACGGCATCGATTTTCCACTCGCCATACATCCTCGATAATAAACAGCCAGGCACGCCAGAGCAAGCTTTCGGCGGCCCTTCGCTGCAATGGCACGTTTACTTCCCGGTTATTGACGGCAAGAGACAGGCGCACCTAACATTCCTGCGAGGGTATCCCGATCGCATGGGCCGCGTTGTAGGGCATTACCGAATCCTGGAACAAATCGGCGCCGGTGCCATGGGCGAAGTTTTTCGCGCCAGGGACGAGCGACTGGGGCGCGACGTCGCGTTAAAGATCATCCGTTCCTCCTCGAGCAGCAATGCCGATCACCTTCGCCGTTTCGAGGTGGAGTCCCGCGCCGCGGCTGCGCTCAATCATCCCAACATCGTCGCAGTCTATGATGTTGGCCTCGATGACGGTGTTCCTTACATCGTTTGCGAACTGCTCGAAGGCAAGACTCTTCGCCAAAGATTGCAGGAGGGACGACTTCCGGTTCAACTCGCCATCGACTACTGCCTCCAGGTCGTCCAGGGATTGATCGCAGCCCACGAACGTCGCATCGTCCACCGCGACCTCAAGCCTGAAAACCTATTTATCACGAGCGACGGTCGGACCAAGATCCTTGACTTCGGAGTAGCCAAGCTCCAAACCTCTCCGGAAGAATCAATCCGCCCCGTGGAACAGCTGACTACGGTTACAAAAGATGGCGCGCTAATCGGCACGGTTGCTTACATGTCTCCGGAGCAACTGAGAGGTAAACCAGTTGACCATCGCAGCGATATCTTCAGCCTGGGTGGAATTCTGTACGAGATGTTAACCGGGCTCCGTCCCTTCCGGCGCGACACTGAGGTCGATACTATCACCGCAGTCTTGAGGGAAAATCCCTCGGAGGTCGAATTACAACAACCCGGGATTCCTGATTCGCTCCGGCAGATCGTTGGTCATTGCCTGGAGAAGGAGCCGGAAAAGCGGTTCCAATCAGCCCGTGATTTGGGATTCGCGCTCGAAACCCTTTCGAATTCCACCGGCGAACGCGCAACCAAGCTCAGACTTCGAAAGTCGAAAACCAATTTTTTGCCGTGGGCGGTCGCGGGTTTGCTCCTCATTGCAACTCTCTTACTCGTAGGAAGGCAGGAACACCAGAACAATCTAGTGAATCCCACCTATCAGCGCGTGACTTTCGAAGAGGGAAGCCTATACTCAGCCCGCTTTACAGCAGATTTTCATTCCATCGTTTACGGAGCCGCGTGGAACAATAAACCGCTACAGCTTTTTTCTACCGTGGGTGATTCCATTCTCACGCAACCACTCAACATTACCGACGCCAGCTTGCTGGCAATTTCCAGGAACGGCGAACTGGCTCTTGCGCTCCACGGCAAGCACATGTCCCACCTGGAAATCGAAAAAGGTACGCTGGCCCGCGCCCCGTTGGCCGGAGGTTCGCCTCGCGAAATTCTCCAGGACGTTCCCTGGGCCGATTGGGACGACAAAGGAGAGTTGGCCATCGTCCACCGCGCCGAGGGTCGCTATCAGATCGAATATCCCATCGGACACCCTCTTTACCGTAGCAACGGATGGATCAGCCACCTCCGGCTCTCACCCCATGGCGATAGAATCGCTTTTCTAAACCATCCTTCCCTTTGGGATGATCGTGGCTACGTCGCCATGATCGATCTTGCTGGCCATGTCACAACACTCTCCCCGGAGTGGGACTCGGCGGATGGACTGGCGTGGAGCCCAGGTGGCAAGGAGATTTGGTTCACCGCAGCCGGAACCGGCTATACCCGTAATTTAATGGCGGCGACCCTTGCGGGAAAGATCAGAACCGTGCTCAACATTCCTGCCGGCCTCACTGTGCAAGACATCGCTCCTGATGGCCGGGTTCTGTTGAGCATCGATGCCGAGCGCCTGGCTCTGGCAACTTCTTTTCGCGGAGGCAAGGCTTTAGATATCTCTTGGCATGACTGGGATGTCGCCAAGGCTATCTCTCCCAATGGAAACTCCGTTTTATTCGAGGATGCAAGCGAAGCCGCCGGTCCGAATTATGTCGTGGCAATTCGCAAGACCGACGGCACTCCTCCAATCCAGCTCGGAGAAGGCAGCGCCGGCGACCTTTCACCGGATGGCCAGTGGGCAATCGGGATTATTACCGGCAGCCCGGGCCGGATTACTCTTTACCCCGTCGGCGCAGGTCAAGCGCGCGACATTCCAGTCACCGGGCTAGAAAAAATTTACAACGGCACCTCCCATTTTCTGGCGGACGGCAAAAGAATAACCATCAACGGCAGCCAACCAGGTCGCGGAGTGCGCTGTTACATTGTCGATTTGAATGGAGGACGGTTGACTCCAGTTACTCCTGATGGAGTCACCGGCGGCCTGGTCTCGCCCGATGAGAGATACATCATCGCTAACAACAATTCAGTTCCCACAATTTATTCGCTCACGGGAGGCCCTTCGCGGACGATTCCCGGCCTCGAACCAGGATCTATTCCGATACAGTGGTCGGAAGACGGATCTGCCATTTACGGATTCAATCCCGGCGAGATCCCAACCAAGGTTTATAAGATCGACATCGCCACCGGGCAAAAAACCTTCGTCCAAGACTTGCAACCTGAAACGACCGCTGGACTCGTAGAAATTCACCCTATCGTGGCAAATCGTGATGTCTCCCAGTTCGCATATAGCTACTATCAGGTTTTGTCGGTCCTCTACGTCGTCTCCGGCCTGCAATAATTTTGCGTTCTAGTCGAGAGGTCCGGAAAAGTCCGCAGGCACATAGTGGAAAAACATCGAAGTAGAAGTGCATCCCTGCCCGAGAACCCCCCGGTAATGCGGTACGCGCGTTCCCCGATACACCAGGCCATCGCCAACCTCTTGATAGATCGCAACCCGTCCTTCTGGAATATCCACGCGAATCGGCCACGGAGTCGCCTGTTCCGGTTCGGGTGAAAAATCCAAGCATAAAGTAACGCTAAATTCACACTGCTCCCTGTCTGTGTGCTTCTTTAACTCGGCTCCACTCAAATAGGAAGCCAGGTAAACGTAGGAGGGTTTGACCGGCTCCCCTACGATGGCACTGACGACGCCTGTAATCTGATGATGGAAATAACGCGCGACCAGTTCGTTGTGAGCCACATAGCGGCGCGGGCTCTGTTCATCGCCCAAGCGGATCAATCCCCTACGAATCGCAGCCCGATAGTAACGGCGGAGCGCCGCGATATGAAACGGATGTATCAGGTTGCTGAGCGGGAAATAATTCCCTCGGCGAAACGCCTCGGCCCCGCGTTCGACCAGAACCTGCCATTCGGAGATCCTCTGACCTTGATAACCCGCCGGAATCAAAATCCCAGCCTTTTCTAGGGCATCTTGCGATCTCCCTGGGTGCACCTTTGCTACAGCCTCTCCCGCTCGAATTTGCGAAAGTATGCTTTCGCACTTTGCCCCCAACCAGAATGGAAGCAAGAAACCAGTGCATCGGTCGCGCACCCACGCGATGCTGCTCTCCAGACAAAACCCGTCTAACAGATCTTTACGATCTGTCAGCTCCGCCGGAACCTGGCCAGCGGAAAGAATCGAACATTCTGGATTTAGGAAAAGAAACTTCGACGCCTCTGGCGACTCGCGAGCCGACTCAATTCCACGCCGTGGGAGTAAGTGCAACGGCAACTCCTCCAGCAGGCAATGGAATTGCTGTGGGGGCAGCTTCGCGGTAAGGCTCTGCCGCGATCCAGCCCCCATCAGCCTTTCCATCCATTCAAGCCAAGCCGAGTCTCTTACTGGTGAAGCCATCCGTTCACCGTAAAGCGGCTATCCGCGAAGGCCCGCGACCGGCACTGCACTGGAGTGATCTCATGCAGGGTCGAACACGGGAAGAATACGATCTGGTTTTGTTGCGGCACGATTGTCTGATAACTGCCGGCGGCAATCGGGTGACCGCTTCCACTTGTCGAATCGTGCAACCGCAATTCTCCACCCTGAAACTGGCACGGCTCGCGATGGAAGAAGTAAACGAAGGTCAAGCGGCGCGAGGCAATGATTTCCCGCGAGTCGTCGCAATGCGCCAGAAAAAAATCGCCGTCGTTACTCGCGGTGATCTGCACTTCTGAGCTCTTAACCGGAAGCTCCTCCATCCCAAGTTGATCGAGGATTCTGGGCAGCACGGAACGCACCCGCTTCAAGATCAGCTCCTCCTGAGCTCCCAGCTCGCAAAGCACCCGCGAGCGCCGATGATTGTAATCGGTCATACCGGGAACGCCACTCGGCGAAACGACTTCGCTGGTCCGGAAATCCTTTTCGCGCGCCAGAGTGAAACGAATCAGCTCTTCCACTTCCTGCGGCGCCAGAAACTCATCGAGAACCACGCATTGTGCTCGAACCACCTGTGGGGAATCCAGCAGCGCAACGTTGCTGTCGTCCGAACCTCTGAGCACGGTTTGCTGAGCCGGCTCGCCACGATGGGCAAAGCTTATATTCGGCGGCTGCGGCCCAGGTTGATCGGCTGGCCTGGCGGGTTGTGGGCCACTCGGGGGCTGGGGTGCGTTTGGCGGCTGCGGCCCGGGTGGTATCGACTTCATGCGAATGGAAGAAGCGTCGGAGAGGCCTGCCGAGCCTCGGTTGCCGGCGAGAATCTGCTCGACGATAGTGCCGCCCAGCAAGGTAAACGCTCGTTGTGCAACGGTCTCTCCAATGGAGCGGGCGATTACAGAGGTTACGGCGCTTTGGGTTTGAGGATTACCGGACGCTTGCTGCGCATTTTGCAGCACACTCGTCAAGAGTTCGCGTTCCCGTGGACTGAGGATGCGTTCATCCTGCATCAGCGTTTCCGAGAATGCGTCAAGAATCTGTTTCGAAGTCATGGGCACACTCCTCCCTAAGATGGATCGAACGTTTTAAATTCCGTGGGGTCTACTAGGGAAGCGCTCGCCCGAGACACTAACAGGTAAGCACAGGATTATCAAATGATATTTCTCAGGATATAGAGACTAGCAACAGCCGAAGGTGCGGCACGATCGCTTACCTCTCCGCCATCGCTCCTACCATCGACTGGAAGATTTTCACTCCGTCACTGCAACCGAGTTCCGGCTCTGCCGACCGCTCGGGATGGGGCATCATGCCGACAACATTCCCTCCTGCGCTGCAAATGCCTGCAATATTGTCGAGGGATCCGTTGGGATTCGCCGCGGCTGAAGTCTCGCCCCGGAGGGTCGAATAACGGAATACAATCCGGTTTTCCCGCTGTAACTCCTCCAAGGTTTCGGGATCGCAGAAATAGTTCCCTTCCATATGGCCAATAGGAATTGTCAACACTTCTCCCTGCCCGCACGCGTTGGTAAATGGGGTCGCAATATTCTCCACACGCACCTGAACTGGCTTGCAAACATACTTCAGGCCGGTGTTCCGCATCAGCGCGCCCGGCAAAAGTCCCGCCTCGCAAAGGATCTGAAACCCGTTGCAAATCCCCAGCACCAGACCACCGCCCGCAGCGAAGCGCCGAACTGACTCCATGACCGGAGAGAACTTCGCAATCGCACCAGTGCGCAGGTAATCTCCGTAGGCAAACCCGCCGGGAACAATGATCGCATCGCAGTTTTCCAAATCGTGCGATTCGTGCCACAGAAATGTCACCGGCTGCTTCATGACCTGCTGCACAGTCCAAAAGGCATCGTGGTCGCAATTTGAGCCCGGAAAGATTAAGACCCCAAACTTCATAGCCACCCCTCGTCAGGAATTGTGGTCAGTTTAACACGCAGGATCCTGCCTGCTTTTACGATCGCGCTGCCACAATCGCGTGGTCAGACTCAGCTTAGTTAGCCGCTGCGTTCAAGCGCGTCTGAGGTGGGTGGGGTGATGGCACGACCGGTTCGATTGGTACGGCCGCTGTGGATGGAGACGCACTTTGTGGCGCAATACCCTTTGCTTTCACAATCGCCCAGTGCCACTCCTGGTCGGGGAATAAAGCGAAATTCAGTTGCGTTCTAAATAAAGCGGTCGTGGCCGGAGGAGCAGATCCTTTGACTCTCAGCAGTACGGTCGTGTCCGGCTGCTTCTGCAACGCTTCCATCGCTTGATGGTTTATCCCAGTCGCCGCGGCAGGCACGAGGTGCGCCTGCCCGTAAGCGGAAGCCGAACTATCGCTGCGTCGCAAGATCGTCAGTCCGATCACCACTTCGCGAAGATCCCATGAGCTTCCGTTATGCACGGACACTTGCAAGCTATCTCCATCGATCGTCGCCGGACCATCCAGCTTCGCCAGTTCGCTTCGCGGCAGCTCATTCAGAGCGGCCGGGTCGGTAAGCAACGAACTGACCTTCGCGCTGAACGAAAAGCTGCAACTTACATCCGGTGAAGAAACCTGGAAATCTTTTCCCCCCGGTTCAAGCGAGAACACCATCGTGGATCCCGCCTCCTTCTTTTTCTCCGCCTCATCCACGACCTCAGAAAAATTGTCGTTATCGATAACCACTTCAGCGGGAGCGGCTTTTTTAGTCCGCAGACTTCGGGCGAGGTCGCCAAGAGGAACATCGTTTGAATCATCCTGTGCTTTGGCGCCCGACGATAGGAGAAAGAAGATGATTCCGCTAAGAAGCAGATTCAGAAGCAGGCGGATTGCTTTTGGTGTGCTCACAAGCTTGGCAGCAGCGCAGTCAAAACCTTCCTCCTCCATTGCCCCCGCACGTAACCGGCGCAGGTTACGAAGGCATGCAGGGATGCTCTATGAAGAGGAAGCCTTCCAAGATTGTAGTGAGTTTAGCGGCGAAACAGAGATAACTCGGGCAAACCGAAGTGCTAGCACTTCCGGAGAGAGTGAAGGGAGATTGAAAATGGGCGCGCGCTAACAAAATGGAAGCGCAACGGGGCACGCGCCCGATTCCCCATACCGTAAGCTTATAGAAGACCAGAGGTGCGCAAACGGTTGACCGGATCGGCTACCGGTTGCCGGCGAAAGATCCAACGTGCCACCGCGAATCCCACCGCCACATAACACAGATGCATGAGCCTCATAAATCTCCTCAAAGTTGATCCGGTTGTCACCGCAGGGGAGGATCAGCATCACTATCGGCAAACTAGCAGCCAGCGGCCAGCCGCACAAGGCACAAGCGTGCCATCGAAGTGGCACGGAAGTAATACTCAGTAACTTCAAAGCTTTAATGCAAGCGACCTCTGGTAAGATTCTCCCGACCGCATCAGTGGGTATTCAATTTCTCCTCATCATCAGGCTTACCCGCCGGAGGTACTACCACGGTAGACAAACTTCCTTCCGCGGTCAGCTTTTGGAACGCCGCCAAATCCCGCCGCTGCAAATCGTCCCAGCGGCCGAGTAATTCGCCGCTCTGGCGCTTCAGCTTGTCGAATTCAAGCTGTTCCGCCGCGGTAGGCGCCGCATCCGCGCTACCCACACCCATCGCTAGAAAAGCCAGCCTGGCATCGAGCTGCGGCGGATATGCCACAGAATCTTCGTTCGCGCTAATTGTCAGGTTGACGAACTCGTCGCGAACCGCCATCAGTTTCTTCTCCAACTCATCGCCTGATTCCGTAATCGCCTTCGTGCTTGCATTCTCCGGCAAGCGCCGTTTCAGGCCCGCCAACTGCAAGCGCACGTCCTGGATCTGATTCACCGCGTCGTAAACCCGATTTAGTTCGTCGTGAATCTGCTCCAGCAGTGTGAATTGCTGCGTCAAATCGGCCTGGCTCACTTTCACCCGCGGATCGAGTTTCACCTCCAACGGCGCCACCTGGCTCTGCCCGCCTACAGTCAGTCTCACCTGATATAGTCCCGGTACGGCCACCGCCCCCTTTGCCCCAGCGTTGTATTCCCACAAGTAGTAGCTTGGGACCCGGCGCGCTTCTTCATAACGCAGATCCCAAACAAACCGGTTCAGTCCAGCCTCCGGCTTGATCTCTTTTTCTGGTTTCTTGTCGTCGGGTCCTGCTGGCTCATCCAGCGGTTCCGTCTCCGCGCTCGAATATTTTCGAATTACCTTCCCCGAGGAATCCAAAATCTCCAGCTTGGTTTCCGTCTGCTCCTTCGGAGCATCTTTAAGATAAAAATAAATCACGGCCCCTGCCGGGGGATTTTCACCCGTCAACTCAAGCGTAGGATGTTCCTCGGATTGCACTTCAGCTTGAATCCGATAGGCCGGATCAGGTGTGTAAAGATAAACATCTTTTTTAGCCACGTCTTCCGTAAACTGCCGCAAGGGACCAATGTCATCGAGAATCCAGAACGCCCGCCCATGCGTCGCCACCACCAAATCGTTGTCTTTCACCACCAGATCGTGAACCGGAACCGGAGGCAGATTCAGCTTCAGCGACCGCCAATCCGCCCCGTCGTTGAACGAAACAAACACTCCGTTCTCCGTGGCCGCGTATAACAATCCGGGTTTCTTCGGATCTTCCCGCACCGCCCTGACAAAGGCTCCATCCGGAATTCCCTTCTCCAGTTTCGTCCACGTCACCCCGTAATCGGCGGTCTTATAAATATAGGGTTTCAAATCGTCGCTCTGATGGCGATCCACCGCCACATAAGCCGTCCCGGCATCGTGCGGCGACGCATCAATCTGGCTGATTCGGCTCCACTCCGGCAAATCCTTGGGCGTGATTTTGGTCCAGGTCTTCCCTGCATCGCGCGTAATTTGAATCAGGCCGTCATCCGTCCCCACCCACAGCACACCTTGCGTGATCGGCGACTCGGCCAGCGCGAATATCGTGTCGTAATATTCAGTTCCGGAATCGTCCAGCGTGATCTCTCCGCCGGAGACTTTCTGCTTGCTCTTGTCGTTGCGCGTCAGGTCCGGACTGATCGCCTCCCAGTGAACTCCGCCATCGGTAGTCTTAAACAATCGTTCTCCGCCGTGATAGAGCGTGTTTGGATCGTGCACTGAAATCAGCACCGGCGCCGTCCACTGAAAGCGATGCTCAAGATTTGCCGCCCCGTGCGCATCCGATAACTCAGGTTGCTCGGAGATCGACTTTACCTGCCCAATGCGCCGGTCATAGCGCGTAATATTTCCCTGATAATCGGCCGCATACAGGATGTTCGGATCCGGCGGATAAGGCGCTATATATCCCGCCTCGCCTCCACCCACATCATGCCAGTCCGAGCGGTCAATCGAGCCGTCGTCGCTCCGGCTCACGATGCCCACGCTTCCACTATCCTGCTGCGAGCCATAAAGCCGGTAGGGCGTGGCATTATCGGTGATCACGTGATACAACTGCCCGGTCGGCTGATTATCTTCCAGTGTCCAGTTCTTCCCACCATCTAGAGTTACCGTCACGCCCCCATCATCTGCAGCAATCATTCGCCGCGTATTTTGCGGATCGATCCATAGTCCGTGGTTATCGCCATGCGGGATTTTGAGTTTATTAAACAGATGCCCGCCGTCGGTCGATTTGTAGGCATCCACATCCATGATGTAGACCACGTTCTCGTTTTTGGGGTCGGCAAAGATATGCATGTAATACCACGGCCGCTGCCATAAGCTGTGGCTGGGATTCACGAAGTCCCAACTCTCGCCCCCATCGTCGGACCGGTAGAGGCCGCCCTCGGGATTGTGGGCTTCAATCAATGCGTAAATGCGATCGGAGTTCGCCGCAACCGCAATCCCAATGCGCCCATATGGCCCCTTTGGCAATCCATGTTCTTTGAGGTGCTTCCACGTCGTTCCACCGTCATTTGAACGATAGAGTCCACTTCCCGGCCCGCCGCTCGACATGCCCCATGAACTTCGCCTTGCTTGCCACAACGCGCCAAAAACAATATTGGGATTATGCGGATCGAAGGCTACGTCGATTGCTCCGGTGTTCTCGTCCTTGTACAAAACTTTTTCCCATGTCTTGCCGCCATCCGTCGTCCGGAAAATTCCCCGCTCCGTGTTCGGCCCATAAGGATGCCCTAGCGCCGCCACAAAGACGATGTCCGGATTGTTGGGATTGATGATGACTTTGCCGATGGCCCGGCTATCGCGCAGTCCAATATTCTTCCAATTCTTTCCACCATCGAAGGACTTATAAACACCGTCCCCCTGCGAAATGTCTCCGCGAATGCAAGCCTCCCCCGTTCCTACGTAAACAATATTGTGATCGGAATTCGCGACCGCCAGGCTTCCAATCGATCCCGTCCCTTCTTTATCGAACACTGGCGACCAGGTCATTGCCCCATCGGTGGACTTCCACACTCCGCCGCCGGTCGCGCCGAAATAATAAGTAGTCGGGTCGCCCGGAATACCCGCAGCCGTGAGCGACCGGCCACCGCGGAAGGGCCCAACCAGCCGGTATTTCATTCCCTTGAAGAGTGGGTCCTCGTCTTTTTCCGCATCGCTGTCGCCACTCTTTTGATCTTCTGTCTTCGCGGCTGTCGTCGGCGTCGACTGCGCGCTCTTCGCCGCCTTCGACTGGCGCTCTGGCTTAGTCTGCGCTAGCCCCATGCCCTGCCCCAGCAGAAAAACTACGGCTGCTAAGGCTATAAGCAGACGCATTTTCGAATTGTTATTGACATTGCAGGCGCACAAGGTCTTATACCTGGTCATTGCGGATCGGCCCCCAAAGGAGAATAAGCTGGCGTTTTCAATCGAAAGCATTCGTAGCTTTACGTCGGGAAGAATAAGATCAATCGTCGGCAATAGCAAATTTGTCAGGTCGAGTCAAAGCTGTGCTTTCGTCCGTGCCCCTACTTTGCCAGGAGCTTCCGGGCTGCCCTGATCTCCTTAAGCTTGGCTGCGTCGACCTTCGGATAGGAAAGTTTAAGCTCTTCCAGAGCCTCCACAATCGCCGCCGAAACCACCAGATGGGTGTACCATTTATTGTCGGCTGGCACCACATACCACGGCGCATGTTTGCTGGCCGTATGCCGGATCATATCTTCGTAGGCTTCCTGATATTGATCCCAGTGGTCGCGCTCGCGAATATCCGCCTCGGAAAACTTCCAGTGCTTTTCCGGCTCATCCAGACGCGCTAAAAATCTTTTCTTCTGTTCCTTCTTGGAAAGATGGAGAAAAAACTTGCGGATCACCGTCCCGTTCCGCGCCATATGCCGTTCGAAAGCGTGGATATCCTCGAAACGCTGTTCCCAGATATCTTTCGTCGCCAATTGAGGAGGCAACTTCTCGTTCTTCAGCACCTCGGGATGGACGCGCACCACCAGCACTTCTTCGTAATAGGAGCGATTGAAAATCCCGATGTGCCCGCGCTCGGGCAACTTGATCGTAGTCCGCCATAAAAAATCATGCTGCAACTCAGTGTCGGACGGAGTTTTAAACGAGTACACCTGGCATCCCTCTGGATTCACTCCCGACATCACATGCTTGATGGTGCCATCTTTCCCAGCTGCATCCGTGGCTTGAAAAATCAGTAGCAGCGCCCAGCGATCCTGCGCATAAAGCTTGGCCTGCAAGTCTTCCATGTGCGCCACGTATTCCTCTAAGTGTTTCTGGGCTTCTTCCTCGGAGTGAATGTGCCCGGTGTCAGCGGGATCGCAGTCTTTCAACCGGAACTTTTTTCCATTTTCGACACGGTAGGATTTTTCCAGCTTCGAGAGTTTCATATTTTACGAAGTTTACACTGCCCGAACCCCGGGGTCAGGAGAAATACGGCTCCTGGGCGGTGGATCAGTTTGAAAACGAATCGCCTCAGCGGCTTCAAAGCCGCGCTGAAAGAGCGACTCCTACGGCACTTCCAGAGCCGTGCCCTTTCAAGGCAGGTGGTGGAGCGACTCAAACGGACCATCGACTCCCGACGCTTTCGTTTGTTGACTCCTGGCTTCAACTTCCGAGATTGTCTCACCATGGCTCTCTCGAACCATTTATGATGGACGCCGCGCCGACAGCAGCAGAGGAGTAGACAGGCATGGCTCAGACCCTTGAAAAGCAGAAGCCCGTGATCGAGACCAGCGAAGCCCAGATTGCGGTTCACTGGCGAGAGGAAGAATATTTTTATCCTCCCGCCAAGTTTGTAGGCCAGGCAAACCTGACCGATCCGGGCATCATGGAACGTTTCAGCGAGAAGCATTTCCCCGAATGCTTCCGCGAATACGCCGATCTGCTGAATTGGGATGAGTATTGGCATACCACCCTCGACACCGCCGATCCGCCTTTTTGGAAGTGGTTCGTCGGCGGCAAACTCAACGCCTCCTACAACTGCATAGACCGCCATCTTGCGAAATACAAGAACAAAGCCGCACTCATCTTCGTTCCCGAACCTGAATCCGAAGCCCCCGTTTCCGTAACGTATCGCGAACTCTACGTTCGAGTGAACGAGTTCGCAGCCCTGCTGCGCGATTTCTGCGGACTGAAGAGCGGAGATCGCGTGACCATCCACATGCCGATGGTGCCAGAACTGCCCATTACCATGCTGGCCTGCGCGCGGCTTGGGGTGATTCACTCCGTGGTATTCGGCGGCTTCAGCGGCGAAGCGTGCGGCATGCGCGCGGCCGATTCTGGTAGCCGGATCCTCATCACCATGGACGGCTACTACCGCAACGGCAAGATGATCGACCACAAAGCCGGAGCTGACATCGCGCTGGCGGAGGCCAAGAAAGAAGGTCAGCCGGTCGACAAGGTTCTGGTCTGGCGAAGACATTCCGGCAAGAACGCCTCGGCGGCGCCGTTCGTAAAAGACCGCGATTTTTTCGTGGACGAAATTCTACCGAAATACGCGGGTGAAATCGTGCCGCCCGTTCCCATGGATGCCGAAGCCCCGCTGTTCTTGATGTATACCAGCGGCAGCACCGGAAAGCCCAAGGGCTGCCAGCACCGCACCGGCGGCTATCTCTCCTATGTCGCCGGCACATCCAAGTATATCCAGGATATTCATCCCGAAGACGTCTACTGGTGCATGGCCGATATCGGCTGGATCACCGGGCACTCCTACATCGTCTACGGGCCGCTCGCCCTAGCCGCTACCAGCGTCCTCTATGAAGGGGCGCCGACGTTCCCTGACGCCGGCCGGGTGTGGCGAATTGCGGAGCGTCTCGACGTCAACATATTCCACACATCGCCCACAGCGATCCGCATGTTGCGCAAATCCGGTCCCGACGAACCCTCCAAGTACAGCTATCACTTCAAGCATATGACCACCGTGGGCGAGCCCATCGAACCGGAGGTTTGGCGCTGGTATCACAATATCGTGGGCAAAGGTGAAGCGGTAATCGTCGACACCTGGTGGCAAACCGAAAACGGAGGCTTCCTGTGCAGTACCAAACCTGCGCTCGATCCCATGAAGCCGGGTAGCGCAGGGCCTGGACTACCCGGAATCTACGCCACTATTTTTGACGAGAACAACGAACCGATTGCCGCGGGCGCAGGAAAGGCCGGCAACATCTGCATCCGCAATCCCTGGCCTGGAATCATGCAGACCATTTGGGGGGATCGCGAGCGCTTCGTGAATCAGTACTACAGCAAATATTGCAAAAATCGCGAGAGTAAGGATTGGCATGACTGGCCGTACTTCGCCGCCGACGGCGCAGTCTTGGCCGCGGACGGCTACTTCCGCATTCTGGGGCGCGTCGATGATGTGATCAATGTCGCCGGCCATCGCCTGGGCACAAAGGAAATCGAGTCTGCATGTCTGACGGTCCCCGAGGTCGCCGAAGCCGCAGTCGTGCCCGTGGTCGATGAAATCAAAGGCCGCGTGCCGGAAGTCTACGTTGCCTTGCAGCCCGGAATTCAGCCTGATCCAGCGATCGTGGATAGGATCAATAAAGCGATTGAAACCATGATCGGCAAAATTGCCCGTCCGCGGAGGATCTTAATTGTTCCAGACATGCCCAAAACGCGCTCCGGCAAGCTCATGCGGCGCGTGCTCGCTGCTCTTTCCAACAATATGAAGACTGGTGACATCACGACCCTGGCGAATCCGGATGTCGTGGAACAGATCAGGGAGATGGTTCAGGGCAAGGAACCGATAAGGCTGGCGGACGGACCTGACGACCTGAAGAACTTCGGCACGCAGGAGTGACGGTGATTTCAGCTCGATTTTCAGATCGACCACCTCGTTCAACGCTATCCCGAAGTTTATTTTCAATCCCTAAGAGTGATACTCTCCTATCGTCATGAGAAAACTCACCCGCCGCCAGTTCAACAAAACCTTAGCCGGTACTGCCGCCGCCACCGTGGCCAGCACTTCGATTTCACACGTTGCCTTCGCCCAAATGGCGAAGCCGGCTGTGCTGAAATTTCCGGACAAGTTTGTCTGGGGGTGCTCTACCGCTTCCTATCAGATCGAGGGCGCAGTGAGCGAAGACGGCAGGAAACCCTCCATATGGGACACGTTTGCGCACACGCCGGGCAAGACTTATCAGGGGCAAACAGGAGACGTAGCCGATAATTCCTACCACCTCTACAAAGAAGACGTGCAGTTGCTCAAGAAGCTGGGCGTTCGGGGTTATCGCATGTCGGTTGCATGGCCGCGCATTTTTCCCGACGGAACGGGGCAGCCCAACCCGAAGGGTTTGGATTATTACAATCGAGTCATCGATGAACTGCTCAAGAACAACATCACTCCATACATCACGCTGTTTCACTGGGATTTGCCGCAGGCCTTGCAAGGAGGCTGGCAGTCACGCGATACGTCGAAGGCGTACGGTGAGTATGCGGGGTACGTTTCAGGAAAGCTCTGCGACCGGGTTCAGCACTTTTTCACCACCAACGAGTTCTACTGCATCGCAGACCACGGCTACCGCACAGGAAAATTTGCTCCCGGCCTGATTTTGCCGGATGCAGAGCTGAATCAGGTTCGCCACCATGTAATTCTGGCTCATGGCATGGGTGTGCAAGCGATCCGGGCGAACGCTAAGGGCGGGACCCAGGTTGGTCTTGCGGAGAATGCCAACGTCTACGTCCCTGTGATCGAGGACGCCGAACAAATTGAAGCCGCGCGCCGTGCCACCCGCGAGGAAAATGCAATGTTCCTCACCGCGGTCATGGAAGGTAAATACACAGACGGCTATCTCCAGCGCCAGGGGGCCAATGCGCCTAAAGTGCAAGAGGGCGACATGAAAATCATCGGGAGCCCGCTGGATTTCGTCGGCCTCAACATCTACACCCCGGATTACGTTCGTGCCGATTCATCTCCTGCTGGCTACGCGATCGAGAAGCGACAGACTTCTTTCCCGCGCATGGCTTCGGACTGGCTCTATATTGGGCCTGAGGTCATTTACTGGGGAGTCCGCAACGTCGGCGACATCTGGAAACCGAAAGCGATCTACATCACGGAGAACGGCTGCTCTGCAGACGATGTGATCACTGGGGATGGGCGGATTGAAGACACCGACCGCGTGATGTATCTGCGCAATCATCTCACGCACCTGCATCGCGCCGCTTCGGAAGGTTACCCGCTCAAAGGTTATTTCTTGTGGAGTCTGATGGATAACTTCGAGTGGGCGGATGGCTACAGCAAACGTTTCGGCCTGCATTACGTGGATTTTAAAACGCTGAAGCGTACGCCGAAGCTCAGTGCGGAATGGTACCGGGATGTGATCTCTCAAAATGCGGTCGGATAAGTCGCAAGCCGATTTCGCACATGTTTCGATTGAATCGCTAGCAACCGCTTACGTCTTCATTTTCTTCTGCAAAAGGCTGAGCAGTGGACGATCCAACTTGTGCCCGCGCCAGTCCTCAAACTTCGTACCGGCCCTTTCGGTATCAACCACGCCGAACGGGCCACGGAAATTCCACAACGCCCAGCCCGAGTTCAAATTACCTAGAACCTCCAGCGTGTCATTGAACCATGCCAGGACCGTCTCGGGCGGAGTGTATTTGTAGCATCCCATCTCACCAAAATGGATGGGCACCCCCTCAGCCGCAAGTCCTGCCCATGGATGGAAAGTCTGTTCCAGTTTCTGGCGATCGTAGACTATATTGCCATTGGCGTCTTTGAGAGGCCAAGTAGGAGTTGGTTCAGATCCAGTCAGCAGTCCACGCACCCATTCACAATTGTGGTGTGTAACTTGAATGGGAGTATAGGTGTGGCAGCTTTGCAGCATGCCTGTGGCAAAAAGATCCAGAACCGGCGTACCCGCTCCCGGATAACCGTCGGTCACGACTAGACGTTCGGCGTCGCAGTCACGAATCGCCTTGGCGGACGCCGCCGCCAGACGTGTGTAGTCTTTGGCATGGCTCCGCAAGAATTCCGGGCTAAAAAGCTCCGACGTTTTAACAGGGCCATTCTTTTCCATCTCTGCCCGCTCAGAATCGTTCGGTAAAACAACCGGTTCGTTCACCAGATTAAAGCTAAGCTTTTGGCTCGAAATGCCTTTGTAGCGCTTGGCAAAATAAGTCCACTGATGAATGAAAGCCTCGAAGGTATGGGAGTCGCCGAATACGTTGGTTTTCTCTTTGGTCACTGCGATGCCGGTCAGCTTCTCGTCCATAGTGTCAAGAATGCAGAGACCGGGCGCACGGTGCAGACAGATGTTCACGTGAACCCCGTATTTCTCTCCCAGTCGTACGGCGCGGTCGATGGGTCCGACCCGCTTCTCATGAATGGTGAAAAGATCAGGATCGGTCCAAAAACGATAATCCATGGGCAAGCGTACCCAGTTGAAACCCCAATCGCGTATCCATCGAAAATCGTCCTCACGGAACATGCCATCGTTCTGGTAAGGGAAATACTTCATCCAGTCCGGATCGGTGGAGAAGTATTCGAGCAGATTAAACCCGTACCAGCGTGGATTAAGCGCGGAGCGGTTGGGCTGCGAAGGGCCAGGTTCATATCTAAAAGCTTTTTGTTGAACAAATGCGGAGGCGAAACGAGGCTGCAAAAGAGTGGAGGATGCAACTGCGATTCCTGCTTTCAACAATCTTCGGCGACTGAGCCGGCAATCGGCAGCAAGAGGAGTTGCATCCCGCGCTTCGTTGTCACTGCGCTTTGCCATTGTCATTGCTCCTCCTCAGAATTGGGAACGTTATCGCCGCGTAAGGACAATGAGATCCACCGAATCTGGTGTAAACGCATTCGATAAATGAACCGCACCACCCTTGCCAGTTTCTTCTTCGACTAGATCCAGGTTCTGCGTCTTGCTGATGCGATAGCGCTTAATGCTGAACGGCGCGTTTCCCCAAGGCAAATCATTCACTGTCAAGTCGTACCCACTGTTGTCGCGGTAAACGATATCTTTTCGCAGCGGCAGGAACTTCACTTTAGACATGTCAGGCATCGGCGGCGATGCCTTCTGCAAATCCGCGGGCATGGGCATGAAGTCTGGTTTGTAATCCTTGGGGATCTCAAAGTTGCTGAGGAGAATCTGAATTGTCTTGCCATCAGCGGAACGGCCCGCGAGCCCGGCAAATCCAAAAGTGTCAGTACCTTCCAAGGCGAGGCGCTGCGGCGTATCCTGCATTTTCCCCATCGCTTTGAATGTGTATGCGGTTTTGAAGGGTTTGCTATCCAGCCCAAATAGCCCCATCCACGCCGCGTCCCCGCGATAGAAGTGCGCGTGATCGATCGATGTGTCTTCAAGATAGCTGAGCACCGCACCGATGTAGGCCGCATTGTGCGCGCCTCGCAGTTCCGCTTTTTCGGCCTCGGTGAAGTCGGCGCTCAAATTCCATTCGGAGAGAATGCTCTCAGCATGCGGAAAACCATGCGTGTCGAGAATGCCGCGAATTTCTTTCGCAAGGCGCACGGCATCGTAAGGATCGGAGGAACCATTGGCATAGGTGTGCCAGGAATAGAAATCGAGCGGTAGACGATGCGAGGCGCAATAGTCGATGAAGCCTTCGCGATAGCCGCTGTCATCGGATGGAAACGCTTTGCCATCGCCCCCAACCTTCAGCGTGGGATCCACGGACTTCAAAGCCAGTGCGGTCTTTCCATACAACGAATAAAACTGGTCCGGAGTGCCGGACCAGAACAACCCATCCGGTTCGTTCCAGAACTCCCAGTAACGAATGGCATCGTGGAATCCATTCGCCCAGCCGTGGTTGTAATGCATGGCAATGTGCTTTACCACGCTGGCATACTTGTCAAAATCATCCGGCGGATTGATGTTTGCGGCTCCCCAACTGCGTCCGATGCGGTAATACACTTCCGCCCCGCTGGCCCGAATGGCGGCGATCAGCTTGTCGGTTGGGCCGAAGTTGTAGCTTTCAGGCTTTTGCGGATCTGCCGACCAGTCGGGAAAGATGATGCTGGCATTCCCAGCTTTGACGACACCGGCGCGTTGAGACGCATCCGGAATAAGCCACGCCAGTTCGCCGTTGCCAGTCTCGAAGTGCGCATCGATATCGGTCGGTCCCATGGAATCGTGGGTCCGAACCTGATTGATGCGGAGCTCCTTATATTGTTGGACGAGCGTCGGAAGGCCTGCCATCACAGGACTCGGCGGGCCATTCAGCCCCTGAAAGGAGCGGATTTCGCCAACCACCTTGCCGGCATCGACATGCAGGGTTCGATATCCGGCGTGAGTTTTCTCTTGGGCAAAACAAGCGCAGACTAACAAAGCGGAGATTAGCAAAATGGAAAGTGAATAACGCGACACATTTTTCATCGATAGGCTCCCGTTGTCCTGCCATGGCTGTCCTGCCATGGCTTCTATCTCGCCACGATTACTTTCTCTTCCGTCCAAAGCTTGGTGATCTCTTCGAGCGAGCGCCCTTTGGTTTCAGGAACCAGCCAGCCAACCAGAATGATCGTGAGTAATGCGCCCGCACTGAATATCCAAAATGTGCCGTCCGAGCCCAGATTTTTCTGCATTACAGGAAATAGTTGATTGCCCAGGTAGCCAACCAGCCAGAGGGCAGTGGTCGCGATCGACATGCCGCGTCCGCGGACTTTGGTTGGATAAATTTCCGAGATGATGACCCAGCACGCCACGCCATTGCCGAACGCATGCCCAGCGACAAAGCTCATTACAAGAATCAGTACTGCCAACCCACTGCCGTGAATGTGATAGAACCAGCCGACCAGCACAAGCGAAACAAACTGCACCGCGGTTCCGGCAAGGATTAAGGTTTTGCGTCCGGCGCGGTCTACCAGCCAGAGAGCGACCAGCGTGAACAGAAGATTGATAAGGCTTACCAGCACCGACTGAAAGAATGCGTCGCCAGTGGCGGTTCCGGCGGAGCGAAAGATCTCCGGCAGAAAAGAAAACAATGGCGTGATGCCGCTGATCTGTTGCAACCCCGCCAGCATGACGCCCAGCAGAAGAGGACGGCGGAAGGTAGTGAAAAGCTCGGAGATATGGCCCTCTTCCGTGGCCAGCGACGTCTCGATTTCCGCTGCTTCGCTTTGCGCCACCGACGGACCATTGATCTTGGCCAGGATGGAGACGGCTTGTTGCCTTCGGCCCACTTTCATCAGCCAGCGCGGACTTTCAACCGCGGGAACGATCATCAATCCAAACAAAACTGCGGGAACGACTCCGGCGAGAAACATTAATCTCCATCCCGTGGAGATGTTCCAAGACTCATTCCCCATACGCTGGATCAGCATGTTCACGAATACCGCTGCGAGAATCCCGACCACGATTCCGAGCTGGTAAAGCGTGACGCAGCGACCGCGAACCCGAGTGGGCGCAATCTCGGCAATGTAGTTTGGCGAAATCACAGACGCCGCGCCGATCCCCAGGCCGCCGATCAGCCGCCAAATGACGAACTGATGCAGGCTTGCGGCGAACATCATTCCAACGGAAGAGAGCGCAAAACAAATTGCACAGAGCGCCAACCCTTTTTTCTTGCCTAGAAAATCGGCTACAGGTCCCGCCAGAGCGCAGCCCACGATGCACCCCACCAGCGCGCACCCAGCGGCCCAGCCGATGCCGGCGGCATTCAGGTGGAACAACTGGCTCAAGTATCCAATTGCCCCGCTGATCACAATGTTGTCGTAGCCGAAGAGAAGACCACCGAGAGTCGACACACTGGCGGCAATAATGAGCGGACCGCGGGAGTGGGCTGAGACGGGAGCGTTCTCCAGGCTAGTGGCCTCCATGCGCGGTTGCCAGATCCGATCTCGATTGGGGGGAAGATTCGATCATGGCTTTCGCCGCCAGCATAAATCCGAGCGTATGCGCCATGCCCGCGTGCCAGGGAGCGGAGCAGGTCATCTGCGGAGTGTGATCGGGAATGACCACGCCGTCGAATTCATTGCGGTGCAAAATCGCCAGAATGCGGATCATATCTACATCGCCTTCATCAATGAAGGTCTCCCGATAATGCGGGACTTTGCCCACGACATTGCGCAGATGGATGTAGGCGATCTTGCCTTGCTTGCTGTATCGATCCAGCGCTTCGTAAATATCGCCTTCGGTCATCTCGGCGAGGGTGCCAACGCACAATTCGAGCGCGTTGCTCGGGCTCGGAGCAAAGTCGATCAGTCGTTGATACATGTGAGGTTGGTAGACCAAGCGCGGCTGCTGCCGCATCGTGGGCATAGGAGGATCGTCCGGGTGGGCGGCGAGTTTCACCCCCGATTCTTCGGCGATGGGAATAACTTCTTCCAGAAATCTTTGCAACCGATCCCAGAGCTCTTCATGCGAGATGGGGGAAAGAGTTCCGACGGCGTCACGATCGTAAATCATGTTCCAGATCATTCCGTTCGGAATGGGGGCGTCATCGGCGGGACCATCCATTCCAAGCGTTATTGCACCGCCGCGACCAAGCGGAGCGGTGACGCGCCCGCACACTCCTGCCAAACTAAAGTTGTAACCGAGTACCGGAATGCCCGCTTCGCCCATTCGACGGATGATGGTCTTCACTTTCTCGATCTGCTGAGCGCGCAAGGGGCCGTCGAGCAGAATGTCGTGCCAGTGTGCGGGATCAAGGTTTTCGATCGCGGCTAATGTCAGACCAGCGTCTTCAATCTGGCCGCGAAGTGTTTTTAGTTCTCGCACACTCCACAGCTGATCAGGATTGCCCGCCACTCCCCAGGCTTCATATTTCGACCCTGTAGGCTGATTATTTCGCGGGTTGGATGGGCCTTGATTGAAATAATCCACCAGATGAACCACCACATGCGTGCAACCGGCCTGCCGCGCGAAATCGTAATAGTCGCGCGTCAGCATGTGACGGTAGAGCCCAAGACCGATCTTCATAAGCGATTCCCGATCCCCCCGCCGTAATCGGCGCTCAGAATTTGGCCGTTGATTTCGCGGGCCAGCGGCGAACACAGGAAGACGAACGCATCTGCGATCGACTCCGGGCTGTTTCTCTTCCCCAGCGAGACTCGCAGTACAAATTCCCGGTAGGCGGGATCCTCGTCGAATACTTTCAACGAACTTCCCGCCGCTACATTACCGGGGGAGACGACGTTGATGCGAATGCCGGTGAGCGCATATTCCAGCGCCAAACTGCGAGCAAAGTTTTCCAGAGCCGCCTTGGCTGACGAGTAGGAGGGAATGAGACTGTGCGGGACGCGAGCAACGTAGGAAGAGGTAAAAATCAAGTGCCCTGCAATTCGGCGTTCCGTCCATTGCGCCAGCACGGACCGCGCAAGATACGTCTGAGCGAAATAATTGAAGCGGAAGATGCGTTCGTATTCGTCTTCCGAAGTAGTGGCGAAGGGATGCAGGCCGCAGCCGCCGGCGTGGCCGATGACCGTATCCATGGCCGGAAACTTCTCAAACGCGGAGTTGACGACGCCTTCCATCTGGGAGGACTGAGTAATATCCGCCGGAAAATATGAATAGGATGCCAGCGGAATGTGCCATTGAGCCAACTTCTCTTCCGCTTCCCTCGCCGGTTTAATGTCGGTCAATACAAGCGTCGCGCCCGCCTCAATCAGCCGTCTCACCATGGGTTCGGCAATCGCGCCGAGTGCACCGGTGATCAGAATCGCTTTGCCGGAGAGATCGATCGAGATCATGATTACTGGAGTTCTCCCGCGATCAGGTCGGTTCGGGAGAGCACTTCGTGGCCCGACGGAGTGACTAGCACGTTATCTTCGATTCTCGCTCCGCCGCCACGTTGTGGAACGTAGGCTCCCGGCTCGATGGTGAGTATCATGCCCGGTTCGAGCTTCGCATTGACGCCCGGAGCCACCAGAAATCCCGGATCATGATAGCGAAAGCCTACGTGGTGGCCGGTATGATGCGTGAAGAAAGAAGACAATCCCTGTGCGGCGATTTTGCCGCGGGCGATCGCGTCGACCTCTGCGGCCGATGCGCCGGGCGTAATAGCATCAATCGCGGCTTGTTGCGCCTCATTGACGAGGGCCAGCAACTCGGCCAGTTCAGCCTTCGGCAAACCCACTGTCCCGGTGCGGCTGAGATCGCTCCAGTAACCGTTGACGCAGGTCGCCAGCTCGATCAAAACCAGATCGCCCTCCTGGAGGCGCCTCCCGCTGGAACGATTGAATCTCCCTGCATCGGCACTGTTCGGGCCGGACTGGACCATGGCCCAGGCCCGGGAGTGAAAGATGCCATCGCGTCCAATCTGCGTGTAGATGGCTGACTCGACCGCGGCCGCAACTTCCGCCTCGGAGATACCTGACTGCAAGTTTTCGTTGAAGGCGCAGAGACCGACATTTGCAACCTGATTTGCCAGGCGAATCGACTGAATCTCCTCCGCAGTTTTTCTTAAATACAGGTCCACGAATGCCTGCTGGCTCGGTGCATCCGCCTTTGCTGCAAGCGACTGAAGTTGCGCCCCAAAGTTTTCAGCAATAGGAATCTGCTCGCCAGCTTGAATGGGCAGCGAAGTGCGCGAAGCGCCGAGGTTCATTCCCACTCGTTCGGGCTCTATTCTTGCCTTCGCCAGTTCGTCAGCGATCGCCGATACTAGAATCGAGTACGGATCCGAGCACTTGAGATCACCCCACGGATATTCCTTCACTCGCAACCCGGCGGGAATATGATCGCGCGGTTCAATCTGCGGGACGAACAACAAAGGCTGAACGTCCGCGAAGCAGATGAGAAATGAAGCTCCCCAGAAGGGAAAATATCCGCAGAGCATGAGGAGTTCATCAGGTCTCCAGGCAATCCACGCGGATAAATTGTTTCGTTCGAGAAAACTGCGAATCTGCTCCGCGCGAGATGGAACTACGGTCATGGTGCGGGTGTCCATTCTGATTTACATGATGCCGTACTTTGCGAAAGCCTCGACCGCACTGCTTCCCTCTTCAATCGCTTTACGAACCAGTTTTTCGCCGCGAGCTTTTTCAAGGGCTCGCGTGAAGATTTCGTTTTCCACACTGGAGGGAACCACCACAACTCCGTCGATATCGCCAAACAGAATATCTCCTGGACGAACTCGAACAGACCCGATCTCAACTGGAATGCGGAAGTCGACAACCTTGTAACGTGGCGCCGAGTCTTGTCCGTAGGAACCAAAGCCGAAAGTCGGAAAATTCAGGTTGAGAATGGCCTTGGTATCCCTGACATAGCCATTCACAACTGCGCCACTACTCCCAAGTTTACGGGCGCGCGTACTCATCAGCTCTCCCCAGAGCGCGTTTCGCGGTGAAGAACCGGTGTTCACATAAACCTCGTTGGCCGCAAGATCGTCAAGCGCTTCCAGCATTAAACCGAACGGCTTGTCCATCAACTTGTTGGCGCTGCCTTCGATCCTTTCGGCAAAAACGTCCACCGCCAGAACCGGCATGGCGCGGCCAATTACGACCATATCCTGACGCAGTGGCTGAATCTGCGGAGGGAGGAATTGGTGCTGCAGGTCCAACTTATCCATGACATCGCCAACCACGCAGGTAAAGAGTTCGCGCTGCACGATGGCAAAGAGTTCGTCGTCGGAGTTCCACAGTTTGAGATCAGTCACCGAGCTCGCGCCTCCTTGACCTTCTCGACGAACTGCTGTGCGAGACGCGTGATGGAAGCAAAATCGCCGGCCTTTGCACCGGCTGTCAGGCTGCCACCCACTCCAATGGCAACGGCACCGGAACTGATCCACTGGCCAACGTTTTCCAGGCTCACCCCGCCCGTGGGCATCATTTGCGCTTGCGGGAGCGGCCCCTTCACAGCCTTGATGAAGGCAGGCCCAAGGATTTCTCCCGGAAAAACCTTCACGATGTCTGCGCCGCACTCCATGGCGGCGATTACTTCCCCGACGGTTGCCGCACCGGGCATGTAAGGAACTTGATAGCGGTTGCAGAGTCGCGCCGTATCAGGGTTCACCGCAGGGCTGACAACAAATTGTGCTCCCGCAAGGATGGCGATGCGAGCGGTTTCCGGATCAAGAACGGTGCCAGCACCCAATAAAATCTTCTTCGAACATTCTTTGGCTAGATGCTCGATTACGCCAGCGGCGCCGGGGACAGTGAATGTGATTTCCAGAGCGGTAATTCCACCGGCAAAACAGGCGTCGGCGATCTGCCGGGCTTGCTCCGGGGTTTCGGCTCGAATCACGGCAACCACGCCAGAGCGAGTGATCTCTCCGAGTATTTCTATTTTTTTCATAGGCTCACTCAAAAAAGCGCTCACCCTTTCGCGCATAGCGCCGGGCAACATCCTCATTCAGTGTGACCCCAAGTCCGGGTTTTTCGGGGAGGGAGATGAAGCCATTTTGGATGATCGGTTTTGGAATGCCGTCAACGAGATCGTTCCAAAAAGGTACATCGGATGCGTGAAATTCCAGCGCCAGAAAATTTGGGATCGCCGCGCAAAAATGAGCGGACGCCAATGTGCCGACCGGACTGCTGATGTTATGCGGAGCCACCGGCATGGTATGCACATCGGCAAATTGTGCGATGCTTTGGGCAACGGCCAGGCCTCCGACCTTTTGCAGGTCGGGAGTGACCACGCTCAGCGCGTGTTCTGCGATGATTTCCTGAAACCCTTCGAACAGAAAAAGATTCTCTCCGGTAGCGATCGGTACTCTCACCTTGGAGCTTACTTCCTTTAACGCCGCGATATTGCTTGGTGGAACAGGATCTTCAAGCCAGAGCAAACGAAACGGCTCCAACTCGCGGGCCACTTTTATCACATCGCTGGCGTTATAGCGCCAATGGCAATCGACAGCAATGTCGGTGTCGTTGCCCACAGCATCGTAAACTGCCCCGATCAAACTCACCATGTGATCGATGGACCGGTTGCTGAGCGCGCGATTGTACAAGTCAGTGCCTTGGGTACCGGGGACGTCTAGATCGAACTTGAGCGCCGTGTAACCTTCAGATCTTCGCTTCAATGCCTGGCGACGATACTCCTCTGGCGACGAGGACGGCTCTTCCGCAACGTCGCCATAGTAGTCTCGTGCAACGTGCGCCGCATCCTTAGGCTCCCAAGAGGCCCGGCGGGAACGCAGGATTTCGTCCAGGCTTTCGAGCGCTTCGCCTCCGTGGCAGTCGGCGTAAATGCGAACTCGGTCGCGAAATTTCCCGCCCAATAGCCGGTAGATGGGGACGCCGAGAAATTGTCCGAGCAAATCCCACAATGCGGCTTCAATACCGCTGATGGCGTTGTACACGACGCCTGCGATCGAACCGGCTCCTGAAGTGGCAAGCTGCAGCTTGCGGAATAAGCGGTGAATATCCCGCGGGTCCTCGCCAATCAATAGGGGTTCCAGCGAACGCAGAATTGAAGTTAGTCCGGGGGCAAAAAAGCATTCTCCCAAACCTCGCTGGCCTTCATCAGTTTCAAGGCGGACAAATGTCCAATCGAAATTTCCTTCGACCACTGCGGTCTTCAGCCGGGTAAGTTTCAAGTGATCGGGCGCTCCAGTTTCACGCCGTCGAAGAAATCGGGTTCAAAACAAAAATAGTATACAGTATACAGAGTGTCGAGCAAGGACTTATTGCGTGACAGCTCCTCTCCACGATAAATTGAATACTGTAAAGTCATCGATGGCAAATCGTTCCAGCGTCACCAAGGATCTGCCGCCCGCCACTCTCAAGGCGCATCTGGTTACGTCTCTGCGCGAGGCCATCATCGCGCGCAGATTTAGGCCCGGCGACCGTTTGAATGAAACTCAGTTGGCCAAGAAGTATGGAGTAAGCCGAATTCCTGTTCGCGAGGCTCTCCTGCATCTGCAAGAACAGGGGTTAGTGATGAACCATCCCCGCCGAGGCATGTTTGTAAATATTCTCAGTGATGACGATTGTCAAAAGATCAACGGCCTGCGGATCATTTTGGAGGCAGAAGCGATTAAACTATGCCGTGCCCGCCTGACCGCAGCCTCGGAGAAACAGTTACTCGGCCTTATCGAGCGGATGGAGCAGTGGAACGCGGGTTCGGAAGTGGATGCCGCGGCGTTGGACCTGGAGTTTCATCGCGCGCTTTGGAATCTTAGCGGCAACAGTTATCTGGAGAAAGTCTTGAATTCTCAGGTACCCATGCTTTTCGCGCATCAGGCGCTTGAGTACACAAGCCAGAACGAAAGACTTTGGCCCTTGCATCATCATCGGCAACTACTGGATGTGGTGCTGGGCAGATCAGAGAAAACACCCGAAGAGGCGATGATCGAACATCTGCGGCTGCGCTACACCAATCCGGAGCGTTACTCCAGCCTGGCATTTGCGTCGTCGAAATCTCGGGCGGAGGCGCCGAATACCCGGCCGCCGGCGGTCGACGGTGCCGATTCATTGTGACAAGGACGCCATGGACCCAATTACATTGAAAGCGCCGGAAGGCTGTCGATGGGACTGCGTCAGCCTTGGCGAAGTCATGTTGCGGCTTGATCCCGGAGAGGAACGCATCCATACCACGCGGAACTTTCGCGCGTGGGAGGGCGGTGGAGAATACAACGTTGCCCGCGGCTTGCGGCGGTGCTTCGGCCTGCGAACCGCGGTGATCACGGCGTTCGCCAAAAATCCCATCGGACAGTTGATTGAAGATCTGATGTTGCAGGGGGGAGTGGATACGTCGCTGGTGCGCTGGGTACCGTACGACGGCATCGGCCGGACGGTACGCAATGGGCTGAACTTTACCGAGCGCGGCTTCGGCGTGCGTGCAGCTGTGGGCTGCTCCGACCGCGGCAACACAGCAATCGCCAATTGCCAACCCGGCGATTTCGACTGGGAATCTATCTTCACCAAGAACGGTTCCCGCTGGCTGCATACCGGAGGGATATTTGCCGCACTATCCGCCTCATCTGCATCCGTGGCGAAGGCCGCCGTCCATGCAGCTCGGATCGCGCAAAGCATCGTGTCCTATGATTTGAATTATCGCGAATCGCTGTGGAAAGGTATCGGCGGCAAAACCAAGGCGCAGGAGGTGAACCGCGAACTTGTATCGACGGTGGATGTGCTGTTCGGGAACGAGGAGGATTTCTCCGCAGCGCTCGGCGTTCCCATCGCGGGCGTCGGGGACGATTTCGCCCACCTGGCGGTATCCAGCTACGAAGCTCAGCTGCGCAAGGTTGCGGAGCTTTACCCCAACCTCAAATTGATCGCTACCACGCTGCGTACGGCACGCACTGCCACCAAGAATGACTGGGGTGCTATTGCGCTATACGAGGGAAATATTATCCGTGTTCCTCAGCGGGAGATTGAAATCATGGACCGGGTGGGGGGCGGAGACTCATTCGCGTCGGGCCTCATTTATGGATTTCTGGCTGGCAAGCGGGCGGAATGGGCGGTGCAGTGCGGCGTGGCGCATGGAGCCCTTGCCATGACCACTCCCGGAGATACCAGCATGGCGACACTTTCTGAAGTGGAGTCTGTGATGCGCGGAGCCTCGGCGCGCATCTCGCGTTAAGGTAGGTTCAAGGACAAGAAAACATATCAACCATGAAAGAGACCTGGCGGTGGTTCGGGCCGAACGATCCGATTTCTCTTGACTACGTAAAACAGGCGGGAGCGTCCGGAATCGTCTCGGCTCTACATCATCTTTATCGGGGTGAAGCCTGGCCGATCGATGAGGTGCTGAAGAGACAAGATGAAATTCGAAGAGCAGGCCTCGAATGGTCAGTTGTGGAAAGTATTCCGATTCACAATTCGATCAAACTCCGCACCGGTCCTCATCGGCAATATGTTGGAGCTTGGAAGGATAGTTTAGCGGCGATCGCCAAGGCTGGCGTGCCTGTGGTTTGCTACAACTTTATGCCGGTGGTGGATTGGACGCGAACCGATCTGGAATGGCAACTGCCAAACAGCGGCTACGCTTTGCGCTTCGACGCCGTCGATTTTGCCGCATACGACATATTCATTCTGAAGCGGAAAGATGCCCAGGCGGAGTACTCTGAACAACAACTGCGGGCGGCGCGCGAGCGCTTCGACGCAATGCCGGAGGCACGCCGAACAAATCTGGAGCATACGATTATTACCGGACTTCCTGGAGCGGAGGCATCGTATGGTCGAGATGCGATTCGTCAGTTGATCGCCGAATATCGCGGCTTGTCCGCCGATGATCTGCGGAATAATCTTTTCGAGTTCCTGCGGGAAGTCATTCCGGCAGCTCAAGAGTTGGGACTTCGCCTTGGGATCCATCCCGACGACCCGCCGTGGCCACTCTTTGGGCTACCGCGGGTGGTTTCGACCGCGGACGACGTGCGCAGGATTTTCTCGGCCTGCGACACGACCGCCAACGGACTGACATTTTGCGTAGGCTCATTCGGGGCGAGAGAGGATACTGACTTGCTCGCTATGATTGGCGAGTTCGGACCACGCATTCACTTTGCACATCTTCGGCAGGTCATGCGCGTATCGGATGGATCCTTTCACGAGGCTGCGCACTTGAGCGGCAGCTCTGACATGGTGGGGGCGATCCGCGCTTTGCTGGAAGAAGAAGCGAGGCGCAGGCGGGGCCTTCGGACTGATCACGCAATTCCTATGCGCCCTGACCATGGACATCTGTTGGGCGATGACATCGGCAAGAAAGTGAATCCGGGTTATTCATTTGTGGGAAGGTTGAAGGGGCTTGCCGAGTTGCGCGGTGTCATACGGGGCCTGGGATACGCGATGCCGGAATTGCTGTCCTGATCCTTATTCTTCATTCTTCCGGCACGGGTCGCGGTCAAGATCGAATACAAAAGTAAGAGCGAGGATCAAGTCTTTATGAACGATTTCGCTGGCAAAGTGGCCATGGTCACGGGAACCACGGGAATTGGACGTGGTATTGCGATTCGCTTAGCCTCGGGTGGCGCGGAAGTAGTTGCCTGTGGGGTTGAGAAGAGTGGCAATGAAGAATTAAATCGTGAAGCCGCCGCGCGTAGTTTAACTCTTCGTGTTGAAGACTGCGATGTGACCGATGCTGACCGCGTGCATTCGGTCATTACCAAAACTTCCAGCCAATTCGGAGGTCTGGACATTATCGTCAACGCAGCCGGAATTCATCCTTTTGGAACAGTTTTGGAAACCGATCTCGCCACCTGGAATCGCTGCATGCTGGTCAATGTTGCCAGTATCTATCTCACCGCGCACTTTGGAATTCCGGAGATGAAAAAGCGGGGGGGAGGATCGATCATTAATTTGGCGTCCGTGCAGGGTCATGCTTGCCAGCGTAGCGTGGCGGCATACGCAGCCTCCAAAGGTGCAATTCACAGCCTGACGCGCGCTATGGCTTTAGATCATGCTGCCGACAACATTCGCGTGAATTCCATCAGCCCAGGATCGATCCGAACGCCTATGCTCGCGCGCTCTGCGGCTAACTTCTCGCCAGGCTTGCCCAGTGAAGAAGTATTCGCGCGCTTCGGCGCGGCACATCCGCTTGGACGCATTGGCACGGTGGAAGAAGTGGCTGAGTTGGCAGCTTTTCTGGCATCGGACAAAGCCGGATTCTGCACCGGGGGCGACTATCTGGTGGATGGCGGACTTCTGGCGGGTATCGGTGTTCAGTGAACAATAAAACGCCCGCCGTGAACTCCGCAGTTCCGAGTCGACGCTGGCGAATTGCTTTTTTGCTTGCGCTTGGAGTTCTGGTTAACTTCTTCGATCGTATTAATTTGTCAGTCTCACGCGATGCCCTGCACGAGTCGTTTGGCTTATCGTTGATCGCCTTCGGATACCTTTCCAGCGCTTTCAGTTGGACCTATGCAGTCATGCAGATGCCCTGCGGAATATTGCTCGACCGCTGGGGCGTTCGGCGCGTGGGAAGATTGAGCGCGTTGCTCTGGAGCATCTCGTCGTTTGCCGCTGCCATTTCGCCGAGCCTCGGCTGGTTTTTCGGAGCTCGCTTCTTGTTAGGCGTCAGCGAATCGCCCACATTTCCTGCCAATGCCAAAGCCTTGGGTTATTGGTTTACGCAAGAAGAGAGAAGTCTGGCGATGGCGATTACCGACGCAGCGGCAAAATTCTCGAGCGCGATTGGAGTTCCACTGATTGGATTACTGCTCGTATATTTTGGCTGGCGCTGGAGTTTTGCGGCCACGGGATTTATCAGCTTTGTGTACTTCATTTTGTTCTACTTCATCTATCGCGATCCGAGCGAGGACCGAAGTCTTTCGCCGCTGGAACACGACTATATCTTGCAAGGTGGCGCGCAACTGGAAGACCAGGCAAAAGTACGCAGAGGCAGTTCTCTTGGTTATCTCCTAAGGCAACGAAAAGTCTACGGTCTGGCTCTGGGATGGGGCGCCTACAATTATACGTTTTTTCTCTTGCTAACATGGCTGCCCAGCTATCTTTCGGTTTCCCTTCACATGGATTTGTTCCACTCGGTTTTTTACACCAGCGTGCCCTGGCTATTCGCCACAGCTACAGATTTGCTGGTGGGCGGTTGGCTGGTGGATAGCCTAATCCAGCATGGCTACGATGCGAATCGGGTGCGTCAAGCTGTACTCGTGGCAGGAACAGCCTTTGGTTTGGCCATCTTCGGCGCAGCGAGCGCGCGTACGCCTACCTCAGCTCTCATCTGGATCAGTCTCGCGCTGGGCGGATTGGCCGCAGCTGCTCCCGTGGCATGGACTGTTCCTTCGCTAATCTCGCCGCGCGAGAGTGTTGGAACGCTGGCGGGAGCGGTGAACCTGTGCGGCCAGATCGCGGCGATTTTAGCGCCTATCGTCACCGGCTATATCGTTTCTGCTTCGCACTCTTTCGCCGCTGCCTTCGTGACCGCGACCGTGATTCTTCTCGCGGGAATTGCAGGCTATATTTTTCTGCTCGGACACATCGAGCCGATCCCAGAGCCTGGGTAGATGTTGGACAGTTTTTGCCCTTCACTCTTTTTCTGCGACTGGCGGCAGCATATCGTAAAAAGGCTGCGCTGGCTTCGCCTCGGGACCTTCCTCTGCGACCGACATGGCGAGAATCCGGATCTTGTCGTTGTTTGGAAGCTTCACGCTCTTTGCGCCAGCAGGTAAATTGATTGGATAGGCGAAAAGATAGGAATAGCGGTAGGCCACATTTTCACCGGCCGAATTGTGATGATGCGTGCAATACCAGGCAAGATCGGCTCGTTTGATATAGCCCGGCGTGATGCCCGTCATTTCGCCGTAGTTATCCTGAGAGGTATCTTTGGAAGTCCAGCGGCGGTCATCCCACTGGCCGATAAATCCGCTCCAATCCTCGATATCTAGCTCAGCAGTAGTGTCGCCAACGTCGAATCTCGCTTTCTGATCACCGTCCGCCGAAGCGGCCAAAACATAAAGACGGTTGTAGCGTCCCGCTGGCAATTCAATCGTCTGCCCCTTTGCTATGACAGCGTTTGGCTCACCAGTTTTAGAAGCAGCAAGTTTGAATTGCACATCATGGAACGTAATCTGTGAGGGCAGCATCTCCGCGGGCAAAGCGTTGCCCTTGTTATCAAAACCACCCTCAACTTTATCGCCGTCGTTGCTGGCAGTTGCCAGATCGTATTTCAGCGGCACCGCCGCCGAGCGCACAGCTTCTATTTTGGTTCGAGGAGCGGCGAGCCTGATGGCAAACGTTCGCGGCTGATAAGCGGTAAACGAAGTGACTAAGGCACCGTCTTTCACCGTTGCCGCTCCTAGAGGCTGCTCCTGCCCGCTCACTTCCCGTGCCGCAGCGATAGGTTCGGCGAAGTTCACACGCACGTTCTGCTGAGTCTTGCCATCGAGTTCGACCATTCGGGCAATAATCTCGTCATCTTGCTCCGCCTTCTTCAGGGCCAGTACTCGAATGCGTGGGTTGCTGACCTTCAGCAGAGAGAATTCGCGTCCAAGCGCGCCAGCATGTTTGGAGGTTTCGAATGCAATCAGCGGATCGTTCAGGCGCTGCCCTTGCCAATCGGTTTCAGCCTCGCGCCATCCGTCAGCGTGTCCTGCGATCCCATACACAAATTCATGATGGCCGAGATCCTGCGTTCCCTGATCGGCGTAGCCTCCACTGGTCCCCGGAGTGCGGATGAGCGTCAATCGAATCGTATGGTCGTTCGGCTTGTCCGATCCGTTCTTGCAATCGGTCAGTATGGTCGCGCCAAAGCTGCCGCTCGCGTCGGTTAAGTCGATCCATTGATGCGAAGGAACTTCAAACTTCTTCGGTCGAGCGGTGGGACGCTCAATGGTCCCAATGTCCCAGTTGTAGGTCGCCATCTCATTCGAAGCAGTCAACGGAAACGTCGCTTTCAGGTTTGATTCTTTGGTGTTCCAATCGATGACGTTTTTGAATTCCAACCGCTTCCCCGCGTCCCCAGCCGCGAGGCTGATTGTCTGAATAAACTTCGATCCCGCCGTTTCCCGCGACACCTCCACAGCCACTCGCGCCGGACCATCTTCCACTACTCTGATTTTCGCGGGACCGCCAACGTAGACTTTCGGTGGGGTCTGCTCTTGATCCCAGTCCATATTCCACGCCGGCCATTGTTCCGGATTGTCGTAAGAAATGGCCAGGCGCGCGGGCGAGGCGAGCAACTCCCTGCCAATGGATTTATCGAAGATACTTGCCACATCGCCGACAGAGTTCAGCTTGACGCGGTAATACTGATTCTCTAGCGAGTTCTCCGTGACGTGCAGCGTATTTGTTGAGGCGCCGGCACCTGGCTGAACATCGTAAACCGTGTAGCCTACCGATGGCGTCTTAGCCACGAAGATCACTTTCCCGTTGGAAATCTGCGCGGAAACTTCTGTTCCCTGCGGTCCAGTAATGTGCACTGCCTTCGGGATGCCGGCAGGAAAATCTACTCTGGCCTCGACTACATCTTCGCGGGCAACGTTCAGCGGATTGAAGACCACCAGCGGTATCCCCTTCGCTTGCGTATCCAATGCCGCTGAAACCGCGCCGGTCGCATCGCCGAGCACTCCGGCAAACTGGTTCATCGCGATCACATCGTCGTTCCAGGCGAACTCGTATGATTTTGGTGTAGCGGTTCCGGCGGCAAGGTCGTGAAAATGCCCGCCCATCACAAGCGTCCAGGCATCGTTCAATCGCTGCATGGGATAAGGACGCGCACCCAGCCATTCCGCCATGATCGAAGTCTTTTCGGCCGCATCGGCCAGTAATTCTTCTTTTCGTAGCCAGCGCTTTTGATATGCCTGCGAGGTCAGCGATCCCGCGGAGTGGTTGGTCAATTCCATTTCGCCTGTATAGCGCGGAAGCCCAGCAGCCTCACTTGGCGTGATATCGAGAAACATCTGCTCGGCGTTTGCGGAAATCACATGCACCGGTCCGCCGCCAAGCTGCACCACAGGTCCTTGCTCATGCGAGAAGCGGGAGAAAAGAGTGTCCACATCCAGTGGCAGGCTGGCTTTGCCGCCGTTAATGATCGCTTCCAGACGCTTGACGGAATCTTCATCCGGCGTTCCGCCAATGTCGCCGGTCCCATAATAATGGTAATCAGTAAAGACCCCGCTCACCTTGCCATTCAGTTCTACGCGGGCAGCCCAGTCGCTTTGATGGCGGCTTAACTCGCGAGCTTTTTGCATTTCAGATTCAGTTTTCTGCTGGTTGCGGACCGCCAGGTATTCTTCGATTTGTTTCGCGTCCATGGTCGAATTGGTTCGATCCGCATGCACCAGCGCTGCCCGAAGTGGCTGGAATTGTTTATTGAGATCTTCGAGAACCTCGTCCGGGGGCAGCGACGGGAGCGGCTTGCTCAAATCGCTGTTGATTCCTCCGGCGTAGTCGCCAGGATTCAGCCCGGCTAGAACGCTCTCGCCATCCGGCCCAACCCACACGCCCACATTGAAGGGCGTACCTTCGGGCGTTTTCTCGCGCGATTCCGGACCGCCGCCCGGAGCCGACGATCCCCACACGAGTTTCTGTGTCGAAAACCCTTTCACGCCGGCGTGGGCAAGGATCGTCGGCAGAGACGAGGGGAATCCAAAGCAATCCGGCAGCATGTATTCCGCGCTGGCTTTTCCGAGTTCTTTGCGAAACCAGTTATTGCCATACAGAATTTGCCGGATGATCGTCTCGGCACTGGGCGTGTTCACGTCCCCCTCTTCCATGGACGATCCCGCAGGAAACCATCTGCCCTCATCCACATACTTTTTCAATCGGGCAAAATCCGCCGGATAATATTCCTTCATCAGGCGGTAACGATTGGCGCCGCTGAAGTTGAAGACGTAGTGCGGATATTTGTCGAACAGCTTGAAGTTTTCTTCCATCGTCTTGCGAAGGTATTCATCGATGACCTGCGGATACTCCCATCGCCATTCGGTATCCAGGTGAGCGTAGCCCACCACGTAAAGCGTGGGCGGCTTCGACAAATCAGGCTTCTCGATTGTCCGTTTGCCCGTTTGTGCTGCACCGGTCTGCACACTACTTATGCTGAGGGAAACAAAGAGACAACAAGCCAGTTGAATCGTCGACAAGATAGGACGAAGGCGCCGCATCAAAACTCTCCTGAGTTAGGGCGTTCTCGGAAACGGCTCTAACATATCAGCTTTTGTGATTGGAAAACCCTGGCTTTTCATCGGAGGAGTCTCAGAGGAATTTCAAAGGAGCGAATGTCTAGCGGCATGATCTCTGGTGCCGGGAGGGGGAATCGAACCCCCACAGAGCTTTCGCCCCTGCGGATTTTAAGTCCGCTGCGTCTGCCAATTTCGCCATCCCGGCTCGCGATCATTTTAGCCTACCAGTTCCACCAGCCCGTTGAAGGCACTCTCCGCCCTCGGGGCATCTCGTGCCTGCTCCGGCTACCCTTGGCTCGGGTGCGGCATCTCACCGTTGTCTAGGAGGGCGAAATGAATCCTTCATTGCCGGTCCGGCTGATTGTGTGTGTACTACTTGTTCTCGGTTGGGCAATATCGATTCCCACTTTGCGGGCGGGAAATCGCGTGCTCGGACAGATCGATCTGGTTGCGACCGGGAAAGCTGCCAAAACTTCCGGAGTATGGGTCGATGGACAATACATCGGGTACTTAAGCGAGCTGAAGGGATCGAAGAAGCTTCTATTGCTTCCGGGTGAGCACGAAATCACGGTGCGCCAGGGTGGATATCTGGATTTTGTGCGGCACGTTTCGGTGCGCGGCGGAGAAACGCAGAGCGTCGACGTAAAAATGGAGAAGGATGCAAGAGTGCAGTTGCCGCAGGTCACTTCAGAAATCAAGTTGGACGTCAATCCCAATCGGGCCGCGGTATTTGTGGACGGGGTATTCGTGGGGCATGTGGCTGAATTCGGAGGGGTGGGACGAGCCCTTCTGGTGACTCCAGGGAAGCGCAGAATTCGAATCAGTCTGCCCGGCTACCAAACCTTTGAGACTGATATCGATATGGTTGCCAATCAAAAGTCGACGGTAAAAACCGATCTGGTGAAAGGTGGGCCGGCGGAAGGAACGCCCCTCGCTCAATAGGGTTTGTTCTACACGCCCGCAGCAGCGCCCGTCATCCCCCGCTGTTTGCGCAGGAGTGCGGAAAACTGCTCGTGGCCAAGCGTGGCATGTCTGCGAAAGAGATCGAGGAGAGGATCTTCCTCTTGATCGCTACCGATCATATTGGCGAAATCGGAAGAGTTGTCGACCTCCAATCCTTCGGGCTCGACCAATAGATCCGGTACACTCTCCGGATTACTTGCCAGGCTAGCTAGCAATGCCTCAAGCGAAGCCCGGTGCCCGGCGGTAGTTTGCGCGAACTCGACGCCCATGCCTTTTTCTGGATGCATGACGCGCACCACGCCTTCGGATCGCAGTTCCGCTCCAGCAGTTTTCATCGACAGGGTGACCCGCGTTAGAACGGGGAATGGCGAAGAGATGCTGAGATAGCAGCCTCCCAGGCTCAAATCGGTAAGCTGGCACCGCGCCGGAGGATCGTCCTGATCGCCGTCCGGCGAATTCTGCCGGAGCCATTCGCGCAAATGATGCTGCACTTCGGGAGTCGGGTCGAGGAATCGTAATCCGACTTGCGTCCCAGTCCCCTTCCAGGCAAATTCCGCAGACACCTCCACGCGCTCGGAAACACCCGGAAGCGCGAAAAGCAAATTCCACTTGCCTTGAGGCTGATTGCGCTTGGGAAGGCTGATTGCCAGCCCACCTTCACCTATATCTATGGTGTTCACTTTGAACCTCGTGTCGGTGCCGGAAGTGGCCACTTCCACGATCAGATTCACGGGCAATCGGAAATTCCTCCGACGCTCTCGTTTCATAAGAGCGCGCGCAGCCCGGAAGCTCGACTTGGCCCGCTCGGCTGAAACCGGTTTGTAGAGGGTGAAATGAGCTCCCTGCTCAAACGCCGAACGTAGACCGATATCCGGATCCAAAATGGCCACAGCTATGGCGCGCTTATTGCCGGGAGCCGAGCGAGCGCGGCGTAGAACATCGGCGGCGCCGGCATCGGCACAATCCACGATGATGGCTTCAAAGCGGCCTCGCGTCAGCTGCCGAAGGGCAGCATCTACATCGGCGCAATGTTCGAGGCTGATATCAAGATCGCCCAAAGTCCGACGAAGCACGCGCACGATCTTGTCATCTGAACACAATAATAGTGAGTTCAATCTCATGGATCGTCTGACAATTCCCTTTTTACAAATGTAAGCTGCGATGGCTATCGGGGCAATCGCGCACTGGGTTGGAAAGTTACCCTTGTAACCAATTCCGCGGTACGCGGCTTCTCCATCGCCAGCCTACCTGCGGGAATGCAAGTGGCTATAAATCAGCGGGTTCCATCCAGAAACCTTGGTCACTCCGTGGCGCGGCATCGGATTGACTTTCTGGCAGAATCTACAGTAAAGTACTTAGTCTCCAGTTAGCGCTAGTGCGGTGAAAATGATCGCCTCGAAGCCACTGGTTTATGAGTCGCCTGGAGTTCCAGGGGAATCATATCCATAGTGGAAAGCGTTCAAATGAACTGATCCCCTATCCGAAGGAAAGGCGTTATCGATGGCAAAGCGACGAGGCAATCCCAACTGGGGCAAGCCGGAGCCGATCGGCCCGGTAGTCCCCACTATCACCGAGTTTGAGCAAGTGGTTCGGGAATACAAACTCACCCCGGACCAATATCTGCGTTCGACCCGGCTACGCGAGTGGGCCCGGCGTAATAAGAATTCCAAGTACATTCCCGAGCCCCTCCTTGAGGCTTGGGGTTTCGAGATCGAGTCCACTCTTTAAATTGGACGCACGGTATTTCGCGGGGGCCACCGAAGGCGGCCCCTATTCTTTTCTCTGCAGCGTCAATAGTTTTTCGGCCATGCCAGGGCTTGTTCCTCGAAATCGATGGCGACGCGACTTGCCGCGAGTGTTTCCAATTTGGCACCTTATTTACTCCATAGTAACAACTCCCGGCATCGTGAGATTGCGCTCGCGCATCCAACCACGCAGGATACTTCTATGTCCATATTTGACGAGAAATATCGAGTGATTGGCATTGAAGGCGATCGGCTCACCCTAAGAGGGGTTCAGACGGGCGATATTCTCACCATCGTGCCTCCTGAACCGCAGGAGCCTCTTTCCAGGGACGAGTATCCGGTGGGCAGGCTAATCGCCCTCAGCGACCCATCTGAACGGGTTTTTAACTAGTCGGCAACTTGCCGGCGGCAAACGAATCGCGCCCCGGTTCGTGTTTCTAGCATAGATCGACGCAATTACAAATCGTTCGAACATAGATATTCCGAGCCCGACCCATAAAAATACCCACGGCACAATGCCGCGGGTATTTTAGTCTGGCAGGGCTTCTAGCTAGCTTTCCGGAATGTATCCACACTCTCGCCGGGACCGCCAAGGTTGATCACCTCTTTGCGACGCTCCCGCAGGCGATCCTGGAAAGTATCCCAGCGACCGCCAATGCCGTTGGGGCCGTTTTCGATCTCGACGGTGTCGGTGCTTGCGGCATACCCGCCCTGATCGAAGGCATCGTCATCTTCCAAATCGGCCGATTCTCGAACAGCCGACGACGAAGTACCCGGCACCACGGCATCCGGTGCGCCAGCTGCGCGAGCCGAAGGAGAATTACCCGGCATTTGCTGAGTGGTGGGAGTTACGTCCCGATCCGTCCCTACCCGGTGCAGAATCGGATCGGCCACCCACTTCGAGCGATATCGTCCTTCGTAGTCCGACCACTGCTGATCCGATTCCAGGTCGGTTTCGCTGTATGGAGGGAACTGCTCCACCTGCTGCTTGGTGAGATCCACGGCGAAATCGTTATCGTGTTTCGACGAAGCATGGAGGCGATCGGCAGGCACAATAAATTTTTTCGTCGAGAGCCATCCCCCGGTGTCGACAACCACGTAGCGGATCAATCCGCTGGAATGGTCGAAAATCACGTCATCAATCTTGCCCAATTTTTCGTCGCTGACGCCATAGAGTTTGGAGCCTCGGATATCTTCCTTATCGTCGGTAAAGCGGTAGTTTCGGAGCATCCCGTAGTTCGCCATTATTCATTCCTCCCGAAGATTTCCAGCGATCCTTTGGATGTCATTTCCGCCGCAGAGGTATACATGCGTAATGCAAGGCACAAAAGCCTGAGGAACCAGATTCCGGGGGTGAAAGGATAAGTTTCGTTCTTAGTAACGCTTGATGTACGCGGGACAGAGACGTACCGCGAATCATCTATAATCAAGAAAAGGTGACAACTCTTTAAATCCCCATGCCATTGTTTCCATGTGCTGCAATTCTCGTCGGCGGCGATATTTTAGAACTGCTTTCGAGCACGGGCGCAGTCGCCAAGTTTGTGCTCCTTACATTGCTTGTATTCAGCCTCATTTCGTGGGCGATCATCCTGACAAAATGGAGCTTGCTGCGCAAAGCGCGGGTGCAAAGTGGACGATTTCTTCGCGCCTTTCGGAAGGCCCAGCGTTTGCAGGATATTGCCACGGTGGCCGATCAATTCCGGCCCAGTCCATTGGTCGGAGTTTTCGAAGGCGGGTATCAGGAGTACAAACGGCAACTCACGAATCCCGCGGCCAGCCTGCGCAGCCTGATCGCCGTCCAACGTGGGATGCAGATCGGGGCCTCGGAAGAGATCTCGCGGCTTGAGCGTAACGTGCCCTGGCTTGCCATCACGGCAGCAGTCACACCGTTTATTGGGCTGTTCGGCACGGTTTGGGGAATCATCGACGCATTTCATGGCCTCGGAACTGCTGGAGGTGCTACCTTGCGCGCCGTCGCCCCAGGAATTTCAGAAGCTCTCATCACGACCGCGGCCGGACTTGCAGCAGCTATTCCCGCTGTAATCGCATACAACCTGATCGGCAACTCGATCCGCGTGTTCGCCGCCAGGGGGGACGACTTCACGCTGGAAGTGCTCAACGCCATCGAGAGCATCCAACCGCAAGCCGCAGTCGAAGCGAGGCGTTAAGACCAATGGCTTTCACTTCGCCGAATGGCCGCACTCAAACTGCCCTGGCCGATATCAACATCACCCCGCTGGTGGATGTTGTGCTGGTGCTGCTCATCATTTTCATGGTCACGGCTCCCGTGTTGCAATCCGGGATCGAAGTCAACGTTCCGAAGACACGCACCGTAAAAGAGATCACTGAAGAGCGAACCGTAATTACGATCAACAAAGATCAGCGGGTCTTCCTCGGGAACGACGCTGTCAACATCAATGAGATCGCCAGCAAGTTACGCCAAAAGATTCGCGATCCCCATAACCAGTTCATTTTCATCCGCGCCGATGAAAATGTTCCTTTCGGCGCCTTCGCCACGGTCATGGATGCGGTCAAACAATCGGGGATCACGAACGTAAGCATCGTCACTCAGCCGTTGGAACAAAATGGCGCCAAACGCTGAAATCTTTTTCGAGCACGACAGTTGGCCGCGCGCCCTGTCATGGTCGGCCGGTTTCCACGTCGCAGTTACGGCGATCATTCTGCTGTTTCCTTACGTCTTCGGCGGGCCGCATGGCAGCGACTGGGGCGGTGGGGGCACTGGTGAAGCCATGGGCGTAACGCTGGTCAGTTCGGTTCCCTTGCCCGCCAGGGCTGCGCCAACTCAGAACGTTCTGGCGAATGAATCCAAGGGCATCACGAAGTCGGAACCCAAGGTAGAAGAGAAAGAGCCCGACGCCATCGAGATTCAGGGCAAGAACGCGAAGGTAAAGCCGAAGAAACCGCCTGCCCCTACCAAGCAAAAAACTCCACCCCCGCCCGAACCGGAGACCAATCAGGTTGCGTTTGGAGAAGGCGGTCCGGTGAGCGGCCCGTATGGCAATTTCTCCGCAGCCGGCGCGAAGGGCGGTTTTGGGGTGACTGGCGGCGGAGGTGATTTTGGCAACCTTTATGCCTACTATGTCCGGGTTATTCAGCAGAAAGTTTCCGAAAACTGGCTGAAATATGAGATCGACCCTGGAATCACATCGGCGCAACGGGTGTACATCTCTTTCGATGTGGCCCGCGATGGCCACCCGTATAACGTTCACCTGGAACAATCCAGCGGAGTGCCGTCGCTCGATCAATCTGCAGTTCGCGCCATGCAGCGAATTGACACTTTCGGCCCCCTGCCGCAGGAATACAGCGGCAATCACATATCGGTAGAGTTCTGGTTCGACTACAAGCGATAGATTTTAAAAACGATAGATTATTTCGTTCTGACGACAATGGATGATTCTCTAGATTCCCCTAATTTACCTGTGAACACTTGTAACTTGCCAATGAGAACATATCGCAGTACGATATTGTCTTACCGGGTACACATTTGCCAGGGCGTGCGTCACAGCTCCAAACGGATGGACCACAGCCGTAGACAATCTCCGTTCCTGCTCTTTAGCGGCGTCAGCTTCGCTCGCGCCCTGCTGTTCCTCTTCTTGCTGGGAGCATCTTCCCTCTTATTGGCTCAGGATTGGGTCCGCACTGGCACAGGGATGGGCGTGGAGAAAGTACGTCTTGCTGTTCCTGACTTCAAATCTTCCAGCGCCGATCCCCAGACTGCTTCTCTGCTTAAGACTTTCGACGACACTTTCTGGAACGATCTCGATAATTCCGGCGTCGTGGAACTGGTTTCCAAGAGCTTTTATCCATTACAAGTCCCCGGGGTGCCTCCCGATGTAACCTTCGGAATTTGGAATTCACCACCCCCAAACGCCGCGATGCTAGCGTTTGGGAATCTGGGTGTCGTCAGCGGCAAATTGACGGTGCAGGGCTGGCTCTATGACGTAAAGAACACCACGTCTCCACTGGTGATTGGCAAGCAATACAGCGACGTTCCCACCGACGATGCAGCCCGCCTCATCGCTCACAAATTCGCCGATGAAATTATCTTCCGGCTGGGTGGAGGAATCCCGGGTATTGCCGAGACCAAGATTTACTTTGTCAGCGACCGCTCCGGCCACAAAGAAATCTGGGTGATGGATTATGACGGGTCCAATCAGCGGCCGGTTACTCATCAGGGTTCGATTTCACTTTCGCCCAGAATTTCACCTGACAATTCGCGCGTTGCCTTCAGCTCTTTAACTAAAGCCGGATGGGAGATCCTGATGTACTCGACCGACCTGAACCGGTTGGTGAGCTTCCCTCGCTTTGGCGGCACGAATCTATCCCCATCATGGGCCCCCGATGGAATGCATCTGGCGCTCTCCTCGTCGCGCGGCGGTCGTCCGGAAATCTATGTTTGCGATTCTTCCGGTGCGAACCTTCATGCCTTGACCACGGGCCGAGGCCCGGACGTTTCTCCGACGTGGAATGCAAAAACTGGAGCGCAGATCGCCTACGTGAGCGGTAGCACCGGTTTGCCCCAGGTTTACACCACGGGAACCGACGGCACGAATCAGCAGCGCATGACCGACCAGGGATATGCGGTCTCGCCGAACTGGTCTCCCAATGGGCAGTTTCTCGCCCTGGCATGGACGCGCAAATACGGCCCCGGCGAACCCGGCTCTTCCGACATTTATTTGATGGATATCGCCAGCAAGCAGTGGGTCCAACTGACTCACGATGGCGGCCGCAACGATTTTCCCTGGTGGGCCCCGGACGGACGGCACATTGTTTTTCAATCCAGCCGTTCCGGCAAGGAAGAAATCTGGATGATGTTGGCCGATGGCACCAAGCTGCATCAGCTAACTTTTACCGGACGTAATTCGCAACCCAATTGGAGCTCGAAATAAAACTTCGTCTGACTTCGAAAAGCTTTCGAGGTCGCGGGAGGAACAACGTGAAGGGGATGATTATGAAACGTCAGCTTTTCAGGTCTGTCGCAACCGCAATCGCACTCAGCGCCATTCTAATGCTCGGCGCCTGTAAAAAGAAGGCGGCTCCGCCGCCACCACCGCCGCCACCGCCGCCGGCATCGCCAACCGCCTCGATTTCCGTGAGCCCGGACACCATTCAGGGCGGCCAGTCGGCCACCTTAACCTGGCAGACTTCTAACGCAACTGATGTCTCCATCGACGGCATCGGAGCGGTTCAAGCCAGCGGAACCCAACAGGTCTCGCCCACTGATTCCACCACCTATCACCTGACCGCCAAAGGTTCTGGTGGAACGCAAGAGGCCACGACCCGGCTCACGGTCACGCCGCCGCCGATGACGCAGGCACCGACACCTTCGCCCTCAGAAGAAGACCTCTTTGGGCAGAACGTTAAGGACGTCTACTTCTCCTACGACAAGTCCGACATCCCGCCGGATCAGCAGGCGGTCATTCAGGCCGATGCGCAATTCCTCAACCAGCATCAGGATATCAATCTCACGCTTGAGGGACACTGCGACTCACGCGGCTCGACCGAGTACAACCTGGCTCTGGGCGATCAGCGCGCATCTTCCGTAAAGAGCGCTTTGGTTGCGGATGGAGTTAGTGCCAGCCGTATCAAGACCATCAGTTATGGCAAAGAAAAGCCGTTCTGCATGGAAGAAAACGAAGCCTGCTGGCAGCAGAACCGCCGCGGTCACTTCGTCTATCAGAAGTAGTTCACCCTCAGTCAGGGGCACGCCGCTCGGCGCCCCTGACTGTTTGTATTCCGCCCTTGGAACTTCCCAAGCGCGCCGGCGCCGGAATCCGTCTAAAATAGCTTCAGGAAATCCATATGAAATTGCGACGCTGCTGCATCGTACTAGCACTCCTCTCTACCTTCTGCCTAGCCATCACCCCCGCCTGGGGCGTCAGCAAGGAAATGATTCAATTGCAAACCCAGGTGCAGCAACTGCAGGAGCAGATGACCGCCATGCAGCGCAGCTTTGACGAGCGCATGGGCGTGATGAACAATCTTGTGCAAAAAGATAATGACGCCGTCAATAAAGTTGCCGACGCCATCACCGCCCTGCAAACCACTCTGCAAAAAACCCAGGGCGACTCCTCGGGCCGCGTCGATCAGCTCTCCGGCCAAATTCAAGCTCTAAACGACAGCCTCGACGAGCTGAAGGCGAGGGTTGCCAAAGTCAGTAAACAGTTGGACGACATGCAGTCCGCGCAGCAAAGTACCGCCGCCACGGCCGCTCAACAACAGGCGCAGCAGCAGGCCTTGGCCTCGGCGCCGCCGCCGGACGTTCTTTACAACAACGCCCTGCGCGATTACAACGGAGCCAAGTATGACCTGGCGACGCAGGAGTTCTCGGATTACGTCAAGTTTTATCCCAACACTGATCTCGCTGGGAATTGCTACTTCTATCTAGGCGAAATCCAATTCCATCAGGCGAACTATCAGCAGGCCGCGCAAAGTTACGATCAGGTGTTGCAGAACTTTCCCACCGGAACCAAGGTGGCTTCCGCACAGTTAAAAAAAGGCCTGGCGCTGATCGAACTGGGTAAGCAAGACGACGGAGTAGAGGAGTTGCGTCATGTAATCCAACGGTACCCGCGTTCGCCAGAAGCTTTGCAGGCCCGCGAGCGGCTGCGTCAGCTCAAGGTTCCATCGGTGGGCCGGGCGGGTGAATAGGCTTCTGCGTTAGCGCTGTTTCTAGGAGGAGTTTTCAGTGACCAAGATTTCAGATAACGATCCCGACAAAGCCAAGGGCGCCGTCGAGCCCGAGGAACACGATCACCAGCAAAATGCCGGCCTTGCCAGCCAACTCGGACATCGCGACCAGGACCCGCTGCTGAAAGCTGCCGACTCCGATTTTCCCGAGCCCGGGGAGAGCCCGGAGCACTCCGGCGAACGTCCGCGATCCATCTCGAAGAAAAGCAAACGCCGCGTAGCCTGAGGCTCAAGATAATAGAACGGTCCAGCCAGATGCACCGCAGTCAACCCGTGGCCAAGCCTACGGAATTCAAGATCACCTTCTGAACATCTCTCCAAGCTGCCGTGCGCGGATCGACGATCTCAAAGTGCCCTGCCCCGGGAATCTCCAGAGGCCGCACATCTTCCCCCATTTTTTTCTTGGCGATTACATATCCTTTGCTCAACTCTGGGGGTACCGCATCATCAATGCTGCCATAGATGAGCGATTGTGGAATGCGGATCGCAAGCTTCATGGGATCAGCTTCCCGATAATGATCCGGCACTTCAGATGGAGTTCCCCCCAAGAACTCGACAACCGCGTCATTGCTTAAATGCAACTCGTAGGCTCGCTGCAAATCCACCACTCCCGCCAGAGAAATCGCTCCCGCTAACCCGTTTTCATGTCCTGCTAAACAGAGCCCCAGTTGACCTCCGGCCGAATGACCAATCTCAATAGCTCGGCGCGTATCAAATCCGTACTGCCCGGCTTTCTGTACGACAAATTGATATGCCGAGCGGATATCGGCAAACGTTCCCGGCCATCCACCGCCCGGATTTCCAACCCGGCGATATTCCACGTTCGCCGTAGCCATTCCATGAGCGGTCAATGCGGCGCACGCGTGCCCCATATACTCCAGGCCGTATCTGGCTCTCCAATAGCCGCCGTGAATGCAAATAGCCAGTGGATGATTTCCCTGAGTCTTGGGCAGTCGCAGATCGATAAACTGATTTGCGTCCGATCCATACGAAACGCGCACATCGGGCTTCGGAGGAGCCAAACTCAGAATGTCATCGGACACATTTACTCCTGCCTTCACTCATAGCGCAGCGCCTCAATCGGATCCAATTTGGCCGCGCGCATGGCCGGTATCATCCCACTGATTACGCCGACCAGCGCCAATATTCCTGTTGCAACTAACAAAATCGGCGGCGATACGATCAGGCGCACATCGCCTGCCTCCGCATGTTTCGCCATTGCGCTATATAAAGTCAGCCGGCCCACCGAAACCGAAACGATGTAGGACAATAAAATCCCTAACATGCCGCCAACCGCGGTAATCGCCATAGCCTCGGCGAGAAACTGAAAAAGAATATCCCGCTGGCGCGCCCCCAAAGCCTTTTCCACGCCGATTTCCCGGGTCCGCTGCGTCACCGAGACCAGCATCATGTTCATCAGCCCCACGCCCCCGATCCCAAGCGTCAGCGTACCAATGAAGCCCAACAATACTTTCAGGGCCAGAGTGATAATCCCGAACTGAACTAGCTGCTTTTGCGCGTCAAATATAAATAGCGCACGGTGATCATCGGGCTTAAAACTGTGCGCCGTGGCCAGCGTATCCCGCACCGTCTGCTCCAGTCTGTCGTGATTTAGGCCCTGCGAGTCCATCCAGATTCCGTCTAGATAATGGTTGTCCTTTAGCACGTTCATCGAGCTATATGGAATGTAGATGGTGCGATTGTCGTCGTCATCGCCCTCCTGCATACGCGGCTTGACCACTCCCACCACTTGGAACTCCACGCCATCGATCCGGATGTCCTCATTCAGCGCGGTCATTCCGGAGAACAGCTTATCTTTCGCCTCCGACCCAATCACCGCAACCAGATCGTGGCGCGCATTGTCGGCGTCATCGAGAAAGCGGCCCTGATCCATGCCAAGATTCCATATCTCCTCAATGGATGGATCCAATCCCATCACTGGCATCGAGAAGGTACGGTTTCCATTTTGTACGGATGAACTTTTCTGCGACATGCGGACCACGTGCTTGCACAAAGGAATGTTATTGCGCAACAACTCGATATCATCATTCGTAAACCGAATCTCCACTCCAGCCTTGTTCCCGCCGGCCTGCTGCGAAGTACGCCCGGGAAATATTCCCACTGCCGTGGCGCCAAAGCTCTCAAAGATATTCTCAATCGCCCGTCCAAACCCATTTCCATAAGCGAGCAGCAACACTACCGTCGCGATTCCCCACGCCATCCCCGCCATGGTCAGCAAAGTCTTGCGCAAGTCATGCCGCATCGCCGCAAACGCCTGTCCCCACAAATCTCGAAACATATATCTTTATGTCTACCCCGTGTGCCCCTGTGCCCTCCGTGTTTAAGGTTTTGATCTTGACGTTGTGTCCTGAACGCTGATGCCTCTATTCCTTCCGCAGAGCCTCCACGGGCTGCAACAAAGCCGCACGCCGCGCCGGATACAATCCCGCCGCCACCCCTGCAACCGCCAGCGACACGACCGCCAAGGCCGCCGTGCTCGCCACCAGCTTCGGAGGGTCGAATCCTTCGCCGAGAGAAATCCCGGATAAGAGCGCCATCACACCCGCGGCCGCCGCAATCCCGAAGCCGCCGCTCAGCACAGTCAAAAACGCGCCCTCCACAAAAAACTGGAACATAATGCTCGCATTCGTCGCCCCGATCGCTTTCCGCAATCCAATTTCCCGCGTTCGGTCCGCGACCGCCACCAGCATGATGTTGATGATCCCAATCGCTCCCAAACCTAGTGTTACCAGCCCGACGCTCCCCAGAAAAGTATCCATGGCATCGAAGATCTTTCCCACGGTATCGACCGTCTGAACCGTATCCCATTCGTCGAAGGAGTCGGGATTGTTGGGATCAAAGCCGTGATTGCGGGCGATGACCTTTTCTACTTCCTTCTGCGCCACTTCGTGCAGAGCTCGGGATTTCGGTTGATATTCGATGAGCGAGATTACGTCGGTGGCCTCGCCGGCGTTGAGCTGAGGAAAATTCTCGTGCATCGTGCTATAGGGTATAAAACATTTGAGGTTCTGATTGTTGTTGTCTCCATGCCCGATCCGCTGGAGCGTGCCGATAACCTCAAACTCAATCCCATTCAATAGAATTGTGCTGCCAACGGCGGGTCGGCCGGAAAACAATGTTCTACGCGCCTCGTCCCCCAACACAATGACCCGCCGCTTCTGCGCTTCGTCCATCGGATCCAGCCAGCGGCCCGACTGGATCGGCAAATAACGGATCTGATTAAACATGGCGAGCACACCGTTGATTTGCCCGCTCGCCTGATAGAAATCGCTGACCGCGCGTATGTCGCTCCGCGAGATGACGGGCCCGGCGGTTTTCACGCTCGGGCAGTCCCGCAAAATGTCGAGGTAATCACGGTAAGTAAGGTAATACTGCCGCAGCGACGTGAAACTGCCCTGCATCGCCGGGGCGCGGCTGGACCAGATGAACATCACGTTCTCGCCCAACGTATCGAATTGCTTTTTATTCCCTGAGCGAAATCCTTCGCCCAGCCCCACCAAGAGCAAAAGAGAAAACACTCCCCAGGCAATTCCAAACATGGTCAAGAACGACCGTAATTTGTGGCCCCAAAGGGTTCTGAGGGTCTGCCCAAAGATATCGAAAAGAAGCCTCACCCTTTCATTATACGGAGCATCAAATGCCTTCTTTTCGCTGGTTCGCAACCCCGCTTGCTGGTAAAGATTTCAGCGCATCCCTTTCGATTGGCGGTCGGGCTGATCTTTTTTGCCCGCTCGCGCAAAATTTCTTCAAATCTGCTACGAAACTCGGCTATTCTCTAGCCGGGATGAACACGCTGCCACTTTCCGAACTTCTGGGCGCCACGGTGTACGACCCGTCCGGCGCGGTAACTGGCCGCGTGCAGGAGGCCACGCTCGCGCCGCAGGAAGACCGCACCCGCATTGCTTCCCTGATTGTTAAGACCAAATCTGGCAACCGCGTTCTGCCCTTCTCAGCCATCTCAGCAGTGAATGGGGACGTTAAAACTTCCACAAGTCCCATCGATTGGCCGGCTGCCAATGGGGCAGAGGGGCTATTTCTATTGGACCGCGATCTGCTCGATCAACAAGTGATCGACATCAACGGACGGAAGGTCGTGCGCGTCAATGACGTAGAACTTCAGGTGGATTCGGTCATTGAGGGTGGGCACTCTCACGCCGCCTTACGAGTAACTTCGATCGACATCGGCGTGCAGGGCGCCATGCGTCGGCTTCTGCGGGGGCTGGCGCCGCGCGCCGCTCTCCACGCATTGCTGCAGAGAATTCCGCCACGCACCATTCCCTGGAGTTATGTCGATCTCATCGAAACCGACCCGGCCCGCCGGATCAAACTCAAGATCTCGAATGAAGGTCTGGCTAAGCTACATCCAGCCGACATCGCCGACATCGTGGAAGACCTCGCGCCCGACGAACGCGAAGCAGTTTTTCGAACTCTTGATGAAGAGGTCGCGGCCGAAACCCTCGAAGAAGTGGAACCCAGCATTCAGAAGGCAATCGTCGAGTCGCTCGATTCCGGGCGGGCTGCCGACATCGTCGAGGAAATGGACCCCGACGCCGCCGCCGACCTTCTCGCCGACCTTCCTCAGGACAGAACCGAACAAATCCTTGTCCAGATGGAGCCCGAGGCGAGCCAGGAGATGGTCGAACTCCTCGAACATCGCGAGGAAACTGCTGCCGGGCGAATGACTACTGAGTTCCTGGCGCTGCCGGTCGCCGCGACAGTTGAAAATGCGATCGGGGTCCTGCGCGAATTCGAAGGCGGGGTGGAGACCGTAGGCACTATCTATCTGGTCGACTCTCGCGGCACCCTCGCCGGGGCCGTGCCTCTAGCCAAACTCGTCCTCGCCCAGCCCAACACCGCACTGCTCTCTCTTACTTCCGAGCCGTTGCTGTCTACCCAGGAAGGCACCCGCGATGACGAGGTCGCGGAAATCTTTGATAAGTACAACCTCATTGCCCTGCCTGTAATCGATGACCATAACAAGCTCGTCGGAGTCATCACCTCCGACGATGTGATCAGTATGCTCCGCTCCAAGCGATAGCCAAACGCCTCGCCGTGAGGGAGCAGCCAATGTTTATAATCATCAGTTCGAAGGAGACTGCCTTTGCCGTTCGATGACCTCCGACAATGGATCGCCGCACTTGATCGCGCCGGTGAGCTGAAGCATATACGAACCGAGGCTGATCCCATTCTCGAAATCGCCGAAATAACCGACCGCGTCAGCAAATCAAAAACTGGCAAGCCGGGCGGCCCTGCGCTTCTTTTCAAAAACGTAAAGGGCCATCCCGGCGCTCAAGTTCTCATCAACCAATTCGGATCGGAAGCGAGGATGAAACTAGCGCTTGGCGTCAACTCATTCGACGAGTTTGCGGATCGTATCCGCGTTTTCATGGACCTTAAATCTCCGCAAGGTTTCCTGGACAAACTCAAGATGTTGCCGCTGCTCACCGAAGCCGGAAAATTTTTCCCAAAAACTGTCTCCACTGGGCCCTGCAAGGAAGTCATTAAACGCGACAACTTCTCCTTGCTCGACTTTCCGATTCTGCAATGCTGGCCGCAGGATGCGGGACGTTTCATAACACTTCCCTGTGTCGTAACCCGTGATCCGAATTCTGGAAAACGCAACGTTGGCATGTACCGCATGCAGGTCTTCGATGCAAAGACGACTGGCGCGCACTGGCAGCGCCAGAAGATTGCCGCTGAACATGCCAGGCAGCGAATGCGTGCTGCGATGGAGAACAAATCCGCTGCAGTCGATATCATGGCACTCAGCTCGGGAGGATCGATCCAGGCCGGTGAGGGTCATCCCTCCGGCAAAATGGAAGTCGCCGTCGCCGTTGGCACCGATCCGGCTGTAACTTTTTCCGCAATCGTTCCCGCGCCGCCGGACGTCGAGGAATATCTCATCGCAGGATTTCTGCGCGCGGCGCCAGTGGAATTAGTGAAGTGCGAAACCGTCGATCTCGAGGTCCCAGCCACCAGCGAAATTGTTCTCGAAGGCTACGTCAACCTCGACGAACTTCGCATGGAAGGACCGTTTGGCGATCACACCGGCTTCTATTCTCTTGCCGATCTTTACCCGGTTTTCCATATCACCTGCATCACTCATAGAAAAGATCCGATCTATGCGACCACGATCGTGGGGAAACCTCCGATGGAAGATGCCTATATGGGCAAGGCCGTCGAGCGTGTTTTTCTCCCACTAATGCGCCTCACCATCCCGGAGCTAATCGACATCAATCTACCGATCGAAGGCGTGTTCCACAATCTGATGATCGTTTCCATTCGAAAGTCCTATCCCGGGCAGGCCCGCAAAGTGATGAATGCCATCTGGTCTCTGGGTCAGGCCATGTTTACGAAATGCATTATTGTGGTCGATGAAGATGTGGACGTGCAGGATCTCGCCGATGTCACGCTCAAGGTTCTCAACCATATCGATCCCGAGCGCGATATCCAGTTCACGCTTGGCCCCATTGATTCCCTCGATCATGCCTCCCGCCTCGCCAACTACGGCTCCAAGATGGGCATCGATGCGACCCGCAAATGGCCCACCGAAGGCTTCACCCGGACTTGGCCCGATGAGATCGTCATGGATGCGAAGACAAAATCGCTAGTAGATGGCAAATGGAAAGCGCTCGCCCGTGAACTCGAGATGGAGTGACTCAAGCCCCCTTTTATTTCTCAAGAGGCGTCGTAGCAAGCAACCACCCAGCGAACTAATCGTAATACTCCAACCCCAGATGCGTGATTAATTCCTCGCCCTTCAAATGACGCAAAGTGTTCTTCAACTTCATCAACTGAATGAACAAATCATGCTCGGGGTAAAGCCCCGGCACAGTCATCGGTGACTTAAAGTAGAAACTCAGCCACTCCTGAATTCCCAGCCCGCGAAGTTCCGAACAACGCTTCGCCAAATCCATCAACAGAACCAGATCAAGAACGATCGGGGCGGCAAGAATCGAATCCCGGCAAAGAAAATCCACCTTGATCTGCATGGGGTAGCCCAACCAGCCGAAGATATCGATGTTGTCCCAGCCCTCTTTGTTATCTCCGCGCGGCGGATAATAATTGATGCGAACCTTGTGGTACATATCGCCGTAGAGTTCGGGATACAGATCGGGCTGCAGGATGTGCTCCAGCACTGACAGCTTGGATTCTTCCTTCGTCTTGAACGATCCCGGATCATCCAAAACTTCTCCGTCGCGGTTGCCTAAAATATTGGTGGAGAACCATCCGCTCAACCCCAACATGCGCGCCTTGAAGCCTGGGGCGAGGATTGTCTTCATCAAAGTCTGGCCGGTCTTGAAGTCCTTCCCACAGATCGGAGCTTCGTTCTTGCGTGAAAGCTCCAGCATCGCCGGCAAGTCGACCGTTAGGTTCGGCGCGCCATTGGCGAATGGGATGCCCTCCATTAACGAGGCATAGGCGTAGATCATCGACGGCGCGATCATTTCGTCGTTTTCTCTCATCGCCTTCTCAAGTGACTTTACGGTTTGATGAGCCTCGCCCGCGGCTATGTAAGACTCGGTAGAGCCGCACCACATGGTGACCAGTCGAGCGGCGCCGCTGGTTTTCTTGAAATCGCGAATGTCGTCGCGCAACTGCTCGGCAAGGTCCATCTTCGTCTTGCCTTTTTTGACGTTCGGACCGTCGATCTTCTTCACATAATTGTGATCGAACACAGCCGAGCGCGGCGTGACTGTCGAGAGAAACGGCTTCAATTGATCCAGCAAACGCTGATCCAGAACGCCCGCATGCGAAGCGGCTTCATACATGTTGTCTTCAAAGATGTCCCAACCGGTAAAAACCAGATCGTCAAGTCCGGCGAGCGGCACAAACTCTTTGATCTTGGGTGACCGGCCATCCGTCCGTTTTCCGAGGCGGACTGTCCCCATCTGCGTCAAAGAACCGATCGGAGTTGCAAGGCCTTTACGAATCGCCTCCACGCCCGCAACGAACGTCGTGGCCACTGCCCCCATGCCCGGAATCATCACACCCAGTTTGCCTTTAGCCGGTTGCATCGAGCCGTTTCCTGAAGAACCACCGTGCGCCTTGCGCTCCGGTTTCACTTCCACATTCACCGCCCTCACGGGTTTCTTCCTTGTCGCCATGTTTGGCCGCTTTCTCAGTAAGAGTATTTATGGATGTACAAACCCTGTATGTTCTCGTATCGGGCAGCAGTTTGCAAACCGTGCCAGCCAAGCGGTGCAGAAAGTGAATTTAATGGCGTGCTGCGTCCATCGGGTGGAACGCGATGGTCACCGTCGTTCCCCTATCACCCTGGAAGATCAGCCGAAGAAATAATTTGCGTTGGACTCTAGCGCAACACTCCTTCATAGTGAGAGTGCTTGATGAACCATCGCTAAAGATGGTTTTGCGAAGCCCTTGTCGTTTATCCATAGGGCGGGTCGTCGCAACATGGCTGACCGCGCTCAGATAGAACTCTCTCAACAGTTCGGCTCATCGAGCTGGATAACCCGACTTTGCACGAATCAGCCTCGCAGCCGGTTCCGCGATACTGATGTTTGCTTGCCAGCCTTGATGTCGGCACAGCAGATCCTCCCGACCTCGTTGGTCTCCACTTAATCCGAGCACGACTCATGGCGCCTACAGCCTGACGTGTGCTCACAAACACTTAAAAACTATAGGAGATTCCAATGAAATCGATCAGCAAGTTCGTCTATGCCGCGGTCTTAGCTTTGAGCGCTCTCTATGTTGTGCCCACACCTGTATCTGCACAAGACGAGGGAGGAAGATTTACCCTGCCTCACGAAGTGCGTTGGGAGAATGCGATAGTCCCAGCCGGAGAGTACAGGTTCGCACTCCAGTCGATGGGGCCTTCGGAGATGCTGAAATTAACCAAGCTGACGGGAGCGCCAGCCTCATTCATCCTGATGGCGAGTGACACAGAAGCTGGCACAACCTCCTCCACGGCTCGCCTCGTAATTAGTTCGGAAGGGGGATCAACCTACGCCAGCACAATGGAGCTACCTCAGTTCGAGCTTACGCTACACTTCGCCGCGCCGCTAAAGGAGCTGGCCGTCGTCAGGACGGCGTCAGCCGCTGGCTCGGCTCGATAGGCAGCGACAACCACTCAACACACAGAGAGCAGATCGTTATTCGATCTGCTCTCCGTTTTTGCTCAGGAGAAACGGCTCAAATGTGAATCCTCTTAGCCTCTATGCCTTGTGAAACGCCGTCCGATCGTGAATTTCCTCGTACTTCCTCACTCAGCACAATCGCGTCGGCAATCTCTTTCATGGGTTTGCGCTTTTGCCGGCTTTGCCGCTGCAACGCTAGGTAGGCCTGTTCCTCGCTCAGTCCGAGATCGCGCTGCAAAATCCCCTTGGCCCGCTCGACCACTTTACGGGCTTGCAACTTCTCCCACAAATTGGAGTTAGCGTCTTCCAGTCGGGCCATCTCAATCTCGGCGCCGACCAGAAAGCCAATTGTGGAAATGAGCCGGACTTCCCGCCTCCGATAGGCATGATGCTCCCGATGTTGCAGGTTAATCACTCCCACAACCCGCCCGCGGCACATCAGGGGCACAGAAAGAAACGCCTCATAGCTGTCCTCTGGCAGTTCATGAAAAAACTGGAAGCGAGGATCAAGCGCGGCTTTTTCCGCAACTACGACCGGCTCTTTGTGCTCCGCCACCCAGCCCGTGATTCCCTGCCCTACCTTCAGTTTTAAGCGATCCACCGCTTCGGGATGCGGATTCTTGGAGGCGCGCAGGACCAGATCATCGTCCTCTAATACATAAATCAGGCACGAATCGCACTTCACCAATGCAGTAGCAAACTCGACCACACGATTCAGAACATCCTGGAAGCCGCTAGACGTGGCCAGGCGATTGCCAATTTCGTGCAGCAGATCTACATGTGATTCCTCAACTGATATTAAGCTGTCCATGATCTAGACTAGGACAGCATTGGGGCGCTGTCTAATTCCTAATTTCAATGACTCGGATGCGAATTTTCCGCGCGAAAGTCATAATCCTTTAACATCTTTTTCTGAACTGCATCGGCAGCTAAACTCGCAGTCGCGCGTGACCGCCATTGCACGCTATTGAGTTCCTTGATAGTTATGCCACTGCACAATGACGAAGAAGAAATACTCAAGCTATTCGTAGAGGGCGACCGCGCCCTTATTGCTGCCGATGTCGCCGAACTGTCGCGAATTTTCGCGGATGACTACCTGCAATATGACGAATCGGGCACGGTATTCACTAAGTGGGACGTAATTGATAATCTCCGAACCGGTTCGATTCGTTATCTATCGATGGTCTCGACCGGGCGCCGGGTCCGAATGCTAAGCGAAGAAGTCGCGATCGTTCACGGCTCGGAAGATGATGAACTAGAAATCGATAATTGTAGATTTAGCGTCCGTTACATCTACATGGACTTGGTCCTGAAGCGCGAGGGCAGATGGCAGATCGTCGCGTCCCAACTCGCGAAACCTTCCATAGGTTGAGCCGGACGGGTGAGTGTTATCTTGAGTGTTTGGATTATGGATTCAGACCGATCTTCAGACCGATCTATGGACATCCTCAAGCAACTTTTTGAGCAGCATTTCCAGACTTTGCCAGAGCGCATCCAACCTCTTCAGGGTGAGCTTGGCGGATCAGGACGAAAGATCATCCGTTTGGGCAGCAGCAAGGTGAGCGCCATCGGCATTCTCTACGGGGTGCGCGAGGAGAATCTGGCATTTCTGGAGTTCTCCAAACACTTTCGCCGGCATGGGCTTCCAGTACCGGAGATTTATGCGGAGGATCTGGCTCGGGGCGCCTACCTCGAAGAAGATTTTGGCGATACTACCTTGTTTCAATTCCTCTCAGCGAACCGGGAAGGGAATGTTATTGCACCTGCGGCGTTGGACATCTATCGCAAAGTCGTCGCCGTCTTGCCGCGCTTTCAGATTGAGGCCGGGAAGGATCTGGATTATAGATTCTGTTATCCACGCCAGAGCTTCGACCGGCAATCGATCACATGGGATCTAAATTATTTTAAATACTACTTCTTGCGGCTGGCCGGAATTCCTTTCAATGAGCAGGCCCTGGAAGACGATTTCAATACTTTGACGGATTTTTTACTGAGCGCCGGCCGCGATTATTTTATGTATCGCGACTTCCAGTCTCGCAACATCATGCTACGGGACGGTCAGCCGTTTTTTCTCGATTATCAGGGCGGGCGCAAAGGCGCATTGCAGTATGACATCGCTTCCCTGCTCTACGACGCCAAAGCCGACCTTCCGCCGGACTTGCGACAAATACTTCTTGATCTTTACATCGAGACGGTGGGATCTTTTGCGGGTGGTGATTCTCGGAAGGTCGATCGCGACCAGTTTTTGCATTATTTTTATGCCTACGTTTATGTGCGAATCTTGCAGGCACTCGGAGCATATGGTTTCCGGGGCTTTTACGAACGCAAGACCCATTTCTTGCAGAGTGTTCCCTATGCCCTGAAGAACCTCCGCTGGCTGCTGCACAACGTGACCCTGCCTATCCCACTGCCCACCTTAATGGACGCGTTCAACAGCATGCTGGCTTCTGACAAGCTTCATGGATTGGCGTCTTCGGCGGAGAATCTGACAGTGCGGATCGTAAGTTTTTCGTTCCATCGCGGCATGCCCAAAGACGAGAGTGGACACGGTGGAGGTTTCGTCTTTGACGGGCGAAGTCTGCCTAATCCGGGCCGCGAAGAGCGATTCAAACCTCTTACCGGAAAAGATGCTCCGGTGATCGAGTACTTGAATCAGCAGGAGAGCGTGCATCAGTTCATGGCCAGCGTGATGTCTCTGGTGGATGCCAGTGTGAACGAATATCAGCGGCGCGGATTTAAGAGCTTGATGGTTTCATTCGGTTGCACGGGTGGGCAGCATCGGTCCGTCTATCTGGCGGAACAATTGGCGAAACGAGTGCGCGGCAGGAATGGAGTCGAAGTGGTCCTGCATCATCGCGAGCTGGAGAATTCAACCCTTGGGACCGCCTCGCGATGAAGGCGATGATTCTGGCCGCGGGATTAGGTACACGCTTGCGACCGCTCACCAATGATCGTCCAAAAGCTCTGGTAGAAGTGAACGGCCGTACGTTGCTCGAATTAACGCTTCTGCGACTTAAGAAGTTTGGCGTAACCGAAGTGATTGTGAATGTGCATCACTTTGCGGACATGGTCGTTGAATATCTAGAAACGAAGAACAACTTCAAAATGCGGATCGAGGTTTCTTGCGAGGACGAATTGCTCGATACCGGCGGCGGACTGAAAAAAGCGGCCTGGTTTTTTCTTGAGGATTCCGCTGGGCGAGACACGCCCTTCATTTTGCACAATGTCGATGTGATCAGCACGATTGATCTGGGACGTATGAAGCAATTTCACCAGCAGCGCCATGCACTGGCCACGCTGGCAGTGCAGCGGCGTGAGACCTCGCGCTATCTGCTGTTCGACCAACACATGCAGCTTTGCGGAAGACGCACTGGAGGGGACGGTGAGAACGAGATCGTTCGACCGGCCAGCCAGGCGGAGGCTCTGGCATTCTCCGGCGTGCATGTGATATCTCCGCATATCTTCGAAAGCATGACGGAAGATGGAGCGTTCTCGATCATTTCGACGTATTTACGGTTGGCGGCGGAAGGACAAGACGTTCTCGGCTTTCGGGCCGACGAATATTATTGGTTGGACCTCGGGCGACCGCAGAACGTGGCGCGGGCGGAGGAAGATCTCGCAAGTGGAATATTGAGCAATTAACAATCTGTCTCTCGATACGCTAGTCGCGCATACTCGTGATGTCTACTGCATTAATCCTCGGGCTGGTCGGCGCCCTGCTGATGTTGGCGTTTCTGGCGAACCGCGTTTTCCGCGTGACGCGGGTCCCGGACGTGTTGGTGCTGATGGCGCTCGGATTAATAGTCGGCCCTGTCCTGGGCTTGGTAAAACCCTCCCACCTGGCCTCCACCACGAACGTGTTGGGCACGCTGGCGATCGTCCTCGTACTGTTTGAGGGCGGCCTGGAGCTGGACTTGCGCCGCACGCTCAGGCATTTTGCCGGCAGCCTGCTGTTGTCATTCCTCGCCTACGGTTTCAGCGTGGCATTCGTTGGCTTCCTGGTTCACAAAGGTCTGGGAGTGCCGATCACCACGGCACTGGCCGTTGGAGCGGTGCTCGGGTGCACGAGCAGCGCGGTGGTGCTCCCAGTTTTGCAACAACTCGGAGCACGTGAACCCGTCAAGGTCACGCTGATGCTCGAAGCTTCCTGGGGAGATGTGCTTGCCGTCCTGACCGTAGGCTTGCTTTTGGGGGTTGGCAGCCAGGGGGGCGCGGTAGCCCGCCATCTGGTATTGGGTTTGCTGACGCAAGTTGGGGTGGCGATCGTGTTCGCGGTGGCGGCGGGAATTCTGTGGTCGCGCTTGTTGCCAGTGCTGTCAGACGCCCGCTTTTGGCAAGTGATGACCTTCTCGATCGTGCTCGTGCTCTATGCCGGTACTGAGGCGCTGGGCGCGAGCGGGCTGATCGCGGTACTGGCGTTCGGCCTGACGCTGGCGAACTTTCCCGGGATGGATCCACGGTTTCGGGCCGTCGAAGAGCACTCAATGTCGCTCCAGTCGCAGGAATCGCTGCTTAGCTTCCACTCCGAACTGGCTTTCCTGGTTCGATCATTCTTCTTCGTGTTGATTGGCGCCATTACTGATCTGGGTAGTTTTCGCGGCCACGCGCTGCTAATCGCGGGAGTGTTGGGTACGTTATTTCTAGCTCGCTGGTTGGCCTTGCAATTCAGCCGGCTAGCGTTCCGGGACGTCGAGGCAAGAGAGCGCGAACTCATGTTATGGATCATGCCCCGCGGCCTTATTACAGTGGTGCTGGCGTTACAGGTTGTCGCAGTCCGCAGCGAAGTGACTTTCCTCTCGGCGCTTGCGTTTGCGGTCATCCTGGTGACCAATGTGATGGTGATAATCGGGAGCTTGCGGGCAAGTCGTCACCCAACTGGAGCCCTTGTTTCGGTACGGGCGAATAGCCAGCCCGAAGGTGCCGAGAATCAATCCGGCGCGGCTTGGGAACCGCATGCAGCCGCACACGGCCGATGGATATTGGACGCGACCATGTTGATTTTACTGGGAGCAAGCGCGTGCATTTTATGGTATGGAAACCAGCCCCCAGAACAACGCCCCCGAAGCCTGCAGCACTGGTTGCAATTGCATGTGCGAAAACAGCGATGACTGGCTATCTATATCAGTACGGCCCAATGATCCCTGCGATCGCGCGGGAAGCGGGCGCGGGCGCCCGCTCTACACTCGGAGTATCCAGCACATCCAGATACTTCAGGCCGGAACCAGTGTTGAAGAGGACGACAGCGTCTTCCGTCGTAAAGAATCCGCTAGCTAGAAGCTTTTGATATGCGATTAGCGAGGCCGCGCCCTCAGGCGCGGCAAAGACGCCTTCGACTTTTGCCCATTGGCGTGTGGCAGCGAGAATTTCGGCGTCGGTCACTGCCAGGGCAAGGCCGCCACTCTTTTTCAGGATGTCGAGAATCAAGTAATCGCCATAAGGCTTGGGAACGCGCAATCCCGAGGCCAGCGTTGAAGCGTTCGGCCACATTTCTGAAACCGACCCGCCTTCATCCCAGGCTTTTACGATGGGCGCGCATCCGGCAGCCTGGACGCTGATCATGTTGGGACGCTCAGACCCGATGAAACCAAGCTCTTCCATTTCCTCGAAGGCCTTCCACATGCCGAGCAGGCCGACGCCCCCGCCAGTGGGATAGATGATCCCCTGCGGAAGTTTCCAGCCGAGTTGTTCGGCCACCTCGTAGCCCATGGTCTTCTTGCCTTCCACCCGGTACGGCTCTTTGGTGGTGGAAACGTCAAACCATCCCTCTTTTTTCCAGGAATCACTTTCTTTCAGTTCCGCCACTTTGCGGGCGCAATCGGAAATTAAACCATCGACTAGCGTAACGTGCGCGCCGTAATAATCGCATTCGACGCGATTGGCCAAGGGAACATCTTTAGGCATGAAGATGTGGGCCTCAAGATTGGCTGCGGCAGCGTAAGCGGCGAGAGCGCCCGCCGCATTGCCGGCCGAAGGGATCGCGAGCTTTTTCAATCCGAAGTGGCGCGCCATGGTCACAGCGGCGGAGAGTCCGCGAGCTTTGAACGATCCGGTGGGATTCAAACCTTCGTCTTTGATGAAAACGTTTGGATATTCCCGGCTGCGCAGCATGGGCGTGAAACCCTCGCCGAGGGTGACGGGATCGGCTTCGGGAAGAACGGCGTCGTATCGCCACATGGTTGGCGCGAGTGGCAGCAGCGATGCGGGCGAGAAGGTTTTCTTAATCGTGGAGAGATCGTAGCGAGCATAGAGAACTCCGCCATCTTTTGGACAAACGGTTTGAGGGCGGTCGGCGGGGTAGCGCTCTCCGCAGCGGGTGCATTTAAGGTGAGTGAGACGCGGCACGATGAAAGTTTAGCAGGGGAACCGCGACGAGCGCGGGTTTCCTGACGCCACAAACCTTGTTTTCACGAATAAGCGCGGTAACGACTAACGTTTGGATGAGTTGAGCCGCAAGTAGATGTGGGCAATGCGGTCACTGTATGCAAGTTTCCAGCCCGAGTTCACCCCGAGCATCGTGGCCACTGCGGAATTTGTCGGCACAACAACGCAGCCCGCAGGATGCTGTTCAAGAAATTGAGTCCAATCCGGCTCAAGGTGAATGAAGGACAAATACTCCTTCAGAAACGGTTCGCCGTAGAGATCATGGCGATCATCGACCACAACTTTTCTATCCGGATAAAGCCGGTAGATGAAGTATCCACCCCAGGCGTCCGGCGCCAAAATCGGTCCCGGAAAATCGAGCTTTTCAAGGTAATCCACGGCATTCACAGGGAATTGTTCTGCACTGAAATGCGCGTCCATTAATCGTATTCGGCCGAGCATCCCACCATGAAAGGTAATCCAGCTTGCAACCCCGAGAACAATAAGTGGCCAAAGATGGCCGCAGCGGCTCATCTCGACCCTTTGCATACGCTGCAAGAACGGACCAGACGACTCTTCAGACGGAGGCGCTGGCTGGCGCAGATTGGTGGGTTCGATCACTTCTAAAACAGACCTCGATAATATGGGGCCTATCACTAGAACCAATAACAATGACGAGACGGGAAGATTGCGCGAGGCGTAGAGTCCCGAATATAAAGCAAAAAGTACGATCAGGATTTGGGTCGTGTGCAAACGGTGTGACGCTTTCTGGTTCGCCGCGAATGCAAGGAACCCGAGCACCAGTAGGATCGCAAAACATTTCTGGGGCACATCGTGAAAGTTGGGGGATTTAAATTCATCGATGTGGTCCATCAAAAAGCGGTTGGAGAGATAGCTGTAGATGTGAACGTGCAAATGCCAGCCGTAGGGGTTGACCAGCGTCGCCAGGGCGCTCGCGATGCCCACAGCCGACAGATCTCTTACCTTCCTGCCAGCTTTGGCCTTTTCTACAATACCTTCCAAATGAACTTCCTTGAGCCCTAACCATTGCCACAGGGCGCCAAGCCAGAAAATTCCGAGGAGCACAAGACCAACCAGAAATCCGCCGTGCAGATTGACCCAAAGCACCATCAGCAGCGGCAGCGTCCAAAGCTTCCCCTGGCCTTGAGATTGAGAAACGCTGCGGCTGGGATCGACTTCAGGCGGCTCCAGGATTGAAAACCAAAGGATCGTGAACAACCAGCTCAACACGTGCGGGCGCGCCAGGAAATGAATGGTGGACGCGGAGGCAGCCAACAAAGTCAAGATCAGAGCCACCATAAAATTCGTTCCTCGCCGTAGGAGGAGAAAGAAGGCCAAAGAAAAGGTGCAGGCAATGATCAGAGCCGTAAGCAGCACTACTCCATTGAGGCCGGCGGCGGTGTCCAAACCGCCGGCGAGCATGTCGTAAAGCCACTCCCAGGCGAACCAGCGCTGGCCCGCCATGGTGGAGGAGAACGGATCGGTTCGCGGAACCGAATGTGTCGCTAAAATGATTTGCCCCGTGCGAATGTGCCATCCAATTCCGGCATCTCCCAGCAGGCGGACAGAAAGCGTTGTGAACACGAGCACGCCAAGGAGCGCAACAAATATTAAGTCGCCGACGGACGGAACAATCCATCTTGCCCAGACAGGATTCGCCCAGGCAGGATCCTGACTTTTTTGTGAAGAACTGTAGCCGATTGCCATCGGCCTGAATCTTATAGAGTGACGGTATGAACAGCAAGAGTATGAACGGCAAGAGTATGAACGCTAAGACTACCCCGCGAGTGGTGATTGTTGGCGCGGGCTTTGGCGGCCTCAATGCAGCCACCGCACTGGCGAGCGCGCCGGTTAAGATCATCGTGATCGATCGGCAGAACTATCACACTTTCCAACCATTGCTGTACCAGGTGGCCACGGCGGGCTTGTCTCCGGGGGAGATCGCCGAGCCCGTACGCACCATTCTTCGCCGGCACAAGAACATCGAAGTTCTGATGGGCGAAGTCACGAGCTTTGATTTGCAACGCCGCGTAGTGAAGATGTCCAATCATGAGGTCCCGTACGACGCATTGATCGTTGCCGCGGGGGCGAGCCACGCTTACTTCGGCCATGATGAGTGGGGGCCTTTCGCGCCGGGACTTAAAACTATCGAGGACGCGATCGAGATTCGTCGGCGGATTTTGCTGGCCTTCGAACTGGCCGAACGGCGCGCCTTTGCGGGCGAACCGAAAGAGCCGTTGAATTTTGTGGTGGTTGGCGCGGGGCCCACCGGCGTGGAACTGGCCGGAACCATGGCCGAGATTTGTCGTCACGCTCTGGCGCATGATTTTCGCTCGATTCAACCGCAGCGCGCGCGCATTTATCTGCTTGAGGGTGGGCCGCACGTACTGCCTTCCTATCCGCAAGATCTTTCCCGGAGCGCGGCGAAGCAATTGCAACATCTGGGAGTGGAGGTGCGCACCTCCGCCATGGTCACGAAGATTGAAGCCGGCGAAATTTCCATCGGCGATAAGCGGATGAGTGCGGCGGTGATTCTTTGGGCCGCGGGGGTGGCTGCATCTCCTCTGGGTAAAAAATTGGACGCGCCTGTCGATCGCAATGGTCGAGTGCAGGTGAATCCTGATCTCAGCATTCCGGGACATCCCGAGGTTTTCGTGATCGGCGATCTTGCCGCTCTGAAAGATCGAGCGGGCAAGTTCCTGCCCGGCGTCGCGCCGGTTGCGATGCAGGAAGGGCGTTATGTTTCCAAGGTGATTCGCCGCGAGGTCCAGCAAGGGCAAGGTACGATGGCAATTTCGGCGCGACGCGAACCCTTTCACTATCGAGACAGGGGCAGTCTGGCAACCATTGGACGGGCCGCCGCCGTGGCGCAGTTTGGGAAGGTTCACATCTCCGGTTACATAGCATGGCTGGCATGGCTGTGCATCCATGTTTTCTTTCTGATTGGATTTCAGAATCGCATTCTCGTTCTCATCCAGTGGGCATGGTCTTATTTTACGAACGAGCGCGGCGCCAGGCTGATCACCGGTGGAACGGATTTGCCGGGATGGGATCAGTTGCATGGGGCGAAGCGGAGCGAATTGGACCTTCGGGAAGAAATTCCTGTCGAAACTCCCAAATCGGCGTAAGAATATAAACAAGCTAAGCGAGCATTGATTCGGAAATGGGCGGGATGCGTCGATGCGGTCAGACTCTAGGTCAATGAGGTTTCGTCAGATCTCGCGCCTTGTTTCTGCCTTCGTGTTATGCCTGTGCGTGTGCTCCGCGGCGTCTGCCGAAGTCTTGCAGGTGGTCGTAGACGACACGATCCAACCGATCACGCAGGAGTATATTTCCCGGGCAATCGACCAGGCAGAGCGCCGGAACGATCAAGCTATATTGATCGAGATCAATACACCCGGGGGGCTGATCGATTCCACGCGCAAGATCATCGAAAGCGTTACCTCGTCGACGGTTCCGGTCATCGTCTATGTCACGCCGAGCGGTGCCCGCGCGGGCTCGGCAGGAATCTTCATTCTGGAAGCGGCTGACATTGCTGCGATGGCTCCCGGAACGAACGCAGGAGCGGCGCATCCAGTGAATCTCGGCGGCGGGAATGTCGACGACGTGATGAAACAAAAAATAGAGAACGATGCCGCGGCTCTTATGCGATCGGTAGTCTCAAGGCGCGGGCGGAATGTTGAGCTGGCGGAAAGCGCGGTTCGCCAATCGAAGTCTTTCACCGATCAGGAGGCGCTATCTCAACATCTCGTCGACTATGTGGCCTCCAGCCCGGAAGAGCTTTTCCACCAGCTCCAGGGAAAAAGTTTTAAGCGTTTCAACGGGCAGGAGACGATGCTTGACCTCGTTGGGAAGCCAGTCGTGCCTTTCGGCATGACGCTGAAGGAGCACATCCTAGATTATCTGATGGACCCCAACATTTCTTTCATTCTGCTGGCGATCGGGGCGCTCGCGCTGTATGCCGAGTTCAATCATCCCGGCGCGGTGGTGCCGGGAACAGTTGGTGTGGTCTTCATAATACTGGCTGTATTTGCGCTGAACCTGCTGCCGACGCGCTTTGCGGCGCTGGGGCTGATCCTCGCGGCTTTCGCACTGTTCGCGGCTGAGGCTAAGTTTGCCAGTCATGGTGTGCTCACGATCGGGGGAATTGTGTTGCTCACGCTCGGCGGACTGTTACTGGTCGATTCGCCGATTCCCGAGATGCGGGTTCACCTTCTGACCGCACTCGCCGTGAGTGTCCCCTTGGGAGTAATCACAGCGTTCTTGATGACGATTGCGGTGAAGGCTCGCCGCAACAAGCTGGTTTCCGGAGCTCAAGGCCTGATCGGTGAAACCGGTATCGCGCAGACCGTTCTCGCTCCGCGCGGAAAAATCTTTGTTCACGGCGAATTGTGGGATGCGATCGCCTCCTCCGGAGTATCGGTCGGGCAATTCGTGGTTGTACGCAAGATCGACGGGCTCTTACTTCAGGTCGATCCAATTCCTGTGAGTCAGGCGACTGCGCACGCTTACTAATCGAGTTTGATTGATCCGCCCACTCATGCAGCGCACCAGCACAGGCAACCGAGAGCGGACCGAATTCCAGTTTCGCGCTCGTTCCTTGCGTTACAATCCGCAGCAGCGGCGTTGCACGTCAACGCGGAGGCACCGATGGAAATAGGATTTGGATTCACCACTGTTATCATCGTCATCTTTTTGCTTTACATTTTAAGTTCGATCAAGATTCTCGCCGAGTACGAGCGCGGAGTCATTTTTCGATTAGGCCGCTTGCTGAGCGCTGCCAAAGGGCCGGGCGTCGTCCTGGTGTTCGCTCCTATCGACCGCATGGTCCGGGTTTCGCTTCGGCAGGAGGCACTTGAGGTTCCTGCGCAGGACATCATCACCCGCGACAACGTTACGCTAAAAGTGAACGCCGTGATTTTTCTGCGCGTGATCGATCCCAGCAAGGCCGTGGTTGAAGTATCCAACTACGTCTACCAGACATCGCAGTTCGCGCAGACGACTTTACGCTCCGTGCTTGGCGAACAAGAGTTGGACGAGCTGCTGGCGCACCGCGAAAAAATCAACCTACGTTTGCAGAGCATTCTTGACATGCATACCTCCCCGTGGGGAGTGAAGGTTACGAATGTCGAGGTGAAGCAAGTGGATATGCCCGAATCCATGCTGCGCGCAATGGCCAAGCAGGCAGAGGCGGAGCGCGAAAAGCGGTCCAAGATTATTCACGCGGAAGGTGAATTCTCAGCCGCTCAGCGTTTGGTCGATGCAGCCCATTTGCTGGCCACAGAGCCGGTCAGCGTGCAGCTGCGCTATCTGCAAACTTTGACCGAGATCGGCGTGGAGAAAAATACCACGGTGATTTTCCCCGTGCCTGTGGATTTCTTCAGCGGCCTGCAGAAAGTGCTGGGGAAAGGGACCGACGAAGCGGCGCCCGCCGCCAAGTCGGTGTAGCGGAGGCTTTAACCATCGACGAACAGGATTTGGTTCTAGAACATTATGGCCTCATCGCAAGACACTGAAATTACTCTGGGCACCTCGAAGTTGCTGGGATTGTTCTTCGGCTTGGTCGCTATCTGTGCGGTCTTTTTCGCATTGGGATACATGCTGGGGCGGAAGTCGGATGCGGCCCTTTCCGCTGCGGCAATCGGAGGGACGATTCAATCCGCGCCCAGCGGCGTTAAGCCGGGCGGATCCACGAACCCGGCACCTTCCATGACCTTCTACAAAGCTGTCGAACAGAAGGACGCCAGCGCTCAACTTACTCCCGCGTCTGAGGATGGGAATACCGGTAACGGGGCATCCGGACAAGGATTAGAGAGCCAAGCCACCGAATCGGAAAACACTAAGGCTGCGATCGCGGCGACTCCTTCCGATCCGACGGCTGCCGCGCCGGCGGCCGGATACCTGGTTCAGGTTGCCGCGGTGAGCAAGCAGGACGACGCGGAAGCCCTGGTCGATGCTCTCAAGAAGAAACAGTATCCTGCGTTCGTGGCCGCCAACTCCGCCATGGACAAACTGTTTCGAGTCCAGGTAGGACCGTTTTCCGATATTAAAGCGGCGGAGTCGATGCGCGCTCATTTAGTCGATGACGGATACAATCCGATTCTGAAGAAGTAGGTCCTCCGGCCGGTTGCTCGTTGCGATTCCGCCCCCGCATTCATCTTTTCCTTAGATTGACAATCGTCGATTTTGCGAATATCACTGATTGCAACTTATGACGATTCCCGCCAGTTCTCTCGACCTCACGCTTCACGCCATCGCCGATCCCACACGTCGGCGTATTCTGGGTACTCTTAAGAACTCCGGCCCAAGCGCCTCTCCGCGGAATAGCGGATGGTGCGCGGGGGACATTGAAGGGCGGATGCGGCTCTCGCAGCCGACTATTTCTCATCACATGGCGATTCTGACGAAGGCGGGTCTGGTTGATATCAACAAGCAGGGCCAATGGCGATGGTATCGCCGCAACGAAAAGGCTCTGCGGCAGTTGATAAAACATTTAAGGGCGCAACTCTAGCCTCAGAGCCGAGTGAGTTTTTGACTGGTGCTTGCGTCGAAGAGCGTGCGCCGCCTTCTAGCTGGCGGAGGCTGCGGTGGCACGGGCCTTGTGTAACAACCACCGAGCTTGCGAGATCAACTCCGCAACCTCGAAGGGCTTTACGAGATATCCCACGTTATTGTCTCGTAGGAATGTACGCTCATCGCTCTGTTCCAGCCCGTTTGAGAAGGTAAACAGCGTGTGCTTCTCCATGCCGGAAGAATTCTCAGCGAGCCAGATGTAAGCCTCTTTCGCATTCCAATCTGCCGGCATCTTCCCGCTCATGATTACAGCGTCGAACGGCTCGGAAAGTAACCGGGTCTTTACATCTTCGCTTTTGGTAGCCGTCACCACATTCGCGCCCGCGCCGATGAGCACGTCGCGCTCAAACTCCAAAACCGATTCGTCCTCTTCCACGAGCAAGATTCTGCCCTGAATCGCACCCTCGCGCTTGGGGGGATCCAGCACCGCCTTTTCGACCGTCGCTCCTTCAGCCACGGCCCTTGGCAAGCGAACTTCGATCACCGCACCGCCGCCGGAAGCGTTGTGCGCCGTGATATCGCCGCCATGCTCCTTTACGATGCCGTAGCAAATGCTCAGCCCGAGCCCAGTTCCCTTTCCAACATTCTTCGTGGTGTAAAAAGGATCGAAAATTCTTTTCGGGTCTTTAATTCCCGGTCCGTCATCGGCAAACTTGGCGCTTACAAAGCCAGCCTCCGAGGTGATGTGAATGGCCAATTTTCCGGCCCGGCCCGTCTCTAGAACGGCATCGACGGCATTGTTGATGATATTTAGAAATACTTGCTCAATCTGATGTGAATCGGCGACGACTAGCGCCGACTCGTGCCCGAGATCTTTTTCAACCGCGATCTGATTGACCTTCAAATCGTAGTCGCGAAGGGCCAGCGTTTCGTCCACGATCTTGCGCAAGTCAATCTCAGATCGTTCCGGCGTTCTCTGTCTCGCAAAGGAAAGCAGATTCTGCACGACCCGGTGAGTGCGCTGCGCCTGTTTGAACATTTTGCCCACATAATCCTGGGCACGGTCGTTCAGATTCTCGCTTTCCAGGAGTTGGGCGTATCCGAGAATCGCCGTCAAAGGATTGTTCAATTCGTGCGCCACACCGGCAATCAACTGCCCGACAGCAGACATTTTTTCGCTCTGTAATAACTGTTCTTGCGTGCGACGGAGATCCTCATAGGCCTTGCAGGTCTCTTCATAGAGACGCACCTTTTCGATGGTCGTAGCCAGCTGACGGCTGATGGCTACCAGAAGATTTTCCTCGCTGGCGGAGTATTGATGCTCCAGGTTGCTGCGTAGTCCCATCATTCCGATCGGACTTTCCTTGCCCCAGAACAACACCCAAATCCACGAACCGTCACTGCTGGACTGAATGAAATTTGCGACGGCGCCGTTGAGGTGCGGCAGATACTCGGCGGTAATTACTTCGGCGCGCGAGCGCATCACCAGATCGCCAAAGCCATCGGTAAAGCTAATTGTTGCAGGCCGCGACTGGTCGCGGCTGCGTGGTCCCCAGGCGGCGCGCCGCCGGTAGGTAGCCGCGTCAGAGTCAGCCAGGTAAACCGTTCCGCTCTCCGTTCCGAATAATGAAACTACCTGGCGCAGCGTGAGATTGAGGATTTCATCGAGATCGAATGACTGCGTGGCGACCACAGCCATCGCGTTCAGAGCATTGAGCTCGCGATTGCGCCGCCGCATTTCATCCTCAGCCCGGCGCTTCTCGGTCACGTCGAGGACAAAACCCTGAAAGCGCTCAATCTTACCGGTGCCGGAGCGGGTGGCGAAAGTGCTCTCGGTGGCCATGAGCAGCGTTCCATTCTTTCGCCGCAGGGTTACGTCGAAATTGCGGACGTAATTCTGTTGTTCGATCTCTTTGCGGAAGGCATCGCGCTGGCCGGCATCAACCCGAATTTCTTCGTCGAGATTCAGCGCCAGTAATTCGTCACGGCTTTCGTAGCCAAGCATGCGCACGAAGGCATCGTTGCAATCGAGCAAATGCCCTTCCGGAGTCGCGACATAAACGCCTTCCTGCACCTGGTCGAATAGAAGACGGTACTTCTGCTCCGCCGAATGGCGCTCGGTAATGTCGCGAACGATGTGGATCGTGCCCTTTTGTTTACTTCCCTGTTCGCTGTAGGAGGAACTCGAAACTAACGAGAAGCCGCCGAAGCATGGGTCGGAGCCTTCGCTGATTTCCTCGCTGCCGCGCGCGCAGTAGGGGCATCCCGCCCACTCACCACGGCCGCGCGGTAATACCGATTCACACGATTTTCCCATCACGTCGGCGGAGGACTGTTCCAGCTGTTCGAGCAGAGTCTGATTCGCCTTGATAATGCGAAATTCGGCGTCGTGCGCGAGGATGATGTCATGCACGGAATCGAATGTATTCCTCCACTGCCGCTGCGAGCGCAATACCTGCTCCTGCAACCGGAAATTCTCAATGGCAATTCCCAACTGCCGCGCACAAGTGCCAAGGAATTCAACTTCCTCGGGAGTCAGCTTCCCGGCTCTCGCATTCGCGAACGTCAGCAGGCCGATCGGCGCCTTCTTTCCCAGTACCGGCAAAAGCAACAGCTCATTGATTTTTTCTAAGCGAAGCAGTTCTGGATTTTCCGCCCAGCTAAACTCGCTGCCGCGAACTTTCTGTGGCTTGCCTTCTTCAAATATTTGAGAAACCTTTTCATTTAGCTCGGTTATCCCCGCTTCCCGCAGAAAGTCCTGCGAGACGCCAGCCGCATGCGTGGGCACCAGGTGCTCACCTTCGACCAAGCGAAACCATGCAGCTTTGGATTGCGTCAGACGGCGAAGCTCCACCAGAGCTTTGTCCATCATCCCGCCCTGCTGCTCCGCGAGCACAACGCTTTCGGTCAACGCGCTTAGCGCACGCAATCTTTGAGTGCGGGCGCGCGATTCCCGGAATACGACGAGAAGGATCGATAAACCCAGAAGCGCATCGGTGACGCCGAATGCTGCAGCCGGAAGCTCGATGGGAAGGACTGTCCACTGCAAATGCAAAGTAAGAAGCAGAACCGCAACCAGCCAGGTTGCAGGTTCCCGGCGTCCGCGGCGCGCGCGGAGTAAAGCGACAGCCGCGCTAAGGAGAAGAATCCGGTAGGAAATCTCAAGGGCGAACCGGAGCGGAACTGATCCGGGCCATAGCAGCGAACGGGCGGTAGCAAACGCCGCGGTGCTCATGAAGATCGCGATGAGCGGGGCCAGGAGATTTCGCTGGTGAATGTAAGAAAAGATCGCGGCGGCGAATATCCCTACCGCTAATACAAAAGCACTCTGATCGATGGCGGGAACGAAGCGGGCTGGGAGATGCCACGCTTCCCCGTGAAACTGCAGGAGACGCGAGCCAGCCAGGAATGCCAGCCCCACCGTCCAAATGCCCAGATAACGCTCCCTGAAAACCGAGAGCGACACCACGGAAGCGGCAAAAACGGCAATCAGCGCCCACTCCGCCGGTCTTAGCGCGGAGATGACAGGCTGCACCGGCTCCCAAATCGTCCAGAGTGAATCAATCATTTTTCCCAGTGTGTGTGCGCCCACGGCAAATGGCGCAGTACGGACGTGACACTCCCCGACTTTTGAATACCACGCTTTCGGCCGATCTCGATGCGCTTTCCGGACCTTGATGGTTACTTTCGGCATCTCACGCCTGAGGTAGAATCGCCGATAGTATCCTGAGACCCTATGCCGGACCGCATTCTCGTTGTCGATGACGAAGAGGCCATCCGCGAGATCGTCTGCGCCATTCTGACGGCCTCGGGGTATACCTGTAATCAGGCGGGTTCCGGCACTGAGGCCCTGGCGTTGCTGAATTCCGGAGAGACATTTGAACTCATGCTCTCCGATCTGATGATGGCTGAGCTCGACGGCATTGGACTGCTGGAGCGCACGAAAGAAAAATTCCCCGATATGCCCGTGGTGATGGTTACTGCGGTTCACGACATCTCTGTAGCGCTGGCAGCCATCCGCAATGGCGCCTACGACTACCTGCTGAAACCTTTCGAGCGGGAGCAATTGCTCAATGCCGTGGGACGAGCGCTTGAGAACCGCCGATTAAAAGTCGAAAACCGCACCTACCAGACTGAACTTGAATCTTTGGTCAGGGCCCGCACCAAAGAACTACAGGCGGCGGTAGGGGAACTGAAGCGCTCCTACGACATTACGCTTGAAGCGTTGGGCGACGCGCTCGATCTTAAGGACGCGGAAACCGAAGGGCACTCCCGCAGAGTCACCGCCTTCACCATTTTGATTGCCCGCGCCATGGGGTTGGCGGGCGATCAAATTGACGTAATTGCGCGCGGCGCATTTCTCCATGACATCGGCAAGATGGCTATTCCCGACAACATATTGCTCAAGCCGGGGAAGCTGAACGATGAAGAGCGGGCGGTGATGCGCGAGCATTGCTATCGCGGCTATCAGATGCTCAAAAAAATCCCGTTCCTTACCGAAGCCTGCGAGATCGTTTATTCGCACCAGGAACATTTCGATGGATCCGGTTATCCCCGCGGACTCAAGGGCCACGAAATTCCCATCGGTGCGAGGATATTCTCGGTGGCAGACACGCTGGATGCAATTATCTCCGACCGGCCTTATCGCCCGGCAAGATCTTTGGGTGAAGCACGCAAGGAAATCCAAGCGTGGACGGGACGTCAGTTTGATCCAGAAGTAGTAAAGGTCTTTCTAAAGATACCCGATGAGATTTTCGAAGACCTCCGCCGCCAGATTAATAATCAGAACTATCCCTCGTTCACTGCCACCGCCACTGCCAAGGGCGCCTCGTAGTTTCTCAGTTGCGGTCCACGAACCGCATCCTTAAGTGCATAATTCGCTTTCGACTTCGTTCTACACACAACGGCCTATTGAGGCACCGTCGCGATAAACTGTGGCCAATCGAGGTCTTTTATGAAGTTCGCAGCTTGCATTTTGGTTTTAATGGCTCTTACAGCCACGGCTTCGGCGCAGGATCATCCCTGGGTGACAGCGCTGCCGAATTCAGTTTACGTGGGCGCGGATGGAAAGTTTGAAGCGGCTCCTGACACCGCTGTCCTCCAGTTCAACATTTCAGCGCAAGAGGACTCGTCGCAAGCCGCTTATCAGCACGCCTCCAACGACGTGGAGCAGGTTCGGCAAGTTTTGCGGGCCAACGGTATAGAGCCTAAAACCGGGAACATCGGTTCTCTTGCCGTTCAGCCAATGTTCGACTGGAAGAATCCCAAGCACAAGGTTGTCGGTTACCGCGTGAGCACGGAGGTTACGCTCAAGCTCAAAGATTTTTCCAAAGTCGGCCCGATCACGCAGCAACTGGCCGATGCCAACGTCAGCGAGCAGCAGACGTTGAATTACACGCTCGAAAACATCGATGCCGCAAAGGACAAGGCGGTAGAAGATGCTTATAGTCGTGCCCGAAATTCCGCTGAGACCATAGCTCGGGCGAGTGGCCGCACGCTGGGGGAACTTTCTTATGCATCGGTGGACACGTTTGAAAACCAACGCATGCCGGTCCCACGAATGGCGCGTGTAAATGCCATGGCCAGCGCACCGCCAGTTCCCACGGAGGAGTTCACTCCTCAAACCGTAACGGTAACCGCGCACGTGAATGCGCTATTTATTTTGAAGTGAAGAATAAAAAAGTAACCTAGAATAGGGCCTAGCGAGCCCTATCCTTCCTTGCGGTAAAGCAGGTCGCGCATGGCCTGCCTGCGTGCTTCGTTGGCTTCGGCGCGGGTTTTTCGTTCCTCGGCATCGCCGCCGCTGTGCTTCGCCTTAGTCCCCTCAGCTTCAGGTTCGCTGCATGCCGGACAGCGATTGGCGAACCCGGGCTTACCCGGCTTCAACTCAAACTCCTCGGAACACACCGCGCAAATTTTAATGGGAAACGCCATCTTGGTAATGATACAACCGCCGTTCCATCTTCTGGCAGCAGGAGAATTCAGATAAGTCTTCCTTCGGCCAAATCCTTCACCAGGGAAGCATCCGCTTCCAGAAAATCGAACGAAGGGAGAGCTTTAGGAGCGGCCCACTGCAGGTCGCGAAAAATGCGATTTTCCATCTTGCCGTCGTATTCGCGCACGATGTAGAAACGCAACTCTACGGCAGAGCCGTTCGGGTACGTATGCTGCACGCGGGCGATTTCTTCTCCGATGGAGGCGCGAATTCCCAGCTCTTCTTCGAGTTCGCGGCGCAGCGCATCCCGTGGCTGCTCACCCTCTTCAATTTTCCCACCAGGAAACTCCCACTTAAGCGGCATGGTCTGGTGGCGGGTGCGCTGACAGACCAATAGCTTGTCATCCTTCACGATCACCGCGGCGACAACTCGCTTCATGGTCACTTACCGGTTGTTTCTTGGAAATTGCAAAAAAACAACAAATTCTGCCTGCGGGTAAGAATGCTCGGTATTCTTAGCGCTTACTTCAGCTGCTCCAGCTTCTTCCCTACTACTTCCGCGCAATACTGGACAAGTTGCTGATCGTCTGGCCCGAACGCAGCGGGGAAATGGCTGTCGATATCCAGTTCACCGGCTACCTGACCGTGCACGAAAATCGGAACCACGATCTCTGACTTGGTTTCAAGCGAGCATGCAAGATAGCGTGAATCCTTGCGGACGTCATCGACCACAATCATCCTTCCGCTGGAAGCGGCCGCTCCGCAGATTCCCTGGTTCAGGGGAATCCGCGTGTGGGGCGTCATGGCGCCGACGAAGGCTCCCAGAACCAGCACTGGTGGTTTAGTTCCGGGCTCGAGCATGTAAAAACCTGCCCAGTTGTACTTCAACATGCGCTCGTTTAAGAGTTCGCAGATACCCTTCATCAGCGCGCCAGATGAAGGCGCGGCCTGGGCCAAACCTGTGACTGCGTTGCGAACTTCTTCCACTCGGCTGGCGCTAGGCATAATAGAAATCTTAACTCAGACTGCAATCTGATTGACTGTGGATGGCCGAACATCGGTAATCTGACGAATCCCCTCTGGCCGGCGAAACTCTTGCGGATGGATCGCGAATGCCAGAGCATCAAGGCCATAAAGCAGGGTGGGAGCGGGAGTATTCAAGTATTCATCGCGTATGCAGTAAATCCGTGAAGTCTGAGCGGCCGGGGTTCCGGACCAGTTCCGGCCGGCGATAATCTTTTTCAATGGCACGCGATCTCCGGCGCCGCACCATGCGGCAACCAAGATCTCGGGATTCATCCCGGCCACTTCCTCGCTCCCGATCTTCTTTCCCGGCACTGCAATAAATTCGCCGCCAGCCGCCTCCACCAGCTCTGCGACCCAGGGCTGCGATGCGATGAGCGGCTTTCCCCATTCCTCACAGAACACGCGCGGGCGGGACAATCCGGAGGTTCGCGAGCGAACTTTATCAATGTGTTTCTGCATGCCGGCAATCACGGATTCTCCTCGCCCGTTAGCCGCGACAACGCCTGCGATCATCGCAATGTCCGTATAAATATCGGCAAGGCTTCTTGGGGCTAATCCAAGAAAAGGCGTTCCACTCTTTAGTATCTCGATGACCGCCTTCTCCTGATAAGGCACCGAAGCGATCACCAGATCGGGACGCGCAGTAATAATCTGCTCTGCGTTTGGGCTCCATGAATCGGCAAGAATGGTCCGCACCAGGTCCGCAATCTCAGGGACCACTTCGGCGCAATACTTGGTGCAGGCAACGACGCGATCAAGTTCGCCAATCGCGGCAAGAATAACGGTCGCACTCGGCTGCAGGCTGACAATTCGTCGAGGAGTGTGGTCGGTCATAAGTGTTGGGCGCCGCCGCGATCGTTGAAACTACCGAAAGCCAGGGGTGCCCCCCGGTGTCAAGATACTAATCCCACTGCTTCAATGATAACTTTGACCGGCGAGATTTTTGATTTAGAGTCGAGGTCGTCGTTCAACGCGGTCGAACAGGTACCGAAGTACTCTGGGGCGCCGCCACCAGTACCGTATACTCAACTTTTAGGCGGCTCCGGGTTGTCGGCCTATAGGGCATGACCGGACGGGGCACCGGTTTCTATCACCCAAGGACCAGAACGGCATGGCCGAACAAAACGGGAAACGGGATCACCGCGGTCGCGATGAAGTTCGTCGCCTGGTCGAAGATGCGGTGTCGCATGCCGTTGAAACCCAACTCTCGCAGTTGCAATCCCACATTGTTGAGCAGGTTCTGCAGTCGCTGCCGGATGCGACGGTTGCTGGCGAAAGCGGCGTGGCCCGCAGCCTCGATAGCCGTGACGCCGACAATTTGGTTCGTGCGGTTGCCAGCATTCATGCGGGTTCCACGCAAAAGGAAATTCTGCGGGCGCTTCTGGACGCCGGGTGCGGCTATGCTTCGCGCATCGCCCTCTTTGTGGTGAAGGCGGGAGCGGCAACGGGATGGCAATCCCGCGGCTTCGGCAACCAGGAAGACGACCCGCTGAAAGATTTTGGTCTTGATTTGAGCGCTGGACCGGCGGCGCACACTTTTCGACATCGCGTAGCTACGCCTGGCAACATTGCAGAAATGGGTGTGCAGTTCGCAGAGCAATTTGGTGCACCCGCGAACGAGCAAGTGCTCGCGCTGCCTTTGACCCTCAAAGACAAAGTTGCGGCCCTGGTTTATGCCGATGGAGGCGAGAGCGGCAAGCTCGATTCCGCAGCGCTGGAATTGCTGGTCATCGCAACCAGCGCATGGCTGGAAGTTATTTCTCTGCGCAAACAGGCTGTGCCGCGGGAGGATGGAGATATTCCGGCTTCCGGCGCGCCAAGTCAGCTTGAGCGAGGCCCTGCGCCTGTGCAAACGGCATCTTCATTTTCCGATCCATTTGCGTCACACACGCCGATGCACAAACCGGCGCGAATCGCCTCAGAGCCGGATCGCGCGGCGGAGGTGGTGGAAGTTGCGGCCCAGGCGCACCAGGCGACCGCCGCGGCACCGGCAGCGGCGGCTGACCCGCTGGCTGGGCTTTCGCCGGAAGATGCCGATATCCATCGCAAGGCGCAACGCTTCGCCCGGCTGCTGGTGGATGAGATCAAGCTTTACAATCAAGCCAAGGTTGCCGAGGGACGTCGCAACAAGGATTTGTACGACCGGTTGAAAGAAGATATCGACAAGAGCCGGGGCACGTTTCAAAAGCGCTATGGCAACACTGTGGCGGCCGGCGCCGACTACTTTCAACATGAGTTGTTGCGCAGTTTGGCGGAAGATGATATTTCGATCATGGGCTCCAATTTCCGCGCGTAGGGTTTAGCGAAGTTCTCTCGCAAAAAAGGTCGCGTGAAGAGTTAAAGTGGTCCGATTCGTTTCCAAGTTGTGGTGGTTAATCGTTGCGGCAGTGGTTTACGGCTTCTGTGGAGCTCTCCCACTTCCGGCAGGAGCGCTGGCCGAAGTCGCGCCCGGTCAGAGTCAAGTAGCAGCGGACCAAACGGAAGCATCTCCAGCGAAGACTCCAGCCGGCCAGATTTCCCAGGGCGACGCCGAAAAAAAGAAAGCGGCGAGAAAATCCCCTTCCGGCAAGAAAACTTCTTCTACAACTGCCGCACATCGCACTGTGAGCGCCCACCGGCGACGTCCTGTATCTCCCCGAGTTCGCCGCATGCGGCAGGCGTTCGTTGCATCTACCAGCCTCCGGCCCATGGCGCAGCAGCTTTTGCAGGATCGCACTCCTGCGGCTTATGCCGGAGTGCAAGCTTATGCTCGCGCTCACTCCAAAGAAGACGCGGGGGCACTGGCATGGCTGGTTCTAGGTTACGCTCACGTCCTCGATAAGGATTACGCCAAGGCAATCGATCCGCTGAGCCGGGCGAAGCTTCATGCCGGCGATCTTGGTGATTATGTCGCTTATTATCTCGGCGTTTCCTATCTGCAAACCGGGCGCACCGCCGAGGCATCGGCGGCTCTATCCGATTTTGCCAGGGCGCACCCTGATTCGCTGCTGGTGCGCGATGCCGAAGTAAGCCACGCCGATATATTGCTAACCGAGGGCCAGTCGACTGAAGCGGCAACCTTGCTCGAGCGAATTCGAAAACCGATACGCTCCGACGTCGAATTCGCGCTGGGGCGCGCCTACGCGGCAGGCGGCGAAAATACCAAAGCTGCCGAAATCTTTGCGAACATTTATTACACGCTGCCCGCCAGCGCCGAAGCTGATGGCGCCTACGCCGCGATGAAAAACTTGCCGAATGTACCTGCCCCGGCCGTCGGGCAGTTGCAAATCCGCGCCGAGGGCTTGATCAGCCATCACCGCTATGCGGACGCGGCGGAGGAATATCGCAGTCTGGTGAATCAGGTCGCTGCCACCGACCGGGCCAAAGTAGAGCTGACCCTGGCCGACGCCCTGCATCGCAGCGGCAAGAATCGCGATGCGAAACAGATATTGTCCTCTCTGACCGACCTGCCGCCCGAGTTGAATGCGCAGCGGCTCTATCTTCTAGGACAAATTGCATGGGCAGCGAACGATAACGATACTTTTTATCGAACAGTTGACGAACTAAGGCAAGCCGATCCGAGGAGTACGTGGCTGGAACAGGCGTTGCTTTCCGCGGCAAATTTGCACCTGGTTCATCACGAATATGATCAAGCTTTAGACGCATTCCGCGAGGCGCAGCAGCGCTTTCCAGATGGCCCCCGTGCGTCCTATATGCACTGGAAGGCCGCATGGCTGACTTTTCGCCAAGGCCGCACCGAGGATGCAAAAAAAGCCTTCGAAGAACAGATTGCGTTGTACCCCACCGGCGGCGAGACCCCGGCGGCGCTCTATTGGCGAGCCCGACTATCCGAGGAAGACAACCAACCCGCCATGGCGCGGGCGTTTTACCAGAAGCTCTCGGATCGCTATCGCAATTTTTATTATGCGGAGTTAGGCCGGGAAAGACTCAAGCATCTGCCGCCCGGACCCAGTGATGCGGTGACCCAGTATGCCTTGCTGGATCGTGTGCCGGCGATCGATGCCAGCGTTAAGGTTCCGGACTCAGAGCCACCGCAAGACGAGTTGCACGTGCAAAAAGCCGAGTTGCTGGCCAACGGTGGACTGATCGATTTTGCCGTGCGCGAACTGCAAGCAGCCGCAGCCACGGATGGAGGAAGTTGGGCGCCGGCGGAAACGGCGCAGCTCTACGTGGAGACCGGACACTACGACCGCGCGATCGAATACATGAAGCACTCCATGCCCAATTATTTCGCGCTCGATATTCCCGACCTCCCGCGAAAATATTGGGAGATACTTTTCCCTAAGCCTTATTGGACCGACCTGAAACAGAATTCAGAGGCCAACGGCCTGGATCCGTATCTTGTGGCCTCGCTGATTCGGCAGGAATCGGAATTCAATCCCAACGCGCTCTCGCACGCGAACGCGGTTGGCTTGATGCAATTGCTGCCGAAGACGGGAAAAGTCGTGGCCAAGGAAGTGAAGCTCAAACGGTACAATGCCAGCCAGTTGTACACTCCCGCCGTGAACCTGGAGCTGGGCACGCGGTATTTCCGCGGCATGGTCGACAAGTTCGGTTCGTTCGAATACGCTCTTGCCGCCTATAACGCCGGATCCGACCGCGTCGACGAATGGCTGGCTCAGGGAAAATACCGCGACCCACAGGAGTTCGTGGAATCGATTCCTTTTACCGAGACGCGCGAATACGTGCAGGCCATTCTGCGCAATGCCAGCGTATATAAGCAGCTTTACGGAACACCGTAGCGCCCGACTTCACCTACCGCTTTCAATGGCAGAGCCGCCCGAAGAAAGAGACGACTGCCCCCTGGTAAACAGAATCTCAAAGATCAGTAACCCCGCTCCCACCACAATGGCACTATCCGCCAGGTTGAAGACCGGCCATTGGTATTGCTTGACGTACACCAGTAGAAAATCAATCACCCGCCCGCGCGCCAGGCGATCCCACAGATTGCCTAGCGCTCCTCCCATAATCAGAGATAAACCGATCCCTGTAATCATGTGCCTGGGATCGTTTTTCCAGAGGAGAACGGAAACCACCAGCAGGGCTACGACGGAAAAACCAACCAGCAACGCAGTTTTCCATGGCCCGGTCGAGTCCGCGAACATGCTGAATGCCGCACCGGTGTTCTCCGTATGGGTGATGCGGAAAAAACCTGGAATTACCTGAATATGAGTGTATAGCGCGATTCTTTGCGCGATGAGATGCTTGCTCAAGCGGTCAAGTGAAACAATAATCCCGGCAATTAACAGGTATAGGACGCGAGCGGAGTTTCTTGTCATCCAGATTTAGGCCCGAATCCATCTTAACCCGCTCACGCCATAAAGGGCGGTTCCGCGCTCATAAAGTCTAATCAAGTCTAACGCCCGATACTTTTCATCACCGGCAACGCTTTTTCTTTGTTCAGAATCTGCATCTGCGTTTATCCTGATTGATCTTGCCTCAAGTAGCAATGTGGCGGGACACTCGCTTTGGAAACGTTTGCCGAATGCGCCCATGAGTATCTTCAAACGATGGAGGGGCCGGACACTGCTGTTCCTGGCAGTAGTGGGACCGGGCATCATCACCGCGAATGTCGACAACGACGCTGGTGGAATCCTCACCTATTCTCAAGCGGGGGCGCAATACGGGTATCTGCTGCTCTGGACCATGATTCCGATCACGCTGGCTCTGATCGTGGTACAGGAAATGAGCGCCCGGATGGGGGCGGTCACCGGCAAAGGACTAAGTGATCTAATCCGCGAGGAGTTTGGCCTCCGGATTACGTTCCTGATGATGCTGGGCATTCTGATCACGAACTTCGGCAACGTAGTTACGGAGTTTATTGGCATCGCCACCAGCCTGGAATTGTTCGGGCTCTCCCGCTATATCACGGTTCCGGTTTGCGCGGTGATTGTTTGGCTGATTGTGGTGAAGGGTCAATATAAGAGCGTCGAGAAGATTTTCCTGGCCGCGTCATTCTTCTATATCACCTACATTTTTGCAGGAGTTCTTTCGCATCCCATTTGGAAAGACGCGACGGTCGCCACTTTCAAACCACCGGCGCTGCACGCCTTCGGCCAGCAAGCGTATTTATTTATGGTCATTGGCGTGGTCGGAACCACCATCGCGCCCTGGATGCAGTTCTATCTTCAATCTTCCGTGGTCGAGAAAGGCGTGACCCGGCGCGGATTGCGGGCCTCGCGCTGGGACGTGATTACCGGCTGCATTTTTACAGATGTGGTGGCCTGGTTCATCATTGTCGCCTGCGCCGCAACGCTCTTCGTGCACGGCTATCGCGACATTAAATACGCGGCGGATGCGGCCCAAGCTTTGAAGCCCTTGGCCGGACAATACGCTTACATTCTATTTGCCGTGGGATTGTTCAACGCTTCGTTGTTCGCTGCGTCGATTCTTCCACTCTCGACGGCCTATACGGTATGTGAGGGCCTGGGATTTGAATCCGGCGTCGACCAAAAATTTAGCGAGGCTCCCGTTTTCTATTGGCTCTATACGTTGTTAATCGCCGCAGGAGCCGCGGTGCTGCTCATCCCCGGGCTTCCGCTGATCAAGATCGCAGTCTTGTCGCAAGTGGTAAATGGAGTGGTTCTGCCGTTCGTGCTTATCTTTATGCTGCTCTTGATCAACAAAAAAGACCTGATGGGCGAGTACGTGAATTCAGGGTTGTTTAACGTCATCGCCTGGGTAACCACAGTTGTGATGATTGGACTGTCGCTCGCCTGGTTCTGGACACTGAGAAGTGGCGGCTAACTATCTCAGGGCATAGCTCTAGCCATCGCAATGCGGCCAGCGTCCACCGTAATTGGACGTTGAATCTCCATCTCGATCGAAGTTCCAACCTCCAACCTCAGCTCGTTTCCGCGCTTCAGTAATGCCCAGGCAACGCCCGCTGCGGCTCCCGCGCCCGCCCCGGCGCGCGCTCCATTGATGCCACCCGTGGCTAATCCGCCCGCCGTCGCTCCAGCCACCGTTCCCACGGCAGCGCCTTTGGCCGCATCCTCTACCCTCTTACCCGCGTCGCTATCCTGTTGAATCGTGCCTTCGGAATCCTTCACCGATTTGTTATCCGCACCCGGCGTATTTTCCACCGATCCCGGCAGCATCACGGTGTAGCCATTGGGATAAATCATCGACGTGAATCGCATCAGGATTTCGGCGCGGCCTTTGACTCTCTTCGCGCGTTCCACGTGCAAGATCGTGCCTTGTATGTACGACCCGGCCGGGATCACAACGCGGCTATCCACCACGTATGGAAACGCCGTCTCCGCATAGACGGGGTCGCCCTCTCGCGCATTCTTGGTAGAAATGGCTTGCTTCAGTGAGAGTGGGATCTTCGTCCCGGCGGGAATCGTGATGGCGTTTGGATCAACCGCAGGAGGGTGATCGGAAGGGGTCGTGGAAGAGGTTTGCGTCGGCGGAGCCGCAACAGGAGTAGTTCCGGGCTGTGGTTTGGCACCTTGGGTGCCGACAGCTTGTGCGAGCAACATCCCTGAGACGGCTACCACAACCAATAACTCGCGCATGGCGCACCTCAAACAGGTTAGGATCTACCTCGCTAAGGGCCGAGAATATCACGCTGCCTTGTTCTACATGCAAGTTGTTTCCCGCGATGTACGGTCGCTGCGCCCTATCTAGTAGATCAAATATTTCTTCCTCACGGCCTCAAATTTCTGCAACTCTTCTTCCCACTCCTGCGCGATACGGCGCGGATCGCGTCCCTCGACCAGCCCGTCATAGGCCGACTGGTTCACCAGCAACTCTGCCATTCGCTCCATCTTGAAGTCCGCGGGGTACAGTTTCTTCAGCGCCGCTGCCAATTCAATTCCCAACTCCGGCGCGTCCAGTGCGTTTCGGTCGGTCAGCACCAGGTTAACGCCGTCGCAACTCTTTCCTTCATAAACGCTGGCGGATGGAGTGAAGCTAACCGGCACGAACCTGACTCCAGCAATGTTTCGTGCGTTCAAATATGCCGCCAGTTCCCGGCCCTTGATCCAGGGTGCACCAACAAACTCAAACGGACTGTCTGTACCTCGTCCCACCGAGACATTCGTTCCTTCGATCAAAGCCACGCCGGGATAGAGCGTAGCCGCGGTCACACTGCGCAGGTTTGGCGATGGATTCACCCAGGCAAGCCCCGTGGAGTCGAACCAATCCCCGCGCTGCCAACCTTGCATCGCTACTACCGTCAGCTTCGCGTTGATATTGCGTTCGGCATTGAACATCTTCGCCAGTTCTCCCAGTGTCATCCCATGCCGCACCGGCACCGTCCAGTAATCGGTGAAGCTTTCGCGGCCCGCATCGGCAACCGGACCCTGGACAAACGATCCTGTAATCGGATTCGGACGGTCGAGCACGATCACCTCGACTCCCGCTTTAGCCGCCGCTTCCAGAAAATATCCCAGCGTGGTTTCATAGGTGTAGAAGCGGACGCCAGCATCCTGGATGTCGAATACCATCGCATCCAACTGCTTCATCACTTCTATCGATGGATGACGCGCCGCGTCGCTGGCTCCGTAGACGCTGTAAACCGGAATTCCGGTCGCTGAGTCTTTTGAGTTGCCGACGTTGGTCGTATCCAGCGTTCCTGCGACACCGTGCTCGGGACTGAAAATAGCGTCGAGTGAAATGCCCGGGGCGTGAGCCAGAACATCGATGGTTCGCCTACCCTCTGCGTCGACCCCCGTTTGGTTAGTCACCAAACCAACATGTCTCTTTCGTCCCGTGCCTTGCAAAACATCAAATTCGTGCTCCTCCAGCACATCGATTCCGTTCTTCACGCTGCCGTTGCGCGTGTTTACGTGGCGTGCCGCAGTCTGAGCTTCGTTATAACCGGTAATGCTCCGCGAGCGGAGCGACTCTTTCTCGCTTCCTGTGAGTGGTAACACCGCCGCAATAGCGGTAGCAACTTTCGCCCGCAGCGCAATCGCGTTGCTTTTGCCGCGCGGGTGAACGGCGTTGGTCAGCAAAATGATGTAAGTGCGCGTCGTGGGATCGATCCACATCGAGGTTCCCGTGAATCCGGTATGACCGTAGGAACCAACCGGCAGCAGATCGCCGCGCGGAGAGGAGAACGGAGAATCGATGTCCCAGCCAAAACCCCGTAGCACCGGTGCCCATGGAGGTTGCTCCGGCGTTGTCATCTTCTGCACGGAGAGCGGGGAAAGAATTCCGCCGCCGCCGGAGAGCAAGGCCTGCGCGAACCTGGCCAGATCGTCGGCGGTTCCAAATAATCCCGCCTGTCCCGCGACTCCGCCCATCCGGCGGGCGGTTGGATCGTGTACAACGCCGCGCAGCATGCGGTCGTTCTCGTCATACTGAGTCGGGGCAATCATCCCCCGCCAAGCCGCTGGAGGAACAAAGCGCGTGTGCGTCATCTTGAGCGGGGCAAAAATGTGGCGTTCACAATATTCATCCAACGGCTCGCCGGAGACCTGCTCGACTATTGCGCCCAGCACGATGAAATTGATATCGCTGTAAGTGAATTTGGAGCCGGGCGGGTCCTGAGGGGTTTCGTCAAATGCCATTCGGTAAGCCGTAGTCTTGCCTTCCCATGGCGATTTCAAATCCACGTCCGGCGCAAGTCCGGAAAAATGTATCAAGAGTTCCCGTACGGTGATATCTGCTTTTCCATTTGCCGCAAATTCCGGAAGATACTTCGCTACGGGGTCGCTAAGACGAACTTTTCCCTGCTCCACCAACTGCATCACGGCGGTGGTAGTGGCAATCACTTTGGTCAGCGATGCCAGGTCAAAAATAGTGTTCAATGTCATGCGCTCACGTCGAGGCTCGATCGAGCGCCAGCCGTAAGCTTTCCGGTAGATCACAAGGCCGTCATGGCCAACGACCAGAACCGCCCCGGGTATTTGGCCCTCGCCAATCGCCTGCTCGATTACGGCATCAATCGAAGAAAAATGAGGTGCCGGCGGTGACTGCGATGTCTTCACGGATTCAGCGCCGCTGCAGTTGGCTCCGTTTAGAAGGAATTGCCCCATCAGGGTGAGCCAGACGACGAAACTCGATCTTCTTCGTAGCGAAACCAAACGCGGCAAGATATGCTCCACGAAGCCGTGAAACGAACTTAGCTGATTCCTCAGCGCAGTCGCGCCGGATCGAATCCGTGAGATTGGTTTGGAGAGAAGGATGCTCTGACTTTACACAACTGGGGCCGCAACACTCAACAAACTGAAGTAAGCAGTGCCGCCTATGTTACTTGCAAGCGGGCTTGTCGTTTACCGGGTTCACATGCTCTGCTATAAACACGGTGCGTCTGCTCGAAGACAGCCGTAGGTGCGCCGCTCTGAATAACCGCGAAATTCCGCTTCTAATTGACGATTCGGGCAGTCAAGGCGAGTTGTTCCACGCGGCTTTCGCGATTCTGCGCGATGCCATCGCGAAGCGGGCCTTCCCGGCGGCCTCGGTTGCCGTAACCCTGCAGAACCGTCTGGTTGCGCTGAGGGCTTTTGGAACTTACACCTATGACAGCGGCTCCCCGGCTGTAAGTCCCACGACTATTTTTGATCTGGCATCGCTGACCAAGGTCGTAGCCACCACGACCATGGCGATGGTTCTCTATCAGCGCGGCCAACTTGACCTCGAAGCTCCCATCGCCGCGGTAGTTCCCGAGTTTGTAGCGGACACGGAGCAAGATCCGCGCCGTCGAGATGTGACGATTCACATGTTGCTCGCGCACTCCTCCGGATTGCCAGCCTACGCAAAACTATTTTTGCAAAATCGAAGTCGCCAGGAACTGCTGCACGCAGCTTTTACCATGCCACTCGCGACCGAGCCGGGATCTCGCGCCGAATACAGCGACATCGGCTTCATCATTCTTGGCGCCGCCCTCGAACGAATCGCCGACGAGCCGCTCGACTCTTTTTGCACGCGTGAGATTTGTGCCCCGCTTGGCATGATCGACAGCGGCTTCGATCCTCCCAAGGCTATTCGAGAACGTATTGCGCCCAGTGCCGACGATCGCACTTTCCGCGGAAGGATGATTCAAGGCGAAGTGCAGGATGAAAACGCAAGCGTGATGGGCGGCGTCGCCCCTCAGGCAGGCGTTTTTGCGACGGCATGCGATCTTGCTCGATTCGGGTGCATGATGGCGAATAGAACAGGCGGTATTCTGCGGCCGGAAACCATCGCGCTGTTTACGAGCCGCGAAATCACACCAGCAGGCACTTCACGCGCTTTAGGCTGGGATACTCCTTCAACGCCTTCGCAATCGGGAAAGTATTTCGGCAACTCATCCTTTGGCCATCTCGGATACACCGGCACGTCGGTATGGATCGATCGCGCGCGTCAATTGTCAATAACTCTGCTGACCAACCGAACCTGGCCCGATTGTTCAAATCAAGCGATCAAGCAAGTGCGGCCGGAGTTTCACGATGCCGTGGTTGAAGCAATTCGATCCAGCCGCTGATCCTGAAACCCAGCGAGAGATTAGAATACTTGTTCTTTCTACCCACGACCCATGGCCTCAAAATCTCCGCGCAAACCCAAGCTCGAACTGCAGCGTCTCGGCACCGAACAAAGCAACGACCACGCCCGCGATCTCGATTGCATGTCGTCGCTCGAGCTTGCACGAATCATCAATGCCGAGGATGCCACCGTCGCTGCGGCCGTGACGCGGGTATTGCCGCAGATTGCCCGGGCGATTGACGTGGTGGTTGCCGGGTTGCGAAAAGGCGGACGCCTCATTTATGTGGGCGCAGGAACCAGCGGACGGATTGGAGTCCTCGATTCCGCCGAGTGCCGGCCCACCTTCAACACCGACCGCATCCAGTACATCATTGCTGGAGGTCCCAAAGCGTTGGGTTCGGATTCCGAGGTCAGTGAAGATGACTCGAAAGAAGGGCACGCCGAGATGATCCGCCGCAAGCCCACCCGGCGCGATGTCGTCCTCGGCATCGCCGCCAGCGGGCGGACCCCATTTACACTAGCCGCGCTTAAGGCTGCCCGTGCGCGGGGAGCTCGGACGATTGCCCTCACTTGTAATCCCGATTCGCCGCTCGAACATGCCGCGCACTTCGCTATCGTCACTCAGGTCGGACCCGAAGTTCTTGCGGGATCGTCCCGCATGAAGTCGGCCACAGCTCACAAGATGGTGCTCAACATGATTTCGACCGCCGCCATGAGCCGGCTGGGATACGTGTATGGAAATCTCATGGTGAATGTCGTACCCAAGAACGAAAAGCTGAAACAGCGCGCCCTTGCCATTCTCCGGAGTGCCTCGGGCGCTAAGCCTGAGACGGTTCGGTCGACGCTCGAAGCATCTGGCGGGCGCACTCAGGTGGCACTTGTGATGCTCATCGCGGGAGTCGGCAAAGCAAAAGCTATGACCGCCCTCGAGAAGTCTTGCGGCCATGTTCGAGCAGCGATCGCGATAGCCAAGCGCTGACGGAAGATTAGTGCTAACGCTGTGTGACTGACCCCTCATCACTGAACACTGATTTCTGATTACTGACCGCTGGATTGACCCTCCGCCTTCGCTCATTTACCTTGGAGTTGCCGTTCCCGCTTCCCTTCGCGAGGGTCTCGGCGCGAGGGACCTTTCGTTCATGGATAAAAAGCGCATCGTGGCCAGTGCGGTGGTGTTTCTGATTCTCGCCGCCCTGGTTTACCTGCAATACCGCCACTGGCAGAGCTTCGATTGGGGCACGTTCTGGGCTGAAACCGATCGCATTAAAAAAATTCACGTGCTGCATGCGATTGCGCTGATTTATATCGGCTATTTTCTCCGGGCCGTCCGCTGGAAGATTTTTCTGCAACCCTCCCGCCCTCACGCCAAGATGATGGACATGGTTTCTCCGACTATCGTCGGGTTCACCGGCTTGGCGCTGCTGGGACGTGCGGGTGAGTTCATTCGTCCTTATTTGATCGCGCGGCGCACCAATCTTCCCTTCTCCTCTCAGTTGGCAGTATGGGCGGTGGAGAGAATTTTCGATCTCGGCGCCTTTACCGTGTTGATGGTCTTAGCAATTTTTCTGCCGAGTGCCCTGCCTGCCATTCCGCATCCCGAGTACTATGCGCGCTTCCGCGAAGGTGGCTTTTTACTGGTGGGGCTGGTGGCGGTGCTTACGGGTGGCGCGGTCATCGTCCGCCGCAGCGGCAATGCGGTAGCCCAGTGGGTGGAAAAACGGTTCGCCCATCTCTCCGCCAATCTTGGCCACAAGGTGGCTCAAAAAATACGCGAGTTTGGACACGGCCTGGATACCATCCACGGCGCGCTCTCTCTACTGACGCTGACTCTGGTCTCGGTCGGCATGTGGTACATCATCGCTTTAGCCTATCAGGAAGTTACACATTCTTACGCGGCAGCCTCGCTGGAAATCCCCGTGTCGCAGGTATTGATTCTGATGGGAGCAAGCATGGCGGGATCGATGCTGCAATTGCCGGCGGTCGGCGGAGGCTCGCAAATGGCCATCATCGCAACCTTGTCCGGCGTCTTTGATGTTCCTGCAGAATTGGCGGCCAGTTGCGGCATTTTGCTCTGGCTGGTGACGTTCGCCGCCGTGATTCCTCTCGGCCTCGTCATGGCGCATCACGAGCGCTTGTCGCTGCGCAAATTGTCCGCCGAAAGTCACCAGGCTGAGGTGGCCGCCGAAGCCCTGCCTCCGGCTTGATTCGTTGCTCTCGCTTATGTAAGTGCGGGATGAAGCTGCCGAGCAGTCCCCTGTTACAATCTCTAGTTCCATTCTGAAAATCTGACTCGCTTGAGCAGCTTTGTTTTTCAACCAACAAAAGCGCTATGAAATGCCCATTCTGTGGATTTGCGAACGATAAGGTCGTCGACTCGCGCGAGAGCAAGGAGGCGGAGTCGATCCGTCGCCGACGCGAATGCCTTAAGTGTGGCAAGCGCTTCACCACTTATGAACGTATCGACGAAATCCCTTATATGGTCGTCAAGAAGGACGGACGGCGGGAGAAGTTTGACAGGCAAAAAGTTTTGAATGGCCTTCTGCGTGCTTGTGAAAAACGGCCGGTCCCGATCAGTAAGTTGGAGCAGATCGTGAACGAAGCAGAGTCATTCGTGATCGAGTCGCAGGAACGCGAACGCAAGACCAGCGAACTGGGCGAACTCATCATGAACCGGTTGCGGCGTTACGACAAAGTGGCCTATGTGCGCTTTGCCTCGGTTTATCTGGACTTTAAGGATGTCCGAGAGTTCATGAACGAGCTAAGGGATTTGGTGAAGGCGAAAGAAGCAGTTGATGTGAAGGCAAGAAAAAGTGGGCAGTGAGCAGTGGCCAGGGCCAGTGGTTAGTTACAAACTACTTTTGCATCGAGCAGTTGATTATCTTTCCTCTGCTCACTGCCCACTGATCGCTGCATTTTCAGGTATGAACTATGAGTCATAAAGTTACCCTGATTCCCGGCGACGGAATCGGGCCGGAAGTTACGCAGGCTACCGTGCGCATTCTCGAAGCCACGGGCGTGAAATTCGATTGGGAGACGTTTCAGGTGGGCGCCGAAGCGTTCGAAAAATACGGAGAATACATCCCGAAAGAGGTCTTGGAATCGATCGAACGTACGAGCGTGGGATTAAAGGGCCCGGTGACAACGCCCGTGGGCGGAGGGTTTTCAAGCATTAATGTTGCGCTGCGCCAAAAGTTTGAGCTCTACGCGAACTTTCGTCCGATCCGTAATCTGCCGCATATTTCCACGCGCTACCCAGACGTGGATCTGATCATTGTTCGCGAAAACACCGAAAGTTTGTACTCGGGGCTCGAACATGAAGTCGTCCCGGGAGTAGTGGAGAGTTTGAAGATCATCACCGAAAAGGCTTCCACGCGCATTGCGAAATTTGCATTTGAATATGCCCGCAAGAACCAGCGCAAGAAAATTCATGCCATCCACAAAGCGAACATAATGAAGTTGTCGGATGGATTATTTCTTCGCTGTTGCCGCAATGTTGCCAAAACATACCCCGAGATTACTTACGGCGAACACATCGTGGATAACACTTGCATGCAGCTGGTTATGAACCCGTACCAGTACGATATGCTGGTTATGGAGAATCTGTACGGCGACATCATTTCAGATTTATGCGCTGCCTTCGTAGGCGGACTTGGGTTCGTGCCCAGCGCCAACCTCGGCGACCACTGCGCGATCTTCGAGGCGGTGCATGGTTCAGCCCCGGATATTGCTGGAAAAAACCTGGCGAATCCAACCGCGCTGCTCCGCTCCGGGTTGCTCATGTTACGCCATCTCGGCGAGTTCGAAGCGTCAACCCAAATTCGCAACGCGCTCGAAAAAGTCTATCGTCATCCTGAAAAGCTGACTCACGACATTGGCGGCAAATCCGGGACCTCCGAATTCGCCGACGCCATTATCGCGGAAATGCAGGGCGCCACCCCTGAACCGGCTCGCGTCTAGCTTAGTCGGGAAGTACTTCGCCACGCCGCCAGTTGCCTCTACTCTGCGCTTTTGCTCCGTGGTTCAGCCGCGTATTCTCCAATTCCGCCATTGACTCTCATCGCAGATGGGAGTACATTGCCGTCGTTCCGGGGATTCTGGGGGATGAAGCGCACAACACGGCGGGTAGGAGTGATTCTGTTCCAGCTTGGCGGACCCGACACGCTCTCTGCCATTGAGCCATTTCTTTTTAATCTCTTCTGCGATCCCGATATCATCGACTTTCCTTTCGCCCGTCTTGGGCGTAAAGCTCTGGCCAAACTGATTTCCACCACGCGTTCCCGCAAAGTGCAGCATCACTACGCCACCATTGGCGGAGGATCGCCAATTCGCCGTTTTACCGAGCAGCAGGCACGCGCTCTTGAGTCACACCTGCATATCCAGGGGATCGACGCTCGTTGCTTCGTAGCCATGCGTTACTGGCACCCTTTCACTCACGAAGCCATCGCTCAGCTAAAGGAGCAAGCCTTCGACGAACTGGTTCTCCTGCCCTTATATCCGCAGCACTCCTCCACCACCACCGGCAGCAGCCTGAACGAGTGGGGGCGGCTTTTCCAGGACGATATCCCGGTACATATAATCGACAGTTTCTACCGCCATCCCGCGTATTTGGACGCAGTCATCGAGAAGATCGAAGAAGCTCTATCTCGATTTCCCTGCCCCCGCCAGCCGGAGATAGTTTTCAGCGCCCACAGTCTGCCCATCTCCGTAATCGCGAAGGGCGATCCCTATCAGCGGCACGTGGAAGAGACGGTTCAATTGCTCATGGAGCGCGGCGGGTGGTCGAATTCGCATCGCCTTTGTTATCAAAGCAAAGTCGGCGCCAGCAAATGGCTGCAACCTTCCTTACACCGGACCCTGCGCGATTTGGCGGGGGAAAAAGTGAGCCAGGTCTGTGTGGTACCCGTGGCCTTTGTCTCCGATCACGTGGAGACGCTGGGCGAGATCAATCATGAGGCGCGCCAGGAAGCGCTGAAGCTTGGTTTTACGCAGTTTGAGATGAGCGCCGGCCTGAACGATTCTCCAAAGTTTATATCGGCGCTGGGGCAGTTGGTTATGACCGCACTCGGCGAAACTATTCATTCCAATTCATCGATTTATTCCCACGGGGGGCAAGTGTCGCCAGAGTTGTTGACGGCAGCAGCAGACTAGACAAAGTCATTTGAAACAGGAGGGATACCCATGACGGTCCCCGGAAACGACCCACCGACCCCGGGTGCGATCATTGATACGCCGCAATCAGCGGCCCGTACCACGTCAGATGCCACTAAGTACGTTGGCACGCCTGCGGTCGGCACCTCCAAGGCGGCAGCCGCGGCCGGACTCTCTTCACCGGGTCCATCGAATACCGATATCGATCGTCGCAGACGTCGTTTGGTCTGGGTCGGCGTTACAGCATTTCTCACCGCCTGGTTTTTGGCATTTTTCCGTTTCTTTCTTCCCCGCACTCTTTTCGAGCCTAACTCGGTTTTCAAGATCGGCTACCCGTCGGAATTCGCCCTCGGGGTCGACACTAAATTCCAGCAGAAATACCGCATCTGGGTCGATCGCACGCCCGACCGGGTATTCGTTATCTACGCGCGTTGCACGCATCTCGGCTGCACGCCGGATTGGAAGCCCAGCGAAAACAAATTCAAATGTCCATGCCACGGCAGCGGCTATGACAGCGAAGGGATCAACTTCGAAGGACCGGCGCCGCGGCCAATGGATCGCGCGAAGGTCGAACTTGCCCCCGATGGCCAGATCATCGTCGACACTTCACGACTCTATCAATGGCCGAAGGGGCAGCCCTCCCACTTCAACGATCCCGGCGCATTCTTGACCGGAGTGTGAGAGTAGATCGTTTTGTACGCGAAAGCAGATTCCTCACCTGCCTCTGGCTGGTTCGGAACGACAAGGCACAAAGTGAGAATCACCTATGGCGGATGAAAACGGCGTAAACGGGAAAAACGGCAAAGTGGGATTAGTCGATCGGGTGAAAGAAGACATCCAGTCGATGAAGGTGGATATTCCCACCAAAGCGAAAGAACAGATCGAAGGGCTGAAAGATCCCACCAAAACTCAGGTCTATACTTCGATCTTCCGCCACAAGCACGATGACACCCCGCGCAACCGGGCGCTGGGCGTGCTCTCCAATGTCTTTTTGCATTTGCATCCCGCGAAGATCAACCGCGACTCAGTCCGCTACAGCTATACCTGGGGCATGGGCGGAATCACATTTTTTCTTTTCATTATCCTCACCTATACCGGCGTGCTGCTGATGTTTTATTACCACCCCAGCAAGGTGCAGGCATTTCGCGACGTACTTTATTTGGAACACGACGTTCCGTTCGGAAAGATCCTGCGCAACATGCACCGGTGGGCCGCTCACCTGATGGTGATCGGCGTGTGGCTGCACATGTTCCGAGTATTCCTGACCGGCTCTTATAAAAAGCCGCGTGAATTCAACTGGAATATCGGCGTGCTGCTGCTGGTATTCACATTACTGCTCTCTTTTACGGGATATTTGCTGCCCGACGATCAGCTGGGATTTTGGGCCGTAACCGTGGGCACGAACATGGCGCGCGCCACTCCGCTACTCGGACACGAAGGCCCCTTCGGCGCGATGCTCGGCATGACTCCGTATAACGACGTTCGCTTCGGCTTGCTCGGCGGCTCCATCGTTGATGCGAATGCCTTACTGCGTTCTTACATCTGGCATTGCATCGGAATCCCCATCGTAGCTTCAATTTTGATGATTGTGCATTTCTGGAGAGTACGAAAAGACGGCGGCATCTCCGGTCCGGCCCCAGTAATGCTGGAAGCGGAAGCGGACAAGCCGCGGCGAGGCCCGAAGGCCGCCGGAGAGTAACAGAGATTATGTGGGGACAGCCGCCCTCGGCTGTGCGCCGAGCGCAGCTCGGCGTTTGGATGGAGAACAGCGCGCACAAAGAAAAGTCGAGCTTCGCTCGACAGGGACGGCCGAAGGCGGCCGTCCCCACATGAGGATCGTGGAGAAGATATGGACTGGCGACAACTTTGGGAGATCTGCTCCGCTCCAGACAACGTTCCGATCGTAGGCTTGATCCCGCTACTGATCTTCTACATTTATCTCGCGTGGAAGCAGGCGCACGCCAACGACCAACTCATCGCGCAACTCGAGTCCGATCCAGTTCTCGCCAAAACGCATCACCGCAAAACCTGGCCCCTCAAACCCGGGTGGCAGAAAGAAGTTCACGTCTGGCCGTTTCTCTTGCGCGTGGAATTTCTCGCCGCCATTATCGTCACCATCATTCTCATGGTCTGGTCGATCACTCTGAACGCGCCGCTGGAAGAGCCCGCAAACCCAAACCTGACCATGAATCCGGCGAAAGCGCCCTGGTACTTCCTCGGGCTGCAGGAGATGCTCGTCTATTTCGATCCGTGGATCGCAGGCGTGGTCATGCCCACGATGATCATCATTGGCCTGATGGTTGTGCCCTACATCGACACCAATCCGCTGGGCAGCGGCTATTACACCTGGAAGCAACGCAAATTTGCCATTGGGACTTTTTTATTCGGATTCATCATCCTGTGGGTTTCGATGATCCTGATCGGAACATTCATACGCGGCCCCGGTTGGCAGTGGTTTTGGCCGGGACAAACCTGGGATCACAATCGGCTTATCTATGAGGTGAACCGCGACCTGCCGGATATTTTCGGCATCACCTCGAACATGGCGAAGGCTGTCTTCGGCGCTATCGTGGTCGGCGGATATTACGTTCTCGGAGGCTTCGTCGTCTTCTCGCTGTTCCGCCGCTACATGGGAAAAGATTTCAAGCGGATGAGCCTGCTGCAGTTTTCTATTACGCAATTCCTTTTGCTCACGATGATCGCATTGCCTTTGAAGATGGGCCTGCGCCTTTTGTGGCACATCAAGTATGTGTGGATTACGCCCTGGTTCAATGTGTGACCGTCGCTCGTCGTTGGCCGCTGGTCGTTCGTCGTCGACTAACACTCGCATTGCCTGCAGCGGAGATGAATCGCGAACGACCGACGACTAACGACCGATGACCACGGACTTAAGGACCAACGACTGATTTTTCGGAGGAAATGGTGCCTGAACAACCTAGCCCCGAGCAGGACCCGATCACAAGCAAGTCGTACGCGGCATGGTATCTGATCGCGACGGTGATTCTGATGGCGACGTTGTTCTGGGCGCTTTGGGATGAAGCCTGGGGCCAGCGCCCGTGGAAGGCCTTTCAGGAGCACTGGAAGGATCGCTACAGCGCCTTCCTGAATACGGCCCGGTCGAAATCGGCCAGTTCGGAGAAAGATGTCGAGCAGAGCTCCGATTACGTCGCTCTAAAGCAGATTTACGAAAAAGCCTATCAGGATTCAAAAGCGGAGGCGGCAGAAGCTCGCAACCGGCTCGACGATGCCAGTGCACGGCTACTCGCGGTGCAGAGCGTCTTCACCGACAGGCGTGCTTACGTAAATGCGCTGACTTACGAATTTGAAACCAGCAAAAGCGCCGCAGCGAAGGCCGGCAAGCGAAAAGAAATCGACAGTTACAAGAGCGAACAGGCCACGGTCAAATTCCCCGACGGAAGTAAAAAGGAATTTACTTTTCCACAACTCGAAGAAACCTACAACGAGATTCGCGATGAGCGCACCAAACGCAGCCTGGAACTCGGAGAAGTTCTGAAGCCGGTTACCGCGGCCAAGGCGAAGATGGACGGATACATCTCCGACCACATGGTGGACCTGACGCCGCAACAAATCGATGGATTGAAAAAGCGCGCCACTGAATGGGTACCCGCGATTGTGCAGATCAATGTTGCCGATGCCAACATCGTCGATCGCTGCGAATCCTGCCACATGAATACGCGCGAGCCGCTGAAAGTCACGCCCGCCGCGATGACGTCGAAAGCCGAGAAGCAGCCGGATAAATATGCCGAAGCCTTCGGAAGCCATCCCCAGCCGGAATTATTGAGCATTCATGATCCAGAGAAATTCGGCTGTTCCCCTTGTCATCAAGGCAATGGCCGCGCCACCACCAGCATGGAAAAGGCGCACGGAGGCTACGAGCACTGGCTGTGGCCGCTGTTTCCTAAAGAAAATTCCGAAGCCGGTTGCCAGAATTGTCACGCCGCCGACATGGTTTTGGTGAGCGGCGACGTGCAATGGCAAACCATCAACAACGGAAAAGATCTCTTCCGCCAAAAAGGTTGCATGGGCTGCCATCGCTATGAGGGTTACGACAAAGAACCGGAAGACTTGAACGCCGTCAGCCAGCAGATCAAGCAGATTGAGACGCAGAAGAAAGACAACCTGAAGCAAGCCACATATCTCATGGCGCAGGCCGACGCCGCGGAATCGAACGAAGAGGCAAATCGTTTCAACGGCCAAGCGGTTGACTTGAGAGTGGCGAACAGCAAGCTGGACGGTCGTTTGCAGCAGCTCGATTATCAGTCGCACAGCCTGATGCAGGACATGAAGAAGGTCGGGCCAAATCTAAAAGATGTACGCTTGAAGCTCAACAAGAACTGGATTCCGGTCTGGCTGAAAAAGCCCACAGATTTCCGCCCAACTACGAAGATGCCGAACTTCCGCCTGACCGATCATCAAATCCAGGCGATCTCAGCCTACATTTGGCAGTCCGGACTTACCGATCCTCTTCCCAAGCATAAGCCGGGAGATGCCGCGCACGGAAAAGAATTGTTCGAGACCCGCGGCTGCCTGGCGTGCCACTCAATTGGCGAAGGCGATCAGATGCAGGGTGGAACCTTCGCCGCGAATCTGAGTCGCGTCGGCGAAAAAGCCAATTACGATTATCTGGTTCGCTGGATTCATAATGCCCGCGAGCGCACCCGCCCTTACTGCCCGTATGAAAAGAAAGATATCGGCCCCGAAGACTACGCGAAGAAGGGCCTTCCCTATCAGTTCGATCTGGAGCACAGTCGATGCCCCAACGACGGCCACGAACTTCAAGTCCAGAATATGACGGTAATGCCGAGCCTTCGGCTGAGCCCGGAAGATGCGGAAGACATCGCCACTTTTCTGATGACACAAAAGAAGCAGGAGCCGTCATCCTATGCCGATGCCTCATTCATGGACGATCCAAGTCTGAAAGAAGAAGGCAAGAAATGGGTGCGGCATTTCGGCTGCTCAGGATGCCATGAGATCGCCGGCTTTGAAGAGGAAGGCCGGATCGGAACAGAACTAACCTACGAAGGCAGCAAGCCAATCGAACGGCTCGATTTCGCGTTATTCACCACTACGGCCGAGCGCGGCGGCGAGGATGCCGAGCCCATCAAAGACAAAGAAGATCTCGCGCGCTTGCCCGACGGGCCCGCGAAAGAGCCCTGGTACGATCACAAAGGATTTTTTGAACACAAGCTTGCCGAGCCAAACATTTACGATCAAGGCAAGGTCAAGAGCGAAACCGAAGCGCTCCGCATGCCCAACCTGCACCTCACCAAAGATCAGGTGCTCGATCTCACCACTTTCCTGATGGGCAGCGAAGAAACTTCCCTGCCGGCAAGCTACCTGTACAAGCCGGGCGACGCGCGTCACGATATTCAAGAAGGCTGGTGGGTCGTCAAAAAGTACAACTGCATGGGATGCCATCAATTTATTCCTGGGCAGAAGACGATCCTCATGGGATTGCCGCAATATCAGGACATACAAGAGCAATTGCCGCCGAAACTTTTGACCGAGGGCGCGCGCGTAGATCCTGAGTGGATGCGCAGGTTCTTATCGAATCCGGCGCTGAGCGACACCGACACCAATCGCAACGGCGTACGCCCGTATCTGAAAGTTCGCATGCCGACTTTCTCGTTCTCCGATAACGAACTTCGAAAACTCGTCCGCTTCTTCCAGGCGTTGTCCCAGCAACCGATGCCTTATATTCCCGAGCAGGTTCCGGTGCTGACCGCAAAAGAGAATGACATGGCGCGCAGCTTGTTCTCCAGCTCCGCGGCTCCATGCCTAAAGTGCCATGCCACCGGCGATCCCTCGCATGACAAGATCGCCACTGCGCCAAATTTCCTGCTGGCAAAAGAAAGGCTGAAGCCGGATTGGGTCGAACGCTGGATTACTGACCCCCAGGCAGTAAGCCCCGGAACCTCGATGCCCTCGGGACTTTTCAAAGAGCAGGATAATCAATGGGTATTCGCCGGCCCGACGCCGCCATCGTTCCAAGGCTATGCGGGAGATCATCGCAAGCTCTTGACCGATTACATCTTTCAATTAACCCCAGAGGAGCAACGGAAAGTAGCGGCCTCCATGCCCAAGGCTACAGCAAAGGTTCAACAATCACGGGAAGGTACGCAAGCTGCCGCGTCAATGCGCCATGCGGCCAGCGGAGGCTCGCGCTAGAACGCAGGCGCTGGTTTCCAAAAGTTCGGGCCACGTCCGGATCAAAGATAGAATTTCAACTCAACAGGAGGTCGAAATCATGAATAATAAACAACGTTCGCGAACCCTGGCGGCCATCATGCTGGCCATCTGCGCCATGCTGGTACTTGCCGCCTGCAATAAGAAAGAGAACACGGAACAGTCAAGCAACAACATGGCCGAGCAGCAAGCCGCGCCCGCAGCCACGCCCATCGATCCTTCGACTGTGGCCGCCGTTAACGGAACCGTCAAGTTTGATGGAACCGCGCCCAAGCCCTCGAAGATCGATATGAGCCAGGACCCAGCCTGCAAAGGCACGAACGAGGCGGAGAACATTGTGGTCGATGGCGGAAACCTCGCCAATGTATTCGTCTACGTGAAGGACGGCCTGGGCGATCGCACCTTCGATGTGCCGAAAGATGCGGTCGTCCTCGAACAGCAGGGATGCAAATATCATCCCCACGTGTTGGGCGTGATGGCGGGTCAAACCGTCGAAATCAAGAACGCCGACATGACCACGCACAACATTCATCCCACGCCGAAAGACAATCGCGAGTGGAATGAATCGCAACCACCCTCAACCCCGGCGATTGAAAAAAACTTCGCGCGGGAAGAAATTATGCTGCCGGTTAAGTGCAATCAGCACCCCTGGATGAAGATGTACATCAACGTGGTAAAGACACCGTTCTACGCGGTCACGGATAAGGACGGGAAGTACGAGATCAGAGGTCTGCCCCCCGGCGACTACACCATCGCCTTCGTGCAGGAAAAACTGGGCGAGCAGGACCAGAAGGTAACTGTCGCCGCCAAGGAAACCAAGACCGTTGATCAGAGCTTCAGGCCAGCAATGGATTAGCTCTGCTATTCAGCTCAGATTGCTAAGCCCTTGGCCACACCGGTTCGGCTTGTACTCGCCGTTTCATTTGATAAAATTACCTGTCGCGAGCGTGGCTGGCCCAACCCAGCCCACGCTCGTTACAGAACCAGAGAGATGTTCACGCACTCTCTGAAGGGGTAATCTTCTGAAAGCAATTCCTGCAAAATATAACCACGCCCATCATATCTTCGCTGTGTTCGTAGCGTGCGCCACGCTGGTCGTGATCACCGCCGGCGCGCTGGTCACCAGTAATGACGCCGGTTTGTCAGTGCCCGACTGGCCCACCTCATTCGGCTATCTGGTCAAGGTTCCGCATTTTGTTGGCGGCATCCGCTACGAGTGGAGTCACCGCATGGTGGCCGGTACGCTGGTTTCGCTGACGTTGGCGATAGCCGTCTGGACTTTCCTGGTCGAGCGCCGCCGCTGGATGCGCTGGCTGGCCCTGGGCGCGTTTTGCACCGTCATTTGTCAGGCAATACTAGGCGGACTCACAGTTTTATTGTTCCAGCCTCCAGCCGTCTCCACCGCCCACGCCACCGTCGCGCAAACATTTTTCTGCATCGCGGTTGCCATTGCATTGTTCACCGGACGCAAATGGGTGGAAGAGCAGCCGCGCATAGAGTTCGATCCGCGCCGCCCAAGTTTGTTCACCCTCACTTTGCTTTCGATCTTCGTTCTGTATGTACAGCTGATTCTGGGCGGAATGTTTCGCCATCACGGCATGAGCTGGTGGCCGCACGTCTTGAATGCCGCCGTCGTTGCTTTTGTTCTGACCTGGACCGTGATTCGTGCTCTCTCGGTGTATTCAAATATTGAAGCCGTGCGCCGCCCCGCGATTCTGATGCTTGCCTTGCTGATCACACAACTTTGTCTAGGCTTCGCCGCCTTCCTAACGCGAGTCGCATGGGGCCGGGACGCCGCGCAACCGGAGTTGCCCATGGTAGTTTCGACCGTGGCGCACGTCGCGGTTGGCGCGCTTCTTCTCGCCACTACGGTTGTTCTGGCGATTCAGGTATGGCGGCATGTTCCGGTCGCGTTCCAGGAACGCGTGTTGCAGCCCCAAGAGGGAGCTTCCGCCGCGTAGCCAATTAACCGACGAATCCCTGTTTATTCGATTTGCAACCGGATTTCCACCCGCACGACACCGTAACGTCGTAAACTAATCGTGTACTTCATCTCCGGGGTCTCTTTTGTCAGCGAACGTTTCCGCACTTGATGATGCCGTGCCGCAGGTAGCGCAGCCTACTGCCGCTGCCGTTATTTCCGTACAAAATCTCGTACACCGCTACGAAAGCCGCACGGCACTGAACGGCGTCTCTTTTGACGTGCGTCCCGCAGAATTGTTCGGGCTGTTGGGTCCGAATGGAAGCGGCAAGACCACCCTGTTTCGAATCCTCTCCACGCTCATGGTTCCAAGCGGAGGGCGCGCAATCATCTTGGGCTGCGATGCAGTTCGTGAGCCGGCTCGCGTGCGCCGCCAGATTGGCGTGGTGTTCCAGGCTCAGAGCGTAGATCAAAAGCTGACCGCCTACGAAAATTTATGGCATCAGGGACATCTCTACGGCTTGCGCGGTGCATCGCTGAATAAGAGGATCCAGGAAATCCTGTCGCGGGTCGGCTTAGCGGATCGGGCCAAAGACTTGGTGGAAACTTTCTCCGGCGGCATGCAGCGCCGCATTGAGCTGGGCAAAGGCCTGTTGCATCATCCCGGAGTGCTGTTACTCGATGAGCCGACTACCGGCCTCGATCCCGGCGCGCGCCGCGATCTGTGGCAATATCTCGCCTTGCTGCGCGATGAAGAGCATGTTTCCGTTTTGGTCACCACCCATTTGATGGAGGAAGCCGAGCGCTGCGATCGCCTCGCCATCATGAATGAAGGCAACCTGGTGGCGCTGGGCACGCCAGCAGAATTGAAGAGCGAAATCGGCGGTGACGTGGTCACGCTCGACGCAACTCATGACGCAGGCGTGCTCGCCGAACGTATAAGAGCGCGCTTCCATGTAGATACAACTGTTTTGGAAAATCAAATACGGATGGAGCGGCAAGGCGCGCATCGTTTTGTCACGGAGGTAGTCGAAGCTTTCCCCGGAGAGATTGAAGCCATCTCGGTCAGCAAGCCTGCGCTGGAAGACGTTTTCATACGCCGTACCGGTCACAAGTTCTGGAGCGAGAAAGACGAAGAAGGAGACGAATCAGCTTCCGACGATCGCTCAAAGAAGCCGAGGAGGTAAAGTGCTTTCCATGATGCTGCTTGTTTCTCTCGTGCTCGGTATACTGCCTCTGGTGGGAGTGGCCTGGACTCTGATGAGCGGAATGATTACCACCGTCGATGGTTTGTTCATGAGCCTGATTTTGCTCACACTCTCGGGCGTATTCATGTTGAATGCGTACTGGGAAATGCGCGACATGGGAATGATCGGCAAGAAAAAAGCGGTAGCCGTCGCGCCCAAATCTCCAGCAGCGAAAGCGAGTTAACTTCTTGGCAACTCAAACGGCCACCTTATCTAGACCTATGGCGCCCACTTCCGCGGGCGTGCTGTTGCCAGCCTTCACCTTGTGGTGGCGCGAAGTAGTTCGCTTCTATCGGCAAAAGTCGCGCGTAGTCGGCGTCCTCGCCTCGCCGCTGGTTTTCTGGGTGGTGATCGGCTCGGGATTCGGCACTTCTTTCCGTTCCGGCGGAGGCCAGGGCCAGCAGAATTATCTGGATTACTTTTATCCCGGCGCGCTGATCATGATCGTCCTCTTCACTTCTATCTTCACCATGATGTCAGTGATCGAAGATCGCAAGGAAGGGTTTCTGCTTTCCGTGCTCGTCGCTCCGGTGCCGCGCTCGGCGATTGTGCTGGGAAAAGTTCTTGGCGGCACAACTCTTTCTGCGATTCAGGGAATGATCTTCCTGGTGTTCGCGCCCTTCGCCGGAATTCATCTGAATGTGCCGCAAGTGTTGCTCGTGGGCGTGGTCGTGTTTCTGGTTTCCTTCGCACTCACCGCGCTCGGCTTCGCCATCGCCTGGCCCATGGATTCCACGCAGGCCTTCCACGGCATCATCAATCTTTTTCTGATTCCCTTGTGGCTCTTATCCGGCGCCATGTTTCCCATCAGCCGCGCTTCGGGTTGGATTCGCGTGCTGATGTACGCCAATCCGCTCACCTATGGCGTGGAAGCGCTGCGCGCACTTCTCTATCCCGGCACCGAAACCACGTTTCCCTTGCCTTCCGCCATGGCAACGCTACTTTTGTTCACGTTGGTGATGTTCGCGCTTGCATTCCTGATGGCAAACCGCCGCACCACCAGGCCTGCGGCTTGACCGCCAAAATATGATCCCTGAACAATACGCCTACTTCCCTGCCTTGATCGCAAGCTTAAACGGAGCCGCCGCCGTCCTGCTGTTCATCGGTCGCACCTTGATTATGCGCGGCAAGATCGCCGCCCACCGCGCCTGCATGATCTCTGCCGTCGTCGCTTCCGCATTATTTCTCGGCTGCTATCTATATTTTCACGCCAAGGTCGGCGACATTCGTTTCCTCGGCAGCCACTTCTGGCACGTCATCTATCTCATCGTCCTGATTCCTCACGTCACGCTTGCCATCGTCATTGTTCCGATGGTCATCATTACGCTCAGCCGAGGCCTGCGGGGCCGCTACGATAAGCATCGCGCCATCGCACGCTGGACCTGGCCATTGTGGATGTACGTCAGCGTCACCGGCGTGCTCGTATACTTCATGCTTTATCAATGGTTCCCGCACAGCTAGAATTCGTTGGTATGGTGATCGGCGGTGATCGTTCGATTAAAGATCGATGTAGCCGGAACCGTCGGCGACGCAGCCTGGCGCGAGATCAAGCAGTTCGATCAAATTCAAAGCGCCGACTTCGGATCTCAGTTCGGCAGTGGAGGCCGCTGCAACCATGCGCCCGATGCCCCTCATGCCAAGGGCGAATGGATCGGAGCCGAGATCCGGCTGCAGACGCCGCTTCTGGCGCAGTATGCAGTTTCACATTATCTGGAGCAGGACCGCGTGCTCGACGCCGATGTGGTGGAGTAGTTCCTTATAGTTGAGTTTTATTTCGCTGAATATGGCCGCCAATCCGCACCCCTCGCCGCCGGCCGAAGCCGCGCATCAGAAAAAGCCCGGCATGTCCCGCACTCAGAAACTTCTGTTTTTCCTGACCGCCTGGCTGATCTGCCTGATGCCATTCCTCTTCTGGTGGAATACCTGGTTCGGACGCAAGCTCTCTGACCAGCAGCTCAATGATTACCTGCACGATGCCAAAAAGCCGCGCCACATTCAGCAGGCCTTGGTGCAAGTCGGCGAGCGCATTACGCATCGCGATCCATCCGCCGCGCGCTGGTATCCCGACTTGGTGCAACTATCCGCCAATCCCGTGGAAGAAGTCCGAAACACCGACGCCTGGGTAATGGGACAGGACCCTTCCGGCGCGGGATTTCACGCGGCGCTGCTGAAGATGCTCGCCGACCCCTCCCCCATGGTGCGCGGTAACGCCGCGCTCTCGCTGGTTCGCTTTGGCGACGCCACCGGACGCCCGCAGATCGTGGGGCTCCTGCAACCAGCACACATTGCTGCACCGCAATCGGGACGCATCGTCGATTCCGACCGCCCGGATACAAACGTTCATCAAGGTGGATTAATTGCCAAGCTGCAGTATGGCGACAAGCAAATTGCTGAAATCCGCTCTCCGATCCCGGGGCGGATTCACTCAGTGGCCGGTACCGGTGCAAACATTGCGGCTGGAGCGGAGATCGCCGTCGTCGATCCTTCTACCGAGCAAGTCTGGGAAGCTCTGCGAGCCTTGTATCTGATCGGTCAGCCCGAAGATCTTCCTGCCATTCTCTCCTACGAGCGCGACCTGCCGGATATCTCGACTGACGTGCGGCAGCAAGCAGGCGAGACGGAGAGGGCGATAAAAAATCGAGAAGCCCGTTAACTCCAACTGATTCGCAACGCCGATCATGCCGCAAACATTGGGATACGTCGCTCTCGTGGTTCGCGACTACGACGAAGCGATTGCCTTTTTCACAAAGCTACTTGACTTTGAACTCATCGAGGATTCTGACCTTGGCCACGGCAAGCGATGGGTACTTATTGCCCCACGAGGCTCTCGCGGAACGAACCTTCTTCTCGCCCGCGCAGTGACGCCGGAGCAAGCCAGCCGAATCGGCAATCAGACCGGCGGCCGCGTCTTTCTCTTTCTGCACACCGACGATTTCTGGCGAGACTACCGACAGATGTGCGACCGAGGAATAAAATTCAGAAGGCCGCCGCGTGAAGAATCTTACGGCACAGTGGCAGTTTTCGAAGATCTCTACGGCGATCTGTGGGATTTGCTAGAACTGAGAAAGCTAGATGGAAAAGAAAAATCTATCGGGAAAGAGCCTTAGCTAAAAGCTAGGAGCTAACAGCTAAAAGCTGTTTCTCAAATCGCCATCGCTCCGACTTCTTTTTCCACTTCGGCAATGTCGACCATCGCGATGGCGTCCCACGGGCAGCCATCCAGGAAGCATCCGTCCGGACCTTTGCTCAGACATTTCTTGCACCCAATGCACAAGATGGGGTCGATCGCGATGCGCCCGAAAGGCGTGGCATCTTCGTCTGGTACCCAGAACATACAGTCTTCCACCGGACAGTACTCCACGCACGCCGGCGATCCGGCGCAACCCGTACAGCATTCGGTAATGACGGCGAGTTCTTTCGGCCTCTTCTTGCGCGGCGTGGTCAGGCCTTTGGATTTGGGCTCCCACTTCATTTCGTCGGGAACCATCCCCACAGCTTTGGTCGCTCCAGTTCCACGCGCATCAGGTGCGGCAGGCATGGCCGGAATTATACCCCGGATTCAGGGGCCTGCAGCACTATCTTTAGGAGCGCGGCAAAAGGACCCCCGCCCATCCGCACGCTCCGAAATGAAACCGCATCACCGCTCTTGTGACATTCCACACCATTTCCTACCCGCCAATTCTGCTATAGTGAACCCCTGCAAAGGAGCAGCGTCATGGCAGGAAAAAGCGTCAACAAAGTGATCCTCATCGGCAACCTAGGCAAGGATCCCGAAGTAAAGTACACCCCGCAAGGCACGCCGGTCGCGAAGTTCAGCCTGGCGACCAACGAGCGTTTCAAAGACAAAGACGGCAACTGGCAGGACCGCACCGAGTGGCACAACATCACCGCCTGGGCCCGCACTGCGGAGATCGTCGGCGAGTACGTTAAGAAAGGCAGCAAAGTCTATATCGAAGGCAGCCTGCGTACCCACTCCTGGGACGACAAAACCAGCGGCCAGAAGAAATACATGACCGAGATCGTGGTGAACGACCTTGTCCTGCTCGGCGGCCGCGGCGAAGGCGGCGGCAGCGGAGATTTCAGCGGCGGCTCGCGCGGTTCAGCAGCTGGCAACGGGGGCAACAATTTCGACCAGCGCATACCCGAGCCAGAGCACGCCGGCGCCACTTCCGGACCAATCACGGACGAAGATATTCCGTTCTAGAGACTGTCTCCTGAGTAGCGTTCGACACTTGTCGCGCAAACACTTAGCGGCAGGCTTAAGCATTAGATACAACCGCAATAGGCGTATCGCTATCTAACTTTAGTGTATGGGTGCGGGCCAGGTAACTTGTAACGCCCGATCCTGTGTGTTAGAAACGTCGCAGTGCAAGTCAACTGATGCCAGTCACCAACCAGATCGAAAACCATAAGTGCAGAATTTGGTGTGCGGCGGTCGTGTTGATGGCGATTTGCGCTATCACCGTAAGCGTGACCACGCGGTATTCCGCTCCTCTTGAGACGTCATCTCATATTGTAAGAACAGTAAAAACACACAGCGCGCTTGACTCCAGGCGGCAGCACCTCAACAAAAGTGCCGCGAATTGGATGCCGCCCGTTCTCACCGCAACGGTTCTGCAAACCCCAGGTTTTTATCCTCGAATCCAGCCAGCTACTCCTCCGGTATCGAGCCGACTGATTGGCGAATCGCTGTACAATCGCCCACCTCCTTCCGCCTAAATCCTTTTCAGCTTGAGAGTTTCAGACCGTCTGACAACCCCGGCTACTTTGTTCGAAACTCTTGGCCGCTGATCGGCATCACTTAGTAGAGCTTCACTGTGATGCTCTAGGTTTTTGTCGAGATAGAACGGAGGTTTCTCGTGAAATCAAGTTTAGTTAAGTCAGTTTTCTTAAAGAAAATTCTGACTAGTGTCACTGCGGCCTGCCTCGCAGTCGTTGTGAGCGCGTGTTGTGCGCAGGCCACTCCACTCCCCATGCAGGGCGAGCCTCCAGCTGCTCAGGATCAGGCTCCGCCTCCTCCTCAAGATCAGGCTGGCCCACCGCCAGATCAGGGTCAACCCGATCAGGCTCCGGCAGATCAGGGACCACCACCACCGGCGACCTTGAGCCCCGACCAGTTGCAACAGTTGGTATCCCCTATCGCGCTTTACCCGGATGCTCTGGTCGCTCAGATTCTCGCCGCCGCGGCCTATCCCACCCAGATCGTCGAAGCCGAGCGCTTCCTCCAGCAGAACCCAAATCTGAAGGGCAAGGACTTGGGCAACGCGGTGGACCAGCAAGACTGGGACCCAAGCGTCAAGGCTCTCACCCAGTTCCCTTCCGTGCTCGCCAACATGGATAAGAATCTTTCCTGGACCTCCGAACTGGGCGATGCAAATTTGAACCAGCAGGCCGAAGTCATGCAAGCCGTTCAGTACATGCGCAAGAAGGCTAAAGAAGCCGGAAACCTCAAGACGACTCCTCAGCAGAAAGTAGAGGACAAAGGCTCTGACATAGACATTGAGCCGGCAGATCCCGATGTAGTGTACGTCCCTGAATACGATCCCGAACTAGTCTATGGATATCCCGTTGGCCTCTGGCCCGGCTTTTATCCCTGGTGGGGATTTGGAGGGCCATACATTTCTTTCGGAATTGGCTTTCCCATCGCTCCCTTCTTCGGCTTCGGCTGGGGGTGGGGCGGGTGGGGCTTCGATTGGCATGGCGGCTACCTGCGCTATGGAGGTCACCCGTACGCCTTCCACAGCCACGCCTTTTATGACCGCAATGCATACTTCCACGGAAACTACCGCGGATTTGCCCCCAACGGGCGCGCCGGTGCACGAGGTTTCGCGGGCAACGATCGCGGCTTTGGCGGAGGCAGAGGCTTCGCGGGCGGCCATCCGGGTGCTTTTGGCGGCGTAACCCGCGGAGGCGAGTCTCGAGGATTTTCCGCGCGCGGACAATCCAGCTTTGGCGGCGGCGGTTTTCATGGTGGCGGCGGCGGCTTCCACGGCGGCGGTGGTGGAGGCAGGCGTTAGCAAACTCTTTAACGCTCATCGCGCTCGCTGAGTAGCGAGCCAGGAAAGGACAGAAAGGTTATGAAATCCGTGAGAAGCAATTTCCTATCGTATCCGTCGCGTCTTAATCACGCGATCGCTTTCACTGCGCTGGCTGCTTTCGGCTTGGTCTTCAGCTCAAGTCCGGCAACGGCCCAATCCAAAGCCGAGCCAACCGCGTCAACCTCTCAGATGTCGATGGCTCAGAAGTCTACGGCACCGCAACCCGGCCAGGAAACATTCTCATCCGCCGCACACGCATGCCACGCGCTAATCGCCGGGCTGGAGAAGGATGATCAGGCATCCCTGCTAAAGATTCTGGGGCCAGATGCAAAAGATATTATTTCCTCCGGTGACCCTGCAGAAGACAAGGACAACCGGCAACAATTTGTTCAGAAATATCGGCAGATGCATCGTTTGGTGACCGAACCCGATGGCACCACCACGCTTTACATTGGTGCGGAAAACTGGCCCACACCGATTCCCCTCATCCATCAAGCCAGCGCCTGGTACTTCGATACTCCGACCGGGAAGAAGGAAATTCTCTATCGAAGAATCGGTAAAAACGAATTGGCCGTGATTCAAACCTGCAATGAACTGGTCGCGGCTGAAAAAGAATATTATGCCAAGCCTCACGACGGCGCTCCCGAAGGTGAATACGCACAGAAGTTCTTCAGCGATTCTGGCAAGCAAAACGGACTTTACTGGGAGACGAGTTCCGCCAACGCCGCCAGCCCCATTGGACCGCTGGTAGCCGTGGCCGCAGTGGAAAATTATCCTCAACCTCCCGACCGAAATCTCGAGCCATTCCAGGGCTATTACTTCCGCATTCTGAAGGCTCAGGGGAAAAAAGCCTCTGGCGGAGCGCACAGCTACATCAAGGACGGAAAGATGGCTGCGGGCTTTGCCTTCGTTGCCTATCCGGCCGAGTATCGCAATTCTGGCGTGATGACATTCCTCGTCAACCAGGACGGAGTCGTGTACCAGAAAGATCTCGGTCCGAAAACAGCCGAGATAGCAAAAACCATTAAAAGTTACGATCCGGATTCAAGCTGGCACAAAGCGGATTGATTGCGGTCGCCAAAAAAAGAACCTCGAATGCAGTTGAACCACGTTCGTGTCTAAATTCTGTTGGCGTTAAAGATTTAGGTTGAAACAGCCTGAGTTTCGACTGAAAGGAAAGGAACTGCGACGTGCGAGGGAAGGATGAGCCCGCTAAGGTGTTGACTACCGAAGAGCTTCACGCACTTCGCGCCATCGATACCTGCATGGTAGCCAATGCAATCGAATCCTTCAACGTGCGCTTGCGGAATACCGGATTCGCGGACGCACGCCTGCATTGCATGCTTCCCGACTTACCTCCGATGCTAGGTTATGCGGCCACGGCTCGTTTGCGCAGCGGAGAGCCTCCCATTGGGGGCGGCACATTCCGTGACGGGGCCGATTTCTGGAACCGGATTCTCGAAGTTCCTGCTCCTCGCGTTCTGGTGCTGGAGGACATGGACGAAAAGCCCGGACGCGGCTCCTTCGTTGGTAACGCCCATGCCGCTATTTTGAAGGCTCTGAGATGTGTCGGCTACGTCACGAACGGAGCTGTGCGCGAGTTGCCCGATGTGCGCGCCCTGGACTTCCATTTGTTTGCCGGGAACGTGACCGTCTCACATGCCTACGCGCACATCTTCGAAATTGGATCGGTAGTAAAAATCGGCGGCTTGGAAGTGCATTCCGGAGATTTGCTGCACGGTGATCGACACGGCGTGCTGACGGTTCCTCAGCAGGTTGCATCCAAAATTCCGGCCGCCGCCGAACGCTTGCGTCTCAGAGAACAGCAGGTAATCGAGTTTTGCCGATCACCCAATTTTTCCGTAGAGGGCCTTCAGGATCTCACGAAGGACTTGCAGTCAGAAACAGGGCCCCAGGGCGCGACACGGAGCCGATAATTGATGACGCCACATTGCGAGTTCGATAAGCGGTCTTCTCCAAAGAAACAGCCGCTGCGCTCTTATGCAGCGTCCCTGCTCCTCGCCGCTTTGATCTTGGGTTTTTGCTCGTGTTCAAGCCACACTGACCGCGTGCAAGCTGGCGCACTCGAAACTACCGTCGGCGTAACCAAAGCCGTGAAGCAATCGCTGGGCCGCAAAATCACTCTCTCGTCCGAACTGGTTCCCTTCCAAGAGATAGATGTCTATGCCAAAGAATCCGGCTTCGTGAAGAAACTGGATGTCGATTACGGAACCCATGTAAAAGCCGGACAGGTCATGGCGGTTCTCGAAATTCCAGAGCTCGAGGCACAACTTCAGGAAGATGAAGCCGAAATCAAAAATGCCGCCGACGAAGTGAACCGCGCCCAGCATGAGCTTTCCCGCGATCAGGCTCAATACAACGCTCTTCACCTGCAATACACCCGTATCAATGACGTATCCCAAACCCAACCTGGAATCGTAGCCCAGCAGGAAGTCGACGATGCCCAGGGTAAAGACCTGGCCGCAGCGTCCCAAGTGGATGCGGGCCAGGCCGCGCTTGAGGCTTCCCAAAGTCAACTGGGAGCATTCAAAGCCAAGCTCGCTCACGACCAAACTTTGTTCGACTATTCAAAGATCACCGCGCCCTTCGCCGGCGTGGTCACCGAACGTTACGCCAACCTGGGCACACTGGTGCAGGCCGGCACTGGCTCAAGCACGCAGGCCATGCCCATCGTGCGTCTTTCCGAAGACGATCTATTCCGTCTCGTTATTCCAGTGCCCGAGTCCTACGTGCAATACATCCACATCGGCGATCCGGTGGATGTGCGCGTGCCCTCTCTCAACCAGACGTTTCCCGGCCAGGTGGCTCGCTTCTCCGTGGATGTTCGCGAAGACACTCGCACCATGCACACCGAAGTGGATGTTCAAAACCCAAAGCATGTGCTGGTGCCCGGTCTTTATGCCGACGCCGAGCTTGTGTTCGACCAGGCAGTCGACGTGCTTACCGTTCCGGTTCAGGCTCTCAATCGCGAAGGCAATGAAACTACTGTTTTGGTTGTGAACCAGAGCGGCGTACTCGAAGACCGTACCGTGCGCCTGGGATTGCGCACCGCCGACTTTGCCGAAATTCTTTCCGGACTAAAAGAAGGAGCGGAGGTGGTCGTTAGCGATCGGAGCGCTCTAAAGGCTGGCGAACCCGTTCACGCCCAGGAAGTACCCGTAATGCAATATCACGAGGAGAGCACTCAGTAAACTGCGCGATAAGACCTGAATATTGCGTCGGCTAAAAAGCCGCGCACGCAGCCGGATAAAACCTATGCCAGGTTTCTCGATCCGTAATCCGTATTTCATCATCGTGATCTGCCTTGCGCTTCTCGTCATCGGCGTAACCAGTCTCGCGCGGATGCCGGTGGATTTGTTTCCGCCAATCAATCTGCCGGAAGTCGTGGTCGCAACGTTTTATTCGGGCATGCCTCCCGAAGATATCGAAACCGATATCACCGATCCTCTCGAACGCTTCTTCACCCTGGCCTCCGGCGTGGACCACATGGAATCGCGATCCCTTCTTGGCGTCAGCATCATTCGCGTATTCTTCCAGCCCGGAACCAGTGCCGATGCCGATGTAAGTCAATTGTCCAATCTCGCTCTGGCTGACCTGAAGCGCTTGCCCCCCGGCACACTCCCTCCCGTCGTCCTCAAGTTCGACGCATCCAGCTTGCCCGTCGCGTTAGTCACAGTCGAGGGCGAAGGACTCAACCAGACTCAGCTTCACGACTACGCCCAGTTCGAGATTCGCAACCAGATCGCGGTCGTCCCGGGAGCCGAGATTCCAGGCGTCTTCGGCGGGATTTACCGCCAGATCATGGTCTACGTCGATCCCTACAAGCTCGCCTCGCGCCAATTGAGCGTGATGGATGTGGTCAACGCGGTTAATAATGCCAACCTGATCCTTCCCGCCGGCGACGTAAAGATGGGGCCGTACGATTACTTTGTTTACTCCAACAGCCTGGTTGACAACATGAAGCAACTGGGCGAGGTCCCCGTAAAAGTAAAAGGGAAATCCTGGGTCACGGTAAATGATGTCGGGAAGGCCGAAGACGCCCACGGAATTCAATACAACATCGTCCGCATCGACGGCCAGAAATCCGCCTACATCCCCATCATGAAGCAGGGTGGCGACTCCAACACCATTGCCGTGGTAAACGGTGTCCGCGAGCTCATCAAACATCTTTACGACATTCCGAAGCAGATGAAGACCAGCCTGGTCTTCGACCAATCGGTATTCGTGAAGGAAGCGATCCGCACCGTCCTGCATGAAGGCGCGCTGGGCTTGGTTCTCACCAGTTTGATGATTCTCATTTTTCTGGGAAGTTTTCGCGCGACCTCGGCCGTGCTGCTCTCCATTCCAATCTCCGCCCTGGCAGCGTTTGTCGTGCTCGCTTTATTGGGCGCCACGGTAAACACCATGATCCTCGGGGGGATGGCTCTTGCCTTCTCGCGCGTAATCGATAACTCAGTCATCTCGCTCGAAAATATCTACCGTCATCTGGAAATGGGCGCGGCTCCCATGATCGCCGCCGAAGTTGGCGGATCGGAGGTCAGCCTCGCCGTTCTGGCCGCCACTCTCGTTGACGTAGTCGATTTTTTTCCCGTTGTTTTTCTCTTCGGCGTCGCCAAGTTCCTGTTCTCGGCTCTCGCACTCGCATTCTGCCTCTCGCTGCTGGCCTCATACGTAGTGGCGATGACGGTGATTCCCTTGTTTTGCTCGCGCTTCTTGAAAGCTGCGCATCACATTCCTGAGCCCGAAAGTAAGCCCGGCGAGTATGAGGTTGAACCCACCCAGGCGGCCGACCACTCCTGGCTTGATCGTTTTAATGCGCGCTTCAACCGTTACTTTAATAAACTGCTGGATTTCTATGAGCGCTGGGTGCGCCGTGCCCTACAACGTCCCGGTCTCACTGTCGCCATGTTAAGCGGCTTGTTCGTCCTGAGCCTGGCCATTTACCCCCTTCTAGGCTTGGCATTTTTCCCCAAGACGGATGCCGGTCAATTCACCATTAATCTAAAAGTTCCCACCGGCACGCGCATCGAGCTCACCGACGATTACGTGGCCAAAGTGGAAGATCTGATTCGTCATCAGGTGGAACCGAAGGATCTAAAGCGAATCGTCTCGAACATCGGCGTCGTCCCCGATTTCTCAGCCCTCTACACCACCAACTCTGGCCCCTACACCGCAACCGTCCAGGTCGCATTAAACGAACCGCATAGTCTCAGCAGTTTCGCCTACATGGACCGCGTGCAGAAGGCGATGGCCAGCCAGTTTCCCGACATCCGAAGCTTCTTCTCCAGCGGCTCCATGGTCGACGCGATTCTGAACATGGGCATGCCCGCGCCCATCGATGTTCAAGTCAGCAGTCCCGATCTGCATGAGATCTACGCCATCTCGGAACACCTGGCCAATCGCTTTCGCGAGATTCACGGCGTCGGACAAATCTACATCCCGCAAGACATGAACTACCCTGCCCTGCGCCTGGATGTGAACCGCGTGCACGCGGGCGAATTAGGCCTGACGCAGAAAGATGTCGTAGACAACGTAATCACCGCCCTGAATTCCAACTACATGATCGCTCCCAACTATTGGGTCGATCGCAAAAGCGGCAACGATTACTATCTCACCGTACAGTACTTCGAGCACGGCGACGCCGCCATTCACAACCTGACCGACCTGGGACAAATCCCCCTGCGCGATGACAATGGCGACGGCGTGAGCTGCGGCCCCTCGCAGGCGCCGGCCCAGCCCGGCAGCAGCCACTCGCCCTGGTCATGCGCGGGAAGCAGGCCGACCACCGCGCTCAGCAATGTAGTGAACGTGCATGAAGTCATGACCCCCACCGAAGTCGATCACTACCAGATTCAGCGCGCCACCGATATTTACATCACCCCCTCGGGGGAAGATCTTGGACGCGTCACCAGCGCGGTGCGCGACATTCTTGCTCAGGAAAAAATCCCGCACAACGTTCGCGTCAACCTGCGCGGCATGGTGCAAGGCATGGAAGCCTCGTTTAAAAGCTTTGGCCTCGGATTTCTAATTTCTTTCGTGCTGCTGTTCCTGATTCTCACGGCGCAGTTCAAGTCCTTCATCGATCCGTTTCTGATCATGCTGGCGATTCCGATGGGCTTCATCGGCGTTCTGATCATCCTCCCGCTCACTCACAGCACTTTGAACGTAATGTCTCTGATGGGCGTACTGATGCTGGTCGGCATCGCCGATTCCAACAGCATTCTGATCGTCGATTTCGCTCACAATCTGGAGCAGCAAGGTTTGTCCCCGGCGGATGCTGTCATAACCGCGTGCCGCGTTCGCCTGCGGCCCATCCTTATGACGTCGCTGGCAACCATTATCGGAATGGTCCCCATGGCTTTGAAGCTGGGAACCGGCGCCGAGCAATACACCCCCATGGCTCGCGCCATTATCGGGGGTCTGACTTCCTCGGTTCTGCTGACCATCTTCATCGTCCCGGCGGCATATCTCCTGGTCTACGGTAAGCGCGGAGCCAGTTCCGTAGCAAAGCCCGCCGCAAACCCAGCCCCGGAGCCGGCGGTATGAAGCTGAGGCTGCACCAAGCGGCGATCGGGAAATCAAGATCTCATGACGAGAGCGCGATACGCTCCATGAAGCAGGCCTTTACCCCCATTCTCTGCGCACTGCTGTTTTCAATAACGGCTCTGCCCCACTCTGCCCTCGCACAGAACGCTGAAAATTCGCAAGCAGACGTCGCTCTGCCGCTTGCCCCGGAGCCCCAGTTGCAGCAGAACTCCATTCCTCCGCGAGCCGCAGAACCACGCATCGCGCTCTCCGCCAGCTTTCCGCGCAGCGCGCAAGCGCAGGAACCTTCTTCCGCGAGCTCAGCAACAGATCGTCAGAATGCGCCCGCCCAGCCCGCCAATGGCGTCATGCGCTTAAGCCGCGCACAAGCGGAGCAGCTAGCTATCAAGAACAATCCCCGCATCAGCGTTGGCCACCTGCTCGCGCTGGCCCAGCATCAGGTCTATCGCGAAACCAGAGCCGCCGAGCTTCCCACCTTCAACGGCAACATCACAGCAGCCGACGCCAACGAAGGCAGCCGCATCGGCGCCGGAAGCTTGACCGCCTCTCGCCTGCTCGAACACGCCGGTGCCGGCGTCAGCATGACGCAACTCATTACCGATTTCGGGCGCACCACGAATCTCGTCTCCTACTCAAAACTCCTTGAAAAGGCCGCAAATGCTAACGGACTTGCCACCAGAGAAGACATCGTCCTCGCCACTGATCAGGCTTTTTACAACGCGCTGGAAGCCGAGGCTTTGCTCAAGGTCGCGCAACAAACCGTCACCACTCGCCAGTCAGTACAGCATCAGATCGACGAACTCACCAGGAATAAACTGAAATCGAGCGTCGATTTGTCCTTCGCCGAAGTGAATCTTTCGCAGGCCAAGTTGCTGCAACTCGACGCGGAAAACAACGTTAACTCCACCACTGCCGCGCTCACTTCAGTCCTTGGTTTCGACAAACAGATCAACTTCGAACTCACTGACGAAGACACCGCCGCGCCCTCACCTCCCCCAGACGTTGACGTCCTCATCACCACCGCGTTGCAGCAGCGTCCCGACCTGCAAGCTTTCACCTACGATCAGCAGGCCGCAGAAAAATTCCGCCGCGCCCAGCGCGATCAAATGCTGCCCACCATCAGCGCCCTCGGCCTCGCCGGAGGAACTCCCGTTCGCCCCGACTGCATCGACGGCTGTTTTCCGAACTATTTCATCTCGCCCTGGTATGGCGCCATCGGCGTGAATATGAATGTCCCCATCTTCAACGGATTTCTATACTCCTCCGAGGCCTCGGAAGCGAACTTCCGGGCAAAAGCCGCAGCCGAAAACACTCGAGATCTTCACGACCGCGTTGTCCGCGACGTTCGCACCGCCTGGCTGGCGGCGAATACCGCTTTTCGGCGCATAGCAGTGGCCGAAGAACTCAACAGGGAAGCTGCTCTAAGCCTGAATCTCGCGCAAGGCCGCTACAACCTGGGGTTAAGCTCCATCGCGGAACTCAGCCAAGCACAACTCCAGCAAACCGACGCCGCCATCGGCTACGTGAATGCCCAATATCAGTACCGCCTCGCCCTCAGCACCTTGAACTTCGAAATCGGCGCGCAGCCATAGACCCGCTCTTAACATATTTCGGGAGTCATCCCGAAGGCCCACGTTTTCACCAGCGGGCCGAAAGATCCCTCTTGCGTCGCGCGTTCTCGTGGTACGCAAGGTAAGCCGTACTCAATCCCGCCGTGGGTCAAACTTCACTGCTTTCGGTATACTAGGTAAATATGTCGGTTCTGAAGAACATCTCCGCCATCGCCAAAGGCATGAGCATCACCTTTATGGAGATGTTCCAGCCCACCACCGTCGAAAATTATCCCGACGGTAAAGGTCCGCTCCGCGGCGCCCGGATTGAAGCCCGCTTCCGCGGCGCTCACGTGCTTCAGCGCGACGAAAATGGCCTGGAGAAATGCGTCGCCTGCTTTCTGTGCGCCGCCAACTGCCCATCGAACTGCATCTATATCGAGGCAGCCGATAACACAGCCCAGAACCGCGTCAGCGGAGCAGAACGGTACGCCAAGGTTTACAACATCGATTACAACCGCTGCATCTTTTGTGGCTATTGCGTCGAAGCCTGCCCCACCGATGCCATTACGCACGGTCACGGTTTTGAGCTGGCCACATTCAACGCCAGCAATCTGGTCTACCGCAAGGAGCAAATGCTGGCTCCCCGGCCGGCACACATGGGAGCCAACGTTGTGTTCAATCAAGCCGACGTGGATGGTGGAGCTCCCAAAGAGATGATCGCGGGCAGCTAATCTGCGATACGTTGCTAATCAATAAACGCCGGTCCCAAGTACTGGCGTTTTATATTGTGAGCTGCGGGGAGATTCGCAATCTTCTCGCGCCAACCGCCTAACCTCCAACTGCATCTTTCTTGCATGATTCGCAAACTACAATCCGGCGAGTATCGCCTCTATTCCCGCAAAAAAGATGCGAAGACGGGTAAGCGGAAGAATCTAGGAACCTTTTCTTCAAAGCCTGCGGCGCAGAAGCACGAGCGCGCGGTGCAGTATTTCAAGCGTGCGGGATAAGAACAGCGAAGCTGGGTCTCGCCGTTGCGGATGAATTCGCGCCCGCTAAAATGTCGTTACCACACGAAAAGTGTATTGCCGTGCGGGACCGATTGCGTTACCGGAGAACAACCCTCCGAAGTCGATTACTTCAAGCGTGTTGCTCAGGTTCGCGACATCGCCCTGGAACCGGATCGAGCGTTTTTCATGCTGATAGAGATCCACACCCACCGAAGCATTCTGCGTGAAGTAGGGATTAATGCGGCCGCGATTAAAATTAAGGTGATCGACCACCACTTGACCGTATTCGGTCGCATATTGCTGCGGGGTCAAATCCGGTTGAAACGGTAGTCCAGTATTGTAGTCGGCTCCCAGCGCGACCCATAACCGCGGGGCGATCTGATAGCGGATGCGGGCGCGCACTGTGTTCCGCTGATCTTGTGAATCAGGGAAATGTCCGGTAGTCGGGTTGATCGCATCATCTCCCAAAAACAATCCGCCGGTTACCGGAAACCAGGCGTTTCCGACGATGTAAGAGTAACTGGCGAAGCCGGAGAATCCCTTCCATTGCAAAAGCTGCAGCTTGCCTTCTGCGCCATAGAGAATGGCGTGGTCAAAGGCAATGGGAAAACTGATCCCGGTACTAAGAATTTGGGAGTCGTCCGCGTAATTGTTCACGTCCCGGCGGAACATGTTCGCGTCCAGCCGCAGTTTTCCGAAGAATGCTTTCGTGGCTCCCCACTCGAAATAATTGCCGTGAGAAGGTTGGACGGGCAGCTGCACTGCGGGAACGCTGTTGTCGATGGCCTCGGCAACCGGAGAACTGGCCAGAAGTATGTTTTCGAAAGACGGCGTCTGGAAGATGCGGTCGTAAGAGAAGTGAATATTTGTGCCTGCGGAAGAGAAATAGCGCGAGACGGCGAGACGCGGGCTTACTGCATTCTGGTTCAACAATAGCTGGTAGTGGTCCCAACGCAGCCCCGCGTCGACCGACCACTTGCCGAGCCTGACTGCATCTTCAACATAAGCGGATTGCTCAAGATCGGGACGCTGCGCCTGGAAGGCAAAGGCGGTCGCTCCGGAATCCAATATCCCCAGATTGATAGGACATTGCGGATCGGCGGGATTCGCGCAATCGGGTATCACATAGCCGGTGTGTTCATGCAGGAATATGTTGTCGGCTTCGATGCCTGCCTTAAATTCCTGCCTGCCGCGATGAACGGAAACGCTGCCATTGAAATAGATTTCCTTGAAGTCGTTGTGTTGCGTGGCATTCAGCGGCCATGACTCAGGGTTCGAATAAAAGTCAGTGGAGTTATCGCGGGACATTCCGCGCACCACGCCGATCGAGTCGGAGGAAAAAATGTGCTGGTAGGAAATGCTCCCCATGGTTTCAAAATTGTCGCCGGTCTGTAGCTGCCCTCCCGGAATAAAAACGCAATCGCCCGGCTCATCCGCCGGAGGAACGGATGGGCAACCGACAGTGTTATTGGCGTTCGGCAGATATGCCCCGTTCTGCTGCACCAGTTCGTTGGGGATTTGATAGCGCGCGAGTTCATGGCGGACGATCATGGTGAGGCGGTCTTTCGCCGTCAGTTCGCGTTCATAGCTCAACGAAAAATCGGCGATGGTTCCGTTGTTAGTGTAATTTTCGGGAACGACTGGGTTGAGGTAGTGGCCAGTCATGTTCCCGGAAGCACTCAGGCCAAACGTATTTCTGCCCCATCTGTATTGGTCCTGGGTATCGATGCCAGCGGTATCGTAGGAGCCGCCGAACATGGTGAGTTGTCCGTGAAATCCCGGGTCCTGGTTCTTGAGGGTATTGACTTCAACCACCCCGCCCATCTTCCTGCCAAATTCCGCTGGAATGCCGGCGGTATAAATCTTGATGGATTCGATATCATCGGCGTCGGCGGGCTCCGGGCCAAAGCTCGGCGAACGATTATCGGTGAGCGGGATGCCATCGACAACAAATTGTGTCTGATATTCCGACCCCCTCGGATGAAGAACCGCATTCCCTTCATAGAGCCAGCCAGGTTCAGAGTTCACCAGGTCCTGCATGGAGCGGCCAGGAAGCGCGGTCGGCTGATTCTGGATCGTCTCCAACCCCATCTCATTCACGGAACCTGCGCGATAGGGGTCGACCAGGGTGGCGGATGCGGTAACTTTCGCCGATTCAGAAACTACCGCCACTTTCAGCCGAATGGTACGGTCCACGGGGAGAGCAGAACGTATTTCCACCGCCTCGAAAGCTCGAGCAAAAGCCGGGGCGTCGATCTGCACTTGATAAATGCCATAGGGCAGCCGCTCGGCGTCCAGATTGCCCTGATCGTCGGTTGTGAACCTATAGTGATACTGGTTGGCCTCGCTGATGAGCTCAACCGTGCTCTTCACGCGCAATCCCGAAGAATCGGTGACGGTCAAACGCAATTCGCCAGTATCGCTCTGTGCGAGCATGGGAAGAGACCACAGAAGTACCGCTATTATTAGCGCCTTCTTCATCTTTAGAATGTGCCGTTCCAATTGGGATTCGATAGCTTTGGGTGGGACCGGGGGCAGCTTCTTTAGCCCTCCCAACTTTGAAAATTCCATTTCCGGTGGTTTTGTTCAGTCTTTTTTTTCGTGAGAGTGCCGCGCCCCTGTCGTAGCGATCGTGCGGCGCCTCAACGCAATTAGTCGCGGTGACAAAAGAGGATTTTCTCGCGCACTGATGTAATATGCGGTGGAGCGATGAACTTTCTCCTGCGGAGGAAAATCATGAGAGCCAATTGGATGTTTGCGTGGGCAATCGGTGGTGTTTTGCTGGCAGGGACGGTTGTGGGCGTCTCAACTGCTTCGGGTCAGAAGACCGCCAACAATTCGTCTGGAGGGAAGCAGTGGCTGGCCGCCATGGACGTGGATCACGATGGGTCCGTCTCCAAGCAGGAATTCACCGCCTACATGGATACCCAGTTCGACAAAGCGGATGCCGACCATGATGGAACTCTCGATGCCAAGGAATTGGAACAATTGCGGAAGAATTTGGCGATCGCAATGAAGTAGTAGGAAGTGAGGCCTTGCATCAAATGGGGCTCTCCCTGCACGGCCTGTAGTCCTGGTGAATACATGTCGTTTTTCTCCGAGTCCGTTCTTTCGTGGCCGATCCCAGCACCAACGGATGTAGCCGAGCGAACTCCTTCGTCTCCTGAAGTTGAAGTTGTGGAGCTATTCGGAGAACTGCGCGGGCGCCTTTTGAGGTATCTGCTGGCCCTGGGACTTTCGGCGCATGATGGCGAAGAAATCATACAGGAGTCGTTTTTGCTTTTATTCCAGCACTTGCAACGCGGAAAACCACGGCACAATCTTCGCGGGTGGATTTTCCGCGTCACGCGCAATCTCGCGCTAAAACGGCGTACCGCGGATCAATCGCGAGCGAAGCTTACTGTGGAGTTTGACGAGGCATTACCGGGGCAATCCCCGGATCAGGGTTCGAATCCGGAAGAACAGTTACACCGCAAGCGAAGACAAAAGCAGTTGCTGGCCGTAATGCGAGCCCTGCCGGAATTGGACCAGTCTTGCTTGTGCCTCAGGGCCGATGGCCTTCGCTATCGCGAGATTGCGCAAGTTCTCGGCATCTCACTGGGATCGGTTGCGGGATCGCTGGCGCGGTCGCTCGAAAAACTGACCCGCGCGGATAAAGGATAATCCCCATGGGAAAACATCTTCACCTGGACGATGCGTCTCTGCTCCGGTACTTGAACGGGGAGATGGAATCTCGGCGCACAGAAGAAATTTCTGTTCATCTGCAATCGTGTTCTCGTTGCCAGGCGCGTTTGAAGGAATTTGACCATGCATTCTCTGAGTTCGGTCAGGCCTATCTGAACTCCTCGCAAATGCAAATCGAACTGCCCGAGGCCTCACGCCGTCTGTTGAAGGAGCGACTGGCCAATCTCGTGGCCCAGCAGAGGCGGGGAAAATTGGGATGGGAGCGCAGTACGTTCGGCGGACTTCATCCGGCATGGGCCCTTGCCTGTCTTCCGCTTGTCCTCTGTCTGCTCCTGGCGATCCGTTTTCATGCGCCTGCGCGAAGCCCGCGAGTCGCCCGGACGACACTTTTGCATTCGGAAGAGCCCAACTTGCGCCTGACTCCCGGAGCCACCGTTCCTGTTACAGAGAGTGAGATCTGTGGACAAGCCACAACCCCAATTCCTGTGGTCCCAGTATCGCTCAAGCGAAAGGTGTTTGAGTTATATGGAGTCGCGCCGTCTCAGCCCGATGCCTACGAAGTCGACTACCTGATTACACCGGAATTAGGTGGGTCCACCGATGTTAAGAATCTGTGGCCTGAGCCATATCGAGACACAGTATGGAATGCTCACGTAAAAGACCAACTGGAAGATCGCTTGCACCGTATGGTCTGCCACGGCGATGTCGACCTGCCTACCGCGCAGCATGACATTTCGACCGACTGGATCGCGGCTTACCGCAAGTACTTCCACGCCGACAGGCCAATTGCGGACAGCTCGTCCTTCAATTCCTTTGCCCCTAAAGGGACGAATCCCCGAGCTTAACTCTTGTCAACCGGCCTTCATACCTCCGAGGAGTATTCGTACTCCCCTTTACTTTCGTAGGAGCAGATCGGCCGCCACAAAAACTGCAAACACCACGGAAATCACGCCATTCATCGTAAAGAACGCCGCATTCAGCCGCGAGAGATCTTTCGCCTTCACTAGCGAATGTTCGTAAAACAAAAGAAGCATCACCGCGACCACCCCGACAACCGCAAGCTTGCCCAGCCCAAAGGCAGGAATCATGGCGAACAAAAGAGCCAGCATGATTCCGTGAAAAGCGCGCGCCACCCAAAGTGCGGGTCCAATGCCAATGTGCCGGGGAATCGAGTGCAGTCCGGCATCGCGATCAAATTCAAAATCCTGGCATGCATATAGAATGTCGAACCCCGCCACCCAAAACGTCACCGCTGCCGTCAGTAAAAGGATGCGGGGATCGAGTGATCCCCGCACCGCAATCCAGGCCGCAGCCGGCGCAATGCCTAATGCCAGCCCAAGTACGAGATGCGACAAACGCGTAAATCGCTTGGTGTAGGAATAAAGCAAAAGCACAGCCAAGGCCACCGGCGAAAGCCACAACGTCAGCCGATTCAGTTGCCAGGCCGCCAACACGAAAACCGCGGAAGCCACGACCACAAAACTAGCTACAAAAGCAGAGGAAAGATGCCCTGCAGGAAGTGCGCGTGTCCGGGTACGCGGATTCGCAGCATCAATCGTGGCGTCGGCAAGCCGGTTAAAGGCCATCGCCGCGGACCGGGCAGCCAGCATGGCAATCACAATCCACAGAAGCTGATGTCCGCTGGGAAACCCGGAAGCCGCAAGCATTGCACCGCAAAGAGCAAAAGGAAGGGCAAAGATGGAGTGCTCCCACTTAATCATCTCCAGGGTTACGCGCAGGCTTCGCAGCATCGCCACACTTCGATTGTAAGCCACGCGCCCATTGCCAGAGTGGATACCTGCATAGCTCCACGCGGCTTGCCTCCTGCTATCATCGCTCGCAAGAAGTCAAGAACAGTTCAACTTTCCTGCGATGACGGTTGCCGAAAATCTGCTTGAGCGCACGGTTGTATACCGCATGTGGCAGGCGCCCTTCGCTGCACAAAAGTTTGCCCCGATTCTATCGAACAACAACTTGCGCGCCATCCGTCGAGTGCTCGACGTCGGATGCGGCCCTGGAACAAACGCCCAACACTTCGCCCACACCGGCTATCTTGGGATCGACGTGAACCAGCGCTACATCCAGCACGCCCGACGCCGTCACGGGCGCACCTTTATAGCCGCCGATGTACTTGACAGAAACGCGATCTCGGGGAATCGGTTCGACTTCATTTTGGTCAATAGCTTCCTTCACCATCTCGACTCCAATCAGGTTGGAGAGATCCTTTCGCGTCTGCGCGAAACTTTGAGCGACGACGGCCATGTCCACATCCTCGAATTAGTTCTGCCCGAGGATCCCTCGATTTCGCGACTCCTGGCTCGGTGGGACCGTGGCAAGTTCCCCCGCCCTCTTGCGGAATGGCGAAGCATCTTCAGCCGCTATTTCGAACCCGTGCTGTTTTCTCCTTACTCGGTGGGCATGGGTGCAAGTCTATGGAACATGGTGTACTTCAAGGGAAAGGCCCGGGCATGAAAATACTGGATGAATCAGCGATTCCATCTCTCAAAATTTCCGTGGCGATTCCCCTGTACAACGAGGACGCGGTGGTGCCGGAACTTCTCCGGCGGACAAGAACGGTTCTCGATAGCATTCCCGGCGGTCCGCATGAGATTGTCCTGGTCGATGATGGCAGTTCCGATCGCACCATGGAAGCGCTTAGCGCCGCCGCCGAGCAAGATCCCCGGGTCGTGGTCGTTGGCTTATCCCGAAACTTCGGACACCAAACCGCGCTTGCGGCGGGGTTGGATTACGTCACCGGCGACGTCACAGTTTTGATGGACGGCGATCTGCAAGATCCCCCGGAAGCGATTCCGCGTCTGCTGGAACTCCACCGCCGTGGGTATGACGTAGTCTATGTGCGACGAACCAATCGCAAGGAAGCGCTATGGCTTCGCTGCTGTTACTACATTTTCTATCGGCTGCTTTCCGCGCTTTCCTCGATTCAACTGCCCCTCGACGCCGGAGATTTCGCTTTGATGTCACGCCGGGTGGTGGATGAAATTCGCCGCATGCCCGAGCATCACCGCTACCTTCGCGGGTTGCGAACCTGGGTTGGCTTCCGGCAAATTGGAATCGCCATGGACCGTCCTGCGCGACTTGCGGGACGCACGAAATACAGCCCTTTGAAGTTGCTGAAGCTGGCTTCCGACGGAATCTTCGCCTTTTCGATTGTTCCCCTGCGCGCTGCCTCCATCGCCGGAGCTCTGGCCATAGCCGCGGCGTTCCTCTTCTCGACGTACTCGCTATATGCCAAGTTTTGGTTGCACTCGCCGCAAGGCTTCACGGCACTCATTCTGGCGATCACATTTCTCTTCGGCATCAACCTGTTCTTCCTGGGAATCATCGGCGAATACGTAGGTCGTATCTACGAAGAGGCGAAAGCCCGTCCGCACTATGTAGTCCGCAAAGTGGTGAATCGCCCGGTTCTTCATGCAGTGGAAGTGAATTCGTCGCCTGCCGCAATCCTGGCCGGTTACGAGCGCGTTCTTACCGGCACCGGATAAGTTTCCGTTTTTTGTTCTCATACAACATCCAGTGGATCCCAAATACAATGAGCGCTATCGGCAACTCTTTGAAAAGCACTGGTGGTGGCGTGCTCGAACGGAGTTGATCGTTCGAACGCTTGCAAGCCTCCGGCCGGCCCAGGGATGGAAGAACATCCTCGATATTGGATGTGGGGATGCTCTTTTCTTTAGTTGCCTTTCGCAGTTCGGTGAGGTCGAAGGTGTCGAACCTTGCGCAGGCTTGGTCAGCAATAATGGTCGATACCGAAGTCAGATTCATGTCTGTCCCTTCGACGAGAAATTTCTGCCCGGCAAGAAATACTCTCTGATTCTCCTGCTGGATGTTTTAGAGCACCTCGAAAACCCTGCCCAGGCGTTGCAGCATGCGCTAAGTCTGCTTGCTGAAAACGGCACCGTTCTAGCTACCGTGCCCGCCTTCCTGTCGCTCTGGACCAATCACGACGTTTTGAACCATCACTTCACTCGTTACACGAAATCCAGCTTTTCCAAAGTCGCTACAGAAGCCGGCATGCAGATTCGACTGGCACATTATCTGTATCACTGGACTTTTCCAGCAAAATGGGCAGCCAGAATAATCGAGCAAACTTTTCCCCAGGAACCTGAGCCGCCAAGAATTCCATCGCGCTGGATGAATCAGGCTTTATATCTCATGACAAGGCTTGAACAGCGTACTCTGAGCAGGTTGCCCATGCCTTTCGGCAGTTCCCTGCTGGTGGTTGGGAAAAAAGCGGAGGCTCTTGCTGCATAAGTTTGCGAGGCCGCTCCATAACGAATTCTGATGGGCAGTGGACAAATGAAACGCAGAATCTGTTTCCCGGCAGCAGCGGCCATCCTGACTCTGGTGGCCGCTGGCCGCGTCGTGATGACCTACAGCACGACGGCGCAAGCCTGGGACGAGCCTTGCCACATTGCGGCCGGCATGGAATGGGTTGACCGGGGCACATACCATCTCGATCCCGTCCATCCGCCTCTTTCTAGGATTGCCATGGGGTTGCCTCTTTTTCTGGCAGGGGTGCGGTACCCGGCGGAACTCTCCAGTGATCTGCCGTCCGGCTTTCCGCTTTACTGGGTGGTGGGAAGGAACCTTTTATATGGTGACGGCCATTATTTGCGAAACCTCTCTCTCGCACGATCGGGAATGCTGCCCTTTCTCTTTCTCGCATCCGCAATCGTTTTTCTCTGGACCCGCCGGGCTTTCGGCGATGTCGCGGCGTTAGTCTCCGTCTTTCTCTTTACGACGTTGCCCATCGTCCTCGGATTTTCCGGGGTGGCCTACACCGATATCCCGGCCACGGCAACACAGTTCATGGCATTGCTTTCCATCGCACTCTGGCTGGAAAAACCTAATTTGAAATCAAGTTTGTTTCTGGGCTTCGCTGTCGGATTAGCCCTATTATCAAAGTTCACTTCGCTAGTCTATTTGCCGGTGGCAACGGCAGGTATGGTTTCTTGCAAGTGGCTGCTTCGCCGCAACGACCATTCAGATCATCCCTCGTCCCCGCGGGCTGCGGTGCTCCTGCAGCGGGTGAAACTGATCTCCCTTGCTGCACTGATTGCCTGTCTTATGGTTTGGGGCGGCTATCGTTTTTCTTTCGATCACATCGTTGAAGCGGTCGGAATTGTGCGCCAACCTCCTCCTACATTTCAGCACTTTCCCAGACCCCTCGCAGCTTTGGGCCGCAAACTATTGATCTGGGATCCAAAGCTGCCCGCAGTCGAAATGTTCAACGGCCTCGCCAATCTTTGGTCCATTACTCATAGCGGTGCGGATGCTTATATCTTCGGGCACATCAAAAGCGGCTCGTGGTGGTATTTCTTCCTGGTCGGTCTGGGAGTCAAAGCACCAATACCCTTCCTGTTGCTCTGCATTGCGGGAGTTTTTTTCACGTTTAAACGGGCCACGGAGATTGGGTGGGCGGGAGCCGCCCCCGCTGCGTCACTTATCGCGTTGCTGATGGCAACAATGTTTGTAAGTTATGACGCCGGCATGCGCCACGTGCTGCTACTCTTCCCGCTGCTGGCCGTAGTCGCCGGTTTCGGCGCCCTCCGACTTTGGCAACTTCAATCGCCACGTAATTTCATTGCACGGGCCCTCGTGATCGTGCTTCTGGTCTGGCAAGGGGCCGCGTCGTATGGAGCTCGTGCCGACTATCTGGCTTACTTCAATGAGCTGGCGGGAAAAAATCCCAGCAGGATTTTAGTAACCGGCTGCGATTCGGAATGTGGACAGGACGTTTTTCGTCTCTCCCAGGTTCTTCAAGAAAAACGCATCTTGTCCGTGCACATGGCGGTGTGGAGCAGCGCAGATCTCGCGCAAATGGACTTTCCTGAATTTCAGCCGCTTCTTCCCTACACCCCGGTCACAGGCTGGGTCGCGGTTGGCCTTCGTTCGCTGCGCACCGGAGAGGTCGGCCCCTCGGTCAGTTTGAACGGCGAGGAAACTCGCGACGCAGCCAAAGGGCCTCCCTTCGCGTGGATTGAGAACTACCAGCCGGTCGAACACGTTGGTAAGACCATCAATCTCTACTACATTCCAGCAGCGACAGCGCTCGCTCGATAACCTTAATCATCTTCGCTGGGCTCACTACATGCGCGCAGTCACTCAGAAATCAAAGGCACAAACCGCACTGCGTCGTGCAAAGTTATTTCGGCTCGTCCGCCTTTCACACGGATGAGTTGGAGTTGCTGAGACTCCGGGGTTCCCACCGGTATCACCATCCGGCCGCCCTCGCGCAACTGAGAAAGCAAAGTCGGCGGGGGATGGGAAGCGGCCGCCGAAACTAAAATCGCATCAAAGGGAGCCCTCTCAGGCAAACCTTGTGCGCCATCGCCGGTAAGTATCTCTACATTTTTGTAGCCAAGAGCTTCTATAACCTGGCTAGCATTCTCTGACAAAGCTTTGTGCCGCTCAATGGAAAACACCTGCTTCCCCAGTTCTGCCAGAAGCGCGGTGGCATAGCCCGAGCCAGTACCGATTTCGAGTGCCACATCTGCGGGAGTGACTTGCAGCAACTGGAGCATAACTGCAACTACATAAGGCTGCGAAATGGTCTGCTCATTGCCAATGGGAAGCGGGTGGTCCTCATATGCCTCGCTACAGTAGGCATGCGGCACAAACCGATCGCGTGGTACCCGCAGCATCGCCTCAAGCACGCGCAGGTCGCGGATTCCCCGCGAACGCAGTTGATTGTCGACCATCAACCCGCGCGCTTCCGAGAACTCTTGCATAGCAAATGGCCTGCGATTCGAATGCCCCCCGGGAAGCGAGGCAATGCGTCCGCGATCCAACATGGCAACCTACTTTTTGCCCTGCCGAATCCGCAGATCAAAGCTGACCACACCATTCTGATCGCGCGTCCCAACCGCAGATAGATTGCGGTTGAGAAAGTACTCTCCCTGAATGATCTGCTCCGAGCTCTGGGAAACATTGGTCGAATAGGTCAAAGAAATATTATTCGCAAATTGCTGTTCGATCGTAATCTGCGGCCCGGTGCTGACCGGATTAGTTTCCGTAACCAGGCCTTGAGGATCGATGCGAATATTGCTCGCACCAAACAGCCGTTGCAATCGGTTGCTGACCGTCGAATCCAACGCCTGATTAAGAATTAGATTCGTTGCCTGATCGGAGAATGCAGTCTGTCCCGATTGCTCTTGCAGTTGCGTCGATTGATCCCCTGTACGACCCAGAGCAAGCAGTGCAATAATGTCCGATTTCGGCAATGGAGGCTCCGACCGGTAGTTAACATTTAGACCCCGGTCCGGCGTCCCAGTGACTGTGATGTTCAGGTCGTAATTTCGCACGTGGGTATAGGCCTGGAGATTAAGCTGCGGCTCGATTGAAACCGGATTTGCAAACGTAATGTCCCCGCGCTCTAGTGTGTATCGTGCCCCATGAAAAGTCGCCTGTCCTTCCAGAATGTCCACCCGTCCCAGCACCGCTGGCCGAGCCACCGAACCGCGCAAATGAAGATCGGCATCGCCGGAAAGGCGCGCCACGGCGGTCCGCATCTGCAGCTCCGGCGCGGTCTGCACGTGAATATCGAGCTTCACGTTGTAAAGTGGAGAATTCGCCGCAGTCAGCGGACTGCCCTGTCGCCCGCGGTCCAGATATAAACCGAAATCAAACCCGGGAGTAATGGCAATCTTGTCAACCAGAATGTCGCCGGTCACCGTCGAAGCCGAACGCGTTCCAACCCAGTGCAAAGTGGCATCAGCCGTCGAACTCACCCCCGCCGGATATCGCAGCCGAACATCTTTCCCGCTGGCAGTGAGATTAAAACTGACTTGCCGATCCACGTAAGTGGCGTCGCCTCGAAGGGCCAGCGTGCCGCCGCCGGTGTGGGCTGTCAATGTCTCGATCTGAACTCGATTGCGAGTAAAGAGAAGCGAACCGTCGATCCCGCTCAGACCGCTTGCCAGATTCGCGTAGGAGATCGCCCCGTTCGCAAGCCGAATCTTGCCCTGTGGCAGCGGGTCATCAAAGGTCCCACCAACGTTCATATCCACATTTACCGTGCCAGAGGCCGTGAGATTTGGGTCGAAGGTGGAGAGCAGCTTAAGATCCAGCCCTCCGTTCGCCGTCAGGTTGAGCGCGTACGGGGCTGAAAGTTGAATCCCCCCCTGTCCCGTGAAGTCGCTTCCCGCTCCCGTCATATGCAACTGCCGGATATCGAGGGACTCACTTCCAATTCTGAATCGAACCGGCCGTTGATTATGCAATTTCACGCCTTCCACTTCGATCAACAAGGCGTTCAAATCACCCTCCGCAACCCACTGCGATGGATGCAAAACTGGTCCCCGCAGTCGCAGCACGCCGGAAACCGCCGAGTGCCCCGTGAGCTGCCCGCCTAAATAGCGTCGCCAGAGCGCATCGAGATCGATGCCATCCATGTTGAACAAAAGATCCGCCGAATCGTCGTTATGCATTTGAACCTCGCCACTCATCTGCACCGATCCACGGCTCAGTTGTGAACTACCCGAAAGATGAAGCACAGCGCCTTCGCTAGCGGCATGAAGATCCAGATCGCCCGCCAATTCGTGATCCAGGGTCAATTTTCGAATCTGAACCTCTGCCTTAAGCAAGGGCGCGTCCAGAGTACCCTGTCCAGTAACGCTGAAATCGGCGAGCCCCTCCACCGGCATGCGATCAGCTTGAATCTGGCGAACCTCGGCGAGATCTAAATTTTTCCCTGCCAGGTCGAGCCGGAATCCACGCTTCAACGGATCGAATGCCGCGCTTCCCGTAATCAGCGATCCATCGTGAAACAGACGAATTTCATCCAGTTCCAACTCGTCATGCGAAAAGTGGAATTCGGAATCGAATTGCGCAACCGACTCTCCGTATGCCGTGGCGTTATTCAAGTGGATATTGCCCTCGCCGTGAAGCTTGGCAAAGGTTCCCCCCGCTTGAACGGATAGGTCGGCATTGCCCGTGACGGGATAGTTATATCCCGCCAATGCCTGGATTGCCGTAATGCTTGCCCCCCGCAGATTTGCTCGAATCGCGATTTCGCTGTCGTCCGAGAAGTGGCCGTGTTGCAGCGTGGCCGAAGCGTCGAACTCCGCGGACGTTTCGCCGCGTCGCAAGGTAGCCGCGCGCAACGCGATCGCGTCGAAGGAAAGCTGCAGAGATGCGGAAAGCGAATCCCAGTGAGTCTTCAGCGGACCCGAATGGCTGGTCGCCGGGATATCAACCTCGAAATTCTCCACCTGCAAAGTTCCGGCCAGCTGCGGCGACAGAACCGCTCCGTTCATATTTCCGTTAAAACTGGCTCGTCCATTCAAGGTCACCGGAATCAGAGCCGGTCCACGCACCGCTTGCAGAATCGGCAACCAGTCCGCCAGGCTTGAAGTCGAAACCGAAAGCCGCAGCGCAGAAGTCGAAGATAGCGTCCCAGAAGCCTGCACGCGCGAAGTGGGAGTGCTCAGGGTAAACTCTGGTAAGGCAAGCTGATCGATCGCCGCATCGTAGATTCCGCTCGCATGCGCGTTGACCGGCAACTCGGCGGCGGCAACGCGCGCCGGCGGAGCTGCATCCATGGCAAAGCGGGTTTCGGCATCACGCGGAGTTCCTTTCCACCGCGTCTCAATTGTGCCCGAGATCAGCCCCGCCAAATGAAGGTCCGGCACGGGATGTGCTTTCACGTCGAATGCCCGCGCCGCCTCTTCCGCCGAAATATCGCGCACCCTAAATGAGATAACTCCATTTTGCACTCCCTCCGGCTTTGGCCCTGGGGTTAACCGCGCATTCTTTTTCCTCACCGGAGCAGCTGAAATCACAGCCGTCTCCAGGGCCCTTTTCGCCGAAGCTGAAAGATGCCGGTCAGGCGCAAGCCACTGGTTTACTTCCGCCTCTCCCGCGAAACTTCCACCGAATATCTTGCCTTGCATCCCCGAGAGTTTCAGTTGCCGATCGCTGACAGCGTAATTCCCGCTTACCGCAGCTTTGGAAAAAGAAATCTGCTCGCCCTGCCAATCGATATCCCGAAGACTCACCTGCCCACTGGACGCAAACTGGTCGAGCGACCCGGTCTCATCCCCCTTAAACTCGATAGTCCCGCTGCGCAGATCATTGCGCCGCAGAATCGACGCAGCTTCGGTCAGATCCAGATGCCCCTGATAGGTCGCGTGTATGCGTGGGTGCCGGAAGTCACTGATTTTTCCGTTGGCCGAAATGTTGGAGTGCCCCGAATTCCACTTCAGAGCACTGAAGGTCGCCGAATCATTTTCCAGGCTAAAATCAGCCGCGCTCATCCAGGCAAAAGGCCGGTAATCGCGCAGCTTGGTTTCAACCCATCCCACTGAAACGTGACCGTCATACCGTCCACGCAGAAATGCATAACTCATGGCCAGGGACGCGTCGCGGGCGTTCAGGTCGAGCGGGATGATCTGGTCATCCCAAATCATTTTCCCGTGGCGCAACTCGAGATAATTGATGGAGAGCGCGAACAAGTCGTCGAGCGCGGACCGCCCGGAAACATCGCTCACCCGTCTCGGAAAGTTGCTGCTCCCATCGGGGTAAAAAATCACATGGATCAGTGGCTGATCGACAAACAGCTCGTGGAAGCTGAGTTCAGACCGCAGCAGTGAGCTTAATTTGAGTCGAGCCGTGATGCTGTCGGCGTGAGCAAGGGGAATCTCGCCCGCAGATTCACGCCCGTGAACGGTAATATTGCGTACTTCGATCTGCAAGCGAAACGGGATTGTGTGGAAGCTGCCAACTTCAGCCCGGCCGCCAGTAATGCGTTCAATCTCGGCGACCAAACGCCGGCGCACCATACCCTGGAAGGAATTGGTATTGATGTAAACCGTCAGCGCCAGCGAGCACGCGGCTGCGATGCCTGCAAAGATCAGCAGATATTTCCACCAGCGGCCGGTTGGCTTCGGCGCGGCTTCGCTCACCGCGATTGCACTCCCGAGTCAGAGGAAGAAGCTGTGACCCCGGGAATATGGACATCGCCTTCCGATCGTAGAGTCTGTAGCCAGGAAACCAGCATCTCGCTGACCTTTTCCTGAGTAAGCAGTTCGCGAATCTTACCGGAGACTTCTTCCAGTGGCACCTCGCTCGCTCCCGATTCTCTTAGCTTCGCTGCAAACTGATCGCGGTAATACGCCTCAATGGACTTCGAATCGATCTGCACCGCTGGTCGCAGGCGCGCATCCACCAGCCGCATTACATCGATCTCTTGCCGCACGTGCAAAAAAAGATCCTTCTCGGCGATGCGATATTTCGCCAGCACCGCGCTCCATCCGCTATCCGTCGCAGCCTCGGGATACTTTTTTCGCGCATCGGCTACGCGATCGTTCACTTCCTCATCCGTGGCATGACGAAATTCCGCCGACTTCATCTGCTCGCGCAATAGCTCCTGGTCGATTAAACGGTCCAAAACCACTCGCCGGTCCTCGTCCAGAAACCCTGAGAGCGGACGTCCTGACAGAAGAGCCTCATAACACAAGGCTTCATCCAGATCGGACTGCAAAATCACACGGCCATTCACGGTCGCAACAATCCGGTCGATTACTTGCTGCGGCGAGGCCTCCGCTCTCAGACTGCAAAGCAAGGCTGCAGCCATCACCACCGCGACCGCCAGCGTTCCTCGAAAATAAGCTCTCATGAAAATTAAAATGGCTGCCCTATGCTAAAAAACACATTGAAATGGCCAAGCCTCTCCGTTTCAAACGTCGGCGCGCTTGCGCCCGGGGGAATCTGGAAATACTGAGTCGGATTTAGATTGTATCCGAAGTCAAACCGCAGCGGACCGATCGGCGTCTTGTACCGCAGCCCAATGCCCAGCGCGTGCGAGGTGTAATCGTAACCGCTGTTATCGAAATTCGTAATACACGTTTGGTTACCCGTACCTCCCGGCCCCAAACACTGCGCTGGATTCTGCTGATGCCACCGTCCCAGGCCCTTCACCAAGTCGTGCCCAGCCGTAAACACGTTTCCCATGTCGTGAAAAATTGCAAAACCGAAACCCTCCCCCAAATAAGGCAGACTGGCGGCGGGAAAGCGCAACTCCTCACTATTGATGAAGAGTGCCGAGCCCCCCACGGGATAGCCGGAATCTGGATCGCGAGGTCCTGCCTGATTTAACCCAAATCCCCGATGAGAGTTTCCACCTCCAGCAAAGAAAAGTTCCGGCAAAGGAATAATTTCGATATTCGATTGGCAGGCGGTTTGCAAGTTATTCAGCGGGCAGCTCCCCGGAGGAAGAATCTTAGTCCCTCCGTATACCTGCTCCATCCCCAGCGTAGTGGAGCGCGCAAATACGAATTTATGATTCGAAGGCCCGAACGCATAATAAGTGGAATCCTGCCCCAGCGCGCGGCCGTAGTCGGACTGGGAACCAACGTAACTGGACGACACAAATCCATCCAGCGTGAAATATTGCCCTTTCGTACTCTCCAACGGATTGTCGCGCTTGTCCCGGATGTAGGTGAAACCGGGGCCGCCAATATGAGCCGGCAGGGATAATAAACTGAATTCTACCGGCGAAAAGTCAGATTGAAGATCACTCGCCTTAACCCGCCGATAATCGAACCGGTAGGTCATTGTGGTGGTATGGTTCGCTTCTTGCCTTCCCAGTTCCTGCCGCAGATCGATCTTCCCTTCCAGTCGCTGCGACGTGAAGGTCGCGACATTCACACTGTTGTCGTAGAAGATGGTGTAAAAGAGCTTCAGATTTCCGTGATTGAAGACCTTCGGAATCTCATAGCTGATCAGCCCAAGCTGTTGCAACGTACCGACGTGAGACTGGAAGGTCAATGTTTGATCGCGCCCGCCTACGTTCAACCGCGTGATATTCAACCCCACTCGGGGACTTACTCCGGTTGCCCCCGCCGGATGGTTGGTTCCCGACGGCAAGCCGGTCGCAAACTCAAATCCCGCTCCATAAGTAAACGTGTAGCGCTTTGCCTCCTGAACCTGCACCAAAACGTTTTTCTCGGGATCCTCCCCAGATGGATTCTGCACGGCCGTATCCACCTGGCTGAAAATTCCCAGATCGTAAAGCTTGCTCTGGGTATCCAGAATGCTCTGCTGGCTCAAAGGCTGCCCGGCTTTCACTCGAATCTCGCGCTGCACCACATAATTTCGCGTGTGTACGAGCCCCGCCACCATGACTCGTCTAACGAAGAACTGTTCTCCCTCCTGGATGTTGAACGTAACATCTTCGCGGTTCGCCTCTCCCGCCACCGGCTGCACACTGATTTCAAGAGACGCATTGGAGAAGCCGTGGTTGAAGTAATAGTTAAGTATGGCGTCCCGATCCCTGGCAAGATTTTGTTCGGAATAAGGCTGCCCGTTCGCCGTTCGCAGCTCGGAAAAAGTTTTTGTGTCTACCGTTTTATTTCCCTGAATGCGGAACGTCCCGACCAGCATCTGCGGGCCTTCGTCAATCTGAATGCGGACTGCAAGCTTGTTGTGGCTGCCCTCGTAGTCGTCATTCACCTGGGTATCAACCTTCGCGTCCCGGAATCCATTGGAGAGATAAAGCGCTTTAAACCCGGCAACGTCATTCCTCAACAGAGCCGAACTGTACCGTCCCTTGGCGAAGAACTTGCCCGCGGTCTGAATCTGAAGCCGCTGCCGCAATACTTGCTCTGAGAAATACTTGTTGCCCACGATTTGAATTCGTTCCAGCTTATGCACTTCCCCGGGATCAACCCGATAGATGACCCGCAAAGTATCCGCTCCGGTTTGCCGCTCGTAGTCCACCGTGGCGTCGTAAAATCCACGGCCCTGAAGATAGTTCACGAGATTAATTTTTCCCTCGTTCAACAAATCCTCGTCCACGGCGTTTTCCTGGTAAATGGGAATCTCTTTTTTAAGCACTCCCCGGCTCACGTGAACTCCCAGGGTATAGACCACTACCACCGGACCAGGATCGATGAGGTAGGTGTAATTCACTGAGTTCGATTCGGGTAGGTAAGTCTGCGCGGCAATGGAAACCTGCGCCAACACCCGTTGCTGTTTTTGCAGTCTCTTGCGCAAGTGCTGCAGAGAATTTGTTATCCTCGCGGCCGTTACCCGGTCTCCCGGGTGCATCTTGGCGATATCCTGTAGCTGACCATCAGACCAGGTCGAATGTCCCGTGATCTTCACCTCTCCAATGTGGGCGGGTTCGCCGGACTTGACGTGGAAATAAATATCGACTTGTTGCGTCCGTGGATTGGAAGCGCTCTCCGCGGTGACTTGCGCCCGGTAGTAACCGTTCTCGCGCATAAGTTGCCGCACGTTCTCGATGGCCTGCTTGAGTTTGTCGAACGAATACAGCTCCCCCAGCTGAAACTTGGATGCGTTCACGATTTGGTTGGCACTAGGATGGACCGGGGCTCCGTCCACATTCACCGCACCCACGAAAAAATTCAGTGAGGTCACAAACTTGAGCACGACGCCATCATCGGTAGGAGTAACCTCAGCCTGTATGTCCGCGAATAGCCCCGTTGCAAACAACGTTCGAATACTCTCTCGCACTCGGTCGCGATCCAGCGGCTCGCCGGATTTTTGCGCAACCATCTGGAGCAACTGCGACGCGTCTGCCACCCCCGGCAGTTCCACTCTGTTCACCCTCTGACCCGCATAAGAGGACATAGACGACAAACCGGAATTCGATTCCTGTGGCCGCGCAATTTCCGCCGCTAGAATGGGGATCGGGGACCCAGCCCACGCGGCTGAACCCAACCAAATTCCAATCAAATACACTAAGGAAGCCAACCTGCTCGACAAATATTTTCCTTGGGCTCGTTCCCTTCGTTCGATGAAGCACGAGGAGCGCGCGTTGTACTGCCCGACCTGACGCTAAGAATCACACTTATAATAAAGGGTTTGAGGCCGACAGCTGATGACCTCCTTGAGACAGGCCCCCGGAGGAACATGAATATTCGGAGAACTCCGGCGCGGCATCATCACTAGGCGGAATCGAGACCATCTTGGAAAAACGAAACTTCAACGAACGCTACTCTCGACAGATTCTCTTCCGCGGTATCGGTACCGGCGGCCAACAGAGCCTCTCCGCCGGTCGGGTGGCCATTGTAGGATGCGGCGCGACCGGATCGGCCATCGCCGCACTGCTTGCCCGTTCGGGCGTGGGCACCTTACGCATCATAGACCGCGATTACGTCGAGCCCAGCAATCTGCAGCGCCAGGCTTTATTTGAAGAGGCAGATGCCGCCGAGTCGCTGCCCAAAGCCATCGCCGCCGCCCGCCGCATCGCCGCTTTCAACTCCGATATTGTCGTGGAACCCCGCGTTGACGATCTCACCCCCGCCAACATTGAACCACTACTGCAAGAAGTGGATCTGATTCTAGACGGCACCGATAACTTCGAAACCCGCTACTTACTGAACGACTACGCCGTAAAGAACTGTCAGCCGTGGATTTACGCCGCCGCAATCGGCAGCTATGGCGTGACGTTAAATGTGCTGCCGGGTAAAACTGCATGCCTCGCCTGCATCTTCCCCGATTCTCCCAAGGGCATGGTCGAAACCTGCGAAACCTCCGGCATATTGAACACCGCCGTACAACTTGTCGCCTCAATAGCAGCTACCGAAGCGATGAAGATTCTCCTGGGCGGCACCGCGCTCGAAGGATTGCGGAAGACCTTATGGTCATTCGACGTCTGGACCAACCAACACACCGAAATCGCTGCCGGAAAATCTCGTCCCGGATGCCGCGCCTGCGGCGACCACAACTTCGTGCACCTGGCCGGAGAAGGTCGCCCGCACGTTACGATGTGCGGAAGAAACTCAGTGCAAATTCACGAACGCGCTCGCCCTATCGATTTCCCGCAGATGCAGCGACTGCTCGAACCCCATGGCATCGTTCGCCACAACCAATTCGTTCTGAAATTCTGGCACGATCCTTACGAAATGACCCTGTTCTCAGACGGCCGCGCCATCATCAAAGGCACCACAGACACGGCCGTGGCCCGCACCCTGTACGCCAAATATATCGGCAGCTGACCAGACCAAGCGTAATGCTTACTTAGAGAGCTAAGAAGATTTCTTCTTTCTCGGAACCTTGGCGCCTTTTTTGCGCGCCTCGGAGAGCCCAATCGCGATCGCTTGTTCCCGGCTCTTGACCGTGCCACCTTTGCCGCCGCGCCCCGATTTCAACGTACCTTTCTTCTCCCGGCGCATAGCGCTCTCAACGCTCTTTCCCACGGCCTTTCCATATTTGCGTCCCCCAGATTTTTTCCCTGAGCTCTTCTTCTTCGCTGCCATGTAGTTCCTCCGCACAGTTAGAGATCAAATGCAAGGGCACTGGTTGTTACAGAAATCGCAGCGCAAGCACAAGGGGTGGATTTCGAAGGAATCCGAAGTTCAGAATGGAAGCTCGGCCCGGCAGTCGGCTGGCGAAGAGGACAGCTGCCATGGAAAGGAAATCCGCCACACATTACCAGTCAAGATTTACAATGATCTGTCATGACCGACCTATTCCTTATCGCCGGACGCTCCTTCCGCTCCCGCCTCATCGTCGGCACCGGAAAATACAAATCCTTCCAGGAAACCGCCCGCGCCCTCGAAGCCAGCGGAGCCGACATGGTCACCGTCGCCGTGCGCCGTGTCAACCTCGACCGCAACAAAGAATCGCTGCTCGACTTCATCGACCCCGCAAAATATTTTCTGCTGCCCAACACCGCCGGCTGCTATACCGCCGACGAAGCCATCCGCGCCGCGCGCCTCGGCCGCGAAGTCGGACTCTCGGATTGGGTCAAGCTCGAAGTCATCGGCGATCAGGCCACGCTTTATCCCGATGTTCAAGCCACGCTTGAGGCCACGCGCACTCTGGTCAGCGAAGGCTTCACCGTGCTGCCCTACACGTCCGACGACATCGTTTTCGCCAAGCGCCTCATCGATGCCGGAGCCTCCGCCGTCATGCCCCTCGGCGCGCCCATCGGCAGCGGCATGGGCATTCAAAATCAAGCTCACATCCGCATCCTGCGGGAGATGATCACCGCCGTTCCCTTGATCGTCGATGCAGGCGTTGGCACCGCCTCCGATGCTGCCATTGCCATGGAACTTGGCGCCGACGCCGTGCTCATGAACACGGGCATCGCCAACGCCCAGGACCCCGTGCTCATGGCCGAAGCCATGCGCCACGGCGTGCTCGCCGGCCGTCAAGCCTATCTCGCCGGACGCATGCCCCGAAAGCTGTACGCAACCGCCAGTTCCCCACTAGAAGGCGTGGTCAGGTAGCGGTCTCGCAGACAAGATGTTCTTTGCCGTCCTTGAAGTATCGCTACCTTTTCTCGCTCACTGCGGCTTTTGCTGATCCTTATCGTCTTTTTTCGGCGGCTCTTTTTTCACCGGAGGTGGTGCAGGTTTCGGTTTAGCCGCGGCCGTATGCTGCTCTGGCCGTGCAGCTGGGGCTGGTCTTGGGGCTGGCTTCTCCGCCGGTCTGTTGGGAGTCGCAGGTCTCGCAGGCTGCGCGCGCGGCGCTGGCTGCGCGGGAGAAGGCTTCGGCTGCGCCGGGGCCGGATGTGCCGCAGATCTCGTCGGCTCCGCATTCCTTTCCGGCGTACCAGCTCTCGCAGGAGCCGCAGGTCTTTCAGGCGCAGGTCTCGCCGGTGCGGGAGCCGCACCCCGTGCTGGCTCAGCTCGATTGGGCTCCGCACGATTAGGCTCCGCATGATTCATCGGGGTATTCGGCTCTGGCCTTGCCGCCGGTCGTGCCGCCGCCACCGTCCGCGCCGGAACCACCGGAGCAATCGGCTTTCCCGCCGCAATTGGCTTCTCCGCCGCTGCCACCGCCGGCTTTCCATGATTCACCGAGGCGAATTGCTGCCGGTTCTGCGCCGCCGCCTGCCGCGCTTGTATCTGCGTGGTCATCGGCGGAATCCGTTGTTCATGGACCGCCGCAACTTCCGTCGGCAGCGGCTGCCGCGTCACCCCTCCCGGCCCGTTGTAGCTCACCCGCGTATTCGTGATGTTCACCGTGGTGTTGTTGATCACCACCGTATTCGTGATGGTCCGGTTATAAACCTGAACATTGTTCACGTTCACGTTATTCACCGCGCGGTTGTAATCGAACCGATTCCCATTCCAATATCCGCCCTGGTAGCCCACTCCCACGTAACCGAATCCATAGTTAATTCCGCCGTAATAACCAATGTGCCGCCCCCAAAATCCATAGTGGTAGCGGTATCTTCCGCCCACATATCCCCAATATCCCGGCGTCCACAAATAGCCCGATTCCGGCGGCTGCGACCAGGCCCCCGGCACCCAGTAATAACCTTGCGAAGCGTAGCTCCAATACCCCGGCGTCCATATATATCCCTGGCCCGGGCACTCCGGCTGCGAATATTCCGGCAACGGCGGCGGCGGATCGGACGCCTGCATCTCGGGCTGCCCATAATCCGCATCCTGCGCATCCGCGTCGTAATCGTTGCTCCCCTGATCGCTGGGTGCGGCTTCTTGCGTGTCGCTCACGGGAGCCAAGTTCGCCGTCGCCGCGGGACTCTGCGTCTGATCGGACGCCTGCGTCTGATCGGGCGCCTGCGTCTGATCGGTCTGCGCGGGTTGAGTCTGCGGACTGTTGTCCGCGGTCTGATTTTTATTGCAGGCCGCAATTCCTAGAGTTAGCGCCACGCACGCCCCCGACACAGAGATGAAGCGCGATAACTTGCCGATGTCTTTTAAGCTCATAATCTTCCCCGACGTTGTTTTCTCAGGCGACGATAGGATGCAGAATCTGACAAAACGGTCAATCCTTATCTATCACAGGCGCATGTAGGGACAGCCGCCCTCGGCTGTCCAGTCGAGCGAAGCTCGACTTCATCTGTCCTCGAAGCGAAACAATCCGCAGCACCACATAATGTTCCACCGCTGCTCTAACCTCCGCGCCGGAGATTATAATCACCGAGGAAAATGTCCCTCGCTCCCGGCACTATGCTCGGCCAATATGAGATCCTCTCGCCTCTGGGTGCCGGTGGCATGGGTGAGGTCTACCGCGCACGCGACACCCGCCTCGATCGTGAAGTTGCCATCAAGGTTCTGCCCCAGTTGGTCTCGCTCGATTCCGAGCGATTGCTGCGCTTCGAGCAGGAAGCCCGCGCCGCCGCCGCGCTCAATCATCCCAACATTCTTTCCGTCTATCAGATGGGGACCTACCTCACGATCCCTTACATCGTTTCTGAACTCCTGGAAGGCAAAACCCTCACTGAGGTCATGCGGCCCGGCCCGTTGCCCCCGCGCAAAGCCATTGACTATGCCATTCAAATCGCCCGCGGACTCGCCGCCGCGCACGACAAAGGCATCTTACACCGCGACCTCAAGCCGGAGAATCTCTTCATCACGAAAGAAGGCAGAGTTAAAATTCTCGACTTCGGCTTGGCTAAAATTGCTCAACCCGACGAATCCCGCGCCAACCTCACTCAAACCATCACCCTTCCCGGCGTAGCCATCGGAACCGTCGGCTACATGGCTCCTGAGCAAGTCCGGGGATTGGCCACCGATCACCGCGCTGACATTTTTTCCTTCGGCGTGATTCTCTACGAAATGCTGATGGGCCAGCGCGCCTTTCACGGCCCTACGTCCGCGGATACGATGAGCGCAATTCTCAGTCAGGAACCGCCCTCGATCTCGCAACTCGCTCCCGACACTCCTTTCGCGCTCGAAAGAGTTGTTCACCGCTGTCTCGAAAAATATCCCGAGCAAAGATTTCAGTCGGCCTCCGACCTGGCGTTCGCCCTGGAAGCCCTATCCGATCCCGCCGTCTCCTCCATCACCGCCGCTCATCAGGCATTAAGTCAGAGCGGCTACCACGGCACTAAGGGCGGTCCCGCGAGCGAAAAATCCAATCGCCGTCCACTCATTGCCGTTATCGTTCTGCTGGCCCTGTTCGCCCTCTGCTGGCTCGCGTATTTCTGGATGCAACCGCCATCCCCTCCCGAAATCTCAAACTACACTCAGCTCACGCACGATGGCGCTCCGAAATCGCTCATTGGAACCGATGGATCAAGGCTCTATCTCGGCCTGGGCGTCGGTACTTCTGGTAGCTTCGCCTCGCACGCCGTCGCAGAAATGTCTATTGCAGGCGGCGAACCGAAAATAATTCCTACTCTCTCCACGGGCGACATGATTCCCATCGACCTCTCGCCCAACGGCTCTGAGATTCTCGAGATCGACGGCCAGGGCGCACCTCCCAAGGGTCCGCTGTGGGCCGTTCCAGTCCTGGGCGGATCGCCGCGCCGGCTCGGCGACATCATCGCCGAAACCGCCACCTCGTCTCCCGATGGCACCATGCTGGCGTACACCAATCTGGGGGATTTGTTCGTGGCAAAATCAGATGGGACGGATGCGCGAAAACTTTCAACCAGCACTGGAGACATAAAGAATGTCGCCTGGTCGCCCGACGGTAATCTCTTGCGCTTCGATACTACCGAAACCGCCGGAACCCTCGGCCAGCAAATGATCTGGGAAATCTCGGCCACGGGAGCCAACCTGCATCGCGTGCTCCCCGGCTGGCGCAACCCTCCCGACGAATGCTGCGGCAAGTGGACGGTCGATGGAAAATATTTTGTCTTCCAATCCAGCGGCCAGCTCTGGGCGCTGCCCAGCCAGAATGGTTTTCTTCACTCGCAGCCAAAGCCGGTTCAACTGACTTCCAGCCCGCTCTCTTTGTCCTCTCCACTTCCCAGCAAAGATGGCAAGAAACTTTCCCTGATCGGTCAGACGTATCGCGGCGAACTCTCCCGCTACGATTCGAAATCCGCCCAGTTCGTGCCCTTCCTCAACGGCATTTCGGCCGAATACATTACCTTCTCCAAAGACGGCAAGTGGGTTGCCTACGTCTCCTATCGTGATGGCGCGTTGTGGAAGAGCAGACTCGATGGCAGCGATCGCCTGCAATTAACTTTTCCGCCCATGTACGCCGTTCTGCCTCGCTGGTCGCCTGACGGGAAACACATCGTCTTCTTCGAATTCGCGGTGAGCGCCGACAAGCCCGCGCGCATGTATGAAGTATCCTCCGACGGCGGAAGTCCCCGCGGGTTGCTGCCCAACGATCCCCATCAGCAACTCGATCCCAACTTTTCACCCGACGGATCCAAAATCGTCTTCGGCGAGGAGTCCAACAATCCCTCATCCTCCATCCGCATTCTCGATCTAGCTACAAATCAAGTTTCCGGCATATCCGGCTCACAGAGCCTTTATTCCCCGCGCTGGTCCCCGGATGGCAAATATCTCTCCGCCTTTTCCGCCGATTCCGGCACGCTCCTCCTCTTTGATTTTCAAACTCAGAAATGGAGCAAGCTAGCCTCCGGATCGCTAAGCTGGCTGAATTGGTCGCACGATGGGCATTACGTTTACGTCATGGACTACCGCGGCAAAGATGCCGTCGTCCGCATTCACGTTCCCGATGGCAAGCTGGAACAAGTCGCCGACGTCAAAACCTTCACCGCTACCGGCCGCTACGGAGGCTCACTCGCGCTGACTCCGGACGATTCTCCACTGCTGCTCCGCGACACCGGAACCCAGGATGTTTACTCCGTCGACTTCAAAACCCACTGACCCAAGTTCCATCAAACCTTAACCCGTCAAGAACTAACGAAGATCACGGGTCGCGATCCTCCGCGCCGGAGCATAATAGTCCGAAGGAGTTCCTAAAATGAGCAGCCTATCCGTCCTGCAATCCTTGAAAGAAAGCATCGTCACCCAAGCCAGCGTGAAAGCCATTTACGGCGAACCCATCTCAGCCCAGGGTAAAACCATAATCCCGGTTGCAAAAATAATGTTCGGCTACGGCGGTGGCGCCGGAACCGGCGGAGTAGGCGATTCCAGCGCCCGCGGCGAAGGCGGCGGTGGTGGTGGCGGCGTGCGTGCCGTCCCCATCGGAGTTGTCGAGATCAGCAGCGGCCCCACTCGCTTCGTTCCCATCACCAACCGCAAGAAGCTAAGCGCGGCAGTTTTGGCTGGCGCCGCTCTCGGCATGTTTCTCGGCTGGCGCAGACGCCGCTAGACTAGCCGCCTGGAACCACCATGGCCCCCAACAACATTCCCGAGTCAGCACGGTTGAATTGCCGTTTATCCCGTCGTCGTTGCACTATAGATCACGATGCCAAGCCCTTCGAAAGATTTGGAACCGCGCTGGCCTGTCATGCTCGCCCTGCTGGCCGTGGGCGGATTGCGCCTTTCTCTGCCGGAATCCCTTTCCGCCGGCCCTGACTGGCTCCTGATCGTGGTTGTCGGATTGCTCCTCATCCCCACCACCTGGGCCCGCCAGCGGGGAAAAGATGAGCTCAATAAATTCTTGGGTTATCTGCTCAGTTCCATCGTGACCGTCGACATGATCTGGTCGCTTGGACTACTAGTCGCGGCTCTACCCGCGCATCGACAGACTCCCAAAGAGCTGTTGCGTTCCGCGGCTGCCTTATGGATTACCAATATCCTGGTCTTCGCTTCATGGTATTGGCGTTTGGATGCAGGCGGCCCGCGCGAACGGGAGTTGCGCGGAGTACATACCGACGGAGCATTCCTTTTCCCGCAGATGACTCTCGATCAGCAAGCCAAGCGCGAGATGGGAGAGCAATGCTGGAGTCCCGGTTTTGTGGATTACCTTTTTCTCGCCTTCAACACCAGCACCGCATTTTCGCCAACCGACTGTCCCGTATTATCCGGATGGGCCAAAATCCTTATGATGGTTCAATCGCTCATTTCCCTTACCACGGTGGCTCTGTTGGCGGCGCGCGCAGTAAACATTTTGTAGCGCCCTCGAACCACCCTGTTAGGCGGCTGCATTCATGTGCCGCTTTGCCAGAGCCTCGATTTCAGGCTCGGTCACCGCCGAAAGGTCTGCGCTTTCGGTAGCGATGACCCGCCGTGAAATCTCGGGATGATGCGTCTTCAGATATTCTTTTAAAAAATCTGCAGCGTTGCTTTTTCCGGTGGCGTGACCAATGAGAACGATCTCCTTCGCAGGAGTGATGTCTTTCGCGACCTCCTCATAAAACGAGTCCTCTTCGGGTACGCGCTCGCCGCGGTAGTGAGCTTCCTTCCGATGAATCAGATGATGATGGAAATGGAAGGGATCGTAGGGTCGCACATTCTTCTCGTCTGTCGGACGACTTCCACCCAAATCCTGGTACACATGGGCGGCGTGGTGATCGATCACCACAATCATTCGGCTGGGCTGGGAGATTGGTTCTACCTGGGCACCTGATTTAGGCGCGGACTTTGCGGCTTCCTTTAAGAATTTGCGCAACCGCGAAACTTCCTCCACGCCCAGATCATGGGTATGCGGCTTCTTGAAAAACTCCTGCTGGCCGCCAACGCGGAAAATAAATTCATCGTCTCCGTGCGGCTGGACTTCACCCAGATGATCGACCAGTTCGAGAGTCTCACTCCAACTCAGGTTATGGGGCAACTTGCCGTTTAGAAGATTCTGATACAGCGATTCGAGGTGCTTGCTCATCTCGGCAGTATAGTACCGCGCCGCGATAAAACGGAATATCCAGCGGCTGCGCTGCGGGTTGGGGGTTTACAAAAGAAATGGCTCCTCAGGTAGGATTCGAACCACGCCCGGAGATTCCGACCGCCGAAGTAATCGTACTCAAATTTCACGAAAAGACAAGGAAAACCAGTGTTGACACGGGTTTTGGGGATGTTTTTAATCTTTCGTCAAAAGCGGTGAAAACCTGCCGAGTCGGAGGTCGGCAGTACAAAAGCAGTACATTTTTTTGGCGCGAAAATAGCGCTACCACGTCTTCACAGCCAACCCCCTTCGGCGCCCAGACGTGCGTTCGTCGTCCGACCAAAGGAAGCATCCAAAGTGGATGGTTCCGTTTTCGTATCAGCAAACAAGACGCTACGTAATTGCCAACGAAGTGATTTTGGGAACATCCGAGAAGCCCATTCTGCTGAAACTTGGCTGCCTGGATAGAGTTCAGGCCGGTTCGGGCGTTTCAGAGGTGCAGGCAGCCTTTGTGACCAGCCTTGCTGGACAATTTCGGGATCGTCCAGACCGTATCACGCATTCGGGTAATCCCGAACCGAGAACGGATATATTTGAATAGCGACCTTGCCTCCTGGACTTCAAGCCGGTGATGTCATCTCCTACATGGAGATGTGTTCCGCGATTGGTGTCAATCTCCAACGCGGCATGAACTTCCGCCTGCGAGATGCCGAGAGCATTATTCTGATGAGCCTCCGTCCGGGAGCGCCATACGCCGATCAGGTGCAGGATGACGGCCGGGTGCTGATATATGAAGGGCACGATATCGCAAGAACTCTGAACGGACCTCACCCAAAGCAAATGGATCAGCCGGAGCGACATCCGGGAGGATCCTTTACGCAAAACGGGCTCTTTGCGAACGCCGTAAGGAAGTACAAGGACGGAGCGGAACCGCCAGAGAGAGTGAGTGTCTACGAAAAAATACGATCTGGCATTTGGGTTTACAACGGGTTGTTCGAGCTAGTTGATTACTGGACTGAGCAATCGGGAGGCCGCAGGGTCTTTAAGTTTAAGCTCCAGTTTGCTGGCACCGACGATCGCGACCGCCCGTCCGTTGCTCCAGTCGCGTTGGATGACGATCGGCTCATTCCAAGCTGGGTGAAGCTCGAGGTTTGGAAGCGCGATCAGGGACGTTGTGTGTATCTCTCCTGTGGCGCGACCTCCGGCCTTCATTTCGACCACATCATTCCTTACTCGAAGGGCGGTTCTTCGAAAGACCCTGCGAACATCCAGATATTGTGTGGACGGCACAATCTCGCGAAGCACAACAAAATCGAATGATGCAGTTTATGTGTTGGGGTGTTCCCCATGAGAGTCGGCAAATGCCATTCTGCAGCCGAGCGCCTCGTGCTGAAGATTGACAGTGCTCTCGGTCTGATGAGGGCAGCGTTCGACCATTGTGTCAGGGAGTACTCGACATGACCTTGAACGATTTTCGTCAATCGCTGACGGCGGCCAAACCGCCGGCGGAACTCACACTGGCTCTAGCGGGCCTCTGGTGGGATGCCAAGGGCGATTGGACGCGAGGGCACGAATCCACTCAACAGGATGAGGGCGTCGAGGGTGCGTGGGTTCATGCATACCTCCATCGCAAGGAAGGCGATCAGGACAACGCAGCCTATTGGTACAGTCGTGCGGGGAAGCCCGTTTGCTATGAACCACTCGATACCGAATGGCTCACTATTGTGAGAGATCTGCTGGGATAAGAGAACTAAGCACTCTTGTGACTCCGGTGCCATGCCGGCCATTTGAAGATGTCGCTCTGGGCAGCACGCACTCGGCACGCAAAGGGCTCTACACTTCGGGAAAGAAACCGATTTCTGACAGACCGACAGTCAGCCGCGGGCACCAGAGCACCGGCGACTTCTATAGTCGTTTAGAATAAGGTGAAGATTTTCGGAAGTGTGCCGTACATCGGGCCTCCCAGGAACGAACCCTGCCTCAAACCATCAACTCCTTGGTGTCTGCGACCTGCGACGCGCCAATGATCTTGCGACCTCTGGTTTGCGAAACACCAATACTGTTTCGTGCTTGGTTGCCGCTCCATTTCTTGGATGAAGATAGGGAATCTTGGGAAACGACATGTAGTGAGTGTTGGCCAAACGGAAGCCGACTTTCACGGCTATATCTTCGACGTCAGCGGCAGACGGCAATCGCCGTCCATTCGTAACACTCAGGATCAAACCGCCCGCGGGCCGTAGGATCCGGAAACTCTCAGCAATCACAGGCTGCAGAAAATAGCGTCGCCAAGCTCCATAGTCCTGGTACCGGACGAAGCTCTGCTTTTTGCTCCGTGAGTATCGTTCCCAGTCGAAAAAAGGTGGGCTTGAGAAAACCATTCCAGCGGACCGCGCGGGCATGTGTCTTAACTCATCTTCCGCACAACCGCACCGAAACTCGAAATTGGGGACCGATATTTTGTTAGCGCGTATCGCGGCCATCATCCTCTTCATCCCAACCACTTGCCTCAGGTTCGGTTCTATCCCTATGTATGCCCTTGGTGCTGCCATGCAGCCGAGTAGTCGACCTCCGAAACCCGCCGAAAAATCAACAACGAGATCGTCTGAATTGGAGTATTGAGCGATTAAGGCTCGCGCGATTGAAGGACGGAAATTTGAAGCACCGGCTGTACTTGGAAAGCTTTTCAATATCCGACGTAGACAACTAGCATTTGTTCCAAAACGATCAGGCCATATGCTGAGGGAACGAGCAATTGCTTTGCGAAGCAGTTTGTCATCTCTGAAGACCTCCAGCGGTGTCCTATATCGGCTAACCTCAACAGACCAAATAGCGGGCTGAAATGCATTCGCGACACGCAGGCCCGTATTCGCGGCACGCAGGTAACGACCCTGAAAAATCTTGCTCCAGTCACTTTTCTCCAGGTTAGCGAACTCGCGGCATAGATCAATATCGGCTATCTCATAGTGGGGAAAACCCCTCGCACGCCAGTATTTGAATGCTTGCTCCACAACCTCCTGACGGGACTTTGCAGGCAGCTTAAGCCAATCCCTCCCTCTCAAATTAAATGGTGTTGGTGTGAGCGACTTACCCTGGCTGGCATTAGGCTTCACGCGAAGATGAATGGAGGAGACACACAAATATACTCTAGCAGTCGCTCATTTAGGGCGCGACCCCTGTTCTCAACTTGTCAACTCTGATTCGGTCGAAAAGGTAGTTCTTGGATCTGCCTGCGGAGCCGCTCAAGATACTGTGGCGTCATCTCGCTCGGGTGTTCGGCAGCCAATCGCACATAATTCTCTGCTGTCTTGCCATCGCCTCTCGCAATTGCAATTCTCGCGAGACGGCAATACGCGAAATCGTAGTTGGGTCGAAGTTCGAGAACTCGCTTGAACAGTGACTCCGCTCGCGTCAAGGCAGGGATCCACTCCTCGCGACCGGCTCGCTTAAAGTTCTCGGCCAAGAACAGGGTTGCACTGCCAAGATTACTTAGAAGTCGTGCATCGTCGGGATTAAGGGTCAGAGCTAGCCCGAACTGTTCTACGGCGTCCCTCAACAGCTGTTCGATACCCTCTTGGACACGCTGAGCTCTGTACATATTGGCCAAACCGATAGCGTTGTGCGCTCCGGCTCGAACATCCGCCGACACTTCAGCATCTCCACTCCAGTTATCGGTCTGTACGAGCGCGGCGTTGGCTTCGGACAATGCGAGGTCGTAATTCGTTTCCACTGCTCCGGCGTATTCGTCCACTTCATACGCCGGGCGGATTGTCATGTGTGCGTAAACTTGAGCTAAAACTGATCGCGATAAAAATTCGATGCTGTACAAACGGGTCTGGTCCTGAACTACGCTACCTCTATTCTTCCGAGGCGACCGGGGCTGAGACAGAACCTTCCGTAGATCAGTACTTGCCGTTTCGACCGCATCCTTCAAGTAAACGACTGCCCGCTTGTAGGCCTCCCACTCATACTGATGGAAGTAAGCGATGCCAAGGTTATAGAGGACCTCAGGGTCACTGGGAGAATAGAGTCGAATTTTCTCAAAATCCTGCGCCGCTTGCTCGTGTTTGCCACGAAGTTCGCGTATGACCGCCAAGTAAAATGCAGCTTCACGGAACTGTTGGTCTAGCTCGGCCGCCGTCGCAAGTTGGTCCTCAGCTTTCGCTAGTTGGCTCCAATCTCGGCCGTCCTGGAAGGCCTGGACAAGCTTCAGACCCTCGGTATACCTGGCCATCGCTTTCCAACTTCGGGTTTCAAGCATATTCCCTCAGCACCGCGTAGCTGACCTGATAGGCACAATCACCGAAATCTTGCGAACTGTCGAAGCTCCACGCTTGCACCAGTTCGCCATGCCTAATCATTTCAACTCCAATCCTAACCTGGTTCTCCTGCTTGGAGACCGATCCATCCAATATATAGCGGGGGACGACGATCAACCGCCGCAATGCTCCCAGCGCGTCGGCAATCTTGAACGCTGACCATGATATCTCGACGTTCGGCAACTGCACTCCGGCCCTCGACACGACTACTGGAGCTCGTCGATCTTCTCCTCGAAGGAACGCAAACCCAGGCCGCGTCAGCGCTAGACTCGACAGTAATCGCTCGCGAATCAAAGCCGGAAATGTCGATCCAAGGCCCGTTTGCGCAGGGTCTTGAAACTCACGCACCTCAATCCGTTTCGAAACAGCGCTCGTTGCCATTCTGACGCTGAGCAGAATCCCCAGGACAGCCGCGCCAACCCCAATACAAAGTATAACCTTTATCCCGATTGGATAGATCCATCCGGGTCCGTATTTCTGATATGCGCTCTCCTTCGCGATTGCTGCAGTGGCGACGCTTCGAGCAGCCTCTTCTCGACCATCCCAGTCCTCGACTTGAAGAGCCTTCTCGTAGTTTGCAATAGCCTGATCCCACTCGCTCGACTGCTCAAAGCCTCGACCCAATGACATGTACAATTCGGCGGTCCGGCTGGCTCTATTGAGCCGTTGGTTTTGAAGATTGAGTAAGCCTGATAAGGCCTTGTCATGGACGGCTGCATCCTTATTCTGCAGCGCAGCAAGATATTCGGCCTGCGCTTCTGGGAGAAGCCCACTTCTCTCGAAGTCTGCTGCACGTGCGAGATGCTCGGCACCCACCGTAGGAGTGTCGCGACGTTTCGAATCTGTACTGTCCTTAGGGCCCGGATTCGCGCCGGAAGAGGAGAGACAGGCGAGCACCAGCCCGAAGATGCAGAGGAATCTCATCGCAATGATTCAGGAACAGCCATTCCAGATTCGCCTCTCAAATCATTTGAGCAAAAGACAACATCGCTGTTGGGATCGTATTCCCTTACAAGACCCATTACGAATCCTGGCGATTTGTCGTCTTTTGAAGCACGACGATAGTCTCAGATGTGCTCCCCATTATTCCTCGCCGAACTCTTCTTTCGTTCGGGATCTTTTCAGTGTACTGGCACACGCGCACGAACCCTCCGACCTGTTCGGTGGCAATTCTTGATACCACTTCGGGCAAATCGCCATCAACAACTCTGCCAAATGCGTCACCGATTATCAGTACGCAACAACCGTTCGCTTTGAGCAAGCCCTTCCATGTCACAAAACAGCGATTCATGAGCTTTAGGAATGCCTTTTGGTTTGGGGAGACTATCTGGTCAAGCGACCTCCAGTCATAAGCTCCTAAAAACCACAACCTCAACCTGTTGTCTCTGCCGTAATGCAGAAGACGCATATACGGTGGGCTTGTGATAATTGCATCAACAGGTTCCGGCACAGTAAAGGAGCCAGCATCACGGCGGAAACACGATCTCTCAACGCTAAAATCTAGAACGGGCATTCGACGAAACGCCCGAGTCACCTTTGCCTCAAGACGATCGCGCAATGAGCGATATCGGTACAACTCAGGAAACCGGGAAGGTGGGAATATTTTATGTCGAAGATACGGTACTGTGTGGCTGCTCGGAAAAGAGAGAAAACCAGGCCGCTGGTGGTGCAGGATACCCAGCAGCGATGCAAGCAAGAACCAAGAGCGACGGCGCCTCAACACAGTTACCCATGCCAGCGTTTCCCGCAATGTTTCAGGATGAAAGAAATGCCGCACCCAGCGAGGAACGTGTCTGAGATCAATTTCGCTCCGTACGCGGTTTGCCTCAAAACTCACGTGTTCGATCTGCTCTAGGGCTTTCTCCAGTGAGCGACATGGGAACAGTTTCGCACGCGTTAAGAGGTAGGCGTAAGGGCTCAGATCACTTGCCACGACCCGACGCCCAGCTGTCCAGGCCTCCAGAGCGACGGTGCCGGACCCCGAAAAGGCATCGTAAACAAGATCGCCTTCGTGCGTGAATTGCGAGACAAGCGACGCAGCGATAGATGACTTGATCTTTCCGATGTAGGGGGAGAGTTGATGAAGCGTGCCTTCACTTGTGGCGACACTTCCAGCCCAATCGCATACCACTTTTCGCGGATTAGGTGAAGACTGTGTGTTGTATCTCACGGTCTTGGTGGACATATTTTTAGTCGCCCATCGAAGTCGCTCACCCGCACAAATCCTGGTCGACCCTTGCGGGATCCGTTGATATGACGAACTGAACCGGTGCTTCCTCGGAAACCAACCGGCTCGAAAGTGTTTTTCTCCATCAAATGTTATGAACTAGTGCGCGGATTCTCATGCCCACGGAGTTGTCAAGCCAAACAATCCCAACTTCAGTTCCAGTTCCTTCCGCTCACGATTGGGCGCCAGACCTCCTCCTTTGCTCGACTGCAGCAATCCATTGTCAGCGGCGATCAACCGCGCACGTTCAGGAGAACCCGCTGTGAGCGCCGCCACAACCTCCTTCTCTATCCGCGACAGTTGGATGGAATTTCGTCGGTAGTCCAAGAAAGCTTCCCACACCAGGGGAACCCACTTTGCCACGATTCCCTCGCCTATTACCGTAGCGTAGGAACGAATCTCCTCCTGCGCATGTGGATCCATTCGCAGGTTCAAGAAATGCAGTAGATTGTGCAGGTCGATCTTCCAATATGCCTCCGTGTAGGTCGACAGCGGAAGATCCTTTCTGGCTTGTTCTCTAGCTACGCCTTTGGCGATGCGCGTTTGGTAGACTGCACGACCCGTTCCCTGGATCTCCGCTTCTGCGGCGGATAGAGATTCCCCGTCCTGCCCAGAGAGGTAACCGCTGCTGCCCTGCTTATTGTCATGCGATTGAAGGCGCCACTTGTCCGCAGGAGTTTTCTGCGCGGCGTCTATCGCGATCGAGTACCGTGTGGAGTATTCGTTAACGTTGGCCGTTCGATGTCGAATCCATTGTCTCCACACATCCATGGGTGTTCTTATCCAGACGTTTCAGGCCAAGTGCATCGACGAATGCGAGAGCGTGTGCTGCCATGCCCGACATGCTTTCGGGAACATGGCCGGTCGAACGGCCAAGACCCGCACTCTCAAAAAGAATGACTTCACGTCCTACAGCAAGCGGATCGGTGACGGCGGGGTCCCAATTGTCCAAAGTCCCGGTGAAGTGCTGAAGACACAACAGGGGTAGACTGTCGCCTTTCCCAAAGCGACGATAGGCATATTTTTCGAGCTTGGTCTCGATGAATTGCGTCGGAGCAGTAGTGTTGCTTGCGTTAGCCATGGCGTACCTTCCTTCCGTTGTAGTAGCTGTTGCGGGTTTCGTTCTCCTTGTCAGTGGGGTGCGCTAGGCAGTGCACCTCCTCTGCAACATTCAGCAATGGCGCCGCAAATCAGAGATCTTGCAATTGGCTCGCTCAGTCACACGCCGCTCGCCTTGATACTGTTTAGGACGGTGTTGTCCCAGTAAGCGTCGAGCCGTGTGATTTTGGAGTCCGTGTCGAAACGCAGAATGTAGCAGTGAGGGATGTGTACGTCCTGGCCCTTCTTTGCAATCCCATGCACTTCGGCAGGTATGGGCCCGCTCATCTCGGCTTGGATCACCACTATGTTCTCCTCGGCAGGGATTAGCTCGATCACTTTGACTCGGAAGTTCGGAACGGCATTCGGAAACGCGCGCCAAATAACATCGATGCCACCACGGATTGGCACGACGCTCTCGCGGCCGTACGGAGCATATCGTCCGAGTGCGCCATCTGCGCAGAGAGCGAGCATGCCATCAACGTCGTGGGCATCGTATGCAGTGAAGAACTGTTGGGCAGCTGATACGTAGTCTTTCGCATTCGTTTTCATCTCTGTGCTCCTTGGATCGCTTTTTCCGGGATCTTTGCGGCCTAGTATTCAAACCACTGGCTGAGCGCTTTGACCTTTTCCTCCGTGTACGGCGGGAACAGGTGTTCGATGGCGACGTCGGGCGGCGAAATGAAAACCGATTTCGCGTGCGTGAGAGCATCAAACCCGGCCTTGCCGTAGTAGTGACCGATACCGGAATATCCGACCCCGCCAAAGGGCATGGTTTCGATAAACAGGTGGATGTTTACCTGATTGATCGCGCCCCCGCCGAACGACAAGCTCGCGAGGAAGTGATCGATAGACTTCTGATCTCGGCTGAAGAGGAAGCCGGAAAGAGGCTTCGGATGCTTCTTCACCTCACGAATGGCAGCATCCATGTCCTTGTAGGTGAGGATTGGAAGAATCGGCCCAAAGATCTCGTCCTCCATGATCGGATCGTCCCAAGTCACTGGATAGATGACCGTGGGATCGAGATAGCATGCGTCCGGGTCGGAACCTCCGCCTATGACAACTTTCTTTTGATCGATCAGGCCCGCCAAACGTTCGGTGGCCTTTGGGCTGATAATGCGGGAGTAGTCGTCCGGTCTGCTCTTGGGGTCAGTCCCATAGAGCTCGACCATCGCCTTCTTGCACTCCGCAACAAACTCCTCTGCGATTGATTCGTGCACGTAGGCATAGCCGGGCGAGGTACACCATTGGCCGCCCCAAGCCGTCGCACCCCAGACGATCTTCTTGGCTGCATCCGGAATATTTGCGGTCGCGTCAACGAAAGCCGGATTCTGCCCGCCTAGTTCGAGGAGAACGGGAGTCAGATTCTTTGCGGCCGCCTCCATGACGATCTTGCCAACCTTGACGCTGCCGGTGAAGAAGATGAAGTCGAAGGGCAGATTGAGAAGCTCCGTCACCTCGTCTTTGCTGCCGGCGACGGCAATTACGGCACGAGGATCGAAATATTTTGGAATGAGATCGAGCAAGACCTTACCGGTGGCGGGCAAACCCTCGGAGAGTTTGAGGATGCATGGATTGCCAGCCGCAATAACCTGGACAGCGGGGTCGAAGAGCAGCGTCAGTGGTCCATTGAATGGCCCGATAACCAACGTGACGCCGTAAGGTTCCCGATAGACTTTAGCCGTATGCCCGCTCTCCCGAAAGGCCTTGGGCACAACCACATCTACGGGCTTCATCCACTCCTTCAATTCTTGCTTCGCGAAGGCGACGGTTCCAACGGGCGCCATAATCTCGAAGACTTTTTCCTGGCTGGCGGTCTTGAAGTCGCTGCTCATCGCAGCCTCAAGAGCCTCGGCGTTCTCATTACACAAGTTCTCAAGGCGTGTCAGTTGATCAATGCGCCACTCGTAAGACTTGGTCGCGTCCGAATCGAAATATGCTTTCTGCTTATCGAAGATTTCCTGGAACTGATTCATCTGAGTCTCCTTCGCATCGGTTTGTCGACTCCGCTTTGCAGCAGGTCTGTGAACTTCTTTAGGCCATCGTGAGAACCATGCGGAACCGCGCGGCGCCTGACATCATGCGTCGATACGCTTCTTCGGCCTTTTCCAATGGAAGAGTTTCGATCATGGGCCGAACGTCAGTGAGGACGCTGAAATCAAGAGTGTCCTGGGTCTCGATCGCTCTCCCGGTCAGGCTGCCGATGACCGATCGGCCCCCAAAGATGAGTGGAACTCCGTTGACGGGAATCGGATCACCCGAAACACCAACTACCACGAGCTTTCCGCGAACTGAGAGCCCGGAAAGCAGGCTGGCAATCGCTGCTCCGCTCGGGGCGGTCGCCAGGATCACATCGGCCCCGCCCAATTTCTGCAACGCGGCTCCCACATCCTCATCTTTGGCGTCGATGTAAATGTGCGCTCCCAGCTTGGGCGCGAGATGTTCTTTGTCTGGACCGAAGCCGATCGCAACGGTGCGAAAACCCATCTTTTTGGCGTATTGCACGCCGAGATGCCCCAGACCGCCGATACCCTGGATAGCAACGGTATCGCCAGCACGTCCGTTGTTGCGGAGCGCATTGAATGTGGTGATGCCGGCACAGACTAACGGGGCCGCATCTTCTGATTTGAGTTCATCCGGTATGAGGACCAGTGCGCGTGCCTCTGCGATCATCATTTCCGCATAGCCACCATCACTCGTCACGCCCGTGATAATGGGGTTCTGGCAATATGCCGTGTCGCCGCGGCGACAGGTCTCGCAGGTTCCGTCTTCACCTCCAAAGAACCCGACTCCTACACGCTGGCCGACCTTCCAGGACGTAACCCGCCGGCCAACCTCCTCGATGCGGCCAATTGCTTCGTGGCCCGGCACACGCGGATACACGACGCCGGGCAGTTGTCCCTCAACGGTGCCCGCGTCTGAGTGACATACACCGCAAGCCTCTACCCGGATACGTACTTGTTCCTCACCCGGCCCGACGACAGGCTTCTCGACGAGGCGAAAAGTCCCGGGTTTGGTTATCTCGACTGCCTTATACGTTTTTCCCATTTTCGTCTCCTATCGATCCGGAAGAACTCATGTGTCGTTGTCCACAAGAACGTTCACAAGAATTGCGGAAGCGGCAGGTCGAAAATTCGCCGTTGCTCGCGATCCTGGCTCTTTGTCGTGAGACAGAGCTGGATCACCGGACGCCTTTGTGACCAACGACGCCCATTGTTTTGGAAGTTTCAATCCTTGTCTTGATTGAAAGTGCCGTGGTTTGGCGTTTCTGATCGCTTTATTGGGTGGGAAACGCGGGTGACGACCTTTACTTCTCTTCAGGCGCGGGGAGGTTGAACACCTTCGGCATCGGTGCGTTTGATCTTCGCCACCGTCCTGGCGAAGTTCCAACAATCTCACGGAAGCTTCGATTGAAAGCTGGCTGGTCAGTGAATCCGACCTCCAACGCGATTGTTAGTAAAGAGTCGTTCGAGTGCAACAAGAGAGACTTTGCGGCTTCAACTCGCTTATAGAGCAAGTAGCGCCGGACGGGAACACCAAACGACCTTTTGAATGCGCGCATGAAACGACCCGCCGATAGCGCACACTCTCTTGCAAGATCGGCAAGCGCCAGATCACCATCCAGATGTTCGTTCAACACTTCGATCGCTCGATCCTGTTGCCAGATCGTCAACCCCCCGGTAACAACCTCCGGGGGCTGGCTCCGCCCCTGGTATGTGCGGCTCAGATGAGCGCAGAACATCATGATTATTTCGTCGATAACTAAGCGTGGAAGCTGAAGCGGACGATCAGAGAACTGCAACATCATCCGGGCCCAATGAAGAATCACGTCATCCTTGGTTCCCGGGGTGCAGTGCAAGTTGCGAATGCGCTTTTGCTCGTTCTCGTCACTGAAACGATTGATAACTGACCGGGGTATGTAGACGTGAACCGAGTCGAAACCTGAAGTTCGCAGTGCGACCGGCTCCGACTCCATATCGAATATCTGAATCCCGCCGGCATCCCATTCGGTGGCACGATGAAAGCGTCCGTCAAGCCACGTTCCCCAGCCCTTAATGCTGTCGGGACGGCGCAGGTGGACGGATATCGAAAAAGCCTTTTCTGGTGGAATGTGTGGAGTGGGTCCAGGAAAGCCGTTCGGCATTCGCATACGTGTCAACGCAACCTGAGGGTTTCCCTTGGGACCAAACAGAAGTGAGGAAGACTCCAGGAGAGAAAAATGCTCCGCCAATCTTTTTCCAAACATGCCTTGAAGCATATGTTCTGCCTCGCACCGCCCTAGAACTTACCGTTGCTATTTTTCCATTGATCGCGAGGCGGAATCGCTTCGAGCGTATCCCAGTGCTCGGCGATCTTGCCGTTTGCAATGCGGAATAGATCATAGATGGCGGTGGGTACGCCACCAAACGTAGCTTCCGCAACGACGAGCACGAAATTACCTTCGCCAAGGACCATATGGACACGCTTGTAGACGACGGCCTGCCCCTTGGCGGCAAGAGCCTGTAAACCCGCAATCAGTCCCGGGATGGTGTCGGCGACACATGGATTGTGCTGAATGTACGAGATTCCGTTGAAGTAGCTCGGAAAAGTCTCGCGACGGCCGGCGAGAAGGTCCTCCATGTAGCGTTGCATGAGCGCCTTATTCTCCAGTGTCTGGTCGAGATCAGACACCGCGGTGGGACCGTCGATCATGGTGTGCCCGCTGGGGCTGCGTTCCGTTGCGGTTTCCTGCAAGTTGTCCCAATGCTCAACGATCAAGCCGTCTTCGAAGCGAAAGATGTCGAAGCCAACTTTTGGCCCGAAGAAGTTGTACTCAGTGTGAGCGAAGACATAGTCCCCATCTTCAAAGACGCGAATCGTATTGACGGACGCATCGGGCGGCAAGTTCTTGATGAGGGCGGCGACACCTGCCGGACCAGGGCCCACCTGTAGGTTGTGCTGAATGTACTTGTTCGGGTTGACATACGCGAACGGGACTGAATCTTTAGTCTCAAGCGACTTCAGCAGATCGATGACCTGTTGTTTGCGGCTGGGCGCCATGGGTCCTCCGGGACGATCTCTCTCTCTGCTATAATAATGGACCATTCGGTTCTTTATTTGCAAGCCTTCGCTGTCGAATTGACCGATAATGTTGCAATGGGACGACGAAAACTGTTCACCCGAGAGGATGTCCTCGATAAAGCAATCCCAGTCTTCTGGAAGCATGGCCTCGCTGAGACGAGTGTTCAGGACCTTGAACAGGCCACAGGTGTGCGCAAATCTGGCTTGTATACGGAATTCAAGGACAAAGAAGACCTGTTCGTGGAGAGCCTGCGCAGGTATTTCGAAGTCCTGATGGCACGCGGACACCTGACGAAACAGCCTCTGGGTTGGGCCAATGTTGAGAGTTTTCTAAAGGTCTGCTATGGGAGTTGGGGGCAGAAGGGCTGCTTCTCGGTGAACTCTATGCGCGAGTTCGCAGACCTCCCCCCAAAAGCCCGCCAGATCATGGTCGCGAGCGTAATGAAAGCCCATCAGTTGCTCATCGACAATCTAGCTGCAGCGCGTGGATCTCGTGACGATAATGATTCCCTCGCTGGCTTGATCGTCACGTTCTTTAGCGGAATTTGCCTGGAGCAGAACCTCGGTCCCGACCGGGCGCGAATTACGAAGAAGATCGACGCCTTCATGCGGCTGATTCTCACAATCTGATCGTCAAGTGAGACGAAGAAGGAAAGAATCGAGTCCAAGTCGAACCATTGACCACCTTGGTGCGGTTCGGATTCTGCTGCTTAATGTTTACTGCTTCTTCACTTCGTCTCAAAATCGGTGGAGACGCTGAGTTTCTTCCAAATTCGTGCTTCCTCTAATCGCGCAAGATCATTCTTCTCCGCGGCGGCGTACGCATCGCTGCCGAGCAAGAGTCGCAACGGAGGGTTTCGCTCCTGCGTCAGATGCACGATCGCCTGAGCCGCCTTTTTCCGATCACCAGGCTGCTTGCCGTTGTAGTTCCGCTGAAATCTTGCGGTAGCTCCAACCGTCGAATCGTATTCAGGATGACCTTCGCTAAGTTCGGTGGAACTGCCCGCGAAGTCTGTGCGAAAGCCACCGGGTTCAACGATGGTGACCTTGATGCCGAGCGGTGCCACTTCGCGCGAAAGCACCTCGGAGAAGCCTTCGACACCCCATTTCGCCGCCGAATACGGCCCACGTCCCGGAGGGCCGATCCTTCCGCCCACCGATGAAAACTGAATGAACTGGCCTGCTTTCTTTTCGCGAAAATACCTAAGAGCTGCCTTCGTCACAATAATCGTTCCAAAGAGGTTCGTTTCGATCTGTGCCCGGAATTCCGATAGAGGCGTGTCTTCGACGGACGAAAGATTGCCATATCCCGCATTGTTAATGACCACATCCAGTGAGCCAAATCCATCGACCGCCGCCATTACCGCGTCTGCTGCTGCTGCTTCGTCTGTCACATCCATTGCGAAGAGCTTGACCTGATCTCCATATCGTTCCGAGAGATCAGCCAGCGACTTAATGTCCCGAGCTGTCGCCAACACCTTATTGCCCGCAGCGAGGCCCGCTTCAACAATTGCGCGACCCAGACCACGAGAGCTGCCGGTGACTAACCATACCTGCGCCATTCATCCTCCTCTATCAAGCCACCCCCGGATATTCTGGAGAAGCTTCTCAAACTCAGGATTGGATGCGCGATGGTATACGAAAGGACTTGCAGAACTCAGACGCCGAGGGATTGCGGTCCTTGTCAAAGGACACCGCATCGGAGCAAGGAGGGGAGAAAGTCTTCCACAAGCATCAGCGATGGATCCGACTTTCTGCGAACGATCGCCCCAAACCAGCACGTAGTTAGGAGTAACGCTAGTTTGGTGGAGTCTTGCCCGACGGCGGTTCCTCTCTCAATGTGCACGAGTGAGATTAAGTCGCCCAACTGCTTATCCCAGACGTGTATGCCGTCGGCGATTCTTTGCCCGATCTTGGGCGGGATTGCCGGAGCCTCGGCAGCGAAAATCGCCAGCAATTGGAGTGGAGCTATCTCGATCATCGGCGGTTCGATTGCTAAGAAGTGGAAATGCTGCTCCAGTTGATCGTATGCGCTCTCTGCCGGCGTTAGCGAGAGGGATTGATAGATAGCGGCAAATTGGCGATCGACGAGTATTGAGGCAAGTTCTTCTTTGCTCGCGAAATAGTTGTAAAAAGTACCCTTAGGCGCGTTCACGCCGGCGGCGATGCGATGAATGCTCGTTCGAACATATCCAACCTCCTGAAACAGCTTGCCGGCTGAGAGAAGGAGCATCTCGCGGGTATTGGTTGCTCGATGCGAGACCTGATGCTGAGCACGAGACATACCCCGATATGCGACGAACCACTCGTTCATGGCTTGTCGAAACGAACTGAATTTGTGATTTCCAATCACAAAAATATTTCTTCCAAGCTCGCTAAAAAGATGCACCCAGTAAGTGATATGCTTCACTCCATTCAAGATGGTCGGTCGTCTTCCATGGAGATTGCCGTGAATAAAATTTACCCCCGCGAACAGAATCGCGATTCCTCGCCCTCGCATGAAACTTCTGCCAGCGCCCACGGCGCTCAGATGGCGAAGTATTTCACCATGAACCAACCCCCCCATGTTGCCATCGATTCCGCGGTTTCCGTCGTCCGGCCGCAAATGGCGATTACCCGGCTGATTGCACGAAGCGGCATCCCGGAACGAACAGCTTCGATCCCACCTGAAAAGGCCTATGTTGTCTCGCTGCACCTGAATCATGCGAATTCCGGGGAATGGGAACTCTGGACCGATGGCAGGTACACAAAGACGGGGACGTGGCCAGTGGGCGGAGTCGCAATGTGTAACCTGGAGTCGAATACCACCATTCGCAATCCGGGTCCGATCGATTGGATTCACTACCACGTCCCGCGTGCAACTTTAGATTCACTTTCGGATGATGCCGGAGTGCCTAGAGCTAAGCGTCTTTACTGCGTTTACGGAACTCCCGACCCAACTCTGCATCACCTAACGCAAACGATTTTGCCATATCTGAATAGGCCGGAGATGTTTTCTCAGTTGTTCATGGATTCGTTCACCATGATGATTTGCTCGCATCTGGTCGGGCGATACGGTCAATCTCCAGAAACCGTCCAACATTTCAAGGGCGGTCTTGCTGCGTGGCAAAGCCGACGCGTTGTGGAATTATTCCATGAGCACTTGGACGGCGATGTGAAACTGGAAACACTCGCCCATGAATGTGGGCTCTCAGTCAGTCATTTTGCGCGATCATTCAGGAGATCCTTTGGGACTTCCGCGCATCGCTACCTGATTATGAAGCGTGTCGAACTCGCGAAAGCTCTTTTGTCGGGAACGAATAAGACATTAGTGGAAATTGCCGCGCAAATCGGATTCTCTGATCAAGCCGCGCTTACCCGGACGTTTGCAAATGTCGTCGGTGCGACTCCGGCAAAGTGGAGGCGCGAACACGTACGTAGCAGGAATTTTGTCGAAGTACCCAAACGCCCATTTCATCAATCACACGAATAGATCTCATCCTCACATTCAGCGGCCCAAGGCGGTATCGCCCGGAATCGTCTCTGGACGCGATATCGCCGCGGATCTGAGGTCCGACTGGAGTTCTCACGTTGAACTCGAGCTTGGAGCAGTCTTTTCGCCCGCATTCCTCCGCATTTTGAGCAGAATCGACAAAAGTGATTCGTGTTTTCAATAGTACTGAGCTCGTTCCTGACTATGGTGATCGCATGTTTGAGGCTCGATACACGAACCACTGAAGCTCAAACCGGAGAGGAAATGATCATGAAGAGGACTTACTGGGTTGTAATGCTTCTTGCTGTGTTCTTGGGCGTAACGCTGCTGCTGGCCAAGACTGCTGGAGTTGCGGCGGCGGCGCCATCCGGCATTAAAAACGTTGTGCTTGTCCCAGGGGGCATTCGCCGACGGCTCCGGCTGGGACGCCGTCGCAAAGATCCTTGAGAAGGATGGCTACACGGTGTCGGTGGCGCAGCCTCCTGAGACCTCCTACGCCGACGACCAGAAATACACGAAAGCTGCGATCGACGCCATGGGCGGGCCGGTCGTTCTGGTCGGCCACAGCTACGGCGGGTCCATCATCACCGAGGCCGGCAACAACCCGAACGTTGCGGCGCTGGTATTGCCTCGGCGCGCTGATGGTCTTCATGACAGCCGTGCGCAACGACGGCATCGATGCCGCAGTCTGGTATCACGGCGCCGATACTGAGAAATATCTGGGAGAGGTCGGTGGGCTTCACGCGCCCATTCTCATGCATCTGGCCGCGGAGGATGAGTTCATTTCCAAGGCTGCGTAGGCTGAGATTGAAGCGGCACTTGCTAAGAAATCTAGCGCAACGGTCTACAGCTACCCGGGTCAGAGTCATGCCTTCTCTCGTCATAATGGGGCGCATTACAACGCCGCCGCGGCTCACCTTGCCAACGGGCGGACGAGCGAATTTCTACATCAGCAACTGCGGTGACCTCCGGTCGTTGCTGCCGTTTCGGACGACTGGAGCGCAGCCGAGAAAGGCCTGAGCAACGCAGGACTGATGCTATTATGCAGCTCGGGCAAGGCGCAGCTGCTCGTAAAGAGATTCAAGATGATAAGAAAAATCGAGATAGAGCGGTTCAGTCTAACGACTTCCAAGAAGTTTGATGAAGTAATAGCCGGTGTAAACGCCGGCATCGGTCATCCGGATATGGCTGAATTTGGGAGATCAACTCACGAAGCGCGCTCTTTTGCCGAACTAAAAAGCGCGGTTGAGGAAGTTCTGAGCACAGTAGGCCTGATGCTGTTTATGCAGTTGGATCACGGCGCGATTCTGCGCAAAGAAACGGCCCGCGAGACACCGAAGATGATCCGCTTCGTCATTGGCAATCCCCTCATCATGAAGGAAATGGTCAAGCATGTCCCGGATGCGGGCTCTTACGCGCCGGTTACCGTGCTTGTAGATGAGCGCGCCGATGGCGTGCATTTGTCATATGACAGGATGGCGAGCTTCTTAGCCCCATATGGGAATCGCGACGCGGTAGAGGTCGCCCGGAATCTGGATAAGAAAATCGAAGATCTGCTACGGCACGCTGCAGCTTGAGTTCTACCAATTGCATTTGTACTTTGTTGACTATGACAGAGACGATACCATGAGCAACCTCAGAGCCATTTCGAGGGTGCATTTCGAGTCCTCTATTGGCTCTTCTTCGACGCACGAGCGACCAACTCGTCCAATCTCGAAAGCAAAAGCTTGAGGATCGGAGACTGGTTTGACTTTTTGTAGCCGAGGACCAGCTCGACAGTCGGTGCATCCCCCTTCAAAGGGCGGCTCGTTATCGACGCAGGGAGAAAGTTCTGCGCGTAAGCAGGTAACAGCCCTACCCCGCGGGTCGACATAATTAAAGAGATTCCCATGGTGACGTGGTCCGCCTCGTGAGCTGGCGTGATATTGATTCGCGATCGCTTCAGGTAAGTGTCAATGATCGCACGCAGTACAGGAGCCGTGTGGGACACGGTCACGAATGTTTCCCCTGCTAGATCTCTTGGACTGATCGCTTTAAGTGCGGCGAGACGGTGATCACTAGGCAAGATCACAACCAGACGCTCCTTCACAAGAAGGCGGAACGCCAGGTCGGGCAGCGCTCGTTCCTTTCGAAGAAAAGCAGCGTCGATTGTTCCTTTCGAAAGGCCTTCCGCAAGTAGCGGGGAATATTGACTCGATATCATCACGTCAATGTTCGGCAACTCGTCGCGCAGGATCCGCAAGGCTTCGGGCATCCAGGTCAATTCGTGTCCGGTCAAAAAGCCCATCGAGAAACAAGGTTTGACGGGATGAACGGCTCGGCGTGCAGCTTCGGCCCCCGCATCAACCTGCAACAGAACTCCGCGCGCGTGATCGAGAAAGGCTCGACCCGCCGGTGTGAGCGCGACGCCACGAGCTGTGCGCGTCAGGAGTTGGGCGCCAATTTCTTCCTCAAGGTCTCGAAGCTGGCGGCTGAGTGAAGGCTGCGAGGTGTGCAACTTGGATTTTGCCGCCAAGCTCAGGCTTTCAGTTTCAGCGACCGCAACGAAATAACGCAGGTGTCGTAATTCCATTTCCAATCCCCATGCTTGTGAAGCATTGCCACCAAGCCTAACAAAGTATGCTTCAAGTGCGCTACCACCAGCTAATTGGGTAATCCAATGTAGTGATTGGGATGCCTTGGGCGAGCGACAGGATTTAGCTCATGCCTGATGAGCATATGTCTAATTCGAGGAGATGGACAATGTCAAAGAAATTAGAAGGAAAGATTGCACTCATCACGGGCGGCTCGCGCGGCATTGGTGCGGCAATCGCTAAGCGCCTGGCGGCGGACGGAGCGAAGGTCGCCATTACATACACGAAAGGTACCGACGCGGCTTCGGCCGTCGTCAAAGCGATTGAGCGTGCGGGCGGAAAGGCAATCGCGATTCAGGCGGACGCTACGGATGCTGACGCCGTTAAAGCCGCGGTGGAAAAAACCGCTGCGACATTTGGTCGGCTCGATGTCCTTGTCAACAATGCCGGCACGGCCATCCCGAAACCGTTCGTGGATAGCACGCTGGAAGAGATGGATCGTGTGCTTGACATCAACGTCCGCGGCGTATTCGTTGCGACGCAGGCTGCGCTGAAGCACATGACTGAGGGTGGTCGCATCATCATGATCGGCTCGGCAGTGGGCGAGCGTGCCGTTGCGCCGGGACTTGTGCCCTACGCGGCTACGAAGGGGGCCGTCAAGATGTTCACTCAGGCATTGTCCCGAGAGGTCGGGAGCCGCGGCATCACGGTCAACAACATCCAGCCAGGTCCGATCGACACGGAGTTAAATCCCGCTTCCGGTGATTGGGCGGCACCACAGAAGGCCGCCACCGCGCTCGATCGTTATGGGCATGTTGAAGAGATCGCCGCAATGGCGGCGTTTCTCGCGGGTTCGGAATCCTCCTACGTCACGGGAGCGAATCTTACCGTTGATGGCGGAATGAACGCCTGACCGAGCAGCTTGCTAACGCGCTCGATGCCCACACCCGCTAGGAGCATTTCGACTGCGAAGGTATGGCGGAAGCGATGGCTCAGCATCTCGGACGTGCTGTGTCGCACGCCTGCTTTGTCGAACACCGTGCGCAACCAGTCGCCGAACATACATACGATCGAAGTCTTCTTCATTCGTTCGGGGTTCCAGAAGAAATAGTCTGGGTGGTCATTCGGCAGGGCGCGGAGCATTTCCGCGACGGCGGGAGGTAGGGGTATGAAGACGCCAGCATCCGTCTTGTTACGCTCCCTCGAAATGTTGTCGCTGTCGCTCAGGGCATCCTGCCTCAGGGTCGCGGCGTCCATACACGCGAGACCAGACCATCGCTGAAGCAAAACAAAAGTCTTCAGCCGGTACTCGACCGCAGGCGTAAAACCGCACTGATCTACTGCTGCCAGAATCCGGTCGAACTCGTCACGAGAGAGGGGCAGCACTTGGTGGCGACCGGACGGAAGCGATTTCAGCTTTGCCGAAGGGTCGGCGGGAATCAGGTCAGTGGAGAACGACCACTTGAAGAAGGTCTTCACAACAGACCAGTGGACAGCTGGGCTGTCGCTGCCTTTCTTGAATGTCCAGCCGCTCCGCCATTCGGTTAGCAATCGTGCGGTGACATCCTTCAGCAAGATGAAGTTCTTCCCGTAGGCATAGTCCTGAAGGCGAGAAAGCATGCGCCGTGCTTTGGACAAGTCTTTGATCCCCCGCTGTGCCATGTCGCCCAAGTACAGATCGGCACCCGACTCGATGGTGATGTAATCTGGCTTCTTTGGAGGCTCAATGCCATTAGCCTTCAGTTCGAGTTCTTGTTCGAACTTGCGTGCCGCCTTTGTGGCGATGTCCCATGATCGCGTCCTCGCCGACTTCTTGTCGTGCTTGCCCCAGCGTAGCCACAGCGGGCATTTGCACCGCTTGTATTGCCCAACGTTCCTTTCTCTTGATTTTGAACACTTCGTGCCATGCCTTGCGTAAACCGTAACCGTCATGCGTTTTCCCCAATGACCTTTAATACTGAAGGACTCCCGAGAACCCCGTGTTCGAAGGGCTTCGGCAGTACAAAAGCAGTACAAAAGTTCTGGATTTTACGTAAGCGATTGGAAACGCAGGGGCAAGAAATGGCTCCTCAGGTAGGATTCGAACCTACAACCCTTCGGTTAACAGCCGAATGCTCTGCCATTGAGCTACTGAGGAGTGTGGGAAGCACGCACGAAGCGCGCTTTTTACAGACATCATCATAACATCTGCAGGGGCGCAGTGAAAACGGTTGTGGCGGCCGCGGGCGGGTCAGTTTCAAAATTGATCTATCAGCGGCTACCCTGATTAAATCTCAATCCCGCAACGCAACAACAAACTGATTCGATCCTGCCACACAAGCGGGAAGCTCGGGCGAGCATGGCGCTGGTTTGGTAGGCTAGGCATCTGAGGTGAGGGGATGAGTGGAGTGGGAATTGTCCTAATTTCGGTGTTTCTCTGTGCTGGCCTGATTGTGGGTGCTGATACAAAGACTTCGAAGACCTCCAAGAACGCTTCGGGGCCGCCGTTGGCGGAGAAGCGTCCGCTCGACGAAGTATTATTTGGCGTTGATATTGTCGACAACTATCGCTGGCTGGAGGACGCCAGCAGTCCGGACACGCAGAAGTGGGTCGCAGCCGAGATGGCCTACACTCGCAAGCTGCTCGATCCGCTTCCCGGCCGCGAGGCGACTCAGAAGCGGCTGACCGAATTGTTGAGTATTGGCAGCATTAGCGCGCCAGAGATGGCCGGCAAATATTATTTTTACACTCGCCGCGAAGGCATGCAGAACCAACCGGTGCTCTACGTTCGCGAACGCAACTCCTCCGGTAAGGCCGATGGAAAGGATCGCGTGCTGCTCGATCCCAATCAACTCTCCGCCGACGGAACTGTCGCCCTCGACTGGTACCATCCGTCGGAGAATGGAAAGTATCTCGCCTACGGCACTTCGCCCAGTGGATCGGAGATGAGCACGCTGCATATCCTTGAAACCAAGACTGGCAAGACTCTTCCCGATGTGATCGAACGCACGCGCGCCGCCAGCGTGGCTTGGATGCACGACAATTCGGGTTTCTATTACACGCGTTATCCCAAGAAAGGCGACGTGCCGGAAGGTCAGGAGTTGTACAACCGGCACATTTTTTATCACGAAGTGGGAACCGATCCGGAGACCGATCCGCTGATCTTTGGCCAGGGGCGCGACCCTGAGGACTGGCCAGGCGTGAGTTTCGATAACAATGGCCGTCTGCTTTTGATTACCGTGTCGGAGGGCTGGACCAAGAGCGAACTGTACTTGATGGACCTTAAGGCAGGCACGCCTCCAATCCGCATCACTACCGGAAAGAATTTTCTGTATAGCGCCTCGATATACAACGGCAGGATTTACATCGTCACCAATGAAGATGCTCCGCGTTACCGCTTGTTCGTAACCGAAGCTGGCGACTATGAGCGTGACAATTGGAAAGAAATCATTCCGCAGACCGATGCGATCTTGCAAGGCGCCGCAGTTTGGGGTGGAAAGATTTTTACGCAGTATGAGAAGGATGCGAGTTCGCAGTTGAGACTTTTCGATACTTCCGGTACCCACCTCAGCGATATCCACCTTCCCGCGCTGGGCACGGTGTTTACTTCGAATGGGAAATGGGATCGCGACGAGATTTTCTTTGGCTTCCAATCATTCACGGTCCCGCCCAGCATTTACCGAATTGATCTCACGCCCCCACAAACCCCAAACTCACGCCCTAGCGCGGAGTTTGCGACCTCGCTTTGGGCCAAGGTGGATGCCCCTTCCATCGATCCCACGGCTTACGAAGTGAATCAGGAATGGTTTCACTCGAAGGATGGCACGCGCGTACCCATGTTCATCGTAAATAAGAAAGGATTAAAGAAAGATGGCCGCAATCCCGCGCTGCTAACCGCTTACGGCGGTTTCAATATCAGCATGATGCCCTCCTTCAGCCGCACCGCTTATTTGTGGATGGAAAATGGCGGAATCTATGCGGTCGCGAACCTGCGCGGCGGGTCGGAGTTTGGCGAGGACTGGCATCGCGCGGGCATGCTCGATAAAAAACAAAATGTCTTCGATGACATGATCGCCGCGGCCGAGCATTTAATCGCGGAAAAATACACCGACTCCAATCATCTGGCGATTCAAGGCGGCTCGAATGGCGGCCTGCTGATGGGCGCGATGGTCACGCAGCGTCCCGATCTGTTTCGCGCAGTGGTGTGCCAGGTTCCGCTGCTCGACATGCTGCGCTACCAGAATTTTCAGATCGCCAAACTGTGGATTCCGGAGTATGGCTCACCCGACAAGCCCGCTCAGTTCAAATGGCTCTATGCCTATTCCCCATATCACCATGTGAAGGCGGGCGTTGAGTATCCGGCGGTTTTGTTTATGACGGCGGATACCGACACCCGCGTCGATCCCATGCACGCGAAGAAGATGGCGGCGGAGATGCAAGCTGAGGCGAAGAATGGATCCAGCAAGACGCGTCCGATATTGCTGAGGATTGAAGCGAAGGCCGGACACGGCGCAGGAAAACCGGTGGCGAAACAGATTGAGGAGTACACGGACATTTATTCGTTTTTGTTTTGGCAGTTAGGAGTGAAGTAACTCGCGACCAGAGAATCAGGATACAACAAATGGACGGCAGTTTTCGCTGAAGTGAGAGGGAAGAATCGCCATGGAAAAATCGACCGACACTCTTAAGGGCCGACTGGCCCGCTACCGGCAAATCACCATCACCGTCATCGGCAGAAAGTCAGGGAAGAAAAGGTCGCGTCCGGTATGGTTTGTGCTCGAGGGGGAGACCCTTTACCTCTTGCCGGTGGAGGGCGCGAAAACGCAGTGGTTCTTGAATCTGAAGAAGGATCCGACGATAGCGGTTGACGCTCGCGGAACCAGGGCGGAGCTTCGGGCCAAGATTATCACCAACACGGAATCGGTCAAATCCGTGGTGGAGAAGTTTCGCGAGAAGTACGGCGCGGATGACGTGAAGAAATATTACTCGGGGTTTGATGTAGCGGCCACGGTGAAACTTGGGTAGATATGAGTTTGCAGTGCCATGATTACTTTTCAAGTTCAGGCGCTGAGGATCGCATTCCTGGGAATCTCCTGAAATGAAACGTGCGCTGGTTCCGCTACGGGAACTTATAGAAATAAATGTGTACGAAAGTATTGCTTTGAGCTGAGAGGAGAGTTTAGGGTACAGAGTGTTCAGTGGCGCTACTGGCGTTTTTTGGCGAATCGTAAGACAAGGTTATGAGTTCAGTTATAGGTTTGGAGGAAAATCTCTTGTTCATCTTCCTTTCACCAAATGTTCACCGAAAATTTATAAGGGGCGGCCCTGCAACCTCTGATACCTTGGTGGAACTTGGGGAAAGTCTTATTTTGTAGGCAGTCGGCAGACCCCCCTATTTGTCGACCTCCAACACAATTTAAAAAGTGCTGCGGGAAAGAAGGGATTTCCCTGCGCGAAAAACTGGGTCACGCACAACTGGGCGGCGCCGTTCCGCCATGCCTCGACTGATTACGAGAGATCTCATCATGAACGTCGAAAGCCGGAACGACCAGGAAGAGAACGACGCAAGAACGAACGACCAAATCAGGAAAGACTTGGAAGGAAGTCTGCAATGCGCGTCCATCGTCACTTCGCCAATGCCGCACAGTCGGTTCTTAGCCTCAGCTGTGCTTTAGTTCTGGGGACATGCTTGCCGGCCTCAGCCCAGGTGGTTCCACTAGCGCAGCATGTAGTTCTCATCATCGACGAGAATACTTCGTTCGGAACGGTTTTCCCTTCCGGCATGCCCTGGCTGGTGAGCCAGGGGAATAAATATGGATTTGCCAATAATTACGATTCCGACCACAGCGGGTCGCTGCTCGATTATTTATATTTGGCGTCGGGTAGTTGCCAATCGAATTATTCTTGCTCGGGCTCGCCCGCATGCAGCCTGCCGTCGGGTAGCCACAACTTCTACTGCAACGGCAATGACTGTTTCACCCAGAACAGTTGCCAGCCCACGGTCACCAAAGATCCGATTACGGACGCTAACATTTTCCAGTTGATGGATAACGAGGGGATTTCTTGGAAAGTTTATGCGCAGAATTATCTCAATGCGGGCGGGACCGTGAATGTGCCGGATTTCACCTCCGCGAACCAGCCGCCCTATACCAATTATTATGCCCGGCACAATGCCGCGGTCTGGTATGAAGAGGTTTTGAGCAATACGTTAGGTTCGCGAGGGAACGTTGTGGACTTTGAGCAATTTGGAATCGATGTCGCCAATAGCACACTACCGCATTTTGCGATCATCGTGCCGGATGGTTGCTGGGATCTTCATGACGAGTGTTCGACTTTAAGCAACGCAGACGACTTCCTGAATAGCAATCTGACACCCATGCTCAACCTGCCGGATTTTCAGCCCGGGGGAAGCGGATTGGTCATCGTCACTTTCGACAACGGAGCGGGGGATGATGCGGGGCGAATCTTTACCGGGCTGATCGGTCCAAACTTGAAGCGGGGGCATGTTTCCAACATCGCATATAAGCACGAGAATGCTTTGCGCACCATGTTGGACTCGCTCGGAATTCAGACCTATCCGGGATGGTCGGCGACAGCCGCGGATATGTCGGATTTTTTTAATCCGACGGCGGGCAGCGTGGTGGTGAACTCGCCACGGAACGGATCGACGCAAGGGCCGTCTGTTTTGGTGAATGCCGCGGCCTCGGAGTTGAGTTCGCAGGTCGATCATGTTGAGGTGTGGGATACATTCAACAACAAGGCTACCAAACTCGGGAATGTTTTCAGCAAGACCGTCAATCAGACATTTACGGTGAGCGGGAACGGGCTACACCAGATGACGGTGCAGGATATTGGAGTGGCTCCAAGCTACGAAGTTCTCCACAAAGAAGTCACGAATTATACGGTGACTTCGACATATGGGGTGACCATCAATACTCCAGCGAATGGTTCGACTCAGGCCACGCTTTTTCCGCTCAGCGCCGCCGCCGTGGAGGCGGCCGCGGAGGAGTCGAGTTCTGGCATAGATCATCTAGAAATTTGGAACGGAAACACAAAGCTGGGAGATTCGCCAAAGGGGACAGAAATCAGCCAATGGTTCTCGTTGCCGGCCGGAAAATACACCCTCACGGTTCAGGATGTGACCGATAACGGCCAACGACTGCACGAATCGAACGTCAGCTTTACGGTGGTTTCAAGCCGCGGCGTTTTCGTCAATTCGCCGGCAAGTAATTCGACATGGTCGACAAAGACAATTCCAATCGATGCTTATGCCTTTGAGCAAAGCGGATCGAGCACGCCGCTGGTCGATCATATCGAAGTGTGGGACAACACGCATGGCGTCAAGTTGGGACAATCGCCGGTGGGAACGGGTGTGAACAGTGCTTTCATCAATCAAACCGTGACCGTACCTGTGGCTGGGGAATACCAACTGTCAATCTTCGACGTGAATCCGAACGATGGGTACAAGAGCATCCACACGGCAGTGGTCAACGTCACAGTGAAGTAAGTCTGTGCTGGGCCGGTGTTCGAGGATTGTTTTTCCTAACCCGGCCGAATCGACTCCGCAGTTCATTCTCCGGCATTCCAAGCAAGCGCGAATGTGCGCCTCTGGGCAGCCCTTCGCTCAGGGCTAGGGAGCGCTGTGACCATCGCATTTGAGCACTCCCAGATAGGCCCGCCAGGGACCAACGGCTTCGCGATACCGGTGGGCCATTACGCGCGATAACTGATGCAAGTGCGTGAGGTCATGAACCGCCCACGTGGCTAGAAGTTCCGACAACGTCACCGATCCGAGTACTGGATGTTTTCCTCTCCGGACTAAGTCATCCTTCTGCAGGTTCAGCGACTCGAGTTCAGCCAGATTATTCCCCCTCAACGAAGCAAATTCATCCAATAACTGCCCGAGCGGCTTGTCTTTTTATTGCATCTGCGCGAATCGATCGAAGGGATCAAAGGCGCGCGTTTCGCCTTTTTCCAGAATGATGCGAACTCGCGGCATCCAGTCGGTGCACTCGCCGACGATAAGATGGCCGACGATATCGAGCGCGCTCCAGGTATCTTTGCCTTCATTCGAGCCTATCCAACTGTCAGGCAAATCCCGCAACATCGCGCTCAGGGTTGCGGGAGTGCGGGCCAGAACCGCGATGGCCTCGGAGAGTTGAAATTGGTTTGAATTCGCCATGACTCAAAGGATACAAGAACGATCTGAGTCCGGCATGATTTTGGATCATCCGTGAACCATATTTAGCTCTCGAGGCGAAAGCGGGTTTCAGCCAGGCCATAGAGTTTCCGCCACACCAGTCGGTTGACGGTGACTACCGTGGCAGCCATCAACATAGTCGCGGCGATTAGCATTTTATAGTCGCCGGCGTCGGTGGCCTGGCTGATGGTTGCGCCCAGTCCAGTGGTGGTGTAAATGCGCCCCTTGAAGTGAAAATATTCCGCGATGATGCTGGCGTTCCAGGCCCCACCGGACGCAGTTACCAGGCCGGTCAGGAGATAAGGAAAAATTCCGGGAAGGATCAATTTCTTCCAGCGCTCGATGCCGCGGATGCGAAAGATGCCACAGCATTCCTTCAGGTCGGTGGGAATGGCAATGGCGCCGGCGATCACGTTGAATAGCACATACCACTGCGTGCCGAGCAGCAGGACCACGATGGCTGCGAGTCCGAGTCCGCCGCCGAGCCGGATCAAAATAAGCAGAATCACCGGCAGTAAAGCGGTCGCCGGGACCGAAGCCGCGATCTGAGCGATTGGCTGCGCGATCCGCGCCAGGCGCGGATTGAAGCCGATAGCTACGCCGACCGGGATGGTCCAGAGCGCGCCGAGAAACAGCGCGAGATTGACGCGCAGGAAGGTCGCACCCAGACCAAGAGCGGCTTGGTGCACTTCGGAAGCTTGCAATCCACTGAGGATGATGGCTACGCGCATCACGCCGTAGCCGATCCCTAAGAGAGCCAGCAGTATGACAATCCGCGCGCTCCACTCACGAACCGGAGAAGCAGACGTTTCGGGTATCTCTTCTGTATGCTTCCGCGCAAAATGGAGCAGCAGCCTTTCGGCGAGAGGACGAACAGTTTTCTGGCGGATTTTGGCAAGGGCCGTGGAATGCTGCACCAGATTTAAGACCCAAGATCTGGAAGTGTCGGTGCTCTCGACTTGCTCTACCTTGAATTTTTCAGCCCATGCGATGACCGGTCGCCATATAAATTGATCGAGCAAAACGATGACCCCAATCATGGTGGCGATGCCCCAGAGGATGGAAGATGTATCCCCCGCGCTGGCCGCGGTTTGCAGGTATGAGCCTAAGCCCGGAAGCCGGAAGTCATGCGAGCCCAGCACGAACATCTCGCATGCCATCAGGGCAAACCATCCTCCGGCGACCGACATCATGGAATTCCAAACCAGCCCGATGGCGGAGAACGGAAGTTCAAGCTGGATGAAACGTTGCCACCAACTGAACTGGTAAATTGTGGCTGCTTCCCGCATATCTTTGGGCAGGCTTTTCAGCGAAGCGTAAAAGCTGAAGGCCATATTCCAAACCTGGCTGGTGAAGATTACTAGAATGACGCCCAGTTCCACTCCGAGTTGGCGGGTAGGAAAAAGCGCGACCATGGCCAGCATGACTCCAGGAAGAAAACTGAGCAGTGGAATGGATTGAAGAACGTCGAGCAGCGGGATCATGAAGCGCTCAGCTCGGGGATTGTAGGCAGCAACGTAACCGTAGACCAGGGTAAAGATCAAACTCAAGATGTAGGCAATTGTGATGCGCAGCAGCGAGTAGGCCGCATAGCCAGGAAGCGCCCACAAGCTGCGCGAGATTTCCACCGACGGAGTAAATGGAGCGAACCAGGTGCGTCCAACAGTCACTACGCCGTAGAAAAGCGCGATGGCGGCGGCGAACATGATTGCATCGGGCAGGTGCGATACTTCGAGGCTGGGCAACTGGGACCAGAGTCGATAGGCCAGAAATTGCCGCGGGGTTGAGCTTCTTTTCATAGGACGATTTCTCGTCTGAATTCTCAATCAGACTTCCACTGGGAAGATGGGGTTCTTCGCAGCTTTATCGATTACGGCTTGCTCAGCAACGGCGCCCGTTCCGCTGCATCGGTTGGTGCTGGTTCGGCTAGGGTCAACTTGCCGGTCTCGCGGTCGTAGTCAAAAATTTCCGCGTAGCGGCCCCAGTTCATGGCGGTATCGAACTGGCGTTCCATCTCGTCCTCGGCAAAATGCTCGTCGAGAATATCGCGGAAGAATTCATCGGAGATAGAGTGGTCGGATTTCTGCTTGAGAATGCTGTCGATCTGTTTGAGGATGGTGACGTGTTCGAGAGCAGCTTGCCGAAATAACAACTTCCTGGTTTGAATATCGGCCTCGGCAAAGGCAACGCCCTGAGGTGTGATTTCAACATCGCCTTCCTTCAACGTCGCGAAACCAAGCAGCACACAAGATTCAAGAATAGGTAACAAATCTTCCACATCCATGACCAAATCTTCACTGAGGCGAAACAAATCTTCGCGGTCTCCGCGATCATGCAACAACTCCAGCAGGCCGGCCGTCCCACCCACGCGGGCATGCGGCAGAATCTGGTATTTGATGGTTCGAACTGGCGCTTGCCTCTGCTGCAAGCCTCCGGCGGGCATCACGATTTCTCCGGTGCTTTCGGGATCTGGTAGCGGGTGCTCGACATCGGGCTGAGTCATGATCTTGTAAACGTAGTCGACCAGTTCAACGAAGCGGGTGGATTTGCGGTCACGCGGGTGCGTGAGGCGGACATTGAAATCTGAGCGGATGCGTGCGGGGTTTCTGCCCAGCACAACAATGCGGTCGGCGAGCATAACCGCCTCCTCAATGTTGTGGGTGACGATGAAGATAGCGTTGGTGGGCATCTTCTTGTTGAGCCAGAGTTCGAGCAATTCGCCGCGCAGGCTCTCGGCGGTGAGAACATCGAGCGCAGAGAACGGCTCGTCCATGAAGAGGACTTCCGGTTCGACCACGAGAGCGCGGGCAAAACCGACACGCTGTTTCATTCCGCCGGAAAGTTCTTTGGGATAAGCGGTTTCGAAACCATCAAGGCCCACGGTGTCGAGAGTGCGCAGAGCACGTTTGCGGCGTTCAACAGCACCCACGCCGCGTGCCTCGAGCGGCGCTTCAACATTTTCGAGTACCGTGAGCCAGGGAAATAAAGCGAAGCTCTGGAAGACGATGGCTACGTTTGGCGAAGCTTCAGCCAGCGGTTTGCCATGCCAGAAGAGTGCGCCGGAGGAAGGTTTCGAGAGTCCGCTGAGGATGCGAAGAAGTGTCGATTTGCCACACCCAGAAGCGCCCAGCAGGCAGATGATCTTTCCCGGCTCAATGGAGAAGTCAGTGAGGCCCACAACTTGAATGCGCGTCCCATCCGGCTGCGGATAGGACTTTTCGATGGCGCGAGCTTCAATAATGGGTTCGGTCGACACGCAAAACTCCCCCTAACTTCTATACACGAACTAGCGCCGGGCGCAAAGGAAAAGGCTCAATTGACGAGTGAAAGATTGACGAGTAAAAGACTGACGAGTGAAAGGCGGACCTATCTCATGCGGCAAAGTTTTCGTCCGGCGGGAGCGAAAACGATTTCGGCAGTCGGTCTGTGACTTCCGCGAGTTTGGACAATTTGGCGATCACTTCTGGAGTGAACTGGCCTGGCGCAAGGCGCCACTGCCAATTGCCATCGTCCAGACTGGGTGTGTTCATGCGGGCTTCGCTGCCCAGGCCAAGAACATCCTGCATGGGAATCAAGGCGAGATCGGCCACGGAACCTTGCGCAGCCCGAATAAACGTCCATTGGATGCCGTCTTCGGAACGCCCCAGGTAACATTCGGCGTTCAAGCGCTCGTGATCGGCCGCGCCGGATTTGAACCAGCCGACGGTCGTATCGTTGTCGTGGGTTCCCGTATAAATCACTTTTCCGGTGGCGCGATGCGGCAGGTACATGTGGGCGCCTTCGTCACCGAAGCCGAATTGCAGAACCGCCATGCCGGGAATCCGCAGGCGCTCGCGCAGCGCGTGAACTTCCGGAGTAATAAAGCCGAGGTCTTCGGCGAAGAATGGCAGGCCGCCAAGCGCTTCGCGCAACTTGTGGAAGAGATCGTCGCGCGGACCGTCGACCCAGCGGCCGTTGATGGCGCTGGGATCGGCGGCAGGAATCTCCCAGAACTGGTCGAAGCCGCGGAAGTGATCGAGGCGGATGTAATCGCAATTTCTCGTGGCCCAGCGCAGGCGCTGCACCCACCATTGGTAACCGCGCTCTTTCATCACGTCCCAGCGATAAAGCGGATTGCCCCAGCGCTGGCCGGTTTTGCTGAAAAAATCGGGAGGTACGCCCGAGACGAAATCAGGCTCGAGATTTTCATTCAGGCGGAACAGATCGGGATGGTTCCACACGTCGGCACTGTCGTAGTTTACGAAGATGGCAACGTCGCCGACGATGCGGATCATGCGTTCCGCGCAATAGCAGCGGAGCGCGCGCCATTGCTCATAGAAGGCGAATTGTAACGCGCGGCGAACTCTTAGATCGTCCGCCAGTTCGGTGCGGGCTCGCTCGATTGCGTCGCTTTTGCGATGCTTTAGATCCGTGGGCCAGGTATTCCAACTGGCCAGCTTGTGGCGCGCCCGCAGGCCATCAAAGAGCACGAAGTCATCCAGCCACCACGCGTTTCCGGAACAGAAACGATCAAAGCGCTGGCGATCGGCAGACGATGCGGAAGTCAGGAAGCCCCGGCCGGCTTCGAACAGGACGGGCAATTTTGCGGTGAATATTTTGTCATAGTCGACAGCGGCGAAGGCAGGATTAAGATTAGCAATCTTGCCCGGATCGATCCAGCCTCGGCGGGCGAGGCGCTCCAGGCTGATGAGCAGCGGATTGCCGGCGAATGCGGACGTTGAAGAATAAGGGGAATTTCCGTAGCCGAGTGGGCCTAAAGGAAGCACCTGCCAAAGCCCCTGTCGCGCGGCGGCAAGAGCGTCTACGAATTGATAAGCAGCCGGGCCAAAGTCGCCGATGCCGCCGCGCGAGGGCAACGACGTGGGATGCAACAAAATGCCTGCGGCGCGGGGGAAAGCCATACCGATGGTTCGCTGTTAGAGTCCGGGTTCGCTTCCCGCACGAGTCAAGGTTTTTAACTCGTCTTGATTGATTTTGATCTTTCCGGATTTCTCCATTTGATCGCGCAGGTTGTTCACGAACAATCCAAAAAGTTCCTGCTCTTTGGCTTGCAGCAAGGTGTCGCGAATTTCGTCACGCTTGGCGGCAAAGTCCGCCTCGGTGGGCGCCTGCACTTCGGTGACGGCAAGGACCACTCCGTTGCTCCCGCTGTTGATGGGTCCACTGATTTCTCCCGGCTTCATGGTGAAGGCAACGGCGGCCTGACCGGTCATGGAACCAATATCCGGAACCTGCCCGTCGGGAGCGACCAGTTCACTCGTCTTTAGCGCAGCGCCTAGCTCTTTCGCAGCTTTCTTCAGATCGTGATCGGCCTTGGCTCGGTCGGAAAGCTCCTGCGTTTTTTGCGACAACAAAATATTGGCGCGCTCGTTCTTGAATTCCTCTTCCACTTTGGCATGGACCTCGTCGAGAGTGGGCGTGGATTGCGGCTTTATCGAGAGTAAGTCGAACACCGCGAAACCCTGCGTAGTGGGAGCCGATTCTGGCGGCGATTTCTCGGCATCGGTGAAAACAGCGTCCATGAATTGCGGCGATGGCCCGAGACCGGGCACAACATCTTTGCGGCTGAAAAAGTCCGACGTTACCACCGGCACGCCTTGCGCGGCCGCTGCGGCATCCAGTCCCTTGGTTTTGGCTGCGGCCAGTAAAGTGTCGGCTTGCTTTTGCGCGATCTGCTGCGCTTTTTGCTGCTTCAGAATAGGTTCGATCTGATCCTTCACTTCCTCGAGCGTCTTCAAATGCGCGTCCTGCCGAGCATCGACCCGGATAATGTGAAACCCGTAACTGCTCTTTACCAAATCGCCGATCTTCCCGATAGGTTGGGAGAACGCGGCTTTTTCAAATTCTGGAACTGTTCGGCCCTTTCCGATCCAACCCAGCGATCCGCCCTGCTTGGCACTTCCGGGATCTTCGGAATACTTTTTGGCCAGGTCTTCAAAGTTGGCTCCGGCCTTGAGTTGCTTCAGAATGTCTTCGGCACGCTTCTGCGCTTCGGCCACTCCCTTTTCGTCGACCTTTCCATCTGGACCAGGAAGCGGAGTCTTGATTAGAATGTGGCTCACTTTAGCCTGCTCCGGCTCGCGATACTGATCGCGGTGCTGGTTATAGTAGGACTGTAACTCGTCCGGCGTGACCTGCACCGCGGCTGCAACCTTGGAGAAGTCAATGGCGGCGTATTTTACCTTGCGCCTTTCCGGGATCGAGTTCGCGTAAGTCTTCAGATGGCTGTCGTAATACGCCTTCAGCTCTTCGGTTGTGGGATGAAGGCCTTTCTTAATGTCATCTTCGCTGAGAACCGCGTATTCAAACTTCACTTTCGTATTCTGTTTGTCAAATTCCTTGCGGATCGCATCGTCGCTCACCGCGGCGGTGCCGGTGATCAGCGCCTGAAGTTTGCTGATCAGTATCTCCTTGCCCACGGAATCTTCGAACATCGCGGGGGTAAGATTATGCTGCTGGAGCAGGTCCTGGTATTCGGCTTGTCCGATGAAAGTTCCGTTAGGGAAGAAAATTTCCGAGTAGCGGCCGTGCTCCAGTTCGTCTTTAATTTCAGCCGGCGTGGCCTTGAACCCAAGATGCTGCGCCTCAGAAACCAGCGCCTGACGATCCACCAACTGATCGGCGGCGCGCTGCGCGAAGAAAGGCAACAAGATAGCAGCGTTCGCGCCCAGTTGCGAGCCCTGCTGTTGCAGCATGCCCCGAGCAGTCTCACGCACTTCGTCGGTGGTGATGTCTTCCCCATCTACCTTGGCAACCACACCTTTGCCCGGCGTACCCATCAGGTCGCTGCCCAAATTGCCGGGAATAAAGGCAATCACCATGGCCGCGCAAATCAGCAGCAACAGGCCGCTGAGCACAATCTTTTTGAACGGTCCTTCAGTTTGCAGAAATCGAATCATCTTGTTGTCGCCTTTTTATCAGTGCGGAAGTGGACGGTAGAGTTTCTCATTATAAACCAGTTTCAATGACTCCATTCCGGTATCGGGTGAGTTTGAAAACGATCGACCCTCAGCCGCTGAAGCCGCTATGAAAAGCCGCCTCTGACCGCGCGTCTAAAAGCCGTACCCATTCAAGGCAAATTCAAATAAAGCACTACCTAAAATTCTTCTATTGAAACGTATCAATAGACGTGTTATCCATGCTTCTTCCCGGTTGAACCGGGATTTTGAACGTCACGAGCAAACCTCGCAGTATCAACGGAGGGAAAATGATTTTTGGGAAACGATTTATGAGTTTCTTGCCGGGATTTCTTTTTGTGGTTTTGTTTCTGGCTCCACGTAATCTGCCGGCCGCGCAGCCCGCTCAGAAATCCTCGGGGCGAACCGCCGGACAAACCGATATCGCGGAACGAATCACGTTGCGCGATCACTGGAGCTTGCAGACCTCCTCCAAGATCGAAGCCAAGGGCGAAGCCATCTCTTCTCAAGGATTCACCACGGCTGGATGGCATGACGTGAGCGTGCCGACGACAGTTGTCGCTGCGCTGGTGAAAGATAAGACGCTGCCTGATCCCTTCTTCGCCATGAACCTGCGCAAGTTCGAGGGAGTGAGTTACCCGATTGGCGGCAACTTTTCCAACATCCCGATGCTGCCCGATAGTCCCTATGCCGCCTCGTGGTGGTATCGGAAACAGTTTTCCGTGCCGGCGTCCTATGCTGGAAAAATTGCGTGGCTGAACTTCAAGGGCATCAACTATCGAGCCAACATTTGGCTGAACGGAAAGCAGATTGCCGGTTCCGACAACATTGCAGGGGCATGGCGCACTTACGAACTTAACGTGACCGATGCGGTGAAGCCAGGCGCGGAAAATGTCTTGGCCGTGCAAGTCTTCGCACCTACAGAAAACAATCTGGCAATCACTTTTGTAGATTGGAACCCGGCGCCTCCGGATAAGAACATGGGGTTGTTCCGTGAGGTGTATCTCACGACCAGCGGCCCGGTGGCGCTGCGTTATCCCACCGTAGTTTCCAAGTTGAACTTGCCGCAGGATAGCTCCGCTAGCCTGACCGTGACTGCGCAGGTGAAAAATGGGACAGGGCATCCACTAAAAGGCACGCTGAAAGGGACGATCGAATCGGTGAAGTTCGAACAGGAGGTGGAGCTCGCCCCCAACGAAAGCAAAGATGTCACTTTCACTCCCGAGCAGTTCCCGCAGCTTGTACTCTCGGCCCCTCGCCTGTGGTGGCCGGCGCAGATGGGAAAACCAAATCTTTATCCGCTCGATATGGAGTTCGATGTTGATAACGCCGCCAGCGACCGGACCCAAACCGAGTTTGGCATCCGGGAAATCACTTCGGAAATCAATGAAGTAGGTGGACGCCAATTCCAGATCAACGGGAAAAATATTCTGATCCGCGGCGGTGGTTGGACGCCCGACATGATGCTGCGGGAGGATTCGCAGCGGCTGCATGATGAATTTCGCTACGTGCGCGACATGGGCCTGAATACGGTTCGGCTGGAAGGAAAGCTTGAAAGTCAGGAGTTTTTCGATCTAGCCGACCATGAGGGAATTCTGGTGATGGCGGGATGGTGTTGTTGCGACTTTTGGGAGCGCTGGCCGCGATGGCAGCCGCAGGATTTTGAAATCGCGCAGCAGTCGCTCCGAGATCAGATTTACCGCCTGCGCAGCCATCCCAGCCTGGTCATGTGGCTGAATGGAAGCGACAATCCTCCGCCGCCCGACGTGGAGCAGATGTATTTGAATGTTGAGAAACAGTTGCTGTGGCCGAATCCGGTAGTCTCATCCGCCACCGGCAAACCCACCAGCTTAACCGGCAAGAGTGGTGTGAAGATGACTGGGCCTTACGAGTATGTCGCTCCCAGTTATTGGGAGGACGACACGCCGAAAGGTCACGCCGACCGCAAGTCATGTAACGCCGGTGGTTGCGGTGGGGCTTATGGATTCAACACGGAAACCAGCATGGGACCTGCGGTTCCGCCGGTCGATAGCATCCGCGCCATGGTTGGCAAAGATCATCTGTGGCCGATCGATGAGGTTTGGAACTATCACGCCGGTGGCGGCGAATTCAAGAACATCAAAGTATTCACCGACGCTCTGGAGTCGCGATACGGCAAAGCAAATAACGTGGGCGACTTTGCCGAGAAGTCACAACTGCAAACCTATGAAGGTGTACGCGCCATGTATGAGGCGTATAGCCGGAACAAATATCAGTCGACCGGCGTGATCCAGTGGATGCTGAACAATGCGTGGCCCTCGATGATCTGGCATTTGTACGATTATTATCTGCGTCCGGCGGGCGGATATTTTGGGGCAAAACGCGCGATGGAATCTCTGCATCCGATCTACGGATATGACGACAATTCCATTTGGGTGGTCAGCAGCCAATATGAAGATACGAAGGGGCTGAAGCTTGCCACCAAGATCTACAACATGGACGCGAGCGAGAAATTTTCGCATGAAGATTCGCTCGACGCCGCTGCCGACAGCACGGCCAAGATATTCACGCTACCGGAGGTACAGGGGCTGAGCCCGGTGTATTTTCTGGAGCTGCGCCTAACCGACTCAAGCGGGAATCTGGTGGGTTCAAACTTCTATTGGCTCTCGACCAAGCGAGAGACCATAGATTGGGCGAAATCCACCTGGTGGATGACTCCTACCGATTCCTTCGCGGATTATTCGGCTCTGGCTCAACTCCCAAAAGTGAAGCTTAGCGTGAATGAACGGACGGAACAGAGCGGACCGGATTCCGTAACTCGCGTCACGCTGGAAAATCCCAGCAAGACTCTGGCCTTCTTCGTGCACTTGAAAGTAACCAGAGGCAAGGGCGAAGAGGTTCTTCCTGTGCTTTGGCAGGATAACTACGTCTCCTTACTACCAGGCGAGCGCCGCGAGGTGAGCGCAACCTATCGCACCAGCGATCTTGAGGGAACCAAGCCAACAGTTGAAGTTACTGGATGGAACGTCGAGTAAGCGTGGAGTTGCGCGGGCAAATTGCCAAATCAGAATCGCTTTCCACAACTATACGTGTTGTGAAACCGAGAGGACGTTGCCGTCGGGATCTTTGAACCATGCGACTTTGTCTCCGCTGGGCGCGGTCCAGATTCCTAACGCGTCCTGCTCAAAAAAACCGAAGCGTTCGAAGTGTACGCCTTTGGCTTGCAGTCCCTTCACTACCTCCTCGATTCGATTGACCTGCCATCCCAGAATCGTGAACGGGGCCGGCGTAAATTGCGCTTTGGCTATCCGCACCATGATTCCGTTGGCATCGAGCACCATGGCAAAGCCGTCGTCTTTCACAAAGCGCAACCCCAGCACGCCTTCATAAAAGGCGCGGGCTTTCTCGGTATCTTTTGTCGGAATGAATGCGACGATATTTGTTGAACCGAGCATGCAGAACTTCCGATCTCGTGAAGCCGCCGATTCCTACTTCTCTTCGGTTGTTTCTTCCGGAGGCAACTCAAAATTAATTAAATTAGCCCGAAATCCTTTAGTTCGGATTGCGCCAAAAAGAATACCAGCCGCCATCCAGATCGAACCCACGATCATCGCCGGCCGGCTAAGGTTGAGCCACAAACCCAGGCAGATAAGGAAACCGAAAACCGGTGGCACGAGATTGCCGATTTTCTTTTCTTCCGCGCGAACGTAATAGCGAAGAAACGCGGCCACGTTGACTCCCATAAAAGCGATCAAGGCGCCGAAATTCAACATCTCCGCTCCCAGTCCATACGCCTCGCCACCATTCAGAATCCGCTTAAGAGTCTCCCAGGTGACAGTGGTCATGCTCAAGGCATAGGTTCTGAAGCCGGCGACGATTTCCAGCGCGAAGGCCCCGAGAAGGGCTACTACTCCCACAAAGATAACGCTGTTTAGGGGCACATGGCTCTTGGCGTCGATTTTTCCGAAAAAAGATTTCGGCAGCGCGTTGCTTCGCCCCATGCCGTAGAGAAGTCGCGCAGCGCCGGTCTGGGATCCAAATCCGGAGCCGAAGTTGGCCAGCAAAAGGGTAAAGCCGACGATCGGAAACAGCGGCTTCCAGGCGCGTCCAGCGATGTAAGAGTAGGCGGTGTTGATATCGGGGAAGGGTTGGCTTGCCGGCCAGATCAGTTGCGCAACATAAACTTCTGCGGCAGAGAGCACTCCGATCAACAGACAAGTAAATACAGTAGCCAACAAAATATTTCGTCGGGGATTTTCGGCTTCTTCCGAAAGCGTAGAAATTCCATCGAACCCAATGTAGGTGAGAACTGCGATGGAGGTACAACCCATCAGGTTGCTCCAGCTAAAGGTATGAGGATCGTAAAACGGCCTGAGATAGGAAACAGTTCCCTGCGGAGCTCCGAAAATGTAACGCGCGGCGGCGATAAAAATCGCGACCACCACAATTCCCATCAACAGGGCCATTGCCGTATTAATGCGGGCCGAAGTCTTGATCCCGCGTACGTTGAGTAAAGTAAAGACCACCGCAAAAAAGATTTTCCAAATCCAGGAGGGAACACCGGGCGCAAACTGATTCGCCTGCCCGGCGCACCACACCGTGCAGATAAGCGGGTTCAGCATGTAATCCATCACCATGCTCCAACCGGTCACAAATCCCACGGCTGGATTGATCTCCTGCGCAACATATGTGAAGGCCGATCCGGCGCTGGGATAAGCGCGGGCCATGCGACCGTAGCTAATGCCGGTAAAAAGCATCGCTACCATGGCGATAAGAATCGCAGTGACCACGTGACCGTGGCCCCGATCGCTGAGCACACCAAACACAGACATGGGCGCAACCGGCTGAATAACGATGACGCCGTAAAGAATAAGATCCGAAAGCGTGAGCGTGCGACGCAGCCGGGGAGCGGAAGACACTGCAACCGGGGTCTTTTCCATGAGTCCGCCTATTGGATTATGGGAAGGGCGGGAATGTCAACATTAAAACGTTTTTGTAAGGAAGCCGTGGGAAAAGAATGGCCAACTTATTTATTAGAGCCGTAGTCGAACCAATACCCACGTTGCTCATTCCCGGACATCTGTCGCGTGTTGTATTCCAGAAGATAGTTGAGGTGCGCGTCGTCGAGGGGAAACGATTTCCTGGGAGCGTAAGGATAATCTCCCATGTTGAGGAATGGCAGTGGGGCCACGTAATCGCCTTCGGCGGCGTAAAAATCCATATCTTTCTCATAGCCGTTGGCGGCAAAGAAGTAATCGCGCACCCATCCGCTCGGCAGTGCAGGAAGCTTTGAAGGATCGAAGTCGAGGCGCACTTCGTCCCCCGATCCGAAGACGGCGAGCTTGTCATCGGTTGCCGTGAGAAGCGGGAGCACGTCTCCGTATCGGGTATAGTTGCCCGCCGGGCGAGTGTAAGGCCCAGTCGCGCTGGCTTTTGCATAAATGTACTGCACGTTGCCCGGAGGCGTGCCTTCGATCTTAAGCGGGTAGCCGTGGAACTCAAGATCGGCGCGGATCAGGGGAACAGTTGTGACCGACACGTTTGCGTCATTCCGAAGACCCGCGTCTTTACCAGCGGGGCGAAGAATCTCGCGTGCCTGAGCGGCGGGCTGCAAATCCTTCGCGGCCGCACTCCCTTGTTCGGTTCGGTCGACCAGAATCTTGTCCCAATAAATTTGCAGATTGGTGGTGATGCGGATTTTCTGCGTGCCAGGCGGCAGTTTGCCAGTCAGGCCGGCGGTCATGGTGCGTGGGCCGCCCGCGGGAAATCCCATGTCGTCGATTACGCGCACCCATTTGCCTTTCGCATTCAGGGCCTCGACATAAGGCGCGATGGCTTGCACGCCCGCCTGCGATGCGGCGTACATGCTGTTAGCGGAAAAGTATTCGACCTCCCCATGCATCAGCAACCACAATGGTCCGCCGTGGTAAGGGTCGCCTAGATCGAGCGTTAGGGTATGCAGTTTAGCGAAGCCTTGAAACTGCGTCAGAGTGAAATCGCCGATGTATCGATGAGCCTGCAAATCGGGCAACATATTGTGACCGTGATCATCCCACGCGCCTGCGGGAGGCCGCGCGTTACGACTCACCACAACTTTGAATTCCGGATACGGCGGATTCGAAGCGAAATATTCGTTGGGATAGACGTCGAGATCAGCAGGATGATCGACCGCCAACAGACGTGCCTGATCGAGATAGACGGCTTCCTCGAGCGGCTCCATGAAACGGAAGCTGAGCTTGCCGTCTTTCTCCCGGATGGCATCACGATCGATCTTTATGTATTCAACAGGGCGCGGAATGTCGTGCTGGTTGGGACCGATCCAGTGTCCGACCACTCCGGCGCCGAGCATGTCGGCGACAAATTCGTAGCGTTTGCCATTCCATACAAATAATGTCGGGCAGGAGCTGCCGCGGCGATCCATCTCCGTAAAATCCTGTTGTTTGTCGCCAGCAACATTAATTTCATCCTGCAACACGCCGGTGGGCCACAGCATGCGGACGATGTCAGCCTGTTTCGCCTCGCCGAGGCCGACGGTGAGATAGAGCGAATTTTGGCCGAGATATCCGTTTGATCCATATATCTCGAACTTCTGTCGATTGCCCCCAGCGAAGACTTCCACCTTCGTTCCAATGGCGCTCTTGTTATCGGCGAGTCCCTTGAGCGCGAGGCGCAGCCAGTGGTTCCGATTGCCGCCTTCGTTGCGCAGCAACACGGCGGGACCATGATTTTGCGTGATCAGCAGATCGGTCGCGCCGTCGTTGTCGTAATCTCCGGTGACGATGGCCCGCGGCTCTTTGAGTTGAATTTTGTCGAGGCCAACGTCTTTGGTGACGTCTTTGAAGCCGTCGGCTCCGAGATTGCGGAAGAGTTTAATCTCGCCTTTGCCTTCTTTTGTTTCGCCGACAGCGACCAGGTCGACCCAGCCGTCATTGTCGTAGTCGATGGCGGCGACACCATAGGCGCGGGCCCAGTTGGTTTTTGGAAGCGCTACGCGATCGAAGCTTTTTCCATGGTTGTTGCGCCAAAGAGTGAGCGTCTCTCCCCAAAGATGGGAGAAAGCGACATCCATCCAGCCATCGTGATCGAAATCAAGGACAGTAACCCCACCAGTGGGCACGCCTTCGTTCCACAGGTTCCGGTCGCGGAACTTGCCCTCCCGTGGATTCTCAAGAATAGGCTGGCCTTTAGTCCAGCCTGTAATGATCAAATCCACGGCGCGGTCGTTGTTGTAGTCGGTGGCGATCGCGCTGATGCTGGGCACAGGTCGCGCTATTCCCAATTCCTGGCTGACCCCTGTAAAAGTAGCGTTGCCGTTGTTCCTCCACATTCGATTGAGCAATGGTAGAGGAGGCATTGGGCCCCCGATCTCACCATCGGTGCGCGGGTCGAAATAAGGCTGATCGGAATATTGCGCGACAAACAGATCCAAGTCGCCGTCGTGATCATAGTCGACAAACATGAGTCCGAGATTGCTCCCAGGGCTCTTGATGCCTGCGGTTTCCGTCATGTCTTTGAATCTGCCGTTCTTCTCGTTATGTAATAGCGACACCCCACCGCTGAAACTTACCGCGAGGTCCGTAGCGCCGTCATTGTCGTAGTCGCCCGCAGTGCAACCGATAGCATGTTCTGTAGGATCAAGTCCTGCCTTCCGGGTCACGTCCTCGAATCTTCCACTGCCCATGTTCCGGTAAAGAGCCATGCCACCTGTAGGCCCATTGTCGGCGAGGAAAAGGTCGGGACGGCCAGTTCCATAAAAATCCAGAAAACATGCTCCGGGGCCAAGATACTTGGCCACCGAATTAGCTTCCCCGCTCTCCGCTCTGCCCGCGATCCCCGCTTCCTTCGTCACATCCACAAATCGCACCTTGATCTGCGGAGGAGCTTTCAGAACGGCTAACGGCGATTCGACCGTGCGCGAGTATTTACCCTGTTCTCCATAGGCAAGGCTGATCGGTGCTCCCAGTTTATTTTGCGTGATGTACTGAAATTTCTTTAAGTGCTCACGGGCGTGGTCGAGTTCGGCGGATTGCTGGTAGGCGCGCGAGAGGCCGAACTCGGCGGAGGCGTGCAGCGGGTTCAGCTTCAGTGCGTGTTCAAAAGCGTCGATGGCTTGAGCAAACTGCCTGGCCTGCACGTAGGAACTGCCGAGAAAATACCAGGTGTCGGCATCGTTCGAGTCGATCTCGACCACGTGGTGGAATGCGTCGATGGCGGCTTGCGCGTCTCCCATATTCTTGGCCAGCAGGCCGAGGTTGTACCAGGCGTTCGGATTGTTTGGATCTTGCTTGAGCGCGCCTTCGAGCACGGCCTTCGCTTCGTCAATTTTTTGCAGATTCAGGAGCGATATGCCCTGGTTTAGCCGGGCCATCGTTAGCTTGGGATCGAGCGCGGCAGCTTCTTCAAAATCTTTCAGCGCTTTTTCGAAGAGCTGCTGGTTCATGTACGCCGAGCCGAGATTGTTCAGGCGGGCAGCTTCCGCGGGATTTTCTTTCGAGGAATGAGGCGCGGTAGCGAACAGGCCAAGGGCTGCCGCGAGAACACCGGCAAACGCTACTGAAACTTTTCGAGACATCTGATTAAATCTTTACCACAGAGGACACGGAGGAACCCAGAGGGAAGGCACTACTTCGATACCTTCTGCGGAGCATAGGGACGGGTGCCGACAATTCCCTTCCCTTCCTGGACGGTGACGGTTTGGCCGGCGTTTATGTTGGTGAGCTTATCGACTTGTCCGCTGGGCCACTGAATTTCGATCTGGTCAGCTTTCGTCTGCGCCCCCAAGCCAAAGGTTAAGACGAGTTCGCTTTGCGAAAGGTAGCTGGAGCCGGAGCGCAGCATCTTCCACTGGCGGTCTTGATTGTTATTGGAAACCACTCGCACGACTGCGCCAATGCCGTCGCGATTTGACTTGGTGCCGATAAGTTTGAAGCGGAGGCTATGATTCGTTCCGCCTTCATTGTGAAATAAATACGCAGGTCCGGCATTCGTAGTAACGAGAACATCGAGAAAGCCGTCGTTATCGATGTCGGCATAAGCCGCGCCCCGCGCCACCCTAGGGGCGGCAAAGGCTGTGCCCATCTGAGCCGTAACTTCCTGAAATTTGCCGCCGCCAAGATTGCGGAAAAGATGCGCCGGTTCGGCGTAGCTCACGCGTTTTTGCACGCGCTCGATGGCGTCTTCAATGTGGCCGTCGGCGACAAAGATATCCGGCCAGCCGTCGTTATCGTAATCGAAGAAGAAACAGCCGAAGCCCAGCGTAACCAGAGTGGCGCGGCCGACTTCCGATTGCGGTGCTTCATCGACGAAGAGGCCGTTGCCTTCGTTGTGGTAGAGCGAGACCATTTGATTAGCGAAGTTGCTAATGATCACGCTGGGATGGCCGCTGCGGTCATAATCGGCGGCGTCAACGCCCATCCCCGCGCGCGCGATACCATCTTCGCTAAAGCCTATGCCGGCAGGAACTCCCCGCTCCTCGAACGTTCCATTCTTCTTGTTAACATAAAGTTTGTTCGGTTGCGTATCGTTGGCAATCAGAATATCGGGCCATCCGTCGCTGTTGTAGTCGAGAATGGCAACGCCGAGACTTTTTGAGGTTGGATCGGCGAGGCCGGCTTTCTGCGTGGCATCTTCGAACTTGCCATTGCCCAGATTGTGCCACAGGCGAACAAATGTTCCTTTATAAGATTCCGGCGTGCAATAAGATTTCTGCGCGCCATCAATCGTGCAGTAAAGATCGGTCTGCTCTGTCCATTGCACGTAATTGGCAACGACGAGATCCAGTTGGCCGTCGCGATCGTAATCTACCCAGGCTGCGCTGGTCGAAAATTCGCTTGGACCCCACATGCCTGCGGCCTTCGTTACTTCCGTGAACGTGCCGTTGCCGTTGTTGTGGAAGAGATGGCTCTGGCCTAAAGCAGTAATAAAGATATCGTCGAACCCATCGTTATCGTAATCGCCAATGGCTGCGCCCAGTCCGAACATCGGTATCGCCAATCCGGCTTTGCGAGTTACGTCGGTGAACGTGCCGTTGCCGTTATTGTGATAAAGCTTCGGGGTGGTGGCTCCAGCGTGCGTATGCCCGGGGAAGTCCTCTCCGTTTACCAGGAGAATGTCGGGGTAACCGTCGTTATCGTAATCGATGAAGGCGCAACCGGGGCCCATGGTTTCGGGAAGCCACTTTTTTCCGAAGGCGCCGTTGTTGTGTGTGAAGTGGATTCCGGCTTGACCGGTGACATCGCGAAAGCGGGGCTGCTGGGCTCGGGCCGACCCTGGAAGAAAAATCATTAAGCACAGAGACACCGAGACGCAGAGAAAGGCTAAAGGGCGTAGCCGGTTCATCGTGAGGCTCCGGCTGCGATGGCGCGGGACGCGATCCGGGCTTCGTCCCGCCGGAGAGCCGGGGTTGCAACTGCGCGTTTCTTTTCGAGAATGGGCAGCGCGATTGAGATGTGTTCGTGAACCGCTTGCCGTTCGTTATTGTCTTCGGGATGCAATTGCCGATAGGGCCCGGTGATGGCTTGCGAAGACTCGTCGGCCTTAAAGCGCAGATAACGAGTTTCATGCTCTTTGGCGAGCTGCTGGTTGCCCAGGCCGTTGTAGCAAAGCATGAGGTTGTAATGCGCCTGCAGATCTTCGGGGTCGATGGCCAGAACGGATTGCAATGTCTTCACCGCCTGATCATATTTGCGCTGGAGAAAAAGAATGCGGCCAAGGTCGTTGAGCGCGACCCGGTCGCGGGGATATTGGCTGAGAACAATGTGCAGCCGTGTTGCGGCTGCATTGTAGTTTCCATCCGAACGTAAAACGCGCGCATAGAAATAATTGGCGCGGGCCAGGTTCGGAGATAGAGACAAAGCTTTTTCCAGCACGGTGCGCGCACGCGCCATATCGCCCTCCTGCACCGCGCAGCGGCCAATGTTGACCCAGCCATCGGGATTCGTGGGATCGGCTTCCGTTACTTTTTGGAAAGCAGCTGCCGCAGCTTTCAGATCCCCTTGCAGAAACAAACCGATGCCGTAATCATTCCAGCGCTGCCATTCGCTTTTTAGAGCCATGGTTCTTGGCTCGGGAACCGGCGCATTGTGGGCTACAACTGGCAGCGTGACTTGGTCTTCTGCGAGCGCGACGATGGGCACGTCGGGAATTTTTTCCTCTTTCGCGGATATCCCCTGAAGAGACTTGGTGAAGAGCATGGGACGATCATCGTATTCCGGCGTCACGTTATGGCCGGATTTCTCATCGGGATCGCCCGCGAAGGCGAACTGCGTATTCAACCAGGAGAATTTGCGATAGCACAGGCGGGCGTGCAGCGTGATTTTGTTACCCGCGCTTTCGGGAATCAGCATACGGTAGTGGACGGTGTCCGCTGCGCCCGGCGGGATGAGCCGCACATAAACGACAGCTCGTGTGGCCCAGGCATTGCGCTTATTGATGGGATTGCCGTGAGCATCAATTTGTAAGGAGCGGTAGAAATGCGCACCCTTCTCCACCGGGCCTTTGCCGTTGTCCTCGACCATGCCGCTCCAGAAAGTAGTCTGCCCTTTGTCATCGGTGCCTTTTAGTTCGAGCCATGTGTCGTAGGCATCGACGGTGCCGCCGGGAAAGAAGTGTCCCACTTTTTTGGTGCGAACCACGACGTCCACGCGAACCGTATCTCCTCGCCGAAGCGCGGGTTGCACCCGGTTAAGCGGCGCGGTGATGGGTGGCAGTTCAGCTTCACCGCTGGGAGCTATTCTTGTTTCCGCCTCTTCTCCCACGGCAAATGAAGTCGAGATCTCCGATTGGGTGGTTGCGACGGTTTTCTGCACAGCTTGCGCGGGCGAGATCGCAAAGATATCGACGGTAAGCGCGCCGCTCTTTAAGAAGTCCTCGGTGAGCTTCAATTGAGCGGCGTCTTCGTTCGCCGTGGGTACGGCTGTGTTGGCGGCAGGAAAGCGATGTGAATGAACCATGCCATTTACGTTTCCAGCATCGTTGGAGTGCTCGGCCGGCATGTGGCAATCGGCGCACTGCTGCGGCTTTGGCGGGTAGTAGAAGGAGCGCGCGCCCTGCCCTGAGACTCCACTGGCCTGCCAATTGTCATACTCATTAAAGCCGCGCAGCCAACGGTAGTGATTGACCGGAGAATCGAGATGCACTTTGTGGCAAGTGGAACAGAACTCGGCGGTCTGATCCTTCATAAATGGCTTTAAGAAAACGCGCCGGTGTGGTTCTGGATTGAGACGGATGACAAAGTCGTGCAACGCACGAACGACAGGGTTCTCAGAGGCGGCAAGCTCATGTAACTTCGGGTATTCCAGATAAAAATCCGCTTGCCCCATGGTGCTCTTCACCTTGGCAATGGAGTGGCACATCATGCAGCCCAAGCCAGCCTGCGATTCCGGGCGATGAACGATTTGCTTGATGGGGGTATCCATCAAGCCGCTGTAGAGGACGGCCGGATCGTGGCATCCGCCGCACCATTTGGAGGGTTTGGTTCCCACTGTATCCTGCATGTACTCGATGGCCTTGCGATACCACTGATTGTTGAAAGAAGAAAAGTGGTGCGCGGAGCTGAACCACTGTTTGTAAATGTCCTCATGGCAGCGCTTGCAGGAATCGGACTCCATGAAAAATTTGCTGGGAATTTTCTGATTGCCGTACACCTGCGCCGAGCTGGGAAAAAACATTCCCTGGGAACCGTCGCCCTCGGCATTCATGTTGGCCGGGGGCATAAGGGGATTCTCGATCCGCCTGCTCGTCTGCCAGCTTTCGCGGATATAGTGCGCTCCATAGCCTAATCCGGCGATCACTGCAACGCAGATGGCTGCTCGCAGAAACGCCGCTTGTGCGCTGGTTCCGGTTGAATACCGCTCGCCAAGCTTTTGCGCAACCAGAAGAGCCACGCCAAACAGAGACAGGAGGATGTGAAAGTAAAGCCACTTCCATTCGGAGCGCGCGGTGCCGGTCTTGATCAGAATGAGTCCGAACACGGCACCTACAGTGATCAGACCATAGGCCGCGCGTTCGAGCGTGGTTCCTCTGCGCAAAAAAGCCAGAAATGCTGGGACTAGAAGAATCGAGGCAACGACGCCTGCAACAGTATGGAGCAGAACGACCACGGCAAAGAAAATGTTTGCCTGCGGGAAGGTATATAAGTATCCGGCCGAGATGACCAGGAACGGCAGGAGCCACGATAGAGCGCGGGCTGCGATAGTTTTGCGAATTCGTTGTTGCGGCATTAGTAAGCCGGACTTCAGTTTAGAAAAAACCCCAGACAATTAAGCAGGCGTGCACTAAGTTATCCATACCGGCGCAGCCAAGGAATAATCTAAATGTACTAGCCTGTCGGAAGTTTAATCGCTGGAGTAGTTCGCCCTCGTTTGCTGGCTTGATGGTCAATCTCGATCGTCAGTCAGTTCGCGGCATTCTCCATCCGCCGCACTCCTTTTCTAAAATTTCGGCCACTGCCAAGACTTGTTCTTCCTCCCAGGGGCGACCAACCACCTGCACCCCGATCGGCAGTCCTTCGTGGGACACGCCCACGGGCACCACGGCCGCGGGATTGCCAAGTAAATTAAAAAATTCCGCGTAACTCCATGCATCGAGATAGTCGACCGACTTCCCTTCGATCAACCAACTCCGCTCGCCGTGGCGAAACGCTGGAATCGCGGCGGCAGGACAAAGCAGGATAGAAATACCCTTCATATCCATCTGCCTGAAACAACTGGCACGCAGCGTATCGCGGCCAATCCACGCATCGAGCAGAGTTTGCTCCGTAAGAGGCGGTTCACCGGCGGACCATTCCAGAAACTGTTTAAGCATCGGGCTCAGCTCAGCTTCCCTGCCGTGGAACATGGGACGCAGCAGCATTCCGCCGGCGACCACAAAAAGCTTGTGCCAGAGTTGGCGCGCTTCCTCGAGCCCGTCCGGGCAGAAGGGTTCGACCTCGAAACCCGCATCGCGCAAGGCTTCAGCCGCGGTTCGCACCGTAGCGCGAGTTTCTGGAGTAACGGGCGTGCGGCCATCGTCTTCGAAGTATCCGATCTTGAGCTTCTTCGTTTGATCGAAATTCGGCCAACGAACCGGGACGGGCGCTGAACAAGTATCTTCTGCTTCTGGACCTTGCATGGCTTCAAATAGAATTTTTAGATCGGTAACCGTGCGCGCCATCGGTCCCACCACGCCGAGCCAGGCAAACGGCCCGGCGGAAACGGGATAGTGGCCCGTGCTAGGGATGCGGCCCGGAGTAGGCTTGAGTCCGCAGATGCCGCTGAAATGCGCAGGCACCCGGATGGATCCGCCGCCATCGCTACCCACTCCGCCAGCCGACATACCACCGGCAATCGCAGCCGCTTCCCCGCCGCTGGAGCCGCCGGCGGTGCGCGCTAAATTCCAGGGATTGTTGGTCCTGCCGTAAAGAATATTGTCCGTTTCCCAAGCCATCAGGAGTTCAGGAACGTTGGTGGTGCCGAGGAGGATGGCCCCGGCATCTTTCAATCGGCTCACCAAAATCGCGTCCTGATCTGCAACCATGCCCTGCCGCAGGCGCGTGCCGGCCTCCCACCGAAGACCAGCGACGCTGATGGAACTTTTTATGCTGACGGGAACTCCATGTAGTGGCCCGAGAATTTCTTCGCGCATGACGGCGGATTCCGCCTGCCGCGCAAATTGGCGGGCGCGGGCGCCGTCGACTTCGATAAACGCGTTTATCTTTGGATTGGACTTCTCGATTTGTGACAAGTGTGCCTCGATCAGCTCGACCGGCGAAATCTTCTTTTGCCGGATGAGTTCGGCCATGGTGTGGGCAGGAAGGAATGTCAGGTCTTTCATCGGTTCCGATTCATCGCGTGATCGAGCATTTTCTTTTCCTCGCGCGTAAGCTTGCGAGAAACACCTTTGGCGAGATCGCCCAGTTGCAGAGGCCCAATGGCGACGCGGATGAGCCGCAAGACTTCGATCTTCATAGCCTCCATCATGCGGCGAATATGGCGGTTCCTGCCTTCATCGAGAATGATTTCAAGCCAGGAATTCTTCTCGCCGGAGCGCAGAAGTCGTACTTTCTTCGCTCGCAGCAGTTCGCCCTCCACTGTCTTTACACCTTTTACTAAAGATCGCATGAATTGTTCCTGCGCCAGAATCCCGAGCTGCACGTGGTAGGTTTTTTCCAGATGTGTCTCTGGATTGCCAATGCGGGCAGCCCATTCGGAATCATTGGTAAATAAAAGCAAACCTTCGCTAGCTTTATCGAGGCGGCCGACCGGTGCCAGCCAGGAATCGCTGTTCAGAATCCCGTAAACGGTCTCTCTGCTCTTTTCGTCGGATGCGGTGGTTACCAGCCCGCGAGGCTTATTCATCATCAGGTAGATCCGGGGACTTGCTTCGATTAGTCTCCCATCAATCTTGATCTCACTTCCCTGCCCAGAAACTGGCGCTTCGGGATCTCGGAGCAAGGCTCCGTTCAGGGTCACGCGTCCGGAGCGAATCAATTCGGAGGCCTGTGACCGGGAACAATGCCCGAGCTTCGATATGGCGCGGGCCAGGCCGACCCGACGGGTTGGTTCATTTCGCGCCAAGAACTTTTATCCTAGTCGAAACTGAAGAACGAAATCTTTAACACAGCGGACACGGGGCAACACAGTGCAGACCTAACTCACGGTCGGCTCAGTATTGATACGATGTAGCGATACCACTTTTGTGAAGGAGCGATATGGCACTGCAACATCCTCCGCGGTTTTTAAAGATTGTGGACGACGCAAAGACGCGCATACGGGAAACGAATGTCGACGAAGTAAAAAAGAAAATCGACCGGGGTGAGAGGTTTCTGCTGGTGGATGTGCGCGAGGAGAGCGAGTACGCCAGGGATCACTTGCCCGGCGCAAGCCACCTCGGAAAGGGCATCATCGAGCGCGACATCGAAGCTCGAGTACCTGATCTTGCTTCGGAAATAGTTCTCTACTGCGGCGGCGGGTTTCGATCTGCCCTGGCCGCGGATAATTTACAGAAGATGGGTTATACCAATGTGATCTCCATGGACGGCGGGATTCGAGAGTGGAGGGAGAAGGGATATCCGCTAACCAAACAGTGAGGCTCCGCCGCCTTGCGGCTGGCGCGCGGAATCTAAGCCGTCTGCATTTTCTTCTGCATTTCTTCCAGCGTCACCCCTCGGGTCTCCGGGTAAACAAACCAAACGACAAAGAACTGCAGCACCATCATTGTGGCAAAAAACATAAAGGGGATTGATCTGGACCGTGCCGCCAGCACCGGAAACGCGAACGAGATGGTGGCATTCATGAGCCAGTGGGTAAGACTGGCGAAGCTTTGTCCTTTGGCCCGGACGCGGGTTGGAAATACTTCGCTGATATAAACCCAGATCACTGCACCCTGAGAAAAAGCGAAGCTGGCGATGAATCCGACCAAAAGCCACACCAGCAGGTCATGATGCTTGTCGGTGAAAAAAATAGCGGCCACCCCGGCAAGGCAGGCGGCGGTGCCTACGGAGCCGACCAGCATCAATTTCCTGCGGCCGACCTTGTCGATGACCGACATCGCAAACATGGTAAATATCAAGTTTGTCACGCCCACCACGACCGCTTGCACGTCACCGGAAACTTTGCTGAATCCGGCGGAAGCAAAAATATCGTTTAAGTAGTAGAGAATGGCGTTGATGCCGGATAGCTGGTTGAATAATCCAATACTGACCGCGAGAAATATTGGCAAGCGATACTTTCGGGAGAACAGCGGCTCATCCGCATGGCCATGCTCCGCATCAATCGATTCGATAATTTCCTGCAAATCTTTTTCATAGTTCTGATCTCCAGTGAGGCGCAGCACTTCACGGGCATCGGCAATCCGGCCTTTCTTGACCAGCCAGCGCGGGCTGCGCGGAATGCTGAACAATAGCAACCAGAAGAGTACGGCCGGAGCCGCTGCGACTCCCAGCTTCCATCGCCATTCCCTGTCGCCCCCAAAATTTTCGAGACCGATAAGAAAATTCGACAGGTACGCGAGCAGGATGCCAGACACAACATTGAATTGGAAAACCCCAACCAGTCGCCCTCGCCAGTTGGCGGGCGCGATTTCCGCAATATACATCGGGCCCAGGACGGAGGAGCCGCCGATGCCCAGTCCGCCGATGAATCGGAACAAGACGAGCGCAGTCCAGTTCCAGGCAAAGGCACATCCGAGCGCCGAAACCACGTAAAGCACGGCCATCACCCGCAGGCTGTCGCGGCGTCCAAATTTATCCCCGGGGATTCCGGCGAGCATCGCCCCCAGGATGGTGCCGATCAACGCGGCGGCGACTGTAATCCCGAGCAGATTCGGAGTGAGATGGTAGACCTCGGTGAGATTGCGCGTGGTTCCGGAGATGACGGCGGTGTCGAACCCGAAGAGCAACCCACCAAGGGCCGCGACGATGGTGCTCTTCAACAAATACGAGTTTAGCTTCATGGGCACGCCTCGAGGCGCTAAGGCTACCCATACTACAGGAGTTCAGGCGTGGTCCCTGTTATGCACCCAGAAAAGCCGAGCGGACAAGAAGCCAGAAGGAATCAGGCGATGCTATTTCGTCGGCACGCCTGCGACCCCGGCCAACGTTTCCGATTTCAAAATCTTGTAGTCCTTGTATTCAATCGAGAGATGGGCCACACCGCCGAGCCGAATTAAACTCTCCGTGCGATTTTCCACGGGCAACCAAAATTCTCCCATTTTTGCGTAGGTGTGTTCGATCGAGGTCTTCTTGATCCAGAAAGACGGATTCACTGCCGGTTCGCCTTGGATTCGAACCACTGCAAAATCTTTATCATCAACCCAAATCTTCCCGCGATACAGGAACTTGCTCTTCAACCTGGGAACAAGATCCAAAATATACCGTCCGCCGTCCGGCGACGATTCGTGCCCGGCCATCGTGAACTCGTAATTCTCCGCCGTCAGAGCGGAACGGCGGCGGCTCTCCGGATTGGCTGCCGCTTCACGTTCTGCCTCCAGCAGTTTTTTAAAGACATGTTCATTGATAAATTTAAGCCCGCTCTGCGAAACGACACTGAACTCCTTCGAATCTGGAGCCCGGTAGGCCATGTGGACCACCATCTCCGCGTCACGGTTGCTGGGAAAGCCGCGATACTGCATTCCATAATCGCGGGTGGATTCGTACTGCTCCAGCGCCGCGGCTCGCTCGGCGTTCCGTTGCTGAAGCCTCTGCACCACCTGGTCAATGGTTAGATGCGTATTCGCAATCGAAGCCTCTGCCGCCGGGAGTGCATTTGGCCCATGCGCCAGCACCGCTGTTTGCCCCATCGCCAGCAAACCGCCGCACAGCAGCACAGTCGCAGCTGCCAGACCTTCCGCCAGATGTCTGTTTCGCATCTCTGCTTTCTCCACAAGGGACTGGCTTTAGTCTATCCGACGCCCGGCCAATCTTAACTTCGGAATCTGATTCGATGTCCTTCCGCGTCCCATCTCGGTAAAGTTTTCTGCTGTGGCTGCGCCCTTGCGCGGCACACGAAAATCCTCGCGGTATAATCGTCTTCCTGCATGAGATTCCTCCTCGCTTTCTGCGTCGGAAGTCTGCTGACCTCGATGGCTGTGGCTCAAGTCATCCCTCCGAAGTCCGTTGCCAGCCCAGCGTCCCTCCCTCGTTTTGAAGACATCGCCTCAAAAGCCGGCCTGACCGTTTCGCACATTTCTTCTCCCGACAAAAAGTACATCGTGGAATCCATGAGCGGTGGGGTTGGCCTGATCGACTGCGACAATGATGGAAAGCTCGACATCATCACCGTAAACGGTTCCACCGTGCCACGTTACCGCGCGGGCGGCGACCTCATGATCACCCTCTACCATCAGGATGCCGTCATGAATGATGGCGACCCACATTTCACCGATATCACAAAGGCCGCCGGGCTAACTCATAAGGGCTGGGGCATGGGGGTCGCCGTCGCCGATTACGATAACGACGGCTTGCAGGATATTTACGTAACCGGCTTCGGGGGCAACGTCCTCTATCACAACCTGGGCAACTGCAAGTTTGAAGATGTAACCGCAAAGGCCGGAGTGGGCGCTGGTGGCTTCAGCACCGGCGCCGCCTGGGCGGATTACGATCGCGACGGCCACGTCGATCTCTTTGTTTCGCGCTACGTTCACGTCGACATCGACAACCTGCCACAATTTGGCAACGATTCTCGCTTCTGCCGCTACAAAGGAGTTCTGGTGCAGTGCGGGCCCTGGGGCATGCCCGGAGAATCGGATTTGCTTTTCCACAACAGGGGCGATGGAACCTTCGAAGAAGTTTCCAGGAAAGCCGGCGTCGACGATCCCAACCATTACTACGGCTTGGGCGCGACCTGGGGTGACTACGACAACGACGGATGGCCGGACCTCTATGTCGCCAACGACGCCGGCCCGAACTTTCTCTACCGCAACAAGCACAATGGAACCTTCGAGGATGTTGGCTTGCTCGATGGCGTCGCCCTCAGCGGCGATGGCCTGGAGCAAGGCTCGATGGGCGTGGACTGGGGCGATTATCTTCACGAGGGCCGCTTATCGATGATCGTCACCAACTTTGTTGAACAGGGGGCGGCGCTCTATCACAATCTTGGCAAAGACGACTTTGCTGATGTCACCTTACGCGCCAAATTGCAGAAGCCGACCTATCCCTTCGTGAGCTGGGGCACAAGTTTCTTCGACATGGATAACGACGGCTGGCTCGATTTATTCATCGCCAACGGCCACGTCTATCCCCAGGCCGATGAAGTTGCTGGGACAAGTAGTGCCTATCGCCAGCCAATGCTGCTTTTTCGCAACCACCGCGATGGAAGCTTTGACGATGTCTCGGCCGCTCTCGCCGACATGCCGCCGCAATCCAGGCGGGGCGCGGCTTTTGGAGACATCAAGAATGACGGCAATATCGATATAGTCGTCCTTAATGTTGGCGAGCCGCCCTCCCTTCTGATCAACCGCGCGGTCACCACGAATCACCGTGTTCTCTTCAAGCTGGTCGGAACCAAAAGCAACAAAGCCGCCATCGGTGCGCGCGTCACCGTGAAGGCTGGTACGTTTTCGCAGTTAGACGAAGTGCGTGGCGGAGCCAGTTATCTGTCGCAGAACGATCTGCGGCTGCACTTCGGGTTGGGTACAAATGCCAAAATGAACGAGCTAACCATCCGCTGGCCGAACGGCGAAACCGAAACCTTGCGCGACGTCCCCGCGGATTTCATCTACACCATCGTTGAAGGTTCCGGTATTCAGCAGAAGCTTCCACTTCCTCCTCTACCGAAGAGTTGAGATTCTAGACAGCTCTTCTGCCCTCGTCATCCACTTTTTCCGGGTAGCCGGGATCGAGCGGCAAATTGAAATAGAGAAGAGACGCACATCCATTTTTCAGCTGAATCTCGGTAAGCGCGGCGTTGCCAACTCTGGAAAACGCGGCACGATACTGCGACAGCGGCAAGCCCAGCAAGCGGCAAAGAGTAGCCCGGATCAAAGTATTGTGAGAAACCACCAGGACGCGTCCCTCCGGATAAGTTCTCTCAATCTCGCTGAAGCACTCGAAGCCCCGCTGCGCCACATCCCGCGGATCTTCGCCGCCCGGCATGTGGTGAGCAACCGGATCGGATTGATAACCGGCAAATTTCTCTGGAAAAGCCTGCGCCATTTCTTCCAGGGTCAGGCCCTCCCCTTGACCGTAGTGAATCTCGCGCAGCCGCGCATCGACGCGCACCGCGATACCAGTGGCGCGTTCTGCCGGCGTCGCCGTCTGCCGCGTTCGCAGCGAAGGCGACACCCAAATGCCATCAAGGCCGGCTCTCGCCGCCCACTTGCCAAGCTGCTCCGCCTGTTGTTGACCGCGAGGACTGAGCGGAATGTCCGTGCTGCCGGCGTAACGGTTCTCAGCCGTCCAGATGGTCTCCCCATGGCGAACCAGCGCGAGCTGCAATTTAGTTAGTCCTCATTTCCGGGGAGCATTCCCAGCGCAATAGCTTCGCATAGATATAACCCCGACACGAACCACGAATTAACCGGCCAGTCGCAAGACCATCTTCCCATTTCTGCATCAATCCCAAAATAACCACCCGCCATCACACTCATTTTCCCCGCTCCCATGCTATACAGATCTTGGTTTTCCCCCAATTCCTCGGGAAAGACGCCGGAGGCGTGCTTCTCAGCTGAGCTCCGGCACTCTCCCGCCGAATTTCTTGCATGGCTCCCGGTAAAGCCGTGCGAGAAACATCCCTCCGAGCCTCATCCCCATTCAAGGTGGGACTCGATGCCGCGTGTCTTAAAATCACTGGCTTGCAATCTGATGATTCGTGTTCTGGCTTGCTCCTTATTAATGGTCCTGTTAGTGGCACTGCTAGCGGTGCCGGCCGTTCTCGCGCAGGATGCCGCTACCGGCGCAATCCGTGGCCTCGTGCTCGATCCAACAGGGGTTGGCATTGCTCAGGCTTCCATCGTTCTCGTCAACTCCTCTACCGGCATGCGCTACGCCGCGACCTCCAACGCCGATGGCCGGTTCGTTCTGGACCTCTTGCCACCGGGAAACTACTCTGCACGCGTCAGCGCCGAAAAAATGTCACCGCAGATCACGCCCCAACTCCATCTGGATGTAGGAGGTATCGCCGAACTCAACTTCCATCTCACCATAGCTGGCCCCCAGGAGAACATCACCGTCTCCGGTGCGCCGAAGCTCGTCGAGACCACCCCTAGCGGCGTTTCTACGTTGCTCGATGAACGCGCCATCGCCGATCTTCCGCTCAATGGCCGGCGATTTTCCGATCTGATGCTTCTCTCGCCCGGCGTCACGCAAGATCCTCGCAGCCTCACCTCCTCGACCAACGGCGACCTTTCCTTCGGCGGCCTCCGCGGATTCCAGAACAGCTTTCTGGTCGATGGCGGCGACTTCAACAACGCTTTCTTTGCCCAGGCCCGCGGCCTCTATCGCACGCCCTACCAGTTTTCGAATGAAGTTGTGCAAGAGTTCCGCGTCTCCACCAATTCCTACGGCGCCGAGATGGGACGCGCTGGCGGTGCCGTGGTCAATGTCGTCACCAAATCGGGATCGAATCACTGGCACGGGACCGCGCTCTATTACATTCGCGACAGCGCCTTCGGCGCCGCCGATCCCTTTCTTACCTTCAAGCCGCACAGCCGCCAGCAGCAAGGCGGAGCCACGCTCGGCGGCCCCATCAGAAAGAATAAGATTTTTTTCTTCGGTGGCTTCGACCAGCACTACATCCACGTTCCCGACGTGGTTGAGTTTCTCAACGGATCGATGGTAGTTCAACCTCAGGCTGGCACCGGTCCTTACTCTCCCGGGGATTACGAGGCCAGCGATCAGGCTCTGGTTTTCGCCGCCGCCGCGCAGCTCAATTCACTCGCCGGACCCTACCCTGCCGCGCAGATTGGGAACGCTGCCTATACCAAGCTGGATATTAATCTCTCACCCCGCAACCAGCTCGCCCTGCGCTACAATTCCTCGCGCTATTGGGGATCGAATAACGTCTTCCTCGACCCCGCCAGCCCCATCACTTACGATTCGATCTCCAACAACGGCGAGGAAACTGTCTCCACCGACACCGGCTCGGCAGCATTAACGTCGAGCATAACCTCGCGGCTTATCAGCCACCTTCGCGCCCAGTTCTCCCGCGACCTGCGGCAGTCTTACACCAACACCAACAACACCCTGATCAAGATCAACGACCTCATCGACGGCATCGGCCGCTCCGACCTGCTCCCCCGCGCCACGCGCGAACACCGCGCCCAGCTTGCCGAAACTCTGAGCTACGATACCAGTCGCCACTCCTTCAAGTTCGGCGGCGACTCGCTCATCACCTGGATTTACGATTTCTTTCCCAGCCAGGAGAACGGCGAATATCTCTTTTACGAAATAAAAGTCAACCCCTTCAGCTTCGAGCCGCAGGAAGCCGGACTACCTCTCACTCCGCTCCGTGCCTACGCTCATGCCGATCCCAAATACTATCTGCAAAACTTCGGCCCGGCTTCTTCGAACCCCAACAGCAACGACTACGCCGCTTTCGCCCAGGACACCATCCGTGTTACCAACCATCTCGCCATCAATCTTGGCGTGCGCTGGGACCTGCAAACTTTCACCACCGCCGGACTTCTATCCAACCCGCTGTTCCCGCCCGCCGGCAAAGTTCCCTACAATCCCCATAACTTCGGCCCGCGCGCCGGACTCGCCTATTCCATCGGCAAAGATCATCCCCTGGTCATTCGCGGCGGATATGGAATTTTTTACGTTCGTATTCCGCAAATCTACAACTCGGCCATCGCCACCGAAAACGGCATCACCGATGCTCAGGTTTTTCTCGACAATTCCGACTACTACCTTCCCTACAACGGCCATTCAGCGTTTCCCATCTATCCCAATCCGCTCGTAAGCTGCGCCGTGACCGCTCCTTCCTGCAATCTTCCACCTGGCTTCACCCAGGGCGTCACCAACGACGTTTCCGCCTTCGCTCCGAACTTTGTCACTCCCCGGGTGCAGCAAGCCAGTCTCACGCTGGAGCGCGAAGTCGCCAGCCACACCACCATCGCCGTTTCTTATCTCTATGTGCATGGCGAACACCTCATCCGCGCACTCGACGTCAATCTTCCCCAGCCCCAACCGTTAACCTATCCGCTCTTCGACTCCACCGGCTCGATTTTCCAGAACGGCTATTACGCAGTCGATTCCTTCGCCACCTGGCAGCTTGCTTCTTCGCTTACCTGCCCTTTTCCCCCATGCATCAACCCGCTCGGCCGGCCGATCGCCCAGTTGGGCTCGATCGACGAATTCCAGAGCGCCGCCTCCAGCGTCTATAACGGCGCAACCCTTTCCATCAACCGACGCGTTTCTCGCGGGACATATCTCCGGCTCTCCTACACCTTCGCCAAGGCCATTGACGATGGCCAGGACGCTCTCGTCGCCGGAGAACCCGCGGAAGTGCAAAATTCCTACGACCCCAACGCCGAGCGCGGCCCCAGCGTTACCGACCAGCGCCAGCGCTTCGTCGCTGCCTTCTCCGCTGAACCTCGCCTCTTCCATCGCGGGCAAGAGCTTCTGGGTCACATTTTTAATGACTGGAAAATCTCGAGCATCGTCACCGCCGGCAGCGGACGCCCCGTCAACGCCACGGTTTCCGGTGATCCCAACCAGGACGGCAATGACGACAATGACCGCCTTCCGGGCTACAGCCGCAACGCCTTCACCGGGCCTGATTACGCCTCAACCGATCTCCGCGTCGTGCGTAAAATCCAGATCAAACCAGGCTGCCGTCTCGAGTTCAGCGCCGACTCCTTTAACCTGCTCAATCGTGACAACCAGCGCGTCGTCATCACCTCCGATGGCCTCACCGCCGAGGCCACCACTTTCACGCCCTACTCCGTCTACGCCAACGGACTTCCCTACCCCGGTTACTACCAGCAACCACACAACTTTCTAAAGCCCACCGCCGCGTTCGCGCCACGGCAGATTCAATTCGGCCTGAAATTTATTTTCTAGGACTGGGATCGGCCGGAACGTTCACGCTCCCTGCGCCTTGCTACTCGGAAACGCTCCGTACGGGGGGGCGCGATTGACCAGCATCCAAAACATCCCAATCTGCCGGATCGCTTCACCGAACTGCTCAAAATCGACCGGCTTCTGCACAAAAGCATTCACACCCAGGTCGTAGCTCTGAATCAAATCTCTCTGTTCCTTGGACGAGGTTAGAACCACCACCGGAATTGCTTTGGTTCGCGGATCCGCCCGAATGGCCTTCAGCACTTCAAGGCCATCGATCTTGGGAAGCTTCAGGTCGAGCAGAATCAGCTTTGGAAGATCGGAAAATGTTCGGTTGCTGTGCTGCCCACGGCAAAATAAAAAATCCAGAGCCTCCGCCCCATCCTCCGCGACAAAAATATCATTCACGATCTTGGACCGGCGCAAAGAGCGGATCGTCAACTCCACATCTTCCGGGCTGTCATCCACCAGTAAGATCTCTACAAGATTAGACATGCATCACCTCGTCCTGCGGCACTTCTGTCGGCTGGCTCGCTTCGTTCTCCGGCAATCCGAGGGTGAAGAAGAACGTCGCCCCTCGATCGGGCTCCGCTTCCGCCCAAATCCGCCCGCCGTGCCTGCGAACAATGCGGTGCACAATCGCCAGACCCACTCCCGTACCCTGAAAATCCGTCGCCTTGTGCAATCGTTGAAACACCCCAAAGAGCTTTCCTGCATATTGCATCTCGAACCCCACACCATTGTCGCGAACGAATAACACCCGTTCGTCGTCCCGCATCATCTCGCCCACTTCAATGATTGCCCGTTCCCGCTTCCCTGTGTACTTCACGGCATTCGACAGCAGATTTACAAATACCTGCTTCATCAATCCCGGATCGCACTCCGCATTGGAAAGCGCGCCGATACGCCATTCAAGCTCACGCCCAAAGAACTCCGGCGCCAGTTCCCCCAAAACCTGCTGGAGCAAAGCATCCAGCGAAGTGTTCTGTAAGGTAAGCTCCTGTCTTCCAATCCCTGAGAGACTCAGCAGATCATCTACCAACCTTCCCATTTTTTCCGCGCCGAGTCTGATTTTCTCCAGATGGCCCCGGCCTTTGGTATCGAGATTAGCCCCGTAATCTTCCACCAGCACCCCCGCGTATCCGGCAATGTGCCGCAGCGGAGCCCGCAAATCGTGCGCGACCGAGTAGGTAAAACTCTCCAGCTCAATATTGGTATCGGAGAGCTCTGAAGTCCGGCGCTCCAGCCTCTCGTTCGACTGCTGCAGCCCGCGTTCCGCAAGATTTCGTTTGCCCGTTTCCCGTTGAATTACAACTCCCTTGATCAACAGAATAAGAATGGCCAGGGTGTTGCCAACAACAATCGCGGCCTTTATTTTCCGTGTGCTGGCCGCAGCCGTCTGTAAACGACCCGCCAATAACCGGGCCTCCGTACGGCGCATCTCGGCAATCTGTGCGGCGATGAGTTCCATCCACATATCACCACCATTTCCATGCGCTACCGCCTCCACCCCCGCCAGCAGACCACTCTGCCTGCGCACCTCAATTCCGTCGGCCAACTCAGTCAACCGGGATTCAATGAGTGGCTTTAACCGTTGGATGGCTCCTTGTTCCGCGGGATTGTCCGCAGTCAGGTCCGGCAACTCCGCCATGTCGCGACGAACCCGCATCACACCCGCTTGGTATAGTCCCAGGTATCGATCCTGCCCCGTGAGCATGTAGCCGCGCTGTCCGGTTTCCGCCTGGGTAATATCGATGCGAACCGCCTGCAGCTTCTCGACCACCAGTAGCGTATGGGTCACCCACTCCCGGTCTCGCTCGTTGCGGACCTCACTCCGGAATGAAAGCACGCCAATACAGACAAGGATTACCAGCGCGGACGCAGCAATTGCTTTGCTGGAGAGAGTCACACCGTAGTGATCATCGGCGGATCGTCAAGAATCTTTACAGTGAAATTGCGGCGCTAGCGGAGGAGGCGAGAATTACCCGCAAACTACGCCAAGTTAGATCGAGTTCACCTTCCCGCCTGATCCTCCATCGCCGGCGATAACTCGCTGCGAATAATTCCCATCTCGATATAAATCGGCCGCATCACCTGCCGGATCGATTTCAGTTGGGTCGTGAACCACGCCGATCCCGCCAGGCAAAACGCTCCCGTAATCATCACCGCGTGTGGCGCTCCCAAATGGTGCGCCAGCGTCCCCGCCAACAAACTTCCAAACGGAGCCATCCCTACAAAAGCCATGGTGTAATAGCTCATCACCCGGCCGCGCTTGTCTTCTGGCACCAATGTCTGAATCACGGTATTGCTCGCCGCCAACCCTTGCATCATGCCGAAGCCAACAATCAGCATCAGAAACATAGAGAGCAGAAAAAACCTCGACAAGCCAAACCCGATCAATCCAGCACCAAACACTACCGCTGCGATCTGGATCATGGTCGTGAGCCCCCGCACCGTCTTACGCATTGCCAGCGAAATCGCAGAGATCAACGCTCCCACTCCCGAAGCTCCCAGCAGGAATCCCAGCGTATGCGGCCCGCCGTGCAGAACTTGCGCCGCGAAGATGGGCATCAGCACCATGAACGGCATCCCCATCAGGCTGATCAATGCGAACAGCAGCAAAATCGTCCGGATCGGCGCGAATCCTCGCACATAGGTCCAGCCTTCCTTGAGTTGCTGCACCATCGAAGTCGTCGCGCGCTTCACCGCCGCGACCTTCACTTTCATCATAAGCAAGGACGCAATCACCGCAAGGTAGCTGAGGCCGTCGATCAGAAAACAATAACCTTCCCCTACTGACCCAATCACAATTCCCGCCAGCGCCGGCCCCACCAGCCGCGCCATATTCACCATGGAAGAATTCAGCGCGATAGCGTTGCCCAGGTCTTGCTTGTCCTCGACCATCTGCACCAGGAACGCCTGCCGGCCGGGCATATCGAAGGCATTGATTAACCCCTGCATCACGCTCAGCCAAACCACCTCATGAATATTGATCACTTTACCGATCGTCAACCCTGCCAGCGCCAACGACTGCAATCCCGCGAGCGCCTGTGTCCACACCAGCATCTTCCGCCGGTCCAGCCGGTCAACCAGAACCCCGGCAAAAGGAGCCAATAAAAATGTAGGAATCTGCCCGGCAAATCCTACCAATCCCAACAGCAGCGCAGACCCAGTCAGCCGGTAGACCAGCCAACTGGTTGCCACCCGGGTCATCCAGGTTCCGATCAGCGAAATGCTCTGCCCGATGAAAAACAGCTTAAAGTTGCGATGGCGCAACGCCCGCCATGCGTGAGAGAAACGCTGCAAGGGACTGTGTCCAGATTCGCTCGATCCCGCCGGCTCCGCGATCTCTTCTTTTTCAAAACCCGCCATAGAATGAGTTGATTGGATGCGGCTCGCGCGGAGATGGACCGCTCATCCCTTCACCGTGGATCGGATTTTCGGGTTGCCCGAAACTGCGGCTTTCATCGCCGCATCGCTTTCGATCAACTCCAGAACCTTTCTCGTCATCTCCTCGTCAATCTCGGGTGCTTTTCGAATCTCCACCGGATAGCGCACCAACAATTCAACCCCGGTATCGGCAAATTGAAGGTGAGCTTCGGGCTGCGGCAGGCCGATCTGAATATCGACGCGGCGCTCAATTGCCGAGTGCTGGCGTTCAATCTCCTGTTTATATTTCGAATAGACTGCGTTAACGGCGCTCACCAGCTTTTCCTGCGCGTCTTTATGGTTTCCGCCTAGCGCGATGATCACTACCACTTCGTGCCAGGCATACTCCGTTCCCGGAATCTGCTTGAACAGTGGCGTACCCGCCTGAAAGAGAACGGAATTGGAAAACACAACAATGCGTCCAGTGGGATAAAAATCCAGTCCGCTCCCTCCCAATTCCATCAAATAAAGTCTTACCAACCCAATATCGACCACGTCTCCGGTTATGCCGGCAATACTGATGCGATCTCCCACGCGAATCCCGTAACGCCCGATCACGAAAAAGTATGCCGCAACCGAAAGCAGGACGGCCTGCAATCCCACGGCAATGCCCGCAGTGATGAATCCTGCAAACGTCGCCAGAGAACTAAACTCGCTCACGAAGCCCAGCACCAGCACAACCACAATCAGGAAACCGATCACCACGCGTCGCATGACCAGAAACTGCCGCCGGCGGCGCGGTTCGCTCACATAGCGGAACGTTATACGCCGCCAGACTTCCGATAAAACCAGAATCACCGCCAGTGCCAGGAAAATCAGAACCACCCGGCTGAGCACGGCACGGAGCGCGTATTTCGACTCCCGTCCAATCGAGTCGCGCCACTCGTTCAAATTCGTCTTGCTGTCATCGAGCACAATGATTTCCTGGCTCAGCGGCAGCAAGGCGCCGGAAAGTTGTTTAAAGCGGTCGGTCAGCTCCTGAAATTGCTGGCGCTGCACCTTAATCTGCGCCGGATCGGTGGAAGGCGCCTGATTGGCAAGCTGCTGGCCCTGTTGAATGGTCGCTCGCATCGCATCGCGCAGGGGCCCGCGCAAATGGTCTGCGACTTCGCGCGTATAGCTGCTTTGTTTCAATACATCGCTGATTTGGCGCTCGGCGTTCATGTAGTCATAGAGCGTCATGGCCTCGCTGATCAGGCCGCCGGAGCTGGCAAGTGATGGCTTGGAAGACGCTGACGCAGGCGCCGCGGCAGTTTTCTTGGCGTTCGAATTGTCGGCAGGCGATCCCAGAACCTCCGGAATGGATCGGGCTAGTTGATTGATTCCCCCTTCCAGCCCTCCGGCGATCTCCCCGTTTGCTTCCACAAAAGACGCCATCTTCTGGACCGCATCCAGGAGTGCCTTCTGCAGCTCTAATTCGCTTTGCTGTGCATCCCGCTGAGAAATGAGAGCACTGCGCCGCGCCGCCGGCGCTTTCTGAATCTGCTGGTCCAGACTTTGGATCTGGTTTTGCAACTGATCGATCTGCGCCGCAGTCTTGGCTTCCATCTGCACCAGATTCTGCTGCTGGGTGGTCTGCCCGGAGGGCGAACTCCCCGAGGCTGAGTTCGGCGTTCCCGCCTTTTCCTGCGCTTTCATCAATTCGGCCTCAGCCCTTGCCGATTGAAATGCGAGCCGCACCACCTCGGTTCCCAGATTTTGCGTGTTGTCCTGATAAATGCCATCGCTAGGCTGCCCCACAGTCTGGATGCCTGTGGTTGCACGCCGGTACCAGCTAATGACCTGATTCAAATGATGCAACACTGTCGTACCATCGATTTGCAATTCCGGCAGGTTATTCGCCGTCATTTGGGCGTTCGCCAGTGAAGCAGTTTGCGGCGAAGGGGCTTGATTCGGCAGTGTTGGTGTCGCCGGTTGAGCAGGTTTTGCCGGCTGCGCCCACAAGATCAGGCCTGCAACCAATAGGAGCGCAACGATTTGAGCGATTTTCTTCCCCGCGCGACAAGAACGCGGCATCGAATAACGGCGAATATTTTTTGGCATCATCTTCGTGTAATTCTAACCAAGTTAAGGCAACAATCCGAATGGCTGGTTGGAGAATCTAACCCTTCATGCATCTGCGACGTATAGCAAGGTTCGTCCTCATCGTTCAGTCCGTTCTATTGGCGGCACACTTCTTTCTCTATAAGACTTGGACTTTTTCTTCTCCCGTCAGCCGCGGCCACGGTGAATTCTGGGTCAAGCTGGTCTTCGCCCTTTTATCCATTAGCTTCGTGACCGCTTCCCTGCTGGCTTTTCGTTATACCAATGCATTTGTGCGCGCCTTCTACCGCGCCGCCGCTGTCTGGTTAGGACTACTGAGCTTCCTTTTCTTCGCCGCGATTTTTTCCTGGATCCTCTTTGCAGGGGCGCGCGTCGCGGGATTGAACCTCGACTTTCATAGATTGGTTGAGTGGTTATTTGGAACTGCGCTCTTGGTCGGCGTCTATGGAGTTTTCAACGCGAGCTGGACCCGCGTGACCCGAGCCACGATTCAGCTTGCAAACTTGCCGCCCGCCTGGCGCGGACGCACTGCGGTGCTCATCAGCGATCTGCACCTCGGCCATGTGCGCAATGGCAGCTTTATGCGGCGCATGGTTGCCAAGATAGTGCGTGAGGCTCCGGACGCAATCTTCATTGCCGGTGATTTGTATGATGGCACGGCCATCGACGCGGGCCTCGCCGCCCAGCCGCTCAGCAAGCTGACCGCGCCGCAGGGGGTTTTTTTTGTTGCCGGAAATCACGAGCAATTTGGGGACGACAGCAAATATCTCAACGCCATCTCGGCCGCCGGCGTTCGCGTGCTCACCAACGAAAAAGTCGAAGCCGACGGCCTGCAAATTGTCGGCATTCCTTATCGCCACGCGGCCAACGCGCCCGAACTCGCCTCTGTACTCCAAAGCATTCGCCTTGATCGTGATCGCCCCAGCATTCTGCTGGTTCACGCCCCCGATCATCCTGCTATCGCCGAAGCCGCAGGGGTTTCGCTACAGCTCTCCGGTCATACCCATCTCGGTCAGTACATCCCGTGGAGCTGGATGGCGCGCCGCATGTACCGCCAGTTCGTTTACGGCCTGAGCCGCATCGGCAAAATGCAAGTCTTCACCTCCAGCGGAGCCGGAACCTGGGGTCCTCCACTTCGCCTGGGGTCGAACCCGGAGATCGTAATGCTGCAGTTCGAGTAAGGAGTAGGAAGGCCATCTGGTCTCTTTAAACTCCAGTGACGTCCCCCTCTGTGGCCCCTGTGTCCTCTGTGTTTGAGCCTCTGACTCACGAAACTCTGCGCTTGGAAAGAGCCGGTTCAGTCTGGTGGTGTAACACTTAATTAATCACTTTAGGTAAGATCAGCACCATATCTGCAACTTTTTTCCCACTGTCTACTTGACTTCCCCGTAATTCCTTGTAATAACAATACCGTCCTTCCGGACGGGTTTGGGGGTGTGTCAGTTTGGCGGAAATTCGACTGCAAGAGGGTGAGTCCCTCGAAAACGCTCTGCGCCGCTTTAAGCGCAAGGTGCAGCAGGAAGACATTATTAAAGAGGTTAAACGCCACTCGTTTTACCTGAAGCCCGGCGAGAAAAAGCGCGTAAAGGCAGCACTGGCTCGCAAGCGCGCCCGCAAAAAGGTTCGCAAAGAGGCAGAATAGTTAAGTGGCATTTTTGCAGGAAACTAAATTCAAACGCGCAGCGTTTGAAGGAGTGTAATCGCAGTAAAGGGTCGTCCCCCTCCCGGGGCGACCCTGCTCGGTCTGCCCCCCAGCAAATCGAGCTGCATGCGGGAATCGAATCATACACGTCAGGTTTTATTCGGCATTTAGTCGGTAAAAGCAGTATCCACGCGCCGTCCAGGTGCGTGGCGGGCCGAGTCCAGGGGCAGTTTTGAGGGGGGATCTGTATACAGCTTGTGTCGGCTTGCGCCAGCGCTTTCCCCGCGCGTCGCGTGAGCCGCACGGGAACATGGGAGCCATCCTCAATGGAATTTCAGGACAAGGTACTTACCTGCATCGATTGCGGTGCTGATTTCATTTTCACCGCCGGGGAACAACTTTTCTTTCACGACAAACAATTCCGCAACGAACCCAAGCGCTGCAAGAATTGCAAGTCCAAGCGGGTAGCGGTTCTTTCCACACCACAAGCACCCGGTATGGCCCGGCACTCTACTCGCGTGGAAACCCGTGCCACTTGCTCGCAGTGCGGTAAAGCCACCACGGTCCCTTTTCGTCCGACCCAGGGCCGGCCCATTCTGTGCCGGGAGTGCTTTACCCAGAAAAGAAACACCGCCTCTGCGTAATCCGGACCTCCTTTAAGAGGACCAATACAAGGTCGCCACCACCGTCGGCTCGCTGGCGTGCCGGAAATGTATCCGCGGGACTTCGTCGTTTGCGCTACGATAAACGGGTGCCAACCTATCACGTCGAGAATTTCGGCTGCCGCGCCACCCAAGCCGATGGCGCCGCGATCGCCCTGCAATTCGAAGCTCGTGGTCTCGCTTCCGCCCGCGTTGATCAGGCAGACATCGTTCTATTGAACACCTGCACCGTCACAGCGTCCGCTGACCAGGATGCGCGCGCAACCATCCGCCGCGTGCGGCGGCAGAATCCTCTGGCGAAAATCGTCGTCACCGGATGTTATGCCCAGCGCGCTCCTGAGGAAATCGCCGCGCTTCCTGGCGTCACCGCCGTAATCGGGAACTCTCACAAGCATGAACTCGCCAAGATCATCCTCGAAGAAAAGTCTGATAGAGCGAACAGTTTTGTCCCTCTCGCCACACTGACTGAGAACCGGGAACCGAGAACTGAGAACCGGATCCACGTCTCCGACATTTTCGCGCACACCGAACTCCTCGCCGCACCGGTGTTCGAACCCTCAGACGCAAGCCAGTTCGATCGCACCCGGCCCAATCTCAAAGTCCAGGACGGCTGCGATAACCGCTGTTCCTTTTGCATTATCCCCAGCGTGCGCGGCCACAGCCGATCGCTTCCTCTGGATAGCGTCATCGATCAAATCAATGCGCTCGTCGATTCCGGTTACCGGGAAATTGTAATCAGCGGCATCAACCTGGGCCGCTGGGGTCGTGACTTAGCGGGGAGCAGCAGTTTTGAGACGCTCATCTACAGCATCCTGGGCGAAACCCAAATCGAGAAAATCCGCATCTCCAGCGTCGAGCCTATGGATTGGAGCGACGAACTCATCGATCTGGTCGCATCTTCGCCGCGCATTGCCAAGCACGCCCATGTCCCCCTGCAATCCGGCAGTGACGCCGTACTCCGCCGCATGCATCGCAAGTATCGCCCCTGGCACTATCGCGAGAAGATCGAAAAGATTCGCGCCGCCATGCCAGCCGCCGCAATCGGCGCCGATGTTATGACAGGTTTTCCCGGCGAGAGCGAACCAGAGTTTGAATCCACGCGCCGCATGATCGAGACTTTGCCATTTACTTATCTGCACGTCTTCACCTATTCCCCGCGCCCGGGAACCCCGGCATCGAGGCTGCGGAATCAAGTTCCAGTCCCCGTTGCCCGCGTGCGCAACAAAATCTTGCGCGACTTGGCTGAAGAAAAAAAACTTGAGTTCATGCGCTCGCTGATCGGCCAGTCTGTGGAAGCGATCACCCTGCGGACCGCTGTCGCAGCACCGGATGGAGATTTCACCGAGGCGCTCACCGACAATTATCAAAAGCTCCAACTTCAAGGACGGCATAAGCCCAACCGCTGGATCACGGCTAACATTCAGGGCGTTGAAGACGGCGCCCTCGTTGGCGAGTTACAACCGATCGAGAATCTATTCCAGCGGAAGCGGGTAGAGCTTTAGCTCGGGCATGGGGAAGTCTTTTCGATTATCCGTGGCAAGGGTACAGTCCAGTTGTAAGGCGACCGCGGCCACCAAGGCATCGGCCAGCGTGATTGTACGTCCCTTCGTCGCCCAAAGATTCTTGAGCTTGCCCGCTATCTCGGCTACGCCCGCCGTGATTTCATGACACTCGAGTGATAGCAGGAAGGATTTTGTGCGCGCTTCTTCCTCCGGATGCATGCCCGCATAGACCTCGGCCAGATTGAGAGCCGAGGTCGCCAGTGTATGGCCCTCACGGATCATCGCAGCAAGCCATTGCCTGCGTGCACTGCGTGAGCGCAAGGTATCGATCAAGACGGAAGTGTCGAGCAGCAGTCGCATCGGTTCACCCTCGTTCAATCGCGACTATATCGGCAGCCGGTCTTACTCGCGTTCTCGCCGGGAAGTCCGCCCCGATGACTTCGACTCCATTGGTCTGGACCGCCTCCGGCTTTTTTTCGACGAACTGGTATCACTCTGCTTGCGCAGTGCTCGCACCCATGCTGCCGCGTCGTTTGCCATCTCTGGATGGCGTTCGCCCCTCCATGCCGGAGTTTCGCTCTCCAGAAATCGAAGCAGCTTTCGCCGCCGCACTTCCTGGCGCGCGGTCTCCAGCAGGAAACCACTGCGTCCCCGAGGACCCACCAGTGCGTCGATTTCCTTCAAGAGATCGCTCGGAATTAAGATGTGTGCTCTCTGTGTGCCTGACATATGTGCATCTCCAGTGTGCTCTTCAGGATCCGCACAGTCAAGCTGTTCGCTAGGTTTTCAATCCAGCTTTAGATTTCCTCCGGCTCCTCGGGATCAGGCTCCCGCACCGGCGCATCCGGATTCTCCATCGGTGAAGGCGGCTCTTTGATCGGCGGAGGCATCGGCTCCGCTGGCTTGCGAAAGTAAAACGGCAGGGTTGCGGCGATTTCGAGCGCGGAATGAAAATTCATCCCACTCTGATGCGAAACGCATGCCAAGGGCAGCCAGATTCCCCGGCGTTTCTTAGTCTTCTCGCCCGACGGCTACCGGACCGTCCCGCTGCGAAGATAGCAAGACGAAATGATATAAGGATGAAACACTGCCTGTGAGAATTCGCAGTCGAACATCTTCAGCGGCCCCGGCACTCCTGGCGAGAAAGGCAAAGAACCATGGCAGTCGAAAAACAGTCGATGTCCAAACCTAACCTTGACCTTCGCAAGAAGAAAATCGCCGTCCTCGGCGCGGGCAAACTGGGCGGAATGCTCTTACAGGCCCTGCTGCGTGAAGGTCTGCTCTCGAAAGAATTTACCCGAGCCACGGTTCGCCATCCCGAGCGGGTGGCCGCGCTTGCGGAGAAGCTGGGCATCAAGGTCGGGACCGACAACGCGAAAGCAGTGCAGGGCGCGAATATCATCTTCATCTGCGTGAAGCCCCAAACGGTAAACGAAGTGGTGGAGGAGATTCGCTCGCACCTCGCGCCCGGGGCGCTCATCATCTCGGTTGCCGCTTCCGTCTCTACCGGCCAAATCGAACGTGTTCTGGGCACCAAGACCGCCGTGGTTCGCGCAATGCCTAATACTCCCTGCGCCCTGGGAGCCGGAATGACCGGGCTGTGCCAGGGAAAATACGTGACCGCCGGAGAGATCGCCCTGGCCTGCTCCCTGTTCAGCGTAGTGGGCAGAACGGTGGTGGTGGATGAAAAACACATGGATGCGGTTACCGGCCTCTCCGCCAGCGGCCCGGCTTTTATTTACATCATCCTGGAATCTTTGGCGGAAGCGGGGGTGAAAGTGGGACTTCCCCGCGAAGTCGCCACCTTGCTGGCAGCACAAATGACGATGGGTTCGGCAAAAATGGTGCTCGAAACCGGCGATCATCCCGCCCAATTGAAAGACTCGGTAACCACTCCCGCTGGCTGCACCATCGACGGCATCCTCGAACTCGAAGAAGGCAAACTGCGGGTCACGCTGATCAAAGCGGTCGTGAAGGCCACTCAGAGGGCAAAGGAACTGGCTTCCAGCGGGTAGCCTGGAGGCGTGCGTTATTTTCTATTTCGGCCCCAAGGTGGTCGCCCCAAAAGGGCTACGACCGTGCGGCCTGAGCATATTTTTCCCGCCCAGAAAAATACAATTTTCTGCATGGCTGCTACTTTGTGGCCCAAGAAGGGTTTACGGTTCAATGGTAATCGCGCATCCAAACCCACCAATGCAAAGGATTTGTACCGCGCGCCGCGATTTGGAAACTCTCCTCTCGCGCATCCGAACTTCGGTAGAAATACTCTGTTATTGTGGAATTTACGAAACCCGAACACTTTGGTCCATGGGACGCAAACAGTACAACACAAGCGACTTAAGCCGCATCCGAATGAGTGCGGCCGGAAACAGCTAATTTGACCGAGCCACAAAAGAAAAACAGCACCGACCTAAGTGAGGCTGAGGTCATCGACCGGGCCAAACAGGGAGACGCACAAGCGTTTCAGGTGCTTTACGACAAGCATAAAAGACGCGTGTATTCGCTTTGCTTGCGTATGACCGCGAATACCGCTGAAGCCGAAGATTTAGCGCAGGAGGCGTTCTTACAGCTCTATCGCAAGATTGCAACCTTTCGCGGCGAATCGGCTTTTTCGACCTGGTTGCATCGCTTAGCGGTAAACGTTGTTCTGATGCATCTTCGTAAAAAGAGTCTTCCGGTGGTTTCGCTGGAAGAAACAACTCAGAGTACCGAGGACGATGCTCCCAGGAAGGATTTCGGGGCCGACGATGTTGCCTTATCGGGTTCGATTGACCGGTTGCAGTTGCAAAGGGCGGTGAACGACCTGCCTCCGGGGTATAGAACGATCTTCGTTTTGCACGATGTGCAAGGCTACGAGCACAATGAAATCGCCAGCCTGGTCGGTTGTTCGATCGGTAACAGCAAGTCGCAGTTGCACAAGGCGCGCATGAAACTGCGCGAACTGCTCAAGATGAATAGAGCTGAAAAGGCCGGAAAATCTTGACGGATTACGATAATACTGGAAAGTAGACGAGGAACATTGGTAACCTCGGCGGGGGCGTTAACACTGCGCTAAAAGGGAAGAAGCGCAGTAGACTCGGGGAGAGCTTGTATGAATTGCGTTGAGCTGCAGCAGAGCTTGGCGGAAGTAGATGATGGAAGCACCGTGGAACAAACCTCGCACCTGCGGGAATGCTCACAGTGTTCAGCCTTGGCCGAAGAATTGAATCTGATCGTGGCTACCGCGAACCAGCTGCGAGCCTGCGATGAGCCCAGTCCCAGAGTTTGGAATTCCATTGAAATAGCCTTACGGCACGAAGGGCTGATCCGTCCCCAACCCACCGATCGAACCTCAAGAGCGCATGCCTTTGCCCTGCGATGGGGTGCGGCACGCTGGCTCGTGCCCGCGGCCGCTATGCTCTTGCTTCTCGTCGGCTTGCAGGAACGCGGCGGATTGCTGCCCAGCAGCAGAACTCAGGAAGCCATCGTTGTCCCGCAAACGGCTCCAATGGTTGAAAACTCCGCTGGATTGAATGACGAAGACTTGATTCAGGAAGTAGCCGACAATCCACCCGCCATGCGCAGCCAGTATGAGGAAAATCTGAAGCGGGTGAACGAATCCATTCAGGACGCGCAGGCCACGGTCAACGAAAGTCCGAACGATCCCGACGCCAGACGATCCTTGATGGACGCGTATCAGCAGAAATCAATGTTATTCGAGATGGCAATGGACCGTCCTTAAGCCAATGAGCCTCGCGTCCACCACCACTCCGCACCTTCGCAGTCAAGCATTCGTCAAGTCAAGCATTGGAGATCTGGGCATGTGGAGTAGACGTACGGCAGAATGGGTCACCATGAGCGTGTTACTGGCCGGCACGGTGGTAGTGGCACAAAGCAAAAAAGAGTTTCACTTTGCCGTGGGTCCGCACGCCGGGATTTCGGTGGTCAATCCTTACGGCTCGGTTTCCGTGAAGCCCTCGACCAACGGCGCCGTGTGGGTAAGTGCTGTAGTCCATTCCGACAAAGTTGAGGTGGACAACAACCAGAGCGGAAACCGCGTCGATATTCAATCTCACCTTCTTCCCGGAGCCGACGCTCAATCTGGCCGCGTCGACTACGAAATTATGGTTCCCGCCGATGCCAGCATCACGCTTCACTCCAGCACCGGATCCCTGCATGCCGAGAAGCTTCACGGCGATGTTAGCCTCGAAGGTCCGGGAGCCGAAGTTGACGTTCGTGACATCTCCGATGCTCACGTTCATGTCAAAACTATGAATGGCGCCGTCAATCTGGATAACATCAAGAACGGCCACGTCGAGGTGGATTCGTTGAGTGGAACCGTCACCCTTAACAGCGTGAACGGTTCGCTGGTGCAGGTGGTTTCCACCAGTGGGCGCATCAACTACATCGGGGACTTTGGCAACAGCGGAGAATACCGCCTGACCAGCCATAGTGGCGATATTGAAGCCACCATCCCTGAGTGGACGTCCGCCGACGTGAGTGCCCGCTCGGTTCGCGGCGAAGTTCAGGATGACATTCCTCTTCAGCCAAAGATCCACACTTCATTCGCACTCGACAAGGGACGTGCCTTCGCAGGTACGATGGGTCGCGTGGCCATGTCCTCGACCGTCGTGTTGCGAACCTTCAGTGGTAAAATCCATCTCAGAAAACGCGCTGACAAACAATCCCAATAAGAGTCAATCCCATAAATTGCCGATAACTGCCATAATCCTGGTTGGATTCATGGGAGCTGGTAAAACCAGCGTAGGCCACGCTCTGGCAGAACGGCTTGGATGGACCTTTGAAGATCTGGACGAGCGGGTAGCACGCCGGGAGCAGCGATCGGTCGGCGAGATTTTTCGCGCCTCCGGCGAAGCTGAGTTTCGTCGCGCCGAACAGGAAGCTCTGCGCGAGTTGCTTGCCGAGGTCGCCGCGGGGAGCAGGCGGGTGATTGCTCTTGGCGGTGGCGCATTTGTCCATGAACCCACGGCGCGCTTGATCGATGACGCCAGGATTACAACGGTCTTCCTCGATGCTGGCATCGAGGAACTCTTAACCCGCTGCACCGAGCAGGCGCAGCGGCAAGGAATCGAGCGACCCATGTTGAGCACTTCGTCAGCCTTTCGCGAGCTTTACGAAAAGCGGCGTCCGTATTATCTGAAAGCTTCTCTGCATCAGGAAACCGGCGGAAAAAACATTGGTCAGATTGTCACGGAATTAATCACAACGTTGGATGTAACCCGGTGAGACGCTTATCTGTGAGGCATCACTCAAAACCGGTCCCAAGGAGATTCATAGTGCAGTGGCTCAGGTGGGTTCGTCGGGGAACACTCGTGGTATCGATCTGCGCCACTGCGGCCAGCCCGCTCGCGGCGGCAACAGGAGACAAGAAAGATAATTCAAAACCCTCCACCAGTGCGGAGATCGATAGCGGTACTTTCAGCGTGATCGTTCGGGGCCAGCGCGTGATGACCGAAACCTTCAGCATCCATCAGAATAACGGCGTCAGCAGCGTGAAATCCCAACTCCAGAGTGCCGGCAATTCTCCCGGCATTAATCAGAAATCTGACTTAGAGATGGCAGGCAATGGAGAGCTGATTCGCTACGACTGGACCGATGGCAATGGCTCGCTCGCAGTCACCCCGAAGGACGAATTCCTGCTGGAAAAAATCACCACTTCCCCGTCCGCGAAGGCCGCCGAACAGCCTTTTCTCATGCCCAACACTTCCGCGATCTTGGATAACAACTTCTTCATCCAGCGCGAAATCCTGGCCTGGCGTTATCTGGCCGCCGACTGTCATACCGACGGTTCGAATTTAAAATGCCAGCAAGGGCCGGTAGAATTCGGTGCTCTCGTGCCCCAGGATCGCACCTCGGTTCGAGTCCGCATGGAATTGACCGGACGGGAAAAAGTCTCGGTCCACGATACGGAACGCGAATTGCTGCGCTTGAGTCTAAAAGGCGAGGCTTTTAATTGGACTCTTTGGGTGGACGATAAAGATCACTTCAAGGTGATCCGAGTCGACATCCCGGAGGATAATACCCAAGTAGTACGAGACTGATCCGAGACCGATCAAAGAGGCAGCCTGATTCATGATTCGCGGATCTCGATCAGTGTCCTCTTGAATTCGACTTGCTAGTTTACTTGCCAGGAGCAAGATTTTGCCGGTAACAGACGCACGTACGGCTCGAGTTCTTACCACTGTGCTGCTGTTCGCCCTTGGGCTGGGCTTTCTCTATGTGGCGCGGGAAACCCTGATCGCCTTCCTGTTTGCGATCTTCTTCGCCTATCTGATGAGCCCTCTCGTGTCCTACCTTGAAAAGCCTCTACGCGGGCGCGGCCTGGCCATCGCCGTCATCTATGTTTTGCTGCTGGGCCTGATTGTTGTTTTCTTCATCTCGATGGGGCCGCGGATCGGCCGCGAAAGCGCGCGCCTCGGCCAATCCCTGCCCGCCATCACCCAGTTAAGCTCCGGCCAGATTGCCGATCAACTCGAGAAACAACACGGCTGGAACTCTCGCGTCGTTGGCCTGATGCACGATTACCTTGCCAGTCACAGCAACGAAATCGCAAAATTGGCGCAGGATATTGGGCTGCGCGTCGCCGATGTCGCCAAGCAAGCCTGGCTCCTGGTCGTCGTCCCTCTGCTCTCCATCTTCTTTCTAAAAGATGGACGAGCCTTCAGCCAGGTACTGCTCGGGCTGGTTCAATCCCGCCCGCAGCGTGAACTCCTCCAGGGCGTGCTTAACGACCTTAATCAAATGCTGGCGCATTTCATTCGCGCGCAGCTTACGCTCGCGGGGATGAGCCTGCTGTATTACGGCATCACTCTGTCTTCCATGCGCGTGCCCTATGCTTTCGTGCTCAGCACCGTGGGAGGATTGCTGGAGTTCATTCCAGTGATTGGCCCCCTCGTCGCCGCCGTAACTATCATCGGAGTAGCCTTGCTGACGGGCTTCCCCCACTGGCTCGTACTTATCGTCCTTCTGGGCGCATGGCGGCTTATCCAGGACTACGTAAGTTCTCCCCGGATCATGGGCCATAGCATGGAACTCCATCCCCTGGCCGCGATCTTCGGCGTAATGGCTGGAGGAGAAATCGCCGGTATTCTGGGCATCTTTCTCTCGATTCCAGTCATGGCCAGCCTGCGCATCGTCTTCCGCCGCTGGAAGCTCTATGCCGAGAAAAGAAAGTTCGGGCCGCTGGACCAATATGTTGTGGGCACACAACTGGGAGTTAAGAAATAAGTCTCGTCTGCTCTTGATTCGCGAAGCGTTATCCCGAAGTCCCCAGCTTTCTCCAGCGGCACAAGGGATCTCCAGTAATGGCAGTCTCCCGAACAGAAACAGATCCGTCACTTGTCTTTCGGTAAGTATCTGCTCTCAATTCCGGCGTGGTTACTTTTGGTCCAGACTTTCAAAGCGATGGCTGTTGTAGAATTTGAGCTGCATTCCTGTTTCTGGTGAATGATGTTCCTCAACTGATTTTCCTTTACTCATGAACGGCAAAACTTCGATTGGAATACTTGGCGCCACCGGCGTCGTCGGGCAACGTTTTATCCAAATGCTCGAAAACCATCCTTGGTTTGAAGTGGCATGGCTGGCCGCCTCCGACCGTTCGGAAGGCAAAACTTACGCGGAGGCCGTGCGCTGGCGTCTGAAGACGCCCATTCCCGCCAATATCGCCGCCATGAAGGTTTCTCCCGCGATTCCTGACGGCGCTCCGAAAGTAATCTTCGCCGCCTTGGACGCTTCCATCGCCGCCGAGATGGAGCCCCGCTTCGCCGAAGCCGGGTGCGCTGTAATTACGAATTCCAGCGCCCTCCGCATGCAGAGTGACGTGCCACTCATAATTCCGGAGGTAAACGCTGCACACATCAAGCTGATCGACGCGCAGGCCTGGAGAAAAAAATCTCGCGGCTATGTTGTAACCAATCCCAACTGCTCCGCCATTGGCCTTGTCCTGGCGCTCGCTCCACTGCAAGAACGCTTCGGGCTCGATGCCGTTATGGCCGTAACCATGCAAGCCGTCAGCGGTGCAGGCTATCCCGGCGTGGCCTCGCTCGACATCCTCGGGAATGTGATTCCCTACATCCGCAACGAAGAAGAGAAAATGCAGGAAGAAACTCAGAAGCTTCTCGGCCGGGTGAACGGAACAAGAATAATTCCCGCGGAGTTCGCCATGAGTGCCCAATGCAACCGCGTCGCGGTAGAAGACGGCCACACGGAATCAATCTCAATCCGCCTGAAAACCAAAGCTAAGGCGGAGGAGATCATCGCTGCCTGGAATGACTTCCGCGGCGAGCCTCAACGGCTCAAGCTGCCCAGCGCTCCGGAGCGTCCCGTGGTTTATCTGGAAGCCAACGACCGCCCCCAACCGCGCTTCGATATCGATATGGGTGCGGGCATGACCACCGTGGTTGGACGGTTGCGGCCCTGCGGCGTGCTCGATTGGAAATTCACCGTTCTTTCCCACAACACCATTCGCGGAGCCGCCGGAGCTGCCGTGCTCAATGCCGAACTACTCAAGGCCAAGGGTTATCTCGATTGAGATCCCAGCCATATTTTCATAGTGCCTCGAATTTCGGTCGCGGAAATTCGCGCCGGCGATTGTCGCATCAAAGATTGTCACGCCGAAGATTGCTACGCCGAGGCTTGTCATACCCATGATCGTCATGAAATTCGGCGGCACTTCCGTCGAACATGCCAAAGCCATCCAGCGCGTCGCCTCCATCGTAAAAGGCCGAATCGAACAGCGCCCGGTGGTAGTCGTCAGCGCCATGGCTCGCGTAACCGATACCTTGCTATCCATGGCTCGCGCCGCCGGAGCCGGCGAGCGCAAGTCTGCCCTTAAGCTCTGCCGTTCCCTGCAGGAGCGCCACTACGAAACCGCCAGCGAACTGCTCGGCACCGCACTCTTCACCGATTTCCATTCCGAACTCGGCGCCGAATTCGAATCGCTCGACGAACTTCTCCGCGGCATCTCCGCCGTCGGCGAGATCACTCCCCGCACCACCGATAACGTCGCGTCCTTCGGCGAGATCCTTTCCAGCAAAATCGTGGCTGCCGCATTTTCGGCGTTAGGCCTGAAAAGCGTGCACGTGGACGCTCGCGAAGTCATGGTCACTGACAGCACCTACATGCAGGCGGTGCCGCAGCTGGATGAAACCCTCGAACGTCTCGAAGAGGTCGTCCGGCCCTTGCTTGATTCGGGCCAGATTCCGGTGATGGGCGGTTTCGTCGGCGCCAATAAAGCCGGGATCACGACCACCATCGGTCGCGGCGGATCGGATTTCTCCGCTGCCATCGTGGGTGCCGCTCTGGCCGCGGAGCGAATCGAAATCTGGACGGACGTCGATGGCATCCTCACCACCGACCCCCGCATTTGCCCGGAAGCCCGCCGCATCAAAGTCATCAGCTTTGACGAGGCCGCCGAACTCGCCTATTTCGGCGCAAAAGTTCTTCACCCCGCAACCGTGCTGCCCGCGATTCACAAAAATATTCCCGTCTACGTTCTCAACTCGCTCAATCCAACCTGCGAAGGCACCAAGATCACCACCCGCGCCCCGCAGGTAAAAAACATATTCAAGGCAATCGCCGCCAAGAAGCGCATTACCATCGTCAACGTGGCCGCGCCGCGCATGCTTCTGGCCCACGGCTTTTTGCGCTCGATTTTCGAAGCCTTCGACCGCCACAAAGTCGCTGTCGATGTAGTCTCCACGTCCGAGGTCAGCGTTTCCCTGACCGTCGATTCTAATCAGGCGATCCCCGCGCTGGCCGCGGACTTGGCCAAGATTGCCGACGTAAAATACGAGGGACGCAAAGCCATCGTCTGTCTGGTCGGCGAAAGCTTGCGCGAGAAACCCGGCGTCGCGGCCTTGGTATTTGGAGAGTTAGCCGATAAGAAAATCCGCATGATCTCCCAGGGAGCTTCCGAAATTAATCTGACTTTCGTGATTGAGGAAGACGAAGTCCCCGAAGTGATCCGGCGCCTGCACAAAACATTTTTTCAGGACCTCGACCCCGCCGTATTCGCGTAAACTTTCCTCACCGATCTGCACCTCCTTGTGAGCCTGTGGAGTTGATTCATGAATATTCTTTTACTGGGCCGTGGCAAAACCGGATCGCTGGTCGAACAAGTTGCGCGTCATCGCGGGCACTCTGTTCACGCCGTAGGCACGGCCGAGAATGCGAACGGAGGACCGCTGGTCGCAGAAAACCTCGCCAAAGTCGATGTTGTCATCGACTTCACTTTGCCCTCCTGCGTCCTTTCTCACATTGAAGCGTGCGTTCAAGCCCGAACAAATATCGTAGTCGGCACTACGGGATGGTATGGCGAGATCGGCCGCGTCAGGCAGTTGGTCGAGGATCGGCAAACCGGCCTTCTATATGCCGCAAACTTTTCCATTGGAGTAAATCTTTTCCTGGATGTTGCCCGAGCCGCAGCCTCCGCCTTGCAGCACGGTTACTCCGGACAGATTTTTGAGCGGCACCATGCCACCAAGAACGACGCTCCGTCCGGCACCGCGATCGCTATCCAGAACGTGATCCGCGAGGCCTGCGATGTTCGCTCAGCCGCCGAACTTGAGATTGTTTCCTTCCGCGAAGGTGATGTCGTCGGCATGCACGAGGTCGTGCTCGATTCCTTCGCGGATAGAATCTACCTCTGCCACGATGCCAAATCCCGCCAGGGCTTTGCCGAAGGCGCCGTTCGCGCCGCCGAATGGATCGTTGGGAAGAAAGGCTTCTACGACTTCAAGGACGTTTGGCGGGAGCTCTAGCCCGTCAAAGTTCCCACGCAAGCCCATTCGCGCTATCTTATAAACATGGAACTACGTGGCTGTGGTACGGCATTAGTCACTCCTTTTCATCAGGACGGTTCTATCGACGACGCTGCTCTGCGCAATCTGGTCGCATGGCAGATCGACTCCGGCATTGATTTTCTCGTTCCCTGCGGAACCACAGGCGAAACCCCCACGCTCACCCACGACGAATGGCTGCAGGTCATCGATACGACTATCGAAGTCGCGGCTGGACGCATCCCGATTGTCGCCGGAGCCACTTCGAACTCCACCCGCGAAGCCGTCGAAAAGGCAAAAGAAATCGCCGCGCGCCCGGGAGTAGACGCGATCCTGACTGCGTCTCCCTACTACAACAAGCCTACGCAAGAGGGCCAGTATCAACACTTCAAGGCGATCGCCGAAGCCGTCGGCGAAAAACCGGTAATCCTGTACAACGTGCCCAGCCGCACCGGATCGAATCTGGAACCGCAAACCCTGGCGCGCCTCGCGGAAATTCCCAACATCGTCGGAGTAAAAGAAGCCTCCGGCAACATCACCCAAATCGCTGAAGCCATCAGTGCCGTTCCTGAAACATTCCTGGTTCTCTCCGGCGACGACGCCTTTACCTTGCCCGTGATCGCACTCGGCGGAGTAGGGGTGATTTCCGTTGCGTCGAACGAAATTCCCCACGAGATGGCGGCCATGACTCGCGCCGCCCTCAACAACGACTGGCCCGCCGCGCGCACCCTCTATCGCAAGTACCTGGGATTGATGCAGGCGAACTTCATCGAATCCAGTCCCCTTCCAGTGAAGGCGGTACTCGCGATGATGGGGAAGATCGAGGAGAACTATCGCCTTCCGTTGCTGCCCATGCGGCGGGACACGCGCTCCAAATTGCAGAAGATCGCCGCCGAAGCGGGATTGATTGCCAAACCTGCGACCGCCGCCGCTCAAGGCTCAGACTTTTACATCTACGAGAACTGGGCTGCCGGCCCGCGCAAGATCGTGCTGCACCGCGGATCATGCGGACAATGCAATCAGGGAAAGGGCCGTCCCGCCGGCCACGATGCCAACCACTCGAGCTGGCACGGGCCATACCCGACTCTAGTCCAAGGACGCGAAATCGCGCACGGGATGACCGGCGTGCTGATTCGCAGCGAATGCAAGTGCGTATAAAGCTAACCGACGATTGCTGATGGATGATTGTCGATTAAAGCCAAAATGTGCTCTTGCTCTTAATATCATCAATCGACAATTTCTTCATGCAATCCCTGAAATCATCCATCGAGCGGCTCGCCGCGTTGGGCGAGGTCGAGCACAATCCCGAAGCTCGTCCGGCATTTTTTCAATTCCGCGACGCGCTCACCGAGGGCACGATCCGCGCCGCGGAAAAAATCGACGGACGCTGGGTGGTCAATGCCTGGGTCAAACACGGCATCCTGCTTGGCTTCCGCCTCGGAGAGCTAACCGAGACTGCCGCGGGCGCTCTCACCTTCGTCGATAAAGACACCTTCCCTGCCCGGCAATTTTCCGTAAAAGATCGTGTGCGCGTAGTTCCCGGGGGTTCGTCGGTGCGCCTGGGAGCGCATGTGGCGGCGTCCGTAATCTGCATGCCTCCAATGTTCATCAACGTCGGCGCCTACATCGACGAAGGTTCGATGATCGACTCGCACGCGCTGGTGGGCTCTTGCGCGCAAATCGGTAAGCGCGTGCACCTGAGCGCCGCCGCCCAGATTGGCGGCGTGCTCGAACCGGTGAATGCCGCGCCAGTGATTATCGAAGACGATGTCCTGATCGGCGGCAACTGCGGAGTTTATGAAGGCACGCTGGTACGCGCTCGCGCCGTGCTGGGTGCGGGAACCATCCTTACCCGCTCCACTCCGCTCTACGATCTCGTGCGTGATGAAGTTTATCGCGCCACACCCGAATCTCCGCTCGAAGTTCCCGAGGGCGCTGTGGTTGTGCCCGGTTCCCGCGCAGTCAAAAAAGGCGCGGCAGCTGAGCTGGGAATTTCTTTGTACACTCCCGTTATCGTGAAGTATCGCGACGAGAAGACCGATCGCGGGATTGAACTCGAAGACTGGCTGCGCTGATCAGCGTTCAGATGATTTCGACGATCAGCCCACTCGCTCTCGCTTCAGACACCCGAATCTGACTGAGCCGCTGAATCACAGCATCAGCTTTGTCTAACACTGCCGCAGGATACGTACTGGCCAACCCAATCGCCTTCATCCCAGCTGCATGCGCCGCCTGAATTCCCGCCGGCGCGTCTTCAATCACCAGGCATTCTTCAGCCTTTACACCCAACCGCTCCGCACCCTTCAAATACGGCTCGGGATGTGGTTTCCCATTCGAAACATCATCCGCCGCAACCAGCACTTTAGGAATCGGAATTCCAGCCAGCCGCAAACGCGCGCTTGCCAGCCTCCGCGTTCCCGATGTAACCACGGCCCACTGATTCTCGGAAATGGAACAAACCAGCTCCACCGCTCCCGACATCACCACCAGACCATCATCCGAAGCCTCGCGGTCTTCGAGCTTCCGCGCCTCCGCCTCCGCGTCCAGATGCGGAGCCACTGCCCTGATAACTTCTCTCGACCGCACGCCGTGGGCAATCGCCATCACAGCGTCCCCGTCAATTCCGTGCTCTTCGGCCCAAACACGCCACTCTCGTTCAACCGATTTTGTGGAATCGACCAGAACTCCGTCAAGGTCGAAAAGAATGGCTGAACAGCGGAATGAGGTCATTTACAACTCTTATCACAGAGGCTGCCCGAAGCAGATGAAACTCTATTAGCGAATCGAGCACCGGCCCGATCTCGTCGTCCAGACTGCAGTCACCCCTATCCGCCTTCCAGGTAGGTCTTTACCGCATGCAGAATTACCGGGCTTCGCACATCCATCTCCTGCTGCCGTACCTGCTCTCGTACCTGCAGATAGCGCTGCCTAAAATGCGTCTTAGCCCGCTCACCCCATGCCCGCACAAACCAATAGTTCAAACCCGCCCCAATCACGGAACTCACCAGCGGAATCATGCGTCCTGCCCACTTCTCTACAACCTCTGCGCTGGCCCGGGCTGCGATCCGCTGAATCACCCGCGGCACGAACCGGTTGACCACTTCCTTTTCCACCAGGTCGCGGCTGATGTCGACCCCGGCTGCACTCGCAGCCGCAATCCACAATTCAGCAATTTCATTATCCGTGTTGAACTGAAAACCGTACACCAAACTCAGCTTTTGAATGGTTCTCATTGTAATCGCCGACAAAAACCCGAGATCGGGCACGATGGTGATCAATCCCCCCATCCCAAATCCAGCGCCCTCCGCCGCCGCGAACTTCATTCCCCCGCGAATCACATCATCGGCTACCGCATCCACCTCGCCCACCTCCAGTGAATACACCCCGCGATACGCACTAATCGGCATTCGGTATGCAGTGCGAAGCTGCATGAGGAATTTATCCGGATCAACTTGAACCGTGGAATAGGCACGGGTCAGGCCTTTCACCAGACTTTTCTCCACCCGCCGCCGCAGCCAGGATTTTGATTCGCCATCCGCCATCAATCAACTTTAGCGCACGCGGAACGCGATTACCATACAGGATGCCCGGAAGAGCCCGCCAAGTCTAGAATCAAATGTCGTCTGTACGCTAACTGACACACTCTGCTAGCATCGTTATTACTCCATGCCAACTGGAAAACTGCAGATTATCCCCCTGGGGGGCCTCGGCGAGTTCGGAATGAACTGCATGGCCGTCCGTTGGGGCGACGACATCATTGTCATCGACGCCGGATTGATGTTCCCCGAGTCCGAACTCCTCGGCGTCGACATCGTTGTTCCCGATATTTCCTATCTCATCGAAAACCGCCAACGCGTGCGCGGAATCATTCTCACTCACGGCCACGAAGACCATATCGGCGCCCTCCCCTGGATTCTCTCCGAACTCAAAGTTCCAGTCTGGGGAACTGAGTTCACACTGGCCTACGTGGAAGACAAACTGGACGAACACGGCCTGCTCGAAGACGCCGATCTGCGCGAGATGCAAGCTGGAGAGCGGTTCAAAGCCGGCATCTTCACCATCCATGCCATTCGAGTAACCCATAGCTTGGTCGATTGTGTGGCTTTTGCGATTCATACTCCGCTCGGCGTGATCATCCATACCGGCGATTTCAAGGTCGACCCCACTCCCACCGACAATCACCTCTTCGACCTCCACGCCTTCGCTGAATATGGCAAACAGGGCGTCCTCGCGCTGTTTCAGGATTCCACCAACGTTGAGCGCAAAGGCTACACCCCCAGCGAGCGCGCCGTGCGCCGCAAGTTCGATGAAGTTTTCGCCCATACCAAGCGCCGGTTGTTTATTTCCTGCTTCTCGTCTTCCATCCATCGCATCCGCCTGGCGGTAGAACTCGCCCACCAGCACGGCCGCAAAGTCGCCTTCATCGGCCGCTCCATGAACAACTCGGCGGAAATCGCCGAAGACCTGGGCTATCTGGAAATTCCCGACGGCCTCGTGATCAATCCCGGCGACATGAAGAATTTCGCCCCCGAAAAAGTCTGCGTCATGATCAGCGGAACCCAGGGCGAGCCCATGTCCGCGCTCTCCCGCGCCGCCGTCGACAATCACAAGCACGCCAAAATCGAAAAAGGCGACACCGTCGTTCTTTCTTCGCGCATCATCCCCGGCAACGAAAAAACCATCTACCGCATGATCGATCACCTGTTCCGCCGCGAGGCCTACGTCATCTACGAAGACGGAACCTCGCCGCCAATCCATGTCAGCGGTCACGCCAGCCAGGACGAACTCAAGCTCATCATCAATCTAGTCAAACCCAAATACTTTATTCCGGTTCATGGCGAGTATCGCCAGCTTAAATTACATGCCGAAATGGCCGGAGCCATGCACAACTCGGTGGGCAAAGTAATGCTGATCGAGAGCGGCGATGTTCTCGAGATCGACGAACAAAATGCCCGCAAGGCGGGGAAAGTCAATGTCGGCCGTGTCTGCATCGACTCCGGCTCGCGCACCGACGTAGTCGAAGATTTAATCATCAAAGACCGCAGGCATCTCAGCGAAGACGGCATCGTACTCCCCATCATCGCCATCAACAAGCTGACGGGACGAGTCGAGACCGCCCCCGAGATCGTAACCCGCGGCTTCAATCCCGGCGATAACGGCCTGATCGACGGAGCACGCCGCATCGTCGAAGACACGCTGGCGCACTCCAGCGAAGAAGAAAAAGCCGACTACGGCGTCATCAAAGAAAAAATCAGGGCAGATTTAAAACGCTACATTTCCCGCCAGACACAAAAGCGCCCGCTGATCATGCCCGTGATTTTGGAAATCTAAATTTCGATGCACTAAGGATTGCCCACACCAAGCATTTAGGAGGATCTCTGGAGAGCTCCGCGAGAACTGAACCTGGCGGACTAAGCCAGCGGATTCACCCATCGCAGCCCGGGAAACTTCGCAAAATCCCGATCCGTCGTGTAAAGGACTCCGCCGTATTCCATCGTCAGTGCAGCCAATTGTGCATCGGTAACTAATGGCCCGGTTGCCTGCCCTTCTCCGATCATCTGGCGAAAGATGGGCCAGTGCTGGTCACCGGGTACCAGCACACGGGTATTCGTCTGTTCAAGCCATTCGTCAATCACGCGCGAAGCCTCACCAACTGAACGGCGAAATCCCGGGATTCGCGGATTCGTTACGATGCGAAAGAAAGCCGTAAGGCTGAGCCACGGTAGGCCCACGGTCTCGTCACCAGAAAAAGCCTGGGCCAGCCAGACACGAGCCTTCTCATGATGCGGAGAAGCTGCTCCATAGGCGTAAAGCAGAATGTTCGCATCAAGAACAATCACTTGTGTTCGGGCCCTTCCAGGACCTCGAGCAATTCGCCAATGTTATCGAAATTGAGACCAGAAGGTGGCCCTAAATTGAAGGGTTTCACCACAAAGGGCTTCCGCGCCTGCGGCTTCGCCGTAAGCCCCAGCCGCAAGAATCGGTTCACCACCTGCTTAAACGGCTCCCCGGACTTGCGCGCTTCTTTCTTCAGCAGGTTGGCCACGTCGTCATCGAGCGTAAGAGTGGTTCGCACATCATGATGATATCTCGTAAGACATCATGATGTCAATTGCCATCTCGCACACAAATATCGTAAATTTAACCTTCTCCATGGTCACTCTTGCCGACATTCGCGCCGCCCAAACCCGCCTTCGCGGAATCACCGCTCGCCCGCCGCTGATCGAATTCAAGCTCTGCGATGCCGATCCGCGCCGCCTCTTTCTCAAGCCCGAAAACCAGCAGCCCATCGGCGCCTTCAAACTGCGTGGAGCCTATAACAAGATCGCTTCCCTTCCCGCCGAAGACCTAACGCACGGTGTGATCACCTACTCCAGCGGCAATCACGCACAGGGCGTGGCTTATGCCGCCCGAGCTCTTGGAGTGAAGGCCGTGATCGTAATGCCCGACAATGCCCCTGCAATTAAACGCAATGCTACTGCCGCGCTGGGTGCGGAGATCGTCACGGTAGGCCCCGGCAGCACCGAACGCCAGATCAAGGCCGAAGAACTTGCCGCGCAACATGGATACGCAATCATCCCGCCCTACAACGATGAGCAGATCATCGCCGGACAAGGCACTATGGGCCTGGAGATTCTCGAAGATCTTCCGGAAGTGGAAACCGTTCTCGCGCCCGTCGGCGGCGGCGGAATGCTCAGCGGCATTGCCGCGGCCATCAAACTAAGCAATCCAAACATAAAAGTAATCGGAGTCGAGCCCGAACTCGCCGCCGATGCCCAAGCCAGTCTGCGCGCCGGAAAAATTGTCCAACTTTCCGCCAGCGACGTTTCCCGCACCTCCGCCGACGGTCTGCGCACCCAAAGCATCGGCCCTATCAACTTCGAGCACATCCAGCGATATGTGGACGACATCATTACTGTCTCGGAAGACGAAATCCTCCGCGCCGCCAAGTATCTGAGCGCCGCTCCCGCTACCCTGGCCGAACCCAGCGGCGCCGTCGCCGTCGCCGGATTCATCTTCCACGCCGATCAGCTACCAAAAACGAAACTGAACGTCGCCATTATTAGCGGCGGAAATATCGATCCCAGAATGCTGGAACAGCTCCGGCAAAACTAAACGCGGAAAAGACGCGGCTTTCTCTGACCGCCTTCGAAAAATATTATTTCGTTCGCGCCGCCGCCACCCAGCGCCTTACTGCCACCACCGACCACACTGCTTCCACCAATCCGAAAGGCCACGCTCCTTGCAGGAATCCATAGACCGATCCCATCACGCAGGCTCCCGCAAAAGCGAGGATGAACCACCGGCTGCGCGCTTCCAGTGCGTAGGTAACAAGCATAGCCGTCACCGCAAACAGCCCGAAGATGGTCAAGGATGACAAATGATCTCCCGGACAAAGTGGAGGGTAAGCTACGTAGTTTTGGTAGCGCCACGCATTCCGGTCATGGATTCCGCGCGTATACGAAAGAAAGTCGTCTCGATTAGCTCACTGTCAGACTTCAGTTGGCGCTCGCCTAACGCGTTATGCCACCACATTGTTCTTTTCTCCAGCAGCTTTCGCGCCCGGGCACGCTCCTCGGCATACTGCGGTTCTGGAAGTTCTTGATAGCTACCGTTAACCACCACACTCATCCATTCCGCCTGTTTCGCAATTTCATCGACTTCAACGCACACCTTGGGATTGGCGCGCATCCATTCAATTTTTTGCCCCATAGTGGAAAGCACATAAAAATAATCGCCCTCATACGCAAAATTAATCGGAACCACGTAAGGCTGATCGTTCTTCGAGCAACCCAGCCTTCCCAGCGAACTTCGCGCCAGCAAATCGCGGCACTCTTGCTCTGTCATCTCAACGACCATGATTCAATCTCCCGGCAAGCTTTGGCGAGCCGCCCGCTTCCATCGCCGCAACTTCATGCTAACAGTTGTAACGTATTCAGTCGGTGAGGACCATCTAATGTCCTGCTGCCGCCGCACCTTTTTTCCCTACTGCTTTTTTTAGGGCGAAGACCAAGGGAACGCATCCGAAGCAAATCACCGCCATATAGCGGAAGTCATCCACATAGGACCACAATCGCGCCTGCGCGTTCAGGTCCGCGTTGATCAGACCATACGCTCGGCGCAGGGCCGTTGTAGCCGAGGAACCGCCCAGACTGCTCAAATATCCCTGCAGGCCTTGCAGGGCTCCGCGTACTTCAATTCGATCCGGACTCAATGATTTCGTCAACTCGCTGCGATGCGTCTGCTCGTGCCGCGTAACGATTGTGTTCACCACGGAAATGCCGATGCTTCCCCCAATATTCCGCAACAAGTTGTAAAGCCCGCTGGCATTGCCGATTTCCTCATTCTTCAAAAATGCCATCGATGTAGTAGCGAGCGGGACAAAGATGCATCCCGAACCGAATCCGCTGATCAGGATGGCCCAGAGAAACGTCCACTGCCCAATCGAGAGATTCACTTCCCCAAACCATATACTGGCCGCCCCAAACATCGCGAAGCCAAACGCAATCAGCCAGCGGTTATCCATTTTCGCGGTAAGGTAACCGATGATGGGCATTGCTACGATCGCCCCAATCCCACGCGGACTCACCGCCCACCCCGCCGCCAGCGCCGTATATCCCATCAGTTCCTGATAGAACAAAGGCAGCAAAGTCACCAGCCCATAGATCAGCGCCCCGAACATACCAATGAGCACGCATCCAATCGCGAAATTGCGATGGCGAAATACTCGCAGATCGACCAATGGCTTGGCGTGACGAAACTCGCGAATCAAAAACGCTATAAAACTAATGATCAGGATCGCCGCCGTCCAGCGAATCCACACCGCTCCGAACCAATCGTCTTCCTGACCTTTATCCAGAATGATCTGCAGGCATCCCAACCACACCCCCAGCAATCCCAGCCCGATCGAATCTAATTTGCCGGGATGCGCGTCCTTAATATATTCCGGGTCCTGCACATATCGTGAAATCATGAAGATGGCGAAAATCCCAATCGGGATGTTGATATAAAACGCCCATCGCCACGAGTAAGTATCGGTCAGCCATCCGCCAAGCGTGGGCCCCAACACCGGCGCCACCACAACTCCCAGCGCAAAGACGGCCATCGCCGCTCCCCGTTTCTCGGGCGGAAACGTCTCCAGCAGAATCGATTGCGATAAGGGCTGCAGCGCACCGCCGCCGGCTCCCTGAACCGCGCGCGCCATCAGTATCAAAGCCAGGCTGGTAGCCGCTCCGCACGCGAACGAGGACGCCGTAAAAATCATGATGCACACAATCAGAAATCGCTTCCGCCCAAAGCGCAGTGAGAACCAGGAACTCGCCGGCAACACAATCGCATTCGCCACCAGATAACTCGTCAGCACCCATGTGGCCTGATCGTTCGTCGCCGATAAACTGCCCGCGATATAAGGGAGCGCAACCGCCGCAATGGAAGTATCCAAGACTTCCATGAAAGTGGCCAGCATCACCGCGATCGCCACCAGCCAGGGATTGGATGGGCCCGGGTTCGCACCGTTTCCTGCCGGTTGTGGAGTCATTCGTCTTTCCGCCCCAGGGCCACAGTTCAGAGTTGAGCTTCTAAAGATGCCGCAGAAAGGCTCAGGGTTTCAAGGGTTGCTTCTTCCCCTGTCATTTGGCTTGTGAAAGACTAAAGCAACTCCTCACAAAATTGAACTATCATGACTTCGGAGAGCGCTATGAGGGTGACCGAACTGGCCGATAAGACTTGCATCCCCTGCCGCGGCGGAATTCCGGCCCTCAAGGGCAAGGAACTTGAGACGCTGCACAAAATAGTTCCTGATTGGAGTGTTGTCGAAGAGCACCATCTGAAACGCGAGTACAAGTTTCCCGACTTCGCTCAGGCGCTGGAGTTCGTAAATCGGGTCGGCGCGCTGGCCGAAGAGCAAGGCCATCATCCCGATATTTTTCTGGCGTGGGGAAAAGCGGAGATCACTCTCTGGACCCACAAAATCAACGGCCTGACCGAAAGCGATTTCATCATGGCCGCAAAGATCGACAGGCTATTGCAGCCTGCCGCTAAGTAAATTATCTGGATCCGGCGAACATTGGCACCGCACTACACCTCGGGCCGCAACTTGATCTTCAAGTCTGCCGCAATCTGCCGCCCGTGGAAGCGCCCATTCTCGATGAAAATCTCGTTGGTGCGCGATCCCGCCACAATCACACCCGCAACATAAATTCCCGGGACGTTGCTTTCCAGAGAAACCGGGTCGCACACCGGCCGGTGCTGATCCTCAGAAAGTTCGATCCCCATGCTCCGCAAAAAATCGTAATCGGGATGATACCCAACCAGCGCCAGCACGAAATCATTTTTCAGTCGAAATACTCCCCCCGGAGTCTTCACCACCACATGATCTAAACCGATTTCCTGCACCGTGCTGTTGAAGTAGGCCTCAATCTCGTTGGCCTTGATGCGGTTTTCGAGATCGGGCTTAATCCAGTATTTAACATGATGATGGATCTGAGACCCGCGATAAACCAGCGTCACCCGTGCACCGTGCCGCCATAAATCCAGCGCGGCGATCGCGGCCGAGTTTTTGCCTCCGATCACCAGCACATCGGTGTCGTAATAAGGATGAGCATCGGCATAGTAATGCGAGACCTTGGGCAAGTCCTCACCCGGAATGCAAAGTTGATTCGCAAGATCGTAGTACCCCGTCGAAACAATTACCTTGCGCGTCTGGTAATCGTGCGGCCGCCCCGCCCGGTCGGTGGACGTGATGCTGAAATTCCCGTCCTCCCCCATCACCGTCTTCACCCACTCATACTGTCGAATATCGAGGTGATAGTGTTCCGTCACCTTCCGGTAATATTCGAGAGCCTCCTCGCGAGTGGGCTTCTGCCGCGCCGTGGTGAAGGGAATGTCGCCGATCTCAAGCAGTTCCGGCGTGGTGAAAAACAGCATGTTCGCCGGATAGTGATACAGCGAATTCACCAAACAACCCTTATCCAGCACAATCACTTTCAGGCCAATCTTTTGCGCTTCAATCGCACAAGCCAGCCCGGTCGGTCCGGCACCAATCACCAGCACGTCGGTGCGCGTCTCCGGCTCCGGAAGCTTCTTCGCCTTCGGCAGAGTCAACACATCTTCGGCGCTGAAAATATCAGGCATGAAAAATTGGTTTAGAGATCGATGATTTTAGCACGGAGGCGCGGACTGGGTTGCCGGTGGCGGCGCAGTTTGCAATGTTTCTGCGGGAAGAGCCACCCTCGGCTAGCTTGCCCTGAGCGAAGCGGTGTCGAGCGACGTCTTATCGCCAACGCCAAATTGCGTCGCTAGGCGGGTCCACGTTGACAAGCGACAATGTACACTTTACACTTAATCGAGTGGCCGATGATTTGAAGCTTCAAGCATCGCGGCTTGAAACGATTCTATGAGCGCAACGATCACAGCGGGCGTCGAGCTGACCTGGTGGACACAGTACAGGAGATATTGATCCTTCTCGATGCAGCCACGGCCCCGCAGCATCTTGACCTTCCCGGCTATCGCCTTCACCCTCTCAAAGGCGACCTCCGAGGGTTTTGGTCCGTGACCGTGCGGGCGAACTGGCGTGTCGTTTTCCGGTTTATTGGCATGGGTGCGTTTGACGTTGCACTGATCGACTATCACTGAATCAGGGGAAACACTATGTCCATGAAACATCCCGCCCACCCGGGACGCATTGTACGAAGCGCATGTCTTGAACCTTTGCGCCTGTCCGTCACGCGAGGCGCAGAGATACTTGGGGTTAGCCGGCAAACTCTGAACAACGTTATTCACGGAAAGTCGGGGATCAGCCCCGAGATGGCGATTCGGCTTTCGAAGGCCTTCGGGAGCACACCCGAAACGTGGCTGCGAATGCAGCTTGCCTACGATCTCGCGCAGGCCCGAAAAGAAGAAGGCAAAATCAAAGTCCGCCGTCAGCATGGGCTGCAGGAGATGCAGGCGCAGTGATCACGGCGCGGACGGCGACGACAGCGCGTTAGGCATCTCCTCGCTCGATGCTTGAGAATAGAATTCTGGCATGAGATTCATGCAAGAAATGCCTTGTAAGTGTGGACGCATCTTTTCCTTCGTGGCTTATGGAGACGGTCCTTGGGGGCCCGCCGTGTGTCCGAAGTGCGGGGCTGCTGCGAGCCTGATAGATCCTCTAAGCGTGAGCGTCACAACAGAACGGCTCCTATACCGCAGCAAGGCTGAGCTGGAACGCGGAGATTACAGCCTCTCGATAGTCATTGGCACGACGGCGGTCGAGTCCTTTCTAACCCGACTCTTTTTCAAGGTCAAAGGAATGGACGTTCTTGCTACATCGTTCACTTGGCCCACTGAGGCGCAAGAAAAGGCATGGGAGTTTGAGTACCCGAAGAAAGGCGGCTTCACTGTTCCCGCGGACTTTGTTTCCAAGGCAACAACGGGAATGACTTTCGACGAGTTTGTCGCAAAGAATGCAGTCGCAAGCAAAATTATGGCGGGATTTCCGAGCGCTGCCAACCTTTCAGCGAAGCAATACTTCCAAAGCGCACTTTTCCATCTCCGCAATCGAATCGCACACTGGGGATATGTGAACACCAGCCAGGCTGAAGGAGAGCGGAGCTATTCCCTAGCCGTGGCGATTGTCTCCATTTTCAGAGAGATGGACAAAATCAAGTACGGTGGTCTATAGCAATGGGCACACATTATGTGGCTCGCCGGGGATGCCACGCGTTGGCCCGCCTTTAGCGCTCTTGTTCAGCAACCACCGCGAACTTCACGCCCAGGGCATGCAGAACCGAGTTGATCGTTTCAAAGCGCGGGTGTGCCCCTGCGCTCAGGGTTTTATACAGGCTCTCTCTGCCTAGTCCGGCGTCTTTGGCGATCTGCGCCATGCCTCGTGCCTTGGCCACATCGCCGAGCGCTGCGACGAACACATCTGGGTTCGGATCTTCGGCAGCCGCCGAAAGATATTCCGCAATGACCGCATCGTTATCGAGATACGCAGCCGCGTCGAATGTCTTGTAAGTCGTTTTCTTTTTCTTCATGATTTCGCTCTTTTGAGTTCGCGGGCCATTTGTTTCGCTGTAGCAATGTCTTTTGCCTGGGACGCCTTTACGCCGCCAACCAACAAAAAATAGATCGTCGATCCCGCTCGCGTGAAATAAACGCGATATCCTGGCTGTTACAGTGTATCCGAGTGGATACTTTCCTGCAAGATGTGAGCCGAGGCGGTAGCGGGTCAGTTTGAGGTTGTCTTGAAAGGGCACGGCTTCAGCCGTGCCGTAAAGCGCACAGAATCAATACGGCTTTAGTCGCTGAGGCGGCGAATTTTTCAAACCGACCCACTACCGCCGAAGCGTCTTGCAGGAGAATGCTGCGGCCAAGCTTTATAATCATCGGTTCCCCCAACCGCCTTAGGCCATGGGCAACTTACGCTCCGGTCTGACCCACGGGAGACCTCGTTTATGTCTACTTTTGCCCAAACCTCTAATCAATCCAACGTAAAAACCCGCACCGAATCCGACAGCATGGGACCCATCGAAGTCCCCGCCAATGTCTACTGGGGCGCGCAAACCCAGCGCTCGCTGCTGCACTTCAACGTTGGCCGCGACACCATGCCGCCCGAACTAATCCGCGCCTTCGGCATACTGAAAAAAGCCTGCGCGCTGGTAAATCAAGACCTGGGCAAATTGCTCGCCGACAAAGCTACATTAATCGTGCAAGCTGCCGACGAGGTCATCTCCGGCAAATTGAACGACCAGTTCCCCCTCCGCGTCTGGCAAACCGGCAGCGGTACCCAGACCAATATGAACGTGAATGAGGTCATCTCCAACCGCGCCATCGAAATCGCCGGCGGCACGCTTGGCTCGAAGAAGCCCGTTCATCCCAACGACGATGTCAACCTGTCGCAATCCTCGAACGATACCTTTCCCGCCGCCATGCACATCGCGGCTGCCGACCGCGTGAAGAACACTCTGATCCCCGCCATCCAAAGCGTGCACGACGCCATCGCCGCGAAGGCCAAAGAATTTCACGATGTTGTAAAAATCGGGCGCACCCACTTGCAGGATGCCGTTCCCCTCACCTTCGGCCAGGAATTCGGCGGCTGGGCCAGCCTGCTCGAACGCGACATCAAGCGCCTGGAACAGGCTCTGGGCGGCCTCTACGACCTTGCCATCGGAGGCACCGCAGTCGGCACCGGATTGAATACCCATCCCGAATTCGCCGAGCGCGCCGCCAAAAAAATTGCCGAACTCACCGGCCTTCCCTTCCGCTCTCACGGTAACAAGTTCGCTGCGCTTTCCGCTCACGACGAAATCATCTTCGCCCAGGGCGCGATGGAAACTCTCGCCGCCTCACTAATGAAAATCTCGAACGACATTCGCTGGTTGGCTTCCGGCCCGCGCTGCGGACTCGGCGAACTCTCCATTCCTGAGAACGAGCCCGGAAGTTCAATCATGCCCGGCAAGGTAAATCCCACGCAGTGTGAAGCCATGACCATGGTCTGCGTGCAGGTTCACGGCGCAACCGCCGCGGTCGGCTTCGCCGGCTCCCAAGGCAACTTCGAGCTCAACGTCTACAAGCCAGTCATGATTTATAACTTCCTGCACTCCGTCACCCTGATCTCTGACGCTTGCCATGGCTACGTCGAATACATGATCAAAGGCATTGAAGTGGATCGCGCCAAAGTCGCCTGGTTCGTGAAGAATTCTTTGATGCTCGTAACCGCGTTGGCTCCAAAAGTCGGCTACGATAAAGCCGCCCAGATCGCCCACACCGCGCACGTCGAACACAGCAGCCTGCGCGAAGCCGCGTTGAAACTTGGCTACCTCACCGGTGAAGAGTTCGATCAGTTGGTAAGGCCGGAGAAGATGACGCACCCGTAACCTGCGGGCAGCACAATCCCGCGCTAGGTCTCAACCAATTCGCTTTCTTGAGTTAGCCCGGTGGACTTCGGTTGCTTGGGCGTGCTCGTGATTACGACCACGCTCACCAGGATCAACAGCGTTCCCACCACTGTCCGCTCGCCCAGCGCCTCGCCAGCCAGGAAGTATCCGAGTAAAACCGCGACCACCGGATTCACATACGCGTATGTCCCCACTCTCGTGGGTGACTCGTGATGGATGAGCCACACATACGCGGTGAACCCGACAATAGATCCCGCAACAATCAGATAAGCCAGCGCGAGCCATACGTCCGGCGAAATTGCGCGGAAGGAAAAGCCTTTGAAATCCCCAAACAGCGCGGCCGCCAGCGTGAGCATTACCCCTCCGGTAAGCATCTGCGCGCTGGAACTCATGACCTTCGATTCCGGCAAGGGCAGCTTGCGCGGCAAAATCGAGGCAATCGACCAGGTGATCGCTGCGATGATCAGGGCCATAGCTCCGCGCGCGTCAATCGGGGCCTGTCCGAGACCGACAAAAGGATTCACCAGCACAACTACGCCGCCGATTCCAGCAAGCATGGCGAGTCCCAATCGCAACGTGAATCTCTGGGTGCGCAAGAAAAGAATTTCCGCCAGCGCCATAAATCCTGGAATGGTCGCCAGCATCACCGCCGCCAGGCCAGAGGGCACGCGACGCTCCGCCCAAAAGAGCAAGCCGTAATCGACCAGGAAAATCAGCGCTCCCAGCAGCGCCGCACTCGCCCACTCGCGTTGCCGCGGCGAGGCAACCCCTTTCGCACGCGTCCAGGCGTAGAGCACGATTCCCGCAGTCAGGAAACGCATCGCGGCCAGCAGGAGCGGCGGCACCTCACGCACGCCAATTCGAATGGCGAGAAACGTGGAACCCCAAACAAAATAAATGATGGCGAAAGCAAGGAGGATTCGCCATCGCTGCGGGCGGGAACTCGATTCCATTCTCCATTGTACCCGCCCGGGCCCTACGATTTCGCTCTGCTTATGTAGGGACAGCCGCCCTCGGCTGTCCTTCGAGCGAAGCTCGAATTCTTGCTCTTCTAACCAAGCAAATCGCACCGACACCAACATGGCCCCGCTAAGGCGCGCCGCTAATAAGCCCACCGCAGCAGCGCCGCACCAACGGTAAACCCCGCACCAACCGAAGCCATCAACACCAGACTTCCCCTCTTCAATTTGCCTTCTTCAATCGCAGTGTTCATAGCCAGTGGAATGGTTCCCGCCGTCGTATTGCCATACCGCTCAATATTCACAATCACACTTTCCGGCCGCAGCCCCAACCGCTCCGCCGTCGCATTAATAATCCGCAGATTCGCCTGATGCGGAATGAATGCATCAATATCCGAACCTTTGAGCCCATTCCGTTCCAGCAGCTTCGAACACACTTCCGTTTGCTTCCGCACTGCGAACTTGAAAACCTGCTGCCCGTCCTGATGAACGAAATGCATTTTCTTATCGACCGTCTCCCGCGTCGATGGATTCAAGCTCCCACCCCCCGGCATATAAAGGAAGCACCCGCCGGACCCATCCACCTCGTGAATAAAATCGATCAGCCCCTCCGAATCGTTCTCTGCAGGCTCAAGAATCACCGCGCCCGCCCCATCGCCAAAAATCACGCAGGTCGCACGATCCGCGTAATCGATAATCGAGGACATCACATCCGCGCCAATCACCATCACCCGCTTGTGCGTCCCAGCTGCAATGAACTGCGCCCCGGTCTGCACGCTGTAAATAAAAGCCGAGCATGCCGCCGAAAGATCGAATCCCCAAACCCCAGCCGCGCCAAGTTTGTTTTGCACCAGGCAAGCCGTCGAAGGAAAAAACATGTCCGGCGTTACCGTACCCACAATAATGGCGTCGAGATCGCTGGCATTCAGCCCTCGCTGGGCGAGAGCCTTCTTCGCCGCTTCCACCGCCAGGTCGCTGGTCGCCACGCCCTTGTCGACAATGTGGCGTTCGCGAATGCCGACCCGGCTCAGAATCCAATCGTTATTAGTGTCGACCATCTTCTCCAGGTCGGCGTTGGTGAGTAGGCGCGGTGGCACGTAGGTGCCGAGCGCGCTGATTTTCGCTCGTATTCGATTCGGCCGGTTCGATTCGTTCAATGATGTCCCCTGGTCAAGTGAACCAGTATTTTGAACGAATCAGTCCAGAATGTCTAACCTTTACCGGATGGAAAGTGAACCTGTCCCACAACGTGAGCACCCGTCGCAGCGACAACTTAGCAAAAACTTTCAGGAACAATCTCACGCCCACTTCCGTAAGTGTTGGTGTGCGAATCCATGTCATGCTCGCTTTTCTGCTTCTTTTCACCGTTGTCTCGAACCCGTCCAGTTTTGCCTCGGACCTCGCGCTGGTTCACGCAAAGATCTACCCCACGCCGACCGACCCACCAATCGAGGATGGCACAATCCTCGTGCATAACGGCCGCATACGCGCCCTGGGGCCCAGGCCAACATAAAAGTGCCACGACTTGCCAGGGCAGTCACCGTCCTTGATTGTCACGGTCTGGTTGTCACCGCTGGATTCTGGAACAACCACGTGCACATCCTCACTCCGGGCTTACTTCGTGCGGAGAAGCAACCATCCGACCAGATTTCTTCGCAACTGGATCAGATGTTGACCCGGTGGGGTTTCACCACCGTGTTCGACCTTGCTTCAGTTCTGGCCAACACGAACAACATTCGTCAGCGAATCGCCACGGGCGAAATTCGTGGGCCCCGAATTCTCACCGTCGGGGAACCGTTTTACCCAAAAGGTGGAACTCCAATCTACGTCAAAGCATTTCTTGAAGATAACCACATACCCTCGGCGGAGGTGCAATCCACGCCACAGGCCCTGGAGCGAGTTCGCCAGCAGATCAGGGATGGCGCCGACGGGATCAAGATTTTTTCCGGATCCATCACTGCCCAAGGCGTACTGCCAATGCCCACAGACCTGGCCAAAGCCATTGTTTCCGAAGCCCATCGCGAGGGTAAGCCGGTCTTCGCCCACCCCTCAAACGCCGAAGGGATTGAAGTGGCCATCCAGAGCGGCGTCGATATACTCGCCCACACGGCGCCAATGAGCGGCGACTGGACTCCCGCTTTTGTAGAAAGGCTAAAGGCCGCTCACATGGCCCTTATTCCTACGCTCACCTTGTTTGATGTCGAGGCCAAGAAGGCCAAAGTGTCCCCCGAAGAGAATGAGATGTGGATCAAACAAGCGGTGCAGGAGCTGAAGGCCTTTTCCGATGCAGGCGGCCAAGTCCTGTTCGGAACAGACGTGGGTTACATTGACCAATTCGACACCGCTGAAGAGTTCCAGTTGATGTCGCGCGCCGGCATGAGCTTTCAGCAGATTTTGGGTTCGCTAACTACTAATCCAGCGACGCGCTTCGGCTGTTCGAGCCACAGTGGGCGCATCGCAAAGGGCATGGATGCCGATCTGGTTGTGCTCGATGGCGATCCTGCTAGAGATGTGACCGCTTTTTCGAAAGTCCGCCAGGTGATTCGGGGCGGAAAGCTGATTTATCCAGTCCGCTAGTTTGAGTATCGGCAAGCTCAGCACCTTCGAGGTAAGCTAAGAGGGCTTCGCCCCTCGGGAATGCGGCAACTTTCGAAAGCTACGCCGCGCGATAGTTCTTTTCATACTGCATCCACTCGCGTATAAAGTTCGGACAGCCAACGATTCCGAACTCGCGACCCTCGCCTCCCACCAAATAGGTCAGCGCGTCGCGGTCCAATTCCTCAAGACAACCCAAATCCAGCATCGGCCACAGAGCACACTCAATTGCGGAAGTCACAAGCTGATCCAGGTAGGCCAGGTGCCCTTGCGACAGGCTACCAGCAACGCGAATCGTAACCGTGGGGGAAATTTGCTTGGAAAAAAGACTGTGCATATCTATAAAGCCTCTCACCTTAACTTTTTTGAACGGCTGACATATAGGTGACGGCGCATTAGCCACTTTCTTGCGCAGAGACTTGTAAAGAGTCTGTAAAGCTGGCCGTTATGCCGGCGAGTCGGGTGGGAAAAAGCAATAAGCCAGGCACCGGGGACTCACTGCACACGCAAGAGCCCGTTACCGTTGCTTCCTTCCGGACCTGGCGGGGTTGGCGAGAATACGTCGCGTAAGACCGATGCCTGACCTGCTTCATTCTAGCAAACTTATCCCCGTCCTCTGCTTCCGCCGCCGTTTCCCCGGATCCCTCTTTCCCCGGCTCGACCCATTCCAAAAATACAAGTGACTTCCGGTGCAAGAAAATCACCGGAAAGCTTTCCATCTACGCCCCATTTGTCGAACAATAGAAGTTACCTCGAAATCAACCAGGCATGTCTCAATCCGCCATCCAACCCGGTTTGATCCCGCTTCCGCAAGCGGTCAACAAATACTTCGAGCTCTCGCTCTACTTGCTTGTTTTGACTGGCTTCGCCACGCTTGCCAGCACCGGCGGCCTGGATCTCCCCGCCATCGTACTGGTCGGTGCGGCTCTCGCCTGGCGCGGATATTTGCTCGCCGAGCGCCGCCGCGTGGTTATTTCCGAACGCTGGACCACCCCCCTCACCATCGTTTATTTCCTTTTCTACGCTGCCGACTACTTCTGGTTCTCCCGCGCCTTTCTCGCCGCCACCGTTCATCTTGTCCTCTTCGCCGTCGTCATCCGCACATTTTCTTTGCGCCGCGACCGCGACTACATCATGTTGGCGGTTCTTTCGTTTCTCATGGTCCTGGCCTCAGCCGTGCTCACCGTCGATAGTATCTTCCTGTTCTTCTTCGCCGGATTCATGCTGCTTGCCGTCGCCACCTTCATCCTCATGGAGATGCGCCGCTCCGCCCGAGCCGCCAAGTTCCTGGCCCACCACTCCGAGGATGAGTACGAGCACCGCCACATGGCCTACTCCCTCACCCGCCTCGTCCCGGTTTTTGTGGTCATGATTCTGATCGGCGCGGCGGCCGTGTTTTTCCTTCTTCCGCGCATGTCAGTCGGCTATCTCGGCGGCTACTCCTCGGGCGCGGATTTCTCCACCGGCTTCAGCGATCGCGTGCAACTCGGGGGCATCGGACGAATTCAGCAATCCAATGCGGTCGTAATGCACATTCAAATTGACGGGGACAAACACGGTGAATACGAACTTCACTGGCGCGGCGTATCCCTGGCTACCTTCGATGGTAGAAACTGGTCCAATCCCCGCGAGCAATATGTTCTTTCCCCGCAGTTCGACGGATCATTCTCCGTGCCACCCTCCGGCCAGGCCGGCGCTGATGTCCGCCCGGTGCGCAATCAAGCTCCCTCGCTCGTACCGCCCCGGCCCATTCATTATCGTGTCCTGCTCGAGCCGATAGGAACCAACGTCTTTTTCCTGGCGCCCTGGCCCCGCCGCGTAAAAGGCGCGTACCGCGGAATGTCCATGGATGGTGGCGGCGCTATTTACGACATTGACGTTCAGCACCCGGTTAGCATTTACGAAGCCGACTCTGATATCTCCCGGCCATCGCCCGCGCAGCTTCGCGTCGCCAATTCGTCGATCCCGGAATCCACCCGGCCTTATCTCCAACTTCCCGCGCTCGACCCGCGCATCCCGCAACTGGCCGCTCAGGTCACCAGTGCCGCTTCCAACAACTACGATCGCGCCTCCGCCATCGAGCTCTATCTTCGAACCCACTACGGCTACACCTTGCAACTGCCGCGCTCGCTGGTCGCCGATCCTCTGGCAAATTTCCTTTTCGAACGTAAACAGGGCCACTGCGAATACTTTGCTTCCTCCATGGCCGTAATGCTGCGTACGTTGCAAATCCCGGCGCGCGTCGTCAATGGTTTTCGCAGCGACGAATTCAACGACGTCACTGGAAACTACGTCGTGCGCGCCAGGAATGCGCACTCCTGGGTGGAAGCTTACTTCCCGGGCTATGGCTGGATCACATTTGATCCCACGCCCGGCGGCGGAATCGCAACTCCCGAGGGCTGGGACCGCGCCATGTTATATCTCGATGCCGCTCAGTCGTTCTGGCGCGAATGGGTCATCAGTTACGACTCCTCGCATCAGTACATCCTGGGAAAAGCCGCAGCCGGCGGGACGCGCGGCTCGCTGGAAAAGATCCGCCTTTGGTTTCACACCCGCTACACCCAACTGCTCAACGCAGCGCGTCGCAGCCAACATAAAGCGGAACAATCGCCAGTTCGCTGGTTCGGATGGAGCCTGACCGCCGGATTGTTATTGTTCCTGCTGGCCAGTGGCGCTCGCCTGGCGCGAATCCTCCGCGCCAGAAAACTCCGGAAACATCCCGAAAATTCGCCGAACGAAGCCGCGGCCATCTGGTATGAGAAAATGGCCGGCTACCTGTCGCGCCGCGGCGTAAAAAAATCCGCAGCCCAAACTCCTCAGGAATTTGTCCGCATCATCGAAAATGAAACCTTGCGCGCGCCGGTTGCCCGCTTCACTAACGCGTATGAAGCCGCTCGATTTGGAAGTTCGCCCGATCACGCGCGCCAGTTGCCCGAGTTGTATGAAGAGGTAGAACTCGCCGCAAAAAAATAATTCCCCAAGCCCGGCGGCAATGCATCCGCCTGCTATCGAACGCCCACATTTTTTCCGTGCAGCACGATCTCCGACCGCGGAACATACGAAGTGGAATCCGATTTCACAAAGTCTCCCGGAAAATCCAGCGAGACTCGATCTTGCTCGCGTTCACCCTCAATCAGCCTTACCACCACCGTCTCCGGCTTCCGCTTGCACTTTCCCCCTAGTCCGTCCAATACCGGTCCTCGGCTCTGTGTAAGAAATGGAACCTCAACTCGAAACCTCACCCCATCCAAACTCAGCTCGGCCGTATCAGCCGCGCCAACCTTCGCATAAACCAGCTGCACGTTCACGCTGCCCTTTTCCGGAGCATCTTCGACGTGCCCGCTCAAGATGACGTGATCGACTGGGCAGGAGCCGAAGCAGAGCACGCTGGAAATAACCGCAATCGAAAACAGCCCGGCAATCATCCTGCACGCGCGAACCATAGCGCCCTCCGTTAGGAAATCAGCAAGCGACGGGAACAGATGGCGATGCCACCATGTCAATGTAGGGACGGCCGCCCCCGGCTGTCCAGTCGAGCAACGCTCGACTTTTGTCTTCCCCCACTGGCGAACCGCAAAACTGCCCTCCAACCCTGGGCATTCTTTAATACTCCAACCACCCGCCCCTGGCTGCAAACCTACTCAGACCGTTCGCATTATCATTGATCTGAAAGTAGAAGAAAGGAATCGAATGGCCAGTTTCAACGATTTCATCACCATGCGTTTCATCCCCGAGCGCACCCAGGCCGGACTCGCTCTCCTGCGCATCTGCGCCGGAGCAACCCTCTTCATACGTCACGGATGGGAAAAACAGCCCGCCCACTGGGCGCAATTCCTGTCGCACTTTCCTGACCCCATCGGCATCGGCTCCCACCCTTCGTTCTTCATCGCCTTCGTATCCGATTTCATTTGCAGCATTCTGCTGATCCTCGGCCTCGGCACCCGATGGGCGGCCCTATACTGCTTCGGAAACATCTTCGTGGCTTGGGCCTTCGTGCATCATTTCGCATTTTTCGGCAAAGGCCCGCAACCCGACCACGGAGAGCTGATGGTCCTCTACATGGCAGCGTTCCTCACCATCCTGATCGCCGGCCCCGGCCTGGCAAGCCTCGACCGAGCTATCGGCAGAAAACCTTAGCCGGAAATCTGGAAACTGCATCCAACCCCAGGCGTTTAAAGCGGATGTCGCGAGCTTGTCTCGCGCTCTTCGCTCCGCGCTCTTGGCTTCACGCTTAGGAGAGCACAATCCATGTTTATCCGATACGCCGCATCATCTCTCGCAGTCTTTGCTCTTTCCCTCGCCGCCATTCCGCAGGCATCGACTCCCGCCCTGGAAGCGGACAAGGTTTTCGTCGGCAAAGTTTCGCAAGGCGGCATGTACGAGGTCGAAGCCAGCAAACTCGCTCAACAAAAAGCCACTGCGCCCGATGTAGTCGACCTCGCCGTGATGGAGGTCCACGATCACACCCTGGTCAACAACGGACTAAAGAAAGTCGCGGCGCAAGAGAACATTCCCGTCTCTGACACGCTGAACTCCACGTTCCAGCAGCGCCTGCAGACCCTGCAAGGCAAATCCGGCGCGGAGTTCGAAGCCGCCTACCTTACCGACATGGAGCAAATCCACGCCATGGACGAAAAGCTCTTTGCTCAAGAAGCCACCAATGGCTCCCCGAACTTCCAGCCCTTCGCACGCCAAACCGACCTCATCGTGAAACGCCACATCGGCGCCCTACACGCACTGGACGCAAATTAGTCACAGCGCGTTCCTAGACCACTTTCCAGTGCGCCGTCGTTACCTGCGGATCACTCAACAAATCCCTGAGAAATGGCGGCGTATCCACCTTCTCCGGCACCGCCCTCCACTGCACCAGAAACTCCAGACTGCGCTTTTCCGTTTGCTTGTCCCATGTCACCGAAGAGACGCTAACAATCTTGAATCCCGTTCTCCTTAAAATCTCTCGAATCGCATCCTCGTTCGGCGAGTCGCCTTCGGTGGTGACGAACAGAGTTCCATGCTGCTCTTTTTTCGCACTGTAGTCGAACCAGCGCAGCCCTGAGAGCACCATCATCCCCAGCGCCGTTGACGCAACCCCCAACCCAATCTGCCCGCCGCCAAAACACAACCCAATCACAGTCACAAACCACAACGTTGCCGCAGTCGTGACCCCCAGCACAAATCCATCGCGCCTTAGAATCGCGCCCCCGCCAATAAATCCCATCCCCGTCAGAATGCCCAGCGGCAGCCGCATCAGGTCCATCATGATGAACGAATCCGGCGACCTTCCCCGCGTCGCCAGCAACAAATTGGTCTGCACCATGGCCACCGCCGCCGCCAAACACACCAGCAGCGTAGTCCGCAGCCCGGCCGGCCGCCCATGCTCCCCGCGATCCAGCCCAATCATCGCTCCCGCAATCACCGACAGCGCCAACCGAATCGCGATTTCGTGCCACGTCAATGTCAGCGGCATTCGTACCTCCCCAGCTCAAGCAAAATAGTCTACGTGTGCTTGGTGCTTCCTTTTCGCATCGCTCCCGCCTACCATACTGTTATGGCGAAGCAAAACAGATCCGAACTTGAGAACTCGACTCCCGTCCCCGATGACGAAGATCAGGAAACGCTCGCCGCCATCGATGAAGGTATTCGGGACGCGAACGCCGGTCGAATCGTACCCGCCGAAGAGGTTCGCAAGCAGTTACCCACGTGGACTACCAACTCCTCTACACGCAAAGAGCTCTGACCGATCTCGCTGAAATCATCGCCCATATCGCCGAAGACGACGCGAATGCAGCCTCACGCTTCGGTAGCTCCTTATTGGACCACATCGACCTACTCGCCCGCTTTCCACATATGGGCTCTATTGCACGGAGGCGGCCGCAGGTTGAAAAACTACTCCATACTCCCTTCCTGATCTATTACCGGACGAAGGATGAGAGCCGCACCGTCGAAGTCCTGCATGTTCGTCACGGCGCTCGAAAACCACCGTCATCGGAGCTTCGCGGCTAAGCATCTGCACGGCACAATAAAAAAAGGCGCCGGAATTTATCCGGCGCCGAAGGGAAAACTCGCGAGATGCGGTCTAACGAGTTTTTTACCTACCCAAACTTTATTTGCTCTCCGCAATCGGACTTGCGCCCAGATCGCGTCGATTATTCACGGCGGTCCTCGCCGTGCGCACGGCCGGCAACCCAGCCGCCGCCGCTCCATAGCGTTCCAGCAGGATCGGCGCCATGGTATTTTCCGCCTCTTTGACGAAGATCATCTGCGTCTCCGAAGCCATATCCACGCGCACAAAATCTCCCAGCTTCACCTGTCCCGTGGCCACCAGATTGGCCAGCGGAAACACCAGATGCCGCTCGATCGCCCGCTTCAAATGCCGCGCTCCGTATCGGGGATCGGTCCCTTCCTTCAACAGAAAGCTCTTCACGCCCGTGGTGCAATTGAATACGAACTGATTCGCCCCCGCAGCCATCAGCACCCGCTGTTGCACCATCCCCAATTCGATCTCAAGAATCTGCGCCAGATGCTCGTCCCGCAGCGTCTTGAACACAACCGTCTTGTCGATACGGTTCATGAACTCCGGCGTAAACTTCCGCCGCGCCGCCTCAACCGCCGTGCGCTGAATCTTGTCATCGAAATTGTTGTCGACTTCTACCGCCTTCGGCGCAAATCCGAACCCGCCATCCACCAGATTCGTCATCTCGCTGGCGCCCAGGTTCGAAGTCAAAATGATGATGCATTGCGACAAATCCACACGCCGGTTATCCCCCAGCGTCAGCGTTGCTTTATCCAAAATTCCAAGCAGCAACTGCCACAGCGAATCCGAAGCCTTCTCGATCTCGTCAAACAGCAAAATCGAGAGTTTCAGCTTCTCCGTGAACCACTGGTTCAACGCTTCCTGCGTCAGCAGCGGATGCGTCTCCCGATGCCCCAAATATCCCGGAGGCGATCCAATCAGCTTCGCAATCTCATGCGAATGCTGAAACTCCGCGCAATCGATCTTGATGCACGCCCGCGCATCCCCGAACAAAGCCTCCGCCATGGCTTCCACCACGCGCGTTTTCCCCGAACCCGTCGGTCCCAAAAACAGCAAGTTCCCCACCGGACGCCCCGGCGCATTCAACCCCGCCAGAAACATCTGGTAGATCTCGGCGACCTTCTCCACCGCCGCATCCTGCCCCACGATCTTGCGGCGCAGGGCGGATTCAAACTCTCCAGCATCGTTGCTGCGGCGGTTCGGATCGAGCACGGTTGCAAGGTTCGTTCTCATAATTCACTGGCCGGTCGAAACCGGCATTCTATTCCTTTTCCAGGCCAACCCATGGCCCTGACCCACGTTTCCCAGAAGTTTTCTCGGTCTGAGTTGCGACTCTTCCTAAGATGACAAATTTTGTCATTTGGAAACCCCGCACTTCTCAACCCCGATCACTTCCCCCAGGTGCCTACCAAACAAGCAAGCCGCTGGCCACGACCTCACGTGCCTCTAAGCAAAACGAAAGCTTTGCATCCGCAAGGGTTACAGGCGCAGGCCGAGATTAAAACAGACTCCACCCCAAAATTAAAGCCCCCACAAGCGAAATTCTTTGCGCATGAAGGAAGGCACACTTCCCGCCCCCTCCAGTTCCCTAAGAATCCCCCTGTGTTCCTCCGTGCCCCTTCTGTGTTCCTCTGTGGTAAAGCCCTTGACCTTGCCCTTGACCTTGCCCTTGACCTTGCCCTTGACGCCCCCCGATGGGAGATGCTCCTCGGTAACTATTCATAACGACAATCGCCGGATAGCATCCGGCTCAGGCGTGCCTCGGAGGCCCACTTGCGTCGTTCGTCGATCCACATCATCTCCGCCGTATCCTGTCTTCTCTTCGCATTAGCCGCACTTCGGCTCAACTCGGAGTTCTCTTCCGCCCGCGCTGCCGGACCGCCCGCGCCGCGGCAAGCCGCGAAAATAGAGCCCGTCGCCGTCACCGTTCCCGTAGCCAAGGTCGAAATTCCAGAGCCCAAATTCTCCTCGCCCACCGAGCTCTACACCGCCAAGCGCGGAGACACCATCCCTGCCCTCGCCCACCAATATCTAAAGAACACCAGCTATCTCACTTCCTCCGAACTCGCCGACGCCATCCGCACCACCAACGGCAATCGCCCCGGCAACATCCTCAAGCCCGGCGAACAAATCACCATCCCCGGCATTCTTCCCGCTCCGATCGTCGAGCACACCATCCCGGCCGCCAAAGACTTCGAAGTCCGCGCCATCTACCTCACCGGCATCATGGCCGCCAGCGATCACGGAGTGCGCATCATCCGCCACTGGCGCGAAGTTGGCGGCAACGCCGTCGTCTTCGATATCAAAGATTCCGACGGCAGCGTTACCATCCCCTTCGAGCACCCACTGCTCGGCAAGCATCAGGTCTACATTCACGACCTGCCTAAGTTCGTTCACTTCCTGCACTCCGAAAACATGCACGCCATCGCCCGCATCGCCATCTTCCGCGACGAGCGCCTGGTCGTCACCCATCCCGAACTCGCCGTCCATTCGAAGAAAACCGGCCAGCCCTGGCGCGAAAACGGCAAGCTGGTCTGGACCGATTCCTCCAACCCCACCGTCCAGGATTACAACATCGCCCTGGCCAAATTCGTCGCCCAATCCGGCGCCGACGAAATCCAGTTCGACTACGTCCGCTTCCCCGCCGAAGGCGACCAAAAAGACGCCTCCTTCGTCTACCAACAATCATGTGGAGACAGCCGCCTCGGCTGTCCCGCGAAGGCGCAACCTAGCGGACCCTCTGCAAATGCCAATGCCACTGAAACATCACGTGCGAGCCTTTGTAATGCTGATCAGCCGAGCTCACTAACCTCCAGCCCCGTAGGGGCGACCGATAATAGCCCGGCGCTTCAGCGCCGGGTGAGGCGAACAAAAGGAACCGAGTCCCGTAGGGACGGCCCGAACCCTGGCGGAGAAAATCATGCATGCACTCCCCGCGGCCTCCAACGCTCCGACGTCATCACCGCCTTCCTAAAAAAAGCCTACGCCCAGCTCCACCCCACCGGCGTCCTGCTCTCCCTCGATGTCTTCGGCGTCATGGCCTGGCAGCGCCAGGTCGATCTCTCCCACACCGGCCAGGACATCGTCGGCATGGCAAAATATTGCGACGTCCTCAGCCCCATGATCTACCCCTCGCACTTTTTCGGCATGGACAACATCGAGCACCCCGGCGACGCCCCCGAGCACTTCATCGGCGAATCCATGCAGCGCTTCGAGCTCATCACCAAAGGTAGTGGCGTGGTCATTCGCCCCTGGCTGCAAGCCTTCCACTGGCGCACCAAAACCTATTCCCCGGAATATATAAAGATTCAAGTCGCGACCGCGAAGGAAAAAGGCGGCATCGGCTTCTTATTCTGGAACGCCGCCAACGACTACTCGAAGCCCTACGAAGCCATGCCAGAAATGAAAGCCGAAGACTTAAAAGAGAAAGATAAGTATTTCCGCGGAGACGAACTCCCCGGAGTAACGATAAAAGCCAGCCTTACGCCCGCAGAACCCGCAATCCACTAAAAACTCATGTAGGGACAGCCGCCCTCGGCTGTCCAGCGGCCCAGACGTATCGGGCCGCAGCCCCCGGCCCAATGAGTGAGATTGCGATATTAGGCCCACTGTCAGCCTCCGGTAGAGGGTCAGTAAGATTTCCACAGGGCTTAAAAATACTTGGAATTTAGCCACTTCCACGCTTCCATCATGCTGGCTTGGAGCTCACGTTCTGCCTCTCACGCAGATTGCCTGCGGTAACTTCTCAGTTGCCCATCTTCTTGATTGCTCCGAGGGGCGTCTGCAGCGTTCCGTCGTTGTTAATGTCGAAGTCGTAAGAAAATGGCGTGAACGATCCGGCCTTATAAAAGACGACTTTGCCGTCGCCAGTGAAGCAATCGAACGGCATCTCACCGCCCAATCCCTCGGTAATCGTCGCCTTCCCGGAACGGAAAACGACCCTCATGCCGCCCATGCCCGAGACGTGTTCCCACCGGCCTTCATACTTGCCGGCGCAGCTCGTCAGTCCGGGCTTGGGAGGTTGCCCGGCGGCCCGTTGGGCGGCAGCCGGAGGCGCTGGCGTAGAAGACATACGGATATTTTCGGGGGTGGCGTTCACAATGTCAGAGCCGAAGCCCGTATCGACGCCCGAAACTCTAATGTCGTACATATTAAGATTCTGCCCACGGATCTCACCCTCCATCCACTTGCCGTTGACCAGCACCTGCACGCGATCGTGGAGATCATATTGCCCCGCCGCGTGATCCTCGGCGGTGAGTTTTCCGAGGCGGCGCACTTCGATCGGCCAGAGTTTTGAAACCTCAATCCCATTTGGCAGATGGACCACGTACGAGCGGCCGTGCACCTCGATGATCTTGGCTTCTTGCCAGCCATCGATCAAAACGCGCACGGTATCTCCCACCCTGAATCCGCCGCCTCCGGGCCCGGTCTGCGAATTCACCGCGACCGCGGACCCCGAACCGTTGCCGGCATTCGCGTGTGCCTTGAACGGAGAAGGCGCTGCTGGAATCTCGCCACGGTGAGGGTCAGTCTGCGCTTCGGCAGGCGTTTGCGCGTGGCATTTTGCCGGGAGCAAGGCAGCCAGTTGAACGCGGAGCGCTTCGCCTCGCTGGTATGCCTGCCCCTTCTTGTAGTTCTGATAATCGCAAGCACCCGTGGTGTTGTTGCACGAAAAAACTTTGAAGCTTTGTCCGTCCGCGCACACGTAAACAACATTTATTTGCAGCGCAGGCGTCTGCGCGAGCGCGCTGGCCAGTGGGACAACCAGGAACAAACATCGAAACGAGAAGATGCGCATTTGAGTCACCTCGCCCTGCGTACGTCGGGGTCAAAACAGCGTCGCGGAAGCATATCACCAGCCTGGCAGAAGAGATCGGCGGGAACGCCTGCTGCCATGCCTCCAGGCATCGCTCCCGGTCGACCAGCAAACTCGAAGGGAACAGTTTGAAAACAGCGTTATCACTCATTAGCCTTTGGGGAAAAAATCATCGCCGTCTGTACACATCACCCCGAGCCTTTCCTCGAGGCCAAACCTGTTTTCTTCCACACCCTCCCTGTGAGATCCGCCCTTCCATCCCTCCGTAAACTATAAGCAGTATGTTCACCGGTCTCGAAAACCTTCAGCGAGTCGCGCCTGCATCCCGTCGCCCTCATTGAAGACCAGCTGGCGCCTCCCTTGCTGTCGCGTTGCCGGAGAAGTTTCCCCAAGACCCTTCCGATCGCCTGATTGCCGCGACCGCGATGGTGGAAGGCATGTCGCTCGTGACGGCGGACCTGCGCATCCGGCAATCCAAAGTGGTAGAAACGATTTGGTGACCGGCCGAATCGTGCCACAACACGATTCTTGGCTCTGGACGCGTCAGCTATAATGTTCTGTAACGCTGGTTGGCTTCCACGACTCGCTCACCGCGACCCCCTGGGAAAATTCAGCCCTCGTTATTCGTTACTTATTACTAACCTCGCTGAAGGAGTTGGGCATGGCGATCGAGAAGACGGGACATATCTGGCACAATGGCAAGCTCATCCCCTGGGATGACGCAACGATTCACGTGATGTCTCACGTGGTCCACTACGGCTCCTCCGTGTTTGAGGGGATCCGTTGCTACGCGCCACCTTCCGGCCCCGCGATTTTTCGTGCCCAGGAGCATATTCAGCGCCTGCTCGATTCCGCCAAGGTTTACCGCATCGACGTCGCTTACACGCGCGACCAGATCGTGAATGCCATGCTCGAAACCGTTGGCAGCAACGGCGAATGGCCATGTTACGTCCGGCCCATCATTCTTCGCGGCTATGGCGAAGCCGGAGTGAATCCCTTCAACTCGCCCACCGAGGTCTACATCATCAACTACCCGTGGGGAAAATATCTGGGCGGCGAGAACGATGGTTGCGACGTCTGCGTCTCCTCCTGGACTCGCCTGGCGCCCAACACTTTGCCCGCTATGGCCAAAGCCGGCGCGAACTACATGAACTCGCAGCTCATCAAGATGGAAGCGGTCGTCAACGGCTATGCCGAGGGCATCGCGCTTGATGTCAGCGGATTCGTCAGCGAGGGCTCGGGCGAGAATTTATTCCTGGTCCACCGCGACAAACTAATCACCGCGCCGCTCGGCAACTCTGTGCTTCCCGGGATCACCCGGGATTCGGTTCTCCAAATCGCGCGCGATTTGAACATCGCGATCGTCGAGCAGATGATTCCCCGCGAAATGCTCTACATCGCCGACGAAGTCTTCTTCACCGGCACCGCGGCGGAGGTCACACCCATCCGGTCGGTCGATAAGATCAAAGTTGGCAAGGGCACAACCGGCCCAATCACCAAGGTGATCCAGAAAGAGTTCTACGCTCTGGTGCATGGCGAAAAGGCCGATCGCTACGGCTGGCTCACTCCCGTGCCGGTGCGCAGCAAGCAAACCGTAGGCGTATAATTCCGCTGTCTTTGGCTGTTTCGAAAGCTGTTACGAAGGAGGCTCGCATGTCCGCTCAACAGGCTCCGACTGCGGAGTTCGCACTTGGCTACCGGCAAATGATGCTCGGCAGTCTCGGCAATGAACTGGAAATCACCAAGAAAGTCATCGCCGCAATTCCAGACGACAAAGCCGGCTATCGCCCCGACCCCAACGCGCGTACTGCCTGGGAATTGGCCTGGCACCTGGCGAACACCGACGTGCAATTCTTGAACGGCATTGCCGAGCTGAATTTCGCCATGGGGACTCCGGCAGAAAAGCCTAAAAATGCCGCTGAGCTCGTCGACTGGTACGACGCAAACTTCAAAAGCGCTGCCGGCCGGATTGCCGCACTCACCGCCGATCAGTTGCTCACTCCCGTCAGCTTCATGGGCGTGTTCAATTATCCGGTGTTCTACTATCTTGCTTTTCTCAACAACCACTCCATCCATCACCGTGGCGAGCTAGCCACGTATCTTCGTCCCATGGGATCGAAAGTACCGAAGATCTACGGCGGCAGCTTCGACGAGCCCTTTCAAATGCCGGAACCCGCAACCAGCGCGGCCTAATGGGCCGGGTAAAATGAGAGAGAGCCGCCCAAGCATTAACGATGGGCGGCTCTTTCTCCTGCTACTAAACCTGATTCGATTATTCCCTGCTTCCGGGAACCGCAGCGGCCGCGGCCTCGAAGCCCACTTTGCTGTGAGTTCCATCACAGAATGGCTTGTTGGTAGAGGCCCCGCAGCGGCAGAGCGCAGTCTTTTCTCCCGCTTCAATTTTGTTCCCGTTGGCATCGAGCAGATTGATCTTTCCCGTGACCAGATACGGCCCCTTCGGCAAAACCTGAACAGTTGGATCCGACATTTTTATCTCCTTTGAGTTTGGTTGGGTTGAATGCGATTAGGTTGACACCCGAGGTTACTTACCGCGCGAATCCAGGCTCCAAGGTCCGGAGCCGAACTGAGTGATGATCAGCGCTCCGCCCAGCATGGAGAGATTCTTCATAAACATGATCATCTGCATCTGGGCCATCATGGGATCGGAGACCGCCCAAAACTTGTGCATCATGGGAGTAACTCCCACGAGGAATAAAACGATCATCCAGGCGCCGATTTTGGCGCGGAAGCCCAGCAGAATGCTGAGTCCTCCCAGCAACGCCAGCAGGCCGGAAAACGGCACCGCGATGGAGGCCAAGGGAGTTCCCTGGGCAGCGGCGTAGGCAATGGTGGAACTCATGAAGTGACGCGGCCCTGACATGATGAAGATCAAAGCGAACAGCAAGCGGCCCAACAAGACAACTGAAGCCGCGGCAACTGGCAGAGTTGCTGCTCGCGATCGAACCGGGTAGGAAGTTGAACTAGCTGACATTTTGTTCTCCTTGCTTCTTGCTTCTTGCTTTTTACTTTTTACTTTTTGACTCTTAGCTCTGAGGCCTTAGCCCTGAGCCCTTAAAGAAGTCTAAACAAAACTTTAGATGGAGCAGCGCGATCCTTGGTTACAATAAATAACTATTATCCTTTACACAAGTAGGCACTGAATAGTAACCTAGTAATCATATGAACTCGAGGCGAGCCACTCGCGTCCCATCGCCTTGCGCCATTGGCGGGCTGCTGGAACTCCTTACCCGGCCCTGGACGCTGCATATTTTGTGGGCGCTTAGCCATAACGGCGCCATGCGGTTCGGTGTGCTGCGAAGGCAGGTGGAAGGGATCTCTTCGCGCGTGCTGACGGAACGGTTGCGCACGCTGGAGGAAGCGCGCTTCGTTTATCGCCATTACGAACCGACCATCCCTCCCGCCGTCACCTACGGTATCACCGAGCGGATGAAGGATATTGAGAAGGTGCTGGCGCAACTGGAAGATCTGTCGCGGAAATGGCGCAGCGACGGAACGACGTTGGGTGCGGGGCGAGGCAGTGTCGCGAGGGCTGGCGCATAAGGGCATGGCAATGCGCCGGTCGAGATGACTCTGGTAATTAACGGTTTGAACGACGATCTCGCTACAGTCAAGGTTGGAGTAAACGTATGAAGCGAGTTCTGATCGTCATACTTGCGGTAACGACGCTGGCGGTGGCACGGGACAAAAAATCAAAGGCTCAGCCGGGACCGTATGTATTCGTCAGCAAGGCGCCTGCTCAGACTCTAAAGGCGCTCATCATTCAGGCGAATCTGAACCAAGGGTATGCGCTCGACTCCGAGAACCAGCTTCAATTCCGTTTCTCGAAGCCAGCGCAGATGCCGATTGTCAGCGCGCTCTTCGTCGCTTCCAGTGCGTGTCCGGGCATGACCACAAAAAAGGTTTGGTCCTACACGCTGACGGAAGACAATGGAATTACGAAGGTGATTGTGCAGCCGGTCTGGGAATATCCGGACGATTACTGCAAAACCGCAACTCAGGAATTGATCTGGAGCCAGCGAGACGAGATTGCAGCCTTTCAAGCAATGCTGGACAAGACTCCCACTGCGAGTGCGCAGAATCACAACTAAGCAACTAGGTTCCGGCGGAGCCGTCAGGGCTGGCCAGGACGACGGTGTATCCATCGGGGTCGCGGAGCCAGCATTCCCAATGATTGGGGCCGCCATCACCTGAAGGCGGATTCCTGTGCCTGGGCAGGAGTACATCGGCTTTCATAGAATGTGCACGAGAGATGGCGGCGTCGAAATCGTCAATCTCGAACCAGAGAAGCACCCCGTTTCCATAGGGCTTGTCGGCCGGATTGCCGATTTTCCCGTGGTGATGCTCAATATCAAAGCGATGCAATTGTAGAACCAGGCCGCCGTTGTGCATTAACCTCTCGTACTCGGAGCCGCCATGCGCACTTTGACAACCCAGCAACGTCTGATACCAAAGACTGCTGCGTTCCACGTCGGTCACTGCAATAAGCGGTTGAGGACGCATATCGGACCGATCTACCTTCCCTGTGAAGTTGGGTCGACAATTATTATTGCCGAGAAAGCAGGGATCTCGCCAGCGACTTAGGTCATGAAGCGATGACCGGGAGTTTTTGAGTAATCGCCTGGTTACAAGGGTAACGCCGTGCCTCAGCGGTTTCTGCTGCACAATCATGAGGATATGTTTCTTCTTTCTCGCAAGCGGCAGCTTCATCATCCTTATTGTCTGCCCAAGATTCGAGGATGAAACCAGGGAGGGACCGATGAAAGTTCTGGTGGTCGAAGCGGAAGATGAAGTATTGAAAGCTACTGGGGTGATGCTCAACAGGCTGGGTTATGAAGTTGGCCTGGCACCAAACTGCAACGAAGCGTTGCGCATTTACTGTGACAACGGACCCCATGACCTGGTTGTCATCGCTCTGAAATTCCTCCGCAGTTCACGCGCCGGGGGTGCCAAATTTATTGATTCCCTGCGTCAGAAGAACCCCAAACAAAAGTTCGCGTTTATTAGTGCAGCGCCGGTTCTGAAAAAGCCGTTCTCCATCCTAGAATTAGACGATTTCATGGGCGCGTTTCGGCGGCCCGCGAGAAGCCGCTTTGAATAGCTCCGCCGGCCCCTTGTGTCCGATCCAGCGTCACGACTAACATTGGGCTTTTGGAGACTAAAATATTCGAAGGATCCTTCCGGCCGCTCCGCCTGTTTCCTCATCGCGGCGGCCATGGTGTTCGGCACGCCATTTCTAGCGGGCTACTTCCTGGGCCGCTACGTGGAAATGAAAAAGCTGAAAAAGCTCTGACCCTCCTTTGAAACGTGGACTTTCTTCTGATTGACGATCAAGTGGGTAAACGCCTGCCAGGGTCAATCGACAAAAACCCGCTTGGGAGCAGCGCGCAGCGCACTTGTCTTGCAGGTTCACAGTCACATGGATACACTCGAACCGAATGCGTCGCCTCTCGATTGGTTGCTGCGTAGCTGTTCAAGTCTGGGTAACCCAGTTCCCGTTTAAGATGCGTGTCGTGGCGGCATTGCCTTGTAACGCGTGAAGTCGTAATAGGATTAAACCAACACGAGTGTACCGAGAGTCGAACTTGCCAAGACGACAGCGGGGTGGTTTGTGGATCGCGGTGGCGACGCTCGCTCTGGCGGGATGCGGAGGAAATGGCAGGCCTGTGCCGCCGAATGTTACGGTCACAGTTTCTCCCAAACTAGCGGCAGTTGCTGCCACCAGCCAGACCCAGCAGTTCAATGCCACTGTTACCGGCAACATCGCTGATCTTACCGTGACCTGGAGCGTCGACGGCATCGCCCAGGGCAATGCGACGGTGGGAACGATCAGTTCCAGCGGTCTCTACACACCGCCCCCGACAGCCGGAACTCACATTGTGAGCGCAACGAGCGCCGCTGCAGCGACTTCTTCGGCAACCGCCAGCGTCGCGGTCACCGCCTTGGCGGGCGTATTCACCTACCACAACGATCTGGCGCGCGACGGCTCCAACCTGCAGGAGTACGCACTGAGCTCCGCGACCGTGAACATGTTGACCTTCGGCAAGCTGTTCTCCTGCCCAGTGGACGGTGCGGTCTACACACAGCCGCTGTGGGTGCCAGGACTGAGCGTTGGCGGTGGTACGCATAATGTCGTATTCGTCGCTACGCAACATGACAGCCTCTACGCCTTCGATGCCGATGCCAGTCCGTGTGTGACATATTGGCAGGCGAAGTTGCTGGACACACCGCACGGTGGCACTCCCGGCGAAACACCCATCATCTGGAATGACGTCGGCCAATGCCTTGGGGACATCTATCCGGAGGTCGGGGTTACGGGTACCCCCGTGATCGATCCCGCGACGAACACCATCTACCTGGTTAGTTCCTCGGAAGCCGGCACTGCGGGCGGGAATTGCTCCGATAACCCAGGCACATTTTTGCGGCGACTGCACGCGCTCGATCTGGCAAGCGGAAACGAGAAGTTCAACGGGCCAGTAACTATCACGGCCTCCGTGCTGGGCGTCGGTGATGGCGGGTCCATGGTGAATTTCGACCCGCAGAAAGAAAATCAAAGGTCGGGCCTGCTGCTGGTGGGCGGAACGCTGTACGTGGCGTGGGCCGCTCACGAAGACGCCGTTCCCTTTCATGGCTGGTTGATGGGCTACAGCACATCCGATCTGTTGCTGCCCCCCAGCGTCTTCAACATCACGCCGAACGGTGGTTTGGGCGGCATTTGGGCGGCAGGTGGCGCTCCGGCGGCGGACCAACTGGGAGATGTCTACATCTCCACCGGGAACGGCATCTTCGACGCAAACTCGACAACTTTCCCTTTCAACGACTACGGCGACAGCATCCTGCGGCTGCATCCGGACGGAGTGAATTTGATGCTCGCGGGCTGGTTCACGCCCGACGACCAGGCGAATTTGGCAAATTCGGACTCGGACCTGGGCTCCGGAGGAACGGTATTGCTGCCCGATCAAACAACCGGTGCCCAGCATCTGCTTGCGGAACTGGGAAAAGAGGGCATCGTCTACTTGATTGACCGCGATAACATGGGCCAATTCAATCCTATAAACAACAACCAGATCCCGCAGAGTTTCGCCGCAACCGGCGGCGGATTCGAGGGTACGCCCGCCTTCTGGCAGAACGGCTTATACTTCGCGGGGTCTTCCGATTTTTTGAAGGTCTACTCTTTCAACCCGTCCACGGGATTGTTCAGCACCACGGCTTCGTCGCAGTCGGGCAACACATTCAAGTTCCCGGACGCGACGCCATCGATCTCTTCTCAGGGGTCTTCCAATGGCATTGCGTGGGCCATCGATGCCAGCCTTTATGGCTACGCTTCCCGGAACGCTGGGGTACCGTGTTCTCCTGCTCCGATTCCTGCGGCGTGCACCGGCCCAGCCATCCTGCATGCCTACAACGCCGCCAATCTGGCCCAGGAATATTGGAATAGCACGCAAGCGGGTAGTCGCGATCAGGCCGGCCCCGCCGTGAAATTCGTTCCGCCCACCGTGGCCAACGGAAAGGTCTACGTCAGCACGCAGACGGAAATCGACGTGTACGGGCTGCTACCCAACTAGCCGCGAAAGCGGCGATAAAGGGCAAACGCCTGTTTTCACCAGTCATACGACTGTGTGGGTTAGCGGTGTAGTCTTGTGTGCTGTGAGAACCAATGTTGTCCTACTCGTGTTAGCTGCTGGTCTGGTAGACGGCGTGGCTTGGCGCGATGCTGATTTTGAATTATGCATTGGTGCCGCCATCGACCGTGAGGTTTGCACCGGTGATGTAGGACGCTTCCGGGCCGGCGACGAAGGCAACGAGCGCGGCGACTTCGGCAACTGAACCGTAGCGGTTAAGCGCGGTGTTGGCCTTTTGGGGAGCGGCCCAATCGCCGGCGGCGGGATTCAAATCCGTGTCGATCGGTCCCGGCTGGATGTTGTTGACTGTAATGCCGCGGCTCCCGACCTCTCTGGACAAACTTTGGGCGAACATTTTGACGGCTCCTTTTGTGGCCGCGTAGGCAGCGAGGCCGGGAGTCATGTTACGTTCGCCTACGCAGGAACCGATGGTGATGATGCGGCCACCGTTCTTCATTTGCTTGAGCGCGGCCTGAGTGGCGATGAAGGTGCCGCGAATGTTCAGGTCAATCAGACGGTCCAGCTCCTCCAGCGTGGCATCCTCAAATTTCTTTGGAATGGCCGTGCCGGCATTGTTCACCAGCACATCAAGCCCGCCAAAGGTGGCGACGGTTTTTTCGATAGCGGCGGCGACGGCGGCGGCATTGGTTGCATCGGCCTGAATCGCGATTGCCTTACGGCCGCCGCGTTCGATCTCCTTCACGACAGAAGCGGCAGCATTGGCATCTTTGGTGTAGGTGATGGCCACGTTGGCTCCGTCCGCTGCCAGGCGCTTGGCGATTGCAGCACCAATGCCACGTGAGCCTCCGGTAACGAACGCAATTTTTCCTTCCAGGTGTGCAGACATGTTTTCTCCTATGGCTTTCGTTCCCGTTGGTACCGTTTGCTTCACAACGTGTGAGATTCCGAGCGTGAGATTCGGAGGCGATCCTACGAGTAGGTGCTTGGATGTGCCCGGCTAAGAGACCGCTTCAATTTAGTTCACTCCGAGGGCGAACTGCGAGCAAACAGCCGGGATCGCCCAGGGCAGAACAAGCGAGCAGTTTTGACCAGACAACCGGCTGCGCGACGGTTATAAGAGTATGTAGTTTCAAGTTGAAAGAAAGAGGACACGATGGCAATTATGAGTGAAGAGGTAAAGTGCGCGCATCCAGTTTGCAGATGCATGGTTAAATCCCATGACAAATATTGCGGACAAGTGTGTAAGGAAGCGGGGGCGAAGGAAGTAGAAATCGCTTGCCAATGCGGCCACAGTGCATGCCCGCTTACGGCGTGAAGAACAGGCGTGGTTACGCGGGCGTCCCAGCTGTTACCACGGTGAGGATGCGCTCGGTACGGAAAACCGAACCTTTCTGGGGTGCGTTGTGGGAAATGTTACCTTGAAAATCCTCGATAGTGGGCGCCACCCCAGGCTTTCGCGCATCCGACTGGCGAATTCGCGTGGAGCGCAAACTCCGGCGCTCCAGAGTTTGGCATCTAAGCCGTGATGATTCCGCAGGAAAATGCCGGTTCAGGCATACAGTCTGTTCCCCAGGGGGAACCGAATTCCCTACCCGTGGATCCTGAGAACATTGGCAGTAACCCCATTGGCGACTTTCTGGCGTGGTTTGGCAATCTGGGAATATTTTTCTGGCAGGTGGTGCGGGCGGCGGTGACGCCGCCATTCGAGTTTGCGGAGTTCTTCCGGCAGATGGATGAGATTGGGTCGAAGTCGCTGCCGCTGGTGGCGCTGGCGGGGGCGGCGACAGGGATTGTACTGTCGATGGAGGCGCGGTATAGCTTGACGCGGTTTGGGGCCAAGTCGCTGCTGCCGGCGGCGATTGTGTTTTCGGTAATTCACGAAACTGGACCGATTATTACCGGACTGGTGGTGAGCGGACGAGTGGGCGCGGGGATTGGCGCGGAACTGGCGTCGATGAAAGTGACGGAGCAGATCGATGCCATTGAAGCCTCGGCGGTGAATCCCTACCGGCTCCTGGCGGCGACGCGCATTCTAGCGTGCATTGCGATGCTGCCATTGCTGACGCTGGCGGCGGATGCATGCGGGGTGATCGCTGGGTGGTTTACGCAGGCTTTGGCGGAGCCGCTTTCGTTCCATCAATTTATTAACAGCGGATTCAAAGGGGCGGACTTCAACGACTTTCTGCCGCCCACGTTTAAAACGGCGGTGTTTGGTTTGATCATTGGATTGATTGCCTGCTACCAGGGCATGAGCACCAAGGGCGGCGCGGCGGGAGTAGGGCGCGCGGCCACGAGTTCGGTGGTGCTGGCGTCGTTGTTTGTGATTCTGGCGGATGTGGTGCTGGTGAAGATTATTCTCATATTTTTTCCGTAGGAATTTTTTCGCAGGAGTTTGGAAAGCGAATGAGTACAACTGGCCAGACCGTGATTCAATCCGCTCCGGCGACGAGGCGCGGCAAGGTTTCGGGAAATGGCGAGCCCGCGGTCGCGGTGAAAGATTTGCATAAGTCGTTTGGAAGCCAAAAGGTACTAAATGGAGTCAGCCTGAGCGTTCCACAGGGGGAAACTCTGGCGGTGCTGGGACGCAGCGGGACGGGGAAAAGCGTGACCCTGAGGATCATTATTGGGCTGGAGAAACCGGATTCGGGGTCGGTGTGCATTCGGGGTGAGGAGATTAACGGGCTGACGCTGGATGAGCTTAGCGGGGTGCGGAAGAGCATGGGCTTTTTGTTTCAACATGCTGCGCTTTACGACTCACTGAATGTGGAGGAGAACGTGGCGTTTCCGCTGGTGCACCACAAAAGGGAGATGTCGAAAGCGGAGCGGCGAGAGCGGGTGATGGCGTTGCTGGGGGAAGTTGGCATGGAAGACCACGCCGCGAAAATGCCTGCCGATCTTTCAGGCGGGATGCAGAAACGCGTGGGGTTGGCACGGGCCCTGGTGCTCGGCCCGCAAATTTTGCTGCTGGATGAGCCGACGGCCGGGCTTGATCCAATTAGCTCGGGAGAGATCGACGATCTGGTGCTGAAGCTGCAGCAGGAACATCAGATGGCCTCGATTGTGGTCACCCACGACCTGCACAGCGCAAAGTGCATTGCCAATCATCTGGCGCTGCTGGATGAGGGCAAAGTGGTGATTGAAGGCACATTTGGGGAGTTGGAGAAAAGCGAGATCCCGTTTGTCAAAGATTTCTTAAAGCACTCGTAGGAGCAAATATGACGAGAGCAGTGCGGCTGGGAGCTTTTATTGTGGTGACGCTGGCGATTCTGGCGAGCGGGATTTTTATCATTGGCAGCAAGCAGTATCTTTTCCGGCGGACGTATCAGTTGAAATCGCAATTCGCCGACGTGGTGGGATTGGATGCGGGCGGGGACGTGCGCGTGGGTGGAGTACATGTGGGTACGGTGCGCAGCATCCTGCTGCCGGTAAAGCCGGGAGGCAAGGTAACGGTCCTGATGGATATGGACCACAAGACGCACGCGATCATCAAGAAAGATTCGGTGGCGAGCATTGAGACTGAAGGATTGCTGGGCAACCAGTACATGGCGATTTCGTTTGGGACGGCGGGCGCGGGGGAAGTGAGGGATGGGGATACGATAGAGAGCCATCCGCCGCTGGAAATGGCAGATTTGCTGGCGAAGATGAGCGGGATTATGGACAGCAGCCAGCAGGCGATCGAGAATGCGACCAGGGCTACGGCGAACTTGAGCTCGATCAGCGCCAAGATCGACCGCGGACAGGGAACAGTGGGAGCGCTGGTGAATGATCGCGCGCTTTATAACAATCTGGCGCAGACGACCAGCAAGTTGGATGACACCATGACGCAGGCACAGGCGGGAGTGACCGACTTCCAGGAAAATATGGAGGCATTGAAGCATAACTTTTTTGTGCGCGGGTATTTCAAGAGCCGGGGATATGAGGACTCGACGGAGCTGAAGCAGAATGAAATTACGAATCTGCCGCAGGCCATGCCGATCAAAGAGTTTAGTTATCCCGCGAAGCAGCTTTTTGCGAAGCAGGATTCGGCAAAACTAAAGAATCAGAAATCGCTAAAGGACAGCGGCCAATATCTGGCGGGCAACGACTATGGGCTGGCGGTAATTGCGGTTTCGGCGGGCAGGGAGGGCGACGCGCAGAAAGATCAGACGCTGACCGAGGCGCGGGCGATGGTGGTGAGGGAGTATCTGGTGGAGAATTTTGGCTTTGACGATACGCAGGTGAAGACTCTCGGCATGGGCAAGCAGGCGGATGATACGGGCGAGTGGGGGACGGTGCGGGTGGTGATTTATCCCCCGGGAACGGAAGTGCCGCCGAGCAAGGCAGGAGCTACGGCGAAGCCGGATGCACCGCAGCCGGTTCCGGTCTCCACCGGAGGAGCGAGCACGCCGCAGAAGTAATTGGGGGCGAACCCCGAGCGCTGAAACGCTTCCAGCTTTAAGGACTTTGGCGGCACGAGTAAACCTCGTGCCCTTCCCGAGCTTCGTTCCCTTCTCCTCTTCGTTCCCTTCTCCTCTTCGTTCCCTTCTCCGGCTTCGTTCCCTTCTCCGGCTTCATTCCCTTCCCGAGCTTTGTTCCCTTCCCGAGCCTCGCGCCCTCCCCGAGCTGTGTTTGAGATGGCTTCCAGAGAGAGTCCCGACGAAGCACAAGCGCTATTCCCTCAACATCAAACCTCGCCCGATTAGAATGGCTCGTTAGGTTGAGAGGAAGACACATGCGATTCATCGACCGGGAAGAGATCGCCAGGCGACTCACGTATGAGAAGTGCATTCCAATCGTGCGCCAGGCCATGATTGCATTCTCGCGCGGGGAAACAAAGCAGACGCTGCGGTCGATTATTCCGCTCTCGGAGGGACGGATGTTTGGGGTGATGCCGGGTGCAATGGGCGCGCACGCGGTGTTCGGGGCGAAGTTGATCAGTGTCTTCCACGAGAATTTTGCGCGCGGGGTGCAGTCGCATCAGGGGTTGGTGATCTTGTTTGATCCGGAAAGCGGGGCGCCGGTTTGCGTTGTAGATGCGGGAGAATTGACGGCGATCCGGACGGCGGCTGCGAGCGCGGTTGCCACTGATGCCTTGGCTCGTAAAGACGCGCAGCGGCTGGCCTTGATCGGATATGGGGAGCAGGCGGCGACGCACGCTCGAGCAATTGGGAAGGTTCGCGAGCTTGAATCCATAGTCGTGTGGGGACGCTCGGCGGATCGCGCGAGAGATTTTGCCCTGCGGATGGGTGCGGAAGTTGGAGTGACGGTTGCCGCTGCTGAAACGGTTCAAGAAGCGGTATCTGACGCCGAGATAATTTGTACCGTTACCTCGGCGAGCGAGCCGATTTTGAAGGGTGAGTGGGTGCGACCGGGAACGCATTTGAATCTGGTGGGGTCGAGTTATGCGGGGCCGGCGGAAGTGGATAACGAACTCGTCGCTCGGTCGCGATTTATTGCCGATAGCCGCGAGGGAGTATTGCAACAAGGCGGAGAGTTTTTGCGGGCGAAGGCAGCGGGATTGATTGATGATTCGCATATTGTCGGCGAGATCGGACAGGTATTGGCGGGTGAGATTGAAGGGCGACGGTCGGCGGAGGAGATCACTGTCTACAAATCCCTGGGGCATGTGGTGCAGGATCTAGCGACGGCGTGGGCGCTTTACCGTGAAATAGAGTAAGCATAAATAGCAAACGGCCCGCAGGATTGAATCTGCGGGCCGTCCGGTGGACTGTTGGGATTGACCAAAGAGGTGGTCACTCTACGTGGCCTCTCACGGCGACTCCCGGGTCAGGGGCGAACCCCTAAGGATGAGGGCCTTCGCGCGACCTAACGCGATGCCTGCATCCGAACTCACCGGCTAGTGTGCGGGCTGTAGCTCCGTCGCGCATCTTTCATGCGATTGGCGCGTGCGATTCGCGTCCGAAGCCCCGCTTAGAGCAACCAGCTCTAAGTCTCAGCCACCTCACCTGGTCTTAGACTCCCACAACATGTACCACTACAATCTGAACTTGTCATTCGACCACCTCCTTCCGGTGTAATTGCAGATTAAAACAAGAATTTCGGTGTTGTCAAATCGATTACCAGAGCGGCTGGAAGAGCGGTCAATGCCGACTGAAGCGTAGCAGTTAAGGCTTAGAGGATTGTCTTTTCACTGGCAAGGAGAAATGGGTGAGTTCGGTGTCATCCTCGGCAAAGAGGCGCAGGCGCTTGCGCTCGCTCAACTTGAATTTGTAGGGCTCACTGGGGCGACAGGGACATATAAGGCGCTGCCATTCGGGAGAACCGGCCACGTTCTCGATGTAAGCGCCGGTACTGTAATCGAGCGGGCCGTCTTTAACCAGGTACTGGGTGCCGCAGCCGGGACATTCTACGTATAAGCGGGTGGTTGACATGCGGGAAGTCGAAAGGGAGTTTGGAATCTTTACTTGAGTAAGCTATCGGCATGGCAAAAGGCCTGTCTGTTCGAAATCATACAAATGGGATCATCGCGGTAACTGGGGCGTGAACGGGTCTCAGAGAGGCGGATGTGTTCATTCTTAGGAGCGGCGAGCTTTGGTTTTTTGCGGTTTGTTATTTTGTTCGTGTTTCACAAAGGAAAGGCCGCGTTCCAACTCAGCGGTGAGGTCGGTGGTTTCGGTTGCAGCATGGACGGGCTTGCCGGATTCGCGACTCAGCCATTGATTCAGCTCATCGGCGGAGGTCCATACGAAGCGGCCTTCTTTGTGGACGGGCATTCCCTCGGTTGCCCAGCGCTGGACGACAGATTGGGGCTCGCCGAGGAAGTGCGAGATTTGTTGTCAGCCTTTTAAAGTTGGCGGAGGGTGGTGATTGGTGGTTTTCTTCTTCGCCATTCCAGATTCTACAACTCCGGTTCGAAGAAGGCGGATTTCGCAAATACGGAATCGCGGATACGGAATAAAAAATCCGGCAGGATGCGATTTCATCCTGCCGGAAAAGTTACGGTCCTTGATTCGATTCTTTCTGATCGAACTTTCTGATCGAACTTAAGGAGCGACGCTGCTCCAGGCGTTGACCAGGTTGGTGGCGTTGACGGTACCGAGGCCGGTGGCAAAATCCCATCCGGTGGTGGTGCCGTAGGCGGGCTTGTAGGCGGTATCCGATGTGGAGAGCACGCCGTTCTCACCCGATGGCAAGTAGCAGTTGTGAGTGCCGGTGCAGTTTGCGTCCATGTCGCCTTGCGTAACGTCATAGAAGACGCAGGAGCTGGCGACGCCTTTGCCGAGAGTAGAGTTGCAGGACGTGGAGCCGGTCGTGCCGTATTCGGCGGCGGCCAGTTTGTAGAAGGCCACATTCGGGTTTCCCTGACGGGAGCCATTCTTCTGGTTCACCAGGGCCTGGATTCCGGCGAGGATCGGCGAGGAGAATGACGTACCGCCTGCGCCGGACCAAGTGTCGGGTGCGCCGGTGCAGGCAGCGCCACCGTTGGCAACATCAGAGTCACAGAAGACGTAATAGTGTCCCCAGAGACCATTTGCGGCAAAGAGCGAGACATCAGGAATGTCGCGCACCTGATCTTTTGGAACCCCCAGGAATCCCACCTGCCATTTGGGCTTGCCGTAACCTTTGCAGGTGCCGCTGACAACGCCACTGGTGCTCGGAGTACCGGTGGCGCATTTGCTGGGGCCGCCGCTGCCACCGGCATCGTTCAAAAACCCCTCTCCAGTGGTGGTATTGCAGAAACCGCTGGAACCGTAGGTGATTCCGGAACCGCTGGCGAAGGTGGCGAGTAAAACGCCGGCGCAGGAATCATTCCAGGGAATTTCCGGGACGTAGGATTTGGCCGACTCGAACGTGCTGGAGTTGGTTGCGTTCCAGTAAGTGCTGTTGGTGCCGGCGTAGGTGTCACCGAAATCGGTGCCGCCCACGGCCACGTTATAGATGGTCTCGCCCCAGCCGGTAACGGAGATACCGTGAGTCGCGGCTTCCGCATCACGATTGCAGGCAGCGGCATCTTCGTCGCCGGAGGAGACGAAGACCGAAACACCTTCGGAAACGGCCTGCTGGAACGCCGATTTGAATGTGGCGTTGCCGGCCGCGCCAGTCAGAGCCTCGCACTCGCCATAGCTCATGCTGATAATGGCGGGCGGCGTTTTGCTGGCGTTGATGAGGTTCTGAACGGCGATAATACCGCCGAAAGTCGTAGCGGTATCGGTGCAGGAAATAAGTTCGATGGCGGCGTTGGGCGCGGCGGCGCTGGCCCATTCGGCATCCAGTGCTGCTTCAACGTCATCGCCGTTGATGCCGGGATTGGAGCAGTTATTCGGAGATACCGAAGCGGGGTGAACTTGTGTCAGCTTCCCATCGGGATATTTGGTGGTGGTCAGACCGAACTTGTTGCGGAAGGTGGTCCAGTCGGCGGCTTTGAAATTTGTGTCTTCGACAACCACAACCGTCTGGCCCGTGCCCGTGGTACCGGCGGTAAACAGCGGATTCAAGTTGTAGATCTTGGCCAGATCTCCGGGAACCACAGCCTGGTATTCCTGCCCATCAGAAGTGAAGGTGTACTGCACTCTAGGCTGGCGCATGGCGTGGGGGCGGAAGTCATTCAATGACGTGATGCCGATAATCGCCGGAGCCAGGGCGGCGGGGATGCGGGGATCGCTCATATTCGCGATGTGGCTCTTGCCGTTCACGTTCAGATTGTGAATCTCCGTCTGAAAAGCCTGGCGCACCATGCCCGCGGTACCGGAGAAATCAATGACCATGCCGCTGGGGTAGACCATAACCGTGAAGCCGTGGCCCTGAAGCCAGGATTTAATGGCGTCTAAATCCTGTTTGGCGAGACCGTACTGGCCAAATTGCTCGACGGTGAGCCATTTGTGGTAATTGGCCGAGCCGGGAGTCTGGAGGTCGTCAATGTACTGTTCGAGAGCGGCTTCCTGCTCCGCAGGGCGGCGCAACTGGAGTTGCAAGTGCTCGAGCGCAAGGCCGTCGGAAACAAGGCCGCGATCATTCTTCGGGTTCGCTTCGGGACGGGTGTTGCCCTCGAGGGTTACACGACTGGTTTCGTTGATGGGCGAGACGATGAGCGGAAGTGAATGGCGATCCGCGCTGGATGATTGGGCGGCGGCAGTCAGATTCAAGTTGAAAGCCAGGGCTAGGGCCACGGCTGAGATCTGGAAAAACAAACCTTTACGCATCGAAAACTCCTCCTGGGTAGAAGCACGCTTGGCGAAGCAAATGAATTTTGTTGGTCACCGCACTGGCAGGGAGGGACAGGCGTTCACAGATCCAAAACCTTGCCAATTGGGGTGTTAGAAGGCGGGGGGAACACTAGCGCAGAACCAAACCTGTGGCCATCCGCAGCAGGCTCGATTAAGTAGGCCACTGATCGGGCAAATGGTCAACTGAAAAAGAGTTCAGGGAAGGTAGGGAGAACGGAGACGAAAGACCCTACGGGATGGTCGTCCGCGCTGGTGCGGCAGCACGTGGGCGGTGGCACCGGTTAGTTATCCGCAGCATATCCCTCACTGATACGGCCGACTGGGGAATGACAAGGAGAAAGGGTTCCGCCCGGTCAGGAATGACATGAAGCAAGAGGTCGTTACGATCCTGCTTTTGCTTCGGAATCCTTGGATGGCGTCTTTGGCGCTATCGCGGCGGCCTCATCTTTTGCTTGCATTGCGGCCTTGAAGCCGCGGATGCCTTCGCCCATGCCTTTTCCGAGTTCGGGCAGTTTTTTGGGGCCGAAAATCAGCAGGGCGATGCCGGCGATGATCATTAAATGCATGGGTTGAAACAAGCCTTCAAACATTGGAGTTCCTCCTAATCAAAACGTTACAAGCTTATGAATAAAGCTGTGAGTAAGAAGGGGCGCCGCTGAAAGACGATTCTTCAACAGCGCCCAGCGTCACAACCAGCGCAAAGAGACCCTCCCCCGAAGGCTTCCGCGCGATTGCGCCGACTGTTAGACGCCCCGCTGGGCCTGATCGGCAGCCTCCGCCAGGTTGTTTAGGGTGTCGAAAAATTCGGCCGATTGACCGATAAACAGGCCACTGGCGGTGAAACCTGCTGCTGCGGCACGAGCGCCCGCAACTGGGTCAGTGAGCGGACGAATCATGGCAACGTTCGGGAGGTTGGGCCTGAACTCGAATGGAACCGGGAAGATCAGGCTGGGTTGGATCGACGGATTGAGCGGGCTGAAAAAATTGGGAAATGTGAGGCCGGTGATGGCGTCGGTAAATGGAGCCACCGAAGCCTGCACGCCGTTGCCTGCGAAATCGACCCATTCGAGAAAGTGAGCGATCTCGTCGCCGCCGATGCCGAGGGTGATCTGAAGGACCTCGGGATGCGTGACTTTCTGGCTCATGGCGGCGTAGAGACTTGATCCGCCCTGCTCGATTTGTCCGAAGTGGAAGGCAGCCACATTCGCGATTGCCTGAATGTGATCGTTGCCGAGAAAGTTGGGGTTGGAAGCACCTTTGTAGTCGGCATTGCTTCGAGGAATGGCGGTGACGTTATTGAGAGTAATCGCCTGCGGGAATGTTGCCCCAAGGTCGGGATTGCCGACGCTGCGGTAACGAACGAACCAACTGGTATCGACGTTGAGCTGGGTGAGATTTGTGATCCGCAGCTTTCCTGGGGCTGCTCCCTTGGCTGTGCTTCCGGGTAAAGTCTGGAACGGCGTCAGGTCGACGGGCTCGGCGCCTTTTGACAGCAGGTAAGCGTTGATGAAAGTGGCGTGGCTTACCTCATCGAGGGTGTTGCTGGTGATGTATTGCGGACCGTCGCCGTCGAGATTCGACAAGGCCACCTGATAGGGGTTCAACTTTTCGAGCGGGTTCACTTCGACAGGCGGGAGGCTGCCGATGCCTCCGAGTTCCGCGTACTGTATCCAAAGGTCGGACTCGATCAATTCGGCTGCGGCGAGGAATCGAAGAATGGCGATGTCTCCCTTGGGAAGTGCGGTGTTGCTGCTGGTTGGCCGGGCAAATGCGGGGAGCCCGCTGCCCAGAATGCCAGCGCCTACGGTTGCCGCTGCCCCGGCGACCATGCTGTTCTTGAGGAAGGAGCGCCGACTGGCGGTGCGTTCCAGAATCTTGGTGAGTTCTTTCATGATGTCCTCTCTTCTGTTTCACCGTTTCTGAGTGCTGCGGTGTAAGAGGAGAGTAGCGGGAGCCGATTTAGCGCTTGTCATGAGAGAGTCAAAGCTTTGTCTCTTTTTGTGCCCAGGCTGCGCGGCTATCCGAAGATTGGGATAGGGGGAATCTTTTTACTAGTTTGGTCCGTGCGGTTTCTGTCGTTGACAGTTGTCTTGGTCCGGATAAGCTGGTGGACGGATTCCAGAAATCCTCGAGGTCATCTCGCTTATGAAATCCTGGTGCAGCAAGGCATTGTGGATCACCTGCTTTGCATGGCTTTCCTGTGCTGTAGCTCTCGCGCAGGACCCGCTGAAAGTCGAGCCAACCCATTACAAGCTAGCTTTTGAAAATGAATATGTGCAGGTGGTGAATGTGCATTACGGGCCGCACGAGAAATCTGGCCTTCACTCGCACCTGGGAGGCGTGGTGGTTATTCTAACGGGCGGCCATTTGCGGTTCACGGACGAAAATGGCAAGACACAAGAAGTGTTTGCCAAACCGGGCGATCCCCGCTGGTTTCCCCCGTTCAAGCATAAAGTGGAGAACCTTGGAGACACCACCTACAATGCTGTTTATATCGGGATCAAGAACAAGCGACTGAACAACGAGGCCGGGCTGAAGTCCTCTCCAGAGATGAACGAGAAAACCAGAGAGCTGGTGGGCGCCGCGCTTTTAGCCGCGGCTAAGTGAGATCGTCGCGCTCTTAGCGAAATTACAGGATGTTCCGGGAATAATTGAGGAAGTCGAGTTTGAGTCGATGCGAGCGCAGCGGCGGCTCCGATATTTCCACGTTATAATTGGAGGCCTAGAAGTCTTATCTACTCTTGCGCGCCCACTTGCAACCCGATCCCGTGCGTCCACCTTCTTACCACATTCATAGTGACGCTGATTCTTGATGGCATTGAAGACATCCGCGAAGGATGGCTTCGATGCGGAGATGCGATTTTTTGAGCGCAAAAGAGACTTGCACGAAAAAGAAAGGTCGAAATGATTCGATTGGTTGCGGCAGTGATCGCGGGGATGGCCCTGAGTGGGTCGTTGGTACTGGCGCAGGATTCCACGCCCAAGGTGCAGGTGTTTGCTGGATATTCACTCTTTAATCAGGACTCGGGAAATCTCACGCCCACGACTCTGTATAACGCTTTGCATGAGACAAACGGCCCCTTCGCCGTGGCGACCAACTTTAATGGCTGGAACGCCGAAGGACAGTACAACGTGAACCACTGGCTGGGATTCGCGGTGGACGGCGCGGGGCGTTACGGATCGCAGATCGTGCAGTCGAGGCTCGGCAGACTTTCGGGCCTTCCTAAGGGCAACGGCTACTCGCTGATGGTAGGCCCGGTATTGGCTTACAGAACCAAATCGCGGATGACGCCTTTTGTGCACATTCTTATTGGCTTTGATCGGATCACCCTGAGTGCCAGCACAATTTCGGGCGTAATGTTTCCGGTGTCCTCGGTGGGAACAAGCTCTACGGATTTTGCGCTCGCGGCTGGCGGCGGACTGGATGTTCGAGTCTTCCGGCATTTTTCTTTTCGAGCGGCGCAACTGGATTACGACGAGACCACTCACAACATGAATCATTTCTATGGAGACGCGTTCCCTAGCGCGGAATTCGCCAGCCTGGCAACTCATGAGAGGAATTGGCGGGTATCGACCGGGTTCGTGGTGAGCTTCTAACCAGCCTTATGCCAGCATTTTAGCTTCGGGTTGAGGTGCTCCGGCGCTGAATTCGTGCGCTTTCGCCGCGGCCGTTCCCGGCCGTCCGAAAAAACCCTCCCGGCAAAACGAGAAATCCCCTCTCGTACATGACCGCCGGGTATCTGGGACGCCCATCACGGGCTCTCTACACTGGAGCTCCCCCAGCATTGCGCCGATCTTTCACTCTAAAGCCGAACTTCACTTTAAAGCGTCTTATATCGCACCTTATATTGCGACGTTTCCTTCGGTAGATGGGTAAGGCGCTGAATTGTCAGGACTTCCAGCGAAAGGCCTGGGGTTGGGCGAGGCCGATGTGGGCTAGTACGCGGTAAGCGAACTCGCGAGACATGTCATCTAATGTCGCGGGGTTGTGATAGTAGGCGGGGATCAACGGGAAGATAGTCGCGCCGGCATCGGCGGCGCGGTACAGGTTGCGGATGTGAATTTTGTTGAGGGGAGTTTCGCGAACGCAGAGCACGAGTGGACGCTTTTCTTTGAGGCAGACATCGGCGGCGCGCTCGATGAGATGTGAGGCTGTGCCGTTGGCGATGCGGGCCAGAGTCCCAACGCTACAGGGGAGGACGATCATGGCATCAGTGGGATAGGAGCCGCTGGCGACGTTGGCGCCGATATCGGCGTTGGATTGCTCTTTGATTTTCGAAGCGGGGATTTTCAAGGCGGCGATTTTCTTGGCGGCCGTGCCCAGGAGCTGTTGAATGAGGTTCGCTCGTCCGGTGATGTCGAGTTCTTCCGCCATGACGCGGAGGGCGGAGTCGGAGGGGATGAAGTTGACGGTGTGAACGCGGGAATCGCGCTCGACCGCGAGCAGCAGGTGACGGAGAAATATAGCGCCACTGGCGCCGGTGGTGGCGATGGTCAGATTTTGTGGAGGGTGATTGGGCAACGCTGCTCCGTGAGGCGCTAAGAACGGCCCCGAAGTTCGGAGCATAGGGAGTTGCAGCCGAGGAAGTCAAGGCGAGCGGAGTGAACGCTGGGAATTGGAAGCTGATTCATGGCATCGACGGCCAATTTACGATCGCGGCGCAGCGCGGCGCAGTTACAGGCGCTGGTGGGAGTGGAACGGGAAATCCGGGCGCAGGATTCGCATGGCCGCAGGAAATACTTGCGCGAGTTCAGCCAGTCATTTCGCTGCTACCAATCCATTCTGAGTGTTGAACAGGTCCAAGATGCATTGCGATCGGCCGATATTGTTTTGGTGGGCGATTACCATGCCCTGCCGGCTTCGCAGAGATATGCCGCATCCTTGATCGAGCAACGCGCGCTTGCGGGGAATCGTCCCGTGGTGGTTGGAGTGGAAACTATTTTTTCGCGGGACCAGCATGTTCTCGACGAATGGTGGAGGCGTGAAATCGACGATGGCGAACTGCGCCAGCGTATCCGGTTTGATTTGGATTGGGGTTACGATTGGGCTCCGTTTTACGAGTTGCTGGTGGCGGCGCGGGATCACGCCGAAGGAATCTATGGGCTGGACTGCATGCCGCGGGAAAACTTGCGGAAGATTGGTGCCCGCGATCGTCATGCGGCCGCGAAGATTGCCGAGATTCGAGAACGGCATCCGGAAGCGGTAATTCTGGTTTTGTTCGGTGAATCGCACCTGGCGCCGGGCCATTTGCCGCGTGCGCTGGAGAAGCGGATTCCGCAGGCCAAGGTTCTTACGCTTCTGCAGAACATCGATCCTCTTTATTGGCGCGCGGCTGGCGAGAGCGTGGACAAGGTGGAGGCGGTGCGAGTGAGCGACGATGTCCTGTGCGTTTTCAACGCGACGCCGCTGGAAAAATACGAGAGCTACCGGCTGTTTCTCGACCAGTGGAGCCGCTGCGACAGTGGTCCTGACTTTGCGCCCACGGTTTATAACCTGGTGGACAGCCTGGCCAGTTTTCTGGAAATCAACCGGTATTCGCCGCATAACAGCACGCAGCCGAAATTTCTGGTCGACCTGCTGCCCGAGGTGCATGGCAACTCCTCCGATGCGATGCTGCAACGGATGCTGGCGCGGAAGGGAGTTGGTTCCCAGCAACTGGAAGAGATGCTGACCAGCGTGCAGGAGCGGGGCAGCTTTTACTTTCCGGAAGCTAACGCATTTTGTATCCGGGAATTTCAACTCGTACACGCGGCAGAAGATGCCGCGCGGTTTCTGCATCACGCGTGCCGCGGGCTGCCGCACCGGGTGAATGGCCAAGGCGCGGGGGGCAGCGCAAGCGACCGAATACCGACCGTCGATCACTTTTATGCGCAAGTGATTGAACATGCTCTGGCGGATTTCGGCTCGCGTGTACTTTATCCTTCGCGGACTTTGCCGGATAGCAACAGAGTTCCATTATCGAAGACAGGATTCGACAAGGCTGCGCTAACAGCCATTCAGGGCGATGGCGGGAAGGTTGATTCTGTGACACGAGAGTTGGGATATCGCCTGGGAAGCATGCTCTATGCTTCCTATCTACAGGGAAAGATCAAACCTGCCGCATTGCGACGCTTGTTTCTGGCTCATCTCGACAAGCCGGAGTCTGCCCGCAGAGTATGCAGAAGCTTGATTGCCAAACTAAGGTTCTGCTCAATCACATCTGTAGCCGAAAATCAGTGAGCGGGTGCTAAGCTAACAACTCGCCATCGCAAAGCGGCAACTGAGTGACCGTGAACGCCGAATCCATCCGCAAACTTTTCGAGGAGGTGCGCCGGGGAAAGATCACGCCCGACGATGCCGTCCAGCGCCTGCGGCACATGCCCTTTGAAGATTTGGGATTTGCCAAGGTCGATCACCATCGCACTCTGCGGGCAGGCATGCCGGAAGTTATTTTTGGCGAACGGAAGACGCCGCTGCAAACCGCAGAAATATTTATGCGGCTCGCCGAGCACGGGGGGAATGTTCTGGCTACGCGCGCCGACAAAAAACAATTCGCCGCGGTGAAGAAAAAGGTGCGAGGGGCGGAGTACCGCGAACTGGCCCGTGCGATCGTGTTGCGGCGAGACTTGCAGGTTTATGGAAAAGGAACGATTGCCGTAGTTTCGGCGGGCACAAGCGATATATCCGTGGCTGAGGAAGCTTTAGTGACTGCGGAAATGATGGGCAATACGGTGGAGCATTATTACGATGTGGGTGTGGCGGGAATTCATCGTCTGCTGGCTCATCGGGAGGCTCTGACCAAGGCGCGGGTGGTAATCGTCTGTGCGGGAATGGAAGGCGCGCTGCCCAGCGTGGTTGGCGGGTTGGTGGGTGTGCCGGTGATTGCGGTTCCGACCAGCGTGGGCTATGGGGCGTCGTTTAAGGGGCTGACCGCCCTGCTTGGCATGCTGAACTCCTGCGCCTCGAACGTGAGCGTGGTGAATATTGATAATGGATTTGGCGCGGGGTACGTGGCATCGATTATCAATCGGTTGTAAGGGAACGCGGCGCCGCCTCACTGGTTTAACGTAGCTTTCGCTTCGCTGATGATTTTCGCGCGACCGATGGCGTTGCGCTTTTCTCTTTGTCGAACACGCGGGCGAAGATCTTATCTACATTTTTCAACTGGCGAGACAGATCGAATGCGTATTCGATCTGTTTACGGGGGACTTTCGACGCGATTTCCTTGTCTCCCAAAATCAACCGATGGAAATCCAGGCCTTCTTTCCAGGCGCGCATGGCATGCGACTGCACCAGGCGGTAGGCATCTTCACGGGAAACTCCATGCTCCACCAGATCCAATAAAAGCTGGCCGCTGAAAATCAGACCGCTCGTGCTTTCCAGATTATGAAGCATACGTTTCGGATAAACGAACATTGTGTCGAGGAGAGTGGTGGTCTTGTTGAGCAGGTAGTCGATCAGGGTGGTGGAATCGGGCATGATTACGCGCTCGGTGGAGGAATGCGAAATATCGCGCTCGTGCCAGAGAGCGACGTTTTCGAATCCCGCCTGGGCGTTGCCGCGCACCACGCGGGCCAGTCCGCTGACCTGCTCGAAGGTCACGGGATTGCGCTTGTGGGGCATGGCCGAAGAACCTTTTTGCTTTTCGCTGAAAAATTCTTCGGCTTCGCGAACTTCGGTGCGCTGTAGATGACGAATTTCGGTCGCGAACTTGTCGAGAGTGGAGGCGATGACCGCCAATGTTGCGAGATAGTGGGCGTGGCGGTCGCGCTGGATGACCTGCGAAGACACCGCCGCGGCTTTAAGGCCGAGGCGGGCGCAAATCTTTTCTTCGATCCCCGGCGTGAGATGGGCGAAGATTCCAACAGCACCTGAGAACTTCCCTACCCGCAGATCTTCGGCAGCGGCGGCGAAGCGCGTGATATTCCGCTGGGTCTCGGAATACCAGTTTGCCAATTTGAAGCCGAAGGTGATGGGTTCGGCGTGGATGCCATGGGTACGGCCGACCATAGGCGTGTCTTTAAATTCCCAGGCGCGGCGTTCCAGCACTTCCGCGAGTCGCTCTAAATCTGCGGCAATCAGAGCCGAGGCCTGTTTGATGAGCAAGGCCTGGGCGGTATCGACTACGTCATTGGAAGTAAGGCCGTAGTGAAACCAGCGCGCATCCGGGCCCACAAATTCGGCGACGGCGGTGGTGAAGGCGATTACATCGTGACGAACTTCTGCCTCGATTTCGTGGATGCGCTCGACTTTAAAGTCGGCGCGTTCGCGGATCGATTTGGCGGCGGCCTTGGGCACCATTCCCACCTCGGCCAGGGTTTCAGTGGCAGCGACTTCCACGGCCAGCCAGGTGCGAAAGCGGTTTTCCTCACTCCAGATGCGGCCAATTTCGGGACGGGTATAGCGCGGAATCAAGTTGGATACGCCTCCTGGCGAAGGGCTGAAAAGATGGACATAAGATTCTAAATGGATCAGAACAAAGAGGCCAGCACCGGTCCGTCATCTTGACGCTATATCGTGTCACGATATACGATCATTTTGGCAATAATCCCCGCACAAATCGAGGCGCAAGACTATCACCCGCATGAGAAAGCTGAGCTTGTCGGACTATCAGGCGCTGGCGGAATTCCGCCACCAGATTCGCCGCTTCCTCCACTTCAGCGAGCAGGCCATCCAGGCAGCCGGGATGGAACGCGGGCAATATCAGTTGATGCTGGCGATTAAAGGGATGCCGACCGGTATTCGTCCACGAATCCGGGAGCTTGCCAATCGGATGGAAATTCGCCACCATAGCGCGGTCGAGCTGGTCAACCGGCTGGAAGCGGGAGGGTTTGTGCACCGCACGCGGGCGGAGGATGACCGGCGCGAGGTTTTGCTCGCACTTACGCCGAAGGGAGAAAAAGTTCTGGCGGAATTGGCGTTGCATCATCAGCAGGAGCTTCGCTCGGCTGGGCCGGAACTTGTGGCCGCGTTGCGCCGGGTGATGCGTGAGGGCGGCGATGGTAGCGGCAAGCCACGTACCAGCGCGAAAAAGAGAAAGAAAAATACACAGTCATGAACGCGAAAGCGCGGCATGCAGCGGAGCGCCCCCTCTCAAAACGGCGTCTTTCAACCCACGGAGTGTTCCGCAAATATTTACCGTTAGTCCACGAAGACCTGACCGAAGTGTATGCCCGCGACCTGCGTAAATGGCTGGTGGTTGCGCCCATCATCGGTTTAGTCACCGGCTTGGCAATTACGGGAGTGGTGGTGATCATACTGGGCAAGCTCTGGCCGCCGGTGCTCAGCTACTATTTGCACCACCATTGGGCGATTCTGCCGGGAGTGCTTTTCGGCTTCATCGCTACCGGATTGATCATGCAGTTCCTCACGCCGGATCCTAACCAGCATTCCACCGAGGAAATCATTCGTTCCTATCATGAGCATGAAGGCCGGGTGGATATGCGGTCCTTCGTCCCGAAGCTGGTGGCCGCGATTGCAACGGTTGGGTTTGGAGGCAGCGCCGCGCTGGAGGGTCCCAGTATTTATGGCGGGGCGGCGCTTGGCTCGTGGCTGTGGACGAAGCTACGCCGGTTTCGGCTGAACGATCGTGATCGGCGGATTATGTTGATCTGCGGCGCGGCTGCGGGCATGTCCGCGGTGTTTCGCGCGCCACTCACGGGAATTGTATTCGCGCTGGAGATGCCTTACCGGGACGATCTGGCGCATGAGGCGCTGGTGCCGTCTTTGATCGCGTCGGTCGTGTCGTTCGTAACACTCAGCTCTTTTCTGGGGGCGACGCCGCTGTTCAATTTTGCCAGCTCAGGTTCATTTACCCGCCATGATGTTTACTGGAGCGCGCTACTGGGATTGATCGTTGGATTGATCGCGATGGTATTCGTCATTACTTTCCGGCGCGCCCGAGTTTTCTTCGTGAAATGGAACATTCCCCATTGGGTGAAGCTCGCGATCGGCGGATTGCTCACTGCGCTATGTGGACTTCTGTTTTTGTGTCTCTACCCAGGGGATCTGGTGCCGATAGGGCCGAATTATGAGGCAGTGGGAATGATTCTGGGACAGCACCACAGCACGTTGGAACTCTTGATTTTCAGCGCGCTTAAACTCGGTGCGACTCTGTTTACCTTGGCTGCGGGAGGCGTGAGCGCGATGTTTGTGCCTTTGTTTCTGACCGGAGGAAGCATCGGAACGGCTTTCGCTCAAACGATCCACAGTGCCGATCTTGGGCTGTTTGCCGCGGTGGGGATGGCTTCTTTTATCTCCGCCGGCTACAAGACGCCGCTGGCGGCGGTCGTATTCGTGGCCGAAGCTACCGGGGGACACGCTTTCATTGTGCCCGCCCTGATTGGAGCGGCCGTGGCCTATGCAGCTTCCGGCGACGCGTCGGCTTCCGGGGATCAGCGGCTGCATGAAGGTGCAAAGGTGCATGAAGTGTAGCCGCGAACCTGCGACATTCGTTTTGTCAAAAGTAATTTTACTCAACGAAGAACTATGGTCGACGCGCTCTGCCGTTAGGGCGAAACCCGACACCAGAATTTGTATTGCCAACCATCGGTCACTTTCAGTATGCTTTCGCAATCCCCAGAACCCCAGGGCAACTTTGTGGGGGAAGGTGTATCCGACAACTGAGTATTCGATGACTTTGTTTCCCATCACGACGGCCACGTTAGCGACTTCCGTGGCTTATTCTCGGAGTCCATCGCTGCGAGTAAGCGGAGTGCTCTGCCTACGTGTTTTCTTCCGCCAGCGCTGTTGTAAGCAAAGTCGCCGCTAGCCAACTGCGGCTGGTTCTGGGCCTTCCGATCTAATTCTTGAATAAACCAGTCATAAATAACCCAGTTTTGACAACATCTAGTTCGAAATAAACAGTCGTTCAGCATCGGGGAGATACAATGCCGACTTTACAACGCAGGTTGATCTGGATTAGTTTTCTGGCAGTTGCATTCAGCATGCAAGCTTTTGGGCAGGGTGGGGCGACGGGCGCGATCTCGGGCACGATTCAGGATCCCAGCGGAGCCGTCGTTGCCAACGCAGATGTACGCATCACCAACCAGGAAACCGGCGTGCTGGAACGCAGCGTAATTTCCGGTTCGGACGGTACGTTTACCGCTCCGCTGCTGCCGGTGGGCGAGTACACCGTAAGTGTTCACACTCCGGGGTTCGCCGACTCCAGCTTCCGCGGCATTGTGGTGCGCGTGACTGAGACTACGCGCCTGATTGCGAAAGTGAAGCCGCAGGCCGTGCAGCAGCAGGTTGAGGTGCAGGCGCAGGTGCAGCAGGTCGATACTTCCGACGCAACCACGGGACAGGCCATTGAATCGGGAACCATCAAGAATCTGCCGCTGGCCACGCAGAACTTTCAGCAGTTGCTTACGCTTTCCAGCGGAGCGCAGGGGGAGTTGAATGCTGCGTCCCAGTTGGGACGCGGCAATGTGCGTATCGAGGTGAACGGGCAGCGCGAAGACAACAATAATTATCAGATCGAAGGCATCAGCGCCACCGATTACAACGTCGCGGAGTTGACCACGACGCCGTTACCGAATCCGGCGGTGATTCAGGAATTCAAGGTGCAGACTTCGCTTTACGATGCCACTCAGGGCCGGAATGGCGGGGGGAACATCAATGCCATTCTGAAGACGGGCACGAATGCCTTCCATGGTGAGGCTTATGAATTTTTCCGCAATACCGTGCTCGACGCCAACGATTACTTCCTGAATGGCGCGGGCGAGCCCAGGCCGGTGATTCAGCAAAACATCTTCGGCGGGGATTTGGGTGGGCCGATCGGTAGCAATGGCAAGCTGGGATTCTTCTTCGTCAATTATTCGGGAACGCGCCAGCGCAGCGGCGACTCACCGGGAACGATTATCAGCACGCTGATTCCGTATATTCCTGCAGCGGATCGCGGACCGGCGGGACAAGCGGCGCTGGCTTCTGCTTTTGGCGTGTCCAGTATCGATCCGGTTGCGTCGGCTCTGATGGCTTTCCAGAGCAACCAGTTTGGCCCGGCGGCCAATGGATACCTGTTCCCGCTGCCGAATGTTGCGGCTGGAACCCCGGCCGGAACCGTTGTGCCGTTCACCACCAGCATTCCCGGGGATTACACCGATGATCAGTTCACTTCCACGTGGGATCGCGAGTTTCGCAACTCCAGGGACAAGCTTTCGCTCGATTTCTTCTTCCAGAATTTTCAATCGAACGTTCCCTTTGGCGCCGGCGGATTAACCGCTTCTCTTGGCGGCAGCATCAGCAGCGGCGATCTTAATTTTCCCTACCAGCTTCCGGTGCATGACCGGGTCTTTTCGCTGACCGAAACTCACGTTTTTTCCCCAACCCTGGTGAACGAATTCCGCCTGGGATTTGTTCGCATCAACAACAGCGACATCAACGTTCCGCCAGTTACGGCGGCTGACGCGGGCATCACCCGGCCAACCAACAATCTTACGGATAGCATTTACAAATTCACTTTCGTCAGTTCAGGATTTCAATTTGGGCCGACGCCGCAGGCCAACCAATACCAGTCGCAGAACAACTTTAACTTCATCGATACGGTGGGTTGGGTACGGGGTAAGCATAACTGGCGGTTTGGCGGCGAATTCACCCCGGTCACTCTCAATAAAAAGTTCCCGCAGGTGTTCAACGGGCAGCTTTATTTTGGGGACTCGACCGTCACCGATTTCGCGAACTTCCTGCAGGGGGCGCCGGAATTCAGCTTTGGCGGTGGTGGTGTGTACAACCACAATTACCGGCAGAAAAATTCGGCGGTGTTCGCGCAGGATGATTGGAAAGCGACGCAGAATCTGACGTTGAATGTTGGCTTGCGCACGGAGTTCTTCGGCGCCTGGACGGATAATGCCTGCCACATTGGCAATATGGAATCGGACCTCACCAAGACAGGGCAGTATCCGTTTATTTATCCCAAGTGCGTCGACAAGTTGGGTGTTCCCGGCCTTACCGGTACAGCAGCAGGGTCTACGTTCAAGAACAGCGTCTCGACCGGGATCGGACCGCGCGTGGGATTTGCGTGGGACATTTTTGGCCACCACAATACGACCCTGCGCGGTGGGTATGGAATCTTCTATGTGCGGGAGGATGTGGGAGCGGTTGACCAATTGAGCTTCCAGTCTCCGTTTATTCCCATCGTATTTTTCCCTTCGACCCCCGGCTTCACGATGTCTGATTTCTTTACCGGCACGCCCGCCACGAATTCCAATGCAGTGCCTGCGGCGGGACAGTTGTCAGGCGCGTGGCTGCCCTGTCTGGCGCATCTCACCAGCTTTACCCCGAACAGCCCTGCAGGACAAGATGGGACCTATGCCTGCACGGGTGGCCCCGGCGTGAATTCAACCCAGAATCTATTTGTGCTGGAGGTACCAAGACACTTCGTCGTGCCGAATACGCAGCAATGGAATTTGACCTTGCAGCGTGATCTGGGACGGAAGTGGGTGATGGAAGTTGGCTATGTGGGAACCAAGGGCACTCACCTGCGCGAGACGCGCGACGCAATCCAGTCGGTCGATGCCACGCCGGCGAATCCGTTCACCGTCACGACGACCAGCGGGGCCACCTACCAGATTACCGATAATACATTTTCCAATGCGATCGCGCGCACGCCTACCCCTGGGTTGAATGGGTACTCCGGATACCAAATTTTCGCGAACGACGCCTATTCCATCTATCACTCATTCCAGGCCACGCTCTCGCGGCGATGGGAGTATGGCTACATTCAGGCTGCCTACACTTTTTCCAAGAACATCGACGCAACTTCAACCGGCAACACCGCCAACAATACAGCTTTCGACGACGAGAGCACGATCAACGCATCGCGTGGAATTTCGGATTTTAATCGTCCGCAAGTGTTGAAAGTCAGCTACGTCTACGATCTGCCGCTTTACACCCATGCCAATGGCATTCAGCACGCGGTATTGGGCGACTGGGCGGTGAGCGGCGTAACCAGCTTTCAATCCTCGCTGCCATTCTCGGTGTTGGATTCCAATGGCGGCAATGCATTCCTTGGAGCAGGCACTTCGCCGGTGGGCGCGAGCCTCGCTTCCGGCGAGACGATTGGCGATGGCATGAGCCACGGCAGCGTGACGCAGCGCTTGGCGGGATGGTTGAATCCAACGGCCTTCACCACGGCGCCATTGTTGTATCCGACTCAGTGCGCAACCAATACTAACTATTGCACCACCGGCTTCGGAAATTTGGGCCGCAACATTTATCGCGGACCGTTCCAGCAGAACTGGGATTTCTCGCTCATCAAGCATTTCAAGCTAACGGAACGGCAGGATCTACGCTTCGCCGCGGATTTCTTCAACCTATGGAATCATCCGAACTTCGGCACTCCCCTGGTGAACGATTATGAGCAATATCTGACTTGGGCGGCCGGGCCGCAGACAAGTCAGGATCCTTTCGGGCAGATTGTGAGCACAACCGGAACGCCGCGGTTGATTCAATTTTCATTGCGCTGGGCTTTCTGATTCGCGGTAAAAGTAAAGAGAGACAGCCGGGAAGCTTGCTTCCCGGCTGTCATTTTTTTCGTGAATTGAAGAACTCTACTTTTCTTTCTCGACTTGCGCGATGAGTGGACGTAAGGCATCGACGGAAAACCCCAAAGTGCCGCCGGAGAATCCGTCGATGTAGGCGGAGTTCACCCCGATCACTTCCCCATTCGAATTGAACACCGGTCCGCCGCTGCCGCCATGCGCGGTGGGCGCGTCATAGATCAGTTTTTCGCCCACAACATCGCCCAAGTGGCCGCATGTGGTCGAGGGGCGGATGAGCGAGAGCGCCGCTAATTCACTGGCTGCGGTAATGTCGTTGTGGCGGAATGCCATGCGCTGGTAAACCTCGGTGGGAGACTTTGCCACCATGCCCGCAATGCCCATGGGATAGCCTATGACCGTGACCAACTCGCCGGGAAGTGAGTTCCCTTTCGCCAGCGGCAGCACGGCAAGGCCGCGGACAGCGTCTTTATCTGCAATCTTCAATACCGCGAGATCAGTCGTGGAGGAGACTGCCCCGGGGGTCAAGTTGACCGGATTGACCGATCCCGGGAAGAAGACCACCAGACTTTCGAGCATGGGAGTCGCACCGCGATCAATTAGAGCTTCGGCCTCGGCATCTCCGTACCAGGGTTGGGCGACATGACGATTGGTGGCGAGCAACCCGTCACCGACCAGGAATCCGGTTCCCGAGACACGGGCGCGGATGGTAGCTGGCTGATTCAGAAAACCGATCTGGTACACGCCATACACGTACCCGATGGAATTCCGGTAGCGATTTAGCACCAGGGCGGGCGTCGCCTGCTCTTTTTCGAGCTTCGCTACCTGAGCGCTAAGCGCGTGGACCTCCTTCTGCAAATCCTCCGGCTGCGAGTTATTGGCTACGCTGGGCGAGTAGTAATAGAACGTGGCGAACGCTCCCGCCAGCATTGCAACTGCTAACACGGCCTGCACTGCCTGTTGCCAGCACTCGGTGACTGGACTCGTTTCCTGCGAAGGTTCGGGATCGGACATAGTGTGAGTCGCCGCTCGTTCTTATGGCTCGGGGAGGGAAAGTCACGGCTGAGGCGGTGATTCGACATCGTGGCGTAATAGGCTCTGGTTTTCTACGGCACGGAAGATGATGAACCGGAGATTCGAAGATTAAAACACGGCAGATTGTCCAATTTGTTTATTTTGTCTATTTTGTCTAAAATAGGCAAATGCGAACTGTATCCGCCACCGAGGCCAAACAGCGCCTTGCCGCGCTTCTTGACGCCGCCCAGCGAGAACCGGTACTGATTCGCCGCCAAAATCGAGACGTGGCGGTGATTATCTCGGCCGACGAGTATGAGCGAATTCGCCGAAGCAATATCGACCAACTCAAGCGAACCATGCACCTCATCGGCAAAGAGGCTGCGGCGCGTGGTATGACTGAGGAAACACTGGCGGAGATCCTGAAAGACTGATGGGGCCGCGGACGCCTGAGTTGGATCGCATCGTCGTCGATACCAACGTCTTCGTGAGCGCCATCGTCGTTTCGGGTTCAGTTCCGAGTCGGGCGCTCGATAAAGCGCTAGACATCGGAATTCTGCTCTTCTCCGAGGTCACGATGATCGAGCTGACCGAAGTGCTCCTTCGCCCAAAATTTAATCGGTACGTTGGCGCCGAGCGGCGCGCATCTTTCCTAGGACTGCTTGCAAGCGTCGCTGAATTCGTGCCTGTCATTCAGCTCGTCCACGAGTGCCGCGACCAGAAGGACGACAAGTTTTTGGAGGTGGCGCTCAATGGGAGGGCGGGTTTGATTATTACGGGCGACGCAGATCTGCTGGGGATGCATCCTTGGCGGGAGATCGATATCTTATCGCCGGAACGATACCTTAATGCAAGATGAAATTTCTTTTATTCAACTACGCAAACAAAAACTCCTTCGTCCTCAACTCCTTGATCGTATCCCTCAGCTTCGCCGCTTTCTCAAACTCAAACCGCTTCGCGGCTTCGCGCATGTCGCTTTCCAGTTTGCCGATATAACCGTCCAACTCTTCCAGTGATTTGAATTCGGGAATGCCTTCGGCCTCTCCACCAGTCAGGTCGGCATAGTCGGCAGCGACGATTCCCGCCAGCGTCATGTCCAGCGGGCGAATAATCGATTCTGGCGTGATGCCATGCTCTTCGTTGTAGGCGGTCTGAATGGCGCGCCGCCGCAAGGTCTCGTCCATGGCGCGCTTCATGGAGTCGGTCATGCGGTCAGCATAAAGAATCGCCCGGCCGTGCAGATGGCGGGCGCAGCGGCCAATGGTCTGGATTAACGACCCCTGCGAGCGGAGGAAACCTTCTTTATCGGCGTCAAGAATAGCGACGAGGGAAACCTCCGGCAAGTCGAGACCCTCACGTAATAGATTGATGCCAATCAATACGTCGAATTCGCCTTTGCGAAGATCGCGGAGAATCTTCACCCGCTCGAGGGTTTCGATTTCGGAGTGCATGTAGCGGCACTTCACACCAACCTCGGCGTAGTACTCGGCAAGATCTTCGGCCATGCGCTTGGTCAGCGTGGTCACCAGGATGCGCTCGCCGTTGGCTACACGAGCGCGGATTTCATGCAGAAGGTCGTCGATCTGGCCCTTCACCGGACGCACTTCCACTTCAGGATCGATCAGGCCGGTTGGGCGAATAATTTGCTCAACCACAACGCCCGCCGACTTTGTAAGTTCATATGGCCCCGGGGTTGCCGAGACATAGACTAATTGATTCGTACGGTGATCGAACTCGTCGAAAGTCAGCGGGCGATTATCCAGCGCGGACGGCAGGCGAAAACCGTATTCCACCAGCGTTTCCTTACGCGAACGGTCGCCGGCATACATCCCACGCAACTGCGGAATGGTCTGGTGCGATTCGTCTACGAACATCAGGTAGTCGCGGGGAAAATAGTCGAGCAGCGTCGGTGGCGGCTCGCCGGGCATGCGTCCGGTGAAGTGACGCGAATAATTTTCGATGCCGTGGCAGTAGCCCATCACCTTGATCATTTCCAGATCGAACTTCACGCGTTGATGAATACGCTGCGCTTCGACGATGCGGCCCTGCTTTTCCAGTTCAACTTCCCACCATGCCAGCTCTTGCTTGATCGATTCGACGGCGGACACGCGGGTTTCGTCTTTCATCACGTAATGCGTTTTCGGATAGATCGGCAGCCGCATGTACTTTTGCTTGACCGTGCCGAAGAGGGGGTCGATTTGTGAGAGGGATTCGACTTGATCGCCCCAAAGCTCGATGCGGTAAGCCATATCGTCATACGTGGGATAGACTTCGATCACGTCGCCGCGCACGCGAAAGGTACCGCGGCGAAACTCGCCGTTGGTGCGCTCGTAAAGAATATCGACCAGCTTGCGGGTGATGTCTTCACGGGAAATCTTTTGGCCTTTTTCCAGAAACAGCATCATGCCGTAATAGGCTTCGGGCGAGCCGAGGCCATAGATGCAGCTTACCGAGGCAACGATCAGCGCGTCGCGGCGCTCGAATAAGGAGCGCGTGGCCGAAAGGCGCAGCTTGTCCAGTTCATCGTTGATGGTGGCTTCCTTTTCGATGAACAGATCGGCGGCGGGAACGTAGGCTTCGGGCTGGTAGTAGTCGTAATAGGAAACGAAATATTCGACAGCATTGTGCGGGAAGAAATTTTTGAACTCGTGGTAGAGCTGTGCCGCCAGAGTTTTGTTGTGGGCCATCACCAGCGCGGGACGGTTCACGGCTTCAATCACCTTGGCCATGGTGTAGGTCTTGCCGGAACCCGTGACACCCAACAAAACCTGATGCTGCTCGCGGTCGTAAATACCGCGCAACAACGATTCGATGGCGCGGCCCTGATCGCCCTGCGGCTTGTAATCGGAGATGAGTTTGAAATCCATCGGAAAAAGCTTTTAGCTCTTAGCTCTTAGCGCTCGGCTCTCGGTTATTAGCCACCCTGCGGACGCAAAAATGTACGAGGGCTTGCCAAAAGCGGTGCAGTACAGAACTTTACTTTGAATACAGCGAATCTCTCTATTATAACGGGCCGGGCAATCGCTCGGCCTTCACAACTCCGCCAGCGCGCGATGCACCAGCGAAATCGCGATCGAGCCTTCGCCCACTGCCGCCGCCACTCGCTTCACGTTTCCCGCGCGAACATCGCCCACCGCAAAAACTCCGGGCAGGCTGGTTTCAAGCATCTGCGGAGGCCGCGGAAGCGGCCAGTTGACGCTTGGGAGAACGCTATCTAAATCGCGACCGGTAAGAATGAACCCCTTGCTATCCAGGGCAACACAGCCTTGCAGCCAATCCGTTCGCGGAGATGCCCCGGTCATAATGAAGATGTGCCGAATGCTGTGGGTGGAAGTCTCCCCAGTTTTGTTGTTCCGCCAAGTCACGCGTTCCAGTTGAGTGTCGCCCTCCAGCGCTACAATCTGCGTGTCGCATCGCAGATCGATCGCCGGATTCTCTTCGATGCGCTGGATCAGATAGCGCGACATGGTATCCGCCAACTTCCCCCTTACCAGCATGTGAACTTTGCCTACAGTTTGCGAAAGATAAACCGCTGCCTGGCCGGCGGAATTGCCGCCGCCTACGACAATCACCTCGTCCGGGCCACACAGTTGAGCTTCAATATGAGTGGCGCCGTAGTAAATTCCCTGCCCCTCGAATTTTTCGAGATTCTCGATGTGCGGCTTATTGTAGTGCGCTCCGCTGGCGATGATGACGGATTTGGCGCGGATGGTCTGGCCGCAATCCACGCTCAATTCGTAGGGACGGCGCTCGCAATTCAGTTTGGTCACGCTGCTGGCGACCAGCATTTTGGCGCCGAACTTCTGCGCCTGCGCGGTGGCACGGCCTGCCAATTCCAATCCCGAAACGCCGGTGGGAAAACCGAGATAGTTTTCGATCTTGGAACTCGAACCCGCCTGTCCACCGGGAGATTCGGTCTCGATCATCAATACATCCAGGCCTTCCGATGCGCCATACACCGCAGCCGCCAGGCCGGAGGGTCCTGCGCCCACGATCACCAGATCGCGCATTTCAGTTGCCGTAATGTTGGCATTGAGGCCGAGGAACTTGGCCAGTTCATGCGTCGTGGGATTACGCAACACGGTCACGCCGTTGCAGATCACCACAGGAATTTCCGCCGGCGTTATGGAAAACCGGTCGAGGAGATCCTGCGCTCCCTGATCTACATCCAGGTCGATGTAGGTATGCGGATGCCCATTGCGGCTTAAAAACTCACGCAAGTGCAAGGTGTTCGCCGAGTGCCTTGAACCCAACAAAATCGCGTTTCCCTGACCGTAGGAAATCAGCAGCAGCCGGCGCAGAATGAAGGCGCGCATGAAAAGTTCGCTCAAGTCCGCATCCCGCGCCGCCAGCGATTGCAGCTCTTCGGCGCCAAGTTCCAAAAAGTCTCCCGCAGCGGTAACCCGACCGCGCGCCAAGGCGCCACGGCGGGAGATCATGGTCATCTCACCGGTGAACCCTCCCGCGTGGTGGGTCACAATTTCGCTCTCGCCCTGCAAACTGGGCTGAACAATCTCCAGGCTTCCGGAAAGCAGCACGAAAAAAGGGACGCTCAGGTCGCCCGGTTCGAACAAAATCTCGCCCACTTGTACTTGCCGAATCCTGCCGAAGGGACGGATGCGATCAATCTGCTCCGCGGTGAGGACGGGGAAAGCCTGCGCGATATCCACAGGGCCCGCGGAACGGGGCGGCAAGGTATTCGCGGGAATCGAGAAGACCGGACCAGCTTCAACGGGAGAGGACATGGATTCACCTGTGAGATCAAAGAAAAGACGACCTGCGCCTGTAGCGCGTATGTTAGATGACGCAAACCCATTCCGGGCTGCCACCTGAGTAGCCTACTACTTCGGCTCACCCAGATTAACGATTCTAGTGCTGGCGCGAAACTTTTTGTAATCGCGGAATGTCACGTCCTGTTCGACGTTCTCTTCCTTCAGCAAGGCTATACGCGCATCTATTTTCACCGAGACATGCAGAGGAAGCCAGACTTCATCGTTGACCCGCGTCTGCTCGATGACGATGCGAGAACCCCTGTGAATGCGGGCGAGAAAAAGCCCGACGGAAACAGTATCGATGCACTCGATATCAAGCTTCGCCCACTGCGCTTCGCTCTTGTCGATCCAAGCGCGGAAGCGGAACTTGGGCAGAAACTTGGCATCCTTCATGTGGGGTTCGTAGCCGGGACGCGGTTCGGCGTCGATTACCCAGGTGTCACGTCCGCCCAGGTTTTCTGTTCCCGCCAGGTGAAAGTTGTAGGCGTCGGCCACTTCGCGGACGAATTGACGATCGTGTGCGCGATCCTTCTCTTCTTTTTCTTCCCGCTTCCGGCGGCCTTCGTCCGATTCGTCTTTTCGCTTATCGATGATTTTCTGCAGCTTTTCCTCTTCTTTGGCGGCGTCTTTCGAATCCAGCGGCTTGTCGTCTTTTTTAGTCAAGCGCTGAACTTGTTCACCGTAAAGTTCCATCACGTCGTAGGTTTTGACTTCGGAAGACTTGATCTGACCTTTACCGTCGAGCTTATGTTCGTCGTCGCGTTCGATGTAGGTGTAATTGCGCAGGCGCTTGTCGTTTTCCAGGTCGTTGTCGGCAACGACACGGAAGAGTTGCTGCATTTGTTCCTGGGAGACCGCTCCGTTGGCGTCGGCTTTTAAATCCGGCAAGGTTGCAGCTGGCTTCTTATCGCCAGGGTTGTCGATCGCATCCTGCTGAGCTACCACCGAGTGCGTGACGGTCAATATTCCAAGCAGCATGGCGAAGGGTAGAGTGGCCGTTCGTTTCATAGACGTTACGACATTAGAGGCTGGTTGTTCTTTGAGGATGCATAACTAAACGCGATGTCTGGCACCACGGAAATCCCCCCAGCCCCGCTCACCACAGACGTCCTCAGATGATGCTAAGCCCGAAAAGCTTGACCGGGGACACGATGAAAGTTGCGAACATGGCGAGAAGCAGCTATCATTGCCGGGTTTCGCTCGTCAGCTGAAATTCCGCCGGGTTCGTTCCAGCCCAAAACCGCATTAAGTGTTTCAACATGCGATATCTGTGAAGCCGCAATCAGCGGACCATCAAGTTCCGGTGGTCTCGGTTTCCATCCAGCTTATCTCGATTCCAAGGGGGAGTAATGAACGGAAAGAATGAGCCACGAAAAGCAAGTGTTGGTTTTCAACGTTTAAGTTACATATCTATCACTTCTATCGCTGCAATTGTGATTGGGATGACTTGTGCGCCATTGCCGGCCAGCGCGGCGGGCGGCCGAGTCATCGCGAATAATACACCCGGATATGTTGCCACCGCCAAGCATCTTGGGGCGGAAGATCCAACCCAGGTGATCGAGGTAAGCATCTGGCTGCAGCCGCACAATCGGAGCGAGCTCGATGCGCTGACTGCATCGCTCTATGATCGAACTTCTTCCAACTATCATCACTGGCTGACGGCAAAAGATATTGCTTCCCGCTTCGCACCCACGTCGCAAGAAGCCAAGACCGTACAGGACTTCTTTGTGGCTCACAACCTGAAGATTGTGAAAACCGGACCGAACAATTTTTATGTGCGGGCGCGAGGTACGGTGGGCGATGTTGAGAAGGCGTTCCAGACAACGCTCAACACCTATCAAGTTGGCGGCAAAACCTTGCGCGCAAATGCGGGCGACCCCTACGTCGCGGGACCGGCGGGAGCGCTGGTGAGGGCTATCTCCGGTCTTGATAGTGGCGAGTTCGAGCATACTTTGATGGCGAAACCGACTTTGACAGGAAGCAAGTCGACGTCGGCAAATCAACCGCTGACCGCGAGCAATGCCGATTTCTTTTCCTCGCAATGTTTCACGGGCACGGAGACGGAGACACTCTCTACGAACAGCGATGGGCAGTTGCCGATCGGAACTTATACGGGCAACAAGCTAAATCTTCAGAGTCAGAGCAGCCCCGGCTGCGCCTATACGCCGCCGGCCATCCAGGCAGCTTATAACTTGACCGGGTTGTACAACGAGGGATATAACGGCGCCGGACAAACCATCGCGATTGTGGACTGGTGCGGTTCCTATACGATCCAGGATGACGCTAACAAATTCTCGGCGAAGTTTGGCCTGCCCAAGCTGACTGCGTCGAACTTTGCTATCACTTACACCGCGCCCAGCCAGTGTATTGCCTACGATCAGGTAGAAATCAATATAGACGTGGAGTGGGCGCACGCAATCGCTCCGGGCGCCAGCATCAATCTGGTGGTGCCGCCATCCAGCGATTTCCAGGATGTAGACGAAGCTGAGTTCGATGTGGCGAACTATAGCCTGGGAAATGTGCTTTCGGGCAGTTATGCATCGACCGAGTTGTACACCGCGACAACAGAGCTGGATACGGAAAATCTGATTTCGGAGATCGGCGCCGCCGCAGGTATTTCCTTCAACTTCGCGTCCGGCGATTATGGAGATTACGGGATTGAGACGCTCCGCACTACGGTCAGCGCTCCGGCTGATTCGCCTTGGTCAACGGCGGTGGGTGGAGTGTCCCTGGCGCTGAACTCCGACAACGCGATTGCATGGCAATCAGGTTGGGGGAACAACCAGACTCTCCTCGCCGAAGAAGGCGAGGTAATCGATCCGCCACAAGGCTATTTCTATGCGGGATCGGGCGGTGGCACGAGCGAGTGTGTGACCAAGAACATCCGCTTTCGCCCACCCATTTGCACGGGAGGCTTCCCGAAACCGACATACCAGGCTGCGCTGCGGGGAAAGGAACGCCAGCTACCCGATGTGTCCTGGTTGGCCGATCCATATACCGGAGCTGCGATTCTGATCAGCATTCCGGGACAGTTGCCGGAACAGGTCTGGCAAGTGTATGGAGGAACGAGCCTGGCGACTCCGATGTTCTCCGCCTTGTGGGCAATTGCGAATCAGGAATCTCTGGCGGGCGGTGGAGCTGAACTGGGGCAGGCCGCGCCTTATCTTTACTCGCTGCCGGCTACGAGTCTGTATGACATCGTTCCCGTTACCTCGGCAACGAACGTGACGGGATCGATCCAGAGCTCGACCGGAACAAAAAAATACAATGCGAAACAATTAGCCGGTGGTCCCTCGGGTGAGTTCGTCAGCGCTTTGTGGGACTACTACGCATTGGATGATACGTGGTTGATCATCTCGTTCGGCACGGATTCCAGCCTGAAGACAGCTGCGGGTTGGGACGATGTGACCGGCGTCGGGGCTCCCAACGCGCAGGCGTTCGCTGATTACTTTTACGCTCAGTAACAATCAACCGGTTGAATTTGACCCTGCCATCTGCGGCTCGATGGCAGGGATTTTTGTTTGTGGAGCGAGGAAAAGCGCGTGAAGAGATGAATCTCAGCGAAGAAGACGATAAAGATTTTATTCCGCGTTCTTTAGCGCTCTGCCCAGGCATTCACCCTGGAACAAGCGTTCGTCCACACGGTGCAGTCGCTTGGCCATGTCTGGAGTGATCAGCGGATAGTGCTTGATATCGCACAAATGCAGGGCGATGAACCAGACGGGGGCGTCGGTGGTCATCCAGTTCTGACGATCGAACCGCTTCAGATTGACTGGACCCGAGAAGCGGCGAAGAGTACGCTCGCGGCGGAGATTGAAATAGGAGTTGAAATACGTGAGCGCCAGTTCCCGCAGCGTGCGATGTACCGGCTCGCGCCAGCGGCATCCGGAGAAGTTTGATTTTGCAATCGCGCCCCAGCATCCGTTCTCGCGGAAGATGGCGATTACGTGATCGGTATCGTGCTCCGCTTCTAGATCGAGCAGAAGCGGAGGATATCCATTGGCGCGCAAAGCGGCGGCGGCGAAGATTGCGCCTTCCAGGCAATGGGCGGTTTGTTCGGCGAGGACGCGGCGCGGCGACCAGGCCGTGCCCCCTAGATGGTAGGGAGCATCGTCGAGAAATCGCTGAATGCCGTGCGGGTTTTTCATGCTGCGCAGCTTGCGCAGTTCGGATGCAGTGAAGGCGTTGGCTTCGGTCATCGTCGGTGTCGCATGAGTTTACACGAGAAGCTAACCTCTTCTCGCGACAGCTCGCTAAGTGAATACCTCGGCGAGTTCGTGAGGCGCGTCTACGAGAACGTCAGGAGGATTCGCCTTCAAAGTATGGGGAGCGAAGCCATAGGTGACCGCCACTGTGCACAAGCCTGCGTTCCGCCCGGTCTCGACGTCGACGTGAGAATCGCCGACAATGACCGTTTCTTCCGGACGAACGCCGGCTTCGTCAAGCAATTTGCGCGCACCCTCGGGATCTGGCTTCTTGGTGGCAAAGCTGTTTCCGCCGTAGACCTGCACAAAGAATGATCCGAGGCCCAGCGCTTCCACAATCTGGCGCGAAGGGACGACGGGTTTATTTGTGAGCACTGCCATCTTTCTCGGCCTTCCGTTGGCAGAATTCTGGATCGCGGTCAGCGCGGCGGGAATGCCGGAGTAGACCGTGGTGTGGTCGAGTTTGTGTTCGCGATAGTAGGAGAGAAAGAATTCCAGGCCTCGGCGGGCGAGCTTTTCGTCGGAGGCCTCAGCGCCGAGTGCGCGCTGAATTAAGACCGGCGCGCCATCTCCCACATAGCTGGCGATGACATCCTCGGGCAGTTCGGGACGCTCGATGTGGCGCAGAGCGGCATTCACGGAATGCACCAGATCAAGGCGTGAGTCAATCAGGGTGCCATCGAGGTCGAAGATAACCAAGTTGATGGCATGTGGATCGAAGCGGCGGCGGGTGTGGATCATCTGACTTCTAGGATAAATGATCGGCAATGGAAGAGCGCTCGCTAGTGTTTAGCGGTGCACCCTTATAATTCCGCCATGGCGAAGGATGGGGCTAAAGACAAGACGAAGAGCTGGAAGACGCGATTAATTCATTCCGATGTCCAGGTGCCGGAAGGTTATCGATCGCTGGCGAGTCCGGTGTTCCGAGGGTCAACGACCTTGTTTCCCGATGCCTCTTCGGTCGACGACCGTTGGGACCAGCACGAAGCGGGCTACACCTACGGCCTTTACGGAACTCCCACCACTCTGGAACTCGCCGGCAAAATCTGCGAACTGGAAAAGGGATACCGGACAATCATTATGCCGGGCGGGCAGGGTGCGATTTCCTTGATTAATTTTGCACTGTTGAAGAGCGGCGACCACATTCTGATTCCTGAAAATGTATACACGCCAAACCGTAAGCTGGCCGGATTGGTGTTGCGACGGTTTGGAGTGGAGTCTACTTTTTATCCGCCGGAGATTGGGAGGGGCATTAAGGAGTTGTTGCGCGAGAATACGCGGCTGGTGTGGTGCGAGAATCCGGGGTCGATCACCATGGAAGTGCAGGACGTGCCTGCCCTCGTGGAGGCGGCGCATGCCCGTGGAGCGCTGGTGGCGCTGGATAATACCTGGTCGGCGGGAATTTATTTCGATGCTTTCGCGTACGGCGTCGATATCACCATGCAGGCGTTGACGAAATATATCGGTGGTCACAGCGACGTACTGCTAGGGTCGGTGACGGTCAAGGATCCGGAACTGTACCGGCGGTTGGGGTCGACCCATCAACTACTGGGCTGCGCAGCATCTCCTGACGATTGCAGCCTGGCGCTTCGAGGGATGAAGACGTTAGCGGTGCGCTTGAAACATATCGAAGCCTCGGCGCTGAAGATTGCGAAATGGCTGGAAGAACGTCCTGAGATCGAACGCGTGCTGCATCCGGCGCTTGAGAATTCACCGGGACATGAGCTGTGGAAGCGGGACTTTTCAGGATCGGCGGGGATTTTCTCGATCGTCTTTAAACCGGGAGCAACCAAGGCCCAGGTACTGCAGTTTGTCGATGAGCTGGAGCTATTCGAGATCGGCTATAGCTGGGGCGGAGTCACGAGTCTTGCGGTGGCTTATGACTTCGGCGGATCGAAAGGACGACCGGATTACGGAGCTCGGATCGTTCGGTTGAATATTGGGCTGGAGGATACGGAGGATCTGATTAAAGACTTGGAGCGTGGCCTTAGGCTGGTATGGGGGCGGTAGCCTTCGGCAATCTCAGTCACTAAAGTTCCGCAGCATCCTAGCGACAATTTGCATGTTCTTCCTTCCCCTGTTCCGATTTACAATGCAACCTGCCCGGTAGAGCTCCGCACCTTATGTTGGCGAGCGGAATCTATTACTAAAACAGTAACGAGCACCTCGGGGAAACGGATGGCGACGACAAAAACCGACCTAAAACTTTCGATTGGCAGCCAAAAGAAGGGCCGCGAGTCCGAAGGACTCACGCGGGAGCAACTGATCGAGGCCTATCGCATTATGTACACCTCCCGGCGTATCGACGACCGGGAAATCATGCTCAAGCGCCAGCAGAAGATTTTCTTCCAGATGTCGGGGGCCGGGCATGAAGCGATTGGCGCGGTCGCCGGAATGGCGCTGAAGCCGGGCTACGACTGGTTCTATCCTTACTATCGCGATCGAGCACTATGTCTTGCTTTGGGGGCCAAGCCGCTGGAAATGTTCCTGCAAGCGGTGGGAGCGGCAGATGATCCGAGTTCGGGCGGACGGCAAATGCCTTCGCATTGGGGGTTCAAGCGGCTGAATGTGGTGACGCAGTCATCGCCAACGGGATCGCAGATTCTGCAAGCGGTAGGCTGCGCGGAGGCAGGGCGCTATTATTCGCAGCATCCAAGCGCAGCGGCAGTGCCGGCGCCTCGGAGCACGGAGTCGCCGGATTACCGTAGTTTTAGAGACGTCAGCTTCCAAGGGGACGAGGTCACTTACGTTTCCTTGGGCGACGGGACCACCAGTGAAGGCGAGTTCTGGGAGGCAATGAATGCGGCGGCGCTTAATAAGTTGCCGGTAATTTTCTGCGTGCAGGATAACGGTTATGCGATTTCAGTCCCGGTGGAAGTGCAGACGGCCGGGGGCAGCATCTCGCGGTTGGTCTCGGGTTTTCCGAATTTTCACTTCGAAGAAGTAGACGGCACCGACCCGGAAGCGAGTTATGGAGCCTTTCAGCGCGCCGCCAAGTATTGCCGCGAAGGGCACGGGCCGGCGTTTGTTCATGCGCACGTGATCCGTCCTTATTCGCACTCCCTTTCGGACGATGAGCGCTTGTATCGTCCGGATAGCGAGCGCGAGCGCGACGCGGCTCGGGATCCGGTAACGCGCACGCAGATGTTCTTGCTGCGCGAGGGAATCCTTGACGCAAACGGCATTAATGAACTGGAAAAGAGAGTTGAAGAGGAACTTCAAGCTGCCGTAGATCAGGCGCTACAGGCCTTCCCTCCTGAGCCTGAGAGCGTGATGAAGTATGTGTACTCTCCGGATGTGGACCCGACTTCTGCGGCATTCGATACGGCGGCTGCGGTCGTTCCTGATGGCGCAGACGGGAAAAAGCCTGCTCCCAAGACCATGGCGGATCTCATCAACACAACGCTTCACGATGAGATGAGGCGGGATGAACGCATCGTTATCTTTGGCGAAGACGTAGCCGACTGCAGCCGCGAGGAATATTTGAAGCGAAAGCTGGTCAAGGGTAAGGGCGGAGTGTTCAAACTTACTTTTGGCTTGCAGTGTGAGTTCGGGAATGATCGCGTCTTTAACTCTCCCTTGGCAGAGGCGGCAATTGTGGGTCGGGCGACGGGCATGGCGACGCGGGGCATGAAGCCGGTCGTTGAGATTCAATTTTTCGATTATATATGGCCAGCCATGATGCAGATTCGAGATGAGTTAGCCGTCATACGCTGGCGCTCGAATAACGTATTCTCCTGCCCCGTGGTGATTCGTGTGGCCATTGGTGGATATTTGACCGGGGGAGCAATTTATCACTCGCAATGCGGGGAGAGCATGTTCACGCATATTCCCGGATTGCGCGTTGTGTTCCCGTCCAACGCCCAGGATGCCGCAGGGCTGCTGCGGACGGCGATTCGCTGCGACGATCCGGTGCTGTTTCTCGAGCACAAGCGGCTGTACCGCGAAACCTACGGACGGGCGGCGTATCCGGGGCCAGATTACATGATCCCGTTCGGCAAAGCCAAGGTGGTGAATCCGGGGACAGACTTGACCGTGATCACTTACGGCGCGGTGGTGCCGAGGGCGCTGCAAGCGGTGCAGAAGATTGAGCGCGAGCATGGAATCAAAGTAGAGCTGATCGATCTGCGCACCCTGAATCCGTTTGATTGGGAGACGATTGCCACCTCGGTGGCAAAGACCAACCGCGCGCTGGTGGCCTACGAAGACACCCTGAGCTGGGGCTATGGAGCCGAGATTGCGGCGCGGATTGCGGATCAGCTCTTCGAGAAGCTGGATGCCCCGGTACGGCGCATCGCGGCTGCTGATACCTTTGTGGCTTATCAGCCGATTCTCGAAGATGCGATTCTGCCGCAGCCGAATGATCTATTCCGCGCCATGAAAGAGCTGGCGGAGTACTGAGGTTCAACAGACCAAGACGAGCAGAGTCTTTCGTCTCCGGGACTTCCTGCCATTTGACCAGTTTTCTATAGCCCCCTAGACTTGCTCGCCGCTTTAGGGGGATTTTCACATGCTGCTTCGTCTGACTGCCCACGCCCGTGGGCTGGCCGTGGTCTGTCTTGCGTCGGTCGTATTGGGCGCTTTTGCAGTTGTTGCGGTTGGTCAAACCGCCGTCACCACCTATCACAACGATAACTATCGCACTGGCTGGAATTCGACGGAAACCACGCTTACTCCGGCCAACGTCAACAGTTCTTCCTTCGGTCTGCTGGCGAAAGTCGTATTGGACGATCAGGTGGATGCGCAGCCTCTGATCGTTCCAGGCGTGATGATTACAGCAGGAAAGCATCAAGGGACCCATGATGTGGTTTACGTCGCCACGGGCAACGATACGGTGTATGCCATCGATGCGGATGCCGGGACGATTTTGTTGAGCCGAAGTCTCGGAACGCCGGTAAGCTGGCCGCTCGGCTGCAATAATAACGGGCCCAATGTCGGCATCGACTCCACTCCGGTCATCGACCTTGCCACTAACATTCTCTACGTCATGGCTTATACGCAGGGTGCGACTGGACCCATGTACACCCTCCACGCGTTGAATTTAGGCAACCTTACAGACACTCTGACGCCAACCGTGGTCTCGGCCTCGCGTCCCCTTACGGACGGAACTGCGTTTAATTTCAATGCCACCTATCAACGGCAGCGTCCGGGGCTTCTGATGGCGAACGGCAACATTTATGCTGGGTTTGGAAGTTTCTGTGATTACGGTGCGAATCATTCGAGGGGATGGCTGCTGGGTTGGAACGCCTCCACCCTGGCTTCGCTTTCGGCCAACCAGCTCAATAATGCCCAAGCCACTTCTCCCAATAATTTTTTCCTATCATCGATCTGGATGTCGGGTTACGGGCTGGCGGCGGATGACGCAGGGAATGTGCTGTTCTCGACCGGAAATTCCGACCCCTCGGGAAATACATACGATGGCATCACCAACATTCAGGAAAGCATCGTGCAGATGTCTTCCGATCTCAGCACGGTGCTGAGCTTATTCACTCCTTCCAACGTGGGAGTCTTGGACCAAGATGACGAGGATACTGGTTCCGGTGGCGTTCTGGTTCTGCCCGATCAGCCGGGATCGAAACCGCACCTGGCGGTAGCGGTCGGGAAAGCCGGAAGTATGTTCCTGATGAATGAAGATTCCCTGGGCGGGTATTTAACCACAAAAAATAATGTTCTCGGCACGTATTCCATGGGAGCCTGCTGGTGCGGGCAATCGTATTTTGTCGACCCCACGGATGGTCTGGCAAGAGTGGTGAGTAGTGCGGGCAGAAAGGTTCAAGTCTGGAAGTTGCAAACCTCACCCGGCCCAAAGTTGATTGAGGTAACAAAATCGGCGGCTATGCCTGGCGGCCAGGACCCTGGATTCTTCACCAGCGTTTCCTCGAACGGCAATGCTACTCCCATCATCTGGGCATTATCGCGGCCGCAAGCGAATAAGACAATTTTCCTGTACGCCTTCAATCCCGAGGCTGGCAGCTCCACCATGTCTCCACTATTTCACGGCGCCGCGGGCTGGTGGCCGAACCTCGGCGGAAATAATAACTCGGTGCCGGTAGTAGCCAATGGCAAAGTCTACGTTGTCAGCAACCAGCGACTACAGATTTTTGGCCTGTTGCCTCAGACTGCGAAGCAGGCGAAGAAGTAGTACCCAGGTTGGCATCCTCGAACCGCACCGACCCTCATATTTCTTGGGCCTTCGAGACCTCGCCTAAGTACGAGTCCCTTTGCGCTGGTCGGATTCGTTTGATGTAACTGGCCGAGGTTACGAAGGCTTTCCTTGCAAGCCGCTTTCGGTTGATCGTTCCTTTTCACGATGCTAGGCTTCGAGCAGTGAGTTCAGGCATTCTTAATCCCGTAAATTCCGGCAGAATGGGGCTTGATGCCAGGACCTCCTGGCTTCGATCGCCAGGCGCGGAAGTGTGGACCAAATTTCTGCTTGCAATCATTGGGCTTGGCCTGGCTTTCGGCGCGGCATTGTTTTCCACCGCTTCCGGGGAGGCGGGCCATCTTTGGGCTTCGGTGATTTTGGCCTCGGCAGCGCTTTTGCTGGCAGCGCTTGTGGGGCTGGTCACCGTACCCTATCTGGCACGGCGTGCGGCGCTCGAACGATTCCGCCAGACATTTCATTACGAAGTCACGCGGGCTGGCATCATTTACGTACTCGTAACCTTGGTGATTGGAATCGCCGCTCTCAACACGGGAAACAATTTGCTTTACATTGTGGTAGCCGCGATGCTGGCCGCCATTTTGGTGTCGGGCGTGGTTTCAGCGCTGGTGTTGCGTGGATTGGAGCTGGATGTACGCCTGCCGGACCAGGTGTTCGCCGGACGCGCCGTAAAGGGGAATGTTGAACTCCGCAATAGCAGGCGATTCTTCCCTTCCTTCTCGATTCGCGTGGTGCCGGCAAGGAAGCAAACCAAGGTTCGTAAACAGTGGAGATGGGAGCCGACAACTTTTGTTTTTCCGCTCAGCGGCGCTTCCCAGAGTCAATGGCTCCGATTCCGCGACTGGCGCGTACACCGGGTTGAAGTCGCCGCAGCGCCGCCCGGCATATTCGATGGAATGGTTTACTTTCCATACTTGCCGGCAACGCTCAAACTGCATGCCGACTTGCCTTTGCTATTTGAACGCCGCGGCCGTTATTGCGAATCCAGCTTTGGCATCGCCACAAGGTTTCCTTTTGCCTTTCTAACCAAGACGCGAGATGTTGCGTTGCGGCGCGAGATTCTGGTCTACCCTTCGATTGCGGCGCCGGAGGAACTGGCTGAAATCTTGCCGGTGGTACAGGGCGAGTGGGAAAGTTTTGTCCGCGGGCGCGGTTCCGATCTTTATCGCATCCGCGAGTACCTGCCCGAGGATTCGGCTCGTCACGTGGATTGGAAAGCAACGGCAAAATCAGGAAGCTTAAAAGTACGCGAATTCAGTCGTGAAGATGAGCGCAGGCTGTGCATCGTTTTCGATAATCCAGCCGCCGGGGTAATGCGGAACGATTCCTACGAGAGAGCAGTAAATCTTGCCGCTTCCCTGGCATGGCATTTCTCTTCACAGCACGCCGCCGTATCATTCCTTGTACCCGGATATGGGCGCTTTTCTGATGTAAACCAATTCCTTGGAGAACTCGCTGTGATCCAGCCGCGCGAACTGACCGCTGAGCAGGAGATGAAGCAATCCCGATTGCTCCACCAGCTAACCTTATCTGATAGCGGCGAATACAACATCATACTAACCGCGCGTTCGCAGGATTTTTTCCCCAACTCATGGTTACGGTGCTCTCATTTTGTATTTCTAGAGGCACAGTTGGTTCGCGCAGCTCCCCGAAGTAGCCCAAGGCACTCTTCTGGCAACATCCACGATTAGCAAAGCACGTGGCACGAAGGTAACGTTACTTTGGGTTACCTGAGTACATTGAACCTCCGTCCCAAAAGGTTTAACTTCTCTTAATCAAGTCCATCCGCACCTAGCGCTTAAGCTTGGTTCTTTTTCATACCTCGGTCTACGGCTCGGGAGAACTGTTGCAGTGAGCGACAAATTCATGACACTCTACTATGGTCTGTGGATCGCTCATCCCATTCTCCAGAGTGCGATCGCCCTGTTGATGTTGCGGCGGGGACAGTACCGCCAGTTCAGGTTTTTCTTCGCTTACGTCGTCGCTCAAATTCTCACCTTCGCGATGGTCTTTCCTTTCCGCGACCACTATTCGACTTTGTTCTACTTGAGCTGGCTCAGCACTGCAATCAGCGTGGCGCTGGGTTTTAAGGTCATTCATGAGGCATTCCTGGATGCATTCCGGCCGTTCCATACTCTGCGGGATCTGGGAACTGTGCTCTTCAAATGGGCAGGGCTGGTGATGCTATTGGTCGCCGGGGTGGTGTCCCTGTCCGCAAATTCGTCGCACACTGTGCCGTGGGTCCAGGCAATTCTCACCACCCAACGCTGCGTGCGTATCATTCAAGTGGGAATGGTGTTTTTCCTGTTGGTTTTTGCCCGTTACATGGGAATCAGCCGCCGCCAATACAGTTTCGGAGTTGCCTTAGGTTTTGGCGTCTTCGCCATAGTCGAATTATCGCTCGTGGCATCCTGGGTAGGGGAGCATGTGGGTTTTGAATCCATGCAGTTACTTAATATGGCGGCCTACAACTGTACGCTGCTGATTTGGTTTGGCTACACTCTGATGAAAAGCCCGGTGCGGGAATCCACATCGACATTGCTGAGACCCCAGCGCTGGGAGCAAGGCCTTACCGACGCACAGCATCCCTTTCCGGCGGACTCGCTGATCCCGATGTTTGAGGGGATGGTAGATCGCGCACTCTCACGCACCCAGGCGGCCATGCCGGCAACGTCCGAGGACGCCGCTCCGATCGAGGCAGAGGCCGCTCAGGCTGCCTCAGTGGGGGGCGGACGCCGCAGCTTTCCCGCCCGACCCGCCAGATCTGATATTGAAAAATGAAACCTTCATTTCAGTGATTACAGCATGAACGCGCATTGACTTCAGACGGGACATTCTCGCGCCTGAGGTCAGCAATTCCGGTTTTCGTAAATTTTCGCCGCAGATGATCTCGCCCGAAGAGCTGTCATCCAGGCTCAAAGGTTATCCTTTACGTTACTTTGGTAACTTATTGAAGCCATGACGGTTGACATTTGATACGGTGCTGGTTGGCAGAAGACTGATGCAGACGGCTCCGGCTCAAGTCTGATCCCAGGCGAGCAATTCCCAAAATGGGCTTGACGTGTGCTTTATAATTCCCTCCCGCGTCGGTTGATTGTTTTTTCTGAAGACTGACGCGGTAGGAGAAACACCCCATGAAACAAGCAATCAGGGTAGGAATCCTGATGTGTGGACTAGTGGGCACATACGTAGCAGCCGCCGTTCCGCAGGTTCCCGCCCCGGACGGAGGCCCTCTACCCGTGTGCCCACCAACAGCGCAGGACCGTTGTGAGCACCCCGGTCCCCCAATGATGAAATAGCAGTTAAACCGAAGTAAGAACTGGAAGCAAGATCACCAAAGTAACGTCTGGTAACCTGGGCCGAATCAGGGGCTTGCCATATTTGGGCTGACGGACTCATCCTATAAACCGTCAGCCCTGTTTTTTTGATCTGGCTTTCTAGGTCTCCCTAGGAAGGCGCCTTGACTGCCTGTTCGATCTTGCTTCGCAATTCGGCTGAGTCGCCTGTGGGTCGCTGACAGCTGAAACCGGAGCATAGAACGGCGAAGGCCTTCCCGGATTGCAATTCCGGCAGATTCGGAATTGTTGCCGCTAGCGCGGGTGGCAGATTCACGGCAACCGCTTCGTTTGATGTGAATCGGATCACCCTCTTGTTCAAGGCAAAGATTGATTGAGCCGCAGCCGCCAGAGCATTTCCAAGCTGCGCTCCATTTTCCGCTACCACAATGACTTGCAGCGGGCTTTCCAGATAGTCGATGACCGCGATCCCAAAAGTGGCGGCGAAGATTCCAAATTGCTCCGCTACGCCGGCGAAGGCTTCCAGCGTAAGTTCCGCCTTATCGCGATAGGCGACATCTCCTGTGTAATCGTGGAGGCGCAACAGGGCGATTGCCGCCATCGCGTTGCCTGCAGGGGTTGGAGAGTCCTGTAGCGGCTTGCGCCGGGTCGCCAAAACCCCTAGCGCTTTATCACCGTCGGCCTGCTCCCGGTCGAAGAATCCGCCTGACGTCAGGTCGAAGAATTTGTCGATCATGGCATCGGCGATGACTTGGGCGAATTTGAAATAGCTGAGCGCGGCCGTCGCTTCATAAGCATCAAGGCAGGCCAATACGGTAGCCGCATAATCGTCGAGCAAACCAGCAACCTCGCGATGTTCCGCATGCGGATCGGAGTATGCGACGACGTGCAATAGACGTGCTTGTGTGGCCGCGGCCGACTCGCCCGCAGTTTTCGTTGGATGGGTCCATGCCTCGGCCAAAATTCGGTCCAGCGATCGCAGAGCAAACTTCCGTGCGTCTTCCAAACCCAGCGCTTTTGCCGCCTCGAGATAGGCAGACACACACATGCTGTTCCACCCCACGTAGACTGTCTTGTCGACATATGGCGTGGGCCGCAGCAAGCGGGCCGCATACATTTTTTCCCTCGCCGAATGGAGCACTCCGACTACCCGCTCCATGGGCATCCCCGTACGGCTCGCAATCTCTTCGACTGACGCGCGCACGTAAAGCACGTTCTTCGCCGGATTATGGTGCATCTCGCCGACTTCATGGACGTCATACCGCAGCGCTGCAACCCGCGATTCTTCTTCGCTCAAGACCGCGCGGGCCTCCTCCAGCGTCCACGTAAAGTAATCGCCATCATCGTCCATGTTGATGTCGGCATCCTGGGAAGCATAAAACCCGCCGCGTTCCTGATCGCTCAACCAATCATTCATCCAGCGGATAATGTCACGCGCCACCCCGGCGAAGAATTTCGACCCTGTGGCTTGATAGGCATGCACATAGTTCTTCAGCAGCTCCGAATTGTCGTAGGACATTTTTTCGAAATGTGGCACCACCCAGCGCTCATCGACTGAATAACGGTGAAAGCCTCCCGCCAGTTGGTCATAGACCCCGCCATTCGCCATGTGCTCGAGTGTGGTGACGATCAGATTGCGCAAGACTTCATCTCCGGTGCGCGAATACCGGTCGATCAACAAATCCATCACAGACGGATGAAAGAATTTAGGCGCGCTCCCAAACCCGCCATGCTCAGCGTCGAACATCTTCAACGCTGATTCTTTGATCGCGCCGATCAGGCTGGCCGAAACTCGGCCGCTGTGGCCAGCGATAGACTCGGCATGGGCAATCGCGTGCTCGAGCATTTTGGCCTGTTCCATCACGTCGCCATGCTTTTCTTTGTACGCGTTGGCGATGCTGAACAGCACACGCTTAAAACTGGGGCGGCCATATCCATCGGTCGGAGGGAAATAAGTGCCACCATAAAATGGCTTGCCATCCGGGGTAAGAAACGCCGTAAGCGGCCATCCTCCCTGTCCGCTCACGGCGCTTACGGCCGCCTGATAGCGGCTGTCGATATCCGGGCGCTCGTCGCGATCAACCTTCATCGCAATAAAATGTTCGTTCACAATCTCCGCGACTTGCGGATCGTCGTAGGACTCGCGATCCATCACGTGGCACCAGTGGCACCACACCGCGCCGATATCGAGCAGCATCGGCTTGTTCTCCCGTTGCGCCGTAGCAAAAGCTTCTTCGCCCCACTCGTGCCAGCGAATCGGCTGGTGCATGGCGGAACGCAGATAAGCGGAGGAAGCGCGCGCAAGGGAGTTGAGGGTGGTCGTGGTCATGATTCAAGTTTATACGCAAGGCATGGTGGCTATAGCAGCTGCTTCGCGATCTGGCAATATAGATCGATTGCCTCCGCCAGTTGCCGCTTTTCGATGAACTCGCCATCGGTATGCGCCACGTGAATCGAGCCCGGGCCGATCAGGAGCGGTTCGCCCCAATTTGTCAGCTTGGGAATATCCGTAGTGAACGCGGCGATCATCGTCGGCACGCCGTCGATCGTACGCAGCCTCAAGAAAGGAAGCTCCAATGGAAAAGTGATCTTCACCTGATCGCCCGCAGTATCTAAAATCTGTTGGCGCAAATCCTCCGATGGACCGATCAAACGGTAGAGCAAATCGGCGTGCGCGTAGTCCGGAATTACATTGGGGGCGCGGCCGCCTTCGATTAATCCAATATTGAGCGTGCAGGGACCGATCTCCGGATCGCTCGGCAGCGGCATTGCGCGCAGGTGGGCAAGCGCTTCAATCAACTTGTCGATGGCCGACTCGCCAAGCTCCGGATAAGCCGAATGCGCCATTCTTCCTGTGGCAGTAACTTCCCCGCGCAATGTTCCCTTTGAAGCCCGCGCAATCCGGTTTTCCGTTGGCTCGCCATTGACCAGGAATTGGCAACGATGCCCCGGATCGTTCGCCGCGTATTCGTTGGCTGCTTTCGCCCCCAGGCTATCGCGCTCTTCGCCGGCCACAAAGAGCAATCCAACGAATACCCCGTCCCGCCGCAAACGTTCAGCCGCCGCGATTTGCGCGGCGATAATACCCTTGGCATCGCACGCGCCGCGGCCATAGATTCTCGATTCGTCTTCTGACGAAGCGATGAATGGAGGTACGGTATCCATGTGGGTAGAAAAGACCACTTCCGGATTCGGCTGCTCTGCCGAAGTGGCATAGAGGTCAAAGCGCTCCCCTTCCACAGGAATTTTTCGCGTTTTGTAACCGATTCGGCTGAGTTCTCCATATAAATAATTCCCGACCGCAGATTCGTTGCCGGAGATCGATTCGATGTCGATAAGTTGTCGAGTGAGCGTGATAGCGTCCATGCCAGCAGCATAAACTACCTCACACCCCATGCGGGTTGCGCTCATCATGTAATCTGAATGCGTGGACGGCCAGAGTTCATCCATCAAGTCAATCTTCCTGGAGGGTCCAGCGGGTCGACTGGAAGCGCTTCTGAACGCGGGCGCAGACAACGCGGCTTATGCCGCGGTGGTGTGCCATCCTCATCCACTCTTTGGTGGGACGCTTCACAACAAGGTCGTCTTTCACACCATGAAGGCTCTGAACAGTTTCGGCTTTCCAGTGCTGCGCTTCAATTTTCGCGGTACCGGATTGAGCCATGGCGAACACGACTTTGGTCAGGGAGAGATTGACGACGTGCGCACCGCGCTCGATTGGGTCCACAAAGAGTTCCACTTGCCGATGATCTTCGCGGGATTCTCGTTCGGAGCTGCGGTCGGATTGCGTGCTTCTTATTCCGACGATCGAGTGAAGGCTTTGGTGGGAGTGGGAACGCCTGTCGCGCCGGTGGTAGCCGACACGGAGTCGCCGCGTATTTACACTTTTGAATTTTGGCGTGACTGCCTTAAGCCGAAGCTATTTGTGAGCGGGGGGCGGGATCAGTTCGGCCCGAGGGCCAAGCTGGAGGAGCTGGTTGCATCTGTACCGGAGCCCAAGAAATTAGTCGTCATCGAGGGCGCGGATCACTTCTTTGAAGGGAGGCTGCGGGAACTGCGCGATGCAATCGAGAGCTGGGCGAAGGAAATTCTCGGCTTACCGGCATGAACGACTCCGAGATGTTTCGCCAGATGCGCGACACGGCGCGGAAGATATTTCTCCAGGCTCTGGCCGAGGCTTCGATCGCAAGCGGGTTTGCGCGGCACGTACATTGCGAGCGGGGAGTACTGCGAGTTTGCGAAGATTTGTATGACCTTCATAGTTATTCGCGGGTTTTCGTTGTCTCGATCGGCAAAGCCGGCCACACCATGGTTGAAGCTCTGGCACACCAGATGGGCGAATCCGCGATCGAAGGAATTGTCGCAAGTTCGATTGAGCCAACTACACAAGTCCGCGGGTTCCGGTATTTTCGCGGTGGACATCCGACGCCGAACGCGGAATCGGTTCATGCAGCCAAGGCTATTTTGAAAGCGCTGGATGCGCAGACCGCAGCCTCGCTGGTGATTTTTTTGCTCAGCGGAGGTGGATCGTCATTGGTCGAGAAGCCAATCGACGATGAGATCTCGCTGGATGACCTGATCGCCACTTATCGCGTGCTGGTGCATTCGGGCGCACCGATCGCTGAGATCAACACCATTCGAAAACATCTTTCCGCCGTCAAAGGCGGACGCCTGGCCGCCGCTGCATTTCCGGCGCAGCAGGTATCGCTGCTGGTCTCCGACGTTCCGGACAATACCCCTGACGCCTTGGCCTCGGGCCCAACCATGCCCGATTCAACCAGCGTGGAAGATTGCTATCGCATTGCCGAAAAGCATGGATTGCTGCCACAGTTGCCGCATTCCACGCGCGAACTCTTGGAGCGCCGCGCGCTCGATGAGACGCCAAAGTCCGACGATCGAGCATTTTATCGTTCACGGTGGTGGCCGCTTCTTTCAAACCAGAGCGCAATCGAGCAGGCGCGCGCCGCAGCCGTAAGTGCGGGCTTCGCCGTTTGCGTGGACAACTCCTGCGATGACTGGGACTATGCCGATGCGGCGGAGTATTTACTAAAACGGGTGCGGGAGCTGCGAAAAGAATGCGATCGAGTTTGTCTGATTTCCGGCGGAGAAGTAACCGTTAAGGTCCAGAACGGCGGCACCGGCGGCCGCAATCAGCAGTTCGCTTTGGCGTGTGGACCGAAAATTGTCGGAGAGAATATTACCGTGCTCAGCGCGGGCACCGACGGAATCGATGGAAGCAGTCCCGCAGCAGGCGCCGTGGTGGACGGGACCACGGTCGCGCGCGCGAATGCACAGGGACTGGATGTTGCAGCAGCTCTCAGCACGTTCGACGCGTATCCACTATTCAGCACCCTCGGCGATGCCATCGAAACCGGACCAACGGGAAACAATCTGCGCGACTTAAGAATTCTGTTGGCATTTTAAATTTCAGCGAGGGCTGAGCCGGCTTTCTGCTTCTGCATCCAGTTCCAGGCGGTGGTCACGATATCGTCCAGCGATCGGGTCGCCTTCCACGCCAGCAACTTCTGAGCCATGCTGGGGTCGGCCACTAACTCCGGAGGATCGCCGGGTCGACGGTCCACCAAGCGCACAGGAACCTTCAGCCCGGAAACCTGCTCCACTTTGCTTAAAACTTCCTTCACAGAGTAGCCACGGCCCGTCCCAAGATTCACGGCCATGGAATTCCCGCCGCTTGCCAGGTATTCCAGCGCTGTGATGTGTGCCTCCGCAAGATCATTGACATGGATATAGTCGCGAACGCAGGTTCCATCCGGAGTGGGATAATCCGTTCCAAATATTTGGAGTTCAGGCCGTTCGCCGGAGGCTGCCTGCACGGCTAAAGGAATCAAGTGGCTCTCCGGATCGTGCATCTCGCCAATCTCGCCACTCTCATCCGCTCCCGCAGCATTGAAATACCGCAAGCTGGCGAACCTTAATGCGTAAGCCCGATCGTACGCTTCCAGTGCCTGCTCGAAAAACAACTTCGAGACTCCATAGGGATTCACTGGCTGACGCGGAATCTGCTCCCCGATCGGCACCTTTTCAGGTACACCATAAACCGCGCACGTGGAGGAAAAAATTAATCTCCGCACCCCGCAATCAAGGCAGGCATTGAGAAGGACCAGGCCGGCTTCGACATTGTTCTTAAAATATCTTCGTGGATCCTGAACCGATTCGCCCACGTAAGCGCGGGCGGCAAAATGCATGACGGCATCGACCCGGCGCAATGCGGCTGAAAGCGTAACAACGTCTAGAACATCAGCCTGCAATAATTCGAAGCCAGCGGCCAAGCGGGCGAAGCCGGTGGACAAATTATCGTAGATCAACACATCGTGCCCGCGGCGGCGCAAAGCTCGCGCCGTATGGCTTCCGATATAGCCAGCCCCTCCAATCACAAGAACGACCAATCGTCCCTCCGTTAATTTCGCCGATTTTGTCGGTAGCTTTGGTAGTGTAACGGTTCGATCGCCTCAGTTGGAATTGTGTGCGGCAGCTTCGTTTCGTCGGGGTAAGAGCCAGCTTCAGGCAATCAGCATTCGAAAGCCGAGGGAAAACCCATTGGCGGCGAATTCCATCGGAGACAAAGCCCCAACATGCATAGCCAGCATGTGACGAAAGAGCCGGGGATCCGATTCGAAAGCTCGCATGACCCTCCGCCGAAGCGGAATACTCCAATCCAAAGCAAGCATTAGGCGCGCCATCATTGCAGGGCGCATTGATAAAGATCTGTGCTTCTTCTCGTAACCTCTCAAAGAACCATCTGCAAAACACTCCGCCAGGATTTCCGCCTGGCGGAATGACAGACACAAGCCTTCGCCGGTGATACAGTCAACTGCGCCCGAAGCATCGCCCACCAGAGCTATGTTTCCCTTCTGTACGCGCCTCAGTTTCCGAGTCGAAGAGATCGCGCCTTTCTCCTGGGAGGTTGGCTCCGCATGCTTCAGACGCATTGCAACCTCCGGAAACTTCTGAACCGCGGCATCAAGACGCAGTTTTGGGTCGCTGGAAACCGCCGCCACGCAAATCTCGCCTTCACTCAAGGGAGTAAGGTAGAGTTGGCACTTCGGCCCCCAGTGTATCTCCATAACGTCGTCACAAGAGGCAATCCGGTAGTGACGTCGAAAAGCAAAACGGTTCCGGTTGCACCGATAATCCTCCAGCCCGGCCCAGTGCCGCACCCGCGAATGCCCACCATCCGCGCCCACGATCCAGCGCGAGCGCACAGTTTGGCCTCCGGCCATAATACTTTCTGAACCTGTCCCCGTAACTGGGGTTTGCCAGAGCAGGCAGACTCCCGCAGCTTCCGCTTTTTCAATCAGCAACCGATGCAGCACCGTTCGGCGCACGCCAATGCCGGGATGCCCTGGAAATGGCGCCTGCACGCTCAGATTGCCACTGACGAACCGGACACTCCGAAATGGCCGGGAATTCTGGGATTGCAAATCAATTCCCAGCTTTGCCAGCACAGCGCAGCTGTCAGGCATTAGGCCCTCGCCGCAGGGTTTGTCGATGGGCGGTCGGGCCCCATCGGCCAAGACCACGTCAAAACCGCGCTGGCGAGCCGCGATGGCCGTCGCCAGCCCGGCGGGACCGCCGCCAACTACGAAGATATCCGTTGTCCTCAAGCTGAATTAGACGTCAATCGCCGCGTATATTTCTCAATTTATTTGTTGCGCAGCGCGGGTCGCCTGCCCCGGCAAAAAATGGACAAGTTTACCGAACCGTCACTAGGGGCAGAATCGTTCGGGTAATAGCTCCGGTGCGCAGGTTTGAATTCGCGGTTGCCACGCAATCTCATCGTGGTTTATTCGTTCGTCAACCGCCGGATTATCGGATTCGAGTTGTACCATTGCAGAGCGTCCGAGTATCCTTGCCCAGTGTCGTCTTTCAACGATTCGTTTCTCAACCAACAACGGGAACGCCAGCGCCTGGCGGCGAACTACGCGGGGATGACCGATGGGGAGTTGCAGCGACTGGCTCGCCATGCGGAATCACTTACCGAGGTCGCCTGGGATGCCCTCGAAGATGAAATGGATCGCAGGCACCTGGATCCGGGGGAAGATTCCACCGCCGAGCCACGGCAGCAGATGGCCATTCGCGAACTCATCACCATCCGGCAATTTCGCGACTTGCCGGAGGCTCTGCTGGCGAAGGGCAGTTTGGAGTCTTCCGGCATCGAATGCTTTCTCGCCGACGAAAATCTCGTCCGCCTCGATTGGTTTATCTCGAACTTCATCGGCGGGATCAAACTCAAGGTACGCGCTCCGGACGCTGCCAGTGCGCAACAAATATTGGATGAACCGATTCTCGAGGGCCTCTACGTACATGGCGTCGGCCTTTATGAACAGCCGCGCTGTCCCAAGTGCCAATCGCTGGACGTGAACTTTCAGGAATTGGACCGTCCCATTGCCTACATCAGCGCATTCCTGCGTGTGCCGATGCCGGTGCAGCGCCCCGCATGGCATTGCCAAACCTGCGACGCCGAGTGGGAAGATGATGGGCGGGATGAAGCCATCGCCGATCAGTCTTCCTGATGGGAGGTCTCAGTCATCGCTTCCCCGCTCCACCAATCCTTTTGGCTTCTCTCGTAATGGCCGCTTAGACGTGGCATTTCGCCAATGGTCCCATCCCATTGGTTATCTGGTTACCTCCTCCCGCGCCCGGTAAAGTTCGACCCAAGGACTCTCCCATTGAGCGTCCTCTTGAAAGCCCCTTCGAGAGGTCATACATGTCAAATTGCTCAACCGCTCAGACACCGAAGAACTGCGCAAATGGAAGGATTTTGTTACAGTGCGTGGCTCTGATTACGCTGCCATTGCTTCTTTGGCTCACGGCATGTTCCGGCGTCTCGGTTCCGGCCAGCGCGAGCAACAACAGCAGCGCTCCGGCGACCGGTTCACCTTCTACTTTGACCATTTCAAGTTCGCTTCCTCAAGCATCGGTGGGATTGAGCTATAACGCAACCATCACGGCATCCGGCGGGACCGCGCCCTACAAGTTCTCAATCGCATCGGGTCAACTGCCGGAAGGCATTCTCCTCGGAACCACGGGAGCGATCTCAGGCATGCCCACGGCGACGGGAACCTCGGATTTCGCCGTCGCGGTTTCCGATTCAAAGGGACACTCCAAGCAGCAATCCTTGCAAATAAATGTGGCTGAGAACGCCGCCGTCGCGATCAGCGTGACCCCGGCAACCGCAACGGTATCAACGGGGAGTTCGAAGCAGTTCAGCGCGCAAGTCAGCAACGCTTCAAACTCGGCGGTCACATGGGCCACGACCGCAGGGGCGATCTCCAGCACGGGGCTGTTTACCGCGCCCCAAGTCGCGGCGAACACCACAGTCACCATCACCGCCGCGAGCGTGGGAGATTCCAACAAGTCAGCCAGCGCAACGGTAACCGTAACTCCTGCTTCGAAACCCGGAAACTCATTCTCCAATCTGCAGCAAAGCAGCGGCTGGGGCCAGTACGGGCAAGGCCCTCCGGATTTCATCGACTGCTCGCCCTCGCCCTGCGACGGGATTACCTTCTCGATGGCTCAGGGAATCCAGTCTCCATCGATGAGCGGATCGTCCACTCGATTCAACCTCGGTGGAACCGCCGACTATACCGACGCGCTGTTCAACAATCACCTGATCGGCCCCTTTTCCTCACAAGGCTTGCCCGACAAGAATCACATCCTGGTTCCCACTTACCACAATTTCACCTACGACGTTTATTTCTACGGAAGCAATCTGGAGCTGTCGCAGGCGGTCGAGTTCGACATCAATCAATTTTTTGACAATTTAGGATTTATTTGGGGCCACGAGTGCCGCATTGCCGGCGGCCATGAATGGGATGTGTGGAACAACGTAACCGCCCACTGGACTCCCACCGGCATACCCTGCTATCCCAATAGCAATGCGTGGAACCATCTCACCATCCAGGTGCAGCGCACCGCGAATAATCAGCTGCTCTATCAATCGATCACGCTGAATGGCGTAACTAACACGCTGAATCAGTATTACGATCCCGGCTCAGCGGTAAATTGGTATGGCATTACCGTCAACTATCAGATGGACGGCAACAGCCAGCAATCGGCTTATTCGGTTTATCTGGATAATTTGACGTTCAGCTACGAATGAGGCTTTCCTACTTCGGGGAGTTCTCAGCAGTCTCCCTGCTTTATCATAACCAGCATGTCCAAAAAGCTCCGCTGGGGAATTCTGAGCACCGCCGATATCGGAATTAGAAAAGTCATTCCTGCCCTGCAGCAGGGTCAGTACTCCACAGTCGATGCCATTGCTTCGCGGGATCTCGCGAAGGCGCAGCAGGCCGCGAGCGCGCTCGGCATTCCCAAAGCTTACGGCTCCTACGAGGAACTCCTCGCCGACCCCAACATCGACGCCATCTACAATCCGCTGCCTAACCAGCTTCACGTTCCCTGGACGGCCAAGGCGGCCGAAGCCGGGAAGCATGTGTTGTGCGAGAAGCCCTTCAGCATGACCGTGGCTGAAGCGGAGTCGCTGCGCGAAGTTTGCCGCCGCACCGGCGTGAAGATCGGCGAAGCCTTTATGATCCGCAGCTTCGCGCAATGGCTGCGCCTTCGCGAATTGCTCGACCTGGGCCGAATCGGCGAAGTGCGCTCGATTGCCGGTTACTTCAGCTACTTCAATGCGGACCCAAAGAATATTCGCAATCAGGCCGAATGCGGAGGGGGCGCGCTAATGGATATCGGCTGCTACCTGATCCACGCGGCGCGCTACGGCTTCGCGGACGAACCTCAGCGTGTAGTGGCCTGCATTGAGCGCGATCCACAGTTGCACACCGATCGACTCACTTCGGCGATTCTCGAATTCCCGGCTGGCCATGCGATTTTTACTTGCAGCACGCAGTTGGTGCGCTACCAGCGGGTGCATTTCCTGGGCGACCGCGCACGCATCGAGATTGAAATCCCTTTCAACGCTCCCATTGACCGCCCCACGCGTATCTTCATCGACGATGGCGGCGGCATTTTCGGCGAGAACATCTCGACGGAAACTTTTCCGACCGCCAATCAGTACATCATGCAGGGCGATGATTTTTCGAAGGCTATTCTAGGGAATACTGAAGTGCCAGTGCCGCTGGATGACGCGATTAAGAATATGGCAGTGATTGAGGCGATTTTTCGGTCCGGGGAGTCGGGCAGGTGGGAGACGCCCGAGCGATGAGGGCACCCTCATCTGGACTCGGTGAATACTTTACTTCGACGCACAGAAGGCAAAACCTTTCGCAATGACGTCCAGCGTATCCTCCGCCAGCCGCAGCGAGGGCAACTCTTCCCGCGTGAACCACCGCACCTCCGCCGCGTCGCTTGCGGCCCTCAATTCCCCCGCAACCCGGCGGCAGAGAAAATCAATCAAAACGTAGTGATATTGAACGCGCTGTTCAGGATTGCGCAGAACCCGGTCGTAGACGCCGAGAAGTTCTCCCGGTTCGACGATGAGTCCGGTCTCCTCCCGCGCCTCGCGGACGGCGGCCTCGCGCACCAGTTCGCCGATCTCGAGCACGCCTCCGGGGATCGACCACTCGGCTTGCAACGGCGGATGCAGCCTCTTCACCAGCACCACGCGAGAGTCCTCGATGATGATCGCTCCTACACCAACCAGCGGAACTTCGGGGAATTCGCGTTGCATGGTGCAAGCATTCTAAAGGGAATTTGGATTTCTGGTCGTGCTAGCGGCCGCCGAGCTTCGCTCGGCATGGACAGCCGAGGGCGGCTGTCCCTACATGAGGTTTCTCTGTGATTCTGTGTCTCTGTGGTTAAATGGTTTCGCTATGGCCCTGGAAGAATACAAACGGAAACGAAAATTCGAGCAGACGCCTGAACCTCCACCTAAACTGGAATCGAAGACCGGCCATCGATTCGTGGTGCAGAAACACGATGCCTCGCGGCTGCATTATGACTTCCGGCTGGAGATGGAAGGCGTGCTGAAATCTTGGGCCGTTCCCAAAGGACCGTCGCTCGATCCCGCCGACAAGCGCCTCGCTATGCAGGTGGAGGATCATCCGGTTTCTTACTTCGATTTCGAAGGCACGATCCCGGAAGACAACTACGGCGCCGGCACCGTGATGGTGTGGGACGTCGGCACGTGGCAGCCGCTTTCGCCAGTTCCCGTGGACGGGAAGTATGTTCCCGGCACCGATGTCGAGGCGGCGGAAATGCTGGCGAAAGGCGATCTGAAATTTCGTCTCGACGGCAAAAAGCTCAAGGGCGATTTCGCATTAATCAAGATGAAAGGCCGACGTCCCGGGAGCAAAGGCAACGAGTGGCTGCTGATTAAGAAGCATGATGACCATGAAATTGAAGGCTACGACATCGATGCCTACGATGGTTCGGTGCTCACCAAACGCACTTTGGATCAGATCGCCGGCGACGCCGGATCATCCGAATGGACCAGCAGCCGTCCCGCGAGCCGTGGCAAGTTGAAAGCGGCATGGCTCGCCGATGCAGTGGCCAAGCTGGATAAGAAGAACTCCGCCAAGAAGGCAAAACCTGCGGTTAAAAAAAAAGCAAAGAAGTAAACACAGAGGACACGGGGGAACACAGGGTAAATCACAAACAATCTAAGTCCTACCCTGTGTCCTCTGTGCCCCCTGTGTTAAAAGCTCTTGCTTCCGCCGCGTCGGTAAAGCGTCCCATGCCGAAGGAGATTCATCCCATGCTGGCCACACCCATCGACAAACCCTTCGATGGCGACGATTGGCTGTTCGAAATTAAATGGGACGGCTACCGCGCCGTGGCTTTCATCGAAAACGGGAAAGCGCGCCTCGTGTCGCGCAATCAAAACGAACTCACCGCAAGATATCCGGAGTTGAAAGATCTACCGCAGTTCGTCAAAGCTAAAACGGCAATTCTCGACGGCGAAGTGGTCGCGCTCGATGAGCAGGGCCGCCCATCCTTCAGCCTGATGCAGCAGCGCACCGGCTTCCGTCCCGGCGGACGCCGCGCCACGCCGCAAGCAGGCGTGCCCGTTCTCTATTACGCATTTGATCTGCTCTATCTCGATGGCTACGATCTTCGCCGCCTCCCATTGGAGGAGCGAAAAAAGAAATTGGCGTCCGTGATAGTTCCCGGCGATTCCCTGCGCTTTTCCGATCACTATGAGCGCGAAGGCAAGGCATTATTTGAACTCGCGCGCGAAAAAGGGCTGGAAGGCATCCTCGCCAAGAAGCGAGATTGCCCGTATCAGGAGCGTCGCAGCAGCGATTGGCTGAAAATAAAAGTTCGACACGAACTGGAGTGCGTCATCGGCGGATACACCGAGCCGGAAGGCAGCCGCGCCCACTTCGGTTCCATCGTCCTCGGGCTCTATGACAAGCAGGGCCGGCTGATTCACGTCGGTCAGGCGGGCAGCGGATTCAACCAGAAATCTCTTGCGGAAATTTGGAAGCTCCTGAAAAAGCGCGAGACGAAGCAGAAGCCCTTTTACGGCGAAGTGGAAGCGCTGCGAAAAGTGTATTGGGTAAAACCGGAGTTGGTAGCCCAGATCGAATACGCCGAATGGACCGGTGGAACCAATACCGGCAGCGGGCCTAAACTGCGAGCGCCTGTTTTCCTTGGCCTGCGCGACGATAAAGACCCCAAAGAATGCAACTTCGATCAGGAACGACCGCTGCAAACCAAAAACTGAGAACTGGCCTACTTAATATCCTTCATGGGCAGCAAGGTTCCATAGTCCTGTCCATTCGAAGCCATAGCACGCGCCTCGATTCCTGCGAACGCCGAACGCAAGTCCGGATATTTGGTCAGCAGTGCCTTCATCACCGCCAGGTTGCTTTGATACGCTTGGTTCGTGTTGGAAACGTCGGCCACCTGATACTTTACGATTAGATCAAGGTCGTTTCCTACTACCTCCGGGAAAAGCGTAGTCAATTTGTAAGTCGTAGTTCCCGCCGAAAGATCAGCGGTTTTGCCATCTCCAGGGAAATCCGCGGGCTGCGCCTTCTGCGACTCGTCATAAAGCTTGTCGGTTGCGGCTGTGCTCATAAAGGGCAGCGGAGAAGCCAGTGAACGCGCCTCCAAGTAATAGAGCCATGCGACGTAAGTTTGTCCTTTGCTCTTAGATTCGCGCGCCTGATTCAGAAACCACGTGCTGTCGTGCCCGCCCGCTTGCGAAGCTTTAATGTAAAGTCCGCCCAGCTTCCAGTCCGAACCGATCTGCTGAAGAATGAGCGAGACGCTGTAGGACCCCTTGGAGGTAGCCGCATCCATAGTCACAGCCGCGTACTTTCCCGGAGGGAGATTACCCAGAGTGAAGATTGCGCTATCCGCAGTCTGGCCAGTGCTGCCAAAAACTCCGCAAAAAAACTCGGCGTGCGGGATGGGCGCCGTTCCTTGGGCATCCAGAAGAAATGGAGAGCGAGCCGTCGCTTTGGCGCCAGTGAGGGCCGCCTGGTTTTCCTTTACCACATTCTCGATTCCAGAAAAATCCGATGCCAGGCTCGGAATCGCATTCTGCCGCAGCGAGGCTACATCGCCCCTCGCGACGAAATCAAAATAACGCTGACCAGCCGCAGTGAGCGCGGTGCGGGTAGCGGCGTCCATATCGCTGGCCGTCTGGCAGGTTTCCGCCACCAGAGCCACCGTCCAACATACCATCGACGTCATGATCACGCCCGCAAGCAACCTGGTGCGTCTAGCACTCATGGCATTCCTCTCTTACCTGGGTAAAGGTCGTAAACTCGTCGTCCATTGGAGAAGCGCGCCTCAGCGCGACGCGATCTTGATTCCGATCGAGCGCAAGCCCTTGCACAATTGGACAGCCACTCTTTATTAAAAATCACCTTGCAAGACCCTAAAGTCAATACGTTCTATAGAGTAGCAACATCGGGGTGACGGGCGCGATTTATTCCGGTTGCGCTTGCGGTGCTAGAATTGTTGAGTACAGTTACGGTTTCCGGGCGCGCTGGAATATCTGCGCGGAGTTGAGAATGAATGCGAAATCGCGAATAACGGGCTTGATGGTAGCCGCAACCTTGGCTTTGCCAGTCGTCGTGCGCGCGAACACGCAGGCTGCGGGCACGCAAGCTGCGGAGACCCAGCCCTCCCATCCGACGACCCATCGAACGCACAAAGCAAAAAAAGAGGAGCTGCCTCCTCCTCTCCCCTCCGGGACACGGGGTCCGGTGCCGCAGGTTCCGCTGGATGCCATACCGGCGATCGCTCCTCAAGTGACTTACCAGGATGGCTTGTTGACGATTGACGCACCCAATTCCACGCTAGGCGATATCCTGCGAGGTGTGCGCAAACACACCTCTGCCGAGATTGACATTCCTCCCACCGCGACCGAACGGGTGGTAACGCGGCTTGGCCCTGCCCCCGCACGGGAAGTGATGGCCGAACTGCTAAATGGATCGCGCTTTAACTACATTTTGTTGGGCTCTCCGGAGAATACGAATTCGCTCGTCCGAGTCGTGCTGGTGGCCAAGAGCGGGCCTGAGACTCCTGGACAAACGACACAGGCTGAAGGCACGACTCCAGCCCCACCTTCCGCAACTCCGGCGGAAGCTACCGACGCGGATGCAGCCGCGGACGACGCCACCCCTGAGGATAACGGGGATCAAAGTACGGCTGACGCCGATCAGCAGCCCGCTGACTCGGGAGTCAAGACTCCGCAGCAATTGTTGCAAGAGATGCAGCAGCGACAGCTGCTCATGCAGCAGCAGCAGCAACAAAGCGGCGCTCCACCCGCGGTGTTTCCCCCTCCGCATCAGCCACAGCCAGATCAATAGTGTTTGACTGGCAGGGAACCGAACGCTTAGGGTTGAATTCGGCCCGGAGATTCGGAATCGCCCTGCAAAGCTTGACTAGAGCGACTGGCAACCTGCTCTTGCCCACGGTTCAGCGTCTTCTGCAGTAATGCCCAGTCCCGCTCCACATCGCTTTCGGAAACCTTGGGTGGGTTTCCGTGCCGCAATTCCTCTCGCAGCCGGGCTTCGAGAATTTTATGTGCGAATTGGTTGGGGGAACTGGTGGTCAGGATGTTGCCTTCGGCCAATCCAATATTCACTTCTTCGTCCTCGGCCAGCACGCGCAACACTGGAAGTCCGTTCGAGTCAAAACCGGGTACGGCGGTTTCCATCGTGCGCAGGAAGTTCTTTCCCACCGGCGCGGTACCGGCAGTCTCAGCGGTCTCAATATGCTTCAGTTCAATTTCATAGGAGCGCCGGTCTTCCTCTCCAATCGGAATTTCCAGATCGCGATCGGGATTGAAAACCAACGCGTGCAGAGCGGGGTTAAAGTGCTCTGGACCCTCTTCCGTGCCGACGTCTACCGCGGCAACACAACCAGCAAAAATTGGACTGGCCACGACTGCGGGAACGATATATTTTTTCGATTTTAAAAACGACTCCACCACGCCGTGCACCGCAGTGCTGCGCGCTTCGCTGCCCGGAACCTGCGGAATCACATAACGGGACACTTCCAGTTCGGAATGACGCGAACTGAACTTGACCATCCTCCTGGCCATCTGCTTGGGTGTGCTGATGCCGACGTCCGCAATCACGCTGCGGTGCAGAGCGTGAGGATAGTAAAAATTGATGACGTCTTTCGCGAAATCCGCGCAGTTCGAAGACACCGTTCGGAAGTGAGACCGGTTTTGCAACGCGTTGTAAGCGCGAATAAATTCCAAATCGCGTTGCGGCGAAGTTTCGATCTCAAAAGCATAAGACGTTCGATCGTAGGCCGTCCCTACCAACTCGTACCAGTTCCCGCCGGGAACTTGTCCTCCCGCCAAATCCGGGGCAACCGCCTCCAGATGCTTGCGGCGGTATTGATCGCGCAAAAAGTTAACCAGCTTGGGATCGGCAAATAGTGGAATATCGTCAGTTTGCTCAACCGCGTATAGGTAAGGAACCAGGGGAACCGCCAGCCAGTCAAAACCGCCAATGCCGTTGTAGCGGGCAATCACCGCTCCGGGCTCGCCCGGCGCACAGGGTCGTAATACCAGCGGGTTTTCGGCGCAAACGCCGGAGAGGTACACCGCCGCATGTCCTGTGGCCGTAAACCATCCCAGCTTGCCATAGGGCTCTTCGAGCAACAGGGTCGCGGAGGAAGCGCCCGCCAGACCGGCTGAAAGCAATATCAGCACGCAAGCGAAGCCCACACAGCGAAGAAATCTGCTCTGATGCGACACACATCACTCCTTACGGGAAATACCTGAGCCTGTTATAAGAACCCTTTTTCACCAGTTTAGTTGCTGCTAAGGCGGGCGGGCCAGTTACGGAAGTTAAGCTGACGCGGAACCTGGGGAAACTCCTACATTCCGCCTAAGCTGCAGATTACACAAGAGATAACAATCGTGCAGAAGAGAGCACGAAAGCCACTAATCGATGGAATTCAACTTTCGAATGGACCAACGAGCACTTTCGGCGACCACGTCATCTTCATCGGTCGCAAGTCGTTCCAGTGCGCCGAGAAACCTGCCTTCCCCGCTATTTCCCATCGCGATCGCCGCATTCCGCCGCATCCCGGCACGCTTGGTCCTGCGAACCGGGGAACCTCGAAATGTACGATTGAATTCCTCCGCAGTCATCTGCGCCAGCCACTCCAGTGCAGGATTTACCAGTCCCTGCTGCGGCTGAAATTCTTCAAGGTTAGTCGCCGGCGCCTTTCGATTCCAGGGGCAAACATCCTGGCAGATGTCACAGCCAAAAACATGGCGTCCCATTCCCTCGCGCAGGTCTTCCGTAATTGATCCACGCTTCTCGATCGTCAGGTAGGCAATGCATTTGTTGGAATCGAGTTGATACGGCCCGATGAACGCATTGGTCGGGCAGGCTTCAATGCATCGCGTGCAGGTACCGCAGCGATCCGGCGCGGGAAGGTCGGCCTTCAATTCAACAGAAGTCAGAATGATGCCGAGAAATAACCACGATCCCAGCCCTTGATTGATGATGCAGGTATTCTTGCCAATCCATCCCACTCCCGCATATTTCGCGATCACTCGTTCGACAAACGGCCCCGTGTCCACATAGCAGCGGGTTTTCAAATCTTCGATACCCACGGAATCCTTCAACATGGCTTCAACTCGCCGTAGCCGGTGCATCACTGAATCGTGATAATCAGTCTTGCCCCAGGCATAGCGGGAGATCCACCCGTGTTCCTTCGCGTCGCGATGTTGCGTCGAATAGGGTTCGTTCGTGTTGTAGTTGATGGCGCAGACGACCACGCTGCGAGCCCACGGTGCGGCATTCACCAGCGACTCCCGCTTCAAACGGCCCTGCTCGTCACGGCTTTCCAGGTACTTCATCTCGCCTGCGTACCCGGCAGCGACCCACCGCGAAAAATATTTCAATTCCGGCGAGTCTTCGATAGGCGCAATGCCCGCTACATCGAACCCCGTGTCCTTCGCGGCTTGCAGAATGCGCGCGCTCAATTCGCTGGATCCAGGCATGACAGGTGAACTTAGCATTTCAATCGCGGGACAGTTCCAAAATGCGAGCGCCAACGTTCCATTTCGGAATCATGCATCATCTTTATCTCGCGCCAAGTGATTCCTCACATAGCATCAGCGTATAGGCTTTTTCTTACAGAGTCACGCAACCATAGGTTGCGCGTTCTCCGATTTTGTTTCTCAGGAGAGAAGTTTTATGACCCCAAGCACGCACGTTCAAACTCCCATCATTCAAATCTCCGTAATCAACGAGAGCACCGTTTTGACCGACTCTGAGATCGTGCCGGTCATAGCCGCTCTCCAAAAACAGGTTACCAACGATTTTCGCCCGGTCTGGGCCACGGATGCCGAACTTACCATTGTTCCCAAAGGCGCCCAACCGCCCTCCGGAAGCTGGTGGCTGGTTCTGCTCGACGACTCCGACCAGGCCAATGCCCTCGGCTATCACGACCTAACCACGGAAGGTCTGCCGATCGGCAAGGTCTTCGTCGCCAGCGATCTCAAAGCCGGAGCCTCCTGGACCGTGACCGCCAGCCATGAACTCCTCGAAATGCTCGGCGATCCCAACATCAATCTCACCGTCTTCGTGCAGCATAGCGGCACCGGCGGGCTGCTCTATGCCTACGAAGTCTGCGATTCCTGCGAAGATGACAGCCTGGGTTACGAAATCGATAACGTCCTGCTCTCCGATTTCGTCTACCCTTCCTGGTTTGAAAGCTTCCGCAGCGAGGGTTCCACGCAGTTCGACCGCATGAACAAAATCCAAAGGCCACTCCAGTTGCTGGCTGGCGGCTATATCGGAACTTTCAACGTGACCACCGGCAGTGGCTGGCAGCAATTGACCGCGGAGCAGCATCCTACCAACCTGCAAAGCCGGCGCAGTCGGAACCCGCCGCGAACGCCGCAACACGCTTCGCGATCTGTGGGTGAACAGCCTGCCGCAACGCAAGATTGTCGGCAACGCACAGAAATATCGGCAACACCTCGAAACCATTGAGCGCCGGCGCGAAGCCCGCACGGCCGTGGCATAGCGAAATCCGTCGGATTTCCTGATAGCCCCATGCAATGCATGGGGCTTTTTCTGGCATCCTCGAATGCATCCAGAAACCTTGCTGCGCAATCCAATCCACCACGAACAACTCTTAGAGAAGAGGAAACATTCAGACATGCCCGATGCCACTTCTGCCGCTTCCCCATCGCTCCGGACCGCCGTCTCGAATGCTTGCATCGACCAGATTTTCCGCGAGGCCCGCACTCACAATGTCTGGCTTCCACAGCCGGTTTCTCTCGAGTTGCTGCGCCAGGTCTTTGAACTCTCCGTCCTGGGGCCGACCAGCGCCAATACCACACCCGCACGCTATGTCTTTGTGACGACGCCGCAAGCCAAAGAGCGCCTACGCCCCGCACTCTCCGCCGGCAACGTCGATAAAACTATGTCCGCTCCCGTGACCGTTATCATCGCCTGGGATACCGAGTTTCACGAGATGCTGCCTAAGCTTTTTCCGAATAATAAAGATATGCGGTCCATCTTCGCCGGTAAGCCCGACCTGATCGAAGCCACGGCCTTCCGCAACGGCTCACTTGAAGGCGCCTACTTTATTCTTGCGGCCCGCGCCCTTGGCCTGGATTGCGGCCCCATGTCGGGATTCGACGCCGCCAAAGTCAATGCCGAATTTTTCCCCGATGGCAAGTGGAAGACGAACTTCCTGTGCAATCTGGGCTATGGAGATTCCACGAAACTTTTCCCGCGCAACCCGCGCTTGTCGTTCGACGAGGCCTGTTTGCTGTTGTAGAGCTTATTCCGTCATGTATAAGCCGGATGAAATGGGTCGGCTGACTCAGCCCATCCTCACGCTGCTATTGCAGCTTGGCATATTCCGCTTTGGCTTCTTTCAGGATGGGGATGTCGGGGTCGCAGTCTTTCCAGAGCGCGAGGAAATCTTTTTAGGAGGCGAGAGCGCGCGAGCGGGCGAGGTCGCGATCAGCCGGAGAAGGCACTGCGGCGCTTTGCTCCGCCGGACGGCCAAGGGCGGCCGTCCCCCCTGGGCGTATCCGGCTTGCAGCGCGTTGGCGCGAGCTACGCCCAGATGCGCCGGGGCTCCGGTCCAGCAGCTCCAGACGATGCCGCTGTGGTCGAAATCGTCTGATCTAGATACCCAACTTCTTAACTTCTTCGTTGTAATACTTGCGGTAAAGAATGTCCCACTCCTGCGAACCTTCCAGGATGGTCCGCTTCTGGCTCTCAATCTTCAGCCGCGCCGCTTTGTCGATCCGCTCTTCGTGATTCAAAAGTTCTTCCAGAATCTTGCGGGTCTCCTGCCGGATCGTGTTCGGGTCTTCGATGAAATCGACCTCATCCATCTCTTTCAGCGCGTCGGCCACAGCCCGCGCCAGCACGTTCACCTTGTCGCGGCTCAGTCTCACAGCACCGCCTTGTACTTGCGCACCAGCTCGCTCTTCACCTTGCGGAACATCTCCTGGTAATTGGCGCCGCTCTTGTTCATCTCTTCGGAGTAGGCCTCAAGGATCACCCGCACCTCGTCGTTGATGCGGTCCTCGAGCGTCATTTCTTCGAGCAGCGCCGCGTGCACGCGCTCCGTGACCTTCGGCACCGCCGAGGTCTCGATGGCCTTGTTGGCAATCAATTTCTTGGTGACTTCGCGGGCCAAGTAGCCCACATATTCCTTGGAAAGCAGCATGAGCGGAAAATTCGTCCTAAACCAGGCTGTCCTGTCTCACCAGGCATCGTTTGTGAAACATAAAGTGTAACACGCCATTTATATCAAGCGCGCTGGCACCCGTTGGTCCAAACAGCATACAATGTCCTTTGTAAGAATATTCCGCAATGTCACCCAGTCCAGACGACCTTTCCATCATTAAAGATGACATGATTGCCTTCATCGAAGGCCACGGCATGAGCCGCTTCCACGGCTACGTGGACTATGAGGAAGTGCAGTGCGTCATGTGGGAGACGGGCGACAATCCCGACGCCTGGAAGGATTTTGTCGAACTGGCCAAAAGCACTGGGGCGCCATTCCTTACCATGCACTCCTGGAAGCTCGACCGCGAGGAGCTTGACGAATTGGTCGAGCGACTCCAGCATTCTGAATTCTCCGACGGGGACGACGTGGAAGACGCCCGCTGGCTCCGCGCCCACACCGGCAAAGTGGGATTTCTGCAACTCGGCTGGGCCTATCAGGGATCGATGTTTCTCTGCGAAGTCAGCACCGAATGGTACGAGCGTTACCAGCGGCTGCTCGAAGTCTCGGAAGACTTCGGGGGCATTCCCATCGACGAACCGGATCAGGACGAAGAGAACTAGCCGTGCCGCAAAGCGCCCGCTGGGAGCTGGCCACCGACGATGCAGCGCAAGTGCACTCGCTCGCCATTGCCCTCTGCGAGCTTCCTCACCTGCCCTTCAACCGAAGTGGACCGAATAGCAAAATCCGCAACGCGGCCCGCACCCTGGCTCGATTGTTAATCCGCCGCGGCCTCACGGATGCCGAATCTGCCGCGCGATTCCTTACGCCGTCGCTCGACCATTTGCATTTGCCGGAACAGATGACCGGCCTCCGCAGCGCAGTCGACCGTCTGGATGCAGCCATCGAACGCAAAGAGCCCATGCTGATATACGGCGACTACGACGTTGACGGAACCATGGCCATCATAATTTTGAAAACTGCAATTGAACTCTGCGGGGGCTCCGCCGACTTCCACGTTCCGCACCGCATCCGCGAAGGCTATGACATGCGCGACGATGTCATCGAGCAGGCCGCCGCCGCCGGAATTCGTCTCATTATCAGTGTGGACATGGGCATTCGCGCCTTTGCTCCTGCCGAAACCGCACATCGTCTCGGCGTCGATCTCATCGTCACCGACCACCATCTTCCCGGTCTTGACGGCGTTCCAAAAGCACATGCCGTGGTAAATCCAAATCAGTCGGGATGCTCCTATCCTTACAAACAACTCTGCGGCGCGGGCGTAGCCTTCAAAGTCGCCCAGGCACTGATGCAGCGGCGGCTTCGGGAAAAAGATCAAACCAAACTACTTTTGTCGTTCATGAAAATTGTCGCCATCGCGACGATTGCGGACGCCGTCCCGCTCACTGGCGAGAACCGGGTTTTCGCCAAACTCGGGCTTGAGGCTTTACGCCATGCCGTAAACCCAGGCCTGAAGGCGCTTCTCAACGAAGCACAAATCTCCGCCAATCGTCCGCCGAACTCCACCGAAGTCGCCTTCCGAATCGCTCCTCGTATCAACGCCGCCGGACGCATGGACATTGCCCGCGACGTGATCGAATTATTCAGCGTGAAAGATGAAACTCGCGCCCGTGAGCTGGCCGCGAAATTGAATCGCCTCAACACCGATCGCCAGGAGGAAGAGCGCCGCATCCTGCGCTCGATTGAAGAACGGATTCCCGGCGATCCAAAACTGTGCGAAGCCTACTGTATTGTGGTCGATGGCGAAGGCTGGCACCGCGGCGTGATCGGCATCGCTGCCACTCGCGTGGTCGAGCGTTATCACCGTCCAGCGATCGTAATCTCCAGCAACGGCGAAGAAGCTCACGGCTCCGGCCGATCCATTCGCCCCTTTCATCTACTTGAGGCCATCGAGGACAGCAGTGGTCTCTTCACTCGCTACGGCGGTCACTCGCACGCTTGCGGATTCTCCATGCCGTCGGCGAATGTGATCCAACTCCGAACTGAATTAGATGCATTTGCCCGCAAACGCCTAACTGCAGCCGATTTCGAACCGATTCTCGAAGTTGAAGCCGAACTCGATCTTTCGGAAGTCACGCCTTCGCTCTATCAAATGCTCAATTTGCTCGAGCCTTACGGCACGGGTAATCACGAACCCGCATTCGTTGCCCGCAACGTTCGGCTCATTGCCCCGCCCAAGATTTTGAAGGATAAACACATAAAGTTAAAACTGAAAGATGATGGCAAGCCTGAACTCTCTGAGATCGCCGTGCTGACCACTCCTCGCTGCCACCCCGACGGCGCAGCAATTCGTCGCGAAGACAAAATCGCCGCTGCAAAACAAAGGAGTGAGAGCCAGGAGTTGAGAACTGTCTTCGACGCCCTCGGTTGGAACATGGCCGAACGCCTGCAACAATCCCCGCTGCTCGCAGGAGATGCGATTGACATCGCTTTCACCGTCGGGCACAACGACCACCCTGAGTTCGGCGGCCTGGAATTAAGTCTTCGAGATTTCAAAATTCCGGTTCAGCCCGCGGTGCAAGAGAAACTTGTGCAAGCCACTGCCGCGTCGCAGCCAAGAGCCATCTATAATCCCACTTGAACGAAGACCGGAAGCGAAAGCCGGCAACCGCTCCTCTATGCGCTTCGAATTGTTTATCGCCTCGCGCTACTTGCGCGCAAAAAGGCGGCAAGCCTTCATCGGGATCATCACCGGCATTTCCATTCTCGGAGTCGCCGCCGGGGTCGCGTCGCTCATCGTCGCCCTCGCCATCAACAACGGATTTCGCCAGGATTTGCAACAGCGCCTCATCGGATCCAGTTCGCATATAAGTCTTCTGCGCGTGGCCGATGACGGCATCCAGGATTGGCCTGCTCTTCTGAAGCGCCTCGCAACGGAGCCACATGTGATCGCCGACGCCCCCGCCATTTACGAACAAGTGCTGATTTCGCGTGGACCTCGGGCGCGCGGCGCCGTTCTCAAGGGCATGATCCCCGCAGACGAAAGAACGGTTGGAGACCTGCTGAGCAGCATAAAAGAAGGCTCGGCCGCCGCTCTCGAAGGGCCTGGCACTAGAACAGAATCCGAGGAAACAACCAATCATGTGGGGACAGCCCCCTCGGCTGTCCCGAGCGCTTTAGCGCCCGCCGACAGCTCCCCAGATGATCTCAGTCAGGTGCATGCCCGCATCGCCGCCATGCCGCCAATTATCCTTGGCAAAGACATGGCCGATAATCTGGGCGCGACAATCGGCTCCATCGTTTTGGTCACCAGCCCACAAGGTGAACTGACCCCTTTCGGCATGGTGCCCAAATACACCCGCTTCCGCGTGGTCGGAATTTTCGACTCCGGCTTCTATGACTACGATTCTTCCTGGGCCTTCACCGACCTCGCCGACGCCCAGCGCCTCTTCGGCCTCGGCGATCTCATCTCCGTCATCGAATTCAAAATCGACGACATCTACCAGGCCGATAAAGTCTCCCACGAACTCGAAACCGCCGCCGGCAAAGGCTTCATGACCACCAACTGGATGGAGCAGAACCAAGCTCTTTTTCACGCTCTGCGCTTAGAACGCCTCGTCACCTTCATCACCATCGGCCTCATCGTCTTCGTCGCGGCGCTCAACATCCTCATCTCGCTCATCATGATGGTCATGGAAAAAACCCGTGACATTGCCGTGCTCATCTCCATGGGCACCCGTAAATCGCAGGTAAGAAATATTTTTATTGCGCAGGGAATGCTGATCGGCCTGATCGGCACAGCCATCGGCCTGCTCCTCGGCTATGCCATCTCCTACGCCGGAGGCCACTACCACATCATTTCTCTTTCGCCCGAGGTCTACTCCATCGACTACGTTCCCTTCGCTCCCCGCATAGCCGATGGCATTCTTGTAACCTTCGTCGCCATTGGCGTTTCCTTCATCGCAACCCTTTATCCGTCCTGGTCCGCCGCACGAACGTTACCCGCAGAGGCCCTTCGCTACGAATGATCGTAGAGGGTGGCGCGGCTGGTGTGGCGCGGGCCATCCGCCCGCGACTGCGTGCAGCAAAATGGAACTTCTCTCCTCCCGCTGCCGTAAATTGACATGGAGGCAAGAAAGCAAGGAGGTCTCCCCATGTTCACGTTTCTCCTATGGTGCATCCTGTTCGTAGTGTGCTGGCCGCTGGCCCTGGTGGCGCTGCTCGCCTACCCATTCATCTGGCTATTCTTGCTACCGTTTCGGATTGTTGGCATAGCAGTTAAGGGAGTGCTGGAAGTCGTGTTCCTGGCCATCACGCTCCCGTTCCGTTTGCTGGCCGCGCCGTTCAGAGTTTGATTTCGGAGAAATTTGGAAGACTACGAGGATTGAGCGTCACGAAATCCGCTGGCGCGGATCAATTCCAGTTCTTTCTTGCCCACAGGCCGATACAACGTCGTCACTTCCTCTGGGATGCAAACGCTCTATCCCTCCATCACCCTCAGCCCCTCACTCACCACCAGCCTCGCTTCCGTCGCCCGTCGCACATCCTCCGCCGTCAACCCCGGAGCCACTTCCTCGAGCACCAGCCCCCGTTCCGTTACTCGGATGTAAGCCATCTCCGTCACGATCGTATCCACCACTTTCACCCCAGTCAGCGGCAGCGTGCATTTCTTCAAAATTTTTGGCGCACCATCTCGAGTCGTGTGCTCCATGGCCACCACAACCCGCCGCGCCCCAGCCACCAAATCCATCGCCCCACCCATGCCCTTCACCATCTTCCCCGGGATCATCCAATTCGCCAGGCTCCCAGCCTCATCCACTTCCATCGCACCCAGCACGCTCAAGTCAATGTGCCCGCCGCGAATCATGGCAAAGGAATCCGCGCTCGAGAAATATGAGGTCCCAGCCATCTCGCTGACCGTCTCTTTACCCGCATTGATCAGGTCGCAGTCTTCCTCACCCTCCACCGGATACGGCCCAATGCCCAGCATCCCATTTTCCGACTGCAAGACGACTTCAATCCCGGGCGGGACATGATTCGCAATCAGCGTAGGCATGCCAATCCCCAGGTTTACATAGAACCCATTTCGGAGTTCGCGGGCGATCCGCTTCACAATCCGTTCGCGCTTCTCGATATCTTTTTCAGCCTTCATCATTTCTCTATGTCGTCCTGAGCCAGGATTATGCTTCGCGACAGCGAAGCATAATCGCAGTCGAATGATCTCTACCTCGCGGATTACTTGATAATCACGGCCGCCATAACTAAGGGGACTAAGAACTCACCTTTCTCACCGTCCTCCGCTCGATCCTCTTCTCATACACTCCCCCCAGAACAATCCTCTTCACGTAAATCGAAGGCGTATGCACCGCGTCGCCATCCAACTCCCCAACTTCCACCAGGTTCTCGACTTCCGCAATCGTCACCTTCGCTGCCGTCGCCATCATGGGATTAAAATTCCTGGCGGTTTTCCGATAAACCAAGTTGCCTTCTTTATCGCCTTTCCACGCTTTGACGAATGCGAAGTCCGCCTTCAAACTCCGTTCCATCACGTAGGTTCGCCCGTCAAACTCGCGCGTCTCTCTCCCCTCAGCCACAATCGTTCCCACACCAGTCGGCGTATAAAACGCTGGAATCCCCGCCCCTCCAGCACGAATTCTCTCGGAGAAGGTTCCTTGGGGCACCAGATCAAGCCTGATTTTTCCCGTCAGAACCATCTCTTCAAGAAGTTTGTTCTCTCCTACGTAAGTCCCAATGTGATGCACAATCTGTCCCGCCGCGAGCAGCAATCCGTTGCCCAATCCATCCACGCCAACGTTATTGCTGATCGTCGTCAGATTCTTCGATCCCTTTTTCACCAGCGCGCGAATTAGATTCTCCGGAATTCCACAGAGCCCGAACCCGCCAATCATCACGACAGACCCATCGCCTACATCTCGAATCGCCTCGTCCGCGCTAGCCACGACCTTGTTCATAGCGTCCGCATTATAGAAGGGTTGATGATTTGAGATCGTCGATCGATGGTCGAAATCCTTGGAAGCTGACCTCCGACTGTCTCACTCATCAATCGAGAATCATGAATCAACAATTCCTACGATTTAATTTTTTTCCTGCTCTTTCGCAGCCTATGCGCCATCTCAAATTCTTCCGCCAGTTGGCGCGTGGTCAGGTTCTCGCGTATATGAGCCAGTCGCTGCTCCACTTTCACAAGCGCGTCTTCCAAATTGTTCTTGTTACTGATTGCAATATCACGCCACATCGAATAAGGACTCGCCGAGACACGGGTCATCTCCCGTAGTGCCCGTCCGCCAACAGCGAGCAACTCCGAGTCCTCGCCAAACTCCTCCGCCAAGGCGGCAGCCAATGCGGTCGAGATCATCTGCGGCACATGGCTAACCCACGCACACAGCCGGTCATGTTTTTCCGGAGACAGTGTCGCAACTCGCGCCCCAATCTGATCGATCCATCCCAGGAATTCAGCGAACCGTTCGTCGAGCAGGTTCTGGCCAGGGAGCGGCGTCAAAAACCAAACCGCATCCTGAAACAAGTCAGGATCGGCAAACTCTACTCCTGAATTTTCCTTGCCCGCCATGGGATGCCCCGCCAGAAAACGATCCTTCGCGCTCTTGCCAAATACTTCAACAGCCTGCCGCGCGACCGCGGCCTTGGTGCTGCCCACATCCGTAATCAGTGTATTCGCGGGCAGTGCGGGACCCAGCCGTCCAATTAAATCGATGATCGCCAGCACAGGGGTTGCCAGCACCACTACCTGGCTTCCACGCACCGCATCGGCGGGTTCGCAGAATCCCTGCTCGATCGCGCCACACTTCTTTGCTTTGGCCAGCGCCGATTCGCGATCGCACCCGATAATTCTGCCGGCAAACTTCTGCTTTCGCAGTGCCAGCGCAAACGACCCGCCGATCAGTCCCGTGCCAATAATCGTGATCTGCCGAATCAACATAAAAGGAATTGAGTGATTTGTGATTTGACGATTGAGCGATTAAGTATTTGCGAAATAAGGGGAAGTGACAAGCAGCAAAGGCGCTTCAATCGCCCGATGACCCGATCGCTCAATCATCCAATCGTTCTTCCCACCGCTGGAGCAATCATCCGCAACTCATCCATCAGCTTGGCAAACTGCTCCGGGAACAACGACTGCGCCCCATCCGACCAGGCATTGAGCGGATCGTTGTGAACTTCGATCAACAGCGCATCCGCTCCCGCTGCAACCGACGCCCGCGCCATCGGCGGCACCTTGTCTCTTCGCCCCGTGCCATGCGAGGGATCGCCGGTCATCGGCAGATGCGATAGCTTGTGAATAACCGGAATTGCAGATATGTCCATGGTGTTGCGAGTATAAGTCTCAAACGTCCGGATTCCGCGCTCACAAAGGATGAGATCATAATTTCCGCCAGACAAAATATATTCCGCAGAAAGCAGCAACTCCTCCAGCGTGGCGGCAATTCCGCGTTTCAACAGCACCGGCTTGCGGACCTTCCCCAGTTCGCGCAGCAGATTGAAGTTCTGCATATTGCGCGCTCCTACCTGCAAAATATCGACGTAGGGAAGCATCATTTGGATCTGCGAGATTTCCATCACCTCGCTGATCACCAACAGCTTGAACTTTTCCCCCGCTTCGCGCATCAATTTCAGCGCCTCTTCTCCATGCCCCTGGAAAGAGTAAGGAGAACTCCGCGGCTTGAATGCCCCACCCCGCAGCACTTTTGCTCCAGCTTTCGCCACCGCCTCCGCCGTGGCAAAAATCTGCTCCCGCGACTCCACGGTGCATGGCCCCGCCATCACCACTACTTCATTCCCGCCAATCTCAATCCCGTTCGCCAGCTTCACAACGGTACCTTCGGGACGAAAACTTTTCCCCGCAAGCTTATACGGCGCGCTGATGCGATGAACTTCCTGCACTCCGGGCAACAGCTCCAGATTCCGAATGTCGAAATCAATCCCGGATCCTACCGCGCCCAGCACAGTTTGCCGCGCCCCGGAAGACCGATGCACTTCGAATCCCAGCTTCACCAGCTGCTCAATCACATGCTGGATCTGGTTCTCATCCGCAATATCCTGCATTGCCACGATCATAGGAAGTCTCTGCTTCTTTACGCTCAGCTTCGATTACTTTAATCATTCACTTCTGAATCGAATTCAGTTTCGGCCTTGGCCGGTGCAGGCGTCGCGCCAATTCCTTCCTTCTGAATATTCCGCATCACATCCATGATCCGCTCATAGATTCTCACCAAATCCTGCTCCGGCAGCGGACCTCGGTTCATCTCCCGCACGTTCTCGAACACAACCCTCTCTCTCTCCGGCTCATAAATCGGCAATGCCGTGTTCCGCTTCAGCCGGCCGATCTCGACGGCGGACTGCGCCCGCTCATTCAACAATTCGACTAATCGCCGATCCAACTCGTCAATTTTCTGCCGCCAATCTGCGATATCCATAAAATCTGTGCCTGAAAACCCCTCACGAAAGGCCGTTGCCCACCAAGCACGCCGATTGGGTTGGTAACGTCTTGCTTGAGGATACTCGGTTCTATTTCGCCACGGCTACCAGTCCCTCGACAAATTTACCGACCGATTCCGCTTCCCTGCCGCGATTCCGCTCGATCGTCTCGACAATCGCACTGCCCACCACCACCGCATCCGCAAAATTTCCAACCTCGGCGAATTGCTGCGCATTCGAAATGCCGAACCCGACCGCGATCGGCAACTTAGTCACGCGGCGCAAACGCCGCACCAACTTCTGCGCATCTCCCGCGACTTGCTGACGCGCTCCAGTTACGCCGGTTCGCGATACCGCATAAACAAATCCGCGCGACGCAGCCGCGATCCGCTTCAGCCGCTCATTTGGACTAGTGGGCGCCGCCAAAAACACCGGGGCCAGATCATTCTCCTTCATCGCTCGCAAATATTCGCCCGCTTCCTCCACCGGCAAATCCGTGACCAGGACGCCATCCATACCCGCATGCCGCGCCACTTTGCAGAACTTTTCCATCCCCATCCGCAAAATCGGATTCAAATACGAAAAGACCACCAACCCCGTCGACTGCGCATGTTGTCTCACGTCCGCCGCCAGCGTCAACACCTGCGCCAGGGAGGTGCCGTGCTTTAGCGCCCTCTCGCTCGCGCGTTGGATCATCGGCCCATCCGCCACCGGGTCGCTGAACGGCACTCCCAACTCAATCACGTCCGCGCCAGCCGCAACCGCACTCAACACAACCGCCCGCGTCGTCGCGAGGTCCGGATCCCCACACGTCACATACACTACCAACCCGGGTTTTTTATAGAACGAAAGAGGCATGGGTTGAATTTTTTGATTGCCGATTGCCGATTGACGACCGCTGATTGACAATTGAAAACTGGGGAGCCCAGCAGTCCAAGCCTCAATCATTAACCATCAATCAAAGATTATTAATCAACGATCATCCCTCGATCTCCAGGTTCTCACGCATAATTCCGATATCCTTATCCCCGCGCCCGGAAATATTGACGATTACAACCTCCGACTTCTTCATGCGGGGAGCGCGCTTCACCACTTCCGCCACCGCATGAGCCGACTCCAGCGCGGGAATAATCCCTTCTGTCCGCGCCAGCAGCGTCGTAGCCTCCAACGCCTCCGCGTCCGACGCTGGCACGTACTCCGCCCGCCCTGCATCTCTCAATGCCGCATGCTCCGGGCCAATTGAGGGATAATCCAGCCCTGCCGAAATCGAGTGCGTCGTCGCAATCTGACCTGCCCCATCCTGCAGCACATAAGAATACGTCCCTTGTAACACCCCGCGTGACCCGCCGCGAAACCGCGCCGCATGATCGCCCAACTTCTCGCCGCGCCCACCCGCCTCGACTCCGATTAATTTCACTTTTTTATCTTTTATGAATTCATGAAAAATTCCAATCGCATTCGAACCGCCGCCCACACACGCAATCACGGCTGCCGGCAATTTTCCCTCAACCTTCACAATTTGCCTGCGCGCCTCCTGCCCAATCACTCGGTGAAAGTCCCTTACCATCGTCGGGTACGGATGCGCTCCCAGCACGCTCCCCAGCAAGTAATGCGTAGTTCGCACATTGGTGACCCAGTCGCGCATGGCCTCGTTGATTGCATCTTTTAACGTACGCGATCCGGATTCCACTCCGCGCACTTCCGCTCCCAGAAGGCGCATGCGGAAAACATTCAACTCCTGCCGCCGCATGTCCTCCGTTCCCATATACACCACGCAGTCAAATCCCAGCAGCGCGCATACCGTCGCTGTTGCCACTCCGTGCTGCCCCGCGCCCGTCTCCGCTATTACTCGCCGCTTGCCCATGCGCTCCACCAGCAACGCCTGACCCAGGCAGTTATTAATTTTGTGCGCCCCGGTATGCAGCAAATCTTCCCGCTTCAAATAAATTTTTGCGCCGCCCAGCTTCTCTGTCAACCGCTTCGCGAACGTCAGTGCTGTCGGACGCCCCGCATAATTTCGCAGCAACCCGTCCAGCCTTTTCTGAAATTTCGGATCACGCTTCGCCCTCTCATACTCGCATTCGAGTTCTTCCAGCGCCGCCATCAACGTCTCCGGCACATAGCGCCCGCCGTAAATCCCAAACCGCCCAGGTGAGTTCGGAATAGCAGAAGTGTACGGGTGCCCCACTCTAGCCGCGTTCCTTGCGGCTAGAGTGGGGATTTTGACCTTGGTGATTCTACGAACCGCGCTCATCCCTAACGAACCTTCCGATCCATATCTCTCACCGCCCGCACGAACGCCCGCACCTTCTCTGGATCCTTTTTCCCCGGCGCAGCCTCCACTCCTGAAACCACATCCACCCCCCACGGCCGGAGGGTCTCAATCGCGGCGCTCACATTCTGTGGCGTCAGCCCTCCCGCTACCACCAGGTTGAATCCAGCCAAGCCTGAGAAGCCCGCTGCCTCGTTCCAGTCAAAGCTTTCACCAGTCCCACCAGGCTGAGCGGAACTTCCAGAATCGACCAAAATAGCTGCCACTCGATTTCCTGCCTTATTCGAAACGTAAATCCCGGACATTTCATCCTTGCCTGTGACCGCCGAGATCGCCGGAATCAATCGAAAGGGAAAATCCTCGACAAACTCCTCAGTGAATGCGAAAGGCTCTCGCGGATAAATCTGCGCGGTAGTCAACCCGCACTGCCGCAAAGTCTCAACGATGTTCTCGAATGGACCGCCAACAAACACTCCCACTTTCTCCACTCCCTCCGGCAATTCCCGTACAATCTCCCGCACTAGCTCCACAGTCACATTCCGTGGACTCTTCTCATAAAAAACAAACCCCACCGCATCTGCCCCCGCCTCAACCGCGATGAGCGCGTCCTCCAAATTCGTCATCCCGCAGATCTTCACCCAAGTCATGAAAACGATTGTCCGCAAACTCTCTAAATCTCATCGCCCACTCGGGACCCGGTACTCGCCATCAATTGGCGCAAATGCGCTCCGGGGCGCTCCGCCCGCATCAGCGTCTCCCCAATTAAAAATGCGTCATAACCCGCCCTCCGCAGCCGCGCAACATCTTCTCCAGATTGAATCCCGCTCTCCGCCACTTTCACCACATCCTTCGGCAACCGCTGCGCCAGCCGCAATGCCGTCTCGCAGTCCACTTGAAATGTTCGTAAGTCCCGCGTGTTCACCCCGATCAGATCACATTTTGCTCCAATCGCGCGATCCAACTCCTCCTCGTCATGCACTTCGCACAACACATCCAACCCACGCGCCCGCGCCCGATGCGCCAACCCGAGCAACTCCTCCTGCGACAATGCAGCCACGATGAGCAACACTGCATCCGCCGAATTCGCCCGCGCCTCCAACAGCTGAAACTCATCCACGATAAAATCCTTGCGCAGGCACGGAATCTTCACTTGCGCTGACGCCGTTCGCAGATTCTCCAGCGACCCTTGAAAGAATTCCTCATCCGTGAGCACAGAAAGCGCGGCCGCTCCTGCTGTTTCCAATTCAGCGGCCAACTCTTCCACACAAAACTGCGGCCGAATCAATCCCTTCGACGGCGATGCTTTCTTCAACTCCGCAATCACTGCCACTCCATCTTTGCCTTTTTCCAACAAAGACCGCCGAAACCCGCGAGGAATATGCCGTTCAGCCTGTCGCTCCAGATGCGAAACGTTCGCACTCCGCTTCGCCTCACGCACCTTCCCCCGCGTCGCGTCAACGATTTGATTCAAAGAAACGGGCATACGAGTCCCTGAATTATACGGGAGAGAGCAGCGTTAAACGTTAAGAGATCAAGGGATTCGGCCTAATGAGCATCTCGCCGCGACGCCGCACTTCTTAGTCTTCAGGTAAAGAACCCCGCTATTGACAGATCGCTTCAAGCTCTTTGTAAGGCTTGTCGGTATGCTCCGGATATTTGATCCCCTTCACTTGCATCCACTGGTCGAGCAGCGTGCCCGCGTCGTGCAGCCCTACATCCGGATCGCCCTCATAAATCGGGTCGCTCTCCGCCTCCTGCAGCGTTACCAGCTTGAATCCCTTTTTCTTTAGCAGATCGAGCGCATCGGGCAAAATCGTACTGCTGAACGCTCCGAGATGCATCAACAACACATAACTGATTTCCCGGTCGTAGATTAGCTCGGCCTGCTGACGCCCCAAATCGAGAAAAGTAGACGCTGTGCTCAAATAGCTTGACTTCAACCACTCGATCGACTTCGCATTGTTTTTCGTCACGCATCGCGCATAGGTCGTGTTCCACAGATAGTCCTCCCAGTCGAGCGTCACCTGCGCAATCCGGTAGCCGCGCGTTTTCAAATATGCCCGCACTGCGCGCCGCTTTTCCACTGTGTCGCCCTCATGCAGATATGGATAGCGAAGCCAATGCCAATCATCATTCTGGGTATCTTCCGAGGAGCCTAGTGGAAAATCAGGTTTCAGCAACTCCAGCGCGGGCTCGTTTTCATCGATCTCGCGCTCGAACGCTTCGGCCGAGTTCTGCTCCAGATCCATATGCGAGTACGTATGATTTCCCACCGGCTCCGCGGCTGCCCAGAGCTTTAGCGCCTCCGCGCCGTCTGGATTTCCTTCCAACTTCTTCGCGTTGATGAATCCGTAAACTGGAGGTGCATGCCGCTTCTTCAGAATGGCCAGTACGTCGCGCGTCGTCCCCGCACGCGTCACGCCCGGCGGGAGCGTTCCGTTCAGCGGCAAATCGTCCATGGTTATGGCGAGCTTCTGCGCCATGCAGGTTCCGTTGAGTCCCACGAAGAAAAGGATGATGCCCAGTGCTTTACAGCAAAAGCGAGGCAGAATTTGCATGAAGAGAGTGTACTTCACGCTGAGGATTTCAAATCGCCATCGCCAAGTCCGAAATGACTGGCTCACTGCAACTTTGCAAACTCCGCCCGGGCCTGCTTAAACACGGGAATCCCGGGATCGGCATCCTTCCAGAGCGCAAGGAAATCCTTGTAGGCGATCACCGCTCGCGCACGGGCGCTTTCGGCGTCGACCCCGTTTAATTTCCCGCTCTCCATCGCGTTTGCCCGCGCCACCCCCAGATGCGCAAGCGCTCCGGTCCAGCAATTGCAGACCAGACCGCTGTGGTCCAGAACTTTCTGGAACTCTGCTGCCGCCGCAACGTCGTCGCCCGTCGCCAAATAAGCCTGCCCCCGCACATAAGGCGCATACAGGCACGATGAATTCGCGGAAAATGGGATCAAAGCTAAATCCATCGTCTTCGCAGATAGCAGCAAATTCAGCGCCGCATTCGGGTCATGCTTATCAAGCGCGACCTGCGCCGCAACGGTCGGAAGCCAGAGCGATTGCATTTGAGTATCCATGGGAAATTTCGCGGAGAGATTTTTTCCCAACTTCTCCGCTCGTTCGGCATCCCCGCTCAAAGCAAAGGCTAATGTAGCTTCAATCTGCACTGCGGGACTTTCCGGAGCCAGCTTCAACGCCGCATCCGCCAAGCGGCGCGCCTCCGTGTCATCCCCCACTCCAGCCTCCCGCAAAGCGGCATTCGCTTGCCACATGCCGGCGTTTTCCTTGTTCACCGCCCGCAGAGCCGCTTGTACCGCCTGCGCGGTAAGTTCTCCGGCCTTGTGGAACTGACCACGATATGCCATCGTGTCGGATTCAAGCGAAAATCCTTGGCTGCTATACTCCGGGCGGCTCTCCAGCCATGACAACTCGTTCGCCATCCTTGCCTCATCGCCCGTCAGAAAACCCACCGCATATAGATTGAGGTGGATATTCACATCGTCCAACTTGCGCGCCTTCGCTTCTTCCAGGGTCCGCTGCGCCTCATCAATGCGTTGCAGCGCCAGCAGAGCCGCACCCAGGTTCACATACCCAATGGCATTGTCGGGCGAGAGGCGTACGAATTCCCGATTGGCCTCCAAAGCTTTCTCATGCATGCCCAACTCCGAATCCGCCATTGCCAGGCTGCCCCAGGCAATGTAATCGCGAGGATAACTTTCGACCCACTCCTGATGAGTCTGCTGCGCCTTGTCGAGTTCTCCACTCACATCGAGGTAGTAATAGCCGGCAATCAGCAGCTTCTCCCGTTCACTGGCACGCTCGCGAAATTCAAAGGCTTTCGCAAAATAGTCCCGCGCCTGCCCATAATCCGCCATGTCGCTGTAGTTGCCGCCCACCGCCCAATAGGCCAGCGCAAATTTTGGGTCAAGCTCGATCGCCCGCAATCCATGCGGCAATGCCGCTGCCGATCCTTTTTCGCGCATCGCCTTCAATTGCAAGCTATATTCCTTCAAAGCCTCGAGGGATGATGTGGTCGCCCGCTCCAGGGAAATATCAAACTTCTGAACCGTCGCCAGCGATTCTCCCAGGTCTCGCCGCAGAGTGCTCGCCGCTGCTCCAAGCGCGTCCAGAACCTTTTCTTTAGCCGGAGCCGTAACCTGCTGCTGCGCCAGAATGTCCCCAGTCTGGCAGTTCACCGCCTTGAGACTGAGAACGTAATCGCTGCCTAGGCTCGCTATCGCTCCCGCGATGTAGGCTTTGCTGCCCGAACGCTGGCACACCTCCCGCGTCACAGCCGGAACCAACACTGCGTCAGGGGGACGCGTCATCTCCTTCAAGGTGGCAGCCATCTGATTGTCCGACAGAATGTTTAGGAACGGAGACTGCCGCAGGGACATGCTCAGCGCCTGTTTCAGCGTGTCGTCAAAAACCACATCCCCCGTTGAGTTGGAAAAATCGCCCAGTACGATGTTGTCTCTCGCGCCGAGATGACGCACTTGCTGCAATCGCCAATACCATGCGCCGACGGCCACTGCGGCCAGCATTACCATCACAATCGCAATCGCAGCAAGCTTCGGCCATTTGCTGGTATTAACCGCAATCCCGGTTAACTTTTCTGCCGAAGAGGAGTGTCGTGCCACGGGACTCTTTTGGCCGCTTCCCGAACTTCCTCCACGCGCAATCTCGCTTCCTGCCGGAAGCACCGCGTGCCTCCCAAAATCGGTTTCACGTTTCAGGCGCTTCAAGTCTCCGCGAATCTCGCTCGCGGATTGGTAGCGCAGTTCGCGGTCCTTCTCTAGCGCCTTGTTAATGATGCGCCCCAGTTCGAGTGGCGCTTGCGGATTCAAATGCACCGGCGCAACCGGTGCTCCGTGCAGAATGCCATCGAAAATCGCCGCGGAGGTGGTTCCTGAGAAGGCAGCCCTGCCGGTGGCCATTTCGTAGAGCACGACACCGAAGCTGAACAGATCGGTGCGCGCGTCCAGCGGTTTGCCCAGCGCTTGTTCCGGCGACATATAGGCAACCGTGCCGACCGCATTGCCCGCCGCAGTCAGATCGCCCGCGCTCTCGCTCTGGGTTGGATAAGAATCGGAGGGGTTGGAGTTGACGACGACTTTAGCCAGACCGAAGTCCAGCATCTTCGCATGGCCGCGCTTGGTGATAAAGATATTTCCCGGCTTGATGTCGCGATGGATAACGCCAACCGCATGGGCAGCGTCAAGCGCATCGGCAATCTCAACTCCAATCGAGAGCAGCTCCTCCATCTCAAGGGGGCGTCCCGCGACCCGATGCTTCAGCGACATGCCATCAAGCAACTCCATTACGATGAAGGCCCGCCCATCCTGCTCGCCAATTTCATGGATTGTGCAAATATTTGGATGGTTCAGCGCCGAGGCGGCGCGCGCCTCGCGACGAAATCGCTCCAGCGCAACCGCGCTTTGCGCCAGACTGTCAGAGAGGAATTTGACGGCGACGCGGCGGCCTAGGGTTAAGTCTTCCGCTTCGTAAACCACGCCCATACCACCATCGCCCAGCTTGCCCACAATGCGATAGTGCGAGATGAGCTTGTCGATCATTACCACCGCGCCCCTTTAATGCAACGATCTTATGAGTGTGATTTCGCGGCGTCAACGCGCCGATTTGTCAGGACGCTCGTATCAGAAGGGTATTTTGTTTGGTGCCATCGAAGGGACTCGAACCCCCACACCGTTGCCGGTACATGGACCTGAACCATGCGCGTCTGCCAATTCCGCCACGATGGCAATTTTTGGACTGCAATGCAGCGGCGGCCCGAAGGCCGCCGTGTCGGAAGACATTTCCTATTCTACAGACCCACTCCCACCTGTCAAACCAACCGCAAGGCTTCCCTCTGTGAAACTCTGTGAAAACCTCCGTGGCCTCTGTGGTAAAGATTTTGACTCTGGCTCTCTACCCCAACTTCGCGGTCATGGTGATCTTCGCGTTCAGAACCTTCGATACCGGACATCCCTTTTCCGCCGCTTCCGCACATTTCTGAAACGTGGCTACATCCGCGCCCGGAACTTTCCCCACTACATCGAGATGGCTGGATGTAATCGTCCACCCGGATTCCTGTTTTTCCATGGTCAAAGTTACGTTTGTACTAATACTTTCCGGCGTCAAGTTTGCGCCGCCCAACTGGGCCGACAACGCCATCGAAAAACAGGCGGCATGCGCCGCTGCAATCAACTCCTCCGGATTGGTTCCCGGTCCATTCTCAAAGCGCGAGGTAAACGAATATTGCGTATCCTTCAACACCCCACCCGGGGCGGAAATCGATCCCTTGCCATCCTTCAGCCCACCCTTCCATACCGCACTTGCTTTGCGTTCCATCTCACTCTCCAATCGGATCGGAAGTTTAATCTCGCGTTTAATTCTAGACGCAAATTCGAGGCGCTGTCAGCCGGGCAGCAAAACAAATGGCCTTCTCCGCGGAAAGGTTCCGCTCGGAAGGCCCGGCCAGGTTCAACTTTAATTAAACAGTTACCCTTTTACGCGTCCTACATCACCACAATAAGCAGGGGAACTTGTACTCCCGGATGCGCCAGATCGATCAACACATACTCTCCGTCGATGTAGTCGATGTAGCAAGGATCCGTGTAAGCCCAGCCCACTGGCCAGGCATTCCCTAGACCAAACGAATATCCACCGTACTGAAACCGCGTTTGTCCTTCGACAACGGTGGTCTGCACCCGAAACGTGTGCTGGCGTCCAAAGTTCGCGCGAAACTTATCGTCGGGAATCTTCTGCTCATGTCCTGACGCACGCATCGCGTGATCGCCGTTATTGTTCTGTGCCGGACGGTCCTGTGCCGGCTTCATAGCCTTGTCATCATTAGCCGGTTTCGCCTCATCGGGCTTTGGCTTTGCGTCCTGCGGTCTGGTCTCCGGCTTGGTTTCACTGGGTTGCATTGGTTTTGCATCGTCTTTTGGTTGCTCTTGTGGTGCAGGTTTCGCATCGTCCTGGCGCGCATCCTGCGCCCTTAGCGTGCTGCCGGTCATCAACACCATTCCCAGCAGTCCCGCTCCCACTAATCCAGCGCTTAAACTTTTAAATCTCACGTCTTGAAGTTTCATGGAGCTCTCCTTCACGCAAGTTTCTGCCTCCAACTTTGGGCTTTCATCAGATGCCATCCTCTGGGCGTCGGATGTATGTCTTCCGTTCCCCCGCCCCTCTACCGTATTCACCCGATCGCCGCAAGAATTTGCGCTTTCCACAGCCCTCTTGCGCTAGAATGGCTTAACTTTGTATCACGGAGCGCTGGCCGCGGAGCCCGCTCTTGGCCTTCCCCCAGGAGGTTGTAGATGTATCGGCCTTATTCCAGTTCACTGGCGGATTCGCGTCCGCTCTTGGATGTCCAGTCTCTTCTTCGCAACAACGCCCAGGACTTCGTCACCGCATTCAACACTGGGAACTACGATCAGGCAGCCGTTATGTTTTCTCCGGACGGCGCATTCATGGCTCCTCACCATGATCCCGCCTATGGCCCGAAGGCTGTGGAACATCTGCTTCGCAAGTTCGGCGATGCCGGTTACCAGGATCTTCGCCTTGAGACTGTTCGCGTTGAATCTTCCGGGGATATGGCGATGGAAATCGGCCGCTATTCGGTGGGCATTCACCTGCCGGATGGCACCGTCACTGCCGACCGCGGCAAATATGTAAAGGCCTGGCGACGGCTCGGCGCCTGGCTCATCATTGCCGATTGCTGGAGCAGCAACCTGCCGGCTCATTAGTCCGGAGGTTCGAAGGTTAGCGCTCAAGGTCTGGCTTTGAAGCGTTATCTGAAATCGGCCACGCCGTTCCAAACCAGCTGAACGGCAATGGCGAGAATCAAAAACCCGAAGATCTTGTTGATGGCACCCACCGCGCTCGGACCCAGGCGCTTAACCAACGGCCCGCCCAGCAAAAAGAAGAGCGAGACGCTAAGCGCAATCGCCGCGATGCCAATCACCATCCCCAGGTAGGACATTTCCGTATCCACGTGTGCCGCCAGCGCCATCACCACTCCGATTGCGCCCGGCCCGGACATCAGAGGCATCGCGAGCGGGGTCAGGGAAATGTCCGCTTTGTCCTCGGCTTCATGACTCTCTTCCGGAGTGATGCGCGCGTGAGAAGTCACCATGCCCCAGGCTGTATTCGCCACGATCAACCCGCCGGCGATCTTTATCACGGGCAGGGAAATTCCGAAGAAATAAAGCACGAAACGGCCAAAAAACAGAAAGGTAATCAGAATCGCGAACACCCAAAGGCCAGTCTTGATCGCCGTTTTCTGCCGTTCTTTCGGCGTCCACGACGCGGTCATGGTGAAGAAGATGGGAATGCCCCCAAAGGGATCGACGATGGGAAACAGCGCCAGGAAAGTTGCAGCCGCCGAGTGCGGCAGGGTGCGCAGGAATTGCCCGAGGCCGTAAGCGGAAGTCATCCGTTTTAATCAGATTTGAACGGATTGATAATGTCCACGCCGAGATGCTTAAAATCTTTTTCGTTGCGGGTGGCGACCGTGAGTCCGAGAATTCGGGCCGTGGCGGCAATCATAATATCGTTCAAGAGCTCTTGTTGCTTGCCGCTTATAAGTCGGGCAGTTTCCCGAAAGCATGCCCCGTCTATCGGGAGCACGACCGACGACCGTTCAATCTCGTCTACCCATCTCTCGATCGCTTGCGCCTTCGCGGCGTCTTGCCGACGGGTGCGTTCAATCCCCTCCTGGAGCTCGCCAAGCGTAACCGCCGAGACACACACCTGTTCGTCGCGCAAAGCGACAAACCATTCGACCACAGCTCCGTGCGGTCTGGGCTTATGGATTTCCGAAATCACATTTGTGTCGATTAAATAACGGTTCACTCGAACTCCACCGGAGGTCGGCGCTTCCACTTCCTGCGCGGAGGAACAATATTCTCGAATCGAGGCCCTGATAGCAGCAGTTCCTTGATGCTTGGACTCGATGCGCTTTGCAAACGCCGCCATTCGCCAATCGGCACCAGGACCGCCGCTTCGACCCCGCGCCGCGTCACGGTTTGCGGCCCCTTCGTCAAAGCGGCATTCAGGAACTCGCTAAAACGCGCTTTTGCATCCTGCAACTGCCACGAGCTCATATGTTCTACCTACCTGTTATTCTATGACTAGTCATCTGACTAGTCAATGCTGTAGCGCTTTTGCAGATCGCTCCAATGCAGCAGCTAGAACCGCCAATTGCTGGCGCACCGCATCCACGTCTCCTCGATCAAGCGCTTCATTCACCCCCGGAATCACCACTGGCGCATACCCGGTGTACTCGCCGGGCGCGTAAATCGCGTGGCGGAACCACGGCCGATGCGGCAATCCCTCAGGCACCAATAACGCCCGCTCGGTGCTTATTAGCGCCTGATTCAAGCGCGTCGTGTCGCGCGGCGGCCTTTTCTGCTTTGACAAAATCTTTGCTCCCGCCTCTTGGAGGTGCTTGGCCGCATTTTCCGCCGCGTCAAAATTCACCGCATGTGCGCCCAATTTGTTCTCGGCGTGCTTTTCGGCATCGTCGAGATATACGGCGATCTCTTTTCCATATTCCTCGTAGTCGTAGGGCAAAACGTCCGCATCGGCCATGCGCAGCGCCTCCAGTCCGAAAACCCTCGCCATCTGCTGTTCATAAACAAAATCCGGATCGCCGAACTTCTTGAACCAGCCAAAATCGTCGAACGCCGAGTGATATACGCCGTAGGGGCCGGTCGAACTAATATCGCTCGAAGGGACACCCAGATGCTGCTGGAACGCGCTGTAATCGGAGCCGCTTCCCAGGTCCCCCACGGGAACATCCGACGGCACGGTACTCGCTCGCGCGCGCCGGGGCTCTATCCGAGGTTCAGACGCCGGCTGCGTCGTCGCGAATTCATCCGCCTTCTGCCACACCTCAAAAACCGTGCCGCCCTTCGGACTCGGCACCGCTTTCGTGACATCCCGCACGAACTGTTTCAGGCTCGGAACCGCCGAGGCGCCAAACTTGGAACCGGAGACGGCCACATCCATGTTGAAATAGGCAGCGGCATTCGCCAGTTCGGATTCATGCTGCTCCGCCCATTCAGTCGAACCCATCAGGCCTTCTTCTTCACCATCCCAGCTTGCAAAAATTATCGTGCGCTTCGGCTTCCAACCAGACTTCAGCAACTCGCCCATTCCGTGCACACTCTCGAGCATGGCTGCCGTACCGCTGTTTGGGTCAACCGCGCCATAAACCCACGCGTCACGATGGTTGCCCGCAATCACCCACTGGTTGGGCGATTCCCTTCCAGGAATACGCCCGATCACGTCCCACAGTGTGCGGAATTGATAGTCCTGTTTCAAATGCATCTTCACTCGCACCGGTCCCGGCCCCAGGTGGTAAGTGAACGGCAGCGCTCCCTGCCATTCACGCGGAGTGTCTGGCCCACCCAGATTCTGAAGAATCGGCCACGCGTCGTGATAGGAAAGCGGGGTTGACGGAATCTTTGGCATCTGCGCAGACTGCGCTGGGGACACACGCTTGCTCTCCGGCAATGACGGCAGCGATGCAAAGCCCGGTGTCGTCGGATCCCCCGGAAATTCGAACATGTATCCTACCGATCCGCGCTGCACCCCGGTGTCAGGCCGCCAGGGACCAACCGGATATTCGTCCCCGCGTCGCCAGCCGTCGTCGAACGGATCCGAGTAGAGGATCACTCCGGCCGCGCCGTGCTGCTGTGCGAGTAGAACTTTCACCCCGCGAAAATTCTGCCCATAGCGCACCAGAACAATCTTGCCCCGCACGTCGATGTTCAACTTCTCGAGCTTCTCGAAATCCTCAGGAGTGCCGTAGTTCGCATAAACGACTTCCGTCTCGACGTCTCCAGACGGCGACATGCTGCTGAAGGGCATCACCACTCGCGGATCGTCGTCATAAGCATCGCCATTCACATGCTCCCGCGTCGGCCCGTGCATTTCAACCCCAGTGGGAGCAGTAACGTCAACGCTGATCTCGGCCGGATAATTGAACCAGGTCTTGTATTCGACGATTTCCGTCTCCAACCCGGCTTCCCGAAACTTCTGCGCTACGTAATCGGCGGTCGCTTTGTCTTCCGGCGTTCCCGCCATGTGCGGAGCTTGCGTCAGAACGCGCAGGTGATCTTCCGCCAGCTTGGCATCAGGCACCGCCAGAAACCGTGATTCAGTAGCGACTTCGGCAGTTGCATCGACAAAACCGAAAATGCTTGGCGGCGGAGAAATGTTTCCGCGAACGCGAATCGAGAAAAACGCGAGGAGGATGACTAAAACGAGTGTCGCCGGAAAGAAAACTCGCACGGAACTCCTGAGCAAAGTAAGTACACGGGCGCAGCCAAAGTATTCGTTCCGTTTGGCCATGACTGGAAACCTACCTGATTTGACCTGTCCCGATAATTTCATATTTCGACGAAGTCAATTCCGCCAGTGCAAAGGGGCCGCGGCAGTGCAGCTTCTGCGTGCTGATCCCCATCTCTGCGCCAAAACCAAACTCCCCACCGTCGGTAAATCGAGTAGAAGCATTCCAATATACCGCAGCCGAATCGACTTCCCGCAGGAACCTCTGCGCGTTGGCTTCATCGCCCGTCACAATGGAATCCGAATGCCTGGAGGAATAGCGATTAATGTGGGCGATAGCTTCGTCCGCATCCGCTACAACCCCCACCGCCATGCACAGTCGCGAATACTCTTCGTGCCAATCCTGCTCAATCGCAGGAATAACGTCCAGGCCGGTCGTCAGAGTACGAACATGTTCATCGCCGCGCACTTCCACCTCTGCCTCCAAGAGCTTCTGGACAATCCGCGGAACATACTCCGCCGCTATGTCTCGATGTACCAATAACTTCTCCGCCGCATTGCAAACCGACGGCCGCTGCGTCTTGGCATTGATTACAATCCTGTCCGCCATTTCGAGGTCAGCGGACTTGTCGACAAAGATGTGGCAGTTACCTGCCCCCGTCTCAATCACCGGAACCGTAGAGTTCTCCGTGACAAATGTGATCAGACCCGGTCCACCTCGCGGAATAATCACATCGACTAATCCACGGGCTCTGATCAGTTCTTCCACGGACTCGCGCGTGTTTGCGTCCAGTAGCTCGATTGCTCCCGTTGGTAAACCTGGAGCGGCCGCCATGATCTCCACCAGCCGGCGATTGCTGTGCGCTGCTTCTTTGCCCCCGCGCAGCACGATGGCGTTGCCCGTTTTCAGCGCCAGTATCGCCGTATCCACCGTTACATTGGGCCGCGATTCATAAATGATCCCAATCACGCCCAGAGGCACGCGCACTTTCCGGATGTGCAATCCATTCGGTCGAGCCCACTGCGCCAGCGTCTCGCCGATTGGATCGCTCAGCTTTGCCACTTCTCGTACCCCGCGCGCCATCTCGCCGATTCGTTCCGGCGTTAGCAGCAACCGGTCGCGCATCGAACCTTGCAGCCCGCAACTCTCTAAATCCTGCCGGTTCGCCGCAAGAATCGTCTCTGCTTCCGCCTCAAGCGAAGTCGCTATTGCCAGCAGTAAATTATTCTTTTCGTCCGTGGTAAGCCGGGCCACTTTTGCTGAAGCCGCGCGCGCGCGATGCAGCTTCTCGCGGGTCGAGATCGAGTTCACTAAAGTAGTCGCCATCAGTTCCGTCCCGGTTTTTGCGGCGGAAAATAAGTTCCCAGCTTGCGTTCCATCGCCAGCTTAATTCCCTGCGGATGCCTTCCATTCACGATCGCCACATGTACCCCCGCATCGCTTGCCAGCTTCGCCGCGCGCAGCTTGGAAATCATCCCCCCACGGCCCAGCTTGCTCTTGCCATTGCACTGCGCTTCCAGCGCCGGAGTCAGTGCGCGCAGCACCCGCACCAAACGTGGCTTCTTGCGTCCATTCGGCATATAAAATCCATCCACGTCGGTTAATAGCAGCAGCCACTCGGCGTTCACCGCAGTGGCCAGTAAAGAGCTTAACTCGTCATTGTCTCCAAAAGCGCCCACTAGTTCCCGTACGGAAACACTATCGTTTTCATTTACGATCGGCACGACCCCCAATGACAACAATTCAGCCAGGGCATTCTGCAAATTGCGGTAGCGCACCGGAGATGTGAAGTCGTCACTCGAAAGCAAAAGCTGCGCCACAACTTTCTTGCCAAAGAATAGCCGCTCGTAAGTATGCATGAGCTTGCTCTGCCCCACCGCCGCGCACGCTTGCATCCCCGGCACGTCGCTGGGCCGCTTCACCAGTCCAAGTCCCGCCATGCCGGCAGCAATGGCACCTGAGGTGACGATCAGGTATTCATTCTTAGTCAGATCAAACTGATCCACCATGGCGCGCAATAAACTCGCATCAATCTCACCATCCGGCGCGATCACACTGGTTCCGACTTTGATGACCACTCTCATGCGCCTTAGAATCTCGCCAATTATCTTCAGGATCTCACCCGCCCTAATTCAACAGGCTGGGCTAAAGAAAGACAACCCTTCTATCCTGCAATTAAAATGGCCTTCTGGCAAGAAGACACTTGCCAGTTTCAACCACATGCCCGCTTTGAACGCCACAAGCCGATTCTCCGACCGTGTGGACAACTACGTCCTTTTCCGTCCCGGATATCCAAACGAAGTGCTGCATGCGCTGAAAATAGAATGCGGCCTCACCTCGCTTCACCTGATCGCCGATATCGCGTCCGGAACCGGGATCTGGACTCGCCAATTACTTGAGAATGGCAACCCAGTCTTTGGCATAGAGCCGAACCCTGAAATGCGTGCGGCAGGTGAGCGGTTGCTGGCGGTGTTTCCCAATTTCACCAGCGTGGCTGGAAATGCGGAAGCGACAACACTTCCCGACAGCAGCGTGGATCTTGTTACTGCTGCGCAAGCCGCGCACTGGTTCGATCGTCAGCGGTCGCGCCGCGAATTTGTACGAATCCTAAAACCCAAAGGATGGCTCGCGCTGCTGTGGAACGAGCGCGTCATAGATTCAACCCAGTTTCTCCGCGATTACGAACAGTTATTGCTGACTTACGGCACCGACTACAAAGAGATTCGCCACGAGCGAACTACCTCAGCCGTTAACGAGTTCTTCGATCCTGCGCCTTTTGAAGAACGGGTCTTCCACCTGCGGCAGCATTTCGATTATGCCGGAGTTGAAGGCCGGCTCTTGTCTTCTTCGTACGCTCCCGGGCCGGCGCATCCTCAACATGAATCGATGTTACGCGAGCTGCGGCGCATCTTCGAGGCCAGCGCTGCCGCAGGCCACATCGCATTCGAATACAAGACGCGATTGTTTTTTGGAAGACTTCACTAGCACAAATTGCGGCAAGAATCTTGGAGAACAATGCCCCAGGAAAAATCTTTTCATATGACGCCGGACCAATTCCGCCGCTACGGCCACGCCATGGTGGATTGGATCGCCGATTACCACTCTCGCGTCGAGTCGTTCCCCGTGCTCTCTCAGGCAAAGCCCGGCCAGATTCGCGCCTCGCTTCCCGCAACTCCTCCGGCTCACGGGGAACCCTTCGACGCACTTCTAAAAGATATTGGCGAACTCATCCTTCCCGGCATCACGCACTGGCAGTCGCCTAATTTCTTCGCCTACTTCCCCAGCAACGCCTCCGGACCCGCAATTCTGGGCGATCTTCTCTGTTCCGGCTTGGGCGTTCAGGGCATGCTCTGGTCCACCAGCCCCGCGTGCACAGAACTCGAAACCCACGTGCTCGACTGGCTGGTCTCGATGCTGGGTCTGCCCGATAGATTCTTATCTTCCAGCACCGGCGGCGGCGTAATTCAGGACACCGCTTCCAGCGCGGCTCTCTGCGCTTTGCTGGCTGCCCGCGAGCGCGCCACCAGCTACAGCAGCAATCAAAAGGGATGCGATGGGCGTATCGTTGCATATGTCTCTACGCAGACCCATTCCTCTTTACAAAAAGCCGCAATGATTGCGGGAATTGGCGCGTCCAATCTGCGTCAGATCGAGGTGGATGAAAACTTCGCCATGCGCCCAGACGCTCTCGCAAGTCGGATCGAAGCCGATAAGAATGCTGGCCTGCTGCCCTGCCTGGTCTGCGCCACAGTTGGCACGACATCTTCAAATGCGATGGACCCAATCCCGGAGATCGCTCGCCTAGCGAAGCAGCACAATCTGTGGTTGCATGTGGACGCCGCCATGTCGGGAACCGCTGCCCTGTGTCCTGAATTCCGCCATCTGCAAGAGGGAGTCGAACATGCGGACAGCTACAACTTTAATCCGCACAAGTGGATGTTCACCACTTTCGATTGCAGTTGCTTCTGGGTTGCTGATCGCCATGCGCTCATCCGCACTTTGAGTATTCTTCCGGAGTATTTGCGCAATCAGGCTTCGGAGTCTGGCGCGGTCATCGATTATCGAGACTGGCATGTTCAGCTCGGCCGCCGTTTTCGTTCCCTGAAATTATGGTTCGTGATCCGCCACTATGGCGTGGAAGGCTTGCAGTACCACATTCGGCGCCATGTAGAATTGGCGCAACAGTTTGCGATGTGGGTCAGCCAGGATAAAGATTTCGAGCTCGCCGCGCTCGTGCCGTTAAACCTGATCTGTTTCCGCCACAAGGCCGGCGACGCCGCAAATCAGACCATCATGGACCGCCTCAACCAGAGCGGCGATCTTTTTCTAACCCACACCAGGTTAGACGGCAAATTTACCCTCCGGCTTTGCGTGGGCCAGACGAATACCGAAGCAAAGCACGTGGAGCAGGCGTGGAAAAGAATTCGCGAGGAAGCCAAAAAGTTATCGATGATCGCGTGAGCGATCCTTACGTGCAGATATCCCCTGACCTAACTTCGGCTAAAGTTAATACATGCGCGCCATCCTCGGCCAACGTCCGCTGCGCTTCGTTTTTGCCGCCAATGTGATCTCCATGCTTGGCAGCGGGATGAACTCCGCCGCCGTGGCTTGGTACATCCTCGAAGTAACCCACTCGGAAATGGCGCTGGGCACATTCGCCGTTTTGCAAACCATTCCGGCCATGCTCATGCTCCCTTTCACTGGAGTAATCATTGACCGCGAAGACCGCCGCCGATTGGTGATGTGGCTTGATGCAGTGCGCGCCGTGATCATCGTTACCGTCGCCATCCTTGCGTTTCAACATCGGGTGAAGGTATGGGAACTCTATCTGATGAACACGCTGGTGGCGGCGGGCTTCTGGATGTTCTGGCCCACGATTACCGCGCTGATCCAAGAACTCACGCCCGAAGGCCAGTTCGTACACTCGAATACATTTCTTATGGCGGGCGTGCAGGGCGGATGGCTCATCGCCGGTTCTCTCGTCGGCTTTATGTACAACCACATCGGCCTTGGCGGAGTTTTACTGATCGACGTATCGACGTATGTCGTTTCGTTTTGCTGTTACTTTGCCGTGCGCAAAGGACGTCACGTGGTCTTGCGTCCCGAAGAATTACGCGCTGATATTCTCGCCGCCGAAACGCAGTTCCAGCGCTTCTGGCGCGAGATGCGCGAAGGCCTGCACTTCCTTCGCGACCATCGCGCGGTTGTGCTCCTCGGCATAAGCTGGGCGCTATTCCTGGGCGCAATGACCATGGGAATCGTCGTCACTCCGTCACTAAGTGAACGCGTTTTTCATGCTGGCGCCGTTGGCTACGGATGGCTGAACGCCGGCTGGGGCACCGGCGCATTTCTCAGCGCGCTCTATGCTCCCGCCCTGATCGCCATGCTGGGCGGGCGCCGCTCCGTTGCATTTTCCATGGCGTTGCTGGCCGCATGCGTTATCTGTGCGCCAGTCTCACACTGGCTCGCCGCAGCAATCCTGATTTATGGAATCATGGGCTCCGCGCGCGGCATCGGCGGCATCGCCATGAACACCAGCCTTATGGAGATGGTCCCGCAACATCTGATGGGGCGCGTGCAGAACTCTTTTTATTTCTGGGGAACGTTTCTGCAACTCGTGCTTGCCCTGGTCGTCGGCGCGGTCGCGCACGATGTTAGTTTGGTCGCGGCCTTTGCAATTCTGGCATGCGTTTACGGCTTTGCGTTTGTGGCCGCCAGTTGGCCCGCGGAAATTCACGTGGCCGAACCAGCGAATGTGTCGCACTAAGTACAACTGTCCCGCGATCCTGTTATTCTTTCCCATTCCAAGGAGCCTCATATGCCTACTGATCTTCAGGGCCGAAACGCGGTCGTCTTTGGAGTCGCAAACAAGCGCTCCATCGCGTGGTCCATCGCCCAGGGACTTCACGCCGCGGGCATGAAGCTCGCCATCACCTACCAGAATGAGCGCCTGGAGCAGGAGGCGAGAGATCTCATCTTGTCGCTTCCCGGCGCGGAAGGGTTCATGTGCGACGTCAGCAAAGACGAAGAAATCGCCCGCCTTTTCGCCACGCTCAAAGAGCGTTACGGCAAGCTGCACACCGTCGTGCACTCCGTCGCCTACGCTCCCGCCGACGAACTCAAGGGAGAATTCCTGAACACGACGCGCGAAGGCTTCCGCATTGCCATGGACGTGAGCGTCTATTCTCTCGTCGCCGTAGCCCGCGCCGCCGCTCCGCTCATGGAAGATGGCGGTTCGATCCTCACCATGACCTACTACGCTTCTGAGAAAGTCGTGCCCCGATATAACGTAATGGCCGTTGCAAAAGCTGGGCTGGAGTGTTCTGTGCGCTACCTCGCCTATGAATTGGGCAAGAAGAAAATCCGCGTCAACGCAATCTCCGCCGGGCCTGTGAAAACTCTTGCCGCCCGCGGCATTTCCGGGTTCGGCGATATGCTCAAAGCCCACGCCGACCACGCACCTCTCGGACGCAATGTCGAGATCAGTGAAGTCGGTTCCACCGGAGTCTTCCTAGCCTCCGACGCCAGCAGCGGCATCACCGGCGAAATCATCTTCGTGGACTGTGGGTATAACATTATGGGATTTTAAGAAATCCTGACAGGCTACTCTGCGTTTGCGTGGGGTCCGGAAAGGGCACGACTTTAGTCGTGCCGAAAGTCGGTTTTAAAGGAAGAAGCGCGCTTTAGCGCCAGAGGTTCGCTGTTGGTGGTCGGAATGGACTCACTGCAGCTACACGGTCGCCCACCTTGAATCGGCAGGTCATTGGCTCACAACTATCCTGCGCCCGTTATCGTTATCCCCCTCCCGCTCCAGCGCAATCTCCATATCCCGCTCTCGCACAAGCCGCGGAAATTTCTCTCCCCACTCGATCAGCAAAATACTGTTCTCCGAGCGGAGATCATCCAAGGCCAGCGTATCCAATTCGCGCTGCGTATCGATACGGTAAAGATCGATGTGATAAAGATTGACGCTTGGCCCGCGATACTCGTGCACCAGGGTAAACGTGGGGCTGGTAACGTCATCTTCCCTCGCCGCACCAAATGCAGCCGCGATGCCCTTGACGAGCGTGGTCTTGCCCGCGCCCAAGTCGCCTCGCAGAAGCACTAGCTTCGGAGGCGTAAGCTTTTCCGCCAGCGCGCGGCCGAAGGCAATGGTTTCTTCGGCGGAATTTGTAGTGATCTCTCGATTCATCTCGCAGTACGAGCGGCGGCCGAGAGGGGAACCCGGCCACCACCAGTATAGCGACAGCGACAACATCCGCGATCACGATTGGCGCGCGCACAGAACGCCAATCGGATGGTAGAAACGCGGGGGAGAACTAGATCGCCAAACAGATCAAATCAGCCGAAACTAGATCGTTCTTGGAACCATGAATACCGAAGACTTCAGTCCCAGCAGGCCCCGGTCGGCAACATGATCCACCGAAGACCGCAGTCGGCGATGGTCGTCGTCCTCGAGCGCAACGAAGCGGAACGGCTGAAAAATGCCTTCTGCAGTTCTACGCGTTGCTCCAAGGATTTCGGCCATACCATGCACCGGTCCGGATTGGGTTTGAAATGCAAGCTCCACAAAACAACCGTCAGTCAGCGGATGCTGCATTTGCAACAGTCCACCGGTAACGGAAATGGATTGCAGTTTAGCTTTCGTGCGCCGGCCATCTTCTAAACGGATTGCAGCCAGAACTGAACTTCCAAGCTGAACCCGGGCCGCGCGCCGCGAAGGGTGCGGTTGGGGGAAGTGCGTCATAGGTGAACTAACTATGCCACGCTATTGGTACAGGTAACAGATTACGGAAGCAAATGGCCGGATTCCCGTGCTGGTGGCCTGTTTCGGATCGATGGAACACTCATCAGCTCATGCATTTAGACCCATGTTTACTGTTGATACAATGTACTGCCCGACCGGTGATGCTAAGGAGAATCTCATGCGAAGCTTTGTAGTTTTTGTTTCGGCTTTGGTCATTAGCTTGTGCATTACGCCGCCTGCTCCATGCCAGAATGCTTCCGCGCCTATCAAACTGCGCGTCGCCATCGTCGGTCTGGTTCACGGCCACGTCCAGGGATTTCTCGACCATTCGCTCCACGATCCGACCATAGATATCGTTGGTATCGCCGATGCCGATCCGGCGCTTTCCTCGCAATATGCCGCCCGCTATGGTTTCGATCACTCCTTACTATTCACCGACCTGGCGACCATGCTCGACAGAGCGCGCCCGCAGGCGGTTCTGGTTTATACAAACACTTATGATCATCGCCGCGTGGTTGAAATCTGCGCCAAACATGGCGTTCACGTCATGATGGAAAAGCCGCTGGCCGTCAGCCTGGACGACGCACTGGCCATCCAAAAGGCCGCCAATCGCGGCAAGATTCAGGTTCTGGTGAATTACGAGACCACCTGGTATCCCAGCAACCATGCCGCTTACGAGATGCTTCACCAGCATGCGTTAGGCGACGTGCGCAAAGTTATCGTGCACGACGGCCACGGTGGGCCAAAGGAAATCGGTGTCGGTCCGGAATTTCTGAGCTGGCTCACCGATCCGAAACTCGACGGCGGAGGCGCGCTCTTCGACTTCGGCTGTTACGGCGCCGACCTGATGACTTGGCTGATGGACGGAGAGCGTCCGGAAACCGTTACGGCCGTCACGCAACAAATCAAGCCCACGATCTACCCCAAAGTGGACGACGAGGCGACCGTCATTCTCACCTATCCGAAGGCGCAGGCGATCATCCAGGCCTCGTGGAACTGGCCGTTCGATCGCAAAGATATGGAAGTTTACGGGCAGACGGGTTACGTAATCACGGTAAAGCACGACGACATCCGCGTGCGACGCGCCGGAGGGCAAGAACAGCAAGTTGCAGCGAACCCAGTCCCTGCACCTTACAACAGTTCGCTCTCTCTCCTCCGGGCCGTGGTCATAGACGGAATAAAGCCGGACGGGTTGTCATCCCTGGAAACAAATATTACGGTCACGGAAATCCTGGACGCAGCGCGGCGCTCCGCAGCCTCCGGAAAAACCATTCGCCTGCCGGCAGCGAGATAACGAGGGCCGTAGAAGTGAATTCATCCGCCCCAGCTCACCAAATCTTCCTTGGCTGCTTTCTGAGTGCGCCGAAACGCTTCCGGTAAACCTAGAAGAAGATCCGTCGCCACCAGCGAGTGCTCGCCAACCGTCTCACGCATCACATCTCCCGCCAGCCCATGCAAATGGACCGCGGCAAGCACAGCCTCGAAGGCACTCTTCGGGTGCTGCGCGATCATCCCGGCGACCATGCCGGTCAAAATATCTCCCGTCCCCCCGGTTGACATCCCGGGATTGCCCGTGGTGTTCACCCACGCTTCTCCATCCGGTCGCACGATCAAAGTACGATGCCCTTTCAGCACGACAATCAACTCGTGCTCGTGCGCAAACTTTCGCGCCACCCCCAATCGATCTTTTTGCACGTCGGCAATGCTCATTCCGGCAAGCCGCGCCATCTCTCCGGGATGCGGCGTAATCACCAGCGTTCGCCCTTTGCCATTCAGTTCGTCCGCGCGTCCATCGAAAGCATTCAGACCATCCGCATCTACGACTAGTGGAGCTCGCGGCGCAGCAACCAGATTCCGCACCAACTCAGAGGTTTCTGGAATCTGAGAAATCCCCGGACCAATTGCCATCACGGTCTTGCCTTCAGCCAAATCCTCGATTCGAGATTGGGCCTTGGCCGAGATCGTCCCCGCATCCGTCTCCGCCAAAGGCTCGGTCATCAATTCAGGATGAAATCCCGCCACTGTAGCCAGCGCGGATTTCGCCGTCGCCACGGTCGAGAGTCCTCCTCCGACGCGCAACACCGACATGCCGGACATGGCGACCGAGCCAGCCTTCCCAAACGATCCACCGATCACCAGCACGTGGCCGTAGGTTCCCTTATTCGATTCCGCTTGCCGCGGCCCGATCAGCGACGCAATATCTCGCGCGGTAATCACGTTTAATTGCAGAGTCGACACAATCGCTTCGTCCGGCGAACCGATCTCAGCGACAAACGTAGAACCCTCGGTCAGCGAACCAAACACGTGCGCCGGCCGCGGCGCGGTAAAAGTAACAATGGCGTCGGCCCGCGCGATGGACCCCGTCTGCGCGCCCATCGCATCCGCATCCGCGCCGGAGGGGATGTCGACTGCAATCACGGGAGCATCACTCGCATTCATAATCTCAATCGCATCTGCATACAATCCACTCACTGGTGGTTTGAACCCCGTGCCCAGGATCGCATCCACATAGAGATCTCCGTGCAACAACGCTTGCACCCGTTCGCTCTTTAACTCTTCGCTGGAACGCACTTCAACCGGCACATGCGCCATCTTTTTAAACATCGCCGCCGCATCGCCACGCAATTCTTCCGCGCTCGCCAGCAGGGTCACTTGCACATCTTTCCCCGCCTCAGACAAACGCTGCGCCGCTACAAACCCATCTCCGCCGTTGTTTCCCTTGCCACAGAAAACCACGACGCGCCGTACCCTCGGATATTGCGACACCACCGCGTCTGCAACCGCCGCACCCGCATTCTCCATCAGCGCGAGCGAAGGCACGCCATAGCGCTCGCTGGTCGCGCGGTCGATCGCTCGCATCTCGGCGGCGCTCACAATCCTCATAATTTTCCTGCTTTTGTTCTCATCGTCCCTCTTGCCCGACTATAAAACAAAAAGGCCCTCCGCGCCGTGCGGAGGGCCTTCTTAATGTGAAAAAACTAACGCGAAATCTTTGGCACGGGCTGAGACTGCATGTTCTGAACCTTGCTGTGCTTGCGCCCGTAAGTGAAGTAAATCACCAACCCGATCACCAGCCAGACCACCAGCCGAATCTGCGTTGCGCGGGCGAGAGATAGAATCAACGCTCCCGAGAAGAGAATCGAGAGAATCGGAACCAGCGGCACCAGCGGAGTCTTGAATGCCCTCGGAAGCTCGGGATGCGTTCTGCGCATCACCCACACCCCCGCGCTCACCAGCACAAAAGCCAGCAGCGTCCCCACGCTCGTCATCTCATCGAGCACGCTGAGAGGAATGATCGTCGCCAAGATCGCAACGAAGATGCCCACCACAATCGAACTAAGATACGGCGTGCGAAAACGAGGATGAATTTTGCCCGCCCAGGGCCATAGCAAACCGTCACGCGACATCGAATAGAACACGCGCGACTGCCCCATCAGCATTACCAGCATCACCGTGGCCAGGCCGCCCAGCGCGCCAATCTCGACGAGGAATGTAGCCCACTGATGCCCCGCCACGCGCATGCCAACTACGACCGGATCAGGCACGTTGAGCTGCTGGTACGGCACCATATGCGTGAGCAGGCCTGAAACCAGGATATAGAGCACCGTACAAATAACGAGCGAGCCCAGAATGCCGAAAGGCATATCCTTCTTCGGATTCTTCGCCTCCTGCGCCGCCGTCGAAACCGCATCGAATCCGATGTAGGCGAAGAACACAACTCCAGCTCCACGCAGAATCCCCGACCATCCAAAGTGCCCCCACTCGCCGGTATTCGCAGGAATGAACGGGTGCCAATAATTCGGCTGCCACGAATGCGAGAACAAGAACGCCAGCGCGAGAACGATGAACATGCAAACTATCAAAACCTTCATGATCACCACAGTGGTGGTAAAGTTCGCCGATTCCTTGATTCCAACCACTAGAATCGTCGTAATGAACATGATGACTAGAAACCCGATGTAATCGTACTTCAGGTGCACCGGGGTTCCGAACAGCATGAAATCGGAAGTAGGAGGAGCTGGCAGATTTAATCCAAGATCATGCAGGAAGGCCCGCAAGTGGCCGCTCCAACCCACTGCCACCGTCGCCGCGCCGAAGGCATACTCCAGAATCAGATCCCAGCCAATGATCCAAGCCACCAGTTCGCCAAGCGTGGCATAGGAATACGTGTAGGCGCTGCCCGCGATCGGGATCATGGAGGCAAACTCGGCATAACAAAGCCCCGCGAAAGCGCAGGCCACGCCCGCCAGAATGAACGAGATCACAATGGCTGGTCCGGCAAACTGCGCCGCGGCTTGGCCGGTGATCACAAAAATTCCCGCCCCAATGATTGCGCCAATACCTAGTGTCAACAGATTCACCGGTCCCAAGGCGCGCCGCAGGCTCTGTTCGCCTTCCACTTCAACAGCTTCCTTCATCAGGGTCGGAAGATCTTTTTTCGCGAACAAATTCGCCATGCTCGGTTTTCTCCTTGGAGTTAGGACGCGCTCATCTTACCGGAACTTCTTGACCACGCAAGATACACCGGAATCCCCAATAGCACCACAATCAGCCCCGGCCAGGTGAACTGCGGCTTGTAGAGCAATAGCACTACATCGATAAACAAAGCCATCAAAATATAGATAGCCGGCAGCACCGGATAACCCACTGCCCGGTAAGGCCGCTCCGCATTCGGCCGCGTGCGCCGCAACACGAACAATCCCACAATCGTCAAAATATAAAAGACGAGCACGGCAAAAATTATGTAGTCCAGCAACTGCCCGTAGCTGCCCGAAACGCAAAGCAGGCAAGCCCAAACCATCTGCACCATCAGCGAAACCGCCGGAGTCTTATAAGTAGGATGCAGCCTGGCCACGCTCTTGAAAAACAATCCGTCTTTCGCCATCGCGTAGTAGACGCGTGCCCCGGAAAGAATCAGCCCGTTGTTGCATCCAAAGCTCGAAATCAGAATCGCTCCAGCCATAAGGAGACCGCCCGCAGCGCCAAACATCTGTGTCATCACTGCTGTGCCCACACGGTCTTCGGCTGCATACTTGATGCCGCGGCCGAGAATGGTTGCCGCGCCGGCTGTTCCATTCAGCGGCAGCGCGTTCAGGTAAATAAAGTTGCACGCAATATAAAGAGCAATCACTACGCCCGTGCCCAGCGCCAAAGACAACGGCAAATTCCGGCTGGGATTTTTCACTTCGCCGGCGGTAAAGGTGACATTGTTCCACGCATCCGCGGAAAACAACGAGCCAACTTGCGCCACCGCAAGAATAGTCAACGTCCCCACCATTACCACCGGACCGCCCACGCCCACCTGAACCGCGTGCTGTGCGCCCAGTCCCGCATTCCTCCAAAAATTCGCGCCGAAATTCGCCGCCAGCGCCTGGGCATTTCTTCCCAGTGCAATCCCAAATAAAGCGAGCCCCAGCAGTGCCGACACTTTCGCCGCCGTGAACACATTTTGAATCAACGCCCCGGTTTTCACTCCGAAGATATTCACAACAGAAAGGAAGACCACCAGCAGGATGGCGCAAAGATTCTGCGTGTTGATTCCAACATCCATGTTGCCCAAAACCATCGGCCCCAGCCGAATCGGCGGGACTTTCCACAAATGAAGAATCCAATTCGACGAAGAAATCGCAGGGAAGAAAACTCCGAGGAACTTGCCAAAAGCCACGCCCACAGCCGCAATCGTGCCCGTCTGGATGACTAGGAACAACGTCCAGCCGTAAAGAAATCCCCACAACGGCCCCAGCGCCTCGCGTAGATAAACGTACTGCCCGCCCGCGCGTGGCATCATGGCGGCGAGCTCGCCGTAGCTGAGCGCGGCCACGATCGTCATGAACCCGGCCACGGCCCACGCTCCAATCAGCAGCGCCGGGGAATCGACTTCGCGCGCAATTTCCGCCGAGACTATGAAAATGCCGGAGCCGATCATCGACCCCATCACCAGCATAGTGGCGCTGGTCAGGCCCAGGCCCTTGACCAGTTCCTTATCCTGACGGCTATGAACTTCCCAATCGCTGCCCGCAACTGGCGTTGTCGGTGTGCTCAGGGCTCCTCCGGTACGACCACACATTCATCTTGCGCTTGAATCGGGAACGGCACGGTTCAGCGGTACCGCAAAACACTCGCCGATAACAGGGCCTTAGCGCGTGAAGCCATTCCGGTGAGCCAGACCCAAGGTCAACTGACTTTACCTCAAGACGCGAAAAAATTCCTCTGCTGATTTACGTGGCTCCCGTAACAAGTCGGATATCACCGCCACGGAGTCTGCTCCTGCTTCGATCACAGAAGCTGCGTTGGCACGAGTGATACCACCAATCGCCACCAGCGGCTTGCGGGTTAACGACCGCGCCCGGCGCACGCCTTCAAGGCCGACCACCGGGTCGGGCTTATCTTTGCTGAAAGTAGAAAAGACGGGGCCAATAGCGAGATAGTCCGCGGAGGTTTTATCAGCTTCGGCGAGTTGTTCTGGATTATGGGTGGAAACTCCGAGCCAGCGCTCCGGACCAATGATACTTCGCACCGACTCGGGTAAGAGATCGTCCTGCCCTACGTGTACGCCATCGAACTCCGCGGCCAGAGCCAAGTCTGCGCGGTCGTTCATAATCAGCCGGATGAAATCATCAACCTCAGGGTGCCCCATGTCTCGCCTCTTTTGCGAGACATGGGGATTTTGACTTTCGATATCTAAGGCACGTTTTTTCAATTTCCATGCGTCTTGCAGCATTTTCCCGGCACTGCCGGCTTTATTGCGGTATTGAATCAGGGTCACACCGGCAGAAGCGAGTTCCTCCGCTGCAGTAATCAAGCCCAGCGCATCGTGGAAACAACCGGCGTCGAGGATCGGATATAGGCGGGGCAGGACGATCATGCGTTGTTTGACGGAGGCGTCATCGCGAAAGTTCGCAAATCCAGTTTACTTCCCAGGTCTTGCCGCCATCCGGTGAAAAAGACTGTTCCATGCGAGAAGACTTGGGCGAAATATTTAGCCAGACGTAGCGCACCAGAATAATGCGACCCTTGAATTGCTCCTGATGAAAAAATTCGCCGCGAGGTCCGGCAAAGCCCCCCACCACAGGAGGCACATCGAGCGTCCCATTATCCAGATCGACGAGATAGATGCTCCACTGGCGCGAAGCGGGATTGTAGAGGCGTAGCGTCTGCGCTTTAATGTGAAGTTTTTTGTCGGTACTGATCACCTCGAACTGCTCGAAGTTCGCATTGCTGTCGAGAAGTTTATGGTGGTTCGAGATGCCATCGTACTCGACCCAGACATTTGAGTTATTGAGGCGATCCGGAAGGCGACGAACGCGCGCTTTCCAGTCGCCGATCAGGAAGTCGAAATCGTGCGAGCCGTCGCGCTGAGGAAGGTTCGCCGGGTTGTCAGCAGTTTGCGCGCGAACCGGGCCGACGACGGTGCAGAGAACAAGCAATGGCAGAAGCTTGAGTTTGCCCATCATCATGACGATTTACCTTTCCCGAATACCCTTTGTGGTCTCCCGGGGAATGCGAAATGCGCATTTATTCAGCCCACTTACTTCCCGCTCTTCGCCAGGAATCTCTCAATAAACCCGGTATCAAACTTTCCCGCACGAAAATCCGGATCGGCCATGATCTTCCTGTGCAGCGGAATCGTGGTGTATACGCCCTCGACAATAAACATCTCCAGCGCCCGCGTCATCCGCGAGATGGCCTCGCTGCGGTCTTTCCCGCGCACAATCAACTTGGCAATCAGAGAATCGTAATAAGGCGGGATCACACCCTCGGTATAGGCCGCTGTATCGATGCGCACCCCGGTCCCTCCGGGGGGATGGAACGCCGTAATCTTTCCCGCCGAGGGAGTGAACTTCTCAGGATGCTCTGCATTGATACGGCATTCGATCGAGTGGCCGCGATGAACAATCGGCCCTAGCAAAACCTCACTCATCCGCGCACCGGCTGCGATCATGATCTGGCTCTTCACCAGATCGACATCCGTCACCATTTCCGTAACCGGATGCTCCACCTGAATGCGCGTATTCATTTCGATGAAGTGCAGCTTGCGATCCTGATCCATCAGGAATTCGATCGTCCCGGCGTTCGTGTAACCGATGGCCGCCAGCGATTTGCACAGCACGCCACCGATCTCGTCGCGCAATTCCTTCGTGACCTGGGTGGAGGGCGACTCCTCCAGCAATTTCTGGTGGCGACGTTGGATCGAGCACTCCCGTTCGCCCAGGCTCACTACGTTACCGTGCTCATCGGCGAGAACTTGAAATTCGATATGCCGGGGATGCTCGACGTACTTTTCCATGTACAAGTCGCCATTGCCGAACGCGCCCGCAGCCTCGGCTTGCGCCGCCCGGAACAGCCCCGGCAGTTCTTCTTCGCCGCGAACGATACGCATGCCGCGCCCGCCGCCTCCCGCGGAAGCCTTCACGATGACTGGAAATCCCACCTGCCGCGCCCACTCTACGGCTTCACCCTCCGAAGCGATGATCCCGTCGGACCCCGGCAGAATCGGCACACCCGCGCGTTTCATCGCAGAACGCGCCTTTTCCTTTTCCCCCATCAATCGCGTAACTTCCGGCCGCGGCCCAATGAACTTGATCCCGCTCGTCTCGCAGACTTCGGCAAAGTTGGCGTTCTCCGCCAGCAATCCGTATCCCGGATGGATCGCATCCACATTCGCAATCTCCGCCGCGCTGATTACCGCAGGAATATTCAAATAACTTTGCGCCAGTTGCGGCGGACCAATGCAGATCGCCTCATCGGCGAAGCGCACCGGCAAGGAATGGCGGTCGGCTTCGCTATAAATTGCAACCGTGCGAATCCCCAGCTCTTTGCACGCGCAAATCACCCGCAGCGCGATCTCCCCGCGATTCGCAATCAAGATCTTATTGAACATGCGTTAACTTTCAACTCGCAAAAAAAATGTCGATTGGTGATTTTTGATTGCTTGATTGAAAAATCCTCAGGAGCAGGCTTTTCAATCGGCAATCAAAAATCAACAATCAACAATGGGTCACTGCCCTTCACTTTTTCGGCCTGATGGCAAACAACTCCTGCCCGTATTCAATCGGCTGGCCGTTCGTTCCCAGCTTCTTCACGATTTCCCCAGCCACGTCGGACTCAATCTCGTTCAACAACTTCATCGCTTCCACGATGCAAAGCACCTGCCCAATCTCCACCTCGTCTCCAATCTTGACGAACGGTGGCGCTCCAGGAGAAGGAGCCTCATAAAGTGTTCCCACAATCGGCGACTTTATGATGTGTAGATTTTCCTGCGCAGCGGGTTCCGCCGGCGCTGGCGGTGGTGCAGCCGCAGCGGTATGCCTGGGTTCGGCAACCACTCCGTTTGCGTAGAGGGGATAGGGCGTATCTGCCTGGGCATGGACCACAGTGGTCTGCCCGCCACGCTTGATCTTTACCTTGACATCGCCGCGCTCCAGTTCGAACTCAGCTATGTCTTTTTCTATTAAGAACTCGATGAGTTCCTTCAACTCTTTCTGATTCATTCGTATAAGGGTGGATCGCTTAATGATTACGTAACGAAGCCAGTCGTTGGCATGATGTCGGCAAAGCAGCCATTTACAATCGGTAACGCTAAACTGTCAGGAATTCTTTGCTGGTGGGAGTCAGCACCTCAAAACCATTTTCGGTGACTGCCACCATGTCTTCAATTCTGATGCCCCACCTGCCGGGGAAGTATACTCCGGGCTCGATCGTGATCACCATCCCCGGCTCTAAAATCTCATTTTGACTTGCGGCGACTCTGGGCAGTTCGTGGATTTCCAACCCCACCCCGTGGCCCGTCGAATGGGTGAATTGACGGCCCAATCCAGCTCTGCGCAATACTTTCCGCGCGGCTGCATCCACTTCCCCGGTGCGAACTCCCGGCTTCACTGCCGAAATGGCCGCCTGTTGGGCTTCCTTTACCGCTTCATAAGCCCGTCGCGCTTCTCGCGGCACCTGCGAACCCACCCATACGGTGCGGGTCTGATCTGAACAATAACCAGCGAGTATAACACCGAAGTCACACACCACATACCCTCGGCCGATCGCCTTGCCCGTGGCCCGCCCATGCGGCAATGCCGATCTTTCCCCCGAAGCAATGATGGTCGGAAATGACATCGCTTCAGCGCCCGCACCACGCCCGGCATACTCCATCTCCGCCGCTACTTCGGTCTCTTTAACTCCTACGCGTAACACTTCAGTTGCCCTCTCGAACAAGGTCGCTCCCAGATTCACGGCCGCTCGAATCCTCGCCAGTTCATCCTGGTCCTTCACCATTCGCGACTTTTCCACCCAACCAGGAGCGCTACTCAATCGTGTCCCAGAAGGCAACAAATCCGCCAGCCTCTTTTTTTCCGCGATCGTCAGGTGTTCGCCTTCCACTCCAATCGCCAAACCACCAGCTTTCTTGTGACTGGATCCCATCCAGTCCGCAACGGCACTCATCAGAGCCTTGCGCGCTATGATCACTTTCGCGCCCTTCACCTCTCCCCGAGACTGCCTGTCATAGCGGACATCGGTAAGAAAGACGCTGGACGTGGGAGTGAGCACCAGGAAACCGGCGCTGCCAGTAAATCCGCAGAGATAACGAACGTTCGCAAGATGGCTGACGAGCAGAATATCGTAGCGAGAAGCGGCGAGAGAATCGCGGAGCTTCTTCTGACGCGCTTTAAAGTCCATCGCCGAGGAGTTTATCAGGGAGCGCGGGAACAGAGATACTTGGAAAATCAACGCAGAACCGCCGGTCCTGACAGGTTCGTCAGCCCGGCGGTTCTAAATCTTCGACTGCGCTGCTGGATCGGACGCTTGTTTACGTCTGGATGATTCGCGGCGTAATGAAGAAGATCAACTCTTGGTTCGATGTATTCACGGTCGTGTGCTTGAACAGGTTTCCCAGGTATGGAATGTTCCCCAGCAATGGCACCTGGTCGATTTCGATCGAGTTCTGCGTCTGGATCACGCCGCCAATCACGACTGTGCCGCCATCGGTGACCAGCACTTGAGTCGTAGCCTGCTGCGTAATCAGTTCAGGGTTACCCTGCACTTCCTGCGCAAAGTTCGGCGTTGTGTTTTCCACATCGACGTTCAGGAAGATGGTATTTTCCGAAGTGATCTGTGGTGTCACCGTGAGGCGCAGGAACGCATCGACGTAGGTCACAGTCGGAGGACCACCCAACTGCGCCTGGGTCACAATCGGCACGCGGACGCCTTGCTTCACCAGGGCTTGAATATTGTTTTGAGTAACCACCCGCGGCCGCGATAGAACCTTGAGCAAGCCGCGCGATTCGGCCAAGCTAAGCACGGCATCGATACGCACCGTATTGCTCGCATTGAGGAAGGTCAAGCCGCTGGTTGGTGCTGTCGAGCCAAGGTTCGAGAATAATGGAATGGTCGATCCGGTTCCGCCCGACGTTCCCGGCACCGTGACATAACCTGGGGTCAATCCGCCGACCGTGGTCGGCGAGGTGCCAACCGCGGAAGCGCCGCCAATCGCGCTGTGACCATCGCCCCAGCCAAATCCCAACTGAGTGCCGATGTCGCGCGCAAACTGGCGAGTAGCGGCTACTACGCGGGCTTCGATCTCTACTTCTTGCGTCTTGCGGTCAAGCTGCGTCAACAGGCGATCGATAATCGGGATCACCTTGGGGATGTCGTTGACAATAATCGCATTCGTGCGGTCATCGGCAACCACGTCGCCACGCTGCGATAGGAACTTCTTTACCGTCACCATCACATCCTTGGCATGGGCGTAGCTGAGGAAGCGGGTGATGGAAACCTTTTCCACGGCCAGCGCTTCGGCTTCTACTTGTTCCCGGCGTCCGTCTGCTTCCCTCTTCAAGGTATCGACTGTGGCGATGCGAAGAACGTTGCCTTCCAGTTCGCGCGCCAGGTCGTTGTTCTTGAGCACGATATCCAGCGCCTGATCCCACGGCACATCGTCGAGCACAATCGTCAGGGTCCCGTGAACATTAGGATCGAGCACCACATTCAATCCGCTGATTTCATGAATCAGACGGAAGAAATCTTTCAGGTCAACATCTTTCAGATTGACTGAGATCGGCTCGCCGGTATATTTCGGTCCCACCGATGCGGGTTGCTGTCCGGCTTGCGCTTTCTGTTCCGCAGCAAGGTTTACCGCCGGTGTGATTCCGGTGCTTTGGCCAGCCTGGGCTGCGTTCACGCTCACCGGCAACAATTCCGGAGCGGTCTTATCGGCAAATCTCGCCGCCGCTTCCTGGGAACGTGTCGCCGGGGCATCCGTGGTGTCGGCGGTCGCCGGCTTGGCTGCATAAGTCGGTTCTACGAAAACAAAGTCGCTCGACTTCGCCGTTTCCAGGCTGGAAGCCGAATCAGTCGTCGCGTTTGTCGCGGCCGCTGGAACGGTCGCCGTCACAGGAACCGGCGGCGTCAAGTTCGCGGTTTCGGTTTTCGCGGCAATCACCGGCGGCGCGAACGGAGAGGCTGCTACTCGGCTGCTCGGCGCTGCGGACTTCGCCACCACCGTCTTGTTAGCCGTCACATTTCCCGCCGTCGAAGACTGGGTATGCACCGTTAAGATTATCTTGCCACCGGCCAGAGGGGTCAATTCGTAGCGGCAAGCCTGCTCCAGGTCAACCACGATCCGGCTGGTTGGCGGATGTTGACCGTCCATGGCGATGCGCACATCCTTAACGCCACCGTCATCGACCACGATTCGGCTCTGGGCCGTAGCCATGACCGTTGCCGGCAGATCCACGATGAGGCGCTTCGGCGAATCCGCCGTCGTTACTTTGGGAGTCACCAGGCCACGAGCGTTAATCTCGACCCGAACTTCATTCGCGTCACGAACCACGTTCACGCGCTGCAGTTCGTTGCGCTCGCTCGCCGGCTGTGTCTTCGGCGTCTCGGCGGCTGAAGCCATGGAACCCAGCATCAGCAGCGGTAAGAATATAATCAGCAGTTGCTTTTGCATTTCGCCTCTCCCCCAACTCGCGGGTGTTGCCCGCCAAAACTCGTTTTTTGTAATCGCTCCGGTTGCCCCGGTGCTTTCTGCTTCGTAACCTGCCAAAAACTTGCTACACCGCTGGCGTCTCGATCTTCTTGGTGATTTCGTGCGTCAGCGGCTTGCCCAGCTTGTCCTGCACCGTTTCCTGGAACACAACCGTATCTCCGGTAATTCTGACCACATATCCGTTGAACACCGGGTCGTTCTCCCGCAAGAAATAGGCCTTGTTCAGGCTGTTGGTTACGACCGCGATAAAGCCGTTGTCCGACTTCACCACCCCCCGTACATAAATCTGCCCAATCTCCAGGCACTTCTTGCCGGTCGAGCAGCCGGAGCCAGTGTTCCCCTGGACGATCGGACTGAAGAACGGATCACGCTTCCCCGTCATCGCCCATTTCTTCTCTTCTGGCTTGGGAGCTTCCGGGCTCTTGCTCGTCTCAGCCGCAATTCCAGCCGTCGCCGCAATCTTTGGGCTGTCTTTCTTCGCCGCGATAACCGGATGCGATGCTACCGGCCGTTGCCCTGCTACGGGCCGGGAGGGTGCCGCTCCACTAATGCCCAGCGCGGCATTGGAGTCGGCAGTTTTCTGTTGCTGCACCCCTTGCATTTTGTTCTGCACGTTTGTGATGATGTTCGGATTTTGCGCCCACACTCCGCCCGTCATCATGCCCACTGCCAGAATGCCTGTCATTAGCTTCATAGCGATTCCTATTTGCCCACGCCCGAGGCTGGTGTGCCCGGCTTCCCCGCCGGCCCCGTTACCCCGGGTTCCAAATCGTGACTGAAGAATGTCGTCGCGGTGAATGTGGCTACCACACTCTCGTTCGGCGCGTATTGATATGTATGCTTGGTTTTCGCACCCGCCGGATCCTTTGTGCTGGCGACCAGAAGCCCGCTGATGTTCACGATGCGCTCCAGCTTGCCCACCCGGTCGAAGAAATTCAGCATCGAGTAGTACGGACCGTCCATATCGATATCGAACGGAATCTCGGAGTAGTATTCTTTCGTCGCTACCGGCTTCGCCGCGTATCGCCGAATCTCCACCCCTGCTTTCGCAGCTTCTCCGTCCATCATCTCCATGAAGCCGTCGACTTGCTTCTCATCCGGCACAATGCGCCGTTCAATTTCCAGCTGTTGTTTCAGGTTGGCCAGTTGACGCTCCATATCCTTCAGCTTGGGACGGTAAGATTCGAGCTCGTTATTCTCCCGAACCTTGTCCTGCAAGGAATGTTGCGCCGCCGCGTTCTTGTCGCTCTGGCTCTTGAAGACCGTGAAGTACAGCGCCGCCGTCACAATAGCGCCTCCGGCGAGAACCGCTCCCCACTGCTTCAGGCCCGATAGTTCATTGAAATTCATCGCCATAGGTCTGCCCTTACGACTTTCCCTTCTCGCAGGTCAGCGTGAACTGGAATGCCTGCATGTCCTTGACTGTCTCGTCCTGGTAGGTTTCTTTGATCTCAACCGTCTTGAAGAATCCGGTCTTTTGCAGGTTCGCCATCAGGTTCGCCACCGCGTCCGCGCTCAACGCCGTTCCTTCCAGATTCACACTCGGTCCGCTGTCATCCATCTTCTTGAGCCACACCGCTTCGGTATCGTTCACGGTTTGTCCCAGCATGGCCAAAAGATTTACCGGTCCCGCCTGCCCTGCGCGCAACGAATCGATCACATCCACGCGCCGCTTATAAGCGTTGGCCTGCGTCTGGCGTTCCAGATAGCGAGCCTTCACATCGCTCAGTTCGCGATTCTTTTGCAGCGCAGCTTGCATCTGGGTCGCGATCATCTTGCCCTGGTGGTCTAACCGGTACCAGTAGCCAAAGTTCACTAGCCCCGCCACCAGTACCACCACCAAAAGCTTCAGCTTGGGCGAACCCATATCGCCCATTTCCATCGTGGGCATCGCGGGCGCGCTGCTGCCACCGGCACGCTTATTTTTCTGTTTGGAGGATTCCAGCAGATTGATTCTGATCATAGGGATTCAAAGCTCCTCAAAGCCAAGCCCACCGCAACCGCCAGCTGGCCCGGATTCTGCTCCACCAGCAGCGCGCCCGGACCGTCGGTCGGCGGCACTACTCGCTGGAATGGATTCAGCAACTCAACCGGCATGGAAAATTCCTGCCGCAACGCTTCCATCAATCCCGGCACTTTCGCCGATCCGCCCGCCAGATAAATCTTTTCAATGTGCTCGCCCGCCGCGCTGGCCCGGAAGAAGTCAAACGTCTTCTGAATTTCCAGCACGATGATCTCGGTCACTTGCTGCAGGATCGGCGTCTTGGCGTCTTCACTCACCGTTCCCACTTTCTCGCCCAGCTTCAACTTCTCCGCATCGTCGAAGTTCAGGTCGAGTTCTTTCTGCAACGAATCGGTGTACTGATGTCCGCCCACGCTGACGTCGCGCGGGAACAACGGCGTGGTTCCCTTTACAATATTGATGTTCATCACGCTTGCGCCCAGATTCAAAAGCGCAACCACCTGGGTCGGCGCCGGCTGGTAGTTGTACTCGTAGCAGTTCTGCAGAGCCAGCGCGTCGATGTCCACAATAGCCGGGGTCCGCCCCGCCATCGAGAGTACGTTGGTGTAGTTCAAAATCTTGTCCTTCTTGACGGCCACCAGCAAAACGTCCATCTGTGCGCTGCCCGCTTCTTCCGACAAAATCTGGTAATCCAAACTTACGTCCGCCAGATCGAATGGAATGTGCTGCGCCGCTTCCTTGTCGATGGTTTCCGCCAGCTCCTGATCGCTCATGGAGGGCAGCGAAATCTTTTTGACGATCACCGAGTGCCCGCTTACCGCCGTCGCCACCGATTTCGTCTTGATCAGGCAATCCGCGAACAACTTCGAAATCGCGCTCGAGACCGTTCCCGAATCCACGATCATCGAGTCCACCACAATGTCCGAGGCCAAAGCTTCCAGTCCCAGGTGCGACACTTCAATCTGGCTGCCCTTCTTCTTCAGCTCAACCGCCTTGATGCTCGAAGAGCCCACATCCAGACCTACAATCGTCTTCGCTCCCATTCCAAACATGTGCGTCCTTTCCTGGCGCCGGCCTGGCCGGCGTTGCCGAACTACTGTGACCCGGCAGCTTTGCTTGCCGCCTTCGGTTTCCGTTTTTCGGTTTGGCTCGACTTCTCTTCCATCCACTGATCCAGTCGGGATTTCTTGAAGCGCCAGCGATTTCCCAACTTGAATGCCGGTATGCTCTGTTCGCCGACGTACTTGTAAAGTGTGTCGGGACTGACTCCCAGGTATTGCGAGGCCTGGCGAATGTTCATCACTTCCCGCGAGTCGGCCATTTTCCTTTTGTCCGTTCCTTACTCACCCACCGCGTCAGTATCCACGCCCCGACGCTCGTTGGCAGATGTCCGCGCCCCTCCTGCCTATCAAAGGGCTTTCGGTGTCCAGAGCATATATCAGCCCTGAAAAACCCCGCCTCCACGCGAGTTTCCTGTTTTTGCTGGGTTTTTTACTGGTTTTCTGGAAAGGATAAAATTGCAGGAACTCAGTTTTTACTACATGTAGTGGGTAAGATGCGCCAGACCGCAATTAGAAGGGGCGGCTTTGAAATCCACGTTGCTTCACTGGCAAACCGATAACCGAAGTACTACAGACGGTACGGAAGTACTATATCGGCGGCTTAACTTGTTGATTTTGCAACGACAGGCTCCAGAGCTCACCCGACAAGTTCTCCAACAAAAAGGCGCTCACGCATGAGCGCCCTGTCTTGAAATATCCTTCCGACATTCCCTACTGGACGTCGGAAACTTTCCCATTCATAAACGTCACCTTCAAATCTTTGTAAACATAAATCTGCTTCGCGCCCAGGTTTACTTTCTTATCCGGCTGTCCCATCGCCGCCACAACTTGATCCGGCGTCATGCCCATCTCAATGCTCTGGGGCTCCGCTTGCGGCTGGGCCGCCGGTTGAGCCTGCCCCTGGTCCTGTGGCGCTGCTTGTTGTCCACCGCCTTGATCTCCACCCTGTTGTTGTTGCCCGCCTCCGCCGCCCTGCTGCTGATCGTCACTGCTCACCGAAAGCAGTTGCCCGATCGTATCTTCCACCTCCGCGGCGTTTCCTTTCGCGAGTGTTCCCTTCGCAAACACAAAAACCACATTCGCCTTGTTATAGGTCGGAGGATCGACATTGTTGCACTTATCGCACGCCACAATCCCCACGGTGACGGCATCCTTCTCAACATTCACATCGATCTTCGCCGGATAAACCTTGTCGCCCTTGGCAAATAGCTTGGTCGTTTGCTCCTTGCCGAATCTCTTCATGCCAAATCCAATGCCCTTGGACAGCATCGCGTTCGGCGGATGCACCGTTCCATTCTCGTATTTATTCGATTGCACGCTCGAATCCGAGTAAGGCACTCCCACCATGCCACCCTTCTGCACCGCCAGCAGCGTACCCTCTTCGACCACGGAATAACCGCTGCTATCCGATCCCATCTTCACCAGCTTGTATTGCGCCGCAAGTTGCTCCTGCAGAGTCGGCGCCTGGGCCGCGGCCAGAGACGCGGCAAAGACGATAGCGACGGCGGCAAAGGGCAACGAGAGCGGAACCGAAATAATCCTGCGAAATGAGTGCGAGGTCATCGAGCCCTCCTCAACTTTCTAGCCTACGAGTTTCTAGCCTACGAGGTTCAAGGGGAAATTACAGAAATGCAAGAAAATTGTCGAGCACAAAAAAATGGGAGCGCCCGCATGGACGCTCCCATTAACTGGTTCCCTGCTTACTGAGTATTACCGTTCGAACCAGCAGCTTCCACCCGGGCCTGGGCCTCAGCCTGGCTAGCCTGCTGGTCTTGGTCCTGCAGAGCCTTCGCCGCGGTTGCATCAGGCTGGGGCGCTGGCACGTCGGAGGGCGCAGTGCCGGTATCCGGCGCTGCCGGCATTCCGTTCGTGCCCTGCTTCTTGGCCAGTTCGCTCATGCCGGTCTGCACATTCTCCGCGAAGTGGTTGTACATCTCCTGCAGGTCATCCACTTTCACGGCAACCGTCTGCCCCGAAGGACAATCGCCCTTCTTGGTCGCAGACACGCTGGCATTCACGTTCTGGTCGGCATCCGGAGTATCGGTAAGGCGCGTAATAACATCGCCGGACGTCAATCCGCATTCCTGACCATTGGCCACGACCGTGACGTTCGAATCCACCACAAACGTACGCTGTGAGGGATCGAGTGCCGGAGGCGGAGCCTGAGCGCTGGCATTGGCTGGCGCTGCTGCCGGTGCCGGCGCTGGTCCTGAATTATTAGACGCACCCGTCGGTGCCGCCTCTGCCTGTTGTGCCTGCAACTGCGCCTTCACTTCTTGCGCAATAGCCTCTTTTACCTCCGGAGTCAACACCACTCCGCTCGCGGCAGCCGGCCCCGCATCCCCGCCGCCCGAGTCCCCGCCACCGCCAGCGCTAGCTTCGGCATCGGCCGCCATGGCATCGGCGTTCGCATCTTGATGCGCCGCATACGCCGATTGCAGGCTCTGCGCAATCAGATAGTCCGTGAGCCAGTAAGCCGGCGCTGCATAGGAGGGATAAGGATTCCACCATCCGCCATAGAAGCCCCACCACGGCGATCCACCCCAACCCCAGGCTCCCACGCCCCAATAAACCGGCGCTCCCCAGGGATGCCAACCCCAGGCATAAAATCCTGGGTGAAAAAAGAAGCCGGGATGCCAGCCATAATAGGCGCGCCCACCCCAGTTATAGCCGCGATAAACTCCTACGTGCACAAACCCGTGCGACACATAGGTTCGAGAGTAAAAAGAAACTCCACCACGCGTTACATAAGCCCGTTGCACATACCCGCCGCCATGAAATCCCGTATTCACGATGCGGACGTTGTTGTGCACGCTCACCACGGTGCGCCCGCCATGAACACCATTGTTGATGTTCATGCCATTGCGATTAATCGAACGAATCTGCCCATTCGGACGGACACTTGCCGTCCCTCCGCCGTGAAGTGAAACATTTCTGGCTGGCGGCGTTCGGCCGCCCGCATTCCCTCTGCCCGCCGCAGCCGGAGTGGCGCGATTCGCCGGCGTATTCGGCCGCCCGGCCGTACTCGGACGACTCGCCGTATTCGGACGACTCGCTGTGTTCGACCGGCTGGGCGTGGTTGTGTGAGTCGCCGTGCTCGGCCGGTTCATGGTATTCGAGCGGTTGGTTGTGCCCGTGGTCGTGTGACTGGGAGTCTGTGTCCGGCTCGGCGTCGTGGTGTGTCCGCTGCTGGTGTTGCTGTGTGAAGGCGTGTTGTGGCTCTGCTGGGCGCTATGCGACGGAGCACTCGGTTTTGACGGCGCCTTCGGAGCGCTGCCTTTATGTTCCTGGCCCCGGGCAAATGCTGGAATTGCCATGACCAGCAGAAGCACGCATGACAGGTGCAGCATCCGTCCACTTCGGGATGCGCGAGCCTGCGTACTCTGAAGCTTGGAATTGCAAAGCTTAGAACTGCAAATCCTGAAAGTGTGCATCTCGGAAGTGCGAATCATTGACTGCCTCCTGATCATAGAACCCTAAACTCTGCCATTAGTTCCGGCTTCCTCCCAAAGTCCTGAGTGCCATGCCCTAACCCCGTCTGGCATTGACGCGGGAAAGAAACTCCCCGCACTCCAACCTCGAAATACTTCGCCGGAAAATCACTTTACGATGAACCCCGCCAGCTTCTGGAAATCGCGCTGAATTGGTTGCTTGAGGGCGAAAAAACGTTACCACGAAGCTTCCACCCCGCGCAATCACTCCCCAGATTCGGTAGTGGTGAGCTTTACGAAATGCACGGACAGCCGCATGTAGGAACAGCCGCCCTCGGCTGCCCGTCGAGCAGAAGCTCGACTCTTCTATCCACTTCCCTGAATTCCTCCCGGTGCTGTAATCTGTTTTGTCTTTTTCCTGGAGGGATTACTTGCGCTATCTCGATCGTCTGCAACCACTCGCGCTTCTGGTCATGCGCCTCGCGCTGGGCGCAGTCATGGTCGGCCACGGATACCATAAAGTCTTCGGCGGCTTGCAGCACCACGCCCAATTCGTCGCCAGCCTCGGATTGCCCGCCTGGACCGGTTATCTCTCTTCCTTCGCGGAATTCTTCGGCGGCCTGCTTCTCCTGATCGGCCTCTTCACCCGCGTCGCCGCCTTCGCCATCTGCGTCGATATGGCGGTCGCCATCGCAAAAGTTCACTGGCACAACGGATTAATGGGCGAGCATGGCTACGAATTCCCTCTCGCCCTCGCCGCCCTGGCCTTCGCCCTGATCTTCTTCGGCGGCGGAGCCATCGCCCTCGACCACATCCGCGCTCCCGGCGGCGGAGGAAAACTGAAGTAGGTCGTGCTCACACGCTCAGGCCCAATCTGACCGAAGTTTGCCACCTGCGCTCGCCCAGCCGGCTCTTCCCTGGTTGGAAATGCTGAAGCGCCGCTCGGGATTCCCAATCTGAAACCCGTATCCATTGTGGAACGCCTTCCACTCGCTTCCATGACATTTCGGTATCGGCCCCACTTTGGAACGCGTCTTATATTGGCAACGTCCTCGTTGCTGGACAAAGGAGGCAGCTTATGAGCGCCAGAGCACACAAGGATTCGTGGGAGTTGGGGCGGGAGGTAGCAGATGCGCAGACCCGGATTTTTCTCCGGCTCGTTTTCGACATCCTGGAACGGCTGGAAAAGTACGATCAGTGTTCCATCACCGCATGTTCGCTAACCGGATGTTCCGTGAACGCGAACCACGGTCCGCAGATTGCCAAACGCAAAACGGAAAAACGCGCTCCGCAGGTAGAGGGGGTTCTATGAGCCGAAGTAGTCAAGTGCCAAAGTTCTTGATGCTGGCCTGTTGGTTAGTGCTGTTCTTGAAGCCACACGCCTTTGCGAGACAATCAATCAGTGAACAGAAGGAGGCGGTGGTTTTCATTTTTGGCACCATTCACCCACTCAATCCGGACAAAACGGCGATGACCGATAGAGGCGGGAGCCCGCTGGCCGTCAGTGTTCCACTGGGCACCGGCTTTCTTGTGAGTTACGCAGACCATCGCCATGGCACGCACTATGAATTTTCTTATCTGGTCACAGCCAAGCACGTGCTGAAGGATGCTAACGGTACTTTCTTATCCCGAGTAAGCATCCGCCTGAATTTGAAGTCCGGCGCTTCGGGGGTTGGTTTTATCCGCGATATACCTGTGACCGACTCCCAGGGATTTCTCGTATGGCTTCACAGTGAGGACGAAGCCGAAGACGTGGCGATTCTTCCGCTGCTCCCTGATGATCGGAAATTCGAATTCAATACCATTTCGACCAGAACATTCCTGAACGATCAAGCCATTAACTCGGGTGCTTTAGCGGAGGGCGACGACTTGTACTTCATTGGCCTGATGGAACAGTACTATGGAATCAATCGGAATTATCCGCTGGTAAGACGCGGAAGCCTCGCATTGCTTACGGGTGAATACATCGAAACTCCCTCGGGGCGGCAACAAATATTTGTTGCCGAGCTGGAAAGCTGGCCTGGCAACAGTGGATCTCCCGTCTTCCTACTTCCGGGCGGCTTCGACCGGACGCCCGCAAAGGGCAATAACTTCAAATTTCTTGGGATGATCGTCGCCAGCTTTTTGAACCGATTCAGCGTTCCGTTGAACGCTGGGCAATCCGCGGGAAGGCTCGAAGGAGGAGACACCGCCAATATTGGTATGACCTGCATAGTGCCGGCAAGCGTGATTGAGAAGATTCTGGATTCTGGTCCGGCACAACAAGACCGGGAAAACGACTTTCAGAGGCTGGTTGCTGTTGACCGGTAGAGGTTTCCTATTGAGACATCCAATCGGAGCGGGCGCGGGCCCATCTGGCCGTGCTGGGTGCCGCGGTTCCCGAGATCAATCCCAAGGTCCCGCGAAAATAGGAGCTGTCAGCATGGGCGAATAGGACATGGGCGTCTTCCTTTTGGAGATACGCGCGGATCCAAACCCGAACGTTCCAGCCGAACGCTATCCTCGAGCGGATAAAATTCCAGGCGGCCGAGGGTTATGCCGAGCCCGTCAGCGCAACGGGACCGCCCGGTCTTCTTGTACAATTCAAAGCCATATCGCACCCCCATGCAGACAACCCTCGTCGCCGCATTTCTCGAGTTCTCCCGCACCGCGCTCTCCATGTCGAGCGCCGGCATCCTGCTTTTCTTGATCGCGCTTTGGGCTGTCCATGCGGATTTCACACGCGCCCGCGGCCTCGACAAGATTGTAGCCTTGAGCAACTTGTGTTTCGCCATCCCCTTGGCGGTATTCGGCGCGGAGCATCTCTCGGCTGCAAGGGGCATCATGGCCGGCGTGCCCTCGTACATGCCGTGGCGCCTGTTCTGGGCCTATTTCGTGGGCTTCGCCTTGCTGGCTGCGTCCTTGAGCATCGCCACAAAAATTCAGGTGCGTTGGTCCGGCCTGCTTTTCGGGATCATGATGTTTCTCTTTGTCGCCATGCTGGACATTCCGGGAACTCTCGCTGATCCCAAAAACAGATTTTCATGGATCTTGACCTTGCGAGAGATGTCATTTGGCAGCGGCGGCTGGATTTTTGCGGGATATTCGATTCTTGCCGGATACTCGATTCTTGCGGGAAGCGCTTCACCTCATCCAGTCCGCCGACAAGCCGGAAGCAGGCTTATCGCCATTGGCCGCGTGATCATCGGAATCACCGCTACCGTTTACGGCGTCGAGCACTTTCTTCATCCCGCGCACGTCCCTGGAGTTCCACTCGAAAAACTGATGCCTCCTTGGATTCCCGCGCACCTCCTCATCAGCTGTTTGACGGGTGTAATTCTCTGCGTCGCCGGAGCATGTATTCTGCTGGGTTGGAAGACGCGACAGGCGGCAACTTATCTCGGCACCTGGATTCTCTTGCTGGTCGTGTTCCTCTATGGACCAATCCTTATGGTTTCACTTGCCGATCCCAGCACTGCCGTCAAGGTTGAGGGCCTCAATTATTTTTTCGATACGCTTCTGTTCGCCGGAGCGATTCTCGCACTCGCCAGCGCCTCGCCTCGCTCAAGTCAGAATGCCGCTGCCTGACTTGCTACGGAACTAAATAGTAATCGCGGTTTGTCATGGGATTTCTTTCGCTCACGCGGCAAACAGACAGTACCGGCGTAACACCCCGTCCCACACCAATCACGGTAAGATTTTTTTGTAATGCTCTGCGGCCCTCATGACTAAGCCACGCTTCTTGCTATCGGTGACTAACGACAACAACGATTTCCAAATCGAGCAGGTGAAGACTGCGCACCACGCAGCCGCCAGGGCCAGAGTTGAGATCGAGGTGCTTTGCGCACGGGATGACGGCATTCTGCAAAGTCAGCAACTCCTCGACAAAATCCAGGCCGAGGCCGCCCTCCGCCCGAACGCCATCCTTCTTGAGCCCGCCGGTTCCACTGCGCTCCCCCAGGTGGCTCGCGCTGCCGCTGCCGCTGGCATTGGCTGGGCGCTGCTAAGCCGCAACGCCGAGTATCTCGAAGAGCTGCGCTCAAGCTTTCATGTGCCGGCTTTTGTTGTAGCCCCCGACCATCACAAAATCGGATCGATCCAGGGACTTCAGCTTGCCGCTCTGCTACCGGCGGGAGGAATGGTCCTTTACATACAGGGCCCCAGCAAGAGTCTCGCCGCCCAACAGAGATATGAGGGCTTGCTCGAAACCAAGGCAGAGAATATCCAATTACGCATTCTCAAGGCTCACTGGACTGAATCGAGTTCGCACAGAGCCGTTACCTCCTGGCTCAACCTTTCCACTTCTCGCGCAGCCGAGATTAAAGCCGTGTGCGCGCAAGATGACTCCATGGCGCTCGGCGCGCGCAAAGCATTCGAAGAGTGCACCCATGGATTGCATGAATCCTGGCTGAAGATTCCATTCCTCGGTATCGACGGCATGCCCGAGACCGGTCAAGCCTGGATTCGCGGAGGCCTTCTGACCGCAACTATATTCAACCCTCCGACCTCTGGCATCGCGATCGAACTGATGGCTCGCTTCATTCAACGCGGAACCATGCCGCCGCTTCGCACCGTGACCGATGCCAGGTCCATTCCCATCATCGAGGAACTGGCTCGAAGGGTTCGCAAGGCTTCGGCCTCTTAATCCGTCAGTAGCTCTTCCATAATAGTTGAGGAAACTTTCTGCTTCGCGGCGGATCGTCAAGTGTGCCTTGCGCAACTTTTCTCCCGCCTCTGGGTTTCGATACGCTAACCCGTGATCTCAAAGCCAAGCGTGTCGTTCCATGTACCGTTGACGTATCTTTACAACCGCATCGCTGCAGCCATTACCGCTTTATCGCATAGAATGATAATTGTGCAGGAGCTTGCACCCTATAGATTCACGGACGCATCTTATCGCCTTATTACTCTGTTCGCCTTATTACTCTGTGAAAACGCTTTGTGAAATCGATCGATTTGGAGGTTCTCTTGAGAAAGTTAGCGCTGTTTGCACCGGTTTTTGCTTGCTTGTGTTTCGCTCAGCTTGCTTTAGCCCAGCAAGGTGATGTCTTCATCGGCGGCGGGACGCTTCTATCCCCCTCCGGCAGCAACAACGGCTTGCCGCAGGAAAAGGGTGGTCTCTATCTCAACCTCGGTGGTGACGTAGTCTTCTCTCACCACGTGGGCGTCAACGTTGAAACCGCCTGGCGGGCGACTCAAGGTGTCTACATCCTCGACGACCTGAACTATCGCCCCATTTTGACCGACTTCAACCTGCTCTATCAACCACACATCGGTAAAAAGCTTGGCTTGGACCTTATGGCTGGCATCGGCGCCGGCGACACGCGCTTTTACACCCCCGGTGCTTCGGTCGCCGGCTACGCCAACTATGAGAGCACCGATCACTTCATGGAACACCTGGGCGGGGGCGTGCGCTATTACGTCTGGCACCACCTCTTTGTCCGCCCGGAAATTCACTACTACCATATCCAAAACAACAACAGCTTTACCGACAACGGATATTTCAGCTCGAACAGCCTGTTCCGCGTAGGGGCCTCAGTCGGATACACGATCGGTGGCGGCGACTAAGCTTCTCCGATCTCCCGAGCGCTGGATCTTCCCGAGTTTGGGATCGTCCGCGCTTGGATTATCTGAGCTTGAGTCATCTGAGCTTGGGTCATCCGATGATTTGGATCATCCGAGGTTTGGATCATCCCTGCTTTGGTATGATGGGGGCGCGTGCCCAGGTTGAGCCGTTTCTCTAGCTGAGTTCACGCCCCGACAAGGGAGCGCCGCTCATAGCGGCCCACTCTCCTTTGCCAAAAAACTGACAAGAGGATGTGTTGAGAAAATTCGCGCTGCTATTCTGCTTTGTATTCCTTTGCTTGGTTACTTTCGCCTTCGCTCAGCAAGGCGACATCATGGTTGGCGGCGGCATCCTTCTTTCGCCCCGCTCCAACTCCGCCTCGGTGACCCCACCCCCCACCGAAAAGGGCGGCAAATACATCAACCTCAGCGGCGATCTGGTGAAATTCAAGCACCGCACCGGATTCAACGTGGAAACCGCGTGGAGGTACGGCCAGGCTGACTATGCTGACACGAATGAAACTTACCGTCCCATTCTGACTGACTTTAACGCTCTGTTCCAACCTCAGGTCACCAGGAAAATCGGCCTTGATCTTTTCGCCGGCGTAGGCATTGCCAGCACCCGCTTCAACATTCCCTCAGCCACCTCATGCGGCGTTCCCGAAAGCGGATGCACCTTTTACACCAGCAACAATCATTTTATGGAGGACCTTGGCGCAGGGGTTCGATACTACGTCTGGCATCGCTTGGATCACGTCTTTCTGCGGCCGGAAGTTCACTACTATCACATCCAGAACAATGGTGCCTTCAGCTCGCCCAACGTATTTCGAGTCGGCGCCTCGATTGGCTACACGATTGGTCACGCCGATTAAACACGACAATATCCCAACCGTACCTGCGTTGGAGGGGACAAACAAGAAAGGCAGCGTCTTCGCAGACGCTGCCTTTTGCTTTTACTCCTGATTTACTTGCTCAGGCCCTACGGCTCCTGCATGCAAATCTCGGCTTCGTGGATCGCCGCGTCGATATGCTCGATGGTTTTGTCGCGATGGCCGTGGAACTCACCATCGGCGTGGGCCATATGCTCACGCGCATGCCGCAACTCATCGAGCGCGTCATGCACCCGCGGATGTGGCGGCGGAGCAGGAGCTACCACTGTGGGGCTCGCCGGAGCGACCGCTGCTGCCGCAGCCGGTGCCTTTGGATTCGCTGCCGCAGCCGAAAAGGCCAGGGTTAATAGGAGTGTCGCAGTGATGGAAAGGCTCAACCAACCGATTCTCTTCATATGTTTTCTCCTCGTCCGTATTCCGGCGCGGACGGCGCCTCTAAGATCAATGCGCACGGACCTCGTCTTCACAGGGCACGTCCGCGTTACCCGCACAGTATAGCCGCTCAATTCCCTATCCGTTCTTGACTCATTAGGTGCGCCTAAGAACTCGGTGAACGATGGCTTCGGGAGGTCTTGAGGATCATTGACTACGGCGCTGAGAGGTATCGGGAGGGTACTTGTCCGATGTCAACTTTCTTCGCGATTATGCAAACGGCTTCGCATCATTCAGAAATTCCATTAATGCCTTGTTGAAATCCTCGGGACACTCTTCATAAGGCAGATGTCCGACTCCGGGAAAAATAACCAGCTCGGAATCCATAAAGTGTCTTCTCAGCTCTTCCGCGGAAGAAGCATACACCGCGCCATCCACGCTTCCCCACATCAGCAGGGTCGGAACCCTCGCCAACTTCGGCAGAGTCATTTCCAATTCCTGCAGATCCGCTGTCCATGTCTTTACAATGCTCAATGCATGTTCAAACAATCCCGGCTTCTCCAGCGGGGCCATATACCCCTCCAGCGTCCCCGGCGAAATTCGCTTGCGGTCGCCATACATCCGCGCATGCCAATAGGAAAACATCGGACGCATGTGCGCCACCGTGTGCCGGAACAAAGTTGATCCCACTGGAGTTCCCACAAACGGCGCCAGCTTCCGACCGTGCGCCGAATAAGGATTCACCGGCGCCACCAGAATCAGCCGTCCCACCTGCATCCGCGATGACGGTTCCAAACACTCCGCAGCCGCCATCATGGCCACCGCTCCCCCGTGCGATGTCCCCAACAGATCAAACTTCGTGATCCCCAGCTCTTCAACAAATCGCAGAAGCCGCTTCGCCGCCCCGCGCAAAGAATGATCGATCCCCGCCGGCCGATCCGAGAATCCCGCCCCCATCATGTCCGGCGCATATACCGCCACATAAGGCGCCAACGCCGGCATCACAAACCGCCACGAAAATGAATATCCGAGCAACCCATGCAACAAGATCAACGCTCGTCTTTCTCTTTCCCACACCGCCGGGGAGGCGGGTGCCCGATTTCTCGCGTCCTTTGCGAGAAGTGGGGAAATGGAAAGCGTGCGCAAATACCGCATCCTCGCCCCATCCATTTCCATCCAGCACTCTTCGATGCCCGGACTAAATCCCGGCAAAGCTGCCGTAAAACCCACCCTCAAATCTTCTGCCTTCCCGGACAACTTTTCTCCCGCAACCCGATTCTATTTAAATGAACATCGCCTCTGTTCGCTTCACTTGGGGAGCCTCGGCTCCCCGTTTTTAAATTGCACCGGTCATCCGTCTGCCCTGTCATCCTGAGCCTGGCAAATGGATCGTAAAGCGATCCATTTGCGAAGTCGAAGCATCCCCGCACTGTGCGAGCAGCCGATGCCCCCCCGCCGCCCCCACTGACCACTAACCCCTAATCACTGCCCTACTTCCTCTTCTTCCTCAACAATTTCTTCAGCACCCGAATCCCCTTATCCACATGCTTCTCCTCGAGCAAGAACGGAGGCAAAAATCTCACCACGGTATCGTGCGTCGAGTTGAACAGAATCCCCTCCGCCAACGCCTCGTCCACAATCGGCCGCGCCGGAATCTCCAGATTAATTCCCTGAATAAATCCGCGCCCGCGTACTTCCTTCGCCGCCGCACTTTTTTCCGCAACCACTTTCAATTCCTGCTGCAAATACGCTCCAACTTTATTCACATTGTCGAGCAACTTTTCGTCTTCAAGAATCGAAAAGAACTCCAGCGCTACGCGACAGGCCAAAGGTCCTCCCCCAAAAGTCGTCCCATGTTGTCCTGGCGAAATGGCCGTGGCAAATTCTTCCCTCGCAATAAACGCTCCCAGCGGCAAGCCCGCCGCCAGCGGCTTCGCTATCGCCAAAATATCCGGAGTGACGCCGAAAGTCTGGAAGGCAAACATCGTTCCCGTGCGCCCCAGCCCGCACTGGATCTCATCGAAAATCAGCGCGGCTTTGTGCCGGTCCGCCGCTTCGCGGCACGCCTGCAAGAATTCAACCGAGCACTCATAGATTCCGCCTTCGCCAAAAATCGGCTCCAGCACAATCGCACAAGTGTTGTCATTCACCGCCGCGCGCAAGCCTTCCACATCATTCTGCGCGACGAACGTTACCTCTTCCAGCATGGGCTCGAATCCCTTGCGATGCTTCTCCTGGCCGGTGAGCGAGAGCGCGCCAAACGTGCGCCCATGATAGGAGCCCTCGAGCGCCACCAGCTTCGACTTTGCCTCGCCTCCCGCGCGATGCCCCGCCAGCCGCGCCAGCTTGATCGAGCCTTCAATCGCTTCCGTTCCACTATTCTGAAAGAACGCGCGAGCGTTGCCAAAAGATTCGCCGACCAGCGTACACAGCTTCTCTGCCAGCGCGCCTTGATACTCGTTGTAATAAAGGTTGGAGACGTGAATCAGCTTCCCCGCCTGCTCGCGAATCGTCTTCACAATCCGCGGGTGCGCGTGGCCCAGCGCATTCACGCCCAGCCCGGAAACGAAATCGAGATAGCGCTTGTCATCGAGGTCGTAAAGAAACACGCCCTTGCCGCGCGTCAACACGATGGGATAGCGGTTGTAAGTGCCCAGCAAATAGCGCTTCTCAAGCTCAACGATTTGTTCGAAAGTTTTCATAGGAAGACTCGATTCTATAGGAAGGCAGCGACCGGGGGCGACCCGGTTTGCAGCAGCAAATTGCGCTAATGTTCCGCGCGGAACATTGCACTTTGCAGAAAAGTTTGGGCCGCAAGTTGTTGATCCTTCGTCGTGGTATTTTCGCGGTCTAGTTGATTCAGTGGGTTAGGCTGTGGAAGGAGTGTCTACTTTCGAGGGTATTGGATGTCTACTAAAGTAGACTTGACAAGAGTGAAATGTACTGTTTAAGCCATGCTGGGGACGCCGCTAATCGCTTCGCCCCTAGGGCAGCCCCGCGCCAAGTGCCTTGCTGAAGATCTGCGTGAACACGCTCAAGTCGAAACCGACTCCAAAGGGTGAACCCGGCGACAACTCACTATTCACAGCCTCCTGTGTTTCGCCACGCAGGGAACTTCACGTCGTCCTGCTCATTGAGGACGACTTCCAAGGGCACGACGCCCGAATCATGAAACTGGTCGGCGCCTCAGCCGCCGCGCTTTAATCTTTCACCACGAAAGCGACATTACTCGATAGCGTGCCCGCCGAGGTGGTCACCTGCACCGTGCCGGTCTCTGCCCCGGTGGGAACCGTGGTGGTGATTTCAGATTGTGAGATCACCTTGAATGTGGCTGCGGTGCCGTCGAAGGTGACGCTGGTCGCGCCTTCCAGGCTGGTGCCTAAAATGGTAACCTTCGCGCCGACCGTGGCGGAGGTGGGCACGGTCTCGATAAATGCGCCGAGTCCTTCGGAGAGGCTGTATACGGTGCCGAGGCCATCAGTGCCGCCATAATAAGTCAGCCCGTAAAGGGTTCCGTTCGTGTGTTGAACCAACCCCTCCTGGGGCTGGCTACCATCAACGCATCCCGACTTGGAGCAGAAGTTGTAAAGAGTGGTGAGCTTGCCTGCAGTCGTGATGCGGAAGATGGTGCCGCAGCCGGCGTTGCAGGAAGTTTCGTTGCTACCGCCGGAAAAAGTGGTGCCGTAGAGGTTGCCGTCGGTGGCTTGAATCAATCCGGCGGAAGGATTGGCCCCGTCAGCGCAGTCTGATTTGGAGCAGAAGTTGTAGAGAGTGGTCAGTTTGCCTGCGGGCGTGATTTCAAAGACCGTGCCATCGCTGTGGGTTCCGCCGGCCTGAGTGGTGCCATAAAAATTTCCGTTCCTGGCTTGAACGAGCGCACTGGTGGGGCCGGCTCCGTCGGAACCGGTAAACTTGTGCAGCGTAGTCAGCTTGCCGAGCAGTGTCATTTTGAAGACGGTGCCGCTGTCCGAAGTTCCTTCCTCGGTTGTCCCGTAGAAGTTTCCGTCTGAGCCCTGCACCAGCTTGCCATCGGGATAGTCGCCATTCGTTCCAATAAAGTTAACCAGCGAAGTCAGCTTGCCCGCGGTAGTGATATCGAAGATCGTACCTACATCCCCGCTCCCGCCGCTGGAGGTTGTGCCGAATAATTCGCCGTTGCCGGCCTGGATTAAGCCGACCTCCGGTGAGGCGCCGTCAGTGGAGTCAAAACTGTGCACCGCAGTCAGCTTGCCCGCGCTGGTGATTCGAAAGACTGTGCCAACACTGTTCGCGCCTCCGTTCGTCGCGGTCCCGTAGAAATCACCGTCGGTGGCCAACACCAGCCCGGCTTCCGGCTGAGCGCCATCCGAACAGGGCTCGCCACCGGGGCAAAAAGTATAGATCGTGTTAAGCACACCCTTGGGCGTGACTTTGAAAACCGTGCCGCCGGAGCCGGTGCTCACATAAGTGGTTCCGAATAGGTTTCCGTCGGTGCCCTGAACCAGGTAGACGTAATGCGGGTTCGCACCGTTGGTGCCATCGAAACTGACCAGACTGGTGAACTTGGTTTGCGCGAGGGTAGAAGTTGCGGCAGCCGCAAACAGAAATGTTGCCCAGAGCTTCTTGCAGAAGTTGGATTTACTTACGCCGGATGCGCTTGGATCGCACGGCACTAACGCCCAATTGGCAAAATGATTTGTTATCGAGCCGTGTAGCCTCTCAGTCAACATGACGCGTTACCTCCGCGGAATCGATTCGGCAGACCCCTGGCTGAAAAGTCGACTTCGAGCGACATCGTTCGGGGCACGCCACGAAATAGTGCTCCGCGTCCCAAAGCCTGTCAAGGCTGAAAGAAGTTGCGCAGTGGGTCACTTTGAAAACCGTCGCCGGGTCCGAAGCGACTTGCTGCCCCTCAGCGGCTAAGGCCGCAAGGAAAACGCGACTCTCACCCCACGGCAGGTCTGCCCGGTTTGGATTTCATGTACGTGCTTTTGCGCACACACGCGTGACCGAAAGGGTGTACAGTTAGCTTGTCTCTTCTAGCATCTTTCCGCCGTGCCCAATCGGGCGTCGGTTCCTTGCAAAATCAGATTGCGTTTTTCTGTGCAAGGAGCCTTTATGGCAAAAGCACGCACCCCTCTATCTGGGAGAGCCATTCCACCGTCACGAAAAGATGGCGAAGGAAAAGCAATCGGCAACCTGATCTTGCAGGGTTTGTCCAAGAAAGAATGCAGCCAGATTCTCGACTCCCTCGAACTGGTTCGATTGAAACTCCATCAGGTGCTACATGAAGCGGGCGAGGTCATCAAGTCCGTCTACTTTTTCAACAATGGAATGGGGTCGGTTCTGACGGTTCAACCGGACGGCCGAAGCGTTGAAGTAGGTTTGACCGGCAAAGAGGGTTTTGTCGGCCTGCCGATTATCTATGGATTCAAGACCAGCGCCCTCAGAGTGGTGACGCAGGCGGATGGCACGGCTTATCGAATTGACGCTCAAACCTTGAAAAAATTACTGCCCGACTGTCCCGAACTGGAGCATAAACTTCTTCGCTTTTCGATGATGCTGGCCATGCAGTCCACGCAAATTGCGGCCTGCAACCGCCTTCACGATGTTGAAGAAAGATTGGCGAGATGGCTATTGATGAGCCATGAGCGGATCGGCGGTGACACCATGCCTTTGACTCAGGAGTTCCTAGGCCAGATGCTCGGGGCCCGCAGATCGAGCGTGAGCGTGGCAGCCGGCATTCTGCAAGAAGCTGGGATGATCACCTACACGCGCGGCAATGTCACAATCTTAAATAAGCGTGGGCTCACGGACGCGGCTTGCGACTGCTATCGGATCATTCAACGTCAAGAAAACGATTGGGTAGCGGAAGACCAGTAGATTCCGCGGTTCGTTGCTGTTTGTGAACTGCGAACGTGGAAAAAATTTGCCCGCCATAACGAATGGCTCCGGCGAGGGAGCCATTCGTTTTCATGAGCGATTTCCGCGCCGATGTGGTTCTATCTGCGAGGCTGCCAGGCACGATCACTTTGCCCGGATTTCTTCGATGGCACGGCGGAGGATGGCGAAGACTCTTTGGCGCTCCTCGGGCGTGGCTTCGAGTTTTTCGTAGAGCGCCGATTTTAGATCGTTGCGCAGTTCGCGGAATTCCCTTTTCGCCTGGCGCCAGTCGGCTTTGATGCCGGCTCGCGGATCGGCGCCGATGTCCTCGTTCTCTTCGTTTTCTTCAGCGAATTGCTTTTGGAACTCGGCCACTCTGCGGCCGAAGCGCGCCAGTTGATCGAGCGTCTCCTCCACGCTGGCTCGGTTGTCGTTGAGATGCTTTGTCCCTGCCTCGGTGATTTTGTAAAGCTTCTTGCTGCCCTCCGATTCCGAAACCGCGTAGCCGACCTCTTCCAGATAGGTGAGCGCCGGGTAAACCATGCCGGGGCTGGGGGAGTAGGTACCGCTGGAATGCTCTTCGACCTGTTTGATGATCTCGTATCCGTGGCGGGGTTTTTCGCTGAGCAGGGCAAGGATGATGAGTTGCAGATCGCCGGAGGCCAGCATTTTGGCGCCTCGCATTCCGAATCCACCCATGGCGCGTCCGCCCATAAAAGGGCCGCCACGTTCGAAAAATCTGCCTCTGCGGCCGGAATGGCCGCGGTGTTCACGGCTCTCGAAAGAGCCAAAATCGCAATGTCTGTGCATGTGTTCTCCTGTGTTCTTAAACATGTTTATGTATATATCATATGATATGTTTTGAGTCAATTATCCACGGAATGAAGCAAAAAGCCTCACAACCGATGAGTTGAGGAAGATTCCTGCGCAAGGTATGGGACCGACCGCCTCTTCGGTTTTTCCGGTCGTCCCTTCAATTTCTGTCCGGCATTGTCGAACCAGCACAGCACCAATGCATTGTTGCTCGCCGCCCGGCAACCTCGCTGCGATCGATCATCGCTTCTTGATTATCTGTCGATCATCACTTGTCGGTCATCACTTACGGCTACGCAGGAATTTTAGTGACCTCGCTCTCGACGGTCACGGTGATTCCCAGCTGTGCTCGCCCTCGTTCGCTTAGATCAGCAACGGTGCCACGGCCGACGAAATTCACTTCGAAATTATCCGCGGGAAAATCCGGCGGAGTTTTTCCGCTGAGGAAGGATCGCGCCTGCTTTTCGAGGTAAGCATGGTTTTTGGCGCAACCGGGCGCCGAGGCAATGTACATGACGTTGCTATAACCGCTTCCGCGGTGTTCGTTTTCAACGGCGTGAATTACGTCGCAGTGCCAGAAGATGGTATCGCCGGGCTCCATTTGTGGGATCGACGACAGCGCCTTGATCAGCGGGCCGTGATACTGCTGGTTCGCGGGGAGAGCGCGGCCGGGCAGGGCGCCGCAAAGATCGTCTTCGGGAACGTCGTCCTGAATGGCGCGCAGCAGAATATAGACCATGGCCTCGGCGATGGGAATTAGTTGCAGGGTGCCGTCGCCGGGACCCTGGCAAGTGAGGGCAGTCCAACCCTGGAAGGTGCGGAACATTGAGCAGACTGCGGGCGAATCCACTTCCTGCACCTGCGGACGAAAGGCGGCGTCGAAGGCGCTATATTCTTGCCAGTCGCCGGAGAAGACGTGGCGGTAGACCTTGCGGAAATTTTCATCGAGCCAGCGTTCGACCGAGCCGCCATCCACGTGCGGCGAGAGACCCAGCGAGGCAGACCCCGGCGGGCGGCGGCGGATGCGATCGGCGTAGGCGAGAGCTTCATTGGGATTGATGTAACGCACGCCATCGCTCTCGGCCTTCCACAAATTGTTCAGGAAAACGCGGACGTTGGTCAGCGACTCGGACTGGCGCGCTTCAACCTGTGGGCGCGACCAATAGATGCCGTAGATTTGGGGCTTGGCCGAGGCCAGCGTTCCAAAATATTTGTCTTCGGCGCGATGGGCGAGTTTGGCATCGAGGTCGTTGCGTTCGACGTAGGCAGCGATCTCGTCATCGAATCCGACGGCGACCTCCTTGCTGAACGCACCGCGTACTACGCAGGCTCCACGCGAGCGAACCTTCGCAACCAATGCGGCGGGAACTTTGCCGGATGCGACATCATTGTATTGGACAATGGGAATGACATCCTGCCCGGAATCGCGCTCGCTGATGATTTCCTCCACGCGTCCGCGCATCTCGGCTTCGACCTCGAGGAAGATTTGTTTGTATTCGGGCAGGGCTTGCCGAAGCTGTTGTTTGGTAGTTCGAATCGCTTTTGGAAGATTTTCGATGACCAGAGACATTGAGTTACTCCTTTGCGCGGTTGGACGAGGACTGGGGCGCCTGGTGCAGACAACGGCGCAATGTTAGCGCATTTCGAAGTGAATGTGTCGGGGAACTTCAGGAGCGGCGAAGGCACAACTCTGGATAGCAAAAGGAACATCCGGTTTGCTCGGGGCCGAGCGCAATTATCTGGCGGCATTGCGCGAAAGCGGCGCGGGCGCTTCCTTTTCCGGTGTGATCTGCAGCATCGACTTTCCGTTGACGTGAACAAAGCTCAGCTCGCGGGCGGCAAGCAATGCGTTGATCGCTTCCTTCACGCGCGAGCGGGAGACGAATTTTCCGAAGAAGGATTCCAGTTCCGTCTGCTCGGCGGCTACCACGCAGTCCAGATATTTGGAGAGCAGCGCGGAAAGCGCCTCCTGTACGGAAAGACCTACGCCCTCGCGGACGGCATCGGGCGACCAGCGGTTGAGTTCATCCCAGTAAGAACCTTCTTTTGGCTTGTAATCGACGCGAGTGATGCGCAGCTTGGCCAGCAATTCACCGAGAGCCTTATCGAGCGCGGGCAGCGAAACGCTGCCCCCCAGCGATTCCTGCAAATTCAGTTTGGAGATGGGACCCTTGCGGCGGATCAGTACGAAAGCATCACTCGCCAGCGGTGAATAGGGAGAACGCGGCCCCTGCCTGGGCGCCAGCTTGGGGTTGCGCTCGCCGACCAGGGCATAAAAAAAAGGAAAGGCCGAGGCCGCGACCAGGAAGGGATTGTTCTCCTCGAAAATGTTGGCCTCGTAAGCAGAGCGCTCGCGCAACAGGCGCACCATGAGCTCCATAGCTTCAGCGGCGCGCGGATCAGAGTAGGCGTGCTGCCAGGTGGGGAGCCGATGGTCGGACCCAACGAACGCGCCGATGAAGGTCGGCACCGGCATGGATGGTCGAACCGGATACATCAGGCAGAATCCCACGCCCTCGACGAACTTGCGCGCCTCTTCAATGGTGCGGATGGGTTTGCCATCCAGCCGCCATTTTTCGCGGCGAAGCTGTTGCAGATCTTGTTCGGTCATGGGAAAACAATTTATGATTGTTGACTGATGATTAAGAGACGCCGCGTTTCGGTTTCAATCAACAATCATCAATTTCTTTTAGATTCTCTTGAATGCTTTCTGAATATCCTTTACAGAATACCGCAGAACTACCGGCCTGCCGTGCGGGCATGACATGGGATGATCGGTCTTGGCAAGTTCAGCGAGCAGCCATTCCATTTTATTCTGCTCTAGCGGCATGTTGACCTTGATCGCGGCGTGGCAGGCGATGGAAGCGGCGATGCGGCTGCGGATCTTCTCCAGGTTCAACGACTGCTCTTCGCGCGAGATCTGGTCGAGCAGCTCGTGCAGCATTTTCTCGACCGCCGCCGCATCTATTCCGGCGGGCGAGACTTTTACCGCCACGCTGCGCGCGCCGAAGGGTTCGGCCTCGAAGCCATTATGCTGCAGTTCGTCGGCGATCTCAGAAAAGACGGCTTGCTGCGCTGGAGAGAGCTCCAAAATGATCGGCATGAGCAGGCGCTGGCTCTCGACTTGTTGGGCCGCGCGCTGCTTGAGAACTCGTTCAAAAAGAACGCGCTCGTGCGCTACATGCTGGTCGACGATCCATAAGCCGTCCTGGTTCACGGCGAGAATGAACGAATTGCGAATCTGGCCGAGCGGCCGCAAGGTGGAGAGCGCAGCCAAAGTTGGTTCTTCTTCACGGACATCAAGTTCGGGAGCGCAGCCGTTGTCGGGGATGGAATCGATATCCTTCTGGAATGCCGCAGCGTCCCGCGTGTGGGTTTCGGTCATTCGTGCTACGGGCATGTAAGTTTCGAACATTCGCGTTTCGAGCCCACGCGCTACGGGAATCGCGGCATTCGCTTCTACCGCGATCCCGCCATCGAATTGAAAACGCGAGGAGGCTGAGGGCGCTGCGGGCGCCTGCAACGCGAACCCGCCACCGTGGTCAAGAGGCATGCGGCTAAGTTCACCAGACGCAGCAGCCAAGTCCGAAGGCGGCTCCCACTCCCTTGCTCCCGGGGTCAATCCTGAACTGGCCGTGGGGTGAGCGCGAATCTCCGTGGTGAACTGCGGCGCGGGACGGGCCTTCATCAGCGCGGCGCGCACCGTGTCGCGGACAAAATCATGCATCACGGTTGATTGCCGGAAGCGGACTTCGGTCTTTGACGGGTGTACGTTGACATCCACTTCGCCGGGCGGCATTTCGAGGAACAACAACACCACGGGAAATACGCTGGGAGGAATAATGTTGCGGTAGGCTTCGGTCAAGGCGTGCTGCACGAGCCGATCGCGAATCAGACGGCCGTTGACGAAGACATAAATCGAATTCCGGTTCAGCTTTTGTATCTCGGGTTTCGAAACGAAGCCGTGCAGGCGCATCTGGCCGGGATCTGCAGGCTGCGTATCTTCGGTCAATTCCCGCCGCCAAGGCGGAGGTTGGGGCAATCCCACGTGTTCCAGCGACTGCTTGGCGGCGACCGCAATCAACTGATCTAGTGTTCCCTTTCCGAAGATCTGGTAGACGCGCTCGCTATATCCGGCCACGGGCGGGGCAACCAGGATGGCGTTGGTCATGGAGTGAAGTTCAAAATGCTTCTCTGGATGCGCCAGGGCATAATGCGTGACCAGCGAAGCGATATGGGAGAGTTCGGTCGACTCTGCCTTCAAGAATTTCTTCCGTGCAGGCGTATTGAAGAAAAGATCACGAACCGTGATCGACGTTCCTTCGGGCAGCCCCGCCTCTTCGACGCGCGCCATTTTCCCGCCATTGATCTCGAGGATGGTGCCTGTAGCGGGAGCACCCGATTCGGCCGCGCAGGTTTCCAGCCGCAGGCGCGAGACCGATGCAATCGAAGGCAACGCCTCGCCGCGGAACCCCAGCGTGGCCACGCTGAGCAGATCTTCCGCGTCCTTCAGTTTTGAGGTCGCATGGCGCTCGAAGGCCAGCATGGCATCGTCGCGCACCATGCCGCATCCGTTGTCGGTAATCTGGATCAATTTCTTGCCGCCCGCTTCCACGGTGATCTTGATCCGGGTCGCGCCGGCATCGAGCGCGTTCTCCAACAACTCCTTCACCACCGAGGCAGGCCGCTCCACCACTTCGCCGGCGGCGATCTTGTTGGCGACTTGCTCGGAAAGTATGTGGATGCGGCCCATGCGATAAGACAGTGATCAGTGGTCAGTTTCGCAGATGGCTTGCTGGAAGGCAAAGAGGTCCGCGCACGGAGGACGGAGGACAGAGGACGGAGACGCGGCGTCCGGCCCCGGTTACCGGGCTTCTGGATCGGGCAGGTTGATTTCGTCGCCAACCTTAGAGAGGAAGCCGGACACCGGAAGCCGGACGCCGCGCCTGCTGTTACTATTTATGCTTGCTTCGGGAAAGAGTTCGATGATTCGCTCGTTCAAGGGCATGACGCCTGCCGTTCCAGCGAGTTGCTACGTCGATGAGTCGGCGCAGATCATTGGTGACGTGGTGCTCGGCGAGCATGCGTCGGTATGGATGAATGCGGTGATTCGCGGCGACGTCTACGGGATCCGAATCGGGGCGCATTCGAATATTCAGGATTGCAGCGTGCTGCATGGCATGAAGCAGGCCTACGGCGTCACCGTGGGCGAGTACGTCACGGTGGGGCATTCGGTCACCCTGCATGGCTGCACCATCGAAGACCGCTGCCTGATCGGCATGGGATCCACGATTCTGAATGGCGCAAGGATTGGCGCGGGATCGATTATCGCGGCCGGCACTCTAATTCCTGAGCGCACCCTGGTCGAGCCAGGATCTTTGTGGATGGGATCTCCCGGGAAGTTCCGCCGGAGGCTTGAGAAGGGCGAAGATGAACTCATCATGCGGTACGCCACGAATTATCTGGGATACAAAGAAGAGTATCTGCGCGAGCGGTGAGTGGGGGAGTTCGAGTAACGAGTACTGAGTGGCGGGCACCGGGACAATTCACACTCGCGCGACCTATCTGAATAGCGACTAACGACTCAATGATCAAAGCTGCCCGAGGAACACGTGACCTGTTGCCGCCCGATACCGCGCTGTGGAACTATGTCGAGTCGGTGGTGCGCGATGTATTCCGTGCCTATAACTTCCAGGAAATTCGCACCCCGATTTTCGAGTCGACGGAATTATTTGCTCGCGGAGTGGGCGAAGAGACCGACATTGTCTCGAAAGAAATGTTTACCTGGGAGGATCGCGGACGTGCGGAAAGCGATAAAGGACAATCGCTCACGCTTCGCCCCGAAGCTACCGCTGGGATTGTGCGGGCTTACATCGAACACAAACTGGGTGATCGCGGACTGAACAAGCTCTATTGCATGGGGCCGATGTTCCGGCGAGAGCGTCCACAGAAGGGCCGCTATCGTCAGTTTTATCAGATTGACGCGGAGGTGATCGGCCCGGCTTCGGCGGGCAGCGAGTCGCCGGCGCGCGATGCGGAAATTCTCGAAATGCTGGCTACGCTACTCGATCGTCTGGGGATCAAGGGCTGGACGCTCGAGTTGAATTCGGTGGGCTGCGCCAACGATCGCGCCGCTTTCAATGAGGCGCTGCGCAAGGCTTTGGAGCCGATTAAAGAGAAGATGTGCGTCGACTGCCGGCGCCGCGCGGTGTCGAATCCGCTGCGCGTATTCGATTGCAAAGTTCCGGAAGATCAGCCCATCATCGAGACGCTGCCCCGCATCAGCCAATTTCTGGACGAACCTTGCCGCCAGCATTTTGAGGCGGTGAAAGAAATTCTGACCAGGGTCGGAGTGCCGTTCAGCTTGAACGACCGTCTGGTGCGCGGGCTGGATTACTATACGCGTACCGCCTTCGAATTCACTCACGGCGCGCTCGGGGCGCAGAATGCAATTCTCGGCGGCGGCCGCTATGATGGGCTTTCCGAGGCGCTCGGCGGTCCGCCGGCGCCGGGAATCGGCTTCGCTATCGGTGAGGACCGGCTGGTGATGTCGCTGCAGGAAATTGTTCCCGCAGAAAGTGTGGTGAAGAAACCTGATGTTTATGTCGCCCCGCTGGGCGCCGGGATGAATGCAGAAGCGGCGCGGCTGGCGCGCGAATTGCGAGGTCAAGACCTCATCGTCGATCTAGGGGACGAGACGTTCCGGCTGAAGAAATCCTTCGAAGCGGCGACCAAGGCCGGAGCGAAGTACATTTTGATTGTCGGCGAAAACGAAGTGAAGGCGGAGGCGTTCGCGCTGAAGAACCTGGCGACCGGTGAGCAGGTTTCGGTGCCACGCGCCGATTTGCCGGAGAGGATTCGAGGCTAGCCATGGGTATGACTCGCTCCACTCTTGACGACTCCGCGCAACGCTTTATCGAGGCCCAGCAAATTTTCTTCGTCGCGTCCGCACCCCTCGCCGCCGCAGGCCACGTGAACCTCTCGCCCAAAGGTCTCGACACATTTCGCATTCTCGGCCCGAACACGGTCGCCTACCTCGATTTCAACGGAAGCGGCGTCGAAACCATCGCTCACCTCAAGGAGAACGGGCGGATCGTGCTGATGTTCTGCGCCTTTCAGGGACCGCCAAATATTCTTCGGTTGTACGGCCATGGCTGCGTGGTCGAGCCGCAGCAGGCGGAATTTGCAGCCCTGGCAGAGAAGTTCCCGGCTCACGAAAACCCGCGCTCGATCATCGTGGTCGAACTCACCCGCGTTACCGATTCCTGCGGCTACGGTGTTCCCCGCTTCCAATATGAAGGCGAGCGCGAGCAGCTCACCCTTTGGGCCCGCAAACAGGGCGCAGAGGGGCTTAAAGCATATCGCGAGCGCAAGAATAAACACAGTATCGACGGCCTGCCTGGCGTCTCGGTGTGAATTTCGCTGTAGCTTTTTATGACTGGCTTTGCCGGCTTAGTTCCATCCACGAGGAGGCACTGTGAAACTTTATTGGCTGTCTTTCGTAATTCTTTACTGTCTAGCCGTTCCATTCGATGCTGTGGCGGGAACTTCGAAAGTGCCTTCGGTTCCGGCCACGTTGGAACAGACAGCCATCGCCAATGAGAGGAGCTTGATCGAAGCCAAGAAGAAAGATGACGGTGAGTTTTTCAAGCGCACTCTCACCTCTGATTTTTCCCTGGTGGGCATTGATGGCCAACTGCTCCAGGGCGGGGAAGCCGCAGGTAACCTGGGTGATGCTGACCTGGTGGAGCTGACGCCCTATGACATGGAGGTCGTTCCGCTCGGCGATAATGGCGCCATCGTCACCTATGATGCGATCGTTCGCGAAGCACCCGAAGAGGATCAAGGTCCTCCCCCGCGCTACCAGCATTTCACCTCGGTCTGGACAAAGCAGGGCGGCCAGTGGAAGCTGAAATTCCATCAGACAACCCCGGAGCACTGGGGCGACTGGTAGTTTCGGCCGTGGGGCGGAAGAGTCAGAGTCCCGTTTAGCCGCTACTTATCCCTGGCGAAAAGTGCACGGCACTTGCTCCGGGCGTTCATGAAGCCTCACCATTTATAATCTTTGATTCCTATAATCAAATGGTTCAACACTCGTGTCATGTCTCATTCTAAGGACAAACTTTGCTCGATTTTCTAGGCGACCTCCGACGTACTCATATGTGCGGCGCTCTGCGTAGCGCCGACGCTGGCAAGAAAGCCGTGCTCATGGGGTGGGTCAACCGGCGGCGCGATCACGGCAACCTGCTGTTCATCGATCTGCGCGACCGTACCGGCGTGACGCAGGTTGTCATCAATGCCGAGCGCGACGCCGCTCTCCACAAGAAAGCGGAGACCTTACGCAATGAATACGTCATCGCCGTGATTGGCACGGTGAAGCTGCGCGATGGGGGCACGATCAATTCCAATATGGCCACCGGCGAGGTGGAACTCGTGGCGGAAGAGTTGCGCATTCTGAACGAATCGAAGCTTCCACCATTCCTGCCTTCGGACACCGCGCTCACCAACGAGGAGACGCGGCTGAAGTATCGCTATATCGATTTGCGCCGCGAGGTAATGCAGTTCAACATCGAGACGCGCCACAGAGTGGCGAAAGCGATCCGGGATTATCTTTCGTCGCAGGCTTTTCTTGAGATTGAAACTCCGTTCATGACACGGTCCACTCCCGAGGGCGCGCGGGATTACCTTGTCCCCAGCCGGGTGCAGACGGGGACTTTTTATGCGCTGCCGCAGTCGCCGCAGATGTTTAAGCAGATTCTGATGATTTCCGGCTTCGACAAATACTTTCAGATCGTGCGCTGTTTCCGCGATGAAGATCTGCGTGCCGACCGCCAGCCGGAGTTTACCCAGATCGATCTGGAGATGACTTATCCGCAGCCGGAACGGGTGTGGGAGGTAGTCGAGGGATTTCTTACCGCAGCGTTCCGCGCCGCCGGGTCCGATATTAAAACACCATTTCCGCGCATGGATTATGACGAAGCCATTCGGCTGTACGGCATCGACAAGCCCGATCTGAGGCTGCCGCCATTCACCAATGTAAGCGATTGCTTCACACCGGAAAATCTGCAGGAGCTGGCGATCAATGCGAACCTTCCGGTGATCGCGATTCGCACGCCCAAGGTTGGCGAACTGTCGCGTAAAGAACGCGATGACATTAAGCCCATGTTCCACTCCAAAGGCGGAGCGAAGATTTTCGAAGACTTCAAACGGATCGGTAACAAGTTTCCGGATGCAGCCGCGGCGATCGCGAAAAAGGCTGGCATCGAAGAGAGCGATCTGGTTGTGCTGGTAGCGGGCTCTGCGCAATCCGGGCCACAAACGGCCATGCCGGCACATCGCAAAGTCACGCCGCAGGAGTTGGCGATTTATGCGTCGGCAGGATTGTTGCGGTTGGCGCTGGCGCAAAAATATTCCGACCGGCACGGCATTTTCAAAAAGACCGGAGACCCAGCCCATGATTTTCGTTTTCTTTGGGTTACCAATTTTCCCATGTTCGAGTGGGACGAAGGCGAGAAGCAGTGGATGGCGGCGCACCATCCCTTTACCTCGCCGCATGAAGAAGACATGAAGCTGCTCGAAGCGGGCGTGGAGTCGGTGAACGATCCGCAATCGCCGCTGAGTGCAGTGCGGGCGCTGGCTTACGACGTGGTGTTGAACGGCACCGAACTGGGGTCGGGCTCGATTCGTATTCACCGGCAGGATATTCAGAGCAAAATCTTCCGCGCTCTCGGAATGAGCGATGAAGAAGCCCGCAGCCGCTTCGGATTCTTTCTGGAGGCGCTGGAATACGGCACGCCTCCGCATGGAGGGATTGCGTTGGGACTCGACCGCATTGTGATGATTCTCGCCGGAGCCGAAAGCCTGCGGGAAGTGATTCCCTTCCCCAAGACCGCGAGAGCAGTTGATTTGATGGTGGATGCGCCCACGCCAGTCAGTGAGAAGCAATTGAAGGAACTGGGAATTGCGGTGAAGAAATGATTGGTCTATCGCGGATTTGGCGTTAACACCGTCAACTCGCCGAATTGCTCGCGTTGCGCGCCATCACGAAGATGGGCAGCGTGGTCCGTCATCCAAAGTTCAGGAATGATCTCAGCCACAAGGTGTCCGTGACAGAAAAGCCGGACCACGGAACTCTCGGAAACCACGATGCCGACCGCCTTGGTTACGGCGCTCATGTTCGCCGCGGCAATGTGGCGGCTGCCCAACCCTAGCGGAACGTCGACTTGCGCCGCAACCGCGTCCAGGTACCGGCAGGCGGAGAGGACGACTCCGCCGTGGCTCACTACGAATCCGCCGTCTAATTGCGCCAGTTCCTTGATGGTGCCCCGCAGGTTGAGATTGTCGAGGCGACGGGAAGATTCAGGGTGACCCATCAATGGATCCAAAATCAAAGCGCGCGATTTGGCCAGCACGGCATCTTCATCGCCCAGCGTGAAGAGAGTGCCGATGCGCCTGCCTTCCCTGCCCTCGCGTGCAATCTCGACGGCCAGGCCAATCAGGGATTCAAGAACCTCCGGGTTGTATTCCGTGACCTGGCAGAGAATGCTTTCAAACATGTTCGCTGTTTTCCTTCGCTATCTTTTTTGCTTACCTCTTTGACGCGCCCTCACCGTGAGTGGCACCCGTGGATTCGGCCAGCGGCAGCAGAATCTGAAAACACGTACTGCCAGGCTTGGAATTAACCTGAATATTTCCTCGATGCTTCTTCACAATCCGCTGGACCGTATCCAAGCCCAGTCCCGTGCCTTCTCCCACTCCCTTGGTGGTAAAAAAAGGTTCGAAGATGTGAGGCAGCACTTCCTCCGGGATTCCGGGGCCATTATCGGCGATTTCAATCACGACACAATCGTCGTCTTTGTAGGTTCGAATGCGCAACTCGCCGCTTCCGTGCATAGCGTCAATTGCGTTATCGATAATATTGGTCCAGATCTGGTTGAGTTCGCTTCCAAACGAATTCACCAGAAGCGGGATGGGTTGATAATCGCGCTGCACGGTTACGCCGCGTTTCAGTTTGTGATTCAGGATGGTCAGCGTGGTCTCCAGGCTTTTGATTACGTCTACGTTCTGCACCGGAGCCTGGTCCATGTAGGTGTATTCCTTAATGGCGCCGACCAAATCCGATATTCTCGAGGTGCTGCTCTCGATCTCGTGCAGCAAGGTTGCAATCTCCACCGAGGCGGCGATTCTGACCAGAGCGGCCCGCGCGGTTTCCGCATCCAGCTTGGAGAACAGCGATTCGACCACCTCAGGCTGGATGTTGCGTCGGGCGAGCCCAGCGGCCAGCTGCCACAAATCGTTCTGTCCATGACTGCGCAACAAAGAATCGATCTGCTCTTCCAGATCGCTGATGGTGAGTGGATCGGGTGGAACAACATCGGTTTGTGTGAATGAGGATTCCAGCTTCTCGATCTCTAACTTCTGCGCCGGAGAGAGATCGCGCTTCCCCAACTCGACGCTCGCATCTCTGATCTTTTTCAGCATGTGCCGCAACTGGCTGGCAGCGCGCTTCGCAGCGGAAGCTGGATTGTTCAGCTCATGCGCCAGTCCAGCAGAAAGCTTTCCCAGAGAGGCCAACCGGTCCCGCTGCTGTTCGAGGCGCGTGGTTTCGCGAATCCGGTCAGACATCAGGCCAACCAGGCGCTTGGTCAGCTCCGGCATTTTTTGGATTAATTCTGGAAATTGTGAAGCCTGAAATTTTAGGGCGCGGCTAGCAGTCTCGGCGCGGCCGCCCACGGTAAATTGCTTCATCCTCGAATAAGGGAGGATTCCCGTAACATCGCCCGGCTCCAGATCAAAAGCAAAAGTCTCGCCGTTAAGCTCGCCGCGGGCTTGAAGCTTGCCTTCGAGGACTACGAACATCGCGTCTGCGGGATCGCCCGGGCGCGAGTAGGCTTCACCCGCCTTGAGATTCAACTCCTCGGATTGGCTGAGAAACCATTCGATCTGGTCTTCGGGCAGATCGGCGAAGATGGGGACGCGAAGTAGTTCGGATTTATCGACCATTTACACCTTGCTCAGATATTGATGGATGAACTGCACTGCCACCGAGCCTTCTCCGACGCCGGAAGCGACTCTTTTGATGGAACCATGGCGCACATCTCCCACAGCAAAAATGCCAGGAACATTGGTCTCAAGCAGAAACGGATCGCGTTCGAGGGTCCATCCCTTTGGCTGTTGACTGTCGCGGATAAGATCAGGACCGGTTAGCAGGAAGCCACGCTCATCGCGTTCGACGATGCCCGCAAGCCAATCCGTTCCCGGCAACGCGCCAATAAAAATAAACATGGCGCTTGCGGGTACGCGTTCCAGCTTCCCGCTATCGGAGCAGAGAATGGAGATCCCTTCCAGATGACTGTCGCCATGGGCCTCAGCCACGCTGGCATGACTCCACAATTGAATGTTGGGCGTTTCTTGAACCTGATCGATTAAATATTGCGACATGGTGCTGGAAAGAGATTCACCCCGCACGAGAATGATAACCTTCTCGGCATAGCGGGCAAAGTTCATGGCCGCCTGTCCCGCGGAGTTTGCTCCTCCAACGACATAGACGATCTCGCCCTTGCAAGACAGGGCTTCCGTGGCACCGCCGCCATAATAAATTCCAGAGCCTTGCAGCCGGTCGATTCCCGGCGCCTGGAGCCGACGCCATTGCACGCCGGTTGCGATCATCAGCGCATGACAGGAAATCTCATTTCCATCGGCAAGCTTGATGATGCGATACGGCCCTTCCAGCCGCACGCCCACCGCTTCCTGCGGCGACAGGATCTCTACTCCGAAGCGCTGAGCCTGCACCACGGCGCGCCGCGCCAAATCGCCGCCACTTAGCCCAGTGGGAAATCCGAGATAGTTTTCGATGCGCGAGCTCATGCCAGCCTGACCACCGGGGGCCTCGCGCTCAATCATTACGGTGTGCAAACCCTCGGAGGCGCCATACACTGCCGCGGCCAGACCCGCCGGACCACCGCCCACAATCGCCAAGTCGTAGAAATTGGTTTGGGCCCGGGTTCGCAGGCCAACTTTCTGCGCTACATCCGCCGGCACACTCTCAAGAAGTTTTGTGCCGTCGGGAAAAAGCACTACCGGCAGACTGGAAGCTTCGGGGCCAAGCGCTTCCAGAAGCTGCTTAACCTCCAGATCATTGGCAGAAAGCTCGACGTCGATCCACTGGTAGGGAACATGATTGCGGGCGAGGAAGTCGCGCAACTCGTAGGACCGCCGCGACCAACGCGTTCCCAATACGCGAATCCCCTGAAAAGTGGGCCGGAAGGAGGCTTGCCAGTCATCGAGTAAATCATCCAACTGGGGATACAAGTGTTCCGTGGGAGGGTCCCACGGCTTCAAGAAAAAATAATTAATGCTGGCATGATTGATGGCGCTAATCGCTGCATTGGTATCCGCATAGGCGGTAAGCAACGCCCGCTTCGCACCCGGATAGATTCCCATCGCTTGCTGGAGGAACTCGACTCCGTCCATGCGGGGCATGCGCTGATCGGCGAGAAGTAGGGCAACAGTGTCATTGCGAACCTTCAACTGCTTCAGCAGGTCGAGGGCGCCTTCGGGCGAATCGCTTCCAATGACGCGATACTCAGCGCCGTACTGGGAACGAAGATCGCGCTCGATCGCCCGCAAAACATCGGTATCGTCATCCACGCTCAACAGAATCGGCTTTAGCATGTTTGCGTCTATTTTTCGAGGTGTCTATTTTTCGGGCGAAGAAGTAGTTAAACAGATTTTTGGGCGCCGTTGATCTGGTTAGATACAGAAAATTGCATTTGGTCGCGCAATTCGCTTTGGCAAAGCACTGAGAAAAAAACAGGATACTGCCAGCCAGCGAATAGACATCGGGACTCGGCTCCGTGTGCAGCAGGTTTAACGCCACACGATACCCTCAATGATTACAGGCGCTAGAGGGTGATCGTATGCTGAATCGCTATAATAAAGAAGTGTATTTTAGCGGCTATCGCGAAGTTAGGGCGGAATCGAAGACTGATTTAGGTCATCAAAAAGACATGAAGAAAGTGCTCCAGCATCCTCTGGGAAAGATTTTAGAGAACCGCATCGCCATCATCGATGGAGCGATGGGCACGACCATTCGCACCTATGGCATGACGGAGGCCGATATCCGTGGGGAGCGGTTCAAGGGCGCGACGAAGAGCCTCCTCAATAATGGGGACCTGTTCTCGCTGACTAAGCCCGAAATGATTGGCGACATCCATCGGCGCTTTCTGGAGGCCGGGGCGGACATCATTGAGACCAATACCTTCGGAGCAACCAGCATCACCCAGAGCGAATTCTTTGTTGACGATCCGCGGGAGCGCGGCGGGCGCAAGGATCCCGCGTTCTACCAAAAAGTCGTCGATGATTCGTTTCTGGGCACTCTGGCCTGGGATATCAATGAGCAATCGGCACGGCAATGCCGCGAATGGGCCGACCGTGTCGGAACCGCAACCTCGCGTCAGCGGTTTGTGGCGGGAGCGATTGGGCCGCTGACCGTCTCTCTCTCGAACTCGCCCGATGCCGACGATCCGGGTTTTCGTGTGGTCACGTTCGATCAGGTTAAAACCGCATACACGCAACAGATACAAGCTCTGATCGCGGGGGGCGTGGACATGCTCCTGGTCGAGACTATCTTCGATTCTCTGAATGCCAAGGCCGCCCTTGTGGCCATCCGCGAGGTGTTCGATAAGGATGGCAAAGAACTACCGGTCATGATCTCGGCGGCGGTGGGCCGCGGCGGCGAGACGATGATTTCGGCGCAGACGACTGAGGCCTTCTGGAACGCGGTGCGGCACGTGAAACCGGTGTCGGTGGGCCTCAACTGCTCGCTCGGTCCGGATCTTATGTATCCGTTTCTGGAAGAACTTGCGGAGAAGGCGGACGTGGCAATCTCCTGTTATCCCAACGCCGGATTGCCGAACCCGCTGTCGGAAACTGGCTTCGATCTGGGGCCGCAGGACATGGCACGCTATCTGGGTGAATTCGCGGCGGGTGGGTTGATTAACATTGCGGGCGGCTGCTGCGGCAACACTCCCGAGCACATTGCGGCAATCGCGAAAGCGCTTGAAGGCCGACCTCCGCGAAAGCGGGGGACGCTGCCAATCGAGGAATCGTTCGCTTCCCAGACCGAGACTCGGCAAACCGGGATTGAGAGCCGCGCGTGAGCGAATCCGAAGGCGCGAATGCGCCCCAGCCTGCGAAGGTAAAGCCACTGCGTCTTTCAGGATCTCAGCCCTTCACCCAGCAGACCGGCGTCTTCATCATGATCGGGGAGCGGACCAATGTCGCCGGTTCGCCCCAGTTCGCCCGGCTGATTAAAGAAGGCAAATATGAAGACGCTGTAAGCGTCGCTCGCCAGCAGGTCGAAAATGGAGCGAATGTCCTCGACATCTGTATGGACGAAGGCATGATCGATGGCGTGGTGGCGATGACGCGCTTCCTGCAATTGCTGGGGAGTGAGCCGGAAGTCGCCAAGGTACCCTTCATGGTGGACTCCTCGAAATGGGAGGTCATCGAAGCCGGTTTGAAGTGCTTGCAAGGCAAGGGGATCGTCAATTCAATTTCATTGAAGGAGGGCGAAGAGAAGTTTCGAGAGAACGCCGCGAAAGTTCTGAAATATGGCGCGGCGGTGGTTGTAATGGCCTTCGACGAACGGGGCCAGGCTGCCAGTTATGACGATAAAATCCGCATCTGCGAGCGAGCTTATCGCATTCTCGTTGACGAAGTGGGGTTCCCACCGGAAGACATCATCTTCGACCCCAACATCCTCACGGTTGCCACGGGCATGGAGGAGCACAACAACTACGCGGTCGACTACATCAACGCCACATGTTGGATCAAGGCGAATCTGCCGCACGCGAAAGTGAGCGGAGGCGTCTCTAACATCTCATTCAGTTTTCGCGGCAATAACCAGGTCCGCGAAGCCATTCACTCCGCGTTTCTTTATCACGCCATCGCCGCCGGCATGGACATGGGCATCGTGAATGCCGGCATGCTCGAGGTGTATGAAGAGATTGAGCCTGAACTAAAGGAGTTAGTTGAGGACGTGTTGCTGAATCGCCGTCCTGACGCCACCGAGCGACTGGTTGAACACGGTGAAAAGCTGAAGGGCGTCGGCAAGGCAGTCAGTGAGAAGAAGGCCGAAGAATGGCGTAACGGCACGGTCGAAGAGCGTCTCTCCCATGCATTGGTTAAAGGGATCGACACCTATATTGAAGCTGACGCCGAGGAAGCCCGGGTCAAACTCGGCCGTCCTCTATTGGTCATCGAGGGCCCGCTGATGGCAGGCATGAGTGTGGTCGGCGATCTATTTGGAGCTGGGAAGATGTTCCTGCCCCAGGTGGTCAAGTCTGCCCGGGTGATGAAGAAAGCCGTGGCCCACCTTACTCCCTACATGGAAACCGAGAAAGAAGCGAGGGCTGCGGCCGGCGAGTTGGTGAAGGCGCAGGGAAAAATCGTACTGGCGACGGTCAAAGGCGACGTGCACGATATCGGCAAAAACATTGTCGGGGTGGTCCTCGCCTGCAATAACTACGAAGTCATCGACATGGGCGTGATGGTGCCCTGCGAAAAAATTCTTGAACGCGCCAGGGCGGAGAAGGCGGACATGATCGGACTGAGCGGCCTGATCACGCCCTCGCTTGACGAGATGGTGCATGTGGCTCGCGAAATGGAGCGTCAGGGTTTCAAGTTGCCTTTGCTGATCGGAGGAGCAACCACCAGCCGGGCGCACACGGCAGTAAAGATCGCGCCACATTACAGCGAGCCGGTGGTCCACATACTTGACGCTAGCCGAGCGGTCCCGGTCACGACCAGCCTTCTGAGCGACGAGGGTAAGTCCGGGTTCGTGGCCCAGCATCGCGCCGATTACGAGGCGTTGCGCAAGGCCCATTCCGCGCCCAGGCTAAGCGTGGTCTCGCTTCAGGAAGCCCGGAGAAGGCGGACTCCGATCCGTTGGCGCGTGGAAGACTTGCCCGCACCTTCATTCACTGGTGTCCGCGTGCTGAATGACTTCCCTCTGGCGACGCTGCGCGAATTCATCGACTGGAGCCCATTCTTCCACACCTGGGGACTGAAAGGAATTTATCCCCGTATTCTCGAACACTCGGAACAAGGTTCGCAGGCGCGCCAAGTTTTCAGTGAAGGCAATGCTCTTCTGGATGCCATTATTGAGAAGAAATTGATTTCAGCCAGGGGCGTATACGGATTGTTTTCTGCCAGCGCCGTGGGCGACGATGTCGAACTCTATGCAGACGATAAACGCGAGAAGGTACTCGAACGATTCCACTTCCTGCGTCAACAATCAAATCGAGAAGGCAGTGAACCCTGCCGCTCTCTCGCTGACTTCATCGCCCCAAAGGAAACCGGGCTGCTCGATCATATTGGCGCGTTCGCGGTCACCACTGGCATTGGGCTGAAAGAACTTTGCGACAGCTTCAGGGCCAAGCATGACGACTATAGTGCGATCATGGCAGAGGCTCTCGCCGACCGCCTGGCTGAAGCGTTCGCGGAATGTCTGCATAAACGAGCGCGGGCTGAATGGGGTTACGGTTGTGGGGAAGGGTTGAGCAACGAGGATCTTATTAAAGAGAAATATCGTGGCATCCGGCCAGCAGCGGGTTATCCGGCTTGCCCCGATCATACCGAAAAGGGTCCACTTTGGCGTTTGCTCGACGTGCGAGCAAATACCGGAATGCTGATCACGGAATCATTTGCCATGTGGCCCGGATCAAGCGTAAGCGGACTCTACTTCGCGCATCCCGAATCGCGATATTTCAGCCTCGGCAAGATCGACCGGGACCAGGTCGCCGACTATAGCAAGCGCAAAGGAATGAGCCTGGGGGAAGTCGAGCGATGGCTCGGGCAAAACCTTAACTACGACCCCGCAGAATAGCGCGCCAGGGGTCGGGCAGCAATGTGCCGGTGGCCGGCACAAGTCAGCTGCTGCTGTCCCCTGGCCGACTGGCGGGCTTGACCGTTCTTTCGGAAACTGCGCTGCGCTGATTCAATGCCAACCGAGGGCCGGGGCAACCGTAGTCAGAATTGCCTCCATGACATGCGCATTGTAGGCAACGCCAAGTTGATTTGGAATGGTTAGCAAGAGCGTGTCGGCCTCCGCGATTGCCGTGTCTTTCCTCAGTTGCTCGATGAGAACATCTGGCTCGGCAGCATAGCTGCGGCCGAAGACCGCGCGCGTGTTTTCGTCAAGGAACCCGATTTTGTCCCTTTCCTCAGACCCTCGCCCGAAATAGCCGCGATCACGGTCATCGATCAACGGAAAAATACTGCGACTAACGGAAACGCGCGGAGTACGCGAGTGACCAGCTTTCATCCAGGCGGCGTGAAAGGCGCGAATCTGGGCGGTTTGTTGGATGTGAAGCGGCTCGCCAGTCTCGTCGAACTTGAGGGTTGAGGTCTGCATGTTCATTCCCAGCTTGGCAGCCCATTCCGCCGTCGCGTTGGAAGCAGACCCCCACCAGATTCGATCCCGCAATCCTGCAGAGTATGGCTCCAAGCGCAGAAGCCCGGTCGGATTGGGAAACATTGGACGTGGGTTAGGCTTCGCGAAGCCCTTGCCGCGCAGCAACTCAAAAACTTCTTCGGCATGCCGGCGGCCCATCTCTGCGTCGTCCTCGCCTTTATTCGGGCTGTAGCCAAAGTAGCGCCACCCGTCGATCACCTGCTCGGGAGAGCCGCGGCTGATTCCTAGCTGCAATCGGCCGCCAGCGATCAGATCCGCAGCTCCGGCGTCCTCCGCCATGTAATGAGGATTCTCGTACCGCATGTCGATCACGGCGGTGCCAATTTCGATCTTGCGCGTTCTGGCGCCCACCGCCGCGAGTAGCGGGAACGGTGACGCCAGTTGTTGCGCGAAATGATGAACCCGGAAGTAGGCACCATCCATTCCCAGGCGCTCGGCCTCCACAGCGAGGTCAATAGACTGCAGAAGCGCATCGGCCGCCGACCGCGTTCCTGAGTGTGGTGAAGGTGTCCAATGACCGAAAGAGAGGAACCCAATTTTCTTCATGCAAGATTCGGAAACCTCAGCTAAGAGGAGCTCATTCGCATTAGATTTCGCCCCTAGTTCCTAGTTCGCATGATTTCCCTTGGCCGAAGGTCAACAAGATCTGGCGGAGCTCGCGGTTCACGGGACCAAGTATATTCTTACCAAATTATTGGGTCCGACGGTGAGACATATTGACTTGCTGGCTCCTGCGGGTATCCGATCAAGGGTGTGGCCGCAATCAATATCAGAAGAAAAAGAGCCTTTGCCATGGTTCCCTCCGCCCAACCACATGCTGGGAAATATGCCGAATAACTTCCGGCTGCTTCCGTAGATGCACGATGCTATCCAATCCACCACAAGGTAACAAGCCTCACACTTTCCATGGCGGAGGTCCGATAAGATGTCCTGTGGCCGACGCAGTGTCCGCATGTCGACGGCATCGGATTTCAGCCGTCCTCCTTCCCGATTTCACCTGCATCTTCTAGCGCCAACCCCGCAGCTTTCTTCGACAACGTTCACCAATTTTGCTGGGATTTTAGTTGGCACGCCAGGTGCAGATTGGACAAGCGTGAGTGCTAAGATACTGAGTCTGTCGCATTTTGCTGCGTTCGGGCCACCGTTGGGCGACTCGAAGATGTTCCGGTTCCCGAGCCTAGCGAGGGGGAACACTGGTGCGCGAACAGATGAGAATGGATAAAGAGCGAAGGTACTTCTCGCAGTGCCGCGCGTGCGTCGTGTAATGTGCTGCCAAGCCAACGACCCCAGGTGGAAGGGAGCAAAACCATGAAAACATCGGACAGCTCGAACTCTTGGCGACACGGGCGGACAAAGAGGGCCAGCCTTGGACAGCGTTGCGGTGCGGCTGACGCAGGATCAACTCATTCGGCAGGTGATTCAAGGCGGCGGAAACATGCCTGCTTATGGGAACAACTTGAGCCCGGCGGAGACTACGGCGCTCGTAGCTTTTCTTGAAACCTTGCATCCAGCAGGACAAGGCGCGGCTCGCGATGCCGCACGCGATCTGGTACTCAGCAACGGCCAAGTGAAAACGTCCGGGACTCAACCATAGGCTGCCGATGATGCCCCACATTCATCACAGCGCGTCCGGGTCGTTCTGGATCTCTAGCGTTTTGATCCTTGTTGCAGTCGTGTATCTGGGGGGATGGCAACGCCTTCGCTGGCGCGAGCATGACCAAGATTGCGGGCTGGCGCGCCGGCAGTTTCGCATTCGGCCTGTTGCTCATCTGGATTGCAACGGCTTCACCCCTGGCTGAACTCGATCACGAGTTGCTTACGGCGCACATGATTCAACATCTCCTTCTCATGACGCTCGCGCCTCCGTTGATCTTGCTTGGCATGCATCGAAAGTTACTGGCAAGCTTGCCAGTGCATCCGGTATTTTGCTGGCTCGCCGCAGTCGGAACATTAGTGGTGTGGCATATTCCTTCGGTGTTTATGCTCGGCATGCGATCGCAAATATACCACGGGATCGAGCAAGCGTCGTTCCTCGCAACGGGGATTCTATTCTGGTCGCCTGTAATCCGGCCGTTGCCGAAAAGCTTGAAATGGCCGGAATCCTCGATACTCTTGAACCTGTTTCTGGCCACATTACCCTGCGATATTCTCTCCGGATTTCTGGTCTTTTGCGAGCGGGTGGTTTACCCAGTGTTTTTGTCTTCCCCCAACTCCTTTGGCCTATCTGCTCTCGAAGACCAGCAGTGCGCCGGTGCGCTCATGTGGACTTGTGTCACTTTCGTCTACGTAATCGCCGGGACAGTCTTCACGGCACGTTTACTCTCGCCTCATCGAGCGGAAGATGGCGAACTTGGGATTCCGCATTTCGACTCGCGATCTATTGCGGTACGGCACACGAATCCGCACCAGATGGAGGCCGTCTGATGTCACACCGCTCCACACTGACCGAGTTTTCTTCTACTGCGGCGCAAGAGCGACAAGTTGGCGCATCCACCCTCTCGGACTACTGGGCGCTTAGCGTAACCTCATCATGACAGTTACCATGAGTTTTTTGGGCACTAGACAGGGTAGGCCGATCTGTCGGTTAAGGTGGGGCCAAATGTAATGATCGAAGTGGGGCCACTTCAGAGTGGCGAAATCAAGCTCGCCTCCCCGCCATCGCTGCCCGAGACTTTGGCGGAGATCCACCATAAAGGAGCGTCTGGAAGGCTGGCTTCGGTGAAGATAACGGTCGCTGTTGCGGGACTCTGGTAAGCGCTATCGTCATAGCCCGGGCGTTTTCAGGTATTTCTCGGGCAGCGTCACCCCTGGTCGCTCATGATCAAAGAGAAGGTTGGCGATCCAGAAGCGTCCGTGAGCGTGCACAATCTGGAACGAATCGATGCCTCGCGAGGATGGCTGGACATCGTCCTTCGCGTCCCGGATTTCGGATGTGCTCCACACCTCGATAAGATTGCCAAACTCCTCAACGCGGTTCGCGATGCTGCGCTCGAAGAAACTGTTCGTCTTGAAGTAGGAATCATTCTGCTGCGCGAACATGTCGGGGGTTAGGAAAATCGCATCGCCCTTGCGCGCCGGTCTATCCTTCGTGGCCGCAGATTCCGGAACAAGTGAGACAATCCGCCCGTCGGGCAAAAACAATGCGCGGAAGCGGTCCCAGTCGCGTTGTCCGGCTGGGCCGGAGACCACGTCATAGAGCGTTGCGAGGAGGTGGTCCACAGTGTCCACGTCGCCGGGGTTCTTTGCCGCAGGCCAGTCTGGATGCCCTGCAAGTGTTCCCACTGGCGGAGGCGGCGCAGATGCGGCAGGAGCAGACTGCTGTGCGCTCGCATTGAGCGTCAGTCCCGCAAGAAAACAACACAATATAAGATTGCAGCTACGAATCACGAGATCATCTCCTTGTTTTATTCAGTCAACGATTTATTCAGTCAACCGGTGCGCTATGCGATGAGAACCGGGCCAGACCGCGCGCGGCGCTCCTACTTAGACCAGGGCGGAACCACGCCGTTGGTGCGCGCGTACGCGATCGACTGCCCCAGATGCTCGTGTTGATCTAAGAGAATCAGCATCAGCGCGCCCTGCTTCGTCATGTCTCTTCCGAACAGTTTCACCGGCGCCTGCAGGTCATTGTCGGAAAGCCCCGTAATCGCTTCTTGCAGATCGGCGTAAGAAGCCTTCAGAGCTTCCTGCATTTTCTCCGGATCGGTGATGGGCGCCGGCGGTGCCCCCTTATTCGGTGTGCCCGAGAGAGCATCAGCGAGCAGTCCATTCTCCTTAACGATCAGGTTGAAGACGTCGGCGACGGAGCGAACGCCCTGGCCGGGCTTCCAGTCGTACTTGCCCGACATAACGCGCGCGAGTCCGGTGAATTTGTCGGAGAGCGTTCCGGCATCGTCTCCGAAGGCCGCCTGGATTTTTGTCGGCTGCGCCTGCGCCAACGGCATCATCAGAGCGACCGCGAGTACATACGCTCCGTACTGCGTCAAAATCTTCTTCATGAAAAACTCCTTTACCTCAACCTGAATGGTCCTGCTCGCTGAACATATGTCGCGAAGAACCAATATTTGCAGGAAAAGTGACATGCGGTGTCCGCGATGAGGCAAGGGGCAGGAATTAGCTGTCAAAAGGCATTTGGAGCTCTCGACGGCTCTGTGTTCCGGGATATCTCCTTCGACGCTACAGCTATAATCCATGCCGGAGGGTCAACACCGATTGCTACAAGCCACGCCAGACAAGGGACGGAAGAAATGGATTTTGATCCTGTGTGGGTGGACGATTGTGGCGCTGTTGTTTGCCGCGCAACAGATCGTGGTGGAAAAGGTGCGGGGTTCGCAGGTCCACTGGGTGATCGAGGGTGCGCTCGAACTTGTCGAATGGTACATATGGGCGGTGTGCACACCGCTTGTGATCTGTCTTGCCAAACGGTTCCCGTTGATGGGGCCGAGGCTTGCACGTCACATAGCGCTCCACACAATCGTGTCGCTCATGATGGCTCCCCTGGCATCGGTCAGCCAATACTTTCTGATCCTTGGACTTCTCCGGTTTGTTTTTCACATCAAGGGTCCTGACGTGCACCACTTTCTTTCGTCGTTCGGAGTCGGTGTTCTTTTCATGAGCTTTACCGGCATACTCACATACTGGTTAGTGGTGGGCTTGTACCAGTCGATGCACTTTTACCAGGTTGCGATGGAGCGCCAGACGATAGCAGCGCAACTGGAGACGCAGCTCTCCCATGCAGAACTTGAGAATCTCAAGAGCCAGCTGCATCCGCACTTTTTATTCAACAGCCTTCATGCCATCGGTGTTCTGATGCAGGAAGACGTCGATGCTGCGGGCCGTCTGCTGGTCAGCCTCGGCGACCTGCTCCGCATGGCCCTCGAACGCCGGGAGAACGAGATCACCTTGCAAAGCGAACTCGAGTTCGTCGGCAAGTATCTGGAGATCGAACAGACACGCTTTCATGATCGCCTGAACGTGCACATGGACATACCGCCTGATCTTCTCGGAGTCTATGTACCGAGCCTGGCCCTTCAGCCGCTGGTTGAGAACGCCATCAAGCATGGCTTCAGCGTCGACTCCACCGCAAGCCGGCTGGAGATCGCTGCCAAACTCCACGATGGCAGAGTTTGGCTCCGCGTCCGCGATGATGGCCCTGGACCGGCACCGGCGTCGCTCCTGCGGTTCGGCCTCGGACTCAGCAATGTCCAGTCACGCTTGAAACAACTCTACGGGGACCAGTCATCGCTGGAACTCAGCGGCGGCGACGGTCGAGGCTGTGAGGCCATCATCACCATTCCACTGCGGAGTTCGCATTGAAGACACGAGTCCTCATCGTCGATGACGAACCGATCGCCCGGCGCGGTATCCGTCGCTATCTGGCCGAACACGACGGCATTGAAGTCGTAGGCGAGGCGGCGAACGGAATCAGCGCGGTGGGGCAGATCAACGAACTTCATCCCGACATCGTTTTTCTCGATGTGCAGATGCCTGATCTGGATGGTTTTGGAGTCATCGAAAACGTAGAGCCAGCGGCCGTCCCCGCTCCTGTATATATCTTCGCCACAGCTCACGATGCGCACGCCATCCGGGCATTCGAAGTGCATGCGGTCGACTATCTCTTGAAACCGTTCGATAAGGAGCGATTTGCCAAGGCCCTGGTACACGCTCGCCAGGTCCTCGAACAGCGCGGGAAAGCAAATCGAGGTCTCGCACCACTGCTCCAATCCCTCCGTAGTCTCCGCCCGTTGGAACGCTTTGTGGTGAAGGACAAGAAGCGGATTTTCTTTGTCCCCGTTTCCAACGTGCTGTGGATCGAAGCCACGGGAAACTACGCCTGCATACACACCGCCAGCGACCGTCACCTGTTGCGGGAAACCATGGCGCACCTGGAAGAGAAGCTCGCGCCACACCACTTCATCCGCGTGCGGAAGTCGGCCATTGTGAACGGTGCCTGCATTAGCGAGATTCGTCCGATGTTCGATGGGGTTTACGACATCGTACTGGCTGGAGGAGCGATGGTCACGTCGAGCCGCAGATACGCTCATAAGTTACGGGCGCTGCTGGAATCCTAGTATTGGCAACCGGGATGTCAATTGGAGCGTCGGCGTGGAATGCCAGTGGCGAAAATGAATTCAGGACCGCGCACCAACTAAACACGCAACATCAGCGGTTGTTAGAAGGCCGGCCAGCCCACATGCCATGTTGAGATTCCTGGCCGCGGCGACGTGCTAAAAAACCCGATTTGGAGATTGCGAATTTCAATCCGACGATTAAAGCTGCTTTCGTCGTGATCGCGTATGGGTGCGGCCTCCAGCCATAATCCATAATCTATTGACACAACTACAAATGATAGGTTATGGTCTATCGTAATAACTAATGACAATAGGCTGTAAACTGATGATAAAAGCCCGACTTGCCGCTCAGTCCCGCTCGCACCTCGATGAACGCTTCCGGGAACTGGGGCCGGCAAAGCGCTATACCCCACCCGTCCGTGGCTGGATCAAGGCTCTCAGGGAGGCGTTCGGCATGTCAACAGCGCAGCTCGCGAAGCGGCTGGGGATCAAGCAGCCTTCCCTAGTGGCGCTCGAACAGTCGGAAGCAAAGGGCACCATCGAGCTAGCGACATTACGCCGCGTAGCCGAGGCGCTCGATTGCACGCTTGTCTATGCGCTCCTGCCCAACAAACCGCTGGAAACGACGGTCCGCGACCGGGCGCGGGCGTTCGTGCGGCGGCGGCGGGCGCCGGTTGAGCACTCGATGTTGCTGGAGGGCCAGAAGGTGCCCGCCAAGGGCGCCGAAGCGGGCCTCGATGAAATCGTGCGCGAGACGAATCCACGGCTGTTCTGGGATTAACGCGTGAACGATCTTTTCGAGCAGTCGGACGATGCCACACCTCTGACGCCGGAGGAAATGCGCGACCTGATCCCCGCGCATATCGCCTATCGGCCCGAGCTGAACGAAGCCGAGCAGGAGAACATCTCGCGCGCGCAGGACTGGGCGCTCAACCGCCGTCGTGATCCGCTGAGCGAGAAATTCGTCAAGGAACTCCACCGGCGGATGTTCGGCGACGTATGGCGGTGGGCGGGAAAGTTCAGGATGAGCGAACGCAATCTCGGGATTGCGTTCCATGAGATTCCCGTGGCGCTCCGCCAATTGCTTGACGACACCAAGGCGTGGATCGAGTACAGGACATATCCGCCCGACGAGGTCGCGGTACGATTTCATCACCGGCTGGTGCAGATTCATATGTTCCCGAACGGCAACGGTCGCCACGCCCGCCTCATTGCGGATCTTCTAGTGATGAGGTTCGGGGGTGAGCGGTTTTCGTGGGGAAGCGCCAATCTACAGGATGCCGGGACCATGCGCCAGCGCTATATCGCCGCCTTGCATGCCGCCGACGATCATGACATCGCCCCGCTCCTGGCATTCGCGCGCTCATAAATCCGATGGCGATGCGGCACTAGTAATGAGCGGCCTCTCCACATCTGCTTTCGGCAACGCTTAGAAACTAATTCCGTGGCCGTTGAGGTTGAGTCCGCTGCCGCCGCTGGGCCGGATTCAAGAACTCCATAGCAGCGGCGTCAGACGTGGCGCGTTGTTCGCTCATGATGGGCGGACGGCGTTCTGTCCGCGCTGCATGTGCTCCACTGTCGCTCGTTCGGCGGCGATGGTTTCGGGCGTTGTTAATCGTGGCTACGGATGATGATCGAACTGGACGCGTTCACCGGATTGCGTCGCGGCGAACTCATAGGTCTCCGCTGGGAGGACATGGATTTCGAGCAACTGGTCATTCACGTCCGGAGATCGGTAGTTGCGATGGTGGAGGAGCACCGAAAACGGAGGCATCGCAAAAGGATGTGCCGTTGGACGCGCAAACTGCCGAGTCGCTTTTTGCGTGGCGGCAAATGTGCCCATACCCCGGTCCGGGCGATTGGGTGTTTGCATCGCCAGTGATGAAACGTAAACAGCCCTACTGGCCAGGCACGCAATGGAGGTACTACGGCAAGCCTGCGCTGAAACGGGCCCAAATCACCAAACACGTGACGTATCACACTTTCCGACACACGTTTGGAACTCTCCTGAATGCAAACGGGGAGAACCCAAAGGTCGTGCAAGAGCTGCTTCGTCACGCCAGCATGAAGGTGACCACGGACGTATATATGCAGTCAGTCCTCAGAAGCGGGAGGCCCAGAGCAAGCCGGTCAGGATGGTCATGAAGAGCGCTTCAGCCTAACTAGACCAAATTGGATCATGAAGAAAAACGGTGATTGAGCGGAACCCGTTTATTTTGTTGGCGTCCCCGACGGGATTTGAACCCGTGTTACCGCCGTGAAAGGGCGATGTCCTAGGCCAGGCTAGACGACGGGGACTGAGGTGAGGTAAATGCTTGGCGCGACAGTTGATCGTAACAAGGGCTTCGAGGTCTGTCAAAATACGCTGCGAAAGCGGGCATTATTCTGCGAAAGAAATGCGTGACCTCTTGTCCCAAGTGTTGTAACCTTCGATTCCGAAGCGAGGTCTTCTTATGGACGCAAGAAAGCACGGTGCAATCTTCGATGCCCTTGAGACCTTTCGCATCGAATTGCCGTCCTGGGGCTTCGCCAATACTGGTACACGTTTTGGAAAATTTATCCAACCGGCCGCGGCCACTACTACCGAGGAAAAATTCAGCGATGCCGGACAGGTTCATCTGCTCACCGGTGTATGCCCGACCGTCGCTCTTCACGTGCTTTGGGATTGCCCCGATGGCGTACGCAGCGCGGAGGAGATCAAGAAGTTTGCCGATCTCTATGGCGTCCTGCCTGGAGCGATCAACCCCAATCTTTTTCAGGATCAGGAATATAAGTACGGTTCTTTCGGAAACCCTGACCCTACGATTCGCCAGCGCGCCCTGCAGCACACGAAAGACAGCATCGAGATCGCCCGGCGACTTCACAGCCGCGATGTATCGATGTGGTTCGCGGACGGTTCCAACTATCCCGGAACCGCGAATATCCGCCGGCGGAAACAATGGTTCAAGGAGGCGCTGAAGGAATCGCACAGCCACTTGTCCTCGGGCCAGCGGCTTTTGATCGAATATAAACCGTTCGAGCCTGCTTTCTACCACACCGATATTGCCGACTGGGGCATGGCACTCATTCTGGCGCGCGCCGCCGGTCCTCAAGCCCGAGTCCTGGTCGATACCGGCCATCACTATCCTGCGCAGAATATCGAGCAGATAGTTGCCTGGCTCCTGTCGGAGGACATGTTGGGCGGCTTTCACTTCAACGACCGCCGCTACGCCGATGACGATTTGACCATGGGATCGATCGATCCCTATCAAATCTTTCGGATTTTTCACGAGATTCGCCACTTCGAGTGGGAGACCGGCAAGAAAGCCGACATCGCATACATGGTTGACCAGAGTCATAATCTAAAAGGCAAGATTGAGGCGATGATTCAAACCGTGACGGTAGCTCAGGAGTTGTTCTCCAAGGCGGCTTTGGTAGATGATGAAGAGCTTGCGGTCAACCAGAAAGATTGTGAGCTGGTGAGGGCCGAATCCCTGTTGCAGGATGCGTTCGCCACCGACGTCCGGCCCGTGATCCAGGAATGGCGCGACTCGAAAGGCCTGCCCAAAAATCCCATGGAGGCGTTTCGCCAGAGCGGTTACCTCGAGCGCATCACCAAAGAGCGTGCGGCGCGAAACTCGCGAAACGTCTCTTCTTATGCCTAAGAACCATCACGCGAAGCGTTACCTGGCCTTCGATTTTGGCGCGGAGAGCGGTCGCGGCGTTCTCGCCGATCTTCAGTCCGGCATTCTCACGACGGAAGAAGTGCATCGCTTCCCGAACGAGCCGGTCGAGTATGGCGGATCGCTGCACTGGGATGTACCCCGGCTCTGGTTTGAATTACGAAAAGCTCTTGCGCGGTTGAGCCAAGTGGAACTGGCCGGGATCGGGGTCGACGCGTGGGGCGTGGACTACGCGCTGCTAGGCGAAAGTGGCGAATTAATTGAAAACCCTTATCACTATCGCGACCGGCGTACCGATGGTGTCATGGAACAAGTTCTCGCACTGGTTTCCCGCGACGAGGTTTACCAGACGACGGGAATTCAGTTCATGGCCATCAACACGCTGTACCAGCTCTTCGCCGCCGTGCGCCGCACGCCCGCGATTATTCAAGCCGCAAGGCATCTGCTGACGATTCCGGATTTATTTCACTACTGGCTCACCGGCACCGCAGTTTGTGAATATACGAACGCAACCACCACACAAATGGTGAACCCGGTGAAACGCGAGTGGGCTACCAGCCTAATGGAACGGCTTGATCTGCCGGTGCGATTACCGGCGGCGCTGGTCGAGCCCGGATCGATTCTCGGTACCCTCCGCCCCGAGGTTGCGGGTCACAGTTCACTCGAAGGAACTTTGGTGATTGCGCCCGCATGTCACGACACCGGCTCGGCGGTGGCGGCCATATCCGCCCGCGACGGTACTGCTTTTCTCAGCTCCGGAACCTGGTCGCTGCTGGGCACTGAACTCGACGCCCCCTTGATTACATCCGAAGCGTTGCGCCTGAACTTTACCAACGAAGGCGGTGTCAACCGAACCACTCGTTTGCTAAAAAATGTTATGGGGCTGTGGATGCTGCGCTGTTGCCGCCAATCGTGGGCTAACGGAGGCCACCGATACGGTTACCGTGAACTCACGGAACTGGCAGCGCGAGAAGCCTCATTCTGTTGTCTCATCGATCCCGATGACGAGTCCTTTCTCCATCCACCGGATATGCCAGCGGCCATCGATCAATTTTGCGCTCGAACTCACCAATCGAGCCCGCAAGGGCCGGGCGCTCATGTGCGGGCCATCTTTGAGAGCCTCGCTTTCAAGTACCGTCTGGTGCTCCGTAACCTTGAGCAGATTACTGGAAAACCTATCGAACAGATTCGCATCATCGGCGGCGGATCGAAAAATCGCTGGCTGAATCAACTTACGGCGGATGCAACTGGAAGACGGGTTCTCGCAGGTCCAGCCGAAGCTACCGCCCTGGGGAACATTGCAATCCAGATTCTCGCCACCGGCGGCGCGTCCTCGCTCGAAGAAGTCCGCCGGATTGTGGACCGGTCCTTCCCCACGGAAGTATTCAGCCCGCTCGAGACTGACAAGTGGGATCGCCACGCGGAACGATTTGAGCAGTATTGTGGGAGCATTTATGCCTGAAGTCAAAACGACAACTCATCTGAAAGATTTATGGAGCGATGCGGATGCGGAAAAGTTTGCCGGCAATCAGCTTGCCCTCCTGCGTTATCGCTCGAACCTGCTGGGCGCGGATTTGCGCATCACGAACTTCGGCGGTGGAAATACAAGTTCCAAGCTCGAGCTGCCCGACCCGTTTACTGGCCGCGCTGTCCGAGTGCTCGCGGTAAAAGGCAGCGGTGGCGATCTCGGCTCTATCACCGAGGCCGGATTCGCGATGCTCTATCTCGATCGACTGGAACAGCTCAAAAAAATATATCGCGGCGAACCATACGAAGATGAGATGGTTCGATACTATCCGCTCTCCGCGTTCGGCGAGAACCGCGTCGCGGCTTCGATCGACACTCCTCTGCACGCCTTTCTCCCTTTCGATCACGTGGATCATCTGCACCCGGACTGGGCGATCGCACTGGCAGCAAGCGCCAACGGAAAACAAAAGCTCGAAGAGTTCAATAAGGAATTCGGCCGCAAGATCGTGTGGATTCCGTGGCAGCGCCCCGGATTCGAGCTGGCTCTCATGATTGAGCGTGTCGCAAAGGGCAATCCCGGCATTGAAGGTCTGATTCTCGGCGGACACGGATTGTTTACCTGGGGAAATACGCAGCGCGATTGTTACTTGAATAGCATTCACACCATCGATCAGATGGGCGAATTCATTTTGAAGCATCAATCGAGAAAGGGATCGCTCTTCGGTGGCGTCGAGCATGGCGCTGCTACGAATCGAAGAAGCGTCGCCAGTCAAATTCTTCCGATGCTCCGCGGAGCCCTTTCCTCGAATCGCCGCGTTGTAGCCCACTACACGGACAATGACGATGCTCTGATCTTCGCCGGATCGGAGTGGGCGAAGGACCTTGGCGCGCTAGGCACAAGTTGCCCGGATCACTTTCTGAGAACGCGAGTGTGCCCGCTCTTTCTTCCCTGGGATCCTGCAAAAGAAGACGTTGGCGTTTTGAAGTCGCGAATTCTGGGTGCAGCCGTCGAGTATCGGGCGGAATACAAGAAATACTACGAGGCGTGGGCGACCGTGGATTCTCCCAGGCTGCGCGATTCCAACCCCTCAGTGGTCGTGGTTCCGGGACTCGGCCTGTTTGGTTTTGGCAAGAACAAGAAGGAAGCCCGCATCACCACCGAATTTTTTATCAACGCGATTCACGTCATGGCAGGGGCCAACGCTCTGGAAGATGGCAACGTCCCTTATCCTCTGCCGCAAGCCCGGCACGCCGCGCAATCGCAGCAGTTCACGCAATTCCATAACTATGTCGCACTTCCCAGATCGGAGGCGTTTCGCATCGAGTATTGGCCTCTCGAAGAAGCCAAGCTACAGCGCATGCCTGCCGAGGAAGAATTCAGTCGCAAGATCGCCCTCATTGTTGGGGGCGCCAGCGGAATCGGCCGTGAGGTCGCGCTGTTGCTCGCGCGCAAAGGTGCTCATGTGGTCGTGGCGGATTTTGATCAGCCTGGTGCCAAGAGCGTCGCCGATGAGGTCGGAGCAATAACATCTCCCGAGTTTGTCGCACACACCGGTGTCGACCTGGGTTCATCAGCCTCCCTGGCTGAGGCTGCGAATTTCACGATCTCTCAATTTGGCGGCATTGATGTGGTCATCAACACTGCTGCTGTCTATCCCGTGGGCGGGACGGATGGCGAACTCACTGAGGCGCAGTGGGCGCAGACGTTCCTGGTGAATGTGACCGGCAACTATCTTCTTGCTCGCCAGACAGAATGGGTGTTCAAAGACCAGGGACTGCCCGCTACCATGGTGCTGACGAGTTCAGCCAACGCTCTAGTTCCCAAGAAGGGCAGCGAGGCGTACGACACGAGTAAGAGCGCCCTCAATCACTTGATCCGCGAACTGTCGATCAAACTCAGCCCTCACGTTCGCGTGAATGGAATCGCGCCTGCGACTGTCGTCGCCGGGTCCACAATGTTTCCTCGCGATCGAGTAATTCAATCACTCCACAAGTACAAAATCGATTTCACCGACTCGGAGTCGACCGAGGAACTACGTACCAAGCTCGCCGACTTCTATGCGCAACGCACGTTAACGAAACGGCCGATTCTGCCACAAGACTGTGCCGCGGCGATCGTGTGGCTGGCTGGCGACCAGAGCGCAAAGACGACTGGCCACATCATTCCCGTAGACGGCGGTCTTCCCGAGGCCTTCTTTCGCTAAGGGTTTTAAAGAGCAAATATGCAGCGTATCTGCTTGGTGTTGCAGGTCAAGCCCGTGCGGCCCAATGAATATAGAAAACGCCCTCGGAGCGCGTGGCCTGAGACCCTTTCTGCCCTCCGCGAGGGCAGCGCGAGATAAGTGACTTTTTTATTCAGCCCGATGGAGTGGTGCCAGATCGTGCCATGCAACCGTTGGAAGAAGTGTTTCACTTGTAGTTTGCTCTTGAGAAGGCAATGAATCCCAACCCAGCGCTAGGCGTCTTTTTTCATTGGCTCGGCGGTCTCGCTTCCGCCAGTTTTTACGTGCCTTATCGCGGGGTGAAGAACTGGGCATGGGAAACCTATTGGCTGGTTGGAGGATTCTTCAGTTGGATTATCGCCCCCTGGATCCTCGCACTGACGATGACGCACGACCTCTCTCGCGCGCTCCATGAAGCACCTGCGAGCAGCCTCTTCTGGACCTATGTCTTCGGAGTGCTGTGGGGACTCGGTGGCCTCACCTTCGGCTTGACGATGCGATATCTGGGGATGTCGCTCGGCATGGCTGTGGCGCTCGGATACACCGCAGCATTCGGCACGTTAATGCCTCCAATTTTCCGGGGAGTGTTCGCCTCCGAAGTTCTCGGGACACGATCTGGGCGCATTATCCTGGCCGGCGTCGCCGTCTGCTTGCTCGGAATCGCATTCGCGGGAGCGGCTGGAATATCGAAGGAACGCGAACTGTCGACGGAGCAGAAACGCGCTTCGATCAAGGAATTTGCCCTGAAAAAAGGATTGCTGGTTGCCACATTTTCGGGCGTAATGAGCGCTTGCTTCGCCTACGGATTAGCCGCGGGTGATCCGATCAAGGCCATCACGGTCCAACATGGCACTCCCGGTTTGTGGCAAGGACTACCGGTGCTTGTGGTTCTGTTGGCGGGCGGCTTCACCACGAACTTCATTTGGTGCGTCATCCTGAACCTACGTAACCGTACCGCCTATCAATATTTCGACGCCAGATCTCTTGAATCAAAGATTCGCGGTGGAACTCCCGCGCGGACCGGCGAGTTCATTCTCGAAGCCGTTACCGACGCGCCGGCGGAGGAGACGGCCTTAGCTGCAACTGGCACTCAAGCAAGCGATCCCAGGACGCCGATGATGGCCAATTACCTTTTCTCCGCACTCGCGGGCACAACTTGGTACATGCAGTTTTTCTTTTACACTATGGGCGAAACGCAGATGGGCAAATACAAGTTCTCCAGTTGGACGCTGCATATGGCGAGCATCATCATCTTCAGCACGCTGTGGGGTATCGCCCTGAAGGAGTGGAAGGGCGCCAGCGGCAGAACCTGGCTGTTGGTAGCCCTCAGCCTGTTGATTCTGATTAGCTCAACGGTGATTGTGGGCTATGGCAACTACGTCGGCGGCGCTGGGTTTTCACACTAGGCCATGGAGCCGGGGCCAGCTTGGATGCGCGTTGGTCATCTGCCGTAGACGAAGCAATTACGCCTGGCCAGCCCAAAATTTGGTTGTCAGGCGTCGGCAAAAGCGGCCGGACTGAGGTTTCAAGTCTGTTAACCGCGGTTTGCCCTGAGCTTACTTCAGAGATTTACAATTAAGGGAGTGCCGCACACATGCGGCGGAACTCGAGGTTCCTTGTGTCCGATCCGGTTTATTTTAGTCTTTGGTTCAGCGATTTTTCCGCGCCGGAAATGCTTCCTCATGCCTTCGCGGTTTTACAGCAATTTCCTTTTTCTGTGCAACGGCCCGGGATCACTTACTTCGGCGTGCATCCCGTTTCGTGGAGCGAGCCGACGCTGCTCGAGCGGCGCTTTCCGCAGGGAATCGATCCCGGTCAGGCCACGTTGATCGCCGCCGAACTGGTGCACGACGACTACGCTTACGTTTTCGAAGCGTACTGGGATTTGTGGATCCCTGACGTTAAGTCCGGAAACTGGCTGCTCGAACCTGCCCTGGTCAAGTTCATTGTGCAGGGCGAAGAATTTGACGAAGGCACTTACCAGCAGACCGGCCACATGGAGATCGATTTCGGATTGGATTCATATTACCTTCAACCGGAGACGGAACTCAGCGAGCAAACTCGAGCCAAGATTCGCGACAATGTGGCGAAGCTGGTGGAGTTCTCGGTGAAGGTGGAGAAGAATAGCGGCACCAGTGCTCGACTCTTATGGTCGGAATCGGAAGAAAGTCTGGCGCAGAAGCTGATTGCGCGTCTGCAGAAAGTGCAATAAGAAAAGCGCAGAGTCGTTTGCCGACTCTGCGCCGTTGTGATGAAGACTCTATTTAGTTCTTCCACCTTCTACTTTTAATGTTTCCGTGGCCGCCGCTTGCGCTGCCGCCAGCCTTGCGGTGAGCACACGGAAAGGCGAGCAGGAAACGTAGTTCAGTCCGGTCTTGTAGCAGAATTCCACGGAGGAAGGTTCGCCGCCGTGCTCGCCGCAGATGCCGACTTTTAGATTCTGCCGCGTCTTTCGCCCCCGCTCCGTCGCCATCTTCACGAGTTGTCCTACACCTTCCTGATCGAGTGCGGCAAATGGATCTTGCTTAAGAATCCCCTCCGCTAAATAGGTGGGCAGAACCTTGTTCACGTCGTCACGCGAGAATCCGAAAGTCGTCTGCGTCAGATCGTTGGTGCCGAAAGAGAAGAATTCCGCCTCTTTCGCGATTTCATCGGCAACCAAGGCTGCGCGCGGCAGTTCGATCATGGTTCCTACGAGGTAGTCGATGCGAGTTCCCTTCTCTTTGAACACTTCCTCGGCCACGCGGCGTACAATCGCTCCTTGATTCGCCATTTCTTTCAGCGTGGCAACCAGTGGGATCATTACTTCCGGGAAGACTTTCACGCCTTGTTTCGATACCGCGACGGCGGCTTCGAAAATAGCGCGCGCCTGCATCTCCGTAATTTCAGGATAGGTAATGCCAAGGCGGCATCCGCGGTGTCCGAGCATCGGATTGAATTCGTGCAACTGTTCCACGCGGGCAAGCAACTGCGGCAGCAGTGTTTTGAGATCGCCGGCACCTTTCGCACCGTAGTCTGAATATCTTGCGACGAGTGCTTTTTTCTCCTTTGCATCCGCATGCGGCAGCGTAGCAATTTCCACCATTAAGTCTTCGCGGCGTGGCAAGAACTCGTGCAGCGGTGGATCCAGGGTTCGAATCGTAACCGGCAATCCATCCATCGCTTTGAATACGCCTTCAAAATCCTTGCGCTGCAAGGGCAGAAGCTTCTTGAGTGCAGTGCGCCGATCCTTCTCGTTATCGGCCAGGATCATGGCACGCATGTGCTGAATCTTGTTTTCCCCGAAGAACATGTGCTCGGTGCGGCACAGTCCGATCCCCTCGGCTCCGAAGGCACGCGCCTGGATCGCATCGCGTGGAATATCCGCGTTGGCGCGAACTTTCATGGTGCGATGCGGGTCCGCCCACTCCATAAACTTCTGCAGTTCCGGATCGTCCGGCGAAGGGTCGAGTTGATTGAGCTTGCCTTTGATCACTCGGCCGGTGGTGCCGTCGAGCGAAATCCAGTCGCCTTCTTTAAATGTTTGCCCCTTCACCCGCATTTCGCGAGTTTTCTCGTTCACGTCGATGTCGCCGGCACCCGCCACGCAACACTTGCCCATGCCGCGCGTCACCACGGCAGCGTGGCTCGTCATTCCGCCGCGAGAAGTAAGAATTCCCTTGGCGACTTCCATGCCATGAATGTCTTCCGGGGTGGTCTCGGCGCGCACCAGAATCACAGGATTCTTCGCACCATGTCCGGCCTTCTCGACGGCAGCGTCAGCCGTAAACACAATCTGCCCCACTGCCGCGCCCGGCGAAGCCGGAAGTCCCGTAGCCAGCACTTCGACCTTCACACTCTTTTCATCCAGCCGCGGCACCAGAAAGTCGTAAAGCTGATTCGGCTCCACGCGGAAAATGGCTTCTTCTTTGGTGATCAAACCCTCTTCCACCATCTGGATCGCCACTCTTACAGCGGCCAGCCCGGTACGTTTGCCATTGCGCGTTTGCAGCATGTAGAGTTTGCCGTCTTGAATGGTGAACTCGAAATCCTGCATGTCGCGATAGTGATTCTCCAGGCGGGTGGTGATTTCGCGGAGCTGGTTGTAGACATCGGGCATGACCTTTTGCAGCTCAAGAATCGGGACCGGAGTGCGAACTCCAGAAACAACATCTTCGCCCTGCGCGTTCATCAGGAACTCGCCGTAAAATTCTTTCGCGCCAGTCGCTGGATTGCGCGTGAAGCCCACGCCGGTACCGCTGGTGTCGCCAAGATTGCCATAAACCATGGCCTGGACATTGACAGCGGTGCCCAGCATGTCATCGATGTTGTTGATGCGGCGATAATGCTTGGCGCGATCGTTTTGCCAGGAGCGGAACACCGCGTCACGCGCCATGACCAGCTGCTCGTGGGGATCTTGCGGGAAGTCGCGCTTGGCGTGCTTCTTGACTACTTTCTTATACTCTTCGATCACTTCGTTCAGAGCTTTGGCGTCGAGGTCGGTATCGAGCTTGGTTTTTTTCTGTTTCTTCTTGGCGTCGAAGACTTCGTCGAAGGCGTGCTTGGGAATCTCCAGAACAACATTTCCGAACATCTGGATGAGCCGCCGGTAAGAATCAGCCGCGAATCGAGGATTGTTGCTACGCTTGGCCAGCGCCTGCACGCTCTTGTCGTTCAGCCCAAGGTTGAGGATCGTATCCATCATTCCGGGCATGGAAAACTTTGCGCCAGAGCGAACGCTTACCAGCAGCGGATTCTCGCCCGTGCCCAATTTCTGCCCTTGCAGGGACTCAAGTTTCGCCAGCGCCTCGTCCATCTGACGGTCAACATCCCCCGAAACCGCGCCCTGCTTCATGTACTCACGGCAAGCTTCAGTTTGAATGGTGAAACCCGGCGGAACCGGCAGTCCGGCATTCGTCATTTCCGCAAGGCCGGCGCCCTTGCCGCCAAGATCGTCTTTCATCTTGCCGTGGCCGTCGGCTTTACCACCACCAAAGAAATAAACATACTTCGTTGCGTTCTTGTTCTTCTCTTTCACTTCAGTTTCGGGGAGCGTCATTGTCGCCATTTATGAGTCCTTATCCTTAAAATCTTTCTAGATTTTCCAAAGCTCATCCACACCCGCTAGATCTTGCCGTCGGTCGCGATTTCGGAAAAGTCCGCAATCGTAGAAAACTCTTTTAATAAGGTCCGTAGCAAAGCCAATCGGTTTGCTCGAACCTTTTCATCGTCCACCATTACCATTACCTTATCGAAAAATCTATCCAAAGGCTCTCTCACCGTGGATAGCAAAAGAAGAGCTTCCAGATACTCTTTTCGGTTTCGGTGCTCTTCGATTTTAGCGGTCTGCGTTTCGAGATAAGACATTAGAGTTTTCTCTTCTTCCGCGGCATCAGCGAGATATTCAAATCGCGCGGCGGCCGCGATGTCTTTTTCTTCTGCTTGCCTCAGGATGTTTCGCATGCGCTTGCAAGCGGCTCCAATCGCCTGAAATTCGGGCATGTGCATCACTTGCTTGACCGCCTCGGCGCGGGCAAGCACATCCACCACATCGTCTTCACCGGCTCCTAGTACGGCTTTCACCACATCGTGGGAATAACCCAGCACATCGCGCAGGTAGAATTCCAGGCGCTCATGAAAGAACAGCTTTACAGATCCGGTGAACGGTTCGCTCTCGACGAACCTGCGTTCCGCCTCGGATCCCTGATATCCGGCTCGCGCGTCCCGCATCAACTCACTGAGGCGAAGAGGAAGTTTTTTCTCAGCGATCGTCTTCACGATACCGTTCGCCTGGCGCCTGAGAGCAAAAGGATCTTTTGATCCGCTGGGGACAAGGCCCAAAGCAAACATCCCGGCTATCGTATCGGCCTTGTCTCCGATCGAGAGCACCGCGCTTTCGATGGATCGCGGAACCTCATCTTCGGCGGACTGCGGTTTGTAATGATCGTAAATCGTATCGGCGATTGCCAGCCTGGTCGCCTCCGGCAGGCTGGGATCGAGTTCCTGAACTCGCGCGTACAATCCCCCCACGATTCCTTGCAGTTCGGTAAATTCTTTCACCAGTTCGGTAGTCAAATCCGTTTTGGCGAGACAAACGGCTTTGTGAATGACGCCCGCCCTCACCGTCATACCGTTCTGCTTGATGATCTCGCTCAGCCAACTGCACAGGCGCTGCACGCGCCGGGTCTTGTCGTAATAGCTGCCCAGATCTTTTTGGAAGGTGACATTCTTAAGCAGGTCGAGCCTCTCCAACAGCGAGCGCTTCTGGTCGGTCTCCCAAAAGAATCGCGCGTCATTAAAGCGTGCGCGAAGCACACGCTCGTTGCCATGCCGAATCAATCCTTCGGGATCGCCGTCCGTGTTCAGTACCGCGAGGAAATGCGGCAAGAGCTTGCCGCTTGAATCTTCCAGCGCAAAATATTTCTGGTGATCGCGCATCACTGTTACCAACACTTCTTCGGGCAGCGCCAAGAACTGCGGATCGAAGCCGCCGAGAACCACGGAAGGAAATTCCGTGAGGTTCACCACGCTATCCAGCAGCGCCTTGTCTTCGCGCCAGCGTGCGCCAGGAATGGTGCGCGCTGCCGCATCCAGGGCTTTGCGAATTTTTTCCTCACGCTCCACCCGGCCTAACACCTTGGCCGCGCGCAAGGCATCCACGTAAGCGAATCCGGGCCGCGAAATGGTCACCTCGCCGTCCGACAAAATTCTGTGTCCGCGCGAAACCTTACCGGCGCGAATGCCATCGAACTCCAGCGGGATTGTCTCATCATCGAGCATCGCCACCAGCCAGCGTACCGGGCGTACAAAGCGCTCATTTTGCTTGCGCCAGTACATAGTCTTGGGCCAGTAGATGGCGGCAATCTCTTTGGGAAGATTTTCCGCCAGAATTTCGGAGGCGGTGCGGCCTTTTTTCTTGACCTTGGCAGAAAGGTACTCGCCTTTTGCCGTCGTTATCTTCTCCAGTTCAGCAACGTCGACTCCCGCCTTTCTGGCAAAGGCATGGGCTGCCGGCGTCGGTTGTCCGTCTTTAAAAGCCACGCTCACGGACGGCCCGTTCAATTGCTCCGTGACGTCGGGTTGTGAACTTGTCATTTCTAAGGCCATGACGGCCAGGCGCCGTGGCGAGTCAAAACGTAAGATCTGGTCGGCGACTAGACGTTCACGGCCTAACAATGCAGCTACACGGTCGCGCAACTCCTGCGACGCGGCATCGATCATCCGCGCCGGGATTTCTTCGCAACCGATCTCTAACAGAAAATCAGGCATACTCTTAAACGCTTAGACTCTCAAATTGAACCAGTCGATAATGTGACTTGGATCACAGAACTCTGGGCGAAATCAAAATCCGGATCTACCCCACCGGCGATAACGCCTCTTTTTTTGCGCGCGATTTCATCTCAATCGCAGGCTCGTCTGGCTTCTCTAGCGATTCGGCAGACTCACTCTTCTGCTGATCGACCCAGGCCTTGGCGATTCCCACCGCCAGCGCGCGCACTCGAGCAATCACACCCACTCGCTCCGTCACAGAAATCGCTCCCCGCGCATCGAGAATGTTGAAAAGATGCGAGCACTTCAGGCAAAGGTCGTAAGCGGCCAGCAGTGGAAAGCGCGACTTCTCACGGGCAATCCGATCGCCTGCCGAGTTATCTTTCGTCAAGTCCCCATACTTCCCGATCAATCCCTTGCACTCGGCCTCATACAACTCGAAGTGCTTCCAGGTTTTCTCTACATCGGCAGACTCAAAGTTGTAAATCGAGAATTGCAACTCATCTGCAAGCCGGACATCGCCATACTTCACTTCATTCCCAGTTTGCGGTTCGCGCGCCCAGACGATGTCGTAGATCGAATCCACGTCTTGTAGAAACGCGGCAATGCGCTCCAGCCCATAAGTCAACTCGGCGGAAATCGGAAACAAATCGACGCCGCCGCACTGCTGAAAGTAGGTAAACTGCGTGATCTCTAAGCCGTCGAGCATCACCTGCCAGCCCACACCCCAGGCGCTGAGAGTAGGCGCTTCCCAGTTATCTTCTTCAAACTTAATGTCATGCTGCCGCAGATCGATGCCGATCGCTCCCAAGGACTCCAGATACAGTTCCTGGACGTTTTCCGGCGGAGGCTTCAGAATGACTTGCAGCTGCATATGCTTGAACAAACGGTTCGGATTTTCGCCATAGCGGCCATCCGCCGGACGCCGCGAGGGCTGCACATACGCGACTTTATAGGGCTTTGGCCCCAACACCCGCAGAAATGTCTCCGGCGCCATGGTCCCTGCACCGACTTCAACGTCATAGGGCTGTTGCAAGACACACCCACGCTCGGCCCAAAACGCCTGCAGGCGCAAGATGAGTTCCTGGAACGTCAGCGAATTGGGTTTGACTGGGTGCAAGGAATTGTTTGGAGCCAGCAGGTTAACTTCTGATTGTAAAGGAAGCAATGGCGAGCCGTCAGCCAGGCGGTTGGAATGACCCCTTCTCCAGCATCCCGGCAGTGATCAGCTTCTTTTCGATATGCCGCTGCAGGATTTGTATCAGAAACTTGCGCAGGTCGGCGCCTTGCGCCTTGGGCCAGGGCATGCCGACAAAACCTTCGACGGGAGCGCGGAACATTTGCGCGGCCAGCATACGCGATTCCGGGGAAAGTTCCGACGATGCCAACCGTTTATCTTCAATACACATCAACCCGTCGGCCAGAGCGTGAAAATATGCGCGGCTGCCGTTCAGGTTTTTCCCGCAGACAATACATTCCGTCAGTTCCGGCAAAAATCCGACCAGCCGCGTCATCCACAGCTCGAAGTAAGTGATGGGCATCCAGATTTCTTCGCCAGTCAACACATGCAACACTGACAATGTCAGGCGGAAGATGGCGTCGTTAGCCTCACGGTCAGGAAGCAATTCATCGAGCAACTCAGCAACGTGCGCCAGGGCGGTGGCTCGCGCATAGCTCACTTCTGTGGCCATGGGAGACTCCAAAACTTCGCAGGCATCCAGGCGCGCCAGTTCCTGGCGCTCGCGAACATCGTAGAAGGCGCGGACGTAGGTCATTGGCTCGAGCGCGCCGCCGAACCGACGCTTGGATTTTTTCGCCGAGCGCGCCACCCCGCGGACTTTACCTTCGGCGCGCGTGAACAAGGTGACTAGCAAATCGGCTTCGCGCAAAGGGTAAGTGCGCAGAACGATCGCTTCGGATTCCTTGAGTGCCATGGCAGTTCAGCTTAGATTTCTCCTAGGCCCTGTTCCAGATCGTCGAGAATATCCTGCAAGTCTTCGATGCCTACTGAAATCCGCACCATCCCATCGGTGATGCCGATGGCTTTGCGTCCTTTTTCGCCGAGGGCGGCGTGGGTCATGGTGGCGGGGTGGGATATCAGGGTTTCCACTCCGCCCAGCGATTCGCCCAGTGAGCAGATCTGTAACTTCTTCAGCATCTTGTTGGCATTTTTCAGCGATCCGGTTTCAAACGTGATCATTGCGCCAAAGCCCGTCATCTGGCGCTTGGCGAGCTCGTGCTGCGGGTGATTTGGCAGGCCGGGATAGAAAATCTTCTTTACTTTCTTGTGATTCGCCAGGAATTTCGCCACCGCGCGGCCGTTGCGGTCATGAACTTCCATGCGCGCCGCGAGCGTCTTCACTCCGCGGAGAACCAGCCAGCACTCGAAGGGAGAGAGGATGGCTCCAGCACATTTTTGCAAGAAGGCAAGCTTCTCTGCCTGCTCTGGCCGGCTGCACACGACCACTCCTCCAAGCCCATCGCTGTGACCGTTGAGAAATTTTGTAGTCGAGTGCACCACCATGTCCGCGCCCAGGGCAAGCGGCTGCTGAAAGTAGGGCGACATGAAGGTATTGTCCACCACTAACTCGACCTTCTTGCGCCGGCAAATCTGGCTAATCGCCGCGAGATCGCTCAATCGCATCAGCGGATTGGTTGGAGTCTCGACGTGAACCAGACGAGTGTTCTTGCGGATGGCGCGCTCGACATTGTTCGCGTCCGAGGTATCGACATAAGAAAATTCCAAGCCAAAGTTGGTCAGGACCTGGTTGAACAAACGCGGGGTTCCGCCGTAGAGATCATCGCCGCAAACAACGTGGTCGCCCGCATTCAACATGCTGGCGATGGCGTTGATTGCGGCCATTCCGCTGGCGAAAACGCGGGCTGCGATTCCGCCCTCGAGCGAGGCCAGATTCTCTTCCAGGCGGTCGCGCGTGGGATTTGAAACGCGAGAGTATTCATAGCCTTTGTTCTCGCCGATTCCCTGCTGGACGTAAGTAGAAGTCGCATAGATGGGAACTGTGACTGCGCCGGTAAGAGGATCGGGCTGTTGCCCGTCGTGAATGGCGCGAGTGGCGAAGCCTGTCTTTTTCCTGGATTTCATTTGGTTCACTCTCTGATAGCTGGCTGGCCGCTAAATTCCGCCTTCGAAGATCTTTTTCGAGAGATATCGCTCGGCCGAATCCGGAATGATGGTTGCTACCCGTTTTCCCGCACCCATCTGCCGCGCAACTTGCAGAGCTGCGTATATGGCGGCTCCGCCACTCGATCCGGCAAGCACACCTTCCTGCGCCGCAAGGCGCTTCACGGTGCCGAAAGCATCCTCGTCGTTCACGGCAATTACCTCATCGCAAACCGAAGCGTCGAATGTCTTCGGGATAAAACTTACTCCGATTCCTTCCACTTTGTGCGGTCCCGGTTCTCCTCCGGCCAAAATCGACCCTTGAGTCTCCACGGCAACGGTACGAACTCCGGGCACGTGCTCCTTCATATAACGCGCGACCCCACTGAAGGTTCCACAAGTGCCGCAGCCTAAGACCACCGCATCCACTCTTCCATCCATCTGCTCGAAGATTTCCCGGGCAGTGGTTTCGTAGTGATAGTCGGGGTTCGCCATGTTCTCAAACTGCCCCGCCATGAATGCGGTCTTATCTTTAGCGACGACCTCTTTGGCGCGCCGAATCGCACCCCGCATGCCCTCTTCATCCGGGGTGCGATCGACTTCCGCGCCCAGCGCGCGCATGATGATGACTTTTTCCTGGGAGAAGTTCTCCGGCACGAAGAGCTTCACCTTGTATCCGCGATTGACTCCGATCAATGCCAAGCCGATGCCGGTGTTCCCGGCCGTGGCTTCCACGATAGTTCCACCGGGTACGAGTTTGCCTTCCTGCTCGGCCCGGCGAATGATGCCGATGGCGGCGCGGTCCTTTACGCTTCCGCCCGGATTCAGATATTCAAGTTTCGCGAAAATATCGGCCGATCCAGCGGGCACGAGGCGCTTCAGCCGTAGCATGGGTGTTCCGCCGACCAGGTCAGTGATATTGTCGGCGACCCCTAGGTGAGAGTCTTCGAAAGTTTTCTGCTGCACGCTACAGGGTAAGGTGGAGGGTCCGCCATCGTCAATCGGGGCGCTTCCTCGCTCGACGCGAAGCCGTTACGCCAGTCACTTTTTGTCCGATGGGGTCACACATTCTCAAGTTTCTGTCGATCTGTCCGATAAACAGCAAGGGATGCTCTCACTCGAACGCCAGCGAATCGGTAAGCTTTTCCTCACTTGTTCTTGTCTTTTCTTTGCTTGCCGTGTGCCCGCCCTCCACGCTCAGGAATTCAGGTTCTTAGACCACACTTTCCAGACCCACGGTTTTATTTCGCAAGGCTACGTATACACCTCGGAAAACAACTGGCTGACCATGCGCAGCGACGGCGATGGCAGCTTTGGAAATACCGAGATGGCGCTCAACCTGTCGACCCAGGTGACAGATAACTTTCGCGTGGGTGCGCAGGTGTATGACCGCAACCTGGGACAACTCGGACAATACCATCCCTCGCTGGATTGGGCGGTAGTGGATTACCGCTTTAAATCCTGGTTTGGGATTCGCGGAGGGAAAGTAAAAACGGTCCTCGGACTCTTCAACGACACCCAGGACCTGGACTTCCTCCGTCCTTTCGCTTTGCTTCCACAGAGCGTGTACCCCACCGACCTCCGCGATACCACGATCGCTCATGCGGGCGGCGACATTTATGGCACGATTGCGCTGAATCATCAGCTCGGCGCTCTTTCCTACACGGCCTACGCAGGGCATCGCAGCGACAGCATCTATAGCGGCTACCCATATCTGCTGTCGCAGTTTGGAACGCATTTCAGCCGTTTCGGCGGTTTGCAGTACGGAGGCGATCTACGGTGGACCACTCCACTGAAGGGGTTGCTGGTCGGAGCTTCGCGGTTAGATCAAGACACCCGAGGAAGAGGAACCGGGATCAATCCTCTTAACCCGGGGGGTGGAACAATTTTCTATTCCGAGTCATCCAGGGCAGACTGGACCAACCAATTTTACGGTCAGTACGTCTATGCCAGGTTGCGGATTGAATCAGAGTATCGCCGTTATGTGCGGGAACAATGGATATTCAGCGGCACTTCGGAAAATGATGACGATGTGCGGGGCTGGTACGTTTCCGGCGCCTACCGGATTAACCGGCGGCTAGAATTTGGCTCCTATTACTCGCGTTATTCCATCACGAGCGTGAACGGGGGCGAGCTGGCGGGGTTTCCAGCTCAAACAGATACCAGCCTGCCCGCCAATCACGTCTACGACAAAGTCATTACCGCACGAGTTGACCTGAAGACCTGGTGGAATGTGAAGGTCGAGGGTCATTTCATGAACGGCTACGGAACCAGTACATACCCAGACGGATTCTATCCCCAAGTTAATGCGATGGGTTTCAAACCAAATACAAACGCATTGGTGGTTAAGACCGGGATCAATTTCTAAGACCGGATAGCAACGGAGAGGATTATGAAATTTGTGAGAGCGCTCCTGGTCGCCACCGCACTGACCTCCTGCGCTTTTCCGTGGGCCGGCGATGTCAAGGTAATCGCGAACGAAGACTTGAAGGCAGATACGATTTCGGTAGCCGAGCTTAAGAGTATCTTTTTCGAAGAAAAAAGATCGCTCGACGACGGCACCCATGCCGAACCCGTGCTGGAGAAAGATGGTCTGGTGCACGAAGCGTTTCTGCGGCAATATATCGGGAAGAGTGCGGACGATCTCCAGGCGTTCTACCTGGCGCTTGTATTTACCGGCCGAGGTTCTTTGCCAAAACAATTCGGGTCGGACGCAGAAGTTATAAGATACGTCGGTAGAACCGCAGGCGCCATCGGCTACGTGAACTCGGAAACGATCGCGACTGGAGTGAAGACGCTGGCGGTGGTCGGCGCTGAGAATGGTCTTGAGCGAAGATTGCTCGTCCATGTAGAACCGGAATATCCGGAAACTTTAAGGCACCTTAGTATCGGGGGAACAGTGCGCTTACGGGTTACTATTTCCTCAAAAGGTAAAGTCGTGAACGTGGAATTGCTGGGAGGAACCCAATCCTGGCGGAAGCGGCCACAGCCGCCGTAAAGCAATGGGTCTATTCGAGCAGCCATACGAAGGCTGTAGTGGAAGTTACAATTCCGTTCGATCCCCGGCTGTAGCTATTTTTTTCCGCTGGCTGGTCCCCCGGCGTAGTATCCGCTCTTGGTTCTTACCGTCATCTTGCCGTGGCCCTTGGCTTTGGCTTCCACGCGGATCGTGCGGAATCCCCCGGCACTCTTCGGGGTGGTGGGCTTATAGCCGATGGTGTATTGGTTGCGAATATCGTGCGCCACCTGGCGGCTGATTTCATCGGCTTCGTCCAGGGTTTTGGGGAAGAAGGCGATGCCCCCAGTTCGCTCAGCGATAATTTCGAGGGCGCGTTTGGCGCGCTTGGGATGCTCTTCGTCGCCGAGCAGACCGATCGCGTATACCGACGGGCCACCTTCCTGCTGAAGTTGCTTGACGCACTGCTCCAGGGTCTCACGGCTGGCGTTGTCTTCGCCATCGGTCACTACAAACAGGACTTTTTGCTCGAGCCGGGCATTCTTGAAATTATCGGCGGAGGCCACCAGGGCTTCGTAGAGCGCGGTGCCGCCACGGGCGTCGATCTTATCCAGAGCGTCTTTCAGCTTCAGCAGATCATTGGTGAAGTCCTGGTCAAGATAATATTCGTCGTTGAAATTCACCACGAAGACCTCGTCCTGCGGATTGCTCGAACGGACCAGATTCAATGCCGCGGCGTTTACCTTGGCGCGCTTCTCCCGCATGGAGCCGGAGTTGTCGATCAGAATTCCCATGGCGACAGGGATGTCTTCGTGATGGAAGGAAATGATGGTTTGCGGTTTGCCGTCTTCGAAAACCGTGAAGTCGCTCTTGGTGAGATTGGTGACGATCCGTTCCTTATCGTCGATAACGGTGGCGTGCAGCACAACCTCATCAACGTCCTTGCGGATGACAAAGGTTCCGTTCGGCTGGGAATTCTCTGGAGGAGACTGCTGCGGGCTGGAAGGGGAAGCGGGCGCGGATGCGACTGGCGGAGTCGATTGGATCTCCCTGGAATCGGCATCTCCCGCGGCAGACAGCGCCAGCACGGCGAATAGAACTATGATGGAGTAGCGGAGAAAAATAGCAGTGCGGGGACAGAAATACTGATAAAAATCGAACTTCGAAAGAACGAAACAGTCCGCGCCTGCGCTATTCTTCGGGCGCGTAGTATCCAGTCCTGGCATACACACGAAGTGGCGGCAGTCCTTTCGGGGGCAGTAACTTCACCTTGATCTTACGCCATTTGCCATCGCGCTGAATGTTATGAGGACGATATCCGAGGACATACTGGTTCCTCAGCTCCACTCCGATCTTGGTGGCGACATCGGCCAGATCGTTCGGATTATCCACGGTAAACGCTCGCCCACCGGAGAGTTCCGCAATTTCGCCGAGCAGCGCCGGCCCTAAGCGCTCTTCCTCGGTGGGGAAATAACGGTCGTAAATTCCGATGGCATAGATCATTACGTCGGCTTCCTTCACCAGCCCCTTGATTTCATTTTCGGTGTAGCGGCTGTGGTTATCGCCTCCGTCCGAAATGATCAGCAGAGCCTTCTTCGCGTATTTCGCCTCCCGCATCTTGGTAACGCCCATGTAAATTGCATCGAGCAGGGCGGTGCGCCTGCGCGGCACGGTAAAGACCAACTTGCTCTGGATATCCTCCACCGAACTGGTGAAATCACTCACCACCTCGGGCTCATCCGAGAACGTGATCATGAAAAACTCGTCTTGCGGGTTTGCGGTCTTGAAAAATTCCACGACGGCGTCTTTCGCCCGATCCATTTTGCTGGCCATGCTGCCGCTGGAATCGAAGATCACGCCCAGCGAGACTGGAGCATCCTCGCTGGAAAAGGTCTTAATTTCCTGGCCGGTGCCGCCTTCGAACAGCTGGAAATTTTCCTTATCCAACCCCGTCACCAAACGGTTCATCGGGTCGGTGATGGTCACCGGGACCAGGACCAGATCCGCGTTTACTTTCAACGGGCGGACGTGGGTCCCAAGTTGCGGGGTGGTAATAGATTCTTTGGCCAGAACGTTGGAGTTTGCTTCCTCCGCCGGTCGCGGCACCACATGCACGTCGTTGACGTCAGTTTGAGCCCAACAAATGGCAGACGGTATGCAGCAAATGCAGGCGGCCATCACTAACCAGCTGAAAAATCTGACCGGCACAGCAGCCCAAGTCAATCGGACAGCGCGATCGGCATGGTGAACAGGAGCCAGAGGGGGAGAGGACTGGCGCTCATCCGCGAAGGACATAAGCACCTCAATTGGCCGCGATAGTACCATAGCTTGTTCTCAGGCGATGCAACAATTTTGCAAAATCTTTGTGACAATTCCGAAATGAAGCCTTTTACTCGCTTTCTAATCTTCGACCTCTAATTAAAGTGCCGATTTCCCGTTCTCATTAAGCGTCAATCCCCGATTTATTAAGGTCTCGTCTCTAATTCAAAATTTCGATGGGCCTCTTTATTTTGAGGTTGTGTGCTTTTTCTACCGGATCAAGCACGCCCAACCCGCTGCCCTCTTGCTACAATCAGAAGTTTCCATGGCCGATATTCAACCCTTTCGCGCTTTTCGGTACGACCCTCGAACTGTTTCCCTGTCGCAGGTCGTTACCCAACCTTATGACAAAATCACCCCGGATTCGCAGGCTCAGTATCTGAAAGCCAGTCCCTACAACCTGGTGCGAATCATCCTCGGCCGCTCCGAAAAGGATGACAATCGGGAAAACAACGTATATACCCGCGCGGCGGCCCATCTATCCGACTGGCGGCGGGCGGCCGTTTTGCGCCAGGACTCGGCTCCGTCGCTTTACTCTTATTCTCAGCGCTTTACCGTGCCGGGTACGGGCACACAGCTCGAACGCCGGGGTTTTATCGCCCTTGGCCACCTTGAGGAATATTCCGCCGGCATTGTGCACCGCCACGAACAGACGCTCGCCAAACCCAAGGCAGACCGCCTTGACCTGCTGCGCGCCACCCAGGCGCATTTCGGCCAGATTTTTATGCTTTACGAGGATTCCGGCGAAGTCGAGGGGTTGCTTCAGGCGAATGGCGATCCCGAGATCGCAGTCACCGACGAATACGGCGTGCTCCACAGAGTCTGGCAGCTCTCCGATCCTGGGCTGATTCGTTCAGTTCGGCGAGCCATGGCTGACAAAAAGCTGATTATTGCTGACGGTCACCATCGCTACGAAACCGCTCTTACCTATCGCAACGAGCGCCGGAACAACGAGCGCCGGAAAAATGAAGGCAGCGACAACCCTGGCGATTCGACCGCTCTCGCACCCTACGAGTACGTAATGATGACGTTCGTCAACATGAACAGTCCGGCTTTGTTAGTGCTGCCCACGCACCGGGTTGTGCATAGTCTGGCGTCTTTTTCAGAAGAAGTGTTCCGCAAGTCGGCGCGTGAGTTTTTCGATGTCGAACAGGTCGACGGCTCGTTGGATGCCGCGCGAGCCACTGCGATGCTCCGGGAGTGCGGGCGCGCGGGTACTACGATTCTGGCAGTCACTCCGAGCCGCGCTTTCCTTCTGCATCACCCGAACCCCGGGAGGGCGGAGGTGTTCGATGGAGTATCCATTCGCCAGCAGGCGCTGGATGTGGTTCAACTTCACAAGGTTCTGCTGGAAAACGTGCTTCATCTTTCGGAGGAATCGATTCGCAATCAGCAGAATCTTTCCTATATCCGGGACGCAGGAGAAGCTCTGGCTCATGTACAGGGCGACAATCCCCGTGCCAACATTGTTTTCCTGATGAATCCCTGCAAAGTGTCTCAGGTGCGCGATATTGCTTTCGCCGGCGATGTGATGCCGCAAAAATCCACCGACTTCTATCCCAAGCTGCTGAGCGGTTTAACGATTTATGCTCTGGAATAGTAATACCGCGGGGAGTGGCGCACGGGCGCGGGCGGCGGCTCTCATTCTCTTTTTTTTACTCAGCGGTTTGCTGGCAGCGGCTCCCGGCGAAAAACATCTTTCGGTCTATTCGACTGCGGCCAATTATTCCCTGTCCATCCTGCAACGCCAGGGTCACGACTACGTCGGGTTGCTCGAAGTTCTCGATCCACTTGGCTCCGTGAGCGCCAAGCTCGAAGGCAGCCGCTGGCGAATTCACTACAATAATATTCTTGGCGAATTTACCGCGGATAAAACTGGCGCCCGCGTTCAAGGACGAGACGCCGACTTGTCCGCGAAATTTCTGGTCGAAGATGGGCGCGGTCTGGTCCCGGTCTCCTCGTTGAGTTCCTTACTCCCTCGATTTTTGGGCGGCCCCGCGACCTTTCACGAAGAATCCGACCGGCTCTTTATCGGCAGCGTAGCCACGCACTTCACCGCATCGGTGGCTCCCGATAATAGTTCGCACCTGGTGTTTCATTTCACTGGGCCGGTCAATCCCTCGATAGCCAGTGAACCCGGGAAGTTGCAGATGACCTTCAGCCACGACCCGGTAACCTCGCCCGCTTCTGCGACGCTGACTTTTGGCAGCAAAACGATTCGCTCGGCCACCTATTCTGAGTCGAATGGCGCTGCTCTGATTACGGTTGCCACCAGCACCCCTCTCCTCGCCAGTTTCAGCAGCGACGGCCGGACCATTACTCTTGCGCCCGCTCAATCCCAGGCTCCTGGCGCAGTGGCCGCCAACCCGCCGGCGAAGCCAACGCAGAACTCCGCGGCTGCGCCCCTCATACCGCCAGCTCCGTCTGCTCCCTCCACTCCCCGGCGCTATTTCGCTGTGGTGGACGCCAGTCACGGAGGCTCAGACCGAGGCGAAGCCTTAAGCCCAACCCTCGCGGAAAAAGATGTGACTCTGGCATTCGCCCATCTTCTCCGCCAGGAACTGGAGAGCCGCGGAATCACCACCCTGATCCTGCGCGACTCTGACGCCAATCTCTCTCTGGATGATCGAGCGTCGTTCGCAAACACGACTCACGCCGCCATTTACCTGGCGCTCCACGCCACCTCGACCGGACACGGCGTGCGCCTCTACACCGCCATGATTCCCTACGGTGAATCCGAGGATCGCGGGCCTTTTCACTCGTGGCAAACGGCGCAGTCGTCTTCGCTGTCGCTCAGCCAGCTCGCAGCCGCAGGTCTGGCAGACAGCCTGAAAAAGATCGAGGTTCCCGTGCGAACGCTGACCGCGCCGCTTCGCCCTTTGACTAACGTCACGACCGCAGCCGTCGCGGTTGAGGTCGCCCCTCCGGCGTCGGATGTTTCCACGCTCACTTCCCCCGACTATCAGCAACTGATCGCCGGCGCCCTGGCGAACGGAATCTTCGCGATGCGCCAGCAACTGAGTGGAACACCATGATCCCGAGGCATCTTGCAATCGGCGTTTCCGTGTTACTCGCCGCCGTATTCGTAATGAGCGTCTACGCGTGGCACATGCGTGGACGCGCCGCCGCCAATCCCATCCCCGTCGCGGACACTCGCCCGGTGGTCGCTCCGGTCTCCGGAACTACCGAGCGAGTCACCCTGTTCGTTGCCGACGACGAGTTGGGGATCCTGCGAGCCCAATCGGCTCAGATTCCGATGCCAAGTGTTCGCCAGCAGCGGGCCGAGGAAGTCCTGCGCGAACTGATTGCTCTCTATCTTGATAAATCCTCGCCTCACCCTTTGCCTCCGGGCTCCGAGATTCGCAGCGTCTACCTGGTGGATCCCGGGCTTGCCGTAATCGATGTCAACGCCGCACTCGCGGACGGGCACCGCTCCGGCGTGCTGGTTGAAGAGCTTACCGTAGCGTCTTTGATCGAGACCCTGTCTGCCAATATCCCGGGTATTTCGAGAGTGAAGATTCTGGTGGAAGGCAATCAGCGCGAGACCCTCGCCGGCCATGCGGACCTGGCGGATTTCTTCGACATATCCGGGGTGAACCAGGTTGCGACGGAACTAGAGTCGGTCCAGTGATTTAGTGTGCCTCGCAGATGGGTTTCGGCATATCGTTGCCAGAGCTAGCGTGGCCTTTCTCCGCCAGGGGTGGCCTCGATTTATCTCAAGACCTCGAGTTTGCGGGATACTTTTCTCTCCTCGTCCGTCCGAACTTTCAAGAGTTTCCTTCCAAAAATGAACCGCCAGTCCTCTCCCAGCCTAAAGATTTGAACGGGCAATCGGGTCTGCTGGAGAAAGGCGCGTCGCTTGCCGATGGAAATCTACAGCGGGTGAAGCAATGTCCAGCAATTCTTCGGCGATTCTGTCCTTTAATTATTCTCAGGGCGCCTGGTCTTGGATTCTCAGTTTGTTTTTGATAACCGCGAGCGCGCTTGCCCAGAGCCAATTGGAAGATGTGCACGTTGCCCCGCGTCAGCGTGTTGCGGCTGCCGAATCGTCCTCCGGCAGTCGTTCGATTCATCCGGTCTTTAGGAAAACCGTGGACTTGGTGCTGGTCCCGGTCACCGTCACCGATCCCATGCAGCGTCTGGTCACTGGTTTGCAGCCAGACAATTTTCAGATTTTCGAAAACGGGAAACAAGAACAAATCAAACATTTTTCGAGTGAGGATGCGCCCGTGTCACTGGGAATTATCGTCGACATTAGCGCCAGCATGGGCGATAAGATCGAGGCTGCCCGCGAGGCGGTGAAAGAACTTTGCGACTCGGCGAATCCGCAGGATGAGTTTTTTCTTGTTACCTTCTCCGATGAACCACATCTGGTGCACGATTTCACTGATTCCCCTGGAGAAATAGAAGTCAATCTGGCGTTCGCGAAGCCCAGGGGCCGCACTTCGCTTCTTGATGCTATTTATCTTGGGACCCGGAAAATGCGTGAGGCTAAGTATGGCAGGAAGGCTCTGGTAATTATTTCCGACGGCGGCGATAACCATAGTCGCTATACCGAAAGGGATCTGAAATCCGTATTGAAGGAATCGGATGTTGCCATTTATGCCATCGGCCTTTTTGATCGCTATGTTGCGACGCCGGAAGAACTGCTCGGACCGGGGTTGTTGTCTGACATCGCAGAAACTTCTGGTGGCCGCGCCTTCATTTTGGAAAAGCTGGTGGAAATGCCCCAGTTGGCTCGAAGAATTGGGTTTGAACTGAGGACGCAATACGTGCTCGGCTATAGTCCCCAAAGCCGTCCCCACGACGGCAAATGGCATAAGATCAAGATTAAACTCAAACTCCCGAAAAGTCTGCCTTACCTGCAGGCGCGAGCCAAAACCGGCTATTACGCCAGTACTGAGTGACGGTATGCGCAACTGGTTTTTGATTGGCGACCTGACTAGAGCTCTGATTTCCAGCGGCAAATTGATGATTTCCTCAAAAGTAGTTAGAACCACTACAAGACTTAATCTTTATGGAAAAAGCTATTTCCGCTGCCGCTGGAAGAACTGCTGGGGCCCTAAGTGTTCCTTTAGGAGTTGCGGATAGCGAAAGCAAGCGCTTCAAACTACTATCCATAGAGTAGAGATGGAGAAGGCCCTAAAGCGCCCAATAACCTCATCCCGCCCGATTATTTCGCCAAAACGTATGATCCACATGCTCCTACTGCCGCAGCGTTAACCCCTGCAATACCGCTTGCTGCTTGGCAATCAACTCCTTCACGCCCTGCCGCGCAAAGCTCATCATCTTTGCGAACTGGGCTTCATCGAATGCCTGCCGTTCCGCGGTAGCTTGCACCTCCACCATTTTGTGGCCGGCAGTCATTACAAAATTCATATCCACGTCGGCCCGTGAGTCTTCTTCATAACAAAGGTCGAGCAGAACTTCTCCGTCGACGATTCCCACACTCACGGCAGCCACGAAATCGCGGAGCGGGACTGAGGTTAGAGTTCCCGCCTGCACCAATTTTTCAAGCGCAAGACCGAGGGCGACGAATGCGCCTGTGATAGAGGCAGTGCGGGTTCCCCCATCGGCCTGAATCACGTCGCAATCGATCCAGATGGTGCGCTCACCAAGTCGGGCTAAATCCGTTACCGCGCGCAACGAGCGGCCGATCAGCCGCTGGATCTCGTGGGTGCGACCGCTCTGGCGGCCCTTCGATACTTCCCGCGAGCTACGGGTAAGAGTGGCTCGAGGAATCATTGCATACTCGCTCGAGATCCAGCCTTTTCCGGTGTTCCGCATAAAGGGGGGCACGGTTTCTTCGATTGAAGCAGTGCAGATCACGCGCGTGTTTCCCACTTCAATCAAGACCGACCCTTCGGCTGTCGTAATGAATTCCGGAGTGAGCAGGACTGGCCGAAGTTGATCCAGCACGCGATTATCGGAGCGAAAGAACATCCCACGATTGTACCGGATGGTCTTGACCGACCCGGTATTCCTTTCCTTGACGCAGGCCCTCAAAAGAATCGCGGAGAAATCACTCACGCTGTCTTCGCCGGGTTACACTAAAGCTCGATTTCACGGATGCAACGCTATGCCAACCCTCATTCCGCAACCCACACGCATTCAGTCCGCCGGTAACAAACCCAAACTCATTGACGAATATGTGGGACGCGTAAACTCCGCGACAGCTTCCGTCAGCGTCGCCCACATGCGCAGTCCTGGCGGATGGCTGGAACCCGGCCAAACCCCAACTTTCGATGAGTTCACCATCGTTCTAACGGGTACCTTACGGGTGGAATACAAAGACGGCGCTCTCGACGTCACCACCGGGCAGGGCGTGATCGCCCACGCTGGGGAATGGGTCCGCTATTCCACGCCCAACGAGGACGGCGCCGAATATATTGCGGTATGTCTGCCGGCGTTTTCCATGGAAAGCGTTCGCCGCGATGAAGACGGAAACCGTTAGATCTGATCGCGAGGAACGCAAAAGGGATTGCTAAGTGTCGCCAACGAGCGCCGCGCAAAGGCGCGATCACCTGCAGTGCGGGAATGCGGGCCGGCGCCTTGCCGCGTGCGAATAGAATAGGATAATGACGCTTCCCCGCTCCGTAGTAGTCTTCGATCTTGGCGGCGTGCTCATCGACTGGAATCCCAGATATCTCTATCGCAAGCTTTTCAACGGCGACGATGCGGCGATGGAGCATTTCCTTGCGACGGTTTGCACTTCCTCCTGGAACTTGCAGCAGGACGCCGGCCGTCCGTTTGCTGAAGCTTGCGCGACCCTGAAGTTAGAGCATCCGAAGCATGCGGAGTTCATTGATGCCTGGTTCGAGCGGCATACCGAGATGATATCGGGGCCAATCCAGGGGACGGTTGAGATTTTGGCTGAGTTACGCGCGCGCCAGGTACCTCTGTATGCTCTAACCAACTGGTCGGCGGAAACGTTTCCGAGCGCTCTGCGGCGATTCGACTTTTTGCATTGGTTTCAGGGAATTCTGGTGTCAGGCAATGTGCAACTGATCAAGCCTGACCCACGCATCTTTGAACTGTTCTTTAGGACTCATGGCGTCGAGCCGGAGCAAACCATCTACATCGACGATCTGCCGCGGAACGTGGAAGCCGCGAGTCGCCTGGGTATGCACGGAATCGTATTCACGAATCCCAGGTCGCTGCGAAGTGAACTCGTAAAACTTGGGTTGGTAGATCCGCCACAAATGAACAGCGTTGGCAGAGTCGATCACGTGGCCGCATGGGTTTCTGATCTCGAGCGCGCACGCGCCTTCTATGAACGGTGGTTCAAGGCAAAAGCAGGATCGGCATATTCCAGTTCAAGTCGCGATTTCCAATCGTATTTTCTTTCGCTGGGAACGGGGGCTAGGATTGAATTGATGACTTCCCCCGCTGAACCGGCGCGGCCCGCACATGTAGCGATCTCCGTGGGCTCCCGCGAAGCGGTGGATCGAATGGTGCAGGAAATGTCCGCGGAAGGAGTTCAAATAGTAAGCCCTCCGCGAGTCACGGGCGATGGATATTACGAAGCTGTGGTCGCTGACAGCGAGGGCAATCTTTTGGAAATAACGGCCTGAAAAATCTACGCCGCTGCAGCCGTGTATCGCGCTTCGATCGCGTCTTTAATCTTGGATCAGCTATCTTGTATGCTGGGAGAGCTTCTCGCGGCAGGCTGATCACCCTGGTCTTTACGATGCAGGCGGCAGGCTTGATTCTTGGGCCGCTGTTTGCCTCTGCTCTTCTTTCCACAAACCTGTCGCACGATATCGTCTGGCGAATTCTGGTTTCGTTCGGCGCGGTGCCGTCTCTGGTGGTTTATTACGTTCTCACCGCCGCCACTGGTCGACCGCTTTCCACCAGATTAGTCTCAGCCATTCGTCCAGGCAGATCTTCGCCCACTGGCGATGCTTCCACCAGCGTTCGCCGAATTGCTCCTCGTTTCTCGCCGCCGCGGTGGAGTATTCATGCGCGGGAAATTCATCCCGATATATCTCCAGCGCGCGCCGCGTGTGGAAATCGGAGGTAACAATGAGGACGCTCCTCGCTCCTTCGCGCTCGAGGCACTTCTCGGCATCCTTGGCCTCTTCTTTGGTCGACAGCCCATCGATCGGGCAAACAATCATCGCTTCCCCTTGCGATGGATCCCCCGGATGAAGCTCATCCAGGTGAAGATCATGAACATATCTCTCCGCTAGTTCGACCTGGGTAAACTCGTAAAGCTTTGCATTGGTGGGAACGTCGAGCACAATTCTCTTGCCATATCCCTGCTTCATGAGTTCAAGTGCGCGGCGCGGACGAAAGTCAGTTTCGCCCGCCAACACCAGAATTGCGTCCGACGGTCGAGGATCCTCGACGACCAAGAAGCTCCCGGCCTTCCCCGCCAAAATCAACACCAAAACCGCGAGCAAGACTAACGCTATCAACCACGAAAGTTTGCCCGAAGCGTTTTTATCCATGCTTTCCCGTCTCTGGACAGTGACTCAAGTTCAACATCCCTTGCGTGCACTGCTAGAGCGTGTTTGGTGATAACTGCGTGCTAGAATCGAACAAAATTTACGATTTTTCATAATCCCATGCGTAGAGACCCGTCATAAAATGATTAATCCAACTGTCGAAAACCGCACCATCGAGTCTATCAAGGAAAGAATCAAGCAACGGCAAGCGCGGGTCGGAATCATCGGCCTGGGTTACGTGGGACTGCCGCTGGCTCTCCTGTTTACCGACCAGAAGTTTACCGTCACCGGCTTCGACATCGATCAGCGCAAGGTTGACACGTTGTCGCAGGGCGGGTCTTACATCTACCGCATTCCTAAAGAAGAGATTCAGGCCGCCACCGCCAAGGGATTCTCCGCGACCTCGCAATACGCGAAAATTGAGGAGATGGACGCGATTATTATTTGCGTGCCCACTCCTCTCAACCAGTACCACGAACCGGACCTCAGCTTCATTACTGACACCACCCACGCCATCGCACCGCATTTGCAGCCGGGGCAATTGGTAATTCTGGAGAGTACGACTTACCCAGGCACCACCGAAGAAGTGATGCTGCCGATTCTCGAAAAAGAAAACAAGCTTGGTCTGAAGGCCGCACGCGGGGAGGGAAACCCGGAAAAAGAATTCTTTGTGGCCTTCTCGCCGGAACGCGAAGACCCCGGCAACACGACAGTCGCCCGGCGCGACATTCCGAAGGTAGTTGGTGGGTTGAACTCTCAGGCTTCCGAGCTGGCAGCCGCTCTCTACGGATCGATTTTCCAGCGCACGGTTCCTGTCTCCTCGCCGGCTGCGGCCGAGATGACGAAGTTGCTGGAAAATATCTACCGCTGCGTAAATATCGCTTTGGTAAACGAACTGAAGATGCTCTGTCTGCGCATGGGACTTGATATCTGGGAAGTGATTGAGGCCGCTTCCACCAAGCCATTCGGCTTCCATCCTTTCTATCCGGGACCCGGTCTGGGCGGGCACTGCATTCCGGTCGACCCTTTCTATCTCTCCTGGAAGGCGAAGGAATGGGATTTCCACACGCGCTTTATTGAGCTTGCGGGGGAAATCAACACCCACATGCCATATCACGTGCTTGCCTCCATTGGCAGCGCGCTGAATGGCCACAAGAAATCGATGAATGGCTCGCGCGTTCTGATCTTGGGCGTGGCCTACAAAAAGGACATCGACGATCTGCGCGAGTCGCCCGCGCTCACCATCATCGAGCTCCTGCAGAAAGAAGGAGCGCAGGTCAGTTATCACGATCCTTACTTCCCTTTCATCGGAAAAGGGCGCAAATATGATTTGCAAATGAAGCGTTCGGGGCTGGAAAACCTGGGCGAATACGATTGTGTGGTGATCATCACCGACCACTCCGATTACGATTTCAAAAAGATTGTTCGCGAAGCGCAGTTGGTGGTCGATAGCCGCAATGCGACCAAAGGAATCGACAGTCCGAAAGTGGTACGTTGCTAGATGGCTGGGGATGGACCGAACGATCAGACCGTAAATTGATTTTCTAAAGGTTTTTTATGCGCGTTTGGCCAGCTTTCCTTTCCTTGTCCTGCGTCTTTGTTTCCTTTTTCGCCTTTTCTCAAAGCTCGCCTACATCGCCAGGGTCGGCCCCCGCGGAAACTTCCGAGCAAAAGACGGCAGTCCTTCCCACTCGATCTTTGGACGAGGTAATGGATCGGGTGATTGAGAGAGAACATCTCTTCCTGGCGCAGATGCGCCACATGCATCCCATGGTCGAGACCTACATTCAAAATCTAAAAACCGACCGTGGTGGAGATACCCATCCCGTCAAAGATCAATATTTTCTGGGCCGTCTCGACATGAGCGATGGAACGGGAGACAAGTCCTTTATTGGCGAGCCCGGTTTTGGGCAGCGCATGCTCACCCATCTTACCGGCGTTTTTTCCATGCGCTTCCTGCCGCTGGGTTTTGCCCAGATGGTGGTCCTCGACTCCGATTTTCAAAAGCAATATTACAGCTTCACTTATGTGCGGCGAGAATTTCTGGGGGATGTGCGCTGCCTGGTAATCGACCTACAACCCAAAGAGGATGCGCCTCCCGGCCGGTTCATGGGGCGCATGTGGGTGGAAGATCAGGACTACAACATCGTTCGCTTTAATGGAACTTACTATCCCCACCCGAAAACCAGCTACTACCTGCACTTCGATAGCTGGCGACTTAACTTGCGGTCTGGAGCCTGGCTGCCCGCCTATATTTACAGCGAAGAATCAGACATGAAGACCGCTCTGGGGAAAGCTTTGCATTTTCGCGCCCAGACGCGATTGTGGGGATACGATCTGAAAGGTCTTGGAAAAAACACCGAGTTCACTCAGATTCTGGTGGACTCCCCGCAATCCGTGAAAGATCAAAGCGACGCGGCTGCGGACGCGAGCCCGGTGCTTGCCCAGAGGATGTGGGAGCGGCAAGCGGAAGACAACGCCATCGATCGCCTGCAGAAAATCGGTTTGATGGCTCCGGCCGGAGACGTGGACAAAGTTTTGCTTACCGTGGTCAATAACATATTGGTAACCAACAACCTGGACCTTGGATCGGATCTGCGTTGCCGGGTTCTGCTGACTTCTCCACTGGAATCCTTCACCATTGGCCACACCATCGTGATCAGCCGGGGCCTGCTCGATGTGCTCCCAGACGAGGCATCTCTCGCCATGGTCCTGGCACACGAACTTGGTCACATCGCCCTGGGGGATACGGTCGATACCAAACTGGCTTTCAGCGACCGCATGTTCTTCCCCGACGAAGATTCGTTCCAGCGCCTGGATTTTAAGCGCAGCCCATCCAATGAAGAGGCGGCGGATGCCAAAGGTTTGGAGTTGCTGAAGAACTCTCCCTACAAAGATAAATTGGCAAGTGCAGGTTTGTTTCTAAAAGCGTTGCAGCAGAGCGCTCCCGAGCTTCCGAATCTGATTCGGCCGCATCTGGGTAACGGCTTTGCCAGCAGCAAGAACGTTCGGATGTCGACTCTTCTTGCCTCAGCGCCCCAGCTGGAGCCCGACCGCACCGACCAGCTCGCAGCTCTCCCCCTCGGGGGGCGCATCAAGCTGGATCCCTGGACGGATCAAGTAGACCTGGCGAAGGCGCAGACCATCGCACTGACTTCAGCGCGCGAAAAGATGCCATTTGAGATCGCACCGTTTTTCCCACACCTCAGTCGGCTCCCAGGTTCCGGAAGTGAAAGATAACGCATCCCGCCTGCGAACGAGCGGACTTTCTAGTGAAGAAATAATCCGGAAGAGGAAAATGGCGCGCCGGAGCAGGCACGCCTCTCAACGACCCTATCGCGATTGGTCTCGAGGGTTACTGAATCGAGCTGGCGACGTTGGAGAACACGGTGTTGGCGTTCGAACCGATTAGTTTTACGGTTCCCACAACGATGACCAGGATCACCGCCAACATGACCGCGTATTCCGCGATATCCTGGCCCTGTTCATCTCTCCAAAGACTTTGCCGTAATTTATTCAATATGTTTGCCACGGGGCTCCTTTTCCTCTGACGCTCGAGTGTTCCTTACCTCTTTTCGGAATGAGGGAGGAATAATCATCCTCACATCGAGAATGACTACGACCGATGAGTTGGTTGTCCGAGGCTGTCCTGACCCAAATAATATTGAGTCGAATGGCGTATGCCAATAGCTCGAAAGTGCCATGCTGGGACAAGAAGACTCCCGGTCGAAGAAGTGACCTTGGTAAGTTACCCTCCGAACCTCCCAATCGGACTCCCCTCGGTTAAACGATGCTTTTCAGCGGCAGCGATTGATTCACGGCAAACAACGCCAACTCCAGCCGAGTCGATACTCCTAGTTTGTCGAAAATGTTGCTCAGGTGGTGTTTGACGGTATCCTCGCTGATTTTGAAGTATTCGGCGACCTCCTTGTTGGAGTACCCGGCGACCACGGCCGATACAATCTCCAATTCGCGCGGCGTCAACCCAAATTTCCTCTGCCGGGCCTCCTCGCTGGAAGACTGAACCAGCGTTCGCAAGTACTGCACCAAATTTGAGACGCTTTCCCGGCCAACCCAGTATTCGCCAGCCATGACCGTCTGAATGGCTTTCAACAGTAGTTGCGTGGCGGAGTCTTTCAGCACCACCCCGCGCGCGCCCAGTTGCAGTGCCTCCACAATCTGGCTCTTCTCGGCGGCCGCAGTCAGCAGAATCACACGGACCGGCGTGGAATTCACTCCTGCGCCAAGATCGCGCAGCGCTTCCAGGCCGGGATGCTTCGGCATCGCCAAATCCAATAGCAAAATATCCGGCTTTAGCTGGCGAGCCATTTTCACCGCTTCCGCTCCATCGGAAGCTTCGCCGAGCACTTTCAAATTCGGCTCTGCTTCCAATAGGCGGCGCAAACCATCCCGAAAAATCGGATGGTCATCGGCAATCACAATACGAACCGCTTGTGGCTTTTTAAAATTCATCTAGAACTTCTCCGCTCCTTGGAACCTTTATCTCCAGGCGCGCTCCGCTACCGGGATTTGATTCTACCGTGAGCGCGCCCGCAATCAAGCGCACCCGTTCCTTAATGATCATCGGTCCCTTGCCCAGCCGATCCAGTTCCTCCTGCGTAAGACGCCCGGAAAAAGGAAAGCCTTTGCCGTCGTCTTCCAGCGTCAGGTTCCACTGATTCGGGTTGGAACCGAGTCTCACTAAAACATGTCGCGCCCGGCTATGTTTTCTAACATTTACCAGGCCCTCCTGCACGATGCGCAAAAGTTCCCGGCAGACTTTATCGGGCATTTCCAGCTTCCCGATATCCGTAACAAAGCGGGCGGCGATTCCGGTTTCTCGCTCGAAGCGCTCAATCGTATCGGTCAGGACACTGAAAAGCTTGCGCGAGTCCACGTCAATGGCTTTCATCTGCTGCATCAACTCGCGCAGCTTCAGCACTTCTTCGCGCAACAGCCCTTGAATCCTCTCTAACTCGCCGCTCACCACCTGGGGAGTGTTCTCCGCCTGGCGCTTTAGAACATCGACCTGCATTTCCACCGCGATCAGCGACTGCACGGCGCCGTCATGAAGTTCCCGGGCAAAGCGCGCGCGTTCGGTCGCCCCTGCCCGCCGTCGCAACCGGTGGAGAAGATAGACGTTGTACACCGCCGGACCAACCTGGCGAAGCAAGTCCAGCAAGGATCGCAATTCCTCCTGCGTGTCTCCTCTCCACGATGGCTCGAATATGAAGAGCCGGCCTCGCCATTCGGTTCCGAAGCCAAAAGAAATTGCGAATACCGACTGAAAGTTATCTCCGTGCTTTTGTCCAACCTGCTGCAATTCGTCCAGGGCGCGACTGTGGGGCGCCGAAATCGGGTTTCCTTCCTCATCCAAAGCGGTCACGTCCCAGTGGCCGTCCTCATTCCGCGCGTAGCAGGCCTGGCCGGGAAACTCCTGTAAGTATGCTTTCGCTTCCAGCGGGCGCGAATCCAGCCAGGTGAAATCACTCAACTCATCCTTCGAGCTTCTTAGCTCTCCCACAAACCTTCTCTTACTCTGAATCTCCTGAGCGGCAATCGCTATACGCTCCGCTCTGTAAATGGCGGCAACCTCTGTGCTAATTTGCTGCAAGGTGCCCGTAAGCCCGGACTCCACCCGAACCGTCGCTAACATCCGGGTTACACCGGCTTTCTCCGCGCGCAGGTGCTTTTGTTGTTCCGCCAGATAGCCCAGCAGTAATCCCATCACTAACAGGTAAACCGACAACATAAACAACCGCTTGGGCTCGAACTCCGCCACATTAACACGTAAACCTTCCAGGATGTGCCCCGGCAGACTGCCTTGCCGGAATGTCCAAACGTGCAAGAGTACGAAGCTCTCGATCCATAGCAAGACCACTTCGGCTGCCGCAGTACTCAGGGTTTCCCACAGCCCCCAGCGGTAAGCTGAGGCGGCCAGCACAAAAAAGAAGAAAAGAAAAAACGGGCTTCGCGGCCCCTCCGCAAAAATCGAGATAAATGCGGGCCATATAATATCCGCCGCATGGACCAGTACCCGGAACGCGGTCGTTGACTCCTGTCGGCGCCGCAATAACGACATCACCAGCACGCCGTGAATCAGGTAAAAACCCAGCAGAAAATAGGCCACGGGCGCCTGTCCCAACTGCGTGGGGTCCATATAGACGGCGGCCAGCGCCGAAATTGCCAGAAACACACGCGCCGTCGCCAGCCAACGCTCGGTCCGGCGAACCTCGCTCGGATCGGCCGCAGCTTGCTGCCTCCCAAATAAACGGTGGCTTCCGACGATGCGCAATCGATTCGCTCTCCGAATAGTTCTAAGTGTAAAAGAATTGTCTCGCATCCCTCGCATCCCGGAGCGAATAATCGACTGGATAATACAGTTCGGCAATAAGCCATCTGGGCTAAGCCTTATCAGACGTTCCGTCTTGCCATACCGGGCCGATAGAACCGAGTTACCTCAGTAACTCTGGCGCGCCGGACTCTCCATCTAGAATGGCCTGCGAGGAACTCCTTTTGCGTGCCTATTTCAAGGTCTGGACCGTGGCCGTGGCGGCCTGCGTTGCGACCCTGATCCTGGCTGCGCTGATCTTACCCCGTTCGTTTCAACTTACTGCGCTAAGTGACTGGATTCAGGGAATCCTGCTGCTCTCCGGCGCCATCTCGCTGATCCCCAATGCGTGGCGATCACGGGGACACGTGCGTGTCTTCTGGTTGCTTCTGGCGGCTGGCATGTCCCTATGGTTCTCCTACCAGGCCACCTGGATCTACTTCGAGCTCTGGCTCCGCCAAGAAGTCCCTGACATCTTCGCCGGGGATATCGTCCTTTTTCTTCATTTCGTCCCCATGATGGCTGCCCTGGCTCTCCGCCCTCATGCTCCCCAGGATGAATACGCACGCCGCCTTCGCTTGCTCGATTTCACCTTACTGATGTTCTGGTGGGCCTACCTTTACGTCTTTGCCGTCATGGCCTGGCAGTACGTCGTTCCCAACGTGGCTGCCTATGGCGCAAATCTTAATTTTCTGTATTTGGTGGAAAAAATCGCCTTTCTCGTCACTTTGTCCGTGGCTTGGTCGAGCAGCAAGGACGGATGGAAAAAATTTTATGGGAACCTATTCGGGGCCAGTCTAACCTACGCCGCCAGTTCCTACGTAGCGAACTGGGCGCTCAGCCGTCATGTCTATTACAGCGGAAGCCTTTACGATATCCCCCTCGCCATCTCGATGCTGTGGATTACCCTGATCGGTCTTCACTCCGCCGATTGCAAAGCCAATCTGACGCGATCCGGTTCGGCCTCACATGGGGTCTGGCTGGCGCGGATCGGTATGATCACAGTTTTTTCGCTCCCCATGTTTGCGGGTTGGGCTCTTCTGGATCCGACCATACCCAACCGCATTCGCTCGTTTCGGCTGGTTTTGACCCTGGCGGCAGCTTTGATCATGGGAATCATGGTTTTTCTGCGGCAGACTTTCCTGGATCGCGAACTGCTTCGTCTGCTGAACCAGTCGCGTGAATCCTTTGCCAATCTAAAACGGCTGCAGGCGCAGATCATGGAGTCGGAGAAGTTGGCCTCGATTGGGCAGCTTGTGGGCGGAGCGGCACACGAGCTAAACAACCCGATCGCTGCCATGCTTGGCTATTCTGATCTCTTGCTGAACACTCCTCTCAATGTTGAGCAACAGAAGCTCGCGGGGTCAATTGGAAGGCATGTACGCCGCACCAGGTCTCTGGTCGCCAGCCTCCTCAGTTTCGCCAAACAAACTCCCGGCAATCTGGCGCCGGTTAATCTGACCACCCTCTTACATACGGCGGTCAGAATGTCGCAATCGCAGTGGAAGAGCATGAATGTTGAAATACGCACTGACTTTCGGGCGGACATGCCACTCGTGATGGGGGATTCTAATCAGCTTCTTCAAGTTTGCACTCAGGTCCTGAATGCAGCCATCCGTGCAGTGGACCAACAGAGTACGGAACAGCAGAATCCGCGGATGCTGACGATCACATCCAAATTCGAGGACGGCTTGGGGGTTATACAGTTCTTGAGCCCCGGTCCTGCGCTTAACCAGGCTTTCCTTCCAGTCATGGAGGCAGAGAGCGAATCCGCGATATCCGATCACTCCGCCCCACTCTCCGGCTTGGGAATGAGCGCATGCCGTAGCATCCTGCAGCAGCACGGGGGAACGATCACGACGCAGCAGAACAAAACGAAAGGGTTTACGATCCGGGTGGAGATGCCGGTGATGCCGTCGAGCACTGAAGACTCTCTTGCGGCGGGCCCTCCGGCGCTGTGGCAATCTCAACCGTTCGCTTAAGCTGGCCGCAAGCGGCGTAGATGTCCCGTCCGCGCGGCCGCCGGATGAAAGCCGGAATACCCGCATGTCGCAGAATGCGCTGAACCTCCGCCACCCGGTCCTCGCTGGGAGTTTCAAACGCGATGCCCGGTCCGGGATTCCAGGCAATCAGATTCACCTTGCAGCGCATGCCGCGCAATAGCTCGGCTACTTCTCGCGCATTCTCCGGATGGTCATTCTCCCCACCCAGCAGCACGTACTCGAATGTGATCCATTCTCTTGTGCGCAACGGAAAATCCTTCGCCGCCGCCATCAGCATGTCGAGATTCCATTTTTTGTTTAATGGCATCAGCTGCGTACGCAGGCCATCATTCGAAGCGTTGAGAGAGATCGCCAGCTTCGGCCGGATGGTTTCCTGGCCAAAATCGTGGATTCTGGGAACGATCCCTGCGGTGGAAACCGTCATCCGCCGCTCCGCGATCCCCACACACTGCACCAGCAGGCGTGAAGCCTTTATGAAATTCTCGTAATTCAAGAATGGTTCGCCCATGCCCATGAAAACCAGATTAATCCGATCTTCTGGCGGCGACACCTTTCGATCTTTCAACACCGCGCAAACCTGCGCCACAATCTCGCCCGCAGTCAGATTGCGCTTTACCCCCAAAAGAGCCGTTAGGCAGAACCGGCAGTCCACCGCGCAACCCACCTGGCTGGAAATGCAGATCGTAGACCGGCCAAAGCCGCGTGTTGGAGCAGGTGATTCTTGCTCCGCCTCCGTTCCAGCTTCACTTCCATCGCCGGCTTCTCCGCCATCGCCCTCCGGCATCCAGACAGTTTCCACGGTCTGCCCATCGGCGAACCCGATCAAATAACGTATCGTGCCGTCACTGGAAGCAAACTTACTTTCGATTCGAGCCGCTCCTACTGACAGTTCCGCCTTTTCGAGTCGCTCGCGAAGTTCCAGCGGAAGCGTGGAAATCTCCGCCAACGATTCCACTCGCTGCCGATACACGCCCTCCATAATCTGCTTCGCCCGATAGGAGGGCTCGCCCAATTTTGCCATAAGGTCCACAAGCGCTCGCCGGTCCATTCCGAGTAACGTTGATTTCACAGAGAATCCCTCTTCGATCCAACTCGCGACAAAATGATGTTGGACTTCATAAACTTATAGCAAGTTGCTGATTACACACACTTTAATGCACATCGAATCCAGCGTCCCATCAATTAGCGCAATTGTGTCAGAATAGTAAGGGCTCCTCTGGGGTATTTCACAATCTAAGCAGTTAGCTTTCCACCTCAGTTCATCGCGAGTCGGAAATCATCTTGGAAGCACCTTGCATTTGGCCCTGACATTTTTATGGTAAAAGAAGTTCGCAATATTCGCCGCCAGGTCCTGCCTCACGGCCTCACCGTCATTACTGAGCAGATGGAGCATATTCGCTCGGCCTCGATCGGCATTTGGCTCGAAACCGGCTCGCGGGACGAAACTCCCCAGGTCAATGGCATCTCTCATTTTATCGAACACATGGTCTTTAAGGGGACCAAGCACCGTACCGCCGAAGAGATCGCGCGCCAGGTCGATTCCATCGGCGGCAACATGGATGCCTTCACTTCCAAGGAGTGCATCTGCTTTAACGTGAAAGTCTTGGACGAAAATGTTCCGCTCGGGCTTGAGATCCTCACCGACCTGGTTCTCCACCCAACTTTTACTGCCGAGGACATCGCCCGGGAGCGCGGCGTTATCCTCGAAGAGATCAAGATGGACGAAGATAATCCCGACTATCTTGTCCATGAAATCTTCACCCAGAACTTCTGGAAAGACCATCCCCTGGGCAAGCCAATCCTGGGGACAAAGGAAACGGTAAAAAAATTCGAGCGCGACGCCGTGCTTGAAACTTACTCCCACCGCTTCGCTCCCGGCAATATTATCGTCGCCGCTGCCGGGCATCTCAATCACGATCACTTTGTCGATCTCGTGGTGAAGCATTTTGAGCACCTGAAGCCGGCGCAAAATGGCTTCCACTCCGCCACACCGAAGATTGTTCCCCGCATCGTCTTACGCAATAAGAAAGCGCTGGAACAGGTACAACTTTGCATCGGCGTTCCCTGCCATCCTATCGCGCATGAGAAGCGCCATGCCGGTTACATCCTTAATACCTTGCTCGGCGGAGGGATGAGTTCGCGCTTGTTCCAGAACATTCGCGAGCGCCAGGGCTTGGCTTATTCCATATACAGCGACCTCAATCCTTACCGCGACACGGGATGCATGGCTGTATATGTCGGCACCTCGCTCACATCGGCACCCAAGGTAGTGAAATCTGTAGTCAGTGAGTTCCACAACTTGAAGAACCAGCCAGTGCCTGAGGAAGAATTGCGGCGCTCGAAAGATCAGCTCAAAGGCAGCCTGATGTTGTCGCTCGAATCGAGCACCGCCCGCATGTCGAATCTGGCGCGCCAGGAAATGTACTTTGACCACTTCCAGGATCTGGACGAATTAATCGAGAAGATCGAAGCCGTCACCGTCGAAGACCTGCAAAGCCTGGCTCAGGAATTTTTCAAGACCGAGTCGATCGCCGTGACCGCACTGGGCAACCTAAACGGGCTAAAGATCTCGCGCGACCAACTCGCCTGCTGAAATGGTAATTTTGACCTGAAGCTTGTTTTTCCTACGGCCCCCTCTCATTCGATCCCGCCTTCGACCGCATCTTGCCGATGAAGCGTCATGGCGAAGTGCGCGTTTCCTGGGAAGGGGTTGGCCCATTGCTGAACCGCCAATCTCGAAATCTGAGTGCAACCAGTAAACATCTTTTGGTCAAATTCATGGTGCCGACCATGCTTCTGGTGTTCGCGATCATGGCCTTATTCGGCTGGGCAGTAGCGCGAGTGCTTCAATCGGAGATTCGCGACCGCGCCGGCAGAGAGGCCGAGAATCAAGCCAATGGGGTACCTGGCAATCTCGAAACCATCGACGCCCTTCGATCAGGATTTTCCACCGCACGCCAGAAGGCGCGGGTGCTTTGGCTGGCAAGTAGTGGAATGAAACGCAGCTAACGTGCAGCCCCATCCACCCCGTCGTCCTCCGGGTATGCGTCCGCCTGATCGTCCTCCACCACCAATCGTTCCGTTAACGACGACGCCGTCAGATATTTCCGCAGGCAGCGAGAACACGGAACATACCCGTCGTGAATCGCCTGCTTGGCCGTGATGGTTCGTTCCGTGGCCTTGTCATGAATGAATGGGCATCCGGCCACGTGGAATACCTTGGAACCGTCTGAAATTACGACCTGCATGTCGGGAGGAATGTTGTGCCCCCGTTCGGCCATTACCGATTTTGCCGGATAATGAAACGTAAGCGTATCCAATAAAGCCAGTGCGCCGGCAAACAAGGCGACAGCGGCAACCGGCATCAGCCATGCCGACCAGCTCGACCATCGTGACCTCCCCGCCCCTGCGCTCCATAGTTGTCTTTCATTCGGTTTATTCTGCAGCTTTTCTTCCAGCCGTTTTTCCAAACGCTGGCTGAAACCTGCGGGCACCTCCAACATCTGCTCATCGCCATACAGTTGAACTACATTTTTCACTCCCGCCAGCACCGACGCACACTGCGCGCAGGTGCGGAAATGCTCATCCATCCGCACCCGCAGCCCGGCTTCGACATCGCCATCGACGTAATTCGAAATCTCGCGCCAAACTTCCTGGCAATTCAACCCCTCGTGGTTCACCATGGTTTGGTTCCCTTCTCGAATGGGACGCGGCTGAACCAGCCTTGCTTCCATCCGGCGGCCAGCAGATCTCGCAGCATCAACCGCGCCCGCAACAGCCGCGTTTTCACCGAGGCCACTGAGATGCCCAGCGCCTCCGCCGTCTCTTGAATGTTCAAATGCTCCATATCGCGCATTACAAAAACTTCCCGATATTTGCGATCCAGCGTGCCCAGCGCCTCCGCCAGCCGCTGCCGCACTTCCTTGCGCTCCAGCACCTCGGAGGGAATTTCGCGCCAGTCGGCGAAATCACGTGGCGCGTAGTCGCTCTCTTCACCGGAGCCTGCGCCCTCGCGGCGGTTGTCGATCGGTTCCATGGCCACAGTTCGCTCCCTTCGCCGGCGCATTAGAGATTCGTTCACCGTAATCTGGATCAGCCACGTGCTGAAGCGAGCCTCGGCGCGGAATTGCTGGATGCTCTTGAACGCCTTCAACATGGCTTCCTGTGCGACATCCTCCGCGTCCTGTTCATTGCGCAGGATGGCCAGAGCCGCGGCGTAGACTCGCCGTTCATAAGGCCGCACCAACTCGTAGAACAACTCGTGCTCGCCCGCCTGCACGCGGGAGATGAGGTCGCGCTCGCGAAGGTCACCATCCGCCTGCCCCGGATTGTTGATTGCCACGTGTGGTCCAGACATCTGGCTGCTTCGCGCAACGCGGGTGCTAAAGTCCGTCTTCTATTTTGTCTTCCAGGGTATGGCTGAAGCCATACCCTGATACGAATCTCTCTGCGCCTATGCCTGAGTTACGTACGAGGCTCGTGCCATGAAACTTCAGGCCCCGCCGCCATCGTATTCCGGATCTTTTTTCCACCCGGTCAGCATCGACATGAAATTGTTCCAGCCGTGCAGGACGACCATCACCAGATGGCCCAGCACGAAAAACAGAATGGCCCACATCACCGCAAAGTGCCAGATGCGCGCGTAGTGGAATCCTCCCATCATCCATGCCAGCCAGGAGAATTGGATCGGCTTCCAAACTGCAAATCCAGTGAGCACGGAAAGAACGCCCAAAATTATAGCGGTGGTGTAAGCCTGCTTCTGAAGAGGGTTATAAGCTTCGCGCGCGGGAGGCTTGGGGCCAAATAGAAAATAATGCTTTACCATCGGCCAGACGCCAGGAATGTCGCTCCTGCTGAATAAGACTTGCCGATAATTGCCGCTAAAAATCTGGTAGCCGAGATACAAGACTCCCGTCCCGAGGTAAATCCACATGAAGGTCAAATGCCATTGCAACGCTCCGCCCAGCCACCCCCCAATCGCGAACGCCCGCGGCCAATGCAGGAGATCCTTTTGCGGAATCTTCGCGCCGAAGCTGGGAAAGGCGCGGAAAATCTGCAATCCGCTGCCCACCATTACAAACAACGCAACGGTATTGATCCAATGGCAGAGACGAACCACGTAGGGGTGCTCGTAAACCGCCCGCGCAGTAACGACGGGAAGTTCGTCCTCGTCTTTATCCTTTTTAGCCTGAACAATTTCGATAACGCCGCCGCTCATGCCTGATCCTCCGGTGCCCTGCGATCCTCAGGGGCTAAAGGCCCAATCTGTTTGGAACCTCACGCGGCGCCGAAGCGCCGCTCTTCCAGGCAGCCCCGGGCAGCCCAATCGTGCGCTGCCATTTTCGAGCAGGTCGAGAGATTCCTCAATCTACATCCCGTAAAACCACGAATACCCTTGGTCTTCCCAGTAGCCAACTTTGTCGAGCACGTGCGTGACTTTTAACTCGGTCAAATATTTTGCCTGCTTGTAGCCAATCTTGGTTGGAATCTGCAGCCGGAGCGGCGCGCCATGCTCGCGCGATATCGGCTGGTCATACATTTCGTAGCACAGCAGGGTTTGCGGGTGCAGCGCGGTTTCCCAATCGAGCGATTCGTAGTAGTCGTCGGCGCAGTTCACAGTGATGTACTTGGCCGTCATGTCGGCGCCGATCAGAGTTAGAAAATCGGAGAGCCGCGCCCCACCGAAGCGCCCAACCACGTCCCATCCCTCGACGCAGACGTGGCGGGTGTTTTGTCGAATTCGAGGCAAGGCTTCCACTTGCGACAACTTGTACTCCCCAGGCTTCCGCACCGCGCCGCTGACGGTCAGAGTCCAATTTTCCAGATCAATGCCAGGATCATCCACGTCATACCCATTAATAGGAAACTTCGCGGGAGGGGTGAGGTCGGCGGTGTCGAAAGTGGCAGCCAAATGTCCGGGACGGAACAAGATACGCTCGGAAGTCCAATCGCTAAAGTGCAGGCCTTTCTTTAACAAACCCGGCTGCCATTTCGGGATGGCGAAGGCTCCTAAAGCCAACACTGGAGCCAGTTTGAGCAATTCGCGGCGGCTTACCTTCCGGAACTCTTTCTCGTCCATCTGGCGAAGTTTATTCTTCATGACATTAGCGGCGGAAACTGCTTTATTCCCAACAGATCCGATTCGCGGGAGGCCAGAAAAGTTTCGACGAACCGCAGCTTTGACCCCGCACTCAACCGGTCTCAGAATCATACAGCTTTAAATTCTTGGCCGAAGTAAAGCTTTTACTGGCTTTTGCAGCCCGTTCAAGGCATACTATCGGACATCCACCTCCCCGATAATGGACCTGGTCCTACGTGTGGATCGGTTGTCCAGATATGGATGTACAATTCCCATGTCTAGCGTGAAGGTTTCCGATCCCAACTTGCTTGATGTAAAGATGCTGAATCTAAACGCATCCAAGCCGCACCGGAGCGATCCCAAGCCATCTGCTATTGAGAGGACGCAAGCAAAAGCTCCTGCCGCCGATGATCCTCGACAACGCCGGCTGATGGTGGGCTCGCTCTGTTTGCTCCTGCTGACCCTAAGCATCGTGCTTTGGCATGATCGCGATTTCTGGTTCCCAGATTCTCCTGACGAGGATGCGGATACGGATCAGCCGGTTGAAATCGCGCCGCCCGCGCAGCCAACCCCCGTTCCGGCATCCACGGTGGTTTCGAATTTAACTCCACCAGAAACGCTAAAGCGCAAGACAATCAACCGCGCCATTGCCCCGGCAAAGACGCCGCTTAACACAGAAACAGCCGCTTCGTTGCGGCCTGAAACTTCCGCCATTCCCAATGGAACCTTGGTGGTAGCCAGCCGTACCGTATTGCCGCCATTACAAGTAGAAGTGGTCGCGGGCGATTCGCATCACATTGTTCATCCCGGCAATAACTCGGTCCGGGTGGATTTGCAACCCGGCACTTCTCCGCAGCCCGCGCTCGATTCCGGTACCACCGTTAACGACCGGTCTGCCGGTGTCGTCACCGCCAACGCGTCCGAGCGCGTGCAGATTTCGGCGAACACCACCGCCGTGGTCGCAAGCCCTGTCAGACCCAGCTACCCGCTGCTCGCACGACAAATGAAAGTGCAGGGAGCGGTCGTTCTGCAAGCTCTCATCGGCCGGGACGGCGCCATTCAGAATCTGCGACTGGTGAGTGGTCCGCGAATACTCGCTTCAGCCGCCGAAGATGCGGTCAGGCAATGGCGATTTAAACCCCATTACCAGGGTTCCGAACCGGTCGAGACCCAGGCGAATATCACGGTCAACTTCACCATCTCGACTAATTGATGCAGGAATGCTCGACCAGTTGAGCGCCAACTAGCGCCTCCAAGCTCCCGCGAGATCGAGGCTTGGCAAGCCATCCCCTCAGAACTCTCAGCCCAAAACCATCTGCCCTTCCTAATCGCTAGCCCACTCAACCGTTCGCCCAGACCCCGGTCTTTAAGTTCTGTAGCGTCTTCGCCGATGTACAAACAGCGATTACTTTTGTGGCGCTCATGCCAGCCTTCCAAGATCCCGAGATCTATCGAGAAATTCTCGACCACTTGCAGATTGGCGTCTGCGTGCTTGATTTGCAGAGAAAAATTGTTTTTTGGAGTGCGGGAGCAGAGCGCATCAGCGGTTATTCGCGCATCGACGTGCTGGGGCACTCCTGCATCGATAGCATTTTGCTGCATTGCAACCAGATGAGCTGCGAGATGTGCGTGGAACAGTGCCCCATCCGGGCCGCGCTCCACGATGGCAGGCCGGTTGAAGGAAACGGCTTTGTTCATCACCGCTCCGGCTACCGCCCGCCGGTGCGCTCGTGGACGATTCCACTGCGCGATGAGAATGGTTCGATCATGGGGGTCATCCAGACCTTCGAAGACGAATTTGCCGTCACCGGCCCCAATCCCAACGAGGAAAGCATGCGGGAACGCGGCTGCGTGGACGACCTGACTGGTCTGCCCAATCAGGCGATGATGCAGTCCCATTTACGCGAAGCCTTGGGGACATTCGCCGAATTACACATACCGTTCGGTATCCTCTGCCTTGAGACCGGTGAACTCCCCAAGTTTCGCAGCCGCTACAGTCATGAGGCTGGTTCTTTTATGCTCCGGGCTTTGGGCCGAACCTTGAGGCACACGATATGGCCCACCGATTTTGTGGGTCGCTGGAGCGAAGAACAATTTCTGGTGATTCTGGCGGGTTGCCGCGACCGCGAACTGCAAGCGGTCGCCGAGCGTGTAGTGAGGATGATGGCCAGCGCAACGATTAAGTGGTGGGGACAGGAACTATCAATCGCGATGAAAGCTGGAATCGCGGCGGCTCGCGAAGGAGATAACGTTGAATCTATGTTACAGCGGGCGACGGAAGGTCTTACCGCGGAGAAACTTTCAGCCTCCCCAGCTTTAGAGTCCCAAAGCTAACAGGTGGGTCTCGCGACCAGGTTGAGCAACGCGGACTATCGCGAAATGATCGAAGAAAGGGATTGAGAACTCAGCGCCGCCATGTTTGCAATCATCGGTATCGTCGTGGTCATCGGTTGTGTGGTGGCGGGCTACCTGATGGAGCATGGCAACCTTAAAGTCCTGATCCAGCCCGCCGAACTCGTCACCATTGGCGGTGCGGCGATCGGCACGGTTCTCATCGCCAATCCACTCCACATTCTTAAGCAAATCATCGGCGGCGTGGTAGCCGTTTTCAAGGGCTCGCCATTCAACAAGCAAGCCTACCTGGATTCCTTGAAAACCCTTTACGAGCTCCTGAATAAAGCGCGCAAAGATGGTCTCATGGCGCTCGAGGGCGACGTCGAAGAGCCGGATAAAAGTCCCATCTTTTCGAAAGCCCCGAAAGTGCTCAAAGATCATCATGCACGCGACTTCGTATGTGACTCGCTTCGCATGGCAATCACCGGAGTAGACGCTTTCGATCTCGACCAGATGTTGGATCTGGATCTTGAGGTCCATCATCACCAGGCCGCACTACCCACCGCGGCTCTCAGCAGCATGGCCGATTCCCTGCCCGGCCTGGGGATTGTGGCTGCGGTTCTCGGCGTCGTGATCACCATGGGAGCCTTGGGCGGCCCTCCGGAGGAGATCGGAAAGAAAGTTGCCGCCGCGCTCGTAGGAACATTTCTCGGAATTCTTTTGTGTTACGGCTTTGTTGGACCGCTCGCGGCCAATATGGTGAAAATCTCCGACGATGAGCACGCTTACCTCTACGTGCTGCGCGTGCTGATGATCTCCTTCTTAAAAGGCACCGCTCCCATCATGGCCGTGGAAGTAGCCCGGCGCGCCGTTCCCGGGAGCGTCCGGCCTTCATTTAAGGAGCTCGAAGCCGCCTGTCGCGGCGGCGGAGCGGCCGCCGCCGCGGCGGCACATTAGCCATTCCCATGGACAAAACCCGCCCCATCATCATCCTCAAGAAAAAAGGCGGCCACGGCGGCCATCATGGCGGCGCATGGAAGGTCGCGTACGCCGATTTTGTCACTGCCATGATGGCTTTCTTCATGGTCATGTGGCTGATGAGTTCAAGCAAACCGGTGCAGGAGGCGATCAGCGGCTATTTCAAAGACCCCAGCGGAACCGCGGACAAGAAAGGGTCGGTCCACGTCGGAGCCGCAGACAATTTCAATGTCACTAAAGACGACATGCCCAAGTTGAAAGAAGAAATCGAAAAAAAAATGAAGGAGGTGAAGGACTTCGACAAGCTGAAGAATCATGTTGAAATCACCATCACATCCGAAGGCTTGCGGATTGAGCTGATGGAATCGGTGTCTGGAACTTTTTTCGATAGCGGGCGCCCCGTACTGAATGCCGACGGCTCCGAACTCGTGATCGCCCTGGCTCAAGAATTGGGAAAGCTGCCCAACAAGCTATCCATCGAGGGTCACACTGATTCCAAGCCCTACGCGAATTCCGGCCCCTACGGCAACTGGGAGCTTTCCGCCGATCGCGCCAACGCCGCTCGCCGCCTGATGCAGGCTAATGGAGTGGGGGCGGATCAGGTGACGCAAGTCCGCGGCTTCGCCGATCAGCGGCTTCGCAACCTGAAAGATCCCGTCGATCCAGCCAACCGCCGCATATCCGTAATCGTGCACTATCTCGAGCCCACACCCGAAGAGGCAAAGTCCGAAGCCGAAGCTCAAGCCAAACCCGGGGAAGGCACAGGTGGCGACGGCAAAAGCAACGAAGAAAAAGCGGCCAAGCCATCCGCCGGATCGGACCAGAAAAAACCGGAAGAGCAAAAAGCTGCGCCTGCCGAAAATCCGGCCAAAAAAGAATAGCTTTGGGCTCTAAGTTTTCTCCTCGCCCCGTGGCTTAGGGCTTTTACCGACCTTTGGAGATCTTCGCCTGTACTTCCATCAATGCCTCCAGCACTTCCTGACTGTGCTTGTTCGGGTCGACGTCCATGAATTTCTTCACAATTTTGCCATCCGGATCAATGATGAAGGTATGGCGCGTGGCAAACTTCACCACCCAAAAATTTGCCAATGATCCATATTGCCTCGAGACCTGGTAATCGGTATCCGCCAGCAACTTAAAGTTCAAACCTTCCTTGGCGCAGAACCGTTTGTGGGAATCGGCGGTATCCACGCTCACGCCCAGAATCACCGCACCCTTTTGTTGATACTGGACCTGGTCTCGCTGGAAGTTATGTGCTTCAACCGTGCAACCGGAAGTGAAGTCTTTCGGATAGAAATATAGGATCACCCACTTGCCGCGATAATCCCTCAAACTGACCGGGGTTCCCTCTTGCGAGGTCAGGGTAAAATCCGGCGCAACGCTGCCCACCGGCGGAGCTGATTCGTCCGCCAAGAGCATTGCTCCTACCATTAAGAGTCCTGCAATCACGGCACATTCTGCCGAAATCATCGTCATAGTCCTTATTCAGTAGGAACGGAGCTCTTGCCGAGTCTAGCAGTAAGCCAGCGAATTCTTGAGGTCAGCGCCAACGATGAGGGGGGTATCCGCGGCACCGGATGCAAATTCTTGCAACGTAACCCTGCCAAATGAAAACGGCTAACATCGCCGGGGGAGTTGCGATGTTAGCCATTCTTCTGCAAAAAACGTAGGACCGGGAGAGAGCTGGGGCTCGCTAGATCCCTTGCCGCCTGGGGCTGGAGATCTGCCAGAGCGCCGCCAGCGAATCTGCCGCGGCTGTAATGGCGGCTTTGTAATCGTTCTCCGGAGTCATATTCGGCCGCTTAATGCGGCAGATCGGTTGCTGCGACGCCGGCACCTCGTGCCCGTTCAATCGGTTCAACGATCCCTCAAAAAGCTGCTTCCATTTCTTCTGGTCAATTTGCTTGGGAATTTCGATGCGGTTCATGTTCGGGTCGCCTCTGTTCCGTCTGTGACTCTCTCTTTTTATCCGCATCCCCTCGATCCGAACATACTGTGATTTACCGACCAGCCACCATTTCATTTCCCTAAAGCGCTTAAAATATGTACTCATCGTTCACTGGTGTCTCCAGTAACCTGCACCTCGAAAGTAGCCAGAATTCAGAAAGTGACGGGGATTTCGAAAGCTGGCTCAGAAAGCGTAAGCTTCCTTTTATGTGTCCGCCCCGCTCTCATTGGCGCAGGTTTTTCCCGCTATTTCTGTCGACAGCCCTGCTGGCTTGCCTTTGCTGCAACCGGCCCTCCAACGCACAATCGAACCCGGTCGAACTGCAGGCCAAAGTCTCAGTTCCCTTCCGTTTCGTCGCCTACGGCGATACCCGCTTTCACGATTCGAAAGATACCGACGACGCAAATCCCACCGCGCGCCAGGCTCTGGTGCAGGCCATTGCAGACGCCAGCCCAGCCTTTATTTGCTTCACCGGCGACATTGTCTTTAACGGATACGATTCGGACGACTGGAAAGTTTGGGACAGCGAAACCCGCATTTGGCGGGACAAGAAGATTCCCGTGTATCCCGCCCTCGGAAACCACGATCTCCGCGGCAATCTGACCGCTGATCTCGCCAACTATTTTCAGCACTTCCCCGACCTCAGGAACAGCCGCTACTATTCCGTGCGGGCCGCGAATACGCTTTTACTGGCGCTCGATAGCTCTCAGGACGAAGTTTCCGGCGACCAGGGCAAATGGCTCGCGAGGCAGCTAGACCACCTTCCTCCCGATGCAGACTTCGTCTTCCTGATGCTTCACCATCCTCCCTATACCAGCGCCCCCGGCGGAATAATCCTCGCGATGACCCACGCCGCTCGTCCCTCCGAGAAGAAACTGGCCGAGATGCTGGAGAGCCGCCAGGCCCACACCCGTGCCCGGTTCGTGGTCTTCGCGGGACACGTCCACAATTATGAACGGCACGAGCATGGCGGGGTCACTTATTTCGTTTCCGGCGGAGGCGGAGCCAAACCTCTGCTCTTCGAACGCCCCTCCACCGATCTGTTTCAGAGCAACGACATCAACTATCACTACCTTCTCGTCGAAGTCGACCGGCAGCAGCTCAAAGTCACCATGAATCGCCTGGATCTGACGAAGGGAAGGGCGGAATTCACTCAGCCCGATTCGGTGAACATCAGCGCTCCAGCACCGACAGCGGCGACAAGTCGGTGACTGGCAGAATCATCCTCAAATGGAATGCACTTCTGTGCTGAATTTAGTGATATTTTCTCGCTCGTCCCCTTCACAACTTTCCTCCTGCTGGCTATACTGACCTCACTGTATCTTCCCGCGATTCGACCTGGTAGGGCTCTGCAAGTTAACCCCGATGTGAGTCTCCGGTTGGAGCAGCATCCCGCGCCGCAGTTGACCGTCTGCACGTGCGATTGAACGTCCGCAAACAGGGTGCCGCAAGAGTTTGCGCCTGATCTGGCCTAAGTCCTGGCGGTGACTATCCGGCAAGGCTGGTCCTTGGCGGATAAATTCGAGAACGATTCCGCTCGCGTTCTCGCAAATTCCTTTGTAGGGGTGGATCGATGTTTTACTGGTTATCCGATCGCGCGCACAAGCCAAGTACGGCTGTGCGAGGGGTCTCGCACCTTATCGCACTCAGCACAATCCTTTTCGGTGTGGTCTTCTTCACCGCCTGTGGCGGCTCTGGTCTTAGCAATTCAAATACTGCTGCGGCTGGCAATTCAGCCGCCAGCCTTAGTGTCACCGCATCTCTCCCGACGGCTGCAGTCGGCTCGGCCTACAGCGGAGCCCTCACCGTAAGCGGCGGCACTCCCCCTTACACCTATTCCACTTCATCCGGCGACCTGCCTCAGGGCGTCGCGCTCAGTAACACGACCGGGGCGATTTCGGGAACTCCCACCGCAAGCGGCAGTTTTACTTTTACCGTGCTGGTGTCGGATTCCAAGGGACTCTCCAAGCAACAGCCTTTGCAAATCACTGTCGCCAATGCCACCGATGTTGCCGTCTCCGTGACCCCCTCCGCCTCGACCGTGGCCGCAGGCGCCTCGACTCAGTTCTCGGCTCAGGTCAGCAATACAACCGACGCCGACGTAACCTGGACCGCATCCCAGGGCACAATTTCCAGCACCGGCCTTTACAGCGCTCCGCAGGTGAGCAGCAACACTACAGTGACGATTTCCGCCGCCAGCATTGCCGATCCTGCCGCTTCGGCGTCGGCCTCCATTACCGTGAACCCGCCTTCATCTCAGACCGGGGGCAATTCCTTCTCTAACCTTCAGCGCAGTGACGGATGGGGTCAGTTCGGTCAGCAAGGTCCCAAATTCATCGACTGCTCGCCTTCCCCCTGTGATGGCATCGCCTTCTGGATGGCGCAAGGTGTCAACTCCCCGTCCATCAGCGGAGATTCCACGGAATACGATCTCGGCGGCACGGCCGGGTTTTCCGATGCCCTGTGGAACAACCATCTGATCGGCCCATCCTCATCGCAAGGCATGCCGGACTCCAACCGGACCCTCGTCCCCTCTTTGCACGACTTTACCTATGACGTCTATTTCTTTGGATATGACCTGGGATTGTCGCAAGCCTTGGAGTTCGACATCAACCAGTTCTTCGGCAACATGGGATTCATCTTCGGCCACGAATGCCGCATCGCCAGCGGCCACGAATGGGATGTTTGGAATAACCAGACCACCCAGTGGATTCCCACTGGAATCCCCTGCTATCCCAAAAGCAATGCCTGGAACCATCTCACCATCAAGGTGCAGCGGACTTCCAACAACCAGTTAACCTATCAGTCGATCACGCTGAACGGCGTCACCAGCAACCTCAACTGGACCTATAACCACGGTTCGACTCCCGGTTGGTACGGCGTGACCATCAACTATCAAATGGACGGGAACCAACAGCAGAATTCCTACAACGTCTACCTCGACAATCTGACTTTCTCCTACAACTGACAAACTCTTCTCCCAAAAACAAAAGGGCGGCGCGAGCCGCCCTTCGTGCCGACTAGAATTTCTTCACATCATCATCTTCGCACTGTCCACGTGAATCGAATCGCCCATCACGTGTCCCGTGACCACAACGTGGTGACCCACATGAGACTCAAGGGCATCAGGATTGTCGACGATCAGCACCTGTTGATCCTTGTCGGTGACAATCACCATCTTCGCTCCCTTCGCCAGGCACTTCTTGGTGCATGCCTCAGCCTTGTCGTTCGCGCCTTTGGCTCCGCACTGGCTATCGCTCACCCATCCGTTCACGGTCGTTGCCTTCCCCATGTCGTCAAACGCCAATGCCGTGAGCGCGAAGAGGAAACATATCGCAAGACAAACTACTAGGAATTTCTTCATGGCCGTTATTCTCCTTTAATCACAGCCCTCGAACGGCTGGGTTATGGCAGGAACTTAATCGCCGTCCGGCAGATTCCACTTGCCTCCCACCGGCGGTCGATTGCCGAACTATACCATAGCCCACTGATCCAGGTGTCACCTCGCGTTGGAATCGTCGGCAACCGGAAAGGACGGTTACCGCTTCGCCGAATGCGTGACCGGTGGAGGAACATCCACCGGCGCCGGAGGCACATACACGAACTCTCCCGGACGGGCATAATGCAACTGCTCGCGCGCTTCCTTTTCGATCGCCTTTTCGTCGGTCTTCAATCCCTGAATCTTTTGCGCGTAGAGCTCGTTCTCCTTCTGCTCTAAAAGAATCTTCTTCTGCAGAGATTCGTATTCGGCGCGCTTCTGCTTATAGACCACCATCCCGTTCGCACCCAACAATACGTGGAGGAATAAAAGCCCGGCAAGCAATGCGACGGTGAATGTAGCCAGCTTTCGTCGCAGGGTGTAAAGCCCCGCGAATAGTGGCCGCACATGTCCGATGCAGGACGCAGCCCAAGCCTCAGCTCTGGGTGTATGCTCCGCCACAATGCGCAGCCCATCCTTCTTGAGGGGGAAATCTCGGAATTTTGGAAAGCGCTTGAGTCGAAAATCCATTGCTTGGCCGCTGTAGCTAACTTCTCATTAGAGTTTGACCTCCCAGTGGACTTCTCCCTCCCCTTATGCGTCAAGCGGAAGTTCTCACCCTGGGATAACACGAACCAACTTGGTTATCCGAGTCGTACAATTACTCCCACAGGCGGCCCTGATTCTCATATGACCGACCAACGAATCGTCCTCACAACCGCGGGATCTGAAGAGGAAGCGCGCAAGATTGCGCATCACTTAATTCAGGCTCGCCTGGCCGCCTGCGTCAATATAGTTCCCCGTATCACCTCGGTTTACCGCTGGAAGGATGCCGTTGAAGAGTCCGCCGAGTGGCTGCTGATTATAAAAACCACCGCAGCCGCATTCGTGCCGGTGCGCCTGGCGATCTCGGAGCTACATTCCTACGATCTCCCGGAATGCATCTGTCTGATCATCGAAGACGGTTCTACGAACTACTTGCAGTGGATCACCGATTCCGTCTCCATGAATCGCTAAGCATGAATCGCCAGGGCTGATCGCCCAAGGGTTCAGCTGCGCCCAACGCGCCCGGATTCACCAAGCGCGGGAATCAACCCGCCTACTCTGCTACAATCCATCGGATTGAGTAGTCTCTGGAGCTCGACATGCGCCGATCGTTGCTGGTTGTAAGTGGGCTTATTCTCGCGGGATTTGTTTGTTCCTTTTCAGTGGCCGCTTCATCTGCTAAACCTCAGGAGGAACTGAGCGGCGCCTACCGCCTTCCCGAGAAGAATGGATGGACCTTCGTTCATTTACAGGGATCTCCCCACGAAATCGGCTACCAGAACGGCTATTTGCTGGCTCCCGAGATTGAAGAAGCTCTGAAAGTCACCATCCTGGAACAGACTCATTCGAGCAAGAAAGACTGGAAATTCTTCCGTGATGCCGCGCAGAACATGATGTGGCCAAAGATCGAGGCGGAGTATCGCGAGGAATTGCAGGGAATCAGCGACGGCGCTACTGCGCATGGCGTCGCCATCGACCTCTGGGACGTGGTGGCCTTGAATGCAGCCGAGGAATGGGATTATTACGTTAAACAATACGACAAGGAGCATGGCATCAAAACCACCGCTTCCCGCTCTGTTCCAGAACATTGCAGCGCGTTCGTCGCAACCGGCAGCTATACCAAAGACGGCAAGGTCGTGATCGCCCACAATAATTGGACCGAATATTTAGACGGCGAACGCTGGACCATTATCTACGACATCGTTCCGGCGAGCGGCAAGCGCATGCTCATGGACGGTCTGCCCGGCGTCATTCACAGCGCCGATGATTTTGTGATGAACTCGGCCGGAATCGTTATTACCGAGACAACCATCGGAAATTTCTCGGGATACGATACAAACGGAATTCCGGAGTTTATTCGCGCCCGCAAGGCGGCGCAATACTCCACTTCCATCGATGATTTCACCCGCATAATGAAAGAGGGCAACAATGGCGGCTACGCCAATACCTGGCTGATTGCCGACACCGAAAAGAATGAAATCGGCCGCTTGGAACTTGGTCTGAAGAACGTTACGCTCGAGCGGAAAAGCGACGGCTATTTCGTGGGATCGAACTTCCCCATCAGCCCGAAGCTCATTCGCGAAGAAACCGACTTCGATCCGCATGACATGAGCGCGAGCAATAACGCCCGCCACGTCCGCTGGGAGCAGTTGATGGCCGAGTATAAGGGCAAGATCGATGTCTCCGCGGCGCAGCGCTTTATGGCCGACCACTACGACACCTTCGAAAACAAGGAAGATCCCGACGAGCGCACGCTCGACGGCCACATCGATCTGTCTGCCCGAGGCTCCGGAGGCTGGCAGCCGCCCTATGGAATCGCTGGAGCGGTTCAGAATAAGGCAGCCGACGCGAACATGACCAAAGAAATGACATTCACCGCGGCCGCCGGTCACGCCTGCGGCATGGACTTTAAAGCCACTGAACACCTCACTCAGCATCCCGAGTTCGACTGGCAGAAGCCTCTTCTGCGCGATATGAACTCGTATCCCTGGACGACCTTCAGTGTGGCAAAATAGTCGGAAAATTTGAACTAACATCCAGACGTGGAGAAATCTCTGATATCGGTTCGAGCCGCTATCGGAGATTCCCTTGCAGCCCCAGGGCAGACCGAGGAACTGCCGTTCTTGGTTGTTAAGGGACCGCCATCAACAACTATTTCTGTAGACTGCGAATGCAGGTCACGATCGTCTTCACTTGGTTCTGGAGGCAGACTCTTCACCCCGGCCGGATGCTTGGCCGTGTCGCCGACTTTCTTGAGCAGGTCGTCATCCGAAGCCTTCTTGACATCGTCCGAAAACAGGCTCGGAATTTTGGCTGCGGGTTTGCCGGTGGCATCCGCACTATGGCACAGATCCGCGGGCCAAGCTGGCGAGAGGCTTGGAGCTAACTGCGCACTCCAGCCTTCAGCTTGTCCCGCAGGTCGAGCGGAGTTCGGTCTTTCCAGAATCGGTCAAAGTTCTCCACTGTCGTCAAAGTACGGGCATGCATGCGGTCCACGTAGAGCACGCCCTCCAGATGATCGATCTCGTGCTGCAGAATCCGGGCATACCAGCCAACCGCCTCGACCCTGCGAGCCTCCGCTCTCTCGTTCAAATACTCGACAGTCACTCCCCGCGCCCGTGGAACCACCGCCGAATATCCCGCGACGCTCAGGCAGCCCTCGAAGAATTCGACACTCGTGTTTTCCGCCGAGACGATGCGAGGGTTAATTATGACGTGAAATGGAACCGGCTTCCGCCCCCTCTCAAGAAGCTGCGCTTCAGTCAGCTTCTTGTGATATTCCTCCCGATCCTCAATGACTGCCAGCCTCAATGCAATTCCTACCTGCGGGGCCGCTAGTCCAACCCCGGGCGCCTGCCGCATAGTGTCGCGCATACCAATGATCAGCTCTTGGATCTCGTCGCTCAATATCTCATCGCGCGACAGCACTCGAGTCTCGCCTCGCAACACTTCCTCTCCCGCCTGTACGATTTGAAGACTCACTCTTGGTTCTCCCTATCGAATACAAAATTCTTACTGGTCAAAACCGTCGGCAATCAGTCGATCTCTGCGGAACTCGTAGTATAAGGAATGCGCCCGTGGCTCGCGAACTGGAGCTTATCGATCGCCTGCTCATCGATCGCCTGGGAGTCGAATGCAGTATCTGAAAATGGTCGTCAATTGCGCTTTGTATTCTTCTCCTTTTTCCGCGGTTCGCCAAATTGATTCGGGGCAGCCGGTTTGCTAAGGTCGTCTCATGGCTGAGCGCGTCATATCCGAGCGTGTCATGGCTGAGCATTCCCCCGAGCCGACGAATGACCAGATACGCGAATTGCTCGACTCCCTTTATCGTGTGGATTCAGGACGAATCCTGGCCACGCTGATCCGTTTGCTCGGTGATTTCGATCTTGCCGAGGAGGCGATGCATGAAGCCTTTGCCGCCGCACTGACCCTTTGGCCGAAGAGTGGAGTACCTTCCAACCCGCGGCCCTGGCTGATTTCGACGGCTCGCTTCAAAGCCATTGACACTTTACGTCGGCGGGCAAGATTTGATGCGTCGCAAGACGAACTTGCGCACCATATCGAAGCGCAAAGTTCGGCGCAAGGGACCCATGCACATAACAGCAATGAAAATGAAGAGGACACCCTTGAAGACGACCGGCTGCGCCTGATTTTTACCTGCTGTCATCCATCTCTCGCGCCCGAAGCGCGGGTTGCGCTCACCTTGCGTGAGGTGTGCGGGCTGACCACCGAGGAGATCGCAAAAGCTTTCCTCACCACTCCGCGAACCCTGGCGCAGCGCATTGTCCGCGCCAAGGCAAAGATTCGAGAGGAACAGATTCCCTACGAAGTTCCGACGCCGCAGGAATTTCCCGAGCGGCTGGGCGCGGTGCTTCAGGTCATCTATCTCGTCTTTAACGAGGGTTATTCGGCTGCGGCGGGTGCGAACGTAACGCGGGCCGAACTGACCGGCGAGGCCATTCGATTGGGCCGTTTGCTGACCGAACTTCATTCGACCGGGCTTCGTTTGGCCGAGCGTCATTTGGCGGAGCGAAGGCCAGAGCCGGAAGGGATGAGTTCGGAAATCATGGGCTCAGAGATCGTGGGGCTGCTTGCATTAATGCTGCTGCAGGAATCCCGTCGCGCAGCGAGAACGTCTCCCAGCGGAGAGCTGATTTTGCTGGAAAATCAAAACCGCGCGCTCTGGAATAGAGAACAGATCGCGGAAGGAGTGGCATTGCTGGAGAAAGCTCTGGAGTACCAGCAGAAGTCACGTCGCTTCGGCCCTTACACATTGCAGGCCGCGATTGCGGCCGTTCATGCGGAAGCGGAATCGGTGGCTGCGGCCGACTGGCGGCAGATTGTTGCGCTTTACGACCAATTGCTGCGAATTCAGCCTTCGCCAGTCGTCGAGCTCAATCGTTCCGTGGCCGTTGCCATGCGCGATGGTCCAGAGGCCGGCCTGGCGCAGATCGACGCTGTGTTGGAACGTTGTTCAGGAAAACAAGGCGACTTGGCCAATTATTATCTGGCGCATTCTGCCCGCGCCGATATGTACCGCAGGCTGGGCAGGACAGCTGAGGCTCGGTCCTCTTATGAGAAGGCGCTGGCGCTGACCCAACAGGAACCAGAGCGGCAATTCCTGCAAGAACGGATTCGGCAGTTGAAATAAGAAAAGACTCAAACGTCTTCGTCGAACAGGGGCTTCAAGTCGCGGGCGCCGTGGAACACACGCACGACCTCGATTCCGCGTTTGCGCGGCAGGTAGAAGATAACGTAGCGGCCAAAGGGAAGGCTTCTCAGGTCAGTTAACAGTTCTGGCCTTGCGCGTCCGATCAAGGGATGCCGGGCAAGGTCCCGAATCTCGCGATCGATGGCAGCGGCGAAGGCGTCGGCTTCGCGCGGACTGTCGTCGGCGATGTAGGCCCAAATCTCGGCGAGGTCCTCCAGCGCCTTCGGGCGTATTACAACCGACGGCATTTTACTTTGGGCTGGCTCTCCGGGATTCGACGATTTTGCGCCCTTGCCGCTTCATTTCGGCCACGCTCCACGGACGCGGCGGGCCGCTTTCAAGGCCTTGGCGAATGTCGCGGCGCAGCCGTTCGAGTTGAAGAGCGTGCAGCTCGTTCTGCGTCTCCATGAGGCGCAGGGCTTCGCGCACTACCTCGCTGGCGGAGTTGTAGCGCCCGGATTCGACCTTCTGCCGAACGAGTTTTTCGAGTTGCGGGGTGAGGTTGACGTTGAGGGCCATGGTAGTTCAGTACGTTCAGTCTTCAAGGTATTGCGATTGGCAAGGATTGTCAATGATTGGCAAAATCATCCGCCAGCTCGGGCGTCTTATGAGAAAGCGCTGGCCCTGACCCAACAGGAACCAGAGCGCCAATTCCTGCAAGAGCGGATTCGGCAGTTGAAATAGGGCTCCGTAATGTACTTGTCCGCAGTTTCTATGGAGTTCTTTTCGGAGGCTACTGGCGGACTGCCATGGGTGGGGCATCAGCGTTCCTGTTACACGAAATTCGGGGACAGGACGGGGTCGCTATGCCAAAGATCGACGACGGGTCTATCCGCGCTCGCGGCCCCCGCGCACGATGGCCGTTAGATCGCCGGCCGATACCCTCACCTTTACGCCTTTCACTTCCAGTGGTGACGCTGCGCCAGAGCGCAGGGGCAGAATGCGGAACACGGTCCCATCGCGGCGTCGAATTTCGACCGCCCCGTCTCGCTCTGCTTCGTCGAGCACGGTCGCAAAATTTCCTCGTGCCTCAGAATAACTGTAGGACTTCATCGGCCCTTTGCCTCCAGGACATCCAGTTTCAACTCGCGCGCCCGCTCTCTCAACCCGCCGTCCAGGGTGAGGAGCGGAGCTCTTTCGTTGATGGCACAGGCCAGTATGTAGGCATCGTAGGCGTATACGTTCAACTTCGCCGACAATTCTACTGCCTGCTTCAACCCTACCTCGGCGATGCGAATCGGAATCGCAGCGTAGGCTTCCAACAACCGGAGTGCATCCTTAATGCCGATTACTCTGCGTTTGAACATGGCCGACATCGCGTTCCCTATTTCCCAATGGACCGAGGCCGGGGCTATCAGGATCGCTCCACGCGTCAGCCTGACCAGGGCAGCCTTTTCCGGCTGCTCCGCGATGACCGCGAGAATTGCCGATGTGTCGATCACTATTTCCACGACTCACATTATATCACAGTTGTACAATTGTACAATATAATTGAGGAAGCGCGAGCTGACCCAGTCTCCTTCGTCAGCGATTCAGCTCAATCGCGCCGTGGGCATTGCCATGCGCCATGGTCCAGAGGCCGGTTTGGCGCATATCGACGCGATGTTGGAACACGGCGAATTGGCCAATTATTACCTGACGCATTCCCGTGCAGATATGTACCGGCGGTCGGCGGGACAGCTGAGGCTCGTGCTTCCTATGAGAAGGCGCTGGCGCTAACCCAACAGGAACCAGAGCGCGATGCCATAGTTTTACTGGTCTGGCTCATTTCATCCAGTGAATTTTGATTTCTCCTTCGAGCGGCTTGAATTCCGTGTCGCCGGTCACGAGTTCAGCCTTGTTTTCTTTGGCGAGCGCGGCGGCGAAAGCATCGGCCAAACTCAGCTTGAAACGTGCTTTGAAATCGGCGGCAGTGTCGGCCAAGGCGCGGGTCGTGGAATGAAAATCAATGGGCAGGCCCTCTAGGACCTTTGCGGCTTGTGCCCAGGCTCCGGCGCCGTCTTTTTTCACGATCGAGTACTTCACCTCGGCGTAGTTCACATCGGTCATGTGGAGCGAGCTGTCTCTTTTGCTGGCGGAAACGAGTAGCTGCTCTATCGCTTCCGCACCGGATTCGTCGCGAAAGTAGGCGATCAGCGCGAAGCTGTCGAGCACCTTAGCCGGCATGGCGCTCCTCTAGCGCTCGCTCCTGCCTTTTGTGCTCCGCCCACTCCTCGGCCAGCGACCCGTTTGCGCGCGCGCGCTTGAGGATACCGCGCCCGCGTCTGATGAGTGCCGCCGTCACCGGCTTGAGGAGGATACCCTCCGGCGTCGCCTGAACTACCGCTCTGGTTCCATCCTCGATTTCGAATTGCTTGCGAAGACGAAGCGGGATGACGACTTGCCCTTTTGTCGTAAACCGCACAGTGTCGATCTTTTCTGTCATACCCATGCTTGCTAGTATGACACGTAGGTTGTAGTCCGTCAATATTTGTCAGGTAGGAGTTTTGGATGCTAGAGGGATATTTGCGGTCGTTTCCGAGAATGGGGAAGTCGAAATCCCCGCCCCTTCGACAAGCTCAGGGCAAGCTCTGTCGCACAAGACGCGACAAGGGCGTGGCGCGGTTGAAATAAAACTTCGACGGCCTGTCGAATTCCAGTGAGACCGTTCGACTAGTAAGTGGAGAGACACCGCGCACCGGGCAGCCTGGCAACTCGAAGCTTGCGACTTTCTGTGCCCAGCGCGGTGCTGGCTCTTATATAAAGGTAGCGGCCCGGATACGGAGTCCGCAGAACACTCGACACTCAACACCTGATACTCGATAAACAAGGAGAACACCATGCGCTTCATGATGATCATGTTTCCGAAAGACTACGAAAACGCAAAACCTGGCTGGGCACCCGACCTCAAAAGTATGGAGGCGATGGGCAAGTACAACGAGGAACTGGGGATAGCCGGGGTGCTGCTCGCGCTCGACGGTCTGACCCCGCCCGCAACGATGAGCGCGCGCGTCACCTTCAAAGGCGGAAAATCGAAAGTTACCGACGGCCCGTTTACCGAAGCCAAGGAAGTGGTCGGCGGCTACTGGATCATCCAGGTGAAGTCGCGCGAAGAGGCGCTGGAATGGGCCTCGCGCATCCCCGGGAAGGATAACGAAATGGTCGAAGTTCGCCGGATGTTTGATATGACCGACTTCGATCCCGAGACCCAAGAGTACATCCAAAAGAAGTTCGGCAACGACGTGGCCGCTGAGATGCGCCAGTAGTAAAAGAACTCTCCGCGCCTTGTCGATTTCGCGCCGCTCCGCGCCCCATTTCTCGCGTTCTTTGCGAGGAGTGGGGCTTTTAGTCTGAGGAAGAAGAAAAAAAACTTGGACGACTTGTCGAATTCCGCGCGAACGTTCGACTATATCGTGAAGGCAGGGCAACCGGCCCGCTCGATGTCTAAAGATTAAAGATCGTCACCCGAAAATGGAGAAATAATGCCGCAATATTTGGTTGCGATTCACCACCCCGACAACTACGACCCGTCCAAAGAGGACGAGGCGATGCACCGCGATATCGGCGCGCTCAATGAAGAGATGATTGCTGCCGGTGTCAGGGTTTTCGTTGGCGGCCTCACCCCGGCCCGCGACGCAAGGTCGCTGCGGGCGCAGCCCGATGGTAAGGTGCTCATCACCGACGGGCCGTACTTGGAGACCAAGGAGCACGTCGGCGGTTTTTGGGTGCTGGAAGCCGCGAATCTGGATGAGGCACTGGCGTGGGGGCGCAAGGCTGTCGTCGCTTGTCGGGCTCCGGTAGAGGTGCGCCCGTTTGGCATTCCCCCGAGGCGAAATCAAAAGAAGAAGTGATCCAATGGGCCGACTTGGCCCGTCCTGAGGAGGAAAACGATGCGGAAAAGGAAGGCTAGCGCAATCGCAATCAAAAGCTTCGCACTGCTTGTTGTGCTCGGTATGGCGTACCTCGGTACCGCGAACCTCGCTACCGCAAATCAGGCGACGACATAGGATGCCACGACAACTCATCCGAACCTGACCTCGACAAAGACGGCCCCGACGAAAATGGCCCCGATCGACCAATACCTCATGACGGATCAGGATGCAGAAATAGCCCTGGCGCGCAGCGCAGCGCCGGAGTCCATTGCACGCGATGCAGAGGTACTGGTTCTTGGACGCCATGGTTTCGAAATGGCGTTCAAAGGCAAAAACGGTTTCGTGTGCATCGTGGAGCGTTCGTGGACTTCCGCAGCCGATGCTGATTTTTGGAGTCCGAAAGTGCGGACCCCGATTTGTTATAACGCTGCAGCCGCGCATTCGCTACTTCGTCGCAACCTCAAAAGGACCGACTTGATCCTGGCGGGACGCACCCAGGCTCAGACGGACGAGGCGATCGTGGCCGCGGTCGACAAAAAAGAACTCCCGGCGATGGAACCCGGGGCGATGTGCTACATGATGTCGAAGCAAGGATACGGCGGCGACAGCGTCAAACACTGGCCTTCCCACGTCATGTTTTTCTATTCGCAAACCGACCCCGCGATCTGGGGAGCAAATCTGCCCGGTTCTCCAATCCTTGCCGTGAGCGACGAGCACGAACACCTGACCGAGCACCTGACTATGTTCTCGATTGGCGTACAACGGTGGTCGGACGGAACGGAAAATCGGTAGGCCGAATTAACGAGAAAAGGAGACTGCATGAGAAAACTCAAAATCATGGAACACATCTCGCTGGATGGCGTGATTCAGTCCTCCGGCGAAGGCGATTTCACCTACGGCAACTGGACTGCGCCCTATCGCACACCCGCGGGCAGAGATGCAGTCTTTGCGGCGCATGGCGGGCGCTTCGATCTGTTGCTTGGCCGGCGCACCTACGATGAGTGGTCGGGCTTATGGCCGAACGCGCCGAGCAGTCCCATGTCAGACGCCCTCAACACCGCGACGAAATACGTCGTGACCCACAGGCCTGAGAGTCTGGAATGGGGCCCGTTCGAGGCAGTTGGGCCCGACATCGCGGACGGAATTCGCCGCATCAAGTCGCGGGAGGGCCCGGACCTTGTCCTCTGGGGCAGCTCTACGCTCACATCGCTGCTGCTCGAACACGGGCTTGCGGATGAACTCCTACTGATCGTCTATCCAGTCCTGCTGGGCAAAGGGAAGCGCATCTTTGCAGAGGGAACGCCGCCACGCGCATTCGAGCCCGCCAGCACGAAAGCTTTGTCCTCAGGCGTCGTTATCAATGCGTACAAGTTCGCTGGGTCTTTGAAGAACCAACCATAAGGAGCAACTCAATGCAGTTCATGATGATGGTGATTAAAAGCTTTGCGCTGTGGGTTGTGCTGAGTATGGGGAACCTCATGCTAGCGAGCATTATTATGGTCAACCTTATTACGGCGAACCAGGCGATGGCTCAGGATGCTGCGGCACCTTATCCCGCGACGTCTTATCCAACCATGGCGCCGATCGAACAATATCTGATGGATCGCGATGCCGAAATCGCCTTAGCCCGCAGCGCTGCTCCAGACGCCATCTCCCGCGACGCCGCGGTCATCGTCCTAACCCGTCACGGCTACGAAACTGCGGTCGAAGGAAAAAACGGCTGGGTCTGTTGGGTCGGGCGCAGCTGGCTAGCCATGTTCGATAACCCGGAATTTTGGAACCCAAAAGTCCGCGCCGCAGATTGCCTCAACCCGCCGGCGGCCCACTCTATTCTTCCCTACGCCTACAAACGCACCGAACTACTCCTGGCTGGCCATGCCAAAGCCGTAGTCATCGCCGCCATCAAAGCAGCGATCGACAAAAAAGAATTACCACCACTCGAGCCGGGAACTTTCTCCTACATGATGTCGAAGGGCTCGTATCTAACCGACAACGGCGGCCACAACGCCCCCCACCTGATGTTCTACGAAACCGCGAAAGACGGCGCAGCCTGGGGCGCAAACCTCGCAAACTCCCCAGTCATGGCCGTAAATTACTGGTACATTTCCGCGCAATCCTACCCACAACTCGAATCCTTCCCAGCACTGTCCGTCTTCCTGGTGGGAGTAGACAAATGGTCCGATGGAACGCCGGCACCGAGCATGTAAGACTCGGCGCTATAGTGGTCCGACGGAACGGAAGATCGCTTAACCGAACTGTGAAAAGGGCCGACAAGCTCTGCTACACAAGCGCTGTGAATACTGATACACAACAGAGGACAATCCGATGAGAAATGTAATCTATGCAATCAACTTTACCCTGGATGGCTGCTGCGACCATACCAAATTCAATCCCGATGAAGACTTACTTGAACATTACACGCACCTCTTGAGAGATGATGTTGACCTGTTCGTCTATGGACGTAAAACCTATCAATTGATGGTTCCTTATTGGCCTGATATTGCAAAAAGCCAGTCCGAGACAAAAGCGGATATCGAATTTGCTCAAGCTTTTGTCTCCAAGAAGAAAGTTGTTTTTTCACGATCGTTGGCCAGCGCTGACGATGGAAATACGAGAATTGTTCGTACGAACCTTCGCGACGAAATACTTAAATTGAAGCAGGAACCAGGCAAACCTATCATGGTCGGTGGCGTAGATATTCCTTCACAGCTTGTCGAGCTTGGCCTGGTTGACGAATATCGTATTGTCGTTGTGCCCGTCGTTGTCGGAAAAGGGAGACGGTTGTTTGAAGGGGTTAGCCTGCCCGAGAAATTACGACTAAAGCTGGTTGAGTCGAAGGTTTTTAAATCAGGATCTGTGGCGCTTCGCTACTTGAAACAGTGACAGAAACAATCTGGGGGTTGCCCATTTCTCGCGCTCTTCGCGAGAAAGCCTGCCTTGAGCGGAGCCGAAGGGGAGTCGGAGATGCCGGCACCACGGGCTGGCGAATTCTGCTAGCCTAGGGCGACCCAAAACTTTACCGGAGGCGTTGGCATGAAAATCGCGGTGCTGATTGTGAGATTGCTGCTCGGGCTGGTGTTTTTCGTCTTCGGCCTGAATGCTTTTCTGCAATTCCTCAAGGGCCCTATGCCCAGCGGCCTCGCCGGACAGTTTCTTCAGGCTCTATTCCAGTCGCACTATGGGTTGGTGGTCGGCGCCGTGCAGGTGGTTGGCGGCGCGCTGCTGCTGATCAATCGCTATGTTCCGCTGGCGTTGACGATTCTTGGACCGGTAATCGTAAATATTTTGCTCTATCATCTGCTGCTCAATCACGAAGGCATTGGGGGCGCACTGATCGCAGCGGCGTTCTGGTTTGTGTTGTTCTTCCACTATCGCCAGTACTTCTCCGGGATCTTTACCGCAAAGGCTTCGCCTGCATCGTGACCGCCAAAACGCTGGGCGGTGAAAAACGATTGCTTTGCCGAGGGCACGATCCCGGCGGCGTTCAAGTGACCGAAAGCACAGTCACCTCGAAAGGCGTCATCGTCGTGAATTACGAGCGTTTCTCGGTTAGCGAAAGGATGGGCTAGCACCCTCTCATTAGCTTTACGTGGTCGTTCTCAGGTCGAGTTCCCAGGTCTCAGCCGTAAGATTTTTTCCAAAGCTGTGATGCTTCTTTTGGCTCACGACTTTGAAACCGGTCTCTTTGTAGATGTGTCGTGCCGCATGCAGAATGCTCTGTGTCCACAACGTCATCTTCCGATATCCCGCCTGCCGCGCGAATTGCACGCACTCCGTCACCAGTCGCTTACCGATGCCGAGCCCGCGCGCTTCCGCCTCCACGTGCAGAAGACGCAGCTTCGCGATTTCGTTCGATTCCTTCGCGACGAAAACAGCGCCAACCCTTCGTCCATCCCTTTCGGCGACCCATGCGCGTTCACGTTTCGAATCGTAGTTCTTGATAAATTGCGCCACAATTTCGGCCGCCAGTGCCTCGTAGGTTTCATCCCACCCGTATTCTTCTGCATACAAAATCGCTTGACGGTGGACGATCCACCCCATATCACCCGGCTGATGCATACGTAGCAGATAAGGTATCTGCGGCTCGATTTTGTCGTCCAGTAGCCTTCGAACAGTCTGCACCGCCTCAACCAGCTGTGTCCGCTCTGCGGAGGAGAGCCTTTCGAGCATTCCGGATATATCGCGATTCGAACGCTCATCGAGCGGCGCAAACTCTCCCCGTCCCTTCGCCGTCAGGGCAAGAAACCTCTGCCGTTCGTCCGCCTTCGACTGTTCCCGCCTGACCAGCTTCCGCTGTTCGAAATCGCGCAGGATGCGGCTCATGTAACCGGCATCCAGACCAAGCTCGGCACGGATTTCGGTGGCTGTGGGCAGTTCGCGATGCGCCAGCTCATACAAAACACGAGCTTCAGCTAAAGAGAACGGCGTGCTCGCCATTCCGTCCAGCACACCAATTTTGCGCGTGTAGAAGCGGTTAAAAGCTCGAAGCATGCTCACCTGTTTGTCGATGCCTGACCCCGCCATGGGCGCCTCCAACCTAGTTGACCTTATCACATTACTAGTTGTCTGCGTCAAGTATGTTGAGAATGCAAAGTTGGAAGGAAGGACCTGGCGACAGACAGGACATTTACTTCACAGCAAGTTTCTTCTTCAGCTCATCGACCGCTGCGACTTGAAACGCCGGTTCGACGGTTTGCGCCAGGGTCAGGGCTTTCTGGTAAGACACGCGGGCGTCGCCGGGGCGTTGCATGGCGCTGAGGATGTCGCCGAGAATGATGTTCGGTCTTACTGCATCAGGAGCGAGGGCAATCGCTTGTTGCGCCTCAGCGAGAGCTTCGGGTAGACGGTTGGCATCAAGCAGCCGTTGCGCTTTCTGCGAGTGGCCGATCGAAGCGGCGAGCGGAATCTCGAAATGTCCCTGGTAAACGAATACTCCGTAATCGATGACGGCCACCGGACGGAGAGATTTGAACTGTTCGTAGGGATTTAAAGGAGCGGGACCGAATTCAAAGCCGGAAAGGTCGCCTGCGCTAATCAACACAGTGCCATCAATCGCCGGTGGAGCGTTCGCGGGTTCATCCACCCAGAGAGAGTCGGCAGTCGGCAGCGGCTTGCACGGAATGCCGTAATAGCTCGCGTCAATGACCCCCTCGCCAAAATAGATGAACCAGCAATCTTTAATGTTTCGTTGATCAAGATAATGCTTAACGTCTTTGAGCTGCTGTCCCCAATCGGAGTTTGAGTCGCTGAGCAGGTCGTGGACTCGCGGAGGACCTCCCCAAAGCTCGTTCGCGTAGGCGAGGTAGGCAGGATAGCTGCGGGAGGTCGAGATGGCCTGAAAGATCAGGAGCGCGACGACCGGGACGATCCAGCGGCGATTGTCATGAATAAGTTTCGCGGCCGCGCCTCCGATCAGCACGGAGAAGAAGAGATACATCGGCAGGATATGGCGCACGCCAATGTTCATGCCGGAAGACATGGCAATGATCAGATAGAAGAGCGGCGGGATGGTGAGGAAGTAGATTTCCCGCCAGGCGGTGAAGCGGCGCGTGGCAATCGCCCAGATGGTGATTAATAGAAGGAGCAAAAACGATAGGCTCGATTTGATGGTGAAGGCAACGGGAAAATAAAACCAGACTCCGTGAGGATAGACTTTGCCGAGAAGGAAGCTGGCGTAAAAGTCGGACATGATCCGAACGTCGGCAAGTCCGTAAATGTAAGACTCAGGCAGCAGATGAAAGTGGGCTACGGTCTGGAGAAGATGGGCTTCGCGCGGACGCGAGAGGCCTTGAAGAAAAACGCTGAGCGGAGGATTCATCTGCCGGCCTTCGGGGCGCGCCTGATAGCGGAACCCGTAGGCGGTCCAAAGGATCGTGAGACCAATGGCGGTGATGGCCAGCAGTGCGAGAGCGATGCGGAGAGCACGCTTTGATGCTGAAGTCGGCGACGGGCCTGGTTCTGTAGTCGAAACGCCGCCCCACACTCCCCAGATCGCCAGCAGAAACAGCATGGGAAAGACGAGGATGCCGGTATGTTTGCAGACGAGAGCGAGACCGGTGGCGATTCCTACGACGATGAGACGCCATGGGGATGGCGCCTTCACATAGCGATAGAAGGCATAGACCGAGGCGAATGTGAAGCAGGAAAGGCCAACATCCGTTCCGACCACCGCGCCGTGTGCGAGAAGATTCGGATCAAACACCAGTAATCCAAGCGCGATGAAGCCGGCGACAGTCCCGAACATTTCCTGTGCAGCCAGGAATACGAGCAAGGCAAGCAGAAGTGTGAAAAACGTAACCGCCATGCGAGCGCGAAACAGCATGGCATTGGCATCGTTCTTGAAAAAGAAATCCTTGCCGCCGAGAAATGCTTCGTGTTTGAACATGCGGTCCTGCAACGGCGGTATTTTGAGCGGCATATCCAGCAGCGGAAGCGCCGCAACCAACTTGACCAACGGAGGATGTTCCGGATTTAACCCGAAGTCCGCGTGTTTCCATGACATGTAGCCCGCGTAGATGTGGTCGTCCTCATCCCAGGTGATGGAATTTCGATGGGCGGAGAAAGCGAGCTGAAGGAGAAGAACAGCGAGGAGAGCAACCACACCGAGAGCGATCCGCGTGCGGCGGGCTGGTTGAGGGGATGGGGATGGGGATGGGGATGGGGGGAGGCTCTCTCCGAGAACAGTCGTCACGCCGCCAATTGTAATGTAAATTCTGGTCGCAGCCCTACGGGAAACTAGGATCGATGCGCGAACGCGGCAGACGGACCAGCGGTTGCATTCGCCTCATCCCCGAGGTCCATGGCTGAGATAAGACCGCTGTTCAGAGTGAATACGTGGAGAACCTCGCTGTCCGAAAGAACATCCCCTCGGAGGCTCTTGACGAGTTGGCGCACCCTGACGCGAATCTTGCCTCCATCTTCCTCGGTCATTGCGAGCTCGGTCATTGCGAGCGGTCCGACATGGGGATCGAATTCGCTCCATTGCCGACTCCAATAGGCGCGGACCTCTTCTTTTCCGACCACCTTGCCGCCTTCTGAAGCCATAGGCCAGCTCACGTCTTCGGTCATTAGCGCTAATGCACCGTCGATGTCCCGCTGGTTGAATGCGGAGTACGCCTGCTTAATAATCGTCCTAGTGTCTGCCATTCATCCTCGTTATAACGGGTCGTAATGTGCTCGATTATCGTGGCGCGGCCAGTTCACATCATAGCTGACGAGTTTTGGGAGATCTCTGTAGGAGACCGGGGACAGACGGAACCCCACCTTTCGACGACTGGGGATCGGCTGAATGCCCCGTCTGTCTTGGGTTTTCCCCTATATAAGGATTGAATCTGCCATCCCGGCAGGTTATTCTACCTACCGTTCTCGGGGGAACCTCACCATGGGTTGCAACTTCGTTCTGCGTATTCTTTCCTTCTTTTCCTTCGGTCTCCTGCTGCTTCCATCCTGCCTGGCGCAAACTCCGCCGGAGAGCCACTTTTTTTCAACCATCGGGGAGGAACGTTTTTCCACCTACCAGATGACGGGGAATGGCGATCTCTGGCCCTCATGCTGGGCAACTGATGACAACCTGTACGCAGCCAATGGCGATGGTACTGGCTTTGGCACGGTTTACACCGACATGGCGGTAAGCCGCATCAGCGGCACGCCGAAAGCGTTGACCGGCTCGACCATCGCGACCAATGTCGGCACGAACTGGAGCGGCAGTGTCTATACCCGCAAACCGACGGGGATGCTCTGCCGAGGGGGCGCTATCTATCTCGCGTTTCAGAATCTGAATGAATCGACCTTCGATGACGCGCCGGCGGCATCGATCGCCAAATCCGTCGACAACGGAGCGACCTGGACCTGGGATGCAAACGCGCCTATGTTCGGCACGCCCACCAACGCCGCGAGCCCAAAGGCCTACAAGTTCACCACTATCTTTTTTCTCGATTATGGCCAGGACTCTGCGAACGCGATCGATGGCTACGTCTATGCCTACGGTCTCGACAACAACTGGCGTTCTCAGGAGACGATGTACCTTGGCCGCGTACCTGCCGACAAGGTGCAGACGCGCGCGGACTGGGAGTTTTATGCGGGCACAACTCTAAATGGAGCGCCCCTCTGGACCACTGACATCACTAAGAAAACGCCCGTGCTCGCCGACACGCGCCTGCTCTACCCCGTCATGTTCGGGCCGGATTGCCCGCCCTATCAGCAGGTGATTGCGCAGGGCGGCGTTACCTATGACGCACCTTTGCAGAAGTATATTTTTGCGTCATGGTCGTGCAGCACGCATGAGCTCTATGAAGCAAGTCAGCCATGGGGTCCGTGGAAGCATTTTCAGTCGACCGACTTCGGCCCGCTTCGTCTGAAGCAGAACCGCGGACAATACGGCACCAGCATCCCCTCAAAGTTCATCAGCGCTGACGGGAAAACGCTGTGGTTGCAGAGCAACGTTTGCTGCGGTGGCAACTCTTACCGGTTTTCTTTGCGCAGAGTCTACCTGAAGCCCGCCCAGCCCTCCTCGCCCAGCAATGGCCCATCGACCGATAATCTGGCGCTTTCTCCCGGTACGCGCGCCATCAGCAAGAGCACGCATTTCGGAACCCTCTGCGGCCGCCGCTGCTCCGACCAACTGAATAGCGGAGATGCGACCGTAAGCGAAGACGATTACGACGAGCAGGTAAAAACCTCGGACTGGTGGGGCTACACCTGGCCCAAGGTTTACAACCTCAACCAGGTCGTCTACACCACCGGGACAATGTTCCCGAACGGCGGCTGGTATGAGGCGAAGCTGCGCGTTCAAGTGCGGCAGAACTTTGCCTGGGTGGATGTTCCGCGCGTGACCGTAACGCCCGCGTATCCTTATACTGCGGACGCAGGCAGCTTTACTACCTACACCTTCAACTTGCCGAACACATGGGGAGATGGCGTGCGCATCATCGGCCAGCCGGGAAGCACCGGCTACTTCACGTCCATCAATCAACTCGGGGTTTACTTCCAGGCGGGGGATTCACGTCCCTAACCAGTGAATCGTTGTGGCCCGACTGCGTCTCGTTGAAGATCAAGGCTGACTTTGCCTAACGTTCCAATCGGAACATATTGCACGCACACAACTGTACCTATGATTCTGTACATGAAAAGCTGCTAAGTGAGGGCATTTAAATTGGTTACCAGGGCCCGGTTTTCTTGCTTTTTTTCACGGCGTAAGAATAAAGGGCTAGTCTGGACATAACATAGACTGTTGTCACGTCGTCAAGCGCGGCTTGCCATGAGCCGATGGTGGGAATGATTCCTATCGTGAGGGGGCTGGCCCGGGCTAAGCCCATTGCAACAATCTACTCTTGAGGGTGCCCCGTCCAAGCTCAGCTGGCTTGGGCGAGGTTTTTCTGCCAGGGACCGCACTTTCAGGGTAAGGAAAATGCCAGCCTGTTCGCGTTTGCGCGCCGTCCACCGCGACTCGATCTCAACCACGTCCGTTTCGCCGGCAGCGTAGTGCCGAAAGCTGCTCCACAACCAATCCTCGGGGCGCGACACCAACCCCCGCTTCACGGGATTACGATGAATGTATCGCAACTTCTCCACGAACTTGCGTTCGCTCCAAACGTTGAAGTCGTAGTAGCGTGACTGCCAAGAGGAATTTTTTGCACGCAAGGCTAGCCGGCGTGCCACACCTTGTTTCAGTGACTGCATTGCCCGTGCCAAGGTGTCGCGCTCGGGTTCGTTCACTAGCAGATGAACGTGTTCGGGCATGACCACGTATCCGTACACGCAAAGACTGTAGTCTCTGCGCACTCGCTCCAACGCATTCACGAAAGTGTTGCGCGAGTGCTCGCCCTCGAAGTTCGGACGTCTTCGATAACAACTGAAGGTCAAGAAGTGGACTTGACCGGTCTCTTGAAAGCGCTTCAATCCCCAGGGCATGGGACAACGGTATTTTTGTTTGTGAGATTGAGTCTGTAACGAGTGAACATCAAAAACCCCGCCCAAGCAGAGCTTGGACGGGGCACTCTCGGGAGTCGAGTTAGCGTGATAGGATTTTTGCCTGGGCCAGCCCCCCGAAGTTCTTATGGGGCTGGCGTTCATTTATCTCGCTTTGTTGGTGTGGCTAGAAGCGAAGCGAAAAGGAATTACAAATGAATGTGATCCGTTCCTGCTGCTGAGGAGTATTACGACAGGTGGGATCGGGGTGCAGGTCCACGATTACTCGGAGCTGCCCTCTTAACCATTTCTGAAATGTATCGACAAGTATGTGAAGAGTGCCACAATCGCCGCGACCAGCACGGAAACCGTCACCGTTGGAATCCAGAATAAAAACACTCTCAGGATTTTATTTCCGAGTTGGCTGTCTGCGAAAAGTAGTGCGAATAACAGCAGCGCGAGTATCCAGAAGAGAGGTGAAAAAACGCTCCCCATGACTCCACCCGCGACCGCGCCCAAGCCCGTTGCCTTCTGCTCTCGAATCCCCCTAAACAAGACCGACCAAGGACCTACCGACTCCGCGAGGAATATCGCGGCTACTCCGCTCAGGATGCCTTTGATGTAATTCATAGGACTTTTCGGTCGAATGGCAAAGTATATGCCTGTCTTTGGACTCTGGTCCGATCGACTGTTGATAAATCGCGATTACGCTCAAGTGCAAGGGGCTTATGTTCTGGGTGTCATGCGCGTCAGGCAATCCGCCACCTTGAGAACATCGGCCTTCCCCATCTCCGCCCGCTCAATCCGCCCGAAGGTGGAAGGATGATAGATCGGCACGCAAACCGCCTTATGGTCGCCTATCTGCACAGGGAACGTTTTGCCATGTACTTCGCGAAGGTTAGATCGACTTTTGAGACACCACCTCATGGCGTGGACGCCTACCGCCACAATCACTTTCGGCTGGCTGCGGGAGATATCCGTCTTAACTGCCAGACGATCACGCTCGACCTCCCAGCGCAACGGCTTCGGGTTGTCCCGCTTGTAGTCGATGCAGACGTTCCAGCGGCGGTAGCTGTCCAAGTCCAGTTTGGCGTCGTGGAACCACTTGTGGAGAGTCTCGCCCGCCTTGCCGACGAACGGAACGCCCTGATCGTGCTCCTTCTCGCCTGCGCGCTCACCCAGAACGTAGAGGTGGGAGGGAACACGACCGTAGGCGGATACGATGGGGCCGCAGAGTAGTGCAGTTTTCATGGCTCCATGGTAAGCCGTCGCCTGTGGGTGTCGATAAATCGCGATTACACTCGTTGACCCTATTGCCTGATGGAACCGGGGCGGTATTCCCGGCCACCCTGGAAGAAGCGATGTTGCACCATGCTCTGGCCGAGCAGAAAAAGGATGACCGTCAAAAAGATTACAAACAAGAACTCTCTAAATCCGAAAGAGGGTGGCTTTCGTCGGGCCGGTAGCGGGGTATTCATTTTCTGTGCTCCTTGGGGCTCCCATCGAAGCAGCACGAACTCATTGACCCTATTGTCCACCTAAAAGGTTAGATCCACGCAAGGATTTTGTGCTCAGCGGGGTAGATAGGGTAGTCACAAGCGAACGAAGTGACTTCGACCGCTGTACTGAAAACGCGTGATTCCCAATGGCATAGGGACAATCTGGCGTTGTTCGCTGATCCAGGACTGTCACAGGTGGACGCTCCCACTCAAGCCCAAACCGGACTTAAGTGGGCCACCGGCCAGCACGAAGCCAGAAAAATTGAGTAGCCGTCGATTTTCGGCCTTCCGAACGACTATCTGATAGCAGCAAGGAGCGATCCATGAAATACATCTGCTTGGGATACATCGAGCCAGGAAAATTCGAAGGGATGACGGAGGACGAGCGACAAGCAACGTTCGACGATTGTTTTGAGTACAACGAGCATCTGCGGGCCAGCGGACATCTGGTTGCCGAAGTACCGCTTCAACCTCCGGAGACTGCGTTGACCCTGCGCTGGAAAAACGGCAAAGTCGCGACGACCGACGGCCCCTACGCGGAAACCAAGGAACAGGTCGGCGGCATTCAGATTCTGGAGGCGCGAGATCTCAATCACGCCGTTCAGCTTGTCTCCCAGCTTCCAGGCCTTAAGTATGGACTTGGGCCGGTTGAGATACGGCCGGTTGCGGATTTGAGCGAGATAATAAAGGAGAGCGAGCGGCGGCGACGGAAGGATGCCTTGCGATGAGGGCGGCGAGAATGATGAGGGAAAGAATGATCATCATGGCCACGATTATGGGGCGCGTTGCGCAAGCGGGGGCGTCACGTTGCGATTCTCAGGCTTAAGGCGGGTATGCGAGGCTGGCACAAAGTAAACCTGGTCGACTGGTGGTCAACAAGGGAGAAGCATTAGCTTAGTCGGCTAAATTGGACCATGATGCAAATTGCCAATTCCTTGCAAGTGCTTGAAAGAATTGGCGGGGACGACGAGACTCGAACTCGCGACCTCTGCCGTGACAGCGTCGCTGGCCGACGTAACTTATTGGAACTTAACGGTACTGACAGCCCGTTCTTAATCCTCTAAGGGAACTCAAGGGAACTCTTTGGCCGGCTTATCAGACCCAAATTGGCCGATCCGGAATGAAGCCACCGCCCTTGCGATTATGTGCCCATCAACATAAACGATAGCATTTCATCTCAACGACTTGATGTCGCCGAGAACGACACAGACTCATTGGAGAGGGTCATTGGAAAGATTCCAGAGCACCGCGATTGGATCACCGTCGGACCACGCTCCCGGCGGGAGTGCCTGTCGCAACGTTCTGAGTGCAGCTTTTTGCAGACTGGCGTTAATGAGTATTTGCAATGACTTAACAGGCCTTGGGTGGCTGCGTAAGTACTTCAAAAGTCGTTGATGACGACCTCATCCTGGGCCGGGATCTTGGGCCGGGAGACAGCCTATGGTTGATTGAAATCGAATCGTTCTGAGGGTGTTATCCGGTTGCTCTTGGTAGCGCATACTCAGAACATACAATCCGGTTTCCTTCGTACTTGACCTCAACCACAGTATTGGTCAGATCCCTTGGGCCAATAAGTTTGAGTGCCGCGCTGAAAAGTTCTTGCTGGACGAAGAGGCGTTACACTGGGAACAATAACGATCACTCCAGGATGCAACAGTTCTTGTCCATGGAGAGTAAGAAAGTCGGAACGATTGTTCGTTACAAACGTGTAATCCTGCGCGCGGATAGTGGCCATCAGCTGCTAGTCTTTCGAACTACCGAGACCGAGATAGTTGACATGATGGGCTACGTGACCAGCAGCATGCGCCAGTTCAACCAGAGAAGTGTGCAGGCACTCGTCGATCAAAAGTTTCACGTGCCCCCGAAAGGCCACGGGCGCGTCGAGTTGCACGAATCGGTTTTTGCTTCGCCCAGGGGCGAGAAGCAGGACGCCCACGGCGGGGAAAGGCTTGAACATAAAGAGGAGCGAGGTCGATTTTCTCTCTATCAAGAGCTGGGTAACCCTCTAGGATCTCGTCTGGCCTCGCCCCTTGCGTCAACATGTCAGCGATAAGTTCGACCGGGATGCGCGTCCCGCGATACACGGGTGTACCGCGCATAATCTCAGGGTCGGAAATAACTATGTTTGCTGCACGCTCAAGTTTCTTGAGATCCTGGTCGAGTTCCAGGCGCACCGACTTCACCTGAATTACCAGGGCTGAACCCTCCGTAAGAACTACGGCGTCAATTCCGGGAGTTGACTCAATCTTCTTGGCGATCGCCCGACGGGCGGCTATCGGCAATAGGCGAACGCCCTCCGCTTCGAGGCGCAGATATAAAACCTGTTCGCGGCTCAGCATTCGTTGTATCGAACGACCAGTGCGGAGCCGCCGCGGGCGAATGAGACGACGTTCGATAAGCTTATGAACGGCAGGCAGCGGCAGATTCGCAACCGCCGAAGCCTGTGCCGGCGTATATTCGATGGTCTCCATGCAATTATTCTACCCCCAATAGGGAAGAATTAATAGCATTCGGCGACTTCCGTGTTAAGGTCGCTGAGGTCGGGGGGTGGGCGAAAACGCACAAGTCCTTTGGAATGATGGTGGCCAGGACGGAGTTGAACCATTCCGGGGGCATTGTTATCAGTAAGTTGCTGATTCGATGATCCGCAAAATCCGCATATTCCGCACGGAGTGCAAGTCCTATGTGCGTTTTGTGTGCGGTCGCCCGCCGAAATCGATTTTCATTTGTTTGGGGAGGTCACCTGCGTACGTTTCAGGTCAATTTCACTCAAAATGGCGACGCCGTAAATCTGAGACGCAAGAGTGGCAAGAAGTCTTTGGCAGCACGCTCCCTTCACTTCGGGGGTTTCGCCAGGTCACATTCGCTTCCCTCATGTCCTGCTCCACGACACCAGTAACGACGATGGTTTTTCGGGGATCAGTCCCGAGAGGTAACCGGCCAAAAATCAAAAAAATTCATCCACTGATCGTAATGGGTCGTCAACGTTTTTTCCAGAAATCTGACAGCCTGGCACATAGCCTCGTACAAGGCGGCATCGTCGTCACCGCATGTGACCCGTGACGGAACTGCGGGGATCAATTCTCCCATCAGAGTGTGGTAGCGCAGCCAACCTCGGCGAATCATGAAAACGGGCAGCACCGGCGCGCCCGAGACCTGCGAAAGCAGGAAAGGGCCAAGCGGAAAGCTGGTGGGTTGGGAAAAAAACGGCACATCGAAAGTGTGACGCTGATAAACGCGGTCTCCCTGGATCGCCACGATCTCGTTTCGACGCAAGGCCTGTAAGAGTTCTATCGTAGCCGGCACACCCCCTTTGAGATCCACAGTTTTGAGCCGTTCGCTAGCCATCAAATTCCGCAGTATGATCTCCGCCGGCTTGTCCTCGACCACCCGCGCCACGTTAACCCGGCCGTGCATTGCCAGCAGCCGCGACGCGAATTCCCAATTCCCCACATGCGCCGTCCACACAATGAGCCCATTGCCCGCAGCCAGGCATTGGTCGATCTTATCGCCGCCGTCCTCCTTCGACTCCACCAGCATGCCCAGCAGTTGCGAATGTGTGGCCTGTGGGACAAAACAATAGGAAGCCATGAGGTCGCAGAACGAATAGAAGACCCAATAAACTTTCCATTGCAGTGCGAGACCGCGCTTGCCTGAGACTCGGCGCAGATTTCCGGTTACCGCTCGGCGTTCCCGCTTCAACATGAGGAAGAAGATCAGCGCTGTCACCGCCGCAACAGCGGGATGGAGAAAGCGCGGCAGCCTCGGCATGATGACAAATATCATCCGCAGCGCCCTTGTGTTATGAAAACGGTGCTGGTACCATCGCGTCACTTTCCGCCTGCCATCATGTGGTCGCCCACGGTGCGAGTCATTTTTTTCTTCAACACCGGAAGTATGTGAACCATCTCCGCGTCGCGATGCCGGATTGACACAGGTCAAGCAAGGCGACATTGATCCGCCCAAAGCCGTGTTGATACTCGAACTGAATGAACTGCTATTGTATTTGGACAACTTTTGCTTGGATTTGGGTAAGGGGGAATTGCATACCGGGAGATGGTGATGTCAGGTCCTTGCTTCCGCCACTTTGGCTTCGATAATCGCCGCCAAAGCGTTAACACTTTCGAGGTATTTCTGGTTGAAGTTGGCCTGCACCAGCTTGATGCCGAAATGCCTCTCAATCTCTAGAACGAGTTGGAGTACGTCGATGGAATCGATTTCCAGTTCTCCGCCGATCAGCGGCTGATCGTCGCGCAGATCCTCGGGGGTCAAGTCGGTGATCCGCAAGCTCTTCAATATAATAGGCTTGAGTTGCTCTTTAACGCTCGCCATATCGGTCATTTGCAACCCCAGAGCATACCACAAAGCGCGCCCGTAGAAATCGACACAAGAAGGTCCCGAAAGGCTTTGTGCAACATGTGTTTCGTGTGACTTCGTGTCCTCGATGGTTGCGATTTTTCTCTTCCGTCGTCAGACTCCAAAACTACAGCAGTCCCCCATCCACAGCGATCACCTGTCCGGTGATGTAACTTGCCTCTTCGGACCCCAGAAACGCCACTAGCGGAGCCACTTCTTCGGGCTTGCCAAAGCGACCGAGCGGGATTTCGGAAAGCAGTCGTTTCTCCTCTTTCTCAATGTACTTGGCGGACATAGGGCTCGGAATCACGCCCGGGCAAATGGCGTTCACCCGGATGTGGAATTGCCCAACCTCGCGAGAGAGTGCCTTGGTGAAAGCGATAATGCCGCCTTTGGATGCCGAGTAATTGCACTGGCCGGCCTGGCCGCGAACTCCGGCGGGCGACGCGATATTGCAAATGGCTCCGCTTCCCCGACGCATCATGCCCGGCAGGGCCAACCGCGAACACAAATACGTGCCGCGGAGATTGGTGTCGATCACTTCATCCCACTGCTCCTCCGACATAAAGGCCAACAGCACATCGCGGTTGACGCCCGCGTTGTTTACCAGGTAATCGACCGGACCAAATTGCTGTTCGATGCGATCGAACATGGGCGCAACACTCTCTTGGCGGGAGAGATCGGCTTCCACTGCCAACGCCTCTCCGCCAGCGGCGATGATACGCTCGACCACCTCATCCGCGGACTCTTTCCCATGACGATAGTGCACGGCCACGCGGAACCCCGCGCTTCCCAGAGCCTGCGCGATAGCGGCGCCGATAATCCCCGAGGCGCCTGTGACTAATGCGACCCTCCGATCGGTGGTGCGATCACCCAGCCTTATTTCAGCCATATCCTTGAATTCAGTGCAGCGGCTTGAATACTAAAATGTACACGGCCCAACGAGAGTTGTAGCGCGGGATATTCCCGTCCAGCGCATAGGAAACCGTGCCTTGCACCAGCGTATTCCAGGGACCAGGGGCGTTGAAGTTAGTCTCCAGGCCGTCGAATTTGCGGAATTGAAGCGACTCATCCAAATTGCGCGCGCGTGCATACGCGTACATCCCATCGACCTTGAACAAATCCAGCACGTTGAAACCATAGTGCACGTTCGCCATCGCAATGGCGTCAAAAGAATCCGTGCCGGGAGGAATGCCGTGGAGACGCGGCGACGCTAGAAACGAGGGGAAGTAACGCGCAAAGCGATCCTGTTGATCTCCGCCCCAGTAAGAAAGATCCCATCCGCCTTTGGTGAACTTACCGATGTAGTAATCCTTGTTCAAATCGGCGTTGTAGAGCGTGAACGCATTTTGCGGGCGCTGGACCAGTAAAACATTTTGCGCCGGCGGGTTGGGCGATGAAGACCCGCACCCAGCCGGAGGTTGGGCCAGCGAAGCGCATCCGAACGGCCTCCAGTCGATGCGCTCGCCCCGTGTCCCCTGCGCGTCGAACACATAACCCTTGCGGTTGTATTTTATTTCGATGCCCGGAAGAATGTTCAATCCGTTGCGCGGCAGTTCGTATTGCTCGTCCGCCTGGCTGGTCCGCAGGAAGTTGTCATAGGCGAAGTAGATGGAGCCCGTTACGCTGAGATGGCTGGTAGCTTGCCACGAGGCGCGCAAGCCGGTGGTTTGCTCCCATGTCCATGCCTCTCCTTGCAGCAATTCCGTGTTATTGCTATAGATGCGGTTCTCGCCGGGCAGGCCGTTTAGTGACAAATCCAGCGCCAGGCGGAACTTGGGCCGGAACTGCTTCGAGAGGTCGGAAATTAGGATAGGCCCGGCAAAGAAGGTCGAAAGTTGGGCGCCGGTGTGGCGATAATCAAAATCCACTGTGCTGATGCCGAGGAACGGAACTGGAAAGTTGAACGTGCCTCCGTACATCGCGCCGGCAACCAGAGCCTTGATGCGCTTCACACTCTGGTCCACTAGAACCCGCTCGCCGCTTTTCTTCTGCAGCGACCGTAGTCCCTGGTCGGTGTCGCGGTACATCGGGTCGTCAGAACTATACTCAGCCGCGAGGGCACCACTGAAGTTGGGGCTGTTGATGACGTAGTTCGAAAACTGCACCGTCCTCTGCAACACAAAATCACGTCCGGCCGCGTTCAGCAGCTGCTGTGCGGAAATCGATTTCAGCAAGTTGAATTGATTGCCTTTGTCATCGCGAACTAACTCGAAGTTCTGGGTCTCGACGTTTACCAGCACGTTGCTCTTGACGCCGCGCTGGGTCAGGTACTGTTTCACCTCGCGAAAAGTAGTGCTGTCGATCCAGATCTTGCCGCTGTATAGCGCCTCGTCCCGCACCTTGGGCTCTACTCCCACTACATAACACAATGCCCCGTTTACTTGTTCGGTCCCGAGCAGTTTGTAGTCATAGCGTTCGTTGAGCTTCAATTCGAGGGGCTGGGTCATCACCTTTTCCGGCTCGATTTGGGGCAGCGGAAACTCATGATTGTTGCCGAACTTCACCCCGTTAATGTAAAACTCTTTTTGCGCCAGTTCCATCTGACCGTCGCGGCTAAAGAACTGTTTGAGCTGCATCGAAACGTCGAAGCCCGGCCCCAGATTGGTGGCTTCAAAGTGCAAGCTCACAAAACTAGAGGCCAGATAGTTTTCCACCTTTTGTTTCTGCGCTTCGCGATTCTGTTGCCAGCGGGCGATGATTTCCTCAACCCTTAGTTCGACTCCGCTCTTAACTTCCACCGTGTTGTACAGCGTCTGATCGGCCTCACTCTGTTTGTGGATGGAAATCAGCGCGTATTCGCTGGTGCAGGCGCAGGTTTGCGCGAAACCCTGGTCAGCCTTCGTCACTTCGCCCGGCGGGAGTTGGGCGCCGGTCGCGGGGTCGTACCACATGATCTTGAATGATCCTGGCTTAACGCTCCGTAACCTGACCGTCTTCGGTGAGTCGGGACTCGCATTCACGCGCGCCACAATCACCACATCCGAGGGCCCGCCGCTGAACCAACGGTGCTCATTGTTCCCCACGCCGTCCACCGCGACACTGAACGGAGAGACTGCGGAATCCGCCGCGAACATGTTGCCCGTGATGGAACGGCTCAGAAACCTGCTTGCCGCGCACAAGGCCGCTCCAGCCTTGGCGTCCGGTGGCTCTGCCCAGACAATTTCTACCGCGGTCCCGGCGGTCGCGAGCATCGCCGTCAAGAACGGTGAGGGTGTCGCGGACGTTCCGGCATCTAATTTAAGAATGACCGGTTTATTCAGCGCCCGTTCGGCAATCCACGCAGCATCTTTGCGCCAGCCTTCGGCATAGGTAGTTCCCAGCAGATCGGAATAGGTGGCAAGCCTTTTTACAATATCGCCGTGCCTGCCGACGAACCCGGGCTGAAAAACAAACGCCAGCCGCAAGCCGGTGTTGTTGCCCTTTGCGGCTAACGCCAGACGCACCAACCCGAACGCGAACAGATCGGGAGCCCTCAGCGGTTCTTTAATCTCCACCAGAAGCCCGCGCACCGCGGCCGCCGAGAGAGGGATCGATTTCACAAATGCGTCAACCCGCTCGGTAATTTCCTGCTCGGATTCATTGCCAGAAAGTGAACCGGCTTTCACCACCACATGCAGCCAGACCTCGAATCCTTCGGGCACGCTCTGGACGGCTTGCTCTTCGAAAAAGCTGGTGGGGCTTTCGCGACCCGTGAAATCGAAAAACAGCGGTGGCAGTACGATCAATTTGCCCGGGACGTCACACTGCTCGTCGGCTTTCAATCCCACGGCAAAGCTCTGGTCAGTCGAAATCGAGATCGCAACCCGTGGCAAGCCAGCATTCGCCATTAGCGGTAAAAGCAGAAAGGCAGAAAACAGCAAAATCGGCGCCGCTCCTCCGCAACTTGCCAATCGGCAAAGCAGCCTGGGGAACGACTGGGATAAGAACAGGGTTGCCGAACGAAGCGTCGATTTCATCAAAATTAAGTCCGACAACTTAAGTGAAGCCCTCATTCCCGAATCAACCTTCGCTCGGATTGGCCGTTGGCACTTCTGTCGCCGTCCGTCGCCGTTCCCCCAGCAGAATAACAGCGGGAATCAATAACAAGCCACCGGCCAGTGCCAACGCGACTCCCAACGAAGTCACCAGACCCAGTTCCACCAGCGGCGCGAAACTGGAAGTCATCAGTGCCCCGAAGCCAACGATCGTAGTCAGGTTCGATTGAATCAGCGCCGCTCCCGAAGCTTTCGCGATCACGAGAATTTCGTTACGCTCATTCTCCAGATATCGGCGTACCAAGTGGATGCCGTTGTCGATGCCAATGCCGATGATGAGTGGAATCGCAGTAATCGACATGAAACTAAAACGGTGTCTCACCAGCAGCAACAGGCCGAAAGTTGCGACTACGCCGAATATGATCGGGATCAGCACGATGAGTGAAACGCGGAGATTGCGGAAACAAAGGTAGACAACTAATAGAATCCCGGCGGCGGTCCAGACCAGTGCTCTGCTGCTGTCGTGAAGCACTTGCCTCTGCAGGTCGCGGTTCATCTTGTCGAAAGAGAATTCCACGAATGGACCGAATTGCTTTCGCCAGGATTCGATGACGCTTTCCGGAACGACCTCGACTGCATCGGGATCGGCGCCATAAAAGGTGATAGCCGCGACGTAGCTGCCGTCCCCGGTCTTGCGAATGCTGTTGTCGAGTAATCCTGGCGGCAGGAACTTGGCGGCCGTTTCCAGGGTAATCGGATCACCGCCTCGCCCCAGGCCTTGTCCAAGCTTTCGCAACCGATCGATAAAGGGCTGGAGCGGTTCGGTTCGAAAACCATTCTCGCGTAGCGAATTCTCCAGGGCGCTTGCCGAGGCCGCGAGATTGACGCCGGCCAGCGAACTGGCTCGTTCACTTTGCGTTCGGGCTGACGGAAGCAGGATTGTGGGCGAGAAGAGGGACTTGATGACCCCGCGATGCCGATAGGCTTCCAGCCCGGCCGTCAGTTCTTCGGCTCTGCCCAGCACTTCCTGCTCGCTGCCGGCGATCAAGAGCACGTTCGGACTGCCCTCAATGCCGAATCTTGCAGAAAGCAGGTTCTGCGCGGTCACGGCGGGGTTATCGGCACCAGCGATCTCGAAGTGCTTTTCCAGTTTGATGGCCGGCAGAAACAATAATGACAGCAGGAATACTCCGCAGCCCAAGCCGACCACAAGGCGGGCGTGTCGGCCCACAAAATCAACGGATTTCCGCGCCACCCAGGGAAGCAACCGGAAGGTGATGGTTTGCGGAGCGCGCGGCTTGGAGATTCGCCACCACAGCCGCATCAGCGCAGGAACCGTCAACAGGGTATGGAGCATCATCATGAACATTCCCACAGTAAGGATGAACCCAAACTCTGCCAGTCCCTTGAAACTCCCGGTGGCAAGCGAGGTGGTAGCCGTAGCTGCCGTTACTATGCATAAGACAACGCTAAGGCCGGTGGTTTCGAAGGTGCGTAGCACCGCATCATTCAGCGTCCCGCCCTTGGCCCATTCCTGCGGCACCCGGTTGAAGAAATGTACGACCTGGTCGTCTCCCAGTCCTGCCAGGATCGCAATAAAAGACAAGCTGATCAGATTTACTTCTCCGGGATAGAAACTTGCTACGCCCGTAGTCCATATAATGCCCAGGCTGGCGGGCAGCAGCGATAAAAGCAGGAGTGGAATCCTGGGATAGATCAGCAGGCACAACAGCAGATTACCGACAATAGAAATCAGGGAAATTCGACGAATATTCGTTTCGATGAGCTGGTGCTCCTGTTCCGCGTAAACATAAGCCCCCGCCGGAATGGCCAGCACTCCAGAGTCCCGCACGTCCGGCTCTGCGGTCATCGATTGGATGTGCTCGCGCGTCCACCGCATGACCTGCTCGGCGAATTTGTAGTCCATGGCCGACTGGCGAGGTTCCGCAATGATGAGCAGCGCCTTGTGGTCTTTACTGAAGAACCGATTTCCAAATCCCCAGTTGAGGTCGAAATTGGCGAACTGCGAAAACCCCCGGCTGCTGCCCACTTCCACTTGCATCAGGCCCAAAGGATCGGCGACGAAGTAATTGGTTCCTAATGACGAGAATGGAGTGACCAGTTCGGTTGCCGCGCGGCGAACGGTTTGATGAATCTGCTGCGGATCCAGCCGCCGCTTCAGATCTTCTGTTTGATCGGGCCGCGCGAATGAGGGAAAGTTCCAGATAAAGAACCGCACCAGGTTGAGCAGTTCCTCTTCCTGCAAGCCGCAACGCGCATCCAGGAACAGTCCGCTGGCTTGCATGTCGGCAGTGAGACGGTCGGCCATTTCTTCCATCTGGCCGGTGACGTCCGTTCTTCCCGCCGGAGCATCGATGAGCACGAAGAGCTGGTTGCCATAACCCAGTTCTTTGCCGATCTGGCTCGCGGCTCGCCATTGTGGGTCGCGATTCCCAAACAAATCGGTCAGGTCGGTGCCGGTTCGCAGGTTGTGGATGTTCGCATACAACAATAAGGTAACGACCAGGCTCAGGGCTGTAACCAACCCCGGATGGCCTACCACCAAGCCGCCAACCCAGCGCATGCAACGGACCATCATGCTGTGGCTCCGGCGCCCCCTGCCAGCGTTTTTTTCACCGGGTGGGCCTTTCCATCGTCGGCCTGATCATCGCTCGCTCAATCATCGTCCGCCCATCAGCCCAAGACCACAGACAACTCGCCGTTCGCCACCATCTCCCCGTCCACCCACACCGTGCCACCGATGCAGGCCATTTGCCCAAGCTCAGTCAGCTTCTTGGTTTCAACGCGCAGTTCTTGCCCCGGAGTCACGGGTTTGAGAAACTTGAAGCGATTTACGGCCGCGAGCAAGGCCACTCCTCCCCCGCTCCTGGCAGCCACCTGCAGTGTCGCCGATCCCAGCATCACGCCGGCGGTCTGGGCTACCGCTTCGATCAGAAAAACCCCCGGCAGAATGGGACGGGCAGGAAAATGCCCGGCAAAAATTGGGTTCGCCGGATCAACAAACTTCACCGCAACACAACGAACTCCCGGCTCCAGTTCTTCCACCCGGTCGATCCACAAGAATGGAGGGCGGTGAGGAATCAGCGTCTCGATTTCACTTCGCTCCATCACCCTGGACTGGGTCATCTGGGATCGCTCACCTGGGATTGATTAATTAAGATTGCTCACTAGGGTTTGTATACCTCAAACGTATCGGCCGGAATCTTCGGATTCATCGAGCTTACGTCGATGACGAATACACTGTTTACGCCGCTCTTGCCGTCTACCTCCAGCGACCGAGGAAAGAAATCCCGTTTGTCCAGCTTCACGACCAGGTAATTCAGCTTGCGGCGAAAAGTGTCCGTCCGCGGAACCAGCTTCATTTGGTAATCCCGGCTGTTCTCTTGCACGGTGATGGTGAAGTTTTTTTTCAGGTTTCCGAGGGAGCTATCCCGACCGAAATAAGATTGCGCCCGGCGAACGCTTTTTCCGATTTCCATCACTTCGGTCTTATCGCCAGTCGTAACGTTGAGGTAGTTCTCGTTGAAGCGAATCCGCATGGCGGACGGTTCGAAGTAGTCCAGCGCAAATCGGGTGGTGCCTTCGGCGCAAAACTTGCCGCGGAGTACCAAAGGTTTCGCCATGAGGCTAGACGTGCGGGTTTCGGTAAGGGTCCCGCAGCTGCTCGTGTATTTTTGTTGCGCTTGTCCGATCCCCTGCCAAATTCGGCTCAACAGATCGTCGGACTGGGCGGCCAGCACTCCCGGAAAAATCAAAAGCACAAGCATAGCGCGTAGCAATCTGAATCGCGGGATCATGTGGCGCCGGTAGAAAACGAAGCGCCGATGGCAGGGACCAGAGCCAGACGCGCACCTTCTCTCGTACCGGCACATTGAAGCGCGCGTGGCCATCATCTGATACAGACTAGCATGCGCGATGGTGATGCCACGGGCTGGCAGGAAGGTGTGACCAGGATCAAATTTCCTCGAGATGGAAATCCGGATCAACATGGCCCGGTAGCTCCGGGAGAGGACGGACGAACGAACCAGCCAACATTAGACCTGCCTGCTTAGTCTCCGCTGCCGCTCACAGCTTCCCCGGCAGTCTCGGCGGGTGGCACGGTAGCTCCGAGCCCGATCTGCACCAGCTCTGGAACAACTTGTTCTTTCAGTACGCACTCGCGGTAGAGCTTGGCCATGCGGAAGTTCTCTTCGTCCAGCTTGAGCCGCTCGGCTCGGGCCCGCACTTTCTCCTCGCGGGCGTTCTTCGCAACGCCCAGTTGTTCCAGATCATGCTGGGCCTCGCTGGTGACGATCTCGTCCTTCACGACCAGATGATGCTCCGTACTGCTGAGGTTCACGCTCTTGCCGCCGGCGAAAATCTCATGCCGTCCGTGCTCTTCGTACCACCTGGTCAATGTGGCCGTCATATGCATCTTCTCCACAATATTCCGCCAGCCCACGCCGGTGTTGTAAGCGCAAAAGGAAATCTCCCCCTCTTGCGTCGCGTAAGGGATGATGCACTGCTCGGTCCTGCGAAAATCATAGTTGAATAGATCCTGGAACCACATGCCCGCCACGAACAGCAGGTTCCAGCGGTCGCGGCGACGGCGGAAAATGTCAGCCATGGTCCGATTGCCAGAGACGTCACCGTAGTCGCGGCTGGTTGCGCCCAGGCCCTTGTCGAGCTTCCTCAGCATATCGACAGCGCGGAAATGCTTCGGGGCATGAAAGGCATCGTAATTCCGGACCAATGCCAGCCCCATTCCCACGACGGAGATCCACCGGCTGCGAGCCCAATCGTTGACCCTCACAATGTCCTTGGCGAACTGCTCGGCGTCCAAAAACGCGGTCACCGGAATCGCCTCGCGTGTCTCCTTGTCGACCAAAATCGCCAGACCCACGCCACAGTTCGGGTGACAACCGCAGGCGACTTGGCCCCAGGCGGCGTCCGGCCCGTGAACTAGGTCCGCCCAGTCGGAAAAGGTGCTCAGGAACGAGAGTGGGAACCAGTCGCGAACCGGTTCGCCGATGCTCAATTGGTCTTTCACATCGTGGGCCAGATGCGAGAGTGTGTAACGTTGCGCTTTGCGGCGTTCGTCGGTGATGGCCTCGTCGCGGCCCGTGAAAGACACTGGCTGGAACGACACCATGGCTATCTTGTCCGGGTTGTCGAGGGCGAATTGCACCACGCGCCCCACCTGCTCATTGTTGATCCCGTTGACCACGGTGGTCACCAGTACGATTTCGACGCCGTTGGAGTGCAGGTTCTCGATAGCCCGCAGTTTCAGGTCGAAGAGGTTCCCGACGTTGCGATGAGAATTCGCCGGATTGCCGATGCCGTCGAATTGGAGATAAGCGTAGCGCAAGCCCGCTTCCGCGGCCTGCCGGGCGAAGGCGGGGCTCTTAGCGAACTCGATACCGTTGGTCGCCGCTTGCACGCTGTCGTAGCCGAGTTGACGGGCGTAGCGAATCGCGTCCAGGAAGTGCGGGGACAGGGTCGGCTCGCCCCCCGAGAACTGCACGGACATCTGACGCCGCGGCTTGATGGAAACTGCGTTGTCGAGCAGAGTCTTGATGTCCTCCCATGTAAGCTCATGTACGAATCCGATCTGGTTGGCATCCATGAAACATGGATCGCACATCATGTTGCACCTGTTGGTCAGGTCGACGGTGAGAACCGAGCCCCGCCCGTGCTTGATGGTGCTGCTGCCGTGGTTGTGCAGTTTTTCATCGTTATGGGCACGGATATCCCGGCCGGGAAACGTCTCCTCCAGATGCCGGAAGAATTGCGGATCAATGGATATGACGTCCTCGAAATATCCGTGGATGGGGCAATCCTTGACCATCAGGATTTTGCCTTCGCGCTCGATAATCTGCGCCTTGATTTCACCGGGTCTTTCGTTCAACAGGACGCAATAATCCTGTTTGCCGTCGACAATTTGTTGGCGAATCTCCGGCACACAACGCGGGCATAACGAATCGGTTTGCCGCGGCCAGCCCAGAGCAGGCTTCGACTTTTCATGAGACTTCAGCAGTGGCTTATTCGACCACTTGGGTGTGAATGATGGATTTTCGGGAAAGAGACTGTTACTCCAACGAAATATTTGCCACGCCCCGTTCGCAGCAATTGACATCGCCTTTTCGAGGTATTTGATGGGTTTATGCATTTGCCTTGACGCTCCGCGTCGAGCGTCTGTTGTGCGCCAGCGCCGGTTTCTGTTGGAAAACCCCTGGCTTTCGCGAACGTACCGGTCGGCGAGACCCAGCCGCCTTCCCAGTTGTCGAAGAGTATCAGATCGCATTCTTGTGCGACAACTTCTTCTTGCCGGGTGTCAAGAGTGAAATTACACTTGCGAACGTTCCCATCAGGAAACACGATGAGACGCCGATTAGCCTGGAAGATCGAGAACTATACCTACCGCGAGTGTCCCCACCCGGACCGGGAGTTCGGCTACGCGGTTTCCCTGCACAACCACTCGCGCCACTCCGTGGAGAAGCTGGCGGCATTAAACCAGGTTGTCCAGCTGGCTTTCATGCGCCCTTTGAGTGGAGTACTACAGAGGGCGTTCGGCCTCGATGGCGTTGCAGGACTGAACTATGCAGAGATCACATATAACCCGCCCTACACGCCCGAGGACGTATATCAGATGGAGTCCGCAGCGGCTGCTGATTGGGGCTTCCACGGAGTTCACCTGACCATCAGCGATCACGACGAATTCGCCGGCAGTCTCGCTCTGCTGCGTGACCGGCCCGACCTTAACGGCCGCATCGCACTCGGCGAAGAGCTTTCCCTGTGGTACCAGGGGCACTTATTTCACCTTGGACTGAGCGGGCTGCCAGAGAGCACAATCGCCGAAACGCACGATCGAATTCAATCAGCCGCGCGGGGTGGACGCTACGACGAATTGTTTGAAACGCTCGCCTACAGCGGCTGCCTGGTCGTCTTGAACCATCCTCTCGTCTCCTGGGGACCAGAGCCGGAGACAATTCCCATCAATGGGCTGCTCACCCGCTACGGCTGGGCGATTCACGCGTTCGAAGTGAACGGTATGCGGCGACGCGAGGAGAACGATCGCGTTCTGGAACTTGCCCGGCAATGGCGCAAACCGGTGGTCGGGGGAGGAGACAGCCATCTGCTGGTCGCTAGTTCCATTCTCTCTCTGTCGCGGGCGGCAACTTTCAAAGACTTTATCTCCGAAGTGAAGGACGGCCATGCGGTGCCGTTCGTGACGCCTGATTATTTTGCCCCGCTCAAATGGAAACTTTTCTTGCGGGTGCTGTTTTTCATTTCGCGCTACCGGCAAATTGCCAGCTATAAGGGACAACCGGTGGCCCAGATGCTGGAGCGCCGCAAAGTTTTGCTCGATCCGGTGGGGTCGGCGAGTCGCGTATTTCTGGCTCTGGTTTCCGCGCTAGGATTAGCTCGGTGAGCAAGTTTCTTTAACGCGCTACTGCGGTCAAGAGGTCGGGCGGTGTGGTTCTGCAGATCCGCTCTAGACGGACAAGGCTTCCATCGGAAGATTAGAACGTTGGAAATGGCACCAACAGGCTATTGTTGAACTTACTAGGTTAGGTCAAAGTGGGCCCGCTATGAAACAGTTACTGCTTATGTTCCTTTTGTGCGGATGCGCGATGGCGCAGAAGCAGCGGGTATTCGTTGAGACGGCCGACCCCGCATCGAGTTCCGCGGCGACAGTAAGCACCTACTACGCATCCAGCCACGGCGAGCAAATCCGCCTTCTAAGTCAGGCCTGCCCTGCGATCGCAATCACCGAAGATGCGACTGGCGCGGATTTCATCGTTCGCTGGGAGAGCAAAACTTGGCAACAGACTTCATGGGCCGGTCATCAGCAGGAATTCACGTTGCTCAATCCCTCGAAGGAGGTGCTCGGCACCGGGGCGGCGCATCAGGTCAAGAATGCAGCCAAAGACGTTTGTAAATTAATTACTCAGGCGCGCCGGCCTTCCCCGCAAACCCCTTCCCGCTAACAATCCTGGCCGACTGGGATTAGCTCGGTGACGGCGCCCCCGATGCGATAGATATAAGACGAGATCGCGATCAGTCATTTCTTCGTCATGTTCATCGGCCTACTGCTCTCCTGGCAAAGGCCGGAGTGCAGCCGCGACTTGCGATTTGAGTAAGTTCCGGCTAGCTTGCTTTCTCCGTCGGGACTCAGAGTCGCGCAGTATTCTACAGTGTGCTTTTCGGAAAAAATTAGAAACAACCGCTTGCCGCTGACTACGCCTACGATCTCATATCCCCCGCCGTTGCCGCTCACTTCCCGACTTCCCTCGGCTTGTATCAGATGGAAGGCGCCCCATTCGTCCGAGTCCCACCCGCCATTCACATTCATCGTAGGCGGATCCTTTTGGGCGTCAAGCCACGCCTTGCCTTCTACCTCGACCTTGGCAGCCGCCAGAGAAGTCGGGAAGGAAATGCACAACCATACAAATGTCACCGCGAATGTCAGCTGTTTCATGAGAGATGTCTCCTTTTCTACTTCCCGGAGTGGGCCGGGAGGTCTACGGTCCTGTCAAGTGCATGGGCCTACTTTTTGGGTATCCGATCAGATAGGTAATTGGCATCTTTCCAGTTGCAAGCTCGCCGATCTCCCACTGGTATTGGCAACAGGTCAATTTTTCTACCATCTCGCGCAGTTCCTGTGGCCGATATGTCCGCAGGCAGGATACCACTCCGTCGAATAGCAGGACCAATGGAATGATCGGGACCAAATACGTCCAGAGCAAACGCGACCAGCGGAATGGACGAATCCGCGGAGTGTGCAGGAACAGCAGCAGAATGCCGGCAAATATCAGGCCGATTGTCGACGGAGAGCGCTTGGTGGCCTCAAATATTCCGATGCTTTCGCCGGCATCGATGGCATTTTGCAGAATGGCGCGAGCATTCTCCGGCGAAAAATGATGGAACGAGGTAAACATCGTTCGCAGCCCCTTCAGTGCACCGGGAACCTTCATGGCGTCAACCGGCTCGGGATAGAAAGTAATGTGGTGGTCGGAAGACGCGCTGACACTTTGGAATGCCTCAAGATTCGGATATTTGTCCGTAAGCCAGATCTGAAGGCCGGCGGAATTTTCTCCGGCGTCCCTGCATCGCAGCTGTCGCGCAAGATCCAACCACGGGCCGCCTCCGCCAGAACACATATCAACAATCGATTCTGTGGTAGACGATTGTCGCGCGTTCGTCCGGTTCCCGGTGGAGTCAATTACGTTCTGCAGCAGCGGAACGATGGGCGCGTAAGCGTGTAAGAGGTTGAACCCAAACTGAAGCGCATCCGTAACGTCGGCCCGAAGCGATGACGGGAACCACGCTTGTTCATGGAGTTCGATGAACTGTATGCGACGCATGGCAACTCAGCCTGGTAAGCAACGTGTGAACATTTTGGTCCAAATCCCTAGAAAAGGCCATTCAACGTTAGAGTGATCTTCGATCCTGAGCGCAAGTATGGAGCGTGGCCGCTTCCGTATGCTGAAGCCAATCCGACAGCAGGTTGCTTTCAGGCTCGGGCCAGCGTTACTCCCCACGTAAAGCCGATCCCAGCCGATGCGAACAGCAATAATTGCCCGGGACGAATTAGCCCCCCGCGCCGCATATGCACATAATTGATAACCAGATCGCTGGCAAAGGTATGGCCATATTCTTCCATGGGAGTTGACGGCAAGCTACCCTTGGGCAGTCCCAACATCTTGCCGAAGCCCTCGCGGTCCCGCCGGCTGATGTTGGAATAAATGAAATGGTCAATATCGTTCAGACTCAAGGAAGACGCCGCCAGAGCCTTATTCACCGTCACAAGCATGTTAAGAAAGTAGACCGGCATTACCTCTCGCTCCATGCATAGAGCATCGACAACAATATCGAACTGGCCATTTGTCCTGGCCATCGTAATCGCATTCTGGAGGTGGCCGAGCGTCATGGCTTCGACGCCCAAAAGCAGCGGGCCCTCCCCGCCTCCGCGGCGGAGGATCACGGCGCTGGCGGCGTCGCCATGGATGGTGATGGGAAGTAAGGAGCGGTTGCCTTGAGGTGCGGCGTCGCCGGTTACCAGCAGGACTGTCTGAATGCTTTCATCCGTGGTCATCCAGCCGAGCGCGGTCTTGATGGCGACGTGAAGTCCTGCACATCCGCCGACTTTGAAACTCAAGATCATGGCAGTTTCAGCACCCAGATCGGTGCTGAGTTTGTGCGCGAAGGAGAGTCCCTGAGAACTCTTGGCGGACGAACTCTCGCTGGACCAGCTTTCGCTGGACCACGTGCTGTAATCCAGGATGAGATTGATGTCCCGCGCCGTCATCCCGGCTTCGGCTATCACCTTGGAAGCGGCTTCGAGAACTAAGTCATAAAGCTGCTTGTCGCCACAGATCCGGACCCGATTCAGTCCGAGACCTTCCACGGCCTTTCGTCTGGACTCCGGGCTCAATGGAGAAAGCGAGTTTTCCACTCGAGTTCGTTCCCGCTCCAAGACTGCTTCCACAGACTCATCGTTGGGAGGAATGGCGTACGCCACGGCTGCAATTCGCACATTCATATTCAAGGCAACTCCAGAAGAAGTGCCGCAAATCCACTTTCGCCGGCTGTTGCTAACAACAGGGCTTGTCCATTGATGGGCTGGCTGCTTAACGCCAGGATCAAGTGAAAAAGAGCGCCCGTACCGGCCAAGCCCAGGGCAAACGCCTGCGGGAGTGTGATCACGGCGTCTTCGCCAGAAATCTCGCGAGCCAAGGCGGTGGTAGGACTGGTGGCGCAAGGCGAACCATTCCCGCTGCAGACTGTCAGACTGGGGACGGAACCGCCGATCATTTGCCGGATCATCTCTGTTGGTTGACCGCCTTCCGCCGTGCGAGCTGAGCGGATTCGTGCATAAGAGCGGGCGTCGCGGCGGATATCCCCGCGGCCGGACGACTCCATCACTAATGCCGCTACACCTTCGCCAGGGATAAAACCGCCGGCTTCCGGTAAGGGATCCGAGTTGTAGCACGCCGGCGCGAGCAGGCCTGCCACTTCGTACCATGAATAGAGGGTTTGAGCCAGCGCGTCACCTGCGAGAACAATGGCGAAGTCAGCCTGACCATGGCGAAGCAGAGAAGCGGCTTGAATCAGGGCGGTCTCTCGCCGGCAAAGTACTTGTTGCTCACAGTGACATTAGGCCCGCGCAGGCCGTGAAACAAAGACACGTGACTGGCCGGAGCACTGGGAAGAGTCTCTGGGAAGGTGCTGGGATCGGTTCCGTTCCAGCCATTTGCGGCAGCGCTGAGATAGAAAGCTTCCGTGAGTTCAACACAGCCGAAGGCGGTGGCGAAGACCACCGCAACCCGGGATCGGTCCACTTGGCTCAGGTCGATCCCAGCATCCTTAATCGCCAAGGAAGAAGCCACCAAGGCCCACGCCGACAAGCGATCAAGACGCCTAGTCTTCAGGCCCGGCACCACGCTGGCGGCGCGAAAGGGCTGTACAAGAAAAGCTCGCCGCAGCTCGGCCGTTGTCCAGGCGGTAATAGTTTCGGGTTCCAGGGGAATCTGTGGAATTAGGCCTGCCAGCGGGCCATAAGGACTCACGGAGCCGATACCGGTAATAGTCACGGCCGGCAAATTCGGAGTCATGATGCGGCCACTCCCGAATATGAGCACTGTGTTGCTGCCGCCAAAGCCGCTGGAAGCCGACATCGCCAGCGGCAGCGGTTGGCGTTTCACTTCTCCCCGCAGCCAATCAACGCCAGGGCTCTCGATGGGGTCGGTGAGCCGCAGCGTCGGAAGCAGTGCTCCTGAACGGATGGCCATGATCGTAATGGCTGCCTCCAAGGCGCCAGCCGCACCCAGGCAGTGTCCGAAATATGACTTTGTCGAAGATACGGGAATGGGATGGTTCCGTCCCCGGAAGGCGGTCTCGTAGGCATTGGCCTCGGCAATGTCGTTGAGAGGCGTGCCCGTGCCGTGGGCATTTACATACCCGATCTCATCGCTGCTGACCCCCGCCATTTCCATGGAAAGGCGTATGCAATCGGCCAATCCGTTTCCTTCTTTATGTGGCGCGGTGGTATGAAATGCGTCATTGGTCATGGCCCATCCGCGGAGCACCGCCATAATGTTGGCATTACGTGCGGTGGCCCCGGCTAGCGTTTCGAGTACGAGCACTGCGGATCCTTCGCCCAGGTTCAGGCCGTTGCGATTCTGGTCAAAGGGGGAGCAGGGGTTTGGGTCTAACGCGCGCAGCGAGTTAAATCCGCTCAAGGTGAACGCGCAGAGTGGGTCGCTGCCTCCGGCCAGGATTATGGACGCGGCCCCGTCGAGGAGCATATTGGCGGCGAGCGCGATCGCCATCGCTCCCGATGCGCAAGCCACTGAGATGGCACAGCGCGGTCCGCAAATCCCGAAATGCTCTCCAACAGCGTCGGCAACGTGCGCGAACGGATATGAGGCGCCTCGCAGCAGACCGCCGGGGCGCCGATACCAAGCGGCCGGATCTTTGGCGATTCCGGTGTCGATCCCGGTCAAGCCCCCGACCGTGTTCGCTATCACGACGCCGCTCTCACGGAAGGTAGAGCTATCGCGACCGGAATTCGCCATTGCATCCTGAGCCGCCACCACCGCGAGTTGATCGGTGCGCGAGTATCGGGAACTGGCGTCTTCCGCCAGAAGGGCCACTCCCCTGACCTGGGCAGTCGTTCCTTCGAAGCCGGGATACACATCCTTCGTGGGCGCCAGACAGCACTTTCCCGATAACATGCCCGCCTGCAGGCAGTCCAACCCGATGCCATAGGGACTAATGACCCCGACTCCAGTAACGACGATGGTTTTATGGATATCAGTCAAGAGAGGAAACTGGCCAAAAGTAAGAAAGATTCAACCACCGATCATGATAGGCCGTCAACGAGTTTTCCAGAAACTGCACGGCCGCGTGTCCTGCCAAGCGCAGCAAACGGGGCATCAGGGTGCAGCCTCCACCAAAGATCTTCTCGCGACGAACAAAACGTGGGCCAGGGGCAAACGATTATGGAAACGGCGCTCTTCCAACTGCATACCGGCGTTCTCAAGCGCACCGCGGTACTCGGCGATCGACAGTATTCGGGGCCGGAAGCCGACGCCCTTGTACGCGAAGATTAGCCGGTCGAACGCCATGGCGATCACGGACCGGAGGCCGCGTTCACGATCATGGACCCGGAAAACCAATATTCCCTCTGGTGCAAGTGCCGAACAGCACCGTTTCAGCAGGTCCTGTTGCTCAGCGGCGGGCAAATACTGCAAGACATCCAGAATTAAAATCAAACCGGCTGGCGGAAGCTCGAACTGACGGATGTCGGCCACGGTCACATTCGCGTTCAGGTTGCCGAGTGCCTGGCGAGCGACGGCGACGCGATGTGCATCCAAGTCGCAACCGACCAGACGCCGGCGGTTATCGTCGAAAGCCGCAAAACAAAGAGCTATGCCGTAGCCGCAGCCCAGGTCCACTACCGTTCCCGATCCCAAGTTTTCGGCAGCAAGTAATTCAAAGATTCGATCCAGTCGGAGCTTCCATCGGACGAACTTGCGAGGCGTTAGCGCCGATTGGGCAAACATTTTGTTTACAAAGCGGACGCGCTCCCGCAGCGCCGGATTGGCAGACGCCTTGCGATGAAGATGCACCACAACCGCAGTGATGACGCCGCCGACGCCGCCGACCAGGATACCCAGGGCCACGCTGCCAATCACCCAAATGAAAAGCTGCTCCTTGCCAATGTGGGTGCGCGCGCCAGCCAGGTCGGATAGAGTCAGAGGCTGGAACGAGCCGAGGCGGAGTAAACAGCCGAGTTCCACAGAGGAGAAAATAATGAAAGGTTGGAGCAACGGATTGTTGATGAAAGTGCCGGCCACGGTCAGTGGCTTGTTCAGTCTGAATAGCAAGGCCGCGCCGACTGCCGCAAGGGTTTGAAGCCCATAGATGGGCACGATGCCGATGAAAATTCCGAGGAATACAGCGGCGGCAGCGCGGCCTGGGTCAAGCCTCTCCTTTAGCAAGAGGGTTATGAACTTCCGCGCATGAGCCTTAAATCTTCGGATCACCTGGTGGCCCTTCTATCGTTTGCTTGGCCATCAGGCCGACACCACGCTGCTCGCCACTATCTCCCATCCACAAACACCCTGCCAATCACGCTCCCAGAAAGCGAAATGCCAGGGACCAGAGACAGACACGCACCGTGTCTCGTACCGGCCTCATCTTGGAGCGCGCCTCCCCATCGTCGTAGATCATGCGCACGGGGGCATGCGCGATGGTACAGCCCGACCGGGCCATCTTGATCAGGATTTCCATCTCGAGTTCGTAGCACCGGCTCCGCAGTTTAGCGTCGCCAAGTTTGTCCAATCGGAATAGCCGGAATCCACTCTGGCTGTCCCGGATTTCGCAGCCGATGAGCGCCGAAGCCAACCGGCTGCCAACGATGTTCGAGAAATACCGGGAGCGAGGCATGAGGGCGCGATCGAAACAGCGCGCGCCAATGATCAGGTCCGCTCCAGTTTCTTCGGCGACGCGAAGCATGACCGGGATATCCTCCGGCAGATGCTGGCCGTCGCCATCGAGAGTGATTGCGTGAGTAAATTTGTGGTCGCGCGCGAAAGCGATGCCCGCGCGCAGGGCCGAGGCCTTGCCGCAATTTCTTGGCAATCGCAAACAAACAGCTCCGGCAGCCCGGGCAATGTCCGCCGTCCCGTCGCCGGATCCATCGTCGATCACCACAACATCTGCCACATGCTGCCGGGCCCCCTCCACCACCTTGGCGATGTGAGGGGCTTCGTTGAATGCCGGAATTAGGGCGCAGATTCGCATACGGCCGGTTGCAATGTTCCCCCAGCATCCTCACGTGGGCCGGCCAGGACGAATTCCAATCCCCGTTCTCTAAGCTCGTCGATGACGCGAGGCAAGACTTCTAGCATGGCATCCGCCCCGCCAGGCAAATGATCGTGCAGCAGGATGATGTCCCCGCTTGCCGCCTTCAAGATGCGCCGGGCAAGAATGCTGGAATTGGCAGTGAGTGTATCACGCGTCCGAATAGTCCAAGAAACGTACTCCAGTCCCGCATCCTCAAGATAAGGCGCCAGAAGCGGGTGACGCAGGCCCACCGGCGAGCGGAAAAAGCGCGGCCGGGAACCACAGGTGCGGCGAATGCTCTCCGTACAACGGTCGATCTCCGCCCGCAAACGACCGGGCATGAGAAAACAAAATAGAGAATAGTGCGACCATGTGTGATTGGCGATCAGGTGTCCTTCTGTCCAGGCGCGGCGCACTATTTCCGGATACTGGTCCGCCCGCTTCCCCACCACAAAGAACGTTGCTTTCACATCTTTTTCTCGGAGCAGATCGAGTAATTTGGGCGTATCCACCGGATCGGGGCCATCGTCGAACGTCAGGGCCACGCAACCCGCGCCATCTACCCGCGACCGGTTGGCGACGAGCCATTGGTTACGCGGATGAAACAACAAGTAGAGGATGAGTAGTGTGGTGGCACTTAGAACTACAAGCAGGAGCCAAGAGAGGCTAAAAGCATACAGGAGGGCCAATAAGGCGGTGATCGCAACAATCGACGAAAAAAAAATTACCGACCTCGCCATATCGGTTGTCCCAAGCCCTGCAGATGCTGCGGAAATTTGAGATGCCATCTTAGCATCCGTGGCCCGCGCGGGGGAAACGGAACAGGTTGGTGGCCTCGTGGCGCCGAAGACCTTTTGAACAAAGGCTTCACAATGCCTCGGGGCGCAATTAAGATGAGGCGGCTTTTCTCAAACAAAATCGGCCTGTCAGTGTTCGGAGTCGTTCGCGTCGATGGCTTGGGTTCTTTGAGAATCCTGTTCTGCATGAGGAGACTTGACTATCCGGGATTCATCAATTGAATATCCGGAATGGTCTCGTTCGCGTGTGCATCTCTAGAGGACTGGTTTCTTCCACTTCCCGCAGAATCTGGTCGAGCGGCTCACAATCATTGAGGGTGACGATATCTCCTGCCATGATCATGACATCTCCGTTCACAGCCGGCGGCAACATCCAGCCCGAGCCAAATTCAAGATGCAAGTCGCTATAAGTAATGATTCTCATGCTCGTAAGCGAACGCTTGTTTGAACACGTCCTTCTCAAGTACTAAATCTCCTCCGACAGGACAGCGGTTTTGCACTGTCACGACGTGTAAGAGGGCAATTGCCATTAACAGTGGTTCGATTCGGGGCGGAGCCCGTTTCGTAGAACTGGAAATCTGACATCCCCCGGATAGCTGAATAATAAGCCGAGGCGCAAAGACCAGTGTCAAGGCTCTCGGACCGCGAACGCGGCGCGCGAAGCGCGGCCTTGACACTCGCCGGGCCTCGGCTATGCTCTGGCTATCCGGGGCATGTCACTCGGGAATACTGCATTACAGACCTAGACCGAAACCCTGACTGATCTGATTCGTGTGGGCAGTTTGTGGTTCTAACTTGTGCGCCGCTGGCTCCTGCTGAATGGCGGGGGAATGGGACACGTCGCGGCTGAGTTCTTGGCCCAGCGTCGCTGCATTGTTCGTATAAATCTGCGCCTCATAGCGTCCACGCGAGACAGCGACATAGGCCATGCGGCTGTTGAGCAGATCCTTAGCACCCAGTTCGGTGTCCACGTGAATCAAGACACGGTCGTCAGTTTGTCCCTGGCTGGAGTGGCTGGTCATGGCATAACCGTGATCGAGATGCGGATGCTTGCAGGGATCGAGTTCGATCGCGCGGCCACCGTACATTTTCAAGCGCAGCCCCCCGTCTTCGTCAATGCTCTCGATGGTCCCCAACTCGCGGTTCGCAACTCTGAGGTTGTTGGCCGGCGCAGTGAGCTGAATGCGGTCGCCTACTGAAAAACTCCGCATCTCTTCCCGAAAGACCGAGACTCCCTGCTGTCGGCGCGGATCGTAAGTGCGCTGTGTGCCGTCCTGCAGTTCGACTGTCAGCCGGTTGTTCGGAGCGTCGATACTCTTCACCTGTGCGTACGCGCCTTTCCCGATGCCGGTCTCTTCGATGTGCGCGAATAGCGCAGCACATCGCCCACCTCATAGCGCGCGGCCCAGGTTCGGTCCGCGCCGGTGAGGTCCTGACGCGGCACTAGCGTCCTGATGCGGCGTTCCTCCCGGCTGACAAGGCCACTCCGCTGCAATTCCGCATGGACGCGCTCGTTGATCTCCATGCGAGAGCGATTGTCTGGAGAAATCACCAGCGTGTTCTCCGGCAATTGTGCGTACTCCTTCGCGATAGTGGCGATGCGCTCGTCGTGGCCTTGAATCTCATGGACTCGGCCCTGCCGGTCAAGATTCTGTATTGCTTCCTGCACTTCGCCCTGGGCAAGCTGCTCGACTAGCTGTTTCAATGCTGGGTCTTTCTGGCGCACAATCTCTTCGAGCCTCACCGTTTTCATACCGGCGTCCTTGGAACTGGGCAAAGGGCCGCCCGGCCTCAACGGCCTCATGTTGCCGCCGGTCGCCGACGAGCAACACACGATCATTCGGATGGAGCCGGTTCACAAACTCATGCACCTGCCTGGTCGATGCCAGAGAGGATTCATCGAGCACATAGAGCCGTTTCTCGCCGGTATCCGGCTGTTGTCCACGTACCAGATGCTTCTGTAGTGTGGATGTCCCCAGGCCTGCCTCCCCGAGCTTCTGCGCCGCGCGGGACGTTGGCGCGAAGCCTTCTACCCTGTCAACAATCAATCCAAGCGAAAGAACCTGCAGAAAACAACCGTCAATACTCTTTGGGAGCACTACTGTCGAGAGGAGATGCCTCTCAAAGAGATATCCACGCAAGATGCCTATCTGGTGTACGGGAAAAATTGGATTCTCCCACGATGGGGAAGCCTCCTTTTGGAGGACGTCAAAACCATCGAGGTAGAACGCTGGCTACGAGCAGCAGAAGTTGCAGACGGGACCAAGGCCAAGATCAAGTGCGTTATGTCGGCTGTGTTCTCGCATGCCGTTCGCTGGGAGTTTTGTGGCCACAATCCAATTTCATCGGGAATACCAGTTGGAACGGGTGGGCAAAGAGGGCCCACCACGGGCGTGCGCGTCAGTGCGAAGCGTCAGAAATCTCCGCTCGTCCTTTCACCGCAAGAGGTCATACTCGGTCCGGCACAACTAGAATTTCACGATCAGATTCTCGTGTTTCTCGACGGTGCCTTAGGAATTCGGCAAGGGGAACTCGGGGCGCTGCATTGGCTGGACTGTGATTTCAACAATATGAACTTCAGTGTGCGCATTCCTACTACTGGCGTCGGGGTGGGCACCTGAAGAGCACAAAGACGGAAGCGTCTGCAAAACAGCTGCCGATGTATCCAAGCCTAAAGCATTCCTTGCAGGAGTGGAGATCACAAAGTCTCTACAACCAGCCGGGCGATTTCGTCTTTCCTTCAGAAAGACTGAAGGGAAAGAAACCGCTCGACTTAGCTTCGGTGTTGAAGAAGAAGATCCAGCCGGCCTTCAAAAGGATCGGCATCACCGGCGTAGGATGGCACACCTTCCGGCACACGGTGGGAACCATGCTGGCAGAGATGGGCGAACACCAATTGATGATCCGCGACTACTTGCGTCACAGCGATCTGCACGTGACCAACAAGTATCTCCAGGCAACCACAAAAAGCAAACGCCTCGCGCAGGGGAAGCTCGTGGATGCCATTCTGCCAGGGGGCGTGCTGTCGGGGAGCAAATCAACCTTGATCCACTAGCCCGAGACGTTCGTTTCTTCGGGTTATGTTGGATGGGGCGAAACAGCGAATCGCCAGATGGGAAACGCTTATTGGACCCAAACGGACCCAGATCAGTTTTCGGGGTCCTTTTAAACCATTCAAAAGAATGGCGGGGACGACGGGACTCGAACCCGCGGCCTCTGCCGTGACAGGGCAGCGTTCTAACCAACTGAACTACGTCCCCACTCGCCAAATCAACGAGATGCGAAATAACCAGTGTTTAAGCGGCTTTGCACGATTTGCATATCGTGCACCGGTTGTGCCGGATTGCCCAAAAGAGCGCGATTCCTGTCCGAACCGCCCCCAAACCGCCTCCAAATCTCGGCGTTCCCGTGCACTTCCGAGATTTCCAAAACAGCCAGCACAGAGAGCTCCTGCAGATCTAGAGTTCCGCCAATCCGGGCAAAACGATCAGCGAAACTTTCGCAAATCTTTGTCACAGAAATATCCTAACAGCTTCTCGCAGAACACGAAAGACCACCTTCATTTTCCCAAGGGTCGCACTGATCGAAATTCTCAAATTCGGCGGCAAGCTGATACCAGTTGTTTGTGCGACCGAGCAGCGGCCTCTGCCTTGCAGCTGCAGCGGCCAGACTGGACGTGCTTGTGGATCACCCGCGACCTAGGACGCGAAGAACGGCGGAGGAGGACGACCGAATCCCAGCAAACGTAATCGCGGCGAACGTTTCTGTGTGCACCTTCTCCGCCGCCGCCCCCCAGCGCAGAAGTCCTTCGCGAATGTCAGTTAAGAATGAAGATGGTCCGCATAGATAGAAGTCAGCATTGGATGGAACACCCAGCTTCTTAAGTAGAGGTAGTTCGATGTGTCCCTGCAGATCAAAATCCGTGCCCAGTTCGTCGTTCGCGTTTGGCCTGCTGTAGACGATGCAGCTTCGCGTTCGATGGAACTGTTGCAGGAGTGAACGCGACTCTTGCGCAAATGGATGATTGGCTTGATTCCGCGCCCCGTAAATCCACCAGACCTCCCTTTGTGTTCTTTCTGCGGCAAGTTGGTGCAGCATCGACATCACAGGAGTTGCACCGATGCCTGCGCTGAGCAACACAAGCGGACCCTCGCCGGATTGCAAAGTGAAGCGTCCTCGTGGTGCGCTTACTTCGAGGAGATCACCTTCCCGCACACCAGTGGACAAAAACGAACTCCCGATACCATGGGGTTCGCTCTTCACACTGATACGAAAGTGATTGGCCGTGGCAAGTCAGACAACGAATAGCTTCGAATCACGGCTGGTCTTGCGTGATCCACTTGCAACCTCAAGACGACAAACTGACCTGCCTGCGCGATCGGAAGAATCCGCCCGTCGGCCGGCATCATAGTGAAGGAAGTCACGCCGTCGCTTTCCTTCTGGGTACTGGCGACGGTCATTTTGCGAAACCCGGACCATGCGGGAGCCGGTTCCTCATTTGCTAGTCCGGGATTGCCCGTGGCAGGTTCTGGACTCTCGTCTCGGTTGAGCATTAGCTGGAAAGAAGCTTGCCAACCCTGGCTGAGGGCCGGGATACGCAATGCTCTTGCCAATTGCTCTCGAGAATGCCCCGGCAAGTAAAGCAGCCCGTCCATATCCGCCACTGTCATTCTTTCTGGCCCGGCAGCGATTTTTGCGATGTCATCGCCTGCGCCAATTTCTCCTTCCCGCAATACGCGAAAGTAGAATCCTGGCCGTCTGTGTGCGACAACCAGGGATGGCATGCGGGGCTCGTTCATCCGAATGCCCAGTCGATAGCACGTTACGCGTGGCTGCGTAACCTCGAATATGCCGTCGCCGATGCGGTATTGATCGCCAATGCAGACTTCGTTGTCGGCAAGTCCCTCAACCGTGAAATTTTCTCCGAACTGGCCGAACATGAAATCACTGCGCCCAAGGAAATGCTCCCAGTAGTAGTACGATTCCATCTGGTAGACGAATACGGCGCGCTGCTCCCCACCATGACCGGCGAGATCGGCTTGGCCGTCGCCGTCGACATTCAGCTTGCGTACCATCCGTCGCCCTGCAACCGGAAGCTTCCAGATTGCAGTTCGCACAGTCCTGCCGTTCCACGTGACTTCGCGGGGAAGGCCGACCTTCAGTGAGAGCAACCGGGCCATTTTAGTAAGCCCTCCTCTGTGCGTATGATCTGGCAATTCTGAAATAATTCCGCAGATCCAATTCGGACAAAAGCCCTTATCGCGAGAGCGTTTCGCGCGCCGCCTCCAGGATCACGTCGACCACAACGTCCGGCTCTGAATACATCGGAGTGTGGTCTACGCGATGAGCATGTATCTTCGCGCCCATACGTTCGGCCATAAAATGCTGCGTCTTCGGGTTTATCATGCGGTCTTCTTCCGCCACCAGATACCACGTCGGCCTTGATTTCCACAGTGGTTTCGGGGCCGGCTCTTGAACGGATTGAACTGCGATGGGCCGTTGCAGGGCGGCTGCAATACTCGCCTGATCGGCAGAAGCCTTGTGAGCAAGTGCCCGGCCAAATGCATCTTCCGGCATCCAGACCAGGTTATAGGCATCTGGAACCATCTTCGGCTGTTCTGGGTGCGGTTCGTCCCGATAAAAAACTTTCCCGACCGGCTCGCCTTCGTCAGGCGCAAGGCCAGCAATATAGACCAAAGACTTCACCCGCGCCTCTCGCACCGCTGCGATTATGGCGCCTGAGTAGGCGTGCCCCACCAGGACTACAGGGCCACTGCTCCGTTCCAGCACTCTGCTCAACGCGGCCGCGTCATCGCTTAAACTTGTCATCGGTATCGGTGCGCAGATAACGTGGAGGCCGCGCCAATGTAGAGGCAAAATGATATTGCTCCAACATGAGCCGTCAGCCCACGCGGCGTGCACCAAAATGATCGTTGAGTTTGGCGGGAATTCACTTTTCATCACTCTCTCCTGATCTAATCAACCTTTGTGGCCGATACCGCTCGCGGCCAGAAAGTTCCTGAGCGCGCCGGCAATTTCTATGACATGCGTTTCGAGCGCGAAATGTCCGGTATCGAGAAATTCGATTGTTGCCTTCGGCAAGTCTTTCCGAAAGGCTTCCGCTCCCGCGGGAACAAAGAAAGGATCATTCTTGCCCCAGATCGCCAGCAAGGGCGGCCGCGATTTACGGAAATAGTCCTGAAATTGTGGGTAGAGCTTCGCATTCGACGAATAGTCGCGAAAGAGGTCCAGCTGAATGTCCTTGTTCCCTGATCGTTCAAGGAGCGCCGCGTCCAGTGTGTAAGATTCCGGCGGAACGCTGTCTGGGTCGCTTACGCCATGGGTGTACTGCCAACGAGTGCCCTCCAGCGTCAGAATATTTCTTCTAAGCACATCTCGATTTTCCGCAGTTGGTTCAGCCCAATATTTCCGGATCGGACCCCAGGCATCGCCGAGTCCTTCTTCGTACGCATTTCCGTTCTGCGACACGATCGCCGTGACTCGCTCAGGGTGAGCCATGGCAAGGCGGAAACCTATAGGCGCGCCATAATCGAATAGATACATCGCATATCGGTCGATCTTGAGCGCCTTCGTGAAGGCTTCTGTCGTTAGCGCCAGTTGATCGAACGAGTAGACATAGTGTCGATCTGGCGGGACTTCGCTGAATCCAAAGCCGGGAAGATCCGGGGCAATCAGGCGGTATGCATTGGCGAGGCGCGGAATGAGTTCGCGGAACATAAATGATGAAGCTGGGAATCCGTGTAGTAGAAGGACAACCGGTGCACAGTTTTCGCCTGCGGAACGATAAAATATGTTGACTCCGTCAACCTCGACCTTTTGGATGGAAGTCGAGCGAACATCCAACAGCTCTTTGTTCCTTTGGGATTGAGCTTGCGAATTCAACGTCGCCGGGCGCTGTTTTGTGATCGCTCCTGCCATATTCCAGCTCATTGGTTGAAAGACATTTCGCCCAGCAAAGTTACAAAAGAGTGGGAATTCCACTGTGTGTCTCTAACCCGTCACCGCCGTCTTGATCTGGCGGTATCAGTTCAATGTCTGCATCCATCTGGCGATAGCCCGCCCGATATCATCTGGTGAGTCCTCCTGAATGAAATGGACTCCTGCGACGGTGACCTCGGTCTGAGTTGGCCACGCGCGGACGGTTTCGAGATTTGCGCCGCCGCCAAGAAGCGCGCCGGGCTCGGCTTTTATGAATAGCTTGGGCACATCACTCGTTGCCAGCCACTCCGCATAAGCAGTCACGATCGCATTCACGTCGGCGGGTTCGCCCTCGATGGGGATCTCCCGAGGCCACGTCAGCGTCGGCCGTCGTCCTTCGCCGGGCTCGGCAAATGGCCGCCTGTATTCCGCCTTTTCATCGGCGGTGAGAGGACGCAGGACCGCCCCTGGCAGGATCTTCTCAATGAAGAAGTTTTCTTCCAGAACCATCTTCTCGCCGGCCTCGGAGCGCAGTGCCTGCAAGAAGGGACGCATGTTCATCACGTCCCAGTGATCCCAGCCCTGCGGCCGCACGATCGCCTCCATGAACGCGATGCCCTTCACGGCCCCACGATGGCGGTTGGCCCAGTCAAAGCCGAGGGCCGAGCCCCAGTCGTGGATGACGAAGGTTACGCGGTCGCGCACATCCAGCGACTGAAGCAGGACGTCGAGATAGCGGCGATGTTCGACGAAGCGATATGAGCCGGGGCCGCTGTTCGGCAGCTTATCGGAGTCGCCCATGCCCAGCAGATCAGGGGCGATGCAGCGGCCCAGTGGTTGGAGGTGCGGCAAGACGTTGCGCCATAGGTACGATGACGTGGGATTGCCGTGCAACAGCACAATGGGGTTGCCCTTTCCCACCTCCACGTACGCCATCTCTCGGTCGAGAACTCGCCGCCGATTCTTTTGGTAAGGAAATGCCGAAGAGATCATGTTAACTTTTCTCCTGCCGTGGCCGTTGCCTGAACTTTTCAGCCTTAGTGTCTTAGGGAAAAGCATTTTTAACACCATCGAATCGGGCAGTGGAGAACCTGTAGTTTTCTATAGGGACCTGCCTGTGGATACTGGGGGTTCCTCGGGTGATTAGAATGATTAGCCTCGTTATAGTGTGCATCACCCTTGCCTACTCCCATTGGCACTGGCATGTGCCCTACGATCCAGAGATCGCCTAGAATTCTAAAGATGTTTGTAGGAACGCATTCGCGCCCGAATTGTTCGTCTTCCAGGAAAACGTTGCTGAACTTTATCGTCCTGGTGGCCATCTGGTTCGTGCCTATCTGCGTACGCGCTCAAGAGCAACGCCTTTCGCAATACACCCATCGTGCATGGCTGGCGCGCGACGGCTTCTTCAATGGAGGGGCTTTGACAATTGCGCAGACCACCGACGGGTACATCTGGGTCGGAACGACTTCCGGCCTGTATCGGTTTGATGGTTTGCGCTTTGAGCTGTGGTCGTCACCGGACGGCAAGAAACTTCCCTCAAATGTGATCGGTGCGCTAGCCGCCGCTCGCGATGGCAGCCTGTGGATTGGCGTGCAGGAAGGTCTTGCTCATTTCGCCGACGGCAAATTGTTCGTCTATCCCAATTTTCATGACGACGTAGCCGCTCTACTCGAGGACCGGTCAGGCGGAATCTGGTTCACACGCATAGATGATGGAGGAGTTCTGAAAACTCCCATCTGCCAGGCGTTGACGGAAACAATTCGCTGCTTTGATGAATCCGATGGTCTCGCAACAAAGGTCTGTTGTCCCGACAGCTTGACTCAAGATACGGAAGGTTACCTCTGGACAACGACGGAAGGACCGGTTCTGCGATGGAAGCCAGGTCACTCCGAAACGTACTTGCCCGAGGCTTGGGCACGATTGAAAGGGGTCCAGACCGCGAACAGCATGGTTGGAATGCCGGACGGCTCTGTTTTGATTGGCGTGAACCATCCTGGAGCTTTCGGCGGGTTGCAAAGACTTTCAACGGGGCACTGGGAGCCGGTGAAGCTACCAGGCTTTGACAGTTCAAAAGTGAGCGCAACGTCCGTGTTTCGCGATAAGGATGGAGGGATCTGGCTAGGCACAAGCGAGGGGATCTATCGGATCCACGGTAGCACCTTCGACAAATTCAGCATTCAAGACGGTTTGTCGGCAGATGAGGTCCTAGGATTTTACGAGGATCGCGAGGGTGGTATTTGGGCGGCCACCCAAGGGGGTGTGGACTACTTTCATCCGCGAAATGTCACGACCTTTTCAAAGAGGGACGGCTTGGGTTCGGATCACGTGGATGCGATTACCGCAACGCACGACAACTCAATGTGGGTGAATACTGGTGAAGCCCTGGATGTTTTGAAGAACGGCCGCGTCGACGCAATTCATATTGGCCGCAGATGGCCGGAACCCACAGCCATTTTCGTCGACAGCTTCGATCGTCTCTGGTCTGGAATCGACAATGATCTCTACCTCTACGATCATGGCAAGTTTCAAAAGGTCCGCCGCAAGAATGGTGATTCGACTCATTTCATCGTCGGTATTGCAGAAGACTCAACTCACGACATTTGGGCCGAAGTCAGCGGCGAAAGCCACGAATTGATACGCGTTCACGGCTTGGATGTAGTCGAGGAATATCCGGAGTCGGTCATTCCTTCGGCTCGCGCAATGGCTGCCGGCCCAGACGGAGTCCTTTGGCTAGGCCTCCGAAGTGGCGACCTCGCGCGGTTTTCCGGTGGCCATGCCGAGGTGTTTCCCTCACCGGGCGGTCCCAAATCCTACGTCTACCAGGTTGTTGTGAATCCGGACGGCACCGTTCTCGCGCCTACCTCAGCAGGGCTGATCGGGTGGAAAGATGGCACATCGCGCCTGCTGTCATCGAAAAACGGTTTGCCGTGTGATTTGATAACCGGTGTGGCTTGGGACAATCAGAATGAGCTCTGGCTGCACACTGGATGTGGTTTGGCAAGGATAAGTAAAGAGGACATGAGCCGCTGGTGGCACGACGACAGCGCTTCCCTCAGTCCCAGGGTGTTCGATGGCTCTGACGGCGTGATGGCCGCAGAGCCTGCCAGCTTCAATGTGATGGCGAGGACTCAAGATGGCCGTGTCTGGTTCGCGACTAAATCCAGCGTGCAGGTAGTCGATCCTGGTCATCTGACCCAAAATAAGGTTCTCCCCCCGGTCCACATCGAAAAAGTTGTCGCCGACCGTCAACTCTATCGGCCAAATGACAAGCTTACTTTTCCACCGCTCATGCGCGACCTGGAGATCGACTATTCCGCGTTGAGCTTCGTCAATCCGCAGAAGGTGAGATTCCGATACAAACTTGAAGGAAGAGACGCGGCGTGGCAGGATGTCGGTGTTCGTCGGCAGGCTTTCTATACCAACCTGCGTCCTGGTTCTTACCGCTTTCGCGTGATCGCTTCTAATGATGACGGACTGTGGAACGAAGAAGGTGCTTCCTTTGCTTTTACAATTCCGCCGGCCTGGTACCAGACAACTGCATTTGGCATCTCGTGCCTGATGGGCTTGGCTTTCCTTTTCTGGCTTGTCTACTACCTGCGGATGAAACAGGCTTCGCGTTCCATGCGTGCCAGGCTTGATGAACGCATCGCCGAGCGGACGCGTCTCGCGCGAGATTTGCACGATACGCTTTTGCAGACCCTGCAAGGCAGCAAACTGGTCGCCGATGATGCCCTCGAACACCGCTCCGACGGGGAATATACGCACCGCTCGCTGGAAAGACTTACGGAGTGGATTGACCGGGCTATGCGCGAAGGTCGGGCAGCTTTAGACGCATTGCACGTTGGTGCGCCGGACGATCGCGAGTTGTCCAAGCGACTCCAATCTGTGTTGGACGAGCATGAACTAAGTAGTGTTTCGGAAAGAGTTGTGACTATCAGTGGCACGCCCTTCGTAATGGATCCGATCATCCTCGACGAGATTTGCCGGGTTGGGTACGAGGCCATTCGCAATGCACTCATGCACTCGTGTGCTAGCCGCATCGAAGTACAGTTGGCGTATTCCGATGACTTTACCCTGATAGTTCGGGATAACGGCCGCGGTATGGACTCGACGGTGGCGTCGAAGGGCAGAGACGGTCATTATGGTCTACAAAGCATGCGCGAGCGAGCTGCGAGCATCGAAGCGCAGCTCCAACTCATCACAGCGCCGAATCTGGGCACAACCATCGAACTCAAGCTTCCAAAAACGATAGCGTTTGGTAGGCCGTCAAGCGCGTGGGCGAAAGTGCGGTCTCGGTCGGGACGACCGCGACGCTTTGAACTTTGAACCTCATCGAAAACGTCAGTGGCAAACAGAACGACTTTGTGGAAAAAATGTCCGCAGCCAAACAAATCACAATTATGACCGTTGAGGATCATCCTGTTTTTCGCGAAGGGTTGGCTTTGATCCTCGCTTCGCAGGCAGATATGACAGTCGTTGCCCAGGCTTCCACTGCCGATGAAGCATTGCAGGAGTATCGCCGCTTTCGCCCTGACGTAGTTTTGATGGACCAGCGACTGCCTGGGACTAACGGTACCGAGGCGCTCATCGCCATTCGGAATCAAAATCCACAGGCGCGCGTGATCATGTTAACCACGTCGCGCGGCGATATGGAAATTCAACGCGCCTTGCGAGCTGGCGCGGCTGCTTACGTGCTCAAGAGCACACCGAAAAACGAATTGTTGAAGATCATCCGCTCGGTCGCTGCAGGTTTGAGGCACATTCCTCCCGACGTGGCAGGTGTTGTTGCTGAACATCTCGGACAGGAGGATCTGACTCAGCGCGAGCTTGAGGTGCTACGCTTAATTCGCGATGGCAATCGTAACAAACAAATTGCAGATCAACTGGCGATTTCTGAGACTACGGTTAATTTCCACATCAAGAACATCATGGACAAGCTACAGGCTAATGACAGGACCCATGCTGTTACGATCGCCGTCCGAAGGGGGCTATTAGAGATTTGAGGACCCGGCAGGTCCAGGCTTGGGTCGCGCAACAGATGAACGCTTGGGCCGACGGCGCATGAGCGGGCTGGCGAATTCCCCAAACGGAAGATTTCTGTCGGACCGCAAAAAGTAGCTTGGCTTTGAAGCAGCGAGAGCAAGCGATCCACGAGCAGCTTTTCGTTCGCGAAAGTCATCTGAGGCTTTCACTCTATCCCGCAGGTCTGTGCGCTAGCAAGTCAAAGAGGTTTACTAGATTACTCAGTAATTACTCGTTTGCGTTTTCCCTTCGCAGCTGCCTGAGGTTGCATACCCGTAAGTTCTCTGATGCCAATCAACGGGTCCGGACTCTTTTTACATTTGCGCGTGCCGATCAGCAAAGGTGGGCGCCAACGCAATTATGTTATTCCAGGCGAAATGCTCGTAGCGTCTCGTAATTGACGAGCTAGGGTTAAGAGCTGCAAGAGGATTTCGTAGTATCGCTCCCGACGTGCCTTAAAAGCGAGTATTTCGTTGAATCCTGGGTATGCGGCATGGAACAAATCCGTGTCCCAATATCGCATTGCCGTGAGTTCTGAGACCAGTCGTTCGATTCGATCAATCAACTCATTCTCGGATTCTGATAATTCGCGCATGACCATCCGCATTTCGCACCCCTTCGGCCATCATGCACAGTGATAACCATTGCAGCACCATTGTTTTCAAGCTCTTATGAACGGCATTCTCCTGTAGCTGCCGGCATCTCGGCACGAGTGCCGACCTTCGGCACTGAGAAATCGAGTTGGCTCTAAAGTTCGGTTCGGTTCTGCCGATGGCATTTGTAGGAGGCGCACAATGATCGCAAACTCTATCGTACCCGTCGCTCAATACCTTCGAATGTCCACCGAGCATCAGCAGTATTCACTCGACAACCAAAGCCTCAGGATACAAACCTACGCAGATTGCCACGGATTCTCCGTTGTCAAGACATATACGGACGCCGCCAGAAGCGGGGTTGTTCTTAAATGTCGCAATGGTCTGCGTCAGCTTCTGCATGACGTGGTAAGTGGGAACGCCGGATACAAAGCCATTTTGGTTTATGACATCAGCCGGTGGGGGCGGTTCCAAGATGCAGATGAAGCGGCTCATTACGAGTTCCTCTGCAAGTCCGCTGGAGTGCCCGTTCATTATTGCGCGGAAGTATTTCTCAATGACGGCTCTTTAGCAAATATGCTGCTAAAGTTCCTCAAGAGATCAATGGCGGGAGAGTACAGCCGCGAACTAGGCGTCAAAGTACTTGCGGGACAGAAACGCTTAGCGAGGCTTGGCTTTAAGCAAGGTGGGGTTCCCGGATACGGATTCCAGCGTCTGCTTGTGTCCGCCTCCCACGAACCGAAGCAGCTCTTAGGCAGGCGCGAACGTAAGAGCATAACGCAAGATCGGGTGGTACTACTGCCTGGGCCAGACGAGGAAATCGAACATGTACGGCAAATCTTTAGGTCATTTATCGTCGAGAGGCGGAGCTTACGGGGAATCGCGAAGGACCTTAACAGCAAGGGAATTCCCTATCTTGATGGTGCGACGTGGAGTCGTCACGTGGTAAGAAGGATGCTCGGTCACCCAAAATACGCGGGCTGCAACGTATTCAATCGGACATCCGAGCGATTAGGGAGCCATCGCGTTCACGTTAAGCAAGAACAATGGGTACTCTGCCCAAATGCCCACCCCCCCACTATTGACGAAACAACCTTTGCCGAGGCCCAGAAACGGTTCGAAGCCTTCTCGGTCCCACAGTCCGACAGAACAGTTTTGAACAAACTGCGCTGTTTACTGGAAACGAATAGTAGGCTCAGCGCGCAGATCATTGACGATGCTTCTGAGATGGTCAGCGTTCATACCCTGCGGAAACGATTTGGAAGCCTACGAGCGGCCTATGAGCTGATCGGCTATCACAAACCGGGCAATTGGGACGCTAACCGCATATTCCTCCCGCTCCGAGAACAGCTTCTTTCTCGAATCCAGGCGATGTCCCCGGATGAGATCTCCATTGTGAAGGGAAGATCGAGATGGCGAAGTCTTTTGCAATTGCGAGAAGGAATCACAGTGTCCGTTTTGCTTGCTCACCTTGTGTCGGGTTGGAAGGGATCGAAGTACTGGCAGATGAAGCCAAACTTGAAAGAACGCCATTTGATCACTCTGATAGCCAGACTGGATGCAGAGAATAGGACATTTCTCGATTTCCATGTGCTAGCCAAAATAGACGCCGAAAAAACGTTTTATTTACCAGCCAGGACTAAATCGCTTTGCGGAGGAGTATCCTTAGCAGATCTTTCGAGCTTTTGCGAGGTTGTAAGGCGATGCAACTCAAAAGCGATTGAAGGACTTTGACCCTTGACCTCAACCGTTCTTCGAATGTCTGTAACTATTATCCTAACAAAACAGAGCAATCGTCGCCAAAGATATAGCAATCGGACAGAAGAGCACGGCTTCCCCAAATCGAAGTAAGGTTTCCGACGCGGCCTCTGTCGGATGCGCGGTTTACGCACGGTTGTGCTTCTGCGGAGAGCGAGGCATCCATTGGAAGACAATTCAACGACTGTACTCACTACGCGCAAGAAAGGCTCTGGACAATTGTTCAGAAGTTTTCTTGTGGCCGACATCGCTATTTCTGGAACTTCCATTATGAGGATGCCGTGCGCTTAAGAGCCTGACGGCGGCTGCCAAGAAGCGCCCACGATTCTTTGATTGCGTTTGGGTCGTTGACATCGCCCGACTTACACGCAATATTCAGGATTATCCCCGTATTGTTCCCCGCCAGTGCACGGTAGAACGTTTCCGCATCCTCACTGTGCACTAGCCGCTTTCGTGGAACCTTACAGTCTTGGTATTCACCGAAGAAATTCGCGGCAACTCGGGGTGGAAATCTACTCCTAATAAAGATCATCGTTCGGCTCCTTATCTCTCGAGCCTGTCTGTTGGCTTTCGCACTACCAACTTTACTTGGGCGTCGGAGCGGGTTGTCATGGAATCAATTTCATGCAACATAAAGAGTGTCCATTTTTGGGGTAGGTCGAGATTGTTCCCTTCGCCAAGCTAGCGAAAGGGAGCGCCCTTTACGAGTCAGGAAAAGTATCTCGGCATGGACGTGCACCAAGCCGTCTCGGCGGCGGTGATGGATGGGCAAGGCAAGCTGATTATGGAATGCCTGCTGGAGATCAAGGCAGCCGATTGTCGAGTTCATCGGAGGACTACATCGAGCTCTGTCTCTGATCTTCGAGGAAGGTACGTCCCCGCCCCGGCTGAACCATCCTCTGAAACCCGAGGTTAGCCGACTCGTGGTCTGCGATCCGCGAAAGGCGATAGCGTCGCTCATCCAGCAAATCCCAGACTTGAAAAACGACGCGCCTTCCACTATCCGAATAAAAGCTTGACCTGGGTTGTGAGTCCTGATTTTATGCTGACGCGGCCTAGACTTCACCTCTCGCTGTGACACAAGTCAGGACGCATCGCAGGCCAATAACCGAAAATGAAGACTATACATTAGGAGCGACACCAGAAAGCCTATGATGAAACCTCGGCTGAAAGCAATAGCAAGGAACAAATGCGGACCCAATTTCGCACTCGCACTCATATCAGGATTAGACAACATCTTTTCGATCCTGACGCCTTGGCGGGGGGACTCTTCGGATTACTGTTGTAACCAGGCGATTACACTCAAAACCCTCGGTCGCAGGGAAGATGAGTGTAACCGCGATATTACAACAGTTGTGTGCTGTTTACTGTGGAAGCGGCTCAAGTTGGATGTCCCAAGTCAACCGAGACTTCAGAGTGAAGAAAAAGCGGCTTTCCGTTTCCAAAGCTCTCATCCCACTCGTGAAATCCGGCGGAGAGCTTTACTGCTCCGGGTCGAGGCGTGCGGGTGGCCGCGCGCTGGCCAGAGTTGCGTTGTAGTCCCGGCGATAACCGGTTGTGAACATGAACCGGTCCTGATCCGATGACCAGCGACCGATTGCGATTGCGGTTTTCATCTCCTGGCCGCCTTCAGCTGCGAGCTTGCCCAGGTATGCTCCATCCTGGAACGCCGCATTGGCGGCCAAGTGTGCCTCCGAGCTGGAAATCGACTTCACGCCGTGGCTGCCGATGGCAAGCGTCGCCATCGCTCCCAGACAGAGGGCGATCGATATTGCGTAGCTAGCGAGTGTCTTCATTTTTCGTTCCTCCTCGTTTTTGTCGTAGAAACTGGCCAGACACACGACGCCGACGCCGCGCGGCAAGGGTCCAGGTTTTGTGGGAAAACGACGAGGTCAGGAAAATTGCGAGGCCAACATCAGGGCCGGCCTGCAAACATCAGCTCCGCGGGACCGGCTACAGAGATGGTTTGCGAAGTGATTCCACTATGAAGCAAGTGCCCGCTAGAGTCCAACGCAAAATATTTATCGCGCCAATCAAAATGCGCGCTCCGCGGGATGCAGAAGTACTGACCACGCGAAGTTTGTTTGCCGAACAAGCCAGTTAATGATCTTCGGTAGCTTCTCTCACGACTCGGAGAGCGTTCTGGCTTTCGTCCAGATAAGAAAGCTCTGACCATGGAACATGTCCATCCATAACCTCTCCGAGTTTACCAATGCTCTGCAAATCGACGGTTTCTTTGACGGCATCCACTCGCGTCACAACGAACGCTGTCTTCCCGTGTTTTTTAAAGAAAATGGTGTCGTAAACTTTGGGGATATACTTCGCCTTCTTTTCCGGCATGATTAGAAGTGTTTCACAAGATAGGCGGCGGTGTCAGTCTGTGGAAAACCAAACTGCATCACTACCGACATTTGTAGTTCCTGCTTTCCGTCGAGTGCCGTGCTGAGAACAAGCGCGGATCCATTGCCGAGAAAAGTGCCGGCGGCCCCCTCCCTGGAAGGATAATTTAGGTGCCATTCCGCCTTCTCTGGTGAGAAGTTTGATTAATCGGCTGCTGATGATCGTTGCTGGGAAGCAGGACCGCCACTGGAACGGAGAGTCTGAACTATCGCTTCCGCTTCCACCGATTCGGGCACCACATAATCAACCCCTTTGGGAGCACTTCCACCGCTGCTATTCATCACAAAAATGATCGTCCCAGTCGGACAACTACGCCTAAAAAGTGTGCTGAGGTCTTGGACAACAGCCTCAGTCGCTCGGAAACACATTAATAGAACTCCACACCTCCCCATTTCAATCTCAAAGCGGGCCTGTATCTCGCTGGTGACGGAGTGAACCTGGAAACCTTCCCTCCGAAGTGCGCATTCTCTTCTGAGTAAGGCTTGGGGGTCCGTGCTGAAGGACAGGACGGTTTCAGGCTTATTCATAGCTTGGTTACGATGCCAGGATCCGGCCTCTTGTTGCTCCTTGATCGTGCTTGTCTGGAAACAGTCATTCTCTGCCACGAAAAAGTACCAGAGAATGACTGTAGTTCATGCGGCTGCCTGCATGTTCACCGTGCCGGCAATCTGCGTAAGAAGCTCGTCGGCTTTTTCTTCTTCCGCCTGGGTGCTCTCAAGGATGGAAGCATCGGACGACCGACCGATAATTTCGGCCCAACGCCGTAAGGTCCCGTACACGGTAATTTCGTGACTACGGGAGATCTCTGATGGAAAGCCGCGCATCCTCTTAGGTCAGCCCTTCTTCCTGGTACAGTCGGCAGACTAGGTACTTCCCCGCTCAGTCAAGAGTACGCTACGGGTACCATAAGATCCGCGTACTGCTGAACCGCAAGGGCTGGAATACCATATTGCGTCGTGATGTTGAAAAGTTTTTCCTGCTGTCCAACTTCCGAGAACTTGAGAAGACTGAAAAAATCAGCCCGTCGTCGTAGCTCGTTTTCCTGTTGCCTTGCCAACGGGCGGTTTGGATATTGCTCTGGGTAAGCTGTAAAATGAACTCGCTCTTTCAGGTAGATGTGCGGAGGTGACTCGTTGAGCAACTCTAGTGCGCCTGGCAGAGGGGACGGGTTGGATGGTTGCATTCCCGAAGGTGTGGCTCCGCTAGAATCCATTCTTTGCACAGAAGAGCTGTACAGCCGTTCTTTCCGCCCACCAGACTACGCAACGGAGAACCGCGCTCTCGTTGCGCTCGCTGAGGCGTTGGCAGACTCGCCACACACGGTTCTTCAAAGACTGGCTGACACGATTTTGGATGTCTTTAAGGCAGATTCAGCTGGAGTCAGCTTGCTCACCAAAGAGGATGGTGGAAAGCGGTTCTTCTGGCCGGCAATTGCGGGCAAATGGAAGCCACACATAGGAGGGGGAACGCCGCGAAATTTCGGTCCGTGAGGCGATGTGCTCGACTGCAACAGTCCACTATTGATGCGACACGTTGAACGGCGTTATCTCTATTTTCAACCGGTTGCTCCTCCCGTCGAGGAAGCTCTGCTGGTTCCTTTCTACGTCGAGGGCAAACCAGTTGGGACGATCTGGGCAGTCGCTC